>NZ_CP170755.1:0-4723104 GCF_043099325.1 Yersinia fenwicki | reverse complement strand
GGCGGACTCCACTCGAACAAGATCAATAAAAGAAAGAAATCAGGATTTTTTGTAACTCATCGTTTTTGACACACGCCAATATGGCCTGTAGCAAGCCAAAGTGACATGCGAACCGTTTTTCGGTTGTTTTTACGACTAACATCCCCCCACGATCTCGGAGTAGTGATCCCAGAGTAGTGGATGTGATCGGAATGGCGGATCATAGCGCAAAAGGAGCAATAGATCCTCCCCTTCCTCACAGATTAGATCCTTTTTATCCACAGGGCATAACTTCTGCTGGGAGTGTAACCTGGCGCACAGCTTTTCGTGCCCCTCAACAGCCAAGATCCGAAAGTATTTCGGAATATACTGGTATCACCTTCCCTTTTTCCAATCACAGATCCTCATTAATATGCAAAGGATCTCACGGCGATCCTTGCGATTTGTCAGGGAGTCCGTATAATCCTCAGCCCTACGTGTGATGCCTGTTCTCTTGATGACCTCGGTCAAAAAGAAACCAGCGGTGAACACGGACAGGCTCTTGGTAAACTCCCGATACAGAAAACTTCTGTGCGGGCGGGCGCAATGTCAATTGACTCAGGACTGTACAATTATTACAATCCCGCTTCTTTATATGTTGCGATTGAGGCGTCGGTGTCTTCACTCCGAGCAGCCAAACGCGTTTACTGAATCAGTAATTATTTTAAGTTTAGGTAGAAATCGCTATGAAACGCACTTTCCAACCGTCCGTATTGAAGCGCAACCGTAGCCACGGTTTCCGTGCTCGTATGGCCACCAAAAATGGTCGTCAAGTTCTGGCTCGCCGTCGTGCGAAAAGCCGTTCTCGTCTGACTGTTTCTAAGTAATAAAAGCTAACCATCTAAGTGGTTAAGCTAGCATTTCCTAGGGAGTTACGTTTGTTAACTCCCAGTCATTTCACTTTCGTCTTCCAGCAGCCACAACGGGCTGGCACGCCGCAAATCACCATCCTCGGCCGCCTGAACGAGCTGGGGCATCCCCGCATCGGTCTTACCGTCGCCAAAAAACATGTCAAACGTGCTCATGAACGTAATCGGATCAAACGCTTAACCCGCGAAAGCTTCCGGTTGCATCAACATACGTTACCGTCTATGGATTTTGTCGTTTTGGTGAAAAAGGGTGTGGCTGACCTCGATAACCGTGCGTTGACGGAAGCTTTGGAAAAATTATGGCGTCGCCACTGTCGCCAGGCTCCCGCATCCTGATCGGGCTAATCAGGGGCTATCAGCTCGTGATTAGTCCGCTGTTGGGGCCGCGTTGTCGTTTCCATCCGACATGTTCTCATTACGGAATTGAGGCATTGAGCCGGTTTGGTATGATAAAAGGCAGTTGGTTAACACTGAAACGCGTATTAAAATGCCACCCTTTGAACCCAGGTGGCGATGATCCCGTGCCGCCGAAACCCGACGATAACAGAGAACACTAACGATGGATTCGCAACGCAATCTTCTACTCATCGCTCTGCTGTTCGTGTCTTTCATGATCTGGCAAGCCTGGCAAGTGGACAACAATCCACAACCAGCCGCTCAGACCACGCAACAGACTGCGAATACTGCTACCGGTGATAAAGCAAGCCAGGCCGTGCCAGGCAGTGGTCAGGGTCAACTGATTACTGTAAAAACTGATGTGCTGTCTCTGACCATTAATACCCGTGGCGGTGACATCGAGCAGGCTAACCTGCTGGCTTACCCGGATGCTCTGGGTTCAGATAAAACTTTCGAATTACTGGAAACTACCCCTGCGTTCATTTATCAGGCGCAAAGTGGCCTGACAGGTAAAAGCGGTCCGGATAATCCAGCTAACGGCGAGCGCCCACTGTTTGAAGTTCCTCAAACCAGCTTTGTATTAGCTGATGGCCAGGACGAACTGCGTATTCCATTGACCTTCACCGGCAAAGATGGCTCCGTTTTCACCAAGACTTTTGTGCTGAAACGTAATGACTACGCCATCGGTGTGGATTATCACGTTAAAAACGTCTCTGCTGTCCCGCTGGAGCTGACACTGTTTGGTCAGTTAAAGCAAAGCATCAACTTGCCTAAACACCGTGATACCGGCAGCAATAACTTTGCGCTGCATACTTATCGTGGTGCGGCTTACTCTTCTGATGAAACTAAATATAAAAAATATAGCTTTAGTGATATCGAAGATAAGAGCCTGGACATCACCACCAAAGGCGGCTGGGTTGCGATGTTGCAGCAATATTTTGCAACCGCATGGATCCCAACAGCTAACGAAACCAACACCTTCTATTCCGCTGACTTGGGTAACGGTTTAGCGGCTATCGGCTTTAAAGGTGCACCGGTCGTTATTCAGCCAGGTGAGCAGAAACAACTGGGTGCCACCTTGTGGGTTGGCCCAGAAATTCAGGACAAAATGGCCGCTATCGCGCCACATCTTGACCTGACTGTTGACTATGGTTGGTTATGGTTTATCTCTCAGCCACTGTTCAAACTGTTGAAATTCATTCACAGCTTTGTCGGTAACTGGGGCTTCTCCATCATCGTTATTACCTTTATCGTGCGTGGTATCATGTACCCGCTGACTAAAGCGCAATACACCTCGATGGCGAAAATGCGTTTGCTACAGCCTAAACTGGCTGCCATGCGTGAGCGTATCGGCGACGATAAGCAGCGTATGAGTCAGGAAATGATGGCGTTGTACAAAGCTGAGAAGGTTAACCCGCTGGGTGGCTGTTTACCGCTGGTCATTCAGATGCCAATCTTCCTGGCGTTGTACTACATGTTGATGAGTTCCGTTGAATTGCGTCATGCGCCATTCATCTTGTGGATTCATGACTTGTCAGCACAAGACCCGTACTACATTCTGCCAATTCTGATGGGTATCACCATGTACTTCATTCAGAAGATGTCACCGACTACCGTGACTGACCCGATGCAGCAGAAAATCATGACCTTCATGCCAGTTATCTTCACAGTGTTCTTCCTGTGGTTCCCGGCCGGTCTGGTTCTGTACTATATCGTCAGTAACCTGGTGACCATCCTGCAACAGCAGTTGATCTATCGTGGTCTGGAAAAACGTGGTTTACACAGCCGCGATAAGAAAAAACAGTCTTAACATGATAGATACCCCAAGTCATTGGAGTCATAGCTAGATATCCAAGCCACTGGTATACATCAGTGACTTGGGGAGCAGCTAACAACGCTGTAACTTCAAATACGAAGGGTATATGAGGCGGTCATAATTATATGACCGCCTTATTCTTTTAAAGAGAGGCATACCATGAGCACCACTGATACTATCGTGGCACAAGCAACACCTCCAGGCCGTGGTGGCGTTGGTATTTTACGTGTTTCAGGTCGCGCTGCCGCCGCGGTTGCGCAAGCAGTTTTGGGGAAATTACCCAAGCCACGCTATGCCGATTATCTGCCGTTTAAAGATGTCGATGGCAGTACGTTGGACCAAGGTATCGCGCTCTACTTTCCTGGGCCAAATTCCTTCACCGGCGAAGACGTACTGGAGCTGCAAGGTCATGGTGGCCCAGTCATACTGGATTTACTGTTAAAACGCATTCTGGCCCTGCCAGGGCTGCGTATCGCACGCCCAGGAGAGTTCTCTGAGCGCGCATTCTTAAACGACAAGCTGGATCTGGCACAAGCAGAAGCTATTGCTGATCTCATTGATGCCAGCTCAGAGCAAGCAGCACGCTCGGCAGTGAATTCATTACAGGGCGCATTTTCAGTCCGTATCCATCAATTGGTGGAAGCACTTACTCACTTGCGAATCTACGTCGAAGCTGCGATTGACTTCCCAGATGAAGAAATTGATTTCCTGTCTGATGGCAAGATTGAAGGTCAGTTGAATGGGGTGATGGCAGATTTGGAACAAGTGCGCACTGAAGCCCGACAAGGCAGTTTGCTGCGCGAAGGGATGAAAGTGGTCATTGCGGGCCGACCGAATGCCGGAAAATCAAGTTTACTCAATGCGTTAGCGGGACGTGAAGCCGCAATTGTCACCGATATTGCTGGCACCACTCGTGATGTGTTGCGAGAACATATTCATATCGATGGGATGCCATTGCATATCATTGATACAGCAGGCCTACGGGAAGCCAGTGACGAAGTTGAGCGCATTGGTATCGAACGTGCGTGGCATGAGATTGAACAAGCTGATCGGGTGCTATTTATGGTTGATGGCACCACCACTGACGCCACTGAGCCGGCTGCTATCTGGCCAGAGTTTATGGCGCGCTTACCAGCTACACTGCCGATCACCGTGGTACGCAATAAAGCTGACATTACAGGTGAAACCTTGGGTCTGACCGAAGTAAATGGTCACTCACTGATTCGCTTGTCAGCCCGCACCGGTGAAGGCATTGACCTGCTCCGTAACCATCTCAAACAGAGTATGGGCTTTACCAGCAACACCGAAGGCGGTTTCTTGGCCCGCCGCCGTCATTTGCAAGCGCTGGAAACGGCCGCACAACATCTGGCACAAGGTCACGAACAGTTAGTAAGCGCTTACGCTGGTGAGTTACTGGCGGAAGAATTACGTTTAGCGCAACAGTCATTGAGCGAAATTACCGGTGAATTTAGCTCTGATGACTTACTGGGGCGGATTTTCTCCAGTTTCTGTATTGGAAAATGAGTGTGATGCCATAGAGGTATTTTGATAAGCTTGCTCTATGAGTCTGAACCGTCCATCAATCTGAACACGGCTCAAACACTTAACTATATCTATAAACCTGAGGTATCCATGATTATAAAACCACGTGTACGCGGCTTTATCTGTGTGACTGCTCATCCGGCGGGCTGTGAAGCTAACGTCAAAAAGCAAATCGACTATGTCACCGCAGAAGGCCCAATCGCTAACGGCCCAAAAAGAGTATTAGTGATTGGTGCGTCAACTGGGTACGGGCTGGCTGCCCGCATTACAGCAGCATTTGGTTGTGGTGCCGATACACTGGGCGTGTTCTTTGAACGTCCGGGTGAAGAAGGCAAACCAGGCACCTCTGGTTGGTACAACAGCGCCGCATTCCATAAATTTGCCGAGCAAAAAGGCCTGTACGCGAAAAGTATCAATGGCGATGCTTTCTCCGATGAGATTAAACGTCTGACAATTGAAGCTATCAAGCAAGATTTAGGTCAGGTTGATCAAGTCATCTACAGTCTGGCTTCACCGCGCCGTACTCACCCAAAAACTGGCGAAGTGTTTAACTCCACACTGAAGCCAATTGGCCATGAAGTGAAGTTCCGTGGCCTTGATACTGATAAAGAAGTTATCAAAGAAGCGGTGCTGCAACCGGCAACTCAAGAAGAGATCGACAATACTGTCGCGGTAATGGGTGGCGAAGACTGGCAGATGTGGATTGATGCACTGCTGGAAGCTGGCGTATTGGCCGAAGGCGCACAAACCACAGCGTTCACCTACCTGGGCGAAAAAATCACCCATGATATCTATTGGAACGGCTCTATTGGCGCGGCTAAGAAAGACTTGGATCAAAAAGTTCTGGCGATCCGCGATAGCTTGTCTGCTCATGGCGGCGGCGATGCGCGTGTTTCAGTATTGAAAGCGGTCGTGACTCAAGCCAGCTCCGCAATTCCAATGATGCCACTGTACCTGTCACTGTTATTCAAAGTGATGAAAGAGAAAGGTACTCATGAGGGTTGTATCGAGCAGGTTTATTCACTGTATAAAGATAGCCTGTGTGGCAGCGCGCCGCATATGGATCAGGAAGGTCGTCTGCGTGCAGATTACAAAGAACTGGATCCTGAAGTTCAAAACCAGGTACAGCAGTTGTGGGATCAGGTGACCAACGACAATATTTACCAGTTGACCGATTTCACCGGCTATAAAACCGAGTTCTTAAATCTATTCGGTTTCGCCATCGACGGTGTGGATTATGAAGCCGATGTTAACCCTGCGGTGAAGATCCCTAATTTGATTCAGGGCTAAACTCAGGTTTATATCGCAACAACCCACTGCATATGATGCAGTGGGTTGTTAATCTACTGATCGCACCCCTCTCGTTATTCCATCTGGATATACTCTCTCCTAATCCTATATATAGATAATGGATAAGCTAAGTCTATATTCTTCGTTTACGGAGAACCCAATAGCCTGCAACCTTGTGAATAAATTCCTCTTTAGAGTCTGAATTAATATTTATTCCACAGGGAAATGATGATGAAAATACGCTCGCTGGCAATAGCCTTACCTGGTTTAATTATTTTAACCTCATTGAATGCCCATAGTGAGGAGAAGAAAGTCATCAAATTAGGATTTAATCCTGGCCCCTATAAAGAGCAATTTGAGAAAGGCGTAGCACCTTATCTCATAAAGAAAGGCTATAGCGTCGAATATAAAGACTTCAATGATGGAATTCAGGTCAATAACGCCGTCAGTACTGGTGAAATTGATGGCAACATCATGCAGCATCCGATTTATCTGCAAGCGATAAATGACCGCTTACGAATTGATAATACTAGAATTGTTCAGGTTCCAACCCCACCGATGGGTCTCTATTCTAATAAGCATAAAAAAGAAGATAAGCCCAAAGATGGTGCATGGATTTCAGTCCCAAATCAGCCCTCAAACGAATACCGGGCAGCGCTATTACTGCAATCTATTGGCTGGATAAAGCTGAAAGAAAAAATTGATCCTGCCACCTTCTCCCAAAGAGATATTGCAGAAAACCCTTATCATTTGGTCATCAAAGAAATGGATAACGCTCAACAAGTCAGAGCATTACCTGATGTCGATTACGGTGCTATCCAAGGCAATTTTGCGGTTTCTAATGGAATAAAACTGACTTCTGCCCTGCAACTTGAAAAACCCACCTCTCAGTTTGTTAATGTGGTGACCGTTGCCGGTAAAAATAAAGATGCCGAGTTTGCCAAAGATATTATTGCAGGATATCACGCTCCTGAATTCAAAAAATATATTCTGGAAAACGAGAAGTACACAGGTTATATGCTGCCTGATTATCTAAACTAATGGAATAACAGATGATTGAGCTTCAACATATTTCTAAAACATTTGAACGTAAAGATATAAAACTACAGGCACTTAATGATGTTCATTTAACTGTCGAGAATGGCGATATATTTGGCATCATCGGCTACAGTGGTGCAGGGAAAAGTACCTTATTACGGATGGTCAATTCACTGGAAAGCCCAACGGCCGGAAATGTCACTATTGATGGCAAGAACCTGCATGATTTCAGCCAAGAGCAACTCCGGTTATTGAAAAAAAATATTGGCATGATATTCCAGAACTTTAATTTACTGGAATCAAAGACTGTTTTTAAAAACGTCGCAATGCCACTTATTTTATTAGGGAAAAACAAAAAATTCATTCAGGTACGTGTCGCTGAACTGTTGGATTTTGTCGGGCTGGGGGATAAAAGTCACAGTTTTCCTAGCGAATTATCAGGCGGGCAGAAGCAACGGGTCGGTATTGCCCGTGCGCTGGCAACTAATCCATCTATTCTGCTGTGTGATGAGGCCACCTCATCACTAGACCCCCAAACTACCGCTCAGATTTTATTGTTACTGAAGAAAATTAATCAGCAATACAATATTACGGTTTTACTGATTACTCATGAAATGTCCGTTATTCAAAAAATCTGTAATAAGGTGGCGGTTATGGAAAACGGTCAAATTATTGAGCAAGGTTCGGTATTGAAGGTATTTGGTCATCTAACTCATCCTACAACCATTAACTTTGTTCGCACCGTCATCAAAGATAGCTTACCCGAAAGTGTGAAAAAGCTATTGAATAATAGCCATACCGGTCGTCAATTCCGTTTGGCATTTGTCGGAGCTATAGCCACCCAACCGGTAATCAACCAGCTAATTAGGAAATACGATATTGGCGTCAATATTCTGTTTGCCAATATGTCAGAAATACAAGACACCACACTGGGCCATATGGTGCTGTTATTAACCGGCGAGAATCACACCATTGATAGCGCTGTTAATTATCTGGCAGGAACAGGAATTGATATACAGGAAATAAATTGATGATCGAAACCGCAATTACGTTAGACCAATTCGTCCAAGCGCTACGCGACACCTTGGTTATGGTCAGCATTTCATTAGTGATCGGTTCCCTTATTGGTATTCCTTTAGGCATTTTACTGGTAGTGACCCGGCCGGGCGGATTAATTAAAAACCGTACTTTTTATAATATTCTTAATCCCATCATCAATATCATCCGATCACTGCCTTTTATTATTTTGATGGTGGCGATTATCCCGCTCACTCGCCTTATTGTAAATACCACCATAGGAACACCGGGGGCGATTGTACCGCTGATTATTTTTATCGCGCCCTATATTGGCCGCTTAGTAGAAAACTCACTGCTGGATGTAAATCCTGGCATTTTGGAGGCAGCGAAATCAATGGGAGCCACCCCATTACAAGCCATTTGGTATTTTTTACTGCCCGAAGCACTCTCATCTTTAATATTGGCGCTGACCACAGCCACTATTGGTTTGATTGGCGCGACTGCGATGGCAGGTACCGTCGGCGGCGGTGGGATTGGCGATTTAGCCATTACGTATGGTTATCAGCGCTTTGATACTTTCGTCACTATAACCACGGCCATTGTATTGATTATCACCGTGCAGTTAATCCAATCGCTGGGTCATTTATTTGCCAGTAAAATTCGCCGTGAGTCATAAATAAAACTGAGGTTAATGATAAACCCATTGGCAAGCTAGGTGTGTGAAGGGGCGAGTGCTCCTAGGGCCGCTCCGGTCGCTTACGCGACTACGACCCCAACGGAACATTTCCCCTTCAATCGACTTAGCCAGCAGTCTTAACCCCTTCTGATATTTAAAAGGGGTTAATTTTTTGGCATAACAGCAATATATACCCTAAATAATTCGAGTTGCAGGAAGGCGGCAAGCGAGATACTAATCGGTCGGGAACCGATTTGTACAGCATTTATGCTGCCCGCAGGGTGGGCCTCAGGGATGAGGCTCAGTAATCCCGATGAGCTTACATAAGTAAGTGATTCGGGTTATTGAGCGTAGCCAACACACATGCAGCTTGAAGTATGACGGGTATAAAATTACACCTTAAAGCCGCTAATCACACTTTCTAACTGTAGGGTCTGATCCTGCATAGCTTGAGCCGCCGCCGCGACTTGTTCCACCAGGGCTGCATTTTGTTGCGTTGAGTTATCTAATTGATTAATAGCCAGATTAACCTGCTCGATACCCAAACTTTGCTCCTGGCTTGATGACATAATTTCATTCATTAATGCCGCCACATTAGAAACCCCACTCATCAGGTCATCCATCGTGGTACCCGCATCTGCCACCAAACCCGTGCCGATCGCAATATCAGCCACTGAGTCTTCAATCAGCTTTTTAATTTCACGAGCAGAAGTCGCTGAGCGCTGTGCTAAATTACGCACTTCAGAAGCAACTACCGCAAAACCTCGCCCTTGCTCACCCGCCCTAGCTGCTTCTACCGCCGCATTCAATGCCAGGATATTAGTTTGGAAGGCAATGCTATCAATCACACTAATAATATCGACGATTTTCTTCGACGAATGGTTGATTGACCCCATAGTATCCACCACTTTCTTGACCACCGTACTGCCTTTCACCGCCACTGTGGAAGCATCCATCGCCAGCTGGTTAGCATGGCTGGCATTATCCGCATTCTGTTTAACGGTACTGGTCAGTTCATCCATTGAAGCAGCCGTTTCTTCAATCGAACTGGCTTGATCTTCAGTTCGAGCGGATAAATCCAAATTACCACTGGCAATTTGGCGCGATGCCGACGCGATAGCTAAGCTACTTTCACCGACCTGACGCATTATTTGCTGCAAATAGTCGATAAAATCGTTGAAACTCTGGTTAATGGCATTGAATTCCGGACTACTGCTTTGTGGTAAGCGCTGGGTTAAATCAGCCCCTCCTGCAGATAATGCGGTAATATTCTCTTTCAAAGCCGCCAGACGTTTCATAAAGACGCGGATAGAGAATACCAAGAATAGTAGCAATATCAACATGATGGGAATCTGTACTAACCCCAAATGCAGCAAGATACTGTGGCTCTGTTTGACCAATAAGCTGGTTGGCAGGTCAGTGACCAAATACCACGGGCTATTGGCGATCGGACGTATAAACAGGGTATGAGAGGTTCCATCAACATCAAATTCACTTTCCAGTGATTTCTGGTCTTTCATCTGAGCCAATAACCGCTGTGTTTCTGCCGCCATTGGTGAGTTGGTAGCAAAGTCGGACAGATTTTTTAATTCTGCTTTGCCATCAGTCAAGGCGCTACTGCCTACAATCTTGCCATCAGCTTCAACAATCAGAATGGTGCCATTGACTTTCTGTTCCATCTCCTTAACCAGGCGGTTAAAGAAGCCTAAAGTGACATCAATGGTAGAAACACCATAAGCCTCATCACCTTTATAAATCGCCATTGCACAGTTGGTTCTCGGCTGCGGGCTGGCATCATCCTGATAAGCTTTCGCCCAGGCACAGAAACCTTTCGGGGCATTTAAGCCATCTTTGTACCACGGTTGTTCAAAATAATTTTGTGACTCTGGCGAATTCCAGTGGGTATTCACCGTTAATTTATTTTCCCCATTACGGGCAAAGAAAGTGCTGAATTTTATCACCCCTTGCTCGCGTTTATTAGGTAATGGCCAAATCCCACCACCAAAGACATTGCTGTCACCATATTGATCCACTAACCCCGGCAATAATGAGTCAATGGTATTACTGTCCATGATGGCAACGGCCTGGGTAATACTGCGGGCTTGTGCTTCCACCTTGTTCATTTGTGCGGTGATTGCAGTCGCGATTTGATCAACGCTATTACTAACAATGGTACTTTCAGATTGTTTAAGTTGTGGTGTCACAAAAAGCTGAATAACCACCACGGTGATTATTAGCAAGAAAATGAAAAACGCACTAACGAGTAAGGTGAATCGGGCTTGAGTGGTTTTTAGCATTATCGTGTCGCTCAATGTAAGAGAGCTGGATAGCTCCAGATCTATTAACGGCATTCCACTCATAGACTTGATAACAGTAAGAAACGATTTTTCCGTTTTTATCCTGCGATCACAATTTCAGTGCAATAAATCCACAACTGAGACTCATTTAAGTGAAATTTAAAGAGATAACAGGATAGATAGTCATTGTTTTATCGCATAAGTTTGCCCTACTCTGGGGATGGAACAGCACCATTTATTCACTTATCGGGAGCATGCAATGTCACAACCATCCCTTAAAATCGTTACCCTATTGGGTAGCTTGCGTAGTGGTTCCTACAATGCCATGGTGGCGCGAGCGCTGCCTAAATTAGCGCCAACTGGTATGATTATTGAAGCTTTGCCGTCTATTCGTGATATCCCGCTTTATGATGCTGATCTTCAGCAGGAAGAGGGGTTTCCGTCCACGATTGAGACCATTGCTGAGCAGATTCGTCAGGCCGATGGGGTCATTATCGTGACACCGGAATATAACTATTCTGTCCCCGGCGGGTTGAAGAATGCCATCGACTGGTTATCTCGTTTACCCAACCAGCCACTCGCCAACAAACCGGTGACCATTCAGACCAGCTCTATGGGGCCGATTGGCGGAGCGCGTTGTCAGTATCATCTACGCCAGATTTTGGTTTTCCTTGAAGCTATGGTGATGAATAAACCTGAATTTATGGGCGGAGTCATTCAAAGTAAAGTCGATGAACAAGCTAAAGAACTGACAGATCAAGGAACGCTGGATTTTCTGGCCAAACAGCTTGCGGCCTTTGCCACTTACATTGAGCGTGTTCGGGTGAAATAACTCTCGAAGGTTACAAAACCCCCACGGCACACGGTATTGGGGGTTTCCTCTGTATAGCGCCCTATGTTATCAATAGCCACCTTCTCTTTTGTGGATACGACCCACTCATGGCCTTTAAAATCACTGTCTGGTTTATCCTGACCCTGATGTCCACTCTCTGGCTGGGCTGGTACGGGCTGAACACACAACAAGCTGAGCGAGAAGTCGATTTTCGTACTATTCATCGTGAATTGAGCCAACAGTTGGCGCAGCAGCAAGCGATTTTATTTTTGGCGTTGGAACCGAGCCAACTGGTGCAATTACAGCGTCATTTCCCACAACTGGTAGCGATAAACCAAACACCAGCAGATCAATCGAAACCCGGTCAACTCACCTTGCACCTGCAGGATGGAGATTATCGTTTAGCGAACTCCTACAGTGGCAGTGGTTTGCAGGTTAATGCCCAGAAGTTACTGCAAGTGGTGGGTTTACCGCCCCATTTTGACAGTCTGGTATTGCGCTATCAGCAGCATCAACTCGCGATTTTAGGCCATTCAGCGCCTGAAAGTTTCTGGCAGTGGCAAAAACCGGTGGGCGAAGGGTCGCAATCTTTCACATTAATCGGTCATGCCACCCCAGTTTGGCGTGATTTACCCTGGTTCACCGCCCTACTACTTTCACTGATAATAGCCGCCGCCTTGTACAGTTGGCACCGCTGGCAACTATTGGCTCAGCACCGTTTACATGCCGAGCAGCGCGCCAAATTTGCCGATCAAGCCAGACTCAATGCCATGGGAGAAATTGCAACCGGCATCGCCCATGAATTAAACCAGCCGCTCACCGCAACATTGACCTATAACCAGACCGCGCTACGCCTGTTACCACCGCAAGATGAGAAAGTCGCCCCACTGCTGGTGGCCTCTGTCGAGCAAATCAAACGCATTGCCGCTTTATTAGACCGGCTGCGAACCCTACTCAGCCGTGGGCAGATAAATTTTCAACCGGTCGTGGTGGCTGATATCTGGCGGCGAGTGAATGTGTTGTTGAGTCAGGAAATAACCGCGGCGAATGTCAAAATCATAAATGTGATTCCGGCAAATCTATCCACACTGCAAAGTGATCCTTTATGGCTGGAGCAGGTTTTTCATAATTTACTCAGTAATGCCATTCAGGCGATCCAACATACACCTACCCCGACGGTGACTTTCACCATAAATATGACATCTAAACAATGGGTTATTCAGATTGAAGATAACGGGCCGGGGCTCACTCATCAGCAGTTAGATAGCCTGTTTACTCCCTTCTATACCACTCGAGAGAGCGGGTTGGGCTTAGGGCTGACTCTTTGTGAAACCTTAGTACAACGGATGGGAGGCGACATAAAAGCGGGAAACCATGAACATGGGGGCGCTTGCTTTACCCTCACTTTTCCTCTAATTGCCGGGAGTACACATGACAAAGCACATTTATCTGATTGATGATGATGAGGGTGTTCGGGCAGCGTTGAGCGCATTACTGACGACCATGGGCTGGGAGGTTAAAGCATTCAGTAACGGCCAGATATTCCTCGATACCTTTGCCATTACTCAGCCAAGTTGTGTACTACTCGATATTCGTATGCCGGGTAAAAGTGGCATGACAATATTAGACGCTATCCAAGAGCGAAATAGCACCCTGCCGGTCATCATTATGACGGGGCATGGTAATGTTGAATTATGCCGCCGGGCCTTTAAAGGTGGTGCGCTAGAGTTTTTAACCAAACCTATTGATGCCGATGTCCTGATCGAAACCGTCAGTATGGCGCTAGAGCAGCATGAACAATCGCTGACAGCCCATAAGCAGCGGGCGAGCTATCAACAGCTATTCAACCAACTCTCTGCTCGCGAACGGGAAGTTGCCGCCCTGATTATTCAAGGGGAAACCAGCAAACAGATAGCCCATACATTGTCGCTGTCTCCACGAACGGTTGAAGCTCACCGCGCGAATATCTTTGCCAAGCTAGAGGTCAACTCGCTGGCATTACTTATTTATCACTATCACTTATCCTCCCAATAATCCCCAAGGCAATTGGCGTTACAGGTAAGCCAATATACTCTAAATAATTCGAGTTGCAGGAAGGCGGCAATTGAGAGAATCCCCTGGAGCTTACTCAAGTAAGTGACTGGGGTGAACGAATGCAGCCAACGCACATGCAGCTTGAAGTATGACGAGTATAGGTAGAAGTACCTAGTAAAACGGGTAGTTAGCCGAATGTTTTTTCACCACTTTTCGCCGTAGCATAGCGTTACTGTGAGGAATTCACTTCGCTAACAATAAGGATTTTATATGATCAAGCCTATTGCCCTGACCTCTGCCTTATTTATCGGCCTGATAACTCAAGCTTCTGCTGCGGGTCTGAATACTGAACGCAATATCTCTTTGGCTCTGGCCACCGATGTAGCAAACCGTACCCTTGCCCTTTGCCAGGCTGACGGCTATAACGTTGCGGTCACCGTTGTGGATCGCGCTGGCATCATCAAAACTGTACTACGTGCTGATAATGCAGGCCCACATACCGTAAAAGCCAGTGAGCAAAAAGCCTTTACTGCGCTGTCGACCAAAACACCAAGTGGGACAGTTATGGAAAACAGTCAGAAAACACCCGCGGCCAATAACCTGAAAGATATTCCCGGTTTCTTACTCTTAGGTGGCGGTGTGCCAGTGAAAGCAGGAGATGAAGTGGTTGGTGCGATCGGTGTTGCTGGTGCGCCCGGTGGGCATCTGGATGCACAATGTGCCACAAAAGCACTGGAGCAAATCAGCGCTCAGTTGAAGTAATACAGTATTCAATAAAACGGCCCACTTTCCATACTGAGAGCGGGCCGTTTTGCTATTTGCTATTAATGCTCAACAGAATTTGCGATCAGTGATCAACAAACGCAATTTTCAGCACAAACAGTAGCGCAACTACCACCACGCAGGGGCTGATCTCACGCCAGCGACCAGTACCGAGTTTCATCAGGCAGTAAGAGATAAAGCCCAGCGCGATCCCTTCAGTAATCGAGAAACTGAACGGCATCATCACTGCGGTAACAAACGCCGGAACGGCTTCGGTCAGGTCATCCCATTTCACACGGGATAGGCTGGATGTCATCAACACGCCAACATAAATCAACGCACCGGCTGCGGCGTAGGCAGGTACCATTCCCGCCAGTGGAGAAATAAACATCACCAGCAGGAATAAAATCCCCACCACCACCGCAGTTAAGCCAGTACGGCCACCGACAGAAACACCAGAAGAGCTTTCGATATAAGCCGTCACTGATGACGTACCAATAAACGCACCGGCAACAGAGCTGATACTGTCTACATAAAGCGCTTGTTTCATGCGCGGGAACTTGCCTTTATGGTCGGTTAAACCGGCTTTATCCGTCACACCAATCAATGTACCGGATGAATCGAACAGGTTAACCAGCATGAAGGAGAAAATAATTCCAGCCATACTTATATTCAGCGCACCAGCTAAATCGACCTGCCCAACCACTGAGGTCACACTTGGCGGCATGGAGAAGATGCCAGAGTAATGGACATCACCCAGCGCCCAGCCAATTAATGTCGTCACAACAATCGATACCAGGACTGCGGCGTGGATATTGCGAGATGCCAGAACCGCGATAATAAAGAAGCCCAGCGCCCCCAACAACACACTGTGAGAGGTTAGATTGCCTACTGCGACTAACGTATCTGGGTTTGCGACCACGATGCCCGCATTTTTCAGCCCCATCATCGCAATAAACAGGCCGATACCGCTGGTAATCCCCACCCGCAGACTCAGCGGAATGTTAGCAATCATCCAATATCGGATACGGAAAATGGTGAGCAAAAGGAAACCGATTGCGCCCCAAAAAATAGCCCCCATGCCGACTTGCCATGAAATACCCATCGCGCCAACCACTACAAAAGCGAAGAAAGCATTAAGCCCCATCGCCGGTGCCAGAGCGACCGGTAAGTTAGCTAATAGGCCCATAAAGATGCTACCAAAAGCAGCAATCAGGCAGGTCGTCACAAATACGGCCTGCACATCCATACCCGCAACCCCTAAAATCTGTGGGTTAACGAACACGATATAGACCATAGTCAGAAAGGTCGTAATACCTGCAATTAGCTCAGTACGTGCCGTAGTCCCATGTTGCTTCAGTTTAAAAACACGTTCGAGCAGCCCCTGCTCAGTATCAAGGTTTGGTTTACTCATTCGAGGAGTTCCGCAGAAGGGAGTGATAGTTAGGGATATCCTATAACAAAAAAACCGTCGTTTAGAGAGAGATCACACTCTATTTGGCTATTTTTTATCTGCCGTGTTGCGCAACAGATGATTAAACATTAACCATTATTTATTCAACTTATTGAATTTTATTCATTTGATATGAGTAATATCGATACCGGAGTAATTAACCATCGCATTCTGGAGCAAGATAGTTAAAGTGGGATAAAGAGGGTTGGTATGATTAAAGGGAGAAATAAGTGAGTAATATTGAATGCGTTATGTTCGATTGCGACGGAACGTTGGTCGACAGTGAAGTCTTGTGTTGTCGGGCCTATGTCGTAATGTTTGCCCATTATGATATTCACCTGTCACTGGAAGAAGTGATTAAGCGTTTTAAAGGCGTAAAACTCAATGAGATTGTCGCGCGGGTGAGTCAAGAAAACGGCCTGGATGAACCCATAGAAAAGCTGGAAAAACTCTACCGTGCCGAAGTTGCGCGCTTATTTGATGCCGAGTTGCAACCCATCGCTGGTGCAAAAGCCCTGTTAGAGCAAATCACGTTGCCGGTTTGCGTAGTGTCCAATGGGCCGGTGAGTAAAATGCAGCACTCTCTTGGGCTGACCGGGTTACTGCCGTTTTTTGAAGACAAACTTTATAGCGGCTATGACATCCAGCGTTGGAAGCCCGATCCAGCACTCATTTACCATGCGGCTGAAGAGATGCAGGTCGCGGCCGAGCGCTGCATTTTAGTTGAAGACTCAGCAGCCGGTACCCATGCCGGTATAGCCGCAGGAATACCGGTATATTATTACTGCGCCGACCCGCATAACCAGCCGATTCACCACCCATTGGTCACTATGTTTGATGATATGCGGCAACTGCCTGACTTATGGCGCGCAAGAGGCTGGCAGATTACCCGCCATTAACTTGCTGGTAATACCGGCTTATTTTGCCACCAGCGCCATGACCGTTTAATGGCGCTTTGCTTGTTAATCGTATGTTGTGGGCTAAAACGGCGATTAAGACCATTGGCTAATAAGTCCAGTGTCAGACATAAAACGAAATAGACCAATGCCACAAACAGGAACACTTCCATCGGGTAAACCATGCTGCGGTTATTAACCTGAGTTGCCAAAAATGTCAGTTCATTTACCCCGACGATATAGGCCAGCGAGGTGTCCTTAATCAAAGAGATCCATTGATTAATGAATGATGGCACCATCATGCGTAAGGCTTGTGGCAAGATGATAAACCACAAAACCTGCCAGCGATTGAAACCTAACGACAAACCCGCCTGCCACTGTCCAGCCCCGATTGCCACGATCCCCGCTTTCACGGCATGAGCCAGATAAGCCGATGCAATCAATGCCAGCGCGCATACTACCGTGGTGATTTCCGGTATATCTACACCAAAGACAATTGGCAGTAGAAAATACGTCCAAAAAATCAACATAATCACCGGAATGGCACGGAAAAACCCTAGAACTGCGGCCAATACTCCGGCCCAAACACCACGGGACATCGCCAACACCACGCCCAGCACCGTACCTAAAATTGCCGAAGCCACGCCAGCCAACAGACTAATCAGCAACGTTAATGCAGCTCCACCTAATGGGCCATCAGGAAAAGTGCCCCATAACAGATAACTCCAGTTATCAGCAATAATCGTGAAATCCATCTCAATGCCCCCTAGCGAGGATTCGCTGCTGACGCCACATACCCCAGGCCTCAATCAACGCAATAATCGCGATATACAACACTGTCGCAACACCGAAAGCCTGGAATGTCCGTAATGTTTCAGTTTCAACCTGACGAGAGGCATAAGAAAGCTCAGCCACTCCAATAGCCATTGCTAACGACGAGTTTTTAATAATATTCATATATTGGCCAAGTAACGGCGACATCGCTATCTTCAACGCCTGCGGCAACACCACATGGCGCATAGCCTGCCACCCCGTCAACCCCAGTGCATGGGCAGCATACTTTTGTCCCTTCGCCACCCCGCTTATCCCCGAGCGCAACTCTTCAGCAATAAATGCCGTGGAATAGCAGGTCAACCCGATAAAACCAGCCAAAAATTCGAAAGAAGGCCAACCGAGGGTTAACCCGAAAAACATGATTTCATGAGGCGTATTAAGCCAAGGAATCCACGATGCAGGTAGAAACTGACTGGCAGCGAAGTACCAAAAGAACAACTGGATCAGCAGTGGTGTGTTGCGGAATAGGGTGCTGTAACCAATGGCAAACCATTGCAGCCCTTTGAGTTCACTGTCTCTGGCGGCGGCCAGCAAAAAGCCCAACAACGTCGATGCCACCACCGTGCAGGCTGAAATCCACAGCGTCAGCAGAAAACCGTGCCACAACCAGCCAAGATATTGCGGGGCCAGTAACCAGTCGGTGAGGTGATGTAGATTCATATATTCTGATACCCATATCTGCTTGAAAGCAAACAGCCCTGCATCATAACAATGCAGGGCTTTGGTGTTTTCAACATCACATTGAATTACGCTTTAGGCTGTTGATCCAACGGTGCAAACTTGAAATCACCACGAGGTTGAGCAGCTTTAGTTTCTGGCCCGAACCAGCGGTCATAAATTTTTGCCGCTTCGCCATCTTTTTCCAGTTTAACCAAAGTCTCGTTCACTTCAGCAGTTAAACGATCTTCGCCTTTAGGAATACCAATACCTTGATACTCTTTGGTAATACTGAATGGTGAAATTTCAAAATCTGCTTTTTGTGCCGCAGGCAGGTTACCCAGTAGCCCGACTAATTTGGCATCATCTTGAGTGATAGCTTGGACATTACCATTGCGCAAAGCGGTAAATGCCACAGGAGTATCATCATAGGAAATGACTTTCGCGGTTGGATAACGGTCACGCAAGGTTATTTCCTGTACCGTGCCTTTATCCGCACCGATACGTAATTTGCCGATATCTTCTGGCGTTTTCAGCACACCCTTATGAGCAATAAATTTCTGTCCAGTGGCAAAATACGGCAAGCTGAAGTTCACTTCCTTGGCGCGGTCATCAGTAATGGTGAAGTTGGCAGCAATCAAATCCACTTTTTTAGATGTCAGTAATGGAATACGGTTAGCTGGGTTGGTTGCCCGTAATTCAACTTTTACGCCTAAATCTTTCGCAATAGCATTCGCCACATCCACATCATATCCCACCAATTTTTTAGTCTGTGGGTCGATGTAACCAAACGGAGGGTTGCTATCGAAAACGGCAATCCGCACCACCCCTTCCTTCTTGATATCATCCAGTTTATCTGCATGAGCCGCACCAGAAAGTGTGGCTAAGCTTGCTAACAACGTCAGTGCCAGAACGCTTTTTTTTGTGGATAGAGATTGCTTCATTGAAAGCTCCTAAGATGATTTAGATGTTGCGATGTGTGTAAGCTATCAAATTCGGCGTTAGGTCAGGAAATAATATAAAACGATATATTTATAACCAAACAATCTCAGTGAATGAATCTCATTATATTAATAAAAAATCACTATTTAAGGAGTGCGGGAGCAAAGGAGAGAAACTCGGGAAATGGCCCCCAACCATACCTTAACCTTCGGTATGATTGGGGTAAAAAGGGTTACTTTTCAGTCTTATTAGAAAGTAGCTTTTCTAAATCGTCGCCACCCAAGTGACGGAAATCATGCCCTTTGACAAAGTAGAAGATAAATTCGCAAATATTTTGGCACCGATCCCCAATACGCTCAATTGAACGGGCACAAAACAGCGCTGTTAACACGCTTGGTATGGTGCGCGGATCTTCCATCATATACGTCATCAACTGGCGCACAATGCCTTCATATTCCTGATCAACTTTCTTATCTTCGCGATAAATTCGAATAGCTTCATCCAAATCCATGCGGGCAAAGGCATCCAATACATCATGCAGCATCTGCACAGTATGACGCCCTAAAGACTCCAAACTGACTAACAGAGGCTGGTGTTGATGCGAGAATTTTTCCAGCGCAGTACGGCAGATTTTATCCGCCACATCACCGATACGCTCTAACTCAGAAATCGTTTTAATGATGGCCATCACCAAGCGCAGGTCACTCGCTGTGGGTTGGCGTTTGGCAATGATGCGCACACAGGCTTCATCAATGGCCACTTCCATCATATTGACCTTCTTATCGCCAGCAATAACCTGTTTTGCTAACTCACCGTCCTGATTGTGCATGGCGGTGATCGCGTCAGATAATTGTTGCTCCACCAGCCCGCCCATGGTCAAAACCTGGGTGCGAATATGTTCAAGTTCTGCATTGAACTGGCCGGAAATATGTTTATTAAGATTCAAGTTATCCATGATACTTCCCATACTTATAATCAGGCAGAATGAGTGCGGTATGGATCTATCCCAGTAGGCGTAATTGTTGCAGTCAGTTTTGAACACGGACAGCGCGTAATAACCGGAGCGTACACGTAGTACGTGAGGATTCTGAGCACTGCCTTGGTTCAAAATGGCAAATAAAATAGCCATAATGGAGTAGATCCTTCAGCCATAGCGACCGGTGATATAATCTTCCGTCTGTTTTTGCTGTGGCGCGGTAAACAGGGTATCGGTATCACTGAATTCAATTAACTCACCCAGATACATAAATGCCGTGTGATCTGAGCAGCGAGCCGCCTGTTGCATGTTGTGCGTCACAATCACAACGGTATAGTCCGACTTCAACTCACTAATCAGCTCTTCAATTCGACCGGTAGAAATAGGGTCAAGTGCTGAGCAAGGTTCATCAAGCAACAACACATCAGGGCGGATGGCGATACCACGGGCGATACATAAACGCTGCTGCTGTCCACCGGACAAGCTATAACCGCTCTGGTGCAGCTTATCCTTGGTTTCATTCCACAAAGCCGCTTTGGTCAATGCCCATTGCACGCGTTCATCCATATCAGCGCGAGACAAGTTCTCAAACAGTTTCACACCAAAAGCAATGTTATCGTAAATCGACATTGGGAATGGCGTAGGCTTTTGGAAAACCATACCCACTTTGGCCCGCAGTAACGCAATATCTTGTTTATCGGTCAGGATATTCTGCCCATCCAGCAAAATATCACCTTCAGCACGCTGATCCGGGTACAACTGATACATTTTATTGAATGTACGTAGCAGTGTTGATTTACCACAGCCTGATGGGCCAATGAATGCTGTGACTTGGTTTTTGGCAATATCCAGCGAAATATTCTTCAGCGCATGGAATTTGCCGTAGTAGAAGTTCAGATCGCGAACCTGAATTTTGCTGTTGTTGATGTCAGTAGCCATACTCATCAAGACTTCTCTCTTTTAGCCAATGCCGCCGTAGCCGCATTTTGGAATTTATTGGCGAATCGTTATTTTCTTTGCTAATTAATGGCACTTTTTCAGCCGATTAATATTTTTTCTTAGCGAAAATAACGCGAGCCAGAATATTCAATAACAGTACACATAGCGTGATTAACAGCACCCCGGCCCATGCCAACTGCTGCCATTCGGCAAACGGACTCATGGCAAACTTAAAGATAGTGACCGGCAGGTTAGCAATAGGCTGACTCAAATCGGTGCTCCAGAATTGGTTGGAGAGCGACGTGAACAGCAAAGGTGCCGTTTCACCGGCAATACGTGCAACTGCCAGCAAGATCCCGGTCAAAATACCTGATATAGAGGCTTTCAACGTAATGGCCGATATCATGCGCCATTTTGGCGTTCCTAATGCGTAAGCCGCTTCGCGCAGGCTATCAGGCACCAGTTTCAACATATTTTCAGTGGTACGGATAACAATCGGTATTTGTAACAGCGCCAGAGCAATCACCCCAGCCCAGCCCGAGAAATGCTCCATCTTGGCAACTACAATGGTGTAGACAAACAAGCCAACCACGATAGAAGGAGCTGATAGCAAAATGTCATTAATAAAGCGGGTAATTTCTGCCAGCCAGGATTTACGGCCATATTCCGCCAGATAAATTCCCGCCATGATGCCCAGTGGGGTGCCGATGACGGTCGCCCACAGAATTAATAATCCACTCCCGGCAATGGCGTTAGCTAAACCACCGCCAGCGGTATTCGGTGGTGGTGTCATCTCGGTAAACAGCGCCAAAGACATACCGTCGATACCTTTGGTGACGGTAGAAAATAAAATCCACACTAACCAGAACAGGCCAAACGCCATAGTTGCTATTGAAAGTATCAAGGCAATACGATTCTTTTGACGACGCCAGGCCTGCTTTTTACGGCGGGTTTCCATCAGCGTCGCATCACTTTGCATATTCATCGTTGTCATCTTAGCGCCCCTCTTTCTTAGCCAGACGCAAAATCATTAGCTTAGATAAAGCCAGTACGATAAAGGTAATAACAAATAAGATTAGACCCAGTTCCATCAACGCGGCGGTATGTAAACCAGATTCAGCTTCAGCAAATTCATTTGCCAACGCAGAGGTAATGCTGTTGCCCGGCATAAACAGCGAGAAGCTGTCGAGCTGGTAGGTGTTACCGATAATAAAGGTCACTGCCATGGTTTCACCCAACGCACGACCCAAGCCCAACATCACACCGCCGATAACACCATTTTTGGTATAAGGCAGCACAATGCGCCAAATCACTTCCCATGTGGTACAGCCAATACCATAGGCCGACTCTTTCATCATCACGGGGGTTTGTTCGAACACATCGCGCATAACTGCGGCAATGTAAGGAATAATCATGATAGCCAGGATGACACCGGCGGCCAGAATACCAATACCGAATGCCGGGCCAGAGAACAATACGCCAACAATGGGGATGCCGGACATCACATTGCCGACGGGCTCTTGGAAGTAGCGGGCAAACAGCGGAGCGAAGACGAAAAGACCCCACATACCGTAAACAATACTTGGGATAGCCGCCAGCAGTTCAATCGCAACACCCAACGGGCGTTTTAGCCAGTTCGGCGCGAGTTCAGTGAGAAACAGGGCAATACCGAAACTAACAGGAACCGCAATGAGCAAAGCGATAACCGAGGTAACAACCGTACCGTAAATCGGCACTAATGCACCAAACTGTTCAGCTGGAGCATCCCACTCTTTAGTCCACAGGAAAGCCCAACCAAATTTCTCGATACTTGGCCAGGAAGCAATAATCAGTGAAACGATAATGCCGCCTAACAGAAATAGCGTAATCAGCGCAGCCAGTTTAACCAGCGCACTGAAAATGATGTCACCGTATTGACTCGGTGCTTTGATTGTCGGCTTGCCAGCCATAGACTCTCTTCTCATCTGAGTGTTATATCCCCCTCGTACTTGGAGCTGTAGGGGTGTTGGCTGCGTTCACTAACCCGAATCACTTACACCAGTAAGCTCATCGGGATTAGCTCAATTGCCGCCTACCTACAACTCCAATTACTTTAGATATAAGGTGATTTTATAAATAACTTATTACAGGTAAAACGGACTTCAATCAAAAGATTGGCTTACCGCTGCTGTCTTTAATCTGAGTTTTCCAGGCGGCACGGACTTGCTCAACAACTTCAGCTGGCAATGTTGCATAATCCAGCTCGTTGGCTTGCTTAGCACCGTGGGTGTAACCCCAGTCAAAGAACTTCAATACTTCAGCGCCGTTAGCGGCATTTTTTTGCTCTTTGTGTACCAAGATGAAAGTTGTTGATGTAATTGGCCATACATCATCACCTTTTTGATTGGTTAAATCTTGAGCGAATGTTTTGCTCCAGTCTACACCTTTTGCCGCGGAGCTAAAGCTGTGCTCAGTCGGGCTAACGGGTTTGCCATCAGCAGAAACCAGTTTGGTGTAAGCCAGGTTATTCTGCTTGGCGTAAGCATATTCTACATAGCCAATCGAGCCAGGTAGGCGCTGTACGAATGCGGCGATACCGTCATTACCTTTGCCACCCAAACCAGTCGGCCAGTTAACAGTAGAGCCTGCACCCACTTTTTCTTTCCATTGTGCATTCACTTTAGCCAGGTAGCTGGTGAATACGAATGAGGTACCGGAACCGTCAGCACGGCGCACTACAGCGATATTTTGATCGGGTAATTTAACGCCTGGGTTCAATTTAGTAATAGCCGGGTCATTCCACTTTTTCACATTGCCCAGATAGATATCACCCAGTGTTTTACCGTCTAAAGTCAGCTCACCGGATTTAATGCCAGGGATATTCACGGCCAATACCACACCGCCAATCACTGTCGGGAATTGGAACAAACCTTCAGCAGCCAGTTTGTCGTCTGCTAATGGCGCATCAGAAGCACCGAAATCTACAGTATTGGCAATAATTTGTTTCACGCCGCCTGAAGAACCGATCCCCTGATAGTTAACTTTGTTACCTGTTTCTTTCTGATAAGAATCTGCCCACTTGGCATACACCGGCGCGGGGAATGTCGCACCTGCACCTGTCAGGCTTGCAGCAGCGAATACGGACACAGTGGTCATAGATAAAGTCGCTGCCACAATGCTGGCTACGGTGGTACGCATCAGTTTCATAATCCCTCCTAATGGGATATTAGAATTAACTCTAAAGTTTTTTCATCAGATTAAGTATGGTGCAGGAGGGAAAATAGGACAGTTTAATGACAGAAAAATGTACGAAATATTACAGTTATATTACAATCAAGAAGAGTTTAAATAAATACATTTAATATCAATAAATTAACATCAATTTATGGCAATTGCTTTATCCTTTATTTCGCAAAAAACTCACTTTACCCGTGATAACACCCCCCATTACTGGTTTGTTTTTTGCGCAAAAATGACTCTTTATGAATAAACTATAAATACAAAAAAGCCGACAAGATGCCGGCTTTTTTTATACGATTTTCCGCTTATTACTCAACTGTGACCGATTTTGCCAGATTACGAGGCTGATCCACATCGGTACCTTTGATAAGTGCGACATGGTAAGACAACAACTGTAGCGGCACGGTGTAGAAGATAGGGGCAATAATCTCTTCCACATGCGGTAGCTGAATGATTTTCATGCCTTCGCTATCAGTGAAACCTGCATCTTGATCAGCGAATACATACAGTAAACCGCCGCGTGCGCGCACTTCTTCAATGTTAGATTTCAGTTTTTCCAACAATTCGTTATTTGGCGCGACCACGATGACCGGCATGTCAGCATCAATCAATGCCAATGGGCCGTGTTTCAATTCACCCGCAGCATAAGCTTCGGCATGAATATAAGAAATCTCTTTCAGTTTCAGCGCACCTTCCATCGCAATCGGGTATTGATCACCACGACCCAGGAACAATGCATTGTGCTTATCAGAGAAACCTTCAGCCAGCGCTTCAATGGTTTTATCCAGAGACAGCATCTGCTCGATGCGTGCAGGCAGCGCCTGTAACGCATGAACAATATCGTGCTCCAGACTGGCATCAGCACCTTTTAACTTGCCGATACGCCCCACCAGCATCAATAACACCGTCAACTGAGTGGTAAAGGCTTTAGTTGAGGCCACGCCAATCTCGGTTCCAGCTTTGGTCATCAAAGCCAAATCTGATTCACGAACCAGCGAAGAACCGGCGACGTTACAAATTGCCAGCGAACCTAAGTATCCTAACTCTTTGGATAAACGCAGAGCAGCCAGCGTATCCGCAGTTTCACCCGATTGTGACAAGGTGATCAGCAAGCTATTAGGGCGTACAGCAGATTTGCGGTAGCGGAATTCAGAGGCGATTTCTACGTCACAAGGCACACCAGCTAATGACTCAAACCAATAGCGTGAAACCATACCTGAGTTGTAAGAAGTACCACAGGCTATGATTTGGATATGTTGCACATCCGCCAGTAGAGCATCGGCTTTCGCACCAAGCTCTGATAAATCAATCGCCCCGTGGTTTAAACGGCCTTCCAGCGTATTTTTAATCGCCATCGGCTGTTCATAAATCTCTTTTTGCATGTAGTGGCGGTAAACACCTTTATCGCCGGCATCATATTGCACCTGAGATTCGATTTCAGGGCGCTCAATAGCATTCCCCTGTTTATCAAAAATAGCGATGCTACGGCGAGTCACCTCAACCACATCCCCTTCTTCCAGGAAGATAAAGCGGCGGGTTACCGGCAACAGTGCCAGTTGGTCGGAGGCAATAAAGTTTTCACCTACGCCACAGCCAATCACCAGCGGGCTACCAGAACGGGCAGCGACCAAGCGGCTTGGGTCACGGCTATCCATCACCACAGTGCCGTACGCACCACGCAATTGCGGGATCACACGTTTAACCACTTCCAGCAAAGAACCGCCTTGCTGTAACTCCCAATGCACCAGGTGAGCAATAACTTCAGTATCAGTTTCAGAACTGAAACGGTAGCCACGGCTAATCAATAATTCACGTAACGGTTCGTGATTTTCGATAATACCGTTGTGAACCACGGAGATATAGTCAGAAACATGAGGGTGCGCATTAGCCTCTGATGGCTCACCATGAGTGGCCCAACGGGTATGTGCAATCCCGGTTCCACCATGTAAATCCTGATTTTCGGCCGCATCAGACAGCGCCTGAACTTTACCCACACGACGTAAACGAGTCAGATTACCTTCAGCATCCACTACAGCTAAACCGGCTGAGTCATAGCCACGGTATTCAAGACGACGTAAACCTTCGATCAGAATCTCAGCGATATCACGTTGCGCTACTGCGCCAACAATTCCACACATCTGTTTTATTCCTATTTAAGATTCTTTTAGAACCTTGTCGATGTCAGTGACCTGAATTTCCGGATTTTCCGGGTTCCCCGAGCCTGTAGAGTTGGGGATTATTATATTTTGTTCTGTACTCTCAGCAGCAATATATAGGCTAAAAATACAGGGCAAAATATCCCTTCAATGCAGAATAACTAAGATTGAAGGGACTGTTTTATATACCCTAAATAATTCGAGTTACAGGAAGGCGGCAATTGAGCGAATCCCCGGAGCTTACATAAGTAAGTGACTGGGGGGAACGAAAGCAGCCAACGCACATGCAACTTGAAGTATGACGGGTATAGATTATTTTTTCTTAACCGGACGTTGCCAACCCTGCACATGAACTTGCTTCACACGACTAAGCACTAACTCGTTTTCGGCGATATCACGGGTGACAGTTGTTCCTGCGGCAATCGTCGCGCCGTTTGCAACAGTCACTGGCGCGACAAGTTGAGTATCTGACCCAACAAAGACATCATCGCCAATAATAGTTTTAAACTTATTAGCTCCATCATAGTTGCAAGTTATAGTCCCTGCGCCAATATTTACGCCAGAGCCAATTTCAGCATCGCCCAAATAGGAGAGATGACCAGCTTTAGAGCCTTTACCCAAGCGGGCTTTCTTGATCTCAACAAAGTTACCGACATGCGCGCCTTCAGCTAATTCCGCACCAGGTCGCAAGCGAGCAAATGGCCCAACAGTACAACCCGTATCCAAACGAGAATCCTCTAATACACTGTATGGGCTGATTTCGGAATCATCACCAATCACACAGTTTTTGAGGACACATCCAGTTCCAATACGGACGCGATCACCTAAAGTCACATGGCCTTCAA
Source organism: Yersinia fenwicki (assembly GCF_043099325.1). NCBI lineage: Bacteria > Pseudomonadati > Pseudomonadota > Gammaproteobacteria > Enterobacterales > Yersiniaceae > Yersinia > Yersinia fenwicki. Next base: position 4,695,600 of record NZ_CP170755.1, on the reverse strand, counting down.
TGATGACATTGGTATCAATAGTGATGTCACGACCATGTGTTAATTCTCCGCGCAAATCAAAGCGCGCAGGATCCAATAACATCACCCCAGCGAGTAAAAGCTTCTCAGCTTGCTCTGACTGATAAACGCGTTCAAGAGCGGCTAATTGCAGGCGGTTGTTGACACCTTCAACCTCACTCAGACGAGCGGGATGCACCGCAGCTATCTTCTTATCATCAGCATGGGCCAGCGCAATAATATCAGTGATATAAAACTCACCTTGGGCATTATTGTTATCCAACAGTGATAACCAGCGCTTTAAATCACGACCATTGGCAACTAAAATCCCGGTATTGATTTCATTAATCTCACGCTGTGTGTCGTTAGCATCTTTATGCTCAACAATCCCGACTACATCGCCATTCTCGCGCACAATACGGCCATAACCACTAGGGTTATTCAGCTTCACCGTTAGCAAGCCAATACCACCTTGTGGCTTCGCCGCTAACAAACGCTGGAGAGTATCAACTGAGATTAACGGTACATCGCCGTACAGCATCAGGACATCTTCATCATCAGCAAAATGGGGGGCAGCTTGTTGCATCGCGTGGCCAGTACCCAACTGCTCAGCTTGCAGCACCCAGTTCAATGCGGGATCAGTCAGTGTTTTTTGCAGCAACTCACCGCCATGCCCATAAACCAAATGAACCTGCTGAGCACCCAGCTTCATGGCAGCATCAATAACATGCTGAACCATCGGCTTACCTGCCAGTGGGTGTAACACCTTAGGAAGGTCGGAATACATACGTGTCCCCTTACCTGCGGCAAGGATGACTACACTCATTGAGCTGTTAGACATAAGCAACCTGATAACTCCAAATTAATAGACGGAAGTAAACCTGTTTAGCGAAATAATTACTACATATTTCTCAGCGAAAAACGTGTCCAACCCGCATGGTTAAAGGGTTGTAGCAATAGAGCAGGTAATAAAAAAATGCAGATAAAAGTGTCTGCGATCGACGACGTTTTATGACCTGTTTTTATCAAAACACACCCACCTACGCAGGTCATTAGCCACTTATTTTACGACAAGAAACAAGAGTTTTCAGAAAGAAACGCTTTTAGTTTAGCTGATGCTTAATGAAATAGCAGAAAGCCGGAGGAGGGTGGTTAATGAATGCATATTATTAGGTATGAATATAAAAAAATGCCAATCAGCTTTACTGACTGGCATTCTATCGTTCTTTATATTCTTCGTAATTGAAGCTGTGGGCGGTTTAGCAGCCTTCACTAGTACCCGACATCCTCAATGACTTTAAATATATAATAATTTACAAATTAGTGGGTTACTAAAAACCCACCACTGTAAAATTACATCGCTTTCCTGGTCAGCTCGATTACACGTAGTTTTGCAATCGCTTTCGCCAATTCAGCGGATGCCTGTGCATAGTCGACATCGCCGTGGGAGTTATTGATATGTTCTTCTGCTTTACGTTTAGATTCTAACGCCTTAGCTTCATCCAGATCAGTTCCACGAATAGCAGTGTCAGCCAATACGATCACCACACTCGGTTGCACCTCAAGGATGCCGCCAGAAAGATAAATAAACTCTTCCTCACCGAACTGCTTAACGATACGTATCATGCCAGGCTTAATGGCAGTGAGCAGTGGGGCATGACCAGGGAAAATCCCTAGTTCACCTTCACTACCCGTCACCTGAATTTTTTGTACCACGCCAGAGAACATCTTCTTCTCAGCGCTCACAACATCCAGATGGTAAGTCATTGCAGCCATGTCACCCTCCAGTCAACAGCGTTACAGTTTCTTGGCTTTTTCCACTGCTTCTTCAATGGTGCCAACCATGTAGAACGCCTGCTCCGGCAGGTGGTCATAGTCGCCGTTCATGATGCCTTTGAAACCACGAATGGTATCTTTCAGCGATACGAACTTGCCCGGTGAACCGGTAAAGACTTCTGCCACGAAGAACGGTTGAGACAGGAAGCGTTGGATTTTACGCGCACGGGATACCACCAGTTTGTCATCTTCTGACAACTCGTCCATACCCAAGATTGCGATAATATCTTTCAGTTCCTGGTAACGTTGCAGAATAGACTGCACGCCACGCGCTACATCGTAATGCTCCTGACCAACAACCAGCGGATCAAGCTGACGGCTGGTGGAGTCAAGCGGGTCAACCGCCGGGTAAATACCCAGAGAGGCGATTTGACGGCTCAGAACGACGGTTGCATCCAAGTGAGCAAAGGTGGTTGCTGGAGATGGGTCAGTCAAGTCATCCGCTGGTACGTAAACGGCCTGAACAGAAGTGATTGAACCCGTCTTGGTGGAAGTAATACGTTCCTGCAACACACCCATCTCTTCTGCCAGAGTTGGCTGGTAGCCTACGGCAGATGGCATACGACCCAGCAGTGCGGAAACTTCCGTACCGGCTAAGGTATAGCGATAAATGTTATCGATGAACAGCAATACGTCACGACCTTCATCACGGAATTTCTCCGCCATGGTCAGGCCGGTCAATGCAACGCGCAGACGGTTACCTGGTGGCTCATTCATCTGGCCATAAACCAAGGATACTTTGTCCAGAACGTTGGAGTCAGTCATCTCGTGGTAGAAGTCGTTACCCTCACGAGTACGCTCACCCACGCCAGCAAATACGGAATAACCTGAGTGCTCAATCGCAATGTTACGAATCAGCTCCATCATGTTTACCGTTTTACCTACACCGGCACCACCGAACAGACCGACTTTACCGCCCTTAGCGAACGGACAAATCAAGTCCATTACCTTGATACCGGTTTCTAACAAGTCTTGCGAGCTGGCAAGATCTTCGTAAGAAGGCGCTTCACGGTGGATTGCCCAACGCTCTTCTTCACCGATAGGACCTTTCATGTCGATTGGATCACCCAATACGTTCATGATGCGGCCCAGAGTTGACTTGCCCACTGGCACTTCAATTGGGTGTTCCAGGTTGATGACTTTCAACCCGCGGCTCAGACCATCGGAAGAGCCCATTGCGATACAACGAACAACACCACCGCCCAGCTGTTGCTGAACTTCCAGCACGAGCTTCTCAGCTGCGCCTTCAACCTCAAGGGCGTTGTACACTTTTGGTACAGCGTCTTGGGGGAATTCGACGTCCACTACGGCGCCGATTACCTGGATAATCTTTCCAGTAGCCATCTTGAATCCTCTACGTAATACGTTTACCCGTCATATTCCAAATTGCTGGGGCGTTGGCTGCCTTCTCTCACCCGAATTGCTTACTTGAGTAAGCGCCTGGGGATGTGCTCAGTTGCCGCCTTCCCACAATCTGAACTATTTAGGGTAATAACCTGGTTAAACCGCGGAGGCTCCCCCGACGATCTCGGTGAGTTCCTGAGTGATGCTGGCCTGACGAGCCTTGTTGTAAACCAACTGCAGCTCTTTGATCAGACTACCGCCGTTATCGGTGGCGGCTTTCATCGCTACCATTCGCGCGGCCTGTTCGCTGGCCAGGTTTTCAACGACGCCCTGATAAACTTGCGATTCCACATAGCGACGCAGGAGAGTATCCAGCAGTGCTTTAGGATCAGGTTCATACAGGTAATCCCAGGATTTCCTTTTCAGCTCACCATCTTCCGCTGGCGGAAGTGGTAGCAGCTGCATGATCCGTGGTTCCTGAGACATCGTATTGATAAACTTGTTATTAACGATATACAGTTTATCCAAACGACCTTCATCATAGGCTTGCAGCATGACTTTCACTGGCCCGATAAGTTCTGACAAAGAAGGGTTATCTCCCATGCCAGTCACTTGAGCAACAATTTTGCCGCCCACGGAACCAAAGAAAGATGCTGCTTTTGATCCGATCAGCGCTAAATCACACTCAACGCCTTTTTCAGACCAACCTTTCATTTCAGCCAACAGTCTTTTGAACAAGTTAATGTTCAAACCACCACACAAGCCACGGTCTGTAGAAACCACCAGATACCCAACGCGCTTAACATCACGCTCTTCCAGGTATGGATGTTTGTATTCCAGATTACCTAGCGCAAGGTGACCAATCACACTACGCATTGTTTCTGCATAAGGACGGCTGGCCGCCATGCGTTCCTGCGATTTACGCATTTTGGAGGCGGCGACCATCTCCATGGCTTTGGTGATCTTTTGCGTGTTTTGCACGCTGGCGATCTTGGAACGTATCTCTTTTGCGCCGGCCATTTCTGCTTCTCCTCATTGCCAGACGGCCTGCTTTCCTAATGAAAAGCAGGGCCGTATAGCGTTACCAGGACTGGGTTGCCTTAAATGTATCAAGGATGCCTTTCAGCTTGGCCTCGATCTCATCGTTATACGCGCCAGTTTGGTTGATTTGTTGCAGAAGCTCGGCATGCTCACGGTCAGCAAACGCCAACAGCGCAGCTTCAAAGCTACCTACCTTCGCCAACTCGATATCACCCAGATAACCACGTTCAGCTGCGAACAGAACCAGAGACTGCTGCGCAACTGACATCGGTGCGTATTGTTTCTGTTTCAGAAGCTCGGTCACTTTCTGACCGTGGCTCAGCTGTTTACGTGTTGCATCATCCAAATCGGATGCGAACTGGGAGAACGCAGCAAGTTCACGATACTGTGCCAGAGCGGTACGGATACCACCGGACAGTTTTTTCATGATCTTGGTCTGCGCTGCACCACCCACACGGGATACGGAGATACCTGGGTTAACCGCAGGACGAATACCGGCGTTAAACAGGCTGGATTCCAGGAAGATCTGACCATCAGTAATAGAAATTACGTTGGTCGGAACGAACGCGGAAACGTCCCCTGCTTGGGTTTCAATGATTGGCAATGCGGTCAAAGAACCGGTTTTACCTTTCACTTCACCCTTGGTAAAGGCTTCAACGTAATCGGCGTTAACACGCGCAGCACGCTCCAGCAAACGTGAGTGGAGGTAGAATACGTCGCCAGGATAAGCTTCACGACCTGGTGGACGACGGAGCAGCAAGGAGATTTGACGATATGCAACAGCCTGTTTAGACAGGTCATCATAAATAATCAGCGCATCTTCACCACGGTCGCGGAAATATTCCCCCATGGCACAACCGGAGTAAGGTGCCAGGTATTGTAATGCTGCTGATTCTGATGCAGTAGCTACCACCACAATGGTGTTAGCCAACGCGCCGTGTTCTTCCAGTTTACGCACTACGTTTGCAACAGTAGAGGCTTTCTGGCCGATAGCAACATACACACATTTAATGCCTGAATCGCGCTGGTTGATGATCGCATCAATCGCCAGAGCAGTTTTACCTGTCTGACGGTCGCCGATGATCAATTCACGCTGACCACGACCGATTGGAATCATGGCATCGACTGACTTATAGCCAGTCTGAACAGGTTCATCAACGGATTGACGTTCGATAACGCCAGGTGCGATAGCTTCAACAGCTGAGAAGCCGTCGTTTTCTACCGGACCTTTACCATCAACAGGTTCACCCAGAGTATTGACGACGCGCCCCAACAGGCCACGACCGACAGGAACTTCCAGGATACGGCCAGTACATTTAACCTTCATGCCTTCAGCAAGATCGGCGTACGGACCCATAACTACAGCACCTACGGAGTCGCGCTCCAGGTTCAGTGCGATTGCGTAACGGTTGCCAGGCAGTGCGATCATCTCGCCTTGCATTACATCAGCCAGACCGTGTACACGAATGATCCCGTCACTAACGGAAACAATAGTACCTTCATTGTGAGCTTCGCTCACTACATTGAACTGAGCAATGCGCTGCTTGATCAGTTCGCTGATTTCGGTGGAATTCAGTTGCATATGCTCCAGTCCCCTTAAGACTGCAAGACGTCCGCCAGGCGTTCTAGACGACCGCGAACGCTGCCATCTATCACCATATCGCCTGCACGTATTACTACGCCGGCCATTACGGACTTATCGATTTTGCAATTCAGCTTAACTTTGCGTGATAGACGTTTTTCCATCGCAGCGGCAATTTTAGCCTGCTGTTCGTCGTTCAATGGGCTCGCAGAGCTCACTTCAACGTCGACGGTCGACTCCAGCGAGGCACGCAGTTGAATAAACTGCAGTAATACCTCAGGAAGAACCAGTAAACGGCCATTCTCCGCCATAACTCGAATGAAGTTCTGTGCGGGTTCATCGAGCTGATCACCACAGACAGCAATAAACGTCTTAGACATTGTTTCTGGCGCTACAGCACCGGAAAGCAATTCAGCGATCTGTTCATTGCGAGTCACTTGGGCAGTAAAAGCCAGCATATCCTGCCAACGATCAACCGCCTGGTGCTCAACAGCAAAGTCAAAAGCTGCTTTGGCGTAGGGGCGAGCTACAGTGACAAATTCAGACATCAGCCCCTCCCTCCTTACAGTTCAGCGACCAGTTTATCAACGATGTCGCTGTTAGCAGCTTCATCCACGGAACGTTCGATGATCTTCTCGGCGCCAGCTATAGCCAACATCGCGACTTGCTTACGCAACTCTTCACGAGCACGCTTACGTTCGGCGTCGATCTCTGCCTGCGCTTGCGCCACGATTTTGTTACGTTCCTGTTCAGCTTCTGCTTTAGCTTCATCAAGGATCTGAGCTTTGCGTTTACTTGCCTGCTCAATGATCACCTGTGCTTCTGCTTTGGCCTTCTTCAGTTGGTCGGTCGCATTGGCTTGCGCTAAGTCCAAATCTTTTTTGGCACGCTCTGCAGAAGAGAGACCGTCAGCAATTTCTTTTTGACGCTTCTCGATGGCAGCCATGATCGGCGGCCATATATACTTCATACAAAACAGGACAAACAGGACAAACGCGATGGCCTGGCCGAGGATTGTTGCGTTAAGATTCACAGCACAATGCCTCTTTAAAAGTTAATAGTTTGGTGTAGTTCACAGTAGAGAAAACTCTACTTACGCGACAGCAAACATCACGTACAGACCCAGACCAACAGCGATCATAGGGATGGCGTCAACCAGGCCCATGACGATAAAGAACTGTGTACGCAGCAGAGGAATCAGGTCAGGCTGACGTGCAGCGCCTTCCAAAAATTTACCACCCAGGATGCCGATACCGATCGCAGCACCGATTGCCGCTAAACCCATCATTATAGCGGCAGCCATGTACAGCAGATCCATATTCAGGTTTTCCATGACAGTCTCCAGTTATTTCAGTTAAAACGCAGTAGTGTTATAAGAAAATCAGTGCTCTTCGGACGCCATCGACAGATAGACAATCGTCAGAACCATGAAGATAAAGGCTTGTAACGTAATAATCAGTATGTGGAAGATAGCCCAAGGTAAACTGAGCATCCACTGTGACCACCACGGCAACAGGCCAGCAATCAGGATGAAGATCAACTCACCCGCATACATGTTGCCGAACAGTCGTAGACCGAGTGAAACCGGTTTGGACAGCAGGCTGACACCTTCCAGAATTAAGTTAACTGGAATGAATATCGGGTGATTGAACGGCTGCATCGTTAATTCTTTTACGAAGCCGCCTACACCTTTCATTTTAATGCTATAGAACAGGATCAGGATGAAGACACCCAATGCCATGGACAAGGTAATACTCACGTCTGCGGTAGGTACCACACGCAGCGCAGGTAACCCAAAGACATGTTCACCAATGTAAGGCAGTAAATCGATTGGTAGTAAGTCCATCATGTTCATCAATAAAACCCAAACAAACACGGTCAGGGCTAATGGTGCGATGACTTTACTTTTGCCGTGGTACATATCCCGTACGCTGTTATCGACAAAACCGATAATTAACTCAACAGCCGTCTGCAATTTGCCAGGCACACCACTGGTGGCACCTGCCGCAACTTTACGGAAAACAAACAGAAAAGCTAACCCCAGCACGACAGAGAAGAACAAAGAGTCAATGTTCAACGTCCAGAACGTCGCAGGGCCAGGTGAGTGGGGATTGACCAACTCAAAGGTACGCAGGTCCAACTGAAGGTTATTCAGATGGTGACCTATGTAGTCCCTTGGAGTAGAGATTTCTCCTGATGCAGACATGATGCCTCTTACCCTTTTTGTAGTTAAATACGGTGACCGTTAAATACGATAACTGTTAAGTACGGTAGCCGCTTATCACGGCCGGTGCCAATATCTGCACAATCAGCACCGCTAAATAGGTTAAACCGAGTGGCGTAAACGCTGCTTTAAACAGCCCTAATGCCACGATCAGCAAAATTATCGTCATGATAACTTTTAACCCTTCGCCAATGGCAAATGACCACGCAACACGACCCGGAGCAGCTGTTTTTACCTGATGGCGGCAAGCAAACAACATAAATATGGCACTGGGTAACCAGGCTGCCAACCCTCCAGCTAAAGCTGAAGCACTCCATTCCAGGCTTCTAAAACCAAAAACAGCACTGAGAACAACAAAAGTCATTAACTGCAACAACAGTAACTTTCGTGCAATTTTCCCACTGTAAAGGGATACAGGCATGACGTTTGTTCTCTCCGAACCACACTAAAGGCATATTAAGTGAGGTATAGAACTGCCTTTTACCCCATTGAGTCAAGCAGCAAAAAACGAGCAAATTATACGGGCCACTCAAACGAATTCAATCGATAAGTAACGAAAAGGTGAACAATTATTCAATTTTTTTACTTTCTGGCTTTTTTCAGCAGATTACTCTCGGAATATAGGCCAAATTGAATTGTCTGACGATTCCAATTATTATCAATAAAGCGTGCAATGGATCACAAAAATTAAAACAAAACGATTTATAGCCCATAACAGCCTGCTTTGTCTTTAACGAAAAGAGCCATTAAAAACTTTTATAAATCATAATGTTAAATTATTACCATTATCAAACAACTTATCTACTTAGTAAAAACTTACCGTTGACATTTCAGATAATAATCCAGCAACACTTCGGACACATAAAAAGAATGATATCTTAGATAAAATAATAACCAGCGTAACTATTTGATCACCTGCAATATGATTATGTCGTTTATTACTGCTGATATTGTAAACAAGGCGTTAAATATAATCTTTCCGAACTATAGTCAGCGGATAAATAATCGCCAATATTAAAAGTGCTACTGCAGACAATTCACCTTACTTGCACTAAGGATTTATTACATTTTTTTGATAAATAGCAAAGTTAGTTTGACTTAAGAATAACCAAATGACGTTCACCGTCCAACTCTGGTACCTGCAGTCGAACAACCGATTCAAGAACTATCCCTTCAGGCAATGTTGCTAATTCATCATCCGGCCTTACCCCTTTAAGCGCATAAAAGCGCCCTTCAGGCTTAGCGGGCAAATGATGACACCAGGACAGCATATCTTGTAAGGATGCAAATGCACGGCTTATTACACCATCAAATGGCGGTTTTGCGGCAAAGTCCTCAACACGGCTTTGTACCGGTTCGATATTGCTTAACCCTAACTCATGCTGTACCTGACGTAAAAAGCGAACACGCTTGCCCAAGCTATCAAGTAAGACGAAGTGTGCATCGGGCCGCACGATGGCTAACGGTATCCCTGGAAGCCCTGGCCCCGTACCGACATCAATAAAACGACTGCCTTGCAAGTGTGGGTTAACGACAATGCTATCCAGGATATGCCGCACCAGCATTTGCATTGGGTCACGCACAGAAGTCAGATTATAAGCTTTGTTCCACTTATCAAGCAGTTCAACATAGCCTATCAATTGGAATTTTTGCTGATCGGGTAACTCAATATCTGCTGCATTCAGCAGGGAATCTAATTTTTTTAACACAATGGTATCCTCTGACTGAAAAAACTCTGTCAGCGTGTAATGAGCCAATATGTGGGATGATAATCTAGCTTAGCTGTGGTTTGAATAGTTGGTTATGGCCTGAATTACCGGGCTGCTTATTTTTGCAACCCGGCAAATGTTTAATGGTTACGCGCTACGGCGCAACAAACCTTGTTTTTTCAGCCAAACCAATAAGATGGAAATTGCCGCAGGTGTAATGCCGGAAATACGTGAAGCTTGCCCGATCGAGTTAGGTTTATGATCATTCAATTTAGCGATAACTTCATTCGATAAACCAGACACTTGGCGATAATCGAGATCAGCGGGCAATAAAGTATTTTCATTCCGTAACTGCTTTTCTATCTCTTCCTGCTGACGGGCAATATAACCTTCATATTTAACCTGAATCTCAACCTGATCTGCTGCTTGTGGATCGATTAATGCCGGGCCAAATGAAGGCAACGTTGTCAACAAACGATAGTCAATTTCAGGGCGGCGCAGCAATTCCTCCCCATTGGCTTCTTTAGACAAGGGAGCTTTCAGCACCGCATTGATTTCAGCTACGTTCTCAGAATGAGGATGAACCCAGATATCACGCAAGCGTTGGCGCTCTTTTTCAATTTGCTCAATTTTTTGGCTAAAGTGAGCCCAGCGAGCATCGTCGACCAGCCCTAATTTACGACCCATTTCGGTCAAACGCAGATCCGCATTGTCTTCACGCAGCATCAAACGATATTCCGCTCGTGAGGTAAACATGCGGTACGGCTCTTTAGTGCCTAGAGTACTTAAATCGTCCACCAGCACGCCGAGGTAAGCTTCATCGCGACGAGGTGACCATCCATCTTCATCGTTGGCGAAACTGCCAGCATTGAGGCCTGCAAGCAGCCCTTGAGCCGCAGCTTCTTCATAGCCCGTAGTCCCATTGATTTGCCCGGCAAAGAACAAACCTTGGATATATTTACTTTCCAGAGTCGGTTTCAAATCACGAGGATCAAAGAAATCATATTCAATGGCATAACCAGGACGAACGATGCGCGCATTTTCAAGCCCTTTCATCGAGCGGACTATCTGCATCTGAACATCAAATGGCAAGCTGGTAGAAATACCGTTTGGATAGATCTCATTACTGGTTAGACCTTCCGGCTCAAGGAAGATCTGATGTGAATTACGATCAGCAAAGCGCATGACTTTGTCTTCGATCGATGGGCAATAACGTGGCCCGATCCCCTCAATGATCCCAGCATACATAGGGCTGCGATCCAGGTTATTACGGATCACTTCGTGGGTTTTCTCATTGGTGTAGGTAATATGACATGCCATTTGCTCTGGATGCTGGCTGGCATTTCCCAGGAATGAAAAGACCGGAATAGGTGTATCGCCCAGTTGTGGTGCTAATTGGCTAAAATCAATAGTTCGGGCATCAATACGCGGCGGAGTACCCGTTTTAAGGCGATTTACACGTAGCGGTAACTCACGCAGACGTTGTGACAATGAGATGGATGGTGGATCACCTGCTCGGCCGCCGCTGTAGTTCTCAAGGCCAATATGAATTTTGCCATCGAGGAAAGTGCCGACGGTTAAAACCACAGCTTTAGCGCGGAATTTTAACCCCATTTTGGTCACTGCACCGACCACACGATCGTTTTCAACAATCAGATCTTCTACTGGCTGCTGGAAAATCATCAAGTTAGGCTGGTTTTCCAATGCGGTACGCACGGCCTGTCGATACAGAACACGGTCTGCTTGGGCTCGAGTTGCTCTTACCGCTGGCCCTTTGCTGGCGTTTAGTATCCTAAACTGAATACCGGCCTGGTCAGTTGCCATTGCCATTAACCCGCCCAGAGCATCGATCTCTTTTACCAAATGCCCCTTACCAATACCGCCAATCGCTGGGTTACAAGACATTTGTCCCAACGTGTCGATATTGTGCGTCAGCAATAAGGTCTGACGTCCCATGCGTGCCGCTGCCATTGCAGCTTCCGTGCCGGCATGGCCACCACCAATGATGATGACGTCAAATTGATCTGGATAAAACATGGTACTGCACCTCGCCGTTATGCGAATTTCTGTGTTTGCCCTGGGGTGGGGGATTCTACTCAAGTTTAGACGATCGACCAAGCAGCTTAGGATCGCTCTTAATTAAAAGAAGATCTTTTTATTTAAAGATCTCTTTATTAGATCTCTTATTAGGATCATGATCTTCTGTGGATAAGTGATTATTCACATTTAAGATCATGTAATTAAGGAGGATCGTTTGCTGTGAATGATCGGTGATCCTATTGCGTATAAGCTGGGATCTAAATGGCATGTTATGCACAGGCACTTTAAGTCACTAAGGTTGTTATGTGGATATGTACTGCTTATACCCTGCTTTCAAGCTTACTTATCCACATTCGTTCGCGTGATCTTTAAGCAAGTTAGAGTAAATTAATCCAGTTTTTAACCCAAATCTCTGCCGGGTCCTCAGGAATTTCATGTTTGATGACGTCAATTTCTAAAATATCACCCACACGCATGGCTCCCTGGATGATCAGTTGCTGATCCAATTTTCTGACCGCACCACAGAAAGTGTCATATTCTGAACTACCCAAACCAACAGCACCAAAGCGAACCTGCGAGAGATCCGGCTTCTGCTGTTCGATTTGTTCTAATAAGGGTTGAAGATTGTCCGGCAGATCACCTGCACCATGAGTGGAAGTGATAATTAGCCACATACCATCCAGAGTCAGTTCGTTTAATTCAGGACCATGCAGAGTTTCTGTCGTGAAACCCGCCTCTTCTAATTTCTCAGCTAAATGTTCAGCAACGTATTCAGCACTGCCAAGCGTACTGCCACTGATCAAGGTAATGTCAGCCATAAAGAACCCAACCGAAGTAATGAACCGGTATTGTACGCTGTGAATCAGCTGGGATCTACCTGTGGATAATGTGGGTATAGTTATTTAGTGCTTAGGGCACGATGGTACGCATGATGGGGTTTTGCAGGGAAATAAGAGTCTCGGTTGATTGGATCTCATCAATGGTTTGGATCTTGTTGATAAGTACCTGTTGCAGTGCATCTATCGATTTACACATGACCTTAATGAAGATGCTGTAATGGCCAGTGGTGTAATAGGCCTCGACAACTTCTTCTAAACTTTCCAGTTTCTTTAACGCCGAAGGGTAATCCTTGGCACTTTTCAAAATGATGCCGATAAAGCAGCACACGTCATAACCCAGCTGTTTTGGATTAACGTGAACACAAGCTGCGGTGATAATCCCCGCCTGGCGCATTTTCTCAACTCGGACATGAATTGTTCCTGGACTGACACCAAAATTTTTGGCTAATTCAGCATAAGGAGTACGCGCATTTTCCATTAATGCGGTCAGGATGCCACGATCGAGATTATCGATTTGATAAATTTCACTCATATTAACCCCCTTTTTTTATCGATTATCTAATTATAGATGCATAAAAATGAATGATTAAAAGTGAAAAGGCAATATTGTTTATTGGATATTGAATTTAACCCTCATTCTGTTGCTTAATCGATGACAAGCCAAACGGCATAACAGACAATTTGCATAACCGACAGCAACGAATTGAGAAAACGACAATGAAAAAGCAATTTATCCAAAAACAACAACAGATCAGTTTTGTAAAATCCTTCTTTTCCCGTCAATTAGAACAGCAGTTGAGCCTAATTGAGGTGCAGGCACCCATCCTGAGCCGTGTGGGTGATGGTACCCAAGATAACCTGTCTGGTTCGGAGAAAGCCGTTCAGGTAAAAGTTAAAAGCTTGCCTGACGCAACTTTTGAAGTTGTTCATTCATTAGCTAAATGGAAACGTAAAACCTTAGGTCGCTTTGATTTTGGTGCTGACCAAGGGATTTATACTCATATGAAAGCATTGCGTCCTGATGAAGATCGCTTGAGTGCCATTCATTCCGTGTATGTAGATCAGTGGGATTGGGAGCGTGTCATGGGAGATGGCGAGCGCAACCTGGCTTACCTGAAGTCTACTGTTAACAAGATCTATGCGGCTATTAAAGAAACCGAAGCAGCGATCAGTGCTGAATTTGATATAAAACCTTTCTTACCAGAACAGATTCATTTTATTCACAGTGAAAGCCTGCGCGCTAAATTCCCTGCTCTGGATGCGAAAGGTCGTGAACGCGCGATCGCTAAAGAGTTGGGCGCTGTTTTCTTGATTGGGATTGGCGGCAAATTAGCTGACGGTAAATCTCATGATGTTCGTGCCCCGGATTATGATGACTGGACCTCTCCTAGTGCAGATGGTTTTGCAGGGCTAAACGGTGACATTATTGTTTGGAACCCTGTGTTGGAAGATGCTTTTGAAATTTCATCCATGGGCATTCGTGTCGATGCAGAAGCACTGAAACGTCAATTAGCTCTGACGTCTGATGAAGATCGTCTGAAACTGGAATGGCATCAATCGCTGCTGAATGGTGAAATGCCGCAGACAATCGGTGGGGGTATTGGTCAGTCCCGTTTAGTGATGTTATTGCTGCAATTACCGCATATTGGTCAGGTACAATGTGGTGTGTGGGGGGCAGAAGTCAGCGAGAAGGTAGAAGGTCTGCTGTAATTCCCTTTCATACTTGAAGTTGCAGGGTTGTTGGCTTGCTGCTTACCTGCAACACAAATTATTTTGGAGATATATTATATTTCCTCAGCCCGCGAGGGCCTTTGCTGTCATCGCGGGTTATCAATCTATGCTGTAGTGAGATATAAATGTAACCATCACTACATGCAAAGGTTGTTGACGTTATGGCCCTATTTCATCCTCTTAAACACTACTCACATGCGCGTCCAAGGCTATTATTATCTGTTGGTGCTGGAGTCATCACTTATTTCCTGTTGCCGTTACATTTCACTGTATTGCTGCGCTTGATGGTGAGTTGGAATATATTTGCGTGGCTATATTTATTCTTTTTATGGCTGCAATTATTGCGTAATGATCCGAAAAAAATCAGATTAATAGCTCGTGTGCAGGATGAAAGTGCCAGTATGGTGCTAAGTATTGTTAGCATGGCGTGCTTGGCGAGTATTTTGGTTATTCTGTTTGAATTAAGCACGGCGAATCAACTATCGGGTTCGGCCAAAGCATTCCATTTAGTCCTCACAGGAATGACGTTATTGGTCTCGTGGTTATTATTGCCAACCGCTTTTACTATGCATTATGCCCATTTATTTTATTTATCCCGCGATGAGTCAGACGCTGTTCTCCCGTTAATTTTCCCTAAAGAGGTTACTGAGCCTACTTATTGGGATTTTCTTTATTTTTCATTCACAATTGGTGTCGCTTCCCAAACCGCTGATGTCTCGACCGGCACGTCAGATATCCGCCGTGTGGTGCTCTTACAGTCAGTATTATCCTTTATTTTCAATATGACGATCTTGGGGTTATCAATTAACGTCGGAGCAGGGTTACTGAACTAGAATAGTTTCTTAGCGTTTCCAGCGGCGCATTAAACGGCTTTTTAACCCGGTATCAAAGCGCCAGATATGATCGAAAATCCGCATGATACCGGGCTTACCATAGGCCGACATCGCCACGGCATGGAACCGGTGTTGATGAGCTTGCTGCTGAATTTTAATTTTTCGGATCAATTCCTCGGGTAAGCGCTGGGCAATGAAATCTGAAATAATCACGGCATCGGCGTCATACCAATCTCGCTCTTCCATTTTGCTCAGCGTGCTGGCTAAACAGGCCGCTAAATCGGTGCCGCCACGAAAATGTTGGCTGAGAAAGCGTATTGCCTGCTCAATACCACTGGCTGATGATAGCTCGTAGTGAATGATTTCTGTCGCGAACAGCATGATGTAACAGCGGCGATTATCTTCTAGCGCAATACGTAGCAGGGCTAGACAGAAAGCTTTGGCACACTGCTCATTGAAGCCACCCATCGAACCCGATGTATCGACACAGACAATAAAGGGGCCGCGAGGTTGTTCGTCATGATTTTTAAGGCTGATAGGGCGCTGTAAGGTTTTTTCCTGCCAATTATCACCTTGTAAGCGATAGGTGAGTAAACGTCGCTCCAGTAAACGGCGATAAAACTCAAACTCCAACTCACTCATTCCTAACATGACCAACTCGGTTGGCAATAATCGTAGAATATCATTGCTTTGGTGAATGCCACTGACTTCTTCTGGCACGGCATCAGGTTGGCGAACCATGACAGTGTAAGGTTCAAAGCGGGCATCGGGTGTAGGTTGTGCCTTGGCTGATCGACTACGCCCCAATTGCTCTGCAAGTTGCTGTAGTTCTGGCTGCTGTTGCAGAAAGTCGCCATATTGCAACAATAATTGATAATCACCGCGTTGCAGATGTCCCTGACTCATATCCCAAAGCCGCCCTGCAGCTCCATCATTGGTTGCAAGAATGGGTTCTAAAGCACCACTGAGCGCAAGCCGCTGTTGTAATTCGGCTAAAAGTTGCTCTCGTTCTTGCTCCAACAGCTGATGATGGATGGTGATGGTTTGTAAGGTCAGACTGATACGCCAGCGCTGTAAAAAGAGAGTTTGAAAGCTATCACCGGTTTGGGGATTTCTCTCTAAATCAGCAGTATGCAGCAATGTTTTAGCTTGCGTGGCGAAAGGGGAATGCCATTGTTGCAGTTGCACCACAATCTGTGGGATATGGGCATAAAATAGCGGGCTATCTTCCAATTGACTCTGTTGGTATAAAGCAAACTCATTTGCCAGACCTGCGGGGACTTTTGCCTCCCGAATACGCTGTTGTAAGTTTTGCTTCCAGCCGGGGATATCCTTCATTAATGCCCGTTTAATGCGCGGAAATTTTTCAAAGAATATGGCTAACTGCGGTGAGGCCAGTAACCCCACCACCATCTCTTCGATAAGCTCATTTTCACTTATCGATAGCAGCAAATCCAGTGTTGCCAGGCTGAGCATAGATCAATGACCGCGTAGTTTTTGTTGTAGCTGTTTCACTTGCTCAGCCACATTCAATAAGCTGGCTTCTATTTTTGCCAACCAAGAGGACGGCGTAAACAAGCAAGGTTGATGTTGACTGAATAGCCGCCGTTGCTCAGCCAGGCTATTTTCCAATTCAGCCAACTCCACCAGCAATTCGGGGGGCACACTGGCGGTGGAAGCTCCGGGTTGCGACAGTATTGATGATTGGCGACTGACATCCAGCACCGTGATATGCAGTTGATCATCAACTTCAGCATCAATAGATTGGGCATAACCGACACCATTTAGTTTGGCGCGTAAAACCCCACCTTTATTTAACCATTGAGCCAGCGCCTCTTTCTCTATTTGCAGATGATTGACCTGAATGTCATGCAAGCTGAGTGGTTTTTGCAAGAACAGTGTCAGGGTGTTATCAGTCAGATGGTCTGGCAGGGAATATTGCGGTTTACGGCTGAACATACCGCTTTGTTTGCTCACCGTCAGTGCTTGATGGTCACTTTGCTGTTGCTGGTGTTTCAACCATTGAACATGTATATGCTGGAGCTTCATTAATAGGCTTTGTTGCTGATACCCCTGTTCAGTTAGTAACTGTTCAAGCTGTTGCTGTAGCAATTTAAGCGAACTTAAATCATGCCATAAGCAATCTTTCAGCAAAATTAAGTCTATTGGCGTTATTTTATCTCGCCCGCTGAAGAAAGCGCTGGCTTGCAGTAAACGTAGGGCCTTTTTCCACCGTCTGTCAGAGACATACGGCGCTTGCTCTTGTGCGCTGAGCTGCTGACGGAGCTGAAAAATAAGCTCAAAACAGTTATCCGGTAGAGCTATTTTGTCTATTAAGGGTTGCCACTGATAAAACTCTTCATCGCTGATACTGAGATTTTCAGCTACTGGATTATGATTTTCATTTTGTCGACTGAGAAGCAATGAGCGGAAGTTCTGCTTTTCTTGCACGCGGTCCAGCCATAGGCGGATCAGCATTCGGTCATAAAGCGCTTCCAGGCTACTGTCTGCATCCGGTAATTCGTTAGAGGCCGTTACCAATAAGCGCATAGGAATACTCTCTTCCCGATCACCATTACGAAAGCGCCGTTCGTTAATGGCGGTCAGCAAAGTATTCAGAATGGCTGGGCCCGCTTTCCAAATTTCATCCAGAAAAACGATTTCAGCTTCGGGTAAATAACCTCCAGTCATGCGCTGATAGCGCCCCTCTTCTTTCAGAGCTTGAATGGATAGTGGGCCAAATACTTCTTCCGGTGTCGAAAAACGGGTCATCAGATATTCAAATGCCCGGGCATTTCGAAAAGCAAATTTTAGGCGTCGAGCAATCAGACTTTTAGCAATCCCCGGTGGGCCGAGCAGGAATACGCTTTCGCCACTCAGTGCGGCCAGCAAACACAAACGGATAGCTTCCTGTCTTTCATACAGACCACTTTCAAGGGCACTGCTTAAGCGGGAGATTCTTTCTGCTAATTGTGATGATTGCGCCATAATTGCTCTATATGTTCCGTTAGTTGATTGATTTTTTAACTGATCGGGGGGAATCGGTCCTCTTTTTCTTAGTGGTATAGCATGTTTTTCTTAACAGGATAGCTCATTGATTAGTAATATATTTATATCATCAGCTGTTTGTAGTCGATCTATTTTCGTGCTTTTTATTGTTTGATTTAAGAGTAGGCAATCTATTGAAATGGTGCATACTGTGCGCCTTTTGGCAGGCGTATAAGAATACATAACAGGCAGTAGCGATGACTAAGTGCACGCATCGGCTTATGGATGTTCTAGCAAAAAGAAATCAATTATGAGCACAGAACATAAAAAACAATCTTTATCGGCGGTAACCCTGGCTGCAATAGGGGTCGTTTATGGTGATATTGGTACCAGCCCACTCTATACCCTGAGAGAGTGCTTTTCTGGTCATTATGGTTTTGATGTCCGTCCTGATGTGGTATTTGGTTTTTTATCACTGATTTTCTGGATGTTAATTCTGATTGTCTCGGTTAAATATCTGACCTACGTCATGCGCGCGGATAACGCCGGTGAAGGGGGTATTTTAACGTTAATGTCTTTGGCTGGGCGTAATACCTCTTCCAGAGCCACTTCAATTTTGGTTATTCTCGGCTTAATTGGCGGTAGTTTCTTTTATGGCGAGGTGGTTATCACACCAGCCATATCCGTTATGTCGGCTATTGAAGGGCTGGAAATTGCCGCACCTGCACTTGATCCTTATATTGTTCCCTGCTCGATTGCTGTTTTAACCCTGCTATTTGTTATTCAAAAACACGGTACCGGTAGCGTGGGTAAATTGTTTGCCCCGGTGATGCTGGTTTGGTTCCTGACACTGGCGCTGCTGGGTTTGCGCAGCATTATTGCTAATCCAGAAGTACTGGCTGCACTGAATCCTAAATGGGCAATCAGCTTCTTTACTGAATATAAGTCTGTTTCTTTCTTTGCCCTTGGTGCGGTGGTGTTGGCAATTACCGGGGTGGAGGCTTTATATGCAGATATGGGGCACTTTGGTAAATTTCCTATTCGGTTGGCGTGGTTTACTGTGGTTTTACCGTCATTGGTGCTGAATTATTTTGGCCAGGGCGCGTTATTATTGAAAAACCCAGAAGCTATCAAGAACCCCTTCTTCCTACTCGCCCCTGACTGGGCATTGATTCCACTATTAATACTGGCAACATTGGCGACGGTAATTGCCTCACAGGCTGTCATCTCCGGTGTATTCTCCCTGACCCGGCAAGCCGTCCGTTTAGGCTATTTGCCGCCGATGCGTATTATTCATACCTCAGAAATGGAGTCAGGCCAGATATATATCCCGGTGATTAACTGGACACTGTATCTGGCGGTGGTATTGGTGATTGTCGGCTTCGAACGTTCCAGTAATTTGGCAGCGGCTTACGGCATCGCGGTGACGGGCACGATGGTTATTACCAGTGTTCTGTTCTGCACCGTGGCACTGAAAAACTGGCACTGGAATCGCTTCTTTGTCTACTTCTTGCTGGTGGCATTATTGGTTATTGATGTGCCGATGTTCTCTGCTAACGCATTGAAATTGTTCTCCGGCGGTTGGTTGCCTCTGTCATTGGGCCTGGTGATGTTTATCATCATGACCACTTGGAAGAGTGAGCGTTTCAGCTTGCTGCGTCGTATGCATGAACACGGTAACTCACTGGAGGCGATGATTGCCTCATTGGAGAAATCGCCTCCGGTACGTGTTCCTGGTACAGCGGTATATATGTCTCGGGCGATGAATGTCATCCCGTTTGCATTGCTGCATAACCTTAAACATAACAAAGTGTTACATGATCGGGTTGTTCTACTGACACTGCGCACTGAAGATGCACCTTATGTCCATAATGTTAATCGAGTGACTATCGAGCAGCTTTCACCGACATTCTGGCGGGTCGTGGCGAGTTACGGTTGGCGCGAAACCCCGAATGTGGAAGAGATTTTCCATCGCTGTGGTTTGGAGGGATTACCTTGCCAGATGATGGAAACTTCATTCTTTATGTCTCACGAGTCACTCATCCTAACTAAGCGGCCGTGGTATTTGTTCTTGCGCGGTAAGTTGTTTGTGGCCCTTAGTCGTAATGCGCTGCGCGCAGCTGATCAGTTTGAAATCCCACCGAATAGGGTCATTGAGCTGGGGACGCAGGTAGAGATTTAATGTAGAAGGCCGATATGATTAACGGCCTTTTTCACATTCATCATTCCCACTTTTCATTTGTTCAGCGAAACGTTTCGATGGCGATCACAATTTCACCAAATTGGGTTTGCCTTCTACTGTCATTTTTCTAAACTCAGTATCAGCGAAACGTTTCGCTGTTGGAGTAGAAAATGAAAAAAGGTGCATTACTAAATTCTGATATTTCCGCTGTTATCTCTCGCCTTGGCCATACCGATCAGATTGTGATAGGTGATGCGGGGCTGCCAATACCGGCAACCACCACGCGTATCGATTTGGCACTGACTCAAGGCGTTCCTGGATTCCTCCAGGTTTTTGAGGTGGTAACGCAAGAAATGCAGGTTGAGAGTGCTTATCTTGCGCAGGAGATTGTTAAAAATAACCCGCAACTCCATGAAACGTTACTCGCACAACTATCACAACTTGAGCAACACCAGGGAAACCAAATTGCTTTGCACTATATCAGCCATGAGGCTTTTAAAGAGCAGACCAAACAAAGCCGGGCAGTGATTCGTAGCGGGGAATGTTCCCCCTTTGCTAACATTATTCTCTGCTCCGGCGTAACTTTCTGAGGCGTTTATGCAACCTTTGCTGCAACTGAAAGGGATTGATAAAGCCTTTCCCGGCGTCAAAGCACTCTCAGGTGCTGCGCTAAGTGTCTATCCTGGCAGGGTGATGGCACTGGTAGGCGAAAATGGGGCCGGAAAATCGACCATGATGAAAGTGCTGACTGGCATCTACAATAAGGATGCCGGTAGCCAGCATTTCTTGGGTAAAGAAGTGGTGTTTAATGGCCCGAAAGAGTCGCAGGAAGCGGGTATCGGCATTATTCATCAGGAACTGAACCTGATTCCACAGTTAACCATCGCAGAAAATATCTTTTTAGGGCGCGAGTTTGTTAATCGTTTTGGCGGCATTGATTGGAAAAAAATGTATGCCGAAGCTGATTTACTGTTGGCGCGCCTTAATATCAGCTACAGCAGCCATCGGCTGGTGGGCGAACTTTCGATTGGTGATCAGCAAATGGTGGAAATCGCCAAAGTGCTGAGCTTTGAATCCAAAGTCATCATTATGGATGAGCCTACCGATGCCCTGACTGATACCGAAACAGCCTCTTTATTTAATGTCATTAAAGAGCTGAAAGCGGAAGGTCGCGGCATTGTTTATATTTCCCATCGTCTTAAAGAAATCTTTGAGATTTGCGATGACGTCACGGTATTCCGTGATGGGCAGTTTATCGCCGAAAAACCGGTTAATGCACTTACTGAAAACTCTCTGATTGAGATGATGGTCGGCCGCAAATTGGAAGAGCAATACCCGCGTTTGAATTTACCACGTGGCGAGAAACGTTTACAGGTCAAACAGCTATGTGGCCCTGGAGTCGAGAATGTCAATTTCACTCTCTACCGTGGCGAGATCTTGGGTGTGGCGGGTTTGATGGGCGCTGGTCGCACTGAGCTGATGAAAATCATCTATGGTGCGCTGCCGCGTAAATCGGGCTTTGTGATGTTGGATGGTCGTGAAGTCGTGACTCATTCACCGCAGGACGGTTTAGCTAATGGCATAGTTTATATTTCTGAAGACCGTAAACGGGATGGCTTAGTACTCGGAATGTCAGTTAAAGAGAATATGTCTTTGACAGCATTGCGTTATTTCAGCCGTTCAGGCGGTTCACTCAAACATGCTGATGAACAGCAGGCGGTGGCGGATTTCATTCGTTTATTTAATATCAAAACGCCTTCCATGGAACAACCGATTGGTCTGTTATCTGGTGGTAATCAGCAAAAAGTGGCTATCGCTCGCGGTTTGATGACCCGACCCAAAGTGTTGATCCTCGATGAACCGACTCGTGGTGTGGACGTCGGGGCCAAAAAAGAGATCTACCAGTTAATCAATCAATTCAAACAAGAAGGGCTGAGCATCATATTGGTCTCCTCGGAAATGCCAGAAGTGCTGGGCATGAGTGACCGCATCATTGTGATGCATGAAGGTCAGCTAAGTGGTGAGTTCTCTATTGAACAGGCTACCCAGGAAGTGTTGATGGCAGCAGCCGTCGGCAAGCGCGATTTATTGGAAAAATAATTTATTTAGACTCTAAATAATTCGAGTTGCAGGAAGCCAACGCACATGCAGCTTGAAATATGACGAGTAGAGCAGGAGTAATCAGATATGAGTTCCCAGACTATTAATACAAAGCGCTGGTTCAGTAAAGAATGGTTATTAGAACAAAAATCACTGATTGCGCTGCTGGTGCTGATTGCTGTGGTTTCGTCACTAAGCCCGAACTTCTTTACCCTGAATAACATGTTTAACATTCTCCAGCAGACTTCCGTCAACGCTATTATGGCCGTCGGGATGACACTGGTTATCTTGACCTCAGGGATCGACCTGTCAGTGGGGTCATTATTGGCACTGACCGGCGCGGTTGCGGCCTCCATTGTCGGGTTGGAAGTTAATGCTCTGGTTGCCGTGGGTGCCGCACTGGCATTGGGGGCGTTTGTCGGTGGCATCACTGGGGTTATTGTGGCTAAAGGCAAAGTACAGGCCTTTATTGCTACCCTGGTCATGATGCTGTTACTGCGTGGTGTCACCATGGTTTACACCAATGGTAGCCCGATAAACACCGGTTTTACTGATGTGGCAGATACTTTTGGCTGGTTCGGTATTGGCCGCCCATTTGGTATTCCAACACCTATCTGGCTGATGGCGATTGTCTTTATCGCGGCATGGTACATGCTACACCACACGCGCCTGGGCCGTTATATCTATGCGCTGGGAGGGAATGAGTCCGCAACACGTCTTTCTGGTATCAGCGTTGATAAAGTTAAAATTATTGTCTATTCACTCTGTGGGTTGTTAGCGGCATTGGCGGGGATTATTGAAGTTGCCCGCTTATCATCAGCACAACCTACTGCCGGTACCGGTTATGAACTGGATGCGATTGCAGCCGTCGTTCTGGGTGGTACCAGTCTTGCTGGGGGTAAAGGGCGGATCGTGGGTACTCTGATCGGCGCATTAATCCTCGGATTTTTAAATAACGGTTTGAATTTATTGGGTGTCTCCTCTTACTACCAAATGATCGTCAAAGCAGTCGTTATCCTGCTTGCGGTGTTGGTAGACAATAAAAAGCAGTAGGCTATTTTACTTGCCATTTTGGGCTTGGGCAGTGCTCAGAATCCTCACGTACTTTGTGTACGCTCCGGTTCTTGTGCGCTGGCTGCACCCAAACTGTCTGCGACAATAACGCCTACTAAATTGAATTTGCTAACCCCTACAGGAATTGCGACCATGAAAATGAAGAAACTGGCTACTTTGATCTCGGTTGTTGCATTGAGCGCTACCGTCAGTGCTAACGCGCTGGCAAAAGACACGATTGCATTGGTTGTTTCCACGCTGAATAACCCGTTCTTTGTTTCAATGAAAGACGGCGCACAAAAAGAAGCGGATAAACTGGGCTACAACCTGGTGATTTTGGATTCCCAAAACAACCCAGCTAAAGAATTAGCCAACGTGCAGGATTTAACTGTGCGCGGCACCAAATTGCTACTGATCAACCCAACTGATTCCGATGCCGTGGGTAACGCGGTTAAAATGGCCAATCAGGCAAATATTCCCGTTATTACTCTCGATCGCCTGGCTAATGCAGGCACGGTGGTGAGCCACGTAGCCTCTGACAACCGTTTCGGTGGCAAGATGGCCGGTGATTATATTGCTAAGAAAGTCGGTAGTGATGCCAAAGTCATTCAGTTGGAAGGGATTGCTGGTGCGTCTGCTGCTCGTGAGCGCGGCGAAGGCTTCAAGCAATCAATGGAAAAAAACAAATTCCAGTTGTTGGCGAGTCAGCCTGCAGATTTTGACCGGACGAAAGGTTTGAACGTCATGCAGAACTTGCTGACAGCTCATCCAGATGTTCAGGCCGTGTTTGCTCAGAATGACGAAATGGCACTTGGCGCACTGCGTGCCTTGCAGACTGCGGGCAAAGCCGATGTGTTAGTGGTTGGTTTTGATGGCACTGACGATGGTATTAAAGCTGTCGAAAGTGGCAAAATGGGTGCAACTATTGCTCAACGCCCAGACCAGATTGGTGTCATTGGTGTACAAACTGCGGATAAAGTATTGAAAGGCGAGAAAGTCCAGGCCGTTATCCCAGTAGACCTAAAGTTAGTGACTAAATAATATCGTCATTCATTCATAATATCGAAAAGCATGGCATATAACGCCGCTGCCTTAAAACGGAAAACAAAACGTACCGGCAGCGGCGTCATTCACAAAGGAATAAATACGATGACAGGTAAACTGGTGGTCCTGGGCAGCATCAATGCCGACCATATTCTGAATATTGAGCAGTTTCCGCGTCCAGGTGAAACGGTGATCGGGAAGCAGTATAAAGTTGCTTTCGGTGGCAAAGGTGCTAATCAGGCCGTTGCTGCTGGCCGTAGTGGGGCGAATATCGCGTTTATTGCCTGTGTGGGTGAAGATGATATTGGTGACCGGGTACGTCTGCAATTAGCCAGTGACAATATTGATACCGCACCTATTGAGGCGGTAGCAGGCACCACGACAGGGGTAGCGCTGATTTTTGTTAATGGTGAAGGCGAGAACGTCATTGGTATTTATGCTGGGGCAAACTCGGCAGTCACACCGGAGTATCTTGGCCGTTATCAACAGCAAGTTATTGATGCCGATGCATTATTGATGCAACTGGAATCTCCACTTGAGGCGGTTATCGCCGCTGCTAAATTGGCAAAACAGCATCAAACTCAGGTTATCCTGAATCCGGCCCCTGCACGCGAACTGCCAGATGAACTGTTATCGCTGGTGGATATGATTACACCAAATGAAACAGAAGCTGAGCGCTTAACGGGCATTCATATTGAGCAGGATGATGACGCAGCGAAAGCCGCGCAAATTTTGCATGATAAAGGTATCGCCACTGTGATTATTACTTTGGGTAGCCGTGGTGTATGGCTTAGTGAGCAAGGCCTGGGTAAATTGGTCGCTGGCTTTAAAGTTAATGCAGTAGATACCATTGCCGCCGGTGATACATTCAATGGCGCATTATTGACTGCTTTACTGGAAGGTCAATCAATGGATTCAGCCGTCCGTTTTGCTCATGCTGCGGCTGCGATTGCAGTGACTCGCCCGGGCGCACAACCTTCCATTCCTTGGCGGGCCGAGATCGATAGTTTCTTACAAGATCGGGTATAACTTTGGCCACCATGAAAGATGTCGCCCGTTTAGCGGGCGTATCAACCTCTACTGTTTCCCATGTTATTAATAAAAATCGTTTTGTTAGCGATCCTATTCGCGACAAAGTGCTGGCTGCCATCAAGCAACTTAACTATGCCCCATCGGCGTTAGCGCGTAGTTTAAAACTCAATGAAACCCGGACTATCGGCATGTTAGTCACTGCTAGTAGCAACCCGTTTTACGCAGAAGTGGTTCGTGGTGTGGAGCGCAGTTGCTATGAGCGCGGCTATAGTTTGATTCTGTGTAATACCGAAGGTGACATCGATCGCATGAGTCGTAGTATTGAAACTCTAATGCAAAAACGTGTCGATGGTTTGCTGCTGATGTGTACCGAAAGTCACCGCCCGTCGCAGGATATTCTGCGCTGCTACCCTTCTCTACCGATCATTATGATGGACTGGGCCCCTTTTGAAGGGGTGAATGATGTCATTCAGGATAACTCTTTATTAGGTGGGGAAATGGCAACCTCGTACCTTATCGCCAGAGGATATACTCGTATCGCCTGTATTGCTGGCCCACAAGATAAAACACCGGCTAAAGAACGTTTGCAAGGATTCCGACAGGCAATGGATCGCGCGGGTCTGCCTGTGCTCCCTGATTATGAAGTGGCCAGTGATTTTGAATTTGGTGGCGGCTTGGTTGCCATGAAGCAACTACTGGGATTACCGCAGCCTCCAGAAGCGGTCTTTACCAGTAATGATGCGATGGCGGTTGGGGTTTATCAGGCCTTACATCAGGCTGGATTATCGATTCCGCAAGATATGGCGGTCATTGGTTATGATGATATCGAAATTGCACAATATATGACGCCACCGCTGACGACCATTCATCAGCCAAAAGATGATCTCGGTGAGTTGGCTATTGATACTCTTATTCATCGTCTAAATAACCCGGAAGCGGAACCACAAGTTCTGATTCTCACTCCCGAGCTAATCGAGCGCGGGTCGGTCGCTACACGTTAAACTTCATTCTCTGCGGGTTGCGTAACTTTTTTCACATTACGGCCCTGAATCAAGTTATCTCCATCTCTAGTTTTGAGTAATAAGAACACCACGGATGACAGCAATGTCACGGCACCCATGGTAATAAAGGTGTAGTGGAAGTGGTCAATATTATTCCCAAACGACAACCCATCGTAAAACCGCAAAACCACGGCACTGATGGCAACGCCAAAGCTAATCGCCAGTTGCTGGGTTACTGCTAAAACACTGTTACCTGAACTGGCATTGTTATCGGTTAAATCAGCCAGAGTAATGGTATTCATTGCCGTAAATTGTGTCGACATCGCCATACCCAATATAAACAGTGGCAATACCATCAACCAAGGTGACATGCCCGGCGATTGAAAAGCAAACAAGGCAATCAGTACACCGATAATAGCCGTAATGCCCACCAACACTGTGCGATAACCCAGTGAGCGTAAAACTTGAGTTACCGCTGATTTTGCCATCATCGAGCCAATGGCGGTGGGTGCCATCATGCAACCGGCAATAATAGCGGAATAGCCAAACCCGACTTGCAACATGAGTGGCATCAGGAAAGGAACGCAGCCAGTGCCTAAACGTGAAGCTACATTACCGGCAATGCCGACGGAAAAGGTTCGGGTTTTAAACAGCGGCAAACCAATTAGCGGATTAGGATGGCCTTTGGCGTGGAATATATAGAAGAGCAACATTAATAAACCGCTCAACAGCACTGTGGCTGGTAGGTAGCTGGCAATATCTGGACGGCCCATTATTTCCAGGCTCACAGATATCATAACCAAGCTGCTACCGAATAGCAGGAAACCGATAATATCAAAGGCGCGTTTCGGCATGGTGAAGTCGGGCATATATTTACGGGCATAAAAGATACCCATTAAGCCGATAGGAATATTAAGGATAAAAATCCAGTGCCATGTGGCGTAGGTGACCAATAATCCCCCTAATAATGGCCCCATGACCGGGCCGATTAATCCGGGGATGGTGACGAAATTTAATACTGGCAATAACTCACTGCGCGGATAAGCCCGGATAAGTGCCAGCCTGGCGACGGGCATCATCATAGCGCCGCCCACCCCTTGAATAACTCGGGATGCCACTAAAAATGGTAGAGAACCGGAAAGCGCACACAGTAATGATCCCAGCGTAAATAATGAAACAGCCAAAATGAAAACTCGTCGAGTGCCGAAACGATCGGCCAACCAACCACTTACCGGAATCAACATCGCCACCGTGAGGGTATAACTGATAATGGCTGACTGCATGGTTAGAGGTGAGCGATGAAGGCTTTCAGCGATTGAAGGGAGTGCCGTATTCAGTATGGTGGCATCCAAAGCCTGCATAAAGAAAGCCATGGCAGCTATCCAAGGGAGGCCCGCCATGCTGCGCGCAGATTTTATCATTGTTCGTCCTGATTCTATTGGGTGGGTATGAGTACCCTCTCTTTATCTATATATATAGATAAACAACATCTGACTGTTAGTCTTTCTCTTTCAATAACACTTGGCAAGCCACCAACGCACCTTGGCTATCACCGGCCAGAATAGTATCGACAATGTTTTGATGGTGTTGCAGCTTAATCACCTCATCACCGGTAATAGAACGAAAGTAACTGTGATAAACCGAACTGAACAAATTAGCAAAAGAGGTTAAAAATGGATTACCACTGGCCTCATAGATCAATTGATGAAACTCGGCATCCACTTGAATCCATCGTTCGCGATTAAAATGGGCATGCAGCTCGCACATTTCTGTCATTAAGGATGCTAACAGGGCTTTTTGTTTTCCACTGGCATTGATAGCCGCCAGGGAACAGGCTTGAGGTTCGAGTGATCTCCTTAATATAAGGAAGTGTTGCATCACTTGATCGAAGTTCTCTCTGGTCATCCACCAGGTCAGCAACTCTTGATCAAGGAAGTTCCAATTAGTTTGTGGCATCACTCGGGTACCGATACGCGGACGCGGTAATAACATGCCTTTTGCGGCGAGCATCTTTACTGCCTCACGTACTGCGGTACGGCTGACACCAAATTGCTCCCCCAACTCTATCTCGCCAGGCAATATACTGCCGGCTTCATATTCCCCCGCAAGAATACGCTGGCCAATTTTTTCGGCCAACAGATACGAAAGATTGCGCTGGGCGGCCTGCTGTTGGGTATTTAGCTGCATGGTGTTTTGTCCTATCTATCTTCTTATACTTCTATTTTACTCTACTGTTTAAGTTGAGTAGTTAATGTTTAGCTTAATAATTGTTTAAATTCTGGCCTTTTATCCCCTTTTTGCTGAAATAAAACACGGTTGAAAAGTTTTTTGAAATTAGGGGTTGCAGGCTGTCAGGAACTCCCTATAATGCGCCTCCACTGACCGGGAACAACGAAATACACTTCGCCGGGTCAGGAAGAGAAATGATTGAGTTTGACTTCGAAAGAAACCAAATAAACTCTTGACTCTGTAGCGGGAAAGCGTATTATCTGCCTCCCGCGTTACCGTAAGATTCGCCGCAAGGCAAACGGGTAGCGAACGCTCTTTAACAATTTATCAGACAATCTGTGTGGGCACTCGCAAGACGATATCGAAGCCTGTTTCGGCAGGCAGAAGAAATATCAAAGTCTTGAAGAGTGACCAAAGCAGTACACATTTGAACTTCGGTTCGAATGCATATTTGCAGAAAGTAATCTTTGAGCATCGCTATGTTAACTCATAGCAAATCAAACAAATCTTAAATTGAAGAGTTTGATCATGGCTCAGATTGAACGCTGGCGGCAGGCCTAACACATGCAAGTCGAGCGGCAGCGGGAAGTAGTTTACTACTTTGCCGGCGAGCGGCGGACGGGTGAGTAATGTCTGGGAAACTGCCTGATGGAGGGGGATAACTACTGGAAACGGTAGCTAATACCGCATAACGTCTACGGACCAAAGTGGGGGACTTTCGGGCCTCACGCCATCGGATGTGCCCAGATGGGATTAGCTAGTAGGTGGGGTAATGGCTCACCTAGGCGACGATCCCTAGCTGGTCTGAGAGGATGACCAGCCACACTGGAACTGAGACACGGTCCAGACTCCTACGGGAGGCAGCAGTGGGGAATATTGCACAATGGGCGCAAGCCTGATGCAGCCATGCCGCGTGTGTGAAGAAGGCCTTCGGGTTGTAAAGCACTTTCAGCGAGGAGGAAGGCATAAAGGTTAATAACCTTTGTGATTGACGTTACTCGCAGAAGAAGCACCGGCTAACTCCGTGCCAGCAGCCGCGGTAATACGGAGGGTGCAAGCGTTAATCGGAATTACTGGGCGTAAAGCGCACGCAGGCGGTTTGTTAAGTCAGATGTGAAATCCCCGCGCTTAACGTGGGAACTGCATTTGAAACTGGCAAGCTAGAGTCTTGTAGAGGGGGGTAGAATTCCAGGTGTAGCGGTGAAATGCGTAGAGATCTGGAGGAATACCGGTGGCGAAGGCGGCCCCCTGGACAAAGACTGACGCTCAGGTGCGAAAGCGTGGGGAGCAAACAGGATTAGATACCCTGGTAGTCCACGCTGTAAACGATGTCGACTTGGAGGTTGTGCCCTTGAGGCGTGGCTTCCGGAGCTAACGCGTTAAGTCGACCGCCTGGGGAGTACGGCCGCAAGGTTAAAACTCAAATGAATTGACGGGGGCCCGCACAAGCGGTGGAGCATGTGGTTTAATTCGATGCAACGCGAAGAACCTTACCTACTCTTGACATCCACAGAATTTAGCAGAGATGCTTTAGTGCCTTCGGGAACTGTGAGACAGGTGCTGCATGGCTGTCGTCAGCTCGTGTTGTGAAATGTTGGGTTAAGTCCCGCAACGAGCGCAACCCTTATCCTTTGTTGCCAGCACGTTATGGTGGGAACTCAAAGGAGACTGCCGGTGATAAACCGGAGGAAGGTGGGGATGACGTCAAGTCATCATGGCCCTTACGAGTAGGGCTACACACGTGCTACAATGGCAGATACAAAGTGAAGCGAACTCGCGAGAGCAAGCGGACCACATAAAGTCTGTCGTAGTCCGGATTGGAGTCTGCAACTCGACTCCATGAAGTCGGAATCGCTAGTAATCGTAGATCAGAATGCTACGGTGAATACGTTCCCGGGCCTTGTACACACCGCCCGTCACACCATGGGAGTGGGTTGCAAAAGAAGTAGGTAGCTTAACCTTCGGGAGGGCGCTTACCACTTTGTGATTCATGACTGGGGTGAAGTCGTAACAAGGTAACCGTAGGGGAACCTGCGGTTGGATCACCTCCTTACCTAACGATACGCATTGCGTAGTGTCCACACAGATTGTCTGATGAATGTAAACGAGCAAGAGCACCTGTTGATGTTGTGAGTTTCGACTCATGCTGACGCGAAACGGTTAGATTTCGGTTTAATCGGAACTTCGTGTCCCCATCGTCTAGAGGCCTAGGACACTGCCCTTTCACGGCTGTAACAGGGGTT
Organism: Yersinia fenwicki; assembly: GCF_043099325.1. Lineage (NCBI taxonomy): Bacteria > Pseudomonadati > Pseudomonadota > Gammaproteobacteria > Enterobacterales > Yersiniaceae > Yersinia > Yersinia fenwicki. The sequence goes on along the minus strand of NZ_CP170755.1, from coordinate 4,664,552 downwards.
CGAATCCCCTTGGGGACGCCAATCCGATAATGTGTGAAAGACATTATCAACTGAATATCTTAAAGATGACTTTAACAAGTCGTGTTTAAGATATTGCTCTTTAACAATCTGGAACAAGCTGAAAATTGAAACAATACAGCTGAAACTTATCTCTCCGTAGAGGTACTGAGATAAGGATTAACCTGTATTAGAGTCTCTCAAATAATTACAACGCAAGTTGTCTGTAAAGACACCTTCGGGTTGTGAGGTTAAGCGACTAAGCGTACACGGTGGATGCCTAGGCAGTCAGAGGCGATGAAGGGCGTGCTAATCTGCGATAAGCGTCGGTAAGGTGATATGAACCGTTACAACCGACGATACCCGAATGGGGAAACCCAGTGCAATTCGTTGCACTATTGCATGGTGAATACATAGCCATGCAAGGCGAACCGGGGGAACTGAAACATCTAAGTACCCCGAGGAAAAGAAATCAACCGAGATTCCCCCAGTAGCGGCGAGCGAACGGGGAGGAGCCCAGAGTCTGAATCAGTTTGTGTGTTAGTGGAAGCGTCTGGAAAGTCGCAGGGTACAGGGTGATACTCCCGTACACAAAAACACACTTGCTGTGAACTCGATGAGTAGGGCGGGACACGTGACATCCTGTCTGAATATGGGGGGACCATCCTCCAAGGCTAAATACTCCTGACTGACCGATAGTGAACCAGTACCGTGAGGGAAAGGCGAAAAGAACCCCGGCGAGGGGAGTGAAATAGAACCTGAAACCGTGTACGTACAAGCAGTGGGAGCACCTTCGTGGTGTGACTGCGTACCTTTTGTATAATGGGTCAGCGACTTATATTTTGTAGCAAGGTTAACCGAATAGGGGAGCCGTAGGGAAACCGAGTCTTAACTGGGCGTCTAGTTGCAAGGTATAGACCCGAAACCCGGTGATCTAGCCATGGGCAGGTTGAAGGTTGGGTAACACTAACTGGAGGACCGAACCGACTAATGTTGAAAAATTAGCGGATGACTTGTGGCTGGGGGTGAAAGGCCAATCAAACCGGGAGATAGCTGGTTCTCCCCGAAAGCTATTTAGGTAGCGCCTCGTGAACTCATCTTCGGGGGTAGAGCACTGTTTCGGCTAGGGGGCCACCCCGGCTTACCAAACCGATGCAAACTCCGAATACCGAAGAATGTTATCACGGGAGACACACGGCGGGTGCTAACGTCCGTCGTGAAGAGGGAAACAACCCAGACCGCCAGCTAAGGTCCCAAAGTCATGGTTAAGTGGGAAACGATGTGGGAAGGCATAGACAGCCAGGATGTTGGCTTAGAAGCAGCCATCATTTAAAGAAAGCGTAATAGCTCACTGGTCGAGTCGGCCTGCGCGGAAGATGTAACGGGGCTAAACCATGCACCGAAGCTGCGGCAGCGACACTTAGGTGTTGTTGGGTAGGGGAGCGTTCTGTAAGCCGTTGAAGGTGATCTGTGAGGGTTGCTGGAGGTATCAGAAGTGCGAATGCTGACATAAGTAACGATAATGCGGGTGAAAAACCCGCACGCCGGAAGACCAAGGGTTCCTGTCCAACGTTAATCGGGGCAGGGTGAGTCGACCCCTAAGGCGAGGCTGAAAAGCGTAGTCGATGGGAAACAGGTTAATATTCCTGTACTTGGTGTTACTGCGAAGGGGGGACGGAGAAGGCTAGGCTAGCCGGGCGACGGTTGTCCCGGTTTAAGCATGTAGGCGGAGTGACTTGGTAAATCCGGTTACTTATCAACGCTGAGGTGTGATGACGAGCCACTACGGTGGTGAAGTAGTTGATGCCAAGCTTCCAGGAAAAGCCTCTAAGCATCAGGTAACATTAAATCGTACCCCAAACCGACACAGGTGGTCAGGTAGAGAATACTCAGGCGCTTGAGAGAACTCGGGTGAAGGAACTAGGCAAAATGGTGCCGTAACTTCGGGAGAAGGCACGCTGGCATTAGGTAAAGAGACTTGCTCTCGGCGCCGAAGCCAGTCGCAGATACCAGCTGGCTGCAACTGTTTAATAAAAACACAGCACTGTGCAAACACGAAAGTGGACGTATACGGTGTGACGCCTGCCCGGTGCTGGAAGGTTAATTGATGGGGTCAGCCGCAAGGCGAAGCTCTTGATCGAAGCCCCAGTAAACGGCGGCCGTAACTATAACGGTCCTAAGGTAGCGAAATTCCTTGTCGGGTAAGTTCCGACCTGCACGAATGGCGTAATGATGGCCAGGCTGTCTCCACCCGAGACTCAGTGAAATTGAACTCGCTGTGAAGATGCAGTGTACCCGCGGCAAGACGGAAAGACCCCGTGAACCTTTACTATAGCTTGACACTGAACATTGAGCCTTGATGTGTAGGATAGGTGGGAGGCAACGAAGTGTGGACGCCAGTCTGCATGGAGCCAACCTTGAAATACCACCCTTTAATGTTTGATGTTCTAACTCGGCCCCGTAATCCGGGGTGAGGACAGTGTCTGGTGGGTAGTTTGACTGGGGCGGTCTCCTCCCAAAGAGTAACGGAGGAGCACGAAGGTTAGCTAATCACGGTCGGACATCGTGAGGTTAGTGCAAAGGCATAAGCTAGCTTGACTGCGAGAGTGACGGCTCGAGCAGGTACGAAAGTAGGTCTTAGTGATCCGGTGGTTCTGAATGGAAGGGCCATCGCTCAACGGATAAAAGGTACTCCGGGGATAACAGGCTGATACCGCCCAAGAGTTCATATCGACGGCGGTGTTTGGCACCTCGATGTCGGCTCATCACATCCTGGGGCTGAAGTAGGTCCCAAGGGTATGGCTGTTCGCCATTTAAAGTGGTACGCGAGCTGGGTTTAGAACGTCGTGAGACAGTTCGGTCCCTATCTGCCGTGGGCGTTGGAAGATTGAGAGGGGCTGCTCCTAGTACGAGAGGACCGGAGTGGACGAATCACTGGTGTTCGGGTTGTCATGCCAATGGCATTGCCCGGTAGCTAAATTCGGAAGAGATAACCGCTGAAAGCATCTAAGCGGGAAACTTGCCTCGAGATGAGTCTTCCCTGGGGCTTTAAGCCCCCTGAAGGAACGTTAAAGACTATGACGTTGATAGGCTGGGTGTGTAAGTGCAGCGATGCATTGAGCTAACCAGTACTAATGATCCGTGAGGCTTAACCTTACAACACCGAAGGTGTTTTGGATTTGAGAGAGTGAGATTGATTTTCAGCGAAGTTCCGAGATTGGATTGGCTGGCTGTGCGGGAAACTGTGTAGCGGGTTAATTAAAACAGAATTTGCATGGCGGCCATAGCGCGGTGGGACCACCTGAACCCATGCCGAACTCAGAAGTGAAACGCCGTAGCGCCGATGGTAGTGTGGGGTCTCCCCATGCGAGAGTAGGACACTGCCAGGCATCAAATCAAGCCAAGACCCCATGCCAAAAGCGTGGGGTTTTTGCTATGTGTGAAATAAGAGTTTGGCGTGAATTTTTGTGCATGAAAAGCCAAATAAAAGAGAAGGCTACCCTGGCGGGTGGCCTTTTTTGTTTTATGGTTCTGATGGGTTTATTTGAAGCCAGCTACAAATGAAATCTGCAATTTGTTCAGGTTGATTAATATCTAATTGTTTCACAGTGATATCTATCAGTGCATCGCTTGCTAAAGCAATAACATATTTATCAATCAAATCTACGTAAGGTTTTCCTACCGCTTCTCTATAGAGGGCAATTTTATTGATTGGCTCATGTTTAAAACCTTCAACCAATATTAGATCGATAGTTGCAGCATCCAGCCTGCTGGCAAGATAGTGCAAATCTAATGGTTTTTGCTCAGGAGTTTCTGTCATTAACGCCCAACGGCAATCACTAGCAACCAGGGTCTGATATGCACCTGCCTTGCGCAACTCATAACTATCCTTACCTGGCGTATCAATTTCCATATTGTGATGTGTATGTTTGATCAGGCCAACCCGGATTTGTCGTTGTTGTAATAAAGGAATTAGGCTTTTGAGTAATGTTGTTTTTCCTGTACCACTGTATGCGGCAATACCTAACAGTGGTGGTGTTTTGCGGCTCATAATCCCCCTCTTTTACTCTGTTCCCATAAGTCACAGTCTGCGGGAGTATTTAGGTTGCTAAATTGATCTTTTTGCCCACGGAAAATTATAGGTTGAGCATTAATACTATCCATAAATATCATGAGCTTGCGATCACCTTTTGCCAAATACTCAGCCAGAAGTGGTTTCAGGCTAACATGCATTAGCGCTAATGTCGGGTGTGCTCGCTCGCCATCGTGAACATAAGCCGCCAATGCTTGCTGTTTTCCTTGCCAAAGTTGAGACGCTAAATTGCTTGGAAGCACTGGAACGTCGCAAGGGGCAAACAAAACCCATTCAGTAGCTGAATAGCTCAACCCTGCATGCATACCCGCCAATGGCCCGACAAAGCCTGTAATGATATCGCTAACGACGGGTACTCCACTAGCTTGATACAACTCTTGATTACGATTAGCATTAATAAGGAGATGGTTAACCTGAGGTTTTAATCTATCTATGATATATTGAAACAACGGTTTATCGTGAAGAACAGTAAGTCCTTTATCATTGCCTCCCATTCGAGAAGAACGACCTCCCGCAAGTATAACGCCTGTAATATTGGGCTGCATTTCTATCACTCCGTTGCATTCAACTGACAGACGAATTGTATCTTTAAATAGCAGGATTGGTCAGGATTTACTTTTATTGACAATAGGCTCTCTTTCCCTGTGTGAATATCCCTGCTACTTTGTCAGCATATTTTTAAATAGGATAAATTTGCTATGAAATGTCATCGCGTTAATGAACTGATTGAGCTTTTACATCCAGCCTGGCAGCAAGAACCTGATTTAAATCTGGTACAGTTTTTACAAAAGCTGTCAGACGAGGCTGGTTTTGAAGGTAAATTCTCAGATCTCACGGACGATATTCTTATTTATCATCTAAAAATGCGAGGTTCAGCATCAACTGAAGTGATTCCTGGTCTGAAAAAAGATTACGAAGAAGACTTTAAAACTGCCATATTGCGTGCCCGTGGCATTATTAAAGATTAGTCATACTCCTTGTCTGCGTAGATAGGGGCTTTGGTGATACTATTTCTTATTCTCAGCGAGCCGCTGTCACTTATATAGACTGAATGTTGTTATGAACAGCTCTGCTTTTAATTTTCAGACATTGTCTCCTGACCTGATTATGGATGCCCTCGAAAGTGTGGGGTTACGAGTAGATTCAGGGTTAACTGCGCTCAATAGTTACGAGAATCGCGTTTATCAGTTTATGGACGAAGATCGTAAGCGGTACGTGGTGAAGTTCTATCGTCCTGAGCGCTGGAGCAGCGAGCAAATCCGGGAGGAACATCAGTTCTCGCTTGATTTGGCAGAGTCTGAAATCCCAGTGATTGCCCCATTGCAGCTCGATGGGCATACCTTGCATACTCATGGTGGCTTTTTCTTTACTGTTTTTCCGAGCGTTGGTGGGCGTCAGTATGAAATTGATAACCTTGATCAATTAGAGTGGGTTGGGCGTTATCTAGGCCGAATTCACCAGGTGGGCAGTGACACTCTGTTTGTCGCTCGCTCAACGATAGGGATTGAGGAGTATCTGACAGAACCACGCCAATTGCTGGCCAGCAGTGAATTGGTGCCAGCAAAACAGCGGGATAAATTTCTGGCAACAACTGACCTGCTGATTAGTACCATTAAGCAGTATTGGCATACAGATTGGCAATCATTGCGGTTACATGGTGATTGCCATCCAGGCAATATTTTGTGGCGCGATGGGCCGATGTTTGTCGATTTGGATGATGCTCGAAATGGCCCGGCGGTTCAGGATCTTTGGATGTTGTTACACGGCGAGCGCCGTGAGCAACTTATCCAGTTAGATATCCTGTTAGAAGCTTATGGTGAGTTTGCTGATTTTGATCAGCGAGAACTTGCACTCATTGAACCGTTACGCGCGATGCGGATGGTTTATTACCTTGCATGGGTCGCCAGACGTTGGCAGGACCCGGCATTTCCTAAAAGTTTTCCGTGGATGGCAGAGTCTGATTTTTGGTTACAGCAGACTGCATCATTTACAGAACAGGTTAAGCTGTTGCAGGCACCCCCGTTGCAGCTGATGCCAATGTATTAAAGCTAAGATAATGGAGATTGTTATAGTATGAAAAATGTATGGTTAGCACTCGTTGGCATGGTGATGGCATTCAGTGCATCGGCTGCACAATTTACTGATGGTACCCAGTACCAGACGTTGAACAAACCGGTAACCGGTGAGCCTCAAGTTTTAGAGTTCTTCTCTTTCTATTGCCCACACTGCTACCAGTTTGAAGAGATTTATCATGTTCCTCAGGCGGTAAAGAAAGCACTGCCAGAAGGGACTAAAATGACCCGCTACCATGTTGAGTTCCTTGGCCCATTGGGCAAGCAACTAACACAAGCATGGGCTGTTGCTATGGCATTAGGTGTTGAAGAGAAAATCACTCCACTGATGTTTGAAGGTGTACAGAAAACGCAAACTGTACAAACCCCTGATGATATCCGTAACGTCTTTATCAAAGCGGGTGTGAGTGGTGAAGACTATGATGCAGCATTAAACAGTTTTGTCGTTAAATCTCTGGTTGTTCAGCAGCAAAAAGCAGCTGAAGACTTAGCACTACGTGGTGTACCAGCCATGTTTGTTAATGGCAAATATATGATTAAAAATGATGGCATGGATACCAGCTCAATGGATACCTATGTTAAACAGTATGCAGATGTCGTTAAGTTCCTGCTGACTCAGAAATAATAGTATAAAAAGAGGGGCTGGATTTTATTAGCCCCTCTTTCTGTTATCGAATATGCAGACATTTCAAATTTGTTTCTATCCCACTATAAAAACATCACTTTACCTAATGTGATAACCACTCGACCGAGTACCGAGCTTATTAATCTTAATGTTGCTTTTAATTGATTTATCTATTTCAGTGATAGGTTGTCGCCAATATTTAAGGTGAAAAAAGATAAAAATAAGTTTGCGAGAAGGAATAAAAAATCTGCACCAATAAATTTACGATAAGTAAAATTAACGGACCTTGTGATGGCAACTGAATAAGTAATATCCACAATTCAGATAACGAAATAATGACAATGGAATAATAAATAAATAACTATAACTATATGATTATTAAGATGTAAAATATTACCCTATAAAAAAAAAGCCAAAAGATATAATCTGCGCATGTTTTTACTCACAAAGTTATCCACAAGCTGGATCTTTAAGATCACAATGTAAAAATGCTCTCTTCCGCACAACAATTGACGCTAAAATTCGTCTCTTGCTGCTAGCTATGGCATTCTTAGCGTCAGACCTCGATGAATAAAGATGAAGAAACTCTATGGCCCAGATTGCAGAAAACCCATTAATCCTCGTAGACGGTTCCTCTTACCTCTATCGTGCTTACCATGCTTTTCCGCCGCTAACCAACAGCAAGGGTGAGCCAACGGGGGCGATGTATGGCGTGTTGAACATGTTGCGCAGTCTGCTGCTGCAATATCGACCAAGCCATGTCGCCGTAGTTTTTGATGCTAAAGGTAAAACATTTCGTGACGAGCTTTTCGCGGAATATAAGTCTCACCGCCCACCTATGCCCGATGATTTGCGGGCTCAAATTGAGCCGCTTCACCAAATGGTTAAGGCTATGGGGCTGCCTTTATTGGTTGTTTCCGGTGTTGAGGCTGACGATGTTATTGGTACTTTGGCACAAGAGGCTGAAAAAGCTGGTCATGCCGTATTAATTAGTACCGGTGATAAAGATATGGCGCAATTAGTTACGCCAAATATCACTCTTATCAATACAATGAATAACGCTATTTTAGGGCCACAGGAAGTGTGCGAAAAATATGGCGTTCCCCCTGAACTGATTATTGATTTTCTCGCTCTGATGGGTGACTCCTCCGATAATATTCCGGGAGTTCCGGGTGTTGGTGAGAAAACGGCACAGGCTTTATTGCAAGGTCTGGGGGGGCTGGACTCGCTATTTAGTCATTTGGATAAGATACCCACGCTGACATTCCGTGGTGCAAAAACGATGTCGGCCAAATTAGAGCAGAATAAAGATGTTGCCTATCTCTCTTATAAATTAGCCACGATCAAAACGGATGTTGAACTGGATATAACTTGTGATGAGTTGAACGTCTCAGCGCCGAATGATGAGCAGTTATATCAATTATTCAGTCGTTATGAGTTTAAGCGCTGGCTCGCAGATGTAGAGGCTGGCAAATGGCTGGATGGTAAAAAAGATAGGCCAACAGCGCAGGTAAGCAATAAAGCTTTTGCAGCACCAGAGTCTGCACCTGTGGCTGAAGTGACTGCCGTGCTCTCACAAGAAAATTATCAGACTATCTTGGATGAAAAATCTTTAAGCGACTGGATTGAGCGGCTTAAAAAGGCAGAGGTTTTTGCTTTTGATACTGAAACTGACGGCCTTGATACCCTCAGCAGTAATTTAATTGGCCTCTCATTTGCAGTGGCCCCGGGTGAAGCAGCTTACCTGCCATTAGCGCATGATTATTTGGATGCCCCTGTTCAGCTTGATAGGGATTGGGTTCTGGCCCAGCTTAAACCCTTGCTGGAAGATGATAAGGCACTGAAAGTTGGTCAGAATCTTAAGTTTGACCAAAGCATGCTGGCACGTTATGGCATTGATCTGCGTGGTATTGCTTTTGACACCATGCTGGAATCTTATGTTTTAGACAGTGTTGCCGGCAGACATGATATGGATAGCCTGGCTGAGCGCTATCTCAACCATAAGACCATTACTTTTGAAGAGATCGCCGGTAAAGGTAAAAACCAACTTACCTTCAACCAAATTGCGTTAGAGCAAGCTGGGCCTTATGCGGCAGAAGATGCAGACGTTACCCTACAGTTGCACTTGGTGTTGTGGCCGAAGTTACAGCAAAGTGAAGGACTCAAACGGGTATTCCAAGAAATTGAGATGCCGCTGCTGCCGATTTTATCCCGTATCGAGCGGACTGGCGTATTGATTGACCAGAATATATTGGCGGCGCATTCCAAAGAACTGACTATTCGTCTTGATGAGTTAGAAAAACAAGCGCACGAATTGGCTGAAGAGCCATTTAATCTCGCCTCGCCAAAGCAGTTACAGGTTATTTTGTATGAAAAACAAAAACTGCCGATCTTGAAGAAAACCCCTGGCGGCGCGGCTTCAACTAACGAAGAGGTACTGGCCGAGTTGGCGCTGGATTATCCTCTGCCGAAGGTTATTCTTGAGTATCGGGGCTTGGCGAAGCTGAAAAGTACCTATACCGATAAACTGCCGTTGATGATTAATCCGGTTTCCGGGCGAGTTCATACCTCTTATCATCAGGCTGTAACTGCGACCGGGCGTTTATCTTCCCGTGATCCTAACTTGCAAAATATTCCGGTGCGAAATGAAGAGGGGCGTCGTATACGTCAGGCCTTCATTGCGCCAGAAGGTTACCGCATCATGGCGGCTGACTACTCCCAGATTGAGCTGCGTATCATGGCTCATTTGTCGCAGGATAAAGGGTTATTGGCAGCATTTGCTGCTGGCAAGGATATCCACCGCGCGACTGCGGCTGAAGTCTTTGGTTTATCACTGGAAAAAGTCACAAACGAGCAGCGCCGCAGTGCTAAAGCTATTAACTTTGGTTTGATTTATGGCATGAGTGCATTTGGTTTGGCGCGGCAACTGAATATTCCTCGTGGGGAAGCTCAGCGCTATATGGATCTCTATTTTGAGCGCTATCCAGGTGTGTTGGAATATATGGAGCGCACCCGCAAACAAGCCGCCGAACAAGGTTATGTCACGACTCTGGATGGTCGTCGCCTCTATTTACCTGATATTCAATCACGTAATGCAACTCGTCGCAAAGCAGCTGAACGTGAGGCTATCAATGCGCCGATGCAAGGGACCGCAGCTGATATTATTAAGCGTGCGATGATTGCAGTGGATACCTGGTTACAGCAAGAACCAGAGCCTTTGGTGCGGGTCATCATGCAAGTACACGATGAATTAGTCTTTGAAGTGCATGAGAGTGTAGTGGAAAGCGCCGAACACAAAATTCGCGAACTGATGGAACAAAGCATGCAGCTAGCCGTGCCATTAAAAGTTGATGTCGGTGTCGGCTATAACTGGGATCAAGCTCATTAGTTGTATGGGTAAGTGGTGATAAATAAAGCATTTTATGTAACTAAGTTACATTTAGACGCGATAATGCGGGAATGATGTGCGCTGAATCGTGACAATTCGTGTAACTATACAACAAAAAATTCTTTTGCCCTGCGAAAAAATGATGTAGAGTTACAGACGTAGGGTACAGAGGTAAGATGTTCTATCTTTCAGACCTTTTACTTCACGTAATCGGATTTGGCTGTATATTAGCCGCCCCAGTCATTTATTGACTGGGGCGTTTTTTATTGGGTCTTTGTTAGAAAATAGGCCAGAAAATGGGCGAAATATTGACTGATAGAAGGCATCGTGAGGGGATTTATCACAAAAACTGGTGTAAAGGTTCTAGTGCCGGGCGATATGACAGTCATTCCTGAAATAACAGCCCTTGCGGGCTGCAAATGGCAACGGATTATTCGCCTTCTTCGTCGTCATACTCGTCGATCATGACTTCCGGCGGAATTTCGCTGAACCAGGTATCCAGCTTTTCACGCAATTTATCGACACCAATCTTTTTCAATGATGAGAAAGCTTCAACCTGAATATCACCCATAAATGGAATGATAGCTTCCCGCACCATGTTCAGTTGGGCTTTGCGAGCGCCAGATGCCAGCTTATCTGCTTTGGTTAGCAGCAGCATAACCGGGGTACCAACGGCGACTGCCCAGGTAATCATTTGCTGGTCCAAATCTTTCAGCGGATGACGAATATCCATCAACACAACCAACCCTTTCAGGCAGTTACGTTTCTGTAAATACTCTCCTAATGCGCGTTGCCACTTGAGCTTCATCTCTTCCGGGACTTCGGCATAGCCATAGCCAGGTAAGTCGACCAGACGCACACCCTCAACCACCTCAAATAAGTTAATCAGCTGAGTACGGCCCGGTGTTTTACTCGTTCTGGCCAGGCTTTTCTGACCCGTTAATGTATTGAGAGCACTCGATTTACCTGCATTTGAGCGGCCAGCAAATGCCACTTCAATACCTTCATCGCGTGGCAGATGACGAATATCCGGAGCACTGATGACGAAGTGAGTCATGTGATAGTTAAAATTTCTGATAGTCAAAATTTGTCGTCTCCGTGAGAGATAGCTTACATGCAGCGATTATAACTGCATCGGGCCGAAAAAAGGGGGTTTATCTTTTGTCCTCTTTCTACCTGAAGTTGTAGAGGGTTCGCGGCGTACTCTCTGTCTGTTTTTTTTCGTGAAATTGCAATTTTTGTGAGTTGGCGGTCATTGTTGGAAAAACTAATCGCTTATCATTGAATGATTGTTAAGAAAAACTTTATAAAACTTCGACTACGCTGATCCGCGGTTAATTTGTTTTTATGATTATTTTTTCAATAAAAACAAATGACTATTTTTTGTAAGTCATGGTTTTAACAGTGCGGGATGTACTGGCAAGGAGCATAATCACTTAGGAAGAGTGGTATATGCTTAAGGAATGTAATGGATATACTGTGAGCCAGGGATGATACAGGGAGCTTATATAAAAGGATGTTTATGGACACAGGCCGGAGTGCTGGGTGAGTCGCCTTCAGGGTTGGGGGGATGGTAAGGATAGCGAATTGCAGTAGGGAGAAACCGGGAAGTTATATCAGTGTAGGGAATGCACGGTAAGGATATCCTTCCGCAGAAGGTGCGAAAAAAGGCGACAGGTTAATCTGCCGCCTTTTTTCTTTCTCTTCTTTCTGCTAGATTCCGGCCCAATCCTATACTCAATAAATTTCAAGATGCAGGAACGCGTCAAGTAAGAGCATCTGCAACTTGGAAGATGACGGGTATATACTCAATCCGATCCCATACTCATTAAGAGCACAGGTTATGAAGCAACCAAATAAAGCACCACGCGCTGACCGTGCGGCCCCGAAAGGCACCGCAACGCCAAAGCGTCATAAAAAAACCCGTGTAGAGCTTGATATTGAAGCCCGCGAGCGCAAACGTCAGAAGAGACACAGTGGCAATCGCTCAGGGGCGAGAACCAATGTTGAGGGTAGCAATAAAACGGGGTCAACTCAGGCTCAAGAGAAAGATCCGCGTATTGGCAGCAAAGTGCCTGTACCTCTGGTGGTCGAGAGCAAGGCAAAAACGAAGCCAACCACTAAGCCAGTGGCCAAAGTTGAAGCTAAGCCACGCCTGACGCCGGAAGAAGAGCTAACCAAGCTGGAAAACGATGAGCGTCTGGATGCATTGCTGGACAGACTCGATAACGACGAAGTATTGAGCAAAGAAGACCAGGCTTATGTTGATCTGACGTTAGACCGTATCGATGCCCTGATGGAGCAATTAGGCATTGAACTGGGTGACGACGAAGATGACGAAGAGCGCGAAGAAAAGCCGGAAGATATCTTAAAATTACTGAAGAGTGGTAATCCAAAAGATACATTTTAACGCATGAAGTGGGTGATCCCGATAATAGCCCTACTACTTACATGTTATCTATTGTGGTTATTGGGTAAACTATGGCGGCTGTCGCAACGAAGAAAGCAGTTGCGCAGCGCTTCTGTGGCTAGACAACGAAAAGATCTGCCCCCTAACCGGCCCGGTAAGCGAAAATATCGGAAGGAATGAACATGTCTGAAAACGCTATAGTTTGGGATCTGTCCCTGATTCAAAAATATAATTATTCAGGGCCGCGCTATACCTCTTACCCCACAGCCCTTGAGTTTAATGAAGAGTACAATGAATCTGCTTTTCAGCAAGCAGTGAAACGTTATCCACAGCGGCCTTTATCGCTGTATGTGCATATTCCGTTTTGCCATAAACTTTGCTACTTCTGTGGTTGTAATAAGCTGGTGACACGCCAACAGCATAAAGCTGATGAATATCTGGCGGTTTTGGAAAAAGAGATCCGCCAGCGGGCTGCGTTATTTGCCGGTCGCCAGGTCAGCCAGATGCATTGGGGCGGCGGCACGCCAACTTATCTAAATAAAACACAAATTACTCATTTGATGAATCTGTTGCGTGAAAACTTTGATTTTCTACCCGGCGCAGAGCAGTCAATTGAAGTTGATCCGCGTGAAATTGAGCTGGATGTGCTCGATCATCTGCGTGCTGAAGGGTTTAATCGCCTGAGCATGGGGGTGCAGGATTTCAATAAAGAGGTTCAACGGCTGGTTAACCGTGAGCAAGATGAAGATTTTATCTTTGCACTGATTGCCCGCGCTAAGGCGCTGGGATTTAACTCAACCAATATTGATTTGATTTATGGTTTGCCAAAACAGACGCCAGAAAGTTTTGCTTTTACCCTAGAGCGGGTAGCAGAACTTAACCCAGATCGCTTGAGTGTATTCAATTACGCCCATTTGCCGAGCCTGTTTGCCGCACAGCGTAAAATTAAAGATGCCGACTTGCCAAGTGCCGAGCAGCGGCTGGATATTTTGCAACATACCATCAGCTTCTTAACGGAATCTGGTTATCAGTTCATTGGTATGGATCACTTTGCCCGACCAGACGATGAGCTAGCGATTGCCCAGCGTGAAGGTAAATTACACCGTAATTTCCAGGGCTATACCACCCAAGGTGAGAGCGATTTACTTGGTTTGGGGGTTTCTGCCATCAGCATGTTAGGTGACAGTTACGCGCAAAATGAAAAAGATTTGAAGACTTACTATGCCGTTGTCGAACAGCGTGGCAATGCCTTATGGCGTGGCCTGACCATGACTGAAGATGATTGTTTACGTCGTGACGTGATTAAGACACTGATTTGTAATTTCCAAATCAGCTATCAGCCGATTGAACAGCATTATGGTATTTGTTTCGCTGATTATTTTGCTGAAGATTTTGAGTTGCTCGCCCCCTTTGAACAAGATGGGCTGGTGGAGCGAGATGATAAAAGTATTCGTGTAACACCGCGTGGGCGTTTACTCATTCGTAATATTTGTATGTGTTTCGATATTTATTTACGCAAACAGGCACGTCGGCAACAGTTTTCCCGAGTGATCTGATAAAGAGGTTGCTGGCAAACCTCTTTTGTTGCATTGAGACTAGCGGGTCGACTGCACCGATGGGCGCTCCGGTCGCTTACGCGACTATGGCCCATTCGGCACATTTCCCCGCTTATCAACTTTGTTAGCGGTCTCTTTCAAACAAAATTTATTCCATTCCCAATTCTTTCAACTTACGGGTTAATGTATTTCGGCCCCAGCCTAACAGGCGCGCCGCTTCCTGTTTATGTCCTTGGGTGTGACGTAATGCGGTGGTTAACAGCGTGCGCTCCATTTCTGGTTGCGCTTCTGACAGTAAGTCCTGATGACCAGACCGTAATGCCCGATCTGCCCATTGCGCCAGTAATGTCGACCAATTATCCGGCATCCGTTGGCCGGAAGCATCTGGTGTGCTGGTTTCAAACAGTTCAGAAGGTAAGTCCTGAACCAGCACTTCTTGCCCAGCAGCCATCACGGTCAACCAACGGCAGGTATTCTCCAGTTGGCGTACGTTTCCTGGCCAAGGCAGACGAGTTAGTGCAACTTCTGTTTCAGGATGCAGGTTTTTGGCTTCGACACCCAACTCTTTCGCGGCTACTTGTAAGAAGTAGCGCGCCAGGCGAGGAATATCTTCACGGCGCTCACGCAGTGGTGGTAAATGCACTCGAATGACATTCAGACGATGGAATAAGTCTTCACGAAATTTCCCTTCCTGAACCCTTAGCTCCAGATTCTGATGGGTGGCAGCAATGATGCGCACATCCACTTTGACCGGCGCATAACCGCCGACCCGATAGAACTGGCCGTCTGCCAATACGCGCAATAGGCGGGTTTGCACATCCAGCGGCATATCACCAATTTCATCTAAAAACAGAGTGCCACCATCGGCTTGTTCAAAGCGGCCTTGGCGTACCTGATTAGCACCGGTAAATGCGCCTTTTTCATGGCCAAACAGTTCAGACTCAATTAAATCTTTTGGAATCGCAGCCATATTCAATGCGATGAAAGGGGCTTTGGCTCGAGGGCTATGGCGATGCAGTGCATGGGCCACTAACTCTTTACCCGTACCTGATTCGCCGTTAATCAGTACGCTAATAGAAGAACGCGACAAACGGCCAATGATGCGAAAAACATCCTGCATCGCAGGTGCTTCGCCGATGATATCCGCTGTTGGGCCACTGGCAGGTTGGGTGCGGGCGGGTTGTTGTTGCTCTTGATAATGGCTGATAGCCCGCTCAACCAGCGCGACCGCTTCATCAATATCAAAAGGTTTGGGCAGATAATCAAATGCCCCTTGTTGGTAGGCGCTAACTGCTGCGTCTAAATCAGAATGTGCTGTCATTATGATGACCGGAAGCATCGGATGGCGCTGCTTAATTTGTTTTAGCAGGGCTAATCCATCCATACCGGGCATACGAATATCGGATAACAACACATCCGGGGTTTGCGTGGCAAGAGCATCCAATACCTGATTTCCGGTATCGAAAGTTGCGCAGTTTAGGCCCGCTCCAGTCAGTGCGCGTTCAAGCACCCAGCGGATGGAGCTATCGTCATCGACGATCCAGACTATCCCTCGTTGCATAGAAACCTCACTGGCGAATAGGCAGGTAAACCGAGAATTCGGTATGTCCCGGCCAACTGTTAAATTCAATTTTACCCGAGTGCTGATCAATAAGACTGCGGGCAATCGACAAGCCAAGGCCAGTCCCTCCCTCACGGCCACTGACCATCGGATAGAACACGGTATCTTGTAATTGCGTGGGTACGCCCGGCCCATCATCTTCAATATCAATTCGCGCGGCCAAGCGGTAGCGCACGCCATGCAGTGTTATCTGAAATGCGGTGCGGGTACGAAGTGTTATCGTGCCGCCAGCTTCACCTAAAGCTTGTAATGCATTGCGGGTGATATTGAGCAGCACTTGTTCAATTTGGTCGGGGTCATGCGCCAGCTCAGGCAAGCTGGGGTCATAGTCGCGGATTAACGTTACGTTATCCGGTTTTTCCAGTGAGACAAGTTGGCAAACCCGTTCAGCAACCTGATGGATGCTTTGTGTTACATGTTGACCAGGCCGCTGTGGGCCTAATAAGCGGTCAACCAAATTACGTAAGCGGTCGGCTTGTTCAATGATGACTTTGGTATATTCCAGCAATGCCGGATCGGGCAGTGCTTTTGACAATAATTGTGCTGCACCCCGTAAGCCACCCAAAGGGTTCTTAATTTCATGAGCCAACCCACGCACCAAATCTCGTGCGGCGATTTGTTGTGCATGCTGTAGTTGTTCTTGGCTTAGCCGACGCTGGTTATCCATCGGTGCCATTTCCAGCAATATGAAACCTTCCGCCAATGATTGTGCAGTGAGCGATAAAATATGTGCCCGGCCATCAACGACCAGTGTGACTTCGTTATCGGTAAAACTTTGTCCAGACGCCAGGCTTTCTCTCATCAGCGCCATATTCAGAGAAAAATAGCCTAATAATTCGGGGAGCGGTGTACCAAAAAGTTTACGAGAGCTTTGCGCCAGAAGTTGCTGGGCCGCGGGATTGGCATAATGAATAGCCAGAGAATCATCTAATAGCAGAATGCTATTAATGAGAGAATTGAGGATCTGCCCAGCATCGGGCAGCGTGCCTGTTGCCATTACGCAGACTCCTGCACATTTTTGGTGCATTAATCCTAGCGGTTCAGCCGCAACTGAGCCAGAGGAATGATGACGAAAACGAAAAGTGGAGAAAAAAGCCCATCCTAAGATGGGCCAAAAGTTTCCACGGCAACAACCCTTCATCTTTCAAGTTGTAGGGTTGTTGGCTGCTCTCACTCACCCGAATCACCTACTGGTGTAAGCTCATCGGGATTATCTCGCTTGCCGCCGTCCTACACCTTGAAATCTATTGGGTAAACTAAAACTTAAACGCTGTAGTACAGTTCGAACTCAACTGGGTGCGGAGTCATACGAACGCGGTCCATCTCTTCTTTACGCAGTTCGATGTAAGCATCGATAGCGTCGTCAGTGAACACGCCACCACGGGTCAGGAACTCGCGGTCTTCGTTCAGTGCAGCCATTGCTTCGTCCAGTGAACCTGCAACTTTTGGAATTTCAGCCTCTTCTTCCGGTGGCAAGTCATACAGGTTTTTGTCCATCGCATCACCAGGGTGAATCTTATTGATGATGCCATCAAGGCCAGCCATCAGTAGAGCTGCGAAGCACAGGTATGGGTTAGCTGCTGGATCCGGGAAGCGCGCTTCAATACGACGTGCTTTCGGGCTGGCAACTACAGGGATACGAATAGAAGCTGAGCGGTTACGGGCAGAATATGCCAACATTACCGGTGCTTCGTAGCCTGGGACCAAACGCTTGTAGGAGTTAGTTGTTGGGTTAGCCAAGGCGTTAATGGCTTTTGCGTGCTTGATGATACCGCCGATATAGAACAGCGCCATTTCAGACAGGCCAGCGTATTTGTCACCGGCGAACAAGTTAGTACCGTTCTTGGACAAAGACATATGGCAGTGCATACCTGAACCGTTATCACCGAACATAGGTTTTGGCATGAAAGTCGCCGTTTTACCGAATGCGTGGGCCACGTTGTGCACCACATATTTGTAAATCTGAATTTCGTCAGCTTTTTTGGTCATGGTATTGAAGCGAGTTGCTACTTCGTTCTGACCCGCGGTTGCAACTTCATGGTGGTGCGCTTCAACCACCAGGCCCATTTCTTCCATGGTCAGACACATGGTAGAACGCAGGTCTTGTGAAGAATCGACTGGAGGAACTGGGAAGTAACCCCCTTTGACGGCTGGACGATGGCCTTTATTGCCGCCTTCGTATTTGGTGCTGGAGTTCCATGCGCCCTCGATATCATCGATAGCGACGTGGGAACCACGGATGGAGCTACCAAAACGAACGTCGTCGAACAGGAAGAATTCTGGCTCTGGCCCAAACAATACGGTATCCGCGATGCCAGAAGATTTTAGGAATTCTTCTGCGCGTTTGGAGATAGAACGCGGATCGCGGTCATAACCTTGCAGGGTGCCTGGCTCAAGGATGTCACAACGGATAATCAGTGTGGAGTCTTCGAAGAACGGGTCCATAACAGCGGTGCTGGCGTCTGGCATCAGTACCATGTCGGATTCGTTAATGCCTTTCCAGCCACCAATCGAGGAGCCATCAAACATTTTGCCTTCTTCGAAGAAGTCAGCGTTGACCTGATGAGCTGGAATAGTGATGTGCTGTTCTTTCCCTTTAGTATCGGTGAAGCGCAAATCAACAAATTTCACTTCGTGCTCATTCAGCATCGTCAAAACATGTTCAGCGGACATACTTATATCTCCTGGATTTGTCATAGTCGTCGTCGTGGAACGATTACCGTGTTATCCCCTTCGAACTTGAAGTTGCAGAGGTGTTGGCTGCACTCACTCACCCAAATAACTTACGAGAGTAAGCTCATCGGGGTTCATTCTCTTGCCGCCTACCTGCAACACCAATTTCTTTGGGTATATGATGTTCAGTCATTCATGCTAAAATACATTGCGAAATCTATGCCAACTTTCCAAACCCCCCGTTTATGCCATATCATAGGGGTCTGCTGATATTCAGTATGCACCAGGATAGTTATATTGCACTATTTTGGTGCTTCATTTGTGCTGTTGGGCACTGTATTGGTGCAATAAGAGGCTGGAAGGCTATTTTTGCACCGTGAAAGGGATCACAAACATACCGCCGTTAGGTTGTTTATAAGAGAATTTTGTGATCTTGTTTAGTCCCTCGCCTAATACGTGTACAATAGCGCGCTATTTCTAAATGCCTGAGGCAAAAAAGCTGTGATCGAGAATCTGCGTAACATCGCCATTATTGCGCACGTTGACCATGGGAAAACTACCCTGGTTGATAAGTTGCTACAACAATCTGGTACGTTCGGTGAACGTGCTGAAGCAACTGAACGTGTAATGGACTCCAACGATTTGGAGAAAGAGCGTGGGATAACCATCCTCGCAAAAAATACTGCCATTAAGTGGAAAGACTACCGCATCAACATCGTGGATACCCCAGGACACGCCGATTTCGGTGGTGAAGTTGAGCGTGTAATGTCTATGGTTGACTCTGTGCTGTTGGTTGTCGACGCAATGGATGGCCCGATGCCGCAGACCCGTTTCGTGACCAAAAAAGCTTTCGCTAACGGTCTGAAACCCATCGTGGTAATCAATAAAGTTGACCGTCCGGGCGCACGTCCTGACTGGGTTGTGGATCAGGTGTTCGACCTGTTTGTTAACCTGGACGCAACTGATGAACAACTGGACTTCCCTATCATTTATGCATCTGCATTGATGGGTATTGCTGGCGAAGACCACAATGATATGGCGGAAGACATGACCCCGCTGTATCAAGCCATCGTTGACCATGTGTCTCCGCCACAAGTTGAGGCTGAAGCACCGTTCCAGATGCAGATCTCTCAGCTGGATTACAACAACTATGTTGGTGTTATCGGCATTGGTCGTATCAAACGCGGTAAAGTTAAGCCAAACCAGCAAGTCACTATCATTGATAGCGAAGGCAAAACTCGTAACGCCAAAGTTGGTAAAGTTCTGACTCATATGGGTCTGGAGCGTATTGAAGCTACCGAGGCTGAAGCTGGCGATATCATTGCCATCACCGGTCTGGGCGAGTTGAACATCTCTGATACCATTTGCGATGTTAATGCTGTTGAAGCTTTGCCAGCACTGTCAGTTGATGAGCCAACCGTAAGCATGTATTTCTGCGTTAACACCTCTCCGTTCTGTGGTAAAGAAGGCAAGTATGTGACTTCACGTCAGATTCTTGACCGCCTGAACAAAGAGTTGATTCATAACGTGGCGCTGCGTGTTGAAGAAACCGAAGATGCTGATGCATTCCGCGTATCTGGCCGTGGCGAACTGCACTTGTCGGTTCTGATCGAAAACATGCGTCGTGAAGGTTTCGAGCTGGCGGTTTCCCGTCCTAAAGTTATTGTCCGTGAAATTGATGGCCGCAAACAAGAGCCGTTTGAAAACGTGACCTTGGACATCGAAGAGCAGCACCAGGGTTCAGTCATGCAAGCCATGGGTGAGCGTAAAGCTGACCTGAAAAACATGGATCCGGACGGTAAAGGTCGTGTGCGTCTCGACTACTTGATCCCTGCACGTGGTCTGATCGGTTTCCGTACTGAGTTCATGACCATGACTTCTGGTACAGGCCTGCTGTACTCCACATTCAGTCACTATGATGATGTGCGTCCAGGCGATATCGGCCAACGCCAAAACGGTGTACTGATCTCTAACGGTCAGGGCAAAGCGGTTGCGTTTGCATTGTTCAAACTGCAAGACCGCGGCAAGCTGTTTATCGGTCATGGTACAGAAGTGTATGAAGGCCAAATCATCGGTATTCACTCACGTTCTAATGACCTGACTGTAAACTGCCTGACCGGTAAGCAACTGACCAACATGCGTGCATCGGGTACTGACGAAGCAACCACTCTGGTTCCTTTCCT
The DNA here is from genome assembly GCF_043099325.1 of Yersinia fenwicki. Classification (NCBI taxonomy): domain Bacteria; kingdom Pseudomonadati; phylum Pseudomonadota; class Gammaproteobacteria; order Enterobacterales; family Yersiniaceae; genus Yersinia; species Yersinia fenwicki. The sequence continues at coordinate 4,643,934 of NZ_CP170755.1, read as the reverse complement.
GAAGAAAACTCTGGAACAGGCTCTGGAATTCATCGATGACGATGAATTGGTTGAAGTGACCCCGCTATCTATCCGTATCCGTAAGCGTCACCTGACGGAAAACGATCGTAAGCGTGCAGGTCGTGGTCCTAAAGAAGATTAATTCTTCTTAGTTCTACTGATACTTAGGGCGCGAAAAGCGCCCTGAGTTCTCATCTTTCAAGCCGCAGATGTGTTGGCTGCTTTCGTTCACCCGAATCACTTACTCGAGTAAGCTCAGCGGGTCTCTCTCTTTTGCCGCCTTCCTGCAACTTGAAATCTGTTTGTTATAATTACCTCCGGTAAAAATATTATTTTTCCTGACCGACCCCTCCTTTTTCTCCCTCACTCTGTTCAGTTTTCTTTTTTCCCGTTACAGTAAAACTCACCATCTAATTGGGAGAGCGCCATGCTGTATATCTTTGATCTAGGGAATGTGATTGTTGATATCGACTTCAAACGCGTATTGGGTGTCTGGAGTAAATTAAGCAGTGTTCCGTTGGCTACATTGAGTGAGCGATTTACGATGGGAGAGGTCTTCCAGCAGCATGAGCGCGGTGAAATCAGCGACGAGGATTTTGCCCGTCAGCTGAGTGACGAAATGGGACTATCGTTGAGTTTCGAACAGTTTGCCGAAGGTTGGCAGGCGGTATTTGTGGCTCTACGCCCTGAAGTCATCGCGATCATGCAAAAGTTGCGGGCCGAAGGGCACCGAGTAGTGGTGCTATCTAATACTAACCGCCTACATTGCAATTATTGGCCACAGCATTATCCCGAAGTTGCTGCTGCAGCAGATCATATGTATCTGTCGCAAGATTTGGGAATGCGCAAACCCGAAGCCAGAATCTATCAACATGTATTGAGTGCAGAAAACATTCCGGCAGAACAAGCTGTGTTCTTTGATGATGTTGAGGCGAATATTGTTGCTGCCAGAATCGAGGGCATTACTGGTATCCACGTTACCGACCGAAAGGTTATTCCAGCTTATTTTTCCTGATAAGTTCTTACTCCAGGCGTTAATGGGTTAGCCTTAAACATCACGCTAGCCCATAACCGAGCCTAAACACCGGTATTGACTGAGAGATAAACATGGCGAGTTTTCTGCGTTTTCGCTTATCTGCATCTTTAAAACCCTACATTACGTTCGGGCGAATGCTTTACACCCGAATAGATAAAGACGGTTTAACCATGCTGGCTGGGCATCTGGCGTATGTGTCATTACTTTCTCTCGTGCCATTGGTGACGGTTATTTTTGCTCTATTTGCAGCTTTTCCGATGTTTGCTGATATCAGTATAAAATTGAAAGCCTTCATATTTGCCAATTTTATGCCAGCAACTGGCGATATTATCCAAAACTATCTTGAGCAATTTGTTGCCAACTCAAATCGTATGACCGTGGTAGGCACCTGCGGTTTGATTGTGACAGCGCTGTTGCTAATTTATTCCGTTGACAGTGTGCTCAACCTTATCTGGCGCAGTAAGGTTCACCGATCACTGGTATTTTCATTTGCCGTTTATTGGATGGTACTGACATTAGGGCCAATTCTTGTTGGGGCTAGTATGGTTATCAGTTCTTATCTGCTGTCATTGCAATGGCTGGCAAATGCCCGGGTAGACAATATGATCGATGAAGCACTGCGGCTATTTCCGTTGTTGATTTCTTGGGTTTCATTTTGGTTATTGTACAGTGTGGTGCCAACCGTCAGGGTGCCCGTACGAGATGCCGTTATCGGCGCGCTGGTTGCCGCATTATTTTTCGAGCTTGGTAAGAAAGGATTCACGATGTATATCACGCTGTTTCCGTCTTATCAGCTGATTTACGGAGTACTAGCCGTTATCCCCATTTTATTTCTTTGGGTTTATTGGAGTTGGTGCATTGTGTTGTTGGGAGCAGAGATTACGGTCACCTTGGGTGAGTATCGCATGCAACGCCATCAGGTCATTACAGAGATGAACTCGAGTCAAAGTCAGGAGATGTAAGGCATTATGATTGCGTTGATTCAACGGGCGCTTAGCGCCAATGTCGTAGTTGATGGGGTAGTGGTGGGCGAGATAGGGCCTGGGTTACTGATATTACTCGGTGTTGAGCAGCAGGATACCGAGCAGAAAGCACAGCGCTTATGTGAAAAGGTACTGGGTTACCGGATTTTTGGTGATGAGAACGACAAAATGAACCTGAATATCCAGCAAGCTGGGGGCAGTGTGCTGGTGGTTTCACAATTTACACTGGTTGCCGATACCCAAAAGGGCATGAGACCCAGTTTTTCTCGTGGAGCAGCTCCAGCCGAAGCTGACAGGCTTTATCAGTATTTTGTTGCCCAGTGTCGTGAGCATGGTGTAAAAACGGAAACGGGATTATTTGCAGCGGATATGAAAGTTAGCCTGGTAAACGACGGCCCAGTGACGTTCTGGTTACAAGTTTAGAGACAGGATTTCACCAAAGATTGAGGGTTATATACCCGTCATACTTCAAGTGCATCTGCGCTGGCTGCTCTCATACACCCCAGTCACATACTTGAGTTAGCTCATCAGGATTATGAGCCTTATCAGAGGGGCCAGCGTAGGCGCGGTTCAAAATGGTTTACAACCAATTTGTCACTCAATTGCTGCCTTCCCGCAACTAGAATTATTTTGGGTATAACACAGATCTTATTAATAATTTTAACGAGAGAATGCTCCTATGTATCACTTGCGTGTGCCCACAACAGAACAAGAACTTAAAGATTATTATCAATTTCGTTGGGAAATGTTACGCAAGCCGCTCCATCAACCGATAGGTTCTGAAAAAGATGCTTATGACGCAATGGCCCATCACCAAATGGTGGTGGATGAGCAGGGTAAACCTGTTGCTATTGGCCGCTTATATATCAATGCTGATAACGAGGCCGCGATTCGCTTTCTGGCGGTAGACCCATCAGTGAGATCAAAGGGGTTAGGGACGTTAGTTGCAATGACATTAGAGTCCGTTGCGCGTCAGGAAGGGGTAAAGCGGGTCGTGTGTAGCGCCCGTGAAGATGCGGTCGACTTCTTCGCCAAGTTAGGTTTCGTTAGCCAGGGCGAGATAACCGCCCCGCAAACCACACCTGTTCGTCATTTCTTAATGATTAAGCCGGTTGTGACTATGGATGATATTTTGCACCGCCCTGATTGGTGTGGCCAGTTGCAGCAAGCCTGGTACGACCATATTCCACTGAGCGAAAAAATGGGGGTGCGAATCAGTCAATATACTGGCCAGCGCTTTGTCACGACCATGCCGGAAGCCGGTAATCAGAATCCTCACCATACCTTATTTGCTGGTAGTCTTTTCTCATTGGCGACACTGACGGGCTGGGGCCTGATTTGGCTATTACTACGCGAACGCCATTTAGGAGGCACTATTATTCTTGCTGATGCCCATATTCGCTACAGTGCGCCTGTTACTGGGCGGCCAAGAGCAGTTGCAGAGTTAAGTTCGCTCAGTGGTGATTTGGATAGATTGGCCCGTGGCCGTCGTGCCAGAGTTCAACTGGATGTAAATTTATTCGGTAATGAAGAGGCCGGTGCTGTGTTTTCAGGAACCTATATGGTCCTACCCGTCGATGCAGAGAGTAGTGGGGTTAACTAATTTTTATTGTGCCCGTTCATGAATAACCAATGAGCGGGTAGTTTGGTGAGTCATATATTTCTTTCTTGAGTTAATATAAAGATGATGATACTTGTATTCTATCTTCTCTAAGATTTCAGGTTTATTTCTTAAATTCTTTCCAAATATATCCAGAAGTAAATAGAGTAAATAGAGTAAATAATACACTAGACTATATGCGGGAATAGTTATTTAATCATTCACCGCCAATGTTAACTTTAGAATGTTAACGAGTAATATATTATTCAATATTAACACATAGGTTTAAATTTTATATTATACAAATTGAATGATATTTGTAACCTTATAAATTAAGGAGAATCTAAATGAATAAAGATTGGCATAGACAAGAAATATTAGCTGCTATACGGAAAAGGAAAGGCTCACTTTCAGCATTATCAAGAGACAGTGGCCTATCTTCAGGGACACTGGCTAATGCCTTAACACGTCCATTGCTCAAGGGTGAAATGATTATCGCTGAAGCGATCGGGATTACACCACAAGAGATATGGCCAAGTAGATTTATCGATTATCGTGGATGTAGCATTATTAGACGAATAAGGAAGGTTTAAATAGGATATATAAACAGGAGGATATAATGGAAGCATCACTATTCAATTCACTTAAAATGCTAATAAGATTCTGGGAGTATAGCTCTGAGCCTTGGGGAGTAAAAGACAATCAATCAAGATATGTTTATGCAAATAATAGATTACATAGATTATTAGCTTTACCTGATAAATTTAGTATGGAAGGACGAACAGATGGTGAGCTTCCTACTCCTATAGCAGAGTTCGAACTTGAATTTCAGGAGCATGACTGTAAAGTTAAATTATTACAAGATCGTATAACCTCAGTTGAAATACATGCATGGGATGGGTGTGCCTACTTTCAGCCTTATTTTGTTGATAAGTATCCACTTATGGATGAACACGGGGTATCTCAAGGTGTCATTTGTCACGGTCGACCAGTAGAGGATATAATATTAACGCATCTTAATAAGATAAAAGTACCAACATCACTTATTTTTACCCCACCATCTGATTTGTTTTCAAAAAGGGAGTGGGAGACGTTATTTTATATTTTACATTCCTTATCAAGTATGGATATTGCGAAGAAACTCCATTTGTCCTCCAGAACAGTCGATAATATTACGCAGAAAATATATAAGAAGGCGGGTGTTTCTAGTAGGCAACAGATGGTGGATTATTGCTATGAAAAGAAAATCAATAATTACATCCCTCAGAGCTTCTTTGAATACTCAGGTTCATTTCCATTGATGTAAGGAAAATTAAAATTCAACAGGCGGATATCATGGATGAAACTCTAAAGAACCAACTGGAAATACTAATAAGGTTTTGGGAACGAAGTTCAGAACCTTGGGGAATAAGAGATAATCAATCAAGATTTATTTATTCAAATGCTCGACATCATAAATTATTGGGGTTATCAGAAAAATACAATTTGGAAGGGCGATTAGATAGCGAATTACCCTCACCAACAGCCGCGTTTCAAATGGAGTTTCAGGCTCATGACCGTAAGGTAGAGTTATCGCAAGAGCGGATAACTTCAGTTGAAATACATGAGTGGGATGGGCTTTCATATTTAAAGCCGAATTTCTGCGATAAATATCCGTTAATAGATGAAAGTGGGGTATCTCAGGGAATTATTTTCCATGTAAGACCGGTAGAGGATATCATTCTATCTCGCTTAACTAAAATAAAAGTACCTACTTCACTGATTTTTACCCCACCGTCAAAATTATTCACCAAAAGAGAGTGGGAAGTATTATTTTATATTTTACATTCATTTTCCAGCAAAAATATTGCGAAAAAACTGCGTTTATCAACCGGAACTGTCTGTAATATTATTCAAAATATCTACAGAAAAGCCGGCGTCTCCAGTAAGCGGCAGATAGTGGATTATTGCTATGATAATAAGATCAACAATTATGTCCCTCAAAGTTTCTTCGAATATTCTAAGTCTTTCCCCCTTATGTAGAAACCTCTTTACGCCGATTACGTTATATTTCATGTGATCGGCGGTTGATGTTCAGAGTCATTGCTCACAGAGCTTAGACACACTGTTTATGCTCGCTTACTGCCCTACTACGCCATGCACCTCGCCATATTGCACCGTCTGGTTAACTTGCTTCCCGTGGCTGTCAGTGGCTTGTATAGAGCCATTAATGGTGGGTTTCAATGGTTTATCTGCTGTCAGGTTACCTGATATCCGTAATTTCAGATTACCAAGCCCTTGTAACGGTAAGGCTGGCCAGCCCCAGTTTTGTAAGATATTAAGGTCTACAGATCGGCCAGTCAGCGCAAGGGATAATGCTCTGTCAGGTGTTTGATCAACAGTGGCGGTGGCTTCCAGTAACCCCTCTTTGGTAAACGCACTTAAATCACTAACCGTAATCTGCTGTTCATTAGCGCTCAGAGCTAATGACGGGCGACGGACATCATTTTTATTAAAAGTCGCATTCCCAGCATTTAGCATCAATGAGCCGGACCATACTCCCCATTGGTGATTTTTAGCCAGCAGCAGATTAGTCCCCGCAGCATCCAGCGACGTAATTTGGAACGGGAAGTCCGGGCTGATATCAATCAATAAGTTACGGTTAGCATTCAACTTACTGATATAGACCTCAGACAACCAATTTGGCAGCGTTTGCTGCCATTGCTGCTTCCAGTCAGTGGGAAGGGTATAAACCAGTGCCACCAGTGTCAGCTCATCGAGTTGTAGACGGTGGCTATCACGCAGCCAATTACCTTGAGTTCTTAACAATCCATCCTGCCAACGAGTGGAGAACTGATTGATTGCCACCCCAGCGGGTGACAATGTAAATGTCGCGATTGGATCAATCAGATGAATATTACCTTTAATAATGTCACCAGCATTAAGGGACAATTCACCTTCGTCACTTTTCCAGTCGCCTTGCTTAAACGTGATGTTTTTTAGTGTGAGATCTAAATCATTAAATGCCCAGCTTTTCCCTTCAACACGCGCATCAATTAAATCAAATCGTTTTAGCGTGATAGGAGGGAGCTGTAAGAATGTATTCCAGACATCTTCTAATGTCGCGGGAGTTTGTAGACGGATATTACTCAAGCGCAGGCGGTCGACCAGCCAACTTCCGTCAGCCGATTGACTGGCACTCCCAGTCAGTTCCCCTTGCGCAATATCAGCCCCAAAATTACTCAAAGTCAGGGCGTTTTTCTGTATTGAGCCTTGTAGATAAAGTTTTTCGGCTGTAATGCCATTAATCGTCAATGAGCCGGCACTAAACTGAAATTGAGCATTTTCGCCCAGACTATTGCCGGGCATTGGTTGCCAAGGGATCAATCCGCCATTGACTTGCTGGCCTGTTACTTTCCATTGACCTGCCTTATTTTGCGGTTCAATAGTAGTATTCAGCGCCATATTGGTCAGCCTCAAAGTATCAGCCTGCAAGGGAAGCGGTGAGGTGCTGTTATTGAGCGTTAAGCTCCCATTTTGCAAATTAAGGCTGAGAAAATGACGAGGCTCAGTCAGTTGCCGCCAACTCAGACCCAATACGGCCTGCTGGGCAATAAGAAACGCGGGTTGATTGGCCCGTCCTAGTGTGACATCAGTAAAGCTGACTTGCCCAGGTTGGGACCATGAGTGATCTATTTTCCCCAGAGAGAGGCGATATTCGCTGTTATCACTCACCCAGCGGCTTAGCCAACCGGCAGCCCAACTGGTCTGAAGCAGTACATAGCACAGCACTATCGACAGCACTAGTAGCAGTAATAACGTTAGCAGCACTTTCCCGAGAAATTTCATCCGGTATTTCCACGCCTGTCTGTATAGAGAACTCTGTTTATGCCGCAAATTGTCCCTTAGCTCAATAGACAATCAGTTATCGGAGCATAAAAAAATGGCCGGTGTCATTTATGACCGGCCATTTCAAAGACGTGTTAACGCAAAGATTATTTTTCTTGTGGGAAGATGAGGTTAAGTACTATAGCAGTGATACCACCGGCAGCAATGCCGGAAGAAAGCAGGGTTTTGATCCAATCGGGCGCAAATTGCAGAATCAGTGGTTGCTGCGCCACACCCATCCCGACAGCTAATGACAACGCCATAATCATAATTGCGCGACGATTAAGGATTTCGCGTGACACGATACGCACACCGGAAGCGGCAATCGTTCCGAACATCACGAGAGTGGCACCGCCCAGCACTGGCTCTGGAATATGTTGAACGAATCCAGCGACGGCTGGGAACAGGCCCAGCACAATCAGCATCAGTGCGACAACAAAACCAACATAGCGGCTGGCAACGCCAGTTAATTGGATAACCCCATTATTTTGGCCGAAGCAGGAGTTAGGGAAAGTATTGAACACGGCTGATAGCATGGAGTTCAAACCATTCGCCAAAACCCCCCCTTTTAAGCGCTTCATATACAGTGGGCCATGAACGGGTTGCTCTGAGACATCCGAGGTCGCCGTGATATCCCCGATGGTCTCAAGTGAGGTCACCATGAAGATAAGCATTAATGGCACCAGGAGGTTCCAGTCAAAAGATAAGCCATAATAAAGCGGCGTTGGGATGGTGATCAGTGCGGTGTCAACGACAGGGCGACTCTCTGGTAGCATGCCCAACGTCCACGCCAGTAGGTAACCCACTGCCATGGCGATAACCAGTGAGGCGACACGTAGATACGGGTTGCGCTGGCGGTTTAATAAAATTATGACCACGAGTACTGCGCCCGCCAACATGAGGTTTTTAGGTGAACCAAATGTATGGTCGCTCATCGCAGCATAACCGCCGCCAATAGAGGTCAGCCCAACCTGAATCAATGACAGGCCGATAATCATCACTACAATACCGGATACCAGTGGGGTGATAATACGGCGCGCCAGATGCAGGAAACGGGACAATATAATTTCAGTACAAGATGCGACCATTAAGGTACCGAACAGGGCGGCCATCATAGTCGGGATATCTGCCCCACCGTTTTTTAGCGCCAAACCACCCATAATCAGTGGAGAAACAAAGTTAAAACTGGTGCCTTGAATGGATAGCAGGCCAGAGCCAACCGGCCCCCAAGTTTTAATTTGCAGCAGCGATGCCAGGCCAGAGGCAAACAGGGACATGCTGATAATTCGTTGAGTATCTTCCGCTGGCAGCCCTAGCGCCTGACAAATCAGTAAGCCAGGAGTGATTACCGCGACAAACATAGCCAGTAAATGTTGGCCTGCGGCAAACAGTGTTTGCGCGAGTGGAGGGCGGTCTTCTAAACGATAAATTAATTCGCTGGGGCGAGTGGTTGCCTGCTGTGGTGTATCAAGTTCGGCGGATTGCGTAGACATGGAGTGGCATTCCCGGATCGGCAAAGAGGGCATTTTAATGATCCGCCTCACAAAAGCAATCGGTTGCGCTGCATTTTTTTAAATATTTATACCCATGCTTGTTCATGTTTTTCTTTTACTAAACTTGTAATTAGGGGCATTTTTTTTTCTAATCGCCCCCTCTTACTGCTTTGGCGTTTATTAAGGAACTGTCTAACGTCATATTTTTATTCGATATTTCAATCGCATGGAGTACCAAGATGTTTCATCTCGATACCTATGGCACGCTAGTCGCAGCCTGTTTGGTTTTATTGTTAGGCCGAAAACTTGTACAAACTGTCCCTTTTCTAAAAAAATATACCATTCCTGAACCGGTTGCAGGTGGTTTGCTGGTGGCTTTTATGATGCTGCTGATGCAAAAGACTCTCGGTTGGGAAATCAGTTTTGATATGTCGCTGAAAGATCCCTTGATGCTGGCATTCTTTGCAACAATCGGCCTGAATGCCAATCTGGCCAGCTTACGTGCCGGCGGTAAGGCCTTGAGTGTATTTGTTTTTGTCGTCGTAGGCCTGTTACTGATGCAGAACGCGATTGGTATTGCTCTCGCGAAAATGATGGGGTTAGACCCACTAATGGGTTTATTAGCCGGTTCAATTACATTATCAGGTGGACACGGCACTGGGGCTGCGTGGAGTAAAGTTTTTGTTGAGCGCTATGGCTTTGAAAATGCAACCGAAGTGGCTATGGCCTGCGCGACATTTGGTCTGGTTCTGGGTGGGTTGATTGGCGGCCCGGTGGCTCGTTATTTGGTAAAACACTCTTCCACGCCAGATGGTACCCCAGAGGATAGCGAAGTCCCTTCCGCTTTTGAAAAACCCTCTGCCGGCCGCATGATCACCTCATTGGTGTTGACCGAAACTATCGCCATGATCGCAATTTGCCTCATGCTTGGCCAAGTAATTTCTGCCGGGCTGCGAGGTTCGATGTTTGAATTACCGACCTTTGTCTGTGTGTTATTCGTCGGGGTTATTCTCAGTAACTCGCTGTCGGCAATTGGCTTCTATAAAGTGTTTGATCGTGCAGTCTCGGTGCTGGGCAACGTCAGTTTGTCACTGTTCCTGGCAATGGCGTTGATGAGTCTAAAGCTGTGGGAGCTGGCGTCATTGGCATTGCCGATGTTGGTTATTTTGTCGGTACAGGCATTGGCAATGGCACTGTACGCTATCTTTGTCACTTATCGATTGATGGGTAAAAATTATGATGCGGCAGTGTTAGCGGCGGGACATTGTGGTTTCGGTTTAGGCGCGACACCAACGGCTATTGCCAATATGCAGGCCATTACTGACCGTTTCGGCCCATCACATTTAGCCTTCCTAGTGGTGCCAATGGTTGGTGCATTCTTTATTGATATCGTCAATGTTATCGTGATTAAGCTATATCTGTTACTGCCAATCTTTCCCGCAATAGTGGGATGATTCCATTGTAAGGTCATAGTCTTAAGGGGCGGTTTTTTCCGCCCTTTATTCATCAAGCATTTGTATAACGCGTTCGCTCTGGTAGCCAGCGTTCTATCAATGCCTGCGCATGTTCAGGATATTGTTGATGCAGATGGCGAGCTACTCGTTGCACTTCTGGGATCATCGCCTGATCGCGCAATAAATCAGCCACTTTAAACTCGGCACTGCCAGTCTGACGTGTGCCTAAGAGCTCGCCGGGGCCACGTATTTCCAAATCCCGCTGAGCAATAACAAAACCGTCATTACTATCGCGCAACACTTGCAAACGCATCTGAGCTGTTTTGCTCAGCGGCGTTTTATACAGCAAAACACAGTGTGAGGCGACAGCACCGCGACCAACACGGCCACGTAACTGATGTAATTGCGCTAACCCTAATCGCTCTGGGTTATCGATAATCATCAAACTGGCATTCGGAACATCAACTCCAACTTCTATTACTGTGGTGGCAACCAGTAACTGCAATTCACCTTGCTTAAAGGCCAACATAACAGCCTGTTTTTCCGCCCCTTTCATCCGTCCATGAACCAAACCGACTTTAATCTCCGGCAAGGCGATTTTCAGCTCTTCGCAGGTGACTTCTGCAGCCTGAGCTTCTAATAGTTCAGATTCTTCAATTAAGGTACAGACCCAATAAGCTTGCCGCCCCTCTTCTAAACAGGCATTTTTGACCCGTTGAATAACATCACTGCGGCGGGTATCCGGAATTGCCACTGTCGTGACCGGGGTTCTACCCGGTGGCAGTTCGTCGATGACTGAGGTATCAAGATCAGCATAGGCCGTCATGGCCAATGTTCGGGGAATAGGCGTCGCGGTCATAATCAACTGGTGCGGATGGAAGCCTTGCTCCTCACCCTTTTCCCATAATGCGAGCCGCTGATGAACACCAAAACGATGTTGTTCATCAATAATAACGAGTGCTAATCCCGAGAATTGCACTTGTTCCTGAAACATGGCGTGAGTCCCCACGACCATGGCGACCTGGCCGCTAGCGACAGCATCTTGTTGTGCCAGGCGCGCTTTACCTTTTTGTTTCCCGGCCAACCAACCAACTTCCAAACCTAAAGGCTCCAGCCACTGGCGGAAAGTATTCGCATGCTGTTCAGCCAGTAATTCAGTCGGTGCCATCAATGCAACCTGCTTACCATGTGCAATAGCCCGCAGTGCAGCCAGTGCGGCAACCAGTGTCTTGCCAGAACCCACATCCCCTTGAATCAGCCGCATCATGGGGAAGTTATGCGTCATATCTTGCTCGATCTCTGCCACGACCCGCTGCTGGGCATGGGTTGGCGTGAAGGGTAATGCTGCAAGAAAACGTCGTTTAAGTTGTTCTTCGGGTAACAGTGGTAGCGCCCGATAGCTCTGCGCTCCCGCCCTGACTGCCAGCATGCTGAGGTTATGGGCTAGCAACTCTTCCATTATTAAGCGTCGCTGTGCGGGATGTTTGCCTTGCTCTAAATCAGCTAATTGAATATCTGCTGGTGGACGATGCAAAGTATGAATAGCTTCTGGCAAGCTGATCAGCGAGCGGCTTAATTCAATCGGTAGCAGTTCGGCAATAACACTGGAGTCCAGCATCGCCAGAGCTTGATCAATCAGTTTACGCAGTGTTGCCTGACGAATGCCTTCCGTGGTGGGGTAAACGGGGGTCAATGACTCCTGCAATTCAACGCCAATACTTTCGCCATGCACACGATATTCAGGATGGATGATTTCCGGGCCAGTATTACCTCGTTTAGCCTCACCATAGGCAATCACATGCTTGCCTGGAGATAAGCTGTTTTTCATCGCGGCATTGAAGTTGAAAAAGCGCAGCGTAAGCACACCGCTACCATCGCTGATTTGGCAGGTCATCATGCGGCGGCGGCCAAAACTGATATCTGAACGGAGAACTTCACCTTCAACAGTGACCGACAGTCCGGGCAACAGATCGCCAATCCGGTATAACCTGGTGCGATCCTCATAACGTAACGGAAGGTGAAGTAACAGATCTTGAATGGTTTCCAGCCCCATCTTTGCCAGCTTTCCAGCCTGACTTGCGCCAACACCGGAAAGTGTACTGAGGGGTACGGCATCCAGTAGGCGGCCTTTCATCTAAGACTCCGTGGATTGCATAGCAGACCACCATTGCAAATCGGCAATAACCTGACCCTGCTCATCAATATAAGGCTGAGGAAGCCCTTTACGTTTAGCCACTTGCGCCAGCACCGGATAGCCACCTTCAAATAATAGTCGCTGCTGCTCATCTTCTGACAAAATACTCTGAGTTCGTTGATACATACCGGCATTCTGTCGTTGGCGCTGCGCTTCATATAAAATTAGCGCTGAAGCGACTGATACATTCAGTGATTGCACCATCCCGATCATCGGAATAATGATGTCTTTATCTGCCATTGCCAAGGCTTCTTTAGATATACCGGTTTTTTCCTGCCCCATTAAAATACAGGTTGGACGGGTATAATCAATTTCCCGGAAATCTACTGCTTTATCAGATAGATGAGTCGCGAGTATTTGCATGCCCTGCGACTTCAGATGGGTAATGGCATCGGTAATATGAGAGTGTGTTTTTACCTGAACCCAGCTGTTGCTACCGGCTGCCGAAGAGAGCCGGGTGTACATTGCAGGAGTAGGCCAAATCGCATGAATCTGATGAATACCGACGGCATCAGCAGTACGAATAATCGCGGATACATTATGAGGTTTATGTACTTCTTCCAGGCAAACCGTTAAGTCCGGCTGCCTGGTCGCAAGCATTTCACAAATCCGCGCATAGCGTTGAGGATTCATAGGCGTTAATTACGGTTACGGCTGACTTTGACCACGTCTGGCATGATACGAATTTTACGCATAATGTTAGCCAGATGGACTCGGTCACGAGTAGTCAGGCGAATAAAGGCACTGTATACCCGGCCATCTTTCTCTTCAGTATTTAGGCTTTGAATATTAGATTCCGCCGCATTAATCGCTGCGGTTAGATTTGCCAAGGCACCTTGCTGATTGAACATATCGACTTTTATTTCAGCAATAAACTCTTGCTCAGTCTCTTGGTCCCATTCAACCGCCATAAACTTCTCAGGCTCTTTCTGGTAGCCACGGATATTCCGGCAGGATTCATGATGGATAACCAAGCCTTTACCCGGACTGATATGGGCGATAATTGGGTCACCCGGAATCGGACGGCAGCACTTGGCAAAGGTAATCAGGACTCCATCGGCGCCTTTAATTGCCAGATTACGTGTGCCAGAAGTTGCCAGTGTGGATGGGTCACCCAGCAGGTTTTTAGCCACCACCACACTCATTGCATTACCCAAGCCAATTTCCGCCAACAGATCATCCAGCGTAGCCAGCTTCATGCGATCCAGCTCATGTTTGATATTTTCTTCAGGAATATCAGACAGTTTTCGACCATTCCCTAAAGCATGATTCAGTAATCGGCGGCCAAGGCTTACCGACTCATCACGTTTCAGGTTTTTTAGCAATTGACGAATTTTGGCGCGTGCTTTAGAGCTGACAACAAAATTCAGCCAGGCGGCATTAGGTCTTGCACCTGGAGCGGTAATTATCTCAACAGTCTGACCACTGCTCAGTGACTGAGAAAGTGGATAGGGCTGGCGGTCAACACGCGCGCCAACACAGGCATGACCAATATCGGTATGCACAGCATAAGCAAAATCGACAGGCGTTGCACCGGCAGGGAGTTCAACAATGCGCCCTTCCGGAGTGAAAACGTAAATCTCATCAGGGAACAAATCAGATTTTACACTTTCAATAAATTCAAATGAGCTGCCCGCGCTTTGCTGTAACTCCAGCAAACTTTGCATCCAGCGCTGAGCGCGGATCTGTGCGGTGGTGCCGGACTCACCTTGCTCTTTATAAGCCCAGTGTGCTGCAACCCCCATTTCAGCCATCTGATCCATATCTTCAGTACGGATTTGCACTTCTACCGGAACCCCATGAGGGCCGATTAATGAGGTATGCAATGATTGATAGCCGTTAGCTTTAGGGATGGCAATATAATCTTTTACTCGACCAGGACGCGGTTTATACAGACTATGAGCCTGCCCCAACACCCGATAGCACGTATCGACTTCTTTAACGATAACCCGAAAAGCATAGATATCCATGATGGAGTGGAAACGCTGCTCCTTCAGATTCATCTTGCAATAGATGGAATAGAGATGCTTTTCTCGACCACTGACACGGCAAGGTATCCCCGCCTCCGTCAGACGCCCTTCAATCTCCGCCAGAATTTTTTGAATCATCTCTTTGCGGTTACCACGAGCAGCTTTCACCACTTCTTTAATCACGCGGTAGCGATTGGGGTAGAGCGCTTCAAAACCCAGCTCTTCCAGCTCGGTTTTTAAATGATGAATACCCAGCCGGTGGGCAAGTGGGCTATATATTTCAAGGGTTTCTCGGGCAATACGGCGACGCTTATCCGGGCGTAAGGAGCCCAGAGTTCGCATATTATGGGTGCGGTCAGCCAGCTTGATCAAAATGACGCGGATATCCTGTACCATCGCCATGATCATTTTGCGGAAGTTTTCCGCCTGGGCTTCTTTCTTATCACGAAAGTTCAGTTTATCGAGTTTAGAGACACCCTCGACCAGCTCGGCTACGCTTTTCCCAAACAACTGCTCCATATCTTGATATGTGGCAGGAGTATCTTCAATGACGTCATGTAACAGTGCCGCCATTAAGGTTTCGTAATCGAGCCGCATCTCCGCGAGAATACAAGCCACAGCAACCGGGTGAGTAATATAAGGCTCACCACTGGAGCGTGTCTGACCCTCGTGAGCATCACGCGCGACAAGATATGCCTGTTTGAGGCGCTTAATCTGCTCCTCTGGCAGGTAACGTTGAATCAGCAGATTCAGGCTTTCAAACAGGTACAAGGCAAACTCGCTGTCTAATTAACGACGACCTTCAGCAATAGCGGTTACCGCTTGGATCTCTGCGGCTTCCTGCTCTTGCTGTTCTTGGCGTTCACGTACATCGAGAATCTGATTAGTAATCAGGCCTTCTTCGATTTCACGCAACGCAATCACAGTAACTTTATCGTTTTCTTCTGGAACCAGTGCGTCTTTACCGCCGGACTGGATTTGACGTGCCCGACGAGCAGCGACCAACACCAGGTCAAAACGGTTACCAATTTTCTCTACAGCGTCTTGAACAGTTACGCGTGCCATAATTCTGCTACTCCACAGGTGACGAAATGACTGGGCATGATACTGAAACTCTGTTCAGTCTGCCAATAATTTGGTGATTAAAGCGTCATGCCGCTGTTTCTGGCGGCCTAAACGCAGTCGTTCAGCGCGAATAATGGTTTTCAGATCAGACAATGCCAGATTGAAATCATCATTCACGATTAAATAATCATATTCTGCATAATGGGTCATTTCCGCGACAGCTTGCGCCATTCGCTTTGCAATGACCTCTTCACTATCCTGCCCACGGCCGCGTAAACGGCGATCCAATTCTTCTTTGGATGGGGGCAAAATAAAGATACTGCGTGCGGTCGGCATTTTTGCACGAATTTGCTGCGCGCCTTGCCAGTCGATATCTAAAAACACATCAACACCGGTTGCGAGAACCTGCTCAATTGCCAGACGTGAGGTGCCATAGTAATTCTCAAATACTTTGGCATGCTCAAGAAAAGCATCGTCATCAATCATCTGGCAAAACTCTTCCTTGGAAACAAAGAAGTAATGCTCGCCGTGATTTTCCCCAGGACGTTTAGCACGCGTGGTATGAGAAATAGAAACCTGCGTGTCGTACAAAGGTTGTGTTTTTAACAAAGCCTGAATCAGGCTTGATTTCCCTGCCCCACTGGGTGCGGAAACTATATATAGCGTGCCTTGAACCATGATGACGTTTCAGTTGATTAGGTTGATATGTAGAAAGTAGAAGTGTGAATCTCCGCACAGTATACACGGCTGCTACGCGTCATGCAGCGTTACAACGCATTTCACCTGAATGTTTCGCCCATAAACAGCACGTTTTTATGATTTTGCGGGAAGCATTGCGTAATTTCAGCCTGTTTCAGTAAATGGAAAAGTATTCTTCGGCCGCGCACGCATTTGAGTTTTTTCGCCTTCGACGGATGCGCTATTTCAGGTTTTACTGCCAGTCATCAACGGGAGGTGCTGATGAATGTGCACAAAATAAAAATACTAAGCCTATTCATGGTTAGTTTCATCAGTTGGCAAGTCAGAGCAGAGTTTGTCTGCCCTGAATGGTCAGAAGAAAGAATGTCGGGAGAGATACATCTCCTGGAGAAACAGCTAAATCAGTGGAGTGTAGCTTATCACCAGCAGGGTATTAGCCCGATTGCAGATGATATTTACGATCAGTTGCAGGATAAATTGCATAGGTGGCGTTTATGTCTTGGGTTAACTGATAAAACGGATAACAGACTCATACCGGGTAATGGAAAGATGCTTCATCCGGTTGCCCACACCGGCTTAAAAAAACTTCAAGATGAAGCTGCGCTGATTAGTTGGATGACAGGGAGAAAAGACCTTTGGGTTCAACCCAAAATAGACGGCGTTGCAGTCACATTGGTGTATCAGGCGGGAAAATTAACCCAAGTTATGAGCCGAGGAAATGGCTTGAAAGGCCAAAACTGGGTGGATAAAGCACCATTTATTTCTACTATTCCTCAATATATTGTCAGCGCTCCCCCCTTGTTAACTCTGCAAGGAGAAGTCTTTCTACAGATGGAGGGCCATCAGCAAGCGCAATCAGGAGGTGTAAATGCCCGAGCATCTGTTGCAGGGGCTCTGATGCGTAAGTCTGTATCCCCATTGCTAGCTAAACTAGGTGTTTTTATCTGGGCATGGCCGGATGGACCGAAAAGTATGGTGGAAAAGAACCGAGTGTTACAAGAAATGGGCTTTCCTCTAACTGTACACTACAGCGAACCAGTCACTTCCAGTAGTGATGTTGTCCACTGGCGGAATCGCTGGTTTAAGATGCCACTGCCTTTTGTGACTGATGGGGTGGTTATCCGCCAAGAAAATGAGCCCGCGGGGCGCTATTGGCAGGCAACACCAGGAAACTGGTCTGTGGCGTGGAAATACCCACATCCACAGCAAATAACTGAAATCAAAGATATCCATTTTACTGTGGGGCGCACTGGCAAAATCACAGCTATTTTACAAGTTATACCGGTAAAAATTGATGATAAATGGATTCGCCGAGTGAATATAGGATCGATATCCCGCTGGAAGCAGTGGAATATCGTACCTGGAGATCAAGTTACTATCTCATTAGCTGGGCAGGGTGTTCCTCGTTTGGATAAGGTTATCTGGCGCGTGAGTCAGCGGCAGGAGCTTATGCCGCCAGATGCAGTTAAATTCCATCAGCTAACTTGTTTTCGCCGCTTACCTTTTGACTGTGAGGCGCAGTTCTTATCTCGCTTAGCATGGCTTAGTGGTACGAACGGGCTAGATATGCAGAGTGTGGGGAGTGGGCTTTGGCGCGAACTTATTCATCATGGGCTTATCAATGATCTACTCGATTGGTTATTACTGTCTGTCGAAGAAATCGCGGCGATTCCAGGTATTGGGCAAGGTCGAGCAGAAAAGATTTATCAGCAATTTCAACGTGCCAGACAACAGTCTTTTTCTCAATGGTTACAGGCGCTGGGATTCCCACAAGGAATACCTAATGATTCTTCGTGGCACTCTTTACGGCAACGAAGTATTGCCGAATGGCGTTTAATGTCTGGAGTTGGCCAGGTTAGAGCAAAACAGATTAATCATTTTTTGCATCACCCAGAGGTACAAATGATGGCTGACTTCTTATCACAGCAGGGAATTGCGGGATTCAGTCCCGAAGAGTAGTTCTCTTCGGGTTAGTGTTCAGAGTGTTCATACTTGAATACCGGCAAGCCAAGCCGAAACCTTAGTGCCAGCAATCGAGCACTCAAACCAGTGACCAACGTAATAATAACAATCCAGTTATGAGACAGTGGCGTGTATTGTAGGGCTATATAGATCCACGCGGCAGCAAATGAGATACCGGCATAAATTTCTTTCTGAAAGACCAGAGGGATACAGTTACAGAACATATCTCGTAAGACACCGCCAAAGACACCGGTAATTACAGCAGCTATAGCTGCAATGATAGTACTGTGCCCCATATCGAGAGCAATTTGTGCGCCAATAATAGAAAAAACGATAAGCCCGATAGCATCAAGTACTAAAAATAGATGACGTAAGTGCTTCATCAATGGTGCCATCCATGTTGTGACAATAGCAGCAACAGCGACAATCACGATATATTCAGGATGTTTAACCCATCCAAGCGGATAGTGACCCAGCAGCATATCTCTGACCGAACCGCCACCAATAGCAGTTGCCGATGCAATAATGATAACGCCAAACATATCCATCTGACGGCGACCGGCAGCTAGTGCACCGGTCATGGCTTCAGCGGTGATACCGATAATATAAAGAACACTGAGTAGCATATTGAATGTAATTTCTTAAGGGCGACAAAGGCGGCAGAGTAGCCATTAAGCTGAGCTATCACGACTGAGATTTTCTAAACCAAACGCTTAAGATTACTTAATCTAATGAAAATATTTATTATCTGACTAAAATGACTTAATAAAAAAACAATAATAGAATTATTAGTCATTAATAAATCTAGGGTAAAAATAAATTATTGAGATGGATTAGCAAGTATTTGATGATAGTCCTATCTGATTGCAGAGTGACTCATCCAATGGTAGCTTTTATCTCTATTTTATCTTTTATTTCAGTGGGATTCTTCATGAGTCAGTGTATTCAATCGTTCCAATACCGTGTAGTACTCTTGGTTAGCATCGTAGCGGTTGGAGTATTACTCAGTGGCTGCGTTGATAGAACGGGCAAGGCAAACACAGCAACGATTAAAGCTTCCTCTCTCACCTGTATTAAAGGTGAGCCGATGACACAAACGACGCTCTATTTTGGTTTAAATCGGCCTCATGGCCCAATTATTTCAGCCACAGAATGGCAGTCTTTTGTTGATAATGATGTGACCAGCCGTTTTAAAGATGGCCTGACAGTTATTGATGCTAAAGGGCAATGGTTAGGTAATGATGGCACTGTAGCTAAAGAAAATAGTAAGGCATTGGTACTTATCCATAAAGCTGACAAAGAAACTGCTATTGAAATCTTACGCATCCGCTATAAACAGCAATTTGCGCAAGAATCGGTTATGCGGGTTGACGCGGCTGTTTGTGTTGATTTCTAGCGGCGAGTATTGACCAGGGTTTCTGGCCTTTTATCCCCTTATTAGAGATAAAAGGCCGGTGATACTATTGATTTTATTCAGTCAGAGTGAGCTGTTACAAAACAAGCCCGGCAATGGCAGCAGAAAGTAAACTGACTAAAGTTTAACCATACACTAGCTTTAATCCAAATCGTGAAACTACATTCCCCTGCTGTTCATTCAGACCTTTAATAGCTCCCGCGACAATCCCAATAGACGCAAAGTTAGCAAAAGAGACTAAAAATACAGAAAGAATACCTAAACCTCGTGGAGACATATCGGCAGCCACTTTTTTCAGTTCAATCATGGCAACGAACTCATTTGCCACCAGTTTGGTTGCCATAATACTTCCTGCATGTAAAGCATCTTGGGCCGGTATACCAATTAATAGCGCCAGTGGATAAAATAGATATCCCAGCACTCCTTGGAAACTGATGTGGAATAAAGTGCTAAATAAAGCATTAATCGCTGAAATGATAGCAATAAACCCGATTAGCATTGCGGCTATTATCATCGCGATTTTAAATCCCGCCAGAATATACTCCCCAAGCATTTCAAAAAAGCTTTGATCTTCATGCAGGTTATTTAGTTTTAACTCAGGTTCTTCTGTTACGGGGTAGGGGTTAATAATTGAAAGTACAATAAAAGTACTAAACATATTCAGTATGAGTGCTGTTACAACAAATTTTGGTTCTAGCATGGTCATATAAGCACTAACGATTGACATAGAGACCGTCGACATCGCAGTAGCTGCCATGGTGTACATTCTGCGTGGCGATATATCAGCGATAATACCTTTATAGGCAATAAAGTTCTCTGATTGTCCCAGAATCAACGTACTCACAGCATTGAATGACTCTAGTTTACCCATGCCATTTACTTTGGATAATAGGGTGCCTATAACCCGTATGACTAGGGGTAATATACGAAAGTGCTGCAAAATACCAATCAATGCAGATACGAAAATGATTGGGCAAAGAACGTTTAGGAATATAAACGCCAGGCCTTGCTCATTCATCCCGCCAAAAACAAAACTGGTGCCTATAGAAGCGAATTTCATCAAAGATTCGAATAATCCAGCAAAATACCTTATTGCACCTAACCCTCTTTCCGAGTGTAAAAAGAAATAAGCCAGAGCAATCTCTATAATCAGTAACTGAAGAATATAACGAAGTTTGATGTTTTTCCGATCATTGCTAGCCAGTAGGGCCAAAACAGCTATAGCAATCAATGCCAAAAGAAAATGCAGAATCTGCAACATAAGAAATCCGTTAGGAATAAAATTCAGTCAACATTTTATCCATATCAGAAGTTTTTTTTCATCTGAAATTTAATCTTCTTTAGAATATATATTCTAAAGATTCTTTAATCGTGCGCTGAAGATGCCAGTTATCTAAATTTTCACTGTCTTACTCATCATTTATCCATTGGGTGACTCACTATTTATCTGCCAGCTTAAATTTCCGTAATTAAGGCAAATTTAACACTTCCTCTAGGGGGATTGGGCGATAGGGCTACTTGTGTTTAACTCACTCATTGGATGGAATATGAATATGATTAATCTGCCTAGCTGCCGTTCATTTACCGAAGCCGGCCATTTATCTCAAATATCTGCGTATTACGAAGAAGGTCGCAATACTTTATGGATGTTACTTCGCGCTCATCCACGGCCTTGTTTTAACCTGGAGTTAATTGAAAATATTATGATGTTGGCTCAGGCAGCTAAGGAGTCAAAATTACCGATAGATTTTTGGGTAACAGGCTCAGTCGTACCTAATATGTTTAATGTAGGGGGCGATTTAAACTTTTTCGCCCAAATGATTAAGAATCGTAAGCGAGAAGCGCTAATGGCATATGCTCGTGCTTGTGTCGATTGTGTCCACGCCGCCTCTCGTGGGTTTGATACTGGTGCTATTTCTATTGCGATGATTGAAGGCAGTGCATTAGGTGGGGGATTTGAGGCGGCATTGGCTCATCATTTTGTGTTGGCACAGACAACCGCCAGAATGGGTTTTCCGGAGATTGCATTTAATTTATTTCCTGGCATGGGGGGATATTCACTGGTTGCCAGAAAGGCAGGTATGAGGGTGGCGGAACAACTGATTTGGACCGGGGAATCTCACGCGGCTGAGTGGTATGAGAGCCGGGGGTTAGTTGATAAGCTATTTCAACCTGGGGATGCTTATATTGCGACACGTACATTTATAGACACTATCAGGCCTAAGCTAAATGGAATGAGGGCGATGGTTCGAGTCCGGCAGCGTGTTTTACAATTAACACGTTCTGAATTAATGGATATTACAGAAGACTGGGTCGACTCTGCATTTTCTATTGAGCCGAAAGATATCGCCTATATTGAAAGGCTGGTTATGCTGCAAGACAGGCATACTTCGGGAATGCCAAAAGCAATATAGCGTTTCATCTAATTAGTTTTTACATCTAATCCAGTAAAAGGTGAGGGTGTTGTGTTACCAGCCAATGCTCCAGTTTATCTGCGGGCATTGGTTTGGCGTAAAAGAATCCCTGTTTCTCATCAACGCCAATAGAATCCAGGAATGCTTCTTCCTCTTTCGTTTCTACGCCTTCGGCAATGACCTGCATTTTTAGTGCCTCGGCGACAACAATAATGGCTTTTACCAAAGATTGTGAAATAGGATTAGTGTCAATATGGAGAACAAAACTTTGATCCAGTTTAATGGCATCTATAGGGATGCGCGCTAACTGGGAGAGTGAAGAATAACCAGTACCAAAATCATCTAAGTGAACTTGAGCACCTAAGTGGCGTAGTTGTTTCATTATATTGATAGCGGCATCTTCATTATCAATTAAGCAACTTTCAGTTAATTCAACATCGACCAAGCTAGACTCTAACTCACAGGATTCAAGAGACTCAACAAAACTGGTGACGATAGCTTCATCAATTAATTGCCGGGCAGAGACATTGACTGCAATTCGTAGGTTAATTCCACGTTTTTTCCAATCCACTGCCTGTTGCATAGAAGTTTGCAGTACCCATTTACCCAAAGGCCTGATAAGCCCAGACTCTTCTGCATATGAGATAAACTCCTGAGGAGCAATTAAACCTCGTTCAGGCGATAGCCATCTGACGAGAGCTTCGACACCGAGCACTTTTCCCGTTTTGGTTGATATTTTGGGTTGGTAAAATATTTGTAATTGATGTTGTTCTATAGCTTTGCGTAAATTGGTATCGAGCCAAACATACTCCGATACTTTTTTATTCATCTGTTGCGAGAAGATGGAATAGGTTTGTTTCCCATGTTCCTTCGCGGTATACATGGCCGTATCCGCACTGCGGATAATATTTTCCAGCGTATCACCATGTTCTGGGCATAGTGCAATACCAATCGAACAGCCGGTATATACCTCGATCAATCCAACCCGGAATGGCAATTTCATGCGGTTTAGAATTCGCTGTGTGGTTGTTTCCAGCAAATCTAAGGTAGCGTTTTCGACCAGAACAATAAACTCATCACCCCCTAACCGGGCAAGCATTTCGTTATCACCCAAGCAACTTAAAATTGCTAAAGAGACATCTTTCAGTAATCTATCACCAAACATATGACCATAATGGTCATTCACTTTTTTGAAGTTATCGAGATCGAGATAAATAATACCCACTGAGCTGTCACCGCGGGTCTGGATTGCGCTGTTTATTCGCTCATGAATGGCATGACGGTTAGGCAAGCCAGTAATCATATCGGTATTAGCCAAAATCCTAAGGCGCTCTTGGGCGCGTCGTTCTTTGGTAATGTCAGTGCCGGAACAGATAAGGTAGCGTTCATTTTTTCCGCTACCACTGTGAACAAATTTATTGCGAAATAAGAAGAGACGCTTTCCTTTGACGGTATTAACCCAACGTTCCGCTTCATAAGATGCGCCACGCTGAAAAAAACCCTCAATATTCTTCCGTGACGACGCTCCTTCCTTGGCGGTCATAAATAAGTCGTAAACATTTTTGCCAATAACATCTTGTTCTTTCTTACCGGTATATTCCTCGCTAAGGTGATTAAATCGCTGTACGCAGCCATCTTTATCGAGAATCACAATCACTGAGTTGGCTTCAGAAACAACCTGTTCAGCAAAAGAAAGGCCCATAACCAAATCCCGAGCGACAGATTCAGTATCGGCATAGGCTGAGGCTGTTCCTCCCCACTCTTTATCATTAACTTTTCGGCCAACAAGATGTAAATGGAGGGGATAACCATAAATCTCAATTTCAATATCTAAACTGGCGGTAATACCGGTTAAGCTGCGGATTTTCATTGTTTGAACAGAATTAAGGGGTATCGCAATATTTGCTATCTCTTTAATCGCCGACAGCTCTATAGCCTGGCTATCAAAGGCAAGCCGCCAAAATGGGCTATGAGTACCAAAGTAGGTGTTGAGGATCGACGTGTCTTGATCTTGGAACATATGCGACCCCCAAAAAGTGTATATGTGTCTTTTACTTACCTTAGTCAGAAATTAAGAAGACTCTATTTCTGGACTTCCCAGTAATGATAATCATCCTGACTTGTAGAGCATGACTCTACTTAGAGTGCCCACCTAATAAAGTATATGTGTAATTTATTCATACCAGATCGTAGATAGTAGCGATAATCATAGTAAATGCTCTTCCTACTTTCAGGTTGTGATGAAAGTTAAGCATGAAAAAAATAAAAGACCGAATTTTTTATATTGTTATGCTCATTTAGGCTAAATCCTAAATGAGCAGGAACGATGTGAAATACTTCACTGAGATGTTTAATGAGGGATAAGTGTATTTTTAAGCCAGTTGATGGTGAACGTATCCCAGTGGCAGCAATCTGTATATTTCATTTTAACTGTGGTTACTATCAGCTTAAAACAATGCAGAAATTTATGCCGTCACCAATAATGACGGCAATTCTGGGGGCGTCACTTGTTTTTTTGTCTTACTTAAACCGGGCTGTAATTTAAAAGTTAAGTACCATTCCGACTCCCACCTCTTCTATGTTAGCCGCACCGGCTAGTGCTATTTTGGCTTTTAAGTCAGTACAGTGGCAGGGATAGAGTGTTTGTGCATTAAGTTGCTTAAAATAGTCGGATGTTCTGGCGAGAGTGGATATTTCTGCATTTAATAGATGAAAACCACCAATAACAGCCCGAACGCGTTTATCGCCAGTGACCTTAATTGCATAATCAATAATATTACAGACCCCAGAGTGAGAGCAGCCGGTAATAATCACGATCCCCTCAGGGCTGGTATAAACTATTGCACTATCATCTATGACAAAATCGTCAACTCCATGACCGCAACAATTGATAGTTTTCCCTATAGGATGTAGCCCTTCAAAATCATTACTGCGTACTATCTCGCCTAAAAAAAGCAAATTATCAGTAAGATAATAAACCCCAGTCTGATTAATCCGTTCGAAAAATGAAGGGTAACTATCGGCCGGTAAGTTCGCGCCTATTGATTTATCTTCATGGTATTTTGGTACAAAAGCATTGGGATGAGCCACTAGCTTTATTTTCTTCACACTAGAGTAGTTGGTCCGATCAAGGTGTTGAGCGAGATGGGTTAAACCCCAGCTATGATCATTATGGCCATGAGAGATGACTACACTATCGATAGCGTTGATATCAATACCCAGAATTGCTGCATTACGTAGAAAAACGTCAGAGTAGCCTGTATCAAAAAGGTATGTTTTCCCATCAATTTTAAGGTGATAACAGACACCGGGTTCGGCTATCAGATATTTATCTATTAGGGTATTGTTATCAACCAGCACAGTTAACTGCATATCCTTTTCCTTGTTTATTCACATAATTCTGATACTCGTTTTACTTGCGACTATCGAAAAGCAATTTACATGCTAATCCGGTAAAGACTCGGCTGAGTAAATAGTTTGGCCATCGGGCTGGAAACGACCCCGCTTTAAAGCGATTACGCATATTACTGATGACTAAAATCAGGCCGCCGTTAATTATCAAACCAATAGCATTTAGAATGGTTGCTAATAGCAACATTTGCACGATAACTGAACCTGACTGAGGTGTAATAAATTGGGGAAACAGGGCTAAAACAAACAGCGCCATTTTGGGATTGAGTAGATTGGTTAATAACTCTTGCTGGAAGGCTTTGTGCGTAGATGTGGGCTGTTTTGTTGTTTTCACCGTAGAGTGCCGAGTAGACGCGAATGTTTTCCACGCCAGATAAAGTAAATAGCATGCACCCGCGATCCGTACTACATCGTAAGCCAACGGAATCGCAACAAATAGTTGTGAAAGCCCTAAAGCGGCAGCCAAAGTGTGGCAATAAGTACCTAACTGAATACCTGCAAGTGAGGCAAAACCAGCCGCTCTCCCCTGACTGAGACTACGAGAAGTGATAAGCAACATATCTGGACCCGATATCGCTGCAAGCGCTACACACGCACCGGAAAATAGCAGTAAAGTTGCTGTAGCAATCATGAACTCTCCGCAGGAATGGTAGCAAAACATGTGTGACTACCTCTGTTTGTTCAACATACTCCAGATGACGCAGGAAAAACAACGCATGTTCCGCGTTCTTGAAAATAGGGTGTAGGCATGTTTAACTTTTTAATAATCAGTGATGATTGTCTTATACCTGTTCGGTGCGAGAGTGGCGGTACGAATGATAAAAAGAGAAATATCTGAGGATGCTCCATGTTTAGTTGGAGTTTGGGAAAACGCCGTAAAGAAATATACTTGCCTCTGACCGAGGCTGATATTCAATTTTATTTTCCTAAGTAGTACTTAACTCTAGATGTAAGCACTTCTACTAATATTGTGGGCTAAATTCTTAATTATAGGTGCTTCTATTTTCATTTATAAGTAATGACATTATAATTTGTGGTTTTATAGGTGTATAGTATGAATCTAACCATCAATGAAGAATTGGATTTTTCTTTAGTAGAAAAAGTTATTTATATTAATCTTAATTCGCGTCCAGATCGGGATGCGAATATTCAAGAGCTTTTTAAAAAATTCAACGTGGCAAAAGAAAAAATAATTCGTTTTGAGGCAATACAGGCGGAACCTGGCTATATTGGTTGTGCAAAATCTCATGAGGCTGTTCTAAAAATGGCTCGTGATCATGGCTGGGACAATGTTTTAATTCTTGAAGATGATATTGTTTTCAATGATGATATTGAGAGTATTTCTTTAGCTAACCGTTTTCTTTCAATGCTAAAAGTAACCCCATGGGACGTGGCTATGCTGACCGCCAATTATTATCGGGTTATGCCTTTTTCTAATAACAATAATTTTCTTAAGTTGAAATCTGCTCACTGTGCCTGTGCTTATTTAGTGAATAAAAATTATTATCAAACCCTAATCAATGATGTGAGCGAGGCGGTTAGAAAACTAGATGCCGGTGGTGCGCAAGTCAATTGCGCACTTGATTCGCACTGGCTTCCATTAATGGCGAAAGATAGATGGTTTGGTATATACCCTAATTTTGGTTATCAAAAAGCGGGATATAGTGATATCCAGCGTTATAACGCAAATTACGAATCACTTTTTTTGAAGCCGTTGGCAGATATTAGTGTCGGCATTTACGAACATGAAAGCAATGTCGGGTAACATAGAGTTCTTTATAATATTATCTGACTAAGTTGCTGATAAGAAGATCTGTATTATTCCATATCAATTATATTAAGTATGTGGGTTTTTGCGATCAATGGAACGAAAAAAAATGTACCAAAAAGTGAAATCTCCTGGAATGATATGTGATGTGCTGAGATAAAGAAAGCCCGTAAGTTACGGGCTTTAAAGGCATTTTGCGACGTACTGAAATACGGTGAGATGTTACTCGATATTCTGGATCTGCTCGCGCATTTGTTCGATAAGCACTTTTAGCTCAATGGCTGAGTTGGTCACTTCGGCATTGATCGATTTTGATGCCAGCGTATTCGATTCGCGATTAAATTCCTGCATCATAAAATCAAGGCGGCGGCCAACGGCTTCTTTCTTCTTCAAAATATTGTGCGTTTCTTTGACGTGTGCTTCCAGACGGTCCAGCTCTTCAGCCACATCGACACGCTGCGCCATTAGCACTAATTCCTGCTCCAGGCGGGTATTTTCCAACTGAACTTGCGCTTCTTCCAGCTTACTCAGCAGACGCTCACGCTGCCACTGCAAGATGTTTGGCATGTGCGCACGAACTTTAACAATTTCTGCACTAACACCGTCAAGACGCTGTTCAATCAGGGCTTTCAAAGCCGCACCTTCGGTTTCGCGTGAAATGATAAAATCATCTAGCACAATATCCAGTGCCTGCATTAGCTCGGTGCTAATGGCATCCAAGTCTTGTTCTTCGGCGGCCATAACCCCCGGCCAGCGCAAAATATCGACTGGATTGATTTCACCTTCATCACTTTGCATTTTGACCCAGTTACCAGCTTCTACTAATTGTTTTGCCAGTTTTTCATTAAGGATCAAAGAGCTTTGCGTGCTGGCATCCAGCTCAAAACGCAAGTTGCACTCAATTTTGCCGCGAGTTAGGCGGCCACGGATGCGTTCACGAATAACGGGTTCCAGGCTGCGGAACTGTTCTGGCAAACGAATGTAAGTTTCTAAGTAGCGTTGGTTAACGGAACGCAGCTCCCAGGCTGCGCTGCCCCATTCGCCCTTAATGTCACGCCGGGCGTAGGCGGTCATGCTGCGGATCATTGTTGCGTACCCGTTTTAAAGAAAAGATGCAGGGATTATAGCCTCCAGGGCGCAGGCAGGATAGGCATTACATCACTAAGGCCGTATAATGCGCGACCAATATCGATTTAAAGCCGGAGAAAGCCCATGCGTCCAGCAGACCGAGCAGCACAACAAGTCCGCCCATTGACCCTGACCCGTAATTACACGAAACACGCTGAAGGTTCAGTGTTGGTTGAGTTTGGCGATACCAAAGTATTGTGCACCGCCACGGTTGAAGAGGGGGTTCCGCGCTTTCTGAAAGGCCAAGGCCAGGGTTGGATAACCGCTGAATATGGTATGTTACCGCGCTCGACCCATAGCCGAAATGCGCGCGAAGCCGCAAAAGGGAAGCAAGGCGGCCGCACTTTAGAAATTCAACGCCTGATCGCTCGTTCTTTGCGCGCGGCAGTAGATTTGAAGAAGTTGGGTGAATTCACCATTACTTTAGACTGCGATGTATTGCAGGCGGATGGCGGCACTCGTACTGCCTCAATCAGTGGTGCTTGTGTAGCTTTAGCTGACGCGCTGAATAAGCTGGTAGCCAGTGGTAAATTGAAAGCAAACCCAATGAAAGGGCTGGTTGCGGCAGTTTCTGTTGGTATCGTTAAAGGTGAAGCCCTTTGCGATTTGGAGTACGTAGAAGATTCTGCTGCAGAAACAGATATGAATGTGGTGATGATGGAAGATGGTCGGATGATTGAGGTGCAAGGCACCGCAGAAGGTGAACCGTTCAGCCATGAAGAGTTATTGACGTTGTTGGCTCTGGCTCGGGGAGGGATAGAAACTATCTTCCAGGCGCAGAAAGCGGCGTTGGAACAATAATTGATTTAGGCGACTTGGTAGTCGCCTTTAACATTGTATAACCTAATGAAATTAAAGGATTAATTTCTTTAAGCGTCCACGAATTGACCACGTCGATAAAAAACCCCGCATTGCGGGGTTTTAATTTCCGGTCTAATTTTCCGTGTGGTTAACCGTATTTTCTGGCGAATTCCTCATCGGAATTGCAAAGATAAATAATGAATTCAACAAAAGCGATAATTGCTGGAATGAACGTCCAAAAGAATATCAGATATAAGAATCCCTGCCCCGTTTTGCCCAGATAGAATTTGTGCACCCCGAATCCCCCAAGGAAAAAAGCCAGCAGAGCCGCAGAAACACGACTTTTATTACCTGTGGTTTGCTGAGCTGCACCGCAACTCGGGCATGCCTTGGCTGTTTCATGCATTTCTTTACCACATCCACGACAAAAAACCATGCTTGACATAATGTGTAATCCTTTTAAATCCCAAATTCCATTTAGATTATCATGCTGAATTTGTTAAATAATATTAACTAAGTCACCTCTTGCGGGTGCCTTGCAGCAGGGGTAATCTATTTCGTTTTTAATAAACTGATTTATAACTCGGTAGCTTTAACGCAACAATGATTGTAATGGTTAACAAGAGAGTAATCCATAAGGATGCTTAATACTTGAAATCCAGAATGCATTGAGCAAACAAAAAGTTATATATTGTAGTGATTGTCCAGTAGCTAATATCAGAACATAACCACCTGACCGCCGTTTTGTGGGTGGGGTTGTACCGGGTTAATTTCACCGGGCTTTGATATTGAGCGCATAAAACTTTCCATCGTTACAAAGGTATGGCCGCAATTCACATTGATGCATTGGTGATAGCGTTCTTTGGTTTCGGTGGTGATCTGGCTGCTGCTGCGGGTATGGGCGGCGCTATGGCATAAAGGGCAATTGAACATGATCCGGACTCCGGCATCATCCCGACTAAGGTCGGTGTTAATGATAATTATGCGTGATTATTAATTAAAAATCATCACTCCATATCCAGATCGTCTATTTTTACCTCTAATTCCAGCGCAGTAGTAAAGCCGGTGTCACTTACTGAGTGGGTCACAGTGACCAGCGTCCAATCAGCTTCATCAATCTGTTTTTTGAATCCGGTCACTTTAACCGGCACTTCGGGATAGAGATCCGCACGGCCCCTGGCAAGCTGAATAGAGAATTTTGCCGCGCCCCGTTGCAGCCGTTCCCAATTCGATTTAGCCGCTCGCTGTGCGTTGTGTTTACTGGCGTAAGTGGTGCGTAAGGTCAGTACATTCTCATCAGTACCTATTAGATATTCGCCCTGTTTCTCTTCCGGCTGTTTGGGCTTGGCGGCAGTGGTCGCCTTACGTTTGCGCTTTCGTTTTACCTTCACCACCGGTTTTTCCGTGGTACGGGTATTTAGCCAGTTAGCCACCACGCCGGTATAAGCGCCCCGGTCAGCCATACTAAATTGATGGCCGTCACCTAAGCTGCGGATAATACTCATCACCGGAATCGGTTTACCGCTGGCGGTTTTCGCCTGACCTTGCTTGATAAATAACAAATTGCCCTTTTTTACGGCGGCAATAGCGCCATATTGTTTCGCCAGTCGGGTAATAAAATTGCCGTCTGATTCGTTGGTTTGGTCTATATGGTCAACAGCCAAATCAGACATGGCCTTATTTAAGGTTGGGGTGAGTTTATTGCGCTCGGCAATTATCTTAATAATGCCGCCAATGGTGGTTTTATGGTAAGACTGATCACGGCGAATATTGAGCGTTTCCCGAAAATCCGCACTGCGGGCGCGAATCGTCAGCTTATCCGGTGCGCCGCTGTGCTCTATTTCATCCACGGTAAAGGTGCCTTTATCAATCAGCGCCGCCCCTTGCCAGCCCAGCGCCACCGCGATTTTAGCCCCTCGGCGGGGTAGCACTAACTGGCCGTCTGAATCATCCAGTTCAATATCAAGCTGGTCGGCCTCAAAACCGCGATTATCGGTCAAAGTTAATGACATCAACCGCTTTTTAATACCGCCACTTTTATCGATACCATCCACGGTAATAGCATAATCCGGCGCGTTATGGCCGCTACTGGACAGGATATTGATCATGATAATAACCCGCTGGCGGTGTCAGAGATTTGCGCGGCGATATCATCAAATTGCTGGGATAAATCACCAAACATTTCTTTTAAGGATTCATCGGTGCGTTTTAAGGTCAGCGTGAATTCAATCTTGCGCGCTGAACCGTCACTGAAAAACAGACTTTTGGTACGACTCAGATTCTCAATCACAAACATGCCGTGGATCGCCCCGTTCCCCTCAATCAATGACCAGGCCTTGCCGGTATCAGCCATCAACTGCAAGGCCATTAATGAGGCTTTACCGCCAGTCAGTTCGGGGTACAGCACGCCGGATAAAGTAATCGATTCCTCATCTGGCCCCAAAAACTGACTGACTGGCCGCAAGCCGATGCGCGGATTGGACGGGTGACGCCATGCCATTTGGTGCTGAAAATCTTGATAGGGGACGGTTTGCAGCATAAAGACAAACATCCCTAATGCCATCATCATGTTAGTGCTCCTTAGTCGTCATGGTCTTGATAGCTGCGGTTTGATTTACTTTGCGCCTGGCGGTTATAAGCCGCTAATTGGCGGGCCACCTCGTGGGCGATATCCTGCGCATCCTGCTGCGGCGTAGGGTAAATATTGATAATGAGCGCATCATTGCGGGTTTGATTTTGCTGATGGTTGCTGGTCTGGCCGCCGCCGTTACTGCGGTACTGTGCCGCCGGTAAGCTGTACGGATGCAGCGGTGCGGCGGCGGCCTGATAGCCACTAAAGAGCATGGAGGCAGCAGCCGCCATAGCCGCCGTATTACGGCGGCCGGTGACCTGCGCCGGGCCGTTGATAATTTCAGGGCCGTGCTCACCGACCACGCCAAATTTACCCAACGGGATGTCACCACCGTTATCATATTCACCGGTATATTTCGCGGCGATATCAGCGGCACTGTTGCCCTTTGGCGCGGGCTTCCATGTGATACCGTAGTTAGCTGCGGCGGTCGCGATGGCCGGATTCGTTTGTGCCAGTTCGCGGGTTTTCTCGGAGCGCTGTTTTACTTCATCCAGCTTTTCCAGCACCCACTTAATGGATGAGATCAGTAATTTGAGCGGTGTCATTGCCAGATTGATACCGTCAGCCAGGAACTGACCGAAAGATTTACCCGCATCGGCGGCGCTGTTTAAATCGGCGGTGGTCGATTGCACTGGCTCCAGTAACTTTTTAAACCAATTCCACACGTTTTTAACTGCATCACCAATCCAGTCAAACACCGGCCCCAGCGGTTTTAGTGCCTCTTTAATCGGGGCGGCGGCTTGCATAAAGCCCTCCACCACACCACCGAGAAATGCCTTAATCGGTTTCCAGTATTTGTAAATCAGTAAGCCAGCGCCCACGATGGCCGCCGCAATCAGGCCAATCGGGCTGATTAAAATCCCGAGCAGACTGCCCAGGCCGCCAAGGGCAAAACGCAGGAATTTAAGCGGGGACTTAGCCAGCCAGCTAATGCCATTACCCAGCATTTTAAACCCGCCGATGCCGGATTTAACCGGCGAACGCACCACATTACCCAGCCCGTTACCCAACCCCTTAAGGGTAGCAATAGCAGATTGACCGCCATTTTTAGACAGGGTGAGCAGGGAGCGGCTAAACGTGCCAATCTGACGCGTGGTTATCGGGGTGGTACTCGCCAGTTTGGACATACCCAACGACAGGCGCGGCAGTAAGCGGATACCTAATACCGAGGTGGTAAAACGCAGTAGCGCGAACGGCCCCAAAATACCGACCACAGCAATCGCCAGTGCACCAAATGCGGCAGTCGCGATAGCGACAGCAGTACCTACCTGCACAATGCCAAGGCTGATTTTGGGGTGGGCCTTGAGAAACTCAGCCACGCCATGCATAAACTCAGTAATGCTTTTGGCTGTTGACCTAAGCCACGCATCGTTTTTTTCAAATAACTCAACGCTAACGTTTTCCAGGGCGGCATGAATGATGGTCATATCGCCTTTTAAGTTGTCCAGCTTGGTTGCCGCCACCCGTGCGGCCTCGCCGTCATACTCTCCGGGCTGACCGCGCATCTTATCCAGTGAGCCATTGCCGGCTGCGTGCATCAACACACCAAAACCAGTGACGGCATATTGTCCGGCGATATCTTTATAAATAGCGCCGCGCTCAACGTTGCCCATTTTGGCGGTTTTATCATTGATATCTTTGAGGATATCCACCAGATCACGCATATTGCCGTTTTTATCGGCGGTCTTAACGCCCAATTCTTTAACGGTACTGGAGCCACCAATACGACTTAAAATACTGCGCATGGTGGTACCGGCCTGGCTGCCCTGAATACCAGCGCTACCCAGCATAGCGGTAGACGCTGCCACCGTTTCCAGACTCTGCCCATATTCGCGTCCAACGCCACCGGAATACTTCATAGACTCGCCCAGCATCGGGATATCGACGTTATTACGGGTAAACAGGGCGGTGAGCACATCCGCTACCCGATCCATTTTCTCCGCCGGAATACCCATCGCGGTTTGAATATTGGAAGCAATATCCGCCGTGGTACCGAGATCGATATCCCCGGCTGCGGCCAGATTCAGCATACCCGGCATCGCCCCGACAACCTGTTTAGGGCTATAGCCGGTGCGGCCAAGATAATATTGACCTTCGGCGACTTGTAGGTCGGTAAATTTGGAGGTCAGCGGCAAGGTTCGGGCCTGATGGCGCATAGCTTGCATTTCAGGCGAGTTTTTATCTTTAATGCGGGTGACGGCCTGAGTGCCGCTCATCATGGCGTCAAATTCATAACCGACATGCAAGGCGTTCTCTATCCCACGGCCCATTGCACGGCCAGTGGATAGCGAGGTGTAACCCAATCCGGCGGCAATGGCTTTGCGTTGATTGCTGCTATCAAAACGATTACGGGCGGCACTGAGGCGCTGTTGCTGTTGGGCCTGCTGTTCTAACCGGCGTTGTTGCGCGGTCAGTGCGGCGGTGGTGCTGGTGATATTGGCTTTAAGGGATCGCTGTGCCTGGCCTAATTGGTTAGTGGCAATGCCATTGCTTTGTAATGCGCTGCGCTGGGTGTGTAGCGCGGTGCGTAAATCATTATATTTCTGCTTTAGTTTGGCGGCCTCTTCACTGGCGCGCTTAAACTCTCTGGCTTGTTTCGCGGTCGGTGCGGCGCTGTTCTTTAGTTCATTGGCAAGCTGGCGCGCTTTATCGCGGGCGGCAGCCAGCGCCTGAGCGGCTCCATTAACCGCCGCTTTATTCTTGCGAAAGCCCTCAATGTTAGCCGCCTGGTTATTGAGTTGTTTAAGCTCTTGTTTGGAGTTTTTAATAGATGCGGCCAGCATCTTATTGCTGGCCAACATAGATTTAAATGGCTTGGTGACTTTATCAATAGCACTTAAAGAAACCTGCAAGCGGAGGTTCTTATCACTCATCACTGCCCCCGTTACGGATAATAGCCTTGTGCCGCCATTCTAAAAGTTCGCCGACAGTCATCGGATCGGTGGCTGATGGCGGCCAATGGAAGGTGACCGCAATATCAGCTACCAAATCATCAACCGTTAGGCATTCAGGTAGTCGGACTTGACCGAGTTCGGCAAGAAAAAAATCGCCAGCGCCTGAGACAGTGCGTAAATATCAGCCGGATCAAGATTGCTGATTTCCGGCACAGTCAGATTGGGGCTAGTGATACGTGGCAATACTCGAATCAAAGCGTCAACATCGGTATCTAATAGCGCTTGCAGTTTGGCCCCGCGCAATGCTCCGGCGTTAGGCTTGTTAATGGTCACTTCGGTAATGGTGGTATTACCCCGGATAATGGGTACATCCAGTGTGATTACGTTAAACTTATCACTCGAAGTCTCGGTAGGAATGAAGGGTACTTCATCTACAATGGCTGTTTTGCTCATCATGATTGTCCAAAAAAAATAAAAGATAAGAAATGAAATAAGGTGCGAAATAATCCACGCGATGGCTTCCGCCATGTTACAAGCCAATATTGCGGCGGTGGGCTTCCAACATATCGACGCCGTTGACCATTTCGACCATGTTTACAATATCGACCTCGATCAGCACTTCGCCGTCCCAGGTCAATTTGTAGTAGGTGTTTTTGGTGGAAATCTTGGTGGTGGTGTTATCACCTTGCTTGCTGTCGCCACCGTCGATTTCTTCATGGCGGCCGCGCATCACAATTTCTACCGCGTGGGTTTCGCCGGTATCGTCGCGCTGATAGGAGCCAGCAAAGCGCAGTAACACCCCGTCGACTTTGGTTACGCCCCATTGCTTGTAAATCTCGTGCTCAATGCCGCCTAACGTCCAGTCAACGTCTAATGCACCATCAGCCAGCCCCAAATCAACCTTGGCGCTGCCATTCATGCCGCCACCGCGAAAATCTTCAAATTTGCGGTTAAGTTTTGGCAAGGTGATGGACTCAACCACCCCTTGATAGCTGTTCCCGTCATTAAACACATTCAGGAACTTAAGTTTGCGTGGTAAGGCCATAATTAAGCTCCTTAGCTGTTAACGGCGGCGGCGAAATTAGCCAGATAGCGATCAGTAATGCGCTGGCGCAGGGTTAAATCTTCCAGTGGTGGCACTGGCGTATAGTCGTAATCAATAAACAGGCGGCCCGCTTTGAGGGTGTCTTTATCGTTCACGCTGTCGTCGTACCAGCAATCGCCATCGATCAAATAGCCCAATGATTTCAATTCGCGCATTTTGGCGCGAATACCCTCAATAATATCTTTTGCCAGTGAGGGGCTGAGCGGCTTATCGTTAGCCCACATATGCGCCTCGGCCATGGTGTCAGCCAATACCTGAGCGGTGCGGGTGTAATTTTCAAAGGCAAATAGCGGATCATCAGAACAAGAGCGAGAACCCCAAAAGCGATAACCGTCTTTACGGATCAACGTGGTGACGTCTTTACTGTTAAGCAAGTTGGCATCGGTGGCGCTGTTTTGCAGATCCCAAAACACATCAGCGCTAATGCCAGTAACACCATTCACTCCCACGTTAGACAGTGTTTTATGCCAGCCAACATCATTATCAATCTTGGCGCGCAAGCCGAGGGCGCGGGCGGTTGCAAAGGCGGTAGCCTCGGCATTGGTTACGGTATCCCAGCTAAGGAAATCCGGCCAAATCACCATGGCCTCTCGCTGGTTGAAGTTATCGCGGTAGATAATGGCTTCTTCTTTGGTTTTACAACCATAAGCGCTGATGTAGGCAAAAGCGCGTAAATCTTGAGCGATAGAAAGCAGTTCAGTGGCTACCGCCTTAGTGTCATGCCCCGGCACACCCAAGATGCGCGGCTTAACGTCAAACTTACCTTGCGCGGCCAACAGTGCTTTCATGCCGGTATAACGGCCATCCGGTGTGGATCCACCAATGATGTTTGACGTGGTTTCGGCTTCGGTTTCACCCTGAGCGACACGGACAACGATAGTAACGGGTTTGGTTTGGTCACCGATGGCATCCAGTGAGTGGGCTAATGTGCCGGTTTCACCGGCCTTGCCACTGGCGGCCAGCACATCGGTGAGCAATACCGGGGTATTGAGTGGAAATAGGGTGGCGTCGGCATCATCGGAGGTACAGACCATCCCTACCACCGCCGTACTGACAGTGCGGATCGGGCGAGTGCCTTCGCTAATTTCAATGACGCGCACACCATGGTGGTAATCGGTTGCAGACATGCGGTTTTCTCCGGTTAAGCGTTCATTCGCTATGATGCCGGATTGCTACGCGCGGGGCAGGTTATGGGGATTGTGTGAGGGATGGCACAACGAAAAAGCCCCGTAATCGGGGCTAATAAGCTGGCTTATACCGTAGGCGGCCAGGTGGGAACAATATAACCTTGATTTACCGCTTCAATCAGCAACCATTGCGGGATCTCCGGCAATTCAATTAACGGCCAGTTTTCTTGTGTCGGCCATGCGCGACAGCTGGATCGGATGGCAAGCAACTCTGTCTGTTGTGCTGCGGTCAGCAAGGTATCACCAATGCAATAATCACTGAGCATCAGTGAGTCTGTCGCCATGATTAAGGCGTCACGGTATTTTCTGGCTATAGAGGCTACAGCATCAGCATCTGTGCCCCACCGCTTGCCATCCCATTTATCAAATGGGGTCGCGGGTGCTTTGTCAGTCGAATCGTCTGGATAATTGCCAATTTGGCTTACGGCAAATGCCCCCCCCGTTACTGTGCTATAGCGAATCTCTCCCCGGTGATCTGCCACATATTCCCACGCTGATTGGTCGGACATGCGGCAAATAACAAAGCCCTTTTTGGGGTTAGGTGGCGAGTCTAAATAAGCGTGGGCTGGCAAGCCTTGCCCTGTGTTTATAAGCTCATCACTTGAACCCATATATTCACGGGTATCCGGCATGGCATTATGCACAATGACGGTTCCGGTGCTTGTCGCATAGCCATCTTTATCAAATTGAATCGTCATTATGCTGCTCTCACAATGAAATTAAAGGCGATATTACGCGGACGAACATACCAACGGCTACGTGGGCCATTACTGGCATTGCCCGACATATTGGCCACCCCGCCGAAAACTCCCGAATTAAACTCACTTTCACCATTGCCTAATACAATGCCGGTAGACACTGTATTATTTTCAATATTGGGCTGTACCCACGTCGCGGTCTGCGTCGTCAATAATCCGCGGGCGCTATCAACCCCCCGCCCATCATCCCACCCCCTCATAAACTCACCGCGCAAATCTGGCAATACCCCTGTGGGATATTTAAGGGCCAGTTTTGGATAGGTCGTGGTACTGAAAGTGCCCCCGTTGAGTTTAAAGAATACAACCCCCATTGCTGTTTCAGGAATTGCGGCAAGAGGATATGGTATCGGCACACCAATAGGGAAAGCAGTGTCAATCAACTTGCGAACATCCGTCATATTCGCAAAGTCACTTAAACCAAGATTGGCAAGAGTGGCAGCAACAGCTGTTGCGCCAGCGGCGGCAATTTCAGAAAGGTTGCTAGCTATTTTTAGAGCATTATCACTTACAGTCTTGACCGCTTTCGGCGTAGCGGCTAACGCTTCGCTATCGCTGGTTGTGGCGCTACTTAATTTCACAAAGCCTTTTTCGGTCTTGCTGGCATCCGGGTGATTGCGCGATTTTTCATGCTCGGTTAGCAGATTGTCAGCATATTGCTTAACCTCAATTACCTTATCATCCACTTTTTTATCAACGTATTGGCGCGTTGCCAGCACCACCGAGGGATCAATTTTCAGCGTGACTGCATCGGTACTGCTGACAATCAATACCATGCGCACGGTTTGCGTACGGCCGCTACCTTCCTGCAATTGGGGTTTGTAGGTTTCGGGGCAGTTGGCAATGGCAATGAGTACGCCATCTTTATCAAATAGACCAACTTCACGTATCCACCAACCGCCGTCCGTTTCCGGAATAACCTGTTCCGCGATAATCTGGCTATTATTAGCCGCATCAATACTTAATGAATTCAATGCAGCGCGGCGTTTTTCACCGATAAGCTGTGTTTGTGCGGGGCTAGGTGTTGGCAACGCGCCGCCGCCGTCACCCACCGCCATATGCGTAATTTGTAATTGGGTACCGAGAGCAGCCGCATTTGCCAGCTTGGCCGCCCCCAAATTGGTCAGTAGCGCAAAATATTTCACTGTCATGGGTTCACTCTCATATCATCAATCAGATGCACCACGCCACCGCAATAGCCTTGGCCGGTGACGGTAATGGTTTCGGGTAAATAGGGATAAATAGTCATTTCGTCGCCGTCATAACTGGCGGCGCTAACAGGAAGGGTTCCGGTGACATCCAGATTGATAGACAGACCGATCAGATGGCGACTGCATGGTTTGGCATCCTCAATCAGTCGCTCTAATTCCTGATACATTTCCTCGGTAATACCGGTTTCCAGCACACCAACATCCAGGCGAAACGTGCCGGGAGCCTCGTTGGTTTTCCACCACTCAATTACGCGGATAAGGTAGCCGAGCGGCTCCACTACGCGGCGGATCGCGCCAATGGTGCCTTTGCGTTTATGCACGGCGTAAGAGGCTTTGACGACGGCGCGCTTTGTCGCTTCCGACCAATTCTCATCCCAGCGATCCACCGACCAGGCCCACGCCAGATAGGGCAGTAATTCCAGCGGGCAGGTCTCCGCGTTCCATAGCTGGCGTAATGGCACCTTAATATCCGCCATGCGCGCACAGGCTTGCGCGGCGGCGATTTCCAACGAGGTAGAGCCAACCGGCAGTAAGCGTTTATTCATCTGAGCCACCCGCCGTTAATGTATAGCCGGTGCAATAAGCCGCTTGTGTTTTATCCAACACCACATCAGTTACCGGCGCGGTCAACTCAACTCGCTGCACCCCCTCAACATGCAGCGCGGCATAAATCGCCGATTTACGAATATCGCGCCCTAATCGGCGCTGAGTACTGATATAGCTTTGCAATTGGGCTTCTGATGCCGCACGGATAGGCTCGGCTTCCGGCCCTGGGTAAAAATAGAGCGTGGCGTCAATCTGGTATTCCACGATATCAGCGGCGTTAACCGTCAATCGGTCGGCTACCGGCCGCACATTTTCATCATTCAGGGCGACAAACACTGTATCCAATAAATCCTGCGGTGCCGTGCCGTTCCCCTCACGGGATAGCACGGTGATGGTAACGCAAGCGGGGGACGGGCTAATTGCGGAGGCGTCAGCAATGCGGCCATCCGCACTGCGGGCGTGATACTCATACGCGCCGGTCGGCCCCGCCACACTTAGCCCCTCAAAGGCTTGCGGAATGCGTACCCGGAAATCGTCGTCAGATTCCATCACTGCCATAATCGGTGGGATAGCATCAGGATCAGCCAGTGTGATGGTTAATCGCTCAATACCACTATTCGCGCCGAGGTGATCTAAATCACTACCAATGGCATGAGCCACCATCACCGCCTGTGCGCCTTCATTGACGCGCTGGCGTAACAGCAATTCACGGTAAGCGTTTTCCTGCAACAGCTTCACGATGGGTTCAGACTCAAACGACAGCGTTAAGCGCACGGCGTCTTGCTGGTCTGCGGGGTATAAGGCAATAAACTCTTCTTTGCGCACCGCGAAAAGGGTTTCAAAATCCAGTGATTCAACCACCAGAGGGGCGGGCAACATACTTAGGTCAATGGTTGGCATTATTGGCCCCCTAGTGGCACGGTCAGACTTAACCGGTTATTGCTGTCTGTGCGACTGCCGGTTAAATCCACTATCATCTTGCCGTCAATTTGTGTGGTAATACTGATGGCGTTCAGGATTACGCGCGGCTCCCAGCGCATCACCGCACCATACACAGCGGCCATCATTTTTAGCCGTAAGGCGGGATTCTGAGGCTGGTCGATCAGAGTTGATATCAGCGAACCATAATCACGGCGCATGACCCGCGAGCCTTGCGGTGTGGTCAGGATGTCACTGATAGACTGGCGAATATGGTCAATATCCCCGATGGCTAAACCGCTATGGCGATCCATGCCGATATATTTGTAAGTTGTCATTTAATCCCCGTCGTATAATCCCCGCCACGCTGCACTTGACCGTGGTCATGCTCATCGACAACCACACCATTAGATGAAAACTTACCGCCGCTATGTTCAATGTTTCCGCTCATCTTGCCGCCTTGTTTAACGTTCAATGTGGCGGTGGTCAGGTTATTGGTGCACTCCACTTCGGGCGTATTCAGTAGGATTTTGACTGAGGCGGCGCAGGTAATATTAGGGGCAGTTACACTGACTGACTTGCTGGCATCAATCGCCGCCGAGGCAATTCCGGTTACCGCTAAATGGCTGGTTTCCGGCTCATACTCAAAACGCGCACCATCGGGAAAGGTGATCACGATGGCATCAGCCGATTGTGACGGGGCAGGATTGGCATCCGAAAAGATGGC
Source organism: Yersinia fenwicki (assembly GCF_043099325.1). Classification (NCBI taxonomy): domain Bacteria; kingdom Pseudomonadati; phylum Pseudomonadota; class Gammaproteobacteria; order Enterobacterales; family Yersiniaceae; genus Yersinia; species Yersinia fenwicki. The sequence goes on along the minus strand of NZ_CP170755.1, from coordinate 4,602,700 downwards.
GGGCAGCACAAAGCCGGTGGTGAGTTCACCGCCGATACTGAGCACCATGACTTGCTCACCCACTGAGGGCGCAGACCAAAAACACACCCGACCGGCGCGCAGGGTTAACCAATTGAGCCAGTCGGTTTCAAGGTTGCCGATTTTGACTCGGCATAATCCGCTAGCAAGATCGACGTCTGAGACGATGCCAATGCGGATAATGTTAGCCAATAGGCGTTTGAGGCCAGCAATAAGGATATTCATTCGGTCAGTCTGCCGTCTACGGGCGCGCGGGGCATGTGATGGGTTTTGTGTGAGGGATGGCACAAGAGAGAATGTATCGAGCACAGTCATGTCTATCTGCACTGCAGCGGTTGAGATGGGTCATTTTAAATGTGCATGACGGGAGCGGCCAACACAGATAAAAATGACTATTTGGCGATATGCTCTAACGCTAAATCGCCTATCCACTCGATATCGCTGTCAGTAAAACCAAGTAATTGGCGGCGCTCGTATTTCACTGTTGGCCCGTTCTTTGTGACTTTATCCCGCAAGCCGTAGTGGTGCACCCTAACCAAATTATTGACCGTACTGCTAAAGGTGACGGCGGCCTCATCGCTGTTGGATTCGCTTTTGATAAAACGGGCGGTGCGTAATTTGGTAAACATCTTGCGTTTGATGCGGCCTTGTTTATCTCGGCGTTTTTTCTTGCGGGCTACAAAGGGGGATCCGTCAGGATTTTGTTGTGCCTGGATATGCTTTTGCTGGCGCTGACGGAGTTCTTTAGATACCTGGCGCATAAACGCGCCGCGCGCCTGTGGGGATAATTGCGCCAGCAAGATTGATAATGTCTGGTCTAATTCGTGCAGGTCATTCACTCGGCCCACTCCGCTACGGTTTCGCCGTCAATATTCACCTTGTAACTTTTGACAAAGTATTCCGGTGGCACCGGCTCGTCCAAATGAGTCACGGTGAATACACCTTCTTTCTCTTTGACGATGGTTCGCTCGGTCAACTTGAGATCAATACTGATATCTCGCAGCTTGTTATCCAGATAATCCACCTCAAAAGTGAAACTATCTGGCCTTTTATCGGGGTTTGCCATGATATCCGGCTGGTTTGTGCGCAACCAATGCAGGATAGGGACAATGATCAAATCTAAATTATCGGCATAATCCGTAATCACCAGATTTAAGGTGTACTGATACTCAAACGATAATGACGGGGCGAGCGTGGCAATAATGGCCCCGTTGTCGATAAACACATGCAAGCAATCGGGGTTTTTCTTGATGTACGACACGGATTTCATGATATTGGCGCGCAAGGATTCAGGCTTTAGCATCGGGAGCGGCCTCTTGCTGGCAAATGAGTACCGTATCAACCTGCGCCGCGCAGGCGTGTAAAGCGGCTTCTAACTGGTCGATATCGTCGTTTAAATCGCCGTTAGTTTGCGGGCTGGCCGCTGGAAACAGGCAAGGCGTGACTGTCGGACAGCCATTGACGGTAATCTGCGGCCCCGGTGAGGGCGGGGCGTCTGCGCAGCCGGATAATATCATCAGGTAGGGGGGTATCAGCCCAATGGCGTAACGTTTCATTTTCACGGTATAACCTCTTAAGCTGGTTGTTGCGTTGCGCCAGCAACTGATCCGCATTAGCAACCTGTTGGCGTAACTGCGCCTGTGCCTGATTGTTGGCATTGGCGGTCAGTGCCAGGGCGATAAGCTGGCCGTTTTTACTGGCTGTTTCGGCTGCTTGCATATCAATCACTGCTTGCCGAGCCTCAGACAAACGGTAAGTTTGCACGCCACCGGCGACCAACAAGGCGGCGGCGACTGTCCAGGCGAGTGGGGCGGTATTGATAATTGACATGGATTAGCCCGGATATTGACGGGCGGGCAATTGAAAATGCGGGCCGTCTTTAAAGGTTGTCCAGTTACCGCCCCATTCCACGGCGATCCCCAGTTCGGCAGCGGCCTGTTTCATGGCGTCGGCCATCGGATAGAAATATTTCCATTCCCAACTGACCTTACCGTCCGGTAACGGCACGATATCCACCGCATGGCCGGTTAAATGGCGGCTGTTCAGGGTTTGGCTGGCACCGGCTTTGACTAATTCACGCTGACGTTCCACTGTGCGGCGGCCCTCAATCACTTTAAAATCAATCGGGGTGAGCTCCAGCGCCCGGCGTACCACCTTAACCAAATCAGGATGCACGCCGATCAAGTTGATTTCACTGGCCTTACCAAAAATGAATTTATTGTTTGGCATCGGTGGTTCCCGCCTTTTTGTTGATGACTTTGAATACCAGTTCACGAATGGCTTGTAAGCCAATCAGCCCGATTAGGCAGCTAATAAAGATTTCTACTTTCCCGGCGGCGACTTCGGTTAATGCGCCATTCAGCCAAGGAATGGCGTCAATCAAGTGAATGAGCATGGGTGATATCACTGGGCCGATATTGACGCCGACCAGCCCACACACCACGCCCTCGCCGATGCCTTCACGTAATTTACCGCCGCCCCAAACCACGCGACGAAACGCCACAATAAAGGCGACAAAAAAGCCATTTATCATGGTGGAATGGGCGGAATAAAAGGCCAGTGCCGCACCTATCCAACTTGGATCTTTTTCTGGCATCTTCATGTCCGTTACCCCCTTATGGGGAATTGTGCAATTAGTCCCAAAGTTGCAGGGTTTGCGTGGTGGTTGCGGTGCTCACTTCGGGCATTTCCACCGGATAACCGTGCGGTAAAAACGGCCCGATATCGGATAGCCCCGGATTAGCCGCCAACACTTTTTCTGTCACACCCTCAGTGCGGCCGTAGTAGCGCCAGCACATGGCATCAACGGTGTCGTACTGCTGCGCCAGAATGCGCATTAAATCAACTCCACCGTCATGCGGTTGATCGCCTGAATATCGTTAATCGCCCAGGCAGCATCGCGGCGCAGGTTATCAATGGTCGGCTCCAGTGAATCAGCCCTTTTGCCACCTGCGCCAGTGGTATCAAATCCGCGAAAACGATCAGTCAAACGGGCTTGCATCAGACAAAACACCGCGGTGCGATACAACTGGATATGAGTGCTTTCGTCGTCCAGTTTTTCCGCTGGTACATCAGCCGCCGACAGGTAGCCTTTCTTTTGCTGAGTTAAACGCCAAACAGACAAGCGACCATTCACTTCATTGATGGCAAACAGTGCCGCCTCAATCACGCGCGGCTGCGTGATAGTGCCATCTTGACGCGACTCTTCACGGTACTGATTCAGATCAATATCCGGCCAGAAACCGTCATTTTTGATAACGCCCTTTTCCGTTGTCTCTACCAGTTCCGGCGCTTCGGGTGTTTGATTGCTGTTAATGACGATTTCCATGCTGAGACTCTCAAAATAAGCGGGCGGTGGACGGCGGCCTTGTTAGGGTAAAAAATATCCTGACTTGGCTACCGTGCCGCCCTCGCCGGGGCGTAAGGTTATGAGGCTGCTTTAATCAGCTTCTCAAGATTCTTGATATCGGTTTTTACACCGCTGTTATCATCCAGTTGCAGCGCCGTTTTCAGGTTTGCCAGTGCGAGAACGTTATCGCCGTCCTGACGCAGGGCATAACCCACAAACTTATGCAGCCGAGCGCACACCATATCCGGCATATCCTGACCGGTGAGAATTTGTTGGGCGCGCAAAAGCTGCGGGGTATCCAATGGCTTTTTATCGGTCAAGGTACGCTGTGCAATGGCGGCGACTTCCTCGGCAATCAGGCATGCGGTGGTGCGCTTAAAGCTTTCTGGCGTGACCAAATCGTGCTTAATGGCGTACTCGGCAATATCCAAACCGCGAGTGATGTCGCCCACATCCAAATGCCAAATCAACATGCGCATAAGGATATCGTCCTGCTCACCGCTCCCTTTCGCCAGCACGCCCGCCACCCACGGTTGATAAGTGGGTAACATGCCTTGTTTAACTTCGGCCTTGCGGGCTATCGACTCAATACGGCCCAATTGGGCCATATCCTGTTGCAGCTTGAACAACAACAGTTCGTAGTTACTGGCGTGGCTCAGTGTGGCCGCCTCACTCAGTGAGTCCGAGTGTTGAGCCGCCACAAATAGCCGATGGCGGCGAACGGGGTTGCTCATAATGGATTAACCTTCTGCTGGGACGGAGAAATCACCGAATTCAATGTTTTCAATGAATGCCACGCAGCCAAAATCCTCAACCACATAGGCTTCATTGACCGACTCATAGTTTTCAATGCGATCCCGTTTTGGATTGTCGATGATTGAACGGCGGCGAGTACCGTCTTGCCAGTAGATAGACAGGTTATCCAGGCGAGTGATAAGAATGGCATTCGCTGGGAAAGAGGGCGCGCGCACCGCTGGCTGACCGCCAACACGCTTCTGGCTGATAATTAAATCTGCAGCCAGTGCTTCGGTGTTCGGTTGTTCTTTATTGACGATTGGGAAGTATTTATCTGCCAGTAACTGACGGCCCACAATGGCGACTAATTCGGTATCTTCCTGGAACCAAGGTTGGATCATCTCATCGGTGGCCGCCATCACCAGCGCATCCAGATTCTGGAAGTCGCCGCCTTTGCCGATGCGGATTTTTGGCGAAATCACGTTACCTTGCTCATCAACCACTTTATCCATCACCTGACCTGGCGCATTGTCTCGAATACTTTGCAGCCAACCGATATTGACGTCTTGCAAGAGCATATTAACCGTGTGGTCAGAGGTTTTCGCACGATGCGTGCCGTTAAAGCCGATCATGATGCGATCCAGCGCCTGGCGCTTCACAATGGCATCACGGATGCGCGTTTGAAAATCAGGGAATTTAGACCACATGTCCAACTTAGGATAAGGCAATGCGGTGTCAAAGTTGGTTTGGGTGCAATTGTAGCGAGTGCCGTCCAGACCACTTGGATCGGAGGCTTCACGCTCTTTCAAGCTGGTGTCGGTGGTGCTGGCAATCGGACGTTCGATACCCAAACCGACCTTTTCACCCTCTTTTTCATCCACCGGGTAAATGTTGATTTTTGACAGAAAAGCACTGCTTCCCTGCTGTTTGGTTTCCAGTTTTTGCGCAATGGACGGTTCAACGGTAAATTTCGCGCTGATATCCTCTTTGCTGTCCAAATTATTTAATCGGGCAACTTGCTGTAAAAACTGGTTGTACTGAAATCGGGTCGTTTTTTTCATGTGAAATTAAATCCTTAACGTAGCAAGCGGGCTGACTTAGCAATCCGTCAGAATGGCGCTGTCATTGCCGGTTGATGGTTCGCGCTGGGAGAAACTGCGATCTGTATTGCTGAGCGTGGTTTTTAACGTGGCAAGCTCTTGATTTGTCGCATCGCTGGCCGCTTTGAGGTCGGTAAATTTCTGTTCCAAAGCAGTAAGGGCGCTAAATTTCCCCTCAACCTGCTGCGCAACCAATTCAACCGCCTGATGCACATCGTTAAACTGCGCATCATCGCCAGTCTGTTTTTTGGTAAACATGGTCTTTATCGTGGTCAGTAAGTTAGTTTTGGGTTCTTGCTCGGCTTCGAATTCAAGATTGATTTCTGTGGCTTCGGTAAAAATGGCATCTGACTGGCTTTTGCGTGATGCCAGCGGGCTATGCTCGCTTTGGGCGCAAAACGTTAGCATTTCAGCACCTAATGAGGCGGGAACATCGGTAAAACCGATGCCGGTCAAATAAGCCTTGCCGGTATCAGCAAATTTCTCAATATATTCAATGCTGGAATAGACCTTTTGCCGCGCCTGGCGCAGTTTTACCAGATCGTCAGTGGCATCTACCTGGACAAGCAGCGCTAATTTACCTTTCAGTGGCCCGTCTGCGATTTCCTCATACTTGGCCGCCGTGATATCGCCATAAGCGCGGAACTGGCTATCAGGAAAAACACTCTTGATGTGTTCCAGATTGGCGCGTGAACCACGAAAAGCCGGGTTGTAGCTTTCGGCCATTTCAATAATGTGTGCGCGTGGCACATGGCGGCCATCACTGGTTGCCCCCTCAACGACGGCACGGAAAAACTTGGATATTGGCATGTGATTGATCCCGGTCTGATTCGATAGTAGTGACCTATGTTGGCGACCAGCGACCAACGGAACAATCAGGCGCTCTTGTGCTATAGCTGGCACAAGGTGTAATACGGGATGGAGGAGTTACGGATAGGTAGCCTTGCTGCAATTAAGCAATAAAACAGGCTATTTTTCATGGAAAGCGTTTATATCAATGCCGATTTAGATCCCCGCCGTCAAGCCATGTATCTGTATTGGCAAGGGCTGCGCATCGCCCGAATTGCGGAAATGATCGGTGAGAAAGCGGTCACGGTACACAGTTGGAAGCGCCGCGACAAGTGGGACGCTTACGGGCCGCTGGATCAGATGCAACTGACCACGGCGGCGGAATATTGCCGCCTGATAATGAAGCCTGTCAAGGAAGCCAAAGACTACAAAGAGATTGATTTGCTGGGCCGACAAGCCGAACGCCACGCCCGTATTGGTAAATACAATGATGGCGGTAATGAGGCCGATCTTAATCCCAATATTGAGAAGCGCAACAGCGGAATACGTAAGGCAGCGCAGAAAAATGTATTCAGTGAGACGCAGATTGCCAGGCTGAAAGATATTTTCAATGAATCCATGTTCGACTATCAACGTAACTGGTATGAAGCCGGTTTATCGCCTGATTTTCGTATCCGTAACTTTTTAAAATCACGCCAAGTTGGCGCAACCTATTTTTTCTCATGGGAAGCTCTACTGGACGCCCTCGATACCGGCCGCAATCAGATGTTTGTTTCGGCCTCCAAAGCACAGGCGCACCAGTTTAAAAACTACATTGTCGCGGCTGCGCGCCTTGTTGATGTTGATTTGCGCGGCGAGGTGATTATTTTACCCAATGGCGCGGAAATGCACTTTCTCGGCACTAATGCGAGTACCGCGCAGGGCCGCCCCGGTAATCTTTATCTGGATGAATACTTTTGGATCCCCGGCTTTCAGAAGCTGCGCCGCGCTGCATCGGGCATGGCCTCGCAAAAAAGATACCGCTCCACCTATTTCTCTACGCCGTCCAGCACGTCACATGAAGCTTATCCGTTCTGGGCTGGCACCTTGTTTAACAAGGGAAAGGCTAAAGATAAGCGCATTGAAATTGACGTCAGTTACCCACGGCTGGCCGCTGGTCGGTTGTGCGAGGACAAGCAGTACCGCCAGATTGTCACCATTGAGGACGCACTGAAAGGCGGCTGTAACCTGTTTGATATTGATGAATTACGCAATGAAAACAGTGATGAAGATTTTGAAAACCTGTTTATGTGCGGCTTTATTGACGATAACGCCTCCACGTTCAAATTGGCTGAAATGCAGCGCTGCATGGTGGATAGCTGGGAAAAATGGACAGACGTTAAATTGCTGGCGCTGCGCCCGTTTGGCGATCGTCCGGTGTGGATTGGCTACGACCCGGCCAGCACTGGCGATAGTGCCGGTTGTGCCGTCATTGCGCCGCCAGTGGTGGCGGGCGGTAAGTTCAGGGTGTTGGAGCGCCACCAATGGAAAGGTATGGATTTTGCCGATCAGGCCAGCAATATCAAAAAAATCACCGAGCGCTATAACGTCACTTACATCGGTATTGATGATACCGGTCTGGGCCGTTCCGTGACGCAATTAGTGCGGCAATTCTTCCCCGCAGTGAACGCCATTCACTACAGCTTAGAAATGAAAGCCGACCTGATTTATAAGGCAAAAAATATCATTCATGGCGGCCGCCTGGAGTTTGATGCGGGCTGCATTGATATCGCCACCGCGTTTATGTCGATCCGTAAAACCATGACCGCCACCGGCCGCAACGCCACCTTTGTCACTGACCGTTCCAAAGACGTCAGCCACGGCGATGTGGCCTGGGCCATTATGCACGCCTTATTCCACGAGCCTCTTGAGGGCATTAACAGCAATAACACCAGTGTGATGGAGATATATTAATGAAATATGCTTATTTTGATGAAACCAATATTGAGCACCTAAAATACTGGATGCATATGTGGGCTTTTAATCATCAGCGCGAATGGTATAAGGCTGGCATCGATAATCGCACACGGAATATCACTAAAACTCGGTTGGCGGGGGCGGATCAGTTCTTTGCTCTTGAGGGATTGATTGATGCCTTGGAGACCGGCCGTGACCAAATCTATTTTAGTGCTGGAGACGAGACTAGGGGTGCCGCGTGGCAATACATCCTTAGCTGGATGGGCGTAGGTAGACTTACCGTGACTGATTCTTGTATGGATAAGTTCAATAAAGTTAATTTCATACGCTTGAATAACGGTGCGCAGATTAGCTTTCTTAATGAAGAATCACTTGCTGCGGGATATTCCGGCAATGTTTATGTGAGTGAATACGCTTGGGCGAATAATCCAGACAGATTATTAAAAGTGGCCGATGGTATATCCATGCATAAGCGCCACCGCCGCACGTTCTATACGACGCCATCACCTAGCGTCGCTGCGTTTACATTTTGGCAGCAAGCCCTAGAGAATGATCGCCAATGGAGCCAAATCGTCACCATTGAAGATATCGCCGGTAGTGGATGCTTATATAGCTCGGAAGATATTATCAGACTCAGGGGAGAAATGAGCGAACTCGAATTTGCCATGCTTTACATGTGCCAATGGCCGATTCGGGCAGCTAATCAAGGGGCTGCACTATGAGTCGTAAACAGCGGAATAAACGTAATACCGCGGCAATGGTAAAAAGTACCGCACCACAAGCCGAAGCGTTTACTTTTGACGATCCGATCCCGATGATGGACAGGCGCGATATTCTGGATTATCTGGAATGTGCGGTCATGGATCGCTGGTACGAGCCGCCGGTGTCATTTAACGGGCTGGCGAAGTCATTTCGCGCGGCCGTGCATCACAGCTCACCTATCTATATGAAACGTAATGTACTGGTTAGTCTGTTTGAGCCGCACCGCCTACTGTCAAAGCAGGATTTTAGCCGCTATGCGCTGGATTTTTTAGTATTCGCCAACTCCTTTTTAGAGGCGCGATATAACCGTTTAGGGGGGCTAATGAAGTTAGTTCCCAGCCCGGCCAAATACACCCGCCGGGGGGTGGAAACGGACACATATTGGTATGTATCATCCTATGCGAACCCACACCCGTTTGAAGCCAATAGCGTTTTTCATCTGCTAGACCCGGATATTAATCAGGAGATCTACGGCGTTCCTGAATATCTCGCCTCGTTAAACTCGACCTGGCTCAATGAGGCCGCCACGCTGTTTCGGCGTAAATATTATCTGAATGGTAGTCACGCCGGATTTATTCTGTATATGAATGATGCCGCCCATAAACAGGAGGATATCGACGCCTTACGCAAGGCATTGAAAGAGTCCAAAGGGCCGGGCAATTTCCGCAATTTGTTTATGTATGCCCCAGCCGGTAAAAAGGACGGCATACAAGTGATCCCACTGGCAGAAGTGGCGGCCAAAGATGAATTTATGAACATTAAGAACACCACTCGCGACGATCAGCTTGCTATGCAGCGCGTACCGCCGCAACTGATGGGGATTTTACCTAATAATACCGGCGGTTTCGGTGATGTGGAGAAAGCTGCGCGGGTATTTGCCATCAATGAATTAGCACCATTACAGGAACGGCTAATGGAATTAAATAATTGGGTGGGAGAGGAAGTTATCAGATTTAAACCTTATGAGTTACTCGCCAAACAAGAATAAATCCACTTTATGCATATGCTAACCGCCTTTTTGGCGGTTTTTGCATTTATATGCACATGAAAAATTCAATTAGCGGCCTTTTTATTTCAGCAACGGCGAATTGTGTCAGTCACAATAACTAAAAACTAATTGCTTGTGACATGTCACAAGACTCTTGATTTTATTTCTGTGTCATGTCACGATTTTAAAAGAGCAAGCCGCAACGGCCACCGCAAAACTCAGTGATAATTGCTCAAATTGTTTAGTAAACTAACCTCAACATATCTGCAAGTTCAAAGCGCAACAATCCGCATTATTCTATTCACCCCCTAATCATTATCTAAGCCGCGCCAACACTGGGTTTCAATCCCCTTCCCAACTGCATAAAAAGTGAATATTTAGTCATTGCAGCGTGGGGGCGGGGGGGCTCGCGCAGCGGGGTGTGGTCGGTGGTGTCACGCATCCTCATATGTGGCATAAATCACCCTGTATACGCATGTGCTCAACCCTGCCTTTTCGACATAAAATGTGTATCATCGGAGGTGGAATAAAAAAGCACCTCCCTGTGTGGCGTGGAGGCGCTTTTGTGTAGGGTGATTTTGAGGGGAAATTGAGTGCTATTTTTATTTTATTCAAACTAACGCATATCTATTCATTTTTATATCTTATCTAATATTGTCGTGGTACACTATCAGCACCCGCGCTATAGGGTGTCTATCATCAGTTTCTTATACCCCTGCGTCTGCCAGCATTCCGCATCACCTTGTAAGCAACAACCGGTTTTATCGCCCGGCAATGTATCACCGCATCGCTTGCAACTGCCTTTTTTCAACTCATCAAGCTGCTTGTGTAGCAATTTATTGTCTTGGCGAAGCAAGCCGATCAAATACTCGGCCCGCTCATAAGGCCCGCGAGCAATGCGGCGCTGCTCGCACCCCTCCATAAGCATTGCCAGTTCTGCGGCGTTAATACGTAAAGTTAGTTCGGTAATGCCTAATTCTTTATCGCGCTGGCGCTGGGCGCGTTTACGTTCGCTTGCTGTTGTCATTATCCCCTCTCCAGAAAATATCAGATGTTACTTTTAGCCAAACTCAGGCCACCCTTTGCAGCGATTGCATATCCTATCCGTGCTGTAGTAAATCTCTTTGTGATCCAGCTCCTTACCGCATTTTCGGCAGTACTTAATTTTGTTGGACATGTAGTGGTTTGTCTCTTCATCAGACCTGTCTTTGTAGTCATTCATGTTGCTAGCCTCATCACTTTTTTCCAAAGAGTTGTAACCATGCATCAGGGTTTACAGATTTTAAAAATTCAGAGTAATAACCGATAGGGTCACGTCTAATTTCACCAGACTGCACCCCATGAGCATGATATAAATGCATCCATAGCTTATCAATTCTTTGGGTTGTGGTTGGCTTGCATTGATACAAACAACCATCCTCTCTTGCCTGTGAGTTTTGGCCGTCGATAGTCAACGTTGCGCCGCAAGCTAGTGATTGCGCCTGTTGCTTGCTAATGGGAAGCCCGATTGAATCCGCAAAATCACGGATTTTTGTTGCCACTGGTGCCAGTCGCACGGTTTTTTCTTGCCGCTGGGCGGCCTTTCCGGCTGATACCTGGCGTGATAATTCCTCGGCTGGTGTCAATGCGTTGGTTTTAATGACTGTCGGTCGCTCGTTTTTCACCCTGCGGAGCAAGGCTCGACGTTCTGCGTCGGTGATCGTGGTGAAATCTATTATTTTTTCTGCTGATGTTCTGTCTATAGCCTCATCCGGTTCGCGTGTTTTTTGCTCTACCGGAGAGTTATTGACAGAACTCCAAGGGACGGCGGGGCCGTCCTGAAAAACATCAACCCCCACGGCAACGGCGGGTTTCGTCTTTTGGCGCGCAACAATTTTCCAAGTTTTTAGGCGGGTACAGATGCGCGATGCCTCGCCCAAAAGCGGGGAATAGATGCCGAAAATCTTTTCGGTGGTTTCGCCGTAGGCATTGGGCTGTTCGTTGCCCTGGTAGGCAATGCGCACGGTGTAATCATCGCGAGGAATCAGTACGCCGCCTTGCTTCATGATATAGGTAGCAAAACAGCCAGCATCTGCGGCGGCGGTGACCGCATCCATTGCCGGATCAACCAGTAGTGGCTTGCCGCGCTGATAGGTGCCGGAAATTTTGAGCGTATTAACCAGTTGATTACTCAACTTACGCAGCTCGCGCCAGACGGTTACAGGTGGCGTGCCTATCGGCTGATATTGGCGGATACGGTGACGAGACGCCCAGGCCATAGCAAAGCGGGCCGTTTCTTTCAGAGGCTTGCCGGTTTCATGGTCTAGTTCGCCATCCAGCGCGTAACCATCAATGTTTTTACTGATGTATTTAGCGATGTAGGCAGTAGCGCTGCCTTTCTTCGGATCTAGCCGTTTGGCGGTAAACCTGGCGCTAGTGCGCTTGCCTAATTCGGCGCGATCAGTTTTAACCGCATAGGCGCGCATAATCTCAGTGATTGCGCGGCGCTCTCCCGGTTTCATGAATAATAACAAGTGCCAATGTGGCGTACCGTCATGATGCGGCTCGGCTACGCGAAAACCGTAAATGCGCAGATTTTCACGGCCCAACTTGGATCCTATGTTGGCCCATAATTTGGTGAGGTAGGATTGAGCTTGTGGTGGCGTGCTGTGGTTCCACTTTGGGTTAGCATGGCCGCTTTGGTTGTTGGCGTGATACTTAGACGGGCAAGTAATGGTGTAAAATACCCCAACATCACCACGCGCCTGTGCAACCAGCTCGATCCCTTTCATGCGGGCCATTAGCTCATGACGACGAATGGTGGGATTGCTAATGCTGGCGTCCACCATTGCTTCTAAAGAAACGGTGTTACCCTCATTATCAACCAATTCATGCCGCTTGAAGAATTCACGGTTGCGGCGCTTTTGCTCTATCCAGTCGGCCAATGCCTCTTTGCTGATATAAGGTGCAGCGCGTTTATGGATCAAGCCAGCGGCGCGCAACTGACTTTCTCGCCAGTCATTACGCAGCCGCCACAATTTACGCTCCCACCAATCCGCATTAATCAGCCGGGCAATAGCGGAATGAAAGATAGCGCGGTCAACTGGCTCATCTTGCTGGCCTGGCTTCGGCCCCAACTCGCGCCAGTGCGGCGGCTTGACCCGTAAAGACCACACTTCAAGTGCAATGTTGCGGTAAATAACCAATAGCTCCGCATCAGACAAAGCGCGGGTTTCTTCGGTGGGTGTTGATACCTCAGTGCAGAACATTTCATTAATACGGCCAGCAACATCATTCGCTAGCGACTTAACCCGGCGTTTAGTCAGTTCGGCAAGGTGGCTATAGATACCCTGAAAGTAAGCCATTAACTCGGAAATGTGGCCCTGGCTAACGCCTTGGTATTGGCGCACGGCATCCAGACGTAACAATGCATTCTTGCCGGTTCCGGTTAAGAATGCATTGGTATGTTTATCGCCATGATTTTCACGTAACCATCTAATTTTATTTTGAAAATGGGACTTAATAAAAATAGGCTGCTCGTCAATACGGGCCTCTATACCTTCCGCTGTATCCGCCCATTGTTGTTTGTCACGCAAGTAGATCTCGCGCTCAAGTTCGGCGCGCTCCCTGCGCATTTTAAGTAAGGTTTGATTAGGCTCCCGTAACTCGGTGTAGCCCAGTTTGTTCATGCGTTTTAAGTAACGGATAACCAGTGGGTGAGATGTTGGTTTTGCTATGACGGCGACCGGCGTTAAGGATTGATAACCACCAATTGCGGGACGTGGGGCATTCCATGGATAATCCCATTCAATAGAAACCCCACCGCTGCCCGGATAGGATAGCGATGGGGCTGGAATAATGCGGCCACGTGAATGCTCGGTCATTCGCATACACCGGCATAAACGGAATTGCAGACGGCATGGTCATTTGCTGATGCCAATAAATCAAACTGACTACCGCCGCGTGTGGTTAACGCCCAATCTCGGTAGGTTTCAATACCGTGTGATTCAACAGAAATACATTCGATCCGGCGCTCAGATTTGCGCGGATCCTGAGTCGATGGGAAAAAGGTTGAGTTTCCACGGCGTGAACATGATGCAACCAGTCTTTCCCAGCGGGCTACGCGGGCTATCTCTTCCGGCCAGCGGCTGAATATCTCTGCTAATTCGGATTTTCTGGCATGGATGCAAGGCATGCAGCCCACGCGACTACATCCTTGCTGATACAACGGGTTGGGTTTAATTCCGTGATATTTAGCTAGCGCAAAAACATCTTCATGTTTCCAGTCAAGGATCGGACGGTAAACATTTAAACCGGGTGTGTTATCTGCGTCCGTTTCCCATTCAGGCAGCAAAGCACGGTCTGGTGATTCTTGCGCACGCACGCCCTGCCAACTGATTACTTCGTCATATTCTTCCAACGCGGGAATGACAATTTGGTCACGGATTGGCGCATGTTTCAGCTCGAACGTACAAAAGCGCGCCTTGGTGGATGGAAAGCGGCCTTTCCACATGCAGAGATCTAGAAAAGGGTTACCGGTGGGGTGTAAAACCTCAAGCGCTTCAGCGACCCGTTCCGCTGCCTGATCAGGCGTCAGGCCGCATTCAGTGACTAAAGTGGTCGGCCACACTCGCGCTATGAAATCACGCTTACCATTAATCTGACGCACAAAGTCCGCTTTAACTCGGATAATTTCACCTAGTTGCTCTTCCAGATAATCCAGATATTCCATAGTTTGGGGGTGTTCATGCCCCGTATCAGCAAACACCCGGATGTGGTTTACACCAGCCTCGCGCGCTAAAAGTGATTGGGCCAACGAATCCTTGCCACCTGACATGCTAATAATGCTAATTGCATCACTGGCGAAATTTCGTTCATCAATAGGCACTAGTCCATGCGGGTATGAGAAAATTTTCATTTCTCACCTACCGTGTGGCGCAGAGCAGGCATCTCATAGATAACCGTTGAATCCGGCCCGCCAGCGGGATCAAACCCAACCCACAAAAGAGGGGGCATAACCGCGATAATCTCATTCACTGCCTTGCGGCCGTCAGCTTTACAACTGGCAGAGCGGGGGGTGGTAATACTGTGAATATCAAAGCTTTCATAAAGATACCGGCCGTGTGGGGTATCGCTGTTCGATGCAATAACGTGACAACCTTGACCCGCTGTTATCGTGAGTATTTCAGATAGCCAAAATTGCTCATTAGAGCTAAAGCCGTTGGTGTGGTAACCAGTGAAATCTGCGGTCGCAGATGTTGGAATGTACGGGGGATCGCAATAAACCACGTCACCGGGCTGTGTCATGGTCAATGCTTCGGAAAAGCCACAGCATATAAACGTGGCTTTTTTGGCCTTCTCTGCAAAATAGCGAATTTCGGACTCAGGGAAATAAGGTGCTTTATATCTTCCGTAGGGAACGTTGAATTCCCCCTTTTGGTTATAACGGCAAATACCACCGTGACAATGACGGTTTAAATATAAAAACATTGCAGCGTGTGATTCATTACTGGATTTACGCTCATTGAAATATTGACGATTTAAATAATAACTTTCTTCGCTGTTATCCAGCCTGAAAAGCTCTTTTGCGAGAACGATAATACTTTCGCAATCATTTTGTAATTGCTGATAGAAATTAATTAAATCCCCGTTAATATCAGCAATTAAATATTCGTCATAATCGGTATTCAGCATGACGGAGCAGGAACCGGCGAACGGCTCCACCAACCGTTTCCCAGCGGGCAGATGTTGGCGCAAGGTCGGCATAATGCGGCCTTTGGAACCGGCCCATTTCAGCGGGGAGAAAATGCGTTTCATGATTTTACCCCCGCCATAGCACGGATAACACCCAGCGTTGTTTTACAGTCAGATAGTGCGCGGTGCGGCGTACCCTCAATAACAACGCCTTGTTGTTTGGCTGCATTACTCAGACTTTGCCATTTGAATTTATTTCGCTTCTCATCCCATTGGCCGTAATACTCGGCATAATTGCGCATGGCGCACACAGTGTTAAGCTCAAGAAAACCAAAGCCGCATCCATTTATTCCCGCTGTTTGCAGAATTAGCCGGACATCAAAATCAACGTTGTAAATAACTAGTGTTCTGGTGTGGATTAGCGCCATGAGTTGCCAATGAATATCACGCCATGTTGGGGCGGCAGCGACCATTTCATTCGTAATTCCATGAATAGCGGTTGCCTCGTCTGGAATGAGGGCGCGAGGCTTAACCAACGTATTGAGCAATACTTTACCGGTGCAATCGATAATGCTGATTTCAATTATTTCAGCAATACCACTAAGCCCCGTTGTTTCTGTATCCAGAATAAGACAGTTATCTTTTAACCATTTTTTGGCTCGGCGCTTTGCAATTAACTTGCAACACAACTTTCCGGCCTTGTTAATGAGTCGGAAGAAAGAACAGATCAAAGGAGGAGGCGAATTATTAGTATTCAAAATAGGATACCTCCATCAAAACCACCAAGGCGACAAGCTATAGAATCAATTCCCTCAAATGAGAGCATGACGTAGTTGGGTATAGCGAAATCACATGGAGTGACGTCTGTAATTTCAACTACAATTCTTCGCCATGAATATCCGGAATTTAATTCCCATTCCTTTAAAATTAAATAATCGCCAACAGAAAAATCACGGTCATTTAGTCGAAACTCAGCTTTTTTACACCCGGTAAATACGGCGTCGAAATACTCCGGAAGTATTTTTAATGCATGAAACGCTGGTGACTCAATCGGTGAGGATGATACCTCCTGAGATTCTCCTTGCATGTCCAGTGCTTCTCTGTAGGCTGACTCAGTTTTATTAATGGCTGAAATAACGTTAGATACGGTTCTGCATACAGAATTAGTGGTGCAGTTCTTGCCGTGGGTTGTCGCTTCAATAGCTGTTACTATCGAATCCAGATAGGCCAATACTTCTGTTGCGGCACCGGAAGCTATTTCCGTCTGTTCCTTTAGGGCATTTATAGAAGTTGATTGTTTATTTAGTGTGTGTTCCAGATAGTCGAGATTTGCGAGTGCCTTAAGTTGCTCACCCAAAGCAAGGCCATACCCCGGATGTCCATTAATAAAATTTCGTAAATATATAATTGCTGGGATATTGGTAGTTTCTTGCTGCTTTTTCATATCACATCACCTTATTTTAGATAATAGAATGTCCGGCGCGATAAATACGCCATATTTAATAGCCCGCTGAAACGCTATTTATTTATAACAAGTCTTTTGGGATTGAATTTAAATCAACCCATAAATCCAATGCTGCTTTTCGTACCGCTTTTCTTTCGTGATATTCCAGTTCCCTAAACTTTCTGTCGTGGCTGTCTTTCTTTATCCCAGCCGCATAATAAATAATGCCTTTTGTCTTTCCTCTGCTTAATGACTCCAGATGCCGCTCAAACTCTTCATCTGGATCCTTTTTAAACATTTCCTTTATGCGGTCTAAATGCCGCAAGCCTACTTTCTGATTCCATTCCTGCATTGAAAGTGGCGATTCGTCTGTATTTGTTTGCTCCATCATTCACCTCGCGGTATGACAGTGACTTATCAGAAAGCACACTAAAAATAGGGCGTGCTTTCTGATAACGCCGGGTTTAGTCATACCCGGCATGTGATATTTACGCGCGTTTCTCTTGAATAAGTACCTCTTTGATTTCACTCTCAGCAAGCCAGCGGTCTACCGCCCGTCCATCACCGGCCTTCATGTGCAACAAATAGTGATTTTCACTTTTGGTATACTCCGCACGGGCTTTTACATGACCCATTTCGCCGCTTACGATTGCTTCTACTTTCTGGTTTAAGTTAAAGGTGAACATCTTATTACCTCTTGAGTTGAGCGCCCTGACTGATTGAACAGGGAATATTGTCGGGTTTTAGCCATGCCCGACGCATGGTCTTGTGATAACTTATCTACGCCTTAAATGTTCTCACCAGAGCGTTTGGCATAGTTAAGTCACCCAGAAAAGGAATTACCCAATGACAGAAACCGAAAAAACCCTCTACCTTTTCAATCAAACTTGTATCTTGCTGTCGAAAAGCGATAGTTCTAGTGCTATTCGTGAAAAAGCAGGGATATTCAGTCTGCCTCGCGATTTTGATTCAGCATATGCATGGCTTGAATCAAAGCTTGATGAAAAACTTAACGCCATTCAAAAGGTTCAATAGTTTTAGTATCCATTAATGAACTATTAATAATGGATAGTATTAGCGAAACCTCTATTTCAGAGGGGGCTGCGCCTGCCTCCTCTATTTTCTTGCAAATATAAGACCCTACGTCGTCAGCTATTTTCATTCGCATGGATGATGACAAGTACCATTTCAGTCCAGTGGCTTTATTCGTTGGTATTTCAATTTCCATTGTGCTCACCATTAATAGTGGATATTTACGCTGCAATTTCACCCAGAGAACAGAGCGGCTTAGGAATAAATCCGCCATTACACTGAGTAACCAGTAACTCTAATTCCTGAGCACTGTCCTGATCCCCGGATGCTTGCGCCGCACTTAACAAACCTTCCAAGCCAACACTTAAACGAAAGGCGTAATCATTTAACGAAAACGTTCGCACCTCGTCGGCAACAGCGGAGGCGATGCGCAGGTTTTCGGCCTTGAAGTGGTATTGCTGCAACAGGTCGTTAATTAATGTGGAATATGCTTGTTTCATCCCTTTACCCCTTAAAGTTACTAACGCGCTTTGCGTTCTACGTCTTTCTTGATGCTAGTGCGGCGGCGGTGATCGCGGATCACTTCTCGGACGGATAAAGCGGCGATCCAGAGCAATAGCGCCAACACAACTAATGCGCCGCCGGTCAATTCAATTAGTTGCCCTGGCATGTCGACACCTCTTCATTAAACGGAGGTGGAAGAACGCCTGATTCACGGAATTTCTGTGTTACTGCATTCAGTTGATGGAAAGTGGCTAATTCGTTTTCACGCAATTGCCACGCCAGGGCGGTAATCATGCTCAATCCTGCAAGGGTATTGCTGGCGATGGCTTTTTTTCTCGCGGGCATGGAGATTTGTTCTTAATGAATAAATCCCATCTTTCCCTACTGAGCGACTGGTTAACTCGGCTATATCAGCACGGTGCGTTTGCAGTATGGCGTTAGCTATTTGTAAACAAGGTGATTTCATGCTGCGACTCCCGTCTCGCGTTCTGCGTATAACTGATCGATAAAGCCGGTTGCGAGTGCTTGAGCATCAAACAGGCCGAAAGACTGTTCACCCAAGAAAACCTCATACCGGTTCAGCAAATTAACAGCCGTTCTACGACGAAAATTAATCACGAACCCGCGATAAATGGACGTGTTACGACTGACGGCAGTTAATGGGTGAATCATGCGGCAACACCTACCTTATGTTTGCGGCCTTTGCCAGGCTTGCTCACGTTAATGCGGTCTTTCCAGCCGTGCCATGCAGCGGGCGCGGTATCGACTAACTGTTTCGCGTGGTCGTCCCATTCCTTACGGTTGATCCATAACTCCGCTTGGCCGCCAGGCTTGAGAGGGTCAGCCATGTAAAAGGCGGGTAGTTTTCCGGCCTTCGCCATAGCTACCACGGCACCAACTGTCTTGCCGATGTGGAGGGCGAAACCCTCCTTTGATAGCAGGTCGGAAGGGTTTACAGATAAGCGGATTTCTTCTTTTACCGGCTTGCCGGTTCTGGTTTTCGCTTCGACAGTTTCATCTATCGTTTTAGCTTCATCAGACATTTGCTATTCTCCAATTTGCTATTTGGTATCGAGTTAGAACTAGTTGGAACCAGTTACAACGCAACATTCTATTCCAATTGGAATAGATACTATGGAGATGTTAGCACTATGTCAATTGGATTAGGTGAAAAAATAAAACTGATTAGGGAGTCCGAGAGGCTCAGTCAGAGAGAAATGTCTGATTTAACAGGGATTCCTTACGGAACATTCATTCACTACGAGCAAGGAAGATCAAAGCCGGGAGCTGATGCCATTATCAGAATGTTGAAAGTATCCAAATTTAGAAAATACAGGGATTGGTTTATGTTCGATGAAGTCAACCCAGCAGCCGGGCAAATAGCACCGGCCCTCTCTCTTGATGGGCCAGAAGTCATAATGTCACCCCCATCAGGGACGAAAATTGGTTAGATATTTATTACGAATACGCTGACGACCTTTGGTTACAGGCAGTTAGTTACGTCGGAGGGCTTACTTATGTCGATTAAGAAGCTCGATGATGGTCGTTATGAAGTGGACATTAGGCCGCAGGGTTCCGAGGGAAAGCGAATTCGGCGCAGATTTAATACGAAGGGCGAGGCTCAAGTTTTTGAGCGCCATATTCTTGTTAATTACCATGATAAAGATTGGCTTGAAAAACCAGCAGACCGCAGAAAACTCACTGAATTGCTGGGGTTGTGGTGGGTGTACCACGGCCAGAGCCATGTGCGGGGCGAAAAGGAGCGGGAACGACTGACTGCGATCATTAAGAATCTTAGTGAGCAGAATGTTATCAGGGCCGACCAACTGACCAGAAAGTCATTTATTGACTATCGCGTGCGCATGTTGAGCGCAGGGCTGAAACCGTCAAGTGTTAACCGGCATCAGGCCATTTTAAGGGGAATGTTTACCAAGTTAATTAATGCCGATGAATATCACAGCCCAAACCCATTCGAGGGCGTGAAGCCATTCAAAGAAGGTGAGACGGATATGTCCTTTTTATCGGATGAAGAGATAGAAAACCTCGTCGAACAATTGTCAGGGGATAACCGCAAAGCTGTGCTGCTGTGCCTTGCTACTGGCGGGCGATGGAGTGAAGTCGCGAATCTTAAATGTGAGCATATTATCGGTAATAAGGTAACATTCATGAAAACCAAAAATGGGAAGCGGCGAACGGTTCCAATATCAGATGAGTTAAAGTCATTTGTAAGGAATGGCAAGTCAGGCGCTCTGTTTTCTCCCAGTTATACAGCAGTCCGCTTTGCGCTAAAAACAGTGAAACCAGATTTACCGCCGGGTCAGGCAGTGCATGTTTTGCGGCATACGTTCGCGACGCATTTCATGATGAACGGAGGAAACATCATTACACTGCAACGGATTTTAGGGCATGCAACAATACAGCAAACAATGACCTATGCGCATTTTGCGCCGGACTTTTTACAGGACGCTGTGACGTACAATCCCATTGCGGGAATGTCCATAAAGTGTCCATAATTGTCCATTAACTGGCACTAATTAGGACTAGTTAGTGTGACTTTAAAAATATAACTCATTGTTTATTAATGACAACCCCTATCATTGCTGGGGTTGTCAAGATACTTGGTAGTCGCCTTTTTTTTACCCGCTAACCAAGAATTTATGCACAGATAGAAGCAGTGTATCAGGTTTGCGGTGTACCAAATTAATAAATACAGTGCTTAACGAAAGCGGTCACAATCTGGAGAGGAGAAGTACCAATGAAAGCCTATCAGCGCGAGTTTATCGAGTTTGCGCTTAACAAGCAGGTGTTGAAGTTTGGCGAATTTACCCTGAAGTCTGGGCGGATTAGCCCCTATTTCTTTAATGCAGGATTGTTTAATACCGGGCTTGATCTGGCAAAACTCGGGCGTTTTTATGCCGCGACATTAATGGATTGTGGCGTCGAGTTCGATCTCTTATTTGGGCCAGCATATAAAGGTATTCCTATTGCGACGACCACTGCTGTAGCGCTGGCTGAGCACCATAATCGTGATGTTCCTTATTGCTTCAATCGTAAAGAAGCAAAAGATCACGGTGAAGGCGGTAGCCTGGTAGGTAGCCCGTTACAAGGCCGAGTTATGCTGGTGGATGATGTGATAACCGCTGGTACTGCCATTCGTGAATCAATGGAGATTATTAATGCGCAGGGTGCGACTCTGGCTGGTGTGATGATTTCATTAGACCGTCAGGAACGTGGCCGTGGTGAGATATCTGCGATTCAGGAAGTGGAGCGTGATTATCAATGCAAAGTTATTGCGATTGTGACGCTCAATGATGTGATCAGTTATTTGCAAGAGAAACCAGAAATGGCCAATCATTTGGCAGCAGTTCGCCACTACCGCGAACAGTACGGCATTTAAGATTTCCTAAATCAAGAATACAAAAAAGGGCCATTTGGCCCTTTTTATATAATTCAAAAACTCAACTTAAATTGAATTTATTGGAGCTGAGCGACAATCAGAGGCCAGCGAGCATCAAATTCTTGCGTCGGTCGGTAGCGAAATTCCGAACGAACAAAACGTGAAAGCATCCCTTCACAAAACGCCAGCAGCTGCGTTGCCAGCAGGGCTTCATCATGGATAAAACCTTGCCCATCGCGCAGTTTTTTCTCACGCAGAACTTGGCGTAGCTGTACTTCAATTCGTTCAAACAACTGATTAATACGCCCTTGCAAGCGATCTTGCTCGAACATTAATGCATGCCCGGTCATAATGCGAGTCAGCCCAGGATTGCGTTCTGCAAACCCCAATATCAGTAGCAGGATCAGTCGGAGTCGGCTAAACGTCTCTTTTTCATCTTGCAGAATCAAATTGATGCGGGACATCAGACTGTCTTCAATAAACTCGATCAGGCTATCAAACATCCGCGTTTTACTAGGGAAATGACGATAAAGCGCTGCTTCCGAAACCCCTACATTTGCGGCGAGTTTGGCGGTAGTAATGCGTTGGCTGCCGTCGCTGGATTCCAGCATTTGCGCTAAAGCCTGCAAAATTTCCTCGCGCCTATTCCTTTTCGTATTTTCTTTTTCTGCCATGTCCGAGTAGACCCTTGCTAAAAATGACTTAATAACAAAAACCCAAATACCGGCCGCACTGAGGCTTGGCCCCGGCGGCTTATGTGATAGCTTTTTTACGGTATTGGGGTCTAGGGTAGGTTATTGGCGCCCAGAATGACCAAAACCACCGGTACCACGTTCACTAAGATCGAAATCTTCAACCAGATTGAATTCTGCTTGTACAACAGGAACAAACACCATTTGTGCGATACGCTCGCCAGGTTCGATAGTGAAAGGCTGTTGACCACGGTTCCAGACGGACACCATCAACTGGCCTTGATAATCAGAATCAATCAGCCCGACTAGATTACCTAATACCACACCGTGTTTATGCCCGAGCCCTGAACGCGGCAAAATAACAGCAGCCAGTGAGCTATCGCCGATATGTATCGCCAAGCCTGTCGGTAATAATGTTGTTTGCCCTGGAAGTAAATCCACGGATTCACTTAGACAGGCACGTAAATCCAGGCCGGCCGAGCCTTCTGTTGCATAAGTTGGTAAGGGAAATTCATTGCCAACACGTGGGTCCAGAATTTTAATGTCGATTTTTTTCATCATAACGGCTGACAATCTCGTCTATTAAATGCTGACTGAGGAGGTGCTTATCGCTAAGCGGTAAACGTTTCTCGCCAGTCGGCCAAAAAAGGTGCAAGGCATTAGTATCACTGTTAAAACCATGCTCTGCGAGCGATACATCATTAGCGCAAATAAGGTCTAGATTCTTCCGCGCTAGTTTTTGTCGCGCGTATTCTTCCACATTCTGGGTTTCGGCAGCAAATCCAACAACAAATGGACGTTTTTTAGCCATCGAAGCAACCCCAGCGACAATATCTGGATTTTTCACCAACTTAAGGGTGATCTCATCGCCCTGTTTTTTTATTTTCTCGTCAGAAACCTGCTCGGCACGGTAATCCGCTACCGCAGCACAAGAAATAAAAATATTCTGCTGTGCTGCTAAATTCTGAACTATTTGCTGCATTTCTAGCGCACTGACAACATCAATACGATCCACTCCGGCTGGCGTGGTGAGCGTCACTGGCCCAGCAACCAGAGTAACTTTTGCCCCTCTGGCAGCGGCCGCTTGAGCGATAGCGAAGCCCATTTTGCCCGAACTTTGATTGCTGATAAAGCGCACTGGGTCAAGTGCCTCACGCGTCGGCCCAGCGGTAATCATGACACTCAAATGTTGCAAGTCTTGTTTTGCAGAAAAATGATCATGTGCCAGCGCGACAATTTCCAGTGGGTCTAGCATTCTACCTGGTCCAACATCACCACAAGCCTGACTGCCGCTGTCTGGCCCCCACAACAGCATGCCACGACTGGCGAGCGTCTGTAGGTTTGCCTGGGTAGCTGGTGCACGATACATCTGCTGATTCATGGCGGGCACCGCTGCAATAGGAGCTGCAGTTGCCAGGCAAACGGTAGTCAGCAAATCATTTGCCATACCAGTGGCTACTCTGGCCAGTAAATCAGCGGTAGCCGGAGCCATGATGACTAAATCAGCCCATTTACCTAGCTCAATATGACCCATTGCCGCTTCTGCTGCGGGGTCGAGTAAATCATCAGAGACGGAGTAGCCCGAGACTGCTTGCAACGTGAGTGGCGTAATGAACGCTTTTGCCGCGTGAGTCATCACCACGCGCACCTCTGCGCCCCTGTCGCGCAAGCGGCGTACCAGCTCAGGAGATTTATACGCGGCGATACCTCCGCTAATCCCGAGCACAATATGTTTGCCGGAGAGTCCCGTCATCATGATTGTCCGAATGAAAGCTGTAAGAGGCAATATTTTAGCATAACCATTGAGTAGATTAGCTATCAGGACGTTCCCTGATGCCATCAATCGCTAATTTTGCGAGACGTTACGCATGTGGCTCACGGCGACTTAGTCGAGTAAAACATCTTATGGCATGCTGCCCACGCGGTTTAGGGATAACGGGGGGCCAGGTATGGAAGAGTGGTATGGGCAGGTTGCCCCAAGGGAGAAATTACTTAAATATGGTGCTGCGGTACTGACGGATGCCGAGTTACTCGCTATTTTTCTGCGTACAGGTATTCCGGGAATGCATGTCATGCAGATGGCTGAGTACTTGATTGAAGAATTCGGTTCACTTTATGGGCTGATATCTGCGGATTATCAGGCGTTATGTGCTAAAAAAGGGATTGGTGTTTCGAAATATAGCCAGATTCAGGCCATTGCAGAACTGGCTGGCCGCTGTTTTTCATCCCACTTGATGCAGGAAAGTGTCCTGCAAAATCCCGAGATAACCCAAAAGTTTCTACAAAATATTCTTTCCCATCGCGAACGAGAGATTTTTTTAGTGATGTTTTTGGATAACCAGCATCGTGTTATTCGCCATGAGGAGATGTTTACTGGTACCATCAGTAGCGTTGAGATTCATCCGAGGGAAATTGTGCGTGAAGCGCTTAAGGTTAATGCCGCCGCGCTGATTCTAGCGCATAATCACCCTTCGGGTAAGGCTGAACCGAGCCAAGCCGACCGTTTGATGACCACGCAGGTGATAAAAGCCTGTTCATTATTAGATATTCGAGTGCTCGATCATTTAGTGGTTGGCCGAGGTGAATGTGTCTCATTTGCTGAACGGGGATGGCTTTAGAGCAATAATAATTGATCCTTTCTGGATCTTTAGCTGTTCGGGACTTGAGCACTTACGCTTCAGAGCGTATACTACGCCACCTTTGAGAATCTTGGGTTTGGCGTGAAGAGCCTATCTCAGCAGGTTTATAACCTGGTGACAGGGGTTTCTGACCTGATGACAGTGAGTCTTCTCAGTGAATTTGCTGAGATGGGCTCTAAAGCCTGACGAGGCGGCCAAATCCTATACGAAGCTCGAGCTGATTTGATTTTTGGAGAATAGACATGTCCCGAGTCTGCCAAGTTACTGGCAAGCGCCCGGTGAGCGGTAACAACCGTTCCCACGCAATGAACGCGACCAAACGCCGTTTTCTGCCGAACCTTCACTCTCACCGTTTTTGGGTTGAGGGCGAGAAGCGCTTTGTAACTCTGCGTGTATCTGCTAAAGGTATGCGTGTTATTGATAAGAAGGGTATCGAAACGGTCTTGGCCGAAATTCGCGCCCGCGGTGAGAAGTATTAAGGAACTGAATCATGGCTAAAGGTGTTCGCGAGAAGATCAAGCTAGTTTCTTCTGCTGGTACTGGTCACTTCTATACCACTACGAAGAACAAGCGTACTAAGCCGGAAAAATTGGAACTGAAGAAATTCGATCCAGTTGTCCGTCAACACGTGATCTACAAAGAAGCTAAAATTAAATAATTTTAATTTTGGTGGATTAAGAAAACCCGGCCTCGGCCGGGTTTTTTATTATATAAAGTCCAGTGAGAGACGTTTAGGGAGGTTGCATGCCGGAATTACCAGAAGTTGAGACCAGCCGACGCGGGATCGAACCTTATCTTGTCGGTCAAACTATTCTTTACGCCGTGGTTAGAAATGCCCGCTTACGCTGGCCGGTTTCTGATGAAATCCTCGCACTCAGTGATCAGCCGGTGTTAAGTGTTCAACGTAGAGCGAAATATTTACTGATAGAGCTGAAGACTGGCTGGATTATCGTACATCTGGGGATGTCAGGTAGCCTGCGCATCTTGCCAGAAGAAACCGAAGCGGAAAAACACGATCACGTCGATTTGGTTATCAGTAATGGTAAAATACTGCGGTATACCGATCCGCGTCGCTTTGGTGCCTGGTTATGGGCAAAAGATCTTGAAACCAGCAATGTATTATCTCATTTAGGGCCAGAACCCTTAAGTGATGAGTTTACTGCTGAATATCTGTTTGAAATGTCACGCAATAAACGCACTGTAGTTAAGCAATGGCTAATGGATAACAAAGTCGTGGTCGGAGTTGGTAACATCTATGCCAGTGAGTCGCTATTCACGGCGGGTATTCTGCCGGAACGTGCAGCCGGGTCATTAACCGAAACCGAGATAACGCAGCTGGTGGCAACAATCAAAGCCGTGTTATTGCATTCCATTGAGCAGGGGGGCACCACATTGCGCGATTTTTTACAATCAGATGGCAAACCGGGTTATTTCGCGCAAGAATTACAGGTATACGGGCGGGCAGGCGAATTATGTCGACGCTGTGGCAATGTGATTGAAATTGCAAAACATGGACAGCGCAGCACCTTTTTTTGTCGCCACTGCCAGCATTAGTTCTATTTAGCTAGTTTTGTCATCAATGCTTTGGTGACCGGTGTAGGAAGAAATGGCGTGATGTCGCCACCGTGGCGCGCCACTTCTTTCACCAATGAAGAAGAGATAAACGACCATTTTTCTGATGGCATCAGGAAGACACTTTCCAGTTTTGGCATTAGGTGACGGTTCATATTTGCCAGTTGCCATTCATACTCGAAATCAGAGACCGAGCGTAAACCTCGCACTAAAATATTCGCATCATGTTTTTTGGCAAACTCAGCCATCAGCTCACTAAACCCCAGAACTTCCACATTCTTCAGTGATGCCGTGACTTGCTTTGCTAATGCGACCCGCTCGGCCAAAGTAAACATCGGTTTCTTGCTGGAGCTATCTGCAATTGCCAGGATCACATGGCTAAACATTTTTGAGGCGCGGGTGAGCAAGTCCAAATGCCCATTGGTAATAGGATCAAATGTCCCCGGATAGATGGCTTTAGTGATCATGAATTCTCACTTTTCTGATATTGATGGCTCAGTGCCCACAGAGCTGCATATTTATTAAAGGTATATTGCGCGTTGACTACCGCTAGCAATAGCCCTTGTTTCCCATCGAGGAAGCCGGCACGTAATAGCCATGTCTTACAGAATGCCCCGAGAGTATGGCTGATAATCGCAAAATAACTGCAACTTTTACCTTGTTGATAACGTTGATTTGCCCAAGCCTGAGCATAGTTGAGTTGTTTTCGTTGAAAGGCAAAAAAGTCACGACAGGTGAGATGCAGCAAATCACCCGCGAGTGGAATGACTTTTGCAGAACCGCTATCAAGTGATTCATGGACTAAATCATCGTTGTAACGGTATTTCTCACGTGGATATAGCCGAGTGACTTTGTCGGGATACCAGCCGCTATGTCGCATAAAACGGCCTAAAAACAGGTTGCGCCTGGCGCAGCTATAAACCGCACCTTCTTCTGGTGCCAATAACACAGTTTCGATCGCACTTTTAAGCTCTGGCGTTACACGCTCATCAGCATCCAGCATCAAAATATAATCGCCAGTCGCATATTGCTGGGCTAATTGCCGTTGCTTACCGTAACCGGGCCATTCTGTGTTGCTGTAAACTTTTGCACCATATTGTTCAGCCAGTGCGACGGTTTCATCTTTACTTCCTGAATCCAATACCACTATTTCATCAGCCCAAGTAACTGATGCCAAGCAATCTGCCAGCAGTGAGGCTTCATTTTTAACAATCATCACCACCGACAGGCGTTTTTTGGCACTCATTTAGTGGCTCCGTTGCGGTAGATAAGGCTCCAGCAAGTGCAATAATCGTTGCAGCGCGCCCTGGTTTTCATGCAATACATCAACTGCATGGCGACCATAGTAGAGGCGACAATCTTCATCCGTGAGTAACAGAGAGATTTCTTTCACCAGCGACAGGGTATCGGTTACCGTAATCAACCCTTCAGCTTGTTCCAGCTTGGCACAGATATCTTTAAAGTTAAACGTATGTGGCCCCATCAATACTGGGATGGCATGCGCCGCCGCTTCCAATGGATTATGGCCGCCACGCTCAACCAAGCTGCCGCCAACAAAAGCTAAATCAGCAATACCGTATAGCAGCATTAGCTCGCCCATAGTATCGCCTATTACCACTTGTGTGCTGCTTGAAGGCACTTCGCCTTTGCTGCGTAATGTGTAACTCAGCCCTGCTTTTTGTGTTAATTCAATCGCTTTTGGGAAGCGTTCTGGGTGACGTGGCACCAGAATAAGCAGCAATGTCGGGAACTGCTGTAATAATTGGCGATGGGCTTCCAGCAAGATAGTTTCTTCGCCGTCGTGGGTACTGGTCGCGATCCAAACCGGGCGATGTGGGGCCCACTGGCGGCGTAATGTGACGGCCCTGGCGGCTAACTCAGGTGTTACAGAGATATCGAACTTCAGACTACCGGTCACCGTCAGTTGTGAACGCCTTAGGCCCAATTCAATGAAACGGTCGCCATCTTCTTGATTTTGTGCGGCAATCAGCGTGATCCGTTGCAGCATATTACGGATGAAGCTACCGATCTTTTTATAGCCAGCAGCGGAGCGGGCAGAAAGGCGTGCATTGGCAATCACTAAAGGTATTTTGCGACGGTGCAGTGCATTAATAAGGTTTGGCCACAATTCAGTTTCCATGATGATGACCAGTTTAGGATTAACCTGATCAAGAAAACGGTTCACGGAGCCAGGAAGGTCGTAGGGTAGATAAACGTGGTGAACATCTTTGCCAAAAGCGGACTGAACACGCTCAGAACCGGTGGGGGTCATGGTAGTCACGGTAATGGGCAAGTATGGATAGCGATGGCGTAATGCTCTGACTAATGGGATAGCAGCCAGTGTTTCACCAACTGAAACTGAATGCAGCATGATACCGCCAGCAACAACTTTACCGGCACAAAAACCATAACGTTCCCCCCAGCGCTTGCGATAAGCGGGAGCTTTACGGCTACGTAATAGTAATCGCAGCCAAATCAGAGGTTGAATAAGGTAGAGTAGTACCTGATATAAACGCAGCAACATTCTATCAATTTCATTTATATGGATTATTAAGAATAATACCATATTTGAGCAAGAAAGGCTCTTTTCCACTGGGGCTGCTCGATAACCAGAGCAGGGTAAGGGTATTTATAAAAAAGAATATAAAATTTCAACGAATGACGGGGATAGAATTGATTTTTCTTGTCTAAAGATGAGAATAGTTTTCATTATCCACATAAAACGATAATTGTGCAGCTGTACATATCTTCAACTTATTCAATAGTGATATTTTTAGCGGGTAATTATTTTTTAATCAGCGGTTTATCGCGTGTTCATAAAGTTTAAGTTTTATCGGGTTGTATTGAGTAATTAATTAAATACGTAGAGAAAATTATGAGGTGTTATTAGCCAAAAGTGGCTTAATAGACTCGCTTAATAGCTAATGTAATATATTAGCGTTACTTAACCATTTGAATACCGAGACCAATCGGCTTAGATAATTATCAGAGCCGATTGTTATTATACAATTAATGTTTATTAACGGACTTTCTAAGCAGCCATAATTTGGCGAGAAATAATAATCGCTTATGAAATCAATGTTTCCAATTGTGCCATAATGGTTTGAGCGGTAATGGTATCCATGCTTTTTTGCTCGGAAATCACCGCAATCTGATTTTTCCCGTAGCCGCCAATCAAACCAGGATCTGTTGGGCCGAACAGGGTAATGTTGGGGCGATCCAGTGCGGCGGTCAGATGGCTAAGACCGGTATCAACGGAAACCACCGCTTTTGCACCCGCAAGAACCTCTGCCACCTGCTGGAGACTGAGTTTAGGCAATACCTCAACATGAGGGAAATTCTCTGCCAGCCGCAAAGCGCGTTGATGCTCATGCTCTGCACCCCAGGGTAATTTAATTTTTAAACCTGTCGGTGCAACCAGCTCAATCAGTTTCCGCCAATGGCTCTCAGGCCAATGTTTACTGTCGCGAGTGGTCGCATGCAGGAAGACCAGATACTGACCAGCATCGTTGGGCAATTCGTTTAAAAAGCGTTGCGCAATAGCATAATCGCCAACACTTTCTGGTTTGTCATAGCTAAGACTTTTAGCAAACAATTGGCGTATGCGCTCAACGGCATGTTGTTTCGTATCAATATCATGGCGGCAGTTATAAAACCAACTGGCAAAGGGTTCACGGGCACTTTTGCAATCTGGGCCATGTCGAACCCCTTTGGCGATGCGGGTAATCAGTGCGGCACTCTTAATTAGCCCCTGAGCATCAATCACCACATCATAACTGCGCAGCTGCACAACACGTTTAAAATCACAGCGCTCTTGCCGGGTATCACTACCAAACCAATTTTTACGCCAACGGCGGATAGCTACCGGGATCACTTTATCCACCGCAGGATGCCAACCAGGGATTTGGCTGAAACCCTCTTCTACCACCCAATCAAAGCGAATACCGGGAATGGCATTCATGGCATCAGTCAGCGCGGGTAATGTATGTAAAACATCGCCCATTGATGAGGTTTTAACGATCAATACATGCATTAATCGCCCTCTTTCACAGAGCTAGATTGTGCTGAGAGTTGTTTCTCAAGGGCAGTCATCACTTGTTCGGGTTGGATATCAATCAAACTCTGATGATAACCTTGCGCGCTGTCGCCTTTGCGCACTTTGTGATAGCCGGTAATCAGGCGAATAACCGTGGCTTTGTCAGACAGAGGTGGCGTGAAATCTGGGCTGCTTGGGCCATATAAAGCCACTAATGGCTTATTTAATGCCGCTGCCACATGCATCAAACCTGAGTCATTACTGACCACAGCGTTACAGGCAGCAATCATTACCACGGCTTGATCCAATGATGTTTGGCCAGCGAAGTTGAGGCAATACTCGCGAGCGCTTTCATCCAGCGCCTGACGAATTTCTTCACCGGCTTCATTATCTTTGGCTGAGCCTAACAAGATAACTTGGTAGCCAGTATCAATCAGTTTCTGGGCCAACGCGGCATAGTGATAATGTGGCCAGCGTTTTGCCGGGCCAAACTCTGCTCCAGGGCAGAAACCAATAATTGGGCCGTTATCTGTCAGGTTGAATGACGCAGTAATTTCTGCAATTTCTTCATCCTGAACCTGCAATTGTGGCCATAGCAAAGGCTGAGGCAAATCATTGGCTGAGTGAATGCGCTCTTTATCATAGGCCAATGCAACATAGCGCTGAACCATCATCGGAAACGCTTGTTTATCCAGAATGCGCATGTCATTGAGCAAGAAGTAGCGCATCTCGCCACGCCAGCCAGTGCGCTGTTTAATCCCTGAAAAATAAGGTATCAAGGCAGATTTAAACGAGTTTGGTAACACGTAAGCGCGATCATAGCCTGTTTCGCGCAGGGCCAACCCTAAGCGGCGACGCTCCTCAAAAGCAAAAACCCCATGACCTAACGGCATCGGGACGGCATGGCGAACTTCCGGCATTCTGGCCAAAAGCGGACGGCACCACGCGGGTGCCATCACATCAATATCTGCTGCCGGATATTCGGCCTTCAGGGTGCGGTAAAGACTTTGCGACATCATCATATCGCCAACCCAAGAAGGGCCGATGACCAGTATTTTCATACCGTTTATCAATTCCTTGCAGCAAGTTATTTAGACTGAGCGATTGAGCCAGGTCAGGTATTCTTTGACGCCTTCGGCGACGGTTTTGAACGGCTTGTCGTAGCCGGCAGCACGCAAATTAGTGAGATCAGCTTGCGTGTATGCCTGATAGCGGCCTTTCAGTTTTTCAGGGAATTCAATGTATTCCACTGGCCCGCTTTGGTGGAAATCCACCACTGCATCGGCAACTGCCTGGAAAGATTCCGCACGACCTGTACCGCAGTTGAAAATACCGGATACACCGTTTTGCCAGAACCACAGATTCACGTCAGCAACATCGCCAACATAAATGAAGTCGCGTTTGAAGTTTTCACTGCCGGAGAATAATTTAGGGTTTTCGCCAGCATTGATCTGGTTATTCAGATGGAAAGCAACGCTCGCCATGCTGCCTTTATGGCCTTCACGTGGGCCATAAACGTTAAAATAACGGAACCCGCAAATCTGTGAATCAGCTTGTGGCAGAATTTCGCGCACATATTGATCGAACAGGAATTTGGAATAGCC
This sequence comes from Yersinia fenwicki, assembly GCF_043099325.1. Taxonomy (NCBI): domain Bacteria; kingdom Pseudomonadati; phylum Pseudomonadota; class Gammaproteobacteria; order Enterobacterales; family Yersiniaceae; genus Yersinia; species Yersinia fenwicki. The sequence goes on along the minus strand of NZ_CP170755.1, from coordinate 4,570,410 downwards.
ATAAACATTAAGAGGTTGCTCGTACTGACGGTCTTCAATGAAGTTATCAGTTCGCCCGCCGTAGGTGGCAGCGGAAGAGGCATACAGGAATGGGATTCCACGATCGAGACAGAAATGCAGGATATCTTTAGAATACTGATAGTTGTTATCCATCATGTATTTGCCATCCCACTCAGTGGTGGAAGAACAGGCACCCTCGTGGAAAATCGCGTCGATATCACCCATATCATCACCTGCAACAATGCTGGCAACAAAATCTTCTTTATCCATGTAATCAGCGATATCCAGATCAACCAGATTGACGAATTTGGTGCCGTCTTTCAGGTTATCCACAACCAGAATATCTTTATAGCCGATATTATTCAGTGCCTTAACGATGTTGCTGCCAATGAAACCGGCGCCGCCAGTGACGATAATCATCAGGTTCACCCTTGCTAATCTTCTTGGTCGGGCACAATGCCCCACGCTCTATTTGCCGTTATCATAACATTTCATAGGATAGCGCACAGCCGGAAGGGGCTAATCTCTCTGTTTCTCTGCCGCATTCGGAATGTTCACCGTGATATGTGCTGCATTTTTTATAATATAAGATAAGGTTTCTCGTCAGTTCACCCTTCAGGCAGTAAAATGTACGGTGAAACTGCCCATTCTGGAGATAACCGCATGTCCCTGCCTTTTGATAGAAACGCCTTTTATCAGCAATTAGAACAACAACTCAAAACGACCCGTGCTGAAGGGCTGTATAAAAATGAGCGGATCATCACTTCCGCTCAGCAAGCAGATATTGCTGTGGCGGATGGTCGCCATGTCATTAATTTCTGTGCCAACAACTATTTAGGTTTGGCAAACCATCCTCGCCTGATCGCAGCGGCCAAAAAAGGCATGGACACTCATGGCTTTGGTATGGCCTCGGTGCGGTTTATCTGTGGTACTCAAGATACTCATAAAGAGCTGGAACAGAAGCTGGCCAGTTTCCTGGGAATGGATGACGCAATCCTTTATTCATCTTGTTTTGATGCTAACGGCGGTTTGTTTGAAACCCTGCTTGGGCCAGAGGATGCGATTATTTCTGATGCGCTAAATCATGCTTCAATCATTGATGGAGTGCGGCTATGTAAAGCCAAGCGTTATCGCTATGCCAATAATGATATGAGCGAATTGAAAGCACAGCTGGAACAAGCCAAAGCAGATGGCGCACGCCATATTATGATTGCAACTGACGGTGTGTTTTCTATGGATGGTGTGATTGCCAACCTGAAAGGTGTTTGTGATCTGGCTGATGAGTATCAGGCATTAGTGATGGTCGATGACTCTCATGCCGTTGGCTTTGTTGGTGCGAATGGTCGTGGTACTCATGAATACTGCGAAGTGATGGATCGCGTTGATATTATCACTGGCACCTTGGGCAAAGCGCTGGGTGGGGCATCAGGTGGTTATACTGCCGGTCGCAAAGAAGTGGTTGAGTGGTTGCGCCAGCGTTCACGACCGTATTTGTTCTCAAACTCATTAGCACCAGCAATTGTAGCGGCTTCTATTGAAGTGTTATCGCTTTTGGAAGACGGTGCTGAACTGCGCGATCGCTTGTGGTCAAATGCGCGTTTATTCCGCGAGAAAATGAGTGCCGCCGGTTTCACCTTAGCTGGTGCCGATCACGCCATTATTCCCGTCATGCTCGGTGACGCGACATTGGCGCAAGAATTTGCCAATGCATTGCTGAAAGAGGGTATTTACGTTACAGGCTTCTTCTATCCGGTGGTGCCGAAAGGTCAGGCGCGGATCCGTACCCAGATGTCAGCAGACCATACGCCAGAGCAGGTTGAGCGGGCTGTTGAAGCCTTCATCCGTATTGGCAAACAGCTTAACGTTATTGCGTAAGGAATACTCATGAAAGCATCATCTATGAAAGCGTTGGCTAAACTGAAGGCAGAAGAAGGTATTTGGATGACCAACGTGCCGCAGCCGGAGCTGGGCCACAACGACATCATGATCAAAATTCGCAAAACTGCTATTTGTGGTACTGATGTGCATATTTATAACTGGGATGAATGGTCACAAAAAACTATTCCTGTTCCGATGGTCGTCGGTCACGAATATGTCGGTGAAGTTGTGGCTATCGGTCAGGAAGTTAAAGGTTTTAATATTGGTGACCGGGTGTCTGGCGAAGGTCATATTACCTGTGGGCATTGCCGTAACTGTCGCGGCGGCCGTACCCATCTCTGCCGCAATACCGTGGGTGTCGGTGTGAATCGTCCGGGTTCTTTTGCAGAATATCTGGTGATTCCGGCCTTTAATGCCTTCAAAATTCCTGACAATATTTCTGATGAACTCGCTGCCATTTTTGATCCCTTCGGTAATGCAGTACACACCGCGTTATCCTTTGATTTAGTTGGGGAAGATGTGCTTGTTTCCGGCGCAGGCCCGATTGGTATCATGGCTGCTGCGGTGTGTAAGCATGTCGGCGCTCGCCATGTTGTCATCACTGATGTGAATGAGTACCGTCTGGATCTGGCGCGGAAAATGGGTGTGACTCGCGCGGTTAACGTCAACAAAGAAAACCTGAATGATGTGATGGCAGAACTGGGGATGACTGAAGGGTTTGATGTCGGTTTGGAAATGTCTGGTGCGCCGCCAGCATTCCGTGCATTGCTTAATTCAATGAATCACGGTGGCCGTATTGCAATGCTGGGGATACCGCCATCTGATATGTCTATCGACTGGAATCAGGTGATTTTTAAGGGGCTGTTTATCAAAGGAATTTATGGCCGAGAGATGTTTGAAACCTGGTACAAAATGGCCGCATTGATTCAATCTGGTTTGGATTTAACCCCGATTATCACCCATCGTTTCTCCATCGATGAGTTCCAGCAGGGCTTTGACGCCATGCGTTCGGGTAAGTCAGGTAAGGTAATATTAAACTGGGATTAAAATACCCTTCGGCCTTGAAGTTGCTGGGGTGTTGGCTGTGCGCACTCACCCGAATCACTTACTGATTTTGACCTTAAAATAAGTAAGCTCATCGGGATGAGTTTGCTGGCCGCCTACCTGCAACTCCAATGACTTTGGGTATTGCCTTTTCTCCCTTGAAGTTGCAAGGATGAAAGCGGGGCAGTCAGGTGATGACTGCCCCATTTTACTGATTGTTAGCTTTAGATTCATCGACTGTCGATTTCTCAACCGGAGTCACGGGTACCGCTGGCGGGAAATATTGCTGCCAATGTTTCTGCACAAATGTCACTGCCGGGCTTTGCATCAAGCTCTCACCTAAAACAATAAACATCTTATCGGCGTAGATTTTCTCTGGAGCATAGCTAGCTTTCGCGTTGCATTGCTTGATAGCTTTCAAACGCTGGCCTTTGGCCGGGTCGCGTGGTTTTGATTTGTCCGGAGAAACAGTGCTGCTGCCACTTTTATTATGTTCAGTAATATTGTGTACCGGTTCATTTAGCAGAGCACTTGCTTTAACCAATACAATATCCGCAGGTAATTGAGGCAACATCTGTTGCAGCACTTTAATGGTGGCCGGATGCGGGTGTCCAATCGCAATAGCTGAGCCATTTCGGCGCGCCAGTTCTACTGCGCGGTTAAATTGTTGGCGGATCGCGGCTTCATTTTGTGAGTCATCCAAAAAGACTTTGCGCTTAATCACTTTGACACCAGTGCCTTCTGCAGCGCGGCTGGCTTGACTATTGCCTATGGTCACACTGTCGAGGAAATAGAGTTGATAGTGCTCCAGTGCCTGCATGACTTTCTGCATGCCCGGTAAGCTGGAGGTCATAGCGCTGCCCATGTGGTTATTCATGCCGGTAGCGTAAGGGACGTTATTAACCGCTTGGCGAATGATACGCTGGATCTCTTCGGTACTCATTGATGGCTGTAATGTATCGCGTTCTAGCGGTTGTTTACTCAGCGGTGCCATCGGCAGGTGGATCAGGATTTCTCGCCCTTGATTATGGGCTTTGATAGCCATCTCTTTGGCATAGGGGGCATTAGGTAATATAGCCACCGAAATAGGCAGTGGCATCTGTAACACCTTGTTTTCGTTCTGCGGGCGATAACCAAAGTCATCAATAACAATGGAAAGTTTACCTGCCAGTGAGGTGTTAGCGATGAGTAGTGTGCTTACGATGATTAACCGGTGTGTATTGAAATGGCGCAATAGGTGTTCCCTAATGTTGTTCTCTATCTTCCTAACCAAGGTTGTGGGTTAACAGCTTGCCCCTGACGGCGAATTTCGAAATAGAGTGATGGCTCACCCTGACCGCCACTGGTGCCGACCAGTGCTATCGGCTGGCCTGCTTTCACCTGAGCGCCAACATTCACCAGCGCGCTTTGGTTATAACCATATAAACTCATATCACCTTTGCCGTGCTCAACCACTACGACCAGGCCATACCCCTGCAACCAGTCTGCCAGTAGCACCCGGCCATCCGCAATCGCTTTGACTTCGCTTCCTTCCGGCGCGGAAATGACCATACCTTTCCAGCGGAGTTCACCTTGCAAGGCTTCGCCGAAGCGATGGGTTACGTTACCCCTAACGGGCCAGACAGCTTGACCACCTGGACGCCCCAAGCCACCGGTTCGCGCCATTAATGAGCGCTCACTTTCACTAGGTTTGTAACTGGAACCGGTTTTCTTGGCTTGCTGCTCTTTGGCTTTAACTTGTTCGCGAACACGGGCCGCTTCTTTCGCTTCCCGCTCTGCACGTGCTTTGGCTTCACGTTCGGCTTTGGCTATTTGATCGCGCAAACGTGATTCGTTCAGTTTCAGCTCCGCCAGACCTTGTTGATCTTTTTCCAGCGAGGCTTCCAACGAAGTGAGGGTTTTCTTGCGTGCAGTTCGAGCTTCTTCCAACTTTTGCTGCTGAGCTTTCTGCTCATCCAATAAAACTTTTTGCTGGTTTTTCTTTTGCTCTAGCGTTTTTTTCTCAACAGATAAATCGGTACGGGTTTGTTTCAATTCCTCAATAGATTTTTGTCGAGCTTCATTGAGATAACTGAAATAGGCCAAAATACGCTCACTGCGTTGGCTCTCTTCACCACTTAAAATGAGTTGTAAACCGCTGTGCTGGCCTTGCTTGAAGGCTGCATCAAGTTGTTTTGATAGCAAGTTTTGCTGCTGAGATTGCTGCCTTTGCAGCTTACCAATTGAGGCGGTAAGGCTGGCAATATCTTTGTCTAGTTCAGTCAGGGTACCTTGGGTTTCGCGCAAGCTGCGACTGGCCTGAGCAATGGTGTTTTCCTGTTGTTTCAACTGATCGAGCAAGGCACTACGTTGCTGTTTTTGTTGCTGAACGCTTTTTTCTTTTTCAGCGATATCTTGCTGAATAGTTTTCAACTGGGTTTTGTTATCTGCTGTTTTTGCAGCAGGGGCATCAGCAGCATGGCTGGATAATGGCAACAACAATACGCCAGCGCAAAAAACGCTGGCGTACAGTGCTGACCACGGACGACGCATCAACTTATTCGGTAACGCAGACAAGTGCTCTGTATTGCCGGTGAGGGTATCTTCCGTAACCATTGATATTGCAAATGACGCCTTTTCCTTCATAACGAAGGATTATTCCACGATGAACAGCGGCTTACCAGTCATCTCTTGCGGGATTTCCATTTCCATCAGTGACAGCATGGTTGGAGCGATATCAGAAAGTTTGCCACCTTCGACTGCTTTCACTTCTTTATTACCGACATAAATCAGCGGAACAGGCAGGCTGGTATGGGCGGTGTGCGCCTGGCCGGTCGCCGGGTCACGCATTTGTTCAGCGTTGCCGTGGTCTGCGGTGATCAGTAATTGACCATCCACTGCTTTCACGGCAGCAACCACTTGTTCAATGCAATTATCCAGAGTTTCTACTGCTTTTACTGCGGCATCATAATCACCGGTATGGCCGACCATATCGCCATTCGGGTAGTTACAAATGATCACATCATATTTACCGCTGGCGATAGCCCCGACCAATTTCTCAGTCAGTTCTGCTGAACTCATTTCTGGTTGCAGGTCATAGGTTGCCACTTTCGGTGAGTTAATCAGAATGCGATCTTCACCTTTAAACGGCTCTTCAACGCCGCCGTTATAGAAGAAAGTGACGTGAGCATATTTTTCGGTTTCAGAAATGCGCAACTGTGTTTTGTCATGCTTCATCAGCCACTCACCAAAGGTATTCTCCAGTGAAGCTGGTGGATAGGCACAGGCAACTTTAATATCAGCAGCATACTCGGTCAGCATAATAAAATCGCCGAAGTTAACCACTTTATCGCGTTTGAAACCGTCAAAGTCCGCATTCACAAAGGTACGCGTGATTTGGCGGGCACGGTCAGCACGGAAGTTCATGAAAATCAACGCGTCACCATCGTTCATGGCTGCATCGGGTTCGCCTGCGGCCTGAATAACGGTTGGTTTGACGAATTCATCATTTTCATTGCGTGCATAGGCTGCTTGCAGGCCGACAACCGCGTTATCTGCGGTGAATTCGCCTTTTGCCTGAGTCAGCAAGTCGTAGGCCAGCTGTACACGATCCCAGCGGTTATCGCGATCCATGGCATAGTAGCGACCAATGATAGAAGCAATGCGGCCTTTACCCAGCGCTGCAAACTTTTCAGTGAATCGTTTCAGTGAAGGCTCAGCACTGCGCGGCGGGGTGTCACGGCCATCGAGGAATGCATGTAAGTAAATTGCTGTAGCACCACGTTTAGCCGCTAGTTCAACCATCGCTAAAATGTGGTCTTCATGACTATGCACACCACCGGCAGATAGCAGGCCCATGATATGGATAGCTTTGCCTGCTTTAACCGCTTTATCAACGGCGGCAGTCAGGGTTAGATTAGTGAAAAAATCACCATCTTTGATTTCTTTGTCGAGGCGGGTCAAATCCTGGTAAACAATACGACCCGCGCCCAGATTGACGTGACCCACTTCGGAGTTACCCATTTGCCCATCCGGCAAACCAACATCCAGACCTGAAGCGGCAATCAAGGTATGAGGCTGTTGCTGCCATAACTTGTCCATAACCGGTGTTTTAGCATTCAGAATAGCATTATCTTGCTGTTCTTCGCGGTGGCCATAGCCATCCAGAATTGTCAGAACCAGCGGTTTTTTAGTGCTCGACATTGCATAACCTCTTTCTTATTAGAAAGGCGGTAATTTACTACAAAACAGGTTAAAAATAGCCCAAAGAGATCAACATTGGTGTGGGGTTTTGCGTAAAAATCATCAAAGGGACAACAAAACTTCCCGAGATTGCTCGCAGTTTCTGCAATAGCACTTGCATATTGGCTGTATTTGCCGCAACGCGCAGGTATACTCTGTGACCTTGAATATTATCCCCTAACTAACGGGAGTTTTTACCCCCATGTTGCAAGAAATTATGCAATTCATTAGCCAGCATCCGGTGTTGAGCTTGGCTTGGGTGGCGTTGTTCGTCGCCGTCATTTTCACCAGCTTTAAAACGACGCTGTCAAAAGTCAAAGAGATTACTCGTGGTGAAGCGACGCGCCTGATTAATAAAGAAGATGCGGTTGTGGTTGATATCCGCACTCGTGATGATTACCGCAAGGGTCATATCGCCAGCTCAATTAATTTGCTGCCAAGTGATATTAAAAACGGCAATCTGGCTGAGTTGGAAAAGCACAAAGCACAGCCCGTCATTGTGGTTTGTGCCACAGGGACAACCTCCCGTGCTTCAGCTGAGCTGCTGAACAAAGCTGGTTTTGAACGGGTCTTTACCTTGAAAGAAGGTATCTCCGGCTGGAGTGGCGAGAATCTGCCACTGGCTCGCGGTAAGTAATATTTATATTCGCTATATCAATAAATTGTAACTTTAACTGAGGTATACCATGGCGAAAATTGAGATTTATACCAAAGCAACATGCCCATTCTGTCATCGTGCTAAGGCGCTACTGAACAGTAAAGGTGCCGCTTTTCATGAAATCGCAATTGATAACGACCTAGCCAAACGTGAAGAGATGATTGCTCGTAGCGGGCGGACGACGGTACCTCAGGTATTTATTGATGGGCAGCATATCGGAGGCTGTGATGATTTACATGCCCTGGATGCGCGCGGCGGGCTTGACCCACTGCTTTAACTCGTCAGTGGGTCCCATTAATTTAATGGAAAGAGCTCACGGCGAAAGTGCTGTTTAATTAAGGACGTCTAACTTTAGGGTATCTATACACATGTCAGAACAAAACAACACCGAGATGGCTTTCCAGATCCAACGTATCTACACCAAAGATATCTCCTTCGAAGCACCCAATGCTCCGCAGGTTTTCCAGCAGGATTGGCAGCCAGAAGTTAAACTTGATCTTGATACTGCTTCCAGTCAGCTGGCTGAAGATGTGTATGAAGTGGTACTGCGTGTGACTGTTACTGCCTCTTTAGGCGAAGAAACGGCCTTCCTGTGTGAAGTACAGCAGGGGGGCATCTTCTCCATCGCAGGTATCGACGGCACCCAACTGGCCCATTGCTTAGGTGCATACTGCCCGAACATTCTGTTCCCGTATGCGCGCGAATGCATCACTAGCTTGGTTTCTCGCGGTACTTTCCCACAGCTGAATCTGGCACCGGTTAACTTTGATGCCCTGTTCATGAACTATCTGCAACAGCAGGCTGAAGGCGAAGGTGCTGAACAACGTCAGGATGCCTGATGAACACCACCCATGCTTCAATGACTGTCATCGGTGCCGGATCTTACGGCACCGCATTAGCCATTACGCTGGCGCGTAATGGCCATCAAGTCGTGTTATGGGGTCACGACCCTAAACATATTCAAACCCTGCAACAAGACCGTTGTAACCAGGCTTTCCTGCCCGATGTCCCTTTCCCCGATACATTGTTATTGGAAACTGACCTGGCACGTGCGCTGGCAGCCAGTCGCGATGTGCTGGTAGTCGTCCCCAGCCATGTCTTCGGGGCGGTATTGAACCAGCTCAAACCACACTTACGCCCAGATGCGCGTATTGTTTGGGCAACCAAAGGGCTTGAGGCAGAAACCGGCCGCTTGCTGGCAGATGTCGCGCGCGAAGTGCTGGGAGAGAGTATCCCGCTGGCTGTGGTTTCTGGGCCGACCTTTGCCAAAGAGCTGGCCGCTGGTTTACCTACTGCCATTGCACTGGCATCGACTGATGTGCAGTTTAGTGAGGATCTGCAACAGCTGTTGCACTGTGGCAAAAGTTTCCGTGTTTACAGCAATCCTGACTTTATCGGGGTGCAACTGGGTGGCGCGGTTAAAAACGTGATTGCGATTGGGGCTGGGATGTCCGATGGTATTGGTTTTGGCGCAAATGCGCGAACCGCATTGATAACCCGTGGCTTGGCAGAAATGACGCGTCTTGGTTCTGCATTAGGTGCTGATCCCTCTACCTTTATGGGCATGGCAGGGCTAGGTGATTTGGTGCTAACCTGCACAGATAACCAATCCCGTAACCGTCGGTTTGGCATCATGCTTGGGCAGGGGTTAGGTGTACAAGAAGCGCAGGATAAAATTGGTCAAGTGGTTGAAGGTTACCGCAATACCAAGGAAGTTCTGGCGCTGGCTCAGCGTAATGGTGTAGAGATGCCAATCACTGAACAAATTTATCAGGTGCTGTACAGCCACAAAAATGCGCGTGAAGCGGCACTGACCTTATTGGGTCGGACCAAAAAAGATGAGAAAAGCGGCATTTAGTTGTTCAGCGGTAATAAAATAATAAATATATAGCCACAATCCTTGATGTTGCCGCTTCAAGGTACAAAGGCGTTAGTCGCTTCGGTCGTTCCCCGAAGTCGCTTGTTTATGGGTAGGAGTCTGCAATGTCGTCAGAAGAGTTAGAGCTGGTTTGGAGTAGCATTAAATCAGAAGCGCGAGCATTGGCCGAGTGTGAACCCATGCTGGCAAGTTTTTTTCATGCGACATTATTGAAGCATGAGAATTTAGGCAGCGCACTGAGCTATATTCTGGCGAATAAACTGGCAAATCCTATCATGCCCGCGATTGCCATCCGCGAAGTGGTCGAAGATGCCTATCGTGCTGATGCGCAAATGATTGTATCTGCAGCCCGCGATATTTTGGCGGTGCGATTGCGCGACCCAGCGGTTGATAAATACTCTACGCCATTGTTATACCTGAAAGGTTTCCATGCTCTACAGGCCTATCGTATCGGCCACTGGTTGTGGGCGCAGGATCGTAAAGCACTGGCAATTTATCTGCAAAATCAAGTTTCTGTCGCTTTTGGTGTGGATATCCACCCCGCAGCAACTATTGGTTGCGGCATTATGTTGGACCACGCGACTGGTATTGTGATTGGTGAAACCGCCGTGGTCGAGAATGATGTTTCTATTCTCCAATCCGTCACTTTAGGGGGTACCGGTAAAACCAGTGGCGACCGTCATCCGAAGATCCGCGAAGGTGTAATGATTGGCGCGGGTGCAAAAATTTTGGGAAATATCGAAGTTGGGCGCGGTGCCAAAATTGGTGCGGGGTCAGTGGTATTACAGGCTGTACCTCCCCATACTACAGCCGCCGGTGTGCCGGCTCGCATTGTCGGTAAGCCAGAGAGTGATAAACCATCGTTGGATATGGATCAGCATTTCAATGGGGTCAACAATGGGTTTGAGTACGGCGACGGCATCTGATCCCCTTCGTCCTTGAAGCTGCAGGGGTGTTGGCTACGTTCGCTCACCCGAATCACTTACGTGTGTAAGCTCATCGGGACTCGTTCACTTGCCGCCTACCTGCAACTCCAATGCCTTTGGGATCTGTTCTATATAGGCATACCCCAATCCCAGGCTACTATCTTGCTATTCTTTCAGTAACGCACCCGGATAACCTAATTGCCGCCAGGCTTCGTACACCACAACAGATACGGCATTTGATAGGTTCATGCTGCGGCTGGCGGCAAGCATTGGAATTCTGATTTTCTGTTGAGCAGGCAATGCATCCAGAACATGGAGTGGTAAGCCGCGGGTTTCTGGGCCAAACAGCAGATAATCATTCACCTGATAACTCACCGCACTGTGGGCCGGTGTGCCTTTGGTCGTCAGGGCAAATAAGCGAGCCGGATTTGTGCCAGCAGATTGTGCGCCGTCGAGGTTTTCACTGTCTAAAAAGGCTTGGTAGTCATGGTGGTGCTTAATATTAGCAAACTCATGATAATCAAGACCCGCGCGGCGTAAGCGTTTGTCATCCCAGGTGAAACCTAAAGGTTTAATCAGATGGAGCTGGCAGCCAGTATTCGCACATAACCGGATAATATTGCCGGTATTCGGCGGGATTTCGGGTTCAAATAAAACGATATTAAGCATATGTCCCCCAATAATGAGGGGCGTAGGGTACCAGAAACCCCCTCCCTGTGCAGCGGTTGCCTATTCTTGATGGAAGCCATAAAACAAAAATTTGAAAGCAAGGAGCGGAGTGCGCCAACCGTGGTGTTTTTATAAGCTGATTACCATAGTCAGTATCAATGGGGTATTCATCATGACATCAGTTAGGGGAATTATTGACAATGCACCAGACCCACGTTGGGTTACCATTGTTAACCGTGATAAAACCGCCGATGGTCAGTTTGTTTATGCGGTGAAAACTACTGGTGTATATTGCCGGCCCTCATGCTCGTCTCGTCAGGCTAAAGTAGAAAACATTGAATTCTATACTGATAATGATGCGGCAGAACTTGCCGGGTATCGGCCATGTAAACGTTGCCGACCCACTCAGTTATCTCAAGCGCAACAGCACGCAGAGAAAATCAGCCATGCATGTCGTTTAATTGAGCAAGCTGAAACGCCCTTTACACTTGATGCATTGGCGGCTGAATTGAATCTCAGTACTTTTCATTTCCACCGGTTATTTAAATCCATTACCGGGCTAACACCCAAGGCTTATGCTACCGCGACTCGCAGTGCGCGCATTCGTCAACAATTGGTAGAACAGGGCTCGGTGACGGATGCAATTTTTGAAGCTGGTTATAACTCTAATGGTCGTTTTTACGAGCAATCTAATCAGTTATTGGGCATGACGCCAACCCGCTACCGCCAGGGTGGCCGCGATACCACACTGCATTTTGCTGTTGGGGAAAGCTCTCTCGGTGCAATCCTGATGGCAAAAAGTGAACTGGGGATATGCGCAATTCTGTTAGGTGATGACCCAGCCCTGCTGGTGCAGCAATTGCAGGATAAGTTTCCTCTGGCGGAGCTTATTGGTAAGGATGCCGAGTTTGAGCAATGGTTCGCGCTGGTGGTGGGGTTGGTCGAGGCTCCGCAGCTTGGGCTAGATTTACCACTGGATATTCGCGGCACGGCATTCCAACAGCGGGTTTGGCAAGCATTGCGAGAAATACCGGCCGGAGATATAGCCAGCTATGCTGATATCGCCGCTAAAATTGGTGCACCGAAAGCGGTACGAGCGGTCGCGGGTGCTTGTGCTGCCAACATGTTAGCTGTTGCCATTCCTTGTCACCGGGTCATTCGCCAGGATGGCGCATTATCAGGGTATCGCTGGGGGATTGATCGCAAGAAGCGGTTGCTGGAAAAAGAGCAGCAGGAAGCGGGGGCCAGGGATCAGCCCGATCCGGCATGATCGGGTTGTCGAGATGATACCTTGCGCACTTGGCGGTGCAGCAAATAAGCCAAGTGCGCAAGAAGCGTATTAAACTTTAAGTGGATGCAGTGGTAGCCAGAGTATCAGGCGTAGCCCTCCTAATGGGCTGTCTTCGGCTCGCACCCAACCGCGATGCTGATTAATCGCCGTCTCCACAATAGCCAATCCTAAACCTGTCCCGCCAGACTCACGATCTCGCGCTTCATCAGTGCGGTAGAATGGTCGGAATATCTGTTCACGGTCTTCTGGGCTGACACCTGGCCCATCATCATCGACAGTGATGGTTATCCCTTGATTATCCGAACTGAAAGCCACAGCAATGTGATGGTGGGAGTAACGCAGCGCATTACGCACGATATTCTCTAGCGCGCTGTCAAGGGCCGCAGGATTGCCAAATAAGGTCCAAGGCCCCGGTGGGGCTGTCACTTCCAGTGTTTTGCCCATTTGGTCAGCTTCGAACTGCGCGTTTTCCAGCATATCAGACCAAAGTTCATTGGCCTTAATCGGCTCGCGATGTAGCTCGATTTTATGCTGACTACGAGATAGCACCAGTAAATCGTTGATCATGCTATCTAACCGTTGCGCTTCCATTTCGATACGCTCCAGTTCTTTACCTTCACCATGACGGCGTCGCATCAGCGCAGTCGCCAGTTGCAGGCGGGTTAGTGGAGTACGCAATTCATGGGAGATATCAGAAATCAGCCGTTGCTGGGCCACCACCATCCTGTCGAGCGCACTGATCATCTGGTTAAAACTGGCACCAGTGGCCAAAAACTCTTGTGGCCCGGACTCAAGCTCAGGGTGCTGTTTCAGGTTACCTCGTGCTACATCATCAGCGGCATTTTTCAACTTACGGGCCGGTTTTGCCAGACTCCATGCCAGCCATAGCAGCAGTGGCGCACTGATGAGCATGGTGGCAATCAATAACAACAACGGCCGATCAAACATCAAATTAATGAAATCTGATTGTGGGCTGCTGGCAGGACGCAGCAGATAGAGTTGATAGTAATCCTCTCCATCGCGAATAGAGAATGGCCCGACCATCTCAACGCGGCCGTATTTTTTCTTTTTCGGCTGATCTGAGTTATCTGACTGCCCGATAAAGTTACGAACGATTTGCATTTCGTGACGCTGAGCCCCGATGACACGGCCCTCGGTGGTCACTAATACTAAATGTTGGCCCGGTGGCGCCCACTTTTCTATGGCACGATAAAGCCTGCGCCACCACATAAGATCGTTAGCCGGGTCGCTGGCCAGTTCAGCCTCAATGTGTTGCTCCAGCATCGTTCCCTGACGCTGTTCGCTATCGAGCAAGGTGGTCATTTGACGTGAATCGAGCTTTGGCAACATCAACACCAGCATCAATACCAGCGCTAAGGTAAACCAGAAAATCGCAAAAATTCGCGTCGTTAAACTGTTAATCATGTTTCAGAGACCATCAGATATCCGCGCCCGCGCAGGGTTTTAAACCAAGGTAGCCCGTCTTTACGATCCGGCAACTTACGGCGTAGGTTTGAAATATGCATATCAATAGCACGGTCAAAAGGTGTCAATCGTTTACCCAGCACTTCCTGGCTGAGATGTTCGCGTGAGACCACTTGGCCGAGGTGCTGAGCCAACAGGTAGAGTAAGGTAAATTCAGTTCCGGTCAGTTCCAGAGACTGCCCTTCAAAGCTGGCTTCTTGACGGCCCGGATTCAATTGCAGGCAATCAACCTCGAGGGTCGGCGCGCCTTGATCGACATTTTGCTGCTGCTCACTCCAGTTCGAACGGCGCAAGATAGCCCGAATGCGTGCCACCAGTTCACGGTCATTAAACGGTTTTGCGAGATAATCATCCGCTCCGAGCTCCAGACCCAGTACCCTATCCAGATCACTGCCTCGAGCCGTCAGCATAATTACCGGGGTCTGGTGGTGCTGACGTAACTCTTTCAAGGTTTCGATGCCGTTTTTGCGTGGCATCATAATATCAAGTAATAACAAGTCGATAGAACTGTCCAATAGGTTTAATGCTTGTTCACCATCGTGAGCAACAACAACATTGAAACCTTCCATTTCCAATAATTCTTTCAATAGTGACGTCAGTTCACGATCATCATCAACTAATAGGATTTTATGCATGATTGTTTCTCCTCTTGACGCAAAATACGTTATCAATTGCCGGTATTCCATGACTTTACTTAGCTTTACATGCACTGACTCCAGTTTTACATGCCCTGACGCTAGTTTGCAGCCGGGGCGGTAGACTGCTCCTTATTGAATCGCAGAGCAGTAAATCGCTTAGCAGACAGAACCCAGGAGTTAAATGATGCGCAAAGTAACTAAAGTAGCAACGTTAATCATGGCGTCAATGCTAGTTCTCGGCTCCCAAACCGCCTTCGCCGTTGATAAGGCTGGGGCCACTGATGGTTGGTGCCACGGTGACGGTGCGATGATGAACAATAAAGACGGTCGCGGTCACCATAACATGTTTGATGGCGTCAATCTGACCGAACAGCAACGCCAGCAAATGCGTGACCTGATGCGCCAGTCCCGCCAAGACCAACCTCGAGTTGATCTCGCCGACCGCGAAGCAATGCACAAGCTGATTACCGCAGACAAATTCGACGAAGCTGCTGTAAGAGCGCAGGCTGAGAAAATGTCTAAAGACCAAATTGACCGTCAGGTCGAAATGGCCAAGGTACGTAACCAAATGTTTAACTTGCTCACACCAGAGCAAAAAGCTGCCCTTAACCAAAAGCACCAGCAGCGCATTGAGAAAATGCAGCAGGCGCCAGCAGCACAACCCTCTTCTGCCCAGAAGTAAGTAGTACCCAGTAATACCCTGTTTTCCTTGCCATAGACACCATCCCTGTCTTTCGCCCTCCATGATGGAGGGCTTTTTTTTGTCCCAATTCCGTTATACTAATAACCCCTGAATATTATTCGGAATAAGTTATGGATCCGCAATATGGGCGCCTAGTTAAAGCTGCTGCGCTCAGTGCCACTGTGCTGGCATCAATCTTACTGATAATTAAAATTTTTGCTTGGTGGCATACCGGGTCAGTGAGTTTGTTGGCCGCGTTAGTTGACTCACTGGTGGATCTAGCCGCCTCCTTGACCAACCTTTTTGTAGTACGTTATTCGCTGCAACCGGCTGATGAAGAACACACTTTTGGGCATGGTAAGGCCGAATCACTGGCCGCGCTGGCGCAAAGTATGTTTATTTCCGGTTCGGCATTATTCCTGTTCCTGACGGGTTTCCAACATTTGGCATCACCGACACCATTGCAAG
Source organism: Yersinia fenwicki (assembly GCF_043099325.1). Classification (NCBI taxonomy): domain Bacteria; kingdom Pseudomonadati; phylum Pseudomonadota; class Gammaproteobacteria; order Enterobacterales; family Yersiniaceae; genus Yersinia; species Yersinia fenwicki. The sequence goes on along the minus strand of NZ_CP170755.1, from coordinate 4,554,571 downwards.
ATCCGGGTATAGGTATCTGGGTAACGTTAATTGCATTATTCAGTACAATGATATTAGTCACATTTCAGCGCTGGGTGGTACGAAAAACGCAGAGTCAGGCCATTCGTGCCGATATGTTGCACTATCAATCTGACGTCATGATGAATGGTGCTATTCTTATTGCATTAGCATTGAGTTGGTATGGGTTTCATCGGGCGGATGCGTTGTTTGCATTGGGGATTGGGGTTTATATTCTCTATAGCGCACTGCGTATGGGTTATGAGGCGGTCCAAGCCTTGCTGGATCGCGCATTACCCGATGATGAACGGCAGGAAATTATCAATATTGTGACGTCATGGCCGGGTGTTATTGGTGCTCATGACTTGCGTACTCGTCAGTCGGGGCCGACACGTTTTATCCAGCTCCATCTCGAAATGGAAGATATGTTGCCGTTGATGGAAGCGCATGTTCTGGCAGATCAAGTGGAACGGGCATTATTACATCGGTTCCCAGGAGCCGATATCCTTATCCATCAAGATCCCACTGCTGTGGTGCCAAAAGAACGTCATGCGCATTGGGAGTTATAATTTATTCATCAGTTATTGCTAGATTAACTATTACTAGATTAACTACAGGTAAACTGTGGTTACATAACGGTTCAATCATGAAGAAAATACCGCCAAATGGCATGACTTGAATCAATTCAGCTTGGTGTTTTTGCTATAATATTCAATATTAAGCTCATCATGCTGATTTTCTGTACTGTTCACCTGTGCAAGACATAATCGGCAAATAAAAATTTTAAAAAATCGCATCTACAAGTTCAGAGGTAGTCATGGTCAAGAAAATCGGTGTACTAACAAGCGGCGGTGATGCGCCAGGTATGAACGCAGCCATTCGTGGGGTTGTTCGTGCTGCTTTGTCAGCAGGATTGGAAGTTTACGGTATTGAAGATGGCTATCTTGGCTTGTTTGAGAATCGCATGAGGAAGCTGGACCGCTATAGCGTGTCGGACATGATTAACCGCGGTGGTACCTTCCTCGGTTCAGCGCGTTTCCCCGAGTTCCGTGATCCGGAAAAACGTAAAGTCGCCCTACAGAACATGAAAGAGCGAGGCATTGATGGCTTGGTAGTTATCGGTGGTGACGGTTCTTATGCCGGTGCAGACTTGCTGACCAAAGAAGGTGGTATTCACTGTGTCGGCTTGCCGGGCACCATTGATAACGATGTGGCCGGGACTGACTATACTATCGGTTTCTTCACCGCACTGGGTACCGTGGTAGAAGCTATTGACCGCTTACGTGATACCTCTTCTTCACATCAGCGCATTTCCATCGTTGAAGTGATGGGCCGTTATTGTGGCGATTTGACATTGGCGGCAGCGATTGCCGGGGGCTGTGAGTTTATCGCGATCCCTGAAGTTGAATTCAAACGTGAAGATTTGGTTGCCGAAATCAAAGCAGGCATCGAGAAAGGTAAAAAGCACGCTATCGTTGCCATTACCGAAAAACTAGACAATATCGACGAGCTGGCTAAATACATTGAGCAAGAAACCGGCCGTGAAACTCGTGGCACAGTGTTAGGCCATATCCAACGTGGTGGTGCCCCTGTTCCTTATGACCGTATTCTGGCTTCCCGTATGGGCGCTTATGCTGTTGACCTGCTGTTGGAAAACCATGATTACTCACACGGCGGCTTCTGCGTTGGCGTACAGAACGAAAAGATGGTGCATGAATTAATCTCCGTTTGTATCGCGCCAGAAAACAAGAAAAGTAAATTTAAAGAAGATTGGTACGATACGGCGAAAAAACTGTTCTAAAACAGCCAATAGCCCGAAAAAAAGCCTCCGCTCGCGGGGGCTTTTTGCATTTACCGGGTTATATATTTCATATTGGTATAATCAAAACTTTTTTATTCTTTAATTGACCGGAAAGTTTCTGGCACGCTCAGTATCAAGCCAACTAACTTGGTTGATTACAATTTAATTAGTAATAATATTTCTGGGAGCGGGTCAATGCGTAAATGGGGTATAGGTGTTTCATTATTGCTGCTGGCATCTGGTGCTATGGCAAAAGATATTCAATTGCTGAATGTGTCATATGATCCGACACGTGAGTTCTATCAAGAATATAACCAGGCATTTAGTCAACATTGGCAAGAGCAAACGGGTGACAAAGTGACTGTACGCCAATCACATGGCGGTTCCGGTAAGCAGGCGACCTCGGTGATTAATGGTATTGAAGCTGATGTTGTGACTTTGGCATTGGCTTATGACATCGATGCTATTGCTGAGCGTGGTCGTATTGATAAAGACTGGATTAAGCGTCTGCCAGATAACTCTGCGCCTTACACTTCAACGATCGTCTTCCTGGTACGGAAAGGGAATCCAAAACAGATTCATGATTGGTCGGATTTAGTGAAACCGGGTATCTCGGTCATTACGCCGAATCCGAAAACCTCTGGCGGTGCGCGCTGGAACTATCTGGCAGCATGGGCCTATGCGTTAGATCACAACAATAACGATCAGGCCAAGGCGCAAGAGTTTGTCAAACAGCTGTATAAGAATGTGGAAGTGTTGGATTCCGGTGCGCGTGGCGCAACCAATACCTTTGTCGAGCGTGGTATTGGTGATGTATTGATTGCCTGGGAAAATGAAGCTCTACTGGCGGTGAATGAAGTGGGTAAAGACCAGTTTGATATCATCACGCCAAGCCTCTCTATTTTAGCTGAACCGACGGTTTCGGTCGTAGATAAAGTGGTTGATAAACGCGGCACCCGTGAAGTGGCTGATGCGTATCTGAAGTATCTGTATTCACCTGAAGGCCAGACTATTGCTGCGAAGAATTACTATCGTCCACGCGACCCAGCTGTAGCGGCTAAGTTTACCAAGGAATTCCCACAGCTGAAGCTGATTACCATTGATGATGTTTTCGGTGGTTGGACGAAAGCACAGCAGGTGCATTTTGCAACCGGCGGCGTATTTGATGAAATTAGTAAACGATAAAATTAGTAAATAATAGAATAATGATTTATAGCAGTAGTAGACTCAGCGCCCATAAGTGAATGCTTACGGGCGCTTTGTATTATTGGTCATTTTAATCCTCTGATTATTTTCATAATTTATCCCTTTCTTCCCGATTCACTTGGAAGTACTAAAAAAAACCGGAGCATCTGCCCCGGTTTAACAAACAGCTTAAAACCTAAATTAGGCTTTTTTAGCTGCGGCTGCGGCTTTCACGATCACCGCGAAAGCATCAGCTTTCAGTGATGCACCACCCACCAGCGCGCCATCGATATCAGGCTGGGTGAACAGTTCCGCTGCGTTCTTATCGTTAACAGAGCCACCGTACTGGATGATAACTTGTGCGGCAATAGCGGCGTCTTGTTTGGCGATATGGTCACGGATAAATTTGTGAACCGCTTGCGCCTGTGCAGGAGTTGCTGATTTGCCAGTACCGATAGCCCAGATTGGCTCATAAGCGATAACCGCGCCTTCGAATGCTTTAGCACCCAAGGTGTTCAGCACTGCGTCTAATTGCTTAGCGCAAACAGCTTCAGTTTGACCGGCTTCGTTTTCTGCTTCGGTTTCACCGATGCACAATACAGGCGTCAGACCGACTTCTTTCAGTACGCCGAATTTCTTCGCGATGAATTCATCACTTTCTTTGTGATAAGTACGGCGTTCAGAGTGACCGATGATGATGTATTGAGCACCAATATCTTTCAGCATTTCAGCAGAGGTTTCGCCGGTAAATGCACCAGACAGGTTCACATCAACGTTTTGCGCGCCCAGCGCGATACGGCTGCCTGATAATGCATGTTTAGCCTGACTCAGATAGATAGCTGGTGGGGCAATAGCCACGCCACAACCTTCAACAGTACTCAGTTCTTTACGCAGGTTAGCGATAAGCTCGTTAACCATGTGAGTGCTACCGTTCAGTTTCCAGTTACCCATAACTAATGGATGACGCATGTTTCTTCCTCCAACAAGGGGACACGAGGGTCAATAATAATGACTGCCCGACAGGCAGTTTACCTGTCCAACAGTATAGAGATGATTAGCGGCAATGGCTTTGCTTTTCGTCATTAATTGCGGCGAGATTATGCTTCGGATAACGACAGCTTAATCGGTTCAACAGCGAAGGTAAGCCCCTTTTCGCCATTATCTGCCACCACATAGCGAATTGCGCCGACAGGATGGGCGAAGAAAGGTGATCCTTTGCCCTGGGTCAGAAGTTGCTGCACGTTACTGATACTTTGTTCGAGTGTGAGTGTGGGTTCAAACTGGCGCATCAGTGCTGCCATATAATTTACCGCGACCAGCCGGGCGGCTTTTTCTTCACTGCCTTTGATCGGCAAATAAGTAATTTGTATAGTTTTTATCTTGCCAGTGCCTCTCTCCAACGCCGTGGAAGCATAGAGATTTTCATTTATCTTGCTGGCTGCTCGGGTCAGAGGTGGCGCATCATCTTTTACTGTGATGGCGTGAAACTCACTGATTGGCAGGGTTGGATTGGCGTGATTATACCGCTCACGGAATTTCACCAGGGTTAAATCAAAGGTTGGTGCGCCAGAAAGCAGATAAGGTGCCGTAGGTTGAGTCTCTTCAGCCTGCTGATAACGGCCAGCATCGGGGTCGGCATGAGCGCGGCTAACCGTTGCTATTAGCAGCAGTATTGTCAGCATTGCGGTTATTTCTTTTCTCATGGCTACGCCGTTTTTAAGAGTGTGTGGAGGGAATTAAAACGGTAATTGGTGGTGATTGTCAAAATTCACTGCAAAGATTATAGGTTAGTTACTGCGTTGGGTTACTCTATTGTGCATACCCGTCATACTTCAAGCTGCATGTGCGTTGGCTACGCTCGTTACTCGGCCCGTCCATGGGCCTCGCCTCTGCGAGGCCGCTGCAAATAGCGTTCAAATCGGTTCCAGACCGATTTGTCACCCGAATCACTTACTTATGTAAGCTCATCGGGACTCTCTCGTTTGCCGCCTTCCTGCAACTCGAATTATTTAAGGTATATCAACTTTAGGTTATATCAGCTAAATGGATCAGGTTATTGATGACAATACAGCAGTGGTGTTTCTCGTTGAAAGGGCGCATCGGGCGGCGTGATTTTTGGATCTGGATTGGGCTATGGCTATTGGCCATGCTGATTATTTTCACATTGGCAGGGCAGAATTGGCTGCCAACCCAGACCGCTGCTTTTGCTATCGTATTTTTACTGTGGCCGACGGCAGCAGTGGTGGTTAAACGGCTACATGACCGCAATAAAGCCGGTTGGTGGGCATTATTGGTGGTGCTTGCATGGATGCTGATGGCCGGTAACTGGCAGATGCTCGCGCCGATTTGGCAATGGGGTGTCGGGCGATTTATGCCCACACTTATTATTGTCATGATGTTTATCGACTGTGGTGCATTTCAGGGAACGCAGGGGGAAAACCGCTTTGGTCCAGAGGCGGTACCGGTGAAGTTTCTGGCGGAAAAATCACAGTAATATCTTCACGATGTGGCGCAATTGAACCAAGAGGAAACATGCCGCAGGGGGCGTCGTCGCGTAAGCGACCGGAGTGCCCCTCTGCGTGGTCAACTCTTGGCTCTCGGTGCTTATGGTTACCAATACTGTTCGCTGGTCATGTGCCCCGGTTTACGGCGTAAATGCTTGCGCATTCCACGTTGTTCTTTCAGCATTTGCTGAGTATCACGTACCATTTGCGGGTTACCGCACAGCATGACATGGCTATCTTCCGCATCAATTTTCAAACCGACTGCCGCTTCCAGTGAACCATTTTCAATTAGTGCAGGGACCCTGCCAGTCAATGACCCTACGGATTCTTCACGGCTGACAACCGTCTGAATACGCAATTTGCCGTTATAGCGCTGTTCGAGCTGTTGCATTAGCGGCAGATAACTAAGATCTCGGGCAAAGCGAGCAGCATGCACCAGCACCAGATTTTTAAAGCGCTCTAAATCGCGCCCTTCCTGCAAAATAGACAGATACGGGCCAATGGCTGTGCCGGTTGCCAGCATCCATAGCGTGTCGCAATCCGGAATTTCTTCCAACACAAAGAAGCCCGCCGCTTGCTTAGTCACCATCACTTCGCCGCCCACCGCCAGTTGGTCAAGACGTGGGCTGAGTTTCCCCTCTGGCACGGTGACCAGATAGAACTCCAAATTATTGTCACTTGGCGCATTAACGTAGGAATAGGCCCGCTGTACCCGCTCGCCGTCAATATCTAATGCCAGCTTGGCAAATTGACCGGCAGTAAAGGGATCAATTGGCGCATTGACCCGAATACTGAACAACGCGTCCGTCCAGTGTTCAATGTGAGTAATTTTGCCGCTAACCCATTCAGCCATAATTCTGATTCCCTTTATTCAAATACTTATCGAAAGTAGTACCTAAAGCGCAGGCGATATTTTAGGTCATTTAGTTGAAAAGTATTATCGATTACGTGTGACATCCTTCGCTCTTGCTGTAGTCACGTAATATGGACAGTTAACTTTACGACAATGGTGTTTTTATCTGCCAGTTGGCTATTTGGCAATATGTCATGCTGGCTCGCTAAAAAATCTGAATTTGTTAGCTTATGCGCCCAGTAAGTGGTGTCGCATAAATAGTGAGGTGTGTCGCAAAATAGGGCTTTCTCTGCCAGGTATTTGTGACACGAAGTCCGGCTAACAATTAGTTAAGATTATGAGAAAAATAGAGAATTTTCACCTGCTGGTTATGTTGATTCTGTTAGTTGCAGTCGGTCAAATGGCACAAACCATTTATGTTCCTGTTGTCGCGGATATCGCCCGCGATCTCTCGGTGCGCCCCGGCACTGTGCAGCGCGTGATGGCGGCCTATTTATTAACCTATGGCTTCTCGCAACTGATTTATGGCCCACTATCTGATCGGGTTGGGCGTCGGCCGGTCATCTTGGCGGGTATGATGATATTTATGCTGGGCGCATTAGGTGCTTGGCTGGCAAATAGTTTGTCCTTGTTGGTTGCGGCCAGTGCTTTGCAAGGCATGGGGACGGGGGTCGCAGGCGTGATGGCACGAACCATGCCGCGAGATTTATATGCTGGTACCGCATTGCGTTACGCTAACAGTATGCTGAACATGGGGATTTTGGTCAGCCCGCTCATGGCTCCGGTCATCGGTGGGGTGCTAGCAAGTCTGTTTGGCTGGCGTGCATGCTATGCTTTCTTGCTTTTCTTATGCGGTGGCGTGGCATTTTGCATGTTCCGCTGGTTGCCAGAAACTCGTCCGCAGCAAACTGAGAAGCGACGTATGCTGGCCAGCTTCCGCTTATTGTTATCAGACCGCGCTTTTAGCTGTTATTTGGTGATGTTGATTGGAGCATTGGCAGGAATTGCAGTGTTTGAGGCCAGTGCCGGTGTGTTGATGGGCGGTGTGTTGGGGTTGAGCGGCGTGATGGTCAGTATCTTATTTATCCTGCCCATTCCTGCAGCGTTCTTTGGTGCATGGTATGCCGGTCGCGATGGTAAAACTTTCCATAACCTGATGTGGCACTCAGTGATCAGTTGTCTGCTGGCGGGCTTAATGATGTGGATACCTGGCTGGTTTGGCATTATGAATATTTGGACGCTGGTGATACCGGCGGCGCTGTTCTTCTTTGGTGCTGGGATGTTATTCCCGCTTGCCACGACAGGGGCGATGGAGCCATTCCCTTATCTGGCCGGTGCGGCGGGGGCTTTGGTTGGTGGGTTACAGAATGTTGGTTCAGGCCTGGCGACCTGGTTATCCGCGATGTTACCGCAGACCGGGCAATTCAGTCTGGGGCTACTGATGTTTGCTATGGCAGTCTTGATTTTGCTGTGCTGGTGGCCGTTATCTCACCGGATGCAACCGCAAGAACATCGGGTTTAACTGCGAAGAGATTCTTGTGAGCGAAGGGGGTAACGCACCTAGGGGCGCTCCGGCGAGTGGCGTCGCTACGACCCCAGCGGCACGCTTCCCCTTCGTTTAACTTTATCAGCCGCCACCATTTTAATTTTTTGCTAAAAAATTCGTGAGACGAATTACAGCAAGAACTCATGCAGTGCCGGGTCTTTGCGATCAAGGAAATGGGTGGAACGGATACGGCGGATTGTGCGGGATTTACCGCGAATCAGCAGTGTCTCGGTGGTTGCCATGTTCCCTTTGCGATAAATGCCTTCCAGCAGATCACCTTTGGTAATGCCGGTGGCAGAGAAAATCACATTATCATTGCGGGCCATATCACCCAGTAACAGCACTTTACCTGCCTCAATACCCATTGATTTGCAGCGCACCAGTTCTTCTTCACCAATGCGACGATTGTCTTCGTTATCACCTTTTACTTGATGACGAGGTAGCAAACGGCCTTGCATATCACCATCCAGGGCGCGGATGACCGCAGCAGAAATCACCCCTTCAGGTGCTCCGCCGATGCAGTACATCACATCCACTTCACTTTCTGGCATGCAGGTTAGGATGGAAGCCGCAACATCGCCATCGGGAATAGCGAACACTTTGACACCCAGTTGCTGCATTTCGGCGATGATGCCGTCATGACGAGGTTTAGCGAGCGTAATAACCGTTAAATCGGTCAGTGGTTTATTCAGCTTGATAGCCACATTGCGTAAGTTGAGTTCGAGCGGCAGATTTAGGTCGATAGCGCCTTTCGCCCCGGGGCCAACCACCAGCTTTTCCATATACATGTCCGGCGCATGTAAAAATGTGCCTTTATCTCCCACCGCCAATACGGCCAGTGCATTAGCTTGACCCATTGCCGTCATACGGGTGCCTTCAATGGGGTCTACCGCGATATCAACCGCATCACCTTGGCCTGTGCCGACATTTTCGCCGATATACAGCATCGGAGCTTCATCAATTTCACCTTCGCCGATAACAATCTGCCCATCAATATTGACCTGATTGAGCATAATACGCATGGCTTTTACAGCAGCACCGTCGGCAGCATTTTTATCGCCCCGACCCAGCCACTTATAACCTGCCAGCGCGGCAGCTTCGGTGACGCGGGAAAACTCGATGGCTAATTCACGTTTCATCATTAACCTATTAATTGAGGTGGTATAGAAGAATAGAAGCCGGAATTCTACCACCTTTGTGACGTGAAGCCGCAAGCGTGTCTTTTGATGTGGTGGTTTTTTTCACCATAAAAATGCCCCATCGGGGGAGGGATGGGGCGTCGATTGCATAAAACATTTTTAGCTTAAAGCCGGCGGACCGTTACTCTTCGTGCTCTTCCCATGCCTGGGCGCGTGCCACTGCTTTCTTCCAGCCTTTGTAACGGTAATCACGCTCAGTGGTTTCTATTCCTGGGCGGAACTCACGCTCAATGGTTGCTTTACTTTTCACTTCGTCCAAATCATTCCAGAAGCCAGTTGCCAGACCTGCCAGGAATGCAGCACCCAGTGCTGTGCTCTCACGTACCTCTGGGCGCTCAACACGCGTGCCCAGAATGTCGGCCTGGAACTGCATCAGGAAGTTGTTGGCAACTGCGCCACCATCGACACGGAGTGATTTCAGGCGCTCACCAGAATCTGCTTGCATGGCATCCAGTACATCACGAGTCTGATAAGCAATAGATTCGAGTGTTGCACGGATAATATGGTTGCTGTTAACACCACGGGTCAGGCCGAAGATTGCACCACGCGCATACGGGTCCCAATAAGGAGCACCGAGGCCGGTGAAGGCAGGCACCACATACACACCGTTGCTGTCTTTCACTTTGGTGGCGAAGTATTCAGAGTCATCAGCATCGCTGATAAGCTTCAATTCATCACGCAACCATTGGATGGATGCACCACCAATAAACACTGCACCTTCCAGTGCATAGTTAACTTCACCGCGAGGGCCACAGGCGATAGTGGTCAGCAGGCCATGATTGGATTGCACTGCTTCTGTGCCGGTATTCATCAGCAGGAAGCAGCCGGTACCGTAAGTGTTTTTTGCCATCCCTGGTTGGACACAAAGCTGGCCGAACAGCGCGGCTTGCTGGTCACCGGCGATCCCGGCGATAGGAATACGAGTCCCGCCTTTACCACCAATGTTGGTCTGGCCGTAAACTTCTGAGGATGGGCGAACTTCAGGTAGCATTGAGCGCGGGATATTCAGCGCTTTCAACATCCGTTCATCCCACTCTTTGGTGCGGATATTAAACATCATGGTACGTGAAGCGTTGGTGTAATCCGTTACGTGTACGCGGCCTTGCGTCATGTTCCACACTAGCCAAGTGTCAACAGTACCAAACAGCAACTCGCCGCGCTCAGCACGGTCACGCGCGCCTTCTACGTTATCAAGAATCCATTTCACCTTGGTGCCGGAGAAGTAAGGGTCGACGACCAGCCCGGTGTTGTGGCGGATGTACTCTTCCAGCCCTTCTTTTTTCAGTTTTTCACAGATATCGGCAGTACGGCGGCATTGCCAGACGATGGCGTTATACACCGGCTTACCTGTTGTTTTATCCCAAACAATGGTGGTTTCACGTTGGTTGGTGATACCGATGCCAGCAATTTCATCAGAACTGATACCGGCTTTGGCTAGCACTTCGACCAATGTAGAGCTTTGGGTAGCCCAGATTTCCATTGGGTCATGCTCAACCCATCCTGCTTTTGGATAGATTTGCTCAAATTCGCGCTGAGAGATACTCACGATATTGGCATCGTGATCCAACACCACTGCTCTGGAGCTGGTGGTTCCTTGGTCAAGCGCGACAATGTATTTCTTTTGAGTAGTATTTTCAGTTGTCATAATTAGCCTACTTTTAAGTTGCCGTTTATACCCACAATTTCAATTACGGTGAGTATATTCTTCCAGTATCTATTATTTACGCTTTGCGTTCTGTGGTCGTAACCGTGGTTTCTTCATCGTCAGCGACACACACATCACATGGCAAATGGCGACCAATTAGGGCGCGATAACCAAATGCACCTACCAATGCGCCAACGATAGGCCCAAAGATGGGTACCAAGAAGTAAGGAATGTCACGCCCGCCAGTGAAGGCAACCTCGCCCCAGCCAGCAAAATAAGCAAATAGCTTAGGACCAAAGTCACGTGCCGGGTTTAATGCAAACCCAGTTAATGGTCCCATTGAGCCGCCGATAACGGCAATCAAAATACCAATCAGCAGTGGCGCCAACGGACCGCGTGGAATGCCGTTGCCATCATCAGTCAGCGCCAGGATCAGACACATCAAAATTGCGGTGATAACAGTTTCAACCAGGAAAGCCTGGAAAACAGAAATGTGTGGATTTGGATAAGTCGAGAAAATGCCAGCCTAGTTCAGACTTTCAACGCTACCACGTGCTATCTGATGAGTTTGTTCAAAATCGATAAACAGGTTGTAGTAAAGGCCAAACACTAAGGCCGCGGCACAAAATGCCCCGGCAACTTGCGCCACAATGTAGGGAAGAACTTTACGGCGATCGAAGCAGGCAAATAGCCACAATGCAATGGTGACTGCTGGATTAAGATGAGCGCCTGAAATGGCTGCGGTTAAATAGATGGCCATGGCAACACCCAGGCCCCAAATGATACTAATTTCCCACTGCCCAAAACTGGCCCCAGCCAACTTTAATGCAGCGACACAGCCCACACCAAAAAAGATGAGTAGAGCAGTACCGAGAAACTCCGCGATACATTGGCCCTTCAAGGTCGAACTAGCAGTTTGGCTCATAGTAGATGTCCTAGAGACAGAGATTTATAGGGTATTTCTTATTTTTACCCTTTGGATAATAAAAGGGGTGATGTAAATTTATCGTTAACGAGCACAAACGAGAAATAGCGAAATCAAAATGTGTGTAGTGCGTCATAAAAATGAGCGATTTCGCGTTATTCACGGCTGTTAAGGGACTTTGAAAGTGTGATCAGACCAGTACTTTTCTCTTCAGTTGTTAAGGGCATGTATCACTTTACAGGATTGGCCATAGAGGTTTTTCAGTTTTTACTGATGGTTCTTGACATGAAATTGCAACAGAGTGTGGTTTGTACCGGCATGGCGCTAGACAGGGGGGGATTGGCTACATACAATCGCTTTACAAGGGAGGCGCTTTACAAGACCATCGTTTTTATCAAGTGGCGTCACTTGGGCGATGGGACGTCTAAAATAGAGTGCTTGTGGCACTCGTTTGATGGATATATAGCGCGATAAATAAGTATTCACAGCAGTTTCATTTGTCGATGGTTGCTTCAGTTTATGCGGCAACTGAAGCTAAAAATGATGACTGCGATCAAGATATGTACGCCTTGCGACTCATAAGGGGACCGAAGAATGTCATTTGAAGTATTTGAGAAATTGGAAGTTAAAGTTCAGCAGGCGATTGATACCATCACTTTGTTACAGATGGAAATTGAAGAGCTGAAAGAGAAAAATAACACCCTGTCCCAAGAAGTTCAGGAAGCGGCTGGTGGCCGTGAAGCGTTAGTGCGCGAAAATGAACAACTGAAACAAGAACAGCATGTGTGGCAGGATCGTCTGCGGGCACTGTTGGGAAAGATGGAAGAAGTCTAAGTACCCGTTGGCTTAAAGCTTCACTAACGCGTTGTTGAAAGCCGCTAGTCACATAACCTCTCCTGGTTGGAAAGGCAAAAAGGGCGATATCAATATCGCCCTTTTTAATGATTATTATATGTAAATCAGCTAGATACTATTCAATATCCAACGGTTCTTCTGACAAGATGATCCCGGTGTTGTCTGCATACAAATGGTCACCGGAGAAGAATGTCACCCCACCAAAATTAACGCGGATATCGCTCTCACCAATACCCTCATCTGCAGCACCGACTGGAATTGCCGCCATCGCCTGGATACCAATATCCAATTCGGCCAGTTCATCAACTTGACGGACAGCGCCGTAAACAACGATGCCTTCCCACTCGTTTTTCAATGCTAAATCAGCAAGTTCAGCATTGATTAATGCTCGGCGCACTGAGCCACCGCCATCGACAACTAAAACACGGCCAAGACCATTTTCTTCGAATAGGTCAAACAACAAGCCGTTATCTTCGAAACATTTTACAGTGGTTATCTTGCCACCAAATGAAGTACGTCCGCCAAAATTGGAGAACAGTGGTTCTACCACATTTACCTCTTCATGATAGATATCACAGAGATCGGAAGTATCATATTTCATAGGATTAACGTCTGGTTGCGGCTGGGATGCTAAGTATATCCCTTTCTGGCAGCTGTTGGCAAAATCATCAATTGTTAAATTTCTCCGGGAAGGTTTTATCGATCACAACCCGGAGAAAAAAGAAGCGGGATTAACTCAGCACCAGGCCAATAGCAAATAGGATATTGGTCAGTAGTGCGGCTTTGACCATATGTTCGAGCATTGGGCGCATACCTGCGGCGGTTGGCTCACGCAGTACAAACAGCGCGTGTCTGGCTAGCAAGGGAATGGCCAGAACAAAGATCCAACCCGCCCAGCTATGCAAATAAAGAATGTTGAATAATGTCAGGCAGAAGATAGCCGCGACAATCAGCAGGGCATGATAATAACGTGCGACGACAGGGCCTAAACGCACCGCCAGTGTGTTTTTGCCATTTGCTTTATCATTTTCGATATCGCGCAAATTATTAATATTCAAAACAGCTGTTGCCAATAAACCACAGGCGGTAGCCGGTAGCATGACGATACTGTCAAAGTGGCCAGCCTGAAGATAGTAAGTTCCAGCGACACTCAGCCAGCCGAAGAATACTAATACCGAGATATCGCCTAACCCCATATAGCCATAGGGTTTGCTACCCACGGTGTAGGTAATTGCAGCCACAATTGCCATCAGCCCGAGCAGTAAAAAGCCTAAAACGTCGCTGGGCTTTTCACAAGCCACGGCAATGAGTGCGATACCTGAGATAACTGTCAGACTCACAGTGATGATTAGCGCGACTTTCATCTGGTGACGCGTAATTATCCCTTTTTGCATACCGCGCAATGGCCCGATACGTTCTTCGGTATCACTGCCCTTGATAGCATCGCCATAATCATTGGCGAGATTAGATAAAATTTGCAGCAGGCCGGCGGTTAATAAGGCGAGTAATGCGACTGCCGGCTTGAAACTATCGAGCCAGACAGCCAGTGCTGAACCGGTAACGATAGAGGCAAATGCCAGTGGCAATGTTCTTGGCCGCAGGCTTTCCAGCCAAGCCTGGGTCTGGCTGGTGCTGGTTAAGCGGGTATTAGTTGATTGGCTCATGTTCTGCTTCATTGTATAGGAGTCTGGTCCGCCCATATCGGCGAGTTAAAAATTTCAAAACGATCATACGATAAAAATAAGAGCGGGAGGCAGCGCCTCCCACTCTTATTTTGGCGAACCATTTTATCCAGCAAAGGCTTATAAAGCGAATTATAGGATAAAACGACTCAGATCTTCATCTGCAACCAACTCATCCAGGTGCTTACCGACATATGCCGCATCAATAGTTATGGATTGGCCATTGCTCTCGCTGGCGTCATAAGAGATATCTTCCATTAGACGTTCCAGCACAGTATGCAAACGGCGTGCGCCGATGTTCTCGGTGCGCTCGTTAACTTGCCATGCCGCTTCAGCGATTTTGCGGATACCTTCACGGGTAAACTCGACAGTCACCCCTTCAGTTGCCATCAGTGCTTTATACTGTTCCGTTAGCGAAGCACTCGGTTCGGTCAAAATTCGCTCAAAATCATCTGTTGTCAGGGCCTGCAATTCTACCCGAATTGGCAAGCGACCTTGCAATTCCGGGATAAGGTCTGACGGGCTGGAAACCTGGAATGCACCGGAGGCAATAAACAAGATATGGTCCGTTTTCACCATGCCGTGTTTGGTTGATACGGTGCAACCTTCTACCAATGGCAACAAGTCACGCTGTACCCCTTCGCGAGATACATCCGGGCCAGACGTCTGACCGCGTTTACAGATTTTATCGATTTCGTCGATAAATACGATCCCGTGCTGCTCGACCGCATCAATCGCCTGCTGTTTCAGCTCCTCTGGATTAACCAGTTTCGCTGCTTCCTCTTCAATTAGCAGTTTAAATGCTTCTTTGATTTTGATTTTACGCGGCTTTTGCTTCTGCCCCGCAATATTCTGGAACATGGATTGCAACTGGTTAGTCATCTCTTCCATGCCAGGAGGGGCCATGATTTCGACACCAACCGGTGCAGCCGCTAGATCGATTTCAATCTCTTTGTCATCTAATTGGCCTTCACGCAGTTTCTTGCGGAAAGCTTGACGCGTCGGGGATTGCTCTTGGGTTTCTTCCGACTGGCCCCAGTTATTCTTAGCCGGTGGGATTAATACATCCAGAATACGTTCTTCGGCCAGTTCTTCTGCCCGATAACGCATTTTTTCAATGGATTGATGGCGAACCATTTTTACTGCTGCATCGGTCAGATCGCGGATTATCGAATCCACTTCTTTACCAACATAGCCAACTTCGGTGAATTTGGTCGCTTCTACTTTGATGAACGGTGCATTGGCCAGTTTTGCCAGTCGGCGGGCAATTTCAGTTTTACCTACACCGGTTGGGCCGATCATCAGAATATTTTTAGGGGTAACTTCATGGCGCAGCTCTTCGCTAAGCTGCATCCGACGCCAGCGGTTACGCAGGGCAATAGCCACTGCACGTTTAGCTTTATCCTGGCCGATAATGTAGCTATCAAGTTCGCTGACGATTTCGCGTGGGGTCATTTCAGACATGTCACTCTATCCTTACGCTCTGTACGTTAATAACGTTTAGTACGTTAATTCTTCAATGGTTTGGAAGCGGTTGGTATAGATACAAATATCCCCCGCAATGCTCAGAGATTTCTCAACGATATCTCGTGCACCCAATTCGGTATTTTCTAGCAACGCGCGTGCAGCAGACTGGGCATAAGGCCCACCTGAGCCGATAGCAATCAGATCATCTTCTGGCTGAATCACATCGCCGTTACCGGTGATGATGAGCGATGCAGTTTCGTCTGCGACTGCCAACAATGCCTCGAGTTTACGTAACATGCGATCGGTGCGCCAATCTTTGGCTAACTCAACGGCGGCTTTGGTCAGGTGGCCCTGGTGCATCTCAAGTTTGCGCTCAAATAGTTCAAACAGGGTAAAGGCATCAGCCGTACCGCCAGCAAAACCAGCAATGACTTTATTGTTATAAAGGCGGCGTACTTTTTTAGCGTTGCCCTTCATTACGGTATTGCCCAGAGTGACCTGGCCATCACCACCGATAACGACATGACCATTACGGCGTACACTTACAATTGTTGTCACGAGCGGACCCTCGTTGCAGACTGAATGAGTCCCCATACTGAATTCAGAAAAACAGTATGGGGTATATTGAGATTATAAATGGGGGAGGATTATGACTTTTCAACCCCCAACAGCGAGGGGAATGCATCCTGACTGACCTGCGCCTTTCAAACGTTGTAAGGCTTTATCGGCAGCAGCCTTGGTGCTGTAAGGGCCGAGTACCACGCGATTCCAGCCACCGCCGGCGGTAATGCGGCTTTCGATACCTTCGAATGCCAATTGCGCGCGAATAGATTCAGCCTGATCAGCAACTTTGAATGAGCCACACTGCACCATCCAGCGTTGTACCTTTTCTTTCTCTTTCTCTTTCTCTTTTTCCGGCTTCGGCGGTGTTGCTGCCTGTGTTACCGGCGCAGTAGGCTGCTGCGTACGAGGTGGTGTCGTGACTTGCGGCTGCACTTGTACCTGTGGAGCAGGTATTGACTGCGTTGTCGTCTGACGTGGCTGCGTTAAGGGTTGCTGCTGCATATTGGTGACCGGTGGTTTGATGGTCACTGCGGAGCGTGGCACCGACATCCCTTGGTTATACGGCACTTCTGAAAGCTGCGTAGGTTGCTGGCGCATATCTGCCTGCATCTGCTCAAGCAATTGGCGTTGCTCATTGGTCAGTTGTGTCTTGGAATTGACTTCACCACCAGCAGACGGTTCTGTTGGTGTTGGCACGCCAATCTGGCGATTTTCCAACTCCTTAATATAACGCCAACGCTCTTCCGGTTTCGGCGGTAAGCCATTACCGGTACGCGGGTCATGACTGGGCAGTAACGGAAGCTCACCCGATTTGTTATGGGTGATGAAATAAAGTCCACCAACAAATACCACTAATAGCGCGACGGCCAGTGCCACCACGGTTTTGGATACTGCTGGAGCACTGCGTTTTTTTCGGCTGGTGCTTTTGCGCCGCGCTCCTGAGCGCCCTCGGCTTACATAATCTCTTTGTGCCACTATCGTTTCGCTGCGTCGTGATGATGGAATAAGTCCGTCATGTTACTGAACCCCTGAATATTTGCCTAGCGTTTAGGCGCAGCAGTACTTTCCCTGACGATCAATTCGGTGTCTAACAGGCGGGAGCCACTTTGTACTGAATGCCCTTGTAACTGCTCAAGCAATAGTAACATGGCTTGCTGACCAATTTGATAACGCGGTTGTGCCACGGTGGTCAAGGGGGGATCACAATACTGTGACAATTTCAGGTCGTCGAAGCCGACCACCGAGATATCCTGCGGGACGCGCAGCCCCATTCTCTTGGCCTGCCACATTGCTCCTATCGCCATAACATCATTGTGACAAAATATTGCTGTAGGGGGGTGAGGTAGCCCCATGAGAGTGGCAAAGGTTTCGGCTCCGGCTTCATAACTAAAATCACCGCGAATAATATAGTCACTGTCGATCGTAATACCATTACGGCGGAGCGCCTGGATATAACCCTGTAGCCGGTATTGGCATAAGGGGAAATGCTCCGGCCCGGCAACACAGGCAATGTGTTTGTGGCCTAACTCATGCAGATAATTAACGGCTTCATAGGCGGCGGTCAGGTTATCGATATGTACGGTGGGCAGTTCCAATTCTGGTGCAAACTCATTTGCCATCACCATCGGCGGTAAATTACGTTGTTCTTCCTTGCTGGCATCAAACGGCAGGTTGGAACCTAGCAGCAACATACCATCAATTTGTTTAGTGATGATCAGGTTAACGAAAGTCCGCTCTTGCTGCGTTTGTTGGGCACAATCACCAATTAAGATCAGATAGCCTTGTTGGGCTGCGGCATGTTCAATGCCTTGGATGATGTCAGCAAAAAAGGGGTCGCTGATATCTGGAACGATAACCAGAATAGTGCGCGACTCGTTACGTTTAATATTGCGGGATAAAGCGTGAGGAGAGTAACCGACAGCCAGAACAGCTTGCTCCACTTTTTGCCGAGTCACTGTTGAAACCTTTTCAGGGTTCATCAATGCGCGCGATACCGTCGCAGTTGAAACACCTGCCATTTCGGCAACGTCTTTCATCGTGGCCATCGTGAATTCTTTCTTATGTTCCAACGCCTTTCTCCTTGCTCTGGCTCCGAGCCAGCACTCATGCTTAATGCAGGCTTTCCGTCATTCTATACAGATAGTGAGGGCAATTTGTTACCTAATTTGCATTAAAAGTGTGACGGAAGTGGGTTTTTTCGCACTGGCTCGCATAAAGCAGGGTAAACGATTGCTTTATGATGTTAGCTATATCGCCAAAATCGTTGGCGTTACAGTTAACATCATGGTGGCGTCAGCTGATTAGCTATCTATGGGATCAACATCCAATGTCCACTTAACTTTCCGCGCTTGCGGCAAAGTATTGATGAGGGGCTGAGATGTTTTAATCAGTCGTTGCAGTAATTGCCGCGAGGGGTGTTGTAATAATAATTGCCAGCGGAAGCGCCCACCTCGTTTCGCCTGTAATGCCGGAACCGGCCCCATAATCCATAATGCATCATCTTTAAGCGGGCTGGCTTCCAGTAAATTACGTAATTGTTGCAAAAACAGTGCCGCTTGCTGGTTATCGTGATCTTCGCTGCGCACGATAATATGGCTGGTATAGGGGGGTAAAAATACGCTTTTGCGCTCTGCCAGAGCTTGTTTGGCAAAGGCATCGTAGCCCTGTTGCAGCAGGATTTGCAGCAATGGATGCTCAGGGTGATGGGTTTGTAAGATGACCTCGCCTTGCTTACCTGCACGGCCAGCACGGCCTGATACTTGCGTGTAGAGCTGCGCAAAGCGCTCCGCCGAACGGAAATCTGCCGAGAATAATGCACCATCGACATCCAGCAATGCCACCAGAGTCACATCGGGGAAGTGATGGCCTTTCGCCAGCATTTGGGTGCCAATCAATATTCGCGCCCCTCCTTGATGTACATCAGCCAGATGCTGTTCCAGCGAGCCTTTGCGGCTGGTGGTATCACGGTCAATTCGGGTGATCGGCGTGTCTGGGAACAGAGGAGCCAGCTCATTTTCCAACTGTTCAGTACCGACACCGACTGACACCAGATGTGTTGAGCCGCATTTAGGGCACTGCTGTGGCACTGGGCGCTGGCTGTCGCAGTGGTGGCAGCGTAATTGGCGGTAATTCTGATGCAGGGTGTAATAGTGGTCACAGCGCTGACATTCAGCAATCCAACCACACTCATGGCACAGCAGCGCAGGCGCATAACCCCGGCGGTTGAGGAACAGAATCACCTGATTGTCGGCCTGCAAATGGGTTTTCATCCGTTTTAGCAGCGGCTGAGAAAGGCCGACTTTGAGCGGCAACCCTTTGAGATCTAACAAGTGCTGCACTGCCGGTTTAGCATTACCGGCGCGTTTCGTCAGGGTTAACTGGCGATATTTACCCATTTGTACATTATGTAAGGTTTCCAGCGCGGGGGTTGCCGTCCCCATCACGATGGGAATGCCTTCTTCGCGCGCACGGAATACCGCTAAATCGCGGGCATGGTAACGCCAGCCTTCTTGCTGTTTATAGGAGCTATCATGCTCTTCATCAATAATGATGACGCCGAGACGGGAGAATGGCGTGAACAGCGCGGAGCGAGTTCCTATTACAATGGCGGCTTCGCCGTTACGGGCTCGTAGCCAGACGGATAAGCGCTCGCTGTCGTTTAAACCAGAATGGAGCACTTCAACCGGCGCATTGAATCGTTCGCGAAAACGGGCGATAGTTTGCGGTGTTAGGCCAATTTCAGGAACCAAAACCAGCGCCTGGCGGCCCTGCGCCAGAATATTTTCCAGCACACTGAGATAAACTTCGGTTTTACCCGAGCCAGTCACCCCGGCCAGCAACCAGGCGGCAAACTGAGTATCTTCACTGCGAATCGCCCCGACAGCGGTGGCTTGCTCAGTATTGAGCCGCAAGCGTTCGCCTAATACGGAAAAACCGTCGCGCCAGTCTGTGGTTGCTACTTCTTGTGCCCGCAGGTCAATTAGCCCTTTGCTACGCAATGCTTGCAGCGCACTTTCCGTTAATGCCATTTCATTAACTTGATGGCGATAAACCGGCTTTTGTAATAACGCCGCAAGGGCTTGTTGTTGCTTCGGTGCGCGTTTTAAGCTTTCTGGCGGAGTGGCCCTGCCTTGTTCGGTGGCAAACCATTGCCACAAGGGGGCAGATTGCGCAGGCTTCCCCTGGCGCAATAAAATTGGTAACGCATGAAACAGCACTTCGCCTATCGGGTAATGATAGTACTCGGTCGCCCAACAAAGAATGCGCCACAGGCTGGGTGGGAATAAGCTGTCGCCGTCCAACACCGCATCAATAGCTTTAAGCTGTTCGAGGGGGAATGTACTGGTTTCGCTGATACCCACTACCATTCCAATGGCATTACGTTTACCAAATGGCACACTGACGCGAGCCCCCACTACCGGGCAGGGCGTGGCACTGTCAAGGCGGTAGTCAAAGGTGCGGGCCAGTGGAACGGGTAACGCCACTTGAACAACGGGCATGTGTTTTCATCCTGATATACCCGTCATATTTCAAGCCGCATGTGCGTTGGCTGTGCTCAATCACCCCAGTTGCTCACTTATGTAAGCTCTTGGGGATTGACTCGCTTGCCGCCTTCCCGCAACTCGAATTATTTAGGGTATTAATAAAATGGTATAAATAAAGATTGAACAGTTTACACTGCGTACCTCACAATGTGCGGATTCGATTGCGCGGCTTGGTCAAATTCTGTATTATTCGCCGCCTTTGATATAATTTGATATCAAATTCTGTTAACAACCGTTGTTTGTTTTATCAGCGCTTGTTATTTTCTAATCGTGTGGTGTCTGGCGGAACAGGGCTGGATAGCGACACGGCCTAAATATAGAGGTTTCCATGAAACAAGGTATCCACCCTAAATACGACTTAGTTACTGCTTCTTGCTCTTGCGGTAACGTTATCAAGATCAACTCAACTGTTGGTCATGACCTGAATCTGGACGTGTGCGGCGAATGCCACCCGTTCTACACTGGCAAGCAGCGTGATGTTGCGACCGGTGGCCGTGTTGACCGCTTCAACAAGCGTTTCAGCGTGCCGGGTGCTAAGAAGTAATTATTGCCCGCCAGACGAAAAAAAGGCCTCCAGGGGCCTTTTTTCATTTCTACTCTCAGGTTCAGATTGAACCGGACGGTAGCTGGAAATCAATATTCCCAGGTATCGGGATCAACACCCAATTCACGCATTAAAATCTTCGCGGCTTCCGGGATTTCATCACTGCGTTCTTTGCGCAGATCTTCGTCATTCGGTAGCGGCTGACCGGTAAATGCATGCAAAAAAGCCTCACACAACAACTCACTGTTGGTGGCATGGCGCAGGTTGTTCACCTGACGGCGAGTCCGTTCATCGGTGAGGATTTTTAAAACCTTCAGCGGAATGGATACCGTAATTTTTTTGACCTGCTCGCTTTTCTTACCGTGTTCAGCGTAAGGGCTGACATACTCGCCGTTCCACTCAGCCATGGGACACCTTAAATTTGTCGGGAAAATACAAAATTCTGAAAACCGGCCAATTATGCCCGATCTTCGCTGTTCTCACTAAATAAATGTCGATTTTACTAGACTAATGTCACTGAAATAACCTTTTTTGCTATTTATTGATAGCTATTACCTTTCTATGTCATCTTTGTGGTTAAACAAAGCACCACTGAAACCTGACTGACATCATAAGGATATCTAAAACCTCTATAATTTTAGCGGTTATTATCCCATTGCTCAATCTATACGCAAAGAAGTTTAGATGTCCAGATGTATTGACGTCCGTAATTTGTGCGTCTACTCTGGCGTAACATTTTCTCGATATCCGGTTGGTGGAAATCCATATGACGCGTAAACAGGCAACCATAGCAGTCCGTAGCGGGTTGAACGATGACGAGCAATACGGCTGCGTTGTCCCCCCGATTCACCTCTCCAGTACCTATAATTTTATCGATTTTAATCAGCCACGCGCCCATGACTATTCTCGTCGCGGTAATCCGACGCGTGATGTGGTGCAGCGGGCATTGGCTGAACTGGAAGGGGGCGCAGGTGCGGTAATGACCAGCAGTGGGATGTCGGCGATTCATTTGGTTTGTACCACCTTCCTTAAACCCGGCGATCTACTGGTTGCTCCGCATGACTGTTACGGTGGTAGCTATCGTTTGTTCGATAGTTTGAGCAAGCGCGGTGCTTATCGGGTTCTGTTTGTTGATCAGGGCGATGAAGCTGCATTGAGTCAGGCCTTGGCTGAAAAGCCCAAGCTGGTTTTGATTGAAACCCCGAGTAACCCGCTGCTGCGAGTGGTGGATATTGCCGCTATCTGCAAAGCCGCTCATGCTGTCGGCGCATTAACGGTTTGCGATAATACTTTCCTTAGCCCAGCGCTACAGCAGCCGCTCACTTTGGGGGCGGATCTGGTGGTGCACTCCTGTACCAAATATCTAAATGGTCATTCTGACGTGGTGGCGGGGGCGGTCATTGCCAAAGATCCTGAGTTGGCTGTCGAGCTGGCATGGTGGGCGAACAATATCGGCGTAACCGGTGCGGCATTTGATAGCTACTTGTTATTACGTGGGTTACGCACGCTGTCACCGCGTATGGCTCAACAACAGCGAAACGCAGATGAAATTGTCCGCTATTTAGAGCAACAGCCTTTAGTGAAAAAGCTGTATCATCCTTCTCTGCCACAACATCCCGGCCACGAAATTGCTCGCCGTCAGCAGTCAGGTTTTGGTGCGATGCTCAGTTTTGAGCTTGATGGTGATGAGCAGGTATTGCGTCGTTTCCTCTCTGCCCTTGAATTATTTACCCTGGCAGAGTCTTTGGGGGGCGTTGAAAGCCTGATTTCCCATGCCGCGACCATGACCCATGCCGGTATGGCGCCAGAAGCGCGCACGGCCGCCGGTATTACTGATAGTTTATTGCGAATTTCCGTGGGTATCGAAGACAGCGAAGATTTGATTGCCGATTTGGAAAATGCTTTCCAGTTGGCGAGACCGAGGTAAGTATGAATGCAACAGCGGTAGCAGCGGCGGTGACTGGCCGTCAACTGCATAAATTTGGTGGTAGTAGTCTTGCGGATGTGAAGTGTTACCTGCGGGTGGCCAATATTATGGCCAACTATAGTCATCCCGGCGACCTTATGGTGGTGTCTGCGGCGGGTAGCACCACAAACCAGCTGATTAGCTGGTTGAAACTGAGTCAAACTGATCGTCTTTCTGCCCATCAGGTGCAGCAAAATCTGCGCCGTTACCAACATGACTTGATTAGTGGTTTATTGTCGCCAGAAATGGCCGAGCCGTTAATTAGTGAATTTATTCATGATCTGGAACGCCTGGCTGGCCTGTTGGATAATAAAGTCGACGATGCTATCTATGCCGAAGTGGTTGGTCATGGTGAGATTTGGTCGGCCCGCTTGATGTCTGCGGTATTGAACAAACTCGATATGGATGCCGACTGGCTTGATGCTCGTAGTTTCCTGCGTGCTGAACATGCGGCGCAGCCACAAATCGACGAAGGCCGTTCGTATCCGTTGTTGCAGCAATTAATGGCACAACACCCACACCAACGTCTGGTGGTGACGGGTTTTATTTCGCGCAATAGCGCCGGTGAAACCGTGTTGTTGGGGCGTAACGGCAGTGACTACTCGGCCACTCAAGTCGGTGCGCTGGCAGGGGTCGAACGTGTCACTATCTGGAGTGATGTGGCGGGGGTATACAGTGCTGACCCGCGCAAAGTGAAAGATGCTTGTTTGTTACCTTTACTGCGGCTGGATGAAGCCAGTGAACTGGCTCGATTGGCAGCTCCGGTATTGCATACTCGCACCCTACAGCCGGTTTCCGGCAGCGATATTGATTTACAACTACGTTGTAGCTATCAGCCAGAACAAGGTTCAACCCGTATTGAACGGGTGCTGGCTTCCGGGTCAGGTGCCAAAATTGTCACCAGTCACGATGATGTCTGCCTGATCGAATTACAGATTGCCGCCCACCATGATTTCTCGCTAGCACAGAAAGAGATCGATTTACTGCTCAAACGCGCGCAAATCAAGCCGCTGGCTACCGGTATTCATCCTGATCGTAATCTATTGCAACTTTGCTATACCTCCGAAGTGGTTAACAGCGCATTAAGAGTGCTGGAGGATGCCACGCTGCCGGGGAAATTATCCTTGCGTGAGGGGTTGGCTCTGGTCGCTTTGGTCGGAGCTGGGGTCAGCAAGAACCCCCTGCATAGCCACCGTTTCTATCAACAACTGAAAGATCAGCCCGTCGAGTTTATTTGGCAGGCAGAAGACGGCATTAGTATGGTTGCGGTGCTGCGTCTCGGGCCGACTGAGCACTTGATTCAGGGCTTACACCAATCACTGTTCCGTGCAGAGAAGCGCATCGGTTTGATGCTGTTTGGTAAAGGCAATATTGGTGCTCGCTGGTTGGAGCTATTTGCCCGTGAGCAGAAGAATATCTCAGCTCGCAGTGGCTTTGAGTTCGTGTTGGCCGGTGTAGTGGATAGCCGCCGTAGTCTGTTGAGTTATGACGGGCTGGACGCTAGCCGGACGCTGGCATTTTACGATGACGAAGCTAAAGAGCAGGATGAGGAATCCTTATTCTTGTGGATGCGCGCGCACCCATTTGATGATTTGGTGGTGTTGGATGTGACCGCCAGTGAGTCACTTGCCGAGCAGTATCTGGATTTTGCCAGCTATGGTTTCCACGTTATCAGCGCCAATAAATTAGCCGGAGCCTCCAGCAGCAATAATTACCGCCAAATCCGTGATGCTTTTGCCAAAACTGGCCGCCACTGGTTGTATAACGCCACGGTGGGCGCGGGGTTACCGGTTAACCATACCGTGCGCGATTTGCGCGATAGCGGCGACAGTATTCTAGCCATCAGCGGTATTTTCTCTGGCACTCTATCCTGGCTGTTCCTGCAATTTGACGGCACCGTGCCCTTTACCGATCTGGTGGATCAAGCCTGGCAACAGGGCTTGACTGAACCTGATCCGCGTGTCGATCTCTCCGGGCAAGACGTGATGCGCAAGCTGGTGATTTTAGCTCGTGAAGCCGGTTACGACATTGAACCTAATCAGGTGCGGGTCGAATCGCTAGTACCTGCGGGTGCCGATGTGGGTTCCGTAGATCAATTCTTTGAGAATGGCGAAGCATTGAATCAGCAAATGATTCAGCGTTTAGAAGCCGCCAATGAAATGGGTCTGGTGCTCCGTTATGTCGCGCGCTTTGATGCCAATGGTAAGGCGCGGGTGGGCGTTGAAGCAGTGCGTGCGGACCATCCGTTAGCGTCATTACTGCCATGCGATAACGTTTTTGCCATCGAGAGCCGTTGGTATCGCGATAATCCCTTGGTTATCCGTGGCCCAGGGGCAGGGCGTGATGTTACCGCTGGTGCCATTCAGTCTGATTTAAACCGCCTATCCCAGTTGTTATAACCTGCACTTATTCACCTCCTCTGTCCAACGCAGAGGAGGTGAAGTGACTACATTTCATACAGCATGAATTTTCCGCGCATTGCGTGTGAATATTAATCATCGCTCTAAACTTATTTAAAAGTTGACTCTTTAGCCAACTTCGGTCATTTTCTATTTAGACGTCTAAACGTATAGACGCTTATAAAATGACAGATAACATAAGTCGTCAAAATGATGACAATAGTCAATGGAGTAACAGGGTATGAGTTTTTTCCACGCAAACCAGCGGGAAGCGCTGAATCAAAGTTTGGCAGAGCTGCAAGGCCAGATTAATGTTTCTTTTGAGTTTTTCCCGCCGCGTACCAGCGAGATGGAAGACACCCTGTGGAGCTCGATTGACCGCCTGAGTACTCTGAAACCAAAATTTGTCTCAGTGACTTATGGTGCTAACTCCGGTGAGCGCGATCGTACTCATAGCATCATCAAAGGGATTAAAGAGCGTACCGGCCTTGAAGCGGCTCCGCATCTGACTTGTGTTGATGCTTCTCCAACCCAGTTACGGGAAATAGCCACCGATTACTGGAACAGCGGTATTCGCCATATCGTGGCGCTGCGCGGTGATTTACCGCCCGATAGCGGTAAGCCGGAAATGTATGCTTCTGATTTAGTGGGTTTATTGAAAGATGTCGGTGATTTTGATATCTCAGTTGCTGCTTATCCAGAAGTACACCCAGAAGCCAAAAGCGCGCAAGCTGATCTGATTAACCTGAAACGCAAGATTGATGCCGGTGCTAACCGCGCTATCACTCAGTTTTTCTTCGATGTTGAAAGTTACCTGCGTTTTCGTGATCGCTGTGTAGCGACGGGTATTGATGTTGAGATTGTACCGGGTATCTTGCCGGTATCTAACTTTAAACAGCTTCAGCGCTTTGCCACCATGACCAATGTGCGGGTACCTAACTGGATGACCACTATATTTGAAGGGCTGGATAACGATCCAGAAACCCGCAAAATGGTCGGTGCATCAGTAGCAATGGATATGGTGAAGATTCTTAGCCGCGAAGGGGTAAAGGACTTCCATTTCTATACCTTAAATCGGGCAGAATTAAGTTATGCGATTTGCCATACGCTGGGGGTCAGGCCGTAGTGCCGATAAACTCATGGCGTGATATTTATTAGAGGACCACAGATAGATTTATTTCTAGTTCTTTGGCTTCAGATAGAGCTAAAGAACTAGAACCAAGAGGCCTGAGATAACTCTTTGTTTAGCGAGTCTATTGGCAGTTTTACGGGTTATTTTATTTTTCTGCAGTAATCATTTTTATTTGTTCACTTAGTTGGTTCAGTGCTTTTTCTTTACTATCATGCATACCTGAATATTGGAAAAGCAGTGTATGTTTCATCGTGGCGATATCGGATTGCATCTGTTTTCCCTCAGCCTTGGATAATATAGAATTCACTCCGCCGAAAAGGCCATGATTGTCTTCAGGCCCCCTGAATGTATGTAGCGTATTTTTTATTTCATTCACCTGGACTGTTATTGCTTTCATGTCTGCTTTGTGAAAACGGCCGTCACTCTTGGTATTGTTGACCGCATTTTCAATAGTACCTAAGAGATTACTTCTAATGGCCATTGTTCTGTTATTTAAGTTGATACTCATATAAATTCCTAATTATGAAAGTGAAATTGATTTATAGTCAATAATAAATGAGCTACTCATAACAATCTTTCATAAACCGATTGCAAACAGTTCCAGCGCTTGGCCACCATGACCAATGTGCGGGTGCCACACTGGATGACCCGTATATTTGAAGGGCTGGATAACGACCCGAAAACGCGCAAAATGTTCGGCGCCTCAGTGGCAATGGATAGGGTGAAGATTCTGAGCCGCGAAGGGTGAAGGACTTCCATTTCTATACCTTAAATTGGGCAGAATTAAGGTGTGCTATTTGCCATAAGTTTTGGTAATACTTTGATTTAGATAAATTAAACCCGCCTATTCAAGCTGGCGGGTTTGTTAATTCAATTAGTTATTGGCTATATTTAGATGCTATACCTCGACCACCAGCAGCGCTCTGAAATGCTGAATCAAAAGCGGATTTTTGGGTGTTGATACCAACACTATTGATGGCTTTCATCATTTGTGCGATGGGTGCCATTTTTTTCTCCAACATATTTGAGTTTTGGCTCAAAAGTTTATCACTCATTATTGTCAGATGATTCATCGCCCCTCGTTGTTCCGATTTACTAAGACCTTCAATACTATTTTTTACTTCCTTGAATAAAGAAGCCAGGCTCTGTGTGGTACTTTTAGTGACTTTACCGTCTGTTTGAGATGCTTTGGCAAAGCTATCTAATTTGTTCAACATCATACTTCTGGCTGCTGGACCGGATATATTCATTGTCTTACTCCTAATAATTTTAATAAAAATGGTTTTGTAAGACGTAATAATGAATCTACAGGCCATAACAATCTTTCATAAACCGATTCTAAACTTACAGTCTATTGATGGAATAAATGTGCACCCTTGATTGAGCAATAAAAAAACGGGCACTCGGCCCGTTTTGTCTTTTTATTCCCGATAATTCTGCTGGCACTAACCGGTATTACGCATCCCGGCCGCTACCCCAGCTATAGTCACCATCAAGGCTTGCTCAACACGGGCATCGGGGTGTTGTTGCTGGCGCGAACGGTGCAACAGCTCGGCTTGCAACACGTTCAGTGGGTCGGTATAGACGTTACGCAGTGCTATTGACTCGGCAATCCACGGCAAATCAGCCATCAAGTGGTCGTCGTTGGCGATAGCCAGCACCACGTTAATATCGGCTGCCAGTTGGTCGCGTAATTGCTGTCCTAACGGCCACAATGATTTATCCACCAGACGCTGGTCATAATATTCAGCCAGCCACAAATCGGCTTTGGCAAACACCATTTCCAGCATACCAATTCGGGTTGAGAAGAACGGCCAGTCACGGCACATGGAGGCTAATGCTTCTTTCTTACCGGCCTCGATAGCTTTCTGCAAACCGGCACCGGCACCCAGCCACGCCGGTAACATCAGGCGGTTTTGTGTCCAGGCGAAGATCCACGGAATAGCACGCAGGCTTTCCACCCCGCCATTCGGGCGACGTTTGGCGGGGCGTGAACCCAATGGCAGCTTGCCTAATTCCAGCTCTGGCGTCGCGGCGCGGAAGTAAGGCACAAACTGTGGATTTTCACGTACATAGCCGCGATACATCTCACAAGAGGCATCAGACAGAATATCCATCACCTCCACCCATTCTTTCTTCGGCTCTGGCGGCGGCAATAGATTCGCTTCCAGAATCGCCCCTGCGTACAGGGCCAGGCTGCTGATGGTGACTTCCGGTAAACCAAATTTAAAGCGAATCATCTCGCCTTGTTCCGTTACGCGTAAGCCGCCTTTCAGGCTGCCCGGAGGCTGAGAAAGCAGCGCGGCATGGGCAGGTGCACCACCACGGCCAATGGAACCGCCGCGACCATGGAACAGTGTCAGGGAGATACCGGCTTTCTCGCAGGTTTTAATTAGCGCATCTTGCGCGCGATATTGCGCCCAAGACGCGGCCATCACACCGGCATCTTTCGCCGAGTCAGAATAGCCAATCATCACCATTTGCTTGCCTTGGATCAGACCGCGATACCAGTCGATATTCAGTAACTGGGTCATCACGTCGTCCGCATTGTTCAGGTCATCGAGTGTTTCGAACAATGGCGCGACTGGCAGAGTGAATGGGCAGCCGGCTTCTTTCAGCAGTAAATGCACCGCCAGCACGTCCGATGGTACTTTCGCCATGGAAATCACATAAGCGGCGATAGAACCTTGCGGTGCTTCGGCAATCACCCGGCAGGTTTCCAGCACTTCTTGGGTATCTGCACTGGGTTCCCATTTCAGCGGAACCAGTGGGCGCTTAGAGTTCAATTCGCGGATCAGGAAGGCTTGTTTGTCCGCTTCAGACCAGCTTTCATAATCACCGAGGCCCAGATAACGAGTTAGCTCAGCAATGGCATCGGTGTGACGGGTGCTTTCCTGACGCACATCGATACGCACCAATGGCACACCGAAACAGCGCACGCGGCGCAAGGTATCGAGTAACTGGCCGTTGGCGATGATTTCCATGCCACAAGCTTTCAGGGATTGATAACAAGCGTATAGCGGATCCCACAGTTGGTCATTGCTGACCAGTAAATCTGTTGGTGGCAATACGCGCTCGCCCTTCAGACGTGCTTCCAGATAAGCCTGAGTATTGTTCAACTGAGTACGCACGCGTTTCATCAGTTCACGATAAGGTTCGAGGACCTCTTCGCCGCCCGCCAATTCCCGCAGTTCCGGCGTACATTCCGACATGGAAAGTTCTGATACCAACACCTGAATATCGCGCAGGAACAGATCGGTCGCTTTCCAGCGGCTCAGTAATAGCACATGGCGGGTAATTTCAGCGGTGACATTCGGGTTACCATCACGGTCGCCACCCATCCATGAAGTGAAGCGGATCGGCACCGCTTCTACCGGCAAGCGATAATCGAGGGAGTTTTGCAACTGCTCGTTAAATTCACGCAGGAAAGCTGGCACACCTTCCCATAAGCTGTTTTCAACCACAGCAAAGCCCCATTTGGCTTCATCAACCGGGGAAGGGCGAATTTTGCGAATTTCGTCGGTATGCCATGATTGTGCGACTAACTGCCGCAAACGACGCATGATCTTGTTGCGCTCGTAATCGGCTAAATCATTATGATCCAACTGGCTTAGGCAGGTATTCACTTCAACCAGTTTATGAATCAGGGTACGGCGGGTAATTTCGGTTGGATGAGCGGTCAACACCAGTTCAATGGATAACTCATCAACCGCGCTGCGCATGTCTTGCTCGCTCAGCTTTTTGTTTTTTAAGCGGGTGAATAGTTGGGCCAGAGCTTCCGGGTTACTCGCGGCTTCGCCATGCGGTGAAATGCTGTGATATTGCTCTGCCGTATTCGTCAGATTGAGGAATTGGCTAAAAGCCCGGGCGACCGGCAGCAGTTCGTCGTTGGATAAATTTTGCAGCGTTGTCAGCAATTCCTGACGGCTCGCTTCATTACCGGCACGCGAAGATTTAGATAATTTACGGATGGTTTCTACTTTTTCAAGGATGTGTTCACCGAGCGCTTCCTTGATGGTGTCCCCGAGTAGCGTACCGAGCATACTGACGTTACTTCGCATTGCGGAATATTGTTCGTTCATATGATTTCTTTTAGTACCCTTCGTAACTTGATGAGTATGTAAATTAATTTCACCCAAGATGCCGAGATGGACAAATCCACTCGCCACGCTCAATCCCATCCCCCAATTGACACTATTTTCAGCAAAAAAACATCATTTTTGGGGATATTTCTGAAATTTAATTACCAGAGGCAGGTTATCAGTCTTTCTAATGGGCAAAATTGATCACCTACCTCATAAGGGGTAACTATTGCTGGCAGAAATGATCGACTAATTGACCAATCAGCTCACGAGTGGGTTCAATAAAGGCCATATCGATAAATTCATCCGGCTGATGGGCTTGATTGATGGAGCCGGGCCCTAGCACTAATGTCGGGCAAATTTGCTGAATAAACGGCGCTTCGGTGCAGTAGTTCACTACCGCCGTGCGCTCACCCAGTAATTTCTCAATAACCTCGACCATATGATGATCTGTCGGACATTCATAGCCCGGAATCGGTGGATGCAGTTGGTCAATACTCAAGCGACCCGGCCAGCGGGCACTGACGGGGGCCAGTGCTTCAGTCATCAATTCATCCAAATCACTTAATGTCAGCCCCGGTAACGGGCGGATATCCATATGTAATTCACAGCAAGCGCAGATACGGTTTGCAGCATCACCTCCATTGATGTGGCCGAAATTCATTGTCGGATAAGGGATAGCAAATGCCGGGTTGTTATAACGTTCTTGCAAAGTGGTACGCAGCTTCATTAGCTCGGTAATAGATTCATGCATCAAATCAATAGCATTGACGCCACGCGCTGGATCACTGGAATGGCCGGACTGACCGGTAATACGGATAGCATTGGAAATATGGCCTTTGTGCGCACGCACCGGTTGCAGTGATGTTGGCTCACCGATAATGGCAAAGTCAGGGCGTAATTGGGTGGAAGCGGCAAAATAGCGTGCGCCCGCCATGGTAGTCTCTTCATCAGCGGTTGCGAGGATATACAGCGGCTTACTCAATGTGCTGGCATCGATATCACGTACCGCATCAAGAATAAAGGCAAAGAAGCCTTTCATGTCGGCAGTACCCAGACCATACAATTTATTATCATGCTCGGTCAGAGTGAAAGGGTCGCGCGTCCAGCGGCCTTCATCGTAAGGTACGGTATCGGTATGACCTGCCAAGAGTAGCCCACCGCTGCCCTCTCCGCTGCTTTTTTTGCCAACAGAGTTTTCACCAATAGAGGCAAGTAGATTAAATTTGTGGCGTGTATCCGGTACCGGCTGGATTTCGACGCGAAAACCCAGATCAGCAAACCATCCGGCCAACAAGTTGATTAACGCCTCATTACTTTGATCGAGGGCGCTATCGGTTGCGCTGATCGATGGCGTTGCGATTAGCGCCCGATACAGCTCAATAAATGGAGGTAATTTCATCTTCACTGTTGACAGCCTTTGGTTAGGGTAGTATCAATATTCATGCATTAATTATGAATAAAAATACATTAAGCTTGAGTGTAAGGGAACCTAAAAACACCCTTAAATCTACGAAAATGTCAATGCTCAATCACGTGGGGGAACAGTAAAACCTTGCTGAGAACCCAAATGCCGGTTTTGACTACTTATGTCTTTATACCGAATAACATTTTTATACCCAAAGTACTAAGGGCAAGGTGAACTGAACCCATGTTGAATACGCTAATTGTTGGTGCCAGTGGTTATGCCGGAGCTGAGCTTACGGCTTACCTGAATCGTCACCCACATATGAACATAACCGGTTTAACGGTTTCAGCGCAAAGTGCAGATGCAGGGAAATTACTTTCTGATCTGCATCCGCAGCTAAAAGGCATTATCGATCTTCCGCTACAGCCCTTGGTGGATGTGGCTCAAGCGGCAAAAGGTGTGGATGTTGTCTTCCTCGCCACCGCTCATGAGGTCAGCCATGATTTAGCGCCACAATTCCTGGCAGCGGGTTGTGTGGTATTCGACCTCTCCGGTGCATTCCGGGTTCAGGATGCGGCGTTTTATAGTCAATATTACGGTTTTGAGCATCAACATGCCGATTGGTTGGATAAAGCGGTCTATGGATTAGCTGAATGGCAGGCTGAGCAAATTAAGCAGGCCCAATTGATCGCGGTCCCAGGTTGTTATCCAACCGCATCCCAGCTGGCGCTTAAACCGTTAGTGGAAGGCGGTTTGCTCAATGATGCACAGTGGCCAGTGATTAACGCCGTCAGCGGTGTGAGTGGCGCGGGTCGCAAAGCCAGTATTGGCAACAGTTTCTGTGAAGTGAGTTTGCAACCCTATGGTTTGTTTAATCATCGTCATCAGCCGGAAATTGTCGCCCACCTTGGTACGCCAGTGATTTTTACTCCGCACTTGGGGAATTTCGCCCGCGGTATTTTAGCGACCATTACCTGCCGTCTGAATGCGGGTGTGACAGCACAAGATATCGCTGAGGCATACCATAATGCCTATCAGGATAAGCCGCTAGTTCGGCTGTATAAGCAAGGCGTACCGGCGCTGAAAGCGGTGGTGGGTCTACCTTTCTGTGATATCGGTTTCTCTGTGCAGGGTGAACATTTAATTATTGTTGCGACAGAAGATAACCTGCTCAAAGGCGCGGCAGCGCAGGCCGTGCAATGTATGAATATACGTTTTGGCTTTGCGGAAACCCAATCTCTGTTGTGAGTAATAAAACGCTAAGCAGCAGAGGTTTTAACCGAGTCAGAACTGAAATTTTTTCTAATTATATTGAGGCGAAACATGATAAATCCGTTGGTCATTAAATTAGGTGGCGTGTTGCTCGACAGCGAAGAAGCGCTGGAACGCCTGTTTACTGCATTGGTGACCTATCGTGAGAAGCATGAGCGCCCGCTTGTGATTATGCACGGTGGTGGTTGTCTGGTTGATGATCTGATGAAAAAACTCGCGTTGCCGGTGGTGAAGAAAAACGGCCTGCGTGTGACGCCTGCAGATCAAATTGACATTATTACCGGGGCATTAGCGGGTACCGCCAACAAAACATTGCTGGCCTGGGCGGTTAAACATGACATCAATGCGGTTGGCTTATGCTTGGGTGATGGTAATACCGTGTCGGTCACCCCGCTGGATGCGGCACTTGGCCATGTGGGCAAAGCCGAAGCTGGCTCACCGGCTTTAGTACAAATCTTACTGGCCGCAAATTACATGCCTATCATCAGCTCTATTGGTATTACTAAAGATGGTAGTCTGATGAATGTAAATGCCGATCAGGCAGCGACTGCTTTGGCTGCGACATTGGGAGCCGATTTAATTTTGCTGTCGGATGTCAGTGGGATTTTAGATGGCAAAGGCCAGCGCATTGCTGAGATGACTGCACAAAAAGCCGAACAACTGATTGCGCAGGGCATCATCACTGACGGTATGGTGGTTAAAGTGAATGCGGCGCTGGATGCGGCTCGTTCATTGGGCCGTCCGGTGGATATCGCCAGTTGGCGTCATGCAGATCAGTTACCGGCGCTGTTTAACGGGGTGCCAATTGGCACGCGTATTCTGGCCTGATACCTGATACTGTTTATTTTATTATTAATTTTTATAACCCAAAGTCATTGGAGTTACAGGTAGGCAGCCAGCAAACGAATCCCGATGAGCTTACTTAAGTCAGTGATTCGGGTGAGCGAGTGCAGCTAACAACCCTGTAGCTTCAAGGATGAAGGGTAGGATTTAGGGAAGCAAGATTATGGCATTGTGGGGCGGACGGTTCAGTCAGGCGGCAGATCAGCGTTTTAAGCAATTTAACGATTCGCTGCGGTTTGATTACCGACTGGCAGAGCAGGATATTATAGGTTCTGTTGCCTGGTCGAAAGCACTGGTGACGGTCGGCGTTTTAACGGCGCCCGAACAGCAACAACTTGAGCAGGCGCTCTCTGTTTTATTAGAGGAAGTTCAGGCCGATCCGCAAGCTATTTTAGCCAGTGATGCAGAAGATATTCATAGCTGGGTTGAAACAAAACTGATTGATAAAGTCGGTGATTTAGGCAAAAAACTGCATACCGGGCGCAGCCGTAACGACCAGGTGGCAACTGACCTGAAGTTGTGGTGCAAATTTCAGATAACTGAATTACAAACCGCCGTGCAGCAATTGCAACAAGCGCTGGTTATCACTGCCGAAGCCAATCAGGATGCGGTGATGCCGGGTTATACCCATTTGCAACGCGCTCAACCTGTGACCTTTGCACACTGGTGTCTGGCCTATGCTGAAATGCTGGCTCGTGATGAAAGCCGCTTGCAAGATACCTTGAAACGCCTGGATGTCAGCCCGTTAGGCAGTGGCGCTTTAGCTGGAACAGCCTACGCTATTGATCGCGAACAACTGGCAGGTTGGTTAGGTTTTGCTTCGGCCACGCGTAATAGCCTGGACAGTGTTTCTGACCGTGACCATGTATTGGAATTACTGTCAGATGCCAGCATTGGTATGGTGCATTTGTCCCGTTTTGCAGAAGATCTGATTTTCTTCAACAGCGGCGAAGCAGCTTTCGTTGATTTATCTGATCGTGTTACATCGGGCTCTTCCCTGATGCCGCAAAAGAAAAATCCAGATGCGCTAGAGTTAATTCGTGGTAAATGTGGCCGGGTACAGGGCGCATTGACCGGGATGATGATGACGCTCAAAGGCCTGCCTCTGGCTTATAACAAAGATATGCAAGAAGACAAAGAAGGCCTGTTTGATGCGCTCGATACTTGGCTCGACTGCTTGCATATGGCAGCGTTGGTATTGGATGGCATTCAGGTAAAACGCCCACGTTGCAAAGAAGCGGCTGAGCAAGGTTATGCCAATGCGACTGAGTTAGCTGATTATTTGGTTGCCAAAGGTGTGCCATTCCGTGAAGCACACCATATTGTCGGTGAGGCGGTGGTTGAGGCGATTCGTCAAGGGAAAGCATTGGAGGCGCTATCATTAAGTGATTTGCAAAAATTCAGTGCAGTCATTGGCGATGATGTTTATCCGATCCTGGCGTTACAATCTTGTTTAGATAAACGTGTTGCTAAAGGTGGTGTATCACCGCAACAAGTCGCATCGGCTATTGCCGAGGCTAAAGCGCGTTTATTTTAATTCGCAGAGTATTGGTTAATATTGAAGCGGGCCACAATTAATGTGGCTCGTTTTGCGTTATAAATACTTAAATATATTTTATTCGTTACTCGTTTTATTTATAAATCTTTAATCCACGTAACAGCTACTGCTATATCTAGATTATTTATTTCTTCTATTAAATCAATATCATCAGCGACCTGGCGTTTTATTCTTAATAGACAGTTGAGTTTATAACCACAAATGATTATGATAATCATTATCAAATAATGGCGATATAGTAAAACCTCTACTAGCATTAGAAAATTAAATGAATGTTACTTAGGTGAAATAATAGTAGATCTTACTGAAAAAAATTATTGAATCCTCTAATAAAGTAACTGCTTTATTTTTAAATTTAATGCCCCATTTATTTGATGACATAACTTATTTAGCCCATACAAAATAACATCATTTTAGTTACCGGATACTTTCTATTATTTGGCGGTAATCTTATAGCTAAATTTCAGAGTGAGTACCATTTAAACAAAGGCTAATAATTAATTGACGTATTGCTTTTATACTAATAAGGATGAAATCTTATAAATGGATAATATATTAAGAGATAAAAGAATAACAATAAATGCAATGAATAGAGTTACATTCGGTATATTCTTGGCGTTAGTCACTCAAGGTTATTCAGAGAGGATCAATGCTGAAACTACCGTCATACCTGCCAATGAACATGACATAGTATTAGATGAGCTGAAAGTGGAGGGTACCAGTAATGCCCATGAGGGGGACTGGGTTTATGATGAACTCCATTCCGTGAGTGAAATATCCCGCGAACAGCTCGATAACCGGCCTGCCCGCCATGCGGCGGATATATTGGAACA
Source organism: Yersinia fenwicki (assembly GCF_043099325.1). Classification (NCBI taxonomy): domain Bacteria; kingdom Pseudomonadati; phylum Pseudomonadota; class Gammaproteobacteria; order Enterobacterales; family Yersiniaceae; genus Yersinia; species Yersinia fenwicki. The sequence continues at coordinate 4,517,767 of NZ_CP170755.1, read as the reverse complement.
AACCTCCGGTGTCTATTCAAGCGTTAGCCAACAAGACCCTGCACTTTCAGTGAATATTCGTGGCATTCAGGATTATGGCCGTGTCAATATGAATATTGACGGTATGCGGCAAAATTTTATGAAAAGTGGCCATGGGCAACGCAATGGTGTGATGTATATCGATCCGGAAATATTAAGCGATGTGGTGATTGAAAAGGGGGTCACCAGTGGTATTGGCGGAGCGGGGGTAATAGGCGGTATTGCAACGTTCAATACAATTAATGCCAGTAACTTTCTTGAATCGGGAAAAGAAATTGGCGGCAAAATCCGCGTTCTCACCGGTGATAATGGCACCAATTTTATTGGCAGCGCCGTGCAGGCGTTGGGGAATAAACATGGCGATATATTAATTGCCATCAGTGAGCGCAATTTAAGTGATTATTGGCCGGGCAATAAAGGAACTTTGGGAGATATTCGATTTGGCAACGGCACAGAGAAATTTAATTATGATATTAAGAATAATAAAGTGCCGTTCACCAATTATAAAATGCAGTCGCACTTGGCCAAGTTGGGCTGGAATTTACCCGCCGATCAACGATTGACATTCAGTTATCTGCAAACACAAATACACAGTCCTAATACTGGTTTTATGACTAACGTAAAAGAAGGTCCAGGAAAAGGAAGGCATGGCTGGGTAAGCAGCAGTGTGAGTGATGTGCTGAATCGCAATATTGGGCTGGATTATAGTCTCAATCCCCAGCATATCGCCTGGCTAGATATGACGGCAAAAATCTATTACGTTGATACCGATGATAAAACGGATACTCATAATGCCAATGTTGTTTACCGCGATAAATTCTGGACTCAAACCCGCTTAAGTACCCGTGGTTTACAACTGCAAAATACCAGTTTTTTTAGCTTTGCCGATTACCATCAATTCCGTCTCAACTATGGTCTGGAATGGTTTAGTGACCACTCAACCGGCAACTCAACTCATGCATCAATGCTTGGCATCACCCCACCCGGCAAGCGCACCATTACCAGCACCTTTGCTCAGTTGAATTATGAATATGCTGATTGGCTGCGGCTGGAAGGTGGGCTGCGTTATGATCAATTTCGCTTACAGGGCAATACTTGGATGCACAGCAAAAATTTTCGCGGAGACTATACCCGTGAAAATCCCTGCAACCAAAAGATACATGAGCAATATCTTATCGAGTGGAAACGGTGCTCATCTAACCGGTTGATGAAAATGACCTGGGAGGTCGATCGCCGTGAACAACAACTTTCACCTACGCTAGCCGTCGGCATCAAGCCTGGCGTACAGTGGCTGGAGTTTTTTGGCAATTACGGTAAATCCTGGCGGCCACCGGCGATTACTGAGGTGCTGGCCACGGGCAGCGCCCATGGTCATGGTTGGATCTTACCCAATCCTATGCTGGCCGCTGAGCATTCCAAAGCTTGGGAAGCTGGCATGAATATTCAACACAGCCATCTGTTTATTGCAGAAGACCGCTTAGTCACTAAGCTGGCCTACTTTGATACCCGTGTCACTGATTATATCAATCTTGAGTTATCCAAAACTAAACCGCTGTATGGAGGCGGGAGCTTTACCAACGCGACTTATATTAATAATTTACTGGCCACTCGTTTTCGTGGTCTGGAATATCAATTGAGTTATGATATGGGTTTTTTTTATACCAATTTAAATTATACCAGAATGATTGGCGTTAATTATTTTTGTTCAAAAAGAGCCTGGTTAGGTGGGGTAAAGAAAATGGATTATAATGGGAATGATTATTATGGTGATCGATATTCTATTGATGATGACTATGCAAATAATAAAATTGATTGCCTTGAGGCAAAGAACTTATTTGGTTCTTCTGCCTATTTACCGGGTGATCGCGGCAGCTTAACTTTAGGTGGAAGACTTTTTGATAAAAAGCTGGATCTCGGCACCGTTATTCGTTATAACAAAGGACACCAAGATAAATCAGTTATTAATAATAAAGGCCATGCTAATACCGCTTATGTTGCTGATTGGCCCAAATATACCATATTTGATTTTTATGCCAGCTATAAGATAACTAATAATTTAACTTTGCGCAGCTCAATAGAAAATATAACTAATCGCGCTTACCTTATTAGTTATGGTGATTCACTTTCTTTTGCGCCAAATCGTGGCAGAACTATTCAGGGTGGTTTTGAATATAAATTTTAGAATTAACATTCAGAATAGAATTAAGGGACTGATGGAAGTTTTAAATATTCAGATGGAATGATATCTTCATCTGTAGTCAGGTGACTCAATGATGAGTCATATTATTGTTGTTAACGATAAGGAAATTTATTATGACAGTAACTATCAAATATCAAAGTCAATTCAGTAACGACACTCTAACTTCTTATACTAAACAGTGGGCCACTAAGCATGGTGATATAAAAGACACCGGGGCCGAAGGATATTCTAAAGATTTTGGTCAATTTGCTGGCGGCGGATGGTTTGATGGAACCCAATATTCAGTTGGCAGCTCGCACAGTGATGCCAGTACTGCGATGATAGTTGAAGGCGAGTTGAAGTACTCCTTCATGCCTCAGCATACTTTCTACGGTAAAATCGATAGCTTGGAATTGGGTGAAAATCTGATCGCTAATTCCAATGGCATTGGTAGAGAGCTTAACCCACTGCAATTGAAAATGTTCGATTTAGATATTACTGGTGAGTTTGACACTAATAAGACAATGGCAGAGAACCATCAAGGTGATATGCATAAAGCTACATATGGTCTTATGAGAGGTAATGCCGATCCACTGCTGGAAGTGCTCACAGCTAAAGGCATTGATATTAATACCCCACTAAAAGATATGGCTATCGCCAGCCAATTCGACACTATGGTATCAGATATGCCAATGATTGATACCGTTGGTGTCTTTGAAAGCAGTGATATGTTATTAGCTGCTTAAGTAAAACTTCCGGAAAAGGATTTTCTGGTCGGATCTAGCTGTTGTGCAATAAATGTAATAAATGTAATAAGTGTAAGTGTACCATCGCCGTACTTTGCTATATTAGGTACGGCGGTGGTTCATATTTTATAAAGGGATATTAATATGACAATCACTATTAAATATCATGAGCAAATTAAAAACGAAACTATTTATTCTTATACTTATTGGTGGGCCTATGACTTTGGTGATATCGCGTTAGAATCGAGCGAAAACGAATATCATCTCTACTCGGCTGGGCCAAATCCTCCCACCGTTGGTGTAAAATATGCAATTCAAAACAGCACTTCTCAAAGTAAAGTTGCGATAGTGATGGAATCTAAAGGAATGCATGCGGCGATGGTATTGAAGGAATCTCCTCTAATTCCGGGTGAGAGTGAAAACCTGCAATTTGGTGAGTATTTAATCCCTATTCCAGATGCTGATTTAAAAGATCCTCAATTTCATCAACTCCAACTCCAACAAGTACAACTGGAATTCAGTGGGTTAGCTATTTCAGATGACATTGATATTTCAATGTTTGAGGTTTTTTTTGCGATGCTTATTGATAATAGCTATCCAAATGATATTAATCTTGGTGTATACGGTCTGTTGAGGGGAAACAATGCGCCTATACTGGAAATTCTTAAATCTCAAGGTGTAGATGTCAATACACCATTTAAAGATTTAGCAATTGCCAGTCAGTTTGAAATTCTTGCTGACAGACCACTAATTGAAACTGTGGGCACAACCGATGTGGGCGATATACTTTTAGCTGCTTAACCCTCTCCTTAGCCAAATGCTGAGCTACATATTAGTCATAAGTTAAAAGGATATTATTATGACGGTAATTGTTAGATTTAATGGAAATATAAAAGATGAAACCATTTACTCATATACCCATAAATGGATAAATGATTTTAATATAGCCACTGAAGAAGGGGCTAATTTTGGAGGTTTCCATGGGCTTAAAGATTCTATAACCAGGCAGTTCGAACAATTCTCGGTGACTAATACTTCAGGAGATAAAGCCACAATAATTCTGAGTGGGGAGATAAGTTTTGATTTATATCATAGGGTTATTTACGGAAAAGTGGAAAGTTTGGAGCTAGGCAAGGAAGGGGTTATTCAAACTGTGGAGGGCCATTCTATAATTGAAAAGCATTTGGTGGAGCCTCAATTGATATTTGATAATTTAAATATCATCGGTGAATATGATTACTTCAAAATGCCCGCCGAAAATCGAAAGAATGACATTCATCAAATTGGATTTAATTTAAAGGAAAATAATGCAGATATACTCTTGGGGATATTAAAAACTCAAGGTATTGATATCAATACGCCACTTAAAGATATGGCGAGTGCTAGCCAGTTTAACATACCGCTTATTGATACCTTGGGTACAAACGATAGTAATGAAATATTATTAGTGGCTTAATTAAATGTGCGGGAGAGTAGTTATCTTGCTAAGTAAATACTGCCATCACGATACAACTCTATACTTACTACGGTGATGATTATCATAGAAATTAAATTTTCTATGAATTTATATATTCTGATAAACAACTTTTTTTACAAAAATGAAAATCGGCCACCAGTGATTTTACGTTTAAATATTTTCAGTATGGAAATGGATGCCATGAAGTCACAAAAAACTATCGACCTTTCTTCGGATTCGCTGACAATTCTTTCCGTTCTGGCCAGTCACAAGAAGAGCCTATGGGGGATAGGACTTTTTACAGCAGTAATTAATCTTTTGATGTTAGCCCCTGCAATTTATATGTTGCAAGTTTATGATCGGGTTCTGGCATCAGCTAATACCATGACATTGTTGATGCTTACTGTTCTGGTTCTGGGAATATTTGTATTTATTGGCTTACTTGAGTGGATTCGCAGTGCGATAGTCATTCGTCTCGGTACGCGTATTGATATGCAACTTAATCAACGAGTGTTTAATGCTGCTTTTGCATCCCAACTTATGGGGCATACCGCTCCCGCGGGCCAAGCGTTGAATGATCTCACCTCTTTACGCCAGTTTGCGACCGGCAATGCCCTGTTTGCTTTTTTTGATGCTCCCTGGTTCCCGCTTTATTTACTGGTTATTTTTGTACTCCATCCCTGGTTGGGTGTATTAGCCGCATCCGGGGCTTGTGTGTTGATTTTTCTGGCCTGGCTTAACCAGTGGGTGTGTAAAAAACCATTGAAAGAAGCCTCCATTGTCACCTCACAAGCAACGCAACAAGCGAATGCGAACTTACGTAATGCGGATGCGATTGAAGCGATGGGGATGCTGGATGCATTACGCAAACGTTGGTTAGCGCAGCATTCACGTTTCCTTTATCAGCAAAATGTGGCCAGTGATAAAAGTAGTCAGGTTACTGCGGCTTCTAAATCCAGTCGTCAGGCCTTGCAATCAATGATGCTAGGGCTGGGGGCATTATTGGTCATTGATGGTGCAATTACGGCTGGCGTCATGATTGCTGGTTCTATCTTAATCGGACGAGTATTGGGGCCAATTGATCAATTGATTGCCGTCTGGAAACAATGGAGTCATGCACGATTATCTTATTTGCGGCTCGCCCATTTATTAGCTGAGCACCCACCTGTACCCACTGGTATGGCGCTCTCGGCGCCCACAGGAAAGCTCAATGTGGCACAACTGACTGTGTGTAAACCGGGTACACATATTCCCATTTTATATTCCATCGATTTTGAATTACAGGCTGGCGATGTTTTGGGCGTTTTAGGGGCATCAGGTAGCGGTAAATCGACTTTGGCAAAGCTATTGGTGGCCTGTAAACCGGCTTTTAGCGGCTCGGTACGGTTGGATAGTGCAAATATTTCTCAATGGGATAAAACTCACTTGGGACAATTTATTGGTTACTTACCGCAAGATATTCAGCTATTTCGCGGGTCGATTGCGGAAAACATTGCGCGCTTTGGCGCGGTTGATACCGCAAAAGTGACAGCGGCAGCCCAAATGGCAGGGGTACACGACTTAATCCTGCATCTGCCACATGGCTATGACACTCAACTTGGAGAGGGGGCTGATGAACTCTCCGGTGGTCAGCGTCAGCGTATTGCTCTGGCGCGGGCAATGTATGGTGTGCCACGACTTATTATATTGGATGAGCCCAATGCCAGCTTGGATAACGAGGGTGAAAGAGCCTTATTGGCTAGCATCATCCAGCTCAAAAAGCAGAGCTGTACCATTGTGATGATCACCCATAAGCCAGAGCTATTATCAGGTAGCGATTTTCTGTTGCTACTTAATAAGGGGCGGATGGAATTATTTGATCGTACTGCGGCCGTTCTGCAGCAGATTAAAGGAGCGGATATGCAAATGGTCAACGCCGAAGTCAAGGCAACCGGTAGCCAGAAATCTTGGGGAGGCGGTATGTCATATTCCGTCATCCCTGCTCGCACAGCATCCCAAAAATCATAATGTTAATTATATACCCACATATCCACGGATGGAGTCTTCACTAATGTTACCTGAATCTGACCATTCTTCGGCTAAGAATTTAAGTCAACATCCACTACTGCAAACCAATAGCGGGCGATATCTTGGCCTTGGCACATTATTGGTTTGTGGTGGCTTTATCGGTTCTTTGTTGTGGGCGGGATTGGCTCCTTTGGATAAAGGTATTGCGGTGATGGGGCATATTGTTGTGGCAGAAAACCGTAAATTGGTTCAACCGCTGCAAGGAGGACGTATTCAGCAATTGCATATTGCTGAGGGCGATGACGTCATGCAAGGGCAATTACTTATCACTCTGGATGATACTGCACTACTCAGCCATCGCGATAACTTACAAAATCAGTATTTGAGTGCGCTTGCTCAAGAGTCTCGTCTCACGGCAGAGCAACATGAATTACCGACAATTATCTTCCCTACCGCATTGCTTCAGTATCCAGCACAAGCTTTAGTTGAGCGTAATACTGTGTTGCAGCAGCAGCTATTCCTCCATCGTCGTCAGGCCCAACTGAGCGAAATTGCGCGGCTATCAGCACAAATTACCCGTCACGAGAGTCGACTTGATGGGTTACAAGTGGCCCGCGGCCATAACCAGCGCCAATTTGACTTATTCCAGCGACAATTACAGGGAGTACAGTTATTGGCCAAAAATGGTCATGTTGCTCAAAGTCAGTTGTTAGAGATGGAACGTCAGGCGATTTCATTGCGTGCCAATATAGAAAAGAATACCAGTGAGATTTTGGAGCTTCACAAGCAAATTGGCGAAACAGAGCAACATATCTTACAACGGCGCGAGCAGTATAAAAGTGAGAACCGCGAGCAGTTGGCCAAAGCGCAACAAAACACTCAAGAGTTGGAGCAGCGCTTGGGGATTGCAGAATATGAATTAGATAATGCGCGAATTTATGCTCCAGTCAGTGGCACTGTTATCGCTCTTGCTCAACACACGGTTGGTGGTGTGGTCAGTACCGGGCAAACATTGATGGAACTAGTTCCCAGTGGGCAGCCACTATTAGCTGAAGCTCAGCTTCCGGTGTCATTAATTGATAAGGTGATGGTTGGGTTGCCGGTGGATCTGAATTTCTCTGCTTTTAACCAAAGCAGCACCCCGCGGTTACAAGGTTCGGTATTACACGTTGGTGCTGATCGAATTCAGCATCCGAATACCTCAGAATCTTATTATCCTTTAACTGTTGCCATTGATATCACACAAACCGAGCTGGAAATCCGGCCCGGTATGTCAGTTGATATTTTTATCCGAACAGGGGAGCGCTCATTACTTAATTATCTGTTTAAACCCTTAACTGATCGCCTGTACGTTGCTTTTTCTGAAGAATGATTTAGGGAGGTAATTGATTAATAATAAAGGAATATAGTGACTTAATTTATGAAGATACGGCAGATAAACGGTAGTGTGATTTTCTTTTGGGTCAGTGCCTTATTAACCAGCGGTGTCCATATTTATCTGATATGGCTATTGAGCAATACCCTTATCCCCGCGATATATACAGAGGCCTCTCCTGTGGCAATTATGATCGCGGTGTCGACGGAGCCGGAGTTTGCCGAATATATGGAGCAAGATTCGGTAGTCGGTATCACTCAAAATATCAACGAGCCGGTTACGGAGGTGTCGGAACATCAGCCAGAAGAAGTGAGCCATATGCTGGTTGCACCTGAGTATTCAAATGCTGCGTTGATTGTCGAGAAAGAAGTAGATGTGCCGCCAAAAGAGCTAAACAACGCAAAACGACCACAACAGAAAGTGATGACACCACGTCAGCCTATTAATGAACAAATATCTGAAAACCAAAGCAGCCCCTTAGCGCCAGCAGTGGTAACCAGTACGCCTTTATCGGGGGAGAGTCATCGAGTCGCAGCTGCGACGAACAGTCATTCTTTGCATAATCAACAAAGTAAAATGAATTGGAAAAGCCGGTTACAAGGGCATTTGGCAGGGTTTAAACGTTATCCACCTCGTGCACGAAAACAGCGCCAGCAAGGAACTGTGATTATCCGTTTTGTGGTTAATAAAGAGGGATATGTGCTATCTACCAAACTTGTTAAGAGCAGTGGGGTTATTGCTTTAGATCAAGAAGCATTGGCAGTGGTTAAACGCGCTCAACCATTGCCACAGCCCCCCGTCGGGTTATTATCGAATGGGCAGGTTTCATTGACTATGCCAGTTGGTTTTGATCTAAAAAATATAAGACGGTGAACAGTGGGGTGTTTTTTGACGTTGCTGCGCGAAATAAAGGATAAAAAACCGGGCATAACGCCCGGTTTCAGGCTGCTGACAAACGCCAACGACTCGATCTTGCAAGGTGAGAACAGGTAGATGAGTAAAGCGTCCGCGCCAAGGATGGCGCGGGTCGAGCTCCCAGGGAAGCTTGTTTTAACAAAAGAAGTGTGGCGTCTTTACGATCTCCCTGTTTTCACCGTTACGGGCACTTCGTCATTAACCTCGTTTAAACGGTTGGAAAAGGTTATTCACCTGGGCAGCGCAGGCAACGTTCGGCCTCGTCAGTACCCAGTTTCAATTTAGACTGCAAATCACGCAATGCTGTACGCAAACCTTCTTCAATCACGGGGTGATAGAACGGCATATCCAGCATCTGGTTAATGGTCATTTGTTGTTGATGTGCCCAAGCCAATAGATGGGCAATATGCTCAGCACTTGGCCCCATCATCTCGGCACCCAGGAAACGGCCTGTTCCCTGTTCGCCATAAACCCGCAAGATACCTTTGTTTTTCAGCATGACCCGTGAGCGGCCTTGATTCTCAAAAGAGACTTCGCCGATTTCAAAGCAACCGCATGCACTGAACTTTTGCGACAATTCGCGGAATGTAGAGCCTACCATCGCGATTTGTGGGTCAGAGAACACCACAGAGATTGGGCTGCGGCGTAAACCCGGTACCACTTCAGGGAATCCACCGGCGTTTACCCCCGCGATGCGAGCCTGATCACTGGCTTCATGCAGTAAGGGTAATTGGTTGCTGGCATCACCGGCAATAAAGATATGCGGCACGTTAGTCTGCATTGTCAGCCGGTCGGCTGGCGGAACACCACGATCGTCAAGTACCAGTGAGGTATTTTCCAAACCCAGTCTATCGACATTCGGCCGGCGGCCTGTGGCAGCTAAAACATAATCCACCATGATTTCTTGTGGTGAACCGGCTTCATCCAAATAGCGGATAAAGACTTTATCCCCTTCGCGCTGCATCACTTCAACTTTCACATCTGGGTTGAGATAGAACTCTTCACCCAAGGTTTTTGCTGCGTAATTGCGCACAATACTGTCTGTCAGCGGGCCGACACCGCCACCCACGCCGAACATGTTGACTTTAACACCGAGTCGATGCAGTGCCTGGCCAAGTTCCAACCCAATAACACCTGGCCCGAAAACCGCGACTGATTCGGGTAAATCGTCCCAGCTGAATACGTCGTCGTTGACGATAAGTCGATCACCCAGCTCATTCCAGGCAGCAGGCCAGCTTGGGCGAGAACCAGTAGCAATGACAATGCGTTGCGCCACAATACGTGTGTGATCATCAACTTGTAGTGTGTTGTCATCAATAAAACGGGCATACCCCTGAATTTTGTCATTGGCCGGAATGTTATCGACACCTTCCAGCACAAAACCCACAAAGCGGTCTCGCTCGCGTTTGACGCGATCCATGACTTCACGACCATTAATCAGAATGTCGCCTTGTAGGTGAATACCAAAACCGGGAGCTTTTTCAAGCTGATGTACAGCTTCAGCCGCCGCAATCAACAGTTTGGATGGCATGCAACCGACGCGGGCACAAGTAGTACCGTATTCGCCACCTTCAATCATGACTACATTGGGGGTCGCCAGTTTGGCCGCGCGATAAGCGCCAAGTCCTGCAGTGCCGCCACCAATCACAGCGACATCAACGTTTAAGGTTTTCATGTCTGCTCCATAACAGGAAAAAAGGTAGGCCGAAGCCTACCAAGCTACTTCATATTATCTTCATTCTATTAATATTATTAAGCAGATAAGTAATTCTCTAAATCATCACTACCACCAATATGGCGGCCACCGATAAACACTTGTGGCACTGTCCCACGGCCAGTCACAGCGCGCAGACTGACGGTGGTGGCATCTTTACCCAGCACGATTTCTTCATACTGAATACCACGATCTTGCAGCATCTGTTTAGCTTTGGCACAGAATGGGCAGCCTGGTTTGGTAAAGACAGAAACTGATTCCTGTACTTTAAAATCAGGGGCCAGATATTTAAGCATGGTGTCAGCATCAGACACTTCAAACGGGTCACCTGGTTTGTTTGGCTCGACAAACATTTTCTCAACCACGCCATTACGTACCAGCATTGAATAACGCCATGAACGCGGTCCGAAGCCCAGATCAGCTTTCTCAACCAGCATATTCATGCCTTTGGTGAATTCGCCGTTACCATCAGGAATGAAAGTAATATTTTCAGCATGTTGATCAGCTTTCCAGGCATTCATCACGAAAGTATCATTGACCGACACACACAGAATGCTATCAACACCGTGTTGTTTAAACACACCGGCCAGTTCGTTATAACGCGGCAGATGGCTGGAAGAACAAGTCGGGGTAAAGGCACCCGGTAGTGAAAATACGATTACGGTTTTATTGTTAAATAACTCATCGGTAGTTACATCAATCCACTGGTCGCCCTGACGGGTATGGAAAGTGACTTGTGGGACTTTTTTACCTTCTTGGCTAGTAAACATTTGTAACTCCTTAATTAGAAAATAAAATATTTAAATTTTTCTGGGTATCTCTTCGTTGGGACACATTATTCATTTTATCACTTGATAGTTCTAATCACTGGTTGCTATCTTATCTATCGTTAATGGCTATCATAAAGCGGAGCACCGATGAATATTCGTGATTTAGAATACCTAGTGGCGCTGGCTGAGTTCAGGCATTTCCGTCGCGCAGCCGACTCTTGTCATGTCAGTCAACCCACATTAAGTGGCCAGATTCGTAAACTGGAAGATGAACTGGGCGTGATGTTGTTAGAGCGCACCAGTCGTAAAGTGTTGTTTACCCAAGCAGGGTTGTTGCTGGTGGAACAAGCCAGAACAGTATTGCGAGAAGTGAAAGTGCTCAAAGAGATGGCTAGTTTGCAGGGAGAGAGCATGTCTGGCCCACTGCATATTGGACTTATTCCTACTGTTGGGCCGTATTTATTGCCGCAAATCATCCCTATGTTGCATCAAACATTTCCTAAACTGGAAATGTATCTGCACGAAGCGCAAACCCAAAACCTTCTGGCACAGTTGGATAGCGGTAAACTCGATTGTGCCATTCTGGCTTTGGTTAAAGAGACAGAAGCTTTTATTGAAGTTCCGCTCTTTGATGAGCCGATGCAATTGGCGATTTATGCTGATCACCCGTGGGCCGATCGTGACAAAGTGCAGATGCATGAGCTGGCAGGTGAGAAATTACTGATGCTGGAAGATGGTCACTGTTTGCGAGATCAGGCGATGGGTTTTTGCTTCCAGGCCGGCGCTGATGAAGACACACATTTCCGCGCTACCAGCTTGGAAACTCTGCGTAACATGGTTGCAGCGGGAAGCGGAATTACGCTATTGCCATCACTTGCAGTACCGAATGAAAGAAAGCGTGATGGTGTTTGTTATCTGGAATGCTACAAGCCAGTACCAAAGCGCACTATTGCGTTAGTGTATCGCCCCGGCTCCCCATTGCGTGGCCGCTATGAGCAACTTGCCGAGGCCATACGTAAACACATGCAACCGCGCATGGATTCAGATGTTATCAACCCAAAATTAGAACAGGCGGTTTAATCCATTGAGTGCAGCCACTCGGTAGGCTTCTGCCATAGTTGGATAGTTGAAGGTAGTATTAACGAAATATTCGATAGTATTGCCTTCTCCTTTTTGCTCCATTATGGCCTGCCCGATGTGGATAATTTCAGCCGCACGTTCGCCAAAGCAATGAATGCCGAGGATCTGTTTGGTTTCCCGATGGAACAAGATTTTTAAACTGCCGGTATCCATGCCAACGATTTGCGCCCGTGCGAGATGTTTAAATTGCGCGCGACCCACCTCGTAGGGGACTTTCATCGCTGTTAGATCTTGTTCCGTTTTACCCACCGAGCTGATTTCCGGGATAGTATAAATTCCGGTTGGAATATCTTCGATCAGGTGAGTATTCGCTTCGCCTTTGATCATCGCCTGTGCTGCAATTCGCCCTTGATCATAAGCCGCAGAGGCCAGACTTGGGTAGCCAATGACATCCCCAACCGCATACACATGGGAAAGTGCTGTTTGATACATGCTGTTGACCTTCAACAAGCCGCGGCTATCCGCTTCCAGCCCAATTTTCTCTAAGCCTAAGCCACTGGTATTACCGGTGCGTCCATTAGCATACAGCAAACAATCTGCTTTGACCTTTTTGCCTGATTTTAGATGGACAATAACTCCGTCAACGGTTCCTTCAATCTGCTCAAATTCTTCGTTATGGCGGATAACTACGCCGTTATTCCAGAAGTGGTAAGAGAGGGCATCTGACATTTCCTGATCGAGGAACGCCAGCAGACGGTCGCGGGTATTGATTAAATCAACTTTGACACTCAAGCCACGGAAAATTGAAGCGTATTCACAGCCAATAACCCCAGCGCCATAGATAATGACGTGTTGGGGCTCATGGCTGAGTTGTAAAATAGTATCGCTGTCGTATATGCGTTCGTGGGTAAAATCAACATTTGCTGGGCGATAGGGGCGTGAACCGGTCGCAATCACGATGTTATCGGCTCGCAGTGTATCGTTGGTACCATCTGCATAACGCACGTTTATGGTATTGGCATCAATAAAACTAGCATCGCCGGAGAACATTTGGCAGTGATTACGATCATAAAAGCCCTGGCGCATACGGGTTTGCTGATTAATAACGCGATCCGCATGGTTTAAGATATCAGCAAAAGAGGAGCTGATGGTTCGGGCGTTGTCGCTGTAAAGTGGATTTTGATTGAACTCGATAATACGGCTAACGGCGTGGCGCAAAGCTTTGGAAGGGATGGTGCCCCAATGGGTGCACCCCCCGCCCACATTACTGTACCGTTCAATCACGGCGACGCGGGCACCTTGCTTAACCAACCCCATAGCGGCACCTTCACCGCCAGGACCCGAGCCAATAACAATGGCATCAAAATGGAAATGCTGTTGCATGTAGGAGAGACCTATTATTATACAAAATTACAACGCAACATTAACATCATCCTGGATATAACCCAATAAACAATAGGTAAATTCCCGTGACGTGTGCTGTAAAGCGGCAATTCTGTATTGTGATGATACGTTTGTATAACGGTTGTTACTATAAAGTTTGGTATATTGCTGACTATATGTCTTAGATTGAGAAATTGGATATCCTTTGGGTACGATTATGGGCGTCAGAGCACAACAAAAAGAGCGGACTCGTCGTTCCCTTATCGAAGCGGCGTTCAGCCAACTAAGTGCTGAGCGGAGTTTTGCCAGCCTGAGTTTGCGGGAAGTCTCCCGTGAGGCGGGTATTGCACCGACTTCTTTTTATCGGCATTTCCGTGATGTAGACGAACTTGGGCTGACAATGGTCGACGAAAGCGGTCTGATGTTGCGCCAACTTATGCGGCAAGCTCGTCAGCGGATTGCCAAGGGCGGCAGTGTTATCCGCACCTCAGTATCTACATTCATGGAATTTATCGGTAATAACCCTAATGCATTCCGCTTATTGCTGCGGGAGCGGTCTGGGACGTCCGCCGCATTCCGTGCGGCAGTTGCGCGTGAAATTCAACATTTTATTGCCGAGCTGGCCGATTATCTTGAGCTAGAAAACCATATGCCGCGCAGCTTCACTGAAGCACAAGCTGAGGCTATGGTCACAATTGTCTTCAGTGCGGGTGCAGAAGTACTAGACGTAGATGCTGAACAGCGGCGACAGTTAGAAGAACGACTGGTTTTACAACTGCGGATGATCTCCAAGGGTGCTTATTATTGGTATCGGCGCGAGCAGGAAAAGCTCGCTGTATCCCGCGCTTAATAAGGTAAGGAAAACAATGGAACAATCTTGCTCTAAAAAACAATCTTGCTCTCAACAACAAGCTTATTCTGAAAAACAACCTCACCGTGAAATGGGCACCCTGCTGCTGGCTTTGATTACAGGGTTGGCAATAAACGGCTCATTCAATACGTTATTCAGCGGGTTTGTTCCTTTTTCAGTTTTTCCTCTGCTGACATTAATCTTGGCGGTTTATTGTTTGCATCAGCGCTATCTTAATTTTGCCATGCCGCAAGGCCTGCCGGTACTGGCTGGTGCGTGTTTCTTACTTGGCATTTTATTGTATAGCGCGATTGTGCGGGTTGAGCATCCGGCGATTGGTTCTAACTTTGTCCCTTCGATTTTGAGTGTGGTGTTGGTGTTCTGGATCTTATTCAAACTGAAAGCACGTAAATCGGTGCAGATAGACATCAATACTGATACCGACGCGGATATAGATAACCAGCATCCGCAATAGCTTTTCTGTTCATTCATTGCACCCAATAGAAAGGGCAACATCGCGTTGCCCTTTTTTGTCTCGATTCCTGCTGTCCGTCAGTCTCGTTTTTCCAGTAAAACCCCACATTCCATATGATGGGTGTAAGGGAACTGATCAAATAGCGCTAATCGGCTGATTTTATGAGTGTGTTGTAACTGTTCAAGGTTGGCACTCAGGGTTTCTGGATTACAGGAGATATAAAGGATACGTGGATAGGCCTGTACCAGCTTAACAGTTTCATCATCCAACCCACTACGTGGCGGATCGACAAAAATGGTCTCGCAGTTGTAACTACTCAAATCAATACCCTTCAGGCGGTTAAACTCACGCACACCTTGCATAGCCTGGGTAAATTCCTCCGCTGACATCCGGATAATTTGCACATTATCGATATGATTGGCTGCGATATTGTATTGCGCCGCCGCGACTGACGGTTTGGCAATTTCAGTTGCCAATACGCGATCAAAATTACGTGCCAACGCCAGTGAGAAATTACCGTTGCCGCAGTACAACTCTAATAAATCGCCGCTGGCATGTTGAGTGACATCAATCGCCCATTCCAACATATGAATATTCACCGCCGCATTAGGTTGGGTGAAACTATTTTCAACCTGACGATAAATCATGTCGCGCCCGGCGACGGGCAACACTTCGTCGATATGGTCGTGATCCAGCATGATTTTGGTTTTTGACGCTCGGCCAATCAGTTGCAGGTCAAAACCTTGCTCGCGCAATTGGTCACGCAGTTCCAGGGCTTTGTGCTGCCACTCTTCATCTAATGGACGGTGATATAGCAAAGAGGCAATCAGTTTGCCACTTAGGGTCGATAAGTAATCAATCTGGAACAGTTTGCGTCGCAAAATCGGCTCGGCTCTGATGGCCGTCATCAGTGCACTCATTAGACGATTAATTAACAAACTGGCTACCGGGAATTGCTCAACCCTAATTCGCTGCTTAGTCTGTTGGTCAAACATGATGTGGTAAAGGTCGTCTTCATCATGCCAAACACGGAACTCGGCTCTCATGCGGTAATGTTCTGCTGGAGAACGGAATATTTCCGCAGCGGGTGCCTGAAACGGCGACATCATCGCCTGAAGACGGGCAGATTTTTCCGCCAATTGGTGCTCGTAGCCGTCAGTCGGCAGGATGTCAGGAGTCATGTTTCTTCTCGTCTGGACATAATAAAAGAGGAGTATTGCTGCGGATTGTAGGGAAAGTGGCTCTGATGTCCAGTTTTGTTGTATTTATTCCTTGTAACAATAATGGAAGTCTAGACATCTATTTTACTTGATCGTAGCATTGCGTTCCGGCCTCAAGCTGTTACTTAAACACCTAAGAGTTAAAAGGGAATCCGGTGTAAATCCGGAGCTGACGCGCAGCGGTAAGGGGAAGTCACGGCGATAGGTTTCAACCAGACACTGTCCGTAAGGATGGGAAGTCATCGCCCGCTCTGTTTTATTCATAGTCAGATAACAGAGATCCCAAGCCCGAAGACCTGCCGGTATCACGTCGCAATATTCGTGGTCGTCGCGTAATACCGGCCATGGCACTGCGGCATCCGCTATTTGAGTTTGGATGCTCTCTTAATGATCACTAAAAATACAATCACAATTAAAAAATATACGCTGCTCACAGCTCTCTCTATGACAGCATTTTCTGGATGGGCGCAAGGTAATACCACAACCGGCAATAAAGATGAAATGGTGGTTACCGCCAGCCGTTTCAAACAACCTATTTCTACCGTATTGGCTCCTGCCGATGTGGTCACGCGCGATGATATCGACCGCTGGCAGGCGAAAAGTCTTAATGAAGTGATGCGCCGTTTACCGGGGGTGGACATTGCACAATTCGGCGGGGTAGGTCAGGGTTCTTCTATGTATATCCGTGGCACCGAAGCCCGCCATGTCCTGATATTGATCGATGGCATTCCCCTGGCACGTACCGGTATTGTTAACAGCGTTAACCTCGATCAAATCCCTATTTCCTTAGTGCAGCGGGTTGAATATATCCGCGGGCCGCGTTCTGCTGTTTATGGTTCTGGTGCCATTGGTGGCGTTATTAATGTGATTACGCAGACAGACCAGGAAGGCGCGCAGATTAATGCCGGGATCGGCTCTAAAGGCTATCAGCAATATGATGGCAGTGTTCGCCAGCGCTTTGGCGAGACCTTGGCGACGTTAGCAGGCGGGTATCAAACCAGCAACGGATATAACATCAAACCTGACTCACCGAACCCAATCGATAACGACCGTGATGGTTTCCGCAATAAAAACTTCTGGGCAGGGTTGGAGCATCAATTCAACCAAGAGATATCTGGTTTCGTCAGAGGTTATGGTTATACCAACAATTCTGATTACGATATTGGCAGTTTGTCGTCTCCGGCTTATAGCGGCGATGAAGAGCGGCTATATAACCACACTTATGATGCGGGATTGCGTTATGCTTCGGGTGCCTACTCTTCACAATTAATCGGTAGCTATCAGAAATATAAAGATTACAACTTTAGTAGCCAATATGGCCGCTATGGTGTGGCTACCACGCTGGATAATATGGATCAGCGAAATGTGCAATGGGGCAACACTTACAGCTTTGAAAGTGGAACATTGAGCGCGGGCCTTGACTGGCAGCAACAGCGTTTGACCTCATCTAGTCAGACCATCTCTGATACTTATAAGCGGGATAACACTGGTTTATACCTTAGCGGACAGCAGAAAATCGGCAATGTGACATTAGAAGCTTCTGGTCGTGGCGATAAGGATGAGCAATTTGGCTGGCATGAAACATGGCAAACTGCGGCGGGCTGGGAGTTCGTTCCTGACTATCGCGTAACCGTGTCTTATGGCACCGGTTTTCTGGCTCCGTCTCTGGGTCAGCAATATGGTTCGCAGCGCTTTGACATCGTATCCAACAGTGACCTTAAGCCGGAAGAGTCTCGCCAATGGGAAGCGGGTTTGGAAGGGGTCACTGGGCCACTTGACTGGCGTTTGTCCGCTTATCACAACAAAATTGAAAATCTGATTGATTACTCTTTTGATAATTCAACATTCAAAGGGCATTACTACAATGTCAATTCCGCGACCATAAAAGGTGTGGAGTGGACGGGTAATCTCACTACCGGCATATTTACGCACGGAGTCACACTGCAATATATTGACCCGCGTAATGATCTGAATAATGAGGTATTAGCTCGCCGTTCTAAGCAACAGGCGAAGTATCAGTTAGATTGGACGATGTTTAACCTTGATATGGATGTCTCTTATCAGTATTACGGTAAACGTTATGACAATAGCACCTCAGCTTATAGCTCGACTCAGCGTGAATTATCGAGTTACAGCACAGTAGACGTTTCAGCGGGCTATCCGGTTACTTCTCATCTAACAGTTCGTGGTAGAATTGCCAACCTGTTTGATAAAGAATACGAAACGGCTTATGGCTATAAAACCGCTGGACGAGAGTATTACCTCACCGGAAGCTACAACTTCTAAGGCTGATACTGCTAATCGCCCGACAGCGCTGATTTTTGACTCAGGTGTTGGCGGGCTGTCTGTCTATCAGGAGATTCGGCAATTACTGCCGGATCTCCACTATATATATGCTTTCGACAACGTTGCGTTCCCTTACGGGGAGAAGTCAGGCGAGTTTATTGTTGAGCGCGTATTGGAAATTGTCACCGCTGTACAACAGCGCCACCCGCTCGCTATCGTGGTTATTGCCTGCAACACGGCGAGCACTGTCTCTCTTCCTGCTTTACGTGAACGTTTTACCTTCCCGGTTGTGGGGGTGGTTCCGGCCATCAAGCCTGCGGTACGGCTCACACGTAATGGTGTTGTCGGTCTGCTAGCCACTCGAGGCACAGTTCATGCTTCTTATACCCAGGATTTGATCGAGCGCTTTGCGACAGACTGCAAAATTGAGTTACTGGGATCATCTGAGCTGGTGGAGTTGGCGGAAACCAAGTTACATGGTGGTGTTGTTCCGAAGGAAGCATTAAAGAAAATCCTTCATCCGTGGCTCGCCATGCGTGAACCGCCAGATACTATCGTTTTAGGTTGCACCCATTTTCCTCTATTAACTGAAGAGTTAGCGCAAGTGTTGCCAGAAGGCACCCGAATGGTTGACTCCGGCGCTGCAATTGCCCGTCGTACCGCCTGGCTTATCTCTTCTCAAGAAAATGTGATTTCTTCCGATGAAGAAAACATCGCGTATTGCATGGCACTGAATGCGGATACTGACGCTTTATTACCCGTTTTGCAGAGTTATGGCTTTCTAACGCTGGAAAAACTGCCAATTTAACGGCGTTTTGACTAAAGAATCAGCGGTTGAAAAGTTTTTTGAAATTAGGGGTTGCAGGCTGTCAGGAACTCCCTATAATGCGCCTCCACTGACCGGGAACAACGAAATACACTTCGCCGGGTCAGGAAGAGAAATGATTGAGTTTGACTTCGAAAGAAACCAAATAAACTCTTGACTCTTCAGCGGGAAAGCGTATTATCTGCCTCCCGCGTTACCGTAAGATTCGCCGCAAGGCAAACGGGTAACGAACGCTCTTTAACAATTTATCAGACAATCTGTGTGGGCACTCGCAAGACGATATCGAAGCCTGTTTCGACAGGCAGAAGAAATATCAAAGTCTTGAAGAGTGACCAAAGCAGTACACATTTGAACTTCGGTTCGAATGCATATTTGCAGAAAGTAATCTTTGAGCATCGCTATGTTAACTCATAGCAAATCAAACAAATCTTAAATTGAAGAGTTTGATCATGGCTCAGATTGAACGCTGGCGGCAGGCCTAACACATGCAAGTCGAGCGGTAACACAAGAGAGCTTGCTCTCTGGGTGACGAGCGGCGGACGGGTGAGTAATGTCTGGGAAACTGCCTGATGGAGGGGGATAACTACTGGAAACGGTAGCTAATACCGCATAACGTCTACGGACCAAAGTGGGGGACCTTCGGGCCTCACGCCATCGGATGTGCCCAGATGGGATTAGCTAGTAGGTGGGGTAATGGCTCACCTAGGCGACGATCCCTAGCTGGTCTGAGAGGATGACCAGCCACACTGGAACTGAGACACGGTCCAGACTCCTACGGGAGGCAGCAGTGGGGAATATTGCACAATGGGCGCAAGCCTGATGCAGCCATGCCGCGTGTGTGAAGAAGGCCTTCGGGTTGTAAAGCACTTTCAGCGAGGAGGAAGGCATAAAGGTTAATAACCTTTGTGATTGACGTTACTCGCAGAAGAAGCACCGGCTAACTCCGTGCCAGCAGCCGCGGTAATACGGAGGGTGCAAGCGTTAATCGGAATTACTGGGCGTAAAGCGCACGCAGGCGGTTTGTTAAGTCAGATGTGAAATCCCCGCGCTTAACGTGGGAGCTGCATTTGAAACTGGCAAGCTAGAGTCTTGTAGAGGGGGGTAGAATTCCAGGTGTAGCGGTGAAATGCGTAGAGATCTGGAGGAATACCGGTGGCGAAGGCGGCCCCCTGGACAAAGACTGACGCTCAGGTGCGAAAGCGTGGGGAGCAAACAGGATTAGATACCCTGGTAGTCCACGCTGTAAACGATGTCGACTTGGAGGTTGTGCCCTTGAGGCGTGGCTTCCGGAGCTAACGCGTTAAGTCGACCGCCTGGGGAGTACGGCCGCAAGGTTAAAACTCAAATGAATTGACGGGGGCCCGCACAAGCGGTGGAGCATGTGGTTTAATTCGATGCAACGCGAAGAACCTTACCTACTCTTGACATCCACGGAATTTAGCAGAGATGCTTTAGTGCCTTCGGGAACCGTGAGACAGGTGCTGCATGGCTGTCGTCAGCTCGTGTTGTGAAATGTTGGGTTAAGTCCCGCAACGAGCGCAACCCTTATCCTTTGTTGCCAGCACGTCATGGTGGGAACTCAAAGGAGACTGCCGGTGATAAACCGGAGGAAGGTGGGGATGACGTCAAGTCATCATGGCCCTTACGAGTAGGGCTACACACGTGCTACAATGGCAGATACAAAGTGAAGCGAACTCGCGAGAGCAAGCGGACCACATAAAGTCTGTCGTAGTCCGGATTGGAGTCTGCAACTCGACTCCATGAAGTCGGAATCGCTAGTAATCGTAGATCAGAATGCTACGGTGAATACGTTCCCGGGCCTTGTACACACCGCCCGTCACACCATGGGAGTGGGTTGCAAAAGAAGTAGGTAGCTTAACCTTCGGGAGGGCGCTTACCACTTTGTGATTCATGACTGGGGTGAAGTCGTAACAAGGTAACCGTAGGGGAACCTGCGGTTGGATCACCTCCTTACCTAACGATACGCATTGCGCAGTGTCCACACAGATTGTCTGATGAATGTAAACGAGCAAGAGCACCTGTTGATGTTGTGAGTTTCGACTCATGCTGACACGAAACGGTTAGATTTCGGTTTAATCGGAACTCCGTGTCCCCATCGTCTAGAGGCCTAGGAC
Organism: Yersinia fenwicki; assembly: GCF_043099325.1. Lineage (NCBI taxonomy): Bacteria > Pseudomonadati > Pseudomonadota > Gammaproteobacteria > Enterobacterales > Yersiniaceae > Yersinia > Yersinia fenwicki. The sequence goes on along the minus strand of NZ_CP170755.1, from coordinate 4,496,332 downwards.
ACTGCCCTTTCACGGCTGTAACAGGGGTTCGAATCCCCTTGGGGACGCCAATCCGATAATGTGTGAAAGACATTATCAACTGAATATCTTAAAGATGACTTTAACAAGTCGTGTTTAAGATATTGCTCTTTAACAATCTGGAACAAGCTGAAAATTGAAACAATACAGCTGAAACTTATCTCTCCGTAGAGGTACTGAGATAAGGATTAACCTGTATTAGAGTCTCTCAAATAATTACAACGCAAGTTGTCTGTAAAGACACCTTCGGGTTGTGAGGTTAAGCGACTAAGCGTACACGGTGGATGCCTAGGCAGTCAGAGGCGATGAAGGGCGTGCTAATCTGCGATAAGCGTCGGTAAGGTGATATGAACCGTTACAACCGACGATACCCGAATGGGGAAACCCAGTGCAATTCGTTGCACTATTGCATGGTGAATACATAGCCATGCAAGGCGAACCGGGGGAACTGAAACATCTAAGTACCCCGAGGAAAAGAAATCAACCGAGATTCCCCCAGTAGCGGCGAGCGAACGGGGAGGAGCCCAGAACCTGAATCAGCGTATGTGTTAGTGGAAGCGTCTGGAAAGTCGCACGGTACAGGGTGATAGTCCCGTACACAAAAATGCATATGGTGTGAGTTCGATGAGTAGGGCGGGACACGTGACATCCTGTCTGAATATGGGGGGACCATCCTCCAAGGCTAAATACTCCTGACTGACCGATAGTGAACCAGTACCGTGAGGGAAAGGCGAAAAGAACCCCGGCGAGGGGAGTGAAATAGAACCTGAAACCGTGTACGTACAAGCAGTGGGAGCACCTTCGTGGTGTGACTGCGTACCTTTTGTATAATGGGTCAGCGACTTATATTTTGTAGCAAGGTTAACCGAATAGGGGAGCCGTAGGGAAACCGAGTCTTAACTGGGCGTCTAGTTGCAAGGTATAGACCCGAAACCCGGTGATCTAGCCATGGGCAGGTTGAAGGTTGGGTAACACTAACTGGAGGACCGAACCGACTAATGTTGAAAAATTAGCGGATGACTTGTGGCTGGGGGTGAAAGGCCAATCAAACCGGGAGATAGCTGGTTCTCCCCGAAAGCTATTTAGGTAGCGCCTCGTGAACTCATCTTCGGGGGTAGAGCACTGTTTCGGCTAGGGGGCCACCCCGGCTTACCAAACCGATGCAAACTCCGAATACCGAAGAATGTTATCACGGGAGACACACGGCGGGTGCTAACGTCCGTCGTGAAGAGGGAAACAACCCAGACCGCCAGCTAAGGTCCCAAAGTCATGGTTAAGTGGGAAACGATGTGGGAAGGCATAGACAGCCAGGATGTTGGCTTAGAAGCAGCCATCATTTAAAGAAAGCGTAATAGCTCACTGGTCGAGTCGGCCTGCGCGGAAGATGTAACGGGGCTAAACCATGCACCGAAGCTGCGGCAGCGACACTTAGGTGTTGTTGGGTAGGGGAGCGTTCTGTAAGCCGTTGAAGGTGACCTGTGAGGGTTGCTGGAGGTATCAGAAGTGCGAATGCTGACATAAGTAACGATAATGCGGGTGAAAAACCCGCACGCCGGAAGACCAAGGGTTCCTGTCCAACGTTAATCGGGGCAGGGTGAGTCGACCCCTAAGGCGAGGCTGAAAAGCGTAGTCGATGGGAAACAGGTTAATATTCCTGTACTTGGTGTTACTGCGAAGGGGGGACGGAGAAGGCTAGGCTAGCCGGGCGACGGTTGTCCCGGTTTAAGCATGTAGGCGGAGCGACTTGGTAAATCCGGTTACTTATCAACGCTGAGGTGTGATGACGAGCCACTACGGTGGTGAAGTAGTTGATGCCAAGCTTCCAGGAAAAGCCTCTAAGCATCAGGTAACATTAAATCGTACCCCAAACCGACACAGGTGGTCAGGTAGAGAATACTCAGGCGCTTGAGAGAACTCGGGTGAAGGAACTAGGCAAAATGGTGCCGTAACTTCGGGAGAAGGCACGCTGGCATTAGGTAAAGAGACTTGCTCTCGGCGCCGAAGCCAGTCGCAGATACCAGCTGGCTGCAACTGTTTAATAAAAACACAGCACTGTGCAAACACGAAAGTGGACGTATACGGTGTGACGCCTGCCCGGTGCTGGAAGGTTAATTGATGGGGTCAGCCGCAAGGCGAAGCTCTTGATCGAAGCCCCAGTAAACGGCGGCCGTAACTATAACGGTCCTAAGGTAGCGAAATTCCTTGTCGGGTAAGTTCCGACCTGCACGAATGGCGTAATGATGGCCAGGCTGTCTCCACCCGAGACTCAGTGAAATTGAACTCGCTGTGAAGATGCAGTGTACCCGCGGCAAGACGGAAAGACCCCGTGAACCTTTACTATAGCTTGACACTGAACATTGAGCCTTGATGTGTAGGATAGGTGGGAGGCAACGAAGTGTGGACGCCAGTCTGCATGGAGCCAACCTTGAAATACCACCCTTTAATGTTTGATGTTCTAACTCGGCCCCGTAATCCGGGGTGAGGACAGTGTCTGGTGGGTAGTTTGACTGGGGCGGTCTCCTCCCAAAGAGTAACGGAGGAGCACGAAGGTTAGCTAATCACGGTCGGACATCGTGAGGTTAGTGCAAAGGCATAAGCTAGCTTGACTGCGAGAGTGACGGCTCGAGCAGGTACGAAAGTAGGTCTTAGTGATCCGGTGGTTCTGAATGGAAGGGCCATCGCTCAACGGATAAAAGGTACTCCGGGGATAACAGGCTGATACCGCCCAAGAGTTCATATCGACGGCGGTGTTTGGCACCTCGATGTCGGCTCATCACATCCTGGGGCTGAAGTAGGTCCCAAGGGTATGGCTGTTCGCCATTTAAAGTGGTACGCGAGCTGGGTTTAGAACGTCGTGAGACAGTTCGGTCCCTATCTGCCGTGGGCGTTGGAAGATTGAGAGGGGCTGCTCCTAGTACGAGAGGACCGGAGTGGACGAATCACTGGTGTTCGGGTTGTCATGCCAATGGCATTGCCCGGTAGCTAAATTCGGAAGAGATAACCGCTGAAAGCATCTAAGCGGGAAACTTGCCTCGAGATGAGTCTTCCCTGGGGCTTTAAGCCCCCTGAAGGAACGTTAAAGACTATGACGTTGATAGGCTGGGTGTGTAAGTGCAGCGATGCATTGAGCTAACCAGTACTAATGATCCGTGAGGCTTAACCTTACAACACCGAAGGTGTTTTGGATTTGAGAGAGTGAGATTGATTTTCAGCGAAGTTCCGAGATTGGATTGGCTGGCTGTGCGGGAAACTGTGTAGCGGGTTAATTAAAACAGAATTTGCCTGGCGGCCATAGCGCGGTGGGACCACCTGAACCCATGCCGAACTCAGAAGTGAAACGCCGTAGCGCCGATGGTAGTGTGGGGTCTCCCCATGCGAGAGTAGGACACTGCCAGGCATCAAACACGAGTTATCAGAATGACATCTGGTAACTGACAAAATCGCTATGAGCGGTTTTGCACAGCGAGGAGCGCTGGTCCTGTAAAGGATAGGTATCAGGAAGATACACGTAAAAGAATCGGTGGAGCGGTAGTTCAGTTGGTTAGAATACCTGCCTGTCACGCAGGGGGTCGCGGGTTCGAGCCCCGTCCGTTCCGCCACTTATTTAAATTATGCCTGCTTATTTTAGCAGGCATAATGTTAAGCGTTATTTAGGGGCGTAGCTCAGTTGGTAGAGCACCGGTCTCCAAAACCGGGTGTCGCGAGTTCGAGTCTCTCCGCCCCTGCCATATAAATAACCCTTCGCGAAAGCGAGGGGTTTTTTTATGTCGAAAATAATCGTTTAGTTCGATTTTTATACATATTATTTGACTCTCTTTAGGTATTATCCCCCGTTTTAGCTAGCATCTATTTGAGCTTCACATCAAAAACCTCCATTTATCCTACCAACTCACAAATTGCCACTACTCTGCTAACCACTCTTATTAGCCATATTCTTTATTAAAGTCCTACTGCCCCCTGTAAAGGTAACGTTCCCAATCTATGCCTATTCAGCTGAATTTATGTACAAAATGATTGTTATTCTATGGTGTGACGCTGCTCATTATTACTTTCACAAAATGTACTAAAACTAATTAACATTTTATCTATCAGGAAGCTCACCTTAAAAAACATCATGTATTTTGAGAACAACATTATCCGCAAATTGGCCGAAATTCAGCGCAATCAATGTTCTGAATGATCATATTAACTGTTCTTTAGAATAGTAATGAGTCAGCAACTCGACGATGGCAAGTGAGGAGATAAATATGTACAGGCGTTTACTGTTAGCAGCTGCTGTGACAGCAGCAATGTGTAGTGCAGTCCAGGCAGCTCCGTTAGTCGTGGGTTTTTCTCAAATAGGTTCCGAGTCCGGTTGGCGCTCTGCGGAGACTAAGGTTTCTAAACAAGAAGCGGAGAAACGCGGAATAACATTAAAAATCGCGGATGCTCAGCAAAAACAAGAAAACCAAATCAAAGCAGTCAGATCATTTATTGCTCAGGGTGTTGATGCCATTTTTATTGCTCCTGTGGTGGCAACTGGTTGGACGCCAGTGTTACAGGAAGCAAAAGAAGCCAAAATCCCCGTATTCCTGCTTGATCGTATGATTGAGGTGAATGACCCCTCTTTATATACAGCGGCAGTAGCTTCGGACAGCGTATATGAAGGTAAGGTCGCAGGTGAATGGCTGTTGAAAGATGTGGCAGGCAAACCCTGCAATGTGGTTGAACTCCAAGGCACAGTTGGTTCTAGTGTAGCCATTAACCGCAAAAAAGGTTTTGCTGATGGAATTGCCTCTGCACCAAACGTGAAAATAATTCGCTCTCAATCAGGAGATTTCACACGTAGTAAAGGCAAAGAGGTTATGGAAAGCTTTATAAAAGCAGAGCAAAACGGCAAAAATATCTGCGCCGTTTATGCACATAACGATGATATGGCAATTGGTGCTATTCAAGCCATTAAAGAAGCGGGTTTGAAACCTGGCTCCGAAATCAAAATTGTTTCTATCGATGGTGTTCCAGATATCTTCAAAGCAATGAGCAGTGGTGAAGCAAATGCCACCGTTGAATTAACACCAAATATGGCCGGCCCAGCTTTTGATGCATTAATTGCATTGAAGAAAGATGGCACCCAACCACCTAAGTTTATACAGACCGAATCACGTTTATTACAGCCCGATACGGCTAAACAGGAATATGAATCCAAGAAGAGTTTGGGTTATTGATTTAAAAGGCGGGATTTGTCCCGCCTGCTTTCGTCACCTGTATTTGGGCAATATCTGAGTCGTTTTTGAACATGGGTACATCTGATGGAAACACTGCTAGAAGTCCGTGGCTTGTCAGTTGAATTTCCTGGTGTTAAGGCATTGGATTCTGTGGATTTCTCTTTGCGGCGCGGTGAAGTTGTGGCTTTACTGGGAGAGAATGGCGCAGGAAAATCGACGTTAATTAAAGCATTAACCGGGGTCTATAAGCGAGCCGCCGGCGAAGTCTATTTAGATAGTGTAGCCATTTGTCCTATTGATACAGCAGATGCCCAAAAAATGGGTATTGGTACAGTTTATCAAGAGGTCAATTTACTCCCCAATATATCTATTGCAGCAAATCTCTTTATTGGCCGTGAACCATTGCGTTGGGGATTAATTGATCATCGCGCGATGAATCAACAAGCAACAATATTACTGAAAGGCTATGGTCTGGAGTTAGATGTTCAGCGGCCTTTGGCTGATTTTTCTATTGCAATACAACAGATTGTCGCTATTGCTCGGGCTGTTGATCTATCCGCTAAGGTATTGATTCTGGATGAGCCGACGGCAAGTTTAGATGCTAAAGAAGTCAGTATGTTATTGGATATTTTGCGGCAACTGCGTGATCAAGGTATTGGTATGGTTTTCGTGACTCACTTCCTCGATCAAGTCTATCGTGTCAGTGACCGTATTACTGTTTTGCGTAATGGCAAGCTCGTTGGTACAAAAAACACGACAGAACTTCCTCGCATTGAATTAGTTCAGATGATGCTAGGCCATAGCTTTGATGAACAATTATTAAAACGTAGCGAACATAATATTGCGGTAAATAACCCATTAGTTGAATTTAAAAACTATAGCCGGCGAGGTGTCGTGGAGAATTTCGATTTATCTGTTTCTCCTGGTGAAATTGTCGGCCTGGCCGGGCTACTTGGCTCGGGTCGCACGGAAACTGCGCAGTTAATTTTCGGAGTCACCACACCTGATACTGGCGAAGCCAAAATTCAGGGCAAGCCGGTTAAGATTAGAACGCCACGTAAAGCGTCGAAATATGGTTTTGGTTATTGCCCGGAAGATCGTAAAACTGACGGCATTGTGGGGGCTGCGACGGTACGAGAAAACATTATTTTGGCTCTACAGGCCCAGCGCGGGTGGTTGAGGCCAATTTCCATACGTGAACAAACTCAAATTACAGAAGATTTTATCCAGCAATTGGGTATCCGTACTCCAGGCCCTGAGCAGCAAATTCAATATCTCTCTGGTGGAAACCAGCAAAAAGTATTATTAGCCCGCTGGTTAGCTACAAAACCTCGCTTTCTGATTTTAGATGAACCGACCCGGGGCATTGATGTGGGGGCGCATGCAGAGATTATCCGTTTAATTGAAAAGTTGTGTGATGAGGGGTTGGCGCTACTCATTATCTCTTCCGAATTAGAGGAATTAGCAGGTTACGCCGATCGCGTCATTGTTTTGCGAGATCGCCGCCATATTGCACAACTCGATCACGATGAGATTTCTGTTCCTGCCATCATGCAGGCGATAGCGGTGCAATAAGGAGTTATTTCATGGGAAACAGGAGCCTATCTATGCCGCAAAGGCCGAGCAAAGTGAAATGGGTCTTGCCGAAAGGTGCCACGCAGTTTGGTGCTCTGATAGTTATTTTATTGATTGATAGTTTGGTTGCTCCACACTTTTTCTCAATTCATATCCAGGATGGACGGCTGTTTGGCAGTGTGATTGATATCTTAAACCGAGGTGCACCCGTTGCATTGTTAGCACTCGGAATGACGTTAGTGATCGCAACCGGAGGCATTGATTTATCTGTTGGAGCGGTGATGGCGATTGCCGGTGCCACTGCAGCCACACTCACTAGTGCTGGTCACCCTTTCTTCACTGTGTTGGCTGCCGCACTCGCAGTCGGGGCGCTGTGTGGATTATGGAATGGATTTTTAGTGGCGGTGTTACAGATTCAGCCGATTGTAGCCACCTTGATGTTAATGGTTGCAGGGCGAGGTATAGCTCAACTGATTACCGAAGGCCAGATTGTCACATTTGATAGCGGCGGGTTGGCGGAGTTAGGCAGCAGCACCTTAATGTATATGCCAATGTCTGTGGTCATTGCATTTAGCATGCTGATTATTGTGTGGTTATTGACGCGTAAAACGGCACTAGGGTTGTTTATTGAGTCTGTTGGTATCAACTTACGTTCGGCACGGAATGCGGGGGTCAGTACTCGTTTGGTGCTGATTTCGGTATATGTCATTTGTGGGATCTGTGCGGCAGTTGCAGGCATTATCGTGACCGCTGATATCCGTGGTGCAGATGCTAATAATGCCGGTTTATGGTTGGAGTTGGATGCTATTCTGGCGGTGGTCATTGGCGGTGCATCCTTGATGGGCGGACGTTTTAACCTTTTGCTCTCTGTGATTGGTGCTTTGATTATTCAGGGTATGAATACTGGGATTTTGCTTTCTGGCTACCAACCGGAATTCAATCTGGTGCTTAAAGCCATTGTGGTATTAGCCGTATTGGTGGTGCAGTCACCGATGATCTCATTGAGCCATATCTTCCGGAGGCGAAAATAATGTTAAAGCGTAATATTCCTTTGCTGATTACTATCGCCGTTTTTATTCTGGGATATGCCTTTTGTCTCAGTCAGTTTCCCAGTTTTTCTTCCACCCGCGTTTGGTGTGACTTACTGACTGATAATGCCTTTTTGGGCATTGTTGCTGTAGGCATGACCTTTGTTATTTTGTCTGGCGGCATTGATTTATCTGTCGGTTCAGTCATTGCGTTTACTGGCGTGCTATTGGCAAAACTAATCGGTACTTATGGTATTCACCCAATGTATGCTTTCGCCATTGTTTTAGTGATGGGGTCGATGTTTGGAGCGTTCATGGGATGGATTATTGATTCCCTGAAACTTCCTGCATTTATCATCACTCTTGCCGGGATGTTTTTTGTCCGAGGCATGAGCTTTATTGTGTCTGAAGAGTCAATTCCCATTGATCACCCGATTTATAGCACGCTGGCAAATTATGCCTGGAAAGTTCCCGGTGGTGGGCGATTTACACTGCTTGCCTTGATTATGCTATTGGTTGTGGCGTTTGGTATTTTACTGGCCCATCGTACACGCTTTGGTCATAACGTTTACGCCATTGGGGGTAACAGTGTTTCAGCGGCCCTGATGGGGGTTCCGGTCAGACAAACGACGATAAAAATATACATGCTATCGAGTACTCTGGCTGCTCTCTCAGGGATTGTATTCTCCCTCTACACCTCCGCAGGTTATGCATTAGCAGCCAGTGGTGTTGAGTTGGATGCCATTGCTGCTGTCGTGATTGGTGGCACACTGCTTACCGGCGGGATTGGTACGGTTTTCGGCACTTTGTTCGGTGTTCTGATTCAAGGCCTGATACAGAGTTACATCACTTTTGATGGCACGCTCAGTTCATGGTGGACCAAGATTGTCATCGGAATTCTATTATTTAGCTTTATTGCCATTCAGAAGGCGATGAGTGCTTTTTATTTGAATCGTCGTGCTCGCCCTCAGTCACCCCCTCTTAATCCCGTATAGCGCTTTGGGCTGCGTTATTCATAGGTGTTTTTAATAACTGTCGAATTAATGTTTGCTGGTCACTGTTTTGCAACCAAACGGCATACAGTGGCCGCACGATAGGCGGGATATCGACATTGACGACCAATTTGGGATATTCCTTTTGCCAATGTTCTGGCAGAAAAGCACAAGCACCGGTGGTATCCAACAGCTGCCGGGTTAAATGGGCTGACGTCGTGGTCAGCACCGGCATCTGCTCGCTATTGAGTAAACGGCTTTCTTGTTGATGGAAGTCCGCCCCCCATTCAAGTTTGATATATGGCGCTTCACTTGCATTTTTATGCTCGGATTCATCGTCAGTTTTTTCCGGTAACTCAAAGGGAACTGAGGAGAACAAACGCAATGAAAAATGCCCTAACAGTAGGCTGGCCAACTCATCCATTTTAGGGGGTTCAGTCGTTATCAATAAATCCAATTGCCGTTCGTGCAACTGTTTCACCAATGATTGGCGCAATGCGATACGTGCTTCAAGGCGTAATGCTTCCCGTTGTTTATAGAGTTGTTGCAACCACGGGGTAAGGTAAGCCTCCCAAAGTGACGCAGTTGCACCAATAGATAATTCAGTGTGTTGCAGCGAGTGTGCCACCTCTTTTTTGGCCAACTGCCAAGTCCCCATCAGTGTTTCGGCATAAGGCAGTAGCCGTTCACCTGCCGGGGTCAGACGAATATTATTGCGATGACGAGTGAATAAATTTGCACCTAATTGATTTTCCAACTGACGGATACGAAAACTCACCGCCGACTGCGTTAAGTACAAAGATTCAGCTGCGCGACCAAAGTGACGAGTTCTACTGACCTCCAAAAAGGTTTTCAGTAATTCGGTATCCACACCCATCTCCAATTTTTTTTGTCGTTAAGATTTAAATGTTTTGTTTTACACGATGTCAAGCCTATCTAATACTCCGCGCCATAAACAGCACGACCATGAGAGAATTAGGAGCGTGTCAGATGGCGGATAGCTTCATCACGACCAATCGTTTTTTTGATAATAAACATTATCCTCGCGGGTTCTCGCGTCACGGCGATTTCACCATTAAAGAGGCGCAATTACTAGAGCGCCACGGTTATGCTTTTAACGAACTTGATCTCGGGAAACGCGAGCCTGTAACGGAAGAAGAACAGCTGTTCGTTGCTGTTTGCCGCGGTGAGCGTGAGCCAGCCAGCGCCGAAGAAAAAGTCTGGTCCAAATATGTGACTCGGACGCGTCGCCCTAAACGTTTCCATACGCTGTCCGGCGGCAAGCCACAGATGGACGCAGTAGAAGATTACACCGATAGCGACGACTAGTACTCTGTTCTTAGAGCTGCAGAGAACTGGAATCAGGGGTTTGCAGCTTCAATGACATTGGATATAAGCATCGTGGTTAAAAAGGGGGGCTTTGGTTCCCTTTTTTACATTAGACTTTTGTGCAACTGCGAAAGCAAGCGATCCATACAACGATAGCTCAGAGCTTCTGAAAGATGATTTTTTTGAATATTATCTTCCTGTGCCAGATCTGCAATGGTCCGTGCCACTTTCAAGATATGGTGCCAGGTTCGCACTGATAGCCCGAGTTTCAGTAGAACTTGTTCGAGAAAAGCCGCATCCTCTGGTGCTAAATAGCAATATTCAGCTATCTCTTGGCTATTAAGCTGCTTGTTTGTCTTCCCCGCCCTATCTAATTGTCTTTTTCGGGCTTGTGATACTCGTTGCCTGACAGTTTTGCTATTTTCTCCCTGATGTTTTTGTGTTCCCAGCATCCCTGCGGGGAGTAATGGCACTTCTATCGATAAGTCAAATCGGTCCAAAAACGGGCCAGACAACTTTGCCAGATAGCGCAAAACTTGCTGTGGTGGTGCGCGGTTATGAATGCCTTGATAATGGCCGCTGGGGCTAGGGTTCATTGCGGCAATCAATTGCACTCTGGCAGGGAAACAGACTTTGGCGGCCGCTCGGGAAATGATAATTTCCCCCGATTCCAATGGTTCACGCAATGAATCCAGTACCCGACGCTCAAACTCCGGCAGTTCGTCCAGAAAAAGAACGCCATTGTGTGCCAGTGATATTTCTCCGGGGCGAGGAATTGAACCTCCGCCAATGAGAGCGGCCATTGATGCACTATGATGTGGTGCGCGAAAAGCCCGGCAGCGCCATTGGGCTGGTAATTCATTACTGTGTGACAAGCCATTAATGGCCGCAGCCTCAAGTGCTTCTTGATCGGTCAATGGTGGTAGTAAGCCAGTTAATCGATTTGCCAGCATGGTTTTCCCCGTACCCGGCGGCCCAAGTAGTAGCAGGTTATGTCGACCGGCCGCGGTTATCTCTAGCGCCCGTTTGGCTTGTGATTGGCCGATGATATCTTGTAAATCGAGGCAGTTGTCACAATCTTGAATTGCTTCAAGAGGTTGACCTCGCGGGAGTGTATTTTCGCCTTGTAAAAAACTGCACACTGCTAACAAGTGATCTGCAACCCTGCTGTTGCCTTGTGCAATTAACCCAATCTCAAGACTGTTCTCTGATGGCAAAATTAACTGTCGCTGAGCCTGACTGCTGGCGAGTGCGGCCGGAATTGCGCCGCTAATGCGCCTTAGCACCCCTGATAAGGCGAGTTCACCCAAGAACTCATAGTGCGTTAATTTATCCGCAGGAATCTGTTCTGACGCAGCCAATATCGCCAAAGCGATAGGGAGATCGTAACGGCCTCCTTCTTTGGGCAAATCGGCCGGAGCCAGACTGACGGTGATCCGTTTGGCTGGAAAGGTGAAACCGCTATTGATTAATGCGCTGCGGACTCTGTCTCGGGCCTCTTTTACTGTGGTTTCTGGTAATCCAACCAAAACCAATCCTGGCAGTCCATTGCTGATATGAACCTCAACTGTGACTGAAGGAGCCTGAATACCTAATGTGGCGCGGGTATAAATCGTTGCCAATGACATAGCGCTTTCCTTCGCCGTAATGCGTTCTTGGTGTTGGGGGTCGCAATAGAGTGCCCGAGGATTTTTTTTAATGCCGAAGAAAAGGATTGATTTGCGAAAGTGCACGCGAGGTTTTCATTGCAACGGAAGTATCAAAATCAAAAATTGCGGCATAGCGCGCAGAAAAAAGACCAAAGCATTGATGTGGGTTTTACTGATTGATAAATAATATATTTATTGTGTTTTGTATTCGCGATCACAAAATAATAATTTAAATAAATATTGTCAGGCAACCAATAACTGTGATAACTCTGTAGGTATTCGTTCGACACTAGACAGATGAACAACCAAATTATGAAAGCGATTTTCCAAGTGATTAACCTAGTCCTAATTAGCGTGGTGGTGATTATTATCCCACCGTGCGGGGCTGCACTTGGACGAAGAAAGGCATAAAAATCAAGCCTTAATCTCAAGAGAACCCCCGCACCGAAAGGTCCGGGGGTTTTTTTATTGGTCGGTTAAAAGACGCGAGGAACATAAAATGCACAACAGAATAAAATCCTGTGCCTCCCGCAAAAGGTCGGGGAAATAACTATGAATGGTGCTCAGTGGGTGGTTCAAGCGTTGCGTGCGCAGGGTGTTGATACGGTATTCGGCTATCCGGGTGGGGCGATTATGCCCGTCTATGATGCTTTGTATGATGGGGGTGTTGAGCATCTGCTCTGCCGCCATGAGCAGGGCGCCGCCATTGCCGCAATTGGTTATGCGCGTGCAACCGGTAAAGTCGGGGTGTGTATCGCCACTTCCGGCCCCGGAGCCACTAATCTGATCACTGGTTTGGCTGATGCTTTGCTTGATTCTGTACCGGTTATCGCCATCACCGGTCAGGTTGGATCCGCGTTAATCGGCACCGATGCTTTCCAAGAGATTGATGTCTTGGGCCTCTCTCTGGCCTGTACTAAACACAGCTTTCTGGTTGAATCATTAGATGCGCTGCCAACCATCATGGCTGAAGCCTTTGCTATCGCCACCAGCGGTCGCCCTGGGCCTGTGTTAATCGATATTCCAAAAGATATTCAGTTGGCTGTCGGGGAACTGACCCCGCATTTGATGCCAGTCGAAGAATACCTGATTGATTCCGCCGCTGAATTACAACAAGCTTTGGACATGCTGGCGACGGCTAAAAAACCGATGCTGTATGTCGGTGGTGGCGTGGGTATGGCGCAGGCCGTTCCTGCTTTACGCAAGTTTATCGACGTGACCGGCATTCCTGCGGTGGCTACCTTGAAAGGTTTGGGCGCGCCGGATACCGGGCACCCGTGCTATTTGGGAATGTTGGGGATGCACGGCACCAAAGCGGCAAACTTTGCGGTGCAGGATTGTGATTTATTGATAGCCGTAGGCGCGCGTTTTGATGATCGCGTCACTGGCAAGCTGAATACATTCGCCGCGAAAGCCAAAGTTATCCATATGGATATCGACCCGGCTGAGCTGGGTAAATTGCGTCAGGTGCATGTTGCGTTGCAAGGAGATTTGAAAGTATTGCTGCCTGCTTTGCAGCAACCACTGAATATTCAGCCGTGGCGTGATGAGGTCATCGCCTTAAAACAACAGCATAGCTGGCGTTATGACCACCCCGGTCAGGCGATTTATGCCCCGTTATTGCTCAAGCAGATTTCTGATCGCAAAGCGCCACAGACAGTGGTCACCACTGACGTGGGGCAGCACCAGATGTGGACGGCGCAGCATATGAACTTTACCCGCCCTGAGAATTTCATCACCTCGAGTGGTTTGGGCACCATGGGTTTTGGCGTACCCGCCGCTGTTGGCGCACAAATGGCTCGTCCAGATGATATGGTTATCTGTGTCTCTGGTGACGGCTCGTTTATGATGAATGTTCAGGAGTTGGGCACGATAAAACGAAAACAGTTGCCGCTGAAAATCGTGCTGTTGGATAACCAGCGATTGGGTATGGTTCGACAGTGGCAGCAACTGTTTTTTGATGGACGTTATAGCGAAACCAATCTTTCTGATAACCCCGATTTCATCACACTGGCCAGTGCTTTCAATATCCCCGGCCAGCGTATCACCCGTAAAGACCAAGTCGACGCCGCTCTGGATGCGCTGTTTAACAGCGAAGGCCCTTATCTGCTCCAGGTTTCCATCGACGAACTCGAAAACGTTTGGCCGTTAGTGCCGCCAGGCGCAGGCAATGAAACCATGCTGGAGAAAGTCTCATGATACAACATCAAATCTCAATCCAAGCCCGCTTCCGCCCTGAGATGTTAGAGCGTGTATTGCGGGTTGTGCGGCACCGCGGCTTTCAGGTTTGTGCTATGAATATGTCACCAATGATTAATGCTGAGAATATTAATATTGAATTGACCGTTGCCAGCGGGCGACCTGTCGATTTACTGTCTTCACAGCTGAGTAAGCTTATGGATGTCGCCTGCGTCGAGATCCTACAACCTAATACATTACAGATACGCGCCTGATGCGCCACAAGGAAAGAAAAGAATGACGAAGAAAGCTGATTTTATTTGGTTTAACGGTGAAATGGTTCCGTGGGCAGAGGCGAAAGTTCATGTGATGTCTCACGCGTTACACTATGGCACGTCAGTCTTCGAAGGTGTCCGTTGCTACAACTCCCATAAAGGGCCGGTTGTTTTCCGTCACCGCGAACATATGCAGCGCCTGCATGACTCAGCCAAAATTTACCGCATGCCAGTTTCTCAGTCTGTTGATGAGCTGATGGAAGCTTGTCGCGCAACGTTGCGCAAAAACAATCTGACCAGCGCCTATATTCGCCCGCTAGTGTTTATCGGTGATGTCGGCATGGGTGTGAACCCGCCAGATGGCTATAAAACTGACGTAATTATTGCCGCTTTCCCGTGGGGTGCTTATCTGGGCGCAGAAGCGCTCGAGCAAGGTATTGATGCGATGGTTTCTTCATGGAACCGTGTAGCACCTAACACTATTCCAACTGCGGCTAAAGCCGGTGGTAATTACCTCTCTTCCTTGCTAGTGGGCAGTGAAGCGCGTCGTCACGGTTATCAGGAAGGGATTGCACTGGATATCCATGGTTTCCTGTCTGAAGGGGCGGGTGAGAACCTATTCGAAGTGAAAGATGGCATCCTGTTTACACCACCGTTTACCTCTTCTGCTTTGCCAGGCATTACCCGTGATGCCATTATCAAACTGGCGAAAGATATGGGGTTAGAAGTGCGTGAGCAAGTGCTGTCGCGTGAATCTCTCTATCTGGCGGATGAAGTCTTTATGTCGGGTACTGCGGCAGAAATCACTCCAGTGCGTAGCGTGGACGGTATTCAGGTGGGTATTGGTAAACGTGGCCCGATCACAGCCAAAATTCAACAAGCGTTCTTTGGCCTGTTCACCGGTGAAACCGAGGATAAATGGGGCTGGTTGGACCCGATCAATCCATAATAAATAAAAACTGACAGACAGGATCGGCAGGTGGTTCGTTCGCCACCTGCAACAGGTTATATCTGCAACAACAAATTGATTTGCAATACAAAAATCTGGAGTGAAGAGACAATGCCTAAGTACCGTTCCCATACCACCACTCATGGCCGCAATATGGCTGGCGCCCGCGCATTGTGGCGCGCAACCGGTATGACCGATGATGACTTCGGCAAACCGATTATTGCAGTAGTTAACTCATTTACCCAGTTTGTACCGGGCCACGTTCATTTGCGCGACTTAGGAAAGCTGGTAGCGGAGCAAATTGAAGCGTCTGGCGGTGTGGCTAAAGAGTTCAACACTATTGCGGTGGATGATGGGATCGCGATGGGCCACGGCGGCATGCTCTATTCACTGCCTTCACGTGAATTGATTGCCGACTCCGTTGAATACATGGTTAACGCCCACTGTGCGGATGCCATGGTATGTATCTCTAACTGCGACAAAATTACCCCGGGGATGCTGATGGCATCTCTGCGCCTGAATATTCCGGTGATCTTTGTTTCCGGTGGCCCGATGGAAGCCGGTAAAACCAAATTATCCGATAAAATTATCAAGCTGGACTTGGTCGATGCCATGATTCAGGGGGCAAACCCGAATGTCAGCGATGCCGACAGCGAGCAGATTGAGCGCTCCGCTTGCCCAACCTGCGGTTCCTGTTCCGGGATGTTTACCGCCAACTCGATGAACTGCCTGAATGAGGCGCTGGGACTGGCGTTGCCGGGTAATGGTTCATTACTGGCAACCCATGCTGATCGTAAGCAGCTTTTCCTGGATGCGGGTAAACACATTGTTGAATTGACTAAGCGCTATTACGAACAAGATGATATCAGCGCCTTGCCGCGTAGCATTGCCAACAAAGCGGCGTTTGAAAATGCCATGACGCTGGATATCGCCATGGGCGGTTCTACCAATACCGTGTTGCATTTGCTGGCTGCAGCGCAGGAAGGGGATATTGATTTCGATATCAGCGATATCGATCGTCTGTCCCGTCAAGTGCCGCATTTGTGCAAAGTGGCACCGAGCACTCAGAAATACCATATGGAAGATGTGCATCGCGCCGGTGGTGTGGTGGGAATTTTGGGTGAGTTGGACCGGGCGGGCTTGCTGAACCGCGAAGTGAAAAACGTATTGGGTCTGAACTTGCCGCAAACGCTGGAAGCCTATGATGTGATGCTAACCAAAGACGAAGGGGTCAAGCAGATGTACTCCGCAGGCCCGGCTGGCATCCGTACCACGAAAGCCTTCTCACAGGATTGCCGCTTCCCTTCATTGGATACCGACCGCCAAGAGGGTTGTATTCGTACTCGCGAACATGCTTACAGCCAAGATGGTGGTTTAGCGGTGTTGTATGGCAATCTTTCAGAGAATGGTTCAATCGTCAAAACCGCAGGTGTGGATAAAGACAGCTTAACCTTCCGTGGCCCAGCCAAAGTCTATGAGAGTCAGGATGATGCTGTTGCCGCTATTTTGGGTGGCAAAGTGGTTGCGGGTGATGTGGTTGTTATCCGTTACGAAGGGCCGAAAGGTGGGCCAGGAATGCAGGAAATGCTGTATCCGACCACTTACCTGAAATCGATGGGATTAGGCAAAAGCTGTGCATTGTTAACCGATGGCCGTTTCTCGGGCGGGACTTCAGGCCTATCCATCGGTCATGCTTCGCCAGAAGCCGCCAGCGGTGGGTTGATTGCTTTGGTGCAAGACGGCGATATCATCGATATTGATATTCCAAACCGCGCCATGAAGCTGGACGTCAGTGATACTGAACTGGCTGCACGCCGTGAAGCAGAATTAGCGCGAGGTGATGCGGCATGGACACCGAAAGCACGCGAACGTCAGGTTTCTTATGCGCTACGTGCTTATGCCTTACTGGCAACCAGTGCTGATAAAGGTGCTGTGCGCGACAAAAGTAAGCTGGGAGGCTAATACTCATGGCGGTATCACAACCCTTATCAACTGCCCCTGATGGGGCAGAATATCTGCGGGCGATATTGCGCGCACCGGTGTATGAGGTGGCGCAAGTCACCCCACTACAAGTGATGGAAAAAATCTCTTCGCGCTTGGGTAACACCATTTTGGTTAAGCGCGAAGACAGGCAACCCGTGCACAGTTTTAAACTACGCGGCGCTTACGCGATGCTGGCTGGCCTGACCGCGGAACAGAAAGCCTGTGGTGTGATAACGGCTTCTGCCGGTAATCATGCGCAAGGGGTAGCGCTTTCGGCCAGCAAGCTCGGTATTAAAGCGCTGATCGTTATGCCGGTCGCAACTGCTGACATCAAAGTGGATGCGGTGCGTGGTTTTGGCGGAGAGGTGCTGTTGTTTGGTGCTAATTTCGATGAAGCCAAAGGCAAAGCGATTGAACTGTCTCAGTTGCAGGGCTACACCTTTGTGCCGCCGTTCGACCATCCGGCAGTAATTGCCGGGCAAGGAACGCTGGCGATGGAGTTACTCCAGCAAGATGCACACCTTGATCGGGTGTTTGTTCCGGTCGGTGGTGGTGGGCTGGTGGCTGGTGTGGCGGTGCTTATCAAACAATTGATGCCGCAGATTAAAGTCATTGGTGTCGAAGCGGAAGATTCAGCCTGCTTGCGCGCTGCATTGGATGCAGGCAAGCCGGTCGATCTGGCTCGTGTCGGGTTGTTCGCCGAAGGTGTCGCGGTTAAGCGCATCGGTGATGAGCCATTTCGCCTGTGTCAGGAATATCTGGACGAAGTGATCACCGTCGACAGTGATGCAATTTGTGCGGCAGTAAAAGATTTGTTTGAAGATGTACGCGCTATTGCTGAGCCATCGGGTGCTTTGGCGCTGGCAGGGCTGAAAAAGTACGTACAGCAACATAATATTCAAGGCGAACGCCTGGCTCATGTGCTTTCAGGTGCTAACGTCAACTTCCATGGTTTGCGTTATGTATCAGAGCGCTGTGAACTTGGCGAGCAGCGCGAAGCCTTGCTGGCGGTGACCATCCCAGAGCAAAAAGGCAGTTTCCTGCGTTTTTGTGAGTTACTGGGGGGGCGCTCCGTCACCGAGTTCAACTACCGATATGCTGACGCAGATAACGCCTGTATTTTCGTCGGGGTGCGACTGACCCGTGGTTATGCTGAGCGGGCTGAAATCCTGGCTGAATTGCAGGGTAAAGGTTATCAGGTGGTGGATTTATCTGATGATGAAATGGCCAAGCTGCATGTGCGTTATATGGTCGGCGGGCGTCCTTCCAAACCACTGCGAGAGCGGCTGTTCAGTTTCGAATTCCCAGAATCACCGGGCGCATTACTGAAGTTTCTGCATACCTTAGGTACCCACTGGAATATCTCTCTGTTCCACTATCGTAGTCATGGAACTGATTTTGGTCGGGTGTTGGCAGGGTTTGAGTTATCGGACTCTGAACCACAATTTGAACAGCATCTAACGGCATTGGGTTACGATTGCCATGATGAAACCAATAACCCGGCGTTTAAGTTCTTCCTGGCAGGTTGATTTTCAGTCAGTAAATACTTAGTCGTACGAATAAAAAATCCAGAGACAATAATCTCTGGTTTTTTTATTCGTATTTTCTGCCTTTTATCTTCTTATCTATCTTTGCTAAATAAGTATTATAAATAAAACTCTATGTTATTACCGCGTAATATAATTATTGCCGTTAGCTTATTAGAGCTAATGCTACTTTTATTAAAGTTTATTTGTCAGTGATTATGGTTATTGAGCTATTTAATCTAACGATAATATAATGGAGTTTTATATGAGTGAATTATTAGCATCGATTAAGTCATCAGTTATACCATCGCTACCTGATTATATGCCTGCCACGTTGTTGAATCGTCGTTCGGAACCATTGCAATATTCAGTAGAGTCTTACGCAAAGAAAGGATTTAGTAAGACGATTGAAACAACGATGAATAGAGATAAAGTCGTTAGAGAAATTGTCACAACAGAACGAGTAGATGCGGTAAATAATAAAATTATCAAGATAAAAACATTTGATTCAGCTACGAATACAATTAATAACGTTATCCAGAAATTTGACTCTGCGAATAATAAGAATATGAGTGTTGTGGTAACTTATGACTATGATCCTATAAACAAAAAAGTAAATTTGACCGGGACAGTTAAAATACTACAGAAATTTGACGCTAAAAATAATGTGATTGAGCGAGTTGAGCAAAAGTTTAATGCTGCTGACGAAATGATTAGTGAGTCTTTTAGTGCAGCTATTTTGAATCACTCCGTGAGTGATATCAATCAACTAGCCGATTCGATAAACAGTTTCCCAGCAAAAGAGATCAATCCTGCTCCTGGAGACACAATTATTAGTAGTCATTTAAATATAGGGCCGAGGAATCTGGTTCCTGTGATGAATTATGCTTCTCGACTGTAAACTACAACAATGCCCAGAACGCTTCAATTAGCGGCTCATTGAGCCGCTTTTTCTGCACGCAAACCCCTAATTCAAATGGCTCGACCAACGAAACATCATCCAACAGAGAAATACGATTGCGCACCGGTTCTGGGCTGTTATCTACCACCACCGATGGAATCAGTGCCACACCACAGCCTAGAGCCACCATAGATACAATAGCTTCATGACCGGAAACTGTGGCATAAATTAATGGGTTAGTGATGCGCTGGCGGCGAAACCACAAATCAATGCGTTTTCGCGACGGGCCATGCTCCGGCAGAATAAACGGAATCGTGGCCCAATCTGGCTGATCAACTGATATCTGCGACCGCACGGCACATGGTAGCGCCGGGGCAATTAACACCAACGGGATCTCACCAATTTGGGTAAAAGCCACACTGGTGGGTAAGACTTCAGGGCGACCGGCAATCCCCAGATCCGCTTCATTTGATTGCACTTTATCTACCGCATCGGCGGCATCACCGGTGGTAAGTTTAATTTCAACCAGTGGGTGGCGTGCACGAAAGCGGTCGAGAATTGGCGGCAAATGGCTGTAGGCTGCGGTAACGGAACAAAATAGCCGTAGCTCACCACTTAGAGATGGCCCGTGCTGGCCTAATGCATGGCGCAATTGTTGATATTGCAGCAATGTTTGCTGAGCGAAGGCTTTCAATTGAGTGCCGGCATCCGTCAGCTGTACTGTGCGATTATCGCGTAAAAACAGCGGTTGGCCGATGGTCTCTTCCAGGCGCTGGATCTGGCGCGACAGGGTGGATGGGCTGACATGCATCGCTTTGGCGGTGCGGCCAAAATGGCGGCTTTCAGCTAAATGCAGAAATAATTTCAGGTCGCGTAAGTCCATCACAGAGTGCCTCTGGGGTGAGAAGATGCAGTGTATTGCTCGAAAAATAGCCCACATTGCAGAATTTGCAATATCACATTGTTAATATATCAATTTCAGCAATGAGTTTCCTGTCATATAGTGAGTTCAAGACAATCCCCGATACAGACAGGGGATGTGAAAAAAACTGTATCAGCACACAAACACCACATTCGTTTGCAGTCGCTAAAAAAATAGCTGCACCCACAAAACAGAACCCGAACGGAGCAATAACATGGCTAACTATTTCAACACATTGAACCTGCGTCAGCAGTTGGCGCAATTAGGTAAGTGTCGCTTTATGGCACGAGATGAATTCGCCGATGAAGCAGGCTACCTGAAAGGTAAACAAGTGGTGATTGTCGGCTGTGGCGCACAAGGCCTGAACCAGGGTTTGAACATGCGCGATTCCGGTCTGAATGTTGCTTACGCCCTGCGTAAAGAAGCGATTGCTGAAAAGCGTGCTTCATGGCGTAAAGCGACCGAAAACGGTTTCAAAGTAGGTACTTACGAAGAACTGATCCCACAGGCTGATTTGGTTGTTAACTTGACGCCAGACAAGCAGCACTCCGCAGTGGTTCAGGCAGTTCAACCACTGATGAAAGATGGTGCCGCTCTGGGTTATTCTCATGGTTTCAACATCGTAGAAGTGGGTGAGCAAGTCCGTAAAGATATCACCGTGGTGATGGTTGCACCGAAATGCCCTGGCACAGAAGTTCGTGAAGAATATAAACGTGGTTTTGGTGTGCCGACATTGATCGCGGTTCACCCAGAAAACGACCCTAAAGGCGAAGGCATGGCGATTGCCAAGGCTTGGGCGGCGGCTACCGGCGGTCACCGTGCTGGTGTGTTGGAATCCTCATTTGTTGCTGAAGTTAAATCAGACCTGATGGGCGAGCAAACTATCCTGTGCGGTATGTTGCAGGCCGGTTCACTGTTGTGCTTCGATAAGCTGGTTTCTGAAGGCACTGACGTCGCTTATGCTGAAAAACTGGTTCAATTTGGTTGGGAAACTATCACCGAAGCATTGAAACAAGGCGGGATTACGCTGATGATGGACCGTTTGTCCAATCCGGCTAAACTGCGTGCTTATGCACTGTCTGAGCAACTGAAAGAGATCATGGCCCCACTGTTCCAGAAACATATGGATGACATTATCTCTGGTGAATTCTCCAGCGGTATGATGGCTGATTGGGCCAATGACGATAAGAAATTGCTGAACTGGCGTGAAGAGACCGGCAAAACTGCATTTGAGAATGCGCCACAGTTTGAAGGTAAAATCTCTGAACAAGAATATTTCGACTACGGCGTGTTGATGATTGCCATGGTGAAAGCCGGTGTTGAGTTGGCATTCGAAACTATGGTTGATTCTGGCATTATTGAAGAATCTGCTTATTACGAATCTCTGCATGAATTGCCACTGATTGCCAACACTATTGCACGTAAACGTTTATATGAAATGAACGTGGTTATCTCTGATACCGCAGAATACGGTAACTATCTGTTCGCTAATGCAGCTGTGCCATTGCTGAAAGGCAAGTTTATGGATTCTCTGCAAGCGGGCGATTTAGGCAAAAGTGTTGCCGGAACTGCGGTAGATAATGCTCAGCTGCGTGATGTCAACGAAGCTATTCGTAATCACCCAATCGAAGCTGTAGGCCATAAGCTGCGTGGCTATATGACCGATATGAAACGTATCGCAGTTGCCGGTTAATAACCGACTGTAGTGTGTTATTTGATATTAAGCCTCCCAGTAACGGGGGGCTTTTTTATTTCAGATTAACTGCATTTAGGTCAGGAGAATATTTCGTAAATTAATACTATCACGGCCCGATAAAACTCTTGTAAGGTGTTAATCGTGGTTAAACACCTCACCAACAATGTCTGCTTTTTGATTTTCTAAATCACAAAATTATTTCGTTGATAATAAATAGGCCTCGCTAATTAGTGAGGCCTTTTTGTTTTATGAAATTACTCTGGCTGATGTTAATTACATCATAAGAAGGATTTTAAATATAAAAAGGAGAAAAGCGATGAGTGATATTCAAACTATTCTGGCCCGATGGGGTGTTTGGGCTAGAGAGCATTCCCATCTTGATTATCCGCATGTTGCCAATGGATTTAAAGGCTTAGTAGCAGGAGATAAGGTAGCAGCATCCTGTTGTGATAATGACGGGTTAGCGCTTGATAATATCATTGGTAATTTACAACGAGCTTCAAGAGAAAAAGAGCTGGAGCTTATTGTGCGCCATTATGTTTATGGTCAGTCAAAGTCTTCAATTGCCCGGTTAAAAAAATATAACGAACGTGAAATTAGGCGTCAATTACAGATGGCTGAGAGTTTTATTGAAGGATGCATAACACAATCTGATATTTCACTGGAAATGTATAAAGAGTGATTGTGATAACAGATAAATATCTGGAGGTATAAGCAGTCAATATATTCGTCGAAAATACGTATTCATTATGGAAATTAAAAACAAATAAGGAAATAAGATATGGGAGAAGGACACAGTAATACCACCGGCCACGGTGCTCGTGGCCCAACGGGTGGGGTTAAAGGAGGGCCGGCAGGGCCAGGTGGACCAGGCTCTAACCGTGGTCAAGGATGGGGGACGTCACAAACGCCCTATGGTGCTATCCATCATTACAGCCCAAGCCAATTCGGCCATAGTAGTCAACGAGGTGGGGGGCGTGGTGGCGATCGTAGTAGTCAGGCAACTCCTGCAAATCTGGCGCAAAACCCGGAACTACAAACCTATATGGCTGTGGGAGGGATGCCAGCCGTTATCACCTTAATTGATGGGCATTGGGGGGTGACTTTAAGCCGTCTTCCAGCAGTGGCTGCGTTTATCGAAGGTCATTTAGCCAGAGTGGGATCGTGGGCCATGCGCACCAGCCCGGTCGGTGTAGCAGTTATGGGCATGATACCGTCAAAAATAGCGTCTGACCCGCTGATAGGGCAGTTCTTCACCACTTCGACACTTCCCGCCAACAGAGTTACGGATATACCGAAAGAAACATTAAAAGTAGTGGCTGATACTGCGGTTAATATTCGGATCAGTGATGTGACGGAAGAGGGAGTACAGAAAGCGGTGCTGATTAAAGCACCGATAGCCATACAACGAGTACCTGTCATTAAGGCCGTTACGACGACAAGGCCAGATGTCTTTACCGCAGCCATTCCGGGTATCACACCGATACATATCAGTGTAGTTGATACGATGCCTATTAATATCCCTGCGCCAACACAGCCAGCAGCAAGGCCCGCAGTGACGCTGATTGAGAATGCGGCTCCCAAAGAATTTAGCCTTCCAGTTGGCCGCCATAGTCGCGATGCCATTATCGTTTTCCCCGACAGCACGGGTATTGAACCGCTGTATCTCTCTGTCATCCGAATAACCAATGCTGATGAGCTGATGCAGGAAGCGCGCAATACCTATGATATAGCGCGGAATGAACTGGAAGTGGCTGAAAGGGCGATGACACAGTCGTTTAGCTCTGCGCTAGATGAATTAAAGCTGAAAAAAACACTGACGGATAAGCAAGTTACAGAAATAGCCGCACATATCATATTACTTGAAAGCCATATTCCTTTATTGAAACAGGAAGAGGCTAATATATGGCAACAATATAACGCTTTTGGAGGGCGTGATAATAAATGGGCATTTAAATACCGCTATGAACGGCGTGACTTAAGGGCACTGGCTCTTGTGAAACAAGAGGAGGTCAATGCGATAAATTATCGGCTCGTAGAGCTAAGAGCCAAATATGAAACACAGTTAGTACTGCAACAATCTGTTAATGCTGAACTTGGAATCGCAGAACAGCAACGTATTGAAAATGAACGGTTGGCCGCAGAGGCAGCACAACTGGCAGTAGAGGTTGCAGAGCGACAGCGTATAGAGAATCTACGACTGGCAGCAGAGGAGGTCGAAAGGCAACGTATTTTGAATGCAAGGTGGGCTGCAGAGTGGGCAGAACGGGAACGCATCAGGAACGAGCGACAGGTAGCAGAGATTGCAGCCTGGCAGCAGCGAGTTACCAACCCACGACTGACGACAGATACCGCAGAACAGTGGCGTATTAAGGACGAGCAATTAACTTTCGAAGAAGCAAAATGGCAATTTTATGAAAGTAAAAGATTAATTGCAGAAGAGGCGAAACTACAGCAGCTTGAAGAGCGGCGAATAACTGCAGAGTTAGAATGGCAATTGGTTAAAACCGAAATATTTTCTGCAGACGGAGACACTAAACAACAAGCTCAGGCGGCATTACATAGCTGGCAGGTATTTATTCGACGCAATACATTCTCTTTACCTGTGCTTCATCGGTGGCAGTTACCGCAACACGGCTTTGTGGCAGGGGGAAAGGTCTCTGTGACTTTAGCACCAGAAGTAGCCTCTGGATTGAACGAGTCATATCAGAAGGCGCAGCAGCAGCTTAACCGCCTCGCTACTCAGTCGGTGGTCGAGCCACTGGCGGTAATTCTTGCCACAGGGTTCTATCAGCGGGAGTCTGGAGAAGATGCTGAACATTCAAAGCAATGGGATAGCCCGCTGGCGTTAGCAGGCAGTGTTAACCTAGCGCGTATTGGATACTCGTCCAGAATCCGTTTGCCGCGACAGGGCGAAATTGATCTGCCTGTGCGGATTTTGATGAGGGATCATGACGGTAGGCTGGATATTTATGTGGTAAAAACCGGCGTTGCCCATGTGCCTGCTAAAGTAAAAATCGGTGCAGCGGAGTTCGATAAATCGAAAGGTGTTTATACCTTCATCACCGACAGCACACCGCCACGAACATTTATTTTTACTCCAGCAGAGCCACCGGGGGCGGAAGTCAGCTCAGTATTATCGCCACCCGACAGTGCTCCGATCAGCCCACAGCATACGGGTGAGATAGAAATTCAGCCTGTGGCCACGCCGACCATTTTGCCGTTGCCGCAGTTGGACGAGGGGGATTTCCACGATTATATCATCTGGTTCCCGGCAGAGTCGGGGCTGGAGCCGGTGTATGTTTATTTTAACAGCCCTTATGGTAAAACTACGGCTAAAGGTAAATATAGCGGTCGTGATTTTAATCCGGATAAAGCTGGCGGTTCTATTCAAAACCTGAACTGGAAGGACATAAAAATTAATCAAGCTGGAGTGGATAAGATAAAACTACACACAAAGCGTTTTGGTGAGTTAGAGGATAATAAGTTGATGATCGATCGGTTGGAGCTAATCTTGACGGGTGAACTCGAGGCCACCGATATTGATAAACGTTTCTATACTCATGAAATCAGAGAGCTAGAACGATATCGTACGCTAGGTGTGTCGGATGGCATTAATGATAATTCTGTTTGGAATGATGCTCATACCGCGACTCTGGAAGACTATAAGGTTAATGAAAAAACGCATCCTTTATATACGCCTGAAGCTGAGGACGCATATATCAAAGCAGAGTTAAAAAATTATTTAGGAGATAAATGATGTCAAGTATGGAAAAAATAATTCAAAATGAAACAGTTGAAGATGTTCTATTAGCGTTCACTCCTAATACAGCATATCAAGGCATTGATCGGATGTATGTAAGATATCGTTTTGATGTGGTAGCTGACCGGGAACTCTTATTTACATATCAGAGGCTAATAAAAGAAGGTAAGCTGGCTGAGGATGAGAAAGGACATACCCTCAAAGGGCCTAACTGGAAAGAGCCGAAATTCGTAACCGATAAAAAATACGATACTGAATAATATTTAACATTACTAATGATTTGTCATAATTAATTCCCAGTGAACAAGGATGTTACTGGGTTTTTTGACGATTGTTTATTCTGATATTAATATAAAAGTATTTTTTGAGGTGCATCATGGGGCTAAAACTGCATTTAGACTGGTTTGATAAAAAACTGAGTTATGTAAGAGCGAAGAATATTCGGCAGATCTTCAATCTGATGGCTCAGTTACTGAACAATTAGGTTTGCAGATTGAAAATAATATTAATAATGGAGGGTTTGATATTGAAGAATATTGGATGTCTATCATTCAGAAGTATTTTTCTCATCGAATTAATACTTCATGATATGACTATCAAACTTCATTTTATTATCGAGATGAGTAGTGATCTCAGGATTAAATAGTTAATTACACTACCAGTAATAACATAAGCCAATATTCTGATGGCTTATATCCATTAGTTAATTAAATATTAACATTCTCTTTATTGCATCATCTGGTTCCCGGCAGAGTCGGGGCTGGAGCCGGTGTATGTTTATTTTAATAAGCCAAGGAAAGGGGGCGCTGGTCGGCGTACCCGTTGGTATGGCGATAAAGGCCAAAAGATCTATGAGTGGGACTCACAGCATGGCGAACTTGAAGGATACCGTACCAGTGATGGCAAACACTTAGGGTCATTCGACCCAAAAACTGGAAAACAACTGAAAGGTCCTGATCCAAAAGGGCGTAATATTAAAGACTATCTATGAGGTAATTTATGGGACTCAAATTACGATTAACTTGGTTTGATAAGACAACTAATGTATTTGTTGGTACGGAATACTCTAAGGATTTTGGGGATGATGACACTATCATCGAGCGATTAGAGCTTCCTTTGGATGATACGATGAACAATGGGGAGTTTGATGTGGCACCGAGCTGGATAACATCTATTCAACCATATTTTAAAAACATCATTGCAATAGATAACTACGATTACTTTATTGCATTTGATTATCGAGATGCATGGTAATCTCAGACTAAAATAGTTTATTGCATTACCAGTAATAACATAAGCTGCCTTTCTGCTGGCTTATATCCCTTTATTAATTAAATATTAATAACCTCGCTATTATCTCATTTGGTTTCCAGATGTGGGTTTTGTCGCGAGGTTTCTAGAGCATCTTGAAATACCTGGGAAATTTAGGCTCAGGAATCAAGATACCCTGAAAAATGGAGAAGTATAAATGGAAAATAAAAATCTATCTGATTATACAGAGCAGGAATTCTTACGTTTTTTGAAAGATATTTATTATGATGCATATCCATCCGAGGCTGAACATGATGAGGCTATTCTTAGATTTGAAGAGTTGACCGAGCATCCAGATGGTTCTGATTTGATTTATTACCCTAATGATGATCGGGAAGATAGCCCTGAGGGTATTTTAGCTGAGATAAAAAGATGGCGAGCCGAAAATGGTAAGCTGGGGTTTAAGAAATAAATTATATCGCGAGTAATCATATAGACCGTCTCTCTGGGCGGTCTATATTGATAAGTTTTTTATTTCAGCTCGCGACTAAAAGGTTTACGGTTACCTAAATCATCAATTAAGACAAAATTGGCCGTTTTACTGTCTGCTGAAGGGATGCGATTGAGGGGAAAGTCGAGTGTGGAAAATGGGGCGACCATATCGGGCAATCCTTCGGCCAATCCCAATGTTAAAGAAGCGAGTGATGCATAATAAGGGGTTGGATTATCAACTTTAACTGCGGCGGTATTACCATTGCGTTCTAAGACAAAAGTTAATGCCTTGCTGACGGTATCCGCCGGTGCGGGCAAACTTTTCGGGCGATAAAAGACTTTGTATTGCATACGCAAAGCCAGTGTAACGGAAGACTCATCATCAACTTTAGGTGTGGCTTTAGGTGGGATTTCGTAAACATTAAGCCAAAATGCAGATTCTCTATCCAACGGTAATTTACTGGCACCAGATAAAATCAAACGCAGGCTGCGTTGAGCTTGTGGTTGTAATCGAAACAATGGTGGCAACACTAATACCGGGGAAATTGCTTTCTCTGGTGTTGCCATTAAATCGCCATCATCCACCCACACCTGCACTGCCACCGGGTAGTCATTGCTATTGACCAGTTGCAGTGACTCTTCCGTGCTACCCTCACTGAAAATAATACGCGTTCTTTCTGCCACGACACTCGCCATCGCCGGAACACTACAGGCGAGGAGAAGTGAGAACAGTAAGCCATTAAAACTACTATTGAAACGCATATTATTGGACACGGATAACAACTTGCGCATGTGCATTTACTGCTCCTGCCGTCACAGTTTGTCCGCTGATTTTGCTTAACTCAGCCCGGAAATTCTCAGTGTAACTATTACCCCCGCTCACCGTACCGGTTATTTCTTGCGCGCCCTGGAATATGCCATACCAGCCACCGTTATTACCGGTTTGAGTCACATTCTTTGAGAGTAGGTACATCGGATTATTATTACGGTAGATACGGATCCCCACACCATTTGCCATTCCGGCTGCACCATAATTATCTGATACCAAATGGCTAATGCCACCGCTACCATTTATTAAGCCCAAAGCCTGTGCTTTAGCGGCGTTTGCCGCTGGCACCAAAAAGCCCATCGCTACTGCACCGGCATTGACGCCGGAGGTAATACCGGTCTGGCACTGGAAATCCACACTGAACTCAGCTGAGCTACTACTGCCACTGTTCAGTTCGGCCACAGAAATTCTGGGTAAAATCACCGTTGGAGTAAAATTAGTGACCGCACAAATGGTGGTACGGCGAAAAGTCACGTAATTGTATAGCCCGATAGAGGCAGGCCAGGTCGAATACCAACCGGGCCAGTTTGATACCGAGTCGGTTCCTTCAATAGGGCCGCTAATGCCAGGGCCTTTAAAGGCGATATAGGCATTGGGCTGAGTATAGGCATAGGCATAAGATGCTGCGTTGTTAGTACCCGCGCGGGCATAATCAATACGAAACAGCTCGGTATATAGATTACTGAAATTCTTGGCTTTGACCAAAATACGGCCAGTGCTGTCAGTATCCAATCCGGTTAAACGGCGTCCTTTCCATAAACGTGAGTAATACTCGCCCGTGGATAGATTTGTAAGCCGAATAACCACATTACGGACATAAGTCGCAAAGCCGGAGGGAACATTGCCAGCAATCGCGCCATCTTCATTTTTGCCACCATAGTCATTATCCCCATTAGTGGCATACATCTCGAAGAGTTGGTCAACATCAGCTGCAGCACAGCGGAATAGCACACGATCAGGGTCATAGCTGGTATTCAGGGCAAAAGTGGTAAAGTCGGATGTTGCTGCGGCTAATAATGTTCCGTCAGGTTGAAAGTTGGCTGCAGTGCTGAGGTCAATAACACCCGGCAAGCCGAGTGAGCCATTATTGTAATCTAGGGAGCCAGACCATGCGCTGGCCGTGCCATCACCGGCACTCAGCTGACTTTGCGCGGTAATTCGCGTACAAGCTGACCATGCTGAGGTGCTAAATAATCCTATTAGTAACATCGTTCCTGCCACAATATAAGGGCGACGGGAATGAACAGACAGTGTTGGCCGTGAGACTTTGCAAGATATTAACTGCTCTGTTGGTCTTAACATTATTTTTCTCATAATGATTAACGGCGGCAACTGCCTGTTAAATGGATAATATCTTGCTCAGTATCTTGGTTAGCAAAATCATAAGGTAATTCACATTGCTCGTTGCTGTTTTCACCCCAGCGTACATAAAGTGAACCCTTATTCTCTTGCACCCGAGCATAGATCTGATTCCCCTGACCTACCATACCGACCAGTTCATCTTTATTGTTATAGACATCTGAACCCAGTGGTAATCCTTCGCCATCAGCGGTTTGGGTTTGAATTAATACCGCATAGCCAGTCAATGTGTCGAATTTCACTCTTACTGCGGCCCCAGCATAAGGAACAACACGTCCCTGATTTTCTTTCAACTCGGTATTACGATTAATGCCTTTAGTATCTAAACCGACGGTATTGTAATTATAAGGTGTTAATGAAGGCACCAGTGCAAAGCCATTCTTATCAATCCTGGCACCTTGTGCATTTCGTACTGTCGCGCCCTGAGCGCCATCGGCTTCAATTAAACCGAAAGTGTCGCCTAAATAAGGCCCAAGAGTGACACCTTTGCTGTGTATTACAGCGGCTCCACGCGCACTAGCCCCATATTGGGTATAGTTATTGCCACGAGAATAGCTGCCATTGACGGTCGCATTAGGGAATTGCTTCTGCACATTCGCGCCCCAACTATTTGAACTCCCGCTAATATTACTGTCGTCATAACCCGCATTGACTGAATAATTTAAAGTATTACGTTCACCGGCTGTGCCGGATAATGATGTTTGATAGTTGTTACCACTTTTCGGATTACGGTTGGCAGACATGGATAGATATTGATTCCTACCCCCCATATTCAGTGGAATAGATACAGTTAAGGACGCGATATTTTCGGTATTACCGTAGCGCGTTGTTGTCATCGTTTCGTCCGTATCATCAATATCCCAACCAAACTGGGTTGAGGTATAAATTGTGCGCTGGCGGCTCAGTGCTACGTTATAGCTAATATCTTTATAACTATTTGAATAGTTTAGCTGTAACTGTGTATCTCTCTGCGTATCGTTATAATAATCACTGGTCGATGCTGAGGCTGAAAGCTGCCCATAGCCAGCCAGAGTTTGGTTTATTGTGGTGGTAAATTGGCTACGCTGTTTATACGTAGATGAATCCCAAGTACCGCCATTCTTTTGCACTGAACGTACACCAAATACATCATTTAAATCACGATACCCTTTGGTTGAATAGCGATATCCAGCCAGTGAGAATGAGGTACCCGTTTCATTAAATGTTTGACTATAGGTTGCCTGCATCCGCCAACCATTTTGAGTTTGATTATCTTCAACTTTGGCATGGGAATAGGTGGTATTAAGGCCAAACGCGCCGACTGATGTACCTATTACCCCTCCCACAAGTAATGCCGCATAGTCTTGCGCTAAACGCATACCACTGTTGGCAGTTAACTGATTGGTAAGACCACGCTCATAGGTAAAATCAGTGAAATAGCTGTCAATATTAGTGAAGTCACGTGATTCCCCAACCACCGCATTATAACGACTCACACCCGGGCGCATTGAATCCGGCACGGCACTGAAGGGCACAGTAAAAGTCGAACGGCTACCATTCGCTTCTATAACTTCAACATTAAGATCACCCTGACTGGTGGTGCTGTATAAATCGTTAATAACAAATGGGCCGGGGGCGACGTTAGTTTCATAAATTTCACGTCCGTTCTGGCTAATAATCACTCGCGCGTTGCTGGTGGCCACACCACGTACTTCAGGTGCAAAACCCCGCATCGACTGTGGCCACATACGTTGGTCTGTTGCCATTTTTACACCGCGAAATGACATGGTGCCGAATAAGGTACTGTCGGTGAAGGTTTCACCCAGCGTTAATTCACTGTCTAATTGTGAAATAGGACGCTGCACATAAGTGCGGATATTATTCCATTGTGTATTGCTGTTATTATTGTTGCTGGAGTAACTCAGGTTTGATTGTTGGCGTAATTGCCATAACCCTAAGTTGAGACCACTTTTTAGGCCAACGAAACCGTAATCAGAAGTGCTGTTTTGCTGAGTTTGTGTATCACTACGATAAAAGTTTGCGCTGTAGTTAACGAAGGCGAGCTTTTCACCTTCTTCCCATTCGCTGCGCTCAATATAACCTCGAGGGCGTTGTTGCAATAATGCTTGGGGAATAGAAAGCTCCAGGCGCAGTTTGGCCTGATCAAAACGAAAAGACGCGCCTTTTACTCGCTCCGCCAACGGTAAACATTTCTCGGTGGTAGAGGGGGGGACCGCCGCAGATTCTGAAGGTATTGACTCTCCCTCCGCGGTATTAGGCTCTTTAGGCGTGGTATTATTTTTATTGGAGAGTTCAATGCCAGCCGCAGTTAAGAATTGGTCACTTAGGCAGGGGAAAACCTCGGGTGAATCGGCATTTTTAATAAATTGAATTGTAGTGCGTTTATATAATTTGTTATTAATCAGGACATCTACAGCGTCAAAATTTCCCGGTGTAACAGAATCCTCTTTATTGAGTTGATTCAAGCCGGAGGCAAACTTTGTGCCTAAAAAGAGTGATTCATCAAATTCCAGATTTTGTGGATCTTCCTGAGCTAAAACAGTATCGATATGTAAAACTAAAGTCATACAAAGTGTTAAAGCTTTCTTACGGCCAGAGAATTTTTTTTTCAGAACGACTTGTGAAAGCCCCATAAATATTCCTTCGCCGGAAAGCTACTACTGAATTTTATAGCTACCGGTATCTTGCCCGCCGAAATCATTAACTAACAGGAAATTAACAATAGCATTTGAAGGTACAGATGAATTTGGGATAACCCACTGAGCTTGAGACATTGGTGGGATCATCTCAGATTTCATTTTGAGTTTTTTACCTCCCCCAACGACTTCACCACTGGCAATGGTGGCATAGAACCCTGTTGGGTTTTTGCCCGTAACAACAACATCTTTACCTTGTTGGCGTACACTAAATGTCAAAGCGTTGGAGACTTGATCAGCTCTGCCAGTAATATTTTCAGGCCGATAAAACACTTTAATCCGGTTACGCATCAACACTAACATTTTATTATTCTTTTCTGCTTTATTAACGGGAGGAACCTGTAAAAAATTAAGGTAGAACACAGATTCTCTATCCGTTGGCAAACCACTACCGGTATATTTTAGCCGTAATGTTTGGCCCGCATTCGCTTCAATACGGAAGAACGGAGGGGTGACAATGAAAGGCGCTTTACCTGTCTCCGGTGTTGATTGGGCATCGCCACTATCTAACCAGACCTGGACAGCATTAGGAAAGTTATCGTTGTTCGTTAATTGGATACTATGCTCTTTTTCACTAGCCGAATATATAATACGGCTGCCGTTCATCACTACGCTGGCATTGGCAAAAGATATCCCCATAAGAATTAATAAAGTAATAAGCAGGAAACGGTAGCTATTTATATTGAGCATGATGGGGATATCCTCTAAAGGAAACTGGTTGAATAGTTAAGCCTCTGTTAATTGAAGTTGTGGGGGGGGGGGGCAATATCTTCACCCAAGTGACTTATTGGTATAAGCCCATTGAGATCTGTTTATCTTGTGCCTGTCCACAACTCCAATTACTTAGAGTATATCCTATCCTACGATACTGATATTACAGGTAGGAAACTGCATATTGTACAGAAGCAATCACAGAACCAGGGCCAGCTTGACCAGTTGCGAAATACTGGACCGCAAAATCATGCTCTGCTGATGTATCGCCAGCTTTCAATACGATACCATCTTGTGCTACGCCACTATTCAGATTGATGCCGGTTGTTGTCACTGCATCTTTCAGTAATTGCAGCTCAACGTTTGTTGCCGTGCCACTATTCTTTAAGTTACCAGAAGTTGTTACCTGGTTACCCACGAAAACAGTTTTGATATCAATATCAGCAGCACCTGTTGCACAACCTGATACACCCAGAGTAAAGGTTGTTTTCCCGGCGGTTTTACCTGAAGCATTTAAATCGCCACTTGATACTGTTGGCAATAATACCATTGGGTTAGCATCAAGGCCGTTGACGGTAACAGAGCAAGTTTGAGCTGTGACTTCGCCTTGGAAGGTAATTGTATTATTGCTTGCTGCCATTGCTACAGTTGTCGATGCTGCGAATAACGCCATAGCTAAAGTAATCTTATTCATTTTAAACTCCAATATAGTAATTAGAAATAGGCGAAATACTCGTTTCATTCAAATTATAATGAGTATTCAACTTATTAAGTATGATGTGGGTTAATGACTATATGTACGAGTTTTATTTGATTGTACTCGCCAGCTATCCACATGTTATTTCATTAAAGTATTTGGGCGGGCATTATTTCAGCTACGTCCATTACTTGATGATGAGATAATATAGAAAGCAGGTTTGGCTGCACATAGGATAAACAAACCAATGTTTGTAGGAAAAATCCCACAAACTCTCTTTTTTAAGTAAAGACAGCATAACTGATTGTATCTTAATGTTTTTTATTTTATATAAAAGTAGATTAATGAGATCTTTCTTGTTGTTTTTATTGAAAAGTTAATTTACGCCCCCTATTGGGGCACATTTTAATAGGAGTTGTTAATATAGTTGATGTGTTATTTGTAAAGTTAAGTAGGTATATTGTATAGATGTAATTGATAACAGGTTGAGTGTTGAAAATATTCATATTGTTCTTTCAATATTAATTATTTTCAAGACGCTTTATATTAATGATAAATAGAAAGGTATAAGAGGATACTTGCGCCGCCGGCAGAGGTGGCGCATGACTAACTTAATTACGGTATAAGACTTTGATAATGTGGTAGCCAATTGAGTTTTTACCGGACCATAAGGTTGCAGTAATTCGCAGCTAAATACGGCTTTATCGAACGCCGGAACCATATCCCCTTTATTGAACTCACCCAGATCACCGCCACTACGTTTTGACGGGCAGTTAGAGAACTTTTTCGCTAACTCTTGGAAATTTGCGCCGTTGTTCAACTGCGCCAGAATATCGTTTGCCTGCTTTTCATCATCAACCAAGATGTGCAGTGCAGAAGCTTTGTTTGCCATAGTAACAATCACCATCAATTTATTGGGTAGGGTTATTTGAACGAAGATTATCTTCAAGTGAGCCCTGAAGCGCGCCAGTGTAACGTATTTTAGTCGTGATGGGGCCACACTGGTCAGCGTTTTACAAATCAAAAGATGCCAGCTGGTTTTTTGTCATCAGCCGCTTTCTGCTACAATCCTGTTCCCCCGTCTACCTACTGAGCTTTCGAGTGTTATGCGATTAAATCCCAGCCAACAACAAGCCGTCGAATTTGTCACCGGACCCTGCCTGGTGTTGGCCGGTGCGGGATCGGGTAAAACCCGAGTCATCACCAATAAGATTGCGCATCTGATTCGCCAATGCGGCTATCAGCCAAAACATATTGCTGCGGTAACCTTTACCAATAAAGCCGCGCGGGAGATGAAAGAACGTGTAGCTCAAACGTTAGGGCGCAAAGAAGCACGGGGTTTGATGATTGCGACGTTCCATACTCTGGGGCTGGAAATCATCAAAAAAGAGTACAAAGCGCTAGGAATGAAATCCAATTTCTCCTTGTTTGATGCGCAAGACCAACTGGGTCTGTTGAAAGACCTGACCCATAAGTGGTTGGAAGACGATAAAACCTTACTGCAACAGTTGATATCCCAGATCTCAAACTGGAAAAATGATCTTCTCGATCCTGCCGCCGCAGCGACGTTGGCTCGATCCGAGCGAGATAAGTTATTCGTCCATTGCTATGGCTTATATGACGCACATTTAAAAGCGTGCAATGTATTGGATTTCGATGATCTCATTTCATTGCCCACCTTATTGCTGCAAAACGATCTGGAAGTGCGCGAACGCTGGCAAAACCGGCTGCGTTACCTATTAGTGGATGAATACCAAGACACCAATACCAGTCAGTACCAAATGGTTAAATTGCTGGTGGGCAGCCGGGCGCGTTTTACTGTGGTGGGCGATGATGATCAATCCATCTATTCATGGCGTGGTGCACGACCACAGAATTTAGTCTTGTTGAATGAAGATTTCCCTCAGTTACAAGTGATCAAGCTGGAGCAAAACTACCGTTCCTCGGGCCGTATTTTGAAAGCGGCCAATATCTTGATTGCCAATAATCCGCATGTTTTTGAAAAAAAGCTCTTTTCTGAGTTGGAGTATGGCGATGAGCTAAAAGTGATTACCGCCAATAATGAAGATCATGAAGCTGAAAGGGTGGTCGGTGAGCTTATCGCCCACCATTTTGTGAAAAAAACGCAATACAGCGACTATGCCATTTTGTATCGCGGTAATCACCAGTCACGTCTATTTGAAAAGCTATTGATGCAAAACCGTATCCCTTATCGTATTTCCGGCGGGGATTCGTTTTTCTCTCGTCCGGAGATCAAAGACTTACTGGCTTATTTGCGAGTATTGACCAATCAGGATGATGACAGCGCATTCTTACGTATCGTGAATACCCCAAAGCGCGAGATAGGTTCTGCGACGATTCAAAAATTGGGTGAATGGGCTAATGTGCGTAATAAAAGTCTGTTTCGTGCCAGTTTTGATTTAGGGCTGGGCGAGCATCTGAAGGGGCGCGGTTTGGAGTCATTACAGCGTTTCACTCATTGGATGGAAGGCATTATTCGCTTAGTGGAACGCGAACCGATAGCCGCAGTGCGGGATTTAATTCACGGCATCGATTATGAAAGCTGGCTATTCGAAACCTCTCCTAGCCCGAAAGCGGCAGAAATGCGGATGAAGAACGTCAATTTATTATTCAGCTGGATGACCGAAATGTTGGAAGGGTCAGAACTGAATGAGCCGATGACACTGACTCAGGTTGTTACACGTTTTACCCTGCGCGATATGATGGAGCGCGGGGAAAGTGATGAAGAGTTGGATCAGGTACAGCTGATGACACTGCATGCTTCAAAGGGGCTGGAATTTCCGTATGTGTTTTTGGTTGGTATGGAAGAAGGTTTATTGCCACACCAAAGCAGTATTGATGAAGACAATGTAGATGAAGAGCGGCGGCTGGCTTATGTGGGCATCACCCGCGCTCAGCGCGAACTGTTTTTCACCTTATGCAAAGAGCGGCGGCAATATGGTGAGCTGATGCGACCCGAACCCAGCCGTTTCCTGATGGAGCTCCCGCAGGATGACTTGAAATGGGAAAATGAGCGCAAAGCCGTTAGCCCGGAAGAACGAATGCAAAAAGGGCAGAGTCACCTTGCCAATATTCGAGCGCAATTAGCGAATGCTAAAAAGCCACAGTGAATACTCAAAACCAATAGTGGGCAGGTGATAACAGAACCTGCCCATCTGTTATTGATTAAGGCGCGACAGGTTTACCATCAACCTTGACGTTTTTCACATCGCTAAAATGCCACGGCGTATCTCCTTGCAATTCAGTGAAAGTGACTTTATTAAATTCACTGTCACGTATGTCACTGATTGCAGTGGGTGTGACATTGTTAAGTTGCACATTGTTAACGTGAACTGAACGGTGCCAGGCGTTGTTCGCTGTATCCCCTTTAATTTCAATAGACGCATTTTTGCCAGTGATATTATCTACAGTCACATTTTTTAATGTGAAATCATAGAATTGGGCCGGGATCTTGGCTGGCGGGTAATCAATGTTGGCATTGCTATCAGCATAATCCAATGTCATCACCATGACTTGCTTCGCCAGATCGCGCATTGCATTATTACGGAAAGTGACATGACGGGCACCACCACCGATGGTGCTGGTACTTTTAGCACGAAGACCGATATCAGTCAGGTACATCACATTATTTTCGGCCAGAATATCTTCAATCCACGCCCCTGTGTGGCTACCAGTGACTATCGCGCCGTGTCCCATCCGGAAATAGTTATTAAATAACCATGCACCTTTCATGGACTCTTGTTCCAGGGCTTTATCTCCTGTTCCTGCCGCGAAGTTGATGCAGTCATCGCCGGTATCAAAGAAGTTATTAAATACCATGACATTCTGACTGTTACCGAACTCGATACCATCGCCGTTATTCGCATCATATGTTTGGTGAATCAATCCGTTGGCAACCACATTGTGGTTTTCCAGATTCATAATGCCGTGGAAGGCAGGGTTACGTACCGTAAACCCCGCCAGATATACGTTTTCTACTCCGCGTAATGTCATTAGGCTGGAGCGACGTTGGCCATAGGCATTTTTCAAATCCATACCATCGGAAACAGCCTTTTCAACCTGATTTTTAGCCAGAATGCCGTCTTCATGCACTTTACTATTCTTACTCGCCACATATTGCGGCAGTGGTCGGCCTAATTCATCAGTAATTTCAGCAGTTTTTGCGCGTAGCCAACCATTGCCATCAATTACCCCGGAGCCGGTAATACGAATATTGCGGAATGTGCCCGGCTTGCTGTTATTAGGATCGATGGCATTGATCAGTGATGCTGGGCGCTCAATAGTGGAGTAAGGATACAAACGGTAGCCCGCGGGGTAATCATCTGGATTTTCTGAACCCAATAACGTAGCGCCGGCCTGTAGATTAAGGGTCATGTCACTTTTCAGCCAAAGTGCACCACTTTTGTAAGTACCCGCAGGGATTTCGACACGGCAGCCGGGCTTACAGCTATCAATTGCTTGCTGTATGGCTTTGGTATTCAATGTTTTACCGTCATCGATGGCCCCAAAATCACGCACATTCACAATCTGCGGCTTGGCACTGGTTTTTGCTGTGATGGGCTTGCTGGCTACAGATAAAGATCCATCGGCGTATTGTGCTTTCACCGTAAATTGATAGCGGGTTTCCGGTTTTAGGCCCATAACCGTAAAGTTTTGCATCACAATTTTATGTTGGAAATTATCTTTATCATTGGCATAGAAATGATCGATATAAGGCTTGGCTGGTGAGAATTTATCATTATTATCGCTGGCCTTACCGAGCAATTTCCCTGCAGAGAAAATCTGATAATCAACTATTTTGCGAGTATCTTCCGGCGCTTTCCATACCAGAACAATACTGCTCTCATCATAGGCGAGAGTGGGAACTTGTAGCTGCTGGGGAGCATCGAGACTACTTGATTTTGCTGCTATTGCCATCGGAGTACCCACCATCAGACTGGCCATGATCACCAGCATGCCTGTAGTTCGTGGGCGTTGAAGCTGTGCTTGCATTGTTATCCCTTTCCAATAAAGAAACAGTGTTTTATAAAAATACATACAATGTTTCTTTTTTAAACTGAGGGTGATCACAATCTGACAGTTTTATAGGTTTTTACACCAAGAATATAAGCGAAGGGAAGGCGACCGAGGCCGCCAACAACAAAGAATTTAGTTAAATTCTTCTAATAGCAGTGGCCACTGAACATAGCTCTGCCAATGACTTTCTTGCTCTAATGCCTCTGCACGGTAAGGATGTTGCTGCAACCAGCCATGAGGCAATAGCACATAAAGTGTTTCACCATTGGCTCGCAGACGGACAGCTGGAAGAGTGTCATCGCGGCGACGGCTGGAGAATATAATGGCCAGACGCAATAAACGGCATAGGTGTTGAGCCATATCTACTGGTAATGCATTCTGTTGATTCAACAGCGAGAGATCGAGAGTATCACTCTGATTTTGCAATAAAGCTGCAAGTAAGAGCTTTTGAGCGGGGGTAAAACCGGGCAGATCCAGATTGCGTATCAGGTAAGCGGCATGTTGCGGAGCACGTTTAAAATCGATGCTTAGGCCAATTTCGTGAATCAAGCAGGCATTTTGCAATAACTCACGACATCGACCATCGAGACGCCACTCTTTTTCTACCTGAAGCAAAAAGTTATCGGCCAATTTACTGACGCGCTTGGCTTGCTCAGTATCCAGCAAGTAACGGCGTTGGATATTTCGCACCGTTCGGCTACGAATATCCTGTTCAACCGGCAAATGAAGCATGCCATAGACCAGCCCTTCACGTAGCGCACCGCCTGCCAACGTCATACTTTCAATCGCCAGTTCCTGAAATATGGCAATCAGGATAGACAGGCCGCTGGGGAAAACCAGTGCTCGTTCCAGTGTTAATCCGGGGATTTCCAGTTCTTCCAACTTGCCGCATTGAATCGCCCGCTGTTTGAGCTGCTGCAATTTTGCCAGCGTGATCAGTTCATCCATGCCCTGAGCGACCATAATTTCTTGCAGCGCCTGAACGGTACCCGAGGCACCGACACAGATTTGCCAGCCATGTTCACGAAAACGTTGTGCGACAGGTTTAAGCATTTCACGTGCGGCTGACTCCGCGCGGTCAAAATTGTCTTTTGCCAGATTGCGGTCACTAAAGTAACGCTCCAGCCAGGTGACACAACCCATTGATAAACTGACCAGAATATTGGCCTGAGCGCCATTGCCAGTCACAAGCTCTGTGCTGCCACCACCAATATCGACGACTAAACGCTGCTCTGGCCCACCGGTAGTATGTGCAACGCCGTGATAAATCAGACGTGCTTCTTCTTCACCACTGATGACCTGAATCGGGCAACCGAGGATTTCGGTCGCAGTTTGCAGGAATTCTTCAGCATTTGAAGCCAGACGCAGGGTTGCTGTTGCCACCACGCGGATCTGATCCAAAGGAATATCCTGCAAACGCTCAGAAAAAAGCTTTAGGCATTGCCAGCCGCGTTCCATCGCTTCTTGCGATAGGTGGTTTTGGGTATCCAGACCCGCAGCCAGGCGGACTTTCCGCTTGATTCGGGCCAGCGTTTGGATACTGCCAGCCACCTCACGTACTACCAACATATGAAAACTGTTGGAGCCAAGATCGATGGCAGCATAAAGTGAGGTGGAACTTAGCATCATTTATCAGCTCGGTCGCTTACGGTTATTCCGTGGTGCACCACTGCGACGTGGGGCAGAGTTACGGCGTGGGCCATTCCCGGTGCGGGTACGGGCCAGACGTTTTGGCGCCGGTAAATCAGTTAATAGCGCATCGCTATTATATTTGCTTACCGGAATGCTATGACCGGTATAGGTCTCGATAGCCGGTAAGTTTAATGCGTATTCTTCACATGCCAGGCTAATGGAATGACCACTTTCGCCAGCACGGCCGGTACGACCAATGCGGTGAACATAGTCTTCACAATCATCAGGTAGGTCATAGTTAAAGACGTGGGTTACCAGTGGAATATGCAAACCACGAGCAGCAACATCAGTTGCAACCAGGATATCCAAATCACCTTTGGTGAAATCTTCTAAAATCCGCAGGCGTTTTTTCTGCGCGACATCACCGGTCAATAGACCGACACGATGACCATCGGCAGCCAGGTGGCCCCAGATTTCTTCACAACGATGTTTGGTATTAGCAAAAATAATGCAGCGATCTGGCCACTCTTCTTCAATCAAAGTCTGAAGCAGACGCATTTTTTCTTCATTTGAAGGGTAGAACAGCTCTTCCTGAATGCGGTGGCCGGTTTTCTGTAACGGTTCCACTTCAACATATTCGGCGTTGTTCATTTGTTCGAAGGCCAATTCACGTACACGGTACGAAAGTGTGGCAGAGAACAGCATGTTTAAACGCTTATCAACGGAAGGCATACGGCGGAACAGCCAGCGGATATCTTTTATAAAGCCTAAATCGTACATCCGATCAGCTTCATCCAACACCACAACCTGAATCGCACCAAGATTAATATAATTTTGTTTTGCGTAATCGATTAAACGGCCAGTAGTCCCGATAAGAATATCTACGCCACTTTCCAGCACTTTAAGCTGTTTGTCGTAGCCGTCACCACCATAAGCCAAACCTAATTTCAGGCCGGTTATCTGGGAAAGTGACTCTGCATCGGAGTGAATTTGCACAGCTAATTCACGCGTTGGTGCCATAATCAATGCGCGCGGTTGATTAGTCTGACGACCCTCTTCTGCGGGGTGAGAAAGCAAATAATGGAAAGTAGACGCTAAGAATGCCAGCGTCTTGCCGGTTCCTGTTTGCGCCTGACCCGCTACATCACGCCCAGATAGGGTGAGTGGCAATGCTAACGCCTGGATCGGCGTACAATACTGAAATCCTTTGTTTTCAAGGGCTTCAATAACTAGCGGGTGCAGGGCGAAGTCGGAAAACTTCTTTTCGGTCAAGTGTGTTTTGCTCATAGTGTGGTAGAATATCAGCTAACTATTGCTTTACGAAAGCGTATCCGGTGAAATAAAGTCATCCTATTGTTGGTTAATGCTACACCAACGAGGTAGACACAATCCTTTGGAGTAGAACATGAGCGATAAAATTATTCACCTGAGTGACGACAGCTTCGACACTGACGTGCTGAAAGCCAGCGGCCTGGTTCTGGTCGATTTCTGGGCTGAATGGTGTGGTCCGTGCAAGATGATTGCTCCGATTTTGGATGAAATTGCTGAAGAGTATGAAGGCAGACTTACTATCACTAAA
Organism: Yersinia fenwicki; assembly: GCF_043099325.1. Classification (NCBI taxonomy): domain Bacteria; kingdom Pseudomonadati; phylum Pseudomonadota; class Gammaproteobacteria; order Enterobacterales; family Yersiniaceae; genus Yersinia; species Yersinia fenwicki. The sequence goes on along the minus strand of NZ_CP170755.1, from coordinate 4,454,061 downwards.
TTGAATATTGATGACAACCAGGGCACGGCACCAAAATACGGTATCCGCGGCATCCCTACGCTATTGTTATTCCGTGATGGTGAAGTCGTGGCAACCAAGGTTGGTGCCTTGTCTAAAGGACAGCTTAAAGAATTCTTGGATGCGAATCTGTAAGCGGCGTTAGCCGTCGATACCCTTTGAAGATGATGGGTTAAGCTGGGTGTTTAGCGGCAGTTGTGATTTCTCACACTGACCGCTAGACGCCTGCAAAGAAGCGTGTTAAGTTTACTCCACTGCATATAGAACATTCCTGTGTATTGAGACCGGGTTTGTAGCATCTAGCTTAATTCTTTAGTACCTAATAAATAGTCTGTAGTATCTAAATAGTTTGAATCTAAAGCTTTACTCTATGTCGAAATAATTTGTGTTGAGAATATGTATGAACTCAATCGGTTTTTGACAGTCTAGTGTTTTACTAAATCAGTCTAAGGCACCTTCAATCTTTATACCGTTGTGTCGCGCAACCTCGCGTAAGTCTTACTTGCGTAGTTTGGCCAAGGCCGGTGATTGAATGTCCCATTAAACAGGCACGGATGACGCTGCCATACCATTCACGACCATAGTTCGAGACATACCCCGAGTTTAAGAACCCACCATTATGAATCTTACCGAATTAAAGAACACGCCGGTTTCTGATCTGATAACACTTGGCGAAAATATGGGGCTGGAAAACCTGGCCCGGATGCGTAAACAAGATATTATTTTCTCTATCCTTAAGCAGCACGCGAAAAGTGGAGAAGATATCTTCGGTGACGGTGTGTTGGAGATATTGCAAGATGGATTTGGTTTCCTCCGTTCTGCAGACAGCTCCTACCTCGCCGGTCCTGACGACATCTACGTATCCCCAAGCCAAATTCGCCGTTTCAACCTCCGCACTGGTGACACCGTTGCCGGTAAGATTCGTCCACCTAAAGAAGGTGAGCGTTACTTTGCCTTGTTGAAAGTTAACGAAGTTAACTATGACAAACCGGAAAATGCTCGTAACAAAATCCTCTTCGAAAACTTAACTCCATTACATGCCAACTCTCGTCTGCGCATGGAACGTGGTAACGGTTCGACTGAAGATTTAACTGCTCGCGTCCTTGATTTGGCATCGCCAATCGGTCGTGGTCAGCGTGGGCTGATTGTTGCTCCGCCAAAAGCGGGTAAAACCATGCTGTTGCAGAATATTGCTACCAGCATTGCCTACAATCACCCTGATTGCGTATTGATGGTACTGCTGATTGACGAGCGCCCAGAAGAAGTGACCGAGATGCAACGTCTGGTTAAAGGTGAAGTTATTGCTTCCACCTTCGACGAGCCAGCATCTCGCCACGTTCAAGTCGCTGAAATGGTTATCGAGAAAGCTAAGCGCCTGGTTGAGCATAAAAAAGACGTTATCATCTTACTGGATTCCATTACCCGTTTGGCCCGCGCATATAACACCGTGGTACCCGCTTCCGGTAAAGTGCTGACTGGTGGTGTGGATGCTAACGCCTTACATCGTCCAAAACGCTTCTTTGGTGCCGCACGTAATGTTGAAGAGGGCGGTAGCCTGACTATCATTGCCACCGCTTTGGTTGATACCGGTTCTAAAATGGATGAAGTTATCTATGAAGAATTTAAAGGTACCGGTAACATGGAACTACATTTGTCGCGCAAAATTGCAGAGAAACGTGTGTTCCCAGCCATTGATTTCAACCGCTCTGGTACGCGTAAAGAAGAGCTGCTGACAACCACCGAAGAGTTGCAGAAAATGTGGATTTTACGTCGTATCCTACATCCAATGGGTGAGATCGATGCAATGGAGTTCCTCATCAGCAAATTGGCAACAGCGAAAACCAACGATCAGTTCTTCGATAACATGAGACGTTCGTAGTTTTAGCATGATCAATCAAAACGCCACGCTCAGTCGTGGCGTTTTTTGCTTTTGGAATATACGATAGTTGGGTTTGTTATCCATTAAGTTGATAGAAATCTCTAACCTTTGTCTTTTTGGGTATATATTCTCATTACCAATAAGAAAATAGCGAAAATAGAGTTGGGAATAACTGACAAGACTGTCATCATATTCAGAAATAACTGAAAGCGTGGGGAAGGTATAGTTTATGCCATGCCACATGCTAAGCTGTTGTATCTTTTTGCAGAGAGCGGTTAAACGTGAACTTACTCACCATGAGTACTGAAATATTTGTTATTTTCCTGTTTTCTCTGGCATTTTTATTTGTTGCTCGCAAGGTTGCCAAGAAAATTGGATTAGTTGATAAGCCTAATTATCGCAAACGGCACCAAGGGTTGATCCCATTAGTGGGCGGAATATCTGTGTTTGCGGGTATTTGTTTTACCTTTCTGATTACCAACCAGCATATTCCCCATTTTCGTTTATACCTCGGCTGCGCTGGTTTATTGGTGTTCGTTGGTGCTTTAGATGATCGTTTCGATATCAGTGTAAAAATTCGAGCCTTTGTACAAGCATTAGTCGGTATTGCTATGATGGCGGTCGCCGGGCTTTATTTACGCAGCTTGGGACATGCTTTTGGCCCGTGGGAAATGATATTAGGGCCGTTCGGCTATGTCGTCACATTATTCGCAGTATGGGCGGCGATAAACGCTTTCAATATGGTAGATGGCATTGATGGCTTACTGGGGGGATTATCTTGTGTCTCTTTCGGTGCCATGGGTATTTTGCTCTACCAAAGTGGACAAATGGCATTAGCACTTTGGTGTTTTGCGATGATCGCCGCCATCTTGCCTTATATCTTGCTAAATCTCGGGTTATTAGGCCGCCGCTATAAAGTCTTTATGGGGGATGCGGGCAGTACGCTAATCGGTTTCACCGCCATTTGGATACTGCTACAAACCACCCAAGGCAATGCTCACCCGATTAATCCCGTTACCGCGTTGTGGATTATTGCCATTCCGTTGATGGATATGATTGCCATCATGTATCGGCGCTTACGTAAAGGGATGAGCCCTTTCTCACCCGACCGCCAGCATATCCATCATTTGATCATGCGTGCCGGTTTTACATCACGGCAAGCTTTTGTCCTGATCACTCTGGCAGCGGCTTTGTTAGCTGCAGTAGGTGTTATCGGCGAGCGACTGACATTCGTACCTGAATGGGTCATGTTGGCACTATTCTTGCTTGCATTTATATTGTATGGCTATTGCATTAAACGAGCATGGCGAGTGGCACGTTTTATCAAGCGTACCAAGCGTAGGATGCGCCGTGCATCGCAAAATAAGCATGAATCTTAACCAGAGGTTTTTAGGCAGTGATGAAACCAGAATCTATGTCGACTGATAAAACAGAGTCTACCCATAATGAGCTTCCTGTGGATAACGAGTTAGATATCCGCAGCCTGTGCCGTACTCTTTGGCGCGGTAAAGTGTGGATTATCGGTATGGCCATTCTTTTTGCTGCCATTGCGCTGGGGGTTTCCTATCTGGTGAAACAACAGTGGAGCGCAACAGCCATTACAGACCGACCAACCGTCAATAATTTGGGTGGCTATTATTCCCAGCAGCAATTCTTACGCAACCTGGATACTCGAATCAATAGCACTGCAAGCAGTGAGCAGCCCGGTATTTCCGACGAAGCTTACGGTGAGTTCATCACTCAGTTAGCTGCTTACGATACCCGTCGTGACTTTTGGCTACAAACCGATTACTACAAACAACGGGTGGAAGGTGATGCTAAGGCAGATGCCGCATTACTGGATGAGCTGGTGAATAATATTGTTTTCACGCCGCGTGATGATAAAAAAATACTGAATGACAGTATCAAATTGACGGCAGAAACAGCCTCTGACTCTAATAAATTACTGCGCAGTTATATTGATTTTGCCAGTCAACGTGCGGCCAGCCATTTGAATGATGAAATTCAAGGTGCATGGGCTGCCAGAACCCAATCTATGAAAGCGCAGGTCAAGCGGCAGGAAGCGGTGGCTAAAGCCGTATTTGACCGTGAAGTTGCAGCAGTGACTCAAGCATTGAAAGTGGCTAGCCAGCAAGGGATTAACCGTACTCAAACGGACACTCCAGCTGAGCAATTGCCTGACTCAAAAATGTTTATGTTGGGTAAGCCGATGCTTGAAGCCCGTTTAGAGACATTGCAGGTTACCGGACCAAGTTTTGATATTGATTACGATCAGAACCGCGCCATGCTGGCCACTTTGAACGTCGGCCCGACACTGGATAAAACATTCCAGACTTACCGCTACTTACGTACGCCAGAAGATCCAGTGACTCGTGATAGCCCACGTCGTGTATTCCTGCTGATTATGTGGGGTGCGATTGGGGCATTGGTGGGTGCTGGCGTGGTGTTGGCTCGTCGCACCAGTCGTACTGAGTAGTAGACTTAAAGTAATGGGCGCATTGTGCGTCCAACTTGCAGGCATTGTCTGCGGTTAACTGACCTTAAAGAGATTCACTGTGAAAGTGTTAACTGTTTTCGGCACTCGGCCTGAAGCCATTAAAATGGCTCCTCTGGTGCATGCCTTGGCTCAGGATGAAGCCTTTGAATCAAGAGTCTGTGTCACTGCCCAACATCGTGAGATGTTGGATCAGGTGCTGCGTTTATTTGAGATTCAACCGGATTATGATTTGAATATCATGAAGCCGGGACAGGGATTAACGGAAATAACCTGTCGTATTTTGGAAGGGCTAAAGCCGGTGCTGGCTGAGTTTAAGCCGGACGTTATTCTAGTACATGGTGATACCACCACGACGTTATCGACCAGTCTTGCTGCATTCTATCATCGCATCCCTGTCGGCCATGTTGAAGCGGGGTTGCGAACTGGGAACCTCTATTCTCCGTGGCCAGAAGAAGCCAACCGTCAACTGACGGGGCATCTGGCCATGTATCACTTTGCACCTACGGAAAACTCGCGACAAAATCTGTTACGTGAAATGGTGCCGGACAATCGCATCTTTGTGACCGGTAATACCGTGATTGATGCGCTGTTTTGGGTGCGGGATCGGGTGATGAATAGTCCCGAGTTACGTGCCAGTCTGGCGGAGCGCTATCCGTTCCTCGATACCAATAAAAAGATGATTCTGGTTACCGGCCATCGTCGTGAGAGTTTTGGTGGCGGTTTTGAGCGGATTTGCAGCGCATTAGCTGAAATTGCACTTAAACATCCTGAGGTGCAAGTGGTTTATCCAGTGCATCTCAACCCGAATGTCAGCGAGCCGGTCAACCGTATTTTGAAAGGGATTGATAATATCATCCTGATCGATCCACAAGATTATCTACCGTTTGTTTATCTCATGAACCATGCTTATCTGATCCTGACGGATTCCGGCGGTATTCAGGAAGAAGCACCTTCATTAGGTAAACCGGTATTAGTCATGCGGGACACCACTGAGCGCCCGGAGGCTGTCGATTCCGGTACGGTTTTGTTGGTTGGCACAAATATTAATAAAATTGTCGATGCAGTGACCCGGTTGCTGGCTGATGAAACTGCCTATCATCAAATGACACGGGCGCATAATCCTTACGGTGACGGGCATGCCTGTCAACGCATCCTTGAAGCTTTAAAGAATCATCAGGTGACGCTATGAGTTTTGAAACTATTTCTGTTATCGGTCTTGGTTATATTGGCCTGCCAACTGCTGCTGCTTTCGCGTCGCGCAAGAAGAAAGTGATTGGTGTGGATGTCAACGCCCATGCGGTTGAAACCATTAATCGCGGTGCTATCCATATCGTGGAGCCGGATTTAGATAAAGTGGTGAAGATTGCTGTCGAAGGCGGTTACCTACAAGCCGTAACCAAACCACTGGCAGCAGATGCGTTTCTTATTGCCGTACCGACACCGTTTAAAGGCGACCATGAGCCGGATATGGTTTATGTCGAATCAGCCGCTAAATCTATCGCTCCGGTGTTGAAAAAAGGTGACTTGGTCATTCTGGAATCCACCTCTCCCGTCGGTGCGACTGAACAAATGGCGCAATGGTTAGCTGAAGCTCGCCCTGATTTAAGCTACCCACAGCATGCCGGTGAAGAGGCTGATATTAACATTGCTTATTGCCCTGAGCGCGTATTGCCAGGCCAGGTGATGGTAGAACTGATTCAAAATGATCGCGTTATTGGCGGAATGACACCGAAGTGTTCTGCACGCGCGAGTGAATTGTACAAAATCTTCCTGGAAGGCGAATGTGTGGTGACTAATTCCCGCACCGCAGAAATGTGCAAGCTGACCGAAAATAGCTTCCGCGACGTTAACATTGCTTTTGCCAACGAACTGTCGCTGATTTGTGATGAGCAGGGAATCAATGTATGGGAGCTGATTCGCCTGGCGAATCGCCATCCACGCGTAAATATCTTGCAGCCAGGCCCAGGTGTCGGTGGCCACTGTATCGCGGTTGACCCTTGGTTTATCGTTTCGCAAAATCCACAACTGGCCCGCCTGATTCACACCGCTCGTTTGGTGAATGATGGTAAACCGCTGTGGGTTGTTGACCGTGTTAAAGCGGCAGTTGCTGATTGTTTGGCAGCTACCGATAAACGTGCTTCTGAAGTGAAAATTGCCTGTTTCGGCTTGGCATTTAAGCCCAATATTGATGACCTGCGTGAAAGCCCAGCAGTTGAAATCGCCCATCTCATCGCACAATGGCATACCGGTGAAACGCTGGTAGTTGAGCCGAATGTTGAGCAATTACCGAAATCGCTGGCGGGTCACGTGACCTTGAAAGACACCGCAACTGCATTGCAGCAAGCGGATGTACTGGTGATGCTGGTAGACCACAGCCAATTCAAGGCAATCAAACCTGAAGATGTGAAGCAATCGTGGATTGTTGACACCAAAGGAGTATGGCGTTGAGACGTATTCTGGTCACCGGTGGGGCCGGTTTTATCGGCTCCGCAGTGGTAAGACATATCATCGATGGCACCTCAGACAGTGTGGTGGTGGTGGATAAACTCACCTATGCCGGCAATTTGGAGTCGTTGGCGGTTGTCGCTCAGAGTGAGCGCTACGCTTTTGAACAGGTTGATATTTGCGATCGTGCTGAGTTGGATCGTGTTTTTGCACAATATCAGCCAGATGTGGTAATGCATCTGGCAGCAGAAAGTCATGTTGACCGATCTATAGATGGCCCCGCTGCTTTTATCGAAACCAACGTTGTGGGCACTTACCAGATGTTGGAGGCCGCGCGCCATTATTGGCAATCGCTGGATGCTGAGAAAAAATTGGCATTTCGCTTCCATCATATCTCCACTGATGAAGTGTATGGCGACCTGCACGGAACCGACGATTTATTCACCGAAACCACGCCTTATGCGCCAAGTAGCCCTTATTCAGCATCCAAGGCCTCCAGCGATCATCTAGTCCGCGCCTGGTTGCGGACCTACGGTTTACCGACCTTGGTGACCAATTGCTCTAATAACTACGGCCCGTATCATTTCCCTGAGAAATTGATCCCGCTGGTTATTTTGAATGCGCTGGCGGGTAAGCCGCTGCCAGTGTATGGCAATGGCGCACAGGTTCGTGATTGGCTGTATGTCGAAGATCACGCTCGGGCCTTGTATCAAGTGGTGACTGAAGGTGTAGTGGGCGAAACTTACAATATTGGCGGCCATAACGAGCGCAAGAATATTGAAGTGGTTGAGACCATCTGCACACTTTTGGATGAACTGGTTCCAGAAAAACCGGCGGGCATTGCTCACTATCGTGACCTGATTACCTATGTCAAAGACCGCCCAGGCCACGATATGCGCTATGCCATCGATGCCAGCAAAATTGAGCGCGAACTGGGCTGGCGACCACAGGAAACCTTCGAAAGTGGTATCCGCAAGACCGTATTATGGTATTTGAATAATAAATCTTGGTGGCAGCGAGTTCAGGATGGTTCTTACGCTGGTGAGCGTCTGGGCTTGAGTGACTGATACTCTTCATCTTTCAAGTTGCAGATGTGTTGGCTGCGCTCGGTCACCCGAATCACTGACTTATGTCAGCTCATCGGAATTTCCTGGCTTGTCGCCTTCCTGCACCTTGAAATCTATAGAGTATTTCGTTGGGTGACTGACGATAGGTTCGAACTTTATTAATCATTGGGATGACATCATTCAATATTTTGCATGATGTTTTCAAAACTATGATGTTTTCAAGACAATGATGTTTTCAAGACATTGTATGTCTCAGGAGATCGTATGAAAGGCATAATTCTGGCTGGCGGTTCCGGCACGAGGTTGCACCCCATCACCCGTGGCGTTTCTAAGCAACTGCTTCCGGTCTACGATAAACCGATGATTTACTATCCGCTGTCAGTGCTGATGCTGGCCGGGATCCGTGACATTCTGATTATCTCTACTCCTGAAGATTTGCCGTCTTTCCAGCGCTTGCTCGGCAATGGTGACGAGTTTGGTATCAATCTGAGTTATGCCGCGCAGCCTCGCCCCGATGGGCTGGCACAAGCATTTATCATCGGCGAAGAGTTTATCGGCAATGAACCTTGCTGTTTGGTACTCGGCGATAATATCTACTTCGGCCAGGGCTTTAGCCCGAAATTGAAAGCCGTTGCGGCGCGTGAGCACGGGGCGACTGTTTTTGGCTATCAAGTCATGGACCCAGAGCGTTTTGGCGTGGTGGAGTTTGATGACAACTTCCGCGCGTTGTCGATTGAAGAGAAACCAAGCCAGCCGAAATCTAATTGGGCGGTGACCGGGCTTTATTTTTATGACAATCAAGTGGTTGATTTTGCTAAACAAGTTAAGCCATCGGAACGCGGTGAGCTGGAAATAACCAGCATCAACCAAATGTATTTAGAGCGCGGTGAACTGACGGTTGAATTATTGGGCCGTGGTTTTGCCTGGCTCGATACTGGCACCCATGACAGCTTGATTGAAGCCAGTACCTTTGTACAAACCGTTGAAAAACGGCAAGGTTTCAAAATTGCCTGTTTGGAAGAAATCTCCTGGCGCAATGGCTGGTTGGATGACGATGGTGTCAAACGCGCAGCTACGGCGTTAGCCAAAACCGGTTATGGCAAATATCTGTTGGACTTGCTCCATGCCCGTCCGCGCCAGTATTGAGCCACTGGCCTGGGAAAGTGAATTTTTCCAGCGCCACAGTGCAAAACTGAACTTCTCCGACTCAGCCCCGCAACTTAACCCGGCTGAGTTGGATGTTTTTACCCTGATCCAAGCCAAAGTACCGACTCATCGCCTTGACCTCATTGACTCCCTCGGCCAGCTTGGTTTCAAGTTAGTCGAAGGTGAGGTTGATCTGGCTCTGTTAGTTGAGGAAAAAGATGAGGTTGGCACGGAAAATGCTTCATCTGCGACAGATACTGGAGCCTATCAACAGCGGCTTGCAACAACCGCCGATATCCCGCTATTGCGCAGTGTCGCAGCCCGAGCTTTTGCATTGAGCCGTTTTCGCGCTCCGTGGTATGACCCACAGGACAGCGGGCGATTTTATGCATTATGGGCTGAAAAGGCCGTGCTTGGTACTTTTGACCATCAATGTTTGTTGGTGATGGATACATTTGGCCAGCCAGCGGGTTTTGTGACATTACGCGATTTGCAAGATGGCAGCGCGCGTATTGGCCTGTTAGCGGTATTTCCAGATGCGCAGGGTAAAGGTATAGGTTCATTATTAATGTCGGCGGCAAAGCAGTGGTGCCAGAGCCATGGGTTACACCGGTTACGAGTAGCCACGCAGATGAGCAATGTTGCTGCTTTACGTCTTTATATTCGCAGTGGTGCCTCGATTGAGAGCACCGCGTATTGGTTATGTAGGGGATGAAATGATTCCATTTAACGCTCCACCGGTAGTCGGCACTGAACTGGGTTACATGCAGGCAGCAATCACCAGCGGCAAATTATGTGGCGATGGTGGCTTTACCCATCGCTGCCAGCAGTGGATGGAAAAACACTTCGATTGCCCGAAAGTCTTGTTGACGCCTTCTTGTACCGCCTCACTGGAAATGGCCGCGTTGCTGCTCGATATCAAGCCAGGCGATGAAGTTATCATGCCAAGCTTCACTTTCGTGTCTACCGCCAATGCTTTTGTACTGCGCGGTGCGAAAATGGTGTTTGTCGATATTCGTCCAGATACCATGAATATTGATGAAACTAAAATTGAAGCCGCCATCACCGACAAAACCAAGGTTATTGTGCCGGTTCATTATGCAGGCGTAGCTTGTGAGATGGACACCATCATGGCGCTGGCGAAAAAGCATAATTTATTTGTGGTAGAAGATGCCGCACAGGGCGTGATGTCAACTTACAAAGGCAAAGCTCTGGGCACTATCGGCCATATTGGTTGCTTTAGCTTCCATGAAACTAAAAATTACACCGCGGGTGGTGAAGGGGGGGCAACACTTATCAATGACCCCTCACTGATTGATCGTGCAGAAATTATCCGCGAGAAAGGCACTAACCGTAGCCAGTTCTTCCGTGGTCAGGTCGACAAATACACCTGGCGTGATATTGGCTCCAGCTATTTAATGTCTGATTTACAAGCCGCCTATCTATGGGGCCAGTTGGAAGCAGCAGATCAAATCAACCAACGTCGTCTGGCGCTGTGGAATACCTATTATAATGCGTTCAAGCCGTTAGCTGATGCTGGGCGCATTGATTTGCCGGTGATTCCCGACAATCTGGTACAAAACGCGCACATGTTTTATATCAAACTTCGTGATATCGAAGAGCGCTCAGCTTTCATCAGTTACTTAAAAGAAGCTGAGATCATGGCGGTCTTCCACTATATTCCATTGCATGCTTGCCCGGCGGGTGAAGAGTTTGGGCGTATGGCCGGTGAAGACCGCTTCACCACCAAAGAAAGTGAACGTCTGGTGCGCTTGCCTATCTTCTATAACCTGACTGATGTGAATCAGAGCACGGTCATTAATACTGTTCTGAGTTTCTTCGCCTGATATGTCTCTGGCAAAAGCATCGATTTGGACTGCTGGCTCTACGCTGATTAAGATCGGCGTAGGGCTGTTAGTGGTTAAACTGCTGGCGGTGACCTTTGGCCCTAGCGGTGTAGGGCAGGCGGGTAACTTCCGCCAGCTAATTACGGTATTGGGCGTGCTCTCCGGCGCAGGTATCTTTAACGGCATTACTAAATATGTTGCTGAATACCATCAGCAACCTGAACGTTTGCGGGCCGTGCTGGGGACTTCATCGGCGATTGTGTTGGGTTTCTCAACCTTGCTGGCACTGATTTTCCTGCTGGCGGCCAAGCCGGTCAGCATCGCATTACTTGGCCATGCTGATTACCAGAATGTGGTGCGGGCAGTGGCGTTTATCCAAATGGGGATTGCCTACGCCAATCTGTTCCTGGCTATTCTCAAAGGTTATCGCGATGCGATGGGGAATGCGCTGGCGGTGATTGGCGGTAGCCTGATTGGTGTGGTCGCGTACTATATTTGTTTCCGCATAGGGGGTTATCCCGGCGCGCTGGTAGGCCTGGCATTAGTTCCTGCGCTGGTGGTTATCCCTGCGGCTGCGATGCTCATTCGACGCAAAACCATTCCGTTAAGCTATCTTAAACTTAGCTGGGACAAAGCATTAGCGAGCCATTTGGGTAAATTTACCATCATGGCGTTGATTACCTCAGTGACCTTACCGGTTGCTTATGTGATGATGCGTAACCTGCTGGCTGACCGCTATGGTTGGGATGCCGTTGGGATCTGGCAAGGGGTAAGCAGTATTTCAGATGCTTATCTACAATTTATCACAGCGTCATTTACGGTTTATTTACTGCCGACACTCTCAAGGCTCAAAGCAAAAGCAGATATTTCGCGTGAAATTCTGCGCTCATTGAAATTTGTGTTACCGGCAGTGGCGACCGCCAGTTTGATGGTCTGGTTATTACGTGATTTTGCTATTTGGCTGTTGTTTTCTCATCAGTTTACGGCCATGCGCGACCTTTTCGCCTGGCAGTTGGTCGGTGATGTATTGAAGGTCGGGTCTTACGTGTTCGGCTATCTGGTGATTGCCAAAGCGTCTTTACGTTTTTACATTCTGACGGAAGTCAGCCAGTTCTTACTGTTGACCGGGTTTGCCCATTGGTTAATCCCAATGAATGGCTCTTTGGGCGCAGCACAGGCTTATATGGCGACTTATATCGTCTATTTTGCACTCTGTAGCTGCGTGTTCCTTATGTATCGTAGACATTCATCACCGTAAACACTCTTTACAGTAGAAAAAAATGACAACCCTGATTCATGTACTGGGATCTGATATCCCGCACCATAATCTGACTGTATTGCGCTTCTTTAATGATGTGCTGAGCACTCGTGTACCTGCCGAGCAGGCCAGGCACTTTATGGTGGCGGCAAAAGAGACCGCCCCTTTCTCATCATTTCCTCAATTGGAAATCGAGACGCACTGCAATAAAAAAGCCCTGGCTGAAGCAGTTATTGCCCGCGCCCAGGCCTCCCGCGATACGCGCTTTTTCTGGCATGGACAGTTTAATACTACTTTATGGCTGGCGTTGCTGAGTGGGAAAATCAAACCGCATCAGGTCTATTGGCATATTTGGGGCGCAGACTTATACGAAGATGCCAAGAGCTTGAAGTTCCGTCTGTTTTATCTACTGCGCCGTATTGCGCAAGGGCGAGTAGGGCATGTTTTTGCTACTCGTGGCGATTTAATTCATTTCCAACAGCGCCATCCGCGCGTACCCGCGTCACTGCTCTATTTCCCAACCCGCATGGATCCGGCGTTAACAGGTGTCAATATTGATAAGCCGCTGGCAGGTCCAATGACTATTCTGGTAGGGAATTCAGGTGATACGACTAATCGGCATATTGAGGCGCTAAAGGCTATTCATCAACAATTTGGCCCTGATGCCAGAGTGATTCTACCGATGGGGTATCCAGCCAATAATGAGCTTTATATTGAGCAGGTTAGGCAGGCGGGTCTGGCGTTGTTTGCCCGCGATAACTTGCGCATTCTGACGGAACAGATCCCGTTCGACGATTATCTGAATATCTTACGCGAATGCGATTTAGGCTATTTTATTTTTAATCGTCAGCAAGGTATTGGCACCCTGTGTTTATTGACTCAGTTTGGCGTGCCCTTTGTTTTGAGCCGTAAGAATCCGTTCTGGCAGGATTTAGCCGAGCAGCATATTCCGGTGCTTTTCTACGGTGATTCACTGGACGAACCATTGATTCGCGAGGCACAGCGCCAATTAGCAGGGCTGGATAAGCACGCTATCGCGTTCTTTAATCCTAATTATATTGAAGGTTGGCAACAGGCGCTGGCGCTTGCCGCAGGAGAACACCCATGACGCTGGGGCAATTTGGTGGTCTTTTCAGCGTCTATTTGATAGCCGTTATTTTTATCCTGACATTGACGTATCAGGAGTTTAGGCGGGTGCGCTTTAACTTCAACGTTTTGTTTTCAATGCTCTATTTGTTGACGTTCTATTTTGGCTTCCCACTGACCTGCATGCTGGTATTCCAGTTTGGTGTTGCGGTGGTGCCTGTTGAATACCTGCTGTATGCCATGCTGTCAGCCACGGCCTTTTATGGCATTTACTATGTGAGCTATAAGACGCGGTTACGTAAGCCACGCAGCCAGCCCCAGGCACCGATATTTACGATGAATCGGGTAGAAACCAATCTGACTTGGATACTGCTGGCGCTGGTGGCTATCGGCACGGTGGGAATCTTCTTTATGCAGAATGGTTTTCTGCTATTTAAACTCGATTCTTACAGTAAAATCTTCTCCAGCGATGTCTCTGGTGTGGCGCTGAAGCGCTTTTTCTACTTCTTTATCCCGGCGATGTTGGTGGTCTACTTCCTCAAGCAGGATATGCGTGCCTGGTTCTTCTTCCTGGCAAGCACGGTGGCGTTTGGCATCCTGACTTATGTGATTGTCGGCGGCACCCGTGCGAATATCATTATTGCATTCTCATTATTCCTATTTATCGGTATTGTCCGCGGCTGGATAACACTGTGGATGCTAGCAGCGGCGGGCGTCTTTGGCATTGTCGGCATGTTCTGGTTGGCCTTGAAGCGCTACGGTTTGGATGTCAACGGCGCAGAGGCGTTTTATACATTCCTTTATCTGACGCGCGATACTTTCTCGCCGTGGGAAAATCTTGGGTTGTTACTCCAGAATTACGACAAAATAGATTTTCAGGGATTGGCACCGATTATTCGTGATTTCTACGTATTTATTCCCAGTTCCTTATGGCCAGCTCGACCAGACCTGGTATTGAATACTGCTAATTACTTTACCTGGGACGTGCTTGATAACCACTCAGGGCTGGCAATCTCCCCAACGTTGATAGGCTCTCTGGTAGTGATGGGTGGGGTGCTGTTTATTCCGCTGGGTGCCATTGTTGTGGGATTAATCATTAAATGGTTCGACTGGCTGTATGAACAAGGTAAGGCTGAGAAGAATCGCTACAAAGCCGCCATCCTGCAAAGCTTCTGTTTTGGCGCTGTGTTTAACATCATCGTGTTAGCGCGGGAAGGGTTAGATTCCTTTGTCTCGCGAGTGGTATTTTTCTGTGTGATTTTTGGTGCCTGTTTAATACTGGCGAAATTGTTGTATTGGTTGTTCGATACGGCGGGTTTAATCAAGCAACGGGTGCAGCGCCATATTGGTAAGCCGAAGCCGTTATCCGTACCGCACGAGAGCAGCCAACTGTAAGGATTATGATGGAACAGAACACTGAGATTCCAAAATCTATTGATATTCCGAAATATAGTGTTCGTGGCTTCGACATCTGGGGTTTTCGAGACATGGAGCAGACGCTGGATCATCTGCTGAGCAGTGGCCCGGTGAAAACGGGCACGTTGGTGGCAATGAATGCTGAGAAACTACTAAAAGCGGAAGACGATGCGGCATTACGTCAGTTGATTACTGAGGCTGAGTATCTGTACGCTGACGGTATCAGTATGGTCCGCGCTATTCGCCGTAAATATCCACAGGCGAAACTGTCACGAGTGGCAGGGGCTGACTTGTGGGAAGCACTGATGCAGCGCGCGGGTCAGCAAGGGATACCGGTATTTTTAGTCGGTGGTAAACCTGAGGTGTTGGCAGAAACTGAAGCTAAATTGCGTGCGCAATGGAATGTGAATCTGGTCGGGAGCCAGGACGGCTATTTCACACCGGAGCAACGCGAAGCGCTGTTTGCCCGGATTGCTGCCAGTGGTGCAGCAATTGTCACTGTTGCCATGGGGTCGCCTAAACAGGAAATGTTTATGCGTGATTGTCGCAAGGTCTACCCTAATGCGCTCTATATGGGGGTTGGCGGGACTTACGACGTCTTTACCGGCCATGTTAAACGTGCGCCTAAGATATGGCAGAATATGGGGTTAGAGTGGCTCTATCGCCTTCTGGCTCAACCCAGCCGTATTCGCCGTCAGTTCAAATTGCTGAAATTTGTTGGTTATTATTATAGCGGTCGCTTGTAATAATCTTCTCTACCCGTCGCCCTTCAAGATGGAGGGGTGTTGGCTGCCCTTGCTCACCCCAGTCACTTAGTTATCTAAGCTCCGGGGGATTAATGAGCCTCATCCTTGAGGCTCACCCTTGAGGCTCACCCTTGAGGCTCACCCTGCGGGCTAGCATAAATGCTGTTCAAATCGGTTGCCGCCTACCTGTATCTCGAAGCAACTTGGGTATACATCAGGGGCAAGTCGGCCCTGATACTATGAAACCTTTCCTATCCATTCTCTTGATTGATATCCCCTCTCTTAATTCCATTCTGGAATCAATTTAATTATATTTATTCCATAAAGTTTTAGTTTCTTGTTTGCTTATCTGACTCAGATACGGAACGATACCGGCCGGTTACGGTTCTGTGGTGAGCGCAGGGGTTTTCTATGGTCCGTTTTCCTATTCTTTAATCTGTATTAATAATTAAGCTAAATATTTCATTTGGTCGTTAATCTTATATTGAATAACAACAAGAACCGGGACATCCGGAGCAGACACACCAGTCAGTTTATAGAGGATATATGGCAGACAACGAAGAGAAAAAAGGATTACACCGTGGGCTGGAAGCCCGGCATATCGAACTGATAGCGTTGGGCGGTACCATTGGTGTTGGGTTATTTATGGGCTCCGCCAGTACATTAAAATGGGCTGGGCCGTCGGTATTACTGGCTTATATCATTGCCGGTTTGTTTGTATTTTTCATTATGCGATCCATGGGCGAAATGCTCTATCTGGAGCCAGTTGCAGGCTCTTTTGCTGTTTATGCACATAAATATCTTAGCCCCTATTTTGGTTACCTGACGGCTTGGGGTTATTGGTTTATGTGGATAGCGGTGGGGATATCTGAAATTACTGCGATTGGTGTGTATGTCCAGTTTTGGTTCCCGGAAATCCCCCAATGGTTACCGGCCATTGCTGGGGTGGCGATAGTCGCACTTGCTAATCTCGCGGCGGTCAGGTTGTATGGTGAGCTGGAGTTTTGGTTTGCGATGATCAAAGTGACCACCATCATTGTGATGATTTTGGTGGGGTTAGGGGTTATTTTCTTCGGTTTTGGCAATCATGGCCAACCTATCGGTTTTGATAACCTGACGGTACACGGCGGTTTCTTCGCCGGGGGATGGAAAGGCTTCATGTTTGCGTTGTGTATTGTGGTGGCATCTTATCAGGGGGTCGAACTGGTCGGAATTACGGCTGGCGAAGCCAGAAATCCTCAGGTCACACTAAAACGTGCTATCAATAACATCCTCTGGCGTATCCTCATTTTCTATGTTGGGGCGATTTTCGTGATTGTCACTATCTTCCCGTGGGACGGTATTGGCACTGGGGGCAGCCCGTTTGTACTAACCTTCGCCAAGATAGGAATAGTTTCAGCCGCAGGGATTATCAACTTTGTGGTGCTCACGGCAGCGCTGTCGGGTTGTAATAGTGGCATGTATAGCGGCGGACGTATGCTATATGCTTTGGCGAAGAACCGTCAGTTACCCGCTTGCCTGACCAAGCTGTCTGCCAGTGGTGTTCCGGTTTATTGCATTGCAGTCACTATTTTATGTTTGATGGTGGGTTCTAGCCTTAACTACATCATTCCCAATCCACAGCAGGTGTTTGTGTATGTTTACAGTGCCAGTGTGCTGCCGGGCATGGTGCCATGGTTCGTGGTGTTGGTGAGCCAACTCCGTTTTCGCCAGGCGCATGTTGAGGCACTGAAACAACATCCGTTTAAATCCATCATGTTCCCCTATGTAAACTACCTCACAATCGCTTTCCTGATTTGTGTGCTGGTGGGGATGGGACTTAACCCGGATACCCGGCTATCTTTGTTGGTTGGGGTGATTTTCCTTGGCTTGGTGACAGCCTGCTATTTTTGCCTGGGAATGCACAAAAAGGTACCCGTCGAAATTAAACGGCTATAAAACCAGCGAATAAGGCGGAGTGAGGGCTATCCATGGCTGACTTTTGCGGCAGAGTGTGCAAAGCGTAAGCAAACACACCATTTCTTCTAAAAAAGCACTAGACAGCCAAGTATTAAAACCGTAGTATCCTCACCCGCAACGGCGCTAAGCGCCCGTAGCTCAGCTGGATAGAGCGCTGCCCTCCGGAGGCAGAGGTCTCAGGTTCGAATCCTGTCGGGCGCACCATTAATTTTGTGTGCAAGAGCTGCGGTGGTAAGATTGCCGCGTACGACGAAGTCGAAGTAGGCTGTAAGTAGTAGGAAGTTATGGTGGCTATAGCTCAGTTGGTAGAGCCCTGGATTGTGATTCCAGTTGTCGTGGGTTCGAGCCCCATTAGCCACCCCAAATTTTGTGGAACATGCGATGGTGGCGGAATTGGTAGACGCGCTAGCTTCAGGTGTTAGTGTCCTTACGGACGTGAGGGTTCAAGTCCCTCCCTT
Source organism: Yersinia fenwicki (assembly GCF_043099325.1). NCBI lineage: Bacteria > Pseudomonadati > Pseudomonadota > Gammaproteobacteria > Enterobacterales > Yersiniaceae > Yersinia > Yersinia fenwicki. Next base: position 4,436,239 of record NZ_CP170755.1, on the reverse strand, counting down.
CGCACCACACAAAACATGTAGATTTTATTAAGATTTACATGGACATAGGTCGAGAGACCATGTAGAGTAAGCAGTAAGAAATCGGCGAGTAGCGCAGCTTGGTAGCGCAACTGGTTTGGGACCAGTGGGTCGGAGGTTCGAATCCTCTCTCGCCGACCAATTTCAGAAGAAACCCCGCAATGCGGGTTTTTTTTCGTCTGTACTTTGTTCCCAACTTGCTCGTATCAAATCGATTTCCATATTATCTCTCCTCCTGTTTTTCATTCTGCTATCCATCGTTGTATCCGTTCCACTTGCATAAGAAACCGCTGTTGGCGCTCTTTGATCAAATTTGCCTGATGGCAGGAGCCGATCTTCTTTTTATGAGATGAAGTGCAGGGTGTTGGTTTTCTGCGACAAAAGATGAATGTTTTGTCTCTAAATGGAGACGTATAAAAGCATGATAAATATAAATAAAATAATTGATGGCTTATATCGTCGTTTTGTAGCGACAGATCACATTGGTAGGATTAAACCTAGGATAGTGGAAGTGAGATTTTGCACTACGAGTTAGCAAGAAAATAAAATTATTAATTATCAGTTAATTATGAGTTTATTTAAGGATGGGGGAGTAAAAAATTGACCTGCTGTCAAACTTGGCACGCTAACTGCATTATCTACTGTGTAGATGCTCATCCCACTTATTATGATAGCCTGGTTTTTATAGCCAATTTAGCTTCATAAACCCAGGGATGACGCAGAGCCGATTTTAGGGTGCCTATTGTCCATGTAAACGATGTTGAATATCTTCATCACATACCGGGCATAACGTTGAGTGAGGCACCGACATTGTTGTCTGTAGACCTGAAAATTTCAGACGCTTGCCCTTATCGGCAAGCGTTTTTTTTGCCTACCCGTCGTCCTTGAAGCTGCAGGGTCGTTAGCTGCACGCACTTAGCCGAACCAGGGGTAAAGAAAAGGCTCCCAAAGGAGCCTCAGACTGCTGACTAACCCCAACGACTCGTGAGGACAGGTAGAAAAGTAAAGCGTCCACTGCAGGGATGGCGCGGCTCGAGCCTACAAGGATGTATTTACGGCGTCTTTACGATCTGCCTGTTTTCACTACTACGGACACTTTGTCATTAACCTCATCCTTCCAAAAGAGCCTTTAGATGACGATTAAAGCTGAACCAAGGGGGCACTTTTAGTTTCAAACCAAAGTACGTAAGTCGCTGGAGCGCCCCTAGGTGCGGTAAACCCTTCACTCACTAGTTGCTCGCGTACCATCAAAGTGACTCGCCATTCTGCCGGAGTGTGAGCAATAACCCCTCGCGGCGAGCCTGAGCGGCATCTTCAGGGCGGTGTAACTTATCCAGAGCATCAGCCAGCCATGCATAATCATAGCCGTCTGGGCGCTGTGCGAGCGCAGCCTTAAAGGCCTCACTGGCTTTCTCCCATTCGCCATGTTTCAGCATCAACTGACCCAAAGTGCTATTGAGCAACGGTGTGGCTCCGTGCTGTTTGATGTGCTGACGTAATGATTTCTCTATTGGCTCTGGATTGCCGGACTTCAACCGCGGGATCAACAACACCAACCGTTCATCATACTGGCGTTTCAGACCATCCAAAATGATCTGCTGGGCCACATCACTATCATCACATTCAATCAGATGCTCCGCCAAGGCTACTTGCAGTGGGATCTCATTACGTACCTTGCGGCTTTGATCTTTCCACCAGCGTTTCAGGCCATCACTTCCTTCTTCTGCCATACACTGATTCATCATGCCAATATAAGCTTGCTGTTCCAGCGCGGCGATTTCCTCGGCGGTGTGTACCTGCACTTTGCTCATTGCAGGTAAAATTTCCAGTAATGAGCTGTAAGCACCGGAACGGAGGTAAGCCTGCTCAGCCAGACGCAGCACCTCCGGATGACGTGGTGCTTGATCCAGTAGCCGATCAACACCATGGCGTGCGGCATGAACATGCCCCTGTGCCAGTTGAATCCGCACCCGGGTAATATCGACCGGTAACTGGTCGGTGTCAGCCACTTCAGCTGCCCGTTCCAGATACTGATTGGTACGGAATTCATCACCGCGTTGTTGAGCGGCTTCTGCTGCTAGTAGATAGTTCACCATTGGTTGTTCGGCGTGATCGGCATTGCGAGTCAATAACTTCTCAACTTGCTTGAAATCACCTTCTGCCAATTTGATGAGCGCCGCTTTGGTTTGCTTACGGGCACGGGTACGTTTGCGGCCGAGGAACCAGCCACGGGTACGTGCACCGGTGCGGAAAATACGGCGCAATATCCATTCCACTATCAGGAACGCCACCAATACCAAGACCAACATAATGACTAAACCGGTCACACTGGTTTCGACGTTATAGTTATCAGTTTGGATCAGTACATAACCTTGATGACCGGCCAGCATGGGGCCAAGGACGATCCCGGCGGTCAGAATGAGGAATAACAGTAACACTCGCAGCATACTTATTCCCCCTGAGCGGCAACTGGCGCTTGTGCCAGTAAGTTACGAACCCGGGTTTGCATCAATTTTTCCAGCATTGGCTGGCTCTTCAATTGATCAGGTACGTCCATTGAAATTGACTGCTGACTCAGGCTCTCTAATTCATCCAGAAACGCCTTAGTATTCGGATCATTCACATCAAAATAGGCGCGAACCCAGGTAGAAATTGTCTCTAGCGACTGCTTATACACTTCATCCTGATGGCGAGGCACGGCCTGAGCCGCAACCAGTAAGCGGGAGCGGATATTCTCACGTAAATAAACGTCCTGATTGGGTGCTAACAGTGGCTCCGCGCTGCTATCGCGGCGGCGGATAGTGATAAAATCTGACATAAAGCTGTGCCAGCTTTTGGTGAGATTCTGACGCCACTCGGCTAATGAACTGGACAGTTCATCGCTATTGGCATCCATCGGGGAATCATCAATATTGTTATCAGCGAGACGCAGGTTATCGACCTGATTCGACAATTGATTCAGTTTGAGAATAATCCCGTCGAAATCGACCTGCGTAACTGCCGAAAGGGTGCTGATATCTTGGGTTAAGGCCCGACGCACGTCGATAAGGCTTGGGTCATTCATATCAGCCAGGCTGGCATCGGCACTTTTCAGTAATGTGGCAGCAGTGGTGACATCCTGATCACTCCAGAGTTTACGCCCTGCCATTTTCACCAGAAAATCAGCTTGTGCCAGTAACCAGGTTTTGGCATCACTTCCTGAAATAGTCGCGACTTTTTCTTGTAACTCATTTAATTGGCGCGTCAGCGATGTTTGTTGGCGGTCAGCCACCTCCAGCGCTTTGCCTTGCTGTTGCAACAATGACTCAAGCTGCTGTTTTTCCTGCAACTGACTCTGTTTTAATTCGGCTAACTGTTCTTGCAGCGCAATATTTGCCGCTTCTTGTAACTGAGCCTGCTGGTGTCCGTAATAATAAAGCCCGGCACCTAGCGCGATGGCCAGTGCAATAGCAATGGCGCCCAGAATTGGCCCGGTTTTTTTCTCCCGGCGGATTTCTGGTTCTGGCTGTTGGTGCCTCTCCGCCGCGGTGGTTGTCTCTTCCACTGGTGCGGATGGGGTATTTTGTTCCGTCATATTGGGCATCCCATAGTCAGGTTTCAGGTTTATTAAAAATCTTGTAGTGCGCGGATCAGCGCATCATTATCAGCATTCTCTGCGACCCGGATCTTGCTCCAGCCCATTTGAGCTGCTAAGGCCGCTAAACGATCGCTCACGACCACTAACCTGCAGCGGAGCAACCAGGAAGAACGATAATAATCAGGAACTAAAGTATAGATCTGTTGTAGCATTTCGCCGCTGGTAACGACCAGAATATCGACTCCGGAACGCTGCCAGTGCGCACTTTGTTCACTGCCATCATAAAAAATAGGGCTGCGTTGATAACATTCGCAAAAAGTCACCGTTGCACCCCGCTCCGCCAGGCTTTCACCAAGAAGCTCTCGCCCACCATTACCGCGCAATAGCAGTGCTTTCTTACCTGTCAGCTGTTGCAGGTCGGGTAATGATAATAGCATCTCGCTGGTTTCTCCCGTTGGGGGGAAGGTGACGTGCAAGCGGCTGGCAGTATGTAATGCTAATGCCGTGTTACGGCCAATAGCATAATAAGATAACTGTGCGGGCCATGACAGGTTATTTCTTTTTAACAGCGGGTTAGCATAGCGAATTGCGTTTTGTGATAAAGCAAAAACTAAATCACCCGCCTGCATATCTTGCAGTAATGCGGGCAGTTTGGGTAGGTCATCGCCGGGTGAGAAATCAATCAACGGTGCATGATAGGCAACCCGGCCCAGCGCACGCAGGCGGCTGACTAACTGCTCCCCGGCAGGGGATGGGCGGGTGACCAGAATCGTCATAGCGGTGTGTTATCCTGATAAACCTCAGCCAGTATCTCTCTGGCACCCCGTGATAGTAGCTCATCGGCCAGCTCAACACCCATTTGCTCTGCATTTTCAGCTGGCCCTCGGCGTTCACCGCGAATAATTTCACTGCCATCTGGGGCTCCGACCAACGCGCGAAGCCACATCGTATCGCCGTCCAATTCGGCATAACTGCCGATAGGCACCTGACAACCTCCTTCAAGGCGGGTATTCATAGCGCGTTCTGCACATACGCGCAATTCAGTCTCGCGATGATTCAATGGTGCCAGTAGTTGGCGGGTAAAATCATCATCGAGACGGCATTCAATACCGACAGCACCCTGACCGACAGCAGGCAATGACTCCTCAGCAGGCATGGCATAACGAATTCGCGTTTCTAGCCCAAGGCGCTTGAGGCCAGCAACGGCTAAAATAATGGCGTGGTATTCACCTTTATCTAACTTGGCAAGACGCGTGCCGACGTTACCGCGTAGATCACGGATAATCAGATCAGGGCGGCGTTCACGCAATTGACACTGGCGGCGCAAACTTGACGTGCCTACAATGCTACCAGCGGGCAGTTCATCCAAATGAGCATAATTTATTGATACGAAAGCATCGCGAGGGTCATCCCGTTCGCAAATGGTGACCAGACCCAACCCTTCAGGGAAGGCAATCGGGACATCTTTCATAGAATGAACGGCAATATCTGCCCGGCCTTCCAATAGGGCTAGCTCTAATTCTTTAACAAACAAACCTTTACCACCAACCTTTGCCAGTGGCGTGTCCAGAATGATGTCCCCACGGGTCACCATTGGCACCAATTCGACTTGCAGGTCAGGGTGATTGGCTTGCAGTAAATGTTGAACATAATGTGCTTGCCATAAGGCGAGCGGGCTTTGTCGCGTGGCAATTCGAATAATTTTGTCTAACATTGCTTGTTACCGTTTTTATATTTTACGGCCCATCCTACCATTGACCGGTGAAGGCTGTCAGTGTGATAGCCACAGGCCATCAAGGTTTTTTACCTAATACCGAGCCATTGCGATCATGACTTTGGCAAGAGATAGGCATTATAATTGTTGGGATAGCTTTACTTTCTTTACGGTCAATCGGCAAGGTGTTAGATTGATCACGTTTCCAGCAATAATTCGTTAACTGTTATTCAAACAATATGTCTTCAAACAAAATGTTTTTTGGTCAGTTCAACAAAAACCACATTTTCGCTGAAAGTCAAAAAAAGCCATAAGCGAATCTGGAACACGGTTTTTTTTATAAGCACCGGAACAATTCTAAGCACCGGAACAACCAGGCGAGACGTCTTGTACCTCTACATCGAGACACTGAAACAGCGACTGGATGCGATCAACCAATTACGAGTCGATCGCGCCTTGGCGGCCATGGGGCCAGCCTTCCAAAAGGTCTACAGTCTGCTACCGACCCTATTACATTGCCATCATCCACTGATGCCGGGATACCTTGATGGTAACGTTCCCCATGGTATCTGTCTTTTCACGCCCAATGAAACGCAACAGGATTATCTTTCTGAGGTTGAAGCCAAATGGGGCCAACCTTTGCAGCAGAGTGTGGGCGGTGAACTGCCGATTACTGGCGTCTACTCAATGGGAAGCACTTCATCTATTGGCCAGTGCCATACGTCCGATCTGGATATCTGGGTGTGTCACCAAGCATGGCTTGATGCTGAAGAGCGCAACCGTCTGCAAAAGAAATGTAGTTTGCTGGAAAAATGGGCGGCATCAATGGGTGTTGAAGTCAGCTTCTTCCTGATTGATGAAAACCGTTTCCGCCATAATGCCAGTGGTAGTCTGGGGGGGGAGGATTGTGGCTCAACCCAGCATATTTTATTGCTGGATGAATTTTACCGCAGCGCGGTTCGCCTGGCTGGGAAACGTATTCTATGGAATATGGTCCCGGTTGAAGAAGAAGATAATTATGATGATTACGTGCTGTCGCTTTACGCGCAGGGCGTATTAACCCCGAATGAATGGCTGGATCTGGGCGGTTTGAGCACCCTGTCAGCGGAAGAGTATTTTGGGGCCAGTTTATGGCAATTGTACAAGAGTATCGATTCGCCTTATAAAGCGGTGCTGAAAACGGTTCTGCTCGAAGCTTATTCTTGGGAATACCCTAATTCTCAACTTTTGGCGATGGAAATCAAGCAGCGCCTGCATGCCGGTGAAATAGTAGCATTTGGCCTTGATGCTTACTGCATGATGCTCGATCGTGTCACCCGTTATCTGACCCAAATTAATGACACCACCCGTTTGAACCTGGTGCGCCGTTGTTTCTATCTGAAAGTGTGTGAGAAATTATCCCGTACCCCCGCAAGTGTGGGCTGGCGGCGTGAAATTCTCAGCCAACTGGTCAGTGAATGGGGCTGGAGTGACGAGAGTCTGGCGGTGTTGGATAACCGCGCGAATTGGAAGATTGAACGGGTGCGTGAAGCACATAACGAGCTGTTAGATGCCATGATGCAAAGCTATCGTAATTTGATTCGCTTTGCGCGGCGCAACAACTTGAGTGTTAGCGCCAGCCCGCAGGATATCGGCGTTCTGACCCGTAAACTGTATGCGGCATTTGAAGCCCTGCCGGGTAAAGTGACTCTGGTTAACCCACAAATTTCACCGGATCTTTCCGAAGAACACCTGACCTTTATTCATGTGCCAGCTGGCCGTGCTAACCGTCCGGGCTGGTACCTGTATAACCAAGCGCCGTCAATGGAGACGATTGTCAGCCATCAGCCGCTGGAATATAACCGTTATCTGAATAAATTGGTGTCATGGGCCTATTTCAACGGCTTGTTGACCAGCAAAACGCACCTGCATATTAAAAGCGCTAATCTGTGCGATACCGTCAAACTGCAAGAGTTGGTGACAGATATCTCTCATCACTTCCCATTGCGTCTGCCAGCACCGACACCTAAAGCGCTGTATAGCCCGTGCGAGATTCGTCACTTAGCAATTATCGTCAATCTGGAACATGATCCAACGGCCGCTTTCCGTAATCAAGTGGTGCATTTTGATTTCCGTAAACTGGATGTTTTCAGTTTTGGTGAGCAGCAGCAGTGCCTGGTTGGCAGTATCGATTTGTTGTATCGCAATTCATGGAATGAAGTGCGGACGCTGCATTTCAGCGGCGAACAGGCGGTATTGGAAGCACTGAAAACTATTTTAGGCAAAATGCATCAGGATGCGGCTCCGCCCGAATCCGTGGATGTGTTCTGTTATAGCCAACATTTACGTGGCTTGATTCGTACCCGGATCCAGCAATTGGTATCTGAATGTATTGAACTGCGTTTGTCCAGTACCCGTCAGGAACCGGGCCGTTTCAAAGCGGTGCGCGTTTCCGGCCAGACATGGGGGCTATTCTTTGAGCGCCTGAGTGTCTCGGTGCAGAAACTGGAAAATGCTGTCGAATTCTATGGTGCGATATCTAATAACAAGCTGCATGGGTTATCGATTCAGGTCGAAACCGATCAAATTCATCTGCCACCTGTTGTGGACGGTTTTGCCAGCGAAGGGATTATTCAGTTCTTTTTCGAAGGCACCGCAGATGAGAAAGGATTTAATATTTATATCTTGGATGAGACAAACCGCGTTGAGGTTTATCATCATTGCGAGGGCAGTAAAGAGGAGTTAGTGCGGGATGTTAGCCGGTTCTATTCATCTTCTCACGACCGTTTTACTTACGGCTCCAGCTTTATCAACTTCAACTTGCCGCAGTTCTATCAAATTGTGCAGTTAGATGGCCGAACTCAGGTAATCCCTTTCCGTAGCAATGCGTTGTCTCATCTGCATATTGCTGATAAAGAGCCAAGCCAGCCAGCGCAGCAGTTTCAGCTACATTAATTTGATAAGAAAAAAGACACGCCAAAGTGTGTCCTTTTCTTAGATTATTGGCCACGCCAAATGAAGGGAAATCGTGTCGTTGGGGCAGTAACGGCGTGAGCCGTCGGAGTGGCCCCTCGGTGCGGTTAACGCTTCACTCACTGAACTCTCAAATAAGTTCGGTTAACCAAAACTCACGTCTTCACCTGCTTGCGCGCTCGCGGCTTCGGATAGCTTGGTAAAGAACTCTTCGCCGCTGCGCGAGCAATACCAGTGCCCTTCGCGGTAATCGAAATGATAACCGCCCGCTTTAGTTGCCAACCATACCTGATGTAATGGCTCCTGGCGGTTGATAACAATCTTGCTGCCATTCTCAAAAGTCAGGGTCATCACCCCGCTATTGGTTTCATAATCGATATCGCTATCGCCACTAAAACCATCCAGTGTTTCTTCAATGCAAAGCATCAATTGATCGGCTAACTGATGAAACTCGCTGTCGTTCATATTCAATTCCTATTGCTTTTCATGATCCACCTGCGATTATAGAGGCCTTGGACGCGTGAATCACAGGCAATAACACATTTACCGGCGTCAAAACAATTTACAGGCGTTAAAAAATGAAAAAGAAACTATGTTGGCCACTGACTGCGATGATGGTGTTCGCGTTGAGCGGTTGTGGTCTGAAAGGCCCGTTATATTTCCCTCCGGCAGATAAACCCAAGGTCGAAACGACAAAACAAGACAGCGGCCAGGTCGATAAAAATCAGCAGGGTTTACCGGGCGATTCAAAGCCAACCCAAAGTATCGCTGGGCCACAGTGACAATCCTTTACGCCGCCAGATTGAGTCAGTACCGAATGTAGCCAGTACCGAAAATTTAGCCGGTCAATAAAAGTCAGCGGAGTATGAAATGCAGTTCTCCAAAATGCACGGTCTTGGCAACGACTTTATGGTTGTCGATGCAGTTACCCAAAATGTTTACTTTTCGCCGGAGTTGATCCGCCGATTAGCAGACCGGCACACTGGCGTGGGCTTTGATCAAATGTTGGTGGTTGAGCCACCTTATGATCCTGAGCTGGATTTTCACTACCGTATTTTTAATGCTGATGGCAGCGAAGTCTCCCAATGTGGCAATGGCGCGCGCTGTTTTGCCCGTTTTGTCCGACTGAAAGGGTTAACCAATAAACGCGATATCAGTGTCAGCACCCAAACCGGCCGCATGATATTGAGTGTGACTGAAGACGAACTGGTGTGCGTCAATATGGGCGAACCCAATTTCGAACCGCAGAGTGTTCCTTTCCGTGCCGCTAAAGCTGAAAAAACTTATATTCTGCGTGCCGCCGAGCACACCGTGTTATGTGGTGTTGTTTCGATGGGCAATCCTCATTGCGTGATGCAGGTTGATGATGTTTCAGTTGCCAATGTTGCCTTGCTAGGCCCAGTATTAGAAAGTCATGAGCGCTTTCCTGAACGGGCTAATATTGGTTTTATGCAGGTTGTGAGCCGTGAGCATATCCGCTTGCGGGTGTATGAGCGCGGAGCCGGTGAAACCCAGGCTTGTGGTAGCGGGGCTTGTGCAGCAGTAGCGATTGGTATTCAGCAAGAATTGTTGGCTGAAGAGGTACATGTTGAATTGCCGGGAGGCAGTTTGCATATCAGCTGGAAAGGGCCGGGTCACCCGCTGTATATGACCGGGCCAGCCACTCATGTGTATGATGGATTTATCCATTTATAATATACCCGTCATACTTCAAGCTGCATGTGTTGGCCGCCTTCGTTACTCGGCCCGTCCATGGGCCTCGCCTCTGCGAGGCCGCTGCAAGCAGCGTTCAAATCTGCTCCGGGCAGATTTGTCACCCCAGTCACTTACTTATGTAAGCTCCTGGGGACTCGCTCAGTTGCCGCCTTCATGCAACTTGAATTATTTAGGGTATAAAGGTTCATTATGACGGGTGTGACATGAAAAGTTCTGAGGAGCAGGCGTTAGCGGGTATCGAGTTAGACGACGATGCTGTTATGCAGTATTTATTGCAAAATCCCGATTTCTTTATCCGCAATGCTCGTTTGGTTGAACAGATGCATATTCCCCATCCGGTTAGAGGCACCGTCTCGCTGGTGGAGTGGCAACTGGGGCGTCAGCGTAACCAGATAGGTCAGTTGGAAGAAGAGATTACGTTATTGATGGAGCAGGCGGGTCTGAATGAAGTGTTATTCAACCGGTTACTGCAACTGCAAGGCAATCTTGCTGCCGCCAGTAGCTTGCAGGATATGCTCAATCGTTTGCAGCGCTGGGCCAGAGATTTCGGGCTGTCCGGTGCAAATGTCAGATTGTTTACTGACCGTTGGCAAATCGGTGCGCCATCTGACTTCACCCATTTGGGTCTATCTCGCCATGCGTTTGAGCCAATGCGCATTCAGCGGCTGGGGAATGAGCGCCATTATCTTGGTAGCCTGAATGGACCGGAGCTATTGCTATTATTGCCGCAAGCTAAGCAAGTCGGGTCGGTGGCATTGTCGTTGCTGGGCAAAGAGGGCGATCTGGGGGTTATCATCTTCAGTAGTCGTGATATCCAGCATTATCAGCAGGGCATGGGCACTGTGATGCTGAATCAATTATCCCTGCTATTGCCGAGCTTGTTGGAGCGCTGGATAGAGCCGGTATGACTGAGTTCAGTACTTCGCTTGCCCCGCAGGTAGAGGCTTTTCTGCGTTACCTCAAAGTTGAGCGCCAACTTAGCCCGCTCACTATCACCAGCTATCGGCGTCAGCTGCAAGCGCTGATGGAAATGGGCGAACAGATGGGGTTGGCACACTGGCAAACACTGGATGCCGCACAAGTGCGCTCGTTGGTTTCACGGAGCAAACGCGCCGGTTTGCACTCTTCCAGCCTGGCTTTGCGACTCTCGGCTTTGCGCAGTTTCCTCAACTGGTTGGTCAGTCAGGGCGTATTGCAAGCCAACCCGGCTAAAGGGGTAAGTACCCCGCGTTCTGGCCGCCATCTGCCAAAAAATATTGATGTCGATGAGGTCGATAAACTGCTGGATATCGACCTGAATGACCCACTGGCAGTGCGTGATCGGGCGATGCTGGAAGTTATGTATGGCGCGGGCTTGCGCTTATCTGAACTGGTCGGAATGAACGGCAAACATGTCGATCTGGCGAGTGGTGAAGTGTGGGTGATGGGTAAGGGTAGCAAAGAGCGCAAAGTCCCTATCGGCAAAACGGCAGTCAAGTGGCTTGAGCATTGGCTGGAACTGCGTGAGTTGTTTGAACCGCAGGATGACGCCATCTTTTTAGCCAATACCGGGAAGCGGATTTCTGCGCGAAATGTGCAAAAACGCTTCGCTGAATGGGGTATCAAGCAAGGGGTCAGCAGTCATATTCACCCGCATAAACTACGCCACTCTTTCGCCACCCATATGCTGGAATCCAGCGGCGACCTGCGTGCAGTGCAGGAGTTACTCGGCCACGCCAATCTGACCACTACACAAATTTATACTCATCTAGACTTTCAACATCTGGCAACAGTGTATGATGCTGCTCATCCACGGGCCAAACGAGGCAAATCCTGATGCATTTTTATCGTCCACTTGAACGTATTTCCGCCATTACCTTCGATTTGGATGACACCTTGTATGACAATCGGCCGGTGATATCGCGTACAGAACAAGAGTCTGTAGCATTTTTACAGCAGTACCACCCCAATTTGACGCAGTTGCAAGCCGCAGATTTACACCGCTTTCGCCGTGAATTGCTGGAGCAAGACCCGGACATTTATCATGATGTCACTCAGTGGCGCTGGCATGCTATTGAACTGGGGTTGATGCGTCATGGCTTGAGCAAGTCAGAAGCGCAATGTGGGGCTGATGCTGCAATGGAAAATTTTGCCCTATGGCGTAGCCGTATTTATGTGCCGCCGGCTACACACGACACCTTAAGCGCGCTGGCTGAGCATTATCCGTTGGTGGCTATCACCAATGGCAATGCGGATCCTAAAGCCTGTGGTCTGGATAATTATTTTCAGTTTGTCTTGCGCTCCGGCCCGCATGGCCGCGCCAAGCCCTTTCGCGATATGTACCATAAAGCGGCTAATCATCTGGATATTCCGCTGAAAAATATTTTACATGTCGGTGATGACCTGACTACAGATGTCGCCGGTTCGCTACGTTGTGGCATGCAAGCATGTTGGATTAATGACCGCCAACAGAGCCTGATGACGGCCAGTGACAGCCGGTTATTGCCACATATTGAGATTTCGCAGTTGGCTTCCCTGACAGCATTGCTATAATCCTCTGCAATAACTCTGTATAAATTCACAGTGAAATGATGTTAAAATCGCCGGATAGCTGGCGATTTAGCTATTTTCCCTTACCCGATAAACGGTGCCTATGGACGTTTCTGATCTGCTCGACAGCCTAAATGAAAAACAACGTGAAGCCGTGGCCGCGCCACGCTGCAACCTGTTGGTACTGGCCGGTGCGGGCAGTGGCAAAACACGGGTGCTGGTTCATCGTATTGCCTGGCTGTTGTCGGTAGAAAATGCTTCTCCGTATTCGATTATCGCGGTCACCTTTACCAATAAAGCGGCGGCCGAAATGCGCCACCGTATTGAGCATTTGATTGGTACCAGTCAGGGCGGCATGTGGATTGGCACTTTCCACGGGTTGGCGCACCGGTTGCTGCGTGCTCACCATATGGATGCCAATCTGCCGCAAGATTTCCAAATCCTCGACAGCGACGACCAACTGCGGTTATTGAAACGCTTGGTTAAGGCCTTGAATTTAGATGAAAAACAATGGCCTCCACGTCAGGCAATGTGGTACATCAACGGCAAAAAAGACGAAGGTCTACGTCCGCAGCATATTGAGAGCTACGGTAACCCGGTTGAAGCCACTTGGTTGCGTATCTATCAGGCCTATCAGGAAGCCTGTGACCGCGCGGGCCTGGTGGATTTTGCCGAACTATTATTGCGTGCGCATGAGCTGTGGCTGAATAAGCCGCACATTCTGAATCACTATCGCGAGCGCTTTACCAACATTCTGGTGGATGAGTTCCAGGATACCAACAACATTCAATATGCCTGGATTCGCCTATTGGCAGGAGATCGCTCCAATGTGATGATTGTCGGCGACGATGACCAGTCAATTTATGGCTGGCGCGGGGCACAGGTGGAGAATATCCAGCGCTTCCTGAAGGATTTCCCTGGCGCTGAAACCATCCGATTGGAGCAGAATTATCGCTCAACCAGCAATATTCTGACGGCGGCAAACACCCTGATTGCCAATAATGATGGCCGCATGGGTAAGAACTTGTGGACTGACGGGGCGCAAGGCGAGCCTATCTCGCTCTATTGTGCTTTTAACGAGTTGGATGAAGCTCGGTTTGTGGTGAATCGCATCAAAGCCTGGCAAGACAACGGCGGTGCGCTGAATGATTGCGCCATCTTGTATCGTAGTAACGCCCAATCGCGTGTTTTGGAAGAGGCCTTGTTACAAACGGCGATGCCGTACCGTATTTATGGTGGTCAGCGCTTCTTCGAACGTCAGGAAATTAAAGACGCACTGGCTTATCTGCGCCTGATTTCCAATCGTAACGATGATGCTGCTTTTGAGCGGGTGGTGAATACGCCGACTCGTGGGATTGGTGATCGTACATTAGATGTTATTCGCCAAACCGCGCGTGACCGCCAGTTAACCTTGTGGCAGTCAACCCGTGCCATGTTGCAGGAAAAAGTGCTGGCGGGCCGCGCGGCTTCTGCGCTACAACGTTTTGCCGAACTGGTGGATTCACTGGCGCATGAAACAGCTGATATGCCGCTGCATGTCCAAACTGATCGTGTGATTCGCGATTCTGGCTTGTGGTCGATGTATGAGCAGGAAAAGGGCGAGAAAGGTCAGGCGCGTGTTGAAAACCTTGAAGAACTGGTCAACGCGACTCGCCAATACAGCTATCAGGATGAAGATCAGGATCTGATGCCACTGCAGGCATTTCTTTCTCATGCGGCGCTGGAGGCTGGTGAGGGGCAAGCAGATGCCTATCAAGATGCGGTTCAACTGATGACTCTCCATTCAGCAAAAGGGCTGGAGTTCCCGCAGGTATTTATCGTGGGTATGGAAGAGGGCATGTTCCCGAGTCAGATGTCACTGGATGAAGGTGGGCGTTTGGAAGAGGAGCGGCGGCTGGCCTATGTTGGGGTCACCCGGGCGATGCAGAAGCTGACACTCTGTTATGCCGAGAGCCGTCGTCTGTATGGCAAAGAAGTGAATCATCGGCCATCACGTTTTATCGGCGAATTGCCGCAAGAATGTGTCGAAGAAGTGCGGCTACGCGCGACAGTCTCTCGCCCGGTAAACCACCGTAGAATGGGGACGCCAATGAACGAAAATGACAGCGGCTTCTCGCTGGGCCAGCGGGTGCGACATCCTAAGTTTGGTGAAGGCACTATCGTCAATTTGGAAGGCAGCGGTGAGCACAGTCGATTGCAAGTAGCCTTCCCTGGTGAAGGGATTAAGTGGTTGGTAGCGGCTTATGCACGGCTGGAAGCCGTCTAAATTTACCCTGCGGCCTTGACGCTGCAGCGGTGTTAGCGGCGTTCACTTACCCGAATCACTGACTCATGTCAGCTCATCGGGACGCGTTCATTTGCTGCCTTGCTGCAACGCCAATGACTTTGGGTAAAGTCTGGGGTCTTGACGCTGCAGCGGTGTTAGCGGCATTCACTTACCCGAATCACTGACTCATGTCAGCTCATCGGGACGCGTTCATTTGCTGCCTTGCTGCAACGCCAATGACTTTGGGTAAAGTCTGGGGGCTTGACGCTGCAGCGGTGTTAGCGGCGTTCACTTACCCGAATCACTGACTCATGCGGCTCTCATCCTGGGCCGCCTGCTTTGCATCGGTTTCCGCTTGTAGCAGAATGGCTTTGCCCATCCACTGGGTTACATCCTGAATTCCGGCGTCATCCAAATGCCAAATATCTTTCAGCACCATAAACACTTCTGACCCATAAATTAACGAGAAAGCATGGATCACTCGTTGCAGTGCTTCTGGCGCTAACTTTCCTTCCAACGGCTCAACTGCCAGTTTTAACAACCGTTTACGGTTACCACGAACCAACTTTTCTTCATTATTTGGATGACTACGGTTATCGGCCCATTGTTGTAACGATAAATGCAGCGCGGCTCGTAGCACACCTTCGTGTCGCAACATTTGCGGATAAGCAAAAGACAATAATTCAGCAATTCGCTGACGGGCATCAGGTTGAGTAGGTTGCCACGCCAATATCGGTCCGAGGCTCTCATCAACCATGGCAGAAACCAAGGCACTTTGCGTTGGGAAATAGCGGTAAGGCGTTGCACGAGAAAGCTGGGCAGCGTTTGCCACTTCGGTTATTGATGGAAACGCACCTTGTTCATACATCGACATCGCGGTATCGATAAGTAACCGCCGGGTTCTGGCCCTAATAGTGGTTAGTGATGGAGAGTCGTGCTCTGGTTTATCTTGATGGCTCACGGTCACTCCATAGTCTTGAGATCGTATTTGCGCCCACTATAACAAACCGCTCGCACAAATCGCCATGAATGCCCTTCACATTAAGATTGTTTTTGAGACGATAGTCTCACATTTAAACAATCTCCTTTGCGATAATGATACTGCAGTCTCAATATGATTCTATCTTAACCAACGCGCTTCATTTTTTGTGACATTCCGCATTCACAGAAGGATGTTCAGATGCCCCGTCATATTTTTATCGCGACTACGACAGATACCAAAGGCGATGAGCTGACCTATGTCAGTGAATTGATTAAAGCAACCGGCCTGAAGACCGTTACGGTTGATTTGTCGACCAAAGAGACTCAGCGCGCGGGTGGCGCTGATGTCACGGCTGAAACGGTGGCAAGCTACCATCCCGATGGGCGTCTGGCGGTGTTCTGTGGTGACAGGGGGCGGGCGATAAGTGCGATGGCAGTGGCTTTTAAACGTTTTATTGCCAGCCGTGATGATGTGGCTGCACTGTTAGGTTTGGGAGGCTCCGGTGGTACGGCACTGATAACACCCGCGATGCAAAGCTTACCAATCGGTATTCCTAAACTGATGGTGTCAACTATGGCTTCTGGTGATGTTTCCGGTTACATCGGCGCCAGTGATATTGCCATGATGTATTCAGTTACGGATATTGCCGGGCTTAATCGTATTTCCCGCCGGGTACTGAGTAATGCGGCTCATCAAATTGCCGGTGCGGTTTATTTTGCCAAAGAAGCATTTGCCCAAGAAGAGTTAGCCACCGATGACAAACCTGCACTGGGTTTGACCATGTTTGGTGTGACGACCCCGTGTATTCAGGCTGTCAGTGCTGCGTTATCAGCAGAATATGATTGCCTGGTGTTCCACGCAACCGGCAGTGGCGGCAAAGCTATGGAGAAATTAGCGGAAAGTGGCTTGCTGGCAGGGGCGTTGGATCTGACCACCACCGAAGTCTGCGATCTGCTATTTGATGGTGTCTTAGCCTGTGGGCCAGAAAGGTTCGATGCCATTGCTCACAGCCAAATCCCTTATGTTGGCTCTTGTGGTGCATTAGATATGGTCAATTTTGGCAGCCCTGCCACCATTCCGGCGAAATACGCTGACCGCTTATTCTATGAGCACAATGCGCAAGTCACGCTGATGCGCACCACCGTGCAAGAGAACATTGAGATGGCACACTGGATTGGCGAGAAGCTCAATCGCTGTGAAGGAGAAGTGCGTTTCTTGATTCCGGAGGGGGGATTTTCAGCGCTGGATGCTCCGGGCCAGCCCTTCTGGGACGAAAAAGCACTGCAAGCCTTTATCCATACGCTGCAAGAAACCGTGATTCAAACAGACAAACGCCGTCTGGTGCATTATCCGTTTAATATTAATGATCCACAGTTTGCCCAGGCCGCAGTCGAAAACTTTAAAGAAATAGCAAAGAGCCCATCCCATTAGGGCCATTTTATTCGTGGAGAAGCGACATGCCAAAATTTCAACGCCAGGCCATATTAGCTAAATTTCGGGAAATGATTGCCCGCCGTGAGCCGATTATCGGAGGCGGTGCGGGTACGGGTCTATCGGCCAAATGTGAAGAGGCGGGTGGAATCGACCTCATCGTTATCTATAATTCGGGCCGCTATCGCATGGCCGGTCGTGGTTCGCTGGCAGGTCTGTTGGCCTACGGCAATGCCAATGAAATTGTGGTTGATATGGCAAAAGAAGTGCTGCCAGTAGTCAAGCACACACCGGTGCTGGCGGGGGTGAATGGTACGGATCCATTCTGTCAGTTCGACCAATTCCTGGATCAACTGAAAGCATTGGGCTTTTCTGGCGTGCAGAACTTCCCAACAGTTGGGTTAATCGATGGGAACTTCCGTGCCAACCTTGAAGAGACCGGCATGGGTTATGGTTTGGAAGTGGACATGATCCGCCTTGCCCACGAGAAAGATTTACTCACCACACCTTATGTTTTCAGTGCTGAAGATGCTGCCGCTATGACCCAAGCGGGGGCCGATATTATTGTCCCTCATATGGGGCTGACCACCGGCGGTAATATTGGCGCTGACACTGCATTGAAGCTGGCAGATTGCGTTCCTCTGATTAATGAATGGGCCGCCGCCGCAAAAGCAGTCCGCGAAGATGTGATTGTGTTGTGTCACGGTGGGCCGATTTCTACCCCACAAGATGCGCAATACATCATGGATAATTGCCCGCAATGCGATGGTTTCTACGGTGCCAGCTCAATGGAAAGGCTGCCGACAGAAATTGCGCTAACGGACACGACTAAGCAGTTTAAAAATATAAAGCGTTGATTATTCTTGCCAATACCAAGGGAAAACCTGTTTGTAAGTGTTGCTGAGTCATCGGCTTAATAAGCATTCAGGATACACAAAACCGAAGTCGAAGCTGGCTTCGGTTTTTCACTAATATTATTACCGATAGTTATTATTTCTGACTGATCTTATTGCTGATAGTGCGCCCCAATATCCGCCGTTGCGTACCACGCCAATAGGTTGCTGACTTCCACCTCACCCTCAGCTGGTGACCAGTTGGCGAAATCATCAGCCGCAATAGGTTGATAAGGGCCGTGTTTAACTTCAAAAATAACCGCCCCTTTCTCCAGTGAGAGCACGGCGTGCCACACATTGGCGGGGATTTCCAGAATAGCGGTTTCCCGGCCCAACAGCGCGCGGTGGGTGACTTTTCCGGCGTCATCAAACAGCAGCACAATAAAGTTGCCGTGCAATGCCGTCAGTAATTCCCAAGTGTGGGGATGGCGATGAGGGCGGACATAAGTCTCTGGCTCCATCGCAATCGCCAGGCGCTGTATGGGGTCGTCGAGCTGTGGGTGGAAGTTAAGATTGGCTCTCTGACGCGGTGACTGCTGCGCTTCTTGGCTCAACTGCAGCAGAGTTTGTTGGGTGATTTGCTTCATTCTGGTCAAATATCCTTAAGAGTGGCTGACTGTAATCTAACGTAAACAGAGTAATGTTATAAGGGGGCCGTCGCGGTAGTTTGTGAGATAAAAAATCTTGCCGCTCAGAACTGAAATTTGTGCTCACCAATTAACATCTTTTAACCGGTTGACAGCCTTTTTCTTCTCGGCGTAACATGCGCGCACTATTCTTGATGAGGACATTCGCCTTGGACACACCCAGTAGATACTGGCTCAATAACCTGTTCATATGGTGCAACTTCTAAGGCTATCCTCTTATTTGCTGATAGCCTTCGTGGTTGTCAGTGGCCCCGCTAAAACGCCGCTGTGAGTCAGATCTCCTTATGGTCTGAAACAAACGGTATTTCAATACTGACCTGTTTCTGTGCTTCAATGCGTTTTCCCTATCCATCACCGCAAGGGAGTTTTGGCACATGCTGAGCGCATTTAAATTAAGTAACAATCGCTTATCCCGTTTGGAGCTGGATGAATCAGATGACCTGACAACCTCACTGTGGGTCGATTTAGTCGAGCCAGAAGAGGGGGAGCGGGAACGCGTCCAGAATGAGTTAGGGCAAAGCCTGGCGACCCGGCCAGAATTGGACGACATCGAGGCTTCCGCACGATTCTTTGAAGATGAGGATGGTCTGCATATCCACTCCTTCTTCTATTATGAAGATGCTGAAGACCACGCGGGCAACTCAACTGTGGCATTCACTATCCGGGATGGTCGCCTGTATACCCTGCGCGAACGTGAATTACCGGCATTCCGTTTATATCGTATGCGCGCGCGTAACCAGACACTGGTTGATGGTAATGCCTATGAGTTGCTGCTGGACTTGTTTGAAACCAAAATCGAACAGCTGGCAGATGAAATCGAGAATATATACAGTGATTTAGAGGCCTTGAGCCGCGTTATCATGGAAGGCCAACAGGGCGATGAATATGATGCTGCGCTTTCCACATTGGCGGAACAGGAAGATATTGGCTGGAAAGTTCGGTTATGTTTGATGGATACTCAGCGGGCACTGAATTTCCTGGTACGTAAAGCGCGTTTGCCAAGTGGCCAATTGGAACAAGCTCGTGAGGTGCTGCGCGATATCGAATCCCTGTTGCCGCACAATGAATCCTTGTTCCAGAAAGTTAACTTCCTGATGCAAGCGGCGATGGGTTTTATCAACATCGAACAGAACCGCATCATCAAGATCTTCTCGGTGGTATCGGTTGTCTTCCTGCCGCCTACGCTGGTCGCATCCAGCTACGGGATGAACTTTGAGTTTATGCCGGAGCTACGTTGGTCATTTGGTTATCCGGCGGCGATTGGTTTAATGATTGTTGCTGGTTTGGCGCCATATCTCTATTTCAAACGCAAAAACTGGCTCTAACCTTTATACCCGTCATACTTCAAGCTGCATGTGCGTTGACTGCTTTCGTGCACCCCAGTCACTTACTTGAGTAAATTCCTGGGGATTAATGAGCCTCATTCTTGAGGCTCACCCTGCGGGCTAGCATAAATGCTGTTCAAATCGGTTCCCGACCGATTTGTTACTCAATGGCCGCCTTCCTGCAACTCGAATTATTTAGGGTATGGATGCATAAAAAAGCCCGGTAACTCAATGTCACCGGGCTTTTTTTATCATTTTAACTGTTAAGCGCGCAGCTTGCGTTGGGTATAGAGTGCATCCAGTGTGAATAACAATAGTGCTGCCCAGATAAAGACGAAAGTGACCATCTTATCGTTGCCGATAGTCTCACCATAGAAAGTGACCGCCAGAATAAACATCAGCGTTGGCCCCAGATACTGGAAGAAGCCCAGCGTCGACAGCCGTAAACGTGTGGCAGCAGCGGTGAAGAACAGCAGTGGGATAGTAGTAATCACCCCAGCGGCGGCTAATAGAACATTCAGCGACCAGGTATTGGCACCCATGTGGCTGGTTGGGCTATCGGCAATAAAGAACAAATAAACTGCCGCGATCGGTAATAGCCACATTGTTTCAACTAACATGCCGGTTTGGGCATCAATCCCCAGTTTTTTGCGAATCAAGCCATATAACGCAAAGGTAATTGCCAGTCCCAAACCAATCACCGGCAGCGAGCCAAATTGCCACAGCTGAATGAGCACACCGCCGAACGCCAGTGCCACGGCAACCCATTGCATACGGCGAAAACGCTCGCCGAGAAATAGCATGCCAAATAACACGTTGACCAGCGGGTTAATAAAGTAGCCCAGACTGGCTTCCAGCATGTGGTTGTGGTTGACCGCCCAAATAAATAATAGCCAGTTGCTGGCAATCAACACCGCGGTCACCGCCAGTAATAGCAGACGCTTGCGGTTTTTAATGGCGCTGCGGACCTGTGGCCAATTACGGCTAACAGTCAGCAAAATCAGCATAAAGAAAAATGACCAAATAATCCGATGAGTCAAAATTTCATCAGCCGGCACCTGTTGGATGAGCTTGAAATAAGCAGGGGCGATACCCCAAATAAAATAGGCAGCCAGAGCAAAGAAAATGCCCTGACGGGTTCGTTGTTTATCCATGGTGTGGCTCAGAACAAGAAAGGAGATGCGGTGAGTGTACTTAACTTCACGTTATTATTCATCACCGCAATAGGTCGCATTAGCCAACCAGATAGGTCGCAATCGCGCTGGCAATATGCATTTGGTTTTCATTATGCAACTCAACTCTGGCAACAGACACTTTGTTGCCACTGCGCAAAATGCGGCTGCTGGCAATAAAATGCTCGCCGCGGCCAGGGCGCAAATAATCGACACGCAGGTCGATGGTTCCCATTTTGGCCAGCTTCATTTGCAGCTGTTCCTGAATTAGCGGTTCATGGCGAACCAGGCTGTTCCCAACACACACCAGACCCGCCGCAACATCCAGCACCGCAGCAAT
Source organism: Yersinia fenwicki (assembly GCF_043099325.1). Classification (NCBI taxonomy): domain Bacteria; kingdom Pseudomonadati; phylum Pseudomonadota; class Gammaproteobacteria; order Enterobacterales; family Yersiniaceae; genus Yersinia; species Yersinia fenwicki. The sequence continues at coordinate 4,414,677 of NZ_CP170755.1, read as the reverse complement.
AACTCCACCGTGTAAAATTCGCTGCGCAATATTACCGACCAGTTTGTCATTATTATCAAAAGTAATTTCGGCGAAATCTTGCTCGAAACGAATTAATTTTAATCCTAACTCGCGGTTAAATGGCATGTGGTAGACAAAGATTTCACCGATGAGGTTGCGGGCACTCTCCAGAGTTAAAGGTGTTACAGGCATTTATTTTCTCTTAGAAGACAATTTCTCATGTTATTAGTTTGTTTATTTTATGCTCCTATTTTGTTGTTTTCCAGTCGTTAAATCATAAATATAAACAACACTAATCTCAGATAACATTTGTGTGTAGAATGAGCTGTTTTCATTACAAATAGAAATAATTCGTAAGGTGATGGGGGAATGATGGGTAGATTTTGGCAGATTTTAATCGCTTTATTACTGGTGCCAACGTTGGCGCAGGCAGAAGAAGCAACGGTTGAGAAGATTCATGACGCACCGACAGTTCGTGGCAGCATTATTGCGGCAATGTTGCAAGATCACGATAATCCGTTCTTGCTTTATCCGTATGAAACCAACTACTTACTCTATACTTATACCAGCGATATCAATAAAGATGCGATAAGCTCTTATGATTGGGCGCAGAATGCCAATAAGGATGAAGTGAAATTCCAATTGAGCTTGGGCTTCCCTATCTGGCGCGGTATTGCGGGTGATAACTCGTTGCTGGGTGCTTCGTATACTCAACGTTCTTGGTGGCAAGCATCGAACAAAGATGAATCCTCACCCTTCCGTGAAACCAACTACGAACCACAACTATTCCTGGCTTGGGCTACCGATTATGAGCTGGCTGGCTGGACATTCCGCGAAGTAGAATTTGGTTATAATCACCAGTCTAACGGTAAAGCTGATCCTACCTCACGTAGCTGGGATCGCGTTTATACCCGCCTAATGGCTCAACGCGGCAACTTGGAAATCGACCTGAAGCCTTGGTATCGTATTCCTGAAAGCGACAGCAAAGATGACAACCCGGATATCAATAAATACATGGGTTATTATCGGTTGAAAGTAGGCTATGCCTTGGGTGAAAGTGTGTTCAGTCTGGATGGCCGTTATAACTGGAATACCGGTTATGGTGGTGCTGAAATGGGCTGGAGCTACCCAATCACCAAGCATGTTCGTTTCTATACCCAAGTGTTTAGTGGTTATGGTGAGTCAATGATTGACTATAACTTTAGGCAAACACGGGTGGGTGTGGGTATCATGTTGAATGATGTCCTTTAACGTCATCCGGCGTTAGAAAAGTTTCAGACACAGGCCGGTTAACCGGCCTGTGCAGATCTCATAGTTGGGGAATAGTGTGTCAACCGCAGCAGTGATAAATAGGGAGTTACTGGCAGAGCAGGTATTGCGAGATACTTTCGGCTACCAGCAATTCCGGCCCGGGCAACAAGAAATTATCAACGCCACTCTATCAGGGCAAGATTGTCTGGTAGTGATGCCAACGGGCGGTGGTAAATCCTTGTGTTATCAGATCCCGGCACTGGTGACGGATGGCTTAACGCTGGTAGTCTCCCCCTTAATTTCTCTGATGAAAGATCAGGTTGACCAACTGCTGGCCTATGGCGTGGGCGCGGGGTGCTTAAACTCATCACAAACACGCGAGCAGCAATTGGCGGTGATGGACGGCTGCCGTAGCGGTCAGATTAAGCTGCTGTATATCGCACCTGAACGGCTGGTGATGGAGAGCTTTCTTGATCAGCTACACCAGTGGCGTCCTGCTCTGTTGGCGGTGGATGAAGCACATTGTATCTCCCAATGGGGTCATGATTTCCGCCCAGAATACCGTGCCCTTGGTCAGTTAAAGCAGCGTTTCCCTAATTTACCGGTGATTGCACTGACTGCTACGGCTGATGAAGCCACGCGCGGTGATATCGTGCGGTTACTCAATCTGGATCAGCCATTAATTCAGGTCAGTAGTTTTGATCGCCCTAATATTCGCTATACCTTGGTTGAGAAGTTCAAACCGCTTGATCAACTGTGGCGTTTTGTTCAAGACCAGCGTGGCAAAAGTGGCATTATTTACTGCAATAGCCGGGCTAAGGTAGAAGACACCACCGCGCGCCTACAAAGCCGTGGCTTAAGTGTGGCGGCTTACCATGCCGGTCTGGACAATGAGCGCCGCGCACAGGTGCAGGAAGCTTTTCAGCGCGATGATTTGCAAGTGGTGGTCGCCACCGTGGCTTTCGGTATGGGGATTAACAAACCTAACGTTCGTTTTGTGGTGCATTTTGATATTCCGCGCACTATCGAATCTTACTATCAGGAAACGGGTCGTGCTGGGCGTGATGGTTTGCCCGCCGAGGCGATGTTGCTGTATGACCCGGCTGATATGGCGTGGTTGCGGCGTTGTCTGGAAGAGAAACCGGCGGGTGCGCAACAAGATATTGAGCGGCATAAACTCAATGCGATGGGGGCTTTTGCTGAAGCGCAAACCTGTCGCCGATTAGTCTTGCTGAACTATTTTGGTGAAGGCAAACAGCAGTCATGTGGTAACTGTGATATCTGTCTCGACCCACCTAAGCGCTACGATGGGCTGGCCGATGCGCAAAAAGCGCTGTCATGTGTGTATCGGGTTGGACAGCGATTTGGTTTGGGGTATATCGTCGAGGTGTTGCGCGGGGCCAATAACCAGCGTATTCGTGAGTCTGGTCATGACAAACTGTCAGTGTATGGCATTGGTCGTGAACAGAGCCATGAGCATTGGGTCAGTGTCCTACGCCAACTGATTCATCTCGGATTACTGAGCCAGAATATTGCCATGTTCTCCGCCTTGCAGTTGACCGAGGCTGCACGCCCGGTGTTACGTGCCGAATTGCCACTACAACTGGCAGTGCCGCGAATCCAAAGTTTGAAAGTGCGCAGCAGCGCGAATCAAAAATCCTATGGCGGCAATTACGATCGCAAGCTGTTCGCCAAATTGCGCAAATTACGTAAATCTATCGCCGACGAAGGTAATATTCCGCCTTATGTGGTGTTTAACGATGCCACCTTGCTGGAGATGGCGGAGCAGATGCCAATTACTGCCAGTGAACTGTTGAGTGTCAATGGCGTCGGGCAACGTAAGCTGGAGCGCTTTGGCGCGCCGTTTATGGCGATGATCCGCGACCATGTAGATAACAACGACGATTAATACGCCCTTTATTTATTAAAGACTTATTTATTGAAGAGAATTGCCTCATGCTAATGCTATTTCTGACCGTCGCGCTGGTGCACTTGGTTGCTTTGATGAGCCCAGGGCCTGATTTCTTTTTTGTGTCGCAAACCGCGGCCAGCCGCTCACGCCGTGAAGCGATGATGGGAGTGACCGGTATTTCTTTGGGGATCGTCGTCTGGGCTGGCGTCGCTCTGATGGGGCTAAATCTCATCTTGCAGAAAATGGCGTGGTTGCATCAGATTATTATGGTCGGCGGTGGGTTATACCTGTGCTGGATGGGTTGGCAATTGCTGAAATCGGCCCGTTCCAAACGAGATACTTCAGAGGCTGAGGTACAAGTCGCGCTTCCTGCGCGTGGCCGGACTTTCTTGCGTGGCTTTCTAACTAATTTATCAAACCCCAAAGCGGTTATTTATTTTGGCAGCGTATTTTCATTGTTTGTTGGTGATAATGTGACTGCTGGTGCGCGCTGGGGATTGTTTGTGCTGATTGTGGCGGAAACTTTTGTATGGTTTAGCATTGTGGCCTGTGTCTTTGCTTTGCCGGTGATGCGCCGTGGTTATCAACGATTATCAAAATGGATTGATGGGCTGGCCGGGGTACTCTTCGCTGGTTTTGGTATCCATCTGATTTTGTCTCGCTAACGAGTTCCCCAACCGGTGAGTTACCCGGTCGGGGCATATCAATGTGTTTTATACTTTGCGCGCGGTGGCCAATAATGCGCCTACCAGCATGAATAAACCGCCAAATATCCGATTCAATAATTTCATTTGCTGTGGTGATTTAATCCAGCCAGCAATTCGTGTGGCAAGAGTCGCGTAACCAATCATCACGATAATATCGACTATCACACTGGTGCTGCCGAGAATCAGATATTGCGCCACCTGCGGTTGGTGCGGTAGAACAAATTGTGGGAACAATGCGGCCAGGAAAACAATGCTTTTCGGATTGGTCAGATTAACAAATACCGCGCGTTTAAACAGTTTTCGCCGTGGCATACTGTTGGCTAACGCATGCAGATCCAGCGCACCGGCCGCACGCCATTGTTGAATACCAAGCCAGATTAAATAAGCCGCCCCGAGCCATTTTAATAGTTCAAATGCCAGTAGCGATTGTGAAATCAGTGCGCCCAGGCCGACACCGACCAGTACAATGTGCACGGCCAGCCCTAATTGTAATCCACAAATGGAGGCAATCACCCCGCGCGTACCGTGGCTGATGGCTGTGCTCATAGTATTAATCGCACCCGAACCGGGGGACAAACTGAGGATAAGTGTCGTCAGCAGATAAGTTAACCACCAGTTTAAAGTCATCGGCAAAATTCCCTGAATGTGTAAATTTATGCCACAATACTCCATTGATAATAGTTGTGCTACGGCTCACAGAATACCGAGTAATTCAGGCCAGAAGCTGCAATCAGCTCCATTTTATAACACCATGATTTACAACGTCATGATTTATAAGCTCATGATTTACAATTTACGTTATATCGAGCCACGCTATGCCGTTAGATAATCATATGAATAACTGGTTGACCCGAGAAGAGCAGTTTGCTGCTTTTGTTAACGGCCCATTGTTAGATTTCTGGCAGCAGCGGGATGAAGATGAGTTTATGGGGGTTGATAATATCCCCATTCGCTATGTCCGTTTTTGTTCACCGCAACATACCCGCGTGGTGGTGGTAGTGCCAGGCCGCATTGAAAGTTACGTTAAATATCCCGAAGTGGCTTATGATCTATTCCAGCAAGGCTATGATGTTATCGTATTGGATCATCGTGGGCAGGGCCGATCAGGGCGAATACTTGACGATCGTAACCGCGGACATGTGATCAAGTTTGATGATTACATTGAAGATTTTTCTCAACTGGTGCAGCGCGAGATAACCGGAAGTCATTATCAGCAGCGTTTTGCATTGGCCCACTCTATGGGGGGGGCGATTCTGACCCGTTATCTGGCGAGAGAACCAACAGTGTTTGATGCTGTAGCGCTCTGTGCGCCGATGTTTGGCATCCATTTGCCGATGCCGGGCTGGTTGGCTCACCGGATTGTCGATTGGACTGAGAAACATCAAAAGCTGCGGGATTACTATGCAATAGGTACCGGGCAGTGGCGGCCATTACCCTATGTGGTCAATATGCTGACTCACAGCCGCGAGCGCTATCGCCGCTACTTGCGTCAATATGCTGACAGTCCAGAAATCCGCGTCGGCGGGCCAACCTATCATTGGGTTCGTGAAAGCTTGCTGGTGGGGGAGCAAATTATTGCTCAAGCAGACAAAATTACTACACCGGTTCTGTTGCTACAGGCCAGTGAGGATCGGGTAGTACATAACCCGGCCCATAATGCATTTACTCAGGCAATGACTCTGGCGGGGCACCCTTGCGAAGGGGGGCAGCCTAAGTTAATTAAAGGCGCACGCCATGAGATCCTGTTCGAACGGGACACCCTGCGTGCCGAGGCGTTAAGCGCCATATTGCGCTTTTTTGCGCAACATCAATCATCAGTCGGCCCTCAAGACTCCGACTCCACCAGAGGTTAGAACATACCGCTATGTATCATGTTGTTGCTTCCGATTTAGATGGCACCCTGTTGTCACCTGACCACATACTGACGCCTTATACCAAAGAGACACTTAAGTTGCTGACGCAGCGTGATGTGCACTTTGTGTTTGCGACTGGCCGCCACCATATTGATGTGGCGCAAATCCGCGACAATCTGGAGATCAGTGCCTTTATGATAACCTCCAATGGCGCGCGCGTGCACAATACGGCAGGGGAGCTGATTTTCAGCCATAATCTCGATGAGGACATCGCCCGTGACTTGTATAATATTGAACACCACAATCCAGATATTCTGACCAACGTCTATTTGAATGACGAATGGTACATGAACCGCGAAAGCCCGGCACAGGAAGAGTTCTTCCAAGAGTCGGTGTTCAAATATCAAGTGTTCGAACCGGCTTTATTGCCGACCGACGGGGTATGTAAGGTCTACTTTACCTGCGAGGATCACGATAAGTTATTGATTTTGGAAGAAGCCATCAACGCACGTTGGGGCGATAGGGTGAATGCCAGCTTCTCTTTCCCAACCTGTCTGGAAGTCATGGGTGGTGGTGTTTCCAAAGGCCACGCACTTGAGCAAGTCGCTAAAATCATTGGTTATTCATTGAAAGAATGTATCGCGTTTGGCGATGGAATGAATGATTTGGAAATGCTCTCTATGTCGGGTAAGGGCTGCATTATGCGCGATGCTCATCAGCGCCTAAAAGATATGTTGCCTAATCTGGAAGTGATTGGCTCTAATGCCGATGACGCAGTGCCGCATTATTTGCGAAAGATGTTCTTAGGGTCTGATAAGTAACAGGAAATTATTGGCAAAGGGCTGATAGATCAGTGAGTGAAGGGGTTACCGTACCTAGGGGCACTCCGGTGGCTTACGCCACGACGATCCCAACGGCACGATTCCCCTTCATTTAACTTTATAATCAATCTGAGGGGGGTGATAACCCTTATCGTCCCCCCTTTTTGATTTCAGTTTTTAACCTCTGATTTTTAACTGATGGCAGCTACCTTATTGGTGTTGTCCCTGTTTTTGCAGGAATTGCACACCCTTATCTGGGAAATCGGTAAATACCCCGTCAACCCCGGCCTGATTGTAGATAATATCAAACAGCTGGTTCACGTCAGTGGCGTATTTAGGCAACTTATCAGCACGGATGGTGTAAGGGTGAACCATCATATTGTTGGCATGGGCATCTTTCACCATACCGGTCAGCTTGATGTTATTTGGCGTAGAAGTTTCAACCACCAACATGTGATAGTCAGGGCCGATACCGTCGGCATATTGCGCGACTTGCTTCATTGCTCCCGGCTTGAACATCCAGTCATAGCTGTAATTAACCCACTTGCCATCAGGTTTCTGTTCGTAGGTCTCATTCCAGTCAGTATAAGCCACCAGTTGAACCAGTTTCAGGTCCATGCCCATCTTCGGTTCTAGCTCATTCTTGATGCGTTTTAATTCGTTGGCATCAAAGCATTGCAGATAGACTTTATCGGCTTTGGTGGTGTAACCATACTGCTTCAACACTTCCAACACCTTGGTGGAAATGTCTTTCCCTTCCTGTTTATGGAACCACGGTGCCTTGATTTCAGGATAGATGCCGATGTTCTTGCCGGTCGAATGATTCAGCCCCTGAACAAATTCAATCTCTTCCTGGAAAGTATGCACACGGAAGTCAGACTTGCCCATCGGGAAGCGGCCCGGATAGCTCTGTACTTTTTTACCCTCTTTATCAATATCAAAGCCTTCGGTAAATTTCAGTGACTTGATTTCCGGTAGCGTGAAGTCAATGGCGTAATAGCGGCCATCTTTACGTGCCCGATCAGGGAAGCGCTCAGCGACATCGGTCACGCGATCCAGATAATGGTCGTGGAGAACCACCAACTCATTATCTTTAGTCATCACCAAGTCTTGTTCAAGATAATCAGCACCTTGTGCATACGCCATGGCTTTGGCTGGCAGTGAGTGCTCAGGCAAGTAGCCACTGGCACCACGGTGTGCGATAACCACTTTATCGGCTGATTTATCTTTGGCTCCGGGTTCTGCTGCATGCGCCATACCGGCGACTGAGGATGCCAGAATCATACTTGCTACCAGGGTTTTGATATGGGTTTTCATTGATATTGCTCCATTTATACCCGTCATCTTTCAAGCCGCAGATGTGTTGGCTACGCTCGTTAACCCGAATCACTGACTGGTGTCAGCTCATCGGGATTATCTTGCTTGCCGCCTTCCTGCAACTTGAAATCTATTGGGTATATTAGGGTAGGGGTAAAAAAGGCTGTGTCGCTATTAATCCATAGATAACGGCACAGCCTGTAAGCGACTTAATTATTAGGATACAAATTTATTGATCCTATTTTTTATCCATCTCGGCCTGTCTTGCCAGTTCTTCATGATGTTTTTTCTCACTGAACATCACCACGATCAATAACAGAACCGCCAGGATGCTACCGCCAATCATGACCATAAAGCCGCCGTCCCAACCGAAGTAGTCAACGGTGTAACCGACGATGGCACTGGCCGCGACCGAACCGCCCAGATAGCCGAACAAGCCGGTGAAGCCTGCTGCGGTACCTGCTGCTTTTTTCGGTGCTAATTCAAGGGCATGCAAACCAATTAACATCACCGGACCGTAAATCAGGAAGCCGATGGTGATCATACAGGCCATATCGATGCCAGGGTTACCCACTGGGTTTAGCCAGTAAATGATGGTTGCAATCGTCACCAGAGTCATAAAGAACACGCCGGTAGCACCACGGTTACCTTTAAACACTTTGTCGGACATCCAACCACACAGCAGCGTCCCTGGAATACCAGCGTATTCATACAGGAAATAAGCCCAAGAGGATTTATCTAGCGCGAAGTGTTTTACTTCTTTTAGGTAGGTTGGTGACCAGTCGAGGATGCCGTAACGCAGCAAATAAACAAAAACGTTAGCAATCGCGATATACCATAACAGCTTGTTTGGCAAAATGTATTGCATGAAGATTTGCTTCGCTGTCAGCTCTTCTTCCGCTTCTTCGCTATAGTCATCCGGATAGTCGTTTTTGTACTCTTCAATCGGAGGTAAGCCCACAGATTGTGGCGTGTCACGCATTAAACCAAAGACAATCAATGCCACCAAAATGGCACCGAACGCTGGCATATAGAGCGCGGCTTTCCAGTCGTTAAACCATGCCATACCCAGCAGGAACAGCAATGGCGGCAAGCCACCACCCACGTTATGGGCACAGTTCCAGACAGAAACGATACTGCCGCGTTCTTTTTTTGACCACCAGTGCACCATGGTACGGCCACATGGCGGCCACCCCATGCCCTGGAACCAGCCGCATAAGAACAACAGCACGAACATGACTGCGATACTGGATGTCGCCCAAGGCACAAAGCCCATAAACAGCATCACGGCAGCGGCGAGAATCAAACCGGCAGAAAGGAACACCCGTGGGTTAGACCGGTCAGAAACCGAACCCATGATGAATTTTGAGAAGCCGTAAGCAATAGAAATACCGGATAACGCGAAGCCCAGATCCCCACGCGAGAATCCTTGTTCGATCAAATACGGCATGGCCAGAGTAAAGTTTTTACGCACCAGATAGTAGGCTGCGTAACCGAAAAATATGCCCATGAAGATTTGCCAGCGTAAGCGGCGGTAAGTGGGGTCGACCTGGTCTGTGGGAAGCCGTGCCACATGTGGCGCGGGCTTAAAAATACTCAACATGAGTGCCTCCGATGGCTTTTTGTTGTTTTTGACTCCGGTATAGCCTGATATCTATCCGTTTGTTAAGGGCTTCCGGTAGTTAAACGGTGAAGCTAGAGTCGTTTATGTTCCATAACGAGCACCATGCTAGATAAATTCGCAAAAATTATCTGTGAGTAATGGCGCATTTGTTACAGTTATATGAAAGCGGCGGCAATTTTGAGCGATTGGTTAACATTTTGAAACTGGTAATGACAAATTACCTGTGACTTTGATCACAATCATGGTTTTTAAACACCATATTGTTTTCGTTTTTCGTTCGTTTTTGTTCCTTATCAAACAATAACCATAAAGACTGTGGCTCAATAGATTCATAATTAGCCGCCAGGCGGCTGTCTGATAATGTGGGGTCTTTCATGACGAACAGTTCTCCTTACACAGAAACGGATGTCATCATCATTGGCGGTGGTGCGACCGGTGCCGGGATTGCCCGAGACTGCGCCCGGCGGGGTTTGGCTTGTACTCTCCTGGAGAGGCATGACATCGCTACCGGTGCTACAGGCCGCAATCATGGCTTATTACACAGTGGCGCGCGTTATGCTGTGACTGACGGTGAGTCCGCACGTGAATGTATTGAAGAAAACCGGATTCTGAAACGCATTGCCCGCCATTGTATTGAGCAAACTGATGGCTTATTTATCACCTTGCCGGAAGACTCCCTGGACTATCAGGAACAATTTATTGCTCGCTGTCAGGAGGCGGGGATCGAGGCTGAAGCCATTGATCCCAAACAAGCATTACGGCTCGAACCAGCCGCTAACCCGGCGCTGATTGCGGCCGTGCGGGTACCTGATGGCACTGTTGACCCCTTCCGTTTAACCGCCGGCAATATGTTGGATGCCCGTGAGCACGGTGCCAATGTACTGACTTATCACGAAGTTATCGGCTTATTGCGCCACGGTGACCGGGTAACTGGCGTGCGCGTTTTCGATCATAAAAATCAGCGTCAGTATGATATTCATGCGCAAATTGTCGTGAATGCGGCGGGGATTTGGGGTCAGCACATTGCTGAATACGCCGATCTTCGTATTCGTATGTTCCCTGCCAAAGGTGCGCTGTTGATCCTGGGACATCGGATCAACAACATGGTGATCAATCGCTGCCGTAAACCCGCAGATGCTGACATTCTGGTGCCGGGCGATACCATTTCACTGATTGGCACCACCTCCACTCATATTGAATACGACCAGATAGACAATATGGTCGTAACTGCACAAGAGGTGGATACCTTAATTCGCGAAGGCTCCAAACTGTCGCCGCAACTGGCGCAAACGCGCATTTTGCGTGCTTACGCCGGGGTTCGACCGCTGGTTGCCAGTGATGATGATCCTTCAGGACGCAATGTGAGTCGCGGCATTGTCTTACTCGATCACGCCAGCCGCGATGGGCTGGAAGGCTTTATCACCATCACTGGCGGCAAGTTGATGACCTACCGGCTGATGGCAGAATGGGCAACAGATAAAGTGTGTGAAAAGCTCGGCGTGACAGCGGCTTGCACTACGGCCCAAGAGCCACTTCCTGGTTCACAGCAATCAGCGGAGCAAACGCTCAGCAAAGTGATTTCTTTACCTGCCAGTATCCGTGGCTCGGCCGTTTATCGTCATGGTGACCGTGCGACACAGTTATTGGCTGGGAACCGTCTGGACAACAGTTTGGTGTGTGAATGTGAAGCGGTAACTGCTGGCGAAGTGCGCTATGCCATTGAATCATTGTCTGTTAATAACCTGCTGGATTTACGTCGTCGCACCCGGGTTGGCATGGGAACTTGTCAGGGCGAGCTTTGTGCTTGCCGGGCTGCGGGTTTACTCAGCCGTTTTAAAGTGACCACACCGCAACAATCTCGTGAACAGCTTAGGCAGTTTTTGAATGAGCGCTGGAAAGGTGTGCGCCCGATAGCATGGGGCGACGCCTTGCGGGAAAGCGAGTTTACTCATTGGGTTTATCAAGGGCTTTGTGGCTTGGATGAAAGCCCAAATACGGCCCATGTTCAGGAGAAACCAGATGAAATTTGATGTGATTATCATCGGTGGTGGATTAGCTGGGCTGGTGTGTGGTATCCGCCTCGCCGAACAAGGTAAATATTGCGCGATTGTCAGCGCCGGTCAAAATGCATTGCATTTCTCCTCTGGCTCTTTGGATCTATTGGCGAAATTACCTAATGGCCAAGCGGTCAGCCAGCCACTCTCAGCACTTGAAACGCTGGCGGAGTTAGCGCCGGAGCATCCTTACAGCAAAATGGGGCAAACAGGTCAGGTGGGTGAGTTGGCGCAACAAGCCGAGTCTCTGCTAAGCCGCTGCGGCCTGAATCTGATTGGCAGTGCGGCCAAGAATCACTTGCGTCTGACACCGCTGGGTAACTGTCGGCCCACATGGCTCAGCCCATCGGATATTCCAGTCGCGCCCTTAGAAGGCCCACTACCCTGGCAAAAAGTAGCGGTGATTGGTATTGAAGGATTCCTCGATTTTCAGCCGCAGATGGTCGCCAGTGCCTTACAGGAACAGGGCGTTGAAGTCACAGCGGATTATCTGCATTTACCGGCACTGGATCGTTTACGCGATAACCCGAGCGAATTCCGCGCGGTGAATATTGCGCGTGTATTGGACCTACCCGAAAACTTGCAACCGCTGGCTGATGAGCTGACTCGTTTGTCATCCAGCGCAGAAATGATTTTACTGCCAGCTTGCATCGGGCTGGATGAATCTGCGCCATTGGACGCACTACGCGCGGCCGTGGGTAAACCGATTAAATTGTTACCCACACTGCCGCCGTCATTGCTCGGTATGCGCTTACATCAAGCTCTACGCCACCGCTTCCAGCAATTAGGCGGCATTGTTATGCCGGGTGATGTGGTATTGCGTGCCGAACTGGTGGGGAATCGAATTACTGGGCTGTATAGCCGTAATCATGGTGATATTCCCTTGCGTGCGGCTCAGATGGTGCTGGCGAGTGGCAGTTTCTTCAGTAATGGGCTGGTAGCAACCTTTGAGCATGTCTATGAGCCAATACTGGATCTGGATATTTTATCACTACCCAACCGCGCAGATTGGAGCAACAGCAATATGTTTGCGCCGCAACCTTATCTGCAATTTGGCGTCAACACTGATAACCGGCTACGGGCGCTGCGCGGGGGAGTTCCACTGGATAACCTGCATGTTATTGGCGCGGTTCTCGGAGGATACGATCCGCTGCAACAGGGTTGTGGCGCAGGCGTTTCTCTCACCAGTGCTTTGTTTGTTGCAGAGCAGATTGTCAGCGCTATGGAGGTGACATTATGACGTGGTTACCACAGCACGAAGACACTCAGGATAAACATTTGGCGCGGGATAATAGTTTCGAAAGTTGTATCAAATGCACGGTATGTACCACTTATTGCCCGGTAGCGAAAGTTAATCCACTTTATCCGGGGCCAAAACAAGCTGGCCCTGATGGTGAGCGGCTGCGCCTAAAAGATCCGGCATTATATGATGACGCACTGAAGTATTGTACTAACTGTAAACGTTGCGAAGTGGCTTGCCCGTCAGATGTCAAAATTGGCGATATCATCCAGCGCGCGAAAGCCAGTTACAGCAGCAATAAGCCCAAGCTGCGCGATGCTATCCTCAGTCACACTGATATCATGGGGACTTTATCAACGCCATTTGCTCCGGTCATCAATGCGGTCACGGGGTTAAAACCGGTGCGGGTCTTGCTGGATAAAGCGCTGAAAATTGACCATCGACGCGAGTTACCAAAATACTCGTTTGGCACATTCCGCCGCTGGTATCGCAAACAAGCTGAGAAACAGCAGCAATATGCTGAGCAGGTGGCGTTTTTCCATGGTTGTTTTGTTAACTACAACCATCCGCAATTGGGCAAAGACTTAGTCAGTGTATTCAATGCGATGAATATCGGCGTTCAATTACTTAAACGCGAGAAATGCTGCGGTGTACCGCTGATTGTGAATGGATTTATCGAACAGGCGAAAAAACAGGCGCGAGTGAATTTGGAGTCCCTGACTGATGCTGTGATTGATCGAGATATTCCGGTGGTCGCCACCTCATCAAGCTGTACTTTTACATTGCGCGATGAGTATCCGCATTTGCTGGATGTCGATACCGCACCCGTTCGCGACAGAGTAGAACTGGCGACTCGCTACCTTTACCGATTATTGGATCAAGGGCGCGAATTACCGTTAAAACCGTTGCTCTCAAACCAAAACAAACCGCTGCGCATTGCCTATCACACACCTTGTCATATGGAAAAAATGGGCTGGACAGCTTATACCCTGGCGTTATTACAGCGCATTCCGGGTATTGAGCTGGTGGTATTGGATTCTCAATGTTGCGGGATTGCCGGAACATATGGTTTTAAATCAGAGAACTACGCGACATCACAAGGAATTGGGGCATCGTTATTCCAACAAATCGAAGAAAGCGGTGTTGATTTGGTGATTACCGACTGCGAAACCTGTAAATGGCAGATAGAAATGTCGACCAGCAAGAAGTGCGAGCATCCGATTACCTTATTAGCACAAGCACTAAATCCCCTTTGTCCTTGACGCCACAGGGGTGTTAGCTGCGCGTACTCACCCGAATCACTGACTGGTGTCAGCTCATCGGGATTAATGAGCCTCATCCTTGAGGCTCACCCTACGGGCTAGCATAAATGCTGTTCAAATCGGTTCCCGACCGATTTGTTGTTTGCTGGCTGCCTACCTGTGGTTCCAATGACCTTGTGGATTTTCTTTTGTCCTTGAAGGGGTTACCAATAACCTCCTTCAAGGAATTCTATTTCAGCTTCAAGGTACTGATAATAGATTCAGCTTCTGTTTGTGCTTGCTGCTGATTGTCGGCTGGCAGAGTAATTTGTATTGTCATCAGATGGTTATCAACATGCCCCATCAACACGGATGAATAGGCTTTCTGACCACCGCTGGTAATAATACTATCCAATTGCTGGAAAGGATGCCCATCGACCTTAATCGCTTTATTTGTTACGACTTGTAGATTGGCATCGCGGGCACGCTGTTGCTCGGCCAGGCGATCAGTCAACACATTCAAAGCTTCATTAGTATCATCACCTAAAATCACGATAACCGCTTTATCGCCAGTTTTGTTGGCGTAAACGTGCATGTTGTTAGCCTGACTACCCATTTTCCCGCTTTGGTCAGATAAATCCGCTGGCAAACTGAATGCGACTTTACCTTCTAACAAGCTGACTGGTTGGCCCACATTGTTATCGCTGCCGCTATCGCAGGCACTTAATCCTACAACCAGCAGGCCAACAGCAAGAAACTTGGTTATTTTATGCATGGGAATCCCTTATCAATGATGAATAGCATTATCGCACCTTATTCAGACGCTAAAAGCAATCTATTGTTCAGCGGTGTTCGTCTGCATTAGCGTTTGCTGCTCGGTCTTCCGGGCAAAGTATTTCAGCAATACATTGAGCATAACACCATAAGCAGGTAAGAAAAATAACATGCAAATCAGTAGCTTAAAGCTATAATCTACCAAGGCGATTTCCACCCAGTTTGCTGCCATGAAAGGATCAGAACTGCGATAGAAAGCAATAAAGAAGAACGCCATAGTGTCGCTGATATTGCCAAAAAACATGGCAGCGGTTGGAGCAACCCACCATGCACTGCGCTGACGAAGGCGGTTAAAGACTTGAACATCAAGAATTTGACCAAGTACATAGGCCATAAAGCTGGCAGCGGCGATGCGCGCAACAAACAGATTAAAGCTACTCAATGCCGGGAATCCTTGCCAACTTCCCTGATAGAACAGGGCTGAAATCAGATACGAAATAAGCAAAGCAGGCACCATGACGGAAAGAATAATCCGGCGCGCCAGAGGAGCACCAAAAATCCGCACGGTCAGGTCGGTAGCTAAAAAGATAAATGGAAAGGTAAAAGCCCCCCATGTAGTGTGAAAACCGAAGATAGATATCGGTAATTGCACCAGATAGTTGCTGGAGGTGATGATGACAATATGGAATAGCGACAGCCATACCAAAGCGGTCATCCGCTGTTGGGCAGTAAACGAAAACATAAATGTGACCTTTTTGGTTATTGGGGTGAGGGAACCCAAACATAATGTGTCGCGATTTCTGCGACGCGCGGCATAATACGCGTTTGCGCAACGAATGCAATGGTTAATTTTAGCGCAAACGATGGCCTTTTCACGAAAGCGATTGTGCCACTTGCACCTAAAAACCGGCGGAGTAAACTATCTCGCTTCGTAAGCCTGCTTACATTTTTGCTATTAGCCTGTTGACTGACACACAAGAGAACCGCAATGACCGATATTTTTGCCAATCCGGATAAAACACTTGATGCACTGGGTTTGCGCTGCCCCGAGCCAGTGATGATGGTGCGTAAAACCGTCCGGCATATGGAGGACGGTCAAACTCTGCTTATTATTGCTGACGATCCCGCCACAACCCGTGACATTCCCGGTTTTTGCCGCTTTATGGACCATCAGTTGCTGGCACAAGATACCGGGCAGACGCCTTATCGCTATCTGGTCAAAAAAGGGGCAAAGGCGGAGTAAAAAGCCGCTTCGCCCTTGTCGTCAAATATCCCGCTTGCGTAATAATCTCAGCGCGTTTGCTGTTACCAAGGCGGTTGCGCCGGAGTCGGCTAATACGGCTAGCCATAAACCTGTCAAACCCAGCAATGTGGTCACCAGGAAAATACCTTTTAGCCCTAATGCGATAGTAATGTTCTGGCGAATATTGGCGTTGGCAGCTCGTGATAACAAAATGATTTCCGCCAGCCCGGTCAGCCGATTATGAGTCAATGCCGCATCGGCTGTCTCCAGGGCCACATCAGTGCCGCTGCCCATCGCAATGCCTATGCTGGCCGCTTTCATGGCGGGAGCATCATTAATACCATCGCCAACCATCACTGTTGGGTGTGTTGCATTCAGTGCCATAACAGCCTGCACTTTATCTGCCGGTAATAATCCAGCGCGGTAATCAATTCCCAGTTCACCGGCAATGGCCGCCGCTGCACGAGGGTTATCACCGGTTAGCATCACACCTTGAATTCCCAACTTTTTCAGTGCATCAATGGCTTGTTTGGCATCGGTACGTAAAGTGTCTCGCAGCGCCACGGCACCCATAAATTTCTCATTTTCCAGCACGGCGACAGCTGTTTTTCCACTACTTTCCAGCTCATCGAACTGCGCGAGCCACTCGGTGGTTAATAACTCTGGCGATATTTTACTGGGTGCGCTGACACGAACTACCAACCCGTTAACTATGCCTTCAACGCCAATGCCAGCCAGCGCACGTCGTTCTTCGGCGAGTGGCAGCATCTGAGTATTCTGTTGCGCTCGCTGCATGATAGCGACAGCCAGAGGATGATGCGAACCTGCTTCGACTGCTGCGGCCAGTGACAACAGACGAGCTTCACTCTCACCGGAAACAGGTAGGATATCAGTGACTTGTGGCTTACCTTCAGTCAGCGTGCCAGTTTTATCAAAAGCGACAGTTTGAATTCGACCAAGCTGCTCAAGCGCCGCACCACCTTTAATCAACGCTCCGCGCCGCGTTGCCGCAGCCAGTGCTGAGGTGATGGCTGCTGGAGTAGAAATGACTAATGCACATGGGCAACCGATCAACAGTAATGTCAGGCCACGGTATATCCAGGTTTCCCAAGGCGCGGCGAAAGCCAAAGGCGGAACGAGTATTACCAATGCTGAGAGAAACATAATGGCAGGTGTATAGATACGGCTGAAACGGTCAATATAACGCTCAATAGGCGCACGGCGTTCTTCTGCTAATTCAATGAGTTGTAAAATACGGTCAATGGCATTATTACCCGGCTCAGAGATAACCCGCATTTCGGTCGCGCGATCGACTGACAAGCTTCCTGCAGCAACTTTTTCACCTTGCACGCGTTCAACCGGAACAGATTCGCCAGTGAGAGCACTTTCATCGAAACTGGCAAATGGAGTCATTAATTCCGCATCTGCGGGCAAACGGCCCCCAGGTGAGATTTCAATAGTATCGCCAGGGCGCAAGCTGGCAACCGGAACCCGCCTGCGCTCACCGTCCTTAAGTAGTAATGCTTCTTCAGGTACCAGTGCCATCAGGGCGCTCACGCCACGGCGCGCGCGGTTTGCTGCATAAGATTCGAGTAACTCGCCGACCATAAACAGCAGCAATACCATAGCCGCTTCAGCGGTTGCGCCAATAAACATCGCGCCAATAGCCGCGACGCTCATCAAGGTTTCAATCGCAAATGGTGTGCCGGAGCGAATAAGTTTCCAGGCTTTAGTGACAATCGGAATCAAGCCGACAATTGTGGTCACGGTAAAGGCTAATTCGCTCAGCTCTACGCTGAATAAAGAGATTCCCCAACTGAGGAGCATTAGCGTGGTTAATAATGCAATTGGTAGATATTCGCGAAAACGTGACTCTGACCCAGTGTTTTTGCCCGCGGTAGGGGTCTGAGTATCGACCAAATTGAACCCTGCCTGTATGACGGCCTGCTGAACTTGGGGGCGAATGTCTGAACGGGCATCGACTACCAGTTTTTCAGTAGCAAACAGAACTTTTACATTTTCAATTCCGACCAGGTTACTGACTGCATTTTCAATTTTACGTGCGCAGCTTGGGCAATCCATCCCTTTCACTTGCCAACTAAAACGCTGGCTACCCGCGGGTGTTGCGTTAGCTAGCCTGTCGCTTTCCTCATCGCCGTCATCGGTATGGCTACTCTGACTACAGCATCCTCCCTCTTGGTGTGAATGCTCACTCACTGAATTCGAGCTGTCATGACTAATATTGGCAGCGGGCTGGCTGCTGCAACCTGTTTGTTTTTTCGCATGTTCATGACCACAGCCACAGTGATTATGTGTATCTGTTGAGTGTCGATGTTCGGAATGTGAATGCATGGTACCTCCTGGACAGAATGTAAAAGGTATACAGGATTTTGCCGGTATGGATGCACTCTACACCTTGGAGTCAACTCCAGAGTCAAGAGAGTAAATGAGAATAATTACTAAACGGGGTTGATGCCAAAATAAAGGTATAACGGAAAGGAACGCATGCCGCGTTTGATATTCAGGCTCCATCCTTGGAACCCTATGGTTGCATTACTATTGCAAAAGATAACTTGGTTAAATAGCATTTAGAAAAAGAGAAATTATAAAATTATGTTGTGCAGCAATAGGTTAGTTACAAGTATAGCGACCTGACAATCAGGAAATGCCCGACAAAATAGCATCCAGCAACGATGGCATCTGAAGCTCGGAAAGAAAAACGATAGCGGTTTAGCAGCCAGATGGTGTGGGATACCAACAATAGCACCGTCCCGGTCAGCAATGAGAAGCTCATGTCCGTGCTGCGTGCAAAGTATTGTTCGCCTGCCATCCATACCATAAGCAATGTCATTCCGACGAAAGCAACGACAGGCCAGCGCATTTCATCCAGCCGAGTCCAGATAGTGGCTAACAGCAATGCGCCCACAATAATGAGAACCACGGGTAGCGGCCAGAATAGGGTGAATGTCATCTGGCTGGCAAAACTAATGGTATACAGTAAATGGGAGAGGAAGAATGCACCTAGAGCATAAAGTAAGCGCTCACTGGGTAGTAGCAATAAGGCGTCAGCAACCAACGTTGCCAATAGACCTAAAACAATCAGATAGCCCGCAGGGCCAAGAATAGGTGCTTGCCATGCAAGTAACAGCAACAGTAACAGAGTGACGGGTTTGAATACCCAGCGTTGCCAGCGTGGGCCTCGGTAAGTTGCATCAACAAACAACCAACCAGAAAAAAATACGGCAAGGAATGGCCAGCTCATTATTTATCCTTTTTTCTATACAGGTTTCAGTGAAAATACCTGTGTTGTAATGATAATCCGCAATGCCAACAACTCTGATAATACATTAATTAAGTGTAAGGGATGGAAGACAAGAGTGATAGCAACACTACAGTGAATTGCATGATTTGTGCCACTTAATGCGTAGTAGTGCGCATAATCAGGCTTAGTGGAGAGGTCGGCCAGGTGAACTCTTGGTCTTGTCCAGCCCACATGTTATGTTAACGCCGATTTCCGTTCGCTAAATCAAGGGATAGAGGCAATAGCACATGGCCAATGAACAATTGCTTTATCGCATTCAGTTTATAAATAACGGCAAGAATTATCAGCTCTATGTCCGAGAAGTCGGCCCAAGTACTTTGTTTGGGTTTATTGAAATTGCTGATTTTGTCTTTGATAGTCAATCGACCTTGCTGGTTGACCCCTCCACAGAAAAATTAAAGACGGAATTTTCCGGTGTCAACCGTAGCTATATCCCCCTTCATTCAGTGATTCGCATTGATGCAGTAACTGAAAAGGGCAGCGCCCGAATCTCAGAACTGGGCAGTAACGTGATGAGCTTCCCTTATCTACCGGGTAATAAACCTTAAATCCCTCTTCAGAGTGAGATTTAGTGGCAAGATTATGATGAATAAACCTCCATTATTATTTATTGCTGTGGTGGTACTGATTGTGGTGTTGGCAACACGTCAGTACTGGCAGAAGAAAAGACAAGACGCAGAAAATGACCGCTCACCTGTACGCAGTTTACAAGTTGAAGTCATCGATAAACGTGAAGTCTTAGCTCCCAATCGACGTTCACGGCAGCGAGAAGAGATTGTGGCGGAAGAAAAACGCTATGAAGTCTATTTTCAACCGTTGCTGAGCGGCATAGAAGTAAAAAAGAGCAATGAAATCAAAATAGTACTTCCACAGCAGGAATATAATCGTATCGAGCAAGGCGCAAAGGGTACTCTACGCCTTCAAGGGACTCGCTATATTAGCTTTACCCCAAATTCAGCCGCTAAATAAATAGTTTGTCGCCATAACAGAAATATATATAGCGACAGTGGGTATTATTTTTTAGGGAGTGGCGGTTGTTTCTTTTGCCAGGCCAACAGTTCGAAAACTCCGAAGACAAAAATTTTAAATTGTTGTAATCCACTGATTGGCTGGTCTTTGGGTTGGGTGGATTTAAGTAATATCAGTTGTAAGCCATGCATCAAGACCATGAAGATCATAGCGACATTAATAAAGTATCTCAAAGGCTTAGGGAACGGCTGGAATAGATTCAGCAGTAGGAAAAACCATACTCCTAACATCAATAATCGGCCAATATTAATCCACATGATGTTGCTCCTGTTCTTCAATTGATACCCGGTCTTGGGGAACATCTTTGTTACGAATATAGAGGCGGTAGGCAACCTGCCCGGCCATTTTCTCTCGATGTAACTGCCAACTAGCAGGGACATCAGCGGCGGCACTTTCGGCCTCTGCTTCAACATAAATCCAGGCATCAGCCGTCAACCAGTTGAATTTCTCTAATAAATTGACGGTTTCTGCCAGCAAACCTTTACGAAAAGGAGGGTCGAGGAAAACCAGATCAAAAGGCTGGCCTGGCTGGGCTAACCATTGTAAAGAGTTGGTATTGACCACTTGGCCATTGTCGGCACTCAATAATGTCAGGTTGCTGCTCAATTGCTTAGCGACATGCCTATCGGCTTCTAACAGGACAGTAAAGCCTGCATAGCGGGATAGTGCCTCCAGTCCTAAGGCACCGCTGCCCGCAAAACAATCCAGGCACCGGGCACCTTGAATCATGGGGGCGAGCCAGTTGAATAATGTTTCTCTGACACGGTCGGTGGTGGGGCGCAGCCCTGGACTAACTGGCACAGGTAATTTTCGCCCGCGCCATTTACCACCAATGATGCGGATTTGGCCCGCCGCCTGTTGTGACGCTTGTTTTACCGTTGTTATAGATCGGTTGGTTATAGGTCGCTTTGCCATAAATCACTTTGTTTGAAAGTTGGCCAGTATTGCAGCACTGAATATAAAAGTTAGCTCTTATTCTACCTATGTGTGCAGTGTGGGGGAAACGTTAAACCTTTGTTGATTGAATTCACAATAGAAAGCAGCATCGTGCGCGTGTTGCTGTTCAGGGGAAAGTGATAGACTTGCGAACTATTATCTTATTTATGCAAACCCAAAGTAATTAGAGTCCAAAAATGGCAAAAGAAAAAAAACGTGGATTTTTTTCCTGGCTGGGCTTAGGCCGCCAGAATGAAGAACACACCGCAGAGCCATTGGCTACTGAGAAAGAAGAAGCGGTTGAGCAAGTTGTTGAAAATCGGGCTACTGAAGAGAAGGCTCTCAGCGAAAAACAGGCTGAAATAGTATCTGCAAACACCTCTGTCGAGGCCCAAGTACGCGAGTCTGTGGTTGAACCCTCTACACTGGCTCCTGGTGAATGGGATAGTACTTCGATCAGTGAAGCCGCGGCTGAAACCTTGCCGGAAGTCGGGGAGGAACCGGCTGCGCAGACAGTTGAAGAGCCTATAAATTTCGCTGAAGATCCGCAGTATTTACAGCATCATTTCTCACAAAATCACAATGAGACAGATAATGTTGATTCATGGGATGAAGGCACCGTCAGTGCGCCAGAATTACCGTTAACGGAACACCATGTCGTCATTGATACATCAGCCCCGCAAGCGAGTGTGGAAGAGTCTCAGGCTGAGGTTATTGAAGAACCGGTTGTTCTTGAAGAAGAAACTGACGCTGAAGAGGAAGTCGTAGCGGTTGTGGCTCAAGAACAAGAGCGGCCAACCAAAGAAGGCTTTTTTGCCCGTTTAAAACGCAGCTTAATCAAAACCAAGCAGAATCTTGGCTCCGGTTTTATGGGGTTGTTCAGCGGTAAGAAAATCGACGATGATCTGTTTGAAGAACTGGAAGAACAGCTCCTGATCGCCGACGTTGGCGTCGAAACTACCCGCAAAATCATTACCTCTTTGACAGAGCATGCTAGCCGTAAGCAGCTAAAAGATGCCGAAGCTCTGTATGGCAAACTCAAAGAGGAAATGTCTGAAATTTTGTCCAAAGTAGACAAACCATTGGATGTTAGTGGTAAAAATCCGTTTGTCATCTTAATGGTTGGCGTCAATGGGGTGGGTAAAACAACCACCATCGGAAAGTTGGCTCGCCAATTCCAGGCTGAAGGGAAATCCGTCATGCTGGCTGCGGGTGATACTTTCCGGGCTGCGGCAGTAGAACAGCTACAAGTCTGGGGTGATCGCAACAAGATTGCTGTCGTCGCACAGCATACTGGTGCAGACTCTGCGTCAGTTATTTTCGATGCTATTCAGGCTGCTAAAGCACGTGGTATCGACGTATTGTTGGCTGATACTGCCGGGCGTTTGCAAAATAAAGCCCATTTGATGGAAGAGCTGAAGAAGATTGTCCGCGTGATGAAAAAGCTGGACGGCGATGCCCCTCATGAGGTTATGCTGACGTTGGATGCCAGTACCGGACAAAATGCGGTTAGTCAGGCAAAGCTGTTTAATGAAGCAGTGGGTCTGACCGGAATCACGCTGACTAAACTTGATGGTACCGCTAAGGGTGGGGTGATTTTTGCCATTGCAGATCAGTTCGGTATCCCAATCCGTTATATCGGTGTTGGGGAAGGTATAGAGGATTTACGGCCATTTAAGGCTGACGATTTTATTGAGGCTCTTTTTGCCCGAGAGGATTAATACGGATGATTCGCTTTGAACAGGTCAGTAAAGCTTATCTGGGCGGACGACAGGCGCTGCAAGGGGTAGATTTTCATCTGCGTCCGGCGGAAATGGCGTTTTTGACCGGCCATTCCGGTGCAGGGAAAAGTACTCTGCTGAAACTGATTTGTGGCATCGAGCGCCCCAGTGCTGGTCATATCTGGTTTGGTGGCCATGACATCAGCCGCCTGAAAAACCGCGAAGTGCCTTTTTTGCGCCGCCAGATCGGAATGATCTTCCAAGATCACCATTTGCTGTTGGACAGAACGGTATATGACAATGTCGCTATGCCATTGATTATTGCGGGTGCCAGTACCGAAGATATTCGTCGCAGGGTGTCAGCCGCGCTGGATAAAGTCGGATTATTGGATAAGGCAAAGAATTTCCCAATTCAACTTTCTGGTGGTGAGCAACAGCGTGTCGGTATTGCTCGCGCGGTGGTAAACAAGCCGGCGGTATTACTGGCAGATGAGCCAACTGGTAACCTGGATGATGCATTATCAGAAGGTATTTTGCGTCTGTTTGAAGAATTTAACCGTGTGGGCGTTACCGTATTGATGGCAACCCACGATACGTCGTTAATTGCCCGGCGTCGCTATCCGATTCTGACATTAAGTCAGGGGCGGATGTCAGGAGCGCATCATGGCGAATAATAGTGCGCAGAAAGCAAAAACTAAGGCACTGAAAGGCGGCTGGCGCGAGCAGTGGCGCTATTCGTGGGTCAATGCTATTGCCGATATGATGCGCCAACCATTGGCGACATTATTAACCGTGATGGTGATTGCCATCTCACTGACCCTGCCAAGCGTGTGTTATATCGTGTGGAAGAATGTCAGTCAGGCGGCGGATCAATGGTATCCAACCCCGCAATTGACAGTCTATCTGGATAAAGCGCTGGATGATAACGCGGCTGAAAATGTCGTGACTACGCTGAAAGCAGAAGCCGGTGTGGAGAAAGTTAATTATCTGTCGCGGGAAGAAGCGATGGGTGAGTTCCGTAACTGGTCTGGCTTTGGTGGTGCTCTGGATATGTTGGAGGAAAACCCGTTGCCGGCAGTAGCCATTATCACGCCTAAGCTGGATTTCCAAAGCTCTGGCACGCTTGATACTTTGCGTGATCGGGTCAGTAAGGTTGAAGGGGTCGCGGAAGTTCGTATGGATGACAGCTGGTTTGCTCGTTTAGCGGCATTAACCGGCTTGGTTGGACAAGTTGCGGCCATGATTGGTGTATTGATGGTGGTTGCCGTATTCCTGGTTATTGGTAACAGTGTACGTCTGAGTATCTTTAGCCGCCGCGATACAATCAATGTTATGAAGCTGATCGGCGCAACTGATGGGTTTATTCTGCGGCCATTCTTGAATGGTGGCGCGATGCTGGGCTTTGGTGGTGCGGTGCTATCACTGATACTCTCAGAAGCGCTGGTATGGAAGCTCGGCTCCGTCGTGACACAGGTAGCGACAGTATTTGGCACCAGCTTTACTCTACATGGTTTGAGTTGGGATGAGTGCCTATTGTTGGTGTTAATCTCGGCGATGATCGGTTGGATCGCCGCCTGGTTGGCAACGGTTCAACATTTACGCCGATTTACACCGCAATAAAAAATGTTTGTTATACTCTTTCTCTGCAGTGTTCATTTGAGGCAGGGAAAGGGGCGTTGTAGGCCGCTTGATCCCGTTAATCTGCCTGAAACGCATAATAGATAATCTGCTAAGATCAGCGGTAGAATATGTGATCCAGTTTGAACTTTTATGGCAATAATCGGTCTCACAACACAGTGAAATGATAAGGTGCCCAGCGCTTGAATCTGCTTAAGCAGATGATAAAATATCTGCGCTGAGAGAAATTTGCACTATTTAATATACTCAATAGATTTCAAGTTTCAGGAAGGCGGCAAGTAAGAGAATCGCGATGAGCTTACATCAGTAAGTGATTCGGGTGAACGCAAGCAGCCAACAAACCTGCAGTTTGAAATATGACGGGTATAAACATGCAATGAGAGGGTTTTGAATGACCAAAGAAATGCAAACTTTAGCCTTAGTACCCCAAGGTAGCCTGGAAGCCTATATTCGGGCGGCCAATGCCTATCCAATGCTGACAGCAGAGGAAGAGCGGGAACTGGCTGAACGGCTGCATTACCAGGGCGATCTGGAGGCGGCTAAAC
Organism: Yersinia fenwicki; assembly: GCF_043099325.1. Taxonomy (NCBI): domain Bacteria; kingdom Pseudomonadati; phylum Pseudomonadota; class Gammaproteobacteria; order Enterobacterales; family Yersiniaceae; genus Yersinia; species Yersinia fenwicki. The sequence continues at coordinate 4,389,449 of NZ_CP170755.1, read as the reverse complement.
AGCTAATCCTGTCTCACCTGCGCTTTGTTGCTCATGTTGCCCGTAACTATTCCGGGTATGGTTTGCCACAGGCTGACCTTATTCAGGAAGGTAATATTGGCTTGATGAAAGCAGTTCGCCGTTTTAACCCTGAAGTCGGGGTGCGTCTGGTGTCCTTCGCGGTACACTGGATCAAAGCAGAAATTCATGAGTATGTTCTGCGTAACTGGCGGATTGTTAAAGTTGCGACCACTAAAGCTCAGCGTAAGTTATTCTTTAACCTGCGGAAAACTAAGCAGCGTCTGGGCTGGTTCAATCAGGATGAAGTCGAGCTGGTTGCCAAAGAACTGGGTGTGACCAGTAAAGATGTTCGCGAGATGGAGTCACGCATGTCTGCGCAAGACATGACTTTTGATCCAACTCCTGATGATGACGTACGTGATGGCCAATCTATGGCTCCTGTCCTGTATTTGCAGGATAAAACCTCAGACTTTGCCGATGGCATCGAAGAGGACAACTGGGATAACCATGCGGCAGACAAATTGACATATGCTCTTGAAGGACTGGACGAGCGGAGTCAGCATATTATTCGTGCTCGTTGGCTGGACGATGACAATAAGTCTACGTTGCAGGAGCTGGCTGATCAGTATGGCGTATCTGCTGAGCGTGTTCGTCAGCTTGAAAAGAATGCGATGAAAAAATTACGTATGGCGATTGAAGCCTAATACAGCGACATAACGCTGTGTGATACAAAGAAAGGGCGATACTTATATCGCCCTTTTGCTTTTCCAGCATTTACTGCAAAAAAACCTACCGTTGCCAGCCTTGTTTATTGCGGCTAAAACCACAGGCCAGCATAAAACCATCCATTGCTTCGTGGTTTGCGGCCATCACTTGCTTATCACTCAAATTCCACTGTTGAATGGTGGGTAACTGACGCAACGTTTCTTCAATAAGATAAAGCCCTACCCCTCGCCGGCGCGTCACTTCCCTGATACATAAATCCTCAAGCTTGGCCTGTTTGCCATCCACCATGACTTTCACTGCGCCGAGCAAACGCTCATTAAATCGCGCCGCGAAAAGTGGTTTGCCGTCATTAACCCATTGCAACCAAGTGGTTGGTGGCTGTTCGGGCCAAATTTTAGCTAAATCGATAAGATCCTGATGAGTAAGGTTTGTTAAACGTTCAATAGTCAGTTTCATCGTCAATTGACCATAAATATATAAGGGTTATAGGGCTGTGGTTTATTGTACTAGATCACAGGTCAGAGCGTTGTGTAAGTTTTTCTGTACGTTCATGGGGGAAAATGTTTTTTCGTTACTGCATTTTCCGAGTTTTAACAGAGTAAACGATCACATAACCAGCACAACTCACTAGCATTTGTGCAAAACCCATTCAATTTAATCCTAATTTTATGCTGTTTACACCGCTTGTTTCTGCTTGTCTCAGTTGATTTGCAGCATAAAAATCCTGTTTAATGGCATGAAAAATAAAGTCTTATTAGAAAATCGCATCACTTTTGAGACTAAATCATTATTACTTATGAATAAAACGTTACGGCGCTATAAAACGTTAAGACCAACACAACAAGCACGTTCACAATGACAGATGGGGAATTCGCGGATGAAATTAACAAAAGGTAAAGTGTTCCTGGCTGGGTGTATAGCAATGGCGATGAGCCACTCTGTGCTGGCGAAAGACATTAAAGTTGCCATCGTTGGCGCGATGTCCGGCCCGGTTGCCCAATATGGTGACATGGAATTTACCGGTGCACGTCAGGCTATTGCTGATATCAATGCCAAAGGTGGAATTAAAGGCGATAAACTGGTCGGCGTGGAATACGATGATGCCTGCGACCCGAAGCAAGCCGTAGCTGTTGCTAACAAAGTGATTAACGATGGTATTCGTTATGTTATCGGCCACCTGTGCTCTTCTTCAACTCAGCCTGCTTCAGATATTTATGAAGATGAAGGCGTGATTATGATCACTCCTGCTGCGACCAATGCTGATCTAACCACTCGTGGTTACAAAATGATTATGCGAACCACCGGTCTGGACTCGGATCAAGGCCCAACTGCGGCTAAATATATTCTTGAAACCATCAAGCCAAAACGCATTGCTGTGGTACATGATAAGCAGCAATACGGTGAAGGTTTGGCGCGCTCTGTACGTGACAGTTTGAAAAAACAAGGTACAGAGCCTGTGCTATTTGAAGGCGTAACCGCAGGCGATAAAGATTTCTCTACCTTGGTAGCTCGCCTCAAGAAAGAGAACGTCGATTTTGTTTATTTCGGCGGTTACTATCCAGAGATGGGGCAAATCCTACGTCAGGCTAAGCAAGCTGGCCTGACAGCACGCTTTATGGGCCCAGAGGGTGTTGGTAACTCCTCACTGTCTAATATCGCAGGTGATGCTTCTGAAGGCATGCTGGTGACTTTGCCAAAACGTTATGATCAGGTTCCCGCTAACCAACCTATCGTTGATGCGCTGAAAGCGAAGAAACTAGATCCAACTGGCCCGTTCGTTTGGACAACCTATGCCGCACTGCAATCGCTGACCACTGCGATGGAGCGTAGTGGCAGCCAGGAACCTGCCGATTTGGTCAAAGATCTGAAAACCGGTAAGCCGGTGGAAACAGTGATGGGGCCGTTGAGCTGGGATGAAAAAGGCGATCTGAAAGGGTTTGAATTCGGTATTTTTGAATGGCATGCAGATGGTTCGTCTACCGCAGTAAAATAATATTAAAATCAATGAATTATAGGGTTGTTGTTGCAGCAATCCGGCCCCTTTTACCAACTGTATCCCCCCACGTTCCGGGGGGATTTTTCCTTACTGCGCACAGTAGATTAGGTGCAGTTGGCTAGGGCAGCCTGGCAAGTGAATCAAAGGGTTAGGGTATGTCAGAGCAGTTTCTTTATTTCCTGCAACAGATGTTCAACGGAGTGACGTTGGGCAGCACTTATGCGCTGATCGCCATTGGTTACACCATGGTGTATGGCATTATCGGCATGATCAACTTCGCTCACGGCGAAGTGTATATGATCAGCAGCTATGTCTCCTTTATTGTGATCGCCGCATTGATGATGGTGGGGATTGATGCAAGTTGGTTATTGATAGGTTCTGCTTTTCTCGTCTCAATTGTCATTGCCAGTACTTATGGTTGGAGTATTGAGCGGGTTGCGTATAAACCGGTTCGCAGCTCTAAGCGCTTGATCGCGCTGATCTCGGCGATCGGGATGTCTATCTTTCTGCAAAACTACGTCAGCCTTAACCAAGGTTCGCGAGATCTGGCGCTACCGAGTTTGGTGACCGGCCAGTGGACACTGGCAGAAGCCAATGGTTTTGCCGCAACCATTAGCACCATGCAATTGACCATTTGGATAGTGACCTTCTTGGCCATGTTGGCGCTGACACTCTTTATCCGCTACTCCCGCATGGGGCGCGCTTGTCGTGCCTGTGCCGAAGATTTAAAAATGGCCAGTTTGCTAGGCATTAATACTGACCGGGTTATCTCGCTGACTTTTGTTATCGGTGCGCTGATGGCAGCTGTCGCTGGGGTCTTGTTAGGGCAGTTTTATGGTGTCATTAACCCATACATCGGCTTTATGGCTGGCATGAAAGCGTTCACCGCCGCTGTACTCGGTGGTATCGGCAGTATTCCGGGCGCGATGATCGGTGGCTTGATTCTGGGGATCGCGGAAGCATTAACTTCTGCTTATCTCAGCACCGAATACAAAGATGCAGTTTCATTCGCACTGTTGATTGTTGTGCTGTTAGTGATGCCTACCGGGATCTTAGGCCGTCCGGAGGTTGAAAAAGTATGAAACAACTCAATTTCCTCAACGCCATTATTTCCAGTTTTGTTTTGCTCGTCCTCGCTTCGTTTGTGATGGGGTTGCAGTTGCAGCTAGACGGCACCAAACTCATCGTGCAAGGGGCGTCCGAAGTGCGCTGGCTGTGGATCGGAGCGGCTTGCATTGTGGTATTTTTCTTCCAATTGGTGCGCCCGTTCATCCAGCAAGGGATTAAAAAAGTCTCTGGCCCGGCATGGGTTTTGCCCAGCTTTGATGGCACCACCCCACGCCAGAAACTATTAGCGGCTGCGATTATTATCGCCGCAGTAGCCTGGCCATTTTTGGTTTCTCGAGGTTCCGTTGATATCGCGACCCTGACACTGATTTACGTCATGTTGGGTCTGGGATTAAACGTCGTGGTTGGTCTATCAGGCCTGTTGGTACTGGGTTATGGTGGTTTTTATGCTATCGGCGCTTATACCTATGCGCTGCTAAATCACTACTACGGTCTGGGTTTCTGGGAGAGTTTACCGCTGGCGGGGATTGTCGCGGCACTGTCGGGTTTCCTGTTGGGCTTCCCTGTTTTACGTCTACGAGGAGATTATTTAGCGATTGTGACATTGGGCTTCGGTGAGATTGTGCGTATTTTGCTGCTCAATAATACGGAAATTACTGGTGGGCCGAATGGGATTAGCCAAATTCCTAAACCGACGCTGTTTGGCCTGGAGTTCAGCCGCACGGCAAAAGACGGTGGCTGGGATACTTTCCATAACTTCTTTGGCCTGACTTATGACCCAAGCGACCGCATCATTTTCCTATATATGGTGGCGCTGTTGCTGGTGATCCTGACCTTGTTTGTGATTAACCGATTGCTGCGTATGCCGCTGGGGCGGGCTTGGGAGGCACTGCGCGAAGACGAAATTGCCTGTCGTTCATTAGGTTTAAGCCCAACAAAAATCAAGCTGACCGCATTCACCATCAGTGCTGCTTTTGCCGGTTTTGCAGGAACGTTATTTGCTGCTCGGCAGGGGTTTGTTAGCCCAGAGTCCTTCACCTTTGTAGAGTCGGCTTTTGTATTGGCGATTGTGGTACTAGGTGGGATGGGGTCGCAGTTCGCCGTTATTCTGGCGGCCATATTGCTGGTGGTGTCGCGCGAATTAATGCGCGATCTCAATGCGTACAGTATGTTGCTATTGGGTGCATTGATGGTCTTGATGATGATTTGGCGTCCACAGGGCTTATTACCGATGAAACGGCCTCAGTTGAAGCTGAAAGTCGCCGATATTAAAGCTAAACAGGGGGAGCAAGCATGAGTACGCAAGCTTTGTTAGCGGTTGAAGGGCTGTCGATGCGCTTTGGTGGGTTATTGGCAGTGAACAATGTTGGCTTGAATCTCAGTCAAGGGGAGATTGTCTCACTGATTGGCCCTAATGGCGCGGGTAAAACGACAATTTTTAACTGTCTGACCGGTTTCTATCGCCCGACGGGCGGCACAATTAAATTACGTGATCGCCATATCGAAGGGTTACCTGGGCAAGTTATCGCGCGTATGGGGGTGATTCGTACTTTCCAGCATGTGCGCTTGTTCCGCGAGATGACAGTGGTCGAGAACCTGTTGGTAGCACAGCATCAGCATCTTAAAAGTGGTGTGTTTGCCGGTTTGCTGAAAACGCCGGGCTTTCGGCGGGCAGAGGCCGATGCATTAGAACGAGCAGCAACCTGGCTAGAGCGTGTCGGATTGCTGGAACTGGCCAATCGGCAAGCAGGGAATCTGGCTTATGGTCAGCAACGGCGTTTGGAAATAGCCCGCTGCATGGTGACCCGGCCTGAGCTATTGATGCTAGATGAACCGGCTGCTGGCCTGAACCCGAAAGAAACTGATGAACTGAATCAGTTGATTATGGAATTACGCGACCAACACCAAGTCTCGGTCTTATTAATTGAACATGATATGAAACTGGTAATGGGGATTTCTGATCGTATTTATGTGGTGAATCAGGGAACGCCGTTGGCACAAGGTTCACCAATAGAAATTCGTAATAATCCAGATGTGATCCGAGCCTATTTGGGTGAATAACTTATTATTAGGCCAATAAAAACGGGCGAGGCATTAACCTAACATGTTGTCATTTAATCAAGTTTCAGCCCATTACGGCAAAATTCAGGCATTACATCAGGTTAGTTTGCACATCCAACAAGGTGAAATTGTCACATTGATTGGTGCTAATGGTGCGGGTAAAACCACTCTGTTGGGCACATTATGTGGCGAACCGCGAGCCACCGAAGGCAGTATTATTTTCGGCGAGCAGGATATTACCGATTGGCAGACGGCACGCATTATGCGGGAGGCGATTGCCATTGTGCCGGAAGGGCGCAGGGTGTTTTCTCGTATGACGGTGGAAGAGAACCTGGCGATGGGGGGATTTTTTGCTGATCGCCAGCAATATCAACAGCGTATCGAGCGGGTTTACGACTTATTCCCTCGGTTGTTCGAACGCCGCGTTCAACGTGCTGGCACCATGTCAGGTGGCGAACAACAAATGTTGGCAATTGGCCGTGCTTTGATGAGCCAGCCTAAATTATTGCTGCTGGATGAGCCATCTCTGGGGCTGGCACCGATTATTATTTTACAAATATTCGATACTATTCAACAATTAAGGGAAGAAGGGATGACTATCTTCTTGGTTGAGCAAAACGCGAATCAGGCACTCAAATTGGCTGACCGTGGTTATGTGCTGGAAAATGGTCGTATTGTTCTGGAGGATACGGGCGCAGCTTTACTGGCAAATGAAGCGGTACGTTCAGCTTATTTGGGTGGTTAGGTGTTCAACTATTTGGTGTTGTTATTTTTTAAGGCCCAAGTCTGGGCCTTATTAATTTCGTTATGCTAAAGGTGTGATAGTGAAATTCAGTATATCGCTATAGCTGCCTTTATCAGTGGTGTCAGTGCCGAAAAGTATTATATTAGGTTCCCAACACATTTTTGACCTTACCTGATTATTATCACTTTTCAACTGAATGTTTTTTTTGTCTTTGGGAAGTTCAAAATTTGCGCCAGCATTCTCATCACTGTTCAGCTCTACCTTGTAGTTAATAAAGTTATTCCCTTCTTGTTCTTTTAATTGAAAATGTTGATTGTTTGCTGCCAGTCCATTGATATTTGTGGCACTAATCCTATAACTATTATTTCGCGTTGCGATTGAGCGATAATTGAGACAAAAACGATTCTTTGCTGCATTGATAATTTGAGTGGGTAAACCACTATTGTTGACAGTATTATCGAGTAGTTCATCCAGATCGAGAGTTTTTAATTGCCAAACGGCTGAATCCATCCGAAATTTAGGCTCGATTTTCAGCGCTTCTGGGACGATATCTGCTTGAGGATCGAAGGCTGCACAACTCTTACCATCTGAGCTAAAAGAAACACCTTCTGCGGACAGCAATGAGTATGCTTGTCCATTATAACTAAATTCAGCACCCACCGTAGCCGCGATTCTAATATTTGCTAGAGTATTGGCGGCAATATTGAATGATGCAGTATAATAGTCGCTCGGAAATAGTGACTTACGATTAAACTGAATTTCCTGAATATTCTCCTTCGAACCTGAGGGGGTAATTCCATTGAGCGAAATATCGCTGATATTATTTAATTGAGTAACTAAATCTCGAGTGCCATCAGCGTGATAGAAATAGAGTGAGAGCAGTGCACGATTAGGATTGAATTTAATATGTTTGGTCTCACTTTGTGGGATTTTTAGGAATCTCGCTAATTCTTCCATATGGCGCGAATGTAACCATTCATAGATAGTAGGGGCCAGAGACATATTAAAAGAGACTTCTACGCTATTATCATCTAATAACTTTACTGAGCACCGCTCGTATTGCATCACGTAATTATATGTATAGATTGTACTTCCACTATTTGCAATTGCAGTTGAGAATTGCGCTAACAACAATAGTCCAATTATTAATTTCTTATAGTTAACATTCACTTGATTATCTCTCCATGACTGTCCGTTATTAATCTCAGCTATTTGTTTCAAACAATAATGTCAGCTGTCCGTGATATTTACCCGCTATGTCTGGCCCATTGGGTGCCTGAGCGGTAACTTGTAATAGATAATCCGTACTGGTCTGGTTTGATGTACTTTTTGCTACGTTAAAAGTTTCTGGATCTATTGATAGCAGGCGCATATTGGCACGATCCGTACCCCAGCGGATTTCAGCAGCAGAAAACTCTTGAACTGGGATGTACATAGCACCTGAATGACGGGCGAGTATCAGCGGTTGTTTGACTGAAATACGGTAGCTTTCTTGTCGACGCAGTTTTACAGTTATTGGCACCTCTGCCTGATAAAACGCAGGATTATCTGGGTCACTAGTGAGCTTTATACTGTTGTACCAATCCCCTTGTGGTTTTTCAATTTCAATTCTGGGTTGTGCTGTCACTTCTAATGTAATGTCAATTTCCCCCAGAGGAATAGCACCAGCTCTGGCCTGTAATGGAAGTAAGAGCAATATCAGCGCAATTTTTAGTGTGTTCATAGTGTTCCTTATTTTAGCCCGCAGGGCAGTGCAAGTTGAAAGTTTCATCCTCGACCATTCCCTTCACTTCACTGACCGCCAATTGCCGTTGCTTACCGGGATAAAGATTAAAATCGTCAATAACGTGCCCATGAGCGTCTAATTGATACCACTGCAGGCGGGTATTGCCGGTATTGTGTAATTCCACTGCATCCTTGATACAGTGGTGTGACCATTGGAGTTGTTGGGATGCCGGCAGGTGCCGGATCAACCCCATATAACTGAGTTGCACACCCAGTACGACACCATCCCCAGTCACTTTTCGGCTATTTACCGGTATAACCGCTAGTCGATAAACTTGTTCTTTATCCGGCGTGCTAAGCGCTTTAAGCCGTATTTTTCCACTCTGTTTCGGCCCAAGAGTCATTTTGGTTGGAGCTGCAAACAAGGCGGGTTGTAGTTGCTCGCCGACCGGAGTTAATGATTCCTGATCAGGTGGTTCACCGGGGTTATTGAGCTGATACAGTTGCACTGTGACGTATTCAACTTCAGCGCCATGATTAGTGACTGTGACCACCGCACTTTCCTGCTGCACTTCCTGTACATGTGGCTGAATATCAATGGCAGCAAAAGCACCAAGAGGCAGGGTGCTAGCCACAATGTACAGTAAAGGTTTCATTATCTGCCTCACCAGTAAGTTGTTTGGCTGACAAAGTGACTGGGGTACCAGGGTAGAGATTCAGGCTATCTGTCAGTTTTGGGTTATCACCCGATTTCAACTGCGTAAATTTGCTGTGAACGGTACCGGTAGAGTTGAGGATAATTGTGCCATCGGCTGAGCATTGATGTTGCCAGTGACGAGTTTGCGCTGCCAAAGAAGGAACATGATGAATGAGTACTCCATAGCCGATACTAAGAGTTACTGGCGTCTGGATTTTCTTATCATCCTCTCGATTATCGATCGCTTTAACATCAACTACCGGGTTGATATACAAGCGATAAAGTGTTTCTTGTGTGGGTACTTTCAAAGGCAATAACTTAATGTCGCGTTTTTGCTTTGGCCCTAAGGTAATGCGGTTAGGATTGAAAATCATTTCAGGTTGAGTGATATCGCTTATAAGTGTTTTCAGTTCTGGACTGACTCCTGGGTTATCAACGCGCTGTAATGTGATATCCAGATAAAGTGGCTTATCCCCGCTGTTATAAACCTGCACCGTGCGACGCTGATCCAATGCTTCTACCGTGGTGCGGGTGGGGATTGCCACTAATTGCGCATAAGCAGGTGCAATAGGGGTAACCAATAAGGTAATTGCGAAGAATAAGTAAGCGTATTTCATGACCATTCCTATTGATTTTAATCCAAATGACAGAGGTAAATGTGATTGTGTTGCTGGCGCATATCACAGCGGTAACGAACAGAAGCACTTTGAACCGTGATATTTTTTAGTATCACGCCCGATTGGATAGAAAACAGCCCATTGGGATAAGCGCTATCACCGGTTTCCTGAATAACCCCACTTACTGGTTGCCCCTCTGAGTCTTTTAGAAAACCGTTGTAAAGCAGATCTAAAGTGATGTTTGCTTTGCTGGAAAAGACCTGGCCCGGATGAGCGCGCACAATATTGACCGGCAACCGAATGTTCATATCCAGATCACTGCGGTTGCTATGGGTGCGGATGAACAAGCTGTCTTGGTAGCGGGGAATCGGGATTGCGTAGGTACCGCTGCCAGTTATTGGGTGGCCTTCTGCATTGAAGCTATATGGTGTACCCGCCAGATCTGGTGTTTCTATCAGTAGTGCCGTTCCACTGTAGCTACTGCGGCCTAGTGCAATACCTTGGGGGCCGATAGCTAGCATGCCGTTATAGCTGAAACCCCCATTGGCTATCTTATTATCAATACCAAAACGTGCAGAGACATCACCACGACTACCGCTGCGACTGGTAAAGCTGCCAATGCTATTGGTGTTCCCGCTAGTGCTGCCATCGACACCCAAAGTACTGATGCCGTAGTTATCACTAAATTCTTTCTGATAGCTGGCACTGGTTGTTAACTGTTGTCGGGCATAGGCGCTGTTAATGCTGGCACTACTTTTCAGGAACGACAGGGTGGTATTGAGGAATACACCGTAATTATTTTGGCTGTTCCATTGACCGCCCTTTTGCAAGCCGAGTGACAGAGCAATACCAAACTGTGGTCGCCGCCAGTTCCAACGGCTTTGAATACGATGTTGTCTGCTATTTTTATATTGATTAAATTGATAACTAAGTTGGGTTGGCCCAAAACTACGACTATAAGAGGCTGAGGTGCTTCCCGTGTTGGGTGCGTATATCGATACATCCGGTGTTTGATAACGAGCTACCGATGCATACCCCAGGTTAGAATTTCCACCCGTTAAGCGCAAATATCCCCCACTACGTTTTTCACCTGACATGAGCCCCAGTGTTGGGGTGATATTCACACGGGATATCTCCAAAGGGTGCGAAGCATTACCTTCGCTGGCCCAGTGGCTGGCGGTGTCTTTTAGCAGGGTGATATTAGTTTGCAGACTTTTCAGATTCATGCTGCGGCCAAATTGCATCAGATGAGGATGGTGATTATTACGCACAGCACCTTTACCAAGGGTTAGGAACCAGCCATTATTGGTCTGTGTACCAATATTACTGATGGTCTGACTTTCCTGATTGATGATCTTTCCTGTGCGATCGACTAAGCGAATCTCAACAGTGTAATAACCACCGGGGAGCTGGCTGTAATCAATTTCGTTGCGGCCCAGTTGTGCTGGGATACGGCGGATCAGTTGAGCATCGCGGTAAATTTCAAAGTCGCCATCGCTGGTGGCATATAGCACTAGACTGCCTGCCGAGGGTTTATCAATGGCTAAATAGCTTTGGCTACCCAGTGTAACGAATTGGTCTAAGGGCGGGTTAATTAGGGTATGAATACTCCCCGCACTGTTATCGAGGTTATTTTGCCGGCCAGCACGCAAATAATGGGCCTGAAAGTTCTTTTGCAGATACCAGCTACCGATGCCCATCTGGGTTTGTTGCTGATATTGCGGTTGATTTATGGATACGTAATTATTCTTGGTACGAGTGGTGTTGTAAAACCAATGGGCAAAGCCAAATGATTGCCATGGCAAACCAATATACCCTTGCCCACGTGCAGAAATAGCTCGGTAATTTTTTGCTGTCATACGCAGGTCAAAGGATTGATTATGTACCAGCCCCCAAGTAGTGACTGGCATAAGATAGCGGTTGCTGTTATTGGATATGGTAACAACATGATTGACTTTATCTACGGTGACGCGGTGATCCGATAAGATATAGTCACAACCATTTTTGCATTGCAAATACGGGATTTGCGGTAAAATATCGACTAATAACGCAATCGATGATTCATCAATGTGGTTATCGCGATATTGTTGTTGGTCAAAACTTAATTGTTGTTTCTTTTCTGAGAAGAACAGCGGACTGGGTAGGGATTTTCCATCTAATATGCCCAATAATTGTCGTGTGTTATGTTCTTCTGCGGCAGAAAAACCAGTAGGAACTAAATATTCAATAGTGATATCTTCAGTGCTGGATGAGTTAAATGAAATAATCGATAAAGCAAGTACGCTAGCCTTGTTAATTTTGGGCGTTTTTTCATAGGATTCCATTCCTTACTGCATATATGGCAGCATGCTCTTCCCAATAAATAGATTTATATTAGTGGTTGTGGTAACGCTATTTTATATATGTATTTAGTTGAAAGCAGCATGCAGCCAGGAGTTCACCCCTGACTGTATGTATTCAATATAAGAAAGCTATAAAGTTTTACTTAACTACGCATCTTCTTCGATCTTTAATTTTATAGTACCAATATATGTACCTGGAGTCGCATTTTTAGGTTCTTTGGCGCTCATTATCAGTTCAAGACTTACCTCGCCATTAGCTAAATCAAAAAATTGATTTATAGGCCGCAAGGCTCCAAGAAGATTGGCGGGGGACTGCAATGTTTTTCCACCCATTGAGATTGAGTGATCGGTAAATTTATCATTCCCATTAGCCAGAGAAAAACCCTCTAAAAGCGCAACCTTGACCTTATTAGCGCCACCATTTGCTTTTATTTTAATTTGCTCTTTGTGAGTATAAGTACCGTCCATACTATTTACATCGTATTTAAGATCAATGTCATTTATTTCACCACCAAGAGCTTTACCCATGCTTAGTTTAGATTGAACTTCTGCTTTAATATCAATGTTTTTATCTAAGGATTCCGCATTAACACTGCCACTGGCTAATATCGCCATGGTCATAATTGAAAATAATGTTTTTTTCATTGTAAATATCCGATGGTTTATTATATAAAATCCTTATCCATAAATGGAAAGGTATCAATGGTAAGAGTGGCTTACATGTGTATTCGGCAATGATAACGAGGGCGTTAAATAGTTGCGTTAATGCACTCATTCGTAAGCCGGAAAGAACACTAACATTTTAAATAGCATTACTTCAAGTAAGAGTTAGTCCTATTTTATTTGGCTTTAATTATTCCATTTCTTAATGTGATAAATAATGAATCATTATGTTTTATATATATCATTAATGGTTTGTTGATGTTTAAGGTGAATTAATTTTGAGATTATTTTTTATGTTGAGTTTGTTTTTTAAGGAAATAAATAGTCACTATTGACTAATAATCGTTATTTAAATGGTTAACTTGTCTGACACATATTTGACCTGGTGCTTTCATTGTTCTGTCACTTTTTTGTCATATAAAGGTTATATTTCCGTCATGAAAAGGTGTCATGTTTGCTTCCGAACAAAAACTGATTTATTTCGCTCATCCGCGTCATTCATTGTGATGGGCTATACAGATTTATTCAGGGGCCAGATATGTTTAACAGTGCTATTCGTAAAACGTCGATTTGTGTCGCGCTGACCTTGGCATTCAGTGCCAATGCGATGGCGGTAACTGAAATTCCTTTCTGGCACTCAATGGAAGGGGAGTTAGGTGTAGAAGTTAACTCGTTAGCGGATCGCTTTAACCAGTCGCATAGCGATTATAAAATTGTGCCGGTCTATAAAGGCAACTACGAACAAAGTCTGGCGGCGGGGATTGCTGCTTTCCGTTCAGGGAAAGCGCCAGCTATTCTACAGGTTTATGAAGTTGGCACCGCCACCATGATGGCGAGTAAGGCGATTAAGCCGGTATTCCAAGTATTTAAAGATGCCAATATTACTTTTGATGAATCAGTCTTCGTCCCGACGGTTGCGGGTTATTACACTGATGCTAAAACTGGCCACTTATTATCTCAGCCATTTAACAGCTCCACCCCGGTGTTGTATTACAACAAAGATGCGTTCAAAAAAGCGGGTTTGAATCCAGATCAACCGCCTAAAACGTGGCAAGAATTGGCCGAAGATACCGCTAAATTACGTGCCGCGGGATCAAGTTGTGGTTATGCCAGTGGCTGGCAGGGGTGGATTCAAATTGAAAACTTCAGCGCCTGGCATGGCCAGCCAATTGCCAGCCGTAATAATGGTTTTGATGGCACCGATGCGGTATTGGAATTCAACAAGCCTTTGCAGGTTAAACATATTCAATTGCTGTCTGATATGAACAAGAAAGGTGATTTCACCTATTTTGGTCGCAAAGATGAATCGACTGCGAAGTTCTATAATGGCGATTGTGCTATTACCACTGCCTCTTCCGGGTCACTTGCGGATATTCGCCATTACGCCAAATTTAATTACGGTGTTGGCATGATGCCTTATGACGCCGATGCCCAAAATGCCCCACAAAACGCCATTATTGGTGGTGCCAGCCTATGGGTTATGGATGGTAAAGACAAAGATACTTATAAGGGCGTAGCTGAATTCCTACAATTCCTGACCCAGCCGGAAATTGCCGCTGAATGGCACCAGAAGACAGGCTACTTGCCTATCACTACTGCCGCTTATGAACTGACCAAGCAACAGGGCTTCTATGACAAGAATCCAGGTGCTGATGTTGCCACTCGCCAAATGCTGAATAAGCCGCCATTGCCGTATACCAAGGGCTTGCGTCTGGGCAATATGCCACAGATTCGCACGGTGGTAGACGAAGAACTGGAAGGTGTCTGGACTGGCAAGAAAACGCCACAGCAAGCATTAGATACCGCTGTGTCACGAGGTGATGTGTTGCTGCGTCGTTTCGAGCAAACTAACAAGTAATATTATTTGGGTACTTTACCGGCCAGTTTGAGCCAGCGATTTCCGCACTCAAACTGGCTGTACCAGTAACGCCAAATAGTCTTTTACTGTATTGAATCTGGATGTGATGTTTTCGATAGGCGCTTTAGTGCTAATCGCCCTCGTCCGATAAACGGTTAATTATATGTCATCTTCCCGTCCCGGTTTTTCCTGTAGTTGGTTACCTTACCTGCTGGTATTACCGCAACTGGCTATTACCGCCGTTTTCTTCCTGTGGCCCGCCGGTGAAGCATTGTGGTATTCGGTACAAATGCTCGATCCATTCGGCCTTTCCAACGAATTTGTTGGACTGAGTAACTTTATTGCGTTATTTCACGATGAATACTATTTAGCTTCATTTTACACCACACTGATTTTCAGCTCGCTGGTGGCGGGAATCGGCCTGGTGGTGTCGCTATTTCTGGCCGCGATGGTGGATTATGTACTGCGCGGCAGCCGTATCTATCAAACTTTAATGATTCTGCCTTATGCCGTAGCCCCTGCCGTGGCGGCAGTGTTGTGGATCTTTTTGTTCAATCCCGGCCTGGGGCTGATCACTCATTTTTTGGCCGCACTCGGCTACAACTGGAATCACGCCCAAAATAGTGGGCAGGCGATGTTTCTGGTGGTATTGGCGTCGGTGTGGAAGCAAATCAGTTATAACTTCTTATTTTTCCTTGCGGCACTGCAATCTATCCCGCGTTCATTAGTTGAAGCCGCAGCCATTGACGGAGCCGGGCCAGTGCGCCGCTTCTTCAATTTGGTCTTGCCGTTGATTTCACCGGTGAGCTTCTTCCTACTGGTGGTGAATCTGGTCTATGCCTTCTTCGATACTTTCCCGGTAATTGATGCCGCAACAGGCGGTGGCCCTATGCAGGCGACTACTACCCTGATTTATAAAATTTACCGCGAAGGTTTTGCCGGATTGGATTTATCCAGTTCAGCTGCTCAGTCGGTTGTTCTGATGTTACTGGTGATTGGCCTGACGGTTATCCAGTTCCGCTTTGTTGAGCGTAAGGTGCGTTACCAATGATTGAGAATCGCCGTGGGCTGGATATCTTTTGCCACGTCATGCTAATTATCGGCGTGTTGTTGATTCTGTTCCCGCTGTACGTGGCTTTTGTGGCGGCATCTCTGGATGACACCCAGGTGTTTCAGGTGCCAATGACGCTGATCCCAGGGCCACATTTATGGCAGAACATCAGCCATATTTGGCATGCTGGTGTGGGCAATAACAGCGCACCTTTTGGCTTGATGCTGTTTAATAGCTTTGTGATGGCATTTGCAATCACCGTCGGCAAAATCACGGTATCGATGCTGTCTGCGTATGCCATTGTTTATTTCCGCTTCCCACTACGTAACCTGTTTTTCTGGCTAATTTTTCTCACTCTAATGCTGCCGGTTGAAGTGCGAATTTTCCCGACGATTCAGGTTATTGTCAATCTGAATATGTTAGATAGCTACACCGGTCTGACTCTGCCGCTGATGGCGTCTGCGACCGCCACCTTCTTGTTCCGCCAGTTCTTTATGACCTTGCCCGATGAGCTATTGGAAGCTGCGCGTATTGATGGGGCGGGCGCTATGCGCTTTTTCTGGGATATCGTTTTACCGCTATCGAAAACCAATTTGGCAGCGCTGTTTGTTATCACTTTTATCTATGGTTGGAACCAATATCTCTGGCCAATCCTGATTACCAGCGATGCTTCTATGGGTACAGCGGTCGCGGGAATCAGAAGCATGATTTCCAGCTCGGGTGCTCCAACTCAGTGGAATCAGGTGATGGCAGCAATGATTTTGACTTTAATTCCACCGGTCGCGGTGGTCCTTCTGATGCAGCGTTGGTTTGTACGCGGCCTGGTAGACAGTGAGAAGTAATCTGATATGGCATGTTTAAAGCTTCAAGCAGTAACCAAATCTTATGACGGCGTCACGCCAGTGATAAAGCAGATTGATTTAGATGTCGCTGATGGCGAATTCATCGTGATGGTCGGCCCGTCCGGTTGCGGTAAATCGACACTGCTGCGGATGGTCGCCGGGCTGGAGCGCACTACCAGCGGAGATATCTACATCGATAATCTGCGAGTGACGGATATGGAACCTAAAGATCGTGGCATCGCCATGGTGTTTCAGAACTATGCGCTATATCCCCATATGAGTGTGTTTGACAATATGGCTTATGGTTTGAAAATCCGTGGTTTTGGCAAAGAGCAGATTCGTCAACGCGTGGATGAGGCCGCCCGTATTTTGGAACTAGAACCGCGGCTCAAACGCAAACCGCGCGAGTTATCCGGCGGTCAGCGCCAGCGGGTTGCGATGGGCCGCGCGATTGTGCGAGAACCTGCGGTTTTCCTCTTTGATGAACCCTTGTCTAATCTGGATGCCAAGCTGCGAGTACAGATGCGCCTTGAGTTGCAACAGTTACATCGGCGGTTAAAAACCACCAGTTTGTATGTCACTCATGATCAGGTTGAAGCTATGACGCTGGCCCAGCGGGTGATTGTGATGAACAAAGGCGTAGCGGAGCAAATTGGCACACCAAGTGAAGTGTATCAACGACCTGCGACTCTATTTGTTGCCAGCTTTATCGGCTCACCGGCGATGAACCTGTTAGCCGGTACCGTCAGCCGGGATGGGCGAGCCTTTATTTTGGCGGACGGAATGACTCTACCGCTGGAGGTTCCACGGCCACAATGGGCAGATCGGCGCTTGACCCTGGGTATCCGTCCGGAGCATATTCAGCAAACGGTATCTCAGCAGAAAACGTCAGCGCAGGGTGTGCCGATGACGTTATTAACGCTCGAATTGTTGGGGGCGGATAATTTAGCGCACGGGCAGTGGGGTGGGCAGAGTGTGATTGCCCGTTTATCTCATGAAGAGATGCCCGCGGCGGGCAGTATATTGCACTTGTATCTGCCACCTGCGGCGCTGCACTTTTTTGATTCAGAAAGCGGACTACGGATGGAATCATGAGTAAAAACTGGCCTTATCCAACGATTGCTGCTCATCGCGGTGGCGGTTCATTAGCACCAGAAAATACCCTGGCGGCAATTGATGTGGGTGCGCGTCACGGCCACAAGATGATTGAGTTTGATGCTAAGTTATCGCAAGACGGCCAGATATTTCTACTGCATGACGACACTCTGGAGCGCACCAGCAATGGCTGGGGCATGGCTGGAGACTTACCCTGGGAAACGCTGATTCAGCTGGATGCCGGTGACTGGTATAGCACCGCATTTCGTGGTGAGCGCCTGCCATTGCTCTCTGAGGTGGCGTCCCGTTGCGGCCAATATGGCATGGCGGCAAATATTGAAATTAAACCGACCACCGGGACTGAAACCCCTACCGGCCGAGCCATTGCTTTGGCTGCTCGCTTATTATGGCAAGGTCAGGCGACTCCACCGTTGTTATCCTCTTTTTCGTATGAGGCATTAGTGGCGGCGCAGCAGGCAGTACCTGAGCTACCACGCGGTTTATTGCTGGATAAATGGGATGATAACTGGCAGGCGATGACTCGCGAGTTGGATTGCGTTTCTTTACATATCAACCACAAACAACTGACAGTCGAACGGGTGGCGTTACTCAAAGCCGCTGGGCTGCGTATTTTGGTTTACACCGTCAACCAGCCAGCTCGGGCGCAGGAATTGTTAAGTTGGGGCGTTGATTGTGTCTGTACTGACCGTATAGATTTGATATATCCTCATCCTTGAAGCTACAGGGGCGTTAGCTGCGCTCACTCACCCGAATCACATACTTGTTTTGACCTTAAAAAAATAAGTATGCTCATCGGGATGTGCTTGTTTGCTGCCTACCTGTCACTCCAATGGCTTTGATATAAACAGAACAGGAAACAGAGCGGTCAGCCATTCTTACATTTCCGGGTTGACCTGGCCCGGCTTGACAGGAAGTGAACCATGCCCGCCTTTGTTATTTCGCTCTGGCACCAGATTGTCTTGTCTTCACCGCTGTTTGTCCTACTCGCACTGGGCTTCGGTTTGGTTCGATTGGGTAAATGGCCATCTACCATCACCGATGGCTTGACCCGTTTTGTCTTCTCCCTCGCGTTACCTGCCATGCTGTTTCGTATGATGTGTGACTTCTCTGAGCGCCCGGCGGTGGATGCTCGTTTGCTGCTTGCCTTTTTTGGCAGTTGTCTGGTGGTCTTTGTTATCGGGCGAATCATTGCCAGCAGGGTATTTCATCTGGATGGTGTATCCGGTTCGGTATTTGCCCTTGGGGGAATTTTTTCCAATAACGTGATGCTGGGACTACCCATTGCGACCATTATGCTGGGGGAGAAATCCATTCCCGCAGTGGCATTGGTCTTGGTATTTAACGGATTGATTTTGTGGACATTAGTGACTATTTCCGTGGAGTGGGCGCGCAATGGCTCACCAACGTTAGCCGGGTTTACGAAAACCGCCCGTAGTGTACTGACTAATCCACTGATTATCGGGATTATATCCGGTACTTTATTTAGCCTGACCGGTTTGCAATTGCCGTAATTTATCGACCAACCGGTGACTATGCTGGGGCAGGTGGCTCCGCCGCTGTCATTGATTGTGCTGGGCATGGGGTTGGCGGAATACCGCGTGAGTGAGGGCTGGCAAATCAGCAGTGCTATCTGTGTTTTGAAGCTAATTGTGCAGCCGATGGTGATATGGGCGCTGGCGTGGGCAATGAATTTACCCGTGCTGGAAACACAGGTGGTGGTATTGCTTGGGTCAATGGCCACGGGTGTAAACGTTTATCTGATGTCGCGCCAATTTAATGTGCTGACCGGCCCTGCCGCCGCCAGTCTAGTGATGTCCACGGTGCTCGCGGCGGTGACAACCCCACTGATTTTGACCATTATCGGTGTCGGGATGTCTTAACAGCGGAACATGAGTTTTCTCCTGCGAATGGTATTCTGATAGTGGGTATTATTTATTTGGTTTATTATTGCTCATATGTAAACTGAATTTGCTGATAACTAGTGTCCAACTTCCGTTACAATTGCGCTTTATCACCTCAAAGAGCCAATTATTGTGTTGTTACTGATTATTACCACTATCTTGTGGGCATTCTCTTTTAGCCTGATTGGCGAATATCTGGCCGGTCAGGTGGACAGCTGGTTCTCTGTGCTAATGCGTGTCGGGCTGGCAGCGCTAGTCTTTCTGCCTTTCCTGCGTTGGCGCAATATCAATTGGCGTGTGATTGCGCTGTATATGACGGTGGGCGCAATCCAGCTAGGTATCATGTACTTGTTCAGCTTCCGCGCGTATCTCTATTTGACGGTACCGGAGTTTCTGCTATTCACCGTGATGACGCCGCTGTATGTCACATTAATCTATGATTTGCTGCGCCGCCAGCGCCTGCGGTGGGGCTATGCCCTCAGCGCTTTGTTGGCTGTGGCTGGGGCGGCAATCATCCGTTATGACCATCTCAGTGAACATTTTTGGTGGGGATTGGTTCTGGTTCAGGCGGCAAACATTTGTTTTGCCATTGGGCAGGTGGGCTACAAACGGTTGATGGAAGTCCATCCTATCCCACAGCATGTGGCCTTTTCATGGTTCTATGTCGGTGCTTTGATTGTTGCTGTCATTGCCTGGTTTGCTTTCGGCAATCCACAAAAACTACCCACCACGCCATTGCAGTGGGGGGTGCTGGTTTGGTTGGGTGTCGGGGCCTCGGCCTTGGGCTACTTCATGTGGAACTATGGGGCGACACAAGTCGATGCCGGCACCCTGGGTATTATGAATAACGTACATGTTCCGGCTGGGTTACTGGTGAATCTGGCCATTTGGCAAGAAAAGCCCCATTGGCCCAGCTTTATCATTGGGGCAATTGTGATAATGGCCTCGCTATGGGTACACCGGCGTTGGGTCGCTCCGCATTCTTTACAAACGGCAGACTCTCGCAAGCGTGTTGCCGGGCCGAACGAATAAAAGCTTCAGTGACCGGTTGGCGCTGTTCTCCATCTCGGACGGCAGCGTATAACCGGCTCCACAAACCATTTCCCAGTGTTTTCGTCACCACCAGCCCCTGACGTTCGAAGCTCTCTACCACCCAGTGTGGTAGGGCGGCGATCCCCATTCGTGCTGAGACCATTTGAATCAGCAGTAAGGTGTTATCAACATTTTTCAATGCGGGATTGATCCCCGCCGGTTGCAGAAAATGCCGCCAGATATCCAACCGTTGGCGCTGCACCGGGTAAATCATTAACACTTCTTGTGCTAAATCTTCCGGCTCGATGCGGGCTTTATTAGCTAATGGATGGTCAGGTGCTAATACCAAACGCACCTCAAAATCAAACATCGGCGAATAGTGCAACCCACTGCGCGGCAAAATATCCGATGTCAGCACCAGATCCAACTCCCCTTGCTGCAAGGCAGGCTGTGGATCGAAAGTTACGCCTGATTTGAAGTCCATCGCCACTTGCGGCCAGCTTTTGTGGAAATTATCCAGCGCGGGTGTCAGCCACTGAATACAGCTATGACATTCGATGGCGATACGCAACGCAGTTTGATGTGGTTCGTTACAGGTTTGCAGCGCTTGCTTGATTTGCGGCAGCACTTGTTCTGCCAACTGCAACAGGATCTCACCTTGCGTTGTGAAACGTAACGGCTGGCTTTTACGCACAAATAGACGAAAACCCAGGCGCTGTTCCAGATCACTGAATTGATGGGACAACGCCGATTGAGTCTGATGAAGTTGTGTTGCCGCCGCAGCCAGTGAGCCGGTATTACGCAGAGCTTGCAGGGTGCGTAAGTGTTTCAGTTCGATCATGAGAGTCCTTCACAGTGACAGTGAGCAAATTGCGCTTGTGATTAATACAGTACCTGTTGATTATGGATGTGTAAACATCTGGATGGCTAAATGGGAAATAAGACGATGACAATTTTAAATCACACACTGGGTTTTCCGCGTGTAGGTCTGAAACGTGAACTGAAAAAAGCACAAGAAAGTTACTGGGCAGGCAACTCCACGCAAGAAGAATTGCTCAATGTGGGTCGTGAATTGCGCGCCCGCCATTGGCAACAACAACAGCAAGCTGGCGTTGATTTAGTGCCAGTCGGTGATTTCGCCTGGTATGACCATGTTCTGACTACCAGTTTGCTGCTGGGTAACGTCCCGGAACGCCATCAAAATGCCGATGGTTCGATTGATTTAGATACCTTATTCCGCATTGGTCGTGGCCGAGCACCAACCGGTACACCGGCAGCTGCGGCAGAAATGACCAAGTGGTTTAATACCAATTATCACTACATGGTGCCCGAATTCCAACAAGGCCAGCAGTTCAAACTGGGTTGGACTCAGCTGTTGGATGAAGTGGATGAAGCACTGGCATTAGGCCACAAAATCAAGCCGGTACTGCTTGGTCCGGTAACATATCTGTGGCTGGGTAAAGTGAAAGGTGAGCAGTTTGATCGCTTATCATTATTGAAAGATATTCTGCCGGTTTACCAACAAGTGCTGGGAGAATTGGCAAAACGCGGTATCGAGTGGGTGCAAATTGATGAGCCAGCACTGGTGCTGGAATTGCCACAAGAGTGGCTGGATGCTTATCAACCTGCTTATCAGGCGCTGCAAGGTCAGGTTAAATTGTTGCTGACCACCTATTTTGACAGTATCGGGCATAACCTCGACACTATCCGCGCTCTGCCAGTCCAAGGCCTGCATGTTGATGTGGTTGCCGGTCAGGATGATATTGCTGAGCTGAATGCAAAATTGCCGCAAGAGTGGTTGCTATCACTGGGCGTTATCAATGGTCGTAACGTATGGCGTGCCGACCTGAGTCACTGGTTTGAGCGCTTGCAACCGCTGGTGAATAGCCGCCCGCTGTGGCTGGGAAGTTCTTGTTCCTTATTGCACAGCCCAATTGATTTAAGTGAAGAAACGCGTCTTGATGCCGAAGTGAAGAGCTGGTTTGCTTTCGCCCTGCAAAAATGTACCGAACTGGCGCTGTTGACCCAGGCATTGAATGCACCAAGTGAAGCCAAACTGGCTGAATTAGCGGCTTATAGTGCACCAATTCGTGCTCGTCGCGCTTCCAGCCGAGTGCATAATCCGCAAGTCGAACAGCGTTTGGCGGCGATCACCGCGCAAGATATTGAACGCCAACAACCTTACGAAGCACGTGCAGCTGCCCAACGTAAGCGCTTTAACTTGCCGGCCTGGCCGACCACGACTATCGGCTCATTCCCACAAACGACCGAGATCCGGGGCTTGCGTTTGGACTTCAAGCAAGGCCGCCTGGATGGTAAAAACTACCGTACCGGTATTAGCGAACACATCAAACAAGCTATTGCTGAGCAGGAGCGTTTGGGGCTGGATGTGTTGGTTCATGGTGAAGCTGAACGTAATGACATGGTGGAATATTTCGGCGAGCATCTGGACGGTTTTGTCTTTACACAAAATGGTTGGGTACAGAGCTACGGTTCACGTTGCGTTAAGCCACCAGTGATTATTGGTGATATCAGCCGCCCTGAAGCCATCACCGTTGAATGGGCGAAGTATGCTCAATCACTGACCGATAAACCGGTAAAAGGCATGTTGACTGGGCCGGTGACTATTCTGTGTTGGTCATTCCCACGCGAAGATGTCAGCCGTGAAACCATCGCGAAGCAAATTGCGTTGGCACTGCGTGATGAAGTAGAAGATCTGGAAAAAGCCGGTATCGGTATCATCCAGATTGATGAACCAGCGCTGCGTGAAGGCCTGCCTCTACGCCGTGCTGACTGGCAAGCTTATCTACAGTGGGCGGTTGATGCTTTTAAATTGAATGCTGCGGTTGCACAAAACGATACTCAGATTCACACCCATATGTGTTATTGCGAATTCAATGACATTATGGATTCCATTGCTGCGCTGGATGCTGACGTGATTACCATCGAAACCTCCCGCTCAGATATGGAACTGTTGGAATCATTTGAAGATTTCGCGTATCCGAATGAAATTGGTCCCGGTGTTTATGATATTCACTCGCCTAATGTGCCAAGTGTGGAATGGATTGAAGCTTTACTGCGCAAAGCAGCCCTGCGTATTCCAGCGGAACGTTTGTGGGTTAACCCAGACTGTGGCCTGAAAACCCGTGGTTGGCCGGAAACCCGCCAGGCTCTGGCAAACATGGTACTGGCAGCACAACGTTTGCGTGAAGAACAAGTCTGATTAATAACGGTTTACTGTGTGTTGTGAAACTTTGGGCGCATATTTTGCGCCCTTTTTTATGGCTGTTATTTATCATCTTCGGTAATAGGATTAGCTGCGACTCCGTGCTGCGCAAACCAGTCAAGCATGCGCAGCCAGCCATCCAGTGCCGATTCTTCGTGATAGCTTGGACGGTAATCAGCATTAAAGGCATGCCCTGCATCTGGATAAACAATGATTTCGGCATCAGCATTTGCTGCTCGCAATGCCTGACGCATGGTATCGATATGCTCTTGTGTGATACTACCGTCTTTACCGCCATATAGCCCCATCACTGGGGCGCTAAGGTCGACGGCAACATCAACCGGATATCTCGGTAGTAGTAAAGTTTTTTCTCCTACCAGTTTGCCATACCAGGCCACTGCGGCTTTTAATTGTGGATTATGGGCGGCATATAGCCATGCAATGCGCCCACCCCAGCAAAAACCAGTAATGGCTAGTTTGCTGATATCGCCACCGTGACGCGATGCCCAGTGAGCAGTATGATCAAGATCTACCATGACCTGTCGATCGGGCACCTTACTCACCAGATTTTTAACTAACGCATTGATATCATCATATTCTTTGGCATCACCTTGGCGGAAAAACAGCTCAGGGGCAATGGCTAAATATCCCTGTTTCGCCAATCTGCGGCAGATATCTTGAATGTGCTCATGCACGCCAAAGATTTCTTGTACAACAATCACCACAGGATATGGCCCCGAGTGTTGGGCCGGTTTGGCAATATACGCTGGTAATTCATCGCCTTGAGAAGGGATAGTCGTTTCTGTGCAGTGAATACCTTGTTGGTTGGTATGACGGACCGTCGAGGCCAGAGGATCTACTGCGGGTGTAAATCCGCTTGTCGCCTGCCTGAGAGTCATAGATTGATCAGTTTTCACGGTAGTCTCCTTATGAAATGAGGAAAGTATGACTCGGTAAAATCTTATAGAGCTGAGCTATCCATCGCCCTTGATGTATGCTGTTGACGACTTTAACTATAGGTAATCTTTGGGATTAATGAGATGAGGTTTACAGTAATTAAGCATTTTATTGCGACATGAGTACGGTAGGTAAGTCAGTTTCTGATAAGAAGATATTCATCCAACATTGCCCAATGAGTCCTACTATTGTTATTCATATATAAAATCACTACTGCAGAGGGTGGTGTTTGTATGAAATTCCGTCTACATAGTCTTGATTTGTGATATTGATCATATTTCTAATGTATTTGCAGTAATCATTTCTTTTATCAAAGTGATAGTCGTCACGAAATTATGTGGTGATTTTGAGTAAAGTATTCCTTTGTACCTCCATATATTCCTAAGTAATTTGAGTTGCAGGACGGCGGCAAGTGAATGACAACTCGGTGAAAACCGATTTGAACAGCATTTATGCTAGCCCGCAGGGCGAGCCTCTTTGAGGCTTATTAATCCCGATGAGTTTACCTAAGTCATCTATTCGGTAGATTAAAAGTAGCCCATGCACATGCAGCTTGAAGTATGACGGACATAACATCTCTCATGAAAGAGGAGTCTCACACATGGCTAAATCCGACGTTTTTCACTTGGGCCTGACTAAAAATGATCTGCAAGGGGCGACTCTGGCGATCGTTCCAGGTGATCCACAGCGTGTTGAGAAAATCGCTAAATTGATGGATAACCCAGTGCATCTGGCTTCACATCGTGAATTTACTTCGTGGCGTGCCGAGCTTGATGGCAAAGCTGTGATTGTCTGCTCAACCGGTATCGGTGGCCCATCAACTTCTATTGCGGTTGAAGAGTTGGCACAACTTGGTGTGCGGACGTTTCTACGTATTGGTACTACAGGTGCTATTCAGCCACATATTAATGTTGGTGATGTATTGGTTACTACCGCGGCGGTGCGTTTAGACGGTGCTAGCTTGCACTTTGCACCAATGGAATTCCCAGCGGTGGCTGATTTTGATTGCACCACGGCATTAGTTAATGCGGCTAAATCAGTCGGTGCGACGACTCATATTGGTGTTACCGCATCTTCAGATACTTTCTATCCAGGGCAAGAACGTTACGATACCTACTCTGGCCGTGTCGTTAGCCGCTTTAAAGGTTCTATGGAAGAATGGCAATCTATGGGCGTGATGAATTATGAAATGGAATCTGCCACTCTGCTGACAATGTGTGCTAGCCAAGGATTGCGTGCCGGTATGGTCGCTGGGGTGATTGTTAACCGTACCCAGCAAGAGATTCCTAACGAAGAAACTATGAAAGCGACTGAAAGCCATGCAGTAAAAATCGTCGTTGAAGCAGCTCGTCACCTGCTGTAATACAGACGGCTTATGGGTAAAACTCGCAATAAGCGAATAAATGAATACCAAATGAGCGGGTCAGTTTACTGGCCCGTTCTTTTTTTCGGCTGATTATCTGTTAATGTCGTAGCTCTTATATGGACAGCAAAATAAGAGGAAAACATGACAACACCTGCTATATCTCATCCTTCCCTATTGCCACTGGACGGTGGTATTAACTTTCGTGATCTCGGTGGTAATGTCGTTGCAGATGGCCGGCGTATTAAGCGCGGGTTATTGTTTCGCTCGGGATCACTTGACCGTTTGAGCACCAAAGATTGTGCTGTTCTTAGCAGCGGCTCTGTCGCTCAAATTCTTGATTACCGTGATGCGGATGAAGTCCAGGCTAAGCCTGATATTGTGTGGCAAGGTGCCAGTTATCACAATATTCCAGCCAACCCACTCAGCAGTGAAGTTAACGCGAATCTGGAGAAACTGACTAACGAGACGTTAGCGACATTTGATGCCAGAGCTTTCATGTTAGAGCTGTACCGTCGCCTGCCATTTAATAATCAAGCTTATAAACAGTTAGTCAGTTTGTTACAAAATAGTGCCTCACCAGAGCATGCAGCGGCTGGCGTGGTACAGCATTGTGCCGTCGGGAAAGACCGCACCGGAGTGGGTTCGGCTTTGGTGTTGTTTGCTTTAGGCGCTGATGAATCGACGGTATTGGAAGATTACCTGTTGACTGAAACAACTCTGGCACCTTTCCGTGAAAGCATGCTGGCGGAACTGGCACTAAAACTAAATTCTCAGGCGCTAGGGCAATTTGCATTTGTATTGTCGGCTCGAGAAGAGTTTATTCAAACCGCATTGCGCAGTATTCAAGATCGTTACGGGAGCCGCGAGCAGTGGCTGCAGCAGGAATTTGGTCTTGGCAGCAGGGAGCGCGAAAAGTTGCAGTCATATTTCTTGGAGTAATTGTTCCTAAACATGCCACTTTTCCGATTTATCGCATATTGAGCCACCACTGGGTGGCTTTTTTTTACCGCTTAATGATGCAAACTACCGCTTAACCAGTTCGTTGATATTTCTCTTAGGGAGCAAGCGTATGTTAACGCCTGACAAATTCCCTGGAGAGAATGCTCATGCAACATGCGATTACCTTTGTTATCGCCTCCGCGTGTGTCCTTGTGATCTGCTACCGTTTATACGGTATCTTTTTTGTTCGTAAGGTTCTGCGCGTCGATGACAGTGAAGTAACACCTTCCCACACCTTTGAAGATGGCAAAGATTACGTTCCAACTAAAAAATGGGTTAACTTTGGTAGCCACTTCGCAGCCATTGCTGCGGCTGGCCCCTTGGTTGGTCCTGTATTGGCGGCCCAGTATGGTTATTTACCCGGCTTCCTGTGGCTATTGATTGGTTGTGTTATCGGCGGTGCCGTTCACGATACCGTTGTTTTGTTCGCTTCGATGAAACATCAGGGTAAATCTCTATCTGAAGTGGCTAAATCAGAACTCGGGCCAGTCGCTGGCTGGTGTACCGGTCTGGCGATGCTATTTATCATTACTATCACTATGGCCGGGTTATCAATGGTTGTAGTACATGCGCTGGAACGTAACCCTTGGGGTACTTTCGCGGTGTTCATGACAATCCCTATCGCGATTTGTGTTGGCTTATGGGAACGCATGACAGGCAGCATGAAAGGGGCTTCTTATGTTGGTATCGCCGCCATTATGGTGTGCGTGTTCGTCGGCCCTTATATTGAACACACTTGGCTTGGCGAATGGCTCATGCTGAAAGCAGATACCGTCAGTATCATTCTTCCAATGTATGCTTTCTTCGCTACGGCACTACCTGTCTGGATGTTATTGACCCCTCGCGGTTATCTCTCCAGCTTTATGAAAATCGGCGTATTCGGTGCACTGATTGTTGGCGTTGTATTTATTAACCCTGAAATTCAATTCCCAGCAGTAACACAGTTTATCCACGGTGGTGGCCCCGTACTAGCTGGCCCAGTTTGGCCATTTATCTCTATTACCATTGCTTGTGGCGCTATTTCTGGTTTCCACGCATTTATTGGTTCAGGTACTACACCAAAACAAATCGATAAATGGAGTGACATCTTACCTGTTGGTTTTGGTGCGATGCTGGCCGAGTGTATGGTCGGGGTAATGGCCTTGATCGCTGCAACATCTCTGCATCCTGCCGACTACTTCGCGATTAACTCTTCAGCCGAAGCTTGGAGTGTGCTGGGCATGGAAGTGGTTAACCTACCAAAACTGAGTCAGGAAATTGGCTTAGATTTGTATGGCCGTACCGGCGGCGCAGTCACCTTAGCTGTGGGTATGACGGATATCTTCATTCGTGTGCCGTGGTTCAGTAGTCTGGCCGCTTATTTCTTCCAGTTTGTTGTGATGTTTGAAGCTGTATTCATTCTGACAGCTGTTGACTCAGGTACCCGTGTTGCTCGCTACCTGCTGCAAGATTTTTTGGGCGATATCTGGGCTCCACTAAAACGTACTGATTGGTTACCGGGCACATTAGCATGCAGTGTTATTGCTTGCGCGCTGTGGGGTTACCTCCTTAACTCCGGTGATATCAACTCAGTCTGGGCGTTGTTCGGTGTATCAAATCAGCTAATGGCTTCTGTTGGTTTGATTATCGGTGCCACTATTATTCTGCGTCTGGCAACCAAACGGGTTTACATGCTGACTTGCGTGATTCCATTGGCTTATCTGTTTGTCACCGTAAACTATGCTGGTTATTGGATGATCACCCACGTGTACTTCAATTCAGCAGCGAAAGGTTACAACCTGTTTAATGGCATCATCTCTATCATCATGATGACATTGGGTGTCATTATCCTGATATCAGCACTGAAAAAATGGCGTGAGCTGTGGATTCGTAGATCAGCCGAGATGGCAGGCAATAAGGTGGTTACTGCCAACGCCTGATATCCTAAATCGATAGCTTTAGTCCTAATAAACGGTCGGAATCTCACGGCCGTTTATTTTTTGTTAAGTTAAAATGTCGACACATTGAGTATGCTAATGGCTACTTTATTGATAACAGGAAAATGCCTGTGACCTTAAATGATGTCATTACTGTCGTGATTGATTTTGTTCGTGAACATGAAACGTGGGCAATGCCTATCGTGTTTATTCTCGCTTTTGGTGAGTCGCTAGCCTTTCTTTCCTTACTGCTACCTGCCACGGTTATCTTGCTCGGACTAGGTGCATTAATCGGTGAAAGCGGGATTTCCTTCTGGCCAATTTGGGCCGCAGCTGTAGCAGGCGCTTTTTTTGGCGACTGGCTCTCTTATTGGATTGGCGATCATTATAAAGATCGCGTCGGCACCCTGTGGCCTCTTTCTCGCAACCCTAAACTACTCGTCCGCGGTCATGCTTTCTTTGAACGTTGGGGGTTCTTCGGTGCTTTCATCGGCCGCTTCTTTGGCCCACTGCGAGCAGTTGTCCCGCTAGTCGCCGGAATATGTGCTATGCCAAAATTCTATTTCCAGTTGGCTAATATCACATCTGCAATCATTTGGGCATTCGGTATTCTTGCTCCTGGCGCTTTCGGTATTCAGTGGCTATCTCACTGGATGGATTAACTTTGCATCAGCTTTGAAGCGGCTCCATATTTTGTGGCTGACAGTTTTAACGTATCTCTCTGTCATAGAGTAAGCGGTTTTTTATCTGCTTATTATTTATGCGCACAGCTTCGCAATATGGGATGTAACGAAAAAACACTCTGGACATCCATACAGTATCCCCTTACCTTGACTGACAATAGGTTAATGGGGAGATAACCGTGGATATCATTTTATTTTATGGGCTGGGAGGCTGCCTGTTTGGTGGACTTATAGGTTGGTTGATTGCCAGTTTGTCTCAACAGCGCAATAAAGCACAGCAGGATATTGAGCGGCGGTTACTGGAGCAGTCATTGCAACAGTCACAGCAAAACACTCTAGAATTACAGTCCCTTTTGCAACGCAATGAACAGCAATTGCGACAAAGTGAATTAGAACAGCGTAATTTGCACAGTCAACTCGCGGCAAATTCTGAAAAACTGCAACAATTAGCTCATTGGCGCAATGAATGTGAGCAGCTCAATCAAGAATTACGGGCGCAAAGAGAAGTAAATAGCGCGCAAGAAGCTGAACTACGTGAAGTCACTATACGTTTGGAAGAAACACGGCTGACTGCAGAAGAGAAGCAACGGCTGCTTCTTAACAGTGAGCAACGGCTAACCACTCAGTTCGAAAATCTGGCAAATCGTATCTTTGAACAAACTGGCCGCCGGGCAGACGAACAAAATAAGCAAAGCTTGGATCGCTTACTGTTACCTCTACGGGAGCAGCTAGATGGTTTCCGAAGACAGGTACAGGATAGTTTTGGGCAAGAAGCTCGAGAACGCCATACTCTGACCCATGAAATCCGTAGCTTACAGCAGCTCAATGCTCAAATGGCGCGTGAAGCTCTCAACCTGACCAAAGCCCTCAAAGGGGATAATAAAACCCAGGGAAACTGGGGTGAAGTCGTTTTAGCTAAGGTGCTTGAGGCTTCAGGGTTACGCGAGGGTCATGAATATCAAACCCAGGTTAGTGTAAAGATTGATAGTAATAGCCGTATGCAACCAGATGTCATTGTACGCTTGCCGCAGGGTAAGGATGTTGTTATTGACGCTAAAATGTCACTGGTAGCCTATGAACGCTACTTTAATAGTGAAGATGATATTGCGCGTGAAGCGGCATTAAGCGAGCATTTATTGTCACTACGTGCGCATATCAGGATGCTAGGTCGCAAGGATTATCAGCAACTTCCTGGTTTACGTTCGCTTGACTATGTATTGATGTTTATTCCCGTTGAACCTGCGTTTTTGGTGGCAATCGACCGTCAACCTGAATTGATCAGTGAAGCGCTACAGCACAATATTATGTTGGTTAGCCCAACAACATTGCTGGTGGCTTTACGAACTATTACCAATTTATGGCGCTACGAACATCAAAGCCAAAATGCACAACGTATTGCGGAGAGGGCTGCCAAACTCTATGACAAATTGCGTTTATTTGTTGATGATATGGAGTCGTTAGGGCAAAGCCTCGACAAAGCACAGTTAAGTTATCGTCAGGCAATGAACAAACTGTCGCAAGGCCGTGGTAACCTGATAGGGCAAGTTGAAAGTTTTCGTACTCTGGGGGTCGAGATAAAACGGCCTATTAGTCCAACACTGGCAGAGAAAGCTAGTTTGGAAGATCAACCTGAGGACGATTTAGCGCTATCCGATGATGCAGAATCCGAGATAAGTGATTTTGCACCGCTGAAGTATCAGGGTTAGTTGCATGTTCCTCTTCTGTATGATGTTGAGAAAGCTGTGATTAAGCAGTTACCTTAATACCAGGTGAGGTGGGGCTTTCATCGGAGTTCTGGTACACTTCCTCGAAAGATTGACTGAAAAGCAGGCACAGAAAATGGTAGATCAGGAGAAGGAAACCACTCATTTTGGTTTTCGCACCGTAGCCAAAGAACAAAAAGAAGGCATGGTGGCAGAAGTTTTTCATTCCGTAGCCGCTAAATACGATCTGATGAATGACCTGATGTCGTTCGGTGTTCACCGTATTTGGAAGCGTTTTACTATTGACTGTAGCGGTGTTCGGCGCGGTCAACGGGTATTGGATCTGGCAGGTGGCACCGGCGATTTAACCGCCAAGTTTTCTCGTCTGGTGGGGGAACAAGGTGAGGTCGTTCTGGCTGATATCAACGAGTCAATGTTGCGTATGGGCCGTGAAAAGCTGCGTGATAAAGGTATTGTTGGTAATGTCAGCTATGTTCAGGCGAATGCTGAAGCGTTACCTTTTCCTGATAATTACTTTGATTGTATTACCATTTCATTCGGCTTGAGAAATGTAACTGAAAAAGAAAAGGCGCTGCGGTCGATGTTTCGGGTATTAAAACCCGGTGGTCGCTTACTGGTTCTTGAATTCTCTAAGCCACTTCTGGAGCCTTTGAGTAAAGCCTATGATGCATACTCCTTCCATATTTTGCCTAAGATTGGTGAACTTGTGGCACAGGACTCTGAAAGCTACCGTTATTTGGCTGAGTCTATTCGTATGCACCCCAACCAAGAAACACTGAAGGGCATGATGATGGATGCCGGGTTTGAAAACGTAACCTATTCCAATTTAACCGGTGGCATTGTTGCGTTACATCGGGGCTTCAAGTTCTAACAGGAGTCTGGTTATGCCGCTAAAATCACTGATATTTAACTCCTTGTCACTGAAACCAACTTTGCTGTCGCCACTAATAACTGCTGCTATAGAAACATCACTAAATAGTGTGTTATTTCGTGATAAAAGCTTGAAGGCTGCACGTTTACGCTTAGCGGGAAAAGTGCTGAGTATCGAGTTGCGTGAGGTGAGTTTTCCTCTGCTATTAGTATTTAGCGAGCGGCAGGTTGATGTTTTAAGTCAATGGGATGGTGATGCGGATTGCACAGTGAAAACGAACGTTGCTGTGCTGGCAAAGCTGCGGGACCGTCAACAGCTTTCACCTTTGATGCGTAGTGGTGAATTGGTTGTCGAGGGTGATATCCAAGTAGTTCAGCAACTGATCACCTTACTTGATCTTGCTGAATGGGAACCAGCTGAATGGCTGGCTCCCTATATTGGCGATATCGCAGCGGAAACCGTTGGGCAGGTCATCCATAAAAGTAACCGTTTTCTTCGTAAGCAGTTTCAACAGCAACAGCATTACGTCGCTGAAGCAATAACTGAAGAATGGAAAATAGCGCCAGCGCCGCTGGAGGTGGTGTGGTTTAACGAAGAGGTTGATGCTACCGCTCGTGCAACCGAGGCTTTGACTGCCAGATTGGCAACCATGGAGACAAAACAATGACGCCAGGAGAACTTCGGCGCCTGTATCTTATCATTCGAGTTTTCTTGAGCTATGGGCTAGATGAGTTAATCCCGAATATACGTTTGACGTTACCATTACGTGTTGGTCGTCATCTATTTTTCTGGTTGCCAAATCGTCATAAAGATAAACCGCTGGGTGAGCGTTTGCGCCTTGCCTTACAGGAGCTAGGGCCAGTTTGGATCAAGTTTGGCCAAATGATGTCCACAAGGCGAGACCTCTTCCCGCCAGCAATTGCTGATCAACTTGCGTTGTTACAGGATAGAGTCGCTCCATTTGATGGTGCATTAGCACGCAAGCACATTGAAATTGCGATGGGAGGACCATTAGAAACATGGTTTGACGATTTTGAACAAGAAGCTTTAGCCTCCGCCTCTATCGCGCAAGTACATACGGCACGTTTAAAAGAGAACGGTCAGGAAATTGTACTCAAAGTTATTCGTCCTGATATTTTGCCAATTATTAAAGCTGATGTGCGGTTGATGTACCGTCTGGCTGGCTGGGTACCCAAACTTTTACCTGATGGCCGTAGATTGCGTCCACGGGAAGTTGTGCGTGAATATGAAAAAACACTGCTTGATGAGCTAAATTTGCTGCGAGAAGCCGCTAATGCTATTCAACTGCGTCGTAACTTTGAAGACAGTCCAATGCTCTATATTCCCGAAGTCTATTCTGATTATTGCCGGGAAAGTGTATTGGTCATGGAGCGAATTTACGGCATTCCAGTATCTGATATTGCAGCTTTGGAAGATCAAGGCACCAATATGAAGTTGCTGGCTGAACGTGGGGTTCAAGTATTTTTCACTCAGGTTTTCCGTGACAGTTTTTTCCATGCAGATATGCACCCTGGAAATATCTTTGTCAGTTATGAGCATCCTCATGACCCGCTTTATATTGGCATTGATTGCGGAATCGTCGGTTCACTAAATAAAGCAGATAAGCGCTATCTTGCTGAAAACTTTATTGCTTTCTTTAATCGGGATTATCGGCGGGTTGCAGAACTGCATGTTGATTCTGGCTGGGTTCCTCGTGATACCAATGTTGAAGATTTTGAATTCGCTATTCGTACCGTCTGCGAACCTATTTTTGAAAAACCGCTAGCCGAAATATCCTTTGGCCATGTGTTATTGAATCTCTTTAACACTGCACGCCGCTTTAATATGGAAGTACAACCACAGTTGGTTTTACTGCAAAAAACTTTGTTGTATGTCGAGGGCTTAGGGCGTCAGCTTTATCCTCAGCTTGACCTTTGGACGACGGCTAAGCCTTTCCTGGAAAGCTGGCTACGAGATCAAGTCGGGTTGCCTGCGGTCATTCGTGCATTGAAGGAAAAAGCACCATTCTGGGCTGAAAAATTTCCTGAGCTGCCAGAGCTCGTGTATGACAGTTTGCAGCAGCATAAATTATTACAGCAAAGTGTCGATAAACTCACAACTCAAATGCAAGGCCAGCAACAACGTCAGGGCCAATCACGGTATTTGTTCGGTGTTGGCGCTACACTATTAGTCAGTGGTACCATTTTATTCTTAGCCAATGCGGTAGAGCTCTCAATTGGGTTCATTGTCGCTGGAGTATTGGCTTGGCTTATTGGTTGGCGGCGAACCAGTTAATGACTTATCGCTAAAAGTATCTGTGGATAGTCTATTAGGCGACTTATGAGTTATGGAAAAGTTATTCAATAAGTCGCTTATTTGTTTAAGAAGCTATGCGCTAGTTCAAAATGCGGTAAGTTAGATAGGTATTCACAGGGGTTATATGACGTATAATGCGGCCCTCTGTGGAATAACCCTTGTATATAGAGGTGAATGTAATGGGTGGTATAAGTATTTGGCAGTTATTAATCATTGCCGTGATTGTTGTTCTGCTGTTTGGTACTAACAAACTGCGGACCTTAGGGTCAGATCTGGGCGCTTCCATCAAAGGTTTTAAAAAGGCGATGGGTGATGAGCCACAAACTCCTCCAACTGACGCTAATAAAACCAGTAACGATGCTGATTTTGCAAAATCGATTACTGAAAAACAGCAGCCAGTTGCTAAAGCTGAAGAGTCTAAGAGTCACGACAAAGAGCAGGGATAAGCTGTGTTCGACATCGGGTTTAGTGAACTGCTGCTGGTTCTTGTGATAGGCCTGGTCGTACTCGGGCCAGAACGACTTCCGGTTGCTGTTAGAACAGTTGCGGGTTGGATTCGTACATTGCGCTCACTTGCGGCCACTGTGCAAAACGAATTAGCGCAAGAGCTTAAGATCCAAGAATTGCAAGATAGCCTCAAAAAAGCAGAAGAAGCTGGTTTGCAAAATCTGACACCTGAACTGAAAGCTTCAATGGATGAACTCAAAGAGGCCGCTGAAGCACTCAAACGCTCCTATCATTCTGACATTGGTTCGGAAGCACCGCACACGATCCATAATCCGCTCGTTACCGAACCGGAAGCTATTCATGATGGTGTGACGCCTGCTGAGTCTGCAACGAAGGCTCAAGCATCACCTCAAGCACCGGCTACTGACGTTGATAAAGCTGTCACCCCGACAGCGGTTGAAACTGCTTCTAATAACAATGAGAAACCCATTGTTCAGGTTGAGGCATTTTCTTCGTCTATCTCTTCTGCAGATAGAGAGCCGGTTCCTGTTACGAACACACCCGTAACGAAGGTACAAACGGCTACAGTTGACACCCATAGCACAGATTCACTCGGTGCTGACCAACCTCGAACTCACCAACCTGGCGGCGATCGGTAAACATGGCTGTTGATGATACCCAACCCCTTATTACTCATTTAATAGAACTGCGTAAGCGGCTATTGAATTGCATCATCACTATTTTAGTGGTTTTTTTCGTATTGATTTTCTTTGCCAATGATATCTACCACCTGGTCTCAGCACCGTTGATCAAACAACTGCCTGTTGGTTCCAGTATGATCGCAACAGATGTCGCATCACCGTTCTTTACCCCGATTAAATTGACCATGATGGTCTCGGTGTTTGTTTCAGCGCCGATGATCCTCTATCAGGTTTGGGCATTTATAGCCCCTGCGCTGTATAAACATGAGCGCCGCTTGATGGTCCCGCTGCTGATATCTAGTAGCTTCTTATTTTATCTGGGAATGGCATTTGCTTACTTTGTTGTTTTCCCGTTAGCTTTTGGTTTTTTTGCCAAAACAGCGCCGGAAAGTGTGCTTATCGCAACGGATATCACCAAATATCTTGATTTTGTCATGGCACTTTTTATGGCTTTTGGTATTTCTTTCGAAGTCCCGATAGCGATAATTCTTCTGTGCTGGGCTGGTGTGACAACGCCGGAAGCATTGAAGAAAAAACGCCCTTATGTGTTTGTTGGTGCATTTGTTGTAGGGATGCTTCTCACCCCGCCAGATGTGTTATCACAGACATTATTAGCGATTCCGATGTATCTGTTATTTGAAGTGGGGGTGTTCTTTGCTCGCTTCTACACTGGCAAACAACGCCGTACAGATATTGAGGAAGAGGATGAAGAAGTCGATAATCATCCTAAAGAGTCTTAAGTCTCTACTTTAATATTTTAGCCGCCCTCTGGGCGGCTTCTGTTTTGGGACGCTTATGTTTGATATCGGTGTGAACTTAACCAGCTCACAATTTACAAAAGACTGTTCTCAAGTTGTGGCTCGGGCAAAAGAGGCTGGTGTTACCGGTATGCTGATTACCGGGACAAATGCTGAAGAAAGCCAGGCAGCCTCTGAGCTAGCTATGGCTTATCCCGGCTATGGCTGGTCAACCGCAGGTGTTCATCCTCATCATGCGAGTAGTTGGCAAATAGATGTGGAGCAGCAAATCAGGGTATTGGCAGCCAATGCCAGTGTGGTCGCCATTGGTGAGTGTGGTCTAGATTTTAATCGCAACTTCTCTACTCCAGTTGAACAAGAGGTTGCCTTTACAGCACAGTTAGCCTTGGCTGCTGAATTTTCTTTGCCGGTATTCCTGCATTGCCGAGAGGCACATGATCGTTTCATCACTCTACTTTCACCTTGGCTAGATAAAATCCCCGCAGCTGTTGTGCATTGTTTTACCGGCACCGCTGATGAATTGGATTCCTGTCTGGCATTGGGCTTATCTATCGGTATCACTGGTTGGGTTTGCGATGAACGCCGTGGCCTTGAGCTGAGAGCATTATTATCGCGTATTCCCGCCCAACAATTACTGTTAGAAACTGATGCCCCATATTTATTGCCGCGGGATATACATCCTAAACCTGCATCTCGTCGCAATGAGCCCTGCTTTCTGCCTCATATCGTCCAGCAGGTTGCTGTCTGGCGACAAGAAGACCCCCAATGGCTGGGACAGAAAACTGATGAAAACGCCCGCCGGATTTTCCGGTTGGTTTGAGTTAGGAGAACAATATGAGCTATGCATTTCCGGGCACCTTCCCTGGTCGCCGTATGCGCCGTGTGCGCCGTCATGATTTCAGTCGTCGACTGGTCGCTGAAAATCAGCTGACAGTTAATGATTTGATCTATCCAGTGTTTGTGATGGAAGGAAACAACCATCAGCAAGCCGTTTCGTCTATGCCGGGTGTCTCGCGTATGACGATTGATTTGTTGGTGAAAGAAGCTGAGGCCATTGCCAAGCTTGGCGTCCCGGTCATATCGTTATTCCCGGTCATTGAACCAGGTATGAAGTCACTACACGCGGAAGAATCCTATAACCCGAATGGCCTGGTACAGCGCACTGTCCGTGCATTAAAAGATGCAGTGCCAGAGTTAGGTATTCTTACAGATGTTGCACTCGACCCATACACGACCCATGGGCAAGATGGTGTGATTGATGCTGATGGTTATGTCATAAACGATATCACCAAAGAAATTTTAGTGCGTCAGGCCTTATCACATGCAGAAGCTGGCGCAGAGATTGTTGCCCCGAGCGATATGATGGATGGCCGCATTGGTGCTATTCGCGATCAGTTAGAACTTCAAGGTCTGGTAAATACACAAATCATGGCGTATTCAGCCAAGTATGCCTCTTGTTATTATGGCCCATTCCGCGATGCAATTGGCTCCAGTAGCAATTTGAAAGGTGGCAATAAAAAAACCTATCAAATGGACCCGGCGAATAGCGATGAAGCGTTGCAAGAAATCGCTCAGGACTTGCAGGAAGGGGCGGATATGGTGATGGTTAAACCGGGCATGCCATATTTGGATGTAGTGCGTCGGGTGAAAGATACCTTTGGGGTTCCGACATTTGCCTATCAGGTTTCTGGCGAATATGCGATGCATATGGCCGCAATACAAAATGGCTGGCTGCAAGAGAAACCGACGGTGATGGAGTCTCTATTGTGCTTTAAACGCGCGGGTGCGGATGGGGTATTAACCTATTTTGCCAAGCAAGTCGCACAATGGCTGCATGACGATCAGATGCAACGTTAACCGTTTGATTATCAAGAGAATTAGTTCTCAATAATAAGCACCAAGGTAGGCACTGAAATATCTACCTTGGTGCTGTGAGTTAGTATCTTATTTTTTTTCGAATTGACGATTATCCAGGCTTTGCAATACTGGGCTATTGAGCATATTCAATAATAGCATTGAGCGTGCCTCGCCATCTGGTTCGGTATAAATTGCTTGTAAACCAGCAAATACCCCCTCTGTAATAATCACGGTATCACCGGGTGTAGGTATCTCTGGCGCAATGATTTTATCCGTTGTATGAGATTGCATTTCGCTAATCACCATTGCCGGAATGACCGCAGGTTGTGCACCAAACCTGACAAAGTGGCTTACACCTCGGGTGGCACTTATCGTTGTGGTATGAATGTGTTCTGGATCAAACTCCACAAATAAATAATTCGGGAATAATGCTTCCGTGGTTTCAATTCGTTTTCCGCGCATTATCTTTTCGATAGTGACAATCGGTGTCCAGCAAGTCACTTCTTGTCGCTCTAAGTGTTCCTTAGCGCGTAATAGCTGACCACGTTTACAATATAATAAATGCCAATGTTTCATAATTTCATATGCCTTTAGGTACTACTTGGCAGCATAGCAAAAGTGGGGATACATATACAGTGAGCCAAAAAACGTCATTTGATATATATATTTGTTCTGTAAAGAGTTAGCTATATTTTATATCGACAACATTCTATCGGTGCTTGTAAATGTTGATGCCAAATAGCAGCATGCTATTTTTCGAGTTAGTCTGCATTCATTTTTAACAAAAAGACAGCAACTGCTATAAAGACAGCCTATAATGGCGCATCACCTAGCCGCCGAAATGATCAGCATGAAATACCGTGACTTACGTGACTTCCTCTCGTTGCTGGAACAGAGGGGCGAACTTAAACGAATTAGCCAGCCCATTGATCCCTATCTGGAAATGACAGAAATAGCCGATCGTACTTTGCGAGCTGGCGGGCCTGCATTGCTTTTTGAGAATCCGAAGGGCTATAACATGCCCGTGCTATGTAACCTGTTTGGTACGACTAAGCGGGTTGCGATGGGGATGGGGCAAGAAGATGTCAGCGCATTGCGAGATGTCGGCAAATTATTGGCGTTCCTGAAAGAACCTGATCCGCCGAAAGGTTTTCGTGACCTGTTCGATAAACTGCCTAAATTTAAGCAGGTATTGAATATGCCGACGAAATGTTTAAGCTCCGCCCCGTGCCAAGAGCAAGTGTGGGAAGGCGAGGATGTCGATCTGAGCCGAATTCCTGTTATGCACTGCTGGCCGGAGGATGCAGCCCCATTAGTCTCTTGGGGCCTGACGGTGACCCGCGGGCCGCATAAAGAGCGGCAGAATCTGGGTATTTACCGCCAGCAAGTGTTGGGCAAAAACAAGTTAATTATGCGCTGGCTTTCCCACCGAGGCGGCGCTTTAGACTATCAAGAATGGTGCGAGGCGCATCCTGGTGAACGTTTCCCGGTCGCCGTCGCGTTGGGGGCTGATCCTGCGACTATTTTGGCTGCGGTAACGCCTGTGCCAGATACCTTATCTGAATATGCTTTTGCCGGTTTATTGCGTGGGCATAAAACCGAAGTCGTAAAGTGTCTCTCCAACTCACTTGAAGTTCCTGCAAGTGCAGAAATTGTATTGGAAGGATATATTGAGCAGGGTGAGATGGCACCGGAAGGCCCTTATGGCGATCATACCGGTTATTACAACGAGATTGATAGCTTCCCTGTCTTTACCGTCACACATATTACCCAACGCAAAGACGCGATTTATCATTCAACCTATACTGGTCGTCCACCGGATGAACCGGCGGTAATGGGCGTTGCGCTGAACGAAGTATTTGTTCCTATTTTGCAAAAGCAATTCCCAGAGATTGTTGATTTTTATCTGCCGCCAGAAGGCTGTTCATACCGCCTGGCTGTGGTAACCATCAAGAAACAGTATGCTGGTCATGCTAAACGCGTGATGATGGGCGTTTGGTCGTTTTTACGCCAGTTTATGTATACGAAATTTGTTATTGTTTGTGACGATGATATTAACGCTCGTGATTGGAATGATGTTATTTGGGCAATTACCACCCGAATGGATCCGTCGCGCGATACGGTGTTAATTGAAAATACACCAATAGATTATTTGGATTTCGCCTCACCGGTTTCCGGTTTGGGATCGAAAATGGGGCTGGATGCCACTAACAAATGGCCAGCTGAGACTCCGCGTGAATGGGGGCGTCCAATTAAAATGGATGAAGAAGTCCGCGCCCGTGTTGATGCTATTTGGGACGAGCTTGCCATTTTCAGTGATAAAGAGACGAAACGCTAACCAGCGTCCATTTTGTCCTTAGTTTTGCATTTGATGACCCGACAGAGGGAAGGCATGACAACTTTAAGCTGTAAAGTAACCTCCGTAGAGGCCATTACCGATACGGTGTACCGGGTGCAGTTGGTACCTGCATCTGCATTTTCTTTCCGTGCTGGGCAGTATTTGATGGTCGTAATGGATGAGCGCGATAAGCGCCCATTCTCTATGGCATCCACGCCACTGCAAAAAGACTCCATTGAGCTGCATATCGGGGCTTCGGAGCTGAATTTATACGCCATGGCGGTAATGGATCGAATTCTGAAAGAGAAAACGTTGGATGTGGATATTCCTCACGGTGAGGCATGGTTCCGCGAGGGCAGTCATCGTCCATTGATATTGATTGCAGGCGGTACTGGTTTTTCCTATGCGCGTTCAATTTTGTTGGCGGCGTTAGCAGAACAACCTGATCGTGAAGTTTCTATCTATTGGGGCGGACGCGAAGCTGTGCATTTATATGACCTCAGCGAATTAGAAGCGCTGTCGATTCAGTATCCGCAGTTGAAAGTTATTCCTGTGGTTGAGCAACCAGAAGAAGGCTGGCGCGGTCGTACCGGAACTGTGCTAAGTGCCGTATTGCAAGATTATGGTTCTCTCGCTGAGCAGGATATTTATATCGCAGGTCGTTTTGAAATGGCGAAGATTGCTCGTGAGCGTTTTTGTGCCGAGCGTGGTGCACTGGAAGCGCATATCTATGGTGATGCTTTTGCTTTTATTTAAGTGAAACACCAGATAAAAAGCCCGCCCCTGACAGGCGGGAAAACGGCAACTAAACTCTGGTTATCAGGGCCTGTATTCAGGCCCTAAATATTTTGGTCATACGCGCTCAAAGATGGTAGCAATGCCTTGGCCTAAGCCGATACACATGGTTGCCAGACCGAATTGCACGTCACGGCGCTCCATCAGATTGAGTAACGTGGTAGAAATACGCGCTCCTGAACAGCCCAATGGATGGCCGAGTGCAATGGCTCCCCCATTCAGGTTTACTTTATCATCCATGCTCTCCAGCAAACCCAAACCTTTCAGGCAAGCCAGTGACTGAGCAGCAAACGCCTCATTTAATTCAAATAATCCAATATCTTCGAGCTTAAGCCCAGCACGTTTTAGCGCCAGTTGGCTGGCGGGTACTGGGCCATATCCCATAATCGACGGATCGCAGCCGACGACAGCCATTGAGCGAATACGAGCGCGTGGTGTTAAACCTAAGGATTTTGCTCGGGATTCGCTCATGATAAGCATGGCAGAGGCCCCATCGGAAAGTGCTGATGATGTCCCAGCGGTCACTGTGCCATTCACTGGATCAAAGGCTGGTCGCAAAGCCGCTAGCCCAGTTAGATTGGTTTCTGGACGAATGACTTCATCGAAATCAAAGCGTTTTAATATGCCATCAGCATCATGCCCATGGGTGGCGACAATCTCTTTGGCAAAATGGCCCGCCTGAGTAGCAGCATAAGCGCGCTGATGAGAGCGTACCGCAAATTCATCTTGTGATTGACGACTGATATTGTGGATTTTTGCCAGCATTTCAGCTGTTAACCCCATCATACCGGCTGCTTTAGCCACCGTGCGGCCCATGCCTGGATGAAAGTCCACGCCATGATTCATCGGTACGTGGCCCATATGTTCTACGCCACCAATCAAACTGACTTGTGCATCACCCACCATGATAGCCCGAGCTCCATCATGCAAAGCTTGCATCGAGGACCCACACAGGCGGTTAACTGTTACCGCCGGGACGCTATGGGGAATTTCTGCCAGTAAAGACGCGTTGCGGGCGATGTTAAAACCCTGCTCCAGCGTTTGTTGCACACAGCCCCAATAGATATCGTCGATTTCGGCAGCATTCAGCTTAGGGGTGCGGCTCAGTACTTCTCGCATTAAATGCGCGGAGAGGTCTTCTGCTCGAACCTGTCGGAATGCACCGCCTTTGGAGCGGCCCATCGGTGTACGGACGGCATCAATAATGACTACATTTTCCATGTTTTCAGACCTCATGCCGGTTGACTGATAGAGACATCCAGCAGCGCTGCTGCCACAGGATAATAGCTTTCGTTATGTGCAGCTTTGGCTCTCAATCCCGGCGGGATTTGATACAACGGTCCAAGATGGGTATATCGTTGAGCCATTTCGGCATAATTTGCACTACCGAGGGTATCCAGGTAACGGAAGACGCCGCCGTGGAATGGAGGGAATCCAAGTCCATACACCAACGCCATATCACCTTCCGCAGGGCTGGCAATAATGCTTTCTTCCAAGCATCTCACCACCTCATTGATCATCGGGATCATGGTTCGGGCAATAATATCGTCATCACTAAATTTCTGATGCGGTTGGCTGACTTGCGCCAGTAATGCGTCTACTTGTTCATCATTCTCTTTACGCGGTTTGCCTTTGGTATCTTGGGTATAGCGATAGAAGCCTTGGCCATTCTTTTGACCAAACCGTTGGTTATCAAACATCACGTCAACTGCATCGCGATAATCTTTATTCATACGCTCAGGGAAACCAATGGCCATCACAGCCTGTGCATGGTGCGCGGTATCAATGCCCACCACATCTAATAGATAAGCAGGGCCCATTGGCCAGCCAAATTGCTTTTCCATCACTTTATCAATTTGGCGGAAGTCCGCCCCGTCTCTGACTAACATGCCGAATCCAGCCAGATACGGGAATAAAACGCGGTTAACAAAGAAGCCTGGGCAATCATTGACTACAATCGGGGTTTTACCCATTTGCGTGGCATATGCCACAACCGCGGCGATAGTTTTATCTGAGGTTTTGGTACCACGAATAATTTCAACCAACGGCATCCGGTGTACTGGATTGAAAAAGTGCATGCCGCAGAAATTTTCTGGACGTTTAAGGGATTTGGCGAGCTGATCAATCGGAATTGTAGAAGTGTTAGAAGCCAGAACAGTTTCTTCGCCGATAAGCGTTTCAACCTCTGCCAGAACCGCCGCTTTGACTTTTGGATTTTCTACTACCGCTTCCACAATGACTTGAGCGCGTTCGATGCCGGCATAATCTAATGTTGGCTGGATGGTTGCTAAGATATTTGCCATTTTTAGGCCATCTATCTTGCCGCGTTCCAGCTGTTTATTCAGCAATTTGGCCGCTTCATTCATCCCTAATGTGAGGGATTTGTCATTAATATCTTTCATGATGACCGGCACACCTTTCAGTGCCGATTGATAGGCAATCCCGCCGCCCATAATCCCGGCACCCAGCACCGCGGCCTGTTTTGGTGCGCTGACACCTTTGGACAGCTTTTTAGCCTGACCTTTAACATATTGGTCATTCAAGAAAAT
Organism: Yersinia fenwicki; assembly: GCF_043099325.1. NCBI lineage: Bacteria > Pseudomonadati > Pseudomonadota > Gammaproteobacteria > Enterobacterales > Yersiniaceae > Yersinia > Yersinia fenwicki. Next base: position 4,345,506 of record NZ_CP170755.1, on the reverse strand, counting down.
ACCGACTAATGCACGCGCTTCATTGGAACCAGCTAAGGGAACAAAACTATTGGTTTCCAGCTTCAATGCTTCGGCGCGGCCAAATTTCGCCGCGGCTTCAATAGTTTTGACGGCAGTCAAGGGAGCTGGATAGTGTTTACCGGCGACTTGCATGACCATACCTTTGGCAATGGTAAAGCACATCGCGGCTTCGGTCGGATTGAGCTTTAGTGGCTCTAATTTCGGGCGACGTGCAGCTTGCCAGTCGAGTTTCCCGTCAATCGCTTGTCTCAACATGCTTAACGCGGCATCGACCAACTTTTCGGGGGCGACAACGGCATCAACCAGCCCAACTTTTAAGGCATCTTTGGCAATAATGTCTTTACCTGCCGCAATAATTTCCAGCGCACTGTCTGCGCCTAATAAACGCGGTAAACGAACTGAACCGCCGAAGCCCGGCATGATACCGAGTTTGGTTTCCGGTAGGCCGATACGTGCTTCTGGCGAGGCCACGCGAAAATCAGTCGTTAAAATACATTCACATCCGCCACCCAGTGCATACCCATTGATTGCTGCAATGGTCGGCACCGGTAAGTCTTCTAAACGATTGAAAATATCGTTGGCGAAAACCAACCATTGATGCAACTTTTCTGGCGGCTCGTTAAACAGGGATAGAAACTCGGTAATATCGGCACCGACAATAAAGGCTGCTTTGGCTGAGCGTAATAGCAACCCTTTGAGTTCACTTTGTTTTTCTAACACAACCAAGGCTTCGCCCAGATTGGCTACAGTTAGGGTATCCAGCTTATTAACTGAACCTGGTGCATCAAACACCAACTCGGCAATGCCGTTTTCCAGCCAGTGAAGCTTTAGTGTTTCGCTTTGGTAGAGCATATCTATCTCCTGAATAAGCGCATGTGATCTGGTATGACCAGATATTCAGGAAGTGTGGATATTTTGTTAATGAATTGCAAACAAGAGATTGATTTTTTGCAGTGAAGATCACAGTCAATCAGATGGGTTAATTGATTTTTATCATGTTTATTCACCACAGTTTTACGCGTAAGGTAGTGTCATTAACTCGCCAATAAGAGGTCGTCGAAACATGACTTTGGCGACTATGATAAGATGAAAAAATTAAGTTCTAATAGCGAAGGGTACTGTGATGGAAACGCTGGCTTCTTTATATAACGAACATTTGTCCACCCTGCAACAACGCACCCGCGATGTGTTAGAGCGCCATCAGTTGGATGCTTTATTGATTCATTCCGGTGAGTTACAACGTATTTTCCTTGATGACCGCGACTATCCTTTTAAGGTTAATGCTCAATTCAAAGCTTGGGTGCCGGTGACACAAGTTCCAAACTGCTGGTTATGGGTTGATGGCGTTAATACGCCGAAGTTATGGTTTTACTCCCCGGTAGATTATTGGCACAGTGTTGAGCCACTTCCAGACAGCTTCTGGACCAAATCCCTTGATATTCAGCCTTTAGCTAATGCCGATGACATTGCACAGCAATTGCCGGTGCAGCGCGAGCGAGTTGCCTATATTGGTTATGCTCAGCAACGCGCTCAGGCTCTGGGTTTCAGTGCTGAAAACATTAACCCTAAACCGGTGTTGGATTACCTTCATTTTTACCGCTCTTATAAAACAGATTATGAGCTGGCGTGTATGCGTGAAGCGCAAAAGACCGCAGTGGCTGGGCATCGGGCTGCTCATGAAGCATTTCAGTCCGGCATGAGCGAGTTTGATATCAATCTGGCCTATCTGATGGCCACGGGGCATCGTGATACTGATGTTCCATACGATAATATTGTTGCGCTGAATGAACATTCGGCGGTATTGCATTACACCATCTTGCAGCATCAGCCTCCGGCAGAGATTCGTAGTTTCCTGATTGATGCGGGTGCTGAATACAACGGCTATGCTGCTGATTTGACCCGTACCTATGCCGCAGACAGTGAAAACGATTTTGCCGCATTGATCAAAGATCTTAATAATGAACAGCTTGCACTGATTAAAACCATTAAAAGCGGTGAGCGCTATACCGATTATCATGTTCAGATGCATCAACGTATTGCGAAGTTACTGCGCACTCATAATCTGGTCACCGGTATCAGCGAAGAGGCGATGGTTGAGCAGGGTATTACCTGTCCATTCCTACCTCATGGATTGGGCCACCCTCTTGGATTGCAAGTACATGATAGTGCTGGTTTTATGCAGGACGATAAAGGGACTCACCTTAGCGCGCCATCCAAGTACCCTTACTTACGTTGTACCCGTATTCTGCAACCGCGCATGGTTTTGACTATCGAACCGGGCCTCTACTTTATTGAGTCACTCTTGGCACCTTGGCGCTCAGGGAAGTTCAGTCAGCATTTCAATTGGGATCTTATTGAAACACTGAAGCCTTATGGTGGCATTCGTATAGAAGATAATATCGTTATTCATGATAATCGGGTTGAGAACATGACTCGCGACCTGAAGCTGGACTGATGCAGCCTTATTTGATACCTGCGGCTTCGGTGACTATCAGCGAAGAGATTAAAAAAAGTCGTTTCATTACTTTACTGACTCATACCTGTGGGGTGAATGAAGCGAAAGATTTTATTCAGCAGGTAAAGCAACAACACCCAACAGCCCGGCATCATTGCTGGGCTTTTGTTGCTGGGACGCCCACAGATTCACAGCAGTTAGGATTTTCCGATGATGGCGAGCCTTCAGGCACCGCGGGTAAACCGATTCTGGCTCAATTGATGGGCAGTGGGATAGGTGAAATTACTGCGGTGGTTGTGCGCTATTATGGCGGTATCAAGCTGGGTACTGGTGGGTTAGTCAGAGCTTATGGCAGTGGTGTTCAGCAAGCGTTAAAACAGATTGAAGTAAAATATAAAGTCCCGCAGGTAGAATATACTTTGCAGTGTGACTATGGGCAGCTCGCGATGGTCGAAATACTATTACAGCAGGTTGAAGGCCAGATTTTACAGAGTGAATATGCACAATTCGTGACTCTTCATCTCTCTTTGCCAGCAACTCAAGCCAGTCAGGTCGGGGATAAATTGCGAGATCTCAGTCGTGGTACGTTGCAATTGACGCCCATTTCGCAATAATCCCCATCCAAGTGAATTGCTAAGGAACGCGCCGGAATGCATTTTCGTGCCATAACCCGTATTGTTGGCCTGCTAGTCATCTTATTCTCCGGGACAATGTTTATTCCCGGCTTAGTGGCCTTGATCTATCGTGATGGTGCCGGCCGTGCCTTCAGCGAAACTTTCTTTGTTGCTTTGTCAATAGGCCTGTTGCTGTGGCTACCGAACCGAAAACAGAAGCATGAGTTGAAGCCGCGCGAGGGGTTTCTGATTGTAGTGTTGTTCTGGACGGTGCTGGGCAGTGTCGGGGCATTACCTTTCTTATTCTCTGAGCGCCCGAACCTTTCGCTAACTGATGCATTCTTTGAATCATTCTCTGGGCTGACCACCACAGGAGCTACCACGCTGGTGGGGTTAGATTCACTGCCTAAGGCCATTTTATTCTATCGACAAATGCTGCAATGGCTGGGCGGCATGGGGATCATCGTATTGGCGGTGGCCATTTTGCCTATTTTGGGTGTTGGGGGGATGCAGCTCTATCGGGCTGAAATGCCAGGCCCATTGAAAGACAATAAAATGCGGCCTCGAATCGCCGAAACTGCGAAAACACTGTGGCTTATCTATGTCTTGCTAACCATTGCTTGTGCACTTTCTTTATGGGCCGCGGGTATGTCGGTGTTTGATGCTATCTCTCACAGCTTCTCGACTATTGCGATAGGTGGCTTTTCTACCCATGACGCCAGTATCGGATATTTCAACAGCCCAACGATTAACACCATCATTGGTATTTTCTTGCTGATTTCGGGCTGTAACTTTGGTCTGCATTTCGCTGTACTCAGTGGCCGCAGTTTGAAAGTTTATTGGCGTGATCCCGAATTCCGTATGTTTATCTTTGTACAATTGACGCTGGTTATCGTTTGTACCTTGGTGCTCTGGCAGCACAGCGTATACAAGTCGGGGCTGGAAACCTTAAATCAGGCATTCTTCCAAGTGGTCTCAATGGCGACCACGGCGGGCTTCACAACGGACAGTATTTCTAAGTGGCCGTTGTTCCTGCCGATACTTTTATTGTGCTCCGCGTTTATCGGGGGGTGTGCCGGGTCAACCGGTGGTGGTTTGAAAGTTATCCGTATCCTGTTGCTCTATCTGCAAGGCTCGCGTGAATTAAAACGTTTGGTTCATCCGAATGCGGTTTACACCATTAAGCTGGGGCGGCGAGCATTACCAGAACGAATACTGGAAGCGGTGTGGGGGTTCTTCTCCGCATATGCTTTGGTTTTCATTATCAGCATGTTGGCCATCATCGCGACGGGTGTCGATGAGTTTTCTGCTTTTGCGGCAGTGACTGCAACACTGAACAACCTTGGGCCAGGCTTAGGTGTTGTCGCCGATAACTTCACATCTATGAATCCTGCTGCTAAATGGATATTAGTGATAACAATGTTATTTGGCCGGTTGGAAGTTTTCACTTTGCTGGTTCTCTTCACCCCAACATTCTGGCGTGAGTAATTCTGCATAAGGAACATTGTTATGAAAGTATTGATACTTTTCTCCAGCCGAGACGGCCAAACACAAACCATCGCCTCTTATATAGCGAAGGAATTATCAACTGCAGCTACGTGCGAAATACAGGACTTGGCCGAGGCGGGGCAAATAGATCTGAGCCAGTATCAACAAGTAATGATTGGTGCTTCTGTTCGTTATGGGCATTTCAGTCCGGTGTTGAGTAAATTCGTCAATCAACACCTCGAACAACTTAATCAGATGCCAAGCGCGTTCTTTGCCGTCAACCTGACTGCGCGTAAACCAGAGAAGCGTTCACCACAAACCAATGCCTATGTGCGCAAGTTCTTACTTAGCACGCCTTGGCAGCCAACATTGTGCGCGGTATTTGCTGGAGCGCTGCGTTACCCTCGCTATCGGTGGATAGACAAAGTCATGATTCAACTTATTATGCGCATGACGGGCGGAGAAACGGATACCAGTAAAGAAGTTGAGTATACCGATTGGCAACAGGTTAGCGGTTTTACCCAGAATTTCTCGGCGCTACAGTACGAAAAGTAACAATAATGGTGGTTATCACCGCAAATTGTTGAAATAAAACACGGTTGAAAAGTTTTTTGAAATTAGGGGTTGCAGGCTGTCAGGAACTCCCTATAATGCGCCTCCACTGACCGGGAACAACGAAATACACTTCGCCGGGTCAGGAAGAGAAATGATTGAGTTTGACTTCGAAAGAAACCAAATAAACTCTTGACTCTTCAGCGGGAAAGCGTATTATCTTCCTCCCGCGTTACCGTAAGATTCGCCGCAAGGCAAACGGGTAACGAACGCTCTTTAACAATTTATCAGACAATCTGTGTGGGCACTCGCAAGACGATATCGAAGCCTGTTTCGACAGGCAGAAGAAATATCAAAGTCTTGAAGAGTGACCAAAGCAGTACACATTTGAACTTCGGTTCGAATGCATATTTGCAGAAAGTAATCTTTGAGCATCGCTATGTTAACTCATAGCAAATCAAACAAATCTTAAATTGAAGAGTTTGATCATGGCTCAGATTGAACGCTGGCGGCAGGCCTAACACATGCAAGTCGAGCGGTAACACAAGAGAGCTTGCTCTCTGGGTGACGAGCGGCGGACGGGTGAGTAATGTCTGGGAAACTGCCTGATGGAGGGGGATAACTACTGGAAACGGTAGCTAATACCGCATAACGTCTACGGACCAAAGTGGGGGACTTTCGGGCCTCACGCCATCGGATGTGCCCAGATGGGATTAGCTAGTAGGTGGGGTAATGGCTCACCTAGGCGACGATCCCTAGCTGGTCTGAGAGGATGACCAGCCACACTGGAACTGAGACACGGTCCAGACTCCTACGGGAGGCAGCAGTGGGGAATATTGCACAATGGGCGCAAGCCTGATGCAGCCATGCCGCGTGTGTGAAGAAGGCCTTCGGGTTGTAAAGCACTTTCAGCGAGGAGGAAGGCATAAAGGTTAATAACCTTTGTGATTGACGTTACTCGCAGAAGAAGCACCGGCTAACTCCGTGCCAGCAGCCGCGGTAATACGGAGGGTGCAAGCGTTAATCGGAATTACTGGGCGTAAAGCGCACGCAGGCGGTTTGTTAAGTCAGATGTGAAATCCCCGCGCTTAACGTGGGAACTGCATTTGAAACTGGCAAGCTAGAGTCTTGTAGAGGGGGGTAGAATTCCAGGTGTAGCGGTGAAATGCGTAGAGATCTGGAGGAATACCGGTGGCGAAGGCGGCCCCCTGGACAAAGACTGACGCTCAGGTGCGAAAGCGTGGGGAGCAAACAGGATTAGATACCCTGGTAGTCCACGCTGTAAACGATGTCGACTTGGAGGTTGTGCCCTTGAGGCGTGGCTTCCGGAGCTAACGCGTTAAGTCGACCGCCTGGGGAGTACGGCCGCAAGGTTAAAACTCAAATGAATTGACGGGGGCCCGCACAAGCGGTGGAGCATGTGGTTTAATTCGATGCAACGCGAAGAACCTTACCTACTCTTGACATCCACAGAATTTAGCAGAGATGCTTTAGTGCCTTCGGGAACTGTGAGACAGGTGCTGCATGGCTGTCGTCAGCTCGTGTTGTGAAATGTTGGGTTAAGTCCCGCAACGAGCGCAACCCTTATCCTTTGTTGCCAGCACGTTATGGTGGGAACTCAAAGGAGACTGCCGGTGATAAACCGGAGGAAGGTGGGGATGACGTCAAGTCATCATGGCCCTTACGAGTAGGGCTACACACGTGCTACAATGGCAGATACAAAGTGAAGCGAACTCGCGAGAGCAAGCGGACCACATAAAGTCTGTCGTAGTCCGGATTGGAGTCTGCAACTCGACTCCATGAAGTCGGAATCGCTAGTAATCGTAGATCAGAATGCTACGGTGAATACGTTCCCGGGCCTTGTACACACCGCCCGTCACACCATGGGAGTGGGTTGCAAAAGAAGTAGGTAGCTTAACCTTCGGGAGGGCGCTTACAACTTTGTGATTCATGACTGGGGTGAAGTCGTAACAAGGTAACCGTAGGGGAACCTGCGGTTGGATCACCTCCTTACCTAACGATACGCATTGCGCAGTGTCCACACAGATTGTCTGATAGAAAGTAACGAGCAAATAAGGCCGGACTGAGAAATTAGTCGGGCTTTAGTACCTTGTTGGGTCTGTAGCTCAGGTGGTTAGAGCGCACCCCTGATAAGGGTGAGGTCGGTGGTTCAAGTCCACTCAGACCCACCAACTCACCATTCCCTGTTGAGTTGCAGCAATAAGGTGATTTGCTTTTTATATGGGGCTATAGCTCAGCTGGGAGAGCGCCTGCCTTGCACGCAGGAGGTCAGCGGTTCGATCCCGCTTAGCTCCACCATATAAAAATTATTTCAAAACGTACTGCGGTCGCAAGACACAGTGTGTTGTGAAATATTGCTCTTTAACAATCTGGAACAAGCTGAAAATTGAAACAATACAGCTGAAACTTATCTCTCCGTAGAGGTACTGAGATAAGGATTAACCTGTATTAGAGTCTCTCAAATAATCACAACGCAAGTTGTCGTCAAGACACCTTCGGGTTGTGAGGTTAAGCGACTAAGCGTACACGGTGGATGCCTAGGCAGTCAGAGGCGATGAAGGGCGTGCTAATCTGCGATAAGCGTCGGTAAGGTGATATGAACCGTTACAACCGACGATACCCGAATGGGGAAACCCAGTGCAATTCGTTGCACTATTGCATGGTGAATACATAGCCATGCAAGGCGAACCGGGGGAACTGAAACATCTAAGTACCCCGAGGAAAAGAAATCAACCGAGATTCCCCCAGTAGCGGCGAGCGAACGGGGAGGAGCCCAGAGTCTGAATCAGTTTGTGTGTTAGTGGAAGCGTCTGGAAAGTCGCAGGGTACAGGGTGATACTCCCGTACACAAAAACACACTTGCTGTGAACTCGATGAGTAGGGCGGGACACGTGACATCCTGTCTGAATATGGGGGGACCATCCTCCAAGGCTAAATACTCCTGACTGACCGATAGTGAACCAGTACCGTGAGGGAAAGGCGAAAAGAACCCCGGCGAGGGGAGTGAAATAGAACCTGAAACCGTGTACGTACAAGCAGTGGGAGCACCTTCGTGGTGTGACTGCGTACCTTTTGTATAATGGGTCAGCGACTTATATTTTGTAGCAAGGTTAACCGAATAGGGGAGCCGTAGGGAAACCGAGTCTTAACTGGGCGTCTAGTTGCAAGGTATAGACCCGAAACCCGGTGATCTAGCCATGGGCAGGTTGAAGGTTGGGTAACACTAACTGGAGGACCGAACCGACTAATGTTGAAAAATTAGCGGATGACTTGTGGCTGGGGGTGAAAGGCCAATCAAACCGGGAGATAGCTGGTTCTCCCCGAAAGCTATTTAGGTAGCGCCTCGTGAACTCATCTTCGGGGGTAGAGCACTGTTTCGGCTAGGGGGCCACCCCGGCTTACCAAACCGATGCAAACTCCGAATACCGAAGAATGTTATCACGGGAGACACACGGCGGGTGCTAACGTCCGTCGTGAAGAGGGAAACAACCCAGACCGCCAGCTAAGGTCCCAAAGTCATGGTTAAGTGGGAAACGATGTGGGAAGGCATAGACAGCCAGGATGTTGGCTTAGAAGCAGCCATCATTTAAAGAAAGCGTAATAGCTCACTGGTCGAGTCGGCCTGCGCGGAAGATGTAACGGGGCTAAACCATGCACCGAAGCTGCGGCAGCGACACTTAGGTGTTGTTGGGTAGGGGAGCGTTCTGTAAGCCGTTGAAGGTGACCTGTGAGGGTTGCTGGAGGTATCAGAAGTGCGAATGCTGACATAAGTAACGATAATGCGGGTGAAAAACCCGCACGCCGGAAGACCAAGGGTTCCTGTCCAACGTTAATCGGGGCAGGGTGAGTCGACCCCTAAGGCGAGGCTGAAAAGCGTAGTCGATGGGAAACAGGTTAATATTCCTGTACTTGGTGTTACTGCGAAGGGGGGACGGAGAAGGCTAGGCTAGCCGGGCGACGGTTGTCCCGGTTTAAGCATGTAGGCGGAGCGACTTGGTAAATCCGGTTGCTTATCAACGCTGAGGTGTGATGACGAGCCACTACGGTGGTGAAGTAGTTGATGCCAAGCTTCCAGGAAAAGCCTCTAAGCATCAGGTAACATTAAATCGTACCCCAAACCGACACAGGTGGTCAGGTAGAGAATACTCAGGCGCTTGAGAGAACTCGGGTGAAGGAACTAGGCAAAATGGTGCCGTAACTTCGGGAGAAGGCACGCTGGCATTAGGTAAAGAGACTTGCTCTCGGCGCCGAAGCCAGTCGCAGATACCAGCTGGCTGCAACTGTTTAATAAAAACACAGCACTGTGCAAACACGAAAGTGGACGTATACGGTGTGACGCCTGCCCGGTGCTGGAAGGTTAATTGATGGGGTCAGCCGCAAGGCGAAGCTCTTGATCGAAGCCCCAGTAAACGGCGGCCGTAACTATAACGGTCCTAAGGTAGCGAAATTCCTTGTCGGGTAAGTTCCGACCTGCACGAATGGCGTAATGATGGCCAGGCTGTCTCCACCCGAGACTCAGTGAAATTGAACTCGCTGTGAAGATGCAGTGTACCCGCGGCAAGACGGAAAGACCCCGTGAACCTTTACTATAGCTTGACACTGAACATTGAGCCTTGATGTGTAGGATAGGTGGGAGGCAACGAAGTGTGGACGCCAGTCTGCATGGAGCCAACCTTGAAATACCACCCTTTAATGTTTGATGTTCTAACTCGGCCCCGTAATCCGGGGTGAGGACAGTGTCTGGTGGGTAGTTTGACTGGGGCGGTCTCCTCCCAAAGAGTAACGGAGGAGCACGAAGGTTAGCTAATCACGGTCGGACATCGTGAGGTTAGTGCAAAGGCATAAGCTAGCTTGACTGCGAGAGTGACGGCTCGAGCAGGTACGAAAGTAGGTCTTAGTGATCCGGTGGTTCTGAATGGAAGGGCCATCGCTCAACGGATAAAAGGTACTCCGGGGATAACAGGCTGATACCGCCCAAGAGTTCATATCGACGGCGGTGTTTGGCACCTCGATGTCGGCTCATCACATCCTGGGGCTGAAGTAGGTCCCAAGGGTATGGCTGTTCGCCATTTAAAGTGGTACGCGAGCTGGGTTTAGAACGTCGTGAGACAGTTCGGTCCCTATCTGCCGTGGGCGTTGGAAGATTGAGAGGGGCTGCTCCTAGTACGAGAGGACCGGAGTGGACGAATCACTGGTGTTCGGGTTGTCATGCCAATGGCATTGCCCGGTAGCTAAATTCGGAAGAGATAACCGCTGAAAGCATCTAAGCGGGAAACTTGCCTCGAGATGAGTCTTCCCTGGGGCTTTAAGCCCCCTGAAGGAACGTTAAAGACTATGACGTTGATAGGCTGGGTGTGTAAGTGCAGCGATGCATTGAGCTAACCAGTACTAATGATCCGTGAGGCTTAACCTTACAACACCAAAGGTGTTTTGGATTTGAGAGAGTGAGATTAATTTTCAGCGAAGTTCCGAGATTGGGTTGGCTGGCTGGGTAGAGATACCAAGCGGGTTAATTAAAACAGAATTTGCCTGGCGGCCATAGCGCGGTGGGACCACCTGAACCCATGCCGAACTCAGAAGTGAAACGCCGTAGCGCCGATGGTAGTGTGGGGTCTCCCCATGCGAGAGTAGGACACTGCCAGGCATCAAATCAAGCCAAGACCCCATGCCAAAAGCGTGGGGTTTTTGCTATGTGTGAACTAAAAGCGCCATAAAAGAAGCCTTCTGCTGTGCAGAGGGCTTTTTTTATGCGCTCACTTAAAACAAAATACAATATGAGTATTATGATCGGTTAGACTAGCGCCAGAGCTAGTTAGAATGAGTACCTAATGTAATGTCGAATCAACGTTCCCCGCTAAAACATCTAAACACTTTTGCACTATCAGCCTACGCGAGCAATGTAATCAGTGCCAACTCTACACAAGAATTGATTGATGCATGGCATGAGTCTGTCTCGAAGCATCAACCTGTACTCTTGCTTGGGGAAGGTAGCAACGTGCTGTTTATTGAGAATTACTCAGGCACAGTATTACTTAATCGTATTAAAGGTATTACCTTTACTGAAGATGATACAGCTTGGCATCTGCATGTAGGCGCAGGGGAGAATTGGCACCAGTTGGTATGCTACTCGTTGCAAAACAATATGCCGGGTTTAGAGAACTTAGCCTTAATTCCAGGCTGCGTAGGCTCTGCTCCGATTCAAAATATTGGTGCATATGGTGTTGAGCTGCAGAAAGTATGTGAATATGTTGATTTACTCGATATGGAGAAAGGCACGCTTTTACGCCTTTCTGCTGAAGATTGCCAATTTGGTTATCGTGACAGCATATTTAAACATCACTACTGTCATAGGTTTGCCATTGTAGCTGTAGGTATCCGATTAATAAAATCTTGGGTACCAACACTAGGTTACGGCGATTTAACGCGTATGAACCCATTGACCGTGACAGCAATAGATATTTTCAACTCAGTCTGTGCGATGCGTCGGAGTAAGTTGCCGGATCCAACAGTGACTGGCAACGCAGGCAGTTTCTTTAAAAATCCTGTTGTGGATGCCGCTGTGGCTGAAGATATCGTGAAGCTTTATCCCAATGCGCCTCACTACCCACAGCCTGATGGAACAGTAAAGCTGGCTGCAGGCTGGCTTATCGATCAATGTGCGCTTAAAGGATACCAGATTGGTGGAGCCGCAGTGCATCAGCAGCAAGCTTTGGTACTGATTAATCTTGCAGAGGCAACTGGGCAGGATGTATTGGGGCTAGCTAGCCATATTCGTCAGCAGGTCGCAAAGAAGTTTGCCATTTGGTTGGAACCCGAGGTGCGCTTTATCGCAAGTAATGGTGAAGTTAATGCTGTGGAGCGTTTGTCGTGAAAGATATAAAAGTCCCCTTGCGATTAATCGGCATACTTGCCGACGGTGCTTTTCACTCAGGTGAGCAATTAGGTGAAATGTTAGGTATGAGTCGTGCTGCAATTAATAAGCATATGCACACAATCAGAGAATGGGGGCTAGATGTCTTCACTGTGCCTGGTAAGGGTTATAGCTTACCGGCACCTATCCAATTACTTGATGAACAAACCATATTAAGCTATTTGCCCTCAGGCCAAGTTGCTGTATTACCAGTAGTTGATTCGACGAATCAATATCTGTTAGATCGCATCACTGAACTTAAATCCGGTGATGCTTGTGTTGCCGAATATCAGCAAGCTGGCCGGGGTAGACGTGGCCGCCAGTGGGTATCTCCTTTTGGTGCTAATCTTTATTTATCAATGTTCTGGAGATTGGAACAAGGTCCTGCGGCCGCAATGGGACTAAGTTTAGTGGTGGGCATTGTCATGGCTGAGGTACTGCATAAATTGGGTGCAGAGCACGTCCGCGTCAAGTGGCCGAATGATTTATATTTGAACGATAAGAAACTGGCTGGAATATTAGTGGAACTCACTGGGAAAACGGGTGATGCAGCACAGTTGGTTATTGGTGCCGGTATTAATCTGACCATGCGTGAATCAACGACTAATGTTATCAGTCAAGACTGGATCAATTTACAAGAAGCTGGCGTTAATATTGATCGTAATAAACTGACAGCTGAATTGCTATCCGAGTTACGATTGGCAGTAGTTAAATTTGAAAATGAGGGGTTATCCACCTTTATTTCACGTTGGCGAGAAATGGATAATTACCTTGATCGTCCAGTGAAGTTGATTATTGGAAACCAAGAAATATTTGGAATTGCTCGAGGGATAGACCAGCAAGGTGCACTATTATTAGAGCAGAACGGAAATGTAAAGTCGTATATTGGTGGCGAAATATCCCTTCGCGGAGTTTAATTGAGATATTAGGCGGGTAGTTATTCTACCCGCAATTTATTATTTTCTTAAACGCACGCTTTCAACCGCATGATTGGCACTTTTGGTCATTATCAGACTGGCTCGCTCACGCGTTGGTAAAATATTTTGCTTTAAATTCAATCCATTAATTTCTTTCCATAACTGAGTCGCAATCTTTACTGCTTCTGTTTCTGGCAGCTTTGCATAGTTATGGAAATAAGAATCAGGATTAGAAAACGCACCCTGGCGAAACTTAAGAAACCGGTTGATATACCAACTTTGGAGTAAATCTTCTGGCGCATCTACATATATAGAGAAGTCTACAAAGTCAGAGACAAATACATGGTGTGGGTCATGAGGATAATCCATACCACTTTGCAGAACATTTAACCCCTCTAATATAAGAATATCTGGTTGTTTGATAATCTTATTACCATCAGGGACAATATCATATATTAAATGGGAGTAAACTGGTGCGGTAACATGATCAGCACCTGATTTAACCTCAGAGACAAATTTCACCAAACTATGCATATCATAGGATTGTGGGAATCCTTTTTTCTTCATCAGTCCGCGTTCGTTCAGCACTTTATTTGGATAAAGAAAACCATCAGTAGTAATCAGCTCGACACTACGATGCTCTGGCCAGCTGCTTAGCAGAGCCTGTAGTAAGCGAGCGGTTGTACTTTTTCCTACCGCGACACTGCCCGCAATACCAATAACATAGGGAATACGTTGGCCATCAGTTCCAAGAAATTGCTCCAGAACTGCCTGGCGACGCAAATTTGAACTGATATAAAAATTAAGTAGTCGTGAGAGTGGTAGATATATCTGTGCCACTTCATCTAATGAAAGGTCTTCGTTAATCCCTTTGAGTTTAACGATTTCTTCTTCTGTTAGCGTCAATGGTACTGAGTCGCGCAAAGCAGCCCACTGAGTACGATCGAACTGTAGATAAGGCGTCGCTAAAGATTGATCTCTTTTTGTCATAAGCCAAATTCTGCCTGTTAACGCAGGTTGGGAAAGGCGCTGGACGCCAACTCCAGATAAGAAACAAGCTGCATATTATAGGCAGCTTGCTTTTTGGCGTAGACATTTTTGTATTTAGTGAGTGATTTCTTTGATATGTGTTGCTATTCCGAACAATCAAGAAGGGCTATGCCAGGCTTCTACACTGTGGTTGATGGGATTTATCATTATTAGCTAGCTATCGAGGTATGTGTCTGATTCACTGAGAATAAGCGCTTGAAGTAAATAGCAGTTGGATGATAGTAACCATCTGGTGTACAGGCATAATCAGGGATCTCGCCCATACATCGGTACCCTTGCGCACGATAAAAAGACTCAGCTGGTGAGCCTGCTTCAGTATCTAAGTATAATAATCCGCGACGAAGTTGAACCGCAGTATTTTCCATCTCAATAATCAATTTATGCCCAATCCCAGCACGTCGGCTACGGCTGTGAACTAATAACTTTTGTACTTCAGCTCGGTTTAAACCATTTGGTTTTTGGCATAAATCTAATTGGATAGTACCCACGACACCGGTTTTATCACGTGCTATCCATAATAGTAATGTACCTTTCGTGATGGCAGGGTGAAGACTATGGTAGTAGTTCTCAGCTTCATCTTGTGAGAGATCGCGGGTGCTATAGCCGATTGATGCACCATGTGATACAGCATCAATCAGTAAATGTGCCAACTCACTTCGGTATATCGGCAATGTTGCCGCATTCAGTAAAACTATCTTCATAATAAAACCCCTGATTAATAGCTGGTTGACGCATATATTGATGTTTAAGCAATAAGTAAGCCAAATAGGTGACCGCGAGATTACTGACGTTGGGCCATCTTTTCTTGCCATCCCTGCCCCAAAATTGACGTATTTCCCCATTTTGGGGCAGGAGACTAAACTTATTTTAGGTTTGTACGCGGGAAGATTGTTTGGCTATGGGATATGAACAGGCTTTTTGCGGATGATTTTCATTCATTGATTTTGGTAATATAGCCTAATTGCTGAGCGCGATTTAAGCTAACCTTGTTCAATAATACACCTTACGTTTAAAAAGCGGCTGTTTTATGAGCGAAAGAGCATGTTATGCAATTTTTTTGTTGCATCATAGGCTCACTCTACCTAGAATGCGCTGCACTTGATGCCGGCATAGCTCAGTTGGTAGAGCAACTGACTTGTAATCAGTAGGTCCCGAGTTCGACTCTTGGTGCCGGCACCATTCAAGTATTAAAAATTAGGTGGGGTTCCCGAGCGGCCAAAGGGAGCAGACTGTAAATCTGCCGTCATCGACTTCGAAGGTTCGAATCCTTCCCCCACCACCATATTTAACCTTGAGTCCCAAGGTGATTCAGAATATCGAACCACCAATCAACACTCAAGGCGAGAGCAGCGCTCTCGATGAAGAGTGAAGTGGCCAAGCCCTTCCTTTCAAGTTTCTGCAGATTAAGTCAGGTAGCCGAGTTCTAAGATGCGGGCATCGTATAATGGCTATTACCTCAGCCTTCCAAGCTGATGATGTGGGTTCGATTCCCACTGCCCGCTCCAAGATGTGCTGATATGGCTCAGTTGGTAGAGCGCACCCTTGGTAAGGGTGAGGTCGGCAGTTCGAATCTGCCTATCAGCACCACTCCTCATTCTCTCGTCCCCTGATTTTCTTTCTGCGTAATGGATTCAACAAGCATGCGCTTGGTTGATGTGGTGAAACCACCGATTCCGTGTCTTAGAGGGACAATCGATGTCTAAAGAAAAGTTTGAACGTACAAAACCGCACGTTAATGTGGGTACTATCGGCCACGTTGACCATGGTAAAACTACCCTAACTGCTGCAATTACCACCGTTCTGGCTAAAACCTACGGCGGAAATGCTCGTGCATTCGACCAAATTGACAACGCTCCTGAAGAGAAGGCGCGTGGTATCACCATCAACACGTCTCATGTTGAATATGACACCCCGTCACGTCACTATGCGCACGTCGACTGCCCAGGGCACGCCGACTACGTTAAAAACATGATCACCGGTGCTGCTCAGATGGACGGCGCTATTTTGGTTGTTGCTGCAACTGATGGCCCAATGCCACAGACTCGTGAGCACATCCTGTTGGGGCGTCAGGTTGGCGTTCCTTACATCATCGTATTCATGAACAAATGTGACATGGTTGACGATGAAGAGCTGCTGGAACTGGTAGAAATGGAAGTGCGTGATCTTCTGTCTACCTATGACTTCCCTGGCGATGATACGCCGGTTGTTCGTGGCTCAGCGCTGAAAGCATTGGAAGGCGAACCTGAGTGGGAAGCAAAAATTATCGAACTGGCTGGCTACCTGGATTCTTACATCCCAGAACCAGAGCGTGCTATTGATAAGCCGTTCCTGCTACCAATCGAAGACGTATTCTCTATCTCTGGTCGTGGTACCGTTGTTACGGGTCGTGTAGAGCGCGGTATTGTTAAAGTTGGCGAAGAAGTCGAAATTGTTGGCCTGAAAGATACAGTTAAGTCTACTTGTACTGGCGTTGAAATGTTCCGCAAACTGCTGGACGAAGGCCGTGCCGGTGAGAACGTTGGCGTTCTGCTGCGTGGTATCAAGCGTGAAGATATCGAACGTGGTCAAGTTCTTGCGAAACCAGGTTCTATCAAGCCACACACCAAATTTGAATCAGAAGTTTATATTCTGAGCAAAGATGAAGGTGGTCGCCATACTCCGTTCTTCAAAGGCTATCGTCCTCAGTTCTACTTCCGTACAACTGATGTAACCGGTACTATTGAACTGCCAGAAGGCGTTGAGATGGTGATGCCAGGTGATAACATTCAAATGATTGTTAACCTGATTGCTCCTATCGCGATGGATGACGGCTTGCGCTTCGCAATTCGTGAAGGCGGTCGTACTGTAGGTGCTGGCGTTGTTGCTAAAGTCATTGAATAAGATTTGACGCGACATGCGATAAAAGGGCATCATTTGATGCCCTTTTTCTACGTTGTCATACTAGAACCTATCTCATCAGTAGTTTTTTCATCATAATTACTGGTGAGATGGGCTCTGGAAGTACGGCGGATAGTGCTGAGTGGTGCCGATTAGAGAGTCTCTAGAGCATCCTTCGGCTTGGTTTGCTTTGCGGTGCGAAGCAAAGTTGTTTGTTCTGAATCATAGTGACAGGTTGGTTTATGAGTGCGAATACCGAGGCTCCAGGGAGCGGACGCGGCCTGGAAACGGCTAAATGGCTGATCGTTGCTGTACTGTTAGTTGCAGCTATAGTTGGTAATTATTATTACCGTGATTTCAGCCTGCCGCTGCGCGCGTTGGCAGTTGTAGTAATTATCGCTGTTGCCGGTGCTGTTGCATTGATGACGGCAAAAGGCAAAGCCACTGTAGCGTTTGCTCGTGAAGCACGCACGGAAGTGCGTAAAGTGATTTGGCCTACCCGTCAGGAAACTCTGCACACAACGTTAATCGTTGCTGCGGTAACTGCTGTAATGTCACTGATTCTATGGGGACTGGATGGTATTCTAGTCCGCCTGGTATCATTTATTACTGGCCTGAGGTTCTAAGATGTCTGAAGCACCAAAAAAGCGTTGGTACGTCGTTCAGGCGTTTTCCGGTTTTGAAGGCCGCGTAGCACAATCGCTGCGTGAGCATATCAAGTTACATGACATGGAAGAGCTGTTTGGCGAAGTCATGGTTCCAACGGAAGAAGTCGTCGAAATTCGTGGCGGTCAACGTCGTAAGAGTGAGCGTAAATTCTTCCCAGGCTATGTACTGGTTCAGATGGTGATGAACGACGCCAGCTGGCACTTAGTACGTAGCGTGCCACGTGTCATGGGCTTTATCGGCGGTACATCCGATCGTCCTGCACCAATCAGTGATAAAGAAGTTGATGCGATTATGAATCGTCTTCAACAAGTGGGTGATAAACCACGTCCTAAAACACTGTTTGAGCCAGGTGAGTTGGTTCGTGTCAGCGATGGTCCGTTTGCAGACTTCAACGGTGTTGTTGAAGAAGTGGACTACGAAAAGAGCCGCTTGAAAGTGTCTGTTTCCATCTTTGGCCGTGCAACTCCGGTTGAACTGGATTTCAGTCAGGTAGAAAAAGGCTGATTCATTTTTCGCCATTGGTTGAAATTTGAGTCTTGTCTTAGGCGTGAAATTACAATATAATTTCGCGCCTTTTGTTTTTAGATGTCTTGCTTTTTGTCATCCGTGACAACTTATTTCATAGTAAATAATAGCGAGACAAAACACGGGGAGCCTTGAACACGAGGCGATATTACCCAAATCGAGGAAATCGTAAATGGCTAAGAAAGTACAAGCCTATGTCAAGCTGCAAGTTGCAGCTGGTATGGCGAACCCAAGTCCACCAGTTGGCCCAGCATTGGGTCAGCAGGGTGTTAACATCATGGAATTCTGTAAAGCGTTTAATGCTAAAACTGAAAGCATTGAAAAAGGCCTGCCAATTCCTGTTGTTATTACAGTTTATTCTGACCGCTCTTTCACTTTCGTTACTAAAACCCCGCCAGCAGCAGTTCTGCTGAAAAAAGCGGCAGGTATTAAGTCTGGTTCCGGCAAGCCGAACAAAGACAAAGTAGGGACTGTGACCGGTGCTCAGGTCCGTGAAATCGCAGAAACCAAAGCTGCGGATATGACTGGTGCTGACGTTGACGCTATGATGCGTTCAATCGAAGGTACTGCTCGTTCCATGGGCCTGGTAGTGGAGGGTTAATAAATGGCTAAGCTGACCAAGCGCATGCGCGTGATCCGTGACAAAGTTGATGTTACTAAGCAATACGATATCAACGAAGCTGTTGCCCTGCTGAAAGAGCTGGCTACTGCTAAATTCGTAGAAAGCGTGGACGTTGCCGTTAACCTCGGTATCGATGCACGTAAATCTGACCAGAACGTTCGTGGTGCAACTGTGTTGCCACACGGTACTGGCCGTTCAGTCCGCGTTGCTGTTTTCGCTCAGGGTGCAAACGCTGAAGCTGCGAAAGAAGCAGGCGCTGAATTGGTAGGTATGGAAGATCTGGCTGATCAAATCAAGAAAGGCGAAATGAACTTCGACGTTGTTATTGCTTCTCCAGATGCAATGCGCGTTGTTGGTCAATTGGGCCAAATCTTGGGCCCACGTGGCCTGATGCCTAACCCTAAAGTGGGTACTGTTACTCCTAACGTTGCTGAAGCAGTTAAGAACGCTAAAGCAGGTCAGGTTCGTTATCGTAACGATAAAAACGGTATTATCCACACTACCATTGGTAAAGTTGATTTCGACTCAGAGAAGTTGAAAGAAAACTTAGAATCTCTGGTTGTTGCGCTGAAGCGTGCTAAACCTGCTACAGCGAAAGGCGTTTATATCAAGAAAATCAGCCTGTCCACCACCATGGGCGCCGGCGTTGCTATTGATCAAAGCGGTCTGTCAGCAGTAGTGAACTAATCACTAATTGCTTTTATCGCTTTACGTGGGCGTAAGGTTTGTCTAGAATCTTACGCCCATGCTTCTGTTGATGGCTCATTTGTTAATCATAAATGTCCGATAAGCAGAAGAACAGAATTTTTCGGTTGGAGCTTGGCCTTATCCAAGCCTCCGTCCAAGACCGCAGGTGTGTTGTAAAACACTTAATTTCCTGCGTAGACGGTGACAGAACCTGAAGCGTTTTTTTATTTTTTGTTTAACAAGAATAAAAAAGAATGGCCTTTGCTGGATTCTGCTCACCGTGTTTCAACGCCCATTCATTGCAACTTAGTAATGTTTTGGGTGACGTGAGTTCCGGGGAATTAATCCCCGGTTAATCCAGGAGCAAGAACTAATGGCACTAAATCTTCAAGGCAAACAAGCGATTGTTGCTGAAGTTAAAGAAGTAGCCAAAGGTGCGCTGTCTGCGGTTGTTGCGGATTCCCGTGGCGTTACCGTTGATAAAATGACTGAACTGCGTAAAGCAGGTCGTGAAGCTGGCGTTCACATGCAAGTTGTTCGTAACACCTTGCTGTCACGCGCAGTTGAAGGGACTCCGTTTGAGTGCCTGAAAGACACGTTTGTTGGTCCAACCTTGATTGCATTCTCTTCAGAACACCCGGGCGCAGCTGCTCGTTTGTTCAAAGCTTTTGCTAAAGATAATGCGAAATTTGAGGTTAAAGCAGCAGCCTTTGAAGGCGAGTTAATCCCTGCGGCTCAGATCGACCGCCTGGCAACTCTGCCAACCTACGAAGAAGCAATCGCACGTCTGATGGGAACCATGAAAGAAGCCGCTGCTGGCAAATTGGTTCGTACTCTGGCTGCGCTGCGCGATCAGAAAGAAGCTGCATAATTGCCTTTTTTCGCCATCGTTGCTTTTTAACGTATAAACTATTTCTGTATTTTAGGAACAATTGTTATGTCAACTATCACTAAAGACCAAATTCTGGAAGGCGTTGCAGCTCTGTCTGTAATGGAAATCGTTGAACTGATCTCTGCTATGGAAGAGAAATTCGGCGTTTCAGCTGCTGCTGTTGCTGCAGGTCCTGCTGCTGCTGCTGAAGCTGTAGAAGAACAAACTGAATTCAACGTTGTTCTGGCTTCATTCGGCGACAACAAAGTTGCAGTAATCAAAGCTGTTCGCGGCGCAACTGGCCTGGGCTTGAAAGAAGCTAAAGACCTGGTTGAATCTGCACCTGCAGTTCTGAAAGAAGGCGTGAACAAAGACGAAGCTGAGTCTCTGAAAAAATCTCTGGAAGAAGCTGGTGCTTCTGTTGAGATCAAGTAAGTTAAGCTTTGAGTTCGCAGCCTGACTTATAGGCTGATGGCTGGTGACTTTTTAGTCATCAGCCTTTTTGCGCTGTAGGGCGTTAGTCGCATTTCACACTGTTTAGCGGCTAACTAACCCCTAATATTCCTTTCTATTGACGACTTAATATACTGCGTTCTCAGCTACGACCCACTCGGGTAGCTCGGTAGTCAAAGTAACGCGATGAAATGGTTTAAGAGTGATAGAAAAGAGTATTCCGAGAAGTGTTTCGACTTCTCGTTCTAAATAATAGTGTTGCACGACCTGTCCTGGTTTCAGGGCAGACAGAGTGGGTCGACTTTTCAGCGAGCTGAGGAACCCTATGGTTTACTCCTATACCGAGAAAAAACGTATTCGTAAGGATTTTGGTAAACGTCCACAAGTTTTGGACATACCTTATCTCCTTTCTATCCAACTTGACTCGTTCCAGAAATTCATCGAGCAAGATCCAGAAGGACAGTACGGCCTGGAAGCAGCATTCCGTTCTGTTTTTCCAATTCAGAGCTACAGCGGCAATTCGGAGCTGCAATACGTTAGCTACCGTCTTGGTGAGCCAGTATTTGACGTCAAAGAGTGCCAGATCCGTGGTGTGACTTATTCAGCACCGCTGCGCGTGAAACTGCGCCTGGTCATCTATGAGCGCGAAGCCCCGGAAGGTACGGTCAAAGACATCAAAGAACAAGAAGTCTACATGGGTGAAATTCCACTCATGACCGAGAACGGTACCTTTGTCATTAACGGTACTGAGAGGGTTATCGTATCTCAGCTGCATCGTAGTCCTGGCGTATTCTTTGACAGCGATAAGGGTAAAACCCATTCATCGGGTAAAGTGCTGTATAACGCACGTATCATCCCTTACCGCGGTTCATGGTTAGATTTCGAGTTTGACCCGAAAGACAACCTGTTTGTCCGTATTGACCGTCGTCGTAAGTTGCCGGCAACAATCATTCTGCGTGCATTGAATTTCACCACTGCACAGATCCTGGATCTGTTCTTTGAAAAAGTGGTCTTTGAGATTCGTGACAACAAGCTGCAGATGGAATTGGTTCCTGAGCGCCTGCGCGGTGAAACGGCTTCCTTTGATATTGAAGCGAATGGCAAAGTTTACGTCGAGAAAGCGCGTCGTATTACTGCACGTCATATTCGCCAGCTTGAAAAAGACGGCATTGATCGCATCGAAGTTCCGGTTGAATACATTGCCGGTAAAGTGGTCGCTAAAGACTACATCGATGAGAACACTGGTGAGCTTATCTGTGCAGCCAACATGGAGCTGTCACTGGATCTGCTGGCTAAACTGAGCCAGGCCGGTCACAAGCAAATCGAAACATTATTCACCAACGACCTGGATCACGGTGCTTATATCTCCGAGACTCTGCGTGTTGACCCAACCAGCGATCGTCTGAGCGCTTTGGTTGAGATTTACCGTATGATGCGTCCTGGTGAGCCACCAACACGTGAAGCAGCAGAAAATCTGTTTGAGAATCTGTTCTTCTCTGAAGACCGCTATGATTTGTCTGCGGTTGGCCGGATGAAGTTCAACCGTTCACTGCTGCGTGACGAGATCGAAGGTTCCGGTATCCTGAGCAAAGAAGACATCACCGAAGTGATGAAGAAGCTCATCGATATCCGTAACGGTAAAGGCGAAGTGGATGATATCGACCACTTAGGCAACCGTCGTATTCGTTCCGTTGGTGAAATGGCTGAAAACCAGTTCCGTGTTGGTCTGGTTCGTGTTGAGCGTGCAGTGAAAGAGCGTTTGTCTCTGGGCGACCTCGACACACTGATGCCTCAGGACATGATCAACGCCAAGCCTATTTCGGCTGCGGTGAAAGAGTTCTTTGGTTCCAGTCAGTTGTCACAATTTATGGACCAGAACAACCCGTTGTCTGAGATTACGCATAAACGCCGTATCTCTGCATTGGGCCCGGGTGGTTTGACCCGTGAACGTGCTGGCTTTGAAGTTCGAGACGTACACCCGACTCACTACGGTCGCGTATGTCCAATCGAAACGCCAGAAGGTCCAAACATCGGTCTGATCAACTCCTTGTCCGTGTACGCACAGACCAACGAGTATGGTTTCCTGGAAACCCCTTATCGTCGCGTCCGCGAGGGTGTGGTGACCGATGAAATTAATTATCTGTCTGCTATTGAAGAAGGCAACTTCGTTATCGCTCAGGCGAACTCCAACTTGGACGAAGACGGCCGCTTCATCGAAGACTTGGTCACTTGTCGTAGCAAAGGCGAATCAAGCCTGTTCAGCCGCGATCAAGTTGACTACATGGACGTTTCCACTCAACAGGTGGTGTCCGTTGGTGCTTCTCTGATTCCATTCTTGGAACACGATGACGCCAACCGTGCCCTGATGGGTGCGAACATGCAACGTCAGGCAGTTCCTACTCTGCGCGCTGATAAGCCGTTGGTGGGTACTGGTATGGAACGTGCGGTAGCGGTTGACTCAGGGGTAACCTCTGTAGCCAAACGTGGCGGTACCGTTCAGTACGTAGATGCATCTCGTATCGTGATTAAAGTTAACGAAGACGAGATGCATCCGGGCGAAGCAGGTATTGATATTTATAACCTGACCAAATACACCCGTTCTAACCAGAACACCTGTATCAACCAGATGCCGTGTGTGAATCTGGGTGAGCCAATCGAGCGCGGTGACGTGCTGGCAGATGGCCCATCTACAGACCTGGGCGAACTGGCATTGGGTCAGAACATGCGCGTAGCGTTCATGCCTTGGAACGGTTACAACTTCGAAGACTCCATCTTGGTCTCCGAGCGCGTGGTGCAAGAAGATCGCTTCACAACTATCCACATTCAGGAACTGGCATGTGTGTCTCGTGACACCAAGCTGGGGCCAGAAGAGATCACTGCTGACATCCCGAACGTGGGTGAAGCTGCGCTCTCCAAACTGGATGAGTCCGGTATCGTGTATATCGGTGCTGAAGTGACTGGTGGTGACATTCTGGTTGGTAAGGTAACACCTAAAGGTGAAACCCAACTGACGCCAGAAGAGAAGCTGTTACGTGCGATCTTCGGTGAGAAAGCGTCTGATGTTAAAGACTCTTCTCTGCGTGTACCAAACGGTGTTTCCGGTACGGTTATTGATGTACAAGTCTTTACTCGCGACGGCGTAGAAAAAGACAAACGTGCATTGGAAATCGAAGAGATGCAACTGAAGCAGGCTAAGAAAGACCTGACGGAAGAGTTGCAGATCCTGGAAGCGGGCCTGTTTGCACGTATCCATGCTGTACTGGTTTCTGGTGGCATCGAAGCTGACAAGCTGAGCAAATTACCACGTGACCGCTGGCTGGAACTTGGCCTGACTGACGAAGACAAGCAAAACCAGCTGGAACAGTTGGCAGAGCAGTACGACGAAATGAAATCCGAATTCGAGAAGAAGATGGATGCCAAACGTCGTAAGATCACCCAAGGTGATGATTTAGCACTAGGCGTGCTGAAGATCGTCAAGGTGTATCTGGCCGTTAAACGTCAGATTCAACCGGGTGACAAGATGGCCGGTCGTCACGGTAACAAAGGTGTTATCTCTAAGATTAACCCGATCGAAGATATGCCTTACGATGAAAACGGTACGCCGGTAGACATCGTTCTGAACCCGCTGGGCGTACCATCGCGTATGAACATCGGTCAGATTTTGGAAACCCACTTAGGGATGGCAGCGAAAGGCATCGGCGAGAAAATCAACGCCATGCTGAAAAAGCAGGAAGAAGTTGCCAAACTGCGTGAGTTCATCCAGAAAGCCTACGATCTGGGCGATAGCGTTTGTCAGAAAGTTGATCTGAGTACCTTCACCGATGACGAAGTACTGCGTCTGGCTGAGAACCTGAAAAAAGGTATGCCAATCGCGACACCAGTCTTCGATGGTGCGACAGAGAAAGAAATCAAGGAGCTGTTACAGCTGGGTGGCCTGCCAACTTCTGGTCAGATTACTCTGTTTGACGGCCGTACCGGCGAGCAATTCGAGCGTCAGGTTACTGTCGGCTACATGTACATGCTGAAACTGAACCACTTGGTTGATGACAAGATGCATGCGCGTTCTACCGGTTCTTACAGCCTGGTTACTCAGCAGCCGCTGGGTGGTAAGGCTCAGTTCGGTGGTCAGCGCTTCGGTGAGATGGAAGTGTGGGCGTTGGAAGCTTATGGCGCCGCGTACACATTGCAGGAAATGCTTACCGTCAAGTCCGACGATGTAAACGGCCGTACCAAGATGTACAAAAACATCGTGGATGGCGATCACCGTATGGAACCAGGCATGCCGGAGTCGTTCAACGTATTGTTGAAAGAAATCCGCTCGCTGGGCATCAATATCGAGCTGGAAGAAGAGTAATTCTTCGCCAGACGGCAAGCTCTCATAGCCGGGAGCTTGCTGGTGGTTCGCACTGGTCACAGGGGCGCTCAAACTTAGGTTTTTATATGCTTAGGTTTGGGCGCCTATCAGGTCTAACTCCGACAGGAGCCAATCCGTGAAAGACTTATTAAAGTTTCTGAAAGCGCAAACTAAGACCGAAGAGTTTGATGCGATCAAAATTGCTCTGGCCTCGCCAGACATGATCCGTTCCTGGTCATTCGGTGAAGTTAAAAAGCCGGAAACCATTAACTACCGTACGTTCAAACCAGAACGTGACGGCCTTTTCTGCGCCCGTATCTTTGGCCCAGTAAAAGATTACGAATGCCTGTGCGGTAAGTACAAGCGTTTGAAACACCGCGGTGTTATTTGTGAGAAATGCGGCGTTGAAGTGACTCAAACCAAAGTACGCCGTGAGCGTATGGGTCACATCGAACTGGCTTCTCCGACTGCGCACATCTGGTTCCTGAAATCGCTGCCATCCCGCATCGGTTTGCTGCTGGATATGCCATTACGTGACATCGAACGTGTGCTGTACTTCGAATCCTATGTGGTTGTTGAAGGCGGTATGACCAACCTGGAACGTCGTCAGATCCTGACTGAAGAGCAGTATCTGGACGCGTTGGAAGAGTTTGGTGATGAGTTCGACGCGAAAATGGGCGCCGAAGCTATTCAGGCCTTGTTGAAAAACATGGATCTGGAAGCAGAGTGCGAGATCCTGCGCGAAGAATTGAACGAAACAAATTCTGAAACCAAGCGTAAGAAGCTGACCAAGCGTATCAAGCTGCTGGAAGCGTTCGTACAGTCTGGCAACAAGCCAGAGTGGATGATCCTGACAGTGTTGCCGGTATTGCCGCCAGATCTGCGTCCATTGGTTCCACTGGATGGCGGTCGTTTTGCGACTTCTGATCTGAACGATTTGTATCGTCGCGTGATCAACCGTAACAACCGTCTGAAACGCCTGCTGGACTTGGCTGCTCCGGACATCATCGTGCGCAACGAAAAGCGTATGCTGCAAGAAGCAGTAGATGCATTGCTGGATAACGGCCGTCGCGGTCGTGCGATTACCGGCTCTAACAAGCGTCCGTTGAAGTCACTGGCTGACATGATCAAAGGTAAGCAAGGTCGTTTCCGTCAGAACTTGCTGGGTAAACGTGTTGACTACTCAGGTCGTTCGGTTATTACCGTTGGTCCATACCTGCGTCTGCATCAGTGCGGTCTGCCGAAGAAAATGGCTCTTGAGCTGTTCAAACCGTTCATCTACGGCAAGCTGGAATTGCGTGGTCTTGCTACCACCATTAAAGCCGCCAAGAAGATGGTTGAGCGTGAAGAAGCGGTTGTTTGGGATATCCTGGATGAAGTTATCCGCGAACACCCAGTGCTGCTGAACCGTGCACCAACCCTTCACCGTTTGGGTATCCAGGCGTTTGAACCGGTTCTGATCGAAGGTAAAGCAATCCAGTTGCACCCACTGGTTTGTGCGGCATATAACGCCGACTTCGATGGTGACCAAATGGCTGTTCACGTACCGCTGACACTGGAAGCTCAGTTAGAAGCACGTGCGTTGATGATGTCTACCAACAACATCCTGTCACCAGCGAACGGCGAGCCAATCATCGTTCCTTCTCAGGACGTTGTATTGGGTCTGTATTACATGACCCGTGACTGTGTTAACGCTAAAGGCGAAGGCATGGTACTGACTGGCCCGAAAGAAGCTGAGCGTATTTATCGCGCTGGCTTGGCATCTCTGCATGCGCGGGTAAAAGTCCGTATTACTGAAGAAATTCGTAATACCGAAGGCGAAAGCACTTCGCGTACCAGCATTATCGATACGACTGTAGGCCGTGCTATTTTGTGGATGATCGTCCCGAAAGGCCTGCCTTACTCTATCGTTAACCAGCCGCTGGGCAAAAAAGCTATCTCCAAGATGCTGAACACCTGTTACCGCATCCTGGGCTTGAAGCCAACGGTTATCTTTGCTGACCAGATCATGTACACCGGTTTTGCTTACGCAGCGCGCTCAGGCGCCTCTGTAGGTATCGATGACATGGTTATCCCAGAAGCGAAAGCAGGGATCATCGAAGAAGCTGAAACTGAAGTTGCCGAGATCCAGGAACAGTTCCAATCCGGTCTGGTAACAGCAGGCGAACGTTATAACAAAGTGATCGATATCTGGGCCGCGGCTAACGAACGTGTTGCCAAGGCGATGATGGATAACTTGTCTGTAGAAGATGTTGTCAACCGTGACGGCGTAGTCGAACAGCAAGTGTCATTCAACAGCATCTTTATGATGGCCGACTCCGGTGCGCGTGGTTCTGCTGCACAGATTCGTCAGCTGGCAGGGATGCGTGGTCTGATGGCTAAGCCAGATGGCTCGATCATTGAAACGCCAATCACCGCGAACTTCCGTGAAGGTTTGAACGTACTTCAGTACTTCATCTCAACCCACGGTGCGCGTAAAGGTTTGGCGGATACCGCATTGAAAACTGCGAACTCCGGTTACCTGACCCGTCGTTTAGTTGACGTGGCACAGGATCTGGTCGTAACCGAAGACGATTGTGGTACCCATAACGGTATCGTAATGACCCCGGTTATCGAAGGTGGTGATGTTAAAGAGCCACTGCGCGATCGCGTTCTGGGTCGTGTGACTGCTGAAGAAGTTATCAAACCGGGTACGGCTGATATTCTGGTTCCGCGTAACACCCTGTTGGACGAAAAATGGTGTGATCTGTTAGAAGAAAACTCCGTCGACAGCGTTAAAGTTCGTTCCGTAGTAAGCTGCGAAACTGACTTTGGTGTGTGTGCAAACTGCTATGGTCGCGACCTGGCACGTGGTCACATCATCAACAAAGGTGAAGCGGTTGGTGTTATTGCAGCACAGTCCATCGGTGAGCCGGGTACCCAGCTTACGATGCGTACGTTCCACATCGGTGGTGCGGCATCTCGTGCGGCAGCAGAATCCAGCATTCAGGTTAAGAACAAAGGCAGCTTGAAACTGAGCAACGTCAAGTTCGTTACCAATGCAGCGGGCAAGCTGGTTATTACTTCTCGTAATACCGAGCTGAAACTGATCGACGAATTCGGCCGTACTAAAGAAAGCTACAAAGTGCCTTACGGTGCTGTAATGGCTAAAGGCGATGGTGCAGAAGTCCAGGGCGGCGAAACCGTTGCTAACTGGGATCCGCACATCATGCCAGTTGTGACCGAAGTGAGCGGTTTCATCCGCTTCGCGGACATGGTTGACGGCCAGACCATTACACGCCAGACCGACGAACTGACTGGTTTGTCTTCTCTGGTGGTATTGGATAGCGCAGAGCGTACCGGTAGCGGTAAAGATCTGCGTCCGGCACTGAAAATCGTTGATGCCAAAGGCAACGACGTATTGATCCCAGGTACTGATATGCCTGCTCAATACTTCCTGCCAGGTAAAGCGATTGTACAGCTGGAAGACGGTATTCAGATCGGTGCGGGTGATACCCTGGCGCGTATTCCTCAGGAATCAAGCGGTACCAAGGATATTACCGGCGGTCTGCCGCGTGTTGCTGACTTGTTCGAAGCACGTCGTCCGAAAGAGCCTGCAATCCTGGCTGAAATCAGCGGGATCATCTCGTTTGGTAAAGAGACCAAAGGCAAGCGCCGTCTGGTTATCTCACCGTTGGATGGTAGTGATGCATACGAAGAGATGATTCCGAAATGGCGTCAGCTCAACGTGTTCGAAGGTGAAATCGTAGAACGCGGTGACGTGGTTTCCGATGGCCCAGAATCTCCACACGACATTCTGCGTCTGCGTGGCGTTCACGCGGTAACTCGTTACATCACCAACGAAGTGCAGGAAGTTTACCGTCTGCAAGGCGTTAAGATTAACGATAAGCACATTGAAGTTATCGTTCGTCAGATGCTGCGTAAAGGCACCATCGTTGATGCAGGTAGCACCGACTTCCTGGAAGGCGAGCAGGCAGAAATGTCTCGCGTTAAAATCGCTAACCGCAAGCTGGCAGCTGAAGGCAAAATCGAGGCTACGTTCACACGTGACCTGCTGGGTATCACCAAGGCATCCTTGGCGACCGAGTCCTTCATCTCTGCGGCTTCGTTCCAGGAAACCACGCGCGTTCTTACTGAAGCGGCAGTTGCCGGTAAACGTGATGAACTGCGTGGCCTGAAAGAGAACGTTATCGTGGGCCGTCTGATCCCAGCCGGTACCGGTTACGCTTATCATCAGGATCGTATGCGCCGTAAAGCACAGGGTGAAGCACCAGTAGTTCCGCAAGTGAGCGCGGACGAAGCGACTGCTAACCTGGCTGAATTGCTCAACGCTGGTTTTGGTAACAGCAAAGACTAATCTCTTTGTTTGTCACCAACGTAAAAACCGCTCCTTTCGGGGCGGTTTTTTTTTTGCTTATTTTTCAGAAAAAAGTACGAAGTTTATTGGGATATGCGCCCAAAATGACGATCCCAATCCTTCCATACAGGTTGTAGCCCTGCCAGCGTTAGTGCGTGAGCCACCTGCTCAGGCGTTCGATTGTCATGGGGGGCAAATTGCTCAAGCTCTGGATGGTCATCGGCATATCCACCCGGCTGAGTTTTCGACCCCGCACTGACATTATTTATCGCCAGCGGAATCACGTTATCGCGGAAGAATGGTGATTCTCGAGTCGAGAGTGACAGTTCCACATCCGGTGCGAAAAGACGGAAAGCACAAATCAGTTGCAGCAATTGTGATTCACTCATTAGAGATGCGGGCTCAATTCCCCCGGCACATGGACGTAAACGTGGGAATGAAATTGAGTAACGACTCTGCCAATAAGTTTGTTGCAGGTAAAACAGATGCTCCGCCAGCATGTAGCAGTCGGTACGCCAACTGCCAGACAAGCCAATCAATGCACCTAATCCGATCTTATCGATCCCCGCGCGTCCCAGGCGATCAGGAGTCGCCAGCCTCCAATGAAAATCCTGTTTATGGCCGCGTACATGATGTTGCTGATAAGTCCCCGGATGATAGGTTTCTTGATAAACCATCACACCATCCAATCCCAGCGTTTTGAGCTCTGCATACTCTTCTTCTGCCAATGGTTGAACTTCCATCATCAGCGAGCTGAATTGACTGCGGATAGTTGGGAAATGACGGCGGAAATAGTCCATTCCCACTTTTGCCTGATGCTCACCAGTGACCAGCAGCAAGTGTTCGAAGCCCAGTGCTTTGATGGCTTCACACTCACGGATGATTTCAGTTTCATCCAATGTTTTGCGCTTGATGCGATTGCTCATCGAAAAACCGCAGTAAGTACAATCATTGGCGCACAGATTGGAAAGATAAAGCGGCACATAAAAACTGACGGTATTACCAAAACGCTGGCGTGTCAGCTGTTGGGCTTTCTGCGCCATCGGCTCCAAATAAGCCAGAGCCGCAGGTGAAATCAATGCCATGAGATCTTCACGACTGGGTTTTACCGCGTGAATAGCTCGCTCAACATCTGCGGCGGTTTTACTGTTAATGCGCAGAGAAATATCATCCCAATTCAATTGCTGCCAGCGCTGGCTGAATCCCTCAGACATGATTTTCTTCCTCAAGCTGGCTGAGGAAACCGGTCAGTGGGCTGGTGGCTATTGCCTTATCAAATTGTCGGTTACCAAGCCCTGCCTGACGCGCCAATTCGCCAGATTCTACCGCTAAGCGAAATGCATGAGCCATTTGTACCGGTGAGCGAGCAACAGCAATCGCGGTATTCACCAGAACAGCATCAGCGCCTAGTTCTATAGCTTCAAGTGCATGGCTTGGCGCACCAATACCGGCATCAACCACCACTGGCACTTTGGCCTGCTCGATAATAATTTGCAGAAAGTCACGAGTACGCAATCCCAAATTTGATCCAATAGGTGCCCCCAATGGCATGACGGTAGCACAGCCGACTTCTTCCAGCCGTTTACACAATACCGGGTCTGCGCCGCAGTAAGGCAGAACCACAAATCCCTCTTTCACCAATATTTCGGCGGCCTTGAGGGTTTCTATTGGATCGGGCAGCAAATACTTCACATCTGGATGAATTTCCAGTTTTACCCAATGGGTTCCTAGTGCTTCACGTGCCAGGCGCGCGGCGAAAATAGCTTCTTGCGCAGTTTTCGCTCCAGATGTATTAGGCAGTAAGCGCACGCCTAGTTGGCGCAACGGTGCAAGAATGGCATCGTTACCGGCCTGGAGATCTACCCGCTTCATTGCCATGGTAATCAGTTGTGAACCGGAGGCGCGTAGTGCTTCCAGCATCAATTCAGCCGTGGCAAATTTGCCCGTACCGGTAAATAAACGTGAGGTAAAAGTGGTATCGGCGATCTTCAGCATGTCAGCCTCCGGCAATGGCATGGAATAGCAAAATGTTGTCACCCTCGTGCAACTGATACCCTTCCCAGTCAGTACGCGGGATGATGACCTGATTGACCGCCAGCGCGGTTCCCAACTGGTGGTGGTTCAGTTGTTGGAGCAACTTTTCGACGGTTATTGTGTATTCCACCTCAAGCGGCTGATCATTAAGCACAATATTTATATGGTCGCTCTTCACTGTGAGCCTCCACAGACAGGGCAATGCTTCGCCCGTGTCAGTTGCAAGGTGCTCCAGCTTTGCTGCTTGCCATCGAATAAGCGTAACTTCCCGCTCAATGCTGACGGAAGACCAGCCAACATTTTGATGGCTTCCAGTGCTTGTAAGGTGCCGATAACGCCGACCACCGGCCCCAAGACGCCCGATGTACGGCAGTTGCGCTGCGGCAGTTCTTTATCGGGATAAAGACAGGCGTAGCAACCGTGGGAAAAAGGTGGCTCAATCACCAGCAACTGCCCGCTAAACCCCACCGCACTGCCACTGATTAAGGTCTTTTGTGCAGTGATACAGGCGGCGTTCACCTGATGGCGGGTTTCCATGTTGTCACTGCAATCGAGCACCAAATCAGCACTGGTCACTGCATCAGCCAATGTCGCACCTGCCAGGCGAGTATCGAAGGTGATAATCTCAACCAGCGGGTTAAGATTTTGCAAATGACGCTGGGCTAATCGCACTTTAGTTTGGTTGCTGGCAGAGGTTTGGTTGATATCGGTGGTACGGTACAGGATTTGGCGCTGTAAATTGGTTAAATCCAATTGGTCATCGTCAGCCAGTAATAATTTGCCGATACCCGCGGCCGCCAAATAGAGCGCGGCGGGGGAGCCAAGGCCACCCAGACCGATGATCAACACGCGGGCACTTTTCAGCTTCAGCTGGCCCTCCGGGCCAATATCTTCCAGCAGCAATTGGCGGCTGTAGCGCAAGAATTCGCTGTCACTCAGCTCATGCTTGTTTATCATCGTTCAGCCCCTTACCCTCAATCAGACGTAGCAATTGTGCCGTGGCTTGCTGCCAATCCTCGGCTTGGGTAATGGCGCTCACGACAGCCACACTGCCCACGCCGGTTGCCAATACGGCGGGGACTCGCTCAATACTGATGCCACCGATAGCGACGGTGGGGTAGTCCGGCGTGTTTTCCACCATCTGCTTGAGCACCGCCAGCCCCTGAGGGGATGACGGCATTTGCTTAGTTTGGGTCGGGAAGATATGACCCATTGCAATGTAAGAAGGCCGCACAGCTTTAGCTATCGCCAGTTCGTGCTCATCGTGGGTAGATACTCCGAGCCGCAATCCTGCTTGTTGTATGGCGGCCAAATCAGTGGTCTCCAAATCTTCCTGCCCCAGATGCACACCGTAAGCGCCATGCTTAATCGCCAGCCGCCAGTAATCATTAATAAATAAGCGTGCTTGATAGCGTTTGCCCAATGCAATTGCTGCGGCAATATCCTGCTCTACCTGAGAATCATCTAAGTCCTTGATACGTAATTGGATAGTGGTTACCCCCGCCGCCAGCAGGCGTTCTATCCATAGCACAGAATCGACGACCGGATACAAGCCAAGGCGCTGTTCAGTCGTCGGAAAACCCTTCTCGGCGGAGAAGAGTGGTGTATCAGATGGTTTCATTATCAGTCTCCGCTTTCAGATTCGCTGGGTTGTGATGTGATTTGCTGAGATACAATTCACTGCCACGAGAGCGGAACTCGGCTGACATCTGATCCATACCCGATTGCAGTACTTCAATGGGTTGAGCAGCTGCCTGTTCTTGCCTGGTGGCATAATCTCTCACTTCTTGTGAAATCTTCATCGAACAGAACTTCGGCCCACACATAGAGCAAAAGTGAGCGACCTTGCCAGATTCTTGCGGCAGGGTTTCGTCGTGATAGGCTCGTGCTGTTTCAGGATCGAGGGCTAAATTGAACTGATCTTCCCAGCGGAATTCAAAGCGCGCTTTCGACATGGCGTTGTCGCGGATCTGCGCACCGGGATGGCCTTTGGCCAGATCAGCGGCATGAGCTGCGATTTTATAGGTGATAAGACCCTGTTTTACATCTTCTTTATTGGGAAGCCCAAGATGCTCTTTGGGGGTGACGTAACACAGCATGGCACAACCGAACCAGCCAATCATGGCCGCACCGATACCGGAGGTGAAATGGTCATAACCGGGGGCAATATCCGTGGTCAATGGGCCTAAGGTATAAAATGGCGCTTCGTGGCAATGCTCCAACTCTTCGGTCATATTGCGGCGAATCATCTGCATTGGCACATGCCCGGGGCCTTCTATCATCACCTGCACATCATATTCCCAGGCAATTCTGGTCAATTCACCCAAGGTATGCAGTTCGGCAAACTGAGCTTCATCATTCGCATCCTGAATAGAACCAGGGCGCAGGCCATCACCCAGTGATAATGAAACATCATAGGCGGCACAAATTTGGCAAATTTCGCGGAAATGCTGGTACAGGAAGTTTTCCTGATGATGAGAAAGGCACCATTTCGCCATAATCGACCCGCCGCGAGAGACAATACCGGTCAGCCGTTTGGCGGTCATCGGCACATAGCGCAGCAGTACGCCAGCATGAATGGTGAAGTAATCGACACCTTGTTCAGCCTGCTCTAGCAAGGTGTCGCGGAACATTTCCCACGTCAGGTTTTCCGCTACCCCATTCACTTTTTCCAGCGCTTGATAGATAGGGACAGTGCCAATAGGGACCGGGCTATTACGCAGTATCCATTCACGGGTTTCATGAATATAGCGGCCAGTGGACAAGTCCATCACGGTGTCAGCACCCCAGCGAGTAGACCACACCAGTTTTTCCACTTCTTCCTCAATGGAGGAGGTCACGGCAGAGTTACCGATGTTGGCGTTTACTTTTACTAAAAAGTTACGACCAATAATCATCGGTTCAGATTCGGGGTGGTTAATATTCGCAGGAATGATGGCCCGCCCCGCAGCGACTTCCTGTCGGACAAATTCTGCGGTGATATTGTCGGGCAGATGTGCACCAAATGCTTGCCCCGGATGTTGCTGGCGCAAGACTTCGCCGCGAATACGTTCACGCCCCATATTTTCTCGCAGTGCAATGAACTCCATTTCTGGGGTGATGATCCCTTGGCGGGCGTAATGTAATTGAGTAACACATTTGCCTTCGACGGCTTTCTTCGGGCGGGGAAGATGCTCAAAACGCAAATGATCCAAACCTTCATCAGCCAAACGTTGTTGAGTAAAACCAGAGCTAACGGAGGTCAGTGCCACGGTATCCTGACGATCGGTTATCCAGCTGTCGCGTAATTTGGGCAAACCGGCATGGACATCCAGTTTAGCGCTGGGATCGCCATAAGGGCCGGAGGTGTCATACACCGGAATGGCTTCGTTATCCTCATAGCGAGGATCGTCTTTTCCACCACCGATCAATGTTGGGCTGAGTTGGATCTCGCGCATTGGCACTTGAATATCGGGCCGTGAGCCTTGCAGATAAATACGTTGTGAGTTGGGGAAAGTGACACCTTGCAAGGTATCAATAAACGACTGAGCTTGTTCACGTTGCTGTTTTCGTGGAATAGAGTGGCGTGGGCGTGATGAATCGTTAGCGGTTGTATTATTAAAAATTGTATTATTAGACATAGCAATTCCTACCAATGTGGTTATAGAGCCAATGTGGTTTATAGGGAAAATTGCTTGTCTGGAGCTTGGCGGGAGTAACGATGTTGGCCAGTGACCGGCAGCCACCTGTAAGGGGAATACCGGGCCTGTAGCGATAAATTACTCTTGTTCCCTTCGCGGGTATTAACCCGATCAGGTTCCGCGGATCCCGAATTAACGGTCTCAGCCTGCATTTGCTTTCTGAAGAAAACAGATGCTAGGCACTCCGACAAGAAACCTCAGTATATACCCTTCTTACTTGAAATTGCAGCGGTGTTAGCTATGTTCATTCACCCGAATCACTTACCTGTGTAAGCTCATCGGAATTCATTCACTTGCTGCCTACCTGCAATCTCAATCACTTTGGGTATTGAGGTTGAATGAAAACTACAAACCTGCGCTGATCAGTGGACTATTTTACTTGCCCTGCTTGATCCACTGACTGAGCGGCTTGCCATGACTCTGCAGCCCATTGAATAAGTTGATCTTCCAGCCGAAAACGAGCATCAAGCGCTTCCCCGATATCGGATAAAGCTTGTTGAAACTCGGTGCAGCTATCGTCGTCTATCTCAATGTTTGTATAACGATCATGGAATGCCATGATAGTTTGAGTGTTATTTTTTAAAGCGGGATAAACTTTGGTCGTCAGAGCCATTTTCGGGCTAGACGCACCTTCTACTTGTTTGATAATTCTATCGTAGATATGGAAGTGTCCGGAGGAGAGGTAATCCACCAGATTATGGCAAAAGTTCTCCAGCGCTTTTTCATTAAGCGGGGTATGCTTTCCTTTTTGTGGCTTAATACCGATCACTGTGCAATACGAGACTAAAAGTTCTTTACGTGCATGAAGCCATTGATCAATTAATTCATTACTGCCGCCAACGCGTTGAGTCAGGCTTTCTAGTCGGTTAAGCATGAGATCGACTCCGTGAAGTAATAATGGGTTACAAAAATGTAACAAGCCGGATTCTAGATTGCCAGTGAAGTCGAGGTTGTGCAACAACGATATGGAACTACAACTTACAGGTAAAGAAAGTGGCTGGTGGATTGTCAGCCATGAAAACAAATTATGGTTACCAAAAGGGGAGTTACCACAAGGTAACGCGGCCAATTGGTCATTACAGGGCGCGACCGCAAGGCAGATTGGTGAATGGCAAGGGCAGGCGGTTTGGCTTATTCGCCAGATGATGTCTACGGATATGGGGTCAGTGCGGCAATTACTGGATGTCGATCGCGGTTTGTTCCAATTGGCGGGTCGTGGCGTGCAATTAGCCGAGTTTTACCGCTCTCACCGCTATTGTGGCTATTGTGGTCATCAAATGCATGCCAGCCGCACCGAGTGGGCTTGTCTGTGCAATCACTGCCGTGAACGCTATTACCCACAAATTGCCCCGTGCGTGATTGTTGCCATTCGCCGCGGTGATGAGATTTTATTGGCACAACATGTTCGCCATCGTGGTGGTATTAACACGGTGTTAGCCGGGTTTGTCGAAGTGGGGGAGACGTTGGAACAGGCGGTATCCCGCGAAGTGCTGGAAGAAAGTAATATCCACATTAAAAACCTACGTTACGTGACATCGCAGCCGTGGCCATTTCCGCACTCACTGATGATGGCATTTATGGCGGAGTATGACAGCGGTGAGCTGCGACACGATCCTAAAGAGCTGCTGAATGCCGGTTGGTATCGCTATGATCAATTACCCTTGTTGCCACCACCAGGCACCGTGGCACGTCGCTTGATTGAAGATACCGTCGTATTATGCCGCGAGGAGCAGTTCGACGACAGAGAATAGCGAAAAGCCGCTTTTAGCTGCTACAGGAAAGTATTATCTGGCATGCTACAATGCGTGCGGATAATTAAGGGAGCCTTATCATGAATGAGTTGAAAAACGATCGCTATCTGCGTGCTTTGCTACGCCAGCCGGTAGATGTCACTCCGGTGTGGATGATGCGCCAGGCCGGCCGCTATTTGCCAGAATATAAAGCCACCCGCGCTATTGCCGGGGATTTTATGTCGCTGTGCAAAAATGCTGAATTGGCCTGTGAAGTAACGATGCAACCATTGCGTCGTTATCCGCTGGATGCGGCGATTCTGTTTTCCGACATTCTGACTATTCCCGATGCAATGGGGCTGGGGTTGTACTTTGAAACCGGCGAAGGTCCACGTTTTCAATCTCCGATTACCTGTCGTGCAGATGTTGAAAAGCTCCCTATTCCCGATCCAGAGCAGGAATTAGGTTATGTCATGAACGCGGTGAGAACTATCCGCCGTGAGCTGGCCGGTGCGGTGCCATTAATTGGCTTTTCCGGCAGCCCGTGGACATTGGCGACTTATATGGTTGAAGGTGGCAGTAGTAAGGCCTTCACCAAACTGAAAAAAATGATGTATGCCGAGCCGCAGACTTTGCATCTGTTGCTGGATAAATTGGCTGACAGTGTCATTTTGTATCTCAATGCTCAAATCAAAGCTGGCGCACAATCTGTGATGATCTTTGATACATGGGGCGGGGTATTGACCGGGCGTGATTATGCAGAATTCTCCTTGAGTTACATGCATAAAATCGTTGATGGTTTGATTCGCGAAAACGATGGACGTCGGGTACCGGTGACCTTGTTCACCAAAGGCGGAGGACAATGGTTAGAAGCGATGGCCGCCACCGGTTGTGATGCTTTGGGACTGGATTGGACTACGGATATTGCCGATGCACGCCGCCGAGTAGGCGATAAAGTTGCTCTACAAGGCAATATGGACCCTTCCGTTCTTTATGCGCCTGCTGCGCGTATCGAGGAAGAAGTGAGCACAATTCTGGCCGGTTTTGGTCAGGGTGAAGGGCATGTATTTAATCTGGGTCACGGTATCCATCAGGATGTCCCACCAGAACATGCGGGTGCTTTTGTTAAGGCAGTCCATGCATTATCAAAGCCTTATCACCAAAAATAATCAATCTATAGACAGGGTAGCAGATGGTAGACACCAAAGCGTTACGGGCAGAACAGCTTCAACGCGCATCTGAAATTAGCCTCCAAGATGATATCGCAAGTGAGTCAGTGCGCTTTATCGCGGGGGCAGATGTTGGTTTTGAGCAGCAGGGGCAAGTGACCCGAGCTACTATTGCCGTTTTACGTTACCCTTCGCTCGAATTGGTGGAATATCAGGTTGCCCGCGTGGCAACTTCACTCCCGTATATCCCCGGTTTACTCTCCTTCCGTGAGTATCCTGCATTATTAGCCGCTTGGGCGCAGATACAGCAACGCCCTCAACTGGTTTTAGTTGATGGGCAGGGGATAGCGCATCCTCGCCGCTTAGGGGTTGCCAGCCATTTTGGTTTGCTGGTTAATGTCCCGACCATTGGTGTTGCCAAAAGCCGTTTGTGCGGGCATTTTGAGCCATTGGGCGACGATAACGGCGCATTGCAGCCTTTGGTTGATGCCGATGAGCAGCTAGGTTGGGTATGGCGCAGCAAAAACCGTTGCAATCCGCTATTTATTTCACCCGGTCACCGGATGAGTGTTGGCAGCGCATTAGAGTGGGTTCAACATTGCATGGCGGGTTACCGTTTGCCGGAACCAACACGTTGGGCCGATGCTATCGCCTCAAACCGCCCGCAATTTCAGCGTTGGGTGTGGAAAAGTCCTGATTTGCTTGGCAAGCATAGGGATATGATTTAATTTCGGGTACACTGCCGCGCAGATAATGAATAATGAGAACTCATCATGATACGTAATCCGATTCATCTACGTCTCGAAAAGCTGGAAAGTTGGCAACACCTGACTTTCATGGCTTGTTTGTGCGAGCGGATGTATCCCAACTATCAGCAATTTTGCCTGGAAACCGAGTTTGGTGATCCGGCCGTTTACCGACGTATTCTGGATCTTATCTGGGAAACATTGGTGGTAAAAGACGCTAAAGTGAATTTTGATAGCCAATTAGAGAAGCTGGAAGAGGCAATTCCTTCCGCTGATGACTATGCTATCTACGGTGTTTACCCTGCTATCGATGCCTGTATTGCTTTAAGTGAAGCTATTCATTCACGTTTGAGTGGTGAAACTTTAGAACATGCTATCGCTATCAGCGAAACATCAATTCGTACCGTTGCGATGTTAGAAATGACATTGGCTGGCAAAGAAATGACCGATGACGAGCTGAAAATCTTACCCGCGATTGAAGAAGAGTGGGATATCCAATGGGAGATTTTTCGCCTGTTAGCCGACTGCGAAGAGCGCGATTTGGATCTGATTAAAGGGTTACGTTCTGACCTCCGGGAAGCGGCTGTTAGCAACATTGGTATAAATTTAACGCAATAAGACAAGAAAACGTGATTTAACGCCTGATTTGTCACGTCTTAAGGCTTCACATCTGCCCCCTGTCTGTTCTACATTTGGGGGGCGAAAAAAAGTGGCTATCGGTGCGTGTATGCAGGAGAGTGCTGTCAATCGGCATATCCGTCGCACTCGATGCTTTGCAAACGATAAACACACTGTAAGGATAACTTATGAATAAGACTCAACTGATTGACGTAATCGCGGACAAAGCGGACCTTTCTAAAGCTCAAGCAAAAGCGGCTTTGGAATCCACACTGGCTGCAATTACCGAATCTCTGAAAGAGGGTGATGCAGTACAATTGGTTGGTTTTGGTACCTTCAAAGTAAACCATCGCAATGAGCGCACTGGCCGCAACCCACAAACCGGTAAAGAAATCAAAATTGCTGCAGCTAATATGCCAGCGTTTGTTTCTGGTAAGGCATTGAAAGACGCTGTTAAATCTTAATAGTGTGTCAGTGAAAATAATAAACGGGGGGGTGGCAAAGCCCCTTTTGTTTATGCAGCGGGTGCTGATGACCCTCGGTCTAGCCTTTGGTCTCAGCGCCTGTAGCAGTCAGTCAGGCTCCCCTCAATTCAGTGCCAGCGGTTATATCGCCGACAGCGGTGTAGTGCGTTTATGGCGTCAGGATAATGCACAACAGCAACCACAAGTGCTGATGAGCGTTTATAGCCCCTACTCCGGGGGTAACACTCGCGTGACTTTCTACGAATATCAACATGGCGTATTGCGGGAAATCTGGCGTAATGACCTGGGTGATGATCCACAAAGTGTCGAGCTACGTTTTGATGAACAAGGACAGGTCAGCTTTATGCAGCGCCAACTGGCAACACGGCGTGAGCAACTCTCGGTTGATAATATTGCCGTTTATCAGTTGGAAGCTAAGCGGATTCTGGAACTGAGTAGCGCGCTGCGCGCCGGTAACGTTCAGTTAATTCAGGGGCGCTGGCAAGAGGGTATCGTGACAACCTGTGCTGGGAAAA
The DNA here is from genome assembly GCF_043099325.1 of Yersinia fenwicki. Classification (NCBI taxonomy): domain Bacteria; kingdom Pseudomonadati; phylum Pseudomonadota; class Gammaproteobacteria; order Enterobacterales; family Yersiniaceae; genus Yersinia; species Yersinia fenwicki. The sequence goes on along the minus strand of NZ_CP170755.1, from coordinate 4,305,086 downwards.
CGTTGCGCCTGAGTCTTGATGATAATTCGCAAGCATGGTTGAGTAAACGGGGCGCAAATAGCGCAGAACCATTGGGTGTCGCGTGGCTTGATTCATCGGAAGGACAGCAATTGCTATTGGTTGCTAATCAGGACTTCTGCCGCTGGGAGCCTAAAGCCGGTAGTCTATAAGGCCGAAAGAAGTAGGGCACAGCAAACTGTGCCCACAGAATACAGCGGTAGCGTTATTTACCGCGAGCCACTATTCTTCACAAACCACTATTCTTCACGAACCACGATTTTCACGGGCAATAGCTCGATAGCCAATGTCCTTGCGGCAGAATGCGCCTTCCCACTGAATCTTCTCTACGAGCTTATAGGCATGTTGCTGTGCCTGTGCAACCGTTGCCCCGAGCGCCGTCACACACAACACGCGGCCACCGCTGGTCACCACATTATTATTGCTGTCTAGCTTGGTTCCAGCATGGAACACTTTGCCATCAGCCACTTCATGTTGTGGTAACCCATGAATGATATCACCCTGACGGTAATCCGCTGGATAGCCGCCTGCGGCCAGAACCACACCCAGTGACGGGCGTTCATCCCAGTCAGAAGTTTTCTCGTTCAACTTGCCTTGTGCGCCTGCTAAACACAACTCAACCAAATCTGAACGCATGCGTAACATGATGGGTTGGGTTTCCGGGTCGCCAAAGCGGCAGTTGAATTCGATAACCTTTGGTTGCCCATCGGCGGAGATCATCAATCCTGCGTAAAGAAAACCGGTATAAACATTACCTTCTGCCGCCATACCACGTACGGTGGGCCAGATAACCTGATCCATAACTCGCTGATGGACTTCATCCGTGACAACAGGTGCCGGAGAGTAAGCGCCCATACCGCCGGTATTCGGGCCAGTATCACCATCACCAACGCGCTTATGATCCTGGCTGGTGGCCATTGGTAACACGTTTTCACCATCAACCATCACAATAAAGCTGGCTTCTTCACCATCGAGGAACTCTTCCACCACGATACGATGGCCGGCATTACCAAATGCATTGCCAGCGAGCATGTCATGAACTGCGGTTTCTGCCTCTTCCAGCGTCATTGCCACAATCACACCTTTACCGGCAGCCAGTCCATCAGCTTTAATCACGATTGGTGCACCAATTTTGCGCACATAAGCTAAAGCGGGCTCCACCTCGGTGAAATTCTGGTAAAACGCGGTTGGAATATTATGGCGCGCCAGGAAATCTTTGGTGAAAGCTTTAGAACCTTCCAATTGGGCTGCGGCTTGCGTTGGGCCAAAGATAGTCAGGCCCGCTGCGCGGAAGGCATCAACCACGCCGATGACGAGTGGTGCTTCTGGGCCGACGATAGTTAGACCAATATCGTGGCTTTGCGCAAATGCCAGTAAACCAGCAATGTCGGTGGCGGCGATATCGACATTTTCTAGTGTGGGTTCCAGGGCCGTACCAGCATTACCCGGTGCAACATAAATTTTATCGGCTAAAGGTGACTGTGCTGCTTTCCAGCCCAGCGCATGTTCCCGTCCGCCATTGCCAATAATCAAAATATTCATCTGATGACTCCGTTAAGCGGGTTAATTAATGGCGGAAATGGCGCATATCGGTAAAGATCATGGCGATACCATGCTCATCAGCCGCAGCAATGACTTCATCGTCACGAATAGAACCACCTGGTTGGATGACACAGGTGATCCCGACCGCTGCCGCGGCATCAATACCGTCGCGGAATGGGAAGAAAGCATCAGAAGCCATGGCAGACCCTGCCACTTCTAAACCTTCATCTGCCGCTTTGATACCGGCTATCTTGGCTGAGTAAACGCGGCTCATCTGGCCTGCGCCTATGCCGATAGTCATATTGTCGCGCGCATAAACAATGGCATTAGATTTAACGAACTTGGCGACATTCCAGCAGAACAACGCATCACGCAGCTCTTGTGCGGTCGGCTGGCGTTGAGACACCACACGTAAATCCGCCTCAGTCACCATACCTAAATCGCGGTCTTGCACTAACAAACCACCATTAACACGTTTGAAATCCAAGCCGGCAGAGCGCCCTTGCCACTGACCACAAGTCAGAACACGCACATTCTGTTTGGCGGCTAACAGCGCCAAAGCTTCAGTACTGACAGATGGGGCAATAATCACTTCGACAAATTGACGGCTGATAATGGCGCTGGCGGTTTCGGCATCCAACTCACGGTTAAACGCGATAATGCCGCCGAAAGCTGACGTTGGGTCAGTTTTATAGGCTTTGTCATAGGCGGCCAGCAGAGAGTCAGCAATCGCCACGCCACATGGGTTGGCATGTTTAACTATCACACAAGCAGGTTCGCTAAATTCTTTCACACATTCAAGTGCGGCATCGGTATCAGCAATATTGTTATAAGAGAGGGCCTTGCCTTGTAATTGCTGTGCGGTAGCTACTGATGCTTCTTTCACATCTTCTTCTATATAGAAGGCGGCTTGCTGGTGGCTATTCTCACCGTAACGCATATCTTGTTTCTTTATATAGTTAAAATTCAGGGTGCGAGGGAAGCGGCCAGATGGCTGTTCGGTATCACCATGATAAGGTGGTACCAATGCGCCGAAGTAGTTGGCAATCATGCTGTCGTAAGCGGCGGTGTGTTCGAAAGCTTTGATAGCCAGGTTGAAACGGGTTGGGTATGTCAATGAACCGTCATTCTCGTCCAGCTCGGCAATAATTGCTGGATAGTCGCTACTCTTAACGACAATGGCGACATCTTTATGATTCTTGGCCGCAGAGCGCACCATGGTTGGGCCACCGATATCGATATTCTCAACGGCGTCTTCCAATGAGCAATCCGGGTGGGCCACGGTTTGGGCGAATGGATATAAATTTACGGCTACAATATCAATTGGCTGAATATCATGTTGAGCCATGATTCCGTCATCCTGGCCGCGACGGCCTAAAATGCCGCCATGTACTTTGGGATGCAAAGTCTTAACGCGCCCGTCCATCATTTCCGGGAAGCCGGTGTAGTCAGACACTTCGGTGACAGGCAGACCTGCATCAGCCAGCAGGCGGGCAGTCCCGCCGGTGGAAAGTAACTCGATACCACGTTGTGAAAGTGCAGTGGCGAATTCGATGATGCCGGCTTTGTCAGATACACTGAGCAGAGCGCGGCGGATTGGGCGGCGTTGTTGCATGGTTTTATCCCTTGGCTTTGGAGTCGCAGTTGTTCTTCGCAATCAATCAATAGAGCGTTACGTGAATCTCTTCTATCTATATAAAGAGAAAAACAGATTCAGATAACATCCCAATAGCGAGAAATGCCAGCCAGTGGCAACTTTTATGTGAGACGGCCCCCTCGACAGCATCAAAATACGCTTTATCGCGGGCTGTATTGCCTCATTTTATAAAAACCACTTCATCTCATCGATATTTTGCACGCGAGGTCACTCTTTTTCGACGCGGGGAATTGTAGCGAAAACGATTGCGTGATGCTCGTCAATTTTGAGAACAGTTTCAATCTGTGGATAAGTTTGTGCACAACAGGGTATAAGGAGGGGTTTTGCTGTGGAATGCAGCAAACAGTCATTTTTATTGAAATTAGCGGTTGCGGGCGGCTGAGAACTCCCTATAATGCGCATCCATCGAGACGGCACACAACGAATCAAGTAGTTAAGTGACCGGCAAAGAGAACAGAGAAATTCAACAAAATTAAATGTTGACTCTGAATGAGGAAAGCGTAATATGCGCACCTCGCGTTACCAACCAAGTGTTGCTAACGCACTGCTCTTTAACAATTTATCAGACAATCTGTGTGGGCACTCGCAAGACGATATCGAAGCCTGTTTCGGCAGGCAGAAGAAATATCAAAGTCTTGAAGAGTGACCAAAGCAGTACACATTTGAACTTCGGTTCGAATGCATATTTGCAGAAAGTAATCTTTGAGCATCGCTATGTTAACTCATAGCAAATCAAACAAATCTTAAATTGAAGAGTTTGATCATGGCTCAGATTGAACGCTGGCGGCAGGCCTAACACATGCAAGTCGAGCGGTAACACAAGAGAGCTTGCTCTCTGGGTGACGAGCGGCGGACGGGTGAGTAATGTCTGGGAAACTGCCTGATGGAGGGGGATAACTACTGGAAACGGTAGCTAATACCGCATAACGTCTACGGACCAAAGTGGGGGACCTTCGGGCCTCACGCCATCGGATGTGCCCAGATGGGATTAGCTAGTAGGTGGGGTAATGGCTCACCTAGGCGACGATCCCTAGCTGGTCTGAGAGGATGACCAGCCACACTGGAACTGAGACACGGTCCAGACTCCTACGGGAGGCAGCAGTGGGGAATATTGCACAATGGGCGCAAGCCTGATGCAGCCATGCCGCGTGTGTGAAGAAGGCCTTCGGGTTGTAAAGCACTTTCAGCGAGGAGGAAGGCATAAAGGTTAATAACCTTTGTGATTGACGTTACTCGCAGAAGAAGCACCGGCTAACTCCGTGCCAGCAGCCGCGGTAATACGGAGGGTGCAAGCGTTAATCGGAATTACTGGGCGTAAAGCGCACGCAGGCGGTTTGTTAAGTCAGATGTGAAATCCCCGCGCTTAACGTGGGAACTGCATTTGAAACTGGCAAGCTAGAGTCTTGTAGAGGGGGGTAGAATTCCAGGTGTAGCGGTGAAATGCGTAGAGATCTGGAGGAATACCGGTGGCGAAGGCGGCCCCCTGGACAAAGACTGACGCTCAGGTGCGAAAGCGTGGGGAGCAAACAGGATTAGATACCCTGGTAGTCCACGCTGTAAACGATGTCGACTTGGAGGTTGTGCCCTTGAGGCGTGGCTTCCGGAGCTAACGCGTTAAGTCGACCGCCTGGGGAGTACGGCCGCAAGGTTAAAACTCAAATGAATTGACGGGGGCCCGCACAAGCGGTGGAGCATGTGGTTTAATTCGATGCAACGCGAAGAACCTTACCTACTCTTGACATCCACGGAATTTAGCAGAGATGCTTTAGTGCCTTCGGGAACCGTGAGACAGGTGCTGCATGGCTGTCGTCAGCTCGTGTTGTGAAATGTTGGGTTAAGTCCCGCAACGAGCGCAACCCTTATCCTTTGTTGCCAGCACGTTATGGTGGGAACTCAAAGGAGACTGCCGGTGATAAACCGGAGGAAGGTGGGGATGACGTCAAGTCATCATGGCCCTTACGAGTAGGGCTACACACGTGCTACAATGGCAGATACAAAGTGAAGCGAACTCGCGAGAGCAAGCGGACCACATAAAGTCTGTCGTAGTCCGGATTGGAGTCTGCAACTCGACTCCATGAAGTCGGAATCGCTAGTAATCGTAGATCAGAATGCTACGGTGAATACGTTCCCGGGCCTTGTACACACCGCCCGTCACACCATGGGAGTGGGTTGCAAAAGAAGTAGGTAGCTTAACCTTCGGGAGGGCGCTTACCACTTTGTGATTCATGACTGGGGTGAAGTCGTAACAAGGTAACCGTAGGGGAACCTGCGGTTGGATCACCTCCTTACCTAACGATACGCATTGCGTAGTGTCCACACAGATTGTCTGATGAATGTAAACGAGCAAGAGCACCTGTTGATGTTGTGAGTTTCGACTCATGCTGACGCGAAACGGTTAGATTTCGGTTTAATCGGAACTTCGTGTCCCCATCGTCTAGAGGCCTAGGACACTGCCCTTTCACGGCTGTAACAGGGGTTCGAATCCCCTTGGGGACGCCAATCCGATAATGTGTGAAAGACATTATCAACTGAATATCTTAAAGATGACTTTAACAAGTCGTGTTTAAGATATTGCTCTTTAACAATCTGGAACAAGCTGAAAATTGAAACAATACAGCTGAAACTTATCTCTCCGTAGAGGTACTGAGATAAGGATTAACCTGTATTAGAGTCTCTCAAATAATTACAACGCAAGTTGTCTGTAAAGACACCTTCGGGTTGTGAGGTTAAGCGACTAAGCGTACACGGTGGATGCCTAGGCAGTCAGAGGCGATGAAGGGCGTGCTAATCTGCGATAAGCGTCGGTAAGGTGATATGAACCGTTACAACCGACGATACCCGAATGGGGAAACCCAGTGCAATTCGTTGCACTATTGCATGGTGAATACATAGCCATGCAAGGCGAACCGGGGGAACTGAAACATCTAAGTACCCCGAGGAAAAGAAATCAACCGAGATTCCCCCAGTAGCGGCGAGCGAACGGGGAGGAGCCCAGAACCTGAATCAGCGTATGTGTTAGTGGAAGCGTCTGGAAAGTCGCACGGTACAGGGTGATAGTCCCGTACACAAAAATGCATATGGTGTGAGTTCGATGAGTAGGGCGGGACACGTGACATCCTGTCTGAATATGGGGGGACCATCCTCCAAGGCTAAATACTCCTGACTGACCGATAGTGAACCAGTACCGTGAGGGAAAGGCGAAAAGAACCCCGGCGAGGGGAGTGAAATAGAACCTGAAACCGTGTACGTACAAGCAGTGGGAGCACCTTCGTGGTGTGACTGCGTACCTTTTGTATAATGGGTCAGCGACTTATATTTTGTAGCAAGGTTAACCGAATAGGGGAGCCGTAGGGAAACCGAGTCTTAACTGGGCGTCTAGTTGCAAGGTATAGACCCGAAACCCGGTGATCTAGCCATGGGCAGGTTGAAGGTTGGGTAACACTAACTGGAGGACCGAACCGACTAATGTTGAAAAATTAGCGGATGACTTGTGGCTGGGGGTGAAAGGCCAATCAAACCGGGAGATAGCTGGTTCTCCCCGAAAGCTATTTAGGTAGCGCCTCGTGAACTCATCTTCGGGGGTAGAGCACTGTTTCGGCTAGGGGGCCACCCCGGCTTACCAAACCGATGCAAACTCCGAATACCGAAGAATGTTATCACGGGAGACACACGGCGGGTGCTAACGTCCGTCGTGAAGAGGGAAACAACCCAGACCGCCAGCTAAGGTCCCAAAGTCATGGTTAAGTGGGAAACGATGTGGGAAGGCATAGACAGCCAGGATGTTGGCTTAGAAGCAGCCATCATTTAAAGAAAGCGTAATAGCTCACTGGTCGAGTCGGCCTGCGCGGAAGATGTAACGGGGCTAAACCATGCACCGAAGCTGCGGCAGCGACACTTAGGTGTTGTTGGGTAGGGGAGCGTTCTGTAAGCCGTTGAAGGTGACCTGTGAGGGTTGCTGGAGGTATCAGAAGTGCGAATGCTGACATAAGTAACGATAATGCGGGTGAAAAACCCGCACGCCGGAAGACCAAGGGTTCCTGTCCAACGTTAATCGGGGCAGGGTGAGTCGACCCCTAAGGCGAGGCTGAAAAGCGTAGTCGATGGGAAACAGGTTAATATTCCTGTACTTGGTGTTACTGCGAAGGGGGGACGGAGAAGGCTAGGCTAGCCGGGCGACGGTTGTCCCGGTTTAAGCATGTAGGCGGAGCGACTTGGTAAATCCGGTTACTTATCAACGCTGAGGTGTGATGACGAGCCACTACGGTGGTGAAGTAGTTGATGCCAAGCTTCCAGGAAAAGCCTCTAAGCATCAGGTAACATTAAATCGTACCCCAAACCGACACAGGTGGTCAGGTAGAGAATACTCAGGCGCTTGAGAGAACTCGGGTGAAGGAACTAGGCAAAATGGTGCCGTAACTTCGGGAGAAGGCACGCTGGCATTAGGTAAAGAGACTTGCTCTCGGCGCAGAAGCCAGTCGCAGATACCAGCTGGCTGCAACTGTTTAATAAAAACACAGCACTGTGCAAACACGAAAGTGGACGTATACGGTGTGACGCCTGCCCGGTGCTGGAAGGTTAATTGATGGGGTCAGCCGCAAGGCGAAGCTCTTGATCGAAGCCCCAGTAAACGGCGGCCGTAACTATAACGGTCCTAAGGTAGCGAAATTCCTTGTCGGGTAAGTTCCGACCTGCACGAATGGCGTAATGATGGCCAGGCTGTCTCCACCCGAGACTCAGTGAAATTGAACTCGCTGTGAAGATGCAGTGTACCCGCGGCAAGACGGAAAGACCCCGTGAACCTTTACTATAGCTTGACACTGAACATTGAGCCTTGATGTGTAGGATAGGTGGGAGGCAACGAAGTGTGGACGCCAGTCTGCATGGAGCCAACCTTGAAATACCACCCTTTAATGTTTGATGTTCTAACTCGGCCCCGTAATCCGGGGTGAGGACAGTGTCTGGTGGGTAGTTTGACTGGGGCGGTCTCCTCCCAAAGAGTAACGGAGGAGCACGAAGGTTAGCTAATCACGGTCGGACATCGTGAGGTTAGTGCAAAGGCATAAGCTAGCTTGACTGCGAGAGTGACGGCTCGAGCAGGTACGAAAGTAGGTCTTAGTGATCCGGTGGTTCTGAATGGAAGGGCCATCGCTCAACGGATAAAAGGTACTCCGGGGATAACAGGCTGATACCGCCCAAGAGTTCATATCGACGGCGGTGTTTGGCACCTCGATGTCGGCTCATCACATCCTGGGGCTGAAGTAGGTCCCAAGGGTATGGCTGTTCGCCATTTAAAGTGGTACGCGAGCTGGGTTTAGAACGTCGTGAGACAGTTCGGTCCCTATCTGCCGTGGGCGTTGGAAGATTGAGAGGGGCTGCTCCTAGTACGAGAGGACCGGAGTGGACGAATCACTGGTGTTCGGGTTGTCATGCCAATGGCATTGCCCGGTAGCTAAATTCGGAAGAGATAACCGCTGAAAGCATCTAAGCGGGAAACTTGCCTCGAGATGAGTCTTCCCTGGGGCTTTAAGCCCCCTGAAGGAACGTTAAAGACTATGACGTTGATAGGCTGGGTGTGTAAGTGCAGCGATGCATTGAGCTAACCAGTACTAATGATCCGTGAGGCTTAACCTTACAACACCAAAGGTGTTTTGGATTTGAGAGAGTGAGATTAATTTTCAGCGAAGTTCCGAGATTGGGTTGGCTGGCTGGGTAGAGATACCAAGCGGGTTAATTAAAACAGAATTTGCCTGGCGGCCATAGCGCGGTGGGACCACCTGAACCCATGCCGAACTCAGAAGTGAAACGCCGTAGCGCCGATGGTAGTGTGGGGTCTCCCCATGCGAGAGTAGGACACTGCCAGGCATCAAATCAAGCCAAGACCCCATGCCAAAAGCGTGGGGTTTTTGCTATGTGTGAACTAAAAGCGCCATAAAAGAAGCCTTCTGCTGTGCAGAGGGCTTCTTTTATATCTGAAATTTGAATATGACTTAATAATATATGAATCACATATACAGGTATATGGTCATTGCATATCTCTGAGCTTACAGAATGCTTGAGTGCTGAGACAATCTTCCTGCTATATTAATCTTTCTGCCATTTTTATAACCACGACCACAGAAATAAAGCCTCATTCCCTTAAAATTATTCACTCTAAAATTGAAACGACGTTTTGATTATGAGGTCTAAATGAATGCTGGTCTCTTTGTACATACCGTAATTACCGCAATATTGGCGACGACGCTTACCTGTGCCGCGGCCCAAGCAAGCCCAGTGACATACCAAAAGACAGCTATTACTGAAAATAACCTACCGGTGTTTTATCCACAGCTAAAAAAGCAAATGACTTATCAACGCTCATGGTTAGCAGGCAAATATAGTGATTTTGCTTTGTGGAAAAGTGATACCAGAAAAATTCTTCGACAGGCACTCCTCACTCCTGACTCCACAATTGCTTTCTCCGTAGAAAAGATCGAACAACAAGAGCGGGGTAGCTATCTTGCTGAAAAGATAGTATTTAATATCACTGACGAAAGTCGTGTACAGGGATTGCTATTAACACCAAAGAGCAAAGGGCCTCATCCAGCGATTGTTTTATTGCATGATCATGGTTCCAAGTTTGATATCGGCAAAGAGAAAATGATTCGTCCTTGGGGGGATAGCGCGCAGCTTGCCTCAGCACAAGCATGGTCAGATAAATTCTTCAGCGGTAAGTTCATTGGCGATGAATTGGCAAAACGAGGCTATGTGGTGCTATCCATCGATGCTATTGGTTGGGGTGCTAGAGGCCCTATCAGCTATGAACAACAACAAGCTTTAGCCAGTAACTTCTTTAATCTTGGGCGATCATTAGCGGGAACAATGGCTTATGAGGATATGCGAACTGTTGATTTTCTGGCGACACTACCAGCGGTTGATCCACAACGTATTGGCGTTGTAGGTTTTTCTATGGGGGCTTATCGCGCCTGGCAGTTAGCTGCATTGTCCGATAAAGTAGCTGCAACTGCGGCCATATCTTGGTTTGGTAACTACCAAGGTCTGATGACGCCGGGGAATAACGTACTCCGCGGACAGTCCGCTTTCTATATGTTGCACCCTGGTATTGCCAATAAGTTAGATTTTCCAGATATTGCTAGTTTAGCCGCACCAAAGCCGATGCTACTTTTTAACGGCGGAAAAGATAAGCTATTCCCATCGGATGCTGTGCAAGAGGCATACAACAAAGTACATGCCATTTGGCGCTCGCAACATGCGGAGTCACGGCTGGTCACTCGCAATTGGCCAGCATTGGGGCATGTATTTTATCAAGAACAGCAAGATGTGGTCTTCCCGTGGTTAGATCGCTGGCTCAAACCATAAAAAGGCCCCGCAGGGCCTTGTATGAAGTCGACCTAATTAGTGAGAGCTGCTCTGAGAGGCACCCAAGCCAGTTTGTGAACGTACAAACTGGGCTTTAAAGCGCAGCCGTTCTTGCTGACCTTCTTCTGAGTTATCGGTGATAGAGAAGAACCAGATACCGACGAATGCCACTATCATTGAGAATAGTGCTGGATATTCATAAGGATAAATTGGTTTTGCATGCCCTAGGATAGTTACCCAGATTGTCGGCCCTAGAATCATCAGGATGACCGCAGTCAGTAATCCTAACCAGCCTCCAATCATTGCTCCGCGAGTTGTCAGTTTTTCCCAATACATAGAAATGAAAATAATAGGGAAGTTACAACTGGCTGCAATGGAGAATGCCAGGCCAACCATGAAGGCAATATTTTGTTTTTCAAACAGAATACCCAAGCCGATTGCGACAAACCCTAAAACCACGACGGTGATTTTCGATACTCTTAATTCATCACGCTCATTTGCTTTGCCTTTCTTGATAACACTGGCGTAAAGGTCATGAGAAACCGCAGATGCACCCGCTAATGTCAGGCCTGCGACCACCGCCAGAATAGTTGCAAAGGCAACAGCTGAGATAAAGCCTAAGAAGAAACTACCGCCTACAGCATCAGCCAGATGAACTGCTGCCATATTATTGCCGCCCAGCAATGCGCCAGCCGCATCTTTAAAGGCCGGATTTGGGCCGACTAACAGGATCGCGCCAAAGCCAATGATAAAGGTCAATATGTAGAAGTAACCAATAAAGCCTGTTGCATAGAATACGCTTTTACGTGCTTCTTTGGCATCACTTACAGTAAAGAAGCGCATCAGGATATGTGGTAAGCCAGCGGTACCAAACATCAATGCCAGGCCAAGAGACAAGGCGGATATAGGGTCGGATACTAACCCCCCAGGGCTCATGATCGACAGGCCTTTAGGGTGAACTTTCACCGCTTCGCTGAACAGCGTATTGAAGTTGAAGTTAACCGACTTCATCACCATAAGGGCCATAAAGGATGCGCCAGCCAGGAGTAATACGGCTTTGATTATCTGTACCCATGTTGTGGCCAACATGCCACCAAACAGGACGTACAGCACCATCAATATACCGACCAATACGACGGCAACGTGGTAGTTTAAACCGAATAGCAGCTCAATTAATTTACCAGCCCCGACCATTTGGGCAATCAGGTATAAAGCCACTACAACTAGCGAGCCACAGGCAGATAAGGTACGAATAGGTCTTTGTTTCAGCCGGTAAGATGCCACATCGGCAAAAGTATAGCGGCCCAGGTTGCGCAGACGTTCAGCGATTAAAAATAGAATGATTGGCCAGCCGATTAAAAAACCGATGGAATAAATCAGACCATCATAACCGGAGGTATAAACCAATGCAGAAATACCGAGGAATGAGGCTGCAGACATAAAGTCACCGGCAATCGCCAAACCATTCTGGAAACCGGTTATACGCCCACCCGCAGTGTAATAATCGCCACGTGAGCGAGTTCGTTTAGATGCCCAATAGGTGATATACAGTGTTGCGCCGACAAACAGCACAAACATCACAATTGCTTGAATATTAAGGGGTTGACGATGAACTTCACCGGTAATTGTCTCTGCTTGTGACAGAGCAGGTAGAGTCAATAAGGAAAGTACGGACCAATGGCGAGTCTTCATTGCTTCACCTCACGCAGAATTTCTGCCGTCAGACGGTCAAACTCGCCATTAGCACGAATAACGTAAATACCTGTAAGAACGAAAGAAGTCACAATCAAACCCACACCAACGGGAATGCCGCGAGTAATGGTCGCACCTGCATATAGCGGGGTGCCGAGCCATTGTGGTTCGAAAGCAATAAGGAAAATGAAACCGACATACAGCGCCAGGGTAATCAGCGACAGTAGCCAGGCAAAGTGACTGCGCTTTTGCACCAACTCTTTGAAACGCAGGTTATTTTCAATCTCTTGATAAATGTTGTCATTCATCAGAGTCTCTCCTTTGAGGCATTAAATAAGGTGCCGCCCGAAGGCGGCATAATTTACGATGGCGCTTGCATTGATTGTTTTTCTTCCAGCAACTTGTCGACGACACCCGGATCGGCGAGCGTTGAGGTATCCCCTAAGTTACTGGTATCACCTGCGGCGATTTTGCGTAGGATCCGGCGCATGATTTTGCCCGAACGTGTTTTGGGTAATGAATCGGTCCAGTGCAAGATATCGGGTGTGGCGATGGGGCCAATCTCTTTACGCACCCAATTGCGCACCTCGGTATATAGCTCAGGCGTGGGTTCTTCACCATGATTCAGGGTGATGTAGGCATAGATAGCCTGACCTTTAATGTTATGCGGAACCCCAACGACAGCGGCTTCGGCAATTTTGGGGTGTGAAACTAGCGCTGATTCAATTTCAGCGGTACCCAAACGATGACCTGATACGTTCAGCACATCATCAACGCGGCCAGTTATCCAGTAGTAGCCATCTTCGTCGCGGCGTGCGCCATCACCACTGAAATACATACCTTTAAAGGTAGAGAAATAAGTCTGTTCAAAACGGTCATGATCGCCAAATAGAGTACGGGCCTGGCCGGGCCACGAATCGGTGATGACTAAATTACCTTCGGCGGCACCTTCTTGTGGGTTACCCAAGTTGTCTACCAGCGCCGGTTGAACACCAAAGAATGGGCGAGTTGCAGAACCTGCTTTTAATTCGGTAGCCCCTGGGAGGGGAGTTATCATGAAACCACCGGTTTCAGTCTGCCACCAGGTATCAACTATCGGGCATTTGCTGTTACCGATTTTGTTGTAATACCATTCCCATGCTTCTGGGTTAATCGGCTCCCCAACCGACCCCATGATACGCAACGAAGTTCGTTTCGTGCCTTCGATGGCTTTATCACCTTCGGCCATTAAGGCGCGGATGGCAGTGGGGGCGGTATACAGAATATTGACCTGATGTTTATCAATGACCTGGCCCAAACGATTGACGCCCGGATAGTTTGGAACACCTTCAAACATTAAGGTAATGGCACCGCAAGCCAGTGGGCCATACAGTAAATAGCTGTGGCCAGTCACCCAACCCACATCAGCAGTACACCAGTAGATATCGCCAGGGTGGTAATCAAAAACGTATTTAAAAGTCAGTGCGGCATAAACCAAATAACCGCCAGTGGTATGTAATACCCCTTTCGGTTTACCGGTAGAACCGGAGGTATAAAGGATAAACAGTGGATCTTCAGCATTCATTTCTTCAGGTGGGCAGTCGGCCGGGGCATCTTTAATCAGGTCATGCCACCACAGGTCTCGCCCATCTTTCCAATAACTGGCATTGCCGGTTCGTTGGAATACAACCACATTTTTGATACTGGTAATGGCAGGGTTTTTCAGCGCTTCATCGACATTTTTTTTCAGTGGAATTGCGCGGCCAGCACGGATGCCTTCATCGGCAGTAATCACCAGTTTTGAGTTAGAGTCGATAATTCGGCCAGCGACTGCATCTGGTGAGAATCCACCAAAAATCACCGAGTGAACCGCACCAATACGGGCGCAGGCTAGCATCGCAACCGCAGCTTCTGGCACCATTGGCATATAGATAGCAACAACATCACCTTTCTTGATGCCCAGTTTTTTCAGCACATTAGCAAACTGGCATACATCATGATGAAGTTGTTTGTATGTAACGGTTTTGGACTGATTAGGGTCATCGCCTTCCCAGATAATCGCAGTTTGATCACCGCGTTCTGCCAGATGGCGGTCCAGACAGTTTGCTGCAAGATTCAATGTACCATCTTCAAACCAGCGGATACTGACATGGCCGGGATCGAAAGAGGTATTCTTCACCGTTTTATACGGTTTAATCCAATCAATAATCTTGCCATGCTCACCCCAGAATTCATCTGGGTTTTGAACCGACTGTTGATAGTATTGATGATATTGTTCCGGGTTTATCAGGGCGTGCTCTGCAATTGCAGTTGGAATAGGGTGCTTATGTATTTGGCTCATCATCATTCTCCTTGAGATTGTTAATAATATGTCAATCAAAAGTTAATTATAGTGTGGGGGGATGTTTTGTTTCTTTTTTGGGCGACAGATCACGCATAAAAGATGTTGATTTAGAGACTTACTTAATGCGCTGAGTGGTGAATCGATATCTTAATGATAGAAGAGCTGTCATCTGACCATGCTATAAAGGAAAGGAAATGTGGATATCAGCTCATTTTATGTGCGAAAAGAGGATATTTATAGACAGACAAAACGAATAGTATTAACGCTAGGTGATTAACACTCTTTGGTATTAATTGTTAACCGAAAAAAGTAATATTAATTGACTACTGAAGAAAGATTATTATTTTAATATCTTACTGTAATTAAAAGCTTGTATATATTCTAAGATGAAATATGCATTGGAAAATAGAAAACAAACGGCATAAATATTCATTTTAATATTTTTATTTTTTTAACTTTCACTTAAGAATTTTCTCAAGAAAATCGACTTTGATTGCGGAATATCCAAAATAGGCGGAGAATCACCATAAATTAATTTAACAAAATAAAAACAAAATAATCCACAAAAGAAAACATAATTGTGGATTATGCCATAATTTAATTTCGCTCATTTTTTCTACTGACTTGTTGGCTTACTATTTATCATTGATGTATTTTACTTTTTTAATAACAAATATTTACTGAAAATTAGTGATTGTTCAGGCTGATTTTAAACACGGGTGTGATGTAGGCTTAGTGTAAACAAGGCTTGCAGAAGAGTGCCTAGAAATGATACTGATTTATAACGTGGACGGCTGGCGGGAGGCTGAACCATAAGTTTTATCAACTATAGCCCCGTACTTAATGATTAAGTATTCTATTTAAGATGCTTGGTAACTTGCATTTTATCGGATGCTTTGAGGAATTTTTAGGGTATGAAAAGTGTAAAAATAAGTCTGGCCTGGCAAATACTCATTGCTCTGGTATTAGGTATTTTGGTTGGTGCAGTTTTGCATAACCAAATTGAGTCTAGAGAATGGTTAGTTAATAATATTTTAAGCCCAGCGGGCGATATCTTTATCCGCTTAATTAAAATGATTGTGGTGCCGATTGTTATTTCAACCTTGATCGTAGGTATTGCCGGTGTTGGTGATGCGAAGAAGCTTGGGCGAATTGGTCTGAAAACCATTATTTATTTCGAAGTTATCACGACTATTGCCATTATTGTCGGGATCACCTTGGCAAATGTGTTCCAGCCAGGGCATGGCATTGATATGTCAGCGTTGACCGTGGTTGATATCTCTCAGTACGAAAAAACTACCGAACAAGTACAAAGTGGTAGCCACAGTCTGGTAAGCACTATCTTGTCGCTGATCCCTGCCAACGTCTTTGCCTCTATGGCAAAAGGCGATATGTTGCCAATTATTTTCTTCTCAGTGTTGTTTGGTTTAGGGCTGTCTTCATTGCCAAAAGAAACCAAAGAACCACTGTTGAATGTGTTTAAAGCAGTATCTGAAAGCATGTTCAAAGTTACACACATGATTATGCGTTATGCGCCGATCGGGGTGTTTGGCCTCATCTCGGTCACGGTCGCCAATTTTGGTTTTGCATCACTGATTCCGCTCGCCAAATTGGTTGTTTTGGTTTACGCCGCTATTATCTTCTTTGCTTTAGTGGTTCTGGGTACCGTGGCGAGATTATGTAAGTTGCGTATTTGGACATTGATTCGAATTCTAAAGGATGAGCTGATTCTGGCCTATTCTACGGCCAGTTCTGAAACTGTATTGCCGCGAATTATCGAAAAAATGGAAGCTTATGGTGCGCCAAAAGCGATTACCAGTTTTGTCGTACCAACCGGTTATTCATTTAATCTGGATGGCTCTACGTTATACCAAAGTATTGCAGCGATATTTATCGCACAACTTTATGGTATTGAGCTGTCAATCGGGCAAGAGATTATTCTTGTGCTGACTTTGATGGTGACTTCGAAAGGTATTGCCGGTGTTCCGGGAGTCTCTTTTGTTGTTTTGCTGGCAACATTAGGCAGCGTCGGCATCCCGTTAGAAGGCTTGGCCTTTATTGCTGGCGTTGACCGTATTCTGGATATGGCGCGTACTGCACTGAACGTGGTGGGAAATGCATTAGCCGTATTAGTTATTGCCAAGTGGGAACATCAGTTTGATCATAAGAAAGCCAAGGCTTATGAAAAAGCCTTATTTGCACCGCAACAGACGCCGATTCAAAGTTAGCGATTAATCGATCTATTAATGTCCCCCCTGTTGGCGTAATACTAATAGGGGGGTATTTGGCACCCCACAAATAATAAGCATATCGATAACTTACTGGCATTACTCATTTAAACCTAAACGATATGACCATTGAATTAATTCTGCGACTTTGTGCACATCCAGTTTTTTCATCATATTAAGGCGATGGGTTTCAACGGTTTTCTGGCTGATCGAAAGTTGGGTCGCGATAATACGATTACAGGATCCTTCAGTGATCAGTTTTAATATTTGCCGCTCTCGCGGTGTTAAAATGGTTTGATTCGTCCCGCTATATTGAGTTAATTTGCTCAATAAAGTGCTGTTGAGTGCGGGGTCAATATAGCGCTTCCCGGCTGCCACGGTTTGAATAGCAGTCATCAAAATCTGTTGTGGGCTTTTCTTCAGAACATACCCTAGCGCACCACTATTTAAGGTTCTGTTGGCGTAATGCTCCTCATGGCGAGCAGTCAATACCAGAGTCTTCATTGTTGGCCAGCGGCGAAGAAGTTGAATAATCACATCACGACCATCCATACCGGGTAACCCTAAATCGATTATGACAATGTCTGGCTCGGTTTGGCGGCATAAGTTATACACATCCAATCCATTCTCCGCTTCACCGACTATCTGATAGCGCGGATAAGCTGCAAGCATATTTTTGATGCCATTAATAATCAGCTCATGATCGTCCACAATTAATAATTTTGTATTCATAAAGTTATTCTTTACCTGATGATTTAAATAGAGTCGTGATCACTCTCTGGTTGACATTGCCAATGGATTATCTTATCGAGGCGAGTGATGATGACTTTTCTAAAAAGTTACATGACTGTTTTTTAGTACGCCACAGTCAAAATTTGATATCAAGAGTTATACTGATTTCGTTACTACTCGTTATAGATTCATTTAATTCTGAAAATTCATGGGTAATGAAAATAAATCATCAAATAATTAAATTATTTTGGGCGGAACCCAGGAGATATCAGAGGATAACCCATGTTCATCAGGTAAATGTAAATTACAGCTTCATTAAATTTAAGGTTTATACCGGATATCACCTTGCCATATTATTTTTCATTCTTGGAACACAACTATAAAACTCGAAAGAATATTATGAAATCAATACAGTTTATTCTATTTCGGCACGAGGAAATATTACGTAGTGACGAAGTATGTTATACCGTACCTGCTGGTAATCTAGTGATTACTGATGAGCAAGCGAGTGTGTCCTCTTTTTCACAAAGTACTTTTACTTCGATATTGTGTCATCCTATAGACCTTTTACCCCTCTATAAGAATTTAGCCAGTAAGATGGCACAACCAAATAAATTCTATTTGCCACAAAACGTATATGAGCGATATAAAATATTACCGGCTAACAACGATATTATTTGTGCTGCTGAGAAATTAGTTGATATTGATCGGACTTTGTCACTGCGGTTTCTTTATCTTTATCTTTATTGTTTGGGTTTGGACTATGTTTATTTTTCCAGATTATTAGAATCAATTGTAGGAACTAATAACGAATTGCTGGAATTTTTTGAGAAAAATTGTCTCAATCCGTGGACAGTTTCCCGCTATACCAGTGAGTTAGGTATTTCGACGCGTAAATTGAATTTTTTATTTTATGAAAAATTTGGAATGTCGACAAAACAATGGCTATTGGAGCAACGTTTGAAAAAAGGTTGTGAGCTGTTGTTATCCACGCAGCTTCGTGTGGCAGATATTGCCATGGAATGCGGTTTTAGTAATCACGCCCATTTCTCTGATAGTTTCCGTCGCCGTTTTCAGCTATGCCCGACACGCATGAGAGCACTTATGGAGTAGGGAGACTTCATGGATATCAATACTAAGTTAACTTTTGTCTAACATCTAAATTTCAATGCGTCATACCTCCATTAAAGGAATAATTGGCTTATTATACGTAGGTCTATTTTCTCGTCCCGGCATATGAACCTGCTCTTGTCGGCGACAACACGTATTTTGGAGGTGTCGGTGTGAGCTGGCAGATGTTTAAATCTCACTATTTGGTACGTTTTTGGGCCCCTCTGCCAGCGGTAATTGCCGCCGGTATCTTATCGACTTATTACTTTGGTTTAACCGGTACTTTTTGGGCTGTGACGGGTGAGTTCACTCGCTGGGGTGGTCACCTGATGCAACTGTTTGGTGCGCATCCGCAAGAGTGGGGGTATTTTAAAGTTATCGGGTTAGAAGGGACGCCATTAGATCGCATAGATGGCATGATGATCATTGGTATGTTTGCTGGATGTATTGCCGCAGCGCTGTGGGCCAATAATGTGAAATTGCGCAAGCCCCAGCACGGTATTCGTGTTGCTCAGGCACTGGTCGGTGGCATTATTGCCGGTTTTGGTGCGCGGCTGGCAATGGGGTGTAATCTGGCGGCTTTCTTTACCGGCATTCCCCAGTTTTCACTGCATGCCTGGTTCTTCGCGCTCGCGACGGCGGCCGGTTCCTATTTCGGTGCCAAATTTACGCTGTTGCCGCTGTTTCGTATTCCGGTGAAATTGCAAAAAGTGACAGCAGCCGCGCCATTAACCCAGCACCCAGCCAGGGCTGCGCGACGTTTTCGTCTTGGTATGGTGGTGTTTGTTCTGGCGTTGGGCTGGTCATTGATTGAGCTGTTCCGCCACCCCAAACTGGGTATCGCCATGCTCTGTGGGATTGGGTTTGGACTTTTGATTGAGCGGGCGCAAATTTGCTTTACCTCTGCCTTTCGTGACCTGTGGATAACCGGACGTACGCACATGGCGAAAGCAATTATTCTGGGGATGGCGGTCAGTGCTATTGGGATTTTCAGTTATGTGCAACTGGGTGTCGCACCGAAGATTCTATGGGCCGGGCCGAATGCGGTGATTGGTGGTTTATTGTTTGGTTTTGGTATCGTGCTAGCCGGTGGTTGTGAAACGGGCTGGATGTATCGCGCGGTAGAGGGGCAGATTCACTATTGGTGGGTGGGTTTGGGTAATATTATTGGTGCCACTATTCTGGCGTATTATTGGGATGACTTTGCACCGGCATTGGCGACCAATTATGACAAAGTCAACCTATTGGAAACGTTCGGCCCAATCGGCGGGTTACTGGTGACTTACCTGATGCTGGCTATCGCTTTTGCTGCCATGTTGTGGTGGGAAAAGCGCTTCTTCCGCCAACAAAAAGCCACTGCATCTACTTTGCTTAAGGAGCCATCATGAGTCATTCTTCGTCTTTAGCCATTGATAGTTCAGTAGCACCTACGGCTATCGTGCCGGATTACCGTTTGGATATGGTGGGCGAACCCTGCCCATATCCAGCGGTCGCCACACTCGAAGCGATGCCACAACTGAAACCAGGCGAAATCCTAGAAGTGATCAGTGACTGCCCGCAATCCATTAATAATATTCCGTTAGATGCCCGAAATTATGGCTATACGGTATTGGATATTCAGCAAGATGGCCCGACTATCCGCTATCTGATTCAGCGCTGAAATGGGCAATCGATAAGACTGTTAAAGGCGGGTTTAACCCGCCAGTAAGGCTTGAATCAGTTTCAAATCTGTTTTAGTTGCCATCATTAACATGAATATTAGCCTTAACCTTTCACGTTATAAGCAATCGGCGCTATTAACTCAATCACCCCGTTGCGCAGTAGTTCGGCGGGGGGAATGGGTAACGGTTGGGCGCGAGAAATCAGCATCATTGCTTCACGATCCAGCATTTTAGCACCAGAGGTGGCGAACAACTCCGCAGCTAATACTTTTCCTTTATGATCTACAATAAAGCGTACGTGGCTGACCCCTTCCAGGCGATAGCGCAAGGCTTCTCGTGGATAGCGTTTATAGCGCGATAGATGGGCCAGAACATCACTCTGCCATGAGGCTTTCCCACTGATTGCGGCTGAAGCATCGCTGGAAAAAGTCGCAGCGTTTTTATGACTCTCACCCGGTAATGGCGCGCTAGTGGTTGGGGCCGCCTTCTCTGCGACGACTGGTAGCGGTGTATCTGTCCGTGGTTTAGTCGGTTCTGTTTTTTTCTTCTGTACCACTTTCTCCGGCCGAATAGCATGGGTGCCTGTAGCGGAGTGGATTAATTTTGGTAGATCTTCCGGTCGTTTTTCGGGGGGGGCATCATCCGGTGCTGCCATGCTTTGCTGTATCCCTTGGGGGATTTCGCGAGGGATCGATTTGGCTTGTTGATACATCGTCAGTTCAATCATTACCGCCGGGGGTAACACGCCCTGGGGGGCCATTTTATTTATCCAGCCGAGCATAAACGCGGCGGCAAGCAAGTGTAGCCCAACTCCCAATAGTAAGCTGATACTCCAGCGTGTCCTGGGCCACCCGAAAGGTAAGTCCATTCTAAAATCATGGTTATTTTTTATTATCGACATAACTGTGCTGCCTTCCTGCAACTCGAATTATTTATGATTCATATATTTGATTAGTAATATTTTTATTGTTTTTTTACTGGCAAATAACACTTTTCTGCCAAAGGCAATAATTGACAGATTATACAAACCAATAAATATAATGATAGTTATTGTGATTATCATTTGCATTTGATCGGGTTTTTCGCTTATAACCGCCAGCCTTAGAAGAGTGAAACCCTATGGTATTCACCCTCGTTTAATTCGCTGTGTTATTGCTTATTTCACCAGCCTTTTCTACCTGCAAAGTGGGCCACTGGATAAATGTACCTGATGCCGAAGGGTTGCCGCGTAACTGCCCGTTCGCCAGCCTGAGGCCGTATTGTCTAACGGATGCATTCATGGATAAACCGCCATCAAACAAAGTGAGTCTGGCCTATCAGAACACTTATGGTCAGTTGGTCAGCTTCTTTCGCAAAAGGCTGGATAATGCCAGCGACGCCACGGATCTGTCGCACGATGTCTTTACGCTGTGGCTAAAGCGGGCGAAACAGACACCTGTCGAGCATTCGCGGGCATTTCTTTTCAAGATTGCTCATCGGGTATTGATTGATCATTGGCGGGCTGCGGGCAAGCAGCGTATGGCGCTGGCACAAAGCCATGAAGATGACGACGTCGAGCAAGAAATGGCACCGTCCGGGGCTGATCCGCAACATGTACTGGAGCAGCAGCAACGATTGAGTCGATTGGAACAAGCGCTAAATAGTCTTAGCCCACGCCGCCGTGAGGCCTTTCTGATGCATCGTTTCGACGGTTTATCCCAAATTGAAGTAGCGGAGAGAATGGGGATTTCTGTCAGTATGGTCGAAAAACATATCGCTGGCGCATTACTGCATTGTAAGCGCCACGTTGCTGAACAAGGGAGTGAGCAACATGACGAATGAGAGCCGTTCTCTGAGCGCTGAGGTTGATGAGCAAGCGGCGTTATGGTTCAGCCGCCGTCAGGCTCGACGTTTAACCCCCCAAGAACAACAGCAACTGGATACATGGTTGCAATGCTCCCCCTCCCATGCGCAGGCCTATCGTCAGATGCAGCAGATTTGGGGGGATTGCGCATTGATTCCACGACCGGCTAGTGCGCCACAACCAGAAAAATCAACCCGCGGTTGGCGGCCCTTGCGCAGTTGTGCCGCCGGGATATTTTTCCTATTTGCATTGCTACTGCCGATGAGCCAACTGCCCTTGTTGTTGACCAATGAGATGAGTCTGCAAACCACGGATTACAGTCGTGAAATCGTGTTATCAGATGGTACCCGGGTGCATGTGAATCGCCATTCACAGGTTCGTGTTCATTATGCAAAAGATAATCGTCAGCTCTGGTTGGATCAGGGGGAAATTTACCTGCAAGTGGCCGCCAATAAAGCCCGGCCATTTATTGTTTACGCCGGTGAGAGCCAGGTGAAAGTGGTCGGAACCGAATTCGATGTGCGATACGACTTAGGCGAGGTCGCGGTGGCGGTCAAAGAGGGGATTGTCGCGATGACCGGCAGGCCGAATATGGCGGCAGTTATGCTGCATGCCGGTGACCGTGCGCAGTTGTTACCCGCGAAGAAGCGCTTGCTGTTGAGCAAAAGTGCGGTGGCCGAAATAGGTCAATGGCGCAGCGGGCAATTGCTATTTCGTCATCGTCCTTTGGGGGAACTGGTCACTGAATTGCAGCGCTACCGACCGGGTAAGATTGAATTGACCGATACTCGTTTGGCGCAATTACCCGTATCCGGTTCACTGGATTTAAATCATCCAGATGAGTTCCTCGACTCATTACCGTTGCTGCTGGCGGTGAATGTGGTGCATGACGAGAAAGGTAACGTAATGATTTTTAGAGATTTAAATAAAAAGTAAAAAATAGTTAATTTTATAGGTGAGGATAATTCTCATTATCACGTCTTCCCTGATGCTGGTGCTTATTGGCATCGCATTGACATTTCTTAGGGAAGAAATAGCGTGATGATAAACAATAAAAAGAAAGTTTCTGGGGTGCCTGTTCTCACTGCCTTAGCGCTGGCAACGCTATTAACGACACAGGGCGTTATGGCAGCGGATGTTTCGTTCAATCTGACCGCACAACCGCTGGCGAATGCCATTACTCAGGTGGCTCAACAGGGGCAATTACACGTCATTTTCGATGAGTCTGATGTGCGTAATTTGCGCGCTCCGGCTCTCAGCGGTAACTACAGCGCGCAAGATGCATTACAGCAACTGCTGGCAGGTAGCGGGTTGGAGCTTGTTGCCAGTGGTAAGGGGTATGTCGTCCGCCCTATGCTGGTATCAGGGGCTGCGGCTGGTAGCATGGTGTTGCCAACTACCTCGGTGATGGGCGAGGCCGGTGGGCGTGCAGCGGTAGACAACGTGATGTCGGCTCCGCAAGTGGTGACCTCGGAAGAGATCCGCCAACGCCCTACCGGCAACGGCAATATCACCGAATTACTGCGCACCAATCCGGCAGTGCAATTCTCCAATAGTGACAACACCAGCCTGACGCAGGGCGAAATCAAACCCGGAGCCATCTCCATTCATGGTTCGTCGAGCTACCAGAACGCCTACAATCTGGATGGTGTCAGCTTTAATAACGATATCGATCCGGCCAGCGATGGTAACGGCGAAACCATCACCCGCATTGATAGTAGTGATCAGGGCATGTATATCGATAGCCGTCTGATCGACAGTGTGACGGTATTCGACAATAACATTCCGGTGGAGTTTGGCGGCTTTACCGGCGGTACTTTGGATGTCTCCAGTCGCCGTTGGCGTGGCGAGAACAGCGCCCATGCTTTTTACCGAGAAACTCGTTCATCGTGGAACAAGGTTTTCACTGATCCGGATATGGAGTTCGACAGTTCAAAAAACGACACCAGCCGTCCAGCGCGTTATCAACCCAAATACAATAAACAAAGCTTTGGTGGCTGGTTTGAAGCGGGCATTACCGACAATATGGGGATTGTATTTTCTGCCTCGCAGCGTCTCTCTGATATTCCGACCTACACTACCGGCGGCAGCGGCCTGCAATTAAGCCCGAATAACGAGTTGGAAGTCGTCTCGGTGACGCCGGGCTATCGCAGCCAAAAGCGGGTTTCTGATAACTATTTTGCCAAAATCTCCTGGGATGCTAATGAGCGCACCAGTGCCCATCTATCGGCCAATTACTCAGCTTATACCAGCACACTTTTCTCCAGCAGTGTCATTAACTCCGGCTATGACAATGACCATAACGGGTTGAGCACCACGCTCCAGTTGGAGCACCGTTTTGATATTGCCAATCTCGATTTTACCGCCGGCTATCAGCAACTAAAAGATGAACGCACCAATGATGTAAAAGACTTTTTCACTTTAGAAGACTACATGACCGACTGGCGGAATCCGCAGTTTTATAACAATGGCGGGCAAGGAGATTTGACTACTCGCCAGAACAGCGCCAGCGCCAAAGGGGTACTGCGTTTTAATGAATTTAATGCCTTAGGCCTGCAACATTCGCCTAATCTTGGCTTTGAACTGAACAAAACTACCGCCCGATATATCCGTGATCGCGACTATTACCGCTACAAATTCAGTGCCGCGGCGGATGATATCGCTTCTCTAACTGAAGCCAGTTATATCACCCGCTTTCGCGCCGGTAACTATGAGGCTGGCTACACCAACTATGCGCTGTTTTTGGATGACAGCATGCAGTATGGCCGCTTGACCGTACGCCCAGGTGTACGTTTGGATCGCGATGATTTTGTTCAGAAGACCAATATCGCTCCGCGCCTGAGCAGCAGTCTGGATCTGTTTGGTACTGGTGACACCGTACTGATCGCCGGGGCCAACCGTTACTATGGCCGCTCGATGTTGACTTACGCGCTGTACGAAGCACAAAACGCGGGTATGGAGCATTGTTACTACTTCTGTTCACTGGCCCCATCCGAGAATGAGTGGGATGGCGTGAAAGATTTCGAGGGTATCGACAGCTTAAAGACACCGTATAACGATGAACTGAGTTTTGCGCTCCAGCAACAGGTGATGCAGAGCACATGGCGCTTACAGTATGTACATCGTGAGGGTTACGACGAAGTGCGTAGCCGCACCAAATACCGTAAACCAAACAGTGCATCTCAAGCCCGTATCAGGACTTTTGATAACGGTGGTCGTAGCAGTAACGACCAGGTCTCACTCTCGGTCAGCAACAGCAAACCTTGGGAACTGGCCGCCACAACTCATGCTTTTACTGGCTCACTCACCTGGCAGCAAAGTAAAAGTAATACGCCGAAAGATCAGGGCTATGCCTTCTTTGATCCGAACACCAAGCTGGATTCAGACAAAGTGTGGTACGACGGCAAAGTGATTAATGCCTCCGATTTGCCATCGACCAATTTCAACTCGCCGTGGCGGCTCAATCTGGAGCTAACCAGTGAGTGGCAAGAATACGACCTTACCTTCTATAACCTGTGGCAATGGCGCAGTTCGCGCGATCAAGCGGTGCGCTATCAGAATGAGTATTACACCGACATCAGCACTGGCACTCAGATGCTGAAATACGAGAAAACCCATTTTGCCAGTAATTTCCGCTGGGATACCAAAGTGACCTGGCAGCCCGCATTCGCTTATGGGGCAGGCATCTCGATTGAGGTAAATAACCTACTCAATAAACGCAATGTTTCCGATACCTTTGTGTATGGCGATCGGGTGCTGCACTCCTATGATCCTGGCCGCCAATTCTGGCTGCAATTGAGCTACGACCTGTAATCAGATCTTTGACTAAAAACCATCGGGTTGCTTAGGCGGCCCGATACTTTTTGTTCTGAATCTTCAGAACTCATGCTTGCAGTTTGTTGATGAAAGCAATTGGCTTTATTTATGAAAAAGAAAAAATCATGAAAACACTGAAACAGTTCTATCACCTTGCCAGACCGTTCTGGGGCATCCGCTCAGCACTACTGGCTTGGCTGTTACTGCTGGTGGTGTTGGCGCTCAGCCTTTCTTCTGTCTGGTTTAATGTGCAACTGAACCAATGGAATGGCAATTTTTACAACGCGTTACAGCAACTGAACAGCCAGGTGTTGTACCAGTTATTGCAACATTTCATCCTGTTGGTCAGCGCATTGATTTTAGTGGTGGTTTTTGCCGACTACCTTAAGCAACGATTGATTATGCGCTGGCGTATCGGCATGACTGAACATATCCTGGCGCGCTGGTTATCGCATAAAGGCCAGCATTATGCGTTAAAAATCAATGCGCTGGTGCCGGATAATCCCGACCAACGTATTGCCGAAGATGTCCGGTTGCTGATTGAATCCAGCCTGCGGTTGCTCATTACTTTCCTGCATTCACTGCTCACTCTGATTTCGTTCGCCACTATTCTGTGGCAACTCTCTGGCAGTATTAGCTTCTCGCTAGCACAACACAGTTTCACCCTGCCGGGCTATATGTTCTGGGTGTGTATTCTGTACACCTTGCTAGGTATTGGCTTGACCCATTGGATTGGGTATCCGCTACGCCAGCTTAATATGGATCGCCAACGGCGTGAGGCTGATTACCGCAGTAGCTTGATTGCTCGTCGTGAAGCCAGTGATGCCATTGCCGGGCAGCGCGGTGAATACCATGAGCGCGCGGCATTATTACAACGTTTCCGTGCGGTGGCCGATAACTGGTACCAGCTGATTCGCTATGAAAAAAACCTCTCATTTTTCACTGTGGGTTATCAACAACTCAGTGCGCTGGCTCCGATTTTCTTTGCACTACCCAAGTTTTTGGCCGGTGAGTTATTACTGGGCGGGCTGATGCAAATCCGCCAATCCTTTGCACAAGTTGCTGGGGCGTTGGGTTGGTTTATTTTCTCTTACCGTGAGATTGCCGCCTGGCAGGCTACGGTCACCCGCTTGTATAACTTTGTGGTGTTACTGGATGCTGAGCCGGATAGTCCGGTTGAAAGTGCGCCAGACGACGGCTTGCCACTGCGCGCTGCACTGGATCTCTATACCGCGAATGGCGTGATGTTACTGCGTAATATCACCCTCAAGGCGACGGCGGGTAGCCTGACCTTGCTCCAAGGGCGGTCGGGGATCGGCAAATCTACCTTGCTACGCACTTTAAGTGGCCATTGGCCTCATTATCAGGGCCGCATTCAGCGCAGTGACAGTGTGAGCTGGTTGCCTCAGCGCCTCTATCTACCCCATGAGCGACTGGATGACTTACTGGCTTATCCGGGACAACGCGAAGATTTCACTGAAGCGCAATTGCAGCAGGTGTTGGTGCAAGTTGGATTGCCGCAACTGAATTATCAGTTAGCGCTGTCAACTGATTGGCAACAGCGTCTGTCCGGTGGCGAACAGCAACGGCTGATGTTCGCCCGCTTATTACTGAATAAGCCTCGGCTGATTTTGCTGGATGAAACCACCGCTGCACTGGATGCCGCCAGTGCTCGCCACTTATTAGAGTTGCTCAGGCAGCAGTTACCGAACAGCGCGGTACTGCTGGTCAGCCATCAAACCTTCTTGGCTGATATTGCCGACCACCAATACCACCTCGACGATTCATCCGATGCTATTCAAGGAGTTGCCACACCATGTTTAACCCACTAGTGCGGACATTATCCGTTTGCCTGTTTTTGGGTTGTGTTCTACCGGTTTCAGCGCAAGAGCAAACACTGCCGGTGCGTGCTGATCTTCAGCATTTCACTCTTGGTAATGGTATGCAGGTTTACCTGTTGCCGCGTGATCAACCCGGTGTAGAACTGCGCCTGTTGGTGAACAGTGGTTCATTGCAAGAGAGTGAGCAACAGCGCGGGCTGGCCCACTTTGTTGAGCATATGGCGTTCAAAGGCACTCGTCACTTCCCCGGTACCACTAGTTTTAAATCGCTCGAGAAACAAGGGATTACACTGGGCAGCCATGTCAATGCCGTGACCAGCTTGAATACCACCACGTATAAGCTATCTCTGCCAAATGCCGATGAAAAACAACTGACATTGGGGCTGAGAATCTTATCGGACTGGGCGCAGGGCATCAGCTTTGAACCTGCCGCCTTTGATAAAGAACGGCAAGTAATCGTCGAAGAGTGGCGCTTGCGCCAAGGTGTGGGGTTCCGTATCAATCAGACTTTGGAGCAGCTACGTTACCACGGGAGCCGCTATGCAGAACGTGATCCTATTGGGTTGCTGGATGTGGTGCGACAAGCTCCTGTCAGCGAAGCTGTTAATTATTATCAGCAATGGTATCAGCCTCAGCGCATGGCATTGGTGGTGGTCGGCCAATTTAAAGTGAATGATTTACGAAAACAGATCAAGGAGTTATTCGCGATTCCTGTACCAGAAAAGTTGGCGAAGGATGATGCCAGTTGGTCGAAATTCGCCCCGCAGCCAGGGTTAATGCTCAGCACGGTATTTGATGCTGAGCAGGGGACGCGCATTATTCAGCTAGCACTACAGCGTGACCTCGCGGCCCCGCTAAACAGTGACAATGGGCAGTGGCGTGATCTGCTCGATACCTTGTGGCTGACTATTTTTAATCAGCGGCTGTCATTGCTGGTGGATAACGACCTGTTATCGGTGGCAAGCATCAACCAACAAGGTGCTTTGCTGGATAACCGTCGCATTCAACACTTGATGATTGCCCGCCCACGAGGCAGTGACTATAACGGCACATTGCGCCAGCTATTCACTGAGTTGCAGCGAATGGCAACTGCGCCAGTTAGTGAGGTAGAGCTGAATGCGGCCCGTCAACAAATCCTCATCAAGCTGAGCCAGCAGGCGGCTTCCGAGAGCCGCTATCAGCATGGGTATCTGGCGGATAATCTCACCACCGCCATTGAATTTGAACTGCCAATGCTAAACAAACAGCAGCAATTGGCGATGACAAAAACCTGGCTTGAGGCCATTGGTCCACAGCATGTTCAGGCACAAGTAGCTGAATTATTACAGGAAGGATCTGCCCGGTTGGCACTGATTGGCCCGGATAGTGATAAGTCACTGGTGGATAATCAGCAATTGGCGACGATGTGGAACAGTATTCGCCAAAGTGCTCCAGGGCCGTTTACCCTGAAACCGAACCCGGTTACCTTGGCTGTCACCCCGCCACCTGCCGGTAAGATTGTGCAGCGCCAGACTTTACCTATCCCCGATACCCAACTCTGGACATTGAGTAATGGTATTCGGGTAATTGTAAAAGCCAATAACCGCTTAAAAGATGATGTGCAACTGTCGCTGCGGATACCGGGCGGGCGCTCATTGGAGGATGATAATACTGTCGGTGAAGTGAATTGGGCGATGCGGTTACCGGAAGTGAGTGGTTACAGCCAATACAACCCACGGCAGTTAGCCCAATTAGGCAAACAATCCGAAGTGGCTATCGCTCCTTATGATGAGATGCTGTTCCACGGTTTGCGCGGTTCGGCCCCGGCAGACAAACTCGAACCTCTGTTGCAATTGCTGTATTTGAAAATCACCGCACCTCAGTTTTCCGTAGAAAAATTAGCGCAACAGAAACAATCATTTGGGTTGGGATTGGAGAAGCAGCCTGTTGAGCGTCGCTTCCTCGACAGCATTACACAAGCGGGTTATCAACATGGCGATCAGTTGCTCGTCACCGCAACAGGGCCGTGGCGTAACTTCACCGTGGCGGGCCTTGAACAACGCCATCGGCAACTCTTTTCTGCCACACAAGATATGACTGTGACCCTCAGTGGCGCGTTAGATGAGAAACGCTTACAGCCGCTGGTGGAAAAATGGTTAGGTGGCTTACCGCACAGCGAACAGCGTTTGCATTGGCGGGATTTAGAGATAAAGCCACTGAACCAGGCGATGAGCCACGATTATCCGCTCGCCAGTAGCCCGAAAACGATGGTCAGCATGCAGTTCTCAGCCGATGCTAATTGGTCGCAGCCGAACCTGTTGGCACTGCAATTATTGGATAAAATCGTCACATTGCGGTTGCGTTATGACATGCGCGAGCAAGCCAGTGGTATTTATACGTTAGGTTTCTCACAACTCTTGGCAAAACTGCCACAACCTTATTATCTGGCACGGCTTAACTTTACCTCAGCCCCTGAACGCTCACAGGAAATGGTGCAAATGGCGCAGAAAGTTTTACAGCAAATAGCCACGGCGGGTGTCACGCAATCAGAGTTGGATAAAGCGAAAAAAGCCTGGTGGATCGAGCAAGATGCTAGCCGTACCAGTGCCAGTTATTGGACTGATGCACTGGCACAAGTGGCCAGCGATGATAGCAACTTTGCTTTGTTGGCCGAAGAAGAGCAGCAGATGAAAGCGGTCACGCTTGAGCAGGTTAATGTTTTAGCTGCTCAATGGTTAGGGCGAAATCCAAAAGCGTTTAGCCTGAGTCCGGCGAAGTAAATTATTGATGGGCCACAAGTTTTATCATCATGATATAACTTATGGCCCACTTAAGGTTAATTCACTGTAGTTATCGTTTTGGTCGGAGCTGCCACCGCCAGAGATACACCTGCGGCCCGAAGTCTTTTTAGTATACTGAATAACAACGAGCTTTTAGTATTACTCACCATACGTGGACTCGGTACCAAACCGGTGACACTGAGCACAATACCGTCTGGGCTTAATTGACTAAATTTCACTGAGGGAGCCGGGGTATCGAGTATCGATTCGTGTTCTTCATAAGCTTCTATCAGCAGCGCTTGTGCCAGTTCAACATCTAAATCAAGCGGGAATGTCAGGGCAATAGTCACAACCCCTTGCGCATTAGCCATGGTGGCGTTACGCACATTCTGCGAAATCAATTGAGAGTTTGGCACGATAACTGTCGAGCGGTCGCTAAGTTGAATTTCTGTGGCGCGAACATTAATGCGCCGAATATCACCCTCAACGCCACTAATACTGATTAAGTCACCCACTTTGACTGGTCGCTCAGTGAGCAAAATAATGCCGGAAATAAAGTTCTTCACAATCTCCTGCAAACCAAAACCAATACCCACTGATAATGCACTGACAATCCAGGCTAATTTATTCCACTGAATACCGAGTACCGATAAGGTCAGCAGAATCACCAACACATAGCCGATATTACTGAACAGAGTGACCGCCGAGGTTTTTATCCCTGTATCCATCTGGGTTTTTGGCAGAAACTCATTACTTAGCCAACGTCGCGCGACATTCAGCGCATATAGCCCGATGAGCAGGCAAAGTGCGGCATTAAATAAATTCGTCGGGACGATATTTAATTTTTCCAGCCCTTCCCCACCTAACAGTTCCACGGTCTTTTGTAACAGCGAAACTGGTGTTGTCGAGCCAAAGGTACCATTAAATAGCGCGATAATAGCCAGTAATATCAGCGTGACTTTGCTGGTAGCGGATAATAGTGTTGCAACTTGAGCCAGATGGCGATCGTCAATATTTAGCGTCTGTTTAATCGCTTTGCCGGCACTGCTGGTCGGTGAAAATAGACTTTCCGCCAAATCAACACAGAGATGGGTCAGTAAATATAAGCAGGAGAGTACCAGGCAAACCCACACCAATTTGTAACTTAAGAATTTTGCTAGTGCGATATATCCCACTAACAAAGAAAGTAATATCGCTATTGCCGTAATCCCAATAGCCAGATGAATCAATCCGGCTAATGTGGAATAAGCTTCTGGTTTTTCGCCATTAACCACCAAATTACGGCGTATTCGGTTAGCACGTAGTGGAATAATGGCGGCGGTCAGTGCCACTAACAGAGCCGATATCCCATTGCCAAAAATTGTCCCCGATACGCTGAT
Organism: Yersinia fenwicki; assembly: GCF_043099325.1. Lineage (NCBI taxonomy): Bacteria > Pseudomonadati > Pseudomonadota > Gammaproteobacteria > Enterobacterales > Yersiniaceae > Yersinia > Yersinia fenwicki. The sequence continues at coordinate 4,273,129 of NZ_CP170755.1, read as the reverse complement.
ATTGATCATATTGTTCATCTGATCAATGGCACCAAAAATCATGATGCAACTGGCTAATAGAGGAGGGAACAACTTGAGAGAGGCGGCAACTTCATCGGCAATAGCGGGTAAACGCCATGAGGGGCGCTGGTTGGATAAGAATGCTCGCCCGAGGCCTGCCACTAACGCAGAGAAAAACATCAACTGAACAAAAGCCAGGGCAAAGTCCATCACCACCTGCGAGACATCCGGCGTGCGAGTCAATGCCTTGATGATACATTGTGCAATGGTGACCGTGATCAGTACGGTGTACAAGGTGGTCGCTGAGGCCATAAAGCTGCGGCGCAATGGGCCTTGAGGTAGGCACTTAGTACAAAACCAGGCCGTCAGTTTGTCGAGGAGTTTAAAGCCCAATGCACCGATCAACAGTGCCAGCAACAGGTATATTGCCGTGCCGGTCCGCCATTCGGGCTGCCAGGCAGCATTCCAGGCATCAGTGAGTTCTTGTACAAAATCTTTCAGTCGCTTGTCATCATCGGCATTGGGATTGACAATCGGAGCCCAAAATTTAGCCCCCAAAATACTGCCGGAATTTAAGGCAATTTGTGATTTCAGTGCCGTTCGCCGTAAGGCGATAATCTGTGTTTCCAGGTTTTCCGCATTCGCCTTGATAGACAGGGCCTGCTCATGCTGGCCTTCTAATTGTATTTTACGGGTGTTTAGCACTCGGCGTTGTTGGGCCACTATTGGGGTTTCTGTTAGTGTGCCAGCGGCGGGCGGCGGGCCTAAAACATCCAGTTGTGTTTGTAGCTGTTCCCGTTTGGGTTTCAATTCTCCCAGCAGAATATCAACATCCTTCACTAGCGCTATTGCTGCTTCATTCAGCGCGTTTAGTTGATTATCTGACGTGCTAACAGAGACATTTTGTTTTAGCTTATCTAGCTGTTTTTGCAGACTAATTAATTGTATCGATACTGCTGGTTTCGCCGGTTCTTCATCGCTTTCAGTGGTTGTCTCTGATGTTGACGCCGCCGAAGCCGTACCTGTAGTTGACATCACTGTGAGTGATGCACAAATCAGTGTAAATAACAGACAGAGTAGAGGGTAATGTCGACGTGAAACCACGTGCTCGTTCTTTTTCATAAAACCTGTCAGCCCGAATGTGAATACCACAATTAACCCATTAATTAGTGTAGGTATGCTTGCCTGATACTTATTGTGGCACACCTTGCGAGTTACTGAATAATCTTACTCCGATAATTACTTCCCTAAATTAAATATTAAAGATAATAATTATCATTGTAATTAACACTCTCATTTAATAGATTGTGCCCTGCACTTAAGGACCCACGATATGTGGCGAGTAGGCAAGAGTATTTGCCGGGCGAAAATAGCAATGGATGCTAATTGATAACCATCTATTTCATATGTTTATTATCTGGGGAAGATAACTATGTTCTCGGCTTTTATAATAAAGCGCTCCGCTATTTTATGTTCACTGGCTATGTTTATACCCTTAGCTTCCATTGCTGAAGATACGATAGAAGTGACTGCTAAAGCAGGCCACGCAGCCGATTTACCCACCTTGGGTTACACCGCAATCACCACTAAAGGATCCACCAAAACTGATCAGCCGTTAATCCTGACGGCACAAGCCGTATCCGTGGTTACTCGCCAGCAGATGGATGATCAAAACGTTGCGACAATTAATCAGGCGTTGAATTACACGCCGGGTGTCTTCACTGGTTTTTCCGGTGGTGCAACCCGTTATGACACTATCGCCTTGCGCGGTTTCCACGGCGGTGATGTGAACAATACCTTCCTTGATGGGCTGCGCTTACTCAGTGATGGTGGCAGTTATAATGTGCTGCAAGTAGACCCGTGGTTCCTTGAGCGTATTGATGTGATTAAAGGCCCATCTTCGGCGTTATATGGTCAGAGCATTCCAGGTGGCGTGGTGATGATGACTTCCAAGCGCCCACAGTTTACTTCTGAAGGTCATTTCCGCCTGACAGCCGGTAATAACAATACGCAAGTTGCGGCATTTGATTATACCGACGCGATATCTGAGAATTGGGCTTTCCGCCTGACCGGGATAACCCGTAACAGCGATACCATGTATGACCATCAGCGCGAAGAGCGTTATGCGATTGCGCCGTCATTATTGTGGCAACCAGATGAAAATACATCGCTGTTACTGCGCGCTAATTTGCAAAAAGACCCTTCCGGCGGTTACCACAGTGCGGTACCGGCTGATGGCAGTATTTATGGGCAAAAGTTGAGTCGGGGCTTCTTTGATGGCGAAAGTAACCACAATGTCTTTAAGCGCTGGCAGCAAATCTATAGCTATGAATTTTCACATAAGTTTGATGATGTTTGGTCTTTCCGCCAAAATGCCAGCTATACCCATTCCAACTCTCAGTTAGAGCAAGTTTACCAAGGGGGCTGGAATAGCGACCGTACTCTGATGAATCGCTATTATTCTGGTGAAGACTCCTCGCTTAATGCCTTTGCGGTGGATAACCAGCTGGAAGCAGATTTCGCTACTGCCGTGGTTAAACATAAAGTATTACTGGGCTTTGATTTCCAGAAGTTACGCAACAATCTGCGCAGTGATAGTGCTTACGCCACGACGTTAAATCCCTATACCGGTGTTTCGGGTGGTTCGACGCTGTATAGCGATTATCTGCTGACCACTCCCGGCATTAATACATCTTATTTAAACCGCCGCTATGAACAGAGTGGCATTTATCTGCAAGATGAAATGACGCTGGACAATTGGCACCTAAATCTGTCCGGCCGTTATGATCGGATGAAAACAGAAAATATTAATAACACTACCAACAGCACCGATAAACGTACAGATAATCACGCGAGTGGGCGTGCGTCACTGTTGTACAGTTTCGATAGCGGTATTTCGCCATACGTCAGTTACAGCCAGGCTATTACGCCAAGTTTGTTCCCGGATGCACAGCAAAAACTGCTGAAACCAATGACCAGCGAGCAGTATGAAGTGGGGATCAAATATCAGCCGCCGGGCAGCACTTCGCTTTATTCCGCCGCCTTATATGACCTGACCCAAAATGATGTGGCAAACCGTGCAGTACCAGCGACTTATTATGTGCCAGCAGGTAAGGTCAATTCACAAGGGCTGGAATTGGAAGCCAGAAGTCAGATTAGTGACCGGCTGAGTGTGATTGCCGGTTATACCTATAATCGCGTGAAATTCAAAGATGCAATTGATGGTAATGATGGTAATACACCGGTATTAGCACCGTCCAATATGGCATCGCTGTGGGCGCAGTATGAAGCGGGTTACGGTATTAATGTGGGGGCGGGTATCCGTTACATTGGCAAGCAGTGGGCGGATGATGCCAATACTTTGCGTGTACCTTCTTATACCTTGGGTGATGCCTCTGTTCGCGCTGATTTAGGGACATGGGCTGCATCGTTGAAAGGCGCGTTTGTTCAATTGAATGTGAATAATATCGCAGACAAAAAATATGTCGCCGCCTGCTATAGCACCTCGTATTGCTACTGGGGCGCAGAGCGCTCAGTACAAGCGACTGTGGGCTACGATTTCTAACCGGTTCTCTATATGCTTCTATAGCCCGCAATCTCTGCGGGCTATTTATCACATTATTTCTTTTCAGCGCCAAAACGGGCGGCTGTAATCTCGCTTAATATCCTCTCGGCTCAGGCCAATATCTTTTAGCTGATCTGAATTCAATCTCGCCATGATATTGGCTGCTTTCCGCCGCTCATTCCATTGATATGAATATCTGTATGCTTTTAGCCATAATTGACTAAAAATATTTTGGCGATTTTTTGCAGCTCGAACAGTTGACGAGCAGCATTCATCTATTTGATCTTCAATTATATTATTCATCAGCGACTCCCCGTCAGTAGGTGAGCCATTAGCATGAGACTTTGGCGAAAAACATTACAGATGCAAATTAGGACTATTATTTCCATACAGATATGCGATATATCAACTGAATGGTTTGATTTCGTGTCATCTGTACTGCTTTACTCGTCATACTTCAAGCTGCATGTATGTTGGCTAGCTTTGTTCATCCCAGTCACTGACTCGTGTCAGTTCTTGGGGACTCGCTCAGTTGCCACCTTCCTGCAACTCGAATTATTTAGAGAAATTACTCATTTATCAGGTGATATCAATGACTCGTTACCAACAACTGGCCGACATTCTTAGTCAGCGAATTAAAGCCGGGCTTTATGCCGCAGGGGAGCGGCTCCCCTCGGTCAGACTCTTGAGTGACGAGCACGGGGTGAGTATTAGCACTGTACAGCAGGCATATCGGCAGTTGGAAGAATGCTTGCTGATTGAGGCGCGGGCGAAGTCGGGTTATTTCGTGCGTTGCAGTTCAAATTTGCCTTCCTTACCCGCTGCTTGCACCCATGCACAGCGGCCGGTCGAGATTTCGCAGTGGGAAAGTACACTGGCATTTTTGCAAAAAAGTGATCAAGACAATGTTATTCATCTGGGAGTTGGCTCACCTGATCTTTCTGGCCCCGGGCTTAAAATTCTCAGCCGCTTATTGAGTCGGGTGAGTCTTCATCAGAGTGAAGAAGTGCTGGAATATGACAATATTTACGGCTCGCCGGTATTACGTGAACAAATCGCCCGGCTGATGCTTGACAGTGGTAATCATCAATCAGCTGAAAATATTATTATTACTTCCGGATGCCACGGCGCGCTGGCTATTGCATTAGGTGCAGTTTGCCAGTCCGGTGATATTGTGGCGGTGGATTCCCCCAGTTTTCATGGCGCGATGCAAACCCTAAAAGGGATGGGCATGAAGGTGATTGAGATCCCAACCGATCCGGTGGTGGGGATCAGTCTGGAAGCCTTGGAAATGGCGTTGGATCAATGGCCGATCAAAGCTGTACAACTGACGCCGACTTGCAATAATCCTCTGGGCTACAATATGCCGGATGAGCGCAAAAAGGCATTATTAACTCTCGCTCAGCGTTACGATATCGCCATTATTGAAGATGATGTGTATGGCGCTCTGGCTTATCAATATCCGCGCCCACCGACCATTGCCTCATTTGATGATGATGGGCGGGTATTGCTGTGCAGCTCTTTCTCAAAAACGGTAGCACCGGGCTTACGTATTGGTTGGATTTCTCCGGGGCGCTATTTGGATAAAGCGTTACACGTGAAATACATTTCTGCCGGACGGGTTGCATCATTGCCACAGCTGGCGATGGCTGAATTTATCAAGCAGGGCCATTACATGCAGCATTTGCGTCGGATGCGCCGCCAATACCAACGTAATCGCGACATTATGACGGGTTGGGTGATGAAGTATTTCCCGCCGAATACGTGCTTGAGTCGGCCACAAGGCAGCTTCATGTTATGGGTCGAATTGCCGCATGGTTTTGATAGTTTGCGCCTTAATCGCTGTTTGTTGCCATTAGGTGTTCAGGTAGCTGCCGGATTTATCAGCTCTGCTTCAGGTAAATATCGTAATTGTTTGCGATTGAGTTACAGCAAACCGATGACGGCTGAAATTGAACGCGCAGTGCAAAAAGTGGGTAAGACGATTTACGAACTGTTGGAAGAGGGGGGGCTGTCGACAGGGGCAGAAAAACCAAACCAACCTGAGGCCGATGAGGCTAATGACAAAGTGTCCGTAGTGATGGGAACAGGCAGATCGTAAAGACGGCGTACTTCCTTTGTTAAAACAAGCGTCCCTGGAGGCTCGAGCCGCGCCATCTCTGGCACGGACGCTTTATTCTTCAACCTGTCCTCACCTTGCAAGATCGAGTTGTTGGGGGTTGCCTTGAGATTATTGGCGCAGATAAATTTGCGGCAGGGCGCTTTCTGGGTGACGCGAAATGCCCAAATCAGCCTGATACCAGCGGGTCAGTGTTTCGGCATTGAGCACTTCCTCTGGTGTACCACAGGCCACCAGTTCGCCTTGTGCTAACAGTAAAATACGGTCGGCATAGAGTGCGGCCAGATTTAAATCATGCAGCACGCAGCACACCGCCAAGGGTTCCTGGAGGGTGAGCTGGCGTAACAAGCGCAGGGTATGTTGTTGATGATACAAATCTAATGCCGAGGTCGGTTCATCAAGGAATAACCAGCGCGGGGTCGGTTCCGGTTGCCACAGTTGCGCTAACACACGAGCGAGTTGAACCCGCTGTTGCTCGCCTCCGGACAGTGCGCGGTAATCCCGCTGTGCCAGTGCCAGACAGTCGGTTTGCGCCATCACTTCTTGTAACGCCTGACGATTTTGCGCCGCTCCATAAGGTGCTCGGCCCATTTGAATCACTTCGCTAACACTGAATGGGAAGGCCAAATCGCTGTATTGGCGCATCACCGCTCGGCTTCGGGCTAATGCTTGAGGCTGCCAACTATCGAGGTTCTTACCGAGCAACTGGCAGTGACCTTCAGATGGTGCGAGATAGCCGGTTAATAAACGCAGCAGAGTGGATTTCCCCGCGCCGTTTGGCCCGATGATCGCTACCATTTCGCCGCTGGCAATTTGTAGCGAAACGTTATTAATCAACTTTTTCCCCTGTACATGATAGGAAAGCTGATTCGCTTCTAATAGCGCCGTATCAACCAATGCTGTATCAACCACTGCGTTGCTCCCGCTGACGTAAAATCAGCCACAAAAAATAAGGGCCACCCAGTAGACTGGTGATTAACCCGACCGGCATTTCTGCCGGTGCGACCAGAGTTCGGGCTAGTGTATCGGCGGTCAGTAATAGGCAAGCTCCGCCCAGTGCCGCGCCGGGTAGTAGCCAACGATGGTCAGCCCCGATCCGCATCCGGATAAGATGCGGTACCACTAATCCGATAAAACCAATAACGCCACTGACAGCAACGGCGGCACCAATCAAAATCGCGCTGAGTAACAGCAAGCGCAGTTTGGCTTGCCGTACATTGACTCCGAGGTAGTGGGCTTCTTCATCTCCGAGCTGTAATAGATTCAACTGGCGTGCTTGCAGCAAACCGAGCACACAAGCGGGTAGAATCAATGATGTTGCCACCATGAGTGTCGACCATTGCGCCTGACCTAAACTGCCCATGCTCCACAGGGAGAACTGGCGTAATTGCTGATCATCACTGATATAAGTCAGCACGCCGACCGCTGCCCCACATAGCGCATTGATCGCAATACCGGCCAGCAGCAAGCGGGATAAGTTGCCATGCCCCCAGCGGCTGAGAGTGAAAATAATGGCAGAAATGGCCAGACTGCCAATAAAAGCTCCGACCATATGACTGTACAGCGCCAGCAGTGGTGGCAGACTGAATGGCATTACAATAATTAGTCCAACACACAGAGCTGCGCCACTGCTGATGCCTAGCAGGCCGGGGTCTGCCAGCGGGTTGCGGAATAACCCCTGCATGATCGCGCCGGAAACCGCCAGTGCGCAGCCGACCACTACCGCCAACAGCACGCGGGGCAGGCGGATATTTAGCCAAATATGCCACATGGCATCATCTAATGATGCATGCCACAAAGTACGAAACGAGAGCGTCAATGCACCCATATTGGCCGAACCGAGTGCCAGGATGATCAGGATCATCAACAGGATACTCAGCATGAGTCGCGGGTGAATACGGCAATTCATTGCGCTTGTTCCATACCTTTGCGCAGTTGCGATAGCACTTGCGGTGTTTCCAAGCCAAAGCCGAGTAGCGCCATATCATCAACCACTAACAGGCGTTTATTTTTGCCTGCTGGTGTCATTGCCATTCCCGGTAATTTCCAGATACCTTCACTGCCACCCAGCGCTCTCACGCCGTCACTGGTTATCAGTAATAAATCCGGCGCACTGGCAATCACCCCTTCCTGTGATAACGGGCGATAGCGGCTAAAACCTTGCATCGCGTTGTTACCACCGGCGGCGCGGATCATGGCGTCCGCGGCGGTATTTTGACCAGCTGCCATCGGGGTTAAGCCGCCATGACTCATAACAAACAGCACTTTAACCGGCAGTGGTGTGTTGTTCACTGCGGCTAAACGTTGCTGATAGTCTTTGATAAGTGCTCGTCCTTTTTCCTGTTGATGCAGTGCGCTGGCAACAGCATCTATCTTCACTGCCACACTTTCAGGTGCGGTTTGACCCGGTACAGTGACAACATTTACACCACTGTCCGCGACTTGTTTGAGTACCAGTGAAGGTTGCGCCAGCTCACTGACCAGCAGCATGGTCGGCTTCATGGCCAAAATCCCTTCGGCATTAAGCATGCGCATGTAACCAACATCAGGCAGCTTTTGCACTGCCTGAGGCTGTAGACTGGTACTGTCACGAGCCACAATCTCACCACCCGCACCCAGTGCGTAGGCGATTTCTGTGACATCACCGCCAATGGTGACGATACGTTCTGCGGCGAAAGAGTTCAGCGGCAGAAGACAGGCGCTCAGCGACAGAATGAAAGGGAGTGACAGTAACCTTAGTCTCATGCGGCGATATCCTTATTATTGAGGCGAGCAATTTGCTCACGCCATTGCGTTTGTTCTGGCTGGCCTTCAGTACGCTGACCGTAAAGTTGTGCAATTTGGGTGCCATCAGCAGCAAACAGTTCCAAACTGGTCACGAAACCGTCTTTTGTTGGCTTGCGGGTAATCCAACTTTCAGCAATCGTTGTTTCAATCAGATGCAACGTGAAGCGCTTGTTGAAAACATTAATCCAATCTTGATGTGGGGTAACCTTTTCAATCATGCCGGTGAAGATTTGTACACAACCACGGTTGCCCACAAAAATCATGATTTCATTCTGTTCTTGCTGAGCAATGTTCAGCAACTGGGTCAGGGAACTGTTATCAACCTGATAAGCCAGATCATTACCCACGGCGCGGAAGGCTTGCTGACGGGTCAGATTATTGCGTTTGAGCAACTGGAAGAACTGATGCACGTCAGTCATGGCGCGCCATTCAGCATCTACAGCTTCATCGCTGGCTGTCGGTTCAGTGACTTCAGGTGCGCTCAGTGGCTCTAGCTGCAACTCTGGGTTTTCTGTGGTGATAAACTGCGCCAGTAGCGCTTCCCAAGCTGGGATGTCAGTTTGTTCAGTGACATACACTTTATGCAAAGCATCACCTTGAGGGTCGAAGAACTGGATGCTGTGGCGTACACCGTGGCGAGTTTCTTCTGTCAGTGTGAATGCACTGGCCCACTGGTTGAGGAACAGACGTAAATCTAAATTGCGTGGATTGAGGATCAAACCAGCATGACCATTCAAATGTTGATTTTCGTAACGGCCCATTTGCTCATGCACAGCATAGGTGTTGCGGGTGATAGCTTTGACCTCACCGACAGCTTCCAACGCGGCCAGCAGAGTGCGGGCATCACCTTTCAGACGTTTGGCATCATGACCAACGCGGCTGTGGGTCAGTTCCGCTTCTGAAATCCCCATCAGGGTGGCCAAATCACGCGCATATTTGCCCGGATTATCTGCTTTGGCTTGTAGATACTGCTCGTATATTGATTTGCTCATAATAACTTCCTCGTTCTATTGATTTTTTATATGCAGGTGACAGGTAGAAATGATAATCCGGTAATTCGCTGAATGAATTACCGGAAGTGTTATTTCAGACTAACTTTTATGTTCAATTACCACTGATAGCTCACGAAGAACTTCGCGTTACGACCATCCTGTGGCACGCCTTGTGGTGCGTAATACTCTTTATCGAATGCGTTGCCTAAGACGACGGTGGTGGTCACGCCTTTAAACTGCTCCTGTCCTTTATAGCTGACATAGAAGTCATTGAGACCATAACCGGCCTGGCGCTTACCGGTACTTAGCGGCTGAGAGCGGTCAGCAAATGTGGCAATCCAGCCGACGGCGAAACCACTGTTAGCGACCGGAACATCCAGGATGCTGGTGACGGTATCCGGGTTAATGGATTCGAGCCATTTATTGGTATCCTGGTTTTTACCACGCGTACGGTTATAGGCCAGATCCCAATTAAACAGGGCGGTTTTGTAGCTCATGGTGGCATCCCAGCCCCAGATTTTTGCTCTATCGATATTGGCTGAAGTGGTGGTCATGGCCGCCATATTTACCTTGGTATCGATATAGTCTTTAGCTTTGGTATCGAAGTAACTGGCTTTGAATTGCAGGTCATCTTCGGCCATCAGCAGATCGTTAAAGCGCAGCCCAAAACCGTACTCTTGAGTTTCGTTAGTTTCCGGTTTTAAGTTTGGATTGGGCACCCAGTTGTTGGTAATAAAGCGTCCGCCGCCGATAGGAATGGAGAAGTGTTTCGAATCGTTGTACATCTCACCCATAGTCGGTGCGCGGAAAGCTTGAGCATAGGAACCGAACAGCATCAGCCAGTCAGTGGGTGTCACCGTCAGGGCACCGCGTGAGGACCATTTATCGGCATCCACATCAGCATAGCCTTCACTGCTGCCGCGATAGTTGTCGTAACGGGTACCAGCTAAAATGGAAACAGGTAGGTCACGTAAGGTGATTTCATCTTGTAGCCAGCCGGAACCAAAACGAATATCTGCTTGTGGGAAGCTTTCAGTCGCACCGCCCGGTGTTTGCTCTTGTTTATACGCTTCGGTGCCGTAAGTCAGTAAGTGTGATGCAAAGCTGTCGGTGAATAGACGGGTACGGTTCTCCAGCTTGCCACCATTGGTGGTTTGCTTGCGCCCCTCTTCTGGTGTGCCTTGTGGCCGTGTATTGATTTCCACTTCGGAGTAGTAAACCTGCGCTGTAGCATTCAACCACTCTTGGTCAAGGGGGTTAATATTGTATTTAAGTTGAGCATCACGTTGAATTGTCGAACGATTAGCCATGACATTGGTACTGGACGCGGCGCTGGTTTGTGCGTTCTTGGGTTCTATCGCATTGTTGTTGTAATAGCGCAGATTGGCACTCAAAGACTGAATCTGGTCAATACGCCAGGTGCCTTTTGCCAGCACATTACTGATAGTTTCGTCATTCGGTGCATTAAAGCCGTCGCTTTGGCGAATATTGCCGATATCACGAGTACCGAAAGAGAGAATGCCATCAACATCATCCGTGCGGCCAAAGGCGCTGGCGCCTAAGCCAAAGCTGTGATCACCAGTCGCTGCAGAGCTGTAAACTCGATAACCGGTATTTTGACCCGGTGATAATAGGTCGGCGGCATCAACAGTTTCATAAGAAATGACGCCACCCAATGCACCGCTACCATACAGCAGGGCCGATGGACCGCGGACGATTTCAACTCGCTTGACTAGCGCCGGATCGAGGAAAGTTGCATTCATGTGACCGGTATCCGTGCCTTGACGAATACCATCCACCAGAGTGAGGACGCCGGTTTTACCATAACCACGTAATGTGACATCCTGCCCGTTAACACGCCCGCTGCCCGTCACGGTCAGCCCCGGGATTTTACGCAGCATATCTGCGGCGGAGGTGGCGGTTTCGCTGGTGGGGGTGTTGGCTTCAATCACTGTGACCATCATCGGTGCTTCAAAACTGCTGCGCTCATTACCGGTCGCAGTCACTACCATTGTATCGTTAGCGTGTTTTTTGCTGTTGGTTTGAGTGGAAGAAGTATCAGCAGCTTGAACAGCAAGAGGCAAAGTACAAGCGATTGCCAAACTGAGTGAGGACCAGCGGAAACGGTCGGAAGTGGAACGCGGCATGTCGGCAATTCTCCATATTTTTATGCAAAAAAAATCATATGCAAAACAAATAAATAGGTTGCTGGCTGCCTTGATTCTAAAATCTGGGTGGCTTGCGATGTATCCTTTGCCCTTGACGCCACAGCAGTGCTAGCGGGAACCGCTACCTTGCTGTCACGACATTGGCATTGGGTTATTATTTAGTCAGTATCAGTTTCCCTGCTTTGGTCTGGCGCAGTTGGTAGCATTCGCCCTGATGGATGATAAAAGCGACACCGTGCTCTCCCAGCAATTGCTCGCTGGAGACAGACAGGGGCTTGTTGCCCGCTAGAGGTTTGGCCGCAGGCTCGTCATTCATTGTGGGTGCTTTGTTCAACTGTTTATCCATATAACCGGCAAGGCAATGATAACTAATATCAATATGATAATCATTATCAATCATGTTTCGGTGTTACATCAAGACATATTTATTGTTAATTTATTTTTACTCAGCGAACTAATCCGGGATCGATGAGTGCATAAATCTGATGATAGGTCGTGGGCTCTTCGATCATCTGACTCAGCTGAAGGGCAACATCTTCACGAGTCACCAGGCCATGAGCCTCTGCTTGCAGGCAGATAGAGTTTCCCGTCGCGGGTTTATCCAGTAAGCCACCAGGTCGAATCAGGGTATAAGTCAGGTTGCTGGTTTGTAACCAGCTCTCAGCCAGTGACTTCTCGCGCACGGCCTGACCAAAAGCGGCTCGAGCGGCGGGGGAAAGTGTCGGCCAACTATCTCCGCAACCAATGGACGTCACTAAAAGCATACGTTTCAGGCCTAGCTTCTCGGCGGTATCAATGATCAATCGGTTACCTTGATAATCCGCAGTACGACTACCTAATGTCGAAATAATGGCAGCGTCCGGGCCTGCGAGTTGACAGGCCTGATACACACTGTCTGGATCACAGGCATCCCCGCACACTACTGTTAGCCCCTTGCTGCGGATTACGTATCAATAATGTGACAGGGCGCGGGTTCTGGGCTGTATTGGCATATTGGTTTGCCAGCGCAAGCAGATGTGCACCAACGCCATGACCTGCACCGAATATCAACCAGGGTTTCATGGTGTTTCCTTGATTTTTTTATCAAAAACAGACGATTCTTGAGTAAGCTGTTGAGCCAGTTGGTGGAAGGATGCAAGGCCGTCAGCACGTAACTGACGATGTTCATCACGGCCAACATAGACTTTCAGCATCACATCACCTTGCTGATTAAAAAACTGAACCGATGCGGTCGCCATGCCCATAAACGGGCGTTCCAGTAGGGCAATGGCTTGGCAGTTTTGTGATCTGATATGACCGCTAAGACCTTGTTTCTCGCGAAGGTTGAAATAGCCGTGACGATGAAAACCGCTCGGCAGTGGGCCTTTATGTTCCAAAATAATATCGGCGGTATGTACCAGGGTGGTGACATCTCCCCACGCCGTCATACTGTCCCAGACGCGATCAAAATGCTCCGCGCTGACTAATACGCGCTCTGGTAATTCACGTACCACATCAAGTGGGCTGACCTGGTAATCCTGAGCAATTTGTTCCAGCGTGCCATCGGGTTGAGTGGCAAGAAATTCGGCCAAAGAGGGGCTGTTTTGGAGAGTTGGAGCGTTCATGAATGGCTTTCCGTGGTAATAAGTGAAGGAATAATATTTTGCAGAGCCTGCATGATATTACTGGCCCAAAAACGCCCGCTGTTGGTGAGTCGCAAGCAGAAACTCTCATCTTTTAGTAGGTGACTCTGATGCCACTGTGCGATCAATGGCATTAACGGGTAGGGGTCTGTGATTAATTCACTCAAATCTAAACGACCGACTTCGATACCGCTTTGCAATTTAGCTCGCCACAGATGTTCGCCGCTGGCTTGCGTCATCATCATCAATGGTTTTTGCCCGCTGTCGATTAATCGGTAGTAGTTATCCAGACTGCGGTGCTGCATGTAGGCGTGTCCTTGTAAAGATCCTCCCGCACCGCTACCTAATGCAAGACAATCCGCGCCTTGTTTAATCAACAAGTTATAAAGATTTCGTTCACGAGTGGTGCGTGCCCAATGGCTATTACTTAATTGATGCCAGCCGGCTTGGGCGAGGCTCTCAGCGCCGCTGCAGTAAAAATCACACTGCTGCGCCAGTGTCGGCAGCTCTATCCGGTTATTTTCTACCGACTTGGCCAGTGGTGTGGTGGGCAACAGATTAAGGGCATACAGGTCTACACCATCTAATGGCAGTTGGCGCACGATAGCCAAATCTTCCTGCCAGGTTTCCGGTGTTTGATGGGGCAAGCCGAACATTAAATCGCAAACCACAGCGGCACGATCGCGGGAAGCTAGATTCGTCAGAAAATGAATCGCCTCATCACGACTGGCCTTACGGCCCATGCGCTGACGAATGCGGGTATTAAAGGTTTGTACCCCGACAGAGAAACGGTTAGCACCCGCTTCCAGACAAGCATCAATCCGCTCATCATCAAAATTGAAAATTCGCCCTTCAACGGTTATTTCACAGTCAGGAGCTAGCGGTAAGCTTTTACGCAACTGGCTGATAATATTATGCAACTGTTGTGCTGAAAGCGCACTAGGTGTGCCACCACCGAAGTAAATGGCATGAATTGGCCCCCCTTGTAGCAGTGGGCTGCTAGCCTCCAGGCTTAACTCCCGCAGCAGGTAGTCGGTGTAGCGCGCGGTACTGTCAGGCTGCAATGGGTTTTGGTAGAAACCGCAGAAAGTACAATGAGTAGCACAAAACGGAATATGTAAATAAAGCAGACGCTTATTAGGCGGTAGCGCCTTTCTTAGCAGTGCCTGCCAGCTATCCTGAAGTGACTCGGCTGGCAATGGGCGACTATCTCGCCAGGGCATTGTGGCCCAGCGTTTTGGGAAAGGTCGTGGCCCCTGGCGGGCGTGATATGGCATCAAATCAATATTCATAACAGGCTCTATTGCATTCTTAATGATAAATTAAATGATAATCATAAGCATTCGATCAATGAGTAAAGCCAAATATCTTGATCCAAATCATCAAATACAAGCGAAATGTACTCACATTCGTCGGGGTGTAAGAAAGAAACTGGGTTGAGGCGCTTTTATGTCGAAAGCTAAATCGGCGTTATCGCTGTTGGCGGGTAAATATACTGACAAATCGAGAGGCAATAGTTGACGTCGTTAAATGGGCTTTGTGATGGAAACCGCAAAAGAAGAGCAAGTGATGGGAATTTATAAACTGAGGGGGAGTAAAAGAGTGAGAATCTAGTATTTTATGCTGCATATGTGACTGTAAATAGCATGTTAAATTATTGTTTCCGTCTTTTTGACCGTTCCCCGCAATTTTACCCAATAATTCATCGAACTATCGTTTTTGATGCCATTTATTTTTTTAACATTATAAAAACTAATCCTAAAAAAGGAACGTCGACCCCATTGCATTTTTCAAAATAAACAGCTGATCGCATGATCACCTGCATAGTTTTTTGCTGCAATTGTCACATTAATCCAGTTTTTTGTACCGTAGCATCCTGCCATATGAAATACATTGTCCTTAAAAATATTACTCTGCAAGGCTATTAAAAATGAAAATTTACAGCAACTTACCGATAACAATAAATGATGTGATTGAAGCACAGAAAAGATTGCAAGGACATATTTACAAAACCGGGTTAGCGAGGTCGAACTATCTGAGTGAGCGCTGTCATGGAGAGATTTATCTCAAGTTTGAGAATATGCAACGTACCGGGTCATTCAAGATCCGTGGGGCGTTTAATAAGCTCAGCTCACTCAGCGAAGAAGAAAGAAAACAGGGTGTTGTGGCCTGCTCGGCGGGTAACCATGCGCAAGGTGTCTCTCTGTCCTGTGCCATGTTGGGGATTAACAGCAAGGTGGTCATGCCAAATTGCGCGCCTAAATCCAAAATTGCGGCAACCAGTGAATACTCTGCTGAGGTGGTGCTACATGGTGAGAACTTTAATGACACCATTGCTAAAGCCAGCGAAATTATTGAAATGGAAAACCGTATTTTTATCCACCCATTTGATGATGAAAAAGTCATTGCTGGGCAGGGGACAATAGGGCTGGAAATACTCGAAGATCTTTATGACGTCGATAATGTGATTGTACCCATTAGTGGTGGTGGATTAATTTCCGGTATTGCATTGGCGATTAAATCTATTAACCCAACCATTAATATCATTGGTGTACAGTCAGAAAATGTTCATGGCATGGCGGCATCCTATTATAGCGGCAATATTACCAATCACCGTAAAGCTAGCACGCTAGCTGATGGTTGTGATGTCGCTCGCCCAGGCACTTTACCTTTCGAAATAGTTAAAGCACTGGTTACTGATATTGTATTGGTCAGTGAAGATGAAATTAGAAGAAGTATGGTCGATCTTATTCAACGTAATAAGATTATTACTGAAGGCGCAGGAGCATTAGCATCCGCAGCATTATTAAGCGGGAAATTAAAAGATTATATTACAGGTAAAAAAACCGTCAGCATCATATCAGGCGGGAATATTGATTTATCGCGCGTATCACAAATAACGGGACTAGACAGTATTTCGTAAAATATATTAATAAGGAATTTATTAATGCATATCGATAATGCTATTACAACCACAATAGAAACAAAAACGTGGCGCAAATCAGATACCACTTGGACTTTGGGATTATTTGGTACAGCTATCGGGGCCGGGGTTTTATTCTTTCCTATCCGCGCGGGTTTTGGCGGGTTAATTCCTATTTTAATTATGCTAGTGTTGGCATATCCCATCGCCTTCCTCTGCCACCGTGCACTTGCTCGCTTATGTTTATCTGGTAGCAATTGTTCGGGCAATATCACTGAAACTGTCGAAGAACATTTTGGCAAAACCGGTGGTGTGGTTATTACCTTCTTGTATTTCTTTGCCATTTGTCCGCTGCTGTGGATTTATGGTGTGACTATCACCAATACCTTTATGACTTTCTGGGAAAATCAACTCCAGTTAGCGCCATTAAATCGGGGTGTGGTAGCACTAGCGCTATTGCTACTAATGGCCGTGGTCATTTATTTCGGTAAAGACCTAATGGTTAAGGTAATGAGTTTCCTGGTATTCCCGTTTATTGCTTGCCTGGTACTTATCTCACTCTCATTAATTCCTTACTGGAATGCCTCGGTTATTGAACAAGTGGATTTGAGCCAGATTTCGTTGCTAGGGCACGACGGCATATTGGTGACAGTATTGTTGGGGATTTCCATTATGGTGTTCTCCTTCAACTTCTCACCGATTGTTTCTTCTTTCGTGGTGTCGAAACGTGAAGAATACGAACCAGAATTTGGTCGTGAATATACGGAGAAGAAATGCTCTCAGATTATCAGTAGGGCCAGCATATTAATGGTGGCAGTGGTGATGTTCTTCGCCTTTAGCTGCCTATTTACCCTTTCACCACAAAATATGGCGGAAGCCAAGGCACAAAATATTCCAGTCCTGTCTTATTTGGCCAACCATTTTTCTTCGATGGCCGGTAGCCGGTCGACTTTTTCAATCACTCTGGAATACGCCGCTTCGCTAATAGCGCTTGTCGCTATTTTTAAATCTTTCTTCGGACATTATCTCGGTACGTTGGAAGGTCTTAATGGTTTAGTCATTAAGTTCGGTTATCAAGGTGATAAAACAAAAATATCCAGTGGGAAGCTTAATCTGATCAGCATGTTCTTTATTATGGGATCAACCTGGTTAGTGGCTTATATCAATCCTAATATACTCGATTTAATTGAAGCTATGGGCGCACCGATTATTGCTTCGCTACTGTGCCTGTTGCCAATGTACGCTATTCATAAATTACCTTCTCTGGCTCTTTTCAGAGGCCGGCCAGAAAACTATTTTGTCACTATCGTCGGTCTGCTGACCATCTTCAACATCGTCTACAAATTATTATAAGTACGGCGCTAAAAGCCCGTGTTTGACCCAATGAAGCACGGGCGGAGTAATCACATGATATTAAATCCTACAGTTTTGGTTATTAACTGTGGTTCATCATCCATTAAATTTTCAGTACTGACAGCCGACAATTGCGAAGCGGTAATCTCTGGGATTGCCGATGGTATCGGCACTGAAAAGCCTTTTTTGCGGATTGATAGAGTCACACAATTTCAATTGGCTAAATGGAATTATTCTGACGCATTGGCTGCTATTGCCGATGAATTAGAGAAACGTGGTTTGAATAAATCTATTTCACTCATTGGCCACCGAATTGCTCATGGTGGCGAAATATTCAGTGAGTCGGTTTTGATTGATGATCGGGTGGTTGAGGAAATCAAAAAAGTTTCGCCGCTGGCCCCGCTGCATAACTACGCCAATTTACACGGCGTCGAAGCTGCACGTCAGTTATTCCCTGGAATCAAGCAAGTGGCGGTATTTGATACCGGCTTTCATCAGACCTTAAAACCAGAGGCTTATCTCTACGCACTACCTTACCGCTATTTTCGCGAACAAGGGGTACGGCGCTATGGATTTCATGGCACCTCTTATCGTTATGTGGTTGGAGAAGCGGCGAGTGTTCTCGGATTTGACGGCAGCGATTGCGGCTTGATTATCGCGCATCTCGGTAATGGTGCGTCTCTCTGCGCCGTTCAGGATGGTAAAAGTGTCGATACATCAATGGGCATGACACCACTGGAGGGGTTGATTATGGGAACTCGCAGTGGTGACGTCGACTATGGTGCATTGGCCTACCTGGTGCGCCAAACCGGTCAAAGCTTGGAAGACCTGGACCATATGGTGAATAAGGAGTCCGGGTTACTGGGGATCTCCGGTCTATCCGCAGATATGCGCGTGCTGGAAAATGCCTATCACGAGGGGCATGAAGGGGCGTGTCTGGCGATAAATACTTTTGTGCACCGATTGGCACGGCACATCGGCGGGCACGCCAGTTCGCTACGCCGACTCGATGCTCTGATTTTTACTGGGGGGATAGGCGAAAACTCATCATTGATCCGGCAGTTAACACTGGAGCATCTGGCTGTTTTTGGTATTGATATTGATCACACCAAAAATAAACGGTTGCAGCATGGATCATCTCAAATCATCACCACCGCACGTTCACGAGTGACCGCCGCAGTGATACCCACTAATGAAGAAAAAATGATTGCGCTTGATGCTATTCGTCTCGGCTATGCACAACAGAATACGGCCGTTCCTGAGGCTGTTATTTAATTGTTACTGGCATTTCTTCATGAAAATTGATGTAGATGTTAGTAACAAGAAATATACAAACATCTGGCTGGGATTTAGTGGTAACGACTCGTGTAGCGAAATTAACGTTAGGAGTTATATCCAGAAAAACTATCAGCCATGCGTAATAATAATCTACTTGGCATGTTGCTGGATGCTATTGCTCATCGGGAGAACGACCTGAGTATCACCACCCCCTCCTTTATAAAGGGGCGACATAAAATGACTATGTTCTCCATCAGAGAGAATTATTTCTGTGATGGAGAATAATTTTATTTTTTATGTTTCAGTAGACCCGACTCTGGTGTTGATGCATCACGTACGGATACTTCTCTTGCTTTGACAGATGTGTCATTAACTAAGTTTTCTGACTTATCAGAGTGATGTAATGCACCTATTACAGTGGCTCCATGTTGGATGGATAAAGAGTTATATGTAAGGGTGCCACTGATCTTACCATGCTCATCAATATTAATGGTTTCAGCTTTACACTCGCCTTTAACGGAACCATCTATATATAGTTCATCACAGGTGATATTACCCTCAACTCTACCACTGCACATAATACGAATAAGCCCATTATTAACGTGAATATCCCCTTTAACCTCCCCAAAAACTTCAATTTTTCCAGAAGAGGTGAGGTTGCCTTCGACACAAATATCTGTGGCGATAATGGTATGAGGGGATTTCTCATCAGATGATACTCCTGACGGAATATTTGTTTTTTTTGTCAGTAAATCATTACATGTTTTTTTGTTTTTTTTGAACATTTTTAAAATCTGCGATTGTGAACAATGGAGTGTAAATGCGCCGAGTGCAAGGACGGCCCAAACCATCATTGGTACTGTAGAGTATGAGAGACAGGCGGTTAAAGCGATCAGCCAAAAGCTGACACCTAGATAAAAAAAAAGATACCGCTTATTCATGCTGAATTACCTGATCTCCCAAAAAATAAAATGAGAAACTAACTTTTCTTATATTTAAGAGCATATAAGGTACCACGTTTCTTTAATTTATCAATTGATCAAAAAGGCGGACTTTTTGCTGGTATTTAATGGAATGAGATGGAATTGATTTTATTTTTTATAGTGGTATTTTAAATTTATATATTGGTCCGCTATCCTAGGTTAAAATTAGGTATGGGTGATGCAAGTGTCTTATATTGACTATGAAAGTGAATTTTAGTTGGTGCGTTATATGAAATGGTTTGATATTCATTTTATATAGTTGGGATAGGTGCGTTGCGTAAGTCACAGTTTTTAATTGGTTTATTCATTGTATATTACGCATAGCGGTCTTTAAATACAGGTGCTACATATAACCAGAAGGACGAGGTAATGAGTGAGAAAAAAATTCAGTGTATGCTCGATGAGATAAGAGAAATTGCATCGTGGCACTCAGGGGAAAGAGTCAAAGTGGAAATACTTAATCGAAACAATCTAAACTACATCCAAATCACTATTTCTAATAAGACATCTTTAAATATTGAATTTCATCGAACTACTTTATTAGAACCATCAAGTATTCGCTGAAATCTTCTTTTATTTAAAGGACTTAACTTCTATTTGCGATTTTTTTAATATTCACACCAGGGTTTTAATCACTTTCGCTCCCTTCTATTATATGAAAAACTGAGATTTTTTAATTTTCATGTTAATGGATGTCGTTTTTTTCTTCATTGAAGATAAGTTAAGAGGACATAAAGGGACTAAAACGCACGCATATGTAAGGATAGCTTTCATTATGTTTTTTCTCGCCAAACCGATAGTTTATATATATTTCTAGAGGAAAGAGAAAAAATGTTAAATCGCATTAAAATTGTCACTAGTTTTATGTTGGTGTTAGTCATTTTTGGTATGCTACAAATAACGTCCGGTGGGCTATTTTATAGCGCAATCAAGAGTGACAAAGTTAATGTCACCAATTTGCTAGATATTAATCAGAGAGAGTTTGCCGCTTCCACTAGTCGGGTATTGTTAATTCAATCCCGGGGCCTTCTGGCTCGTGCTGCCAATCGCATTCATCTTAATGACTTCGATGCAGTACCCATATTACTACAAGAAACCTCTGCCTTGTTAAAAGAGTCTGAGAAAGATTTCACATATTTTGAAACGCTGCCAACTAAAATGGATATAGGTGCTCAGCAAAATTTTAGACGTAAATTTGATGGCTATCATGATGCTTTAGTTGAATTGGTACAGATGCTGTCTGCAGGTAAAGTGAGAGAGTATTCAGACCATCCTACACAACGTTTCGAGACAGAATTTGAAGAAGCATATAAAAGTTATCGAGATGGATCTGATCGTTTATTTGAATTTGCGGTGACTGATAACGAACGAATGTTCGTCCAGACAATCTGGATGCAGGTTGGTATGTTAGTTATCGTGCTGTTGGTGATTATTTGTGTATGGCTGGGTATCAAACAGACGTTGATCTCTCCACTCAATCGCTTGAATGTCAGTATTCACAGTATCTCCCGTGGGGACTTATCAAAACGTATCGACGTGGAAGGCACTAACGAAATGGGTGTGTTGGCCGATGCATTGCGTCATATGCAGAGCGAGTTGGCGCGCACGGTGGGTGATGTTCGTAGTAGTGCTGATGCAATTTACAGCGGTGCGAGTGAAATCTCTGTTGGAAATAGTGACCTGTCTTCTCGCACAGAACAGCAGGCCGCATCTCTGGAAGAGACCGCCGCGAGTATGGAAGAGTTGACTGCGACGGTGAAGCAGAATGCGGAAAATGCCCGTCAAGCAAGCAACCTGGCGTTGAATGCATCTGAAACAGCACAAAAAGGTGGCAAAGTCGTCGATGATGTAGTGCAGACCATGCGCGATATTGGCGTTAGTTCGCAGAAAATAGCCGATATTATCAGTGTGATCGATGGGATTGCATTCCAAACTAACATCCTGGCACTTAACGCAGCAGTAGAAGCAGCGCGTGCTGGTGAGCAAGGGCGTGGTTTTGCTGTCGTGGCGGGCGAAGTTCGCAACTTGGCCCAGCGCAGTGCCCAGGCTGCTCGTGAAATCAAGAGCTTGATTGAGGACTCAGTTGATCGCGTCGAGGTTGGCTCTACGCTAGTGGAGCGCGCAGGTGAAACTATGGATGAGATCGTTAATGCGGTGACTCGAGTCACTGATATTATGGGTGAAATCGCCTCTGCTTCTGACGAACAAAGCCGTGGTATCGATCAAGTGGGGTTGGCGGTCGTTGAAATGGATCGAGTCACTCAGCAGAACGCCGCGTTAGTAGAA
This sequence comes from Yersinia fenwicki, assembly GCF_043099325.1. Lineage (NCBI taxonomy): Bacteria > Pseudomonadati > Pseudomonadota > Gammaproteobacteria > Enterobacterales > Yersiniaceae > Yersinia > Yersinia fenwicki. Next base: position 4,251,053 of record NZ_CP170755.1, on the reverse strand, counting down.
GAGTCTGCAGCAGCAGCGGCAGCGTTGGAAGAACAAGCAAGCCGTCTAACTCAGGCCGTGGCAGTATTCCATATTCAGCAGGAACGTTTGAATGCGTTTGAGCCTTCTGCGCCGAAAGCTGCCCCTGCACCGACTATGGCTACTGCGCGTAAAACCAGTACAGCAAATGAAAGCGATAGCTGGGAAACATTCTGATATTAAAAAGAGTCCTGTTCTGAACTGATTCTGACATGTTGGATAGTTTAGATTAAGTCGCTATTAAGGCCTGAGTTCCGTATTAACGGGTTCAGGCCTTTTAGCTTTTGTTTGATCTGCACGTTATGATTATCTGGGAGGCCACATTCTGTAATAGCGCTAAATAATGGACGTTTATCCCTCATTAACCCGGTAGGACGATTAAATACCCGCGAGAAATTCAAGAGGGTAAACAGTTACGTTCAATTTACTTTTTTGCTAACCAAAGCAAATTATCATTATTCAGTTTTCTGATAATTGCAGAGATAATATCTCTAATACTCTCTTTTTTATTGATGAAGGCATTTTCTCCTGCATTCATACTACGCTTACCATAAAAGGGCGCATTTTTATCTGTAACAACGACGATGATGCCATGGTACTTTTTCTTTCTTAGGATCTCGGTGACCTTTATTCCGTTAAGTATAGGAATATCAGTATCTAAGATGGCAATGTCGGGTTGTATAGCTGTAATCAGTTTAAGTGCTTCGGCACCATCTGTTGCTTCAAATGATACCGTAATACCGGCATTCTCCAGCAAATTTCCGATAATAACGCGAGTTCGTGGATTATCATCGACAATTATAGCTTTTATCGGGCAGCCTTATTCAATATTGGGTGTTGCCTAATTTTCACAATAGATACTTTAAGTGAATGTTCATCCAGGAAATATATTTAATGGGAGAGACTATTCTAAAAAAGTGCATTAAGTTCATGGCGCTGTGCTGTATTTAAGTCATATTCTACATGGGGTTCCAGTGTGCGGCAGTAAAGTGCGATTAACCAATCACCAAGCCAGGCTATATTACTGTGCACCTGATGGTCTAGATCGATCAGGGAAGTATCATGGAGAGTTTTTCTCGGTGAGTTGAACAGGGTTGTACCACGATGAATACGACTTTCTGGTCTCATGTCAGGCGTCACACGATCATAGCCAAGCCAAGTAATAAACTCGTTCAAAATCCGGCAGGAACAGCAGACACTAGCAATCGGATGATCTTTAAAATCGTCAATCATATTAGCGAGATGAGTTTGGAGGCCTGTCTTATAACTTGTCTGGATCAGAATATGACATAACATCTGCAATTGCTGAGGTGTTAGTCCACAGCGTTGAGCCAGTTCAGTATCAAACCCTTTTTTCCGAATATGATTGATCCAGTGACGATAGACGCTGGTTGCGAAGTTGCTTTTATCTTTATCCAATATCAGTGAGCTATCATCGTCATCCAGTAGATTGATTATAAACGGTAAAACTGTCGACTCGCCCTCCTGATCTGACTGTATTATTATCGTCTCCAGTGCCTGCTCAGTAATTGCCAGTTCGTTAAGCAGTTCACCATGGCGATCGGAGCGGGCTTGCAGCGCACGTAGCAGTTCCTCGGCTTCATTTACTGTGAAAGTCATCGTGTGCCGTAGGTGATAAAAGTGTGCCTGTAGCTCTAAATCCCACTTTTCTTGCTGTTGTTGACGTGATGATTTTACGTCTCTGGGATCTGTTGGTAATAAATTGAATCTATACAAATCTTCGCCAGCAAAAGCGAGAATATCCATTCCGGCCAAATCGAGATCGGAATTGGCAAGGGTTAAGGTCATTTCTCTACAGGCATTTAAGAGTGTATGGCGAGGAAGAGAAACGGCTGAAAAGATCACGCCATCAAGAATCGGGCATACTGATATAGTTTCATCGCGCGATGTCTTGTCTTCCTTCAACGGGCGCAGGAAAGCTTGGTCTGGCGACATAAAAGTTTCGATGATCAGTCTTGCCGGGGCCAATATTTGTGAAGAATTATTCAGCCGTTGCAGTATGTGCAGGTGCTTTGACCAGCGGAAAGTGATGTCACTGTCATTATTCCAGAACAATGCAAGTAACTGGGTCAGATCTTCTCTGTTCAGAAAAGGTGCCAGTTCACCAGCTTGCAATCTCAGGGCTGGAGATAGCGGTTGTTGTGAAGAGACGTGGTGTTGCCATGTCTCAATGATGATGTGCATCTCAGAACCGCTAATATGGCTCTGAAGTATTGGTGATTTGCGTGCCTCCAACAGAGATAAGTGTGCGCTGATAGCCTCCTCGCGAACGAAAGCGCCATGATGTGCTATCAGATGACATGCCATATCACTTGGACTCATGAGTGTCAGAGGTAATATATATGGGTCTTCACCTTCACTCCGTCTATGGGTAAAACGTACAGCCATCGGGGTGTCGATAAGGCTTGGCAAGATATGCGCCTGGTAATCTAATGTCGTTCCATCCAGCACAATTTCGATCCGCTGGTTATCGTCAGCCAATATGTCGATAAGTTGTGGCGTGATGGTTGACATCGAAGGGATATGCACCCCTAAGGTCGGCGGTGCTTGCAGCGCAGCATCAGCAGAGTGTTGCTCTAATTTTAGCTGTTGTAAAAAGAGGAGTAGCGCATCAGCTTCATTATCCAGCCATGTATTCTGTTGGCGAGTATTTTGAACCCAGGAGATCAGGGCATCTGGTTTGGTATATGTCATTAGTACAGGTTTCCACTATCAATCCAGTATTCTCTGGCGGCAGTATGGCTATCGGTGAGTGTGTGCAATGAAAGACTAAGACAGTCGCAGGAGACAGGGTTTGTGTCTTGCAATGTGGCTTCAATAAGAATGAGTTCATCGCTATTGGCTTCCCGGCGTAAACGAATATACAGAAGGGCACCACTGGCAAGTGTTCTCGCCAGTTGCGGATCTCGTATATTCAACTGGTAAAGCGGTGTGGCAGGCCAGCGTGGGTTCGCCAGTTGTCGGAAACCCAGCCGAATGTTGCCGCGTATCGCGAGCGTTATTTCCTGTGATGACATCCCGTTATGCTGGATATAGGCGTTTTCTTCAGCCAGCAGATTGTTTTCATCGAGCACACCCAGATAGCGGATGGTTGAACTCGACTGAATATTCCCGGCGCTAAAGTTAAATCCTGCAAGGCGTAGATCCATGGACAGACGATAGAGCATTGCCCCAGTCGCGGCAGTCGTTTTGGGATGATTTTTTTCCTTCTTTTGATTGAAAGGAAAATCAATTGATAGTGGGTAATCTTGCATCCAGACAATGCGGCTTGATGGCACTGGCTGGCGGCGGCGAAAGTAAGTCTGTACGCCAGACAGGCAACTTGGACGGCCAGATAACAGCAGTACGTCGCAGCAATAATATTCTACAACTTCGCATAGCGACTGTAGCGTTTGGGTCAGCGAAAATTGCCCATTTAATAAGGCGTTACTGAGTGTTTGAGGCTCGACTCGCAAGGGGGTTTCTAGCACGTTGAAGGCCCCACCAGCTTGTAGCACCGCGTCCTCGATGTAGGCAAGTACTTGCGGCGTTGGCGTTTGCGCCAATAACGCGCCAAAAGTAGTATCCAGAGTTTGTCCGGTTTCCCAAGCACTTAGCACGGCGTGTCCTAATGGCATGAACAACAGCAACGTAGCTTGCTGACGCAAGACATCACGACCATCGTGACTCAACGATGAGCCAAATAATTGGCGCAGCAGCCCCTCGCTATCCTTGACGCCAGCTAAACGAATAGCCTCTTCCAATGCACGCAGGACTTCCCGACGAATGACTTCCAGCAAAAGGTCATCGCCTGCATTTTTAAATCCTTCGCGAAACAGCAGTTGCGGTGTGATTTTGACATTACTGCTAACCGCGTTATCAATGTCATAACGGGTTATCGCCAAATCTGTTGTGCCACCGCCAATATCGATAGCGGCAACGTGCAGTGTTCGGTTATGAGATCCGTCTTTATCTGGTGTGCGGTCAGGACGAGTGAGAACGCTAAATAGTTTGTCGACTCTGCCATCATAGCGGCGGCTTTCATTGTACAACCAGACCAGTTGGCTACAGGATGCCTCGTCCCAGTCAAGAGAGATTGTTGGTACGGGTACTCTACTATTCGCTTTTTCCACCGGTGTGGTGAAGCCTTCGTCACGTAAATGCCAGTTCAGACTTTTCCATACCAGCGCGATGGCCTCGGTCATATGTTGATGAAAACGTTTTCTTTCTTGGCTCGGCATCGCTGATGGAAGTGTCAGAATAATATGCCGAAGGTAGCGTGGTGCATGACGATGCCCTTTCTGTTGGCGTGACGCCGGGCTATTAATTTGTGCCAGCGTTTGCGCCAATAGCTCGCTTAATATGAGCGTCATTAGCGATGCGCGACTATAGCGAGGGATAAATACCGGCAGGCGTTCATTTTGATCTAATGTATAGAGCGGCGTGCCCTCGTCATTCATTAGGTGCATGAGTGGGAGTGCTGTCGCGAGCGGTTCCTGTTGGTAACCACTAAACCGCCATGGCTCAATGGCTGGGGTGGTATCCCACAAATAGCGACGCGGGCTTGAAAGGCCACTGCCACCTTCGCTGCCGGTGCGCTGTAGTGTCATTTTTTTTGCTTCATCGCCAAGGCGAACGATGGAGGGCCAACTGAACGCGGTTTCGCGCCCACTTTGCAATGAAAAATGCGATTTCCCGAACCGCGCTTCACTAAATTCGATCCGACTGGAGAAAAGTGATGAGCTGATAAGTTGTGGTTGACTGAGTGAGCGCAGGCGTAATTCCGCGCACTGTCTGAGCCCAGCGTTGCTCTGGCCATGATCTTCAATGGTGACACCGCAGGTGTGCGTACTCCCAACATCCAGCACCAAATCGACCGGAATGGCAGGGGTATGGAGTGTCTCGCCACTTAACTGGATCTCGGGTAAAGCCAAATGATTGGCCATGAGATTCAGTAGGTTCAGAAAATGCGCCTGATACTCGAAAGCTTTAAGTGCTGCGGCAATATCGTGTTCGTTGCGCTGTTCACTTTCTTTGGCATAGGTCACAAAGGCCTCGCGTAGCCAGCCGTCAACCCAAGTGTTATCGAGAAATGCAGCGATATCGGCATTGCGCCAGGCGAATGTGAAACGTGCCCCGTTATCGATGTCAGCTTGCGTTGGGGTAAGTTGCGGATTAGCCTCGTTTTCGCTCGGGAGCTGTGTGTCGAAAGCGATACATATTCGCACTGTATTTCCCGCCGCATCAGGCGTATCCAGTCGAAGAAACTGTACACGCGACCAGTTATCAGGGCCGGTTCCTTGTGCCGTGCTCTGGCTACTGCGTAACCAAGGTAGCGGTAACCACACGCCTTCAAGGAGTGCGAGCGAATGTGCTAACAGGACGGTACTTTCTGGCCTGACGATTTCATCTGTATCCCCTGATGGGCTGGGGATAGTAAATTTACCTTCCACTTGGCCTTGTTGGAGATGTAATAGTGGGCCATTAGCCGTTTGGCGGACAAAATATCCTTTGTCCTTCTCACTCAAATCAAGGGACAGACCAAAATCGAGAAATTGAATGCCGCTATCCTGAATCAATGTTACATCGGGCTTATAGTGCACAAGTTCAATTAGCATTTGATTATCCTTTAACTTTATTAAATGTCAGTGAGGTTGACTCTGCGTTTGCCCAGAGTGCGTGACAAATTGCTATATCTCCTGCGCCTGGCTTACAACTAATATCGGGAACGGTCTGCAAGGTTCCGTCGGAACAGCGAGCACGTGACTTGCTTTTCATCGAAAGAGTGCCTGACGGCAGCACACCAGCGGTTATTGTTGCCTGACAAACTTGTTTATCTTTTGATATTTGGATATGGCCTTTGCCATTAGCAATCTGTACGCGCATTGCTGGTAGTTCGCTTTTGTTTCGTTGCGCCTTGGCATACTGCGCTTGCCAGCTTCCATTCAGAAACTTGATAGATCCCGCCTTGATAGAATTGGGGAACATGACAAGTGCGTTTTCAGTCACCAAGGTAGCCTGTGCTGCCGCTTCATGTCCGGCTGGGGCTGGTGGGGCGATAACTGTTGCGTGTTGCAGCGGCAACTTGTTGATAATGACCGCTTGTGGTTCAGGTGATTTTTTAATGGGGTGGTGAGGTATAGCAACACTGCTTAGCTCAATATTGCCTGGCTCAATGGATTGAGGTGCATAGATCGAGGAGTGTAATATAGCTGCGATGCCAACGATAAAGATAATCACTAATCCATAGTAGATAGGGCGCTTGCTATATCGACGGGGAAGCAATGCTGTTGCTGTTTCTGGTGTGTCCGGTATCGCTTCTTGCGCCACAACCGCAGGTTGAAGTGCTTCTTCCGCTAGCTCAACGGGTGGGGCTAATTCTGCCAAAGGCGGTGTTGACGGTATATTCTTTCTCTCACTCAATATGAGAGTGTCCAGAGCACACTGAGCTTGAGGCTGGGATGGGACGATAAATCCCCAGAATGCGATGATGGGTTTCTCATTCTGCAACCAAATGTATTGGGTACCAGGAAACTGAAAAACATGCTTCAAAAGCATAGCAAGCAGTTGCAGTGTCGGGTTCTCCGCCTTTATGGCAAGCTCACGTAGTGTTTCAATCTCATTACGACGTTGCTGTAAATAGTCGAGTGCTTGTTGGCGTAGTGGAATGCTGGCATTAGCCCAAGGCGTGACAGTGCCGTGGCGAGGTGCATACCAATCAATACGCCCATCCTCATTATGACATTGCGGAATTGCCAAACAATCCGCTACGATTTGTAGCCCGCGTAGGCGTAATGCTTCACGTATTTGTAATGCAGAATCAAATACCAACTGACCATGTTCGCCTAATGGCAGGTAATTGCTGCGTAAACCGCTTCGCAGTAGTGGTTTTACCACGTTATATATCCCGTTATTAACGATGAAAATAAAATATTAGTCAGGGGGTATTTTAACGGAATTTGATCGATAAATAAGGTGAAGAGAAAGTGCGAAAAGAAGACGAAAATAGAGTTAATTCACGCATTGGTATGAAGATGAGGACTTAAAATAACAATTTTATAAAATAATACGCAGAGTTATTGCAGAATTGTAAAGTAGGTTTACTATTTTATAACTCTTCTCTATAGAGTCGAAAACCTAAAAAAAAGCTTCCGTTAAAATTGATAACTGGAAGCTAAAGATATGCCTAAATTGAAATATTATAAACACGACCAGAAGTTTTATTTTCAGTTTGCCCATCGGATTCATACAATGAATTCATCATGCCTGAATCTTTGACAAGTTTTTTAAATTCCTGTGCTTTCTTCATGTGCATTTCAAGAAGTAAATAACTTTTATAATTTAGCTCTTTTAGATTTTTTGTTTTTATGACAATCGTTCTCCAGCGATTAGCAAGTTTAGGATTCTCAGAGTAGGGTGTTGTAATACTCTTCTGTAACTCAATTTGCCGACGCTGTGTATCAAAGTAATTAATGGATGATAGTAGGCGACTCTTACTATCAGCGATACACTGGAGTGTCACTGGATTGACTTTAGGAAGACTCAGTTGCTTTATCTCTTCCACAAGAACGTCTTCCTGCTCGTTCAGAAGTTCTTGCAACTTTATTAATTTAACTAATAATTTATCCATGATTCTTAGTAATTAGACCGATTAGGGAAGTTCGAAAATTTCATTCATTAAACACTGGGCGATTTTATCTGTATCGATTACTAACTGCCCTGCTGATATCTGCGCTTTTATACTATTAACACGTTCCATATCGACATCTCGGCTGGTGTCGGTTTTAACTTGCTGAGTAACTTTGCTCAGTTTCACCTGTGTAGCTGATTCTTTATCAGTCTCCTGTGCAGGTAACGCTGTGGATTCGTTTTTCTGGCGTAACGACATGTCTTGTTGTGTTGCGGTGACAGACCGCATTTGGTCTATTCGTTCAATTGCCATTTTCATTCTCCACCTTAAATGGGTAGTCCTGATCTGTTATTTAATACATCGGCGTAGTAAAAAATAACTGAAGCTAGTTTTGCATTTTTATTGTGACTTGCCCGGGGCCGGTGACTTTGCCCGTTAATAACTGACCAGAACGTGTACGAAAGCGCAACATATCATTTAATGCGGCGTTATCTAAAGCCTTACCGATAGTTAATATTTGGAATCCGCTTCCGATGGAGATGATATTGACCTCCTCCCCAGCCAGTACGGACCACTGTTTTCTTAGTTGACTGGTAGTAAAGGGCTGGCCCGCCTTGATCATTCGGGTTGGAATTTTATCGGTTATTTGCTGTGGAGCAAAAATGAGATCAGAAGCTAAATTGTCCAGTGATCCTTTACGTTCTACCATATCGTCTATTTTGATCAGCTGCCCAGGCTGAATATTATGCTTCGCAACCCAATAACGTCCGGTGGCTTTGACACTTACCCGAACAAAGTGGCGTTTTGTTCCACATTTCGCCAATACCGTGAGATTGCCTGACATCCTCTGTGTTTGCCCGCTAAAGGAAAGTTCTGGATTACTGCAAATCGCTTCCAATTGCTTATCTGATGCCAATAGATGTGATTCTAATTTTGGACTGTATTCGCCATCTGCTTTATATTTTTCAGCAATCATCGTCCGTATTTTATCTTCCAATAAAAGAGGAGGGCCTGATGCTGATGACACCGGGAGATAAACGCAAATAGTTAATAAATAAAAATTGCAAATAAACCGAAGACTCACGATAACTTAACCTTTTCTTTCATACTATATGAATGGAAATTCTTCATAATTAAACTGATTTATTCATATCATACAGCAGGTGAGTAATTTGTCGTTCTGATTAAAGATGGCAAAATTGCTTTTACTTATGGTGATGGTTATTTCAAATTGTATCTCTGGGATAAACTATGGTGCTGTCGTATCCAATCAGGCAGTTAAAAGCCGTTATTTATGTCTAGTTTTCAGAGTTTAGATTTTCTGTGTTCTCTCATAAACTATTAAGCATAAGTTAAATGATATAGACAAAGTTCGGACGTTATTATGCTTGATAAACTCGATAATGAACTACGTTTCCAACAGGGGGCATTGCAGTTACTCTCAAAAAGGCAGGATGTTCTTGCTTCTAATATAGCTAACGTAGATACCCCTGGATATCTTGCAAGAGATATCGATTTTTCTCAGCAATTAAAAGACGTCGTCGAAAATAACATTAAAAGGTCAGGAGAAGTATCTCTGAAATTAACTTCAGGGAAGCATATTCCTGCCACTGCACTGCCAATGAATAATGATCAGTTACTTTACCGTATTCCAGATCAGCCAAGTGCAGATGGTAATACAGTAGATATGGATCGCGAGCGCGTTAATTTTGCTGATAACACCATTAAATATCAGACAAGTCTGACGATTCTCAGCTCGCAACTTAAAAACATGATGAGTGTTATCAACCAAGGTTAATTAGCCCATGTCCTTGTTTAGTATTTTCGATATTTCCGGTTCAGCCATGTCCGCACAGTCAAAACGGCTCAATGTTAGTGCCAGCAATATGGCTAACGCAGATAGCGTAGCCGGCCCTGATGGGCAACCCTACCGAGCGCGGCAGGTGATATTTCAAGTTGATGCAGCAGCAGGCCAGGATATTGGTGGCGTGAAAGTTAGTGATGTAGTTGAGAGCGACGCACCCGACCGCTTGTTATACGAACCAGGCAATCCTTTCGCTGACGAGAATGGTTATGTGCGGATGCCGAACGTCGATGTTGTCGGCGAAATGGTGAATACCCTTTCGGCTTCAAGCAGCTATCAGGCAAATGTTGAAGTAATGAATACCGCAAAAACGCTGATGCTGAAAACACTGACATTAGGACAATAAGGAAAACTTAAATGGCCGTATCTCCAGTCACGACCAGCAGCGATAACGCTGCGAATTCACGTAGTTTGGGTAATACCTCGGACGAGTTGTTGAATAGTTTTATGACCTTACTCGTTGCCCAGATGCAAAATCAGGATCCCACTAATCCGATGGACAACAACCAACTGACTTCCCAGCTTGCGCAATTCCAGACTGCAGCAGGGATTGAGCAATTAAATACGACAGTTCTTGGGGTTGGCGCGTTGGTGAACAGCATGCAGCAGATGAACGCAGCTGACTGGGTTGGCCGAACAGTATTAATCGAAGGCAAGCCGGTAGTTTCTACCAGTGAAGACGGAAACCAAGATTTCTCATTCTCGCTTGGCAGCGATGCAGAGAAGGTCACCGTGACGCTAACCGATGATGAAGGCAATACCTATGTGGGTACGCTGAAAGATGTAAAAGCTGGGGTACACACTTACTCGCTAGATGATGTAACAGATTTCCAACCCACAGACCCTCGTGAACAGGCTGATACGACTTTTACAGTCTCTTATTCCGCCATCACCGAAAGTGGCGATTCGCCAAAAATTGTGGAGTTAAAACGGGCGCAAGTAGAGAGCGTCTCCTTCAGCCAGTCTGGCGCGGTATTGCATCTGGGAATAGATGGCACCGCTATGTTAGGTCAGATTTTCCTCGTCCAGTGACGGGTGATAGCAACGATATTTATTAAACCCCTCAGGAAGATAAGTTATGAGTTTTTCGCAAGGTCTTAGCGGTTTAAATGCCGCTTCTCAAGCACTGGATGTTGTGGGTAATAACATTGCCAACTCACAAACAGTTGGCTTTAAATCAGGTTCCATTGCCTTTGCCGACGTTTTTGCCGGCTCCCAAGTTGGGATGGGTGTCCAGGTTGCGGGTGTTAATCAGAATTTCAGCGATGGGGTTCTGGGTATGGGCAACAGTGAGCTGGATATGGGTATCCAAGGGGATGGCTTTTTCCGTCTGGTGAATGAAACAGGTAGCGTATTCTACAGCCGTAACGGCCAGTTCAAGAAAGACGAAAACGGCTATATTATCAACAATCAGGGCATGTACCTGACGGGCTACCAAGCAACAGGTACGCCACCAACTATCCAGCAAGGTGCAGCGGTCGGGCCTATTCAGATCCCATCCGATCAGATGCCAGCAAAAGCTTCAGACGCGGGAACGATGAACGGTAATCTCGACTCTGGCTCAAAAGCTATCGATCAGGATGAATTCCCCTTCGATCCCAAAGTAGGTGATAGCTACACCTATATAAATCAAGTCGATGCTTACGATAGCCTCGGCAATAAACACACCATTAATGTCTACTATGTTAAAACCGATGATAACGAGTGGAAAGCTTACTCAATGGACAGTACCTCTCCTGGTACTCCTGAGTGGCAGGAAACCTCGCTTTCCTTCGATTCCACCGGTCAGTTAAAGACCACACCCGCAACATTGAATGTGCAAGGCAGTTCCCATAACGGCGCGACAGCATTGAATTTTGACTTGGATCTTGCCGGGATGACGCAGCAGGCGACGGAGTCACAGATGGATAGCCTAAGCACGACGGGCTATGCTCCTGGGAAGATGAATGGTTACACCATTGGTGATAACGGTGAGGTTATTGCTTCGTACAGCAATGGACAACGCCAGACTGTCGGACAGATTCTCCTCAGTAACTTCACTAACCCAGGTGGGCTTTCATCCGAAGGGAATAACTGCTGGAGCGAAACACCGGCCTCAGGTCAGCCTACTACCGGTATTTCCGGCTCAGGAAACCTTGGCAAGCTTTATGGTAATCGACTCGAAGCGTCAAATGTGGATTTGAGCCAAGAGATGGTCAACATGATCGTCTTCCAACGTAACTATCAGTCCAACTCCCAAACCATCAGAACCCAGTCTGAGCTATTGCAGACGTTGGTGAATCTAAGTTGATGAAATAACTCTATGGATCATGCCATATACACTGCTTTGGGCGGGGCAAATGCCGCCCTTAATCGTCAGGCTGTCACGAGTAATAACTTGGCTAACGCCACGACGAATGGCTTTCGGGCACAAATTACGGCATATCGCGCCGTACCTGTTAACGGGCCTACTACAGAAACAAGAACGTTAGTTGTGGAATCGACTCCAGGGGTCGATTCCACAATGGGCGCAATTAATACCACTGGGCGTGATCTTGATGTCGCGTTGCCACAGGATGGCTGGCTGGCTGTTGAGCTACCCAACGGAGGCGAGGGTTATACACGTAACGGCAACATAGAAATTGATAGTGAAGGCCAGTTACGTGTACGTGGATTGCCTTTGATGGGGGATGGAGGGCCGATTACAGTTCCTCCACAGTCAGCACTTACTATCGCAACAGACGGCACAATTACTGCTCTTGGAGCTGGAGATGAACCCTCCTCGTTAGCGCAGGTTGGACGTATCAAGTTGGTTACTGCTGAGGCAAAAGCATTAGTTCACGGTGATGATGGCCTGTTTCACACACTTGAGGGCGAAGTGGCTACGTTGCCAGCCGATCCAGATCAACGGCTCATGCCGGGAGCTCTGGAAAGCAGCAATGTGAGTCCGGTGAAATCGATGGTCGATATGATCTCCACCGCTCGGAACTTTGATATGCACATGAAGGTTATCAGCAGCGTCGATAGCAACGAAAGAAGCGCTAACCAGTTGCTAAGTATTGGTTAAGCATAGTCAGGAGAAAGAGAACTATGATTCGTTCTTTATGGATTGCGAAAACCGGCTTGGAAGCCCAGCAGACCAATATGGATGTGATTTCTAATAACCTAGCGAACGTTAGTACCAATGGGTTTAAACGTCAGCGCGCGGTATTTGAAGATCTACTTTATCAAACTCTGCGTCAGCCAGGTGCGCAGTCTTCAGAGCAGACAACCATTCCGTCTGGTTTGCAAATTGGTACTGGTGTTCGCCCCGTCGCGACTGAGCGGTTACATAGCCAGGGAAGTCTGACACAAACCAATAACTCGAAAGATATTGCTATCCAGGGGGGAGGTTTCTTTCAGGTGCAATTACCTGATGGTACAACGGCTTATACTCGCGATGGTTCTTTTCAATTCGATCAGAATGGACAATTGGTAACCTCCAGTGGCTACCCGGTTCAGCCTGCCATTACCATACCGCAAGATGCGCAGATATTGACGGTAGGTAATGACGGTATCGTGAGTGTCACCATTAGCGGGCAGACGGCACCACAGCAGGTAGGACAACTAACATTGAGTACTTTTATCAATGATTCGGGTCTGGAAAGTATTGGTGAAAACCTCTATCGCGAGACTCAGTCTTCAGGTGCGCCTAATGAGTCAACCGCTGGTCTGAATGGTGCGGGAACCTTGCGACAAGGGTATGTGGAAACCTCCAACGTTAACGTCGCTGAAGAGCTGGTTAATATGATCCAGACACAGCGAGCCTATGAAATTAACAGCAAAGCTGTTTCAACATCAGATCAGATGTTGCAGCGGTTGTCGCAACTTTGATTTCAGTCATGGGCCAGAAAATGGCCCATGACTGCCCTACCAGTAGTGAACAAAATGATTAATTTTTTTTGCACCGTTAGGTCTGATATCCATGCGAATAAGGGCCTGTTCAGTTCAGGTTCCCGATGCCTCACTCTACTTATACTTTCGCTATCACTAACTGCTTGTGCGCCATTTATACATAAACCTTTGGTTGGGGGGACGACAACTGCATCACCGCAACCTGCATCGCCTGCTGCTATCAACGGTTCTGTTTTCCAAACGGGGCTGGCGATGAACTACGGTTATCAGCCAATGTTCGAAGATCGCCGTCCGCGTAATGTGGGGGATACTCTAACTATCTTGCTGCAAGAAAATGTCAGTGCGAGCAAAAGCTCATCTGCCAGCGCTTCTCGCGATGGATCTACAGGGCTCTCTTTTGATAAGACCCCCCGTGTATTGCAAGGGGTATTTGGTGGTGATCGCGCCAACGCGGCTATCAGTGGTGAAAGCGATTTCGCCGGCAAAGGTGGTGCGGCAGCAAAAAATACTTTCAGCGGCACCATTACCGTCACTGTGCAGCGGGTGCTGGAAAACGGCAACCTTAGTGTGATTGGGGAAAAACAGATAGCCATTAATCAGGGAACAGAATTTATTCGTTTCTCTGGCGTGGTGAATCCTCGCACCATTAGTGGCAATAACACAGTCGTTTCAACGCAGGTATCCGACGCACGTATTGAATATGTCGGCAACGGATACATCAATGAAGCGCAGCAAATGGGATGGTTGCAGCGTCTATTCCTTAATATTTCTCCATTCTGATTAGCTAACTATGAAAATTAACTTTTTTCCGTTCCGGCAATGGCTGCTATGTGTAGCATGCATATTGGCAATTTCGCATCCTGCTTTTGCAGAGCGGATTCGTGACCTGACGACAATTGAAGGTGTACGTGGTAACTCTTTGATGGGCTATGGTTTGGTCGTGGGCCTGGACGGTACGGGTGACCAGACCATGCAAACGCCTTTCACCACTCAAAGCCTTAACAATATGCTATCGCAACTAGGGATCACTGTTCCTCCAGGTACCAATATGCAGCTTAAAAATGTGGCTGCGGTAATGGTGACTGCTGAATTGCCGCCTTTTTCGCGTACAGGAGAAAAGATTGATGTCGTGGTCTCCTCAATGGGTAACGCGAAAAGTCTGAGGGGGGGCACATTGCTGATGACACCGTTAAAAGGTGTCGATAGTCAGGTTTATGCTCTTGCGCAGGGTAATCTGTTGATGTCTGGGGCCGTGGCTCAAGGGGGCGGCTCACGGGTACAAGTCAATCAGCTCAATGGTGCACGTATTAGTGGTGGGGCGACAGTCGAGCGTGAAGTACCGATGAATTTCGCCAACCAGAACACACTCACGTTGCAACTAATGCAAGAAGATTTCACCGTTGCGCAGGCAATCAGTGACACGATTAATCGCCGGCATGGCTCGGTTGCGATAGCCGAAGATGCGCGCAGTATTCGCCTTTATGCTCCAGTAGATAGTGCGGCCCGGGTTCGTTTTCTGGCCGATATTCAAAACTTGCCGGTAAAAGTGGATGCTGGAGACGCGCGGGTTATCGTCAATTCTCGTACCGGCTCTGTGGTCATGAATCGCCATGTGACACTGGATACCTGTGCGGTAGCGCAGGGTGATCTCACCGTTGAGGTCGCGCGCAATGATATCGTGAGTCAGCCCGATACACCATTGGCTGGTGGACAAACCGTCGTGACACCTAATACGCAGGTTTCGCTGCGTGAGCAAAGTGGCTCGTTACAGAAGGTCAATACTAGCGCTGATCTTAACAATGTTATTCGGGCGCTCAATAAATTGGGTGCAACTCCTAACGATCTGATGTCTATCCTACAATCGATGAAAAGCGCGGGCTGTCTGCGTGCGCGATTGGAGGCCAACTGATGAGCGGTTTTAATCAAGGTGCCGCTTTTGATCTACGTTCGCTTGATAACCTTAAACTGGCGGTCAAAAATGATGCACCAAAAGGTGTTGAGGCTGCCGCCAAGCAAATGGAAGGGCTATTTGTCCAGATGATGCTAAAAAGCATGCGAGAGGCCTCCTTTAAAGGCGGCCTGCTGGATAGTCCTCAGTCGGATATGTTTACCTCAATGTATGACCAACAGATTGCTCAGGAAATTGCGGGGAGCGGGAAGTTGGGATTCGCAGAATTGATTATGTCACAACTCACCGGTGAGAAAGCGGAGACAGGGCGAAGCACCGGTGGCATACCTGTCGAATTGGCGACGAGTCTGGCAAATTTCAAAGGTGTGCAGATGCCAGCCTCGCCACAAACTAACGCACCTCCAGAGGTGCGTAACAACGGATCACGTAGCTCAAGCAGTTTCATCTCACGTATGTTGGCACCCGCCATTGAGGCAAGTGGGCAGAGCGGTATCCCGCATCAACTGATTATCGCTCAAGCTGCACTGGAGTCGGGTTGGGGAGACCGCGAGATACTGACCAAAGATGGAAAACCGAGTCATAACTTGTTTGGTATTAAAGCAACCTCTTCTTGGAAAGGAGAAACCACTGAAATTACTACTACGGAATATATCAATGGTGTACAGCAAAAAGTAAAAGCCACATTTAAAGTTTACCCAAATTATTCTGCTGCCTTGGCGGATTATACCGCGCTGCTGAATAATAATCCGCGCTATAAGGATGTATCGCGAACGTCATCCCCAGAAATAGCGGCAAAAGTGTTGCAGTCGGGTGGATATGCAACTGATCCTAGTTATGCAAGTAAGCTGATTAATATTATTCAGCAGGTAAAGAGTAGTGTTGGGCAGGCTGTAAACGCATATAAACCAGATATTTCTTCATTATTTTAATGTTTAGGGGTTTAGTCGGTTTTTTTTAAACCGATATATGAATTATGGATATTAAGACTTCGTTATAACAGGTGAATTATGAACCTTATGTATCTGGCTCAGGGTGGTCTGAGTTCTGCACAATCTGCTTTAAGTGTTGTTGGTAACAATATTAATAACGCATTAACACCTGGATATAGTCGTCAGAGTATTATGTTGGGTGAAGCAGGCGGCAAAACAACGAACTTCGGCTTCTTTGGCTATGGTGTTCAGGTAAATGATGTACAGCGTGTTTACGATGGTTTTATTAATAACCAGGTACGCGGTGCTCAAACAGAATTTCAAGGTCAATTAAGCCGCTATCAACAAGTTAGCCAAATAGACGATATGTTTGGTGATACAACAAATAATATCTCCGTAGCATTTGGAAATATTTTTGAATCTATGCAGAAGATGAGTAGCGATCCAGTAAATCTCGCTTCTCGTCAGGAAACATACTCGCAATTCAATACGATTAGCTACAAATTCCAGAGTAATAGCAAGACCCTTGATGGGCTTGAGAAAAGTACTAATACGCAAATTAAGCAGTCGGTTGATGATATTAATGATTGCGCTGCACAAGTAGCAAATCTCAATTCACAGATTGAAAAAATATATTTTCAAACTGGAAACTTACCAGCAGATCTGTTGGATCAACGAGATCTCTTGCTGGATAAGCTCAGTGCTCAGGTTGGTATTCGCGTCAATGAAAATACGACTACCGGTCGTGTTGATGTCACGCTGTCAAATGGATTGACGCTGGTCAATGGGGATAAATCTTACGGATTAGAAGCCAAGCCCTCTTCAGCGAATCCTAATGTACTTGAGGTTGCTTATATTGATGCTTCTGGCAACTCCATGTTACTGGATGAAGATAAGTTCAGCGATGGCAAGTTGGGGGGATTATTTAAATTCCGTAATGAAGATCTGGTCACTGCTCGTAACGAGTTGAACCAGTTGGCATTACAGATGGCGAATGAATTCAACGCTGTTAACGCACAGGGTTATGATTTATACGGCAATCCCGGCGGAAATATTTTTAATATTGCTGATCCGGTCGCATTAGCTAACAGTAAAAATAGTAGCGATGCGGCATTAGATGTGAGCTATACCAATATCAGCGATGTGAATGCGACTGATTATACATTGGTGTTTAAAGGGCCTGATGAGTCAGATTGGCAAATCACTACCAGTGATGGCCGCAAAATTACACCTGAAATTGGTGATGACGGTGAGCTGATATTCGAAGGTATTTCGGTGAAACCGAATGGGGTTCCTGAACCAGGGGATAGCTTCCTACTTAACCCGTTATCTGGCGCTGCCGCAGGTATTAGCGTCGCTATCACGGATGGTAGCCAAATCGCAGCATCCAGTTCTTCTGACGTTGAAGATGAGAGCAACAACGAGAATTTGCAAGCCTTACTGGCAGTAAAAGATAAGCAAATTATCGGCAAAGCTACCTTTTCAGAAGCTTACGCTAATATGGTGAGTTCTGTCGGTTCTACCGTTAGTGGGCTAAAAGCTGAAGCCACGACCTCAGCTAAAGTATGCGATCAATGGGAGTTGCAGAAGCAGTCGGTATCGGGTGTTGATATAAATGAAGAGTACATCAACCTCACAATGTTCTCACAATACTACCAGGCGAATGCGCAGGTTTTACAAGCAGCGATTAATATTTTTGACACCATTTTAAGTCTCCGCTGATGATGAACTTTTGAGAATAACCGGGTAAGAAAAGATTTGGAGATAAGTAATGCGCCTTAGTACTAGTTATATGTATCAACGCAACATTGATAATATGTCGAATGCGACTATTAACTACAATGACATTTATTCACGTCTGGCTGCGGGGCAGATTTTGCTGAAACCTTCGGATAATCCTGCCGGAACGTCACAGGCAATTGTCTACCAAAACGCACTTTCAGATATGAATCAATATGATACAGCAAGATTGTACGCTCAGGACTCACTAGGTCTTGAGGACAATGTACTCAACTCTATCTCAAATCTACTCACCAAAAATTTGTCAGAGAAAATTGTAGCGGCGGGTAATGATACTTACACCGATTCAGACCGTCAGGCGCTGGCGATCGAGTTGGAAGGGATTCGCGATAGTCTAATTGACTTAGGTAACAGCAAAAATAGCAGCGGTCGATATATTTTTGGCGGTTACCAAACGGGTACTGAGCCTTTCCTGAAAGATGGGACTTACGTGGGCGGTGATACGGCGATGACGCAGACGGTTGGAGATAGTACCGTGATGCAGGTCGGCCATACGGGCAATAACGTCTTCATGAGTGGTACTGACGACGACCTTTTCGTCGCCTTAAACAAGGCTATTGATGCACTTCAGCAACCGATAGAGACTGATGAAGATCGTGAAGCGCTGCAAGCCACTCTTGATAGCGTGAATAGGTCTCTTAATAACTGCATCGATAATCTGGGAAAAATTCAGGCGGAAGTCGGTACCAACTTGCAGCAATTAGATCAACTTGGCGCCAGTTCTGATATACAACGTATTACTGTTGAAAGCCGTTATCAGCAAACAATAGGCTCAGATTCTGAAGCGATGATTAGTCTTATTACTCAGTCAAAAATGTCAGAGTTTGCACTTAACTCATCTATGCTTGTATTCCAGTCAATGCAAAAGATGTCTCTATTTAACATTCTTTGATATGTTATTTACATGTTGCCGGGAGAGATAACTTTTTCATTATAATCGTTGAAAATAGAAGTCATAAGGCACATTTTTATTTTTGTATAAAATTAGAACGCATCTATGTTGCAGGCTAATATTTAGTCATGCATAAGGCGGTTAAATAAAAGGGATTAGAAAACTAGTTAATCTAGTGGAAGCGGTGGTTACTAGACTCTATCTCTATAAATAGCATATCTAGTTAAACTTCAAATGCTATTTAAAATGAAGTTGATATTGTCATTGGCTTATATGTAGCATATTTCTTTCGCTTATCAGACTATGTACTTTTGATTCAATAAACAATAATAGTACACATGACATGTAGCTTGGAAGATTATTGTGGACGGAATATATACCCCCGAAGGCATTCTTGATAAGAATCAAATATGGGCTAAATATCAATATTTAATTCGGCAGGAAGCATTAAAGTTGCAGGCACGTTTGCCTGCAAGTGTTGAGTTTGATGATCTTATTCAAGCTGGCTCTATTGGTTTTTTAAATGCCATAGAACAGTATGACTCGAAGAAGAGCATTGCGATGAGTACGTATATTTCTTACCGTATTCGTTATGCATTAATCGATGATCTTCGTGAACGTGATTGGGTACCTAGACGTGTTCGTGCAAATAATCGTGAAATAGCCGCTACTATTACTCGTCTGGAGCAAAAAAATGGTGTTTCTGCTACAGAAGCGGAAATAGCGGCAGAAATGGACGTCTCATTACACGATTACCATAAGATGTTGATGGACAGTAACACCAGCCAGTTATATTCACTTGAAGAGTTACAGGAAGAGTTTCTTGATGGCATTGGAGAGATAGCAACGCAACAAGAGTTCCTTGATCCTGCGAATAGTTTGATTTTGCAAAATCTGACCCAGCATGTCAGCGACAAAATTAAAGAACTGTCTGAGCGTGACCAATTATTGCTCAGTTTATACTATCAACAGGATCTCAATATGAAAGAGATTGCTCTAACTTTCGGCATTACCGAGACGCGAGTCAGTCAATTACATAGTCAGGCGATTAAAAGATTACGTGCAAAATTGGATGTCACCCAATAAAAGTTAACGATTATAATAAATAAATGTAAAAATTATATATAAAAACATTTATATCGTTTAAAAATTAGTGTTTAGTAATTTATAAGTTTTTTATAGTGTTATATTTTACATGATTGCATTAAATTAACTCATTGAAAACAAAAAGGTTTGTTATTTGTGATTGATATTTATGATTTTTAATGTAATACGCAAGCAGTGTTTTTTTTTATAAAAATCTAATAATTAGACAATTAGGTTGAATATGCCATCTTTGCGAGGTTAGAGGTGGAAATACTTGTGTCTATCCAGAGAAAAGCGAATAATTATGAGCAGAAGCCAAGGCTCGTAGTTATTATCCGTTGAGCCGTAAGGTTAATGTTGATGCATTTCATTTAGCGAAATGATCGTTTTTTACTGTAATTAGAATAGATAAATTAAATGAACACTGTAGATTATAGCGAGTTACTCCAAAATATTCATAACATCAATCTCTCCTATTTGTTGTTGGCACAGCAATTAATTCGTGAGGACAAATTTTCATCCGGTTTTCGGCTTGGGCTGGAAGAGTCCACTATCGAGATATTGAAAGATTTACCTTTGCCTAAATTGATTAAGCTTTCTACTTGCGGCCAGCTTATTTGTAGATTACGTCTGGATAATGAGGCTGTCATTAATTGCTTGACAAGAGATTCACGTATTGATGCGCTTCAACGTATTCATACAGGTATTGTTCTATCGACTGATTTGCTTGATTCAATTTCAGATGATAATAACTCTTTGGTATCATGATTGGAAATTTAATTATGCAAGATAAAAGCCTTCTAGACGAAATAAAAGAAACAAACATTGCCATGGAGTTAATTTCTCTCGGTGCGAGAATGCAGGTGCTAGAAAACGAAACTAGCCTAAGCCGTAGGAAATTGTTAAGACTGTATAAAGAATTAAAAGGCTGTTCACCGCCTAAAGGATTATTACCATTTTCACCTGACTGGTTTATGGCCTGGGAGCAAAATGTTCATTCATCAATGTTTTATAATATATATCTGTACTTGAAGAAAACTCTGTCTGGTCAGACTATAGAACATATAGTTAAAGCATATAGACTTTATAATGAACAATGCTACGGGAATCAGAGTGAAAAACCGGTATTAGGGTTAACTCGTGCGTGGACATTAGTTCGTTTCATTGATTGTGGAATGATTAAACATACTAAATGTTTTAGTTGTGGCGGTACATTTGTTGTAACACACGAACATGGTGATAAACCCTTTATTTGCAGCTTATGTTGTACACCTTCTCGTGCAGTGAAAAAGACGATGAGTCGTGGTGCGGTAACCCCTCGACCAGCGACTCCAATGTGGAATAATTAGGAATATTTCAAGTCGGATTAAAAACGCATCTTAGTAACATGATGCGAAGTTGCTCTATTTGCTGCGTGAGCTCTCAGTAAATTCAGATGCAATTATTTAAAAGTATTAAGGAGTTATTGTGCTCGTTATTCTCGGATATATCGTTGTACTGGGGACCGTCTTTGGCGGATTCATGCTATCTGGTGGCCAACTTGCTGTTCTTTATCAGCCGACCGAATTACTCATTATCGGCGGTGCTGGTATCGGCGCATTTGTTGTTGGTAATAATGGTAATGCGATAAAAGGAACATTATCGTCATTTCCCAAATTACTTAAGCGTTCGCGTTATACCAAAGAACTCTATATGGACTTACTGGCGATGATTTTTTTGCTATTAGCGAAAAGTCGCCAGGGAGGGTTGGTTGCTTTAGAAAACGATATAGAGGACCCAGAGAATAGCGCTATTTTTGCGGCCTATCCAAGGTTGCTCAATGACCCTATTTTGATGAACTTTTTGATAGATTATCTGCGCCTAATGATCAGTGGCAGCATGAACGCATTCGAAATGGAATCCTTGATGGATGAGGAGATCGAAACCAGTGAACATGAACATGAGGTTTCAGCGGGCAGTTTGAATGTCATGGGTGATGCGTTGCCGGCCTTTGGTATTGTTGCAGCAGTCATGGGTGTAGTGAATGCACTGGCGGCAGCAGATCGACCAGCGGCCGAGATGGGAGAACTGATCGCTCATGCGATGGTCGGTACATTCTTAGGCATCCTGCTTGCTTATGGTTTTATTTTACCGCTGGCATCGTTGTTACGCCAAAAGAGCGCGGAACATATCAAGATGCTGTGTTGTATAAAAGTGACTTTACTTTCAAGCCTGCACGGGTATGCCCCACAAATCGCGGTTGAATTTGGACGTAAAACACTTTTTTCCAGAGAGCGTCCGAGCTTTACGGAACTGGAAGAGCATGTTCGCGAAGTCAAGTCGTCTACCGTTAGCTCAACGGCGGAAAGTGGCTCATGAATAAGAAGCCTCATAACATCATTGTTGTCAAAAAATCGAAAGGTCATGGCGGGGGGCATCACGGAGGCTCCTGGAAAATTGCGTATGCGGACTTTATGACCGCAATGATGGCTTTCTTTTTGGTTATGTGGCTACTGTCAAATTCCACTCCACAGGAGCGGCAGCAAATTGCTGAATATTTTAAGGCTCCTGTGAATGTAGCCCTTTCGAATGGTGATAAAAATAGTCTTAGTGACAGTGTTATTCCTGGTGGCGGAGACGATATGTTGAAGCAGGACGGAGAAGAACTCAGATATGAAAATAATACTGGGCTGCAAGATCTCGATAAATTAAAAGAAAAAATCGAAGAACTAATAGATATCGATCCGCGGCTTAATGATTTCAAATCCAATTTACTACTCACTATTATCGATAGCGGGTTACTGATCCAAATAATTGATAGTCAGGAACGTCCGATGTTCAAAGTTGGTAGCAAGAAGCCTGAAGAATATATGGTACATATTCTTCAGGCCTTGGTGCCTATTCTTAATACTATTCCGAACCGTATGACGCTGACTGGCCACACTGACTCATTACCTTACGCTAATGGTGAAGTTGGTTACAGTAACTGGGAGCTTTCTGCAGATAGATCAAATGCATCTCGTCAGGTTCTTGTGAATGGTGGTTTACATAGCGATAAAATACTTCAAGTCATCGGTGTCGCCAGCAATATGTCGATGGGTGATTCTCCACCTGATGCACCAGCGAACCGTCGTATCACGTTATTAATACTGACTAAGAGCAAAGAGAAAGCGATTTTTCAGGAAGACTCACTTATTCAAAGTATCAATACCGGCGATAACACCGCCGATGTCCAATCCCAATTAAAAATAACCTCTGAGCCGGAACCTAGTGAGAGCCAGGGCAATAAATAATACCCTTCAGGACGAGATAAGATGGATTTCAGTGATTTTTATCAGACTTTTTTTGATGAAGCCGATGAGCTTCTGGCAGATATGGAGAAGCATCTGCTGGAGCTTGATTTTGCCTCTCCTGATACAGAGAGTCTGAATGCCATATTCAGAGCTGCGCATTCAATTAAAGGTGGAGCAGGAACATTCGGATTTACTGTCTTGCAGGAAACGACCCACATACTGGAAAACCTACTGGATGATGCGCGACGCGGTGAACTTCAGCTCAGTAATAACATTATTAATTTGTTTCTGGAGAGTAAAGATATTATGCAGGATCAACTGGATGCGTATAAATCCTCACAGGAACCTGATCAGGAGAGATTTAAATACATCTGCGAAGCACTTCGCCAGATGGCCGAAGAAGCTAAACAGGGCAGTGGCACTCAAAGCATGCAGATTGAAGCTCCCCTTGTGTTGGATGAAGCCATGTTGGCTGTTGATGTAAATATCGCTACACCAGTGGATGTCGTGGATGTGAGTGTGATTCAGGTTGAATTGCGCAAATTAAAAGAATCTGATCGTCAGCCGTTACTTGATGAGTTGGGGCTGCTTGGGACAGTAGAGAATCCACAGCATAAAGGCGACAGCCTGATGTTAGTGCTCAAAACCAAAGAGTCACAAGATGATATTCGGGCGGTACTGGGCTTTCTGCTTGATGACGATGACATTATATTAACGACAGGGGCAGCCGCTGCCTCAGATCCCGTTGATAACATCGAGTCGAGAGAAGAAATACCCTCTATAGCGCCTAAAGCTACGCCTCCAGCCGCGCCGAGAAAACAGGGCCGTAGCCAAGGAACTGAGTCCAGTAGTATCCGGGTTGCCGTGGAAAAAGTTGACCAAATAATCAATCAGGTCGGTGAGTTGATTATTACTCAAGCCATGTTGACTCAGCTTTCAACGCAACTCGATCCTGCGAAATATGAAACGCTTATCTCCAGTATCGCCCAACTAGAACGCAACGCCCGCGATTTACAGCAGTCAGTAATGTCGACCCGTATGATGCCGATGGAATATGTCTTTAGCCGCTTCCCGCGTCTGGTTCATGATCTTGCCGATAAGCTCGGTAAACAAGTGGAACTGACTTTGGTAGGGGGATCCGCTGAGCTGGATAAAAGTGTCATTGAGCGCATTATTGATCCCTTAACTCATCTGGTGCGCAATAGTCTCGATCACGGCATTGAGTCTATGGCCGTGCGCCGCGCAAACGGCAAAGCAGAGCAGGGCAATTTAACATTGTCAGCGGAACATCATGGCGGCAACATTATTATCGAGGTTATTGATGATGGTGCAGGTCTTAATCGCGAGAAAATTCTTGCTCGCGCGCAGTCCCAAGGGCTGCCGGTCAGCGATAGCATGCAGGATGAAGAAGTATGGATGCTGATTTTTGCCGCTGGTTTCTCTACTGCTGAGAAAGTCACCGATGTTTCCGGACGTGGCGTGGGCATGGATGTCGTTCGACGTAATATTCAAGAAATGGGGGGATATGTTGAGATCCACTCAGAGCAAGGTAAAGGCTCAAAAATCCGTATCATTTTGCCTCTGACCCTTGCGATCCTTGATGGCATGTCCATACGTGCTGGGGATGAAATTTATGTTCTTCCTTTAAGTACGGTCATGGAATCGTTACTGCTCAGTGAAAAAGCACTCTACAAAATGGCAGGCGGAGAGTTGGTTCTACAGGTTCGTGAAGAGTACTTACCCTTGATCGAACTGCATAAGATTTTTGATATTCCGAGAGAACCAAACGATCTTAATGAAAGAATTGCGGTGATTGTCCAGGGAGGGGGTAACCGTTATGCATTACTGGTTGACCAACTGGTGGGGCAACATCAGGTTGTCGTGAAAAATATGGAACAAAATTATCGCAAAGTTCCGGGGATCTCTGCTGCGACGATTCTTGGCGATGGTAGCGTGGCATTAATTCTGGATGTAGCAATGCTCACTAGCTTGTCAAAAAATAAATCGCTGTCTACAAATATTAATTAACACTGTATTAAGAAAGGTTAAATAATGAGTTTTTCTAATTCAGATAAAGAGCTCGCCAATGACAATCATGGGCACGAATATTTAATATTCCGGCTAGGTTCAGAGGAATATGGTATTGAAATCCTTAAAGTACAGGAGATCCGCGGCTATGATCGTGTTACCCGGATCGCTAATTCTCCAAATTTTATCGCTGGCGTCACTAATTTGCGCGGTGCGATTGTACCGATCGTTGATTTAAGAGTGAAGTTTCAGCTTAACTCTGCTGAAATTAATGAAAGCACAGTCGTCATTGTGCTCAATTTGGGGGATCGTATTGTGGGTATCGTTGTTGATGGTGTTTCCGATGTACTATCACTTGATGCCGCACAAATTAAGCCCGCACCTGATTTCTCAGTGACATTGTCGACTGAGTATCTACTGGGGCTTGGGGCGCTGGATGAGCGGATGCTGATCCTCGTTGATATTGAAAAGCTTCTGAATAGCGAAGAAATTGCCCTGGTTGAAAAAATGGTTGAATTAGCGTGCTGAGTGCGATTACGCTTTTTTCGATTTAGTCTGCTGTATAAAACACTTCTTATCTCTATGCCCATAGGCAATTTAGCCATATATTATAAGTCTATGGGCTTATTATGAATTAACTCTATTCCCAAACACTCATTATGAGATTGATCAGGCGTTCTGCTGATAACCTCTACTGACCCAGTTAACCCATTCTGAACTTGAGGCTACGCTATTTGGCATGGCCTTTATTCGTTGTTTAATTTCTTTTACGGGCTGGGTATGGTGTTGGGCAAGAGGACAAACTTCATTGTTAACGATGGCAAATCCACTCTATTGCTCACCGGAGCAAGCTGTCTCTATAGCAGTATTGAATAGCCATATCCTTATTTGAGAAACAATACTATCAATCATATTTCGTGATGTTGCTTTAGACGTGCACTCTATATAACAACACTGGAATACTTCACATTGCCTAAAATAATAAAAGAGACTGTGGTGAAACAAAAAAAACCGGCGACTTTCGTCGCCGGTAATAATCATGTCTAACTCTATATCTAACTATGAAGATAGATTAACGCAGCAGAGATAACACGTTCTGTGGAACCTGGTTCGCCTGCGCCAACACTGTAGTACCAGCAGATTGCAGGATGTTAGCACGGCTCATGTTCGATACTTCAGAAGCGAAGTCCGCATCCAGGATACGGGAGCGTGATTCAGACAGGTTGTTTACAGTGTTATCCAAGTTGCTGATAACAGAAGAGAAACGGTTTTGTGATGCACCCAGGCTAGAGCGCAGTGAGTCAACCTGAGCTAATGCATCATCAATTGTTGCCAGCGTTGTCAGGCTTTTACCTGCTGCTTCAGCCTCAGTTGAAAGTACAGCATCAGCTGTAAATTTAATTGAAGCGGGTACAGCATCATCATCCTCTGTTGCTGCTACCTCTGGAGTAATAGCCGCGGTCGCTGAAGTGACTTTGCCATCTTTAACACCGATAAATGCGGTATTACCATCGCTACCGGTATAAGAATAAATTTTACCGTCACCTTGCTCGGCACCAAACAGCTCAGTACTCAGAGCAGTTACATCAGTCGACGTTAAAGTATATTTATCAGCACCAGCAGTCCCACCCTTAACTTCCATATTGGCGGTAACAGCTGTGGTTGCAACCATACTTGTGATGTCAAAACCAGTCATACCCAGTGTGGTGGAGTCCATCTGGCTTAAGTTGATATCAATGGTCTGACCATCGTTAGCACCAACCTGGATACTCAGAGTCTGATCTTTGCTCAGAACTTTCACGCCATTGAATTCAGTTTGTTCAGAGATACGGTTGATTTCTGATAAACGTTGATCGATTTCATCCTGGATAGACTGACGGTCAGACTCAGAGTTAGTACCGTTAGCAGCCTGAACACTCAGACGACGGATATTCTGCAAGTTGTCGTTTATTTCGTTCAGTGCGCCTTCAGTAGTCTGCGCTAAAGAGATACCGTCGTTAGCATTACGAGACGCCTGAGTCAGGCCATTAATGCTTGAAGTAAAGCGGTTGCTAATAGCCTGACCAGCAGCATCATCTTTTGCGCTGTTAATACGCATACCAGATGAAAGGCGCTCAATTGCGGTGCCCAGAGCTGACTGGGATTTATTCAGATTGTTTTGTGCAACCAGGCTCATGGCATTGGTGTTAATTACCTGTGACATATTATTTCCTCTATACGCTACTTGTTGGGCTTGTAATAAATAATCAGTAATACAGTAATGGTTCTGTGCATCACGTATTAAATACATCGGTGTGGAAAAAAATAACTAAATATCCAATGAAGATAAATTTCACAATTAGAAAACTATTTAGAATAAATTTTAGTCCTTAATCAGTGAGTTATCATTTTGTTTTTTATGGGGTTTTTTTTTGTTTGTTTTATTGGCTTTAATAGCTGTTATTTTTGTGCGCTTTTATGTCGATAGCCTTGTGTTTGCTTTCTATATACAGCGTTCTTTTCTATTTATATTTAAGAAGGTCTCTTGTGGAGCAATAGATCGTTGTTTGATAAATTTTCCCCATTTTAATGAGTGTTGAACTTTAGCTTTAGCCAGTAGAACCGATGTATATAAGTATAAAACTATATATTGAGATGGGAGAATGTAATGGCTTCATTAACTTCATTAGGAATTGGTTCTGGGCTTGATACTGCCGGCATGTTGGAGGCGCTCAAAGTCAGCGAACAAATGCGACTTAAGCCCTATACCATGCAACAAGCCAGCTATGAGGCCAAAATTTCTGCGTGGGGTCAGATTTCCAGCTCACTAAATACCCTTAATAAAAGCGTAAAATCGCTACAAGGTGATGCATTTAATACCCTGAGTGTGAGTAGTAATAAAGCATTTACCGCAACGGCAAATTCAGGTGCATATGCGGATACGCATGATATTACGGTGACTCAACTTGCGGCATCACATAAGTTGAAAACCGAGGCCGTGGCGAGTGCTGATGACGCCAGAGGAGAGAAGACTTCCGATAATAACCGCACTTTGATCATCACGCAGAAAGATGGCTCTGAAATGAGTATCGACCTGAAGGATGATGAAACCTCACTGAACCAGATTGCCAAGGCAATTAATAATGAGAATGGCGATGTTACTGCCAGTGTCCAGCGCAGCGACGATGGCTATCAGTTAGTTCTTAGCTCAAAGAGCACCGGTTCTGATGGTGAGATGAGTGTACGAGTTGAAGGCGATTCAAAGCTTGATGACTTTTTACACGTTGACGATGGCGGAAAGCACGTTGATGACATGGGTAATGTCATTCCCGGTGGGCGGGGCGGTAATGATAAAATGACGGCAGTTGCCGACGCCCAAGATGCGAAACTGCGCGTCGATGGCAGTAATTATACCCGTTCAAGCAACAATATTAACGATATTCTGCCCGGTGTGACCCTTGATCTAAAAGCTGTTTCTGAAGATGGAAAATCAGAAACGCTGACGTTGACGAAAGACACGTCGCAAATCAAAACTAGCATTAAAGACTTTGTTGATCAGTACAATGCGTTAATGAATCAGACTAACTCTGCCAGCAAATATGTACCGAACGACAGGACAGCGCTGGGAGATGGTGTCCAAACCCCTAACGCAGAGAACGGTGCTCTGATGGGGGATTCGATGCTGCGCGGTATGATGAATGACATCAAATATACCGTTAACGGCGTTTATGGTAATAGCGATGCAGAATTTAGCTCGCTGGCCGATATCGGAATTAAAATTGATCCATCAACCGGCCTGATGACACTTGATGAATCAAAACTCGATGAGGCCATTGCATCGAATCCGGACGATGTTGCAAATATCTTCATGGATCGTAATGGGAATGAAGGGCTGGCCAGCAAGTTAAGCGGCATCATCACGGACTTTACAGGCGATTCAGAGAAAAAAATCGATGGCTCAATAAAGGCCACTACTGACAGCTTGAATAGCCAGGTGGATGCGGTAAAAGTTCAGATTGAGAAGACTCAGGCACTGATTGATGCACAGGTAGAGCGTTATCGTATTCAGTTTCAAAATCTCGATAAAACCATGGCGCAATTAAACAGTGTAAGCGGTCAATTGGATGCGCTTATCTCGACACTGTGATTCATCGATTTTTTTGGCAGGGGGAGACTCCTGCTTTTCTACGGAGCTAAGAATGTACATATCTCACGGGTCTAACGGTTACGCGCAGGTTGACCTGCAGAGTAAGCTTGCTGGTGCAACACCACATCAACTGATCACTATGTTATTTGATGGTGCTCATAATGCTATCCTGCGGGCGAAAATTTATTTCGCCAACGGTAATGTTGCTAAGCGCGGAGAAATGCTGTCGAAAGCAATTAATATTATTGATAACGGCCTACGTGCGTCACTTAATCATGAGATAGACGAATCGATTACAGGTGATTTAGAAAGCCTATACGAATATATGTCTCGCACACTACTACTGGCTAATTTACAAAATGATCCGGCTAAACTCACTGAAGTGGATGGGTTGTTGATGGATCTTGCCGCGACATGGAAAGAAATTGAGTATCAGCACTGAGGCTAATTATGTCTAATATTGTTATATCCTCTTTTCAAGATATTTATGAAAAGAATACTATTTTACTGAAGGCCGTTCGCGAGGAACAATGGGATGATGTTAGCGAACTCGCTGAAAATTATGTCATTATGCTACGCGATGTTTTTGAAAAATTCCCGCTAGAATTAGATTCCGATGAGAAAGAGTCCCTGCGTGATGTTGTTCAAAGTTTGCAAGATAATGAAAAAGAGCTGGCAGATAGATTAAAGAATCGACTCTCATTCCTGAAAAAGAATATGTCAGCGCTGCATCATGGCAACCAATGTAGCCAACTCTACAACGCGCAATATATGTCAATAATGCCTGCCATTAACTAATTGTATTAAGGCTATTTCCTTTCTACGAAATGAAAATAGCCTTTGCTCTTCATCGCCCTTTCTCAATTATAATTAACAGTGAGCCCATTTCTAACCACGCGTAGCGGTGGGCGGAGCTGTCCTGGTGTTTCAACTGAATAAATAAAATAGTAACTGCCATTGGCTGGCCATGAAGAATTTGGCGTAAACTGGCCGCTAAGCCCATCAAGTTGGTGGCAGGCTTTGGCATGGCAGAGTTTGATCACCAAGTGCTGGGGTGGGGCTGAGTTGAGCAATGATATATGCCATTGAATACGGGTTACTTTAGCACTCGCTGGGATAGACGCAGGGGCATGTAACGGTTGACCTGGCATGTGCTGGCGGCCAACACTGACGTGACCGCCTGCACTATCTTTAGTCCAGGAACCTTGTGAGATGGCCAGTGGCTCAAATGAAAATAAAAATATGGCCAGCATTAAAGTTATTCTCTTGAACATTAGATATTCTCTTTTTCACCACCGATCACGGCGGTCACTCGTACTGTACGGGTACTACTGATCTCCATACTGGAGAGCACGACCAATTGCGGGTGAACTCGGCGCAGGAACCGGGAGAGCATAACGCGTAGCAACGGGTTAACCAGCAGCACAGGGGTGAGTCTTAGCGAGTTTTGCTGGGTAATAGCCTGCTCGGTTTGCGAGAGTAGATTGTTGGCGATACCGGGTTCTATGGCCGTGTTATTCTGGATTGATTGAATAAGCAGACGTTCGAGTGTTGTGTCTAACCCTATGACCTGACACTCATCGCTACCCGGGAACCACTGCTGAGTAATGGCTCGCCCAAGGCGGATCCTCACTTGAGATGTCAGATCGTCAGGATCTGTTATATTGCCGGCAAAATCCGCTAAAGTGTCCACAATGGTGCGCATATCGCGAATTGAAACTCGCTCGGCAAGTAAGTTTTGCAAGACTTTGTGGAACAAGGTCAGTGAGACGACTCCAGGGATAACATCCTCCACCAGTTTAGGCATCTCTTTGGTCACTCTTTCGAGAAGCATCTGCGTCTCTTGGCGGCCAAACAGCTCATCGGTATGCAGAACAATCAGATGATTCAGATGTGTGGCAATAACCGAACTTGGGTCGACAACGGTATAACTGAGTGTCTGAGCCTGTTCGCGAAGCACTTCATCGATCCAGTATGCCGGTAATCCAAAAGCAGGGTCCTGGCAAGGAATGCCGGATAATTCACCTTCGGCGCAGCCTGGATTTATCGCCATCCAGCGCTCTGGCTGGACTTCACCACGACCAATTTCTACACCTTTAAGTAACAGGCGATAAGCCGTGGGTGCCAGATCCAGATTGTCGCGAATATGTACCGATGGCAGCAGGAATCCCATCTCCTGTGCGAATTTCTTACGGATGCCGCGAATACGTGTCAGTAACTGGCCTTCTTGTTTATTATCCACCATCGGAATAAGACGGTAGCCCACCTCAAGTCCAAGCACATCTTCCATCTGTACGTCAGACCAAGAAGCCTCGGCAGATTGCATTTCTTCCGCTCTTTCTTTTCCGGCTTCTTCTTTGGTATTCGAACGTTTCGGTGCTGCTGCTTCTTCTTGTTCGCGTTTGCGCAGCCACCAAGC
Organism: Yersinia fenwicki; assembly: GCF_043099325.1. Taxonomy (NCBI): domain Bacteria; kingdom Pseudomonadati; phylum Pseudomonadota; class Gammaproteobacteria; order Enterobacterales; family Yersiniaceae; genus Yersinia; species Yersinia fenwicki. The sequence continues at coordinate 4,219,207 of NZ_CP170755.1, read as the reverse complement.
AAGAGCCAGTAATGAGGCGGTAAATAGCAAGAAGATAAAGTTAGGCATACCAGGAATGATACCCAGCAGGCCAACAACCATGGCAGAGAGTACCATAACGCGTGGGCTGGTCAGCAATTGCCCAACCATCTGTTCACCGACGTCCTGCTCTGTAGATACGCGGGTAACAATAACGCCAGCAGCGGTCGAGATAATCAATGCTGGGAGCTGCGCAACTAGCCCATCGCCGATGGTCAACAGAGTGTAAGTTTCACCCGCTTGGGCAAAGCTCATATCATGCTGAACCATACCGATGATGAGACCGCCGATCATGTTAATTGCCATGATCAATAGCCCCGCGATAGCATCGCCACGAACGAATTTACTGGCACCATCCATCGAACCGTAAAAATCAGCTTCTTGGGTGACGTCTTTACGACGGCGGCGAGCCTCTGCTTCACCAATCAGGCCTGCGTTGAGGTCGGCATCAATAGCCATTTGCTTACCGGGCATGCCGTCCAGGGCGAATCGAGCACCAACTTCGGCAATACGGCCTGCGCCTTTGGTAATTACCATGAAGTTAATAATGATCAGTATGGCGAAGACCACGATACCGATGGCAAAATTGCCACCAACAAGAAAATGACCAAATGCTTCAACCACATGACCGGCTGCTTCTGGGCCTGTATGGCCGTACATCAAGATGACACGAGTGGAAGCAATGTTTAAAGCTAACCTCAACAACGTCGAGAAGAGCAGCACGGTAGGAAATGCAGAAAACTCGAGTGTGTTCTGGTTAAACATTGTGACCAACAGGATCATCAACGATAAGACGATATTGAAGGTAAATAGAGCATCCAGCACGAACGGAGGTAACGGCAGTACCATCATCGCGAGGATCATCATAACCAGAATAGGGCCAGTAAGAATCTGCCACTGTGTCTGTTTTAAATTGGGTAAATGTAATTTTCTGGCTAGGTTTGCCATCAGTTTTTACTCTTTGGTTTGAAAATCCATATTAGCTGGAACGGGTAGATGGTTAGGCACCTTAGGCTTTATGCCCCCGTTATTGCGCCAACGTTTAATGCCATAAACCCAGGCAAGTACTTCCGCAACAGCGCTATAGAGTGATGCGGGGATTTGCTCGCCTGGCTCACAGTGCCGATAGAGCGCGCGTGCCAACATCGGTGCTTCCAGCATGGGTATTGCATGCTGCTGGCCCAACTCACGAATACGTAACGCAATTTCACCCGCACCTTTGGCGAGCACCACTGGCGCTGACATGCCTTTTTCCTGATATGACAGCGCGACAGAGTAATGGGTTGGGTTATTAACAATGACGTCTGCTTTTGGCACATCAGACATCATGCGACTGTGAGCTGCTGCTCGCTGCAACTGACGGATACGGGCCTTAATGTGCGGGTCCCCTTCCTGTTGCTTAAATTCATCACGGATCTCTTGGCGACTCATGCGCAGCTTTTTCCGGTTGCTCATGAACTGGTAAAATACGTCGTAGCCTGCCACTGGAAGCAGAAACATAATGACGGTCAACAGGCCGCGCAGAATCAGCGATAGGGCATCAGCCATGGCATCGTTTATTGGCTCATTGAGTAACTGGATGAAATAGCTCTTGTTCTGAAAGAAGAAGAACGCACCAGCACATCCCACCAGTAATACCTTGAGTACACCTTTTAAAAGTTCGGACAATACCTGGACTGATAACATGCGCTTTAACCCAGAAAGGGGCGATATGCGCTTTAAATCGACTTTTAGCGATTTTGTACTCAGGTTCAAACCACCGATTAACAGCGGCGAAGCAATACCTGTAATAAAGAGTCCAAGCATAAAAGGCAGCAGTGTACTTACCATCATTCCCAGCAGATGATAGGTCTGGTAAAACATCGTATTTACATCAACAACAAGGCCGCTATCGAAGCTCAGTCCTGTATGAAGTAACTTTGCTAAACGGCTTGCCATTTGGCCACCAGCAGCAAACATCAGCGACCACCCCAATAGCAGCATAATTAAAGAAGTTAGCTCTTTTGAGCGTGGAATCTGTCCTTCTTTACGTGCTTTCTCCCGTTTATGGGGAGTGGGGTCTTCTGTTTTTTCTACATCGCTGTCTTGTGACATGGAGATAACCGCAAAGGTAATTCAGCTGATTGGCTAATAAATCGAGCTTTAAAATAGGCAAACACATTCTGGCGCACATAGGCTCCAGAACTGGCTTTCCTTCGTTGAGATATCAGAAACCCAGGCTTTCGAGTAAGTCATCGACCTGATCCTGAGAGGCGACAATACCAACCTTATTTTGGTCGATCTGTGGGCCATTCTTGAGCTCTTTGGGCGCTTCTGTCGCAGCGATATTGGTTTCTGGCATATTCTCCACCAGCACCTGTATCAGTTCTTTCTCCAATGCTTCAATCAGGTTCATCATCCGCTGAATGACTTGGCCGGTGAGGTCCTGGAAGTCCTGTGCCATCATGATCTCCATTAACTGCTCATTCGTTTGGGTAGCGATAACCGGAGCAAGTGTCAGGAATGATCGGGTGTCTTTCACCAGCTCTTTTGCCACCGGCATTTCTACCGGCTCATCGAACCAGTCGTCCCAGCGCGAAGTGAGTGCGAGAGCTTTGCTATTGAGCTCATCCTGCAACGGGCGAGCAATTTCTACGCAATTCAATGCACGATCCGCAGCTTGTGATGTTTTATCCACAATGTAGTTGAGGCGATCCCGAGCATCAGGGATGGCCTCGGCTGCATCCATTATGGCGCGATCGAGGCCAAGGTCAGTCAGGCTGTCACGTAGTAGCCGGGTTAGGTGACCAATACGCGAGAAAATGCTTTGAAAGTTTTTTGTGGATTCTATGTTTGGTTGTGTATCCATTGGTTACCACCCCAACTTTTCAAAGATTTTATTAAGTTTTTCTTCCAGCGTGGCTGCGGTGAATGGCTTAACAACATAACCGTTAGCACCAGCTTGTGCGGCGGCAATGATATTTTCTTTTTTTGCTTCTGCCGTAACCATCAATACAGGCAGATGGCTCAAATTGGGATCTTTACGAATCTCATTTAACAGTTGCAGCCCATCGATGTTAGGCATGTTCCAATCGCTAATCACAAAATCGAATGCTGATTCGCGAAGTTTTCCTAGCGCATCGTGACCATCTTCTGCTTCTTCGACATTGTCGAAGCCGAGATCTTTTAGAAGGTTACGAACAATGCGTCGCATAGTGGCGAAGTCATCAATAACTAAAAAACGTAACTTATTGTCTACCATGATATTTCCCTAATGAGTAAAATTGGTTTGCTACTTGTTCGCTCACATAAGTGATGCGTTAAATCCGGTGAGCCTGTCCCGATATATTTTTGAGAATTCGCTCACTAATTTGGTCAAGATCGGTAATTTCACAGGCTGCATCTAACTTAACGGCCTCTCTCGGCATCCCGTAAATGACGCAGGTTTTTTCACTCTGAGCCAATGTCCATGCCCCTGCTTCGCGCATATCGAGTAGGCCTTGAGCGCCGTCGTTACCCATGCCGGTCAGGATGGCTCCGACGGCGTTTTTACCGGCGGTCTTGGCGACTGACTGCAAAAGTATATCCACAGAAGGGCGATGACGATTCTTTGGCGGGAGTTCGTTAAGACTCAGATGATAGTTAGCGCCGCTGCGAACCAGTTCCATGTGTTTTCCACCAGGAGAAATATAGGCGTGACCCGGTAGTACACGGTCGCCTTCCTCACCTTCTTTTACCGAGATACTGCAAATTTTATTCAGACGTTCGGCAAAGGAATGCGTAAAGCCTGGCGGCATATGCTGGGCAATCACAATCCCTGGGCAGGTAAGTGGCATTGGCATCAGTACATGACGTAATGCTTCCGTTCCGCCTGTAGATGAACCAATGGCGATGATTTTTTCACTACCAAGCAGGGGGCTTTTAATCGTTTTCGGTTTTGCGACTTGATTATCACGACGATAAATTTTTGCCTGTGCGGCCATACGAATCTTTTCTGCAATCAGGTCGCTGTAATTACGCATACTGTTTTGCAGGTCGATTTGCGGTTTTGTAATGAAATCAATGGCCCCAAGCTCTAATGCACTGAGAGTAATTTCAGAACCTTTACTCGTTAGTGAAGAGACCATAATGACGGGCATGGGACGCAGGCGCATGAGGCGTTCAAGAAAGTCCAGGCCATCCATACGCGGCATCTCAACATCTAAGGTCAGCACGTCTGGATTATGAATTTTAATCAAGTCGCGAGCGATTATTGGGTCTAACGCAACCGCCACCATCTCCATATCAGGCTGGCTATTGACGATACTGGTCATGATATTGCGTATCAGCGTAGAATCATCTACGCACATCACTTTGATTTTTCTCATTATTTATGCTCATCCAGGGAGTAAACCGATTGGCCTTTCAGGCGGAATGGCCCGCTAGAATTACTGAAATGTTCCGAATGCCCGACGAATAGCAGGCCTCCGGGTTTAAGCATTTTGGCAAAGCGATTAATAATGGTTTTCTGTGTTTTTTGATCGAAATAGATCAGTACGTTGCGGCAAAAAATGGCGTCAAAAGGTGCCGGAACATTCCATTTAGCATCCATTAAATTGAGTTGCTCGAAATGAACGCAGGAAGCCAGCTCATTCTTCACTTTCGCCATCTGCTCTTGTTCATCCCGGCCTCGCAGGAACCAGCGCCGTTTTTGCTCATCTGTCAGAGACTGCAAATCGCTTAACTGGTAATGTCCCTGCGTCGCTTTTTTTAATACTTCAGTATCAATGTCGGTCGCCCAGACCCGTGGGGTGGTAGATCTACGGCCAAGAGCCTCTTCCAGCGTGATCGCAATGGACCAGGGTTCTTCGCCTGTGGAGGCCGCAGCACACCAAACTGAATAATCAGCCTGGCGTGAACGTGCATGATTAGCCAGTATTGGGAAGTGGTATGCTTCACGAAAAAAGGAAGTCAGATTAGTGGTAAGCGCGTTAATAAATTGCTGCCATTCAGCACCATCTGGATTAGCTTCCAACACCGCAATATATTCTTTGAAAGAAGATATACCCTGTGCACGTAAGTGACGTGAAAGGCGGTTGAAAACCATATCTTTTTTCTGTTCGGTTAGAACGATACCCGCACGGCGGTAAATAAGATCAACAATTTTAGCTAGTTCGTTATCTGCGAGGGTGTACTGAATATATTGATGCGACTCTAATGTTTTACTAAAATTTGTTTTCTTAAACATAGTTGATAACGCTCTGATATTAGCTATCAAAGGCATCCTTCTAAGATGTAGAGTGTGGAGATCTTTAAAACACTATTATGAGAGAACAATATTATTATTTCGTATTTTCATCTCTAACCATCAGTGCTGGCGTATCATTCTCAATGACATAACAGAATTAGACAGACATATTCATTATTTCCTGATAAGCACTAATGAGTTTATTTCTAACCTGAACTCCGAGACTTAATGCGACTGAGGATTTTTGTAATGAAACCATCACATCGTTTAGGCCAATCCCCGGCACTCCGCTCATATAATTCTGTGATTGTGTTTTCGTTTCCGTTTGCAAATCGCTAATATTACTGATGCTTTGAAATAAAATATCAGTAAAATTTAATGACTGTTTATGTTCAAATCCACTGTTGGTTTGCTGAGTGCCTTTGACTTGGCTTTCATGAAGCTGAATTTGCTCCAAAACATTATTCATTGCCTGAATTGGCATCGCCATATTTTTCATTACCTTTTTACATGCTTATTATGTAATTAATATCGCCAGTATAACATGTGCTGAAAACACAGCATTGCGCAAAGAGCTAACGAAAATTTAAGCTTATCGCATATTAGTTACTTGCCTATTCTATGGATAATACACATCGGAATTATCGCCGAGATACAACGGTTGTCCTTCAAATACTGGAAGTGCTGATTGGCAATTGTTATTACGCTGCATTATTAATCTTTACAGGACTATGGCATGAATGCCACAACCACTGGCAACAATAAAAATAGCGCTCTTGAGCTAAAAGCTGCATTCGAAAGAATTCGTGCTAACCCCAAAATCTTATTTGCGATCGCTGCTGCGGCAGCGATTTCCATTGTCATTGCACTTCTATTATGGACCAGGACACCTGATTACCGATTGCTATACAGCAATATTAGCGATCAAGATGCGGGCGCAGTTGTTGCTCAGTTAGCGCAAATGCAGGTTCCTTACCGTTTTGAAGAACATGGCGGGGCGATTTTAGTACCAGCCGATCGTATTTACGAAATTCGTCTGAAACTCGCGCAGCAAGGACTACCCAAAGGTGGAACCGTCGGCTTTGAACTCATGGACCAAGAGAAATTTGGTATCAGTCAGTTCAGCGAACAGGTCAATTATCAGCGCGCACTGGAAGGTGAACTAGCTCGGACGATAGATACACTCGGGCCGGTCACTGCTGCTCGAGTGCATCTGGCACTTCCGAAGCAGTCGCTTTTTGTGCGCGAACAGAAGCAGCCTACGGCTTCTGTAACGCTGACGATTGCCAGCGGAAGAACACTTGAACCAAACCAAGTTAATGCGATTGCTTATCTGATCTCCAGTGCGGTTCCTGGTCTGAGTGCCAGCAATGTCACCATTGTGGATCAGGCAGGGAATCTGCTGACACAAAGTAGCGGGCAAGCAACTCATGCCTCTCAACTGAAATATACCAGTGAAATAGAGAATGATTACCAGAGACGTATTCTCTCGATTCTGACGCCAATTGTCGGTGCCAATAATGTTCGTGCTCAAGTGACAGCTCAGATGGACTTTACCGAGCATGAACAGACAGCGGAGCAATATCAGCCGAACAGTTCACCTGAAAAAATGGCGATTCGTAGTCGTCAGAGCAGTGCTTCAGAGCAGGGCGGACGTAATAGTATCGGCGGTACGCCGGGGGCGTTAAGTAACCAGCCACCGATGCCGACAACTGCTCAGATTGAGCAGCCTACGACACCAACGACGGCAGGAGCGGCGGCTAACCGTACACAAGGGAATACGAATTCGACGGCCGCAGCACCAATACTGCCTTATAACCAGCGCAACGATGAAACCACCAACTATGAGGTGGATCGAACATTAACGCATACGCGTAAAAGTACGGGAACGATTACACGCCTTTCCGTGGCAATTGTGTTGAATCACCAACCGACAGAAAGTGGTGAGAGTGCTGGTTTATCAAAAGAGCAGATGGAGCAAATTAACGCGCTGGCTAAAGAGGCTATTGGTTATTCCAGCACACGTGGCGATACCGTCAATATCGTGAACACGCCTTTTAGTTCGCTTGATGAAAGTATCTCGCCGCCGCTATGGCAGCAGCCAGAATTTATCAACATGCTTATAACGGCGCTGCGCTATTTGCTTATTGCGTTTATCGCTTGGGTGCTGTGGCGTAAAGCGGTGCAACCATTCTGGATGAAGCATCATGAGTTTGCGCTGCAACGTCTTGAGATGGAGAAAGAGGCACGGCAGGCTGAGATCGATGCGAAATCACACCGAGCAGAAGATAACCTGCGGATGAAGGCTCAGCAGAAGGTGCAAAGTGAGCTGAACACACAAAAACTTCGTGAGTTGGCTGAGCATGATCCGCAAGTCATCGCACTGGTTATGCGCCAATGGATGAATAAGGAGCAGAAGTCGTAATGAACGCTTATGAGAAAAGCGCCATCGTCATGATAACGCTGGGTGATGAACGTGCGGCGGAAGTCTTTAAGCATCTTAATGCTCATGAGGTAACGCAGATAAGTAGCGCGATGGTCAGCATGGGGAGCTACACCCACGAACATCTCGCACAGGTTATGAGTGAGTTTCAGCGTGACGCCGGCGAATATGCGGCGCTGAGTATCGATACCAATGAGTATCTACGCAATGTGTTGGTGCGTGCCCTAGGGGAAGAACGCGCACATAGTCTGCTTGAGGATCTCCTGGATACCCAGTCTGGTAATGATGGTATCGAGACGTTGAACTTTATGGAACCTCAGGCGGTTTGTGATCTCATTCGTGAGGAGCATCCGCAGATTATTGCCACTATTTTGGTTCATCTGAAACGTAATCAGGCTGCGGATGTGCTGGCGAAATTCGATGAGCGTGTGCGTAACGATATTATGTTGCGTATCGCTACATTTGGTGGCGTGCAGCCGGTGGCTCTACAGGAACTGACCGAAGTACTCAACAACCTGCTGCATGGTCAAAACCTCAAACGCAGCAAAATGGGAGGCGTGCGCCCAGCGGCAGAGATTCTGAACTTGATGAAGAGTCAGCAAGAAGATGCCGTCATTGCTGCCGTTCGAGAGTTCGATCAAGAACTGGCACAGAAAATTATCGACGAAATGTTCCTGTTCGAAAATCTTGTGGAGATGGAAGACCGCAGTATTCAGCGTATTTTGCAGGATATCGACTCCGAATCGCTCATTGTTGCACTCAAAGGCTCTGATCAGGCACTGCGCGATAAGTTTTTCCGCAATATGTCTCGTCGTCAGTCGGAGATCATGATCGAGGATCTGAACTCGCGTGGCCCAGTGAGAATGTCTCAGGTGGAAACGGAACAGAAAAATATTCTTATGTTGGTAAGACGCCTGGCGGAGAGTGGCGAAATCATTATAGGAGGAGGCGAGGATGTCTACGTCTGATAATGATTCGCAAAAGATGTGGCAGCCTTGGCGACCGACGAACCTGCTAGAGAGCGAGGATGTATCTTTGCCGATAATACGTGCGAGCGTTGATGGTGAAGGCTCCATGTCTGAAGCAAAGCAGCAGGCGGAATTATCACGGTTGTATAAACAGGCCGAAGAAAAAGGATTTGCCAAGGGCAAGGCTCTTGGCTACGAAGACGGTAAAAAAGAGGGCTATGACGCAGGTGTGAAGCAAGGATTGGAGGAGGGGCGTGAAACTGGAAAAACGGAAATGAATGCCCAGCAGGAAGAAGTCACCGCCCGCCTTAAAACACTGCTGCAAAACATGCAAGGAGCGCTTGATAGCCTGGACAGCGTTGTCCCATCGCGATTGGCTCAATTAGCACTAAGTGCTGCGCGTACATTGCTGGGCAAAAATGTGGTGAGTGACAGCACCAATGAGATGCTGCAAAAGCGTATTCAACATTTATTGCATGATGAACCGCTATTTAAAGAGCAAACGCAGATGTGGGTCAGCCCGGAAGATAAGTCATTTATTGCGCAGCAATTTGGTGAAACTCTGGCGGCACGCGGCTGGACATTGAACGGGGACGAAAACATGTTACCCGGAGGCTGTCGTATCACTTCTGATGAGGGGGAGATTGATGAAAGTCTCGAAACTCGTTGGAAAATGCTTTGCACACTCATGCGTGAGGAGCATCAGGAATGACCTCACGGCTGAAATTATGGCTTAACGGACTTGATCGTAAAGAAGAGGCTATCACGGCTCTACCCATGCGCCGTCAGTATGGCAAGCTGGTGCGAGCAACCGGTCTGGTTATGGAGGCTATTGGCCTTAAGTTACCGATTGGAACACTCTGTATAGTTGAGTGCGCGCGTGGTGGCGAGCAGCAATACGTTGAAAGTGAAGTCGTCGGTTTTAATGGTCAGACACTCTTTTTGATGCCGCTGGAAAATGTCGATGGTGTGCTACCGGGTGCGCGCGTATTCGCTGAAGAGGGGGATGCAGGCGGTAAACAGTTGCCACTTGGTGACGTGCTGCTTGGCCGGGTGTTGGATGCCAGAGCGCGCCCGTTAGACGGCCTGCCACCGCCATCGGTGGTACATCGGGGAGAACTCTTCACACCGCCGTTTAACCCATTGCTACGTGATCCAATAAAAGATGTTCTGGACGTTGGTGTTCGGGCGATCAATGGTCTGCTGACTGTAGGTCGCGGTCAGCGTATGGGGCTGTTTGCAGGCTCGGGCGTGGGTAAAAGTGTCCTGCTAGGCATGATGGCTCGCTACACTAAAGCTGATGTCATTGTCGTTGGGCTTATTGGTGAGCGTGGACGTGAAGTTAAAGATTTCATTGAGAATATCCTCGGTAAAGAGGGCATTAGTCGCTCGGTGGTGATCGCTGCGCCAGCCGATGTCTCGCCAATTTTACGTATGCAAGGCGCAGTTTATGCAACCCGCATTGCAGAGGATTTCCGTAGTCGTGGTTTAAATGTACTACTGATTATGGATTCGTTGACCCGTTACGCGATGGCACAACGCGAGATTGCCTTGGCCATCGGCGAGCCACCTGCGACTAAAGGCTATCCGCCTTCAGTATTTGCCAAGCTCCCTGCACTTGTTGAACGTGCGGGTAACGGTATTAAAGGTGGGGGATCGATTACCGCATTTTATACCGTTCTGACCGAGGGTGATGATCAGCAGGATCCTATTGCCGACTCTGCTCGCGCCATTCTTGACGGACATATCGTTCTCTCCCGACGCTTAGCGGAATCGGGGCACTATCCGGCGATTGATATCGAAGCATCTATCAGCCGGGCAATGACAGAACTTATCGCCCCGGCCCACTACAAAAAAGTGCAACGGTTCAAGCAGCTTCTCTCCTCATTCCAGCGTAACCGAGACCTGATTAGCGTCGGCGCTTATGCTGCTGGTAGTGACCCCTTACTTGATCAGGCGATAGAACTTTATCCACAGCTTGAAAGTTATCTACAGCAGGGAATCTATGATCAGAGCGAATATGAAGAGTCTTATACGCAGCTAGAGTCGTTGTTTCCTAAAAATCCCGAGACGTAAAGTAGAGTAAAAAATGGCCGCTCAAACCCCCATGGATATATTACGTGATCTTGCTGACAAGAAGCTAAGTGATACCACCACTCATTTAGGGAAGATGCGTCAGGAATTTGTCCAGGCGAACAATCAGCTTGAATGTCTGGAAAATTATGAACGCGAATATTGCCAGCAAATGCAATCCAACATGGTCGGAGAGGGAATGACGATTATTGATATGTTATCTCGTCAATCTTTTATCGACTCACTGAATAAGGTTGTTTCTCATCAGACGCAGCAAGTGGCGATATGTGAAACCCAGGTCGACAACGCAGTGAGCATGTGGCGTAAGGATAAGCAGCGGCTAAATGCTTTTGACGCGTTGAAACAGCGCTCTGAAGCGATTCGTTTGCTACAGGAGAATCGGCGAGACCAAAAAATGATGGATGAGTTCGCTCAACGAGCATCACGAAGGGAATATTAAGATGATCATCAATGCAATACCGACAGAATTAACGACTACCAGCGCACTAACGGAAGTATCGTTGGGTGAAGAGGGCGATTTTGCGGCGCAAATGTCAGATTTGCTGGCTAAATTAACCCCTGCAGCTCCTGAGGGGGAGGACAGTTCTCAACCCCAAACAGATGAGGATCTGGATGAGGAGATTCATGCCATCAATCTTCCGGCTGCTATAACAGCTGATGTTCTTATTGGAAAGGGTGATGTACCTCGCTTAGCTGCAAATATACCTGTAAGTGGTTCCGCTGCTTCTCGTGGAGTATTGCACTCTCTTGCTGAAATACAGCGAGTGGTGAACGCGCCTGTGGCCAATGCTCAGCTCGTTTCTCATGAGTTGTCACATACTGCATCAAAAATTCAGGAAGCTAAAACTGCCATTGTGCAGGAACAAGATAATCGCTTCGCACTGATGGTAGATAAACCACGAAATGAGACTCCGCAAGAGCCTGCTCTATTACCCGGTAACACCTCTGAGAGTGCAAAGCCTCTGGTGCCGCAAACTGTAGCTGGGGAGCCAAACGCTCTCGTAAACAACAATCCGGCGACTGTAACGGAACATACGCCGTTTTTTGCTTCGACGAATCCTGATGCAACGTTGGTTAAGCCCGCAGTAGTACCTGCTGCAGTTGTGAGCTTACCGCAGCCAACGGGTACAACCGAATGGCAGCAATCTCTGGGGCAACAGCTTGCTTGTTTTACTCGTGATGGTATCCATCATGCTGAACTACGCTTGCATCCAGAAGAGTTGGGAGCGGTACAGATAAGCTTACGCATGAGCAATGAGCGTATGCAAATTCACTTCGTGGCTGATAACCCACAGGCGCGTAATGCATTAGAGAACGCTTTGCCGTATCTGCGTAACTCGTTGGCGGAGTCAGGTATCAATCTCGGACAGAGCAGCGTCAGTGCTGATAGCAATTCATCATCTAATTCTTTCTTCGAAAAAGATCGAGCGGGTTCCGGAAGACTGGATCTAGAGAACGGGGAAGAAGCATCTGATGACCCTATTGAGCAGCATATTATCTCGCATCCGATGCAATATAGTAGCGGAATCAACACATTCGTCTGATATTTTTCTCAGGCTCTAAATTGTCAGCACTAATTTTCGTTTTTCAGAGAATTGTTCTGTTGGTAAGTTGTAATAATATACGCACTCATCCGGAGCGTTATTTTTATCGGTTAAATTAATGAAACAGGATTTATTCTTAGTATGTCCAAGAAAAATAAATGGGTTTTACTGCTTGTTACAATTCTTGCAATATCCACTATAGCACTAGGTGGCTATATCTGGTTAGAACAGCAAAAAATGAAAAAACACTTATTAGAAGTGAATGCAGGTGCAAGCAGTGAGCTGGCTGTAGAAATCCCTGCGCCTATTTATTATCAGATGGAAACATTCACTCTTAGCTTAAAACCATCAGAAAAAGAAAGTAGACGCGTATTATATATTGGCCTGACTTTAAAGTTAAAAGATGAAAAATCAAAAGAGAATATTGAAAAGTTCTTACCGGATATTCGTAGTGGTTTGCTAGTTCTTTTTTCTCAGCAAAGTGCGAACGAGCTTTCGACTGACGAAGCCAAACCTCAGTTAGCAGAAAAAATTAAAGAACAGATCAATCAGCCGAAGACAAATCATGAGCATATTCAGGTCACTGATGTCTTATTTAACGCGTTTATACTACGGTAATACTTATGTCTGACAGTATTTTATCTCAGGCCGAAATTGATCTACTACTGAATGGTGGTAATCAGGCAGAGAGTAACAGTTCCACAGACAAATTGAGTCTTGATAGCAATATTACACCCTATGATCCTAATACTCAGCGGCGTGTTATCCGTGAGCGTTTACACTCTCTTGAAATTATCAATGAGCGTTTCGCTCGGCAATTTCGTATCGGATTATTTAATTTATTGCGTCGGAGTCCTGATGTCACCGTTGGCGGTATTAAAATTCAGCCATACCATGAATTTGCCCGAAATTTACCTGTTCCGACTAATTTAAATTTAGTGCATTTGAATCCACTGCGTGGCACCGCACTGTTTGTCTGCTCTCCAAATCTGGTATTTATGGCAGTAGATAATCTTTTTGGTGGTGATGGCAGTTTTCCCACTAAAGTTGATGGACGTGAATTTACGCCAACTGAGCAACGCATAATTAAGCGTATGTTATCTATGGCATTACAAGCTTACGATGAGGCATGGAGCTCGATTTTCCCTCTCAAGGCTGAATATGTTCGTGCAGAAGTACAGGTCAAATTTACCAATATCACTTCCTCACCAAATGATATTGTTGTGACGACACCATTTTATGTAGAGATCGGTTCGCACAGTGGAGAGTTTGATATTTGTATTCCATTTAGCATGATTGAGCCTCTTCGTGAGTTGTTGACTAATCCGCCACTTGAAAACTCAAAACAGGAAAATATGCACTGGCGAAATACGCTGGCGCATGAAGTAAAAAATACCGAGCTTGAATTAGTGGCGAAACTTGCAGAAATACCATCCCGACTTTCTACGGTCTTACAATTGAAAAAAGGGGATGTTATTAATTTTGATAAGCCGGATTCAATTAAAACGCTAGTAGATAATGTGCCAGTTTTGTCAGCTAAATATGGCTGTGTTGACAATCAGTATGCGTTACAAGTTGAAAAACTCATAAATTCAGCTTTGCTATCATTTAAAAAGGAGTACTTAATCAATGAATGAAAATGAAAAATCATCGATAAACAACAGCGACTCAACAGATAGTTTGTGGGGAGATGCTATGAATGAACAAGCTGCGAGTGAGAATATCGCTCCAGCCTCTACTTCAACCTCAAACTCTGAAGATATCACTCCGAATTTTTCTGATGATCTCAATCTCATCCTTGATATTCCAGTTAATATGACAGTTGAGCTTGGTCGAACTAAAATGACAATTAAAGAACTTCTGAATCTTAGTCAGGGTTCAATTGTCTCACTTGAAGGTTTGGCGGGAGAGCCTCTGGATATTTTAATTAACGGCTATCTTATTGCTCAGGGAGAAGTCGTAGTTATTTCAGATAAGTTTGGTGTTCGTATTACGGATATTATTACTCCTTCAGAGCGCATACATCGTCTGAGCCGCTAATGAATACTCAATTACAACTCACTTCTGAAGCTACCGCTCCAGGAGGAGCAGCCCTTTCGTCTACTTCTCTTCTGACTGAAGTTGGAGGAGGTTTGTTGCTGGTATTACTGATTTTTATCGTTGTCATTTTTCTATGTAAGCGGTTTCAACTTTTCTCTGGAAAATTGCAGGGCGACAATATTCTTTCAATTAAACGCAGTTTGTCGCTAGGCCCGCGGGGACGACTCGTCGTGGTTGAATTTAATCAGCAATGGCTACTCTTAGGTGTCAGCTCTGAGAATATCACTTGCCTATCGAATATAGATAAGCCTGCCGATGAAGCATCTTCTCCGATGACCTTTCAGAAGATACTCACTGAAGTAGCAACCAAAAAGATGAAAGGCAGCGATTGAAAGTGAAACTTAAAAATTATTCTCTTTTATTGGTCGTGCTCATTGCCACTCTTATGCCTATGCCTATGGCGTGGGCAGAAAATGGTGATTTGCTACTTGCGCGTGGCAGTCAGACTGAAGGGTGGTCATTGCCTGTCCAGACTCTGGTCTTACTGACTTCCATAACTTTTCTGCCTGCTTGCTTACTGCTGATGACAGGCTTTACGCGCATTATCATTGTATTAGGACTACTTCGAAGCGCTCTTGGTACGCAGTCTACACCACCGAATCAGGTGCTCTTGGGACTGGCGCTTTTTCTGACCTTTTTCGTGATGTCCCCGGTCTTTAATACCGTATATGAGGACGCCTGGCTGCCACTTTCGGAGGATAAAATCACGATGGAGGCGGCATTACCAAAGGCAGCACAGCCGTTTCGGGAGTTCATGTTAGAGCATACCCGTGAAAGTGATTTGGCGCTTTTTACCCGGATAGCGAAGCATAAAGATTATGACACGCCGGAGGATGTGCCATTGCGTATTCTGATGCCTGCGTTTGTCACTAGCGAACTGAAAACTGGGTTTCAAATTGGTTTTACCGTCTTTATTCCTTTCCTGATTATTGACTTAGTGATCGCCAGTGTATTGATGGCGCTGGGTATGATGATGCTGCCTCCAGCCACTATTTCATTGCCGTTCAAGCTGATGCTTTTTGTTCTGGTAGACGGATGGCAATTGGTTATGGGCTCACTTGCACAGAGTTTTTACAGCTGATAAAGGAGAAGCATCATGACACCAGAAAGCATTATGTCGATGGGTTATGAATCAATTAAGATTGGTTTAACGATTGCACTTCCTCTGTTGTTGGCTGCTTTGGTCACTGGGCTTATTGTTAGCATTCTACAGGCAGCGACACAGATAAATGAAATGACACTTTCTTTTATCCCCAAAATTTTGATGATCACACTCGTTGGTATAGTGTTGGGGCCAAGAATGCTGGTGGTATTTCTCGACTATATGCGCACGTTATATATTAATATCCCGAATGTGGTGGGATGACGATGTTCACCCTTACTATTGCCAGCCTCTATCCGTATATTAATCATTACTTTTGGCCTTTTTTACGTATCCTCGCTATTTTAAGTACAGCGCCTATCTACAATGAGAAAGAGATAAGCAGCAAACTTAAAGTTAGTTTTGCGATGATGTTGACATTCTTAATTGCGCCAAATCTCCCGGCTTCAAATGTGATGATATTATCGATTGCTGGACTTTGGGTAGGGATTCAACAAGTTATCATCGGCATAGCCATGGGCTTTATGGTGCAGTTTATTTTTGTTGCTGTTCGCCATGGTGGAGAAATCGTGGGACTACAGATGGGGCTATCTTTCGCCACTTTTTATGACCACTCGGGCGGCCAAAACATGCCCGTAATTGCTCGTATTTTAAATTTACTTGTAACGTTACTTTTCTTATATTTCAATGGACATTTACTGCTGATAGAGGCCCTATCAGCGAGTTTTGATGTTCTACCTATTAAAGAGCGGCCACTAGAGGCCGGCGGCTTTATGGTGCTAGTACAAGCATCAGGTATTATCTTCAAAAGTGGTCTAATGCTAGCGTTACCTGTTGTTGCTCTGCTGCTATGCCTAAATTTGATTATGGGAGTTTTGAATCGTTTGACACCACAACTTTCAATTTTTGTCGTGGGTTTCCCTTTATCCTTAAGTATAGGGATGCTTGCCCTATCGCTTATTATGTATTCACTTGCTCCCTTCTTCGAAACATTAATAAATTCTATTTTTGAAAGTCTTTCGGCTGTACTTATTGGCTTTACTTGAGCTTATTCTTGAACCTCTAATCTTCAAAAGGGAAGGGAGCAAGCACTCTTTAGTTTTTATTCACACACATGACTGTCGGTGAAAAAGATGTACCAAATAACCATGCATTGTTTATCTGGGTTATTTTAATCTTTCGAGATGTCAACGATAAATCCCAAACATTTTTATTAAAAAACTCATCTGAAATTTTATCTGAGGCGCTTCGGGCTGTTTTACTATTATTAATAGTAATGAAACCATCTCCTTCAACAGTATAGTCAAATGTTATTTCACGTAAAATCAAGTCCTTAGTTGATTCTTGATGTTGTCCATTCTGGCTAATTTTACCAGATATATTAAATGAGCCTTTATTATTTTTGCCCAGCCTAATTACTAGTGTTCCATTTATTGAGATATTTTCAGGTAGTGATGGTGCTGAATACGAGGATACACAATATATATTTATTGTGTTGCGTAGTAAATATGATGGAATACCAAAGCATGCTGATATGATTAATATCATACTAATTATGACTATATAAATAGCAAATGCATAGTTAATTATTTTAATATTCATGGGTATATACATCCTGACAGCCAGAAAATGAAGGGTTATGTGATTTTAATAACATGCAGCGGCTAAGAAAAACTCGACCGGAATGACTATGAATATAATTATCGTCAGATTGAAATATATATATATAGTTGTCGATACAGGGAAGGTTTTTATTCGCAAACTCAGTTGCTAACTGTAAATTAGCTGCAGTTAATTCATCTGAATTTTTTTCTAATGTAAATGCAGGGCATTGTCCAATGTTACCAATTGGATATAGTTCTGCTTTAGCTATAATTGTCGTATTTTCTTTCTCAATAAATTGTATAAGTAAGGTAGTGAGCAGGGCAGAAGCCACTAGTAATATTACTAATAGGACATAACTTATAACATGTACCTTACTTTTTTGTATCGGCATAATTTCATTGTCGTGAGAATCCTCCTCAAGGTTATCCTCCTCCTGAGAGGTGGTACTCTCAGCTTCGATAACGATATTTTCACTTATTTTAAACCCTACTTTAGGGACTGTTACAATAATATCTTCAGTGTAACCCAGCTCTTGCAGAGCTTTGCGTAATAAGGAAATATGTTGCGACAGTGAATTGTTAGAGGCCTGAAGACCATACTCGTCCCAGACTTTTTCCAAAATCTCATCACGATTGATTACTCGATATTTATTTTCAAGCAAATAGCTCAATATTCTGGCTGGCGTTATCGACAGCCTAATTGTATTTTCTGGTTCAGTTATGCTAAACAACCTACCATTTTCTTCATGGTAGATTATCTTATTATCTATCTTATAATTCATGTTTTTTCCTCGAGGTATATTTTAAAGGTTGATGTAAATAACAGATTAAAAAGTTTCTAACTAATTTTTTTTGTAACTTTATTTTATCATTTCATAACTTTACTATTTCTTGACACTATTACGACAAATTATCTCCCTATTAAACTATGGGAGATATCTATAAGCCCTTTTGTAGTTCTTTGCGATATTTCGGTTGCTGGTTCGACTTGTCTGGCATTAGATAGTACTCTGAAGATCTTGAATCATATGGAACAAAATAAGCCACCTGTAAAGCTACCAGGCATTACTTGATTGCAGTCACTCCATCAAGCTGAGTATGACTAATTTGTTCATCAAGCCGTATCATATTCCCCTATAAGAGCTGTGGATAATCACTTATATGGCCCAGTATTTTACAACCTCGTTGTCAATACGGCTGGTATTATCTGAATATCCTCAAACTGTGGAGAAAATAATTTCGGTGTGAGCTATCAGTTAGTTAGGTTCAATAACGGTATTCAATATAATCGGCATGATAAGCATTTCCATTATTAATCTATTTTTATTGAAAATATAAATGTTAACAACTTTGCAAAAATAAAACTGAATTCATTAATAAGGGCTATTAACAGATAACAACTAACTCTAAATGGTTATTTTGGCTTACGCTATCTCACTTGAAAACCACTCTTTTGCTTATTGATGGAATTGCAATATTTACAGTGATAGTCGCTGTTAAAATCATTACAGCAGTTAGAAGAATATAGGGTTACAGTATCGATTTTACAACCATAATGAGGCAGATATTTTTGCAGAAGAACTGTAAGCGTCACATCATGAAATACTTCGATACACCTGTTTCTTGAGTAACGCTTTGCTAACTATCAAGAAAATTGAAGTAATGATGATGGCATTGGCCATGAAAAGCACAGTATCTTGAATTCTGCCCTTATAACGACAACTTAGCGTTAGCGCCAGTATTTTAGCCAATGGTGGTGAGCCAGCGAATACGTACCGTCGCGTTCGTACTTTCACATTAGTGAGTGCCATGTACGGTCTCCTGAACTGATGTTGCGAGTATATAGTCATCGAACTGGCTATGATCACATTTGGACTCACGAGAGGAAACTCATGTAGGAAGATTGAGTTCAGTTGATATGTGCTGTGGAATGGTAGCTGTAATAGCAGGATTTTTAACGCAAAAACGGACGTCTTTTGACGTCCATTGATATTAAAGTGGTGCCCGGACTCGGAATCGAACCAAGGACACGGGGATTTTCAATCCCCTGCTCTACCGACTGAGCTATCCGGGCAACGGGGCGCATTAAACCGTATTGGCCGCTGATCGTCAACGAATTTATCGCGTAAAATCCCTAAAACCGTATCGATCGCTCTCTTTTCAGGCAAAAAGGGAAAAAAATGCATAAATTGTTCTGAAATTTGACCTGACGTAGTTTTAACTTAGTGCCCCATTTTTACGACATAGCGCGACTTCCAATACATCTTCTGCCAGGCGCTTGGCCACTTCAACATCCTGTAATTGGCGCTTAACTAATAACTTACTCAGGCAACCTTCCAAAATCAGCTCCATTTGTTGGGCAACCATACCCGCATCGTCAATATCCATCTCGCACAACAGTTCTTGCGTATATTCGAGCGAGGCTTTTTTTTGCTGTTCTGCCAATTGGTGGATAGGGTGTTCGTCATCAGGATAGAAGCTGCACGCTGCAATAAACAGGCAACCGGGATAGCGCATTTTTTGTACTTGTTCACTGAGTGTTTGGTAGCGCGCTAGCAGCTTTTGTTTCAGCAATAAAGTTTCGTCCAGCTGCAACTGACGCCGCCAGGTATCGATCTGCTGACCGTGGTAGCGCAGGCAATCATACAGTAACGCCTCGCGATCAGGCCAAAATCGGGTCAGATCACTGACCTCGGCAGAGACCTCTTCTGCCAGCATCTCCAGCGTAGTATTTGCCAGCCCTTTCTGTTCTAACAGATTGAGCGCGTTGCTTAAAACTTGTTCGCGTTGCACATTGCTCTCCTCTAACTGATTACTGGCAAGCATGGTCTTCCACTGCTTATCGCACAAATAAATGTATTGGCACTTTCTGCCAGTGACCCCTGTACCTTATCACTACTCTTGTTCGACTTTTCTAACTCTTTATTACTTAGTTGCCTACCAAGCTATAACGGCAAGTTGACAGCATAGTTTTTGCTATCCGGCTGTCTGTGAAGCAGGGCGCATTTTCTAGTGCATCAGCTTGCCACCGGGTTACAGGGCTATACTAATAAACATCCCGCTGTCTTGAGTGGTATGGATAGCTTATGAGATTGAATCATTTATGAAAATAGTCATTGCTCCAGACTCTTATAAAGAAAGTTTATCCGCGCTGGAAGTTGCCGTACAAATTGAAGCGGGCTTTCGTACTCAGTTTCCTGATGCTGAATATATCAAGTTGCCGGTTGCCGATGGGGGCGAGGGCACGGTAGAGGCTATGATTGCAGCCACGGCTGGCAGGCTGATTAAGGCTAATGTGACCGGCCCGTTGGGGGACGAGGTTGACGCCTTTTACGGGGTATCCGGTGATGAAATGTGCGCTTTTATTGAAATAGCTGCTGCCAGTGGACTCGAACTTGTTCCACCCCCCTTGCGTAATCCCTTGAAAACCACCTCTTACGGTACTGGCGAATTGATTTGTATGGCGCTTAATCAGGGCGTGAAACATATCATTATTGGCATCGGAGGTAGCGCGACCAATGATGGTGGCGCGGGAATGGTGCAGGCGCTGGGAGTCAAACTGCTGGATAAGCATGGGAAGCAGATTGGTTTTGGCGGCGGGAAGCTAGCTGAGCTGGATATGATTGATATTTCAGAGCTTGATCCACGTATCAAGTCGTGCCGAATCGAGGTGGCTTGTGATGTCACCAACCCTCTCACCGGCAGTGCAGGGGCTTCTGCTGTTTTTGGGCGGCAGAAAGGTGCGACTCCTGCGATGGTTGCCCAACTGGATGAGGGGTTGCGGCATTACGCCGATGTGATTAAGCGCCATCAGGGGATCGATGTTGATCAGGTTGAGGGCGCTGGGGCTGCCGGGGGGTTAGGTGCGGCGTTGTTGGCTTTTTGTGGGGCGACCCTAAGCCCAGGCATTGATATTGTGACGAATGCTCTAGGTTTGGATGCTTTAGTCCGAGATGCGACTTTTGTGATTACGGGTGAAGGGCGGATGGATAGCCAAACCATTCACGGTAAAGTACCTGTTGGTGTAGCCAGAGTGGCCAAGCGTTATAACAAACCGGTGATTGGGATTGCCGGTAGCCTAACCGACGATGTCGATGTGGTGTATGCACACGGGCTGGATGCCGTTTTCAGTGTCATTGACACTATTTGTACTCTGGAGCAGGCGTTGGATAATGCCGCAGACAATGTGTTTAGGGCGGCGCGCAACATTGCTGCCACATTGGCAATAGGTCTGGCGGTGGGGAAAGCTGAAAATACGAGTGGATGAGCCGGACTATATGCTCATCCACCGTCGGAATATCAATCAGTTAACGATTAGCGCGGGAGGTTCTGTAGATGCAGCAGGAATCCACTCGCATTCATAAAACCGGTCACTCTGGCTGCGGGAATTTCATTCCCTTGCGCATCGAAAAACAGGATGGTCGGTAAACCCAGCACATTCAACTCTTTCAATAGCGCGGCATGTTCTGCACTGTTCGCTGTCACATCGGCTTGAAGTAACACAGTATCTGCCAGCTGGCGCTGAACCTGTTCATCACTGAAGGTGTATTTCTCAAACTCTTTACAAGCGACACACCAGTCAGCGTACAAATCCAACATCACCGGCTTACCCTTAGCTTGCGCTAACGCCGCTTGTAACTGGGGTAAATCGGCCACTTGTTTAAATGCTAAATGTTTAATTTCACTCTGTTGTGTGGGGCTGCCGAACGCCCAGTCTTGTAGCGGACGGGCGGCAATTAGTAAAGCTGTCAGTAATAGCAACTGGAAGGCTCGCGCCCAGCCAGAGTGAGCTTTTAGGCTTAATATAAACGCCCAGCCGAAGAAGGCGATGGCCAGCACACTCCATAAGCGTAAGCCCCAAACATCCCCTAAAACTCGTTCCAGTAAAAACACGGGTAGCGCCAGAATGACAAAGCCGAATGCCTCTTTAACGTACTGCATCCACGGGCCACTGCGCGGGAGCAACTTGTTGCCAAACAGCGTCACAATCACCAGTGGGATACCCATCCCTAAGGCATATAAATAAAGTGTTCCACCGCCAGCCAGCATATTACCGCTTTGGGCGATATACAGCAGAATGGCGCTGAGCGGCGCTGTGGTGCATGGCGAACAAATGAGGCCTGCCAGTGCGCCCATAGCAAAAACACCGGCCAATGAACCGCCGCGTTGGCTGCTGCTCCACTGCACCAGTCTGGTTTGCAGTGACGAAGGCAATTGCAACGAATAGAGGCCAAACATGGAGAGCGCCAGCAGCACAAACAGCGCAGATAGCCCAATCAACACATAAGGGTGTTGTAGCGCGGCCTGAAATTGTAAACCCGCCGCCGCAACCACCAGACCGAGTAGGGTGTAAGTCAGGGCCATCCCCTGCACATACACTATCGCCAACAACAATATTCGTCGCTGACTGTGAGGTTTTTCACGCCCGAGAATAATGGCTGAAATCAGCGGATACATCGGTAATACACAAGGAGTAAAGGCGATACCTATGCCAATGAGCAGCGCCCACAGCGGTGAAAAAGGTAATTCAGCCGCAACGGAAGTGGCGTTTGTCGCAGGTGAAATTGTATCAGTCACCGTCGCCGTGGATGAACCGACAGCAATGGCTGAGAGTGGAACGACCCGTGTTTCTGGTGGATAGCAGAAGCCCGCTTCGGCGCAGCCCTGATAAGTCACACTGACACTGGCCTGCTCACCGGCTTGTGTAATAGGGATCTTCAGGGTTAGCTGTTGCTTGAATATCGCCACTTCACCATAGAATTCATCATGATGAGCAATGCCTTCCGGCAAGGTAAATGCCCCGAGAGTGACATTATTCGGCACGATTTTGATTTGCTGGCGATACAAATAATAGTCTGGATGAATCTGCCAACTCAGGGTGAGCTGGTCACCTTGTTGGCGAAAATCAAAGGCAAACGCTTGATCGACCGGAATAAATCGGCTCTGGCTACTTTTTTGGCCAAAAGATGAGTTGTCACCAAATAGCGAAGCCTGTGCACTGTGCGGCGCGAGTAAAATGCTGCACAGCAGCAGAATTAGAGTAATGAAGCGTTGAGCCATGACAGGTAATCTTTATCTCCGTCCCGTACCGGCAGCACCAGTAATTCCGGTGTTTGGTAGGGGTGATGTTGTTTGATATAGCTGAGAAGTGCCTGCTGATGACGGGTATTGCTCTTGAACAGAAGCTGGACTTCATACTCTTGCTGGAGCTTACCTTCCCAGTAGTAAATCGAGGTCGCACCAGGTAACAAGGTAGCGCAAGCAGCCAGTTTTTCACCCAAGACCTTCGCGGCTAAATCCTGCGCGCTGGCTTCATCAGGGGCAGTGCACAATACCACAATTGCATCACAAATATTCTCATCACAATTATTCGTATCATAATCAGACATTTTCACCTCGTAGGTCGCGCGGCTTATATGACGAAGTAGGTACTATAACGCGAGTGGATGTGGGTCAGAAGATGATTTATGTAACCGTGGGGGAGGTTTCGCGTAAACAGCGAGTGAGAGTGGGGCGCAAATGGATTGCGCCCCATAAAGCAGATTACAGTACCAGACCGCCCATCACGAAGCCGAAGCACACGGCCAGTGCAACCCCGATGGTGCCCGGGATAAAGAACGGATGGTTAAACACGAAGCGACCAATACGCGTGGTGCCGGTGTCATCCATTTGAACTGCGGCTACCAGTGTTGGGTAGGTTGGCAGAATGAACAGACCAGAAACCGCTGCGAAAGAAGCAATTGCCGCCAGTGGTGAGACGTTCAGTGCCATTGCCATTGGCATCAATGCCTTGGCAGTTGCAGCTTGAGAGTAAAGCAGTGCTGAACAGAAGAAGAAAATAACGGCCAGCAGCCATGAGTGAGCTTGAATCAAGCTACCCGCAGTTTCTTTAATCCAGTCCAGGTTGTGTTGTACAAAGGTATCGCCCAACCAGGCTACACCGAGAATACAAATACAAGCACTCATACCGGCTTTGAAAGTGCTGGAGTTCAGGATTGCATCAGTATCAACCGAACACACCATTGTCGTGATAGTCGCCACACTCAGCATGATGATCAGGATGGCGTTAGTGGTATTCATCAATGGTGTTGCCACCAGACCGACACTTGGGCTGTTGATGATGGCATACGCCAAACACACAATACACCTGCCAGGAACAGCAGTACGGAGGTTTTAGCGCGTGGTTTAATGACTTTGACGGTGTCACCACGCAGTGTGACTAAACCTTCTTCCAAACGTTTGATGTAAATAGGGTCATCAGACAGTTTGGAGTTAAAGCACCAGGAAACGATCAGAGACATCACAAATACCGCAAGCAGGGTAGATGGGATGACGATCATCAGTAAATGTAAGTAGCTGACGCCATGACCTTCCATGACGGAAGACATGTAGACCACCGCCGCAGAAATAGGCGATGCGGTAATGGCGATTTGCGCGGAGACCACAGCGGTAGACAGTGGGCGGCAAGGTTTGATGCCTTGTTCTTTCGCCACTTCTGCAATCACCGGCAAGGCTGACAGAGAAATGTTACCTGTCCCGGCAAAGATGGTCAGAAAATAGGTGACCAGCGGAGCAAGGATAGTGATGTGTTTTGGATTCTTACGCAGTAATTTTTCAGTTTGCTGCACCAGATAATCCATACCACCCGCCACCTGCATTGCAGAGATGGCGGCAATAACGGCCATAATAATTGAAATAACATCGAATGGAATGCTACCGGGTTTGACACCAATGATCGCCAATACCAGAACCCCAATACCACCCGCAAAACCTATACCGATACCGCCTAACCTGGCCCCTAAAAAAATGGCCAGCAGAACGATGACTAATTCTACGGCTATCATAGTGTTTACTCCTTGATCCAAATGAAAAATTAAAGTTAAAAAGTTGTGTTTGCCCGAAAATAAAAAGGCACGCTGTCCAGAGGAGCATGCGTGCCTTATAGGGCTACCGGATGACTATTTTATTGTTCATTTTCATCGGTATAACGTTTCGCTTTATACGCTGGATGCATCAGGTTCTCAACAGAGAAAATGTCGTCCAGCTCAGCCTCAGTTAGTAAGCCGCGTTCCAGAACCACTTCCCGTACATTTTTACCGGTTTCCGCACAAATCTTGCCCACGATGTCACCATTATGGTGACCAATGAATGGATTCAGATAAGTAACGATACCGATTGAGTTAAAGACGTAACGCTCGCAGACCTCTTTGTTGGCAGTGATGCCATTGATGCATTTTTCCAACAGGTTGTAACACGCATTTGTCAGGATGTGGATGGACTCAAACATCGCCTGCCCAATCACTGGCTCCATAACGTTCAACTGGAGCTGACCTGCTTCGGCCGCCATAGTAATGCAAGTGTCGTTACCAATCACCTTAAAACAAACCTGGTTAACGACTTCAGGTATGACCGGGTTCACTTTGGCTGGCATGATAGAAGAACCGGCCTGCAATTCTGGCAGGTTGATTTCATTCAGACCCGTACGTGGGCCAGAGGAGAGCAAACGCAAGTCATTACAGATTTTTGACATCTTAACGGCCAGACGTTTCAGTGCGCCATGCACCATGACGTAAGCACCACAGTCAGAGGTCGCTTCAATCAAGTCTTCTGCTGGAACACATGGCAGACCACTGATTTCAGACAGTTTTTTTATCGCTAACTGTGAGTAACCTTCAGGTGTATTTAGCGCAGTACCGATAGCCGTTGCACCGAGGTTAACCTCTAGCAGCAACTCTGCGGTACGTTGCAGGTTTTTGGTTTCTTCTTTTAATAACACCGCAAAGGCTTTGAATTCTTGCCCCAGTGTCATAGGTACCGCATCCTGCAACTGGGTACGGCCCATTTTCAGGATTTTCTCGAATTCTTTGGATTTCCTTTCGAAGCCTTCTTTTAACTGATTGATGGCGTCAATAAGCTTCATAATGGAAGCATACACCGCAATGCGGAACCCCGTTGGGTAGGCATCATTGGTGGATTGGCATTTGTTCAGATGGTCATTAGGGTTTAGGTATTGATACTCGCCCTTCTGGTGACCCATCAGTTCCAGACCGATATTGGCCAGAACTTCGTTGGTATTCATGTTTAAGGAGGTACCAGCCCCGCCTTGGAACACGTCAACCGGGAACTGATCCATACATTTCCCTTTATCCAGGACTTCATCACATGCCTGAATAATGACGTCAGCAATTTTGCGAGGGATGGTATGTAGTTCTTTGTTCGCCATTGCTGCTGCTTTCTTTACCATGACCATGCCGCGTACAAACTCTGGCACATCACTGATCTTGCTGTTACTGATATAGAAGTTTTCAATCGCACGCAGGGTATGAACACCGTAGTAAGCCTCTGCGGGGACTTCTCGTGTACCTAACAGGTCTTCTTCAATACGAATGTTATTTGACATGAGAACCTTCTCTAATGTGCTGTCTTGTTTTGTATTTGTTAACTAAATTATGTCGCCGTGGGCAATATGATGCCGCGATGAACCTTAAGTGCGGAAAGATTAACCATTCATCTTATTGCTGACAGGATCATATGCTGCTTAATGATAAAAAGCCTTGAACTAGGATCACTATATGGTCGGAATTAATTGAGATGATCTGATATCTGTGATTTCACTCACAGTTGCGCGAATAAGTAATAAAAGTATCTCTCTAACTTGAAAAGTGATTCAACCACCACCATTTTATGAGGGTCGACCCTCGTTGAAGGAGGTGCTGACGCTGAAATTCGCTAATAAGGGAAAAAAACAGTGTCAACGCCAACCGGGTCAAGGTTTTCATGGTATCTGTCAGGCAGGGTTGCCCTGATGAGAGGTACTGAATGATTGGAATAAGGAGAATGCGGTGCGTTGGTTACCGTTAGCGCTGATATTTTTATTGGCATATATAGAAATATCGATATTTATCAAGGTTGCCGCTGTATTGGGTGTGCTGGTTACCCTCTTGTTGGTGATCTTCAGTTCTTGTGTGGGGATATCTCTGGTGCGTAACCAAGGGATAAAAACCTTTATGCAGATGCAGCAAAAACTGGCTGCCGGTGAAAGTCCTGCGGCTGAAATGGTGAAAAGTGTATCGCTGGTATTGGCCGGCTTCTTACTACTGATCCCTGGCTTCTTTACCGACTTCCTCGGTTTGCTGCTGCTTTTGCCTCCGATTCAAAAATCGTTGACGTTAAAATTGATGCCACATCTGAATATCTATCGTGGCGGTTTTAATCAGAATAATTCTGGCCCTATGGGCGGCGGAAATACCTTTGACGGCGAGTTTCAGCGTAAAACCGATGATCACTTTATCGTAGAGCATCGTCGGGATGAGGATGATAAATCGACAGACAGTCGCTTTAAAGATGATAAGTAAATCGCTTTTTTTTCTAATTGATTGTTTATTAATTATAAATTCATAAAGCAAATCACAATGCTTTCTTGAATGGGGCAACGCAGATGAGTAAAAATGAGCCACCTGCGAGCAAGAAAAAACTGAATTTTTTTTTGCTCTCTCCCTTGAAGGGATGTGAAGTCGCCCCCATTAAGATAGCCACGGTATCGGTTGTGAAGGTAGACCGATATTAATCCTAAATCTGATACGGACCTTCTCAATAGGAGAGCTATCAATGAAAATTCGTCCATTGCATGACCGCGTTATCGTCAAGCGCAAAGAAGTTGAATCCAAATCTGCTGGCGGCATCGTTCTGACTGGCACTGCAGCGGGTAAATCTACCCGTGGTGAAGTTCTGGCTGTCGGCAATGGTCGCATCCTGGATAACGGTGAGATCAAGCCGCTGGATGTGAAAGTTGGCGACATCGTTATTTTCAACGATGGTTACGGCGTGAAGTCAGAGAAGATCGACCATGAAGAAGTGTTGATCATGTCTGAAAGTGACATTCTGGCAATTGTTGAAGCGTAATTCACGCTCTCTAATCTTCTGAACTGAACGAGTTAAGGGAAATCATACCAATGGCAGCTAAAGACGTAAAATTCGGTAACGACGCACGCATCAAAATGCTACGCGGCGTAAACATTCTTGCTGATGCAGTAAAAGTGACCCTGGGCCCGAAAGGCCGTAACGTAGTTCTGGACAAGTCTTTCGGCTCTCCAACTATCACCAAAGATGGTGTTTCGGTTGCGCGTGAGATCGAACTGGAAGACAAGTTTGAGAACATGGGTGCACAGATGGTTAAAGAAGTTGCCTCTAAAGCGAATGATGCTGCGGGTGACGGTACCACTACTGCAACTGTATTAGCTCAATCCATTATCACTGAAGGCCTGAAAGCAGTTGCGGCCGGCATGAACCCAATGGACCTGAAACGCGGTATCGACAAAGCAGTTATCGCTGCTGTTGAAGAGCTGAAAAAACTGTCTGTACCTTGCTCTGATTCTAAAGCAATTGCTCAGGTAGGGACCATCTCTGCAAACTCAGACTCAACTGTCGGTGAGTTGATTGCACAAGCGATGGAAAAAGTTGGTAAAGAAGGCGTTATCACCGTTGAAGAAGGTTCAGGCCTGCAAGACGAGCTAGACGTTGTAGAAGGTATGCAGTTCGACCGTGGCTACCTCTCTCCTTACTTCATTAATAAACCAGAAACTGGTTCTATTGAACTTGAAAGCCCATTCATCCTACTGGCTGACAAGAAAATCTCTAACATCCGTGAAATGTTGCCAGTTCTGGAAGCCGTAGCGAAAGCGGGTAAACCACTGCTGATCATTGCAGAAGATGTTGAAGGCGAAGCTCTGGCAACTCTGGTGGTTAACACCATGCGCGGTATCGTTAAAGTTGCTGCGGTTAAAGCACCTGGTTTCGGCGATCGTCGTAAAGCCATGCTGCAAGATATCGCTACCCTGACTGCGGGTACCGTTATTTCTGAAGAGATCGGTCTGGAACTGGAAAAAACCACTCTGGAAGATCTGGGTCAGGCGAAACGTGTTGTTATCAATAAAGACACCACTATCATCATCGATGGCGTAGGCGATGAAGCTGCAATTCAGGGCCGTGTTGCTCAGATTCGTCAGCAAATTGAAGATGCGACTTCTGACTACGACAAAGAAAAACTGCAAGAGCGTGTCGCTAAACTGGCTGGCGGCGTTGCCGTTATCAAAGTTGGTGCCGCAACTGAAGTTGAAATGAAAGAGAAAAAAGCACGCGTTGAAGATGCACTGCACGCAACTCGTGCTGCGGTAGAAGAAGGCGTGGTTGCTGGTGGTGGTGTTGCACTGATTCGTGCGGCATCTGCTATCACTGCAGCTGGCCTGAAAGGCGACAATGAAGACCAGAACGTCGGTATTAAAGTTGCTCTGCGCGCGATGGAATCTCCACTGCGTCAGATCGTGGTTAACGCCGGTGAAGAAGCTTCTGTTATCGCGAACAACGTTAAAGCGGGTTCAGGTAGCTACGGTTACAACGCTTATAGCGAAGAATACGGCGACATGATCGCGATGGGTATTCTGGATCCAACTAAAGTGACTCGTTCTGCTCTGCAGTACGCAGCCTCTATTGCTGGCCTGATGATCACCACCGAGTGCATGATCACTGACCTGCCACGTGATGACAAAGGTGCTGATATGGGCGCTGGCGGCATGGGCGGTATGGGTGGTATGGGCGGCATGATGTAATGCCCCAAGCCTAAATACCCAAAATAATTCGAGTTGTGGGAAGGTGGCAATTGAGTAAATCCCGATGAGCTTACTCAGGTAAGTGATTCGGGTGAAAGAAAGCAGCCAACGCACATGCGGCTTGAAGTATGACGGGTATAGCTTCATTGATTGCTAATTAAGCTATAAACCTAAAGCGAGTGGGGTAACCTGCTCGCTTTTTTTATGGGAATAAAAACCGGCTACACATCTACTCCTGTCATCACCTTGCCTCGTTCGTGCTTTATACTCAGCTTTTTCTGATTCAAATTTCGTAACTAAACGCGCTAAAAGCGCTTTTATTTCATTCAGTATGATGATTACAGGACTTTTTATTATCTTCGTTGCTGATTTAATGTGTAAACTGTTCACTATTAGCCATCAGTCTCGACATCGGGTACCTGGGTAATTTCGGCAACGGATGCCTAAGCGGCAGCGGTGCTTTCTGGTAATCTTTAGCGTGATTCTCAACTTCGAATGGGGAAAAAAATGCGGATTAAAGTGTTACTTGGTCTCTCAGCAGCGGTGTTGCTGGCAGGTTGTAGCTCCACTAACCAATTGAGTTCGGCGGGTGAGCAAGTGAAGTTCTCCGATACCAAACCGGGTAGTGAATGTCAGTTGGTTGGGCAGGTGACAGGTACTCAGAGCAATTGGATCTCAAGTGGTGAAAGCAGCTCTATGCGTGGTGCAGCAAATGACCTACGTAATAAAGCCGCAGCGATGGGTGGCAATGTTATCTATGGCGCAACCAGCCCGAGCGAAACCTTCTTATCAAGCTTTGCACCGCTAGACAGCAAGATGGTCGGCGAAGTTTACAAGTGCCCTTGATATCAGAAGCTCGCAGATAAATGAATCGGGGGATACCATGGCATCCCCCGATTGTTATATCCGTCATCGTTCAAATTACAGAGGTATTGGCTGTACTTGTTATAGTTCATCCTGCATCAACCGGAGATCCAGCGGCGTTTTGCTAGGTTGCCCCCCGATTTCTCGTGCCAGACGTGGTACCAAATAGCCCGATACGCGGCTGAGTAACCCTTTCATCAACTGCCGGGCTTCATTATCATCGACCATAAAATGAGCCGCACCTTGTACTTTATCCAGCACATGGATGTAGTAGGGTAGGATACCGGAATCAAACAAGGCGTTACTTAATGTCGCCAAGACCTCGTCATCATCATTAACACCACGTAGCAACACGCTTTGGTTCAGTAACGTCACCCCCGCCTGCTTGAGCTGTGCCATACTGTCTCGTAATGACGCGTCAATTTCATTGGCGTGGTTGATATGTGTCACCATCAGCACTTGTAATCGTGAATCACTCAGGCGCTGGCATAACTCTGTGGTTATACGTGCGGGGATAACAACCGGCAAACGAGTGTGAATCCGTAGCCGTTTGATATGGGAAATACTTTCAATTTCATCTAATAGCCAGCTAAGCTCACTATCTTTTGCCATTAACGGATCGCCGCCCGAAAAAATGATTTCGTCCAGTTCAGGATGTTGGCGAACATAGTCCAGCGCCTGACGCCAATTAGCTTTGTTGCCTTGGTTATCCTGATAAGGGAAATGACGGCGGAAACAATAGCGGCAATTAACGGCACAGCCGCCCTTGACCAGCAATAGCGCACGGTTGCGGTACTTGTGCAGTAAGCCGGGGACAACACTACGCTGCTCATCAAGCGGATCGTTGGTAAAACCAGGAGCAGCGATAAACTCTTCCCGCGCGGTGAGTACTTGCAGCAGTAAAGGGTCTGATGGGTTTCCCGGTTGCATACGCGCAACGAATGCTCGGGGCACTCTTAAGGGGAATAAACGACGCGCAGCAGTACCTTGTCGCAGGTTAGGGTGTTCATTTAACAGCAGAATTCTTAGCAATTCGTCCGGATCTGTAATTACATCGGCGAGTTGTTGCAACCAATCTTCTCTAATTGGCATGTTTCGGGTTACAATACTTGCCATTTTTTAGGCTTACTACCAGTTTCTTGAGGACCATCATGGCCAGTTATTATAGCAACGATTTTCGTCCCGGTCTTAAAATCATGTTCGAGGGCGAGCCTTATGCAGTTGAGTCCAGCGAGTTCGTAAAACCAGGCAAAGGCCAAGCTTTTGCTCGTGTTAAGATGCGCCGTCTGCTGACTGGCGGGCGCGTTGAAAAGACTTTCAAATCAACCGATTCTCTGGAAGGCGCTGACGTTAACGATCTGAACCTGACTTACCTGTACAACGACGGTGAGTTCTGGCACTTCATGAATAACGAGACTTACGAACAGCTGCAGGCCGATGCTAAAGCTATTGGCGATAACGCTAAATGGTTGATTGACCAAGCTGAATGTATCGTAACTCTGTGGAATGGTCAGCCTATTTCCGTGACCCCACCAAACTTTATTGAACTCGAAATTGTTGACACTGACCCAGGCCTGAAAGGTGATACTGCCGGTACAGGTGGTAAGCCAGCAACGTTGAGCACCGGTGCAGTGGTCAAAGTGCCACTATTCGTACAGGTTGGCGAAGTCATCAAAGTTGATACTCGCTCTGGCGAATACGTTTCTCGCGTTAAGTAAGTCACCGCCGTAAAGCTGTGCAAAAGTTGCGCTGAGAATGAAAGAAAACCGCTTAATCGGCGGTTTTCTGCTATCTGGAGTTAGGCATCCATTACAGTAATTTAAGTCAGAAAAAGTGCAATACCATTTTTTTGACTATCCTTATAGGGCGTAAAGATAATTTCATACCATAAGGATCTTCTATAATGTTTAAGAAAAGCATCGCTATTATTTTCTCACTGTTAGTTATCTCTTCATTAAGCGCCTGCAATACCACTAAAGGTGTGGGTAAAGATGTTCAAAGCGCGGGTAGTGCTATTGAACGCAGTGCTGAATAAATCCTATACCCGTCATACTTCAAGCTGCATGTGTATTGGCTACGCTCACGTACCCAAGTCACTTACAACACTGTAAGCTCATCGGTATTAATGAGCCTCATCCCTGAGGCTCACCCTGTGGGAACATTTCTGTAACTCGAATTATTTAGGGTATATATGCATTATTATCGGCGGCAATTGTCGCCGGCTTAATTTTTGATTGAGCATAATATTGATGCACACTATTTAGCGTGATAACGTATCAGCCTTACCTATCGGCTGCCTGGACGACCCGGCACGCATCTGTTTTTTTCGGGGACGACCCCGCCTGAGCGAGGTGGTTACCATGGCTTGGATTATTCTGGTTATTGCAGGTTTGTTAGAAGTGATTTGGGCTATCGGCCTGAAATATTCCCATGGTTTTACGCGTCTGACACCCAGTATTGTCACTCTGGTCGCCATGGCAGCCAGTGTATTCTTATTGGCCTATGCCATGAAAACACTCCCAGCAGGCACTGCCTATGCCGTCTGGACCGGTATTGGCGCAGTAGGAACAGCTATTCTAGGCATTGTGCTACTGGGTGAATCGGCCAGTTTGGCGCGCATATTCAGTCTGGGGCTTATTTTAGCCGGAATTATCGGGCTGAAGCTTGCCTCATAAATTATAGGGGAGGACGCTCCCCTTGTTTAACCCATATCAACTCATCCACCGGAAAACCATAATGCTTCGCGACAGACACCAGACGATCGCGAGTTTGGTTATCAATTGTCGGTGTGCGGGATAATATCCACAAATATTCCCGGTTAGGGCCAGCAATCAAAGCATGTTGATATTGATCATCTAAATCAATGACATTATAGCCGCCATAAAATGGGCCAAAGAAAGAAACTTTCAGTGAGGCTTGTTGCGGAGAACCAATAAAATAGGCTTTGCCTATACTCTCCTGCCATTGCTGTTTCTTCGTGTTATAACCCCGATTAATAACTTTTACACCGCCATCATCACGGGGTGAGTAGTTAGCCGTGACATGGTCTAACCCGCGCTCAAAGGAATGGTCAAGCCGGGCAATTTCATACCAGGTGCCGAGATAGCGGGGTAGTTGGAAGTTATCGACGATTTTCACGTCTTTTGGTGGCGTGACACTACAAGCGACAGAAAGCAACGTTGCTGTTATTACGGATAATTTTGACCACAGACGCATCTGTATTCCTTAGTATTTTAACTATTAGCCTGTAATTGAGAATAGCTATCATCTATGAAAGAGGCAAATAGATAAATCTGAGTTATTGGTGGAATAGGGTATTGGCGGGATAAGTTGTTGCTGTTATAGCAAAAAAAACGGCCCGGCATAAGCACGGGCCGCTGATAGGGTATGGGCAATTACAGTGTCAGAACACCGATGATAGCGACCACGCTCAGAATGGCGGCCAGGCCATAGAATACCCATTTCCCGGCTGGGACGTGGATATTCAAATCATGCATGGCGTGGTGGATGCGGTGTAAACCACACCATAGTGGCAGAATAATCATCAGCAGCAGGAATACCCGGCCAATAAAACTCTGACAAAATGCCAGCACGCGCTCAAAGCTTAATGCTTCTCCAGGGAAGGCACCCAGTGGCAGCAAAATGGCAACCAACAGAATAACTGCAGGTGCAATAATGGCACTCCACATGCCACCGGCACCGAACAGACCCCAAAAGATAGGTTCATCGGAGCGCTTAGGGACTTGATTCATCTTATTCTCCTCCGGGTTAGAGTAAGGCAACGGCCAGAATAATCGCGGTAGCCACGATAGTCACAACCCACAGTGCCTTAATAACTGGCTCTGGACCCATTTTTTCGTCTTTAACGATAATATTGGCGGCTTTTGGTGCCAGCTCAAACCAGGTTTTGGTATGCAACACAGCGGCCAATAACGTAATGATATTGATCAGTAGCACCAGCGGATTTTGCAGGAATCCAACAAAGCCTTCCCACCCTGCTGGGCCACTTTTCAGTGCGAACACTCCGTAAATCAACAGAATACTGAACCAGACTGTGGGTACGGAAGTGCCTTCACGCAACATATAAAAGCGATAAAAACCGAGCTGTTGCCACCAGTTCGGGGCCATGGTACGGACGTAAGCTTTACGTTTAGTAGTCATTACTGTTTCCCCTCCTTTATTGTGGTTTCAGCATGGCGATCATGAAGTCTTTCGCACTCTCAACCTTGCCTTGCTGGATAGCAGCCGCAGGGTCAACGTGCTTAGGACAAACTTCTGAACAGTAGCCAACAAAGGTACAACTCCAGACACCATTTTTGCCGTTAAGCTGTGGCATACGCTCTTTCTTACCGTGATCACGGTTATCCAGATTGTAACGGTGAGCCAGAGTGATGGCTGCTGGGCCAATAAACTCAGGATTCAGACCAAACTGCGGGCAGGCGGCATAGCACAGGCCACAGTTAATACAGCCAGAGAACTGGTGGTATTTCGCCATTTGGGCCGGAGTCTGCTTATTCGGACCGTCTTTAGGTTTACGTTCATTGCCAATGATATAAGGTTTGATGGCTTCCAGACTCTCAATAAAGTGAGTCATATCAACCACTAAATCGCGCTCAATTGGGAAGTTACCCAGCGCCTCAACCTTCATCCCACCGGTATATTCGCGCAGGAAAGTCTTACAGGCGAGTTTTGGCACTTTGTTGACCATCATGCCGCACGAGCCACAAATGGCCATCCGGCAAGACCAGCGATAAGACAGATCTGGTGCCAGGTTATCTTTGATATACCCCAACGCATCCAACAGAGAGGTCTGCTCATCGTAAGGCACTTCAAAGGTTTCGAAGTGAGGTTCGCTATCACGTTCCGGGTTATAGCGCATGACTTCCATTTTCAGGAGTTTCATATCAGTCATTCGCCTGCTCCTTATCCTTTAAATCTTTTGCATCTTTTGCATCTTTTGCATCTTTTGCATCTTGGGCGGTAGCTTCACCACCATAAACGCGTTTTGCCGGGGCCAGCTTGGTAATTTTTACGTCGCTGTATTCAAGGCGAGGTGCGCCGCCTGGGGTATGGAAGGCCAGCGTGTGTTTGAGGAAGTTCACATCATCACGTTCGGTACAGCCTTCATCCAGACGCTGGTGCGCCCCGCGGGATTCTCTACGATTCAGTGCAGAGTGGGCCATACATTCGGCCACATCTAAACCATAGCCTAACTCA
Source organism: Yersinia fenwicki (assembly GCF_043099325.1). Taxonomy (NCBI): domain Bacteria; kingdom Pseudomonadati; phylum Pseudomonadota; class Gammaproteobacteria; order Enterobacterales; family Yersiniaceae; genus Yersinia; species Yersinia fenwicki. Next base: position 4,183,442 of record NZ_CP170755.1, on the reverse strand, counting down.
ATGGTATAGAGCAGATCGGTATTGAAAACACTGGAGTTATCGGTGATTTTCACGCGTTTGAAGCGCTCTTTCAGCTCAGCCAGTTTATCCACGGTCTTCTGCATCAGTTCCGGTGTGCGGTAAATGCCACAACCTTCTTCCATTGATAAGCCCATTTCATCGCGGATTTTAGACCAGTTTTCAGTCCCTTCCTGTTTCATCAGGTTGCTCAGGCGAGTCTCCACATCACGGGCCTGTGCATCCAGCGCACTGCCATTGGCAGGAGTACTTTCCATGGCGCGTAGAGCAGCTTGTTCACCAGCAAGACGGCCAAATACCACCAGTTCTGCCAGTGAGTTGGAGCCCAGACGGTTTGCACCGTGCAGACCAACAGAAGAACATTCACCAACAGCGAACAGCCCTTTGATTCGGGTTTCACACTGCTGGTTGGTTTCGATGCCACCCATGGTGTAATGCGCGGTTGGGCGCACAGGGATTGGCTCTTTAACCGGATCAACACCGACATAAGCTTTTGCCAATTCACAGATGAATGGCAGGCGCTCAAGCAGTTTTTTCTCGCCCAAGTGGCGTAAATCTAGATAGACCACATCACCACGTGGTGTGGCGATAGTGCGGCCGGCACGCCATTCATGCCAGAAGGCTTGCGATACTTTATCGCGCGGGCCTAGTTCCATGTATTTGTTCTTTGGCTCGCCGAGCGGGGTTTCTGGCCCCATGCCGTAATCCTGTAAATAACGGTAGCCGTCTTTGTTGACCAGAATACCGCCTTCACCGCGACAACCTTCGGTCATCAAGATACCTGAGCCAGGTAAACCGGTAGGGTGATATTGCACAAATTCCATATCACGCAGTGGCACACCGTGGTGGAAGGCCATCCCCATACCATCACCGGTAACAATACCGCCGTTGGTATTATAACGATAAACCCGACCTGCGCCGCCAGTGGCCATGACCACAGCATTGGCACGGATTTGTACCCGAGTACCTTCCATCATATTCATGGCAACAACACCACGAGCCTGACCATCATCCACCAGAATATCCAGCACAAAATGCTCATCAAATCGTTGAATTTGTGGGTATTTTAAAGAAGTCTGGAATAGGGTATGTAGCATGTGGAAGCCGGTTTTATCTGCTGCAAACCAGGTCCGTTCAATTTTCATTCCGCCGAAACGACGGACGTTAACAGAACCATCTGGTTTACGGCTCCATGGGCAGCCCCAAATTTCCAACTGTGCCATTTCTTCCGGGCAGCTATGGACAAAGTGGTCCACAACATCTTGTTCGCATAACCAGTCGCCACCGGCTACGGTATCGTGGAAATGATAGTCAAAGGTATCGTGGTCCTGTGTGACAGCAGCTGATCCCCCTTCGGCAGCCACAGTATGGCTACGCATCGGGTATACTTTCGAGATCAGAGCAATCTTCAGCTGAGGGTTGGCTTCCGCTGCGGCTATTGCTGCACGTAAACCAGCTCCCCCAGCCCCGATAATGGCAAGATCGGCGTTAAAGGTTTGCACTGCGCTTCTCCATTGTTCAAGTGAAATACCGTCATACTCCAAGCTGCATGTGTGTTGGCTGCTTTCGTTCACCCGAATCATTGGCTACCTGTTGACCTTAAAATAGATAGGCGCATCGGGACTCACTCCATTACCACTTTCCTGCAACTCGAATTACTTTTGGTATATATAATTAAAATCTATATATATTTTTTAAATTATTATCACGCTAACTTATTAGTCAGCGACCAGAATGATGATATTAAAAATAACTATTTCTTACTTTTTACATGGGAATAATTATACCCAATGTTAAGAGCTAGAAATTTGATGTGATCGATTGTTTTGTTTTATTTGAACTACCTTAAGGACATTACTAGCAAAAACGTGATCCCAGACAGGATATGCTGGGCAAAAGTCTTTTTCACAGAGTGAAATGCTGAATTCGAAGGGAAAATCTGGCAGATGAGTGACAGATTTGTCTGAGTGAGTAGATGCGAGTAGACTGCACCCCCTGTTTGATTTCGGAGTTAACCACCATGAGCGAAACGGCAAGCTGGCAGCCGAGTGCACCCATCGCCAATTTGTTGAAGCGCGCAGCAATAATGGCAGAGATCCGGCGTTTTTTTGCCGATCGGGGCGTATTAGAAGTTGAAACGCCGACCATGAGCCAAGCGACAGTGACGGACATTCATTTAGTTCCATTCCAAACCCGGTTTGTTGGCCCGGGCGCTGCCGATGGTTTGACGCTGTACATGATGACCAGTCCGGAATATCACATGAAACGTCTGTTGGCGGCGGGTAGCGGCTCTATCTACCAATTGGGGCGCAGTTTCCGCAATGAAGAAGCTGGCCGTCATCACAATCCTGAATTCACTATGCTGGAATGGTATCGCCCGCATTATGATATGTATCGTCTGATGGATGAGGTGGATGATCTGTTGCAACAAATTCTGGAGTGCGATAGCTCAGAAAGGCTTTCTTATCAGCAGGCATTCTTGCGTCATTTGGATATTGACCCTCTATCGGCGGATAAAGCGCAATTACGCGAAGCCGCAGCCAAACTGGATTTAAGCAATATTGCCGATACAGAAGAAGATCGCGATACGCTGCTGCAATTGCTGTTCACCGTTGGGGTTGAACCCCACATTGGCCGTGATAAACCGGCTTTTGTGTATCACTTCCCGGCATCTCAAGCTTCTCTTGCCGTGATCAGCACAGAAGATCACCGCATGGCAGAACGTTTTGAGGTTTACTTTAAAGGTATTGAGTTGGCGAATGGCTTCCATGAACTGACTGACGGTGATGAGCAACTGAAACGTTTTGAGCAAGATAATCGCAGCCGTGAAAAACGGGGTTTGCCACAACATCCTATCGACATGAATCTGATTGATGCCCTGAAGCACGGTTTGCCGGATTGTTCTGGCGTGGCATTAGGGGTTGATCGTCTGGTGATGTTGGCGTTAGGGGCGGAAAAGCTGAGTGATGTTATTGCCTTCCCGGTCAATATCGCCTAATTCCCCTTCGTTCCTGGCGCTACAGCGGTGTTAGCTGCATTCGCTCACCCGAATCACTTACTCCAGTAAGCTCATCGGGGGGCGCTTACTTGCTGCCTTGCTGCGACACCAATAACTTTGGGGAATGTCTGGTGTTCTTGGCACCACAGCGGTGTTAAAAGAAATGCCCTGATCCTTCACAGGTCAGGGCATTTTTGTTTCTTACTCACTCAGTTATTTCACAAACTACCCGGTGTACGAGTTCGATTTGACGAAACCACATTCCCACGCCCCAGTGTTTCCAGACGAGCCTGGAAAGGTGGGAATGGAAGAGTAATACCGTGCTCGCGGTAACCAGCTAGAATCAGCTGGTGGATCTCATGGCGCAGTGGCATGCGATGGCCCATTTCTGCGGCATAGATACGCAGCTCGAAAATCTGTATCCCTTGCTGGAGATCAACCAAATAGACCTCCGGTGGCGGGTTATCCAATACCAACGTACAGCGGCGCGCAGCGGTGAGTAATACCTCCGTCACTTCCACACTGCTGGTTTCGGCTGGAGCCGGTACCGTCAGCACCACACGGGTGATGGAATCCGACAGTGACCAGTTAATGAATTGCTCAGTAATAAAGGCCTTATTCGGCACGATAATTTCTTTACGGTCCCAGTCTGAGATAGTCGTCGCACGGGTATTGATTTTGGTTACGCTACCGGTGAGATCACGAATGGTCACGGTATCGCCGATACGGATCGGTTTCTCAAACAAGATGATCAAGCCAGAGACAAAGTTGGCGAAAATCTCCTGTAAACCAAAGCCTAAACCCAAACCCAGTGCGGCAACCAGCCATTGGAATTTCGCCCATTCAATCCCTAACATTGAGAAGCCGAGTAAGCCACCGAACAGGATCAATAGATACTTGGTGATAGTCGAAATGGCATAGCCTGTTCCCGGCGTGAGATCCAAATGTTGTAACAGTGCCAGTTCCAGCAGCGCAGGGAGGTTCCGCACCAGTTGTGTGGTCACAATCATCACCAAAATGGCGATCAATAATGATCCCATCGTGATCGCCTGTACCGACTCAATACCGTTGATCGTCGATGAAACATCCCACAGCCGAATGTTTTCCAGGAAGCCGAAAGCCGAGTGAATCTCAGACCACAGTACGATCACTGAAACCAATGCGATCATGGTCAGAATGGATCGCACCAGCCGCAGAGACTGAGCGCTGATCACATCCAGATCAATTACCGGCTCTTCTACATCAATGGAACCTTCGGTGCTGTTATTGTGCGGCGTATCATCCTCACCACGGGCGCGTTGCGCCAGGATATCGGCGCGTCGCTGCTTGGCACGATCAAAGGCAATACGGCGACGCTGAATCAGCATCCAGCGGCGAATAATATGGTAAACCACCAACAAGAAGAACCATATAGCAACCGAGGTCTCCAGACGTGCCAACAGTGCCTGTGATGTAGTGAGATAACCCAGCGCAGATGCTAATGCGGCAATCAATGGTGCAGACAGCAGTAGCCCCCACAGCGCCACATTTACGATATTCTCGCCAGAACCTTTCTTATCCAGATAGAGAGGAATCCCGGCCCGCTTCAAGCTGTTGGTCACCAAACTCAAGGCGATACACAGCAAAATAAAGCATAACCGGCCCAGCGTGCCGGCGAATTCACGGTCGTTATAATTTTCGAAGGTAATCAGTGCCATCATCAGCGGGATAATCAACCACACTGACATACGATAGAACCGCATTGCCCTACCGACTTGGGTCGGTGACCAGCGGAAATGGGTAATAAACAGGCCATGTGGGTGGGCAAATGAAGCACTTATCATAAATACCCACAGCACTGGCACGGTCGCGGTGACGGCATTCCCAATGGCAATTGCCATCGGATATGACCAGGCATTTTGCAATCCATAACCGACCGCTGCCCATAAAACCGGTAGCGGGAGTGCCATCAAAATCGACCAGAACACGGTACGTAGCGTCAGGGAAAAATGGTCTTGGGTCACTTTGCCTACACGGCTGCTGGCACGTTCAAGGAAGGCATGATAGTGGCGGCGAGAGCTGATACTGAAACCAACAAACAGTAGCGCACCAATAATTGGTAGCAATGTTTCCTGGCTAGTCATCATCATCACGAAAGCCCCACTCAACTGCGCTAACGTATCCAGCGACAATAAGCGGGTAAGATCATGAGCAACATTCACTGGATAGGAGAGTGATATCGGACTGACATCAGCGACCCAAAACAGGTAACGGTGGGTAGCCTCACGCACTTCACTTAAGGCATCCACTAGCTGGCTGTTAGCCACTTTCAGCTTGGTCAATTCAAGAATCTGGGTGTCATAGCCAGAGAGCAGAGAGTTCAATAATTCACGTTGAGTACGCCACTGGGCGTCCAGAATCCGCTGCTGTTCGGTAGTGAGCGGCGTGCCATCATCTTGAGTTAATTTGACATTTTGCTGCTGTAACTTCTCGAGCATGTCCTCATATTGTAGGCGCTGAACCCGTAACTGGGCCATATCACGGTCTAATTGCTGATTTTTTGGTACATCCGGCAACCTGGCAACCTGTGCGCGCAGTGCTTCACCTAATGCGGTTGAAACCCCTAGCCATTGGGCCTGCTCACGAATGGTGCTGAGTGCCTGCCGGACTTGCTGGGTTTGTGAGACAGCCTGACGTTGCTGCGAGGAAATAAGATCGATGCGCTGCGCTTGCTGATTCAGTGCTTGAGACAACTCACGGTTTATCTGTAATTGCTGAGTAATCGACGCCGGTAAATCGCCACCTTGCTCGGCCAGTAGCTCTGTTCGCTCAAGTGCTTGTTCTGCAGCCTGTTGGCGTTGATTATTCAGGGTATTACGCAATGCCTGAAGCTGGGCATCGACCCGCTCCTGACGCTTTTTGTAGAGTTCGGCACGTAGCCGTGATAATTCTTGGCGATTATTGGCGGAAAGCTGAGAAAGCTCCAGCTCATTGGCTTTTGCTTTGCGCGCTACGGCCTCAGCTTGTAATAGCGCCAGCTGAGCTTGTGCGGCTGGCGTAGTTGGGCCACTTTGCGCCTGCAAACGTGAGCTGATTTCTGTCAGAATTCGTCGGGCTTCTGATTGCTGTTGTGGCAGTTGATTGAGTGACTCACTGATTTCGCGGGCGCGATCTTGTTCTTGCTGTGACAGGCGGCTCAGCTCTAACAACTGACTGCTGATTTGCAGTACCTGCTGCTCCAACTCGGACGTGGACATATTGTTAGGCACCGGCAGGGGTTTATCCCCTTCTTGTGCTAACTGTTGGCGTAGTTCGCGGGTCAGCTTGGGGAAGTCATCAATGGCTTTTTGATACTGCTGAGCGCGGATATCAGACTCTTTCGCATCCGCCAGCCAACTAAGAGCCCCTTGCAGCGCCTGAACAATTTCTGCCTGATTTGCCATCCCTTTATTGGCTTCAGCCTGTTTCAACTCTTGCCTGAGCTGTTCTTCATTTGGCTGAGTTGCCGCATGCAGCGGCAGGGATAACAACATGACAAACGACAGTAGCAGGCCAAAAGGCAGTAATTTGCTCAAAGGCCAAGAAATCATTGGGCGCAAGTAAGGGCTCCTTAACATCAATTATGTCTTAAGCCGAAGGCTAGCACGGCGGAGTAACAGGGACGGCTTCGGCGAGAACTTCACCCATACGGGTCACCGAACCGCTGTTTAACTGTGGCGCTAAATACACTTTGCCTTCAGCAAACAGGTTAATCACCGTAGAGCCTAATTTAAAGCGGCCCATTTCTTGCCCTTTCTCCAATGCTATCGCACCTTCAGCCCCTGCTTGTGGGTAGGTCCAGCGGCGAATAACACCTTCGCGTGGTGGAGTAATAGTGCCAGCCCAGACGGTTTCGATGCTACCAACGATAGTAGCACCTACTAAAATTTGGGCCATCGGGCCAAAGGCGGTATCAAAGATACAAATGACGCGTTCATTACGGGCAAACAGGTTGGGAACATTCGCTGCGGTCAATGGATTGACCGAAAATAAATCACCCGGCACATAAATCATTTCACGCAACACACCATCACATGGCATGTGCACCCGGTGATAGTCGCGAGGTGCCAGATAGGTAGTGACAAACTGACCATTCTGGAACTCGGCAGCAAGCATATAGTTACCTGCCAGCAAAGCTTCCACACTGTAGTCGTGGCCTTTTGCCTGTAAAATTTGCCCATCATGAATAGTGCCTAACTGACTGATAGCACCATCAGCAGGTTGAGCGAATAGATTTTCCTCTGCGACAACTGGGCGCACACCTGCACGTAGCGGGCGCACAAAGAATTCATTAAATGTGCGATAAGCAGAGAATTCAGGATCTTGTGCTTCTTTCATATCGACTTTGTAGTAGCGGGCAAACGCCTTGATAACCAGTTGTGTCAACCATCCAGCTTGCTTATCCGCACCCCAGCCAGCCAAACGGGTCAGGCCTTGTTTTGGGAGTAAATATTGTAATCTGATCTTGATACTGTCCAGCACGTAGACCTCTTGGGTTTGCTATTAGCTATAAAAACTATGAGCTATAAAAATTAGGGGCGCATTTTATCTATGCGCCACGATATAAGTCATTAAGTATAGAATTTGAAAATCGCTATAAAGACATCACTTTTCGTCGCTATCTGATGTCTTGCGGGGTTTTGCCTGTTCCATACTTTCCAGAATCCGATGGTAATTATCAAAGCGTTCTTCGGCAATTTTGCCTTGCTCTACCGCCTCGCGCAGCGCACAACCGGGATCGTTGGTGTGGCTACAATCGCGGAATTTGCAATGGCCAAGATAATCACGAAATTCGACAAATCCTTGGGTGATTTGTTCCGGAGCCAGATGCCAGAGGCCGAATTCACGAACACCCGGTGAATCAATCACATCACCACCATGCTGGAAATGATACAAACGAGCGGCGGTGGTGGTGTGTTGGCCCAAACCTGAGTTATCCGAAACGGTATTCACTAGAATTTCGTTATCCGTTGGCGGTAACAGCGCATTGAGTAGGCTGGATTTACCGACACCAGACTGACCGGCAAAGATACTGATCCGCCCAGCCAACGCCTGTTCAAAGGCTTCCATCCCTTCACGGGTCTGGCTGGAAACTTCCAAGACGTTGTAGCCAATACGGCGATAGATATCCATCATGCCATCAACGAATTTACGGCCATCGGCATCCAGTAAATCGATTTTATTCAGTACGATTAACGGCTCGACATCCAATGTTTCACAGGCCACCAGATAGCGGTCGATAATATTGAGAGAAAGCTCGGGTAAGATCGCCGAAACGATAACGATCTGATCAATATTCGCCGCGATCGGTTTCACGCCGTCATAGAGATCTGGGCGCGTCAGAACTGATGTTCGCTCATGAACGGCTTCGACGATACCTTTAACCCGAACGCCTTCCTGCGCTTGCAGGCCGGGACGCCAGACCACGCGGTCACCGGTAACCAGTGATTTGATGGTGCGACGGATATTACAACGATGCTGAACACCATCGGTGGCTTCGACATCAGCATGCTGACCGAAACGACTGATTACGATACCTTCTTGCGCATCGCCAAGCTGAGAGTCATCTAACTCAGGTTTTCTATCAGTGCGTAGCCGGCGCTGATGGTTGGCCTGCACACGGCGTTGTTGACCTTTGGACAGTTTATTCTTGCTCACTGCGCCTCACTTGAATCTGCATTTATACTCTTCATACTTGAAGTCTCAGTATTGTTAGCTGCGACCCCACTTACGTTGGGTATGTCGCTGGTTGCGACCAAAAAGGCTATGATACACATTATTTTATCAATAAACCGTTTGTTCGGTAGTCTCCCCAGCTAACAGGCAGGAAATATCATGGCAGAAAATCAAAATAATCTGATCTGGATCGATCTGGAAATGACCGGTCTTGATCCTGAAAGGGATCGGATCATCGAGATAGCCACTCTGGTCACCGATGCTAATTTGAATATCCTGGCAGAAGGCCCGGTGTTGGCTGTCCATCAGTCTGATGAGCAGCTTGGGCTAATGGATGAGTGGAATGTGCGTACTCATACTGGCAGTGGTTTGGTCGAGCGGGTCAAAGCCAGCCCGTTTAATGATCATGATGCTGAATTGCAAACCATTGAGTTTCTAAAGCAGTGGGTTCCGGCAGGCACTTCGCCTATCTGTGGTAACAGTGTGGGCCAAGATCGCCGCTTCTTATTCCGTTATATGCCACTGTTGGAAGCATACTTCCATTACCGCTATCTGGATGTTAGCACCTTGAAAGAGCTAGCGCGCCGCTGGAAACCCGAGATTTTGGCCGGTTTTAAAAAGCAAAATACTCATCAGGCACTGGATGATATTCGCGAGTCCGTGGCCGAATTGGCCTACTACCGCGAACATTTTATTCAATCTTAATCCCCTTCGTCCTTGAAACAGCAGGAGTGTTCGCTGCACTCGCTTACCCGATCACTTACTTATGTAAGCTCATCGGGGTACGCTGGCTGACTACCTGCTGCGCCAATGACTTTGGGTATATACTTGTCAGACGCTGGTAAAAACAGCATATTGTTGTTTTAATCGGCACTTAAACCAAAAAATGATTTTTTTGGTTTAAGTGGCTTGCGGCAAAACGGATTTCTCGTATAATGCGCACCCCGTACCGATGAAGAATTTGCAAACAAGCGCAAACGGATTCAGTACCGGAAATTATGGCCCAGAGCGGGAATAGCTCAGTTGGTAGAGCACGACCTTGCCAAGGTCGGGGTCGCGAGTTCGAGTCTCGTTTCCCGCTCCAATTTCTTGAGTAATAAAGAGATTGGTCACAGTAATAGAAATGAATAATATAAAAGTGATGTGTTTTTTTTAATAACGCATGACGGCGACGCGGGAATAGCTCAGTTGGTAGAGCACGACCTTGCCAAGGTCGGGGTCGCGAGTTCGAGTCTCGTTTCCCGCTCCAAAATTATTTATTGCAAATAGCTGATTTCAGATAGTCAAATGTTGCCTAAACGGCATCTCAATGCGGGAATAGCTCAGTTGGTAGAGCACGACCTTGCCAAGGTCGGGGTCGCGAGTTCGAGTCTCGTTTCCCGCTCCAAATTTTTCCATTCAATTCTGTTTTAATTATCCACAGCCCAATCACGTGCTCCATACCGTGTAACATACATTGTATTAACTTCTTCAACAGAGTTATCCACAGATTCTGCTGTTTTTTTATTCAGTTCATAATTTAACCGCTTTAATTTCCTGTTTTTTAATTACCTGATTTAATTGCATATATTTTTATATAAAAACGTTATGCCGATCACTTGTGCTTTTTTTTGCACTTGATTGCCAAGGTGTTTTTATTTTTATACACAGGAAAACTCTGAGTGTATTCATTATAGAAATAGTTAAAAAACTCTGCTTAATGTCATTCGACATTAGGCAAAAGCAGTATCAGGCATCGCGTGGCAGGCCTTTCTCAATCGCTCTCACCAGCCGTTTTTTCTGCGGCGATTGAACATCCCCAATCAGTGTAGACCGTCTTTTCAATTGTTGTGAGATGGCCCATTCAATATGTTCATCTAACATGGGATCAATGCCGCGACGTGCTTCCAATGCCAAGACAATATTATCGAGATAGGGCGCGTTGCCTAATGCGACTGAGATATTGCGCAACCAGCGCAGATGACCAATTCGGCGGATGGCAGAGCCTTCCGTGTTCCGTAAAAACTTCTCTTCATTCCAGGCGAATAAATCCAATAGCTGTGGTGTATGCAATACAGCTCGTGGGCTGAAATCTTCTTCATCGGTTAATTGTGAAAAGCGGTTCCACGGGCAGATTAGTTGGCAATCATCACAACCATAAATACGATTACCCATCAGCGGGCGAAATTCTTCTGGTATTGCGCCTTCCAACTCGATCGTTAGATAGGAAATACAGCGGCGCGCATCAACAGTATAGGGAGCGACGATAGCCCCTGTCGGACAGGTGGTAATACACGCAACACAGCGACCACATTGTTCTTCTTGCGGTTTATCGACTGGCAGCGGCAGATCAATGAGTAGCTCGCCAAGAAAGAACCAGGAGCCAGCATCACGATTCAAAATAAGTGAGTGTTTACCAACCCAGCCGATACCCGCTTTAGCCGCCAGGGATCGCTCCATTATTGGCGCAGAGTCGACGAACGGGCGGAAATTGACATCGCCGGCCGCCTGCTCAAGACAATAATGCTGAATCATATCACCCAATTTTTTCAGGCGTTGGCGTAACAATTTATGATAATCACGACCTAAGGCATAACGGCTGACATAACCGAGTTCTGAATTCTTTAATGTGCTGGCAAATGCGGCCTTGGCAGGCAGATAATTCATTCGCACGCTGATCACCCGCAAAGTGCCGGGTAATAATTCATGGGCGCGCGCGCGCAGCATACCGTGGCGGGCCATCCAGGCCATTTCGCCATGATATTGTTTATCAAGCCAGGCCTGTAATCGCGGTTCCTCTGCTGACAAGTCTGTATCGCAGATACCGACTTGCTGGAAACCTAGCGATTGCCCCCATTGCTTGATATGTTGGGCTAACTGATTCAGATCGAGGGGGTGTGCCATGACGGACCATAGTAAGAAACAAATCGGAGCCAGTTTACCACACTCTGTTTTTTCTGCGGACTGGGTGCGCCAGAATGAGGCGATTGCTGCCGCACACTTCTCTCTGAGCTTATTTGACCTGATGGTGAGAGCCGGAAATGCCGCATTTGAACTGGCGCGAAAGCAATATCCTGCCGCGCGTCACTGGCTGGTTCTGTGTGGCCATGGTAATAACGGTGGCGATGGCTACATCGTTGCCAGCCGGGCATTGGCCGCGGGTTTGAATGTTACCGTTATTGCTTGCCCTGGTAATCGGCCTCTACCTGCTGAAGCCCATCAGGCGCAATCTCAGTGGCTGGCCGCTGGCGGTGTAATTAACCAACCTGACATATCCTGGCCACAACATATCGATTTAATTATTGATGGTTTGTTGGGTATTGGTCTTCGAGCCGCACCACAAGGGGTATATGCTACGCTAATTGACACAGCAAACCGCCATCGGGCTGCAAAAATTGCTCTGGATATTCCGTCAGGGCTGAGTGCTGATAGCGGAGCGGCTCCAGGCTCAGTTATTTGCGCTGATCACACCCTGACTTTTGTCACACTGAAACCCGGTTTACTCACCGGGCAAGCCCGTGATTGGGTGGGGCATTTGCACTGCAATGATCTGGGGTTAACACTATGGCTAAGCACTCAGCCGGTGCAAATTGAGCGCATTACGGCGGATCACTTGCCGCAATGGCTGAAACCACGCCGCCCCTGTGCCCATAAAGGCGAGCACGGCCGCTTATTGCTGGTAGGGGGCGATAAAGGATTCGGCGGCGCGATTCGCATGGCAGGAGAAGCCGCTTTGCGCAGCGGTGCAGGGCTGGTGCGAGTACTTACTCACATTGAGCATGTTGCGCCGATTCTGGCTGCGCGCCCTGAGTTGATGGTGCAGGAATTAACTGATGAAACCCTCGAAAAAAGTCTTAATTGGGCTGATGTATTGGTGATCGGGCCGGGGTTAGGGCAGTCTGATTGGGGCAGGAATGCTCTGAATTTATTGCAACAAAGTGATAAACCAGCATTATGGGACGCAGATGCACTCAACTTGCTGGCATTAAATCCGCTGAAGCGTCAGAATCGGGTGTTGACCCCCCATCCTGGCGAAGCGGCACGTCTGCTCGGTTGCCGCGTCGCTGATATTGAGAGTGACCGCTTACTTTCTGCCCGTAACATCGTTAAACAATATGGTGGTGTGGTGGTTTTGAAAGGGGCTGGTACTCTTATTGCCAGTGAACAAGGCGAGATGGCGATTGCTGATGTCGGTAATGCGGGTATGGCCTCCGGTGGTATGGGGGATATTCTGTCCGGCATTATTGGGAGTTTGATAGCGCAAAAGCTGGTGCTGTATGATGCTGCCTGTGCAGGTTGTGTTGTGCATGGCGTTGCCGCAGATACACTGGCTGAAGTTCAAGGCACCCGGGGTTTACTGGCCACAGATTTGCTGTCAGTTATTCCGAAGTACGTTAATCCTGAGTTAGCAAAATAGATATCACAGAATGAAAGAACTCGTTTTACCTCTGCCCGATGAGGCAGCGACCGTTGCGTTAGGGGGCGATTTGGCTCATGCCTTCGAGGGTGCCAGCGTTATTTATCTATTCGGTGACTTAGGTGCCGGAAAAACCACTTTTAGCCGCGGCTTCCTCCAGGCCCTTGGCCATTCAGGGCATGTTAAAAGCCCCACTTATACCTTGGTTGAACCTTACGCCTTGACTCCAAGGCCGGTTTATCATTTTGACCTGTATCGTTTGGCTGACCCCGAAGAACTGGAGTTTATGGGCATTCGTGATTACTTCGATAAGCAGGCAATTTGTCTGGTGGAGTGGCCTCAGCAAGGCGCTGGGTTCTTGCCTCAGGCTGATGTCGAGCTACATTTAGCTTATCAGGCCGAAGGGCGAGAGGCCCGTCTGGTAGCTATTTCTGATGTGGGTGCTGATGTGCTGCGCCGTTTAGCTGCTGTGCAAGGATAATTTGATAATGACGCATAGCTTGACGCTACTAAATTGTTTAACGCAAATAAATGGTTTAACGCAAAAAACGCGCTGGAAACGTTCATTTACCGCTGTCATGTTGGTTATTGTGGGGCTGTTTACCCTACCTTCTGTATTTGCCGCGAAGCTAACTGATATTAAAGTGAATAACGGCCCGACGGAAAGCCGGGTAACGCTCAGTTTTGATGGGCAGCCAGTTTATGCATTTTTCTCTTTAAACTCGCCTGAGCGGGTGGTGTTTGATGTGCGTCAAAGTGGCAATCTTTCCGGATTACCGCTGGAGTTCAGTGGCCAGAATCTGCTGAAAAGAATCCGCTCCAGTACTCCGAAAGATGCGCAAAGCACCCGTCTGGTACTGGAACTGACACAAAAAGCCAAAACGCGCGCTGTGACTCAGCAGTCAGGTAACAATTACACCGTCGTGATGACTATGTCTGCGGCAGCCAGCGCCCCTGTTCGGCAAACGCAACCGACTTTAAGCCAAAATCAAAATAATGTAAGCCAGAACAATGCGCCACTGAATCAAACTAATACGCCCAGCCCGAATGCTGGACGTTTAACCTCACAGGCGGCACCTCGGGTCACTAGCGCCAATACAAATTCAGTGGCTAAAAACCCCTTTAACAACAAACCAACCGTGGTGGTGAGCAGCGAAAGCGTCACGACGAATACTTCGCGTCCGATTAAAACCTCCAGTGCGGCGAACAGCTCCCGTGTGGTGGTCGCTATTGATGCCGGTCACGGTGGTCAGGATCCCGGAGCTATTGGGCAAAATGGCCTGAAAGAGAAGAATGTCACTATTGCTATTGCCCGTCGGCTAGAAGCTCTGCTTAACAGTGACCCAATGTTTAAACCCGTGTTGACCCGTAATGGCGACTATTTCATCTCGGTCATGGGCCGTTCCGATGTGGCGCGTAAGCAGGGTGCTAACGTGTTGGTCTCTGTCCATGCTGATGCGGCACCTAACCGTAGCGCAACCGGGGCGTCGGTTTGGGTCTTGTCGAACCGCCGCGCCAACAGTGAAATGGGTAACTGGCTGGAGCAGCATGAGAAGCAATCTGAACTACTTGGCGGTGCTGGTGATGTATTGGCCAATACCGCTTCTGACCCTTATTTGAGTCAGGCTGTTCTTGATCTGCAATTTGGTCACTCACAGCGGGTGGGCTATGACGTAGCCACCAAAGTTCTCAATGAGCTGCAAAGAGTGGGTGACATTCATAAACGTCGACCGGAACATGCCAGTCTTGGAGTGTTGCGTTCACCGGATATTCCGTCATTGTTAGTGGAAACCGGCTTTATCAGTAACAGTACGGAGGAGCGGCTGCTTGGCAGTAGCGCGTATCAGGAGAAAATTGCTCAAGCCATTTATAAAGGTTTGCGCAGTTATTTCCTCGCGCATCCGCTACAAGCCGACCCAAAGGTCGAAAACCGCCCGCTCATTGAAACGGCGGCGGTTGATTCTTCTTCACAACGTTCAGGTGTTAGTCAGCCAGAGCCGGTTGTCAGTAGTGCGCAAAGTGGCAGAGCATCTGCTGCCAAGCCGGCAGCGGTAGATGTCGTTACGAAAAATAGAAGCCAGATTCATAAAGTGCAACGCGGGGAAACTTTATCCGGTATTGCCAGTCAGTACGGCGTCAGCATGGCAGTATTGCGGCAAAATAACACACTGAAAAATGATGTGGTCTGGGTGGGGCAGCGTTTGAAAGTCCCTGCGTCGGGTGCAACAGTCGCGGCCACCATGCCAAAAACCGTGGCTAAAGCAAAATCGAGCAAAAGCCAGCCGGTTAAGCATCAGGTAAAACGCGGTGATACGCTGTCGGCTATTGCAGCCAGATATGGTGTGTCGATGAGTGAGATTGAGCGGGCGAATAAGATAAAGTCAGGTAATGTCCAACTTGGGCAAACACTGACTATTCCACAGTCGTAAGCGAAAGGAACTGCTATGCCAATTCAGATTCTGCCACCACAGCTTGCTAACCAAATTGCCGCCGGTGAAGTGGTAGAGCGGCCTGCGTCGGTGGTGAAAGAGTTGGTGGAAAATAGTCTGGATGCAGGTGCCAGCAGGATTGATATTGATATCGAACGTGGTGGCGCGAAACTGATTCGTATCCGTGATAATGGCTGTGGTATTGGTAAAGACGATTTGGCATTAGCACTGGCGCGCCATGCGACCAGTAAAATTAGTTCGCTGGAAGATTTGGAAGCTATCCTCAGTATGGGGTTTCGCGGCGAGGCATTAGCCAGTATCAGTTCAGTCTCGCGTCTGATTTTGACATCACGCACGGCTGAACAAAATGAAGCCTGGCAGGCTTATGCCGAAGGGCGCGATATGGCCGTGACCATCAAACCTGCGGCTCATCCGGTCGGTAGTACTCTGGAAGTGTTGGATCTATTTTATAACACGCCCGCCCGCCGTAAATTTATGCGGACTGAGAAAACTGAGTTTGGTCATATTGATGAAGTGGTGCGGCGCATTGCACTGGCGCGCTTTGATGTAGCCATCAATCTCAGCCATAACGGTAAGTTGATGCGTCAATATCGCGCAGCCCCTGATCCTTCCCAACATGAACGCCGGTTGGCGAGTATCTGTGGCCCGGCATTTTTGCAGCATGCGCTGGCGATTTCCTGGCAGCATGGCGATTTGACGATTCGCGGTTGGGTCGCTGATCCTGCCGCCAGCCGCACACTGAGTGAAATGCAATATTGCTACGTCAATAGCCGTATGATGCGCGACCGGCTGATCAATCATGCAATCCGCCAGGCTTATCAAGATTTACTCAAAGACGACCAGCAGCCTGCCTATGTATTGTATCTGGATATTGACCCACATCAGGTCGATGTGAATGTGCATCCGGCTAAGCATGAAGTGCGTTTCCATCAGGCGCGGCTGGTGCATGACTTTATTTATCAAGCGGTCACCACGGTATTACAGCAAACAGCGACTCCGGTGCTGAACATTAATGAAGATGGCGAAGAGATTGAGGCTCCGCGCTGGCAGCCAGAAAATCGCGTGGCGGCAGGGGTTAATAAATATGCACAACCGGAGCCGGCGACAAGCGCGCCAGTTGTACGAACGTTGTCTCCTGAGCGAACCGCTACCACTGAGCGCTCAATAGCCCGCGAACGAACTCCCACTTATCACACGGGCGAACCTTACCAAAAACAGCAAGGTGAGTTATATCGTCAACTGGTACAGCCAGCCATAGTGAATAAACCGGCGGCAGTCAGTCAACCTTCGGCCGCGACAGCTCCAGTAGCGCGTCAGATATCGACTGATGAGCCACTGCATGGCGATAATTACAGTTTTGGCCGGGTGTTCACCGTATTTCCACCTTGCTATGCTCTTATTGAATATAAGCAGGGCATAGCATTACTTGAACTGACAGTGGCCGAGCGTTGGTTAAAACAAGCTCAATTGAATCCGCCTGCCGAGGGGCTACGTCCTCAGCCATTACTTATTCCATTAAAACTGACATTAGATAAAAATGAGGCGACCGCCTGCCAGCGTCATCAGAAGTTGTTAGCGACCATGGGGATAGAATTGGCCGTTGAGCACACAAGAGCGACTTTACGTGCAGTATCTTTACCATTACGCCAACAAAATTTACAAAAACTGATACCGGAACTGTTAGGCTATCTGTCGCAACATGAA
Organism: Yersinia fenwicki; assembly: GCF_043099325.1. Taxonomy (NCBI): domain Bacteria; kingdom Pseudomonadati; phylum Pseudomonadota; class Gammaproteobacteria; order Enterobacterales; family Yersiniaceae; genus Yersinia; species Yersinia fenwicki. The sequence goes on along the minus strand of NZ_CP170755.1, from coordinate 4,166,182 downwards.
GAGATATCGCCAGATGCTCTCGCCACATGGATTTCTCGCCATCTAGGTAGCGAACATGAGGTATGGAATGTGTCTCAAGCGATACAGTTATTGACGGATGTTGAACGTCTTTGCCCGCAGTTGGTGAAATCACCGCCAGCGGGGCTATTACAACCTATTGATATAAAGGCCGCATTGGCAACCTTGAAACATGAATGATATTGAAAATCTAGACCAGCCACCGGCAATCTTTATTATGGGACCAACTGCCTCGGGTAAAACAGCGCTCTCCATTGCACTGAGACAGCGGCTACCTGTCGAGCTTGTTAGCGTCGACTCAGCCCTGATTTATCGCGGTATGGATATCGGCACGGCGAAACCCAGTGCCGCGGAACTGGCATTAGCACCACATCGGTTAATTGATATTCGCGATCCAGCAGAATCATACTCTGCCGCCGATTTCCGTAAAGATGCATTAAAAGAGATGGCCGACATTACCGCCGCTGGGCGTATTCCGCTGCTGGTGGGGGGGACTATGTTGTACTTTAAAGCGCTGTTGGATGGATTATCTCCATTGCCGTCAGCAGACCCGGAAGTGCGCCAGCGTATTGAACAGCAGGCAGCGGAACTGGGTTGGGAAGTTTTACATCAGCAACTGGCTGAGATCGATCCCGTTGCTGCGGCGCGAATTCATCCTAATGATCCCCAACGGCTCTCCAGAGCACTGGAAGTTTTTTTTATTTCAGGTAAAACTCTAACAGAACTGACTAAAATTTCAGGTGAAACCTTACCGTATCGGGTTCACCAATTTGCGATTGCGCCTGTTAGCCGGGAACTGTTGCACCAGCGGATTGAGTTACGTTTTCATCAGATGCTGGATGCAGGGTTTGAAACAGAGGCTAGGGCGCTTTTTGACCGTGGTGATTTGCATACGGATATGCCAGCCATTCGTTGTGTGGGATATCGGCAGATGTGGTCTTATCTGTCTGGTGAGATTGATTACGACGAAATGGTTTACCGCGGAATCTGTGCGACACGTCAACTGGCAAAGCGCCAAATGACCTGGTTGCGGGGCTGGGGTTCAGTCCAGTGGCTCGACAGTGATAAGCCGGGAGAGGCTTTAGACTCTGTAATACAGGTTGTTAGTGCATAGGTTGAATGATTGTGTACAATTGATTAGTACTCAACGCGCGGATTTTTTTACGCAGTTTATTTTCGAGCCGATAGGTTCTTAGTTAATAACAACAAGCAAATAAGGAAAATATAGAATGGCTAAGGGGCAATCTTTGCAAGATCCGTTCCTGAACGCATTGCGTCGTGAACGGGTTCCGGTTTCTATTTATTTAGTGAATGGCATTAAACTGCAGGGCCAAGTTGAGTCTTTTGATCAGTTTGTCATTCTGTTAAAAAACACAGTCAGCCAGATGGTTTATAAGCACGCCATCTCTACTGTAGTGCCTTCTCGCCCGGTTTCGCATCACAGCAATAATCCGAGTGGTAGCACTAATAATTATCATGGTAGTAATCCATCTGCGCCGCAACAGCCGCAGCAGGATAGCGATGACGCTGAATAAAGCGCATTGCTGGTCAACCATGACGGGGAACATAAGCAACGGATTCGGGCTTATGTTCTCCGCACTAGCGGTTTTGATCCGTTTGAGAGGTTGCTCGTTTGTTTGACCGTTATGAAGGCGGTGAGCAGGCCGTACTGGTTCATATCTATTTCTCGCAAGACAAAAACTCAGAGGATCTGCGTGAGTTCGAAGCGCTGGTATCTTCTGCGGGCGTAGAAGCTTTGCAAATTGTGACGGGTAGTCGCAAAGCACCGCATCCTAAGTTTTTTGTGGGCGAGGGAAAGGCAGTAGAAATTGCTGACGCAGTGAAAGCCAGTGGTGCGTCTGTTGTCCTGTTTGATCATGCCCTTTCCGCAGCGCAAGAGCGAAATCTTGAACGTTTGTGTGAGTGCCGGGTTATTGATCGGACTGGCCTGATTTTAGATATTTTTGCCCAACGGGCCCGTACCCATGAAGGTAAATTACAGGTCGAATTAGCGCAATTGTGCCATATTGCGACTCGTTTGGTACGCGGCTGGACGCACCTTGAGCGTCAGAAAGGGGGGATTGGCCTAAGAGGGCCAGGTGAAACCCAGTTGGAGACCGACCGTCGTTTGCTGCGTGACCGTATCAGCTTGATTTTAAGCCGTTTGGAGCGCGTGGCAAAGCAGCGTGAGCAAGGGCGGCGCGCACGTACTCGCGCAGATATCCCGACAGTTTCTTTGGTGGGATATACCAACGCCGGTAAATCTAGCCTGTTTAATAAAATTACGGCAGCTGATGTCTATGCGGCTGACCAACTATTTGCCACGCTGGATCCCACTTTACGCCGCATTAATGTAGCTGATGTGGGCGATACAGTGTTGGCGGATACGGTAGGCTTTATCCGGCATTTTCCGCACGATCTGGTTGCTGCTTTTAAAGCAACATTACAAGAAACGCGGCAAGCCTCATTACTGCTACACATTATTGATGCAGCTGATCCTCGGGTAGCCGAGAATATGGCCGCAGTCGATTCTGTATTGGCAGAAATAGAAGCGGATGAAATTCCTACATTATTAGTAATGAATAAAATTGATTTGTTGGATGATTTCGTCCCGCGAATTGATCGCAACGAAGAAAATCTGCCAGTCAGAGTTTGGCTATCAGCCCAAACCGGCGCAGGTATCCCGTTGCTCTTTCAAGCGTTAACGGAGCGTCTTTCAGGTGAGAACGCACACTTTGAACTGCGTTTGCCGCCTCAGGCAGGCCGTTTACGTAGCCGTTTTTACCAGCTTCAGGCAATTGAAAAAGAGTGGATAGACGAGGACGGGAACGTCGGTATGGTGGTGAGAATGCCTATCGTTGATTGGCGTCGTCTCTGTAAACAAGAGCAGGAGTTGGTCAGTTATATTATTAGTGAACCAAGCTCGGTTAATTAATGAGTGACTTGACCTTTCTTGTGAGATTAAGAGCCAGCTTCTTTGGCATGTGCTCTTGGCCTGAAGAAAACCAATCATAGAAGAATGGAGCTAAAACATGGCGTGGAATCAGCCCGGTAATAACGGACAGGACCGCGATCCGTGGGGGAGCAGCAATAATAATGGCGGCAACTCTGGCGGAAATAACAATAATAAAGGTGGTCGTGACCAAGGGCCGCCGGATCTGGATGATATCTTCCGGAAACTGAGCAAAAAACTGAGTAGCCTCACGGGTAAAGGTGGCGGCAACGGTAATGGCGGCAATGATAACAATGGTGCGTCAAAAGGCCCTGGTTTCAGTGGCCGTATCGTTGGTATCGCTGTAGTTGCGGTTGTGGTTATCTGGGCGGCAAGTGGTTTCTATACAATTAAAGAAGCTGAGCGCGGTGTTGTGACTCGCTTGGGTAAATTAAGCCACATTGTACAGCCTGGTTTGAACTGGAAACCGACCTTTATCGATGAAGTCACCCCGGTTAACGTCGAATCTGTGCGTGAATTGGCGGCATCTGGTGTCATGTTGACTTCTGATGAAAACGTCGTTCGCATCGAAATGAACGTGCAGTACCGTGTGACTGACCCGGCCGCTTACCTGTTTAGCGTGACTAATCCGGATGACAGTCTGCGTCAGGCTACTGATAGCGCAGTACGTGGTGTTATTGGTAAATACACCATGGACAAAATCCTCACTGAAGGCCGTACCATCGTTCGTAGCGATACTCAGCGTGTACTGGAAGAAACTATTCGTCCATACAACATGGGTATCACTCTGCTGGACGTTAACTTCCAGGCAGCACGTCCGCCGGAAGAAGTTAAAGCGGCATTTGATGATGCGATTGCTGCTCGTGAAAACGAACAACAGTATATTCGTGAAGCAGAAGCTTACACCAACGAAGTACAGCCTCGTGCTAATGGTCAGGCACAGCGTCTGTTAGAAGATGCTCGTGCTTATGCCGCGCGTAAAGTGTTGGAAGCGCAGGGTGAAGTTGCTGGTTTTGCGAAGTTGTTGCCTGAGTATAAGGCTGCACCGGAAATTACCCGTGAACGTCTGTACATCGAAACCATGGAGAAAGTCCTCGGTCATACCCGCAAAGTGCTGGCTAATGACAAAGGTAACAGTCTGATGGTGCTGCCACTGGATCAACTGATGCGTGGCCAAGGTGCAGATAAAGCAGATGGCAGTAAAGACACAAGTCTGATTCGTTTGAATCCGCCTTCCTCTGCTAATAGCAGCCAAGAGTCTGGTGCCAGTAACACAAGTACCAGCTCAAACAGTGGCTCTATCATGGATCAGCGCCGGGCGAATGCTCAGCGTGATACTTCCACTCGCGTAGGGAGAGAATAACCAATGCGTAAGTCTTTTTTACTTATCGTCGTTGTGGTGTTAGTCGCACTCTACGCTTCGCTGTTTGTGGTACAAGAAGGCCAACGCGGGATCGTACTGCGCTTTGGCAAGGTATTACGTGATAGTGATAACAAGCCTCTGGTGTATGCACCAGGCCTGCACTTCAAGATACCGTTTATCGAAACAGTGAAGACGTTGGATGCCCGTATTCAAACCATGGATAACCAGGCCGACCGTTTCGTGACCAACGAGAAGAAAGACCTGATTGTTGACTCATATTTGAAATGGCGTATCAGCGATTTTAGCCGTTACTATCTGGCCACAGGTGGTGGTGATGTTTCTCAGGCTGAAGTGCTGTTGAAACGTAAATTTAGTGACCGTTTGCGTTCTGAGATTGGTCGCCTGAATGTGCGCGACATCGTTACTGACTCACGTGGTCGTCTGACGTCTGATGTTCGTGATGCACTGAACACCGGTAGCGTGGGTGATGAGGCTGTTACCACCGAAGCTGATGATGCTATTGCCTCTGCGGCAGCGCGTGTTGAACAGGAAACCCGTGGCAAACAGCCAGCGGTTAACCCGAACAGCATGGCAGCGCTGGGGATTGAGGTTGTTGATGTGCGAATCAAGCAAATCAACTTACCGGCTGAAGTCTCTGACGCTATCTTCCAACGTATGCGTGCTGAACGTGAAGCGGTAGCCCGTCGTCACCGTTCACAAGGTCAGGAAGAAGCAGAAAAGTTGCGTGCAACAGCTGACTATGAAGTGACTCGTACCCTGGCAGAAGCAGAGCGTCAGGCGCGTATTACTCGTGGTGGCGGTGATGCCGAAGCGGCTCGTTTGTTTGCTGATGCATTCAGTAAAGACCCTGACTTCTATGCATTCATTCGTAGCTTGCGCGCGTATGAAAACAGCTTCAGCAGCGGTAACGATGTGATGGTTCTGAGCCCGGATAGCGATTTCTTCCGCTATATGAAATCGCCGGATAACTCTAGCAAACGTCCATAACGACTGCTGTGACAGACCGTTTTTGACCGTAACAGTAAGGCCCGTTCACGCGGGCCTTTTCTATTTGGGGCAATCCTTTTCATTTGATTGAGACAGAAAATGAATTCAACCATTTTATTAGCATTGGGTTTGGTTTTTGTGCTGGAAGGGCTTGGCCCGATGCTTTATCCCAAAGCCTGGCGCAAAATGATTCTGGCAATGACCCAATTACCGGATGCCACTTTACGTCGTTTTGGTGGAGGATTAGTGGTTGCTGGTGTCGTTATCTACTACATGTTGCGTAGCCGCATGGGTGGCTAAATGTAAGCACAAAAATTGTTCAGTTATGTGTTAAAAAGTACTGAAAGCAGCCGAGTGAGATGTTAGAATCCTTTTTTAAGCAACCTGGTGATTTTTGAGATGGGTAAGAACGTCGTCGTACTGGGCACCCAATGGGGTGACGAAGGTAAGGGCAAGGTCGTTGACCTGCTGACTGAACGGGCTAAATATGTTGTGCGCTATCAAGGTGGTCACAACGCTGGCCACACTTTGGTTATCAACGGTGAGAAAACCGTTCTTCATTTAATTCCCTCAGGTATTCTGCGTGAAAACGTAACCAGCATCATCGGCAACGGTGTTGTACTGGCACCTGACGCCTTAATGAAAGAGATGACAGACCTTGAAGCGCGCGGTGTGCCTGTACGTGAGCGACTGTTACTCTCCGAAGCATGCCCATTAATCCTGCCATATCATGTGGCTCTGGATAATGCGCGTGAAAAAGCACGTGGTGCAAAAGCAATTGGTACTACCGGTCGAGGTATCGGCCCTGCCTATGAAGATAAAGTTGCCCGCCGCGGTCTGCGCGTAGGTGATTTGTTCAACAAAGAAACCTTCGCCATCAAACTGAAAGAAATTGTGGATTACCACAACTTCCAGTTGGTGCACTACTACAAAGAAGAAGCGGTTGACTATCAAAAAGTGCTGGATGAAGTATTGGCTATCGCCGATATTCTGACCGCAATGGTAGTTGATGTTTCCGAATTGCTCGACAGTGCGCGTAAGCGTGGTGATTTCATGATGTTTGAAGGCGCTCAAGGCACCTTGCTCGACATCGACCACGGTACTTATCCCTACGTGACTTCGTCTAACACCACCGCGGGTGGCGTTGCTACAGGCTCTGGCCTTGGCCCACGTTATGTTGATTACGTTCTGGGTATTGTGAAAGCCTATTCCACTCGTGTTGGTGCAGGTCCATTCCCGACTGAACTGAACGATGAAACAGGTGAGTTCCTGCGTAAGCAAGGTAACGAATATGGCGCAACCACTGGCCGTAGCCGTCGTACCGGTTGGTTGGATATCGTTGCAGTACGTCGTGCTGTGCAGATCAACTCCTTGTCTGGCTTCTGCATGACCAAACTGGACGTGCTGGATGGTCTGAAAGAAGTGAAACTGTGTGTTGGCTACCGCATGCCAGATGGGCGCGAAGTTGATACCACTCCACTGGCTGCTGAAGGCTGGGAAGGTATTGAGCCAATCTACGAAACCATGCCAGGTTGGTCAGAAGTGACCTTTGGCGTAAAAGAACACAGTAAGTTGCCACAAGCAGCGCTCAACTACATCAAGCGCGTAGAAGAGCTGACAGGCGTTCCGGTTGATATCATCTCTACCGGCCCTGATCGTGAAGAAACCATGATCCTGCGCGACCCATTTGATGCATGATTCATTAGCAAATAGCTAAATAATCAGAATTCAGACGCTAATAAACCGGGCTTATGTCCGGTTTATTATTTAGGATATATACCCCGCGAACTTGGCGTTGCTGTCTGCAGAAGTGACCTCTGATAAGCCATTTTTATATCAAAAAACCCGCCCTTTATCTAAATGATTAGTCGCAAGCTTTGTGGCTGGTTTATCATTCAATCTATAAGTTTCTAAATAGCACTTAGAATCGCACTTATTAACCTATCCAAAATGTGTCATCTTAGATGGGTTTAAGCCGGGTAAACTGATGCTCAGGGGTATACGTGCAGTTAACAAGTTTTACTGATTATGGTCTGCGGGCGCTGACTTATATGGCCTCGCTGCCTGAAGGCCAAATGACCAGCATTTCTCAGGTGACTGAGGTCTATGGCGTGTCTCGCAATCATATGGTTAAAATAATCAATCAGTTGAGTCGTGTCGGGTTTGTAACCGCTGTACGGGGGAAGAATGGCGGCATACGGTTAGGTAAACCGGCTGACCAAATTCGAATTGGTGACGTTGTGCGCCAGTTAGAACCACTTTCTCTGGTCAATTGCAGTAGTGATTTTTGCCATATAACCCCCGCTTGCCGCTTGAAACAAGTGCTTAATCAGGCGGTACAAAGTTTTCTTAACGAGCTGGATAACTATACTTTAGCCGATATGGTTCAAGATAATACCCCGCTCTACAAGCTATTACTTGTTGAGTAGATTTTTGCTTAATCAAAGATATATATACCCAAAGTAATTGGAGTTGCTGGTAGGCAGCCAGTAAACGAATCCCGATGAGCTTACACTGGTAAGTGATTCGGGTGAGCGCGCGCAGCTAACACCCCTGCGGCTTCAAGTACGTAGGGTATAAGGCTGCTGCTGACAACGGAGGAACCGCAATGTCACAAGATCCATTCTTGGAGCGAGAAGCAGAAAAATATGAGTCACCCATCCCTAGTCGGGAATTCATTTTGGCTCATCTCGCGAAACGCGAAACACCTGCCAGCCGTGAAGAACTGGCAAATGAACTTAATTTATCGGGTGAAGAACAGCTAGAGGCGCTGCGTCGCCGCCTGCGCGCGATGGAGCGTGATGGGCAATTGGTCTTTACCCGTCGTCAGTGCTACGCCTTGCCGGAGCGCCTGGACTTATTGCGCGGGACTGTTATTGGTCATCGTGATGGCTTTGGTTTCTTACGAGTGGAAGGCAGTAAAGACGACCTGTACCTCTCAGCAGAGCAAATGAAAACCGCGATTCATGGCGATGTGGTATTGGCCCAACCTGTTGGCGCTGACCGCAAAGGTCGTCGTGAAGCACGTATCGTGCGCGTATTAGTACCGAAAACCAGCCAGATTGTCGGGCGCTACTTTACTGATGCGGGTACGGGTTTTGTGGTGCCGGATGATGGCCGTTTGAGTTTTGATATTCTGATCCCACCAGATGCCATTAATGGCGCGCGGATGGGGTATATGGTGGTGGTCGAGTTGACCCAGCGCCCGACCCGCCGTACTAAAGCTGTGGGTAAGATTGTTGAAGTACTCGGTGAGAACATGGGGACCAGCATGGCGGTAGATATCGCACTGCGCACTCATGAGATCCCACATACCTGGCCGCCACAAGTTGAAAAACAAGTTGCTGACCTGAAAGAGCAGGTGCCGGAAGAAGCGAAAAAAGGCCGAGTGGATTTACGCAATTTGCCCTTGGTGACTATTGATGGTGAAGATGCCCGCGACTTCGATGATGCTGTTTACTGCGAGAAAAAACGCGGTGGCGGCTGGCGCTTGTGGGTGGCGATTGCTGATGTCAGTTATTATGTGCGCCCGCGCACTGCACTGGATGATGAAGCGCGTAGCCGTGGTAACTCGGTTTACTTCCCGTCACAAGTTGTTCCGATGCTGCCGGAAGTGCTATCAAACGGCCTTTGCTCCCTGAATCCGCAGGTAGACCGCCTGTGCATGGTGTGTGAGATGACCATCTCCGCGCAGGGTAAGCTGTCGTCGTATAAGTTCTACGAAGCGGTGATGAGCTCCCATGCGCGTCTGACCTACACCAAAGTATGGCGAATCATTGACGGCGAAGAATCACTGCGTGAGCAATATAAGCCGTTGGTGCCGCATCTGTTAGAACTGCACACCATGTACAAGGCGTTGGATCAGGCTCGCGCTGAGCGTGGCGGTATTGCGTTCGAAACCGAAGAAGCCAAGTTTATCTTTAACGCCGAACGGCGCATCGAGCGTATTGAGTCGACGGTGCGTAATGACGCGCATAAGTTGATTGAAGAGTGCATGATTCTGGCGAATATCGCCGCCGCGCGGTTTGTGGAAAAACATAACGAACCGGCACTGTTCCGAGTGCATGACCGCCCAAGTGATGACCATATTTCAGCGCTGCGTAGTGTACTCAGTGAGCTGGGTCTGACACTGGGTGGTGGTTTGAAACCAGAGCCAAAAGATTATGCGGTGCTGATGGATGAAGTTGCGGATCGTCCGGATCATGAAATGCTGCAAACCATGTTGCTGCGTTCGATGAAACAGGCGATTTACGATCCGGAAAACCGTGGTCACTTTGGTTTGGCGTTGGCGTCTTATGGTCACTTTACCTCACCCATTCGCCGTTACCCCGATTTGGCTATGCACCGGGCTATCAAGTATCAGCTTGCCAAAGAACACGGTAATGTGAAAGAGCGCTGGACACCAACCGGCGGCTGGCACAGTGAGTACGAAGATATGCTGCAATTGGGCGAACATTGCTCAATGACTGAACGCCGCGCTGATGAAGCGACTCGTAATGTTGCAGATTGGCTGAAGTGTGATTTTATGCAGGATCAGGTGGGGAAAGTCTTCACCGGGATTATTGCCAGCGTCACCGGCTTTGGTTTCTTCGTCCGTCTGGATGATTTGTTTATTGATGGTTTAGTGCATGTTTCCAGTTTGGATAATGACTACTACCGTTACGACAACATTGGCCAGCGTTTGATTGGCGAGTCCTCAGGTCAGGTTTACCGGTTGGGTGATACCGTGGAAATCCGGGTTGAGGCGGTACACATGGATGAGCGCAAAATTGATTTTGCTCTGGTTTCCAGTACCCGTAAACCGCGCGGTGAAGGTAAAACAGCGCGTGATAAAGCCAAGAAAGCCGATGGTCAGCGCACGATGCGCGATACCTCCACTGGTCGTGGCGGTCGTGGTAGCTCATCGAGCTCATCACGTCGTGATGGCGCGCCAGCAGGAAGTGGGCAGAAACACCCTCGTCGTGCTAAAAAACCGGCAAACTTTGAGCCAGATAGCGCTTTCCGCCCGGCAGATGCTGCCGCTAAGTTAGATGACAAAGCATTGGCCGAGAAAAAGGCCAAAGCTAAAGCGAAAAGAGCATCCACCAAGACCAAGAAAATTGCCGCTGCCACCAAGGCCAAGCGCGCAAAGAAAAAAACCAGCAGTGACCAATAATGGCCTGTTGATTGTCGGGCGGCCCTGGTCGCCCGCATTCATTTATATTTAATCATTTATAAAAGAGCATCATGAGCGAAATTATTTACGGCATTCACTCCGTCAAAGCTTTGTTAGACAATGATCCACAACGTTTTCTGGAAGTGTTTATTCTGAAAGGTCGTGACGATCGTCGCCTACAGCCTTTGATTGCCGAACTGGAAGCTGCCGGTTTAGTGATTCAGGTTGCCAGCCGCCAGTGGCTGGATTCACAGGTTGAAGGTGGTGTCCATCAGGGTATTGTGGCGCGAGTCCGTGAAGGGCGTCAGTATCAGGAAAATGACTTGCCAGCGTTACTGGAAAGTGTAGAAACCCCTTTCCTGTTAGTGCTCGATGGCGTTACTGATCCTCATAATCTGGGAGCGTGCTTGCGCAGTGCAGATGCTGCGGGTGTCCATGCGGTTATCGTGCCACGGGATCGCTCAGCGCAGCTGAATGCCATCGCCAAGAAGGTCGCCAGTGGTGCTGCTGAAAACGTACCATTGATTAAAGTCACTAATCTGGCGCGTACGCTGCGAGTGTTACAAGAGCACAATGTCTGGATTGTCGGGACTGCCGGTGAAGCAGATCATACATTGTATCAAAGCAAAATGACCGGTCCGATGGCATTAGTGATGGGAGCTGAGGGCGAAGGTATGCGCCGTTTGACCCGCGAACACTGTGATGAACTGATCAGCATTCCGATGGCAGGGAGTGTTTCTTCACTCAATGTGTCGGTTGCTACCGGTGTGTGTTTGTTTGAAGCAGTGCGTCAGCGAGCGCTTAAAGCCTAATCTACCCGTCGCCCTTCAAGATGCAGGGTGTTGGCTGCCTTCACTCACCCCAGTCACTTACTTGTGTAAGTTCCTGGGGACTCGCTCACTTGCCGCCTACCTGCATCCCGAAGTACTTGGGTATATGCATTTCATACCGGCATTTCAATCAAGCCAACATTTCCGGATGTTGGCTTTTTGTTTTTTATTTTTCACACAGAGAATTTCGCATCACTATCAGCGATATAGAGTGGATTAATCGCTGTTTGTGATATGTCTGTCAGCAAAAAAAACCGCCTGCACCATACTTAAACCTGATTTATGAATGCCGATTTCACAATAAGTACCGAAATGGAGGAAGGTATGGAGTGGCAGACTCATTTGGTTTTCAACCAGCCAGAGCCTTTATCTAACAGTAATTTATATCTGTCTGATAGGGCCTTGCGGGAAGCAGTGATGCGGGAACATGCTGGCTGGGATGAAGAGGATCTTTCTCGGATTGGACTTCAACTTGGCTCACAGGAGTTGCTTGAATTAGGGCGGCTGGCAAACGCCAATCCGCCAGAATTATTGCGCTATGATGCAGCTGGCCAGAGATTGGATCAGGTGCGATTCCATCCTGCCTGGTATGTGTTAATGCAAGAGTTGGTTAATCACCGGGTGCATAATTTGCCTTGGCAGGAAGATGCGCGGATAGGTTCTTTCGTCGCCAGAGCGGCGCGTTTTATCCTGCATGCTCAGGTAGAGGCGGGGACATTATGCCCAATAACTATGACATTTGGTGCCATTCCGCTGCTGCAACAAACACTTTCGCCGTTATTCCAAAGCTGGATACCAGCACTGCTTTCAGATCGCTATGACTCGCATCAAATCGTCGGTAGCCAGAAGCGTGGTTTATTAATTGGCATGGGTATGACTGAGAAACAGGGCGGATCCGATGTGTTAAGTAACTCCACCAGAGCAGTGCCGCTAGAGGTACGCGGTAATGGTGAAGCTTATCGTCTGGTCGGACACAAATGGTTTTTCTCGGTACCTCAAAGTGACGCGCATCTGATATTGGCTCAAGCCGAAGGGGGGCTATCTTGTTTTTTCCTGCCTAAAGTATTGCCGGACGGCACCTATAATGCCATTCGCTTAGAGCGCCTGAAAGAGAAGCTCGGCAATCGTTCCAATGCCAGCAGTGAAGTTGAATTTGATAATGCTACCGCGTGGTTATTAGGCGATGAGGGCGACGGCATTCGCCAAATTCTAAAAATGGGTGGATATACTCGTTTTGATTGTGCGCTCGGTAGTCATGGCCTGATGAGAAGAGCCTTCTCCGTCGCGCTGTATCATGCGTGGCAGCGGCAGGCCTTTGGTAAAGCATTAGTTGACCAGCCTTTGATGCGGCAAGTCTTAAGTCGTATGGCATTGCGTTTAGAAGGCCATACCGCGTTATTGATGCGTCTGGCCAGTGCATGGGAGAACACCGGCGAGGTTCATGAGCAGGTATTCAGTCGGCTGCTGACGCCAGCGGCAAAATATCGTGTCTGCGGGCTGGGCAGCGGGTTTGTCGCCGAGGCGATGGAAGTTCTCGGCGGGATTGGCTATTGCGAACAAAGCGAGCTGCCGCGGATTTATCGTGAAATGCCGGTCAACAGCATTTGGGAAGGCTCTGGCAATATTATGTGTCTTGATGTGCTGCGAACCTTCCGCAAACTCCCTTCTACAATAGAAATGCTTCAGCAAGAGTTTTATTCAGTGCGAGGGCAAAATCGGTTGTTTGACCGGGCATGGCGACAATTGCAGCAGCGGCTGAAAAATCCCAAGGAAGAACAGGGGCGGGCGATAACTCAGCAACTTTTTGACTTATGTTGTGCATCTCAATTGCTGCGGTTTGCCTCGCCGCCATTGGCCGACGCCTGGTGTCGCATGACGCTAGATCACCGAGATCAATACATGGTGCCTGAAGCGGTTTGCGCGCTGCTGCTCAGTCGCGGTAGCGGCATAAAATAAGCACGAAATCATTTATACAGCTAATTATTTATACAACAGAGCATTAGCATACCAAATGCCTGGATAAATACTGTCAGACATCATGATAATCAAATAGTAGGGCGCACCACTGGCATTGGCTCTACGTTTAATTTCAGCTTCAATATCCATTGGGCTGCCAAATACTTGAGCTGAAACGGTGCCCACTTTTTGTAAATTAAGGCTCTGTGCGCGGGTGATTTCCTGGGCATAGGGCTGAGCAACAGGTGGCGGAACCGGAGTAATGTGAAAAGCACTGCAAGCCGAGAGTCCCAAAGTGACCAGTAAGACTACCATTACACGTTTTAAATTCATTTTTGCCCCTTTGTCAGCTGCGATATCACTGCTAAGCCCATTATTTCTCAAGTGTAACGCTGCAACCTCAAGTATGAGGGAATATCTTGGAAGAAATTGATTTAAGACTTTATATCTTCATTTTGGCACACTGCATCTATCTGTTATAAGCCTGTTCGCTGCCTGATAAATCAAGGATTTTCACCATGATTGAGATGTCGCTGGAAAACATTAATGGGATTGAGGTCATCCATGCAGCCCCTGTGGGCCAGCGTCAGCAGCCGTTACCCACCATTTTCTTTTATCATGGCTACACCTCGTCAAAAGAAGTCTATTCCTATTTTGCCTATGCTTTCGCCCAAGCCGGCTTTCGCACTATAGCGCCAGATGCAGATATGCATGGTGCGCGTTTTGACGGCAATGAAACTCAGCGACTGTCTCATTTCTGGGAAATCCTCAAATCAAATATTGATGAACTACCTGGGCTTAAACAGCATTATCAACAGGCTGGATTGATTGACGGTGATCGAATGGGTGTTGCGGGTGCATCAATGGGGGGGATGACCGCATTAGGCGCGTTTGCTCGCTACCCTTGGCTCAGTGTTGCGGCCAATTTTATGGGGTCAGGCTATTTTACTTCGTTGGCGCATTCGCTGTTTCCACCTTTGAACGCAGGACAGGAGCTCAGCCCGGCGGAGTTTGAACGTCGTCTTGCACCCCTGTCAGATTATGATCTTTCCCATCAGTTGGAAAAAATTGCTGAGCGGCCTTTATTGGTTTGGCATGGCGAAGCGGATGATGTGGTGCCAGCGGCGGAGAGTGGGCGCTTGGTTCAGGCACTGAGAGTCAGCGGGCGTGATAACCACCTGACCTATCTTACAGAGGCAGGCGTTGGTCATAAAATTACCCCTACTGCCTTAACTGCAGGGACGCATTTCTTTAATCAACATCTATAAAAAACCCCCGACAAGCGGGGGAATGGGGATGAGTATTGTCTTTTTTATCGATGTTTCTCTGGTGTTGTATTTATCTATTGAATTTTAGCGATAGAGAACGGCATTAACGTGCATGGAACTGTTGTCGCCTTCCTACATATTGAAATCTATTGGGGATGTGCGGTGGATGTAAATAATTCTAGTCGTTTTTGTTAATTTAAAAATACGTAGTAATTGATTCATTCTGTCAAAAAAAGTGAATGATATTTATGTCGAGATAATGATTTGATTGAAATATTTAGTAGACGAGTGGATCTACATCCATTGGTTGTTTAATGAACAAAAAGTGCGATTTTTGTTGAGTAAGGGTTAGAACAAGAATAAATCCCCCGCAGTCCTTGAGTTTCAAGCCGCCCGCAAGTATAGTTACGCGTCATTTTTCAGCCGCACACAAACACGTTCCTTGCCTCCATGGGCCGCGGTTGACCCTATCAGGAGGCTGAATAATCCGTAAGGAGCAATAATCGATGCGTCATTACGAAATCGTTTTTATGGTCCATCCTGACCAAAGCGAACAGGTTCCGGGCATGATCGAGCGCTATAGTGCAACTATCACTAATGCTGCTGGTACGATCCACCGTCTGGAAGACTGGGGCCGCCGTCAACTGGCTTATCCGATCAACAAACTGCATAAAGCTCACTACGTTCTGCTGAACGTTGAAGCGCCGCAGGAAGCGATCGATGAGCTGGAAACAAACTTCCGCTTCAACGACGCCGTTATCCGTAGCATGGTTATGCGCGTTAAGCACGCGGTAACTGAAGCATCACCAATGGTTAAAGCGAAAGACGAACGCCGTGAGCGTCACGACTTTGCGTCAGAAGCCAATGATGATTCTGAAGCTGGGGATTCTGAAGAGTAATTGCCGTGGTGACCACTAATCGTCTGGTACTCTCTGGCACTGTGTGCAAGACACCGGTTCGAAAAGTAAGTCCTTCTGGAATTCCGCATTGTCAATTTGTGCTTGAGCACCGATCAACACAGCAGGAAGCCGGATTTAGCCGACAAACATGGTGCAGAATGCCCATCATCGTCAGCGGGCAAAAGTCACAAGCATTAACTCACAGTATAACGGTCGGCAGTCAGTTAACCGTTGAAGGCTTCATTAGTTGCCATCAAGGCCGCAATGGGCTAAACAAATTGGTTCTGCATGCCGAGCAGATTGAATTTATAGATTCTGGAGACTAGCCAAATGGCACGTTATTTCCGTCGTCGCAAGTTCTGCCGTTTTACCGCGGAAGGCGTTGTAGAGATTGATTATAAAGATATCGCTACGCTGAAAAACTATATCACTGAAAGTGGTAAAATTGTCCCGAGCCGTATTACCGGTACTCGCGCAAAATACCAGCGTCAGCTCGCCCGTTGTATCAAGCGCGCACGCTACCTGTCTTTGTTGCCGTACACTGATCGTCATCAGTAATCGGCCACTGTCCATTAACGACTTTGAGAGGATAAGGTAATGCAAGTTATTCTGCTTGATAAAGTAGCAAACCTGGGCAGCCTGGGTGACCAAGTGAACGTTAAAGCGGGCTACGCTCGTAACTTCCTGGTTCCACAGGGTAAAGCTGTTCCGGCAACTAAGAAAAACGTTGAGTTCTTTGAAGCACGCCGTGCAGAATTGGAAGCCAAATTGGCTGGCGTTCTGGCTGCTGCTGAAGCTCGCGCAACCAAAATTAACGAACTGGTCAGCGTCACCATCGCTTCTAAAGCAGGTGATGAAGGCAAACTGTTCGGCTCTATCGGTACTCGCGACATCGCTGATGCAGTTACTGCAGCTGGCGTTGAAGTAGCCAAGAGCGAAGTTCGTCTGCCGAATGGCGTTCTGCGTACTACTGGTGATCATGAAGTTCACTTCCAGGTACACAGCGACGTGTTCGCGCAATTGAACGTGATCGTGGTTCCAGAAGCGTAAGTTACGCTGCTGTAAACCTGTTAAAACGCCAGCCTCGTGCTGGCGTTTTGCTTTTGAGGCAAGTGACAAAAGGCATTAGGGTGCCGCTGGCAACATAATATCAAACTCACACAGTTCAGGTGCCACTCCCGAACAGCGGTAAAGTTCAAAGAACGCCGCTTGTTGATACTGCCAATAGGGTTTTCCACTGATAGATGCCCGCCATGTTTTATTATCGAAGTACATATCAAGTAACTTACCTTCGGCTTGCAAGTTATAGGTACATTTCTGGAACCGCCCCTGATCAATAATATTATCTTCTCCGCCATCACTATTGAGAATCAAAAGGGCTTCATGGAAACTCTTAATCGTGCCGTCGTGGGGGATATCCCCTTGTAAGGTGCCCCCCCACTCGCCCACACCAGCGGTATGGGCGTTATAGACTCCGTTGCTGTGTTTGATGGTATCAATAGCCGGGCAATGCTGTGTTGCGAATGCGCCAAAGGGCATCAGTAGCAACACGAAAGGTAATTTATATTTCATCATCATTCCCTCAATTTATGAATACAGCTGTTTATAAATACAGCTGTCAGCTAGTGGATGGCGTTAACCATCCAAAACAACTTAATTCGAGGGGAGTTAGGATGACAATATCAAAGAAAATAAGGCGTTAGATAGAAGGGCTATGGTTCGCAGCCATTAACGCACGCGACGATAGCTGCCATCGCTTTGGCGGGTAAACAGCACTTCCGTACTATTGGTGGTTTCAATAGCCAAGGCGGTGACCACGCCTTGTGCATCCAGCATGATTTTGACTTCCTGACCGGCTTTAAGGTTACTGAGCGGTTTATCATTACCTTCGGCTTGCGCCATGGCAAAAACGTCATTTACCGGCAAATTATTATCGCGAAATAGCTGTGCCAGTGTTTTTCCTGCTTGAATTTGATAACTCTGCCAATTTCCCTGTAGCGGGGGAGTCGCCTCAGGTGTAACCGGTGGTGCCACCGTTGGAGGTGGCGGAGCATCAAGATTACCCTGTAATTGGGCCTGTAGTGGCACGTCTGTGGACGGTGCACTCACCGGAAATGCATTATTGGTATTATCACGGGAAACCGGCCACAACAGTGCCAGCAGCAATACTGTGGTTGCAATAATGACCCAGCGACGGTGAAAGTGAGGTAATGGCTCCATCCACTCAAAATTGTCTGGCAAGTGCCAGATTTTCAGCAGTAGCTTTTTAATCCCTTTTTCCTGTGCGGCGGTAGCGACACTTTCAGGGGACACATTATTTTCAGTAGGGGTGATATCCTCTGCGGGAGAAATGTGTTCAGACGCACTGACTTCAGACATCAGATTATGATCATCAACATTTTTAGCATCTGGCATTATTCTCTGCCTGATACTCAGCCAGGTGTGCAGCAGTGGCTGATAAACCCGAGTGCTTTTCCTTCTCCTGGGCGCGATTCTGCCCATGGTGACCTCTCTTCGACTACGTAAAACTACATAAATAATAAAATGGCACTTTACCCATAGGCTTCTAAGTATAACCCTTCTTGCTTGAAGTTGGGCTAAGCCACTGTCTAACTGATGCCAAAAGACAGAATCTGGTGATACCTAAAGAGGGATCCGCGACTATTGTTTCTTTTTCTACGACAAAAGTCATCATTCGCGAAGCAAGATTTTACCGCACTCCCCTGCTGCTGTTATGCTGACGGCTTCGACATGATTAGCGACTAAAGGAAAATCCATGACAACCCCTTCTTTTGATAGCGTTGAAGCGCAAGCAAGCTACGGAATTGGTTTACAAATCGGGCAACAATTGCAAGAGTCCGGGCTGGAAGGTTTACTGCCAGAAGCACTGTTGGCAGGTTTGCGTGACGCGATGGAAGGGAATGCACCCACCGTTCCTGTTGATGTCATACATCGCGCGCTACAGGAAGTGCATGAAAAAGCTGATAAAGTGCGTGTTGAGCGCCAACAGGCTTTGGTAGAAGAAGGGAAAGCATTCCTGGAAGAGAATGCCAAGCGTGATGACGTTACCACCACTGAATCTGGCTTACAATTCTCTGTATTACAGGCGGGTGATGGCCCGATCCCATCCCGTCAAGACCGTGTACGGGTACACTATACTGGCCGTCTGGTAGATGGCACTGTATTTGATAGCTCAGTTGAACGTGGCCAGCCTGCAGAATTCCCAGTCAGTGGTGTTATTCCGGGCTGGATTGAAGCTCTGTCCATGATGCCAGTTGGTTCTAAGTGGAAGTTGTACATCCCGCACAACCTGGCTTATGGCGAGCGTGGTGCTGGTGCGACTATCCCACCATTCAGCGCATTAATGTTTGAAGTGGAACTGTTGGAAATTCTGTAATTTTCGCAAACAGTGACAATAAAAAAAGGGCGACATGATGTCGCCCTTTGGCATTTAGTGAGCCGGTAAATAATGGGCAATGAAGTTATTCGCCATCCAGCGCGCGGGGAAACAGCAAATTGTTTTCCAGATGAATATGTTCCATCAGGTCAGTTATGAATTCATTGATGCCAGTGTAAAGCGCGCGCCAGGTATTACAGGCACCTTCTGGTGGCGTCATATTTTGTGTTAGTCGTTTAACGATTTCCAATTGTTGCCCTACCGCATCATGCTCAGCTTCCATCACAAAGATGGGCCCACCGGCCTGTGACCCCATACCGCGTTTGATCATTGGAAACAGAATTTGTTCCTCTTTGTACATATGCTGGGTCAGTTCTTCTAAAATCGCCGTCAGTTCGGTTGCTAATCCACGAGGGCAGGCTGGTTTCTCGCCATGAACGCGTTCAACTTTTTCTGCCATAAGAATCAATTCTGGCAGTTGTTCGCGATGGCGGTTGTGATAGCGGCTGATAATAAAATCAATGATGTCTGCCAGCGGTTGCTGTTGCCAATCCTCAGATGACTGCGGTTCGGCTTGCAAAGCACTAAGCTGCGCCTCCAGCTCATCAATATTAAGATTTAACTTAGTGGCGGCCCGTAACAGTGTTTGCTTGCCACCACAGCAGAAATCCAACTGATGCTGACGGAATAATTTTGTTGCCCGTGGAATGGCGATAGCCAAAGCCCCTAGAGATTGATTGCGGTAATCCATGATGACACCTCATTGAGTAATTAAATATTTATAACATGCATAATAAGTACATGTTATAAATTGCGATATAGCTCTAAAGAGGTAGGTGAGACAGCCACAGCGCTCCGTAACGCGCTGTGGCAAGAGGTTAATGACAAAACTGCTGATAGCTCAGTGAGTGAAGGGTTTACCGTACCAAGGGGTACTCCGGTGGCTCACACCACTACGACCCCAACGGCACGATTCTCCTTCATTTAACTTTGTCAGTAGCAAAGCGTGGCGCTGTGGCCAGAGGTTATTTCTGCTGTAAATCTATTTTGTATACTTCGAAACCGATCTCGTCAGTACCCATTGCTTTCATTGGGTATTGCGCTTTTTGCTTAATAAATTCAGCGGCTTTGGCACTTGGTGAGGTTTCAAAACGAACATCCAGCGGCTGCGGACTGTTCAGCGTCGCTAAACGCCAGTTGTTATCCGCTTGCGGGGTTACCTGCCCATTTTTTTTGGTTTCTGCACTGATATAAGCTGACAGAACCGCCCGGTTTTCATCTGGAGAGGCGAACGCAATATGACTATCACCGGTGCCAGCAAATTTACCGCTATAGGCTCGGTAGTTGTTGGTGGCAATCAGGAATGTGGCTTTCGGATCAATAGGTTTGCCATTAAACGTCAGATTTTTGATGCGTTCAGCTTTGTCATTAATTAGCGCACACTCGCCGTCATAGCGCGCAGGCTGGCTGACATCAATTTCATAGTTAACCCCATCGATAACATCGAAATTATAAGTACGGAAACCTTCCCAGTTAATCAGTGACTGCGGTTTACTGCTGTTCACATCAATTTGATTAAATTGTCCGGCGGAGCACTCCAGCCATTGTTTAACATCCGCGCCGCTGGCTTTCACTACCACCAATGTGTTCGGGTAAAGATAGAGGTCGGCGGCGTTGCGGAAGGTCAGTTCGTCTTTTTCCACTTCGACAAAACTGGCGGGGTCATTTTTACGGCCACCGGCTTTAAAGGGCGCTGCAGCAGAAAGTACCGGTAAATCGGCCAAATCAGGATCGCCCTGAATAAAGTGTTCGGTATAGGCGCGCTGGGCATTATTGACAATTTGTACTGTCGGATCGTCTTGGATCAGCGACAAATAGCTATACATATTATCCGATGCTTTGCCGATCGGTTGACTGACAAAATTACGGGTGCCTTGATGATCGGCGGCTAACACTTTGACCAGGTTTGCATTTTCGGCGGCCAGCGATTTTTGTGTCGCTTTATCAAAGATAGGGCGGGCTTCGGCCTTGGCTTGAGTCACCTGCCACTGGCCTTGGTCGTTATTCAGAACAAAATCAACTACACCAAGATGGTCACCCCACTGGCCTGGCATCACTGCCGGAATACCGTTTAATGTTCCCTGTGCAATATCCGCCCCTTTGATAGTGGCAAAGTCTTTACTCGGGAAAACGGCGTGGGCATGGCCAAACATAATGGCATCAATTCCTGGCACTTGGCTGAGGTAGTAAACCGAGTTTTCCGCCATAGTTTTGTAAGGGTCACTGGAGAGGCCGGAGTGGGGGATAGCGACCACTAAGTCGGCACCTTGCTTACGCATTTCCGGTACCCATTTTTTAGCGGTTTCGGTGATGTCATCGACGGTAACTTTGCCGGTAAGGTTGGCTTTATCCCATATCATGACTTGCGGAGGCACAAAACCAATGTACCCAATACGCAGGTTATGGTTTTTCCCGTCGCGATCTTTGACCGGGGTATTAACAATTATATAAGGTTGAAACAGGGGTTTACCGGTTTTGACATCAATGACGTTGGCATTAACATAGGGGAATTTAGCCCCTGCCAGTGATTTTTTTAGATAATCCAGACCATAATTAAATTCATGGTTGCCGATGTTGCCCACGGCATAATCCAGTGTGTTCATCGCCTTATAAACAGGATGAATCTCACCGGCCTTTAACCCTTTGGCGGCCATATAATCACCCAGTGGGCTGCCCTGAATCAGGTCGCCATTATCCACCAGCACACTGTTAGTGGCTTGTTGGCGAGCCGCTTCAATCAGACTTGCCGTACGGACCAGGCCGAATTTCTCCGTAGGTTTGTCTTTGTAATAATCGAAATCCATCATATTGCTATGCAGGTCGGTGGTTTCCAGTACTCGCAAATCAACCGTCGCGGCCTGCGCTGTTGAGGTTGTGAGAGCAATCAGGCTGGCAAGAAGGGATAACGTCAGCGGACGCTTAAACATGGCTTTCTCCATCGTGGCTTTTCCATTAAGAAAACAATTCGACCTGTATCGCAAAAGAATATGTAAATTTAATAGGTCGTCATAACAAAGTGTGAAGTTTGGCAGAAAATGGTTTTGGATAACGCGGAGATGCTCACAGTTGCAGTAGGCAAGTTTCCCTGATTTTATTGAGGGTTATCCGACAAAGGTGGCTATTTGGCCGGAAAATAATTAGTCTGCCAAACATGTATTACGCATTGTGACGATTAATTTTTATTTTAGCTTTGCGTTCTAGAATGAATATAGCGTGGGTGATAAGTTCCAGGAACCCTTATTGATTTAACAATCACTATCAATATTCGACATGACTCATAAAACCAAGGGGTGGATGATGTTAGAGCAAATTTGCCAGTTGGCCCGCGAGGCAGGCGTGGCGATTATGGCGGTCTATCAGGGGGAGAAGCCCCTTGATATGGCCCATAAAAAAGATGATTCGCCTGTTACGGCGGCAGATCTTGCCGCCCATCAAATTATCAAAGCCGGATTGGCGGCATTGACCCCTGACATTCCTCTGTTATCTGAAGAGGACCCACCGACTTGGGCGATGCGCCAACACTGGCAGCGCTACTGGTTGGTTGATCCACTGGATGGTACCAAAGAATTTTTGAGTCGCAATGGCGAATTCACCGTCAATATCGCCCTGATTGACCAAGGGGTACCGGTGTTGGGAGTAGTTTATGCTCCGGCAAGCGAGGTGATGTATAGCGCGGAAAATGGCCAGGCGTGGAAAGAAGAGTGTGGCCGGCGTATGCAGATTGAGGTACGTGATGCCGTTCCGCCGCTGGTGGTTGTCAGCCGGTCTCACAGTGATGCTGAGTTGGAAGATTATTTGGCGCAATTGGGCGAACATCAGACGGTAGCGGTTGGCTCATCACTCAAGTTTTGTTTGGTCGCTGAAGGAAAAGCGCAACTATATCCTCGCTTTGGGCCGACCAATGTGTGGGACACCGCCGCTGGACATGCAGTCGCTATAGCTGCCGGGGCACAAGTTCACGATTGGCAGGGTAAACCACTTTCTTATATCCCACGTGAATCATTCCTGAACCCCGGCTTTAGAGTGTCTTTGTTCTAGTTTTACTGTTTCACAAGTTGGTGCAGTTGGTCGATGACCTGCTGCACTTCTTCTGCGGTCAGCGCACCGTCTTTGATAAATTTAACGTTTCCTTGTTGGTCCAGTACCACGATAGCCGACCCTTTCTCTGCTAAACCCCAGGCCTTTTTGACATTCCCATTGCTGTCGACCACAAACTGCGACCAGGGAAATTCCCGCTTATTACTTTCAATGCTATTACGCACAAACATTGCGGTACCAATGATGGCGTCATCGGTATTGACGATTGTCGTCGTTTGGTAATGTTCGTGTGGCAGATTGGCGTGTTTGATGGCCTCCACCAACGGCGCATTCAGTTCTTTTGCTGATGTGCGGCCAGCAATATGCTGGACAACTCGCACTTTGCCGGGCAACTGCGAGCTATTCCAGTTTTTATAGCTAAACTGATCAGTAGCCTTATCGTAGTTTAATTCGCCTTTATCGCTGACACCTACTGGCGGAACCCGCTGGTCAACTTGGATGGTGAGCGCGCTAGCCATAAAGGGAGTTAACAGCAGCGACAGTATAAGCAGGCTATTTTTTATCATGGGATGTCCTTTAGGATCTTATGAATGATGACTTAGTCCTGACAGCAGACAAGTTTCCCAATAATAGGTGCAGATCAGAGGTCTGTCCTGTTTGTCTAAAATAATTATTTCTGGCACTGACTAGATGGTTATTCTGTCCTTAGCTCTCATTATTTCTCACTCACACTGTAATGTTGTGTCAGGTCAGCATCAATGACTAGTTTTGCGGGAACTTAACGCCATACTCTAGGTCTATTACTCTGCAATTATCTTACGCTACCTGTGATCTTGGTCGCTAAGGCGCCAGAGGGTACGTACTAGTGCTATGGGAGGAAAGTAAAACAATGAGGATCTTCCAACGTTACAATCCTGCAAAAATCGCGATGTATGTCAAAACGCTATTTCGCGGTCGGTTGTATATCAAGGATATGGGGGCTTTTGAGTTTGATAAGGGCAAAATTTTAATCCCGAAAGTTAGGGATAAACGCCATTTTGAGGTGATGTCGGAAGTTAACCGGCAAGTAATGCGTCTGCAAACTGAAGTCTAGTGACATCCCCGGCTCGAATTAATTGCGGCTCCTAAATAGGGGCCGCTAATGTTTCAATCATCATAAAAATGTCAGCGGTTATGCGTCACTACTTTCATGCGGTGCTTTTGGTAATATCGGCGCCGGCTGATCACTGAGTTTGGTCACCAATAACTGATCGATTTTATAGCTATCGATGTCCACCACTTCAAATTTGTAACCGGCATATTTGACGAAATCGGTACGCTTTGGAATTTTGCGTAACATATACATCATAAAGCCACCGATAGTTTCATAATTGCCCGATTGCGGGAATTCGTCGATATGCAACACGCGCATGACGTCTTCAATTGGCGTACCACCCTCAATCAACCATGAGCTTTCATCACGGGCGACAATCTGTTCTTCCTGCCCCTGGCCGACCAAATCGCCCATCAAGGTGGTCATCACGTCATTCAGCGTGATTATCCCAACAACCAACGCATACTCGTTGAGGATAACCGCAAAGTCTTCACCGGCAGTTTTAAAGCTTTCCAGTGCTTCAGAGAGAGTCAGGGTATCCGGCACAATTAACGCTGAGCGGATTTGCACGCCGCTGCTGAGCACCAGGCTCTGGTTGCCCAAGACCCGGTTCAATAAGTCTTTGGAGTCAACATAACCCACAACTTGATCGATATGACCATCGCAGACGAGGAATTTTGAATGCGGGTGGGTCGAAATCTTCTCTTTGATGCTGTCTTCACTTTCCCGTAGATCAAAATAAATCACGCTTTCGCGTGAAGTCATGGAAGAAGGGACGGTACGGGACTCCAGTTCAAAAACGTTTTCAATCAGCTCGTGTTCTTGCTTACGTAGAACCCCCGCCAATGCACCCGCTTCCACAACTGCGTAGATATCATCCGAGGTAATGTCATCATTGCGAACCATTGGCAGCTTGAATAGACGGAAGATCAGGTTCGCCATCCCATTGAAGAACCAAACTAATGGACGACAAATCATCAGGCAGAAACGCATCGGGTTGACGATCCGCACAGCAACCGCTTCAGGTGAAATCATACCGATGCGCTTCGGGGTTAAATCTGCAAACAGAATAAATAAACTGGTTACCAAGACAAATGAGCAAATGAAACTGACTTGATCGGCAAGCTCAGGCGATATAAAACGTTCAAATACCAGCTTGAAAGAGGGCGAGAATGCCGCATCACCGACAATACCACCGAGGATGGCGACGGCATTTAGCCCAATCTGAACCACGGTGAAGAAAATCCCCGGAGTTTCTTGTAATTTAAGTACTCGTAAGGCGTTGATATCGCCTTCATCTGCCAGAAGTTTTAATTTAATTTTTCGCGATGCTGCGAGTGAAATCTCTGATAACGAGAAGAAAGCACTCACTGCGATTAAAAATAGAATCAGTAAAATACTGTTTAACATAATCTGTCCGTGTCGTACCGACGATAGCGCCGGCGATCGTAAGGAAGGGCCATACTGTTATTTCACCCGTCATCTTTCCAACTGCAGGTGTGTTGGCTACTTTCGTTATACCCAAATCACTTACCTGTGTAATCTCATCGGGGTTATAAGCCTCATCAGAGGCTCACTCTGCGGGACAGCGCTTGCCGCCTTCCTGCATCTTGAAATATACCGGGTATATCGTTCAGGTTGAATTTCTGGATAACGGCAGAAAGTCGTTATCGGGCTGAAAATGAACAGCCCGAAGTAGTATAGCAGCAGCAGTGAGAGCGCCGCCAGCCTTACAAATTAGGAGGCATACAAACGCCGATACCGCCCAAACCACAATATCCATGTGGGTTTTTGTATAAATATTGCTGGTGGTCATCTTCGGCGTAGTAAAACGGCAGAGCAGCAGCAATCTCGCTGGTGATAGCTCGGCTGTCACCGGCTTTTATCATGGCTTGTTGGAACAGGGTCTTACCCTCTTGCGCTTGCGCTTCCTGTTCTGGGGTCAACACGTAAATAGCTGAACGATATTGTGTTCCGACATCTCCACCTTGACGCATCCCTGAGCGGGATCGTGATTTTCCCAGAAGATCTGCAATAGTTGCTTATAACTAATGATGGCAGGGTCAAATACAATACGAACCACTTCTGCGTGCGCGGTGCGGCCACTACACACTTCATGGTAGGTTGGGTTTGGTGTGTATCCGCCACTGTAACCTGCGGCGGTGCTATACACGCCCGGTTGTTGCCAAAACAGGCGCTCGACACCCCAGAAGCAGCCCATGGCGAAGATAGCAACTTCCATACCTTCGGGGACATGTGTCATGGAGTGTCCATTCACCACATGGAGAGTTGCGACCGGCATCGGTGTTAGTCGGCCCGGCAAAGCATTCGCCGCATCAATGACGGCAGTTTTATCAAAATTTTGCACCACAATAGACTCCGATGTTGACAGTGAATCCTAAGTTTACAGTAAATTGCTAACAAGATGTTTACAGTGAATGGCGATAGACAGTTGTATCTGATGGCGAGTTTGCACACAATAAGACCCATTCCGCATAAATATAGCGGCTTAAGATAGAGTTTTAGGGGTTATAGGCTTAAATCGGTCTTTGTACGCGGGATGATAGTGTGTTTGATGCCACTTTTTTGAAATGCCCGTAAGATCGTTTTTTACAGGAAAGTAGATCTATTAGATTTCGAGGTACAGGAAGGCGGCAAAGGAGATAATCCCGATAAGCTTACACAGGTAAGTGATTTGGGTGAACCAAAATAGCCAACACACCTGCAACTTGAAAGATGATGGGTATAAAATTTATTGGGAGTACGCGTGCCACGATACCCTATTATTCTGTGTTTTTTATGTGTATTACTCGCCACACCTATCACCTATGCCGCTAATGTGCGGTTGCAGGTTGAGGGTCTTAGCGGGGATTTAGAAAGAAATGTCAGGGCGCGTTTATCAACAATTGGTACTGATGAAGTCACGGCTGATGGACGCTTTCGTTCCAGGGTGGATGAGGCTATCCGTCAGGGGCTACGTGCTTTGGGTTATTACGACCCCACCATTACTTTCGATTTACAAGAACGTCCTGCACCTGCTCGCTCGGTCTTAATCGCCAAAGTGGTTCCCGGAGAGCCGGTTTTGATTGCCGGTGTGGATATCGTGCTGCAAGGCGGGGCGAAAACCGATCCCGATTATCTGGCATTGGTGCGCCGGGATACGCCTAAAATTGGCTCTATTCTCAATCATGGCGATTTTGATAATTTCAAAAGTTCACTGACTGGCCTGGCTTTACGCCGAGGCTATTTCGACGCCAATATGATCAAAAGTCAGTTGGGCGTTGCTGCTGAACTGCGCCAAGCATTCTGGGATATCGATTTCGACAGCGGCGAGCGCTATCGCTTCGGTAAAGTCATCTTCCAAGGCTCACAAATCCGTGAGGACTATCTGCAAAATCTAGTGCCATTCCATGAGGGGGAGCTGTACACCTCTGATGAGTTGGCCGAGCTGAACCGCCGTCTGTCTGCTACAAACTGGTTTAACTCCGTGGTGGTTTCGCCAGATTTTCGTGATGCGAAAAAAACTAAAATATTGCCGCTTGATGCTGTTGTAACCCCACGAACAGAGAATACCGTTGAGTTGGGGGGCGGTTATGCCACAGATGTCGGCCCGCGCCTGACGGCGAGTTGGCGTAAACCTTGGGTTAACTCCTACGGACACAGCCTGACGACTAGCACCACACTCTCGGCCCCTGAACAGACGCTGGATTTCAGCTATCGCATCCCGTTGTTAAAAAATCCACTCGAGCAGTATTACCTGCTTCAGGGCGGGTTCAAACGGACTGATCTTAATGACACTAAATCAGATACCACGACACTCAACGTTGCTCGATTCTGGGATTTGTCCAGCGGTTGGCAGCGCGCGATCAACCTGCGCTGGAGTTTGGATCACTTTACTCAGGGCAGTGTGACTGACACCACGATGCTGCTGTACCCTGGCGTGAGTATCAACCGCACCCGCCAGCGTGGTGGAGCCATGCCGGTTTGGGGGGATAGCCAACGCTATTCCATTGATTGGTCTGATACAACCTGGGGTTCCGATGTTGATTTCGGTATATTCCAGGCACAAAACGTGTGGATACGCACTCTGGGTGAGAAAAACCGCTTTGTGGTACGCGGCAATTTAGGCTGGATTGAAACCAATAATTTTGACCGTGTACCGCCGTCATTGCGCTTCTTCGCTGGTGGGGATCGCAGTATTCGAGGCTATAAATTCCGGGATGTTTCTCCGCGTGATAGCGAAGGTAAGTTAACGGGTGCTTCTAAATTAGCTACCGGTTCTTTCGAATACCAATATAACGTCACTGGTCGTTGGTGGGGCGCGGTGTTCGTCGATACCGGTGAAGCAGTAAATGATATTCGCAAAAGTGATTTAAAAACTGGCGCTGGGTTTGGCGTGCGTTGGGCTTCCCCAGTCGGCCCGATCAAACTGGATATCGCGAAGCCTATTGGTGATAACGAAGCACATGGCGTGCAATTTTATATCGGTTTGGGGCCTGAACTATGACTCGCATAAAAGAACCGACGCAAATAGAGGAACAGGTGCCGGCAGAGAAACCGATGCCGGTAAAGAAACTGAGGTGGGTCAAGAGACTCAGTATCGCCTTTTTGCTCATTATCCTATTGTTAGTAGGAACTCTGGCGGGCTTACTTGGTACCACCAGTGGTTTGCATTTTGTTATCAACAGTGCCGCGCGTTGGGTGTCTGGCCTGGATATAACCAGTGTCAGCGGTGGCTGGCGTGATCTAACACTCAAAGGTATTCAATACCAAATGCCGGGTGTCACCGTGAAAGCGGGGCAGTTTCATCTGTCATTGCAGCTATCATGTCTGAAACGCAGTGAGCTGTGTGTTAATGCACTGACAGCACAAGATGTGGATGTGGTAGTCGATACTAAAGCTATGGAACCTGCCACCCCCGCACCTGCCAGCACTGAACCTATGGGCGAATTGAGTACTCCGTATCCCATCACCCTACGTTTGCTATCGCTGAATAATGTCAAAGTGACTATTGATGACACGGCGATTTCACTCAATGAATTCCGCACTGGCGCGCATTGGCAGCAGCGTGCATTGAACTTGATGCCGACTAAGATCAGTGGGTTATTGATTGCATTGCCAAAAACAGTGCCTGCTATTGTCCCTGATGCGGCGAAACCCGCAGTGGAAACCGCTATCGCCGTCAAAGAAGCGGTTGAGCAACAGGCTGCGGCCCCCGCGCCAGCCGAAACTCCTCTGGGTGAAACCTTAAAAGAGCTATTTGCCAAGCCACTATTACCCGATTTGCCAGACTTCCGTTTGCCGCTGGATTTACAGATTAAAGAGATTTCAGGGCAGCAGCTTCGGCTAACCGGTGACACCGATGTGCTTATCACCAGTCTGTTACTGCAAGCCAGCACGCAAGATAACCGCATCACACTGGATAAACTTGATATCAAATCGCCACAGGGCGGGGTGTCTGCCCGAGGTGAGGCGACACTCGCAGATACGTGGCCACTGAGTATCACCGTCAACAGTGTGTTGAATATTGAGCCACTGAAGGGCGAAAAAGTGAAACTGACTGTGGGGGGCGGGTTACGCGAGCAACTCAAAGTCGCGCTTAATTTATCTGGCCCGGTGAGCGCGCAATTGGATGCCGAAACCGCATTAGCACAGGCGGGGTTGCCAATGGCACTGACCCTGCAAAGTAAGCAATTGCGCTGGCCACTGAGCGGTGAACCTCAATTTCAACTCGATAATCTCAGAATGCGGCTTAATGGGCAGGCGACAGATTACGCACTCTCAATCCGCTCGGACTTTAAAGGTACTGACTTGCCGCCCGCACTCTTCACATTGGACGGCAAAGGGAATGTTGAGCAATTCAATCTGACGCGTTTGCGCCTGGCCGCGCTGCAAGGTAATACCGATCTGACCGGTGTGGTGGATTGGAGCAAGGCGATCAGTTGGAACTCGGTCTTAACTCTGTCAGGGATTAATACCGCCAAGCAGTGGCCGGAGTGGCCGGCAAAACTGGATGGCAAGATTGTGACTCGCGGCAGTATTCATGGCGGCAGCTGGCAATTACAAGTGCCGGAGCTGACGTTGGACGGTAATGTGAAACAGAATCGCGTTACTGCTCGCGGTTCATTGACCGGTAATGCAGCAGGACAGTGGCATATTCCGGGCATCAATCTGGCATTGGGCCGTAATAAGCTGGATGTCAAAGGTGACCTAAATGACAACTGGCTGCTAGATGCCAATGTCGATGCACCGCAGCTTGATGGTGCATTGCCGGGGTTGGGCGGCATTGTCAAAGGCACACTGAAATTACGCGGTAATCTTAAAGCGCCACAACTGTTGGCAGATCTCACCGCAAACCGCTTGCAATGGCAAGAATTGACCATTAATCGGATCAAGATTGATGGCGATGTTCGTTCGACAGATCAAATTCAAGGCCAGCTGGCCATAAGGGTCGAGCAGCTCAAGCAAGCCGACTTGGTAGTCAGCCTCCTAACATTAGATGCCCGTGGCAGTGAAAAACAGCATCAGTTGCGCCTGAATATGCAGGGTGAACCGGTTTCCGGCCAGTTGGCACTGGAGGGAAGCTTCGACCGGCAGCAAGAACGCTGGCACGGGACTCTCAATAACACGCGCTTTGATACGCCGGTAGGTGAATGGCGTTTAAGCCGTGCCATCGCATTGGATTATCAAAACACACTTGAGCGAGTCACCATTGGGCCACATTGCTGGCTTAATCCGAATGCGGAACTTTGTGTGCCGCGTGCGATTGAAGCAGGCCCGAGTGGGCAGGCGAGTGTGGTGCTTAATCGCTTTGATTTAGCGATGATAAAACCGTTCCTTGGCCCGGATACCACTATGAGTGGTGTATTTACCGGGCGGGCCGATGTGAGTTGGAAAGCTGGTGGTAGCTTGCCAGATGTGCGGGTATCACTCAGTGGTAATGGCGTCAAAGTCCAACAAATGGTGCAGGGTAATCCACTGCCGATCGCCTTTGAAACACTAAATTTAAATGGTGGTTTGGCTAATGGGCAGGTGCGGGCCGACTGGTTGATTAAACTGGTGAATAATGGCCAATTCTCTGGACAGGTGCAGGTGGCTGACCCTGAGGGGCGGCGTAATCTATCCGGTAACATTGCTATCAGTAATTTCTCGTTGGCAATGATCAATCCCATCCTGGGTGATGGTGAAAAAGCCTCTGGCTTATTAAATGCCAATCTCCGTTTAGGTGGCAATGCGAAAAGCCCATTAGTCTTTGGTCGGTTGGCGCTGGACAATGTAGATATTGATGGTAGTTGGATGCCATTTGATATCACCGAAGGGCGTCTGGTGATGAATTTCGACGGTATGACCTCGACGCTAGAGGGGCTAATTCGCACCTCACAGGGGCAACTTAATCTATCCGGTGATGCTGATTGGCGTGATATCAATGCCTGGCGAGCCAGAATTGCGGCAAAAGGTAATAAATTACGGGTCACTGTCCCGCCAATGGTGCGGATTGATGTATCTCCGGATATTGTTTTTGAAGCCACGCCGCAACTGTTTAGTCTTAATGGCTCAGTGGATATTCCGTGGGCGCGTATTACGGTGCAAGAAGTACCGGAAAGCGCCGTCGGTGTCTCGCCAGATGAAGTGATGCTCAATAATGATTTACAGCCAATTTCACCGCGCTCGGCCGGTATCCCAATTAACAGTAACTTGGTTATTCATGTTGGTAATGATGTTCGCCTGAATGCATTTGGCCTGAAAGCGCGCCTACAGGGCGATTTAAAAATGATACAGGACCAGCGCGGTTTGGGCCTGAATGGGCAGATTAATATCCCATCTGGTAGTTTCCGCGCTTATGGACAGGACTTGATTGTTAACAAAGGAGTATTGCTGTTCTCCGGGCCACCGGATCAGCCGCTACTTAATATTGAGGCAATCCGTAACCCTGATGCGACTGCCGATGGCGTGACTGCTGGTGTACGCGTAACAGGCATGGCTGATTCACCACGGCTGGAAATATTCTCAGACCCCGCGATGTCACAGCAAGAAGCGCTATCTTACTTGTTACGTGGGCAAGGGTTGGGTAATTCAGGAGCAGACAGCGGACTGATGACTTCAATGTTGGTCGGCATGGGGGTTGCGCAAAGTGGTAAGCTTGTGGGTAAAATCGGCGAGGCATTTGGCGTCAGCAATCTGGCACTGGATACTCAAGGGGTTGGTGATAGCTCACAAGTGGTGGTGAGCGGCTATGTCACCAAAGATCTGCAAGTAAAATACGGTGTGGGTATATTTGATTCGCTGGCTACGTTAACATTACGTTATCGGTTGATGCCCAGGTTGTATCTGGAAGCGGTGTCTGGTATTGATCAGGCATTAGATGTGCTTTATCAGTTTGAGTTCTAACAATGCGAATTATTGTCTACGGTAGTTTACGGCGCAAGCAAGGTAACAGTCACTGGATGACGGACGCCCAATTGTTGGGCGAACATGACCTGGAAGGCTTTGATATGTACAACTTAGGTCACTATCCGGCAGTGGTTCCCGGAGATGGCACTGTGCATTGTGAAGTTTATCGGATTAACTCATCTATTATGAATGAGTTAGATGAACTGAAAAGTAATACCAAGGATTATCGGCGTGAATTGATCCAGAC
Source organism: Yersinia fenwicki (assembly GCF_043099325.1). Classification (NCBI taxonomy): domain Bacteria; kingdom Pseudomonadati; phylum Pseudomonadota; class Gammaproteobacteria; order Enterobacterales; family Yersiniaceae; genus Yersinia; species Yersinia fenwicki. The sequence goes on along the minus strand of NZ_CP170755.1, from coordinate 4,133,506 downwards.
GCCTTACGGCAGTGCCTGGATATACCTTTACCGTTTACCGGTTGAAGGATTGCCACGGATTTACAGTGGTGATTGGCTTAAGCGCCATGAAGAAAATGATAAACCGCAAAGCTAGATAAGCAAAAAAAACACCGCACAATGGCGGTGTTTTTTTTATTCACTTAAAAAGCACCTTTTCAGGAGGTGCTGTTTGTTATTTATTTTTTGTTATATAAAACAGAAAATTACTTCTTAGCGCGCTCGAAAGAGGACAGAATTTCGGCTTTAGCTGCTGCGGCATCTTCCCAACCGTCAACTTTCACCCATTTGCCCGTTTCCAGATCTTTGTAATGCTCAAAGAAGTGTTTGATCTGAGCTTTCAGCAGCTCAGGCAGATCTTGTACGTCTTTAACGTGATCGTATTCTTTGGTCAGTTTGCTGTGCGGAACCGCGACCAGCTTGGCATCTTCGCCTGCTTCGTCAGTCATTTTCAACACACCAACTGGGCGGCAACGAATAACTGAGCCTGGCTGCAACGGATATGGCGTTGGTACCAGCACATCAACCGGGTCTCCATCTAATGACAAGGTATTGTTGATGTAACCGTAGTTGCACGGATAAAACATCGCAGTAGACATGAAGCGGTCTACAAACAGAGATCCAGTCTCTTTATCGATTTCGTATTTGATCGGATCCGCGTTCGCAGGGATTTCGATCACAACATAGATATCTTCTGGCAGGTCTTTACCTGCGGGTACTTGGTTCAAGCTCATGTCGGTTTCCTTTTATCAAACCAGAAATGGAGTGCTGGCTATTATAGCCAAGTCTTATCTGAATTCCTGTCCTTTTCACTGCTTGATGATGGTGAGATTGCCTGAAACAAGGCCATTTCAGGGAGATAAAATACCGTCATTATCTAATTGCATCTATTTTAAGCTGTTTTTCCGGTGGCGGTTCAAGACGACTCTCTTAGCGTCGATAACTTAATCAAATAATAAGACCGTCCGCTGTACTGCTAACACTTTGTAATCTTAACCATTTGCACACAACCGGAAAAAACCGATGTTAAAAAAGATTACCATTAAGAATGGGCTTATTGCTCAACTAAGCCTTATGTCATTGATTTTGTTAATCGTCAGCGTAATTGGCATCAATTCAATCCAGGAAAGTTCACGTGCATTACAGGCCATAAATCAAATCCAAGGGGAGGAGCTGGGATCATTATCAAATAGCTTTACTGCCACATTAAGTGCCAGAACTGAGGCGGCATTGGCCATTCATCAATTAGAGATAGGTTTGATTGATGAATCTTTGCAAACTGCAAAGCAGGCCGAAGAGTCGCTGGCATTATCGCAGAAGGAGATGGCTCGATTTGTCAGCGCAGTATCTGAACGGGGAGATGGGCAGGAACTGGCGACTAATATCCAAAAAAGTTATCAAAATTATGTTGATAAGGGTGTTATACCCATGTTGACGGCCATCAAGGCCGGTTACGCTGACGAGTATTACGAGGTGCTGGAAAAGAGAATTACTGATATCAGCAAAGCATTCAATAATGATGTCGCGGCTTTTCGCAGTTATGCGTTGAATGCGGGCCATTTACAAATTGATAAAGCTAATAGTGCCGCCAAAATTAAATTAGCCATCATTGTGGCTGCGGGCATAATCACCTTAATTTCTGCGGTGCTGGCGTGGTTTGCGCTGAAATACATCATTTTGCAGCCATTGGAGCAATCAATTCATCAGTTGGAATATATAGCTGATGGCGATTTAACTCACACTATCAACAGTGAGGGCAATACGGAACTGACCCGGCTGGCAAAAGCGCTGCAAACCATGCAGCAATCGCTGGTGGTATCTGTCAGTCATGTGCGCGATGTCGGTGGTCAAATTGGTATTGGATCGCGAGAATTAGCCGCAGGTAATAACCATTTGGCGAAACGAACAGAAGAATCGACATCTTCATTAGAGCAGACTGCGGCCAGTATGGAGCAGTTAACCTCGACGGTAAAAATGAATGCTGAAAACTCGGATCAAGCCAATCGTCTGGCGATGAGTGTGTCGGATATCGCCAGTAAAGGCAGTGAAGTCGTCAGCCAAGTTGTTGATAAAATGCAGGCGATTACCACCAGTTCACGGCGTATCTCCGATATTATTGCTGTGATTGATGGCATTGCGTTTCAGACCAACATCTTAGCGCTTAATGCGGCAGTTGAAGCCGCCAGAGCCGGAGAACAAGGTCGTGGTTTCGCAGTGGTGGCGGGCGAGGTTCGCAACCTGGCTCAGCGCAGCGCACAATCAGCAAAAGAAATTAAAGACTTGATTGTTGAATCGCAAAATCGAGTGCGGGAAGGGGCGGATATGGCTGAGTCCGCAGGGAAAACCATGCATGAGATTGCCGATGAAGTGAACCGAGTCACTGCATTGATGCGTGAAATCTCAGCTGCTTCTTATGAGCAAAGTAGCGGAATTGAGCAAGTGAATGTCGCTATAGCTCAGATGGATCAGGTGGCGCAACAGAATGCCACATTGGTGGAGCAAGCGGCTGCGGCAACGCGTTCATTAGAGGAACAAGCCGATGCGCTGTCAGCCAGTATGGCAGTATTTAAATTACAAGGTGATGAGCTGGCGGTCGTAGCATAAAAAAAACAGCGGCTTAGTGGGCCACTGTTTTCTCATGTTAGCGATAGTTACTTAGCTTCTTCATCCGGGAATTTGGCGATAAAGCCTTCCGCATCTTCAACCATGGATTTAGTGCCCACGAAGAAAGGTGCGCGCTGGTGCAGTTTCTCCGGCACGATATCCAGAATACGATTAACCCCATCAGTGGCTTTCCCACCGGCTTGTTCTGCCAGGAACGCCATTGGATTGCACTCGTACAGCAAACGCAATTTACCTTGTGGATGGCTGGCGGTACTTGGATAAATATAAATCCCACCTTTCAACAGGTTACGATGGAAGTCGGCAACCAATGAGCCAATATAGCGCGAAGTGTATGGGCGCTGGGTAGCTTCATCCTGCTCCTGGCAATACTTGATGTATTTCTTCACACCCAATGGGAATTTAATGTAGTTCCCTTCGTTGATGGAATACATGCAACCGGTTGCGGGATAACGTACTTTTTCGCCGGATAAACAGAAAACGCCCAGCGATGGATCATAAGTGAAAGTATGGACGCCATAACCGGTGGTATACACCAACATGGTTGACGAGCCGTACACCACATAGCCTGCCGCAACTTGCTTGGTGCCTGGTTGCAGGAAGTCTGCTTCAGTAATAGGCGTACCAAATGGGGTGATGCGACGATAGATAGAGAAAATAGTACCGACGGACACATTCACGTCAATATTTGAAGAACCATCCAGTGGATCCATAAGAACCACATATTTGGCATTTTCTGCTCGACCACCATCAAAGATAACAATGTCATCTTCTTCTTCTGAGGCGATACCGGCCACTTCGCCACGTGCCTTTAGAGCTGCTTTCAATTTTTCATTGGCAAACAGATCGAGTTTCATCTGGTCTTCGCCTTGAATATTTGAAACACCGCTCGCACCTAAAATATCAACCAGACCTGCTTTGTTGATGTCGCGATGAATGATTTTTGCGCCGAGTTTGATTGCTGAAAGTAATGCAGTTAATTCGCCGGTGGCGTGAGAGAAGTCTAACTGTTTCTCAACGATGAATTCGCCTAACGTTTTCATGACACAATCCCTGAATCTACGGTTAAATATCGATTTATTAACGAACAGCTCACTTAATGGCAGCAGTGTAGCCCAAAGGTGAGAATGATTCATAGGCAATTCCATTTCTTCTCTTTGATTCTGAGCGGTAGAATGGTGACAAACTCGAAGCTATTAATACGGAAAATTTATGCGCATTCACATATTAGGTATCTGCGGCACTTTCATGGGCGGCTTGGCTATGCTCGCCCGTTCATTAGGTCATGAAGTGACGGGATCGGATGCTAACGTATATCCGCCGATGAGCACATTGCTGGAGAATCAAGGGATCGACTTGATCCAAGGATATGACCCGGCTCAACTGGATCCAGTACCGGATCTCGTTATCATCGGCAATGCCATGACCCGTGGTAATCCTTGCGTTGAAGCAGTATTGGAACAAGGCATCCCGTATGTATCTGGTCCACAATGGCTGCATGACTATGTTTTACCGGGGCGCTGGGTATTGGCAATCGCCGGTACACATGGCAAGACCACTACTGCAGGGATGGTAGCTTGGATTCTGGAAGCTTGCGGTTATGAGCCGGGTTTTGTGATTGGTGGTGTGCCTGGTAATTTCGATGTTTCAGCTCGTTTAGGAAATAGCCCATTCTTTGTCATTGAAGCTGATGAATATGATTGCGCCTTCTTTGATAAGCGTTCCAAATTTGTTCATTACAGCCCAAGAACTTTGGTAATGAATAACCTTGAGTTTGACCATGCGGATATCTTTGATGACCTTAAAGCCATTCAGAAGCAATTCCATCATCTGGTGCGCTTAGTTCCAGGGACGGGCAAAATCATTGTTCCGGATAATGATAATCACTTAAAACAAGTGATGGCGATGGGCTGCTGGAGCGAACAAGAGCTGGTGGGTGAAACAGGCAGCTGGTTTGCACGTAAAGTTGCGGTAGATGCCAGTGTCTTTGAAGTGTTCCTTGACAATGAATTAGTGGGCGAGGTCAGTTGGCCATTGGTGGGTGAGCATAATATGCATAATGGCTTGATGGCTATTGCTGCAGCCCGTCATGTGGGCGTGCTACCGGCAGATGCTTGTCGGGCGCTGGGGGATTTTATTAATGCCCGTCGCCGGCTGGAATTACGCGGTGAAGCCCATGGTGTCACGGTTTATGATGATTTTGCCCATCATCCAACGGCAATTCTTGCCACACTGGCGGCGTTGCGCAGTAAAGTCGGCGGAACAGCACGAATTCTGGCCGTACTGGAGCCACGTTCTAACACCATGAAGTTGGGGATGTGTAAAAACGAATTGGCTCCATCTTTAGGTCGTGCTGATGAAGTATTCCTGTTCCAGCCGCAGCATATTCCATGGCAAGTCGTCGAAGTTGCCGAAGCCTGTATTCAGCCAGCGTATTGGAGTGCTGATATTGATGCGTTAGTTGATATGGTTGTTAAAACAGCTCAACCAGGGGATCACATTCTGGTGATGAGTAACGGCGGTTTTGGTGGTATTCACGACAAACTATTGAGTGCTTTGAGTCAAAAAGCAGAGCATGAGGTTCAGTCTCAGGAGTAAGCAGGATAAAAAAAGCCCCCGCATAGCGGGGGTAAAAGGATTCGTCGGATAGACGACCCGGGATTATTCTGTTGCGGTAGTGATCTAATACATCCATTAAATCAATATCATTTCCAATGAGTACTCTATTCAATAGTCCGAGAATTCATCTTTGTCTTAATGTTCAACCTATTGAATAAACCATCGAAACATGGAAAACCTAAAATAGAAAGTATGCCCCTTATTACGGGGCATTTACTTTCATTTCTTATAGTTACTGGTAGATCTTGGCAGTGGCATGCCAGTTGTTCTCTTCGCGAGCTTCAATCACTTTGTAAGCTTTAGCGCCCATTGCATCGGCTTTATCAGACAGTGCCTGGCGAATATCAGAAGGTGCACCATTCAGGCCGCTGACGGTAATAGTCCCCATTGGCTGTAAGTTAGCGGCTTGATTTTCACTGATTGAATCAGCTGCAAAAACACCAAATGACAGTGCAGATAGAATGCTCATTGTTGCGATAGTAGTTTTAACTTTCATGTTATTGCCTCTATTTATTTTTTATCACTTCACAAGAAGTGTGATTTACGTCACGAAAATGAGTATACATCTAGTAACTAAGAATATTAATAGCTCGCTAATAATATTTAATGTCACTTTATCGTGAGTTATTACTTTTTAAGAACGAAAAGGAATAAAAATTGATTAAAAAACAGTAGGTTTAAGAAAAAATAGTGTTTTTTCAATACGATAAGTGTTTTTGACTAAAAGTGCGAAAGAGTATGGTGACTTTGACCATAAATAGAATAAAAGCAGGGGTATTAAGTGATTTTAAATAGATGAGGCAGTCTGATGCCCTGTTTATTGCGAGGTATTTAGGGCTAATAAGGTAGACGTGTACCAAATAAGAAAATGCGGCATATAAGGCCGCATCTATAAATTCGCGGAAAATTAAAGCTCTTGTTCGAACAAACGGAGGATGGCCTCGTGTAACTGTTCGACAGTGAAACCTCTGGCTGGTGTGGTAAAAATAGTATCGTCACCGGCAATGCTGCCTAGAATACCTTCCGCTTTACCTAATGAGTCCAGTAGACGTGCGATCAATTGGGCCGCGCCTGGGCTGGTGTTAATCACTACTACCGAATCGTTATAATCGACATCTAATACCAAGTTCTTTAGTGGGCTGCTGGTTGTCGGAACACCTAATTCAGCCGGTAAACAATAAACCATCTCCATTTTTGCATTACGCGTTCTGACCGCACCAAATTTGGTCAACATGCGAGAAACTTTGGACTGGTTAATATTTTCAAAGCCTTCTTCCTGTAAGGCCAAAACGATTTCACCTTGAGAACTGAATTTCTCTTCTTTCAATAGCGCTTTAAACGCCTTGATAAGATCTTCTTGTTTGGCGGGGTTACGCATTTTTTATGCCCTGAACAGTCAATAGTGAATAGGATTATTATGCATATAAATGAATTTTTATTCAACATGACTATGGAGTATTGGTGATAAAAGCACTGATATCAAGGTGTGCTGAAATTTCAACCCTACTCGCCTGTTACGATTATGCTAAATCAGCTTTATTTAACATTTGTACTGAGTAGCTAAAATGTTATTAAAATGATGTTGTTTTGATGTAAAGGAAGGGTGTAATGTAACCGCCGATTAACCTGTCATGAATACTGAGAAGAACTTTAGAATAATGTGCGCTATATCATTAATGAATAAGCGATTTAATCTAAAATAGACAAACTTTATGTGCCTTTTTGATGCGCGATATCTCAATCTGACTGTTAATAGATTGTGTTTAAAATCGCAATAAATTAAGGTTCGTAAATAGATGAATTCACGGCAAATTTAAATTAAATATAATAAGGAGTATAGGATGAAAGTTGCAGTTCTCGGTGCCGCTGGTGGTATCGGCCAGGCCCTCGCTCTTCTACTCAAGACCCAGCTTCCTTCAGGTTCAGACCTCTCATTATATGATATCGCGCCAGTGACTCCTGGTGTTGCGGTTGATCTGAGCCATATCCCAACGGCTGTTAACATTAAAGGTTTCAGCGGGGAAGATGCTACCCCGGCCCTGAAAGGGGCAGATATTGTTCTGATCTCTGCGGGTGTCGCACGTAAACCTGGCATGGATCGCTCAGATCTGTTCAATGTGAACGCGGGTATTGTTCGTAATCTGGTTGAGCAAATCGCGCATACTTGCCCGAAAGCCTTAATTGGTATCATTACTAACCCAGTGAATACAACCGTTGCTATTGCGGCAGAAGTGCTGAAAAAAGCCGGTGTTTACGATAAAAACAAATTATTCGGTATTACGACCCTCGATACTATCCGCTCAAATACCTTTGTTGCAGAACTGAAAGGTAAGCAACCTCAGGATATCGAAGTACCAGTTATTGGCGGCCATTCAGGTGTGACCATTCTTCCATTGCTTTCACAAATTCCAGGTGTCAGCTTCACAGAACAAGAAGTTATTGATCTGACTAAGCGTATCCAGAATGCAGGTACTGAAGTTGTTGAAGCAAAAGCCGGTGGCGGGTCAGCGACCCTGTCTATGGGGCAAGCAGCTGCACGTTTTGGTCTTTCTTTGGTTCGTGCCTTACAAGGCGAAAGCAATGTTGTGGAATGTTCTTACGTTGAAGGTGATGGCAAGTATGCCCGCTTCTTTGCTCAGCCAATTCTATTGGGTAAAGATGGCGTAGCCGAACGGAAAGATATCGGCAAACTGAGTGCTTTTGAACAACAAGCATTGGAAAGTATGCTAGATGTTCTGCATAAAGATATTGAGTTAGGCGAGCAGTTCGTCAAATAAATCAGTGTAGTAGGGGCTATAGTAGCCCCTAGAATGACACCATCAACCGCCGATGCAGTTTATTGGCGGTTTTTTTATGCTTCGGTTATAGGTTGTCTTATTCTCACTTTTCGGTCGAGAAGTGCACCGGTTTTTAAGTCAAAATAGCGTGTCGGCCAAATTTCAGAAGGATGAATTTCCAGACATTCTGCAATCAACCATTCCCCCTTAGGCCAAGGCCGAGTTAGCGCATTAGCAAGCGTGGATGAGCTTAAACCTGCTTTTCGAGAGACTGCTGCCAGAGTGGTGTCTTTTTTACGTAGTGCCGCAATGATGTCGGCTGGGTGCCAATCAGATTTCCTTAAAATCATCTTTAATCCTTTTTTTTTCTAAGCCGCTGGCGTGTTAGTGATATAAATAACGGTACATTGTTAATCGTACGGTGAACAGAAAGTAATCATTTAGAAGTATTCTAACATTTATTTTCTGAAAGATTTTAAATGTTTTCTAAATATTCCTTTTTTGTGTCGTAACGCATATTAGGAAGCAACACCATGAAAAAAGAGTGGTTTGCCGCTAAGGAATTGGCAGGTCTTGATGGGCTACCGTCATCACCACAAGGAGTTAACCTCATGGCTAAACGTGAGGGATGGGAACAGCGCCGCCGCCGTGGTGTTCAAGGCAAGGCTGTCGAGTATCATATTGAAAGTTTACCTCCCACCATACTGAATTCATTACAGTTAAGGGAAGATCCTGCTCAATATACGACAACACGACAGGACCCGCTGGTTCTCTGGGTTGAAGCGTATTATCATTTTACCGAGGCTGAACGTGAGCAAGTCATTACGTTTATTTTTCGTGAGGGCGCTAAAAGCTTGATAGAGCGGTTGACGACGGATTAGTGCAGGGATTGTTGCTAATGGATAACTCCGGCGATGATACCGGAGTTTCCAGAAAATTTCTCAAAATGAACGTTGTACAGCAATGTGAGCCAAACCTTCTAAAGCCAGGCGATAATCGCTTTCAGGGAGAACCTGCAAAGCAGCAATGGCTTTGTCTGCCTCTTCTTCAGCACGCTGACGGGTATAGTCGAGTGAGCCACACTGCTGCATTGCATCTAATACGGGTTCAAGTAAATGGCGGCCATTACCTTCTTCAATGGCTTGCCGAATCATTGCGGCTTGCTCTGGCGTCCCATTGTGCATTGCATGCAGCAAAGGGAGGGTTGGTTTGCCTTCGTTCAGGTCATCACCGGTATTTTTACCCAGAGTGGTGCCATCTGAACTGTAATCCAGAAGATCATCGATAAGCTGAAAAGCCGTGCCCAGATAGCGGCCATAATTCTGTAAGGCGAGTTCCTGCTCTTCAGTCGCATCGGACAAGACTGCTGCCGACTGCGAAGCTGCTTCGAACAAGCGGGCTGTCTTGCTGTAAATGACCTGCATATAGTTTTCTTCAGTGATGTCAGGATTATTGCAGTTCATTAACTGCAAGACTTCGCCTTCCGCAATCACGTTGGTTGCGGCTGACATCAATGTAAGAACACGCAGCGATTCAAGGCTGGTCATCATCTGGAATGAGCGCGTATAGATATAGTCGCCCACCAATACACTGGCAGCATTACCAAAGGCGGCATTGGCTGTAGCCTTACCACGGCGCATATCTGATTCATCGACGACATCATCATGCAGCAGAGTGGCTGTATGGATAAATTCAATCAATGCCGCGACCGTAATATGTTTAGTGCCTTGATAGCCAAGCGCTCGAGCCACCAGAACAGCGATCATTGGACGGATACGTTTCCCACCGCCACTAATAATGTAATGGCCCAATTGATTGATGAGAACAACATCAGAGTTCAATTGATCGAGAATGGTTGTGTTTACAGCCGCCATATCTGGCGCGGTTAAGTCGATAATCTTTTCTAGGTTCATTGTTATATTCAGCTATTTTTCTCTTTAACTGCGACGAGATTACCGCCCACATTATTACATGACGTTCCCTGAGACTATGATTGTACTTGAAAAATCCATCAAATAAACGAGATGTAAGAAACTGTGCTTTTTTTCTTCTCTTGAGCTGATTATATACTTGTCATTCACTACATTTTTGCGTAGAATTCGCGCCCTATTGTGAATATTTATAGTGCGCTCTGGACTACAAAAGTGGAGTGCGCGGAAAGCGGAGTTTTATATGTACGCGGTTTTCCAAAGTGGTGGTAAACAACACCGAGTAAGCGAAGGTCAAACCATTCGCCTGGAAAAGCTGGACATCGCAACTGGTGAAGCTGTTGAGTTTGACCAAGTTCTGATGATTGCTAACGGTGAAGAAATCAATATCGGCGCTCCTTTAGTTGTCGGTGGCGTGGTTAAGGCTGAAGTCGTTGCTCACGGTCGTGGCGAGAAGATTAAGATTGTTAAATTCCGTCGTCGTAAGCATTACCGTAAGCAGCAAGGTCATCGTCAGTGGTTCACTGATGTTAAAATCACCGGTATCAGCGCTTAAGATTTAGGAGAGCGGATAAATGGCACATAAAAAGGCTGGTGGCTCGACTCGTAACGGTCGTGACTCCGAAAGTAAACGTCTTGGCGTAAAACGTTTTGGCGGCGAAGCAGTTTTGGCAGGCAGCATCATCGTTCGTCAGCGTGGCACTAAGTTCCATGCAGGCATCGACGTAGGTTGCGGCAAAGACCACACTCTGTTTGCTTTGAAAGACGGTAAAGTCAAGTTCGAAGTTAAAGGCCCGAAAAACCGTAAATTTATCAGCATCGAAGCTGAATAAGTTTTTCGCGTCCTGTAAATAGATGTAAGCCCTGCAATTTCGTTGCGGGGCTTTTTACATTTCTGGGTTAACCCCCCTGGTAAAAAATGGATACGAAGCAGCAGGCTGGTTTAGGTATTTTTTTGGCACTAACCACTGCCGTATTCTGGGGTGCCTTGCCGATTGCAATGAAGCAAGTACTTGAGGTCATGGAACCTTATACCATTGTTTGGTATCGCTTTATGATGGCGACTATCGGCTTGGGGATTATTCTGGCTTCACGTCGTCAGTTGCCTTCTCTTAAACTTTTTCGCCAACGTCGCTGGCTAGTATTACTGATAGTTGCGACTTGTGGCTTGCTGGGGAATTTCATCTTCTTCAGCTCATCATTACAATATCTCAGCCCGACCACATCTCAGGTTATCGGGCAACTCTCGCCGGTAGGGATGATGGTTGCCAGTGTGCTGATTTTAAAAGAGCGGATGCGCATCACCCAGGTTATTGGTGCGGTCATGCTGATTTGTGGGCTACTGTTATTTTTTAATACTAGTTTGCATGAACTCTTTACCCGCATGACTGATTATACCCTTGGCGTGGCATTAGGGGTCTGTGCTGCGGTTGTCTGGGTCAGCTATGGTGTTGCCCAGAAGGTGCTATTGAGGCGTATGGCATCGCAACAAATCCTATTATTGTTGTACACTTTATGTGCAATCACATTATTCCCATTAGCAAAGCCCGCCGTTATCTTTCAGCTAAATGGGTGGCAGTTTGCCTGTTTACTGTTCTGTGGGGTTAATACTCTGGTTGGTTATGGGGCTTTGGCTGAAGCCATGGCGCGCTGGCAGGCCGCGCAGGTAAGCGCACTCGTCACACTGACGCCGCTGTTTACCTTGTTTTTTTCAATTTTATTGGCGCTGGCCTGGCCAGATATGTTCGCCGCACCATCTCTCAACTTTGTGGGATACGTAGGCGCATTCGTGGTAGTGGCAGGTGCAATGTTTTCCGCAATTGGGCACCGTTGGTGGCCACGTCGGACAGAAATAAATCGGGTTGCTGCGCAAAAATAGCAGCTCGGTGAATGATTTACGGAGAAAGTAAATGAAGTTTGTAGATGAAGCTACAATTTTGGTTGTAGCCGGTGACGGTGGTAACGGTTGTGTCAGTTTCCGTCGCGAGAAATATATTCCTAATGGTGGCCCTGACGGTGGTGATGGTGGTGACGGCGGTGATATTTACCTGCTGGCTGATGAAAACCTCAACACACTGATTGACTATCGCTTTGTGAAGTCTTTCCGGGCTGAGCGCGGTGAGAATGGTCAGAGCCGTGACTGTACTGGTAAACGCGGTAAAGATATCACCATTAAAGTCCCTGTTGGTACTCGAGTACTGGATCAAGGTACCGGTGAGATTGTTGGCGATATGACTCGCCACGGTCAGCGCCTGATGGTGGCAAAAGGCGGTTTCCACGGGCTGGGTAATACCCGTTTCAAATCCTCAGTAAACCGCGCACCTCGTCAGAAAACTATGGGGACGGAAGGCGAAACTCGTGAGCTGATGCTGGAGCTGCTGTTATTGGCTGATGTGGGAATGTTGGGTTTACCGAATGCGGGTAAATCAACCTTTATTCGTGCTGTTTCTGCTGCTAAACCAAAAGTTGCTGATTATCCATTTACTACGCTGATCCCAAGTCTAGGTGTGGTTCGTATGGATCACGAGCAGAGCTTTGTGGTAGCTGATATCCCAGGTCTGATTGAAGGCGCTTCTGATGGTGCTGGTTTAGGTATTCGTTTTCTCAAACATTTGGAACGTTGCCGCGTACTGTTGCATTTAGTGGATTTGGCCCCGATCGATGAATCTGATCCGGTAGAAAATGCCAAAATCATTATTAATGAGCTACAACAATACAGCGAAAATCTTGCCCAGAAGCCACGCTGGCTTGTTTTCAACAAGATTGACCTGGTAGGGCCGGAAGAAGCTGAAGCACGTGCTAAGGCCATCGTAGAAGCTCTGGGATGGGAAGATAAGTATTATATGATCTCAGCTGCAAATCGCGATAACGTGAACGCCTTATGCTGGGATGTAATGAACTTCCTGAACTCACAACCTAAAGCGATGGCTATTGCTGAAAGCACGCCAGAAAAAGTTGAATTCATGTGGGACGATTATCATCGTGAACAACTGGCTGAAGTGGAAGCTGAAGCAGAATCAGAAGACGACGATGATTGGGACGAAGAAGATGATGACGGCGTAGAGTTCATCTACGAACGTTAAGTTTCTCAGTAGCTGCACGTCAGTGAAGTAGGATGTGAACAAGGGCTGCCATTCGTGGTGGCTCTTTTGTTTGCAAGAGGAATGCTGTTATGAGTAAATCCGTCTAGCTGTGTGTGATCGCCGGTATCCAGCATTGTGCTTTTAGCCCTGAACGGTCAGAACGATTTTCCAGGGTTAGCCTGCCTTGGTGTAGTTGGGCAATTCGGATCACAATATTCAGCCCTAAGCCGCTGCCGCCATAGCGTTGGTCCATTCGGCGAAATGCCTGCGTCAGTTCACCTGCTTGTTCCTGCTTTATTCCTGGCCCTTCATCCATGACTTGCAACAGCGTGCCCTGCGCTTCAGAGGACAGTTTGACTGAAATTTGACTACCGACCGGGCTGTAGCGATGTGCATTTTCAACCAGATTACGCAGCATTAAACGCAGCAATGTAGCATCGCCCTGAGTTTGAGCATCAGCGGGGAGTTCCCAACGTAGGATTTGCTGACGTTGAGCACACATTTCTCCCAGCTCTTCTTTCAGTGGTTGCACCACGTTCTCTATCCAATCCAATGTCTGATAAAGGCCACTGGCAAAATTCTGACCTGCCCGCGACAGCATCAATAGCTGTTCAATGGTATGCATCAATAAATCAATTCTGCTGATAAGGGACTTACTTTCAGCAATACCTTGTTGTTCCATTAATTCAAGATGCAGCCGGATACCGGCAAGAGGGGTACGTAGCTCGTGTGCCGCATCGGCGGTAAACAGGCGCTCTTGTGCAATGGTATTGGAGAGTCGGGATAGCAATTGATTAAGGGTAGAAGTCACAGAGACAATTTCTTGCATGTCACTATTTACCACGACAGGGGTCAGGTTATCTGCGGAGCGCTCAGCCAATTTCTGCTGTAATTGATCCAGCGGTCGAATTATCCAACTGATGGCCCAAAAAGAAAGCTGCAGAGTAATTGTCATCATAATGAGTGACGGTGCAAGAAGTGAGGCTATGGCCTCGGCTATTTCAGTATCAACCCGTTCATTACGCACTTTGGCGCTCAGTGTTTCATCGACCAAAAAGCTAATTTGTTCTTGGCTTTCATGCCACAACCAAAATGCACTGATCAACTGGGTAATCAGTAATATTAACGCTAACATTAAAATGAGACGGCGCCGCATACTGATCATTATAGTGCTTCCAGCCGATAGCCAATACCCCGAACTGTTCGGATCCGATCCTTACCCAATTTACGCCGCAGATTATGGATATGTACTTCCAGCGTATTGGAGCCAAGATCGTCACTCCAAGTATACAGATCTTGTTGCAACAACTCACGATTGACGGTTTGACCCGCTCGCATGATTAAACGTGACAAAATCGCAAATTCTTTCGGTGTGACTTCCAGCGGCTGACCCTGCAAACACACTTGCTGTGTTGATAGGTTGAGGCTTAGGTCATCTTGCTGTATCAGATTATCACTTTGCCCTTGATAGCGGCGGATAAGCGCTCGTACACGAGCCAATAATTCTGCCAGAGCAAAGGGTTTTATCAGATAATCGTCAGCACCGGCATCCAGTCCATCAACTCTATCCTCAAGGGCATCACGAGCAGTGAGGATGAGCACGGGTAGCGTGATGTGCTGGCGTCGCCATTGACGCAGCAATACTGCGCCATCCTGATCCGGTAAACCGAGATCGAGAATAACCATGCTGTACTGACTGGAGAGTAACAAACTATGCGCTTGTGCCGCGGTGCCAGCACAGTCGCAGGCATAGCCCCCGCTGGTCAGCGCCATAGCTATTCCTCGTTGCAGTAGTTCATCATCTTCGACAATCAGTAGTTTCATCGTTTTTAGTTGTTCTGATAAATATCTTTATACAGCCGGCTTTCGAAACGTACCAAGGGTGCGCGGCGATTTTTTTGATCTTCTGGTGGCACCGCATAGCCTGACAAGAATTGCACGAAAGCCATGCGTTGCCCACTGGCGGTAGTAATAAATCCAGCCAAATTGTAGACGCCTTGTAATGCGCCGGTTTTAGCTGAAACTTTGCCGTCAACACCCGCTTCGTGCAGTCCACCACGGTAGCGTAGTGTGCCGTCGTAGCCTGATAATGGCAGCATTGAAATGAAGTTAAGTTCTTGATCATGCTGTGCTATATACTGTAAGGCCTGCATCATGGTTGCCGGTGAAATAAGGTTATGACGTGATAAGCCCGACCCATCCACGACAATACTGTTCCCCAGATCCACACCTGCTTTTTGTCGCAATACCTGGCGCACAGCATCAGCACCGGCGCGCCATGTCCCCGGTACGCCAAAACGCTGATGACCAATAGTTCTAAATACGGTATCAGCAATCATGTTGTCAGACTTTTTCAACATGATTTTCAGCAAGTCATGTAGCGGCGCTGATTGAGCTTGAGCTAACACGGTTCCAGCGGCATTGGGTGTCGTCTGGCGGCGTAAACTGCCATCAATTTGGATATCAGCTTTTTTTAATTCATCTTTCAAAATAGCACCGGCATAGCTGGCCCCATTTTGTACTGCAAAGGCTAAGGGTAGCGGTTCACTGCGCTGCGTTAGGCAGCCGGTAAGAGTGAATCGGTTTAATTCGCCAGGCACTACATCTAATTCGCAATATTGCGCATCAGGCGAACCTTTTGCTAAGGTGCGAACTTCACTAAACATTTGCACCGGGTAATAAGATGCGACTCGGATAAATGCCATGTCACCTGGATTCGGTGCGCTATAAAGAGAGACAGAAAAACAGTTACGATCGACAATCGCGGCCGCAGGCGGCGCACTAAAGCACTGTGTCATGTCGTTCCATGGCCAGCCTGGAGCTTTGTCATGGCTGGCAAACACCGACGTATCAATAATCAAATCACCGGCGATTTGTTTTACGCCTGACTTTCTCAATGTCGCGACCATATTACGCAATTGCTGGCGTGTTAAAGTGGGGTCGCCATCAAAACGTGCTATCAAATTGCCACGTAAAATCCCATCACTAATCGTGCCGTGGCTTTCCAATGTGGTATTGAAGCGAAAATCTGGCCCAAGTTGCAATAATGCCGCCAGCGCAGTCAGGACTTTTTGCGTACTGGCAGGCAATGCCATCTGCTGAGCGTGATAGTCTATTGCTGGCGTTGTAGCCCCGATTTTTTGTACGACTAACGCAAGATTTGCCCCATCAGGCAGATATTGTGTGTAATTCTCGACCTGAGCCGCATTGGCGTTAGATATGCTGATATTGATCGCAATAGCACAGGCCAATCCACTGACAATTCGTGAAAAATGCATAATTTCGGTATAACTGCTGAATAACGTGTTGCCATACTACGGTGCAACGAGGGCGAAAGTAAACGATGACCCTAAAGGAACTCTACGTTAAAATGCATATCAAAATGCAAAATTGATCCTGACTTGGGGTTTTGGCTCCGGGGTGATTTTTTTTGTTTATCGCCTGGAGGCGGGTAGGGTGTCTGGCTAACCGCATTTTCATTCGAAAACGTTAGGATGACGGTTTTTTGAACAGGACAGATTTAGAGGTATTTAAAAGATGAAACAGATTCCGATGACGGTAAATGGCGCAGAGAAACTGCGCGAAGAACTGGATTATTTAAAAGGCGTTCGCCGCCCTAAAATTATTGCTGATATCGCTACTGCTCGTGAACATGGCGATTTAAAAGAAAATGCAGAATATCATGCAGCCCGCGAGCAGCAAGGGTTCTGTGAAGGTCGTATTCAAGAAATAGAAGCGAAGCTTTCTAATGCGCAGGTGATTGATATCACCAAAATGCCGAATAATGGTCGCGTTATTTTTGGTGCCACTGTGCGTGTATTAAATGTGGTTTCTGAAGAAGAGCAGCAATACCGTATTGTGGGTGATGACGAAGCTGATTTTAAACAAAATCTTATTTCAGTTAACTCACCTATTGCTCGTGGCCTGATTGGTAAAGAAGTCGATGACGTGGTTGTTATTCGCACTCCAGGTGGCGAAGTAGAATATGAAATTCTTACCGTAGATTATGTGTAATACTTGTTCATCTGAATAGTAAGTACGCATTGTTTATAAAAAATGAAGTTGTAAAGAAAAGTAAAAGGCCGCTTGCGGCCTTTTATCAGAACAAAGTGCATGGCACCTTTTCTCTAAAACAAGCGTCATTAACGCGGTAAAATAATTTTACGCTCTTTTGCCGGACGATAGAGCACTAAAATATTACCGATGATTTGGACGTTAACGGCACCGGTCTCACGCACGATGGCATCAGCAATTAGAGCTTTGGTTTCACGCTCTTCTGCAGTGATCTTCACCTTGATAAGTTCATGATGTTCCAACGTTTGTTCGATTTCAGCCAGCACCCCTTCGGTTAACCCGTTGTTGCCTAGCATCACTACTGGTTTTAACGGATGGGCCAAGCTTTTCAGGTGCTGTTTTTGTTTGTTATTCAGATTCATCGTCTTTTTTGCTTAAGTTGGGATTGAAAACGGTTCATTCTACCGCCATCTCATGTGTATCACCAAATCGGTCTACGCCGAGAGGGAGTTTACGCGAGCTAAGCAACAGATGCGCGGGCTCTTAATTAAGATAGTTGGAAAAAGAGATGTCTAATAAAAAGCGTTCGGCTAGCTCCAGTCGCTGGTTACAAGAACACTTTAGCGATAAATATGTCATTCAGGCACAGAAAAAGGGGCTACGCTCCCGCGCCTGGTTTAAACTTGATGAAATACAACAGAGCGATAAGCTTTTTAAGCCGGGTATGACTGTGGTCGATTTAGGCGCAGCACCTGGTGGTTGGTCCCAATATGTTGTAACCCAGATCGGTGGTAAAGGGCGGGTCATCGCATGTGATCTTCTACCAATGGATCCTATCGTTGGTGTCGATTTCCTTCAGGGCGATTTTCGTGATGAACTGGTTCTGAAAGCTTTACTTGAACGTGTTGGGGATAAAAAGGTTCAGGTGGTCATGTGTGATATGGCCCCGAATATGAGTGGTACTCCGGCAGTCGATATTCCTAAATCAATGTATCTGGTTGAATTAGCTTTAGATATGTGTCGTGATGTACTAGCACCAGGCGGAAATTTCCTAGTGAAGGTGTTCCAGGGAGATGGCTTTGACGAATACCTACGGGAAATTCGCTCCCTGTTTACGAAAGTTAAGATTCGTAAGCCAGACGCTTCTCGCGCGCGATCGCGTGAAGTGTACATTGTAGCGACAGGGCGGAAACTGTAGTACCCTAACGCTGTTTGTTAACACAGTTGTAATATGAGGTTAATCCCTTGAGTGACATGGCGAAAAACCTAATTCTCTGGTTAGTTATTGCAGTCGTATTGATGTCTGTATTCCAGAGCTTTGGACCCAGCGAATCGAATGGCCGTAGAGTGGATTACTCTACTTTCATGTCCGACGTAACCCAAGATCAGGTTCGTGAAGCACGTATCAATGGACGTGAAATTAACGTTAGTAAGAAAGATAACAGCAAATATACGACTTTCATTCCGGTCAACGATCCAAAGCTGTTAGATACCTTATTGACTAAAAATGTGAAAGTTGTTGGCGAGCCACCGGAAGAGCCGAGCTTGCTGGCCTCTATCTTTATCTCTTGGTTCCCAATGCTGTTGCTGATTGGGGTCTGGATCTTCTTTATGCGTCAAATGCAGGGCGGCGGTGGCAAAGGTGCAATGTCCTTTGGCAAGAGCAAAGCCCGAATGCTGACAGAAGATCAGATAAAAACTTCTTTTGCTGATGTGGCGGGTTGCGACGAAGCAAAAGAGGAAGTCAGTGAATTAGTTGAATACTTACGTGAGCCAAGCCGTTTCCAGAAACTGGGCGGTAAAATTCCGAAAGGCGTATTGATGGTGGGCCCTCCGGGGACAGGTAAAACCTTGCTGGCGAAAGCTATTGCAGGGGAAGCTAAAGTGCCATTCTTCACTATTTCGGGTTCTGACTTCGTAGAAATGTTCGTTGGTGTGGGTGCATCCCGTGTCCGTGACATGTTTGAACAGGCTAAAAAAGCTGCGCCTTGTATCATCTTTATCGATGAAATTGATGCGGTAGGCCGTCAGCGTGGTGCAGGTCTGGGTGGCGGTCATGACGAACGTGAACAGACACTGAACCAAATGCTGGTTGAGATGGATGGCTTTGAAGGTAATGAAGGCATCATCGTTATCGCGGCAACTAACCGTCCAGACGTTCTTGACCCGGCGTTACTGCGTCCGGGCCGTTTCGACCGTCAGGTTGTGGTTGGTTTACCGGATGTACGTGGGCGTGAACAGATTCTGAAAGTTCACATGCGCCGCGTACCACTAGATATCGATATTGATGCTTCTGTTATCGCTCGTGGTACACCAGGCTTCTCTGGTGCTGACCTGGCCAATCTGGTCAACGAAGCCGCACTGTTTGCCGCACGCGGTAACAAGCGCGTCGTTTCCATGGTTGAGTTCGAGAAAGCGAAAGATAAAATTATGATGGGCGCGGAACGTCGCTCCATGGTAATGACCGAAGCGCAGAAAGAATCAACGGCATATCATGAAGCAGGGCATGCGATCATTGGTCGCTTGGTGCCTGAACATGACCCAGTACACAAAGTGACCATTATTCCTCGTGGTCGTGCATTGGGTGTGACATTCTTCCTGCCTGAAGGTGATGCAATCAGTGCAAGCCGTCAGAAATTGGAAAGTCAGATCTCGACTTTGTATGGTGGTCGTCTTGCTGAAGAGATCATTTATGGCCCGGAAAAAGTGTCTACCGGTGCGTCGAATGACATCAAAGTGGCTACGTCTATTGCGCGTAACATGGTGACTCAGTGGGGCTTCTCCGAGAAGCTGGGGCCGCTGCTGTATGCTGAAGAAGAAGGCGAAGTATTCCTTGGCCGTTCAGTGGCGAAAGCCAAGCATATGTCTGATGAAACAGCGCGTATTATCGATCAGGAAGTTAAATTACTTATTGAGCGTAACTATCAGCGTGCACGTAAGTTGCTGTTAGAAAACATGGATGTTCTTCATTCCATGAAAGATGCGCTGATGAAGTATGAAACTATTGATGCACCGCAGATTGATGACTTGATGAATCGCAAAGAAGTTCGCCCGCCAGCGGGTTGGGATGATGCGAACAAGACTAAATCGCCGGACAACGATAGTACGCCAAAGGCACCTACGCCGGTTGATGAGCCACATACACCAACGCCAGGCAATACAATGTCAGAACAGTTGGGCGATAAGTAAGTCTACTGTTGGCATCTATACTCTAAATAATTCGAGTTGCAGGAAAGCGGCAAGTGAATGACAAATTGGTTGCAAACCATTTTGAACGGCGCTTGCGCTGGCCCGCAGGGTGAGTCTCTGATGAGGCTCATCATCCCGATAAGTTGACGCCAGTCAATGATTCGGGTGAGAGAGCAGCTAACGCACATGCAGCTTGAAGTAGACCGAGTATAAAGCGTTGTGATTAATATAAACCTCGGGCTTGCCCGGGGTTTTTCTTTTTTATTGTCATATATACCCTAACTAATTCGAGTTACAGGAAGGTGGCAAGTGAATGGCAAATTGGTTGCAAACCATTTTGAACGGCGCTTGCGCTGGCCCGCAGGGTGGCCTCTGATGAGGCTCATAATTCCGATGAGCTTATATGAGTAAGTAATTCGGGTGATTGAACGTAGCCAATGCACATGTAACTTTAAGTATGACGGGTATATAGAATCGAAGTGAATTGCCACTTTAAGGCGCGAACGCATGCATTTAACGGTCAGAGATCTGGTTTTGGATCTCACTCGCCCACAAGTAATGGGTATCTTGAATGTCACACCGGATTCATTTTCAGACGGTGGGCACCACAATGATCTTGATAAAGCATTACAACACGCCGAACGGATGTTATCAGCCGGTGCTACGCTGATTGATATTGGTGGAGAATCTACCCGCCCAGGCGCTACTGAAGTCAGTGAACAAGAAGAACTTGATCGGGTTGTGCCTGTGGTAGAGGCGCTGGCGAAACGTTTTGATGTTTGGTTATCTGTCGATACATCTAAAGCGGCGGTAATCACCGAGTCGGCTCATGCGGGCGCTCATCTCATCAATGATATTCGTTCATTACAAGAGCCAGGTGCACTCGAAGCTGCGGCTAAAACTGGGTTACCGGTGTGTCTTATGCATATGCAAGGGCAGCCACAGAGTATGCAACAGTCCCCTCATTACGAAGATCTGATGGCCGATGTAAATCAGTTTTTTAAGCACAACATTGACCGCTGTATTGCGGCTGGTATCGCAAAAAGTAAATTGTTACTCGACCCAGGCTTCGGTTTCGGTAAAAATCTGGCGCATAATTATCAGCTACTGGCACGCTTGGCCGAACTTCACCATTTTGAGTTGCCACTTTTGGTCGGGATGTCACGAAAATCAATGGTCGGTCAGCTGCTGAATGTTCCACCACAACAGCGGGTTATCGGTAGTGTGGCTTGTGCTGTTATTGCCGCCATGCAGGGTGCACAGATTGTCAGGGTGCATGATGTCAAAGAAACTGTCGAGGCGATGCGAGTCGTCGAGGCAACACTTTCAGCGAAGGAATAAATAAAAATTATGAGCGACCGTAAATACTTTGGTACAGATGGCATTCGCGGCAAAGTGGGTGACAGTCCGATTACGCCAGATTTTGTATTAAAGCTCGGCTGGGCCGCCGGAAAGGTTCTGGCTCGACATGGTTCTCGTAAAATTATTATTGGTAAAGATACGCGTATTTCTGGGTACATGCTGGAGTCTGCACTTGAAGCTGGCTTAGCTGCTGCCGGGCTATCTGCCTCATTTACCGGCCCTATGCCGACCCCTGCGGTCGCTTACCTGACGCGAACTTTCCGTGCAGAAGCCGGTATCGTTATTTCTGCCTCTCATAATCCTTTCTATGACAATGGCATCAAGTTCTTCTCAATTGATGGCACTAAACTGCCTGATGATGTCGAGGAAGCCATTGAAGCCGAAATGGAAAAACCACTTACTTGCGTCGAGTCTGCTGAATTAGGTAAAGCTAACCGCATTGTGGATGCTGCGGGCCGCTACATTGAATTTTGCAAAGGAACATTCCCGAGCGAGCTCAGTTTGAATGAACTGAAAATTGTGGTCGATTGCGCCAATGGGGCAACTTATCACATTGCGCCAAGTGTATTACGTGAGTTAGGGGCAACCGTGATAACCATTGGTTGTGAGCCAGATGGTATGAACATTAACGAAAAATGCGGTGCTACAGATGTCCGTTTGCTGCAAGAGCGTGTTCTTGCAGAGAAGGCGCATGTTGGCCTGGCATTTGATGGTGATGGTGACCGGCTGATGATGGTCGATCATTTGGGTAATAAGGTTGATGGTGACCAAATCCTCTACATTATTGCCCGTGAAGGCTTGCGTCAGGGCCAGCTGAAAGGCGGTGCTGTCGGCACTTTGATGAGCAATATGGGGCTGCAATTAGCCTTGAAAGAGCTGGGTATCCCATTTGTTCGCGCCAAAGTAGGTGACCGCTACGTGTTGGAAGCTATGCAGGAAAAAGGCTGGCGTATTGGGGCTGAGAACTCCGGTCATGTGATTCTGTTGGATAAAACCACCACCGGTGATGGTATCGTCGCTGGCCTGCAAGTGCTGACAGCAATGGTACGAAACCATATGACCTTACATGATTTGTGTAGCGGTATGAAATTGTTACCACAAATCCTGGTGAATGTGCGTTTCTCCGGCGATCATAATCCACTGAAATCAGAGACAGTCGAAGAAGTGACCCGTCAGGTTGAAAAAGAACTGGGTGATCGTGGTCGTGTCCTGTTACGTAAATCAGGTACTGAGCCATTAATCCGAGTGATGGTTGAGGGCGATGACGCAGAATCAGTGATTGCAGAAATGGCTAATCGGATTGCTGATGCAGTGAAAGCAGCAGGTTAATGACTTTTTTGCTGAGGGAGAGGTCGCTCTCCCCTGTAAATTGCACTGAAGTTGAATAACTTGGCGTTTTTTTCTGCAAATGAACCCATGTAATGAAATTGCCCTTGCGTGTATTAGACGCTTTGGTTAGTATTCACACCCGCTTAAGTGGGTGAATAAGTCCCCGCTTGATGGGTGAGAAGCATTTGGCATGCGGTGAACCCGCAAGGATACAGGTACAACTATGTACGAAGCTCTTCTGGTTATTTTCTTGCTGATTTCGATTGGGCTAGTTGCTCTGATCATGTTACAGCAAGGCAAAGGCGCGGATATGGGAGCCTCATTCGGAGCAGGTGCTTCTGCAACTCTGTTCGGTTCGAATGGTTCCGGTAACTTTATGACCCGTATGACGGCTGTATTGGCGGCGCTGTTTTTCGTCATTAGCTTGATTTTGGGTAATATGAGCACCAACCAGGGCAATAAAGGCAGCGAGTGGGAAAATCTGGGTCAGCCAGCGAAATCTGAGCAGACTGCAGCACCAGTAGCGCCGGCTAAGCCGAGTAGTGATATCCCGCAGTAATGTTTCAAAAGTAGTCAGTAGTAAGAATGAGAAAGAAAGTTTTAAAGTGGTTGTGAAAACTTAAACAGTAAAAACAACCATTTGAATCAGTGCCGGGGTGGTGGAATTGGTAGACACGCTACCTTGAGGTGGTAGTGCCCGATTGGGCTTACGGGTTCAAGTCCCGTCCTCGGTACCAAATCAGACAGATAACTTGCTTTTTTGTCGTTATCAACGTAATATTTGCCACGTTTTCGGACGCGGGGTGGAGCAGCCTGGTAGCTCGTCGGGCTCATAACCCGAAGGTCGTCGGTTCAAATCCGGCCCCCGCAACCACTTTCCTAAAGTGTTTTTTTTCAAATGTTGTATTCGGTAGACCTCAGATACTTTCGATTTCAATTTGAAAAAAATACTTGTCAGAAAGTTGTACCGAAGCCGCTTTGCGGCAAACAGGGTCCAGTTGCATAAAGCCCCGAATTTCGGGGTTTTTTGTTATTTGACAGCAGAATCACTGGGCTATTAGGCCCTTTTTTTATGTCTTGGGGGTGGGCTTGTCCACATTAGAACAAAAGTTAACAGAGATAATTTCAGCACCGGTTGAGGCCTTAGGCTATGAATTAGTCGGCATTGAGTTCATCCGGGGGCGCCAATCGACGCTACGAATCTATATTGATAGTGACGACGGAATCACTGTTGATGCTTGTGCTGATGTCAGCCACCAGGTCAGCGCTGTCTTGGATGTAGAAGATCCCATTACGGTCGCTTACAACTTAGAAGTTTCCTCTCCGGGCCTTGAACGCCCAATGTTCACTGCTGAGCACTATACTCGTTACCTTGGTGAAGAAGTCACTCTGGTTTTGCGTATGGCAATGCAGAACCGCCGTAAATGGCAGGGCATTATCAAAGCCGTTGATGGTGAAATGATCACGGTTACTGTGGATGGAAAAGATGAAGTGTTCGCGCTGAGCAACATCCAGAAAGCGAACCTGGTACCCCACTTTTAAAGTTTGGATGAGGCAACTAGGATGAACAAAGAGATTCTGGCTGTTGTAGAAGCAGTTTCCAATGAGAAATCCCTTCCGCGCGAGAAGATTTTTGAGGCGTTGGAAACCGCTCTAGCGACAGCGACCAAGAAAAAATACGAACAAGAAATTGAAGTTCGCGTCAGCATTGACCGTAAAACTGGTGATTTCGACACCTTCCGTCGTTGGGTTGCCGTTGACGAAGTCACGATGCCAACCCGCGAGATTACGTTAGAAGCGGCTCAATACGAAGATCCTTCGCTCCAGTTGGGCGATTATGTTGAAGATCAGATTGAATCTGTCACTTTTGACCGCATTACAACCCAAACCGCCAAGCAAGTTATCGTACAAAAAGTACGTGAAGCTGAACGTGCTATGGTTGTTGAACAATTCCGCCAGTATTTAGGTGAGATTGTGACCGGTACGGTTAAGAAAGTTAACCGCGACAGTATTGCACTGGATCTGGGTAATAATGCTGAAGCGGTTATTAACCGTGAAGATATGTTACCGCGTGAGAACTTCCGTCCAGGCGACCGTATCCGTGGTGTTTTGTACGATGTCCGTCCAGAAGCTCGCGGTGCTCAACTGTTTGTCAGCCGTTCACGCCCTGAAATGCTGATCGAGTTGTTCCGCATTGAAGTGCCAGAAATCGGCGAAGAATTGATCGAAATTAAAGCTGCTGCCCGTGATCCTGGTTCGCGTGCTAAAATTGCGGTCAAAACCAATGACAAACGTATCGATCCGGTCGGTGCTTGTGTTGGTATGCGTGGTGCCCGTGTTCAAGCTGTTTCCAGCGAACTTGGCGGCGAGCGTATTGATATTGTATTGTGGGATGATAATCCAGCCCAGTTTGTTATTAATGCCATGGCGCCAGCTGATGTTGCGTCAATTGTGGTTGATGAAGACAAACACACGATGGATGTTGCCGTTGAAGCCAGTAACCTGGCGCAGGCAATTGGCCGTAATGGTCAGAACGTACGTTTAGCAGCACAGCTGAGTGGCTGGGAACTGAACGTAATGACGGCGGACGATCTTCAGGCGAAGCATCAGGCCGAGGCTCATGCCGCTATTGATACCTTCACCAAATATCTTGATATCGATGAGGACTTTGCCACCGTCTTGGTAGAGGAAGGTTTCTCTTCTCTGGAAGAGTTGGCTTACGTGCCAATGAAAGAGCTTCTGGAAATCGATGGTCTTGACGAAGATACGGTTGAAGCGCTGCGTGATCGCGCCAAAGCTGCATTGACCACGCTGGCCCTGGCACAAGAAGAAAGTCTTGGCGACCAAAAACCCGCTGATGACCTGCTGAATCTGGCCGGTCTGGAACGTAGCATGGCATTTAAATTAGCTGCGCGCGGTGTGTGTACGCTGGAAGATCTTGCCGAGCAGGGTATCGACGATCTGGCAGATATTGAAGGGCTTAGCGATGAGCAAGCCGGCGAGCTGATTATGGCCGCACGTAATATCTGTTGGTTTGGCGATAACGCGTAATAAACTGTAGCAGGAAGGAACAGCATGACAGATGTAACCGTAAAATCGCTGGCAGATGAGATTCAGACTCCAGTTGATCGCTTGGTACAGCAATTTGCTGATGCAGGGATCAAGAAGTCTGAAGTAGACTCAGTTACCCAGCAAGAAAAAGAAACATTGCTGGCACACTTAAACCGTGAACACGGTAGTGCGCCTAATAAACTCACGCTGCAACGCAAAACGCGTAGCACCTTGAATATTCCGAGCACCGGCGGAAAAAGTAAATCGGTGCAAATCGAGGTCCGCAAGAAACGCACTTATGTAAATACGCCGGAAGCTGAACAAGCGAAAGCGGAAGAGCAGGCACAGCGTGAAGCGGAAGAGCAGGCACAACGTGAAGCGGAAGCAGCAGCGCAGAAAATCGCTGAAGAAAAAGCTAAACGTGCGGCCGAAGAACAAGCCAAACGTGAGGCCGCTGAAAAAGCTAAGCGCCAAGCAGCGGAAAAAGAAAAAGTGACGAATCAACAAACCGACGAAAAAACCAAGCCAGCTCAGACTGATAAAGCACGCCGTGAAGCTGAAGCTGCCGAGCTGAAACGCTCAGTAGAAGAAGAAACACGCCGTAAGGTCGAGGAAGACGCTAAACGCGTTGCTGAGGAAGCCCGTAAAATGGCAGCCGAAAATGAAGGTAAATGGCCAGAACCTGTGGCTGAGCAGACTGAATCTGCCGATTACCATGTAACTACCTCACAACATGCGCGCGCCGCGGAAGATGAAAACGACGCCAAAGTTGAAGGTGATCGCCGCAGCCGCACCCGTGGTGGTAAAGCGACTAAACAGAAGAAAGGCAATAAACTCTCTGAGTCTAAAGCTGATCGCGAAGAGGCACGTGCTGTTGGCCGTAAAGGCAAACGTAAACCAAGCACATTGCAACAGAGCTTCAATAAGCCTGTCGTCGCCGTTAACCGTGATGTAGTGATTGGCGAGACGGTAACTGTTGCTGAACTGGCCAACAAAATGGCGGTTAAAGGTTCTCAGGTCATCAAAGCGATGATGAAACTGGGTGCAATGGCAACCATTAACCAGGTTATCGATCAGGAAACAGCACAGCTGGTTGCTGAAGAGATGGGCCATAAAGTTATCCTGCGTCGTGAAAACGAGCTGGAAGAAGCGCTGATGAGCGACCGTGATACTGGTGCTGAAGCTGCAGCCGAGCACCGCGCTCCGGTGGTGACCATCATGGGCCACGTTGACCACGGTAAAACTTCTCTGCTGGATTACATCCGCTCCACGAAAGTGGCATCAGGTGAAGCCGGCGGTATTACTCAGCACATCGGTGCTTATCACGTTGAAACTGAAAACGGCATGATCACCTTCCTGGATACTCCGGGACACGCCGCATTTACTTCAATGCGTGCCCGTGGCGCTCAGGCGACTGATATCGTGGTGCTAGTTGTTGCAGCCGACGATGGCGTGATGCCACAGACTATCGAAGCTATTCAGCATGCTAAAGCGGCGAACGTGCCAGTTGTGGTTGCAGTGAATAAAGTTGATAAACCAGCCGCTGACCCAAGCCGCGTTAAAACTGAATTGATTCAACACGGTATTATATCCGAAGATTTTGGTGGCGATGTTCCATTCATCGAGGTATCTGCGAAAGTCGGTACCGGTATTGATAATTTGCTGCAAGCAATTCTGCTGCAAGCTGAAGTCATGGAACTGAAAGCAGTTCGTACTGGCATGGCAAGCGGTGTTGTTATCGAATCCTTCTTGGATAAAGGCCGTGGTCCTGTAGCTACCGTGCTGGTTCAACAAGGTACGCTGAACAAAGGTGATATCGTACTGTGTGGCTTTGAGTATGGCCGTGTACGTGCGATGCGTGACGAGTTAGGCCGTGATATCACGTCTGCTGGTCCGTCGATCCCAGTTGAGATCCTTGGTTTATCCAGTGTTCCTGCTGCCGGTGATGAAGTTACTGTTGTTCGTGACGAGAAGAAAGCCCGTGAAGTTGCACTGTATCGCCAGGGCAAATTCCGTGAAGTTAAGCTGGCTCGTCAGCAGAAATCTAAACTAGAAAACATGTTTGCTAACATGACCGAAGGTGAAGTTTCTGAACTGAACATCGTCATCAAATCTGATGTACAGGGTTCTTGTGAAGCTATCTGTGATTCACTGGAAAAACTGTCTACCGATGAAGTGAAAGTACGCATTGTTGGCTCAGGCGTTGGTGGTATCACCGAAACTGATGCAACATTGGCAGCTGCTTCTGGCGCAATCATCCTTGGCTTCAACGTTCGTGCTGATGCTTCAGCGCGCCGTGTTGTTGAAACCGAAGGCTTGGATCTGCGTTACTACTCGGTCATTTATAGCCTGATTGACGAAGTTAAGCAGGCAATGAGTGGTATGTTGGCACCTGAGTACAAACAGCAGATTATCGGCTTGGCTGAAGTTCGTGATGTATTTAAATCACCGAAATTTGGCGCGATTGCTGGTTGTATGGTTACTGAAGGTGTGATTAAGCGTAATAATCCAATCCGTGTTCTGCGCGACAACGTGGTTATCTATGAAGGCGAGCTGGAATCTCTGCGCCGCTTCAAAGATGACGTTAACGAAGTCCGTAATGGTATGGAATGTGGTATCGGCGTTAAGAACTACAATGACGTCCGTACTGGCGATGTGATCGAAGTCTTCGAAATTATCGAAATTAAACGTACCATCGCTTAACCACCTCTGATTTGCTTATATCCATTTGGGGGGCCTTGGCCCCCCAAATTGTCTGGAGAATCCCAAATGGCAAAAGAATTCAGCCGTTCTCAGCGTGTTTCACAGGAAATGCAGAAAGAGATCGCACTCATCTTACAGCGCGAAATCAAAGACCCTCGTGTTGGCATGGCAACAGTGTCAGGTATCGAACTGTCTCGTGATTTGGCTTACGCTAAAGTCTTTGTGACCTTCCTGAACGTATTAACTGACAATGCTGATCCGGATACAGTAAAAAATGGCATTAAAGCGCTGCAAGATGCTTCCGGTTATATCCGTACTCTGCTGGGTAAAGCAATGCGTTTGCGTATCGTGCCAGAACTGACCTTCGCTTATGATAATTCTCTGATTGAAGGGATGCGGATGTCTAACCTGGTGACTAATGTCATCAAAAATGATGTAGAACGTCAGGTTAATCCAGGAAACGACGAGGAGAAGTAATGGGTCGTCCACGTCGTCGCGGCCGTGACATTAACGGCGTTCTGTTATTGGATAAGCCGCTGGGCCTCTCCTCTAATGATGTTTTGCAGAAAGTAAAACGTCTCTTTAGCGCAAACCGCGCAGGCCATACCGGTGCGCTCGATCCATTGGCGACCGGTATGTTACCTATCTGTTTGGGCGAAGCGACCAAGTTTTCCCAATTCTTACTCGATTCTGATAAGCGCTATCGGGTGATTGCCCGTTTAGGTCAACGCACGGATACCTCAGATGCCGAAGGCGCATTAATCAGCGAGCGTGAAGTTAATGTCACACAGGCACAGATGGATGCCGCGTTGGACAGTTTCCGTGGCGATAGCCAGCAGGTGCCGTCCATGTATTCTGCGCTGAAGCATCAAGGCAAGCCTCTGTATGAATATGCCCGTCAGGGGATTGAAGTAGAGCGTGAGGCGCGCAGTATTACCGTCTACGAACTGCTGTTTATCCGCTGGGAAGGCAATGAATTGGAACTGGAAATCCACTGTTCCAAAGGCACCTATATTCGTACCATTATTGATGATTTAGGTGAATTACTGGGTTGCGGCGCACATGTGAGTTATCTGCGTCGGTTGCAAGTGGCGACTTATCCAAGTGACCGTATGGTGACATTGGAACAGTTGACTGCAATCGTTGAAACAGCGCAAGCAGAAGAGCGGTCACCAAACGTTGAACTGGATGCGTTGCTATTACCAATGGATAGCGCGGTGTTAAACTTCCCTGAAGTCAATCTGTTACCTGCTGTTGCGGCCTATGTGAAACAAGGGCAACCAGTACATGTAGCGGGAGCACCTGGTGAAGGGATGGTTCGCATCACTGAAGGTGAAGAGCGTAATTTCATTGGTATCGGCACGATTGCTGAAGATGGCCGTGTTGCTCCGAAACGCTTGGTTGTTGAATATGTGGATGGTGCAAACCCTGTTGTAGCAGGTGTAATAGCAGGAAACACACAGTAGGCCACAAGGCCTTCCTTGCGATCCCGCAGTTCAAAGAGTAGAATAGTGCGGCTTACATATTGGGTTGCTGAATTAGAGATCGGCGCCTGTCTTAATTTATCTATATATTTGGAGTTGTATCATGTCTCTAAGTGTTGAAGCGAAAGCTAAAATCGTTGCTGACTTCGGTCGCGATGCCAATGACACCGGTTCAAGCGAAGTTCAGGTTGCTCTGTTGACTGCTCAAATTAACCATTTGCAAGGTCATTTCTCCGAGCACAAAAAAGATCACCACAGTCGTCGTGGTCTGCTGCGTATGGTATCCACGCGTCGTAAGCTGCTGGACTACCTGAAGCGTAAAGATGTAGCGAGTTATGTTTCCCTGATCGAACGTCTGGGTCTGCGTCGCTAAGTCTGCGAGTTTCGGGAGAAAGGGGCCAAATTGGCCCCTTTTTTCTAAGAAGCAATGATAAAATACGTTAGTATATTGTTGTTGTTCTATAAGATTTGTATGCCCAATAGATTTCGAGATGTAGGAAGGCGGCAAGCGAAAGAGTCCCAATGAGCTTACATAAGTAAGTGATTTGGGTGATTGAACGCGGCCAACACATCAACATCTTGAAAGATGACGGGTATAAATAGGATCTTCCGGTGCAGAGGTTCGCGCGGCTAATGAGAGACTTTAACTTATGGGAGTTAAGGGTTGTCATTAGTCGCGAGGATGCAGTGTGAAGGTATGAGTAACAGGTGGATGAGATCGTCAATACGATCCGGCACCGCATAGTATAAGGATACTATTTTGCTGACTCCGATTATTCGTAAATTCCAGTACGGCCAACATACCGTTACCATTGAAACTGGCATGATGGCTCGCCAGGCGACTGCTGCCGTTATGATCAGCATGGATGACACCGCAGTATTCGTTACTGTTGTTGGCCAAAAGAAAGCTAAACCAGGCCAGAGTTTCTTCCCTCTGACTGTTAACTATCAGGAGCGTACCTACGCTGCTGGTCGTATACCAGGTAGCTTCTTCCGTCGTGAAGGTCGCCCAAGTGAAGGCGAAACACTGACTTCCCGTCTGATTGACCGTCCGATTCGCCCACTGTTCCCAGACAGCTTCCTGAATGAAGTTCAGGTTATTGCGACTGTTGTTTCTGTTAACCCACAAGTTAACCCAGACATCGTGGCACTGATTGGTGCATCAGCTGCGCTGAGCCTGTCAGGTATTCCATTCAACGGCCCAATCGGTGCTGCTCGTGTTGGTTTTATCAACGATCAGTATGTGCTGAACCCAACCACTGATGAACTGAAAGAAAGCCGTCTGGACTTGGTTGTTGCCGGTACTGCGGGTGCAGTATTGATGGTTGAATCAGAAGCAGACATCTTGTCTGAAGATCAAATGTTGGGCGCGGTTGTGTTCGGCCACGAACAACAGCAAGTTGTGATTGAGAATATCAACGCTTTGGTTGCTGAAGCGGGCAAACCTAAGTGGGATTGGCATGCTGAGCCCGTAAACGAAGTGCTGCATGCGCGCGTTGCTGAGCTGGCTGCTGCACGTCTGGGTGATGCTTATCGCATTACCGAGAAACAAGAGCGCTATACTCAAGTTGATGCTATCAAAGCTGATGTAACTGAAGCACTGTTGGCGCAAGACGATACATTAGATGCTGCGGAAATTCAGGATATCTTAGGTAGCGTTGAGAAAGATGTAGTTCGTAGCCGTGTACTGCGCGGCGAACCGCGTATCGATGGTCGCGAAAAAGACATGATCCGTGGTCTGGATGTGCGTACTGGCGTGTTGCCACGTACCCACGGTTCTGCGTTGTTCACCCGTGGTGAAACTCAGGCGCTGGTTACAGCAACACTGGGTACTGCTCGTGACGCACAAAATATTGATGAGCTGATGGGTGAGCGTACTGACTCATTCCTGCTACACTATAATTTCCCTCCATATTCTGTTGGTGAAACAGGTATGGTTGGCTCACCGAAACGTCGCGAGATTGGCCATGGTCGTCTGGCGAAACGTGGTGTGTTGGCAGTGATGCCAAGCCCGAGCGAGTTCCCTTACACTGTGCGTGTGGTTTCTGAAATCACCGAGTCTAACGGTTCTTCCTCAATGGCTTCTGTTTGTGGTGCTTCTCTGGCCCTGATGGACGCAGGTGTGCCGATTAAAGCCGCTGTTGCCGGTATTGCAATGGGTCTGGTTAAAGAAGATGAAAACTTTGTTGTTCTGTCTGACATTCTGGGTGACGAAGATCACTTGGGCGACATGGACTTTAAAGTAGCCGGTAGCCGTGACGGTATCACCGCACTGCAAATGGACATTAAAATTGAAGGTATCACCCGCGAAATCATGCAGGTGGCTCTGAACCAGGCTAAGGGTGCGCGTCTGCACATTCTGGGTGTTATGGAACAGGCTATCAGCACACCGCGCGGCGATATCTCTGAGTTTGCTCCACGTATCTACACCATGAAAATCAATCCTGAAAAAATCAAGGATGTGATCGGTAAAGGCGGTTCTGTGATTCGTGCGCTGACTGATGAAACTGGCACCACCATTGAAATCGAAGATGATGGTACCATTAAGATTGCAGCAACTGACGGCGACAAAGCGAAACATGCTATCCGTCGTATCGAAGAGATTACTGCTGAAATCGAAGTGAACCGTATCTATGCGGGTAAAGTTACCCGTATCGTTGATTTCGGTGCATTTGTTGCCATCGGTGGCGGTAAAGAAGGCTTGGTACATATTTCTCAAATCGCTGACAAGCGTGTTGATAAAGTGACTGATTACCTACAAATGGGTCAGGAAGTACCAGTTAAAGTTATCGAAGTTGATCGTCAAGGCCGTATTCGTCTAAGCATGAAAGAAGCCACGACTCCTGATGCAGAAGCACCGGCACCAGAAGCAGCAGAGTAATTAGTATTCCACAGCTCCTTACTCATGAGTGAGGAGCTGTGTTATCTCGAGGGCAGGATGCTCTTGTGTTAAACAAATGGATGAAAGGATATTTATCCAATGTTTGTCTTCGGGAGTAGGAAATGAAGCCTTTCTTGCGCTGGTGTTACGTTGTGACAGCACTCATGCTGGCAGGATGCAGCAACCATGATTGGCGTAAAGACGAGGTATTGGCAATCCCGTTGCAACCTACGTTGCAGCAGGAAGTGATTCTGGCTCGCATGGAACAAATCCTTGCAAGTCGGGCACTTACGGATGATGAGCGCGCACAGCTTTTATATGAGCGCGGAGTGCTGTATGATAGCCTCGGGCTGCGGGCACTAGCGCGAAATGATTTTTCGCAAGCGTTAGCTATTCGTCCTGATATGCCAGAAGTTTTTAACTATCTGGGGATTTACTTAACGCAGGCAGGCAATTTTGATGCTGCCTATGAAGCGTTTGATTCTGTACTAGAGCTTGATCCAACTTACAATTACGCGCGTTTAAACCGGGGTATCGCTCTGTATTATGGCGGTCGACTTCCGTTAGCGCAGGATGATCTGCAGGCGTTTTATCAAGACGATCCAAATGATCCCTTCCGTTCGTTGTGGCTGTATCTGGTGGAAAGAGAAATCGATCCCAAGACAGCGGCAGTAGCGTTACAACAGCGCTATGAAAAATCGGACAGAGGGCAATGGGGATGGAATATTGTCGAATTCTACCTAGGCACGATCAGCGAAAAAACGCTGATGGAAAGGCTTAAGGTAGATGCAACGGATAACACTTCGCTCGCTGAGCATCTCAGTGAAACTGACTTCTATTTAGGTAAACATTACCTAAGTCTGGGGGACAAGAACACCGCTTCGGCGCTGTTCAAACTGACGGTAGCTAACAACGTTCATAACTTTGTTGAGCACCGCTATGCATTGTTGGAATTGGCGCTTTTGGGCCAAGAACAAGACGACCTATCGGAATCGGACCAGCAATAGCTGACGAACAACTATTAGCCTGACTACCTTGGTTTTTGCCAACGTTAATCACCCTAACAGGTGATGGCCTTTTTGTTCGTTTTATAATCTAATTTGAGCCGGTTCACACTTTTCAATGAAAATGACTGAAAATTTTCTCGACGAGTTATGTAGACTGGCTGCCATTATTAATGAGGCACGTGTACATGACTACTGAGCTTGAAACCTCTTTTGCTGATCTGGGGCTGTCCGCTCCAATTCTTTCTGCTCTGACTGATCTTGGTTATGAAAAACCATCTCCTATCCAGTTGGAATGTATCCCACACCTGTTGAACGGCCGTGATGTTCTCGGCATGGCGCAAACCGGTAGTGGCAAAACAGCCGCATTTGGTCTGCCGCTGTTACACAACATTGATCCAAGCCTGAAAGCACCACAAGTGTTAGTACTGGCTCCAACTCGTGAGTTGGCTATTCAAGTTGCTGAAGCATTATCTAGCTTCTCTAAACATATGAACGGCGTTAACGTGGTAGCCCTGTATGGTGGCCAGCGTTATGACGTTCAATTACGCGCTTTGCGCCAGGGGCCACAAGTTGTTGTTGGTACCCCAGGTCGTCTGTTAGATCACCTGAAACGCGGTACTCTTAACTTGTCCAACCTGAGTGGTTTAGTGTTGGATGAAGCAGATGAAATGCTGCGCATGGGCTTTATCGAAGACGTGGAAAATATTCTGGCGCAGATCCCGGCTGAACATCAGACCGCGCTGTTCTCTGCCACTATGCCAGAAGCGATTCGTCGTATTACCCGTCGCTTTATGAAAGAGCCACAGGAAGTTCGCATTCAGTCTAGCATGACTACCCGTCCTGATATCAGCCAGAGCTATTGGGTTGTAGACGGTGTTCGTAAAAACGATGCATTGGTTCGTTTCTTGGAAGCTGAAGATTTTGACGCTGCTATCATTTTCGTTCGTACCAAAAACGCGACGCTGGAAGTGGCTGAAGCTTTGGAACGTAGCGGTTATAACAGCGCTGCATTGAATGGTGATATGAACCAGGCTGCACGTGAGCAGACTCTGGAACGCCTGAAAAATGGTCGTTTAGATATTCTGATTGCAACTGATGTTGCGGCTCGTGGTTTGGACGTTGAGCGCATCAGCTTGGTTGTAAACTACGATATCCCTATGGATTCAGAGTCTTACGTTCATCGTATCGGTCGTACTGGTCGTGCTGGCCGTGCAGGTCGTGCATTACTGTTCGTTGATAGACGTGAACGTCGTCTGTTGCAGAACATTGAACGCACTATGAAGATGACTATCCCACCAGTCCAATTGCCAAACGCCGAATTACTGGGCGAACGTCGCTTAGCCAAATTCGCGGCTAAAGTTGGCCAACAGCTGGAAAGCAGTGATTTGGATATGTACCGTGCGTTGTTGGCTAAGCTGCAACCAGAAGAAGGGTTTGATATTGAAACTCTGGCTGCTGCACTGCTGAAAATGGCACAGGGCGAACGTCCTCTGATCTTGCCGCCAGAAGCTCCGCGTCGTCCACAGCGTGAATTCAATACTCGCGATGACCGTGGTAGTGATCGCGGTCGTGATCGTAATGACAGCCGTCGTGAACCTCGTTCAGACAGCCGTGACGGTGGCGAACGTCCAGCACGTCGCGAACGTCGTGATGTTGGTGAGATGGAACTGTACCGTATTGAAGTTGGCCGCGATGATGGTGTTGAAGTTCGTCATATCGTTGGCGCTATCGCTAACGAAGGTGATATCAGCAGCCGTTATATCGGTAACATCAAGCTGTTTGCTTCGCATTCAACTATCGAGCTGCCGAAAGGTATGCCGGGCGAAATGTTATCTCACTTCACTCGTACCCGTATTCTGAACAAACCGCTGAACATGCAGTTGTTGGGTGATGCACAGCCGCATGAACGCCGTGAGCGTCCTGCTGGCGGTAACGGTGGTGGTGAGCGTCGTGGTGGTGGTCGTTCATTCGGTGGCGAGCGTCGTGATGGTGCTGCTGGTGCTCCTCCTCGTCGTTCATTCGGTAGCGACCGTGCTCCAGCCGGTGCTGGCGAACAGCGTCGTGGCAATCGTGATGGTCAGCGTTCAGCTGCACCACGTCGTGATGATGCCGCAGCGCCTGCCGCACCCGCTCGTCGTCGTTTCGGTGACGCATAAGCCTTAATCATCCTTGATGATTAAACATAAAAACCAGCCCTCGGGCTGGTTTTTTTATCTCTAATCTATTTACCTACAATAGATTAGCAGTGCTCCCCAGCTTGCAAGTCTTGTTGCAGACTGGCAACTATCTCAAATGAAGATAATCTCGCCTGGTGATCAAAGATCTGACCATTCACCATTAACTCATCAGCTTGAGTTTCACGCAATAACGACTGAAGCCCGTGTCGGACTTTACTCTTATCACCAATAATGGACAGTCGCAGCGCTTGATCAATACCAAACTGTTCGGCTGGCGAGAAGATTTTCTCCATATCTTCGACTGGCGGAGGAAGCTGCCCCGGAGTGCCACGGCGCAGATTGACAAACTGCTGCTGCATCGAGGTAAACAAGAAACGGGCATCACGCTCGCTGTCTGCGGCGACGACATTCACACACACAATCGCATAAGGTTTCGGCCATTGAGCGGAGGGTTTGAAGTTTTCGCGGTACAGTTTGAGCGCCTGGAATAGCATGTCCGGCGCAAAATGCGAAGCGAAAGCGAAAGGTAGGCCCATAGCCGCTGCCAGTTGCGCGCTGTACAGGCTGGAACCCAGCAGCCACAAAGGGACATGCAAACCTTGACCGGGAACAGCTTGTACTGCTTGCCCAGGTTGCACTTCGGCAAAGTAGTTTTGCAGTTCGCGCACATCAGACGGGAAGTTATCTA
The DNA here is from genome assembly GCF_043099325.1 of Yersinia fenwicki. Classification (NCBI taxonomy): domain Bacteria; kingdom Pseudomonadati; phylum Pseudomonadota; class Gammaproteobacteria; order Enterobacterales; family Yersiniaceae; genus Yersinia; species Yersinia fenwicki. The sequence continues at coordinate 4,096,574 of NZ_CP170755.1, read as the reverse complement.
CCTCACCGGACAAATGGCGACGTAGTGCCATCATGGTGCGCTGGTCAGTGCCAGGTGCTCGGCCCAGACCGAGGTCGATACGGTCAGGATACAGCGAGGCGAGGGTGCCAAACTGCTCAGCTATTACTAATGGTGAATGGTTTGGCAGCATAACACCACCTGAACCGACACGGATGGTGCTAGTGCCACCGGCAATATAGCCAATTAGCACAGAGGTCGCAGCACTGGCAATGCCGGTCATATTATGATGTTCAGCCAGCCAGTAGCGGTGGTATCCCCACTTTTCAGCATGTTGAGCCAAGTCTAGCGAGGCGTGAAATGCATCTCGTGGCGTCTTGCCCTGAGCTACCGGTGATAAATCGAGAACAGAAAGCGGGACTTGTGCTTTATCTGTTGTAGCAACATTGTTGTCATTCATAGAATCGTCCATCTTAACCTTATGTCGAGTCGCTTGAAGGGCGAACGCACGAATCCTCTTCGTCCTCGACGTTGCAGGGGTGCTAGCTGCGCGCACTTACCCGAGTCACTTACTTGAGTAAGCTCATCGTGATCCGTTTGCTGACTGGCGACCTGCACCACCAATGACGTTGAGGATCGAACTAACTGGCTCACAGAAATGTGAGGCTATTACCCTTAGCAGCATAATCTAAATAATAGTTGCAGACGGGGTAATAAATGCGGCGATTAAATGGCTGGTAAGCCTATCAGGATTACCAACAAGCATTGGCAATGTAGCTGAAACAATAGCCGCGCTGAAAACCGTGCGTATCAATTTGGTCTATACCCAAGTGCGGGCACCCAATCTATGCGCAATTGGAGCATAACGCATCCGAATCTTTATCTTCAACGTTCGACCAATTTAGCACTCTCCGTTGATCTATCTAGTCAATTATTCTGATTTATTAGCCGATAAATCAATTATAAAAAATTTAATGCTGTTTCAAGTGTTATTGGATCTGGTAGATGTGACCACATCGACAAATATCACATTAACCTTTGTATTTGAGTGGTTAATTTTTATTGATGATCGTCACACATTTACTGTGGAAAAAATAATGTACCGCAGCGCTTATATACTAATAAATCATGTATAATCCTTATTTATCAATACTTTATTGAATATCTTATTGTTTATTGAAATAATATGCTGCTTATTGATCATATGTGTAGATTAAAATTCAGGATAAGACTCTTTTTGTAGAATATTTTTCCCTTCATGATGAGTTAATTAGGTTAAGTGAAAAAAACATTCTCTATTCCTCGGCGTAATATAGCCAAAAAATAATAACACCTGCCCTCGGCTATTTTCCTGAATGGGTTAAATAGCGGATAACTCGCTCTGTACATATTTATAACAATAAAACTTACTAACCAGAGATTAAGGCGAGACCGATTATGGAAACGGCAAAAACAAATAAGAGTGTCATTTTAATTGATTCTCCGGCAGCCAAAAATGCCAAGATGACTGAGAGAGAATGGCAGGAAGCTATTAAGTTTGACAGCACGGATTTTGGCTGGGTAATAATGAGTATTGGGATGGCTATCGGTGCAGGGATTGTATTTTTACCCGTGCAAGTTGGGTTAATGGGATTATGGGTGTTTTTGCTTTCATCTATTATTGGCTATCCTGCCATGTATCTCTTCCAACGATTATTTATTAATACATTGGCAGAGTCACCAGAATGTAAAGACTACCCCGGTGTTATCAGTGGATATTTAGGGAAAAACTGGGGGATCGTCTTAGGCGCACTCTATTTTATTATGCTGGTTATCTGGATGTTTGTTTATTCTACTGCCATTACCAATGACAGCGCTTCCTATTTACAAACATTCGGTGTAACTGAAGGGCTATTATCCGATAATCCTTTTTATGGTTTAGTGCTAATTTGTGTGCTGGTGGCAATCTCCTCCCGAGGTGAAAAACTGTTGTTCAAACTGTCGAGCTTTATGGTGATTACCAAGTTATTGGTGGTGGCTGCATTGGGTATTTCGATGGTAGGGATGTGGCACTTGTACAACGTTGGTATGCTGCCACCCGTGGGTTTGCTAATAAAAAATGCAATAATTACACTGCCGTTTACCCTGACGTCTATCTTGTTTATTCAAACACTCAGTCCAATGGTTATCTCATATCGGGCCAAGGAAAAGTCACTGGAAGTAGCTCGTCATAAAGCCCTGCGGGCGATGAATATTGCTTTTGGTATTTTATTCTGCACGGTATTCTTCTATGCGGTTTCCTTTACGCTAGCAATGGGACACGATGAAGCGGTTAAAGCTTATGAGCAAAATATTTCAGCGCTGGCTATCGCTGCTAAATTCTTCCCCGGCGGATGGGCAACTGTAGTCAGTGTTATTTTAAATATCTTTGCAGTAATGACGGCATTCTTTGGTGTTTATTTAGGCTTCCGTGAAGCGACACAAGGTATTGTGCTTAATATATTACGTCGCATCATGCCACCTGAAAATATTAATGAGCGCTGGGTGCAAAATGGAATCATGGTCTTTGCTGTATTACTGGCATGGGGCGCGATTATATTAAATGCACCAGTCTTGAGCTTTACTTCTATTTGTAGCCCAATATTCGGCATGGTGGGGTGTTTGATTCCTGCATATTTAGTCTATAAAGTTCCGGCACTGCATAAATATAAAGGTCTGTCTCTAACAGTTATTATTATTACCGGTGTTTTACTGTGTATTTCTCCATTCCTGGCATTCTCTTGAAATAACGGCATCTGACATTACCTGCTGTAAATGTTTGAAGGTATTCATTATGAGTAACACAACTGATTTTTCTTTATGGACTGCGTTTATCCATGTCATTCAACGGGATGTGCAACCCGCCGTAGGGTGTACTGAACCGATAGCCTTGGCGTTGGCATCAGCCATTGCTGCTTCATATTTGCCCGCGAAAGCTGAGCGTATTGAGGCGCGGGTTTCACCAAACCTGATGAAAAATGGTATGGGTGTGACAGTGCCTGGCACCGGCATGGTGGGATTACCAATTGCCGCCGCAGTCGGGGCATTAGGCGGTAATCCTGATGGTGGGTTGGAGGTATTGAAAAATCTCAGCTCGCAGCAGGTGGCGGAAGCAAAAGCCATGTTGGATCGGGGGGATGTACGAGTCGATATACAGACGGGAGATGAAATCCTGTTTGCCGAAGCCACGCTATATCACGAAGATCAATGGGCTTGTGTCACTATTGCTGGTGGCCACACTCATGTGGTGAGAATTGTCATTAATGGCAATGTTCTATTTGAACTGGCGTCAGAGTCCCCGTCAGAACAGGTGGCGTGTCATGCTCATGATTGTCTGAAGCAGGCGACGGCTCGTCAGGTTTATCAATTTGCCACCCAAGTGCCATTTGAGCAGATTGCCTTTATTTTACAGGCCGCCAAATTGAATGGGGCACTGTCGCAAGAAGGGCTAACGGGCAACTATGGCTTGCACATTGGTGCTTCACTGATGCGTCAGCGCGGGCGGGGGTTACTGGTTAAAGATTTACTGTCGGATATTATGATTCGCTCAGCGGCGGCATCTGATGCACGCATGGGCGGGGCGCTGTTGCCCGCGATGAGTAATTCCGGCTCCGGTAATCAGGGGATTGCTGCCACCATGCCAGTATTGGTGGTGGCAGAGCACGTAGGGGCCAGTGAGGAAGAGTTGGCGCGGGCGCTTATTCTTTCCCATTTGATGGCTATTTATATTCACAGCCAGTTACCCGCTTTGTCTGCATTATGTGCCGCAACCACCGCCGCAATGGGTGCTGCTGCAGGGATGGCGTGGCTGCTGGAGCCACGTTATGAACCGGTAGCATTGGCCATTGGCAGTATGATTGGTGATATCAGCGGGATTATCTGTGATGGTGCGGCCAACAGTTGTGCGATGAAAGTCTCCACCAGTGTCAGTGCGGCGTATAAGGCGGTGTTGATGGCATTAGACAGCAGCGGGGTTACCGGCAATGAGGGGATCGTCGCTGATGATGTCGACCAGTCAATCGCTAATCTGTGTGCGCTGGCCTGTGGTGCGATGCGGCAAACAGACAGTCAGATTATTGAGATTATGGCGCGAAAGTGTCACTGTGATTAAGCGTTGATAAGTATAAATAACCGGGAGGGCAGTGATGCTCACCCGGCTTATTGTTATTGGCTTATGACACTAATTCCAGACCGGCGAGCCGTCGCCAGTAGCCATTACAATCGGCTTTATCAGCCAGTGTCAGTGGGTTTAATCCCAACTCGTTGGTGCGGAACTGATCAATGACACCCAGCGTTTCCATGCCTTGTGGCGAAAGGCGGACAATATCCACCAAACCTTGCATAGAAATCAGATCGTTACCGAGGTTATAGCAGTAGCCACTTTGGGTCTGAATCCCATTAAGGATAAACACCTGTTGGTCTTCCTGTGACAGCACCGGCCGCCCTTGCGGGTATTTAATGCAGCAGGTCTCACACTCGTCTTTAGCCCGATCTTCTGAGCGTGCAGTAAAGCATCGTGCAGAATAAGCCAGCGGCAGGTGACCGTAGCTCAACACCTCGACTTCAAACTGATTGCGGAACCCCAGTTCTTCACACTGTTGCAGCACATGAGTCAGCCAATCGCGCGAAAGCTCAACTGGCATACACCAGCGCATCATGCCCTGACGATGCAAAATCCGCAGAGTATAGGCGTTGTAGCAATTGAGGGCATGACCGGCCACAAAGGGTAAACCGCGCTCCACCGCCATATTTACCGCACCTAAGTCATTAGCTTCTAACAAGAACTCGCCGTTTTCGACATAGCGCTTTAATTCATTTAATTCTGACGGCGCTTGCAGCAGGGCCAGTGTGGAAATCACCACCTGTTTGCCGCTGGCGGCAACGTCTTTGGCGAGTGCTAACCAGTCACCCACTTTCATTTCGCGGCGTTTGGTACAAACATTCTCACCAAGATAAATGATATCAGCACTGCTGCTGGCAGCAGCCTGATAAAAAGTTTCAATATCGGTTTTTGGCCAGTAATAGAGTACTGCGCCTAAGGCGTACTTCATATTTCCTCCGGCTACTGCCACTTGCGATGATAAGCGCCCAGGGTGGTTTGGGTGCCTTCGGACATTGCACCCAGTTGTTCCATCCATTCTTCTTTGGCGGAAAATTGCGCAGGGTTGGCCAGATAGCGGTCAATCGCCTGCCGCCACACTTTTGCCACCTGGCTGACATAAGCCGGGCTGCGCTGACGCCCTTCAATTTTCACCGAGGCAATATTGGCGGCAAATAATTCCGGTAGCAGTTCAAGTGTATTCAGGCTGGTCGGCTCTTCCAGTGCATGATAGCGTTGCCCATCCACCAGATAGCGCCCTTTGCACAAGGTCGGATAGCCGGCATTTTCGTTATCTTCATAACGGTCGATTAGCACTTCATTGAGGCGAGACTCCATCCCTTGCGGGGTTTGCTGCCAGCGCACAAAGCGCGCCGGAGAGCAGGCACCGACAGTATTGGGTGATTCACCGGTCAAATAGGATGAAAGATAACACCGCCCTTCAGCCATAATGCACAAGCTGCCAAAGGCAAAAACTTCCAAGGGAACCGGGCTGGTGCGGGACAGTTGTTTTACCTGATGCATGGATAGCACCCGCGGCAAAACAACTCGTGCCACATCAAAATGGCGTTGATAGAAGCGGATAGCTTCATCATTGGTTGCCGATGCTTGTACCGATACATGGCGTTCAACTTCCGGGTAGCGTTCGGCGGCATATTCCAACATTGCCAAATCCGCCAGAATCAGGGCATCAGCCCCAAGCTGTGCTGCCATATCAACAGCCCGTTGCCAGCGGGAATAGCCGTCAGGATGAGCAAACGTATTGATGGCGATATGCAATTTCCGTTTGCGGCTGTGAACGTAATTGACGGCTTCCTGTAATTTTTTATCGGTGAAATTCAGTCCGGCAAAATGGCGGGCATTAGTATCATCTTTCAAGCCGATATAAACCGCGTCAGCACCATTATCGATTGCGGCCTTTAATGCGGGTAAATTACCGGCAGGACAAAGCAGCTCCATAGAATTTTCCCTATCCGAAGATGATAGTAGAGTTTAGCGAATGGCGATTTTAGTTAACCCGCCGTGAACTGACCTTGATTTAGGGCAGTTTCTTTCGCATTGGTGCCATTCTTCTGATATTTAGCAAAGATCTGGTGCAAAATTTATTGATATAACAGGCTTCCACATTCTGCCAATGTGGCAAAATAGAACTTTATTTTATACAGATTAATACCCAAAGTAATTGGAGTTGCAGGTAGGCGGCAAAAGAACTCATCCCAATGAGCTTACATAAGTAAGTGATTTGGGTGAGTGAATGTAGCCAACACCCCTGTGGCTTCAAGTACAAAGGGTATATCACCAAAAAGGAGTCAGCCTGTGTTGGGAGAACTACGAGCACGCCTTGTACGCCAAGGGCCAGCGCTGCTGCGGAGGCCGTTAAAATTTACGCCATTTGCTTTGCAACGCCAGGTATTGGAGCAAGTGTTGGGCTGGCAATTCCGTCAGGCGCTGCTGGACGGAGATCTGGAGTTTCTGGAGTCTCGCTGGTTAAAAATTGAAGTGCGTGACCTCGCATTGCAATGGTTTATGACCGTGGAAAACGGTAGGCTGGTGGTGAGCCAACAGGCTGAGGCGGATGTTAGCTTCAGCGGTGATGCCAACGATCTGATTCTGATCGCTGCCCGCAAAGAAGATCCGGATACGCTATTTTTCCAGCGCCGGCTGCGAATTGAAGGGGATACCGAATTGGGCCTGTATGTGAAAAATCTGATGGATGCCATTGAATTGGAATCCATGCCGACGCTACTGCGAGTTGGTCTGCAACAACTGGCGGAATTTATTGAGGCGGGTCAGCAAGAGGGTGCGGCGAGTACTTCCCGTACGTTAGCATCGTGCTGATCCGGGTTGAAATTCCAGTGGATGCTCCGGGGATCGACGCCTTATTACGCAAGGCATTTAAGGGCGATGATGAAGCAGAATTAGTGCAACAATTGCGCGAAGATGGCTTACTGACGCTGGGCATTGTGGCAACCGATGATGAAGGCGGTGTAGTCGGTTATGCGGCATTCAGCCCGGTAGATGTGGGCGGAGAAGACCGTCAGTGGGTTGCACTGGCCCCGCTGGCAGTGGAAGAAGGTCTGCGTCGTCAAGGATTGGCTGAGAAGCTGGTCTATGAAGGTCTCGATTCGCTCAATGAGTTCGGCTATGCCGCGGTGGTAGTATTAGGCGATCCCGCCTATTATCAGCGTTTTGGCTTTGTGCCAGCGGCCCGCCACCAATTAACCTGCCGTTGGCCTGATACTGAAGAAGCCTTTCAGGTGTACGCGTTGGCAGAAGATGCATTGACTGATGCCGATGGCGAAGTGGTATTTTCTGCACCGTTTAATCGGTTCTAACGTCTAGCAACGATACCAATGAGGAGGGCTGGTTCACCACCAGCTTCTCTTTTTGTTGCTTATTGAGCTGCTTGACTCGATATTCCAGCTTCAACGCCGTTGAGCGATCCCCTGCTTCACAATGAAATACCAGCGCTAACTCTCCCTTGCCCCGTAGCGCTTTTGCGCCTTTTCCAGCTTGATGCTGCGTCAGTCTCCTGGCCACATCAGTGGTAATTCCGGTATACAGCATGCCACTGGTGGTGCGCAGCAGATAGAGATACCAAAGGCTGTCCGACATAATCTTATTCCAGTCCGGGGGTAGCGGTTTGGAACATTATTACCGGAATTTCCCATTGCATCCTGACTTTTTTATCTGCTGGCACCTGATCAGTTTAAATGAGTTCTATTTGGCTCAATATGAACCATTCAATTGCTTATTTAGTCTTTGTTGCAAATTCAAAGCGTGGTGAAACCAAACCGTACAATGTCCAACCCAGGAAGGTGACAATCGCACCCCAAGTCATGGCTTCCTGGCCTGAACTATAAAGCGCATAGAAGCTATACATCGCACCGATAAAGGCAATGATATTGGCTTTGCGCGCTTTTGCCGGTGGAACATTGGCGGTTTTCTGAATAATGACCAACGCTGCCATCGATAGAATATAAGGGATGATATTGGTCACGACTGCCAGATTCACCAACACATTGAATTGTTTATTCAATGATGGGCTAATGGTCATTAGCGACAAGACACTTTGGATGGCAACAATAGTCAGCATCCCTTTGATTGGCGCATCAGCTTTACTGACTTTAGAGAAGATTTTCGGGAAGAAACCTTCATCGGCAGAGGATTTAAATACTTGAGCGATGGTGAACTGCCAGCCGAGCAATGAACCTACACATGACATAATCATCAATGCCATGATGATCTTACCCACTGCAGGGGTAAACATATAAGCGAATGCCAGGCCAAACGGCGCTGTTGAGTTCGCCAAGTCCATATTAGGGACAATACCGGCGATGACGTTGGTCGAAATAATATAGATAACCGCTGCACCTAAAGTCCCGCCCAATACTGCAATCGGAACGTTACGTTCAGGGTTTTCTACGGCGTCGGTATTAGCACAGGCAGATTCCAGACCCAGGAAAGCCCATAATGTCATCGAGATGGAGGAGCCGATTGCTTCAAAAGTAGGCACGCCATGTGGGTTCCATGCCGCCGCGTAAGCGGAGCCGCTAAACCAGAACCAACCAATAATCGAAATCCCCACGACTGGAATAATCACCCCCCAGATAGTGACACTACTGATTTGCCCGGTAATACGTGCGCCGCCGAAGTTAGCCACTGTTGCCAACCACAGTACGCCGATAGTCGCGATACAAATACCCAGTGGCGTTAAGGTGGCACCCAGTAATTCAGTTCCGTACCCGACCGCAGATATGGCAATAGCGATATTGGCAATCAATAGGGACGCGCCATAGGTATAGTTGGCCATGAAGTTGCCGGATTTACCGAAGGCGTATTCTGCATAACCGCCCATCCCACCCGATTTACGGCTGAACATCCCGCACTGGGCAAATGCATAAGCCAGCGCCATGGAACCCACGGCGGTGACTAACCATGAAACGATAGAAATCGTCCCAACTTCGGCGAGTTTGGTTGGCAGCATAATTATGCCTGACCCCATCATATTGACGGCAGTCAGAATAGTTAGCTGTACTACTCCCATCTTATTATTTGTTTTACCCATTTTTATTATCTCTTTTTAAATTTCAGAGACTGCGGGAATAATCTCCCGCAGGTTTGAGTTATTGGTGTTGTATAATAGAAGTCTTCTTTTTTACTTGTTTTTCATCATGTAGCCGTATGCGCGGTTCCATCCGTCTTCATCGACTTGTAAATAAACACCTTGTAATTCAGGTGCAAAACCTGGCAATAAGTTAATGCTTTCTTCAAGTGCCAGGAAATAACGTTGAGCAGCCCCCCCCCAAACTTCACCAGGGACAACACACAATACTCCCGGTGGGTAAGGAAGTGCGCCTTCAGCGGCAATTCGGCCTTCTGCTTTACATAATGGAACTAATTCAGCATGTCCACGAACGAATTCAATATTGGCATCCTGAGGATTCATCATGACTTTAGGGAAATATTGTTTGCGGAACATTTCTTTTTGCAGCTGTTTAACATCGTAGCTGACATAAAGGTCATGCATTTCCTGACATAATTTACCGATGGTATAGCCTTTATAACGAGTTTCGTTATTACGATAAACTGTTGGTAATACATCACTCAGCAATGCATCTTCTTCAATGAAACGTTCAAAGCGAGCAATTTGCGCCACCAAATGTTGCATTTTTGCCAAGTCTTCTGCTGGCGTTAATAAGAACAGAATAGAGTTAAGGTCGCATTTTTCTGGCACGATGCCATTTTCACGCAGGAAGTTAGCCAGAATAGTGGCCGGAATACCTGAAGCGGTATATTCGCCGGTATTGGTATCAATGCCTGGTGTAGTTAATAACAATTTACAAGGGTCGACAAAGTATTGTGATGCTTCATAACCTTCAAAAGCATGCCATTTTTCGCCTGGAATAAAATTAAAGAAGCGTAAATCTTGAGCCATAGCCTCGGTGTCATATTCTTGCCAAGGTTTACCATCAACTTCTACCGGCACAAAAGGTTTAATCATATTACAGGTATTTAAGATCATTTTACGGGCTTCAATACCGGTCTTCACACAATCTAACCACATGCGCTGACCACTTTTCCCTTCATGCATTTTCGCATTAACATCTAATGCTGCGAATAATGGATAGAATGGACTGGTGGAAGCGTGCAACATAAAGGCATTATTAAAACGTTTATGGTTACAATAACGATCCTGGCCTTTAATATGTTTATCTTTCTTATGAATTTGCGAGGTTTGCGAGAACCCAGCTTGTTGTTTATGTACTGATTGCGTAACGATAATACCGGGATCGTTTTCATTCAGTTCAAGTAATAGTGGTGAGCAATCTTTCATCATAGGAATAAACTGCTCATAACCCACCCAAGCAGAGTCGAACAGAATATAGTCACAAAGGTGGCCGATTTTATCCACAACCTGACGAGCGTTATAAATGGTGCCGTCATAAGTGCCTAATTGGATAATTGCCAGGCGGAATGGACGCGCTTCGTTGGCACGCTCCGGGGCGACGCTACGTATTTGTTCACGCAGGTATTTCTCTTCAAAACAATGAGCATCAATACCACCGATAAAGCCAAACGGGTTACGGGCAGTTTCCAGATAAACTGGTGTAGCCCCTGCTTGAATCAGTGCGCCGTGGTGGTTGGATTTATGGTTATTACGGTCAAACAGGACCAGATCACCACGGGCTAATAGGGCATTGGTGGCAACTTTATTAGAAGCTGATGTTCCGTTCAGTACGAAATAGGTTTTATCGGCATTAAATACTTTTGCAGCATGTTTTTGAGCATCACAAGGTGCGCCTTCATGAATAAGCAAATCGCCTAACTTGACGTCAGCATTACACATATCAGAACGGAAAATAGTCTCACCGTAGAAGTCAAAGAATTGACGTCCAGCCGGATGTTTACGGAAGAATTGACCACCTTGGTGTCCTGGACAGGCAAAAGTAGAATTCCCCATCTCAACATATTTTTTTAATGTACTGAAGAACGGAGGTAGCAACTCTTTTTCATATTTTTCAGCTGCGGACTCCAGTTGTTTACCGTAAAAGTCAGTATTATCACCGCACAGTTCAAATACTCCATTTAAAGACGGTAATACATCGGTATTCAGCTCTTCTTCACAACAAACAGCCGCAAAAATAGGAATATCCAGACCTAATGAATGAATGCTTTCAATAACACCATTATTAATGTCTTGAACAGAAAGCACCACAGCAGCTATATCAGTAAAATCGGTATGTAAAACATCCACCACTTCACGTTGTGATTCGAAACAAGGGATGGCAGATGTGCTCGCCGCGATATTTAATTTTTTCATCATAAATTCTCTTTTATTTTAAGAGGCTATTTTACTTGTCACTTTGAGATTGAGCAGTGCTCGAAATCCTCACGTAGCCATAATTTTTAAGGTCATGGTGTACGCTCCGGTTTCTGCGCGCTGGTCGCACTCAAATTGTCTGCGACAATTACGCCTACATTATTTGTTGGTTTATTTAAATTAATGCTTATTAAATTTTTGGTATAGCAGTCCGTATCAATGAATTAAAACTCATTAATAAGTAAGTCTGCTTTTCTGCGCAACACGATGCCTTTATACCATTCCTGGTCTTTACATAAAAAAGACAGGATTTAAGGCATAGTGATCCTCATGTCATTTAGCATTAATGACAAAAGTGACATTTAATTTTTACAGGATAGCTATTTTTCTGCTAAAGACTTAAACACCAAGCCAATAGAAATTGAGTCGTAATTAGCAACAATCTATTAGGCGTTGAAATATTACTGTGTGTTGGTCTTTTCGGAGAAAGCAGACAATAGTTAACATAACGAAAAGATATCAAGAGATTTTCGTTGTTGTTAAAATTGTGCATAGACAATGACTATCCAATAAAAAGCGGATGTCATCGCAGGAGGGATATTATCTATAATGGTAATAAGAAAAATTAAAATAACTACGTTGCGCCGGCATCATCAAATGCGTTGTCCGCCTTATATACGCCATTTTCTTGTTGTTATTTTCCATTTGTGTAAGGTCTCTGTTTTTTTAAACAAATTTCCGGTTTTAAACAAGGATGTCGTTTTAAACAAGATTTTCTAAAAACGATCTGATAACGGCTATTCTAGCTATAACATTTATTCATTCTGTGACGCATGTCATGTTTTTATCCTATTTCTAAATGCCTTTTGACTAAAATATGAATAAATAGCTGCTTTTATTCATTTTAAACGTTATATATTCAAAACTGTACTGGGTATTATGCAAAACAGTAAGGTTATATTTAACACAGTAGATACATTACCAGAGCTATTATTATGCGATATTAGCAATGAAAGCGGGTTCTTAATTTAAATTGTATTTTATTTGTTAAGCCAAAATTATTTGTTACATCCAAATTTATACGGGAATATTGCATATAAATTCAAATTCAGCATATGCAGTAAATGTTAGCTAAATCACGTTATCAGGGTGTTACTCGTCTAAATCCCTATAATCAGGGAGGTTATGCTTGTCATCTTATTGTCGTTAGAGATAAATGTGGCAAAACAGGAGCAAAAGCCGCCCCCGAGAGGAGAAATTTAACTGAATAGCGATAGACCACTGGCGGTAAAGGGAATTTTTATCTGTATAACCTGCTGTTACCTGACATCACGCGACCGTCTGATGTGGCAAAGTGAGTCGGGCCAAGGTTAATCAAGCTAAAGTTAATGTACACTCAAGGCTGTTTTTCAGTTGGAAAGTGATATGAACAATGAGTGATGTGAATAACCCTGATGATCTGATCTCCATTATCCGCTTCCTGCGCCAGCAACATGTACTGACGCTGTGCACTGGCAGCGGTATGGATATGTGGTGTGCCAACTGTTTTTATGTCTTTGATGAAACGAAAATGGCGCTTTATCTGATGACAGAAAAGCACACCCGTCACGGCGAGCTGATGCAGATAAACCCGGAGGTGGTCGGCACAATTGCTACCCAGCCGCGCACGGTAGCTTTGATAAAAGGCATTCAATATCGCGGTGAGATAACCGAATTAAAAGATGACGCAGAGCACATCGCCCGCCAGCACTATTGCCGCCGTTTCCCGGTAGCTAAAGTTGTATCCGCCCCCCTCTGGCAGCTCAATTTGCTGGAAATCAAGATGACCAATAATACCCTTGGTTTTGGCAAGAAATTGTATTGGAATGCAGGCCCTTCGCCCTTGAAATTATAGGGATGTTAGCTACTAATACTTACCCAAATCACTCACTGGTTGTTGATCTTAAAAGTCAGTGAGCTCATCGGGATTAATGAGCCTCATCCTTGAGGCTCCCCCTACGGGCTAGCATAAATGCTGTTCAAATCGGTTCCCGACCGATTTGTTATTCGTTTGCTGCCTACCTGCAAAACTCCAATGACTTTGGGCATAGTTTCTTCGCTATGTTCTGGTGTTTCTGGTATTTATTATTCATATCAATTGATTTGATGATTATCTCCATGTTGGGGTGGCGCTAGCGTTTTTATCAGGAGGTCAGATGGCGAAGGTATTATTACTGGGGGCAAGTGGCCTGGTGGGGGGCGAGTTACTGCGCTTGCTGCGTTTGGATGCCCGCGTAACCGCTATTATTGCGCCAACTCGCAAGCCGTTGCCAGCCATGAATAAACTGATTAATCCGCAAGGCGAGAATATCGGCGAGTTACTAAAAACTCTCGATGAGCCGGTGGATTTGGTGTTTTGCTGTCTGGGTACGACTCGCCAGCAAGCGGGTAGTCAGGCGGCATTTCGTCAGGTGGATTATCGACTGGTGCTGGCTACGGGTGAAACCGGTTTGCGGCTTGGCGCGCGGCACTTCCTGCTAGTGAGCGCGATGGGGGCTAACCCGAACTCGTGGCTGTTCTATAACCGCACCAAAGGTGAGGCAGAGCGAGATTTACAAACTCAGGGCTGGCCACAACTCACTTTCGCCCGTCCTTCAATGCTGGCCGGTCAACGTACTAAACCGCGCTTGATGGAAAGCCTTAGCGCGCCGTTGTTTGCCTTATTACCTGATAAATGGCGCTTAATTAAAGCCAAAGATGTGGCACAAGCGCTGCTTGATCAGGCTTTCGCTCCACCGAAAGAGGGAGTGACAGTATTATCTTCAGCCCAAATGCAGCAACACTCATTATCATAAGCTAATGATCTGATTATCCTGCGCGATGGCGATGCCGTCGGGCAGTGTGTTGTCGAGTGCCCAGGCATCCAACTGGTGGCTGATATGGGTCAGCAAGGTGGCTGCCGGTTTTAGTAACTCACTGATGGCGATGGCCATTGTCACATCATTATGATTACGTGGCGGCGGACGGTGTGGGGAAAGATGATGTGGTGGATGGCTGCAATCTTGTACCAGCAAATCGATATTCTTACTGGCTAAAAATAGCGCACTATCGGCGGGCAGCCCAATGGTGTCGGTGAGATAAGCGATAGCCCGGTTAGGGCTTTGCAGCAGGTAGCCGAAGGTGATTTTTGAGTGATTGAGGGGCACTGGCGTAATCTGTAAATCGCCAAATTGAATCGGGTGAAATGCGCTGAGTGGCGGCTGAAAAGCCAGTATTCCCGGGTGCTTATACAAATCGTCACAGCCATCAGGATCTGGCGGCGCGTACACCGGGATCGCATTTCCACACCCCCAACGTAACGGAAATAACCCCTGAACGTGATCCATGTGGTAATGTGTAAGCAAAAAACGCTGAATTTCCCCTCCAGCAAAAAGCTGATCCAGTGTCGGCAACCCGGCATCAATCAAGGTCGTTTCCCCCTGATAACGCAACATTGCACTGCAAGGTTGACGGCGCAGCGCGGGTTCTACCCTGGCTTTGGTACAAATCACACACTGACAACCAAACACCGGCACCTGTTGGGCGCATCCGGTTCCTAACAATGTTAGCTCCATTTTTGATTCCCCTCCTACTGCGTTGTGGCGGGCGTTGCCATAATTGCTGTAATTGCTCCAGCGTGTGGTGCAGTTCGCCATCATTACAAAGTCGCTGGCAGTTAACCGGCAGTTGCTGTTGATAATGTTGCGCCCGCTGTAAACGCGCCTTGATTTGCTCATTGTTCTCGCGCCCGCGTTGCCGTAAGCGCTGAGCTAAAATTGCTGGCGAAACGGTCAGACACAGTGGCAGTAATTGGTGGTGATAGCGCTGTTGGGCTTCGGATAAATAGGCGCGGGAGCCATTGACCACCACATCCAACCCGTGTTGTAGCCAGATATCAATCTCAATTCCTACCCCATAATGATGCTGATGTGCCTGCCAAAACAGCGCAAATAGCCCCTGTTTAGCCCGCAATAAAAACTCCTGTTCACTCAATGCGATATGATTTTCAGCACCCGCATGGGCTTCGCGGGTAATATAACGATGCGCGACCATAACGTTGGTGGGCATGGCCGCTCGTAGCGCGGACAGCAGGCAATCCTTGCCAGCACCGGAAGCACCCATCAGATAGATTAAGCGCGCCATTAGAACACCTGTATTCCCTGCCGCCAGACGTTTTGCACATACACATGCTGGTTGTGCGAACCCTTATGGGTGCGCGCCAATATCAAATCAGCCCGCTTACCTTCGGCAATCACGCCGCGATCCTCTAATCCTAAAGCTCTGGCCGGGTTACGTGTCACCAGATTGACCGCTTGCGCTAAGGTGAGGCTGTTGTTCTCGTCATGCGCGATACGGAATGCGGCATCCAGCAGGCTGGCGGGATAATAATCGGAAGATAAGATATCCAACACGCCCAGTGATGCCAGTTGGTGCGCGGCGACATTGCCTGAATGGGAGCCGCCACGCACAATATTGGGTGCGCCCATCAATACTTGTAACCCATGCTGATGTGAGGCTCTGGCCGCCACTTCGGTGGTGGGAAATTCAGCAATAACACTACCCAATGCCTGTGATTCCGTCACATGTTCAGCGGTGGCATCGTCATGGCTGGCCAAAGCTATTCCCCGCTGACGACAATGAGCGGCAATGGCCTGTCGATTCAGCCCCGACCAGTGGGCGGATAGGCTGATTTGTTCTTCTTCAAACGCGGCCATTTGCTGATCGTTAAGATGATATTTACCCTGATAATATTCACGGTACTTAGCGCGTGAAGCGAACTGGCGCTGGCCCGGTGAGTGATCCATCAGAGATACCAATGAAAGCTCTGGCTGCATCATCAGTTCTTCAAACAGTGGCAAGGTGCTGTCATGGGGCAATTCACAGCGCAAATGAATTCGATGTTCGGCTCGATTCAATCCTGATCGCTGGCTCTCTACCACGGCGTTAATCATTTTTTGCAGATTATCCAGTCGATGGCCGCCATCCCGCACATCACCAACAGCTACGGCATCCAACACGGTAGTTATCCCGGAGGCAACCATTAGCGCATCGTGGCTACTCATTGCCGAATGTGCCGGCCAATCCACATTGGGGCGTGGGGTGAAAAACTTGTCGAGATTATCGGTATGCAGCTCGATCAATCCCGGCAACAACCAGCTATTTTGTCCATCAATTGCTGCTGAAAGTTGTGTCGGACGATCACTATAACTGCGGATCACCCCTTGGTGGATTTCCAGTGATCCACTGACCACCTGATCCTCAAGAATAAGATTGACGTTGTTGAAGATCATGATGGGATCTCTGTGCTGACGTGAGAGGGGGGCGGTGTCATGGTCAGTAAGCGGTCACTGACATGATTGCGTACTTTTTCATCATGGAAAATACCGACAATTGCGGCTCCGCGCTGTTTAGCTTTATCAATCAGGCTGACCACCGCGGCGCTGTTGGTGCTATCGAGAGAAGCCGTCGGCTCATCCAGCAGCAAAATGGGATAATCGACAATAAACCCTCGCGCGATATTAACCCGCTGTTGCTCGCCGCCAGAGAAGGTAGAAGGAGCCAGATCCCACAAACGCGGTGGCACATTGAGTCGCGTCAACAGGTCCTGCGCCCGCTGTTGGCAGATTTGCCGATCAACCCCCAATTCCAGCAGGGGTTGCATCACCACATTTAATGCACTGATTCGCGGGATTACCCGTAAGAATTGACTAACCCAACCCACCGTATGGCGGCGTACCGCCATAATTTGCCGGGCTTGCGCGCTCACCATATCCAGCCATTCTCCCTGATGTTTCACCCAGATATGGCCGCTGTCGGGTAAGTAATTGGCATATAAAGAGCGCAGAAGAGTAGATTTTCCGCTGCCGGAATGGCCGTGCAGCACCACACATTCGCCACTGCTCACTTCCAATGAAGTTTGATGCAGCACCGGCAGGCGAATACCGTGCTGGTGGTGTAACACAAAGGTTTTACTGAGATTTTCAACTTTCATTTGTAGTATAGGCAGCTGTAGGGTGTTCATAGTCAGTTCTCACTCAGTTTTGTAATACCGATGAAACCAGTAGCTGGGTATAGGGATGGTGCGGATCATCCAGCACCCGGTCAGTCAGGCCAGTTTCGATAACTTGTCCCTCTTTCATCACCAGTAGACGGTTAGCCAATAAGCGGGCAACCCCCAAGTCATGAGTAACAATCACCACCGCCAATTGCATCTCCACCACCAGATTGCGCAGTAAATCCAGCAGCCGTGCTTGTACTGACACGTCCAGGCCACCAGTCGGTTCATCCATAAACACCAGCTTAGGATGCGTCACCAGATTGCGGGCAATTTGCAGCCGCTGCTGCATGCCGCCGGAGAAGGTGGTGGGCAGGTCATCAAGACGAGATAAGGGGATCTCGACATCTTCCAGCCAGCGGCCTGCTTGTCGGCGTATCTCGCTATAATGGCGCTGACCAATAGCCATCAGTCGCTCGCCGATATTGCCGCCCGCCGAGACTTGTGGTCGCAGCCCATCGAGTGGGTGCTGATGCACCACACCCCATTCGGTGCGAAGTAAACGGCGGCGTTGGCTTTCGGCCATCTGATACAAATCAACCGCTGATTGTGCATCAGGTCGATAAAAAATTTGCCCATGTTGCGGTGCCAGGCGGGCTGAAATGGATTTCAGCAAGGTCGTTTTACCCGAACCCGATTCACCAACAATCCCTAACACTTCACCGGGATACAGCTGGAAAGAGACATCACTGAACCCCTTACCTGGTGCATACAAATGGGTAAGATTCTCCACCGACAACAGCGGATGAACAGCAGCGGATGGGGAGATAATCTGTTCAGTAATCATGAATATTGGCCTCTGATGCGGTAGTTTGAGCCAGTTGCTGCTGGCAAAAATCAGTATCCGAGCAAACAAACATCCGGCTGCCCTTATCGTCCATCACCACCTCATCGAGATAACTGTGGTGCGAGCCGCACAAAGCACAGGGTTCATCCCATTGCTGCACGCTAAAGGGGTGATCGTCGAAGTCCAGACTTTCCACTTTGGTAAAAGGTGGTAGGGCATAAAGGCGTTTTTCACGGCCGGCCCCAAACAGTTGCAGCGCGGGCATCATGTGCATTTTGGGATTATCAAATTTCGGAATGGGCGACGGATCCATCACATAGCGATCATTCACTTTTACCGGATAGGCATAGGTGGTCGCGATATGGCCGTAGCGAGCGATGTCTTCATATAGCTTGACTTGCATTACGCCGTACTCCTCCAGCGCATGCATTTTGCGCGTCTCGGTTTCACGCGGTTCAATAAAGCGCAGAGGTTCCGGGATCGGTACCTGATAGATAAGGATCTGATCTTCCGTTAGCGGCGTTTCTGGAATGCGATGCCGAGTCTGGATCAAAGTGGCGTCAGCGGTTTTTTCGGTAGTCGCCACTCCACTGACCCGCTGGAAGAAGCGGCGGATCGACACCGCATTAGTGGTGTCATCGGCTCCCTGGTCGATCACTTTCAGCACATCGTAACGGCCAATCAGGCAGGCGGTTAACTGAATGCCACCGGTGCCCCAACCATAAGGCATCGGCATCTCACGGCCGCCGAAGGGTACCTGATAACCGGGGATGGCCACGGCTTTCAGTAACGCGCGGCGTAATGTTCTTTTGGTTTGCTCGTCCAGATAACCCAGATTGTAACCGGTGAGAACTTCAGTCATGGCGTGGCTCCTGTTGTTCTGCGGCTACGGATGAATGCTCACGGCGCAGGCGCTTGAGTAACTCCAGCTCGGCTTGAAAATCAACGTAATGGGGCAGTTTGAGATGAGAAACAAAACCGGCGGCTTCGACATTGTCGGCGTGGGATAACACAAATTCTTCATCTTGCGCTGGGCTGGCAATATTTTCGTCGTATTCCCGGCTTTGCAAAGCACGGTCTATCAAGGCCATCGACATGGCTTTGCGCTCACCACGACCAAATACCAAACCATAACCGCGAGTGAAATGTGGGGGTTCTGCTTCCGGACTGACAAAACCATTCACCATTTCGCATTCGGTGAGTAAGATCTCGCCGATATCAATCGCAAATCCCAGTTCTTCCGGCTCAATTGAAATGGTCAGCTCGCCGGTACGGATCTCGGCGGCGAATGGATGAGTTCGACCATAGCCGCGCTGGGTGGAATAGCCCAGCGCCAGCAGGAAACCTTCATCACCGCGCACCAGCTGTTGCAGCCGAGCTGAGCGATGACACGGATAAACCGGTGGGTTGCGGGTGATATCTTCCGGCGGAGTGCCGTCATCCTGCTCAACTTTCGCTAATTGCTCTTGCGCTAATAAATCAAACACATGAGCGCAATTATTTTGCGATATATCTTCTGGCGATATTTCTCTGCGATTGAGCGCATGCGGCGCTTCACCTGAGGCCAGCAGGGTGAAGTCCAGTAGTCGATGGGTGTAATCATAGGTGGGGCCGAGCACTTGCCCGCCGGGCAAATCTTTATAAATGGCGGAGATGCGCCGCTCCAGCTGCATATTGCCGGTTGCCAGCGGTTGGCTGACGGCCAGACGCGGTAATGTGGTGCGGTAGGCGCGCAGTAGGAAAATCGCTTCGACCAGATCACCGCTGGCTTGCTTGATTGCCAATGCAGCCAGCTCGCGGTCATAGATACCGCCCTCGGTCATCACCCGATCTACCGCCAGACCTAACTGTTGCTCAATCTGTTCGCAATCGATAGCCGGGATTTGCGTATCACCACGACGCTGGTGTTCGAGTAGTTGATGGGCTGCCGCAATGGCTTTTTCGCCCCCTTTGACGGCAACGTACATCAGCACACCTCCACATGGGTGGTTCGTGGGATAGCCATTAGGTTCTCGCCGCAGGTCAATAAAAAATCGAGGCCAGCAGGGAATGCGATCGGGCGGTTAAGCAGGTAATTCAGCACGGCAGAGGGTAATTGGGGAGCTACAGTACGGTGGTGCTCGATGCCCGGCCCACGTAGGCGCAGAGGTATACCAAGGTGCAGACTTGTGGCCTGAAGAATGACGGTGGTGGAGTACTCTGGCGAAAGTTCACTACCTACGGGGCAGCTAATTAAGAGTTTTTCTTTTATCTCATTGTCAAATAAAGAAAAAATTGAATTTTTGATGCTGGCTGTCAGCGGTGCTCCGCAATGAAAACGTATATTCTGTTGCACGGCATCACTGTTGAGCGGTTCATCCAGGTAGAGCGGCGTTTCCTGATCAATCAAGGTCAACAGGATGCTGGTGGTGGCGGGGTTTAATGGCTGCCAGCCGCTGCTATGGGGCAGAGAAACGACAACGCCTGGTTCGCTTAATGCCTTGAGAATACGGCGAAAAGCATGCTGAGCATCATCAACCGGCTGGTCAAAATGGTTTAATAGGCTCATTAGCCTTCTCCTCGCACCAGGGTGAAGAAATCCACTTTACTGGTGGCGATAGCGCGGGCACGTAATTCCCGCCGCTCCTGCTGTATGGCCGCCAGAGGATGAATGACGGTTTTCAGCAGCAATTCACTCAGACCGGCTGGTTTTCCGTTAAGGGTGGAAAGCTGTAATAACGCATCTAATAGCGCGCAGAGTTCTGCATGAGGTTTATTGCGTCCGGCAATGTAGCTGTAACCATAGATATCGGTGCTGTGGTTGAGTTTGATTACCGCGCGGGTGAGGGTCATATCGCCCAGAATAAACCGGCGGCCAGTGCTGCCCATTCGCGCCTGTAATTGGCTCAAACCAATCTCTGGCGCACGGATCACCTGATATTGCGGTGCCAGATTCAAGGGTTGCCAATGTGCGAGTAATTGCGTCGGTTGGCTGTGGGCCAACACTGACATCCAGTCCTGACGGGTGTTAGAGATACTTTCCATTTAGTGCTCCATGGTCAGTTCAATCATGTCGGCACGCGTCAGGCTGACGGAGTACTCCGCCACCTGCTGGCTATCAACACGGACATTTAAAGTGCGCACACAGAGCAGCGGCGCATGGGTGGCAATCTCAAGTAAACGGCTTTCTTTGGCCTGAGCACGGCGTGCGCTAATGCGAGTCTGGTTACGGCTTAAAGGCTGTTGCAGATGTTGGCTGATGAATTGATGCAGTGAACCGGAGTTAAATTGCTGCAACGCGGGCCACCAACTCAAATCCGGCAGGTAGTGATCGATAACGCAGACAGGCACACCATTGACTCGCCGTAGGGTGCGTAAATGGATCACGGTCGTCCCTTCATCCACTGATAGCGCTTTGGCGACATGCTCAATGCACGGGCGTAAGACGGCGAGTAAGCGCTCACTGGTGGGGTCACTACCCTGATCCAATAAGTTCTGGCTAAAGCGCGCATTCGCATGCAGCGGGTAGTCATAAGGGCGCATTAACACCAGAATGCCAATACCTTGCCGACGTTGCAGCCAGCCGCGTTCGACCAATTCATCGACGGCCCGACGCAGGGTATGGCGATTGACCTGATAACGTTCGGCTAACTGCTGTTCAGACGGCAGATAATCCCCGCAGCGATAAGCACCGCGCAGCTCCTGTTCTAGCTGGGCCGCAATTTGTTGATAGCGGGTGGGATAACTGGTCGGTGGTCTAGATAAGTGCATGGCAGATAACCCCTCTGTGTGCATCACTTCTGACGGCCATCCACAATGAAACACAAGGAGCAATACTGATGAGCAGGTTGCGGATTGTCATGGTGATAGCCAGTAAGTTTTCTCACCCGCTATGCTGGCGGTTTTCAATGACAGTAGGGTTAAGCTGAGATGGCGGAATGATGAAATCTTGTGGTTGTTAACAAGGTTTTTTATGGGCTAAAAAGTACGGCTTATAAGAAAACGTTTTATCGCATTATCAATCTGATACATATCACTACGAAAAATCCTCACCTTAAACAAAAAATAAACATTTTCTTAACTTTAGAGAAGCATAAGTTTCTCTTATAGTTAATTTGCGCCGCTGTGGCGTTCTCTCTGGGGGGGTTACTATGTGCCCTAAAAATATCAGCCGTTTGAGCAAAATAAGTTTGGCAATATTACTGGCTTGCTCACTCGCGGCATGTAGTGGCAGTGGCGGAGGTTCTCACAATTCTGCGAAGAATAATGCGGGTCAGACCACGGGAGGTTCGGGCAGCGGAAGCGGAGGTGATGGTTCTGGCAGTGGTAATGGCGGAAATGGCTCTGGTGGCGGGACGGGCGGTGGCGGAACTGATGGCGGTGGCGGCACGACAGCCAGTAATTCTGCGGTTGGAAATGTAGTAATTGGTGTCGGTAACGCGGTAGATGGCGTTGGTAATACCGTCAGTGGTGTTGTAAGTCAAACTCCTGTGGGTAGCTTGCCAATCGTTGGTGGTGGTTTTGTTACTGTCGTCGATAGCGCGGGTAATGCTGTCAGTGATATCGGAACCGGTTTACAGAAGGGTGTAGGTCAATTGGGAAATAATCCTAATGCATTGGGCACTACTGCTGCCGGTATACCGAAGGCTGTGGCTGATGTGGGCACCGGTGTTTCAGGATTAGGTGGAACAGTTTCAGGTATCGCAGCCAACACGCCATTGGGCGGAGTTACCGGTACCGATGGTGGGTTAGTTGATAAAACGGGTGGGGCAGTCACTTCCATCGGTAACGGATTGGCGCAAGACCTGCAAATCGGAACGACCAGTAAGCTAACCACCGCAGCAACCGGGATAGTGACGCCAGTGGTGGGTCAGGTACAAGATATTACTCAGACCGTTGGCTCGACCACTGGCATTGGTGCGCCAGTGAATAATTTACTGACCGCTGTCGGCGGGACGATTGTGACGACGGGTACCCAAGTGGGTACCAATGCGCCAACGTTGGCGGGAGTTGGACAGGTACTGCAAGGCAGCGGGCAAGCCGTTGAGAAGGCGGGTGGTTTAGTCACTCCGCCAACATCAACAGGTGGTTCGAATGGCTTACTGGCAGGTGTCACCAATACCCCGGTACTACCCTCTGGAACCTCTGGTGGCAGTAACAGCAACTTATTGGCTGGGGTGAACAATACTGTCGGTGGTGTTAGCGGCGGATTAACTGCTGATGTCTCAGCCAATGCCAGTGGTGGTTTAGCTGGCGGGATCGGCGGAATATTAAAACCAAAAACCAATTAAATATATATACCCTAGATAATTCGAGTTGCAGGAAGGCGGCAATTGAGACACAAATTGGTTGTAAACCACTTTGGACAGCGCTTGCGCTGGCCCGCAGGGTGAGCCTCTGAGTCCCGATGAGTTGACGTCAGTCAATGATTCGGGTGAGCGAGAGCAGCCAACGCACATGCAGCTTGAAGTATAACGACACTAGCTCTCCCTTATTTATGGGGAGAGCATCGTTATTATAAAAAAATAGATTGTTAAAATTATAATTTAATGTGCGCATAAGGAAATATTCTATGAATAATAGAGTGTGTCTCGTATTTTTATTTGGTGCGGGAAGTGTATGGCAGTTCAGCGCGCTCGCTAATACTATTCCTATGTTAATTGACCAGAATAACCCTTCTAAAATATCGCGCGATATAGCAAGGCCACAAACACCTCGCACGGTGGCACCAACGATTTCAACTCCCGTACCAGAACCCAATTCTAAACTAACACTGGATACTTTAATTAATGTAAAACATATCCAGTTTATTGGTGGTACCCAATATAATATTAATATACTCAGCGAACCATTTACGCCTTATATTGGTAAAAAAGTACCATTAAAGACTCTGCTTTTAGCAACTCAGTCTATTACAAAAATGTATCAGCAAGATGGTTATATTCTCTCTTATGCTTATTTGCCGACTGATAACTTTGCCAATGGCGCATTAAAAATAGGTTTGGTTGAGGGCTATATTGCCAATACCCGTATTCAAAGTGACAACGCAGCGATAGGGAGCTGGCTGACCAAGTTGTCTCAGCGCATTATGGTTGAGAAGCCGCTGACACAGGATACCTTTGAACGCTACAGCATTTTGATGAGTCGAATGCCGGATACTAAAGTGATCGCCACGGCTAAAAACCCGGATAATATTTATGGCGCAACATTATTAGATATTAAAGCCGATCATCCACGTAACTGGAATGTCAGTACTGCATTGGATAGCCGCAAAGGTGTATACAGTGGGGTACTCAATGCAACTCTAAGTGGCTTTACATCTTATGCAGAGCAATTGGGTGTCGCGACATTATTACCGTTAGACAGCAAGAATCGTAACCAATATTTAGGTATAAACTATCAACAATACTTAGGTAGCAATGGCTTATTACTGCAAACCCGTAGTAGTTATTATAAGCAAGAACCGAAAGATTATACTGATATGCTGACACTATTCCCCGCTAATATCACGTTATCCAGTCGCACGCAGCAGATACAATATACTGGTGGGGTGGTGTTAAGTTATCCATTAGAATTAACCCGTAAACGTCAATGGACAGTGAGCGGGGGCGTAGATTATTTGGAGAAAAGCTATAATCTAAAGAGCCGAGCCAGATTTAATAATACATTGCTCGATTTAGAAGAACAGAACCAACGGATGCGTTATCCGGCTGCCGAGTTGGCACTGACGGGTTATCGGGAATATACCCAATCTTATTGGAGCACCCGTGCCAGCGTGCGCAAAGGAATAAACGGCGCTTTGGCCTCTAGTTCAGTTCCTTGGGGAGACTTAGGTTTTACCCGCTGGAAACTCACCGGAGATGGCGCGTATTTAATGGCCGAAAAATGGCGATTGAGTGCCTCGGCGGAAGGTGATTGGTCTGACAATGATTTGCCAGAAGCAGAGCATGTGATTTTTGGCGGGTTACGGTTTGGCCGAGGTTATCCAGATGGTGAGGCAGCGGGGGATTATGGCTATGGCGGACAGGTAGAAATGCGCTATATACATAATCGGGAAAATGGCAATTGGCTGAAAACCATTCAACCTTATGCGGTGCTGGATACGGCACACACTTGGTATAACTCACCGATATTTCGCGCACAAAAACTGGCATCGTACGCGGTGGGGGTGACCTTGGGTGATAACAAACACTATTCATTATCACTGGAAGGGGCGAGGCCGATTGGCGACCTGCCCAGTGATAGTACGCGTCGTGATTGGCGGTTTAACGCGACCTTAACCTATAACTTTGCCAATTAGCGCAAATGATGGATAACTTGATTACCGCTGCCACGCCAAATAAGCGACGGATCTTTTAGGTCTTGCACGAATTTGCCATCGACCAGCACATTGATTAAATCCACCACTTGTTGTTGGTCGGCGGTCAGTTCAGCCAGGGTATAGCCAGTCCAGACCCAAATATCTTTCCCGTCGCACTCTTGGCGTACGCGTTTCACCAATTGCAGAATGGCAGACAAATTTTGTGGATGCAGCGGATCACCGCCGGAGAGGGATAACCCTTGCCGGTGGATACGGGAATCGTTCAGATCCGCTATGATTTTATCTTCCATTTCTTGGGTAAATGGCTTACCCGAATTCAGTCGCCAGGTGCTTTTGTTATAACAACCCACACATTCGTGTACGCAGCCAGAGACGAACAGCGTACAGCGGGTACCGGGGCCGTTGATAACATCGACCGGGTAATATTGATGATAGTTAATAATTACTTGTCCAATATGTTCCCCTTCGTACTTGAAGCTGCAGGGGTATTCGCTGCGTTCACAAACCCGAATCACTTACTGATGTAAGCTCATCGGGATTTATTTGCTTGCTGCCTACCTACAACTCCAATTCCTTTGGGGGCGATTAATATTATTGGGGTAATTTCAATATTGAAAATCAGCCCAGTTGTCCGTTTGCCAAATGCTTAACGCGGCGCTTCACTTCTTCTTGCTTACCGGCGTTAAATGGCCGTGCATCCGGGCTACCTAAATAGCCACAGACCCGACGGGTGACTGACACTTTTGATGGCTCATGATTACCACATTTCGGGCAGGTGAAGCCCTTGCTGGTACAGGAGAATTCGCCGGTAAAACCGCACTCGTAGCATTCATCAATGGGTGTGTTGGTGCCGTAATATGGCACTCGGCTGTAGCTGTAATCCCAGACATCTTCCAGCGCTCTGAGGTTATGCTGCAAGTTAGGGTATTCGCCATAACAGATGAAACCGCCGTTAGCCAATGGAGGATAAGGTGCTTCGAAGTCCAGTTTGTCGTACGGGTTAACTTTCTTTTCAACATCCAGATGGAAGCTGTTGGTGTAATAGCCTTTGTCGGTGACACCTTCTACCACACCAAATTCTGCGGTATCCAGGCGGCAGAAGCGGTCACACAGGTTTTCGCTCGGCGTGCTGTACAGGCTAAAGGCGTAGCCGGTTTCTTCTTTCCAGTTATCCGTGGCTTGTCTCATGCGCTCGACGATAGCTACGCCTTTTGCACGTAACTTTTCGTCATCAAAGACATGGGATTGATTGCCAAACAAAGCATTAACCGTTTCATGGATACCAATAAAGCCCAGCGAGATAGATGCGCGGCCATTTTTGAAGATTTCAGAGATATTGTCATCCGCTTGCAAGCGCACACCACAAGCCCCT
The DNA here is from genome assembly GCF_043099325.1 of Yersinia fenwicki. Classification (NCBI taxonomy): domain Bacteria; kingdom Pseudomonadati; phylum Pseudomonadota; class Gammaproteobacteria; order Enterobacterales; family Yersiniaceae; genus Yersinia; species Yersinia fenwicki. The sequence goes on along the minus strand of NZ_CP170755.1, from coordinate 4,069,643 downwards.
TCCATATACAGGATAGGCGCCACGCGGGCTTTGATCCCTTCGAGTCGGGCAATGCGGGTCATTAAGGCTTTCTTGGCTAGCAGCAGCCGCTCATCCAGCAACCGCCAGAATTTCTCTTCATCGCCTTGAGCTTCCAATGCAATACGTGGCAGGTTAAGGCTGATAACCCCCAGATTGTTACGGCCATCGTGGATCTGTTTGCCATCTTCTTCATAGACGCCAAGGAAGCTGCGGCAGCCCATGGGTGTTTTGAAAGAACCAGTAACTTTAACCACTTGATCGTAATTGAGAATATCTGGATACATGCGTTTGGTGGCACACTCCAGCGCTAACTGTTTGATATCGTAGTTGGCATCGCCAAATTTATGGTTAAGGCCATCGCGGATAGCAAACACCAGTTTCGGGAACACCGCGGTTTTACGGTTTTTGCCTAAACCGGCAATGCGATTACGCAGAATCGCCTGCTGAATCATGCGCGATTCCCAACGGGTACCCAGCCCAAAGCCGAAGGTGACAAACGGAGTCTGGCCATTGGCGGTATGCAGGGTATTCACTTCATATTCCAGTGACTGGAAGGCGTCATAACACTCTTTTTCGGTGCGTGACATGGCATAACCGGCGGCATCAGGGATCTGCCACTCTTCTGCGACCCGCTTGTGTTTATTGAAACTTTCAGTGACAAACGGCGCCAGAATTTCATCGATACGGTTAATGGTTGTACCGCCATAGATATGGCTGGCGACCTGCGCAATAATCTGTGCGGTCACTGCGGTAGCGGTAGAAATGGATTTTGGCGGCTCGATTTCCGCATTACCCATTTTAAAACCTTGAGTCAGCATGCCATCGAGGTCAATCAACATGCAGTTGAACATCGGGAAGAATGGCGCGTAATCCAGATCGTGATAATGAATTTCACCACGTTCATGAGCCAAGACCACGTCTCGTGGCAAAATATGTTGTTTGGCGTAGTGTTTCGCGACAATACCGGCCAGCAGATCACGCTGAGTCGGGATGACTTTACTGTCTTTATTCGCATTTTCGTTCAGCAGCGCTTTGTTACTTTGCTCTACCAAACCCCGGATTTCCTGATTCAGGCGACCACGCAGTTCACGCGAGATATCCCGGTCATGGCGATACTCGATATAGGCTCGGGCGAGCTGCTTGTATTGACCGGCCATCAGTTGGTTTTCTACCGCTGTTTGGATATCGCGGATATCAACTTTCGGCTGGCTCTCCATCGTCTGAGCGACCACACGGGCAACAGTTGCGCAGTAATCCGCGTCTACCACGCCAACCGCCAAGGCTGCACGCTCGACCGCCTCCTTGATTCGTACCTCATCAAAAGGTACCTGACAACCGTCCCGTTTAATCACTACTGTTTTCACAATGTCGCTCCTGTATCCTGCCGCGTAGGATTAGCCCCAAAACAATCTTATCCACAAGGCAAACCGCAGCACATAAGGGCTGCGAGGGGGTGTGGATGGTTTTGTGGATAACTACTACATATAGGTGTCTTGATTCCTATAGACACTATATATGGGTAATGGCAGAAGTGACAGTCAACATAATTGACCTAGAACAAGGAAATCAGCTTTAGGTTTATTCCCTGCTCAGTGCATCACAAAATGGACATTTTTATGCCACTTTTTTTGCACGAAATAGTATGAGTTAGCGCTTCATCGGGCGGAAATGTTCCAGTAAAAAATCGACCCAAACGCGTACCCGCGGGGGTAAATCGGCAGAGGCATAATAGAGCCACAATGGAACCGGCGCAGGCCAGTGATGGGCTAGGACTGGCACCAAACTGCCGTCTGCAAAATGGGGTTCAGCATGCCACTGTGCGATATAGGTTATTCCCATATCGGCCAACGCCGCATTCATTAATACTTCGGGTTGTGAAATGACCAAACGGCCCGATAACTCGAAAGATTGCACCTCATTATTGTGTTGCAATAGCCATTTGACTATTCGTCCAGTTGATGGATTGCGGTGTAGTAAACACTGATGCTGATAGAGATGCTGCGGATTGCTGGGAGTGCCATAGCGTGCCAGATATGCGGGGCTGGCCGCTAACACCATTTGCATTGGGTAAAACTGGCGTGCAATCAAGCGACTATCGGGATCAATGTGAGTGCCGATCCCCACATCAAACCCTTCTCCGACCAAATTAACCACTCTGGCTTCCAGCGAGAGATCTAAATCAATTAGCGGGTAGCGCGCCATAAACTCGGGAATCAGCGGCATTAATCGTAGGCGACCAAAACCGGGGATCAAACTGACTCGAACCGTGCCGCTGGGATGTTGCTCATCATTACGTACGGTGTCCAGAGTGTGTGATAGCGCCTGCCAAAGCGGAGCAACCCGCGCTAATAAAGCCTTACCTTCATCGGTTAGCACCACACTATGGGTATTGCGTTGAAACAGACGCAGCGCCAGTTTTTCTTCTAATACGCGGACATTTTTACTGACAGCGGCAGGAGTTACCCCTAATTGACGGGCCGCGACAGAAAAATTCTCATTTTGGGCGGCGCTTAGGAAGGCGGGCAATAAGCGATGAATATCGGAAGGCAGCGACATGGGTTGATACCTTAGGTTGAAATTAATGTGACTGATTGCAGCCTACACCGACAGTGCTGAAAATGAAAAGATAGTGTCATTAAACCTGTTGGGGAATGTGTGATGCCACGTATTTTAGTGTTGACTGCCCACCGTAAGCCGGATGAATCCCGTATCAACCATCGGTTAATAGAGGCTGTTCGCCCACGACCGAATGTGACTGTACATGAGCTGATCCGTGAGTATCCAGATTTTCAAATTGATGTCGCTCGTGAGCAAGAATTACTGGAGTCACATGATGTTATCGTGATGATGTTTCCATTTTACTGGTATAGCTCGCCGGCCATTTTAAGTGAATGGCAGGATGTGGTGTTAACTTACGGCTTTGCTTATGGCAGTAGTGGGGACAAATTGCGTGGTAAGCCATTGCAACTGGTGGTGTCTACCGGCGGCAATGAGCAGGCCTACAGCCCACAGGGCTATAATCGTTACCCGGTGCTGGATTTGTTATTGCCCTTCCACGCGATGGCCAATATGACGGGTATGGATTTCCTTCCGCCATATTTAGTACAAGGGGCCAATGCGATGGAGGAGGAGACTTTGGATCGCTATGTTCAAGGTATGGTGGGGATGATTAAGGGGTTTAGTTGATATAATTGCGTGTACAAATTTAGTATAAATTTGATATTTCGCGGTGCGGGTGATAGCTTGCTTAGAGTATGAACGGTGATTGAAGGAGAAAGCTATATGGCAACAACTATGTCCCAAAAAGCGGCGCGAGAAGGGCTAGGCTCTCCCGAACTTTTTGACGGCGGCGTTTTCGTCACAAAAAATGGTGTCGCTGAGCTGTTTGTCCAACCTGCAGCAGAAAGGGAGGCGGAGATGAGGGAACGTCATCTTGAGCGCCAATCAAATGCTCTGCTGAAGCTGGTTATGCTGGCTAAACAGGATATTAAAAACCAGCAAGGCATGTCGCCGGAAGAAACGCTAAGGAAGCTGCGCGCTGCGCGCAAGTAATAATATTGAGGTTAGGAATGCCCCAAATAATTATATCACCAGCAGCAGAATGGACTCTTCAGGATATCGAATCCTTTAAAAGCGCTACTATGGGGCCGGTTAAGGCTGGGGAGTTCGTTGATAATTTATTGATATCATCAATAACAGCGATCAGTGAAGATCCGGTCTGCTATCGTTTTAACTCAATGTTATCAGATAGCGGTGTGCAATTGCGTGAGCGGCTGGATCCCGACAGTGAGTATCGCGTCATCTATGATTATGATGGTCAAACTGCGGAAATACTGGCTTTTGTCAGTATGAAACAAGATTTGGAACGGGTGCTCTACCGTTACCTCATGTTTCGATAGTATTCTACACCCGGTTTTGCCGGGTACTGAATGGCCTTTGTTGTCCTATAAAACGCTACCCCATAAAATGTTCCGCCAACTCAAGATCCCGCCGCGTAAACTCTCTGACAATCTTCCCACTCTCCATCATGGCTGCGCGCTCGGACATATGTGCCACCACATCACTGTCATGGCTGACCAACAAATAGGTCATACCATGTTCGTGTTTCAAATGATTGAGTAGATTGAGGATTTCTGCTTGCACTGACATATCTAATGCTGAAGTCGGTTCATCCAATAGCAGCAGTTTGGGTCGTAATAGCAGGGCGCGGGCAATGGCAATGCGCTGGCGCTGACCACCGGAAAATTGATGCGGATAGCGTTGTGCCGCCGATGTCGGTAAGCCCACTTGTTCTAAAGCCTGGTCAATACGTTGTTGGATGTTTTGCTCGCCGTGAATCTTTAGCGGCTCACCCAGTGTGCGCTGAATATTATGTTGTGGATGCAGTGACGCATAAGGGTCTTGGAATACCATCTGCACATCTTTACGTAATTGGCCGATGAAACGTTGCCCCGGTTGCAATGGTTGGCCCAGCAAGGTTATCTCACCTTGCCACTCCCGCTGTAAACCGGCCAAAGTACGTAACACGGTGGATTTACCACAGCCAGATGCCCCAATCAGACTGAATGTTTCACCTGCTTCCACCGCAAAACTGACCGACTCAACCGCCGTTTTTAGTTGATTCTTTTGGGCAAAACTGACGCGTAGATTTTTGACTTCAATCAGTGCCACGGGAACCTCCAGAGAAATCAGCGCTACGATCTAATACCGGCAGGTCCGTGCCATAGGTGCTGGCATTCGGGCGGCAAGCCCATAAGGTATGAGTATAAGGGTGAGTAGAATGAGGCAGGTCAGCCGCCGCGCCCTGATCCACCAGTTTCCCCTGATACATCACCAACACGCGATGGCAATGCTCGGCGACTAACGGCAGATCGTGGCTGATCAACAACAAACTTATATTGCGCTGCTCAGTCTGTTCGACAATCAACTCCAGTATTTGATTACGCAATTTGGCGTCCAATGCGGAGGTTGGCTCATCGGCAATTAATACCCGTGGATTATTCACTAAAGCGATAGCTAACATGGCCCGCTGTCCCATACCGCCAGAAAGTTGGCCGGGGTAACTGTGCCAGACACTTTCATTGAGTCCGACCGCGGCTAGCGCATTCAATACCCGCTCGCGGGTATCCGCGCGGGAAAGCGTATTATGTAGCAGCAGGGATTCTTCAATTTGTTTCCCCACGGTGCGAACCGGATTCAGTGCATAGCGCGGATCTTGCAGCACCATAGCAATCTCGCTACCACGTAATGCGCCCCATTGCTTCGGTTTCAACTGCAATAGGTCGTGTTCGATAACTTGGCCTGAATTGCCCTGTTGATCAGTGTTATCAGCATAATAACTGAGTTTTTTAGCACTGACTTTGCCCGGAGCACGAACTAATCCCATCAATGCTCTGGCGGTAATGGATTTGCCCGAACCGGACTCACCCACCAGTGCAACCCGTTCACGACCGAGATGGAATGAAATATTATCCACCACTCGCTGCTGCTGGAAATCGACACAGAGATTATCGATGGCAAAAATTTTATCAGTCATGGTGAGGGTCCAAAATATCGCGCAGGCCATCGCCTAACAGATTAAATGCCATACTGCTCAATAAGATAGCACAGCCCGGAATGGCGGCAATCCACCATTGGTCAAAGATAACCTGCATGCCATCCGCGACCATGGAACCCCATTCTGACATTGGCGGGCGTGCCCCTAACCCGAGGAAGCCAAGACCTGCTGCAGCCAGGATAATACCCGCTAAATCTAATGCCAGGCGCACCACTGCAGAAGGGAGGCACATAGGGAGAATATGTCCCCACAGTAATCGCAACCCTTTGATTCCCATCATTTCAGCAGCTGCCAGATAATCACTTTTACGTAATAACTGAATCTCGGCTCTGGCCTGACGGGCATAGGCTGGCCAAGTGGTCAGGGCCAATGCCAGCGCGCCGTTAATTAAACCGGGGCCAAGCATGGCAACAAAAGCAAAAGCCAGAATCAGTCGTGGCATCGACATCACCACATCGGTGACGCGCATCAGAATACGTTCGAGCCAACCGCCGTAATAACCAGAAAGCACCCCGACCAGTAAGCCTAGCGGCAAGGTTATGACGGTAACCAGCAGCACCAACCCTAAGGTGGGGCGCGTGCCATAAATCAGTCGCGACAGCATATCGCGGCCATAACTGTCCGTTCCCAGCCAGTGAACTGCGCCCGGAGGTAGCAACCGATCGGCCGCGTTCTGCCAGTTGGGATCAAAGGGTGCCAGCCATGGGGCGAAAATCGCGATGAACACCAGTGAGGAGAGAATAAACAGACCAATGCTGGTGGAGGGGGAGCGCTTTAGCGTGTGGCAGATCTTTGTTATCGGTATCGACATATCAGCGCGTTCTCGGATCCAGTAAGCGGACCAGCAGATCCGTCACATTGTTAATCAAAATAAAGCACATACCGAGCAACAGTGTTCCACCCATAATGGCTGTGGTGTCTCCGGCAAACAGCGCGCTAGTCAGATAGCGGCCAATACCCGGCCAGGCAAAAACGGTCTCGGTGAGCACTGCGCCTTCCAACATGCTGGTATAGGCTAGAGCAACCACTGTCAGCAAGGTGCCACGAATATTCGGTAGCACATGCGTCAATAAAATTCGCATCTCACCCGCGCCTTTGGCTCTTGCCAGCGTGATGTACTCTTTGTTCAGTTCACTCAGGCAAGCTGAACGTGTGAGACGAGTGATGCTGGCAAGTGCGTAATAAGAGAGCAGAGAAACCGGTAAGATCAAATGGGCCAGAGCATTACTAAAGGCACCAGCATCACCTGAGCGCCAGGTATCGATCAGGGCAAAGCCGGTTTTCGCTTCCACGGTATATTGATAAATATCATCGAGACGGCCGGGGCCGGGGCTCCATTGCAGGCGTGCATAGAATAGTAATAGCATCAGCAGGCCAAGCCAGAAGATAGGAACCGAGTTTCCGAGCAATGTGATAAAGCGGATAGTGGCATCCAGCTTGCTACCCGCCCAGCGGGCGCACAACAAGCCGAGGACAATCCCCAGTACTGCGCCAATCACTAGCGATAATGTTGCCAGTTCCAATGAGGCAGGGAAAACGGTCAGCAGATCTTGTAATACCGGCTGACCGCTGGCGCTGGCGACACCCAGATCTCCATGAGCCAGGCGCTCCAGATAGTGCCAGAACTGAACCGGTAAAGGTTTATCCAACCCAAGTTGTTGTTTAACTTGCTGGTAAGTGGCCTCACTGGCGTGGTCTCCCACGATTTGCAGCACCCTGTCCACCGGCGACAACGCCGACAGGAAAAAGGTAATAACCAGTAGACCGAATAAGGTCAGGCCCAGGGTGAATAACCCCTGTAAAAAACCCCAAAAACGACGCCGGGATAGGGTTCCCGGCGTTTGATTTAGTGCGACAGGCATCGACTAGCAACTCACTATTTCACAAATAAATTTATCAATCAGCTATGCCCAAGAACTTGGCGTTACAGTTAGGCGGCAAGTGAACGAGTCCCGATGAGCTTACATTGGTAAGTGATTCGGGTGACAAATCGGTCAGGAACCGATTTGAACGCTGCTTGCAGCGGCCTCGCAGAGGCGAGGCCCATGGACGGGCCGAGTAACGAACGCAGCTAACAACCCTGTAACTTCAAGTACGCAGGGAATAGGTTATTTGCTGACACGGTCATAATAGACCATATCGGCATTCAGACCTTGTTGATAGCCTTTTACATTATCTCGTAGCACAACTTGTGCTTTGGCTTGATCAATAAAGATATAAGGCGAATTCTTTTGCAACTCTTCTTGTAACTGAGTGTAGAGCGCGGTGCGCTTGGCCGGATCAGCCTCGGCGACTGCCGCTAATGTTTGTTTATTCAGCTCAGGAATAACCCAACCGTTTAAACCGGCCACGGTGCTGCTCTTACCGTCATTATAGGCAAAGGCGCTGGCATTTGAGTGTGCATCAAAGTAGTCCGGGATCCACAGACGGATTGCTGACTGATGCTGCTTGGCACGCACGCGGCCATACACCTGGCTACCCGCAGCTGGCAATAACACCAATTTCACTCCACCTTGGGCAAAGCTTGCTTGCAGCGACTGGGCAATCGTAATGAATGGCGGTTTGTTCTCTACATCCAGAGTCAGCGTGGCATCCTTAATACCGGCTTTGGCCAGAATTTTTTTGGCTTTAGCAGGATCAAAGGTAAACGGATTGCTTTCCAGCGCACCCGGTAAACCCACTGGCAGGAAGCTTTGATGGACAAAATACTGGCCTTTTAGCAAATCTTTGGTAATTCCCTGATAATCAACCAAATAACGGGCTGCCTGCCAGAATTCAGGTTTACTCAACAGCGGATTGGCCTGATTGGCCGTATTAAAGACCAGATAGTTTTGTTCGGCAGACGGGATTTCGACAACTTTTATCCCTGCTTGGGTTTTAAGCGCCGCAGTTTGATCTGGCCCTAATTCACGTGCGATATCAGCATCGCCTTGTTGGATCAGCAGGCGACGAGCACTTGGATCGGGAACGTTTTTAATAATGATATTTTTAATCAGAGGCTTATCGCCAGGTGATGTCGGATTGGCATCCAGTACAATGGCTTGATGCGGTTGATAAACACGCATTTTGAATGGGCCACTACCGGCTGAATGCATTTTCAACCAGGCATTACCATAATCGCCCTCTTTCACATTGGCAGTTACCGCTTTTTTATCAACAATTGAAGCAATGGGGGTTGATAAAATATTCAGTGCAACTGCGGGGCTGACATCTGCACTCCAGCTCAGTTGCACGGTGTTGTTATCAATTTTCTTCAAATGCTGATCGATATTACTCGCATCCCAGCCCAAGACATTCAGGATAAAGGCCGGTGAACGGTTCATTTTGACTGCGCGATTAAAGGAATAAATCACGTCATCAGCTTGCACCGGATTGCCGGAGGCAAACACCGCCTTCGGACGTAATTTTACAGTCAGGGTTTTGGCGGCAGCATCACCTTCCCAGCTTTCCGCCAGAACGGGTTCTATTTTGGCCGGGTTATCACGATCGGCTTGCACCAGTCGCTGATAAAGACTGGGGACGGTCTGAATACTGGATAGCTCATTGCTTTCAGCCGGATCAAGGCTAACGATATCATCCAGGGATTGCACCACAACCAGAGTATCTGGCGGCGTTGCTGCAAATGCACTGCCAGATAGCGCTGTTAAAACCAACAGTGACAAAATTTTAGCTTTCATTGAGACTCCCTGAAATGGATTAAAACATCGTGTTTTTAAAATATAGCGGTTGTAGTAACACCAATGGGAAATTATTGTTTTTTCGACTATTTCATCGCAGTTTCTCACGATAATAGCTTTGATGTCTGTGGTCAAAGTCTCAACAGTTATTTGTTATAACAATTAGTGATAAAGAAATATTTAAAAATGTAATGATTCCGCGGTGATTTAATACTGTTGGTAGAAACCGATGTAAGCAGCACCACAGGCTGTTTTGGTATAAATAAATGTTAGAGATTTCCCACTAAACATAGAATGAAATGGTTATAATGGAACGTCATTTCATTTTACTTATGTGAAGGGAAAACTATGATCACCGGAAACATCCATCATTTGGAGTTATTGCCTTATCTGCCTGCGCAATTAAAAGAAGCTATTGAATATGTGAAAAGTCATATCACAGCAGAAACGCCATTGGGTAAGCATGATATTGATGGCAACAATCTGTTTGTATTGCTGTCCAATGACAGCACTGACTATCTTGAAAACCGCCGCGCGGAATATCACGCTAAATATCTGGATATTCAGATAGTCCTGGCGGGTGTTGAGGGGATGACTTTCAGTAACTTACCGGCTGGCAAACCCGATACCGACTGGTTGGCAGACAAAGATATTGCGTTCTTACCAGCAGGAGTTGATGAGAAGCTATTTGTAATGAAAACCGGTGATTTCGTGGTGTTCTATCCGGGAGAAGTACATAAACCATTATGTGCAGTGGGTGAACCGGCACGAGTAAGAAAAGCTGTAGTCAAGTTGGCAGTAAAATAAGCTATTTCACTTGCCAGCTTGAGCTTCGGGCAGTGCTCGCCGCCGTCACATACTCCCTGTATGCTCCGTTGACTGCGCGCTGTCCGCACTCAATCTGCCTGCGCCAATAACGCTTATTCATTAGGTGTGAAAATAATTAAAAGCCGACACCGTAGCTGTCGGCCTCATCATGATTACTCTTGACCCAATGTCGCAACCATTACGGCTTTGATGGTGTGCAGGCGGTTTTCGGCCTGATCAAACACAATGCTGTGAGCCGATTCAAATACTTCGTCGGTCACTTCCATACCCCCCGGTAAGTCATAAAGTTCCGCCATTTGTTTGCCGACGGTAGTTTGGTCATCGTGGAACGCGGGCAAGCAATGAAGGAATTTAACCTGTGGGTTGCCGGTCAGTTTCACCACATCCATATTGATCTGATAGGGCTTGAGCAATGCAACCCGCTCCTGCCAGACTTCTTTCGGTTCGCCCATCGAAACCCATACATCGGTATACAAGAAATCAGCCCCTTTGACGCCTTCGACAATATCTTCGGTCAAGGTAATTTTACCGCCGGTCTTTTTAGCCTGCGCCTGACAAGCAGCGACTAGTTCGGCCTCCGGCCAGCATGCTTTTGGCGCGACCAGGCGTAAATCCATCCCTACCAAAGCGGCTGCTTCTAATAGGGTATTGCCCATGTTGTTACGTGCGTCACCAAGATAGGCAAATTTCATTTCACTCAATGATTTGCCCGGCAAGTGCTCCTGCATAGTCAGTAAGTCTGCCAGTAACTGGGTTGGATGGAATTCATTGGTTAGGCCATTCCATACCGGCACGCCGGCAAATTCAGCCAATGTTTCAACCACCTTTTGGCCGTGACCACGATATTGAATACCATCATACATACGGCCTAATACTCTGGCGGTATCTTTAATTGATTCTTTATGCCCTATTTGACTTCCGCCTGGGCCGAGATAAGTCACCCGCGCACCTTGATCATATGCGGCAACTTCGAAAGAGCATCGAGTACGGGTCGAGTCTTTTTCGAAGATGAGCGCGATATTCTTACCTACCAATTTTTGTTGCTCACAGCCGGATTTCTTGGCTTGCTTCAGATCAGCCGCCAACTCTAGCAGGGTTGTAATCTCAGCGGGGGTAAAGTCCAGTAACCTTAGAAAGTGACGTTTATAGAACTGACTCATGGTGTTCATCTTTTGCATCCTGAATAGTCCAATTGAATTTAAATTCAATTTATACGTATAAATATTCAATTACAACCCCAATCAATAAATCTTTCTCGTTTGTAGTGGAGGCAACAGCGTGGGTGTGGGAAAATAGCGCCATACTAAGCCCATTGACTGAGGATAAAGGCATGGCAAACCGCGAAATGCTAGACGAACAACGTGACGAGACCCGCCTGATCATCGAAGAACTTCTGGATGATGGCAGCGATCCGGATGCGCTCTACACTATTGAACACCACCTTTCAGCCGAGAAATTCGAAGTGCTGGAAAAGGCTGCTGTTGAAGCATTCAAGCTGGGTTATGAAGTGACGGATGCTGAAGAGCTGGAAGTCGAAGATGGCTCAGTGGTGATGTGCTGTGATGTGATCAGCGAAGTTGCGCTGAATGCTGAAATTATTGATGCGCAGGTTGAACAGCTGATTGCACTGGCTGAAAAATGTGGCGTGAATTATGACGGTTGGGGCACTTACTATGAAGATCCTAACGCAGAAGATGATGAAGACGGCGAGTTCGACGACGAAGAGTTGATCGATGAAGACGACGACGGTAAGCGCCACTAGATTCCTCTTCGTACTTGAAGCTGTAGATTGTTTGCTAATACTATCAGGGCGCTTGATGCGCCCTTAGACTGCAGACAAAGTCAGATGAAGGGGAAACGTGCCGTTGGGGTCGTAGTCGCTTAAGCGACCGGAGCGCCCCCGAAGTGCGGTCAACCCTTCACTCACAGTACTATAAAAGTGCTGTCAATAACCTCTGGGAGCAATGCACTCTGAATAATTATAATGTTTTCAGCATAGTCACTTCGCAATCCACATGACCGGTATTTCCCATTGGGCCATTGATATGCTCAAAACCTAATCTTTCATATAAGCCTACGGCACTGGTCAAACTGGCCGTGGTTTCCAGATAACAGCGGTTGAAGCCCTGTTGACGGGCAAACTCCAGCGCTTGTAACGCCAACTGCTTAGCCAACCCTTTACCACGCAATATCGGCAGGAAATACATTTTCTGCAATTCACACAGAGACGCTTCACCACCCGACAAAGGTGCCATGCCACCGCCGCCCGCAATATTTCCGTCGACTTCAATCACCCAGTAAGCGCTACGTGGCTGGCTGTACAGCTCATATAAGTGATCCAAATTGGGATCAGACACGGTATAGCCTTTATCGGCAGTCAGGCCGAACTCAGCCGAAACTTCCCGAATGACATTAGCGATAGCGAGGTTGTCTGCTACGGTGATGGGGCGTACCAGCAGGCGGATAGGTGTGGCTGTGGTCATACTCTTTAAACCTAAAGGTAATAACTTAGTAATAATCTGTAATACCACTGAATGATGTCAGGCTGCAATGATAAAAAAACAGCGGCTACCTAAATAGTCCGCTGTTTCTATTTTGCTGTTGAATCTCAGGTTAATTACAGTGCGGCGATAGTCGCTTGTTGCTCAATTAACTTTTGCTTGGCTTCCGCACAGGCCGCCATTCTTTCGCGCTCTTTAGCAACCACGGCTTCTGGCGCACGCGCCACAAAACCTTCATTACTCAACTTGCCTTCGATACGCTCAATTTCAGCTTCCAGCTTAGCCACTTCTTTTGCCAGCCTTTCCAGTTCGGTGGCTTTATCAATCAGGCCAGCCATTGGGATCAGCACTTCCGCGCCTTCAACTAACTTGGTCACAGATACCGGGCCTTTATCACCTTCAGGTAACAGGGTGAGAGAGGACAACCGCGCCAGTGACTGGATGAAACTCTGGTTTTCCAGTACGCGGCGCTGAGCTTCAGCATTGGCGCCACGCAGCATCACTTCCAGTGGTTTACCCGGTGCGATGTTCATTTCTGCACGGATATTACGCACCGCAATAATGGTTTGCTTGATCCACTCCAGATCACTCAGTGCTTTCTCATCAACCTGACTGGCATCATATTCCGGGAAAGGCTGCAACATAATGGTGTCCGCAGTAATACCTTTCAGGGTTTTGACTCGCTGCCAGATGGTTTCTGTGATGTAAGGAATGATGGGGTGTGCCAGACGCAGCAGGGCTTCCAGAACTTCAATCAGAGTATGACGCGTCCCGCGCAGTTCCGCTTCAGAACCGCTGTTCATCACCGGCTTGGCCAGTTCCAGATACCAGTCACAGAACTGGTTCCAGGTAAACTCATACAGAATATTAGCGGCCAAATCGAAGCGGTAAGTGTCCATCGCTTCGCGGTAGGCTTTGATGGTCTGATTGAATTCAGCCAGAATCCAGCGGTCAGCCAATGACAGTACCATTTCGCCGCCATTCTGCCCGCAATCCTGCCCTTCGGTGTTCATCAGCACGAAACGGCTGGCGTTCCACAGCTTATTACAGAAGTTGCGATATCCTTCCAGGCGCTTCATGTCCCAGTTGATATCACGGCCGGTGGAGGCCAGAGCTGCCAGCGTAAAGCGCAGAGCATCTGTACCATGCGGCTCAATACCGTTCGGGAACTGCTTCTCGGTGCGCTTGCGGATTTTCTCCGCTAGCTGCGGCTGCATCATGTTGCCAGTACGTTTTTCCAGCAATTCTTCCAGCGAGATACCATCAACCATATCCAGTGGGTCAATCACGTTACCTTTCGACTTGGACATTTTCTGCCCTTCGTCATCACGGATAAGACCGGTCATGTAGACGGTTTTAAATGGCACCTGCGGCTTACCATTTTCATCTTTCATAAAGTGCATGGTCAGCATGATCATGCGGGCAATCCAGAAGAAAATAATATCAAAGCCACTGACCACAACACTGGTCGGATGGAAGGTTTTCAGTGCTTCGGTTTGCTCAGGCCAGCCCAGAGTGGAGAAAGTCCACAGGCCAGAGGAGAACCAGGTATCCAGTACGTCTTCATCCTGGCGCAATGCAACATCAGCGCCCAGGTTGTTTTCACGGCGTACTTCAGCCTCATCACGGCCCACATACACTTTACCCTGCTCGTCATACCAAGCTGGAATGCGGTGGCCCCACCACAACTGACGGGAGATACACCAGTCTTGGATATCGCGCATCCACGAGTAATACATATTTTCGTACTGCTTCGGTACGAATTGGATCTCGCCGTTTTCGACAGCTTCGATTGCCACTTTAGCCAGCGGAGCGGTGCGAACATACCATTGGTCAGTCAGCATCGGCTCGATAACCACGCCGCCACGGTCGCCATAAGGCACAGTGAGATCGTGGGCTTTGACTTCTTCCAGCAGGCCGAGTTTATCGAATTCAGCCACCACAGCTTTACGGGCAGCAAAACGCTCCAGACCTTGGAACTGTTCTGGAATTGCACCGCTGCATGCATCAGTCGCTTCGCCATTGGTATCAAATACTTCTGCTTCGGTGCGAATATCACCGTCGAAAGTCAGAATGTTGATCATCGGCAGGGCGTGGCGTTTACCGACTTCATAGTCATTAAAATCGTGCGCTGGTGTGATTTTCACACAACCGGTGCCTTTTTCCATGTCGGCATGCTCGTCACCGAGGATCGGAATACGGCGACCAACCAGCGGCAGGATCACTTCTTTGCCGATCAGATCTTTATAACGTGGATCTTCCGGGTTTACTGCCACGCCGGTATCACCCAATACAGTTTCCGGACGCGTGGTGGCGACGACCAGATAGTCTTTGCCATCCGCAGTTTTAGCACCATCGGCCAGCGGATAACGCAGATGCCACATGGAGCCTTTTGATTCGCGGTTTTCGACTTCCAGATCAGAGATAGCCGTGCGCAGTTTCGGATCCCAGTTCACCAGGCGCTTGCCACGGTAAATTAAGTCTTCTTTGTGCAGGCGTACAAAAACTTCTTTAACCGCATTCGACAGGCCATCGTCCATGGTGAAACGCTCACGTTCCCAATCCACGGAGTTACCCAGACGGCGCATTTGGCGAGTAATGGTGCCGCCAGATTCGCCTTTCCATTGCCAGATTTTATCGATAAATGCGTCACGGCCGTAATCGTGGCGAGTTTTACCTTCTTCTGCGGCGATCTTGCGCTCAACCACCATTTGGGTCGCGATACCGGCATGGTCAGTCCCGGCTTGCCACAAGGTATTTTTGCCCTGCATACGTTGATAACGAATCAAGGTATCCATGATAGTTTGTTGGAACGCATGGCCCATGTGCAGGCTGCCGGTGACGTTCGGCGGCGGGATCATGATGCAGTAGCTTTCTTTGCTGGTATCGCCGTTCGGCTTGAAATAACCTTGTTTTTCCCAGTGTTCATACAGCGGTTGTTCGATTTCTTGCGGGCTGTATGTTTTATCGAGGGACGGCTCAGTTTTATCGATATTCGAAGGTGTGTTTTCCATTTTCTTTTTTAGTTCAATTAGTTGGCGGCGTTGCCGTGGTCAAGTGGAAGCCGACGCTGCGATAAGACTTATATCGGTCGCGCGCCAACTGTTTCAAATTTTCTTCGTAAGGAACGAAGTCTACCACTTCATGGAAAGCGGTGGCAAAACCTGCGAACTCTGGTAGCAGGCTGATAAGCAGGTCGCGGGGGGAGTTTCCACGTCGTTCAGGCCATGCCAGTTCGACTGGTGCACCATATTTTGGCCCTTCACCCGCCAAATTATGGGGAACAAATTGCTCAGGTGCCCGTTGCCATAGCGCTTCATCCAGCCGCTGGGCCTGCTCCTGACTTTCACAGGCGATCAGTACCCGTTTGCCTGCTCGCCAACGCTCAGCCGCAATTTCGCAGGCCAACGCCTCATGAGCGCGCAACTCACCAGCGGGCGTGTCGTGTTCGAGCAGATAAAAGGTGGCGTTTTTCATAAATTCTCTCACCCTTCGTACTTGAAGCCGCAGGGGTGTTCACTGCGTTCACTCACCCGAATCACTTACTGGCGTAAGCTCATCGGGATGCGTTCGCTGGCTGTCTACCTGCAACTTCAATTACTTTGGGTGTATATCAAATGGAATACATCAAAACGATTAATCGTCGCCGTTTAACCCTGCGCGGTTAAGCAAGAACTGGGATAACAACGCGACTGGACGGCCAGTTGCGCCTTTGTTCTTACCTGAACGCCATGCCGTACCCGCGATATCCAAATGCGCCCAGCTGTATTTGCGAGTAAAGCGTGACAGGAAGCAACCGGCGGTAATCGCACCGCCCGCACGGCCACCAATATTTGCCATGTCGGCAAAATTGGAGTCCAGTTGCTCGTAGAACTCATCACCCAGTGGCAAACGCCATGCACGGTCACCCGCTTGTTCGGATGCCCCAATAAGCTCGTGAGCCAATGGATTGTGATTCGACATCAAACCGGTGATGTGATGGCCTAATGCCACAACACACGCCCCTGTCAGTGTCGCTATATCAATCACTACTTCTGGCTCGAAACGCTCAACATAGGTCAATGCATCGCACAGCACCAGACGGCCTTCGGCATCAGTATTGAGTACTTCAACTGTCTGACCAGACATGGTGGTGAGAATATCGCCTGGGCGATAAGCGCGGCCACCTGGCATATTTTCACAGCCCGCCAATACACCAATCACATTCAATGGCAATTGAAGCTCGGCCACTACACGCATTACGCCATAGACAGTCGCAGCGCCACACATGTCGTATTTCATCTCATCCATGCCTTCGGCAGGTTTGATGGAAATACCGCCGGAGTCGAAGGTCAACCCTTTACCCACCAGCACAATTGGCTTAGCGTCCGGGTTTGGATTACCCTTATATTCTATCACTGACATCAATGATTCATTCTGCGAACCATGGCCTACAGCGAGATAGGAGTGCATTCCCAACTCTTTCATTTGCTGCTCACCAATTACGCGCGTGATGATATTGGTGCTGAATGCATCGGCTAACTGGCGTGCTTGCGAAGCCAGATAGGCGGCATTACAAATATTGGGCGGCATATTGCCCAAGTCTTTCGCCGCTTTAATACCGGATGCTACCGCCAGACCATGCTGAATTGCGCGCTCACCGCTGGTCAGTTCGCGGCGAGTGGGTACATTGAATACCATCTTGCGTAATGGACGACGCGGCTCGGTTTTATTACTTTTAAGCTGGTCGAAGGTATAAAGCGTCTCTTTCGCTGTTTCTACTGCCTGGCGCACTTTCCAGTAAGTATTGCGGCCTTTAACATGCAGCTCGGTCAGGAAACAAACGGCTTCCATTGATCCGGTGTCATTAAGGGTATTGATGGTCTTCTGGATCACTTGCTTGTACTGGCGCTCATCAAGCTCACGCTCTTTGCCACAGCCAATTAACAAGATGCGCTCGGAGAGAATATTCGGCACATGGTGCAGTAACAGCGTCTGCCCGACTTTGCCTTCAAGTTCACCGCGGCGCAATAAAGCGCTGATGTAGCCATCACTAATTTTGTCGAGTTGTTCGGCAATGGGAGATAGACGACGAGGTTCGAAAACGCCGACTACAATACAGGCACTGCGCTGTTTTTCCGGGCTGCCGCTCTTTACACTGAACTCCATGCACTCTCCTGAATCTTAAAGACAAAGGCGGGAGCTACCGCTAGAATGTAGCGCTCCGCAACGATCTCTCTCCGTTGTGTTAACGACGTGTGTTAACCTTAACGGCATAAGTTGTTTTGTTTTGGCGACTATAAGCATGTTCCTATAGGACACCTAAACGCTAGATGCTGTAATACTATTTTAGCTGTGAAGGTTGCCATATGATGAGAATAAATGGCGGATTAACGATGAAACTATCGATTTTCCTGCAAAAAGACAAGTTTTCACAGGCGTATTAGCGTGATCATCATTAGATATCTGGTACGGGAAACACTTAAGAGCCAAATTGCGATTCTGTTCATCCTGCTATTAATCTTCTTTAGTCAGAAGTTAGTACGGATATTAGGCGCTGCGGTCGATGGTGAAATTCCGACAAACCTGGTTTTATCCCTTTTAGGGCTCGGTGTGCCGGAAATGGCACAACTTATCTTGCCATTAAGCTTATTCCTTGGCTTATTGATGACGCTAGGTAAATTGTACACGGAGAGTGAAATCACCGTGATGCATGCCTGCGGCATGGGCAAGAAATCCTTGATTATGGCTGCATTGATCCTGGCGCTGGTCACTTCTACGCTGGCTGCGGTCAACACTATTTGGCTTGGCCCATGGTCTTCTAAACATCAAGACGAAGTACTGAATGACGCCAGAGCCAACCCTAGTCTGGCCGCTTTGGCTGGTGGGCAGTTTAAATCCTCAACTGATGGCAATTCAGCCTTATTTATCGGTAATGTGACGGGCAAAGAGTTTAACCGTGTATTTCTGGCACAATTGCGGCCAAACGGTAATCAGCGCCCCTCTGTCGTTGTAGCTGACAGTGGCTACATGACCGAACGGCCTGATGGTTCGCAAGTGGTTATCTTAAATAAAGGTACTCGCTATGAAGGCACCGCATTGTTGCGCGACTTCCGCATTACTGATTTTGTCGATTACCAGGCCATCATTGGTCACCAGGAAGTCCAACAAAATAATAATACGGCTGACCAAATGACCATGAAACAGCTGTGGCGTTCGAATCAGCCTGATGCCCGCGCCGAGTTCCATTGGCGCCTAACGCTGATTGTGTCGGTTATCGTCATGGCGTTGCTGGTGGTGCCCCTCAGTGTGGTCAATCCGCGACAGGGCCGTGTACTGAGTATGTTGCCCGCTATGTTACTGTATTTAATCTTCTTCCTGTTACAAAGCTCCCTGCGCTCTAATGCAAGCAGTGGCAAGCTGGACCCCTCGATCTGGATGTGGGTTGTAAATGGTGCTTATCTGGCTCTTGCGGTGATATTGAACCTGTGGGATGGCCTGCCGGCTCGTAAGCTACGTGCTCGATTGAGAGGTGCTGCCTGATGTTTGGTGTATTAGACCGTTATATCGGACGGACTATCCTCAATACCATCCTGATGACGCTATTCATGCTGGTATCGCTGTCTGGCATTATCAAGTTTGTCGATCAGTTACGTAAAGTTGGGCAGGGCGATTACTCAGCGGCATCCGCTGGCATGTACACCTTGCTCAGCATCCCTAAAGATATCGAGATCTTCTTCCCGATGGCCGCGCTGCTAGGTGCATTGCTGGGGCTGGGTACATTGGCTACACGTAGTGAACTGGTGGTAATGCAGGCTTCGGGTTTTACCCGCATGCAAATTGCCGCCTCGGTGATGAAAACAGCGATTCCGCTTGTATTGCTGACCATGGCCATCGGTGAGTGGGTTGCGCCGCAAGGTGAGCAGATGGCGCGTAACTTCCGCGCGCAGCAAATGTATGGCGGTTCATTGCTGTCAACGCAATCTGGGTTATGGGCAAAAGACGGTTCTGACTTTATTTATATCCAACGCGTATCGGGTGATAAAGAACTGACCGGGGTGAATATTTATCATTTTGATAAACAAGATCGCTTGCTCTCGGTTCGCTATGCTGCCACCGCAACTTTTGAAGACAACCTGTGGCGTTTATCGCAAGTTGATGAGTCTGACTTAAGCAATCCAAATAAGGTGACTGGCACGCAGACACTAACCGGTGAATGGAAGACCAACCTGACGCCAGAAAAGTTGGGTGTGGTTGCCATGAACCCAGATTCCCTCTCTATTAGCGGGTTGCACGATTACAGCAAGTACTTGCGGCAAAGTGGGCAGGAGTCGAGCCGGTATGAATTGAATATGTGGGGCAAGATATTTGCACCATTCTCAGTTGCCGTAATGATGTTGATGGCGTTGTCATTCATTTTTGGCCCATTACGAAGTGTACCAATGGGGGTTCGGGTGGTCACCGGTATCTTCTTTGGTTTTGTTTTCTACGTGTTGGATCAGATTTTTGGCCCACTGAGCTTGGTTTACAACATTCCACCGGTCATCGGTGCGCTGTTACCGAGTATACTTTTCCTCCTAATCAGTGTTTATTTGCTGCTAAAACGGCGTTGATGGCGGTTTTTTCAACACTTAGACTAAACTTGGTGGGATAACAGTTGCATGCGGACTTCGGGTAGGTATAATTCACCTCGTTCTCCGCATACTACTTCAGTGCCGAAGTGGCGAAATCGGTAGACGCAGTTGATTCAAAATCAACCGCCGCGAGGCATGCCGGTTCGATTCCGGCCTTCGGCACCATTAGTATGTAAAGAGACGTCTACGGACGTCTTTTTTTATGTCTAAAATCCAGTCCCCGCAAGGCTTTTCCTCTCTTTTCAGTCAACCGACGTCAATCTGAGTTACCCCACATCAACCTGCTTGTGAGTATACAAGTGAGTATATATGCTGGTTCGATAACGTTTATATACTCACGGCGGCATATGGAGGGATTACCATCATGGCCCTGACTGATACTAAGGTTCGCGCTGCAAAACCTGAAGCAAATGACTATTCACTTGTCGATGGTGACGGCATGTCCTTGCTGATAAAACCTAACGGTTCAAAGTACTGGCGCTTTCGCTTCCGTTTTGGCGGGAAGCAACACCTAATGGCCTTTGGGGTTTACCCCGAGACATCTTTGGCCGATGCCAGACAAAAAAGAGAAGCAGCCAGAAAGCTTGTTGCTGCGGGCATAGACCCCCGTGAACATAAGCGTGCTGAGAAAGAAGAACAGGGTAAAGAAGTTATTACCTTTGAAGTAGTCGCTAGAGAGTGGCATGCCAGCAATAAAAAGTGGTCTGAAGCGCATAGTGCTCGTGTGCTGAAAAGTTTGGAAGATAAGCTGTTTGGCGCTATTGGTAAACGTGCTATCACTGAACTTAAGACCCCTGATTTGCTTGTACCAATTAAAGCCGTAGAGATGGCTGGACGTCTTGAAGTGGCTTCCCGCCTGCAACAACGAACCACAGCGATAATGCGCTATGCCGTACAAAGCGGTTTAATTGATTACAACCCCGCGCAGGAGATGGCGGGCGCTGTTGCTACCGGTAAAAGAAAGCACCGTGCTGCACTTGAGTTAAACCGTGTTTCAGAGTTGCTTCATCGCATCGACTACTACAGTGGCAGGCCACTCACTCGGCTAGCGGTAGAATTGACTTTATTGGTCTTTATCCGTTCCAGTGAATTACGCTTTGCCCGTTGGTCAGAAGTAGATTTTGAAACCGCCATGTGGACCATTCCTGGAGAACGTGAACCACTTGAGGGTGTTAAGCATTCGCACCGAGGTTCAAAAATGCGCACTCCCCATCTTGTTCCCTTATCCCGCCAGGCTCTCGCCATTCTGGAAAAGATCAAAAGCATGAATGGAAACCGTGAACTGATCTTTATCGGCGATCATGACCCACGTAAGCCCATGAGTGAGAACACGGTGAACAAGGCTCTACGAGTTATGGGATATGACACGAAGGTTGAAGTCTGTGGCCACGGTTTCAGAACCATGGCTTGTAGTTCATTGATTGAGTCGGGATTGTGGTCAAGGGATGCAGTAGAGCGGCAGATGAGCCATCAGGAGCGCAACTCTGTGCGTGCGGCTTATATCCATAAGGCTGAGCACTTAGATGAGCGTAGACTGATGATCCAGTGGTGGGCTGATTATCTGGATGCGAATCGGGAGAAGGGGGTTAGTCCGTTTGATTTTGGTAAAATATAACTGACAAAAATGCCGTGATAGCTTTAATTAAAGCTATCACGGCATTTTGTTTTTTCTGTTGTAATAATGTTGATTATTTAGTGTTATCAGATATATATCTTCTTTTGGAAGAGACATTGACTCTGTAACTGTGATGGAGCTTATAGATATTTACTAACTACTTCTTTAGTCTTAGAACTATGAGTCATAGCGAATACATCTAAATGTGGGTGTTTTTTAGGAATAAAGAATTAAATGGAAATGATGAATTTTGACGAAGTAATTACTTATCTACATAAAAAATCTAGACCATATTCTTTACTTATAGGGAATGGTTTTAGTATGGCTTATGATAGTGAGATATTTTCATATAACGCACTCTATAATTTTTTGACATCAAGAGATGATTTATTAATAAATAAGCTGTTCGATGTCATAAAAACAAAGAATTTTGAGCTGGTGATGCAGCAATTAGACACAACATTAGCATTATTAGAAGCTTTTGGCTCGGATGATAAATTACAGGAAAATATTAGCTTAGCAAGTAAGAAATTGAAAGACGGCCTACTAAGTTCTATACATCAACTTCACCCTGAGCATGTATACAAAATACCAGAAAGAAAGATAATTGCTTGCGCTGAATTTTTGAATTTATTTATTAAAAGCGGTGGGCATATATTCTCTACGAACTACGATATGTTATTGTACTGGGCCCTTATGCGACAGCATGTTGAAAATGCTATTGATGGGTTTGGGCGAGAAATAGAAAATATTGATGAAGTTCTTCGCGGGGAAACACCTGAGTATTCTGATCTTGTTTGGGGTCCAAATATAGATAACCAAAATATCCATTACTTACATGGGGCTTTGCATATTTTTGATTCAGGGGTTGATATTGAAAAAGAACAATATGATCAGAGTAATTTTCTAATAGAAAAAATTAAAAAAAGACTCGACAGAGGGAGTTATCCAATATTTGTAACTGCAGGTAATGGCGATGAGAAACTTAGTCACATTAGGCATAATAGATATCTATCACATTGCTTTGACAAATTATCATCGTTAGATGGTTCTTTGATTACCTTCGGCTTTAACTTTGGTGAGTATGATGACCATATTATTGAAGCAATCAATAAAGCCACTCATGCTCAAAATAAAACTCCACCTAAATTATGGAGTATTTATATTGGTGTATACTCAGATAAAGATGCGGAACATATACGTTCAATACAATCAAAATTTCACGCAAAAGTTAAGCTTTTTGATGTGAAAACAGTTAACGTTTGGGGTTAACTAATTGAACTGCTCTAGTAACGTGATCTTCTCCCTGAAAACAGTGCCAGTCTAAACTGAAGTATCCGATCTTTCTTTCATCTCACTAAGTGTCTGCACCAAGAGCTGGTATTTCGTGAGTGTTGTTAGAACCACACAGTAATCTGTGTGGTTATGTATCCATTTCTAATCAACCACTATCTGTACTTTTGCATAATCTATATCTGGTTGACCCTGTCTAGCATAGTAGGAAGAAAAACGCGCAACGATATCTTTCAAAAATGGAGATGAAATCTGAACTGAAGGATTTTCAAATTTTTCATCAAAGTTCTCCTGTGTATGCGTTGCTATTTTTCTGAAATTAATAAAACCTCCTTTAAAAAATTCAGTCTTTGGAAGCCAATGGTAGTAAGCGGTTTTGTGCTGTCTGATAGATTTAATTGAGGACTCCTTTTCATTTTTAGCTAATTCATTAATCTCTGGTTTTTTAATCTTTATTTTTATAAGTTTATCTGATAAAAAATCAGCCTCAGAATCTATTTTTGCAAGAAGTGCTCTGTCAGTATTACAGCCACCATTATGACGCTCGGCAAGATCACAGGCCGGATTCATAACAATATAGAAATTGTTAGAGTTTTTACTTTTTACAATGCATCCAGTATTAATTCGCAACGAAATAGGCGGGCATATATACATTTCTTCTGGGTAGCATTTATCTACATCACCGTCAAGAAGCTGAATAAGGTGATTTAGCGCGTGTCTAAGAAGTGCTTTTTCTGTTCTGTTGTTGTCTTCTTCACCATAATTGACCCAGTTTTTCCTTTGTGGAAGAAGATTTGTAACAAAAATGTGGCTGAGACTTTTTTCTATTTCTCCTCTTCCGCCCATTATCTTGGTCAATCCTGTTTTATATATTCCACACAATTCAGTGATTATTTCTGAATATGGTGTTTCACCTTTTTTATAAATAGCAACTAGTGGAAAACCTTCTGTTTCTGCTGCATCCGGTGTGCCTGTCATAATTGCTACTGGGATTCGTCTAAATGTTTCTTTTATTCGGTCTATGACTTGATTTCCTTCATTGCCTTGACCGGCTAGTCTCATATCTATGATTGCGCCGTCATAGTGTGACTCATTTAACGCAGTCAATGCATCATTAACATTTGTACATACTTTAATATTTATTGTGCAGTTGTTATCCTCCTGAAAATCACTTGCTGCATGTTGGCAGGATTGTTGATCCTGCGTTGCATCTTCTACAAGTAGCAGATTTATCTCAGTCATTATTGATTTCCTTTATCTGAAGTCTGAAATAAGCTCCGGTTGATGATTCCAGAGCTTTAAGTTCCAAGTGATTTCTTTCAGCAGCCTCACCAGCAATGGCTAACCCGATACCGCTACCGGATGGCTTGGTACTGAATTGGGGCTCAAAAATAACACCATCGCTAATGTGGGACGACTCTATGCCCGGTCCTGTATCTCTATAGTTAATGTATGCCAGTTTCCCATTTTCCTCAGCAATATCCACTGTGATCTTTCTAATTGATGATTTTTCTTTCATCCAGAAAATGCTGTTGTCAATCAGATTGGCAAAAACAGCGTGAATATCCTGACTCCAAGCTGAAAATATGAGATCCTCACCACCATTAACTTCAAATTCTATATTATGGTCTTCCATTTCCTGGCGAAATATTGCAAAAGAACTCAGGACCTCACTCTTGATATTTAAATTTTTACGAGCAGATCTTTTTCCCATTGCTAGAGGGTCGAGTCTTTTGAATAAATCTGACAAAACAATGGCATTAGATTCTACACCTTGGGTAATCCCAAGGATTTCTTCAATATTCTTCTGATCTCCAGTTTCGGTAAGTTTCTTTCTGAATCGAGATATGCGGGGAACTTCATTACGGAAGTAACTCAAAGGTCGGCGCCCTTCATGGAGAACTACATTTATAATTTTCCCAAGAGTAGCCTGTCCCTGATAGGTGGCAACAGCTTGGCGAATGTCATCTGCCGCCTTAGCTTTTTCTTCTTCCTCATGGGTAATCAGTGCAATAACTTCACCGGCCGCACTCTCAGCCATGCCACCACCGATTAACTTTTCCCGGATTTCCTTTTTCAGGCTGTCAAAAGAAAAGAGTCTTTCCAGCTCTTTTTCAACTTTCAAAGCTGGTTTACTCAGACCTGCCTTGCGACGGTAACTGAAGCGCCGTTCTTCCAATTTACCAATTACTTCTCTAGTTATTTCTTTAAGTTGCTCATACGCCGAATTTTCACGAAGGCCATCACGCGCACTTTTTTCAATCAAACTGGATTGCTCTTCAGACTGAATAAGTACATAACCAATTGCTTGGTTGCTACCGATCCGTAGGGATGGATTCTGAACACGTTGTTCGTTCAGTTTTAGCCAGTCAAAATCAGCATCTCCGAGTGGTCGAATTCTGAATCCATTACGGTAAACACCAATACCGTTAGACTCATTTAAAAGCTGTCTGGCCTGTAGCTTACCAACATAATTTCCATACTTATCCTTCAGCCCTCGAGTGATTAAAGACTCTATGGCGTCAGCCTCACGATCATAAACTCGAATATCAAATGTGAGCTCTCCACACCCTGTGGGTTTACTCAGATTAATTGGTATGTTTTCATCAACGCTATTTCTGGCTTTTTGAAGAGAGCAACTCAATGTACCTTTTCCATCGGAATTTATACTGCCAGATATCCGATAATCAAAAAGCTCAAAAATAGGATAAGACTCAACCGTTTCATCAATATCAGGAACATCTGGGAAACCTGAAATTTTCAGTCTGACTTCAAAGTCTAGGTTTTCTTTGCTAACCACTGAACCTATAGGAGATATTAGTTTTTTTAACTCAAATCTGAGTTTATCAAACTGTTTTTTATTCCATTCGGCTAGATATCTTACATCGCCGGTTATTGTCAGTAATGTCCCTGAACTATCATCTGAGATCTGGCTTTCTATTAGTATTTCTACATCATCTAGGTAATCAGCATTTTCAAAACTTTGCCACTCAACAAAAGCTGTGGTTTTTTCTCTATCGGTAGATACTGTTTCCAGAAGAAGATCAGAACCAAGTACAGAGGCAGCATAACGTCCGACTCCCTTTCTTCCTTGCATTACTCGCCCTTTGGGGCTAGTTTTTCGCTCCAATTTATCTCTGGTTGACGGCACCATCCATTTATTAATGACAGTATCTCTGGACATGCCATGACCATGATCCTGAACCGTGACAGTGTATCCCATCAGATCTTCCTTGGCAGTGAAACAAATATCCACATTCGGAGAATCTGCGTCATAAGCATTCTTAACCAGTTCAACAACAGCAGCATAACTGTCCTGAATAAGCTCTCTGCCAATAGTCAGCAAATGGCGGCCTGCAGGTCTTATTCTGTATGTTCCACTTTCATTCATATCCATTTATCCTTCAATTTTTCAGCAATCTTTCTTGCCAGCAATACAGGAACTGCATTTCCTATTTGCCTGAATGCGGCTGTTCTCCCAGGTTCCGGCTTAATACTTTCAAAATAGTAATCATCCGGGAAAGTCTGAAGCCTAGCGGCTTCCCTTGGTGTGATTGAGCGGTTCTGACTGATATCTGGATGAATATAGTAGTGCCCATCTTTTGATAAATGAGCGACCACTGTGTGAGATGCAGGCAAGTCCGCAGCAACAACTTTAAATCTGTCAACAAAAGCAGTTCTGTTATTATGGGTTTTCAAGTAGTTTGGAAGTTCGTTGTATTCTAGGCGCTTTTGTTTCTGGTTCCATAGCTCTACAACCCTTCTATAGATCTCTAGGTCTTGCGCTGTATTTGGGCGTGATTGATGCCAAGTCACAGGCATTACATCATTCCTAATTCCTGCTTCATAAAGCCATTTTCCAGTATAAGGTTTCAACTGGCAGGGGGAAGCTTGGCCATCTCCAGCTTTGAGCGAGGGAAGATCATTAAACACCTCTGCCACGTTAACAGTAGGATTCCATTTTTCAAGTTCAGGATAGAACCCCGTGAGGTATCCTTTTCTGCCGACCAGAATAATACGTTTGCGTGTTTGCAAAACGCCATAATCATCTGCGCTTAGTATGCGATATTCTGTCTCGTAACCAGACTCGCGAAACAACTGACGCATAGCCTCAAAATAGCTATTACCTCCACTGTCCTTTGCCGACAATAGCCCCAAAACATTTTCAAAGACAAAATACTCTGGTTTATAACGCTTTAGAAATTCCGCATAAAAAATGTATAAATAATTTCTCTTATCTCCAACCATCCGTTTGCTGTCACGGGAACGGCCAACCAGTGAGTAGGCCTGGCAAGGGGGCCCACCCACAATCAGATTCAGTTTGTTTCCTTGAAGCTGTCCATCGATCGCATGAAAGATTTCTGTCAACGATTCTTCAGATATTTCCCTATTTATTACTGATTTTCTGATTTCGTCAGGTACAACTGCATAGAGTTCATTTCGGGATATTTTTCCTTCCAAGTACTCGGCATAGAGCTTTTCCCTGCCGACGGACTGCAGCCAGTGGTACGCCATTCGTGTTCTCAAAGTAAAGCTAGCTGCTTTATCAATTTCCACGTGTGCAACAGGTGAAAATCCTGCCTGAATAAAACCTTCAGATAAGCCACCTGCACCGGCAAATAAGTCAATAAAGCATAAATTTTTTTTCATTGTACAACTTCCTTGGGTACCGATCCTGTCAGTTGCTCGCTAGAAAGGAGTTTAGTGAGGTGGGTATCTCGCACAACCATGAGCACATCCGATTCTTTGATGTTTTTCTTGATGCGTCTGAGCAGAGGCCTTATTAAATTTTCAAACGCTTCAAGCAATTTTTCATATGGAAGCTCGCAAATCACCGTTTCAAATGTCGTTTGTGTGATTGTATCAAAAACAGCACTGTGCGTAACTGTCATCTGATTCTGTAACGAGAGACTGTCGCCGGAACGTTCTTCGAGCTGTTGGTTGATAAAATCAACGTGCATAGTGAATTTTCCTACACTTTTGGTTCGAAGCTGACCTTCAGAAAATTTGTACCCATTTTGGCCTACGGCAATTAAGGCAGGCGATTTTATGAGATAATCTCGGTCAATATCACTTCGCATACAGTGTCAGACGCTCGCTAGATATTCATCAATGATGGGTTTTCTGCTTGTCAGAGGCTTTCCCTCAAGGCGTGGGCGTCGATTATTTTTCATAAAAAAGAGAATGCATTACATGGCTAAATCACCAACCAAGAAAGCTGGCAAAGGCTTCGAAGAAACACTTTGGGATACTGCCAATCAGCTGCGTGGCAGCGTGGAGTCCTCCGAATACAAGCATGTGGTGTTGAGCTTAGTATTCCTGAAATTTATCAGCGACAAGTTCGAAGCCAAGCGCAAGCAGTTAATCGACAACGGCCAGGAAGCCTTTGTCGATATGGATGTTTTCTATCAGCAGGATAATGTTTTCTTCCTGCCACCAGAAGCCCGCTGGTCTTATGTCAAAGCCCGCGCGAAGCAAGATGACATCGCGGTGATTATCGACACGGCCCTTTCTACAATAGAGAAACGCAATGCGTCACTGACTGGTGCCCTGCCGGATAACTACTTTTCCCGTCAGGGGTTAGAGGTGAAAAGGCTCGCTTCTCTTATTGATACCATCGAGAACATAGACACCCTCGCCAACGAATGCGATCTGACCGAAGAGGACCTCGTAGGCCGCGTCTACGAGTATTTCCTTAGCAAGTTTGCCGCTAGCGAAGGTAAAGGTGGTGGAGAATTCTATACCCCTAAAGCAGTGGTGACCTTGCTTGCTGAAATGCTCGAACCCTATCAGGGTAAGATCTATGACCCATGCTGTGGTTCTGGCGGTATGTTTGTGCAGTCCCTCAGATTTGTTGAAAGCCATCAAGGTAAGAGTAAGGACATCGCTATTTACGGCCAAGAGCTGACCAGCACAACCTACAAGCTGGCCAAGATGAACCTGGCGGTGCGCGGACTCTCCGGTAATCTGGGAGAACGTCCAGCCGATACCTTCTTTGCCGATCAGCACCCAGATCTTAAGGCCGACTTTATCATGGCCAATCCCCCCTTTAACCTGAAGGACTGGCGCAACGAGGTGGAGCTCACCAACGATCCGCGCTTTGCAGGTTTTCGCACTCCTCCTACCGGCAACGCTAACTATGCTTGGATCCTGCACATGCTCTCCAAGTTGAGCGAAGACGGCACTGCGGGCTTTGTGCTGGCCAATGGCTCAATGAGTTCGAATACCAGCGGTGAAGGGGAGATCCGCCAAAAGCTGATAGAAGATGACCGTATTGAATGCATGATTGCCTTGCCGGGACAGCTGTTTTTCACCACCCAGATCCCGGTTTGCCTGTGGTTTATCAGCAAAAGTAAGCAAGCCAATCCTCAATATGGCTACCGCGATCGTCGCGGCGAGACTCTGTTTATTGATGCCCGCAATCTTGGCACTATGGTGAGCCGTACCCAAAAAGAACTGACCAATGAAGATATCGCCACCATAGCCGATACCTTCCATGCCTGGCGCAGCAGCGAGAGCGAACTCAAGCGTCGCATTGAGGCCAAGGAGATCGGTGTCGAGCAATATCAGGATCAGGCTGGTTTCTGCAAGGTTGCCACTCTTGATGAGATGAAGGCTAACGGCTTTGTCCTCACTCCTGGCCGCTATGTCGGGGCTGCAGATGTGGAAGATGACGGAATCGCTTTTGAAACCAAAATGCAGGAATTGACCCAGACCCTCTATTGCCAAATGGCTGAAGCGGCCGAGCTGGATGTGGCGATCCGTACAAATATGGAGGCGCTAGGATATGGAGAGTGAAGTACAAATGGTACCTATTGGGGAGCTTTGCGATTTTCTCAGCGGTTTTGCTTTCAAAAGTGAGGATCTTAAAGGTAACTCAGGTATACCCGTTGTAAAAATCAAGAACGTTAACAACAAAGTTGTAACTCTTGAGGATATGCAATTCTATCCAGAAGATAAATTGGACTCTAAAGTTAGTCGTTTTTTGCTATCTGATGGTGACGTTCTTATTGCCATGACGGGGCAAGGTAGTGTTGGCCGAGTAGGTAGGCTAACTAAGCCGAAAGGGACTAAATTGCTTTTGAATCAACGAGTAGGAAAGTTCATACCAAAAAAGACTGTCGCATGTCTCGATTACATATATTACGTAATTTCATCCGAAAAATATGAAAACATACTTTTCAACGCAGCAAGCGGCAGTGGCCAACCAAATCTTAGCCCTGCAATAATCAAGGCTATACAGATACCATTCGTTCCTCTAAAGGATCAGATTGTTGTATCGCAGATACTAACGAAACTGGATAACAAAATCACTCTAAACCGCCAAATCAACCAAACCCTGGAACAAATGGCACAAACCCTGTTTAAATCGTGGTTTGTGGACTTTGACCCAGTAGTCGATAACGCGTTGGATGCAGGGTTTTTCGAGCAAGATTTAGAGTTCCCTGATGAGTTGCTGCGCCGTGCTGAGGCCCGCAAAGCTGTTCGCGAAAGCGCTGACTTCAAAGCCTTGCCGGAGGATATCCGTCAGCTTTTCCCTGCAGCTTTTGAGGGATGCTCTGAGCCTTCACTTGGTTTGGGGGGTTGGGTGCCGGAGGGGTGGAAAGTAAAGATTCTCGGCGAGATAACGAGCGAATTACGTCGTGGTATTTCACCAAAATATATCGACGAGGGTGGAGTTCAAGTCATTAATCAAAAGTGTATTCGTAATCACGAGGTATCCTATGAACCAGCTCGCCGTCATGATCAAGAAGCAAAGAGAACTGATGGGAGAGCACTTAAACTCGGTGATGTATTAGTTAATTCTACAGGGGTTGGAACCTTGGGGCGGATAGCACAAGTAACTCATCTATCTGAAACTACAGTTGCTGATTCGCATGTCACTGTCGTAAGGGTGATTGATAATGCATGCCCTATTTTTACTTTTGGTCAATTAATGCTTTCTCTGGAAGCATTAATTGAGCGACTGGGCGAGGGAAGCACTGGACAAACAGAACTTAGTCGTAAAATTCTATCAGAGCAATTCGTGGTTTTACCGCCATTTGATATTGCAGAGAAAGCAGAGCGATCATTTAAGTCATTTTCTGAAAAGCAGGTATCAAACCGTCAACAGAACTCCGAGCTCATCAAACTCCGAGATACCTTGCTACCCAAACTAATCTCCGGTGATCTGCGCATTAGCGATAGTGAGGTCGACACCGCAGAGGAAGTATTGGCATAAACCATCCTACCGCCACACGGTTTATTTACGGTGAGGCGGTTATTACTTGATCGGCCATACCGACCACAACACGAATAAGAAGCCATTGCCATGAGCCATATTTTCACGGAAGCGAAGCTGGAACAGGCCATTATCTCCCTACTGGGGCAGCACTCGAATGCGAAAGGCCAGCCCTGTTACCCTCACTTTGTCGGTAGCAATGTGCCGCGAAAAGAGAAAAGTGAGGTGCTGATTACGGATGACCTGCGTGAGTATCTGGCCAGGCAATATCAGGCAGAGGGGATCACGGAAGGGGAGATTTCTCACATCCTCCACCAGTTGCAGACGCTTCCTGCCAGCGATCTCTATCAGAGCAATAAAACCTTCTGCCACTGGCTCAGCAACGGCTTTTTACTTAAACGTGAAGATCGTAATAAGAAAGACCTCTATATCGAGCTGATGGATACCAGCACCTTGTCAGAGCAGTTAGCCAGCTTATTTACAGGGCATGGCGAAGAAATGGCCGAGGTGGGCAATAATATCTACCGGTTGGTTAATCAACTGGAGATAGAAGGTCGGACCCGTGACAGCGGACTGCAACTGCGCATCCCCGATGGCATCTTGTATGTGAACGGCCTGCCGCTGGTAGTCTTCGAGTTTAAATCGGCGGTACGGGAAGAAGAGGCCACCACCTATGACGCCTGGCGCCAACTTTGTGTACGCTACAAGCGCGATATACCTAAGCTGTTTGTCTATAACGCGCTGTGTATTCTCAGCGACGGGGTGAACAATAAGCTGGGTAACCTGTTTGCTCCTTACGAATTTTACTATGCCTGGCGCAAGGTGGCCGGTAACGAGTCCACCGAGCAAGATGGTATCAATGGTCTCTATACCCTGATCCAGGGGCTATTTCACCCGGTCCGTCTGCTGGACGTGTTGAAGAACTTTGTCTTCTTCCCAGACACCAGCAAACAGGAAGTGAAGATCTGCTGTCGCTACCCGCAGTATTACGCCGCCCGTAAGCTTTACTACAACATTAAAAAAGAGCGCAAGCAGATAACGGTTAGCGGCGAGAATATCGGTGGCACCGGTAAAGGGGGAACCTACTTTGGTGCCACGGGCTGCGGCAAGAGCTATACCATGCAGTTCCTTGCCCGGCTGCTGATGAAGAGCGTCGATTTTGCCAGCCCGACCATTGTTCTCATTACCGACCGCACCGATCTCGATGAACAGCTCGCGAAGCAATTCTGCAATGCTACCGCTTTTATCGGCGATGCGGTGATTGAACCGGTCACCAGCCGTCAAGATCTACGGGACAAGCTGGCCGGATGCGCCAGCGGCGGGGTTTTCCTCACAACCATCCACAAGTTTACTGAAGATATTCAACTGCTCTCCAATCGCAGCAACATTATCTGTATCTCTGATGAAGCCCACCGAAGCCAGATCAACCTCGACTTAAAGATCAGTATCGATGCTGAAAGTGGGACGGTGAAAAAGACCTACGGCTTTGCTAAGTATTTACACGACTCGCTGCCTAACGCTACCTATGTTGGCTTTACCGGTACCCCTATCGACGCCACCCTGGATGTGTTTGGCCCCACCATCGATAGCTACACAATGACTGAATCGGTTAACGATGAAATCACGGTGCGGATTGTCTATGAAGGACGAGCTGCCAAAGTGGTGCTTGATAATAGTAAGCTGGAAGAGATCGAGCAGTACTATCAAGAATGCGAAAAACTGGGTGCCAGTGAACACCAGATTGAAGAGAGCAAGAAAACCACGGCCAATATGAATTCTATCTTGGGCGATCCGGATCGCATCGAGGCATTGGCTAAGGATTTCGCGCGGCATTACGAAAAACGGGTTACGGAAGGCTCGACTATCAAAGGCAAAGCTATGTTTGTCTGTGCCAGCCGCGAGATTGCCTACGACTTCTATAAGAGTCTGAAGCTACAGCGCCCCGATTGGTTTGAGGCGAAACAGGCTATCGATGGCGCCACCCTTACCGAGCAAGAGAAAAAAGAATTGATGAGTCTTCCTCTGGTCAACATGGTAATGACTCGGGGCCAGGATGATGATGAGGCCATGTATAATTTGCTTGGTACTAAGGAGTACCGCCGTGAGCTGGACAAACAGTTCAAGAACCCCAAATCTAACTTTAAGATCGCCATCGTAGTGGACATGTGGCTGACCGGCTTTGACGTGCCCGAACTTGATACTATTTACATCGATAAGCCGCTGCAAAAGCATAACCTTATCCAAACTATCTCGCGTGTAAATCGCCGATTTGAGGGGAAGGAAAAGGGGTTGGTAGTCGATTACATAGGCATCAAAAGCCGGATGAACATGGCATTGGCCATGTACTCGAAAGCTGATAAGTCCAACTTTGAAGATATCCAGCAGTCGCTGATTGAGGTGCGTAATCACCTGCACCTGCTTGCTCAGGTGTTCCATCATTTCGATAGCCGCGGTTACTTCTCTGGCGCACCTACACTACAACTAGACTGCCTCAACCGGGCTGCCGAGTTTGCTCTGCAGACCAAGAAGATTGAGCTGCGCTTTATGGGATTAGTGAAACGTCTGAAAGCCGCCTATGACGTTTGCGTTGGCAGCGAAGAGATTACCCAGGATGAACGTGAGCGAATTCATTTCTATCTGGCCGTACGTTCTATCGTCTACAAACTTACTAAAGGCGACGCGCCTGACACCGCGCAGATGAACCAGAAAGTGCGAGAGATGATTGCCGAGGCACTCAAGGCTGAAGGGGTGGAGGAGATCTTCACCTTAGGCGAAGATAAAGCCGAGACCATCGACATATTTGATGACGAGTACATGGCTCGCATTGGCAAGATCAAGTTGCCCAATACCCGGATGCAACTGCTGCAAAAGATGTTGGCAAAAGCCATCAGCGATTTTCAAAAGGTGAACCAGCTTCAGGGGATCAATTTCTCCAAGCGTTTCCAAGCATTGATAGAACAGTACAATCAGCGCAAAGAGAATGACGTGCTCAACGGAGAAGAGTTCGACACGTTCACCCAGCAGATGGCCGACATGATCTACGACATCAAGACCGAGATGATGTCATTCGCCGATATTGGCATCGACCTAGAGGAGAAGGCCTTTCTCGATATCCTGGCGCATATGTGCGAGAAGTACGATTTCACCTATGACAAGGATAAGATGTTGGAATTGGCCAAGGATATGAAGGTGATAGTCGACGACAGCGCCCAGTACCCCGACTGGAGTAACCGCGATGACATTAAGGCTAAGCTGAAAGTAGATCTTATCCTGCTGCTACACCGCTATGGCTTCCCTCCAGTGGCCAACGATGAGGTCTACAAAAGTGTGCTAGAGCAGGCGGAGAACTTCAAGAAGTACCTTCATAGCTGATTTATCAAATAGAGGTTTGGCATGAAGTTTCATGTATAGCTGAATGCCGCCTCAGGATGAATGGGCTCTGGTTTGATTACACTTCAGAACCCATTTTGTAGTGACTCGATGCGTTAAAAGAAACAGATTTATGAACCTCCGCTTTTGGAACTGAGCTGCTAAATACAACACCTAACTCTTTCAGCTCTAGTCTGATGATTCGTTCTTTTGTTCCACATAGAAGTACTTATGAGCGTTTCGCATGAGTGAAAATCAGACATCCTGTCGCCTTCATAACCAGAATGGCAGGGACTAACGACAGATGGCTGAAAAACAGGAAATCTTAAAATGAGTGGTACTACCACGGAAGCATGTACAGCAGTCGCTGCTAATAAAGAAAATCCGGTGATTAATGGAGGCTATGGATTATTGGCCGCCGCCATGGGAAACGTAAGTCACGATGAACATCAAGATGTGCATGTGCGGCTGACCAGCTTTGCTGAGCTGGCCACCACAACGCAGCCCCTGATGTTGGACAGTTATCAGCGTGCTTATGTGTGGACAGAAGAAAAAGTAATCCAACTATTGGAGGATTTTGCTGAGTTTATTGCTGGTGAATCATTAGATAGTCAATATTATCTGGGTACTTTGTTGTTCCATCAGAAAGAACATCAAGGGCAGAGTTGTTATTGTGTGATTGATGGGCAGCAACGGCTCACTACATTGGCAGTATTGTATTGGCTGCTGAAGGGAATGTTACCTGATTTTGTTCAGTTCGAATTTCGGTCGTCATATTCTCTGGTGAACGTGCAACAAGCGAAAAACACCATGCAGGAATGGCTTAAGCAGCATTTAGACTCTTATTCTACATTGGTCACCCTCTTTGCCCAGTTGCGCTTCACCGTAATTACCGTAACGCGCGAAGATTTGGCATTTACTTTTTTTGATACTCAGAATAATCGCGGCGTCCCATTGGGCAGTACCGATTTACTTAAGGCATTTCATCTACGTGCAATTCAAAGTGGTGATCTTCAGTTGGTTGAACAACTGCAAAGCCATTGCGCCAGAAAATGGGAGCAGGTGCAGCAACGAGGTGAGCTGGTTAAAAAAAGTAAACGTTACGATTTTGCACCAGATTTGTTCCATTATTATTTGTGGCGTGCCCGTAACTGGCGAGGCTCTGACGTTAATGAGCTAGATAGTCGGGATGAAATGCTTAGCCATTTTGGGGAGCAAAGCCGGGTATCTAAAATCGGGCAAGTGAGACTGTATCCTGGTGGAGCTAATCAGTGGGGCCGAAAATTAGAACTAACAGTGTCGAATGATTATCGCCTCACACCAGCAGTGCAGCAGTTTGGTCAACAAGCGTCACATTTACCTTTTTCAATGCAGCAGCCCATTAGCCGGGGTGTTGGCTTCTTCCTTTATGCAGAAAAATACGCCAATTTGTTGCAACAGCTATTGTTCTCTCCGAGCTTTGAGCCTGAAATAAATGCCACTCAACAATTCTACAAAAATGTTGTGTGCACGTTATCGGCCTATTTACAAAGTCTGTTTCGTTTAGCCTTGCTGATTTACTTTGATCGCCTAGGCAGTCAGGGATTAATGCGTTGTGCCCTATATTTAGATCACCGCTTTGGGGCGCTGCGCCTGTCTAAGTCAGATGTTCGCCGCGAAACACCGCTAAAATTTCTTCGGGAAGCCAAACGCAATTTACTGGATGTAATCTCCTCTGCCTACGATGGTGATGAGATAATTAATTTTCTACAGCAGGATAACGTCGATGGTATATATGCACAAAATGATGGCTGGCAGAAAGAAATTTTGAATAAAGGTAATAAAGTTCAAGGGCGATATGTCACAGCAGTTGCGGATTACTACAAACTATCTCGGCTATCGTTAAAAACGGCACAGTGTATGGACGATAAAGTTAGAGCTGAACTATCAAACTCCAGGCAAGATCATGGTTTACATCAATCAAAAGAGGATCCTTATGGCTCAGTTTTCCTCTGATTTGATTACTCTTAATGATGTAGTAACAAACCGCTATTTATTTAATATTCCTATTTATCAACGTTTATATGTATGGGGAAAAGAGCAGATACATGCTTTGCTTGATGATATCGTTTCAGCTTGCCAGGAGGATAAAAGTTTCTTCTATCTAGGTGGAACGTTGGTGATCGAACGCGACCATGTGATGAACGATAACCGTTCTTACCCTTTATTTGACCTTATCGAC
Source organism: Yersinia fenwicki (assembly GCF_043099325.1). Classification (NCBI taxonomy): domain Bacteria; kingdom Pseudomonadati; phylum Pseudomonadota; class Gammaproteobacteria; order Enterobacterales; family Yersiniaceae; genus Yersinia; species Yersinia fenwicki. The sequence continues at coordinate 4,032,727 of NZ_CP170755.1, read as the reverse complement.
GGCCAACAGCGTTTTACTACTCTGTGGTTAATCAGCGTTGTGTTAGGCGGATTACTGAAGGATTACCAGCAGGTCAATACAGACACCGGCGTACGTCCACGTATTAGCTTTGCCATTCGGCCGGAAGTAAGCACATTTTTTGAAAAGATATGTCGTAGCGAAAATACCAGTTTACCTGAAGCAAAGCAGTTAGAAGATGCGCTTCAGGAAATACGGTCATTTTTCGACAATTACTCAACGTTAAATCAAAAGACGTTAGATAAGGCTGCGCTTACCTGTTTTATTCGCCATCGTGTGCAGCTAATTTTAACCAAAGTACCGCGTAACACTGATCTGAATAAGTTATTTGAAGTGATTAATAATCGGGGTGTGCAACTACAACACCACGAAATTTTAAAAGCGAAGTTACTAGAAAAAATTAGTCAGGAAGAGCGGGAAGTTTATGCTCTATTATGGGATGCCTGCTCAAATATGAATGATTATGTTGAGCGTAGCCTGCGGCAAACTACCAAAATCGATACGCTTGCGTTATACGAGGCGAAGGCGCTAGATATTTCGCTTGCTTTTGAACGGGAAGCTTTAGCGAATCCAAAATGCGTCATCACTGCTTTAAGTGAGCAAAAGACTCGCGAAGAGTGCGAACCATGTAGTTTATCTTCTATTTTGACTGCAACTAACATGTTTATTCTTAAAGAAGGCGAAGTGTCTTCAATTGAAGAATCAGATTTGCCAGATCGTGTAAACAGCATTATTACTTTCTCAATGCTGTTGCAGCATGTTCTGCGGATATACCTACAGAGAATGACTGGCTTTGGAGCTCGTGATATCAGCAAGGTATCGGATAAAGACTTGTTGATCCTGTTTGATATGCACTGGTTAAAGTACAAACCGACAGGCACTGATGTGAAAGCCTTTATTGAACTACTTTGGCAAGCACGCTATCTCTTTGATAAACATGTAATCAAGTGGGTTTCAGTTGAAGATGAGCGTGTACATGCAATTCGCCGTTTGTATGTCAACCGCAGTAGCGCGAAAAACACAGCCTATTTGCAGCGCCAATCAAGTGATGCTGAACCAGATTTTGCTTTGTTGCAAAGCATGTTGTACCACTCTCAGCAGATGACAACACACTATTGGCTGACGCCATTACTGAATTATTTGCTCGATCATGATGAGTTAAAAGCCAACTTATATTTGCGCCATTTAGATAACCACTTGCTGAGCAGTGAAGCGGATGCGTCTTTAATTGAAAGAACTCACCGCTATCTGGTTAATCCCTGGCATAAAGAAACATTTCTGGATGCGAAGTTTAGCCTAAACCAACACTTTGATAATGGAACCCAGTATCCACATTACTGGTTCTATAAACTAGAATTTGTATTGTATCTCAAGCTGAAGGCTCAGAGTGAAAGGTCTGTTGATGGTTTTAGAATGACAGCTAAAAACTCAGTAGAGCATGTTACGCCACAAAACCCAGAGAAGGAAAGTGATCGTATTCCGGATGACCTTTTGCATAACTTTGGCAATTTGGCACTTGTGACACGCAGCTTAAATTCTGAGATGAGTAATAAAGGTTTCAGCATAAAAAAAGCCGAGTTTGAGGAGCGCCATCGTGGCCAAAATGTGTCGTTAAAACTGGAAAATATCTATGTCAACTTTCGATGGCAGGAAGCAGAAATCAAATCGCATCAGGAAAATATGATTCAAGAATTTAATCAATATCTAAGTACGGTTGAACGCCAAGTACAGAAATTGATTGATGAGTAGACTAGGTCAAATCGTTACTAAGTAGCGGATAGTGACGCTTTGACTCGCACATAATGAGGTGTAACCTCTTTTCGCCGGATTGCAGGCATGTGTCACTCAGGACCTCGGTTGGCATTTGAACTTACATATCCAATTTGGTTTTTAACACTTCATAAGGTTGACCTGCCCCCAGAATTAGATACAACGCTCAGTTAGTAATGTCGAACTACTGACCCGCTCGGTAATTGCCATTTATATAGCTGCTATACACTTCACGAAAGTAATAACGTGTAGCACTAGATTCAATGAGATCAGCTTTTTCTTCTATACCCATGCTGTGAACAACGTTCATTTGCCATCCTAAATTGTCAGTAAAAGTCCATAACAAGATACGTCAATATGATTAGTATCGTCATTCATGTATGTCAAAAAAGCATCGATATCTGCTTGAATTTTCTCAGCATCCATTTTTTACCTTATTTTTTTAAGAGAGCTAGGAAATAAACATCGTGATAATCAGGTCGCGTGCGTTTTTACTCGTGCTCCTCATCCAAAAAGCCATTTGAAAATCTTTATAACTATATTTTTGTGGGAGGTTTGCTGCTTTGAGATTGTAGCAGTGCTTGGAATATTTTGAGTTGACGATGATTGCTGTGAAACTGAAGTTCTAGTCGGTGCTACATAATGCGCTGATGATTTATTAGGCACTACATGCTGTGTTTGCACTCTCGCTGGTGTAGAAGGCTGCGTTGATGCTCGTATCTTGTCGAGGATTGCCTGGTTTGCCGATGTTGCCTTAGCGCTCATAGGCTGAGGAGCTGAAGTGGTATTCTTACCCTTTATGCGCTCCAAGGCTTCTTGGTTGCTTCTTGTAGAAGTTAGCGTTTGTTGGCTATCGTTTGGCCCAGCAAGACGCCAGCGGGCATCTGTTTCTGAGAGAACTGTTATTTGACCGATGGTCGTTACAGTAATTGCGAGATGCGAATATTTATATTTGTCGTTAGCGAAAGGTGGTTCCATAAGACCGATGACACTAATCCATTTCCCCACCCATGAGGCATCAGGTTTGACAGGCAAAACCTTGAGGCCTTCGCTCCATATTGATATTTTGAAGATATTACCGCGCCAATCTCCGAAATTAACGAAGATATATGGTTTGCCATTTCTGGCCCTATTGAGTTTGACGTCAATAATTTTCCCGATAACTTCAACTTTATCACCAACTCTTTGAAGGCAGGCACTGTACTCTAACGCTGATAATACGGCGTAGGCGCCGATGTAACCGTGTTTCAGCCTGCTGGCTGGAGCATCCCCATTCATACTGATCGAAGCTAGTGGCATGGGGATGTTTCTAGCGGCAATGAAGTCACCAAGGGAAGGCGTTTTCTCCATCGCTGAAGCGCAGACTGCGGCAAAATTCTTTATAAGGGGGGAAAGCTGTTGAATGCCCGATAGCATCCCTAAGATGGAAGATGAACCAGGGTCTACAAAATCATTAGCTCGAAAAATGATTGCATCCAGTTCTGAATTTGATCTATCCCAAATGGACGGGTCGATTTGCAAGGCTTTAAGAGCCAGCCAGAGTGAAATCAGTGAGAAACGGTCCAGAGTGTGATTGAACGGATTCGTTGCTTTACGACGGGGATGCTGAAAATTGACATGCCCTAGCTCTGAGCTTCCTAATGTCTTAATTTCATCAACGAACATTCCGTCATAGTCGATTAACTGAACGGTTGCTCCTCCGTCGGAAACCATCAAGTTTCCGGTCTGGAAATCACCATGTGCAATTTTTTCTTTTTCAAGGTAGGCGGCAAGTGATTCAATCGATGTAGATAGTTTCGCCATTGCTTGAGTAGAACGCCTGTTAACCTCAAGGAACTCTCCTAGCGTCTCTCCCTTAGCCCATGCCATTTTGACGATAGGGTAAGATACTCCTTCGACTTTGATCCCTTGAGGTTGAAACTGGAAGTCGAGAAAATAGGGTGAGCGAAGGCTGGAAATCTTCCTGGATATAGCCTCATAACGACGTTCTAAAGCTTTTGATTCCCTGTGAAAACAACGAACAGCGTATTTCTTAACGCCTGATTTGATCGTATAAGTAAGCGCAAAGCCACCACTAATGGCGAGTGGCAGACCCAACCCTGTTGTTGCGACTGAGCCTGATCTCAATTCAGGATCGCTTAACAGTTTGCTATGTACTTGAAACGCTTGGTTATATTGCTCAAGAGATGGATAAGGCATCTTTATTTCCGCGTTAAAACGATAGTACAAATAGCGTTGAGTCGTCGATACGCATACGTTTTGCTGCTCGCTCCTGCAGGACTAATTCTGCAAGCTGCTCTTCCGTTTGCAGCGAAAGTAATTCGATAAAACCAGAATCCTCCGCCAGCGCTTGTTTCAGTGCCCATTCGCCGAGTGCATCAGTCATACAGAGGAGTTTGGGTTGGGTTAGTTTTTCAAGGTAAAAAGTTTTCCCATGTAGTGTCCAGAAATTACTTCCACTAACGAAATCGTTATGAGCGGGGAGCGTAGCAAGCAGTGTCGGTCGTTCTTTAAATTTTTCCGGATCATCGAAAGGCCAAGCGCGAATGAGTTTCCCGCAATCAACCAGCATGGTGATGCTATCTCCGATCGCAAGAATTTCTATCGTCTGATGCTCTTCAAATTGCTCTACGCCTATAAGTGTTGCAAAGCTGCCTCTTTCGAATGCCGCTTGTTTGGACCAAGACATAGACGGGAAGTCATGCGCGGCAGAATATTCAGCTAAAGCAGATGTTACCCATTCAGGGTTGACTTTCGGGTCTGCAATAAATTTACGAGCGAGAAGATCAGCCCATAACTTTGAGTTGAAGGACTCGCTCGCCCCATCGCAGAGAGCAAGCCTTCTCCCGTCTTCGGAGAAAGCAAATTTGTCCTCATTTTCCTCAGGGCATTCAGGATCTTTTGGAACTGTCCCTGAAAATTCCAGTTTCATTGCTGACTCAGCGCAGTTGAGAAGCGCGGGTTCCGATGTCGAAGAAATCAACGAGTTCGGCAGCCTCAGCATTGAACATGAAACCACGGGATTCTATACCGACTGTATGGCCTTTTTCCTGTGAAAAATGTACCAAGTGCTCAGGTAGAGGGCTGGACATGCGGAACAGTAGTTTAGCGTAGGCATCTGGCAAGCCAGTATCAGAGGAGGGGAATCTGATTGGATCGTTTCCAAGGGAGCTAACATGGATATTGAGAATCAGAACTTCTCCATCGTTGGTGCGAATTTGCCGGAGGTGATTGGCAATCTCTTCTGGGTCCCCGTCGTTTGATTCGCCGTCAGTGACATGCAGGATAGTCGGAGGATAGCAATCTGGATGGGAGTCACACCAAGTCACCAACTCTTCGGCGGCTCTGGTTAGGGCTTCACGCATAGGCGTGCCACCACTTGCAATAGGATCGAACCATACTGGAAACTTAATTGCTGTCTCGATGATTCCGCCTGCTCCATCATCCATCTTCCGTTTGCGATCTTCCACTCTGGCTGGATTCTGTTCGAGAGCAGAAATTGGATTGAGGACTTGTCCTCCCAGCGGACCAGAGAAGCCATTAGACACCCCTTGACCGCCATAACCTAAAACACCAATTTCGAAATAGTCACGCACGCCTTCCGATTTAGTACAGCGGGTGATTAGGTTCATTAAAGTTCGATTAAGCGCATCGGCGACGAATTCAGCCTTGCTTCGACCGGAGGACATTTTGTCTGACATCGAGCCAGACTGATCGACGACGAAAAGAAATGCTGCTGGGTTATTACGACTGATCTGAGCTTCGTAAGCCATATGTCTTTTTCCTCTTTGAAATTGTTTCTATCGTATCAATTTGTTAGCTGAATGCGAGAAATGCTCGAAGAACAGTTCAAATTTTTAGCTAGGTCTTGACTAAAATCACACTAAGCCAATTTATTGAGAAGACAACTAACATAGCGTGCTTATTATTATGATTTTAATGGCTAAATTATATTAATTGACCTAGACCACGCATTAATCGCTACAAGTAATGACATAGATCCAGTCTTCACATTGTGGGCATACCTTTTCACCATGCCAACAGATATAACACCAGTAGCATCGCCAGTTTTGTTTCGTCGTTTTACAGGCGAGCAGGTACCGCATGGCTAGCTATGATAAAAGATCAGAACATCACAGGGACAGTGATTGAATCTGGATTATGCCGAGGGACATGGCTTAACCAGGCGTATCTGACCTGTCAGTTCGGGGTGTACAGGCCTAGCTCTGTGCTCAGTAGGGAACGAGTCGGTATAGCGCCACTAGCACCACTATATTCAATATCACACTGATGATGAAGTACGTTTTAAAGGGCTGCTTTTGTGTTTTATGGCGAAAGATTTTCTGACCGAGAATTGCTCCGGGCCATCCACCCACGAATCCGAACACCAGCAAGGTGAACTCAGGCATTCTACGCCAGGCTTTGCGGGCCGCCATTTTATCTACACCATAAACCACGAGCGTCAACACGTTAGCAAACAGGAGCCACATCACAAGAGGATGGAGCAAGAATGAGCAGCCCATAGCAACTAAGGCCAGAAGTAAATAACAGAAGCGATTGAGGTTCATACGATAGCAACAGCATTAATCAATCAGAATGGAAGGGAACTATATCCGATTCTGTAGGCCGGCAGTAATCTTAACGTTTTCCAAATGGTCATTTACGGGTAAAAGCGCTATTTTAGCGGTTGTTGCTATAACTTCCTGTAATCGTGGATCCGGTTAAATATCCCGACTCGATAGTCGGGATTACTTAGTAAGGCAATATCATGCAAAAATAAGATAAATCCAAACGATATAGAGAAGCCTCGCTAACCATAAAAGTAAATTATTAATACTAATTTTTCTTTCTGAGAAGAATTCTTTTAGAAACTCAATTCCATTTTCATTTTCGAATCGTCGGTTTGATAAGAACCTACAATGAAAGAAAAATAAAACTATTGAAGCTAATCCCATAGTATTAGAAAAAATCAAACTAACCCCCTCCTCTTTGATAAAGCTCAGGAAAGTTCCAAATATATAAATAAATATGAAAAATATCATAGAGTAATTAGATAAAATTCTTTTTTCAAAAAAACAGAAATCAAAGAATTTTAAAGGGGCAGTTACATCCCTAAACGAAAATTTCTTATAATGGCAAAAAATAATAAAACACACTACAAAGCCTATTAAACTCAACGCCATCAAGGAAAAAACAATATACAGTATCATTACTATTTCCCTTCAAAATCATGTTTATATATTTCAGAACTAGTGGAACCATTCATATCTATCTCACCAAATGGGGTTTGTTTGGAAAAACCAGCCCACCCAAAGGATGGGCCAACACCAAACGATAGTCCTATACCATCTTTTCCTGCTGACATGCCAACAGTGCCATACCCTAACCCTAAATCGAAAGAATAACTTTTATCTGGTGATCCGATGACACCAGGGAAATATGGTCCAAATGTTAAACCAACGGTTGCACTTCCTTTCACTCCTAAGGCTGAGGTCATTCCGCCATTAATTAAGAGTTGGTTTGGATCAATAGTTGCTTCGGCAAATCCTGCTGGCCCTAAACCTCCAGCAGCATCAACTTTAGCATAAGGTTTTACTTTGTATGTTGTTCCACCAGAAGGTCCCAGGTAAAGCTCTGAAGACATTTTCATTTGCTCCTCAAAAGTCAGTCGTGGTATAGCTTCGCCTTTCTCATTAACGAGATTCGCTGTATTAAACCACAACGAACCTTGTGTGTTCATTGTGCCTTCAAGGCCAGAAGGAAGAACTGAACCTAAATTAAGGTTATTATTCTCCAGCGCATTCTTCCCAGCCTGCGCACCCGCAACCGCGTCGGCGGAACTGTCACCCGTCAAGCCACCGGCTAACCCTGCAGCTAATGTGCCCAGTGCACTGATGGTCTGTTTCTGTTCTTCGCTCAGTTCATTGCGTGGGATATCGGGATAAAGCTGCTGTGCGATAAATTCACCCATTAATGCACCAGATGCCCCTGACAGCGCGTTATTACCGTTTACCTGCGCCATGACAGCACCCAATACCGCGTGCGCCATCAGGTTAGCTTCGGTGTTCACCTTACCCGTGACCGGGTCAGTAGTCATATTGTGAATAACTTCTGCCAGATACGGTGCAGAGGCTCCCGCCAGCGCTTTCGCCATATCTCCGCCAGCCAAACCTTGGATAGCCGCAGTTGCTGCCTGCGCCGCCTGCTGGAATTTACCCCCTGTGCCATAGCCTGACTCATTGAACGCCTGATCATAAGCCGTTTTATAAACCTGCCCGTTGATATCCTCAGCCGTTGCAACTTTACCCGGATTGGCTTTCTCCCACTGTGCTTTGGCGTCTACCTTATCTTTTTCACTCACATCCAGCATTTTTTCATTCGCCGCTTTGGTGGCGATAATTTTCCCTTGCGTCCGAATAACATCACTGACCTGGCTGCCTATCTCACCTATCAGCTGCGCTTCCCGCAGGCGGTTTTGCTCTTTCTCTTTGTCGAAAATAGGCGACAGGGCGTTGTTGGCGTGCTCGACATCGCGACTCAGGTCATCAACATTTTGTTGCTGCTTTTCGGTATCACGAATGGTGAGGGTGCCGTCGGAGACAGCGGCATGGGTGGTGCTGTCGGAGTGTCCTTCATTGTTGACGCCCGTCAGCAAGCCGTTGGCCATATTACCGGTAAACTGACCGCCGATATTGCCGCCGGTGCTGATGCCCACACTTTGATGCTCAACCTTGAAATCGGCTTTATTTTCAATATCACTGAAGCCCAGCGTGCCAGTATCCAGTGTGTTTTTATCGGCGGTAGCGGTGGAGCCAATCACTGCGCCGTCAAGCTGAGTATGCTCGCCGACTGTAATATCAAAGCCGCCTTTGCCTGCAAAAATGCCGGTCTGTTCCTGCACCGAATCAAAGTTGCTGTGCATCTTGTCCTGGCTGGCATTGATGCTGGCGCTGCCGGTCATCGAACCGAAATTGAAGTTGCCACCGACACTGGCGTCTTGCTGCTTCGAATCGTAACGGTCGCTGTCTTGCTGGCTTTGCAGCAGCAGGTCACGGCCCACATCCGCTTTGACTGTTTCCCCGCTGACCTGCGCGCCTTGCAGCACGGTGTCGCGGCCACTGGTGATGTTGAGCTGGTTACCGGCATTGACCGTGGTTTCCGTGTAAGAAACCCCGTTGCCGCTTTCACTGCCTTTGCCCTTATTCAGGCTGGCCGACACATTGATGCCCCAGCCACCCTGACCGGCACCAATACCTACGCCCAGTGAGCCGCCGCTGCTGCTGTTACTGCCGTCCAGCGTCTGGCTCTCTTGAGTGGATTGCAGAATCACATCGCGATTGGCTGTCAGACTGGCGTCTTTACCGGCCTGTAACTGGCTGCCCTGTACCACAATGTCGCCATCCTGACCTTTCACGCCGTTACCGGTGGCGGTGATATTCAGGTTATTGCCCGCCGTCAGGGTGCTGCCCTGATGGGTGGTTTGATTAACGGTTTGTTCTGACTTTGACGACTGGCTACCATAAGACAGACTGACACCAATGGCATTTTGGTCACGGGCATCCAATGTGGCCAGTTTCCCGCCTTGCACTGCCTGCACGCCACTGAGTGCCGCTTTCACCCCTTGCAGGGCGGCCAGCCGGCCATTGCTTTCTTCGCTGGCGGCTTTGGCGGTGGTAACGGCAGTATTCAGGGCGCTGCCCACCGTGCCGGACAGGGCCAGTGTCAGGCCACTCGATTTTTGCTCGACGGTATGGGTCTGGCTGCTCTGGTTTTCGGCCGCCAGAATACTGACGTTTTTCCCGGTCAGATTGATGTCTTTACCGGCTAACACCTCGGAGCCTTTTACCGTCAGGTCTTCACCGGCGGTCATGTTGACATTGCCCAGTAGGCTGCCGACGGTGCTGCCCACATTGGACGTCGATTGGCCGGTATCAGTGACTTTGGTGCTGTTGCTGCCGACCGTGACACCAATACCGCCAGTGCTCATCAGGCCAGATTTTTTCTGCTCAAACAGGTGAGACTCGCTTTCACTCTGCTGCGCGGTGCCGATGGTGATATTCTCTTGCGCCCGCAAGTTAATATCGTTATCAGCCACCACATTACTGCCGATGACCGCGATATTTTTACCACTGATATCCATAGAGCCGGCTGACAGCATCGAGCCGACCGCCAACGTCTGGCTAATACTGTCTTCGGTGCGGGTGGTAGTGCTGGAGGCCAGATTTTTGCTGATGCCAGTATGATTGCGCTGCTCGTCATGCTGCTCAGTTTGGGTAGTGAGGGTGATATCGCCGCCCGCAGCCAACTTTAGCGCACCGTCGGTTTGTATCGCACTGGCACTGAGGGTGATGTCTTGCGCCGCCTGTAAATTGATGTCGCTCCTGGCATTCAACTGGCTGCCGAGCAGGGTTTCATCATAGAGATTCACTGAGCTGGTGTGGCGATCGCTGGAAGATTCCCCCGTCACATGCAGGCTGTCGGTGGCGGCACTCAGGCTAATATTCTGCGCCTGTACATCAATAGTATTGGCATTAATATTAGCGCCGATGGCGGTCAGATTGTTGACGTTAGCGGTCAGCGCACCGCCGACATTCACCTCACTGCCCAGATGGCGGATATGCTCACTGGTCGCGCTGCCACCGTTATAACTCGAACTTATCTGGTCGCTGTGTTGGACGGTATTGAGCAGCCAGTCGCCGCCAGTATTGACCTGCAAATCCTGACCGACATTGAGGCCAGCGCCTTGCATGATAAAGTCACGTTCAGTATTGATAACCGCGTTATTGCTGACATTGATGCTCGCCAGCGGCCCCAGCACGGTTTGGCTGCGCTGGACGGCCCCATTATCACTGCTGAGCTGCGCACTGTCGGTGCGTAAAATGATATCGCGGCCGCTGTCCAGTTGCAGGTTGGTGGCAGTTAATCGGCTGCTGGTCAGGTCAATATCGCTGTTCAGCGTGCTGAGCAACATGTTGCCGCCCGCCTGCAATAAGCCGCCACGGTTATTCAGGTTGATGTCTTGCGCCATGCTGATTTGCAGGTCATTGGTGGCGTTGATAGCCCCCTGATTGGTGAAACCTTGCATATCGGTTAAGGCGATATTCTCGGCGGCAATTAATGCGCCGTTGGCCTGTAAATCGCCCGGCTTGACCCCCGCCAGATAGACCACCGGCACCAGCACGGTTTGCCCGGCGACTTCACGGCTTTCCATCAGCACGATATTGGTGGTTAATGTTGCCATCTGCTCAGCACTAAGATGGGTACCCAGGGCAATATTGAAGGCTTCACTATATTCGAGGCCTGCCGCAAATAATTCCTCGAACTGCTCCTGGGCGCTACGGTAATCACTGGCTACTGTCTGCCCGGTCAATGCCAGTACCTGATCCCGCACCAGACGCTGTTCATAGGCGTTATCCCCCAGACGTTTGAATATCACATTCGGGTCGTTATTCAGTTGCTGCAGCACGTAGTCCGAACCACGCCAGCTGTTCAGGTTGGCAAAGGCAGGATTCGTTTCTATCAAGTACTGGCTGTTGACGGTGTAGTCAGTACTGAACTGATACAGCCCGCCATTAGGCGGTGTCAGAGAAATACCGTTAAACTCGATGGCCAGATCTTTTCCGCTATTGTTACTACCCTGGGGAGGCGCAATGGCACCGGGATTAGCCCCATTGTTGATCGTGGTGCCACTGCCGCTCAGGGTTTGTGCGGTAATACTGGAGGCATATTGGTTAGTCGCACGCTCGCTGACCTCTGGGCCCCAAGAGGTGCCCCATAAATCGCCTTTGTAGGTGCGGTAGCGCCACTCTCCCGTGGAGGTGGTCTGCTCCATCAGGCGTTGCTGGCTGCCCCAACCATCTTGTTGCAGAGTGACACCGGTGAGTGAAATCTCTCCCTGCGCACTCACTTTACTCCAGTAATTTTCCAGCGTGCCCACCTGAGGGGTAAAGTTACCTCCGGCCAGCAGTTGCGCCTCTGGGCTTATCTGATCGATGCTGTTATAGGCGATACTCGACGTATAATCCGTGCCGATATAATCGCTGTTCATCGAGCCGCCATGAGGCGGTTCAGCATAGCGTCCCCCCGGAATATCGGGGTTATCCTCCGTCCAATAAGCCGAGCCATTCACCGTATCGGCCACGACAAAATCACTGTTGGCGGTGAGAATATGGCGGCGATTGGTCAGGGTCGTGGCGTAAACCAGCAGGTCTTTGCCGGATTCAATCAAGCCGGAAAGGTTGAGCACCTGAGCTGCCTGCTGGTAATTCCCACCACTGTCTTGCCCGCCCGCCAGAATAATCGTGCCCATAGCTAAAATGGTGGTGGTCGGGGCGGCATCAGTGTCAGTGACGGTATCACTGTTTTCAATCACCGGAGCCAGTAAGGCTAAAGTACCGTTTTCATCGGTGGCACCGATCAGGGCGTTAGGGCCTGAGTTGGTGATGCGCTCGCGTGCTTTGAGTGTGGCTTCGGCACCAATCAGGGTGCCGGTGTTGAATAGAGTGTTGGCGTCAGTATTGAGGCTGCCGGTGGTGAGTATTTCGCGGCTATTAATCAATGCACCCGCGACTTTGAGATCGGCTTGCGTCGCAATAATCGTGCCGCTATTCAGTAAGTTGCTCGAATCGGTACTGAGTTTACCACCCGCCAACAATTGCCCGCTATTGGTCACGTCGCCAGAGGTGGTCAAGGTTAAATCACGCCCAGCCTGCAGTGTCGAGCCAGCCAGATGGGTGAAGTCACGCTGTAAGCTAATCGCCAGATCTTCGCTGGCTGTAATCTTGCCCGCGTTATTGTTCAGTTGGCTCAGTTTTAAATGGATGCTATTGGCTGCCAGTGTACCACTCTGGTTATTGAGGGTTTGCCCGGCATTGGCACTGGCGTTAAGGGTCAGTGCGCCAAGGGCGAGTAGATTGGCACGCTGGGTGCTGATATCTCCCTGAGTGGCAGTGATATTCATCTCACGAGCTTGGGTGTAACTGTCACTCAGATCAATCCGGCTGCCGGTTAATATCATGGTATCGGCGGCGAGGGTTTGTCCTTGGGCGATTAATTCCTGACGAGTATTGACCAGCAAATTACCGGATTCTGTCAGGCGGCCATCACTCTGTATGCCCGCGCCCAGCAGGCTGTTGCCGTTGCTGTTTACACCTTCGGTTTGTAGCGAGAGTGTGCCGGTAGACAGCAGAGTGCCATCACGGTTATCAATATAACCCGGCAGATTTAGGTTGAAATCTGTGGTGCCGGTTTGCGCAATCACGCCGCCCACATTAGAGAGGGTTTGCGCGTTAAAGGTTATTTTATCTGCAATCAAGCGGGCATTATTGGTATATAACACCGAAGTCGTTGATGCCGACAGGCTCTGGCTGGCAAGCACCTCAGCCCCGGTGAGATTGATGTCCCCGCTTTGTGCTGTGAGGGCCACATCACGGCTTTGCGTCTGACTACCGCTCAGATCGATACTGTGCGCATTGAAGCTCTGCGCCGTGCCGCTAATATTTTTCCCTTGGGCGATTAACTTGCCGCTGGCTTCTACTTTCAGTGTGCCACTGGTAATGCTGCTGTTGTCGGATTTTACGCCCGCACCTAACACAGAATTTCGGCTGCTATTAACCTCAGCCGCACGCAACGAAGTGTCTCCCGCCGCGGCAATAGTGCCACTGTTAGTCAGTTTACCGGCGGTGGTGAGTTGGTTATTGGCACTCGCATAGAGCACCCCGGTGTTCTCTATTTCAGCACCGGTTTTCACCACTAAGTGCTGTGCGCTGTTGATTTGGCCACTGTTCATCAGCATGCCGTCGGCGGTTATGGTGATATCGCCTGCCGAAGCTCCTATCTCTCCAGCATTGCGTACGCCGACACCGGTTTCGGTGCCAATCAGGCGGATTTTACCGGCGTACATGCCGCCTAAATTGGCGACATCTACTGCGACGGTAGGGCGTGGGCTGCCATCGCTGGCTTTGGCATTAATGCTCTGATGCGCGGCATCCACCTGATTACGTCCGGTGGTAACATTCAGTTCTTTGGCCCAAATACCGGCATTCACTTTGACGGAACGCGCGATCAGATCAGTATGGTCTTGACGGCTGCTGTCCAGGCCGTTGCCCTGAATAACAATTTCGCCCCGTTCTACATCGTAGCCCGTCAGTTGGCCATGAGTGAGTTGTGCCTGACCGGTGGTTAATGTCGCGCGGTTAGCATTGATAAAACCGCAGCCCTCGCAGGTAATACCTGATGGGTTGGCAATCACCACCTGCGCTTTGCGCCCGGCCACCTCGATATAACCATTGAGTTTGCTTGGGTCGCGGCTGTTCACTTCGTTGAGGATAATACTGGCCTCACCACGTGCCAGCCACGGGTTGCCATCCACCACGCCAGCAATCTGGGTTTGGTTGGGTCCGTGGCCGTTATTGAGGATCACGCCGCGATTATCGACATCGAACTGGTTATAAACGTTACGTGAAACACCGCCGCTGCTCGGTGTTTGGATATTCACCTGTGGTGTGCCATTGGCGCTGTTGATAATGGTCGGTTGCTGATTAGTCGGCGCACTGCCATCGGCGACAATATTGGCCTGAGCGGATAATGAGACACAACCGAATGCCAATAACAGGCTGAAACTGAGTGGAGATAATGCGCTAATACGACGGCTTTGAGTGTGCCCAACACCTGATGACGCAGAAGAGGCGGCCTGACCGGAAGCGGCAATATCAGCCACGACCATCAGCATGCCACGCGCCTTGTTGAAAACAATACGGTACAGGTTCTTATTCATGGTTCATTCTCAAAGAGTCGTGATTAATCAGGCGCATTAGTATTGCCAGTTCAGGTTAAAGCCCACTGTCACCGAGTCGGTTTTAAAGCCACCGGGCTTAGACAGCGGTTTACCGGCAAACAAGTCATATTGGGTATGAAACACGCGGCCACGCACCCCGACGACACTGCCCGCCAGATGGTGGCCCAATAAGTAAGGGTCGCTACGGCCGCCGACTTCGCCGTAATCCACACCGACATACAGTTCATGCCCCGGCAGTGGCGTATACCAGCCCAGATCATTGCGCACCGTCCAGCCACGATCGGCATTAAGCGTGCGTTCGCCGTCAAACCCGCGCACTGACCAGCGCCCGCCGATACTGAACTGATCCTGCGGCGTCAGTGGCGTGTTAGTGCTTTGGCGCTGATATTGCAGGTTGTAATGGAAGTTTTGTTTTTGAATGGCAAAAGGAATATCCAATTGCGCATTCATGCGCAGAATTTTGCTTAATGCCGTGGCTTCGCCAAAATATTCTTCCTGCGCAGGCACGGCACCAAACCAGCGAGTGCCGCGTTGATAACTGATACCCGCGTCCAGAGTTGCTTGTGAAATAAAGTGGCGATGTTGTAACCCGACACGCCAGGCCGAGGTGCGGCGGCGCTGCACTTCCACTTCGGTATCATTGATGTAGTTTTTCGACGAGCGAGTCAGTACATCATAGGTCAAAGTGGTTTTCTGGCTGGCATTGCGGTGCAACAGGCGGCTAAGTTGCAACGAGACATTCTCACTTTCCCCGCGATAGCTATAGTCGCCATTCAGACCCGCTACGGTCTGATGATAGTCATAACTGCTGGCGGTCAACCCGGCGGTCCAGTAGCCGAACGGCAGCGAGTAATGGCCAGTCAGGTTATTGGTGCCTTTATCACCGCGATTCTTCATTGAACCACCGGCAGAGACATAGAACTGGTCACTCAGGGAGAGGGAATTATCCAGAAATAGTGTCGCGCCAGCTTGATAGCGGCCGGTGCTGCGGGTGCCTGAGTCATCCAGTGAAGCCGCCAATCGCCACATTTTGCTCTGTTTCCAGCTCAGGGCGATATCGGTTTCACCGGGTTCAGTACCGGGGATCAACTCCATACTGGCCTGAACGGTGGGCAGACGCTGGAGATTTTCCAAACCTTGTTCAATATCACGTAAATCCAACAGGTTACCGGGGCGGGCAGGGAAGGCACTGAACAGTGTGACATGGCGGTCACTGTCTGGCGTGAGCTCAACACTGCGTATTTTGCCGGGCACAATTTGCAGCGCCAACGTGCCACTGTTCAAATCCTGTTGCGGGGCCAGCACACGGGTGGTGATATAGCCGTGGTCGACCAGACGATTTTGCAACTGGCTCATTAACAGATTGATGCCCTTGGCACCCAAACACTGGCCTTGCGCCTGATTGGCGATACGTTGTAGTGGCAACCAGCGCGGCAATGGCTCTGCGCCACTGATTTTTATACGATCAATGGCAAAGCAGGGTTTTTCCGCCGGGAAAGAGAGGCGACCCAAAGAGGTTGAGGGTGCAGATAAACGTACATCCGGTATTGCAGGGGCCAGACGTTCTTCCAGGGCGCGTTGTCGTTCCTGTTGGTGAATACTTTGTTGGATAGGTGCTAATTCTGCGCCATGACTGACATGAGTAATAGCTACCGCAGGCAATAATACGCCAGCAGTTAATATAAAATTATAGGAATGCAGCACAGGGAATACCCTTATTTGCCCAAAAAAAACAGATAAATAGTCGAATAAAAATAATTTGTCGCATTATGCCTACTTAACTATTATTTTCAACGTGTTTTTAATTCTATAAATAACAAAAAAATAGCACCTGATTATTGTAGGAAATATCCCACAAATTAGATAAGGCCAAGAAATATCTTATTTTGTTGAATGCAAAGTGAAAGGAAGTAAGTATTAAATATCGCCATAAATAAGATGCCCCTTAAAAAAGGGGCAGAAAAACTTAGAATCGCAGCCGGAAGCCGATATTAGCCGTTACCGGTGTTTCAATTTTTGAACCATTGAGATAATCCACTTCGGCAAAAATAGTGGTGTTGCTGGCAACGATGGCATCAACACCCACGCCATATTTGCCGACATTACCGGAAAAATCATTATCAAAGCCGATACCGTTAATCGCGACTGCATTGGTTTTGATAAATTCACGGGCAATAGCCAGTTTAACGTAAGGTTTGACTGCCATTGTATTGACGGTATAAGAGGCCGCCAATATTGTGCCTAACTCACCCTGCACGCTATTCGCTTTCGCCACATCCGCTGCCATACCGTTACTGAGGGTATAATCTGCATTACCCATACGTGAATAGCTGACTTTGCCATACGGCTCCAGCACCAGATGGGTATAAACAGGTAACTGATAACCACTTTCTACCGAGGTGGTAAACGCATTCTGGCTGTATTCTGCCCGAGCGCCCTGAGCGCTTAGCTCATGATTAAAACGGTTAGCTTTCAACACAGTATCAACATAAAATCCGCTTTTATCCAGATAGGTCAGGTAGAGGCCACCATTGTAACTGCGAATATCACCATTGGCATCCGCGCGGTGAGTGGCTTTGACATTGGATGAACTGTAGCCGGTAAATGCCCCGATCAACACATTACCCCGACTCAATCCGAGTTGTTTATCAGCCCCAATCTCCATGCCGCTCAAGGTATTTTTGAAAGAGACATTTTTATTATCAGACAACCGACTGTCATCAGTAAGATAACGCGCCCAGACACCGACAGTCCCTTCGGCATCTGTTTTCAACTCACCCTGGCGCTGACGCAAGGTACTCAGTTCCGCATTCAGGATATGCCGCGGTGCTGCGGCCATATTCAGCACGCCTTGTGCCGCAGCACTGAGCACCGGAACGGCTACGTTCAGTGTCGTGCCAGGGTGATCCGCTGCATTGGTAGCCAAATACCAGTCAGTACTGCCATTGGTTTCCTGACTGTATAGTCCGTATTGGTAAATGCCTAAATCCACCACGCCGCCTGCATTGAGTAAGCTGAATTGAGCATCGCCACGATTAATATGCACCAATGTCACGCTGTTGGCGGATTGTGGTTCTTTACCGCTGTCCTGAACAGTAATACCAAACTGGCCGGTCGCCTGCTGCGAGACCGTAATTAAATCACCGGCATTGCTGGCAAGCTGGGTAGTCATCGCAAAATTACCCTGACCAGACAGATTTTCTATCTCCAGTCGGTTAAATTGCCCGCCAGCAGAATAGGGCTGCAGGTTGATATCCCCCCCTTGCATCGTCACATTATTGATTCGAGTCACCAGCACCGGTCCCAAGATTTCAGGAGGAGAAACCGGCACCACACTCGTTCCTACCCAGGAAGGGCCAAGGTCGACTAAGCCCGCTACAGTGAGGTTTTCAATGGTGACATTGGCAGGCAGGGCGGGATTGTGGGTGGTCACATCGCTGGTATAGGTATCATTATTGGAAATAAAAAGTTCTGCCCCTGCGGCGATATTGAGATAACCTTTCGACTGGCTATTGAGTCCCAGAGTCATATAGCCGCCATCATTAATCTGGCTATTTGTCACGATCCCCGCAGTTTTAACCCCAAGCAACCCGCCCTGATTAACAATAGTACCGATTGCAAAAGCATCGGTAACCTGTAACCAACCGCCATCATCCACAGTGGTATTATTGGCTGTACCGGCACTGCTCCCGTTGGTGACAGCAATCTCGGATTTTGAAACAATACCATTATTGATGTGTCCGTGAACCCGGCCATTATTAATGACACCACCGTTACGCACAATTTGTCCGCCATTATCAACGACTTCATTGTTGACGGTTATCCCCTCTACAATCGGTGTAAAAGCCCAGACCTGAACAGGTAATGTGACGAAAGACAGACTGATAATGCCGGCCAATAATGTTTTGTCCATAAAACCCTCAAAAAGATTAAATGCGGTGAGATGATGCCATATCACCCATTACAAAAAGAGACGTACTGTACCCCCTTGGGGCGGTTTGAAAGCAATGGTTATCAGCGGCGATAACCATTGTGGGGAAATACACTGACAATCAACGACATTGAGTCTAAAGGGATATTTACCTCAAGTGAAAAAATGTTGTTTTATATTTTAGCGAAATGAAATTAGCACAGTTCAGCTTGGAATTATAATAGGGTCGGGGTTATTTTTTTGATGAGGCTCGGTAAAGAATGAAATATATTCAACTCGCGCAAGAATAGTCTTAATTAATATTGAGATTATTCTTGATAATATCATCGAATCTATTTTCCCGTAATAAGCGGAGTGATCCAGTGATGTAATACTTAATGCTGCCATCATTCGCTTGAGGTGAGCGAAGCTAACGGGTTTCCGCCGTATACAGGTGCTGTTGGCATTGGGGACACGTCTTTGGCCCACGGTATTCATGTTGGCATAACACACAGAAGTAAGTTCTGTGTGGCAGAGTAGTCTTTGGTTGTGGTGGCGTCATGATAGTGCTTTGCTGGGGGGCTAAGGAGTGAGTTGTTGGTGAAGATATTGGTGCTGTTCTTATCGGGTATAGGTATTGGCAGTCCCTCTCCGACTGGAAATCCGGATGCTCCTGGTTATGAATGAATAGACGTCCTGCAAAATGCGAATGCCGCAATTGCAGCGGGTTATGACAGGAAGGGCAATAATAGTGCTCTGTTATGGAACCTGGAGAGAGGTGTGTGCTATTAACCTGATGGCCCTGTGCCGTCAGGGCCGTTCTGATGCGATGATACATGATGATATCCTTTGATTAATCCTTAATCCCCCAGGTTTTATGCATGCTAAATTGACCTCCGGTCAGTGCGGTGGTTGATGGCATTGGCTTGGGATGATGAGAGAGAAAAGCTGATAAGGTGAGACGCTCGGGGCTTAGAAGCCGTTTTTAGACGTTTTGATGCTGTGAATGCCGGTCTGGCAGGGTTTACAGTATTTCTCCCCATGGTAGTTAGCCGTGCATTTTGTGCAGTGCCAGTCTGCTTTCCTGACCAATGGAAGGGCCCCAGGGACCAGCCTGCGCAGTGCAATGATCCTATCAAGTTCTTCCTGTTCCGGATTGAGGTAAGGGCAGTCATTACGACGGCGCGTTGATATAGGCTGCTCGATATGCTCAAACCAGGGGGACCTGCCGGTTCCCGCGTCGTGGAGTTCCACCGGGCAGCCACACAGATGGCATGTATACACGTGGTGAGGGACTGACAACGCTGAGCGTGCTGACGTTAATCGTCCGGTGCTGCTGATGGCGATGAATGATTTTGCGTACACGGTATGACTCCTTTTCGCCGGACTGCAGGCATGGCTCATCCATCCCTTGAGGGCAGATATCGATGCAAATGCAGGGGCGTAAATCGTGGGGAAAGTGGGGTGTTGGTTAATGACTAATCAAGGGACTCAGGGCGGGACTGGGCGATGCGTTCCTGTAACCAGGCTTCCAGTTCGCTTTTCAGCCAGCGAGAGCTTCTCCCCAGCTTGATGGGCCTGGGGAATAGCCCCTCACTGATAAGCTTGTAAAACCATTTATCCGATAATCCCGTGAATTTTTTAATGAAAGCCATCGTGACCATTTGGTCATCAAGTAATGTAGACATTTGTATTCTCTCTCGTTAAGTGAAATGAGTGAGAGCGTTGTGTGATGTTATCAATACTCAATGTCGGTATCTGACTGTCATCACGTGCTGCTTCTCATTTCATTCATCAAAGAGATAAAAAATTACGGAGCACCTTGTGTCTCGGTGGTCACATCAGGCTAAATGCAGGGAGTGACAACACTCTGGGCCTGCCACGTTTTTTATCCGGTAATTTCATCCTCTCTCCTTTCCCAAAAGTCCGTCCTTTGTCGGGTAATGTCAGTCGGGCAAACGTATCGACTTTGGTCAGATAGGTCACCGCTCTTCGTAAGCCCTCCCGCATGGCGTTATCGGCATGGCTTACCAACCCAATGCCATTGATTCGGTAGTCTGCTTTCCGGGCATTGCAGTTGAAATAAAGTCCTGTGCCTTCGGTGATACTGTCCCGCCAGTACTCACCTATCAACCTGGCCAGGGTCACATCCTCGCGCACCTTAGCGCCATCAAAAAAGAAAATCATGTGGTAATGAAAGCCCTTGTATTCACCAAACTCCAGCTTCCAGATATAGCCCACTACGTGTTCAAAAAGTCGATTGGATTTCATATTTCGGAACAGGCGTTCACGATGCTGCCTAGCCAGTGTGGCGGTTATGTGTTTATTCGCAGCGCGTTGATAAGATAAATCAACACGTACCACCAGTAATTTTGCGTATCGGTCAAACAGATTATCAATGTAGTTGAATGCACTTCGTTGATTCTTTATTGCCACCCGCTGGAAATAGCGCAGTGCCAATTTATGCTTTGCGCCAGAGGCTGCTGCCCTGAAATGGGCCAGGAACTGATTAAGGTGTTTCACCTGCATTTCAATATTGGCCATACGGTCACCCCATGACCGTAATGAATATTGCTCAGTTAACTGACAGAACAATACCAGCGTTGGGTGGAGCGTTCGTTGTGTAGATGCGATATTAGGTAGGTGAGCAATTATTTCAAGTGTCTTCTTCCCTGTTGTTGTGGTATTGAGTGAGGTATATCCCTTAAGTCTATAGTGCATCATGCTGAATTCAGTTTGATTGGATTGTGCTATCTGAGTGACTGTATTTACCCATTTCATCATGTCGTTGAGGTAATTATAATCGTAAGAGAGGGAGAGTGTTTCCTCGTCATTATTATAAGAACTTGTCGATAATGACAGGTATTGTTCATAGTCTATGTTCATCATTGGTTTCCCTGCGAAATCTATTGAATGGCTTTATCGAGAATAAAGCCTGAATATTTACTATGACGGGATAGACAGTGAATTATGGATATTACCCAGACTCACCACAATACGTTACTGAGTATTGTCTATGACTAAGAGTATCACTGGGGTTATCTGTTATATGGGGTACTCTAATCAAATTCCTGTCTATGCCTAAGGCTTAATGATATTGTTTGTCAGTATGCTTAGTGGTATTGCCATAGCCTATGGACATGCTTAATACCACTGCCTGGTGTTATGCCTAATGATACTGCCTATTACTAGGCTTACTTAATAATATAAACTCCTAAATTAGTTATTTTAGTTAATAAACCTGGATTAACGTTTCAGTAGCAGATAACAGACTGACAGCGTCAAATAACGATTAATTAATGTATTTACCCTTATGGTAAGTTAGTGTTTTTCTGACAGTAAAATGAATGTTATTGCATTAGGGCGCTATACTTAAGTACAACGCCAATAAAGGGGCTTGGGACCGAATGCATATTGCACTTACTGTATGATAAAGAATCTTTGCTACAAGTAGGGGGAGAATGCGTTCATCCATCGCGTATCGTTCGGGTTCTATTTATGCGACGCAAGCGGCGGTATATTCAACCGAAGACATTAAAAAGTACAGTGAGTACTGTCATTGGCTATTAATCGTGTTTGCTGGGGTTCATCTCATAGAAGATCTGGGTAAAAAATTACATAAGCTATCACTCTGTTTGTATAGGCGAAGAAATAGCAGTATTCGATAACAGATAGATACAAGGGCTGGTCATAATGAAAGTCATGACGCAGTGTTTAGTAATGAGTGAGGAATGTCCGATGTATCAAGTATCCTATCGGGTCTAAATACACCAAGAAACTTTGTTTATGGAGGGGTATTCACTTAACCATTTCTTCAATATGTGACTCCTGATACCTAATTAGTGCGATTTCCCGACTCACGTCCTTGACGTGGCAAGAATGATGGCTAACATGTACTACATCAAATCATTAACTTGTACATCAAAATGAAAGAAAAATTATATAAAAATGATTTTAAATTTATTACTCCAAATATAGCCAAAACCTCTGAATTAATAGATTTTAATGAAATAACTAATGATTTTTTTAAATTAAAGTCAGAATATAATATCTATAATTACAACAAAATATCGGGGTTTTATGATGTTTTATCAGCGGTTGAGCAGGATTTTAAAGAGCTTTTAAATATTAATCTCGAGGAAAGATATGTTAACTATTTAAATGAGTTGACTAGATTGAGAAATTTAATATGGCCTCTTCTTGAACAAAAAGAGAATTTTTATAAAGCCTTGTCAGTGCATTTTTTAAACTGTAAAGCAAAGTACGAAAACATTACAATACAGCGATTTTCATTTTCGCTCAAAAAAAATTATATGTTTTCTCCTGCGAACGTAACCCTGAGTGATATTATGATAAATGCATTAATACTTGGTGACTACTTTAAGCGCTTTCTTAATCTTTCACGGCACAGAGTTATACACGATAAGATATGTGGCTATTTTTGGACATGGATGCGGATGCCAAATGGGATGCCATATTTACATGTCAATTTTTATATGAAGCGAGGATTTAATGCGAAACTTCCTTGCGATATTATCAATCTTTGGTTAAAGTGCTCACGCGATAGAGGGGCGGTAATCTATTTTTCAATTGGTTCTGATTTTGGAAATTCAGAGGTTTATCACGGAAAAGTGAAAACATTACAATCCAGGAGTCTGTCAGAAAATAGAACTGACTCTTTTGATGTAATTCATTGTGATTATAATTACTCTGTAATGTCAAATATGCATAGTTACTATAAATTTGCTAGCACTCCTAACGACATTAAAAAATTCCATCAATATCTTGATATTGTTTCCCGAGAGCACTATGCATTAAATCTTATTCCATCCGATAGACTTCCTGTATTTGTAAGCAGCAAAAAATCAAAACCAAAAATCATACGTAGTTATGGATTCTCTCAACTAAAATAAAAAAATTATACACCTATATCACTGAATCGAACCTGGCCATGGTATTTCATCGTGGCTTTTCATTCGTTGCAAAGGTGATATATGGATGATGACGTTCCGTTTAGTTCTTTTTACACTTGGCTCGATTTACTGTACGAACACGCGGTTAATGGCGGTGCAGGGCTGGACTCCGCACAACAACTTGCCGATATTTACTTACAACACTTTCCTGACAAAGTGACCTCTGCCTCCAACTTAATTCTCTGGGAATCAACCAAAGCGGCAACCAGCGGTTTTATTACCGGACTTGGAGGGGCGATTACTTTACCGGTGTCTATTCCGCTTAATATCTCCAGCATTCTCTTTCTTCAATTCAGAATGATTGCGGCGGTGGCGATTATTGGCGGTCATTCCGTTAATGACCCCAAAACCCGAAACCTGATTTATCTCTGCCTGGGCGGCAATATTGCCAAAGATATTCTCAAAGAACTCTGTATATGGCGGGTGTTCAGCACACTTTCTGCCAGTTCCGCGCGTCATCTTCAACAGCAGGTGACCACCCAATTAGTGACCCGGCTGACAACACAATTTACCGGAGGAATAACACGCTTTATTCCCCTGATTGGTGGCGTCATCAGTGGCGGTTTTGACTACCTGTCGACATGGGCCGTAGGCCAACTTGCCCGGACGATTTTCATTTCCGACTGAGCCTTATCTCTCATTTTCCCTTTGATTGTTTTGGGCTTATCAAGCCTGAATCTCTCCTCTTTAATTCAAGGAATTCCTATGACACGTCTGGCCTCCCGCTTTGGGCGGGTAAATTCTGTTCGCCGCGACCGCCCATTAACCCATGATGAACTGGCGCACTTTGTCCCCAGTGTATTTTCTGAAGAGAAACATGAATCCCGCAGCGATCGTTATACCTATATTCCTACTATCAGCCTGTTAGGCAGTTTAGCTAAAGAAGGCTTTCAACCGTTCTTCGCCTGCCAGACACGGGTCCGTGACCCGGGCAAGCGGGAACATACCAAACATATGCTGCGTTTGCGGCGGGAGGGACAGATTCAGGGGAAAGAAGTCCCTGAAATCATCCTGCTGAACAGCCATGATGGTTCCAGCAGCTATCAGATGATCCCGGGCATGTTCCGATTCGTTTGCGCCAATGGCATGGTGTGTGGTGACTCTTTTGGCGAAGTGCGTGTACCGCATAAAGGGGATGTGGTTGGGCAGGTGATTGAAGGGGCTTATGAAGTGTTGAATATCTTTGATCGGGTGGAAGAGCAACGTGAATTGATGCAGGATATTCGCTTGTCCACGCTGGCTCGTCAGGCCTTTGCCCATGCGGCGCTGAACTACCGTTATGGTGAAGAATACCATCCGGTGACTGAAGCGCAGATCCTGACGCCGAGGCGGTGGGAAGATAAAAAAGACGATCTCTGGACGACCTATCAGCGTGTGCAGGAAAACATGCTGAAAGGCGGACTGACGGGGATCTCGGTCAACGGCAAACGGGCCCATACCCGTGCGGTCAAGGGCATTGAGGGGGATATTAAACTCAATCGCGCCCTGTGGGTCATGGCGGAGCAGATGCTGGCCCATGCTCAGCCCCGGCATCAGTGACACGGCTTTTGTCCCGATAACAGTCAGTGTTGGTGTGGCCATCTGGACAGGTCATGTCCAATAGCCACGTTTCGTCTGTTGCAAAAAGCATGTTTATCGGCACAAGGCTTATTCTGTGCGGGTTGGCCGGTTTCTCTCTGCCCTGAAAAATAATTCATCCTGTGGTCATACCCTGTCCAGGGGGGCGTGTAAGGTAATCAATAGATTAACTGCACGTTTCATTCTGGAGAACAGCACTGATGGCCACTTACCGCCCTGACCCTGATTTATGTTTCCTTGGGCAATGCGACAACGATGACCTGGAATTCCTGGTGTCATTACTCACTCACGACCCGAAAGACGGCTCACTGCGCTGGTCAGAGACACTGACCGGCACCGATGAGTACAAGCGTCATCATCCCGACCACCAGCAGTATTGGCAGGCCATTGCCGCAGAAGTCCAGACTTTTGGTGCAAACAGTTTTGCCAGCGTACTGCGTGGGGGAAAAGGGGTGACGTACCGTGAACTGTTGTGTGATGCCTGTGACAACATGAAGGTGAATTACAGCAAGAAAACCAGTACGGAGAATATTGAACTCAACATGCTATTGAAGGTGTTGGAGACAAGCTTGGCCGAAATGTCGCCTGACGAATTGAATGAATTCACCAGTGGCATGGAAATTGAACTGACGAACCCCACCCCAGAGTTGATCCTGATGGCCATTCAGATAGCGATACGGGCATCGGGTTTTGCCGCTTATCGCCTGGCGGTCGTCGTGGTGAGCACGGTAGCAAAAGCATTACTGGGACGCGGATTGCAGTTTGGCGCGTTTGTATTGCTGACGCGCGCTATCAGTGTTCTGGCGGGGCCAGTGGGATGGGCGCTGAGCTCATTGTGGCTGGCCACTGACCTGGCCGGGCCCGCCTATCGCATTACTATTCCATCCTGTCTGTTTATCGCGTATATGCGCCAAAAAGCGTTATATCAGTAAATAAGGCGGGTATTTCATCGTGTCTGACAGAACAATGGAACACGGCTTATGTCTGGAGTCAGCATGCACTATGACCGGTTAGCGGTCCGACTGGCCTTGATTATCGGGCGGTTATTGAGGGGGGAAGGGTTATCCATTAACGCACTGGCCAGTGAATTTAATGTTTCCCCCAGAACCTTGCGACGCGATTTTAATCAACGACTGATATACCTCGATCTGGAGCAAATCGATGGAATTTATCGGCTCGCCAAATCCCCTGTCGGGTACCGGACTGACGGCGACATTATTCACTTTGCCAAAGTGACACATATGGCCCCGTTTTTTCCGGCACTCGACAGCAAATTATTGTCGGTCCTGCTCAATAAGAATGTGGGGTCGCCTTATGTGGTCTATCACGCTCCGCCGAAAAACCCGCCGGCATTATTCGGGGGATTTTATCGAATAACCCAGGCCATTATTGATAATGTCTTTATTGAATTAAGTGTGCAGGGAAATGAATACCCTAACCTGGCCCCTTACCGATTGGTTTATTTCGATGGCTACTGGTATTTGGTGGGGGAGCATAATCTCACGCTTCAGGTGTTCCTGCTTATCCATATTACGGATGTGACATTAACCCCCAGGCGGTTTACTAAAAAGGAATACATCACGGCATTAACGGCAGAGGTGGACTTTATAAAAGCACTGCCCCATTTTCAATTTGTACGCAATTTGGTTTTTAATCTGAAAGATAAATGAACAACGCTCAACATTAAAGGATATTACGATGAAAAGAAGACATATTGTCGCCCTGTTATGGGCGTTTTCCGTGGGGGCCTTTGCTGAAATTAACCTGTCAGAGGTCGAGCACTGGACAAACAAGGGGACACCCAACCTGTATTACATGAACACATCCCTGGATGCTGTCGTGGCAGAAACACCCCATCATGCGTTGGTTCGTGCAGATGCGGGCACCAGTTGCCCCGCCGGGTCGTATTACTTATTGAATAAGCAAGACCGCAGTTACCTGCCGGTCGACAGCGGTACGTGTGATGACCGCAAGTTGAAAACGACACTCAGTGCAACGCAGTTAATCTTCACCTCTCACGGCAAGGTCACCGCCCTCTACCCACTGAACTGATGCGGTAGGGCGTTTACTTTTTATTAAAAATTGAATAAGGGATTTTATCATGCACGATGTGACCACGCTAAAAACACAGCTTCAGACTAACACATTACATCTGGCTCTCTTGACGGTGGCGACGGGCGGGATTTACCCGTTACTGTGGTTATACAAAAACCAATCCACCGTGTTCAGCGTCATCGGGAATACGTTCTCCAGTGCGAGTTTCATCATTTGGATAGCCGTATGCACAGGGCTGTCGCGGGTTTTGCCTGGATTAAGCCGTCCTGACGAATACGGTTATAACGCCGCCGGAGAAACGCTGACCATCTTGGCGGGGCTATTGACGCTGGGAGGGGCTGTTTTATATATCATCTGGGCATTCAAAGCTCGGACAGCATTGCAACACTATACGTTACAGACATTCCGTTTTGAATTAAAAATGAATGTATTCTATACCCTGGTATTTAATGTCTATTACGTCGTGTATTGCATCAATGCCCTGCCTGATGCGTTGGCAAAACATACCATCATCTATGGCCACACAACGATGCCGGAGAGTACCTCTGGTACTCATAATATCACCAAAGGGGAGTGAATATGGACCTCAGACAGACGCTGTTGCTTTCTTCCACTCTCGTTATCTCCCTGATGTTGTTGGCAGCGCCTGCTCAGGCCAAACGGGAGGGGAACTACATTCTGTATCGTCTGGTGAAACAGCAAAACAGCCCAGCTGGCGGTGGTTTGAAAATGTGCACGTATAAAAGTGAGTTCGACGGCGCAACGGTAGATATCAATGTGCTTACCTGTAAGGATCATGTTTTCTATTACCCCAAATTGGGTTTGTTCTATGAAACTATTAACTGATCTGGATCAATAGCCTTAAATAAGAAACGTATTATCACGGATAATATTCTTTCCCTATACAAGAAAATTAAACAACAGGATGTATTAATACTGACGTATTAATTACCCCCATAAAACCTCCCTTCCTAAAGGTTTCCCTCCTTACGGATTGTTTGCCATAGAATACATCTCACTGATGTTAATAAATGCAATCTAATACACAAGCAGATACCCAGTAGAGGGGTATCTGCCTTTATGCCGTTATAGGACATTAACCATTTAAATTATAAAGCCGCTATATCACCGAACAGGGGTTTTATTTTTACAGGAATTAGCTATGCAAGATGAAAGCCCGCAACAGCGTATTATCACGATGGCGTTATTGCTGCTGGATAAACAGTTAAAACGAAAGTCAGTTGTCTTCCCCTCTACAGCGGAAGTGAAGCAGTATTTGCGTTTACAGTTGGAGCAGCAAGAAAGAGAACTATTTATGGTGATGCATCTGGATAACCAGCACCGCCTAATCCATTGTGAAACCGCCTCTCTCGGTACCCTTAACCAAACCGCCGTCTACCCCCGCGAAATCGTTAAAACCGCGCTTCACCACAATACGGCTGCGGTAATACTGGCACACAACCATCCCTCCGGTATCCCCGAACCCAGTAATACCGACCGGCAGATGACTGACAGAGTACGGGCAGCACTTAACCTTATTGATGTGAAGGTTTTAGATCACATCGTGCTGGGTCAGGGGGCGCTGGTGTCGTTTGCCGAGCGTGGCTGGTTGTGACGACAATCCCCGGTAATGCCGTTCAGGCACCGTTTCACCCGCATGATTTGAGCCACCGCTCGGGTACCCGGTCAATATCAGACGATGATATCTGTGCCTGGTGCAGCCATCTGTATTACCGCCCCGGTGAAACCAGCCTGTGCCAATTGGCCAGGGAAGAAGGCTATTGGCCTGCCTGTTTTGATGCCAATGGCTACGCGCAATCCTGCCCCCACCTGCAACTGATGTTCACCGCTTCCCAGCCAGCACACGACGGATAATTAATCGTACCTAAACGTCCCCCTGGTAAGTACTTACTCACTTTTATCCCCCCTACGAACAGGCTCCCCCGATTTTCCGGTGGGGCCTGTTTTGTTATTAACCAATGATGACACAAGGTTTTTTCCCATGAAAAGACACCGCAATACCGAAACAAACGGACTCACCGCCACCCAGGTTTCTGATGCGCAGCGCATCCATTTCTGGCCAAGACACTTTGGTCAGATACCTAAATGGGTATTGATTGAACCACAGGTTTTTCGTTGGCTGGATCGCTTATGTGCCGACTACCACGGTGGATTATGGGATTTTTACACCCTCAATAACGGTGGTGCCTTTATAGCCCCAGAAGCCGACGCTAATGAAAAATGGACGCTGTTCAACAGCATGAACGGTAACGGTGCTGAAATGTGTGCTGAAGCTGCCGGGATCACCGCCTGCCTGATGACCTACAGCCACTGTGCCTGCAGCACCGAGAGCGAGACCATGACCGACCATTTCTACCGCCTGCGGGAATACGCACTCCACCATCCCGACAGCCGCGCCATTTTCTCCCTGATTGACTGATGAGCAGGAGTCCCCCCATGTTACATCTGCCTATGCGTGCTTCACTCCCCGCGTTGCCTTTTGCCCAGCAACAGATTATCAGCCAGGCACTGGCGATACTGGAAACTCAACTCCGACACCGGCCCTACACCTTAACCTCACCCGAGGCAGTCAAAGCCTGGCTACAACTCCATCTCCGGCCTCAGGGGCAGGAATGTTTTATGGTGTTATATCTCGATAATCGCCACCGCTTGATGGCCAGTGAAACGATGTCTATCGGTACCTTTAATGCCACCACCGTTTACCCGCGTGAAGTCGTTATTCGGGCACTGCATCACAAGGCTGCGGCTGTTGTCATCGCCCACAATCATCCAGCCGGAGATCCCACTCCGAGCCAGGCTGACCGCACACTAACTACCCGGCTGGTTAATGCGCTGAACATGGTCGACATCCGCGTACTGGACCACCTGATTATCGGTGAGAGCGAGCCGGTTTCGTTAGCCGAGTTGGGGTGGCTGCCATGTTAACGACTATCCAACAAACCAACATCCTGACCCTTCGCGGTCGGCAATGCAGTACCGCACATATCACCGAGGATGACAATGCGCTGCTGTACCGGATATCCCATTGTCAGGTGGCATTCGGCGATGGCGAATGGATCCATTTTACCGGCACAGGCTATCTGATTCGACTTAATGCCTGGAACCACCCGGTATTGCGGCTCAGACGGTTGGGCCTCTCCAAAGCCTGCCGCCATCTGGTCATCACATTAATGAAACTCCATGGGCTAACCTACCTGCATATTGATGCTCTGGGCGATGTGTTGCCCGGTTTCGCCACATTTAACTGGTGATACCACCGCTCGTCTCCTGACGTAATCCCGCATTATCCATATTGAGAACATTCCCATGAAACCACGTGCCACTCCACCGGGCGCATTGCCCGTGTCTGCGATTTATCAACAACTTCTCGTTTTCCTGCTGGAGCATCACTATGGTCTGAGCCTCAACGATACGCCCTATCACGATGAACAGGCGATTGCGCAGCAGATAGAACAAGGGATTTCAGTCGGCGACACCATCAACACACTGGTTGAGAAATATGCCTTAGTGCGAATGGGTCGTACCGGGTTCAGCGCACTGGCACAAGACCCGATGCTGAGTAAGGGGGATATCGCCCGCGCACGCCAGGCTGCGGGTCTGTGGCGTGCTCATTTTCCACCCACTTTGCTGTACCCGACCTAATCCCCCAAACCCCACAGAGATAATTACCATGAATAACAACATTACCGCTGCCCCTGCATGGGGCCTGAAACGTGATATTACGCCACGGTTGGGGGCCCGACTAGTTCAGGAGGGAACGCATCTGCATTTTCTGGCTGACCGTGCCGGTTTTGTCGGCACCTTTTCCGCTCAAGCCACTCAGGCTCTTGATGCGGTATTCCCAGAGCTGATAACCAAACTGGAGTCGCAGTTGCTTTCTGGTCAGCTTGACCCTCGCCGTCAGCAGTGCCTTACGGTCCGGCACGGGGGATTTGTCTGTGAAGCAGATACGCTGGGCAGTCACGGTTATGTATATATCGCGATTTATCAGGAACTATCTGCGTTACTTTCAGAAGGAGGATAGTCGCCTGACATTTAAGCTCCAGAGCTGATAGAACATAATTGAGAAGCGCTATTTGGGGATGTTGGTAAAGTTCATCTGAGCTGCTATTCCTCAATCTGTTTTTCTTTAGTAAATTCACTTAAAATTGTAAAATCTGTCTTCGTTTAACTCATTGATATATTGATGTTATCAATCAAAATTTATTGAGTATACAAGTGAGTATATAAAGTAGAATTATCATGATTTATATATTTATAATTCAATGAATTAGAAGTGATTGGCGAGTCCGGCCTTCGCACCATTAGTATGTAAATCAAGTCACCGCAGGGTGGCTTTTTTTTGCCATGTCTCCATTCCGGTATTTATACGTCCATTAGTGGCCATCATCACTGGGGGCCAAAATGGGAGTCAGCCTTTGTGAAGATCTTAGCAGTGTAGATTGTAGCATCGTGGGTTACCCCATCTGAATTTAATTTCATTTTAGTAAAACAGGTTGTTTTTTTGATTCAGACGTTGCTTACATTCTTCCACATCATTGCCTTTATTCGGACCAAATATATCTTGGCTAATCGTGCCGGTGAGACTTTTCTTAAATAATCCAATATGCGAAGTGAATGATACCTTTGGGGATATCTCAAGCTGCTGGCATAGCTCAGCGGAAAGCGTTGTCACTTAGATGTAAGCGGTACCAGCAAACTTTTATCTTTTTTTAAAGTGTATAAGGTTGGAAAAACTAGAATCGTTGCCTGGCTCTGATAGAGAATGAGTCGCCATCTTAGCTCTTTGATCAATATCAATAGCGATAAGAGCACTCCAATCAATGGTGCTTTTGTAGGCACATATAATGGATAGCAGAACGGGTTACCATCTTTCCGAAAAATCATTATGGGTTATCGATTCATCGCAACTTACATGAATACCGCATTAGTTTGAGGGGAAGTATTGGGCCTGTTTTAAGTAGCAAACTTAATGGATTAGAAGAGAGATGAGCGGCTCCCCCTGTGGCAAGTGACTCTTGCTCTGCGTAGGGAGCCGTAAATTATGGACAGATTTCCCGATGAGGCCCTGGTGAGGCGATATCAGCATTTGCAGGCAGAGCTGGAAAAAAACCATTACCATTACAAATTGTATTGGTATTTTTTAGCTCCGTCACAATAACTATAAACACTTAACAGGATAACGGGAACGGGTGAAAACCACTCTTGTAACACTTTAAGGAAAATGATATTACAAGCAGTTGTGATCAATTAATTTAATTGCAATTTAAATTATTAAAATAGGAAGGCATGTTCCGAAAATGAAGATAAACGTTACAGACAAACCAAACCCACAGGACGAAGAGTATGTTATTGATGGCCTATGGGCCCACAATGATAAAACTCAAAAGGTAGACATTCATCCGCTGTTCTTAACTGTGACCGATGATGATGGAAAAATTGTTGCAGGGTTAGTTGCCAGAACTTGGTGGGGCGGGCTTGAAATCCAATATCTTTGGGTGAGTGACGACTATCGTAAAAGTGGCTATGGCCGCCAGTTAATGGAAAAAGCGGAAGAAGAAGCCTTGACGCGTGGATGTCACATGGCTTATGTCGATACTTTCGATTTTCAGGCCAAAGGCTTTTATGAAAAATTAGGCTATCGTGCATATGGCAATTTAGGCGGGTATGCTAAAAAGCATACGCGACACTATCTGGCAAAAGAAATTTAACCCATTCTTCATCGGCGAGGTCGCCATGGATTTGCCCGATAAAAATAATGAAACTTATTTCAAGGGCCTTATTGCCATGATGGAGCACTTAAGTGAGCCATGGGGCATTAAAGATCTGAATTCCCGCCATATCTATATGAATAAGGCTGCCTTCCTCTACACCAATACACCCTTGAGTTTTGAGGTTGAGGGGAAGATGGACCATGAATTTCCCGGAAATTGGACTGAATTTGCGCCCGACCTGATTGAGCATGACAAGCGGACAGAAGAAACGCAGGATCGGGTGACGGTAATAGAAACCCATTATTGGTATGGGAAAAATACCCTGACGCCGTTTATCAGTGAGAAATTGCCCGTTTATAACGATAGAAAAGAAGTTATTGGTGTGATGTGGAATGCTAAACCCTTTAATACATTATCCCCATTAAAATATATCAACCAGCAAAAGCCGAGTATTCTGACAACTGAAATAAATAACAGTATGTTCACTCGCGCTGAGCTTGACGTTATATTTTTAATGTTGCAAAGACTTTCCGTTAAAGAAATTGCGAAGATATATAATATCAGCACTAAAACGATAGAAAATAGAATATATACAATTTATCAAAAATCTGATGTCCACTCGCTGCAACAGTTTGAGGAGTTTTGCAAATTTGCGCATTTGGATAATTACATCCCGGATCGCCTGGTGGCCAAAGGAATCCAGTTTATCTGAACAACAAGCTATTTGAACAACAAGGTACAGCTCATCGTGATCAAAATTGAAGATTATCCATTAAGCCGGGTGCCACAGGATAAGAGAGTTTCTTTTTTAAGTGTTGCTATTGTTCATATGGGGATGCTGACCGCGCTGGATCAATTTATGCTCGGTGCCGTACTCGGTAATTCCATGACACTGGTTGATGCGTTTACCGCAATTCTCATCGGCAGCATCATATTTGGTGTGGTGACATACGGCCTTGGGCTGGCGGGGATGCGCGAAGGGATTTCGGGCAGTTTACTGGCGCGCTGGTGTGGTTTTGGTCGGTTGGGATCTGCACTGATTGGAATTGTAGTCGCCGTTAGCTTATTGGGCTGGTTTGGTATTCAAAATGCTATTTTTGCCAAATCACTTGATTTTGCTCTGGGCCATAAATTGGGGTTTGGATTAGCTGCGGCTTTATCGGGTAGCTTGCTAACTATTTTGGTTGCCTTTGGCTTTAAGGCATTGCGTATTGCGGCTCGAATTGCGGTACCGATGTTTATATTACTGGTGGCTTATATCTCTATTAGTACATTATCTGGCCATAATCTGAATGAAATTATCCAGCTGATTCCACCGGGTGAATCTTTGTCTATCAGTGCAGGTATTACTATTGTGGTCGGGGGGGCTATTGTGGCCAGCCTGATGACACCTGACCTGACGCGCTACTCTAAAAATAGCAAACATGTTCTTGGTGTGACGATATTCACCATTGTTGCGGGCGAGTTTGTGGTCAATGGGTTGGCTATATTAATTGCTAAAACCCTTGGGACAGCGGATGTCGTGACGATAATGTCTCAAGCCGCAGGGGGGGCGGGTTTGCTGGTCGTAGTGTTCTCCACTTTAAGGGTCAATGATCTTAATTTGTACTCTTCTTCGCTCGGTATTGTTAATGCGGTCGAGGGGCTGACGGGCACCAAACTCAAATATATATCAACCACATTGGTCATTGGTGTGTTGGGCACCACACTGTCTGTGTTGGGGATACTCGACCGGTTTGTTGATTTCCTGACGGTGCTTGGTGTGGTATTCCCTCCGATTATTGGCATCATGCTGGTGGATTATTATGTACTACGCTCCCATCGTAAAATTTTAGATAAAACTCGGCAGGAAGGAACGTTGCCTAATGACAAGCAAACGCCTGTTATTGGTTGGGTGGCGATTATAGCCAGTATTATCGGCAGTATTGTTGGGCTAGTAACTGAGTGGGGGATCCCGACGATCAACTCATTGGTCGTTGCGAGCTTTATCTACTGGGTGTTCAAAGTGGCTGTTAGTCGTAATCAACAGTCAATTGAATCGGAAGAAACGGTTTAATAATTTTGTGATTAATACAAACACTCCCCCGAATAGTGGGGGAGTGTGGATAATGAGTTATCAGCACCTAAAAATCATAGTGACGTAATGCGTTAAGCGCGATATGGGCAACAGCCAAAGCCGTCTCTGGGTTTCCTTCGCTTTCAATATGCCATGCTGCTGATAGTCCGGCCCACGCGACAATCCACGAAAGTAAACGATGGCGGTCTAACCCCGCAATTTCAGCGATGATATCAGTTTGGCGAGTGAGCCGCCCCAGGGATGTCGCTACAGTAAAATCAGGGTTGCAAAATAGGTTGGCGAAATCAAAGCCACGTTCGCCTACAAGTCCTTTAGGATCAATCGCCAGCCAGCCGCGACGGCCAGCATCAAGAATATTGCCATGATGAATATCTCCATGCAGCACAGTTATATCTTGTGGTACCGCCAATAACCTTGCGGCAATAAGCGCGGCATCAGTAAATATTCCCCCCTGCATTTTTGCGGCACTATCCAGTGCACTGAATTGGCCTGATAGCAAGGGGAGTGCTGGCTGTTGCGGTTTATTCTGTGCATGAAGGCGAGCCGCAACATTGCAGATTATTCGACTGGCTTCGTCATCATGCCCATCGCGAGCCATCTCTGACAAAGACCGACATCCAGAAAGCCGCTCAAGAAGGATGGCTTCTTCCGCTTGTTCCAGAATGCAGGCAGCACCATCGCCTGCCCACCACCGCATGAGTTGCGCCCCCAGAACTTCATCTTGCGTCATTGCAATCTTCAGCATAGCAGGCTGACCACCATATCGTACCGGTTGCAGCCAACTTGACTGCGTGTGAAATGCATCGCCGTCGGCAGTCAACTGCCAGAGTGTAATAAACTGATGTAGTGTTGTTAGGCCCGCAGTGAGCATTTGCTGTCGTTCCATCTTATCCTTCTTGAAAATAGTATCACTCTCCTAACGGTGGCTCATCTTGTTGATACTTCTTTCCACTATCGCCCCTTTTTGGGCTGGAAACGTTATTCTATTGGCGCTGTTTTCCGAGGCTTTTTGAGTTTTAAATAACGTGAGAGTCAGGTTTCCAGTGGATCAACACTCATAACCTGCGCAATTAATCTCTCTCCTTTTGGCCAATGACACAACAGCGTATTTGCCAATGTTGAAGAGGCTAATCCTGACTCTCGAGAAAGCGCCGCTATTGTTGTACCACGCTTTTTCAACGCCGCGATAAGAACTGCCGCGTGCCAGTCTTATTTATTCATAGCGTTTATCTCTCCATGTGATTTGTTTGAGTGGTTACCCTATTTTGGGATTATCTTGGTAACGACAGATATTCAGTTCCGACAATCTAAAAGGAATTGGACAAATGGTTTCTATATTCAGATAAATACCAGTCGTTGATCAAGGTGTTGCGTAACCAGCTGGTTGCTAAAGGTATTACTCAAGAGAGTCTTACTGCTCTGTCATCTCCAGTCTTTTATCGCCAAAGTAGAAAATGGTGAAAGACCCTTAGATGTGGTGGGATTTGTGCATATTGCCGGGTTGCTGGGAGGTGCAACAGAGGATGTGCTTGGAAAGAGAGAGTCATTCGATTGTGCTACGTTGGATGTATATTAAAGCAGCTTGTATATTTAAAAATTAATACGGGAAGAGACTGTGGTTTGGAGGAGACCTCCTAAGCCATCATTTCAAGGCAGGGAAAATGGCATCAGAATATTTCTTACTCAAACAGATTGAACAACTTCTAGTCGGTATAAATAACTCTTACTGGTCATTGGCTCATCATGACCCACTTGTTGAAACGGAACGTTTGAAAATATTAACTCAGCATTATAATGGGCATATTAGAGAAAAAGCCGTGCTGTGCCTGGGGCTAATGAGAGAAATATCAGCTCTACCTGAGTTAATTATGCGTGCAAATGATTGGGCTGAGCCAGTGCGTCGGGCTGCAAGACAAAGTATCCGACGGTTGCTAACTGCTGAGAATGCCATACAGTTTAGAGAGAACTTGCCAGGCTTCATTGGGTTACTCAATTGTTCTCGCGATAATCACCCAATTTTGGTAGATGAGATCCTAAATTTTCTGTCTCGGCCGGATAATAAGCGTGTATTATTTGACGGTTTATTTTCAATTAATAAAAATGTAGCGAGATTATCGTTAAATATATTGATTGAGCGTGAACTCTTTCCTCAACAACAAATATTTCATGAGGCTATGCGGCATAGTGACCCATTGGTAAGAATTATGGCAGCTGAGTATCAGTTGAGAGAGGCTCAGCAGATTGACGAGGGAACAATTAATACTCTTCTGAAGGATTCATTTGCTCCGATAAAGCAAATAACGTTGCAATATATCACTGACAATAAATTATTAATATCATGCTCTCAGCTCTCAATATTACTGTTTGATAGAAATGCACTGGTTCGCCAAAGATCGGGAAGATTGCTTATGGAACAATGTATTGATCCTAAAACTATTTATCTTGATACTTTCTATGCCCCTGGTAGTCGGGTCTCTAAAAGAAAAATAGCGCTTTTGGGTTTGGATGAACATCATTATAAAAATATAATAGAAATTGCTGAAGGTAGTATAGATGAGCGTTATTCGAGTCTTTACATTAACGCCTTGAAAATACTTATTCGACATAAAACTGATAATGCGCGTATTATCTTATTTAGTGCACTTACTCATTCATCTATTATCATAGCCAAAGCCGCAGTAAAGATATTTTTCCGACAAAAAATATATCTAACTCTCGCCGAGTTGCAAATTTGTCTGAAGAAATCGCCTTCAACAGCGCATGTTTCGTTATATTACTCTTTAGCACGTAAACTTAATAAATGGGATTGGATTATATTTATATTAGATAATGCTGATGCGGGTAATAGCCAATTAACGCAAGAACATATTTATAATTGGATAAATTACTTCAATCGCTCATGGATTGAGCCTCATACAAAACAGAAAGATAAAATATGCCAACTTATTGATGAGAAACCAGATGTTATGAAAAACCACACCAATATTTTAAGCTTTTTCTGTTCCACTCATCAATAACGATAAAGTCTGGCGGGTGAGTATACCCGCCCTCCTTGTAACAGAACAATAAAGGTGATATTAGGATAAGGAGTGTTGGATGGTACTAGTCTAACTACAATTTTAATCATTAATTTCGCAGAGATTTATATACATACGCATGAAATAATATGGCGATGCTATTTTTAAAGTATATAAACAAATTCAATATACTAACAGAACTGTCATCTTAAATAATAACTAATACGTTATAAAATATAATTTTATCTGTTAATGAATAATAGAATACTCAGTTATTAATAGCTCGAGTGGCTTGGCAACTGTTTATGTTGTGAGAGTTATACGATTGTTCGATTAGTGGTTAAAGGGATTTAATTTATCTGAATAACAAAGGGATATTTTATGATGATCAAAACAGAAGACTATCCGTTAAGTCGAGTACCACAGGATAAAAAATTGTCATTTTTCAGTGTTGCTATTGTTTATATGGGGGCGCTGACTTCGTTGGATCAATTTATGCTTGGTGCTGTGCTGGGTAATTCCATGACGTTAACCGATGCTTTCACCGCACTTTTTATCGCCACCGTAATATTTTGTGTGGTGACATATGGCCTTGGGATAGCTGGCATGCGTGAAGGAGTTTCTGGTAGCTTGTTGGCGCGTTGGTGTGGCTTTGGACGCTTAGGAGCCGCGTTGGTCGGCATAGTTGTCGCAGTCAGTTTGCTCGGTTGGTTTGGCATACAGAATGCAATTTTCGCTAAATCCCTGGATTTTGCTTTAGGCCATAAACTGGGCTTTAATTTGGCTGCAATTTTATCAGGTGGCCTGCTGACAATAATGGTCGCCTTTGGTTTCAAGGCACTGCGCATAGCCGCGAGAGTTGCCGTTCCGATATTTATTTTACTGGTGGCTTATATCTCCTTTAAAATTCTAACTGGAAATAATATTTATGATATCAGTCAGTTGACAGCGGTAGGCAATACACTGTCTATCGGTGAGGGTATCACTATCGTGATGGGTGGGGCCATCATGGCGAGCTTAGTTACCCCTGATCTGACACGTTATTCTAAAAATGATAAGCATGTGTTGGGTGTAATATTTATTGGCATTATCGTTGGGAAATGTACGGTCAATGGCTTGGCTATTCTGATTGCTAAGACACTGGGTACGGCAGATGTTGTCAGTATTATGTCTCAAGCCGTGGGAATCACCGGCCTGCTGGTCGTTGTATTCTCTACCTTGAAGGTCAATGACCTCAACCTGTACTGTTCATCACTGGGTATTGTTAATGCAGTCGAAGGGCTCACCCGTAAGAAACTGAAATATCTCTCAACGACGTTGGTTATTGGTGGGCTGGGAACCACGCTTTCCGTGCTGGGTATCCTGGATAGATTTGTAGATTTCTTAACTGTGCTGGGAGTGGTGCTTCCACCCATTATCGGCATCATGCTGACGGATTATTATGTATTGCGTTCCCATCGAAAAGTGCTTGATAAGAGTCGGTTGGAAGGGAAACTCCCTGATGAAACCCAAACTCCAGTTATTGGTTGGGTTGCGATTATTTCCAGCATTGTCGGTAGTATGGTCGGAGTGGTGACTGAGTGGGGTATCCCTACCATCAATTCATTGCTTGCTGCCAGCTTGATATATTGGCTGATTAAAGTGGCCGTTAATCGTAATCAAAAACTAGTTGGATCGGAAAAAGCGATTTAATAATTGGTGAATATTACGAACACTCTCCCTAGGGGGAGTGTTATCAATCCCCATTCATCATGCTTCATTCATACCCTTTTTCCTCCATACCTGGCATAGTTAACCTAATCAATAAGGCGACTCACTTATTCTGGATGGCGATGCATGGCAGCAGCAAATCACTGGACACGGGATCAACTGTTAGTTGCCTTTACATTGTATAGTCAAATTCCCTTTGGCAAATTGCACTCCAAGAATCCTGATATTATTTATTACGCCGCGTTAATTGGTAGAACGCCGTCGGCATTGGCGATGAAATTAGTTAATTTTGCCAGCTTGGATCCATTTATTATCGATTCGGGTCGAAAAGGGCTCAGTGGAGCGTCTAATACAGATCGCGCCTTGTGGTCGGAAATGAACGAAAATACTGATGATTTTGAGCGGCAATGCCAACAGGTGATGAGCCAGTTAGAAATACCCGTGACCAAGCTATTTGATAGTGGTATTAAAGATTTCAGTGGTAAAGAAAGGACTACTATTATTAAGGCGCGGGTGGGTCAGCAGCTATTTCGTAAAAACGTATTACAAGTTTATGAGGGCCGCTGCTGTATTACTGAGTTAGAAGAACCGGCATTATTAATTGCCAGCCATATCCGCCCCTGGAGTCAGGGTGCAGAGCATCGGCTTAATCCCAGTAATGGCCTCTGCTTGTCGAGCTTGCATGACCGGGCTTTTGATCAGGGATTAATAACCTTTAATGAACATCTGGAAATGGTGTTATCTCCCCAGATCAAAAAACTTAAAAGCAGTATCAGTGAAGAGAATTTCGTTAAGTATGAAGGGCGAAAACTGCGGTTACCGGTACAGTTTTTCCCCGATGAAGGGCAAATGGCCTATCACCGTCAGAATATTTTCTTAAGCGGCAAATAAAAACCGATGAAAATATTACTCTTTATCCAATCCAAACTTTGCCATTCTGCTCAACCCGGCAGCGCACGTCATCATTAATTGGTACGTTGTATGGGCTGTTCATCTGAAGCCGAAAGTACATTTCTTTCATGTTGATGGCTTTCTCGAACTTGACCTTGGTCTGTGGTTTCAATGTGGTGTAGTCAGGGAAGGCTGACAGTTTCCAAACTTCGTGATAGCAAATGTCTGCCACTTGTTTGTCACTGGGAAAGATGTTGGCGTCAGCTTTAAACATTACAGCAGTCAGTAGTATGGCGCATCCTGTTGCGAACTTTGTGTTCATCATTCACTCTTCAATTAATTCTCATAATACTGACGATATTATCCCTGCTGGCTATTATAGCTGTACTCAGACTGCTGACAAACCTCAACAACTCGATTTTGACAGGTAGAAGAGTAAAACGTCCGCGCCAAGGATGGCGCGGGTCGAGCCCATAGGAAGGGTTTACGGCGTCTTTACGATCTGCCTGTTTTCACCGCTACGGGTACTTTGTTATCAACCTCAGTGCAACCCTAAGCTGCGCTCAACCATTTTTCATGCTGTTATTTCAACAAGAATGACTGGCCCTGTTTCAGCACTAAATCGCAGGCTTTGGTTTTAATCTTTTCTGTAATTTGTTCGCTACCCAGGTTGTTCAGATTCAGGCTTTTCCCTTCACCGGTTTTCAGCAACCCACCAAGGCCTTCCTGGTAGTCTTGGCTCTTGGCATTTTCAGTGCTGGTGATCCCCAGTTTACTCATCAATTGATCTTTAATCGCCGTAGTGCCGTTGGCAGAGAGCACATTATTTTGAACGCAATACTGCAAAATACCGGCCGCATTAGTCATGGTGCTGGCGCTCAGGGCTTTATCGCTGCCATTGAGTAAACCGGTTAATGATGACAGTGAAGATGAGCTGTCACCTGATTTACTGTATTGATCTGCTGCGCTTTTTACTGAGTCTAATAAGCTATTTGCGCTAGCAGTATCGGCCAGCAATGTGCTGGAGAAAGCGAAAGCCAGCATCAGGCGATGAGTTGTATTCATAGAAATTCCTGTTTTACGGTGGGTGCCACGGTACTGGGTCGTCATACCGAAATCATTATCTTCGGCGCTAAGAATAACTCAATATATTCATTTTTATGATAAGTGTTATCTGATATTAACCCCTTCAATCATCTTGAACTTTAAATTTACCGTGTTGCTCGAACCCGCCAAATTGCTGTGCGGCATAAGCTGACATTTTGCTGCCACTGTGCCCCACGCCAGGTAAAATCGTAAATTGCCAGTTAAACGGCATTTTATTGTGCCTGGCTTGTTGTTCAGCAGCCATAAAATAGGCTTTAGCGCGCTGTAAACGGCTATCTCCCTGAGCCAGGGCTTGAGGAGAACGTCGCAGCAATGGGTGATTAGGATGATTATCTTTGCCGCCAACGACGATAAGTATTGGTAAGGCAAAATAGTGGGCTAATTGTTGCTGGCTGACTGCAATCGGGACGTTATCTAAACCATATGGCCACGGGGTTTGGGGGGGTGGCATTGTCCACCAACCGGCCGCCGCGCAAATAGCCGCTTTGACTTTTGTCTCGGGCATCAAAGTCAGCATGCGGTGGACAAACTGGCAGCCAGCACTATTGCCAAACAAGTAATAGTTTTTTTGTTGGGTAATTCCCTGTTTTTGTATTTCTGTAAATAGACTGTCGATGACCGAAAAAGCCCATTCTTTCTGCGGATTCAGTTTTCTGGTCTTGGGATTGATTATGTTGCCCAGATTATAGCCATCACTACCGGGATAATCTTGTTGGTTAAAATACGGTGCAATCACAATCAGTTTGTTTTTCCTGGCGTTTTCTATCCAGTCATCACGGTATTTATCGGCATCGCGGCTCAATCCCGTCAGCACAAATACGATTGGCGTGTGGGCATTCGCATCCGGCGGCTGATAGCTGAACACTTCAATTTTTTTAGTCGATTGCGGCACAGTAAAATCAAAACTTCCACTGCCAGTCGGTAGCCCAGCGGCATCGGTTGTCGGACAATTGAAGAGCAGGGTACTCAACAGCACTAAGATATTTTTCATGCAGAATATCCGTCAGAATGATTAAAAAATCATAGCGCAAATTGGGGGGCATATTCAGCGGGGAAAAAGAAAGGGCAGCGTGGGAGAATAACTGCCCCTATCGGTTAAGGCATCAGACCAATAAAGGTCGTTTTCTTGCGCGGGCCGGTCATCAAACCCTCTAGCTCTTCAACACACCTGAGGTAATGAGGCGTTTTCTTATGCGCCGCGACTGCGGCTTCATCGACATAGGCTTCATAGATATAAAAACGTGTTGGGATCGATTCATTCTGCAAAACATCGAAGCGTAAATTCCCCGGTTCCAGGATAGATCCCTGATGATTTGCACGGAAAACTTCAATAAATTGCTCAACTTTGTCTTCTTTTACATTAATTTCGACGAGGGTGACATGCATACCGTTCTCCTTATCACAGAAGGTCTCCTTGTCAGAGCGGGTCAGTCAACGGTCAGTTGACTCAGCCTTTTTCATGTAAAAACAGCTTATACGCTGTTTCTGCATTCTCATTTTTATGCACCACGGCATGAACTGCTTTCAACATGGCAATAGGGGCTTCTGATTGGAAGATATTGCGACCCATATCCACCCCAGATGCGCCTTGATCAATTGCTTGATAACACATTTCCAGCGCATCCCTTTCAGGGAGTTTTTTGCCGCCGGCAATCACGATAGGTACTGGGCAACCGGCAGCAATACGTTCAAAGCCACTGTCGACATAATAGGTTTTGATCACCTGGGCGCCCATTTCAGCTGCGATACGGGTCGCCAGTGAGAAGTAACGCTGATCGCGCGCCATATCTTTACCTACGCCAGTCACCGCCATAGTTGGCATGCCGTAGCGAACACCCTGATCGACCAACTGGATGATGTTCTTGATGGATTGATGCTCGTGCTCGGTACCGATATAGACCTGAGCCGCGACGGCACAGGAGTTGAGCCGCAGGGCATCTTCCATCGCTACCGCCACCGCCTCATTGGATAAATCAGTCAAAATTGAGTTTGCCCCAGATGCGCGCAGTACTACTGGGCGATTGGCTGCGGCGGGCACGATGCTACGCAAAATACCACGGGTACACATTAAGACATCGGCATATTCAAACAGCGGGGCGATGTTGATATCAATTCGCTCCAAACCGGTGGTTGGCCCCTGAAAATAGCCGTGGTCAAATGCCAGCATCACCGTGCGGTTGGTTTTTG
Source organism: Yersinia fenwicki (assembly GCF_043099325.1). Classification (NCBI taxonomy): domain Bacteria; kingdom Pseudomonadati; phylum Pseudomonadota; class Gammaproteobacteria; order Enterobacterales; family Yersiniaceae; genus Yersinia; species Yersinia fenwicki. Next base: position 3,988,903 of record NZ_CP170755.1, on the reverse strand, counting down.
GATTAAAAATCCGCGCCAGACGTGATTGCATCCCCCAATCCAGCGAACCGCAGCCTTTAAGTGTAAATGCAGGGTTCTGCTGTGGTACGCCAATACCGAAATCTTTACCGTCTTTGATATCATCTAAATCAGCCATCTGTCATAACTCCCTTAGGTCTGTTCAAGCCCGCCAGTGAGACGGGCCGCCGAGATTAGAAATCGTATTTATCGATGTTTTCTTTAGTGAAGATGACCCGCTGTGGCAGTAACACAATGCCGCTGCCTTTAGCTTCATGGTCATAGCCCTGAACACGGTTTGGTGCGACTTCAACCACGCCTATGTTCGGGATATCAATTTTATCGCCAACATTCAGGTCACCTTTTTTCAGCATTTCATTGGCGACATAGACTGAGATCTTGCCTTGGTTAACCACATCCCACAGGCCGAACTCTTTGACCGTGCCGCGCTCCACATAAGGGCGCATCACATTCGGAGTGCTGAAACCGACGATAGCCACATTGTCGCGTTTGAGGTTTTCCGCTGCCTGTGCCGCAGCGGGCAGGGCGTTGGCATCTGGGGCAATAATCGCATCGAGATCGCTATAGGCTTTCAAGATACCTTCAGCGGTTTGCAGTGATTTAGTGGCGTCGTTATAGCCAAATTGGGTGGTGACAATTTCCCAGCCGGGATGTTCTTGCTGGATTTTTTTCTTCGCTTCATTTACCCATTGGTTCTGGTCGGTCACCGTCGGGCTGGAATAGAAGAACGCCACTTTGGCTTTATCTTTTTTCACCTGATTTGCTGCCATATCGACCAGCATTGACCCCAATTGATTCGGGGTTCCCTGGTTGATATACACCGAGCGACATTCGGGTTTGGTATCAGAGTCCCACGTCAGAATTTTGACGCCCCGCTGCATCGCACGTTTCAGTGCCGGACACAAGCCATCAGGCGAAACCGCAGAGACTACAATGGCGTTATAGCCCTGATTGACGAAGTTATTGATTAATTGTACCTGGCCGGAAACACTGGGCTCGGTCGGGCCATCATAGGTGACATCCACACCCAGCTCTTTACCGGCATCGACGGCACCTTTGCCGCCACTGGTGAAGAAGCCAACCCCGACCAATTTTGGAATAAATGCGATGCGTTCTGCCGCTTGCACGGCATGTATAGAGCTAAAAGTGATACAGGCAAATCCGAGGGCACAAACCAGCGCCAGTTTTTTTAATCTTGGTATTTTCATGGCTATCTCCGATATGGGTAGAGAGGTGTTGGCAATTTTTTATAAAAAAGAGCAGGTTAAACCACGGTATTTCTGCGACGTTGCAGCCATTCATAAATCAAATGCCGGTGCAGGCTGATGGAACGCCCGACCACCACCAGAATCAGTAAGGCACCAGACAGCGCGCTGGATATCTGGTTTGGTGTACCAATCATTTGCAGGCCTTGTTGCAAGTAACCCACCAGTAGAACTGCCAGAGCCGTACCGAGAATGGAGCCGGAGCCGCCATAAATATTGGCCCCTCCCAATACTACGGCGGTGATAGCGGGCATCAGGAATGATGCTCCTAAGTCAGATCGTGCCGAGCCAAAGTAAGAAACCAGCAGGACGGCGGCAATGGCGGAGGCCATGCCGGTCAAGGCGTACAAGAGGCATAAAGTGCGTGCGACGGGCAGGGCGCTGTATCGTGCCACTCGGCTATTTTGCCCGATAAGAAAGACGTTACGGCCACTGTGGGTGCGGTGCATCAGCAACCAGAACAGCAATACGCAGACCATAAAGATCACCAGCGGCACCGGCAGGCCGAACAGAGTTTGGTTGGCAAAATCGGTAAAAGCGGTCGGGAAACCACCAATTCCTTCATAACCGGTTGCGCCGGAAATGCCGGATAACAACAGCGCACTGCCGCCAAACAAGTACATGGTGCCGAGGGTGATGACCAGCGGGTTGACGCCGGTATACAGAATGAGCCCGGCATTAATCAGCCCACACAGTGCGCCAACCATTACGGTCAGTGGGATGGCGATGCTCATTGGCACGCCGGCCTGAAACATCACGCCAAGGAATATTGAGCACAACCCAATGGTGGAACCAAATGAGATATCGATCCCACCACTGACAATCACCATCGTTAGCGGCAGAGCGACGATACCGATGCAGATAAAATCACTGGTGCTGAACAGCAGCACATTGATATCCAACATGCGCGAGTTGGATAAACCAAATAGGCCGATCTCTAGTACCAACAGTGCAGCCAGAGCCAGTTCCCATCCATAACGGCGATATATATTCATCGCGCCACCTCTTTCTTAGTGAATGACTTACCATTAGGCGCTTTGCTATCAGGTGTCTTTGACGGGGCGGCGGCGGATTTTTTATCACTCGCAGCAGGACGAGCGGTAAAGCGAGCATATTTTTGCTGGCGGATATTGCGCTCGACGGCGCATCGCAGGCGACCATCGAACACCAGTACACCCAGTAACACCAAACCGGCGATAAAATCATTCCACCATGCCGGTAGGCGCAGCAGCACCAGCACGCTGTCGATTTGTGTCAGTAAATAAGCTCCGAGGATCGCGCCGATAATGGTGCCGGTGCCGCCGAGCAAGCTGATCCCGCCGAGCACACAAGCGGCAATGGCTTTCATTTCCAGGCCGCTGCCGGTCTGATTGGGGATAAAACCAATTTGTGAGGCAAAGACTATCCCGGCCAGAGCCGCCATCACGCCATTCATGGAGAAAGCAAAAATACGAATGCTATCAGTGCGAATTCCCAATTGGCGTGCGCCCTGCAAGTTATCACCGGTAGCATAGAAGCTGCGGCCAAAGGCGGTTTTGCCCAGCAGCAAGGCCATGGCGACAATCAGCAACATAATCAGCCAGCCAATGGGAGAGATAGAAAACAGAATTGGTGTTGATAAACTTTTCAGATCCGCTGGTAATCCTTCGATCCATTTGCCGCCGGTCAGCAACAGCATCAGGCCGCGATACAACCCCAGCGTACCGAGTGTGGCGACAATGGCCGGAATGCGCAGCCAAGTCACCAGAATGCCATTAAAGAAGCCCGCCCCCATGCCAACCAATAGTGCAAACAGGCAGGATAGCGCCAGCCCAAAACCGGCGTTGAGCGCCATGCCGACCGTCACTGCACTTAAGCCGGTGATCGAACCAACAGAGACGTCGATATTGCGGGTTAGCATCACCATAGTGGCCCCGATCGCCAGCAGGATTAGGATCTGCGCGCTGCTAAAGATCATGGTGAAAGTTTGCAAATTGAAGTAATTACGGTCGATCACGCCGAGTAGGGCAAATAAGGCGAGGATCGCCAGCAGAGCTGTGCCTTCGCGATTGTTCTGAATAAATTTCAACATGATGCGCCCTCATTTTCAGCAGACTGATGGGCCTCGGTATGATGTTCACCGAAAGCTGTCTGTTCACCAAAAGCCAGGTGCATAATGGTGTCGACATTCATAGCACTGCCCTCCAGCGCGCCACTGATTTCCCCCTGGTGCATCACCAACACGCGATCCGCCATTTGCACCACTTCTTCCAGATCAGATGAGATAAAAATGATCGCCACATGTTGAGCTGCGATGCTACGGATCAATTGATAAATATCGCTGCGGGCAGATACATCTACGCCACGGGTCGGTTCATCAATAATCAGTAGTAGCGGGTTAGCCTCCAGACATTTGGCAATCAGCAGCTTTTGCTGATTACCGCCGGATAAGGTGCGAACCGGCTGTTCGAGGTGACTAAATTTGATGTTTAACGCGCGGCGATAGCGCTCCAGGATGGCTGCTTCCTGCGCTGGATGAGTCCATATCCCCTGGTTACCTTGAGTGAGCGAATAGACATTCCAGCTCAATGGGGCGTCGAGATAGAGGCCGGAAGCCTGCCGGTCTTCCGGCAGATAAACCAGGCCGGTAGCCAGCCGATTGACGGTTTTCATCGCGGTGATGTCGCACTCTTCCAACATGACTTTGCCCCCGCTGGTAGGCCGCAAACCATAGAGCGTTTCGGCTAATTCTGTTCTTCCTGCGCCAACCACCCCCGCCAGGCCAAGAATTTCACCGGCGCGTACCTCAAAAGAGATATGAGCAAAACCTTCGCCACTCAGGTCGGACACTTGTATCACCGGTTGATTGGACTGCGCCCGAGCCTGAGAACGGCGATTGCCCGGCAACTCTAGCCATAACTTCTGGGTATCCGTTAGCTCACTGTTTTTGGCTTGTGGGGTAATGGCCTGAATAATGGTGTCAGTTGAGAAGTCGTTAGTGGCACCACTCAGCGCAATCCCGCCATCGCGCATCACACTGACCCAATCGGCTAGTTGGCGAATTTCAGGGAGTTTGTGGGAGATAAAAACCACCCCAACCCCTTGTTGTAATAACATTTTTATTTGGCTGAATAAGCGATTGGTTTCCGCTGGTGTTAGCGAGGCGGTGGGTTCATCAAGAATCAAAATTCGCGAGTCACGCATTAAGCCGCGCATGATCTCGACTAATTGTTGGTCAGCAACATCCAGCGAACCGGCATTGACTGCCAAATCCAAGTGGCAGCCTAAACTTTGCAGCAGCTGTGCCATCTTCTTCTTGTCTGCTTGATGCTTTGGCAAACGGAACAGAATATTTTCCTGAACCGACAAATTAGCAAATAGCATTGGCTCCTGCGGCACCAGATAAATACCGAGCTGGTGGGCCTTGGCAGGAGTGAGGTTAAGGCAGGGTTGCCCATCTATTTCAATAGTGCCGCTGTCGGGGGGAAGCACTCCGGCAATGATCTTCATCAGCGTTGATTTACCCGCCCCGTTGCCTCCCAATAGCGCGTGGACCTGACCCGGTTGCAGAGTAAAGTCGATACTTTTCAATACCACTACGCCGGAAAACTGTTTGCTGATGCCGCGCACTTGAAGCAGCGGTGGCGGTGAGGCTTTAGTGTGAGGCATTATCGTCCCCGTAATGAACAAAAATAATTTAAAATTAAAAGTGTTCAAAAAAGATAGCTGTATAATCCTATTTGCGGCGTAATCAAGATCACAATTTTGTGAATAAAAAAATTTAAATTAAAATATGTTCAAATGTGTGGTTTAAGCTGTTAGCGTAGTTATCTATTAAGATTTAACATTCATGACGTACACATTTGAGTCGATAAGCGGTTTGCATCGATAAGCAGTGAGAAGAGAACAGCCGGTAATGATGAAAGAAAAATCAGTAACAAAAGAAAAACCTATGTTGTCCAACGATGAATACAAATATCCGGGTAATAGCATGAGTGAAGAGGAACTGCTCGCTCGCATTGCGTGGTTTTATTATCACGATGGCTTAACACAAGGGGATATTGGCGAACTGCTGGGGCTGACCAGATTGAAGGTCTCCAGATTGCTGGAGAAGGGCCGTCAGTCTGGGGTTATCCGGGTACAGATTAATTCGCGCTATGAGGGTTGTCTGGAACTGGAAAATGCGCTGCAACAGCATTTCGGCCTGAAGCATATCCGCATTTTACCTTCTTTGGCTGACCTTAGTATCAGTAGCCGGTTGGGTATTGGCGCTGCACATCTATTGATGGCATTGATACAACCGCAGCAGTTATTGGCGGTTGGTTTTGGTGAAACCACCATGTGCGCGTTGCAGCATTTAAGTGGCTTTATTGCCTCGCAGCAGGTGCGCTTGGTGACTCTTTCCGGTGGTGTAGGTTCTTACATGACTGGGATTGGGCAGCTTGATGCGGCCTGTCAGGTCAGCATTATTCCTGCGCCGTTGCGTGCTTCCAGTGCCAAAGTCGCTGAAACATTCCGCCAGGAAAACAGTGTGCGCGATGTGATGCTGGCAGCGTGTGCAGCTGATGTTGCTGTCGTAGGGATTGGCTCAGTCAATCAACAAAAAGAAGCCACTATTTTGCGCTCTGGCTATATCAGCGAAGGTGAACAGCTGATGTTCAGCCGCAAAGGCGCGGTCGGCGATATCCTCGGTTACTTTATGCAGGCCGATGGCGCGCTGGCAGCCGATATGCAGATTCACCAGGAATTAATCGGTATTTCACTGGCAGATTTGAAAAACATTCCTACGGTGATTGGTGTGGCGGGCGGGGTGGAGAAATCTGAAGCCATTGTAGCCGCGCTAAAAGGCAAGTATGTGAATGCGCTAGTGACTGATGAGTTGACGGCGCGCTCTATTATTAAACTGATTTAATTGACTATTTTTACAAGATTTAATTTATGGCAGCAGAGGACGGATTTATACACGAATTTATATAAAAACACATTGAAGCTGAGGATCGAACAATGAATCAACTCTCATCGGCTGAATATCTGATGGCTTTGGATGCAGGCACCGGCAGTGTCCGGGCGGTAATATTTGATCTTAATGGAAATCAGATAGCAGCCGGACAGGCTGAATGGCTGCATTTGCCAGTACCTGATGTCCCGGAATCGATGGAGTTTGATTTAACCACCAACTGGAAGCTGACCTGTCAATGCATCCGTCAGGCGTTGCATCAGGCCAACTTGCCCGCCAGTGCTATCCGCGCGGTTGCGGCTTGCTCAATGCGCGAAGGGATTGTGCTCTATGACCGTAGCGGTAAACCTATTTGGGCTTGTGCCAATGTGGATGCTCGCGCCAGCCGTGAAGTCAGTGAATTGAAAGAGTTACACAATAATGGCTTTGAGCTTGAAGTCTATCAGTGCTCCGGTCAGACACTGGCGTTGAGTGCGATGCCTCGATTACTGTGGCTGGCGCATTACCGCCCTGATATTTATCGTCAGGCCGGGACATTAACCATGATAAGCGACTGGCTGGCGAATATGCTCAGTGGCGAACTGGCGGTTGATCCCTCCAATGCGGGCACTACCGGAATGTTGGATTTAGTCACGCGCAACTGGCAGCCAAACTTGTTGGAAATGGCTGGATTACGCGCCGATATTCTATCGCCAGTCAAAGAAACCGGCACTTTGCTCGGGCATGTCACGGCAGAGGCCGCACAAGAGTGTGGCTTGTTAGCTGGGACGCCAGTAGTGATGGGCGGTGGTGATGTGCAACTCGGCTGTTTAGGGTTAGGCGTGGTACAACCGGGGCAGACTGCGATATTGGGGGGAACGTTCTGGCAGCAGGTGGTTAACCTACCCAAACCGATTACTGATCCCAATATGAATACACGCATTAACCCCCACGTCATTCCCGGCATGGTGCAAGCAGAATCCATTAGCTTCTTTACCGGCCTGACCATGCGCTGGTTCCGTGATGCATTCTGTGCCGAAGAAAAATTACTCGCCCAGCGGCTAGGGATTGATACTTATAGTTTGTTGGAAGATATGGCGGCGCGGGTGCCCGCCGGTGCTTACGGGGTGATGCCCATTTTCTCTGATGTTATGCGCTTTAAATCCTGGTATCACGCAGCACCTTCCTTTATTAACCTGTCGCTGGACCCTGAAAAATGCAATAAAGCCACTTTATTCCGCGCCTTGGAAGAGAACGCGGCAATCGTTTCGGCCTGTAACTTGGCACAAATTGCGGAATTTTCCGGTGTCAAAGCCTCGTCAGTGGTATTTGCTGGCGGCGGTTCAAAAGGCAAACTCTGGAGTCAGATTCTGGCGGACGTGACCGGCATTACAGTTCGTGTCCCAGTAGTGAAAGAAGCCACGGCTTTAGGCTGTGCGATTGCAGCAGGTGTTGGCGTCGGGCTATATGAAGCGCTCGATAATACCGGAGAGCGGCTGGTGCGCTGGGAGCGAGAATACCAGCCCAATATTGAACATAAAGCGCTATATCAAGCGGCTAAAACTAACTGGCAAGCAGTGTATACCGATCAGTTGACGTTAGTAGACAGTGGGCTGACGACTTCCCTATGGAAAGCCCCCGGCCTTTAAATTGACTATCTCACTTGCCAGCTTGAGCTTCGGGGCAGTGCTCATTATATGCTCCGTTGGCTGTGCGCTGGTCGCGTCCAAACTGCCAGCGACGACGTCAATGGGTTATATTGTTTGATAAGGGCAGACAGCCCAAATGTGAAACGGCGGGGAAACGTGCCGTTGGGGTCGTAGCGACGTAAGTCGCCGGAGCGCCCCTAGGTGCGGTCAACCCGTCGCACACGATCAAATAAAGAATTGCCATGCAGTACACACTTGGATAGCATTATCGCCCCTCTTTCGTTGCCGATGATGGCGCATCCTATGATGAATACATCAAATAAGACAGAATCACCTGCCGGGCAACTTTCTGCTCCTGCTCGCGTCAGTGCCGTTAATTTACCGGTCATACTGCGAGAGAAAGAGAATGTTAAACGCATTTTGGTCATTAAATTACGCCATTTCGGTGATGTTCTCCTTACCACGCCTTTACTCAACACGTTAAAAGCCAACTATCCGCAGGCCAAAATCGATGTGCTGCTATATGGCGGAACGCAAGATATGCTGCGGAAGAACAAAACGGTTAATCATGCATTTATTGTCGACCGCGGTCTAAAACATGCGGGCTTAACAGCCCAAATCAGCGGCGAAAAAGCGTTGTTTAATGCATTGAAAGAGCACCATTATGATCTGATCCTCAATTTATCTGATCAATGGCGAGCTGCCGCTTATTGCCGTTTATTAAAACCGGGTTTCAGCATTGGTTTCCATTACCCAAAACGCGATACCTGGTTATGGGGCTACTGCCACTCCACCTTGGTCGCTATTCCCAATGCTGCTGAACGGCACACGGTCCTCAATAATTTGGACATCCTCGCGCCGTTACAACTGACGAATATCATTACTAACGTCAGCATGGCTTATGGCCCACATGATATTGAGCGAGTAAAACAACTGTGTCAGCAACGTAATATTGCGGATTACATCTTGATTCAACCTTCTGCGCGCTGGAAATTTAAAACCTGGGCCAGTGAATCATTCAGTCAACTGATAAATCATCTCACCGAACAAGGCGAGACTGTGCTGTTAACCGGCGGTAAAGACAACGCAGAACTGGACTATATCGCTGACATTATTGCTGGTTGCGCGCAGCCCGAAAAAGTCATTAATTTATCCGGCCTTTTAGCACTGCCGGAACTGGCCGTCTTGATAGAAAACGCTAAGCTATTTATTGGCGTAGATTCCGTGGCAATGCATATGGCGGCTGCGTTACAAACTCCCGCAGTGGTGCTCTTTGGCCCCAGTAATCTTAATCAATGGCACCCATGGCAGGCTCCGCACACCCTATTATGGGCGGGTCATTACCGCACGTTGCCACATCCTAATGAGATAGATACTGACACTACGGATCGCTATTTGAACGCTATCCCTGTAGATGATGTCATAGATGCCGTTGACGCCTGGCGTATTCAAAGCCAGTAGTATGCTAATAATGGACTTGTGACAGCCAATTTTGAGTCTTCCAACCAGCTTAAGCTGAGAGAATTATGATAACTCCATTGACTTCCTCGCCGGGCATATCCCCGGCTAACCCGCGTGGTGAAATACTAAGCAGTATTGCGGCATTACTGTTAGGTATCGCTTTACCAACGTCTAATCCACTCATCAATATATCGCTGGTTTTAATTCTTATCAGCTTGATAATTAATCGTAAGTCTCTGCAATTAAAGCCCTTGCTGACCAACTCATTAGTCTATTTACCCGCCGCTATGTTTGCACTGTTAGCGCTGTCATTATTGTTCCATCACAACAGCTACGGCCCGGAGATGGTGAGTAAAGATAAGAAATTTCTTTATGTCTTGCCGTTGGCATTGTTCTTTATTAATCAACCGCAGCGGGTGAAACTGTTTTGCTTAGGCTTCTTACTCGCCAATACGGTGGCTTTGATTGGAACGATAGCTGTAGGGGTGTTACATATTCCAATTGGCCATGTGGATCCGACAAACCCAACCATCTTTAAACTACAAATTACCCAAAACTTCTTTATGGCATTGGCGGCTATGCTATGGCTGATGCTCGCTGTCAAAAGTCAGGGCTGGAAACGCTGGGGCTACGGTTTGCTGGTGGTAGCAGCCTGTTACAGCATCCTATTCTTGGTATTGGGCCGCACCGGGTATGTGGCTCTGGTTGTTGGGTTAGGGGTATGGTTATTCTTCTCGCTAGGCAGTCGTCAACGCTGGCTCTTGGTGGTGCTGGGAGTCATTGCGTTTGCGGCATTGCTGCTGATTCCCAATAAAGCGACTCAGCGAATCACGCAAGGTGTAGATGAGATTAAAGTCTGCATGGCGGCCTCTGCGGATAACGCCAATGATGCATGCTCTACGTCAATGGGGCAGCGTTCTGCCTTTGCTATCGAGGCAGTTCGGCTAATTAAGGAAGCGCCTATTCTGGGCCACGGTGCTGGCGGTTTTTATTATGAGAACCCGGAAATCAACTACAAGATAAACAATCCACATAATCAATATCTGCTGGAAACTATCCAATCCGGTGTTGTTGGTTTTATTATCTTTCTGGCATGGATTGTCTGTTGTTACCGTGTTATTTGGCAACAAACACCCGCATTACGTAATGTCTTATTAGCGGTATTAACCAGCTATATGGCATGTAACTTCTTTAATTCATTCTTGCTGGACTCTTCTGAAGGCCATCTATTTATGATTTTTGTCGCCATTCTGGCGGGGTATTCCGTGACAGGTACGGGGGCTCAGCTGCGTTTGGATCAGAGAAAGACAACGTAGCGGCCATGTTGAGTGGGCATTAGAGATAACTGATTAAGTCAACGGCTCCCAATGGGGCCGTTCTTCATGGTGTTACCGTCGTTATCCTGGATTACGTAATGATAACAGAGACTTTGAAATTAAAGATATTCTCTAATAAAACCGCGAAGATGTTTATTCATACAGAGGGGTTTAATGAAGTGTGAGTTTTACAAATGTAATTAACCCGTTTTATTTACGTTATCTTATATAGAAAGAGAATAATGAGCTTTTGTGGATGAATTCCTACAACATTCTCATCGATACACTCTTCCTACTTACCAGATGTTTTAACATTCAACATCAATGTTTCTAATGTCACTATTAAGAAAATTCGCTATTTTCTTTATTTAAATTAATTAGTTATTGAAATGCTTTATCTTACATTGACTGTTTTATTAAAAATAAAACCCTATGTGTTAATTTGTGCGCGGCTTTATATCTCTATGGTTTTCGTTAGAGGGAGTGTGAAAACTAAAAATTAACGTTTTAATAGAAAATGTAAAATAAATCAAAATGAACCATAAATATAATCTAAATAATGAACTACTATCGCCAGTTTTATTGATAGGAGTGACTACCGCTGTGGCTACAAGAAAGATATGTCACTTTATTTTATAAAACTAAAATATCTGCTACGAAGCTGGGGGTTTTGGTTGGGGTATCTGTAATTTAAAAGGCTGTTATAACGTTTGAAATGAAAAGGTAGAGAGAATTTTTCTAAGAAATAACCTATTTTTTTATTTGAGGGTGTTTATTTTAATTTGTTGAATTTAAAGGTTTTTTTAATTTCATTTTCAATGGTTAATCATTAAGTCTAGACCATGAGGTTATTGAGTGCAACTTGGTGTGAATTCTATTTTTTCTCGTGTAATTGAGCGAGTGTATCTACTGGAATCATCTTAAATGACTCATATAAAGAAAACAGATTTCTATGCTAATGGAGTGGCTTTTACTTAGTGAATTAAACTGGATAGATTCCCGCTGAATATGAAAAATGATGATTTAGATCACTATTAGAAAATTAGCTGGTGTGTAATAATTTTTTCAACAATTTACATATTGTAATGCGTGGTCTACTTTCCGGACATTATGCAATAGTTTTAAAGGAAGCTATGATAACTATGTATTTATATTGCGAAGTGGGTCCAGGTGAATCTGTTTTTAGGATATACCCGTCATACTTCAAGTTGCATGTGCGTTGGCTGCGTTTGTTATTCGGCCCGTCCATGGGCCTCGTCTCTGCGAGGCCGCCTTCCTGTAACTAGAATTATTTAGGGTAAAGGCAGAATCTTCCTTTAACTTAATTTATCCAACGTCATTGAGAACATCATGGCTAATTCATCTACGAATAAATTATCTTTACCGGCCCTAACTTCTTTAGTGGTCGGCTCAATGATCGGTGCCGGTATATTCTCATTACCCGCAACGTTCGGCAGGGCAACTGGTGGTTTTGGTGCACTCATTGCCTGGTGTATCGCTGGTGGCGGGATGTTAATGCTGGCTTTTGTTTTTCAAACATTAGCTCAGCGTAAACCTAATCTGGATTCCGGTGTATTCATATACGCAAAAGAGGGATTTGGTGATTATCTTGGTTTTGCATCTGCATTAGGTTTTTGGGCCGGTACCTGTATTGGTAACGTTTCTTACTTTGTCCTGATCAAATCAACATTAGGGGCGTTCTTCCCTATCTTTGGTGACGGTAATACCATTCCAGCGGTATTAGTGGCCTCGGTGATTCTATGGGGATTCCATATCCTAATATTGCGGGGTGTTAAAGAGGCTGCGGCGATTAATACCATTGCCACCTTCGCAAAAATAATTCCTATCTTCATCTTCGTCATCGTATTAATTTTTGCCTTTAAAGGTGATGTGTTCGCACTGAACTTCTGGGGCACGCCAGATGTAGTTAAGAGTGTCGATTTATCCCACCTGAATGACTACGGCTATGTTGGCCATGCTGCAGCTGTCATGCCGGTGGTGGCTGAGCCTGAGTCCTTATTCTCTCAAGTTCGTAGCACCATGTTGGTGACAGTCTTTGTGTTCTTAGGTATTGAAGGCGCGAGTGTGTATTCGCGTTACGCCAAAGAACGTAGCCATGTTGGTATTGCCACGGTTCTGGGCTTTATTGGTGTGCTGTGCTTGTTGGTGCTGATAACCATGTTGTCTTACGGTGTGCTGTTACGTCCCGATCTAGCTGCATTACGCCAGCCATCAATGGCCGGGGTTCTGGAAGCCATAGTCGGGCGCTGGGGAGCCATCTTCATCAGCGTAGGATTGATTATCTCAGTATTGGGTGCGTATTTATCCTGGTCACTGTTGGCAGCGGAAGTGCTGTTCTCGGCGGCGAAGAGTAAAAGCATGCCAAAAATATTTGGTACCGAAAACAGCAACGCAGTGCCTTCAGCGGCAGTATGGCTAACCAATATCTTTATTCAAGTGTTCTTAATTCTGACACTGTTTACTGATTATGCATTCCAACTGGCCTTGGAGTTAACCAGCTCATTAACCCTGATCCCTTATCTGTTGGTGGGCGCTTATGGACTAAAACTGGCCTGGACGGGTGAAACTTACGAAACCAATGCACGTGGTCACAGAAAAGATCTTATCTTTGCCCTTATTGCCACTTTCTATTCCGCACTGATGATTTATGCCGGTGGTCTGAAATACTTGCTGCTATCGGCCATCATTTACGGCCCAGGTACGATTTTGTATCTGATTGCCAAACGTGAACAGCATCAGAAAGCGTTTAATACCTACGAAAGAATACTGTTTATTGTCCTTATTGTGGCTGCGGTTGCGGCGATTTATAGCATTGCCACCGGAATCATCACCATATAATTTATTGGAGTTCTTATGTCAGATAAAGCTAAGAAAACTCATACTAAACCCAAATTTGGTGTTCACTCTGAAGTCGGACAGTTGCACAAAGTTATGGTTTGCGCACCTGGGCGTGCCCATAACCGCCTGACCCCCAGTAATTGTGATGAATTATTATTTGATGATGTTCTGTGGGTTGAAAGAGCCAAACGCGACCATTTTGATTTTATGACCAAAATGCGTGAACGCGGTGTTGATGTGGTGGAAATGCATAATTTGCTGGCCGAAACCGTGGCTATTCCTGCGGCCAAAAAATGGATTCTGGATCAACAAATTGTGCCGAATGAAGTTTCACTGGGTATTCTGCAAGAAACTCGCAATTATCTGGAAAGTCTGGAGCCGCGCTTGTTAGCTGAAGTGCTGATTGGCGGTTTATCTACCACTGAACTCCATAAAGATGGCAAATGCGACAAAGAAGAGTTGAAGCTGATCCGCGAGGCGGTTGGCATCACGGAATATCTGCTGCCGCCGCTGCCTAATACTCTTTACACCCGCGACACCACTTGCTGGATTTATGGCGGCGTAACTCTAAATCCGCTTTATTGGCCAGCACGTCATGAAGAAACCATTCTCACTACGGCTATCTATAAATTCCATCCGGACTTTGGCGATGCCAATGTGAAGGTGTGGTGGGGCGACCCAACGCAACATCACGGCAGCGCGACATTAGAAGGTGGCGATGTGATGCCAATTGGCAATAAAACCGTGCTCATCGGTATGAGTGAGCGCACCTCGCATCAGGCTATCACTCAGTTGGCTCAGTCACTGTTTAAAAACAGTGAAGGGCAAGTTGAACGCGTGATGATTGCCGCTATGCCAAAATTGCGTGCTGCCATGCATCTGGATACCGTGTTCACTTTCTGCGATCGCGATGTGGTGACCCTCTATCCGGCGATTGTTAATCAGATTCAAACCTTCTCATTGCGCCCAGATAATGGCCCAACTGGCATTAAATTAAGCCGCGACAAAGGCACATTTGTGGAAGCGGTGGCTGGTGCATTGAACTTGAAAAAACTGCGAGTGGTTGAAACTGAAGGTAATGACTATGACACCGAGCGCCAGCAGTGGGACAGCGGTAATAACATGGTTGCGCTTTCACCAGGGGTGGTGCTGGCTTATGACCGCAATACCAAAACCAACACCCAACTGCGTAAAGAAGGGGTGGAGGTGATTGAGATTGTCGGCAGTGAGTTAGGTCGCGGACGTGGTGGCGGCCATTGTATGACTTGTCCAATCATCCGGGATGCCGTTGATTACTAATTCCCTTCGGCCTTGAAGCCACAGGGTTGTTAGCTGCGCGCACTTACTCGAATTATTTAGGGATAGCGCGGTTGCTCTTAAAAAAATAGCTGATAGTGAGTAGCAGAATAGCGCTATTTTGCTATTGGCTATTTGTCCGTTAACTTATCTTTATTTTTCACGCAAATAACACTACCCATTTGAGTGATAATTGTGATGATCTACTTTTAGGGATATTTACAGGGGGATTATTAATCACACTATTAAAAGAACTGGTGCGTCGTATGTCACAGAAAAATGGTGCAGAAAACAGATACAACAGTGTGAATAACTAATCTGCAATAACTTTGAAAATCTGACTCAACGAGATCTTATAGTGAAGATAAAAACAGTTGTCACCTTGCTATTAACGTTTCTTCTCGCTGCTTGCGACAGAACTACCCCAGAAGTCGTGGAAAGTGTCCGTCCGGTAAAAATATTTACCGTGGAAGACAGTGGACAAAATGGAACTCGTTATTTCCCCGCGCGGCTACAAGCGGGTGATGAAACTCAACTTTCCTTTAAACGTAGCGGGCAATTGCAACAACTGCTGGTTCGTGAAGGTGAGCAGGTGAAAAAAGGTCAGGTAATTGCTAAGTTGAATGATACTGATCTGACTCTGCGTGTCAGAGATCGTCAGTCCACCTTTAACCTGGCACGAGATCAGTTTAATCGTTTCAATACCTTGCAAGGTCAAAGGGCTGTCTCACGCGCTGAGTTGGACGTTCGCCGCGCCGAAATGGAATCTGCTCGTGCAGCATTAGAAATTGCGCAAAAAGAACTCAGTGATGCCACGATTACCGCCCCATTCGATGGAATTATCGCCAATGTTAATGCGCGAAACCATCAGGTCATGGCCCCGGGCCAGCCGGTGGCAACGTTAAGCGCATTGGATACGCTGGATGTCGTTTTCAGTGTGCCAGAACGCCTGTTTACCACTCTCGACATCAGCAACCGCAACTACAAGCCAACGGTATTACTTAATCATCTGCCGGGACGCGAATTTGTTGCTGAATATAAAGAACATACCACCTCAACAACCTCCGCTTCCCAGACTTTCCAAGTGACACTCACCATGAAGCGCCCGCCAGATATGCCATTGCTTTCAGGTATCAGTGGCCGGGTCAGAATCAACTCTGGCAATTTGTCTGGTACTGACCATCCGACGATTGTGGTCCCCGTCGAAGCGGTATTTAACCCTGACAGTGCCCAGCTGAATGATGCGCGTGTTTGGGTCATCAAGAATGATGATGGCCAGATGCACGTTGAAGAACGCAAAGTGCAAGTGGGTCAGTTGACAGCGAACGGTATTCAAATCACTTCTGGATTAGCAGATGGTGAGCAAATTGTCGCAGCTGGCACCGGTGAGCTTCGCCCTAATCAAGTTGTTCGGGCTTGGGTACGTGAGCGGGGTCTCTAATGAAGCTGCTTGATAATTATATCAATAATAGTACCCGTATCTGGTTAACGATTCTGTTGCTAGGTGTTGGGGGTATTATTGCCTATCTCAATATAGGCAGGCTGGAAGATCCGGCCTTTACCATCAAAACAGCAGTAGTTGTCACCCGCTATGATGGTGCGTCGGCACAACAGGTTGAAGAGGAAGTCACGTTACCGCTGGAGAATGCCATTCAGGAACTCTCTTATGTCGATGACGTCACCTCTATTTCCAGTGCGGGCTTATCGCAAATTACTATCAATATTCGTGCGCAATATGGGGCGAATGAGTTGCCGCAAATCTGGGATGAATTGCGGCGTAAGATAAATGATAACAGTGTGCGGTTGCCACCAGGTGCCAGTGCGCCGATGGTCAACGACGACTTCGGCGATGTGTATGGTTTCTTCTTCTCACTGACCGGTGATGGCTACAGTAATCAGGATTTACGTAACTTTGCTGAGCAATTACGGCGTGAGTTGGTACTGGTGCCGGGAGTCGGTAAAGTGGGGATTGTCGGTATCTTGCCTGAGGAAGTTCAGGTAGAGATTTCTCGCGCCCAGATGACTGCCGCTGGTATTACACCACAACAATTATCCGATTTGCTTGCTCGTCAGAATGTGGTGTCCGATGCGGGCCAACTACAGGTGGGTAGTGAGTCGATTCGCTTGCATCCAACCGGTGAATTCCAGAGTGTGCAAGAGCTGGGGAACTTACTGGTCAGTCAACCCGGTAGTCCAAAAAGCGTTTACTTACGTGACATCGCGACAGTGACCCAAGGTTTTGGTCATTCACCAACCAATATATACCGCGCTAACGGTAAGCCTGCATTGGCGCTGGGGATCTCATTCGCTCCGAACGTCAACGTGGTGAATGTGGGTAATGCCATTAAAGCTCGACTGGCGCAGTTGGAAGGTGAACGCCCGTCAGGTATGCACATCAACGTGTTTTATGACCAGTCCCATGAAGTGGAGGGGGCGGTCAACGGCTTTATCCTTAACTTCCTGCTGGCTCTGCTCATTGTTGTTGTCACCCTGCTTATCTTTATGGGGGTGCGCAGCGGTGTGGTGATTGCCATCTCGCTGGCACTGAACGTACTTGGCACCTTGCTCATTATGTGGCTGTTTAATATCGAGCTACAGCGAGTATCGCTAGGAGCGCTAATCATCGCGCTAAGTATGTTGGTGGATAACGCCATTGTCGTGGTGGAAGGGATTGTGGTGGGCCGCCAGCGCGGCGAGAGTCTCTCTACGGCGATCGGCAATGTCGTGAAGCGCTCGATGATGCCGCTGTTAGGCGCGACAGTGATTGCCATTTTAGCCTTTGCCCCGATTGGCCTGTCCAACGATGCAACCGGTGAATATTGTAAATCGCTATTCCAAGTGTTGTTGATCTCGCTGATGTTGAGCTGGATTACTGCACTGACGCTGACGCCGGTGTTCTCTAAGTGGGCATTCCAGAACCAAAAGCCTGCGAAGGTGGATGAGGATAAACCTGCTAAGCAACCTTACGATGGCTGGTTATTCCGCTACTATCGGGTGGTGTTGAATAAATTACTGCAATACCGAACAGTAACTTTGGTTGTGTTGGCGGCGATGTTAGTGGCATCGGTAGTGGGCTTTGGTAATGTTCGCCAGAGCTTCTTCCCGCCGTCTAACACACCTATCTTCTTTGTTGATATTTGGCTGCCGTATGGCACAGATATTAGTTATACCGAAGGAGTGGCGAATAAGGTTGAGCAGTACATCAAGCAGCAAAAAGGGGTGGCTGACACCATGGCGACAATCGGTCAGGGCGCGATGCGCTTTATGCTGACTTATAACGCCCAGCGTCATTATCCTAACTATGCGCAGGTGATGGTTCGCACTGAGCAGCTAGACCAAATACCGGGTTTGATTGATGAAATTGAAGCCTATATGCATGACGAATACCCACAAGTTGATGCGCAGGTCAAACGCATCATGTTCGGGCCGTCAAACAACAGCTCGATTGAAGCCCGCTTTATTGGCCCTGATCCCGAGGTGCTGCGTTCACTGGCCGCTCAGGCGGAAAAAGCGATCATTGCCGATCCGATGGCCGATGGCGCAAGGCATGACTGGCAAGATCGTAGCAAAATGATCCGACCGCAATTCTCTGATTATCTGGGCCGCGAGCTGGGTGTGGATAAACGTGAGGTTGATGGCACCTTGCGCATGAGCTTTGGTGGCTTATCGGTTGGCTTATATCGCGATGGGACGCGCCTGATGCCGATTGTGTTGCGCACACCGGATTCCGAGCGGCTTAATGCTGAACGCCTCAATGATGTGATGGTCTGGAGTCAGGCACGCCAGGCCTTTATCCCGATCGATAACGTCGTGACCAGTTTTGAGACCGAGTGGGAAGATCCACTTATCATGCGTCTGGATCGCAAACGGACATTGACGGTGCAAACTGATCCAACTCAGCAAGGGGGCGAGACCTCGGCTGAGTTATTACAGCGTATCAAGCCAGGGGTTGAGTCTATTCAATTGCCGCGCGGCTATGAGCTCGAATGGGGCGGTGACTACGAAAGTACCAAAGAAGCACAACGGGGTATTTTCATCAGTTTGCCAATAGCATTCCTGATTATGTTTGTAGTGACCGTCTTGATGTTTAGCTCTGTGCGTAATGCGCTGGCTATCTGGCTGACGGTACCCTTAGCACTGATTGGTGTCACCGTGGGCTTTTTGCTCACCGGTATTCCATTTGGTTTTATGGCCTTACTGGGGCTATTGAGTCTGAGTGGGATGTTGATACGTAACGGTATTGTGTTGGTGGAAGAAATTGGCCTACAGCGGCAGGAAAAACCGCTGCGTGATGCCATTATTGATGCTTCCACTGCGCGTTTGCGCCCTATCATGTTAACCGCATTTACTACGGTCTTAGGGCTGGCCCCGCTGCTCAGCGATGCTTTCTTCCAGAGTATGGCTGTGGTGATTATGTTCGGGCTGGGCTTTGCAACCGTACTGACTCTACTGGTATTGCCGGTGATATATAGCTGTATGAATCCGGAACCAAAAGAAAAGGCGCATGATGAGCCAGTGAGTGAATAGCTGAAAGTCTCGTGTCTGAAATAACTTAAACAGCTCCATGCTTGGGGCTGTTTTTTTGTCTTAACCAAAACGATATTGATTCATCTTGATGCCCATAAAGCATTCTGTGCACTACCTCTCTTCCTGCCCCTGACCCTTTACGCATTCGTTTCACTATGAAACCTCATTAAACTAACAGTGTTTCATTTTGGAACGTTTTAACTGTCGATTCTCAGTCTGTTTTTTGCGCTTATAGTGGTTCCAGTTTCATCAAATTGATCCTAAAAAAAGATTCATTCTGACACTATCTCTTACGCTACAGGAGTAAGGTATGCTGAAAGTCATTCAATCTCCGTCTAAATATATTCAAGGTGCCAATGCACTGCAGTCCATTGGTGAATTTGCTAAGTTACTGGCTAATAACTATTTTATAATCGCTGATGATTTTGTAATGAAGCTAACGGCGGATGCTGTTGGAACCAGCCTGCAAGGCAGTGAGCTGGAAAATCATTTCAGCCGTTTTAACGGTGAATGTTCCCGCCACGAAATTGAGCGCTTAACGGTTGAACTGAAAAAATATAAATGTAATGGGGTGATTGGTATCGGTGGCGGTAAAACCCTCGATACAGCTAAAGCGATTGCTCACTATCAACATATCCCCGTGATTGTGGTACCGACTATCGCTTCTACCGATGCGCCAACCAGTGCTCTGTCGGTGATTTATACCGAACAGGGCGAGTTTGCCGAATATCTGATTTATCCAAAAAACCCAGACATCGTGTTGATGGACACTGCGATTATTGCCAAAGCGCCGGTACGTTTGCTTATCTCCGGTATGGGTGATGCGCTTTCTACTTACTTTGAAGCTCAGGCTTGTTTTGACGCCAAGGCCATCAGCATGGCGGGAGGGGCATCGACACTAGCCGCCGTCACTCTGGCTCGTTTGTGTTACGAAACCCTGTTGGCAGAGGGCTACAAAGCCAAACTGGCTGTTGAAGCAGGGGTTGTTACCGAAGCCGTGGAGCGCATCATCGAAGCCAATACTTATCTGAGTGGTATTGGTTTTGAAAGTAGTGGCTTGGCAGCAGCTCACGCCGTTCATAACGGTTTCACTGTATTGGAAGAGTGTCATCATTTATACCACGGTGAAAAAGTCGCTTTCGGCACCCTGACACAGCTTGTATTACAGAATAGCAGTATGGAAGAGATCGAAACCGTTCTCTCATTCTGCCAACAATTAGGCTTACCAATCACATTAGCCGAAATGGGTGTTTCACAGGATATCGAACGCAAAATTCGCGCGGTAGCCGAGGCCAGCTGTGCTGAGGGTGAAACTATTCACAATATGCCGTTTGCCGTCACAGCAGACAGTGTTTATGCCGCTATTATTGTGGCTGACCGTTTAGGCCAGGCTTTCCTCAATTAAGTGGTTCGACAGACAAGTTAACTGACTGAGTATGCCGGTGTCCCTCATCATCGGCTGCTCTCTTTCCCAGGCATTCCCGTTCGCGGAGCATAAAATGAAAAAATTAATCAACAGCGTTGAGAGTGTATTGCAGGAACAAATTCAGGGGCTGGTTGAGGCTCATCCTGAACTGGTATTGCATCAGGACCCCGTTTTTGTCACCCGTAGAGATGCGCCAGTGAAAGGAAAAGTCGCACTGATGTCTGGTGGTGGCAGTGGCCATGAACCTATGCATTGCGGGTTTATCGGTGAAGGCATGTTGGATGGGGCCTGCCCTGGTGAGATTTTTACTTCACCCACTCCAGACCAAATGTATGAATGCGGTCAAGCCATAGATGGTGGCGAAGGCGTTCTGATGCTGATTAAAAACTACACCGGCGACATTCTTAATTTTGAAACGGCGGCAGAACTGCTGCATGCCGATGGTACCGCAGTGACAACACTGGTTATTGACGACGATGTGGCCGTTAAAGACAGCTTGTATACCGCTGGGCGGCGGGGCGTAGCCAACACCGTTATTATTGAAAAGTTACTCGGTGCGGCTGCGGTTCGTGGTGATTCATTGGATGAATGCGTAGCACTCGGCCAGAAAATCAATAATCAAGGGCATTCTATTGGTATCGCGCTTGGGGCTTGTACTGTGCCAGCCGCGGGTAAACCGTCCTTTACCTTGGCTGAAAACGAGATGGAATTTGGCGTAGGAATCCACGGTGAGCCCGGCATCGAACGGCGGCCATTTACCTCGTTGAATGATACGGTAGATGCGATGTTCGCTACCTTGATTGAACACGGTCACTATATGCGCAAACTGCGTCATTGGGACAGAAAAGCCGGCGACTGGTGCGAAACAGAACAAAGTAAACAGCCACTGGCGAAAGGTGATCGAGTCATTGCTCTGGTCAATAACTTGGGGGCGATACCTCTGTCAGAATTGTATGGTGTCTGGCATCGTCTGGCCGCTTGTTGTGCCGATTTTGGTTTGACCGTCGAGCGCAAACTGATCGGTTCTTATTGCACTTCACTGGATATGCAGGGTATGTCCATCACACTGTTGAAAGTGGATGATGAGCTATTGTCACTGTGGGATGCGCCGGTCAATACCCCTGCGCTGGTTAAAAAATAATGCATCAGGAGAAAGCTATGGGACTTACCAAACAACAAATTGTCAGTTGGTTACAGCTCTGCGCTGAGGTGTTTATTGAACAGCGGGACTTCCTGACACAGTTGGATACCGAAATCGGGGACGGCGACCACGGTCTGAATATGAATCGCGGCTTTAATAAAGTGGTCGAAAAACTGCCTTCTTTTGCGGATAAAGACATAGGTTTTATCCTGAAAAATACCGGCATGACACTGCTTTCAAGTGTTGGGGGGGCCAGTGGCCCCTTATTCGGAACGTTTTTTATTCGTGCTGCACAAAGTACCAATGCCAAACAGAGCCTGGATCTGCCAGCAGTCTGTCAGATGTTTAAAGATGGTGTCGAAGGGGTCGTGATGCGCGGTAAGGCGGAACCGGGCGATAAAACCATGTGTGATGTTTGGTGGGCTGTAGTGGCACAGCTTGAACAGGCGAATCAGCAGGGGGTGCCGCTGGTGGATGCTGCGCACAGCTTGCATTGGCGGGAACTATCACCATGCAGGCCCGTAAAGGCCGCGCCAGTTATCTTGGCGAACGCAGTATTGGCCATCAAGACCCAGGGGCGACATCGGCGATGTTGATGATGCAAGCTCTATGGCAGGTTGCCAGCCACTAATATGGCCCAACCGATAAGGTAATCAGGAGGAAAGATGGTCAATCTCGTTGTAGTTTCTCATAGCGCGCTGCTGGCTCAGGGTGTGGCCGAACTGGCACAGCAAATGACACAAGGGGGCTGCCAGTTGGCGGTGGCCGCCGGTGTAGACGACGTGGATCATCCTATTGGCACGGATGCCATCAAAGTGATGGAAGCCATTGAATCGGTTTACTCCCCCTCGGGCGTATTGGTATTGATGGATTTAGGCAGCGCATTACTCAGTGCCGAAACAGCACTGGAGTTATTAGACCCAGAGATGGTAAAAAATGCGCAGCTTTGCGCAGCCCCACTGGTCGAAGGGACTCTGGCTGCGGTGGTGGCAGCTTCATCTGGTGCTTCACTGACCGAGGTATGTGCTGAAGCTATGGGAGCATTGGTGGCAAAAGCTGCTCAGTTAGGTGAGGGCATTGCCCCCGAAGTTAACAGTGCGGTCGGTGCTAAGGCTGCCCCCGATGCACAAAGTGTCAGTTGGGTCGTCCGTAATCCTAACGGATTACATGTTCGGCCAGCGGCCAAATTGGTCGAAGTATTAGCGCCATTTGCAGCAGATTTATTGCTGGAAAAAAACGGCCAATGTGTTAATCCGCGTAGCCTGAATCAGCTTGCCATTTTGCAAGTACGTAAGGGCGATACTATTCGTCTGCTAGCCAGTGGAGATCAAGCCGGTGAGGCGCTGGATGCTTTTATGCAACTGGCCCATCAGCATTTTGGCGAGTCGGTTAGCACCATCAGTGATAATGGATTCACTGGTGTAATGGTTCCTCGTGGGGCCATCACTGCACCAGTCCTCCAGTGGTTACCCGCTATTCCGGTGTTCTTACCGCAAACCATTAATGCCGGGAGTATTGCTAACGAACAATTGCGTTTGCATCAGGCATTAGCACACACCGTGGCAGATTTGCAGCAGTTAGCCCAGCAGGCAGAACAGCAAATTAGTGCTCAGGCCGCCGCTATCTTCAATGCCCATGCCATGCTGATAGATGATGAAGAATTATATGTGTCGATGGAAAAGCGAATAGAACAGCAGTTGGTGTGTGCAGAGTCAGCATTGCAGGATGAGTTGATGAGCATGGTGGCAGACTATCAGGCACTGACTGACGATTACTTGCGTGTTCGCGAACTGGATATTCGCGATATTCTTAATCGTACTTTAGGCCATTTAACCGGATTGCCACCCATTCCTCTTTCAGTCGACTGTGAAATTTTACTGTTAGCGGAGGAGTTATTCCCTTCTCAAATGATTGGATTAAATCGCCAACAAGTAAAAGGCATTTGTTTAAGTGGTGGGCATATCCTCTCTCACAGCGCGATTTTAGCAACAGAATTGGATATTCCGATGCTAGTCGGGGCTGTTGGTTGCCTTGATGCCAGCCGCAATGGTCAAAATGCCCTATTGGATACCGCAACTGGAGCTCTCAAACTCCAGTAAGCGGCGTAAGTCTTCAATACATATAACTCCTTGAAATAGTAGCCTCAATCCAGGGCTGCTATTTGAGGAATTAAGTGAGTCAGTGGCGTTAGAATCTGTTTTTTCCAGTTATAGCACTCTGCGATTAGGGTGGCACTGGCCCGCCTGATAGCCTCTATTTCAAACTCAGTTAATTGGCAAACGTGGCGGATAACTTCCGCTAAATTGGCCGCATCCCCCGGAATATGCAAGAACCCATCAATACCGTGCTCAACTTGTTCTCGTAGGCCACCTGAGTCGGCGGCAACTAATATTGCTCCCTGTTTTCTCGCTAACCAACGCGATTCCATAGGAATTAATCCATTCGGCTCATTTTCGGCAGACAAAACACACACCCGCGTATTACGCCACTGAATTAGGCAGGCCATCAGTTCGCGATCAAATGAATTTATAACCGAAGCGTGTATTTCAAGTTGACCGGCTAATACTGATAACTCCTGCAACACAGGATCACTGACGATAACGGCATGAATATCATCACCCAGATAACTGGCTGCGGACAGTAATAAATCATAGCGCTTATAATGCACACCTCTCCCAAGCGTAATAGCCAACGGATTGTCGAGTGATATTCCGTAAGCGGATAACGTGTTGCAAATCTCTTGTTCACTGCGTATCCGAAACCATGGGTCGTTGATATTTACCCCTGCGGGAACCGGTATCATTGTTTGAGGATCAGCACCATATTGTGAAACTAAATGATCGGCCAGAAAATTGCTGATAGTACCTAGCTTGATATTCGGATCAATCTTTGCCCATTGAATAGGCAATGATTCAGCCATAAGCCTGTCAGGATTAGGTAATGGCATCTCATGATTGAATGCTGTGCCATGAGAAACATAGATGACCTTTAAATTTTCGCCTTCGACAGCAGTATGTAAGCTAACAATTAAAGGGGTAAACGAAAAGGGTAATTCATGGCAAAATGCCAAGGTAATATCGTAATTCTCACTAATATCAATGATCTTTGCGGCGGCGGCAGCTGAGGATATTTTCCAGTTTTGTAAGTTACCGAGAAAAGCATCACCGTAAGGCCATAAACACCCAGTTTCATTACCCAGCGTCATGTTTGGCACCGTTGAAAATGTTCCTCCTAGCTCATGAATTTCTTTTATGTAATGAGTGTGGCAATCAATATCAAAAAACGCATTGTATTTACTGTATGCGATCTCAATAAAATGCGGTTCCAGGCAGATATTATGGGTGGACAAAAAGGCTATCACCTCAGGTAGTGCCTGAACTTGTCCTCTGATATAAGAGCCGACACCGCCAACGAATATTTGGATTCCTTCTGTAGATAAATGAATGATACCTATTCTTAGATTGTTTTTTTTATGGATGGAAAATATATTTTCTTGCATATAAAACCTCGATATTTTAACGAGAAATGTGATTTATTATTTTTTCTTCGAAACTTTATAATTATTGATAAACAAAAAATCCAAACCACAATTTAAAAATAAATCAATTACATCTTTGGGTGTTTCCACTATTGGCATACCTCTGGTATTGAGTGAAGTGTTTAGTAATAGCGGTATTTTAGTTTCTTCAAAAAAAGAAGTTATCAATTTATGAAATTTTCTATTGATATCTTGTTTAACAGTTTGAACGCGAGCACTCCCATCAACATGGACGATTGAAGGAAGATCAGTTCGGTATTTTTCTTTCACATAGGCAATAAATAACATGTAGTCACTATCATGATCTAAGTGAAAATATTCTTGCACTTTTTCATGTAAAATCGCGGGTGCAAAAGGCCGGAAATCTTCACGAAACTTCACATTGATATTAATGTGATCTTTCATCTGCGCGCTGCGAGGATCGGCAAGAATACTTCTGTTTCCTAGCGCACGCGGCCCAAATTCAGACTCCCCTTGAAACCATGCAATGACCTGGCCAGATGCAATAGAGGCGGCCGCCATGACTTCAATATTTTCGACGTAAGTATATTCAATCTTGTCGTTGTGTTTTTCAAGCTCAGTTATTACGCTAATATCATTATAGTTCTTACCAAAAAACGGCGAACCAGTATGTTTGACTCGTTCTTTTTTAAGGACTTCTAGCCAACCATAATAACAACATCCGATAGAAAGCCCATTGTCACCTGCTGCAGGTTGAATATATAAGTTATCAAAATCACACCCATTAAGGAGCTTTTCATTCGCAGTGGCATTTAACGCAACCCCTCCAGCATAAGCGAAGTTTTTCATAGGATGAAGTTGGTAGTAATAGTTAAACAGGTACAATAAAGCTTCTTCAAGTTTGGTTTGTGCCCAATAGGCCAAGTCTGCATAATATTGGAAGTTATTTTTAAAGTGTGCTGGATCAATATTTAATAATGGGTCGATATTTATCCACCAGTCATTGCGTAATATTACTTTTCCTGAATTGAAAAAGAACGGTTGCCAATTGATGGCATTTTCTCTGCCATAGGGAGCCAAGCCCATTAACTTACCGGCACAGTCAAGTTCACCAAAAATATATAAGGCAATTCCCTCGTAAAATTCACCGATAGAATTTTCTATTTCCCATGTTGAAGCGGGATAGATTTTTCTATCCTTCCGATTAACCCAGCGGGAAAAGTCTTTGAAAATTGGTAGCATTTTTCTATCTTGATATACATAGTAACTGCAAGTTTCCCAATAACGGTAACGATTATTGTAATGAATATTATCAGCCCCATAGATATGCCCATTAATATCATTACAACTATCTATGCTGCCACCATGTCCATCAATAACCACAACCCCCATATCATCAAAAGGAGATGTCCCTATTGCACTATAAGCATGAGCCAAGTGATGTGAAAGGGTCACAACAGGCACCATAGGAGGCAGAATCCTATTTTTCCGGTACTCTAATTGCTCGCTAAAAATAGGATTGTGAGAATTTTGCTCTACGATTAATGTCAAGTCATTATATGTAATGCCCGCGGCATCTAAACAGTATTGAATGGTGAGATTATCATTAAACCCATCATGCTTGACTCTTGATATTCTTTCCTTTTCTATTGCAAATATAATTTCTCCGTCTTTCATTAGGCAGGTTGAACCATCATGGGATAGGGCAGTGCCAAGAATATAAATAGGTTTATGCATAATTAATATCCTTATTAATTACATTAGAGTCAGTTAAGTATATAAGCCAGTCGCCGAGATAGTGCGAGTGTCGTTAATGATGGGTTGGCAGCGCCGGGGCGCGGAAATGTACTAGGGCCGATAGCAAATAGATTATTGATTTGATTGAACTCATGATTATCATTTAATATTTCCCCTAAGGGTAAAGTGCTACCTTCATGGTTTTCTGTACCCAGAGGACTAATCCATGTTATTGGTACATTATAATTAAGTATCCTTAATGGCGATCTTATTTGCTTGTGGACATCTCCCATTGTGCGGGCATGGATAATAAATCCTGTTTGAAAATCTAAAGGCTTGAATGGAATTTTCGCATTGCTACATACTTCACGCCAGAATATATCTAATTCATTTTTCTCTTTTTTAATTAGTGTATTATCTGCATAATCTAAATTACAAGAAATGGATAATGGCATTGTTTCACTATTCGTTACTATGCTGATGTTTGTATGAACAGAAGGGATTTGTTCACCCATCGTCCATGCTTCTAATTCAATACCAAGATCTGATTTGTTGATAGTAAAAAACAAATTAAAACGCTCACCACTTAAACTAGGGCTAAAAAATATAGTGTCGGGATGACTCTCAATTAATTCATCGAATCTACTTGGGACTTTATCGTGCTCAAGGGTGACATTAAATCCTTGAACAATATGATCAACAAGGCCCGTTAGTTTTTTCTCTATTAAAATGCCCGAATCATAAAGTGCTTGAGTGGCTAAACGTGAGTTTTCAATTGTTCCTAAAGCAAGCACGCATTTATCTGCCAATACATGATGTATCTTATTAGATACCATGTCTCTTAACTTAGCACCGATACATTTTCTATTTGCAATAATAAGTGCGACAGCTTCATACCCTGCAATAATGAGTGGAGCTTTTCTACGTGTATTATCTTGCTTCCAATAGGATAGAGGGGTATAGGCCTCCCAGCGTTCAGTTTCTCCTAGTGTTCGGATGGCCTGAGGGGCGACCTTGAATTCAAAATTGGCAAATTTAAAACGATAGCTTTCATCATAGCTCTTTTCTGTCCAGGCTAATATTTCTGATTGTACCTGTGTATAAAGAGATGGGCCATCTAACCACTTCTTTGTGAGGTCACTGACAATTCTTTCTGGCCAATATTTGAGAATTTCGGCCTCAATTGGTAAAATAACGCCATGCCAATAAAGTGACCTGCCACCCACTCTACGCCTTAAGCATGTTCCTTTCGAATAATGTGGCTCACTTAAAGATTGCCATGAGCGGTAAGCATATTTATCAGAGTCCTCATTCTTCCATAATTCATTAGCTCGCTGAAAATCTTCCCCTGCATTTATATGATTAAAATCATCAGCGGGCCCCGCTTCTATAATAGCAATATTTTCTACTTCTCTATTATTTAAATGTTTTGCTAACTCTAAACCTGACATTCCCCCGCCTAATATTAGTATGTCAAATTTACCAGGAATTTCTGCTGGATTTTTAGATAATGCAGACGTAATCATATTCATTATGTAACCTCTAAATAGTGATGTTTACTTAAAAACCCATGGCTTTACGTTAAAATCATACGATTCTTGTCTTAATTGATGTATAAAATCCTCCCATGGGCCTATAGGGAATTTTGATTGAGTAAGAAGTTTATTACTGACAAGCTGCATTTTTATTTCTATCTCACCTGCAGCACACATGCACATCCATTCAAATAACTGTAATGCCGCATCTCTGGGGAAGCCTGGATCAACTTTTATATGATGGTATTCGGAACCATAAAACTCAGTAAAAGCAGAGTATTCTGTTACGGCACAAGGAATAGTGAAAATAGCAGCTAGCGCTGGTCCTAAACCGACACTTTCAACATTTTTTACATTCGGCGTAAATAAAACAGCACCTGATAACGTATGACAAATGGTGAGCAAGTCAATTTCGTCCAAACACCATTTATTATGTTTATTTTTATAAGTTTGAAGCGGGACTTCATCCAGAAAAATGATATCCTCATCAAGATGTAACATATTCACCTGATCTTTTAGATAAGCTGCATATTCAGGATCTTCATTCATACTCCCGAATATAAGTAACTTAGGGAGGTATAATTTTTTTTCTTTATAAAGGTCAAGTAATGAATTGAAAATATCAATTGATATTTCGAGACCTTTAACTCTAAATATCCGGACAGGTGCGATAATAACCGTCGAATCTGCGGAGATATTGTGCTGGTTTAAAAATTCTCTATGAATATTATTAAAGTTAGAGCCATCTATAGGGGGTAATATATTCGGGATAACTTTTGCTGCCAGCGCAGTTGGGTAATTATTACATTCATCGGCCAGAGCTTCAGATGCGACTATCCATTTAGTATAGCTATTATCTTGTGGTACTGGAGTTAGTTTATTGGGAGCTTTTGGATATAATCTTTCGGCATTTTCATAAATAGCATAGCTGCCAAAAAGATCATGATCCCAGAAGATGACACCCCCGTATTTTTTCTTTGCCCAATATTTTTTTGCGGTATTATGGATAGCCTGAGTAATGGGTACAGCATCAGACAGTGTCATGTTTAAACAGAAAAGCCAGTCAATATCATTATCCTCAAGCCAATTAATAAAATAATTTTGATATTGCTCCGCAATTAAAATTATATCTTTCTGAATATTTATTACTTCTTCGTGTGTTAACTGGTCATATTTGGCTATTTTATTTCTTATGTTAGTAAAGTCATTACCATAGTTTTCATGACACATTGAATACTGATGAATAGAACTCACTTTCATCCAGGTAGGATAGTGTGAGCCTGGGTTTCCATGAGGAAAGAACTTAACCTTATCTGGTCGCCATGAAAAACCTAGATCTGCGGGTATTTCATAAGTGATTATATTGTTTTTTATTGCCATTTCAGCAACATTTCTAAATATCGTCAATAGACCACTGGTTGGGAGGCCATCTCCTGATATAATTGCCCACTTCATTTTTTTCATTATTTATCCCCTGATGTTAATTATTTAATTGAATTGATTTCTTTGATAAAAAATTAATCAACGAGAAAATTAATATACAACAAATTAATATGGCAACAAACGCTGACCTTAGTGAAGTAAAATCTGCTAATATGCCTATTAATGGTGGTGAAATGAGTAAACCAACTCTTGACATCCATGTTGCAAAAGTAATTCCACTGGTTGCATTGATATTAGGTAACTGGCCAATAAAGGATATAGTTAGTGGGAATATCACGGATATACCTAATCCAATGAGAGAGAAACCTAATATTGTAAAAATAACAGAGTGAACGAATATTATTAATATGATTCCTATCATGGATAAGACCACACCATATTTTAATGTTATTAACTCTCCAAACTTATTTGTATAGTAGTCACCAAATATACGACCAATAACTATGCATATTTGGCAGAATAGATAAGGTAAACCAGAAATTACTAGTGAAGCATCATAAATGTCCTTCATATATATTGCCCCCCAGATACTGGCTGTTTCTTCTATGCTGCATGTGAAGACAAGTACAGTTAAGGCTATAATGTAAACTTGAGTCTCTAATAAACCTATCTTGTTTTTATACTGAGCAGGCAAGTGAGAGCTAATTTCCGTATTCACTTTTTGAAATAGTAGGATGTAAATAACGAGTGCTATTAAATTAATGGTAAGTAATGTAAGGTTGAATTTCGCCATTGAAAACCCGAGACCAATAGCCATGACAGCAATAAGACCCCCCCATATTGTACCGATGCTGCTTATACCATGAAACCGATTAATCAAACTAAACCCATATGATTTTTGTATATTAATGGCTTGTACATTAATACAAGTATCCCCCCATGAATCAAAAACACCGAATAGGAACAGTAATAATGTTATTTCATACCACGACGATGAAAAAGCGACTATTGATATAGTAATAATTAAAAATAAGAATGATATATTTGTTGCCCAATATATCCCAATAAAATTGATAAACCTTTTTGAAAACAATCCGAATATTATTGATCCAGCTGGAATAGCTGATATCATCATTCCAACCATATAGTTAGTAAGGTTGAATTTTTCTTTTAAATTAGGGATCCACGGAACTAAGCTAGCGTAGGCAATACCGTGAATGAAAAATAGTGCGGATAATATGATACTTTGTTTTTTTTGCATTTCTTATAATCATTACATTAATTTTGCATGGGTTAATTATTACGATTAATAATTGAAATCAAATCCTAATATATTTCTATATCCAGATTTAATTGATGGTTCCTTTAGTTTTATTGCTGTGACTTGATGCCAAATAGATGAGTTTTTATCTATATGGAATAGCCCTTCACCGCACTCTAATGTGTGTGATTTAATGAGTTCATTTTTTTCTATACAATAGAGTTTGCTTATGCCTCCTTCAATATTATATTTATCAATAACTAATGCAGAAACAATATAGTCACTCCCATCTTGATGTAAACCTTCTGGCGAGTTTGAAACCTGGTGTATTGATCCATCTATAATTAAAGATATTTGATGGCAAGTGACTCGGATTTTTTTGAGTTTTCTTTTAGGTTCGCATTCGCACAACATTTCGATGAATTTTTTAATGAGTATCTTCAAAATAGCCGAATTTGCAGTGACTTGATCCATCGGGGGAAAACGACGAATTAATTGCCTTAAATCTAATTGATGATCGGCATTTTGGGTGAAATGGGTTACTGTAGGAAGATCAATGTGATTGATAATCCATTTCTTATCAATATATTCGTCAGTGAATTGGCTCATCCCTCTCTTTCTAAAAGGCTTATAGGAATAGAATATTTTTTTATCAGGTACAGATAGTGTGGATATTAGGGATTGAATACCTTTAGGTATCAAACTATCATCAAGATAGCATTGTGCTTCCTGTAAAATTAATTTTCTATCCGCAAAACGTTTGCTGATAAGAAACCTTAATTGAGAGAATTTTATATCATTAGTGTCCCATGCTAATTTTTTAAATGAGAGTTCATTTTTAATTGTTCTTATATTTACACCAAGTTCATTTATATTAAATTGAATTATTTTATATTTAATACCCATGACATAGATATCCTATTAATCAAGTTATTATTTATACGTTATTTATATTGATTTAAGTAAATGATACAAAATTAAATATATTTACTAAAGTTTTCCAGAATAGTGTGCTTAGTTTGATTTTTTATTTCTCTATTTTTATATCTCAAAGAACTCTCTTCAGCAAGCTTTTATAAATAGGAACCCGTATGTATGTTTTTCAAACTATATATTATTGATGTCTTTTCATGAATCACTTTATATTGACATGTTAGGTAATTAACATTTATAGATAACAGAATTGTTTTATTTATCTTTGTTATTGATTACAGCCTTAATTTTTCGAAATCAGCTAAAGGACGTTAATTCTTCATTTTATGATCTAAAATACAATATCAAAAATGTGATCCATGTAAATGGAATGGCGTTTCATTTTGTGTATTGTATTATTAATGACAAATCACACTTTCTATTGTTTATAGTCACACAGCGTGATTTTACTTGGGTGGCTATGAGTTACTGAGGATCTCGAAATGCCAATTAACTTATTGGGTAAAACACTATTGTCAGGATTGATGTCGTTTATTGTATTGGGGACGGTGAATGCTGCGCAGTATAACGCGGTCGTTTCTACCACTCCTCAGGAAGACGAGTTTTCCTCGATTAATGCTGCATTGAAGTCAGCTCCGATGGATGACACTCCTTTTATTATCTTCCTGAAAAATGGAGTTTATACTGAAAGGCTCGAGGTGACCCGTAGTCATGTCACCCTGAAAGGTGAGAACCGCGATGGCACGGTGATCGCTGCCAATACTGCTGCGGGGATGCTCAATCCACAAGGCGAAAAATGGGGAACATCTGGTAGTAGTACTGTGTTGGTTAATGCCACGAACTTTACAGCCGAAAATCTGACTATCCGTAATGATTTTGATTTTCCAGCCAATAAAAAGAAAGCGGATACTGACCCAACAAAATTAAAAGATACTCAAGCTGTGGCACTGTTATTAGCGGAAAATAGTGATAAAGCGCGTTTCAAGGCGGTGAAACTTGAAGGTTACCAGGATACGCTTTATAGCAAAACCGGCAGCCGGGGTTATTTCACAGACTGTGAAATTAGTGGTCATGTTGATTTTATTTTTGGTTCAGGAATCACGGTATTTGATAATTGTAATATCGTGGCGCGCGATCGAAGTGATATAGAGCCGCCTTATGGCTATATCACGGCCCCGAGTACATTAAAGACCTCGCCTTATGGTTTGATCTTTATTAACAGCCGATTGACTAAAGAGCCAGGTGTTCCCACTAATAGTTTTGCTTTAGGGCGTCCATGGCACCCGACAACTACTTTTGCTGATGGTCGTTATGCCGATCCGACGGCAATGGGTCAGGCGGTATTTATCAATACGATGATGGATGACCATATTTACGGTTGGGATAAAATGTCTGGCAAAGATAAACAAGGTGAGAAAATTTGGTTCTATCCGCAGGATTCACGTTTCTTTGAGGCGAATAGTCAGGGGCCGGGAGCAGTAATTAGCGAGGGACGCCGCCAGTTATCTACGGAGCAACTTAAAGCATTCACTTTACCTATGATTTTCCCTGACTGGGAAGTCCATTGAAACTAAAATGGCAGGGACTCGCCACCCTTGAATTGGTGGATATCCAGCCGATGAAGTTTCACTTTTCGCCATAATGTGGTGCGGCCGATCCCCAATAAGGCCGCCATTTCATTCAATTGTCCCTGGCAGACCAATGCGGCACGAATAATGGCCTGCCTTTCTAATTCTTGTAGTGATAGGACTGGCTGAGGTTGTGGCATATCCGGTTCCAATAACAATCTTTTACCTAGCAGATGCTCCGGCAAGTCATTGAGGTTGATACGGTTGTTGCGACAGGCCATCGCGGCCCGCTCAACTACACTTTTTAGTTCCTGATCATTACCCGGCCAAGGGTATTGGCATAACTGACGAATAACACTTTCGTCTGGCTGATATTGGCAGTGAAAATGTTGCCCAAGGCTGGTCAGCGTATGCTGAACCAGTAGTGAAATATCTTGTTGGCGTTGGCGCAGCGGGGGGATATGCAGCTCAAAAGATTGCAAGGTATAGAATAGTTGGCGACGAAAACGGCCTTGTTTGACTAACAAGGGCAAATCTGCGCCGGTGGCGGTAATGATTCTTACATCAACTGGTATCACTCGATTAGAGTTTACTCGCATCACCATGCCGGTTTTGACAATTTGCAGCAACGCTGATTGCATTTCTGGCGATAAATATTCGACTTGCTCCAAATATAAGGTGCCACCGTTGGCTAATTCAAATTTGCTTGGCTGCCCGGATTCACCTTCACTGGCATCACTACCCAGAAACTCCCGTGCCATAAGATTTTGCGGTAATGCCTGGCAATTCAATACGATATAGGGGCCAGCCGCTCGATTGCTGGCATTATGAATAGCCTGACCCAATTGTTGCTTACCCACACCTTCTTCCCCGTGCAGTAAAATGGGGTGTCTGCCTTTAGCCGCCTGTTTGCCATAACGAATTAAGCGGCGCATTTCCAGCGACGCCACTGGCATATCGTCAAAGGTATAACTGGCTCGCCCTAATTGGTTGTGAACCATTTGCCGCAGTAATTCTTGTGGATGCAGAAGTGCAATAAATCCGCAACGGTCGCCATCTGGGATAGGTTTGAGCGTCAGCAAAGCCGGAATAAATTGTTGCTGATTTTCAAAAGTCACTTCTACATGGCTGAGGGCGGTACGATGCAAAATAGCATGAGCCAGCACCGCGGGTAGGGTGAGCAAATCAGTAACTGGTTTACCGAGACTGTTGGTTTCATTGAGCTGCAAGATGGCTGCTGCCCGGCGGTTAAGGTACAACAGACAACCGCGTTGGTCCCAGGCCATTACGCCATCTTCAACGCCATCAAGCAGGGCGTTGAGTTCGTTCAGATGACGGTTAGTTTCGGCCAATAAAGTATCGGCATGGAGGTAATTCCCGATTTCTCGGGCTATCGCCAGTGTTAGCGGCAAATCACTGGCGGCGTTATCAACCAGTAAACTCCCCAGAACAATCACGGCCCGTTGGCGGCCACTGTTGTCATACACGGGTGTGGCGCAGAAGTGCCAAGGATGCAGGGCCTGCTTGAAGTGTTGCTGGCCGCTGACCTGTATCGGATGCCCTTCGGCTATTGCCAGAGCTGGGGCATTGGTGCCGATTAATCCTTCAGCCCAATAACTGCCACAATCAATACCTAACGCTTTTAACTGACTCATGGTCTGCGGATGGCCGCATTGCCACAGGGTACAGCCGCTTTCATCAAGAATTAGCAGGACGCAGTGGCGAGATTCCATATATTCATAAGCATCCTCCAGTGCGGCCTGGCCTAATACCAGTAAATCGTTTTTTCGCTGACAAATTGACTGGAAAGTTGCTCCTGCTGCACGATGTGGTGCCCGCCATTGCGGGGCTTGCATCAGTTTTTGGCAGCGCTGCCACGAACCGATTAGGGCCGGAGTGGCAACTGGCTCAGTGTTGCTCATTCAGTGCCTTGGAACCCGGGTGTCGCCAATGGATTTGGCCCGGCAGAATCAGCTGATTTTGCGCCAAAGGTGTTTCGGCGATCAGAGCGGTGATTATCTCAAAGCTATGGCGTGCCAACCCTGGGCAATCCTGCGCAATGGTATCTATTTTTAAGGGTAAGCAATCAAACAGGTAGTGGTCATCAAAGCTACAAAGATGAATGTCACTGTCCATTAATTGATGCTGATTGAGATAGCGTAGCACCCCCTCCAACAGACCACAGGCGGCGGTAAATACTGCTTTAGGCGGGCGGCCTAATTGCGCGCAAAGCTGGGCAATCATTTCATAACCGGAGCTGGGCAAGTAATGGCCATTTAGGATCCATTCGGGGCGGCATTCGACCCCAGCTTGTTGTAGACCTTGCTGGAAGCCCGCTAAACGGTCACGCGTTGGCGAGATTCGTGGCTGGCCGCCGAGAAAGTAAAATTCATCTGGATGTTGGCGAGCCACGTTTTCAACCAATGCACCGGTAGAGGCGATGGAGTCGGTAATCACCAGCGGCAACGCTGATTCACCAATCAATCTGTCCATCTGCACTACTGGCAGACGAGCATTAATTTTTTGATATTCGCCATCATTGAGCTGGCTGGAAGCGACAATCAGGCCATCAACTTGGCGCTGTACCAAACTGTTTACCGCCATCATTTCCTGGCCAGGATTCTCGTCGGTACAGGCAATAAGCAACTGTAACCCCGCCTCACGACATAACATCTCCAGCTCTCGCGAAATAAGCGCAAAGCCGTGGTTGGTCATCTCTGGCACGACCAGCCCTATGGTGTGACTACGGGTTGATCGCAGCGAACGGGCGTGGAAACTAGGCTGATAATTATGTTCGCTGGCCAGCGCAATAATACGATCACGCGTTTCATCTGAAACACGATATTCTTTACTACGTCCATTGAGTACCAGACTGGTGGTCGATTTCGACACACCAGCCAGTTTTGCAATATCGTTGATGGTAATACGTTTATTGTTTTTCACAGATTAATGTTGTTCGCCGAGTGAATCTGTCGCCTTGAAAGATAGTTCATTCTAACATGGGCGAAGACAACAGCCAGTGTTGCACTCGCAGTTCAGCACTTCCCGCAAAAATGGCTTGTGGCGGTACGGGCGGGAAGTAACTCGACGTCATCACCGCTTCTCCCTGATTGATAAAAATCTCTATGCTGCAACGATCACAAAGTAACTGTAATTGTTGCAGTTGACCGCGCCAGTAACGGAATTCTCGCAATCCGGTGCGCAGATTATTACGGCTTAAAATCAAGCGCGCACCATCCCATTCCAACAGCAGAGTATTGCCCAATTCGAGGGTAAAAGGCGCACTGACGTCGATTATCATTTCAGCGCTAGCAATAGCAAAAGCAGGGGCTTCTTGGGCTCGGCCTTGCCACTGCATATGTTCACACCGTAGTGCGGCTAATTCGCGTGCTGGTTGCTGAATGAGTTTGTCGCCATTAAGACTCAACTCGCGCGGGCAGGTCATGGTATGGATCCAGCCATAGGCCACTGTCGGTTGGTAAAATTCATCTTCATCTGGAATGCCCATCCAGCCGAATAATAAGCGGCGGCCATCTGCGGCTAGCGTGGTTTGCGGCGCGTAGAACTCAAAGCCAGCGTCCAGCTCGTGAAAGTCCTGATGATTGAAGGTGGCGTAGGCATAATCCAATTTGCCTAGTAAATATCCCGCCTGAAAGGTATTACGATAACGTTCAGCTTCGGCCGGTATTCCCTGTGGGCAGAAAATCAAAACGTCTTTATCTGCCAGGGTAAACAAGTCGGGGCATTCCCACATATAGCCAAAAGGCCCAAGCCCCCCCAGACCAGAACCCGCTATCTCACCGAGGTTATGCCATTCGCGTAAATCATCAGAGCGCAGCAGAAGCACCTTGCCTTGCAGTTGTTTGTCCTGAGCACCTAACACCATGTACCACTGGCCGTCGTGCTGCCAGACTTTCGGGTCACGCACATGTCCGGTATAGCCAGCGGGCAAGGGGAGCACTGGCCCTAACTTGTCGAACTCGCCCTGTTTATTTTCCTGTGCCAGACATTGGAATGCGGTACGGGAGCCATCGGGATATTTCACATTTCCGGTGTAAATCAGGGTAATAAGGTCATCAGTAATCACCGCCGAACCGGAGTAACAACCATGACTTTCGTAAGATTCGCTCGGTACCAATGCCACTGGTTGATGTTCCCAATGCACTAAGTCAGTGCTGCGCCAGTGGCCCCAATACTTACTGCCGTGGCGGCAATCCAGCGGATTCCATTGATAAAACAGATGATAATAGCCAGCATGGTAAATGAACCCATTAGGGTCATTCAGCAATCCGACACAGGGAGCTAAGTGCCAGCTCGGCCGGTGTGGATCTTGTAATGCGCGGCACTGACCGCGCATTACTGCCAGCGTAAGATGTTTAAGCAAACTGGCTTCTTGCATTATTCGCTGTCCGTTTTGTATTTAAGTAGCAAGGAAATAATAAATGCAGCACCAAAGGCAATGACCAAACCAATCAGATAGTTAACAATTGAATTGCCTTGCACGATGGCGATGCCGGGAATGCCGGTCAAGCCTACCGCGGTCATATTGACATGATTGGCCACCACCCATGCTCCGCCGAGTGCTCCGCCTGCCAGTGCTGCCAGGAAGGGTTTGATAAAGCGTAGGTTAATCCCGAAAATGGCCGCTTCAGTTATCCCCAGCATGGCGGAAAATGCCGAAGGAATCACAATGGCTTTAATTTTGGCATCGCGGGTTTTAAAGTAGACCGCCAGACAAGCCCCACCTTGCGCAACATTCGCCATCGACCAGATAGGCAGCAGGAAGTTAACGCCAATATTGGGATTACCCAATAAACCTGCTTCGATTGCATGGAAACTATGGTGAATACCGGTTATCACGATAACGGAATATAGCCCACCAAATAACAATCCAGCCAGCCAACCGGCGTGGGTAATCAGGGTACTGAGCACCAGTGAAATGCCATCACCCAGCACGCGCCCGGCAGGGCCAATAAACAGCAATGCAACAAATCCGGTAATAATGACGGTTAGAAATGGCGTGAGAATCAAATCCAGCGCATCGGGGATAATCTTCCGTAGGCGCTTTTCCAATATACTCATAAACCACACGGCTAGCAGGACGGGGAATACCGTGCCCTGATAGCCAATCATTGCCACCTCCATCCCGAAGAAGTTCATGGTATGGAAGCCGCCAGCCACTCCCCAGGCATTGGTCAGTGCCGGATGGGTCAGTATGCCGCCCAGCGTGGCCCCCAGATAGGGGTTGCCACCAAACTCTTTGGCTGCGGTAAAACCAATTAAGATCGGCAGAATAATAAAAGCAGCGGAGCTGAACATATCCAACATAATAAACAGCGCGCTGTTGGCATCGGCCCAGCCATAGGTTTTCACCATGCCGAGCAAACCCATTAACAAACCGGAGGCTACAATTGCCGGAATGATGGGCACAAAAATATTAGAGAGCAGACGGGCGATGCGCTGGAATGGATTTAGCTTACGGGCAGCCGCATCGGCCGCTTCTGATTTACTGGATTCGCTAATCCCCGCCACTTTAATAAATTCGGCGTAAACTTTATTCACCAACCCGGTGCCGAAAATAATCTGTAATTGCCCTGCATTGCTAAAACAGCCTTTAACGCCTTCGACTTTCTCTACCGCTGATTTTTGTACCAGTGAGTCATCAGCCAATACCAAACGCAGTCGTGTCGCGCAGTGTGCTGCGCTGACAATATTGTCTTTACCGCCGAGCAATGGGAGTAGAGCCTTTGCGGTCTCATTAATATTCATTATATCCCTCGCATATAAATTAGGTTACCCGCCGTGGCAGCCAATCCCCTGCCGACGGCGGGGAATGATCAGAACCAGGTTTCCATCTGGATACCAAAGTTCCATTGACCGCCGGCGGCAAAATCATTTTTACCGAAGGCATCATCCTTGGCGTAGTTATCCAGATCTTGACTCCAGTCCATGTAGGTCGCGAAAACACGTATTTCTGGGCGGCTGAAGAAGTTACTGATATCGCCTGCTTTAAAGGTCGGGGCAAAGGTCAGTTTATAGAAACCGCCACTGACTTTGTGATAATCCTTATACCCTTGCGGGTCGAGATTCATATATTGATAACTGCCTTCATACGCCAAAGCAAAGTTTTCAGTGATTTCCTGAATCAGGCGGGCATTGAAGGTGACCCACTTATAACTATCGCCCTCGACATATCGGTCTTTACTCTGCTGCGCCAATATGGCGGGAGCCAGGCTCCAGTTCTTGCTCAGTGCAGTGGTACCGTAAGACGCCAGACGCCAGGTATCTGCCCCGCTGGTCAAGTTGCCATCGGAGCCAATTGATTTCACTTCAGCACCCAGACCGTGGCCGTATAACAAGGCCGTTTTAGACGTCCCCTCACGTAGCCCATAGAAACTGTCACCGTGGTAGGCCACCATGCTGTGAATGCCTTTATCTGCCGCATTGGTATTCACGGTTTCACCGCTATTCTGGCGTGCTTCGTTATCTTTGGCACGCAAGCCACTCAGCATCCACTGGAATGAGCCGTTATTTTGGGTAGATACATAGTTATTTGTGGTGAAAATATAGCTTTGAATATCACTGTTAACATTCTCTATTTCGCCGTAATTACGGCCATATAAGGAGAAGTTACTTTTCAGGTTATCAGTCCATTTGATGTCATAAATACCGCCACCGGTACCGGCCAGAAATACCACATCGGAATCCAGCCAATGAATATCAAAGTTATCGCGATCAAAGCGCTTACCGGCCCACAGGGTACTGTCTTTGAAAATACCATTGAAGGTGGGTAGGGTGCCCAATTCGACGAAAGCCTGACGCACATTCAGGTCACTGCTGTCAGCTGTCCAGTCGTTATAACTACGTTGACCATCAGCCAGCATCACTTTGTAGCGAGTGGTTGCACCATTATCCAGCTTCTGTTTTTTCTCCAAATTCACTTCAACATAGGTATCGGGTTCATTACCTAAACGGCCAATTGCCCCACCGGTACTGCCTGCCGGGGAAACATAAGGGCCACCTTGAGTGCCGGTACCGGAAGAGTTCATTAACAAACCGGAGCGTGCATAACCATGGAACTCAAAACCATTGTCGCTTTGTGTTTTGCTTTCTAATTTCTCAGTGCGTTTCGCAACTTGAACGGTTTTTTCTTCTGCCTGAAGGGTACGAGCTTCGAGTTTTTGTGCTTGTTTTTCTGCAATTTCGGCACGGGTTTCTGCATTTTTTGCCCGTTGTTCTGCTTGCTGCAATCGCTGCTCTAAAGCATTAAGGCGGGCTTCGATATCCACATTTGATGAGGCTGCTGAGGTGGAGGTCGCTGCACAAGAAAGAATAAGTCCTATTGATACAGCAAGATAGCTTGGTTTTATCATCATTTTTATATCACTCGGTATGTGATTGATTGTATTTATGCTAAACAGATAAACCGGTTTTTCATGGCTAACATACGGGCGATCAACTGGAATTAGCAAAACATTTTGCTAACCCCATTCAGCTATTGTGATCTGCACTGCAAATTGAGTGCTGTAGTGAGAGAAGTCGCGCTATGAAAGGGATGAATCAGTCAGCGTTAAGCTGTTGAACGCATTGTCGTGAGCTGAGTGTTTAGCAAAAATTGATGAATAAGAGAAGATGCCGGATGCCAAGGCAGGGCATCCGACAGGCAGGCCGCAGTTAGTGGCTGCTTTGCAGAAAATGCGCCAATTCCTGCGCATTTGGTAGGGCGGTCATTGCCCCTTTGGCGGTAGTAGCCAGCGCACCGCAAGCTTGTGCTTGATCGATGGCCGCACTCAAGTCTTGGTTTTGGTGCCAGTTGTGTTGTTGCGACAATGCTGCCAGCAACCCGGCAACAAAGGCATCTCCGGCCCCGGTGGTGTCTATCGGGGTGATTTTCCGGCTGGCATATTTTTGTAACTTTCTTCGGTTATGCACCCAAACCCCCTCTGCCCCCAATGTTACCAGTAATAATTTACAGGAATAGTCCGCCATAACCTGCTCCATAGCTGTCGCGATATCTTGCTGTGGGCAGATGAAATCCAGTTCCTCCAATGACAGTTTTACCACATCGGCTAACTGTAATGCTTGTTGCAGGCAGAGGAGTAACTCTTGCGGTTGACGCCAGATATCAGTACGAATATTGGGATCAAAACTAACCCAACCTCCGTCAGCTTTGATGCGGCGCATAGCCTCGAATGCGGTGCTGCGGCTGGGTTCCTGACTTAATGCAATGGAGCATAGATGGAGCCATTGGTTGGTTTTAAATTCAGGTAAATCAGTAGGTTGCAGGAATAAATCAGCACTTGGCATCACCATGAATGTAAATGTGCGTTCGCCATCCTGATCCAAATCCACAACAACAGTTGAGGTTCGGTGTTCTGCGTCCAGCGTCATGGCGCGGGTATCCACATTTTCCTGTTGTAAAACCTGCTGCATAAAACGACCAAAGCTGTCTTGCCCAACCCGACCAATAAATGCGCTTTTACCCCCCAATCTTGCAATGCCTACTGCGACATTGGCCGGGGCGCCACCTGGGCACTTAAGGTAACTATTTGAATTTTCAGGAACAAGATCGATAACAGCATCGCCCAAAACCCAAACGGTATTCTCCATGATAAACCCCTAGTATCTTCAATTCTATTTGCTGCTAAAAGTAGAAGAATCGGTTTAGCAAAGCAATAAAATAATCCACAATCCGATAAAAATAGCGAATGATGCGATGAAAAAAGAATTTATCGATACGCCGCAGACAATGATTCCACCTATCAAAAGATATGGATTTTTAGCACAACCGATTGTGGTGACAGATGTTGCAGGCCGGAAGGTGACATTTGCTCAGCCTGTGTCACGAGAGAGATTAGCGGATGTCAGGGCATTGATGGCATTGAACATTCCCCATCCACAAACACCCTTAAAAGGTATTATCGCCTGGGATAACTCACTGAAAGTATTTGCTAGGCTTATGTATTTTTCCCCTGCGCGGTCTAACGAACGTTTCTTTGCATTGCTCATATCTAATATAAATGATAATCATTATTCATATTATTTTATTTGAATAATAACCGCTTGTTGCGTTGAGCA
Organism: Yersinia fenwicki; assembly: GCF_043099325.1. Classification (NCBI taxonomy): domain Bacteria; kingdom Pseudomonadati; phylum Pseudomonadota; class Gammaproteobacteria; order Enterobacterales; family Yersiniaceae; genus Yersinia; species Yersinia fenwicki. The sequence continues at coordinate 3,946,036 of NZ_CP170755.1, read as the reverse complement.
ACAAGGCAACTTCTGGTGGGTGATCAGTGGTGTTGAAATAGGAGGAAGAGAGTAAGTTATCATTCAAAAAACTAATTTTTTCTTAGCCAGAGAATTAGAGCGATTATCTAAAATAGATTTTTTATAGCAACAGATGAGTCAGTTATTTATTTTTGTATATGTAATGACAAGATTTAATAACAGCATGAAAGTGGAATGTAATACCGCAGTATTAAGCTCAACCATTCATGAGAGAATAAATAATTGAGCATAATGATTAGTCATTTTATAAGAGTGAGGATTCAATCTCTGATAATTTATCTTGGGCAAACGCAACTTTATTCCGCCCATCTTTTTTAGCGCGATAAAGTGCTTCATCAGCGGCTTTGAGTGAAGAGGCCAAGTCATAGGATTGTAAGGGGGAGATCCCTGCACTTAACGTGACAGTCGTTGATACCTTGTGATTGAAAACATGTGGAATATCAAGCCCTAAAACGCGCTGCCGGACACGTTCTGCTAACTGGCTTGCATACTCTTCACTAACATGTGTCAGCAACACTAAAAACTCCTCACCACCATAGCGCACCACGATATCGCGTGAGCGCACAGCATCACGAATTGCGGCAGCGACGCGCACTAAGGCCTGGTCCCCCATAGTATGACCATAGTTATCGTTATAGGCCTTAAAATGGTCGATATCGAGCAGCAGCACATAATGGTTGCCAGGAGACTGCGCTAATAATGTTTCAAGTTTATTCTCCAACCCACGGCGATTATATAAACTGGTCAGTGGGTCTATCATGCTTAAATCACTGAACTTTTCTCTTTCATTATAAAGACGTGCAACAAGTTTGCGGGTGAAGTCGTCACTACGACGCAGCATCAAATGATGTAAAGAGAAACCAATTAGGGGCAACATAATCGTAAATATGATGCGGAAAATATTTTGAAAGTCGTCCAAAAAAATAACGGTGAGTGCTGCGGGGGCAGTATGCAAACAAAAGGCAAGAAAGTTATCAGACAGCGCAATTGTGCTGATAAAGAAAATGGTGAACAAGCTGAGTAATAAGTAATTGTTTTCATTTGTGCCTAAGTATTCATATTTAAGAATGATTTGCCAGGCCCAAAGAATCCCCATGATAATTGAAAATAAATTCAATTTATCCACATAATTCTTCGAAATAAAAATAAAATATGCCGCCACACTGAGACTGATAACTGTGATCATGACGAGCGGTAATGTCACAGCTGGCGTTTCAGGGGAGGGTAATATCATACTGAAAATAGCGGACGACGCATTAAGAAATAGAAAAAGCAGTAAAGAGAGCCGATGCTTACTTTTCAGAAGCTGATCGTAGGAGTGGCTATTCATATTCAATTCACTCTGCATAATGGCGCGCTGTCAGTAGACAAATAAACAATATCCTCATGAAGCCCTTTTATTTAGGCATCACGATAAATAGTTCTTTAAAGTAATTATTTTTGTTTGAAGCGTTTTAACATGGCTTTAGGAATTTTCTTAGTCAAAATTACCATTTTTGTTTCAGCCTGTCATCATGATGTCGATCAACTAATCAATTTACTCATCGAAATCTGATATATCGATGGTATCAATGGCACTGAGCCAGCCAAACCGCCAGCTTTCTCGCGGCAACTTCATGATGCAGATTTTTATATAGTAGTATATGATATTGCTTATCATTATCATTTAAGTGGCCGTCACTATGATTATAGCCAGATTTTCAGCTTACCGTTTATGGGGTATAAGTGGCTTATTAAGCCGAGGAATGTCCAGTGGTTGGGGGATGTTGCTACCTTTTACTTTGCTACCGCTGCTGGGGTGGGCTGATATCACTGTGGGCCAGTTGAGAGTACTGATTGTGGTCGCGATGCTGGCGACGGTAAGTATGTTATATCATGTACGGTTGCGACACTTTCTGTTACTGCCATCTTGTGTGGCACTTTTGGCGGGTATGGTCGCAGTATTGATGCACCATTGATTTTACATGACGGTACCGGTATGCATTGAAGGCATACATTAATACAATTGAGCTATACAGAGAGGAGTCATCGTGTTGATATTAGAAATCATCGTGGTGCGAAGGGAGGGACTTGAACCCTCACGTCCGTAAGAACACTAACACCTGAAGCTAGCGCGTCTACCAATTCCGCCACCATCGCCCAAATGATTTCTTACTATCTACTATCTTGAAGTGAGTAGAATTTCGGATTTATATCACCAGCGTGGTGCGAAGGGAGGGACTTGAACCCTCACGTCCGTAAGAACACTAACACCTGAAGCTAGCGCGTCTACCAATTCCGCCACCATCGCATGTGCTGTGCAATATAAATCTGTACTACGGAGGCGAATTCTAGAGATTTTCGCGGTCAGGTCAATACTTATTTCCCCTAAGCGGGATGTTTGCTGTAAAAAACATCATATGTTGATCAATTGATTTAATTACGGAAGTTTTCTTTATTTTATGTTCTGTTTCCGAGCTCATCTGATTCGGGTGGGTAATGGGCGAATAGTTCGATTAGCCAGTCGATCAGCACTCTCACTCTGGGCGCCAAAAAGCGACCCGGAGGGAACATAATAAATAGTGGCATCGCCGGTGGCGGTATATGAGAGAGCACCTCAATCAATTCGCCTTGTGCTAATTGGCCCTGAATTCCGGCGGTAGGTGCCTGAATCAATCCCAAACCCGCCATACCAGCCGCAATATAAGCATCTGCACCACTGACACTCAAAATACTGGGTAAAACACGATTTTCAATTTTTCCCTGGCAAACAAATTCCAACGGATAATCGCGATGGTTTAACTGGGAGAAGTAGCCTACGGATTGATGCCCTGCTAAGTCATCCAGCGTCATTGGAATACCGTGTTTTTCCAAATAAGCCGGCGATGCGCAGGTGATTTGTGGCTGCTGGCCAATATTTCGCGCAGCTAGTTGTTCATCGTGTGGTAACCAAGCCCGTAATACACAATCTACGCCTTCACGTAGCAAGTCGATGGTGCTGTCATTCGCACCGAGAATCAATGTGATATGAGGGTAGCGCTGATAGAAATCACTCAAGGCGGGGATGACCACATTGCGTGCCAGTGAATGAGGCATATCGATGCGCACCTTTCCTTCTGGTTGCAACCGCTGGTGGCTGAACAGCGAATCGGCCTCTTCAAATGCCGACAATAATTGTAGGCAACGGTGATAATACAGTGTGCCTTCGGCAGTGATATTCACTTGTCGGGTGGTACGCACCAGTAAGCGCACACCCAGGCGTTGTTCTAATCGCTTTAAGGTGTGGCTGACCGTGGCCCGAGGTAATTGCAGTTTTTCGGCAGCGCGGCTGAAACTACCCAACTCAACAATACGGACGAATATCCGCATGGCTTGTATCTGGTCCATAATTGCGTTCGCCCATTGTTGGTGTTTTTTGAACAGTGATGAGTGATCTGCATTATTTATCTTTCCTCACGAAACAACCACACTTTCTTCCGACATCACTAATCGGGAGTATCGCAATGCAACAACGTCAATTAGGTTCGAATGGCCCGCAGGTTTCTGCATTAGGCCTTGGCTGCATGGGAATGAGTGATTTCTACTCCACTAATCAGGACGCTAACGAGTCAATTGCTACGCTACACCAGGCATTGGAGTTGGGCGTCACGCTGCTGGATACCGCGGATATGTATGGCCCATTTACCAATGAAGAGTTGGTGGGACGAGCGATTAAGGGCAAGCGTGATCAGGTTTTTTTAGCCACCAAGTTCGGTATTGTGCGCGACCCGACCGATCCGACGGTACGGGGTGTGAGCAGCCGTCCTGATTATATCCGCCAGTCTGTTGATGGTAGCCTCAAGCGCTTAGGTGTTGATGTCATTGACCTTTATTACCAGCATCGGGGGGATCCTAGTGTGCCGGTGGAAGATGTCATCGGGACTTTGGCTGATTTGGTCACCGCCGGTAAAATTCGCTATATCGGTTTGAGTGAAGTATCAGCAGCAACATTGGAAAAAGCTCATCAGATGCACCCGATTACTGCGGTGCAGAGTGAATACTCACTGTGGACGCGAGATGTGGAAACTTCCGTCCTGGCAACCTGCCAACGGCTAGGTGTTGGGTTTGTGGCCTATAGCCCATTGGGGCGCGGTTTCTTGACGGGGGCGATACGAAGCCTGAATGATCTGGCTGCAGACGATTTCCGCCGTAATAACCCACGTTTTCAGGAGGATAATTTTGCTCTGAATCTGGATTTGGTCGATACAGTAACAAAAATGGCGCAGGATAAAGGGGTTAAACCCTCTCAATTAGCTTTAGCTTGGGTACTGGCGCAGGGGGAATATATTGTGCCAATCCCAGGAACCAAACGTCGTACTTATTTGGAAGAGAATCTGAGATCATTGGATGTAGTGCTTACCGCGCAGGAGTTGGCCGAGCTGGATGCGGTATTCCCTTTCCATGCCGCAGCAGGTGAACGCTACGGCATGGAAGGAATGGTTTATCTTAACGCTTAATATTAGTGACTGATAATATTAACGTTTTTTCTTAGGATCCCGTGGCGGACGCCCGACAGTTGCCTGATAGACCTTAAAACGACCATTCTGCGCCAGCACTTCATGGCTGCCAAATGCGGCATCCAGCAGCGCAGGATAAGGCAGGAAGGAGTTCGCCACGATACGTAATTTGCCACCCACATGCAGATGTGCGGTAGCGCCTCGGATCAGCATCTCAGCTGCAGTCAGGCTGGTTTGGATCCCATCATGGAACGGTGGGTTAGAAATAATCATCTCGAAGCGGCCTTTAATATCAGAGTAGACATTGCTGGCAATCACTTGCGCCTCGATATTATTTGCCGCCAATGTTGCCCGGCTGGCTTCAATGGCAGCAGCGCTGACATCACTCAAGGTCCATTTTATTTTTGGCGATTGTTGCGCTAAAACACAGGCCAGTACACCAGCGCCACAACCGACATCCAGCACGCTGCCTTTAAACGGCTCGCTGAAAGTGGAGAGCAGCAGATGGCTACCAGAATCCAGCGAATCTCGGCTGAAAACACCCGGCAGGGTTTTTACGATGACATCACCCACCTGATAGCTTTCCCACCAGGCATCGGCATCAAATTCTGGCTGTTTGTCCAGGCGACCATGATAGAGGCCGCAACGGCGGGCGCTATCAATTTTGGTTAATTGCGCAAACTCTGACAGCATTTCTTCTGCACTGCGCACACCGCTGCGATTCTCACCCACCACAAAAACATCACAACCGACGGGCAGCAAAGACAGCAGATTGGCCAGTTGGAACTGGGCTTCTTGTTTGCTTTTAGGCCAGTAATAAACCAGCGTATCGCAGGCGGCGACTGTTTCAGGTGTTGCCACAAGACCGAATTGAACATTCTCTTCCAGCGTATTGCTCAGTAATTGCCAGTGGTGATATTGATTGGTGTGAACCCGTATCCCGGCTGCATCAAATTGCGCTGGCAGCGCATCTTGTAAATCACCGGCAAACAACACGTGGCGGGCTATAAATTCATCACTATGGCGCAGTATCACTTCACTGGCTGGGGTTAATGCAGACATCAGTCTTTGGCTCCTTAAGAATATGATCGGGGATTATAGAGGTTTGTTGGCTCAACCTCTATTTTTGTATTTTTTATACAGAACAATAAGGTGCGACAAAATGTTGCTTTTTGTGGTATTATGCATCACTCTTTAGTGGGCATAGTTATAGTGTGAAGAGGAGTAAAACAATGGCGATTAGTATTCGTCTGGATGAGGATTTTGTCACCGACGTTAAAATTCATGCAGAGGCATCGAGCCGCAGTGTGCCAAAACAAATTGAGCACTGGGCAAAAATCGGCCGTATTGCCGAGGATAACCCTGATTTGTCTTACAGCTTTATTTTGGAAACTTTGCTGGCAAAAAGTGAAATCGACAACAAAAAGGTATCACGTTATGTCAGAAGAACGCAGCGAACATAAGATTGATGTTTATGAGAGTAGCCGTTTTTCCAAAGCGCTTAGCAGGCTTTCCGAGCAGCAACTGATTATTGTTGAAGATGAGATAGAACGTATTATAGCCAACCCGAGTGTGGGTGAATTAAAGAAAGGTGACCTGAGCTATCTTCGAGTGCATAAGTTTCAACTCAATAACCAGTTAACACTGCTCTGTTACAGTTGGATTGAACAAAAAATTGAATTGTATCTGTTAAGTCTCAGCTCTCATGAGAATTTTTATCAGGAACAGAAGCGATTACGCCAAACTGACCTAAAGCTGATCAGCTAAATTCCACCAATTTGCCAAGTATATTTATTGGTAGCTTCTATAAATAGAGGTTTGTTGGCGCATGTTCGATGGGTTTGCTAGCATAGCGTCGAAATACGGGTCGCTTTGACAGGAAAGGGCATGGCATCAAGACGAGACTTACTGTTACAACAGCTTGGTATTACGCAGTGGACATTGCGCCGTCCAGCCGTTTTGCAAGGTGAAATTGCCATACGTTTACCCGACGATACCCGCCTGTTAATTGTCGCAGACCCGCTTCCTGAGCAGGATGACCCGCTGTTGTGCGATGTGTTGCACAGCCTTGGGCTCACTCCCCGCCAGGCCTATGCGCTGACGCCGGATCAGGTGGCAATGTTACCTGAAGAGACACAGTGCAACAGTTGGCGATTGGGCATCAGTGAACCGCTTGCGGTTGCGGGTGCGCAGTTATACAGCCCGGCCCTGACCGGACTTTATCAAGACGCGAGCGCTAAGCGCGCACTTTGGCAGCAGATTTGTCATCATGAAGCAGATTTCTATCCTGACGCCAGCCGATCTGGCCACAGCGTACCAAATTGAACAAGCCAGCCATGCTTTTCCGTGGACGGAAAAAACCTTAGCCAGCAATCAAGGCGAGCGCTACCTCAATTTCAAGCTGAATGTTGGGGAACAAATGGCCGGTTTTGCCATTACCCAAATTGTATTGGATGAAGCAACGTTATTTAATATTGCTATTGATCCAAAGTATCAGCGCCAAGGGTGTGGCCGTCTACTGCTTGAGCATGTCATTACAGAATTGGAAAAACGCCAGATCGTCACGCTTTGGCTCGAAGTACGCGCCTCAAATGCACGTGCAATCGCGTTGTACGAAAGCCTGGGGTTCAACGAAGTTTCTGTGCGGCGCAATTACTACCCGAGTGTGGATGGGCGTGAAGATGCCATTATGATGGCATTACCGATGGGGTAGTGCCTTTTTGCCAGTTATCTGTCTTGAATAACGACTGTTTGTCCTGAAAAAATTGTCTATCCCACATAAATCAGGGAAAATACCGCGCTATAACCACTTATACCCAAAAGTGAGAGGAATCGCTGCTGATAACGCAGTTTTTCAAGTAAAAGGGTATAGCGCCATAATCAATGCCTTGCTTTGCTTGGGCCTGATATCAATAGGATGTCAGGCCCAGAGCAGGGCGGCCTAAAAGTAGAAATTTCAAATTATGTCTCCAAGTGAATACGCACTGGAAGTCGCGAAAAGACGTACTTTCGCGATAATTTCCCACCCCGATGCCGGTAAAACCACCATTACCGAAAAAGTGTTGCTGTTCGGGAACGCCATTCAGACCGCCGGTACAGTAAAAGGCCGTGGCTCAAGCCACCATGCCAAATCTGACTGGATGGAAATGGAAAAGCAACGTGGTATCTCCATCACGACTTCTGTGATGCAGTTTCCCTATGGCGGTTGCCTGGTCAACTTACTCGATACCCCGGGGCACGAAGACTTCTCCGAAGATACTTACCGTACACTGACCGCCGTTGACTGTTGTTTAATGGTGATTGATGCGGCTAAAGGGGTCGAAGATCGCACGCGTAAGCTGATGGAAGTTACCCGTCTGCGTGATACGCCAATTCTGACCTTTATGAACAAATTGGACCGCGATATTCGTGATCCGATGGAAGTGTTGGATGAAGTGGAACGTGAGCTGAAAATTGCTTGTTCACCTATTACCTGGCCGATTGGTTGCGGTAAGTTGTTTAAAGGTGTTTACCACCTTTATAAAGATGAAACTTACCTTTATCAGACGGGTAAAGGTCATACGATTCAGGAAGTGCGGATTGTTAAAGGGCTGAATAACCCGGATCTGGATGCTGCTGTGGGTGAAGATCTGGTCAAACAGTTCCGTCAAGAGTTGGAGCTGGTCCAGGGGGCATCGCATGAGTTCGATCATGACGCTTTCTTGTCTGGTGATTTAACACCGGTATTCTTCGGTACCGCGCTGGGGAACTTTGGTGTCGACCATATGCTGGATGGCTTGGTTGAGTGGGCACCTGCGCCAATGCCACGTAAAACCGACACCCGTGAAGTGGTGGCTGCTGAAGAGAAATTTACCGGTTTTGTCTTTAAGATTCAGGCCAATATGGACCCGAAACACCGTGACCGTGTCGCATTCTTGCGAGTGGTTTCTGGTCGTTTTGAAAAAGGCATGAAATTGCGTCAGGTACGCACCAAAAAAGATGTGGTGATTTCAGATGCACTGACCTTTATGGCCGGTGACCGTTCCCACCTCGAAGAAGCCTATGCCGGGGATATTATTGGCCTGCACAACCATGGGACTATTCAGATTGGTGATACTTTCACTCAAGGTGAAGATATGAAGTTCACCGGCATTCCTAACTTTGCACCTGAATTGTTCCGCCGTATTCGTCTGCGTGACCCATTGAAACAGAAACAGTTGCTCAAAGGCTTGGTTCAGTTGTCAGAAGAAGGTGCAGTACAAGTGTTCCGCCCGCTGACCAACAACGATCTCATTGTTGGGGCTGTCGGTGTTCTACAGTTTGAAGTGGTGTCTTCACGGCTGAAAAGCGAATACAACGTCGAAGCAGTATATGAATCCGTTAACGTATCAACCGCGCGTTGGGTTGAATGTGATGATGTGAAGAAACTCGAAGAATTTAAACGTAAGAATGAGGTTAACTTGGCATTGGATGGTGGTGATAATTTGAGCTATATCGCCCCAACTATGGTCAACCTCAATATTACACAAGAGCGTTATCCGGAAGTGCATTTCCGTAAAACTCGCGAACATTAATCAAGCCGTAAGCCGCATTCTATCGGGGTACTGAGTGCCCCGATTCATTAATTTTCTTCATTATTTTCTCTCTAAGATAACTCTCACTTGATAGTAATATTCCCATTTTAGTCCTATTCCGACTGTAAATCTTCTGAAATGCTCTATCTTTATAGGGACCAGCAGGATTGACTAACATCAAATTCGAGTCAGTTAATCTGCAATAATCGTAAAGTATCCATCAAATTTCCACCCATATAAGGTGGAGTAAGAATCCAAAAATTGAGACCTTACTCTGGTTTGGGTTCATAACAATGAAGGAAGAATCGATGACAAACACAAAATTTGCCCGTTCAATGATGGCTGTTGTTTTAGGTACTGCACTGATGAGTGGTAGTGTGTTCGCAGAAGAGACCATGCTTAACAAAGCTGACAACGTTGTTGACAGTACTGGTGCGAAACTCGATAGATCCATGAAGAAAGTCGACAACTACATGGGTGACAGTGCGGCAACGGCTAAAGTAAAAAGCGCATTGCTGGAAGAGAAAACGCTTAAAAGCACTGATATCTCTGTCGAAACCAACCATGGTGTCGTAACACTGACTGGTTTTGTGACTTCTCAGGCCGAAGCCGAAACCGCAGTTGATATTGCCAAAAACGTTGAAGGCGTCAAATCTGTCAGCGATAAGCTACATGTGAAAGATCAAAAGTCGCAATCAGTTAGCGAATATGCCGGTGATGCGGCAACTACCAGTTCAATAAAAGCCAAATTACTGGCTGATGACATCGTACCCTCACGTAAAATTACCGTAGAAACCACTGATGGCGTGGTGCAGTTATCCGGTAATGTTGAAAATAAAGCTCAGGCCGAGCGTGCCGAAAGTATTGCTAAAGCCGTTGATGGCGTAAAAAGCGTTAAGAACGACCTCAGCATTAAGCCTTAATTATTATACGGCTGATGGGTATTTCGTAGGGCCACAACATAACCTGCGAAATACCCTTTAATAAGTCTCTCAGCCAAATAATTCATCCAATATATCCAAAATAATACGACTTCTGTCAGATACGCTACTGTTAAATAGACAGAGATCGTTAAAGAGTGATTTTCAAACGCGAGTTATGAAATTATTTTTTCAAATGGGAAGGAGAAGCTTATGTTTCGCTGGGGCATTATATTTCTGGTTATTGCGTTAATCGCAGCGGCATTAGGTTTTGGTGGGCTAGCCGGTACGGCCGCCTGGGCTGCTAAAGTTGTTTTCGTCGTCGGTATTATCCTATTCCTCATCAGTTTGTTTACAGGACGTAAACGCCTTTAGTTAGGTGTAAGGGTTACAGCAAAGGTAAGAAGGGGTATCCTCATCACCTGCTGTAACAGAATTAAGGATGGATGGTGGGATACAGAATACCTATCACGCTCGGCAATATTGAGCCACTCGCCTATAAACCATACCAACCCGGTAAAATGGCGTTGGTTTGCGAGGGGGGCGGGCAGCGGGGAATTTTTACAGCCGGTGTGCTGGATGAATTCCAGCGCGCCCGCTTTAACCCTTTTGATCTGATGATCGGCACCTCTGCGGGCGCGCAAAATCTCTCTGCTTTTATCTGCGGCCAACCTGGCTACGCGCGGCGCGTAATTACCCGTTATACCACTACAGCTAACTTCTTTAATCCACTACGCTTTGTCCGTGGCGGGCATCTTATTGATCTCGATTGGCTGGTGGATATCACCTCACAACAATTGCCACTGGCAATGGATCAAGCCGAACAGCATCTACGCGAGGGCCGTGAGTTTCTCATGTGTGCTTGCCGCAGTGATGATTTCGAACCTACCTATATCTCTCCGACGAAAGAAAGCTGGTTACCGGCGATTAAGGCTTCTAGTGCTATTCCGGGCCTATATCGGCAAGGGGTTGATTTAGATGGCGTCAGTTATCTTGATGGCGGGATTAGTGATGCTATTCCGGTTGAGGAAGCGTATCGCCGTGGGGCCGATACGATTGTCGTTATCCGCACTGTACCTTCGCAGGCTTATTACACGCCGCAATGGATGAAGCGAATGGAGCACTGGCTGAGTGAGAGTAGCTTGCAGCAACTGGTGCGAATTATGCAGCAGCATGAGCAAAGTTATCATCGTATTCAGCAATTTATTGAAAAACCGCCGGGTGACTTGCGCATTTTCGAGATTTTCCCGCCTAAGCCGCTAGCCAGTAATGCTTTGGGGAGCCGAATTCCTGCATTGAATCGTGACTATCATCTAGGCCGTCGCTGCGGGCGTTATTTTCTGGCAACCGTTGGGCACTGGTTGCTACCACGAGATCAGCTGGATCAGTTTGAGAACAGCAGTGAAAAAAGGTCGATCTCCCTTTCCCGGCGAATGATCCAGCCGCAAGATATTAATCAGCCAGATGATATGGCTGACTTGATTGATAATGATGATTCTTCATTTGCTATCACTCAACCACCAGAGATTACTTCGCCTGCAAATACGGTAAAAGCCTCGCATCGTCATCTTCCACCTCAGATGATAGTTGCAGACAGTGGGTTGATTATTCCGGCAGTGACTCGGAGCAAAAATAAGCCATTACAAGCGGAGATTATTTTGCCGCCAGATGTGGCGAAAACCAAGGGTGATACCGCGTAATGGCAGTGTTCAGCGGGCAAATTCCGTATTTTATCGATACACATTGTCACTTTGACTTTCCCCCTTTTCGTGGTGCGGAAGCAGCCAGCTTATTGAGTGCCGGGCAAGCGAATGTCAGACAAATTATTGTGCCTGCCGTCAGTGCAGATTATTTTCCGCGTATTCTCGATTTGGCTGCGAACTACCCGCCATTATTTGCTGCACTGGGCATGCATCCGCTTTATATTGCGCAGCATCAAAACGCTGATTTAGCCACACTGGCCTCAGCGCTGGCGATTAAAACAGAAAAATTGGTGGCGGTGGGGGAGATTGGTCTGGACCTCTATATGGATGAGCCGCAGTTACCTCGACAATTGGCACTCTTGAACGGCCAGTTAAAATTGGCCAAACAGTATGATCTTCCGGTGATTTTGCATTCGCGTCGTTCGCACGATCAGCTGGCTTCAGCATTGCGTAAAGCCGCTTTGCCACGTACGGGAGTGGTTCACGGTTTTGCTGGTAGTTTAGCACAGGCACAGGCATTCATTCGCTTGGGTTATTATATTGGGGTGGGTGGAACCATCACTTATGAGCGGGCGCAGAAAACTCGTAATGTTATGGCGGCATTACCTTTATCTGCATTATTACTAGAGACAGATGCGCCGGATATGCCGCTGGCCGGTTTTCAAGGCCAACCCAATCGACCAGAGCGGGCGGCTAATGTATTCACTACATTGTGTAAGTTACGTCAAGAAGCACCGCAAGATATTGCTACTCAGCTTTTGCTCAATAGCCGGCGCTTATTTCAATTACCTCTAGCCGGTCAACCCACACTTTAGGTTTTAATGCCCCCATACAAACCATACTAATAGTTAGCAAGATCCACTTTTTTGCTATTTTAATGTGATATATGTCACGTTAATGACTTTGCAGTTACTTTTAGTTGTGTTTAATTGTGACAGAGATTGTTTGAACGCCACATCATGTCGGTATAATCCCTCACCAATATTATTTTAATACAAATTATTAACAGGATTATCTGCATGCTCATGAGTTTAGTCGGAATGGCAGTACTGATATTAATAGCCGTACTTCTTTCAAGTAATTTTAGGGCGATTAATATCCGCACTGTGGTTGGGGCATTTATTATTCAGGTCGGTATTGGCGCGCTGGTTTTATATGTACCGGTAGGGCGCCGTATTCTGGGTGGTATGTCTCAAGGCGTCGCGAATGTGATTGCTTACGGCAATGACGGGATTTCATTTATGTTTGGCGGTTTGGTTTCCGACAAAATGTTTGAAGTTTTTGGTGGCGGTGGTTTTGTATTTGCCCTGCGAGTCTTGCCCGTCATTGTATTCTTCTCCTCATTAATCGCCGTTTTATATTATATCGGCGTTATGCAACTGGTGATTAAAGTCTTGGGCGGTGGATTGCAAAAACTGTTGAGGACTTCGCGTACTGAATCTCTTTCTGCCACGGCCAATATTTTTGTTGGACAAACTGAAGCCCCATTAGTCGTGCGCCCTTATATTGCCACCATGACCCAATCCGAATTATTTGCGGTAATGTGTGGTGGTTTGGCTTCGGTCGCCGGTTCAGTATTAGCGGGTTATGCGCAAATGGGCGTACCGTTGGAATATCTGATTGCTGCCTCCTTTATGGCCGCACCTGGTGGGTTACTGTTTGCCAAGCTGATGGTGCCAGAGACCGAAAAAACTCGTGATAATGTTGATGCGTCCACACTGATTGCTGAAGATGACCGACCGGCTAATATCATTGATGCTGCTGCGTCTGGCGCGGCGTCGGGTCTACAATTGGCACTGAATGTCGGGGCGATGCTACTGGCCTTTATTGCATTGATTGCATTGCTAAATGGTATTCTGAGTGGCATTGGCGGCTGGTTCGACTATCCGCAACTTTCGATGGAATTGATTCTGGGCTGGGTATTCTCGCCAATTGCGTATTTGATCGGTATTCCGTGGAGCGAGGCGATGGTGGCAGGCTCCTTTATCGGCCAGAAGATCATTGTAAATGAATTCGTAGCATTTATGAATTTCGGTCAGTATCTACAGGCCGAAGAGCTGGTGCGCGCTGCCGGTTTGCAGGTACTGTCTGAACATTCTAAAGCCATTATTTCCTTCGCGTTGTGTGGCTTTGCTAACTTATCCTCAGTCGCCATCTTGTTGGGGGGATTAGGTAGCATGGCCCCTAACCGCCGCCACGATATCGCGCGCTTTGGTTTAAAAGCGGTGGCGGCAGGTACCTTATCGAACTTGATGAGTGCCACCATTGCCGGCTTCTTCCTGGCATTATAATTAGGCTAGCTTGACTTGCCATTTTGGGATTGGGTAGTGCTCGGGACTTGTCACGTACTCTGGTTTATAACGTCAGGTGTACGCTCCAGTCCCTGCGCGCTGCCCGCACCCAAATTGTCTGCGCCGCTGACGCCTAATGATTTTATGGTTCAGGCCCATAATTCTGCGTATTTCTGCCCATAAGCTATCCTTGATGCGAGTGGGCGTTTACTGGCTGAAAGCCATAAATCAGGTTATTTTGTGACTCTAATCACATATAATATCGGGGCGTTACAAGTTACTATTGATTAATGTGAATTTGAACACATCTCATGTACTGATAACGTGTTCAAATAGAGCTATAAGTTAGTGCGGTGAGATGGATCTCAATTGCTACCCATATGGGGCTATCTTCAAGGAACCAAGTCCGCTCGCCAACGTATTGAGCTAGAACTATGCGGCTCATAAATAAATGCTCAGCTTTGGCAAGGTGCCGGGACTGAAATAGTGTTGGAGAGTTTTATGACCGATTTAACCGCCTGCGCTAATCTCAATGATTATGCCAAACGCGCACTGAGTTTAATGGATTTAACCACCCTGAATGACGACGATAAGGTTATTGCTTTGTGTCATCAGGCTAAAAGTCCTGCCGGTAATACCGCGGCAATTTGTATTTATCCTCGCTTTATTCCTATTGCGCGTAAAACATTACGTGAGCAGGGAACACCTGAAATCCGTATTGCAACGGTCACCAATTTCCCTCACGGCAATGATGATATTGGCATCGCGCTGGCTGAAACCCGTGCTGCGATTGCCTATGGTGCTGATGAAGTTGATGTGGTTTTCCCCTATCGTGCCTTAATGGCCGGTAATGATAAAGTCGGTTTTGAATTAGTGAAACAGTGCAAAGAAGCCTGTGCTGAATCCAATGTGTTGCTGAAAGTTATCATTGAAACCGGTGAGTTGAAGCAGGAGCATTTGATTCGTCAAGCCTCTGAGATTGCTATCAACGCTGGGGCTGATTTCATTAAAACCTCCACCGGTAAAGTGCCAGTTAATGCCACGTTGGAAAGTGCCGACATCATGATGCGTACCATTCGTGACCTGGGTGTGGCGAAAACTGTTGGTTTTAAACCGGCGGGGGGGGTGCGCACTGCGGAAGACGCGGCACAATTCCTACAGTTGGCGGATCAATTGATGGGTGAAGGCTGGGCTGATGCTCGCCACTTCCGTTTCGGTGCCTCCAGTCTGTTAGGCAGCTTGTTGACGACTTTGGGTCATCAGAGTAACAGCAACACTACTGGCTACTAATCATTATCTCAGTCATTAAACTGAGCAGATGCACTGCGGGCTATTTTGTCCGCTGTGATGCTTTTATTTCATAAGCAGGGGGATACCTTGTTTCTCGCACAAGAAATTATCCGTAAAAAACGTGACGGCCAGGCACTGAGCGAAGAAGAGATTCGTTTCTTTATTAATGGTATTCGCGATAACGTGGTTTCCGAGGGGCAAATTGCCGCTCTGGCGATGACCATTTATTTCCATGATATGAGTATGCCAGAACGTGTGGCGCTCACTATGGCAATGCGTGATTCTGGCACCGTGCTGAACTGGAAGAGTCTAAATCTTAATGGCCCGATTGTGGACAAGCACTCTACCGGCGGCGTGGGTGATGTGACTTCCTTGATGCTCGGCCCAATGGTAGCGGCCTGCGGCGGCTATGTACCGATGATTTCGGGTCGTGGCTTGGGTCATACCGGCGGAACATTGGACAAACTGGAAGCGATTCCTGGTTTTGATATTTTCCCCGACGACAGTGCCTTTCGCAAAATCATTCAGGACGTCGGCGTTGCTATTATCGGCCAAACTAGCTCCTTGGCTCCGGCGGATAAGCGCTTTTATGCGACCCGCGATATTACCGCTACGGTGGATTCCATTCCGCTGATCACCGCCTCTATTCTGGCTAAAAAGCTGGCTGAAGGGTTGGATGCACTGGTGATGGATGTCAAAGTGGGATCGGGTGCTTTTATGCCGACTTATCAGCTATCTGAGGACTTGGCCAAGGCCATTGTCGGTGTCGCTAATGGTGCGGGTTGTAAAACCACAGCGCTGCTGACTGATATGAATCAGGTATTGGCGTCTAGTGCCGGTAATGCGGTTGAAGTGCGCGAAGCGGTGCGTTTCCTGACTGGCGAATATCGTAACCCGCGTCTGTTGGAAGTGACTATGGCGCTGTGTGTCGAGATGCTGCTATCCGGTGGCTTGGCGCAAGATGACGCCGATGCTCGTGCTAAGCTGCAAGCGGTATTGGATAACGGCAAAGCAGCGGAAATCTTTGGTCGCATGGTCGCTGCGCAAAAAGGCCCGAGCGATTTTGTTGAACGTTATGACAGTTACTTGCCAGCCGCCATGTTAAGCAAACCCGTGTTTGCTGAACGGTCAGGAGTTATCACTGCTATGGATACCCGTGCATTAGGCATGGCCGTAGTTTCCCTTGGCGGTGGTCGCCGTCGGGCAACTGATCCTATTGATTACAGTGTGGGCCTGACCGACATGGCCCTCTTGGGTGCCAGTGTTGATGGTCAGCAGCCATTAGCGGTGATTCATGCCAACAATGAAGATGACTGGCAGCAGGCAGCCGATGCAGTGCGTGCAGCAATCACATTAGGCCAAAAAGCACCGGAAGAAACCCCGGTGGTTTATCGCCGTATTACTGAATAAACGCCATACTTTAAAGGTGTCGCACAGTGTGTGAACCTAGGTAGGAGAAAATGATGAAACGTACATTTATTATGGTATTAGACTCATTTGGTATCGGCGCGAGCGCTGATGCTAACAAGTTTGGCGACGAAGGGGCTGATACTCTGGGCCACATCGCCGAGGCCTGTGCCCGTGGTGAAGCCGATACTGGCCGTAGCGGCCCATTGACACTGCCTAACCTGAGCCGCTTAGGGCTAGGTAAAGCCGCCGAAGAGTCTACCGGTAAATTCCCTGTAGGGCTGGATAAGAATGCAGACATCATTGGTGCTTATGGGTATGCCAGTGAGTTATCTTCCGGTAAAGACACCCCATCGGGTCACTGGGAAATTGCCGGTGTACCGGTGTTGTTCGACTGGGGCTATTTCAGTGATGTGGAGAATAGTTTCCCACAGGAATTGCTGGATAAACTGGTTAAACGCGCTAATTTGCCGGGCTATTTGGGTAATTGCCACTCTTCAGGAACCGTGATTCTTGATCAGCTCGGCGAAGAGCACATGAAAACCGGCAAACCGATTTTCTACACCTCGGCGGACTCCGTGTTCCAGATTGCCTGTCATGAAGAGACTTTTGGGTTGGATCGCCTGTATGAACTGTGCGAAATCGCTCGCGAAGAGCTCACTGAAGGCGGTTACAATATTGGCCGTGTGATTGCGCGCCCATTCATTGGCGATAAACCAGGTCACTTCCAGCGCACCGGTAATCGCCACGATTTGGCAGTTGAACCGCCTGCACCGACCATGTTGAAAAAACTGGTGGATGAGAAGGGCGGCGAAGTGGTTTCTATCGGTAAAATTGCCGATATCTACGCCCACGTCGGCATTACGCAGAAAGTGAAAGCGACCGGTTTGGATGCGCTGTTTGATGCCACCATTGAAGATATGAAAAAAGCCGGTGATAACACCATAGTTTTCACTAACTTTGTTGATTTTGACTCTTCTTATGGTCATCGTCGCGATGTTGCAGGTTATGCTGCTGCACTGGAATTGTTTGATCGCCGCTTGCCAGAACTGATGGCGCTAGTGAAAGAAGATGACATTCTGATCCTGACCGCTGACCACGGTTGTGACCCAACTTGGCCGGGCACCGACCATACCCGCGAGCATATTCCGGTCTTGGTCTATGGCCCGAAAGTGAAACCGGGTTCACTGGGACACCGTGAGACATTTGCTGATATTGGGCAGACGGTAGCCAAGTATTTCGACCTTTCCCCAATGGATTACGGTAAGAATATGCTGTAAGGCCTAAGCTGAGCGTGTCATTTTGGGATTGGGCAGTGCTCGCCCTCCTCGCGTACTCCGGTTTTATAAGGCCAGGTGTACGCTCCGGGGGCTGTGCGCTGGCCACGCCTAAAATTTCGGCGTTCATCTACGTTTCCGATTATTTAAAAATCTGAATTGTATAAGGCGCAGCAAAAGTCAGCATAGTTCAGTTATATAAATTTTAATTCTCTGATTTTTAAGGAAAGTGATTATGGCAACGCCACATATTAATGCTGAAATGGGTGATTTCGCTGACGTTGTATTGATGCCAGGGGATCCGCTGCGTGCGAAGTTTATCGCAGAAACCTTCCTGAAAGATGTGAAGCAAGTAAATGATGTGCGTGGCATGTTGGGTTTCACCGGCACCTATAAAGGGCGCAAAATTTCAGTAATGGGCCATGGCATGGGGATCCCTTCTTGCTCCATTTACGCGAAAGAGTTGATCACTGATTTTGGCGTGAAGAAAATCATCCGCGTGGGTTCCTGTGGTGCAGTTCGTGCCGACGTTAAACTGCGCGATGTGGTTATCGGCATGGGCGCTTGTACTGATTCCAAAGTGAACCGTCTGCGTTTTAAAGACCACGACTATGCGGCGATTGCTGATTTCGATATGACGCGCAATGCGGTTGATGCGGCAAAAGCGAAGGGGCTGAATGTCCGTGTGGGCAACATCTTCTCTGCAGATCTGTTCTATACGCCAGATCCACAAATGTTTGATGTGATGGAAAAATACGGCATTTTGGGTGTGGAAATGGAAGCGGCGGGTATCTACGGTGTCGCTGCTGAATTCGGTGCGAAAGCCCTGACTATCTGCACCGTGTCTGACCATATCCGTACCGGTGAACAAACCACCGCCGCTGAACGCCAAACCACTTTCAACGATATGATTGAGATTGCATTGGAATCTGTGTTGCTGGGTGATAAAGAGTAATTTCGTACTGTGTTTCCTATTCAGCGGCAGAATTCTCTGCCGCTGAAGCTGATTCTAGTTGTCATCCGGTTTCTTGTCTGTCTCAGGCGTATCCTCTTCACTCTCATCTTCTTTGACTGGCTTATTGGCGGTCAGTAGATAAGGTGATTGCTGCCAGCGGCTCCGGCGACCTTGCAGTAAGGTTCGAGCCAGAATAATACCGACAGCCAGCGCTACCAGTATCATTAGCCGCAGTAAATTAGTGGTATTATCCACTTGCTTGGATTCTGTGGCGAGTACGTGGGTGTCGAGTGTCATGCGCAGAAACCCGGTTGGCCCGCTTTTACCGGGGATCAATTCAACAATCTGGTGATTAAAATAACTGCCAGGGCGTTTCCCATCCAAAGCCAGTCTGTCTCGCACTTTGACATTCTCTCCGGCGTTGGCAACCAACGTGCCGTCAATCTGATATACACTGGCATCCAATATGCGACTGGATTGCGTCAACTGCTGAAGAATCGCATCGACTTTCTGGCTATCAATATCATCATCACCGGTATCCATGATGGGTGACAGGCTGAAGGTGACTTGTTTCGCCAAGGTTTTCGCCAGTTCTTCAACCTGTTCCGAGCGAGCGAGTTGATGACTGAGGCTGAAATAGGATGCACCCTGCATAAGTAATACCAATAATGCAAGGCAAATCAATACAATAGCGGTGCGATGTAAGCGGAATTTTAATTTAGCCTTGGCCATGCAGGTTCCTTGCACTAATCAGTGACTTTATGTTGCCAGAAGCCAGGGCGATAGGATAGCTTGATGCGTCCTTTTGTCTGCCTTTACCCCGTTTTCTACAGGAGTCATTCATGTCTAATAGTCTGACCTATTGCGATCTTCCCGCGGAGATCTATCAATGGCCGGGTCTACCACTTTCGCTCAGTGGCGATGAAGTTATGCCGCTGGATTATCGGGCTGGTCATACGGGTTGGCTGTTGTACGGCAGAAAACTGGATAAAAAACGTATTACTG
Organism: Yersinia fenwicki; assembly: GCF_043099325.1. Taxonomy (NCBI): domain Bacteria; kingdom Pseudomonadati; phylum Pseudomonadota; class Gammaproteobacteria; order Enterobacterales; family Yersiniaceae; genus Yersinia; species Yersinia fenwicki. The sequence goes on along the minus strand of NZ_CP170755.1, from coordinate 3,926,139 downwards.
ATTTTCAACGCCAGTTGGGCGCGGCAATGGTAATTGTCTCCGCCTGGTGTGTGGAAGATTATCAAGTTATCCGTCTGGCTGGCAGCTTGACTCCGCGAATTAAAACACTGGCCGATGAAAGCGGGCTGGATGTAGCTCCGTTAGGGACGATCCCACATCTGCGTACGCCGGGCTTGTTAGTGATGGATATGGATTCCACGGCTATCCAAATCGAATGTATTGATGAGATTGCCAAATTGGCGGGGGTTGGTGAAGAGGTGGCGGCAGTCACTGAGCGCGCCATGCAAGGCGAATTGGATTTCTCCGCCAGTTTGCGCCAGCGCGTGGCAACCCTGAAAGGGGCCGATGCCAATATCCTCAAACAAGTGCGTGATGAATTACCCTTGATGCCAGGGTTGATCAGTTTAGTGCGCAAACTTCAAGCGCTGGATTGGCATGTGGCGATTGCTTCCGGCGGTTTTACCTATTATGCCGAATATCTGCGTGACAAATTGCGGCTGGTTGAAGTGGCAGCTAATGAGCTTGAAATCAAAGACGGCAAACTGACCGGAAAAGTGCTGGGGCCGATTGTCGATGCACAATACAAGGCTGATACGCTGCTCAAACTGGCTGAAAGACTGAATATCCCGGTGGCGCAAACTGTAGCAATCGGCGATGGTGCTAATGACCTGAAAATGATGCAGGCAGCAGGGCTGGGCCTGGCTTTCCACGCTAAACCTAAAGTTTATGCTAAGGCAAAAGTGGCTATCCGCCACGGCGATTTGCTGAGTGTGCTTTGTATTTTGACCGGCAGTCTGAAACACGAAGAGAGGTGAAAGGTGGCTAAAGCACCAAAACGAGCATTTGTGTGTAATGAATGTGGAGCTGATTACCCGCGCTGGCAGGGGCAATGCAGTGCTTGTAATGCCTGGAATACCATTACCGAGATTCGGTTGGCGGCCGCGACATCATCGACCCGTAATGAACGTTTTGGCGGCTATGCCGGTGATGCTGGCGTCAGCCGTGTTCAGAAATTATCCGATATAAGTTTGGAAGAATTACCGCGCTTTTCAACCGGTTTCCTTGAGTTTGATCGGGTGCTGGGCGGCGGTGTGGTGCCGGGCAGTGCCATTCTCATCGGTGGTAACCCCGGAGCGGGGAAAAGTACCCTGCTGTTGCAAACGCTCTGTAAATTGTCTGAAAACATGAAAACCCTGTATGTCACCGGCGAAGAGTCACTGCAGCAGGTCGCGATGCGCGCGCATCGTTTGGGATTACCCACTGCGGGTCTGAACATGCTGTCTGAAACCAGTATTGAGCAGATTTGCCTGATTGCCGAACAAGAACAGCCTCGGTTGATGGTCATTGACTCAATCCAGGTGATGCACATGGCGGATATTCAATCGTCGCCAGGCAGTGTGGCGCAAGTACGTGAAACCGCCGCTTATCTCACTCGTTTTGCCAAAACCCGTGGCGTTGCCATCGTGATGGTGGGACATGTGACCAAAGATGGTTCGCTGGCGGGGCCGAAAGTATTGGAACACTGCATCGACTGCTCGGTGATGCTCGATGGCGACGGCGACTCACGTTTTCGTACTTTGCGTAGCCACAAAAACCGCTTTGGGGCCGTCAATGAGTTGGGCGTATTTGCCATGACCGAACAGGGTCTGCGCGAGGTCAGTAACCCGTCGGCGATTTTCCTGAGCCGCGGTGATGAAGTGACTGCGGGCAGTTCAGTGATGGTGGTATGGGAAGGGACGCGTCCATTATTGGTTGAGATTCAGGCGCTGGTGGATCACTCGATGATGTCGAATCCGCGTCGGGTGGCGGTCGGGCTGGAGCAAAATCGGTTGGCAATTTTGCTAGCTGTGTTGCACCGTCACGGTGGTTTGCAGATGTCGGATCAGGACGTGTTCGTCAATGTGGTCGGTGGGGTGAAAGTGACAGAAACCAGTGCTGATCTGGCCTTGCTGATGTCGCTGGTTTCCAGTTTGCGTGACCGTCCACTGCCACAGGATTTAGTGGTGTTTGGTGAGGTCGGTCTAGCGGGTGAAATTCGCCCGGTGCCCAGTGGTCAGGAACGTATCTCCGAGGCGGCCAAGCACGGGTTTAAACGGGCTATCGTGCCCTATGCCAATATGCCAAAGAAACCCCTGCCTAATATGCAGGTTTTCGGGGTCAAAAAACTGGCCGATGCACTGGCGGTGTTAGAAGATTTGTAGCACCTCATTTAGTCGTGTTCATCGCGCAGCATACTGTGTTATTTTTGTTTAGTGCGCTAAACAAGGAGGCGGTATGCTGCAGTTCGACTATCTCAAAACAGCGATTAAGCAAAAAGGCTGTACCTTACAGCAAGTGGCAGATGCCAGCGGCATGACCAAAGGTTATTTAAGCCAGTTACTCAATGATAAAATCAAAAGTCCCAGTGCACAAAAGCTAGAGGCCCTGCACCGTTATCTCGAGCTGGAGTTTCCGCGCCGTGAGAAAAAAGTCGGTGTGGTGTTTGGTAAATTTTACCCACTGCATACCGGCCATATCTATCTCATTCAACGTGCTTGTAGTCAGGTCGACGAACTGCACATTATCCTTTGTTACGATGAACCACGCGATTTGGAGCTGTTTGAGAACAGTTCAATGTCACAGCAGCCGACTGTCAGCGACCGCTTGCGCTGGTTACTGCAAACCTTTAAGTATCAGAAAAATATTCATATTCATTCATTTGATGAAAATGGCATTGAACCCTATCCACATGGTTGGGATGTCTGGAGCCGTGGGGTCAAAAAGTTCATGAATGAGAAGGGGATAGTGCCGAATTTCATCTACTCCAGTGAAAGCCAGGATGCGCCACATTATCGCGAACAATTTGGTATCGAAACTATCTTGATCGACCCAGAACGCTCCTTTATGAATATCAGTGGTCGCCAGATCCGCCGCGATCCTTTCCGCTACTGGGATTATATTCCGACCGAAGTGAAGCCATTTTTTGTCCGTACCGTGGCGATACTGGGCGGCGAATCAAGCGGGAAATCCACCTTGGTCAATAAGTTAGCTAATATCTTCAACACTACCAGCGCGTGGGAATATGGCCGCGACTATGTTTTCTCCCACTTGGGTGGCGATGAAATGGCGCTGCAATATTCCGATTATGACAAGATTGCATTGGGGCAAGCGCAATACGTTGATTTTGCGGTTAAATATGCCAATAAAGTTGCCTTTATCGATACCGACTTTGTCACCACGCAGGCCTTTTGTAAAAAATATGAAGGGCGCGAGCATCCATTTGTTCAGGCGCTGATTGATGAATATCGCTTTGATCTGGTTATTTTGCTAGAAAACAACACGCCGTGGGTGGCTGATGGTTTGCGCAGTCTGGGCAGTGATCGTGACCGCAAATCGTTCCAAAATTTACTGGAACAGATGTTGCGCAGCAACAATATTGAATACGTCCATGTTGAGTCGGCAGACTACGACGAGCGCTTCTTGCGCTGTGTCGAACTGGTGCAACAGTTATTAGCCGCAGATTTGCAAAGATTGTCCCGCCCTTCAGTATTGGCTGAAGCGCGGGAAGGATAATCTTAGTAAGCAATCACTATCTTGCCCTGCATATGCCCGCCTGCGACTTGCGCGTGGGCAGCTTTCAGGTTTTCTACTGTCAGGCCATGCAGCGTTTCGCTCAGAGTACCTTGCAGTTTGCCCTCATCAACTAACTGGCCCACCTGCTTTAAAATCTCCCCTTGCTGAGCGATGTCCGGCGTAGAGAACATGCTACGAGTGAACATAAACTCCCAATGCAGGGCGGCGCTTTTCAGTTTCAACTGATTCTGATCCAGCGGTTTTTCGTTCTCTACAATGGTGCAGATTTGCCCCAGCGGGGCGATCAGCTCGCTAATCGCAGGCCAGTGACCATCGGTGTCATTCAAGCAAAGAATATAATCAACTTTATCGATACCTTCTTTTGCTAACTGCGCTTTTAGGTCACGGTAATCCACAGTCAGGTCGGCACCGCGTTCAATACACCAGGTGGCTGATTCCGGGCGTGATGCTGTCGCAATCACTTTAACTGGACTGCGCAAGGCGGCTAGCGGGATAGCCAAAGAACCCACACCACCGGCACCGCCAATAATGAGCAAAGTTTGATCCGCACTAGCCTGCTGAATTTTCAGGTGTTCGAATAGCGCTTCCCACGCAGTGATGGCGGTTAATGGCAGCGCAGCGGCTTGAGCCCAGTTAAATGAGCGCGGCTTATGGGCGGCAATGCGGGCATCGACCAATTGCTGAGTTGCGTTGCTGCCGGGACGAGTGATATCGCCGGCATACCACACTTCATCACCGGCACGGAAATCGGTCACTTTCTCACCAACACTGACAACCACACCGGCGGCATCCCAGCCCAGAATACGCGGTTGTTGCAAGCCATTCTTTTTCAGACCGCCATGTACCTTGGTATCCACCGGATTGATAGATGCAGCTTTGACTTCGACCAGCAAATCAAATGGGCCCGGTGCGAGAGAATCCAGGACGATTTCAATAAAATCATTGAGTTGTTGTGGGTTTACAGCAATAGCTTTAATTGACATGGTGATGTTCCTGCTCCTGTTTAGCCTATTCACTGAGTCTAGACCTATCTGATGAGAGTGATAAGATGGACAATCACTAATGCAGTGTTCGTCTGAGATAAACAATCATGTTTAAGTCATTCAATTATGTTTAAACCTCTCAATTATGTTTAAACAACTACAAGATATGGCGCTGTTCGCCCGGGTGGCAGAATGCGGCAGCTTTACCCGTGCAGCTGACATGGTGGGTTTGCCAAAATCCAGTGTTAGCCAGCGGATCAGTCAGTTAGAGCAAAGTTTGGGGATTCGCTTACTCAACAGAACCACTCGTCAACTGAACCTGACTTTCGCTGGTGAGCGCTATCTGGTGCATTGTCAGGAGATGTTGCAAGCGGCCGATCGCGCGGATATAGCACTGCAACGCCTAAAGGATAACCCCAGCGGTCGTCTGCGCATTTCGACACCCGCAGGTCTGGGGGCCACTTTGTTGGCGCGGCTGGCGACAGATTTTCAGCGGCAATACCCCGATGTTCTGCTGGAAGTTTTGGTGTCGGATAGTATGGTGGATTTGGTCGAGGATGGCTTTGATGTGGCGCTGCGCACCGGCAAGCCGCAGGATTCCTCGTTGATTGGCCGACGATTAGGATACGCGCCGCGTTATCTGCTGGCATCACCTGCATATCTGGCACAGCATCCCCCATTGCTCCACCCACGTCAGCTCGATACCCACCGCTGTATTGCTCATCGTGCCTGGCAAGCTCTGATTTTACGCCATGAAGACGAGTTTTTTCGCTGGCAGGTTCCCGCGTTGCATGTTACCGATAATCTGCTGTATGCCCGTGAATGTGCGCTCAATGGTGGGGGGATTACGTTATTACCTGCATTTTTAAGCCGTGAAGTGGTCGCAAACCGGCAGTTGATTGAAGTTTTGCCACACTGGCAGGCCGAGGGTAATGAATTGTATTTGGTCTATCCAAGCCGCAAGTTGAATTCTCCGGCACTCAGTTGCTTTATTGATGTGGTGATGGGACATCCGGTATTTGAGGATTATATGCAGGGGCTGGAAATACCAAGATGAGCCGGTTAGGCATTAAAAAGGCCTGCAATCGCAGGCCTTTAGTCGAAATAAAGTTTAAAAACGACTTTTATTAACTACTTAGTCATTTTCTTATACTTGATACGATGTGGTTCCAGTGCTTCGGCACCCAGAGTGCGTTTTTTCCACTCTTCGTATTCAGTAAAGTTACCTTCGAAGAATTCCACTTTACCTTCATCTTGATAATCGATGATATGGGTAGCAATTCGGTCAAGGAACCAACGGTCATGGGAAATAACCATGGCACAACCTGGGAATTCCAGTAAGGCGTTTTCCAGTGCGCGCAGGGTTTCGATGTCCAGATCGTTGGTCGGTTCATCGAGCAGCAACATGTTGCCGCCAACCTGTAGCAATTTGGCCAGATGGATACGGCCGCGCTCACCACCGGACAGTTCACCCACTCGTTTGCCCTGATCAATACCTTTAAAGTTAAATCGACCAACATAGGCACGACTTGGAATTTCAAAGTTACCAATTTTCATGATGTCCTGGCCGCCGGAGACTTCTTCCCAGACGGTTTTACTGTCATCCATGTTGTCACGGAACTGATCAACCGAGGCCAACAGTACGGTATCACCGAGTGAAATGGTACCGGAATCGGGTTGTTCCTGACCAGATAACATGCGGAATAGGGTCGATTTACCCGCGCCGTTCGGCCCGATAATCCCGACTATCGCGCCTTTTGGCAGCGCAAAGGTCAAGTCGTCAATCAGCACACGATCGCCATAAGATTTGCTCAGATGCTCAACTTCCAGCACTTTGTCACCTAAGCGTGGGCCTGGTGGGATGAACAACTCACTGGTTTCATTACGTTTTTGATATTCAACGCTGTTGAGTTCTTCAAAGCGAGCCAGACGTGCTTTACCTTTCGCCTGACGGCCTTTCGGATTCTGACGAACCCACTCCAGCTCTTTCTCAATAGATTTGCGACGTGCGGCTTCAGAAGAAGCTTCTAGCGCCAGACGGGCATCTTTTTGCTCCAGCCATGAGGAGTAGTTACCTTCCCATGGAATACCCTCACCACGGTCAAGTTCCAGAATCCAACCCGCAACGTTATCAAGGAAGTAACGGTCATGGGTGATGGCGACGACTGTGCCTTCGTAATCATGCAGGAATCGCTCCAGCCAAGCCACGGATTCAGCATCCAGGTGGTTGGTCGGTTCATCCAGCAACAGCATGTCTGGTTTTTCTAACAGCAGGCGGCAGATAGCCACGCGGCGGCGTTCACCACCGGACAGGTTGGCAATTTTGGCATCCCAAGGCGGCAGACGCAGAGCATCCGCAGCACGTTCTAACTGGTTATCCAGATTATGTCCATCATGGGATTGGATAATGGCTTCCAGCTCACCTTGTTCTTTTGCTAATTTATCGAAATCAGCATCAGGATCGGCATAAAGTGCATAAACTTCATCTAAACGGGTCAGGGCGCGTTTAACTTCACCGACGGCTTCTTCAACCGACTCACGCACTGTTTGTTCAAGATTCAGTTTTGGTTCCTGTGGTAGGTAACCGATTTTGATGCCAGGTTGTGGACGAGCTTCGCCTTCAATATCGGTATCAATGCCTGCCATAATGCGCAGCAGGGTAGATTTACCGGAGCCGTTGAGGCCCAGCACACCAATTTTTGCCCCAGGGAAGAAACTCAGGGAGATGTTTTTCAGAATATGTCGTTTCGGCGGAACTACTTTACCGACACGATGCATAGAATAGACGTATTGAGCCACGTTGCCTCAGCCTCTCTAGATCAGTTTTTATTAGGATATCTGGTGCGGAGTGTAGCCCGTTTTACTATACCCGTCATCTTTCAAGTCTCCGGTGTGTTGGCTGCTCTCGTTATTCTGCCCATTCATGGGCTTCACTTGTTCAAGGCCGCTGCAAGCAGTGATTTAAGGCGCGGTGACGATTATTGCCACGCGACGGTTTTCCGCCCGACCTTTGGCTGTGCGGTTATCTGCCACCGGCTCTAGCTTACCGCGGCCACGAACCTCAATATTGGTACGCGGAATGCCGATTGCTGCCAGAGCATCCGCAACCGCAGAAGCTCGTTGGAAAGATAATTGCTGATTGTAGCCATCTTCTCCCATACCGTCGGTATGTCCATCAATCCGCATATGGTTAATCCCGACATTGTGTAAAGCACGACCAATGTTTTGAACAGTCTGCACGCCCGATGCGTTTAATATCCTGACTTCACTGTCGAATAATACTTTATTTGCTAGCCCAAACTCCCAGCCATTATCAGTTAATTTAAACCCTTGCTCTTGGAGTGCGGCAATTTGTTCAGGGGTCAGTCCTTGTTGTGGCTTGGCCTGACAGCCGACTAATATCAACAAACAAAGAGCAAAAAAGCTGATCCAAAGGGGATTTTTCTGACGATTATTTTTTAAAACCAACATGTCACCTGCCCTAAATTTTCTATGTGTGTACTCGTCATACTTCAAGCTCCATGTGCGTTGGCTGCTCTCGAACACCCGAATCATTGATTGTCATCAACTCTTCGGGATTGACTCAATTGCCGCCTTCCTGCAACTCGATTTATTTAGAGTATGTACTTTCTGGATGAATATAGTCCGACGAATGCATGATGCCTTGTTCACGTAACCGGAAACCTTTCTTTGCCTGATACATCGCTTCATCTGCCCGTTGTAATAATTCATCCGGCGTTTGTGCATGATCAGGATAAATAGCAATCCCAATACTGAGTGAAGTGATAATTTCACTGCCATCAGGCAGCGTTATGGGCTGTGCCATGCTTTTTATAATATTGTCAGCAATGATGAGTACATCATCAGTGTTATAAATGGGTGCTAATAAGATGGCGAATTCATCACCGCCCAAGCGAGCCACTAAATCACTTTCGCGTAATAAGGCGCGCAGACGATCGGCAATGGTAGTCAGCACCACATCGCCAGCAGCATGGCCATAGTTATCATTGATTTCTTTAAAGCGGTCGCCATCGAGGAATAAGACCGCAACGTGTTCGTTGGTCTTACAATCACTGAGTGTTCGGCTTAAACGGCCTTCAAAATAAGCGCGGTTTGCCAAACCCGTTAGACTGTCGTGGGCCGCGCGGTGTGCCAGGGAATCATTTTCCTGAGTGAGGTGCTTCTGCCATACTTCAAGTTCCTCTAGCAAGCCATTGAAGTCGTGACTCAACTCATTCAGTTCGGCAATTTTTGCTGATGGAACACGCTGACCAAAGCTGCGATTGCGCCTGACATTATGCGCAACTTCGGTAATACGATTCAGTGAGCCGATGATGCCAAAGAGCATCCGGCGGGACAAAAATATCGCCACCAGGGTACTAAGAATAAGGCAGACAAAGAGGCCCGCTAACCCCTGCAACAGAAAACGCAGCAGGCTGCCACCATGACCGACAATCACTATTTTGCCGATTTCATTACCAGAGTGAATAATGGGGAGTACCACCGGTTCAGGTAGCGCCCAGCGGGCGACATTTTGCTCCATTTGATGCATGGGGCCGTCGTCAGGCAATGCCCATTCTGCAACCACCCGGCCTTTAACATCCATGATCTTCGCTTCGGCGACTTCTTCATTAGCAGCAATCATCGACAGCGCTTCATTCGCCACCATTGTATCGCCGAAAACAACAGCAGCTTCAGTGGTATAACTGATTGAACGGGCGATCAAATGCAGGTTGTGGTCAGCGTAAACCCGCAAGGCAAACAGAGCGACTACTGTCAGGAAAATACCGGCTGTCGCCACTGATACCAGCGCCACAATTAAATGTATTCTGCCCAGAACCCGGCCAAGTGTCGGTAGCTTTTGGGGATGAGTTTGATTCTTTATCTGCTCAGCAGATTTATTTTTTATAGAACTCATAATGCGTTAGCCTTTTTACGGGCAAGTTGCAACACATTGGGATGAACTCGTATCCCAGCGCGTGCTAATGCATCCATATTGACTTTGAACGAGGCTTGCTTATCTTCCAGTAACAGACAAAATGCGCTGCCCACAGTGCATTCGTCATAATCTTCGCTGATGGTCAGAACCGGCTGCCCAGTAAGTTGAGTCGCCAGTTCCTGACGCTGTTGTTCCCCCAAGCGGCCGAGATAAACCACATCACAGTTGCTAGCCAGCGAAGCGTCGGGTAGGGAATAACGTTGGGTTTTTATTGGATGTGCAGTTTGCATGAATGCTGGATTAAAGAGTTCTTCTGCATAGTTTGTCGGGGCAATAACACACAAACGGATGACTGGCGGTGGGGCTGGCCAGCGCGAATAACTGATAATGCCCAACACCATTTTTGTCGCAGCGTCGCTACGTTCATGAATAAGTTCTTCACTTAAGTTATTTGCGGCCATCGAGGGCCATGAGGTGAATAAAATGAAGAAAAGTAATAATGTGAAGACGCAGGTCAGACGGCAGATACGCGGTGGCGTAAATAGCTTAGGCCGATAATGATATTTTTCATCATTGACGCCATTAATTGCGCAAGGTGCAATATTCATTTTTGCGCTTCCTGTTGGCGACATGGCTCACATGTTAATGGCGGTATCGAATAATAAATCGCCGCTAATCTATTATAAGAATTAATTGGCGTATTAATAGTCATGGTATCGGCAATATAGGATTTATCTTAAATTCTCTTTGCGATATATAAAAAAAGCCCGGCAGAATCGCCGGGCTTGAAGGGGAGCACTGATTGATATCAGACTGAATTCGATGCGCGTTTGAAGCGCCCGATGATCCATTTTTCGACTTCTACAATCAAGAAGATGGCGATGGAGACCAACAGCGTGATACCCCAGTAATAAGCGGGTAATGGCTCAGTACCGAAAGCGGTATTCATAAATGGCAGATAGATAATGGCTAACTGCAACAGAATCAGTACACCAGAAACCAACCACAGCCCCTTATTAACAAAGACTTCTTTGTTCAGCGGGAACCTGTCCATCACGCGGCAGTTAAACATGTAAATCCATTGTGCCGTTACCAGGGTTTGCATCAACACGGTGCGGATGAATTCAGTGCTGTAGCCGCGCGGTTCCATGTAGGCTTCCAGTGCAAAGGCGCTGCACGCTATCAAGGTGCCGACAAACGCGATACGCCAAATAGCATGACCATCTAACACGTGTTTTGATGGGTCGCGCGGGTTGCGGCGCATGATGCCTCTTTCTGCCGGTTCAAATGCTAAACCGAATGAAAGCGTGGTGGAGGTTGCCATATTTATCCACAGAATTTGCAATGGCGTCAGTGGAATAACTGCACCTACCAGGATAGCAAAGATGATTAACAATCCTTGTGCCAGGTTGGTCGGCAAGACAAACAGAATGGTTTTCTTCAGGTTATCGTAGACACGGCGGCCTTCTTCAACCGCGTGAGCAATGGTGGCGAAGTTATCATCTGATAGCACCATATCGGCGGCTTCTTTTGTCACCTCGGTGCCTTTGATGCCCATGGCGATCCCAACATCTGCTTGTTTCAGTGCCGGTGCATCGTTAACGCCATCGCCGGTCATTCCTACGATTTCGCCTTTCTCTTGTAGTGCTTTTACCAGACGCAGTTTGTGTTCTGGGCTGGTACGGGCAAAAATATCATAACGAACAGCGGCTTCAGCCAGTTCCTTATCATCCATATGCTCTAACTGGCCGCCGGTAATGGAGTCTTGGCCATTACCTATACCCAGCATGGCACCAATCGCCATCGCGGTTTCCTGATGGTCGCCAGTTATCATCTTCACGCGAATGCCAGCCTGTTGGCAGGTAGCAATGGCGTCAATAGCTTCGGGCCGTGGTGGGTCCATCATCCCGGCGATGCCGACGAATATCATACCTTGCTGGATATCGCTGTGCCCTAACTCGCTGACCATCTGTTCCGTTGGACGATAGGCCGCCGCTAACATGCGCAGGCCCTGCTTGGTGTAGCGCGTCATCTCTGCATCCCAGTAATCACGGCGGAAGGGAATGACGCCCTTATCCGTCAGTTCTTGCTGGCAGAAGGTAAACAGCACATCTGGCGCGCCGGTCAGGAAGATACAGCTTTCGGACTCAACCTGATGGCTGGTGGCCATATATTTATAGGCAGAATCGAAAGGAATTTTGCCGTGTTGACTCACCTGACCCAGCTCAATACCTGACTTGGCCGCTAAGACTTTCAATGCGCCTTCGGTTGGGCCGCCGACGATAGTCCAATGGCCTTGGTCGTTCTTTTGAATCTGGCTGTCATTACATAAATTCACCGCAGTGATAAATGTTTTTAACGGCCCTTCCAGCACGGCTTGCTGCTCGCTGCCTTCTGGATAAATGTTACCTACGGGCTCATAGCTTTCACCGGTGACCCGGTAGCAATTATCGGCCAGAATCACCGCTTTGACGGTCATTTCGTTCATCGTCAAGGTGCCGGTTTTATCAGAACAGACGACGGTCATGGCACCCAGAGTTTCTACCGTTGGCAGCTTGCGAATAATCGCGCGGTTACGCGCCATTGCTTGCACACCCAAGGACAGAATAATCGAAATAATCGCCGGTAACCCTTCAGGCACCGAGGCTACCGCCAGGCTTATTAGCGCTAGCAACAGCTCATTGACCGGCAGGTCGCGCAGAATAAAGGCGAAGACGAATAAGAATGCCATCATCACCAGAATCAGGATGAAAATTGCTTTGCCCAAGCGGTCCATCTGTTGCAACAGGGGGGTACGAGTGGCTTCAACCGCTGACATCATCTGGTTGATATGGCCCAGCTCAGTATTACCACCACTGGCAATTACCACCCCTTTCGCGGTACCGGCACTGATAGTCGTGCCCGAAAACAGCAGGTTTTTACGATCACCAATCACTGATTCGTTTTCAATGACTTCAATTTGCTTTTCAACAACGGTTGATTCGCCCGTCAGGATAGCTTCTTCAATTTGGAGATTATGGGCTTCGAGTAAGCGCAAGTCAGCCGGGATCTTATCCCCCGGTTTCAATGTGACGATATCACCCGGCACCAAATCTTGTGCATCAATGGTTTTTGCATTGCCATCACGAATGACCACCGCTTTACTGGAGAGCATGTTTTGGATGCTTTTCAGTGATTTCTCGGCTTTATTTTCCTGAACATAACCAATTAATGCGTTAATGACGGCGACACAAAGAATGATAATGGTATCGACAGAGTGGCCCATAAGGCCTTTGACTAACGCAGCAGCTAATAAGATGTAAATTAGGACGTCATTAAAATGAGCGAGAAATTGTAGCAGGGGGTGCTTACTTTTTTTGGCAGGTAGCGCGTTAGGGCCGTATTGTTTAAGGCGTTCTTCAGCTTCTTGTTGGCTTAACCCTTCTTCGCGGCTTTTTAACTGCTGCAAAGATTCTTCCACAGTAAGTTGATACCAAGCCTGGCCTTCTGGCGGTGGCGAGGCGGGTTTGGGATTTGATGAGTTTTGCATTGAAAGAACCTTCTTAAAAATTAAAAATTGAAAATCTGAAATCTATCCGTTTTTCATCTCATTACCGTCGAGGCTAACGGCGCAGGGCAGTGAATACTCTTCCATGAAAAGATCCTGCTCCTTAATTATTTGATTTTTATTAAAAGACAAAAAATTATTCTGAATGATATGTTTACAACAATTATGTTTACAACGACATAGTTATATTAAGCAAGGATAGTAGATTTTTATCAAAATAGTGTTTTGATCTGAGATAATAAAGTCGAAATATTTAGTGGTGATTATTAGCTAATCTGTTGAATATTAAGCTTCTTAATTCATTATCCGAACAGATTGATTATCCATGCCAATACCCAAATAATTCGGGTTGCGGGAAGGCCGCAATTGAGTCAATCCTGATGGGGTGACTCTAGTCAATGATATGGCTACTTGAGCGCAGCCAACACAGATGCAGCTTGAAGTATGACGGGTATCTTTGTACGTGTAATCGCTGGCTATCAGGTGAAACTCTTAGTTAGTATATCCTGCTGCCGGAACTAATTATGACTATGCTAATCAGAAGTTGCGGTAAGTAAAATGCAGTAGCCAACAACCAGTGAGGAAACAGTAAGTATGGACAAGTGGCGATATCTGGCGATTGGCGTGTGTCTGGTGACGACTTCAGGGGTGGCATTCGCCGACTCCATTGATGCCCAACGGCAACGCTATCAGCAAGTTAAGCTGGCCTGGGACAGTAACCAGATGGATACCGTGGCGCAACTGATGCCGACGTTACGCGATTATCCTTTGTATCCGTATCTGGAATACCGCCAGTTGACTCAAGACTTAAGCCAAGTGAGTGCGGCGCAAGTAACCGACTTTTTGAGTCGGAATCCCACGTTGCCACCTGCACGTTCGCTATCATCCCGTTTTGTAAATGAACTGGCGCGTCGTGAAGATTGGCGTGGGTTATTGGCGTTCAGTCCGCAAGCGCCTAAACCGGCAGCGGCCCGCTGTAATTATTACTATGCCAAATGGGCAACGGGTGAACAGCAAGTTGCCTGGGATGGTGCCAGTGAAATTTGGCTCAACGGCCAGGCGCTTCCAGGTAGTTGCGATAAATTATTCAGTGTCTGGCAACAAGCCGGGCATCAGACTCCACTGGCAACACTGGCCCGTATGAAGCTTGCTCTTAAAGAGGGCAATGCCAGTTTGGTGAGTTATTTACTCAAACAGTTGCCAGCAGATTACCAAACTATGGGGATGGCATTGGCGAAACTGCAAAGTGATCCTGCCAGTGTTGAAAGCTTTGCTCGTACCGTCGGGCCGACTGACTTCACCCGTTCTGCCACCACAATTGCATTTACCCGACTGGCGCGACAGGACGTGGAAAATGCGCGCGCGATGATCCCAACCTTGGCGCGGCTGCAAAAAATGAGTGACAACGAGAAGTTGGAGCTGGAAGAAGCGGTCGCCTGGCGTTTGATGGGCAATGATGCGACTTATGACCAAGCTAAATGGCGCGATCAAGTCACTTTACGTAGCCATTCCACCCCGTTGCTAGAGCGCCGTATCCGTATGTCGCTAGGGACGGGCGATCGCCAAGGGTTAGCTGCGTGGATGGCCCGTTTGCCGGCAGATGCACAAAGTAAAGATGAGTGGCGCTACTGGCGTGCTTCATTGTTGTTAGAGCAAGGTAAGAAGGCAGAGGGCGAAGCCATCCTGCGCAGTCTGATGCAGGAGCGAGGCTTCTATCCGATGGTAGCCGCCCAAAAACTGGGTGTTCCTTACCCGATTAATGTTGAGATTGCGACCAAACCTGATGCCTCGCTAGCGCAACGGCCCGAAATTGCTCGGGTGCGCGAATTGATGTATTGGAATATGGATAATCTGGCACGCAACGAGTGGAGCTATCTGGTTGCCAGCCGCAGCAAACCTGAGCAGGAAGCACTGGCACGCTATGCATTTAATCAGAAGTGGGCCGATTTGAGTGTTCAGGCCACCATTGTTGCCAAGTTATGGGACCATCTGGAAGAGCGCTTCCCACTGGCCTGGCCAAAAGAGTTCCGTCAGGCGACGGAAGGCAAGGGGATAACGCCAAGTTATGCTATGGCGATAGCTCGTCAGGAAAGTGCCTGGAACCCGAAAGCGCAATCGCCGGTGGGAGCCTCGGGCCTGATGCAGGTGATGCCACGGACTGCGGAGCACACAGTTAAACTGAATAACATTCCCGGTTATGTGAATAGCAGCCAATTGCTTGATCCTGTTACCAATATTGAGATTGGCACCAGCTATCTGGAAGAGGTCTATCAGCAATTTGGGCGCAATCGGATCCTCTCCAGCGCGGCCTATAACGCAGGCCCATCGCGGGTCAATACATGGCTGGGAAATAGCGGCGGGCAAGTGGATGCTGTGGCATTCATCGAAAGTATCCCGTTCTCTGAAACACGAGGTTATGTGAAAAACGTATTGGCTTATGATGCGTTCTATCGCCACTTTATGAATCGCCCAGCTAAGGTGCTGAGTGATGCCGAGTGGCAAAGACGTTACTGATCCTCTTCGTCCTTGACGCCGCAGGGGTGTTAGCTACGCGCGCTTACCCGAATCACTTACAAGAGTAAGCTCATCGGGATGTGTTTGCTTGCTGCCTACCTGCGACGCCAATGATTTTGAGGTTTCTCTTCGTCCTTGACGCCGCAGGGGGGTTAGCTACGCGCGCTTACCCGAATCACTTACAAGAGTAAGCTCATCGGGATGTGTTTGCTTGCTGCCTACCTGCGACGCCAATGACTTTGAGGTTTATCTTCGTCCTTGACGCTGCTGCGGCGTAACGCCAAGTTCTTTGGCTATATCTGAGGTTATGGTAAGCTGCTGTACTAGTTAAATAGTATGGCGGCTTTCTCTATTATGACAAAACTACGATTGACCGATCCGAATCTGTCGAATGACGACAATCAGCACTGGCTGACTTTTGTTGCATTGTTACAAGACGCCACTGCGCAAGATCTTCATTTACCGCTACTGCAATTGATGTTGACACCGGATGAGCGCACGGCTCTGGGGACAAGGGTTCGTATCATTGAGGAGTTAATGCGAGGGGAATTAAGCCAGCGCGAGCTCAAAAATCAGTTGGGTGCTGGGATTGCGACTATCACGCGAGGCTCCAATAGCCTAAAGGCCGCTCCTCCTCAGTTAAAGAGCTGGCTTGAGGCGCAGTTATTGGCAAACAAATCATCTTGAATTGAGTTTTACTGTACTGGACGCTGGTAAATCTCATTATTAAAGGGAACCAGTGCCAGCAGCAGAGCCTGATGGTAGACGCTGGTTCGGGTCAATTTGCCGTCGGTGAAAATCCCGATGGCTCCACCTTTGTGTTTCACATTCGATATACCGGTTAAATCTGCCATTTCGTCGCCCAGCTCACGGCCTTGGCGAATCCCTTGCAATATAATATCCGGCAGCATCAAGCTGGCAGAGCGGGACTCTCCTCGCCACTGTAAGTGTTCAATTACCATCCATGCAAAGGTCATATTATCTTCAATACCTGCTTCAACCCCGACCCAAAAATCTGCCTCAGGGCGCATCTGGCGTGCATTGCTCACTCGTTGTCTGGCTCCTGTGCGTGTCTCAGCGCTGCCTATCGGTTGCAGGGGAACGCCACTGTCGACATTGACACCTTCAATGCGATACTGACTGGGACCATAAACATCATCGAAAGCGAGGCTAATAGCCTTAATCTTTGCAGGGTTGGTAGTTGCGGCAACAACATGGTACATAGTAAATCTCAATAATTCTTAAATGTTTATTTCACGCAGTATAACGGAAAAATGACATGCTACAGGTATTTCTCGTGCGCCACGGCGAAACCGTATGGAACGCATCGCGCCAGATTCAGGGCCAATCGGACAGCCCACTGACCACTATTGGCGAACGTCAGGCTCACTTGGTTGCGCAACGAGTTCGTAGCCAAGGTATCACGCATATTATTACCAGTGACCTTGGGCGTACGCAGCAAACGGCAAAAATTATCGCCGATGCTTGTGGGCTAAAGGTAGTGACAGATCCGCGCCTGCGTGAACTGAATATGGGTGTACTGGAAACGCGCCCGATTGAGAGTTTAACGCCAGAAGAAGAACAGTGGCGTAAACAGATGATCAATGGCACTGAAGATGGTCGAATTCCAGGTGGGGAATCCATGGCTGAACTAGGGCGGCGGATGCATGCGGCACTGGATAGCTGTTTGGAGCTTCCTGCTGGTAGTAAGCCGTTGTTAGTGAGTCACGGTATGGCGCTGGGGTGCTTGTTGAGCACGCTGTTGGGGTTGCCCGCCCACGCGGAGCGGCGCCTGCGTTTGCGTAACTGCTCGCTATCACGGGTTGATTATCAGGAAAGCCCGTGGTTGGCTTCTGGTTGGGTGATTGAAAGTGCTGGCGATACCGCTCACCTGGATATGCCAGCACTGGATGAACTACAGCGTTAACGCCGGATAGGAATGAGATACTCGCACTTCAGCGAGGCCGGAGGCCCATCTTTCGGCCTTCCCTGAGGGAAGAATCGTTCGATGTCGTATCCACATCGACGGGTTAACGCTAACTGTGGCAAACAGGTGCCATACAGTGTCAGAATGAAGTCCTGCAACCCATCTGGTGGCCCGTCATAGCTAAACTGCACATACTCACCACCTTGTAAAATAACCGGTTGCCCTTCCTGCACATTACCCGGCACATGTTGTGGTTCGATGGCTGTCGTGTAGAAAATCTCTTGCTCATCATCTTTCTCCTGATTGGGACGAGAGTGATGTAAGCCATAAAGCACAGGTGGCAAATGGTCTGCGTCACCCAGATACTGCTGCCAGAAGTGCACTCGCAATTCAGAACGATGAGTCATTATTTGCTCAAGCGTACAAGAGTAGCTCTGTGTCAGCCCCACCAAATGCTGCTCTGGTAAGGTAATAAATTCAGGCTGAGGCAGTATATAGTCACCTAAGCGAATCGGCGGACATATCCCTGCTGAATGCCAATCTTCTGCCCGACGGTACAAGGCTGGTGTTTGCGCAAATTGTTTCTTAAACGCGCGGGTAAAAGTCTGCTGCGAATCAAAGCGATATTGCAATGCAATATCCAGAATAGGGCGGCTGGTTAGTCGTAGTGCGACAGCGGCTTTTGATAACCTTCTGGCGCGGATATACGCACCGATGGCATTCCCGGTGACATCCTTGAACATTCGCTGCAAATGCCATTTTGAATAGCCTGCTTTGGCAGCGACATTGTCCAATGCTAAAGGCTGGTCTAAATGACTTTCTAGCCAGCTAAGCAAATCACGAATGATACTGGCTTGATCCATAGATCTTCCTCGTAAAGCGGCCTAAATTTAGGGTATTAGTGATATGAAAGAATAGCTCTGCCGCATAGTAGCAACTTTTTATGCTCCCGACTGCTTAAGAATTTAATGGCATTGTGTGCTAAAAAAGTATCTAAGATTGATAAAGTCACTTTTTAACCAATATTTTATTATTAGTGAAAATATTTAACGTTGGATAACGTTATTCAACAGTATGGAGTAAGTGTATGAAAAAAAATTGGATATTCCTTGGTTGTATACTTTCTTTCGGGGTAATAACGGCCCATGCGGAAGAAATTGGCGCTGTTGACACGGTATTTAAACTCTTAGGGCCTGACCATAAAATTGTGGTGGAAGCCTTCGATGATCCTGATGTTAAAAATGTAACTTGTTATATCAGCCGGGCAAAAACCGGGGGTATCAAAGGAGGATTAGGGTTAGCGGAGGATACTTCAGATGCTGCTATTTCCTGCCAGCAAGTGGGACCCATTGAGTTAAGTGACAAAATTAAGAATAGAAAATCCGATGGAGACGTGGTTTTCCAGAA
This sequence comes from Yersinia fenwicki, assembly GCF_043099325.1. Taxonomy (NCBI): domain Bacteria; kingdom Pseudomonadati; phylum Pseudomonadota; class Gammaproteobacteria; order Enterobacterales; family Yersiniaceae; genus Yersinia; species Yersinia fenwicki. Next base: position 3,907,249 of record NZ_CP170755.1, on the reverse strand, counting down.
GCGGACTTCATTGGTATTTAAAAAGCTACAGGTCGTGCGTTTCTACGATCCGAAACGTAATACCTTAATCTACCTGACTTACTCAGATAGAGTTGTCGACGGCTCGCCGAAAAACGCAATAAGCGCAGTGCCGATTATACCGTGGCAATAAAAGTGTTCGGCTGAATATGAAGTCAATAAAAAAGCCAGCATTTAAATGCTGGCTTTTTTCGTAGACGAGTCAGAGAGTTACTCTTCCAGGTCACCACAGAAACGATAACCTTCACCGTGGATAGTGGCAATGATTTCTGGGGTGTCCGGCGTCGATTCGAAATGCTTACGAATACGACGGATAGTCACGTCAACAGTACGGTCATGCGGTTTCAGCTCGCGACCGGTCATTTTCTTCAGTAATTCGCCACGGGATTGGATTTTGCCCGGGTTTTCACAGAAGTGCAGCATGGCGCGGAACTCACTACGTGGCAGCTTATAATGCTCGCCAGCAGGGCTTATCAATGAGCGGCTATTGATATCCAGTTCCCAGCCGTTAAATTTATAGCTTTCGACTAAGCGACGCTCTTCGCCCACGCTACCCAAATTCATGGTACGTGATAGCAAGTTGCGCGCCCGAATGGTTAATTCGCGCGGATTGAAAGGTTTAGTGATGTAATCATCAGCACCAATTTCCAGGCCAAGGATTTTATCGACTTCGTTGTCACGACCTGTCAAGAACATTAGGGCAACACTTGCTTGTTCACGAAGTTCCCGTGCCAGCAACAGGCCATTTTTGCCCGGCAGATTGATGTCCATGATAACTAAGTTGATATCATTCTCAGACAGGATGTGATGCATTTCTGCGCCATCATTAGCCTCATGAACAACATAGCCTTCCGCCTCGAAAATGCTCTTCAGGGTGTTACGAGTAACTATCTCGTCTTCTACGATCAGAATGTGCGGGGTCTGCATGTTTGCTACCTAAAATTGCCAACAAAATAGAAATAGGAAGTACAGAAGTCTTTGTTATATTAGGATTTTTATTGACTAGTTACTCGTCATCCCATTCATCACATGACTAAAGTACGTAAACGCGTTCTTGATGCACTTTCCATCAACGTCAACAACATCACTAGCTTGGTCGGGGTGTTACTCCCTACAGCCCCAAAGGCGACAAAAGCGGCGCATATCCTAACCCTATTAACAGCAATATAACAGTGTGAGCCGAATTTACCACCCAACAAAACTACGCTTTGTTGACATATATCAAATTCAATTGTAGCACGTTAACACTTTTGTGAAAAAGACTTACAAGAATACCAGCTTAAGCGATAGTTGGTTAAATTATGTTACCGATTCAGTGTTATTAATATTAAAAATTGAATATTCGAGGGAATCTAAAAGTGATTTCCCTAATCTGTTGATTTTTATTGTTTAAAATCAATATTATTTTGTCATTATGGCAATTGACTCACTTTTCTTATTAGTGCTCTGTTTCGCCTAAAAGCATTAGAAGAATTATCATCAATGTTAGTAAAATGTAAATATAAGTGACAAAGTTTTCATTTTTGTTGCCTTTTGAATCATTTGAGCAAAAAACCAAGCTCTAAAAGACGGCTTTATTTCTTAATCGAGTGTATTTCTGCCACCAAGTATCCTCTTATCGTTTAAAGATCGTCTCTATCGCTTATTACCCTATTTCTTCTGATTAAGTGAAAAAAAACCACAGAGTATATCGTAGTGATAAATGCTTTCATTTTAGTTTTATAATCTGGTTTTAAGGGGGTTAATTTATTTATTTCGCCTAAAAAAGCTCGCCAGATAAGACAATAGCTCAGCAGTGAGAGGTTCATTTCGCGAGGGTGGCGACTGAAAAAAATTGACTTGAGGGGACGATTGCTTTAACCAATAGAGGTAGAGCCACATTATTTATGAGACAGACAGACGACATGCGATACATCAGCCTGAACACAACAATTATTACCACCACCGAAACCACAGGTTACGGGGCGGGCTGACGCGTACAGGAAACAACAGAAAAAAGCCCGCACCTAAATAGTGCGGGCTTTTTTTTTCAATCAAATCTTTGCAAAAAAGTTTGCGATAAAAAAACGCGAAAGCGGGAGAGAATCAGAAATGCGAGTGCTGAAATTTGGCGGGACATCAGTAGCAAATGCAGAACGCTTTATGCGTGTTGCCGATATCATTGAAAGTAATGCGCGTCAGGGACAAGTGGCGACGGTATTGTCTGCTCCCGCTAAGATTACCAACCATCTGGTGGCGATGATCGACAAAATGGTGGCTGGGCAAGATATCTCGCCGAACATCAGTGATGCGGAACGGATTTTTTCGGAGCTATTGCGTGGCTTGGCTGATGTGCAACCAGGCTTTGAATATGAACGTTTAAAAGCGCTGGTGGCTCATGAGTTTGCGCAACTCAAACACGTCCTGCACGGTATCTCGTTGCTCGGTCAATGCCCGGACAGCATCAATGCCGCCATCATCTGTCGTGGCGAGAAATTGTCCATTGCCATTATGGAAGCATTATTCCAGGCGAAAGGTTATAAAGTCAGCGTGATTAATCCAGTCGAGAAATTGTTGGCACAGGGTCATTATCTCGAGTCCACAGTTGATATCACTGAATCTACCCGCCGCATAGGCTCCAGCTGTATTCCTGCTGACCATATCATCCTGATGGCGGGGTTCACTGCCGGTAATGACAAAGGGGAGTTGGTGGTACTGGGGCGCAATGGGTCAGATTATTCTGCTGCGGTGCTGGCTGCGTGTTTACGCGCTGATTGTTGTGAGATCTGGACCGACGTGGACGGGGTTTATACTTGTGACCCCCGCGTCGTACCTGATGCTCGCCTGTTGAAATCGATGTCATATCAGGAAGCGATGGAGCTGTCCTATTTTGGTGCTTCAGTTTTACACCCCCGCACTATCGCTCCTATTGCTCAGTTCCAAATTCCTTGCCTGATAAAAAATACCTCTAACCCGCAAGCTCCCGGCACCTTGATTGGTGGGGAAAGTAGTGATGATGGCTTCCCAGTGAAAGGCATCACCAATCTGAATAACATGGCGATGATTAACGTATCTGGCCCAGGTATGAAAGGTATGGTCGGTATGGCTGCCCGCGTCTTTGCGGTGATGTCGCGCAGCGGTATCTCAGTAGTACTTATTACTCAATCTTCTTCTGAGTACAGCATCAGCTTCTGTGTGCCGCAAGGTGAGTTAATTCGCGCTCGCAAAGCATTGGAAGAAGAGTTCTATCTGGAGTTGAAAGATGGTCTGTTAGAGCCATTGGATGTGATGGAACATCTGGCGATTATCTCAGTGGTTGGCGATGGCATGCGCACTTTACGTGGCATCTCGGCTCGCTTCTTCTCAGCACTGGCTCGTGCCAATATTAATATTATCGCGATTGCGCAAGGCTCGTCCGAGCGTTCTATCTCTGTGGTGGTTAGCAATGATGCCGTCACTACCGGTGTACGGGTTTGTCACCAGATGCTGTTCAATACCGATCAGGTTATTGAAGTGTTTGTCATAGGCGTTGGCGGTGTAGGTGGAGCATTAATCGAGCAAATCTATCGTCAACAACCTTGGCTGAAGCAGCGCCATATCGATTTGCGCGTTTGCGGCATCGCCAATTCCAAAGCCATGTTAACCAATGTGCACGGTATTTCGCTGGATAACTGGCGTCATGAACTGGCCGAAGTGCAAGAACCGTTTAACTTAAGTCGCTTAATTCGTCTGGTGAAAGAGTATCACTTGCTCAACCCGGTGATTGTCGACTGTACATCCAGTCAGGCTGTTGCGGATCAATATGCAGATTTTCTGGCAGATGGTTTCCATGTTGTGACACCAAACAAGAAAGCCAATACCTCATCGATGAATTACTACCGTCAGATGCGCGCGGCGGCAGCGAAGTCATGCCGTAAATTCTTGTATGACACCAACGTCGGTGCAGGCCTGCCTGTTATCGAAAATTTACAGAATTTGCTTAATGCAGGTGACGAGTTAATGCGTTTTTCTGGCATTCTGTCAGGCTCACTCTCTTTCATCTTCGGTAAGCTTGACGAAGGGATGACCTTATCAGAGGCTACATTGCAGGCCAAAGCGCTGGGTTATACCGAGCCAGACCCACGCGATGATCTTTCCGGCATGGATGTCGCCCGGAAATTGTTGATCCTGGCCCGTGAAGCAGGGTACAAACTTGAATTGGCTGATATCGAAGTTGAGTCCGTTCTACCAGCAAGTTTCGATGCAAACGGTGATGTAGACAGCTTCCTTGCTCGCCTGCCGTCACTGGATGCCGAGTTTACCCGCTTGGTGGCGAATGCCGCAGAACAGGGCAAAGTGCTGCGTTATGTCGGTGTGATTGAAGAGGGGCGCTGTATCGTTCGGATGGATGCGGTCGATGGTAACGATCCGCTGTATAAAGTAAAAAATGGTGAGAATGCGTTGGCCTTCTATACCCACTATTATCAGCCGATCCCGTTGGTGCTTCGCGGGTATGGTGCGGGTAATGACGTGACTGCTGCAGGGGTGTTCGCTGATCTTTTACGCACATTATCATGGAAGTTGGGAGTTTAAATATGGTTAAGATCTATGCTCCGGCATCGATTGGCAATGTCAGCGTTGGATTCGATGTGCTGGGTGCTGCGGTTTCACCAGTAGACGGCACTTTGCTGGGCGATTGTGTCAGTGTGACCGCATCGGACAGTTTTAGTCTGCACAACGAAGGCCGTTTTGTCAGCAAGTTGCCTGATGATCCAAAAGAAAATATTGTTTATCAATGCTGGGAGCGTTTTTGTCAGGAAATGGGCAAAGAGATCCCGGTCGCTATGGTGCTGGAAAAGAACATGCCGATTGGCTCAGGGCTGGGCTCCAGTGCCTGTTCTGTTGTTGCTGGCTTGATGGCAATGAACGAATTCTGCGGTAAACCGCTGGATAAAGTGACGCTGCTGGGCATGATGGGCGAGCTGGAAGGGCGAGTTTCCGGCAGTGTGCATTTTGATAATGTTGCACCTTGCTATTTAGGCGGGATGCAATTGATCCTCGAGCAACCCGGTTATATCAGCCAAAGCGTGCCCGGTTTTGACGACTGGTTGTGGGTGATGGCTTATCCGGGGATTAAAGTCTCTACCGCTGAGGCGCGGGCTATTTTACCCGCACAGTATCGCCGTCAGGATTGTATCGCTCATGGGCGTAATTTGGCTGGATTTATTCATGCCTGCTACACTCAGCAGCCGAGTCTGGCCGCTAAAATGATGAAAGATGTCATCGCCGAGCCTTACCGTACTCAATTATTGCCGGGCTTTGCTGCGGCAAGGCAAGCCGCGCAGGATATTGGCGCGCTGGCCTGTGGTATTTCCGGTTCTGGCCCCACGCTGTTTGCCGTCTGCAATGATAGCGAAACCGCACAGCGCATGGCGAGCTGGCTACAAAATCATTACCTGCAAAACGACGAAGGTTTTGTTCATATTTGCCGTCTGGATACCGCAGGCGCACGACTACTGGGATAACGCATGAAACTGTATAACCTTAAAGATCACAACGAGCAGGTCAGCTTCGCGCAAGCGATCAAACAGGGCCTGGGCAAGCAACAAGGGTTGTTCTTCCCGCTGGAGTTGCCAGAGTTTGAACTGACAGAAATTGATAAACTGCTGGATCTGGATTTTGTCACCCGCAGCAGCCGTATTCTGTCTGCTTTTATTGGTAATGAAATCGCACCAGAAGTATTAACCAAGCGTGTTCAGGCCGCTTTTGAGTTTCCGGCACCGGTTGCTCAGGTTGAGAATGATATCGCTGCGCTGGAGCTGTTCCACGGCCCGACATTAGCCTTTAAAGACTTCGGTGCACGTTTTATGGCGCAAATGCTGGCCGAAGTGGCAGGCGACCAGCCAGTGACTATCTTAACCGCAACCTCTGGTGATACCGGGGCGGCAGTCGCTCATGCTTTCTATGGCTTGAAAAATGTCCGCGTGGTGATCCTCTATCCACGTGGCAAAATCAGCCCACTGCAAGAGAAGCTGTTCTGTACGTTAGGTGGCAATATCCACACGGTGGCTATTGAGGGCGATTTTGATGCTTGTCAGGCACTGGTCAAACAAGCCTTTGATGATGAAGAATTGAAGCAGGAGTTGAGCCTTAACTCTGCTAACTCTATTAATATCAGCCGTTTGCTGGCTCAGATTTGCTATTACTTCGAAGCCGTAGCCCAGTTGCCGCAAGAAGCGCGTAACCAACTGGTTATCTCCGTGCCAAGTGGTAACTTCGGCGATTTGACGGCCGGTTTGCTGGCAAAATCGTTAGGTTTGCCGGTAAAACGTTTTATTGCTGCCACCAATGCCAACGACACTGTGCCGCGCTTCCTGGTTAACGGCCAATGGCAGCCGAAGCCGACGGTAGCGACGTTATCGAATGCTATGGATGTCAGTCAGCCGAATAACTGGCCGCGTGTTGAGGAGCTTTATCGTCGTAAAATCTGGCAGTTGAAAGAATTGGGCCACGGCGCAGTCAGTGATGACGTCACCAAAGAAACAATGCGCGAGCTAGCGGGGTTGGGTTATATCTCAGAACCTCATGCCGCCATTGCCTACCGCGTGCTACGTGATCAATTACAAGACGGTGAGTTTGGGTTGTTTATCGGCACCGCTCATCCGGCGAAATTCAAAGAAAGTGTGGAAGAGATTTTGGGGCAAGAATTACCGCTGCCAAAGCCACTGGCAGTTCGGGCACAATTACCGCTGTTATCTCATGATTTGCCAGCAGACTTTGCGCAACTGCGCGCTTTCCTGATGGCTTTGCCAAAGTAGTTTGTTATTTGGCAAAAAAAGTTAAAAGCGCCAGATACGGCCCTTTAAGGTTAATGATAAAGTGCCGGTAACGGTGAAAACAGGCAGATCGTAAAGACGCCGTAAATACATCCTTGTAGGCTCAAGCCGCGCCATCCCTGGCGCGGACGCTTTACTCTTCTACCTGTCTTCACCTTGCAAGATCGAGTCCTTAGAGTTTGTCTGCAGTCTGAAGGGCCGGAAACGGCCCTTTTATCTTTCTAGTGTTGCTCAGCCCGCTTAAAAACTAACTCATTTTTCGCCGATAGCCCGGCATCAAATTCATAACCTTCCAGATTAAAATCAACCAGTTGATCTGGCTTTGTGAGCTTATTCTGAATAATAAATCGGCTCATCAAACCACGGGCTTTTTTGGCATAGAAACTGATAATTTTATATTTGCCGTTTTTCTCATCCAAAAAGACGGGTTTAATCAGTGAACCGGCTAATTTTGCTGGTTTCACGGCCTTAAAGTATTCATCTGAGGCGAGATTTATCAGCACGTTATCGCCTTGCTGCTCCAGCGCTTGATTCAGTTTCTCTGTTATCTGGTCGCCCCAGAAGGAATAGAGATCTTTGCCACGTGGGTTAGCCAGTTTTATTCCCATCTCCAGACGATACGGTTGCATCAAATCTAGTGGGCGCAATACACCGTAGAGTCCAGAAAGCATGCGTAAATGCTGTTGGGCAAAATCAAAGTCGACAGCGCTGAAATTCTGCGCCTGCATGCCGGTATAAACATCGCCTTTAAAAGCCAGAATCGCCTGACGCGCATTGTCTGGTGTGAAATCAGGCTGCCATTCGCTGAAACGGGCGACATTTAAACCGGCAAGTTTGTCGCTAATTCCCATCAGGCTGCTGATTTGGGCTGGTGTCAGCTCACGGCAGATCTCAATAAGCTGTTGTGATTTATCCAACATTTCTGGCTGAGTAAACTTCTTGGTCGCTAGGGGACTTTGATAATCAAGGGTTTTAGCTGGGGAAATGACAATAAGCATGATGACATCCTTTTAATACCCGTCATACTTCAAGCGGCATGTGCGTTGGCTACTTTCGTTCACCTCACTCACTTGCCATCTTCCCGCTACTCGAATTATTTAGGGTATATTTAAATAAGACACTGTAGCAAAAAGCGTAGTGTAGCAAAAAGAAGATTGGACGATTGCTAGGATAGATAGATTGAGTTGTCAGAGATGATATAGTTTTGCTAAATCGTCTCAGCACGATAAGAATGGATAAAGTTGCTATTAACCTACCGGTTTCTGGCTGTTTTAAAAGGCGAAAACGGTTGCGAACCGAATACTGCCTGTTTGCGCTTTTTTTAATCAGTTTAACTGCCTTGCACCAAGGCTTACGCATGTTATTATCAAGACAAGGCAGACGTCGAAATAGCTAATATTGCGAAACCGCTAACATTCCGAATGAGATGAAGCGCCATTTCGACCGAGATAAAAGTTGCGACATGCCAAAAGTTCATGCACAAACGATGAGAAACGACAACATGACCGATAAACTTACTTCCCTACGTCAAATCACCACTGTAGTAGCAGATACTGGGGATATCGCGGCAATGAAGCTGTATCAGCCGCAAGATGCAACCACTAACCCATCACTGATTCTGAATGCCGCTCAAATTCCGGAATACCGCAAGCTGATCGACGAAGCCATTGCCTGGGCTCGCGAACAAAGCAGTGATCACGCTCAGCAAATCGTTGATGCAACTGACAAATTGGCAGTCAATATCGGTTTGGAAATTCTGAAACTGATCCCAGGCCGGATTTCTACCGAAGTTGATGCTCGCCTGTCCTATGACACCGTTGCTAGCGTGGCAAAAGCGAAACGTTTGATCAAACTGTACAACGAAGCCGGTATCAGCAATGACCGTATTCTGATCAAACTGGCTTCTACCTGGCAGGGTATCCGTGCTGCGGAACAACTAGAAAAAGAAGGCATCAACTGTAACCTGACTCTGCTGTTCTCCTTCGCTCAGGCGCGTGCTTGTGCTGAAGCGGGTGTATTCCTGATTTCACCGTTTGTTGGCCGTATTCTTGACTGGTACAAAGCTAATGGTGATAAGAAAGAGTTCGCACCACACGAAGATCCAGGTGTGGTTTCTGTGACCGAGATTTACCAGTATTACAAAAAACACGGTTATAAAACTGTGGTTATGGGCGCAAGCTTCCGTAATCTGGGTGAGATAATTGAACTGGCTGGCTGTGACCGCCTGACTATTGCTCCATCTCTGTTAAAAGAGTTGGCAGAAAGCGAAGGCCCAGTTGAGCGTAAACTGGCTTATACCGGCGAAGTTCAAGCTAAGCCAACGCCACTGACTGAAGCTGAGTTCTACTGGCAGCACAACCAGGATCCAATGGCGATTGATAAACTGGCTGATGGCATTCGTAAGTTTGCTGTCGATCAGGGCAAACTTGAGAAAATGATCTCAGACCTGCTGTAATTTGACTGGCGGTGATTGATTCTCCGCGGTAATTTGACGAAAAGGTGGCGTAAGCCGCCTTTTTTATTGCCTATTATCTGGGGCTGAGGGCGGTTCCAATAACATGGGATATGCTATTATTCGCCACAGATAAAGGGCTTTTCGTCGAGGTAGTCATATGAATGCATTACGTATAGGTTTAGTTTCCGTTTCTGATCGCGCATCGAGTGGGGTATATCAGGATAAAGGCATCCCAGCTCTGGAAGAGTGGTTAGCAAGCGCGCTAACTACCCCTTTTGCAATAGAAACCCGCCTTATCCCCGATGAACAAACTCTGATTGAACAAACCCTGTGTGAGTTAGTCGACGAGATGGGCTGCCATTTAGTGCTGACCACCGGTGGAACCGGCCCGGCAAGACGCGATGTCACCCCTGACGCCACGTTAGCAATCGCAGATCGACAAATGCCTGGTTTTGGTGAACAAATGCGTCAAATCAGCCTCCATTTCGTCCCTACCGCGATATTATCCCGTCAGGTTGGCGTTATCCGTAAGCAGGCATTGATCATCAACTTACCTGGGCAACCTAAATCCATCAAAGAAACCCTGGAAGGGGTGAAAGATGCTGAGTCGAAAGTGGTGGTTGCGGGGATTTTTGCCAGTGTGCCTTACTGCATTCAGCTGCTGGATGGGCCTTATATAGAGACCAATGCTGAAGTGGTAGCGGCTTTTCGTCCTAAGAATGCAATTATCGATATAAACAACTAAATTAATTTTTTTTGCAACATAAGAAACCATTATGACAGTGTGGGGAATTTTGTACGGTATAGTCATGTTTACTTTACAAAAGGCTGAAAATATTTTTCTTCCCCTACTCTGGTTTATTACGGTGTCATATGCCCCAAGAACACAATTCATCTCAAGTCGACTTATCGCAACCTCATGTTGCCCAACAACATAATCATAATCGTCGGTTGAATAAGCAAGATTATAAAACGCTCACTCTGGCTGCTTTAGGCGGGGCGCTTGAGTTTTATGACTTCATTATTTTCGTTTTCTTTGCTGCGGTGATTGGTGATCTTTTCTTCCCAGTTGATATGCCTGAGTGGCTGCGTCAGGTGCAGACATTTGGTATTTTTGCTGCGGGTTATCTGGCACGTCCGCTTGGTGGCATTATCATGGCGCATTTTGGCGACTTGGTTGGCCGTAAAAAGATGTTTACTCTAAGTATTTTGTTAATGGCATTGCCAACATTGGCGATTGGTATGTTACCGACCTATGCCTCTATCGGCATCGCAGCGCCATTACTATTGCTGTTAATGCGCGTATTACAAGGTGCGGCGATTGGTGGCGAAGTGCCCGGTGCGTGGGTCTTTGTCGCGGAACATGTACCTCGTCGGCGCATTGGCATTGCTTGTGGAACACTCACTGCTGGTTTGACTGCGGGGATCTTACTGGGGTCACTGGTGGCTACTGCGATGAACACCACCTTAAGCCCTCAGGCCATTTTAGATGGCGGTTGGCGTGTGCCGTTCTTCCTGGGTGGGATTTTCGGCTTATTCGCCATGTATTTACGCCGTTGGTTGCAAGAAACTCCTATCTTTAAAGAGATGCAGGCACGTAAAACTCTGGCTGATGAATTACCACTGAAATCTGTTGTGGTGAATCATAAGAAAGAAGTGTTCGTCTCGATGCTACTGACCTGGTTACTGTCTGCCGGTATTGTGGTGGTTATTCTCATGACACCGACTTATTTACAGAAACAGTTCGGTGTCTTGCCCGCCCTGGCATTACAGGCCAATAGTCTGGCGATTGTGGCATTAGTCTTTGGCTGTGTGATCGCGGGCTTGGCTATTGATCGTTTTGGTGCCAGTAAAACCTTTATTGTTGGCAGCTTGATGTTGTCCGTGTCGACTTGGTCGTTTTATCACACTAATTTGACCGACCCTAGTCAGCTATTTACCCATTATATGTTGGCAGGATTCTGTGTTGGGATTGTCGGCGCAGTACCTTATGTCATGGTGCGTGCATTTCCGGCAGAGGTTCGCTTTACTGGCATTTCTTTTTCCTACAATGTGGCATATGCCATTTTTGGTGGGTTGACACCTATTCTGGTCACGTTATTGATGAAAGTGACGCCTATGGCCCCTGCGTATTACATGCTGTTGTTATCACTGGTGGGATTCCTGTTAGGAATTTATCTACGCAATGATATTAATAGTGAAGTGAAAGTTCCTATGTCCAAGAAGGTATTGGCCGAGTAAAGCAGTATCAAATCAATTTCATCACAAAATAGCCCATAAAACTTGGGCTATTTTTAGATGATTTAAAACTCACCTTTAAAATTAAAACCGACCTTCTGCTTGACGCGAGCCGAGGGCTGAGAAATGACTTCAGAATATAATGTTCTGGCACCTTGTTGTTGCAAATATCGTCCTAACGCTCGAACGGCGGCTGTGCCTGCGCCTCTGACTGTACCTTCACGTTCGGGATGTAGGACAAAGTCTGGTTGTGTGGCTGATGCAACCAGCTCAACTTCATCTTCACGGTTAAATCGGTCGGCAAGAATAATCGCAATAATTCTTCCTTGCAGTTTGACGACCACATAGATCTCTCCGGGGCGATGAAGCCTAAGTCTTCGCTTGATAATCCCCGTCACAATATTTCCGGCATTAAGTAGTCTAGTGAAGGCGTCACTATTTTCATCCATCATGGCGCCTTGAGCTGAGTATCCTTGCTCATACTGATGCTCCCATTGATCAATGGTTTCATTCAGCTTTCTCCGCATAGCTTTGGCATTCCTAACCTCGGCATCTGAAAGCTTTGATTCTTCCATGAGTGTTAGTGTTGGGAGTATTTCTATTTCAAATTCTAATTCAGCTTGCTCAACGGGTTCACCCTGTGAAATTATTATTGGAGTAGTATGTGTGTATATAAAATTCTCTAATAGCAACTCATAAATACCTAACGGTAAGAGTTCCACCCGCGACGGAGGTTCATCAGAAGAGGAATAAAAGCTATAGGATAGATAACTAAGCTGAGCGTAATCAAAAGCAGTTTTAATATCCGCAAAGGAATTATTGGTTGTTTTATCGGTTATTTTTTCTTTTACAGCTTGGATTAATCTATTTTCCACCTCTTGATCTTCTACCACTGTACCAGTGCTTCCTGTACGAATGATAGAGTCTATTACTCTGCCAAAAAATGCTGTATTCCAAGTTTCTAAGTTATGACCGAATAAAAAGGTAAAATCAGTCATGACTTCCAATGTCCAATCAATACATTGAGGTCTTATTTGGCGTGTTGGGCGAGAATTTAGTAAAGAGTGGAGGGGAACCATGCAGGTTTTGGCGGTAGCAGGGAGGCTCAGAGAATGACGATGTTTATTATTATCGATATAAGTCAAAGTCATATGATTATCAACACCTTCAGGTGCTATAGACTCAACTTTTTGGAGCGTGTTTTGTTTAAGTGGACTACTTTTTCCGGCAATATGCAATGTTTTTCCTTTGGTACTACTATTGAAAAAAGCATGTGCGCTAAATACTAGGCCATCTAATTGTTGGCATTTACCTTGTATAAGATAATTATAGATATTTAAAAAAGGCGTAAAAGCACATATTATTTTACTTGTTTGTGTTAAATCTCTTTTTTCCCAGTTTTGCTCTCCTGTATCAGCGGTTAGAATAGATTTTTCGAGCACTAAAGGATTATTTTTATTATAGTTGGTTATTATTATCTCTTGAGGAGTGCTAATCTCAGTGTCTCTGGCAAAAGAGATAATAGGGGAAACATCTACCAAATAATGACTCAATGTCTGGATATATTGCACTTCAACAGTATCTTTTTGAATTTGAATAATAAATGATAAGCTGTCGTTGTATTTGTAACGCTCAAAATAGAATTTATCGACCATGCGGTGATCTGAGAATGTTATGAATCTCTTATGTATACTAATTGCCGGGCTACTAAAGAACTGGATATCAAAATTATCGTTTTCACCGATATCTTTACTATTAAATACTAACAACACTTGTTTATTTTTCAGTCGTTCATCATTCCAATATTCACCAAATACTTCAGGAAGTTGTATTTTATGGCTATTTACAATGACACACTGTTGATCGCAACTTAGGCCTTTACTTTGTGATACCTTGATGCCAGAAATTGCATCACTCATTTCCAGTGATTTTAAATTATTATCTGTGATACTTTCTGTTAACTTGAAAAAAGGAGGGTGGAAATCATCATTTTTGTAGATTGTTGCAATCATCCCTTGGGGTACTGTGATGGATTGAATACTATCATTATAAATAGGTAGTATTTTTCTATCAGATTCAATGATTGCTTCAGTATCGTGATAAAAATCTATTTGTTGATTTGACGCTAAGCAAGTGCTGTTTCCTTGAAACTCATCTTCGGTATAAAAACAAATAGCAGGTGCTATTTGGTATGAGTTTATTTTTTTATAAAACCCTGATGATTTTAGTTTCTGTAGATTAATGTCATTCTTTAATATTAATTTATTGCCGGAGTAGTCAATGTCATCATAAAGGGTAATAATCATACCTGATGGGACAGAAATTGATTCTATTTTATTATCAAACCCTCCATTATAAGCAGATTTTTTTTCACCCTCTACCGAGCAAAATGACTCCCCGCCAAAATTATCAAACTCATAAAAACAGATATTTCCCTCATCTGAATAAATGGGGTTAGATATTATTAGTATAGCGCTTATTAATAGTTTTATGATTATTTTCATAGGCTTGTCCTTAAGTATATTTAATTTTAATACTTCATATTACCTACGGGATATTGATGTTATATGATGTGTTTTTTATTTACTTTATCTATTTTCATTATTCTATTTAATTATTTTATATTGTTAATTTTAAGCACATAATTAATTTTATTTTATAAGTGTTAAATAAGCATAAAAAAAGCCCCTGAACATAAATATTCAGAGGGCCGTTTAATGCAAGTTTGCGGGGCGAACTGTAGTTAAACTACAGGTTGTACTCGTAAAGCCGGGCTTGGTTCACCGATAGGTAATACTGTGCGGCCGTATTGTTCGTTCAATACTTCCGCCATTGCCAGATAAATTGCGCTTGCGCCACAGATGATACCTTCGAAGCCGGCGAAAACCAGTAGCGAATGGTTACCGGTAAAGTTACCGACTGCCAGCAGAGCAAACAGTAGCGTCAGGCTACCGAAAACAAACTGCAAAGCACGGTTAGCTGGCAAAGTACCGAAGAACATAAACAGTGTGAAGATGCCCCATAAACCTAAATAAACGCCGAGGAATTGTGCATCAGTTGCTTCCGCCATACCCATTTTAGGCAGCATCAACAAACCAACTAAACTTAGCCAAAATGCGCCATAAGAGGTAAATGCAGTGGCTGCAAAGGTGTTACCCTTCTTATATTCCAGCATACCTGCCAGAATTTGTGCCAGACCGCCATAAAATATCCCCATACTCAAAATAACAGAGGTCAGGGGGAAGAAGCCTGCGTTGTGCAGGTTAAGCAAGACGGTGGTCATCCCAAAACCCATCAGGCCTAATGGGCCAGGATTCGCCAACTTGGTGGTGTTCATAAGTCCTCTGTAATAACAGATTGCTAAAAATAATGGATAAATATCCGAATAAGTATAAAGCGCCTGAATGACTAAAAAGTCGTCTATTCCCTCAGTGCGCGCGGCATCATAATGATCTGTGCGATTGGAAACAATGATCTCGAGGGTGATAAAAAGTAATTTTTTTTCATCTCCCCCCTTGATGCTGCGTTTCATGGCCCCATCTTATTCCCAACCGCAGGGACTAATCACGAATCAGCGGAGGCATACATCAGTAGAATGCTGGGTATGAAAACATTGATTATGAAAATACGGGCAGTTGAAAAGAAACAATTCGCCCACATATAGATTAGTAACTTGACCGAATATGACTTTTTAGTGGAGGCGTTTTAGATGGGTAAAATTATTGGTATCGACTTGGGTACTACCAACTCTTGTGTAGCAATTATGGATGGTACTAAAGCACGCGTGCTGGAAAACAGCGAAGGTGATCGCACCACGCCTTCTATCATCGCTTATACCCAAGATGGTGAAACTCTGGTTGGTCAACCGGCTAAACGTCAGGCTGTCACTAACCCACAAAATACATTGTTTGCCATCAAGCGTTTGATTGGTCGTCGTTTCCAAGACGAAGAAGCACAGCGTGATAAAGACATCATGCCGTACAAAATTATCGCAGCAGATAATGGTGACGCTTGGTTAGAAGTTAAAGGCCAAAAAATTGCACCACCGCAGATCTCTGCTGAAGTGCTGAAGAAAATGAAGAAAACGGCTGAAGATTATCTGGGCGAACCAGTAACTGAAGCGGTTATCACTGTACCTGCATACTTCAACGATGCTCAGCGTCAGGCAACTAAAGATGCTGGCCGTATCGCCGGTCTGGAAGTAAAACGTATCATCAACGAACCAACTGCTGCTGCATTAGCATACGGCCTGGATAAAGAAGTCGGTAACCGTACTATCGCGGTTTATGACCTCGGTGGTGGTACTTTCGATATCTCAATTATCGAAATCGACGAAGTTGATGGCGAAAAAACCTTTGAAGTTCTGGCAACCAACGGTGATACCCACTTGGGGGGTGAAGACTTCGATAGCCGCTTGATCAACTATTTGGTTGAAGAATTCAAGAAAGACCAGGGTATGGATCTGCGTACCGATCCACTGGCAATGCAACGCCTGAAAGAAGCAGCTGAAAAAGCGAAAATCGAGTTGTCTTCTGCTCAGCAGACCGACGTTAACCTGCCGTATATCACGGCGGATGGCAGTGGTCCAAAACACATGAACATCAAAGTGACCCGCGCTAAGTTGGAGTCACTGGTAGAAGATTTAGTCAATCGTTCTATTGAACCACTGAAAGTGGCTCTGCAGGATGCTGGCTTGTCTGTTTCCGACATCCAGGACGTTATCCTGGTGGGTGGTCAGACTCGTATGCCAATGGTTCAGAAGAAAGTTGCTGATTTCTTCGGTAAAGAACCACGTAAAGACGTTAACCCAGATGAAGCTGTAGCGATTGGTGCGGCAGTACAGGGTGGTGTTCTGTCTGGTGAAGTGAAAGACGTTCTGTTGTTGGACGTTACCCCACTGTCACTGGGTATTGAAACCATGGGTGGTGTGATGACTCCGCTTATCACTAAAAATACCACTATCCCAACCAAGCACAGCCAGGTGTTCTCTACTGCGGAAGATAACCAGTCTGCGGTAACCATCCATGTGCTTCAGGGTGAGCGTAAACGTGCTCAGGATAACAAGTCTCTGGGTCAGTTCAATCTGGACGGTATCCAGCCGGCACCTCGCGGCATGGCGCAAATCGAAGTGACCTTCGATATTGACGCCGACGGTATTTTGCATGTGTCTGCTAAAGACAAAAATACCGGTCGTGAGCAGAAGATTACCATCAAGGCATCTTCTGGTTTGAACGAGGAAGAGATCCAGAAAATGGTTCGCGATGCTGAAGCTAACGCTGAAGCAGACCGTAAGTTTGAAGAGCTGGTTCAGACCCGTAACCAAGCTGACCATCTGATTCACGGTACTCGTAAACAGTTGGAAGAAGCCGGTGACAAGCTGCCAGCAGAAGATAAAACTGCTATCGAAGATGCAGTGAAAGCACTCGAAGCGGCGCTGAAAAGCGAAGATAAAGCAGAGATAGAAGCTAAAACTCAGGCTCTGGTACAAGTTTCTGGCAAATTGCTGGAAATGGCTCAGCAACAGCAAGCTGCCGCAGGCGGTGATGCTGGTGATACCAGTGCCAAAAAAGAAGACGACGTGGTAGACGCCGAATTCGAAGAAGTGAAAGATAAAAAATAATTGCCCTTAAGCGGGCACAGCAGTGGTAGGCCTTACTGTTGCTGGAAACCAGCACGGGCGTCGAGGAAACTCTACGCCCGTGCACGCATGTTAAGGGTAGGAAAAAAGAGAATGGCGAAGAGAGATTATTACGAGGTTTTAGGCGTTAAAAAGGACGCCGATGAACGTGAGATCAAAAAGGCCTATAAACGCCTGGCGGTAAAGTATCACCCGGACCGTAATCAGGACGAGAACGATACCGGCGAAAATTTCAAAGAAGTTAAGGAAGCCTACGAAATTCTGACCGATCCACAAAAGCGTGCAGCCTACGATCAGTATGGCCATGCCGCCTTTGAGCAAGGTGGTATGGGCGGCGGCGGTTTTGGCGGTGGCGGTGCTGATTTTACTGACATTTTTGGTGATGTTTTCGGTGATATCTTTGGTGGTGGCCGTCGTCAGCGATCTTCCCGTGGTTCAGATCTGCGCTATAACATGGATCTGACACTGGAAGAAGCGGTACGCGGTGTGACTAAAGAAATCCGCATCCCAACGCTAAATGAATGTGATGTTTGCCATGGTAGCGGTGCTAAACCGGGCAGTTCTCCGGTAACGTGTTCGACTTGCCGTGGTGCAGGTCAGGTGCATATGCGCCAAGGGTTCTTCACTGTGCAGCAGGCGTGTCCTACTTGTCATGGCAGCGGTCAAATCATTAAAGATCCATGCAACAAATGTCATGGGCATGGCCGGGTTGAGAAGTCAAAAACACTGTCGGTTAAAATTCCAGCAGGTGTTGATACCGGTGACCGTATTCGTTTGAGCGGTGAAGGCGAAGCAGGCGAGCATGGCGCACCAGCAGGTGATCTGTACGTTCAGGTGCAAGTCAAAGCGCACCCAATCTTCGAACGTGAAGGCAATAACCTGTATTGTGAAGTGCCGATTAACTTTGCCATGGCGGCCTTGGGCGGCGAGATTGAAGTCCCGACGTTGGATGGACGAGTTAAGCTGAAAGTGCCTGCGGAAACGCAAACTGGCAAACTGTTCCGTATGCGTGGGAAAGGGGTCAAATCTGTACGTGGTGGTAGTCAGGGTGACTTACTCTGCCGCGTTGTGGTTGAAACGCCAGTGCATCTGAGTGAAAAACAAAAGCAATTGCTGCGTGAACTGGAAGAAAGTTTTGTTGGTGTTGCGGGCGAGAAAAACAGCCCTCGCTCTAAAAGCTTCTTAGACGGCGTTAAGAAATTCTTTGATGACTTAACCCGTTAATTATTAGCTAACTTGCTAATAAAATAGAAAAATAAAAATCCTCGAAGAAGTTCGGGGATTTTTTTCATCTGAGTCTCATTAAATGGTGTGATGTAAATCACTAATAACTCGGTTTATCCGATCATTCAATGCAATAAAAACGACTTTTTTCGAGTTAATGATTATCCTAGAATCTACGAATTAATTTGTTGAGCACAAGCTCACTGTCTGATTTAAGGGAGTCATTCATTGTGACAAACATGATTCGTCAATTTTTACGGCAAGAGGCTGCGGGTGGCCTGATTTTGATTTTTGCTGCTGTTGTGGCTTTATTCATGGCCAACACCCCACTACAAGGGTTTTATCAGTCATTTCTTGAGGTACCGGTATCAGTCAAAATAGCATCACTGGATATCAGTAAACCGCTGTTGCTGTGGATCAATGATGGCCTAATGGCGATATTCTTTCTGGTCGTCGGCTTGGAAGTTAAGCGTGAATTGATGGAAGGCTCACTGGCTGGGCGTGATAAAGCTGTTTTCCCAGCAATTGCCGCCTTAGGCGGTATGTTAGCTCCGGCCTTGATTTATTTACTGTTTAATGGGGCTGATGAAGTTACCCGTCAAGGGTGGGCGATTCCTGCTGCAACTGACATTGCTTTTGCCCTGGGTGTCATGGCATTACTGGGGAACCGCGTTCCAACCAGCCTGAAAGTCTTTTTACTGGCACTGGCCATCATTGATGACTTGGGTGTCATCATTATTATTGCGTTGTTCTATACCCACGAAGTCTCACTACAAGCCTTGGGGATCGCGGCGGCGGCTATTGCGCTATTGGGTTATATGAACTGGCGTGGAGTGGGGAAGACATCGGCTTACCTGTTAGTTGGATTGGTACTGTGGGTCTGCATTCTAAAATCTGGAGTACACGCGACCTTAGCCGGTGTGATTGTTGGTTTTATGATACCACTGCACACTCAAGAGAAGCGTTCGCCATCGGAATCACTGGAACATGGCTTGCACCCTTGGGTAGCCTATTTGATACTGCCGTTATTTGCATTTGCCAATGCGGGAGTTTCATTGCAAGGCGTTTCAATCTCTGGCTTAACATCATTATTGCCTCTGGGGATTGCCAGCGGGCTATTTATTGGTAAGCCTCTGGGGATTTTCCTCTTTAGTTGGCTCGCGGTTAAGTTAGGCGTTGCTAAGCTACCTGATGCAATTAATTTTAAGCAGATTTTTGCTGTATCAGTGTTATGCGGTATCGGTTTCACAATGTCGATATTTATCGCTTCACTGGCATTTGAAGGCGCAGATATTGCTCTGACAACCTATTCTAAATTAGGCATATTGTTGGGTTCGACTACTGCAGCAATTGTTGGATATAGCTTGCTGCGTCTGGCCTTGCCAGCGAAGAAAAAAATAACGCACTGATTCAATATTTGAATGACCAGTGCCTTTACGAATGGCACTGGCGTTCTACCTGATGGATTTCCAGGCTTACCGTTTGTGAAGTCTCAGAACAGGGAACGTTTAGTCGTGCATGGGGTCTGGCTGGCTCGCCGATATGTTAAGGGGATAACAACATGCGAATGTCGCACATCAATTTCAATCATCTTTATTATTTTTGGCAAGTTTGCAAGGAAGGCTCTGTTGTCGGGGCTGCTGAGGCTTTATTTCTAACGCCACAAACTATTACTGGGCAAATTAAAGCATTAGAGGAGCGCCTGGGCGGGAAATTATTTAAACGTCAGGGGCGTGGGCTGGTGCCATCAGAATTAGGGCAATTGGTCTTTCGTTACGCCGATAAGATGTTCATGCTCAGCCATGAAATGTTGGATATCGTTAACTATCGCAAAGAATCCAACTTGTTATTTGATGTTGGCGTAGCTGATGCATTATCCAAGCGCTTAGTTAGCCAGGTATTGGAAACTGCAGTGGTGGATCATGAAAAGATTCATTTACGCTGTTTTGAATCTACTCATGAAATGTTACTGGAACAGTTGAGTCAGCATAAGTTGGATATGATTCTATCTGACTGCCCAGTTGATTCCAGTCAGCAAGAAGGGTTATTTTCAGTAAAACTCGGCGAGTGCAGTGTCAGTTTTTACTGTCGTCAGCCAATTCCTGATTTGCCTTTCCCCGCGTGTTTGCAACAAAAACGGTTGTTGGTCCCGGGTCGTCGCTCAATGTTGGGGCGTAAATTATTAAACTGGATTAACAGCAAAGGACTACAAGTGGAAATCTTGGGGGAATTTGATGATGCGGCGTTAATGAAAGCGTTTGCTATCTATAACAACGCTATTTTTGTTGCTCCGACACTCTACGCAGCAGACACCTATGGCAAAGATGATGAAATTGTCGAGATTGGTCGTTTAGACAATGTACAGGAAGAGTATTACGTTATTTTCGCTGAGCGGATGATTCAACATCCCGCAGTGCAGCGGGTATGTAACAAAGATTTTTCCGCGCTTTTTAGCGGTTAGACCGATTGGTTCAAGTCGAAAATTGCATAGCTACAGGTTACTTGAAGACAAGATACATTTTGCGATTTGATGAGTTAGCCAAATTCTAGATATAAAAAAACCGGCCTAGGCCGGTCTTTTTACGAAGCAGCCAACGTAATGCATTACTGCATTGCGTTGATTTGCGCTGCCAAGTTTGACTTATGGCGCGCTGCTTTGTTTTTGTGGATCAGGCCTTTACTGGACTGACGATCCACGATTGGTTGCATCTCATTAAATGCTTTTTGCGCTGTGTCTTTATCGCCAGCTGCGATTGCCGCATACACCTTCTTAATGAAGGTACGCACCATTGAGCGACGGCTAGCGTTATGCTTGCGGCGTTTCTCAGACTGTACGGCGCGTTTCTTAGCTGATTTGATATTAGCCAAGGTCCAACTCCCAAATATATTCTATTGAGGACAATTCAAAGGCCAAGGAATATGCCCTTTTAGCCTTCGTTTGTCAATGGATTTGTGCAAATAAGCGCCGTTTGTACGGGCGGCACTTGCTACGTTGTGATGGAGCGGGATTTTACCAGCTTCGCGCTGTGGAATACAGTCTTTCGAAAGAAAATTCCACAGTTCACTGCCTTGAAGGGATTCGACGGTGGTTCTTGTAAAGATCTCAGCCTGCTTCTGTATTCAACGGCGTGCGTATTCTACAGGATAAAGTCAGTAAAAGGGATTTTACCTGCGTAATTTTCGTAAAATGGTATGACTTTCGGTTAAAGGTGCCAATCGCGGGTTAACCTTAACCGCTGTACAAGGTATAATCCGGCGATTTCCACTGTTTTGAGCCAGCTATGGAGCTAATTCGCGGTATACATAATATCCGGGCACGCCACCATGGTTGCGTGCTAACTATCGGTAACTTTGATGGTGTCCATCGCGGACATCAGGCCTTATTGGAGCAGTTAAAGCGCGAAGGTCAGCGTTTGGGGCTGCCCGTTATGGTAATGATATTTGAACCGCAACCACTGGAATTGTTTGCAGCGGATAAAGCACCAGCTCGATTGACGCGTTTACGCGATAAAGCCAGATATCTGGCGAAAGCCGGTGTTGACTATCTATTGTGCGTTAAATTTGATCCGCGTTTTGCAGCCAATACTGCGCAAGCTTTTGTTGCCCAGTTGCTGGTAGAGAAGTTGGGTGTTAAGTTTTTAACTGTTGGTGATGATTTCCGCTTCGGCGCAGGGCGTCAGGGGGATTTTCAACTGTTACAACAAGCCGGTGCTGAATTTGGTTTTGATGTTATCAGCACCGATAGCTTTTGTGATGGTGGATTGCGTATTAGTAGTACGGCGATTCGTCAGGCGCTTTATGACGATGATCTGGTGCTGGCTGAGACTCTGCTTGGTCACCCATACAGTATTTCCGGTCGAGTGGTTCACGGTGACGAACTGGGGCGGACGATAGGTTTCCCCACGGCGAATTTGCCGTTAAAACGTTTAGTTGCTCCAGTAAAAGGAGTGTATGCGGTTGAGGTCTATGGCTTGGGTCCAAAGCCATTACCCGGTGTTGCCAATATTGGCACTCGGCCTACCGTTGCGGGTGTTCGCCAGCAGCTAGAGGTTCATCTGCTCGATGTAACTATGGATCTTTATGGGCGCCATATTGATGTGGTGCTCCGCGCAAAACTGCGCAACGAACAGCGTTTTGCTTCGCTCGATGCGTTGAAACAGCAAATCGCCAATGATGTGGTGACGGCCCGAACATTTTTCGGGCTAAAGACACCGGTTTAATATTTCTAGCCGAAACGGAACCGAGAATCTAATGAGTGACTACAAGAATACCCTGAATTTACCTGAAACAGGGTTCCCGATGCGCGGCGATCTGGCTAAGCGTGAACCTGACATGCTGAAACGTTGGTATGAGCAGGATCTGTACGGGATTATTCGTACAGCCAAAAAGGGTAAAAAGACCTTTATTTTGCACGATGGCCCTCCTTATGCGAACGGCAACATTCACATTGGTCACTCTGTTAACAAAATTCTCAAAGATATTATTGTTAAAGCGAAAGGAATGTCCGGCTACGACTCACCTTATATTCCAGGTTGGGACTGCCACGGCCTGCCGATCGAGTTAAAAGTTGAACAATTAATTGGGAAGCCGGGCGAAAAAGTCAGTGCCGCGGAGTTCCGTGCCGCCTGCCGTAAATACGCAGCGGAGCAAGTTGAAGGCCAGAAGAAAGATTTCATCCGTCTGGGTGTGTTGGGCGATTGGGACCATCCTTACCTGACGATGGATTTCAAAACCGAAGCCAATATCATTCGTGCGTTAAGCAAAATCATTGATAACGGTCACTTGCATAAAGGCGCGAAGCCAGTGCACTGGTGTACTGATTGCGGTTCGTCCCTGGCTGAAGCTGAAGTCGAATATTACGACAAAACCTCGCCTTCCATTGATGTGCGTTTTAACGCGGTCGATGTGGCTGTTGTGAGTGCTAAATTCGGTGCAACGAATGTTAATGGCCCGATTTCGCTGGTTATTTGGACTACCACGCCGTGGACCTTACCTGCGAACCGTGCAATTTCACTGAATGCTGAATACAACTATCAGTTGGTGCAGGTTGAAGGCGAATGTCTGATTCTGGCAGAAGATCTGGTTGAAAGCGTCATGAAGCGTGCTGGCATTGCTGAGTGGACGGTATTGGGTAGCTGCAAAGGTGCTGATCTGGAACTGCTGCGCTTCAATCACCCGTTTATGGGCTTCGATGTTCCAGCAATATTGGGCGACCACGTCACACTGGATGCTGGTACTGGCGCAGTTCATACGGCACCAGGCCACGGCCCAGATGACTTTGTTATCGGTCAGAAGTATGGTTTGGAAGTGGCTAACCCGGTTGGCCCGAACGGCTGCTATCTGGCGGGGACTTATCCAACACTGGATGGCATGTTTGTCTTTAAAGCCAATGATGTGATTGTTGAGTTGCTGCGCGAAAAAGGCGCATTGCTGAAAGTTGAAAAACTGGTTCACAGCTATCCATGTTGCTGGCGTCATAAAACACCCATCATCTTCCGTGCTACCCCGCAATGGTTTATCAGCATGGATCAGAAAGGTCTGCGTAAGCAGTCTCTGGAAGAGATCAAAGGTGTGCAGTGGATCCCTGATTGGGGTCAGGCGCGTATCGAAACCATGGTAGCAAATCGTCCAGATTGGTGTATCTCGCGCCAGCGTACTTGGGGCGTACCAATGTCTCTGTTTGTGCATAAAGAGACTGAAGCGCTTCACCCACGTAGCACTGAGCTGATGGAAGAAGTAGCCAAGCGTGTAGAACAAGACGGTATTCAAGCCTGGTGGGATCTGGATCCGGCGGAGATTTTGGGTGCTGATGCAGCTGATTACGTTAAAGTTCCAGATACTCTGGACGTATGGTTTGACTCCGGTTCAACCCACTCTTCGGTAGTCGATGCTCGCCCAGAGTTTGGTGGTCATAGCCCAGATATGTATCTGGAAGGTTCTGACCAACATCGCGGATGGTTTATGTCCTCACTGATGATTGCGACTGCGATGAAGGGTAAAGCGCCTTATCGTCAGGTACTGACTCATGGTTTCACCGTGGATGGCCAGGGGCGTAAAATGTCCAAATCCATCGGTAATACTATCAGCCCGCAAGATGTGATGAATAAATTGGGTGGCGACATCCTGCGTCTGTGGGTCGCGTCAACCGATTACACCGGTGAAATCGCTGTTTCTGATGAAATTCTGAAACGCTCTGCTGACTCTTATCGCCGTATTCGTAATACTGCGCGCTTCTTGTTGGCTAACCTGAATGGATTTGATCCGGCGTTGCATCAGGTGAAACCTGAAGAGATGGTAGTAGTAGACCGCTGGGCTGTAGGCCGTGCGCAAGCTGCACAAGCCGAGATTATGGAAGCGTACGAAGACTACGACTTCCACTTGGTAGTACAGCGCCTGATGCAGTTCTGCTCGGTTGAAATGGGGTCGTTCTATCTCGATATCATTAAAGACCGCCAGTACACCGCGAAAGGCGATAGCGTTGCGCGCCGTAGCTGTCAGACAGCACTGTTCCATATTGCCGAAGCTTTGGTTCGCTGGATGGCACCGATCATGTCCTTTACCGCAGACGAAATCTGGAACGAAATGCCGGGTGAGCGTCCACAGTATGTCTTCACGGAAGAGTGGTATGACGGTCTGTTCGGGTTGGCGGGCGATGAAAGTATGAACGATACTTTCTGGGCTGAGCTATTAAAAGTGCGTGGTGAAGTCAACAAGGTACTGGAGCAAGCGCGTAGCGATAAACGTATCGGCGGTTCGTTAGAAGCTGCTGTGACACTATTTGCTACACCGGAGCTGGCTTCACGTCTGAATAGCTTGCAAGATGAGCTACGTTTTGTGTTGCTGACGTCAGCGGCCAAAGTCGCAGATTATGCCGATGCCGGTGATGATGCACTGCAAAGCGAGCTGATTTCTGGGCTGAAAATTACCTTTAATAAAGCTGATGGTGAGAAGTGTCCGCGTTGCTGGCACTACACTCAAGACATCGGTTTGGTAGCGGAACATGCTGACCTGTGCGGCCGCTGTGTCACTAACGTTGCCGGCGACGGTGAAGAGCGTAAGTACGCCTAATGAGTAAACCTATTTGTTCGACCGGATTGCGCTGGTTATGGCTGGCTGTACTGGTGGTAATTGTCGATCTCAGCAGCAAACAGTGGGTTATGACCCACTTTGCGCTGTATGAGTCTGTGCCACTGATTCCTTTTTTCAACCTGACCTACGCGCAGAACTTTGGCGCAGCATTTAGCTTCCTTGCGGATAAAAGTGGCTGGCAGCGTTGGTTCTTTGCCGGAATAGCTATCGGTATTTCAGTTATATTAATGGTGCTGATGTATCGTTCTACTGCCAAGCAGCGTTTACTCAATTGCGCTTATGCTCTGATTATCGGTGGGGCATTAGGTAACTTATTTGATCGTATGGTGCATGGCGCGGTGATCGACTTTATTGATTTCCACGTCAATAACTGGCATTTCCCGACATTTAACATCGCCGATACAGCAATTTGTATCGGTGCTGCATTGGTCATATTTGAAGGCTTTATAAGTCCGGCTGAAAAAACGGCCATGAATAAAGGTGAGTGATATGCCAGAGCGGATGCAAGACCATTTTATACAAGACAAGAGCGCTGTATTGGTACATTTCACTCTGAAATTGGAAGATGGTTCAACGGCAGAATCAACTCATATTCACGGTAAACCTGCGCTATTTCGGTTAGGCGATAACAGCCTTTCCGATGCGCTGGAGCAGCAGTTGATCGGCTTGAAAGTGGGTGACAAACACGCTTTCAGCTTACAACCTGAAGATGCATTCGGTTTAGAAAGCCCTGATTTGATTCAGTACTTTACGCAGCGTGATTTCGCGCAAACCGGTGTGCCGGATGCGGGTACGATTATGCTGTTTACCACTCGTGATGGCAGTGAAATGCCGGGCGTGGTGCGGGAAGTCGCAGAAGAGTCGATTACTGTTGATTTTAATCACCCGTTGGCAGGGCATATCGTCAGCTTTGATATTGAAGTGCTGGAGATAGATCCCCAACAGGAGGCAATGCATGCAGATATTGCTGGCTAATCCACGCGGCTTTTGTGCCGGAGTTGATCGGGCTATCAGTATTGTTGAACGCGCGATCGAGATGTATGGCGCGCCAATCTATGTACGCCATGAAGTGGTACATAACCGCTATGTGGTTGATAGCCTGCGTGAGCGCGGAGCTATTTTTATCGAGGATATCGCTGAGGTGCCAGATGGCTCCATTTTGATTTTCTCGGCCCATGGAGTGTCACAAGCGGTACGAGCTGAAGCCCGTGCTCGTGAATTGACGATGCTGTTTGATGCAACTTGTCCCTTGGTCACTAAAGTGCATATGGAAGTTGCACGCGCTAGCCGGAAAGGGAAAGAAGCTATTCTGATTGGTCATGCTGGTCATCCGGAAGTTGAAGGCACGATGGGACAATACAACAACCCGAAAGGCGGGATGTATTTAGTTGAGTCGCCTGATGATGTTTGGAAACTGAATGTTAAAGATGAGAATAACCTCTGCTTTATGACTCAGACCACTTTGTCAGTTGACGATACTTCCGCTGTTATCGATGCTTTACACCGGCGTTTCCCGAAGATTATCGGCCCACGTAAAGATGATATCTGCTACGCCACGACTAACCGCCAGGAAGCGGTGCGGAATTTGGCGAATGATGCAGATGTTGTCTTGGTGGTAGGGTCGAAAAACTCATCTAACTCAAACCGGTTAGCCGAACTCGCGCAACGCATGGGTAAATCAGCTTATCTGATTGATTCTGCAGCTGATATCCAAGAATCATGGTTACAGAATGCGAAATGCATTGGGGTGACCGCAGGAGCCTCTGCACCCGATATTTTGGTCCAGCAAGTGATTGCCCGCTTACAAGCGCTTGGTGCAGGTGGGTCGGTTGAGCTTCGTGGTCGCGAAGAAAGTATCGTATTCGAAGTACCAAAAGAGTTACGCGTTGAGGTTAAGCAGATCGATTGATCTCAGATATTCATAACTCATATCAAGCAGCCCCTAGTGGCTGCTTTTTTATGGGTGTATTTCGGCATAACTGCATGAATATGCGAAATAACTGCACCATATCAAATGGCGTACTATGACGATAAGGCCATCTAGATAAAGCGCTGGGGTAACGATGAAAATGATGAGATCGCAGGTTAATTAATGTTATGTAAGGAATTAAGTGGTTTCACTGATAAAAGCAGGCGTATATCATTTTTTTCTAATACAGATTAAATAGGCTGGCAGAGTCCATGACGGGCGGCTAATCTGAACCCTTGTCAGGGTAGATGACACAATATTGGGAGAGATCATGACTAATTCAACAATTCGCATCGCTGTTGTCGGTGCCGGCGGCCGTATGGGGCGACAGCTTATTCAGGCAATCACGCAGACGAAAGGTGTTGTGCTGGGTGCCGCAGTAGAGCGCGCGGGGTCCACTCTGGTGGGAAGCGATGCAGGTGAACTGGCCGGAACTGGTTTGCTAAATATCACCGTAAGTGATGATTTATCCAAAGTAACTGATCATTTTGATGTGTTAATCGACTTTACTCGACCAGAGGGTACTCTGGAACATTTAGCTATTTGCCGCGCACATCATAAGGCAATGGTGATTGGAACCACCGGTTTTGATGATGCCGGTAAAGCCGCCATCAGCGCCGCATCAGCAGATATCAGTATTGTGTTCGCTGCAAATTTCAGTGTTGGGGTCAATGTGGTACTTAAGTTGCTTGAAAAAGCTGCCAAAGTGATGGGCGATTACACTGATATCGAAATTATTGAAGCGCATCACCGCTATAAAGTTGATGCGCCGTCAGGGACTGCGTTAGCGATGGGAGAGGCTATTGCTGAATCCTTAGGACGATCACTGAAAGATTGCGCAGTTTATACCCGCGAAGGCCATACTGGAGAACGCAAACCAGGCACTATTGGTTTTGCGACAGTGCGTGCTGGCGATATTGTCGGGGAGCACACCGCCATGTTTGCCGACATTGGCGAACGGGTTGAAATCACCCATAAAGCCACTAGCCGAATGACTTTTGCCAATGGTGCCGTTAAATCTGCCATATGGCTCTCTAACCATGATAATGGCTTGTTTGATATGCGAGATGTACTGAGTTTGAATGAACTTTAAAGATGTAAAGCACAACCCGTGATGTGGTTATTTTTATCATAATCATATGATAACAGGGCAATATTTTATTGTCCTTTTTTGTTTGTTTATATAATTACATGTTTATTCATTTTTTTATATGTAATGTCTTTTTTGTCGTGTTTTGTCTCGGTTTTTTATCTTTTAGTGTCCTCGTTATCGATTAGTACTCGTTTTCATCACGTCAGAACGATTTTTTTCATTCACATACTCTCGCAACCGTTTACTATGCTAAGTTAGCATGTGTTTTTGCCACTATAATCGTCTCATTTTAACGAGAACGGTAAAAAACAGAGAAAAAATGGCACTTTGGCTAGACAAGAGCGTCACTCATCATTAAAATGCGCCCAATTTGCCAAAAATTAGCTTTGAGGGCGGTTTTTGCATTGATTTAGGTCGCTAGATATGAATTAATATGCAAATAATGTGACTGTTTATTCCTTGGAGGATGTTTTGATTAAGTCAGCGCTATTGGTTCTCGAAGACGGAACCCAATTTCACGGTCGGGCCATCGGGGCAGAGGGTACGGCAGTGGGGGAAGTGGTCTTCAATACGTCGATGACCGGTTATCAAGAAATCCTTACTGATCCTTCCTACTCCCGCCAGATCGTCACTCTTACTTATCCTCATATCGGCAACGTCGGCACCAATGCCTCCGATGAAGAATCCTCCGCAGTACACGCCCAAGGTCTTGTTATCCGCGACCTGCCATTGATTGCCAGCAATTACCGTAATGAAGAAGGCTTATCTGAGTATCTCAAGCGCCACAATATAGTTGCGATTGCAGATATCGATACACGTAAGCTGACAAGGTTGCTGCGTGAGAAGGGCGCGCAAAACGGCTGTATTATTGTGGGTGACTTATCAGATGCTGCGCTGGCGCTGGAAAAAGCAAAAGCATTCCCAGGCTTGAAAGGGATGGATCTGGCCAAAGAAGTGACCACCAAAGAAGTGTATCAATGGCGGCAAGGCAGCTGGACTCTGGAAGGCGATTTACCGGCGGCACAAAAACCTGAAGATCTGCCATTCCATGTTGTGGCGTACGACTACGGAGTAAAACGCAATATTCTGCGCATGCTCGTTGACCGTGGTTGCCGCCTGACCATTGTTCCGGCGCAGACCCCGGCTGAAGATGTCCTGAAGTTAAATCCGGATGGCATTTTCTTATCCAACGGCCCAGGTGACCCAGAGCCATGCGATTATGCTATCGCGGCGATTAAACGTTTCCTGGAAACTGATATCCCGGTATTTGGTATCTGTTTAGGTCATCAACTGCTGGCTCTGGCTAGCGGTGCAAAAACCGTAAAAATGAAATTTGGCCACCATGGCGGCAACCACCCAGTGAAAGATTTGGATGCCAATTGCGTGATGATCACTGCGCAGAACCACGGTTTTGCCGTTGATGAAACCACATTGCCGTCCACTCTACGCACTACCCACGTTTCTTTGTTCGATGGTTCCCTGCAAGGGATCCACCGTACCGATAAAGCAGCTTTCAGCTTCCAGGGTCACCCTGAAGCCAGCCCAGGGCCGCATGATGCCGCTCCGCTGTTTGATCACTTTATCGAGCTGATTGAAGCTTATCGCGCGACAGCCGCTAGCCATACTAATAAATAATCAGGAGCGTCAAACCATGCCAAAACGTACAGATATAAAAAGCATCCTGATTCTGGGCGCAGGCCCAATCGTTATCGGCCAGGCTTGTGAGTTTGACTACTCCGGTGCCCAGGCTTGTAAAGCGCTGCGTGAAGAGGGTTACCGCGTTATTCTGGTCAACTCTAATCCTGCCACAATCATGACTGACCCAGAAATGGCTGATGCAACTTATATCGAGCCGATTCACTGGGAAGTTGTGCGCAAAATCATTGAAAAAGAACGCCCAGACGCTGTATTGCCAACGATGGGCGGCCAAACTGCACTGAACTGCGCACTAGAATTGGAGCGTCAAGGAGTGCTGGCTGAATTCGGTGTCACCATGATTGGTGCAACCGCTGATGCTATCGATAAAGCTGAAGACCGTCGTCGCTTTGATATTGCGATGAAAAAAATTGGTCTGGATACCGCTCGTTCAGGTATCGCGCACAATATGGAAGAAGCGCTGGCTGTTGCGGCTGACGTCGGCTTCCCATGCATTATCCGCCCATCCTTTACCATGGGCGGCACCGGTGGTGGCATCGCGTATAACCGCGAAGAGTTTGAAGAAATTTGCGAGCGCGGCTTGGATTTATCGCCAACTAAAGAGTTACTGATTGACGAGTCACTGATTGGTTGGAAAGAGTATGAGATGGAAGTTGTTCGCGATAAAAACGACAACTGTATCATTGTCTGCTCCATCGAGAACTTCGATGCCATGGGTATTCATACCGGCGACTCCATCACTGTGGCACCGGCGCAGACCCTGACGGATAAAGAATATCAAATCATGCGTAATGCCTCGATGGCAGTGCTGCGTGAAATTGGCGTGGAGACCGGCGGCTCCAACGTGCAGTTCTCGGTTAATCCGAAAAATGGTCGTTTGATCGTCATTGAAATGAATCCACGTGTATCTCGCTCTTCCGCTTTAGCATCTAAAGCAACCGGTTTCCCGATTGCCAAAATTGCGGCCAAGCTGGCAGTGGGTTACACCCTTGATGAATTGATGAATGATATCACTGGCGGCCGCACTCCGGCTTCCTTCGAGCCATCTATCGACTATGTCGTCACTAAAATTCCTCGTTTTAACTTCGAAAAATTTGCCGGTAGCAATGATCGCCTGACAACCCAGATGAAATCTGTGGGTGAAGTGATGGCCATTGGTCGCACTCAGCAGGAGTCATTGCAAAAAGCACTGCGCGGTTTGGAAGTGGGCGCAACTGGTTTTGACCCTAAAGTCAGCCTTGATGATCCAGAAGCCCTGACTAAAATTCGCCGTGAATTGAAAGAAGCAGGTTCTGACCGAATTTGGTATATCGCTGATGCATTCCGCGCTGGTATGTCTGTTGATGGTGTCTTTAACCTGACCAACGTCGACCGCTGGTTCCTGGTTCAGATTGAAGAGCTGGTGCGTCTGGAAGAGAATGTAGCAGAGCTCGGTATCAATGGTTTGACCGCAGAGTTCATGCGTCACTTGAAACGCAAAGGTTTTGCCGATGCCCGCTTGGCGAAGTTGGTCGGTGCGGCTGAAAGTGAAGTGCGCAAGCTGCGTTACAAGTATGGTTTGCACCCGGTTTATAAGCGTGTAGATACCTGTGCGGCCGAATTCTCAACCGATACCGCCTACATGTACTCGACTTATGAGGAAGAGTGCGAATCCAATCCAACCAGCGATCGCCCGAAAATTATGGTGCTGGGTGGCGGCCCTAACCGTATCGGTCAAGGGATTGAGTTCGACTATTGCTGTGTACACGCGTCACTGGCACTGCGTGAAGACGGTTACGAAACCATCATGGTGAACTGTAATCCTGAAACGGTTTCTACTGACTACGACACCTCTGACCGCCTCTATTTTGAATCAGTGACACTGGAAGACGTGCTGGAAATCGTCCGCATCGAGAAACCGCAAGGTGTTATTGTGCAATACGGTGGTCAAACGCCATTGAAATTAGCGCGTGAACTGGAAGCTGCCGGAGTGCCGATTATTGGTACCAGCCCGGATGCTATTGACCGCGCCGAAGACCGTGAGCGTTTCCAGCAGGCAGTAAACCGTCTGGGCTTGAAACAACCGGCAAATGCTACGGTAGCGACTATCGAGCAAGCAGTTGAAAAAGCAGCAGGTTTGGGTTACCCGCTGGTGGTTCGCCCATCTTATGTGTTGGGTGGCCGTGCAATGGAAATCGTTTATGACGAAGTTGACCTGCGCCGTTACTTCCAAAATGCTGTGAGTGTGTCAAATGATGCACCGGTATTGCTCGACCGCTTCCTTGATGATGCGGTAGAGGTGGATGTCGATGCCATTTGTGATGGTGAGCGCGTGCTAATCGGCGGCATCATGGAGCACATTGAGCAAGCCGGGGTTCATTCCGGTGACTCAGCATGCTCATTGCCGGCTTACACCCTGAGCAAAGAAATTCAGGATGTGATGCGCCAGCAAGTGGAAAAGTTGGCCTTTGAACTTTGTGTCCGCGGCTTGATGAACGTGCAGTTTGCGGTAAAAAATAACGAAGTTTACCTGATTGAAGTCAACCCGCGAGCAGCTCGTACCGTGCCATTCGTCTCTAAAGCGACCGGCATGCCGCTGGCAAAAATTGCCGCGCGCGTGATGGTAGGGCAGACACTGGCACAGCAAGGTGTTCTGGAAGAGATTATTCCGCCTTATTATTCGGTAAAAGAAGTGGTGTTGCCATTCAACAAATTCCCCGGTGTTGATCCGATTTTAGGGCCAGAAATGCGCTCTACCGGTGAAGTCATGGGGGTTGGCCGTACCTTCGCCGAAGCTTTCTCTAAAGCTATGCTGGGCAGTCAGTCTGGTATGAAAAAGAGTGGCCGTGCGCTGTTATCCGTGCGCGAGGGTGATAAGCATCGGGTGGTTGATTTAGCCGCCAAATTGCTGAAACAGGGCTTTGAGCTGGATGCCACTCACGGTACCGCGGTAGTGTTAGGCGAGGCTGGAATAAATCCACGTCTGGTCAACAAGGTGCATGAAGGTCGTCCACATATTCAGGACCGAATCAAGAATGGTGAATACACTTATATCGTGAATACCACAGCCGGGCGTCAGGCGATCGAAGATTCTAAACTGATCCGCCGCAGTGCCCTGCAATATAAGGTGCATTATGACACCACCTTGAACGGCGGCTTCGCCACAGCGATGGCACTGAATGCT
Organism: Yersinia fenwicki; assembly: GCF_043099325.1. NCBI lineage: Bacteria > Pseudomonadati > Pseudomonadota > Gammaproteobacteria > Enterobacterales > Yersiniaceae > Yersinia > Yersinia fenwicki. Next base: position 3,873,912 of record NZ_CP170755.1, on the reverse strand, counting down.
GATCCGACCGAGCAAGTGATTTCAGTACAAGAAATGCATGCCAAGATTAAGAAGATAAAAGGTTAATCTTCGGTATAAATAGCAGGGCGATGGAGACATCGCCCTTTTTTATGTTCGCATATCCTGCGTATTTGAAGCCGCAGGGGTGTTAGCTACTCTCACTCACCCGAATCACTTACTGATGTAAGCTCATCGGGACTTATTCGTTTGCTACCTACCTGCAACTCCAATTACTTTGGATATAAAGTCGCAGTTTTTACCCGTGAAGACAGTATTTGTAATAAACAAATGTATTATTCATAAACAATAATATTGTTCATAAACAACATTGATCTTCACCAATGTTAACTCTCACTGAATTGTAGATAGTAGGCTCTGGGGCAGCTCAACGCTGTTGCTGCTAGCTTAGCGCCACTTTGATACCCAGGCCGATCAACAGGCCGCCCAGCAATTTATCGACAACTTTTTGTGCTTTTGCCAAACCACGGCGGACTGGCGCACTTTGAATCAGAATCACTAGCAAAGGCCACCAAATAACGGCAAGTATCCAGATGATTGAGGCGTACCACAGTTTTTCACCCACGCCGGAGTTAATCTGTAATATTTGTGTGAAAACGGCGAGGAAGAAAAGAGTCGCTTTCGGATTTAATAGATTGCAAAGGTATCCCTGCAAGAAGGCGGCTTTCAGTGTGATGGGGGATTGTGTCGCGTTATCGATGCTGAACTTACTTTCTCCACGCGATAGCAGTGCCTGGATACCAATCCAGATCAAGTAGCATGCTCCAGCATATTTCAGAAAATTGAATAGCCATGGGGTGGTGGTGATCACTACCGCCAGGCCAGCCACACAATAAGACATATGTGTAGCGACACCCAAAATTACCCCGAGCGCTGTCATCATTGCTGCGGGGCGGCGATAGCGGGCTGCGTTTTTAATGACTAAAAAGAAATCGGGACCGGGTGAGATCATCCCCAATGTAGCAATAGTCGCGACGAATAAAGAAGTTTCTAGCATAAGGATTACCGAGTAAGAGTAGGGCGTTTTGACGATAATAGCGCCACTAGGTTTCCGCTGCATATTCTTATTTGCTCAAGGGGCTGAGTTGTCAGTCAAATGGCATTGAGCATTTATCTTTTACTCTTTTGATGGACAGTGATGCACGAATATGAGCCTGGATAATGTGATAAGCGATGAAATACTAAATCAGAAGCAGCGGGAAATTACACGGTTGTGTATCAAGTGTGCGCTGTTGCTGCTGCAACATGGTGCTGAAAGTATGCTGGTTGAGCAATTATCCGCGCGCCTTGGTATCGCCTTGGGGATGGACAGTGTTGAAAGTTCTATCTCAGCCAACGCCGTCGTTTTAACCACTATTAGCGAGGGGAATTGCCTGACTTCCACGCGCAAGAATACTGACCGTGGTATCAATATGCACGTTGTGACAGAGGTGCAGCATATTGTGATCATGGCGGAGCACCATTTGTTGGATGCAAAAGATGTAGAAAAACGCCTTGAAAATATTAAACCACTGCGTTACCCGCGATGGCTAGTAGTGGTGATGGTCGCCTTATCATGTGGCTGTTTTAGCAAGCTAAATGGTGGCGGTTGGGATGCGTTTTCCATCACTTTTTTAGCCAGTGGGCTGGCGATGTTCGTGCGCCAAAGTTTAACGGCCCGGCATATGAATCCGCTGATTAATTTCTGTATCACGGCTTTTGTCGCGACGTCTGTCTCCGGGTTATTAATGCGTTTACCGTTTTTCCACGAGGCATCTAGTGTAGCAATGGCGGCTAGCGTGCTGTTATTAGTTCCCGGATTCCCGTTGATAAACGCGGTTGCAGATATGTTTAAAGGGCATGTTAATACCGGTTTGGCTCGCTGGGCGATGGCAAGTTTATTGACGCTATCAACCTGTATCGGGGTGATATTTGCCATGGCGACGTGGGGATTGCGGGGGTGGTCATGAGTTTACTCTGGGCGTTATTGCAGGACATGGTGCTGGCGGCTATTCCGGCACTGGGCTTTGCGATGGTATTCAACGTGCCAGTGCGGGCATTACGCTATTGCGCCTTATTAGGAGCAATCGGACACGGCTCGCGTATGTTGATGGTTCACTTTGGTATGAATATCGAGCTGGCTTCATTATTGGCTTCAATAATGATTGGTATCATTGGCATCAATTGGTCGCGCTGGTTACTGGCTCACCCAAAAGTCTTCACTGTAGCGGCCGTTATACCCATGTTCCCTGGGATTTCTGCCTATACTGCAATGATATCGGTTGTTGAGATATCTCACTTGGGTTATAGCGAAGTCTTGATGTCCACCATGGTAACCAATTTCTTAAAAGCGTCATTTATTGTTGGTTCGTTATCGATTGGTTTATCTTTGCCAGGATTGTGGTTATATCGCAAACGTCCTGGTGTATAAGGTTTTTTTCTGTCTCTGTTTTTGTAGTGGGCTAAGAGCAGTCTTATATGTGTAATTAGCCTGCTTATCGCTATCGACGCTGGATTAGGCTTTACGTATAGTGTGAGCAATTTTTCGGTACTGGCTCTCGCAGCCTACAGGGTTTAACAATGATTATCAGCCTGATTGCTGCATTGGCAGCGGATCGCGTTATTGGTATGGAAAACGCCATGCCATGGCACTTACCAGCTGATTTAGCCTGGTTTAAACGTAACACGCTAAATAAACCGGTAATTATGGGTCGTAAGACATTCGAATCTATTGGTCGCCCTCTGCCGGGGCGGTTGAATATTGTTATCAGTAGTCAACCGGGAACGGATGATCGGGTAACGTGGGCAACCTCTATTGATGACGCACTCGCTTTGGCGGGTGATGCAGAAGAAGTGATGGTGATGGGGGGCGGCCGTGTCTATAAGCAATTCTTAGGCCGCGCTAACCGTATGTATCTTACCCACATTGATGCTGAAGTTGGAGGCGATACCCATTTCCCAGATTATGAACCCGATGAGTGGGAAAGCACCTTCAGTGAGTTCCATGATGCAGACGAGGCTAATTCACACAGCTATTGTTTCGAGATCCTAGAACGCCGCTAGTCGCAGCTATAGCCTGAAATAAGAAAAAGCCTGTTTATTAGCAGGCTTTTTTAATTTTCATTGTCTAATTATTTATATCTTACAAGTAACTAGAGGGATCTTTTGCTGCTGCGGCTATTTCGTCAGCATTGGTTATTTCAGCTTCAACTTTGAAAGCGGATTGTGTGAAATAACGTTTATCTTCCCAACGAAGCAGGGTTAAATTGCCTCCCCAGCAACATCCCGTATCCAGCCCATAAATTCCTTCTGGTACACCTTTCCCTTCCAATGATGCCCAGTGACCAAAGATAATCGAATACTCAGGGCTGACCAGTCGTGGTAGCTCAAACCAAGGCTTAAGCGGGGCAGGGGCGTTTTCTGGTGTGTCTTTACAGATCATATCCAGTTGCCCATTTGGGAAGCAAAAACGCATGCGGGTCAATGCATTAGTGCTAAAACGCAAACGTGCTAACCCCGTCAAGTCGGGTGACCAGTTATTGGGCATATCACCGTACATTGCATCCAGGAAGAGTGGATAGCTATCACTGCTCAACACAGACTCTACTTCACGGGCACACATCTTGGCCGTTTCAATATCCCACTGAGGGGTGATACCGGCGTGAGCCATAATTAATTTTAGTTCGTCATCAACCTGCAAAACCGGTTGGCGGCGTAACCAATTAATCAGTTCGTCAGCATCAGGGGCTTCAAGCAGCGGGGTGATACGATCTTTAGGTTTGTTACGACTAATGCCAGCGTAAACCGCTAATAAGTGCAGGTCATGGTTACCCAGAACCATACGAACAGCAGGTCCTAATGAGCGGACATAGCGTAATACGTCGAGTGAAGCGGGGCCGCGGGCAACTAAATCGCCGGTCAACCACAAGGTATCTTGCTGCGGATCAAAGTCAACTTGCGCTAATAGCGCAAGCAACTCGTCAAGGCAGCCGTGAACATCGCCAATAAGATAAGTAGACATAGTTGAGGTCAGGATTAATGGATCAGTGTTGGGATCGCTAAGCGGAACACCGGAATCACAGTACGGAACGCCTGACCAAGATGATCAACCATCTCATAATGCCCTTCCATGGTACCCAGCGGCGTTTCTAGCACGGCCCCGCTGGTGTATTGGAACTCGTTACCTGGCAGGATCAACGGCTGTTCACCGATAACGCCTTCGCCCTGAACTTCTGTCTGCCGGCCATTACTATTAGTAATTAACCAATAGCGACCCATGAGTTGCACACTTGAACGGCCCAGATTACGAATCGTCACAGTATAGGCAAAGACGAACCGTTCCTCGTCTGGTATCGACTGAGTTTCCACATAGATACTTTGCACCTGTACACAAACGCGGGGCTGTTCAATCATAATGTGCTCCTGCTTATTCTTGCGGTGTCGATTGAGCTGAAAGCCAGTTAGCCAGCTTACAGTATTGCGCTACCGAAATATTCTCTGCCCGGAGTATCGGGTCAATACCTAATTCGATTAACTGCTCTGGAGTGAATAGATCACCCAAGCTGTTACGCACGGTTTTTCGGCGTTGGTTGAAAGCTTGTGTCGTAATGCGGCTGAGCATACGCACATCACCGACCGGGTTAGGCGTATTCACATGAGGGATTAGACGCACTACAGCTGAATCCACTTTGGGGGCCGGAGTAAACGCAGTTGGCGGCACTTCCAACACAGGAATGACGTTGCAATAATATTGCGCCATGACTGTCAAACGACCATAAGCTTTACTGTTAGGCCCGGCAACCAAGCGATTAACCACCTCTTTTTGCAACATGAAATGCATGTCACGAATAGCAGAAGTATAGCTGAAAAGATGGAACATCAGCGGGGTAGAGATGTTGTATGGCAGGTTTCCAAATACCCGTAATGGCTGTCCGGCAAGCTCGGCCAATTCAGAAAAATTGATTTTCATCGCATCTTCTTGATGGATAGTGAGCTTATCTTTCAGTTGAGGATGGCTGGCCAGACGAGCGGCTAAGTCACGATCCAACTCAATGACCGTCATATGATCCATGCGGGCTGCTACAGGTTCAGTTAATGCGCCTAAGCCGGGACCAATCTCAACTACCGCCTCACCTGGAAGCGGATGAATAGCGGAGACAATGCTATCGATGACAAACTGATCGTTTAAAAAGTTTTGTCCAAAGCGTTTGCGGGCAAAATGCCCTTGGTGGACTCTATTATTCATTGCTGTTATTTATCATTTTAATGGCTAAATTTAATGCCGTAATGAAACTACCAACATCGGCAGTACCGGTTGCGGCGAGTTCTAAAGCGGTGCCGTGATCCACAGATGTGCGGATAAAAGGCAAACCGAGAGTGATATTAACTGCCCGGCCAAACCCTTGATATTTCAGTACTGGCAGACCTTGGTCATGATACATGGCCAGAACGGCATCTGCATGTTGCAGATATTTGGGCTGGAATAGTGTGTCTGCCGGGAGTGGGCCAATAAGGTTTATCCCTTGCCGACGTAATGCATCTAGCGCTGGAATTATCGTATCGATCTCTTCATGGCCCATATGACCCCCTTCACCCGCATGAGGATTAAGTCCACACACATAAATCTGTGGTTGGCTAATACCAAATTTGGTTTTCAGGTCATTATCAAGAATGGAAATCACTTCATGCAGACTGGCTTGTGTTATTGCCCCAGGCACTGCCAGTAAAGGCAAGTGTGTGGTCGCCAGCGCTACGCGCAACTCTTCTGTAGCCAACATCATCACCACTCGTGAGCAGTGGCTACGGTCAGCGAAGAATTCGGTGTGCCCGATAAAAGGGATACCTGCATCATTGATAATGCTTTTTTGTACTGGGCCAGTGACTAATGCGGCAAATTCGCCACTGATGGCACCATCACAGGCTTTAGCGAGGGTTCTCACTACATAGTGGCTATTTTTGACATCAAGCTGGCCTGGAACTACCTCTGCCGCTATTTTCACAGGTAAAATAGTCAGAGTGCCAGCAAGTTGTGCCACTGCTGGCTTATCTTGCTGATATTCACGTAGCTTCAATGGCAGATTAAGTTGGCTGGCGCGGGCAAGTAGCAAAGCCGGGTCAGCACAAACCACTAGTTCAACAGGCCAATCCTGCTGCGCTAGAGCAACGACTAAATCCGGCCCAACCCCGGCAGGCTCGCCGGGGGTGATGACAATACGGTTATTGTGGTTTTGCATCACTACCATCAAGAATTTTCACATAAGCTGCGGCACGTTGCTCTTGCATCCAAGTTTGAGCTTCTTCTGCAAACTTACGGCTAAAGAGCATACGGTACGCCCGATCTTTCTGTGCTGCATCAGTTTTGTCTACCTGACGGGTATCAACAACCTGAATTAAATGCCAGCCGAAAGAAGAATGTACGGGTGCGCTGACTTCGCCTTTTTGCAGTTTCATCAGTGCATCACGGAATGCAGGATCATAAATGTCTGGCGAAGCCCAACCCAAATCACCGCCTTGCATGGCAGAACCTGGATCCTGAGAGATCTCTTTAGCGATTGTAGCAAAGTTGGCTTTGCCGCTCTTAATATCTGCAGCCGCAGCCGTTAACTTAGCACGAGCCTGATCATCGGTCATAACTGGTGAGGGCTTCAGCAAGATGTGACGCGCATGAACTTCGGTAACTGAAATAGTCTTATCAGCGCCACGAATATCATTTACTTTCAGAATGTGGAAACCGACACCGGAACGGATTGGACCAACAACATCACCTTTGTTCGCTGATTGCAGTCTTTCAGCAAACAGAGAAGGCAATTCCTGTAGTTTACCCCAGCCCATCTGGCCGCCTTTCAGGGCCTGAGAGTCGGCAGAGTTTGCGATAGCCAATTTACCAAAATCAGCTCCGCCTTTAATGTCGGATACTAATTTTTTCGCCAGGTCTTCTGCTTGATCAACTTGTTGTTGAGATGGGTTTTCTGGTAATGGGATCAGTATGTGGCTCAGATTCAACTCGGCATCACCGCTAGTTTGGTTACCAATTTGTTTGGCCAACGACTCAACTTCTTGCGGCAGAATAGTAATGCGACGGCGCACTTCATTGTTACGCACTTCTGACGTTAGCATTTCTTTGCGGATTTGCTCACGATAGGTATCGTAATTCAGACCATCTGCGGCTAAGCGACTACGCATCTGAGCAGGCGTCATGCGGTTTTGGGCGGCAATGTCTGCAATGGCTTTATCCAGCGCTTCGTCACTGATGGTAATCCCCATCTTCTTCGCCATCTGCAATTGGATATTATCCATGATCAGGCGCTCAAGAATTTGATGACGCAATGTCGCATCATCAGGAACTTGCTGCCCAGCTTGCTGTGCATTCAGTTTCACTGATTGTAACAAACCGTCGACATCACTTTGCAGAACGACGCCGTTATCAACCACTGCGGCAACTTTATCAACTTCTTGTGGTGCTGCGAACGCGGTATTGGCACAGACAACCAATCCGAGAATAAGCGTTCTCCAGTTCTTCATACCTTTTCCATTTATGTAATCCGCTTTTGCGGGTTAAAATTCACTGTATTCAGTGTGTTACACAGTATCAGAATGCACTTTGATAAGGCAGTATACCTGAGCCAAGCATTTGCGCAGTACCCAGGTTATGGTCGCTGCTCAGACCACGTAATTCGATGTTAAAGCTGACTTTGTTGTCATACTTACTGGTTTCATTTTGGTTGTTCCAACCAGTGATTTTCCGTTCATAACCTAAGTTAATTGCCCAACAACAAGTATTGTATTGTACGCCAACCAATTGGCTTGCAGGCTGATTGGCTTTGGTATCGTAGTAATAAGCTCCAACCAATGCCCAGCGGTCAGCAATCGGCCAACTGGCGGTGGTACCAATCTGAGAAATACCCTGTTGGTAACCCGGGCTTTTCACGTTCGGCACAGCTGCTTGAATATATTCAGGGCTGGCATAGCGATAATTCAATTGAATCATACGCTCGGCGTCTTTCCTATACTCCATTACCGCATTGCCGAGGGTTAAACTCCCCAACCGGGTATCATACTGCGCCCCGCCTTTCAGGCCCAATTGATCGTTAATTCGCCAGAATGTATCCCCTGCCCAAACCAGGCTACCAGTATCATCACTGTTATCAATGGTTTCACTATTACCTGTCCGCGAACGGCTAAAGTAATAGATTTGACCCACCGAGACGTTAAAACGTTCAACCAGCTCATCATCATAAATGCGAGAAGTTAAACCGGTCGACACTTGATTTGCGGAAGCTATACGATCCAGACCACTATAAGTACGGTCACGGAACAGACCAGAGTAGTCCGACTGCATCAACGTGGTGTCGTAAATATAGATATCATCCTGATTCCGATAAGGAGCATAGAGATACTGTACGCGCGGTTCCAATGTTTGGGTGAAGTCTTTCGCCCAATCCATTGGCCGATCAAATACCACCTTGCCATCAACTTTAAATTGCGGCATGACACGGTTAATCGAATCTTTTAGGTCTGGAGCTGTTGCGCCATTATTCTGACTTGCATAATTACTGGCGAAACCGTTTGGAATGTCTTGTTGGTAGTGTGTTGCCAGTAATTTAGCTTCAGTATTTAAGCTACCCCAGCCGTTGGACAAAGGCAGGCTCATTGACGGTTCGATATGGAAACGAGCAGCTTCCGGATTTTCCGGATTAACACTGGTGAACTTGGCGGCCTGACCATAGACATGCAGATCAAACGGACCAATATCATTTTTATAGTAGTTCATATCCAGCTGCGGCTGAGCGCGGTAAGCATTATTGTTACCGCCGGTCGTAAATACCTGGAACTGTTTGGAAGCCAGAGTGGCATCCCAGTTCTGGTCAGCATAACCGACACTGAAGATTTGTGTGGCGTAGCCGTCAGTGGTTGAGCCGTATTGTGATGTTAAGTCGGTAAAGTAATCGGGATCACTGACTCGGGTGTAGTTGACATTGAAACGCCAAACTTTGTCCATCACACCGGAGTGGCCCCAGTAATATAGCCAGCGAGTGGGGTCTTTTTCTAAACCATCAGTGCCGTGATATAACCGGTCACTCGGCAGCCAGTCCAATGCCATGGTACCGGAGCCCGGAGCCAATAAATAACGAAACTCATTTTGCCACTGTAAACCACGTCGCTCCATGTAATGAGGGGTAATGGTGGCATCAAAGTTTGGCGCAATGTTCCAGTAATATGGCAGCATGAATTCTAAGCCGTTATTACTGGTGTATTTCGCATTAGGGATCAGGAAACCAGAGCGGCGTTTATCGCCAACCGGTAATTGCATATACGGGCTGTAGAACACCGGTACTTTGCCGATTTTAAAGCGGGCGTTCCAGATCTCTGCGACTTCTTCTTCGCGATCGTGAATAACCTCTGAACCGACAACACTCCAGCTATTATCACCCGGCAGACAAGAGGTGAATGTCCCATTTTCTAAAATGGTATAGCGGTTCTGACCACGTAATTTCATTAAATCCGCATCACCACGGCCTTGACGACCGACCATCTGATATTTGCCTTTATCCATATCAGTGTCTTTAGTATTCAAGTTTGACGAGCCTTTCGGGCCTTTCAGCTTGATTTGCGGATCGTCATAATTAACGTCGCCAGTGGCTGTTACAGTACGAACCGGGATAGCTTCGCCGGGTTTTTGTACCTGTGTCAGCTCTACCTGATTGGCCGTTAACGTACTATTACCTTGTTGGACAACAACATTACCTGTAAACAGGGCGTTGTCTGGGTAATTGGCTTCGGTTTTATCCGCATTAATACGAACCGGTAGCTGATTCGGATCGCCTGTGACTAAAGGTTGGTCATAGGTAGGTACGCCAAGCATGCATTGCTCGGAAAGGTCAGCCAGAGTGTGCTGGCTATATAGTGCCGTCCATATCAATGTGGCCAGCAGTGTTGGGAATCTTTTTTTCATACGCGGTTTTGGTGTTCCGTCATCGGGGGGCATCATGCCGGCAAACGGTCTGAGACTATATTACTCATCACAGTTGCGCTAGTGTTAAATCCGGCCGTTTACACGTCTCGCTGTTAGGCGCTGAGCTGAATGCCGAGTATGATAATGCAAATTTTGACTGACGGCATGATGAATTGAGGAGTATATGCAGTATTGGGGAAAACTGCTCGGGCTAATACTGGGATTTCTATCCGGTGGAGTCTGGGGTGCGATACTTGGGTTGCTGGTTGGCCATATGGTCGACAGGGCGCGTAGCACAAAGCGCCGCGGCTTTTTTGCCGATCAACAAACACGACAATTAATTTTTTTCCGCACCACTTTTCAGGTCATGGGACATTTAACCAAGGCTAAAGGTCGGGTAACGGAGGTTGATATTCAACTCGCCAGTCAATTGATGGATAGAATGCAATTGCATGGCGAAGCTCGAACTGCGGCACAGCAAGCATTTCGTGAGGGGAAAGAGAGTGGGTTCCCGTTGCGTGAGCGGTTGCAGGAATTGCGCGGAGTTTGCTTTGGTCGTTTTGATTTAATTCGGATGTTTCTGGAAATCCAGTTGCAGGCCGCATTTGCTGATGGCTCTTTGCATCCTAACGAACGGCAAGTATTGTATGTCATTGCGGAAGAGTTAGGGATTTCTCGCGGTCAGTTTGATCAGTTCCTGAGCATGATCGAAGGTGGGCGTCAGTTTGGCGGTGGTGCCTGGCATGGTCAGCAGGGAGGATACTCTCAAGGTGGCTACCAGCAAACATCAAATGGCCCGACATTAGAGGATGCCTGCAAGGTGCTGGGGGTAAGCAGTACGGATGATAGTGTTACCATCAAACGTGCTTACCGTAAACTCATGGGGGAACATCATCCAGATAAATTGGTGGCGAAGGGATTGCCGCCTGAAATGATGGAGATGGCTAAGCAAAAAGCTCAAGAGATCCAGGCCGCATATGATTTGATCAAGCGCGAGAAGGGATTCAAGTAAGAATTCTTGTGTCAGGAAAGCTAAAGCCAGATCGGATGCTGTATTCCGATCTGGTTTGATCCTGAATCAATTTTCTACTGAAAAATCAAAATTCTGGCTCGCATTTAAAATGCATTACCGTCCCAAACTCCGGATGAGTAATACATAATTCCTGCGCATGCAGCTGTAATCTGGGTGCCATTGCTTTAGCCTCGGGATGGGCATAGAAGCCATCACCAAGAATAGGGTGACCTATCGCCAGCATATGAACCCGCAACTGATGTGAGCGCCCGGTGATGGGGGATAACTTCACTCGCGTACTGCCGTCAGCATCCCGTGATAGCACCTGATACAGTGTTTGCGAGGGTTTACCCGTTTCATAACACACTTTCTGCTTTGGCCGATTCGGCCAGTCACAAATTAACGGCAGATCAATCAACCCTTCATCTTGTGCCAGATGGCCCCAAACCCGTGCAATATAAGACTTTTTCGGTTCACGCTCACGAAATTGCCGCTTTAGCTCGCGCTCAGCCGCTTTGGTCAACGCGACCACAATAACGCCGCTGGTCGCCATATCTAGCCGGTGAACGGATTCAGCCGTCGGGAAATTGGCCTGAATACGGGTCATCACACTATCTTTATTCTCTGGTGCGCGGCCCGGAACGGACAGCAAACCGCTGGCTTTATTGACCACCATGATGTGCTGATCCTGATACAAAACTATCATATATGCCTATTTCTACCTGTTATTCATGAGGTTTATTAATATAATCAATTGAATTATATACGTTAAATTCTCATCTATCTTATCACCTCATTTACCCCACTATAAATCACCTAACCCCAGAGCGAAATGTACTGATTATCTCTACATTATGAGGAGGATTAGTGTTAATCCATATCTAATGGAAGGTGGGTACTGAGGGAGAAATGAGTATGCGAGATAATACTACCACTGGCACTAGACTCCTGCATATTCAAGCCGGGTAACATGACTTATTTCGCAAGGGATTGGGATGAGCTTAAGGTCTCCCGACATCAGCCAAGGATAATGGCGTTTTTCTATCACGAATTCGCTTCACGGCACAACTTGCAAAAAAGCCAGCGGGGTTAGCCGCTGGCTTTCGTGTTGACAAAGTTAATTACCGCTTAGTCTTTTCGCAGTAGCCTAACCCTCAATGGGGATAGGCTAATGGTGTGATTATCTGACACACATATAAGCCAGACTGCTGTTACCACCCGCATGTGATACCCCAGTGTTCGGATGGAAATCATTGCCACTGGTTGATGTCCAGATAATTGATGCTGACGGGAAGTCAGGATAATTATTCAGATTCCCCCATTCACCAAAGAAAGTACCGATACCACGTGTCGTACCACCGGTTGACAGCTCACTCTCATTTGGCAATCTCAGCCCTTGAGCCACACATGCACTATTGGCTACAGCCCAACTCACTGTGGTCGAATTATAGTCGCCAACCCAAGCGTTTAACGTAAACTGATAAGTGAATACTTTACTCTTGTCTTGTTTCCAGGTTGCAGTAATGGTGACTGTTCCCGTCGTGTCTTTATCAAGATTAACCAAACCTGAGCTGCTGACACTGATACTCGTATCACTGCTGGTCCAATCATAGTCGCTATTACTGGCAATATTACCGTGTGGTGCCAATTGGAAGTTAGCGTTTTTAAATCCAGTGGTTGGGAAACCGCTGCTGACACTGAAGCCGCTATAAGCATTCACCGGGGTATTCAGTGTTGCTTTAGAGAAATCAGGATAGAACGTCACATCTTTATCAGTGGAACTGCTGACACCCGCAGTGTTAGTCATCGCAGCTGTTACCGTACTGATGGTACCACCTACATTAGCCATGGTCAGGTCGGTTGCCGCTTTACCATCAATACCTGTTTGGACTGACGCAGTTTTTACTGTCACACCATTGTTCGCTGCGAAAGTCACGGTCATATTAGGGACGGGATTTCCCTGTTTATCCAGCACGATAGCTTGTACCCGGTTAGTCCCGCTACCTGCTGTTTGATCATTCACTTCCACGGTAAAGTTATCCGCGGTAATAACGGCTGTCGCCGTATCAGCGATAAAGTTCACCTCTACCTGTTGGTCCATACCATTAAGTTTTGCTGTTACAGTATAGTTACCCGCCGTGGCACTGAGTATCTTCGCTGTGGCGACACCCTGAGCATCGGTGGCGGTAAATTCACTGATTGTTGCATCGCTCGTGGTACTGAAAGCGACATTGATATTAGGCACGGTGTTACCGAACTTATCCACCACCGTCAGTTTTACCATATTGGTGCTACTACCATCGGCAGGCTGACCGTCAGTAACCAACTGCAATTTATGTTCAGCACTGCCATCCAGAGTGGCGCTACCAGCATCAGCGATAAAGTTCACATCAACCTGTTGTGTTTCACCATTCAATTCAGCTTTAACCGTGTAGCTATTAGCCTTGGAACTGGTGATAGTTGCCGTTGCAATCCCTTGTTTATCACTGATTGTAGTCGCAACAATATTAGCATCAGTATCTACGGTGAAATTAACTGCAACACCAGACAATTTATTGCCATAAGCATCGACAACGACCGCTTTCACTTGGTTCGCCGTAGCATTATCGGCAATGCTACCATTGGTCACAATTTGCAGACTGCTATCTTGAATTGTCGCAGTACTCTCATCGGCAAGCATGGCAACTTTAGTTTTCACATCACTCAATGGCACACCATTAATCTGAGCGCTGATATTAATCAGTTGTGGTTTGCTGCCGGCTGTGAGTGTGGCCTGATAAACCCCAGGCGCTGACTCGCTGATTTGCGTTATCGAATACTCAACACTCGGCAATGGCGCGGCACGTGCAACTCTGGCGCGCTGCGAGTCAGGTAATTCTGCCACTTCAAGAGAGAATGTGAGTTCATCGACAATACCTGTAATCGGCTGGTTGTTATTGTCCTTAATATTAAGTTCAATCACGCTGCTTGCTGTAGCATTGGCCGGCATAGACTCAGGTGAAGCAGTCAGGCCAGAGGCGGTAGTATTCACCCCATAGCTGTCTACCACGATATCACTGTAAGCAACAGGAGAAGCATTACCTTGGGTGTCGTAAGCAATAGCGCTAATACGATAAGTGTTATTACCCTCACCGCCCGCCAGATAGCTTGGCAATGTTACCTGCCAATTATTGCCACTGCCGATCATTTTCCCACCGGCGAGCGTCAAGGTACTGGCTTCCCATTCAATACGATCAATACCTTGTTGCGCCGTGGCATTTGCCACTAAAGGCATGGTTTGTCTTGCGGCACCATTAACACGAGCTGGTAACTCTAGGGTAACCAAATTCTGTTTGCGGTATTTCATAACAATCTGATTGTTACGATCGACCAGATTATAGCGGCTACCAATTAGGCTACGTTTAATTGCGACAGCCTCAGAGTCGAGCTGTTGTGCCAGTGGGGTGCCAAATGTGTAGTTAAAACCAAGATTAAACCGAGTGTCATTCATCCCGGCGCGTCCCATCTTATGGTCGACACCCACAGTCACTAACGGAATTGGGGTATAATTCACACCCACAGTGACCGCAAGAGGATTTTTCTGACGGTTATCCACGCCAAACAAGCCAACTTCATCACCAAAATATTGTTCATAAATCAGCTTACCACCCAGTTGTGGCAAGGTTGGCAAATAAGCTTCGCTGCGCAAATCAAAGCCGTTTGCGACTTTTTCATCATACTTATCAAGGTCTGGGGAGTTTTTCCAACCACTGACACCAAAGTAGCCGTTAGCTGCCAGATTAATAAAATCACGACCATATTCAGCACCGACGCCAATACGGGTATGGCTATAACTGGCATCATGATCGACAAACAGGTTGTAGCCCAGCATTTGCTGGGCAAAGAAATGGCGTTGGCCCAAGCCAAAGTTTAATGTCACGCGGTCATCAATATAACGGCCACCTAACTGAGTAAAGGTCAGCAAATCTGGGCTATCGGTCAGTGGCAACAACACATCCAGTTGGCTGCCTTTAAGGCTCAACTTTTCATCCAGATTGAGTTGTACTTTCGCACTACCAAACTGATTAAACCACTTTTGTAATGCTTCATTACCGGCACTGGTGGCGGTGCCACGCGCAATGGAACTCGCTTGTTTGGCTGAATCACCATCAGCCAATATTGATGCCAACCTTGTTGCGGCATCAGCGGTAGACTGTTCAGCCTGTGAGGCCGAACGCTGGGCCTCATCTGAGGCTGCGGCGGTTCCAGCAGCCATTACTGAAGGGGTAAAAGTAATACTTAACGGAAATATGGCCTGGATGACTATATTTGCCCAGATTACTGATTTAGAAATTCGTGTTTTATTTAACGATTTGGTTTGATGTAGTGACGATACGCGATGCAAGCTCATACTTATCTATGCTCTATAAGTCAATAATGAATAAAAAATAACAAAATACGCTTATTTGTATTTATGAATTAAACGGCATTCCTCCGGTGTATCACGTGCGGGATATCTGCCATAAAAATAGTGAAACTGTTGTTGTGACTAAAGTCTGTGAGTGGATATTTGTTGATAATAGATAAAGTAGTCATATTAAGGCTCGTCGGTATTAGCACCTTATACACAAGAGATAATATGATTAATTTAATTATTTACTAATAAAACAAACACATACTGTATTTCTGTCACAGCGAGTTTATTACTGTATCCAGCGATGATGGATCAAATCACAAAAGATACATAGGTGATGCCATGAGTGAGATTAAGTTACAAATTTGATGGGCAATTAGACAACATGTAACATATTTTATATATCGGAACACAAGAGAACTTTATGTGGGAATTCTCCTACATGAAATTTCATTTAAGGTTTGTTTATTGTTATCAGATGGCTATTAAAATCAACTTATTATAATTAGCTGTTCGTTTAATAAGCTCAAATAACATCTAAAAATAAATTAATTTAAGATATTAACCGGGCATAATTCTGAAAATAAAGGGCGTTAATAAGGGATTCGCTTTATTAATTTAAATTTGGCTAACGAGATGATGGTCTAAATTATTTCGTTCTTCAGTTTTCAGTGGGGATGTGACCAGATTATTCGAGAGAAATTAGAGCGAGGAAAGTCGGTGTGTAAGGTTTATCAGGTAACGACGTCATACAGGTTTAGAGGCGGATGAGGATTGATGCAGATTACAGTTGTGATAATCAGTGGTTATGGATCAGAGTGGTATCCTGTAGCTCGAATACCACTCTGATAAATTACTGGTGTGTCACCACGACAAGACGAATGGCATCCAAACGCCAACCCGCCTGATTGAGGTTTTCCAGCACCATTTTACGGTTATGCTCCAGAGTCTCTATTTCGTCATCACGAATATTGGGGTTAACCGCTTTCAGGGCTTCCAAACGTGCCAGTTCGGCACTCAATTTATCGTCCGCTTCATGCTTGGCTGCTTCAATCAGCAAACGCGCCTGTTCTTCAACGAGTGCTTCTGCTTGTTGTAACATCGCGTGAACTTCTTGCTGAACCGCGTTGACCAGTTTGCTGGAGGTATGGCGATTGACAGCATTCAATTGACGATTGAAGCTTTCAAATTCTACTTGTGCCGCCAGGTTGGTGCCGTTCTTATCCATCAGCATCCGTACGGGTGTTGGGGGTAAGAAACGGGTCAATTGCAAGTGTTTCGGTGCTTGCGCTTCAACCACATAGACCAATTCAGCAAGCAGAGTACCCACTGGCAATGCTTTGTTTTTCAACAGAGAAACCGCACAGCTTCCGGTGTCACCGGAAAGGATCAGATCCAAACCGTTACGGATGATCGGGTGTTCCCAACTGACAAATTGAGCATCTTCGCGCGATAACGCTTGTTCGCGATCAAATGTTACCGTGCAACCATCTTGTGGTAATCCTGGGAAATCCGGTACCAGCATATGGTCAGATGGCGTCAGCACAATTAAATTGTCGCTGCGATCTTCCTGATTGATCCCGACAATATCGAACAGGTTCAGCGCAAAACTGACTAAATTGACGTCATTGTCTTGATCTGCAATGATTTCTGCCAGTTCTTGCCCATGTTCGCCTCCGTTGGAGTGCATCTCCAGCAAGCGGTCACGGCCCTGTTCCAATTGCAGTTTCAGCCCTTCATGCTGCTGGCGGCAGGTGTGGATAAATTCATCCAGTCCTTCCTGCTCACTTGGCGTTGCCAGGTAAGTAATCAATTCCTGATAACCGCTATCATAAATGGTGCGGCCCGTCGGGCAAGTATGCTCGAAAGCATCCAAACCTTCGTGATACCAGCGTACCAGTACCGCCTGCGCGGTATTTTCCAGATACGGCACCATGATTTGGATTTCACGGTTTTGGCCGATCCTATCCAAACGACCAATACGTTGCTCAAGCAAGTCCGGATTAAAAGGTAAATCGAACATCACCAGTTGGCAGGCAAACTGGAAGTTACGCCCTTCAGAGCCGATTTCTGAACACAATAATACCTGTGCGCCGTCTTCTTCGGAGGCAAAATAGGCCGCAGCACGGTCACGTTCAATCAGTGACAAACCTTCATGGAATACTGCGGCACGGATAGCTTCGCGCTCGCGTAGTACTTGTTCAAGCTGCAATGCGGTGGCGGCTTGTGCACAAATTACCAGCACTTTCTCATTTCGGTTAGCAATCAGGTAGTTAAGCAGCCATTCAACCCGTGGGTCAAAGTTCCACCAGGTGGCGTTTTCACCTTCGAATTCTTGGTAGATTTGCTCTGGATAAAGCATGTCTTTGGCCCGTGCTTCGAGGCTTTTTTTAGCCCCCATAATGCCTGACACTTTAATAGCAGTTTGGTATTGGGTCGGCAGTGGCAGCTTAATCTGATGCAAGACCCGGTGTGGGAAGCCTTTCACCCCATTACGGGTGTTGCGGAACAAGATTCGGCTGGTGCCATGTCTGTCCATCAGCATGGTTACCAACTCTTGACGTGCCGCTTCGCTATCTTCAGTTTGGCTGTTTGCCGCTTTCAGCAGTGGCTCGATATCCTGCTCGTTAATCAGCTCACCGAGCAGATTCAGCTTATCGTCAGTTAAGCGCTCACCACCCAGCAGCAAGGTGACAGCATCGGCGATTGGGCGGTATT
The DNA here is from genome assembly GCF_043099325.1 of Yersinia fenwicki. Classification (NCBI taxonomy): domain Bacteria; kingdom Pseudomonadati; phylum Pseudomonadota; class Gammaproteobacteria; order Enterobacterales; family Yersiniaceae; genus Yersinia; species Yersinia fenwicki. The sequence continues at coordinate 3,855,840 of NZ_CP170755.1, read as the reverse complement.
TTTGCTGCTCATTAATAAATTCTTCGTAATCGTGGAAGCGGTCAGGATCAAGCAGACGCAAGCGAGCAAAGTGGCTTTGCTGGCCCAGTTGCTCAGGTGTTGCGGTCAGCAGCAAGACGCCAGGAATATGCTCGGCCAGTTGTTCAATAACTTGATATTCGCGGCTCGGTGCTTCTTCACTCCAGGCCAGATGGTGTGCTTCATCCACCACCAGTAGATCCCAGGATGCATCGGCTAATTGCTCCAGACGCTGTTTATTACGGCGTACAAAGTCCAGCGAGCAAATAACCATTTGTTCAGTTTCAAACGGATTGGTGCTGTCGAGCAGGGCTTCGGAATAGCGACTGTCATCAAACAATGAGAAGCGCAGATTGAAGCGGCGCAGCATTTCGACCAGCCACTGATGTTGCAAGCTTTCCGGCACCACAATCAGAATACGTTCAGCACGACCTGACAGCAGTTGCTGATGGATAATCATCCCCGCTTCGATAGTTTTACCCAATCCTACTTCATCGGCCAGCAAGACTCGTGGCGCATGGCGTTGACCCACTTCATAGGCGATATGTAATTGGTGTGGGATCAAGCTGGCACGGATGCCGCGCAAACCACTCCAGGGCAGGCGGAACTGCTCACTTTGGTATTTACGGGCGCGAAAACGTAGGGCAAACCGATCCATGCGATCGATTTGGCCGGCAAATAATCTGTCCTGCGGTTTGCTAAAAGTCAGTTTGCTATCGAGCAAAACTTCACGCATGGAAACGCCGGTTTCCTCTGTGTCCAGGCGAGTACCCATATAGGTAATCAGCCCGTTCTCCTCAGACACTTCTTCCACTTTCAGCTGCCAGCCTTCGTGGTGAGTGATGGTATCGCCCGGATTAAACATGACACGGGTAATTGGAGAATCATTTCTAGCGTAAAGGCGGTTTTCACCGGTTGCGGGAAACAGTAAGGTGACCATGCGTACGTCAATGGCAACGACAGTACCCAATCCCAGTTCGCTTTCTGTATCGCTGATCCAGCGTTGACCAAGTGTAAAAGGCATAAATTATCGGCTCGATTTTTTTGTTGGACTGTTAAGAGTAGAAAAGTCTGGTAAATATGATTGATGCGAATTTTGGCAAGGGCGCTATGGTAATGGAAGCTGAGCGTTTCGTCACCTGTAAAATACCCGTCATACTTCAAGCCGCATGTGCGGTGGCGGCCGCAGTTTACGCCAGTCACTGCCTGTTTTTGACCCTAAAATCAATAAGCTCTTGGGGACTCGCTCACTTGCTGCCTTCCTGCAAATTGAATTATTTAGGGTATAAGCTATTAGAATAATCCCATTTGACCGGTTGTCAGTGTTGTGAAGTCATCATGCATGAAGGGAAGGATAGCGTCTGCCACAGGCTGTAGCTGACGTGTCAGGTAGTGATCGTAATCGATAGGGGATTGTCGGGTTTCCAGTGGTTCGGGGCCAGCAGTGGTCATGACATAGCTTATCCAGCCGCCATTTTGGTATTGCAACGGGCGACCCAGCTTGCGGTTAAACTCATCTGCCAGACGGGCAGCTCTGGCATGAGGTGGGACATTGCGCTGGTAGTCATCCAGCCGGCGGCGCAGGCGTTTACGGTAAATCAGTTGCTCGTCCAGTTCGCCATTGAGGGTGCGGGCGACATAATCCCGTACATAGTCTTGATAAGGTTGCTGCTGAAAGATCTTTAAATACAGTTCACGCTGGAACTGCTGGGCCAGAGGTGTCCAATCCGTCCGCACTGTCTCCAGCCCCTTATAAATCATCTGGTCACCCGTAGGGGTTGAAATCAACCCGGCATAGCGCTTTTTACTGCCTTGCTCCGCGCCCCGGATGGTGGGCATCAAAAAACGTCGATAGTGGGTTTCAAACTCCAATTCAAGAGCGCAGGGTAGATCAAAGGTTTCACGGATGTGGGTTTGCCACCATTGATTCACATACTGCACCAGTTCTTTGCCGATACTGGAGGCCTGTTCCTCATTATGGGCGTTTTTTAGCCAAACAAAGGTTGAGTCGGTATCGCCATAAATGACCTGATAGCCCCGCGCTTCAATTAGTTCGCGGGTTTTTCGCATGATTTCGTGGCCGCGCATAGTAATTGACGAAGCCAATCTGGGATCGAAAAAACGACATCCACTGGAACCCAGAACACCATAAAAGGCATTCATGATTATCTTTAGGGCTTGGGATAATGGCTTGTTTTGCTGTCGCTTTGCCGCTTCTCGCCCCAACCAAATCTGGTTAACAATCGCCGGTAGACAGTGCTTTTCGCGTGAAAACCAAGCCCCACGAAAACCGGGCACTGCATGTTGTTCATCAGGCTGGGACATCCCTACGACTAATCCAACCGGATCAATCAAGAAAGTACGGATAATTGAGGGATACAGACTTTTATAGTCAAGCACCAGTACCGAGTCATACAATCCTGGCTGAGAATCCATCACAAAGCCGCCGGGGCTGTGCTCTTCTGGCAACTCGCCCAAATTGGGCGCAACATAGCCGATACGGTGCATACGTGGCATATAAAGGTGGGTAAAGGCCGCGACGGAGCCACCACTGCGATCCGCTGCCAACCCGGTGACCGTTGCCCGCTCAAGTAAGAAGCTGAGTAATTCGGTTTTGGCAAAAATCCGCGTCACCAGCTCACAATCTTTCAAGTTATAGCGCGCCAGAGCCGGTTTATCATTGGCAAAGCGCTGATTGATTTCGTCCATCCGCTGATAGGGGCTATCACTGGCTTTACCTTCGCCCAATAAGGTTTGTGACACCGACTCCAGGCTGAAAGACGGGAAATTCCAGGTAGCGGATTTCAGTGCTTCAATGCCATCAATGATTAACCGCCCTGCGGCAGAAGCAAAAAAGTGCCCCTGCTTAAAACCGTGCTCCCGCCATTCCAGCAAGTTGCCGCCACGGCCAAAGCGCAGCGGGATTTGATAGCGGTCAGCGTGCTTTTGTAATACGCGCAAGTCAAATTGCACCAGATTCCAGCCGATAATGGCATCGGGATCGTGCAGCTCCAGCCATTGGTTGAGTTTTTCCAATAATAGCGGTCGGCTGGCGACATATTCCAGATTGAAATCTAGCACCGCTTCATCGGCCGAATTACCATTGGGTGGCCCCAACATGTACACCTGCCGCTGGCTGCAGCCTTCCAAACCAATGCAATAAAGCTCGCCGTGTTCGCTAGTTTCGATATCCAGCGACACCAGCTTTAGTGTCGGACGATAGTCATCGGCAGGTTTCATTTGGGTATTGAGCAGTGGGCCATTGCCATTGTCTTCACCGCTAAACCAGACCGGCGCGGTAATAAAACGCTCCATGAGAAAGCGCTCTGGCGGGCGAATATCACCTTCGTAGACATTCACTCCACTTTCTTTGAGCAGTTTTTCCAAGCGAATTAATTGACGATGTTGGTTGCAATATAGCCCCATAACCGGGCGTTGATGGAAATCGGTCAGTTCAAGAGGCCGCAGTTGACAGCGGCGCTCATCACGCAGCACGGTTTCAGCCCTTTGCCGCTGTTCGGCCGGGATAAATGCTACCGAGGATTGAGGCGGCAGCCTGACTTGCTGCGGGCCATCATCGGTGGCTAACCAGAATTCAACTTCGGTGCCTGCCTGCGTGTCGCGCCAGTGGCGGGTGAGCAGGAAGCCCTGACGGATTTGCCCCACAATGCTAACCTTTAAGTAATGAATGACGGCTGAAAACTTATACTATAATAGCATGGGTATTTATACAGTAATTGTCTATTTCACTGATGATTTACCATTGATTCATACAATTCCATGATTGACTCATTTCGCGACACGCCGGACAATCCTCGCCCCTGAGCCTTGGGTGTTAACCAACGGACAAATCTATGGAAGCCTATTTATTACATTTACTGACGCAATCTCTGGCTTTCACGCTATTTGTTGTCATGTTAGTCACTTTTTTAGAATCGCTGGCGCTGGTGGGCATGTTACTGCCCGGCACGGTCATGATGACCAGTGTCGGCGCATTGATTGGCAGTGGGGAAGTGGGTTTTTATACCGCCTGGGCTGCCGCGACGGTAGGGTGCTTGATGGGCGATTGGCTATCATATTTTATTGGTCGCCGCTTCAAAGAGCCGCTGCACCGCTGGTCTTTTCTGAAAAAACATAAATCGCTATTGGCGAAAACTGAGCATGCATTACATAACCACAGTATGGCTACAGTGCTACTGGGGCGTTTTATTGGCCCGACACGGCCTATCGTCCCGATGGTCGCGGGCATGCTGAATCTACCGCCGGTAAAATTTGCCTTACCGAATGTGATTGGTTGCCTGACCTGGCCACCGATCTATTTCTTCCCCGGCATACTCGCGGGCGTGGCGATTGATATCCCGCCGAATGCCAACAGTTATATGTTTAAGTGGCTCCTATTTATCGTTGTGATGCTAATTTGGTTGGCGTGCTGGTTGTCATGGCGCTGGTGGCGTTTTGGCAAACGCAGCCCGGACCGCTTGAGTAAATGGTTGCCTTTGGCCCGGTTGCGTTGGGTGACGGTGCTTTCAATTATCGTGGCCATTGCCAGCTTTATCTGGTTGCATATGCAGCCCATTATGCCGATTTACCGTCATCTGTTGTGGAAAGTCATTGCTGGCTAAAAATGCCCAGCACACTGGCTTCGGGGGCGGTGCCGTTAACCAGTGCTTGAGTGGGGCCGTCGTAGTAAATGCGGCCATCGACCACCAATAAAGTGCGCTCGGCAATACGGGCGGCGTCATCCAAATTGTGTGACACCATCAGTAATGTCAGATTGCGGTCAGTACACACCTGACTGACCAATTGCAGCATTTCATTGCGCAGTGCCGGGTCTAATGCGGAAAACGGCTCGTCCAGCAACAGGATAGGTTGGCTACGCACTAAGCAACGAGCCAGCGCCGCCCGCTGACGTTGACCGCCAGAAAGCTGTGCCGGTAGTCGGTCGAGGCACGCTTCCAATCCAACTTGTTGCGCTATTAGGCCGAGCAGCAACTTTTGCTCATGATTGAGCTTTAGCCCCGGATGCAATCCCAATGCGATATTCTGTTCGACAGTTAAATGCGCGAACAGATTATTTTCCTGAAACAACATGGATACCGGCCTTTGAGCGGGCGGGGTGATGGTGTGATCTTGATTATTCAGTAGCATCCTGCCGCTGGCCGGTGCTAAAAAGCCCGCAATCAAACTCAGCAGAGTGCTTTTACCCGCCCCACTAGGGCCAAGGATAGCCACCCGTTCACCCGGTTGAATGCTCAAATCGAAGCGCATCGGTAAGTGGTCATACAGATAGGTGATTTTCTCAAGCTTTAGCATGGCGGCTCGGCAGTTTTTCAATAAGTGTAAACAGCAGGAAACACAGTAATAGCAGCAGCAGGGCAGTCACTGCGCCATCATTACTGCGATAAGATCCTATCTGCTGATAAAGATAAAATGGCAAGGTACGGAAGTGCTCGTTACCAAACAGCGCCACTACACCAAAATCCCCAAGAGAAAGCACCGTGGCGAAGGCCAGCGCCTGAGCCAGAGGGCGTTTCAGTGCACTGAGTTCAATATGGCGCAAACGGTGCCAGCCGCGAATATCCAGTGATAAACACAACGGCGTATAGCGCTCGGCAAGATCTCGCATCGGGTTATCCAGCACTTTTAAAGCATAGGGTACCGCCATCAGCGCATTGGTTAAAATCACCAGTGCATAAGGGGATTGCGGCAAGCCCAACGTATCATTGAGTAATAAGAAAAAGCCGGTCGCCAGCACGATACCCGGCATCGCCAGAATGACCATGCCGCTGACGTCCATGGCTTGCCCGTAAGCTGCATGGTGGCGCAGCTTCAGTTCACGACTGCTCCATAACAGCATCATGGTCAGAGTGACGCACAATAATCCTGCGCCAATGGCGATGGTCAGTGAGGTAAAGAAGGCGTGCCACAGTGCCGGTTGCTGCAGCACGGTCAATATCGTTTTATTGCTGCCATCAATCACGACAGCCAATAATGGCGGCACCATCAATAGTAATGCTGCGCCGATTAACAGGGTATCGCTGATGCGTGACCAGGCACTGTCCTGCTGACTGCGCCAGATTTGCCCATGAGTATTGCCCACTGCCAATACTGAACTTAGCCGCTGGCTCAGTACCACCCATCCGAGGCAACACCCCAGTTGAATCAGTGCTAATAATGCAGCGCGCCCTAAATCGTAGTCATAACTGAGTGCTTGATAAATAGCCAGTTCGATAGTGGTGGCTTGTGGTCCGCCACCGAGCGAGAGCACAGTGGCGAAGCTGGCAAAACACAGCATAAAAATCAGTGCGGCAGTGGGGAGAATCTGGCGGCGTAGATAGGGCCACTCAACCCAGCGAAAATGCTGCCAGCCATTCATGCCCAATTGTGCGGCTAACTGGCGCTGTTCAACGGCTATGCTTTCCAATGACTGTAATAACAAACGGGTCGCCAGTGGCATATTAAAGAAAATATGTGCCAGCAAGGTTCCCTGTAGACCGTAAGGCGAGAAGCGGTAATCCACCCCTAACCAGCCAAATAGCGCCGCCAACCAACCTTGGCGACCATAAACGGTCAGAATACCAAAGATGGCGACCAATACCGGCAGCACCAGTGTCATGGCGCATAAGCGCAACAGCAGTTGGCGGCCGGGGAAGCGCCGGCGGTATAAGGCGCGCGCTAAAAAAATTGCCGGAATAACTGACAGTAATGCAGAGAGAAACGCCTGCCAGAAAGTGAAGCGGATCACATGCCACAGATAACTGTCATGCCAGATGCTGTGCCAATCCGTACCAGGGGCGGCGTGCCGCCAGATAGCAGTGAACGCCAGCAAAGCGACACCGACTATCAGTAAGGCGGCGATTAGCCCCGGCCATAACCACGCGGGGATCAGCGACTGACGGCGGATTGCCATGCCTGAATCCATTTGCCGCGATTATCAGCCACGTCTTTAGCATCAAATTGTAATGCTTTTTGTGGCACGGTCAGGGTGTCAAATCCAGCAGGTAAATCCATTTTGATCACTGGATACATCCAGTTGCCGGTTGGAATATGATTCTGGAATGCAGGTGTGACCATAAATTGCATAAAGCGCTGCGCCAGTTCTGGCTGCTTGCTGGATGCCACCACACCGGCGACTTCCACTTGCAAATAGTGGCCTTCGCTAAAATCGGCGGCGGCATAGTTGCTTTTCTTCTCTTCAATCAGATGATAAGCCGGAGAGGTGGTATAACTCAGCACTAAATCCCCTTCACCTTTAAGGAACAAGCCGTAAGCTTCGCTCCAGCCTTTGGTCACGGTAACGGTTTTCTTCGCCAGTTGCTGCCAGGCTTGCGGGGCTTTATCGCCATACACTTTTTGCATCCACAACATTAAGCCGAGGCCAGGTGTGCTGGTGCGTGGGTCTTGATAAATGACCTTCCACGGCTCTTTACTGTCGACTAATTCTTGCAGGCTCTTCGGTGGGTTTTTCAATTTTTTTTTGTCATACACAAAAGCAAAATAGCCATAGTCGTACGGGACGAAGGTCTTATTCTGCCATTTTTCCGGCAAGGTTAGTTTGCTGGTATCTACCTGACTTGGCACGAATAATCCGGTCTTTTCCGCCGCTTGTACTAAATTGTTATCCAAACCTAAAATGACATCGGCCTGACTGTTTTTACCTTCCATGCGCAAGCGGTTTAGCAGTGAAACGCCATCTTCCAACGCGACAAATTTAAGTTGGCAATCGCACTCAGCTTCAAAGGCTTTTTTAATGGCAGGTCCTGGGCCCCAATCGACAGCAAAAGAGTCATAGGTATACACTGTCAATGTGGGCTTATCAGCAGCCACAGCGGCCGCAGACAGTAAAAATAAGCAGGGAATAAGGCGTTTAAACACTTTGCACTCCTTAAGAATAAAGGTGGCAAAGGTATCTGAGGCGGTAGCTAACATCGGTATCCATGGAGTACAGGTGTTATCTTTCTCAAATCCCTCCGCCGGTGTTAACCGGATCAGGTTCGACGGGTTTGCTCTCAGCTAACTTGCCGTTTTCTGCAATTTAGCACCCCGTTGAGACGCCGCTATTGTAGAGATTAATTTGAGTAGGGGAAAGGGTATTGTTGGCCGATAAGATGTTTGTGAGTCAGTCAATGCCGTCAATAATTATCCAATATTAAATACCTATAGGATATTAATAAATAAGATTAACGCTCGGGGTGTATTCTGAAAATAGAGAGGTAACTCTGCGTAAAGGCTGAAATAGACCTCTATGAGTAGGCAGCCCAGTGATACCGGTTGGAAGATAAGATATTCTCTCTTTTTATTAATTTAATTATGGATGATGTTTTATGGATATTTACTTGAATAGAAGAGAAAGGGACAATAATTACTTTCTTGCATTGGCCCACTCTGCTGCCAACGACTTAATGAAAACAGCAAAGAATGTTTCCTCCCGCCATATTAAGGATTTCTTCCTTAAAGCTCGATTTGAAAGTGAAGTAAAACAACTGTCAGATGGCAACCTAAACATTATCCGTAATGCAAAAACTGATTCAGAGTGTCGTGCTGCGATCAGTAATATCAAAGATGAGTGCGCCAATATAGAAAGGCAAGGCACCATGCTTTCGCTGGATAGAGCAAAAGTCTATATGACAATTAATATGGAAAAATATAATAATGAAATTGGTTATACCATAAATGCCATTGGTGTTGTCGGTGGGGGATTACAAGCTATTTCCGGGGCAGGACTTATAGTAAAGTCGGGATTTGTTATAGGAAAATTGGCTGGCGCACATTTAACGCTTAGTGGTGCTAGTACAGTCGCTGAAAAAGTATATCATTTATTCGGTCAAGATAACTATGTAGGGTTTATGGAAAAAGGTTACAGAATAACCGCTAAGTTTATGGGATTTGAGCCAAAAGCAGGCTCGATGGCTTATCATGCTGTAGATATGGCATCATCACTGTATGGTGTGGTTGCCCTGAGTTTAAAACCTGATGTATGGCGATTATATAAATATATTCCGAGTGATTACTATAGAAACTTTACAAAAATGAGTCAGGGCGCTTTAATGCTAAAGTTTGCTGGGGCTGGAAATAAAATACGTATTATTTCAGATATTAACAATCATGAAGATGTAACTTACATAAAATAATAAATAAGGGGGAGTCATTCCCCTTTGCTTCTGTTTCGTTTTTTTAAAAACATATATGACTTATATGATAATTTCATTGGGTTAATTAAATTAACACTAAATAATGAAAATATTGCAACCACTGAGAAAGCTATTACCCCTATTCTAACAGGTTCGGTAACGATCAATGGATATAATAATGGAATAGTCCCAATAATAATACAGCTTGGAATAAAACCTTTCTTTAAATCAAGGATGAGTGATTCCAATGTCTCACCTCCAGCATCATTAACATGCTCATGGGTCAGAACTTTCTTTAATCTATTGACTTCTTTTTCCGTAAAACCGTTAGCTAACAGTTCTTTCTCCATTTCGCTATCTGTCACCGCGCTATCTCCTTATTCTGCGTCCATTGGTATTATATCGCTAAGGAGATGGTGTCGTCCAATGCATTGATTGAAGCTGTTATTATCAAAATCCCCGCAGAGTATTATTCTCCGCAGAGAAAGTGAATAGATTTTTAAGCCTCAGGTGGTGTAAACCAGGCTGATTTGAAATCAAACCAGCCGAGTGTATTCATACGCACACCACGCATACTGTGTTGCCCGTATAATTCTAGCCAGTGATGAAACAAGGGATGGAATTGATTTTGGCTGACCAGTCGTTGGCTCCAATCCGCCATCTGTAAAGTATCATTACGCCATAATTCAACGTCTTGGTGTAACTCTTCATCCAGACAATATTGCAGTAGCGGTAGCTCATATAAAGTGGCAAACAGAGAAAACTCCAGTGGCAAGTAGAAGTTAGCGCTGCCAAGCCACATGTCGCTCTGGGCATCCCCTTGATACCACTGTGTGTAGCCCACTACGTGTATTTTTAAATTAACACCTTGATCTGAAAGCAATTTTGTTAGTGTCTGACTGATGGCATCAAACTCTGAATGGTGGCTGTAAAAGGTGAGAGTCAGTTCGGTCAAACCTTCTGGTTTCGTTTCTAATACTCTGAGTCGGTTGTGATGCCAGCGCGGCAACATGCCGTAGGCCGGTGACCAATAGCGCTGATAAAAGGGGTCTGCGTGGCTGAGTAGAGCGACAGGAGTAATCAGTTCACAAAGCCAGCGGCGAATATCAGGATTGCGGGTCAGGGGAGAGCGCTGGTCAAACAGTAAAAAATAGCAGCCTTCTTCCAGCCGACTTTCCAGTTCATTTTTGCTGGTATCGTCAGCCTGCAATTGTACGCCGGAATAAACCAATTCTTCAGACAGCTCCGGTAGAACCCATATATTGACCTCATCAATTAGTGCGCGGAAACCGAAATAGTTATCAAAAGCCTGAATTTTCAATTGGCTCTGGTGATTCCGAATCACAGAATAAGGGCCAGTCCCGATAGGATGCCGACGGAAGTCGGGTTGATTTTCCCATTCTTGGGGCAAGATCATGGCGTGCACACTGCCCAACAACCACGGCAGCCAGTTATCTGGGGCGCTAAGATGCACATCAATGACATACGGCGTGGGTGAACGCACTGCCGTGATATGTGAAAACAGTGGCTGCGGGATTAATCGGGTCAGACTGGTGATCACATCACTCATTTCCAGCTCACGGCCGTGGTGAAAATGTATCGCTGGGCGCAAATAAAAGCGCCAATGCAATGGGCTTATGGCTTGCCAGTGATGTGATAAGTCTGGTTCTAGTTCCCCATTTTCCTCATTTATCCGCGTCAGGCCATTAAAAATCTGCCGTACCATATGGGTTTCTGATCGGCGTAGCGCTGTGCCGGGCAGTAGGTTCTGTAATGGGCGGTAATAGAGCACTCGCAGAATATGTTTACCTTGCCGAAAGCTGCGCCCTAACTGGGATAGCAGCATTTGGCGTACCGCTTTTTTATCCCCGACCAACTGTACTAACTGATCGATACTCTCTTGTTCCAGTAACTCTTCGGCTCGCTGTTGTTGTAAGGCTAAGCCGGAATAGAGGAAGATCAATTGTGAGCGCTTACCTCGGCCCGCCTCCGCCTGCCAGCTAAGCCACCCTTCTTGTTGCATGCTGCCCAGCAAAGAACGTACGTGGCGACGCGAACAGCACAGCACTTCAGCCAGCTCCTGCAAGGTGGTTTCTGTTGGTAAACCGCTAAAACGCTGCCAGAGGCGAATGAACTGTTGTTGCAGGCGTGAGGTAGACATAAAAGAGGAACTCCTCGACAAATTTCATCAATTTTTCTTTCCCTATATTACGCAGATACTGGTTGCCAATGAAAGTAGCTTAACGCGGCAATGTCGGTGCAATCACAGCCACAATGGGAGGGATAAGATGATTTTTAATTTACAACGTTATTCCACTCATGACGGCCCCGGTATTCGTAGCGTGGTATTTCTCAAAGGTTGCTCACTGAGCTGCCGCTGGTGCCAAAACCCAGAAAGTCGCTCACGTCAGCCAGAGGTATTATTTGACTCGCGCTTGTGTTTATCAGGCTGTGATTTGTATCAGCAGACTTGTCCGCAAGCAATCCAACACATTGATAATAAAATTGTTATTCATCGTCAGCAATTAGCAGAAAACGATATTCAGGCGCTGAAGGTTTGCTGTCCGAGTGGTGCCCTGACGGTGTGCGGCAGTCCGATTGATATCGATGCCACCCTGGAGACATTGTTACGCGATTTACCATTTTATCGGCGCAGTAGCGGCGGAGTGACGTTATCCGGCGGTGAGCCTTTTATGCAACCGGCTGTGGCGGCTGAATTATTGCAGCGCTGCCACCAGCATGGAATCCATACCGCAGTTGAGTCTTGCCTGCATACACCATGGCACTATATCGCCCCCTCTTTGCCTTGGCTTGATTTGATGCTAGCGGATTTGAAACACACTGATGAAAAACGCTTTCAGCAGTGGACGGGCGGTTCAGCCAGGCGTGTGATGAATAACTTTCGTCAATTAGCGGCGGCAGACACCAATATCATTGTAAGGGTGCCCTTAATCCCGGATTTCAATGCTGATCGCCGCTCGGTACAAGGTATTGTCGATTTTGCCGCGGATGAAATTGGTGTGAAAGAGATTCACTTTTTGCCTTATCACACGCTGGGTATCAACAAGTATTCACTGTTAGGTGAAGAGTATCTGGCAGCCAAGACACCTTTAGATTCTCCTGACCTGCTCGCCTTTGCGGAAAGTTATGCCCGTGATAAGGGTCTTACCGCAATTTTAAGAGGATGACGCAATGACCACTCTCGATTTGGTAACCTTAAGCGAACGGACAAAACAGCATAAAAACGCGCTGATTCATATTGTAAAACCGCCGATCTGTACTGAGCGGGCTGTACATTATACCGAGGCTTATCAACAGCATCAGGATAAACCGCTGCCTGTTCGACGAGCGCTGGCATTGGCCCATCATCTACAGCAGCGCACTATTTGGATTAAGAATGATGAGCTGATCATTGGTAATCAGGCCAGTCAGCTGCGGGCCGCGCCGATTTTTCCGGAATACACGGTGAGCTGGATTGAGAATGAAATTGACGATCTCGCCGATCGCCCTGGTGCGGGTTTCTCCGCCAGTGAAGAAGACAAAGCGGTATTGCACCGGTTGTGCCCGTGGTGGCGGGGTCAAACTGTGCAGGATCGCTGCTATGGTATGTTCACCGACGAACAAAAAGCCTTGCTGGTAACCGGCATTATAAAAGCCGAAGGGAATATGACCTCCGGTGATGCGCATTTGGCGGTTAACTTCCCGTTATTGCTAGAGAAAGGGCTGGATGGCCTGCGCAGTAAAGTAGCCTGTCGCCGTGAACGGCTGCAACTGACGGACTGGAGTGATCTGCATAAAGAACAATTCCTGAAAGCGATTGATATTTCGCTCGCGGCGCTAAGCGAACATATTGAGCGCTACGCCGCAGTTGCACAGCAAATGGCACAGGATGAAACTCGCGAATGGCGTCGGATAGAGCTACAGACTCTCGCCGAAAACTGTGAATTGATTGCCCATCAGCCACCGCAGACTTTCTGGCAAGCCCTGCAATTATGCTATTTCATTCAGCTGATTTTACAGATTGAATCTAATGGCCACTCGGTTTCCTTCGGTCGTCTGGACCAATATTTGTACCCTTGGTATCGCCGCGATGTTGAGCTGGAAAACACCCTTAACCGCGAACAAGCTATTGAAATGCTGCATAGCTGTTGGCTGAAATTACTGGAGGTGAATAAAATCCGCTCCGGCTCGCACTCCAAAGCCTCTGCGGGCAGCCCACTTTATCAAAACGTCACTATTGGCGGGCAAAAGCTGGTACAGGGCAAAGCTATTGATGCCGTGAATCCACTTTCTTATGCAGTACTGGAGTCGTGTGGGCGCTTGCGTTCTACTCAGCCAAACCTGAGTGTTCGTTACCATGCTGGTATCAGTGATGATTTTCTGGATGCCTGCGTGCAGGTTATTCGCTGCGGTTTTGGTATGCCAGCGTTTAACAACGACGAAATTGTTATATCCGAATTTATCAAACTGGGTGTCGAACCACAGGATGCCTATGATTATGCTGCGATTGGGTGTATTGAAACGGCGGTTGGCGGCAAGTGGGGTTACCGCTGCACCGGCATGAGTTTTATTAACTTTGCCAGAGTGATGTTGGCGGCGCTGGAGCAGGGCCGAGATGCAACATCCGGGCAGGTATTCTTGCCGCAAGGGCAAGGGTTATCGAAGGGCAACTTTAGTGATTTCTCTCAAGTGATGGCGCAATGGGATGCACAGATTCGTTACTACACTCGTAAATCCATCGAGATAGAGTGTGTCGTGGATACGGTATTGGAAGAGAACGCCCACGATATTGTCTGTTCTGCGCTGGTGGATGATTGTATTGAGCGTGGCAAAAGTATCAAGCAGGGCGGGGCGCGCTATGACTGGGTTTCTGGTTTGCAAGTCGGGATTGCCAACTTAGGTAATAGTCTGGCGGCAGTACGCAAATTGGTATTTGAACAACAACTTATCAGCCAACAGCAGCTGGCTACAGCATTAGCCAATGATTTTGCCGGTTTGAATGGCGAGCAACTGCGTCAGCACCTGATAAATTCAGCTCCGAAATATGGCAACGACGTTGATGACGTCGACCAACTGTTAGTCCGCGCTTATCAGACTTACATTGATGAGCTGAAGCAATATCACAATACTCGCTTTGGTCGCGGCCCGATTGGCGGCACTTATTATGCGGGTACGTCATCCATTTCTGCCAATGTGCCCTTTGGCGCGGCGACCATGGCAACACCGGATGGCCGTAAAGCACACAGCCCATTGGCGGAGGGGGCAAGCCCGGCTTCAGGCACCGACCATCTGGGCCCAACGGCGGTGTTTAACTCGCTATCGAAATTACCGACTGCCTCGATTCTTGGTGGGGTATTGCTCAATCAAAAACTGAATCCATCCACATTGGATAATCCGCGTGACCGTGAAAAATTGATGATGATGCTGCGCACCTTCTTTGAAGAGTATCTGGGATGGCATGTGCAATACAACATCGTCTCGCGGGAGACCTTGTTGGAGGCCAAGCAATATCCGGATCGTTATCGTGATTTAGTGGTTAGGGTGGCGGGTTACTCGGCATTCTTCACCGCACTGTCACCGGATGCGCAGGACGATATTATCGCCCGCACGGAGCATACTTTGTAATCGACTGTTTTAAATAATTTTTTTGAGTAATGAGTTTTGCTGTAGTCCTGAGTTCCAAAAATTTCTGAGTAATGGTGGTTTTCACCAGCCAGCGGATGAAGAGTCTGCTGGCTTTTTTCTTTTCTATAGATAACCGCTTCTGTAGCATAGCGTTCACTCGCTGTCTTTGGCGCTGGAGCCTGGAATGAAATCTGCATTAACCTTTTCCCGTCGTATCAACCCGGTTTTTCTTGCGTTCTTTGTGGTGGCTTTCCTCTCTGGTATTGCAGGCGCTTTGCAGGCTCCTACCTTAAGTCTATTTTTAAGCACCGAAGTGAAAGTGCGCCCGTTGTGGGTTGGGCTATTTTATACCGTCAATGCTATCGCGGGGATCACCGTCAGCTTTGTATTGGCCAAGCGCTCGGATGTTCGAGGAGATCGTCGCAAGCTGATTATGGTTTGCTATCTGATGGCGGTGGGGAACTGCCTGCTGTTTGCTTTTAATCGTGATTATCTCACCTTGATCACCGCCGGTGTGCTATTGGCCTCGGTGGCTAACACCGCCATGCCACAGATTTTCGCTCTGGCGCGTGAATATGCCGATAGCTCAGCTCGCGAAGTAGTGATGTTTAGCTCAATTATGCGTGCGCAGCTTTCATTGGCGTGGGTTATCGGGCCGCCATTGTCATTTATGCTGGCGCTGAATTATGGCTTCACTCTGATGTTCAGCATTGCTGCGGGTATTTTTGTGCTGAGTGCGCTGGTGGTGTGGTTTATTTTGCCGTCGGTGAAGAGAACAGCGCTGGTGGTGGATGCGCCTGTGGTTGCGCAGGGTAGCCTGTTTGCCGATAAAGATGTCCTGCTGCTGTTTATCGCCTCAATGCTGATGTGGACATGCAACACCATGTACATCATTGATATGCCGTTATATATCACTGCCAATCTGGGGCTGCCGGAGCGGCTGGCCGGCTTATTGATGGGAACGGCGGCTGGGCTGGAAATTCCTATTATGCTGCTGGCGGGGTACTCGGTCAGGCGTTTTGGTAAGCGTAAAATTATGCTGTTCGCCGTGCTGGCTGGCGTGCTGTTTTATACCGGGCTGGTGTTATTTAAGTTTAAAACAGCATTGATGTTATTGCAGATTTTTAATGCCATTTTCATCGGTATTGTTGCTGGGATTGGGATGCTTTATTTTCAGGATTTAATGCCGGGCAGAGCGGGAGCTGCCACTACACTATTTACCAACAGTATTTCAACTGGGGTGATTTTGGCGGGGGTATTGCAAGGAGTATTAACTGAAAGCTGGGGTCATAATTCGGTGTATGTGATGGCGATGATCCTCGCCATTCTGTCGCTTATTATTTGTGCGCGAGTGAGGGAAGCTTAGCGCTCCGTAGGGCGCTGTGATTAATGGCAAAGTGTCCGTAACGGTGAAAACAGGTAGGTCGTAAAGGCGCCGTAAACCCTTCCCTGGGGGCTCGAGCCGCGCCCTCCCTGGCGCGGACGCTTTACCCTTATCCCTGTTCTCACCTTGTAAGATCGAGTTGTTGGGGGGTGTCAGCCGTCTGAGTGCCCCGCAGGGCGCTGTGTGGTTTTTAGTAGACGGGCAGCAAGTTCAGACTCGACAGAATATGGGCGATGGCATTAATCGCCCCGAACAGTAAAATTAATACAATCATCGGGGTACCGCCCCAGACGCGATACAGCGGGCTACCAAATCGTTTACGTGAGGCTCGTGCCAACAACGCAGGGACAATGGCGGCCCAGACGGTAGCGGCTAATCCGGCATAGCCGATGGCGTAAATGAAACCATCGGGATAAATCAACCCACCCAATATTGGCGGCAGGAAGGTGATGGCGGCTGTTTTTGCTCGGCCTAAACGGCTGTCGTTAAATTTAAATAAATCAGCCAGATAATCGAATAACCCCAAAGTGACGCCAAGGAATGAGCTGGCGACGGCGAAGTTTGAGAATACTGTCAGCAGCAGGTCCATTGACGAACTTTTTAATATCCCGCCCAGCGCACTGACCAGCACATCAATATTCCCTCCCTGACTGGCTATTTCGCGAAATTGTGGTCGTGGAATATTCCCCATAGTACCAACCAACCAGATGATATATAGCGCCAGCGCCAACAAGGTACCAAATAGCAAGCAGTTACGGATACGGTGTGGATTTTTACCGTAATACTTCATCAAACTGGGGACATTGCCGTGATAACCGAATGACGCCAGACAAAACGGCAGTGTCATCAACAGATAGGGCAGGTAGCTTGGGTTGGCGTCACTCAGATTAAATAATTTCACTGGTTCGATATGGCCTAACAACCCGCCGAATGTCATAAAGAAAGTGAGTATCTTGGCGCCTAGCACGATAGTGGTCATTCGGCTCACCGCAGTGGTACTGAGCCAAACAATAAAAGCAACGAATAAAGCAAAAAACAGACCGCCCAGACGAGCCGGGAAGTCTATTCCCATTCCGCGTAACGTATGTTGAATAACTGAGCCACTGGCAGAGATATAGGCGTAGGTCAGAATGTAGAGAACAAAGGCGACGGTCAGGCCATTTATCACATTCCAGCCGTTGCCCAGTAAGTCTTTGGTGATGGTGTCAAAGCTGGCACCGGTATGATAGTTGAGGTTAGCTTCGAGGATCATTAATCCTGAGTGAAGCATACAAAACCAGGTCAAAACCAGAACCGCAATAGACCAATAAAACCAGATCCCTGACATGACAACGGGTAGTGAAAACATCCCTGCGCCGACGATAGTGCCTGCAATAATCATGGCACCGCCGAGGAGGGAAGGATTTTTAATTTTTGCTGCTGTGACCTGATCTTCTAGTGTAGTTTGGGCCATAGTAGGGTGTCCTCGTGTGGTTTTACCACTTATAGAGGTAGCGATTTTGTAGCTGTTTTCCCCCTGCCAGAGCAGCAGGGGGCGTGGTCTTGGTATGGCGGTTGCCGCTTATTCGATAGGTTTTAATCGGGCAACAAAGTGGCGCAGAACAGGGGGTTCGTAGGTGAAGGTTAAGCCTTTGATTTCTTCAGCGCGTGATTTGAGTGAAATCAGGGCGTCGGCAATATAATCCATATGGTCATTGGTATAGACTCGGCGCGGGATGGTCAGGCGCAGCAGTTCCAATGGTGATGGTTTTTGTTGACCGGTTTGTGGATCACGACCTAGCAGCAATGATCCAATTTCCACACTGCGAATACCTGCTTCCAGATACAGCGCATTATTCAGAGCCTGTGCCGGGAATTGTTCGGCTGGAATATGAGGCAGCAGGATTTTGGCATCGACAAACACTGCATGACCGCCGGTAGGATATTGAATCGGAATACCGCCAGCACGCAGCCGCTCACCAAGATACTCTACCTGCCCAATACGGTATGTCAGGAAGTCTTCATTCATCCCTTCCTCCAACCCAATAGCCAGCGCTTCCATGTCACGACCGGCCAACCCACCGTAAGTGACAAAACCTTCCATTGGGACACAACGTATACGAACGTCGTTGAATAGGTCCTCATCGGTACGGAAACAGCACAGTCCGCCAATGTTCACCATTGGGTCTTTTTTGGCAGACATGGTGAGCATATCGCCATATTGATACATTTCCAGAATGATCTCTTTGATCGACTTGTCGCCATAACCTGGTTCGCGTTGTTTGATAAACCAGGCATTTTCACAGAAGCGGGCGGAGTCGATGACCACTGGAATATTATGCTGTTGAGCAATTCGATACACTTCGCGCATATTGCTCATTGAAATTGGCTGCCCACCGGAACTGTTACAGGTGACGGTGGTAATAATGGACACCACGTTATCAGCGCCATATTCAGCAATTGTTGCTTTCAATTGGTCTAAATCGAAGTCACCTTTCCAGTCATAATAAGCCACAGTATCAAAGGCTTTCGGGGTGACGACGTTGATAGCTTTAGCACCATTCATCTCAACGTGAGCGGCGGTGGTATCAAAATGGAAGTTGGAAATAAAGACCGGGTTCTTGGCGCCGCCAGCTTTTTGTTTTTTCGCAATTAGGCAAGGGAACAGGATTTGTTCAGCGCCACGGCCCTGATGTGTTGGGATAGTAAATGGGTAGCCAATCAGTTTTTTAACCTGATCGCACAGGTGATAATAGTTACGTGAACCGGCGTAGGCCTCATCACCCATCATTAATCCAGCCCACTGACGGTCACTCATCGCCCCGGTGCCGGAGTCAGTCAGCAAATCAATATAAACATCTTCACTTGGTAATAAGAATGGGTTATAGCCCGCTTCAATCAATGCTTTCTCACGATCTTCTCGGTTGGTCATCCGAATATTTTCGACCATTTTAATGCGGAAGGGCTCAGGGATGCGTTTCATAGCTTATTACTCCAAATACCCTTCGTATTTGAAGCCGCAGGGGCGTTAGCTACGCGCACGCACCCGAATCACTTACTTGTAGTTGACCTACTTGAATAAGCTCATCGGGATTTGCTTGCTGCCTATCTGCAACTTCAATTATTTTGGGTATATATATTAATATTAAAATGCAGTCATGAGTGACGAGCGAAAATAACTGTTCGTATTACCTATGACGGCAACAAAATAAAGAAATGAGTTTTTTCAGCCTAAGCTGAATAAGCAATGGAGGAATTAACGCGGGAAATCGTTGGCAAGGCGGTAATCAATATTAAACCAGGCTCGGCTGTCGCCGGAGATGCGTGCTTGGTAACGCAATGCAATGCGTGTCATAAGGCGCCCTCTAGGTGTGGATAGTGAGTAACAGCATAGCGTTGTTTAAAAAATAAAAAGTGACATTCAGCACAAATTACAATCAATTAAAACTATATTAGAGTTACTAATATTATATGAATTAATAAGTTACGCATCTGTTATATAACAGATTGATTGATATGGGATTTGTATTTTACTGTCAGTGGAAAGTGAAGGGTGAATGATTTTTTTTGATTAGGATTTTTATCTATTTTTAATTGTTGGGTCAGGGGTTTCCTGACACCAACAATATACTCACAAAATATTATTAAAATAATTAACGTAGGAATTCTGGCTGTTGCTTTTCATATGCTGAAATATTGTTTTCGTGCTGCAATGTCAGGCCAATACTGTCTAAACCGTTAATCATGCAATGGCGACGGAAACTATCAATCTCGAAAGAATAACTTTTCCCACCTGCATTCACCGTTTGGTGTTCTAAATCGACAATAAACTCAATACCTTCATTCTCTTTAACCAGCTGGAATAAAGTATCAATATCACCTTCGCTTAATGTTACCGGTAATAATTGGTTATTAAATGAATTGCCGTAAAAAATATCAGCAAAGCTCGGAGCAATAACCACTTTAAAACCGAAATCTGTCAGTGCCCAAGGTGCATGTTCACGTGATGAACCGCAGCCGAAATTTTCGCGCGCTAATAAAATGGTCGCACCCTGATAGCGAGGTTGGTTCAGTACAAATTCCGGGTTAGGAACTTTGCCTGCATCGTCCAGAAAACGCCAGTCGTTAAACAGGTGCTGACCAAAACCAGTGCGTGTCACTTTTTGCAAAAACTGTTTCGGGATAATCGCGTCGGTATCGACGTTCGCCGCATCCAACGGAGCGACCAGACCCTTATGTTGAGTAAATTTTGTCATGGTGATATCTCCGGTTAGTGGGTGGCAGCAGATAAGTCGCGGACATCAGCAAAATGACCGCTGACCGCAGCGGCGGCTGCCATTGCCGGGCTAACCAAATGGGTGCGACCCCCACGGCCCTGACGCCCTTCAAAGTTACGGTTGCTGGTGGATGCACAGCGCTCGCCGGGTTCCAGGCGGTCGTTATTCATCGCCAGACACATGGAACAGCCAGGTAAACGCCACTCAAAACCGGCTTCGATAAAGATTTTATCCAAACCTTCCGCTTCGGCTTGTGCTTTCACCGGGCCGGAGCCGGGCACCACAATCGCCTGTACACCAGTGGCCACTTTACGTCCTTGTGCCACTGCGGCAGCGGCACGTAAATCTTCAATACGCGAGTTAGTGCAAGAACCGATAAAGACTTTATCAATCGCGACTTCGGTCAATTTGATGCCGGGGCGTAAATCCATATAAGCCAAGGCTTTTTCTGCTGAAGCACGCTCAACAGGATCACTAAAGGACTCTGGTGCCGGAATAATTTGATTAACCGCAATCACCTGACCCGGATTGGTGCCCCAAGTAACTTGTGGCGCGATGTCAGCGGCATCTAAGGTCACAACTGTATCAAATTTAGCATCAGCATCAGCATCAGATTTCAAGGTGCGCCAGTAGGCCACGCCTTGTTCCCATTGCTCACCCGTCGGAGCGAATTGGCGGCCTTTTAAATAGTTAAACGTCGTGTCATCCGGTGCGACTAAACCGGCTTTGGCGCCCATTTCAATCGCCATATTGCACAATGTCATACGGCCTTCCATGCTCAACGCTTCAATCGCGCTGCCACAGAACTCCACTACATGTCCGGTGCCACCGGCACTGCCGGTTTTGCCGATAATCGCCAACACGATATCTTTGGCGGTAATGCCAGGGCCCACATCGCCGTTGACTTCGATTTTCATGGTTTTGGCCCGACCTTGTTTCAGCGTCTGGGTAGCCAACACATGTTCAACTTCTGAGGTGCCGATACCAAATGCTAATGAGCCAAATGCACCGTGGGTCGCGGTATGAGAGTCACCACAAACAATCGTCATTCCCGGCAATGTCATTCCTTGCTCTGGGCCAATAACATGGACAATGCCTTGGAATGGGTGATTCAAGTCATATAAAGACACGCCGAACTCAGCACAGTTCTTGATCAACTCCTGCATCTGAATTCGGGCCATTTCACCACTGGCATTGATATCTTTGGTTTGTGTCGAAACGTTGTGATCCATGGTGGCAAAGGTTTTACCCGGTTGACGCACCGGGCGGTTCATGGCGCGCAAGCCATCAAAGGCCTGCGGCGATGTCACTTCATGCACTAAGTGGCGATCGATATACAACAGCGGTGTTTCATTCGGCGCTTCGTAAACGATATGTGCATCATATAATTTCTGATATAACGTCTTGCTCATCTTAAACCCCCTCAGCCACGAACTTAGCGATAATATCGCCCATTTCGTTGGTGCCGATTGCTTTGCCATCACCTGCCAAATCAGCGGTGCGATAACCTTGTTCCAATGCCTGATTGATGGCATTTTCGATAGCGGCGGCCGCGTCGTCTTTACCTAAGCTAAAGCGCAACAACAGGGCTAAAGACAGAATTTGCGCGATGGGGTTGGCAATGTTTTTGCCTGCAATATCCGGTGCAGAACCGCCAGCGGGTTCGTATAAGCCAAAGCCTTGTTCGTTCAGACTGGCAGAGGGCAACATGCCCATAGAACCGGTAATCATGGCGCACTCATCTGACAAAATGTCGCCAAACAAGTTAGAACACAGCAATACGTCAAACTGGGATGGATCTTTAATTAACTGCATGGTGGCGTTATCAATATACATATGGGACAACGCCACATCTGGATAGTCCGCCGCAATGGCGGTAACGACTTCACGCCACAGAATGGAACTTTGCAAAACATTGGCTTTATCAATAGAAGTAACTTTGCCACCGCGTTTGCGAGCGGACTCAAAAGCAATGCGAGCAATACGTTCAATTTCAAAGCGATGGTAAACTTCGGTATCAAATGCACGCTCGTGCATACCCTGGCCTTCACGACCTTTTGGTTGACCGAAATAGATACCGCCGGTTAATTCGCGCACACACAAAATATCGAAACCTTTCGCTGCGATATCACTGCGTAATGGGCAGAAATCTTCTAATCCCTGATACAAACGTGCAGGACGCAAGTTACTGAATAATTTAAAGTGTTTGCGTAATGGTAACAGTGCACCGCGTTCAGGTTGTTCAGCCGGTGGTAAATGTTCCCATTTTGGGCCGCCCACCGAGCCGAATAAAATGGCGTCTGCTTGTTCGCATCCGCTCACTGTTGCTGGCGGTAAGGGGCTGCCATGACGGTCGATAGCTGCGCCACCGACATCATAAGCGCTGGTTGAAATCTTGATGCCGAAACGCTGGCGCACGGCATCCAATACTTTATTTGCTTGAGCCATTACTTCAGGGCCAATACCGTCTCCGGGCAAAACGGCAATATGATAAGTCTTAGTCATGTTCACACCATTTCCTGATTATTTTGTTGCAGACGCTGCTTCTCGATTTCTACCTGATGAGCGCGCCAGATGTTATTTAATACGTGAACCAACGCCTTGGCAGATGACTCGACAATATCTGTAGCCAGCCCCACACCGTGGAAGCGGCGACCTTTATGGTCAACAACAATATCAACCTGACCTAATGCGTCTTTACCCTGACCATTGGCAGACAGTTGATATTTCACCAGTTCAATGGGGTAGTCGGTAATGCGGTTAATGGCTTGATACACTGCGTCGACCGGGCCATTACCTGTGGCGGCTTCTGATTTGATTTCTTCACCACATACTAATTTGACTGATGCGGTCGCCATCACACTAGAACCTGATTGCACACTGAAATAATCCAAGCGGTAATGCTCTGGCTCTTCTTGCTGCTTATTGATGAATGCCAAAGCTTCCAAGTCGTAATCAAAGACCTGACCTTTCTTATCAGCCAGTTTCAGGAATGCGTCGTACAAGGAATCCAAATTGTAGTCTTTATCCTGATAACCCATTTCTTCCATACGGTGCTTCACGGCTGCACGACCCGAGCGCGAAGTCAGGTTTAACTGTACTTCTTTCAAGCCGATGGACTGTGGGGTCATGATTTCGTAGTTTTCGCGATTTTTCAGCACACCATCTTGATGAATACCGGAGGAGTGAGCGAATGCATTACTACCGACAATAGCTTTGTTTGCGGGTATTGGCATATTGCATAATTTACTGACCAATTGGCTGGTACGGTAAATTTCTTGATGATTAATATTGGTATGCACGCCCAGCATGTTTTCGCGCACTTTAATGGCCATGATCACTTCTTCCAGTGAACAGTTACCTGCGCGCTCACCCAAACCATTAATAGTGCCTTCGACCTGGCGCGCCCCGGCTTGCACCGCGGTAATGGAGTTGGCAACCGACATGCCCAAATCGTCATGGCAATGGACAGATATAATGGCTTTATCAATATTAGGTACGCGTTTATACAAGTCAGTGATAATTCCACCGAACTGATACGGTGTGGTGTAGCCGACGGTATCAGGAATATTGATGGTAGTCGCGCCCGCATTGATAGCGGCTTCTACGATACGGCACAAGTTGTCAATTGGGGTACGACCAGCATCTTCGCAAGAGAATTCTACGTCATCAGTATAGTTGCGGGCGCGTTTCACTGAATGTACCGCCATCGCCAACACATCATCAAACGAGCGCTTTAACTTGGATTCTATATGTAAGGTAGAGGTCGCCAAAAATACGTGGATACGGAATGCTTCGGCAATACGTAAAGCTTCAGCGGCAACATCTATATCCTTATCAACACAGCGAGCTAAGGCACAAACCCGGCTATTTTTTACTTGCTGCGCGATAGTACGAACTGATTCAAAATCGCCCGGAGAGGAGACCGGGAAACCGACTTCCATGACATCAACACCCATCCTTTCCAGTGCTAACGCGATTTGCAGCTTCTCTTTAACGCTCAAACTGGCTTGTAATGCTTGTTCACCGTCGCGCAATGTTGTATCGAAAATAATGACTTGTTGGCTCATGGGTTATTCCTTGTCGTGTTTACTTTTGCGCTTAGCGGGTAAAAAAAAACCCGCGCATTTGCGCGGGTTTGTTAATCTTGATGACTGAATCAGTTCTGATTTCCGTCCACCAACATACCGCGCAAGAGAGATGCGTTGAGTAGTAGGCCTAGTAGACGGGTTGAGTAGAACATAATTTTTCAGTTTCTCATTAGTTAAAATATTGCGTTGCATAAATTGATACGTGAATTCTATGGTTATGTCAACATTTGTTTAAAATGGCGTGTTCAACTGGTTACACGGATTGTAAATTCCTTATAACGACATATAAAACCTAAAAGTTAAATTTTTAAGTTTTATCATCTAAAAATCCAAGTGATGTTTTTAACTTTGTTTGGTATAACGTTAAAATTATGGATTATTGTTCTCTTTACGATTTTATGAACAGATGGGCTATTTACTCTCAGCCTATGGTCTGTTAAAAACCGCGTTAGGGAATAGGAGACACTGGCAAGTGTTGAACGTAATAGGTTAGCAATCAAATAATCCAACGGAAGGGGATCTTATTTTTTATTTATATAGATAAAAGGTTAATATCTATTATATTTTATCTTATCACTTGGATTTGTTCATTTTTCTTATATTTTAAGACTGTTTATATTAATTATAACTAGATCAATATCAAAACCTCCCGGTACTATTGTTTTTTTAAGATAAATTAAGGATTAATAAGTTATAAGTGGAGAATTTATTATTCATTAATGCCATAGTTGTTAATGTTCTCATTTTGTGATGTGGTCATGTCAAGGTTATATTTTATATGCTGACAAGACGTTGTCTTGATATTGATAATGTAGATTGGTTTTATTCACCATGCAAAATATTTCGCATGTTTTTATTGTTTATATGTATACCTACGGATATTTATTGATCACCAAATGCATTAGGTGTGATTTATGTTTTCACACTTATACAAGGATGAGACTCGATTCTACCTCGTCGAGGTATTAAAGAGAATATTGGTATCATTAATGATAAGTGTTCAAAGATATTTTAAAAGAGAGACAAATATCTATGAGGTTATTTATTAATCATGCCATCTGCATAAAGCTTAGTGGAGTTAAGCATGTTTGAACACAACTTAGTAATCGACAGTCAAGTCACTAAAAAGGAAGGTAACGATGTTCATTTACGCAGTGTTGACCTTAATCTATTAACTGTTTTCGATGCTGTGATGCAAATGCACAATGTCACGCGCGCAGCACAGTCACTGGGAATGTCCCAACCTGCGGTAAGTAATGCTGTTGCTCGCCTTAAAGTGATGTTTAATGATGAATTGTTCGTGCGTTATGGTCGAGGTATTCAGCCAACTGCCAGAGCGCGGCAGCTTTTCGGCCCGGTGAGACAAGCACTGCAATTAGTACAAAATGAGTTACCAGGTGCGGGGTTTGAAGCTAAAAATAGTGGGAGAGTATTTAATTTATCTATTTGCAGTCCTCTGGATATCAGGTTAATAGCACCGATTATACAACGAGTTAATCAATTAGCACCTAATGTTCAGCTCCTTGTTAGATCTTATCTTAATGAGAATATTGAGCATCAATTACGTTATCAAGAAACTGAGTTTGTGATAGGTTATACCAAATTCGAACGTTCCGATTTTCACCATGTATCATTATCCAATGATGAATTAGTTTTAGCTGTATCTAAAAATCATCCACGTATTGATAATTCAATTACGCAAGAACAACTCCTTTCTGAATCACATGCGATTGTCTCATTGGATAAAGTGGGTTCTTTCAGTCAGCTTTATTATGAATCAGCGATTAGCACCAAAACTATTGCTTATGAAAGTACTGATATGAACAGCGTGCTAAATATTGTATCTCAAACTAGCTTTGTCGCCATTGCTCCTCGCTGGTTGGTTCAAACATACAGTGAGGCGCTTAATTTGAAGCTGATTTCCTTACCTTGGGAAGAAACATGTCGCCCATGTTACCTTACTTGGCATGAATCAACGGATAGAGATAAAGGACATCAGTGGATGAAAGAACTACTCAACCAACTTAGTATTCCTTCTTAATTATTATCGTTAAGTCCTGCTGCTGAAGTTATCTTATTCTCAGTGGCAGGCAAGGGCAGTCGTTACCTTTAACATCATTATTTCTGGTGTTTAATTATGATCCCATCCCGTCAAATACTTTTATCTGCTTTAATTCCCTCTCCATTACCTTGACTGTTGTTTTTTTCGTCAAAATCGATTTCAGCTCACATTTCTGTGCCGAATTTTATTTGCCATAGCTTATAGAGTGAGTAGACTGCGCGAAAAAAAGTGAACGCATGTAAGCTGAAAGCTGACAGGCAAAAAGTGGCGGTACACTTTAACGAATGATTTCCCAGCGAGCTGCGATTTTTATGACCCAAATATTAGATCAATACCACCTTGTGCGCCGTTTGCGCCAACAAATAAGCCAGAGAACCGACAACGTCGCCTTTCGTGAATGGTCGCCACAAGGCGAAAGTCAGCTGACCTGGCGGCAGATTGATACGCACGTAACGCGGATCTCTGCGGCTTTATTGTCTTTGGGCGTTGCCATTCAAGAGCGTATTGGGATTTTTGCTAATAACAGCATGGCCTGGTCATTGGCGGATTTAGCTATTTTACAGATTCGTGGTGTGAGTGTGCCGTTGTACGCTACCAATACAACGGCTCAAGCGGCTTACGTAGTGAATGATGCTGATGTGCGTATTGTGTTTGTCGGTGGACAAGCACAATTTGACGTTGCGATCACACTTAAGCCGCTCTGTCCACAGCTTAGCCATATTGTTGTATTAGATCCTGATGTTGATTTACGTGGTTGTGAATATGCTCAACATTTGGCTGATTTTGAACAACAGCCAGATGCGGTACAACAGCATCTATTAACCGCGCGTATAGAAGGTTGCGATTTAAGTGACTTATTCACATTGATCTATACCTCAGGTACCACGGGGGAACCGAAAGGTGTGATGCTGGAGTACCGAAATATGGCGGCTCAACTCTACTTACATGACCAACGTTTGACCCTGACATCTGACGATACTTCTCTTAGCTTCTTGCCGCTGTCCCATGTGTTTGAGCGGGCCTGGAGTTTTTATGTCATGCATACTGGCGCACAAAATGTGTATATCAGTGATACTAATTGGGTACGCGCAGCGATGCAGGCAGTAAAACCGACAGTCATGTGTGCGGTTCCCCGTTTCTACGAGAAAGTATTCAGTGCCATCAATGACAAAGTTGCTCTGGCGAAATGGCATCGCCAAATGCTATTCCGCTGGGCGGTAGGGTGTGGCGAGCGCAAATTCCAAAACTTGCAAAGTGGGCAAACCTCCTCGTGGCTTTCTGAGCAGCTGTATAAGTTGGCCGATGGTTTGGTATTGAGTAAATTACGCGGTGTTCTGGGTGGGAAAGTTCGTTTTTTACCGGCTGCAGGGGCTCGATTGGATGATAATATCATTCTGTTTTTCCAAGCAATGGGTATTAATATCAAGTACGGCTATGGGATGACAGAGACTTGCGCCACCGTGTCTTGTTGGGAAGAAAAAGATTTCCGTTTTGGCTCTATCGGTAAGCCATTACCGGGGATCGAGGTGCGTCTGGGCGCCGAAAATGAAATTCAGGTGCGCGGCCCGATTGTGATGCGCGGCTATTTTAATAAACCCCAAGAGACAGCGGAGTCTTTTACGGAAGATGGATGGCTCAAAACAGGTGATGCCGGCGCATTAGACCCACAGGGGAATTTATTCATTACTGAACGGCTGAAAGATTTGATGAAAACCTCCGGTGGAAAATATATTGCACCGCAGATGATCGAAGGCACCTTGGGTCAGGATCGATTTATCGAGCAGATTGCTATTATTGCCGATACCCGCAAATTTGTTTCGGCGCTGATTGTTCCGTGTTTCGAGTCACTGGAAGAATATGCTCATTCGATAAACCTGAAATACCACGACAGATTAGAACTGTTGCGCCATAGCCATATCGTCAGTTTGTTCGAGCAACGACTGAAAGATATGCAAAAAGAGCTGGCAAAGTTTGAACAAGTTAAGCGTTTTACTCTGTTACCGCAGGCCTTTACCATGGAAACGGGTGAATTGACTCCTACCATGAAATTACGGCGTAAAATCATTCTCCAGCGTTATCAGAATGAAATTGACTCCATGTACCGCGACTGACTCAGCATTACCTTCACTGTAACGGCCGATATCTGTTTAATGATAGCGGTCGTTGCTGACTTTCTGACCAAGCGTCTCTCTCCCTTCTCTTTGTGCGCAGTAACTATTTTACTGTAGCTAATCTGCAAAAATTCCCAACCTGATTTAGTTCTTTGATTAATGAATAAGTCGGCGTGAAAAACAAGTTTGTGGGAGATCAGGCAGTGTTTTGTTTTTCTGATGAAGATAAATCCAGTTTGTGACCAACACAATTGCCTTTAACGCAGATAATTGCTGTTTGCCTGCCAGAAATTCTGACGTTATGTTAATAAGTTAGTTATGTTAATAAACATTAGAACTATAACAAACAAAGATAGGAATACAGGGCGTTGTGCCTTTCCTACCGGATTTCGTGGAAATGATTTCCCGTTATCCAATGAGCAAACTAAGCCTGGAGGCAAAACCCATGGAGATGTTGTCAGGAGCCGAGATGGTTGTCCGATCGTTAATCGATCAGGGCGTTAAGCATGTATTCGGTTATCCCGGCGGGGCCGTACTTGATATTTACGATGCCCTGCACACGGTCGGAGGCATTGATCACGTGCTGGTGCGCCACGAACAAGGTGCGGTTCATATGGCCGATGGCTATGCGCGTGCCACAGGTGAGGTCGGTGTCGTGCTAGTCACATCAGGGCCCGGTGCGACCAATGCTATAACCGGCATTGCAACGGCGTATATGGATTCAGTGCCGATGGTAGTGCTTTCTGGCCAGGTGCCTAGCTCATTGATTGGCTTTGATGCTTTCCAGGAGTGTGACATGGTGGGGATCTCCCGGCCAGTCGTCAAACACAGTTTCCTGGTCAAACGTACTGAAGATATTCCAACCGTATTGAAAAAAGCATTCTATCTGGCATCGACAGGCCGCCCTGGCCCGGTAGTTATTGATCTACCAAAAGATATCGTCGGCCCAGCGGTGAAAATGCCTTATGCCTACCCTGAACAAGTCAGCTTGCGTTCTTATAATCCGACGGTGCAAGGCCATCGCGGGCAGATTAAACGCGCACTGCAAACCATTCTAGCGGCGAAGCGGCCTATCATGTATGTCGGCGGCGGGGCCATTAACTCAGCTTGCCATGAAGAGTTACTGACCTTGGCTGAAAAGCTTAATTTGCCGGTCACTAGCTCTCTGATGGGATTAGGTAGTTTCCCTGGGACTCATCGCCAAAGTGTAGGTATGTTGGGGATGCACGGGACGTTTGAGGCCAACATGGCGATGCACAATACGGATCTGATTTTTGCCGTTGGTGTGCGCTTTGATGATCGTACCACCAATAATCTGGCGAAATATTGCCCGAATGCTGCTGTGGTTCACATTGATATAGACCCGACGTCCATATCAAAAACCGTGGAAGCTGATATTCCGATTGTTGGCGATGCCAAACAAGTTCTGACGCAAATGTTGGATTTATTGCCTCAAATTGATTGCGCACAAGACTTCGATAGTTTGCGTGATTGGTGGCAATCCATTGAACAATGGCGTGCCCGTGACTGCCTGAGTTACAGCCGCGATAGTGGAAAAATCAAGCCGCAGGCGGTGATTGAAACACTACATCGCCTGACCAAAGGCGATGCCTATGTCACCTCCGATGTGGGCCAGCACCAAATGTTTGCCGCGCTTTACTATCCATTTGATAAGCCACGGCATTGGATCAACTCAGGTGGTCTGGGCACCATGGGCTTTGGTTTGCCAGCGGCCCTTGGGGTGAAATTGGCGCTACCGGATGAAACTGTGGTATGTGTCACCGGTGATGGCAGTATCCAAATGAATATTCAGGAATTATCTACCGCTCTGCAATACAACTTACCGGTATTGGTCTTGAACCTGAACAACCGCTATCTCGGCATGGTGAAGCAGTGGCAGGATATGATCTATTCTGGCCGACATTCACAATCTTACATGGATTCGCTACCTGATTTCGTCAAATTGGCTGAAGCATATGGTCATATTGGTGTTTCTATCCGCACGCCTGATGAGTTGGAAAGTAAACTGGCCGATGCTTTGACACAATTATCCGAGACTAATCGCCTGGTATTTGTGGATGTAACTGTCGATGAAACAGAACATGTTTACCCGATGCAGATTCGTGGCGGTGGCATGGACGAAATGTGGCTTAGTAAAACGGAGAGGACATAATTATGCGCCGCCGGATTTTATCAGTTTTGCTGGAAAACGAATCAGGTGCTTTATCAAGAGTGGTGGGTCTGTTTTCTCAGCGCGGTTATAACATTGAAAGTTTGACGGTTGCACCTACCGATGATCCTACATTGTCAAGAATGACTATCCAAACTGTAGGTGATGCCAAGGTTCTGGAACAGATTGAAAAACAACTGCATAAATTGGTTGATGTGTTGCGTGTGAGTGAGCTGGTTTCTGGTTCACATGTTGAGCGCGAAATCATGTTGGTGAAATTGCAGGCCAGCGGTTACGGGCGTGAAGAAGTGAAGCGCTGTGCTGAAATCTTCCGAGGTCAGATTGTGGATGTTACCGCGACGCTCTACACCGTGCAGCTTGCTGGTACCAGTGACAAATTGGATGCATTTTTAAATGCGGTGCGTGAAGTGGCAGAAATTGTTGAAGTTGCTCGCTCCGGTATTGTCGGTGTTTCCCGTGGTGACAAGATCATGCGTTAATTTAATTATGGTGATTAATACCGACTAATCTCCAATTATCAGGCTCAGCCAGTAGGCTGGGCTTTTTTTTTCTTATTTTTTAACCGGAATAGCGTTATATGGCGGTTAAAGCGGTTGCTCAATGGTGAGTTCTGCTGTTAGATCATATCCACGATTAAACTATGTCTATAGACTTCTTAGTCTAATCTACAACTTCACTTTACAGGGTATAAGGGGTCTATGTGAAACTGGATGAAATCGCGCGCCTTGCGGGCGTTTCGCGTACTACGGCCAGTTATGTCATTAATGGCAAAGCGAAACAGTACCGAGTCAGCGATAAAACAGTCGACAAAGTTATGGCAGTTGTCAGGGAACATAATTATCACCCAAATGCTGTTGCGGCCGGGTTGCGCGCGGGCAGAACCCGTTCGATCGGATTGGTTATCCCTGATTTGGAGAATACTAGCTATACCCGTATCGCGAATTATTTGGAACGTCAGGCTCGCCAGCGGGGTTATCAGCTCCTGATCGCTTGTTCTGAAGACCAACCTGATAATGAAATGCGTTGTATCGAGCACTTGTTACAGCGCCAGGTTGACGCCATTATCGTTTCTACCGCTCTGCCACCTGAGCACCCTTTTTACCAGCGCTGGGCCAATGATCCATTACCGATAATCGCACTCGATCGTGCGCTTGATCGGGAACATTTCATTAGTGTTGTCGGTGCAGATCAAGAAGATGCACAGATGTTGGCACAAGAACTGCGTTCATTCCCGGCTGAATCCATATTATATCTGGGGGCGTTGCCAGAATTGTCGGTCAGTTTCCTGCGGGAGATGGGGTTCCGTGAGGCGTGGAAAGATGATCCGCGTAAGGTCGATTATCTGTATGCCAACAGTTACGAGCGCGAAGCTGCTGGTACGCTGTTTGCGCAGTGGCTGAAGACCCATCCCATGCCGCAAGCGCTATTTACTACCTCATTCCAGCTATTGCAGGGTGTTATGGATGTCACTTTAAAACAAAGTGGACGCCTACCCAGTAACCTTACTATTGCTACTTTTGGCGATAATGAGTTGTTGGATTTCCTCGAATGCCCAGTATTGGCAGTAGCACAACGTCACCGCGATGTGGCTGAACGTGTGCTGGAGTTAGTCTTAGCTAGCCTGGATGAACCGCATAAGCCAAAACCGGGGTTAACTCGCATTCGCCGCAATTTATTCCGCCGCGGTAGCTTAAGCCGCAAATAGTCTACGCTTTAGCAAATCAGGGCTCATCCGAGGCCCTGATTATTGTTTGCTTGTGTCATTCATGCCACTTATACCTAATAGATTTCAAAACGCAGGAAGGCGGCAAGCAAGGAAATTCCGATGTGCTTACTGAAGTCAAGTGATTCGGGTGCATGAGCGCGACCAACACACCTGCAAGTTGAAATATACAGATATATTAGACATACCCTGCGACTCGAAACAGCTTACGGCAATACTCCAAAAAATAGCCATAAGCTACACCCATAGCCATTGAGACCAAGGCGTTACTCGTGACTGCCGTGGTTATCTGTTCTAAATCCGCACCAACAGACCACAGAATTAAGGCATAAACTGGCGACTGGAAGCTGACATAAGCCAGTAAGTCGGCAAGGTTCCTCGCCCACATATGTTCGCCTGCATGGCGACGTGCAAAACGGATGCACGCATCACGATATACGCCGTAGGGCCAGGCAATCAGAATGTTGACGGGAATTGAAACCAGTCGGGAAGAGAGTGACTGCTGGAATGTCATTCCAGAGATCACTATTTCAATTATCATGCCGATGACAAAACAATACACCACAAGTGCAAAAGTATCGGCTGCGGCACTACGCAGACGGGACCCAGTTGAAAACATTGTCATTAACTCCCTAATTGGGGGAAAATTCTGTCGAAACCTCCATTGCTGAAATTAATGGCAGGTTTTATGTATTGCTCATTATTTAAATTGCAGGTTATTGTATTGTTATTTTGCTTTTTGTGTAGTTTACAGTGCTGACATTGGTAATATAACTAGCTTAAAATTTTTGTTTTTAACATTTGCCTGATTTTTATACTTAGTACTGCGAAGAATTGGGCTTTTCGTGGTTTTTTAAATGGCGTCATATGTGTTTTCTTTTTAAAAACATATAGTTATTTTTTTAGGCGGTTGGCAGAGAAACATTGGGTGTCAGGAGGAGAATTTAAAACGAACCAAAGAAAGAAAATTAATTTACAGTCTTTTCCTAATTTAGGATTTATCTGTCTGAAGGTATTCATATTTCATCAATACCTAAAAATAGGCGCTAATAATTTATTTCAAAATAGATTAATCCTTATCGATTAATTGAAGTAAAATGTCTGTCGAGAAACACTTGGTGTTATCAAGGGTATTATTGTCTTACCGTTGGTTTTGCTGCTCATAGCAAGACTTTTTCTTAGGAAAGGCCAGCCGCCGCGGGTTTTGCACTCAAAGTGTGTAATTTTAAACCGTACGATTTTTATACTAAAAATGAGACATTCCTTGCAGAAGGAAATAATGCGTCAATTAATTGACAATTTATTATTTATTTAAGTTGCCGGAATTATTGGCGGAAAAATAGCCCGTTTATCATGACGTTAATTTCTATTCCAACCGCGAAAATAGCCCCTTATACGAGATATATCTCAAAAACGACCCATAAATATTGTCAAAGCGCATCCGCTCTGGCTTGACAAGGTTTTCATACCATCCGTAAACTCTTTAATGTGGGGATTTGTGGGATAAAGTGGCGAATTGGGTCATGAAGGGGTAACTCAGTCATGTTTCGTGGGGCAACGATGGTTAACCTCGACAGCAAAGGGCGGCTTGCCGTACCTACCCGTTACCGGGATTTGCTGAATGAGGAATCGCAAGGCCAGATGGTCTGTACCATAGACCTTCACCAACCATGCCTGTTGCTTTATACACTCCCTGCATGGGAAATCATTGAACAAAAATTATCCCGACTGTCGAGCATGAACCCAGCTGAACGTCGAGTTCAGCGTTTGCTGTTAGGTCATGCCAGTGAATGTCAGATGGACGGCGCTGGGCGCTTACTGATTGCAGGAACATTGCGTCAGCACGCCGGGCTGAATAAAGAAGTGATGCTGGTTGGGCAGTTCAACAAGTTTGAGCTGTGGGATGAACAGACCTGGTATCAACAAGTCAAGGATGACATCGACGCAGAACAGTCTACTCAGGAACCTCTATCTGAGCGGCTACAGGACTTATCGCTATAAGCATGGTAGATAACAATCAGATTGTAGATAACAACTACAAGCACACAAGCGTATTGCTGGATGAGGCGGTTAATGGCCTGAACATCCGTGATAACGGCATCTATATTGACGGAACTTTTGGCCGTGGTGGCCACTCGCGTCTGATTTTGTCCCAACTTGGGCCAGAAGGGCGCCTAATAGCAATAGATCGTGACCCACAAGCGATTGAAGCAGCGAAATCTATTACAGACCCACGTTTTTCTATCGTACACGGCCCATTTTCTGATTTAGCACATTATGTGCGGGAATTGGATTTAGTCGGTCGTATTAACGGTGTATTGCTGGATCTAGGTGTCTCCTCTCCCCAATTAGATGATCCTGAGCGCGGCTTTTCCTTCATGCGCGATGGGCCATTGGATATGCGTATGGACCCAACTCGTGGGATATCAGCAGCTGAATGGTTGATGAAAGCCAGTGCTGACGATATCGCTTGGGTGTTGAAAACCTTCGGTGAAGAGCGTTTTGCCAAACGTTTAGCCAAGGCCATTGTTGAGCGTAACCTCACTCAACCGATGACACGCACTAAAGAACTGGCGGATTTGATTGCCAATGCCAGCCCATTCCGCGAAAAACATAAGCATCCTGCGACGCGCAGTTTCCAAGCTATCCGCATCTATATCAACAGCGAATTGGAAGAGATCGAGCGCGCACTCGACGGTGCTCTTGAAGTTTTGGCACCTGAAGGTCGTTTATCGGTCATTAGCTTCCACTCGCTTGAAGACCGTATTGTGAAAAACTTTATCCGTCATCACAGCCGCGGCCCACAGGTTCCGGCAGGTCTGCCATTGACGGAAGCACAGTTACGCAGCATGGGGGGCCGCACCTTGAAATCTGTCGGCAAAATGATGCCGCCGGATGCTGAAGTGGCCGAGAACCCGCGGGCGCGTAGCTCGGTATTACGTTTTGCCGAGAGGATTAAAGAGTGATAGGTAACGAACGCCACGGTTTAGTTGGAGTCATCGGCGGGGATTTACTCCGCAATGCGAAGATCCCGTTGATTCTACTGATTGCGGTGTTGGTGTCTGCCATTTTTGTTGTGACCACCGCCCACCGTACGCGTTTGCTGACCGCTGAGCGCGAACAGTTGGTACTGGAACGGGATGCGCTGGATATTGAATGGCGCAACTTGATTCTGGAAGAAAATGCATTGGGTGACCACAGCCGTGTTGAAAGTATCGCAACCGATAAGCTAAGAATGCAACATGTTGATCCATCACAAGAAAACATTGTGGTTCAGCAATAGGTTTTTCCAATAAATAAAGGAATTTGTCGCCACCATGACTCTGAGTAGCCAAGGTAACGCATGAAAGCAGCGCGCCCCGGGAAGTTAAAGCGCCAGGAAGAACAAGCCAGCTTTATAAGCTGGCGTTTTGCGTTGCTGTGCGGCTGTATTTTGCTGGCATTGGTCGGCTTGATGTTACGTACTGCTTATCTGCAAGTGATTAATCCCGATAAGTTGGTGCGTGAGGGTGACATGCGCTCATTGCGGGTACAGGAAGTCCCTACTGCGCGTGGGATGATAAGTGACCGATCTGGCCGACCATTGGCGGTCAGTGTGCCTGTTAACGCTGTTTGGGCCGATCCCAAAGAGTTGACTGAACGCGGTGGCATTACTCTCGATACCCGCTGGAAAGCCCTGTCTGATGCTTTGGAAATCCCATTAGACCAACTGGCGGCGCGTATTAACGCTAACCCGAAAGGGCGTTTTGTTTACCTGGCTCGCCAGGTTAACCCGGCAATTGGCGACTATATCCACAAGTTAAAATTACCCGGAATCTATTTGCGCCAAGAATCCCGTCGTTACTATCCGGCTGGGCAAGTGATGGCCCATATCATCGGTGTAACTAATATCGATAGCCAAGGTATTGAAGGTGTAGAAAAAAGCTTTGACCGCTGGCTTACCGGGCAGCCGGGCGAACGTACTGTACGTAAAGACCGTTATGGCCGCGTTATTGAGGATATTTCCTCCGTGGACAGTCAAGCGGCACACAATCTGGTGTTGAGTGTTGATGAGCGCTTGCAGGCGTTGGTATACCGCGAGCTGAACAATGCAGTGGCATTCAACAAAGCCGAGTCTGGGACCGCAGTGCTGGTCGATGTGAATACCGGCGAAGTGTTGGCGATGGCGAACAGCCCATCCTATAACCCGAATAACCTCACCGGTACGCCGAAAGATGCGATGCGTAATCGGGCAATTACCGATATTTTTGAACCCGGCTCGACAGTTAAGCCAATGGTAGTGATGACGGCATTACAGCATGGCGTTGTGAAAGAGAATAGCGTGCTGAATACCTTGCCGTACTTTGTTAACGGTCACCAGATTAAAGACGTGGCCCGTTATGCAGAGCTATCTGTGACCGGGATCTTGCAGAAGTCGAGTAACGTCGGTGTTTCTAAACTGGCGTTAGCGATGCCATCCTCAGCTTTAGTAGAAACTTACTCAAAGTTTGGGTTTGGGAAAGCGACCAATTTGGGGTTGGTCGGAGAAAGCAGTGGCTTATATCCTAAAAAACAACGGTGGTCTGACATAGAGAGGGCCACCTTCTCTTTCGGCTACGGGCTAATGGTAACACCGTTACAGCTAGCGCGAGTCTATGCAACCATCGGCAGTATGGGGATTTATCGCCCGCTGTCGATTACTAAAGTTGACCCGCCAGTGGCCGGTGAACGCGTCTTCCCTGAACCGCTGGTGCGTACCGTGGTTCATATGATGGAAAGCGTGGCATTACCTGGCGGCGGGGGCACCAAAGCGGCAATCAAAGGTTACCGAATTGCCATTAAAACCGGTACCGCCAAGAAAGTCGGCCCTGATGGCAAATATATGGACCGATACCTCGCTTACACCGCTGGCGTCGCGCCTGCGAGTAACCCTAGATTTGCTCTGGTTGTGGTCATCAATGACCCGCAGGCAGGGAAATATTACGGTGGTGCGGTTTCTGCACCGGTGTTCGGTGCCATCATGGGCGGTGTACTGCGCACCATGAACATTGAGCCAGATGCATTACCCACTGGTGATAAAAGCGAATTAGTGACTAATACAAAAGAGGGTTCAGGTGGCAGATCGTAATTTGCGCGACTTACTCGCTCCTTGGGGGCTAGACGTCCCG
Source organism: Yersinia fenwicki (assembly GCF_043099325.1). NCBI lineage: Bacteria > Pseudomonadati > Pseudomonadota > Gammaproteobacteria > Enterobacterales > Yersiniaceae > Yersinia > Yersinia fenwicki. Next base: position 3,818,101 of record NZ_CP170755.1, on the reverse strand, counting down.
GAGCGTGCGCTACGGGAAATGACATTAGACAGCCGTGTTGCCGCTGCCGGGGATTTATTTGTCGCTATTGTCGGCCATCAGACGGACGGGCGTCGCTATATCCCGCAAGCTATCGCTCAAGGTGTGGCGGCCGTGGTCGCTGAAGCTGATGGTGTGGCACCGGATGCCAGTATGGTCGAGATGCATGGTGTTCCTGTTATATATCTGCGTAATTTGAATCAGCACTTATCCAAACTGGCGGGACAATTTTACCATCAGCCGGGTGCCGCATTACGTTTGGTCGGAGTGACGGGAACCAATGGTAAAACCACCACCACTCAATTGCTGGCACAATGGGCTCAAAAGTTGGGCGAAACCAGTGCAGTGATGGGGACGGTTGGCAATGGTCTGTTAGGTCAGGTTATCCCGACTGAGAACACCACCGGCTCAGCGGTTGATATCCAGCATTTGTTGCGCAATCTGGTCTCACAAGGGGCAACTTTCGCTGCGATGGAAGTCTCTTCCCACGGTTTGATTCAGAACCGCGTTGCTGCATTGCCGTTTGCTGCCGCAGTGTTCACTAACTTAAGCCGTGACCATCTGGATTATCACGGCAATATGGCGAGTTACGAAGCAGCAAAATGGCTGCTGTTCTCCACCCATCAGTCCGAACACAAAATCATTAATGCTGATGACGAAGTTGGTCGCCGCTGGTTAGGGCAGTTACCGCAAGCGGTCGCCGTGAGTATGGAAAGCAATATTCCTGTGGGTTGGAATGCCTCATGGCTATCTGCCACTCAGGTTCACTATCACGATAATGGTGCCAGCATTGCTTTTGATTCAAGCTGGGGAGAGGGGCAGTTAGAAAGCCGTTTGATGGGGGCATTCAACGTCAGTAACTTGCTGGTGGCACTGGCAACACTGCTTTCACTGGGTTACCCACTAACACAATTATTAGCTGCCGCACCTCATCTACAACCGGTGTGTGGGCGGATGGAAGTATTTAATGCACCGGGCAAACCAACGGTAGTGGTGGATTATGCCCACACACCGGATGCATTGGAAAAAGCACTGGCGGCGGCGCGTTTACATTGTAAAGGCCAACTGTGGTGTGTATTTGGTTGTGGTGGTGATCGTGACAAAGGTAAGCGCCCACTTATGGGCGGTATCGCGGAACAACTGGCTGATCGGGTAGTTGTCACTGATGATAATCCCCGTAGTGAAGAGCCGCAGGCGATTATCGCCGATATCCTCAGCGGATTGCTGGATGCCGGACATGCACAAGCCATCCATGGTCGTGCAGAAGCCGTGACCAGCGCCATCATGCAAGCTAAAGCCGATGATGTGGTGTTGATTGCGGGCAAAGGACATGAAGATTATCAATTGGTCGGCAATCGCCGCTTGGATTACTCCGACCGAGTCACCGTCGCGCGTCTGTTGGGGGTGGTGGCATGATTAAGGTCTCACTGCATTTTCTGTCCACACTGCTGAACGCTGAATATATTGGTCGCGATAACGCCGATATTATCGAAGTGACCATTGATACCCGTAAGGTCACTCCTGGGTGTTTATTTGTTGCGCTGAAAGGCGAGCGTTTTGATGGACATGACTTTGCAGAAGATGCTGTTGCCGCTGGCGCTGGTGCTTTGCTGGTAAGTAAACACTTACTGGTGGAGGCACCACAATTAGTGGTTAAAGACACCCGTCTGGCATTGGGGCAATTAGCGGCATGGGTGCGCCAGCAAGTGCCTGCCCGAGTGGTGGCCTTAACCGGTTCCTCTGGTAAAACCTCGGTAAAAGAAATGGTTGCGGCGATTTTGCGCCAATGTGGCAAGGTGCTTTATACCGCTGGTAACTTTAATAATGATATCGGCGTGCCGCTGACCTTGCTGCGTCTGACGCCCGAGTATGATTTTGCTGTCATTGAGCTAGGTGCCAACCATATCGGTGAAATTGCCTACACGACGGACTTAAGCCGCCCTGAAAGTGCTTTGGTTAACAATTTAGCTGCCGCACATTTGGAAGGTTTTGGCTCATTGGCCGGTGTGGCTAAAGCCAAAGGTGAGATTTTTGCCGGCTTACCCGCGAATGGCACTGCGATTATTAATGCTGATAGCAATGACTGGCCGCACTGGCAGGAAACATTGCATAACAAGCGGGTGTGGCGTTTTGCACCTCTCGGCGCAGAAGATATCGATTTCTTTGCCAGTGACGTGCGTATTACACCGCAAGTCACCCATTTCACTCTGCATTCTCCCTTCGGCACGGTGGCTATCGAATTACCACTGCCGGGGCGACATAACATTGCCAATGCATTAGCCGCCGCGGCGTTAGCCATGTCGGTCGGCGCTAGTTTAGCTGCCGTTCGCGAGGGGTTGACTCAATTACAGGCCGTACCGGGTCGATTATTCCCGATTGAGCTTGCTGCTGGCAAGTTGCTGCTCGATGACAGCTACAATGCCAATGTCGGTTCCATGACCGCCGCCGCGCAAGTGCTGGCCGAAATGCCGGGCTATCGAGTGATGGTAGTAGGTGATATGGGCGAGTTGGGCGAAACCGCAGTCGATTGCCACCGTCAGGTGGGCGAAGCCGCGAAACAGGCGGGCATCGATAAAGTCCTTAGCGTAGGTACATTAAGCCAGACACTGAGCGGTGCAAGCGGGTGCGGCGAACATTTTCAGGATAAGAACACTTTGGCAGCCCGTGTCAGTGAGTTGCTGCTCGAACATCCGGTTATCACAGTCTTAATTAAAGGTTCACGTAGCGCCGCCATGGAAAATGTCGTGCGTGCGTTACAGGAGAAGGCATCATGTTAGTTTGGTTGGCTGAATACTTAGTAAAATTTTACTCGGGTTTTAACGTCTTTTCTTATTTGACGTTCCGCGCCATTGTCAGTCTGTTGACGGCATTAATTATCTCGTTGTGGATGGGGCCGCATTTGATCGCCTATTTGCAGAAATTACAGATTGGTCAAGTCGTCCGTAATGACGGGCCAGAGTCACATTTCAGTAAACGCGGCACCCCGACTATGGGGGGCCTGATGATTTTGTTCTCCATCACTATTTCGGTTCTGATGTGGGCTTACCCGTCTAATCCGTATGTGTGGTGTGTACTGTTTATTCTTATTGGTTATGGGATTGTCGGTTTTATCGATGATTATCGCAAAGTGGTACGTAAAGACACCAAGGGCCTGATCGCTCGCTGGAAATACTTCTGGCAGTCCATCATTGCACTGGCTGCTGCTTTTGCGATGTACAGCATTGGTAAAGATACCCCGGCCACTGAGCTGGTGGTGCCCTTCTTCAAGGACATCATGCCGCAGCTTGGCTTGCTGTATATCCTGCTAGCTTATTTCGTCATTGTAGGCACCAGCAACGCAGTCAATTTAACCGACGGGTTGGATGGTTTGGCGATTATGCCGACAGTATTTGTTGCTGGCGGTTTTGCATTGGTAGCCTGGGCGACCGGTAACGTGAACTTTGCTGCATATCTGCACATCCCTTACCTGCGCCATGCTGGCGAGTTGGTGATTGTTTGCACCGCAATTGTCGGGGCTGGGCTGGGCTTTTTATGGTTTAACACCTACCCGGCCCAAGTGTTTATGGGTGATGTTGGCTCTCTGGCATTGGGTGGAGCGCTGGGTACCATCGCGGTATTGCTGCGCCAAGAGTTCTTATTAGTGATTATGGGCGGGGTGTTCGTGGTTGAAACACTGTCGGTCATCTTGCAAGTCGGTTCCTTTAAGTTACGTGGGCAGCGTATTTTCCGGATGGCCCCGATTCATCATCATTACGAGCTTAAAGGCTGGCCAGAACCGCGAGTGATTGTGCGCTTCTGGATTATTTCGCTGATGCTGGTGCTGATTGGCCTGGCGACGCTGAAGGTGCGGTAATTATGGTTGATTATCAGGGTAAAAAAGTCGTCATTATCGGGCTGGGGCTAACCGGCCTTTCCTGCGTTGATTTCTTCATCGTGCGTGGCGTAACGCCGCGAGTGATGGATACCCGTATCAATCCACCGGGCCTGGATAAATTACCCGAAAATGTCGAGCGCCATGTTGGTGACTTGAATCAGCAGTGGTTATTGGACGCTGATTTGATTGTTGCCAGCCCCGGTATTGCGCTGGCACATCCTGCTTTGAGTGAAGCCGCTGACGCAGGTGTTGAGATTGTCGGCGATATCGAACTGTTCTGCCGTGAAAATCAAGCACCGGTGGTAGCGATTACCGGCTCTAACGGTAAAAGTACTGTAACCACTTTGGTCGGCGAGATGGCGAAAGCGGCTGGTTGGCAGGTGGGTGTAGGGGGCAATATTGGTGTGCCTGCCCTGAACTTACTGAAACAGTTGACCTTGCAAAAACACGAAAACCAATTGGTGGTGTTGGAGTTATCCAGCTTCCAGTTGGAAACCACTTCAAGTCTACGTGCCAGTGCAGCAACCATATTGAACGTGACAGAAGATCACACTGACCGTTATCCATTCGGTTTACAGCAATATCGCGCAGCTAAACTGCGGGTATATGAAAACGCTAAAGTTTGTGTTGTGAATGCCGATGACGCGCTCACTATGCCAGTCCGCGGTGCTGATAATCGCTGTATCAGCTTTGGGGTGGATGTCGGTGATTACCATTTGAATAAGCAGCAGGGAGAGATCTGGCTGCGGGTTCGTGGCGAGAAAGTGCTGAATACTCGGGAAATGAAATTAACCGGACGGCATAACTATACCAATGCGCTAGCCGCACTGGCATTGGCTGATGCTGTGGGTATCCCGCGTTCATCAAGTTTGAAAGCATTGACCACGTTCACAGGTTTGCCACACCGTTTCCAGTTGGTGTTTGAACACAATGGCGTGCGTTGGATTAACGACTCCAAAGCGACCAATGTGGGTAGCACAGAAGCTGCTCTGGATGGTTTACAGGTTGATGGTACTTTGCATTTGTTACTGGGCGGCGACGGGAAATCGGCAGATTTCTCTGGGCTAACCCGCTTTTTACAAGGCGACCATATCAAGATTTATTGTTTTGGGCGTGATGGTGAGCAACTGGCTGAACTGTGTCCGGAAGTGTCGCAACTGACTGAAACAATGGAACAAGCTATGGTGTTGTTGGCGAAATCATTGGCACCGGGCGATATGGTGTTATTGTCACCCGCTTGCGCCAGCTTGGATCAGTTCCGCAGTTTTGAGCAACGTGGTGATGAGTTTGCTCGTCTGGCAGAGGAATTGGGCTGATGCGTATGCCGGGGCTGGGGCTGTTTAATATCGTAAAACATTTTGTGATGGGGTCGCGCGAAAGCGACACCACCAGTATGGTGCTTTACGACAGAACCTTGCTGTGGCTGACATTCGGTTTGGCGATTATTGGTTTTGTGATGGTGACATCGGCATCTATGCCCATCGGTCAGCGTTTGGCCAGTGATCCTTTCCTGTTTGCCAAGCGAGATGCGCTGTATCTGGCGCTGGCTTTTGGTATGTCGCTGGTAACCCTGCGTATCCCGATGGCCGTCTGGCAGCGCTACAGCAATATTATGTTGCTGATTTCTATCGTGATGCTGTTGGTGGTATTGGTGGTGGGGAGTTCAGTCAACGGGGCATCCCGCTGGATCTCACTCGGGCCACTGCGTATTCAGCCCGCTGAACTATCCAAGTTATCGCTGTTTTGCTACCTAGCCAGCTATCTGGTGCGTAAGGTGGAAGAGGTTCGCAGTAACTTTTGGGGTTTTTGTAAACCCATGGGCGTAATGGTTATTTTGGCAGTATTACTGCTCGCACAACCCGATTTGGGTACCGTGGTAGTGTTGTTTATTACTACATTGGCCATGTTGTTCTTGGCCGGTGCCAAGATGTGGCAGTTTTTAGCCATTATCGGTTCTGGCGTGTTTGCCGTTTGCCTGCTCATTATTGCTGAACCTTACCGTATGCGCCGAGTGACATCATTCTGGAACCCATGGGCGGATCCCTTCGGCAGTGGTTACCAGTTGACCCAATCACTGATGGCCTTTGGCCGCGGTGAATTCTGGGGGCAGGGCTTAGGGAATTCAGTGCAAAAACTGGAGTATTTACCGGAAGCACATACTGACTTTATTTTCTCGATTTTAGGCGAGGAACTCGGGTATTTCGGTGTGGTTCTTGCATTGTTAATGGTATTCTTCGTCGCTTTTCGTGCTATGTCCATTGGTCGTCGCGCTTTAGAGATAGATCAGCGATTTTCTGGCTTTTTGGCCTGTTCGATTGGTGTCTGGTTTAGCTTTCAGGCGCTGGTTAACGTTGGGGCTGCTGCTGGAATGTTGCCAACCAAAGGTTTGACACTGCCGCTGATAAGTTACGGTGGTTCAAGCCTGATTATTATGTCAACGGCCATAGTGCTGTTGTTACGCATTGATTTTGAAACACGTTTGGCAAAAGCCCAGGCGTTTGTAAGGAGTGCCCGATGAGTGGCAAAACCAAGCGTTTAATGGTGATGGCGGGTGGCACTGGGGGGCATGTATTCCCGGGCCTGGCCGTGGCTCATCATCTGATGGCGCAAGGCTGGCAGGTGCGTTGGTTAGGCACCGCTGACAGAATGGAAGCGTCATTGGTACCCAAAAACGGCATTGAAATTGATTTTATTGAGATTTCTGGCTTACGCGGTAAGGGCTTGATGGCCCAACTGACCGCGCCGGTGCGTATTTATCGCGCGGTGCGTCAGGCGAAGAAAATCATGCGTGATTACCAACCGGATGTGGTGTTGGGAATGGGCGGTTATGTTTCCGGCCCCGGTGGTTTGGCAGCATGGTTGTGCGGCATCCCTGTGGTATTACATGAGCAAAACGGGATTGCGGGTTTGACTAACCGCTGGCTGGCCAGAATCGCGAAAAAGGTTTTACAGGCATTTCCAGGGGCATTCCCGCATGCCGAAGTAGTGGGTAACCCGGTTCGTACTGATGTACTGGCATTGCCATTACCCGCTGAGCGCTTAGCCGGTCGCGAAGGGCCGATTCGGGTGTTAGTCATTGGCGGTAGCCAGGGTGCGCGAGTACTGAATCAAACCTTGCCTCAGGTTGCAGCAACATTGGGTGAACAGATAAATATTTGGCATCAGGTGGGTAAAGGCGCATTACCTGATGTGTTGCATGCCTACCAGCAAGCAGGGCAGGGTGATAAGCATCAGGTAGTTGAGTTTATTGATGACATGGCTGCAGCTTATGCCTGGGCGGATGTGGTGGTTTGCCGCTCCGGTGCGTTGACGGTCAGCGAAGTTGCCGCCGCAGGGTTACCGGCGATTTTTGTACCGTTCCAACATAAAGACCGGCAGCAATATTGGAATGCATTGCCGCTGGAAAAAGCCGGCGCCGCCAACATTATTGAACAGCCACAATTTACAGCACAAGCGGTGAGCAACCTGTTAACCGAGTGGGATCGCCCCACCTTATTAGCGATGGCCGAGCAAGCAAGATTAGTGGCTATTCCTGACGCAACTGAGCGAGTGGCCGCCGAAGTGGTCGCTGCCAGTAAGTGATACAGAAAAGATAGTTACTGAAAAGAAAGATAGTTATCGCTCGCACTTATGCGGGCTATGAATATGTAACAGACAAAAAAGTGAAGAAAACGTGAATACACAACAACTGGCGAAACTACGTACTATCGTGCCCGAGATGCGTCGCGTCCGGCACATTCACTTTGTTGGCATCGGTGGTGCCGGCATGGGTGGTATCGCTGAAGTGTTGGCAAACGAAGGTTATCAGATTAGCGGTTCAGATTTGGCACCCAATCCGGTCACTCAGCATTTGACTTCATTAGGCGCACAGATTTATTTCCATCACCGTCCAGAGAATGTGCTGGATGCCAGTGTGGTGGTGGTTTCAACAGCAATTTCTGCGGATAACCCGGAGATTGTTGCAGCTCGCGAGGCGCGTATTCCAGTGATTCGTCGTGCTGAGATGCTGGCTGAATTGATGCGTTTTCGTCATGGGATTGCGGTTGCTGGTACGCACGGTAAAACGACCACCACAGCGATGGTTTCCAGCATTTATGCCGAAGCAGGTTTGGACCCAACTTTTGTGAATGGCGGTTTGGTTAAAGCGGCAGGCACTCATGCCCGGTTAGGTTCCAGCCGTTACCTGATTGCAGAAGCTGATGAGAGTGATGCGTCATTCCTGCATTTGCAGCCGATGGTGGCGATTATCACCAACATCGAAGCCGACCATATGGATACTTATCAGGGCGACTTTGAGAATTTAAAACAGACATTTATTAACTTTTTGCACAACTTGCCATTCTATGGCCGTGCGGTGATGTGTATCGACGATCCGGTAGTGCGAGAGCTATTGCCACGGGTAGGCCGCCATATCACCACCTACGGTTTCAGCGATGACGCCGATGTACAGATCGCCAGCTACCAACAAGAAGGCCCGCAGGGGCACTTCACACTGAAACGGCTGGATAAGCCGCTGATGACAGTGACCTTGAATGCACCGGGCCGTCATAACGCGCTAAATGCGGCTGCGGCAGTGGCAGTCGCGACCGAAGAAGGCATTGAAGACGATGATATCCTACGTGCATTGGCAGGGTTCCAGGGGACAGGCCGCCGCTTTGATTTTCTCGGCAACTTCCCGCTGGCACCGGTCAACGGGAAAGAAGGCAGTGCAATGCTGGTGGATGACTATGGTCATCACCCGACAGAAGTGGATGCCACAATTAAAGCTGCGCGTGCTGGCTGGCCGGATAAACGTATTGTGATGGTATTCCAGCCACACCGTTATACCCGAACACGCGATTTGTATGATGACTTTGCTAACGTTCTGTCGCAAGTTGATGTTTTACTTATGTTAGATGTGTACGCAGCCGGAGAACCGCCGATCCCAGGCGCGGATAGCCGCTCGTTGTGCCGTACCATCCGTAACCGTGGCAAGTTGGACCCTATTTTGGTGTCCGACAGTGATACGGTGCCAGAAGTGTTAGCACAAGTGCTGAACGGCGATGACCTGATTCTGGTTCAGGGCGCAGGCAACATTGGTAAGATTGCCCGTAAATTGGCTGAGCTTAAATTGCAGCCACAGACAAAAGACGAGGAACATCATGGCTGAGAAAGTTGCGGTACTGCTGGGTGGGACCTCTGCTGAACGTGAAGTGTCATTGTTATCAGGCCAGGCGGTATTAGCGGGCTTGAGAGAGGCGGGTATCGATGCTCACGGTATAGATACTAAAGACTTCCCGGTAACACAGCTTAAAGAACAAGGTTTTGACAAGGTATTTATCGCTTTGCATGGCCGCGGTGGTGAAGACGGTACGCTGCAAGGGGTGTTGGAGTTTCTGCAACTGCCTTATACCGGCAGCGGCGTGATGGCTTCGGCGCTGACAATGGATAAATTGCGCACCAAATTGGTATGGCAAGCCTCAGATTTACCCATTTCGCCTTATGTCGCGCTAAATCGTCAACAGTTTGAAACACTTTCGTCAGAGGAATTGGCGGCATGTGTCGCTAAGCTTGGCCTGCCATTAATTGTTAAGCCAAGTCATGAAGGCTCTAGCGTAGGAATGAGCAAGGTTAATCAGGCGAGTCAATTGCAGTCTGCTCTGGTTGAAGCTTTCCGTCATGACACCGATGTGTTGATTGAGAAATGGTTGAGTGGGCCAGAATTTACTGTCGCGATCCTCGGTGATGATGTTTTACCGTCGATCCGCATCCAGGCTCCCGGCGTGTTTTATGATTATGAAGCTAAATATCTGTCGGATGAGACCCAGTACTTCTGCCCAAGTGGTTTGAGTGCTGAGTTAGAGCAACAGTTGGCTGCATTGTCATTACAGGCCTATCAGGCATTGGGTTGCAGCGGTTGGGGCCGTGTTGATGTCATGCAAGACAGCGATGGCAGTTTCTATCTGCTTGAAGTGAATACTTCACCGGGTATGACCAGCCACAGTTTAGTGCCGATGGCTGCCCGCCAATATGGGTTGAGTTTTTCCCAGTTGGTAGCTCGAATTCTGACGTTGGCTGACTGATATGTCACAAGCTGCCCTAAATGCGCGTGAACGTGCGGCTGAAAACAGCGCAGCCCGGCGCAGTAATGGAGGCCAATTAGCAGGGCTGATTTTCCTGCTGATGGTGCTGGGTACCATCCTCTGGGGAGGCTGGGTGGTAGTAGGTTGGATGAAAGATGCCAGCCGATTGCCACTGTCGAAACTGGTGGTGACCGGTGAGCGCCATTACACCACCAATGACGATATTCGCCAGGCGATTCTGTCATTGGGCGCACCGGGTACCTTTATGACGCAGGATGTCAATATCATCCAGCAGCAGATTGAGCGGTTACCGTGGATTCAGCAGGCCAGTGTGCGCAAACAGTGGCCGGATGAGCTGAAGATCCATCTGGTGGAGTATGTGCCTTTTGCGCGCTGGAATGATTTGCATATGGTTGATGAGCAGGGGCGGTCATTCAGTGTGCCGTCTGAGCGAGTCGGCAAACAGAAATTGCCATTACTGTATGGCCCGGAGGGCAGTGAACAGGATGTTCTTGAAGGCTACCGGGCAATAAACAAAGTGTTAGCGGCCAATAAGTATCAGCTAAAAATGGTGGCAATGAGTGCCAGACATTCTTGGCAGTTGGCCTTAGATAATGATGTTCGGCTGGAGCTGGGACGGGATGACCGGATGGGGCGTTTGCAACGTTTCATCGAGTTGTATCCGATGTTGCAACAGCAGCCAGATAAACGGGTCAGTTATGTTGATTTGCGATATGAAACAGGGGCTGCAATAGGTTGGGCTCCGGTATTTATCGGCAGTCAGGGTGGTGAGCCACCAGTAAATGGCCAGCAGAACAGTAATCCGCAACAGAATCAGGCACAGGCAAAACAACAATGATCAAGTCGACGGACAGAAAACTGGTAGTAGGTCTTGAGATCGGAACGGCAAAGGTCTCCGCATTGGTAGGGGAAGTTCTGCCCGATGGCATGGTCAATATTATTGGGGTTGGCAGTTGCCCGTCCCGTGGCATGGATAAGGGTGGAGTTAACGATCTTGAATCGGTAGTTAAATGCGTTCAACGCGCTATCGATCAGGCAGAGTTAATGGCGGATTGCCAAATTTCATCTGTATATCTGGCATTATCGGGCAAACATATCAGTTGTCAGAATGAAATAGGGATGGTTCCTATTTCAGAAGAGGAAGTAACTCAGGAAGATGTAGAAAACGTAGTGCATACCGCGAAGTCGGTACGTGTGCGTGATGAGCATCGTATCCTGCACGTTATTCCGCAGGAATATGCCATCGATTACCAAGAAGGTATCAAGAATCCGGTGGGGCTTTCTGGCGTGCGGATGCAAGCTAAAGTGCACCTGATTACCTGCCATAACGATATGGCGAAGAATATTGTTAAAGCGGTGGAGCGGTGTGGCCTGAAAGTGGACCAACTGATTTTCGCCGGTTTAGCGGCAAGTTATGCAGTATTGACCGAAGATGAACGCGAACTGGGTGTCTGTGTGGTCGACATCGGCGGCGGTACCATGGATATGGCGGTTTATACCGGTGGGGCGTTGCGCCACACCAAAGTTATCCCTTACGCCGGGAACGTGGTGACTAGCGATATCGCGTATGCTTTCGGGACACCGCCTACAGATGCGGAAGCGATTAAAGTTCGACACGGCTGTGCGCTCGGGTCGATAGTCAGCAAGGACGAAAGTGTAGAAGTGCCAAGTGTTGGCGGACGCCCTCCCCGTAGTCTGCAAAGACAGACGCTCGCTGAGGTTATAGAACCACGCTACACCGAACTGCTGAATTTGGTTAATGACGAGATTTTACAATTGCAGGAGCAATTACGTCAGCAAGGCGTGAAGCATCATCTGGCAGCCGGTATCGTGCTGACAGGCGGAGCGGCACAAATTGATGGTTTGGCTGAATGTGCTCAACGGGTATTCCATGCCCAGGTTCGCATCGGCCAACCGCTCAATATCACCGGGCTGACGGATTATGCACAGGAACCTTATTACTCCACTGCTGTTGGGCTGTTGCACTATGGTAAAGAATCTCATCTCAGTGGTGAGTCAGAAGTAGAAAAACGTGCCTCAGTGGGCAATTGGTTTAAACGCATCAATAGCTGGCTGAGAAAAGAGTTTTAATGTTTCAACAAAGAGATCATGCTGAACATATTTTTTGATCTCGAAGCGACAGGCACAAAACGGAGAGAAACTATGTTTGAACCTATGGAACTAACCAATGACGCGGTGATTAAAGTCATCGGCGTCGGTGGTGGCGGTGGTAATGCCGTCGAACACATGGTGCGCGAGCGCATCGAAGGTGTTGAATTCTTCGCCGTTAATACAGACGCTCAGGCGCTACGTAAGACGGCTGTTGGCCAAACCATCCAAATTGGTAGCGGTATCACCAAAGGTCTGGGTGCTGGCGCGAACCCAGAAGTGGGGCGTAATTCAGCAGAAGAAGACCGTGAAGCTCTGCGTGCAGCCCTTGAAGGCGCAGACATGGTCTTTATCGCCGCAGGCATGGGCGGTGGTACCGGTACTGGTGCTGCTCCTGTTGTTGCTGAAGTAGCGAAAGAACTGGGTATTCTGACAGTTGCTGTGGTTACCAAGCCTTTCAATTTTGAAGGCAAGAAACGCATGGCATTCGCTGAGCAGGGTATTGCTGAATTGTCCAAGCATGTGGACTCACTGATCACTATCCCTAACGATAAGTTGTTAAAAGTTCTGGGTCGTGGCATCTCCTTACTGGATGCATTCGGTGCAGCCAACGACGTATTAAAAGGCGCTGTTCAGGGTATCGCCGAGTTGATTACCCGCCCAGGCCTGATGAACGTCGACTTTGCTGACGTGCGCACAGTGATGTCCGAAATGGGTTATGCCATGATGGGCTCAGGGGTAGCGTGTGGTGAAGATCGTGCTGAAGAAGCTGCAGAAATGGCGATTTCCAGCCCGTTGCTGGAAGATATCGACCTGTCTGGCGCTCGTGGCGTGTTGGTCAACATCACTGCTGGTTTCGATTTGCGTTTGGACGAATTCGAAACTGTGGGTAACACTATCCGTGCATTTGCATCTGACAATGCGACCGTCGTTATCGGTACATCGTTAGACCCGGAAATGAATGACGAACTGCGCGTAACTGTGGTTGCAACCGGTATCGGCATGGATAAACGTCCTGAAATCACGTTGGTTACTAACAAGCAGACACAGCCTGTTATGGATCACCGTTACCAGCAGCATGGCATGTCACCTTTACCTCAGGAAGTTAAACCTGCAGCTAAAGTGGTCAATGACCCAACTGCTCAAACCAATAAAGAGCCCGATTATTTGGATATTCCGGCATTTTTGCGTAAGCAAGCCGACTAATTTCTGAAAAAATTGGAATCTCCGCTCTTTGTGCTAAACTGTCCCGCCGATCTTGTTATAAGCTTGGTCGGTAGGATGGATAACATTGCGAGATAAAACGATGATCAAACAAAGGACTTTAAAACGTATTGTTCAGGCGACTGGCGTCGGTTTGCACACCGGTAAGAAAGTCACACTGACAATGCGACCCGCGCCGGCTAACACCGGGGTCATCTATCGTCGCACTGACTTGAATCCACCGGTTGATTTTCCGGCAGATGCAAAATCCGTGCGTGATACCATGCTCTGTACTTGCCTGGTCAATGAGCATGACGTGCGTATTTCTACTGTTGAGCATCTCAACGCTGCTCTGGCAGGGTTAGGGATTGATAACATTATTATTGAAGTTAACGCTCCCGAAGTACCGATAATGGATGGTAGTGCCAGTCCATTCGTGTACTTGCTGCTGGATGCGGGTATCGAAGAGTTAAACTCTGCGAAGAAATTCCTGCGTCTGAAAGAGACTGTGCGGGTTGAAGACGGTGATAAATGGGCTGAATTGTCTCCATTCAATGGATTCCGTTTAGATTTTACCATTGATTTTAATCACCCGGCGATTGACTCCAGTACGCAGCGCTACCGTTTAGATTTCTCGGCCGATTCATTTGTCCGTCAAATCAGCCGTGCGCGTACTTTTGGTTTCATGCGTGATATCGAATATTTACAGTCCCGCGGTTTGTGCCTGGGCGGTAGTTTCGATTGTGCCATCGTGGTAGATGACTACCGTGTATTAAACGAAGATGGCTTGCGCTTCGAAGATGAATTTGTTCGTCATAAAATGCTGGACGCCATTGGCGACCTGTTTATGTGTGGCCACAATATTATTGGCGCATTTACTGCGTACAAATCAGGTCATGCATTAAACAACAAGCTATTGCAGGCTGTTTTAGCTAAGCAAGAAGCTTGGGAATTTGTGACGTTCCAAGACGAAGCCGAAATGCCATTGGCATTCAAAGCTCCGTCTACAGTATTAGCTTACTAAATTTATTTATACCCAAAGTAATTGAAGTTGCAGGTAGGCAGAAATCGAGTGAATCCCGCTGAGCTGACTGAAGTCAGTGATTCGGGTGAATGAGAGCAGCTAACAACCCTGCAAATTTAAGTAATAAGGGTAAATTTATTTATCACTTTTGGTTGTGCTGGCACTCTCTCCGGCCAGCGCAGCCAATCGTTCCAATATTGTCCTCAGTTTTTCAGGGCTACGGCTCGCTAATCCTCTTAATTCCTTAGCGCTCTCCAAACTTAGATGACGCAATGGCGGCGATTTCTCAGGATCTTGTGAAGATTTTGCGACATTCTGCGCATGGTTATGACCGCTGGTCATTAACGACGGATTAATCCTGATGTCGATTGAAGACAATGATGGTAGAATTTGCGCTCGTAGTGCAGAGAGTAATGCCGGTTGTTCATAGCGCAAGCGCATTAACCAACTGGCGTTCGCGGTTTCTAGCACTAAAACACTCTGGCGATAGTTAGCAACACGGCACCATGGCTGCAATTGTGAAGGGAGCAATCCTTTTACCGCACGGTTAAGTTTTAACAGTGCAGTAGCGCGTTGTTGTACGTTGTGCAGCGGTCCATTTTCTGCTGCAATTGCATCATCGAACAGAACATCTAATAATTGTGGGCGGCTTTCACGCATTGACAAGGCTCCGGCGGATTTTAAACTCGTGATCGGTATTCTAAATCGTTGGCGACAATTTGGCAGACGTTATTTCTGGCCGCATCTCCTTTTGGGGATGGTAGCGGCGAGTCTTGGCGTGCCATCAAACCTGTCTGGCGTTTCTGATCAAGCTGCGATACCGAACACGTCATCAAGCCAAAGCCGTCAGAATTACGGTGCGACAAACTTTAGTAGTTTGGCATTGCTGCATGATATGCATCGTCGCCCTTCATTCAGCGTAGACTACTGGCAACAGCATGCACTGCGCACGGTTATTCGTCATCTTTCATTTGCACTGGCACCTCAAGCGGCCTATGCCCGAGTGCAAGAAGTGGCAGAGGCAGAACAAGTACAGTCATCACAAATTCAGCAGCTTGCATTATTAAATACCCTGAATGCGTTACTGACTCACGAGTTCAAACCACCCACTATTATTCGCTATACCGAGCAGGTTGAACGGCCTGTTCTTTCGCTGCATAAACCGGGACTTTGGCTTGCACAAGTACAAGGTATCCGTGCCGGGCCCGCCAATTTCATCTAATTATTCTCTTGGCTTCCCTCAATTTTATACAACTTTTGGCCACCGGGTTGGTGGTTTTGTAAGAGACATTAAGAATCATGCTAATTAAATTATTAACCAAAGTTTTTGGCAGTCGTAACGATCGTACATTGCGCCGTATGCGGAAGGTGGTTGATCTTATCAACCGTATGGAGCCTGAAGTCGAAAAGCTGACAAATGAGGAGTTACGTGCCAAAACTGACGAATTCCGTGAGCGTTTGGCAAATGGAGCCGTGCTGGAAACGTTGATCCCTGAGGCTTTTGCTGTCGTGCGCGAGGCCAGTAAACGTGTGTTTGGCATGCGTCACTTCGATGTGCAGCTGCTTGGCGGTATGGTACTGAATGAACGCTGTATTGCAGAAATGCGTACGGGTGAAGGTAAAACGCTGACTGCAACTCTGCCAGCCTACCTGAATGCGTTGAGCGGGCGTGGTGTCCATGTGGTTACCGTCAACGACTATTTGGCTCAGCGTGACGCCGAAAATAACCGTCCCTTGTTTGAGTTCCTGGGCCTGAGTGTGGGTATCAACTTGCCAAATATGGCAGCTCCAGCTAAGCGTGCTGCTTATGCTGCGGATATCACCTATGGTACCAACAACGAATTTGGTTTTGACTACCTGCGCGATAACATGGCGTTCAGTCCAGAAGAACGTGTGCAGCGCAAACTGCATTACGCGTTGGTGGATGAGGTTGACTCCATCTTGATCGATGAAGCACGTACTCCGCTGATTATCTCCGGCCCGGCCGAAGATAGTTCAGAGATGTATATTCGGGTTAACAAGCTGATTCCAAAACTGATTCGTCAGGAAAAAGAAGACTCTGATACTTTCCAGGGCGAAGGTCACTTCTCTGTGGATGAGAAATCACGTCAGGTGCATTTGACCGAACGCGGTTTGATCAAAATTGAAGAAATGCTGGTAGAAGCGGGCATCATGGAAGAGGGGGAGTCACTGTATTCTCCAGCTAACATCATGTTGATGCATCATGTAACGGCAGCTCTGCGCGCTCATGTATTGTTCACCCGTGATGTTGACTACATTGTGAAAGACGGTGAAGTTATCATTGTTGACGAACATACCGGGCGTACCATGCAAGGTCGTCGTTGGTCAGATGGCTTGCATCAAGCGGTTGAAGCAAAAGAAGGCGTAGAAATTCAGAACGAAAACCAGACGCTGGCTTCAATCACTTTCCAGAATTACTTCCGCCTCTATGAAAAACTGGCCGGTATGACCGGTACAGCAGATACCGAAGCATTCGAATTTAGCTCCATTTACAAGTTGGATACCATTGTTGTTCCAACCAACCGCCCAATGATCCGTAAGGATTTGGCTGATTTGGTCTACATGACCGAACAGGAAAAGATTGGTGCGATTATCGAAGATATCCGTGAGCGCACTGCTAACGGCCAGCCGGTATTGGTGGGGACTATTTCGATTGAGAAATCAGAAGTGGTATCTGCTGAATTAACGAAAGCAGGCATTGAACACAAAGTTCTGAACGCCAAGTTCCACGCCATGGAAGCTGAAATTGTTTCCCAAGCGGGGCAACCGGGCGCGGTAACTATCGCGACTAACATGGCGGGTCGTGGTACCGATATCGTATTGGGTGGCAGCTGGCAGAGTGAAATTGCCTTACTGGAAAACCCAACAGAAGACCAAATTGCGGCAATTAAAGCCGCGTGGCAGATTCGCCATGATGCCGTACTGGCCTCCGGTGGTTTGCACATTATTGGTACTGAGCGCCATGAATCTCGCCGTATCGATAATCAGCTGCGTGGTCGTGCCGGCCGTCAAGGTGATGCTGGTTCTTCCCGCTTCTATCTGTCAATGGAAGATGCCCTGATGCGTATTTTTGCCTCTGACCGTGTGTCTGGCATGATGCGTAAGTTAGGAATGAAACCAGGTGAAGCGATTGAACACCCGTGGGTGACTAAAGCTATCGCCAATGCGCAGCGTAAAGTTGAAAGCCGTAACTTCGATATTCGTAAGCAATTACTGGAATATGATGATGTGGCCAGCGACCAACGCCGGGCTATCTACAGCCAGCGTAATGAGCTGTTGGATGTGGCTGATGTGAGTGAAACCATCAACAGTATCCGTGAAGATGTATTCAAAACGGTTATTGATAGCTACATTCCAACCCAGTCTCTGGAAGAAATGTGGGATGTCGAAGGCTTGGAACAGCGTCTGAAAAATGATTTCGACCTAGATATGCCAATTGCTCAATGGTTGGAAGATGAACCACAACTGCACGAAGAAACTTTACGTGAACGCATTTTGCAATTGGCAATTGCTGATTATCAGCGTAAAGAAGAAGTAGTTGGTTTTGACATGATGCGTAACTTCGAAAAAGGTGTGATGTTACAAACACTTGATTCGTTGTGGAAAGAGCATTTGGCGGCAATGGATTACCTGCGTCAGGGCATCCATCTCCGTGGCTACGCACAGAAAGATCCTAAACAAGAATACAAGCGTGAATCTTTCGCGATGTTTGCTGCAATGTTGGAATCACTGAAATATGAAGTGATCAGCGTTCTGAGTAAAGTACAGGTGCGGATGCCGGAAGAAGTAGAGGCATTGGAAGTACAACGTCGCGAAGAAGCTGAACGTTTGGCTAAACAGCAACAACTTAGCCACGAATCTGATAACAGCGCACTGATGTCACAGGAAGAAGCCAATGTGGCTGCCAGCCTTGAGCGCAAAGTCGGGCGCAATGATCCGTGCCCATGTGGTTCAGGTAAGAAATACAAGCAGTGCCACGGTCGCCTACAGTAATATTTTAGGCATAAGTTGATGCATTGATAACGAGGGCGGCTTAAACACCGCCCTTTATTTTGCTTATCTTTTGAGTACGAGTGAACTGGTGGGGGAGTGCTCAGACCAACATTGATGCCCTGACAGGAGATAATAATTGAAACACTTACAAATTGCAGTTGGGATTATCCGTAATTCCCAGCAAGAGATCTTTATTACCCAGCGTGCCGCTGATTCCCATATGGCTGGGTTTTGGGAGTTTCCCGGCGGCAAAATTGAGCAAGATGAAACACCCGAAGTTGCATTGAAACGTGAGCTGTTGGAAGAAACAGGAATTGCGGTGAAAGAGGCGGTTTTGCTTAAAGTGTTAGAGCACACATTTACTGACCGCATAGTAACATTAAGTTTTTATTTGGTTGAAGAATGGGATGGTAAACCCTTTGGTCGCGAGGGCCAGCCGATGCGTTGGGTGAAGCAATCTGACCTGCTGGCTGAAGAGTTCCCACCTGCCAATGCAGCCATCATTGAATTACTTACTCACCTTCGTACTTAAAGTTGCAGGGTTGTTAGCTGCGCTCACTTACCCGAATCACTTACTTGAGTAAGCTCATCGGGATTGTGAGCCTCATCAGCGGCTCACCCTGTAGGCCAGCGTAAGCTCTGTTCAAAGTGATTTACAACCAGTTTATCACTCAATAGCTGCCTACCTGCAACTTCAATTACTTTGGGTATTGCATGGTATTTAATATTATTAAGTTGCTCTATTTTATGAAGTAATAGGGGATCAGTGCTTAGGCGGCTCTTCTTCGCTCCATTCATCACTATCAGATAGCTCACCATTACTGGAAATGCGTTTTTCTTCGTCGGCCCACTCACCTAAATCAATCAGCTGGCAACGCTTGCAGCAAAATGGGCGATAAGGGCTTTGCTCGCCCCAGATAACAACTTTTCCGCAGGTCGGACAGTTAACTTCTATGACTTCAGTTTCCATGTTTTCTCCTAAAATCTATCCAATGCCAGCGACTAATCACAAACTCAGCAGCAGGCTAATTCAAACGATAAACGCGCCGGCACGGTACCATTTTCACTGTCGAGTGGTAAGAAGCGAATTGCATATCGTGTCTTATGGCCGGAAATCTGTGGATATAACTGTGGGTCTAGCGGCAGACGCAATCTCAATAAATCAGCCCCTTCCGCATTGTCTTGGAAGAAACCATTTAAGCTGATTTGTGCTCGCAGAGGCCCAGATTGGCGAATTAAATTTAAAATAATAGTGAGCGACTGATTGAGCGGGGTTAGGCTTTCCAATAATTTGGCAATATGTTGATTACGCTGTTCCTGGGGTTGATGTAGCCAGGTATGCAAAGTGGGTAAGTCGAAACTACAGCAGCCACCAGGGATACTCAGGCGCTGGCGAACAACGCTGATTAAGCGATCTTCTTTTAGCGACTGCCCGATGCGCGGTGCCGACATCAATACTGAAGCCCAGCTTTTTAACTGACTACGCAAGGAGTCCACCAGCGACATATCAACACCGGGTATATCTGCCCATAGTTGTAACTTCTGTTGTTGGCGCTCTAATTCTTTAAGCAGATCAGTACGAACTTCGCCGCGTTCAAGAACATCAATTAAATCAGATGCTGTGCGGAAAAATGTTAATGCACTGGCGATATTATCTAACGTACGCTGGCTTTCTAATTGTTGTAGTAAAAATTCCATTCTTAGCCAGGTACGCATTTTTTCATTGAGCGGATGTTCAAAAAGTATTGTTGAGGTGAGGTCACTCATCTATGTAGATCCTGTTGGGCCGCAGCTGCCAATTTTAAATATTGCTGGTGTAATAAAGTAACTTGCGGGGCGATAACTACGGGATCGCCGCTATTGTCAATAATGTCATCAGCACAGGCTAGCCGCTGTTGTCGCGAAACCTGTGAAGCTAAAATATCTTCTGCCTGTTGGCGGGTAATACCATCTCTCGCGATTGTACGAGCGAGTTGTATTTCAGGTGCCACATCTACCACTAACACACGATTAGCACGGCGATGTAAACCATTTTCAACTAACAAGGGAACAACCCAAAGTACATACGGCTCATCAATATTGGCGAGTTGACTCTGGGTTTCCTGTTGGATCAGTGGATGCAACAATGAATTTAACCACGCTTTTTCCTGCGGCTCACTGAAAATTTTCTCGCGTAATGCTGCACGATTCAATGTGCCATCTGTGTGCAAGATAGTTTCCCCATAACGGGAGGCGATTTCCATTAATGCTGGCATGCCGGGTTCAACTACCTGACGGGCAATAACATCAGCATCAACCAGAGGGACCCCGAGATTGGCGAATGCATTTGCGACTGTGCTTTTACCACTGCCAATTCCACCAGTAAGAGCCACAATATAGGTCATTGCCTAGCCTTGCATACAGTTAGTGAGTAGCCGAATTGTATCTGAAAGCAGGTGCCAAGGCATAGCAAGGCGTGCATTCTGTTTGCGCTACGTAGAAAAATAAGTGAAGTGAGTACGAGGGTAACTGCAGGATTGGGACTCTTCAGGTAATTTGTGGGATTGTAGCGTAAATAAAGGTGGATTCGCAGTCTTGCCGTAGAATTATTCATGCGTATGATAGCTTCACTGGGATGGCGTGATTTACGCCCGATCACATTTTGCGATCTATCGCCAATAACCAGGAATAATTAGCCATGCGTATTGAAGAAGGTTTGAAACTAGGATTTAAAGATGTGTTAATCCGCCCCAAACGTTCAACACTGAAAAGTCGGTCAGAAGTCGAACTGGAGCGCCAGTTTACTTTCAAACATTCAGGTTGGAATTGGTCTGGTGTCCCTATCATCGCTGCTAATATGGATACTGTTGGCACCTTCCGCATGGCAGAAGTTCTGGCCTCATTTGATGTTTTGACCACAGTTCACAAACACTACACTGTTGAGCAGTGGGGCGAATTTGTGAAACGAGTTCCTGAATCAGTCTTACGCCATGTCATGGTCTCTACCGGGACATCCTCTGCTGATTTCGACAAAATGAAACAAATTTTAGCGTTATCACCTGCCTTGAAATTTATCTGTATTGATGTGGCTAACGGTTATTCCGAGCATTTCGTGTCTTTCTTGCAAAAAGCTCGTGAAGCATGCCCAGATAAAGTTATTTGTGCGGGCAATGTTGTGACCGGAGAGATGGTAGAAGAACTTATTCTGTCGGGCGCTGATATTGTTAAAGTTGGGATTGGCCCAGGTTCGGTTTGCACCACTCGCGTGAAAACAGGTGTTGGCTATCCGCAGTTGTCGGCGGTTATCGAGTGCGCTGATGCAGCACACGGTTTGGGCGGGCAGATTGTCAGCGATGGCGGTTGTTCCGTGCCGGGTGATGTTGCAAAAGCTTTCGGTGGTGGTGCTGACTTTGTCATGTTAGGCGGTATGCTGGCTGGGCATGATGAGTGCGAAGGCCGAGTTGTTGAAGAAAATGGCGAGAAGTTTATGCTGTTCTACGGTATGAGTTCAGAGTCAGCCATGAAACGCCATGTAGGTGGTGTTGCTGAATACCGCGCGGCGGAAGGTAAGACGGTTAAATTGCCATTACGCGGCTCCGTTGATAACACCGTTCGCGATATTATGGGCGGTTTGCGTTCCGCTTGTACCTATGTGGGTGCATCGCATTTAAAAGAACTGACTAAACGCACCACTTTTATTCGCGTAGCCGAGCAAGAAAACCGTGTGTTTGGTAGTAACTGATATTAGATTTTCGAGAGTAAGTTGTCCTCTGATAAAGTTAGCAATTATGTGTCTATAATTGATACGAAAAGAGGCGCAGTTCAACGCCTCTTTTCAATAAAATCCCACCGGATAGCCCCCTCTAATAACATCATTTATCCTATGACATCACCTAACTGAAATATCGGTAAATACATCGCGATCACTAAAATCCCCACGATACTGCCAATAATTAGCATCAAAAGTGGCTCCAGCATTTGAGTTAGATTGTCTGCCAAATCCTGTGTTTGCTGTTGGTGCCAACGGGCCAATTTATCTAAGAGTACATCCAACGCACCTGACTCCTCACCCACACGAACCATCTGTTGGCATAAGGGTGGAAATAGCGGGTGCTGGGAGAGAGTCATATAGAGTGGAACCCCTTGGTTGATCTGTTTTTGAATGACCCTCAATGCTTGCTGGTAGGTGTCGTTATTAATCGAGCGAAGTGCTGCATCTAACCCGGTAGTCAGTGGTAGCCCTGCATGCTGAGTGATCGCCAGTGTTTGAAAAATTTGACTGAGACAATTGCCACGTATCAATGCTGATATTAATGGAATACGTAATAAAAGCTTTTGCTCCAATTGTTGGTAATAAGTTCGATGTCGCCGTAAGTAGAAATAGCCAATAAAAAGTGATGTTAATAATGCGGCGAGGTATGGCCCATAAGCTGTAAGGTATGCAGATATTAATAGCAGCATAGCAGTCAGCGCGGGTAATGTTGTGTCGAATGATTGGTATATTTGTGCGAATTCAGGTAGTACCAAAACAAGCATAACGATGCTGACAATCAGCGCAATAACACAGACAAATACCGGATATTTAAGTGCCTTAATCACTTTTTTTTGCAGTTTTTGTTGCCGTTCCTGGTGTAGGACTAATTGTACGCAGCACTGCTCAAGATTACCCGTCAACTCTCCCATTGCAATCACGGGGGGATATAGTTGAGGGAAAGTATGGGGATAACGCGTCATTGCCTCCGAGAATGATTGTCCTTGAGAGACCTGCTGGCTTATCTCTTGTAATAAACATTGCCAAGGTAAGGCATCTATTTCTTTTGCCAACAATTGCAAGCTACTAACGAGAGGTAAGCCAGCTTGCAATAACGTTGCTAATTGGCGAGTCACAGTAATAAGGCGTTCTCCTCGCCAATAGCGTATTGACAGCCGTCTCCCACCTCTAACATCGAGTGGCTGTAACCCATGGTGCAGCATATGTTCATAAACAATATTTCTGTCCGTTGTTAATAACGCGCCTGTTTGTAATTGCCCTTCGGTATTAATGGCTTTCCAGTAAAATAAACGCTGATAGCTCACTGTGTTGCCTCAGTTTCAGCCAGGGAACCAACCACACGATTTATTTCACTGAGAGTGGTAATACCTTTTTCGACCAATACCAAACCAGCTGAAAGTAATGTGATTTGCTTTTGCTCCTGTGCAATTTGGGTGAGTTCTGCTGGGCTGAGATTATTGAGTAAAGCTTGTTGGATTGGCGGTGTGACATTTAACATTTCGTAAATACCCGTTCGACCATAATAACCGGCACAACATTGTTCGCAGCCGACAGCAAGATAATGTTGCAATGGGCTAGCCCATACTTTTGGTAACGCGTGGAAAGGCGTGGGTGATAGCTGACGGCAGTGTAGACATAACCTTCGTACTAATCGTTGGGCAATGACTAGTATTAGGCTGGAGGCTATCAAGTGACGCTCTACCCCCATTTGAGTCAGTCGTACCAATGTTTCAGCCGTGGAGTTTGTATGTAACGTAGAGAGAACCAAGTGCCCTGTTAGCGCTGCTTTAACTGCTATTTCTGCAGTTTCATTATCACGAATCTCACCGAGCATAATGACATCAGGATCCTGACGTAGCATGGCACGCAATACATTAGAGAAATCTAGCCCAATTTTACTGTTGGTCTGTGTTTGATTTATACCGTCAACCTGGATCTCAATAGGATCTTCAACACTACAGATGTTTATTTGTCCCTGATTGAGCTGCTCCAGGCTGCAATAGAGAGTTACTGTCTTACCACTTCCTGTTGGCCCAGTAACCAGAACCAACCCCTGCGGCGCAGATAGCGCTTGAGTTAATTGTTGGTGGGCCACTGTTGTAAGCCCCAGCTTTTCCAGAGTAGGCTGCTGCTTCATATTAAGAATCCGTAGCACGACTTTTTCACCATATTGCACCGGGAGGGTCGCTATTCTCATTGAGTAGCGGATACCGTCTAATACAAGAGCTAGCTGACCATCTTGCGCTAGCCGTTTTTCCGCAATATTCAGTTTAGACATAACCTTCAGGCAACTACTAATACGACGTGATAATTCAACTTTAGGCGATGGAGATTCATGTAATACACCATCAATTCTTAGACGAATGCGGTAGTGATATTGATAAGGTTCAAAATGGATATCTGATGCGCGTTTCTGAATCGCCAATCTGAGTGTCTGAGTTATAAATTGAATAACAGGTGTATCGTTTTCATTATCAAGTAATGTGTCATCGGCCTCCTCTGTGGGTAAGTTAGTTTTTAAGTGCTCTTGCGTTGATGGGCTCAAATTGAGCGATTGTTCAATTCGGGCCTCCGGCCAGCATTCCACCTTGATTTTCCGGCCACAAGCGAAACGTAGTGCAGTTAACAGTGCCTCATTGACAGGATGAGGTGAAGCTATGGTTAGGTTTTTACCATCGAGTTTTAAGGCTATAGATCTATAGCGGCGGCAGATGGTATGTAACTCATTGTTTATTATTTCGTTTGGACGCTCTATAAATTCGGTCATTTAATTACGGCCTTATCATTAAAGCGGAACACAGCTTTACAGTTGTCAGTTATGCTGCTGTCTGTTGCGGTGCAGGTTCTTGTCCAGATGACATTTCCGCTGTCATTTATTGTTGGCGACATAGCCAGAGTCAGATTGGCAAGTGTTTGTCGGCCTGTGAGCGTAATGACTCCATTATTTATAGTTGTCGCACTGACATAGTGTGATGCTCCCCCTCTTGGTATACCTTGCTTTCCGCCATCACAGCTATCAAGACTGGCATGTTCTAGAGCGCAAAGCTCTACCGCCATTTTGTAAGGAACTATGGCTTGTAACATATCGGTGAGCGCTGCTTTTTGGATGTAGCGTTGATAGGACGGAATACCAACACCACTTAGAACTGCAATGATGGCAATCGCAACCATCAATTCAATTAATGTAAAACCTTGTTGATTAGTCATTTGACACTCTCCATGTGTGTGAGAAAACATGGGCAGAGTGCGCTTTTTAAATGGGTGCTAACAAGAGGGATCAGAGCGATTTGCGAAGACTACTGCTGGATATTTATGTTCTTACAATAGCATCACAGATAACTTCGGCGGTGCTCGCAAAAAAGAGTAAGAGTCTGTTTTTGAGATCCATCCGCCGAAAATAATTTGATAGGATTATTTAAAACGCATAGAAAGATCCAAGGCAGTAATATGTTTAGTCAGCGCCCCGACTGAAATATAATCAATACCTGTTTCAGCATAGCTACGAAGTGTTTCCAGTGTGACGTTGCCCGAAACCTCCAGTTGTGCGCTGCTCTGGGTTTTGGCAAGTTCATCGCGTATATTTACCGCTTCACGCATCATTGGAATAGTGAAGTTATCGAGCATGATGATATCAGCACCCGCTTCCAGGGCTTGCTGTAGTTCATCAAGGGATTCAACTTCAACTTCCACAGGGACATCGGCATGTATCCAAAATGCTTTTGCAACCGCTTCTTTAATCGAACCGGCAGCAATAATATGATTTTCCTTAATGAGGAAAGCATCAGATAAACCAAGCCGATGGTTATTACCACCACCACAGAGGACTGCGTATTTCAACGCCGTACGTAACCCCGGCACTGTTTTTCGTGTATCAAGTAATTGGGTATGTAACCCAGAGAGTGTGGCTACATAGCGGCTCACTTCAGTTGCTACGCCTGATAAAGTTTGTAGGAAGTTAAGTGCGGTACGTTCACCTGTCAGTAAAATACGGGCAGGGCCAGTCAAATGGCAAAGAACCTCACCTGGGGCCAGTTTGTCTCCATCGTTAACTTCCCAAGTTACTGATACTTGGGCGCCAAGTTGAATAAACACTTCATTCAACCATCGCTGACCACAAAAAACACCGGCTTCACGAGTAATGATAGTTGCCTCTGCCGGCTTATCTGCTGACAGTAATTGTGCAGTGAGATCACGGTCGGCGTTGACTTCACCGCCAAGGTCTTCACTCAAAGCTTGGGCAACAGTGGAGGGTATATCGCGTTGAATTCGTTCCAATAGCTCGGCGCGGCGGCTGTCGGCATTATAGCTGCGGGTCGGCATAGAAAACTCCGAAATGGCGGATAGATAGTTGTCCAAACATGCTACTCTGTTGCTGGTAGAAGTGCCATAAAAGAGCCGGTTGAAGTGTACTATTTAGGTGAGGGGACTTAGGTAAACTATGCAGTTAGAAAATAACTGGCAGTTAGAAAATGGCTGGATTTCTGGGGTAAAACGGGTCGTTTCCCCCCACTTCGATCAGCGGGCAGAGGGTGAAGATCCTTCTCTGCTGGTGATCCATAATATCAGTTTGCCTCCAGGTGAGTTTGGCGGTCCGTATATCGATCAGCTATTTACTGGCACCCTCGATGCTGATGAGCATCCTTATTTTGCCGATATTGTTCACCTGCGAGTGTCAGCTCATTGCCTAATCCGCCGAGATGGTGAAATTATTCAATATGTTCCATTTGATAAACGAGCCTGGCATGCCGGAGTCTCAATTTTTGCCGGGCGTGAGCGGTGTAACGATTTTTCTATTGGGATCGAGTTGGAAGGCACGGATGTGTTACCGTTTACGGTCGCACAATATCGCAGCTTATCTGAGCTTAGCGCACTGCTATTTGCCTCTTATCCGATAACTGCAGAACGGGTTGTTGGCCACAGTGACATTGCGCCGGGTCGTAAAACAGATCCAGGCCCTGCTTTTGACTGGGCTTTGTATCGACAGAGTTTAGCGAAGTTACCTTTACCATCGTAATACGGAAGCCATGCAGTATTAACCAGAGGTTCATGGTCGAGCACCTATAGCTTGTTACCTTGCCTGATATTGTCGTTTATGCATGCCGGGAGGCATATGCCCTGTTTGTGGGCGGGTTAAGTACAAAGGGAGAGTAAGAGCTAATGACACTGTTTACGCTGTTGCTGGTGCTAGCATGGGAGCGCTTGTTTAAACTGGGCGAACATTGGCAGCTAGATCATCGCCTTGAAGTGGTATTTACGCGTTTACGCCACTTTTCGTTGGTACAAACAATTTTACTGACCGCCGTGTGGATGGTTCTGGTATGGCTAGTTTTGCGGCTAGTGCAAAACATCATGTTTGGTTTGCCTCTTTTGCTTCTCTGGATACTAATTTGCCTGCTGTGTATTGGTGCGGGTGGAATACGTAAACATTATCGAGCTTATTTGAAAGCTGCACGTCAGGGCGATGCTCATGCTACTGATAAGATGGCTGAGGAGTTGGCACTTATTCATGGCTTACCGATGGATAGTGGTGAAAAAGCCCGGTTGGAGTCTCTGCAAAATGCATTGTTATGGATAAACTTCCGTTACTATTTAGCGCCGATCTTCTGGTTCGTCGTTTGTGTTAGCTATGGCCCAGTGGCATTAGCAGGGTATGCGATGTTACGCGGGTATCAAACTTGGTTGGCGCGTCATCACACTCCTTTACAGCGCTCACAATCGGGCATTGATCGTATTTTGCATTGGCTTGACTGGATACCGGTGCGGTTAGTCGGGGTTGCCTATGCATTATTGGGACATGGGGAAAGAGCCTTACCCGCCTGGTTTGCTTCATTGGGTGACTTTCGTTCTTCTCAGTACCAAGTGTTAACCCAACTGGCGCAATATTCGTTGGCGCGAGAGCCTCATTTAGATCCGGTACAGACACCCAGATCTGCGGTCTCTTTAGCGCGAAAAGTCACGGTGACCGTCATTGTGGTGGTGGCGTTATTAACGATTTACGGCGCGTTAGTTTAGTCAATAGCGTGTTAGTTGTGTGAACCGGCTGATAATGATTTATCAGCCATCTTTAATATGATTTTCTATTAGGAATTCTTTCTACTTTATCTTACCAATGAAAAGGTCAATTCTAATTAATTAATTTATTATTACATATCAGGGCATTATGTTTTTCTGGTGCTTTTCGATGCGATTGTAAATCTGACTTTTTCTCTGGCTGAGTGATATTTTATTTTTTTTGGAATTACTCTGATTTTAAATAAAAAACGATATTTTTATTATTTATTATTGGTTCGATTTAATTCCAAGCTATTCCTTTTTATTATTTCACCATTCGCCATATTATCCACCTGATCAATTTCTATTGGCCTCTTTATCCATGCATGGCTAAACCTCTTTTCATATGTATTTATATTTTAAATCCATTTTGAATTAATGCGTGTTTGATTATGCCAATAACAAATCAGGAATTTTATAATGGGTTCAATTTTTAAAGGCATAGAACGTTATTTAGGCAATGGTTTTCTTAAGAAAGCCATTGCCTATTCGCAAATAATTTTACAAATATTATTAAGTACACTTCCACTGTATTCGGTGAGTTTCAGTACCCAGGCGAACAGTGATGATATGCCGAAAAAAGCAGTGCTTTTTAAGCAACTTCATACTCTCACCCCAACTGACACACTTGAGTCGGTTGCCGCAAGCTATGGCTTATCTATTGATGAGCTTTGGGCGTTAAATATTAATTTATATAACAACCGCAGTGCGTTTGAAGCAGTCAAATACGGTGCGGTGGTTTATGTTCCTAATCAGGAAGAACAGCAACAAGCTACCCAGCAAGCCTCTTTAGTTGCTTCTCATTTGTCACAGGTAGGGAACTCGCTAAGTAGTGAGAGCCGTGTCGATGCATTCTCTCGTTTAGCTAAGGGGATATTGTTATCGTCTACAGCGAAAACGGTTGAGGAATGGTTAGGTCATATCGGTCAGGCTCAGGTTAAATTGCAGGCTGACGATAAGAATGATTTCAATGGGTCAGAACTGGATTTATTTATCCCACTCGATGACCAGCCAGATAGGTTGGCATTCAGCCAGTTTGGTTTTCGTCGTATTGATCAACGCAATATTATGAATATCGGGTTGGGGCAACGTCATTATGTGTCTGACTGGATGTTCGGCTATAACATTTTCTTTGATCAACAAATATCTGGCAATGGTCACCGGCGGCTAGGGTTGGGCGGTGAATTGGCACGGGATTATATTAAGCTGTCAGCCAATAGTTACCACCGTTTGGGTGGATGGAAAAATTCCGCTCGACTTGAAGATTATGACGAACGTGCGGCTAATGGTTACGACATTCGTACCGAAGCCTATTTACCTCATTACCCGCAGTTAGGCGGGAAGTTAATGTATGAGCAATACTTCGGCGATGAAGTCGCCTTGTTTGGTATTAACGAACGCCAGAAAAACCCATCGGCATTAACTGCTGGTGTCAGCTATACCCCTATTCCACTGGTGAGTTTAGGTCTTGACCACACTATTGGTAATGGCGGTAAAACGAAAACTGGAGTGAATGTTGCCGTTAATTACGAAATTAATACCCCTTGGCAGCAGCAGATAGATCCCACAGCGGTGCAAGCGACGCGGACTCTCGCGGGTAGCCGCATGGATCTGGTCGATCGTAATAACAATATCGTGCTGGAATACCGCAAGCAGCAGGTAGTGACATTAAATTTACCTGACAAAATCAGTGGGAAAGAAACACAAGTCTTACCGGTAAATTATACCTTTAATGCTCGTCATGGTTTGGATCGTATCGAGTGGGATGCCGCTGATGTGATTCTGGCTGGGGGGCAAGTTAGCGATTTGGGTAATTTGGCCTATCATGTCGCTTTGCCACCGTATATTGACGGTGCGGTGAATGCTTATGTATTAAGCGGCCGTGCGGTGGATAAAAAAGGGAATTACTCTACTTCCAGCTCCACCAATATTTACGTTACCGGCGTCAATATTAATAGTGTAAATAGTATTTCTTCATTGACGCCATCTACACTGCCAGCCAATACGACCAGCCGTTCGATACTCCAGTTAGCGTTAAAGACCGATGCCAGCAAGACTGTAGGTGGTGAAGCGCGCAACATCACGTTTGCGGTGCGCGACGTCACGGGCAATGTTCCTCGCGCCAGAAGTTTCACTCCGGTAGTGATAGGTGAAGCACAGGAGATTCAGCCCGGTGTTTATGAAACTACTGTGACCAGCGGTAGCGCGGTTGGGCGTTTTGAAATTACGCCAACGGTGCGTGGGGTTCAGTTGAATCCAATTATTCTCACCCAAACTGCTGATGCCACTACTGCGACAATTAATAGCAGCGCATCTGTTTCTATTTCTACTCCATCAATTACTGCGAATTCTACCGATAAAACCAAGCTTGAAGTACAGGTGACTGACGCATTGGGTCATCCGGTGCCGGGCGTCGAAGTCAAGTGGGTTAGCGATTTAAATTCGCCGGGCCTTGAGCACGTTACCAGTATTACTAACGAGCACGGTATTGCAGAAAACAATTTCAGCTCAATTGTTACTGGAACTGCCAATATTACGGTGCAGGTAGGTACTGAAGCCCCTATTCAAGCGGGTGCGATTGAAATAAAGGCAGATAACAGCACCATGACGGTGAAAGCCAGTGACTTTACTGTCACGACTACTACCGCTCAAGTGGTCGCTAATGGTAAAGATACAACCGTTTATAAAGTGAAGGTTACAGACAAGCAGGGCAATATCGTCCCTGGTGCAGCTGTGGAATGGTCGAGCAATATTGGCTCCTTTGTTCAGGGCAGCACCACTACCACCACCGATGCTAATGGGGAAACCTCTATTGAGTTCGTAAGCACCAAGGCAGAAACGGCCAAAGTGACGGCGACTGTCGGTGGCAAGCCTTATAATGCAGGCGAGGTGGTCTTTATTGCTGATCGTCAAAGCGGCAAGATTACGCTACTTCCTGTAAGCAAAAACAGTGCTGCGGCCAATGGCACAGACAGCATTACTCTCAATGCCAAAATTATCGATGCCAACGGCAACCCGATTAAAAATGAAAATATCATTTGGACTACACCCAATCATAAGGTCACTTTCGCTCCCGTAACGGGAACGACCCAAACCAATGATTTGGGTGAAACGCAGATTACCCTTACCAGCACTGATGTGGGTGATATCACCATTAATGCGCAGGTAGTGAAAGGTGATTTGGCGCTTAATCTGGCAACCGAAAAGCTGAGTTTCACCTCAGATGCTGTGACGGCCAAAATAGCTGACTGGTTAGCACCGACTGATACCAAATTGGTTGCTGATGGTCAGGCGCAGGTGACTTACAAAGTTGTAGTGAAAGACAGCAACGGCCATGTTGTGGCGAATAGTCAGGTTCTTTGGGAAACCAATCTGGGCGAATTTACTCCGGCGCAGGCTACCACTGTAATGACTACTACCAACAGTCAGGGTGAAGCGACTATAGATCTTGTCAGTATTAAGGCGGGTTCTGCCACAGTTAAAGCATCTGTTAATGGCAATCAAAGTACATCGCCTGCCAAAGTTGAGTTTATTGCTAACAGCAACAGCGCAACAATCGCCTTAGCACCAATGACTCAGCGTGATTTCGTTGCTAATGATAAAGACAAGGTGACTTACAGCGTTACCGTCGTTGATGCCAGCAACAATCCAGTGACAGCTGAAAATATTACCTGGAAAGATGAGAACGGGCATCCGGTCAGTATTGATAATCCGACGAGTAAGACAGATAGCGCCGGTAAGTCAACGGTCAATATTACGTCCAAGAAAGCGGGCACGGCAAAAATCAGCGCAACCCTTGCCAATGCTGCCAAGGATATTGCATTACCGATTACCTTTAATGCCGATCGCCAAACTGCGAAGATCGAGAGTGTAGTTGTGTCTGGTAGCAAAGTGACCGCACCTGATGGTTCCAGCTCGATCAGTTATGTGACGACAGTTAAAGATGCTAATGGTAACCCGGTTAGCGGAATGATTCTAAGCTGGGGCAGCAATATCAATAATGTTGCCACTCCATCAACTACCACCGATGCTAACGGCGAGAGTATTCAAACCATCACCGGCACACAAGCGGGTAAAGTTGACCTTTCTGTCCAGTTAACCTCCGGCAATAATGCCAGCACACCGGTGAAAAATAGTAACGAGGCAGAGTTTGTCGCGGTAACACCGGTGATGACCAATGCGGATTTGTTGTTACAACCGAATATGATCATTGCTGATGGTAAGCAAAACGCCACGTTGAAATTTACGTTGCGTGATGCCAACCACAACCCGGTTTCGGGTCAAGAGAACAAAATTGAGGTCACTCAGTCAGTCGCCAGCCATGTCACCGTTGGCGCTATCACTGAATCAGCAGTAAAAGGAGTTTATCAAGCCACTATCACCGGAACCAAAGAAGGTACGGTGGATTTAACTGCCACAGTTAAAGGTAGCAATGTGAGTAAAACACAGAAGCTATCCTTACAAGCGGATAATAAAACCGCCACGTTGAAGACGGTCACATCGAATATCAAAACCGCTAAAGCTGACGGCAAGGAGAGTATTACTTATACCGCCACCGTGGTAGATGCTCAAGGTAACCCGAGTCTGGCTAATGTTTCAGTGGGTTGGAGAACCAACTTAGGTGAGTTGGCTGCAATGAGCAAAACTAATGCGTCGGGCGAAGCAACCGTCACTCTGACCAGCAAACAAGCCGGTAGCGCGACAGTTACTGCGATTGTCAGCAGCAGCAGTCAGATGGACGCGCTACTGGTGACCTTCACCGCCGGTGAGATTGTTATCGCACAATCATCCGCGAGTGTATCGGCGGCAAATCTGGTGGCTGATGGTACTATCACCACCACTCTGACAGTTAAGGTCAATGATGCGAATGGCAACCCATTAACCGGTCAAAGCGGGAAAATTAGCGCCAATGCACTTGGTTTAGCGGGGATATCGGTTGGTCAATTTACTGAAGTGTCGGATGGCGTCTATACCGCAACCATTAGCGGGACTACAGCCGGTGAGGGTGAAATTGTCACGACACTTGATGGCAAAGAGTTAGCTAAACAGAAGTTGAAAGTCACGGCTGATGTACGCACTGCCAAGATTGCAGCAGTGAAGCCATTGCAATCCGGGTCTGTTGCTGTAGGTGATAAAGTCACTTATCAGGCGACCATCAAAGATGCGCACGATAACCTGCTGGGAGCCGATATTCCGGTGCATTGGTCAGTTAACCGCGACACGCTGATGAGTGGCAACTTGATTAGCTTAACCAACAGTGCGGGGGTGGCAGAAGTCGAAATTAGCCGTGATATGGAAGGTGATGCGCTGGTTACGGCGGCGGTAGGCAAGAACAGTTTGCCGGCCACTGCAGTTAAATTTATCAGTGGCGGGGTGGACATCAACAAATCCACTGTGGCGTTACTGACGCAACAAATAACCGCCAATGGGCTAGATATTGCCACCGTGCAGGTTGATATTGCAGACAGCAAAGGTAACCCGTTACCTAATCTGGCAAGTCAGATAACCACCTCACCCAAGCATGGGGAAAATGGTCTGGAAATCAACACCAAAGCTAACTTATCGGGCGGCTATTTGGTGACGATTAAAGGCACTCAGGCCGGTAAATATCCTGTTACTGTCTCTGTTAATGGCAAACCTTTACCAAATGTAGTTGATGTGGCGCTGGTGGGGGATAGAACAACGGCTAAATTAGCCGCGGTTGGCTCAGACAAAACGGCGTTTAAAGCCAATAACACAGATCAAGTGACCTATACTGCCAAGGTAGTGGATGACAATAATAATCTGTTGGATAACTTCCCGGTTGCATGGCGTTTGGCGCAGGGCGAAGGTCAGTATCAGGGCCTGAGCTATACCAATAACTCCGGGGTTGCTGAAACCAAATTGAGTGCCAGTCGTTTGGGCCAATATAAAATGGAGGCACAGGTTCGCCAACAGGTTAAAGCAGCAGCGGATGTTAGCGGCACAGCAGGGGATGTCGAACCTGGTCAGTCTGATTTTGTGGTGGATGTCGCCAGCATTGATGCCAGCGGCAACACTAAAGCGAAGTTAACCGCCACGTTGAAAGATAAATTTGGCAATTTATTGGCAGGCCAACAGGTTAAGCTAACAGACAGTAATAAACTGACCGGTATAAAACTCAGTGCTAATCCAATGACGGATAATGGCGATGGGACTTACAGCACTGAAGTAACATCAACCACTAAAGGAAATACCCAATTTATTGCCAGTATTAACGGCATAGATTTGACTCAGCAGCCACAACTGCTGGTAGGGAATATTATTCCGCAGTTGAGTTTTGCTAACCAAAATGTCGCAGTGACCTATACCAGTAAGAAATTAGCAGCCCAACCGCTGAAAACTTCACTGAATACAGGATTAAAAGCGAATTGGAGCAGCGATAATTCAGATGTGGCGAAAGTGGACGCGGCCAGTGGTGAAATTACAGTACTTAAAGCTGGCGTGGTGAATATTTCAGCGGTAACACTGCCAAATGAAACCTATGCGATGGGAACGGCCAGTTATCAGCTTGAAGTTGAGCGGGCTGACCCTAAACTGAAATTCCAGCAGCCGATACAAACTAATAAATGGGGTGAAATAATTGCTGCACATCAACCCGTTGCAGATAATGCTGATGCAGATATTGCTAAATTAACCTTAAATTGGGCAATTGATAATAGTGCAGTAGCAACAATTGATTCCGGTAAAGGTGAGATCACCACCAAGAAACCTGATACCACTCAAGTTACGGTGAAATCTGCGCAAGATGATCGTTTCAAGGCTGGCACTGCCACTTATGCGCTGGTTGTAGAAAAGAAATCATTCCCGATTATTTTTAATAGCTCTACGATTCAATCAAAAATTACTGATAGTGTTTCACTGCAATCACCAAAAGGCACTCCAATCCCTAATCTCGAGTGGTCATCTTCAGATAGTAATGTTCTTACGGTGAATCAGAATGGAAGCATTTTAAAAGTAAAAAAACCAGGGCGAGTAGAGCTAACCGCTAAGGTTGCGGGAAGTGACTATTATCTGGCGAGTAGCGAGAGTTATGCACAGGAAATTTATGGTAAGCCTGAAGTGAAAATTGATTCAACCGACTCTGTTAGCAAATCGTCATCTAATATCGACTCCAATAGTTGGAACCTGACATTTGTTGGCGATAAACTGATTCTTAAATGGTCAAATGTTCATTCAGATTTTTATCGAAAACCTAATGATGTTTCGGTTGAAATATATGATGTAGGTAATAGGAAAGAACTAGAAACTCGTCATAGTGTTGGCGATATAGTTGAAGTTGCCGCCAACAAAGATTGGATAGGGAAAACTGTTAAGTTTATTATTAAACCAAAAGGATTTAATAATATTGAAGGCACGTATTCCCATAGTAGAGAAATTAAAATCGGTTCACTGAGGCCCCATGAAATCTGGTCTGATGCTCAGTTGACGAATTATATAGAAATAAGAACAGCAGGGAAGCCGTCATCTAATGGTTTATGTGGTTTCTATATGAATCCAAATATATATAAGGTGAATTTAGAGGTTCATTTTAAGGCGGACTTGGGTAGAAATAAACTGCTGTGGCCTATGGAATACGCAATTTATGATGGTGACAAGCTCATAGATCAAGATACTTCAGATGAGAAAATCGCTATTTTGGGGAATAGGGAGCTAAATAATAATTGTAACTATAGTTCTGATGGAACGGTTAAGCCGCACGTGATTGTTAATTATCTTGGTGCTAATTTTGATTACAAGCACAAAAATGAGGAAGTTTATTGGCGAGGTGCTCTAAAAGGAGGGGGAGCTAATGACAAACATCCTAATGTGCATACACAATTAATTAGCACAAAGAGTGAGTTAAAATTATAATTTAGTCTTCAGAAGTAAAAAGGCAGTGAGTACTCTGCCTTTTTACTGCTTACTATATTGTATTTTTTTAGTTCTTATTCATATCCCCATTGCTAAACCCCAACATCAACTACTCCAAAATTGAAATCCCCATCAGGATTTCGCTCTTTGGCTGCGATTTTTCAATATATAACCCACCGCCAGCACCAACACCCATACCGGAATCAGTAATACCGAAATCTGAATACCCGGTGTCAGATACATAATCACCAAAATTCCGCTCAGAAACAGCAAGCACAGGTAGTTACTAAACGGATACCAGAATGCTTTGAATTGCGGGATAACGCCCTGACGGTTTTTCGCTGCACGGAACTTAAGGTGTGCCAGGCTAATCATCGCCCAGTTGATCACCAGTGCGGATACCACTAATGCCATCAGCAATTCAAAAGCGCGGCCCGGAATCAAATAGTTAATCAGCACGCAGAAAGCGGTGGCGAAGGCAGAAACCGCAATGGCAATAACCGGTACGCCGCGACCATCGACTTTCAACAGCATTTTCGGGCCATTACCTTGCTTGGCTAAACCGAACAACATGCGGCTGTTACAGTAAACACAACTGTTGTAGACCGATAATGCTGCGGTCAATACCACGACGTTCAATACCGTTGCCACCACATTACTGTTCAATGCATGGAAAATCAGCACAAACGGGCTGCCACCTTCCACCACTTTGCCCCACGGGTAAAGTGACAACAAAATTGCCAGAGAACCGATATAGAACAACAGGATACGATAGATAACCTGATTAGTTGCTTTCGGGATACTCTTGGCTGGGTCTTCTGCTTCTGCTGCGGTGATGCCGACTAACTCAAGCCCACCGAAGGAGAACATAATCACCGCCATTGCCATCACTAACCCCATGATTCCATTTGGGAAAAATCCGCCCTGAGCCCATAGGTTGGTGACAGTGGCTTCCGGGCCACCCTGGCCGCTTAGCAATAACCAGCCGCCAAATAGAATCATCGCAATAATGGCGACCACTTTAATGATGGCAAACCAGAATTCCATCTCGCCATATACTTTCACGTTAGCCAGATTGATGGCATTAATCGCGAGGAAGAATACCGCGGCAGAGACCCATGTTGGGATCTCCGGCCACCAATATTGCACATAAATACCGACGGCGGTGAGTTCCGCCATGGCGACTAACACGTACAGCACCCAGTAGTTCCAGCCAGAAGCAAAACCAGCAAAATTGCCCCAGTATTTATAAGCAAAGTGACTAAACGAACCCGCAACCGGCTCCTCAACCACCATTTCCCCTAACTGGCGCATAATCAGAAACGCGATAAAACCGCCAATCGCATACCCCAGTAACACTGAAGGCCCCGCCATTTTAATGGTCTGCGCGATGCCGAGAAACAGCCCCGTACCAATAGCACCACCTAAGGCAATAAGCTGAATGTGACGGTTTTTAAGCCCCCGCTTTAGCTCCGCACCTTCCTGTTGAATACTCATTATTGCATCCTCTGTCGTTGTCACTATTCACCGGCAAAATGGTTGCCGCGTGCTATGCGTAAGATTTTGATTACATTATTTGTATTATTATGTTTACGGGTGCTTTTTTCAGAATTTACTCTATTGGCTACCCTTTAAAAGAGAATAGTGGTAGGTGAAAATTATTGCATCTGCTTTTTATTCTATTCGATGAATTTTTCAGCAAAATGCCAATAAAAATGTTGGTGGATGATCAAGCTGTTGTTTGCAGGAAAAGCAGGAATCGACCTTTTTTGCGCAAAAAGTTATCAGTTGGCCATTTTTATAATGGTCATACCAGTTATTGGGGAAAGGAAAGAGAAAATACAGACATTTCTTGAATGTGGTTGAATTTAAATTCATATAAATAGGATTTAAATTCATAAATAAAATAACTATAACGCTTCAGCTTGCCTAAATATCCGTTTCACAAAAGTTAAAACTCTCGGGTGTCAGGTAATGGTAATACCAACGCCACGTTATCACTTTGCATCGCGCTGTCAGTAAAGTTGTTAAAATGTGCTGGGTTTCATGATTTTGGTCAAGCTCCGTATGGACAGGTAGTGAATACTTTGTTACTTTATCGTCACGTTTTTGAAATTGGTATTACCAATTGACTCCGCACTACTCGCAGAGACGATTCACTCAATACGGCTTACAACAAATTATGGCCTACAACAAAATACGCCAACCCAAATTATCAGATGTTATCGAGCAGCAGCTTGAATACCTGATTTTGGAAGGGACGCTACGCCCAGGTGAGAAATTGCTGCCTGAGCGCGAGTTGGCGAAACAATTTGATGTTTCCCGGCCTTCTCTGCGAGAAGCAATCCAGCGCTTGGAAGCCAAGGGGCTGTTATTGCGCCGTCAGGGGGGGGGTACTTTCGTGCAAACCAATCTGTGGCAAAGCTTTAGCGATCCGCTGGCTGAACTTCTGGCCGATCATCCAGAATCACAATTCGACTTGTTAGAAACCCGTCATGCTCTCGAAGGTGTCGCTGCCTATTATGCTGCACTGCGCGGTACTGATGAAGATCTACAACGCATTCGTGATTGCCATACTGCGATTCAACAAGCACAGGATAGCGGCGATTTGGATGCCGAGGCTGATGCTGTTATGCAGTATCAAGTGGCGGTCACCGAGGCAGCACATAATGTAGTGTTACTGCATTTACTGCGTTGCATGGGGCCAATGCTGGAACAAAACGTTAAACAAAACTTTGAATTGCTTTACTCGCGCCGCGAAATGTTGGCAACGGTGAGCAGTCACCGCGCCGGGATTTTTGAGGCGATTGTGGCTCGTGAGCCAGAGAAAGCTCGCGAGGCTTCACATCGTCACTTGGCGTTTATCGAGGAAATTCTGTTGGACCTCAGTCGGGAGCACAGTCGCCGTGAGCGATCTTTGCGTCGGCTCCAGCAGCGCAAGGACTAAGAGCTTATCCTGCATTTGGGTCGGTTCTATATGCTTATTTTGAGCACGAAACGCGGCAACTAAACTGATGGGCCTATCTTCCGGTGTTTTCACCAGGGCACGTGCTTTAGCCTGGGGTTAAAGCACAGGAAGATAGGCTCCAAATAAACCATTAGAAACAGATAAGGAATACCACCATGTCAGAACGTTTAAATAATGACGTGGATCCGATCGAAACCCGCGACTGGCTACAGGCGATCGAATCGGTCATCCGTGAAGAGGGTGTTGAGCGTGCTCAGTATCTGATTGATCAGGTTTTGGGCGAAGCCCGTAAAGGTGGTGTGAGTGTTGCAGCTGGTTCAGCCAGCCGTGATTACATCAATACTATCCCGGTAGAAGACGAACCGGCTTATCCTGGCAACCTGGAGCTGGAGCGTCGTATTCGTTCCGCGATCCGTTGGA
The DNA here is from genome assembly GCF_043099325.1 of Yersinia fenwicki. Lineage (NCBI taxonomy): Bacteria > Pseudomonadati > Pseudomonadota > Gammaproteobacteria > Enterobacterales > Yersiniaceae > Yersinia > Yersinia fenwicki. The sequence goes on along the minus strand of NZ_CP170755.1, from coordinate 3,778,714 downwards.
ATGCCGTGATGACCGTGTTGCGTGCATCGAAGAAAGACCTGGATTTGGGCGGCCATATGGCATCCTTCCAGTCTTCCGCTACCTTCTACGAGGTTTGCTTCAACCACTTCTTCCGTGCTCGTAACCAAAAAGACGGCGGCGATCTGGTTTACTTCCAGGGGCACATCTCTCCGGGCGTTTACGCACGTGCCTTCCTTGAAGGTCGCTTGACTCAAGAACAGATGGATAACTTCCGTCAGGAAGTTGACGGTAAAGGTTTGTCTTCTTACCCGCACCCGAAACTGATGCCTGAATTCTGGCAGTTCCCGACTGTCTCTATGGGCCTTGGCCCAATCAGTGCAATCTATCAGGCCAAGTTCCTGAAATACCTGTCTCACCGTGGTCTGAAAGACACTTCAGCACAGACCGTATACGCCTTCTTGGGCGACGGCGAGATGGATGAGCCAGAATCCAAAGGTGCGATCACCATCGCGACCCGTGAAAAACTGGATAACCTGGTCTTCGTTATCAACTGTAACTTGCAACGCCTTGATGGCCCGGTTACGGGTAATGGCAAAATCATTAATGAGCTGGAAGGTATCTTCAGTGGTGCTGGCTGGCAAGTTCTGAAAGTGATTTGGGGTGGTCGTTGGGATGAGCTGCTGCGTAAAGATACCAGCGGTAAACTGATCCAACTGATGAACGAAACGCTGGATGGCGACTACCAAACCTTCAAATCTAAAGACGGCGCTTATGTGCGTGAACACTTCTTTGGCCGTTTCCCAGAAACTGCTGCATTAGTGAAAGACATGAGCGACGACGAGATCTGGTCTCTGAACCGTGGTGGTCATGATCCGAAGAAAGTCTTTGCTGCACTGAAAAAAGCACAAGAAACTACTGGCAAACCAACTGTTATCCTGGCCCATACCATTAAAGGTTACGGCATGGGCGAAACAGCTGAAGGTAAAAACATCGCCCACCAGGTGAAGAAAATGAACATGGAAGGGGTTCACCACTTCCGCGATCGTTTCAACGTACCTGTTGCTGATGCTGATATCGAAAAACTGCCATACATTACCTTCGAGAAAGATTCCGAAGAGTACAAGTATCTGCACGAACGTCGTCAAGCGCTGGAAGGCTATGTGCCAACCCGTATGCCTAAGTTCACTGAAAAGCTGGAAATGCCAGCATTGTCAGATTTCAGCTCCTTGCTGGAAGAGCAGAACAAAGAAATTTCCACTACTATCGCTTTCGTACGTGCGTTGAACGTGATGCTGAAGAACAAGTCTATCAAAGACCGCATTGTTCCAATCATCGCCGACGAAGCGCGTACCTTCGGTATGGAAGGTCTGTTCCGTCAGATTGGTATTTACAGCCCGAATGGTCAGCAGTACACCCCACAAGACCGTGAACAGGTTGCTTACTATAAAGAAGACGAAAAAGGTCAGATCCTGCAAGAAGGGATCAACGAACTGGGTGCGGCTTCTTCCTGGCTGGCTGCTGCGACTTCATACAGCACCAACGACTTGCCAATGATCCCGTTCTATATCTACTACTCCATGTTTGGTTTCCAACGTATTGGCGATCTGTGCTGGGCAGCGGGTGACCAACAGGCACGTGGCTTCTTGATCGGTGGTACTTCAGGTCGTACGACGCTGAACGGTGAAGGTCTGCAACATGAAGATGGTCACAGCCATATTCAGTCACTGACTATCCCGAACTGTATCTCTTACGATCCGGCTTATGCGTATGAAGTTGCTGTCATCATGCATGATGGCCTGGTGCGTATGTACGGTGACGCGCAAGAAAATATCTATTACTACCTGACCACGCTGAACGAAAACTACCATATGCCAGCCATGCCACAGGGCGCAGAAGAAGGTATCCGTAAAGGTATCTACAAGCTGGAAACTCTGGAAGGTAAGAACGGTAAAGTACAGCTGCTGGGTTCAGGTTCGATCCTGCGTCATGTGCGTGAAGCCGCTCAGATTCTGGCTAACGACTACGGCGTAGGTTCTGACACCTACAGCGTAACTTCCTTCACCGAACTGGCACGTGACGGGCAGGACTGTGAGCGTTGGAATATGTTGCACCCAACTGAAACTCCACGTGTGCCATACATCGCTCAGGTGATGAATGAAGCACCAGCGGTAGCGTCTACCGACTACATGAAACTGTTTGCCGAGCAGGTTCGTACTTTCGTACCCGCTAGCGATTATCGCGTACTGGGTACTGATGGCTTCGGTCGTTCAGACAGCCGCGAAAACCTGCGTCACCACTTCGAAGTTGATGCTTCATACGTGGTGGTTGCTGCTCTGGGTGAACTGGCTAAACGCGGTGAAATTGAAGCTTCTGTGGTCGCTGATGCGATTAAGAAATTCAACATCAACCCAGAAAAAGTTAACCCGCGTCTGGCTTAAGAGGTACTGAATAATGTCTATCGAAATCAAAGTACCGGACATCGGTGCAGATGAAGTTGAAGTCACCGAAATTATGGTGAAAGTGGGTGATACCGTTGAAGCGGAGCAATCACTTATCACTGTTGAAGGTGATAAAGCTTCTATGGAAGTCCCTTCACCACAGGCAGGTGTTGTTAAAGAAATCAAAATTGCGGTTGGCGATACTGTTGCAACCGGCAAACTGATGATGATCTTCGAAGCAACAGGTGCCGCTGCGGCACCTGCTAAAGCGGAAGAGAAATCAGCGGCTCCTGCTGCGGCAGCGGCGCCTGCAGCATCGGCTGTCAAAAATGTTGAAGTACCAGATATCGGCGGTGATGAAGTTGAAGTCACTGAAGTGATGGTCAAAGTGGGCGACACTGTTGCCGCTGAACAATCTCTTATCACTGTAGAGGGCGATAAAGCTTCTATGGAAGTGCCTGCGCCATTCGCCGGTACGGTTAAAGAGATCAAAATCAGCACTGGCGATAAAGTCAGCACTGGCTCTCTGATTATGGTATTTGAAGTGGCAGGTGTTGCGGCACCTGCAGCGGCAACTGAGTCAGCTCCGGCGGCTCCTGCTGCACCGGCGGCCTCTGCTGCAAAAAATGTTGAAGTACCAGACATCGGTGGTGATGAAGTTGAAGTCACAGAAGTGATGGTGAAAGTGGGTGATAAAGTTGCCGCTGAACAATCACTGATTACCGTTGAAGGTGATAAAGCTTCGATGGAAGTTCCGGCACCATTTGCGGGCATCGTGACAGAGATCAAAATTAACACCGGCGACAAAGTGAAAACCGGTTCTCTGATCATGGTGTTTGAAGTGGAAGGCGCGGCACCTGCTGCTGCACCAGCCCAGCAAGCCGCACCTGCTGCAGCACCGGCCAAAGCCGCTAGTGCACCGGCACCTGCTGTCAGCAAAGGCGAATTCGCTGAGAATGATGCTTACGTGCATGCAACGCCAGTTATCCGTCGTTTAGCCCGTGAATTTGGCGTGAATCTGGCAAAAGTGAAAGGTACTGGTCGTAAAGGCCGTATCCTGCGCGAAGACGTTCAGGCTTATGTGAAAGATGCGGTCAAACGTGCTGAAGCAGCACCAGCGGGGGCTACCGGTGGTGGTCTACCAGGCATGCTGCCTTGGCCGAAAGTTGATTTCAGCAAGTTCGGCGAAATCGAAGAAGTGGAATTGGGTCGTATCCAGAAAATCTCTGGTGCTAACCTGAGCCGCAACTGGGTCATGATCCCACATGTAACTCACTTCGACAAAACCGATATCACCGATCTGGAAGCGTTCCGTAAGCTGCAGAACGAGGACGCTGCTAAGCGTAAGCTGGACGTGAAGTTCACCCCAGTGGTGTTCATCATGAAAGCTGTTGCTGCTGCTCTCGAGCAAATGCCACGTTTCAACAGCTCACTGTCCGAAGATGGTCAGAAGCTGACGCTGAAAAAGTATATTAACATCGGTGTTGCGGTAGATACGCCAAATGGCCTGGTCGTTCCGGTATTCAAGGATGTGAACAAGAAAAGTATCACTGAACTGTCTCGTGAACTGATGGCTATCTCCAAGAAAGCGCGTGATGGCAAGCTGACAGCTGGCGAAATGCAGGGCGGTTGCTTCACCATCTCCAGCTTGGGCGGTATCGGAACAACTCACTTCGCGCCGATTGTTAACGCGCCGGAAGTGGCTATTCTGGGTGTCTCCAAGTCTGCGATAGAGCCAGTTTGGAACGGTAAAGAGTTCCAACCGCGTCTGATGATGCCAATGTCGCTCTCCTTCGACCACCGTGTGATTGACGGTGCTGATGGTGCGCGCTTTATCACCATCATCAACAACATGCTGGCCGACATTCGCCGTCTGGTTATGTAATCGTCAAGGCCGGCTTAGCGCCGGCCTTGTTGCTATTACAGACAGACAAAAGACAGTTATGAACCGGCTTTGTCGGCTTGTTACATAAGTCGACAAGGTTGTTGAGACACTCGTCACGCGATGCGGCTTTTCAGATTATTAACAATTCTGTAAACTGCACGCGGTGCAAGCGTCACGGTGGATCAAGGCGTTATGCAATTAATTAGCCTAAAAATGATGTCTGACCCGCCGGACAAACAATTAAGAGGTCATGATGAGTACTGAAATTAAAACTCAGGTCGTGGTACTTGGGGCAGGCCCTGCAGGGTACTCTGCTGCTTTTCGTTGCGCGGATTTAGGTTTAGAAACCATTCTGGTTGAGCGTTACTCCACACTGGGGGGGGTTTGCCTGAATGTCGGTTGTATCCCATCCAAAGCGTTGTTGCACGTCGCTAAAGTTATCGAAGAAGCTAAAGCATTAGCTGAACACGGTATCGTGTTTGGTGAGCCTAAAACTGATATTGATAAAGTACGTGTTTGGAAAGAGAAAGTTATCAATCAGTTAACTGGTGGTTTGGCAGGTATGGCTAAAGGCCGTAAAGTCAAAGTAGTTAACGGTTTAGGTAAGTTCACTGGCGCGAACACCCTGGTTGTTGAGGGTGAAAACGGCCCGACGACTATTACTTTCGATAATGCAATTATCGCCGCAGGTTCTCGTCCAATCCAACTGCCATTCATTCCTCATGAAGACCCACGCGTTTGGGACTCTACTGATGCACTGGCACTGAAAACCGTTCCTGAGCGTCTGCTGGTCATGGGCGGCGGGATCATCGGTCTGGAAATGGGTACGGTTTACCATGCGTTGGGCTCGAAGATTGATGTAGTCGAAATGGCGGATCAAGTTATTCCGGCTGCAGACAAAGACGTGGTGAAAGTATTCACCAAACGTATCAGTAAGCAATTTAACCTGATGCTGGAAACCAAAGTGACTGCGGTAGAAGCCAAAGAAGACGGCATCTATGTCACGATGGAAGGCAAAAAAGCACCAGCAGAACCACAACGTTATGATGCAGTGCTGGTTGCTATCGGTCGTGTACCTAACGGTAAATTGCTGGATGCCGGTCAGGCTGGCGTTGAGGTTGACGAACGTGGCTTTATCCACGTTGATAAACAGCTGCGTACCAACGTACCGCACATTTTTGCTATCGGCGACATCGTGGGTCAGCCAATGCTGGCACATAAAGGTGTTCACGAAGGCCATGTTGCTGCTGAAGTTATCTCCGGCATGAAGCATTACTTCGATCCAAAAGTTATTCCATCGATTGCGTACACTGAACCAGAAGTCGCATGGGTTGGTTTGACCGAGAAAGAAGCTAAAGAAAAAGGCATCAGCTACGAAACCTCGACCTTCCCGTGGGCGGCATCAGGTCGTGCTATCGCATCTGATTGTGCAGACGGTATGACCAAACTGATTTTCGACAAAGAAACACACCGTATCATCGGTGGTGCAATTGTCGGGACTAACGGTGGTGAACTGTTAGGTGAAATCGGTCTGGCAATTGAGATGGGTTGTGATGCTGAAGATATCGCATTGACTATCCATGCTCACCCAACGCTGCATGAATCTGTCGGTCTGGCAGCAGAAATCTACGAAGGTAGCATTACTGACTTGCCTAACCCGAAAGCGAAAAAGAAATAAGTTTTGCTGACGCAGTAAGATAATGGACGGCTCCTGAATAGGGGCCGTTTTTTTTGTTTAAGGGATCGTATCAATCAGATGTTATTGATCGCTTAATTTTTAGCGATCAAAGATAGCCCCAGTGCGTAATTGGCTGGGCAAAATATTGAAAGTGCGGCGCAACGCTGTAGCAAAATTTGCCGGGCTGGTATAACCCGCAATAGTTGCCGCTTGATCGATAGTGATCCCTTCTTTCTGGATCGCCAGCATGGCGCGTTTTAAACGGCAATGGCGCAAATATTCAAATACCGTAATGTTGTAGTTTTCACGAAAACGCCGTTGCAAAGTGCTTTGACTCATATTGACCAAACGCGCCAACTCACTCATCGATAGATGATCTGCCTCACCACTTTCCAGCCAATCACGTACTTGCTGGATTCGATTTATGCCGCGTAAAGATATTTTATTTTGCTGTAACGCCTGCTGCTCTAGCGAACTGAATGCTTCGATAATTAAGCCAATACATTGTGTTTCACAATGCAAACGTTCCAATGGGGTTGAGAAGGGCGGAGCACTTGCTATTTTCTGAGCGATGGCTTGCGCGTGAACTGATGGCCGCCATAAATGGATCGCCAGATGTTGCTGAGTAAAGTTGTATAGCGTATCCCACGAGCCGGCTTGCGGTAATAGGTCGCCATATAGCCATTCACGGTCAAAGGTGAGGGTCAGAGTGCGCTCATGGCTATTGTTCTTACCGTGGCGAGTAAAAAAGGTGTTTTCAGTCAAGGAAACCAGTGAAGCATCGCCCTTTTCCTGCAAATGCAACTCCTTACCGCCAAATGAGATATGTGCGCTGCCACTGACCACAATTGCTAGCTTCAGCGCCGGATTGAGCTGATTCTGCGTTTTGATGTCGTAGAGGTTAGTCACATTCGCGGTATGTAGGATCAGATGCGGATTCAGACGCAATACCTGAAAATCGCCATACAAAACCGGATCAGTGGACAATGACTTTGCGCCACTCAGTTGATAGTCGCTGGCCACCAGGTTTGACTGTTGCACAATTTGATCACGATAAATCGGTTTTGATGACGGGGAAATATTGCGCAACTTGTTTTTCTTCGCCGCCGGCATGATGGCCTCTCTAAAGATATTCATGTTTTGACAACATTGACTTTATAACAAAGGGTTTTGCTGTTTGCACAAACCATTTTTCTGATTGCAAATGTAACAATTAGTCAGATGAATTGATAATGAAAATAATTATCAATCTTGTTCGTTTTTGTTGCCCTATGAATAGATTGGCAGAGACTTTCCTCTGCTGACATTTGCTGTGGGCGTTTGCATCGGGGAAAGTGTAATGAAAGTAAAATGGCAGCGGCGCTCTCTGACGACCTTAGCGAGCTTGATTGGTATCTGTATTTCGACTCCGCTTTGGGCGCAGACACAAGATACCACTCAGGCAGGGTCTGATACAGCCGCAACACAACAAAAAGAAACAGCAGCGACAGACAACAAAGCAAGCACTGGCGATACCTTGGTGGTTACGGCCCAGCAGCAAGTCCGTCAAGCACTTGGCGCATCCACTATCACGGCGGAAGATATCCGCAAACGTCCTCCAGCTAATGATTTGTCTGAAATTATCCGTACCATGCCCGGCGTTAACTTGTCCGGTAACTCAGCTAGCGGTCAGCGCGGGAATAACCGTCAGATTGATATTCGCGGCATGGGACCTGAAAACACGTTGATTATGATTGATGGTATTCCGGTGTCGAGCCGTAATGCCGTACGTTATGGCTGGCGTGGTGAGCGTGATACCCGTGGTGATACCAACTGGGTACCGGCGAATATGGTTGAGAAAATCGAAGTGTTACGTGGGCCTGCTGCCGCGCGCTACGGTAATGGTGCCGCAGGTGGCGTGGTGAATATCATTACCAAACAGCCGGACAAAGAACTGCATGGCAGTTGGAATGCTTACATGAATCTGCCGCAGCACAGCGAAGAAGGAGCGACTCGTCGTACTGACTTCAGCCTGTTGGGGCCACTCAGTGATACCGTCAGTTTCCGTTTATACGGTGGATACAATAAAACTGATGCTGATGATTGGGATATTAACCAAGGCCATGAATCTGCCCGAACCGGTAATCAGGCTGGCACATTGCCTGCCGGTCGCGAAGGGGTTCGTAACAAAGATATCAATGGGTTACTGCGCTGGGAGTTTGCGCAGGGCCAATCCCTGGAGTTCGAGGCGGGCTATAGCCGTCAGGGGAACATTTATGCCGGTGATACACAAAACACCAACAGCAATGCCATTGTGCGCAGCCTATATGGTGCAGAAACCAATGTGATGTATCGCGATAATTACTCGTTAACGCACCGTGGTTTTTGGGATAACGGCGTCAGTACCACCTCCTATATACAGTATGAAAATACCCGCAACTCACGTATTAATGAGGGGCTGGCAGGGGGTACCGAAGGTATCTTCTCAAATAATTATTTCAGTACGATCAAGCTGGACAACTATCTGGCCCACTCCGAGGTTAACCTGCCATTTGAATTAGGGGTTAATCAAGTGCTGACTGTCGGTGCTGAATGGAATGACCAGAAAATGAATGACCCGACCTCCAATACCCAGGCGACGACTGAGGGGGGGAGTGTGAGTGGTCTAATGGGAAAAGGCCGAAACACGCGCAGCTCAGCACAGATAGCCTCGGTGTTTGTTGAAGATAATATCGAGCTGACGGACACCACAATACTGACCCCAGCACTGCGATTTGACCATCACAGCACCGCAGGGAGCAACTGGAGTCCGGGATTAAACCTGTCACAGGAACTGGGCGATTACTTCACCATGAAAATGGGGATTGCCCGCGCCTATAAAGCGCCAAATCTCTATCAAACCAACCCCAATTACCTACTGTATAGCCGTGGTCAGGGTTGCTATGGCGGCGGCGGTAGCTGTTACTTGATGGGTAATGATAATTTATCAGCAGAAACCAGCGTCAACAAAGAGATCGGTTTCGAATTCCATAATGATGGCATTATTGCGGGTATCACTTATTTCCGTAACGATTACCGTAATAAGATTGAGCCAGGTTTAGTCTCCCTGGGGACGGCTAATGGCGGCACCGGAACTTATGCTAATTCCGATATTTTCAAATGGGAAAATGTGCCGAAAGCCTTGGTTGAAGGGCTGGAAGGTAACCTGACGGTGCCATTCACCGACACGGTGCAATGGAGTAGCAACCTGACCTACATGCTGGAGTCGAAGAACAAAACTACCGGCGATTACTTATCGATTACGCCAGAGTTTACCCTGAACAGCTCAGTGAATTGGCAGGCTACGGATGATTTATCCTTACTGTCTACCGTGACATGGTATGGGCGTCAGAAACCGAAGAAATATGACTATCAGGGGCTGCCAGTCACCGGTACAGCGCGCAACGAAGTGAGCCCATATGCCATCTTTGGTCTGAGCGCGAGCTACACAGTGACAAAAAATGTCAGTGTGACCACCGGTATTGAAAACCTGTTCGATAAACGCCAGTTCCGTGAAGGGAATGCCCAGAACGTCGCGAATATCGCCGGTGCCGGTGCCGCAACCTATAATGAGCCAGGCCGGACATATTTTGTTAGCTTGAATACCCAATTCTAAATGTCCGTTCATACTTGGGGCCGCAGGGGTGTTAGCTACGCGCACTAACCCGAATCACTTACTCATGTAAGCTTATCGGGGGTAGTTTGCTTGCTGCCTACCTGCAACCCCAATTATTTCGGGCATTGGTTTTTTGTTAAAGCAGAAACAGTCATTATCGGCTGTTTCTGCTGCATTTATCGCCACAATATTTTCCCCTTCTCATTCCGCGCGCTAAAAGCCCTATCAACAGCACGAGATTTTCACCGAGAGATGGTATCCATTCCTAATGTATGGTTATTATGCAGGGAGGTTTTGCCGATATTTGCCCTCTTGCAAAGAGCTAACTGAGAGCGGTTATCAATAGTTCAGGTGATTACACTGCGCTCTACGATTCAGCAAAAATTTAATGTTGCTTTTATGTGAACGAATTAACACCGAGTTCAAATACTGGTATGCTGGCTGAGCGAAACTGGGCATCTTACCTTACACCTGGTGCATCATTGATGATGGCTGGTGACTACAGATAAGCCTGGCAAAATATATGACAATAAAAGCGAGGAGAGAGTCGTGCTAGAAGAATACCGTAAGCACGTGGCCGAGCGTGCCGCTGAGGGTATCGTCCCCAAGCCATTAGATGCATCACAAATGGCAGCGCTGGTTGAATCATTAAAAAATCCGCCTGCGGGCGAAGATAAATTCCTGTTAGATCTGCTGATTAACCGTGTCCCTCCCGGTGTTGATGAAGCAGCTTATGTTAAAGCCGGTTTTCTGGCGGCCATCGCTAAAGGTGAAGCCCACTCCCCACTGATTACCCCTGAGAAAGCAATTGAACTGCTTGGTACCATGCAGGGCGGTTATAATATTCATCCGTTGATTGATGCGTTAGATAATGAAAAGCTGGCTCCGATTGCGGGCAAAGCTTTATCTCACACCTTGCTGATGTTTGATAACTTCTACGATGTAGAAGAAAAAGCCAAAGCAGGTAATCCTCACGCCAAGAAAATTATGCAATCCTGGGCTGATGCCGAATGGTATCTGTCCCGCCCACCTTTGGCGGAGAAAATCACGGTAACCGTATTCAAAGTCACCGGTGAAACCAATACCGATGACTTGTCTCCGGCTCAAGATGCCTGGTCGCGCCCTGATATCCCACTGCATGCGCTGGCGATGCTGAAAAATGCCCGCGAAGGCATTCATCCGGATCAACCGGGCAGTGTTGGCCCAATCAAACAGATTGAAGAGCTGAATAAAAAAGGGTTCCCGCTGGCCTATGTTGGCGATGTGGTCGGAACCGGTTCTTCTCGTAAATCAGCCACCAACTCGGTGCTGTGGTTTATGGGCGACGACATCCCTTACGTGCCGAATAAGCGCGGCGGTGGTGTGGTGTTGGGCAGCAAAATTGCGCCAATCTTCTTTAACACTATGGAAGATGCGGGTGCACTGCCAATCGAAGTAGATGTCAGCAACCTGAATATGGGCGATGTAATTGATATCTTCCCGTATCTGGGCGAAGTGCGTCACCATGATACTGGCGCGATTTTAGCTACTTTCGAACTGAAAACTGACGTGTTGTTGGATGAAGTGCGCGCCGGTGGCCGTATCCCATTGATCGTCGGCCGCGGTTTGACCACCAAAGCGCGCGAATCTCTGGGCCTACCAGTTAGCGAAGTTTTCCGTGTGGCGAAGCCAGTTGCCAAGAGTAACAAAGGTTTCTCGCTGGCACAGAAAATGGTGGGTCGTGCCTGTGGCGTTGCAGGTGTGCGCCCAGGTGAATACTGCGAACCTAAAATGACCTCGGTCGGTTCACAAGATACTACCGGCCCCATGACCCGTGATGAGCTGAAAGACTTGGCGTGTTTGGGCTTCTCCGCTGATCTGGTGATGCAATCATTCTGTCATACTGCGGCCTATCCGAAGCCTGTAGACGTGACCACTCATCACACATTACCTGACTTTATTATGAACCGTGGCGGTGTGTCACTGCGCCCGGGTGATGGCATCATCCACTCATGGCTCAACCGTATGTTGTTACCGGACACTGTCGGTACTGGTGGTGACTCTCACACCCGTTTCCCTATCGGCATTTCCTTCCCTGCGGGTTCTGGTCTGGTGGCCTTTGCGGCAGCAACAGGCGTCATGCCTCTGGACATGCCTGAATCGGTGTTGGTGCGCTTTAAAGGTAAAATGCAGCCGGGTATCACCCTGCGTGATCTGGTGCATGCTATCCCTTACTACGCGATTCAGGAAGGTCTGCTGACAGTTGAGAAACAAGGCAAGAAGAACATCTTCTCTGGTCGAATTCTGGAAATTGAAGGCTTACCAGAGCTGAAAGTTGAACAGGCATTCGAGCTGGCTGATGCTTCCGCCGAACGTTCTGCTGCCGGTTGTACCATCAAACTGGATAAAGCGCCGATCATTGAATATCTGCAATCCAATATTGTATTGTTGAAGTGGATGATAGCTGAAGGTTACGGCGACCGCCGTACACTGGAGCGCCGTGTCAATGGTATGGAAAGCTGGTTGGCTAACCCGAATCTGCTGGAAGGTGATGCGGATGCGGAATATGCTGCGGTGATCGAAATCGATCTGGCGGAAATAACTCAGCCGATTCTCTGTGCGCCTAACGATCCTGATGATGCGCGTTTGCTGTCTGATGTTGCTAATAGCAAAATCGATGAAGTGTTTATCGGTTCCTGCATGACCAACATCGGCCACTTCCGTGCGGCCGGTAAGCTACTGGATCAACACAAAGGTCAGTTGCCAACCCGCCTGTGGGTCGCGCCACCGACCAAAATGGATGCCGCACAACTGACCGAAGAGGGCTACTACAGTGTCTTTGGTAAGAGTGGTGCCCGTGTTGAGATCCCAGGCTGCTCGCTGTGTATGGGTAACCAGGCACGTGTAGCCGATGGAGCGACAGTTGTCTCTACTTCGACCCGTAATTTCCCGAACCGCTTGGGGAATGGGGCGAATGTTTATCTGGCTTCGGCTGAACTTGCAGCGATTGCATCACTGCTTGGGCGTCTGCCAACTCCTGATGAATATCAAACTTATATGGCCCAAGTTGATAAGACCGCAGCAGATACTTACCGGTATCTGAATTTTGATCAGTTGAGCCAATATACGGATAAAGCAGATGGTGTGATTTTCCAAACCGCCGTGTAAGTTGCTATACCTGTAACACCAATTATCTTGGGTATAATGTATAATACCTATCTGACGGGAGGCCAATGGCCTCCCGTATTTATTTTAAACATCGCATCGAAGTGAAATATTGCCGCTATTTACTGGCTTTGCGAGCTTGCGCCAAGTGATATCACTCAATACGGTTACAATAATTAAAAAAGCATCAGGAGGACGTGCTATGGACTATGAATTCTTGCGTGATTTAACCGGGCAAGTGCTGGTCAGATTCTCCATGGGACATGAAGTGATCGGCCACTGGCTCAATGAAGAAATTAAAGGCGATTTAGCCAAACTCGATCAAATTGAAGCTGCAGCGGCAGAAGTCAAAGGCAGTGAACGACAGTGGCAGCTGGATGGTCATGAATATACCTTGTGGCTGGATGGTGAAGAAGTGATGGTGCGCGCCAATCAATTAGATATTGAAGGCGACGAGATGGAAGAAGGCATGAATTACTATGACGAAGAAAGCCTCTGTTTGTGTGGTTTAGAGGACTTTCTGCTGGTATTGCAAGGCTACCGTAACTTCATCATGACTAAATAGTGGTGCGACTGGCAGACCAACATAACAACGAGCCGAGCACTACCATAGCAACACCCGGCCAGAATGCGGCTGAGGGGGGCGTATTGAGCCATAAACTGGCAATCAGTATTGATAATAAAGGCGTGAAGTAAGAGAGGGCAGCGACCAGTGTAGCGTTGCCTTTTTTCATGGCGATATCCCAGCACAGATAGGCCAGCGCGGTATTAGCCCCCATCAGTAGCAGTTCAAAAGTGGCGCGTTGGGTGAAATGCAACTTACCGGGTGTCAGCATAAAGAACATCACCCATAGACATAATGCACAGGCGAGCAAAAACAGTGGCAATGCCCCAGGCCCTCGGCTGTATATCCGTACCAGATTGGAGTAGCCGGCCCAGGTAAATGCTGCAATCAGCGCCAAACTGTAAGCCAATGGATTACTGCTAATATTGGTTCGTAGCACGTTGATATCCAGTCCATTCCCACCACTGACTACCCAAATCACGCCAAACAGGGCCAGAGTTGCGCCCGGCCAGAGCCACCACCGTGCACAGAGTTTAAGTAACGGTACAGCCAATAGCAGCGTCAGGCTCGGCCACAGGTAATTGATCAGACCTATCTCTAGTGTCTGCTGGCGATCATTCGCCATTCCGATAGCTAAGGCAAAAGCCACCATATACACCACAAATAGCAAACCACAACCGTATAGATAAGCCGGATGTTGCCCGCGAACAGTTGGTTTACCCGCCACCAGCCACACCAAAATACCACTGACGGTGTAAATGGCAGCACCTGCGCCAAATGGCCCTAACGTTTCAGATAACCCACGCGTCAAGGCGACACTCATGCTCCAGAGCAGGATCGCAATAATGCCATACAGGGTCGGGAGGCGGTTCATCACAGTGGCATCATCCTTGTGCGATATCAGACGGAGAAAATAGGATCTTCTTATACATTGCCGGTCAGGGCGATGGGAATAGCGGAAGATCAATTATTGCTTAATTACCCATATATCCTGAGCTGTTTCATTTCATCGAGATCTATGCTTCCTGATGTACCACTAATAAATTTTATTTTAATAAACAATAAACTAATAAATAAACTCAGCCAAACTACGATGAAACCCCGGACCTGAATTAGTTAAAATACTGGCCATGCGGTGGTCGCTGGGATTTCGGCGTCGCTGGCTGGCGTGGTGCGCGGGAAAAGGTTTGGGCAAACAGGAGCAGCTTATCCGACAGGAATTAGCTTTAATATCAATCAGAAGAATCACCTAGTAAAGTTTGACGGAATAACTCATCGAAATGGAATTGGAGGGACACATAATGCTGATGCTTTCAATCAGGTTGTATCCACAAAGGGTGTGAAAATTATTGGACAAACATCGGGTTTAGCAAATGGTATTACTGAAATTTCATATCAAATTCCAGCATATAACCGAGCGGAAAACGTTGTTGGTTATAAAGCAAAAGTATTCATTAAAACAGTCTATGACCCGAAAGTTTTCTCAGATCAAAAGATGTTAGAGCTTGGGTAACAAGCTGCATCAAATGGTTATAAGTCAGCTATAGCTTCAGGAGTTAGAGAATATGCATCAACAGCAGATGGTATTAAATTCCAAGTTTATTTAGATCAAAAACTAGCGCAGTGATTAATATTTTCCCGGTAACTAAATGATGAATGAGTATATTTTTGAGCGGATAGATTATAATAATGACCCTGAGTGGGTCGTGAAAGATTTTTTCAACTCAATGAATCTACAGAGTAAATTCCTATGGTCTTTACCTTTTATTATAAAAAAAATAGGCTGTGTTGTTAATGAAACTTATTGCCATTTTCCTGATTTAGATGATCCTGATCCTGAATGTCATTTCGACGGCATAATGTTTGGCGTCTGGGAAGGTGAGGTTATTGTTCCAGAGTTCGTAGGTTTTGAATATGTCAGATTAGCCTGTGAAAAGTATCTCCAACTTCATCCCGAAGATACCGATAAAGTTAAAACCTTATTTACCCAACTACCTTAACCAAAAATCCCGGCGAAAACCGGGATTTTTGACGTGTTATTACCCAAACGACATCACACTTCTGGCACATTGCGGCCATAGTAGATTTCCTGCATTTCTTTATACAGCAGGCGGGTAATGCGTTCTCTCTCTTCCGCCCTCAGCTCTTCTGGCTTGGCGTTAAACAGGTAATGCTTCAAATCAAAATCTTTCAGCATCATTTTGGTATGGAAGATATTTTCTTGATAAACATTCACATCCATCATGTGATACAGCGATTTCATATCGTCAGACATGAAATTCTGAATTGAGTTGATTTTATGATCAATGAAATGTTTTACCCCGTTGATATCACGGGTAAAACCACGCACCCGATAATCCATGGTGACAATATCGGATTCCAACTGGTGGATAAGATAGTTCAGTGCTTTCAGTGGTGAAATGACGCCACAGGTCGAGACTTCAATATCTGCACGGAAAGTACATAATCCTGCTTCAGGGTGACTTTCCGGATAGGTATGGACGCAGATATGGCTCTTATCCAAATGGGCGACAACGGTGCTTGGCAGCGGGCCTGGGTGCTCGGAGTTATCAACATCGCGCGGATCGACGGGCTCTTCGCTGACTAAAATGGTGACACTGGCGCCCTGAGGATCATAATCCTGACGGGCGATATTCAAAATATTTGCGCCAATGATTGAGCAGGTTTCAGTCAAGATCTCGGTCAGGCGGTTGGCATTATACTGTTCGTCAATGTAGGCGATATAGCCATCGCGATCGTCTGCGGTTTCGGCATAACAAATATCGTAGATACAAAAACTCAGGCTTTTAGTCAGGTTGTTGAAGCCGTGCAGTTTAAGCTTTGACAATTTAGTTCACCTCCTTACGGATTATCAACGTTTTGCCGTTAAGGCATTCAGTAGATACTGCGGCAAGGCAAAGCTGCCGACATGAATGGCTGGGTTATAGTAGCGACAGGTTAGGCCCGCTTCGACAAAACGCTGTTGTAGCGTGGTGATATCTAACTGGCGCAACTGTGGGTTTTGCGTCGCCCAGGCGAAGGTCATGATACCGCCGTAATATGTTGGAATAGCGGCTTGATAAAAACTGACATCGTTAAAATAGTGGCTAAGCTTATTATGGCTATCAACCGCTTCATCTTGTTGCAGGAAGCACACGCCGTTTTGTGCAACAAAGATGCCGCCTTCATTCAAGCTACGGGCACATCCTTCATAGAAAGCCGATGTGAACAGGCTTTCCCCTGGCCCAATGGGGTCAGTACAGTCAGAGATAATGACATCGAACTTTTCAGTTGTTTGATTAACGAAGTTGACGCCATCATCAATAACCAACTTGAAACGGGGGTCATCATAGGCTCCCGCGCTATGATTGGGCAGATACTGGCGGCAGAACTCGACGACACCGGCGTCAATTTCTACCATGGTAATCTGTTCGATATT
The DNA here is from genome assembly GCF_043099325.1 of Yersinia fenwicki. Taxonomy (NCBI): domain Bacteria; kingdom Pseudomonadati; phylum Pseudomonadota; class Gammaproteobacteria; order Enterobacterales; family Yersiniaceae; genus Yersinia; species Yersinia fenwicki. Next base: position 3,761,970 of record NZ_CP170755.1, on the reverse strand, counting down.
TTTGTGACGGCTAACTTCGCGTAGCATCGCGCCATCGCCGCCACCGATGATAAGTATTTTCTTTGCCTGACCGTGGGCCAACAAAGGGACGTGCGTCATCATTTCGTGATAGATAAATTCATCGCGTTCGGTGGTCTGCACCACACCATCCAACGCCATTACCCGACCCAGCACAGGGTTCTCAAAAATCACCAAATCCTGATGCTCAGTTTTCTCGCGGTACAGTACATTTTCTACTGAAAAATACTGGCCGAAGTTGGCATGTAATGTTTCATACCATAGTTCTTTCTGTGACATGTTCGGGGCTTCTCCTTCGCAGTAACAGCCATGAAAAATGGGGGCAACATCATAGCCAACTCTGGCTGAGGTTGCACGGCTGAATTTTAGGCTGAAAGGGTAAATGCGGGATCGCTAGTTAGCGTAGGCCAATAAACTTAAAGAGTCACGAGCCAGAGATTTGCATTTGATAGGAACCGGGATCGCAATGCCCCGCAGGTCGCGATAGCTCTCTTCACCCAAGGTTTTCATATTAAAGCTATTGTAGTTACGCAGATCCCAGCGATTCTGTTGAGCAAAATAAACAATTGCTCGTTTGATTTCATTATTGGGTAATTCGTTATAGCCACAATCATTTTTCAGATAAACGAATACCGCAGTCAGATCGGCAAGATCTTCTGCTTCAGATTCACTTAATGCAGAACTGGCAGATGAAAATCCGCACAGAGTGAGCAGCAGCATAACTAATGTTGTTCTTTTCATAGCGGAGACTGGCTTATTCATTGTTAGCAGACGTTATCACACTGTGATGGTTCAGAGTAAATTTTATTATGCTCTCCGTGTGGGTATATACGGGGATTTATTCACAAAGTGATTGATTACTCCTTGACCTTCCCTCAAGGAGAGGGTTTATGCTGGCATACAATACTGTTTTTGTGCCCAGTAGGCACTTACTCACTATCACTTACCCACAGTCCAGAATGGAGACGACCATGCATCGCCGTGATTTTATTAAGTTAACGGCAGCTCTTGGAGCCGCCACTTCACTGCCTTTATGGAGCCGCGCGGCTTTGGCCGCAGATTTTTCACCTTTACCCATCCCGCCATTACTTCAACCAGATGCCAGCGGCAATATTAATCTGAATATTCAAACGGGTTCTATGGCCTGGTTGCCCTCCACCGCCACTCAAACCTGGGGCTATAACGGTAACTTATTAGGGCCAGCGATTCGATTACAGCGCGGCAAGCCGGTCACGATTAATGTCACAAATTCCTTACCGGAAGCCACAACTGTGCACTGGCACGGGCTGGAAATACCTGGCAACGTCGATGGTGGGCCACAGGCACTGATTCAGCCGGGGGCTAAACGCCAGGTGGCATTTACAGTAGAACAACCCGCCGCCACCTGCTGGTTCCATCCCCATACCCACGGTATTACCGGCCGTCAGGTCGCGATGGGGCTAGGGGGATTAGTGCTGATAGATGATAGTGACAGCGAAAAACTGCCGCTCCCGAAACAATGGGGCGTGGATGATATCCCGGTCATTTTGCAGGACAAATTACTCGATAAAGATGGTCAAATTGACTATCAATTGGATGTAATGACGGCTGCGGTTGGGTGGTTTGGTGATCGAATGTTCACCAATGGTGCCCAGTATCCACAGCACATTACCCCGCGCGGTTGGGTGCGCTTACGGCTGTTGAATGGGTGTAATGCGCGATCACTGAATCTGGCCCTTAGCGATGGCCGCCCAATGTATGTGATTGGCAGTGACGGTGGTCTATTGGCCGAACCCGTTGCGGTGCGCGAATTGCCGATACTAATGGGAGAGCGTTTCGAGGTGTTGGTGGATACCTCAGATGGTAAGGCACTTGATTTGGTCACTTTGCCGGTAAAACAGATGGGGATGACATTAGCGCCATTTGATAAGCCACTGCCGGTATTACGGCTCCAGCCTTCATTAGTCGCAGGCAGTAAAGTATTGCCAGATTCATTGGTCGTGGTGCCGCCACTTGCTGATGCCACGGGGCTGCAAGAGCGTTGGTTCCAACTGATGATGGATCCTAAACTGGATATGCTGGGCATGCAGGCGTTGATGAGCCGTTATGGTATGCAAGCTATGGCAGGGATGAGTATGGATCACGGCAATATGGGCGGGATGGATAATGGTGCTATGGCAGGGATGGACCATGGCAATATGAAAGGTATGAATCATGGGGCGATGGCCGCGGCTCCTGCTTTTGATTTCAGCCATGCCAATATGATCAATGGCAAAGCCTTTTCCATGACCGAAGCGGCATTTGATGCCAAACAAGGTAAATATGAGAAATGGACGATTTCCGGTGAAGGCGACATGATGCTGCATCCATTCCATGTCCACGGTACGCAGTTCCGTATTCTGACCGAAAATGGCAAGCCACCTGCGGAGCATCGCCGTGGTTGGAAAGACACCGTACGAGTGGAAGGCGCCCGTAGTGAGATATTAGTGCGTTTTAATCATCTGGCCCCAACCAGTACCCCGTATATGGCACACTGTCACCTGCTGGAACATGAAGATACCGGCATGATGCTGGGCTTTACTGTCAGTGCTTAAGGGCTATCAACAGGTTATGTCTGCGGCGGGGGAGTCCGTCGCAACCTGGCTCAGGCTATGGTAAACTCAGCGGCTTTCTTCCGGCAAGCAACGTAAAAAAGCGACGTTAATACCTATGAAACACACTGTAGAAGTCATGATTTCCGAGCAGGAAGTCAAAACCCGAATTGCCGAATTAGGCCGCCAAATCTCCGAACATTACCGCGACAGTGGCAGTGAAATGGTGCTGGTCGGGTTGCTCCGTGGCTCATTTATGTTTATGGCTGATTTATGCCGCGCCATTGATGTTTCCCATGAAGTCGATTTTATGACCGCCTCTAGCTATGGCAATGGCATGAGCACCACCCGCGATGTGAAAATCCTCAAAGACTTAGATGAAGATATCCGCGGCAAGGACGTGCTGATTGTTGAAGATATCATCGACTCAGGTAACACATTAAGTAAAGTCCGCGAAATTCTGCAACTGCGTGGCCCGAAATCATTGGCTATCTGTACGTTGCTGGATAAACCCGAGCGCCGCGAAGTACAGGTGCCTGTCGAGTGGGTCGGCTTCACTATTCCTGATGAATTCGTGGTGGGTTACGGTATTGATTATGCTCAAAGATATAGACACCTCCCTTATGTTGGAAAGGTTGTTATGCTTGATGAGTGATCGGAGCGGCTACTGCGCGTCGTCATTTTGAGATTACGCAGTACTCAAAATTGAGTGGCGTTAGAGATATACCCTAAATAATTCGAGTTGCAGGAAGGCGGCCAGTGAATGAGTCCCGATGAGTTGACGCCAGTCAATGATTCGGGTGAAAGAGAGCCGCCAACGCATATGCAGCTTGAAGTATGACGGGTAAAATGGGAGAGGGTGCGTTTCAACACCCTCCTATAGCGACTCATTAGTTTTGTCTGTTTGGTTGCAGTATTTTAGCCATTGCTTCGCGGTACTTGATTTCCAGTTCGCTGAGACTGGTACTAGAGATATTTAAATCCGTCAGTTTGCCGTCTTCAATACCATAGACCCAGCCGTGAATCATGGCTTTCTGCCCGCGCTTCCAGGCGGAACGAACAATAGTAGAATGTCCCAAGTTATACACTTGCTCTACCACATTGATTTTGCATAACATATTACTACGCTCTTCAGCAGGAAGTTCACCCAACAGCGTGCTATGTTTAAACCAAAGATCGCGAATGTGCAGTAACCAGTTGTCGATAAGCCCTAATTCAAGATCTTTTTTCATTGCGGCTTCAACACCACCACAGCCAAGGTGACCACAGATAATGATATGCTCGACCTGTAAAACGTCGATAGCATATTGCACCACTGATAGGCAGTTCAGATCAGTATGGATAACCAAATTGGCAACATTGCGGTGAACAAACAATTCCCCAGCTTTCAGGCCGGTTAACTGTTCTGCGGGGACGCGGCTGTCTGAACAACCAATCCACAAAAACCGAGGTTTCTGGGCTTCCGCCAGGTGTTCAAAAAAACCAGGATCGTCTTTACGAATGGCTTTAGACCAGACGTCATTGTTCGCGAGGAGCTTCTCTATTTCTTTCATTAATGTAAATAGCCTGTAATGAACGGATTGCGATAGGATAATATACGACAAGGATCACGATTTTAAAATCGGAACAGTGACTTTGTTGTTGGTACAATTTTTGTCTGCGCAACATCTTCTCTGTATCTAACTGCTTCCCTTTGCCCCCGTAACTTGCCCTGACAGGGAGGGTTAAGCAAGTCACGGACATGCAGTGACCGTTGGGAACTCATAGAATAAGGTTCTTTTTTACTTATGACATATGCACTGGAAATAACGCAGCTGACCAAAACCTATGCAGGTGGCGTTCAGGCTCTGCGTGGCATTGATCTGCACGTAGAGGCAGGCGATTTTTATGCACTACTTGGGCCTAATGGGGCGGGTAAATCCACCACTATTGGCATTATCAGCTCATTGGTGAACAAAACCTCTGGCAAGGTGAAGGTCTTTGGTTACGACATCGACCAAGATATCGTGAATGCCAAACGCCAACTCGGGCTGGTACCACAAGAGTTCAACTTTAACCCGTTTGAAACAGTATTACAGATTGTGATTACTCAGGCGGGGTATTACGGCGTCACGCGGCGAGAGGCCATGCAGCGGGCTGAAAAATATCTCAGCCAACTAGATTTATGGAGTAAACGTGATGAGCGTGCGATTCGTCTATCCGGCGGCATGAAGCGCCGTTTGATGATTGCCCGTGCGCTGATGCATGAGCCAAAACTACTGATTCTGGATGAGCCGACCGCAGGGGTAGACATCGAGTTGCGTCGCTCCATGTGGGGGTTCCTCAAAGAGCTAAATGCGCAGGGAACCACCATCATTCTGACGACCCACTATCTGGAAGAGGCTGAAATGCTGTGCCGTAATATCGGCATTATTCAGAATGGCGAGCTGGTAGAAAATACCACGATGAAACAGCTGCTTGGCAAACTTGAGTCAGAAACCTTTATTTTTGATTTAGCGATTAAAAGCCCGCTGCCGAAGCTGGAAGGGTATGGTTATCGTCTAACAGATACCTCAACGTTGGAAGTTGATGTTAAGCGTGAACAAGGTCTGAATGGCCTGTTCAGCCAACTGAATGCTCAGGGAATACAGGTACAAAGTATGCGTAATAAGGCTAACCGTCTGGAAGAGCTATTTGTCACCTTGGTTAACGGCAACGGGGGAGAAAAAGCATGACCCGCCTGTATTGGGTAGCACTACAGAGTATTTGGATCAAAGAGATCACCCGTTTTGCTCGCATCTGGATTCAAACTCTGGTGCCTCCGGTGATTACTATGTCGCTCTATTTCGTTATTTTCGGCAACCTGATTGGTTCCCGAATTGGTGATATGGGTGGCTTTGATTATATGCAGTTTATTGTTCCTGGCCTGATAATGATGGCGGTGATAACAAACTCCTATGCCAACGTTGCAGCCTCATTTTTTGGTGCAAAATTCCAGCGCAGCATTGAAGAATTGCTGGTCGCACCGGTTCCCACCCATATCGTGATTGTGGGTTATGTTGGTGGTGGGGTGGCGCGTGGGATCTGTGTCGGTATCCTGGTGACCATTGTTTCGCTGTTCTTTGTGCCGCTGCATGTCCACTCCTGGTCTATGATTGCACTGACATTAATGCTGACAGCGATTCTGTTTTCTCTTGGCGGATTGTTGAATGCCGTTTTTGCCAAAACATTTGATGATATCAGTCTGGTGCCGACCTTTGTGTTAACACCTCTGACGTATCTGGGCGGGGTATTTTACTCGTTAGCCTTGCTGCCACCGTTCTGGCAAGCGGTATCAAAACTTAACCCTATCGTGTACATGATCAGTGGTTTCCGTTACGGATTCCTCGGAATTACTGATGTACCACTGGTATTTACCATCGGTGTATTAGTGGTGTTTATCGCGGTATTTTATGCTTGGGCTTGGTATTTGATAGAGCGTGGTCGCGGCCTACGTACCTAATCCCCTGCGGCCTTGGCGCTACAGCGATGTTGGCTACGTCCACTTACCCGAATCACTTACTAATGTAAGCTCATCGGGATGCGTTGACTTGCCGCCTTGCTGTAACGCCAATGACTTTGGGTATACCTGCGGCCTTGGCGCTACAGCGATGTTGGCTACGTCCCCTTACCCGAATAACTTACTAATGTAAGCTCATCGGGATGCGTGGACTTGCGGCCTTGCTGTAACGCCATATACTCTTCGGGCTAGACGTTGCAGGGGGTTGGCTATGTGCACCTCTGCAGCGTCAGTGACTTTGGATCGCACTCTAAGGTTCACTCGTAAATCATTAGTTAGTTAATTGTTGTTAATGCTGGAATTTAATCGTAATAAATAATGTTCCCGTCTGATATCGTCTTTCTCAACTTCAAGTGTCTCGTGCTATGCTGACGCACCAGATTTTCCCTTTCCAATTCAGCGCCGAATGCGCATAAGTAGAACGATAATGTGGCATAAAAACAGAATAGCTATTGGGATGCTACTCGGTATTGTCATGTCGGTAATGATGCCGGCAACCCATGCAGATCTTTTGCCAGACGAAACAGCTCTTACCCCTAAATATATGGTGACAGACCGTGACAGCGAAATATATTCGCTGGTGGGGGAGCAGGTTATTCCTGTCGGTGAGGTTAAAGAAGATCAACTTATTCAGGTTTTGCCCGCAGCGGCAGAATACTATGAGTTTAAATTTGGCAATGGTATCGGCTTTATTGATAAAGATGACTTACGTGATATCAATAAAGCTAGGAAAAACAACGACATATTGGGGGATTTAAATAAGCCTCTACCGAACCAAAATATTATTATCAAGCGCGAAACGCCGGTTTATCTGGCGGCAGATGTCGACAGCGAACAATTTGCCACCCTAGTAGACAATTTGCGCTACCCGATTGTAGGTAAGTTGAAAGACAAGCTAAGTAATACTTGGTATCAGGTTAATATTGGTGATCGTTTGGGCTATGTCAGCAGTAGTGATGCTGAAATAGATAATGGCATTCCTATCCTGACTTATCACCATATGTTGAAGAATGAGGAAAATAAACGTTTCCTCAATACCTCGACGACAACCTCTGATGCCGCGTTTAGTAACCAGATGACCTATCTCAAGCAGACGGGCTACGACACGATTTCTCTTTATCAGCTTGAAGGTTATCTCAATAACAAGATTAATCTTCCTGGGAAAGTTGTCGTGCTGACATTTGATGATGGCCTTAAATCAGTCCATCGCTATGCTTACCCGATTCTAAAAGAAAATGGTTTCCGAGCTACCGCTTTTATTATTTCATCACGTATAAAACGTCATCCACAAAAATGGAATCCTGACTCATTACAGTTTATGAGTATTTCTGAATTGAAAGAGATTCAGGATGTATTTGATATTCAATCTCATACACACTTTTTGCACCGGACAGACAATAAACGTAATCCAATCTTATTGAGCCGCTCTTATCACAATATTATTTTTGATTTTGAGCACTCTCGCCGTGCATTATCGCAGTTTAATCCACACGTGATTTTTCTATCATATCCGTTCGGTGGCTTTAATCAAACTGCGATTGATGCTGCTAAAAATGCCGGCTTCCATTTGGCGGTAACGACGATGCAGGGCAAGGTTAAACCCGGCGATAACCCGTATACCCTCAAACGGCTTTATATTCTGCGTACGGATTCAATTCCGACTATGGCAGAGCGGATTGCCAATGAACCTGGCCAGCCGGTTGCCCCTGCCCCTGCAGTGATGGAGTCGGATTAGTTATTTTATAGTGTGATATTAAAATCAGAAAAAGGCGCTTTTTTAAGCGCCTTTTTTATTGTGCGGCTTCAAGTACCAAGGATAATTAAGCGACCTGAACGGGTACGGCTTTAGCCTTGCGCTGCAGCTGATTTTCACCTTCAAAATATGCCACTTTGGGGTGGTGTAGGCGGGCATCGGCATCAGACATCTGGACATAAGAACAGATGATCAATTTATCACCCACACAGGCACAGCGTGCTGCCGCACCATTTACAGAGATAATCCGCGAACCGCGTTCGGCGGCAATGGCATAAGTCGAAAAACGCTGACCATTATCAACGTTATAAATATCAATGGCTTCGTATTCCAAAATCCCAGCGGCTTCCAGAAAATCCTGATCAATAGCGCAGGAACCTTCATAGTGCAAATCAGCTTGAGTGGCTTTCACCCGGTGCAGTTTGCCTTGCAACATAGTGCGTATCATAACTCTTACCTTTGACCCCGGTTATTGCCCAGAATAAGTCTGGCACCCTATCCCATAATCGACCGATTTAGAGACAAGTGCTCAGTTTTGCTGATTTTATATCGCTTGTCTATGGCTGACTTTATATGCTCGTCTCGCCATAATCTAATTTTTAAAATTAATTATGTAAATCAACCTGTTGATTATCAATTAGGCGTGCTTTACCCAGCCAGGCGGCCATGAGAATTACCGCCTGTTTGCTGTCAACCGTCAGTGGCTGCAAGGTTTGCGCATCGCGGATAAACAGTTCATCTGGGCTAAAGCCGGCATCACGCAATTGTTCTGCGGTGTCAGCCAATAAATCATCAATTTGCCGTTCGCCCAAGGCGAGTTTTTCAGCCAATGCCTGCATTATTTTATAAAGCTGTGGCGCGATTTTACGTTCCTCAGCACTCAGATAGCCATTGCGAGAGCTGAGTGCCAGGCCATCTTTGGCTCGCACAATGGGCACGCCGACAATATTGATGTCATAGCCCATATCCGCCATCATTTTGCGGATCAGTGCCAGCTGTTGGTAATCTTTTTCGCCAAAACAGGCTACATCCGGCTGAACCAGATTGAACAACTTGCTAACGATGGTCGATACGCCACGGAAATGTCCCGGGCGGCTAGCACCTTCTAAAATGGTCGATAGGGCTGGGACGTCAACATAAGTCTGAGCTTCCAAACCTGCCGGATAGACATCAGAGGCGGCGGGGGCAAACACTAAATCAACGCCGTGTCGGGTTAGCTTCTCGCAATCTTCTTGTAAAGTGCGTGGGTAGCGGGCCAAATCGTCTGGGCGTTCGAATTGCAGCGGATTGACAAAAATACTCACGACGACAACATCGGCGCGAGTTTTGGCATCTTCTACCAATGTCATATGCCCTTCGTGCAGGTTGCCCATAGTAGGGACCAGTGCGACTCGCTTACCCTCTTGACGCCAACGGCGGATTTGCTGGCGTAGCAATGGCAAGGTTTCAATAATCAGCATTCTTTTCTCCGTATACCCATGATCTTTCAAACTGCAGGTGTGTTAGCTGCCCTAGTTACTCGGCCCGTCCATGGGCCTCGCCTCTGCGAGGCCGCTGCAAGCAGCGTTCAAATCTGCTCCCGGCAGATTTGTCACCCGAATCACTGACTTGTGTCAGCTCATCGGGATGATCTCGCTTGCTGCCTTCCTGCATCTTGAAATCTATTGGGTATAAATGGGATGTAATAGCAGTGTATTATCAACATAAACTTATTGAAAAGTATGTTCTTCAGCGGGATAAGCACCGCTCTCAACTTCTTGAATATACAACTTAATGGCAGCACGAATATCGCCCGCACTTTGGGCCAGAAAGTTTTTGCTGAATTTCGGTGTATGGCCACCGGTAATACCCAGCGCATCATGCATGACCAGAATCTGCCCATCGGTAACATTCCCTGCGCCAATACCAATCACCGGGATAGCCAGTGCTTCCGTTACGCGCTGCGCCAGTTCCACCGGGACACATTCCAGTACCAATAATTGTGCGCCAGCATTTTCAAGCGCTTGAGCATCTTTCAATAGCTGGTTGGCCGCCACTTCTTCGCGGCCCTGTACTTTGTAACCACCGAAAATATTGACTGATTGTGGCGTTAACCCCAAATGCCCACATACTGGAACAGCACGTTCTGCCAGCATGCGAACGGTATCGCACAACCAACTGCCCCCTTCAAGTTTGACCATATTGGCCCCAGCACGCATCAACTCGGCAGCATTAGCAAATGTTTGCTCAGGTGTGGCGTAACTCATAAACGGCATATCTGCCAATAACAGGCAATGAGGCGCACCACGGCGTACTGCTCGGGTGTGATAAGCCACATCGGCAGTTGTGACCGGCAGGGTAGAGTCGAAGCCTTGTAATGTCATACCGAGCGAATCACCCACCAGCAGAACCTCAATTCCCTGTTCGGCAAATAGCTGAGCAAAGCTGGCATCATAGGCAGTCAGTGTGGCGAACTTACGCTTCTCGAGTTTCCATTGGCGCAAGTGGCTCATGGTAGTGGCTTTCATCACTCTTTCTCCTGAGACGGTAGGTTAAAATGGTGGGATATCAGATAGGGTATACAGCGTGTTGGATTGAGTCAGTTACCAAAGCACCAAGCCATTTTTATCCACGAGTTTAAGGCGATCTGACAGGGATTCGCCATCGGGGAAAATAAGGTCAGGGGCGATATCGGCCAGGGGGTAGAGCATGAACTCCCGCTCTTTCAGGCCATAATGCGGCACGATCAGACGATCGGTTTTTATCACCTGATGACCATACAGCATAATATCGAGATCCAGAGTTCGTGGCCCCCAACGCTGTTCTTTCCTCACTCGCCCTTGGTTGCGCTCAATGGCTTGGGTACTATCCAACAGTTGTTCTGGTGGAAGGGCGGTATCTAACGCCACGACCGCATTAAGGAAATCCGGCTGATCCTGTGGCCCTAACGGCTTAGTACGATAAAACGGCGAACAGGCCACCAACCGGGTGCGCGGCAGATGCTCCAGCGCTTCCAGTGCGGTTTTGACCTGTTGCAGTGGCATGGACTGATTACTGCCTAGCGCAATATAGACCCGGATCATAGTGCGTATTATGCCCCTTCTTTACGTGGTGCTGGCTTACGTGGGCGGCGAGGACGAGAGCGTCGCGGTGCCGGATCAGCCCCTAAAGTATTTAGCATATTTTTCTGTTGCAGCGGCGTTGCTTCCTGGAATTCTCCCCACCACTGCGCCAGGCGCTGTAGTTCATGGTTGTTTTCCACTTCTGCCCGCAATACGAGTAAATCGTAAGCCGCACGGAACTTTGGATGTTCCATCAGCTTGTGTGCACGTTTACCCTGACGGCGTGACAGCCGCAATTGCAGCAGCCAGATATCTCGCACCAATGAGGTAATACGCTTTGGAATGGCCAGCGAACGGCACTCTTCATCCAGCACATCATTCATTGCCAGTGCGAAAGCATCGTAATAGGCCAAGCCGCTTTCTTGCGTCAGCTTCTGCGCATGTTCGATTAGCGGATACCAAAGCATAGCGGCAAATAAGAATGCCGGATTGACGCGCTTATCATTATGCAAACGATGGTCGGTATTTTTCAGCACTTGAACCAAAATACGTTCCATCGCTGAATCATGATGTTCGGTAAAATTACGGGCAATCAGCGGGAATAACGGCTGGAAAAGCTGATATTCACACAGTTTTAAATAGGTTTTATAGCCGTAGCCCGATTGCAGCAGTTTGAGTGATTCTTCAAACAGACGAGCGGGTGGGATCTCATGCAGTAGCGAGGCCAGACGCGGGATTGGCTCTGCTGTTTCCGGGCTGATCGTCATATCTAGCTTGGCGGCAAAACGAACCGCTCGTAGCATCCGCACCGGATCTTCACGATAGCGAGTTTCAGGATCACCAATCAGCCGGATAATGCCCTCTTTCAGATCACGTAAACCGCCGGTGTAGTCGCGCAGTGCAAAATCAGAAATACCGTAATAGAGGCTATTAATGGTGAAATCACGGCGTTGGGCATCATCTTCAATCGTGCCAAATATGTTGTCACGCAGCAGCATGCCATTTTGTGCCTGCTGAGAAGAATTTTTGTCACTGTCTTCTGTTTGTTGCTGTTCGTGGTGACCACGGAAAGTCGCGACTTCAATAATTTCCGGGCCGAACATCACATGGGCCAGACGGAAACGGCGACCCACCAGACGGCAGTTACGGAATAATTTTCGTACTTGTTCTGGAGTGGCGCTGGTGGTGATATCAAAATCTTTCGGTTTTTTGCCCAGCAACAGGTCACGGACACCGCCGCCGACCAAATAGGCTTCATAACCTGACTTATTCAGGCGATAGAGAACCTTCAGCGCATTATCGCTGATATCTCTACGAGAAATATTGTGCTGATCGCGCGGTATAATCGTCATCGCACTGTGTTGTGAAGAAAGCTGTTGTGAAGCTGGCACCGCATGATTCTTGCGGCCAGTATTCGTTCTGGCAGGCCTTTTCTCTTTGCGGGCCACGTTATCTTCACCGGGCACTTTATCTTTACGGGCACTGCTATCACGGGCCGTGTCTTCACGGGCAGCTTTGTTATCGCGAGTTGATTTATCATCGCGAATCAGTACCTTACGGCAGAAATTGGCTACTCGGGTAAAAATGGTACACCTCGATAGTGGCTAATAAATTACAGAACAACAGAAAAACAGCGGCTAATCATAGCTCACCGTGGTTCCTTTGAGAATGCCGTTGTGTTTTCAGTGGTGGTTATCGCCCCTTGAAGTGGGATAGCTGCCAATGTCCAATTTTCGACTGCAAAACGTAATAATAACGGCAAATCAAGATCTTGCCAGCATTCCGGTAGGGGTTGATGCAAGAACTTTAGCGCTTCCACCAAAATCGGGCGCGGATCGCCATTTGGCAGCGGAGGCGCATGATTTTGCTTGGAGAGCTTATTACCATCATGGTTCAACGCCAGTGGCAAGTGCAAATAGCTGGGTACCGGCTGTTGTAACTGCTGATAGAGAGCTATCTGCCGCACGGTTGGCTCGATTAAATCGGCTCCGCGTACAATCTCGGTCACACCTTGAAAGGCATCATCAACCACTACTGCCAGATTATAGGCAAACAAGCCATCTCGACGACGAATAATAAAATCTTCTTCGGCCATCGCAGACACTGCATGTAGCTCGCCGAGTAATTTATCACAAAAGGTATAAACCGGATGAGTTTGGCGTAGACGAATGGCCGCATCCACGTCGGGTAAATGGCGATCGCGACAATGGCCGTCGTATAAGCCGCCGATCTGCTGAATTCGGCTGCGGGTACAGGTGCAGTTATAACTCAGCCCTTGTTGCTTTAGCCAGTCTAAGGTAGCGCGATAGGCTTCGTGGCGCTGGGATTGGTAGATAACCGGGCCATCCCAATGCAGGCCGTAGTGGTCAAGAGAGGCTAAAATACGGGCCGCAGCACCAGGGATTTCACGGGGGGGATCAATATCCTCAATGCGAACCAGCCAGCATCCACCTTCAGCGCGAGCTTGCAGATAACTGCCCAATGCTGCAATCAGCGAACCGAAATGCAAATCACCGGAGGGAGACGGCGCAAAACGCCCTACATAGCCTGACTGTCGAGTATTGATATTTTCGGACATAAAAGGGAAAGGGAGACCCAGCGTGATAAATGCGGTGCCGGAGGTGGCTCTGGCACCGTGTCACATCCTTCGTACTCGAAGCTGTAGGATGTTAGCTACCTATAGCTCCAACTTCGTTGGATATATATATTTTTGCTGTGTTAGCCTGCCATCTGCTTTTCGCGGATTTCGGCCAGAGTTTTACAGTCAATGCATAAATCTGCAGTTGGCCGTGCTTCCAGACGGCGAATGCCGATTTCTACGCCACAAGACTCGCAGAAACCGAAATCGTCATCCTCGACTTTTTTAAGCGTCTTCTCGATCTTTTTGATCAGTTTACGCTCGCGGTCGCGGTTACGAAGCTCAAGACTAAACTCTTCTTCCTGCGCGGCACGGTCAACCGGGTCAGGGAAATTAGCAGCTTCGTCTTGCATGTGCGATACAGTACGATCCACTTCATCCCTGAGCTGGTTGCGCCATGCTTCAAGAATAAGCTTGAAATGCGCCAATTGGGCGGCATTCATATACTCTTCGCCTGGCTTCTCTTGGTATGGTTCTACCCCAGCGATGGCGAGAATGCTCAAGGACGAGGTTTTACGTTTTTGCCCTTCTTGCATGATGCTTCTCCTACATTCATACGCACTATCGAAATCCCCAAGACGGGGAAAAATCAGGCCGCTATAAATAACAGAAGGAAGGTAGGTTGGCAATTATTCCTGTCGCCTGCTTGACAATGGTGTGAAGGAAGGCGTATTTGGCGAGCAACTTTACTCCATAATCGCTGCTTTACTCGGCGTTATGGATTGGGTGTTTCGTCCAGCAATAACGGTAGGCGAGCATCCAGCGCAATACCGTCAGGCGATAGTTGAAAACCGTAGCAAATAACCTCCACTCCTGCTTGCTGAGCCTGGGCCAGCAATTCTGCATAGCGATTGTCAATGTGTCGGGCCGCAGCAACTTGCCTGATGCCCGTATGCAATACGGCAAAAAAAAGTACCGCCCGGTGACCGTTGGCAACCATGCTTTGTAACTCCCTGAGATGCTTTTGACCCCGCAGGGTGACGGCATCCGGAAAATACCCACACTGTTGCTGTAATAAGGTAACCGACTTGACTTCAATATAGCAGTCAGACCTATTTTCTGCTTGCAATAACAAGTCTATACGGCTGTTCTCATCTCCATATTTAATCTCCCTTTTGACAGAAGTGTAACCAGATAATTCAATTATCTGATTATTATCTATCGCAACACTAGCTAACTCATTGGCACGTAATGTATTTACGCATATCCAGTCACCGGTTTGGGTTTGAGTCAGCTCCCAACTATGGGGATACTTTCGTTTTGGATTATCCGAAGTTGAATACCAAACTGTATCCCCTGGTGTCGCACAACCGGTCATTGCCCCAGTATTAGCGCAATGAATGGTCAGCACTTCTCCAGCGGGCGTCACAATATCAGCTAAAAAGCGTTTATACCGCTTAATAAGTGTGGCTGGCTGTAACCTTGGGTTAAAAGATAACAATTTTGTATCAAGCGGCATTCAGTTTCCTTTTACTCTCTGTCAGTCAGCGCCCAACTGTGCACCATGTTATAGCGGGTACGGCCACGCGCATATACCGACTCATATAACGAAAAATGGTTCACCCGAAAGTTTTCATTGGTGGTTCTGGCCGGTATGGCGACTGGGCGAATAGCGCCACGGAATAAGGAGACATGAGGATGAAATGGCAGCGGTGTTTGGTGACAGCCACTGCGCGCCGCTTGGGAACGCAATAATTGAGCCAGCTGTAACAACCCGCGCGGGGGATGCTTACACCCGAGCCATATCACTCCGGAGCCGGGCCAATGGCCGATATCATCCAGTGTCACATTAAAACCTGATTGGCTTATGCGACCGGCTTGTTGCTGTAAGACCTGTGCTTTGGCATGACTGACCTCGCCGAGAAACGCCAGCGTCAGGTGGAGGTTTGCCGCAGCAATAGGGCGGCCAGTTTCTGGCGGAAAGTTATCTGCTCGCCATTGCACAATGCTGTGTTGCAGAGCATCAGGCAGTGTCAGGGCAAAGAACAGACGACGAAAACTTGTTTTATTAACGATAGTTTTATCAACAGCATTAATCATTAGGTTGGCATAATCACTCGGCTAAATACGCTATACGGCCATGATGTTACAATGGCTGACGATGAAAGTAGAGAGTATGGGGAAGAATGTGGTGAGTCAGAGAGAAAATAGTGCGCAGATAGGGGCTTTACCGGTAGGTGAAGTGCTCAGTGAGATATTGTCTGCGTTGCAAATCTCACCACAAGTTTTGCTCCATGCCCCCACTGGGGCCGGTAAATCGACGTGGCTGCCGCTGCAGATTCTAAAATATAGCGGATTGCCAGGCCGGATTATTATGTTGGAACCCCGACGGCTGGCGGCGAAAAATGTCGCTTACCGTTTGGCTCAGCAATTAGGTGAACAGCCGGGCCAGACTGTAGGCTATAGGATGCGAGCTGAAAGCAAAAGTGGGCCGGACACACGCCTCGAGGTGGTAACCGAAGGTATTTTGACCCGCATGCTCCAGCAAGACGCCGAGTTGACCGGCGTGTCTTTGGTTATCCTCGATGAGTTTCATGAGCGCAGTTTGCAGGCTGATTTGGCACTGGCGCTATTGCTTGATGTGCAGCAAGGGCTGCGTGATGATCTCAAACTGCTGATTATGTCCGCAACGCTGGATAATCAACGCCTTTCTACACTGCTGCCATCAGCCCCAACGATTGTTTCAGCGGGGCGCAGCTTTCCTGTCGAGCGCAGCTATCAGCCTTTGTCTAGCCATGAACGGCTGGAGGATGGGGTTGCCAATCGCGTTAAACGATTATTGAATGAGCAATCTGGCTCTTTGCTGCTATTTTTACCCGGTGTTGGCGAAATTCATCGTGTTATGGAACGGTTGCAAGGCGACATCGCCACAGACACCGATCTTTGCCCACTGTATGGTGCTTTATCACTCACTGAGCAGCAGAAAGCCATTCAACCGGCTCCTGTTGGGCGGCGAAAAGTGGTGCTGGCGACCAATATTGCTGAAACCAGCCTGACGATTGAAGGTATTCGGCTGGTCGTCGATAGTGGATTGGAACGGGTTGCGCGCTTTGATGTCAAAAACGGCCTGACCCGATTAGTGACTCAGCGTATTAGTCAGGCCTCAATGGTGCAGCGTGCTGGGCGAGCCGGGCGACTGGAACCGGGGATCTGCTGGCATTTGTTTGCTAAAGAACAGAGCGAGCGGGCGGCGGAATATAGCGAACCAGAAATTCTTAACAGTGATTTATGCAGCTTGTGGCTGGAATTGTTGAATTGGGGATGCCAGGATGCGGCACAGCTCAGTTGGCTGGATCAGCCCCCACAAGCGGCACTGGCTGTTGCTCGAGATTTACTGCGCCGTTTGGGGGCTATCGACTCGCAGGGGCAGCTTACCGGTACCGGGCGCAGTATGGCGAACGTGGGGTGTGAACCACGACTGGCTGCCATGTTGTGTTTTGCCGCCGGGCAAAGTCCGGATACCTTGGCCACGGCGGCACTGTTAGCCGCGATTCTGGAAGAACCGCCCCGTTCCGGACAAATTGATTTACATGACTGGCTTAGCCGCCCACAGCCGCATTGGCAGCGGCGGGCAAAGCAACTGGTACAAAGAATTAATGCGCGGGCAGGCGCTGTAGACAGTGCTCTGGCTGGTCAGTTATTGGCGCTGGCTTATCCGGATCGCATCGCGCAACAACGTGGGCAAGATGGACGCTATCTGTTGGCTAACGGTATGGGCGCTGCTATGGCGCAAGACGAGGCGTTATCACGTGCGCCTTGGTTATTGGTTGCCAGCTTATTACAAAGCAACAGCGGGCCGGATGCGCGCATTTTATTGGCGCTGCCAATTCAGGTTGAACAACTGGCGAAACAATTACCCCATTTGATTGAAGAGCAAACTGCGGTCGAATGGGATGAAGAGAAGGGGACATTACGCACCTGGCGACGCTGGCAAATTGGGCGATTAACCTTACGAGCACAACGCCTGGCAAAGCCGAGTGATGAAGCATTGCAATCCGCATTGTTAAACTGGATTCGTGAGCAAGGGTTGCAGATCCTGAATTGGGATGAAAATGCCGAACAGTTGTGCACCCGTATACAATGCGCCAGCCGCTGGCTACCGGAAGATCAATGGCCCGCGGTAGATGATGATAATTTACTGGGCAAACTTGAACTGTGGCTACAGCCGTCGTTGTCCGGGGTGCGAGATTTACGCGGGCTGCGGCAGGTGAATATCGCGGAAGCACTGACTCGTTTGTTGAGCTGGCAGTTACGTCAACGGCTGGATACTGAGCTGCCAACTCATTACACTGTGCCGACGGGTAGCCGTCTGCCAATTCGTTATTATGCCGATCGGCCACCGATACTGGCAGTGCGTTTACAGGAAGTTTTTGGTGAGCAGCGCAGCCCGCTGCTTGCCAATGGGCGGGTAGCCGTAGTGCTTGAGTTACTTTCACCCGCGCGTCGTCCATTACAGATTACCGGCGATTTGGCCGCTTTCTGGCAGGGAGCATATCGCGAGGTACAAAAAGAGATGAAAGGGCGCTATCCCAAACATGTCTGGCCGGATGATCCCGCGAATACCCGGCCAACACGCAGAACCAAGAAGTATCAGGATAACTAAGAACACTCGGCCAGAAGCCAATAATTTCAGATGTTTCCCCTTTCTATTCGATGTGTTGGGGAATATATGATACCCAAAGTAATCCGAGTTGCAGGAAGGCGGCAAGCGAAAGAGTCCCGATGAGTTGACGCTAGTCAATGATTCGGGTGATTGAACGCAGCTAACGCGCATGCAGCTTGAAGTATGACGGGTATAAGCCGCAATAATCGCCAATGCGCGTGGAGAGAAAGACATGTCTGGGGATGACCGCGAGCCGATAGGGCGCAAGGGCAAGAAAGCCCTACCCAAAGCCACACCGAAACGGCCATTGCGCCGGCGGCGTGATGAAGATGAATACGAAGAAGAAGACTATTTAGATGACGAAGACCAAGACGATGATGACTATGATGATGACGAGGAAGAACCGATGCCAAGAAAGGTAGCATCACGTCCACCCCGCAAAAAACGCCGTTGGCTTGGATTATTTATCAAATTGTTCCTGGTTGGTGCCGTGGTATTGGCAATCTATGGGGTTTACCTGGATTCGCAAATCCGCAGTCGAATTGATGGCAAGGTTTGGCAATTACCGGCTGCCGTCTATGGTCGCATGGTGAGCCTTGAACCGGGGATGTCCTACAGCAAAAAAGAGATGATCGATTTGCTGGAAGGGATGCAATACCGTCAGGTCACTCGAATGACTCGCCCGGGCGAGTTTACCGTGCAGGGTGACAGTATTGATATCTTACGCCGCCCGTTTGATTTCCCAGACGCGAAAGAGGGTCAAATTCGTGCGCGTTTGGTGTTTAAAAATGATCAATTGGCCCAAATCCAAAATCTGGATAACCAGCGCGATTTCGGCTTCCTGCGCCTTGATCCTAAATTGATCACCATGCTGCAATCGCCAAATGGTGAGCAGCGCTTGTTTGTACCACGAGCCGGCTTCCCTGATTTACTGGTCGATACCTTGCTGGCAACAGAAGATCGCCATTTCTATGAGCATGATGGCATTAGTCCGTATTCCATTGGCCGTGCGGTGGTTGCCAATCTGACCGCCGGTAAGGCTGTTCAGGGTGGGAGTACGTTAACGCAGCAGTTGGTCAAAAACCTGTTCCTGACCAATGAACGCTCACTGTGGCGTAAGCTCAACGAAGCCTATATGGCATTGCTGGTGGATTACCGTTACAGCAAAGACCGAATTCTGGAACTGTATCTGAACGAAGTCTATCTTGGTCAAAGTGGCAGTGATCAGATTCGCGGTTTCCCCTTGGCTAGCCTGTATTACTTTGGTCGGCCGGTGAATGAACTGAGTCTCGATCAGCAAGCCATGCTGGTGGGAATGGTAAAAGGAGCATCGCTGTATAACCCGTGGCGGAATCCGACTCTGGCCCTTGAACGCCGTAATCTGGTGCTGCGTTTGTTACAGAACCAGGGGGTGATTGATGCCGAGCTATACACCATGCTGAGTGCTCGCCCATTAGGTGTGCAGCCGAAAGGGGGAGTAATCACCCCTCAACCGGCCTTTATGCAGATGGTGCGTCAGGAGTTACAACAGAAACTGGGCGACAAAATCAACGATTTGTCCGGTGTAAAAATCTTCACCACGCTAGATCCTGTTTCACAGGATGCAGCAGAAAAAGCCATCGAAGATGGGATTCCGGCATTGAAAGCGGCCCGTCATTTGGATGATTTGGAAGCGGCGATGGTGATTGTTGACCGCTTCAGTGGTGAAGTTCGTGCCATGGTGGGCGGCGCACAGCCGCAATTTGCTGGCTTTAACCGCGCGATGCAAGCCCGCCGTTTGGTGGGTTCACTCGCTAAGCCACCAACCTATCTGACGGCGTTAAGTGAACCGGATAAATACCGCCTCAATACCTGGCTGTCGGACCAACCGCTGTCGATCAAATTACCCAACGGTTCATCATGGCAACCGAAAAACTATGATCGCCAGTTCCGTGGTCAGGTGATGTTGGTCGATGCCTTAGCTAACTCGCTAAACGTGCCGACAGTTAATCTGGGGATGTCAGTCGGGTTGGATCAGATAAGTGCCATGCTGCAACGTTTAGGCATTCCAAAAGACGTTATTCACCCTGTTCCGGCGATGTTACTGGGGGCGATTGACCTGACACCGGTTGAAGTCGCGCAGGAATATCAAACTATCGCCAGTGGCGGGAATCGCGCGCCGTTATCTGCCGTGCGCTCGGTTATCGCCGAAGATGGTACTGTGTTGTATCAGAGTTTCCCACAGGCGGAACGCATGGTTCCGGCACAAGCCGCTTATCTGACTCTGTACGCCATGCAACAAGGGGTAGCCCGTGGGACATCTCGTTCATTGTCAGTGAAATTTTCTAAATACAATTTGGCAGCCAAAACCGGTACCACCAACGACCTGCGAGATAGCTGGTTTGCGGGTATTGATGGCAAAGAAGTGGCGATTGCTTGGGTGGGGCGTGATAATAATGGCCCAGCCAAATTGACCGGTGCTAATGGTGCTCTGACCTTGTATCGCCGCTATCTTGAGAATCAAACTCCATTACCGCTGGTATTGCAGCCACCGGAAGGGATTAGCCAGATGAATATTGATTCGGCGGGGAATTTTGTCTGCGGTGATGGGGGCGGTATGCGCTCAATCCCAGTCTGGACAGAGAATCCACAAGGCTTGTGCCAGGCTGCCCAGCCTGCGGCAGAAGCCAAACCTGATGGCGAGGGTGTCGCGGGTTGGATCAAAGATATGTTCGGCCAATAAAGCCCAAACAATTGGCACGGTTACTGTTATCGTGCCAATTGTTCATTTCTCTTCACTTTCACTCTTCGCACCTATCTTCGGTATTTCATCCGGGTCAATCGGCTGGCATTGCGCTTGCAGTCCATCGTCGGTTACGCATAAACTACGCGCTTTGATAATTATTATCGTTTCGATTCACCTTCTCGTTATTTATCGATAACTTTTTCATAATTGTAGGGCACCATCTTGGACCAACAGGCAAGCCAATCCAGCGTATTTTCACTTCAAGAGCTGAGCTTTTCGGTTCCTGGCCGAACCTTATTGCAACCTTTGTCACTCACATTTCCACAAGGGAAAGTTTGCGGGCTGATTGGTCATAATGGTTCAGGTAAATCGACGCTTTTAAAAATGCTGGGTCGCCATCAACCGCCTTCTAGTGGCAAGGTGTTGCTCAATGATGTGCCATTATCCCTGTGGGATAACAAAGCCTTTGCCCGTGAAGTCGCTTATTTGCCGCAGCAATTACCGGCAGCTGAAGGGATGACAGTGCGTGAGCTGGTCGCGATAGGTCGTTATCCGTGGCATGGTGCGCTGGGGCGTTTTCGTCAGGAAGACCGAGAGCAGGTGGAAGAAGCGATTGCGCTGGTGGATTTAAAACCTCTGGCGAATCGGTTAGTCGACAGCTTATCCGGCGGCGAACGTCAGCGCGCTTGGTTGGCGATGATGGTGGCACAAAATAGCCGATGTCTACTGCTTGATGAACCGACCTCAGCACTCGATATCGCACATCAGGTTGAGGTGTTGGGGCTGATTCAACGGCTTAGTCGTGAGCGCGGCCTGACAGTTATTGCGGTATTACACGATATTAATATGGCGGCCCGCTATTGCGACTATTTAGTAGCATTACGTGGTGGCGAAATGATCGCGCAAGGCTCTGCTAACAGCCTGATGCAAGGTTCTATTCTGGAAAAAATTTACGGTATTCCTATGGGAATATTGCCCCATCCGGCCGGTGGTGCGCCGGTAAGTTTCGTGTATTAATGAAAATGCATTTATCCATGAAACACGCCCATCTGACGCCGCCAGACCTTACCCGTCGTAGATTACTCACTGCGCTGGCCTTATCGCCATTATTGTATTCATTACCCGGATGGGCAGTAAATTCTCCTAAGATTGATAGCCGCAGGGTGGTTGCTCTGGAATGGTTGCCTGTTGAGTTACTGCTGGCTTTGGGAGTGACGCCGTATGGTGTGGCAGATACCCATAATTACCGTTTATGGGTTGAGGAACCTGAATTATCTGCCAGTGTCATTGATGTAGGCCAGCGCACAGAACCTAATTTGGAATTGCTACAACAAATGGCGCCGTCGCTGATTCTGATGTCTGAAGGTTTCGGCTCTTCACCGGAAAAACTCGCTCCGATCGCCCCTTCGATGAGCTTTGCTTTTAGCCAGCAGGGCAGTACCCCTCTTGCTGTCGGTAAAAGTTCCTTGTTTGCACTAGGCCAGCGTCTTGGATTGGAGGCCGCTGCCGAACAACACCTCAATGATTTTAATCAATTTATGCAAGCTGCTCGCCAACGCTTCTCCGCTAGCCGTAACACATCATTACTGATGTTTTCTCTATTGGACACTCGCCATGCCTTGGTCATCGGCCAAGGCAGTTTATTCCAGGATGTATTAAACGAGTTGAATATTAAGAATGCCTGGCAGGGCGAGACTAATATCTGGGGCAGTGCTGTGGTGGGAATCGAACGTTTAGCAACAGTAAAACCAGGCCGTGCAATGTGCTTTGTTCATGGCAATAGTGAAATACTACAACAGGTTACCCGCACACCATTATGGCAATCCATGTCATTCGTGCGTCAAAATCAATTACAAATACTGCCTGCGGTGTGGTTCTATGGCGCGACATTATCAGCCATGCGATTTGTGCGGTTATTAGAATCGGCATGGGGCAAATCTTCATGATGGCCAAGACTCTGCCTAAAAGCTGGTTTCTACCAGCCAGCTTACTGATCTTACTGCTGATTTTTGCCGTGGCGTTAACGTTATACAATTTTAGTCAGGTATTACCAGCCCCGCTTTGGGGGGCCGCGCTATGGCAGCCTGACAGCGATGACGTACGCCAAATGTTATTCCATTACAGCCAACTTCCTCGGCTCACGGTGGCATTATTAACCGGTGCTGGATTGGGGCTGGTGGGGGTTTTGTTCCAACAAGTCTTACGTAACCCGCTGGCTGAACCAGCCACATTGGGTGTGGCTGCGGGCGCCCAGCTTGGCCTGACTATCGCGACGTTATGGATGCTACCCGGTGGTGAGCTAACCCGCCAACTGGCAGCGATGGCCGGTGGTATCCTTATTGGTGTGTTAGTGTTCGGTGTGGCTTGGGGTAAACGGATGTCACCCATCACACTGATATTGGCGGGATTGGTACTCGGTCTTTACTGTAGCGCGGTCAGTAATCTGCTGGCGCTATTTAATTATGATCAACTTCAAGGCTTGTTCCTGTGGAGTAGCGGTGCTCTGAATCAACAAGATTGGAGTACGGTACAGTTTTTACTGCCTCGCTTGCTGATAACCGGTGTATTGGCTGCTTTATTGATTCGCCCATTAACCTTGCTCGGTCTGGATGATGGTGTCGCTCGTAATTTAGGGTTAGGTTTGTCTGTAGCACGGCTGTGTGCGTTGGGATTGGCAATCCTGTTTAGTGCAATGTTGGTCAACGCTGTCGGTGTGATTGGTTTTATTGGCCTGTTCGCACCTTTATTGGCCAAAATTCTCGGTGCTCGCCGTTTATCGCAACGCCTGATGTTGGCACCTATCTTGGGGGCTTTATTGTTGTGGGTAACGGATCAAGGGCTAATCTGGTTAGCTCAGGTTTGGCAAGAAATTCCCACAGGGGCGGCGACTGCGCTGATTGGCGCACCACTACTATTATGGCTGTTGCCCCGCTTACATAGCGCGACGGCCCCCAGCATGGATTTTGGCGATTATGTTCCCGCTGAACGGCAACATTTGGGGGGATGGATCAGCGGTGGTTTACTCATCCTGCTGGCTGGATTAACCGTGGCCCTGATGTTTGGTCGTGATAGCTACGGTTGGAATTGGATTAGCGGTGATGACATTCAGGCATTATTACACTGGCGCTGGCCACGAGTATTAGCGGCATTGGCCGCCGGTATGATGCTGGCGGTCGCGGGAACATTAATTCAAAAACTGACAGGTAATCCGATGGCCAGCCCCGAAGTGCTGGGGATTAGCTCTGGCGCATCTTTTGGTGTGGTGATCATGATGTTTATCGTGCCAGGTAATGCACTGGCATGGTTGCTACCCGCAGGTAGTTTAGGCGCGGCCGCGACCTTATTGTTGATTCTGATCGTTGCTGGTCGGGGTGGTTTCTCTCCCGGGAGAATGCTATTGGCTGGGATTGCACTGAGCACCGCTTTTACCACGGTAATAACCATGTTACTGGCCAGTGGCGATCCACGCATGCGCGGCTTGCTGGCATGGATTTCAGGTTCTACCTATGCTGTTGATGGCTCGCAAGCACTCAGTACCGGTATTATTGCTCTGGTGCTGATCGCATTAGCACCGCTATGCCGCCGTTGGTTGATGATTTTGCCATTAGGGAGTGTGACGGCAAGAGCATTAGGCGTAGCGCTGGCACCTAGCCGGTTAGCTATTTTGCTATTGGCTGCCATTATGACAGCGGCAGCTACACTGACGGTTGGGCCATTAAGTTTTGTCGGCCTGATGGCGCCTCATATGGCTCGTATGTTGGGCTTTCGCCGAGCCATTCCACAGCTATTTATTGCGGCAATCTTAGGTGGTTTATTAATGGTATTTGCTGATTGGTGCGGCCGGATATTGTTATTCCCGAATCAGATTCCTGCGGGTTTATTGGCGACATTTATTGGCGCACCGTACTTTGTTTACTTATTGCGTAAACAGGGTCGGTAACCTGACTTTATTAATACCATCTCCCAGCATAGGGAGATGGCTAATTTATTGATATTAAAGCTTAGCGAAGCACCGACGAGCGGCATCTACCGTTTTCTTGATATCTTCTTTGCTGTGCGCCACTGACATAAAGCCAGCTTCAAAGGCTGAAGGAGCCAAATAAACACCTTCTTCCAACATTAAATGGAAGAAGCGTTTGAAGCGCTCGACGTCGCAATTCATCACATCCTGATAGCAAGTCACGGTTGGGGCATCAGTAAAGAATAATCCGAACATACCGCCAACGTGGTTAACCACCAATGGGATATTCTCTTCTTTAGCTGCTGTTAGCAGACCTTCGGCCAGTGAATCAGTTAATTCAGTCAGTGTTTTATGAATTCCCACCTGCGCAACTTCAGTCAGACAGGCAAAACCGGCAGCCATGGCAATAGGGTTACCAGACAGGGTTCCTGCTTGATAGACCGGGCCTGTTGGTGCCAAAGCATCCATCACATCGCGACGGCCACCAAACGCACCGACCGGCATACCACCACCGATGATTTTACCCAGACAAGTCAAATCAGGAACAACATCGTAATATTCTTGTGCCCCCGCTAATGCCACGCGAAAACCGGTCATCACTTCATCGATAATCAACAGCGCGCCGAACTCGTCACACAATGTGCGCAGACCCGGTAGGAACTCAGGCAATGGTGGTACGCAGTTCATGTTACCGGCGACTGGCTCGACGATAATACAGGCGATATCGCGGGGATATTGCTCAAAGGCTTCCCGCACAGAAGCTAAATCGTTATAAGTACAAGTCAGGGTATGCTTGGCAAAATCAGCAGGTACACCGGGTGAGTTAGGCTGACCCAGTGTCAGGGCGCCCGAACCGGCTTTAACCAACAGACAGTCAGCATGGCCATGATAGCAACCTTCAAATTTGATGATTTTATCCCGGCCAGTGAAGCCTCTAGCCAGACGAATGGCACTCATCGTTGCTTCAGTTCCGGAGTTGACCATCCGCACCATATCCATGGTTGGGACTAAATTGGTGACCAACTCGGCCATTTTGACTTCCATCTCTGTCGGCGCACCAAAGCTCAGACCGCGCTCCACGGCTTCAATCACGGCCTGACGAATTGCCGGGTGATTGTGCCCCAAGACCATTGGTCCCCAAGAGCCAACATAATCAATATAGGCTTTACCATCTACATCAAACAGATAAGCGCCGTCGGCACGTTCGATGAATAATGGGACTCCACCGACACCAGTGAATGCACGCACCGGAGAGTTAACCCCGCCTGGGATAAACTGTTTAGCCTGTGCATACAGACTTTCGGATTTACTCATAAACTGGCTCCTGAATTTGGCGACACTAACCTTGGATTAGCCTTGGTTAGAACAATTCTGCTTATTCTAAAGGACTGGCAGCGGTTATCAAATGATTGGACATATTTTACGTATGGCTTGCGCGATGTGCCGCAAACTCAAGAAAAAAGCTTTTTCTGAGCAAGATCATTTCATTGGCGTTTAAACAGGCGGACTAGTAGCGTGTAGGCTAGACTCATACGGCGGATTTGTATTACTTATTATTTAACTGACAAGCATACAAACTATGACTGATTCAACCCAAAATATACCTACTGAAAGTATTTCTGAAGTTAAGCGCGGTCGCTTTATCCACGCATTGGTTAATCGTGACACAACACCTTTGGTCATTCTTATCATGGCTGCTGTCGTTGGCGCAGTTACTGGTTTATTGGGTGTGGCGTTCGATCGCGGTGTTGATTGGATCCAGCAAGAAAGATTGGCAACCTTGGCTAAAGTTGCTAATAGTGCGATTTTAGTTTGGCCGCTGGCTTTTATTATATCGGCGTTATTGGCTATGGTGGGCTACTTTCTGGTGCGCCGTTTTGCTCCTGAGGCGGGAGGATCGGGAATACCTGAAATAGAGGGGGCAATGGAAGAGATGCGGCCCGTTCGCTGGTGGCGAGTCATCCCGGTCAAGTTCATTGGTGGGCTTGGTACGCTAGGTGCTGGCATGGTATTAGGCCGAGAGGGGCCAATGGTACAAATGGGGGGCAACAGTGGGCGAATGATTGTCGATATCTTCCGTCTACGCAGCGCTGAAGCGCGTCACTCATTATTAGCGACCGGTGCGGCTGCGGGGCTATCCGCTGCTTTTAATGCTCCGCTAGCTGGGATTTTATTTGTTATCGAAGAGATGCGCTCGCAGTTCCGCTATAGCTTGGTTTCAATTAAAGCTGTCTTTGTTGGGGTTATTACTTCAACTATCGTTTACCGCTATTTTAATGGTGAGCGTGCAATTATTGATGTAGGTAAACTCAGTGATGTTCCTCTAAATACCCTATGGCTCTATTTGTTGCTAGGCATTATTTTCGGCGCAGTAGGAGTGATATTCAATGCGCTAATATTTCGCACACAAGATCTGTTTATGCGTTTTCACGGCGGCGACTGGCGTAAGTTGGTACTGATAGGTGGTCTGCTGGGCGGAATGTGTGGCTTACTTGCATTGATTCATGGCGAGGCCGTGGGCGGCGGGTTTGCATTAATCCCTATTGCAGTCGCTGGCAATTTTAGCATTGGTATGTTGCTCTTTATCTTTATTGCCAGAGTGATTACCACTTTACTGTGTTTTGGTTCTGGCGCACCCGGTGGAATATTTGCCCCGATGCTGGCTCTGGGAACCATTCTGGGCACCGCTTTTGGTCTATCCTGCGCACACTTTTTCCCACAGTACAGCATTGATGCCGGTACTTTTGCTATTGCTGGTATGGGCGCGTTGTTTGCTGCCTCAGTACGTGCGCCATTGACTGGGATCGTGCTGGTGCTGGAAATGACCGATAATTATCAGCTCATTTTACCTATGATTGTGACTTGTCTGGGGGCGACTTTAATAGCGCAGTTTATGGGGGGGCAGCCCTTGTATTCAGCTATTTTGGCCCGCACATTACAAAGACAAGAGCAGGCAGCAAAGGCAGCAGAACGACAGGCAGCGATTGAAAGTAGCACTCAAACAGGTAGATAATATATAACATTAAGCCACAATACTTGAATGAATTACTCGGGTATTAGATAATCAATACACAGATCAGGCTGCCATTGTAGTGACCTGCACCTCGAACACCGGTTGGGAGTGATGAGTATGAGCGATGAAACAGTACTGCCCCTGCAGTTTACCGAGGCAGCGGCAAAAAAAGTGAAACTGCTGATTTCTGATGAGGAAAATCCAAATCTGAAGCTGCGGGTTTATATTACCGGTGGTGGATGCAGCGGGTTCCAGTATGGCTTTACTTTCGATGATCAGATCAACGATGGCGATATGACAATTGAGAAGCAAGGTGTCGAGCTGGTCGTTGATCCCATGAGCCTACAATATCTGGTTGGTGGTGCAGTGGATTACACGGAAGGTCTGGAAGGCTCCCGCTTTATCGTGACTAACCCGAATGCGAAGAGTACCTGTGGATGCGGTTCTTCTTTCAGCATCTAATTTACCCTTAACAGCAATGAGTTAGGGTATAAGATCACTGCTTGATTTTCGATAAAAAAACCGCAGCTTTAATAACTGCGGTTTTTTTTATATCTGAATATTACCATTCTACAGTAATCAATTGCGCCATCTGGTTGGCACCGGTTTTACTAACATGCAGGCCATTTGATGCAATAAAAGAATGGCTGATTTTAGGCTCTGTAACCAATCCATTTCCTCTATGACACTGTATTTCTGGATAATTCTTTTTGGGATCATTAACTATATGTACGTTTTGATTTGGTGATTGTACCTGACAAGATGGCACTATAGTCAGATGTAAATCTATTGTGCCGCTTAGCCCCTGGGCTAGTGACGGACTGGCAAGAAAGACCAGCCAAAACATCAACAAAAAAGATTTCATGATTTATAACAACATTTTTAACTGCCACTACCGGAGGCGGTAGCGATAGTTCTGGATATCGGCTAATTATTTAAAAACTTGAAGATTTAACTCACACTAAAAATGTATTTCATCTTTATTTACAGAACTTTAGGCTCTATAAGAGCCTAAAGGATATATATTGTATAAAATACAACCTACACCTGACAATCAAAAACTGAAAATGACGACTACTGCTCTATTTCAAATGTGGGTAGTTTTAAGCGCCAACGGATAGCGGCAAGCCGGATACCAAGGGTTATCACCATGCCCAGCATCATTGCTTGTTGTAATGGCATACCAAAAGTATAAAAAGCAGTAGCATGCACAATGCCACCAATGATGCAGGCAGTGGCGTAGATTTCGGTTCTCAGGATCATAGGGATCTCGCGGGCTAACACATCACGAATAATCCCGCCCCCAACGCCGGTTATTACCCCCATACAGATAGCAACTAGCGGGCTGGCACCAGCAGCAAAGGCTTTATTGACCCCAATACCCACGAATACCGCCAGACCAATAGCATCCAGTACGGGAAGGATCCATTTTGGGGTTCGTCGTGGTTGTCGCACCAGCAAAATAGTTGCCAGACAAGTTACCATCGCAACAACTAGATCTGTGGGATCTTTCACCCAAAATACAGGGCCATTGGCTAAGGCCATATCACGAATTGTGCCACCACCAACGGCAGTCACAACACCTAATACCAGTACACCAAACGGGTCCATACGTAACTTCCCCGCCAGCAATACACCAGAGATTGCAAATACCGCAGTACCTAAAATATCTAGCCAATAAACCAGCATTAATGTGACTCCGCCACAGAGGATGGAAGGCTGGCCATTTGTTGGCACAGCTGTTTAGCGGCCAGCAGAATACGTGGGCCAGCGCGATTAAACCAGTCCTCATTGAGAGTTATTATTGGTACTGCAAGTTGGGGGCGCCAGAAAGCGCTAATATTATTTGCTTGAGACTTATCACCGCTGACTACAATCACCTGTGGTTGGCGGATCATCACTTGTTCACGGCTAACCTGCGGCCAGGGAATGCGGCTACCAGCAAAAATATTTTCACCACCACAAAGGGAAATAACCTCACTCTGCAATGTATGCCCGGAACTGGTAAACAGTGGCTGGGTACCAAATTGCAGGAACGTGCGTAATGGTTGGCTGCGCGCATTGCGGCTACGTAACTTGCGAACTTCCTGGCGTAGCTGTTGCGCAGATTGATGTGCTTGCTCTGGGTATGGACTGTATTGGGCCAATTTATCCAGATCATCCGCTATCTGATCAATATTAACGGGATCAGAATAGAATATTGGAATACCAAAAGAGGCCAATTGATCTAGTGGACGTTGCGGATTCCCTCCACGCCAGGCGAGGATTAAATCAGGCTTTAATGCCAGAATACGTTCGACATTTACCCCCTGCCACGAAGCAACATGTTCTAGTTTTTTAGCGGTTTCTGGGTAGTCAGAGTAAGCACTTACAGCAACCAGTTTATCCCCAAGACCTGCGGCATAGGCCATTTCTGTAGTGCTGGGTGATAAACTGATAATCCGCTCTGCCGCTAGCGCGGGTGAGTTAAACAGGCCGAGCAACAATAACATCACTGCTTGGGGCAGGATTATTATTGCTCGTAGCATGGAGATAATATTAAATCGCACCATTAACCGCATTTAGCCAATCTGGTTAACATCGTTTCTATCATCAGCGTCGACTGTTTAGCAGCGACAACCAGGAATTCATCAAAACTTAAATGAGATTCTTGGTCGGCAACATCAGAAATAGCTCGCACGACAACAAAAGGTGTCTTGAATAGGTAACAAACATGACCGATAGCCGCCGCTTCCATTTCAACTGCTGCAACACTCGGGAAGGTTGCGCGAATGCGAGCCAAAGGAGCTGCACCATTGATAAAGGCATCGCCGCTGCAAATCAGGCCGCGTACTGCATTTAAATCCAATTGTTTGATGCAACTTTCAGCTAATTCAATCAACTTTGGATCAGCAATAAAGGCGGCGGGGCAACCGGCCATTTGGCCAGGCTCGTAACCAAAAGCTGTCACATCAGCATCGTGATAGCGAACTTCTGTAGAAACCACGATATCACCGACTTTCAGGCTAGAGGCCAGGCCCCCAGCAGAACCGGTATTGATAACAATGTCGGGTTGGCAATGTTCTAACAAGAGAGTGGTGCCCATTGCGGCAGACACTTTACCGATACCGGATTTCAGTAAGGCGACATCAACGCTATTGAGTTGGCCGGTGTAAATCTCACAACCCGCGCGAGACAAGGTTTGGCGATTTTCAATTTTGTCACGTAGCAATGTGACTTCTTCTTCCATTGCGCCAATAATTCCTACTTTCATATGGATACCCACCGATTTTAAAGGATTAATTAATCTGTAATAAGCCATACACAGTTTATCAGGTAAGTGAGATTGCCGGGTAGTTCACCCAAGATAATACGTAATGTGCCGCAGTTCATACGCAATCAGCCAAAGTTCACACGTAAACAATTGCATCTTCTGCTGAGAGTGGGTATCACTGTATTTAGATGAATGTTCAGGGGGTAATATGTCCGGGATCGACTTTAAACAGAAAATTAGTGTTCAGCGGCCATTTGGTAAACCCAGCTCGGCTGAAGATGAGTATGAGATTACCCGGGTATTTGAAAGTGATCGCGGCCGGATTGTAAACTCTGCGGCTATTCGGCGTTTACAACAAAAAACACAAGTCTTCCCGTTGGAGCGCAATGCTGCTGTCCGCAGCCGTTTGACACATTCGCTGGAAGTTCAGCAAGTTGGCCGTCATATCGCCAAAGAGATCCTCAATCGTTTTAAGCAAGATAAAAAAATTAACATCTATGGGCTGGATAAACTGCTGGATCCTTTTGAAAGTATTGTAGAAATGGCGTGTCTGATGCATGACATCGGTAATCCTCCTTTTGGGCATTTCGGTGAATCAGCAATTAATAATTGGTTTACTAAACAAATGGATCCTAATGGTGGCGGTGCAGAGCTGCGGGGCAAGGATCAATGCCTGGTTAATACATTAAAATTACGGGAAGGGGAGACTGAGCTTAATATTCTACGCAGTAAAATTCGCCAGGATTTAAGCCATTTTGAAGGTAATGCGCAAGCGATTCGTTTGGTTTACAGCTTATTAAAACTTAACCTCACTTATGCACAGGTCGGCTGTATTCTTAAATATACCAAACCGGCTTATTGGTCAGGCGATATTCCCGCTTCTCATAACTATTTGATGAAGAAACCTGGCTTTTATCTTGCTGAAGAAGACTATGTTAAAGATTTACGTCGCGAACTGAATATGGGGGAATTTAATCGTTTCCCGCTGACCTATATTATGGAAGCTGCGGATGATATCTCTTATTGCATTGCCGATTTAGAAGACGCGGTCGAAAAAAATATTTTGAGTGTTGAACAACTTTATGATCATATGGTGCAAGAGTGGGGTGAGACTACTCATGGTGATTTATTTGATAAAGTTGTTGGCGGTGCATTTCGTCAATTAGGTCGAGGGCAAGGTCGGCGTAGTTCGGAAGACCAATTCTTTATGTATTTACGGGTAAATACTGTAGGGAAATTAGTTCCACATGCTGCTCAGCGTTTTATTGAGAATTTGCCCACGGTGTTTTCTGGTTCGTTTAATCAGGCTTTATTAGAAGATTCCAGTCCGGCGTGTAAATTACTGCAAATTTTTAAAAAGGTAGCAGTAAAACACGTATTCAATTATCCAGAAGTGGAACAGCTTGAATTACAAGGATATAGAGTTATTAGTGGCTTGCTTGATATTTATAGCCCGCTATTAGCGATGTCGCAAGCGGCATTTACGCAATTAGTCGCTGAAGACAGCCATCAGGAATATCCCATTGAGACGAGATTGTTCCATAAGTTGTCGACTAAACATCGCCTAGCTTATGCAGAGTCAACAGAGCGGTTGCGTCATTTATCGCCAGAACAACATGAGATATATGAATATTATTACCGAGCGCGTTTAATTCAAGACTATATCAGTGGCATGACAGATCTTTATGCCTATGATGAATATCGGCGTTTGATGGCTGCGGAATAGTATGCAGGAAAACTAAAATGTCCGTTAATTAACTATAGATTTGTAAAGACGGACAATATTTTTTACTTTTCTAATTATTGGTTCTCTGAACTTCATCCCCCATATTTAATCTTACTATGCAAGACGACTATATCCTTCTTAACTTGAATTGCTGCGTTGAATCTATCCGATTCACTACATTGAGTTCGAATATCGGGTTCGCCAGCTTGATCTGCGGTAGGGTTAATTATTATAGGATAAGTCTGTATACACCATTTATTGACTCATTATTAATTGTATAGCGAGAGCCAGAATACATGAAAAAAACAACTTTAGTATTAAGTGCATTGGCATTGAGCATCGGTTTAGCCATGGGGCCGGTTTCTTCTGTCGTTGCGGCAGAAACGGCCTCTTCCAGCAGCCAGCAGCTCCCTAGCCTGGCGCCAATGCTAGAGAAGGTAATGCCTTCGGTTGTGAGTATCAATGTGGAGGGAAGTGCTCAGGTAAGTAATGCCGGCGGCATGCCACCACAGTTCCAGCAATTCTTTGGTGATGATTCGCCATTCTGCCAGGACGGTTCTCCGTTCCAAGGGTCACCAATGTGTCAGGGGGGGCCAGGTAGCAAAGGCGGAGCACCCAGCAAGCAGGATTTCCGTGCACTGGGTTCAGGCGTAATTATTGATGCCGCTAAAGGTTATGTCGTTACCAATAACCACGTGGTCGATAATGCAACCAAAATCAATGTTAAGTTGAGCGATGGCCGCAGCTTTGATGCAAAAGTAATTGGTAAAGATCCACGTACCGATATCGCCTTATTACAACTGAAAGATGCTAAAAACCTAACTGCGATTAAAATTGCCGACTCTGATCAACTGCGCGTTGGGGATTATACCGTTGCTATCGGCAACCCCTATGGTCTGGGTGAAACCGTCACTTCTGGTATCGTATCGGCGTTGGGTCGTAGTGGCTTGAATGTCGAAAACTACGAAAACTTTATCCAGACTGACGCTGCAATTAACCGGGGCAACTCTGGTGGAGCATTGATCAATCTGAACGGTGAACTGATCGGGATCAACACGGCTATCCTGGCGCCGGATGGCGGTAACATTGGTATCGGTTTTGCTATCCCAAGTAACATGGTGAAAAACCTGACCTCACAGATGGTTGAATTTGGTCAGGTGAAACGCGGTGAACTGGGCATTATGGGTACAGAACTGAACTCTGAGCTGGCGAAAACCATGAAGGTTGATGCCCAGAAAGGGGCCTTTATCAGTCAGGTACTGCCAAAATCTGCTGCAGCTAAAGCAGGGATTAAAGCGGGGGATGTGATTGTCAGCATGAATGGCAAAGCCATCAATAGCTTCGCTGGCTTCCGTGCCGAGATTGGTACTCTGCCAGTGGGTAGCAAAATGACATTGGGTCTGTTGCGCGACGGTAAACCAGTCAACGTGGAAGTGACATTAGAGCAAAGCAGCCAAACTCAAGTTGACTCCGGCAATCTCTACACTGGTATTGAAGGGGCTGAGCTGAGTAACTCTGATATGAATGGTAAGAAAGGCGTTAAAGTTGATAGTGTGAAACCTGGCACTGCTGCTGCGCGTATCGGTCTGAAAAAAGGCGATATTATCATGGGTGTCAACCAGCAACCGGTTCAGAATCTGGGTGAGCTGCGGAAAATCCTTGATACCAAACCATCGGTATTGGCGTTGAGCATTCAGCGTGGTGATACTTCGCTCTATCTGCTGATGCAGTAATCGCCACTAATGCAGTAATAGGTATTTATGTAGAAAAAGTATAGATACCGTCAAAAAGGGCACAACCGTTTATCGGTGTGCCCTTTCTATTTAGATGTGGTGGCGGCCGATATTAGGCTGCGCCGAGATAATTCCGTGCAGCAAAGCGGACGTTGTCTATCTCATCTAACAACTCAAGCCACTCAGGTTGCAAGTCTTGTATGTCAGTTTGTTGCCGCAATTGTTGTTCAATCGTCATGCACAATTGCCGCAGTCGCGGCACACCGCTACATGCGCAACTGCCATGAAACTTGTGAATCAGATTCAGAATATCATCGTCATGGCTACCGGCTAGAATCGCCTGCACGCGCTGTGTCACTTGTGGCGTAAACTCTAACAACATGGTTAACAGGTCTTTAGCCAGCGCTTCTTTATTTGCTGCTTGCCTTACCGCGAGCGGCCAGTCTATTGACTCTTTACATTCAGATTGTGGAACTGACTGAATATGGGCCTTACCCTCGCCCTGTTGTTGTAAAGTATGGGATTGTTGTGAAACTCGGGATTGTTGTAAAGCGTGAGGCTGTTCATCATGGGACTTTGGAGCATCATCAGGTAGATAGCGCGAAAGTGCTTGTATCAGCCGAGCTTCATCAATAGGTTTCGCGAGATAATCAGCCATACCCAATTTTAGTAATTGTTCCCGCTGCCCTCTAACGGCGTGAGCCGTGACCGCAATGATCGGTGTGTCCTGATGATGTGACATCTGATGAATCACTTCACTGGCGCGGATGCCGTCAATTTCCGGCATTTGAATATCCATCAAAATGATATCCAGTGTATTTTCACGGGCATAGGCTATGGCTTTTGCCCCGCTGTCACATAACACCGTTTCTTCAACCTGTTCTTCAAGCAAAGTCCCCATTAATTTCAAGTTAGCTGGGTTGTCATCGACGGCCATTACTTTGAAAGGCAGCTTAGGCTGCTTGTGGACTTGCTCTACCACCGGTAATTCACTATGCGCCTTTTCATAAGACAATAAAGGAATTAACCGGTTAGCGGAGATAGGCTTAACCAGGCATGCTTTAGCGCCGATCTGCTTAAGTTGCTCTGCTTCTATTTGTGATTGACTCGGCAGTGCCAAAATAACTTGCTCAGAAATTTTCATTGCTGCGATCAGTTTGTCTTGATGAACAGCCATATTATTGCGGTACGGGATAGGCACCCCGACGAGCAGAAAATCATAATGTTGTATCGGCAATTGGGCTAACGTCAGGCTATGAATCACCTGTAAAGGAGTGATGCTGAGAATATCTAATGTTGCTCTTGCCGCAGCAGCATTACGTTCAATATAAGCCAGCGTTTTCCCTTCCAGATGCGACATATCTGGGCGGCGGGAGGGAATAGCTTCATTGAGATCCAAGGTTAGATGAAATCTGAAAGTCGAACCCCGATCAACCTGGCTGCGGAAGCTGATATCGCCGCCCATCTCTTTCACCAATCTTTCGGTGATAACGAGCCCAAGGCCGGTACCCCCGTGTCGACGTGAAATACTGGCATCGGCCTGACGGAATGCCTGGAACAGTTGGGCTTGCTGAGATTCGGAAATACCAATGCCGGTATCGTGAATTTCTACCACCAGCGTCACCTGCTGGCTAGCTATTGCTCGTACCGCCACCAGAATATCGATATTGCCTTGTTCGGTGAATTTAATCGCATTACCCAGCAAGTTTGTGACTATTTGCTGCAAACGCATGGCATCGCCAATCACTTGTTCCGGCACATCTTTATTAACATGTAGGGTCAGTTCCAGGCCTTTTTCATGAGCGGTGTGTGCCAGGAGAATAATGACCTCATCTAGCGCGCCGCGTAGTGAGAATGGGATATGTTCGAGAATCAGCTTTTCAGCTTCTAATTTGGAGAAGTCCAGTACGTCATTAATGATGCACAACAGGTTATTTGCTGATCGTTGGATAGTTTGCAGATAGTCAGTTTGCGTCGGGGTCAGTGATGTTTTCAGTGTTTGGCGGGTAAATCCAATCACCCCATTGAGTGGCGTACGTAACTCATGGGACATATTAGCCAGAAATTCAGATTTAATTCGCGCGGCTTCTTGCGCACGTTTTTTCGCCAACCCCAATTCCACGTTCTGGATTTCCATCTGCTCCAGCGTTTCACGCAAGTCTGACGTGGCTTGATCGATATTCTGCTGCATCTCTTCGTGATACGCCGCCAGTGACATTGCCATCGAGTTAATGCCGTTTTTCAAAATATTCAACTCGCCGAGCATATGCCCTTCCACTCGGCTGTCTAATTGCCCGCGGCGAATGCGGTCCACCGCATTCACCATGTTACGGATGGGGCCAGTGACATCACGCATCAGCCGATAAGCAAATAAGATAGCCACACACATACAGAACAACAGCAGTAGAGTCGAAATAAAGATTTCTTTATATTGCTGCAAGCGTACGGATTGTAAATCCAAATCTATGGCGATATAACCCAATGGCCGATTGGTTATATCTGAATCGGAAGTCCGGTTACTGGACAGGTTGGATTCTGAAACAATAGGCATGCGCAGAATCAAAGAGTCGCCACGATAGGAAAGCATTAGTGAACTGGGAATAGCGTCGTCTTTCGACAATCTTAATTGTGAGGAATTGTAATTATAGTTAGATGTGACAAAAAGATTATTATCTGCGTCAAAAACGGATATTGATCGAACAATATTCGAGTGACGGCGATGAAGAAGATTTATTAACTGACGGACAGTATCGCGGTTGCGGAAGGTCATTCCGTACTCACTGGCAACCGCTAGCGGTTCGATAATACTTGTACCTGCGTTAACTAATTGTTTTTGCAATTCATTGTAACGATTGACCATAAAGGTCGTACTGAGTAACAGCCCAAGAAGCAGCGTGGGGGCCAAGATTAAAATCATCATGCGCGCGCGAAGACTGTATTTGGTCATGGTATTCCAATGTGGGAGAATTAGCAGCTTACAAAACCGATGCTTGATCAATCAATATGGCGCAATTCTACTCTCCAAACCGACGTGTGACGACCAAACAAACACTAACAGTGACCGTAAACTCGCTTGACCCTTTTGGTCAAGGGGTAGCGCATCACCAAGGCAAAGCTATCTTTATTCTTGGCGCTCTACCAGGAGAGCAAGCTGAAATAGAGCTTACTGAGCAAAAGCGCCAATATAGCCGCGGTAAGCTTAAACGTTTGTTGAACCGATGCAACGAAAGGGTTGTTCCTGTTTGCCCTCACTTCGGAATTTGTGGTGGCTGTCAGCAGCAACACGCTAATAGCCAGCTACAGCAAATGAGCAAAGCAGATTCACTCCAGCGTTTGATTATGCGAGAGGCAGGTGCTTGCCCTGAATTAGACCCCGTTATTTGCGGGCCGGAATACGGCTACCGGCGGAGGGCAAGATTAGGGCTGCTCTATCAATCCAAGCAGCATCGATTGCAAATGGGGTTTCGCCAAACTGAGTCTCATGATTTAGTTTGCATCAAGCACTGTCCGGTTTTAAGACCTGAGTTGGAGCGCTTGTTATTACCACTTTATCAATGTTTATCTGGCTTACAGGCTGTTCGCCGCCTTGGGCATGTGGAATTGGTATTAGCCGATAATGGTCCGTTGATGGTTTTACGCCACCTTGATACCCTTAAAGAGGTAGATCGTGTGGCGTTAATTGACTTTGCCAAACGAGAGCAGGTCGCCGTCTATCTGGCTGGTGATAGTGATAATGTGGAAAAACTGAGTGGTGAGGAACCCTATTACCAGATTGAGGGTCTACGCTTAGCGTTTCATCCGCGCGATTTTATTCAAGTCAATGATACGGTCAATCAGCAAATGGTAGCTCAGGCTATAGCATGGCTTGATGTGCAGCCTGATGAGCGGGTGCTGGATCTGTTCTGCGGTATGGGCAATTTCACCTTGCCGCTGGCAAAGTTGGCTTGCGAAGTGGTTGGGGTGGAAGGAGTTGCGGCGTTGGTAGCGAATGGGCAGTATAATGCTCTGAATAACGCGTTATCCAATGTGTCTTTTTTCCATGAAAATCTGGAATCTGACATCAGTTGTCAGCCGTGGGCAACACAAGGGTTCGATAAAGTATTGTTAGATCCCGCCCGCGCAGGTGCTGCCGGGGTCATGTCACATATAGTTAAACTGGCGCCAAAGCGGGTGGTGTATGTTTCGTGTAACCCCACTACGCTGGCACGAGATAGTCAGGTGTTGTTAGCCGCCGGTTACCGTCTTGCTCAGGTGCGAATGTTAGATATGTTTCCCCACACCGGGCATCTTGAATCTATGGCGCTGTTCATGCAGGAGCCAGGGGTCGCAAAGTAGGGAGAAGTTATGGTTGCGGTACGAAGTGCACATTTGAATCCAGCGGGCGAGTTTGCTCTCGACGATTGGATCGCCAGTTTGGGGCTTCCTAATCCGCAGTCAGGTGAACGCCTGGCCGAAACCTGGCGGTATTGTGAGCAGCAGACGCAAAACCATCCCGATGCCTCATTGTTACTGTGGCGCGGCCTTGAAATGGTTGAAATTCTTTCCACTCTTAGCATGGATAATGACAGTATGCGCGCGGCGCTACTGTTCCCGCTGGTGGACGCCAATGTGGTGGATGAAGCTACGCTGACCGAACAATTCGGTAAAGGTATTACTTATCTGGTGCACGGTGTGCGCGATATGGATGCCATCCGCCAGCTGAAAGCGACCCATAATGACTCCATGAGCTCTGAGCAAGTGGATAATGTGCGCCGTATGTTATTGGCGATGGTGGAAGATTTCCGCTGTGTGGTCATCAAACTGGCCGAGCGTATTGCTCATTTGCGCGAAGTGAAGGATGCACCGGAAGACGAGCGCGTGCTGGCGGCCAAAGAGTGTTCCAATATCTATGCGCCACTGGCTAACCGTTTGGGTATCGGCCAGATCAAGTGGGAGTTAGAAGACTTCTGCTTCCGCTATTTGCATCCAGATGAATATAAGCAAATCGCCAAATTGCTCCACGAGCGCCGTATCGATCGTGAGCAATTCATTGATGACTTTGTAGCCACATTGCGCAAAGCTATGGCAGATGAAGGGATCAAAGCCGACATTTATGGTCGCCCCAAGCATATCTACAGTATCTGGCGCAAAATGCAGAAGAAGTCGCTGGCCTTCGATGAACTGTTTGATGTGCGAGCTGTGCGCGTGGTGGTCGAGCGTTTGCAGGATTGCTATGCCGCACTCGGTATTGTCCATACCCATTTCCGCCATTTGCCTGATGAATTTGATGATTACGTTGCTAACCCAAAACCCAATGGCTATCAGTCGATCCACACCGTAGTGTTGGGGCCGCGTGGTAAAACACTGGAAATTCAAATTCGTACCCGTCAGATGCATGAAGATGCTGAACTGGGCGTTGCTGCGCACTGGAAGTATAAAGAAGGTGCTGTGGCCGCTGGTCGTTCCGGTTACGAAGGGCGGATTGCCTGGTTGCGTAAATTGATTGCGTGGCAGGAAGAGATGGCTGATTCCGGTGAAATGCTGGATGAAGTACGTAGTCAGGTGTTTGACGATCGGGTATATGTGTTTACACCGAAAGGTGATGTCATTGATTTGCCCGCGGGTTCGACACCGCTGGACTTCGCTTACCATATTCATAGCGATGTGGGTCACCGCTGTATTGGGGCTAAGATCAGTGGCCGAATTGTGCCGTTTACTTACCAGTTACAAATGGGCGATCAGATTGAAATTATCACCCAGAAACAACCTAACCCGAGTCGGGACTGGTTGAATCCGAATCTCGGCTATGTGACCACCAGCCGTGGTCGTTCCAAGATTCATAACTGGTTCAGAAAACAAGATAGAGACAAGAATATTCTTGCAGGTCGGCAGATGTTGGATGACGAACTAGAGCATCTGGATATCAGCCTGAAAGAGGCGGAGAAGCTGCTGGTACCGCGCTATAACATGAATTCTATGGATGAAGTGTTGGCGGCTATTGGCGGTGGTGATATCCGTCTGAATCAGATGGTTAACTTCCTGCAAGGGAAACTGAATAAACCCACTGCGGAAGAGGCGGATTTAGAGGCATTACGCCATCTGAATAATAAAATTCAGGCGCCGCCACGCAATGCCAGCAAAGACAGCGGGCGTATTGTCGTAGAAGGTGTCGGCAACCTGATGCACCATATTGCGCGCTGCTGCCAGCCTATTCCAGGTGATGAAATTATTGGCTTTATCACGCAAGGGCGGGGGATATCCATTCACCGCGCTGATTGCGAGCAGCTAGCTGAATTGCAATCCCATGCACCTGAGCGGATTGTCGATGCGGTCTGGGGAGAAAGCTATTCCAGTGGCTATTCGCTGGTGGTGCGGGTTACCGCCAATGATCGTAGTGGCTTGCTGCGTGATATCACCACCATTTTGGCGAACGAAAAGGTCAACGTACTGGGGGTTGCCAGCCGTAGCGATATCAAAAAGATGGTAGCAACCATCGATATGGATATCGAGATCTACAATTTACAGGTGCTGGGTAGAGTGTTGGCCAAGTTGAATCAGTTGCCGGATGTTATTGACGCCCGTCGGTTACACGGCAATTGAAATTATCTATACCCAAAGCCATTGGAGTTGCAGGTAGGCGGCAAGCAAACAAATCCCGATGAACTTACTCAGGTAAGTGATTCGGGTGCGTGAGCGCCGCTAACAACCCTGCGACTTTAAGGGAGAAGGGTATAAACGGCTACTGCGCTTTGGCATATTGATATTGGGCAGTGCTCGCCCTCCTCATGTACCGGTTTTTATAAGATCAGGTGTACATTCCGGGGGCTGTGCGCTGGCCGCAATCAATCTGCCTGCGCTCGCTACGCCTCAAATTTTTTTAAAAAAAGTGAATAAATTCAGATGACCCAATCAGTAACTTCCCCTGGTACCACCGCTTTAGCGCTACAACGTTTGCTGGATATTATGCGTACTTTGCGTGATCCGGAACATGGTTGCCCGTGGGATCGTAAGCAGACCTTTGACACTATCGCGCCTTATACATTAGAAGAAACCTATGAGGTGCTTGACGCGATTCAGCGTAAGGATTTCGACGATCTTCGTGATGAATTGGGAGATTTGCTGTTTCAAGTGGTGTTTTATGCGCAGATGGGGCAGGAGCAAGGGCTATTTGCGTTCGATGATGTTTGTCATGCCATCTCCGATAAGTTGGTACGTCGTCATCCACATGTGTTCCCTGATGCGCCGCACAACGTTTCAGACGCTATAATTAGCAGTGACACTGCATTGGCAGGGTGGGAGTCGCGTAAAGCCGAGGAAAGGGCGGAGAAGGCCTTATATTCGGCATTAGATGATATCCCTGACGCGCTGCCCGCGCTGATGAAAGCGCATAAAATCCAGAAACGTTGCGCATCAGTCGGTTTTGATTGGGATACTCTCGGGCCGGTGCTGGATAAAGTCTACGAAGAGATCGATGAAGTGATGTTTGAAGCTCGCCAAGCGGTGGTGGATGAAGA
Source organism: Yersinia fenwicki (assembly GCF_043099325.1). Lineage (NCBI taxonomy): Bacteria > Pseudomonadati > Pseudomonadota > Gammaproteobacteria > Enterobacterales > Yersiniaceae > Yersinia > Yersinia fenwicki. The sequence continues at coordinate 3,719,905 of NZ_CP170755.1, read as the reverse complement.
GAAGTTGGGTGAGGAAATTGGTGATTTACTGTTTGCCACCGTCAACTTATCTCGCCATTTAGGCCATAAAGCTGAAAATGCCTTACAGGCGGCAAATCGTAAGTTTGAACGTCGTTTTCGCCAGGTAGAACAAATAGTTACGGCGTCAGGTAAGACTATGGAGAGCGCGACACTGGATGAAATGGAATCTGCCTGGCAGCAAGTTAAAAAGCAAGAAACTGAAATGTAAGGTGTTTTAATTCATTTGATGGATGGTTGTTGAATTTTAATTACGTTAATATATTGAATTATAACGGATAGCAGGGCGATGTTCCGCACAGAAAAAACGGCGAAAACGGCCACTGGTGCGGAGATAGTTTGTAGCGAAACCAAGGTTCGGGTATACTACTTTCCCGTCTTGGTTCTTCCATCGTCTTTAAACCTAAACTCTCAGGTTCAGCATGACAACTAATTATATTTTTGTGACCGGCGGGGTCGTATCCTCTCTGGGTAAAGGCATTGCCGCAGCCTCTCTGGCGGCTATACTTGAAGCCCGTGGCCTCAACGTTACCATCATGAAACTGGACCCGTATATCAACGTGGATCCGGGCACCATGAGCCCGACACAACACGGGGAAGTTTTTGTCACCGAAGATGGTGCTGAAACCGATCTGGATTTAGGGCATTACGAGCGCTTCATCCGTACTAAAATGACCCGCCGTAACAACTTCACTACTGGCCGTATCTACTCTGAAGTTCTGCGCAAAGAGCGTCGCGGCGACTATCTGGGTGCGACTATCCAGGTTATTCCTCATATCACCAATGCAATCAAAGAACGTATCATCGAAGGCGGCGAAGGTCACGATGTGGTATTGGTTGAAATTGGTGGCACCGTAGGTGATATCGAATCCTTGCCATTCCTGGAAGCTATTCGTCAGATGGCGGTTGATGTTGGCCGCGAGCATACACTTTATATGCACCTGACATTGGTTCCTTATCTGGCAGCTGCTGGTGAAGTGAAAACTAAGCCAACGCAACATTCGGTAAAAGAGCTGCTTTCTATCGGTATTCAGCCAGATGTGCTGATTTGCCGCTCTGACCGCGCAGTTCCTGCTAATGAACGGGCTAAAATTGCCTTGTTCTGCAATGTGCCAGAGAAAGCGGTTATCTCCCTAAAAGATGTTGATTCCATTTATAAAATTCCAGGGCTATTGAAATCACAGGGCCTTGACGATTATATTTGTAAACGATTCAGCTTAACTTGTCCTGAAGCAAATCTCGCAGAATGGGAACAGGTATTATACGAAGAGTCGAATCCAGGTGGCGAAGTGACCATTGGGATGATCGGCAAATACGTAGAATTGCCGGATGCCTATAAATCTGTGATTGAAGCCTTGAAGCACGGCGGGCTGAAAAATCGCCTGACGGTAAATATCAAGCTGATTGATTCACAGGATGTTGAGACGCGCGGCGAAGAGATGCTGAAAGGATTAGACGCGATCCTCATCCCAGGCGGCTTCGGCTACCGTGGTGTGGAAGGCAAGGTTCTGGCGGCACGTTATGCCCGTGAACACAATATTCCTTATCTGGGCATTTGCTTGGGTATGCAGGTTGCACTGATGGAGTTTGCCCGCAATGTAGCGGGAATGGAAAACGCGAACTCCACAGAATTTGTGCCAGACTGTAAGTATCCGGTGGTTGCATTAATCACCGAATGGCGTGATGAAGACGGCAACGTTGAAGTCCGCACGGAAGAGAGCGATTTAGGCGGTACCATGCGTGTGGGTGGGCAGCAATGTCACCTGACTGAAGGTAGCCTGGTTCGTCAGATGTATGGCGAACCGACCATCGTTGAGCGGCATCGTCATCGCTATGAAGTAAACAACATGTTGTTGAAGCAGATTGAAGCCGCCGGGTTACGTGTAGCAGGGCGTTCTGCGGATAACAAACTGGTGGAGATTATCGAGCTGCCAAATCATCCGTGGTTTGTGGCTTGTCAGTTCCATCCTGAATTTACTTCGACGCCACGTGATGGTCACCCGTTGTTTGCTGGCTTTGTGAAAGCGGCTGGTGAGTATCAGAAGCGCCAGGTGAAATAAAATATTTGGTAGAAGGGGCGGCAGCGATGTCGCCCCCTCTGTCTGGAGTTTTAGTTTAACTTGTACTGAGGAAAATCTAATGTCCAAAATCGTTAAAGTCATCGGTCGCGAAATTATCGACTCCCGTGGTAACCCAACTGTAGAAGCCGAAGTTCATCTGGAAGGCGGTTTTGTTGGTTTGGCTGCGGCACCATCAGGTGCTTCTACTGGTTCCCGTGAAGCACTGGAATTGCGTGACGGTGACAAATCCCGTTTCCTGGGCAAAGGCGTTCTGAAAGCCGTTGCAGCAGTAAATGGCCCAATTGCTCAGGCAGTTATCGGTAAAGATGCCAAAGATCAGGCTAATATCGATAAAATCATGATCGATCTGGACGGTACTGAGAACAAATCCCAGTTTGGTGCTAACGCCATCCTGGCTGTTTCTCTGGCGGCAGCGAAAGCAGCAGCAGCATCTAAAGGCATGCCTTTGTATGAACACATTGCTGAACTGAATGGCACCCCAGGCAAATTCTCTATGCCACTGCCTATGATGAACATCATCAACGGCGGCGAGCATGCTGATAACAACGTTGATATTCAAGAGTTTATGATTCAGCCAGTTGGCGCTAAAACTCTGAAAGAAGCCGTTCGCATTGGTTCTGAAGTGTTCCATACTTTGGCTAAAGTTTTGAAAGCTAAAGGCATGAGCACTGCGGTAGGCGACGAAGGTGGCTACGCGCCAAACCTGGGTTCTAATGCCGAAGCACTGGCTGTTATCGCTGAAGCGGTAAAACAGGCTGGTTACGAGTTAGGCAAAGACGTTACTTTGGCGATGGACTGTGCTGCATCTGAATTCTATAAAGATGGCAAATATGTTCTGGCTGGAGAAGGCAACAAAGCTTTCACTTCTGAAGAGTTCACTCACTTCCTGGAAGACCTGACTAAACAGTACCCAATCGTTTCTATCGAAGACGGTCTGGACGAATCTGACTGGGCTGGCTTCAAATACCAGACCGAAGTTCTGGGTGACAAAATCCAGTTGGTTGGTGACGACCTGTTTGTAACCAACACCAAGATCCTGAAAGAAGGTATCGAGAAAGGTGTTGCTAACTCTATCCTGATTAAATTTAACCAGATCGGTTCTTTGACCGAAACTCTGGCTGCTATCAAGATGGCGAAAGATGCAGGTTACACCGCGGTTATCTCTCACCGTTCAGGCGAAACCGAAGATGCTACCATTGCCGACCTGGCAGTAGGTACCGCAGCAGGCCAGATCAAAACCGGTTCTATGAGCCGCTCTGACCGTGTTGCTAAATACAACCAACTGATCCGTATCGAAGAAGCGCTGGGCGACCGCGCACCATTCAACGGTTTGAAAGAAGTAAAAGGCCAGTAATTACTGCGCTTAATCTTCTATAAAAGTTGATTGATAAAACCCGCTTCGGCGGGTTTTTTTATGCAGTTAGTTTTTAAAGACTATTATCGCTAACTTACTCCGCAAGATTAATCTGAATCTCACCGGAACCTTTCACCGGACTCACATCTCAAACACCACCGCCGTGCAGATAATTCATCACCCGTTATGATTAATGAGTACCCGAATGACTCGACAATAATGCATAAAGGAAGATAACTGATGAAACTGAAATACCTACTTTTACCCGCGATCTTTTTGACTGGTAGCGTGCTAGCTGCGGATATTACTGTGACCATGAATGAAGTGCTATCGGAAGGCAATGGTAAAGCTTTGGGTACCGTGACAGTAACCGAAACTCCTTATGGTTTATTGTTTACACCTAACCTGACTGGGCTGGTAGCGGGTATTCATGGTTTCCATCTGCATGAAAATCCAAGTTGTGCAGCGGGACAGAAAAACGGTAAAGCGGTGCCCGCACTGACTGCTGGCGGACACTTTGACCCACAAAAAACTGCTGCTCATCTCGGGCCTTACAATAATAAAGGGCATTTAGGCGATCTACCTGGACTGGTGGTGAATGCCGATGGGACTGCCACTTATCAGGTATTGGCTCCACGGCTGAAATCACTCTCTGAACTGAAGCAGCATGCTTTGATGATCCATGCTGGCGGGGATAATTATGCCGACCATCCAATGCCTCTGGGCGGTGGCGGTGCGCGAATGGCTTGTGGAGTGATTGAGTAACTGTCTGATACAAACAAACTGGTAGCGACGGTGTTACCAGTTTGGTCACAGCTATGGAATCTGCGATAATCGCCCATTGGTTTGAATGACGATAGAGATACTGATGCAGTACCCGATTAATGAAATGTTCCAGACCTTGCAGGGCGAGGGTTACTTCACCGGCGTACCGGCGATTTTCGTGCGTTTGCAGGGCTGCCCAGTCGGTTGTAGCTGGTGCGATACCAAACATACCTGGGAAAAAGAGGCCGATCGGGAAGTCGATATGCAGCGTATCATGGTAAAAACTGCGGAAAGTGATGCCTGGGCAACCGCTAGTGAACAGCAATTATTGGATATTTTCTCTCAGCAGGGGTATACCGCTCGCCATGTAGTCATAACCGGCGGTGAACCCGCTATTTACGACTTGTTCCCTTTAACGTCTCAGTTGGAACAGGCCGGTTACAGTTGCCAGATTGAAACCAGCGGTACTCATGAGGTGCAGTGTTCCGCCGCCACTTGGGTCACCGTTTCGCCAAAAGTGAATATGCGTGGTGGACTGAAAGTGTTGCCTCAGGCATTACAGCGCGCAGATGAAATTAAGCATCCGGTGGGGCGTGTACGGGATATCGAAGCACTTGAGCATCTGCTGGAAACACTGACGGATGATAAAAAGCGGATTATTGCATTACAGCCCATCAGCCAGAAAGATGAGGCTACCAAACTCTGTATTGAAACCTGTATAGCTAAGAACTGGCGGTTGTCGATGCAGACACATAAGTATTTAAATATAGCTTGATAGGCAGGGCGTGGTAGCGCCCTGATAAATCAATTTTGCTCGTTACGATTTATTCACCGCGAAAAACACAACCCGCAGAACAAGTCTCTTTTACCATGACGGCGCTCAGTTCTGGTAATTGCGGTTTAAGCTGTTGCCAAATCCAACTGGCCAGCACTTCACTGGTCGGATTTTCCAGGCCGGGAATGTCATTTAGATAGTGATGATCCAAACGTTCCCAAATCGGTTTAAACGCTGCTTTGAGCTCAGCAAAATCCATCACCCAGCCGGAGTGAGCATCAACTTCACCTGTGACCTCGATACGGATCATAAATGAATGGCCGTGCAAACGACCACATTTGTGGCCCTCTGGTACATGGGGCAACAAGTGGGCTGCTTCAAACTGAAAATCTTTAAATAGGGTGGTGCTCATCATTCTGACCTTATTAACTCAAAAAACCGCCGCATAGTACCGGAAAGCATCGATGCTGGCTATGAATGCGCTAGCGATGTGGCCTCCCGAGGCTGACGCGTTGTGCTTATCTACAGCGTAGCTTACTGATTTATATACAGACGAACTCAATCTGTGGCGCAATTTCAGAGGAAACGAATTTCCTAATAAGTTGAACACTTTAACTTATATCTATTACCTGAAAAACCGCTTAGTCGTTTTGGTTATTTATTATTTCTATTGCTTCTTTAATTGTTATTATCCGGATGGTTAACCTTACAAACATCAAGATTTATTTGCTGAATATATCAGCTGGCACTGGCTATAGCTTAAGGGAATTAGTACTGCAATGACGACTCAGGTTCCTCCTAGTTCTTTACTTCCGCTATCGCCGGAGCAGTTAGCCCGCTTGCAGGCGGCGGTGGGTGAGTTTTCCCCAACCCAAATGGCATGGTTATCTGGCTACTTTTGGGGCATGGTTAATCAGCAACCCGGTGCGGTTGTTGCTCCTGCTGTAGCGGCCCCTGCGGCGATAACTATTACCCTGATTTCTGCCTCTCAAACCGGTAATGCGCGGCGTATAGCCGAACAGTTACGCGATGATCTTTTGGCTGCCAAGCTGAACGTCAATCTGGTTAACGCCGTTGATTATAAATTTAAGCAGATAGCGCAAGAACGTTTGCTGGTGATTGTGGCCTCCACTCAAGGTGAAGGTGAGCCAGCCGAAGAGGCTGTTGCCCTGCATAAGTTCCTATTCTCTAAAAAAGCGCCTAAATTGCCAGAAACTGCCTTTGCGGTATTTGGTTTAGGCGATACCTCATACGCGCATTTTTGTCAGGCAGGCAAAGATTTCGACAACAAATTGGCTGAGTTGGGTGCGCAGCGGTTATTGGACAGAGTCGATGCTGATGTGGAATATCAAGAATCCGCACAGCTGTGGCGTCAACAGATTGTGGCGGCATTGCAGGCAAGAGCGCCTGCGCAATCAGCGGCTGCGGTAGCAGTAACACAAAGCGGCGTTGTTGATGAAATCACCTCCAGCCCATACAGCAAGGCTGCGCCACTGACCGCACAGTTATCTGTGCAGCAAAAAGTGACGGGCCGCAATTCAGAGAAAGATGTACGCCATATTGAAATTGATTTAGGGGACTCCGGGCTGCGCTATCAGCCCGGCGATGCTCTCGGTGTCTGGTTTGATAATGATCCGGCATTGGTCGAAGAGTTGTTGGCGTTATTATGGCTTAAAGGCGATGAGCAGGTCAGTATTGATGGGCAGAATATATCGCTGTCGCAAGCACTGCGTAGCCAGCTTGAACTGACACAAAATACCACCCTGATCGTCGATAAATACGCAGCACTTTCCCGTGATGAAAAATTGATTGCTTTGCTGGCGGATAAACCCGCGCTGCAACATTATGCGAAGAATACCCCAATTGTTGATATGGTTCGTCAGGCCCCTTCAGACTTGAATGCCGATCAACTGGTTGCGCTGTTACGGCCACTAACCCCCCGCCTCTATTCTATCGCCTCCTCACAGGCTGAAACCGAGAATGAAGTGCATATTACCGTCGGTGTGGTGCGCTATGACATCGATGGTCGGCCACGTACTGGTGGTGCATCGGGTTATCTGGCGGATCGGCTGGAAGTGGATGGTGATATTCGTATCTTTATCGAACATAACGATAACTTCCGTTTACCCGCTAACCCAGAAACGCCAGTGATAATGATTGGGCCAGGAACCGGTATTGCTCCCTTCCGTGCGTTTATGCAGCAGCGCGAAGCCGATGGTGCTACGGGCAAGAACTGGTTACTTTTCGGCAACCCGCATTTTACTGAAGATTTTCTCTATCAGGTCGAATGGCAACGCTATGTTAAAGATGGCTTGCTGACTCGTATTGATCTGGCATGGTCGCGCGATCAAGCTCATAAAATATATGTACAAGACAAACTGCGCGAACAAGGTGCAGAACTGTGGGATTGGATCCAACAAGATGCCCACATTTACGTCTGCGGCGATGCTAATCGCATGGCGAAAGACGTTGAGCAGGTTTTACTGGACGTGGTGGGTCTGCACGGCGCGATGGATGCTGAGCAGGCTGATGAATATTTAAGTGAGCTGCGCCTGGCGCGCCGTTATCAGCGGGATGTGTACTGATGAATGAGAAACACCCAGGGCCACTGGTGGTAACCGGTAAGCTCTCCGACGGCGAGCGCATGAAGTCGCAAAGCAACTTCCTACGCGGGACGATTGCAGAAGATTTGAATGACGGGCTGACCGGTGGGTTCAACGGCGATAACTTCTTGCTGATCCGTTTTCACGGCATGTATCAACAAGATGACCGTGATATCCGTGCCGAGCGCGCTGAACAGAAGCTGGAGCCACGTCACGCTATGATGTTGCGCTGCCGTTTACCCGGTGGAATCATCACCCCGCAACAGTGGTTGGGTATTGATAAGTTTGCTGCGGATAATACCTTATATGGCAGTATCCGTATCACTAACCGCCAGACATTCCAGTTTCATGGCATTTTGAAAGGGAATGTGAAACCGGCTCACCAGTTGCTCAATCAATTAGGTTTGGATGCATTGGCGACGGCAAACGATGTTAACCGTAACGTGCTGTGCACCTCGAACCCAGTGGAATCAGTGCTCCATCAGGAGGCTTATGAATGGGCGAAGAAGATTTCTGAACATTTACTGCCGCGCACCCGCGCTTATGCTGAAATCTGGCTGGATGCAGAAAAAGTCGCGACCACTGATGAAGAACCGATCCTCGGTGCCACTTATTTGCCACGCAAATTTAAAACTACGGTAGTTATTCCGCCGCAAAATGATGTGGATCTCCATGCCAATGACCTTAACTTTGTCGCTGTGGCGGAGAAGGGCAAGTTAATCGGCTTTAACGTGCTGGTAGGCGGTGGATTATCTATTGCCCACGGTGATAAGAATACTTACCCACGTAAAGCCAGTGAGTTTGGCTATATCCCGCTACAACACACTTTAGCTATCGCCGAAGCGGTAGTGACAACCCAGCGTGATTGGGGTAACCGTAGTGATCGCAAGAATGCCAAAACCAAATATACGCTAGAGCGCGTCGGTGTTGATGTGTTTAAAGCCGAAGTTGAAAAGCGCGCCGGTGTGAGTTTCGGAGCCATCAAACCTTATCAATTTACTGGCCGTGGCGATCGCATCGGTTGGGTGAAAGGTATAGATAAAAAGTGGCATCTGACCTTATTTATCGAAAATGGTCGTTTGCTGGATTACCCAGGTCGCAGTCTGAAAACCGGGGTGGCGGAAATTGCCAAAATTCATCAGGGCGATTTCCGTTTAACCGCTAACCAGAACTTGATTGTGGCGGGGGTGCCGGAAAAAGACAAAGCACGCATTGAAGCATTGGCCCGTGAACATGGCCTGATGGATGACAGTGTCAGCCCGCAGCGTGAAAATTCAATGGCTTGTGTTTCGTTCCCCACTTGCCCATTGGCGATGGCCGAAGCGGAACGCTTCCTGCCGGAATTTGTTACCCGTATTGAAGGTATTTTGCAACAGCACGGTCTGCCTGATGAGCATATTGTGATGCGAGTCACCGGTTGTCCGAATGGCTGTGGCCGCGCTTTATTGGCGGAGATGGGACTGGTAGGGAAAGCGGTTGGCCGATATAACCTGCATCTGGGCGGCAATCGAGAAGGTACGCGAATACCGCGGATGTATCGTGAAAACATTACCGAAGATGAAATTCTGGTCATTACCGATCAATTGGTCGGGCGCTGGGCGAAGGAACGTCATACTGATGAAGGTTTCGGTGATTTTGTTATTCGCGTCGGTGTTATTGCTCCGGTGATAGATTCAGCCCGCGACTTTTATGATGTCCAGGAGGCGGTATGAGTCAATTTAATCTCAATGAACTTAATGCGCTCCCGAAAGCGGAACAAGCGGCGGCATTGGCGTTGGTTAATGGGAAATTGGAGCATCTCACTGCACAGGAGCGCGTCAGCTGGGCGTTGGAAAATCTACCCGGTGAGTTTGTGCTTTCTTCCAGCTTTGGTATTCAGGCTGCAGTTTGCTTGCATCTGGTGACCCGCCAGCAGCCGGATATTCCGGTGATTCTCACTGATACAGGTTATCTGTTCCCAGAGACCTATCAGTTTATTGACTCTCTCACCGAAAAACTTCAGCTCAATTTGCAGGTGTTTCGGGCGCAGCAAAGCCCTGCCTGGCAAGAAGCTCGCTATGGCAAACTGTGGGAGCAGGGTGTTGAGGGGATTGAGCACTACAATGATCTGAATAAAGTTGAGCCAATGAATCGCGCACTGGACACCTTAGGTGCTCAAACCTGGTTTGCAGGCCTGCGCCGTGAACAATCGGGGAGTCGTGCAAAACTACCCGTTTTGGCAATTGCGCGCGGGGTCTTCAAGTTGCTTCCTATCATTGATTGGGATAACCGCCAGGTTTATCAGTATTTGACCCAACATGGCTTGAGCTACCACCCACTGTGGGAGCAGGGCTATCTCTCTGTTGGTGATACCCATACCACCCGTAAATGGGAACCGGGAATGAGTGAAGAAGAGACGCGTTTCTTCGGCCTAAAACGTGAATGTGGTTTGCATGAAGGCTGATCGTGACAGATTGAGAATAGGGCGCTAATTGCGTCCTGAGCTTAATGACAAAGTGCCCGTCTCGGTGAAAATAGGCAGATCGTAAAGACGCCGTCAATCCATCCCTGGAGGCTCGATCCGGGTCATCCTTGGCGTGGACGCTTTACTCTTCTACCTGCCTTCACCTTGCAAGATCGAGTTGTTGGGGTTTGTCAGCAGCCTGAGAGCGCTAATCGCGCCCTTTCTTTTAGTGGCCACTAACGAGCAATTCGCTCACGCGCCAACTCGGCCAGAAACTGGCTACGATTCTTATAAACACGGTGGGTGGCAATAAACTTATCAATCGCAGTGAGTAGATTCTGCGACATCGTCAGATTAAATTTTATTGCCTTACTTTCATACTTGGCCGGATCGATCTCGACAAATCCCAAAATGCCGCCGTCTTCTTTTAAACGCGGATCATTGATATACCGTTGTGGATCTTTGGGAGGCGTTGGTAATGGAAAACCTTCATCCATTAGTGCCTCAATATGAGTGGCAAAGGCTTCTTCAGCATTCTGACTAATCTCCGCAAAGGTGTTACCGGCAAAGAAGCAGCCATCAATATCGGGAAAATAGCCGTCGAATCCTTCTACAGTACTGAAGATAAAAATAGGGTAGATCATGGTTAACTCCCCAAGCTGTTTATACCCGTCTGGCAGCAAGCTGCATTGATTATCCCAGCCACTTACTTGTGTAAGTTCTTGGGGATTTGCAACTTGAACTATTTAGGGTATACCGCGTAGCTTAAATCAATTTAATCCCGGAAATCTGCTGGGCTTGTCGCAGCATGCCTTTGGATAACTCTTTGCGTGGATGAGGGAGCGTAATAATTTTACGGATACCTGGTTTACATAGAGTGATATGGCTCCCACCATTGGTTTTTTTACCTCCTCTGATTTGCCAGCCCGCATCCTGCAATTGCTTTATTAATTCGCCACTCTCCATGTGACCTCCTGGTGAGTGCTGGTAGGTATCATACCCACCAGCAAGATTGAGTCAATTATTTATAGGTATCATACCTACCAAAAGTTATACGCTGAAAACACGGAAAAGGGCGACCGTACTGATCGCCTTTGATTTGAATTAATTGGTTTTTTTACTTGTTTTGCGTGGTGTTTCGCATAGTGGAAACTATTTTTTAGCGGCAGCTAATTCTTGTATCAGTGGCAGCAATATCTGTACGGTATCGTGCGTACGTTTGGTGATTCGGCCCGGTAAGAATTTATCCAGATAATTTAAGTTATCCAGTTGGCTTTGATGACGAGTGGTTCCCTGTGGGAAATGCTTACTGATAGCTCGTTGTTGGCAGCCATCTTTATTGCCCAATGTGTAGTTGCTGGTCTCGACGAATAACACCGGTATTCCTGTAGAATCAAATGAATCCTTCTCTACCCGACATGGTGAAGTCACTTTATCTTTTACGGTGGAAGCTGTAATGCCATCGTGGCGTGCCAGCGTCAGTGCCTGATCTCTGGCAGCTTGAGCCGAGGGTTGGTTACTGGCATTAAAGTAGAGGCGATCGCCAGTGATCAGGTTATCTAAATTGATGACCAGTAATGTATTGGTTTTCTCTATTGGACTCATTCGTTGTAGATAATTTTCAGTGCCTTGCGCGCCAATTTCCTCGGCACTGAGCGCGACAAAACGCACATCATAGTGCAGTGACGTTTTTTTGAGGCGCTCCGCCAGTTCCAGCATCACTCCGACACCCGCGGCATTGTCATCAACACCTTGTAAGGTCAGACCGCCCAGATTTTTATCTAAATCTTTATCACTTTGCGGGGTGTAAGTATCAAAGTGCGCCATGATGATTATCTGTTTTTGATCATCTTCTTTATTGGTCGATGCGTTGCGGGCAGCAATGACCGAGGTCGCACTGACATTTCGCCAGCTTTGCTTGCCATTCTTACTGGTGTAGAGATAACGGGTATTGAAGCCACGTAAATTACTCTGATAGCCCATCTGCTGAAAACGATGATTAATATACTCAGCTGCCAGTAATTCAGCAGGGCTGCCTGCCATGCGGCCAGGAAAGTAGGTACTGATATGGCGAATTTGTTGTTCAGCTATTTGACCGGTGGTGGGAGATGTCGCTGCCTGAAGTGGCAGGACGGTCGTTAAACTCAGCGTAAAGAGTGCCCACTTCAGGCAACGACGGGAAAGCATACCGAAATATCCTTGTTTATAGTCTGCGCTATACCTGTTGGCATAGATAACGTCATTAGTATGGGAGTGTCGTGTGTAATAGACAATCCGTATGGCTCCTAAAGTACAGATATTTATGTCAGCAGATGAGAAAATTGCTCACAGTGATAATCTGAGAGACATCGCTGGGAACCTTACTATCACGCCTATATATCATTATGGAACTTGTAATTACTTTTAGTCATTTCATAAGGACATAACCCCCCCCTATAGTCACCCTACGTATATGCTTATTATGTAATTGAAGGATGCTGTGGACTATCTACCTCTTTTTGCCGACTTGAAACAACGTCCGGTACTGGTCGTTGGTGGCGGTGAAGTTGCTGCGCGAAAAATTGACTTACTCCAGCGCGCGGGTGCACAGGTGCGGGTAGTGGCACAGACTCTCTCATCCGAACTCGAGCAACTTCATCAGGACGGTCGCATTCACTGGCTGGCATTAGACTTCTTACCCGAGCAGTTGAATGAGGTGTTTTTGGTGATTGCCGCCACCAATGATACAGCGCTGAATGCAGCAGTTTTCGCGGCAGCAGATAAACGGCATCTTCTGGCGAATGTGGTTGATGACCAACCCCGTTGTTCATTTATCTTCCCGTCAATTGTCGATCGATCTCCGCTGGTGGTGGCGATTTCCTCCGCCGGTCAGGCACCGGTACTGGCGCGTATATTGCGTGAGAAGTTGGAAGCCTTGTTACCCAGCAGCTTGGGCGATATGGCTGCTGTCGCCGGGCGTTGGCGCGGTCGGGTTAAACAGCACATTGCTTCAATGGGGGAACGCCGCCGCTTCTGGGAAAATGCTTTCAGTGGCCGTTTCGCCAGCTTGATCAGCCGTGGTCAGTTAGTACAGGCTGAAGAAGAGTTGCAATTATCATTGGAGGGGCAGAACCGCAATCAGGGAGAAGTCGCTTTGGTGGGGGCTGGCCCAGGTGATCCCGGTTTGTTGACCTTACGCGGTCTGCAAGTTATTCAGCAGGCTGATGTGGTGCTGTATGACCATTTAGTTAGCCCAGAAGTGCTGGATTTAGTTCGCCGTGATGCGCAACGTATTTGTGTTGGTAAGCGAGCGGGGTCGCACTCGGTAGCCCAAGAAGAAACCAATCAATTATTAGTCACCTTAGCGCAGCGCGGCAAACGAGTGGTTCGGCTAAAAGGGGGCGATCCTTTTATCTTTGGCCGTGGTGGCGAAGAGCTGCAAGTTGTGGCGCGTGCGGGAATACCCTTTCACATCGTGCCCGGGGTGACAGCCGCTAGCGGGGCGACAGCCTATGCGGGTATTCCTCTGACTCATCGTGACTACGCACAAAGCGTGACATTCATTACCGGGCATTGCCGCGCTGATAGTGATGATGTGGATTGGCAGGCGCTGGCCCGTGGCCGCCAGACGTTGGCGATTTACATGGGCACAGTGAAAGCGGCTGAAATCAGCCAACAATTAATCGCCCACGGCCGGGCCAGCACCACGCCAGTGGCAGTGATTGGTCGGGGCACTCGTGCTGATCAACAAGTCCTGACGGGCACATTGGCCGAGTTGGAGTCATTAGCACATCAGGCCCCAACACCCGTACTGTTGGTTATCGGCGAAGTGGTGGATTTACATCACCAAATTGCCTGGTTTGGGCAACAACCTCAGACTGAACAGGCCATCAGCCCATCAGTCGTGAATTTGGCATAAAGGATCTGTTATGGACGAAAAACGACTCACTCATTTGCGGCAATTGGAGGCGGAGAGTATCCATATCATCCGTGAAGTGGCCGCCGAATTCGGTAACCCGGTGATGCTCTATTCCATCGGTAAAGACTCTTCCGTGATGCTGCATTTAGCGCGTAAGGCATTCTTCCCCGGTAACTTGCCATTCCCATTATTGCATGTGGATACCGGCTGGAAATTCCGTGAAATGTATGAGTTCCGTGACCGTACGGCCAAAGCGTTTGGCTGTGAGTTGCTGGTGCACCGCAATCCGGAAGGGGTGGCTATGGGGATTAACCCATTTGTTCACGGCAGTGCCAAACACACCGATATCATGAAAACGGAAGGCCTTAAACAAGCGCTGAACAAATACGGCTTTGATGCCGCTTTTGGTGGTGCGCGGCGGGATGAAGAGAAATCTCGCGCCAAAGAACGTATCTATTCGTTTCGCGACCGTTTCCATCGCTGGGATCCGAAAAACCAACGCCCGGAGCTGTGGCATAACTACAACGGCCAGATTAACAAAGGTGAAAGTATCCGCGTTTTCCCGCTGTCTAACTGGACTGAGCTGGATATTTGGCAATATATCTTCCTGGAAAAAATCGACATTGTGCCGTTGTATTTGGCGAAACCACGGCCAGTGGTGGAGCGCGATGGGATGTTACTGATGGTGGACGACGATCGCATTGATTTGCAGCCGGGCGAAGTGATTACTCAGAAGATGGTGCGTTTTCGCACTTTAGGTTGCTGGCCACTGACCGGTGCGGTGGAGTCCGAGGCGCAAACCTTGCCAGCCATTATCGAAGAGATGCTTATCTCGACCACCAGCGAACGTCAGGGTCGTATGATCGACCGCGATCAATCCGGCTCCATGGAGCTTAAAAAGCGTCAGGGATATTTCTGAGGAGCGCCCGATGAACACCAAATTTCAAGGCCAATCAGTGGCAGAAAAACAGTCGATTTTAGACAGTAAATCAATGATTTTACAAAACACCTCCATCGCCCAGCAAATCGCTAACGAAGGTGGGGTGGAGGCTTACCTGCATGCCCAACAGCACAAAACCATGCTGCGTTTTTTGACTTGCGGCAGCGTGGATGATGGCAAAAGTACGCTAATTGGCCGTTTATTGCATGATACTCGCCAAATCTACGAAGATCAGCTCACTACGCTGCACACTGACAGCAAGCGTATTGGTACTCAAGGCGAAAAACTGGATCTGGCATTGTTGGTGGATGGCTTGCAGGCAGAGCGTGAGCAGGGCATTACTATTGATGTGGCTTATCGTTACTTCTCGACTGAACAGCGCAAATTTATCATTGCCGATACCCCTGGGCATGAGCAATACACGCGCAATATGGCGACCGGTGCTTCAACCTGTGATTTAGCCATTTTGCTGATAGATGCCCGTAAAGGGGTTTTGGACCAAACTCGCCGTCACAGCTTTATCGCCACATTACTGGGTATCCGCCACTTGGTGGTGGCCGTGAATAAGATGGATTTAGTCGATTATCAGGAAAGTGTTTTCGAGCAATTTAAACAAGATTACCTGAGTTTTGCCCAACAACTTCCCACTGATCTGGATATTAAATTTGTCCCGCTATCCGCGCTGGATGGCGACAATGTGGCCTCTCCCAGTGAGAAGATGAATTGGTATTCTGGCCCGACGCTGCTTGAAGTGCTGGAAACTGTTGATGTAGTTAATGCCAGTCGTCAGCAGCCGCTGCGTTTCCCAGTGCAATATGTTAACCGGCCAAATCTGGATTTTCGCGGTTATGCTGGCACCTTATCTGCCGGTATTGTGCGGGTTGGGCAAAAAATCAAAGTGTTGCCCTCAGGAGTGGAATCCACTGTCGCGCGCATTGTCACTTTTGATGGTGACTTAACTCAGGCTGGCCCTGGTGAAGCTATCACGCTGGTGCTGACCGATGAAGTAGATATCAGCCGTGGTGATTTATTGGTTGATGCCAGTGAAACCCTGAAAGCGGCGCAAAACGCGCTGGTTGATGTGGTATGGATGGCGGAACAGCCATTGGTGGCCGGGCAAAGTTATGACATCAAAATCGCCGGGAAAAAGACCCGTGCGCGAGTTGAAAATATTCAGTATCAGGTTGAAATCAACTCGCTGACCCAGCGGGTGGTTGAAAGCCTGCCACTGAATGGGATTGGTTTGGTTGAACTGGCGTTTGATGAGCCGCTGATGCTGGACAGCTATCAACGCAATCGCGATACCGGCGGTATGATCTTCATCGACAGGTTAAGTAATGTCACCGTGGGGGCTGGGTTGATCCGTGAAACAGTAGAGTCGGTTTATCAGGAAAATACTGAGTTCAGTATCTTTGAACTGGAGCTGAACGCGCTGGTTCGCCGCCACTTCCCACATTGGGGCGCGCGTGACCTGTTAGGGGGGAAATAACGTGCACGCCGATCAGACTAATTATGTGGGTATAAATGAGCGGGAAGGCGCACCAGTCGACGAAAATGTTGTCTGGCATCCTCATGCGGTGACCCGAGAAGATCGTGAGCAACAGCATGGGCATCAGGGTGTGGTGCTGTGGTTTACCGGTTTGTCTGGTTCCGGTAAATCTACGGTTGCCGGTGCGCTGGAGCAGGCACTGTTCGCTCGCGGTGTCAGCACTTACTTACTTGATGGCGACAACGTGCGCCACGGTTTATGTCGCGATTTAGGCTTTTCTGATGCTGACCGACGCGAGAATATTCGTCGGGTTGGGGAAGTGGCTAAATTGATGGTGGATGCCGGTCTGGTGGTGTTAACGGCGTTTATCTCTCCTCATCGGGCAGAGCGTAAAATGGTGCGGGATATGCTGGCATCAGGCCAGTTTATTGAGGTGTTTGTCGATACACCGTTGGCGATTTGCGAAGCGCGTGACCCGAAAGGATTGTATAAAAAAGCCCGTGCCGGTGAGCTAAAAAACTTCACTGGCATTGACTCTATTTACGAATTTCCTGAGCATCCCGATATTCATTTGCGGGGTGAACAATTAGTAACAAATTTGATTGAACAATTGTTAGACGTACTGCGTGGTCGAGCTATTATCAAATCCTGATATATACCCGTCATACTTCAAGCTGCATGTGCGTTGGCTGCTTTCGATCACCCGAATCACTTACTTGAGTAAGCTCATCGGGATTTGCTCAATTGCCGTCTTCCTGCAACTCGAATTATTTTGGGTATAGATACTTATAGCTGCTGGTAAAACGCCCTTAGAGTGTGCCGGTGGTAAACTGTACCCACAGGATTTCTATGCTGAATATCACCCAAATTACTATCGACGAACAACGGGAACGGGAGGAGCCGTCCTACTCCTTTCTCGGTGGCGTTACAGGCTTTGTCTTCTATTGGCTAGCGTTCGCGATCCCATTCGTTGTCTATGGCCCCAATACTGTCTTCTTCTTGCTCTACACTTGGCCGTTCTTTTTAGCCTTGATGCCGGTGTCAGTGTTGATAGGGATTACGCTGAGTATGCTATCGCGCGGGAATGTGCTCATTACTGTAGGTGGCGCTGGCATTGCCGTGGTGTGTTTATTCTGGATGCTGTTTTCATTTCTCACCGGCTGGTGAGTATTCAATTAGTGGGCTGTTTGGTTTGACCCAGTGACAGCCCGCTTCCATTTGTGACAAGTTTGTTCGGGTAGTGTTTATCCTTGCGCCGACAGCACTTTGCTAAGAAACGCCTGCGTACGCGGATTGCTTGGCGCAGTAAAGATCTCTTCCGGTTTGCCTTCTTCCTGAATTACGCCCTGATCAATAAACAGCACCCGGTCAGCGACATCACGGGCAAAGCCCATTTCATGCGTGACCACCACCATAGTCATTCCCTCCAGAGCCAATGCTTTCATCACTGCCAGCACTTCGCCCACCAGTTCCGGATCGAGTGCCGAGGTTGGCTCATCAAACAGCATGATTTCAGGCTCCATCGCCAAGGCTCTGGCGATGGCGACGCGCTGCTGTTGCCCACCTGACAGGCTGCTGGGATAGGCATCAATTTTGTCCAGCAAACCCACTTTACGCAGTAGCAATTCAGCCCGTTCGATAGCCTGCACACGTGGCAGTTTTTTGACATCCATGGGCGCCATAATCAGGTTTTCCAACACCGTCATATGAGGGAACAAATTGAAACGTTGGAATACCATGCCGACACTTTCGCGCATACGGTTGAGATCGGTTTTTGGGTTATGGATCTCAAAGCCATTCACCGTTATCTCGCCACCCGATAAGGTTTCCAGTGCATTAATACAGCGCAAAAAGGTGCTTTTACCTGAGCCAGAGGGGCCGATGATACAAACTACTTCTTTTGGCTGGATTTCACATGAAATACCGCGCAGCACATGGGTTTCGCCAAATTGTTTTTGTAGGTTATGTACGTGAATCACTTTTACCGAACCTCGTTTCCATATGCCGAACTAACAGCGAAAGTAAGAATGTGATAACCCAATACACTACGGAAATGACCAAGTAGGGTTCCCAATAAGTTGCATAGGCACCGGAGACAGTACGCGCGGCATAGGCTAAGTCAGCCAGTCCAATCGCGGATGCCAGCGATGAATCTTTCACAATAGCGATAGCATTGTTACCGAGCGGCGGTAACATGCGGCGAAAAGCCTGCGGCAGGATAACCTTGCGCATGGTTTTGCCATAACTCATCCCCAGTGAGCGGGAAGCTTCCATTTGACCGCGATCAATGGATTGAATCCCTGCACGGAAAATCTCGGAAACATAAGCCCCGGCGTTTAATGTGATAGCGACGATACAAGATAGAAATGCGCCATAATCAGAACGCAGCATTCGGGCAAAATCAGAGGACATAATGCCATTAGTGACCAGAATGCCATCCCGTGGATTGATAAACAGTGGCACCAGAGCAAAGTGCACCACCATTATCTGCACAAAGAGCGGTGTTCCACGAATGGCACTGATATAGATACGCACCGGCCATTGAACAAAGTAATACAGGATGGGCTTCCAGATACCATGAGGTGCCTGTGCTAACCGCCCCAGACCAAGAGTTAACCCCCAGGTGGTTCCCAGAATGACACAAATAATGGTGCACTTTATTGTCATCCAGGCGCCGTCCATAAACAGTGGGGCGTATTCCTGAATGATTTCCCAACGAAATCCCGACATAAGACAAACAACCTGGTCAGTGAAATAAAACGAGTGCCACCGCAGCTACTCGGTGGCTAAAATAAGACGATATTTATTTTGTAGGCAGGGTTGGAACCTGGGCATCAAACCATTTTTCGTAAATTTTGGCGTAAGTGCCGTCAGCGACGATTTTTTGCAGGCCACTGTTGATTTTGCTGCGTAATTCTTCGTTACCTTTCGCTACTGCGATGCCGAAATATTGGCGCTCAAACTTATCATCAGCCACCAGTTCAAAGGCTTTTTCCGGATGGGTTTTCAGATAGAACTTGGCAACGCCCACATCACCTACTGCTGCGGCGATACCGTCTTCATATAACTCTTGCAGCATCAGCGGGGTATTATCAAACCGCTTTATTGCTGTGCTGTTTTTCCCCAAAACATCGGATACCACGATATCCCCGGTGCTGGAATTCACGACGCCAACATTCAGGTTTTTCAATGCGGCAATAGAATCAACTTTGGAGTCTTTAGGAACAACAATAGTTTGTTCTGCTGGGAAGTAAGGGTCAGAGAAATCAACCATTTGCTTGCGTTTATCAGTAATAGTTATACCGGAAATAATGATATCGCGATCACCTGAGCCTAACGTGGCAAAAATACCTTCCCACGGCGTATTCACTAATTTGACCTGAAAACCTTCCGCTTTGCCGATAGCTTTAATGATATCGATATCAAAACCTTCCAGTTGTTTTTGGCTATTTTCATACTCGAATGGGCGATAAGTGCCACCGGAACCGACCACATAAGTCGGTTCGGCAGCAATCGCAGCGCCCGCAGACAAGACGGCAGCCAGACAAGTCCCGACTAACATTAAACGTTTAAGCATGTAAATCTCCCGGTTAAAAGCTAGAAATAAGTAAAAGTCTTATTTTTATTTATGCAATCTGATTGCATAAAAATAATCTTTTATAAACGTAAACTCAACTATGATAGGAGTTATTTATTTATGGCGATATTAAATGTGCATATTTAATCTATTCATTGGCACAAGCTAATAGCAAAATCAATTTTTACAGTGTTTATCTCTGGACAACGTTGCTAGTTTCTTAATCGATAATGGCAGCGAGAAAGTGTGCTGAAAATTAGCATTTAATGACATTTTGTCGATTTACGTGGTATTTTTGCCGAAAATCGTCCTTTGAGCCTATTTGATTAGACTCTTGATCTGTGCTTTGTGGCCTATTTCTGTCACACAGTGGAGTCCGACGAAAAGTTGTGGGATGATTAGGCCGTTTTTCGGGGGGCGGGAATGGGAAAACTTACGTTACTATTGCTGATTTTACTTGGCTGGCTACAGTATTCATTGTGGCTGGGCAAGAATGGTGTTCATGATTTTGTTCGGGTGAAGGATGACGTGGCGCTCCAAGAGGTCAATAACGGCAAACTTAAAGCCCGAAACGATCAGCTATTTGCTGAAATCGATGATTTAAACGGTGGTCAAGAGGCGATCGAAGAACGCGCACGTAACGAGCTGGGTATGATTAAACCCGGCGAAAGTTTCTATCGTCTGGTTCCTGACCAATCCAGACGCAATGCGAGTATCCCTTCGACACAAAATAACGCACAACAATAAATAATGAGTAATTTCGCAGTTTCCCTTCCTGAAGATATAGCGCCTGAAGTTATAGCGCCTAAAGTTATAGCGCCTAAAGTTATAGCGATAGTACCGGCGGCAGGCATTGGCAGCCGCATGCAGGCTGATTGCCCTAAACAGTATTTAATAGCGGGGGGCAAGACCATCATTGAGCATGCTATTTGTTCTTTGCTTGGTCATCCACGAATCCAGCGGATTATTGTTGTAATACACCCGCAGGACAAGCAATTCTCTCAGTTATCTATTGCCGATGATCCCCGTATCAGCATGGTTCACGGCGGTGACGCACGAGCTGATTCTGTCATGGCGGGTTTGCAGCAAGCTGGGCAAGCAGAGTGGGTATTAGTCCATGATGCGGCTCGTCCTTGTTTGCACCAAGGCGATCTTGAAAAGCTATTAGCGATTACACAACACAGTAAGGTCGGCGGCATTCTGGCAGCACCGGTTCGTGACACCATGAAACGGAGCGAGGCTGGAGTTCAAGCCATTGCCCATACTGTCGATCGCCAGGCGCTGTGGCATGCCCTTACACCGCAACTTTTCCCGCTTGAGTTATTAAAAATGTGCTTATCCCGTGCCTTAAACGACGGCGCAGTGGTCACCGATGAGGCTTCAGCTTTAGAGCATTGCGGCTATCATCCGCTATTGGTTTCGGGACGTTCGGATAATATTAAGGTGACGCGCCCAGAGGATCTGGCGCTGGCAGAGTTTTATTTAACCCAACGGCAATATCCAAAGTGATTGGAGTGCAATTAATGCGAATTGGTCATGGTTTCGATGTTCATAAATTTGGCGAAAATGGCAGTGGCCCGCTGATTATTGGTGGGGTGCGCATTGCTTACGAAAAGGGCTTGTTGGCACATTCTGATGGGGATGTCGCCTTGCATGCCGCCACCGACGCATTACTGGGTGCAGCGGCGCTAGGTGATATCGGTAAGTTATTCCCTGACACGGATCCGGCATTTAAAGGGGCTGACAGCCGCGCCTTATTACGTGAAGCATACCGCCGCATTCTGGCGAAAGGCTACCGGTTGGGTAATCTGGATATCACGATTATCGCTCAGGCACCGAAAATGGCCCCGCATATCCCGCAAATGCGCGTTCATTTGGCTGAAGATCTCCAATGTCATATGGATGACATCAACGTAAAAGCGACCACCACTGAACAGCTCGGTTTTACCGGCCGTGGTGAAGGCATTGCGTGTGAGGCGGTAGCGCTATTAATTAAAGTTGAACAGGCTTAAGGCATAACTGATGGATATGGACAATCTAACCTGGTTGCACGGCAAGCCCAAGGCGAGTGGCGTTTTAAAAGCCAACCCGGAAGATTTTGTGGTGGTTGAAGATCTGGGTTTTGAGCCGGACGGTGAAGGCGAGCATTTATTGGTTCGTATCCGCAAAAATGGCTGTAACACCCAATTTGTTGCTGATTATCTGGCGCGTTTCGCCAAGATCCACCCACGGCTGGTGAGCTACGCGGGCTTGAAAGATCGTCATGCTGTCACCGAGCAGTGGTTTTGTCTGCACTTACCGGGTAAAGAAGCGCCGGACCTTTCGACTTTCGAGCTGGAAGGCTGTGAAGTGCTGGAGTCTGTGCGGCAGAAAAGAAAGCTACGTATCGGTTCATTGAAGGGCAATGCTTTTACCTTAGTATTGCGCCATATAACAGGTAGTCAGGACGTAGAACAACGATTGCAACAGATAGCCGCGCATGGCGTACCTAACTATTTTGGTAGCCAGAGATTTGGTCGTGGTGGCAATAATCTGGTGCAGGCTCGCTTGTGGGCAAACAATGAAATTCGGGTGAAAGAGCGCAGTAAACGCAGCTTTTACTTATCCGCTAGCCGTAGTGCCATGTTCAACTTGATTAGCAGTAATCGTTTGGCTCAACAGCAAGCGAAGACGGTGTTGGAAGGCGATGCGTTACAGCTCTCGGGTCGCGGCAGTTGGTTTGTGGCCGCTCCTGATGAGTTGTCCTTGTTACAGCAGCGAGTTGATGCGGGCGAACTGAATATTACTGCACCATTGCCCGGTGATGGTGAACTGGGCACTCAAGGCGCCGCATTAGCTTTCGAGCAGGCATGTTTAGCGGATCAAACCGAGTTATTGGCACTGATTAAACGCGAACGTGTCGAAGGTGCACGCCGGGCTATTTTGCTTAAACCGCAGAATATGACGTGGAACTGGTGGGATGAGGTCACTTTAGAACTCAGCTTCTGGTTACCCGCTGGTAGTTTTGCTACCAGTGTGGTGCGCGAAATAATGAATCAGGATAATGCTGATGCTGCGGATATTGCTGAGTAACGATGATGGTATTACTGCGCCGGGCATACAGACGCTGGCTGCCGCATTGCGGGAGTTCGCGCAGGTACAAATCGTAGCACCCGATCGTAATCGCAGCGGCTCCTCTAATGCATTAACACTAGACAGCGCCTTGCGTATTACCACTTTATCGAATGGCGATATCGCCGTGCAGCAAGGTACACCAACAGATTGCGTCTATCTGGGGGTCAATGCATTAATGCGCCCGCGGCCAGATATTGTGGTTTCTGGTATTAATGCTGGCCCTAATCTTGGGGACGATGTTATCTACTCAGGTACGGTAGCCGCAGCGATGGAAGGACGGCATTTGGGGTTTCCTGCTTTAGCGGTTTCACTCAATGGGCATCAGCATTATGCGACGGCGGCAGCGGTCACTTGCCGTATATTGCGTGCGTTACAACATAAACCGTTGCGCACCGGCAAGATACTGAATATTAATGTACCTGACTTACCCTTATCTGAAATTAAAGGGATTCGAGTGACGCGTTGTGGTAGCCGTCATCCGGCAGAGCAGGTATTTTGTCAGCAAGACCCACGTGGGCAAGATCTCTATTGGATTGGTCCCCCTGGAGAGAAGTTTGATGTCGCGGAGGACACCGATTTTGCTGCTGTTGAGCAGGGTTATGTGTCTATCACGCCGTTGCAGGTTGATTTAACGGCCTATGGGGCTCAAGACGTGGTTGAAAACTGGTTAGCCAGCATGGCTGATTAGCCAATATGAGGTTGACGGGGAATGGTGAATAAACGCATGCAAACATTGTTGATGCAGTTACGTCAGCAAGGTATTCACGACGAGCGCTTGTTACAAGCACTCGAAGCGGTGCCGCGTGAGCGTTTTGTTGATGAGGCGTTATCCCATAAAGCGTATGAAAACACAGCCTTGCCTATAGGCTCTGGGCAAACTATTTCTCAGCCTTATATGGTGGCGCGCATGACGGAGTTGTTGCAATTGACTCCCACTTCACGCGTATTAGAGATAGGTACCGGATCGGGTTATCAGACCGCTATTTTGGCGCATTTAGTCGAACATGTATGCTCAGTTGAACGAATCAAAGGGTTACAGTGGCAGGCAAAACGTCGCCTGAAACAGCTGGATCTGCATAATGTCTCTACCCGCCATGGTGATGGCTGGTTAGGTTGGGCATCACGCGGGCCATTTGATGCGATCATTGTGACCGCCGCCCCACCAGAAATACCTAATGCTTTATTAGAGCAATTGGATGAGGGCGGGATATTGGTTCTGCCTGTGGGAGAACAGGCTCAAACATTGCAGTGTGTGCAGCGTCGTAACAATGAATTCAAGGTCGAGACAGTAGAAGCTGTTCGTTTTGTGCCTTTAGTTAAAGGGGAGTTGGCCTGAAAAAAGTTATTATTTCAGTCCTAACCGTTGACTAAAGTCGAAGTGTCAGACTGCTGACAAACCTCGATAACTCGATCTTGCAAGGTGAAGACAGGTAGAAGAGTAAAGCGTCCGCGCCAGAGATGGCGCGGCTCGAGCCTACAAGGATGTATTTACGGCGTCTTTACGATCTGCCTGTCATCACCGTTACGGGCACTGTGTCATTAACATCAGTGTGGTTTTTTTGTGCTAAAGATTGGACAAAAATCAGTAACATAAATTATATGGTATGGCAGAGGCGCTATTGATAGCATGCGCGCATCTCTATTGGATATATCGCTTAATATTGCTGTCATGGGGGAAGCATGAGCACGGGAAGCCCAATGATTACATTACGCCGGGTCGCGGCATGTACGGTTATGAGTTTATGGTTGGTTGGTTGTAGTAATGATAATACAACATCTGCACCCATCAGCAGTGTCGGTGATGATCGTTCCGGTGCCATGCTAAGTGGTTCGGACACCAATAGTGCGGGTGAACGCATCGTTTATAACCGTAGTTACGATAATATTCCCAAAGGAAGCTACAGCGGTAATACCTATACTGTTAAACGTGGTGACACACTATTTTATATTGCCTGGATAACGGGGAATGACTTCCGTGATCTGGCGGCAAAAAACAATATTGCTGAGCCTTATAGCCTGAATGTAGGGCAATCTATCCAGTTGGGTAATGGTTCTGGCGGTGGAATGTTAGCCGCGACGGATGCCACATCAGGTGGACTAACTAAACCGCCGTCAAATATTCAGAACACAACTACAACGGTTGATTCTCAATCAACTAGCGCGTATTCTGAAAACTCGGGTAAACAGAATGTTGGCAAAATGTTGCCATCGTCAGGGGCCGCTGTCGCTACAACCGCACCTGTTACCGCGCCAGGCAGTACAATCAGTGACCCTACCAGCAATGGTGGTCCAGTCAGTAGCTGGAAATGGCCAACTGAAGGTAAAACGATCGATAGTTTCTCTGCTTCCGAAGGGGGCAATAAAGGGATTGATATCGCCGGTTCTCGCGGGCAACCAATTTTCGCTACAGCAAATGGGCGAGTTGTGTATGCCGGGAACGCACTGCGTGGTTACGGTAATCTAATCATCATCAAACACAATGATGATTACCTGAGCGCCTACGCTCATAACGATACAATGCTGGTCCGGGAACAAGAAGAAGTGAAGGCGGGGCAAAAAATAGCAACCATGGGTAGCACCGGAACCAGTTCAGTAAGATTGCACTTTGAAATTCGTTACAAGGGGAAATCCGTAAACCCGCTGCGTTACCTTCCGCAGCGATAGATTGGGCAGAATACGCTGTATTCTGCTCGCCGGATTCACGGGTAGGAGCAGCATATGAGCCAAAATACGCTGAAAGTTAACGAGTTGCATGAAGATGCTGATTTTGATGAAAACAGTACGGAAACTGAAATTTTCGACGAAAAAGCATTAGTAGAAGATGAACCTACTGAAAGCGAGTTAGCAGAAGATGAGCTGTTGGCGCAAGGTGTTACCCAGCGAGTGCTGGATGCGACACAGCTCTATCTTGGTGAGATTGGTTATTCGCCGTTATTGACCGCAGAAGAAGAGGTTTATTTTGCCCGACGTGCATTGCGCGGAGATGTGCCTTCACGTCGGCGTATGATCGAAAGTAACTTGCGGTTGGTAGTGAAGATTGCCCGCCGTTACAGTAATCGCGGTTTAGCACTGCTGGATTTGATTGAAGAGGGCAACCTCGGTCTTATCCGCGCGGTGGAAAAGTTTGACCCAGAACGCGGTTTTCGTTTCTCCACTTATGCCACATGGTGGATACGCCAGACAATTGAACGGGCAATAATGAACCAAACCCGAACTATCCGTCTGCCTATCCATATCGTTAAAGAATTAAACGTTTATTTGCGTACAGCACGAGAACTTTCTCATAAATTAGATCATGAACCGAGCGCAGAAGAGATTGCAGAGCAACTCGACAAGCCAGTTGATGATGTGAGTCGTATGTTGCGCCTTAACGAACGTATCACTTCTGTTGATACACCTTTAGGCGGTGATTCAGAGAAAGCTTTGTTAGATATTCTGTCTGACGAAAATGAAAATGGCCCAGAAGACACCACGCAAGATGACGATATGAAACAAAGTATCGTTAAATGGCTGTTCGAATTGAATGCAAAACAGCGCGAAGTTCTGGCCCGTCGTTTTGGTCTGTTAGGATATGAAGCTGCAACATTGGAAGATGTTGGTCGTGAAATTGGTTTGACACGTGAACGTGTGCGCCAGATTCAGGTTGAAGGGTTACGTCGTTTGCGGGAAATTCTGCAAGCCCAGGGCCTGAGCATCGAAGCATTGTTCCGCGAATAGCGATACTATCGCAAACAGTCTGGAAAACACAAAAACGGTGAACTGATGTTCACCGTTTTTTTATGGCGACAATTAACCGTTAACTGGGTTACACCATATTTTTCAGGCGATAAATCCACTCAAGCGCCTGACGTGGTGATAGGGAGTCTGGATCTAATGACTCTAAGGCTTCCACCGCTGGGGATACCTCTTCATTTAGCAACGTGAGTTGCGAGCCATCAATTTTGCTTGCGGCTGCATTGTTGGACAAGGATTCTAGCTCTTTCAGTTTTTGCCGCGCGCGCTTAATCACATCCCGTGGTACACCGGCCAAGGCTGCAACAGCTAAACCATAACTTTTACTCGCCGCGCCATCTTGCACACTGTGCATAAAAGCGATGGTTTCGCCATGTTCCAATGCATCAAGATGAACATTGACTACCCCTTCCATTTTTTCCGGCAGGGTCGTTAGCTCAAAGTAATGAGTGGCAAATAGCGTCATGGCTTTGATACGGCTAGCCAGATTTTCAGCGCAGGCCCAAGCCAATGATAAGCCATCATAGGTTGATGTGCCGCGACCAATTTCATCCATTAATACCAAACTTTGTTCGGTGGCATTATGCAGAATATTGGCTGTTTCTGTCATTTCGACCATAAAGGTTGAGCGGCCGGATGCCAGGTCGTCAGCAGCACCGACGCGAGTAAATATGCGATCAACCGGCCCAATAGTGGCTTGATCTGCAGGAACGTAGCTGCCCATATGTGCCAGTAAAACTATCAATGCGGTTTGGCGCATATAGGTACTTTTACCGCCCATATTGGGGCCAGTAATGATCAGCATTCGGCGTTGAGGTGATAGTGTCAGCGGGTTAGAAATAAAAGGCTCACTAAGTACCTGCTCTACTACCGGATGACGGCCGCCCGTAATTTTGATCCCCGGTTTATCAGTCAGTACAGGGCAGTTGTAGTTGAGTGTTTCGGCTCTTTCGGCCAGATTCGCCAAAACATCAAGTTCTGTTAGTGCATTGGCGCTAGTTTGTAACTCAGGTAGATGCGGCAACAGCAGATCGAAAATTTCTTCGTATAAACCTTTTTCAATCGCCAAAGCCTTGCCTTTCGAGGTCAGAACTTTGTCTTCATACTCTTTCAGCTCTGGAATGATGTAGCGCTCGGCATTCTTCAACGTTTGCCTGCGAACATAATGGATCGGTACTAAATGGCTCTGACCACGGCTAACCTGAATGTAATAGCCATGAACACCATTAAAACCGACTTTTAGAGTATCCAGACCCAGCTTTTCGCGTTCACGGATTTCCAACCGGTCTAGATAATCGGTTGCACCATCAGCCAGCGCCCGCCATTCGTCTAACTCGGTATTGTAGCCAGGGGCGATGACACCACCATCTCGTACCAATACTGGCGGCGCTTCAACAATTGCGCGTTCCAGTAAATCTTGTAATTCATCAAACTGGCCGACTTGCGACAGTAAATTTTGGATATGGGGAACATTCACTGGCTGCAATAAACGATGAATCTCAGGTAGTTGCTGAAATGCATGTCGCATTCTTGCCAAATCTCTCGGGCGAGCGGTTCGTAGTGCCAGTCGTGCCAAAATACGTTCTAAATCCCCGACCTGACGCAGTGGCGTTTGCAGTTCAGCGGTAATATCTTGCAGACCACCAATGGCTTGCTGGCGATCAGTCACCACTTTGGTGTCACGGATTGGCATATGCAGCCAGCGTTTCAACATGCGACTGCCCATGGCTGTTACCGTGCAATCCAGGATCGCCGCCAGCGTATTTTCCGTTCCACCCGCTAAATTCTGCGTTAGTTCAAGATTGCGACGGGTTGCAGCATCCATTACAACGCCATCTTGCTGACGCTCCATGGTCAAGCCACGGATATGGGGCAAGGAGGTGCGCTGGGTATCTTTAACATATTGCAGCAGGCAGCCCGCAGCCCGAAGTGCCTGATGGGCTTGCTCGACACCAAAACCGATTAAATCGCGGGTGCCGAATTGCAGGTTTAACTGCTGTTTGGCTGTATCCAGCTCAAACTCCCATAATGGGCGGCGACGTAAGCCATGTCGATGTTCGATCAACGACATTTGCTGGAAGTTTTCTGGATAAAGTAACTCTGCGGGATTGGTACGTTGTAACTCAGCAGCCATAGTTTCAAGGTCAGCAGGTTCTGCAACGCTAAAGCGGCCTGAACTGATATCCAGTGTCGCATAACCAAATCCACGCGGATCCTGCCAGATAGCTGCCAGAAGGTTATCTTGGCGCTCTTGCAGTAGGGCCTCATCACTCACGGTACCGGGGGTCACGATTCGCACGACTTTACGTTCAACCGGCCCTTTGCTGGTAGCCGGATCACCGATTTGCTCACAGATAGCCGCTGACTCACCCAATTGAACCAGCTTTGCCAGATAGTTTTCTATCGAATGATAGGGAACACCTGCCATAGGAATAGGTTCACCGGCGGAAGCCCCCCGTTTTGTCAGTGAGATATCCAATAACTGAGACGCGCGTTTGGCATCACTGTAGAACAGCTCATAAAAATCTCCCATCCGATAAAATAGGAGTATTTCAGGATGTTGGGCCTTTAGCCGAAGATACTGCTGCATCATCGGCGTGTGGCTAGAGAAGTCCTTGTCAATGTCTTCATTCATATTGATTTTACTCATTTTTATATTCTTTCAGGTGCTCATGTGGCCCCGTTTAAATCTCTGTTAAACTCACATGAACCCGCAAATTTGTAGCTCACCTGTAGCTCAGAACGTGATAGATTGGTTTTACTCTTTTTCTGGGCTACAAACAGTGGTGGTACTTTGAAAACAACTCTCACTCAGTCTTTTATTATCAACAAGTTAAGCATCCATGTTAAGCCAGAACTTAGTAGCTCTGGAAAAGTTGTTTTCGAAGCTAACCCTGATCAAAAACCTTACATAGTCTTTGATGATCACAGGGACGCCCCTGTGGGATTCGGGGTAAAGGTAAGTTTGACGAAAAAAACCTATGTAATCCAGCGAAGAGTATCTTCTGGTGATCGTAGTGTGAGTGAAGGTAAGAAACCAAGTTCTGTGCTTAAAGTAAAAGTTGGGAATGTTTCTGATTTTCCGAGTATCGATCAAGCTCGTGAAGCAGCACGACAGTTGGTTCAGACGATGATCGCAACAAAGAGGAATCCTAATAGGATTAAGCGAGAAACAGAAGCTTCAGAACTCACTATCAGTGAAGTGTTCGCTCAATACCGTCAACACCTACTTGGAAGGTCTAAACCAGCAAAGCCGAATACACTTAATGTGCTGAACAAAGCAGAAAATCGTCTGAAAGAGTGGGAAGCTTTACGAGTGAAGGATCTCACTGGTAATGACATCCTTCGTAAGTTTGATGAAATTGCCTCAAGAGCCAGAACAGCAGCGGAGCAGACATTCAGGTGGGCCAACGTTGCGGTCAAACACGCAATCGAGATTGAAGCAGGGAATGCGCAGACACAGCAACGGCAACCTTCACTATCCTACAACCCTTTTAGCATTTTAAAGGTACAGAAAAAATTCAGGACTCGTTCTGAGCTTGAAGATAGCTACAAAGCGAAAGGTGTTCGAAACCCACTTTCTCCGAAAGACAGCTTAGGTAGATTTCTGACTGCACTACACAACAAGAGAAGCTTTAACCGTTTGGGTTGTGATTACCTACTGTTGACGGTTCTTCTTGGTGCTCGTAAAGAAGAAACAGCTTCTCTGTGCTGGCGAGAATACCTTACTAACGAAGAAGCCAAAACGACAAGCTATGTCGATCTCGAAAATCGAAAGATTCGATTCTACGACACAAAGAACCGAAATGACCACGAGCTTCCTATTTGTGATGCTGTGAAACGGGTGCTGGAAGACAGAAGGGACATTGTTCAGGAAGCAGAAACTCGTCAAGAAAGACTAAAATGGGTTTTCCCTGCCCGTTCCAAAAGAAGCAAAGCTGGACACTATTCAGATAGTAAAAGTTTGAGAGAGTATCTATGTACGGAAGCTGAGATCGTCAAACTTGGTATGCATGACCTAAGACGAACTTTCGGAAGAGTAGCAGAAGAACTTACTTCTTATGCTGTCGTTAAGAAGCTGCTTAACCACCGCAATACGACAGATCCAACAGAGCGTTATGCAGTTCCAGACGAAGATCGGGTTTACGAGGCTCTACAGCGCATTGAATTGCATATGTTGATGACTGCGCCTACGTTATACAATGCACTTTTAGCATCAGCAAAATATCCACCATTATCTGACAACAGGGAGTAATGGATGAGTGTTGTTGAAACATTGAGAGAACTGTCCGAAGTTTGGCAGTTATTTGGTGATATGCCTGATGACACTACGTTAGGTGTCGATTTAGCGGCACTCTACCTTGGTATCAGTGTCAAAACTCTTGCCCGTTATCGTCAGAACGGCAATGGACCAATCTACGTCCAGTATCAATCTGAAGACAGTAAAGCCAGAAACCAGCGGGTTAATTACCTATTGAAAGACCTTCGTTCCTGGAGAGATAGCCATAGAGTCAGTAGCACAATGCACGCTGCTCAAGTTCGGGGATTAGCATTTACCTGCATATCTGATTTAACCGAGCCTCAACCTTTCTGGCAGATCACCAGCAATACTGGCTCTACAAGCAAAATCATATCCCATGCACTAACTACTCCTGATGATATCTTCAGGCAGCTACTGGAAGAACCTAATAAAAAAGTAATCTGGACCTCCATAGAAGAAGCTCTCTTTATGGATTGGATTAATGTCGATGAAAGAAAGAAATGGAATGATTTATTTAATGAAGTTTTAAATTATTTAATTAAAAGCTCAAATGCTGCATTGGAAAAGCAAACTATTGAAACAGCCCTTAACTTTAAAGGAATGTAGAAAAAATGAAAACAGGCTCATACAAAAGTAAGTCAAAAGAATACTATATCGATAAGAGACTTAAGAAAAAGAGTAATCTAAAAGATAAGGATGAATATGAATATTTCCTTGTTAATAAAAATGATCCAACAGACGAAATTGGACCATTTGAAACACT
This sequence comes from Yersinia fenwicki, assembly GCF_043099325.1. Lineage (NCBI taxonomy): Bacteria > Pseudomonadati > Pseudomonadota > Gammaproteobacteria > Enterobacterales > Yersiniaceae > Yersinia > Yersinia fenwicki. Next base: position 3,688,092 of record NZ_CP170755.1, on the reverse strand, counting down.
GCAAAAAGCAGAAGATGAATTACTTAAACTAAACCCTCACTATCGCCCTGAGTAGTTAAAGAAACTCGGATATAACCTTTATGTTGGTCTTTTAAAATTTCTAATGGGAGATCTATATCACATAGCCTCCCATTGTTTTCACCTGGAGACAACAGACGGCGAATATTTCCCGGTTTTCTATAATGGTTATCGGGTTCATTTATAACATCACTTTCTTTTTGGTATTCATTATTAAAAGAAAGCATTACGCAGTTATCTTCTTCAACAAAATCAACAATCGTATTTTCTTTAATTAAGGACACTACAGGTATCTTTATTTTCCTCCTGAAAATATTATCATTTGCATCTCTGAATAAAAATTCTCGGTATTCACTAAATAACTCATCATCGTAATTATTCCTGGACTGGAAAAACTCTGTTTCATCGATATCATCATTTTCATTGAAAAACTGTATTTTTATTTTATTCATATAGCACCTCTATAAATATATGGTATTTACTAATATCTATAGTGAAATAAATCTAAAGTCAACGTATGAGTTGAACTTAATATTCTATGAAAATTTTATAATCAATAAAACCTAACTATATGGTTAGGTGTGTGCGGAAAAATACGACCAATGGAACACTGGCCGTGTTTTATGCATACGCCTACTTCTCTCTATACATTTCCATGTTAAAATTATTTCCAAAGGGATTTATCACATCGAGTTTTTTGTAATTGTGGTTATCAATGATGATTCTATACGATTGGCTTGCCCCTTTCGCTAACATGTCTTCTACAGCAGGAAACTTTTTGTTTGTGAGTTTTTCAAGAAGAGATAAATTATCAAGATCTATTTTTTCTCCATTATAAATGATTTTATCAGGATTGGATTTTAAATTATTGAGGGAGATAACTAACTCTTTATCATTGATCTGCCATTCGCCTGCACCGTTAACTCTATAGGATACGAACAAATTTTCATTATTGATTTTATCGGAGCTATAAGACATTTCGCCACTAACATTGTATTTTCCGTTTGAAAAATAAGATGTTTTTACCTTTGTGCTTACTATAATTCCCTGTTCATTATATGAATACGAACCATTTGTTGCCCACGTTCCTATTATATCTTCCTTCCGGTGCATATCTGGTGCATTAGGAAAATATCCAAAGTATATTCCGTAAAAAACACCTATAAGTGGCAATCCAATAACGAGTGTTTTCAATACTCTATTCATGGTGAACCTTCCATAGTCAATGCATTTGCAAACCAGAAGACCATTGTATCACGCTTTTATTTCCAGAGAGATAACTACTGATAACGGTATATTAATTTTTTTTTTTTGTTTTTGCTGAAAATAAATTTGTACTGCATACATTCTATCATGTAATGTTATAAACAATAATTTTGTCAATTATTTTCAGGGCTTATTTCGAGTTATTTGCGATATTTTTTACGTTTGTTATTACAGGTATTGTTTATACTACTTTCTCGTAATTAAAAGGAAAAGGCAGTAAACATAACAGAGCTTAGTTCTACTATTAAATGAAATTGTAAAAAATTTGCAAAAAAAGGCAAATGTTCCATATATTTATGATTTATTTAGGATTGGAAAAAATAGTCAAAATTAAAGATGGTTAAATTGCAACCATAGTTAGAGAATAAAAAGTAAAAAAAAGGGGGTTATTGTGGGTAATTTTTATGTAAAGAATTTCATGTTTGAGAACGGTGAGAGGTATTGTTTGTTATTTGATAAGGCGACTAACATACCGAGATATTACGAAAACATGTATATAACAGTAGAGGTGAGAAACCGAACTCACTCAGTAAAGACGATGGAAGCAGTAATCAGAACCTTACTGTTATTGAATGATTATTTAAATCTGAAGAATATAAACATAATAGAAAGGATAATGGAATTAGAATTCCTGACTATTCAAGAGATAGATGAATTGGTCTACTATTTAGGTTTAAACCATACTACAAAAAAAGTTGTAAAAATTACACATGGAAGAAGGCAACCAATAAGTGTAAAAACTAAGTATAACAGGATAAATTGGATTAGCAGGTATTTCACATGGCTTTCTAACTATCTTTTATATGATAAGAAAGTGGAAGTAAAAAAACAAAATGTATTCATAAGAACGCTGGATAGCAAAAAACCGAAACTTTGTTATGATGATGACTATTATACCTCAGAGTCAAAATCTCTTGATGATCACCAAAAGAGGCAACTTTTTTCTGCAATAAAATCATCCTCTCCTCAAAATCCGTTTTCAAAGACAGTTCGCACAAGGAATGAATTAATAGTAATCATGCTGTACATGTTGGGTGTGCGAGCAGGAGAGCTTTTGAACATTCGTTTGCGAGATATAGATCTTGAAAACAGGACGATCAAAATTATTCGTCGTCATGATGATCTTACGGATAACAGGATCAAGCAGCCGCTTGTTAAAACTTTGAACAGAAACATTTACATGTCAGAGTGGCTTGAAAGTAAGATCTACTTTTACATACAAGGTGAACGACAAAAGAACATAAAGAAGCACAAACATGATTTTCTGTTCATAACACAGGGTAGCTCTCTGAATAGAGGATTACCGTTGACAATGGCAGCGTATGAGAAGTTATTCGAGCGAATAAAAGAGATTGATAGCTTACCAAAGAATTTTTCAGGACATAAGTTGAGGCATACCTGGAACTATGAATTTTCTAAAGAGGTAAGGAATGCGACGATAGAAAATGGGAACATAAATGAAGAGTTAATTCGATCTTATGTTATGGGATGGGTTCCGAATACAAACATATCGAAGGTGTACAATCAAAGATTCACTAAAGAGATCTGTAGCCAAATCCAGAAAGCAATGCAAAAAAAGATGTGTAAAATAATTGAGGTGATGGGCGATGATTAATCAGACAATACTTAAAGAAGAATTCAATATAAGATATAGTATGGCTGGATATGAATTTGATCTCAGAGAAAAAATTTGGAATCTGAAAAGGGGAGTAATAATTAACTTATCATTTCTGGATGATTTTTTAGAAAAAATTTATCATGAAGGTTTCATTCATACTCTTTCTTATTTTGCACAGGTATACAAACCAGAGTCAGTAAGTTCATTTGTTGTTAAAATAAAAGCTATTATTTTTGGTTATAATGTTAGGACTTTCAGTGAACATGAACTTATTACTGCATATAGCGACTTGCAGAGCAAAGATTACGAAAAATTCATAATGTTTAAGAGCTTTATAATTAAATGGAAAGAACTTGGTTATTATGGAATAGATGACAATGCTTATGAATATTTAAAAGTAATAACTATCCCTACAAGTGTTCATGGAGATGTCGTTAAAAGAAGAGACCCAAAATTAGGTCCATTTAATGATCTGGAAATTAAAATGATTGTAGATGGACTTGAAACGGGTATAAATCGAGGCACAGTAAGTGAGTATTGTTATATTTTCACAAGGATTTTACTACTAAGTGGTAGAAGACCTATTCAAATCATGTCATTAAAACACCGAGATGTTATAAAGAATGAAGGGGGATACTTTTTAAGAATACCGAGAGCTAAGCAAAAGAATAATGTGTTCAGGGGGACGTTCAGAGAAATAGAAATTACAGAGGATATCTGGCAACATTTAATGAAAGTAATGGTTCACAATATAGATAAAGTTAAAGAAATTATTGCTGAAGATTTAAATGAGAAGTTTTTCGACGATTTGCCTATATTTCTTTCAATCCCTCAATTATGTAAAGTTTCAGATGGGATAGATTTCTCTAAGTACCTACAATGTGATTTTTTACATATCAGAACAGATCAGGCTCGATTTTGGTTAAAAGATTTTGCTAAGAAATTTAAAATGTATTCTCCAAGGACAGGGGAATTATTGAAAATTCATCCAGTAAGGTTTCGCTATACATTCGGGACGTTATTAGCCAGAAGTGGAGGAAACTTAAGCACAATTGCTTTCGCAATGGATCATTCGTCTGATACCAGTGCAGGTTATTATATTAAAAACTTACCTGATAACGTCAATGTTATAGACAAAGCAGTAGAACGTTATCTAACAGATATATCAGATGTATTTCTTGGTAAAAGAGGATACCAGGGGGATTTATTACAAAAAGTGTTCACAATGGACATAAAAAAAGAAAATAAAAACAATAGAAACTGTGATGGTTGTCAACATTTTAAAGCATGGAATAAGGGGGTAAAATGACTGTCTTAATATTTAAACCAGTTAATGATGAGAAGGAGAAAAATTTAGAACAATTCATATCATTTTGTAAGCAGCAATTTAACCATCAAAAAAGAATGCATACATGGGATGACAATATTTGGTATAAGTTGGGCACATTCACCAAACTAAAAACCAAACATTGGGAAGATGGTAATTCAATGAATTTGGAGTTTGTTGACTTTGCGAAGTCTTACATTATTTATCAAAGAGGTCTAACAAAGAAGAAGAAATTTCAACGAGAGATGGTTGTTTTAAAATGCATCGAAGAATCACTAATCAAATTAAAGGGCAGTGCATGTATAACTAACTGTGATACTATGGTTTTTGATTTGGCTTTAAATATAATAAAAAAAAGTTTTTCAGAATACTCTGTATACAAACTATCAAAAGTATTAGAAAGGTTTTCTATATTCTTGGTTGAAAAGAAATTAGTCAGAAGATTTTTTATAGGATGGGTGTCTCCTTTAAAATTAAAACAGGTCGAATGTTATAAACCGCTTTCAGAAGTAATTGGAGAAAATGGAAAATTATCAAATTTATCTGCCATTGAAGCATTAGCGAGTATTTTTGCAAAAGAAGATTCGAAACTAAGTGAAAAGGATCAGTATGTAAGTTCTGTATTCGCTCTTTTGATGTGTGCTCCGAGTAGAATTTCAGAGATCCTTGCTTTACCGGCCGATTGTGAAATCGTTGAACAAGATAAAGATGGTGCAGAGCATTATGGGCTTCGCTTTTATTCAGCAAAAGGATATGGAGCAGATATTAAATGGATACCTTCGATAATGGTTCCCGTAGCTCAAAAAGCAGTGGCAAGACTCAGGAGACTATCAGCGAACGCAAGAGCCATCGCGTTATGGCATGAAAACAAATCATCAGTTTTTAGACTGCCTACTTGTCCAGATGTAGATGAAGAACAACCTCTAACAAGTGCTCAGGTATATAAAGCTTTAGGTTATGATGTTAATTTAAAATGGAAACATGGTTATAAAGCAAAAATAGAATCTTTGTTATTAAATGATAAAAAAACATTCTTGGGTAAAAAGTACTCCTATACACTGAAAACTCTATTCCAAACAATCCATAATTCGCCGCCGCCAGATTTCCCATATTACGATAGGGAAAAAGGGATTAAATATTCCAATGCTCTATGTATTGTTAATGGTTATCAACTTAATGAAGATGCACAAACTAATCTGTGGCAAATTCACAAATATTCAGCTAATAGCCTCATATTGGAAATTGGACACAAAAAGATAGGAGGACCAAATATATTTGAAAGACATGGTTTTTTTGATAGAGATGGCAAACCATTGATTGTATATAGCCATCAGGCAAGGCATTTACTTAATACGTTCGCATATCTTGGCGGGATGAATGATTTTGATATCGCAAGATGGTCTGGGCGTAATAGGATTACAAGCAATAGAAATTACAACCATGTTTCCGAAGAACACATGAAGGGGTATGCCATTGACATAAGCGAACAGAAGCAAAGTACCATTGAGCCTTTCTTAGGAACTGATAGTGGCATCTCTGACCCGAACCTTGACCCTGATGTGCATGGAGCTGTGCTTGCTACAGAACAGGGCTATTGCCTACATCACTACTCTATCAAACCCTGCTCCAGGTTCTCTGGCTTAGATGACACAACAGGTAGCGGCAGCACCGAGCTGACCGATCTTGTAGACAAGCTGGTATATAGAACTGAACAGGATAAGAACGATGGTGTGTATGGTGCAGAACAATGGTTAGAACTACATCTTAAATATAAAGAAAAACTCAATAAAAAATAGGAGAGAGTATGGCAAAACATTTAAGTAGAAGAGATATCGATTATATACTTTATTCAATCACCGAGTGGAACATGAAAAGCGACAAGCTAACTTGGGACAACTTATGCAAAAAAGTATCAAGAAAGATCGGGAAAACCCCAACAAGGCAATCCTTATATACACACAAAGAAATCGTAGATTTATACATGGCTAAAAAGAAGGCTATCAGGCAGAAAGTTGATCTCGCTGACAAACCATCCAGCATTAAAAAAGCCTACGAAAAGATCGATAAATTAGAAATCAAAGTTGCAGAACTGTCTAACCTGAACAATATACTGCAAGAGAATATAGCTAAGCTACAGTACAGTTGCTATCTAAAAGGGATAAAAGAACATGAGATAGAAGAAAACTTTCCCATCATTAAAAGATAATATTGATAGGTTTTAACTATTGACATGATTGAATATTATGCTAATTGTATAGACAGAAATACGGACGTTAACAATTGCAAGGATGCAAATTATGGAAAAACTAAATAGCATGGAACGTTTTCTAATACTCTTTGAACGCTTCATTAAAAAGCTCGAAGAGTCTGGGATGTCAGAATCTGATATAATAGATAAATCTTATCTGTTTTGTGTTGGATTTTATATAAAGTATAAAAATGTGAAGTGGTCAACAAAAATTGGCCACGGCTTTAGAGCTTTCCCAAAACAATCTTTCTGATTCATTGGGTGTTAATCCACCGTTATATTGGTGGGGTCTGAGCCGGCTGTAATAGCCAATGATATAACTCGTTATCGCTATGTTTGCGTCGCTAAAATTAGCGTAACCACTTTTCGGTACCCATTCTGATTTCAGGCTTCGGAAAAAGCGTTCCATTGGACTATTATCCCAACAATTTCCCCGCCGGCTCATGCTTTGCTTTATACGATATCGCCACAGTAACTGTCTGAATTTCCTGCTGGTATAGTGACTGCCCTGATCTGAATGGAACATAATACCCGCGGGTTTACCTCTTGATTCCCAGGCCATCGTTAATGCCTTTCCCGTCAGCGCACTGTCAGGTGAAAACGACATCGCCCAGCCGACTGGTTTGCGGGAGAATAAATCCAAAACCACCGCCAGATAAGCCCACCGTTTACCCGTCCAGAGATACGTCACATCACCGCACCATACCTGATTAGGCTCGGTCACCGCGAACTGACGCTCCAGATGATTCGGGATATCTACATGCTCTTTGGTGGCCTTTTTGTAGCGATGCGCGGGTTGTTGGCAACTGACGATATTCAGTTCTTTCATTAGCTTAGCTGCCCGCCAACGACCTAAAGGCATTCCCTTTGCGCTGACCATATCGGCAATACTTCGCGCCCCTGCGGAACCTTGACTGGCGTGGTGAACTTCACGGATCAACCCCAGTAAAAGGACACGCTCCGCATCAGGTAAACGTGGCCGATTGAACCAGTATCGATAGCTGCTGCGATGGATCCCGAACACCTTGCAAACAGTGGAAACAGAAAACCGCGTCCTGAGTTTCTCAACTAGCGAGAATTGTTCAGGGAGTCCGACATCAAGAGCGCGGTAGCCTTTTTTAAAATATCGTTTTCCATTTCAATACGTTGAAGTCGTTTCTTTAGCTCGCGGATCTCTATCTGTTCAGGCGTTATCGGTGAGGCTTTTGGGGATTTACCGATGCGTTCTTCTTTAAGCTGACGGACCCATTTATCCATGGTGGACTTACCGACATTCATTGCCGTGGCAGCAGCGGAAACGGTGTAATGCTGATCGAGGACCAACTGTGCGGCTTCAAGTTTGAACTCTGGGCTGAAATTACGTCTATTACTTCTGGTCATTATGTCACCTGTTTTGACTATGAGGCGATGATATCACCTCTATTCAGGTGGCCAAATTTAGTGTGCCACTTCAATGACATTGATAATATAGAGTTAGCTAACAGAGATGTCGTTTTATCCTTTATGCTTACATCATATTATTGCTTTATTACTAATGTTGAAAAAAGAGTAATAGATGCAGATAAAATAAGAAGAATGTGTGGATTACTTATTCACTTCATTATGAAAAACAAATCCGATTCTGAAAATGTATTTATAACAGAAAAAAGAAAATATGATCGTTCTATTTTGGCAAGATCATTAAAAGAAAGAAATCTCAACTATGCAGCGAACTATAATAAAAACACTTAAAACAGAATCTGTCCACTTATAGATTCTGTTTTAAGTATAAGATACTTAATTTCATGCTGGATTCAAGTTCTGATCAAAGATCTCCATCCATTGATTAAGTTGTGCTTTGAGATCATTAATGCCCTTACGAGAGTTAAAAGAATCATTACGAGGATAGAACCGGATATGCCATTCTGGTTTACGAACGTCTTTTACGCGGATAAAGAGACCTGTATCAGCGATGTTTTGACTTAATGTTTTACCGTTCTCTCTGATACTGCTTAATCCAGCACCTGCAACTTCACCACCATAGGTAATGTTGTAGCTCCACTCTTTAATTTCCTCAAAAGAATATGTATTTGCTCCTTCGCTATTTTTAAGGAAAACCTCTTGTTTATTTGTGTCTAACCGGATTTCACAATCATTGAATTTATGACGATAGATCCCATCATTATTATCATTAAGATAATTCAAAGTGGCAGAGTTATTTTTTTTAACGACATATTTGCCATAAGCTGTTGCACATAACATAGCACTGATAAAAAACAGGGGTACCCAATAAACTGACATAACCTTAGCCCCCCCAAAATAAGCAACAAAAACAGGGAGTGCAATCGCCAGCAATACACGCTTCATCATGAAGTATTTCATACGTTTGTTCCTGTACGATGTAAAAAAAATGAAAATAGGCTAGTAAAATCAATCTATTAGCCGATAGTCCCTTCAACGTACATTGTGTACGAAGCTGCAAAGTTATCAAATCATTTGTACCGATCGATATTTTATAATTTGATAGTTGATGCCTATCATTGTTACTTTATAGATCGGTATAAACGATCAATTATTTTCCGTAAAATCAGTGGTATAGCTATTTATAGCTCTATCATGATTAATTTTTCAGTCCAAAACCGCTTTTTTGAGTGTATTTTTCAACAGATAAAAGAGATGGTGGTTCTAAAGAAAGGAACGTGGCAGAAAAAATCCTGAAGGGCTTTTTGTAACCTTTTAACAATGAATTGTTTAGCTTTTTGAAGGTGTTGACTATCAAATCTATAAAAGGAATGGTTTCTAACCACCTCATTGTTATGTTGATATAACTCTTGCTATTGGGCTTAACTTTTCCTGTATAAACATTATTATTTTCAGACACTGCTTTTTCTGGTAAGGGTAATAAAATATCTGTTGGGTTGAACAGGGGTAAGCAAGATTTAATTACTGTTTGATGTTCTTCTGAAGATAAATCATTTTTTCCTGTTTCTTTGGCTTCATTAAAATTTTCTCTAATGTCATTCAAAACACAAGACTCATTTTTATCAGGAAGAGAACTCATAACAATAAATGGTTCTAAGTTCTTCCATGAATACTTTTTACCTAATTGGGATGCTTTGAATGAAATTTTGGCGTATTCAAAGGAAAAACCGTTCATTTTTCCGGTTGAAGCCCTGTTGGGGATTGCTTTTATCTTCTGATCTGCAAGCTGCTGTACAAACCTTTCTTCGGAAATCTTGCTGGTTATGAGTGTATCTATAGCTTCTTGTATGATTGTCTTTGCACATTTCTCGCCAGTTCTCTCTTCTAACATTGCTTCATTACGTGATTTTTTACGTTTGGCAGGTGAGGAAGAAGGTTTCATAGCATCAGTTCCTTTAGTTCTTGTTAGCTGGTAGTCCTTTTCAAGTTCCTGGATGATACGTGTGCTGATAAGGTTCTCATTTTTACCTAAGTAGAGCTTCCCGGATGTTGCATCGATGCGACTTGCTACTATGTGAATATGTTGGCCATCTTTATCATCATGAAGCACGTATGCACGTAGATGCGTTTCAGAGAAGCCCATACGCTTCATGTAGTCATCAGCTATCTGTTTCCATTTCTGCATTGGTAAACTCTCACCAACAGGAAGACGTAAAGAGTTATGCCATACAGGTTTACTTACATCGGATCGTAGGAGCTTCGTCGCATTGAACTCTGCACTTAGTGCTTCTGAGAAGCTTTCTATGACATTGCCACCGACCACATACGGATCTGACTTGTGGTGCGAAGCAGGTTTTAATAAATAAGAAATTAGCCCGTTAAAGGTTTTCCCTCTTTTGATTTTTTGCATTCCTTTCATTAAAGCTAACTCATAGATCTCTTGGAGGATGTAAGACAGAAGCGAAGCTCAGAAATTTGGCGCTTCACTGCGAAGATCTCTGTCTTTGTAAGCTCACCACCAGTGCTTTTACTTTCGAGATGAATAAGTAGCTTGTTCAGCTTCTGTGATATTTCGCTGAGGGATTTCCAAGCTTCTATGTTGATCGAAGGAACTACTATGGGAAGCTTATCAAGAGAAGCTAATCTGAGCCATTCCCCCTTGCTTTTCTCTCCACGTTTAGCATTGAGAAGCTGTAGTTCTTCATGGTTCAGTCGAACACTGATGCAATGCGTTCTTAGTAAATTTTGATATGATTCATTTTTATTAATTTTATTAAAAGTATTTTCCATACGAACTCCATTCGTGTTTTTATCCGAAGCATATTCCTTATGCTTAGAATATTTATATTTCACAAAAGAAAAATGTCAATGTATACAGGTAATTTAGGTTGAATAAAAACGAAGCTATTGCTGAAATAATACAACATCTTCAGAGTGTTTTTGCATTATGGTTTTTAGTTTTTGATGTTCTTTTTCAACCGAAGGGCGAAAAAGCAAGGTCAACTTGAGAAGCGTAGCTTCGATAAGTTAGCCCTTGCTAAATAATAATATAAGAAGTTTAGATAATTGACAAAGTTGTTTCATAATGTATAAAGAATTAAACATAGCAATTATATAAAAGAGGTATATATGAAGGGTAATAAAAGATATCAAAATTTAATGGCCATAATCTTTGTAGTCTGTTTTTTCTTTAATCTACCATTCAGTCAGCCATTATATAAAGATGGAAGTGTCGTGGAGGTATTCGTAGTATTAGCTAGTTTCTTTTACATGATGGCTTTCCCATTCTTTTACTTTTTTGAAAATAAATGCAGAGATAAGGTATAATCTCCGCATTATTAGCATTCATCCGTATTTATGGTAATTTTTTTAATATAATTGCGGAAATTATTTTTGCTAATGAAAGAGAAGCTATTACAACTATAATTAAATACCCTATAACACTTTGAAAAAAATATGGGAATAGATCATTCTGTGTATTTGCCAAAGTATCAATACACAAAGTCAATGCTCCCAATGCAGAAGCAATGGAGAAAATAAACTCTGCAATCTTTTTCAATTTTTCGTAGAAAATAGAAAAACCAAAAGCTATTAAAATTGGAGGAACTAGCAACCAATATTTAGAAAGGATTTCATTGTTGAGTTCTTTTACAATGACTACCACTATAACAGCTATAATTCCAATACCCACTATCCCTATTGCAGCTTTGATACAGTTTGGATGTAATGAGTTATTCATTCAAAATCCTTCCTTTCTAAACAATATTTAAATTTATGTAATTTTTCCCCATCTGCTGCTACCAAATAACAATTGGAAATATTCGCTTTGTTCGGAATTATTAGCATGATGAAAAAGGGTCTTGTATGTCCTGATTTTATAAATAAGTCTTGGATACTGCGGATATCCGTCCCAGAAGGGTTTGCTACGGCTTCGTTATGTGTATGCCAATCACCCAAATAGTGAAATCCCTCTTTAAATAATGAAGTAATATCTGCTTTGGCTTTCTTCTCGTCTAACTTGAAATAATTTCTTCTCCGCAAGTCAGAAGGGCCAGGGATAGTAATTTTATTAATTTCAACCTCTGAGTCATTAAGATTATTTGAAAATAACATACCTCCAGATTCTTTACTGAAACAGTGGGTTTGACGGTGAGAAAATAATTCATCTACTATGCTTTGGCTGATGCATATTTTAAAATCTAATTCGGTACAATCAAATTTATGCATCGCATTTTTCCCAATTAGAATTTTTAAAAATAAGAGGTATAATACAATCACCTTTTTCTGGGTTTCCGAATTGTGCTATCCATTTATTATTCCATTTTCCACCCAACTCTAAAAGTTCTGCTTCTCTTCCTAAATAACTATAAGCAAAAGATTCATTTGAAAAACGAGCCATAATAAGATCTATTACTGTTCTTGCAGTTAGAGCATGTAAATTAGTCAATGGGATAGCTCCGTATGGCTGGAACTCTCCGGCACATGCAGCTATTCTTTTGCGAGTATTTTCTTTCCAGTCAGTAGCAGGATATTTTAATGCACCAATATATTTACCTTCTGTAATATGCCAGCTATTAAAAGCATTAGAATCCACTTGGTTGACTATTACATGCCCAGCCATTGCATGAGCTTCAACAAATGCAAAGACAATAGCACCAAGAATGTCTTCCGACTGTCTTTTAATTAACTGCTGTTCAGTATTCCAATGTGCAGTGCAGCTTACTATAATATCGGCTTCTGCAATTTTTTTGTTATTCTTGGAATCTTCTGTCCAATCTTCATTAAAAGCTTCTATATAGGCATTTGGAAACTCTTCCCGTAGCCTTGAGGCAAGAGCTAATGCTTTATTTTTATAAACAGAATCAAATCCTAATAGATGACGAGAAGAGTTTTCACTCTTCATTAAATCATCATCCCAAAGCATCATTTTTCTAATGCCTGATTGAAGTAACAGTCTTGATACCGAAGATCCTACTGAACCACATCCGACGATAGCTACTTTATGTTCAGAGATTTTCTTGTAAGTTTTGTTATGCTCACGGCCCGTTAACCAAGAATCGTCAGAACGGTCAACTATGAGATTTTCTGTTTTAGTTTGGCCTATTCTATTTTTTAAAATCTTTCCATCGATGTAATTTCTATATCCATCTAATAAAGCTGTATTTCTAAATCGGCCCCGACTAAGACCTCTGGTATCGAAGCGGTCTGAGGCAAGATCACTAACTCCCTTGGGAATCTGTATTCCTATAATATTCATCCCAGAAGGAGTTGGGAATGAAATTAGAATTATTGGCTTGACATTGAACATATTAGCACAAGATCTTAAGATCAATTCAATAGTGCTTTCTGAATCTTCCTGTTGCTGATTTATGAGTTCAAAAAAATCCCTTGCAGTTTTGGGATACTGACTCGGATACCAGGCTTCATCGAAGAATATCAATGGAATTGAAACTATTTTAGATAGATGCTGTTGCCTTATTCGCTTATCTTTTGAATTACTTCCATCCGATTCTAATGGCAATATTTTTTGATTTTCCAACCAGTTAATTAATTCTTTTTGTGTGTCAGAATATATTACTCCAAATTTCCGAGTCCGATAACCGAAAACCAACCTTGTGTTTTTATTTGTTAGATCACACAGGCTTATAAGTCGATCTATTTTATTACATTGATAAATCCAATAGTTCTGGAACTCATCAATAAAATCTTCATTTAAATCTCCATTTATCCCTTTTCTTAGCATTAGTATAGCATCATTTAGTAAATCGACTGCATAGGTCATATCATTATGATCGATGATATAACTGTCAGGCCAAACACATAACTTACCATTTTTTTCCAAGTGCGGGAGTTGGCAAACATCAATTTTGGGTGAGGAAATAAACACATCTGGAATGTCAAATTGACTAAGAGTTTTGTATCTTAGTTGCAATACAATAGGTTCATTACTAAGTTCTAAATCAGTTATTAATTCCCAAGCACAAACATATTTATCGTTGAATTTTGATAATTCATTCGTAGAAAGCTTCCTTGCACCATAAGGTGCAAGGATTGTGCTCAACTGATCTATCTTTTTATTAAGACAATCAGGCATAACCACCACCACCTTGTCTATTTACAGCGGCACTTGATGATTCAGCCATACCTAATGCAGATGCAGCGATTTTCTTAATACCATTATCCGAAATTTCAATCTCTAATGGAATATTCTCTCCATTCTTTTTATGGTCTGACACACATAAAAACTGACCTTGCACATCATCTATTATTTTTTCATATTCTTCTTTGGCTCGATATGATGGGGGATCATTAGCATCATCTGCAATAGGATCTGAACTTGCAATTATAAATGCATTTTGTTTTGCTCGGTTGAATACTTCCATCGCCAGTTCGGAGGTTTTTGCTTCATCTCCTTTACCGCTTGAACTATCATGCGATAAAGATCGCCAAGAGCAATGATGTGGAGTTTGTAGTATATCGTAATCAAGCCACGACATATTGTAATTTTTAAACAGGCGGTTACGGACACCTTCCCAACAAACAACTTCCGCATCACCACCACTTAAAAAGAATGCTGTTTTATTATCGCCTTTTAACTCAAAATTGATAATTACACTTGAATGATTCTTACCTAACTTATCTTCATCCTCATCCAAATCTTTTTTTGGTGATGGTGCAAGCAAATGAGCTTCAAAATTGTATGAATATGCACCATTAATTAGTCGAGTTGTATTATCAAGTTGCAGTACAATATTAGGGATATCATCAGTTTTACCATTTTCATCTTTACCTAAGATTAAAACTTGATTACCGACACCATCTAAATATCGTTTTTCTTTGTAAAGATTAACTCTTCGTTTTACTTCTGAATTAAGATCTCTTGCATCTTGGACTAAATTATGATTTTGTGCATGGTGTCGCCTAAATACTATCGGACTGGACCAGATTTCATTAATAAAGATTTTATCTGACCTTTCACTCCAGTCTTCGGGTTTGCCTAAATGGAAGTGCTCAGAAATTCCAGAACAATGATCTTTATCGGGATGAGACCAAATAAATAGATGGATAAATAATCTACCTTTCTCATCACGATCCAGCTTTTCTCTTAACTGAGAAAGAACATCGGGGTGTTCCTTCCCTTTTCTTATGTGGCAATCGATTAAAATATTTTGCCCATCTTCCGTTTGGATGAGTGTCATATCCCCATTGCCAACAGGAAAGAAAGATATCTTTGCAGACATATTATATCCTTGTTAATTATTTCTGATCAGAATTATCACCCGATCTTGCTGTGCGAGATTTTTCAATCCCAAAAATAGCCATACCAACATCTTCAATTTTGCCAACGAACTTATCGACATTCAACCCTGCAAAGAAGGCAAATGCCATATATCCGTAGTCACCACCACTGCCATTTTGTGATGCATCTAACACTATTAAACCCGCTTTAAGGAACAGGTAAGCCACAACACCACATATACCACTAACAATAGGCCTCAACACATACCAAACATGCCAACGGTCATCCCAGCAGTTTCTGACACACTTGTTTATATACACACCACGGAGGCAGTAAAGGGTCCCACCAAGCACTCCTATCAGGCCACAACGGATCATCAGCTTCTTGCTCATGATCCATTCAGGGAACACATCCCCTTTAACTAACCCAGCATACACAAGGGCAACGAGCAGAAGCAGGGTGAAGAGATAACCAATTATTCGTTTCATACATGTCCTCTGGGGGATTGAGTTATGATAATTTTACCCCCCTTTAATTGAGTTATCTACATATAATGTGTTGGATATATTTATCAATGACTATGTGATATATAGCATTTTTAATTAGAAGGAGTGGCAATTAAATTGTTTATTGGTTCTTTTGCGGGTTGAAAAATCATCGGAGCAAGTGCTAGATATTGCACTTGTTCCGATTGTATATGACCATCATTTAAATATTGGGAGATTGCAGTTTAATATTAGTAGGATTCGTATAAATGACTGACACAAGTCCCACAAACTTTTCTTCCTATTTTAGCGATTTTCTCCCTTGCTTCTTGCTCAGTAGCGCATGTGAAACGGTTTTTTTTACTATCTGATTTGTCCATTTTTTTGCATACAGATTTTACCTTTGAATTACATTTATATTCAGGATCGTTCGGAAGCATATCTCCTTCAAAGAGGTGAAGTTCTCCTGAATCTTTATGTTCTTTTAGTGTGTAAGCTTTCATATATATCTCTCTTATTTGATAACAATACCCTTTCAGGTTAAAAATAGCATAAATATTTTACGGTTTTGCAATTGGATGATCAATATGTTTATTCTATATAGAGTTGACTTTATGCGTATTTTTGTTATTAAAAATGTAAGATTATTAAATAATAACTGAGGGGTGATATAATGGTTTCGTTAATAAATAAAGCTGTAAATAAATATAATCATTGGTGGAACAAAAAAGAACTATCGGAGCAAGTCGTTTTGATTGCCCTTGTTCCGATTGTATATGGAGTTTGGTTAATAATTACAACTTGGTGAATTAATAACTTAATTCTGAAAAAACGTTCGTTTTACGGTGCGAGTTATCGACGTTCTTAACGGAATTAAATATGAGTGCTAATAATATAGCAACAATTGCAATGCAGGCGAAGATAACGTATTTCTTCGCTTTTAATTGATCTGAAAAGTGAGCTTTACGATATTTTGCTATAATAAAAAAGAATGCAACTATTAAAATAATCGCCCAGATTAAGTAGTTTTGAATAAAGAAATTAAAATATTCTGCATATAGTCCTAACTTATTGATGAAATCCATAACTATCCACCTCTAATTAATATGTTATATTTATATCAGTCATAAAGCCACTTTCCTGCTTTCGCTGATTCGGAAAACATTCTGATTGTTAAAGGTTTACGGGTTCGTTCAACATCTTCCCGTTTTAATTTAAACCATCGTATAAGCAGTGGAGTATTCTCCCAAGGGAAATAATACGACCATTTAACTTGTGATAAATCTACATTAAATTGTTTTTCAAATTTATCCAAAGCTTCATGCAGATCATCGCCGGGAGCTTCAAATAAATCAGAATTAAGTTCTAACGGGATTTCTTTCCTGTTTCTGTCTAAATACCCAGAGATCTCTTCTCGAAATAGTTCCAGAGCTTTGTCTTGAACGGTTTTCATTTAAAAGATCTCCATTATGATTGCATTCACTTTTCAACTAAAAAGCCCCGCAGGGCCTTGTTTATGCTGTTGCTCTTTCGTTCCAGGCATCAGTATACTGAATATTGCCATCAACAATTCGCCAGGTGATTTTTTCATACTGTAAGCTGACACTTTCCACATGGTTCATTTTATCGTTGCCAGCTAATTTCACATTTGGCACACCACAATTAACACCCGTAATTTTCACATTTTCCATTAGGACAGTGTAATAGCAAACTTCTTGTCCGGCATCACTGATATGATAAAAACGGATTTCAGCACTTTTTAAAGTCTGACCAGTAGCTGCTGCTTTATAAAGATATGGGGTGGAACTATCCACTTCTTTTTCAATCATCATAGAAGAATGCTGACGAGTGCCGGTGATTTTACCATTCGCATTATCCACTGGAAGATTTATACCGTGGCTTAACCCAATAATTTCTATGCTACCGTCACGATCTTGAACATCAACAGAACCTTTAATATCTGCACCACCATCATCTTTAAGCCACATATACGGAGGAATTGGCATATTATTTGTTCCTTATTTTGTTAATTAACTTCATTGTAACTAAATAGATTAAAGTTGTTATAGAAAAAACTGTTATTATGGACACGTAAAAATAAAGATCATAGTAATTGTCAGCACCTATTTCCCCTGAGCCATAAATAAGATGACCAAGCCATGAATAGAACTTGTCGCTTATCCAATTTTCAGGAGCACCTAAGGTGCGAGCTACGACCAGAGACAGAATAATATAAAATATAACTTTCGCAATTCTACGGGCAAGTGTTTGAGCCATTGGCTACTACCTCAACCCAACCACGAGCCATAAGTGATCGCATACAAGGGACTTGTATTGGAGCCGTTCTTAGAAGTGCATTTCTGATGAGAGCATAGTCGGAGTTATGTGCGATTGTTATACACCCCTCAGACACTCTCCCCGGATGAAGCCTAAACAATCCACGGTGAACACCATTAATCCAAGTCCCGTCATCAATACCCCAATCATCCTTGTATAGAGCAAACCACTCATCCCGCCCAAATTCAGCGCCATAGTAAAATTTGTTGTATAGATCTTGTGCCTTAGCTTTAACCCAAGAGCCTAGCCCACCCGCTCCTCGCTCTACTATCCAGTACTTTCCCGGCGGCAGTGGGCCGTCGCTCGGAATAGCTCCACATGCTCCTTTATTCCGGTATACCCCTTTACCAGAGAAAGCCATGAAAACACCCACACCATACAGATTGAAAGGTGCATAATCTGCCCCATTCAATATCAATTTTCCGTGTAAGGCCATGCTCCTTTTCCTTATGCTATTGTAAATCCTTGCAAATAGTGTATCTATTGAGTGGAGGTGAGTAAACAACCAATCTGTGGTTTTTTTGCTCTGAGGAAAGGTTAGTTATCTGCTTCTATCAAAACACACCTACAATTCCCCAAATTGTATCCCATCAGTAAACTAGAGCCTACTCAATAAACACTTTGTTCCTCAATTTCAACAGCTTAATCACTGAAAAATGGTACTGCTGCATCATTGGTGTGTGGCTATCTAAATTTTTGTTGTCAATCATAGACATAATTTATTTATTCCATTGAATTTAAAGTGAATTGTGATTTTAGTTATTATCATTAAGTATCACGTTGTCTCATAAGAAATCACCAAAACCCGCTTGTAAGTGTAGGTCAAAGTGTAGGTTGTTATGTAGGTTATGGTATAATTGTACTCAATAAACGCACAACCTACACTTGGTAAGAAAAGCTGTATTTTAGCCTAATTAAGTCAAGTGGTTAGCCATAAAATGGATCTTATATGACGGATAAACCAGCAGGCAAACCTTTGTCATCCAAAGCTATCGAAATGATGAAGCCCACGGACAAAAACAAAGCTGATACGGGTGAAAACCGGGGCTTGCGTGTGACTTGCGGCGCTTCTGGTATCAAGACCTTTTTCTACCGCTATACTAGCCCAGTGACCAATAAGCTGTCACAGGTAAAAATTGGAAGCTTCCCGCAAACCTCGCTCGCAATGGCCCGCATGAAGTTGCAAGAACTCAAACTAATCAGAAGTGAAGGGCGCTGTCCGGCGTCTGAGCTGAAAGATGAGAAGCAACGATTATTAGAAGAGAGCCAAAAACCGAAAGCGGCAGTGCTGACAGTTGAAGGGTTGGTTGAGCTGTACCTGACTGAACGGATAGAAGACCGTAAAAGTAATGACGGAAAAATCATTCCAGGAGCGCGTAAAAAGAAAGGGCAAAAGGAGGTGCGGCGTACATTGGAAAATGATGCAGTTGCCAAATTAGGTGCGCGTGTTGCAGTAGAAATCACTCGTAAAGATATCGTCGAACTGGTTAATGGAGTGATTGAACGAGGTGCCAAAGTTCAGGCAGGAAATCTGTTGCGTGAACTATCCTCTGCCTATGAATTTGCAATTGGCTTAGGGCGCTTCGATGACAGCTTTGCTAACCCGGCACTGTTAGCTAAATCCAGTCTGCGCCAGACCAACATCAAACTGACCTGTGAACGTGGCACTCGAATACTGAGTGAGAAAGAATTAGCTAAATTCCTGCATTGGCTTCCCGGCTCTGCTTATACGCCAACGATCAAAAATGTGCTGCGGCTGACGCTCTGGACTGGGTGTCGAACAGGCGAGGTCTGTAACATGGCCTGGGATGATGTAGATCTCGATAAGGGAACTATACATCTGCGAGAAACCAAGACTGGGGTAGAGCGTTATGTCCAGTTATCGACTCAGGCTATCGACTTTCTTAAAATTCTGCGCCTCAACTCTGATAAATATCTATTCCCCTCTCAAGCGACCAAAAGGCCAATTCAACAGAAGTACCTGACCGAGAATTCATGGCGTTTACGTGAAAGCGGTCAAATGCTTGATATACCTCACTGGACGCCCCACGATCTGCGCCGTACAGTACGGACAGGGCTATCCCGTTTGCAATGCCCAAATGAAGTTGCAGAGGCCGTGTTAGGGCATACGCGTGGTGGTATTGAGAGAATCTACAACCTGTATAAGTATGATGCCGAGTGCAAGAAGTGGTTACAGGTTTGGGCGAATTATTTGGCTAGCTTGCTTACTGCTAACCACGATATTTCCTATTAACTCAGTTGTATTGCCTCAGACTTAATCTGATATCGTTACTACTCTGGGCACAATTAGCTCCGACAATCAGCTCAGTGCCAGAAGCGGAAGTGAACAACTCAATTCAGACTAGCCAGTTTCAATTTACTATTAATATACAAAAAATTAAACGCGATAATTTACAATATATTATTCGCTATTTTGAGTTTTTAGGGATATTTGGGGGAGACTTTATACCAGATTGCGCACTGACTCACGGGTAATTACTCGGTCTGATTTACCCATAATGCCATGCGACAATACTTATGGCTTACTTACAGGCGCTTGGTCGCTGGTTCAAGCCCAGAGTGTCCATCAAATAAAACAAAGAACTACGCAATTATAAACACGCCATCAAAAAAATTGAATTTCGTCAAACTGTCAGGATAGAAAGTTTCTAATAATATAATTCTCCGCAAAATCCTCTACTAACCTCCCTTTAATTTTGACGCTTCCTTTACAACCAATTTCAACAAAATACTCCTCGTTAAGGATTTTCATATTAAAACCTATCTTAGTTAAGTTTGAATCAATATCTCCAAGATGGTTTTTCATCTTGCTAATCAGATCAGAATTTGAAGAAACAACCATTTTCACTCTCGAGTCTTTGAACAATTCGTTGGTTGTAAGCTCAATATCAGTCAAATTAACATCATATTCCTGTTTACACAGTAACGATATAACATTCTTTAAGTTGATAATTTTATTAGCAATAATACATTGAAAACCCAAGGCTTTCAATAAATCAGTCCTGAATGGTATTAGTGATCTTGTCGGGTTGGTAATATATAGCGTATTGTCTTTTATCTTAGCTTCATTGATAGCATAATCAATAGTCGTATTTTCATACTCATCTCCGAAGGGCGTCACAACCTTATCAATATTGATATTCTTTTTTATGTGCCGAAAATAAATCCCATTATCATTTCTCTTATTTAGACTAAAACCAGAATTGGCATCATGTGTAAAACGATGCTCAAGAAATCGGTTAACGATTTGCTCGTGATTTAGTTTCGATTCGAAATCATAAAATACTATTCTTTTTTCCATCGCAGCGTCTCTTTACGGTAATGAAGAATATACTTTAAGAGCTGTTTGATATATTAACTTACCTATATTTTCTTGATCGCTCTTCAACGGATTTTCTGTAGTGACATTAAGTTTATCTCTTGAGGAATATTTTTGCACTGTTTTAACACAATATTTTAACCCTTTAGCCTTATCTTTATCACTAAACTCTATCTCAACAGTGTAACAATCAGATTTATCCGAACCAACCTTTGGAATAACCTTACGTATCTTCCAAGTTATTTTATAAATGTAATAGTTATCGACATTTAAACTACCATATATTTTAGAGGTTAATATTTGCCTTCCTCTTAATATAGCATTCCTAACCTCCCCAGTGAAAGCTTCGTCTACACTTTCACTTTCATCTGTCAAAGAACTTTCCTGCTCCTTCTTATCATCAACTTTTTTAACTGCAACAGTGACTACATCATAAACATCATAATTTTCGACATTATTTATTACTTCCAGGAAAAATTTGTTTCTTGTCGGTATGCTAGAGAATTCAAAATCAAACTCAATTGGTTTTAACTCTGTTTGTAGCTTTGTAGAAAGTTGACTAATCAAATGCTCCTTTATAATAGAGCCAACTTTATTAGCGGGGTAATTTAACATAGCTCCCTTATCATTTATGTCACATTCAACAATGCCTTTGCGGAATGATTTTTGGCGCATAGGTGGTTTTGAATGATCAAATTCCACGTATTCATAATTGATTACTACTTTATTACGCCCAAACTTTTGAACATTCGCAGTTATTTGATGGTCCTCTAAGGCGCCTTTTATTGCATCAAAGGTTTGTACAATCTGCGTTGTTGTAACCTTTTTATCAATATCAATACTCGACTTACTTTCCTTTTTATCCTGATTAGCAAGTAAGGAGGATAAATAAACATATTCATAATAGTCGAATCTGAGGTATTTTAGTATGTTAATCAATTCTTCTTTAGACGCTAAAGGCGAAACAATGATATTTCGCTCCTTTAAAATTTTAATTAAATGCAAAGGTTTTATTTTTTGAGCTAAAAGACCATCTCTTATGTTTTGATCATTCATATAATATATGCTATGACCATATTTTTTCTCTACATCACTCACGACAACACCCCCAACTCAATCGGCGAAAATTGTGGAACAACTTGATCAATTGTACCTTTAACCATGTTGTTGGCTAAAGCTCTTGACTCTTCTTCACTGCGGCCTAAAAACTTATAATATTTACATATAGCAGTTATTAAATTATTAGCAGCGTGATCATTCTTTTTGGTAAGTTTAATCCTAACGTTAATAGTATTATCTATTATTTGATAATAACTTAAGGCATCAATAAAATAATCAAACTCTTCCTCTTCTGAACCATCTTTTGTATAATATATTAAGTAACCAGCTTTCTCTCTTTCACATTCCGCATGTTTTATTATAATCCAAGGAGAAGATAAAACATTAATGGTAGCAGGCTCTGTATAATCATGGTCAAAATGATTTTTAATTAGCATTTCATTTGGATGATAGTAACTAAATTTATTCAACTTAGGTAACTCATCCTTGCCTATCATTACTCTAATATCACTGGCAATGCTATTCAAAGTAGTAATTTGATAGGGAGAGAAAATACAAATCATTTTGTCACTATCTAAATGATTATCATCACTTCCAATCTCTGCGATTATTTCTGAAAAATTCCCGTTATAACCACCGCAATGGTTATATACAAAGAGCATTCCTATAACTGAAAAACTCCCTGTCGGCTTGAAAAGCTTTCTCCAATTTTCATTATATGCCGCACAATTAGTTGCATATGAAAGTGAATGGATTGCCTTATTAATTTGCTCTTTACTTATTGTAGTTTTCGCATAACTTTTTAGATCAGTGTTTATATATTTAACTTCGCCATCGTAAGGATCTCTGTAATAAAAAATACAATCTGAAGGATGATCTTTTTTTCCACCATGCTCTTCTGGACTGTTACAATCCCAACTATGATCAGAAACAACCTTTCTTTCCCATTTAAAAACTGCGAACAAGTTGTCTGCTACTTTTTCTGCCATTTCAGATATATGCTTTGTTTCACTCATTAGATATTCCGTTTAATTGAGAGCATATGAAGGAACGCTACCGCCCTCAGCAAAGACAAAGCTGAATATGATAGACGCCTGATTGTAAGTACGCTTGGAACGTCATTGATTTAATACATAGTTTTCTCTTGTAAGCAACTGTAACTTAGCGCGTGTTCAGCCCAAAATCCCCGCTGGCTCACGGAATACAACAGCGAGCGGCCTCATGAATACCTGAATACCTGAATACCTGAATACCTGAATACCTGAATACCTGAATAACCGGTCACCAGAAGAGTACCGGCTGATGATAGAAAAACCGGAAACCTCAAAAAGTGCGTGGAGCTTAAATGGTTATGCTTACAGTGTGTTAAGGTGAATCATTGATAACTTTACTGGGTGAGATGCAATAAATGGAGAAGATCGAACGTCGGTTTCAGCGCTGGAAAGTCATTATGGTTCCGGGGGAGAAATCCTATGAAAGCTGGGATGAAATGGTGACTGGTGAAAACTTTCCAGAAGAGGCTAGACAAAAATATAAAACGCATCGTACTAAGGCAATCGATCAGACGTTGAACCAACCCGGTTACATTCATACCATGTCTGAGAGTGGAATCACTGTCCGGTACCGAATGGAACGCTGGCGCTGAACGTGCATAGTCGCAGGACGTACAGGGATGTTATATCAAATATAACGGTAACAATCAGTCGTTGTGAGCGTAAAGTCTGCTATTCGCTCATAGCAGACCTCGCGGCGCTTTAGGCGGTCCGCTTCGTGCTAGGAGCGGATGTTTTGAAGGATTGTTTCCGGCAATGACATAACTGACTGGCATTGTTGCAGTGCTGAATCCGTTTCCTCGCGCTGTATGACGCACAGGAACACCTCTGAGCCTGAGATAAATCAAAACCGCCTTTCGGCGGCTTTTCTCATTTATTTTCACTCATTTTATTAAGACGGCGGACCTGGTCTGCCGAGAGCGACAAGCTAGCTGCTGCAAGGTTCTCGCGGAGATGCGCCACCGAAGAAGTACCGGCTATGACCAAAATATTGGGTGATCGCTGAAGCAGCCAAGCAAGCGCTATCTGCTTTGGTGTCGCACCGGCTTCTTCTGCAATCCGGGTAAGCAGCGAGGACTGTAACGGAGAAAATCCCCCGAGCGGGAAAAAGGGTACATAGGCCACCCCTTCTTCTGCAAGCGCGTCGATAAAAGCATCATCGTTGCGGCTGACAAGATTGTACTGATTCTGCACGCAGACAATGTCAGCGACAGCTTTCGCCTCAGCAAATTGTCCGGGAGTCACGTTGCTAAGCCCGATATGGCGGATTAAACCTCTCTGCTGTAAGCGGACAAGCGCCTCAAGTGACTCAGCGAAGGGAGCTTCCTGAGGTCCGTTCGCATCCCCCAGTCTCAGGTTGACAATGTCAAGCGTACTGAGTCCCAGTGTATCAAGATTTTCAAACACTGCGCGTTCAAGTCCTGCCGGACTCCGATCAATCTGCCAGGACGCATCTTCTCTCCGGACAAAGCCTACTTTGGTGACCAGAGTCAGGCTGTCCGGATAGGGTGACAGTGCCTCGCGTATCAGCTGATTCGCAACATCGGGCCCATAAAACTGTGCGGTATCGATATGGTTTACCCCCATATTTACCGCCTCCCGTAGCACCGCAATTGCCGCCTCTTTATCACGTGGCAGTCCCCATACGTGCGGCCCGGGAAGTTGCATGGTGCCATAACCCATCCGCCTGAGGCTAAGGCGGGTTCCGGCAGGTGTGTAAATATCGTCAGTAAGGTGATATTTCATAGGATTTTCCTGAACATGCGTGCTGTGGAGGGGCGAATAAATTTTATGGCTTGTGAAAGCTAGCCTGGCCGGGATAAAATTGCACCCGGTGCAAATAAATGTATTGCACTGAGTGCATAATTTCAATAGAAACGGGAAAGTATCGTGTCAGAAGCGTCATCACAGCATGAAGGTCTGCGTGACAGGAAGCGCAGGGAAATGTACCAAAACCTTACTGAAACAGGCCTGAAACTGTTTTCCGAAAAAGGGTTTGAGGCAACAACCCTTGATGATATCGCCAGTGCAGCGGGTATAGCACGGCGCACATTCTTCAACTATTTCAGCTCTAAAGAAGAGATCATCCTGGCCTGGCAGAATGGTCTGCCTGATGCCCTGTATGCCGAAATACTCAGACGGGGCAAAACGGTTATGCCGTTCACCCTTGTCAGTGAAGCCCTGATGACGATGACGATAAATATGTCGCCTGACATTGCGATGCTGATAGCAAAAATCACTCAGTCGACTGAACAGTTGCGTCTGGCAAACCAGATGAAGTTTCTCCGAATGGAAGAGGCCGCTCATGCTGCCCTCTGCGTGCTATGGCCGGAAACGGAAAGCATGCAGGCACTTAAAATCGCTGCTATGGCAGGTGTGGGTGCTATGCGAATTGCAGTTGATACCTGGCTAAGCGAAACGTGCAGTAAACCCCTCAGTCACTATCTCGAGAGTAATGTTCACTCTTTGCAGTCTGCCGTGATTCACTCCTGACAGAGCAGATCCGTACGGCGGAAGTATTTTCTGGCATTACAACAGGATCATTATCTCGTCTGTCTGAGAAATTAACCTGTATCAGACTGAGGCTGACGCGCAAAAAGGATACCTATAACAGAACACGGAGCTGTCGCATAACAATCGATTGGTGATGTCCGCTCCTCGCTCAAAGCTGCCCGTGGTAGTTGCCGTGGGCAGTATTGTGCCAGAATTGGACATTACAAACACCACGGCACGTTAAAAGATGGGAAACAGGTCAGCTCTATATGCTGTCAAAGCAGCATTAAACTTAGCCTTTACTACAAAGGGGAAATTGTTTGCTGCTTGATTTTAAGGTCCTGGGCGGTGCTCAGATCTTTGTGGATGCACTCGCTTCTGGTCATATATCGGCAATCTGTTCAGGAAATGTAGTAACGTTAGTCCCCTGAGAGTAGCTGCACTTCACATGCTATGGGCGGATTTTGGTCGGGTTCATCAGTCGTTGATATAGCGGTGACCCTACATTTTCCTGGCAATTTAGATGTAATGATGAAAGGAGTGTCAATTGGCAGGGCTACCTCTTTTTTCTCTGCCTTAAATTTGAGGAACCAACATAATGTGGCAACAGCGGTAATGATAGCAGCAACAGCTAAGACCTTTTTCATGGAATATCCTTTTGGTTTAGTAATATTAATTACTTTACCCAAAAGGATCCCTAATGTTGGCTTGATTATAAACCAAATATGTTTATATAAAACTGCCCGTCGTTATCATCCGTTTTTTGGATATTATAGGTTATTGGGATACTGGTTGATTGTTCTGGTTTGAGGAACAGCTTCAGGTCAGCCGCACACTGGTATATATCAAGCTTGTTTTGGTGATCAATAGTTCTGACGTTTTCTACGGCAAGATGTAATTTCTCAAATATCTCTGCGCGATAGCTTTTTGACATTTCCTTCTTGGCAATATCAACCACCAAACTCTTAGCGTCATCACTGTTGCATTTTGGTGTACCTGAATCACATCCAGCCAGGCTGATAACGGCACATACTATCATGAGTTTTAATTTCATCTGATTGCCCATCATTACAAGAAAAAGAGCGAGACAGCTAGCAGGCAAAGCAAGGTATCAGCCCCAATCACCGTCAGAGCAATTCCTTTCCATAATTTATTGGCCGTAGTTTTCAGCACTGCCAAAAACATGAACCCGCTCAGAATCAACATGACGGCATCGAGTTTGAATATCATACCCTTTGATTCAGAGACATATTCCATCACTGACATTGCGACTGTTGGCAAAAGCCAGAACAGCCAAAATGTCTTAGTCAGTCCGAAACCACCGCTAAGCAACTTGTTCTTAACTGCATTGAAATCGTTACGTCCCGCCTCTTCATTCTTCTTTTTGTTTTCTTTTAATTTATCGATAAATGACATGGTATATCCTTATTTAATAGGTTGATTGTTTAGTCTTATTTGTTCAAGAATATTAGCCGCACGGTTATAGCCAATTCTAAAGTGAAACTGAATGTCCTTTACTGTTATATTCTTTAACGCAGTATTCAGAATGAAGTGAATGGACTGGCAATAAAGGGCGTCTATTGTTGAGTCTTGGTCGTCAATTGGCAATAATGGGTATTTCTCATTATCAGGTGTACTGGGCATCACTTCCTCAAATAAGTTAATATTAATGCCGAAAAATAGAGTGGTCTGTCATTTATGTGTTGATAACGTAAATTACGAATGTTTGTAATGAAAAGTTTATTTATATATGCCATTCAGCGAATTACCGGCATTCATACCGCAATAGCTATTGCATTCCTCACTGGCTTTGACATTCACCTTAGCCTGCCCCCATTTCAGGGTGATCCGGCATTGACTCTTATCCTGCCATTGTAAAATGCTCTGTTCTGGTGAGTTAGCAATAATAACTGCCGTTCCTTCGACTTCACACGCATGCATATCCACGTTGGTATTCATGGCGAACTTTACCTGCTGGTCATTACCCTTTACGGGGGACAGTCTGATTTCACCATTAGACTTCTGGTAGACAATTGTTTTCCCCTCCATTTTAGCGGCGACTGCCACGTGACAAAATAATCCCGCCAGTAATGCAATAAAGACTTTATTCATCGTTTATTCCTTGTCAGTTAATACGAATGTTTTTAGTGATTTTCCCGAATGTTAGCGGTCTGCGTTTTTCAACATAGAAATAGGCGACGTTGAATGCAGACTTTTTATGATTACCTTTCCCAAGCGAAGGCCAGTCCCGAAAAGCCTCTATTTGGGCTTCTGAATAGGGTGTGGTGGAGAAGTCGAAAAGTACCAGCAACGCCTTGCCGTCGAACTTCATCAGTTTCTTCATTTCCGTGCTGTTAACCGTAGCGGATACCGTTGATTTGGCGGCGGTGGGTTTGCGGACGGCAAATTCCACCGCCACGTCATCAATCACAAAATCGATATAGCCATTTCCTGTAATAGAGCCTGGGAGCTTCCCTTTCACTTCCGGTGATACATCATCAGAAAAGCACCCTAAAAGGTAGCAACGTACCAGTGGGAGGAGTTCTCTTTCACTACACTCATTCAGTCGTAACGTTTTTACAAACTCGGTGCGGTAAAGGGAGTGAAAGAAGTATTCAAAACTTTCTGTTACCGAGGTGATGGTGGTTGCCATGGCTATTCCTTGCCGGTGTTGAGAGAGGGCATTTTATTGATGTAACGACTGGGCCATATTTGCTCTGGCAACATCCCCAGCGCCGCCGCTATCAGTCGTTCAGCCTTGGGGTAGTGTTGGCTGAGCGCATTATTCAATGTGCGAGAACCTAATCCCTGGTCACGGGATAGCTGGGCCAGGCTGAGCCCTTGCTTGTGCAGTGCAGCCACAATGTCAGCCCTGTGCCAGTCCTTAATCCTTCCCTTAGTTCGCTTTTTTTGCGATGCTACGTGGTTATTCACAGTGTTAACTCCTTTGTATCAGTACAGGGACATTAAATGCGAATAAAAGGAACTTATCAAGTTCTCTTTGTGGTCTTTTGTTGGCTCATTTGTTAACGTATTGATATTCTGGACTAAGTTTATGAAAAATATTTTGGATGCGGCTTCTCTTCAGGAAAACCCAGATGATAGTGTTCATGATGAGCAATGGCTCTCTGCACAGGCATTTGTAGGAAAGCCGGGGATGCCGGGGACGGCAAAAGGTTGTCGTTTACGTCTTGAAAAGCTGGCGGCTATGCATCCCGAGATAAGAAGAAAGAGAACGGGACATAAGGGCTTTGAGTACCATATCCGCGCTGCAGGCATGTCGTTGAAAAGTGAGCGGGCAGAGCAATCAGCACAGCCAGCGGTTTCCCCCTATGGCAGTGACGAGCAACTCAACCTCTGGGTGCAACTGTTCAAAACGATGAAACCCCATTCCCGTGACAGACTGTTAAAACAGGCGCTTGAACAAGTGGCTGAAGATATCGCTTTGGCTCAGCCCACGTTACCTTCAGAAGTGATTACATTAGCCCGCCAGTTATTGATGTTTTCAGAAGAGCAGCGCGAAGAGTTACTGGAGATAGTTTCCAGGCAATAACCCATTCGGGATATTATTTCCCCCTACGTTTATCCCTCTTTTACTAATTTAATTAATAATAGTTTCTTGGTGAAACTATTTGCTCGCTACATGCTATTTTGATATAATGTCATTACTGAAACGTGTTTGTTTTCAGCCAGTTTTTAATATTCATTTAATTGTATGCCCATATTATTAATCCTTCACTGGAGGGCTGACTGCATTTAAAAGTCGGCTTGGTGATTATTTAAATAGGAAATAACAATGTGCTCATTATTACAATGGCAAAGGGTCGTAAATAAACTCTTCATAAAATATTATGGGGTAAACATCAATGACACTGCATTCTGTGAAATTAACTTTGCAAAGCGTTACTGGCGTGATGGTGTTCCCCCTTATCAGGCAGTGAATGAATGGGCTTATAAATATGATCTGCGCAGGCTTGATTTAGTTGCTGGGTTGCTGAGTGAAAATGATGAATCTGAAATTAAATATCAGTTCAAAACAAAATAACACAAAGGAGGTTGAAATGAATGTCATCCATCAGGGTAATTATGTGCTTCCGGTTAAACAAGCGCTGATTGATTTATTATTTAAAGAAATGGGTACGCCACCGCCAATGAAATCAAGGTTGCTGGCTGTATCATTTATATTTCGGGATATTCACTACAGCCCGGAAAGTGGTGGCTATCATCCGGTAGAAATTAGACTGGTTCATGATGATGGCCAATTCTATTTTGATTACATTACCGACCTTGCCTATAGGGGGAAAGTTTACCCTGAGCTGGAAAAGGAAATCGATTTTAGCTGGTCACAGCAATACGCTTTCTTTGCGGGAATAGGGGACTTATCCCATCGGGACGGTTGCGAGTTATTCGAACTGTGGCAATCCAACTTTATCAGTTACTGGACGATGGGCGTTTATACCCCTCAAATCCTGTGGGAAAGCTAAGTTAATCCAGTCAGCCATTAATCTGACAACCAATTAAATTAAATCAAAGCGGGAGAAATCTATTGTGACTAAGGATAGAGGGATCAGTGCGTCTCAACAGGGCGAACTGGATTGTCTTTGTGGGGCTTACAGCCTTGTCAATATGATGAGTTATCTGTTTGACGGCAGGGTGAAACGAAGACCACTGATGCGTGCATTGTTGAAGGAGTACGGGTATCAGTGGATGCTTGATGAGTGGTTTACCCACGGCATTGATGAAGACCGCATGGATTGCCTGATCGACACCATATTGCGGCGGGGTTACTACCATAAGCATTTCCCCATCCAGGTTAGCCAACCTTTCAAAGAAGCTCGACGCCTGACCTCAAAACACATCCTCGACGGCATGGCCGACTACCTTACCCCCTCCGATTTCTCCCGCGTCATTCTGATTAGCGACCAATATCACTGGTCGGTGGTCACCCGCATCGATAGCCAGTACCTCTACTTCTTTGACAGCAACGGTCGAAAAAGGTCGCACAGAACCTCGTATTCCCTGCGTGCGGACGCCAGCAGTTACCAGCTATATCCCGGTGCCATTTACTTTGTCGAAAGGGAGTTTTGATATGGCTAACTCTATGCTGGCCTGCAACGAAGATCTGATACTGCAACAGACGCAATCCATCATCGAAAACCGCTACATCCGGGGCCAACAGTTGCTGTCATCGCAGGCGGTGCGTGAGTACTTGAAGTTTAAGCTGGCACCGCTGGAGCATGAAGTTTTCTCGGTCTTGCTGCTGGATAACCAGCACCGGGTATTAACTTACCAGGAGTTGTTCCGGGGTACGCTTAACGCGGTCAACGTCTATCCTCGCGAAATCGTCAAACTCAGTCTGCAATATAACGCCGGAGCGTTAATCCTGGTTCATAACCATCCCAGCGGCGAACCCGAACCCAGCTGGGCAGACAGGGAGATCACCCAAAGGCTCAAGTTGGCGCTGGATCTGGTTGACGTGCAGGTTCTCGACCACCTTATCGTTGCCGGTACGCAGGTGGTATCCATGGCTGAGCGAGGGCTGGTGTAATGCAGAAAGTTACTTGGTTTAATGTACGTTATTCAGGGTTAGGCAATGGCTAAGCTAAAGCTGGCGGTATCGCGAAGAAGTGCAACCACGGTGTTTGATGCGTACATCAATAGCCTGGCAGTGTCTGGGCGCGGAGGTATCACCAGCATGTTGAACAAGAGCGCCTGCATACTCAACAAGCGATCGACAGCGGTAACCTATGCGTGGGAACAACTGGACTTCGGCAAGGTGGCGAGAGTTCGCGCCCACTTAATCGATGCAGGGTATGCCATTGCGTCGGTCAACATGGCATTGGCGGCACTACGGGCATTGGCACAAACCGCCTTTAACCTGCACCGGATGGATGCGGAAACGCTGGCACGTATCAAAGCGGTGAAACGCGTCAAAGGTGATCCTATACGGCAAGGGCGAGCATTAAGTCGGCAGGAAATCCGGTTACTGCTCAAAGCCGCCAAAACCCATCACGAACCCGCCCGTCGATACAGGGACACGGCAATTCTCATGACATTATGCGGGACAGGCCTACGCGCCGGTGAACTGGTCAAACTCCAGGTGGATGACTATAAGAATGGCGTACTGATAGTCCGGCAAGGGAAGGGGCGGAAGTATCGGGAAATCCACGTAGCGCCCGCCGTCGGCAAGGCGTTGACCATGTGGTTGGCAATAAAAGGTGAAGAGGGCGCGCTGTTCACCAGGATCTACCGTTCCGGCCAACCAGCATCAGGGGCACTGACAACGGCGGGTCTTACAATGATCCTGGAACAATTACGCGTGACCGCCGACGTTGCCGAGTTTACGCCCCACGACCTGCGCAGGACGTTCATCACTCAGCTATTAGAGCAGGGCGTCGATATCAACACCGTACGTCAGTTAGCCGGTCACAGCGATATCAGTACGACAGCCAGCTACGATCACCGTGGGGATGAAGCAAAGGTTATGGCTTCACAGCGGTTACGGTGCTGGTAGCGGACCGCTGAGGGCGGCTATTTAATTTCGCAAGGCATTCATTCAAAGCATCAGTGTTTAGCAGAAAATCAACATCCTCCTTCTTCCATTTGGTGGGCTTCAAAGCGATTTGCTTCAGAGGTCTGGGGCCAAACACATCATCTGATGTTGGCTCTTTATTAACATTCATATAATGAACAATATGCGCGTTAGTTTTTCCATTTTTTCTCATGGATTTTGCTATTTGGTAAAGGTTGTACAACTTCTGGCTCTTTATTGTTTCTGGCGGAACAATAGGCGTCGGGAGATTCTCACCACTTAGCTTAGAATTAATTTCATAATAAACTCTTTCAATACAATAGCTTATTGCTTCATCTATAACCTTGCCACTGAGGGTTGGATGGTTGCCATACTCTGGATGCCTGGAATTGCATATACAAACAAGCCTTGAGAAACAATCCAGACCAATCGCTGCATTAATGGACTTCATTTTGGTTTTATATCCTTTTATTTATTAATTTTATGAAATTAAATATTATTTATCGATGATGTAAATCTTGTGCATCCCGCTACAAGAGGGCTGAAAATTATTTTAACTACAATTACATATGTTTTAGCATTAATTTCCATTAACCAATTTTACCCCAAATTTTCTTCCTTCTGTTCGCAATCGTTTGCGCAAGGGGGGATTGTATTAACGAGCGATTTTGCACTCAATCCAGGCAAAAAAGGGGGGTGTATGATTCTTCCATCAACTAACGGGGAGAACATTATGAAACGTAGTGAATTGGTAAAAATCAATGAAGTATTAAAACGCTGTGCAATGAGTCGTTCGACGGTCTACAGAATGATATCTGAAAAACGCTTTCCGACACCGGTTTCGGTAATTGGAAATCGTGCGGTCGCATGGCGGGAAGAAGATATTCAACGCTGGATTGAGGAGCGTCCAACTATAGGTAAATAAGGAGAGTAATGAGTATATATAAAAAATTTCCATTGGCAATATTAAATGATGATCTTGAAGAGTTAGCTGAAGTATTACCTAAATTTGAAACGGCAAAGGAGGTTCGTGCTGAAAGGCTTATAAGAGAGAGAACGTTGCAGAAACATCCGGGGAAGGTTTATCGGGATCTTTTAAATAAGCTTAAGGATTGCCATCCGGATTATCCTTGTGGGAGTGCTGCATGTCCTGAATGTTTCAGGAAACACAGGTTAGAAATGATTGGGGAACTAATTAAAATATGTCGGCAACGTAAGAAGTGGCGTAGCGCGACATTGATCTTCTATCAAGATGCACTTAGTGATGATGAATTACTTGATTGGCGGCCCACAGCGCTAATAGCACGACTTCGACGCTGGTTAAAAGAGTGTGGCTTCGCTGGAATGGTGATTGGTGGGTTTGAAATGGACTTTCATGTGGATGAAAAGAAATGGATGCCTCATTTTCATCTTATCATCCCCAACGATGAGGACGCTATTGAGCGCTTACGAATTAAAATGAAGAACAAGAGGAATATGAATACGCGAAATAAGGTGAAAAATCGCCCCATGTTGGTGAGTAAATTAAAAGCCCCAATGCGGCAAATCAGTTATCGGTTTAAAGCTATCTGGTGGCGGGTTGAATCAATCCAGTATGATGATGTTTATTTTCATGGAAACAAAGAGAGGAAGCGGAAACGCTGGACGAAGAAGTATCGGTTATTGAGCAAGCAGCATGCTGATTCTCTGGTTTTATTAGATGCTATTGGGATAGCTGGATTAACTTTTATGTACAGGGTGAAAAAATATGGTGACCATTTGATCAAGAAGTAATTAACGAGTTAAATTATTAAGGCATTAACTATAAACTACGGCATGAGACATTATAAATAATATTTCACATGAGAAATTATGTGAGAAGTCCCTTGCGCTTTAAATGAGGAAGATAATCAAATGAACGTTAAGGGACCTATAAATTAAATAAGGTTCAATTAAATGAAAGTTTATAAAAAAGAAATGAGCGATAAAGAAGGAAAGCTGCTGGTTACATTGTTGGCTCGGACGAAAACGTCCTCTTTATACCCAGTGGCATATAGGCTAATTGAAATTATCAACTCAGAGGGGCATGAATTAACTCGCGTGCTCGTCCCTGCGGTTGCTCTTATCAATGTATCGGAGTTGAAGAAGGTTTTATTAAGGGCTGGGCATAATCCCAACGTCAGTAAGGGGTATTGGATACGTGCGCACGAGGAGGTTATAAAAGAAA
Source organism: Yersinia fenwicki (assembly GCF_043099325.1). Taxonomy (NCBI): domain Bacteria; kingdom Pseudomonadati; phylum Pseudomonadota; class Gammaproteobacteria; order Enterobacterales; family Yersiniaceae; genus Yersinia; species Yersinia fenwicki. The sequence continues at coordinate 3,653,470 of NZ_CP170755.1, read as the reverse complement.
CAGATAAAATAATCACACTGTGTTATAAACCGGGTTTCTACGGTGATTCTTATTTATGTGTTAATGATAAAATCATCGGTAAAGTTAAAAGGGAACGGCCGATATTACACCCCAGTGTGAAAAATCATTTGCCGGTTGAGGAAAAGAAGGAAACGTTAAAGTTGTGGAAGAAATATGTCGCTGTATATGCGTTGCACAGTTCTCGTATAATGTTGGCGATTTGCTGTGGCTTCTCCGGCTTCATATTAAAGCTTTTAGATATTGAAGGCGGTGGTTTTCATTTATGGGGGATGAGTAGTACAGGGAAAACCTCAACTGCGTACGTTTTAGCCTCTTTGGCTGGTTCACCTAAGGAAATCATCGTTCTTTGGAATAATACTGACAAAGGCCTTGAGGAAATTGCTGTTGCTCATAATGATAGCTACTTAGCTCTTGACGAGTCTAAGCTGCTGGACAAAGACATATCGGTAGCCGCTAAAATCATGCAGAACCGCGTGTATACGCTATCCGGGGGGAAAGGTAAGACACGTTCTGCAATGTTTGATAATAAGGTTGCGGAATGGCAAGCGAGTATTTTCAGTACGGGTGAGAGTAGCCTTCAACAACTTGCTGACTCCGGGAAAATGGAACGTCTTGAAGGTGAGAATGTCAGGGTTATCGATGTTCATGCCGATGCAGGTTGCGAAATGGGTATCTTTGAATCTTTACCAGAAGGTGTCAGCTCCAGTAACGAACTTGTACATGCAATCAAGGATGTTACTCATCACTATTACGGCAGCGCCAAACCTGCCTTTCTCAAGCGCCTGGTGGCTGATATTCAGGATGATCGTGAGAGTGTGAAACGGAAGCTTGAAAAAGGGATTGAGTTCTTTCTGGATAAGCACAAGGTAGATCGTAACTCCGGCATTCAAGTACGCATCGCCAAACGTTTTGCCATCGCTTATGTAGCAGGTTCCATGGCGGTGAAATATGGTGTTTTACCATTTACAAAGCAGGATGTGATGAAGGGGATCTCAACATGCTACCTGGACTCCCTTAAGGTGGTTTTATCTGAACCTGAAATGACTAAACCCCTAATGGGGAACTCGTTGAATGCAATTATTGATTTTTGCAAAAAGGATGATCTTTTAAATCTGATTGGAAATGATCGCGTAACCCAAACGGAGATTAAAAAGGCACCGGTCATTATCCACAAAGTTAAAGGTCGTGCTGTATATGCAGTTGATAAGGATCTGGTACACAACTACTTGTCGAAATCTCAGCGCAAGGGCATTCTGACATTATTAACAAAGCAAGGGGTGTTATTATCCGATGTGAAAAAGGAGTACAGTACCATTCAGATTATTTATAAACGTAAGCAGGTTGGCCGTCGCTATTGTTTTATTTGCAAAAATCTTGAAAAGCTAATGAAGTAATACATTTATTAGCTGGTAGGGTTTTAATGGAGTGGCTTATAACCACTCCATTAACTATTTCAGGGGTTGGATTGAAAATCCTCAATTATCTTCTGGTTATAATCATCCAAGTAGTTTTGTAGTTCTTTTCGGTCAATCAAACGAACCATCGCGGAATCTGCTAACTCTTTAGCTGATCGGGTAAAGTAAGAGTTTGTTACAACCATTGCTTCATCACACCCATAAAATGCTTTAGCCGAAATTGCCTGCTGTACGGCTGAATTACCTACTGAGCCAGAATAATTTTTTGCCTGTATTACCATATTCTTGCCAAACCGGGTAACAAATAAATCCGCACCCTGATCCTGAGTTTTCTTTGTTTCTTTAACGTCATATCCGATTGTTTGAAATATCTCAACTAAGAAGGCTTCAAACTGGAAACCATCCATTGCATCTACAAGATACATTGTGACAAATTTATTAGGATTGAAATGTTCAAGGCGGGTAGCTAACCTGTCGACCAAAATATCAAAATAGATACTCTCGCAAATGGAAAGAAATTTATTGATGTTGTCTAGTGGTAATAACGGTATGCCAGGTGTTCTTTCAGCCTGCTCATTATATGTTACAGCAGGGTACTGGATTTTATTAGCCCACAGGTAATACAGAAACAAAGAAAGATCTGCACGATAAGTTGTGCCAGCCTCTTCTATCCATGATTTGAGTGTCTCGGTGAGTGTAGGTTTGATATGGCGTTTGACCTCTTTGGCAAACCCTGAATAAATAGAGTTAAAAGAAGTCGTCAGCAGTAATTTGTCTAACAATGATGGCAATTCTTCAAGCTCGTGAAAACCCTTTCGAACAAGTACTTCTTGAAATAGTCTTATTTCTGAATAATCACTGCTATTTTCACTGTTTAGATGACTGTTATCATTCTTATTCTCATATGAAAATCGTGACGTATGGATGAAGTTAGTAAAATAAGGATCTTTAAGATCTGCATATTTCACGAGTACATTATCGAGTAACTGGCTAAGTTGTGACTGCTCTTTCTTCTTGCCAAATAAATCCTTCAATACACCTTTCGATTGGTATTGAAAATCAGGATAATATGACGGATCTAGTGGTGTCATTTGTCGGAGGTTTGGCACACTATCAGAACACCAAGGACAGTTAGTTTCAAAAGTCGTTCTATTGCAAGAGTAGCATTGGTAAATCATTATCATCCCTTATTATATAAATGCAACTTCACGGTATTTTACAAAGATAAATAAATTCTTAAAAATACATTTACCCATGTCTATAACTGTATTTCTGAGTGGTTAATTTACCACTCGGTTTTTATTTAAAAATCTTTAAGACCTATATCAAAATACGGTGTTAAAATTAACTCTTCAAATAAGTCATACTCATGACGTGGCACTTTAACAAAAGTTGAGTTGTGATTAGGTGTCCACCATTTCTCGACACCATAGTACTCCTCTCTGGCATTGGCTTTGTGGATAAGCCGAAAAGGTCTGTCCATCCAACCGTCACTGTGTTTCGTGAAGTAGTTAACCGGGCCAGTGAATTGACCAAGTAGGTATACCCCTTGGTTACCATGAGTCAGGTAGAAGTAATCACCAATCGGAGCGTTTACAAACTCTTCCGCTTGGCTGACAGACGACACTCCTTTACCAGCGGTCGTGCGGTGAATGTAGACTAGCTTTTCATCAATGCATTCGACCATATCCAGAAATGAGAATTCCTTCCAGCCGTGAGACAGCTTCCAGAAATGAGAATTCCTTCCAGCCGTGAGACAGCTTCCAGAAATTGGGCATCAAATCGTTATTCATAAGCCTCTTAGCCTTACGTTGTAAGTGATCGCAATCTGTTGAAATGCGGATCGATTGTGATGACCATTCTGGCGCTGAATACCCATAATCGCAACAAGGTTTGTTGATGAGCTTTTCGCTGAAATCGTTCAAAGAGGGTATCGGGAAGGTATGTAGATGCGTTAACTCGCCTAGTTGCTGGTAATGGGCGATCAACACTACTCAGTACTGGCAGGGGGACCAATACTGAAAATTTTGGCGCTTAAAAAAAAGTGATTGGGTGATTTAGTGATTCCGAATCTGAGGTGCATGGTCAAGGTTGGGTCCCCCAAGGCATTAAGAATCAGCAGAAATTTGCTGTCCTTCATCATCAAGAATTTGTTCGTAAGTCCGCGCATTCATGCCTGCTCCTGGAGGTCTGTTCTGCAATACCATTACTACCCTGTCGGCATAATACTTCGACCGATCATTCAGTATGTTTACGGGTAAAATTCTTTGCGGACGAATCGGGTAATGTGCATCTCGGATAATGTGAATCTGGGAAAATGACCGCCTTTTGACCGCCCAACGTAGCCAGGTTTTGCTATGGTTGACCGGCTAACTACCGGTGTTGCTGGGCGTCAAATCTGCACCTCGTACAATGGTAGGGGTAAACCGGCGATTGATTTTGCAGATCCTGAAGATGGCAAGGATCGGCGGTTTTGAGTGAAATCGCGGTTTCAAAAGAGTGAAATTCAGGAAATAACGTGCGTCTACCACCGCAATCTATTAGCCCCTGACCGTTATTATGCCGCCTAACAACCGGTAACCTTGGGGGTGACCGCTACTCCCATTCTGGCTGAGCTGGGAATTAATTGCTCCTTCAGTCTACCAGGTGTATTACTGTATCTATTATGCTCTATAGGTACTGTATCTCTATATTATTATATATATGTCATTACATACTATAGCCATTATCCAGTATTAGCTATCATGAGGCTCCAGCCTCCAATATTATTATCATCTAATAACCATCTGAACCTTGTTGGGTTCACGCGTGATTTGCGTAATTCAGTTGTAAATAAATGGGGTCAGGGCATGGTGCCATGGCCTCGATATATACAGGTGAATTATGAAACCATACATTACGCATAACAATATCCTTGTGACAGATTCAACGCTGGATTATTTCAAGAAGATTATTTTCAGTATTCCTTATAATGGTGTGCAAAGTTTACGGCGTCCATTTTATCGTAATATAGCAGTATTTCTTCAGCATGTTATTTGTGTCGCTACCTGTAGTCGTAAGAACAGGAAAAAAGCAAAGATTCAGGCGGACAATAAATGGTCTTATTCTGTGCCAGTACCATTTGAGCTGGGCAGGGAGAAACTTCCCGGAGTATTTAAGAAAAGTGGACCGAACTATGAGCGTGCAATGGAAGCACTCGAAAAGGCCGGGATTATCAAACTAACTGGGTATTCAAATACTCAAAGCTCATGCCGGGAATACGCTATATCTCAACGTTTTCTGCGTAAGTTGTTTGGCAACGACAGAGAGGCATACCTTAGCCGTAAGGATCGCTACCATTATCTGACGGACATTTTCACCAAGCGTAAAAGTTACACATTTGATGATCTGATTGGAGTTGCGATCGACCGTGGGAGCAATGCTAAACATAAGCAGTCTAAACGCGATATCCCTAACGTTACCTTCAGGGAGCTGGTAGTAGGTGTGTGGAACAACCTTGAGCCGCTGGAAATCAATCTGGATGCACTACTTGCTTATCATCGTGAACATCCCACGAAGAAAAACAAAATTTTCATTTTCAACTTCCTGTCGCGACTGGCTGAAACAGGTGTGGATCTGGTGAAGGAATCACCGTTAACGGTTTCTTACAGGCAATCTTATAAAACAGCCAGTATTGGAGGTCGATCCTTTGAGGTTGGCACAGGCTTCCAGAGTCTACCGTCTAAAATGAAGTGGGTGTGCCTGGGGCGTGGGCATAACTATGATATCAAGGGATGCCAGCTTGAGATACTACGGCATGAGTTGAAGGCTATTGGCATTTCGGCCAAGTCGCTGGAAGTTCTGGAAACGAGCTATATCTGCCGCGTATTGCGGGTTGCCGAAGAACTGGTGAAGCAATTCAGGTTTTCCAGTGTATTCAATGCCGGGTTTGTTACGCTATCGCTAAAATCAAGCACTAGGCGCCTGTTGAATCGTGAATTAGGTAAGGTAAAAGCAAAACGAGTACTGAAACGCTGGAAGCGCCTTCTGAAACCCTTAAGGCGAGATCTGGCTTTACTGCTAGATCATTATGAAGGCACCGCTAAAACCAATCGTTATGGCAAATGCGTTACCAATGCGGTAGGACAGCCATTCAACACTACCTATAAAGATGTGGAATCGCGTAAACGCAGGAAGTCAGATGTGATGCGCCGGAAGCTGTTGTCGCACATGTTACAGGGTCTGGAAAGTCAGGCTGTATACGATTATGTTGCCAGCCATAAGGGCGTTTGCGCACTGGAGCACGATGGGTTTGTTTCATATGAAGAAGTAACTGACTGGTCACATCCTTACCTTTTGATTGAGAAAAAGCATTAAAGGGAGTCATCCAGTTAGCTAAAGTTAATCCTCGGTTAATAAACGTGGTATGACCTTTGACAGGCTCTAACTTGATGGTCATAACCGACAGCCGTTACCTGTCGGTTATGAGCGAAAAGAAGCGGCAGCCGATGCAGATGCGGCGCAAGCTCCTGTCCCATATGTTGCAAGGGTTGGAAGCCAGGCCATCTATGACTTTGTTGCCACCCACAACGGCGTATGTGCACTTGAACATGACGGTTTTATCAGCCTCTGCAAATTGGCCGATGATGAGTGGCAGCATCCCTATTTGCGGATTTTTTTGAAAAATGAGGCACGTTTCGGTGTGTAACGGGAAGATTTCTATACTCGGAGAGTGACACCCACAACCCTAAAGCTTCTACCGTTTAACGATATCCGCCATGCCAGGAAATGCATCAATGAATGTCATAAGGATGATAACGAATACCAACAGCACTCCACTCTGAATTATCTGACGTGGTGTGAATTGGCAGCAGGCTGGCAAAAGGGGGATTTCGAGCGTAGGGGAACGGACATCACTAACTGAGCGTTATATCTCTTCCTGAGGGGTAGGTTGCTCCATGAAAAGGCGTTTTTAGTTACGGCGGGAAACAAATGCCCCCCGCAACATCAGGGGGCATGGCATTAAAGAGAGTTACTGAGCATCTTTACCGTAATTCGGTGAACGCGGACCATACAGAATGCCGTTAGGCGTTCCTGCCGTCAGCATACGGGTGCTGGTAACACCGGCAATATCATGACTACGATCAGTCAGTGTATCGCTGATTTGTGTGACCGCCGCTTGCACCAACATGCCGATGACACCACCAGAAGAGTTATCGCCTTCATTGCTGGACGCAGTAGCACTGCCGCTCCACAACAATTTGCCGGTTCTCAAATCAACCAGTTTGGCATTCGCAGTGACACGAGTATCACTGGTGATAATCTGATAAGAGGTACCGTATTGCACCACAGTGATGTACAGCACCGCATCTGCGCCAAAGATTTTATGCAGTTTGGCCGGGCTGGCAGCATGGATATCACCCGCATTCGTCATGCCATTTTGCTTAAATGTCTCTTCCACGACAGCAACGGGCAGCACGTAATAGCCCGCCTCAGAGAGTGGATAAGTGACCTGAGACAACATGCCATGGCTGGCAGAAACTTCTGGTGATTGGTTCTGTGGCAGCAAGACCAAAATACTCTTTGGTTTACTTTGCTTAAATGCAGAATAGTCCTGCTGTACTGGTTTGGCACAGCCAGTCAACAGTAGCGCCATCATGACCGCGCAGATTGCGAAAATAGATTTCATTTAAATGCCCCTTTATCCTTGCTCATCAAGAAATCCATAAACGGAGCAGACTCAGGGAATGCCGTTTTCTCGGTATTGAATTCAGCCATCGCCAAATCTGTATGCCCGGTATTGCCATACAGCATGCCCAAATGAGCATGTAAGCCCGGAGGAACTGGCATGTTTTTCGCGCGTGACTTTTCAATATTCTCTTTTAAAGCTGCAATTTGCTGTTCAGGGCTGGCATCCGATTTATAGTAATCATAAATCGTTGTTTGGTAGTTATCCCAGTTGTAAATAGGTTTAGGTGTTGTGGCACACCCCGCCAATACAGCGGCAGCCAGCACCAAAGAGAGCTTTTTCACTAATTTCATGTTGCGGTATCCATACTCGTGATTAAAAATTATTTTTCCATTAATGTTTATTTTGCTGGTTGCCATGCACCGGACTCAATGCCAGCAACCAAATTATTGACGGCTTCACGGATAGCCAAATCCAGCACTTTACCATTCAAGGTCGAGTCGTAACTTGCTGTTCCGCCAAAACCGATCACTTCGCGGTTGGAGAGTTCATACTCGCCAGCGCCTTGTGAAGAGAACACCACTTCAGAGGTTTTCACATTGATGATATTCAGATTCACTTTGGCATAGGCAATCTGAGATTTACCCCGACCCAAAATGCCAAATAACTGACGATCGCCCGTCTCTTTGCGACCAAACTCGGTCACATCACCGGTCACGACATATGTCGCACCTTTCAATTGCTGGCTTTGCCCTGAAATGGCCGCTTCGGTTTTCAGCTCTTCCATATTGGTGCGCTCTAATACGTTAAAGCGGCCAGTTTGTTGTAAGTGCGTCACCAGAATGGTTTTTGACTGGTTCCCCAAACGATCGACACCATCGGAGAATATCCCGCTCATATAGCTTGAACGGTTGTCGAATTTACCCACAGAAATAGGGCTGCGTGGGCCGTTATATTGCGTGCCGTAAGAGGCGACTTTCGCCACTTCTAACGACCGCGAGGACTCAGAGGCACATCCACTTAATAAAAATACGATTATTAAGGAGGAGGCTAAAAATATTTGTTTCATCATAAAAGTACTATTCTCGATAAAAGATTGAAAAATTATATCTGATGCCCTTGGCAGACCTGTTATGGAGCACTTAGGCAGCCAAAAAACTCAGATGGTTAAACAGGTTACTATTGGGTCTCTTTTTTATTAGAAATACATATTAAATCAAAAAGATAAAAAATGTCATTATTAGGCAAAGCCAGTTCCCTACATCAGTGTGAGTTCACCGCACTATTAGCCGAACCATCTCTACTCTGAGAAGCGGCGAGAGGCAGGAGGATTTATTTTCGACAGGTGTAGTGGTCAAGTAAAACTGGCCAAGGCTTTAGAGTTTTTCCAGAACAATCTTTCTGATTCATTTGGCGTCAAACCACCATTATATTGATGAGGTCTGAGCTGGCTGTAATATCCCGTTATGTAATTCGTTATCGCTGTGCTGGCTTCGCTAAAATTCACGTAACCGTTATCCGGCACCCACTCCGTTTTCAGACTTCTAAAAAAATGCTCCAGCGGGCTATTATCCCAGGAACTCAGGCTTTGCTTTATTTTATATCTCCACAGTAACTGCCTGAAATTCCTATTGGTATAGTGGCTGCATTGATCCGAGTGATACAGTAAATTAGCCAGCTTATCGCCATGCGAGTATGAAAATCAGTGGAAAGAGGCTATAAGGATGTCCTGATTTTGTGAGCCACTACATATGCTTATTGTTTTAATATAGTAATATCCTGATCTCTTCCCAAGGCAACGACTTCACAGTTAGTCTCATCAAATGATCCTAATATCATAAAAATGACCCCATTATTTGACCAAAAGAAATCCATCCATTCAGTTTCTGAGGTCATATTTCTTTCATCATCCTTTGATATGTCGGAATGGGTGAAAGCAAAAAATATTTTTTTTTCAGAGTTTAGTATATCTTTTAGGCAAGCGAGTAAATGCAGCGGACAATGACATACACCAGAGAGTATTAAACCGTTAGGAGTACAAGCTATAAAACTCTCCTTGTTTAACAAGAAATCAATGTCATAACCTCTTGACTTCAGCAATCCCCAAGTTTTTTTGTATCGAACAATAGCCGAATCTGGTTGAAAACTTGATAACTGTAAATGTATATAAATAGTTACATTTGAACTGTTACGAGTCAATTTTTTTAGCATCTCGCTTAAAAGATGGATAGCGCCGTCTTTACGACTTACATTTGGTAGTTCCCAGCTCACAGCTGCAACATTTCGTCTGGGTATACCTAATACGTGAAAATTGGCTATTTCATTTTGATTATTTATATTCTCAGCATATCTGACAATAGTATCAATAGTCATAGTGATTACCTTGTGCATCATTGAAATGAGAGCCTCTATTCTGGGTATCTTGTTCACCAAAGAAATGTCCACCAGCATCATCTCTAATTTGTATAGTCTGAGTACCTCCACCAGGTTTAGGAACATCAAACTCATATATTTGACCAGGCTGAGGATTACCGCGTTTATCTACATTAGGTAAAACCCTATCTGGTGATTGGCTTACAGGGATTCCAGACTGCCGTTTAGCTTCATTAAATGCACCAGCCCTACCAGCATCCTCTGGAGATAAATTAGCAGGGCGGCTGCCTTCTGATGTATATGCCAAATCGTCCTTGTTTTGTTCGGCAACGGGGGTACTTGTCGTATTCCCTCCAGTATTTGGCTTGCCATCCATATTACCAGTATTGGTAGCACCATTCTCGCCACTTTTATCTGGTGTCACCAATGCCGTTCCCTTGTTTTGATCGGGCGCAGGATTTATCAGCTTACCGCCTGTGGGATCATCAACTGGAGTTGGGAATACAGTAATTAAACCCTTACTATTTTTTAATTCTTCGTAAGCTGCTCGCTCGGAAGGTGACAGTTTATCTATCTGTTCTTGATCACCTGACATTGCAGCCAGCATAACATTGGTTTTCTGTACTCCAGAAAGTTCTTCAATCGCCGATGTGGCAACACCAACACCGATGAGAGCACCAAATCCAAGATCTATGACCGCTTTGCTACAAACGGCTATCTCTGCACAAGCGGCTGCACCGGTACGCAAGATAGCAAGGTTATTATTCTCAAGCGCATTCTTCCCAGCTTGCGCTCCGGCAACTGCGTCAGCGGTGCTGTCACCCGTCAAGCCTCCCGCCAGCCCTGCTGCTAATGTGCCCAGTGCACTGATGGTCTGTTTCTGTTCTTCGCTCAGTTCATTGCGTGGGATATCGGGATAAAGCTGCTGTGCGATAAATTCACCCATTAATGCACCAGATGCCCCTGACAGCGCATTATTACCATTTACCTGCGCCATAACAGCACCCAATACCGCGTGCGCCATCAGGTTAGCTTCGGTGTTCACCTTACCCGTGACCGGGTCAGTAGTCATATTGTGAATAACTTCTGCCAGATACGGTGCAGAGGCTCCCGCCAGCGCTTTCGCCATATCTCCGCCAGCCAAACCTTGGATAGCCGCAGTTGCTGCCTGCGCCGCCTGCTGGAATTTACCCCCTGTGCCATAGCCTGACTCATTGAACGCCTGATCATAAGCCGTTTTATAAACCTGCCCGTTGATATCCTCAGCCGTTGCAACTTTACCCGGATTGGCTTTCTCCCAATGTGCTTTGGCGTCTACCTTATCTTTTTCACTCACATCCAGCATTTTTTCATTCGCCGCTTTGGTGGCGATAATTTTCCCTTGCGTCCGAATAACATCACTGACCTGGCTGCCTATCTCACCTATCAGCTGCGCTTCCCGCAGGCGGTTTTGCTCTTTCTCTTTGTCGAAAATAGGCGACAGGGCGTTGTTGGCGTGCTCGACATCGCGACTCAGGTCATCAACATTTTGTTGCTGCTTCTCGGTATCACGAATGGTGATGGTGCCATCGGAGACTGCCGCATGGGTGATGCTATCGGCGTGACCTTCATTGTTGACGCCCGTCAGCAAGCCGTTGGCCATATTACCGGTAAACTGACCGCCGATATTGCCGCCGGTGCTGATGCCCACACTTTGATGCTCAACCTTGAAATCGGCTTTATTTTCAATATCACTGAAGCCCAGCGTGCCAGTATCCAGTGTGTTTTTATCGGCGGTAGCGGTGGAGCCAATCACTGCGCCGTCAAGCTGAGTATGCTCGCCGACAGTGATATCAAAGCCGCCTTTGCCTGCAAAAATGCCGGTCTGTTCCTGCACCGAATCAAAGTTGCTGTGCATCTTGTCCTGGCTGGCATTGATGCTGGCGCTGCCGGTCATCGAACCGAAATTGAAGCTGCCACCGACACTGGCGTCTTGCTGCTTCGAATCGTAACGGTCGCTGTCTTGCTGGCTTTGCAGCAGCAGGTCACGGCCCACATCCGCTTTGACTGTTTCCCCGCTGACCTGCGCGCCTTGCAGCACGGTGTCGCGGCCACTGGTGATGTTGAGCTGGTTACCGGCATTGACCGTGGTTTCCGTGTAAGAAACCCCGTTGCCGCTTTCACTGCCTTTGCCCTTATTCAGGCTGGCCGACACATTGATGCCCCAGCCACCCTGACCGGCACCAATACCTACGCCCAGTGAGCCGCCGCTGCTGCTGTTACTGCCGTCCAGCGTCTGGCTCTCTTGAGTGGATTGCAGAATCACATCGCGATTGGCTGTCAGACTGGCGTCTTTACCGGCCTGTAACTGGCTGCCCTGTACCACAATGTCGCCATCCTGACCTTTCACGCCGTTACCGGTGGCGGTGATATTCAGGTTATTGCCCGCCGTCAGGGTGCTGCCCTGATGGGTGGTTTGATTAACGGTTTGTTCTGACTTTGACGACTGGCTACCATAAGACAGACTGACACCAATGGCATTTTGGTCACGGGCATCCAATGTGGCCAGTTGCCCGCCTTGCACTGCCTGCACGCCACTGAGTGCCGCTTTCACCCCTTGCAGGGCGGCCAGCCGGCCATTGCTTTCTTCGCTGGCGGCTTTGGCGGTGGTAACGGCAGTATTCAGGGCGCTGCCCACCGTGCCGGACAGGGCCAGTGTCAGGCCGCTCGATTTTTGCTCGACGGTATGGGTCTGGCTGCTCTGGTTTTCGGCCGCCAGAATACTGACGTTTTTCCCGGTCAGATTGATGTTTTTACCGGCTAACACCTCGGAGCCTTTTACCGTCAGGTCTTCACCGGCGGTCATGTTGACATTGCCCAGTAGGCTGCCGACGGTGCTGCCCACATTGGACGTCGATTGGCCGGTATCAGTGACTTTGGTGCTGTTACTGCCCACCGTCACACCAATACCCCCGGTGCTCATCAGGCCGGATTTTTTCTCCTCACGCAGATGAGATTCACTTTCACTCTGCTGCGCGGTGCCGATAATGATGTTCTCTTGCGCCCGCAGATTGATATCGTTGTCAGCCACCACATTACTGCCAATGACCGCGATATTTTTACCACTGACATCGATAGAGCCTGCCGACAGCATCGAGCCGACCGCCAATGTCTGGCTAATACTGTCTTCGGTGCGGGTGGTGGTGCTGGAGGCCAGCCCTTTTTTAGTGCCGGTATGATTGCGCTGCTCGTCATGCTGCTCAGTTTGGGTGGTGAGGGTGATATCGCCGCCCGCAGCCAGTGTCAGCGCACCCGAAGTTTGTACTGCGCTGGCGCTGATATTGATGTCGTGCGCCGTGTTCAGGTTGATATCGCCGGTGGCGTTCAACTGGCTGCCACGCAGGGTTTCATCATAGAGTTCCACTGAGCTGGTATGGCGCTTGCTCGAAGATTCACCGGTGACATGCAGACTGTCGGTGGCCGCACTGAGGTTAATGTTTTGCGCCTGTATATCAATGGTGTTGGCATTAATATTAGCGCCTACCGCAGTTAAATTGTCGACGTTAGCGGTCAGCGCACCGCCAACATTCACTTCGCTGCCCAGATGGCGGATATGTTCACTGGTCGAGCTGCTACGGCCAGAATTCGCCGTTATCTGGTCGCGGGTTTCCACTGTATTGAGTAGCCAGTTACCGCCGGTATTGACCTGCAAATCCTGACCCACATTCAGGCTCGCACCTTGCATGATAAAATCACGCTCAGTATTGATAACCGCGTTATTGCTGACATTGATACTCGCCAGCGGCCCCAGTACGGTTTGGCTGCGCTGAACCGCACCATTATCACTGCTGAGTTGCTCACTGCTGGTGCGCAGTATCACATCGCGGCCACTGTCCAGTTGCAGGTTGGTAGCATTGAGCCGCGCACTGGTCAGGTCAATATCACTGTTCAGTGTACTGAGCAGCATATTATTACCCGCCTGAAGCAGGCCGCCATGGTTATTGAGCGTGATGCCTTGCGCCATGCTAATGCTCAGGTTATTGCCGGCTTTCATCGCCCCCTGATTAGTGAACCCCTGAACCTCGGTTAAGCTGATATTCTCGGCGGCAATTAATGCGCCGTTGGCCTGTAAATCGCCCGGCTTGACCCCCGCCAGATAGACCACCGGCACCAGCACAGTTTGCCCGGCCACTTCACGGCTTTCCATCAGCACGATATTGGTGGTTAATGCCGCCATCTGTTCTGCACTGAGGTGAGTACCAAGGGCAATATTGAAGGCTTTGCTGTACTCCAGGCCCGCCGCAAATAACTGCTCGAACTGCTCCTGCGCGCTACGATAATCACTGGCCACCGCCTGGCCGGTCAACGCCAGCACCTGGTCGCGCACCAAACGCTGCTCATAGGCATTATCGCCCAGCCGTTTGAATATCACATTCGGGTCGTTATTCAGTTGCTGCAGCACGTAGTCGGAACCGCGCCAGTTATTCAGGTTGGCAAAGGCAGGATTCGTTTCTATCAAGTACTGGCTGTTGACAGTGTAGTCAGTACTGAACTGATACAGCCCGCCATTAGGCGGTGTCAGAGAAATACCATTAAACTCGATGGCCAGATCTTTGCCGCTATTGTCGCTCCCCTGGGGAGGCGCAATGGCACCGGGATTAGCCCCATTGTTGATGGTGGTGCCGCTGCCGCTCAGGGTTTGTGCGGTAATACTGGAGGCATATTGGTGGGTGGCGCGCTCACTGACTTCTGGCCCCCAATTATCACTCCACAAACCGCCTTTATAGTTACGGTAATTCCATGTGCCACTGGAGGTGGTGCGTTCGATCAGGCGTTGTGTACTGCCCCAGCCATCCTGTTGCAGGATGACGCCAGAGAGATTAATCTCGCCCTGTGCACTGATTTTACTCCAGAAATTCTCCAGCGTGCCCACCTGTGGGGTCAGGTTCCTGCCGGCTAACAGTTGCGCCTCCGGGCTGATGTTATCAATGCTGTTATAGGCGAGAGTCGAGGTATAATCGGTGCCGATATAATCGCTATTATCTGCCCCGCCATGAGGCGGTTCTTTGTAGCGTCCCCCCGGAATATCGGGATTTTCTGCTGTCCAGTAAGCCGAACCGGTCACGGTGTCGGCCACCACAAAGTCGCTATTGGCGGTGAGAATATGGCGGCGATTGGTCAGCGTATTGGCGTAAATCAACATATCTTTGCCGGACTCAATCAAGCCGGAAATGTTGAGCACCTGAGCCGCCCGCAGATAATTCCCGCCGCTGTCTTGTCCGCCCGCCAGAATAATCGTGCCCATCCCTAAAATGGTGGTAGTCGCGGCGGTATCGGTGTCAGTGACGGTATCGCTGTTTTCAATCACCGGTGCCAGTAAGGCTAAGGTGCCGTTTTCATCGGTGGCACCGATCAGGGCGTTAGGGCCGGAGTTGGTGATGCGCTCCCGTGCGTTAAGTGTTGCTTCTGCACTGATCAGGGTGCCTGTGTTGAACAGGGTGTTGGAGTCGGTATCGAGCCGCCCGCGGGTTAATATCTCGCCATGGTTAATGATGGCGCCTGATGCTGTCAGGTCGGCTTGCGTTGCAATAATTGTGCTGTTATTCAGTAAATTATTCGAGGTGGTGCTAAGTTTGCCGTCCGCCAACATTTGCCCGTTATTGGTCACGTCGCCTGCGGTGGTCAAGGTGAAATCACGCCCAGCTTGAAGGGTAGAACCCGCCAGATGGGTGAAATCACGCTGTAAGCTAATCGCCAGATCTTCGCTGGCTGTAATCTTGCCAGCATTATTATCCAATTGGCCCAGATCCAAAGAAACCGTGTTTGCCGCCAGCGCGCCACTCTGGTTATTGAGTGTTTGCCCGGCATTGGCACTGGCATTGAGGGTCAGTGAACCAAGGGCGAGTATATTGGCGCGCTGGGTGCTGATATCTCCCTGAGTGGCAGTGATGTTTATCTCGCGGGCTTGCGTGTAGCTGTCGGTCAGATCAACCCGGCTGCCCGTTAACGTCATCGTACCGGAGGCGAGGGTTTGTCCTTGTGCGACTAATTCTTGCCGGGTTTTCACCACCAGATCACCGCTATCCGTCAGGCGACCATCACTCTGTATACCCGCGCCCAGCAGGCTGTTGCTGTTGCTGTTTACACCTTCGGCTTGTAGCGAGAATGTCCCGGCAGACAGCAGGGTGCCATCACGGTTATCAAGGTAACCCGGCAGATTCAGATTGAAATCTGTGGTGCCGGTTTGCGCAATCACGCCGCCCACATTAGAGAGGGTTTGCGCGTTAAAGGTTATTTTATCTGCAATCAAGTGGGCATTATTGGTATATAACACCGAAGTCGTTGATGCCGACAGGCTCTGGCTGGCAAGCACCTCAGCCCCGGTGAGATTGATGTCCCCGCTTTGTGCTGTGAGGGCCACATCACGGCTTTGCGTCTGACTACCGCTCAGATCGATACTGTGCGCATTGAAGCTCTGCGCCGTGCCGCTAATATTTTTCCCTTGGGCGATTAACTTG
The DNA here is from genome assembly GCF_043099325.1 of Yersinia fenwicki. Classification (NCBI taxonomy): domain Bacteria; kingdom Pseudomonadati; phylum Pseudomonadota; class Gammaproteobacteria; order Enterobacterales; family Yersiniaceae; genus Yersinia; species Yersinia fenwicki. The sequence continues at coordinate 3,637,496 of NZ_CP170755.1, read as the reverse complement.
CCGCTGGCTTCTACTTTCAGTGTGCCACTGGTAATGCTGCTGTTGTCGGATTTTACGCCCGCACCTAACACAGCATTTCGGCTGCTATTAACCTCAGCCGCACGCAACGAAGTGTCTCCCGCCGCGGCAATAGTGCCACTGTTAGTCAGTTTACCGGCGGTGGTGAGTTGGTTATTGGCACTCGCATAGAGCACCCCGGTGTTCTCTATTTCAGCGCCGGTTTTCACCACTAAGTGCTGTGCGCTGTTGATTTGGCCACTGTTCATCAGCATGCCGTCGGCGGTTATGGTGATATCGCCTGCCGAAGCTCCTATCTCTCCAGCATTGCGTACGCCGACACCAGTTTCAGTACCGATCAAGCGGATTTTACCGGCATACATGCCGCCTAAATTGGCGACATCTACTGCGACGGTAGGGCGTGGGCTGACATCGCTGGCTTTGGCATTAATGCTCTGATGCGCGGCATCCACCTGATTACGTCCGGTGGTAACATTCAGTTCTTTGGCCCAAATACCGGCATTCACTTTGACGGAACGCGCGATCAGATCAGTATGGTCCTGACGGCTGCTGTCCAGGCCGTTGCCCTGAATAACAATTTCGCCCCGTTCTACATCGTAGCCCGTCAGTTGGCCATTAGTGAGTTGTGCCTGACCGGTGGTTAATGTCGCGCGGTTGGCATTGATAAAACCGCAGCCCTCGCAGGTAATACCTGATGGGTTGGCAATCACCACCTGCGCTTTGCGCCCTGCCACCTCGATATAACCATTGAGTTTGCTTGGGTCGCGGCTGTTCACTTCGTTGAGGATAATACTGGCCTCACCACGTGCCAACCACGGGTTGCCATCCACCACGCCAGCAATCTGGGTTTGGTTGGGACCGTGGCCGTTATTGAGGATCACGCCGCGATTATCGACATCGAACTGGTTATAAACGTTACGTGAAACACCGCCGCTGCTCGGTGTTTGGATATTCACCTGTGGTGTGCCGTTGGCGCTGTTGATAATGGTCGGTTGCTGATTAGCCGGCGCACTACCATCGGCGACAATATTGGCCTGAGCGGATAATGAGACACAGCCGAATGCCAATAACAGGCTGAAACTGAGTGGAGATAATGCACTAATACGACGGCTTTGAGTGTGCCCAACACCTGATGACGCAGAAGAGGCGGCCTGACCGGAAGCGGCAATATCAGCCACGACCATCAGCATGCCACGCGCCTTGTTGAACACAATACGGTACAGGTTCTTATTCATGGTTCATTCTCAAAGAGTCGTGATTAATCAGGCGCATTAGTATTGCCAGTTCAGGTTAAAGCCCACTGTCACCGAGTCGGTTTTAAAGCCATCGGGCTTAGACAGCGGTTTACCGGCAAACAAGTCATATTGGGTATGAAACACGCGGCCACGTACCCCGACGACACTGCCCGCCAGATGGTGGCCCAATAAGTAAGGGTCGCTACGGCCGCCGACTTCGCCGTAATCCACACCGACATACAGTTCATGCCCCGGCAGTGGCGTATACCAGCCCAGATCATTGCGCACCGTCCAGCCACGATCGGCATTAAGGGTGCGTTCGCCGTCAAACCCGCGCACTGACCAGCGCCCGCCGATACTGAACTGATCCTGCGGCGTCAGTGGCGTGTTAGTGCTTTGACGCTGATATTGCAGGTTGTAATGGAAGTTTTGTTTTTGAATGGCAAAAGGAATATCCAATTGCGCATTCATGCGCAGAATTTTGCTTAATGCAGTGGCTTCGCCAAAATATTCTTCCTGCGCAGGCACGGCACCAAACCAGCGAGTGCCGCGTTGATAACTGATACCCGCGTCCAGAGTTGCTTGTGAAATAAAGTGGCGATGTTGTAACCCGACACGCCAGGCCGAGGTGCGGCGGCGCTGCACTTCCACTTCGGTATCATTGATGTAGTTTTTCGACGAGCGAGTCAGTACATCATAGATCAAAGTGGTTTTCTGGCTGGCATTGCGGTGCAACAGGCGGCTAAGTTGCAACGAGACATTCTCACTTTCCCCGCGATAGCTATAGTCGCCATTCAGACCCGCTACGGTCTGATGATAGTCATAACTGCTGGCGGTCAACCCGGCGGTCCAGTAGCCGAACGGCAGCGAGTAATGGCCAGTCAGGTTATTGGTGCCTTTATCACCGCGATTCTTCATTGAACCACCGGCAGAGACATAGAACTGGTCACTCAGGGAGAGGGGATTATCCAGAAATAGTGTCGCGCCAGCTTGATAGCGGCCGGTGCTGCGGGTGCCTGAGTCATCCAGTGAAGCCGCCAATCGCCACATTTTGCTCTGTTTCCAGCTCAGGGCGATATCGGTCTCGCCGGGGGCATCACCGGGGATCAACTCCATGCTGGCCTGTACCGTGGGGAGGCGCTGTAGATTCTCTAACCCTTGTTCAATATCACGCAAATCCAATAAGTGACCGGGGCGGGCGGGGAAAGCACTGAATAACGTGACATGGCGGTCACTGTCGGGTGTCAGCTCAACACGACGTATTTTGCCGGGCACCACTTGTAACGCCAGGGTACCGCTGTTCAAATCCTGCTGCGGGGCCAGCACGCGGGTGGTGACATAGCCATGATCCACCAGGCGGTTTTGTATTTGGCTCATCAGCAGATTGATGCCTTTAGCTCCTAAGCACTGACCTTGGGCCTGATCGGCAATGCGTTGTAGTGGCAACCAGCGAGGTAATGGCTTTGCGCCACTGATTTTTATGCGTTCAATGGCAAAGCAAGGTTTTTCCAACGGAAAAGAGAGGCGCCCCAAAGAGGTTGAGGGTTCAGATAAACGCACATCCGGTGTTGAGGGGGCCAAACGCTCTTCCAGGGCACGTTGCCGTTCCTGTTGGTGAATACTTTGTTGGACTGGTGGTAATTCCGCGCCAAAACTGGCGAACGGTATAGTCAATGCTGGCGATAATACGCCCGCGATTAATATAAAATAACAGGAACGCGACACAATAAAAGCCTTTCCCCCTATTTTGGGGTAGGTAAATATAAGATGATTTGCGCGCATTATGCCTGCAAAAACGTTATTTTCAATGTATTTTTGTCGATAAAATGAGCGGGCAAGAACCCGCCCTTACTGGTGTGGGAAATATCCTACAATGCAGGAGTTAGTGCGGGAATATATTATTAAAAGATATTTGAATGGCAGCTCGAAGCCTGGGAAATAATATTCCGTCGACGTTTAAAAAAGTGACGGGTAAGCCTCCCCCGATAAAGACGCGGGTTTACCGTATTTAATGATTATCGATGCCTCTTTGAATAGACCTGACCCATACTTCGTCTGCCTGGCTGATACAATAACGTCACTGAACCATAAGGGTATCAAGATAATCTGCCCATTTTTGCAGCCAAATCTTACATTCTGCCTCGTAGCGATACAGGTCGTAAGTCCCTTCGATCCCTTTGCGGGAGTGACCTAACACGGCTTCTGCCACTTCGCTGGGGCATCCAAGACGGGCCAAGCCAGTACGTACGGTTCGGCGTAGGTCGTGCGGTGTCCAGTGGGGAATAGCGTGAGAGTGAGGCATTACCTGTTGTTGCTGTTTTATCCGTCAGCATGGTGCCATCCTGTGTTTAATTATCTGGGCTGGTGCACCCATTAATTTATATGCATGAATTGTCTGCAATTTAAACAGGGAAGCCAGGGTTGGCAGAATATATGCTTTAAAATCAAATGTTCATTGAGGGGGATATGCACATGGTTAGATAAGCGTATCAAGGCCATCAGCCCACTATTGTAGCCAAAATTCACCCTTAGCTTTACATCAGCCCCGCACCACAGCTCATCACCGTTATAAGCCTTAAATAGTCCCACATAGTGATTACATTGGTAATGGCGGAAACTAAATGTAGGGAAATTTACATTTAAGCGATTCGACGTGACACCGGCTCTAATCTTACACTTGGATCCACTGTATTGGCGTCTAATTTGCGATACTATGGGCTTAATATCTAAGCAAAGGTGAAGGCGATTGAATGGAAGCATTAAGGGCTAACAACTACCTTCTATATTAGTAAATAGCATTCGTTTACAGGAGCTGATATGCCCACTGTTGGTTGGATTCAGGAAACGGCAATTGATCTCTATCATGAACGAGGTTTTTCTGAAAAAGAAAAAACGATTACGACAAAATTTTCCTGCCTCGAATGCCAGATGGAGTTTTCTTCGTTATCAGCGCTTAATCAGCATGAGCGTATTCACCCTATCGCCAACCCTACTCTGATTATAGCTGGACGCGAGGTGATGGGGGATAACTTAAAACTAACCCATTCGGTTTGTTCCGAAGATATCGTGTTGAATTTTGTTGATGAAGTTGAACTGAATGGTGTTGTTCTCGGATATCCAGATGAGTTGTTGCATAAACTTAGTGAAGAAAAGAAAGGCTTTTTTGACATCAAGTTACTTCGTAAAGGAATCCATCCTAAGAAAGTAAAGATAGACATGCTGGTAGCCTCAACTTCCCAACTCGCACATGTCGATCAGAGTTTTTTGCGCTTATTTGGCCGGGATGATTTCGATGGCGATACTATAGACCGCTTCATAAGCGAAACTGCTCACTGTGATGAGGCTAACTGGTACAGAGATGGCCTTGTACGTTACTTACATGGAGTTATGGCGAAAGATAATCGTGCTGAGCGCTTAACATCCAGGGATTTTTCCGAATGTTTTAATCGGGCATTGCAACTACTCGGTGAATATCCTACAGCTTTAGCCAATTCCCTATCCCAACTGATAAAATTTACGTTCAATGACTTCTCATCTCTAAAGGATAAATCGTCAATATCGCATCTGGATGAAGCTTTAACGTTATTTCGTGGAGACGTCGTTCCTGCCAAAGAGGACGACGATTCGACGCTTTTAAGATTGCCCACGGATCAAATTATAGGTCGTATCCTGAACGATTTTGTCGCACATTTTTCACGCTATTCTTTGCAGAGCCTTGAGCAGGCTATAACTGAGATAAAATTCTTAGGGCTAATGACGCATGATCGTCAAAAATTGTATTTTCTCTGTTATCTCAAGGCCGTCGAGTCCGGCCACCTTAAGGCGCAGCGCAATTACGGTTCAAAATTGAAATATAGTGAAGTATTTAAAGTTATAGTTCCAGAATCAGAGGCTTCAGATGACTGAAAATAAAGCAAAAAAGACAAGGATATTATTCCTAAATCGGAACAAGAGTATTTCAGATTCTCCTGAGCCTCCAACTGCTCCTGAACATATCGAAGAGATCACCGAATCTCTCTCTGATTCCAAAAGTATCCACCGCATTCCGAACAGTGTTCAGAGACCCGTTGCTTCAAGCGAAAATAAGTCAAAAGATGCTGAAAAAATAAAATCATTAGAAAGTATTTTGGTGCAACTTTTTCTTCCCGTAGCAAATAAGGATGGGAAAGTTCGCGGTTCAGCCTTAACCCAGACATTGCAGTCTGAATTAAAGCGAATACAGCAACCGGGCACCATACCGAACAAGGTCCTCGTGGAGTTGGCAGCTTCTATTGGTACGACTGACCCAGAGTTCAATAAATTGACGCAAGTCGTGATACTCACGCTTGGTAATCGTGCAGTCAATAAAGTCGTACTTGATTTCTCTGTCCGGGCATTAAGTGAAAACTGGGTGGGTAAACACCTAGGGAATTCAAATCTCTTTTTGGCGGAAGCTGAGCCTCTAATCTTCAGTAATCCGAGCATTTTGGCGCATTTAACCACAAGTATTAATGGCCGTTACAGCAAACGGATTGACGCGTTCAAGGAACAACTGAAGCAGAAAGAGGCTTCAAATGAATCATCTTCTTCTCAACTTCGTTCCCTTACACCGGAACATCTTCGCCAGCAATGTGAGAACCTCCTAACGATTTGTTATTTGTGGGCGGTAGAAACGGGAAAATGCGATGTGAAAATCGGTATTCAGGCTTTCAAAAAACGCATATTAGAGCGTGGTGATAACTGGAACAATGAGAAGAAAATTTGCACTTTTCTCGCTTCTCAACTGAGTGAGCCAAAAGGGGGTATTGCCGAAACACTTAGCTATTACGACGAATTTCTGAGCAGTGCTCGTGAAAAACAGCAAAGTGCTGAGACTATTAATGAACAGCTCGGAAGAAAACTTAATAAAGTCGAAGCTGAAAAGGTTCAACTGATGCAGCAAGTTTCTGCGTTGCAGCAGGAAATTGATCAGCTAAAAGCCAGTATTAGCCAGGTTAAAACCCAGTCGGAAGAGCAAGTTCTTGATGATAAAGCATTGCGTGTTCATCTTAAGGATGATGTCAGTAAAGCCAAATCACGCGCTTTCAATCTATTAAATGAAGAAGTTATGGAGCCCCTTAAATTGTCTCTTAGTGCATTGCAGAGAGAAAAACCAAAGGTGGAAATAGCGGCGCATCAGGTTGAACTAGTACTTGAAAGCATTGAGCGAGAATTAGAATGGTTCAAAAAATAGGTATTGATTTCGGCACAACAAATAGCCTGATCTCGGTTGTGACGCGAGCCGGAAAAATTAAATCTTTTGATGATTTAGGACGGCCACATCCTTCAGTCGTTCGCTATGAGAGTGATAAAATCATTTGCGGTAAAATAGCTAAAGATAAACTTGATCAGCATGGGATAGGTGTTTTAGGGAATACTGTTCGTGGACCTAAGAAGCTTCTGGGCTGTTCTGATGTCAATGTCGAAGGACGCTTGCTTAGCCCTACTGAAGTGGTAACCGATTATATTCGATATCTTGTTGGTCATGCTCGTGATGAGGATGACGAAGAAAGTGCTGATTTGGCGAATGCGGTTGTGACCATCCCCGTTGCGATGGGAGGGCGTGAACGACAGGTACTTCGTGAGGCTCTACTTAATGCCGGTGTCTATGTTGAAAGCTTTGTGCATGAGCCTCTTGCGGCGCTATACGGATATTTCAGAGATCAAGAAAATCCCAAAGAGGCGTTACGGCGATTCGAAGGAAAAATAGTTCTGGTCTTTGACTGGGGCGGCGGCACCCTTGACCTAACGTTATGTAAGGTCGTCAATGGTAATATATTGCAAATCCTTAACCGTGGTAACAACAGCGTAGGTGGGGACTATCTTGACGACGCGATTCAGAAGTATGTTGAACAAAAACATGCTGACCAGCATGGCTGGGACGAAGAAAATCGGCTTGAGCGTAATCCTGGTATGTTAGCTAAATTACAGGGTGCTTGTGAACGTGCGAAAATTACGCTTTCAACTCACGAGAAGACATCAATTTTTGTTCCTGATTACTATATTGGTGAAGGCGATGAGTCGGAGATTGACTACTGGTTAACGCGGGATGAACTTGAGGTTATTTCCCAACGTCTAATCCGTCAGGGGATAAATGAAATTGATGCGTTGTTAGCAGATGATCAGGCTGATATTGACAGGCAGACGATCGCTCTGTGCCTTGCTACTGGTGGTATGGTCAATATGCCGCTTATCAAACGGCATTTGAGTGAGTTGTTCGGTATCGCTTCGCTCGAGGTATCAAAGAAGGGCGATCGCATTATTTCTGAGGGGGCCGCATGGATAGCGTCAGATGAGTTGAAACTGACATTATCAAAGCCTTTAGAGCTACTTGAAGCACGCAATTCGATGTTGACTATCATCCCTGAAGGAACATTGCTTCCTACCCGTGGAAAATCTATTAGTTATCCACAATCTATGTATTGCACGGATCCACGAGATGGAAATGCAATCGCATCGTTTAAACGACCACAAATGGTAGGAAAAACAGCCGCTGCAGATCCCCGAACCAATTACGGCGAGCTGGTTATCCCGATTAATCCCGACTTTCCTCCTCTCGAGGAAAGAATTGAGCTGAAAATTAGTATTGATGAAAATCTGATTGTTCATGTTTCTGGACTTGGTGGCGACAGGCAGATCCAATGCTCGATAGAGTTTTACGATTTAGAGTTCGGCCTTGCGACGACGAAAACGTTGTCGGATTAAAAAAAAAAACGACTTAAATTAGAGGGAGAAAAAAAACTCCCCTATGGCTTGATGGTCAGAGCGAATGTGACGCCCAATAAAGAAAACTGGGAGCTGGTCCCAGGGGAGCTTTTGAAAGCTTATAACGATGCCCACTCCTATCACAGAAAGACGTTAACGGAGCAACAGAGAACCGAGTTTGTTCGTTATCAGCCATGCAGTATCTGTGGTGCTCGTTGGGCTAAAAACTGTTGCTCGGGGAGTTGCAAAGACTGAGTGAAACATCTTTAAAAAGCTGTCTCTGTTTTTTTGTAAAATAATGCGTGGATCCTGTAAGAATTGTATTAGTAGCGACTTGATCTGACACTGGACCTTGAAAGGTTGAGAGTTACCGGTTTTGATATGGGTGTCGAATCCTTATACAAAACACGAGGTAACTCTCATGCTTCATACTGACAATCCCATCATCAAACACAAAGCTGGCTTACTCAATCTGGCGGAAGAGCTCGGGAACGTATCAAAATCATGGGTGTATCACGCGACACGTTTTATCGTTATCAAGAGTTGGCCGAAGAAGGCGGTAACCGCCTATCCAACTTTGACGCAATTCCCTGCAAATTAGATATCTTTTCGATTTCCTCTTTGGTCATCCAGCCATCCCAACACTCGGTGATGCCTTTGGATATGTTGCTCATCGCATGACCGATATTAAATGCATTGATGTCATCATGAGTTCGCAGAATATAAGCTTGTATATATCGCTCTTTCATAGGACGAATATTAGTCATTACTCGATTGCCCCATACGAGATCAGCCTACTGCCACAAGGGGAGTTTACGGCTGTTTAACGCAGGTAACGGGCAAAAGCCACTTCATGAGCATCAATATAGGCAATAATCGCATCACGAGTTGCCGCGTAATGTTCGGGAGAAATAAATCTCTCCAGCAAATAGCATTCGTGCGGGTGTAAGACGGCCATTATTTGTCCTTAAACATAGCGAATAATGAAGCGCCAATATTAGCGCCGGATTTACTCCGGTATCACAAACACGCTACCCTTATCGTCTCGCTCCAGCAGTGACCAGCAGGCTCGGTGCTTGTTGCCGTAGATATCTTCAAACTCCGGCATCTTCTGGCCTTCGCGGGTCTGGATATACTGCGTGGTGCCTTCAACGATAGAGGCCCAGCGGCCGGCATGAGGGGCGATTTCATCCGTCCAACATTTGATACGTACTGGTTCGTATGATTTGCCTTCATCTTCTTTATCCAGCAAATCACTAGCTTCGTCGAAACGGGCAACCCATTGCATGGATGACTCTTTTTCGAACTGGAACCCTTCGTTTTCGGAGTAGAAGAGCAGACTGTTATGTCCGTCATAGCGAACAGGGCGGATAAGCTGGTTCCCGAAATATATCAGAGTCTGGCGTGAGAGTTATCATTTAGAGTAAAGAGAGACAAATGTGCTCGGGCAGTTAACAGAGAACGTGTAGCATAGATATAAATTGAACAGACATTGCTGCCAGCCGTTCCGCATTTATGGGGCGTTGCATGGTCTGAGACGTGATAAAAAACAGGGAACATGATGAAATTTACTGAAGATACCCGGGTTAAAATCCCCGTCATCCTCCATCTGATACGATTGGGTTACGAGTACCTTTCCCTGAAAGAACAGCGCTGGGACAAAGAAACCAACATCTTCCCTGACATCTTCACTGCCGCACTTGCCAGAATAAACCCTGGAATCGCGTCCGACGACATCAGACGCCTGTTAAAAGACCTAACGCTGCTTCTTGATAACGATGACCTGGGCCGCGCCTTCTTCGAAAAACTCAGCGATCGCTCCGGCATCAAGCTAATCGACTTCGACAACTTCAATAACAACAGCTTCCATGTCGTCACCGAACTGACCTGCGAAAACGGCGATGAAGAGTTCCGTCCGGACATCACGCTACTGATTAACGGCATGCCGCTGATCTTTATCGAAGTGAAAAAGCCTAACAACCGGGAAGGCATCGTCGCAGAACGCAACCGCATCAACGAGCGCTTTAAGAACCCCAAATTCAAACGTTTCGCCAACATCACCCAGTTCATGATCTTCTCCAACAACATGGAGTATGACGACAGCGACCCGGAGCCGATTCAGGGGGCGTTCTACGCCAGCAGTTCTTACAGCAACCCGGTATTCAACTACTTCCGCGAAGAAGAACTCTTTAACCTGACCAACTTACTGAAACCGCTGTCAGAGGAAATCGAAGTCGCCGTCCTGAAAGACAACAACCTGGAAGTGATCCGCACCAACCCGGAATTTCAGACCAACAAAGATCACAACCGCCCGACCAACCGCCTCTGCACCGCTCTATTGAGCCGCGATCGGCTGGCATTTATCCTGCGCTATGCACTGGTGTACGTTGCTGAACCAGGCGGCATCCAGAAACACATCATGCGCTACCCGCAGCTCTTCGCCACAAAAGCAATTGAGCGCAAACTCAACGCTGGCGTGAAAAAAGGCATCATCTGGCACACCCAGGGCAGCGGAAAAACCGCACTGGCTTATTATAACGTGCGGTTCCTGACGGATTATTTCCAGAATCAGCAGGTGATCCCAAAGTTCTACTTTATTGTTGATCGTCTGGATCTGCTCCAGCAGGCGCAGCGCGAATTTACCGCGCGTGGCTTAATCGTTCACCATATCGACTCACGCGAAGCTTTCACCCGTGACATCAAAGCAACGCAGGCGCTGCATAACCACCACGGCAAAGCGGAAATCACCGTCGTCAACATCCAGAAATTCCGCGATGACCCGGACATCGTCACCACCAAAGACTACGACATCAACATTCAGCGTGTGTACTTCCTCGATGAAGTACACCGCAGCTACAACCCCAAAGGGAGCTTCCTGGCAAACTTAAGCCAGTCGGACACCAAAGCCATCAAAATTGGCCTGACGGGTACGCCTTTACTGGGAACGGACTACAACTCCCGCGACCTCTTCGGCGACTACATCCACAAATACTACTACAACGCCTCCATTTCCGATGGCTACACGCTGCGCCTGATCCGTGAAGAGATCGCCACCAATTACCGTATGATCCTGCAACAGGCACTAAAAGATGTGGAAGTCAGAATGGGCGATGTGGATCGCAAATATATCTACGCCCATCCCAGCTTCGTTAAACCGATGCTGAACTACATCGTCACCGACTTTGCCAAAAGCCGGGGCGTGCTGAATGATGACACCATCGGCGGCATGGTGATTTGCGACAGCTCTGAACAGGCCAAACAGATGTTTGAATTGTTCAACGCCGAATTGCCTGTCGTCGAAGAATCTGCGGAAGAAATACCTCTCTCACAGGCCGCAGAACCCGCCGTCGTTTACCAGATTCACGCCAAAGAAACGCGGACAATCAAACGCGCAGCCTTAATCCTGCACGACGTCGGCAGCAAGCAGGAACGCAGAGAATGGGTGGAGCAATTCAAAGCGGGGGAGATTGACCTGCTATTTGTCTACAACATGTTGCTCACCGGCTTTGACGCCAAACGGCTGAAAAAACTCTATCTTGGTCGCGTGATCAGAAAGCACAACCTGCTCCAGGCACTCACTCGCGTCAACCGTACATATAACAACTTCCGCTACGGCTACGTGGTGGACTTTGCCGACATCCGGCAAGAATTTGACGCCACCAACAAAGCCTACTTTGAAGAGCTACAGGCCGAACTGGGCGACGAAATGGAGCACTACTCCCGCCTGTTCAAATCGGCAGAAGAGATCTACGAAGAAATCGAACACATTAAAGACGTTCTGTTCAGCTTCGATACGGAAAACGCGGAAATCTTCACTGACCAGATAAACCAGATTCAGGACCGGCAAACCGCGCTGGCGCTTAAAAACGCGTTGGCTGACGCCCGTAGCCTGTACAACCTGATCCGCCACCAAGGCAACACTGAATTTCTCCAGGCGCTGGACTTCAACAAACTCAACATCCTCTACCGCGAAGCCTGTCACCGCCTCGACTTACTCAACCTGAAAGCGGATCTGGAGCAGGGCGTAGACCTCTCCGGCCTGCTGAATCGGGCGCTGGAAGAAGTGATTTTCGAATTCCATAAAGTGGGCGAAGAAGAGCTGGTACTGGCAGACGAACTGAAAGAGACGCTGCGCCGCACCCGCGAGGCGCTGGCCGCCAACTTCGACCAGCAGGACTTGCAGTTTGTCAGCTTGAAAGACGAACTGGAGCGCCTGTTCAAGAAAAAGAAACTCAGCGAAGTCACCCAGGAAGAAATGGTTGCGAATATCGGCACACTCAATAAAATTCATGACCGCATCAAGGAGCTGAACCGCCAGAACAACCTGCTGCGCCAGAAATACCGGGGCGATGTGAAATACGCGCGTACCCACAAACGCCTGCGCGAGCGCGGCGGCCTTAGCGAGCCGGAGCGTAAAATCTTCGAAGCACTGCTCGGCGTTAAGCTGGATGCGGATGAAAAAGTGCTGAATAACAGCCAGATACTGAACAATGAAAGCTACTTTGAGCGCCAGATCGTGTCATGTGTGCTTGACCACTTTGAGCAACAGCAGCACATCACCCTGAGTGCGAAAACAGCTAGCGACATCAACCGCCTGATTGTGGCGGAATACCTGAACGAATTTAATACCGGAGCACGTACGTGGTAGAACTGGAATTTAGAGACAAAACCAAAACCCTGATCGACAGCCTGAAACAAATTTGTGCGAACTACGGTCTGGGTAACGACGGTAATGAATTCAAAATCATCACTCAGGCATTCCTGTACAAATTTCTGAACGACAAATTCGCCTTTGAAGCCAAAAAGGTGGATAAAAGCATCGCCAGTGCCGAAAAATGGGAAGTCGCGCTCAATCAGATGAGTGAAGAACAGCGGGATAAACTGCAACTGAAGATGAGCGCCGACACCGCGCGTCTGAAGCCACATCACTTCATTCAGTATTTATACAACCGTCAAAATGAGGCGAGTTTCGCCACCACCTTTGACGACACCCTGATGGATATCGCTGCCACCAACAACGACGTCTTCGCAGTCAAAACCGACGGCGGCGCGAAAGTGGTGCTGTTTGAACGCCTCAGCCAGTATATCTCCGACGAATCAAAGCGCGACGACTTCTGCCGCGCCATCATCAACAAACTGGCCGACTTCAGCTTCGAACGTATCTTCACGCAGAAATTCGACTTCTACGCCACCATCTTTGAATACTTGATTAAAGATTACAACAGCAACTCCGGCGGCAAATACGCCGAATACTACACGCCTCACGCCGTGGCGCGCATCATGGCGGAAATTCTGGTGCCGAAAGCGCAGCAGGGTGTAGTGCGCAACGTAAGCTGTTACGACCCGTCCGCCGGTTCCGGTACGCTGCTGATGAACGTGGCGCACGCCATCGGGGAAGATCGTTGCAGCATCTTTGCTCAGGACATCTCGCAGAAATCTTCCAGCCTGCTGCGCCTGAACCTGATCCTTAACAACCTGGTGCATTCGATCCCTAACGTTATACAGGGCAATACCATTTTGCACCCGTTCCACAAAGACGGCAGCGCGCTGAAACACTTTGACTACATCGTCTCCAACCCACCGTTTAAGATGGATTTCAGCGACTTCCGCGACGCGCTGGACAGCAAGGAAAACCAGCAACGCTTCTTTGCTGGGATACCGAAAATCAAAGCCAAAGCCAGGGACAAAATGGAGATTTATCAGTTGTTCCTGCAACACATCATTTTCTCGCTGAAGCCGGGCGGTAAGGCGGCGGTCGTGGTGCCGACCGGTTTTATCACCGCGCAGTCGGGTATTGATAAAGGCATTCGCGAACATCTGGTGAAAAACAAAATGCTGGCGGGCGTGGTCTCCATGCCGTCGAATATCTTTGCCACCACCGGGACTAACGTCTCGATCCTGTTTATTGATGCCAGCAACAAAGAGAAAGTGGTGCTGATCGACGCCTCGAATTTGGGGGGGAAAGTCAAAGACGGCAAAAACCAGAAAACGGTACTGACCGAAGAAGAAGAGCAGCGCATCTGCGAGGTGTTCAACAATAAGTGGAGCGAAGAGGATTTCTCGGTTGTGGTCAGCTATGACGATATAGCCGGGAAAAATTACTCGTTCAGCGCTGGTCAATATTTCGACGTTAAAATTGAATACACCGATATAACGCCGGAACAGTTTGCCGCGAAGATGAAAGGGTTTACTGACAATCTGGAGAGTTTGTTTAGTCAGTCACGTGAGCTGGAAACGGAGATTAAGAAGCAGATGGCGGGTCTGAAGTATGAGTAATCAGATCAATTCAACGCTCGGCGATTTGGTTAAAACGGGCGGCGGAATCATACATACAGGTCCTTTTGGGAGCCAACTCCATGCTGAGGACTATGTTGCGCAAGGTATTCCCTGCATTATGCCTGCGAATATGAAGGACAATAGAGTTGACCTCTCAAATATTTCATATATTTCAGAGGGAGATGCTCAACGGTTGTCAAAATATCTCGTCAAAGAAGGAGATATTGTTTACAGCAGGAGAGGTAATGTCACACTCAAAGCGTTGATCCGAAAAAATGAAGCTGGGTATTTTTGTGGTACAGGCTGCTTGTTATTAAGATCTGGTAATCTGCTTGATTCTGAATACCTGACTTATTATCTGAGTACAAAAAAAATTCAATCATGGATTATTAGCCAATCTATTGGGGCGACGATGCCCAACATCAATACGGGAATTTTGGCGAGGATTCCTTTTTCAGGTCCTGAAAAGGTTATTCAGGAGAAAATTTCATCAGTGCTTAGGGCCATAGATGACAAAATCGCCCTCAATAACCGCATCAACACCGAACTGGAAGCGATGGCGAAGACGCTTTACGACTACTGGTTTGTACAATCTGATTTCCCTGATGCCAACGGAAAACCGTATAAAACTTCCGGCGGTAAGATGGTGTATAACGGCACGCTGAAACGGGAAATCCCGGCGGGATGGACAGTCCAAGCACTGTCTCAAATATCGAATATCACAATGGGGCAGTCTCCAGCAGGGGAGTCTTATAATGAAGATGGGGTCGGAACTCTATTTTTCCAAGGTTCAACAGACTTTGGCTGGCTTTTCCCAACTCCACGTCAGTACACAACATCACCCGCGAGAATGGCGAAAAAGGGTGATATTTTACTCAGTGTTCGTGCACCTGTTGGTGATATGAATATTTCCAACGCCGATTGTTGTATTGGACGAGGACTTGCGGCATTAAACAGCAAAAGCCACTCAGATGGATTTTTATTCTACGTGATGAAGTATTTCAAACAGGTATTTGATCGACGAAATGCGGAAGGAACAACATTTGGTTCCATGACAAAAGATGATTTACATTCACTGCAAGTCGTTTGCCCTGAACCCGGATTACTGAAACGATATGACGATATTGTTACAGGATACAATAAAATGATTTTCACTCGTAGCCTTGAAAATCAAGATCTAATTAAACTCCGCGACTGGCTCCTCCCTCTGCTAATGAACGGGCAGATTACGGTCAAATAATTCCAAGTGTGTTTTGCGAGGTGCATATCAGATCCGAATAGCGCCTCGCTTGCCGCAACAAAACTGCTTTGCATCCTTTTTCCTAAGGTATCCTGAGTGGTTCGCTTATACCCTTTAACAAGGTATTGAGTGAGTCTCTGAGAGACTTGAGTGAATTCGCCTGGAAATTTTGGTATGATGTCTATGCGATGACTTTCAGCCCAGATTCTACTTTTCAGGAGTAATTATGAGCAACAGCAAAAAAACTCAGGCAAGCTACGCCAAGCCATCTCGTGCTGACATCGTTCGCTCAGTAGCAACATCTACGGCTGTTGAAACAGGGCAGTCCTCCGCGAAGATCGAAGCTTCACTTGAAGCCACGCGCAAAAAATTTGCTCATTTGCGTCTTGCGGTTTAATTACTTCTTAATGCTTCTCTCACCCAGTGTTTCATCGGCTCGTAGTCCATTGATACACCTGCATGGATAGCCGAGATATACTGGGTTTTGTTTTGCTCCCAGCTTTGATAATCCAGCGGTTTATGTCCACCCTGAACGGCCATCACGTCGGCTAATAGTCGAGACAGGCGCCCGTTTCCCTCTCTGAATGGATGGATAAGTATCAGCTCGACATGAGTGATGGCGATAGCGGTGATGAGTTGTTCTTCGTCCATGCCGTTACACGGCGTGTATTGAGCCAGATACTTGTTGTCGAATTCGTTCAGCAGTTTTGGCAACTGCGCTGAGGGGGCAAACATAAAGCCGCCTTTGCTGATATTGACCGCTCTTTCTTGTCCAGCCCACTCGTAGATGTTACCTAACCAGCGGCGGTGCCAGCTTTTTACCAGGGCTACGCTGAGCTGTCCTTCCGGGAACTGTTCTTCAAAAACGTACTGGTAGAGTTGTTCTAACAGGACAAGTTCCGCTTCATCCATCTCATCGGAAGCAGCGATATCCAGTTTATTAGCCAAAACCTGCTCGCCAGAGTCTTTCTCATACTGTCCTTCACTACTGGATACATGGTATCGGCTCATGGAGATGCCCTGTGTTATTAGAGGAATGGAAAAACAGAGGGATTATAACGCTGGATAAGTACAGCAAACAATATTCGTAAAATCAGGTGGTTACTAAAGTGTAGGTTGAAATGTGGTTTTTATATTATGGTAGAAAATAATCGTTAGTAATCAGTGTAAACACACCAATGCATCATTGGGGTGTGGGAATCTAGCTTATCAGTATTATTCATGCGGTTATGTTTTCTAGTTAAGTCCTTTTTCCAGCCGATATACTAGCCCAGCAGCTCGAAAACTGACATAGCTAAAACTCGAGACGACTCGCAAACAAGGCAGATCAGCCCCTGAACAAAGGGGCTATATAGCTATCTTTCTTTAGATGGGATTGGTTCTACCTGAATGTCGGATTTTCGAGGAACAGTGCATGAGCTCTCTGGCGCAGATGATTGGCTTGTATGAGGTCATTCTGATATTGCGTAATCATGATAAGGCTCTGATAAACATTAGGATCATTGTGCAATTGAATGTATTGCTCAGCCCATACTCTGAACTGGCTCAATAATGCCGGATCGGGATTGTGGTTAAATTGCAGCAACAAGTTGATATGTCGAATATATTGGTATCTTTCCCACTGTATATAAGGATTTATCAGGTTATCTAATGGCTGCATGTTAACCAAACCACTTCTTTCACTCAGTGTCAGTATCCGGCCAGTTTTAAAGCCCGTCATCATAAATAGCAAGGTGCAACAGGCTGATAGCACAATAATGCCATGCAACCAGCGCCACCAATGAGATGGGGAAAGAGGTCTTGATATCAACATATGCTCTGGAACTATCAATCGGCCCAATAAAATCAGTATCAACCAATGCGCGGTAGATTGATAAAGAGGGAGTTCTGTCATCAGATGCAACGCTATCGGTAAAGTGAGTACCCAGAGAGGGAAAACAACCTTTGGCTGAATTAATAGCGGTTTTATATATCCGATAGCTAATACCAGCATCCCCACCAGCGCCACAATGCCGCCCTCGACCCAGCCATAAAGTATTTCATTATGGGGATGAGAAGGAAAAGAAAAGGGGATGGGCACGCCTATGGTTTGTATCAGCGTTTGGGCAAAGGCTGACTCAAAGCTACCATAACCCCAGCCTTGCCACGGCTGCTGTCGTATCATGAGCCAGGTGTATTCGAGTATTAACCAGCGCTCTTTATTACTCCCCTCTTTGGAGGGCAGCGAGCCACCTATTATATGCTCCAGTAGATAAGCAGCTACCAAGAGACTCAGCAGGCTGCATAGCCATAACCAAGCCATTTTTCGCTGACGCCAGTAATAGAGAGAAAGTAATAATAAGGTTGTTACTCCTCCGACCCAGCCAATCCTTGATTGCAATAGCAATAACATGCCGGGGAAAACCAGTAGCGTAAGGGTGCTTATGATTCTTATGACACGATAGCTTGAGATCATAAACAAATAGGCTGCGATGGCATAACCCGTTGCCAAATAGCTAGCCAAGACGTTGACTTGCTGGAAGATACCATAAGGGCGTTGGGTAAGATCAAATTCCATCCAGTTATCTGCTGTCAAAACAAACCATTGCAGTAATGCCAACGTGATCTGGCTCCAAGCCGACAACAGTATCAGTAGTAGCCAGCCCTGCCGTGTAATGGGGCTTAATTTCAGCCGAAATAACCCCAGTAACAGAATTATTCCCCCCCATAAACCGAGTACACGTGGTAACCAGGCACCGACATGATGTAATGATGCCGGCCACAATCCAGGAAGCGTTATCATTAGTGCACCAATCAGCAGCCATAGTTTGCCCGGAGAGGTCACCACATGGGATTCTTCACTTTGTGGCCAATAGAGCGTTATCACCAGCAATGCCATCATGGCCCAGATGATGATGTTATGAGGAAGATGCAGCCCGGCGCCGCCTCGATTGATCTCATAGTGCAGCATGGAGATAAATGTAACGGCCATGAGCAGTAAAACAATAAGGTTAACTTTGCGCGCTGAAAGTGTCGATTTTATGGATGGTAAAGATAGTAATTTCATTATTTTCAATTGGTTGCTGTTTTTTAGACATGAGAATACCGGCTCGATCGTTAGCGGGCTATTCGGTACCTTGAGTCATAAATACTCAATAAGAACGATTATCTTTATTTTTCAGTTGGATAAGCAATGAACCAACGTAATGAATTCATCACTTTGGTTTCTGACATTTTTACTCGATTTTCATCGACCAACTTCATTAATACTAACCTTGCAGTGTAAATATCCAGCTGTGCTTTATCAGCAAGTTCTCTAGTTTTTGGCCAATTGATTACAGGAGGTGGAGATTCGCTGAACTGTTCTTTAAGAACATGACAGTATTCTTCCAATATACCCATAATTTCTTCTTTACGTTGATCCTTTGGTTTCATTGATTAACTCCTCATGTGATTTAAATGTTAAAAATGTTTTATGTTTAATTTCTTATATTCTCATTGCTGGTTTTATATTTCCTACGCTTTAGTTGGGGGTATCCTACAAACAAAAAAGACTATTCATACAAACGATATTCTATTTTCTTTTTTATTTTATATGTCTTTTCTAATTCTTATTCTCATCATCAAAGTTAGTGCGAATAAATTTAACAATCAGAAGAAAATACTTAGTCTAATAATTATTTTATTTAATTTAATTTTATAGGTAAATAAAGGATATTTCTTAACATTTCAAATGATAACTTTATTAAAAATGTAAATACTCATTTAATTCAGTGTTTTATGTCGATTTGCATATGAGGAAAAGTCATGTGTATTTGAATTGAATAAAGAATTAACAAATTTTAAATTTAATATCTTTAAGCTTTTTCTGCTTTTATCGTTAGGCTTATAAGGATTTAATATCGATTATAATTTGACTTATGGAATAAGCAATCATTAGTTTTGGAAAAAAGGCTTTTAGCGATCTAATCTGTCGATTTGCTCTTTTTTGCGGATCTATATATCGAAGGTATAATGTTTATCGATCAAACTTATCGATATTATTGTTTTAACTTAGTCAATTAATTTAAACACTCTGAATTTTGACGCTTTGAATTAAATAACTATGAAGCATGAGGTTATATTTGTATTATCAGAATCGAACGAAAGGGTTTTATCGTTATTTAAATAGTTTCTTAAGATGTAGAAAATTATCAGTTTTTCCATTTCAACTTTATGGTTCTAGGCGGTCTACGACTTCTTTTTCGTATTTAGTCGATAAAAAACCGTATGGGTTTATATTTTTAAAACTACTTCGATGCGGCATTTACTTTGATTTTATTAAGGTAATTCAGCGGACAAATTTTAATTGTGTATAAAGGAATCACGTAATGAAACTGAATAAAACTATCTTGGCTGCTGGTCTGGTATTAGGTTTTGCTTCTATGGCTAATGCGGCGGATCAAGGCCAAGGTACTGTGACCTTTAATGGTTCAATCATTGATGCACCTTGCTCAATCGCAGCAGGTTCCGATGCACAGACTGTTGAAATGGGCCAGATCTCTAACGTGGCACTGCAAAATGGCGGCAAATCATCTTCGCATGATTTCAAAATCAAATTGGAAAACTGTGACACCACAACGCTGAAAACGGTAACCACCACCTTCGGCGGTGCGGAATCAGCAGCAGTACCTGGCCTACTGGGTATCACTGGTGTAGCCGAAGGTGCAGGTGTTGCAATCGTTGATGGTACTGGTTCTGTTATTACTCTGGGTACTGCGACTGAGCAGCAGACTCTGGTTACTGGTAACAACACCCTGACATTCTCTGCTTATCTGCAGGGCAGCACTGCATCTAATGCTATCAAACCAGGCAGCTTCTCAAGTGTTGCTGACTTCACCCTGGCTTACCAATAAGTCCTCTTTTCTAATTGGGCATGCGGAAAATCCGCATGTCTTTTTCTCTTGAAAAAGAGACGGATTGGATGAGCTAGGTGATTTATGTCCAGGTCATTTTTTTTAATAGTGCCTCCTTCCTTACTGATGGCGTCATTGCTGAGTTTGTCGGTAATGGCAGACCCCATGAAGACAGATTGGGGCCGCGTGAGTATGGAAGGAAGTATTACTGATACTGCTTGTGCAATAGGTCCCGGAAGTCTGGAACAGACGATTGATATGGCAATTTTCCCTATCGGTCAGTTAGTTCAGAACGGTGTCGGAGATGAACACCCGTTTGCGATCAGCTTACTCGATTGCACGATAGCTCACCCAGATCCAGACAAGTCGAACCAGCAGCATTTTGTTGTGACATTTGACGGTACTGCAGACGGTAATAATTTTGCAGTTAATGGTGACGCCGAAGGCGTGGCAATACAAATTATTGATGATAAAGGCAATATTTCGAATCCCGGGGTGGCATCACCGGAGATCAATATTATCCCTGCTGAGATGAAACTCAATTATGCCCTGCGGTTAGTGGGCAATGGCAAGACGCTGCATGCTGGAACGTATCATTCTAGCGTTCGTTTCAAATTGGATTATTACTGATTTCAATGAGTAAGGTGACATATCTTATGGTATCCGCTCGTTCCATCACCTCCGGCCTGGCTCCTCGTGATTTATTGCGAATTTTGATTGCAGTTGCATTAAGTGGCAATGCTTATGGTGTGTTGGCCAGCGATGACATTCAGTTTAATACCGATGTGTTGGATACCAAGGATCGCGCTAATTTTGACTTGAGCCAGTTCTCCCAACGCGGCTTCATCATGCCAGGGAATTATAACTTGTTGGTTAGCATGAACAAACAGGAACTTAGCGAACAGCCAATTGTGTTCTACGTCTCAGAAAAAGATGCAAAAAAAAGTGAGGCGTGTTTAACACCCCAGTTAATCGCGTTGTTGGCATTGAAAGAAGATAGCTTCAAAAAGCTGACCTGGTCGCGTAATGGGGAATGTCTGGATATTAGCAGCTTACCCGGCTTGACTGTGGAAGGTGATTTGGCGAAGTCATCGCTGTACTTGAGTGTGCCGCAAGCTTGGCTGGAATACAGCGAGCCGGATTGGGATCCTCCGTCTCGCTGGGAGGAGGGGATTCCCGGTGTACTGTTTGATTACAACGTGTTAGGGCAATTAAACCGTCAGGAAACGAACAATACCAATAATAATACGTTAAGCGGTAACGGAACCACCGGCGCTAATCTGGGCGCCTGGAGATTCCGTGCTGACTGGCAGACCCGTGTCGAGCAATCATCAGGTTCATCGACTGAGCGTCAATGGGATTGGAGCCGTTATTACGCTTATCGCGCTATCCCGAGTCTGGGAGCAAAGTTGACGCTGGGTGAAGGTTTTCTGAACTCATCCATCTTTGACAGTTTCCGTTTTAACGGCGCTAGCCTGGCGACAGATGACAATATGTTACCGCCAAATTTACGTGGTTATGCTCCTGAAATAACGGGGGTTGCTCGTACCAATGCGCGAGTAGTTGTCAGCCAGCAAGGGCGTGTGTTGAGTGAAACGCTGGTTGCTGCCGGCCCTTTTCGTATTCAGAACTTGAACAGTTTTGTCTCTGGGACGCTGGATGTGCGGGTAGAGGAACTTGACGGGCAAGTTCAACAATTTCAAGTCAATACCGCCAGTATTCCTTACCTGACCCGCCCCGGAATGGTGCGTTATCGTGTCGCTGCCGGCAAGCCTTCGAATATCGGGCATCGGGCGGAAGGGCCCGTGTTTGGCAGCGGGGAATTCTCATGGGGGATCAACAGCGGCTGGTCACTGTTTGGTGGCGCGATGAGTGGTCAAAACGAGTATCAAGCGGCATCTATGGGGATTGGCCGTGACTTGATGGAATTTGGTGCGGTGTCGGTTGATATGACCCAATCATGGGCCACTTTACCTGAGCAAGACACGTTGAGTGGCGGCTCTTATCGGGTCAACTATTCGAAAAACTTTCAGGAAACAGGCAGTCAGGTGACGTTTGCGGGCTATCGCTTCTCTGAACGTAACTTTATGAGCATGAGTGAATATCTCGACGCGCGTTATCGAAATAATGCCGTGGGTGGCAATAAAGAGATGTACACCATCAGCTTCAACCAGCAATTTCAGGATCTGGGGCTGAGCGCGTATCTGAACTATAGCCATCAGACCTATTGGGATCGCTCGGCAAATGATCGTTATAACCTGGCACTCTCGCGTTATTTTGATATCGGTAAAGTGAAAAATGTCAGTTTGACCTTCTCTGCTTACCGTAATCGCTATAACGAAAGCAATGATGATGGCGTGTATTTGTCCATGTCGATGCCATTTGGTAACAGCGCGACCATCAGTTATAGCGCGACGGTGAGTGGCAGTGAGCATAGCCAGCGAGTGGGCTATACCGATCGTCTGGATGCTCACAACAATTACCAGATCAATACCGGGGTAGCACGTAGCGGCGTGCTAGTTAGTGGTAACTACAACCACATAGGTAATAGTGCGGATATTAACGCCAATGCCAGTTATCAGGAGGGGCAATACTCTTCTGTTGGTTTAGGTATTCAGGGCGGCGCGACTATCACGGCTGAAGGCGGTGCTCTACATCGGGTGAATACCCTCGGAGGTACCCGATTGTTACTGGATACCCAAGGTGTATCTGGCGTTCCGGTTCAAGGATATGGCTCATCAATACGCACTAATCAGTTTGGTAAAGCGGTAGTCGGCGATGTGAATAGCTATTACCGCAATCGGGCCAGTATCGATATAGATAACCTGGCTGACGATGTTGAAGCCAGAGGAACCGTAGCACAGGTCACACTGACCGAGGGTGCTATTGGTTATCGCCGCTTTAATGTGATTTCCGGCGAAAAGGCAATGGCGATGATACGTATGGTAGATGGCACATCACCGCCATTTGGGGCCACCGTATTAAATGAAAATCAGCAAGAGACCGGCATTGTTAACGACGACGGTTCCACTTACCTCAGTGGGATCAAAGCCGGTGAAACCATGTCAGTGCACTGGAATGGTGAGACGCAATGCAGCATCACCTTACCGAAGGCCCTTTCTCCAGCAATATTGGCGAATCTACTGTTGCCTTGTCAGTCAATAGCCCCAGGGGATAAACCTGCGGTATCACAGTAGAAAGGTTTAGTAATAAACCTGGGGGCAGTACCCGCTCAGATAAGTGAAAAAGTGGGTTACCGCCAGGTTCTGACCACATTAGTTCGAAGGGAAAAGTAATGAATTCGAAGGAAAAGATAATGAAATTGAATAACAAATTGCGTATCACCACCATTTTAGTGACGGTACTGATGACTCAGCAAGCAACCGCAGCGATTGCACTGGACAGAACCCGGGCCATTCTTAATGGTGGCGATAAGTCGATCAGTTTGAGCATCAGCAACCAGAATAAGGAATTACCTTATCTGGCGCAGGGATGGATTGAAGATGAGCGGGGTAACAAAATCAATTCACCGTTGACGGTCGTTCCGCCAGTTCAGCGGGTAGAACCTGGTGCGATGAGTCAGTTAAAAATACAAAGTTTGCCTGCGGTGAATCAGCTGGCGCAAGATCGGGAAACCTTGTTCTATTTTAACCTGCGCGAAATCCCACCACGGTCGGACAAACCCAATACTTTGCAGATTGCTTTGCAAACGCGCATCAAACTTTTCTACCGCCCAGCGGGCATCGTGCCACAAAAGACCGATATGTCGATACCTTGGCAGGAGAAGTTACAGCTGACTCGTCAGGGTGATCGCTATCAGGTTAATAATCCGACGCCGTATTACATCACTCTGGTCGATGCCAGTGAGAGTAAAACCGGCAAAACGGCATCAGGTTTCAAGCCGCTGATGATTGCACCAAATGCGCAGGGCATGTTGGATGTGAGTGCTGCGGCATTAGGTAGCAAGCCAGTGTTGACCTATGTCAACGATTTCGGCGGCCGTCCAAAACTGATCTTCGGCTGTACGGGTAGCTCGTGTTCTGTGGTGGAAAGTATCAAGTAACAGTGTATTCCGCCACGACACATAAGAATAAGACTGGGCGGATGTCTGGCTGAATGATGAAGAAGGAAGATGGGATGGCTGTTCATTGTAAGGGAGTAGTGGCCCGGCTGGCCATAATTGGGGTGACAGCCATCGTAACATTATTAAGTAACCCAGCATGGGCATTGAATAAGACTGCGACGGTCAATGTCGCGGTCACTATTTTTGCCGCCCCGCCTTGTGTGATTAACGGTAACAACACGATTAATATCGATTTTGGCGATACTGTTCTGACCTCAAATATTGATGGTATTCAATATATTAAGCCAGTGAACTATACGTTGAACTGTACTTCGGCGGCCTCTAATGCATTGAAATTAAGCATCATAGGTAATGGAGCTAATTTTGATACCCGTGTTCTGAAAACGAGTAATTCAGCTCTGGGGATCAAGTTGATACGTAATGGGCAGGAATTTCCACTGAATACAGTATCCAATTTTACCTATCCGAATGTTCCTGTCTTGCAGGCGGTACCGGTCAAACAAACAAATGCAACGTTGAGTACGGGCTATTTTTCCGGCACAGCGACTCTGGTTGTGGAGTACCAGTAATGAAAATTAATGCATTGATATCAGGTAGTGTCGTTGCGATAGTGCTAGCTCTCGGTAGTTCGTTTGCCTATGCAGACAACATGCTGTTCTCAGGTACATTAATTAATCCTCCACCCTGCGTAATTAATAGTGGCAACACGATAGATGTACCTTTCGGGGAAAATTTGGGTGTAAACAAGATCGATGGCATCAATTATACCCAAGCCGTGCCATATAGCATGACATGTGAAACCGTCAGTAGCAGCTTGGAATTAGGTATCACAATTGTCAGTGCTTCTGTGACGACATTTGATGCTGCAGCGATACAAACCGATGTTCAGAATCTGGGCGTTCGCATACTGAAAAATGGTATTCCTTTTGCGCTTAATACCCGAGTGACTTATGACAAAAATAATCCACCGGTACTTAAAGCTGTGCCGGTGAAGGCCACTGGAGCAACATTAAACGAAGGAAGATTTGAGGCTACCGCTACATTATTAGTGGATTATCAATAGGATCAAATGATGAATAATTTAAATCTGCTGATGCACGTGGGGAAAACTATATTAAGTATTCTTATTCTACATATTTTGGGAACTCTGCCGGTATCGGCCGCTGACAATATGCGTTTTCATGGCGCATTAGTGGCTGAGCCTTGTACGATTCGCCCAGGCGATGATGCTATTAGTTTGAATTTTGGTACTGTCGTTGATAAATATCTATATTCGAATCAGAGAACGTTAGGAAAACAGTTCCAAATACATTTGCTAGATTGCGATATCAGCTTAGGTACAACCGCCAATATTATTTTTACTGGTAATGATAGTGTTAATTTACCTGGACTGTTGGCAGTTGACAGTAGTGATATGGGTATCGCCATCGGTCTTGAAACATTGGCGGGAAAGCCGCTGTATCTAAACCAATCGAGTGACGATATCGCACTTGATACAGGTAATAATATTATTACCTTGAAAGCTTATGTTCGGGGGGAGCCGGATGCGATAACTCAACGCACCATTAAACACGGTGAGTTCAGTGCAGTCGCAACATTTAACCTGCAATATTATTAATTAGAGAGCTTACTAACTTTATTTCAATACGAATATGTTAATGCTGAAACTTATTATCATCCTCTTAAGTGCAGATATGTAGATATGCAGATAGAGATAATGGAACCTAAACGAATGACACAGCCTAATATGCAATTAAGTTATAAATATTGCTGGCTAATCGCTTGCGTACTGTTCTTATTTCCGCTTTATAGTCAAGCCAGTGCTTGGGTTTCGACTCAAACGCGAATAGGGGGTCAATATACCGGAACATTCTCCTGGCCAAGTGAGGAACTAACCAACGTACTTTGTACATCCTCATCTTGCTCTGTGGCTATCTGCCACTACTCCAGTAATGAAGCTGAGCGGTGCCTTAACCCGAGTGAGGCATCAACGCGAGTGATTGTTTCTCAAGGAGCAACCGCGCAAACCATGCGAGATACATTTGTTAGTCGCAATGGTGCTTCTGGAAGTTGGAGCACCACTACTCCGGTCTTGAGTTCTTCAAATACCTGTTTTGGTATTCTATATTGGCAAGGGGTAGGCGATTTAAACTTTAGCGGCAATCTGATCCCCGGCTCCTATTGTGGTGCAGTTCCTCCGACCCCGGAAACTTGCGATATTACCGGTGATGTGTATATCAATTATGGTTCGCTTAATCAGCAAAGTGTTGATGGCGCGATAAAAAGTGAACCGCTGACGATCAACTGCACGGTCATAACATCCGTGAAATTAACGCTAGTAGGGGCTAAAAGTATTAACCTCGGGCAAAATGGCAATCTGACGTCCACATTAAAAGTATCAGGGCAAGACTTATCCAATGGCGTCACGGTAACAGCAAACATCGGTAATACCTCTTTCCTGATTGAATCAACACTTCATGCGCCCACTTTGCCGGACGCAGGAACATTTAGTGGTAGTGGAGTTATTATTATGTCCTATTTATAAATACAGAGTCGGATACACTCATTATCTGAGTGTATGATTATTATGAATATAAAATAGCGATTATAATTCTTTTTTTATATTCATAAGTTGGGTTATTTTACTGCCATACATATATGGCAGGGCATTCCCATGATATTTATTTTTGTATTATTTAAAATTAAATAAATGTTATTTTTTTTGTTGTAATATATTGAGTTGATATAGTATAAATATATTGCGTTGGATTGTTCAGGTATCAAGTCTTTATCTGGAAATGAAACGCGAACTTCAATGGCCTATTAAATAAATAGACTGTAAATTTTTAATTTTAAGGATTTTTCTCATGAAAAAAATGAACATGGCAGTTGCTAATACAATCGTTGGCGGTACAGGTAAAACGTGTAAAGATACTTTCGAGTGGCAGACTACCGGTACCACTGCAACTTGCATTGCAGTCACTACTTGTACTGATAAACACGGTAAAGTATTAAGCTCAACATCTACACCTAGCAACCTTGAAAACTGTATTTAATTAAATATTCGTTAATTTATATCGATATTTAATTGTATCCCAGGCAAGTATGGGAGGAATTTCTATACTTGCCTGATTTATTTTTTAAAAAATTTCATTGATGCTTAAAATCAAGAATTATCTCATTAATTGAATATTGTAAAATCACTCCACAGACATAAATCTCATTTCATTTTTTATGTCTTACCTTAACTCTGATTGTGAATGAAACTGACTATGTCTACTGAAAAAAATATGTTTAGGAGTAAGGGATTCTTTATAGGCTATACACTGTTGGTTATCCTTATTTCTTCATTGATAACAACGGCCTATTTCCACTATTTCGTCCTCAATCAGGATGCACAAGAAAGTTTATTCTCTGTCAGCAGCAGTGACATTGAAAACAGCCCAATTAAAGACGATAACAGTATTATCGAGATCTTCTCTTATGGCTGTCATTACTGCGCCATTAATGAACAGAACATCACTCAATTAGAAAACCACATGCCAGAAGGAACTCGTTTTATCCGTCTGCATATCAGCAGTGATAAAACCACTGGCTTGGGGCGTTTTGCACCTATTTTTGCCACCTTATCGGTGATGGGTATTGAGCCGCAACATCGTAAAAGTGCTTACAAAGCGGTACTCGATGACAACATCGACTTGAGTGACAACAGTCAACTCGAAACCTGGCTAAAAGCCAATGACATCGATGTGGCTAATTACCAGCAAGTGAGTCAGTCCGCTGAAGTTAAAGCGTTAATTTCCTATATGACGGCAGTGACCGCGCATTACAAGATAGACGCAACTCCGACCTTTATTATCAGCAAAAAATGGATAGCGTTGCAGGACAGGGAATTCCCTGCGTTCTCGAATCACCTCTTATCATTACTCGAGCACGATAAGGCGCTGGAGAAATAATGAGACTGCTAGCCGTATGGGGTTATTTCACCTGGCGAAACCAGCTCGATAAGCTGGCTTTCAGTGGACGCTTGTTCGCTCGCGGGCAGGCCAAGGCAGCTATCTGGCTGTTACGGCACGGTGATTATCGTTTCTTGCTGGTACTCGGTGTTTTGCGCCGTGTTTTCGGTTTGGCTTCGCGGCGTCAGATGAATCTGGCGCGAGTGGCGGCGGCGAATAGCCAGTGTTTGCTCAATGGCCAAGCTAGTCCATCAGTACAGGATTTCATCGGTACTGCACAGCGCCGTCAGGTGTTGGAGTCGGCCGCAACTTATGGTCAGAATCGGCAAGTTTTAGCCCAGTTAGCGGCGTGTACCCAGCAGCTAGACGGTCAGGTTAGTGCGCTGCATGAGGCCGGTTCTCCGGTTATTTTGGCGCCATTGCATATGGTGTCAGATGTGTTGGCTGGCATGGTAGGCGCGAATGTTTACCCGGGTCAGGCGACCGCAGTGGTTTCAGCCAGCGCTGAGGCTTATGAAGAACAGTCACGGCAAATGGGGGGGGTAAACATTACCTATTGTTCCATCCATGCTGACAGCCGTGCCATCGCCGGTAACCTGATGAGTGCCATCATGGAAGCGGCCGAGCATAAGCGAAATATTATGATTTTTCCGGATATTACGCCGGACTACACCGTTAATAACCAACCAGCAGAAACAGCAAAAATGGCCTGCCAACTGTTTAACCGCCCAGCCAATTTACACAGCGGCATCATTCGTCTTGCCAGAGCATTGTCAGCACAGGTGGTTTTTTATTATCTGTATTACGACAAAGAAATAAAAATACATATCTATCCTGCACTTAGTGCACGAGAAGTGAAAAGTAAATTACCTGAATTAATTGAAACATCCCTGACGCAGCATCCACAGGATTGGCTGTTATGGCACTCACATTCGTTATTTTTTATTAACGAATAATGTCCCTGATGAAGAATAGTAGAAAATGGAAAAGATAATCCCAACGCTAGTTTTTCAAAGCGAAACCAATGAGTGTGGTTTGGCCTGTATTGCGATGTTGGCACAGACGCAAGGCATAAATGCGCCGCTAGAAAGCTTACGTGAGCGTTATCCTGCCTCTGGGCATGGCACATCACTGGCCACGCTTTGTACTATTTTATCTGAGTTGGCAATACCGGCTTATCCGGTGGTATTTGAACATCAGGAGCTATCTGCTTTACCGCTGCCCGCCATCTTGCATTATGGTGCCAGCCATTATGTATTGCTGGCGTATCGCAAAGGTAACTATGTCTGCGTTATGAACCCGGCCATCGGGCAGCAGTTACTGCCGTTGGATGCATTGAAAGCAGAAATCAGTGGTTATGCACTGGTATTGGACCCGGAAACACCCGCCTCACCTGACGCGCTGAAAAACATTGAACACAGCAAGCGACTCAGTGCGCTCGATTGCATGAGCTTGAAAGAAACCGCCAGTGTTCGCGGTATCTATTGGCTGATGACATTGGCGTTTTTGATCTCGCTGACACTCTTTATTATGCCGACCATGGTCAGCAGCGCCATCAATGATGTGTTCTCATCTGCGGGCGATAAAGATTTCCCCTATTTCTATTTTCTGCTGGCTTTTGTTGTCTCCACATCACTCGCTTTTTGCGTGCGATATATCACCGAGCGTTATATTAAACACTTTGTGGTGCTTAACAGTGTCGCGGGTTTCTCTCGCTTGCTCAGTCATTCGCTGAACTTCTTTGATAAGCGAGCACCGGGTGACATCTTTAGCCGGTTCTCGAACTGGCAGATGGCGGCAACTCAAAAAATCGAGCTGGATAACGGTCTGCGTACCGATTGGATAATCGGTGCCATCGCGCTGGCAGTGATGTGCTACATGAGTCCACTGCTGGCGATGGTGTCTGCTATTAGCGTCATGTTGATGGGCCTTATCAGTATTTGGGCTATCTACCGTGACCGCTACTACACCCAACAGTTGCAGGTTAAAAGTGCCGAACAAAGTGATTTTATTCTGGAAACCATTCAGGGTTTCTCTACGATTAAATCGGCCGGTTTATCCAGCCAGCGCCAAGGGGTATTTGCTCGACTGGCGCTGTCGTTATTTACGACGTTGCAGAAGAAGAAAATCTACGATCAGGTTAAAAATAGCCTGTATCAGCTGATTGGTAGTCTGGAAATGGTGTTCTTTATGCTGCTGGCTTTGCCGCTGCTGAAGCAGGGGACACTGAGTCTGGGCGAGTTCTTCGCCTACAGCTTTGTGCGCGAGATTTTTACCTCCTATATTACCAAGATTTTTTATGCGGTTTTGCAGAAAAACCAGTTGCACGTCATTGATATCCGCGCGCGCGACCTATTCCCAGTCGGGCAGTCTACATCGCCGGAAAAGCGTTCTTCCATTTCGACTGCGCCACCAACATTTACGCAGAAATTGGTCTATCAGAACATTCGCTTCGCCTACGATGCCAGCCAGCCGGTATTGCGTGATTTATCGCTGTCCCTGACGCGCGGGCAAAGTGTGGCAATTATCGGTGAGTCCGGTGCCGGGAAAAGCACTTTGCTAAAAGTGATGGCAGGATTGATGCCACCACAGGGAGGGCAAGTATTGGTCGATGGCGAAACTGTTGATTTCCAACAAGCACATACTCTGTTCTTTCTGCAAAGTCAGGAAGACATTCTGTTTAATGCATCGGTATTACAAAATATCACTTTGTTTGATGGGCATTTGGATACCGATAAGCACCAACGTATCGAACGCTCATTGCAAGGGCTGCAATTAACACAAGTCATCGAAAAATTACCCGGCGGTCTCAACGCGCTGGTGCGCGAAAGTCACGCTGCTCTTTCATTGGGGCAACGTCAGCGATTACTACTGGCTCGCGCCATGTACAGCGACTGTCCGGTATTGGTACTGGATGAACCTACGGCTAATCTGGACGAAGAAACTGCCCATCAGGTAATGCAGACTCTGCTTGCCCACTGCCGTGACTATCAGAAAACATTGATAACCGTGACCCACAGCGAAAGTGTGTTACCGATGTTTGACGGTGTTTTCCGCTTAAACGACGGCCAATTGGTACGCTATGCTCAGCCGTTGGCCTCAGTCCGCCTGACACCAGCGGCGGTTAACTGATGCCTATCAAGCTGAAAAATAAGAAGCATCAGCTCATGCTGGGGCTGTTTATTATTTCGTTGCTGATTATCAGTCGCGCCATTGCGTTGTCGATCTCGGATAGTCAGCAGGATATGCCGCAGTTAACTGAAACCATTGGGCGCGGTGATATCGAACGGAATGTAATGGCAGCCGGCAGTTTAAAACCTTCATTGCAGGTCAATGTGGGCGCGCAGGTGAACGGGCAGCTAACCAAACTGTATGTCAAACAGGGAGATCGCGTTACCCGTGGTCAATTGTTGGCTGAAATAGATCCGACTTTGCAGCAAAACGAATTGCGTAAATCGGAAGCTGAATTGCAGAGTGCGCAGGCGCAGAAGCAGGCAAGTCAGGCTTTGTTACGTCAATATCTGCTCGAGTTTCGCCGCCAACAGACCTTGGCAAAAGAAGGTTCTGGCGTGAAAAGTGCGCTGGAAAAAGCACAAGCGCAATATGACAGCCAGCTAGCGCAATTGCATGTAAATGAAGCGCAAATTGTGCAAAGCCAAATGGCAATGGAAACAGCAAAAGCTAATCTGGGATTTACCCGTATCATGGCGCCGATTGACGGTGAAGTGCTGGGTATTGTCACCAAAGAGGGGCAAACCATTGTTTCCTCTCAAACCGCACCGACCATTTTGGTGCTGGCGAATGTCGATACCATGACGGTGCACACGCGCATTTCAGAAACCGATATTCTCAAAGTCAGTGTAGGGCAACCCTTGTGGTTCTATGTGGTCGCTGACCCCGATCGCCGTTATGACAGCCGGATGGATGCCATTCAGGAAGCGTCGGCTGAAAGTTTGCGCGAAGACAGTTCTGGCTCAGCGAGCAGCCAGCAACCTTCTGCGGTTTATTACAACGGCATATTCAACATTGCCAACCAAGAGCGGCTATTACGGACATCAATGACTGCGCAGGTATTTATTATCACCGCGCAGGCAAAAAATGTATTGCGGGTGCCACTGTCTGCGTTGGGTGAGCAACAATCAGATAAGCGCTATCGGGTCCAGATTATCAACGGCAAACAGACGTCAGTGCGCTGGGTCTCTGTTGGCCTGCGTAATGCGCAGTATGCCGAGGTGAAAGCAGGGCTGGCGCAGGGCGACCAAGTGTTGTTACTGGGAACGTCAGCGGGAGCCAGCAATGAACATTAATGCCGTTCATCCCGCTGATGCTAACGATAACCCATTGATTGAACTCAAGGGGATCTATCGTCATTTTACTTCCGGCGCAGAATCCTTGGCGGTGCTCAAGAATATCTCATTGTCGATTCATAGCGGCGAAATGGTGGCAATTATTGGTGCATCTGGCTCCGGTAAATCGACACTAATGAATATCATCGGCTGTTTGGATAAGCCCACACAGGGTGAGATGTCAATTCATCATATCCCGACACGGCAGGCTAGCAGTGAACAATTGGCGCAATTACGCAGCCAGTACATCGGTTTTATTTTTCAGCGCTATCACCTGATGCCGTATTTAACTGCCACTGAGAATGTGGTTATTCCTGCGCTTTATACTGCCATGACCGCCACCGAACGCCATGAGCGCGCGGTGTATCTGCTGCGTCGTCTGGGGCTGGGTCAGCATTTACTGCATAAACCGGCACAATTGTCAGGTGGGCAGCAGCAGCGAGTGAGCATTGCCCGGGCCCTGATGAATGGTGCCGGTATTATTTTGGCCGATGAACCTACTGGCGCGCTCGACCGCAGCAGTGGTCAGGAACTGATGGGCATTTTGCATGGTCTGCATCAGTCTGGCCACACCATTATTATCGTGACCCACGACCGTAATATCGCCAACCAGGCGCAGCGCATTATCGAAATTAGCGACGGTGAAATTATTGCCGATCGAACTAATGAAGCAATAGACACCAGCGCGATGCAAGCAGCATTACCTGTTCCGCTTGCCACCGGCCGGCCGCATTGGTGGTTGAGCGTTAGAGAAGCGATCAAAATGGCCTGGCGCGCCCTGCTGGGGCATCGAATTCGCGCCTTTTTATCAATGCTCGGCATCATTATCGGCATTTCGTCGGTGGTGTCCTCTATGGCGGTGGGCGAAGGTGCTCGTCAGGAAATTCTCAATGAAATTAGCCAATTAGGAACCAGCAACCTGGACATTCGCCCAGGGCTTGGTTGGGATAAACCGCGCCCGGATTTTGAGCGTGCACTGTCAGTGGCCGATATTGAGCTACTGAGCCAGCAACCTTACGTCGATAGCTTGTCCCCGGTAGTGAGTAAAATGGTCGTAGCGGTGCGGGGCAACAAACAAGTGATGGTGTCGCTCTCTGGCGTCAGCCAAGAGTTCTTTCAGGTGAAAGGGCTGAATTTTTCTGTGGGTGATGGTTTTACCCAGAGCCACGTCAATGCGCGTGAGCCGGTCGTCATCCTGCAACCAGAACTTAGCGATACGCTGTTTGCTGCCGGGCAGAATCCACTAGGCGAAATTGTTCAGCTCGGTGGTATTCCCTTACGTGTGATCGGTGTCGCCAAGCGCGGTGGTTCATCCTTTGGCGGATTACTGGCCGCGTGGATGCCTTATACCTCACTCACCGAGCGTATTTCAGGTGATATTCCACTGGAGTCAATAACTGTGCGAGTGCGCGAAGGTTACAACCTGAATAATGTGCAGCGCGATGTTGAAAAACTGCTGGAAGGTGCCCACGGTCAGCGCGACTTTTTCATTCTGAGCAATGACCAGATGAGCAAGGCAATTCAAAAAACCTCTGACTCGATGACACTACTGATCACCTCGATTGCCGCCATTTCGCTGCTGGTGGGTGGAGTTGGCGTGATGAATATCATGTTGGTGTCGGTGACTGAACGCACCCATGAAATCGGTATTCGTCTGTCGGTCGGTGCTCGTCCAAGTGACATCATGATCCAGTTCCTGATTGAAGCGGTGGTGATATGTACCCTTGGTGGCCTGATAGGGATCGTCGGCTCGGCGCTGGCAGGGGTGGTTTTCTCGTGGGTTACCCAAGAGTTCACTATGATCTTCACTTGGCCACCGTTGGTGTTGGCTTGCAGTTTCTCCGCGCTTATCGGGTTGGGATTTGGCTTTTTCCCAGCGCGCAATGCCGCTCGTTTGCATCCGACTGAGGCATTGGCTCGAGAATGACCAGATTGATGATTAAACTTTCAATATCACTGATAAGCCTGCTACTTCTGGGCTGTGGCTCATTACTGAAAAGCGAATATCAGCGGCCGATGTTGTCAGTTCCCGATGAGTGGCGAGTGAAGGATACCGGGGGCGGTTACCTGCATCACAGTGTGCATTGGTGGGAGAATTTCGACGATCCTCAACTGTCTGACAGCATCAGTCGCATGTTGGTCAGTAACAACGATTTGGCCGCAGCAGGTTTTAAGTTGCAACAGGCACGCCTGACGGCAGGGCTGACCAATACCAACATGACACCGAACGTCACTTTGACCGGTGCGGGCAGTAATACTCGCTCGTTGAATGAAAATACTCAGCCACGCGAGAGCTACAGCACTTCGCTTAGGCTGAGTTACGAACTGGACTTGTGGGGCAAACTGGCCCGCGCCCGTGATCAATCGGCGTGGTTAGTGAATGCGACTGAACAGGACCAGCAGGAAACGGCGCTGTCATTGATTGGCACCACCGCTGATCTCTATTGGCAGATTGCCAAATTCAATCAGCAGCTGAGTTACCAACAGACGGCATTAGCTATCTCGCAAGATACGCTCAACATTGTGCGTTCACGGCTCGCGGCGGGTGATGCCAGTGAAATTGAGTTATTGCAGGCGCAACAAACCTTGCTGGATAGGCAAAATCAATATCAAAACCTTGAGCAACAACGGGAAGCTACGCGTAATGCCATGGCATTACTGTTTAACCGCGCCCCGGATTATCGCCAGAGCGAACGCCAATCATTAGATTTAAAACAACAGGTTGCGATAGCAAACAGTGTGCCACTACAGGTTATTGCTCAGCGGCCAGATGTGCAAGCGGCCGAGTGGCGTTTGCGTGCGGCAATGGCTGGCTCCGATGTAGCGAAACTGAATTTCTACCCGACACTCTCGTTGGGAGCGACATTGGATGCCGGTAGTGCGGTGTTTTCACAATGGTTTAGCAACCCGAGCCGCACACTCAGTGCCAATAGTGCGTTGCCTTTCTTACAGTGGAACACCGTGCAACTCACCATTGACCAGTCAAAATTGGATGTGAAATTGGCCGCTGTGGATTTTCGCAGCAAGGTTTACAGCGCCCTTAAAGATGTCGATGACGCCATGACGGCACGGCTGAGCTATCAGCAGCAAAAACAGAATCAGTGGCAGAACCTACAACTGAGTCAGCGGCGGTTAACTCTGGCTAATAGCCAATACCAGGCAGGCGCCGTTTCATTTCAGACCTTACTGGATGCGCAGGATGCCCTACTGACCAGTGAAACCAGTTTGCTCGAACTTCAATATAACTATCTGAATGCCACCATGAAATTCTGGTTGGCGTTAGGTGGCGGCGTTGATAACAGCAGGGACAGTAAAGGAATTAAATCATGACGAATACAGTTAAACAGCGCCGGGTGGTTGTCACCGGTTACGGCAGTGTAACTCCGATGGGCATGACGGCGCAGCAAAGCTGGGAAGCTATTATGGATTATAAATTGGGTTATCGTTATTACGATAAATCCGCGCAGGGGGTCAAGTCGCGCTTTTTTGGTCTGCTAGAGGCCGAACCTAATTTGAAATCAGTCCCTGCCGCAATTCGCCGTCGCCTGCCGCGCTATGCCCGACTGGCATTGGCCGCCGCACGAGAGGCCATGACGATGGCATTTGCTGAGAAATCTGTCGCAGATTATTACGATTTGCTTGATTGCGGCACTATCATCGGCAGCGGCTGGGCTGGGCAGGATGAAACTCATGATAACTATAAAGGTTATTTAGAAACCGGTTTGGGCACCCCGTTTGGCTGTTTCTTATCGATGCCGAATGCGGGTACCGCGGCATGTAGCTTGTATTGGGGATTGCGCGGCTATCAGAACTCACCGATTGCCGCTTGCGCCACTGGCACCATAGCCATTGGTGATGCATTTGAAATTATCCGCAGCGGACGAGCCTCCATGATGCTGGCAGGAGCAGGAGAGTCTCTGCGCAGTGACTCTGCCGTCTGGAACATCGATATTTTGGGTGCCTTGGCGCACGAACAGGAAGATGCCAGCAAAGCGAGTTGCCCTTTCAGTTTGGATCGAAACGGCTTTGTGTTATCCGAAGGCGCGGCGGTACTGTGTCTGGAAGAACGTGAAAGTGCGATTGCCCGTGGCGCTACCATTCTCGGCGAAATTAAAGGCTACGGTAACTATTCCGATGCCTTTGATTTCACCGCCCCGGCAGAAGACAAAGTGGCGCGGGTGAAAACCATTCAGCACGCCTTGCAACAAGCGGGTTTGAGCGCCGATGAGATTGATTATGTCAACCTGCACGGTATCTCGACTCAGCTTAACGATCTGAATGAAACCCAAGCCATTAAGCAAGCCTTTGGTGCTGCGGCGTATACCACGCCACTGTCGAGTACCAAATCCTATTCTGGGCATTTAATTGCGGCGGCGGGTAGCTTTGAATCTATTATCTGCCTGCAAGCGCTGGAGCATCAGCTGATGCCCGCGACCTGTAATCTGAAAAGTGCTGACCCGCAATGTGACCTTGATTACATCAGTGAAGGTCATCGGCCAAAAACCTTGCGCAATACATTAAATCTGAGCTTTGGCTTTGGTGGTGCGAATGCTGCATTGGTTATCGGGTTGGATTAAGCATGAACTCGACTTTTAACTACCACTACAACCTCAACGACGCCGAGCGTTGGGCTGAGTTTTCCGGTGATTACAATCCGATCCATTTTGACCTGCAACATGCGCAGCATCTGGGGCAGGAGCAACTGGCTGTTCACGGTATGCGCGCAATGCTGGATATCAAACATCAGCTCAGCACGGCGTTATTACCGCTTTTGCCCGAGACTGAATTCCTACGGTTTAACGCTCGCTTACGCCAGCCGGTACAGTGTCATACCTCTTATCAGCTGCAACTCAGCGAAGCGGCAGGGCAGGTGAACGGTAATCTGATTGATTTTGGCAGCAGTGAAAGTTGCTTCACCGCCCGGTTGCGCGGTGCGCCTGCACTGGTGCAAACGGGCACTGAATGGATTTCTTTATCTGCGGATGACGTTTTCCAGTTCAGCCAGCAATTTCTGGGCGATGCATCACAACCGGCTGAATGTTGGAGTTTTTTCGATGCCTTACTGTTCAAACTGTTGGTCGCTGCGCCGCAAACACTGGCAACGGCTAAACAAGTGTTACCGGGGATTGAAGCTGAAACGTTGATTGATGTTTTCAACTCAGTGCCGGTTATCCAGACTCACC
Organism: Yersinia fenwicki; assembly: GCF_043099325.1. Classification (NCBI taxonomy): domain Bacteria; kingdom Pseudomonadati; phylum Pseudomonadota; class Gammaproteobacteria; order Enterobacterales; family Yersiniaceae; genus Yersinia; species Yersinia fenwicki. The sequence continues at coordinate 3,599,561 of NZ_CP170755.1, read as the reverse complement.
ATGATGTGCATTTCCGTACAGATTTGCTACGCATCAATTATTCAAATGCATGGGTTCGCAGTGCACTGTACTACGCCATCGAACCGACACTGATGGTCGGTAGCTCTACCGATGGCTGGGTATTGCGCGCGTCTATTGCGGCCTGTTCAGACTTAGGGCCATTAATTACCACAGCAGTAACATTGAAAACGTGGCCGTTAGCCGCGCATTAAAAAGGATAAGAGCATGGAAAAGTATCAACAGGTTTATGACACCGTATGTGAAATGCTGTGTGACGCTAAAGACCTGGAAATGTCGGCGCTGTCACCAGAGATGCCACTGTACCAGTTAAAACTCGACAGTCTGGATTATGTCGAATTGATGGTGCTGGCAAAGCGCGAGTTCAGTGCCACGCTGAACGCAGAGATGTTTATGGAAAATCCGGACATGACCTTAGGAGAGCTTTGCCAGAAGTTGGCTGAGCAGAAGAAATAATAATATGAACAGGCAATGGGTGTTAATTACCGGTGGCAGCCGTGGCATTGGCCGTGCATTGGTCGAAGAGCTGGCCAGGGAGTGGGATGTTGTTTTTACCTGGCGCAATGGTGAACAGCAGAGCCACGATGTCATTGCAAGCTGTGAAAAACTGCCCGGTCAAGTGACCTGCTATCGCTGTGATGGCAGCAATGAAGCGGATGTCGATGCGCTGGCACCGCAATTGCTGGAAAAATACGGCGCACCCGGCGCGGTAATTCATAATGCTGGCATTACGGGCGATAGCTTACATATTCAACAAAACGGTGATAACTGGCGCAGTGTGCTGGATACCAATCTGAATGCGGTTTTCTACTGGAATAAGCATGTCTTGCCGCAAATGATGATGCAGGGGGAGGGGGCAGTCTTGCTGATGTCTTCAGTGAGCGCGATTAAAGGCAATATCGGCCAGAGCGCTTATGGTGCCAGTAAGGCGGCGCTGATTGGTCTGGGCCGAACGCTTGCGCTTGAGATGGGGCGTTTTAATATCCGCGTTAACTGCCTGTTGCCAGGGGTTATCGACAGCGATATGACTCGCGACATGCCTGCTGATGCCTTAAAAGGATTACGTAAGCAAATACCATTACGCCGTTTAGGGAATGCGCAAGAAGTCGCTCGCGTCAGCGCCTTTATGATAGGCAATGACAGTCGTTATATGACGGGGCAGACCTTGGTGTTAGATGGCGGATTGACGGCGTGATGCCAACATAGAAATTGCCAAGGATAGCCATTAAATTAAAGAGACAGATAATTGCCTGCTCATATACGCCGGCAATTAACCGCCATTTACTCGGAAATATTCCACTTATGAGCTAATGTCGATTTAGTCTCACCGGCCAGCCATTGATTTACTTTACTGAGTAACGGCTGATTATCTTTCGACATCATATACACTTTGTAGCTACCGGTACCGGGTAAAATATCCGCAGTCGCGACACAAAATACGCCGGGTTCTTTGCTCTGGTAGTAATTACCTTCGATTAAGTCAGTAAACATAATATCTGCACTTTTATCTCGGATACCCTGCAAATTAGCCACATTATCGTTAGTGCGGACGATGCGTGCTTTCTTAATATTGGCATCGACAAAAGATTGGTTGGTGCCCCCCGGATTAACAATAACTCTCACTGTTTCACGATCAATAGCTTCTAACGTTGGGAATTCTTGGGATTGCTGGCAATTGGCTAAGGCAATTTTGCCATTCTTGACCACGGGGCTAGATAACGCGAATTGCGCTGCGCGGCCTGGTGTCTCAGTGACGCCACCCATAGCAATATCAAATTTATTTGACGCTAAATCTTCAGAAAGAGTGGGCCAACTGCTTGGCACAAAATTAACTTTAAGCTTCAAACTTTCGCCCAGGGATTTTGCCATATCAATATCGTATCCCACCAGATAGCCTTGTTTATCGTGAAAGGCTAAGGGAGCATAATCGCCGGGAACACCAATACGTAATTCCCCACTTTTTTTAATTTCTTGCCAGCTTTTTGCCAAAACCTGCTGGCTGCTGATTAATACCAAAATCATTATTCCCAGAGATAATTTCTTCATTTTTATTCCTGTTTTTTTTATGAAAATCAAAATGAGAATAGCGTTATGCCTTATTATTAATCAATAATTTTATTAGAAAATAAAAAATGGCTTCTCGCATTGCCACGAGAAACCATCAGTCAGACATCCTATCTAGAAATTAACCCGGAAGCCGATATTGGCCATGACTGGTGACTCAATATAGGTACCTTTCCGGTAATTAGCTTCCGCATAAATCGTGGTCTTTTTCGTCAGGTTAACATCAATACCTAGTCCATATTTTGCAGTGTTACCGGAAAAATCATTATTAAAATCATTAGCCTGGTTAATGGTTACAGTATTTGACGTCATAAACTCTCGTTCAATGGCGATTTTGCCGTACGGGCGAATAATTGCCCCATTTTTTAGATCAAATTGTGTCCCAACGTGAGTACCTAATTCACCTTTTGCTGAGCGATTATTATCAATATTCGCTTTCATACCATTGTTGAGTGCAATATCTTTAGCTTGTGCGGTGAAATAACTGGCGCGGGCATAAGGTTCAACAAACCAATTATCGGATAGTTTGTAATGATAACCAGCCTCCAGTGAACCACCTGTCGCATTTTGATTGTAATCACTTTGTACTGAACCACCGTTTGTCATATTTGCATTCAGCGAGTTATTAAAGCGGTTAGCCTTTAGAACAGCATCAATATAATAGCCACCGTTATCGAAATAACTGCCGTAAGCACCCAAGCTATAACTATCAACTTTACTGTTCCCACCACGAGCATGTTTCACACTGTTATTGCTATAAGAGGTAAATCCTCCCAAGACTAACTGGCCTGACGCCAAGCCAAATACCTTATCTGCACCTATTTCAAAACCATCCTGCTGTAAACGATATGCAGCACCATGGGCAGCATTGACACGCGTATTATTGGTCAAATAGCGGCCCCAAACATTGGCATTCTCACCTTTGCTGTTATTTAAATCACCTTTACGTAAGCGCAAGTTCTGTAATTCACCATCAAAAATAAACTGATTAGCTGAGGCCATACTTAATACGGCATCTGTAGAGGGTGTTGTTTTCATTTCTATTTCAGGGGTTGGTTCTAATGGGCCAGGGGCAAGGCCTGTATCCAAAGCACTACCCAAATACCACAAGTTACCTCTAGCCCGTGCCGAGTTATCCCACTTTTTCAAGCCGTAAACGTATGTACCACCGTCAATTTCAGTGATATTGACACCGGTAATTGAGGCCAGTGTGAATTGCGCGTGACCACTAAGATCATGGATAAGATCCAGTGTTGTTTGACCGGGCGCGGTTATTTCGGCACCCGAGTCATTTACCATCACTTTGTGCGAACCGGTGGCATTTGCGATGGTGACAAAATTGCCTTTGCCTTCGGCAATCGAAGTGTTGAACAGGAAAGAGCCTGTGCCGGAAAGTGTACCAATATTTAATGAGGTATAATGATTGCCAGTACCTGACTGAAAAGCCACCCCGCCCCCATTTAAAATTAATTCATCAACGGTTGCTGAAGCATTATTTGCGGCATTATATCGTACGACTAAATGGGTGTTTTCACCGTTAAGAACCACATTTTGGGCATATGCTCCATTAGTTTCATCCGTATCGAGATACACAGAGGCAGCATTATTAACTTGTGTCAGCCCGGTTAATTTCCCTCCGGCCCGAACCCAGGAATAAGTGCTATCAAATAAGGCGGTATCCTGTGATTCACCACCTGCATAAATATTTTGGTAAGAGGTGCCTTTAAATATAGCCGCGCTAGCAACCCCTGTATCGTCAATACGTTGATAGGCTTTATCATAAAATTTCGCATCAACACTATGACCATTTGCAGCTACAATTTGGCGGCTAGAATTCACGAATTCAGAATCATATGATGTGGCTTTGGTATCCCAGTTATTTGACTCTTTTTTCATACCCCATAACATTTCATAGGAAGTGTCTTGATAGCGGCTATTCGTAATATAAGGGTCGAACTCAATACTGCCATCTTCCTTAGTCTCAGTATAAGTTGAACCATCCATAGCAAACTGGGTAGAGACAATCACCGCTGAATTACCTTTGGCTATCGTCTGGTCAGCCGATGTCATGACCCACATCAGGCTATTATTCAATGTGGTATTTTCTGCCCGACCCTCATAAGTTGGGCCACCCTGATAATGAGTGCCAGTGATAGTAAAAGTGCTGTCATTGACTACGGTATAACGGATAGCGCCCAAGGCAACGGATGATGCGAAATAATTATGAGGATAATATAATTTGTATCCTTCACCATTAAACACAAAATGATTATCTTCAGTACCGGCTATTACACCATTTCCCAGAGAAATGCTGTGAAATTCACCTGCACCGGACTTTGATTGCTCGCAAATATCGGTGACGATATAGCCCACACAAGGTGCAGCATTTACATTCACTGTACTTGCCGTGTAAATGATTGATGAAATAGCTATGCTAAGATAGGTTCTTTTTATAGAAATATTCATTACGGCAAGATTCCTGGTTATTTTATTAGTGTTTACGCATTCTCAATTGATATGTTATTTTTTAGGATGTTTATTGATTCAATAAATGAAGTTCATAATTAATTTAATTATGACTATTAGGGCTTGTTTATTTATTAATTAAAGCTAATAAGTTAATACGTTCTAAATTAGTGAAGGGATGGTAACAAACTAACATAGGGCAAAGTATGGGAAAATAGCTCCATCAGTGTGGGAAAATTCCCAGAGAGATGTGAAAATGATCCAGATCAATATTTTAAAAATGGGATTGAATGTTCTTAGCTCTATTACGCTTAACTACTATTTTGGCTGGTAATACGTAAAAATATCCGCAGAAAGTGCCCCTAGAGGTCAAAGTCATCATGCCTTAGGGCGCGTCTATTATGGCGCGCCCAATTCTCACGACTCTTCTGCCATTTTTTTTAGCCACCTAACAAAGGCATTAATTTTCGGCCATTGCCGGTCAGACAGCGTTGAGATGTAATAGCGCTGCTCACACTTCACCTCCATGCCGGGGAACGGCATAATAAGCTCTTCATTTTCCAGCCGTTTGGTCACCAATTTTTTACGTCCCATGGCAACACCAACGTGATTTATGGCTGCAATAATTGCCAAGTCTGAGCGGTCAAAACCCATGCTGCGCTGCATGGGAGCTATCTCAAAACCTGCTTGTTGACCCCAGCTGTTCCATTCGCTGCTATCGGAATCATAACTCCAGGCTTGTCGGTCATGCAGCAAGGTACATTGCCGAAGATTGTTCAGGTTGCCCTTAATCTGATGTTTTTCTGCATATTCTGGACTGCATACTGGCACCATTGATTCATCCATTAAGTGTTGATATGACAATTTCTCCGGTGTTTTGTCGTCAAAATAAATAGCCAAATCAATGCCGCCACCTTGGAAGTTGACATTCTCATTGCCGGTCAGAATATTCAAACTGATGGCGGGGTAGTGATGGGCGAAATCAGCCAGTTTAGGCACCAGCCAGCATTGGGCAATGGAGGGGCGAGAGTAAACTGTAAGTGTGCCAGACAGTTCCTGATTCTTTATCTCCAGAATTTCTTGATTCAGGTATTCCAGCGAAGACTTTAGTACCCAAAATACCCTTTCTCCCTCGCTGGTCAGTTCCACTTTGCGATGAAAACGCTGGAATAGCTTGAAACCTAATTCATCTTCAAGGCTATTAATCCGGTGACTGACAGCGCTCGGGCTTATCGATAACTCATCAGCGGCCAGCGCAAACGAACAATGTCGTGCGGCAATTTCAAACGTATAGAGTTTAGATAGCTGATAGCCATTCAGTAATTTATTACGGGTGATGTAGCTTTTTTCCGGGTACATAACGGCCTCTCAGACAATCTATTTATATAAATAGCATACCGCAATGACCGATAAAGTAGATGTTTAAGATTATCCAGTGTGATTCAAATCAGGGTTAATAGCGAAAATTTGACCGATATTGCACTTTTGATTCAATCTGGCTCATCTGAAAGACGTTTTTTATCATTTGTCAGTACCGGCCAATTCTTATTCAATGGAGGCAGAACTTATTATTAGAAGAGGTTGGCTATGGACTCACAAATATGGGTGGTGGGGACGTTATTAACGAGCATCATTATTATTATTTTCACCATTGTAAAACTAAAAATACATCCTTTCCTCGCCCTGTTATTAGCCAGTTTTTATGTCGGGCTATTGATGGGCATGAACCCACTAGAGATGGTGAACTCCATTGAAGGCGGGATTGGCGGGACATTGGGTTTTCTGGCCGCAGTCATTGGGCTGGGAACCATCTTAGGGAAAATGATGGAAATATCCGGTGCGGCTGAGCGCATCGGTATCACCTTACAGCGCTGTCGATGGTTATCACCGGATGTCACTATGGTGCTGGTCGGGTTAATCTGCGGTATCACCCTATTTGTTGAAGTAGGGGTTGTCTTATTGATTCCGTTGGCATTTTCTATTGCAAAAAAAACCAATACCTCATTGTTGAAGTTGGCTATTCCGCTGTGTACGGCGCTGATGGCGGTGCATTGTGTCGTACCTCCACATCCGGCAGCCATGTATGTCACCAATGCTCTAGGGGCAGATATTGGTACCGTGATTGTTTACGGCTTGGTCGTCGGGCTGGCCGCGTCACTCATCGGTGGGCCGCTATTCCTACGCATAGTTGGTAAACGCTTGCCATTTAAAGCAGTGCCGCCAGCATTTTCCGAAGTGAAAATCCGTAGTGAGGATGAATTACCGTCTTTGGGGGCGACTTTATTTACTGTAATGCTGCCGATTATTTTGATGTTGGCAAAAACGGCCGCCGAGCTGAATATGGAAAAGGGCACCACGCTCTATCTAATATTAGAATTCATCGGTAATCCAATTACTGCCATGTTTATTGCGGCGTTTGTTGCCTATTACACATTAGGTATTCGGCAAAATATGGGTATGAGTACCCTGTTGGCAAAAACGGAAGAGAGTTTTTCTTCTATCGCCAATATTCTATTAATCATCGGTGCTGGTGGGGCATTTAACGGAATATTAAAAGCCAGCGGATTGGCAGATTCATTGGCGGTAATTTTATCAAATCTGGATATGCATCCCATTCTATTGGCATGGTTGGTCGCACTGATTCTGCATGCCGCAGTGGGTTCTGCGACGGTTGCGATGATGGGGGCAACGGCTATTGTTTCACCAATATTACCGATGTATCCCAATGTCAGCCCAGAGATTATTACTCTGGCTATTGGCTCCGGCGCAATTGGTTTCACCATCGTCACTGACTCGCTATTTTGGTTAGTAAAACAATATTGCGGTGCGACGCTGAGCGAGACATTTAAATATTACACTACCGCGACCTTTATCGCGTCGGTGATTGCATTGGGTACCACTTTCCTGCTTTCTTACATCATATGATCGAAAAGAGACATTCTATGAACAGCACTAAAATTGATAAATTAATTACCGACTATCCACTGGTCAAAAATCTTATCAATCTGGAAGAGGTGACGTGGTTTAATCCGCAGGCGACCACCCTTGAAAAGGGGCTGCCTTATGTCGGGTTATCGCAGCAGGATGTTGCCGACGCCGAGGCCCGGTTGCAACGTTTTGCCCCTTATTTGTGCCAGGCATTTCCTGAAACACAAAAAACAAAGGGTATTATCGAGTCGGACATTGTGGCTATCCCTGCCATGCAGAATGCCTTGCAACAACGCTATGGGGTGGAGATAACGGGTCGCTTATTGTTAAAGAAAGACAGTCACTTGCCTATTTCCGGCTCCATTAAAGCCCGTGGTGGTATTTATGAAGTATTAACCCATGCAGAAAAACTGGCACTACAGGCTGGTTTATTGCAGGAAACTGATGACTACAGCAAGTTGTTTTCCGATGATTTTCGCCAGTTTTTCAGCCAATACCACATTGCAGTAGGATCGACCGGCAATCTGGGGATGTCAATTGGCATCATGAGTGCCAAGCTGGGGTTCAGTGTCAGTGTGCATATGTCGGCTGATGCCCGTGAATGGAAAAAACGTAAACTACGCCAACATGGCGTCAATGTGGTTGAGTATGCACAGGACTATGGGGTGGCGGTAGCGCAGGGGCGTAAGCAGGCGGAATCTGATCCAAATTGCTTCTTTATTGATGATGAGAATTCACCCACCTTATTCTTAGGATATTCGGTGGCGGGTGGCCGGTTGAAACAGCAGTTTGCCGAGCAGCAGATAGCGGTAGATGAAAATCATCCGTTATTTGTTTATCTCCCTTGTGGTGTGGGCGGTGGCCCCGGCGGGGTAGCGTTCGGATTGAAACTGGCCTTCGGTGACCATGTGCATTGTATTTTTACCGAGCCAACTCATTCGCCGTGCATGTTATTGGGTGTTTATACCGGTTTGCATGATGGTATTTCTGTGCAAGACATTGGTATTGATAACATTACTGCCGCAGATGGTTTGGCTGTTGGACGGGCGTCCGGCTTTGTTGGTCGGGCTATGGAGCATTTACTGGATGGTTTCTATACCTTAAGTGATGCCGAAATGTATGACCTGCTTGGTTTGCTCAATCAGTATGAAGGTATTCGACTGGAGCCGTCAGCATTAGCGGGTATGCCAGGCCCGGCGCGGGTTAGTAGCAGTTCGGATTATTTAGAGCAGAATCATTTTAGCGCCGAGAAAATGCGTCATGCGACCCATCTGGTTTGGGCGACAGGCGGCGGTATGGTGCCGAGTGATGAGATGGAGAAGTACCTCGCAACCGCCAAAATTTGATTTTTATCCTGCACAGAAAAGGCGCAAATTTGCACTTTTTCTGTGCGCTTAGCGTGCACTGACTCAATCACTTTCCTACCCTGTCTTTATCCTGCCCATGCTGGTTCTTCAGCGCTAAATAAAAATAGATCTTTAACTACAGTCTGTTACTGACAACTCCTTTCACTTATTTTCTCCCTTGATGCTTGCTGGCACATTTCATGCTTAAGTCATTACATTCAAGTTACTTGAATAAACTTCACACTACTTTAAATGGGGCGGCAATCATGACACGACGTAAACAGGCGATACCTCTGTGCTGGGCAATGCTGTGTGCTGCCAGCGTATTCTCTGGCGCGGTTCATAGCGCAGATTTGCTGGACAAAATTAAAGCCGATAAGACGATAACTATTGCAACTGAAGCACGTTATGCACCTTTTGAGTCGGTAGAGAATGGGAAAATTGTGGGGTATGACGTTGATTTAATGAATCATATTTTGCAGAAAAGCCTACCGGGTGTTGAAGTTAAGCAACTTGATTTACCTTTCCAGGGCATCTTGCCCGGCCTTGATGCTAAGAAATTCGATTTTGTCGTCACCGCCGTGACGGTGAACAAACAGCGCATGGATCACTTTGCGTTTACTGTGCCGATTGCCGAATCGACTGTAGCGTTACTCAAACGTGACAACGATAGCTCTATCAATTCGTTAGATGACTTAAGTGGCAAGGTGGTCGGTTCTCAAGCCGGTTCGGGTCAGCTCCAGGTGTTGCAAGAGTTTGATAAAAAACTGAAAGCCAGCGGTAAACCGGGCATCAAAGAAATTAAACAATATGTCTCTTTTGACGAAGCCTATGCAGATCTGGCGAACCAGCGTCTGGATGGTGTCGCCCAATCACTCGCCAACCTTGGCCCCTTAATCAAAACCCGTCCCGGCGTCTTTACTACCCTGAAACCCATGTTAGGGCCAACCACCTATTTTGGCTGGGTTGGGCGTAAAGGAGATGACAGTGCAACCTTGGTGAAGCTGTTCAGTGATGGCATCAGTGAAGCTAACCGCGATGGCACCATGAAAGCATTACAGCAGAAATGGTTCGGCTTCGTGATGGATGTTCCGGCTGATCAGATGCCAACACCGAGCTTGTAAGAGGACTGACGATGGCGGAATTTTTCCAATTACTGAGGTCGTGGCTACCGATGTTGATAGACGGCGCGGTGACCACCGCCTCGCTGTGTGTCGTGGCTATTGTTGCTGGTTTCTTTATCGGTGTGGTGATTTACCTGATGGAAAGCGGCCACTCACGATTGGGAAGAGGGTTCGCCCGTATCTATATCAGTTTGTTTCGCGGCACGCCGGTTCTGGCTCAAGTTCTATTGTGTTTTTACCTGCCAGGGGAGTTGGGATTGTCACTTCCCGGTTATCTGGCTGCGGTGTTGGCACTCACATTCAATACTGCAGCCTATCAATCACAAATCTTACGCAGTGGTTTTAATGCTATCCAGCCGGGGCAGTTAGAAGCCGCGGCGATGTGCGGATTAAGTCCGCGCCAGACCTTGTGGCATATCCAAATTCCACAAGTGTTGCGCCTGACTCTGCCATCACTGATTTCAGAGTTAATTGATGTGATTAAGGCCTCGGCAGTGGTATCGGTCATCGCCATCACCGATTTGATGCGGGTGGGGCAGCAGTTGGCATCGGCGACCTACCGCCCATTAGAGGTGTATATCGCGATTGCGTTGTCTTATCTGGTGCTGACCAGCTTGCTGGCACTGTTAGGCAATTATGTTGAACGGCGCTGGCATAAGGAGAGCCGATGAGCGATTTCTTCCTTTATCTGCCGGACTTTGCTCGCGCATTGGGTGTCACGCTGGATATTAGCATGAGTGCGGCGATCATCGGGGCTTTTGCCGGCTTTATCTTGCAGGCGGTGTGCCGTAATAGCCGTTGGTTGTTCTGGCCTTGGCGCACCTATGTGTGGCTGATTCGCGGCACACCTTATCTGGCACAGCTAGCGGTGTTTTATTTCGGTTTACCCGCTATCGGCGTGACGCTAAGTGCAGTTGAGGCCACGGTGATATCGCTGGCCATATACAGCTCGGCTTATTTTGGCGAAATCTTCCGTACCGCGTGGAAAAGTATCGGGCACGGGCAACTGGAGGCAGCACAAGTACATGATATTTCAGCGTGGAAAAGTTTTTGGCACATCCAGACGCCGCAAGCTTTGCGCTTTAGCTTACCGCTGTTGGGTAACCAGTTCATTTTAACCATTAAAGAGAGTGCCGTGGCATCGATTATCACGGTGCCAGAGTTGACCATGACCACAGGGCAGATAGTCGCCAATACCTACACCTATATTGTGCCTTACACCCTGTTGATCCTCAGTTATTGGCTGCTGGCGCAAGGTGTCAGTGTTGGTGTGCGCTTACTCAGCCGTCAGGCCATAGAGGGATAATATGACGAGTCACGAACCCATTATTGAATTACGCCAGTTGGGCAAATCCTTTGCGACTAATCGGGTGTTGGCAGGCATTAATTTGACGGTCAATGCAGGTGAAATTGTCACCTTAATTGGCCCCTCAGGTTCAGGGAAAACCACCGCGCTGCGTTGCATGAATTTCCTCGAAGCGTATGACGAGGGTGAAGTCCTGATCAAAGGGCAATTACTGGGTTACAGCAGTGCAGGGCGTGAAGCAAAACACCGTGATAGCGCGGCGTTAATTGCTGAGGTGCGCCGCCCACTGGCAATGGTGTTCCAGCAATTCAATTTGTGGCCGCACATGACGGTGCTGGAAAATGTCTGTGCGCCTCTGATTCTGGGAAAAAAACTGCCACGCGATGAAGCGCGTAAAAAAGCGGCTGGGGCATTGGCTCAGGTCGGGATGTCGGACAAGGCGCAAGCTCGTCCGTCACGATTATCCGGCGGGCAGCAGCAGCGGGTAGGCATTGCCAGAGCATTGGCTTTGGAGCCGGAGTTATTGTTACTTGATGAGCCGACCTCCGCTCTTGACCCAGAGCGGGTGGAAGAGGTGCTAGATGTCATTAAGATACTGGCAAACCACGGCATGACGATGGTGATGGTGACACATGAAATGTCGTTCGCTGCCAAGATTTCATCCCACGTAGTGTTTATGGCTGACGGCTCAATTATTGAAAGTGGTGCGCCCGCGACGTTATTCCGCCAACCGCAGACTGATAGGTTGAAATCATTTCTTGCGCCGTGGTTTAAACGGCCACTGCAACTGGATGAGCCGGAGGCCGGACATGCTTAATCGCGCAGCTGTTCAGGTTGCCGGTCATATTAGTCAACAGCGCTTAATGGATAAGTTGGCGCAATTAGCCCGCTTTGGTGCGCTGGAGAACGGCGGTGTTAATCGACAAGCTTTATCCGCTGAAGAGTTAGATGCTCGCGCTTGGCTCATTGGCTGGGCCTATACATTAGGTTGCGAAGTGATGACTGATGACTGCGCAAACCTGTTTATTCGCCGCGTCGGTCGTGAAGATTTACCGCCGGTAGTGACGGGCAGCCATATTGATACTCAGCCCTGCGGCGGCAATCTTGATGGTTGCTATGGCGTCATTGCCGGTATGGAGTGTTTGAGCGCTCTGGCTGAGGCCGGAGTCACCACTTTGCGCCCGATTGAAGTGGTGGTTTGGATGAACGAAGAGGGCAGCCGATTCTCTCCCGGAGCCATGGGTTCGAGTGTCTTTGTGCAACCGCAGCGTTTGGCAAATTATCTGAATAATCAGGATGCACAGGGCGAGACTTTAGCGCAGGCGTTGGCGCGCTGCCATCAGTGTTTCCCACATTTACCACGCCGTGCCACCTTGCCCTTGGCGGCTTTTGTCGAATTGCATATCGAGCAGGGGCCGGTACTGGAACAAGCCAATCAGCCGTTAGCACTGGTGAAAGGTATCCAAGGTGTGCGTTGGTATCAGGTTACCTGCCTGGGGCAATCGGCTCATGCTGGCACGACACCGATGGCGGATCGCCAAGATGCGATGTCATTGGCCCGCCAGACCGTTCAGCAACTGGAACAACGAGCTACCGCACTGCCAGCAGATGAATTACGTCTGACTTTTGGCCGCTGGGAGATTGAGCCAAATGCCATTAATACCATTGCCGGTCGTGCCACCTTCACCCTTGATTTCCGCCATGCCAGCCCTGCGATATTGGCGCAGTTTGATGATTGGATGCAGCAGATAGCTGCGGATAACGTGGTAGTCGAGTGCGTATTCAGTCATGCGCCGGTGGCCTTCAATACACAGCTATTGGCGCAACAATATGCTTGTACCCAGGCGTTAGAGATAGAAACCGCGACGCTGACTTCCGGTGCATTTCACGATGCGATGCATCTGGCCAGTCATTGCCCGACCAGTATGTTTTTCGTTCCCAGCCATAACGGCATCAGCCATAACCCGGCTGAATATACAGACCCTCAGTATCTGTACCTCGGCGCGAAGGCCTTAGCCTGTTGCCTGACAGAACTGGCAAATCAACCCATAGGAGTTACCCATGAGCACCCACACTTATCCTGCTTGCTGTGAAAAAGACAACGGTAGCGCGCTGGGCACGAATGCCACGTTATCCTCGCCCATTTCTGCTGATGGGACGCCGGTGATTGGCGAAGTGTATACCGTTCCTGCCCGCTGTGGCCGGGCGGTACGCTTAAAAAAAGGGCAGATTATCCGTATTATCAACACTCCCGGCAGTCAGGTGTGTGACACCTGGTTATTGAATAGCGCCGATCTGAGTGAGTTCTCATCAATGGAACACACTCGTGCATTTATTGATAAAATCATTCCTCAGCCGGGAGATGCACTGGTCACCAATCAGCGCCGTATTATCGGCACATTGCTGACTGATACCTCACCCGGTGTGCATGACACGCTGATTGCGGCTTGTGACCTTTATCGCTATAGCAACATGGGGATCACTGAATACCACGACAGTTGTGCCGATAATATGCGCTTAGCGTTGAATGCGATCGGGCTGCGCGCGCGTGAAGTGCCACAACCCTTGAACCTGTGGATGAATACACCCGTCAATCCGGATTACACCATTTCCTGGTTACCGACGGTGAGCAAAGCGGGTGATTATGTTGAGATTCGAGCCGAGTTAGAATGCATTGTTGTGATGTCTGCTTGCCCGCAAGACATTGTACCAATCAATGGCTGTAACCCGCAGGATGTGCATTTTAGCGTCGCTGAGTAATGTGCATTGCGTTCTGTATTGATAACGTTGCCCGGCAATGATACGCCGGGTGTTTGAGTTTCTTTGAGCAGCAGATATCAACTTATGAAAAAAAACGGCGATAACGGCGGTTTTGTTTTATCTGATTTAGGGATGCGTTTACGTCATGCCCGTGTGGCGCAGGACATCACGTTAAAGCAGCTAGCGCTCAAAGTGGGATGCTCAGAGAGTTTATTGTCGAAACTAGAAAATGAGGTAGCGTCGCCGTCGCTGGCGATGTTGCACCGGCTCGCCAGCGCTTTGGAAACCAATATTTCGGATTTGATGGCCGAAAGTTGGGTGGCAGACTCACCGGTGTTGAAACCGGAGCAGCGGATCCGTAAACGGTTTGTGCACCGTAACAAGAAAGGTGGCATTGCGCTGGAAAATCTGACGCATCACCACAAAGGTGGATTGTTGCAGGGAAACATTCATATCATTGAGCCGGGTGTCGCCAGTGATGGGCAAATAGAACATCACGGTGAGGAGATGGGATACGTGCTGGAAGGGGAAATTGCCCTGTATTTAGGTGAAGAAACCTATACCCTCAGCGTGGGTGATTCCTTTTATTTCCCCAGTAATGTGCCCCACGGTTATCGCAATATTGGTGACTCAGTAGCTAAGGTGTTGTGGGTGAATACGCCGGTGACTTTTTAATTCTCCGTCATCTTTCAGGTTGCAGGTGTGTTGGCTGTTTTCTGGTCATTAAAAAACCGCCACTGGGAAAACTCCAATGGCGGCTTGGTCTGAACTTCATAGCGACGGTTAGCTTCTATTACCCCGCGCCGCAATAATGGCATCGGCAACATTACGTGGTGCTTCAGCGTAATGCTTGAATTCCATGGTATAAGTCGCACGACCTTGTGACATGGAACGCAATACTGTGGAGTAGCCGAACATTTCGGATAACGGCACTTCGGCACGGATAATTTTCCCGCCACCGACCATCTCTTCCATCCCTTGCACCAGGCCACGACGAGAGGAAAGGTCGCCCATCACATTACCGGCATACTCTTCCGGTGTTTCGACCTCAACACTCATCACTGGCTCCAGGATCACCGGTGAGGCGCGTTTGGCGGCTTCTTTGAAACCAAAGATGGCGGCCATTTTAAACGCCAGTTCCGATGAGTCGACTTCGTGATAGGAACCGAACGTCAGAGTGACCTTCACATCCACCACCGGATAACCGGCCAAAACTCCGGTATTGGTGGCTTCGAGCACACCTTTTTCGACCGCTCCAATAAATTCACGCGGCACTACACCGCCTTTAGTCGCATCGACAAAAGCAACTCCGCTACCCGGCTCCTGGGGCTCAAGGGTAAAGACCACGTGGCCATATTGCCCTTTACCACCAGACTGACGGACAAATTTACCGTCTACATCTGTCACTGTCTTACGCACTGTTTCGCGGTAAGTTACCTGCGGTTTGCCGATATTGGCTTCCACACCGAACTCACGTTTCATGCGGTCAACAATAATTTCCAGATGCAACTCACCCATACCGGAGATAATGGTCTGGCCGGACTCTTCATCAGTACGAATGCGGAATGATGGGTCCTCCGATGCCAGCCGTTGCAGTGCGATACCCATTTTCTCCTGATCCGCCTTCGTCTTCGGCTCAATGGCTTGCGATATAACTGGCTCAGGGAATTCCATACGTACTAGCGTAATCACGGCATTTGGGTCGCACAGGGTTTCCCCGGTGGTCACATCTTTCAATCCTACACAAGCCGCGATATCACCAGCACGGATTTCATCCACTTCAATCCGATTATTGGCATGCATCTGAACAATACGGCCAATACGCTCTTTCTTACCGCGAATTGGGTTGTAAACACTGTCGCCTTTGCTCAGTACGCCGGAATAGACGCGCACGAAAGTCAGTTGACCGACATACGGGTCAGTCATTAATTTGAATGCCAGTGCCGAGAATTTTTCATTATCATCGGCTTTACGGCTGACTTCATTTCCGTCTTCATCGGTGCCACTGACCGGCGGAATATCCACGGGCGATGGCATCAATTCAACCACTGCATCCAACATGCGCTGCACTCCTTTGTTCTTAAAGGCGCTGCCGCATAACATGGGCTGGATTTCACCGGCAATGGTCCGAATACGTAGACCTTGGGTGATTTCATCCACTGTCAGGTCACCGGTTTCCAGATATTCTGTCATCAGCGCTTCAGAGGCTTCAGCCGCCTCGGAGACCATTTTCTCGCGCCACTCATTGGCTGTCGCCAGCAAGTTCTCCGGAATTGGCTCATAGCTAAATGTCATGCCTTGAGACTCTTCATCCCAGATAATGGCGCGCATAAGTCGTAAATCCACCACCCCAGTAAAGTGATCTTCACTGCCGATTGGAATCACAATGGGCACTGGATTCGCTTTCAGACGATCAATCATCATCTGGCGTACGCGGAAAAAATCAGCGCCGGGGCGGTCCATTTTATTCACGAATGCCAGACGTGGAACACGGTATTTATTGGCCTGCCGCCAGACGGTTTCGGATTGTGGCTGCACACCACCGACCGCGTCATACACCATCACCGCACCATCAAGTACCCGCATGGATCGTTCCACTTCAATAGTGAAATCCACGTGCCCGGGGGTGTCGATAATATTGATTCGGTGCTCGGGTAAGGTTCTGTCCATACCTTTCCAAAAGCAGGTCACGGCAGCCGATGTAATGGTAATGCCACGTTCCTGCTCCTGCGCCATCCAGTCAGTTGTCGCGCCACCATCATGCACTTCACCCAGCTTATGACTGACGCCGGTGTAGAACAAAATGCGCTCGGTAGTGGTTGTTTTACCTGCGTCGATGTGGGCGGATATACCGATATTGCGATAGCGCTCGATAGGAGTTTTACGTGCCATATTAAGTCCTTAAATGATAATGGCAATTTCGGGGTGGGCGGCTTGATGCCCTACCGGGAAGTTGTTGGTTTATGTTCAGCATTGCTGTTAATGATCACTTGATCGCCACCAGTATAGTCCTATTGTTCGAATGTACACGTACAATTTAATTATTTGTTCTGAAACTATGCAATAATAGCGAGGAGCGATGACTGAGGGGGCTTCCATCATTGAGCTAGAATTATTAGTAGGGTCGACATGGAGTATAGGCTATATTGCTGCCCGCTAAGGGCCGTTTGATTTGGCCGAACCCGGTAGTTTGGTAGGGGAGTTCCCTGCTGACTGTCACTTATTAATAGGAACACTATGATTGCAAATCACCCTGAGCGTGAGCAGATCCGTTTGGAAAATGTGCTGACGGCTTTAGGTAATCCGCTGCGGCTGGCCGTGGTCCGCAGACTGGCAGCAGGGGGCGAACATGCATGTGGCACTTTGGTGCACGGGCTATCTAAATCGACCTTAACCCATCATTGGCGGGTACTGCGTGAAAGTGGTGTTATCTGGCAACGACCATGCGGACGTGAGAGTTTGTTATCACTGCGACGTGATGATATTGATGCCAGATTCCCCGGCTTGTTGGATGTGTTACTAAGTGCAGTCGAGAATGATGCGACCACTGATGAGTCAACGGCAAAACATCTGCTGGGGGAGTGAGTTGAGGGCGGCTATATATTTTCCGCCCTCGCTCAAAAGGTTAAATCTCTTTGGCGTGAGCTAAAACAAAATCTTCAGCTGCTTTTGACCACAACCCGTCAGTTTTACGCAAAATAATTTGCAGTTCTTGTAATAACGGTGAATCTTGCTCGCGACTCATTAGTTCACTCAATGATGTCAGCGGCATATTTTTGCCGGTGTAAACCAACTTCTTACCACCGATAATTTGCGGTAAATTCAATGTGGTTTCTGCGGCATCATTTAGCCCAAGAATATGAGATACCACTTTCCCAGCATTCACTTTCTTCGCTTCAATTAACTTTACCGCTTCTCTCATATCGTCGGTATTGCCACCCGAGGTGCCAACATAATGGGTAAAGGAGTAATGGATATCGTAGAAATTAATCGACGCCATAAAATTCTTATCCTGTGGGCCAGCAAAGAAATTAAAGCAACCATCTGGCGCTAATAGGCTCGAAGCTAATGTGACCAATTCAGCTGAAGGGACGAAAACAAAGATATCGTCATAACCTTTACCCTCGGTCAGAGCCATTAAACGTTCAAACTGGTCATCAGTCTGTTTGGTATTGAGATAATGCACTTGCGTCTGAGGTTCACTCGGATACAAGCGCGCAGCATAATCCAGTTTTTGCTGGTGGCGGTCTGTAATAACCAATAATTGCGGATTAACTGGCCCGTGGAGTGCGTAATCAATAGCTAATAATCCCATTGGGCCGGTACCGCCAAGAATCAACACATTACCGCCAGGTTTGATTCCCATTTTATGCTGATAAGTGCCGGGAACCAGATGATAATTGGCATTAAATGCACCGATAACACAAGAAAGCGGCTCGACCAATGAACCCTCAAAATAACTTTCACCTTCATATGGCAGTAAGCAATCTTGTTCCATCACTTCATTGGGAATAACCACATGGGTGGCCTCACCACCAACATATGGGAAAGAATATCCGGGGCAATCTGGGCGGTCGGGTAATTGCAAATTAGCCTGAATCACATAACGGCTGCCGGGTTTGAATTTATGCTGCCATTTCTTACCGACTTGTAGAATATCGCCGCAAAATTCATGACCAATAATAATGGGATTTTCTGCCACATTATCCGGTACTTTTTTATGGTCAGCGCCCAAATTTGCCTCTTTCCATGAAGAGAGGCAAATACTGTCGGTCACTACTGTTGCCAGAATTTCATCGTCGCCGATTTCCGGTAAATCAAAGCTTTCCAGACGTAAGTCATTTTTACCATATAAACGCAGTGCTTTAGTTTTCATGTGGAACCACCTCAATTATTTTCAAATATAAAACGTCAGGTCGAATAAAAAACTTCAAGTTGAATAAAAAAACTCCCTGGCATTAATTAGGAAAGAATGCCAAGCCATGAGCCTACAATTCCGAGGCCAAACAGGGAGAAAATGAGCCAGATAGGATTAATTTTGCGTTTGAGCAAACGCATCATTAATAGAGTAAGACCCAGTGCCAATAAACCTGGGCACAGCTGATCGAGAATGTTTTGTACGGTCATGGTTACTGTCGTACCGTCGTGGCCCGGTGTTTTCGATATCACCAGCGGCACATTGATACTGGTCCATTTGGTGACCAATACCCCCATGATAAACAAGCCCAGAATCGAGGCACCCTCGGTCAGTTTTTGCAGCACATTTCCGCCAAGGTCTTTGACGATATTGATACCCTTGGTGAAACCGTATTGCAGGCCGAACCATTTCAGGGCCAAGCGCACTGAGTTGAAGGACAAGAAGAAGAGAATTGGCCCTAGCACATTGCCGTTTAGTGCCAGCGAGGCTCCTAAGGCGGCTGTGATGGGGCGCAAAGTGCCCCAAATCAGTGGATCACCGACCCCGGCCAATGGCCCCATTAGCCCAACTTTCAAGCTATTGATCGCGCCCTCATCAATATCAGCGCCATTCGCTCGAGCTTCTTCCATGGCAGCGGTGACGCCGATCACTGGTCCGCAGACTGCCGGTGTGGTGTTGAAGAACACTAAATGGCGTTTCAATGCGGCAATTTGGTCTTCTTTTAGCGGATACAAGCGCTTGATTGCGGGCACCATGTCATAGCAGAAACCCAAGCCATGAATACGTTCATAGTTAAATGAGGCCTGTTGCAAGTTGCTGCGTAAAAACATTTTAAACAGATCAGACCGGGTTAATCGTTTGTTTAATATGGTCATGTCGGCGTCTCCTAATCTTCTAATTCATCAAGTTTGGCTTGGCTGGCTTGCGCTACAGGCGCTGCCGGTTTCTGATAAAGCGGGTTTAACTGGATATACAGCAAGGCAATGATCAGACCAATACCGCCGAACGCGAGTAGGCTGAACCCGAGGTAGCCGCCGACAATAAAACCGAGGAAGAAGAAGGGCATAAGGTATTTCACGCCCATCATGTTGAGCACCATGGCGTAACCGACAACGACGATAAACCCGCCGGCAATTTGCAACCCATGAGTCACTACAGTTGGAATCGCATTAAGCATATGGCTAACGGTATCGGCACTCACAAAGATAGAGACGATTAATACTGGAATGGCGACCCGCATGGCCTGAACCAGCAATGCCGACACATGCATAAAATCAATCATAGCGAAATTGGCTTTTTCAGCGGCCCGGTCGGCGGCGTGTTGGAACGCCACGGTGATGGTACGGGCAAAGACAGTCAGCACCTGACCTGCTGCGGCTACCGGCAGGGCAATAGCGATCCCGGTGGCAATATTCTGATGACCGACAATGACCAGAATAGTTGAGATAATACTGGCGAGTGCGGAGTCTGGGGATTGTGCAGCGCCGACGTTCATCCAACCAAGGGCAATTAACTCCAGCGTACCGCCGAGGATAACGCCGGTGGTCATATCACCCAGAATCAAGCCGGTAATGGTGCAGGCAATTAATGGCCGGTGAGTTTGGAATTCATCCAGCACGCTGCCGATACCGGCAATACATGAGAAAATAAAGATTAAGATTATTTGTAGTAAGCTTATTTCCATGGTGGACCCCTTTGGACAATACATTCCCATGGCTATATAGCCGTGGATTATAACTAAATAGTTGTATTGCCCAGGTTAAGTAATCGGATTTAAATGGTTAATAAAAAATGGGTTATTACTTATATTTCAAGTGAAGTGTCGTTATTTAGACTCCAGCTCGCGTAATTTTTTAATCACATCCACATCAGGATCGGAGGTGACTACCCGTAAATCTAAATGAACACCGCGCTCTGCTAATGCATAAAAAGCGTTAATGTCATTTTGATCAACTGATACCGCTTTGGTTAGTTGTGTTTTCCCATGTTTAAATGCCATGCCGCCAATGTTAATAACATCAATTTTTACTCCCTGATCTACTAATCGTAAAACATCTGTTGGATTGGTAAATAAATAAAACACAGTGTCATTGATATAATTTGGGTTGTGATAAACCGCTACCGCTTTTTCAATATTAACCACATTCACTTTTATTCCCGGCGGTGCTGCCTGTTTTAATAATGTTTTCCGAATTTCATCGTTATAAACGTCGTCACTACAAATAATAATACGCTCAGCTTTAGCTTCTTTGGCCCAAACCGTGGTGACCTGACCATGAATCAGCCGGTCGTCAATTCTTGCCAGATTGATTTTCATATAAAATCGGCCTCTTCTTCTTCGTTATTTTTTTTGTGTCGGAATGACTGCACGCATTGTGTGCCAATGTCGAGTAAATAGTCTGTCAGCTCTTCTGCCGCCATCGCTTGCTGGTTATCGGCAATTTCCAGTGCTAATGGTAGAGATAATCCACTGATAACCTGAATACGACTATCACTGAATGCCAGGCGTGCGGCGGCGTTATAAGGGCTGCCACCTTGCAAATCGACGGCAATTAGCCAGGAATCATGTTGATTCTTTGCTATGACATCCTGCATTTTATTCACTAAATTTTCGGCATTCTCACCTCGATTAAACAGCAGCGGGGTAATATTCTGTGTTTCGCCATATACCATATTGACGGAATTGAGCATTGAAACCGCTAAGTCACCGTGAGCACAAAAAATGACGTTAACCATTATGTCTCCTGTTAGCCTGAATTTGGACAATACTCAGCCACACACGCAATCATGCAATTTATAATGGTGTGGTGAGCTATTTGGGGAAATGCTTCCCCTTATTTATAACTTATACTGTAAGTGCCAGAATCTCCTCGGCAGTTTCTTTGGTGGTTACCAAACTATTAATATATTTTCCTTTAATAGCACCGATGATCCCGCTGATTTTTTCATGGGAGTGCGCAATCCCAATGGAATAACGCGCTTTTTTAATTTTGTCTAATTGAATGGTAATGGTTTTATCCGAAATATAAGTTTCTACCGGATTCCCTTGTAAATCATAAAAGCGTGAGCAGATATCACCGGCAACCTGTCGGTCATTAAAGTGCTCAATTACATCGCTGCCATAAAAGGCGCGCCAGGTAGAATTGCCAGAAATATTAGGTGAACCAATACCAAAAATAGCGATGTCCAGCCGCTGCCAATAATCTGCAATAGCCTGATAATGCTGAGACTGCATGATTCCATCGCGAATAACACTCTCTTCCAGAATTGCTGGGAAATCGATCAGCAATGACTCACCTTTTAATTTCATCGCGGCGCTGTAGACTAGCGTATTCACATGAAAGCGGCTTTCCAATTTGCCGGAAGGGCCACCGACCATTGGGATGCAGGTTAATTGGCGCGATACTGGCGAGGTATCCATTTGCTCAACCAGGGTGGCAATAGCACTACCCCAGGAGAAACCCAGAATATCGCCATTTTCAATAATACGATTTAGCAGTGCGCTACAGTGCTTTGCCATTAGGATCAGTTGTTGTTCTGGTGATTGGTCTTGCTCGGCCGAAACGACAATTGCCTCGCGTAATTTAAAGCGCGATTTCAACTGCTGTTCCAACAACAAATTTTCGTTATAGTTATAGTTGATTGAAATAGTGACAATGCCTTGTTCACGCACTCTCTTAAGCATGCGGCTGATGCTGGTGCGATATATTCCCAGCGCCCGCGCTATCTCAGCTTGCGTGAAATTTTGCTCGTAATACATTTGTGCAATTTTCACCATCAGGCGTAGATCATCGCTCTTTTCCATTTCAGCCTCTTGCACATTTGTGCAAATATCATTAAGTTATCTATGACCTGATATAATCACTTTCTATTTTTCAAGTCAAAAGCACAAAATAACGCCTCCCTTTGAATTTGCACAATAATTCCCTAAAACAATCAATGAAATTAATTTCTGATATCGCACAAGTGTGCAATAATCTTTAATTGTTTGATTTATATTAATTAAATAGAAAAGTGATTTTTGTGTTCGACTACTTTATTCCGGACAAATTTTGGATTCTGATCACATTTTTATTTTGCGTGACGTGATGGCTTTCGCACATATGTGCAAGATAGTGGTGTAATTGAACAACTCCCTGCTGTATTTAGCTGAGAGTTGTCAGGGAAAGGGGCTTACTTTAGCAGTGGTGTGTAGTGATGGGGTTGGCGCATGGCCACCAAATTTATCTGTAATCGATCCGACCTCGGCAAAATTACCGAGGTCGGATTGCGATATTAACCGCAGCGGTTACATTTTGATGCTTGGATCTGTTGGAAGAAATCGTTGCCTTTATCATCTACCAAAATAAAAGCTGGGAAATCTTCGACTTCAATTTTCCAGATGGCTTCCATACCCAGCTCAGGGTACTCCACACATTCCAAACTCTTGATGCTGTTTTGCGCCAGGACGGCTGCGGGGCCACCAATGCTGCCCAGATAGAAGCCGCCGTGCTTGTGGCAGGCATCGGTGACTTGCTGGCTGCGGTTGCCCTTTGCCAGCATGATCATGCTGCCGCCATGGGATTGCAGCAGATCAACATAGGAATCCATGCGCCCTGCGGTGGTGGGGCCAAGTGAACCAGAAGCATAACCTTCCGGGGTTTTCGCAGGCCCTGCGTAGTAGATCGGATGATCTTTAATGTATTGCGGTAAACCTTCGCCGTTATCCAGCCGCTCTTTTAATTTGGCATGAGCAATATCACGGCCAACAATAATAGTGCCGGTCAGCGACAGACGGGTTGATACCGGATACTGTGACAGTTCTTTTAAGATATCGGCCATCGGGCGGTTAAGATCGATTTTAACCACTTTGCCTTCGGTGCTATGGCGCAGGTGCTCAGGAATATATTTTCCTGGGTTTTGTTCCAATTTCTCCAGCCAGATACCTTTGCGGTTAATTTTACCTTTGATATTCCGGTCAGCAGAGCAGGAAACCCCCATGCCGACTGGGCAGGAGGCTCCGTGACGCGGCAAACGCACCACCCGCACATCATGAGCAAAGTATTTACCGCCAAATTGCGCACCCAGACCTAAATCCTGTGCTGCTTCCAGCAGTTCTTGCTCCAGTTGGATATCACGGAAAGCTTGCCCGTGCTCATTGCCTTCGGTTGGCAGACCATCGTAATACTTGGTGGAGGCCAGTTTAACGGTTTTGAGCGTGCTTTCAGCTGAGGTGCCGCCGATAACAAAGGCGATATGGTACGGCGGGCAGGCAGCTGTACCCAAGGTACGCATTTTCTCAACCAGATAGTCTTTCAGCTTACCTGGAGAGAGCAGAGCCTTGGTTTCCTGATACAGATAGGTTTTGTTGGCTGAGCCGCCACCTTTGGTGACGAATAATAATTTATAATCTTCACCCTCAGTGCTGTACAGGTCGATTTGTGCTGGCAGGTTGGTGCCGGTATTCACTTCTTTGTACATATCCAGCGCCGCGTTTTGTGAGTAGCGCAGATTGTCTTCAATGAAAGTGTTATACACACCGCGTGACAGGGCTTCGGCATCATTCCCGCCGGTCCAGACGCGCTGGCCTTTTTTACCCACGATAATAGCCGTGCCGGTATCCTGACAGGTCGGTAAAATTCCTTTGGCTGAGATTTCAGAATTGCGCAGGAATTGCAGGGCAACATACTTATCATTTTCGCTGGCTTCCGGATCATCCAAAATAGCAGCAACTTGTTTTTGGTGAGCGGGACGGAGCAGGAATGAGGCATCGTGGAAAGCATGTTGGGCGAGGAGGGTCAGGGCTTCAGGCTCGACTTTTAGAATGTCGTGACCTTCAAACTGTGCGACCGAAACATGATTATTACTGACAAGGTAATACTCAGTATCGTCTTCCTTTAACGGGAAGGGATCCTGATAGTGGAACGGTTTGTTTGACATATTTTTCTCACATTCAACATCAGTTAGCGAAAGCGTTCGATAACAGAAACAATCGATAGAAGAACCAAGCCGATATTTTTTGTTTCCCCTTCGAACCTGAAGCTGCAGCGGTGTTAGCGGCGCTCACTCACCCGAATCACTTACTTGAGTAAGCTCATCGGGATTCATTTACTTGCCGCCTACCTGCAGCTCCAATCTCTTTGGGGATATGACTTTAACAAGAATTTTACTATAGATTGTCGGTGCGAGGCGATGGCTCCACCCTCTTTATAAAGGGTGGATCTCATTTTCCGCACTTATCGATGGTACAGGCAGGATGATGGTGGGACACTGGCCGACCGCCAGTATATAACACTGCAATATCCGGGCTTTTTATCGCTAAATTCTGCATGTGGCGCCATCACATGACGCTGCTTAGCGCCTCAGCGATGCGCTTAAATTTCTCAAAGCGCGTTCTTAACATTGAGTGCTTTTCCGCATTGGGTTGCAGGCGGGTGATGGGCGGCGGGCTGGCAGATATCGCTTGCTCAAAACCGCTGTAATAGCCACTTCCTACCGCTGCACACAGGGCCGCAGCCCGACAGCCAGATTGCTGAATATCGACAATTTCCAATGGCAAGTTACTGGCATCACAAAACATTTGCATCCAGATGACAGAATGCGTTGGGCCGCCAGTGAAACGAATGCAGTCAGTGTTATCACCCAGCGCGAGAATTTTGTCCTGATGTAACAGATGCGAAAAGACAATTCCCTGATAAATCGCGTAAACAATATCCTGAGTCGTGTGGTGCCCGCTAAGTCCTAACAGGCCGCCGCTGAGATTGGCGCTATGATTGGAGCCGTATAGCCACGGGAAGAAGAGAATATCTTCCGACTTTTCATAACCGAGTGCCGCCCACTGATTAAGTGTTTGATAGTTATCGGGTAAATCCGGCAAGAATTGTTGCACAAACCAGGCCAGATTACTGGCGGAAGTGGGGCTGCCTTCGTGAACAAAATAGGTGCCTGGGATACAATATTTTCCCCACACATAGGGGTAATCTGAGGGCTGTACACCCTCGAACACTCGGGTGGCAATTGACCAGGTTCCGGCCACGGCACTGAGCTGGTGGCTGTCATGCAAGCCAGAGGTTAAGGCTGCACCGACCACATCAAACATGCCGCCGAATACCGGTGTGCCAGGTTTTAAACCACTGACCTGCGCTGCTTGTTGACTGATAAAACCGGCCAATTCTGCCGAACCAATAATTGGAGCCGTTTTCTCCACGACTTCTTCAATGCCGAATATCTTCATCAGTTGTGGATCAAAGTGACCGCTGTACTGATTATAAAGATTGCTGCCAGAGATATTGGTTTCTTCGGTAGTAAACTCGCCTGTCAGGCGATAACGGATATAGTCATGCACCATTAACACATAGCCGCTGCGGTGATAATTTTCCGCTTCGTTCTCTTTGAGCCAGCGCAGCAGAGCCGCTGGGTGAGATGGCCACAGTTGTTGCAGGCTAAGTTCATACGCCTGATGGGCTTTGCCTTCTTTTTGCCAGCGGCTAACCAAGGCTTGCGCACGAGAGTCGGAGGAAACAATGCCGTGGCGCACCGGCTGACCCTGTTTATCCACCAGATATAACCCTTTACCGTGAGCCGAGAAACTGATGCCGCGAATATGCTCAGGCGAGACGCCAGCAGAGGTGTGCGCCGCATTGAGTGTCTGGTGGATGACCTGACAAGTCGCTGCCCACAGGTCTTCCATATCGCGCTCGCAAAAACCTGCTTGAGGGCTAAGCACTGGTAGAGCCTGCTCTGTAACAGCAATCTCGCGACCTTCGGCGGTGTAAACCCCGGCTTTGGTCACTGTGCCGCCTAGGTCAATGCCGAGAAAATAGTGGCTCATGAGGGCTCCTTAGCGCACGGCCTGTAAGGCATCGTTACTCCAACCCGCCAGACGCATTTTATCTTCAATCCAATGGCGAGCGTGGATGATTTCCAGCAAAGGTTCGGCTGACTTCTCTGTCCACATCTCAATCAAGAAAGTGCCGCGATAGTTCAAACGCCGCAGAGTTTTAAACAGATTAACAAAGTCGACACAGCCTTCACCGAAAGGCACATCACGAAATTGCCCCGGACAATCTGCGGTCACAGCGAAAGTATCTTTCAGATGAATGGCCGCAATGCGGTCAATACCACTCGCTAGCTCAGCATCAACTTCATTCCCCCACGCAGTGAGGTTGCCAATATCCGGATACACCGTAAACCACGGCGAGCCAATTTTATTGTCGAGCGCTTTCCACTTGCTGATGGAGTTCATAAATTGGGTATCCATGATTTCCACCGCGCACATCACTTGTGCCGCTGCTGCCTGCTGTGCAGCCCATGCCATTCCCTCTTCAAAACGGGTAATGGTTTCACTGTCTTGTGGTTCGTAATACACATCATAACCGGCAAGTTGAATGGTACGGATACCGAGATCTTGAGCCAACCGGATGGCCTGCAACATGATAGTGCGTGCTTGCTCACGAGTAGCAGCATCACGGCTGCCAAAGGGATAGCGGCGATGTGCGGACAGACAAAGTGTGGGAATTCTCACTCCTGTTTGTTGGATAGCGGTGATTACCGCCATACGCTCCTCTCGGCTCCAATTCAACCGCCCCAGGCGCTCGTCACTCTCATCAACTGACATCTCGACAAAGTCGAAACCGCAGGATTTCGCTACAGCCAGCTTTTCAACCCAACTGGTGCCCGCAGGCAGCGCTTTTTCATATATTCCTAATGGGTGAATTCGCATTACTTAGCTCTCCCTGTTGCCATTTTAGTCAAATGTTTCAATCGATTACTTTTCATGGCACGCTTCGCTTTCCATTTCTCTTTAAAGAATTTAAAGGCCAGCGCGAAGATAAGTGTGATCCCCCAAACTGCCAGATTGAAGTGCAGGCTGACACCGAGCAGGCTTAGGCCGGTGGCGATGACCTGCAACACCAACAGGGCACAAAACACATGACTGACTTTCCCTACACCACCAAATGGATTGGTGCCACCCAGCACTATCGCCAACACGGTCAGTAACAGATAAGAGTCGCCATATCCCATACGTGCTGAGTTAAAACGCGACATCATAATCAGGCCCGCTAATACGCATAACAGGCTGGATATAGAGTAGATGGCAATCATCACTCGGTCAGTGCGGATACCGCTGAACCAGGTTGCGTTGATATTGCTGCCACACATATAGATGGTTTTACCCAGCCGTGTTTTGCCTAATATCAGTGCCAGCACCAGTGATGCGACCACGAAAATAATCATCGGGATAGGGATGCCCATCACCACTTCGGACCCCATACTGCGCACAATCGGCGGCATACCACTGAGCGCAGCCCCTTTGGTCAGATAAACCCCGATGCCGCTAATTATGGTCATGCTGCCTAAGGTCACCAGAATGGGATGCGCACCGATGCGGGCAATCATCAGCCCGGTCAATGTTCCGATAACAACAGCAATCACTGCGGCTCCCAACAGGGCAATCACCAGCCATATCAGTTGTGTGGTCGTGCTGGCATCGGCCGGAACATATTGGATAAGCAACCAGGCCATAAACAGGCCGGTGAGGTTAGCTGTACCGATGATGGACAGATTCAGCCCGCCGCTGAGCATCGGGACAAACATGGCGAAGGTCAGCAGCCCTAACTCCGGCAATTGGAAGGCGATGCTCAAAAAGGTATTTTCAGTAAAGAAACGGCCGGGCATTGCCAGACTGAAAGCCAGTGTGGCCAGCGCACAAATACTCAATAACCCAGAGATGGTGCCGTCGATATGGAAAAATGTGTTCTTTTTCATAAATGCCCCTGTCAGACAAAGCCAACATCAGTTTCTTTGCGTTTTTTGTAATGGGTGACGCAAATGGCGGCGACGATCACCACGCCAATCACAATGTTGACGAAGTAGCTGGAAACGCCGATCAGGTTGAGGCCATTTTTCAAGATACCAATCAGGAATACGCCCATCAGTGTGCCGACCACCGAGCCGCGCCCGCCGGATAAGCTGGCTCCGCCCAACACTGCGGCGGCCAACACATCCAATTCGCCGCCCACCAGCGCACTCGGCACCACTTCACTCATGCGGTAGGTCTGCAACATGCCGCCGATGGCCGCGGTTGCCCCTAAATAGCCATAAGCGAACAGGTAAAGCAGCGACACGCGGATACCAATGCGGCGCGCAGATTCAGGGCTACCCCCAACGGCATACAATTGGCGGCCGATATGCGTTTTATTCAATAACAGCCAGGTGAGCAGAGCGATGGCGAGCATGACGATTAGCGGTAAGCCAATCTGGTAGCTCTCACCATCAAAGGTAAAGGGCAGAATGGATCGTTGGGTTATCCACCAGTCCGGCAAGTCATAAATACTGTGGCCGTTGGTTATCCACATCAGCATGCCAAACAGCAGCGATTGCATGCTGATGGTGATAATGATGGAAACGATATTCAGATAGTAAATCAGTATCGCATTGACGAAACCGAGTAATACCCCAATGGAGATGGCGATAACCAGGCATAAGACCGGGCTGGCAATGACATCATTGAGCAGCAGAGATGCCACCACGTATTGCACCACAGAGGCTACGGCGGCAAAGGAAATATCAATACCACCGGTCACCAGCACCACGAAAAGCCCGAGGGCAAAGACACCGGTTACGGCATAGCTTTCTGTCAGATCTAGCAGGTTTTGTATGGATAAAAACTCACTGCTGAGCAGGGAGAACAGGGCCAGCATAATGACGATAACCCAGGCCAGCCACCCTTCAACGGATTGCGGTTTAAGTCTGTTGATATTAGGCATTGATGGCCTCCGCAAGCTGTTGTTCAGTCATTTGATTCGGGATCAATTCATTGACGATGCGCCCTTGCTTCATATGCAGGATGCGGTCACAGTTGTAATAGGCCTCTGGTACTTCATCGGAGATAAGTAATACCGAGATGCCGACACCTGAAAGGCGATGAATTAGCTTGTAAATACTGTCTTTCGCACCGATATCGACCCCTACGGTGGGAGAGTCAAGAATCAATACTTTCGGTTTAGTCAGAATCCATTTCGCCAGTACCACTTTTTGCTGATTACCACCGGATAACGTCGACAGGGGGTTATCAGGATTGGTGACTTTAATGTCTAAATCTTTTACCCACTCCTGCACCAATGCGGCTTTTTTAGCCTCATCAATCAGGTAGATAGGGGTGCGGATACGTTGCAAAATCGACAGCATCATGTTGTCAGCAACCGATTGAGGTAGCACCGCCCCCAGTGTCAGGCGATCTTCAGAGACATAACCCATCCCCAGCTCAATGGCGCGGGTATTGTCTTTAATGCGCACCGGATTGCCATCAATGGTAATTTGGCCGCTATCTGGATGGGTGATGCCAAACAGGCTCAATGCCAGCTCTGTTCGTCCGGATCCCAGCAAACCGCATAGCCCTAAAACTTCACCGCGATGCAGGCTGAAAGAAATATTCTCAAACTGCCCTTTGCGGCTGAGATTATTCAGTTGCAGTACCACTTTGCCCTGTTCGGCATTCGGCAATTTTTGCTCGTGGGTAATGGTTAACCCAGTCATTAGCTCGGTAATCCTGCCAACGGAAAGATCGTTTGCTGGCCAGGTTCCCACTTTTTCACCATCGCGAATCACGGTAATGCGGTCTGAAATCTCTTTAACTTCATCTAATCGGTGGCTAACAAACACCACGGTGATGTTTTTGTCGCGCAAATAATTTACTGTGCGTAACAATTGATTGACTTCGGTTCGGGTGAGAGACGCGGTCGGCTCATCCATGATAACCAGTCGGGCATCAGCCACCAGTGCGCGGCAAATAGCGACTTGCTGGCGCTGCGCTATAGGTAGGTTCTGTACCAGTGCATCCGGGTCGATGGTAAAGGCCAGTTCTTGTAAAATTTGGCAGGCTTTCTGTTTGATTTTTGCTTTGCTGAACCAACCAAAGTAGCCTTTCAAGTTGTATTCGAAGGCAATGTTCTCTGCCACGCTCAGGTTAGGGAACAGCGACAAATCCTGATAGATAACCTGCACACCTAAATCGCGGGCGCGGTCAGGAGTTAAACGCGAGTGTGATTTATCGTCGATAATAATTTCACTGCCGTCATCAGGGGCATATACACCACTGATGGTTTTTATCAGCGTACTTTTGCCGCAGCCATTGGCTCCGGCCAAACAGTGCACTTCGCCTTTATTCAACGTCAGAGTGATATTTTTAAGTGCCTGATGCCCACCAAAGCTTTTTGATAGCTCTTTCAGTGTGATGAGCGGCACTCCTTTATCAACATCAGAAATATAAGTCATCGTGCAGTTCCCCGGAAAACAGCCTCAACATTGGGGCCGAAATATGAGCCGGGCAGGTCAGTACCCGGCGATACTTTTTAACTTAGACGTGACTTATAAGCCGAGCTTGACCAGGCGTTTGGTGTTTTCAATATCCAGTTTTTCTGGGTTATCACTGAGAATTGTGTTGCCCTTGGTTTTGATTTCGCCCATATCGCCCAGCTTGACACCATCTTTGATTGGCTCGCCATTCATCATGGCAGTGGCGACTTGCACAAAGACCTTACCGGCGACCATTGGATTAGAAATATAGCCACCGTCAATAGCGCCTTTCTCTAACAGCTTGATACCCTGACCCGGTGTAAATGTCCCGAAGACACAGGTGGTGTCGTTTTTCTTACGTTTATCAATTGCACGGCCTGCACCAATCGGGCCTTGTGAACCGAATGACATAATGCCTTTTAGATCTTTATGTTTCGATAGCAAGTCATTGGCGGTACGCATAGAATCATCGACTGATTCAGCTACGCCAAAACGGTCTTCAACCAGAACCATTTTTGGGTAATGTGCTTTTTGATAAGCAATCGCAGCATCGGCCCATTCATTGACCAGAGGCACCGTCAGACTACCGACGAACATGGCATATTTACCTTCTTCACCCATGCACTTCGCCATGTCTTTCATATGGTTAGCACCCATGCTTTGGGTATCAAGCAATTCGAAATCCCAGTCAGCATTGATTTGGCCCGGTGATTCATGGGTAATGACTTTAATACCCGCTTCCTGCGCCCGTTTCAGTACCGGTTCCAGCACCTTGGCATCATTAGGTACCACACCAATGACATCGACTTTCTTGGCAATTAAGTCTTCAATTGCTCGTACTTGCTCGGCAGGATCAGCGGTGGTAGGCCCCACTTGCCAGGCATTAACCCCCAGCGCCTGGCCTTCTTCTTTAATACCCTGTTCCATCACATTGAACCAAGGAATACCGCCCACTTTTACCACTACACCCATAGTGAACGGTTTATTGGCTTTTTGTGGAGCTTTACTGTCATCAGCCCAAGCTGCATGGGAAGCCATTAATGTCGTGATTAAGTAGGGTAAGATTAACTTTTTCATGATTAAATCCTCTGAAAGAACCATTAGTAAGCATCAAGACATCCGACCTTATATTCATATAAGGCAGCTTGGCTTATTCTTATTGTGTTACTATTTCACTGGTGTTGACGCTATTATTCGATGAATAATTTTGTTACTTATCTGATTCGATAATATTTAATTTAGGATTGTCGCTACGATAATTTTGTGAACTTAACCTGTTAGTAATAAGTATGTCGACTTCATCCAACATACATATTTTACAAAATGCATACTGATCAAACTTACTGGAGTCCGCTAATAATATTTTTTGCCCCGAGACTTGTAACATAACTTGTTTTAATTTCGCGTTAATGTCATTGCCATCGCGTACGCCACTTTCCTGATTAATCCCTTGGCAAGAGAAGAAAAAAGTATTGATCTGGAAATTACGTATGGCATTTTCTGCCACCGGGCCGTGAAAATCATCGTGGCGGGCTGAGTATTCACCACCAATACCAATAATGCGCACTTTGTCTCGGCAGGCCAGTGCCTGGATAATCTTCACTGAGTTGGTAACAACAGTAATTTCAATATCCGGTATCTGCCGCGCCAAAAACCAACAAGAACTACTGTTATCCAACAAAATACAGTCGCCTGGGTGAATAAATTGTAATGCCGCTTTAGCAATTTTCATTTTAATATCAGGGTGTTCTTCCGTACGCTTACGGAAAGACTCCGCTCTATCAATAGCATTAAGACTGTAGTGGGTCTCTTTCATATCAATGACCGACAGATCAGGGCCATCCAGTGCTACTGCACCGCCAAAACTGCGAATTAGTTTTTGCTTTTTTTCCAACACAGTCAGGTCACGACGAATGGTTTCTTGCGAGACTTGGCATAAGACAGATAACTCAGTCACCAGCGCCGAGCCTTGTTGCTGCACATGGCTACAAATGATTTTATAGCGTTCGGCTTGTAACATGTTTACCTCAACTGTTGTCTTAGCGCTTAATACCCTAAAGCACCCATCACATTCATGCTGTTATATTGGTATTTATCTGCTGTTTATACAGTGATTGAATTCATGTATTGCTTTAAGTCGTATTTTTCCCTGAATTTGTGTGGTGTAAATCATGTTTTAATTGTGCAATTTCTTTTGTTGCATGATTTAGTGTGATGAACATCTCATATAAAAGGCTTATTTTCTTTGTGAATGGGCATTGTTGGTAATGAAAGCACACAATCGGGCATTAAATAAATGACCGATGATGCCCGAGTGTGACTGTTTTCTTCTGTTTGATGATTGTGCAGTATTCCACATTCTTTAATTTAGCCATAAATAGGGTTAGGTTAGTTTGCCGACGGGTATTCTGTTTGGCGTTTTAAACCCTACGGTAAATAATGATTTTTGAACGCCGATGTGGAATTAACACTATTTTTAATTAACGGTTATTAATTAATCTGACGGCATTATGCATATCACTTCTGATTGTTAATTACCGTACTGAATATTATTTCATGAGGTGGCATTATGTTAGAACAGTTAAAACAGCAGGTTTTTGAAGCTAATTTAGCATTACCAAAATATAAGCTCGTGACATTTACCTGGGGGAATGTCAGTGGCATTGATCGCGATCGCGGGCTGGTGGTAATTAAACCTTCCGGTGTTGAATATGATGTGATGAGTGTTAATGACATGGTGGTGGTGGATTTAGTGACTGGTGAAGTCGTGGAGGGAAATAAAAAACCGTCTTCCGATACTGATACTCATCTGGTGCTGTACCGTGCATTTGCGGAGATTGGCGGC
The DNA here is from genome assembly GCF_043099325.1 of Yersinia fenwicki. Taxonomy (NCBI): domain Bacteria; kingdom Pseudomonadati; phylum Pseudomonadota; class Gammaproteobacteria; order Enterobacterales; family Yersiniaceae; genus Yersinia; species Yersinia fenwicki. The sequence continues at coordinate 3,565,510 of NZ_CP170755.1, read as the reverse complement.
ATTGTTCACACCCATTCGCGCCATGCCACTATCTGGGCGCAGGCCGGCAAGCCGCTTTCGGCATTAGGCACCACCCACGCCGACTATTTCTATGGTCCCATTCCTTGCACTCGTCTGATGACAGATACCGAGATTGCCGGTGATTATGAGCATGAAACTGGCAATGTTATTGTCGAAACCTTTGCCCAGCAGGCGCTGAGCGCAGCACAGGTGCCGGCTGTGTTGGTTAATGGTCATGGCCCATTTGCCTGGGGCAGTAATGCTGATAACGCGGTACATAATGCCGTCGTGTTGGAGGAAATTGCGTATATGAACCTTTTCACTCACCAGCTTGAACCCGCGGTGACTGATATGCAACAAACCTTGTTAGATAAACATTACCTGCGTAAACATGGCGCTAAAGCGTATTACGGCCAGTAATAGTCACCCAGTGGTAAATAACGGCTACGCCACTGGGCGCTATTCAGCATCGATATTCGAAATAACCTGTTCAACATCATCAAGTGTGCCGATTTTCACTTCGCCGGTTCTGCACATCTTGCTTTTATCTATCAGCAAAATGGATTGCGTCGCGCGCTTAAGGAGCATGGTCTTGAATTCGGCATTAAATGGGTTGGAATCCCACATAATGCCGTCAGTATCAATGCCCTCACATGAGAAGATAAACAGATCAATTTCGATAGTTTTCAGTAACGAAAAAAGAGCCGGATTCACATAACAGGCATATTTGCGTTGTAACTGCCCCCCGGCACTGATCAATTCGATATTTTGGTGCTTCGCCAATTCCTGACAAATTCGCACACTGTTGGTAAACACCGTGATATCAATATCCGGCAGTTTTTTGGCTAGATACCAGCAAGTGGAGCTGGCATCCAGTGCTATCACCATTCCGCTATCTATCAGAGATAAGGCATGCGCAGCAATGCTAGCTTTGCTGGAGAGATGGCTTTTCAGGCGGGTGGTGAAAGGATCACCACTGTCTTTAGTGGCACGTTTGATGCTTTTAGCTCGCCCGTGCTGGCGGATGATCAATCCTTGCGCCTGGAGTTCATTCAGGTCGCGGCGAATAGTTTCCTGACTAACCGCAAGTAAGTTAGCCAGGTCTGCCGTCGTCAGCGTTTCATGCTGTTTGATATGTTGCAGGATTTCCTGGTGACGGGACGCTTTCATGATCTTCTCCATCAGCGATGCCATGTATCTTATGCCAGATTAATACCAGCATTAAATACATGGCTAAAGGCGTGAGGTTACGTGATCATCGATTTAAAAAACAGGCGTCACCCCTTTCTTTAACAGAATATTGCCATACTTGGCGGTCTCTCCTGTGATGACGATCGCAAATGCTTGTTCGGCACGTTGGTAAAAGGCATAGCGGTCAATGCGCTCTACCGGCAGGGCTTTTTCTGTGCCGAAGAGGGCGTGTAAATAACGTTTCTCAACTGAAGCATCCAGCATATCGCCATCGACGGCCGCCATCATCACTAACGGTGGGGCGTAACTGTCTAATTCGAATAAAGGGATGGTGGCCTCCAACAAGGCACTGACCGATAACCCATCGGCATGAATCACTTGCGGCCCACCATTTTTACCAATGGCATGGGCGGGGAAATGGGCATCAGAGAAAATTATTTCATCGCCGTGGCCCATTTCTGCCAATGTTTTTAGCAGTTGTGGTGACAACAGTGGCGAGATGGTTTTAAGCATGACACTCTCCTTTTAGCGATACAGTCGCAGTCATCGGGGCAGGATGCGCGGTAAGTGATTGATAAAGCGGCTGTTGGTCTCCTGGATGATAATACTGATAGTGATAGTTGACCTGTGCGCGAGCCTCTTCAGCACTGGCGTAATAACCTGTTGCGTGCCAGGCAAATAGCGCCGCCCCCAGCACGGTTGTTTCTGACTCATCAATGACTTTGATGGGCAGATTTAGCACGTCGGCTTTGATCTGGTTCCACAGTGCATTGCGGCTGCCACCACCGACCAACAGCAATTCCCGAGTACGGAACTCACCAATCCTTTCCAGCACTGCCAGGTTATCTTTCAATTGCCAGGCAAGACTTTCTAATGCAGATCGGTAAAAGTGCCCACGTCGGCTCGACAGCGAAACGCCTTGCCAGCCGCCGGACAAGTTATGGTGCGAGTTTCCCAGCAAGTTGCAATCCATGCGCATGCCCTCGGCACCTGGCGCAATAGCGGCTGCTTCGGCAATCATCTGCTGGTAAACGTTGGCACAGGCATTGTCATGCCAGTAGAGTTGGCGGACCCACTCCAACACGCCAGAGGCTAGCCACTGTAAACCGGGGTTAAATAACCGCGGGCAACTATCCAACTCACAGGTCGAACCGGCAAATTGTGGCAGTAAGGTGGTATTCACATTCGGCGTTCGTACCATCAAAATTTCCCAAGTGCCGGATGACAGCACCGGTTGGTCTAAATCTGCACCTGAACCAAATAAAGCGAATTGAGTATCGTGACCGGCAGAAATCACCGGTAAACCCGCCGGTAAGCCCAGGTGAGAGGCGATGCCCGGTAACAACTGGCCGATGATTTCCCCTGCTGCGACCATCGGTGGGAATAAATCGGCCTGAATACCTATCTTTTGTAAAATAGCGCTACTGAATTCTTCTTGTTTCACATCTAGCAACTGGCTGGTGCCAGCCATCGTGCGATCCGTGGTGAATTCCCCGGTGAGGCGCTGGTTAATCAATGATGAAATAAATAGCCAGGCGTGGGCCTGCTCGACTAAATCTGGCCGATTCTCTTGCAGCCAAATTAGCTTGTATAAGGTGTTAAAGCTGAATTGACCAATGCCGGATATCTGCTGTAATTTTTCGGCAGACATATAGCGGGTAATATCGTCCATGACCGCCACTGTGCGCGGACACTTCCAACTGATAATTGGGTATAGCATGTTGCCACTGGCGTCCACTAAAGCGCCGTCCACGCCAAAAGTGGTTACGGTCACCGCATGGATCTTGCATTGATCAATCTGCGGTAATAATTGGCGGCAGCACTGAGCAAAACTCTGCAAAATGCCATCTAGCGGCCACAATTGCCATTGCGGATTGGCCGGATCGGGCTGGCTGTGGTTTGGCTGAACGGCTTTGGCGACCACGACACCTTGAGGATTAACTGCAATCGCCCGGATGTTGGTTGCGCCGCAATCTAAAACGATGACCACATCGCACTTCATAAAGGCTCCTGTCACTCGCACCAAGGGGCTTTCCTCTTGGCTTGATGTTATTAGCCGTCTGATAAGAGCCGCTTCCCTGCGCCCTTGATCAAACACCGTATTATTTTTTATATAATGGGCCGTAATTCTGGCAAGCACGGTAATCCTGTCCTTCAATATCCATACCGTGTGCACCCCAAGCCGTTGGCCGATAAACACTTTCTTCTTCCACGTTATGCATACAAACCGGAATACGCAGCATCGACGCCAATGTAATCAAGTCGGCACCCACATGGCCGATAGTCAGTACGCCGTGGTTAGCCCCCCAGTTCGCCATTACCGAATACACATCACTGAATGGCCCTTTACCCGTCAGGCGCGGAGCAAACCAGGTTGTTGGCCAGCTTGAATCAGTGCGTTTATCCAGCGTGTCATGCACCGATTTTGGCAATTCAACACTCCAGCCTTCAGCAATTTGCAATACCGGCCCGACCCCCTTAATCAGGTTGATACGGCTCATGGTAAATGGCACACCACCCCGAGTCAGGAAGCGTGAAGAGAAGCCACCTCCACGGAAGTATTCATGAATAGCCGGGCACCATTCAGTCGCCGCCAAACATGCATCGGCTTCTTGCTGACTGACTTGCCAGTGCGGTTTGATGGTGGGTTTACCGTGCGCATCGTTTTGGCAACAAGTACCATCCAGTGCGGCGGAACCCGAGTTAATCAAGTGGATAATGCCGTGTTCGGCTGCGCCTTCAAGTTGATGCCCTGTTACCCGTAATACTGCTTCCGGAGACCAATAGGTGCGCACATCGGCAAAGATTTGTGCGGTGCCGGTGAGGGTATGACCAAACAGCATCGCCACTCCATTGAGGCTGTCATTTTCGGTGGCGATAACCATAGGTTTACGCACCCCGTTCCAGTCAAATGAACTGTTCAACAGTGCTTCGGCGGTGTCACCGTTCGGGTATTGATCCGTCCAGTGGCGCTGCCCCTGGAAACCGGCTGCGATGGCGTTATAACCCAATGCTTCTTCACCAAAACCTTTGGCTGCCAGCTTAGCGTTACCTTGCATCATATCGCGGATACAAATGGCCATTTGCAGGCTTTCCCGCAGAACCGCACGGCTACTTTCCGGTGAGCGGCGATACTGTTCGGCATTTTTATCTGGCCCGAACTTGAAGTTGTTATCGGCCCAGGATAACGCTAGTTCCAGTTCTTGCTCATCATAGATTTTGTGATCAATACGGCGGCGCAATTCAGTCATATCAACCGCTTGCACTTTCATCCCTAACCAGGATTCAAAGAAGTTATGGTCAACGATGGAGCCAGCAATTCCCATAGAGACGCCCCCCAGAGACAGGTAGCTCTTGCCTTTCAAGCTGGCGACGGCTAGCCCTGCACGGGTGAAACGCAGCAGCTTTTCTTGCACATCGGCGGGGATACGGGTGTCATTGGCATCCTGTACGTCATGGCCGTAAATTGAGAACGCGGGTAGGCCTTTCTGATTATGTGCTGCCAGCGCAGCTGCCAAATAAACGGCTCCTGGGCGTTCGGTACCATTAAAGCCCCAAATAGCCTTCGGACGGAATGGGTCCATATCAATGGTTTCGCTGCCGTAGCACCAGCAAGGTGTCACGGTAATGGTCAACCCGATATTCTGTGCGCTGAATTTATCATCACAAGCGGCAGATTCTGCCATGCCAGCAATACAGGTATCAGCAATGACGCATTCAACAGGGGTTCCACACGGATGGCGCACCACTTCTTGCAGGAATTCTGCGGTGGCGCGAGCCATTTTCATGGTTTGTTCTTCCAGCGATTCACGCACCCCCATTCTGCGGCCATCAATAACTGGACGAATGCCAATTTTTGGTAATTGAATTGTCTTTTTCATAATAGATCCTTATGTTCTGTAGCAAATTTAATTTATCAGTCGCCCGCGAAATTAATTCGTAGGTACAGTTTTGAACTTGGCGAAAATAAAAATAATAGCGAAGCACAGTGCCGGAATAAGTTCTGCTGTCGGTATATTTCCCGCTGCATCACTGACCAGCCCCATAATAGGTGTCACAATACCGCCACCGACAATAGTCATTACAATGATGGACGCACCATATTTGGTGTCTTGATTCAGATTCTTAATGCCTAAAGAGAAAATGGTAGGGTACTGTATTGACATAAACATGCTGCATAACGTCAGTGCTAATAATCCAATGTGCCCCCCAAAGGCTGCCGAGATAATACATAGAAACATTGAAATTAATGCATAAGCGGCTAATACCTTCTCAGGCGCGAAGCGGGTAATTAACCAGGTTCCACTGAATCTGCCGATAAAGAAACATACCATGGTGGCAGTTAAATAATTAGCAGCATATCCGGGTGTGATATTTGGCAATTCCTCTATTGCATAGCGAATTAAATAACTCCAACAGGCTGTTTGTGCGCCGACATAACAGAACTGCGCTAATACTGCCCAGCGCCAGTGGGTTATTTTTAATAAACGAGGTAATGATGAAAAGAAAGAGCCATTATGCGTGTCATCAGACTCGCTTTTTATTGCAGGGAACCGAGTAATAAGAATCAATAGTGCAACAAAGATAACCACTGCTACAATAATTAGATAGGGTAGTTGTACCGCTTTGACCAAGCTATGGTGATAACTATTTAAATCCTCAACCGACAATTTATCTAATACTTCTTGTGTCTGATGGGGGACATTAGAGAGGATTAGGCTTTGTCCGAATACCACGGCGATAATGGCACCAAAAGAGTTAAATGTCTGCGCCAGGTTGATCCGAAAATGGCCGGTTTTCTCAGGCCCCAATACGGTAACAAAGGGATTAGCGGCTGTTTCCAGGCAACCCAAACCGGCTGCGATGATGAATAAACCGATTAAAAACAAAGTGTAATTCATCGTCTCTGCGGCAGGCCAAAACAGGGCTGCGCCAAAGGCGTAGAACAGAAGACCGGTGATGATCCCCGCTTTATAACTGAATCTTTTCATCAAGATGCCAGCCGGAATTGGGATCAGAAAATAACCGAAATAGAATGAGGATTGAATCAGGCCAGCCTGAAAATTAGTTAGCGTAAATGCCTGCTGAAACTGAGGTAATAAAATATCATTTAGGTTGTTTGCTACTGCCCAAAGAAAGAACAGCGAGCACAGCAACGCGAAAGGAATCAGATATCTTTTTTTATTTGTCGACTCGTCACTTACCGAGGCGGAAATTTTGGTGCTATCTGTTTGTATTAAAATATTTCCCATGGTGCCCTCGTCAGATACTTCACTCGTTCGAAAGTTCGTAATATTCGACGGAAATTTTTTTTTAATGAATGATATCTTTCGTTGGTAGACATGAGTTGTCCGAGCCCAAATTAAAATATCCTCATTGCGTTAAGTCCTGTTCTTTATAAGGTAAAAATAGCTAAAAAGTATGAACTGAATCACATTGGTAACTCAATGCTGATATTTTGTGATGGTAATCACTTTAAATAAAAACAATTCATGACCGTTTGAAATGAATTGTGTTTCAAACACACAAAGCTAATGACCGATTATTTTATTTTTGTCACAAACGGTCAATTAGCCATAAATATATATGTAAATGGATATTTGACTGTTTAGTCATGTTGTATTTTCAAACGGACATTTTATAAAAATAAATAATACGTAAAATGGCATTAAACAATGAATACTCATGATCTGGTTCACACTTTTATGTGCTTTATTTTTCACTTTAATTAAATGAGCGAAAAATATGCATCATCCCCACGTTTATTAACCCAGTACATTATTTAATGTATTTTTACATTTAGATATTTGCATCCCAGGAGAGGAACAAATGAAAAAAGAAGCATTGGCGCGCGACATTATTAATACTTGCCTTGAAATGACCCGCTTAGGCCTGAATCAGGGAACGGCTGGCAATGTTAGCGTACGCTATCAAGAGGGTTTTTTGATTACGCCGTCCGGTATCGCTTATGACAAGCTCACTGAGTCACATATTGTTTATATTGATGCTGAGGGGCACCACGAGGCGGGCAAAGTTCCTTCCAGTGAATGGCGCTTTCATCAGGCCGTTTACCAAACCCGGCCCGATGCCAATGCTGTGGTGCACAACCATTCAGTTCATTGCACGGCAGTTTCCATTCTAAATCGTCCGATTCCGGCCATTCATTACATGATTGCTGCCGCGGGTGGTGATGATATCCCTTGTGCGCCATATGCCACCTTTGGCACCAAAGCGCTTTCTGAACATGTCGCTGTGGCGATGAAAAATCGTAAAGCGACTTTGTTGCAGCATCATGGCTTGATTGCTTGTGAAGAAAACCTGGCGAAAGCACTGTGGCTGGCTCATGAGGTGGAGGTTTTGGCCACATTGCTACTGGCGATTTTACCGATTGTTGATGAGGTGCCGGTGTTATCTAAAGAGGAAATCAGTGTGGTATTGGAGAAATTCAAAACCTACGGTTTGCGGGTGGAAGACTAGCTTGTGGCTAAAAATAGCAGGTGGACAAAAACACCGAGGAATCAATCATGAATAGAATGATTTTAAATGAAACGGCGTGGTTTGGTCGCGGATCATTGGCGGCACTGACCGATGAGGTTACCCGGCGGGGTTATCAAAAAGCATTGGTCGTCACGGATAAAATACTGCTCGAATGTGGTGTGGCAATTCGTTTAATCAGTCGCCTGGAACAGGCCGGTTTGGATTTCGCCATTTTTGATGCCGTCAAACCCAATCCGACTATCAGTGTTGTGCAACAAGGGGTAGATGCTTTTCGCCAAAGTGGAGCGGATTACCTGATAGCCCTGGGGGGCGGCTCGCCACAGGATACCTGTAAAGCTATTGGTATTATTATCAATAACCCTGAATTTGCCGATGTGCGTAGTCTGGAAGGTGTCGCAGATACCCGTAAGCCTTGCGTACCTATTCTCGCTATCCCTACCACTGCAGGGACTGCTGCGGAAGTGACCATTAATTATGTGATTACTGACGAAGAGCGGCGGCGTAAATTTGTTTGCGTCGATCCTCATGCCATTCCCGCTGTAGCATTTATTGATGCCGATATGATGGACAGCATGCCAGCGGCGCTAAAAGCGGCGACGGGGGTTGATGCGTTAACACATGCTATCGAGGGATATTTGACGAAAGCCGCTTGGGAGCTAACCGATACTTTGCATCTCAAAGCCATTGAGGTTATCAGCCGTTCCTTGCGCGCAGCAGTAAAAGGTGATGCCACAGCGAGCGAAGATATGGCGCTTGGGCAGTATATTGCCGGTATGGGCTTTTCCAATGTGGGGCTGGGATTGGTGCATGGTATGGCTCACCCGCTTGGCGCGTTTTACAACATGGCACATGGCGTGGCTAATGCCATTTTATTGCCTTATATCATGCGCTATAACGCGGCTTGTACCGGTGAGCGCTTCCGCCAAATTGCAGTGGCGATGGGGCTGGATAACGCCTTGAATTTGCCGTTGGATCAGGTGCGAGAGCAAACCATTCAGGCGGTATTTGCACTGAATCGTGATATTGGTATCCCAGCCTCTCTCAGTGCTGTTGGGATGCGGGCTGATGATATCCCAGCACTGGCGGCTGCCGCCTTTGCCGATGTCTGTACTGGGGGCAATCCGCGTGAAGCCTCGGTTGATGAGATTATGACGCTTTATCATCAAGCTTGCTGAAAGAACGGTTATTCGTCACAAATTGATTATAAAGTCATGAGGAAAGTTTAATCCTCATGGCTTTATTGATACCAAACAACTCCGACTATACCCAAAAGAGGTAGGGTCACTGATGCGGGCGGTATTTTATCATCCTAACTATAACAAATTGCTATCACTGAGCCACCGCGCTCTGTCTTAACTATCCCTCCCGCTGAATGATTCATTTTTTTGAATTAATCGGATTTCATCTATTGCGATGTTCTCCATTTTCTGGAATGCAACCAAGTGGGAATCTTATGAAAGAGACCAACCAATCCCGACTGTTAACGGCAGAAATTACGCGCCGAAAACTTGTTCAAACGACAGTCGTCGGTGGCCTTGCCGTGGCTACCGGAGCGTTTTCGCTACCGTTTTCCCGCACCGCACAGGCTGTCCAATCGGTAATAAACCCGGCTAATGATGGCAAAGTGATATGGAGTGCTTGCACCGTTAACTGCGGCAGCCGTTGCCCATTGCGCATGCATGTGCTTGATGGAGAGATTAAATATGTCGAAACGGATAATACTGGTGATGATGATTTTGAGGGTTTACATCAGGTGCGTGCCTGTTTACGTGGCCGCTCGATGCGTCGGCGGGTGTATAACCCCGACCGATTGAAATACCCAATGAAACGAGTAGGTGCGCGCGGGGAAGGCAAGTTTAAACGTATTTCATGGGATGAGGCATTTGATATCCTCGCTGCCAGTATGAAAAGCATCATTAGTGAGTATGGAAATGAAGCCGTCTATTTGAACTACGGCACGGGTACGCTGGGCGGCACCATGACCCGCTCGTGGCCCCCGGGTTCAACCTTATTGGCTCGATTGATGAATTGCTGTGGCGGCTATCTTAATCATTATGGTGATTACAGCACCGCACAGATTGCAGCCGGCCTGAATTATACCTATGGCGGTTGGGCCGACGGTAATAGCCCATCAGATATTGAAAACAGCAAATTGGTGGTGTTGTTTGGCAATAACCCCGGCGAAACCCGGATGAGTGGTGGCGGTGTCACTTATTATCTGGAGCAGGCGCGGGAGATGTCTAACGCCAAGATGATTGTTATTGATCCGCGTTATACCGATACCGCGGCAGGCCGTGAGGATGAATGGATACCGCTGCGGCCAGGAACGGATGCCGCTCTCGCCTGCGCACTGGCTTATGTGATGATTAGCGAGAATCTGGTGGATCAGCCGTTTCTCGATAAATATTGCGTGGGCTATGACGAGAAAACCCTACCCGAAGACGCGCCGAAGAATAGTCATTATAAAGCCTATATTTTAGGACAGGGCACAGATAAAACCGCCAAAACACCACAGTGGGCGGAGGCTATCACCGGTATTCCCGCCGCAAAAATAATTAAGTTGGGCCGCGAAATTGGCTCGGTGAAACCCGCTTATATCGCGCAGGGGTGGGGGCCACAGCGCCATGCTAATGGCGAAAATACCAGTCGCGCAATTGCCATGCTGGCTATCTTGACCGGTAACGTGGGGATCAATGGTGGCAATTCCGGTGCGCGTGAAGGCTCTTATGGCCTGCCGTTTGTCCGTATGCCGACGTTGGAAAACCCAATTAAAACCAGCATTTCAATGTTTCTGTGGACTGATGCCATTGAGCGCGGTCCTGAAATGACCGCTACCCGCGACGGAGTACGGGGTAAAGATAAACTGGACGTGCCCATCAAGTTTATCTGGAACTATGCCAGTAACTGCTTGATTAATCAGCATGCAGAAATAAACCGTACTCATGACATTCTGCAAGACGATAAGAAATGCGAAATGATTGTGGTCATCGATAACCACATGACGTCTTCAGCCCAATATGCCGACATCATTCTGCCAGACTGTACCGCATCCGAGCAGATGGACTTCTGCCTCGATGCATCGAGTGGCAACATGGCGTATGTGATCTTCGCCGATCAGGTGATCAAACCGCGCTTTGAGTGCAAGAACATCTATGAAATGACCAGTGAGCTGGCAAAACGTATGGGGGTGGAGCAGCAATTTACCGAAGGGCGTACGCAAGAGGGCTGGCTGCGCCATCTCTATCAGCAATCACAGGAAGCCATTCCTGAGCTGCCTTCCTTTGATGAATTCCGCGAGCAGGGCATTTTCAAAAAACGCGATCCGGCAGGGCATCATGTTGCCTATAAAGCCTTCCGCGCCGATCCGGTTGCTAACCCGCTCACCACGCCATCGGGCAAAATTGAAATCTACTCTGCCGAGTTAGCACAAATTGCCGCGACCTGGGAGTTACAACCAGATGATGTTATTGATCCGCTGCCAGTGTATGCCGCTGGATTCGAAAGTTTTGACGATCCCCTAAATCAGAAGTATCCATTACAACTCACCGGATTCCATTACAAAGCCCGAACTCACTCGACTTACGGCAACGTCGACGTACTGAAAGCTTCTTGCCGTCAGGAAATGTGGATTAACCCACTTGATGCCAGAGAACGCGACATCAAAAATGGCGATATTGTGCGGATATTCAATGGCCGTGGCGAAGTTCAGATTAACGCCAAAGTCACGCCGCGCATGATGCCGGGTGTTGTGGCGCTAGGGGAGGGGGCGTGGTACAGCCCGGATGAAAATCGCATTGACAGAGCGGGCAGCATCAACGTATTGACCACACAGCGCCCCTCTCCGTTGGCGAAAGGGAATCCATCCCATACCAACCTCGTTCAAGTAACCAAGGCTTAAGGAGCTAACTGATGACGCAATATGGCTTTTACATCGACTCCAGCCGGTGCACAGGGTGCAAAACTTGCGAGCTGGCATGCAAAGATTTCAAAAACTTATCAACCGATGTGAGCTTTCGGCGCATTTACGAATATGCCGGAGGTGACTGGCAGCAGGCTAACGGTGCATGGCAGCAGAATGTGTTTGCTTACTATCTTTCTATTGCCTGCAACCACTGTAGTGACCCCGCCTGTACCAAAGTATGCCCGACTGGCGCGATGCATAAACGCGATGATGGTTTTGTTGTAGTGAACGAGGATATTTGTATCGGTTGCCGCTACTGCCATATGGCCTGCCCGTATGGTGCGCCGCAGTATGACGAAGCAAAAGGGCATATGACCAAGTGTGACGGCTGCTATGAGAGAGTCGCCGCTGGTAAGAAGCCGATTTGTGTCGACTCCTGCCCATTACGAGCGCTGGATATGGCACCTATCGATGAGCTTCGTGAGAAATACGGTGAATTGGCCGAAGTTGCCCCACTGCCCGCCGCTCATTTCACGTTACCGAATATTGTCGTGAAACCGAATGCCAACAGCCGCCCGGTCAGAGATACCACCGGTCATCTGGCAAATCCGAAGGAGGTATAGCATGGGTATGGGATGGCATGAATGGCCATTGATGGTCTTTACGGTACTGGGACAGTGCGTAGTCGGGGGCTTTATTGTTCTTGGGCTGGCATTGATATTTGGCGGCTTGAGCCGTGGACAACAACAGCGTGTTCACCGCAGCATGTTTGTCTTATGGGTGTTGATGGCTTTGGCTTTCATTGCCTCGACATTGCATTTGGGCTCGCCCATGCGGGCATTCAACTCGTTAAATCGGGTCGGTGAATCGGCGCTGAGTAATGAGATAGCCGCCGGTTCGGTGTTCTTTGCCGTAGCGGGTTTTTACTGGTTGCTGGCGATTTTGGATAAGATGCCCGCGCTGTTCGGTAAAATCTGGTTGGTGGTAGCAATGGTGTTGGGTGTGGTATTCGTTTATGCCATGTGTCGGGTTTATTCCATTGATACAGTACCCACCTGGGATAACCTTTATACCCCACTGGGCTTTGTGCTGACCGTCTTTATTGGCGGGCCAATGTTGGGTTATTTACTGCTGCAATGGGCGGATATCAATGGGCGGGCGATGCGACAGCTGCCGATGATCAGTGTGTTAGCACTGATTATCAGTCTCGCCAGTGTCATTATGCAGGCCGCGAGTTTGCCGCTGATTTACAGTTCGGTGCAGCAAGCCTCCCAGCTCATCCCTGATTACGGCACCTTGATGGTCTGGCGTTTGGTGTTGCTGGTATTAGGATTGGGCTGTTGGATTTGCCCCTTAATTCGAGGGCGCACACCCATGACACTCGGGATGATATTTGCCATGTTGTTGATTATTGTCGCTGAATTGATTGGTCGAGGCGTGTTCTACGGGCTGCATATGACGGTAGGAATGACATGATTTATCAGCAAGTTGCATTGACAGGCCGGGTGTTGGGCGCACTATTTTATTGCGAGCCAGACAGTCCGGCATGCCATGATATTGTGACGCAATTAAGTCATGGGTTATGGGTGGCACAGTGGCCTTATGGCTCGGAACAGCAACGGCTAGCGATTGCCGCTTTACTGGCGCAATCAGCAACCGAAGAAACGCGAGAAGAGGCTTGGCAGCGACTGTTTATTGGCCCTTATGCTTTGCCTACCCCGCCTTGGGGCTCTGTTTATCTCGATAAAGAGAATGTGTTATTTGGCGATTCCACCTTAAAACTGCGTCACTGGATGGCGCAACAGCAAGTGGAAGTGACATTGGATCAGGATGAGCCGGAAGATCAGTTTGGTTTAATGCTGATGATGGCCGCCTGGCTGGCAGAGCATCAACCAGCCGGTTTGCCCGAGTTACTGGCAGATCACTTACTGCCTTGGGGGTATCGCTATCTGGTTTTGCTGCAATCCGACGCCGGGCATCCGTTTTATCAAGGGCTGGCTCAACTGGCAACTCTGACGCTCACCCATTGGCAAAATGAATTGCAGGTGACACCAGCAGTGGTTGAGTTGTATCGCTAGTACTCAGGAAATAGGTTCTATTTAAGATAGATATTATTTTCACGATATTAACTTTATCTTTCTTTGGTCCAGTCTTCTATTGAGAGGGCTGGAGCCATTGAAAACGCTTTATCGTTAGTCACTAAAATGGCTCCAAGGCTTAGTGCATGAGCTGCAATTAATTGATCCAGCGCCCCCATGACATGTCCTTTCTTTTCCATTTTTGCACGTAGTTTGCCATAGCATTCTGCTGCTTCACTATCCCAGACTTGTAAGGTCACTGAGTCCAGTAAGGCTGCTACTGTTGCTTTTAGCGTTTTACTTTGGCGTTTTGCTATTCCGTAGAGCAATTCAGCTTCTGTAATGCTGGAGATACAGACATCAGAAGGTTTCACCTGTTGTATGTTTATCAAAACATTAGGGTGGCGTCGAAATAGATGGCTCACTGTATTTGTATCAAGCATGTACATTGGCATTACTCTATTCCGTCGAATGGATCACGGCTTGCTGTACCTTGCTGACGTTCATGAATGCTGAGGAAATCAGCCGGTACACGTGTTTTATTAATAACGTGAAGCAGATGGTCCCAGTTGTCTGGTTTAGCCGGTTGTTTTGATAATATTACATTTCCATTTTCATCACGGCGAATGTAGACTTTATCGGTATCGAACTCGAATTCAACAGGTAATCTAACTGCTTGATTTCTACCGTTTTTAAATAACTTCGCGACTCTGTCCATTATTTACCCCCTTAGTTATTGGCCTATGCCTTAGCATAGGCCAAATTTTGACTTATGCCAAGGTGTGATTTTTCCATCTCTAATCTCATTCCCTCGATCTCCCAATCGACTAATTTGTGACCGGCTTCTACTTTCCTTGCTCGCATGTTGGACAAGCCGTGGGGCGTTTGTATTATTAGATTGAATATAAATTTAATGGTGAATATATATTCAATGCGGAGAAAAATAATGAAAAATACCCTACTGAAATCCTGTCTTACCGCAGCATTGATCTCGATGGCGGGTGTTGCTGGTGCCGCCAGTAACGGCCTAATCGCCATTATCACCCCATCCCACGATAACCCGTTTTTCAAGGCGGAAGCCGAAGGTGCCAAAGCTAAAGCGACGGAGCTGGGATACACCGTATTGGTGGCGTCTCATGATGATGATGTGAATAAACAGAACCAACTACTGGAAACCGCTATCGCCCGTAAAGCCAAAGCGATCATTCTGGATAATGCCGGTTCAGATGCCACTATCGGGCCGTTGAAAAAAGCCAAAGCCGCAGGTATTCCCACCTTTCTGATTGACCGCGAAATCAATGAAACCGGCATTGCAGTTTCACAAATCGTGTCCAACAACTATCAGGGGGCACAGCTCGGTGCTGAGAAATTTGTCGTCCTGATGGGGGGCAAAGGCAAGTATGTTGAATTACTGGGCCGTGAATCAGATACCAACGCACACGTACGTTCACAGGGTTATCACGACGTGATCGACGAACATAGCGACATGAAGATGGTCGCTCAACAGACTGCAAACTGGAGCCAGACTGAAGCCTTCAACCGTATGGAGTCCATTTTGCAGGCTAACCCGGATATTACCGGGGTGATTTCGGGTAACGATACTATGGCGTTAGGCGCTGAAGCCGCATTAAAAGCAGCAGGGCGCAATGATGTGATTGTGGTTGGATTTGACGGTAGCGACTATGTTCGCGACTCCATCATCAATAAAGGCAATATCAAAGCCACCGTACTTCAGCCAGGTTGGGCACAAGCCCAGATGGCGGTCGTTCAAGCTGATAAATATCTGAAAACCGGTTCCACCGGGCAGGAAGAAAAACAGTTGATGGACTGCGTATTGATTGATGAAAACAATGCCAAAAACCTGAGTGTCTTTGCGCTGAAAGAGTAACGCCTTAAGCGGCTTACTAACACGCGCATTTAAAAGGCAATGAGGGGCGCACCAGCCCCTCCTGACAGGAGGCAGTATGTGGTTCAGTGCCCTATCGAAAGCTGGCGGCTTGTTGATTATCAGCACCGTATTGGTGGCTTGTACCGTGGTGGATTTAGATGAAAACGGTAAACCGATTTTGCCGGTCGATCCGAATGCGGTGGTCAGTGACTATAACCAACCACCGGACAAGGTCGCCTCCACCATTTGGGTGAGCAAAGTGATGCCATTTGCCAACAGCAATGCGCTCAGTTGGCAGCAAGTGAAACAACAGAATCAGCCAGCAACAGGGAAAAATAGCCAAAGTCATTTTGTTCGCTTCAACGGCAAAGTGGTGGCGGTAGAAACAGAAGGGCGGGAAGGGGCAATAAGAGTGGCAGTCGAAGGCGATGAGCAAGTGCTGCAATTGGGGCCTATCGTCAAAGGTAATGCTATTCGTGATGCATCAACCTTTATCCGCTTCGAAGATTTTAAAAACCAGGTGCAATATGCCCAGCTCTCCAAGGCGTTGAGCAAAAGAGCTTTACAGGATGTGGCCAAACCGGATGCCAGTTGGATCGGCCAGCAAGTTGAGGTATTGGCTGCAGTAACAGTGGCCACCACCGGCTTGAGTAATGCGGTACCGCTCCGTTTGAATAAGGAGAGCCACTAATGGACCACAGACCTGACATCGTCATGCGTGCTGAGAACATTTCGATGCGTTTTCCTGGCACATTGGCATTAGATACCGTCAGTTACCATGTATATCGCGGCAAAGTTAATGTGATTATTGGTGAAAATGGTGCGGGAAAATCTACTCTGATGAAGATTCTGGCGGGAGTGCAGCAACAAACTTCCGGCCAGATTTATCTCAACGAGCAGCCGGTAACCATTGCCAATACCCGTGAAGCGGCTGCATTGGGTATCGGCATGGTGCATCAAGAACTGAATTTGTCAGAAAATCTTAATGTTGCGGAAAACATCTTTCTGGGACGCGAGATTCAGCAAGGTTTGAAGCCGATCAATCAGGCGGCGCAGGAATTGATCGCCGAGCAACTGATGGCACGTCTTGATCAGGCTATTTCACCCAAAGAAATGGTGTCGAACCTGAAAGTCGGGCAGCAGCAACTAATTGAAATTGCTAAGGCTCTGGCTGAGCAGGCAGATATTTTGATCTTAGATGAGCCAACTTCGGCGCTGAGTAAAACTGAAGTCGATATCTTATTCCGGGTGATTCGTGAACTGACTCGCCAGGGCGTTTCTATCGTCTACATTTCGCATCGGTTGGAAGAGCTGATGGCCATTGGCGACTATATCACTATCCTGCGCGATGGCCGTTTTCAGGCGGAAGCCGCCGTCAAAGATATTGATGTGCCGTGGATTGTGCGTGAAATGCTGGGTAGTGATCCGGTTTCCAGCTTCCTTCATCCCAACCGGACTTTCGGTGCAGCAATGATGGAAGTCGATAACGTCACTTTAATCA
The DNA here is from genome assembly GCF_043099325.1 of Yersinia fenwicki. Taxonomy (NCBI): domain Bacteria; kingdom Pseudomonadati; phylum Pseudomonadota; class Gammaproteobacteria; order Enterobacterales; family Yersiniaceae; genus Yersinia; species Yersinia fenwicki. Next base: position 3,548,453 of record NZ_CP170755.1, on the reverse strand, counting down.
ATGAATCCGGTAATACCGTGGTGAATCAAGTCTCGCTGCAAGTGCGTGCTGGTGAGATCGTCGGTATTTATGGGTTGATGGGGGCTGGACGCACTGAACTGTTCGAATGCCTGCTGGGTACGCAACAGAGCTATCTCGGCACCATTCGGCTCAATGGCACCGCCATCAGTGCCAAAACCTCAACCGCAGAGCGCATCCGCCTTGGCATGAGTTTAGTGCCGGAAGATCGCAAGAAAACCGGCATTTTCCCGGTGTCATCGGTGGCGAATAACCTGACCATTTCCAGCTTATGGCGTCGGCTAAAACATAGCTTCGCCATCTGGCAGGAAGGTGAGTCACAGGTGGTTGCCTCGGTGATTGGCGACTTGTCTATCAAAGTCTCTTCACCTGAAGTGGAGATCCAGGCGCTCAGTGGCGGCAATCAGCAAAAAGTCGTCATTGGCCGCTCATTACTGACCAGTCCGAACATTTTGCTGTTGGATGAACCGACACGGGGCATTGATGTCGGTGCGAAAGCGGATATGTTTGAAATGATGGTGAAACTCTCTGAGCAGGGGATCGGCATTCTGTTTTCCACCTCAGATCTGAAAGAAATTATGGCGGTATCAGACCGCATTCTGGTGATGTCGAACGGCAAGCTGACTGCGAATGTTTCCCGCCAGTCCGCCAATGAATCGGCATTGGTTACGGCAAGCGCACAAGGGTTTGAATGATGAAAGCAACAACTGGCACTGCGTTGGCGAGTCACCAGCCCGGTGGAGCGTCGTGGTCACGGGAAAATATGCTGCTGCTTCTGCTCAAGATGCGCACCTTTATTGCCCTGTTTCTGATTCTGGGTTTCTTCTCTGTCATGGTTCCGGGGTTTTTGGCGACCGGTAGCTTGATCATTATGGTCAAGCATATCGCGATCAATGCCTTCCTCGCGTTGGGTATTACTTTTGTCATTATCACCGCAGGGATTGACCTTTCTATCGGAGCAACCCTAGGGCTGTGCGGCATGATTGCGGGTTGGATGATCACTCAAGGTATTGTTTTACCGATGTTTGGTATTGCTATTTTCCCGAGCGTCTGGGTGGTAGTTCCGGTGGTATTGGTTATCGGAGCACTGATTGGCGCGGTTAATGGTTGGATCATTACTCGCTATAACGTTGCCCCGTTTATCTGCACCCTCGGCACCATGTATGTGGTGCGCGGTGCGGCGATGCTGATTTCTGGTGGTGAAACTTTCCCCGGCTTACAAGGGAATCCACAACTGGGTAATACCGGCTTTGACCTGCTGGGCTCTGGTACCTTGCTGGGCTTGCCGATTGCCATCTGGATCATGTTTATTCTGGCACTGATCATTGCCTATGTTGCCCGCCGTCTGCCCTTTGGCCGCCATGTTTATGCCATTGGTGATAACGAACGAGCCGCAGAGCTTTCGGGCGTCAAAGTGCGGCAGGTCAAAGTGTGGGTCTACACCATATCGGGCTTCTGCGCAGCCATTGCCGGGATCATTGTTTCCGCTCAGCTGGTGGCTAGCCATCCAGCCAACGGCAGTGGTTTTGAGATGAATGCCATTGCCGCCGTGGTACTGGGCGGGACTTCTCTGGCCGGAGGCCGTGGCACTATTCTCGGTACGCTGATTGGCGCATTTGTTATCGGCATTCTGGCGGATGGTTTAGTGATGATGGGGGTTAGCGAATTCTGGCAAATGGTGATTAAAGGTATCGTGATTATAGTGGCGGTCATTATCGATCAGATGCAGAACCGGATGCAGCACAAAGCAGCGATTGTCTCGCAAAAGTCCACTGTGGTGGCACAAGTTGGGAAAAGCGAACAGGTATAAAGAATAGGCGAAACAATTTGTTGCGGCCTATTGGCTACATAAACAGATTATTTACAGAAACACATTGGCGACAGAGAAGATGTCACGCCGGAGGGCGATTTCCGGACAGGCTTGATGAAAGCTATTTTTTAGCACCATCAGGAATAAATATTCGGTAATGAGTAAAAATTCAGTTATCGATAAAATTTAAGAGAGGTAATGTCATGAATCCGTATTCACTGTCAGTCGATGAGCTGGTGAAAAAGGCACGGGCCATCCGTCGCCGCATCGTCCTGCTTAATGCGAACAGCCCCGCAGGGGGGCATACCGGCGCTGATCTTTCGCAAGTAGAGATTCTCACTGCACTCTATTTTCGTATCCTCAATTGTGCGCCCGACCGACTTACCGATCCTGAGCGTGATATCTATGTTCAGTCTAAAGGTCATGCAGTCGGCGGTTATTACTGCTGTTTGGCTGAGGCGGGTTATTTTCCCGAAGCGTGGCTGGCGGCCTATCAGCACGCCAACTCACATCTCCCCGGACACCCTGTCAAACATAAAACTCCGGGTATTGAATTAAATACCGGTGCTTTGGGGCACGGCTTACCTGTGGCGGTAGGGATTGCACTCGCAGCAAAACGAGCTAACAGCAAACGCCGGGTATTTGTACTGACTGGTGATGGTGAACTGGCCGAAGGCAGTAACTGGGAAGCTGCGTTAGTGGCTGCTCACTATCAGTTAGACAACCTGATAATCATTAATGACAAAAACAAACTCCAACTGGCAGGTACGACCAAATCCATTATGAACACCGATCCGTTGGCGGATAAGTGGCAGGCGTTTGGTCTACAAGTCACTGAATGTCAGGGCAATGATATGCAATCAGTAGTAGACACATTGGAGGGATTACAAGCGAGCGGTAAACCCAACGTGGTGATTGCCAACACCGAAAAAGGTGCCGGTATCTCCTTTATTCAAGGGCGTGTGGAGTGGCACCACCGGGTGCCGAAAGGTGCTGAAATTGATCTGGCGCTGGAGGAATTGAGCGATGAGTAATGCAGAACATTTGGCCGCAGTGATGGTCGAGCAGTTTATTAAAGCCGTGGATAACGGGGTGGATCTGGTACCTGTTGTCGCTGACTCCACTTCGACGGCGAAAATTGGGCCGTTTATAGCCCGTTTCCCAGATCGGGTGGTGAATGTCGGGATTGCCGAGCAGGCGATGGTGGGCACCGCGGTAGGGTTATCCATGGGCGGAAAAGTGGCAGTCACCTGTAATGCCGCGCCCTTCCTGATTTCGCGCTCCAACGAACAGCTCAAAATCGATGTTTGTTACAACAATAGCAATGTAAAACTGTTTGGTTTGAACTCAGGAGCCAGTTATGGGCCGTTGGCGAGTACTCACCACTGTATTGACGATATCGCCATTCTACGCGGCTTTGGCAATATTGAGATTTATGCCCCCTCTGACCCGCAAGAGTGCCGCCAGATAATTGATTATGCTCTGGCGCATATTGGGCCGGTTTATATCCGCCTCGACGGTAAATCTTTACCGCCACTGCATGATGAACACTACCAGTTTGCTCCCGGCCAGATTGATGTTTTGCAGGAAGGTCAGGATATTACTCTGGTGGCTATGGGTTCTACAGTTCATGAAGCTGTTAGCGCGGCTGCGATACTGGCAGATAACAATGTTTCTGCTGCGGTGGTCAACGTTTCTTCGATTCGCCCATGTGATACTCAAAAGCTGTTAACCATCCTCCAAAACAGCCAACGGGTGATAACCATCGAAGAGCACAATATTAATGGCGGTGTGGGCAGTCTGGTGGCTGAAGTGCTGTCCGAGGCGGGCAGTGGCATTCCATTGGTGAGACTCGGTATTCCTGACGGGGGCTATGCGATCGCGGCTGACCGAGCAGAAATGCGGGCTTATCATGGTTTTGATGCGGCAGGCATTGTGGCTCGTGCTTTGCGGTTTTGCCGGGGAGAGTAATCATGCCGACGCCGATTATTTTGGCCATTGATGAGGGAACCACCAACGCCAAAGCCATTGCGGTGGATGCTGCTGGGCAAATTCTGGCGAAAGCCTCGGTGCCGCTGTTATTGGAGCATCCGAGGCCAGGCTGGGCGGAGCAAGATCCACTGGCTATCTGGCAGGCAGTTTCTTTAGCCATCGAAGGTTGTTTGAGCCAGTTGGCAGGGGGACGAGTTGCCGGTATTGCTATCAGTAATCAACGCGAATCGGTGCTTATCTGGGAGCGAAAGACAGGAATGCCACTGACACGAGTGGTCAGTTGGCAGTGTCGGCGCTCGGAGGCTTTCTGCCAAGCGCTGAGTCAGTTACCGGAAGCGGCGATGATAGCCGAACGTACCGGATTACAGATTGACCCCTTGTTCCCTGCGGCTAAAGTTCACGGCATGTTGGCGGAAATCCCGCAGGGTGTCGAGCGCGCGGCCCACGGCGAATTGTGTGTGGGTACTATCGATTGCTGGCTCACCTGGCAGCTCAGTGGCGGCCAAAGTTTCTCGACTGATTTTTCCAATGCTGCCCGAACTCAACTGTTTAATATTCATTCGGGTCAATGGGATCCAGACCTGTTGGCGCTATTTGGCATTCCTAGCCTTTGTCTGCCCGCGGTTTTACCTTCGGCGGCTATCCACGGGCACACTGGCAATATGGGTATTACTGGCTTGAGTCAGGGGATACCGATTGTGGCGCAAATTGGTGATTCGCACGCTGCGCTCTATGGGCAGGGCGGTGACCGGGCGGGCGAAATCAAAGCCACCTACGGCACCGGTTCATCGTTGATGACCACTCTGAAGCAAGCCAGTGCGCAAAGTCACGGCTTAAGCACCACGATTGCCTGGCATGATGGTGAATTACGTTACGCCCTTGAAGGCAATATCACTCATACCGGTTCCGGTGTGGCGTGGGTTTCGCGCATGTTGGGGGTGACTGACTTGGCTTACCTGACTGAAATGGCGCAAAACCAGGCGGGTAATCAAGGAGTCTATTTTATCCCGGCATTATCAGGTTTGGGCGCCCCCTATTGGGACAGTCAAGCTCGCGGTTTGTTCTGTGGCCTCACTGATGCAACTACGCCCGCAGTTCTGGCCCGTGCCGGATTGGAATCTGTCGCCTACCAAATAGCGGATGTCTTTTTTGCCATGGAGCGGGCTGGTCATCATCGCCTTGAGCGACTTCGGGTTGATGGCGGCGCAACCAGTAACCGCTGGTTGATGCAATTTCAGGCCGATTTGTTACAGCGCACCCTGATACGCAACCATACCGCAGAAGTGTCGGCACTGGGGGCGGCTTATTTAGGGGGGAAAACCTTGGGCTGGTGGCAGGATAGCCAGCAACTGGCGGCACTCCCCCGAGAAGTGGAATACATCGAACCGCGCGCTCAAAGTGCGGAGATGCAAGATAACTATAGCCTCTGGCAAACGGCCATCGCGCGTGCGCGTTTTCAGCCGAAATAACCCAAACCAGGAGTAAGCATATGTCAGCAATACCTCGTAAGTTAACTTTCGCGGTGATTATCGGCAACCGGGGTTTCTTCCCTAGTTATTTAGTTGCAGATGCACGCCGCGATGCCCAGGCACTGTTTGATCGCTTGGGGATCAACATCATCATGCTGAATGAAGAGCAAACGCCGCTGGGTGGGGTGGAAAACTGGCGCGATGCCAAAGTGTGTGCTGAATTATTCCGTAAACATAGTGAAGAAATTCATGGTGTGGTGGTCATTTTGCCTAACTTTGGCGATGAAAAAAGTGTCTCCGATGCCATCCGTCTCTCTGGCCTTAAAGTACCGGTGCTGGTGCAAGCAGAAGAAGATGCACTGGACAAAATGGGGCTGGCGACACGGCGTGACAGCTTCTGCGGTAAAATATCGCTCTGCAACAATCTGCGCCAATATGGCATTCCCTTCACATTGACCCAGCAACATGTTTGTAGCTTAAACAGTGATATATTCAGTCGTGATGTAGAGCAGTTTGTACAACTTTGCCGTGTGGTACATGCCATGAAACGCGTCAGAGTTGGGGCTATTGGCGCGCGGCCAACTAACTTTAATACTGTGCGTTACAGTGAAAAGTTATTAGAGAATTTGGGGATAACCGTTGAAACCCTTGATCTATCTGAAGTATTTTTCCGTGTAGCCAACCTCAGTGGTCATGATATCCGTGTCGGTGAAAAACTGGCGTTATTGAAAGCAAATGGTGATACCAGCGCTATTCCACAAGATAAATTGCATAAAATGGCAAAACTGTTTGTGGTTATTAGTGAGTGGATTATTGCTAATGATATTGATACTACCGCCATGCAGTGTTGGACGTCGCTACAACAGAATCTGGGAATTAACGTCTGCTCCATCATGAGTGTGATGTCCGGGCAATTAATGCCAAGTGCCTGTGAAGTGGATGTGATGGGCGCATTATCGATGTATGCCCTGGCAAGTTGTTCGTTGGCGCCCGCTTCAATTGCTGACTGGAATAATAACTTTGGCGAAGAACGTGATAAGTGCGTGCTATTCCATTGCGGCAACTTTGCCAGTGAAAGTTTAGAAAGCTCAACTATGGGCACTGCCGATATTATCGGAACAACTGTGGGTTGTGAGAATACCTGTGGTGCGGTTCATGGGCGCATGAAATCAGGCCCATTGACCTATTTCCGCCTATCATCAGACGATTTCACTGGGCAGGTGCGAGCCTATGTGGGGGAGGGGCGTTCAGTCAGTGATGAGTTGGATACAGTCGGGTGCCGCGCAGTTGTAGAAGTGCCGCAATTGGAAAATTTACTCACACATATCTGTAATAATGGTTTCGAACACCATGTGGCGATGAACCATTCGGCTACAGCTAAAGTGCTGCAAGAAGCATTCAGTAAATATCTGGGTGTTGACTGCTATTGGCATGCGAAATAGCGTGTTGGCGTTAAGTGCTTAAATTATGCCGCACCAGGGACGGCGCGGTTAAATCTATAGCTTCAGTAAACTTCTGGTTTCAGTAACCCTATGGCTACAGTAATGTCTCGGCGGTAATTCTGTCGGTAATCAATACATCAATATAGTGACCTGTCAGTGCGCCCCGAATAGCGGCACTTTTTCCTACTCCACCGGCCAGTGCGACGACTCGCGGGCAAGCCCGTAATTGTGGCAGAGACATACCAATCACCGGATCTTCTTCGTCACTAAGTACTGCGTTTCCCGCAGCATCAAAATAATGCAGACACAAATCCCCCACGGCACCGCGATCAGCCAGTAATTTAAGCATCTCTTCGTGGTAATAGTTACCGGAGTTTTTCAATAGCTGGGATGGCTCCAGATCGCCAATCCCGACTAACGCCAGATCTACTTCAGTAAATTTATTCACCACATCAGCGACTTCGCCGCTTGATATCAGGCGGGTGCGATCTTCAGTCGAGCGCTCGATACTTTGTGCGGGCAGTAAGTAGGCTGGGCAATTCAAAATATTAGCCAGTGCCTGGGTTAACAATGTGGCTTGCACATTACCGTTGGGGCCAACCCCGCCCAATAATTGAATGACGCCGCTAGTTTTGATGTTAAGCGGATGAAGATTATCAACCATTGCTCGAATTGTGCTGCTCCACGAAGAAATACCGACCATATCGTTTGGGCGAATACTGGTTTGCATATAGTGGGCTGCGGCAGAACCTATAGCGTGTTTTATCTGAGCAGGGCTGGCGTCATCGGCGACATCGACCACGATGGCTTGGTCGATACCATAGTGTTTTTGAATCTGCGATTCGATACCAATAAACATATTAGGAGGCTGGATGACGCTGATTTTAACCACCCCCTCTTTAACGCAACGGGTAATCGCCCGGGAAACAAATGACTGGGATAAATGCAGGCTGTCGGCAATCTCGGATTGCTTCATACCTTCGGTGTAATATAGCGTGGCTATTTTTACCAATAACCGCTGTTCATCTTGTCTCGACATTGCTCTATCCCGCTAAATACCTCATGTCGGTATTTTTATTCAAAGCCGAATAAATAACAAGCAGTACCCATTTCCATTCTTTTTAATCAAAATTTAGCAAAGTATCTATAGAGAAAGGTTATGGATATTGAAGTTTCTATGCTTGCCACCAATGTGATTATTGCTGCTGAGGCTCATCTTCCGAGGCGTTTTCTCCCAGTTCTGTTTCAGTTTGATCAGGCGGGGGCATGATGTCGTGAATCAACTGTTCATCAAAGCTGGGGTTAAGTGCCGGGGAGAGTGGAGAACTGACCAAACTGTCGGGTATGGCCATATGGGGCACTGGAGCATCATTAACAAATTCGTCTTGATCCTGTTTAACTGTTCTGCTGAATGCTATCAAACTTAAGCCGCAGAGTGAGAAAAACGCATACAGAATATTGCCACCCAGAGGGGCAATCAGCGCGCCCACGGCAAGTGGCCCGATACTGGCACCCACACCGAATGACATCAATAAACATGCCGCTAAAGAGACTCGCCGTTCCGGTGCAATCAGGTCATTGGCTAGTGCAACGACCAATGGATAAAGCGTGAACTGCAACATGCTAACGATAAAGCCTAAACCCAATAAAAAATGGAACGAGATATGAGGCACCAGCGCTAGCGGCAGTGCTGTTAAGGCCAGTAATGATGCGTTAATACGGAGCAGGAGAGTGCGATTATAGCGGTCGGACAACCAACTGAGTGGAAGCTGGGCGACCAATCCGGCAAAAATAGATAACGCCATGAACAGGCCGGTTTCTTGAGTAGAAAGTGATTGTAAGCTGGCATAAACCGGCGCCAGACCATAAAACGAGCCGACAATCATGCCGATAACTAATGTCGAGGCCAGTATTTTGGGGATGGAGTTGATAAAGAATTTCAGTTCCATAGGGGCCGGTGACATCTGCTGAGCATTACTGCGAGTGGTCAGGGCTACGGGCACCAAACACAGAGCAAAAAACAGAGCAATAATCATGAGTGTGCTTAAACCCAGCTCAGGTTGAAGCATCAACACGACTTGGCCTAATGCCATGCCAGCATAAGTTGCTGCCATATAAAAGCCAAACACCGTACCGCGCTGGCTAGACTCCGCTTGGTCATTTAGCCAACTTTCCAACACCATAAACTGGCACATCATGCAAAGGCCAATAATCAGGCGTAGAACTACCCATGCAGGGATATATTCAGTAAGGCCATGAATTAACACCGCAGCTGTAATAATACCGGCACAGGCCACATAGGCACGGATATGGCCTACCCGAGCGATGAGGAAGTGGCCGACCTTGCCTCCAATCACTAAACCAATATAGTTTGCGGCAATGATTGCCCCGATTAATGCACCGGAAACATGGATAGCAGTCAACCGTAACGAGATATAAGTGGTCAGTAAACCTGACCCTAATAACATCAGCACTGTTGCGCTATAAAGTGGGAAGAAGGCGTTGAGAATTTTTTTCACTATCACGTCCTAAGTTCATCATGCCGGTAAGTTACCGGTACTCCAGATGTCGCCAGTCGCATCTTCTTTATTTTGATACTAACAGCTGAGTCCCTGAGGTAAAGCTTTGTACTGTAATGTGCTTTTTTTTCATGCCACCTTTCGAGGCGTTTCGCATAACGAACAGCTGTTGTTGTTACGGCCCAAAGAAGTGCTACTATCGGCGGCGGCAGACTTCATTCGAGTAGGGGCAATAATGCGCGAAGAACAATTACGTCAGCTGAGTACCGCAGTGGGTAATAAACTCATACATCGTGGTGCCTGGGTTACCTGTGCCGAATCATGTACAGGTGGTTGGGTGGCTAAAGCCCTGACAGATATTGCGGGCAGCTCGGCCTATTTTGATCGTGGTTTTGTCACGTACAGCAATGCGGCAAAACATGATTTATTGGGGGTAAAAGAAAGCACTTTAGCTGAGCATGGCGCAGTTAGTGACGCTGTCGTTCGAGAAATGGCATTGGGTGCATTGCGAGCGGCTAATGCGGACTTCGCGGTATCGATAAGCGGAGTTGCCGGGCCTGATGGCGGCACGCCAGAGAAACCAGTGGGCACCGTGTGGTTTGCTTTTGCTACACGTAACGGTGAGGTTAGTGCGACAAAACAACTTTTTTCCGGTGATCGTGACGAGGTCAGATCGCAAGCGGCTGTTTTCGCACTACAAACACTTTTAGATAATTTTCTATAAAATTAGTCTTGATACTGTATGATTGTACAGTATAATTAATGGTAATTTCTTGCATATACACTAAATGATTTGAGTTGCAGGAAGGCAGCCAACGCACATGCAGCTTGAAGTATGACGGGTATAAAACAACATTCAGTGGTGATGACGGGGCAACTCGGCATCCCAGAGAGGGAGTAAAAATGGCTATTGATGAGAATAAACAAAAGGCATTAGCAGCAGCACTGGGCCAAATTGAAAAACAATTCGGCAAAGGCTCTATTATGCGCCTTGGCGAAGACCGCTCAATGGATGTTGAAACCATCTCTACTGGTTCTCTTTCTCTTGATATCGCATTGGGGGCGGGTGGTCTGCCAATGGGGCGTATTGTTGAGATTTATGGCCCTGAATCGTCCGGTAAGACAACACTAACCTTACAGGTTATTGCTGCTGCACAGCGCGAAGGTAAAACCTGCGCCTTTATCGATGCCGAGCATGCTCTTGACCCTATTTACGCTAAAAAACTAGGCGTAGATATTGATAACTTGCTGTGTTCTCAGCCAGATACTGGCGAGCAAGCACTGGAAATCTGTGATGCGCTAACTCGTTCGGGCGCGGTTGATGTCATCATTGTTGACTCCGTCGCTGCATTAACACCAAAAGCTGAAATTGAAGGTGAAATTGGTGATTCTCACATGGGCCTTGCGGCTCGTATGATGAGCCAGGCGATGCGAAAACTGGCGGGTAACCTGAAAAACGCGAATACCCTGTTAATCTTCATCAACCAGATTCGTATGAAAATCGGCGTTATGTTTGGTAACCCTGAAACTACGACGGGTGGTAACGCCCTGAAATTTTATGCATCCGTGCGTTTGGATATTCGCCGTATTGGTGCAGTAAAAGAAGGTGATGTAGTTGTTGGTAGTGAGACACGCGTTAAAGTGGTGAAAAACAAAATCGCAGCACCATTTAAACAAGCCGAATTCCAGATCCTGTATGGTGAAGGTATCAATATTAACGGCGAGCTCGTTGATTTAGGCGTTAAGCACAAACTGATTGAGAAAGCCGGTGCATGGTATAGCTACAACGGTGACAAGATTGGTCAGGGTAAAGCGAATGCCAGTAACTACTTAAAAGAAAACCCAGCAGTTGCTGCTGAGTTGGATAAAAAATTGCGTGAAATGCTTCTTAATGGTGGCAATGGTGAGCAGCCTGTAGCAACAGCCGCATTTGCTGATGAAGCAGATGAAACCAGCGAAGAATTTTAATTTGTAAGGTCATTGACCGAGTTAGCAAATTAAGCAATTAGCCAACGGCTCACTTAATCAGTGGGCCGTTTTAGTTAATGATGGTGTGTTTAAATGCTTCATTAGAAGTCTACACCCAAAGTAATTGGATTGTGGCAAGGCAGCAAACGAATGAATCCCGATGAGCTGACATGAGTCAGTGATTCGGGTGACGAATCTGCTGGGAGCCGATTTGAACGCTGCTTGCAGCGGCCTCACAGAGGCGAGGCTCATGGATGGGCCGAGTAAAGAGCGCAGCTAACACGGCTGCAGTTTCAAGTAATAAGGGTAATTATGAATGACCTACTGAGTCGTGCTATGAGACTCCTCTCTCAACGTGACCATAGTGAATCAGAACTGCGCCGCAAGCTTGCATCTCAACCATTCTCGGCAAAAGGCCATTGGGGGAAACAAACAGGTCGTAGTGATAACGAACCCGCTGTCGATATTGATCCGAAAGTTATTGAGCAAGTGATTGTCTATTGTTATCAACATAATTGGCTGGATGATGCCCGCTTTGCTACCAGCTATATTAATAGCCGTAGTCGTAAAGGATATGGTGCACAGCGTATTCGTTCTGAATTGATGCAAAAGGGTGTCGATAAAGAACTTATTCAAGCTGCTTTTGAAATCAGCGAAATAAACTGGTGTTTGTTGGCAAAAGAAGTCGCGCAACGCAAATTTAGTGAAATTTTACCGATTGAATGGAAAGAGAAGGCCAAAGTTCAGCGTTATCTTCTCTATCGTGGTTTCTTCCAGGAGGAAATTCAGTCGATTTACAATGATTTTGTTGAATGAATGCACACAGGATTTTACTTCCCCTCGAAGAAAATTTATCTTAGTCCCACTTTTTGTTCGTGAGCTTACCCATTGTGTCGCTATTCAAAGTAACGCAATCCGCTCGCGAGCTTATTCTTTTAGCTTGTTTCCGGGACAATTATGAGCAAGAGCACCGCTGAGATTCGTCAAGCGTTTCTCGATTTCTTCCATAGCAAGGGACATCAGGTTGTATCAAGCAGCTCTTTGGTCCCTAATAATGACCCTACGCTGTTGTTTACCAATGCCGGGATGAACCAGTTTAAGGATGTCTTCTTAGGTTTGGATAAACGGGCATACTCCCGTGCGACGACCTCTCAGCGCTGTGTGCGAGCAGGTGGTAAGCATAATGACCTTGAAAACGTAGGCTATACCGCACGCCATCATACTTTCTTCGAAATGTTAGGTAATTTTAGCTTCGGCGATTACTTCAAACATGATGCCATCAGCTTTGCTTGGGAATTATTAACTGGCGAACAGTGGTTTAATCTACCGAAAGAAAAACTGTGGGTAACTGTTTACGAAACCGATGACGAGGCTTATGAAATTTGGGCCAATGATATTGGCATCCCTCGTGAGCGTATTATTCGCATTGGTGATAACAAAGGCAGTGCCTTTGCATCAGATAACTTCTGGCAAATGGGTGACACAGGCCCTTGTGGCCCATGCACAGAGATTTTCTTTGACCACGGCGACCATATTTGGGGCGGCCCTCCAGGCTCGGCAGAAGAGGACGGCGATCGTTATATTGAGATCTGGAATATCGTCTTCATGCAGTTCAACCGCCAGTCTGATGGCACAATGCTGCCATTGCCTAAGCCATCGGTTGATACCGGCATGGGGCTTGAGCGTATTGCTGCGGTTTTACAACATGTTAACTCCAACTATGAGATTGACTTGTTCCGCGATTTGATTAAAGCGGTAGCGGAAGTTACCGGTGCAACTGATCTTTCTAGCAAGTCACTGCGCGTTATTGCTGACCATATTCGCTCTTGTGCTTTCCTTATCTCCGATGGTGTTATTCCGTCGAATGAAAACCGTGGTTATGTTCTGCGCCGTATCATTCGTCGTGCTATCCGTCATGGCAACATGTTGGGCGCGAAAGAGACTTTCTTCTACAAACTGGTCGCTCCACTGATTGCTGTTATGGGGCCTGCTGCCGATGAGTTGAAACAACAACAGGCAATGGTTGAGCAGGTTCTGAAAACTGAAGAAGAACAGTTTGCGCGTACATTAGAACGCGGCTTAGCTCTGTTGGATGAAGAACTCAGTAAATTGACTGGTGATACCCTGGATGGTGAGACAGCTTTCCGTTTGTACGACACCTACGGCTTCCCGGTTGATTTAACCGCAGATGTCTGCCGTGAACGTAATCTGAAAGTGGATGAAGCCGGTTTCGAGCAAGCAATGGAAGCTCAACGCCGTCGTGCGCGGGAATCCAGTGGCTTTGGTGCCGATTATAACAACTTAATTCGTGTCGATAGTGCTAGCCAGTTCTCTGGCTATGACCATGTTCATCAGCAGGCCACCGTGACGGCGTTGTTCCGCAATGGCGAAGTTGTTGATGAAATTCATGAAGGCGAAGAAGCGGTTGTTGTCCTCAATCAAACACCATTCTACGGTGAGTCTGGCGGCCAGGTTGGCGATACAGGCGAGCTGAAAAATGCGACTGTAACCTTTGCTGTGGCTGATACTCAGAAATATGGTCAGGCTATCGGTCATTTAGGGCAATTAACTCATGGAACATTGCGGGTTAACCACAGTATTGATGCTCAGGTTGATGTCGCACGGCGTAACCGTATTCGCTTGAATCATTCCGCAACTCATTTATTACATGCAGCGCTACGTAAAACACTGGGCGATCACGTTGCTCAGAAAGGCTCATTAGTAAATGATAAATACCTGCGTTTCGATTTCTCTCATTTTGAAGCAATGAAACCGGAACAGATTCGCCAGGTAGAGGATATGGTCAACGAGCAAATTCGCCGTAATATGCCAGTCCAGACTGAAGTGATGGAACTGGATGCGGCGAAAGAAAAAGGCGCTATGGCACTGTTCGGCGAGAAATATGACGACCAGGTGCGAGTCTTGACCATGGGTGATTTCTCAACCGAGCTATGTGGTGGTATTCATGCCAGCCGCACTGGTGATATTGGTCTGTTCCGTATTTTATCTGAATCAGGTACCGCTGCTGGGATTCGACGTATTGAAGCGGTAACTGGCGAGGGGGCTATTGCACTATTGCATCAGCAGAGCGACCTGCTACAGGATGTTGCTCACTTGGTGAAAGGTGATACCAATAACCTGGCTGATAAAGTCCGTGCGGTGCTGGATCGCAGTAAAATGCTTGAACGTGAACTTCAGCAATTAAAAGATCAGCAAGCCGCTCAGGAAAGTGCCTCATTATCGTCCAATGCGAAATTGGTCAATGGTGTGAAACTTTTAGTTAGTCAGTTGGATAACGTTGAGCCAAAAATGTTACGTACTATGGTTGATGATCTTAAAAATCAACTGGGCTCCGCTATTATTGTGCTGGCAACGATCGCAGATGATAAGGTCAGCCTAATCGTTGGCGTAACTAAAGACCTGACAGGTAAAGTCAAAGCGGGTGAATTAATCGCTGATATTGCTCAACAGGTCGGTGGTAAAGGCGGTGGACGCCCGGATATGGCTCAGGCTGGCGGTACTAATGTGCAAGCATTGCCATCAGCATTAGCTAGTGTTGAAGCGTGGGTGGCATCTCGCTTATAAGTCAGTAATGACCCATTAAATCAATGCGCCATATCTCTATGTTGAGTATGGCGTTTTTCAGTTTTCCTGTCATAGTTCGAAAACAAAGTTAAACGCAAAGTTATTTGCTTCAGCTAAACTTGTATTAGTTAGAGACTTGACCAAGCTACTTACATTTAATGTGAATGTGATAGCTTACGTTTTCACGGTGTATGATGGATAATGGCGGGGAAACTGAGAGACCCGACTCTTTTAATTTTTCAAGGAGCAAAGAATGCTTATTCTGACTCGTCGAGTTGGTGAAACACTCATGATTGGCGATGAGGTTACGGTTACTGTATTAGGAGTTAAAGGCAACCAGGTTCGAATTGGTGTAAATGCTCCAAAAGAGGTTTCTGTTCACCGTGAAGAAATCTACCAGCGCATCCAAGCAGAAAAGTCTCAACCGACGACTTACTGATTTTGAAGCAGCGTCTCGTGTTACACGAGGCGCTACTGCTGTTTATTCCCCCTCATATTTCACTATTCATTCCCTTTTTATGTTCTTATTCTGGTAATAATTTTCTGTTCGCGGCCAATTTAATGGGGTGGGCAGGATAATTTCATTTTTCTCTCAATTTGATTACACCGCAATAAACAGTATCTTGCCTGTTGATAAAACACTCTTTTTGACGCCAAACTGGTCATGTTGCGTGTGAATTGTGCAAATGAACGCTAGTTGGGAAAAATTGTTTGACTTATAAGTGCGGGAAAGTAATATGTGCGCCACGCAGTGCCGATGAGCTTCTTCAAAAGTAAGTCAGGTACAATTCGAAAGAAGCGTATGGTGAGGTGGCCGAGAGGCTGAAGGCGCTCCCCTGCTAAGGGAGTATACGGTCAAAAGCTGTATCGAGGGTTCGAATCCCTCCCTCACCGCCATTTACTATGCACCCATAGCTCAGCTGGATAGAGTACTCGGCTACGAACCGAGCGGTCGGAAGTTCGAATCTTCCTGGGTGCACCATATTTTGCAGTATGGTGAAATAGTCAAATGAACATCAGGTAGTGTCAAAGAATTAATTGCACCCATAGCTCAGCTGGATAGAGTACTCGGCTACGAACCGAGCGGTCGGAAGTTCGAATCTTCCTGGGTGCACCATCTTCTAGGTCATCAATCTTGTTGTTAAGTTTCACTTGCTGAAACGCCTCCGTTAAATTAGAAATACAAAACCGCACCCATAGCTCAGCTGGATAGAGTACTCGGCTACGAACCGAGCGGTCGGAAGTTCGAATCTTCCTGGGTGCACCATTTTAAGAAACCTCGCTACGGCGGGGTTTTCTGCTTTTAGGCCTCCTATTTTATTATACCTCTCAACGCATTGATTTTTACGATGTATCACAGCGCTATTTCCTATTGTGAATGATATTTTATTTAATAAATTCAATCAATTATACAGTGAGCGACAATTTAGTTAGTTTGCGATAAAGTAGCTTTTGATTTCTTCTTGGTCGTGGAGCCACGATGTACGAGTGCTATGAAGGCCTGATTTTTGATATGGATGGTACCATCCTGGATACTGAGCCCACGCATCGGCAGGCGTGGCGACAGGTTCTGACGCCTTATGGCATGGCATTTGATGAACAGGCATTAGTGGCTTTGAATGGGGCACCGACGTGGAAGATTGCCCGCGTAATCATTGAAAATAATCAATCGGATATGGATCCCCATTTACTGGCCGCTGAGAAAACGACACTGTTTAAATCACTGCTACTGGATAATGTGAAGCCTCTGCCGCTCATAGACGTGGTTAAAGCCTATTATGGACGTAAACCTATGGCTCTCGGCACTGGAAGCGAACACGCCATGGCAGAGCTGCTTTTATGCCACTTAGGTTTACGTGGCTATTTTGATGTTATTGTCGGTGCCGACGATGTCACCCAACATAAGCCAGAGCCAGAAACATTCTTGCGTTGTGCGCAACTATTAGGTGTGCCCCCGGAAAAATGTGTGGTTTTTGAAGATGCTGATTTTGGTATTGAGGCGGCAAAAAGGGCGAATATGGCAATAGTTGATGTGCGCCTACTGTGAGTAGTACGCTAGCTGTTGCTTCATTATTTGGGAGTAGCTTTCTCAGCGCGACACTCTTACCCGGAAATTCTGAAATTCTATTAGTCACCCTTTTAACGGCAAGCAGTGCGCCGGCCATGATGCTGGTGCTGTCTGCCACTGTCGGAAATACTCTTGGGGGGCTAACAAACGTTGTTATAGGCCGTTTATTACCGGAACTAAAACCACAGCGTGGGATGAGTACAGCTCTTGGCTGGCTCCAACGTTTTGGCCCAGCTGCTCTGTTATTGAGTTGGTTGCCGGTAGTGGGCGATTTGATGTGTGTGTTGGCAGGCTGGTTGCGTATGCCTTGGGCTCTTGTCGCTTTTTTTCTGTGTCTGGGGAAAGCATTGCGTTATATCGTATTAACGGTAATTACGTTACAAGGAATTGCCTGGTGGCAGTAAAGAATGTGACAAACTTACGTAGTCACATCTATGCAGTTTCAGTATGCTGGCGAGTTATGGTTTTCAAGAGCGGGAGGTCGATTTGATCCCGGATGTATCACACGCGCTGACTTGGTTGGAAGCGCACCCTAAAGCCCTGAAAGGTATCCGCCGCGGTATCGAGCGGGAAACATTGAGAGTAACTGCCGATGGCCAATTAGCCTCGACAGGCCACCCCGAGTCATTGGGTGCTGCACTGACACATCAATGGATTACCACCGACTTTGCTGAGGCATTACTGGAATTTATTACTCCAGTAGATGGCGATATTGACCATTTGCTGACTTTTTTGCGTGATATTCATCGTTATACCGCACGCAAACTTGGTGATGAGCGTATGTGGCCACTTAGCATGCCTTGCTTTATTGGTGCAGAGCAGGATATCGAGCTTGCTAAATATGGCTCTTCTAACATTGGCCGTTTCAAGACTCTTTACCGTGAGGGTTTAAAAAACCGTTATGGTGCCTTGATGCAAACTATTTCCGGCGTGCACTATAACTTCTCTTTGCCGCTGGAGTTTTGGCAAGCGTGGGCGGGTGTTACCGATGAAAAAAGCGGGAAGGAAGAGATTTCAGCGGGATATTTCCGCCTGATACGTAACTATTATCGCTTTGGCTGGGTTATTCCTTATCTGTTTGGTGCATCACCGGCCATTTGTGCATCATTCCTGCAAGGGCGTGAAACGGCATTACCGTTTGAGCGCAATGATAAAGGGATGTGTTATCTGCCGTATGCCACCTCATTGCGCTTGAGTGATTTGGGTTATACCAATAAATCACAAAGCAATTTAGGGATTACGTTTAATGACCTGCATACCTATGTTGCTGGGTTGAAGCGCGCAATTCAAACACCATCAGAAGAATATGCGGCATTGGGACTAAAAGACGGTGATCGTCATCTGCAACTGAACACCAATGTGTTACAGATTGAAAATGAACTTTATGCTCCGATTCGACCTAAGCGGGTTACCCGTGCTGGTGAGTCGCCATCTGATGCATTGCTGCGCGGCGGTATTGAGTATATTGAAGTCCGTTCCTTAGACATCAATCCATTCTCACCTATTGGTGTTGATGCGGTACAGGCACGCTTCCTTGATCTGTTCTTGATTTGGTGTGTACTGGCGGATGCGCCTGAAATGAGTAGTGATGAGCTGCTGTGCACCCGTAAAAATTGGAATCGGGTTATTTTGGAAGGGCGTAAACCGGGACAGACCATCGGGAGGGGATGTAACGATACACGTGAGCCGCTGGAAAAGGTCGGTAAAGATCTATTTGCCGACTTGCGCCGTGTTGCAGAAGTCTTGGATGATAAAGATAGCACCGAATATCAACAGGTTTGTGATGAACTTGTTGCATCCTTTGATGATCCGAACCTGACGTTCTCTGCACGTATTTTGCAAGCGATGAAAGAAGGTGGTATTGGTGGTGTTGGCCTTGAGTTAGCAGAGCGCTACAGGGAAATGCTGCAAAATGAACCGTTGGAATTGCTAACTGAAGAGCAATTATCCGAAGAGGGTGCTGCTTCTTGGGTACGTCAACGTGAGCTGGAAGCCAAAGATAAGCTAAGCTTTGAAGAGTATTTGGTACTTCACGGCGGGCAATAAAAAGAAAAGGCCACATTGCTGTGGCCAAATTAACATCTCTGATAACAGGGATGATGATAACAAATGCGCGTCTTTCACATATTAAGACGTGCGGGATACAAAAAAGTTTCATGAGTTGCGAAAAAAAGATCGAATAAAAATTATTTTTTTATGAGGAGGTAACTAAATGCCATTATTGGATAGCTTTACCGTAGACCATACCATTATGAAAGCTCCGGCTGTACGCGTTGCTAAGACGATGAAAACCCCTCATGGCGACGAGATAACGGTATTCGATTTACGTTTCTGTGTGCCGAATAAAGAAGTGATGCCAGAACGAGGGATTCATACACTTGAGCACTTGTTTGCCGGTTTTATGCGTAACCACCTCAATGGTAATGGTGTGGAGATTATCGATATATCCCCAATGGGATGTCGTACCGGTTTCTATATGAGCCTGATTGGTACGCCAGATGAGCAGCGAGTTGCTGATGCCTGGAAAGCGGCAATGGCTGATGTATTGAAAGTGACCGACCAGCGCAAAATTCCTGAATTGAACGAATATCAGTGTGGCACTTACCATATGCATTCGTTGGAAGAAGCGCAGGAGATAGCCAAAGGGATTATCGACCGCGGCGTGCGTATCAATCACAACGAAGAACTGGCATTGCCGAAAGAAAAATTGACTGAATTACATATCTAGTTTTCAGTTGTAGATTGTGGTGTTTGGCAGATAAATGCAAAAAAGACGCTAAAAAGGCGTCTTTTTATTTTCTTGATATCACTGATTAGCGCGCATGGTTATCAGGCAGGATAGGAGTAACCCGCACCCGTTTAATCATATTTTCCTGTACGTCCAGCACATCAATCAGATAATTTCCAACACGAACCTGCGCATCTACCAGAGGGATATCTTCGATTTCTTCCAGTAACATGCCATTGATTGTGCGTGCTTCGATAGGGAGTGACCAGTTAAATGCTTTATTCAATTCGCGCACATTGGCGCTGCCATCAATGAGTACAGAGCCATCGCTCTGCGGATTGACCTCTTCTGCCAAGCTCGGAGACATTGATGTTGTGAAGTCGCCGACTATCTCTTCCAAAATATCTTCAACGGTCACTAATCCCTGAATATCACCATACTCGTCGACAATCATGCCGACTTTTTCTTTATTACGCTGGAATTTCACCAGTTGCACATTTAATGGTGTGCCTTCTGGGATAAAATAGATCTCATCGGCAGCACGCAGCAAATTTTCTTTATTGAATTCTTTTTTCTCTGTCATGAGCCGGTAGGCTTCTCGCACGCGCAGCATGCCGATAGCATCATCTAATGATTGGCGATACAAAACGATACGACCATGTGGGGAGTGAGTGAGCTGCCGCATGATTGATTTCCAATCATCATTGATATCAATGCCGACTACCTCATTACGCGGCACCATGATATCGCTGACGGTGACCTTCTCCAGATCTAGCACGGATATCAACATATCTTGATTACGACGAGAAATTTGTGAGTGCGATTCATTCACAATGCTGCGCAATTCATCTTTACTCACTGCATCACTACTGTGAATGTTTCCGCGGATACCACACAAGCGCATCAGCCCACGAGTAATGGTATTGAGTAGCCATACCAGTGGCAGCATGATTTTTTGTAATGGGGCCAGTAAAACACTACTGGGGAACGCCACGCGTTCAGGATAAAGGGCGGCGATAGTCTTCGGCATCACTTCGGCAAAAATCAGCACCACAAAAGTTAATACACCTGTGGCTATGGCGACCCCGGCATTGCCATAAAGTCGGATACCAACGATGGTTGCCAGTGCAGAGGCCAGAATATTGACCAAATTATTGCCAATTAATACCAAACTTATTAGGCGGTCAGGGCGACGTAAGAGTTTCTCAACCCGACGTGCGGCGCGGTTACCTTGCTTGGATAAGTGGCGTAGGCGGTAGCGATTGAGTGTCATCATGCCGGTTTCTGAAGCTGAAAAATAAGCCGAAACTACGACCATAATGACCAGAATGATGATCAGCGTGCTAGTTGAGACATGATCCAACACAGTGTTCCTTAATAACAATGAAAGCCTTGTGGGTTCGACAAGGCTATGTGTGGATGATTGTAATGATGGCTAAGAGATCATGATTTCCTGTAGCAGGCGGCTGCCAAAATAGGCCAGAGTGAGTAAAAATGCGCCTGCAAAACTGAACCAAATCACTCTACGCCCGCGCCAGCCTTCGTGGTAATGGCCCCACAATAAAACGATGTAGACAAACCACGCCATGATTGATAACACCGCTTTATGGACGTTTTCTTTACTGAATATGTCATCCATATAAAGCAGGCCAGTACACAATGTTAGGGTCAGTAAAACCACCCCGATTTGGGTGATGTGAAACATTTTACGTTCAATGCTCATCAAGGGCGGCATATCAGCATTAAAGGTGACTTTCTTATTTTTTAACTGATAATCGAGCCAAGCCAGTTGAAGGGCGTATAGTGCTGCGATGATAAGAGTGGCGTAGGCAAATAGTGCTAGCCCAATGTGAACGAAAATGGCCGGACTGGCTTCCAGATGAGTAATGAACTCACCAGGGAGCAGACTGGCCAGTGCAAGATTGATCATGGCGAAGCTATAAACTATTGGCAGCAAAAACCATCCACGGCCTTGTGAGGCGACGATAGTCATGATGGTGCAAATCATCAGCCCGACAATGGAGCCGATATTCAATAAAGTGAGGTTTTGGCCACCGCCGACATCAAAAATCTGATGCTTCAGAGCAATAGCATGGCACACTAGCGCCACGACGGCAGAAACCAGCGCTAACCGCCGGTAAGCACTATTTTTCTGCACCAAGCTTGGGACAATCAAGCCCAGGCTGAGCGAATATGCGATCAAAGCCAAAATGGAGAACACGGGCATAGCGTTATATGGGCATCGGCTAAGTGAATTAGATAGCCAGTATAGCGTCGAGCGCGTCCCTCTCCAACCGTTCTCCGATGTGAGGGCAGAGATCGTTTAAGCTTCGTGTTATAATCCCCCCATTGTGTCGCCAGAGCGGCCTGTTTCCACGTTGAGTATGAGACAATGTTTGAGAACTTAACTGATCGATTGTCGCGCACATTGCGCAATATCAGCGGCCGTGGCCGGCTGACAGAAGAAAATATTAAAGAAACGCTACGTGAAGTACGCATGGCGTTACTGGAAGCTGACGTAGCTCTGCCGGTTGTTCGTGATTTTATTAACCGGGTAAAAGAGCGCGCTGTCGGGCATGAGGTCAATAAGAGCCTCACGCCAGGACAGGAATTTGTCAAAATCGTTAAAAATGAACTTATTGCCGCGATGGGCGAGGTCAATAACGAACTGAATCTGGCAGCGCAACCGCCAGCAGTGGTGTTAATGGCCGGCTTGCAAGGCGCAGGTAAAACCACCAGTGTGGCTAAGCTGGGTAAGTTCCTTAAAGAAAAACAGAAGAAAAAAGTGCTGGTTGTTTCCGCTGACGTGTATCGCCCTGCGGCGATCAAACAGTTGGAAACCCTGGCTCAGGGTGTTGGCATTGATTTCTTCCCGTCTGATGTACAAGAAAAACCGATTGATATCGTCAATCGTGCTCTACAGCAGGCGAAGCTTAAATTTTATGATGTTCTGATTGTCGATACTGCCGGTCGCTTGCACGTCGATGAAGCGATGATGGACGAAATCAAACAAGTTCATGCCGCGATTAATCCGGTTGAAACTTTGTTTGTTGTGGATGCCATGACCGGTCAGGATGCGGCCAATACAGCGAAGGCATTTAACGAAGCGCTGCCGCTCACCGGTGTCGTGCTGACCAAAGTTGATGGTGATGCCCGTGGCGGTGCTGCGTTGTCTATCCGTCATATTACCGGTAAGCCGATTAAATTCCTTGGTGTCGGTGAAAAGTCAGATGCGCTCGAGCCCTTCCATCCAGACCGCGTGGCTTCACGTATTCTGGGAATGGGCGATGTCCTGTCGCTGATTGAAGATATCGAAAGCAAAGTTGACCGCGCACAAGCGGAAAAACTGGCAACAAAGCTGAAAAAAGGCGATGGCTTCGATCTCAATGACTTCCTGGACCAACTGAAGCAAATGCGCAATATGGGCGGTATGGCCAGCATGTTGAGTAAAATGCCGGGTGCGGGACAGTTACCGGATAACGTGAAATCGCAGATGGATGACAAGGTGACCGTGCGGATGGAAGCTATCATCAATTCGATGACGCTGAAAGAACGCGCCAAGCCAGAAATCATTAAAGGTTCACGTAAGCGCCGTATCGCCACGGGTTCTGGTGTACAAGTGCAGGATGTTAACCGCTTACTCAAGCAGTTCGACGAAATGCAGCGCATGATGAAGAAAATGAAAAATGGCGGTTTGGCTAAAATGATGCGTGGCATGAAAGGTATGATGCCACCAGGTTTCCCGGGCCGCTAAGTGTCACACCCAAAGTGATTGGAGTTGCAGGTAGGCGGCCAGTAAACGAATCTCGATGAGCTTACTCAAGTCAGTGATTCGGGTGAGGGCGTGCAGCTAACAACCCTGTAGCTTCGAGTACGAAGGGCATATTTCGTGCTGCGATGTTAACCGGCGTGATGTGAGCAAAGATTTCCCGCTGAAAACAGCGGTAAACGAAGAAAATTGTGCTCATTATAAAACTAGCGCATAGGAATCTACGCTTTAGATTGCTTTTTGCGCCAAAATGAGTAAAATTTTCGGGCTTTTTATATTGCAACTGGACCCCGTTCCCCGATGGGGTCCAGTTGTTTTATTAACTAAAGAGGATGTTATGGTAACAATTCGTTTGGCTCGTGGCGGCGCTAAAAAGCGTCCGTTCTATCAAGTAGTAGTAACTGACAGCCGTAATGCTCGTGACGGCCGTTTCATCGAACGTGTAGGCTTCTTTAACCCGATCGCATCTGGTCAGGCTGAAGCTCTGCGTTTGGACCTGGATCGTATCAACCATTGGGTTGAGCTGGGTGCAACAGTTTCTGATCGCGTATCTGCGCTGATCAAAGAAGCTAAGAAAGCAGCTTAATCTGTCGCGGTGGTGGTTATTATGAGCAAGCAACTCAATCCAGTGGTTCCCGAACAGCCGATTGTTCTCGGTAAAATGGGTTCAACTTACGGCATTCGCGGTTGGCTCAGAGTATTTTCATCCACCGAGAACGCCGAAAGCATTTTTGATTACCAGCCGTGGTTTATCCAGCAGGGTGGTAAGTGGCAGCATGTCGAGTTGGAAGACTGGAAGCGCCACAGTCAGGATCTGATCATTAAGGTTAAAGGTGTTGATGATCGGGATGCCGCGAATCTACTGACCAATTGCGAAATTGTCGTCGATTCCAAACAACTGCCTGAACTGGAAGAGGATGATTACTACTGGAAAGACCTTATGGGCTGTCAGGTAGTAACAACCGCGGGTTATGAACTGGGTAAAATCATCGATATGATGGAAACCGGTTCTAACGATGTGATGGTCGTGAAGGCAAACCTGAAAGATGCATTCGGTATGAAGGAGCGGTTGGTCCCGTTTCTTCATGGGCAGGTTATCAAGAATGTCGATCTCACTGCTCAACGTGTTGAAGTAGATTGGGATCCTGGTTTTTGACCTCCGAATTAAACGGCAAAGATGAGTGGAACAAAACAATGTGGATTGGTGTTATTAGCCTGTTTCCCGAGATGTTCCGCGCAATAACCGATTACGGGGTGACTGGCCGGGCAGTAAAAAATGGCCTGCTGAGCGTGCAGTGTTGGAGTCCTCGTGACTTTACCTACGATCGGCATCGTACCGTGGATGACCGCCCATATGGTGGTGGCCCGGGAATGTTGATGATGGTGCAACCGCTAAGGGAAGCCATTCATGCAGCAAAAGCAGCGGCAGGCGAGGGAGCAAAGGTGATTTATCTGTCACCTCAAGGGCGCAAACTGGACCAACAGGGTGTTTGCGAACTGGCGACCAATCAGAAAATGATTCTGGTGTGTGGTCGGTACGAAGGAGTTGATGAGCGCGTAATCAAAACTGAAATTGATGAAGAATGGTCAATTGGCGATTATGTTCTCAGCGGTGGCGAGCTACCGGCAATGACTCTGATAGATTCAGTATCCCGCTTTATCCCGGGTGTGCTGGGTCATCAGGCCTCAGCGGAGGAAGATTCTTTTGTTGATGGTTTGCTGGATTGCCCACACTACACTCGTCCTGAGGTGTTAGAAGGGATGGAAGTACCGCCAGTCTTGCTGTCGGGTAACCATGCCGAGATTCGTCGCTGGCGCTTAAAGCAGTCGCTGGGCCGTACCTGGCTTAGAAGACCTGAACTTCTAGAAAGCCTAGCTCTGACTGACGAGCAAATGGTGTTGCTGGCTGAGTTCCAACGGGAACACAAGCCCTGAAGCAACAGAACTATGAAAGGAATGTTGTGCCGCGTGCCAACTTCCTGATATATCAGTTTACCTAGGGTAAGAGACTTATTATGAGCAATATTATCAAGCAAATCGAACAAGAGCAGATGAAGCAAGACGTACCTGCATTCCGTCCGGGTGATTCCGTGGAAGTTAAGGTATGGGTTGTTGAAGGTTCTAAAAAGCGTCTGCAGGCATTCGAGGGCGTGGTTATCGCTATTCGTAACCGCGGTCTGCATTCTGCGTTCACCGTTCGTAAAATTTCCAACGGCGAAGGTGTTGAGCGTGTATTCCAAACTCACTCCCCAGTAATCGACAGCATTACTGTGAAACGTCGTGGTGCCGTTCGTCAAGCGAAACTGTACTATCTGCGTGAGCGTACTGGTAAGTCTGCTCGTATCAAAGAGCGTCTTAACCGTATTAACTAAGATACAGCTCAGGCTTCATCCAAAAGTTAATAGTTATGAAGGGGTTAGCCATGTGCTAACCCCTTTTTTTATTCCTATATCCGGTATATTCAAGCTGCATTTGTGTTGGCTGCCTTCCTACAACTCGAATGATTTAGGCGATAGAAGATAAATAGAAGGGATATCCGAGGGAATTAGCGTGGCATCACACCACGCTATAGATAATGATTAGAGGCCGTAAACCAGAGTTACCGATGTTGTGGTATCGGTGTTTTTTGGTGCGCTGGCAGGCGGCTTAGTGTTGTAGGTCACGACATAGGCTAAGCGCAAAGCGAAGCTTTTATTGATAGCCACGTTCAATGCTGTTTCTGAGTTCAATGTCGTTTCTTCGTTCGCCAGCGCTGAAACACCCTCACTGAACACTGTGTTGTCGGTCAACTGATAAGTATAGTTACCGCCAGCATAGGCTAAGGCTTTCGTCGCACGTCCACCTTCATAAAACTCATCATGGCGAACACCCGGACCAAATTCCACCCGCAGATTATGCAGTGGTGTGGTCATAATCTGACGACCATAACCCGTGGTTAAAACCGAGCGGGAATCAAAACCGTTATAACGGTCACTCAACCAACTGGCTTGTCCAAACAGGTAATTTCGATCAGTCAAATTATAGCGAGTACGGCCACCTAATTGATAACGTTCGGAAGAGCGTTCATTGTTGGCGCTAGTATTACGGGCTGCTCCCCACAAACTATAAGCGGTATTAGGCTGGAACCAAGTTAACGTTGAGTTGGCCGTCAATGTTGAGTTCGTGGTATTGCCTGACTGGGCGGTATAGCCTGCTTCAACGGTACCATCGAAGCTCTTTTTGGCTGTGGCTGGATCGTCTAAGGCAGTAAAAACAGTCGCGTCAGCAAGAACTGAGGTGCTGATGAGAGATAAAGCGAGTGTGCTGATATAAAACGGCAACGCCCTGGTATGACGCAAAGAAAACATAATAGGTCCATGGTGAAGAAAATGATTTTTGTGATGCGGCACGCATTGTAGCAGTTGTGATTCCACTTGCTCAGAAGATATTTCGGATGGAATAATTAATTATAATAAGAAGGTTTTTTTGATGAGTTCATTATTAAAATGTAATAAACAGCAAAATTTGCACTTGGATACAGACAAAAAACAAATGAAAGGGCCAGAATTGCTCTGACCCCTAATTTAGTTCTTCCGCGTTTTTACATAAAAGTGGTGACTAACACGTAGCCGGTGATGCATGAACAGATAACACCGATAAGGCCTGGAATAATAAAGCTATGATTAATAATAAATTTGCCAATTTTGGTCGTGCCTGAGCGGTCAAAACCGATGCAAGCCAGATCACTTGGGTAGGTTGGCAGCACAAAGTAGCCATAAGCTGCAGGGAAGAAGGCTATTAGCATTTTAGGATCAACACCCAACTGCAATCCCATTGGCGCAATGGCAGTAAGCGCTGCAGCCTGGCTATTAACTAATTTTGAAACCAGGAATAGAACAATAGCATAAGTCCACGGATGGCCTTTCACCACATCTTCCAGCACGAGTTTTAGATCCCCCATATGGGCCTGGAAGAAGGTATCACTCATCCAGGCAACACCAAATACTGAGAATATGGCGACCATACCGGCTTTGAATACTGCGCCGTTAGAGATATCGCTGGGTTTAACTTTACAACCCATCAGAATAACGGCACCGGCAATCAGCATCATCATCTGAATAACCAGATTCATTGATAATGACTGCATTTTGCCTTTAACTTCAAAAGCAGGACGCAGATCTGCAAACGCACCGAGTAACACCACTAACGCAATAGCAACAAAAAATATTGCAGTTGACCAATAAGCTTGTTTCGGAAAAACCTGATTTAGTAAGGTATCTGTTGAGCCATAGATAAAGTCGCGTTGCTCTGGGTCTTTGATTCTTGCCTGGAAATCTGGATCTTTATCCAGATCTTTACCGCGGCGTAAGCTCCACAATGCAGCCATCAAAACGCCAACTAAAGAAGCGGGCACTGATACGGCCAGAATCTCCAGAATACTGTAAGCCTGACCTATACCGTGGTTAGCCCCAATAATTGATACCAATGACACCACCGCGACTGATACTGGGGAGGCTGTAATTGCCATTTGCGAGGCAACTGATGCAACCGCCATTGGCCGTTCCGGGCGAATACCTTTTTTAATAGCAATATCGGAAATAATAGGGAACATGGTATAAACAACATGTCCGGTACCACATAAAAAGGTTAATGACCACGTTGTAAAAGGGGCTAATAGTGTAATGTGCTGAGGATGTTTTCGTAATAATCGTTCAGCAAATTGCATCATTACATTTAAGCCACCCGCAGTTTGTAATACAGCAGCACAACCGATCACGGCTAATATCGTCAGCATCACATCGACAGGGGGTTTACCTGGTTCTAGGCCAAAGATAAAGGTCAGAATAAATAAGCCAATACCACTTATTAACCCCAGCCCCATACCCCCATAGCGTGTCCCAACTAACAGACAGAGAATTATAATTATAAATTGTAGTGTTATCATAATATTACCTTGCTTCCAACATGAATGAAATTCCGTTGTATTTAGCGGATTTAAGCAATGGACATGGCTCTTACTCATTTTTATCTATCAGAGCACAGGTTGAATTGATTAAAACCTTGCTAATATCAAGGCTATATTGTTTAGTTATGTAATTAATTAAATCTGAGATCTGCCTCTGTTTTTATATCAGATCTGACTTTTCTAATTAATTAAAGTGGAATTGGCTGGCGTTAATGGAATATAAGATTAGGTTGTAAAAGTAATGTATTAATATTGTTTTAAATGAATTCATTAATAGCACAATGGCGCAACATATAAATATATTTCAGGCTGAAATAGCCTCTAGTTAATTCCCAACTTCTCCTTTAGAGGTTTTAAGTAACGACGACTCACAGGAATATGTTTACCACTGCGGGTAATAACTTCGGCAGAACCATTATCCATCAGTTGTATCTCGCCCAGCTGTTCAGTATTAACCATATATTGGCGATGGCAGCGGACAAAAGGTGTTTTCTCTTCCAGCGTTTTGAGTGATAGCTGGGTATAGCCTGATTGTATGGTTCCGACTACATGCACGCCGCTCAGTTCAGAACTGAGATATTCTACTTCCTCAATTTTCAGTAAAAAAATACGGTTATGACCAGAACACGGAATATGGCGCAGCATCGGCTCTGTGATTTTGTGTAAATTATTATTTACACTAAGGCATCTTCTTAGGCGAACGAGCGTTTTGGCGAACCGTTGCTGGTCGAGCGGCTTTAACAGATAGTCAAAGGCATGCTCTTCAAAAGCACGGATAGCATATTCATCGTAAGCGGTAACAAACACGATCTGCGGCATCTTTTCTGGATTGAGCATCGAAGCCAACTCCAGGCCATTAATTCTCGGCATTTGGATATCGAGAAATATCACATCGGGTTGCAGGCGTTGGATTGCGGGGATAGCTTCCAGGGCGTTGCTACATTCGGCGACAATCTCAATATCATGTTCTTCACTTAATCTTTCGCGTAAATCTTCACGCGCAGGTTGTTCATCGTCGACGATGATGACTCTTAACATACGGCCTCCACAAATTTTCCGCATTTTATCATGGCCTCAGAGTGAGGTTAGAGGCATCTGCAGAAACTGCGACTTACCGCAAAGGTCAGAACGAAATATGCCTGTAAACATGCGGGTAATTATTTATTTACACATATGGATTGAAAAGTTTACATGTCGTGGTATTGTGGAAACCTCAAACGACAAACACGCTAAACGACATCCGCTAAACAGAGACAGGTAAAGAATATGATCATGCAAAAAGATGCGCTCAATAATGTCCACATCAGTGCTGAACAAGTACTGATAACGCCGGAAGAACTGAAAAATCAGTTTCCATTGAGCGACAATGATCAGTATGCGATTGCTAGCGCGCGCAAAACCATTGCTGACATTGTTCAAGGACGAGATCCTCGCTTATTAGTGGTATGTGGCCCCTGCTCTATTCACGATGTAGATGCGGCTTTGGAGTATGCGCGTCGTTTGAAAACGCTTTCTGCACAATTAAGTGACAGCCTGTATATCGTGATGCGTGTCTATTTTGAAAAGCCGAGAACCACGGTCGGTTGGAAAGGTTTAATCAATGATCCGGCAATGGATGGCTCTTTTGATGTGGAAAGAGGGTTGCATATCGCACGTCAATTATTGTTGGATTTAGTCGGCATGGGTTTGCCTCTGGCGACAGAAGCTCTGGATCCGAATAGCCCACAATACTTAGGCGATTTATTCAGTTGGTCAGCCATTGGTGCGCGTACCACTGAATCACAAACTCACCGTGAAATGGCTTCGGGTTTATCGATGCCAGTTGGGTTTAAGAATGGTACTGACGGCAGTTTGGGCACGGCTATTAATGCCATGCGTGCCGCCGCTATGCCACACCGCTTCATGGGGATTAACCAGTCGGGCCAGGTTTGCTTATTGCAAACACAAGGGAACCCACACGGCCATGTGATTTTGCGCGGTGGTAAAACACCTAATTACAGTGCGCAAGATGTCGCGCAGTGTGAAAAACAGATGCAGGATGCGGGACTCGTTCCATCCTTAATGATAGATTGCAGTCATGGTAATTCGAATAAAGACTACCGTCGTCAGACTGCGGTCGCTGAATCTGTGGTTGAACAGATCAAGGCTGGCAATCGTTCTATCACTGGTGTGATGCTGGAAAGTAACATTCATGAAGGTAATCAATCCTCTGAGCAACCACGCGCTGATATGCGCTACGGTGTTTCAGTAACCGATGCCTGTATTGATTGGGACAGTACCGAAACCCTGTTACGAGGCATGCACCAGGAATTACGTTCAGCGCTGGCGGCACGGACTGCAGAGGAAAAGTAAGTATGGTGGCTGAACTGACCGCTTTACGTGATCAAATTGATGAAGTCGATAAAGCACTATTGGATTTGCTGGCAAAGCGCCTGCATTTAGTCGCAGAAGTAGGTGAAGTTAAAAGCCGTTATGGCTTGCCTATTTATGTTCCAGACCGTGAGGCGGCGATGTTGGCCTCACGCCGACAGGAAGCCGAGGCTTTAGGTGTTCCATCTGATTTGATTGAAGACGTATTGCGCCGGATAATGCGAGAGTCTTATACCAGCGAGAATGACAAGGGGTTTAAGACACTATGCCCACAGCTGCGCCCGGTGGTTATCATCGGTGGAGAGGGGCAGATGGGGCGTTTATTCAGTCGAATGCTCACACTGTCCGGTTATCAGGTAAAAACGCTTGAGCAACAGGATTGGGCACAGGCTGAATCTATTCTGGCAGATGCAGGGATGGTGATTGTCAGTGTGCCCATCCATATCACTGAAGAAGTGATAGCTCGATTGCCAAAATTGCCGTCAGATTGCATTTTGTTGGATCTTGCTTCAGTCAAAAATAAGCCGCTGCAAGCTATGCTCGCCGCTCATGAAGGGCCAGTGGTAGGATTGCACCCAATGTTTGGGCCTGATGTAGGCAGTTTGGCAAAGCAGGTTGTAGTGTATTGCGATGGACGTGACCCTGAAGCTTATCAGTGGCTGCTAGAGCAGTTGCAGGTGTGGGGCGCGAGATTACATCGTATTAGCGCGGTTGAGCATGACCAGAATATGGCGTTCATTCAGGCATTGCGCCATTTTGCGACCTTTGCCTATGGGTTACATTTAGCAGAAGAAAATGTACAGCTTGAACAGCTATTGGCGCTCTCTTCACCCATTTATCGGCTGGAACTGGCAATGGTGGGACGGCTATTTGCACAAGATCCACAGCTTTACGCCGACATTATTATGTCATCGGAAGATAATCTGGCGCTGATTAAACGCTATTACAAACGTTTTGGTGAGGCGATCACTTTGCTTGAGCAAAGTGACAAACAAGCCTTTGTGCAAAGTTTCCAGAAAGTTGAGCATTGGTTTGGCGATTACGCGGAACGCTTCCTGGTGGAGAGCCGCTCGTTATTGCGTCAGGCGAACGATAACCGCCAATAGTAGCCATTTGTAACTTATCTATTGCCAAAAAGTCATCCCGACAATATCGGGGTGACTTTTTGCTATTTAGGTTATAAAGAGGGGAGAAGGAGATTAGCTCGGATTGACCGGAACTACGTTTTCGCTTGGGTAGCAGCCTAATACTTTTAATGACCGAGTTATTGGTGTCAGGTCTGCCAGCGCTTTTTGCATAGATTCAGAACGCAAGTTAGCCTGTACATCGATATAAAACATCTCTTCCCACGGATTGCCATTTATTGGCCGTGATTCAAGCTTGGTCATGATAATACCGTGATCTCTCAGTACCAGTAGTGCTTCAACCAATGCTCCCGATTGTTGCCCTGTCGCCAGAATTAAGGTGGTTTTTGCCGGGATCTGGTCAGAAACATCAATAGCTTTACGGGCAAGAATAATAAAGCGAGTGATGTTTTGCTGCTGATTCGCCAGATTGTGTTCCAACACCTGTAAATTATAAAGCGCACCACCGGCTTCACTTCCTAATGCGGCCGCTTCAGGTGAGTTCAATTGCGCCACTTTTTCCATTGCCGCAGCAGTGCTTTCGCAATACTCGATTTTCCAATGCGGGAAACGGTTAATGAATTGGCTGCACTGCTGGAAAGGCTGTGGATGGCTGTAGACGGTTTTGATTTGACTCAGACCTGTTTCAGTCGCGACCAGAACACAGTGATCAATCGGATTGGTAATCTCACCGACAATTGACAAGCTGGTGTGTTGCAGCAAGTCATACACGTCGTTAATAGAACCGGAGCTGGTGTTCTCTATAGGTAATACGGCGTAATCCGCTTGGCCTGTTTCTACTTGAGTAAAGATATCCTGGAATTTTTGGCAACCACATTCAATCAATTGTTCAAAGTGACGAGCTGCATATTGGCGCGCTGCCAGATGTGAGTAAGAGCCTTTTGGACCAAGGAAGGCGATACGGGCTGAGTGCTGGGCGGTTTGATTTAGCTGGTGTTGTAACAGTGCTTGTTGAGTCAATACTGAATCTTCAATAATCAGCTGAAAAAGGCGCGTGATATAGAAGCCATCAAGGTCATAAGGTTTGGCTGCGGTGATGAGCGCATCCAGCAAATCACGCTCACGTTCTTTATCGCGGATCGGGCGGTGATGAAGTTGTTTGGCTTTAGCCACATCTACCGCTAATTCACGCCGTTCTGCCAGCAATGCCAGCAGTTTTAAGTCTAGTGCGCTTATGCGCTCACGTAGCACCAGTAATGGATTATCGGTCATAGGGATTCACCTTGTTATTTTTCTAAATGATTACACCCTACATAATTCGAGTTGCAAGAAGGCGATAACTAGGCGAATCCCCAAGAGCTTACATAGGTAAGTGACTGGAGAGCGCTAAGGAAGCCAACGCACATGCAGCTTGAAGTATGACGGGCATTTATACATAAAAAAAGCCTCCCGCTTGGGAGGCTTTTTTGTTCGTCTTCGCATTCTTTATCACACGACGAAACGCCTCCCAATCAGGGGAAGGTAAAAAAGAATGCGAAGAAAAACACTTTATTGAGCATCGTTGCTGCTTACCTGTTATTGAAGACTGTTTTTGATACTGACTGGAACGATATGCTATAGCTAAAACAAACAGCCTCTAAACTAACCGCCAGCCTGAATTGCTGTCAATAAAAAAACGCGCCCAAAGGCGCGTTAGATCCGAAATGAGATGGATTATGCCGGCTATTGTTCCTGCTCGGATTCTTCTTCCTCTACATCTACTGACTCCAGATTAGCTTCTTTAACACTGCTTGCTGCGCGACGAGCTTCACCTTTGTGTTGCACTTTATTTAATTGGCGTTCTAGTTTGGTGATCAGTTCATTAATTGCAGCATACATATCGTCATGTTTGGCACTGGCAACCAAGGGGCCCATGGGTGTACTGATTGTGGCGTCTGCAACAAATCCTTGCGGATCTTTAGACAGTACAATGTGTGGGTTTATCAACTGGGCCTGCCATTTATCCAGTTTGGTGAGACGGTCTTCGACATGTTTACGGATTGCTGGGGTAATATCCATTTGTTTACTGGTGATGTTGACTGTCATATGACTTACCTCTCTGTCTACTCCATCTTGGATAACTTCAGCATACCTCGCTTTTTACCAAAATGTATGATCAAGATCACTAATTTTTGTCACTTTTTGCAAAGGTCGTGGGAACTGTGATTTAACGTCAGTAATAGGCGCTGAAGGCTTGAATCATTGATCAGAATGCCGCATTATCGATAAGTTATATCGCAGGGATATAATCAAAAACGGCATTATTTTTACGATTTAACTAGAATATCAGCGCGATAGCCTGTGGGCATGAATCTCTCGGTTTGTTGCTATCAAGGCGGAATTGAAAACGGCAGCCTAAGCTGCCGTTTGTTATTTTATCGTTCCAGACTTATTTTGTCGTGACAGACAATATCAGACTGGGTTCGCTGCTATTATCTTGGCAACTTTGTCTGCCTGAGCATTCAATTGCAATTGTTTGTAAGCATTTTCCATCAACGGCAGCGCATCGCGAGTGGCTTGAGTATCAGGATAATCTCTCAACATTTGTTCAACACGGTTAACTACCGCGACGTAAGCGCCTCGTTTCGTGTAATATTGCGCCACGGCCAGTTCATGCTTGGCCAGACGATCTTTCAGGAACATCAGGCGTTTTTGCGCGTCAGTTGCGTATTGGCTGTTCGGATAGCTTTGAATCAACTGGTTAAAATCGCGGAATGCGGCCTTAGCATGTTGCGGATCGCGATCTGAGCGATCTATCCCGAAGAAGCCTTGCAATGCGCTGTCATCCAGAGCCATGTCAGTCAAACCACGCATATATAATACGTAATCGATGTTAGGATGTGTAGGATTGAGGCGCATAAAGCGATCGATTGAGGCTTGCGCCAACGGCAGATCAGCAGATTTATAATACGCATAAATCAAATCAAGCTGAACTTGTTGGGAGTAAGGCCCGAAAGGATAGCGGTTATCTAACGCTTCTAGTTGCGTAATAGCTCCCTTAAAGTTACCGTCCTGCAGTTTTTGCTGAGCGGTAGCATAGAGCTCAGAAGGCGGGTTATCGGGAACCACGTCCTTGTTACTGGAGCAACCGGTCAGCACCAGGCTCAACGTGGCGGCAGCCACCAGATATTTCATACGCGTCATGACGTTTTGATTATCCTCGAAGTGTTATTCCGGGAGACTGTCCGTTAAGCTCCCGACAAAGATCTAGATACAATAGCACATTATATTAAACGGCATCGCCGTCAAAACCCAACGTTAACGAACAAGAAGCTGCATATGGCACAACAAGTACAACTCAGCGCAACGGTGGCCGAATCACAACTCGGTCAACGGTTAGATCAGGCTTTGGCCGAATTGTTCCCTGATTATTCAAGATCTCGCATAAAAGAATGGATCTTGGAAGACAAGGTGACTGTAAACGGTAAAACAATTAACAAGCCTAAAGAAAAAGTGTTGGGTGGTGAGCTCGTCGCAATTGACGCGCAAATTGAGGAAGATGCCCGTTGGACGCCTCAAGAAATCCCACTGGATATCGTCTATGAAGATAACGATATTCTCGTTATTAATAAACCCCGTGGCTTAGTCGTGCACCCCGGCGCCGGTAATCCAGACGGTACCGTTCTGAATGCATTGCTTTATTATTATCCAGAAATTATGGATGTCCCACGCGCGGGTATCGTACATCGCCTGGATAAAGATACCACTGGCTTGATGGTTGTGGCGAAAACCGTTCCGGCACAGACTCGTTTGGTGGAAGCCCTGCAAGCGCGCGAAATTACCCGTGAATACGAAGCGGTGGCAATCGGCAATATGACAGCTGGTGGCAGAGTTGACGAGCCTATTTCTCGTCACTCTACCAAGCGAACACATATGGCTGTGCATCCGATGGGTAAACCGGCGACTACGCATTATCGTATTATGGAGCATTTCCGTGCTCATACTCGTTTGCGCTTGCGTCTAGAGACAGGCCGTACGCACCAGATCCGTGTGCATATGTCCCATATCAACCATCCGCTGGTAGGTGATCAGCTGTATGGCGGTCGTCCACGCCCACCACGCGGTGCTTCTGATTCCTTTATTGCTATTCTGCGCGGTTTTGACCGCCAGGCGCTGCATGCAACTATGCTGCGTTTGTATCATCCAATCAGTGGCATTCAAATGGAATGGCATGCGGCATTACCAGAAGATATGGTTGAGCTGATTAATGCGCTGAAAGCCGATACTGAAGAATTCAAAGATCAGATGGATTGGTAATGAACAAGCTGATACTTCCCGACTGGCCGATGCCTGCCACTGTTAAGGCATGCAGTACTACCCGTTATGGTGGTATCAGCGAATTCCCTTATGATTCATTAAACCTTGGCACCCATGTCGGGGATATTGCCACCAGTGTGGTTACAAATCGCCAATCTTTAGTGGAACAAGCGGGATTGCCGCAAATGCCCGTTTGGCTCGAGCAGGTGCATGGCACTCGTGTCCTGCATCTGGACGGCAAGACTGTTTCTGATGTACAGGCTGATGCTGTTTATAGCCGCGTCAGCGGACAAGTTTGTGCGGTAATGACAGCAGATTGCTTGCCAGTGCTGTTTTGCTCGTCGGCAGGTGATGAAGTGGCTGCGGCCCATGCGGGGTGGCGTGGCCTTTGTGCTGGTGTTCTG
The DNA here is from genome assembly GCF_043099325.1 of Yersinia fenwicki. Lineage (NCBI taxonomy): Bacteria > Pseudomonadati > Pseudomonadota > Gammaproteobacteria > Enterobacterales > Yersiniaceae > Yersinia > Yersinia fenwicki. Next base: position 3,511,985 of record NZ_CP170755.1, on the reverse strand, counting down.
GAGCAAACGTTAGCTCAGTTCAATGCTGATCCTTCTTCTATTATTGCCTGGCTAGGCCCGGCAATTGGCCCGCAGCAGTTTGAAGTCGGTGAAGAGGTTAAACAGGCATTTATCCAAATCGACGCACAATTCTCGGCTGCGTTCACACCTTCCGGCTCTAAATATCTCGCCGACATCTATTTATTAGCTCGATTGCGGCTACAGGCCGCAGGTATTCACGCTATATATGGCGGTGATCGCTGCACAGTGACTGAAAAACAACATTTTTTCTCTTATCGGCGCGATGGAATCACTGGACGTATGGCAAGTTTAATCTGGCTGATATAACCTATTGAATTAGGACGATCCGCTGGCGCATGACGTCGTACTTTAAATATAGTGTCGAAATAACCTTGAAAATTTGAGGGATGACCTCATCTAATCTCCAGTAGCAATTTTGACCAATATTGGAGGTGTTATGCGTCTGGATCGTCTTACTAGCAAATTCCAGCTTGCCCTCGCCGATGCCCAATCTTTAGCTCTTGGGCGCGACAACCAATTTATTGAACCGTTACATTTGATGAGCGCACTGCTCAATCAGGATGGGGGGACGGTTCGCCCATTGTTGACCTCGGCGGGTATTAATGTTGCCAGTTTGCGCAGCGACATTGAGCAAGCATTAGGTCGTCTTCCACAAGTTGAAGGGACTGGCGGCGATGTTCAGCCATCAAATGAGCTCGTCCGTGTATTGAATCTTTGCGATAAATTAGCGCAAAAACGTGCAGATAAATTTATTTCGTCAGAACTGTTTGTTCTGGCCGTACTTGAAGATCGCGGTACTTTAACTGACATGTTAAAGGCAGCCGGAGCAACAAAAGATAAAATAAATAAGGCAATCGAAGATATGCGTGGTGGTGACAAAGTTGATGACCAAGGTGCTGAAGACCAGCGTCAGGCATTGAAAAAATTCACTATCGACCTGACTGAGCGGGCAGAGCAAGGCAAGCTTGATCCGGTTATTGGCCGTGACGAAGAGATTCGCCGTACTATTCAGGTGCTACAACGCCGGACTAAAAATAATCCGGTGCTAATTGGTGAGCCTGGTGTTGGTAAAACAGCCATTGTTGAAGGTCTGGCGCAACGAATCGTGAATGGTGAAGTGCCAGAAGGCCTGAAGCATAAACGTGTGCTTTCATTAGATATGGGCGCACTGATTGCGGGTGCGAAGTATCGCGGTGAGTTTGAAGAGCGCTTGAAAGGCGTGTTGAATGATTTATCAAAACAAGAAGGTAGTGTGATCTTGTTCATTGATGAATTGCATACCATGGTCGGAGCCGGGAAAGGCGATGGGGCGATGGATGCCGGCAACATGCTGAAACCTGCGTTAGCGCGCGGTGAATTGCATTGCGTTGGTGCCACAACACTTGATGAGTACCGTCAATATATAGAGAAGGATGCGGCGCTAGAGCGGCGTTTCCAGAAAGTGTATGTTGCGGAGCCAACTGTTGAAGACACTATCGCCATTTTACGCGGCCTGAAAGAGCGCTATGAACTGCATCACCATGTGCAGATTACTGACCCGGCAATTGTGGCTGCGGCAACGCTATCACATCGTTATATCTCGGATCGTCAGTTACCGGATAAAGCTATCGACCTTATTGACGAGGCCGGTTCTAGTATCCGTATGCAGATGGATTCAAAACCAGAATCATTGGATCGCCTGGAGCGCCGGATTATCCAATTGAAACTGGAACAGCAGGCATTGAAGAAAGAATCTGATGATGCCAGCAAAAAACGTCTGGAAATGCTCAATACCGAATTAGAGCAAAAAGAACGTGAATATTCAGAGCTAGAAGAAGAGTGGAAAGCAGAAAAAGCTGCTCTCACCGGAACTCAGAATATTAAAACGGAACTGGAACAAGCCAAAATCAGCTTAGAGCAAGCTCGTCGTGTGGGCGATTTGGCGCGGATGTCAGAACTTCAGTACGGTAAAATTCCTGAGCTGGAAAAACAGCTAGCGGCGGCAACGGCGCTTGAAGGGAAAACCATGAAGTTGCTGCGTAACCGGGTGACGGAAGCAGAAATTGCGGAAGTGCTGGCGCGTTGGACCGGTATTCCTGTATCTCGCATGCTGGAAAGTGAGCGTGATAAGTTGCTGCGCATGGAACAGGATCTACATAAACGCGTGATTGGGCAGGATGAAGCTGTTGAAGCCGTATCTAATGCTATTCGCCGTAGTCGTGCTGGGTTATCAGATCCTAACCGCCCAATTGGTTCCTTCTTATTCTTAGGGCCTACAGGGGTCGGTAAAACGGAGTTGTGTAAAGCGCTGGCAACCTTCCTGTTCGACAGTGATGATGCCATGGTGCGTATTGATATGTCAGAGTTTATGGAAAAACATTCCGTTTCTCGGTTGGTTGGTGCGCCTCCAGGCTACGTGGGTTATGAAGAAGGTGGTTACCTGACAGAAGCTGTGCGCCGACGCCCTTATTCTGTCATTCTGCTGGATGAGGTAGAAAAAGCGCATCCGGATGTATTCAACATTCTTTTACAGGTGTTGGATGATGGGCGTTTGACTGACGGGCAGGGGAGAACAGTCGACTTCCGTAATACGGTGGTTATCATGACCTCTAACCTCGGTTCAGATTTGATTCAGGAACGTTTCGGTGAAAGAAGTTATAGCGAAATGAAGGAAATGGTGATGGAAGTTGTCACTCACCACTTCCGCCCTGAATTTATCAACCGTATAGATGAGGTTGTTGTCTTCCATCCACTGGGCCGAGCGCATTTGGCTTCAATTGCCAGTATCCAACTGGAGCGCCTGTACAAACGGTTGGAAGAACGTGGCTACCAGGTCACTATCACTCAGCCTGCGTTGGAGTTCTTGGGCGAGACTGGTTTCGATCCTGTTTATGGTGCGCGGCCATTGAAACGTGCAATCCAGCAGGAAATCGAGAATCCACTGGCGCAACAGATACTTTCCGGCAAATTAATACCGGGAGTCCCTGTCACTCTTGATGTGGAAAATGGGCATATTATTGCCAAACAGTAATAGTAAATCCTTGAGGGGGCGAGAAATCGTCCCCTTTTTGTTTTCTTTTTCACCGTATTTCGTGTTTTTGCCGCATTAGTGAGCGGTTGAAAAGTTTTTTGAAATTAGGGGTTGCAGGCTGTCAGGAACTCCCTATAATGCGCCTCCACTGACCGGGAACAACGAAATACACTTCGCCGGGTCAGGAAGAGAAATGATTGAGTTTGACTTCGAAAGAAACCAAATAAACTCTTGACTCTGTAGCGGGAAAGCGTATTATCTGCCTCCCGCGTTACCGTAAGATTCGCTGCAAGGCAAACGGGTAACGAACGCTCTTTAACAATTTATCAGACAATCTGTGTGGGCACTCGCAAGACGATATCGAAGCCTGTTTCGGCAGGCAGAAGAAATATCAAAGTCTTGAAGAGTGACCAAAGCAGTACACATTTGAACTTCGGTTCGAATGCATATTTGCAGAAAGTAATCTTTGAGCATCGCTATGTTAACTCATAGCAAATCAAACAAATCTTAAATTGAAGAGTTTGATCATGGCTCAGATTGAACGCTGGCGGCAGGCCTAACACATGCAAGTCGAGCGGCAGCGGGAAGTAGTTTACTACTTTGCCGGCGAGCGGCGGACGGGTGAGTAATGTCTGGGAAACTGCCTGATGGAGGGGGATAACTACTGGAAACGGTAGCTAATACCGCATAACGTCTACGGACCAAAGTGGGGGACCTTCGGGCCTCACGCCATCGGATGTGCCCAGATGGGATTAGCTAGTAGGTGGGGTAATGGCTCACCTAGGCGACGATCCCTAGCTGGTCTGAGAGGATGACCAGCCACACTGGAACTGAGACACGGTCCAGACTCCTACGGGAGGCAGCAGTGGGGAATATTGCACAATGGGCGCAAGCCTGATGCAGCCATGCCGCGTGTGTGAAGAAGGCCTTCGGGTTGTAAAGCACTTTCAGCGAGGAGGAAGGCATAAAGGTTAATAACCTTTGTGATTGACGTTACTCGCAGAAGAAGCACCGGCTAACTCCGTGCCAGCAGCCGCGGTAATACGGAGGGTGCAAGCGTTAATCGGAATTACTGGGCGTAAAGCGCACGCAGGCGGTTTGTTAAGTCAGATGTGAAATCCCCGCGCTTAACGTGGGAACTGCATTTGAAACTGGCAAGCTAGAGTCTTGTAGAGGGGGGTAGAATTCCAGGTGTAGCGGTGAAATGCGTAGAGATCTGGAGGAATACCGGTGGCGAAGGCGGCCCCCTGGACAAAGACTGACGCTCAGGTGCGAAAGCGTGGGGAGCAAACAGGATTAGATACCCTGGTAGTCCACGCTGTAAACGATGTCGACTTGGAGGTTGTGCCCTTGAGGCGTGGCTTCCGGAGCTAACGCGTTAAGTCGACCGCCTGGGGAGTACGGCCGCAAGGTTAAAACTCAAATGAATTGACGGGGGCCCGCACAAGCGGTGGAGCATGTGGTTTAATTCGATGCAACGCGAAGAACCTTACCTACTCTTGACATCCACAGAATTTAGCAGAGATGCTTTAGTGCCTTCGGGAACTGTGAGACAGGTGCTGCATGGCTGTCGTCAGCTCGTGTTGTGAAATGTTGGGTTAAGTCCCGCAACGAGCGCAACCCTTATCCTTTGTTGCCAGCACGTTATGGTGGGAACTCAAAGGAGACTGCCGGTGATAAACCGGAGGAAGGTGGGGATGACGTCAAGTCATCATGGCCCTTACGAGTAGGGCTACACACGTGCTACAATGGCAGATACAAAGTGAAGCGAACTCGCGAGAGCAAGCGGACCACATAAAGTCTGTCGTAGTCCGGATTGGAGTCTGCAACTCGACTCCATGAAGTCGGAATCGCTAGTAATCGTAGATCAGAATGCTACGGTGAATACGTTCCCGGGCCTTGTACACACCGCCCGTCACACCATGGGAGTGGGTTGCAAAAGAAGTAGGTAGCTTAACCTTCGGGAGGGCGCTTACCACTTTGTGATTCATGACTGGGGTGAAGTCGTAACAAGGTAACCGTAGGGGAACCTGCGGTTGGATCACCTCCTTACCTAACGATACGCATTGCGCAGTGTCCACACAGATTGTCTGATAGAAAGTAACGAGCAAATAAGGCCGGACTGAGAAATTAGTCGGGCTTTAGTACCTTGTTGGGTCTGTAGCTCAGGTGGTTAGAGCGCACCCCTGATAAGGGTGAGGTCGGTGGTTCAAGTCCACTCAGACCCACCAACTCACCATTCCCTGTTGAGTTGCAGCAATAAGGTGATTTGCTTTTTATATGGGGCTATAGCTCAGCTGGGAGAGCGCCTGCCTTGCACGCAGGAGGTCAGCGGTTCGATCCCGCTTAGCTCCACCATATAAAAATTATTTCAAAACGTACTGCGGTCGCAAGACACAGTGTGTTGTGAAATATTGCTCTTTAACAATCTGGAACAAGCTGAAAATTGAAACAATACAGCTGAAACTTATCTCTCCGTAGAGGTACTGAGATAAGGATTAACCTGTATTAGAGTCTCTCAAATAATCACAACGCAAGTTGTCGTCAAGACACCTTCGGGTTGTGAGGTTAAGCGACTAAGCGTACACGGTGGATGCCTAGGCAGTCAGAGGCGATGAAGGGCGTGCTAATCTGCGATAAGCGTCGGTAAGGTGATATGAACCGTTACAACCGACGATACCCGAATGGGGAAACCCAGTGCAATTCGTTGCACTATTGCATGGTGAATACATAGCCATGCAAGGCGAACCGGGGGAACTGAAACATCTAAGTACCCCGAGGAAAAGAAATCAACCGAGATTCCCCCAGTAGCGGCGAGCGAACGGGGAGGAGCCCAGAGTCTGAATCAGTTTGTGTGTTAGTGGAAGCGTCTGGAAAGTCGCAGGGTACAGGGTGATACTCCCGTACACAAAAACACACTTGCTGTGAACTCGATGAGTAGGGCGGGACACGTGACATCCTGTCTGAATATGGGGGGACCATCCTCCAAGGCTAAATACTCCTGACTGACCGATAGTGAACCAGTACCGTGAGGGAAAGGCGAAAAGAACCCCGGCGAGGGGAGTGAAATAGAACCTGAAACCGTGTACGTACAAGCAGTGGGAGCACCTTCGTGGTGTGACTGCGTACCTTTTGTATAATGGGTCAGCGACTTATATTTTGTAGCAAGGTTAACCGAATAGGGGAGCCGTAGGGAAACCGAGTCTTAACTGGGCGTCTAGTTGCAAGGTATAGACCCGAAACCCGGTGATCTAGCCATGGGCAGGTTGAAGGTTGGGTAACACTAACTGGAGGACCGAACCGACTAATGTTGAAAAATTAGCGGATGACTTGTGGCTGGGGGTGAAAGGCCAATCAAACCGGGAGATAGCTGGTTCTCCCCGAAAGCTATTTAGGTAGCGCCTCGTGAACTCATCTTCGGGGGTAGAGCACTGTTTCGGCTAGGGGGCCACCCCGGCTTACCAAACCGATGCAAACTCCGAATACCGAAGAATGTTATCACGGGAGACACACGGCGGGTGCTAACGTCCGTCGTGAAGAGGGAAACAACCCAGACCGCCAGCTAAGGTCCCAAAGTCATGGTTAAGTGGGAAACGATGTGGGAAGGCATAGACAGCCAGGATGTTGGCTTAGAAGCAGCCATCATTTAAAGAAAGCGTAATAGCTCACTGGTCGAGTCGGCCTGCGCGGAAGATGTAACGGGGCTAAACCATGCACCGAAGCTGCGGCAGCGACACTTAGGTGTTGTTGGGTAGGGGAGCGTTCTGTAAGCCGTTGAAGGTGACCTGTGAGGGTTGCTGGAGGTATCAGAAGTGCGAATGCTGACATAAGTAACGATAATGCGGGTGAAAAACCCGCACGCCGGAAGACCAAGGGTTCCTGTCCAACGTTAATCGGGGCAGGGTGAGTCGACCCCTAAGGCGAGGCTGAAAAGCGTAGTCGATGGGAAACAGGTTAATATTCCTGTACTTGGTGTTACTGCGAAGGGGGGACGGAGAAGGCTAGGCTAGCCGGGCGACGGTTGTCCCGGTTTAAGCATGTAGGCGGAGTGACTTGGTAAATCCGGTTACTTATCAACGCTGAGGTGTGATGACGAGCCACTACGGTGGTGAAGTAGTTGATGCCAAGCTTCCAGGAAAAGCCTCTAAGCATCAGGTAACATTAAATCGTACCCCAAACCGACACAGGTGGTCAGGTAGAGAATACTCAGGCGCTTGAGAGAACTCGGGTGAAGGAACTAGGCAAAATGGTGCCGTAACTTCGGGAGAAGGCACGCTGGCATTAGGTAAAGAGACTTGCTCTCGGCGCCGAAGCCAGTCGCAGATACCAGCTGGCTGCAACTGTTTAATAAAAACACAGCACTGTGCAAACACGAAAGTGGACGTATACGGTGTGACGCCTGCCCGGTGCTGGAAGGTTAATTGATGGGGTCAGCCGCAAGGCGAAGCTCTTGATCGAAGCCCCAGTAAACGGCGGCCGTAACTATAACGGTCCTAAGGTAGCGAAATTCCTTGTCGGGTAAGTTCCGACCTGCACGAATGGCGTAATGATGGCCAGGCTGTCTCCACCCGAGACTCAGTGAAATTGAACTCGCTGTGAAGATGCAGTGTACCCGCGGCAAGACGGAAAGACCCCGTGAACCTTTACTATAGCTTGACACTGAACATTGAGCCTTGATGTGTAGGATAGGTGGGAGGCAACGAAGTGTGGACGCCAGTCTGCATGGAGCCAACCTTGAAATACCACCCTTTAATGTTTGATGTTCTAACTCGGCCCCGTAATCCGGGGTGAGGACAGTGTCTGGTGGGTAGTTTGACTGGGGCGGTCTCCTCCCAAAGAGTAACGGAGGAGCACGAAGGTTAGCTAATCACGGTCGGACATCGTGAGGTTAGTGCAAAGGCATAAGCTAGCTTGACTGCGAGAGTGACGGCTCGAGCAGGTACGAAAGTAGGTCTTAGTGATCCGGTGGTTCTGAATGGAAGGGCCATCGCTCAACGGATAAAAGGTACTCCGGGGATAACAGGCTGATACCGCCCAAGAGTTCATATCGACGGCGGTGTTTGGCACCTCGATGTCGGCTCATCACATCCTGGGGCTGAAGTAGGTCCCAAGGGTATGGCTGTTCGCCATTTAAAGTGGTACGCGAGCTGGGTTTAGAACGTCGTGAGACAGTTCGGTCCCTATCTGCCGTGGGCGTTGGAAGATTGAGAGGGGCTGCTCCTAGTACGAGAGGACCGGAGTGGACGAATCACTGGTGTTCGGGTTGTCATGCCAATGGCATTGCCCGGTAGCTAAATTCGGAAGAGATAACCGCTGAAAGCATCTAAGCGGGAAACTTGCCTCGAGATGAGTCTTCCCTGGGGCTTTAAGCCCCCTGAAGGAACGTTAAAGACTATGACGTTGATAGGCTGGGTGTGTAAGTGCAGCGATGCATTGAGCTAACCAGTACTAATGATCCGTGAGGCTTAACCTTACAACACCAAAGGTGTTTTGGATTTGAGAGAGTGAGATTAATTTTCAGCGAAGTTCCGAGATTGGGTTGGCTGGCTGGGTAGAGATACCAAGCGGGTTAATTAAAACAGAATTTGCCTGGCGGCCATAGCGCGGTGGGACCACCTGAACCCATGCCGAACTCAGAAGTGAAACGCCGTAGCGCCGATGGTAGTGTGGGGTCTCCCCATGCGAGAGTAGGACACTGCCAGGCATCAAATCAAGCCAAGACCCCATGCCAAAAGCGTGGGGTTTTTGCTATGTGTGAATTATACAAAAAACGAGAGAAAGCGTTTTTTGTATAGAGTTTGGCGTGAATTTTTGTGCATGAAAAGCCAAATAAAAGAGAAGGCTACCCTGGCGGGTGGCCTTTTTTGTTTTATGGTTCTGACAGAGACGGCCCGAGCATGATATGTGACAAACAGGATAAAGTGTCAATTGACTGCCTGATAGAGGCTATAGCCAGTCACCGCGCCGGCTACATCCCAGGCAAAATCTTTCCAACTCCAGCCAGTACCACCTTGGCGACTATCATATAGCTCCTTACCTGCGCCGATACCTATCGAAAATAGCAGACCGAAATTACGGCTTTTTACATCAGACCAGTTCTGATGTTCACCATAGGCCGTACCCGCAGCAGCAAGTACGGCAGAGGCAAAGAAGTGTTGTGTTTTATCCTTCCCTGTCCAATTGTCATTGGCCATATGGGTACATGCAGAACTGGCAAAAAGTAGCGGGGCAAGAATTAAAGGACGAAGACAAGGTGAGTACCACATGCAGTCTCTCCCTAGGCCAGAGACAGAAAACCCGGTATAGTCCCGGGTTTTTTATTTAGATTTATAGAATGCGACTAATCAGTCGGTCGATACGAATTCTGCGTAAGCGGCGGATCAACTTACGTACCTTGACCGGATATTGCTGGATATTCTCGAGTTCAAGGTAGTGTGAAACAACTTTAGTATGAGTTCGAATGCATTCCAGCTCTTTTGCACGCTGCTCATGCATCTCATGCTTAGGATCGTGGATCAAAATAGCATTCTCCAGATCCAGACGCCATGCACGTGGGTTCAGGTTATTACCCGTAATCAATTGCCAACTATTATCTACCCACATTCCTTTCAGATGATAGGTATTGTCGCCATCTTTCCATAAACGAACAATCAGTTGGCCATTGTCCACAAAGCGCTGTAAGCGGCTGAGGAAGCGGCGCAAGTTGATTTCATATAAGTATGGCAATGCGCCTATAATTTTAAACGGTTGATCTTCGGGAATATAAAAATCGTTTGCAGTTTTGTCGCCAACAATAATCTCAACCTGTTTACCTTCTCGCAGCAGATAAATGATATTGCGAACTAACAATGCAGGCAGATTGAAGTAGGGCGTACAGATAGTGAGGCGTTCATCCGCAGAAGCCATTAAATGATGAATTGTCTTGTTGAGTTGGCTTTTCTTACCTAGCCCAACCAACGGGGTCACTGCTAATTCATCATTACCAGCCTGTGCTGGGAATTGATAACCGATATCTCGCAGTGACGAGCGAAACTGTCGGGTTTCATTTTTGATCTCGGGATTAGTCGGTCGATCGGTGCGATCGAGACGTTGAACAGCACCTGCGCTCAGAATCCGCTGTTTCACATAATCAACCATAATATTGGCCAATGATGGATTTGTGATTAATTGGTAGCGATCATAGCGATACTTATCATTTTGATAGAGATAGACGTCATTGATGCTGGCACCGCTGTAAATAACGGTGTCATCAATGACAAAACCTTTCAGATGCAATACGCCAAGGGCTTCGCGGGTATTCACCGGGACACCATAAACCGGAACGCAGACGTCCGGATGCTTCTCTGCCATCTCACAATACCAATCTGCATTAGTATTAACGGCGGCGGCCCCAATACGGCCACGTTGCGCACGATGCCAGTCGACTAATACACAAATTTCAAGCTCAGGATACCGCTGCTTAGCCTGATAGAGGGCACTCATCACATCACGGCCTGCATCATCCTGCTCAAGGTAAAGCGCCACCAGATAGATACGTTTGGTCGCTTGGCCTATTAATTCCAGCAGAGTTGAGCGGAAAACCTTGGGACAATAAAGCGTTTGGACATCATCAACTGGCTGGGGGAGTTTGGGCAGTTGTGCAAGGTGTTGTTGATGTTTGCTACGTTTGAATTTTGACAACATCACAGTGCGCTTCTTCTCTTGTTATTTGATGGCAGAACCGCCATATCCAAAAAAACACTAATCCATAGAGTCGGGCGATAATACCACTACTTTTCCGGATTGTGCGCAAGTTTTGCCAAGCGTAGACTGAATCACTTATCTATGTGGGCTATATCACAGTGATTCATGTGATTGAAATCAAAGTGCCAGCTCTAGATTAACGATCCCATCCTCCATCTGCACATCAATACTAAAACCCAGTTTTTTTGCTAACCCTATCATGCCACGGTTATTGGGCATAGTGACCGCCGTTAGGCGTGTTAAGCCGTGGCTGCGAGTGTACTGGATCATTTTCTCAAGCAACTCTCGTCCCAGCCCCAGCCCTTTTAGATCCGAACGCACTAATACTGCAAACTCTGCATCTATATTGTCAGGATCGGACAGCGCGCGGGTAACACCAATGATTTCCGGCCCTGCCACAGTTTGGCGCACAGCAACGAAGGCCATCTCACGATCATAGTCAATTTGGGTCATATTCGCCAAATCGTCGTGACTGAATTCGTTGATCTCGCTGAAGTAGCGATAATAGAGATCTTCTTTAGTCACTTGGTCGATAAATAATTTTAGCAGCGGTTCATCTTCCGGCAAGATGGGACGAAACAGGCAATCAGATCCGTCTTTTAGCACCACGGTTTGTTCTAACTCGTGTGGGTAGGGGCGAATGGCCAGCCGAGCTTGTGGGTCACCAGTAACGGGTGCCAACTGCATTGATACATCCAGCAACGTGAACTCATTCCCAGAAGCAAGCACGGGATGAATATCTAAACGTGAGATTTCAGGGCAATCAATAATCAGGTTAGAGACCTGCACCAGCAAGCGACTTAGCCCCGGAATGTCCAAAGGTTGCAGTGAACCACGGTTACGAATCTTTCCACCTTTTACCGCCTGAATTATCAGGTAGCGGGCTAATGCCATATTCAGTGGCGGTAATGCGACTGCCGCCTGTGTTTCATGGTGCCATTCAATACCGCCTTCCCCTAGCATAATCAGTGGGCCGAAGATGGCATCTTGCTCGACCGCAATCCGCAGCTCCTGTGCTCCGGCACGGTTTGCCATACTTTGTACCAGTAAACCGTCGATACGGGCTTGAGGATAAGTCCGTTTTACGCGATCGAGGATATCGTCTGCGGCTCGTTGCACTTCCATTGCGGTACGCAGGTATAGCATGACCCCCTGAACTTCTGATTTGTGCGCAATATCTGGCGAGCGGAGTTTGATGGCCACCGGGTATCCTAGCTGCCCGGCGATGTGTACCGCTTCTACACTATCACTGGCAATCCAGGTTGGTAGCATGCTCAGGCCATAGGCTTCAAGGATCGGCTGCACTTCATGGGTATCCAGTTGAGTTGTTCCTTCTGCCAGCGCCTGGCGAATTAACTGGTGTACATGCGCAGTATTGGCAGTGAGGCCGACAGGCAACGCCGGTGTTTCTTTCAACTGTTTTTGGTTACGGCGGTATTCCACCATGTGCATAAACGCGGTTATCGCGCCTTCTGGTGTGCGATAGGTTGGGATACCAGCTTCCGTGAATAAACGCCGGGCATCTTGTGATGAATATTCACCGCACCAGTTAGTTAGCAAAGTAATACGCTTGCCACGTGGGTGCTGACGGATGGCCGATATCAATAACTCAGCGGTTTTACTGCCTGGTGCCGCAGCACTCGGTGAGTGGATCAGCAGTAACGCGTCATAATCGGTGCTGTCCAATAAGGGTCTAAGCGCCGCTAAATAGCGTTCGGCGCTAGCATCATCTCGCAGGTCTATTGGGTTACGTATGGAAACAAAAGGCGGTAGCGCAGCACTCAGCGCGGATTGGGTGCTATCAGAGAGTGTTGCCAACTTACCGTTACGGCTAATTAACTCATCCAATGCCATCGCCGCCGGGGCTGCCCCATTACTCACAATCAGTAGCCGCTCACCGCGCAGTGGGTGCATATGACTCAGCGTTTCGACTGCTGAAAAGAGCTCGTGAGTATCCTGAACCCGTAACAGGCCAGCACGTTGAATAGCTGCATCATAGGCGGCGTCCAAACCTTGCTGACCGCTGAGTAACTGTTGCGCACGTTGGCTGCGGCCGCTTTTTACCACCAGAATCGGTTTATTACGTGAAGCACTGCGTGAAGCCGATAAGAAGCGACGCGCATCACTAATATGCTCGATATACAACATGATAGCGCTGGTTTTACCGTCTCGGGCAAGGAAGTCGAGTAAGTCATCGACATCAATATCCAGGCTATCGCCCAGCGCAATAAAATAAGAGAAGCCCACTTCCCGTTGCTGTGCCCAGTCCAAAATGGTGTTAGCTACTGCCGCTGACTGGGAGATAAACGCCAGTCGACCTTTTTTGATCGGGACTGGTGAGAAACTGGCATTTAATCCTTGCCACGGTGCCAGTAAACCTAAGCTGTTTGGGCCAAGCAGGCGCATGTGGTGACGCTGCGCACAGGCTTTTAGCTCAGAAAATTGTTCAGTTGCCGCCGACAGGATAATCACAGCCTTACAGCCACGGGTACCCAAATCGTCCAGCAGCGTTAGGTTACGGCGATCATGGGTACATAAAATGGCTAAGTCAGGCGTGATGGGTAGGCTGGCGATATTGGCGTAAGCCAATACACCGCAAACTGCTTTATGAGTAGGGGTGACGGGGAGGATTGGGCCATTGAACCCGCCATCCAGCAGATTACGCATCATCAGAAAACCCGCGCGCTCCGGTTTTTCAGAGGCGCCAATAACGGCAATAGACTTCGGGCGTAGTAGTGCTTCTAATCCACGTTGGCTCATATTATCCCCGCCATCTTTCAAGTTGCATAAGTTACAGGCCGCTTTACTGATTTTATGCGATATCTTCGATACTTGCTGTGACTCGGCCCACTGGATGATGAGGTTTTCCGGCTAAATATTGCTGACGGAAATAATGGAAATGCGCGGTTAATCCATCCGCTGCCTGAATATCACCGGCTTGTTGCAGCAGGGCTGCGGCAACCTCGACAGTGCAATGTTGTTCCGGACGTTGTGCTTCACGCAGTAGATAATCCGAGGTGTTACTGACATTCAGCGACAACATGGGGAGTTCGGAAAGATACGGGCTTCTGCGGAACATTTTTTTAGCTTCAGTCCAAGTACCATCCAGTAAAATAAATAACGGTGGTTTATCGCTATTAGGTAATTGATTGAGTACCTGCCGGTCAGGGTCGGCATATTTTTCCGGAAAGACCACATAAGGCTGACGAGAAGGGTCGCGTATTGCGGCTAAAAGCTCAGGATCAACTTCTGTTCGCGCCCAGAGGAAGGCTTGAGTGTTTGGCAGAATATCAGCAATTAGGCGGCCGGTATTACTGGGTTTAAGGGGCTCAGTATCAAACATGATCAGGCAAAAGCGGCTGCTGGCTGTTTGTGGTTTGATGGTGTCACACAAACAAAAGCGCTCAGTCAGCAGGCAGCCTTGGCAGCGAATAGCGCGGCAGCCACGAGCGCGATACGGGCGGGTAGATGCGGATAACCGCTGCTGGCGTAACCGCAGTACTGCATTTCCCGTCGTTATGACCGTAGATAAAGCCTGGTCGGTAGTAGATGATTCAGTCACAACGGACTCCTGAAGAAATAGCGCTATTCTAATCAACCCTGGTGCTCAGTCATACCATAAAAGAAAAAACAACGCCCCAACAGAAAACTGTCAGGGCGTGGGCTTTATCGGGCAGTCGAACTGCCCCGAATGGTGATAAATGAGTTAAACTAGCTTAGCGGGCAACGGGTTCCACTGATAATTGTTCATTTAGCCAATTATCAAAAGCGGCCTTTGGCAATGCGCCGCTTAACATATCGACCATTTTGCCGTTTTGATACAGCATAATGGTGGGAATGCTGCGGATACGGAAACGCGTGCTGAGTGCCTGTTCTGCTTCAGTATTGATTTTAACAAAGCGAACTTTTCCGGCGCGCTCTTTGGCAACCTCTGCAAAAATGGGCGCGAAGCTGCGGCAAGGGCCACACCAAGGAGCCCAGAAGTCGATGACGACCGGCAAGTCATCTTGCAGCAGTTTATCCAGTGTTTCGGCGGTGGCGTTAATGACGCTGCCATCAAATAAAGAGTGGCCACAGCGCCCACATTTAGCGCCGTCATCAATACGTGCTTCAGGTAGGCGATTCGTCGCCATACAAGCTGTACATACCGTATTCATAAATTAGCCTTTATTTTGTATCTGAGTAGATAAAGAGAAACCAGACAGTCAATATGAGCTGAATTGTTTCGTTGTTGTTATCTATTATGGATATAAATGAAGTCATTGCCAAAATGGTTTATTCGATGAATACGATAGTTGCTAGCTTTTAGCGCTTGCTTATGGCTAACCGAGCAGACATCAGGTAATCTTCGCGCCCTGCGCGTTGGTGGAGAAGACAATGAACGATTCATTTAGTGGCAAAAACGGCAAAGTTAAAGTGATGTACGTCCGCAGTGACGAAAACAGCAGCGACGACCGTAACAGCAATAACCGGGGTAAAAACCCGCGTCCGGCAGGCAAAGGTCGTCCGGGTGATAATGCAGGTCGGGGCAGTTCACCGCGTAATAATGACTCACGTCGTAACGATTCCGGCCGTAATGAACGCGTGAGTCCTAGCCGTCCGGCGCGTTCTGATAATAATGGCCCTTACGATTCACCGTGGAAAACCGTGTCTCGTGCGCCATCAGAAGAACCAGAGTTTGATCACGGCGGTATCAGTGGTAAAAGCCATGTAGATCCGGCACAACTGCGTCGTCAACGGGCTGAAGAAACACGCGTTTATGGCGAAAATGCCTGTAAAGCGCTGTTTGAAAGCCGCCCTGATGCTATCGTGCGCGCCTGGTTTGTGCAGTCAGTTACCCCACGTTTTCGCGAAGCGCTGAAATGGATGGCGGCTAACCGCAAGGCTTATCATGTGGTTGAAGAAGATGAGCTGGCAAAAGCGTCTGGCACTGAACACCACGGTGGCGTGTGTTTCCTTATTAAGAAACGTCAGGGTTTGGATGCAGAAACTTATCTGCAACAGCAAACTCAGGCGAAAGATTGTGTACTGGCACTGGAAGATGTGGGTAACCCCCATAATCTGGGTGGCATTATGCGTACCTGTGCGCACTTTGGTATTAACGGCGTGTTGCTGCAAGACCCAGCGATGCTGGAGTCTGGTGCGGCAGTTCGTACCGCAGAAGGCGGTGCGGAGCATATCAAAGCAATCAATGCTGATGATTTCCTTTCTGTGTTGGATACCTTTCGTAAAGCTGGCTACACCATCGTGACCACCTCAAGCCATAAAGGTGTTAGTCTGGCAAAAGCTGAACTGCCAGCTAAAATGGTGCTGGTTTTAGGGCAAGAAAGTGATGGCCTAACCGACAGCGCCTGGCAGCAGGGTGATGTGAGTGTGTCTATCGGTGGTACTGGCAAAGTCGAAAGTTTGAATGTGTCTGTCGCGACGGGTATTTTGCTGTCGGAGTGGTGGCGTCAAAATCAGGCTTAATTCATTCGTCGTTGCAATAGCTAAAATATAAAGTAACAAGTTGATAAGTGGGGAAATGTGCCGAATGAGTCGTAACGGCATAAGCCGTCGGAGCGCCCATCGGTGCAGTCGCCCCCGCTAATCTCCGAACTATAAAATAGCTTTGTCGATAACCTTAAAGGGCGCTGATGATAAGTCAGCGCCCTTTTTGTTGCTCAGCATTGCCTGTTAGTGCGCACCGCCACCGCCTCCACCGGAGGTAAATGGCGGTTTGGCAAACCACACCAGAGCCAGTAGCAGTAGGAACACCCCAGCCGAGAGCCAGAAGATCTCATTGGCAGAGATAATCAGCCCCTGATTGGTAATTTCTCGCGCCAGATAAGCCGACGCTTGCTGCTGGTTCATCCCCAGCTTTTCTAAATCCTGATACATCTGTGTGGCATTCGGGTTAAACGGATTAACAAACTCCGTCAACTGCGAATGGTGCATCGACTCTCTTTGCGTCCACAAAGTGGTGGTGATTGAGGTACCAATCGACCCGGCCAATGTTCGCAGGAAGTTAGACAAACTGGATGCTGCCGCCATACGCTCCGGCGGTAAGCCGGACAAAGTAATCGCTGTCAGTGGCATAAAGAAGCAGGCAATAGCAAAACCTTGCACAAACTGCGGCCACGCCGAGGCACCAAAGTCCATTCCCGGTTCGAATGTATATGCTCGCCAGTAGAAACAAACTGCATACATAATGAAGCTGAATGTGACTAACTGCCGCATATCAATGCGATGCGAGAAACGCCCAATGATAGGTGACAGCAAGACAGGCAAGATACCCACAGGCGCCGATGCCAGACCGGCCCAGGTGGCGGTATAACCATATACCTCCTGTAGTAGCTGCGGCAGCAAGACAATTGCGCCAAAGTACAGCATATAGGCCAAGCTGATACACAAACAACCAATAGTAAAGTTTCTCGATTTGAATAATGACAAATCAATTACCGGATGGTCGTCGGTTAGCTCCCACACTATCAGGAAGGTAATGGCAATCACGGCAATGACCGTCAGGACGATTATCTCGGTTGAGTTAAACCAGTCCAGCTCCTTACCTTGGTCGAGCATGATTTGTAAGGCACCGATACCCACCACCAATAATACCAATCCCACGGTATCAATAGGTTT
Organism: Yersinia fenwicki; assembly: GCF_043099325.1. Classification (NCBI taxonomy): domain Bacteria; kingdom Pseudomonadati; phylum Pseudomonadota; class Gammaproteobacteria; order Enterobacterales; family Yersiniaceae; genus Yersinia; species Yersinia fenwicki. The sequence goes on along the minus strand of NZ_CP170755.1, from coordinate 3,494,590 downwards.
GATTTCTGTTTTGGTTTCTCGCCCTTTCAGCGTACTGCCGGCCACCAAAATGACGACCAGTCCAATCGGGATATTGATAAAGAAGATCCAGCCCCAGTGATAGTTGTCACTGATATAACCGCCGAGGATCGGCCCAAAGATTGGGGCGACAACAATAGTCATCGACCACAATGCCAGGGCCATACTTCGCTTCGCGGGCGGGTAGTTATTCAGGAGTAAGCTTTGTGACAATGGGATCAATGGGCCTGCGACCAGCCCTTGAATGACCCGGAAGAAGATAAGCATTCCCAGGCTGTTTGACACGCCACACAGCCATGAAGCCAGTGCAAATAACCCTGTTGACCACAGGAACAATCTGACTTCACCGATGCGTTTTGCCAGCCAACCAGTGATCGGGATTGAAATCGCATTTGCCACACCGAATGAGGTAATAACCCATGTGCCTTGGGAGTTGGACGAGCCAAGATCTCCGGCAATTGTCGGAATAGCCACGTTTGCAATGGTGGAATCCAGCACCTGCATGAAAGTCGCTAGTGATAATGCGACTGTCATCCAGGCTAGTTGGGCACCCTCAAGCGGTTTTTGTGCCACAGAGGCCTCCGGCGCGCTTAATTTGCATTTGCATCAACATTAACCCGCATTCGCATGAACAATATCGCTAATCATTTGATTAACTGGCGCTAAATCCAATGACAACGCATTGGTGACAAATGCCGGTTCTTTACGTACGTTTTGCGCTAATACCTGTCCGTCGGTATCGGCGGTGTCCACCCTAACGGTGGTTGATAAACCAATACGTAGCGGATGTTCAGCCAGCTGTTTGGCATCCAGTTCAATACGAACCGGCAAACGCTGAACCACTTTGATCCAGTTACCGGTTGCGTTTTGCGCGGGTAGCAGTGAGAAAGCGCTGCCTGTTCCCATATCCAGACCGACAACTTTCCCTTGGAAGACGACATCATCACCGTAGAAATCAGTGACTACTGTGGCGGGTTGACCAATACGCATATTGGCTAATTGTGTTTCTTTAAAGTTAGCGTCAATCCACATTTCATTAGCCGGAATGACCGCCATCAATGGCGCACCATTGGCAATTTCAGCGCCCAATTGCACGCTTCGACGCGAAACAAAACCGGTGATTGGGCTGACAACTTTGGTACGTTGCAGGGCGAGCCAGGCATCACGCAGTTTGGCCGCCGCTTGTTCGACCGCTGGTTGTTTTTCCAGTGGCGTATTCAGAACCAGCGCCTGATTGGCGTTATATTGTGCAATCGCCACATCCAATGAAGCTTGCGCTGCATCGGCGGCATCACGGGCGTGTTGCAGTTCTTCACGACCAATTGCATCAACAGAACCCAGTACCACACGGCGTTTCAGGTCATTTTGTGCTTTGCTCAGTTCAGTTTTCTTCAGCGCAATATTGGCCTGATACTGTTTGCTGTTAATGATGAGCTGGTGGGTTTGCCGCACAGTATTTGCCAGTGCAGTTTTCGCTTGCTCGTAAGCTTGCTCGGCATCTGTTGGGTCAAGTGTTAACAACACATCGCCACTTTTGACCAGATCAGTATTTTCAAAATTAACACTGACCACACTGCCGGGAACCTGTGACATTATCTGTACCTGATTGCCCGAAACATAGGCATTATCAGTCTCTTGGTGATGACGTAGCACCAGGAACCAATAAATAAGGTAAGCCACCCCAATAATAATAAAAATACCCGTCAGTATTAGCAGCACGCGTTTACGTTGCTTCTTTTTATTCTGCGGTTGTTGCGGTACTTGAGCTTCCGCGTTTGTACTCATGCTGTTCTCCACGCTCTATACCCGTCATACTTCAAGCTGCATGTGTGTTGGCTACGTTCAATCACCCGAATCACTTACAACACAGTAAGTTTATCGGGACTCCCTCACTTGCCGTCTTCCTGCAACTCGAACTATCTAGGATATATATTGTTTTATATTATTTTATTTTGTGAACCATCACTGACGGGGGCCTGATAGCCACCACCGAGTGAACGGATCAAACCAATCTTGGCCTGCAATAAGTTGTTGCTGGCATTGAGTTGTGATTGCTGCTGTTGCAGGTATTGCGACTGGCTAATCAACAGTTCATCGCGTCCGATAATCCCTGCCGTATATCGAGCGTCGGCGACGTTATAAACCTTTTGCATAGATTGCGATGCGGATATAGCTTGCTGTAGCTGGAGTTGACTGCTTTGTTGGATGGTGATGGCATCCGCAGTTTCCCGTACAGCATTGAGGATGGTTTGGTTATAGGATTCAACCGCTTCATCATAAAGGGCTGATTCTTCGCCTAACTTACTGCGCAACGCGCCTGCGTGGAAAATGGGCAGTGAGATGGCGGGTGCAACGTTCCATGCCTGACTGGCTGCTTCCAACAGATTAGGGTTGGTGCCCTGGAAGTTAGTGGTAGAAAGCCCAGCAAATCCGGTAATGGATAAGCTGGGATAAAACTCTTTACGTGCTGCTTTAACTCGTTGGTCATAAGATTCAACCAGTTGGCGCTGAGCAGTAATATCCGGTCGTTTACCTAATAAATCCGTGGTCAGCTCGCCTTTAGGGGCCAGGCGGGTGATATCGGGTAATGGTACTTGGCGCAAATTTTGTGTAGCACTTGGGCCTTGCCCTGTCAGCGCTGCCAACTGATGTTTCAGTTGTTCGCCTTGAGATTGCAGTTGAATGATTTGTTGTTTGGCCGTATCCGCCTGAGCTTTTGTTTGCTGAGGAATTTCAACGCCATAGATGCCTGCTTGATATTGCTTCGTGCGCAGTTCAGCCAGACGATCATTATTATCGACTTCCTGCTGCAATACATTTTGCAGGGCAAAATTACTCTGTAATTGGTAATAAACTGATGCCACTGAGCTGGTTAGTGTCAGCGCGGCCTGCTGCTGTTCTGCGCGGGCAGCATTAACCTGTGCATTGGCGGCATTGACCCGATTGCGGTATTTACCCCACCAATCAAATTCATAGCTAAGATTCAGGCCGAGCGTATTGGAAGTCTCATACAAGGGCTTGTCGGGATAAGATTGCAAGAACGGTTGTAGTGTATTTTGCGAGACCTTTTCCCGTTTACTGCTACCGTTGAGATCCAGGTTGGGGCCATTCGCTGCATCGGCCTGACCCATTACGCTTTGCGCTTCACGCACCCGCGCTGCCGCTTGTTTAAGCGAAGGCGAGGTTTGTAAGCTTTGAGTCATCAAAGCATCAAGTTGAGGATCTTCCAGTACCCGCCACCACTGAGGACTGAGTGCCAACGAGCTGACTTTAGGTTGTGCCAATTGCAGTTGTTGGTTATCCAGCATGTGAGACTGAGGAGCAATATTATCGCTTGAGGCGCAGCCCGCCAGTATGAGCACGACAAGCAGGGGCGCGAGTCTCCAGCTATGTGGGGATGACATAGTGATTTACCTGGATAAAAGTTATGTATCTGGATAGAACCGGTGGAATTACTGTTCCGGTGTTTCCATTTGGTCCAAACGCGTCAGTAACTTGCGCGTCAGCGCTTCAAGTTGTTGCTGCTCGTCGGCGTCCAGAGTTGACCAAAGAAAATGCAGACACTTATGTTGTGGGGGAAGTAGTTGATTTAAAAACTCAACGCCCGCCTCGGTCAGATGTAAATGCAAACAACGTCGGTCATTATGGCTTTCACGGCGTTCAATCCAGCCTTTCTTTTCCAACTCGTCAGCAATACGGGTGGCATTGGTGCGTGAAGACCCCAGTGCGGCACTGAGTTCTGACGGCTGAATACTGTGGCTCTCTTGTGCTTCCAGCGTAATTAGTGCCATAAACAGGGTCTCGTTAATCCCTTGCGCTTTCAGCATCTTATTGCGATTTTCCAGCAATTTACTGTGCATATGCATACATAAGCGTGTCAGCAGAATTTCTTGGTAAGGGAAATCTTTCAGACGTTTGGCACGAGAGTTAAGCATCTGCTCGATGGGACTAAAGGAACTTTCCATTATAAGGAGCCTCATTAATTTCAAATGGTACAGTAACGGTAGTGACTAATAATGTAAACGGGTTAATAAGAGAAAAATTTAGCAATTCGTGTTATTCAGTCACTGCGTGTGAATAATTAGTATTATTAATTGTAAGGATATTGTGTTTCAGCTCACAATTCAGGCAAATTGTTATGTCAAAATCATCAGTAATTTGAATGTCAGACCGTAACTGAGCGCTCCCAGTAACGTGGCGAAGATAATACTGTTGGTTCTATAAAAGCATCCGCAGATAACTAAAAAACCAATCAGTGTAGGAGTTAATTTCTGTGGGTTATGCACTATCTCCGGGGTACTGGAAACCACCAATAACGCGCAGATAGAGGCGATCCCGATACTGTCTAGCAACAGGGAGGCTTTACCTCGTTGCAGGCCCGCTTGTTTGCGGGCAGGCCCAAGGCGCAGTGGCAGATATCGAAATAGGTAATTGACCGTTCCTACTACCAAACCAATGATCAGAACATCCATATTCATGGTTTTGGCTCCTCTTTATCATTCTCGTTGTGTTCTAAGACGGCCTCAGGGACGGGTTGGATCAGGGCAGCCAGACATCCGCTGCCAATACCGGCCAAAATAGCCACTGGAATAGAGAACAGCAGCACGCCCAGCAAGGCCCCCGTCAGTGAAGCAATAACGGTAAGGCTGTATTGGCGTTTGAACGAGGCCAATAGGAAGCTTAGGAATAGCGCCGGGAGCATAAAGGAGAGTGATGCTTCAATCGCCGGGTAATTTTCCAGCGGCCCATTACCAAACATTGCGCCAATAGCGGTGCCAGCCACCCAAGACAACCAGGAGGTGAACGCGATGCCAAGCATCCAGTTCTCACTCCAGCGCCGTTGATCTTTCATTAGCTTGGTTGTTGCGGCGGCAAAAACTTCATCAGTAAGACCAAAAGCCCACAGTGCCGTTTTTTTGCCCGATAACTTGGTCACAATGCGGTGTTTCAGTGCTGGCCCGTATAAGATATGGCGGACATCCATAGCCATCACGGTCAAGGCGGAAACCCATAATGACATCCCCGCACTGAGCAGGGCAGTAATAACGAATTGGCTGGCTCCGGCATAAATAATGCAAGAAAAGAAAATACCTTCCCATGGAGTAAAGCCAAGTTTTACCGAACTCAAACCAAAGGCAAAAGCGACGGGTAGATAACCGATAACAATCGGTAGGCTATCGGTTATTCCTTCAATAAAGGTGGCTGTCGGCTGGGCCGTCGAGGGGGAGTCGGTGGTTTGGCTTTGCATAGGGTCAGCTATTGGTAATTTGGGTTATATATCCGTCATACTTCAAGCCGCATGTGCGTTGGCCGCGCTTAATAACCCGAATAATCACTTACAACACAGTAAGCTCATCGGGTTCTCTCACTTGCCGCCTTCCTGCAACTCGAATTATTTAGGATATAGGATAAAGTTAAGTAACATTACCAGAGTGGTAATTGTCTTAATACCCTATAACCCAAATTTATATCTTAATTGATTATTAGTTAGCTAACTAATCAAGATTACTCGACAGGTTGATTGGCTGGGGGATCAAAGCGTTTACCTGCCAACCAGGTGGTGATGTTCAAGATACATAGCACCAGCCCGGCAAGCGCCACGCCATACCAGCCTGCATGTTGATAGGCGGCGGCTGAAATCAGGGAACCTAGTGCCCCACCAATAAAGTAAGTGGTCATGTAGCCTGCAGTTAAGCGATTCCTGGCTTCAGGCATCATGCGGTATATCACGCTCTGATTGGTGACATGTACCCCTTGAACGGCCAGATCTAACACGATAATCCCGATTATCAGCGCAATGATTGAATGCTGTCCCAGGGCTATTGGGATCCATGACAACAGCAATAATACCAAACCCACGCTGGTGGTTATCCGCGCCTTTCCTTTATCTGCCAGTTGACCCGCTTTGGTGGCCATTAATGCCCCCGCCGCGCCGACCAAACCAAATAGCCCAATCGTGGCTTCTGAATAGCCAAAAGGTGGCGAAGCCAGCAGGAAAGCCATTGATGTCCACAAGACACTAAAGTTGGCAAAGGATAGTGCGCCCAGTAAGGCGCGGGTGCGCAGCACTGGAGTACGGATAAATAAAGAAAATATTGAGCCGAGCAACTGGCTATAATTGAGGCCAGAATGTTGCTTATAACGCGGCAGATAGCGCCATAGAATCAACGCCATGATTATCATTAATACACTGGCAACCCAATAAATGGTGCGCCATCCCCCGATGGAGGCCAATGCGCCCGCCACAGTTCGTGCCAGTAAAATGCCCAACAACAGGCCGCTCATGATAATACCGACCACTTTGCCGCGTTTTTCCGGTGCAGCCAGTGTAGCGGCTAAGGGCACCAGCAGTTGCGCCACCACTGAGAACAAGCCGGTGAGGGCGGTGCCGACAATCATCATGACGAGGTTTTGCGACATCGCGGTAATCAGCATGCCACCTGCAGCCAGCAGAGTCATGCCGACAATCAACCCACGTCGTTCAAACATATCTCCCAAAGGAACCAGGAACATTAACCCCACCGCGTAGCCCAACTGAGCCGCCGTTACGATGAAACCGGCCTGATTGACCGAAAGATTAAAGGCTTGTGCGATGGTTTCCAGCAATGGCTGGGCATAATAGTTGCTGGCAACTGCCAGTCCGGTAGCGACCGACATCAAGACGATCAAGGCTGGGCTTAAACCGGCGTTTTCGGTTTTTTGTGTCATAACGAATTATTCTGAATTGGAAAGAGCGACAGTATTAGATAAATAAGGGTAATAAACCAATAGATAAATTTTACCTCACTTTAATTCAGTTTAGTTTTAGGTAGATTTGGTTGATGGTTGATTAAGTGATTTAGTTCGGTTGTTAGAGCACCGAGTAGGCTTTACCTCCGATGAACCAACCGCCAAAGGGGGCTGCGGCCCCCTTGTGGAATCCCGCGCTTTCGCACGTATCGCCTGCCCACTGCGTGGGTGCCCTCACTCATCATTTCGCTGTCGGGACGGCTTTACGCGGGTCCCTCCGCGTGACGCCTAAATCCGCCGTCCATGGCGGATTTCCCTTGCTCCATTCTTCACTCGGCGGCTCAAATGTGCTTTTAAACTTCAAAACCTAAAACCCATGGTTTTGAATTGGCTTTTGACGTTGAGCGCAATCAGGAATATTGCCGACAAGGAGTGAGGGTAGAGTGAGCGGGCAAGGACGCCCGCGAAAAGCGCGCTTGAGCATGGATTGCGAATCGCTCTGGCTCGTCAGCCCGAAAGACGCAGGCGGTTTACCCGCAGGGCAATATTTCGCGCAAGCCGCAGGTGCAGGAGGGCCGGCTTGCCCTCCTGCTCGGTTGAGGCGACTGGGATTAAGTGGTCACTGAACGACTATCAACCGAAACAATGCTCCCATGCTTTAACCACCGAACCTGATCACCAAACCAAACTTTACTCCGAAATTAAACTCACATGCGCTGCCACAATCCGCCAGCCGCAGGGCAGCTTAACCCATGTCTGCATCTGTCGGCCGACTCGTGAAGTGCCTTCACGGTAGAATTCGGTACTGGCGACCGCCATGTCCTCACCAAAAGTGGTGATCATCGTATTCTCTAAAGTACGATCCAAACCTTTTGATGGCCGGCCCTGGCGAAACGCTCTGATGGCATCAATGCCAAACAGATCCTCTCCCGCGCCAAAGCGCACAGTGCGGCTATCGTGCCAAAACAATTCATCCAATACCGGAATATCGTTGCTAATCAACGCCTGTTCATAGCGGTAAAATGCTTCATTCACCTGTGCAAGGATCGCTGGGCGATCAATAAATTCATTTTTCATTTTATTGCTCTCATCGGAAGGTGCTTTCTAAATGATGCTACTGACCGGCGCACTCACTAATCCTTGCTGTTCTAATGCATAAGCGGCACGTAAGCAGTGGTCTTCACGCCACGGTGCGGCAATGAGTTGCACTCCGATTGGTAGGCCGCCAGCTGTTCTCAATGGAACGGTGACTACTGGCAGACCGAGGAACGAAATAGGCTGGGTTAGCATCCCCATACTGGCGCGAATGGGAAGATCGGTGTCATTGATTCGCATCATCTCCTGACCAATAAGTGTGGCGCTGCAAGGTGTTGCGGGCGCAATCAAAATATCCCAATGTTCAAATAAGGGCAGGATTTGTTGACGGAAATGGTGGCGAAAACGTTGAGCCTGAATATACCAACTTGCTGGTAGCATGGCTCCGGCTAATAGCCGTTCCCGTGAGTGCGGTTCAAAACGTTGTGGCGATTTTCTTAGGGCAGGGAGATACTGATTTCCTCCTTCGGCAGCACTGATAATAAATGCAGCTGTTCGGGCCAAATCACTCTGTGTCATTTCGACTTCGGTAGCCGCTTCCAGCCCTTTGGCGACGACCAGCACCGCAGCTTTGGCATCATTGTCACCCCATTGTTGGAAATACCCGCCCAGCACGGCACTTCGCAAGCCTTGCTGACCACGCGAGAGTAAATTCAGACAGGGTGAGACAGGTTTATCAGATTGAAAACTATCGTGAATATCCGTTCCTTGCATCACATTATAGACGGCGGCTAAATCTTGCGTGCAGCGCGCCATCGGGCCGATACTGTCTAAACTAGCGACAAATGGATGAGTACCGCGGCGTGATAATCGGCCAAAAGTCGGCTTCAGCCCGAAAATACCGCACAAAGAAGCCGGAACTCGAATAGAGCCGTTGGTATCGCTGCCAAGCGCGAAATTAACCAGTCCCGCAGCAACCGCTGCCGCCGATCCACCGGAGGAGCCACCGGCAATACGATTGACATCGCGCGGATTACGCGTGGCACCGTAATGGCTGTTTTCAGTGGTAAAACCATAGGCGTAAGCATCCATATTCAGCATGCCGGACAACATAGCCCCTTGTTGAGAGAGGCGTGAAATAACCGGTGCATCTTGTCTCGCTGGCGCTCGTTCACAAAACAGGCTGGCACCTGCAAGCGTGGTTTCGCCCGCCACATCAAACAGATTTTTTACAGCATAAGGAATGGCGGCCAATGCGGGCAGAGCTTGTCCTTTGGCGCGTAAGGTATCCAGCCGATATGCTTCACTGAGCATACGATCTGCGGTGATATGGGTATAAGCATTGATCGCGGGATTGGCTGCGCTAATGGTATCCAACGTGTGTAAGGCTATTTCTTGTGCGGATAAGTCACCCTGATTGAGCGCTTGCTGAATCTCGGTGATAACCAGAGTTGAAATCTGTTTCATAACCGGTATACCCCAGCTATCTCTTGCTTTTCATCCAGAGGCAGGGCCATCAATGGGCCTGCCATAGTAGCGATGCGTTCAAATTGCTGTAGCAATGCCGTGCGGCGGGTATCGTCCAACTCTAATGCTAATAAGATTTCCATTTGCCGAATGTAAGCAGCCCAATCCATAGCATTTTTTTCTGATGTTTCTTTCATGACAATTCCTGTGCTGAATAAGTAAATTGTGGATGAAATCAATAACCGGCGGCACTGCCATTACTGCGTGGGTCAAATGCGCCTTCTAACATGCCATTACGGTGGCGAACAACAGCGCCGGCATGGCCGACAACCTCGCTAAAATCGGGTAGCAGTTCAACCTGATGCCCGCGTTGGCGCAGGTAATCAAGGGTTTCTACCGCGAAGCGTGCCTCCAATTTCAGTGAGTCAGAGCTTTCCCCCCACGTGCGGCCTAATAGCCAGCGTGGGGCGGTGATGGCTTGCTGTAAGGGCAAGCTTTGCACAATATGGCGGATAAACACCGCCGCTTGGGTTTGTGGCTGACCATCTCCGCCCATTGCGCCATACACCAGGGTTCGGCCATCCTTCAGACGGGCAGCGGCAGGGTTTAAGGTGTGAAATGGCTGTTTTCCTGGCGCTAACGCTAGCAGATGCTTGGAGTCAAGACTGAAAGATGCGCCACGGTTTTGCCAAATAATGCCCGTTGCGGGCAGTAGCACCCCACTGCCAAATTCATGATAAATGCTCTGAATAAATGAAACCGCCAGCCCATTGTTGTCGATCACCCCCATCCAGACGGTATCACCCGGCCCGCGACCACTGCCCCAGTTGGCGGCTTGCTCGCTATTGATATAAGACGCCAGTTGGTTGAGTGGCTCTTTTTCCAGTAAGGATTGTGGGCAATGCTCCATCCACAACGGGTCGGTAATGACTTGATCACGCAGCCCAAAGGCGAGTTTGGTTGCTTCCACGAGGGTGTGAATGGTTTGGCCTTCACTCATTTGGGCGACTGGTTTGCGGTCAGCCAACCCGAGAATCGCCAGTGATACCAAACCTTGCGTCGGTGGTGCCAGATTGAAGACTTCACCTTGCTGGTGGCATAGCCGTAGAGGGGTTCGACGCTTAGGCCGATATTGCGCCAGATCTTGGGCGGTAATCGGCATTTCTGCGGCGGTAATGTCAATGATGATTTTTTCGGCTAGCGGGCCGCGATAAAAGCTACTTAGCCCTTGCTCTGCGAGTGCTGTCAGCGTTTGGCCCAATTGCGGTTGAACAAAGCATTCGCCCGCTGTTGGAATATGGCCTTGCGGTATAAAAACGTCGGTAAAATCAGTGAACTCAGCCAACTCATTGGATTTAGCACGAGTGGCGGCTTCTTGGGACGGGGTGACCGGAATACCGCGTGTAGCGTAGGCAATCGCATCTGCCAGTAAGCGGCGCAGTGGCAGGGTATTTTCACCGAGTTCGCGAGCAACATTCAGCGCTTCTTCCCAGCCGCCGACAGTTCCGGCAATCGTCAATGCGGCTTGCGGCCCACGGTGCGGGATCTGTTGATATGCGCTATAGCGCTCAAGCGTCGCCAGCTCACCTGCGGCTCCACTGGCATCTATGGCAATCGGATCGCCATTGGGCGGGACAATCAGCCAGAAACCATCGCCCCCCAATCCATTCATATGTGGATAAACCACTGCAATGGTGGCCGCCGCTGCGACCATGGCTTCAATTGCATTGCCGCCTTCACGTAATACAGCGAGGGCACTTTCACTGGCTAAATGATGTGGGGTAACCGCCATTCCTTGCGGTGCCATGTTGCTGTTGATCATTTCTGCTTTCCTTATCACCCGTTTATTGAAATAGAAAACTGAGGTAACAGAAACTAAGCAAGAGGCGTTCCACAATGTCGGATTTTATGTAACTAATAAAAATTCTCATATTAGCGGTGGGGGCTTGTGTGCTATGTTTCGCAAAAATGCCTATGCTGAAACGATAGTTTCATTGGCCGGAGAAGGGTATGAAACAGATTGATGAGCGTTTGCGGGCGCATTACGCGCAATTAACCCCACAGGAACAGCGCGTTACCGATTTTATTTTTGGTCATTTTGATGACTTCATCAGTTACAACAGCGCCGAGCTGGCGCGATTGAGTAGTGTGTCTAAGGCGACGGTCAGCCGCCTGTTTAAACGGCTGGGTTATAGCAGCTATCGAGAAATGCGGGAAGAGGTGCGAACCTTACGCCAAAGCGGAATGCCGCTGACCGATAATCGCGATGCTGTACAAGGGAATACCTTGTTGGCACGGCATTATAAGCAAGAAATGGCAAACCTGACTCATTGGGTAAATCAATTAGATAGCCAGCAATTTAGCGACATTATCAATGCCTTGGCGCGAGCACCGCGTATCTTGTTATTGGGGTTACGTAACAGCTATCCGATTGCACTGCATCTACGTCAGCAATTGCTCCAGGTTCGTCAGTCTGTCCAGTTAATTCCGCAAGCAGGGCAAACATTGTCGGAGGAGTTAGTCGATACTGGGCCGCGTGATGTGGTGGTGGTGGTGGCATTCCGACGCCGCCCGAAAGTTATCCGCGAAATTTTGCTGCAAATGCAGGTGCAAGGTGTGCCTACCTTGCTGATTTGTGAGCCGCAAGCCCAGTCGTTGCTGTCATTAGCACACTGGCGATTAACTACGCCGCTCGACAGTGTGTCTGCTTTTGACAGTTATTCTTCGGCCATGAGTTTGGCGAATTTACTCAGTAATGCGTTGCTGCATGAAATGCTGACACAGGGCCGACAGCGCATTCATCAAATTGCTGATTTGTATGACGCTTTCGGCGAGCTGGAGCAACGTTAACTTCAGTGTTTGAAAGGGTTATCGTACTCAGGGGCGCTCCGGCGGCGTAAGCCGCTTTCGACCCCAACGGCACGCTTCCCTTTCAGTTAGCATTGTTTGTGATTGATTGCCTCTCTATGGTGCAAATAAATTATCCTTCTGCACTTTTTTTGTGAATCTCTTGCTCCGATTTATTCCTCCGATTTATTCCCTACATGGCTTGATGCCCCTAACGATGGGACTTTCATCTTGGCGATTTATTGGCACAGTAGTTGCAACGATGGTTTCAGTAATTTGATTTAAAGAATCTATTGTTTCATTACTGCATTATCGGAGATAAGCTATGAACATGAAAAAGCGGATGTTGGCATTACTGGGGGCAGCATTGATATTGGTTCAGGCTCCCGCCGTATTAGCTGATCAATTAGAGAAAATTCAACAGCGTGGCGTGTTACGGGTCGCTGTTCCACAGGATTTCCCCCCATTTGGTTCCGTCGGGACGGATCTTCAGCCGCAAGGCTATGACATCGATATGGCGCATTATCTGGCCGATAAAATGAAACTAAAGTTGCAACTGGTGCCAGTGACCAGCGCTAACCGCGTTCCCTATCTGCAAACCGATAAAGTGGATTTAGTGATTTCCAGCTTGGGTAAAAATCCTGAGCGGGAAAAAGCTATCGCCTTTAGCCGTGCGTATGCGCCGTTTTTCCTTGGCGTCTTTGGCGCGAAAGAGGATGCGCTGAAACAGCCAGAGCAACTGGCCGGTAAAACTGTCGGTGTGACGCGGGGGGCGGTAGAAGATATGGTGCTGAGTGAGTTAGCGCCTAAAGATGCCCAAATAAAACGTTACGAGGATAACAACACCACATTATCAGCCTATTTGTCCGGGCAGGTGGATTATCTGGCAACCGGGAATTTGGTGGTGAGTGCCTTGGCCCGTCAGAATCCTGCTCAGGCACCTGTGGCGAAATTTATGCTGAAAGATTCACCCTGCTATATCGGTTTACGTCAGGGGGAATCGGCACTGAAAGCTAAGGTTGATGCGCTGATTGTTGAGGCTTTGCAAGATAAAACCCTGAATGGTTTGTCCGAGAAATGGCTGAAGGCGCCGTTACCAGCCGATCTCGGCGCATAACAGGAGCGGGCGATGACCTATCAGCTGAATTTTCCTGCCCTGTGGCCTTATCTGCCCGAGTTGTTATCGGGTCTGTTGATCACCATTGAGCTGACGGCTATCGCAACCTTGGGGGGGATCGCTCTGGGGATTGTCGGTGCGGCGATCCGCTGTAGTCATAACCCTCGCTTCGATAAGGTCATCTTGCGGCGGGTATGGGGCGGTTACGTAGAAATTGTGCGCAATACCCCTTTTGTCGTGCAGCTGTTTTTCATCGTTTTTGGTTTACCCGCGCTGGGGTTGAAATTAAGCGCCGGGCAGGCTGCGGTGTTGGCGATGACAATAAATTTAGGCGCTTACAGTACGGAGATTATCCGCGCTGGGATTCAGGCCAGCGCCAAAGGTCAGTGGGAAGCGGGACGAGTACTGGGTTTGAGCCGCAGTCAGACATTTTTTCGCGTGATTTTACCGCCGTCATTGCAGCGTATTTATCCAGCACTGGTCAGCCAATGCATCATTGTGATGCTCGGTTCTGCGGTGGTGTCGCAGGTGTCATTTGAAGAACTGACATTTGCCGCCAATCTGATTCAGTCGCGTACCTTCCTCAGTTTTGAGGTCTATCTGGTGACCACATTGCTGTACCTATTGTTGTCCATTGCGATGCGTCAGTTGTTGTTAGCAGCTGGGCGTCGATTCTTTGGGAGGCGCGCCTCATGATGTTTACTGATTGGGATATCATCCGCAACCTACTACTGGCAGCTCGCTGGACGCTACTACTGTCATTGACCGCCTTTCTTGGCGGGACGTTGGTGACATTGCCGCTGATGCTGATGCGCTTGAGCCGTTGGCGCTGGATGGCACGTTTTGTCCGCGGTTACACCGAACTATTTCAGGGCACTCCGCTATTAATGCAGCTGTTTTTGGCTTTCTTCGGATTAGCACTGTTTGGCATTGATGTCAGTCCGTGGGCGGCAGCAGCGATGGCATTAACACTGTTCACCAGTGCCTTTCTGGTGGATATCTGGTGCGGCAGTATTGATGCTTTACCGAAAGGTCAGTGGGAAGCTTCCCGCTGTTTAGGCCTGAGTTTCAGCCAAACCTTATTTCGCGTGATTGCGCCACAAGCGACGCGTATTGCGATTGCACCCACGGTGGGGTTTTCAGTGCAAGTCATCAAAGGGACGGCGCTGGCATCTATCATCGGTTTTGTTGAGCTGACCAAAGCCGGCACTATGTTAAATAATGTCACTTATCAGCCATTTAAAGTATTTGGTTTGGTGGCGCTGGGCTATTTTCTGATGTGCTATCCCTTGTCGCGTTACAGCCACTATCTGGAGAAGAAATTGCATGCCGCTGATCACCATTAATCAGGTTCAAAAATATTATGGCCAGAATCATGTGCTGAAAGGTGTGGATCTGGATATCGAGATCGGCGAAGTCATTTCGATCATTGGCCGTAGCGGTTCAGGTAAAAGTACATTGCTGCGCTGCATTAATGGGCTGGAAGGCTATCAGGACGGCAGTATCAAACTCGGCGGGATGACGGTGACCAACCGCGATTCACAAGCGCGTGAAATTAGCCGATCAGTGGGGATGGTATTTCAGAACTTCAATTTGTTCCCGCATATGACTGCACTTGAGAATGTGATGCTGGCACCGCGCCGAGTCTTGAAAAAGAGCGCTGCCGAGTGTCGTGATCTGGCGGCAGAGATGTTGACCAAAGTCGGGCTGGCGGATCGGATGGATTATTACCCTGCCAATCTTTCTGGCGGCCAGCAGCAACGAGTGGCTATTGCCCGCGCGTTGGCGATGCAACCTAAGGTCTTATTGTGTGATGAAATTACCTCTGCGCTGGATCCTGAGCTGGTGGGGGAAGTGCTAAAAGTTCTTGAGCAGTTAGCAGCAGAAGGTATGACCTTGATTCTGGTGACCCATGAGATGAATTTTGCGCGTGAAGTTGGTGACCGCGTGGTGTTTATGCATCAGGGGCGGGTGTGGGAGCAGGGCGAAAGTCGTGCGTTATTTGCTCAGCCACAAACAGCGGAATTAAAACAATTTATATCCTCAGTGCGTGGTTTGTAGGAAACATTTTACTGATTCATATAAGAATGGAGATTTTCTATGTCGGCAGTTAACCATAATCCGTTGTTTAGTCAGATTAATCCACCAGCAAGGTTACTGATGGGGCCGGGGCCAATCAATGCCGATCCACGGGTACTGCGCGCGATGGCAAGCCAGTTGATCGGACAATATGATCCGGCGATGACGGATTATATGAATCAGGTGATGGCGCTGTATCGCGGTGTTTTCCGTACTGAAAATCAGTGGACGATGCTGGTTGATGGCACTTCCCGCGCCGGTATCGAGGCCGTTTTGCTGTCGTCTATTCGACCGGGCGATAAAGTGCTGGTGCCGGTTTTTGGTCGTTTCGGCCATTTGTTATGTGAAATTGCCCGCCGTTGCCGTGCCGAGGTCCATATCATTGAAGTGCCGTGGGGCGAAGTATTCACACCGGATATGATTGAGGATGCTATTAAGAAAGTGCGTCCGCGCCTATTGTTGACGGTGCAGGGCGACACATCAACCACCATGCTGCAACCGCTGGCCGAATTGGGCGAAATTTGCCGTCGTCATCAAGTGCTATTTTATACCGACGCCACTGCATCATTAGGTGGAAACGTATTGGAAACAGATGCATGGGGACTGGACGCAGTCTCGGCTGGGCTACAAAAATGCCTCGGTGGGCCATCGGGCAGTTCTCCGGTGACGCTGAGTCCACGGTTTGCTGAACAAATTCGGCGTCGTAAATGTATTGAGCAGGGGATCCGTACGGCGGAACATACTGACGGCGATGAAGAGATGATCTATTCCAATTACTTTGATCTGGGCATGATCATGGACTATTGGGGGCCGGAGCGCCTGAATCACCATACTGAGGCGACCAGCATGTTGTTCGCCGCCCGGGAATGTGCGCGGGTGATGTTGGAAGAAGGTTTGGATAGCGGCATTGCGCGTCATGCTTTGCACGGCGCGGCATTGCTCGCGGGGATTCAAGGCATGGGGCTTGCCGTTTTTGGTGATCTGAAACATCGCATGAATAATGTGTTGGGCGTGGTCATTCCGGCGGGGATCCATGGTGAACAAGTTAGGCAATTGATGTTGAATGATTTTGGTATTGAGATAGGTACTTCATTTGGGCCGCTGAATGGCAAAATTTGGCGCATAGGTACTATGGGGTATAACGCCCGTAAAGATTGTGTGATGCAAACGCTGGTAGCGCTTGAAGCGGTATTGAACCGGTTAGGATTTACCACTGTTCAGGGCGCTGGGTTGCAAGCGGCGTGGGATGTCTATCAGGTTGAACAAAACTGATGGCCGTTACCTTGCCAGATGCCGAGGTAGAGCAAGCTGCATTGCGGGTATTAGCCCGTTGTGATGTGCTGGCGGCAATCAGCGAGTCCCCCGATATGCTGACGCGAGTGTATCTGTCTCCTGAGCATTTGCGGGTAAATCAGCAAGTGGGAGAATGGATGCGGGCGAATGGCATGCAGGTTTGGCAGGATCCTGTCGGAAATATCTGTGGCCGTTATGAAGGTTTGCAATCCGATGCACCAGCCATATTACTGGGTTCCCATCTTGATACAGTGCGCAATGCCGGGCGTTATGATGGCATGCTGGGAGTATTAAGCGCGTTGGAGGTGGTGGGCTACTTACACCGCCAGCAGTTGCGCTTACCGGTTGCTATTGAGGTGATTGGTTTTGCTGACGAAGAAGGGACGCGGTTTGGCATCACGTTGCTCGGCAGTAAAGGGATTACTGGCCGTTGGTCCGCAGATTGGTTGAGTAAAACCGATGCTGAGGGGATCAGTGTGGCGCAAGCGATGGCGAATGTCGGCCTCGATCCGATGGCGGTTGCACTGGCGCAGCGGACAACCCGTGATTTCTGTGCCTATCTTGAATTGCATATTGAGCAGGGGCCGTGTTTGGAAAAGGCCGGTTTGGCATTGGGTGTGGTGAGTGCAATTAATGGTGCTCGTCGTTTGAATTGCCACTTTACCGGGCTGGCGGGTCATGCCGGTACCGTACCAATGGGGCAGCGACAGGATGCATTAGTGGGTGCTGCCGAATGGATTTGTTCCGTTGAGCAGCTAGCCGAGAGTTATGGCGAGCATTTGGTAGCGACGGTGGGGACCCTGGCTTGTTTACCTGGTGCGGTGAATGTGATTGCGGGGGAGGTGAAGTTGACTCTGGATATTCGAGGCCCGCAAGATAGCAGTGTCAGCAAGTTATTGGCCAATTTATTAGCGCAAGCTGAGGTGATAGCGGCACGCCGTGGCCTGACTTTTGCAGCGCAAGAGTTTTACCATATCAATGCAACCAACTGTGATGATAATTTGCAGCAACACATTAGTGCCAGTGTTAGTCAGGTGCAGGGGCGCTCATTAGCGCTGCCCAGCGGCGCAGGTCATGACGCCATTGCGGTAGCGGAGTGTTGGCCGGTAGGGATGTTATTTGTGCGCTGCAAAGGTGGGGTTAGTCATCATCCAGATGAATCGGTGACTTGCAGTGATGTGGCAATGGGGATTCAGGCTTATCTGGAAACGGTGTTGTCGTGTGCGGCATCAGAGACGCGGTGGACGGTAAGTTAAACGTACTTGGGGAGTATTTTTATCGCCAGCTCCCCATCGTTCAGCACTTATAACAACAAAAACTTATCGGTATCGTGGAAAGCCGGAAACCTTTCCCGATAGGCTTGCAAGGTTTCTAAAGACAACTCCGCATCCAGTCGCGCCGCTTGCCCCGGTTCTGCCTGGGCTAGAATCTCACCCTGGGCATCCAAAATCACACTATCACCCTGATAACGATGGCCATTATCATCATCACCAACCCGATTACAGCCAGCGACATAAGCCTGATTTTCTATTGCTCGTGCCGCCAATAGCGTTTGCCAATGTTTAGCGCGGGCGGCAGGCCAGTTAGCGACATACAGCGCTAAATCATAATCTTGCTGATTGCGCGACCACACCGGAAAGCGCAGGTCATAACAGACTTGCGGCAGAATACGCCAGCCTCGCCACTCAACAACTTTACGTTCTTTACCTGCCAGATAGTGATGGTGCTCACCAGCCATACGGAATAAGTGGCGTTTGTCATAGTGATGGATTGTCCCATTCGGCTGCACCAACAGAAAACGGTTAACCGCGCCGTCAGGGGTATTCAGCGCTACGCTACCGCCAATCAGGGCATCGGTGCGTGCCGACCAATGGCGTAACCAATCAATGACTTCGGTTTCTGGTAATGCATTCTCAGCGGCATTCATTGCAAAACCGGTGGTAAACATTTCCGGCAATACAATCACATCACGCTGCTGTATGTGTTCCAGCAGCATATCAAAGTGACGCAGATTCGCCTGAGCATCCAGCCACACCAGCGGTTGTTGCAGCAGAGTTAGTTTTAAAGTTGACACAATCGCTCCGCAGCAGCATCCAGCGTGGCATCCTGTTTGGCGAAGCACAATCGGATCAATTTATGGGGGAACGGGCCTGCGCAGAATACGGATAAAGGTATCGCGGCGACACCTACGTGTTCGGTGAGCCATTTGCAGAACTCAACATCGTCGAGATCAGAAATAGCGCTGTAGTCGGCCAACAAGAAGTAGGTTCCTTCACTGGGCAGAATGTTGAATCGGCTGGCTGACAGCGCATTGACGAATCGATCGCGGCGCGCGCGGTAGAATTCCGGCAATTGTTGCCAATGTTCCGGTTCGCTATTCAGCATGTCAGCCAGTGCAAACTGGACGGGAGTACACACCGAAAATGTCAAATATTGGTGAATTTTGCGCACTTCGGCACTGATCGCCGCGGGTGCGATGCAATAACCCGCTTTCCAGCCAGTCATATGAAACGTTTTGCCGAAAGAGGAAACCGCAATAGCCCGCTGGCGTAATTGTGGATGGGCCAACACACTGGCATGGCCTGCCGCGCTGAAGCAGATATGTTCGTATACTTCATCACTGAGAACATAAATATTGCGCTCAGCAATCACTTGCCACAATTGTTCAAAATCTGCTGCGCGCCAAACTGTTGCCGAGGGATTATGTGGCGTATTCACAATCACCAATCGGGTGCGTTCAGATATTAAATCAGCAAACTCAGCCCAGTCGGTGTTGAATGCGGGAGGTTTAAGCGCAATGCGTTTGAGTATTCCGCCGGCCAACTTAACCACTGGGGCATAACTGTCATAGCTGGGATCAAAGCAAATAACTTCGTCGCCTGGGCGAACCAGCGCGGTAATGGCGGCAAAGAGAGCTTCGCTGGCACCGGTGGTGACAGTGACTTCGCTATCGGCATCGGGTTTCCAGCCATAGATTTTAGCTGTTTTCTCGGCGATGGCGGTGCGTAGCGGTGCGACGCCGGTCATGGGAGCATATTGGTTTGCGCCCTGACTAACATGATAGGCTAATCGTTGTTTTAAATAATCTGGACCATCAAAATCAGGGAAGCCTTGCGACAGGTTAATTGCTTGATGTTTTTGCGCCAATGCACTCATTTGCGTAAAGATTGTGGTGCCCTGTGCGGATAATTTACTGTCTGGAATAAAAGATAAAGTGCTCATGGCAGGTGAATACTCCTGGCGCTGTATGTTGCTGTCAATATAACACGATGTTAAGATTTGGCAATCAAGACGCTTAGATGTTTAAACGGCTAAATGACGAAATTAGCTAAGCATAGATAAGATCTCGCTAATGATTTTTTGCGCTACTAAATGTCGTCATGCCGATTGCAGTGGCAACATGCCATAGCACATCAACACCACAACAGGGATATGCAATGACAGAAAATGTACAACTTGGCGCGCTGCTAGCCGCCTGCCACTGGATTGGCGAGAAGGGCTGGTGCCCAGCGACCGGCGGCAATATGTCCCTGCGACTGGATTCCGCTCAATGTTTGGTGACGGAGTCAGGCAAAGATAAAGGGAGTTTGACCGCTGATGATTTTTTGCTGGTGGAAACGGCCAATAACCATGTTCCCAGTGGGCGTACCCCGTCAGCGGAAACGGGTCTGCACACCCTGCTTTATCGGTTGTACCCTGAAATCAACGCGGTATTACATACTCACTCGGTGAATGCTACGGTGCTATCGCGCGTCGAGCGTAGCAATGAGTTGGTATTGCACGGCTACGAGATGCAGAAATCCCTCTCAGGGCAACGCAGTCATCTGGATAGTGTGGTGATCCCCATCTTCGATAATGATCAGGATATCCCGGCCTTGGCACAGCGAGTTGCCGCGCTGGCTGATAATCATCCATTGCGTTATGGCTTTTTGGTTCGTGGTCATGGTTTGTATTGTTGGGGAAATAGTGTGTCTGAAGCCCGCCGTCATTTGGAAGGGCTGGAATTCCTGTTCCAGTGTGAACTGCAACGCCGTCTGTTGGATGCCAATTTTAAACTGGGGGCAAAATGATTCAGGCAATAGTGACCGACATTGAAGGTACCACCACCGACATCCGCTTTGTCCACCAAGTATTGTTTCCATATGCTCGTGAGCGGCTGACGCCTTTTTTACTTGAATATCAACAGGATGAAGAGGTTGTGAACGCATTACTCAGCTTGCGGCGTGAGATTGAACAATCGGATGCAGATATTGAAACCCTGATTACCACATTGCACAGTTTTATGGATGAAGACCGCAAATCTACTGCGCTAAAAGCTATTAAGGGCATTATTTGGCGCAGCGGTTATCTGCAAGGTGATTTTCGTGGCCATCTGTATCCCGATGTTGCGCCGCAACTGGCTGATTGGCAGCAGCAAGGGCTGAAGTTGTATGTTTATTCATCCGGTTCGGTTGATGCTCAGAAATTATTGTTTGGTTACAGTGATGCAGGGGATTTACAGCCATTATTCAGTGGCTATTTTGATACCCATGTTGGGGCCAAGCGCGAAGTGAGCGCTTACCAGAATATTGCTCATCAGCTGGCTATTGCCCCGCAAGCATTGCTGTTTTTATCTGATATCCGCCAGGAATTGGATGCCGCACAGCTTGCCGGTTGGCAGACTTGTCAGTTGATTCGAGATCTTCCAGACAGCGAAAGCCGTCATCCCCAAGTCAGCCGTTTTGATGAAATAGACATAGAGGGTTTTACAGCATGAGCGGATTAACCATTTTTAGTGATGAGCAGCCAGAACAGCCGCTGTGGCAAAGCCGCGATGCTGAGGAAATTCAACAGCAATTGACCGCTATTGGCGTACGATTTGAGCGCTGGCAGGCGGATCGTGAACTGGGCGATAACCCACAACCGGATGCTGTGATTGCAGCTTATCAGCATGAAATTGACCGGCTGGTAGCGGAAAAGGGCTATCAGAGCTGGGATGTGATCAGTATGCGTCCTGATAATGAGCAGCGTGAAGTATTGCGTGAGAAATTCTTATCAGAACATACTCATGGTGAAGATGAAGTGCGTTTCTTTGTCGAAGGAACCGGGTTGTTTTGCTTGCATCTCAATAGGAAAATTTATCAAATTCTTTGTGAAAAGAATGATTTGTTGTCAGTTCCGGCTGATACCCCGCATTGGTTTGACATGGGTTCTAAACCGAATTTTACCGCTATTCGGGTATTTGATAATCCAGAGGGTTGGGTGGCGCGTTTTACCGGCGATAAGATAGCCGATGCCTACCCGCGCCTAGATTGATCCCCTTCGTCCTTGAAGCCGCAGGGGTGTTAGCTACGCTCACTTACCCGAATCACTTACTTGAGTAAGCTCATCGGGATGTGTTCGCTTGCTGCCTACCTGCGACTCCAATGACTTTGGGGATAAAATTTCAAATACTGCTAATTCTTGGGCTGGAAGAATCCTGCGGTCACTTGTTCTGGCGTGATAACACCGCTGTCTAGCACCCAGCCACTGATTAATGCGGCAGGGGTAACATCAAACGCCGGGTTATACACCGGCGCATTCGCAGGTGCCCATTGGCAATGGCCGAAACCGCCTGATACCCCTTTGACTTCACTGGCATCCCGTTGCTCTATGGGGATGGCCGCGCCATTTGGGCAGTCAGGATCATGAGTGGTGTGTGGGGCCGCTACGTAGAATGGAATGCGGTGATAATGCGCCAATACGGCCAAACTGTAGGTACCAATTTTATTCGCTACATCGCCATTCGCTGCAATGCGATCAGCGCCCACCCAGACAGCATCGACTCTGCCCTGAGCCATCAGGCTGGCAGCCATCGAATCGCAAATTAATTGATAGGGAATCCCTAATTCGCCTAGTTCCCAAGCGGTTAAGCGACCACCTTGCAGCAATGGCCGGGTTTCATCTACCCATACCTGCTTGATCTTACCTTGCTGATGCGCTTTCAGTAGCACGCCGATAGCCGTACCAATGCCCGCAGTGGCGAGCCCGCCGGTGTTGCAGTGGGTGAGTAAGTTGCTGCCAGGTTTAACCAATTGCACCCCATGCTGGGCAATCCGCTCACATAACTCGCGGTCTTCCTCGACCTGACGCAATGCTTCGTGAGTCATGGCTGCGACCCAATTAGCTTGCAATAACGCCTGCTGCATCCGCGCCAGATTATTCATTAAATTCACGGCGGTTGGACGCGATTCCCGCAGCGCAATCAGTGCTTGTTCAAGCTTGGCTTGGGGCAAACCCCGCTCTGCCAACAAAGCCAACAGCAGACTGGCTGATAAGCCAATCAATGGTGCACCGCGTACGCGCAGTGCTTGAATATGCTCAATCAGCAATTCTACTGTATCGGCAGATAGCCATTCCTGGCGTTGTGGCAAGGTTTGTTGGTCAAGTATCCACAGTTTCCCATCAACAATCTTTAAGCTGGTCGTTTGTAAATCAAGCGTGTTAAGCGTCTGCATTGTCAGTTAAATCCATGTTGCGTTATTGCATCTGGTTTCTTATTCTGCCAACATATCTTATGGATGTGTAGACGTCTATATGGTTTTACGCCTAAATACGGATTTTTTTGCTCGAACAGGGAATAATTTCACGGCTAAGCAAATGGTTGGCGGTGAGTGAATCAGAATCAGATAAAGAATAATGAGGTTGAAAATGTCTCGCTACCATACATTTACTGCTGCGGATGCTGTTGAATATGCTCGCCAATTTGGTCAAATAGCTGATCCACTGGCGCTGGTGACAGCCGACGAAATTGGCGATGGGAATCTCAACCTGGTGTTTAAAATCCGTGATGCTGCCGGGGTTAGCCGGGTGATTGTTAAGCAAGCACTGCCTTATGTGCGCTGTGTGGGAGAGTCCTGGCCGTTGACCCTGGATCGCGCCAGAATTGAAGCAGAAACTCTGTTAACACACAGCCAATTTTGCCCACAACATACAGTTAATATTCTGCATCACGATGCAGAGCTGGCGGTGATGGTTCAAGAAGACTTATCTGATCACGAAATCTGGCGCAGTGAATTGGTGAAGGGAAAATACTATCCGCAAGCGGCGGGGCAATTAGCTGAGTATTTAGCACAAACCTTATTCCATACTTCCGATTTTTATCAGTCGGCCCAAGCTAAAAAGGCCGCAGTCAGCCGCTATACCAACCCGGAATTGTGCCAAATTACCGAAGATCTGTTCTTTACTGATCCCTACATTGAACATGAGCGTAATAATTTCGATCCGGCGTTATTACCCGAGGTGCTGGCATTACGTCAGGATGATGCACTCAAGTTGGCTGTCGCTTCGCTAAAGCACCGTTTTTTGAGCAAAGCTGAAGCATTGCTGCACGGTGATATTCATAGCGGTTCTATTTTTGTTGCCGAGGGGCGTTTGAAAGCCATCGATGCCGAGTTTGGTTTCTATGGCCCGATAGGTTTTGATGTGGGCACTGCACTGGGTAATTTACTGCTTAATTACTGTGGTTTGCCGGGGTTAGCTGGTCCAAGGGATGCAGCGGCGGGCCGAGAACAGCGCTTGAAAGATATTTATATTTTGTGGGAAACTTTCTCCCACCGTTTTCTGGCATTAAGCGAGAAAAAAACACAAGACTCAGCGCTGGCAACGGCGGGTTACGCCCAGCTATTTCTACAGCAGGTTTGGCAAGATACAGTGGGATATTGTGGCAGTGAATTGATTCGGCGCACCATTGGGTTGGCCCATGTGGCTGATCTGGATAGTATCGCTGACGATGAGATGCGCCGGGCATGCCAGCGGCATGCTTTGAGTTTGGGGTGTACTTTGATTTTGGCAGCGCCGCACATAGATAGCATTGATGATTTGATTGCACGCATTAGGCAGAATGGGTAGCAAAGATTACTCATAGCTCAATGTGATAGTCATGTAAATGAAAATATAATAATCCCGCTAAGTCATGCGGGTTTTTTTATTATAAAAATTACTATTAGGTAAAGTATTTATAAACATAAAAATAACACATTTAATATTTCAATAAATAGTTGATAACTATGTTTCTTAAAAAGTACATTGATTTTTTTACTGCCATGATTTGTTTTATCTATAACTTATAATTTACGTTAGCTTAATTTTAATTGATATTATCAAGAGGGTTTGTTTTGTTTTTACGCTATATATTTCATTTGGTTGTGTTGTTACCCTGCTATTCATAATAAATAAAATCGCTCTAATAAAAAATCAGAATTAAACATAATTATTATTTCATGTTGATAGAGATATATCTACCATAAATAACTATTTGTTCTAAATATGAACTGAATATTAGTCTGGAACAATAGAGAACTCTCTTTCGGGTTTTTGTAATGACTACAGTTAGCACATTCTTTTTTATAAAAGAAAAACTAAAAATAAATTCTAATGGGTCAGTGTTAAATAACTTGCTTTTATTTAAACTGACGTTGTCATCATGCTAAGTAGGCGTATTTTATGCGATATTTTTATTATCCAGAAAAATTATGGCATCAGAATAACTTTAGCTTTACAGTAATAATATCAATTCTTTTTTTTTGTTCACGGGTCGTTGCCGCTCCGCAGGTAATAAATGTACCGAATGCTGGTGCGATGAGTAACGCAATACGGCAAACCACACCAGAACCATTGCTTGCACCACATAAGGCTGAAGTCAAAATTCCACCTTTGATTTCACCCCCTTCGCTGGGTCGTTCTCCAACGATGGAAACAATCATTTTACGTGAAGTCAGATTTGAGGGGGATACTCAGTTATTACAGTCTGGCGATCGGAGTAATAAAGTACTATATGGCGTCATTAATCTCTGGCTAGGGCAGAGATTAACCTTTAACGATTTGCAAGCCATGACCTTGGCGATAACTCGTTTCTGTCGACAACAAGGGTTTGTTGCGGCTCAGGCAATATTGCCGCCACAAACTATTCGTGAAGGTATTGTCGTCGTTCGTATTATTGCTGGCCGATTAGATAATCCGGAAGTTAATAATCAGAGCCGCTTGAATACTGAATTTGCTACTGCTGTGATTGAAAGTAATAGTTGCAGTAAAACGGTGGGGTTCTTTGGTAATAAAGATTGTTCGGTTTCTCCGGCAGAATTATTTCGTCTTGAAAGAACGGCTCTTATTCTTAATGAAATACCCGGGGTTGATGCTGTTTTGGCATTAAAGCCAGGAGCCCAATCGGGAATGACAAGAATTTATGCTGATATTACCCCAAGCCAACCCGCGATGGGATATATCGGTATAGATAATCAAGGTAATGATTACTCTGGTCATAATCGGTTATTAGCCGGAGGGGCTATCAATAATCTGACGGGGTGGGGAGATCAATTACGAAGCGATTTAATTTTATCCAGCTCGGCAGATGTATTCAATGGCATGTTGGACTACAACTTTCCCATTAATACCTATGGCACTCGTGCAGTGCTTAATTATAGCTATCTGGATTATACCCTGAAAGGGCCTTTCAAAATATTGGATGCTCGGGGTCATTCTAACCGTTGGGGTATTAATTTTAACCATCCGTGGATACGTAACTCAGCGGCGCGGATTGATGCGAGTGCGGGTTACTATCAGAGCAGAATGCGTGATGCATTGATTCTGTTACCGGAACAAAAACGTAATCTGGATGCCAGTGAGTTTGGGGTTGGTGGCACTTTTTCCGCAGTACCTCGCGGGTTAAGTCATTTTAATTTACTGGGCACAGTCGGTCATCTTTCATTGGATGATGAATTTAGTCAGAGCATGAATTCATTGACCGGCATTAGCGGTACTTTTGCCCGTTTTAATTATCGCGTGGGTCATGATCAGGGGTTTAGCCCTTATTTCTCTTTCTTCAATCAATTTACCGGTCAAATGGCCAGTAAGAATCTTGATAGCTCACAAAAGTTGCTGTTGGGGGGACCATTGGCGGTTCGGGCTTACGGTATTGGCGAAGGATCGGTGGATAAAGGCACGCTTTTTACCACTGAATTACGGACTCGCTGGCAACCCCCGCTTCTAGACTGGGCCGGTGCGGGTAATCAAATCACGGTTGCGGCATTTTTTGACCAAGGATGGGGATCCTATTTTCGCCAGCCTATTGAGGGATTGACGGGAAATAACATTAATCTGTCAGGTTTTGGTGCCTATATCACTCTCTCTCGTCCGGCAGATTATTTTTTGAATCTGACTTGGGCACATCGGACCGGCCAGGCTGCAACTTCTCAACCGGATAACGACCAACTTTGGCTTAGCGCTTACAAGTTGTTTTAGCGCTTATCGGCATATTTGTCAGATTTAATGGATGTGAATAATGAACAGTAAATTATACAAACTTATTTTCTGCCGGCGGTTGGGATGCTTAATTGCTGTGGGAGAGTTTACCCGAACTTACGGTCGATCATTTTCGTCTTTCGGCAAAAAAATTATTAATGAGAGTCATACTAAGGTTGGAGAATTACGTCACCTGGCTATTCTGACGGGATTAGTACTCGGCACATCGTCTCTACTGGTATTTGCCCATCCCCCTTTACCGGTCAAGGGCAATATTGTGTTTGGTCAAGGGGGGATGAGTGTTAATAACACCACTCTTACCGTCATTCAGCAAAGCGAGAAGTTGGCGATCAATTGGGACAGTTTTGATATTGCGCAGGGAAACAGCGTTATTTATAACCAGCCAGGACAGCAGAGTATTGCGCTGAACCGGGTGCTCGGCCGTGATACATCACAAATATATGGCAACTTGAAAGCTAATGGTCAGGTCTTTTTACTTAATCCGAATGGCATTCTATTTGGTAAAGGTGCGCAAGTTAATGTCGGTGGCTTAATTGCCAGTACTAAATCAATGTCTAATCATGACTTTACTCGCGGGAACTATACGCTGACCAGCCAAATACAAGAAGGTAAATTGGTTAATCAGGCCAATTTGCGCACCACGGCAGGTGGCTATATCGCATTGATTGGTCAGCAGGTTGATAATCAGCCATCTGGTATTATCAATGCTCCGCAAGGGAAAGCGGCATTAGCGAGTGGCAGTCGTGTCATCCTTAATTTGGATCGCGGTAACTTACTCGGGGTGCAAGTCCAAGGTGAACAGGTCAATACTTTGCTACAAAATGGTGGATTGATTCGGGCTGATGGCGGGGTTATTCAACTGACTGCGCAAGGTAAAGATATGTTGATGAATACCGTGATTGATAATACCGGTATTTTGCAGGCGCGTGGTTTATCAGAAAAAAATGGTGTTATTTATCTCGATGGCGGCAATGAGGGCGTGGTGAGTCAGCAGGGGATGATTAATGCCAACAGCCAGCAGGGGCGTGGCGGGAATGTTATCTTGGTTGGTGAAAATATACATTTGGCTGCTGCGAGCAAAATTGATGCGAGTGGGGACGAGAGCGGGGGTAAAGTACTGGTCGGTGGCAGCTGGCAGGGCAAGAATAAGCTGATAAAGAATGCTCGTTCGGTTGTGATGGACAAAGGTGCCGATATAGATGTTTCCTCAACAAATCAAGGCGCTGGTGGCACCGCAGTT
The DNA here is from genome assembly GCF_043099325.1 of Yersinia fenwicki. Taxonomy (NCBI): domain Bacteria; kingdom Pseudomonadati; phylum Pseudomonadota; class Gammaproteobacteria; order Enterobacterales; family Yersiniaceae; genus Yersinia; species Yersinia fenwicki. The sequence goes on along the minus strand of NZ_CP170755.1, from coordinate 3,466,487 downwards.
TTGTGGTCTGAACATTACACCGCTTTCTATGGTGATATTCATGCTCGAGGTGGGCCACTGTCAGGTGATGGTGGTCAAGTTGAAACATCCAGTCAGCGCAATTTACAGTCTTTTGGTCGGGTTGATGCCAGTGCGATTGTGGGCAACATGGGTGGTTGGTTGCTCGATCCGGCAGAGGTCAATATTGTTGGTAGTGGTGCTGAAAGCGGAGTATCGGTTCAGGTAGCTGATATCCCTGTCGGGTATGCGAAGAATGCGCAGATTTTCACACCAATGGTCAATATTACGCAAATATTGAACAGTAGTATCAATGCACAACTCGATAAAGACACCAATGTCACGATTACCACCAGAAATGGCAGTTTAACGAATTGTCGCTGGTGTAATATTACTCTGCAAGCTGATATTAATAAAACAGCGGGTGGCGATGCTACGCTAACTTTACAAGCTGACGGTAATATTGTTAGTAGTGGCCATAATATTACGGCGACTACGGGGAAACTGAATCTTAATTTATTATCTGGAGCATCGATCGTAGATTCGACTATTACATTGAATAATAGTGATGTGTTATTAAATGGTGGGGATTTACTGATGAAACACGCCAATAAAAATAATACAGCGCGCATCAGTATTATGGGAGGTCGGTATCAGGTCGGAAATCTAACACTGGAAGGTAATACCGGGGTGGCATCTCAAGTTGGCGTCAATATTAGTAATGCTGCTAATATTTCCGTGGTAGGTGAAACTCGCATAACCGGTGAAAGTAGCAATGCTAATCAGCAAGGGTGGCGGGGTATTGATATATCCGGTGATTCAGTTTTCACTGGAAAGGGTAATATGTCATTTACGATGAAATCTAATTCTAAAAGTTCGTGGATGGGAACATTCACTAATGCAACTATCGCTGGCGATAAAAATATTACCTTTCAAGCCAAGGCTAATGGTACTACGTCAGGAGGAGTTGATTTTACTAATGGAAGCCTTGTTTCTAAGTCTGGCAATATTTCATTTGATATCAATGGCAAAATTATCACTCAGACTAGTTTTGGACTGCGGATTCAAGGTTCACAAGTTAGTGGTAATAATGTCAATGTTGAAATAAATTCCACTGGAGCTAATGGTTTCTTACTCAGCGATAGTTATGTTACGGCGACCGTAGGTAATATTAATGCCAATGCAACCTCAACGAATAGAGGTATTATTATCAGGCAAAATACAACCTTAAGTGCACAAAATGAACTTATATTAGCAGCTAAAAGCAGTACCGAAAATGAAGCCATTATAGTGCAAGGGTTATCAGATGAATCACGTAGTTACTTAGTTGCACAAGGTAACATCAGCTTAAAAGGTAGCAATAGCACAGGTTTAAACCCGCGTTCAGTCGTTAATCTAACGAATGTTAGTCTGACATCAGTTGGGAAGGATATTGATATTAATGGGGCATCAGTTGATGATGGAAATATTTATTTTAATAATGTCGGTCTTAATGCCGAGTTGGGGAATGTTGCGGTTTATGGTGAAGCGCTATCAGCTGCCACAAACTCTGTATTAAGTCTGGGAGGGAATAACAGCATCAAAGCCCTAAATGGCGCACTTATTGGCTACGCGATTAATACGAATCAAGGTGCGGGCACTCTATTTAGAGCCAATAGCAGCTTATTTGTTGAAGGGAATATTGCTATCCAAGGTGTGAGCGGTGGCACCGGTACAACTCGTAATGGTATTGCGTTTTATGGTACTAATACACTTAATATTGCCAAGGGCAGCCAGTTATCTCTGCTCGGTGAAAATACACATTCGGAAATTACTGCTGACGGAAATGGCATCAGCTATCTAAGCCCTGAAACGTTAACTATTAATAATAATGGCTCTTTAAAAATGGAAGGGCGTTCAACCAGTAGTGCCGGTATTAACTTTCCTATTAGTAATAATTCTTTTGTATTAAATGGTGAAGGTGATTCGCTAATTAAAGGTAGCAGTGTTGTTGGTAGTGGGGTGGCTATTTCTGGAGTGGTTAATAATAGTAGCGGCATTGTCACGATTGAAGGAACCAGTACTGATGGCTCTGGGGTTCACTTGTTCAGTGCTGAGCACCAAATTAATCGTATTAATGTGACTGGTAGTTCAATCCAAGCTGAAGGCCTACGCATCAGCGGCAATGCCACCATCACTGATACTGCATTGACCGGTAAATCAATGAATGGCAGTGGCATCAAAGTTGATTCATTGCCTGGTACTGGTGTCATCACCCATGTCGTACTTGATAATGCTGCGCTCAATGGTAGCAGTACTCATGCCGTAGGGGTGGAGACAACCAGTGATATAAACGGTATTCATCAGAGTATTATTAACGGCACCACTGAAGGTATCGGTTATGGCATTGATATTATTCAAAACTTACATGTTACAGGTACCAGTGAAGCGGATTTACTCACTTTACAAGGAGTCGCGACGACTGGAAATAGTACTGGGATAAAACTTAATGGCAATAACGATTTAAGCAATACCAGTTTAAAGGGGTCAACTGTTGATGGTATCGCTTTAGATATTTCCGGTTCATTGACTAATCGTGGCCACACCCGACTAAACGGTATCGCTTCAGGTGGCGGTGTGGGGGTGCAGATTAATGGGGTACTCAGCCACGGTGTCGTCAACGGAACTTCAGCCAGCGGGGTAGGCGTGCAGGCCACTGGCTCGCTGGATGATAGCTACGTTACTGGTATTTCTGCCAGCGGTAGCGGGGTTAAAGTTGACGCTGAAACTGTTCTTAACAACACCATGCTTAAAGGTACCAGCACTGATGGTATTGGTGTGGAAATCACTGCCAATCTATCAGGTAATTACGGTAGCTCAGTGCAAGGTGATGTAACCGACGGCACCGGGGTGATGATTGATAGGGATACCTTCCTTGCGGGGAGTGGCACGGACGATCTGTTGGTTATCAAGGGTAATGCGACCGGAGACCAAAGTCGCGGTATCCAGCTTAATGGCAATAATATATTTGATAACATCACCTTAGCCGGTATTGCCACCGATGGCGTGGGTATTGATATCGACGGCCCGCTGACCAACAAAGGTAATAGCATGCTTGATGGCAAAGCCACGGACGGCGACGGCGTGCAACTGAATGGCGCTATTGCGGGGGGCAGGGTAAACGGCACTTCAGAGCTCGGCTCTGGTATATATGTTGATGGCGACAGTGTACTTGATAATGCCACGCTGAGCGGTAACAGCCCGGATGGCAAGGGCATACAAATCGCAGCCAATCTGACCGGCAATCATGGTAGCGCGATACGCGGCGAGGCTATCGACGGCACTGGGGTGGATGTCGGCCCCAATGCCACGCTTACTGGTGGTAGAGCCGACGATCTGCTGGCGGTCACCGGTGATGCCAACGGCTATACCGGCACTGGTGTGCAGATCTATGGTAATAACACCCTCGATAACACCACATTAGCGGGCAACGCTAGCGATGGTCATGGTGTAAAGATAACCGGCTCCGTGTCCAACACCGGTAATACGACGATTAATGGTAATACCGCTGGTGATGGTCATGGCGTTCATATTGATGGCTCAATGAATGGCGGCTCAATGAATGGCTATTCAGTGAATAATCACGGTATTTTCCTCAATGATTATGCAGCGATTAATGATATTGCGCTGGGTGGGAATACTGGCTCAGGCAAGCCACTGATATTGATATCCCTACCGGAAAATATTGGTAGCAATGTCACTATCAATGGCAAACCGGTTGATAAAAGTAGCGTTAGCGGTAGAACCAGACCTGAACCGACTCAGACCACAACCCCGAGGCCTATCCCAACTCTGCTATCTGAGGGGAAAACACTATCAAAGCAGATAACGCCGCCTCAGGAAGAAAGTAAACTCGGCTCATTACTCATAAAGCGAAGCCAGATCCTGAGCTCCCTCGACGAACAAATATTACCGCCGCCTATCGTGACTGAATTTGAGAGAGATATTGCGGCCAGTATCCGTGTTGCAGTTTGTATTCCTGAGAGTGTTACTACCGATAGCGAGCCTTGCGATACGCATATTTTAGGTAAGTGGAGGCCCCTGTCTGAGATCTCGGCTCAGGAGTAGCGGGCTTGTTAGCTCGCTAAATTTACTCGGAAAGTCGTGATATCAAAGTGACAAGGAGAGCTGATAATGGCGGATAAAACGATTGAGGTATTACAAGAGGTAGATAATTCGACAGCTTTTTCATTGCCTTATTTCGAATTTTTAGTGTGTGGGCGGCGTTATGAAGACGCGGGGCGATTACTGATATTAATGCTGGAGCAACTGGATACTCAATATGGTCGCTGGGATGTTTTTTCGCTTAAGCAACATTCGATACAACAGCAGGAACATTATTGTAATCGGCTCGCGGCAGCTATTGGTAACTTATTTTCCGATCCTGGATTTGTGTTATCTGAAAAAGGATTCTTACAACTTATTGATTTCCATCGTTGGATTGCATTAATTTTCGCCGCGTCCCCATTTGGTCATGCCGACCATGTTATTACTAATCTTAACCAGGTCGGTGAGGGATGTGCTCATCCTCTTCGCTTTGAGCAGAATAGTTTTCTTAAATTCTGTGTCATGTATTTACCGGAATCGGGTATTCCTCTACAGCCCGATATATTATGGCAATTTAACTCCACTGCAGCGGCAGCCTTATTTCTGGCTTTATTGTCCCCGCGAATTTTACCCAGCGCAGTGGGGCACGCAAAGCGTGAGCTTTTATTGGGATGGTTACCGGAACGGTTATTGACACTCGATAGCCTTGAACACCTACCAGAACGTATCTTGCATGATGTTTATATGCATTGCAGCTATGCTGATATCGCTGAAAAACATGCCATCAAACGCAGTATTAATTCGCACTTGCGCAAAGCACTATTGCGCAATGGCCTATCTGATAATCACTTATCACCGCCATCACGCGATAAGCCATTGATGCTGGTTATTCTTGAATGGTTTAACAGCGGGCATTCTATCTATCGCACTCATTCCAGTACGTTACGGGCGGCGCGCGAGCAATTTTCTACTCATGGTGTCACTATTATTGATGCAACCGACGCAATAACCCAGGCTGTATTTGATGACTTTACTGAGGTTAATCGAGTGAGGGCGGTCGAGGCCATTGTGGCATTAACGCAACAGTTACTTCCCGATGTGATCTATTTCCCCAGTGTTGGGATGTTCCCGCTGACCATTGCACTCACTAATCTGCGCTTGGCTCCGCTGCAAGTGATGGCCTTGGGACATCCTGCGACCACTCATTCTGATTATATTGATGCAGTTTTAGTGGAGGAGGATTATTTAGGTGATATTGCGTGTTTCTCAGAAAAGGTCATCCCATTACCTAAAGATTGCCTGCCCTACGTGCCGCCCGCCAATATTAGCCAGCCGGAACCCATATTATATTTTGCTGAGCGGCCAGCTATACATATTGCCGTTTGTGCTTCTGCCATGAAAATTAACCCTCGCTTTTTAGCCACGTGTGCTGAAATCGCTCGGCAAGCATCCACACCGATAGTATTTCATTTTCTGGTGGGGTTTTGTTGGGGGATTACCCATCGGGTGATGGAAAAAGCCGTTAATGAGATTCTTCCTCAAGCCAGAGTTTATGAGCATTTGGGGTATCTGGATTACTTACAGGTTATTAATCAGTGCGACCTGTTTATTAATCCATTTCCCTTTGGTAATACTAATGGGATTGTTGATACCGTGCGCCAGGGTTTACCCGGTGTGTGCCTAAGTGGAATCGAAGTTCATGAGCATATCGATGAGGGGTTATTTCGTCGTTTGGGGTTAGATGAAGAGTTAATCGCGCATGATTTGGCAGAATATATCGCGGTAACAGTACGGCTAATTTCGGATAAAGAGTGGCGTCAGAGTTTACGCCAACGTCTGTTACAGATTCAGCCTGATAATGTGTTGTTTACCGGAAAACCTGAGCAGTTCGGATTGATTGTTCGTGGCTTGCTGGCAGATAAAAAAAGCCTCCGGTAAGGGAGGCTTTGGTATAGAGAGTTAGACACTCACTTCAATGAGATTAGACCGTTATGCCGCTTCAGTTTGTCGCTGTTTCGCCGGCTGTTTTGCCAAGGGTTTGGTCGCCAGTGCATTCGCTTCGAACTCATCGACATTAATAGAGCGCAGGCGGCTATGCTCTGCTTGGGTCAGTATTGCGGCTTCCTCGGCATTGATTTTTCCTTCAGCCAGCGCGCGTTTAGCAAGCTTATCCAGTCGGGTAAATGGCAAGCTCTTGCCCGCTTCTTTACTCAGGCGCTTATGAATCGGCTCTGCTGCAATGACATCCTGCAATGCCGCTTCCAGTAAACCAACCGGGTTAAATTCGCTCGGTGTCAGATATTGACCACGACCAATACGGCTGCGGGTGGCTGACGGTATTTGCAACAGTTGCGCCAACTGGTGATCCAGGCGGTCTGATGGGGCCTGATGAGTGCGCCCAAATGGGAAGATAACAAACCGCATTAACCCGGCAATAAAGCCATTAGGGAAGTTACGCAGTAAATCATCCAGCGCTTGCTCTGCCTGATTCAGCGCATCTTGTACCCCCCAATGTACCAGTGGCAGATCTTCTTTTTGGCGGCCCTCATCTTCAAAGCGTTTCAAAGTGGCCGAGGCCAGATACATTTGGCTAAGAATATCCCCCAAACGGGCAGAAATTCGTTCGCGACGTTTCAGACTCCCCCCTAGCACACCCATCGAGACATCAGACAATAAAGCCAGATTGGCGCTCAAGCGGTTCAGATGCTGATAATAACGACGAGTACTGTCCTTAGTCGGCGTAGCGCTGGTACGGCCATTGGTCAACCCCAGCCAGAAACTGCGGACTTTGTTGCTACCTACATGGCCCAAGTGGCCGAATAGCGCTTTATCAAAAGCGGCAACATCATTCGATTGCGCAGCCGCCATTTCATCCAGAACAAACGGATGGCAGCGGATCGCGCCCTGGCCGAAGATAATCATACTGCGGGTCAGGATATTCGCGCCTTCCACGGTGATACCAATGGGAGCCCCTTGATAGCTACGAGCAATAAAGTTGGCAGGACCAAGGCAGATACCTTTACCCCCGGCGATATCCATCGCATCCATCACCGCGCGTTGACCACGATGTGTACAGTGATACTTAACAATGGCAGATAACACCGCCGGTTTCTCACCCAGCATAATGCCGCTGGTAATCAAGGTGGCTGCGGCATCCATAACATAGGCGTTACCGGCAATGCGTGCCAAAGGCTCTTCAATTCCTTCCATTTTACCGATTGAGATTTTGAACTGACGGCGAATATAAGCATAAGCGCCGATACCCATCGCCACGCTTTTCAAGCTACCAGTGGCATTGGAAGGCAAGGTAATACCGCGCCCCACAGATAGACATTCCACCAGCATCCGCCAGCCCTGACCGGCCATTGTTGGCCCGCCAATAATGTAATCGATCGGTACAAAGATATCGTTACCGCGGGTTGGGCCATTTTGGAATGGCACGTTCAGCGGGAAGTGGCGATGGCCAATTTCTACCCCGGGAGTGTTGGTTGGGATAAGCGCACAGGTAATCCCTAAATCCACCGTTTCGCCCAGCAGATGCTCAGGGTCAGACAGTTTGAATGCCAGCCCGAGGACGGTGGCGATGGGGGCGAGGGTAATATAGCGTTTGTTCCAGGTCAGGCGCATGCCCAGTACCTGCTTGCCTTGCCATTCCCCCATACAAACCGTGCCGCTATCCGGAATGGCACCAGCATCTGAGCCAGCTTCCGGACTGGTCAGAGCGAAACAAGGAATTTCGTCACCGCGTGCCAATCCCGGCAAGTAATGATTCTTTTGCTCTTCAGTTCCGTAGTGTTGCAGTAACTCTCCGGGGCCGAGGGAGTTGGGTACGCCGACGGTGATAGCCAATATGCCAGACACACCGGACAGTTTTTGCAGTACCCGTGCCTGAGCATAGGCTGAGAACTCAAGGCCGCCGTACTCTTTCTTAATGATCATCGCGAAAAAGCGATTCTCTTTCAGATAGGCCCACAGCTCTGGCGGCAGGTCAGCCAACTCATGGGTAATTTGGAAATCATTAGCCATACGACAGGCTTCTTCAACTGGCCCATCAATAAATGCTTGTTCTTCTGCGGTTAATTGCGGTTTTGGATAGTTGTGCAATTTCTTCCAGTCTGGTTGGCCCTGGAATAAATCGCCTTCCCACCAAGTGGTTCCGGCATCAATCGCTTCTTTTTCAGTACGCGACATGGCTGGCATGACTTTACGGAACATGCGCAGTGCCGGTGCTGAAAACAGGGATTGGCGCAGTGGTGTGAGTGTCAGAGGCAGCAGAACAATCACCAGTGGCAGTAACGCCCAGTATGACCATAACTGTGCCGCACCCATCGCTGCGGTATAAACCACAAGAATCAAACTACTGAGGTACAGGTTCACCCGGTGATAGAACAGCACACCAATAAGAACCAGCAAGGCAACAATGCTTAGAACCATCATAATGAAGCTCCTGAGATGTAGGAGGTCTGACCTGTTGAGTGATACATTTGTTGTAGTTCATCTCATTATATTTATCAATACCATTACATGTTATTTACAACTCATCTCACAAATTGGCAGCACTAACCGCTAAAACTGTTTTGGCTAATTCAAAACCGTACTGGCTAACTCATCACAGTGCTTCTCGCAGTTTATGCTATCCGGTACACTGACTGAGGAAGAATAATGATGCCATAGGACTATAAAGAGGCTCCCATGTACCACGATTTAATCCGCAGTGAACTGAATGAAGCAGCAGACACACTGGCAAACTTTTTGAAAGATGATGACAATATCAATGCTATTCAGCGCGCAGCCGTATTATTGGCTGATTCTTTTAAAGCGGGTGGTAAAGTATTGTCATGCGGTAATGGCGGTTCCCATTGTGATGCCATGCATTTTGCAGAAGAACTGACCGGCCGTTACCGCGAAAATCGCCCAGGTTATCCGGCAATTGCTATTTCAGATGTCAGCCATATCTCTTGTGTCAGTAACGATTTTGGTTATGACTACATTTTCTCGCGTTATGTTGAAGCGGTAGGCCGTGAAGGGGATGTGTTGTTAGGTATTTCCACTTCGGGTAATTCAGGTAATATCATTAAAGCCATTGAAGCCGCGCGTGCTAAAGGCATGAAAGTCATCACTCTAACAGGTAAAGATGGCGGCAAAATGGCGGGTTCTGCGGATATCGAAATTCGAGTTCCTCATTTCGGCTATGCAGACCGTATTCAGGAAATACATATTAAAGTGATTCACATCTTGATTCAGTTGATTGAAAAAGAGATGGTAAAAGCTTGATGTGTCGGGGTGATCAACGATAGTCGTTTTTTCGTTGGTCACCTTGAGATTGAAAAGGGTTCGGCTATTGAAGCCATATTTAGCTGCTCGGAGGAATATATGTGCGAACTGCTCGGGATGAGCGCAAATGTTCCGACGGATATTTGCTTTAGCTTTACCGGCCTGGTGCAACGGGGCGGGGGAACTGGCCCACATAAAGATGGCTGGGGGATTACCTTTTATGAAGGTAATGGCTGCCGCACGTTTAAGGATCCTCAACCCAGTTTTAATTCACCGATCGCCCGATTGGTACAAGATTATCCGATAAAATCCTGTGCGGTAGTTTCCCATATCCGTCAGGCAAACCGTGGCGAAGTGGCATTAGAAAATACTCATCCCTTTACCCGTGAAATGTGGGGGCGAAACTGGACTTATGCCCATAACGGCCAACTTAAAGGTTATCGCCAATTGGATACCGGAACATTCCGGCCTATCGGTCAAACAGACAGTGAATATGCTTTCTGCTGGCTGCTGAATCAACTGGCAAAACGCTACCCGCGCACACCGAGTAATTGGCCCGCCGTATTTCGTTATATTGGCACCCTATGTGAGCAATTACGCGCCAAAGGGGTGTTTAATATGTTGCTCTCGGATGGACGTTTTGTGATGGCGTTTTGTTCAACTAACTTATATTGGATAACCCGTCGTGCGCCTTTCGGCAAAGCGACTTTGCTGGATAGGGATGTTGAAATTGATTTTCAACGCCAAACCACACCTAAAGATGTGGTTACGGTGATCGCGACTCAGCCTCTAACCGGTAATGAAACCTGGCACAAAATTGCACCAGGTGAGTTTGCATTATTCTGTTTTGGCGAGCGTATTTGATTTCGTCAGCGCATCTGATTTTGTCATCGCATACTGTGATGTCGGTGTACTGGAAGTCGGCGGGCGGCTAAGCACATACTGCCCGTTGATGACAGAAACTGAGGGCGGCATGTGGTTCTTGGCAAAATACTCATAACCCGGCTGCAATTGACGCCAGAAGTTATAATCCGAAGAGTTACGGTGACGTTGCATATTTTGTTCAGTCATGCGGAAGGGATAGATACTGATATCCACTTTCTCCTGACCAAAGATAAATGCGGTTTGCACGTAGTTAAATATCTCGTCCATATAGGCATCAGTCATTGCATAACAGCCGATTGATTTGCAAGCTCCATGGATCATCAGATATTTCCCTGAATAACCTTGCGACTTATCATAATCATTTGGGAAGCCAATATTGATAGCCCGATAAAACTTACTGTCGGGTTTTAAATGGCGCATATCAATAGTGTAAAAACCTTCCGGACTCTTAAAATCCCCTTCACGGCGTTTTGGGCCAAGGCCACCTGAGAATTCACAGATACGGTAGCTTTGCACCAAACGATACTCACCTTGTAACCTGGCATATAATTCCAGAGTACGTTCTTCTTTGAAGATTTGAATATAGACCGATGACCCTAGTAATTGCTGTTTTAGCTCTTTGGATACCGCCACAGGCTCACTGGCTGAGCTGGTGAAGGAGACCGCAGGCAAACAAATTATCATCGCAAACATTATCGTCACGAGTGACGTCGCGATTTTGCCCATTCTTATTCCTACTTATATTTATAGATGCCACTGACTTTCTCATTTATAGGCGCAGATTATCAGTCAGAAAATTTTTAGCAATATATGTTTTGTATAAAATAAATACAAAATCGTTAAAGGTGAATTAACAACACGATTTTACCGAATATATACAAAATTTAGCAGTAAATTATTTGTGTTTGCTTGACTCAAGTCACTGCATTTGTCGGACAGTGCTGGATAGCAAATGCTAAAATTGCACTCCACGGATGAATGGCCCAATTAATCGCCACTCTCATTATTTTTGCTGCGACAACATTGAGTATCGATATTTGCAATAATTTCTGAGACTCATTTAGTTAGTATTGATGTTCGTCTAAATCGACTCAGTATTAAAGCGCCGTTTAGCTGAATCATGAAAGTAACTTCTCTTTGTGTAGCTGTACTTTGGGTCAGGTACAGCATTTGATATAACTAATAAAGTAGTTCAACTCTATGATTAAAATAAAGAAAGGGTTAGATATCCCCATCGCTGGAGCACCTGCACAAATAATAGAAGAAGGGCCAGCAATTCATCATGTTGCTTTGCTCGGTGAAGAGTATGTCGGGATGCGTCCCTCAATGTTGGTTCAAGAAGGCGATTGGGTAAAAAAAGGGCAGGCGCTATTTGAAGATAAAAAGAATCCAGGTGTGATGTTTACCGCCCCTGCCAGTGGCAAAGTCAGTGCCATCAATCGTGGTGAGCGGCGGGTTCTGCAATCTGTGGTGATTGAAATTGACGGGGACGAGCAAGTTCCGTTTGAATATTATGAAGAAGCTTCTCTCAACCAACTGAGTGATGAACAAGTGCAGCGCCACTTGCTGGCATCGGGTTTATGGACAGCTCTCCGTACCCGCCCTTTTAGCAAAACCCCTGCTCCTAATAGTCGCCCGCGGGCCATTTTTGTTAGTGCCATGGATACCCAACCGCTGGCTGCCGACCCGCAAGTGATAATTGCGGCCGAGTTTGATGCATTCAACCATGGTTTAACTATATTGGCCCGTCTGACCGAGGGAAAAGTGCATGTTTGTCATGCGCCGGGGCAGGCCGTTGCCAGCTATCAGAACGCACAGGTGACTTACAATGAGTTTTCCGGCCCGCATCCTGCTGGTTTGGTAGGAACTCATATCCATTTCCTTGAGCCGGTCAGTCTGAATAAAACTGTATGGCATGTGGGCTATCAGGATGTGATTGCTATCGGAAAATTATTTACTCATGGTGAGTTGTGGACTGATCGTATCGTCGCATTGGCTGGGCCGCAGGTACAGCAGCCGGTTTTACTACGAACTCGCCTCGGGGCCAATTTATCTGAACTGACTGCCGGTCGACTGAAAGAGGGGGATAACCGCATTATCTCCGGTTCCGTGCTCAGCGGTACTGCTTTCTCCGCTACTCATGGCTATCTCGGGCGTTTTCATCAACAAGTGTCTGTCATCCGCGAAGGGCGAGAAAAAGAGCTATTCGGTTGGGTGATGCCGGGGCGTGATAAATATTCGATGACTCGCACTACATTGGGTCATTTCTTCAAGCACAAGTTGTTTGCTTTCTCCACTGATTTGCATGGTGGTGAGCGCGCAATGGTGCCTATTGGTAACTATGAACGCGTTATGCCACTGGATATTTTGGCTACTCATTTGCTGCGTGATCTGTTATCTGGCGATACCGACAGCGCCGCTGCGCTCGGATGCCTGGAATTGGATGAAGAAGATTTGGCTCTGTGTACATTTGTCTGTCCCGGTAAGTATGAATATGGGCCGGTATTGCGCGACATTCTGACCAAGATTGAGCAGGAAGGATAACCGATGGGCCTGAAAAATTTTCTTGAGAAAATAGAGCATCACTTTGAAGCAGGTGGCAAGCTTGAGAAGTATTATCCGCTGTATGAAGCTGCGGCCACCATTTTTTATACTCAAGGTAAAGTGACACCGGGTGCCTCCCATGTTCGCGATGCTATTGATCTAAAGCGGATGATGATTCTGGTGTGGCTGGCAGTATTTCCGGCGATGTTCTGGGGAATGTATAACGTTGGCGGGCAGGCGATCCCGGCGTTAAACCAACTCTACAGCGGTACGGAACTACAACAGATTATTATCAGTGACTGGCATTACCGGCTGGCGCAATTACTGGGTGCATCATTAGCACCAGATGCCGGTTGGATGAGTAAAATGGTGCTAGGCGGGGTTTATTTCCTACCGATTTATGCTGTTGTATTTATTGTGGGCGGTTTTTGGGAAGTGGTGTTTTCCATTATCCGCAAACATGAAATCAATGAAGGTTTCTTTGTTACCTCTATTCTGTTTTCCCTGATAGTCCCCCCGACATTACCCTTATGGCAGGCGGCGCTGGGGATCTCTTTTGGGGTAGTGATCGGTAAAGAGATCTTCGGCGGTACTGGGCGCAACTTCCTTAACCCAGCACTGGCTGGGCGTGCTTTCCTGTTCTTTGCTTATCCGGCACAAATATCGGGTGACTTGGTTTGGACTGCGGCAGATGGTTTCTCGGGGGCAACACCTTTATCACAATGGAGTGTTAACGGTAGCCACAGTTTGATCAATACCGTCTCGGGCCAACCTATCACCTGGATGGATGCCTTCCTTGGCAATATTCCGGGTTCCATTGGCGAAGTATCTACGCTGATGATTCTTATCGGTGGGGCCATTATCCTCTTTGGTCGCGTGGCGTCCTGGCGAATCGTGGCTGGGGTCATGATTGGCATGATGGCAACCGCCTACCTGTTTAACGGGGTCGGCTCCACAACCAACCCATTATTCGCTATGCCATGGTATTGGCATTTGGTGCTCGGTGGCTTTGCTTTTGGCATGATCTTTATGGCGACTGATCCGGTATCTGCTTCCTTTACTAATAAAGGTAAGTGGTGGTATGGCGGCTTGATTGGCGCAATGTGTGTACTAATCCGTGTCGCCAATCCTGCTTATCCTGAGGGAATGATGCTAGCGATTCTGTTCGCCAACCTGTTTGCACCGCTGTTCGACTATGTGGTTGTTCAGGCCAATATCAAGCGGAGGAAAGCCCGTGGCGAATGATAAACCAAGGAATAATGACAGCATCGGCAAAACACTGCTGGTGGTTATCGTGCTCTGCCTGGTGTGTTCTGTCATCGTGGCCGGTGCTGCAGTAGGTTTGAAGGCTAAGCAACAAGAACAGCGCTTACTTGATAAACAACGCAATATTCTGGCAGTGGCGGGATTACTGCAATCGAGAATGCCAGCAGAAGAAGTACAGCATGAGTTTGCGTTGCGGATTGAACCGCGTCTGCTGGATTTGCAGAGCGGAGAGTTTATTCAACAAGATCCGGCTACGTTTGATCGCGTGCAGGCACTGCGTGATAACCAAATGAGTATTGCGCTGACACCTGCACAGGATACCGCCGGTATTCGCCGTCGAGCGAACGTGGTTGAAATTTATCTGGTGCGCAGTGAAAGCGGGCAGGTCGATAAAATTGTGTTACCGATTTACGGTTCTGGTTTGTGGTCAATGATGTATGCCTTTGTTGCTATCGATACTGATGGCAAAACCGTACGTGGTATCACCTATTATGATCAAGGTGAAACCCCTGGGCTGGGCGGTGAGGTTGAAAACCCGATTTGGCGTAACCAATGGATTGGCAAGCGGTTGTTTGACGAACAAGGGCAACCGGCGATTCGTATTATTAAAGGAAGAGCGCCAGCTAACGATCCCCATGCGATAGATGGATTATCTGGTGCTACGCTGACATCCAATGGGGTACAGAATAGCTTTGACTTTTGGCTAGGTGAAAACGGCTTTGGCCCGTTCCTGAAAAAAGTGCGCGAAGGGGGGTTAAAAAATGGCTGATAGCAAAGAGATTAAACGGGTCTTATTGGGGCCGTTATTTGATAACAACCCGATTGCGCTACAAATTCTGGGAGTGTGCTCTGCGCTGGCAGTCACCACCAAATTGGAAACGGCTTTAGTGATGACACTGGCGGTAACCTTGGTTACCGCATTCTCCAGCTTCTTCATCTCATTGATTCGCCATCATATTCCAAATAGCGTGCGTATCATTGTTCAGATGGTAATTATTGCCTCATTGGTCATCGTGGTGGATCAGATTTTGCGCGCTTATGCCTATGAGATATCCAAACAGCTATCAGTATTTGTTGGCCTGATTATCACTAACTGCATTGTGATGGGGCGCGCAGAAGCTTATGCGATGAAATCTCCACCTATCGAAAGTTTTATGGATGGCATCGGCAATGGTTTGGGCTATGGCGTGGTGTTAGTGCTGGTGGGTTTTGTCCGTGAGTTGATTGGTTCAGGTAAATTGTTTGGTGTGACGGTACTGGAAACTGTCCAGAATGGCGGTTGGTATCAACCTAATGGATTATTCCTGTTGGCACCTAGTGCATTCTTTATTATTGGTTTGCTGATTTGGGGCCTGCGAACCCTAAAACCTGCGCAGATTGAGAAGGAGTAATTGATGATGGAACATTACATCAGTCTGTTTGTCCGCGCAGTGTTTGTTGAGAATATGGCGTTAGCATTCTTTCTGGGAATGTGTACTTTCCTGGCCGTTTCCAAGAAAGTCTCGACAGCCTTTGGCCTTGGCATTGCGGTAACCGTCGTCTTGGGAATCTCTGTACCGGCTAACAATTTGGTTTATAACCTGGTTCTACGGGATGGTGCATTAGTTGAGGGTGTTGACCTCAGTTTCCTGAATTTTATTACCTTTATTGGCGTTATCGCCGCCATCGTACAGGTGCTGGAAATGATCCTCGATCGATATTTTCCTGCTCTGTACAACGCACTGGGTATTTTCCTGCCACTGATTACCGTGAACTGTGCCATTTTCGGGGGGGTATCGTTTATGGCACAGCGTGATTATAACTTCCCTGAGTCCATTGTTTATGGATTCGGTTCCGGTATCGGTTGGATGTTAGCTATTGTTGCGCTAGCGGGTATTCGTGAAAAAATGAAATATGCCAATGTGCCTGCGGGTTTACAGGGGTTAGGGATCACCTTTATCACCACCGGACTGATGGCCTTAGGGTTTATGTCTTTCTCCGGCGTGAGCTTATAAAGGCAGGAATAATTCATGGAAATAATTCTAGGCGTAGTCATGTTCACCCTCATTGTATTGGCATTGACGGTGATGATTTTATTTGCCAAGTCAAAGCTGGTGAATACTGGCGATATTACAATTGATATAAATGAAGATGCGGATAAGAGTTTCACCGCTCCGGCAGGGGACAAGCTGCTCAATATGCTTTCCAGTCATGGCATATTTGTTTCTTCCGCGTGTGGCGGTGGGGGCTCTTGTGGGCAGTGCCGCGTGACGATTAAAGAAGGCGGTGGCGATGTTTTGCCCACGGAGCTTTCGCATATTTCAAAGCGGGAGGCCAAAGAAGGTTGCCGGCTGGCATGTCAGGTTAGTGTGAAACAGAATCTGAAAATTGAATTGCCGGAAGAGATCTTTGGGGTGAAAAAGTGGGAATGTGAAGTTATCTCTAATGATAATAAAGCCACATTTATTAAAGAGCTGAAGCTTAAAATACCGGATGGCGAGGTAGTACCATTCCGCGCCGGGGGCTTTATCCAAATTGAGGCTGAACCCCATACAGTAAAATACGCTAATTTTGATGTGCCTGAGGAATATCGTGGCGATTGGGATAAATTCAATTTATTCCGGTTTGAATCCGTAGTGACGGAGCCAACAGTGCGCGCTTATTCCATGGCAAACTATCCGCAAGAGCACGGTATTATCATGCTAAACGTGCGTATTGCTACGCCGCCACCGTCAGTACCAGATGCTCCACCAGGCATCATGTCTTCCTATATTTGGTCGCTAAAACCGGGTGACAAAGTGGTGATTTCCGGGCCGTTTGGCGAGTTTTTTGCCAAAGATACGGATGCTGAAATGATCTTTATTGGCGGCGGTGCGGGTATGGCACCCATGCGTTCGCATATTTTTGATCAGCTTAAACGGCTGCAATCAAAGCGTAAAATCAGCTTCTGGTATGGCGCGCGTTCACGGCGCGAAATGTTTTATGAAGAAGATTTTGATCAGTTACAGGCTGAAAATGATAATTTCCGTTGGCATGTGGCTTTGTCTGACCCGCAGCCAGAGGACAATTGGACGGGCTATACTGGTTTTATTCATAACGTGTTATTAGAAAACTATCTTAAAAATCACCCGGCGCCTGAAGATTGCGAATTTTATATGTGTGGCCCGCCAATGATGAATGCGGCAGTCATCAAGATGCTGAAAGACCTCGGTGTCGAAAATGAAAATATTATGCTCGATGATTTTGGTGGCTGAGTTGCCACCACTCGGATTTCTACATTAATTGGGGATATTGTGCGAAAACATATAATGCATTGGCTAATGGCTACTGTGGGGGTTTTGCTGCTAACAGGCTGTGGTCCTGAGCAAATTAACCTCGAAGGTAAAACTATGGGCACCTCATACTCAATTAAGTATGTAAGTGACTCATCAACCCTCAGCCCAAAAAAGTTACAACAGGAAATAGATCGTGAACTGGAACAAGTTAATGATCAAATGTCGACTTATCGGCCGAATTCCGAACTGAGCCGTTTCAATAAAAGTCAGAAAGTGGATACGCCATTTTCTGTTTCTATGGCAACCGCCAAAGTGGTACGTGAGGCTATTCGTATTAACCGTCTGACTGATGGGGCGCTGGATGTGACTGTCGGGCCATTGGTTAATTTATGGGGCTTTGGTCCAGAAGGACGACCAAATAGGGTGCCTACTGATGCTGAGATAACTAAACGTCGGGAATGGGTTGGTATTGATAAACTTACCGTAGAAAATGGTGCTTTAATCAAACGTATTCCTGAACTGTATGTTGATCTTTCTGCTATAGCTAAAGGATATGGCGTCGATGTCGTTGCCGAATATTTGGAAGCGCAGAATATCGATAACTATATGGTCGATATTGGCGGCGAAGTTCGGACTCGTGGCAATAATGGGGAGGATAAACCTTGGCGCATTGCTATTGAGAAGCCAGTTGCAGGATCAGAGCAAAGTGCGCAAGAGATTAT
Source organism: Yersinia fenwicki (assembly GCF_043099325.1). Classification (NCBI taxonomy): domain Bacteria; kingdom Pseudomonadati; phylum Pseudomonadota; class Gammaproteobacteria; order Enterobacterales; family Yersiniaceae; genus Yersinia; species Yersinia fenwicki. The sequence goes on along the minus strand of NZ_CP170755.1, from coordinate 3,448,459 downwards.
TGAACCCGGTCGGATGGCTATCGCAACTTCGGGTGATTACCGTAATTACTTTGAACAGAATGGCGTGCGCTATTCACACACCATTGACCCTGCTACTGGTCGGCCGATTAACCATCGCTTAGTTTCTATCACTGTTTTAGACCCAAGCTGCATGACTGCTGATGGGCTCTCGACTGGATTAGGGGTTCTTGGGCCGGAGCGAGGAATGGCATTAGCTAATTTATTGGGTATTCCGGTATTTATGATAGTGAAAACTGATGATGGTTTTGAGGAGCGTTCTTCAGAGTCGTTCAAACCTTATCTGCAAAAACGGCTGTGACAGGAGAGGGATATGTTAACTGTTTTTATCGCGTCCTTTGTCTTTTTTCTCTTGGTTATTGCTGGGATGTCTCTGGGCTATATCGTAAAACGTAAAACCTTACAGGGCAGTTGCGGAGGTATAGGGGCTTTGGGAATGGAAAAAGTGTGTGATTGCCCCGAGCCATGTGATTCGCGTAAGAAACGGTTAGCTAAAGAGGCCGCTCGTCAGAAAGCTCTGGAGCAGTATCGCATTCTATAGTGGGGATCTAAATTGTCTTACTGTATGTAAGCCCCCTCGCTCAATGAAGATTTGAGCGAGGGGACTTATTTCTTATATATTCTAAATAATTCGAGTGGCAGGAAGTTAGCACACCTGGAGTTTGAAATATGACGGTTAGCGTTATTTACTGTCGTGGACTATCTTTTTAAATTGGCTTGGAGAGTCGACCATCACACCATTAGCCCCTAATTCTTTTGCTTTCTTATAATCTTGAGGAGTATTAATTCCGAAGAAAATAATATGTGCATTTGTATTTTTACGGAAACAATCAACGGCTTCTTTATCCCAACTTAATACTGCTTTAGAACGTCCTTCACCCAGAGTGTATTTTTCCACGACTTCAACATTGCGGTGTAACTCCAAACCGTACCAGCGCTCTTTATTATCTGCTGGTAATTCACACTTATGATCCATCGTAATGTTAGCTAACTGCGTTCGAGTAAAGTCTCGGCTTTCAAAACGCTGAATCTGATGTGTCGCATCACTTTTTTCATTAATCGCATCCAATGCTTTCAGGTAACTATCATTGGTTGAGTAAACTCGGGTTCTGCTCAGCCTGCTTTGTTCGCCTTTGGTGGCTGCATTCAGCGTTTTTTGTAGTGCTTCGGCAAAGGCTACAGGGTCTGCATCTGGTGATTTAATGTCGAGGTAAAATGTTGTTGTTGGGAATGCTTTCAATACTTCATCCAGCGTAGGAATGCCAATGCGTGAAGCTGGTTTAGGTTGAATATTATGTTTTTCATTATACTTAACGCTGGCATCAAAACCAGCGAGTTGCTCAGCGGTATAGCTAGAAACTTTTCCTGATTCATTGGTTAAGTCATCAAGGAGAATAGGGCGATACAATATTGGAATATTATCCTTTGATAACTGTAGTGTTATCCAGATTGCATCTGCTCCATTAGCCAATGCTTTCTTGATGGCTGGAATCGTATTTTCAGGGGCGTCGGCTGTTCCACCTCGATGAGCTATAATTTGTGGTGTCTGGAGGGGAGTCGTTGAAGTAACTGAATTAGCATTGGTTACAAAGGTAGTTGAGAGTAATAAAGTAGCCATAATATAATTTCGCATAATATTTAATTTCCATCCATTGACTGGTGGTGAGTTGTTGCAGGGTGATGTTAATCATATAGCCAATATTATTCGGCTTTGTCGAATTTAATGATTTTTTATTAAAAATAAATGACAAAAATGGAAAAAAGACAATTACAGCATTCAACTCTGTTATTGCCTAATTTGGTTGCCATATTAATTAGGATAATTATGACTATCGGCTATGACGAATTAACGTCTTATATTCTTAAAAGAAGTATTTAGCGCTAATCTCTCTCAGGTAAAAGTGGTTTATCCATCCGAATCAGAAAATTCTGTAAGAATCTTAAAAATCATTAGTGAAGCATGCAAAGGTTGTATTAGTGTTACCTGTAATTTATTGGGTGCTACGCCTGTAAGTACCCGGTCTTAAGAAGGAATGTAGTGTGTCGAAATTGCGAGTTGGTGTGATTTTTGGCGGTAAATCGGCTGAACATGAAGTGTCATTACAGTCGGCCAAGAACATCGTAGATGCGATTGATAAAGAAAAATTCGATGTGATGTTGTTAGGCATTGATAAACAAGGACAATGGCATGTTAATGATGCATCCAATTACTTGTTAAATGCAGAAAATCCAGCATTGATTTCCCTGAACCATTCAAACAAAAATGTCGCGCTGATCCCAGGTCAAGAGCATCAGCAGCTCATTGCTACCGATAATGCCTCTGCATTGGCTCAGTTGGACGTCATTTTCCCGATTGTCCATGGGACTTTAGGGGAGGATGGATCCTTGCAAGGCCTGCTACGCATGGCCAATATTCCTTTTGTCGGCTCAGGTGTGGTGGGTTCTGCGGTCAGCATGGATAAAGATATCACCAAGCGGTTATTGCGTGATGCTGGGTTAAATATCGCGCCATTTATTACCCTGACACGGGCGAATAAAGATCACTACCGTTTTGAGCAAGTTACGGCAAAACTCGGGTTACCTTTATTTATAAAGCCAGCAAATCAGGGTTCTTCGGTTGGTGTGAGTAAAGTACGTAATGCAGACGAATATGAACAGGCAGTAGCATTAGCCTTTGATTTTGACCATAAGGTTCTGGTGGAATCGGCTATTATTGGGCGAGAAATCGAATGTGCAGTCATGGGCAATGATAACCCGCAAGCCAGTTTGTGTGGTGAAGTCGTTATTAGCGACGAGTTTTATTCCTATGACACAAAATATATTAATGAAACCGGTGCTCAGGTCATTATCCCTGCATCCATAGACAGTACCGTCAGTGACAATATTCGTGCAGTTGCTTTAGCCGCATTTCGTGCACTTGAGTGCCGTGGTATGGCTCGGGTTGATGTCTTTTTAACAGCCGATAACACCATAATTATCAATGAAATAAATACCCTGCCTGGATTTACTAATATTAGTATGTATCCTAAATTATGGCGTGCTACAGGGGTTGGCTCGACGGAATTGATCACCACACTGATTGAGTTGGCTTTAGAACGCCATCAGCAAGATAAATCACTGAAAAGCTCTATTCTTAAATAACACTCACTCTCACGAATTCAATAGTAAAAAGCTGCCGCGTGCAGCTTTTTTATTGAGATGTTATGCGCATACAATCAATTTGACAAAGTGTCATAAATTGACAATACTTCAATTATGAAACTAACAGAAGATCAACTCCTGTTGCGGGAGAGCAAAAAAATCGTTGAAGCATTGGGCAAAACATTTGCACCCTTGGTGGAATTTGTCTTGCACGACCTGACTCAGCCTGAACATGCCATCGCGGCGATTTCAAACAACTTATCCGGTCGGGAAGTCGGTGAGCCAGCGACTGAGCTGGGGTTGAGCCGTATTGCTGACCCTAACTTCCCTGAGGTCATCCTTAACTATCCGAATCAATTTCCTGATGGCCGCCCGGCAAAAAGTACATCAATTGGCCTGAAAAATAGCAAAGGAGAGTTTATCGGGGCTCTTTGTCTGAATATGGACATCTCCCTATTTTCTGCCGTTAGTGCCAGCTTGTCACAACTGACACAAACTACACCCACCGAAATTCAAGAGTCTTTGGCATCACCTCGCCTTGAGATGTTACGGACCCAGTTGGAACAATTTGCGGCGGCGCACAATACCACGCCACGCGCACTGAATCCGGCACAGCGGCGTGAAATTGTCCGTCAATTGGCGCAGGCAGGGTTGATGGATTTGAAAAATGCCCAGACCGTGGTTGCCAATAATCTGGGTGTCGCCCGTTCGACTGTCTATACCTATCTCCCTACTGAAGGAAACTGAAGATGGCCCCATTAGCAATCTGTTACGACGATATTGTTCTAGCACATCAGCGGATTACTGGGATTGCGCTCAAAACTCCAGTTTTGACCTCATCCACTGCCAATGAGCAGACCGGCGCGCAGCTGTTTTTTAAATGCGAAAATTTCCAGCATATGGGGGCATTCAAATTCCGAGGGGCCTATAACGCGCTGGTGAAATTATCGCCGCAACAGCAAGCAAAAGGAGTTATTGCTTTCTCGTCGGGTAATCATGCACAAGCTATTGCTTTGTCTGCTCGTAAACTGGGCATTCGCGCGGTTATCGTCATGCCTATAGATGCGCCAGCGGCTAAAATTGCAGCAACCCGTGGTTATGGCTGTGAAGTGGTGCTGTATGACCGCTACCTTGAAGATCGCGAAGCTATTAGCAATAAACTGGCGCAGGAACAGGGGCTAACCTTAATCCCGCCATACGATTATCCGGATGTGATGGCGGGTCAGGGAACAGCGGCGAAAGAATTATTTGAAGAAGTGGGTGAGTTAGATGTGCTGCTGGTACCCCTTGGGGGCGGGGGGCTGTTGTCCGGTTGTGCCACAGTCGCCAAAGCGCTCTACCCCAATTGCCAAGTGATTGGGGTGGAACCTGCCGCGGGTAATGATGGGCAACAGAGTTTCCGCAGTGGAAAAATTGTTAAGATTGAAACGCCAGTGACCATTGCGGACGGCGCGCAAACACCGGCTTTGGGTCACTACACTTTCCCGGTTATTCAGGAGAGAGTTGATAATATTCTGACTGCGACTGATGATCAGTTAATTTCAGCGATGAAATTTTTTACCAGCCGAATGAAGATTGTGGTTGAACCCACTGGCTGTTTAGGGGCTGCAGTGGCTTTTGGTGACCAGTTGGATTTGCATGGTAAACGCGTTGGGATCATTATTTCGGGCGGTAATGTCGATTTAGCGCGTTTGGCCCATTTTATTGATAAGCCTTTATGATGTCTGAGCCTATCTTGATAAATTCAACATCAGGCCTGCCGCCGGCGGGCCATTATAGCCATGCTGTCTGTGCGGGGGGTATGATCTATCTCTCCGGTCAATTGCCTGTCACGCCACAGGGAGTGGCCTTATCAAATCAACCTTTCGATATTCAGGTTAAGCAGGTATTTACTAATATTGAGGGGATACTTACGGATTGTCATTGCAGTATATATAGCTTGGTTCAGGTGCGAGTTTATCTGTGTGACATTGCCCTATGGCCACATTTCAATGTGCTCTATGCTGACTGGTTAGGGCCACACAAACCCGCGCGTTGCGTGGTGCCAGTGCCCATTTTGCATCATGATGTGGCCTTAGAGATTGAAGCGGTGGCTCTGCTTCCGGGCTAGTTTTTCGCTATCACGAAATTTGCGTGGTCAGGATCTAGGATAATCTTGAATTTCTCCGATTTAACTGTATTCTTATACAGTGGTTTGGTTGGGAGATAAACATGCGGAAAATTATTCATGTCGATATGGATTGCTTCTTCGCGGCAGTCGAAATGCGTGACGATCCCAGCTTGCGTGATATTCCTATTGCGATTGGCGGTAGCCGTGACCGGCGCGGTGTGATTAGTACCGCCAATTATCCCGCCCGCCGTTATGGAGTTCGCAGTGCGATGCCCACCGCTATGGCATTGAAACTTTGCCCACAACTGAAAGTGATCCCCGGCCGAATGGCGGCGTATAAAGAAGCCTCGCAGCATATTCGTGAGATTTTTGCGCGCTATACCCCATTAATTGAGCCACTTTCGCTAGATGAAGCCTATCTGGATGTCTCTGATTGTCAGGCATGCAGTGGCTCCGCCACATTAATAGCACAAGAAATCCGCCAATCCATTGCGATGGAGCTTAATTTAACGGCTTCTGCGGGTATTGCCCCTATTAAGTTTTTAGCCAAGATCGCGTCTGATTTAAATAAACCCAATGGCCAGTATGTGATAACCCCGGATCAGGTATTGCCTTTCTTACGCGACTTACCGCTGAGTAAAATTCCCGGGGTGGGCAAGGTGACCGCAAAACGTTTACAAGAACTGGGGCTGATAACCTGTAGTGATGTACAAAACTATTCGCAGGCAGAATTATTAAAGCGCTTTGGTAAGTTTGGTCATGTGTTGTGGGAGCGCAGCCACGGTATTGATGAGCGTGAGGTTTCTCCTGATCGTTTACGTAAATCAGTCGGGGTCGAGCAAACACTAGCCGAAGATATTCATGATTGGGAAAGCTGTGAGTCATTGATTGAAAAGCTTTATATTGAACTGGAGACTCGTCTTCGCAAAGTCAGGCCCGATCTGCATATTGCCCGACAAGGGGTGAAACTCAAATTTCATGATTTTCAGCAAACGACACAAGAGCATGTTTGGCCGCAGTTGAATAAAGCCGATTTATTGCAAGTGGCACGGACAGCATGGAATGAGCGCCGCGCAGGGCGTGGGGTTCGACTAGTCGGTTTACACGTCACGTTGCTCGACCCACAACTTGAGCGGCAATTGTTACTGAGTTGGGAATAACGCTGAAAGTATTATGAAAAAAGGCGAACCATTAGGCCCGCCATTATTATTGGTATTAAAAGTTAGCTAATTCAGCTTATGCGCGCTCAGGAATCGCTTTCAGCAGCGCCGTCAGTAATTGCCAATATTGACCCACACTTTCGATATGAACTTGTTCATCCGGTGAATGTGGTCCAGTCATGGTTGGCCCAATCGATACCATATCCATATCCGGATAAGGTTTTTTGAACAAACCACATTCCAGACCCGCATGGATCACCATGATATTAGGTGTTTTGTTAAACAGCTTTTGGTAGGTTTCGCGCACCAGCGCCATCACCGGTGAGCTTGGGTCTGGCTGCCAGCCAGGGTAGCCGCCTTTCGGTGAAGTTTCAGCGCCAGCCAACTGACCAATAGCCGTCAGCATACCGACGACGTAATCTTTACCGCTGTCAATCAGGGAACGAATCAGACAAATGATTTCTGCTTCATTTTCATTCATGGTTACTACGCCCACATTCAGTGAGGTCTCAACCACGCCTTTCACCGCATCACTCATACGAATGACACCGTTTGGTGTGGCATTCAATAAAGCGATCAGGCGCTGCTGCGTATCTTTGGTCAGGGCTTTGGCATCAATAGATGTTGGCTCAAGCAGTACAGTCAGATTTTTTTCAACTGCGGCCAGCTCATTTTTCAAGGTGGCCAGATACTCTTGGCTCAGACTTTTCAACTGATCGACTTTGTCTGCAGCAATTGCCAGAGTCACAGAACCTTCACGTGGGATAGCATTACGCAGTGTGCCGCCATTCAAATCCAGTATCCGCAGGTCTAACTCTTTGGCATGATCGAACAGGAAACGAGCCAGCAATTTATTGGCATTGCCTAGTCCTAAATGGATATCAGCTCCTGAGTGACCGCCTTTCAAACCCTTAATCGTCAGTTTCAGCGTCTGATAACCGGCGGGGATTGCTTCGCGCTTTAGGGCTAAAGTGGTAATAAAATCAATACCACCGGCGCAACCCATATAGATTTCGCCTTCTTGCTCGGAGTCGGTGTTAATTAAAATATCGGCTTGTAACCAGTTAGGTTGCAGACCAAATGCACCATCCATACCGGCTTCTTCGGTCATGGTCAGCAGCACTTCTAACGGGCCATGCTCGACGCTATCGTCAGACAGTACCGCCAGCGCGGAGGCCATACCAATACCATTATCTGCACCTAAGGTGGTGCCACGGGCTTTAACCCATTCACCGTCGATATAAGGCTGAATAGGGTCTTTGGTAAAGTCATGCACCGTATCATTATTCTTCTGCGGAACCATATCCAGATGGGCTTGGAGGGCAACAGGCTTGCGGTTCTCCATCCCCTTGGTAGCAGGCTTACGCAACAGGATATTACCGACCTTATCACGCTCGGCATGCAGACCTTTTTCTTTGGCCCAGGTCATAATATGTTGTGCTAGCGCTTCTTCATGGTAAGACGGATGAGGGATCGAGCAGATTTTTGCGAAAATATCCCACAACGGCTGAGGCGAAAGTTGAGACAGTTCAGACACTGTAAGTCTCCTGTAACAGCATTCTCATATCGGCAACCTCACAGTAGAGATGTCAGAGATGCTATTGGGTTGATGACTAAAGATTTTAAGGGTTGTGATACACCGCCATTAAGATGGCGAGATAGTTTGAGAATATCACTTTCATTGGTATTACGCGCGTATCGCCACACAATAACTGTAACTGACTCGATTAATTAGCCGGATAATTGCTGGTTTTTATCCGGCTGGCTCTCTATAATCTCGCGCAACCTTTTTTCCCCTTCTGAACCATGGCAAGCCACTTCTATACTGGCTGGGATTACACTTTATGAGCGAAAAATACGTTGTTACCTGGGATATGTTGCAAATTCACGCCCGCAGATTGGCAAGTCGTTTATTGCCTGCTGAACAATGGAAAGGCATCATCGCGGTTAGCCGTGGTGGCTTAGTACCAGCGGGTATTCTGGCGCGTGAGCTGGGTATTCGTTATGTCGACACCGTTTGCATCGCCAGCTATAACCATGATAACCAAGGCGAGCTTAAAGTCCTGAAACGTGCTGAAGGCGATGGTGAAGGCTTTATCGTGATTGATGACTTAGTTGATACTGGCGGTACCGCGAAAGCTATCCGCGAAATGTATCCGAAAGCACATTTTGTCACCATTTTTGCTAAACCTGCTGGACGCCCATTAGTTGATGACTATGAGGTTGATATTCCGCAGGGTACCTGGATTGAGCAACCTTGGGATATGGCGGTAACCTTTGTTGCCCCACTAAGCGGTAAGTAATTTAGCTCGCTTTAAATGCCCGGGCCTACCGGGCGTTTCATTTTCCCCGTAGTATGAGTACACTTGACTCCATCTGACCAGCCCTAATGGGCTTGAATCACGGCTTATGGAGGCTATTTTTATCATGGCACAAGCCAACCTTTCTGAAATTCTATTCAAACCAAAATTTAAGCATCCTGAAACCTCAACGTTAGTGCGGCACGCTCATTGCAACAATGCAATGAATGTTCATTCGGCGCTGGATGGGGACACAACCAGCCATTGGTATCGCATGATAAACCGCCTAATCTGGACGTGGCGTGGTGTCGATCCTCTGGAGATCGAAGAGGTATTGTCACGCATTGCTTGCTCGAAAGCGGAACACACTGATAACGAACTGCTCGATACGGTGGTGGGTTACCGCAATGGCAACTGGATTTATGAATGGGCCCATCAGGGGATGCAATGGCAGCAAAAAGCCATGGAAGAAGCTGACCCTATGCATGCCGGCCAGTATTGGTTGAATGCGGCAAATTTATACAGCATTGCCGGTTATCCGCATTTGAAAGGGGATGAGTTGGCCGAGCAAGTGGAGGTGCTGTCTAACCGTGCATATGAAGAAGCGGCCAAGCATTTGCCTTACACCTTGAAAGAACTCAGTTTTGATATTTCTGATGGCGGTACGCTTACCGGCTTCCTGCATATGCCGACCCTCGGCAGTGCGCCATTCCCTACTGTACTGATGTGCGGTGGGCTGGATACTTTGCAAAGCGATTATCATCGCCTGTTCCGCGACTATCTGGCCCCCAAAGGGATAGCCATGTTGACCATCGATCTGCCATCCGTCGGGGCTTCATCAAAGTGGAAACTCACTCAGGACACCAGCTTCCTGCATCAGCAAGTGTTGCAGGCATTACCCAATATTCCGTGGATTGATCACCTACGCGTCAGTGTTTTTGGTTTTCGTTTCGGTGCCAACGTGGCGGTACGTCTGGGTTATCTGGAACCACAGCGTGTGCGCGCAGTGGCGTGCCTCGGGCCAATTGTGCATCATCTTTTGTGCAACGCGGATAGCCAGCACAAAATGCCTGATATGTATATGGATGTGATGGCCAGTCGTTTGGGAATGGCAGATGCTGCGGATGAAATACTCAGAGCAGAAATGAACCGCTACTCTTTAAAAACCCAAGGGTTATTAGGGCGACGTTGCCAAACGCCTATGTTGGCTGGTTTCTGGGAAAACGACCCTTTCAGCCCGAAAGAGGAAGCTAAACTCATTTGTTCTTCTTCTGCTGATGGCAAATTATTACCCATATCATCAACACCGCTGTATGACAATTTCCATCGCGCATTATTGCAAACCAGCCAATGGTTAGAAGATAAAATGCGTTAATGAGTTGCTAATTTTTAACAGTTTGCTAAAAAGGTGAGTCTACATAAGGAGATTTAAGAATGACGTCAACCAGTGCTCATCCTAAAAGCAAGCTTATGAAACGTTTTGCAGCTTTAGGGCCATACCTGCGTGAAGGGCAGTGCCAGAACGACCGATTTTTCTTTGATTGTTTGGCTGTGTGCGTCAATGTGAAGCTTGCTCCAGAGAAGCGTGAGTTCTGGGGATGGTGGATAGAGCTGCAACCAGCGGCTGATCATTTCACCTATGTTTACCAGCTCGGCCTGTTTAATAAAGATGGCAACTGGAAAGCTGAAAAGATTAAAGATCCTGAAGTACAAGAGAAACTGGAGACCACATTACGTGGTTTCCATAAACGCCTCGCCGAGATGCTGACTTCCATTGAAATGAGATTGGAGCCAGCACAAGATTTTAGCGAGCAGCCGGTTAAGTTGTCGGCATAAAAATAGACCTGTTTAACGGGCATTGCAGGCTTATACCCTACCTGCAATGCCAATTAAGACGCCGATCCGCAAAGTGCTTGGCATAACGCCTCCCACCTGTTAAAAAGACTCCTATACCCTTTCTTTTATTCTTACATCCCAACGGCAGAAAAATTATGAGTGGCAGCCAGACATTGGTTGTGAAATTGGGGACGAGTGTCCTGACGGGCGGTTCCCGTCGTCTTAATCGTGCCCATATTGTTGAATTGGTGCGCCAGTGCGCCCAGCAACACGCAAAAGGTCATCGTATTGTTATTGTCACCTCTGGCGCCATTGCAGCTGGGCGTGAACATCTGGGTTATCCGGAATTGCCCGCTACGATTGCTTCGAAGCAATTGCTTGCCGCAGTCGGACAAAGTCGGCTTATCCAGCTGTGGGAACAACTGTTCTCAATCTATGGCATTCATATCGGCCAGATGTTGCTGACCCGTGCTGATTTAGAAGATCGTGAGCGGTTTTTAAATGCCCGCGACACCATGAATGCTTTGCTGGATAACCGCATAGTGCCGGTTATCAATGAGAATGATGCTGTTGCCACGGCTGAAATCAAAGTTGGCGATAACGATAATCTCTCTGCATTGGCGGCGATTCTGGCTGGTGCCGATAAGTTGCTGCTACTGACAGACCAGGCCGGGCTATACACTGCTGATCCACGTAATAATCCGCAAGCTGAATTAATTCGCGAAGTGCATGGTATTGATGATGCTTTGCGCGGGATTGCAGGCGATAGTGTCTCTGGTCTTGGCACCGGTGGCATGGCGACAAAATTACAGGCTGCTGATGTCGCTTGCCGTGCCGGTATTGATGTAGTGATCGCCGCGGGTAGTCAGGTGGGTGTTATTGCTGATGTGATTGAGGGAACGCCGGTTGGCACTCGATTCCACGCGCTGGAAACACCACTGGAAAACCGCAAACGCTGGATCTTTGGTGCACCGCCCGCCGGTGAAATTACCGTCGATGATGGCGCGGTAACCGCGATAATGGAGCGCGGCAGCTCGTTGCTGCCAAAAGGCATTCGCAGTGTGGTGGGGAACTTCTCGCGCGGTGAGGTAATTCGTATCCGTAATCTTAGTGGGCGCGATTTGGCTCACGGCGTGTCGCGCTATAACAGTGATGCCTTACGTATGCTGGCGGGGCACCATTCGCAACAAATCAGTGAAATCCTCGGGTATGAATATGGCCCGGTGGCTGTTCATCGTGACGATATGATTGTCAGCTAAGGAGCAAGCATGAGCATGCTGGAACAGATGGGGAAAGCCGCTAAACAGGCTTCCTGGCAATTGGCGATGTTGAGTACGGCAAAAAAGAATCAAGCTTTGGCCGTGATTGCTAATTTGCTGGAATCTGAAAGTCAGGTCATTTTACAGGCCAATGAACAAGATATGGCGGCTGCTCGTAACAGCGGTATGAGTGAGGCGCTGCTGGACAGATTGCTGCTAAGTCCTGCGCGTTTAGCTGCTATTGCGAATGATGTGCGTCAGGTATGCCGCCTAAATGATCCTGTTGGCCGGGTGATTGACGGTAGCTTACTCGACAGTGGCTTAAAACTTGAGCGCCGCCGCGTCCCGCTGGGAGTGATTGGTGTCATTTATGAAGCACGCCCTAATGTCACGATTGATGTGGCCAGTTTATGCTTGAAAACAGGCAACGCGGTTATTTTGCGCGGTGGTAAAGAGACGCACCATACCAATCAGGCAACAGTAAAAGTTATCCAGCAAGCACTGGAGCAATGTGGTTTACCCCCCGCTGCGGTGCAGGCGATTGAAAGCCCGGATCGTGAGTTAGTGACTCAATTACTGCGGATGGACAACTATATCGATATGTTGATCCCACGTGGCGGAGCAGGCTTGCATAAATTGTGTCGTGAGCAATCGACTATTCCTGTTATCACCGGAGGCATCGGTGTTTGCCATACTTTTGTCGATGAAAGCGCTGATTTTGAGAAAGCCTTATTAGTCATTGAAAACGCTAAAATTCAGCGGCCAAGTGCATGTAACTCATTGGAAACCTTGCTTGTTCACCAAGAAATTGCCGCGCGTTTCCTACCGATATTGAGTGACAGAATGTATGCGTTTGGTGTGACACTGCATGCCAGCCCGCAAGCTATGCCATTTTTGGCGGAAGGTAAAGCCAGGGTCGTGGCTGTAGAAGCTGCTGATTATGATGATGAATGGCTATCTCTTGATCTTAATGTGGAGATTGTGGCTGATATCAATGCTGCCATTGACCATATTCGTGAACATGGTACCAGTCATTCTGATGCTATTTTGACTCGCTCACTCGGCAATGCTGAACATTTTGTTCGCGCGGTTGATTCATCAGCCGTTTATGTCAATGCCAGCACGCGTTTCACCGATGGTGGGCAGTTTGGCTTGGGCGCAGAAGTGGCAGTCAGTACACAAAAACTCCATGCCCGTGGCCCAATGGGGTTGGATGCATTGACAACCTATAAGTGGATTGGCTACGGCGATGATTTAGTTCGTAATTAATTTATTACGTATCGGCGCTATTCAATAAAGCGATATTTGGCATTCGCCAATGTCGCTTTATTTTTAAATTTAATCTAGCGGGTGGCGTTTAAGATAATAACTTATTTTATAATCAGTCGGATTAAAAGTAATTACCGAGAAATCCACAATCACCCCATCCGTGGTATTCGATACCGCCAATAGTTGCAGCAATAACGTACGCGGATCACAATGAAGCTGCAAAGCGAATTCCTGACTGGCAACAATCGGTAAAAAGGTTTGCCGACAGCCCTCAATTTGGTAATTAGCCTGTTTTTCAATAAAATCATACTTTGATGATTCAAGATGGTGATAGGTTAAATCCGGCATCAGAGTCACTGGCAAATAACTTTCTTCTATCTGAATGATCTGTTTGTCGGCATAGCGTAATCGCTTGATATAATATATTTTATCATCTTGTGGGATATTTAATTGGGTAGCAATAGCCTGTGGAGCTCTGATGATTTTGAATTCAGATACCTCCGTATGGGGTGTTTTACCGAGCATTTTCATGTGTTCAGTAAAACTGTTCAGATGATTATTATCGTGTTTAAGATCTTTCCCGATAATAAAGGTGCCCCGGCCTTGCTGACGCTCTAATAAACCATCCTGAATTAAAACTTCTAATGCCTTCCTGACCGTCATTCGTGACGCACCAAAACGTTCGGCTAACTGAATTTCAGAGGGTAAGCAATCACCCACAGAAACATCCTGATGATTTATTAGCTTTCGAATATTAGTGACTAGATTTTTATATACCATTTTCATACCTATTTTGGTGGAGATGCTTATCACGAATGTGTTTTCAACTAATTGATAAATAGCTGATAAAATTTAGTCGGTATAAAAAATGGCTTAAATGTCTAACTTTGAAGAAAATAATATACAAGTGTGACTAACGATTTAATGCAATCGTGATCACATATTTTTATCAATCGTCAAATCATAACCTGACGATTCCATAGAGTGATGACTGTTCATACTCAAGAGGGAAGCTGTCATGTTAAGTTCGTTTAATCGGTTTGGCGGGGCAATGCTCGGTGCGGTGCTACTCTTCCCTTTTGCCGGGATGATAGTCGGTCTATCTTTGGTACTGCAAAATCCAACCTTTGCCAGCCCAGATGGTCTATTTTTCCAACTATTGAAAATTATTGAATCCGGTGGCTGGACGGTATTCAACAATATGGGGTTGTTATTTGCGGTTGGCTTACCTATTAAATTGGCAAATAAAGTACCAGCCTCTGCCTGTTTAGTCTCATTAATTACTTATCTGACCTTTAACGCTTTCCTCGGGGCAATGTGTGAAGTCTGGGGCGCACATTGGGGGGTTAATTTCGCACAAGAGACCGGCGGCACCAGTGGTCTGGCGATGATTGGTGGGATTAAAACGCTTGATACCAGTGTAATTGGCGCAATTCTGTGCGGCAGCCTGGTGACCTGGATACATAACCGCTATTACTCAACTGAATTACCTGATTATATCAGCATCTTCCAGGGCGCAGCCTTCGTTAATATTATTGGTTTTATTGTCATGCTTCCGTTGGCCTTTATAACATTAATGCTATGGCCAAAAGTGCAGTTAGGCATGATTTCATTGCAAGGTTTCATTTTGCATGCCGGTAATTTTGGTATCTGGTGTTATATCTTCTTGGAAAAGATCTTATTGCCTACCGGTCTGCATCACTTTGTTTATAGCCCTTTCCAATATACAGATGTCGCTGTACCTGGCGGTACCACACTGTATTGGTTAACCCATTTACAAGAATTCAGCCAATCGACTGAACCTTTAAAACAGCTATTCCCGGCTGGCGGTTTTGCTATGCAGGGCAATGGGGCGGTATTTGGTGGTTTGGGAATGGCGTTGGCAATATACAGTACGGCGAAACCAGAAAATAAAGCCAAGGTGGCGGGGTTATTGATCCCGGCAACCATTACCAGCATGTTTATCGGTATTACTGAACCGCTGGACTTTACCTTCCTGTTTATTGCTCCGGCGTTATTTGTTGTCCATGCCATGCTTTCCGCCACTATGACCGTGGTGATGTATAGCTTGGGGGTAGTGGGAAACTTTGGTTCTGGAATACTTGAGTGGGCAACACAAAACTGGATTCCAATGTTCAGTAACCACGCCAATGTCATGATTACCCAAATTATTGTCGGCCTTATTTTCAGTGGTGTTTATTTCTTGATATTCCGTGTTTTGATTCTGAAATTTAATTTCAAAACCTTGGGGCGTGAAGATAGCGATCTCAAACTTTACTCAAAACAAGATTATAAACAAAAAGGCGAAAGTCAGGGTAATGAGTTCCAACAACGTGCCAGTGCTTATTTAGAAGCTGCAGGTGGGAAAGATAATATTGCAAGTTATACCCACTGCTTTACTCGTTTGAGATTAGTGGTAAAGGACATTAGCCGGGTTCAGCCCAGCACCGCATTCAAAGCCTATTCCGCGATTGAGGTTTATAAAAATGGCAATGATGTGCAGGTGATTGTTGGCAACAATGTGACTCATATTTATGAGAAATTTGCTGAGTTGATGAATTAAGGAGTTTTTAGATGAAAAAGTCATCCATTTTGATTGCTGGTGGTGGTTCAACGTATACACATGGCATTATTCTTATGCTGCTGGATAATTTACATCGTTTCCCTATTTCTGAAATAAAACTGTATGACAATGACGGCCCACGCCAGGAGATTGTCGCAAAAGCTTGTGAAATTATTCTGCGTGAGCAATCAAACGGAATAAAGTTTTCCTATACCACCGACCCTAAAGCTGCTTTTAGCGGAGTTGATTTCGTGATGGCACATATTCGGCAAGGCAAACTTCCGATGCGTGAAAAAGACGAAAAAATTCCAATGAAATATGGCTGTGTTGGGCAAGAGACTTGTGGTGCAGGGGGGATTGCCTATGGTATGCGTTCTATTACCGGGGTGCTGGAGATTCTTGATTATATGGCGGAATATTCTCCAAATGCCTGGATGCTAAATTATTCAAACCCGGCTGCTATTGTTGCTGAGGCGACGCGCCGCTTACGACCTACGGCTCGTATTTATCATATTTGTGATATGCCTATCAGTATTGAAGAGGCAATGGCTAAAATACTGCACTATCCTTCTGCGGCAGATTTGGAAACTCGCTATTACGGACTCAACCATTTTGGCTGGTGGAGTTCAGTACGTGATAAAGCCACCGGCGAAGACTTAATGCCGAAATTGGCCGAACACGTAAGACAATATGGTTATGCTGATGAGCAAGGTGAGGGTAAAGAAGAGATCAGCTGGAATGAAACTTTTGCTAAAGCTCGGGATAGTTTTGCACTAGACCCCAGCAGCTTCCCAAATACTTATTTGCAATATTATTTGTACGGCGACGATATGGTAGCGCATACCTCACCTGACCATTCCCGAGCGAATGAAGTGATGGAAGGTCGGGAAAAGTTCGTATTTGACGAATGCCGCAAAATTATTGCAGAGGGGAGTGCTGTCAATACTCAACTCAAAATTGATGAACATGCGTCTTATATCGTCGATCTGGCACAAGCGATTGCGTTTAATACCAAACGTCGCATGTTATTGATTGTGCCTAATAAAGGCGCTATCAGTAATTTCGATAATGATGCGATGGTGGAAGTGCCTTGTCTGGTGGGGGCTGAGGGGGTAGAGCCATTAGCTATTGGTGATATTCCGACTTTCCAGCGCGGCCTGTTATATCAGCAGCATGCGGTAGAAAAATTGGTGGTAGATGCGTGGATTGAAAAGTCCTACCAAAAATTGTGGCAAGCACTGACATTATCCAAAACTATTCCCAGTGCCAAAGTCGCGAAGCTGATTTTAGACGATTTAATTGAAGCGAATAAATCCTACTGGACCTTGAATTAGCTTTGACAAAATACCGTTATGGTCTATTTAGGCTGTAACGGTGTGCCTAATCATCGTGTGGCCACTCCAGGGACTCACATTTTATAAAATAATAACTAAAGTTTCGCCAAAGTCTGCCGATAACGATGTCTGATATTTATATGCTTATTAATAATAATCTGGGTATCCAGAGCAATAAATTAAAGATGGGGATGTCTGGTGAGCGAAACGTCTAAAGAGAATTTTGTAAAAACCAATAAATTAGCGATCTGTGCAATTCTTCGTGATTTAAAGAAGAATGATACCGCAGTGATGATAGTTCATGCTCGCGGGCAATTTATTAGCCGTATTCTGGATGTCGTTCCTGAGACGAATCAATTTATTTTTGATTTTGGCAGTGTAGCTGCTGAGAACATTGCGGCACTTGCTGCCAGCCAACTGACAATCATTGCAGAGCCGACAGGTGCAAAAATTGAATTTATTTGCAATCCACTGAAAGAAATACAATATTTATCTTTACCTGCTTTCAGTACTTTCATTCCTGACAGCCTTTACTTTATTCAACGTCGGGAGTATTTCCGGATCAATATTCCTCAGTGGCCTGCCTATTATTGTGCAGGCAAATTCGCTGACGGCAGTAAATTCTCATACACATTAGCTGATGTTTCTTTGGGGGGAATGGGAGTGTATGCCGTGAAAGGTAGTGAATTCCCTGTCCAGAATTGTGGCATTCTGCGTGATGTGTCAGTTGATTTATGTGGTTTTGGTATTTTTAAGTTGGATTTGCAGTTTATCCGAGCTATCGATAAACAAGTAGTGAATAACAAAGGTGAAACTCTCACTGTGCAGCGCTTGAGTTTTAAATTCCCGCGTTTAAGCCCCATCCAAGAAAAAGGATTGCAACGGGCTATTTTTGAACTGGAAAAACAGCAAACTGCCAAGGCGCGAAAATTCCAGGATAGCATTTAGCTTCTGAAACACCTGCTGCCGATGTCATTGTACCCAGACAGCAGGTCTGATAATTTCCTCTCTGGTTATATCTATAATCATTTGTTTTATTTATCTTATTTATGCTCTGATCCGTATTTCTTTCTTTGAGCTATAGTTAATACTATTCAGCTTTATCGCTGTCGCATATTTATGCATAACGTCAGCCTTTACTCGCCTCTTTTTTGACTGTTCGTTTTTATGTATCAGTCTTTTGCTTTCTACCTTCACTCAGCATCTTTGACAGCATCCTGCCTGTAAGGGTGTTTTCTGTTCAAGACCATGCGGCTCGCCCCGATCTTTAATTATACAGATTGCCATAAGACTGTATGAGCACCCGACCAGAAAGGTACCTATGAAATCATTTCTAAAGACTATTCTTGGGCAACGATCCATTTTGGGATCAAGAACTACAGTCACACCTTGGCATGATTTAGCGCCGGTCAGGGAAGAGTTATTCAGTGTCGAGCGATTGGAGCAACATGCTGAAAGCCTTGCTAAAGCTCAGTCGATAACGCCCCACCCACCGCGGGTGTCGACTTTGCATGCCCGCCTTAATGATAATGCCAATACATTGCTGGCGGCATATCGAGCCAGTGCCGCAGAGTTAGAAAAAGGCCGTGCGGTAGTACCTGCGGCTGAGTGGTTGCTAGATAATTATCATCTGGTTGAAGAACAGATCCGCGAGATTCGCGACGATTTACCGCCGGGCTATTACCGCCAATTGCCCAAACTGGCAAATGGCCCATTTGCGGGTTACCCACGTGTATTGGGTATTACCTGGGCTTTTGTCGCACACACCGATAGCCATTTGGACCCCGAGGTATTGTGCCGCTTTATTATGGCGTATCAGCGTGTTCAACCGCTGACTATCGGTGAGCTATGGGCGGTCGCGATTACACTGCGTATTGTGCTGATAGAAAACTTACGTCGCCTTGCTGACCAGATTACGCAAGGGCGCAAAGCGCGTGCAGATGCCGAAGCATTGGCAAATCGGTTATTGGCCGCAGGGGATAGCCGGTTAGCTCTAGAGTCCGATATTGCGATGCGCTCAACGGAGCCATTATCTGAACAATTTGCCTCCCAGCTGGCAAAACGGCTACGCGATCAAGATCCGCGCACGACCCCCGCACTGGGATGGCTGGAAGATCGGCTGAAGTTACAAGGAGTCACGATCAGCGAAGTAGTACAGCATGCCCAATTACGGCAGGGGGCATCTAATGTTTCGGTCCGAAATGTGATTACCAGCATGAGGATGATTTCGGATATTGATTGGGCTGATTTATTTGAGAGTGTCAGTCTGGTTGATGAATGTTTACGGCAAGGAAGTACCTTTGCCAGTATGGATTTTCAAACCCGCAATTTGTATCGCAGTGCCATAGAACAATTATGCCGTGGCTCGACTTACACTGAACTGGAAATTGCCAACTTTGCCTTACAAGCGGCGCAGAATGCGGTAACCACCGCGGAACCGGAAAATGTTGATCGCTGCCGCGACCCCGGTTATCACTTGATTGGCGCTGGTCGTCGTGAATTAGAAAATCAGATCAGATTCAGCCCCTCAATGCGATTATGGTTCAGCCGCCTGAGCATCAGCCTGGGTGTTGGCGGTTACATAGGTGCGATTTTACTGGTTACGGTTGGATTGCTTGCATTGGCATTGTGGGCGCTCTCTTTACCTGGTTTGGCAGTCGGATGGCTGGTGCTATTTGCCTTAGTCGGGTTTATTCCGGCGACTGAGGTGGCAACTGCGTTGGTTAACCGCGTCATTACCTGGAGCTTTGGTGCCACGATTTTGCCGGGGCTGGAACTGACCAGTGATGTTCCCGATGAGTTGCGAACCTTAGTGGTGGTGCCCACATTGTTGACCAGTAAAGCTGATTTACTGGAGCAAATAGAGCAACTGGAAGTTCATCATTTGTCGGGTACTACCGGCTCTCTGACTTTTGCGCTGCTGCTTGATGGGGTTGATGCTGAAACGCAGGTATTGGTAAGTGACGGCCCACTATTGGCTTTGGCCGATGAAGCCATTGCCCGGCTGAATCAACAATATGGCCCCGGCCCGGCTGGCCCGCGTTTTCTGTTGCTTTATCGTCAGCGCATATTTAATGAAAGTGAAAACCGCTGGATGGGCTGGGAGCGCAAGCGCGGCAAGTTGCATGAGCTTAACCGCCTGTTACGCGGAGCAACAGATACCTCATTTATTGCCACTGCTGCTGGTGAACCGCAGGTGCCCGCAGGTGTTCGTTATGTGATTACGCTGGATGCTGATACCCGCCTTCCGCGTGATGCGGCGCTGCGTTTAATAGGCAAAATGGCACATCCACTTAATCGGCCACGTTTTAGTATTGATCAACAACGGGTTATTGATGGCTACGGCATTCTTCAGCCGCGAGTGACATTGGCATTGCCTATGGGAAAAGGCGGTTCATTGTATCAATGGGCCTTTTCCGGCCCCGGTGGTATCGACCCTTATGCCGCTGCGGTTTCCGATGTTTATCAGGATATGTTTGGTGAAGGCTCCTACACCGGCAAAGGCATTTATGATGTTGATGCGTTTGAAGCCTCACTGGCAGGTAGGGTGCCGGACAATACCTTGCTCAGTCATGATCTGTTTGAGGGCGTGTTTACCCGTGCGGGCTTAGCTTCAGATATTGAAGTGGTTGAAGAGTCACCGGCACGCTATGACGTTGTTAGCAAGCGCCAACACCGCTGGACGCGGGGTGATTGGCAGTTACTGCCCTGGATTATCAAACCATCCATTATCAAACACAGTAAAAACAATCAAAATATCCCGCTGCTGGGCCGTT
Organism: Yersinia fenwicki; assembly: GCF_043099325.1. NCBI lineage: Bacteria > Pseudomonadati > Pseudomonadota > Gammaproteobacteria > Enterobacterales > Yersiniaceae > Yersinia > Yersinia fenwicki. The sequence goes on along the minus strand of NZ_CP170755.1, from coordinate 3,427,693 downwards.
GGAAGATGGTTGATAACCTGCGCCGTTCACTGGTTGCCCCTTTTACCTTGTTGTTGCTGGGGGGCAGTTGGATGCTCCCCATGCCAGCCGCATGGGGCGGCGTGCTAGTGGTGGTAGTGTTGGCTGCTTTACCCTCTTTATTGCCGATTTTGTTCTCATTATGGCCGCCTCAAAATACTCGACTTAGCAATCATTTACGTTCTTTATTAGATGATGCCAAACGCGCCGGTAGCCAGATATTACTTTCGCTGGTCTTTCTGGCTGACCATGCCTGGCAAATGGTAGATGCTATTGGGCGCACACTGATTCGCCTGTTTATAACGCATCGGAATTTATTGGAGTGGACGACGGCGGCCCAATCCGCAGGAAAGCCGCGCCCCGGTTTAGCCGGTTTTTATCGCCATATGGCCGGTGGTACATTATTTGGTTTGCTGATGGCCGCCATTGCACTGATTATCTCTCCCGCCGCCTGGCCGTTGATTTTGCCTTTTGCGCTACTTTGGCTGTTTGCCCCTGCCATTGCATTGTGGGCCAGTCGCGCCCATCAAGTGGTATCGCATAAACCGATGACTGGGGAAGATATTCCCGAGCTGCGACTGATCGCACGCCGTACCTGGCGTTTCTTCGAAACTTTTGTCACACCTGATGAGAATATGCTGCCGCCTGATAATTTTCAGGAGGACCCAAAACCAGTGGTGGCACACCGCACATCCCCGACGAATATGGGCCTGTATTTGCTCTCAACTGTGGTGGCCCGTGATTTTGGTTGGGCGGGGACGTATCGCACTTTGGTACGGTTGGAAACCACTTTTGAAATCTTGCATAAATTGGCGCGTTTCCGTGGGCATTTCTTTAACTGGTATGGGACGCAAGATCTGCGCGCACTGGAACCGGCTTATGTTTCCTCCGTTGACAGTGGGAATTTGGCCGGGCATTTGATTGTACTGGCCAATACCTGTGAAGAGTGGACCACAGAACCCTTAGCGGCTAACGGGGCCAAGGGATTGATGGACAACCTGTTGCTGGCTGAAGCATCGTTTAGACAACTCCCGCCGGGTGATGCTGATTTTAAACGTAAACTCTGGGCAGTACTGGAGCAAATTCGTCTGGATTTAAAAGATGTCGGCGAAGCTGAAATGTTACCGCTGGTGTTGAAACCTCTGTTAGCGAAAGCCGCTGCGATGGTGCACGGTGTCGCTCGCCCAATCGATGATCATGCTTTTATTGATTTGAGTTATTGGATTGAGGCGCTGATTGTTGCTGCCGCAGAACATGAGTATGACCAACAATTGACCCAAGAAGTGCAGGAGCAGGTGAATGACCGGTTGCTCAAGTTAGCGGCCGAAGCTCGCCATATGGCGCTGGCGATGGATTTCGCTTTCCTACTCGATCCCGAACGTAAGTTACTGTCTATCGGCTATTCGCTGGTGGATAACAGCCTTGATCCGAGTTGCTATGACTTACTGGCTTCTGAAGCGCGACTTGCCAGTTTATTCGCTATCGCCAAAGGGGATGTGCCGACGCGTCATTGGTTCCGTTTAGGGCGGGCTGCAACACCAATCGGCAAAGGTGCGGCGCTGATTTCATGGTCAGGTTCGATGTTCGAATATTTGATGCCATCATTAGTGATGCGGGCGCCCGCAGGGAGCCTATTAGAGCAAACCAATCAATTAGTGGTTGAGCGGCAACAGGCTTATGGGCGTAGCTTAAATATCCCGTGGGGGATCTCTGAGTCGGCATACAGTGCGCGCGATATCGAGTTTACCTATCAATATTCTAATTTTGGTGTGCCGGGACTTGGGTTAAAACGCGGTTTATCAGAAAACACCGTCATCGCACCTTATGCGACGGGGTTGGCTACCATGATTGACCCTCATGGTGCATTACAAAACTATGAGCGGCTGGCCGATATGGGGGCACTGGGGCGTTATGGTTTTTATGAAGCGTTAGACTTTACGCGCTCCCGATTGCCGGAAAACGAACCCGTAGTGATTGTGCGTAACTATATGGCGCACCATCAGGGGATGACTATTGTGGCTATCGCCAATACCGTGCAACAGGGACGGATGCGTAATCGCTTCCATCATGAACCGATGATTCAGGCCTGCGAGTTATTGTTACAAGAACGCATGCCGCGTAATGTGGCCATTGCCTATCCACGTACCGAAGAAGTGTTGCTATCAGCGGTGGCGGACAGCGCGTTGCCGACAGTGCGCCGTCTGTCTTCGCCGGTTATCGGGCCGCCGGTCACTCATCTATTATCCAATGGGCGTTATGCTGTGATGCTGACCACCGCGGGGGCCGGTTATAGCCGCTGGTTGGATGTTGCCGTCACCCGCTGGCGAGAAGATGCTACCTGTGATGATTACGGTTCCTTTATTTTCTTGCGCGATTTACGAAGTGGTCGCAGTTGGTCGGCTGGGGCACAGTTGGCCGCCAGTGATAATGCGCATCGCGAGGTGATTTTTGGTGAGGATCATGCTGAGTTTATCTGTCGCGATGGCACACTCACCAGCACCATGAATGTCCTGATTTCCAGTGAAGATGATGGTGAAGTTCGTCGCGTTTCATTGCTAAACACCGGTCGCCGTGCTCGCGAGATTGAACTGACCTCTTATGCTGAAGTCGTGCTTGCGGCAGCCTCAGCCGATAATGCGCATCCGGCATTCGCCAAAATGTTTGTCGTGACCGAGTTTTTACCTGAGCTGGGGGCCTTAATTGCCACTCGTCGGCCTCGGACGGCACAAGAGCCTCAGGTCTGGGCGGCGCATTTCGCGGTGGCTGATGGCTTGCCAATGTCTGTATTGCAATATGAATCGGACCGAGCAAAATTTATTGGCCGTGGTCATCGGGTTGCCACCTCAACAGCACTACAAGCGGGGGCGTCGCTGTCAAATACGGTGGGAACAGTGCTCGATCCGATATTCTCACTGCGCCAAAGCTTACTGGTCCCGGCCGGTAAGACCATCACGGTCTCTTTCTGGACACTGATTGCCTCTTCAAAAGAGGACTTGCTGGATATGGTGGATAAACACCGTGACCGCAGCGCATATGATCGTGCTAAAACGCTGGCCTGGACTCAGGCCCAGGTGCAATTGCGCCATCTGGAAATTAAAGCGGAAGAAGCCGCTGATTTTCAGCAACTCGCTGCGCCGATTTTGTATGCCGATGCTCGCTTCCGCTCGCCGTCCACAACTATCATGCGGGGTGCGGGAATCCAGTCAATGTTGTGGTCGCAATCAATCTCCGGCGATTTACCGATAGTCTTACTGCGCATTGAAGATATCGAAGACATTGAGCAAGTGCGGCAATTACTGCGCGCACATGAGTACTGGCGCATGAAACGTCTGGCGGTTGATTTGGTTATCATCAACGAGCGAGCCTCTTCGTATGTACAGGATTTGCAAATCGCCATTGAAACCGCGGTGCGCAGCAGCCAGTCACGCCCTCGTTTTGGCGATGAACTTCGCCAAGGGTCTGCCTATGCTTTGCGAGCTGACCTGATGAGTGCCGAAACACGCGCATTACTGCGCTCTGTCGCGCGAGTGGTGCTCTCAGCCCGTTATGGCACATTGGGCAATCAACTGAATCATCTATTATTCACGCAGGATAAAAAGATGCTTCCGTCCGCTAAAAAATTATTCTCATCGGATAAGAAATCATTAATATCTGATAAGCGATTGATTGAACAGGATAAAAAAACAGGTTTTTCTCTGGTTAAATCTGCCAGTCCACCGATCACAGCACAGCTACCGTTATCGAAAACATTATTACCGCTACCGGATAATTTGGAATTCTTTAATGGGCTGGGCGGCTTTGGTCAACAGGGACGGGAATATGTCATCTGCCTCAATGACGGAGAAAACACACCGGCACCCTGGATCAATGTTATTGCTAATCAGGCCTTTGGTTTCCAAGTTTCCGCGACCGGCAGTGGTTATACCTGGGCTGAAAACAGTCGGGAAAACCAGATAACGCCGTGGTTAAATGATCCAGTTATCGATTCATCTGGTGAATGCCTGTATCTACGCGATGAAGATTCCGGCCAACTGTGGAGCCCGACGGCGCAGCCTATTCGTGATGGTGGCACTTACATTACTCGACATGGCCGTGGCTACAGCCGATTTGAGCATCAGGCTAATGGTATTGGCATGGCGCTACTGCAATATGTACCGCTGGCTGACCCGATCAAGATATCTCGCCTGACATTACATAATATGTCAGATACACCACGGCGTATCTCAGTAACGGCCTATGCCGAGTGGGTATTGGCGACATCGCGCGGCGCCACTGGGCCCTTTATTATTACCGAAATAGATGAGACAACCGGCGCGATGTTGGCGCGTAATCCGTGGAGCACCGCTTTCCCCGGTAGAATTTCCTTTTCCGACCTCAATGGGCAGCAGAGTGGCTGGACCGCTGACCGAAGCGAGTTCCTCGGCCACTATGGCAATAGTGCTGCCCCATTTTCACTCTTGGCGAAAAGATCACTATCTGGCGTGACAGGGGCGGGATTCGATCCCTGTAGTGCATTACAACAGACCATTGAACTGGCCGCCGGTGAGCAGGTTGAAGTCGTTTGGTTTATGGGGCAGTGCCCTTCTGTGAGTGAAGCGCAGGCGTTAATTATGCGCTATCGCACTGCCAATCTGGATGCCGTACTGACTGAAGTCATTGAATACTGGCGTACAGTGTTGGAGGCGGTTCAGGTGAAAACGCCGGACAGACAAATGGATATCATGCTCAATGGTTGGCTGCTGTATCAAACGCTGGCATGTCGGGTTTGGGCACGATCGGCGTTCTATCAAGCCAGCGGCGCTTACGGATTCCGCGACCAACTACAAGATGGTATGGCGCTGACCTTTACTCAGCCGGAGATGACTCGTCACCATCTGCTACGTGCGGCCGGGCGACAATTTATTGAAGGTGATGTTCAGCACTGGTGGTTACCCCATTCAGGGCAGGGGGTGCGTACTCGAATCTCTGATGATCGGGTATGGCTCTCTTATGCAACAGCCACTTATATTCTTGCCAGTGGTGACGGCGCGGTACTGGATGAAATTGTACCCTTCCTCGAAGGGCCGATATTGCATTCGGGCGAACACGATGCCTTTTTCCAGCCATTGGTGGCGCAAGAAACCGCCTCACTGTTTGAACACTGCGCCAAAGGGTTGGATCAATGCATTGAACTGACAGGAGAACTGGGTCTGCCATTGATGGGAACGGGGGACTGGAATGATGGGATGAACCGGGTTGGTGAGGAAGGAAAAGGTGAAAGTGTTTGGCTAGGTTGGTTGCTGGTGGCAACGCTGAAAATGTTTATTCCGCTGGCAAAAGAGCGTGATCCGCAGCGGGCCAGCCAATGGCAACACCATCTTACTGGCTTAATCGCGGCATTGGAGCGGGAAGCGTGGGATGGTGAGTGGTATCGACGTGCCACCTTTGATAACGGCAGTTGGTTGGGGGCCAAAGAGTGCGAAGAGTGCCGCATAGATTCTATCGCCCAATCATGGGCTGTGTTATCTGGAGCGGCAGACCCGCAGCGAGCAGTGCAGGCGATGACCTCGCTCGAACATCATCTTATTCGCCCTAACGATGGCATGGCCTTGTTGTTCACTCCACCGTTCGATAAAACGCCTGACGACCCCGGTTATATTAAAGGGTACCCACCGGGATTACGGGAAAATGGCGGCCAATATAGTCACGCTGCGATGTGGGTGATTTTTGCTTTTGCCGAGCTAGGGGAAGGGGATAAAGCCCGTGATTTGTTTTCATTACTTAATCCGATAAATCATGGGAATACCCCGGCGGGAATTGAGCGTTACAAAGTTGAACCTTATGTGGTTGCCGCTGATGTTTATTCTGTCGCACCTCACGTTGGGCGTGGCGGCTGGACGTGGTATACCGGCTCAGCAGGTTGGATGCATCGTGCCGGTATTGAAGGTATCCTGGGTATTCGGCGACAAGGAAAAGAGTTAGTCATTAATCCTTGTATTCCAGCCAGTTGGCAGGGTTTTGAAGCGACTGTTAACCTTGCCAACACGCGCTATGCCATCCGTGTTGAAAGCCCGGCTCAGCGCTGTCAGGGGATCAGTTCTGCGACACTGAATGGCTCGCCTATCTCTTCTCAACCGGATGGATTACGTGTAGCGCTAGATGGTGGAGAGTACGAACTGATTATTATTTTGTAGCTAATATCGACTGAGTCGGGATAGTCAATCAGCGCTATCTCGACTTAACAAAATAAAAGCTAAAAAATATGTTGAATTATCATGCAACTGCCCCAATATTATAAGCTGAACAATAAGGAGGATTAAGTATGGGGATCAGCGAGGAAGAGAGTATCCGCCGTTTGACTAATGAGAAAAGTTCTATTGGTCATTCGGCTAAATGGGTAGCAATTATATCTGCTGTCTATTTCGTTATTATGCTGTTTTATAAGCATGAATTAGGTGTACTAACCTTGGCAGGCGGGATTTTTGTTGTGTCATTCTCAATCTGGATGAAGAAGCGCCAGAAAGTGAAGTCTTACAAGGATCAGCTGCAACAGATGGGTGATGACAAAATGGTTTAATCTCACTCCCACACTTCGATTAGACTGATTTATCAGAGGAACAGCAGGTAACAATCCTGATGAACTGTTCGTCCGATTCTCAGCCTTTTATCTCTTTTCGTTTGCTGACCTGCAAGCGCATCCTTAATATTGCCTTTATCTCTATTATGATTTGTCCATTGGTTGTAGCGATTTGGACATATTAAACCCCGTTATCACAAATTTCATTTGCTCATATAATCTCTTCGCCTGTGGGTTATCCGCCGCGACGCGTAGCTTTATCTCAAATATATCTTGAGCCACCAGCAATTTTTCTAATTCATGTAAACAGGCCGAGCCATATCCTTTGCGCTGACACTGCGGCAGCACATAAAAATCTTTAATAAAGGCAGCGCTATCATTTTCGCCTAAACCAAACCATAAATAGCCCACCAGTTGGCTATCTTGGCCGATATTGCTTTTATTTTCGATGCAATACAAATGATCGTCAGGGCTATTAACCCCCTTTGGTAGGTAGCTATCAAAGCTATGCGTGGCATGAGCGATGGCCTGTTCGCTGCTATAACCACTGTTGGACGATAAATCTTGCGCATATTCGGTAATAAATAAATTCCGATAGTCGCTAAGTTCCGCAGTACGCATCTCTCTGAGTACGATCATGATGTTTCCCTAATGTAAACGCGCTATTGTGATTGTTCAGTCTTGGGTAGAGTAGATTTAATTCGGGTAAGCATTTTAACCCTTTTTAGGTAATAAGATAGATAAAGTAAATCAGATGGTTAAATCATAAAATGGGGATGTAATGATGACGAAAAATAGCCACAAAGATACCGTTGAAAGGCAGTTTGGTGATCAGGCAAATGCCTATTTAACCAGTGCGGTTCATGCTCAAGGTAAAGATTTACAGCGCCTGGCAACACGACTACAACCCCACGGTGATGCTCGTTTGCTTGATCTCGGCTGTGGTGCGGGGCACGCCAGCTTTACCGCTGCGGCAGCGGTAAAATCAGTGGTTTCTTACGATCTTTCAGCACAAATGCTTGATGTTGTCAGCCAGGCTGCTACGGATAAAAAACTGACTAATATTGAAGTAAAGCAAGGGTTAGCTGAATCATTGCCCTTTGATGATCAGAGTTTTGATATTGTGATAAGCCGCTATTCAGCTCATCACTGGCATGATGTAGGCCAGGCTTTGCGCGAAGTTAAGCGGGTATTACGGCCGGGTGGCAAGGTGATATTTATGGATGTCGTTTCTCCTGGTCATCCCGTATTAGATATCTATCTGCAAACTGTGGAGGTTTTACGTGATACCTCACATGTTCGTAATTATGCTCCGGGCGAATGGCTAGCATTGTTTACCGAGGCTGGATTGATCATTAATGAAGTGACGTCTGATCGGTTATATTTAGAGTTCAGTAGTTGGATTGCCAGAATGCGTACACCGACACATTTCGCGACCGCCATCCGTGAGCTACAAAAAGCAGCCTCTGATAGCGTAATTAATCATTATGAGATTCAACCTGATGGTTCTTTCACCAGTGATATTATGATGATTGTTGCACAGCGTATCTAAATATATATAACTGGGCGGCAGTATATTATACTGACGTCCCTATTTTTCATTCATATTCTCCTGCGACATAGATATTTTTATTTCCTCCTTATTCTCCTCACAATGATTAGTCTTCTTTACACAGCATTACGTCCCCTTGCATTGGTTCACTCATAATTAACCTCACAAAGACATTACATATAATCCGTCAGTTGGAGCATATTATGAAACTACTACCAGTCATCGCAGCTGCACTTATTGCTACCGCATCATTCTCCACTATGGCTGCGCAAGAAGTCAGCTCAGAACAAGCAACCAAATTACAAAGTATCGGGGTTATTTCTCTTTCTAATGTCAGTGGGTCACCGACTGATGTGGAGACAGCACTGAATGCCAAAGCGGATGCTGATGGTGCCAGCCACTACCGAATTATTGGTATTAGCAACCCTGGTGACTCGAGTAATTACAGTGCCAGTGCTGAAATTTATCGTTAATCCTTCATCGTCAGTATGCGTTAACGAAATAGTTAGATACAGTATTGATTTTGATTAAAAGCCCAATATGACAATGGTTGTTTATTGTTATATCGGGCTGGATTGTTTTAGTGCGGTAAGTATTCATAAAGATAAATTTCTTCTATTTATAGACTAAAAATAGTTAACTCTTAGAGCAATCTTAATGAGAACTTAAGGAAAATAAGGTGTTATTGTAGTCCATCCGGGTTTCCGAGGAGCGGCTATGCTAAACACTGTCCGGCGTAATTTTAAAAGTCAGTTTTCTTATTTACAGCGTTTTATTGCCTCACCACGTACCGTTGGTACCTTGGCCCCCTCCTCGCCTTGGTTATGTCAGGCGATGTTGAATCAGGTCGATTGGAAAAAAAGTCTTAATATCGCTGAGCTAGGGGCGGCTGATGGAGTGCTGACCAAGCGTATTCTGTCGCATATGTCAGAAAGCTCGCGTTTGCAGGCTTACGAAATCCAGCCTCATTTTGTGCATTCTCTGCATCAGATTAATGACTCTCGATTACAGGTCGCTTTCCGTTCTGCTGAGCAATTGGATCAAGATTACGATGTGGTGTTTTGTTGTTTGCCACTATTATCAATTCCGACCAAGATAAGTATCAAGATATTACAGCAGACCCAGCAGCGCTTACGAGCCAACCAAGGCGTTTTAGTGTTATTCCAGTACAGTCACCTTTCCGAGCCTCTATTATCCCGCTATTTCACCTGGAAAAAGATACGCGTCGTACGTAATTTCCCGCCGGCTTTGGTCTATATTTGCCAGCCTCGTTAGAGGCTCATTCTGATTATTATCCTCAGCGGAATTACACTGTTTTCTCTTTTTTTTCAGAGGATTATCAGGCGGAAAGCACAATTTCCTCTATCAATTAAGGTGCGTGCTGAGGGGACTTTCTACTGTTTTTCTTTCATCTCCTGATGCAATAGTCAATACAATTGAAAACATCAATGATAATGATTACCATGCGCACTTGTTTTTTCGGATTATGTAAAGTACATGCGCTATTTTCAAATTCTATTGGTTTTTTGCCTGTTAAGTTTCTCTCTCTCCAGCCAGGCAAAAAGTGTTACCGATATTCTCGGTCGTCAGGTCATCGTACCGGATAACCCGCAGCGTATTATTCTGGGTGAAAGCCGGATGTTATATACATTGGCGTTATTAGAACCCGGCAACCCTGCACAGCGTGTTATTGGTTGGCCCGCAGATCTTGAGCGTTTTGATGCGCAAAGCTGGCAGCTTTACACCCAAAAATTCCCCGAAATCGCCAAGATTCCAATAATTGGCGGTGGAAATATTCGTCAGATAAATGTTGAGCGTTTAATCCAATTACAACCTGATCTGATTATTCTGCCGCGATTTGCCCGCGCTGAGGGTGATGAGGGGACACTTGCGGGCCTGACGAAAGCCGGTATTCCGGTTATCTATGTGGATCTGCGGGTCGATTTATTAAAACACACCGTTCCCAGTATTAAACTTTTAGGTGAGGTGCTTAATCGCCAAGCCCGAGCTGAGCAATTTATCAATTTTTATCAACAGCATATGCAGCTTATCCAGCAGCGTCTCGCGAATTATCAAGGGCGAAAGCCGACAGTTATGCTGCATTTACATCTTGGGCGACGTGAAAGTTGTTGTACCACGGCCTCTAAAGGCAATCTTGGTGATCTGATTGCTTTTGCTGGTGGCGACAATATTGCCGTTTCTCGTATTAATACTGTTTATGGTGAGCTGAATCCAGAAAATGTGCTGCAAGCCAACCCCGATATTTATATCGCAACTGGCATGGCAGGCCAGACGGGAAAACGCTTCTCAAGTTTACAATTAGGGCCGCTGGTTAATGCTGAACAGGCGCAGCACAGCTTCCAACAAGTGTTATCAGAGCAACCGATCCTTTCTCATCTTAACGCGGTAACACAGGGGCGGGCCTACAGTATCTGGCACAATTTCTACCTCAGCCCCTACCATGTTGTGGCGGTCGAAATGTTTGCTAAGGCCTTCTATCCAGACCTCTTTGCCGATATTAATCCGCAACAAACTTTCCAACAATTATATCAACAATTTTTGCCGTTGCCTTTCTCAGGGATTTATTGGAGTCAGTTAGAAAATGAAAATAATTAAACGCCAGCATATGTACTGGTGTAGCCTGCCGCTGCTAGTTATAGGGCCCACTACCCAAGCTGCTGATTCTCAAACAGCAACTAAAAATAGCGAAGAAAAAACCAAGATAGTGGTGATGGGTCAGCAACGTGAAACTGACACACAAAGTTATCAGCCAATCACCAGTGTTACCGGGACGCGTACTGAAACTAATCTGCTGAATGTACCGCAGGCGGTTAACGTGGTTCCGCGGCAAGTATTACGTGACCAGGCGGTAAGAAACATTGATGAGGCGCTGTATAACGTCAGTGGCATTACTCAATCTAATACACTGGGTGGCACACAAGATGCCGTGATGAAGCGAGGGTTTGGTGATAACCGTGATGGCTCCATCTTGCGCGACGGCGTGCGCTCAGCCCAGGCTCGCAACTTCACCCCCACCACAGAGCGGGTCGAAGTTTTGAAAGGCCCGGCCTCAATGTTATATGGCATGGGGGAGCCGGGGGGGGTGATTAATATGATTACCAAAAAGCCACAGTTAGTGCAGCAAACACATCTTGAAGGGTGGGGCAGCAGTTTTAAAGGAGGCGGCGGGCAGTTGGATGTCACTGGTCCATTGGGCCAATCCGGTTTTGCGTACCGGATGATTGTCGATCACGATGAAACTGATTATTGGCGCAACTTTGGTCGTAATCGTCAAACGGTTGTCGCGCCATCGGTTATGTGGTTTGGTGACACGACCACAGTGCGTGTAGCTTATGAACACATGGAGTATCTCACTCCCTTTGATCGCGGCACTATTATTGATAGCCGTACCGGGAAACCGGTCAATACTCCGCGTGATCGTCGCTTTGACGAAGCCTATAATGCCACTCGTGGTGATCAGGACAATATCACGCTGCAAATTGATCAGGTGCTGAATGATAATTGGAAAAGCTCTCTAACCTACGCCTATAACCGCAATCGTTATAGTGATAACCAAGCACGTGCATTATTGCTAGATCCGATTACCGGCATCTTGAGTCGCCAGGCCGACGCCACTGCCAGTGCGGTTAGCCGCGCTCAGGCCGTACAAATGACACTCAATGGTGACCTTGACTTGGGCAGCATGGGCCATCAGATGCTCGTTGGTTTTGATTACGAAGATAACCGCACATATCGTGGTGATATGATTCGCGGTAAAAAGAACTCAAACTTTAATATTTATGATCCCGTATATGGTTTGATGCCACCTTCAACGGCCATCAGCGCTAAAGACAGTGACCAGCGTGAAAACCTGAAAAGCTATGGCTGGTTTATACAAGATTCCATAGAATTGACCGATAAATGGATTGTACTGGCAGGTTTACGTTACGATCATTTTGATGTTTTTGCGGGTAAAGGCCGGCCATTCATCACCAATACTGATAGCTCTGAAAGCAAATTAGTTCCCCGTGCTGGAGTGGTTTATAAGCTGACGCCAGAAGTCTCTTTATATGGTAGTTACAGCGAGTCTTTCAAACCTAATTCATCTATCGCCACCCAAATAGATTCGCTGCCGCCGGAGCAAGGTCAATCCTGGGAGGTGGGGAGTAAAGTGGAATTAGTCAATGGAGTGACGGGGACTTTGGCGCTGTTTGATATTGCAAAACGTAATGTCATGGTCAATGAGTTAGTCAATGGTGAAACCATCACTCGCACTGCAGGTCGTGTGCGTTCGCAAGGGGTTGAATTAGATATCGCAGGGCAGTTGACCGATAATTTAAGTGCGATTGCCACTTATGCTTATACTGATGCCAGAGTAACAGAAGACCCTGACAATAAAGGCAATCAGATGACTAATGTGGCCCGTAATAGCGCCTCTGTATTTCTGACGCAAGCATTGGGAACTACCGGTTGGCAGGACGGTGATGATTTACGAATAGGTGCGGGTGCACGTTATGTCGGGCGGCGAGCCGGTGATGCAGCCAACAGTTTTACCTTAGATGATTACACGGTGGCTGATGCATTTATCTCTTATTCATTGCCTATCAATAATTATCGGGTGAAATGGCAATTCAATGTGAAGAATTTCTTGGATAAAACCTATTACCCATCCAGTGGTGGTAATTTGCGCGTTGCTGTTGGTGAGCCTCGGCAGTTTGTTTTACGCGCCAGTGTTGATTTCTAATTCCGGTTATCACCCGATGTGCATTGATGTTACACATCGGGTGATAGTGCAATAGGCTATCCATTAGCTGTATCGTTAATTTTACAATATTGTAAAGTTTGCACTACCCTCAATTATAGGTATGATTTGCAGCTACAGTGTAGGGTTGAGTGTTAATCCAGTTTAAGTGGCCAATAATAGTGGCCGGTTTTTGATGTCGAGAATTTATCCCTAAAAGCGGATGCGAAAGGACTTTCAAGTAATGACACAGACTATCTTTATGGTCGGCGCACGCGGTGCAGGTAAGACAACAATAGGGAAAGCGTTGGCACAGGCGTTGGGATATCGCTTTATTGATACAGATTTGTTTATGCAGCAAACTTTGCAGTCGAGTGTAGCCGAAATTGTTTCCCGCGAGGGGTGGGATGGTTTCCGTTTGCGAGAAAGTATGGCCCTACAGACCGTAACTGCGCCTAAAACAGTGGTTGCTACCGGTGGTGGTGCGGTGTTATCTCATGGTAACCGTACATTTATGCGCCAACACGGGGTGGTTATTTATTTGCGCGCATCAGCTAATGTCTTGGCAGAGCGATTGGCGGAAGATCCGGAGGATGCCCAGCGGCCAAGTTTGACCGGCAAACCGATTGTTGAAGAAGTGCTGGATGTGTTGGCCAGTCGGGAGTCACTATATCAGGAAGCTGCTCATCATGTGCTGGATGCCACTCAACAGCCAGAAGAGGTTGTTGAGCTAATTTTGCAAATACTGGCTGACGAGAAAGTGAAATAGTCGGTAGATCTAATTTGTAAGATACGTGCTTTATGGAATGAATCGCTCGCCTATCTGATTGCCTGTTAATTATACGAAGAGTACAATTATCATCTACATAATCATTTTGACGTAAATTATTTCCGTCAACTGATGCCTCTTATGGCAAGGCCACCAAGGCGGGCCGATGAAAACCTTCAAATTGTTTATCCATCAACACACCAATTTTATGCCAGCATTTTGGTCAATATTGATTGTGGTATTTGAAACTTCGCTGGCGCTGTATATTCTCCGTAATCTTTAATATCACCTCGTTTTCGTACTATGAGCCTTCACCCAATGTTGTGAAGGTGTTTTCTGGCCGCTAAATCGTACGCTTTCTCCGCAACCACAGCAGTGAATCCGGTTATGATCCCATTTCGCCATAATAATCAGTGACAGACCATTTATAGTGACTCTAATATGAAAGCTCAATTTTGATTAAGGCGCGGGTGCAAAACTATGCTGAAATTTAATGAGTATTTTACCGGGAAAGTGAAATCTATTGGTTTTGACAGTGACAGCATTGGACAGACTAGCGTTGGGGTGATGGAAAAGGGCGAGTACACCTTTAGTACCGCTAAACCGGAAGAGATGAGGGTGATCACCGGTAGTTTAAAAGTATTGCTTCCTGGCTCACCAGATTGGCAAGTTTTCAATCCTGGAGAAACTTTCTATGTCCCTGCGAACAGTGAATTTAACCTGCAAGTAGCTGATACATCTGCGTATTTGTGCAAATATTTATCGAAATGATTCGGCATAAGTGAAAATTTCGCCCTCTCATAACGACAGGGCGATGTTGTTTTTTGCGCTTAAATTAGTGCTGGGCTTCACCACCCAAGGCTTCAATCAGATGTTTAATCAGAGCAGTCAACTCGCTGGTCATCAGAATAAAATCGGCATCGAAACGTTGAGCAAAATCTTCCCGATCAATATCTTCGTTTTGCTCACGCAAGGTATCTGAGAATTTCAGGCGTTTTAGTGAACCGTCATCGGACAGAACGAGCTGAACACGCTCTTGCCAATCTAGCGCCAGCTTAGTCACCAATTTACCCGCTTCAATATGCACTGCGATTTCATCACTGAACAAATCCTGTTTCTTACAGCGGATCACGCCGCCATCTTCCAGAATCGCTTTCAATTCAGCTTCATCCATCAGTGCAAAGCCAGACGGTAATTCTTTGCTACGAACCCACTCAGTTAAAGTCAGTTCAATTGGATTTTCTAACGTCAGTGGAACGACCGGTAAAGAGCCCAGGCTTTTACGCAGTAATGCCAGGGTATCTTCAGCACGCTTGGCGCTGGCAGCATCGACCATAATCAGGTCATTGACGGTATCTATCCATAAGAAGGTTTGGTTAAAACGGCTAAATGCACGTGGCAATAAACTGTGCAAAACCTCATCTTTTAATGAGTCTTTTTCAGTTTTCTTCAGCTTGCGATGTTGTTCACCTTCCAACCGTTCAATTTTGGCTTGTAACTCTTGCTTAATGACCGGCGATGGCAAGATTTTCTCTTCTTTTCGCGCACAAATGACGATTTGACCATTAACCGTATGGGTTAAGGCATCGCTGTGTGAACCCATCGGTGATACCCAACCGGTTTTTGCCATATCCTGACTGCCGCACGGTGTGAAACTGAAGGCGCTTAACTGTTTCTCCATTTCATCCGCAGACAGCGAAACTTCCCGGCTCAAACGGTAAACCATTAAATTCTTAAACCACAGCATAGTGTTATCCCTGGCTCGGGCGCGCCTGGAGCGCGCGAGTTAATCAAACGCAGGGCGGCATGATAACGAATTGAGGCCTTGGCCCCTAGTAAAAGAATAAGAAAAAAACGGTGCTCCGGGGTAACTCACTGAAGCTGATTCATATCTCACTGGATTCAAATACGACAAAACGCAAAATTGCGTGTGACAGAGATTGTGTCGTAGCGAGGTATTGTCCAAACTAAAAGGAGCCGTTTTTATTGTCACTAAACAATCCTGTCGATGAGGTAAGGCGCTATGCGCATTGGTATAGATCTGGGTGGCACCAAAATTGAAGTTATTGCTTTAGCAAATGATGGGCTGGAGCTTTTCCGTAAAAGGATCGATACCCCACGCCATGATTACCAAAAAACTTTGCAGGCAATTGCGGCATTAGTCGCCGATGCAGAAAAGGCTGTTGGGGAGCAGGGCAGTGTCGGCGTGGGTATCCCTGGGACACTTTCTCCGTTCACTGGGAAGGTGAAAAATGCTAATTCAGTTTGGCTGAATGGACAAGAGCTGGATAAAGACCTGTCAACGCTTCTCTCTCGCCCAGTGCGTCTGGCGAATGATGCTAACTGTCTTGCTGTATCGGAGGCAACAGATGGTGCAGGTGCTGGAAAGCATCTGGTATTTGCAGTCATTATTGGTACGGGTTGTGGTTCAGGTATTGCCATTGATGGGCGCGTACATGCGGGTGGTAATGGTATTTCCGGTGAGTGGGGGCATAACCCATTGCCGTGGCAGGATGATGAAGAGCGGCAGTATCAGCAGGAAGTGGCTTGTTATTGTGGGAAATCAGGTTGTATTGAGACCTTTGTCTCCGGAACGGGTTTTGCTACGGATTATTTTCGCCTAAGTGGTCAGCCACTTAAGGGCCATGAGATTATGGTGTTAGTTGAACAAGGTGATGTGTTGGCTGAACAGGTGATGGTCAACTACGAGCGTCGCTTGGCCAAGTCATTAGCCCATGTTATCAATCTATTTGATCCTGATGTTGTGGTATTAGGTGGCGGCATGAGCAATGTCGACCGTCTATATAAAACGGTGCCTGCGTTAATTAGCCCTTGGGTATTTGGCGGCGAGTGTGAAACCCCAGTTCGTAAAGCTGTGCATGGGGATTCTAGTGGGGTGCGCGGAGCCGCTTGGTTGTGGCCTGCCCCTCGTCCTTGACGCTACAGCGTTATTGGTTGTACTTGTGCACCCGAATCACTTACTTGCAGTTGATCTTAGTTATAAATAAGTTCACCGGGATTTGATCGCTTGCTGTATGGCTGTAACTCTAAATGAGGTTAACGACAAAGTACCCGTAGAGGCGAAAACAGGCAGATCGTAAAGACGCCACACTTCTTTTGTTAAAACAAGCGTTCCTGGCGCGGACGCTTTACTCTTCTACCTGTCATCACCTTGCAAGATCGAGTTGTTGGGTTTGTCAGCAGTCTATCTAAATGCTTAGTCTTGATTGACTCGGAAGATGTTATCTAAGCGGCTAACACCCAATCCGTTGACTCTTTTCACTTTAATTTGCACTGGGATTCTGTCTTTCATCGCCTCGACATGGCTAATAACACCAATGGTTTTACCCGATGCATTCAGGCTATCGAGGGCATCCAGTGCAGTATCCAGTGTCTCCGCATCTAAGGTGCCAAAGCCTTCATCGAGAAACAGTGAATCAATACTGGTTTTATGGCTGACCAGATCTGATAGCGCCAAAGCCAGAGCTAAGCTGACCAGGAAGCTTTCTCCCCCTGACAAGGTGCGGGTGTCACGGATAGCATCTGCTTGCCAGGTATCCACCACTTGTAGTTCCAGCGCGTCACTGGTTTTACGCTGCAATTGATAGCGCCCATGTAGGCGGCTGAGTTGGTTGTTTGCCAGATAGACCAAATGATCGAGTGTCAAGCCTTGGGCAAACTTGCGGAATTTATCACCTTCTTTAGAGCCAATTAAGTGATTGAGATAGCTCCAGTCATCATATTGTTGCTGGCTATGTTCAATTTGCTCAAACAGTGCATGTTGGTTGCGACGGCGAACTATGTCGCTTTCTAGCTGATTGCGTAATTCACCTTGCCGTAAAGTATTGGCTTTCAGTTGGGCCAGTAATTGTTCTGATTGCCGCTGTAATACCGTCAATTCAGATGTTTGATCGACGCCACCAGGGCAAGATTGTCTCAGTTGAGCCAATGCTTCACGGGCTTGTTGGTGACGGATATTGGCCTGTTGCTGGCGCTCACTCAGTTGCTGCTGCAATTGCTGCAAACGCTGCCTTTCTTCCTCACTTAGGAGTGCAGCGGTTAAGGCTGCCTCATCATCAAATTCACTGCTTGCCAGTGCTTGTCGTAATTCAGTTTGGGCAGTGGTGGCTCGCTGTTGATTTTGATTACGTTGCTGTTCTAGCCCTGCCAACTCGCCGGAGAGCAAGTTAAGCTGAGATTGTGCTTGTTGTAGGGCTTGAGCTGTATTTTGTTGAGCCAGTTCTACTTGTTGCAGTTGTTGGCGCAACAACTGGCGGGCTTCAACCACACTCCGGTCACCAAAGAGCGTCTGACGTTGTTGTTTTTGTTGCTGCAACAGTGTTTCGGTCTGCTGATGTTGTTGCGTGAGGATGGACAACTGATCAATACACTCTTGCAAGTGGCGGCGTTCATTTTCAATTTGCGTTTCCAGTGCTTTTTGCCCCAGCGCCAACTGTTGTTGTTCCTGCTGATACTGGTGCCAGCGCTGACTTTCCTCTTCCCGTAGTGCAAGCCAGCTCTGCTGTTGGTCTGCTTCAGGCATTGATAGCGATAACTCAGCCAGAGTATGGCTAAAGCCTTGGCGTATTTTTGCCAACTCAACGAGTTGGTGTTGATGCTGTGCATGCAACTTTTGGTGCGCTTGCTCGGTATCTTGTCGGCGCTGACCAATTAGGGCTAATTGCTGCTGATGCTTTTGCTGCTGCTGTTCTGCTTGAGTCAGAATATCCTTAGCTTGTTGATATTGCTGATTCAGTTTTTCATATTCCGCCAGTTTTAGCTGACAGATTTGCTCTGATTGTTCTTGTTGTTCCAACCAGGTTATTAAGGTCTCAGGTTCATTCAACGCAAATGTTAGCGTTAGTGGCTGTGCCAGAGTATGCCATTGCTGGTGATAATCTGTCAGTTGCTGCTGGCTGTGCTGTAACTCTTGCTCCAGACGCAACTGTTGTTGCTGCATACTTGCGACCTGAGTGCGTAATTCAGTTCCCGCAGTGAAAAGTTGCTCAACCTGAAGTCGCAGTTCTTCTACTCGCACCACCGTTTCAGAGGGTTTTACAGCCTGATACTCAGTAATGGCAGGGTGATCCAATGCTCCACATAATGGGCATTCTTCTCCCGGTTGCAGTTTGGCTCTTTCAGACTCTAACCGGACGATTTGTTTTTCGCACTCAAGCAACTTTTCCAGATCAGTCAGATGCTGCTTTTGTTGTTTATATAACTGACGTTTTTCTGCTAGTTGTTGTTCGAGTAATTGCAGTTGCTGCTGCTGGGCAACGAACTGTTGTTGCTGTTTATCATGCAATGCCTGAACTTGCTGCGCCAATGGCGATAATGCCACTAATTGCTGTCGCACCGGCCGTTGTTGTTGTAGCTCGATGAGCTGTTGGCGTAACTGCGCGGAGGGCTGTTGTTGCTCAAGTGCTGACAATTGTTGCTGAATACTACTGGTCTGCGAATGGGCTTGTACTAATGCAGCTTGTTGCTGCTTATCTTGTTCATGTAGTGTGTCAATTTGCTGTTGTAAGGTCGCGAGTAACGTGGCCTGCTGCTGTAACTGCTGCTCGCTTTCAACTGATTGTTGTTGCTGCATTTGTAATTGGCGGAACTGCTCACGCCATAAAGGCAGGTTTTTTTCCCAGTGTTGATGGTGGGCATATTGCTGGGTGTACTGAGTTAGTTGTTGTAGGCGCTGCTGAGCTTGCTTGAACTGTTGTTCATCCAGTTCAAGCTGTTGTTTAATTTGCTGTTCTTTGGTGCGCAACTGTTTCAGTTGAGTATCTAGTAGCATTAATGAGTGTTGCTGCTGAGCAATAAGGTTATCCAGCGGAACGACTTTTTGCTCGATCAGTATCTCTTGCTCATGCTGATTAGTTGCGTGTTGCTGGCGTGCAAGATTGGCTTGTTCCAGCGCCTGAGCCAGTGGCGTCAGTTGTGTCTGAAGTTGCTGTTGCTGCTGCGTTAGTGTGGCGATGCGCAGTTGTATTTGCTGCAAATCCTGTAGGCTACGAGAACACTCACGTAATAGGGGACGCAACTTTTCTGCCGGCTCACTCCGGGCCAATCGTTGCAGTTCGGGTTCTGCTTGCAGATACTCTTGCTCAATGATTTTCTGCTGCTGTTGATATTCCAACACATTCTTTTGCTGTTGCTGCCATCCGGTGAGCCAATTTATTTGGTTTTGATTGACCCGTTGTTCAGAAGCAAGCTGTTTTTCCTGTTCACCGAGGACATCTAATTGTTGTGCCAGGTCTGTGCGCTGCTCTTCATTTAGTAGTTCAATACCGCTGGCGCGTTGATGTAATGCATCCAGTGCGATCTTGGCTTGCTTATGTTGCTCAAATACATGTTCAGATAACCGACCATAGATGTCCGTGCCGGTTAACTCTTCCAATAATTCTGCGCGGTCATTGGCATCAGCATTGAGAAATGCAGCAAATTGCCCCTGTGACAGCATCATCGACTTGGTAAAACGGCCAAAATCCAGTCCGGTAATTGCGGCAACCATATCAAGTTTATCACGCACTTTATCGGCCAGAATCTTACCGTTTTCGCACAGCGCCAGCTCAACTTTAGGCGCTTGCAGATTTCCTTCCGGGCTATTTTTAGCGCGCCGTTGGCTCCAGAAAGCACGATAACGCGTTCCTTTTACCTCAAACTCGACTTCAGCCAGTGACTCCGCCGTGTGGCGAGTCATCAGTTCGTTTTGGCTGGGAGTGACATTTAACCGCGGAGTTTGGTGGTATAACGCGAGACAAATAGCATCGAGCAGGGTGGTTTTCCCTGCCCCAGTCGGGCCGGTTATCGCGAATAAACCGTTACTGGCAAAAGGTTCGGCGGTGAAATCTATCTTCCATTCACCCTGTAGAGAATTAATGTTTTTCAGCCGTAGACTTAAAATTCTCATGCAGATTGCTCCTCTGCGGCATCTTTACCTTGCGTGATATCTTCAACCACCAGATTAAACATTTGGCGCATACGTTCTTGGCGTGGTTCGGCTAAATCTGCCTCTAGCGCCAACCGGCGTTCAAATACATCAGTGACACTCAGTTCATTGAGTGTTTCCTTTTCCTGCCGCTCAATACTGTTATTTCGTTGCTCTTTGCTGCGGCGTAAGAGTACCACCTCAACGGGAAGTTCTGCGGCTAATGCCTGAATTCGCCTTTGAATATCAGTGAGATAATCTTGTGTGGCAACTTCGATATCCAGCCACACCGGTGACCCTTGATGGTCGGCAAATTTAGCCAACTGCTGCTCAATTTGCGCTAAGTCGCCTTTGATTAATTGCATTGGCTGAAATTGTGGGATGAAGATTGGGGTCACTGAGGCTAATATCTGCTGGGCAAATTCCACCAGATAAACACTTTTCTCTTTGCTCAACTCATCAAAACTCAGGGCAATTGGCGAGCCGCTATAACGGATATGTTCGGTTTTTGCTACTTGCTGAGCACGGTGAATATGGCCCAGAGCAATATAATCTGCCGGGGGGAAAGCGTGGGCCGGGAAAGCATCCAATGTGCCGATGTAAATATCACGAACCGAGTCCGAGGTAGTGACACCCACCGTAGTTAGGTGTCCGGTAGCAATAATCGGCAAGGGCAGACCTAACTCGGTACGTAGTTCGACGGCTCGCTGATAGAGCGCCTGATAGTGAGCAGCAATGGCTTCCTGCAACGCCAGTTGCTTCTGACTACCTGATTCACCCGCCTGACTGGTGACTAGATCCCGGGGACGTAAAAAAGGGATCGCGCACAGCAGCGCTGCAGGTTGATTTTGGCGGTCTTTCAAAATAATAACCTGTTGGTCCAGATTGCTGCTGGCGCAGGAAATGACGGTGGTATTCAAATAAGAAAGCAAGCCGCGAGATTCATTTAGCGTTGATACTGAGTCATGGTTACCCCCCAGAACAACCAACCGGCAGTTCGTCGGTTGTAGTTCAACCACGAAACGGTTATATAGCTCACGTGCATAGCTGGGTGGGGAACCGGTATCAAAAATATCACCCGCCACAATCAGCGCATCTACCTGATTTTCTTTGATCTGCTCTATGAGCCAGTGCAGGAATGCCTGATGTTCAGCCGCACGGCTTTTGGTAAAGAAATGCTGGCCCAAATGCCAGTCAGAGGTATGAATAATGCGCATAAATCTCCCGCTCGGGCAGGTCGCCATTTAAAGATAATGGCGCTGATTATAAACGCTGCCTGCTGGATGTCGCGGCTAAAAAAAGGCTGTGAGGAAAATCTCCGAGACGCCTCGCAAACTTGAGTGCTACGTTTTGCATTTATCGTGAAATTTATCACTATGCTTATTGCTTGCAAGAGGGGGATGTTTTTCATAAAAATGTCACAAAACTGACGCATAATGACTTCCGAAATCAAATAGTGACCACTAACTTACTGGCAGGGTTGATGATGGCAAGACGCATACTGGTAGTTGAAGATGAAGCTCCAATCCGTGAGATGGTGTGCTTTGTGTTGGAACAGAATGGCTACCAACCGTTAGAAGCCGAGGATTACGACAGTGCAGTAACTCGTTTGTCCGAGCCTTACCCTGATTTAGTGTTGTTGGACTGGATGTTACCTGGCGGCTCGGGTATTCAGTTTATTAAACATATGAAACGTGAAGCGCTGACCCGAGATATTCCGGTGATGATGCTGACAGCGCGTGGCGAAGAAGAAGATAGAGTACGTGGTTTGGAAGTGGGTGCTGATGATTACATTACCAAGCCTTTTTCACCCAAAGAGTTGGTGGCACGTATCAAAGCGGTTATGCGCCGGATATCGCCAATGGCGGTTGAAGAAGTGATTGAAATGCAAGGGTTGAGCCTTGATCCCTCCTCGCATCGGGTTATGGCCAATGAGCAAGCGTTGGATATGGGGCCGACCGAATTTAAATTATTGCACTTTTTCATGACTCATCCAGAGCGTGTTTACAGCCGTGAACAGTTGCTTAATTATGTTTGGGGCACTAACGTTTATGTAGAAGATCGCACCGTTGATGTACATATTCGTCGGCTACGTAAGGCGCTGGAAATTGATGGCCATGACAGAATGGTACAAACTGTCCGGGGAACCGGATACCGTTTCTCAACGCGCTACTGAGTTTTCAGTGCCGGAGAATTCGTTGTGTTAGAACGTTTATCATGGAAAACGCTGGCTATAGAGCTGGCTCTTTTTTGTCTGCCCGCATTACTGTTGGGTGCCTTTGTCGGGTACCTTCCCTGGCTATTATTAGTTTCGGTTATTGCGGCGCTGGTGTGGAACTTCTATAACCAACTCAAATTATCTCACTGGCTGTGGTTAGATCGCAGTATGACGCCACCTTCAGGGCGTTGGAGTTGGGAGCCTTTATTTTACGGTTTGTACCAGATGCAACTGCGAAATCGCCGTCGGCGTCGTGAGTTGGCTACACTTATCAAACGCTTCCGCAGTGGTGCTGAGTCTTTACCTGATGCGGTGGTTATGACGACGATTGATGGCAATATTTTCTGGTGTAATGGTTTGGCTCAGCAATTACTCGGCTTCCGTTGGCCGGAGGATAACGGCCAACATATTCTCAACTTGCTGCGTTATCCCGAATTCAGTCAATATTTGCAACAGCAAGAGTTTTCCCGCCCATTGACCCTGCAACTCAATAATGGTTATTACGTTGAGTTCCGGGTGATGCCTTATTCAGAAGGGCAATTGCTTATGGTGGCTCGTGATGTTACCCAAATGCGTCAGTTGGAAGGGGCGCGGCGTAATTTCTTTGCCAATGTGAGCCACGAACTGCGCACTCCCTTAACGGTGTTACAGGGATATCTGGAAATGATGCACGACCAAGAGTTGGTCGGGCCATTACGAGATAAAGCGCTAGGGACGATGCAAGAACAGACCAAGCGAATGGATGGGCTGGTAAAACAATTATTGACGCTATCGCGAATCGAAGCTGCACCCAATGTGGATATGAATGAGCAGGTCGATATTCCGCGCATGCTGAAAATGCTGCAACACGAAGTGCAAGCGCTGAGTAATGGGCGTCATGAGATCACCTTCCGAATTAACGACCAATTGACGGTATTTGGTAACGAAGATCAACTGCGCAGTGCGGTTTCCAATCTGGTTTATAATGCAGTCAATCACACCCCTGATGGCACCCAAATTGAGGTGTGCTGGCAGCGAACACCACAAGGTGCACAATTTCAGGTGAGTGACAATGGGCCGGGTATTGGCCCTGAACATGTGCCACGTCTTACGGAACGCTTCTACCGAGTGGATAAGGCCCGCTCAAGGCAAACTGGGGGGAGTGGCTTGGGGCTGGCAATTGTGAAACATGCTTTGAGCCATCACGATGCGCGTTTGGATGTGATGAGTGAAATCGGCCTGGGGACGAGATTTATCTTTACCTTGCCTAATCGGTTGATTGTTCCAACGGTTTTAACCGAGAATGCAGTCAAATCCTAAGACTGTATGGATATCAAACTGATGAGATGGGGAAAACTGGCGCTGTTGTATGCTCTGCTAGGGTTTAGTTGCGGCGTCCTGGCACTCCCTGTTGCGGTATCGACTGCTACAGTGGTTGATGCGTTAAAGCCAGATACTCTGTCTGGTAATCTTTCCAGTGTCGGTTCTGACACCCTAGCTAACTTGATGTCTTTATGGGCTGATGATTTCAATCATCATTATCCCGGCGTTAATTTGCAAATACAGGCGGCAGGTTCCTCGACAGCTCCAGCGGCGCTCGCTGCAGGGGCCGCGCAACTCGGCCCGATGAGCCGGCCAATGAAAGCGGCTGAAATCACGGCATTTACTGAGCGTTATGGCTATCCACCACTTGCTGTCCCCGTCGCAGTGGATGCATTGGTAGTTTTTGTTCATCAGGATAATCCACTGGATAAACTAACCTTATCTCAGCTTGATGCTGTATTTTCACAAAATCGCCGTTGTGGGGAATCCCACCGCATCCAACGTTTTGGCGAACTTGGGCTAAAAGGGCGCTGGGCCGAGCGCTCGATACAACGCTATAGCCGAAATTCAGCCTCCGGCACCTATGGTTTTTTCAAACAGTTGATACTGTGTGGTGGTGATTTTTCAAATAATATCAATGAATTGCCTGGTTCTGCTTCCGTTGTGCAAGCTGTCGCGGGTTCGCTCAATGGTATGGGGTACGCCAGCATTGGTTTTCGAAACAGTGGTGTTAAGCCATTGTCCTTGTCAGCGAACGGCCAGGATTATGTGATGCCAACGGCTGAGAATGTTAAAGATGGCCGCTACCCTCTATCTCGCTATCTGTATATTTATATCAATAAAGCACCGGGCAAGCCGTTGGAGCCGTTGACTGCGGCCTTTCTTGAGCGCGTTTTGTC
Organism: Yersinia fenwicki; assembly: GCF_043099325.1. Classification (NCBI taxonomy): domain Bacteria; kingdom Pseudomonadati; phylum Pseudomonadota; class Gammaproteobacteria; order Enterobacterales; family Yersiniaceae; genus Yersinia; species Yersinia fenwicki. The sequence continues at coordinate 3,402,713 of NZ_CP170755.1, read as the reverse complement.
ACCAGAAGGGCAAAAGCGCGTGACTCATGACGGCTATTTACCTTTACCCCCAGAGATCCTGAATCACACACGGAAAGAGTTGGGATTTGCCTATTAATTTGGCGAATTATTAGAGTGTATCTGCCGTAATCTGTTAACAGTTGGATATAAATGATACAAATCATATGATGTGTATTTATCAAAAACTGGCATGATCATCTGCTTTTGTAATATTATATGGATGAAGACTCTGCTTTTATGATCCCGACTTGCCTTTCTTCGCTATAAACGGTCTACTTACCGCCGTTGTTGGCCTATTCCACCTGCAAATAACTTCAAAAACACTGCATACTGACGAAATAGATTGCTTATTAACCGCCGGAGTTTGCGTTTATCAGAGCTTTGTATCGTTTCGATCACGTCGGAAAGCCACAACTTAGGACTTTTTCTTTTGATCATTTAACTAGGCAACGCACATCACTATGAGTCATCGTTTATCGTCTAAAGATATTATGGCATTGGGCTTTATGACCTTTGCTTTATTCGTTGGGGCCGGCAATATCATCTTCCCGCCTATGGTTGGTTTGCAATCGGGTGAACATGTGTGGTGGGCCGCTTTGGGCTTCCTGATTACCGCCGTTGGATTACCAGTCATTACTGTTATTGCACTGGCTAGAGTGGGCGGCGGTATTGATGCTCTGAGTACTCCAATTGGTCGCGGTGCTGGTTTGGTACTGGCAACTGTTTGTTATCTGGCTGTTGGTCCTCTATTTGCCACCCCGCGTACTGCCACAGTTTCCTTTGAAGTCGGTATTGCGCCTTTAACGGGTGATGGCCCATTGCCACTGTTTATTTACAGTGTGGTTTACTTTGCGCTGGTTATCGGGATTTCCCTGTATCCGGGGCGTTTACTTGACACAGTAGGGCACATTCTCGCGCCACTGAAAATTTTAGCACTGGCTGTTTTGGGTATCGCTGCTTTGATTTGGCCTGCTGGCCCGCTGATTCCGGCCACTGATGCATATCAGAATGCCGCATTTTCTTCTGGTTTCGTCAATGGCTATCTAACCATGGATACCTTAGGCGCTTTGGTGTTCGGTATCGTCATCGTCAATGCAGCGCGTTCACGTGGTGTGGTTTCTGCTGGATTGCTGACGCGCTATACCATTTGGGCAGGTTTGATTGCCGGTATCGGTTTGACGCTGGTTTATCTGAGCTTGTTTAAGTTGGGTTCAAGCAGCGGTAGTTTGGTGCCTGATGCGCAAAATGGTGCAGTGGTCTTACATGCCTATGTTCAGCACACCTTTGGTGGTTTAGGCAGCGTGTTCCTGGCTGCATTGATTTTCATCGCCTGTATGGTGACTGCGGTAGGCCTGACCTGTGCCTGCGCTGAATTCTTTGCCCAGTATTTGCCGCTGTCATACCGTGCACTGGTATTTATCCTCGGTATCTTCTCAATGATGGTATCGAATTTGGGGCTGAGCCATCTTATTCAGATTTCCATCCCGGTGCTGACGGCAATTTACCCGCCATGCATTGTGTTGGTGCTGATGAGTTTCACTTTGCGTTGGTGGCACCATGCTCCACGTATCGTGGCTCCAGTTATGTTGATCAGCTTATTGTTCGGTATCCTTGATGCGGTAAAGGCCTCGACCTTTGCACAATATCTGCCGGAATGGACTCAACATCTGCCATTGGCTGAGCAAGGCCTGGCATGGTTATCTCCATCCCTACTGGTATTCGTTGTCGTGGGGTTGTACGATCGCCTGTGCTGTCGTCAGGTCGTTGCCGCTAAGCAATAACTGCACAGTTATCGAGTATTTTTAGCCACGGCTCATCCCCGTGGCTTTTTGCTGAAAAAAGACGGGATAAAGTTCATGGAATTACCAGTCAAAAATAAGCTGAAACGCGGCCTGACGACACGCCATATCCGCTTTATGGCATTGGGGTCAGCAATAGGTACCGGCTTATTCTATGGTTCGGCTGATGCAATAAGAATGGCGGGGCCAAGCGTATTATTGGCGTACCTGATTGGTGGCGTAGTGGCATTTATCATCATGCGCGCCTTAGGTGAGATGTCAGTCAATAACCCACAAGCCAGCTCTTTTTCTCGTTATGCGCAAGATTACCTTGGGCCAATGGCGGGCTATATCACTGGCTGGACTTATTGCTTTGAGATTCTGATTGTTGCTATTGCCGATGTGACCGCGTTTGGTATCTATATGGGGGTCTGGTTCCCAGACGTGCCGCATTGGATATGGGTATTGAGTGTTGTCCTTATCATTGGTGCAGTCAATATGATGAGTGTTAAGGTGTTCGGCGAGCTGGAGTTCTGGTTCTCATTCTTCAAAGTTGCCACCATCATCGTCATGATCCTGGCCGGTATTGGTATCATTGTCTGGGGTATCGGTAACGGTGGGCAGCCGACCGGTATTCATAATTTATGGACAAACGGCGGCTTCTTCAGTAACGGTTTTGTTGGCATGATCCTGTCACTGCAACTGGTAATGTTTGCTTACGGTGGGATTGAGATTATCGGGATTACTGCCGGTGAAGCCGAAGATCCGAAAAAGTCTATTCCGAAAGCCATCAACTCAGTGCCGTGGCGTATCCTGATGTTCTATGTCGGTACCCTGTTTGTCATCATGTCTATTTACCCATGGAACCAAGTAGGCACTAACGGTAGCCCATTTGTGCTGACCTTCCAGCATATGGGGATTACTGTTGCTGCGGGAATTCTGAACTTTGTGGTTATCACCGCATCATTATCAGCCATTAACAGTGATGTGTTCGGTGTCGGCCGTATGCTTAACGGGATGGCGGAGCAGGGCCATGCGCCAAAAGCCTTTGCTGCCATTTCTAAACGCGGCGTGCCGTGGGTGACGGTGTTGGTGATGATGGGAGCTATGCTGACGGCGGTTTATCTGAACTACATTATGCCGGAAAATGTGTTCTTGGTTATCGCTTCACTCGCGACCTTTGCGACCGTCTGGGTGTGGATTATGATCCTATTCTCCCAAATTGGTTTCCGCCGTTCGTTAACTAAAGATCAAGTGAAATCGCTCGATTTCCCGCTGCGTGGCGGCACCTTGACTTCCGTGCTGGCTATCATTTTCCTGGTGTTTATCATTGGCCTAATTGGCTGGTTCCCAACGACCCGCGTCTCACTGTATGTCGGGTTAGTATGGATAGCTTTGTTGCTGGTGGGATATTACTTCAAGGTAAATCATCAGAAGAAGAAGGCGAACGAGCTGAAAGTCGCAGAGTAATTTTGAATATAAAGCCGGGAGATATCCCGGCTTGAGCGTAATGACAAAGCTGTTGATAACTTAGTGAGTGAAGGGTTTACCGCACTTCGGGGCACTTCGGGGCACTTTGGTCGCTTACGCGACTACGACCCCAACGGCACGCTTCCCCTTCATTTGGCTTTGTCATCAGTCTGGCCGGGAGATATCCCGTTTTTTTTGTCTCTTTATTTAGCCATTCCATAGTTCTCTCCGCCCCCGACCTCATCCTCAATATTTATGCTGACAGATGAGGGGTATTCCTCCGCAACATGGCATTGTTTCTATCGACTTATTTATACAGGTGAATGTGTCGCGGCGTTAATGTCTGCACCAGATAGCCTTAACAGTAATCGTTTTGGTTAAAGCAGGAGAGTTTTATGCTGAGTGGTTGGCATCTGCCGGTCGCGCCTTTTGTCCGTCTACGGGGCGATGCGTTACATATTACACTGTGGTTACATGGAGAGTGGTTGCAGGGGGATAATTTACCTGCGCAAGTTTTCTTACGCTGTGAGCCGGATAATGAAGAGTGGCTGCTCATCATGAAGGGTGAACTGCATGATGGTTTCTGGCGTTATCGCGCATCATTGCCATTACGTGAAGGTCAGTCAGTACGGCGTTATTGCTTCAAGTTACTGTGGAATGAAGATCAACTGTGGTTCGGGCCATTAGGTTTTTCGATAGTTCCTCCGGCGCAATTGGCTCAGTTTGCTATTGAGCTGCCAGACAGTGGCCCTGATTGGGTTGCCGATCAGATTTTTTATCAAATTTTCCCCGATCGCTTTGCCTCGAGTTTGGGTGAACATGGTGTGAAGGATGGCAGTTATACCCATCATGCTGCTGGTTGCCCGGTATCGCGTCGTGAATGGCAGCAACCCTTGGATGATGTGAATGCGGCCTCGACATTCTATGGCGGCGATTTGGCTGGTATTTGCCAAAAACTCCCCTACTTACAAAAGTTGGGTGTGACTGCACTTTATCTCAACCCGATTTTCACCGCGCCCAGTGTACATAAATACGATACACAAGATTATTATCAGGTTGATCCTTACTTTGGTGGCGAAAGTGCTTTCTTGCAATTACGCAGTGCTACCCGTGATGCTGGCATGAAATTGGTCCTTGATGGTGTGTTTAACCACACTGGTGATTCCCATCATTGGTTTGATCGCCATCAACAGGAGGAAAATGGTGCCTGTCATCATCCAGATTCACCTTATCGGGGGTGGTTTAATTTCTTCCCCGACGGCCGGGCGCTCGATTGGAAGGGCAATGCCAGTTTGCCAAAACTCAACTTCGCGAGTGAAGATGTGGTCAATCAAATTTATCGCGCCGAAGATAGCGTGGTGCGCCATTGGTTAAAACCGCCTTACAGTATTGATGGCTGGCGGCTGGATGTGGTGCATATGCTAGGTGAAGAAGGCGGTGCAAAAGGGAATTTACATCATCTGGCGGGTATTTATCAGGCGGCAAAAGATGAAAATCCTCAGGCCTATATTTTGGGCGAGCATTTTGGCGATGCGCGAGATTGGCTCCATGCTGGCGTAGAAGATGCGGCCATGAATTATATGGGTTTTGCCTTACCGGTACGTAGTTTCCTCGCGGGTTGTGATGTCGCCTATCATCCAATAAAACTCAGCGCGGAGGATTGTGCCTATTGGATGGATGAATACCGTGCCGGATTACCTCATGGGCATCAGCTGCGCTTATTTAATCAATTAGATAGCCATGATACTGCCCGTTTTATCACTTTGCTGAATGGCGATAAAACGCGCATGCAAATGGCGTTGATATGGCTATTTAGCTGGATTGGCGTGCCTTGCTTATTTTATGGCGATGAGATTGGCCTCGATGGCGGCAATGCTCCTTTCTGCCGTAAACCTTTCCCGTGGGACGAGACATTGTGGGATGGCGACTTGCTGACACTGTGTCAGCGGATGGCAGCTTTACGGCACAAAAGCTTGGCACTGCGACGCGGTGGATGCCAGGTTATTTATGCCAATGGCGATTCTCTGGTCTTTATTCGCAGCTATCAGCGCGAACGGGTGATGGTAGCTATCCAGCGCAATCGCGCTAGTAATATCTTCTTTCCCGTATCTCCTTTACTGAAAGTTTCTCAGTGGCAGCGTTTAGAAGGGATATCAGAACTGGAGCTCACTGATGCAGGCGTCAATCTGCAATTGTCTGGGGAGAGTGTCACGTTGTGGCGTGGTCAATCTTAGCGATTGGCCATAGTGAGCGCTAACTTAAGAGTTAGTCTGGTAGTGCGAGATATTAAAATCGGCTGAGCGCCACGTCCGACTGCTGATAAACCTCAACAACTCGATCTTGCAAGGTGAGGACAGGTAGAAGAGTAAAGCGTCCGCGCCAGGGAGGGCGCGGCTCGAGCCATCAGGGATGATTTTACGGCGTCTTTACGATCTGCCTGTTTTCACCGTTACGGGCAGTTAGTCATTAACCTCAAGCGGCTGAGCGCCGCTTTTTCTTTGGTTGAAATACTATGTATATAACGGGTATAGATAGTTGTCAGGTAAATTCACCGAAGGGAAAATATGATGAGCACAGCTAAAAGACAGGCATTGGTAATCGGCGCCTCTCGGGGATTGGGACTGGGATTAGTTGATGAGCTTAACCGCCGTGGCTGGTCGGTCACCGCGACCACGCGCGGTATAGCAAAAGATACTGCTGCACATGCGGCCCATTGGCTAACATTGGATATTAACCAACCCGACAGTATCAAAGCATTCTTACCACAGATACAGGGCCAAACGTTTGATCTGATTTTTATTAATGCCGGTATCTCCGGGCCGGAGCATCAATCCGCGGTTGATGCCAAACCGGAAGAAATTCTCGAATTATTCCAGACCAATACGGTTTCTCCCATCCGTATTGCCCAGCTTTTGCTGGCACAGCGTAATCCCACTCACAGTGTATTAGCCTTTATGTCTTCACAACTGGGGAGTCTTGGACATAACGCTTCAGGCCATAAACCTTTGTATTCAGCCAGTAAAGCTGCATTAAATATGATGACGCGCAATTTGGTCGCTGAGGTAGCGGACCCCTCGCTGACGGTGTTATCTATTCACCCGGGTTGGGTAAAAACAGATATGGGCGGGGATGCGGCACCACTGACAATAGCGACCAGTGTGAAAGGAGTGGTGGACCAAATTGAGCGCGCTTCCGGCAAGGGCGGTCACGGCTTTATTGATTATCAAGGACATACTCTACCCTGGTAATCTAAGCAGAAGAATTCCCCCATCGATATACTGATGGGGGAATAGTCACATTAGTAAGCCATCACTATCAGTAACCGATGGCAGCACCTGCGGGGCGGCGAACATCATTAGCCCCATACAAGTAACCCTCTCTCACTTTCCCTGAGACGGCAGAATCATTGCCTGAATTGGCAGGACTGACACCCTCAACACCCGCTAATCCGACTAAAATTAACTCGGCTGCTCCCCAAGGATTCTGCTCAACCATTTTATATCCCATTGTTTTCAGGAGATTAAGGCTGTCTGCGGAAACCCCACGTTGCTCGTAGTAGACTTCATCGGGCAGCCATTGATGATGGATGCGTGGTGCATCTACGGCCTCTTGTGGTGCCATACCATGGTCAATTACATTCAATGCAGTTTGCAAGGTAATGGTGATGATTCGTGAACCGCCTGGTGAACCTAATACCATAAATGTCTTACCGTCTTTGGTCACCAGTGTAGGGCTCATAGACGATAGTGGGCGCTTACCGGGGGCGATAGAATTGGTTGCTCCCTGCACTAAACCATACAGGTTTTGCTCACCGACTTTGACGGTAAAATCATCCATTTCATCATTCAGGAAAAAGCCGGTACCAGGCGCAATGACGACTGCACCAAAGCGACCATTCACCGTATAGGTGGTAGAAACGGCATTACCATCATGATCGACGATAGAATAGTGAGTTGTTTCAGGTTTCTCATGCGGCTGCATGCCCGGCTGAACTTCTACCGATGGCGTGGCCTTATTGGCGACGATTTGCTTGCGAATATCAGCGGCATAACTTTTACTCAGTAGGCGGTCAATCGGGTTTTTAACAAATTCGGGGTCGCCGAGGAAAGTATTACGATCCATATAAGCATGGCGCATTGCTTCTGTCAGCGTATGAATATAAGCGGCAGAGTTGAAGCCCATGTTCTTCAGGTCATATCCTTCAAGGACATTCAGCGTCTCACATAAGGTTACGCCGCCGGAGCTAGGTGGTGGAGAAGAAACGAATTTATAGCCACGGTAGCTACAGGTAATAGGGGCGGTTTCGGTGATTTTATAATTGGCAAAATCAGCAGCGGTCAAAATACCTCCACCTTTCTTAGCTGCCGCTTCAACTGCTTGCGGTATTTTCCCCTGATAGAAAGCATCTGGCCCTTTCTCCGAGATAGCTGTCAGAGTATTAGCCAGATCAGCTTGAATCAGACGGTCACCCGGTTGCAGAGCTTCGCCATTTTTACGTAGGAAAATACGAGCTGATTCAGGATCTTGGCGGAAGCGTTTAACCGTAGTGTCAAGAATATCTGTATCAGCACGAGTTAACACAAAGCCTTCCCGTGCCAGTTTGATCGCCGGAGCCATGACTTGCTGGCGGGTTAATTTGCCGTATTTCTTTTGCGCACTGTCCATTCCCAATACAGTACCTGGAACACCGGCAGCCAAATAACCATACAAACTGGCATCTTTGGTGACTTTACCTTCTTTATCCAGATACATATCGGCACTGGCAGCAGCAGGGGCGGTTTCACGGAAGTTTATAAATGTATCTGTTCCATCTGCAAGGTGAATGGTCATAAAACCACCACCACCAATATTGCCACAGCACGGATTCACTACTGCTTGCGCATAACCCACAGCAACCGCTGCATCAATTGCATTTCCGCCCATTTTTAAAATATCGGTCCCAACTTGTGAAGCCAGATGCTGGGATGTCACAACCATGCCATTTTTTGCTTCTACTGCGGGTGTTGAGGCAGCATGAAGTGTGCCGCTCACCAGTAAAGCCAATACAGTTAAAGGTTTATTCCATTTTTTCAAAAACATTCTGACTCCTGTTGTTTCCTGCTCGCCAGGGATTACCCGGTCATTTTGTTTGGCAGCTTAGAAGTGCTGCTTATGAAATGTGCAGAACACACACATGGTAATAATTAATAGCAGAATTAATGTTTATGAATGCAACTAAGTTGAACATTTAGAATAAATGAGTAAGCACTTACATGCATATCGATCTATTTTTTTGAGAGAAAATTAAAATAAATAGAAGCAACGTCCTGAAAATTAAGGGGGACTAATAATGGATATAAGCTGGGAATGAGGAGTGCTATTTCAATAGATTCTGGGGCGGTGCTGGGCAGGTTGAAATATTGCCAGAATAAAAAAGCCAGTCAGTTTGCACCGACTGGCTTGGTAGTTAACAATCTAATCGTTAGCTGTGTAAACTTTTATTACAGTTTAGAGGCGTTTTCAGACAGGTATTTAGCTACGCCATCTGGAGATGCGCCCATACCTGCTTTACCTTTTTCCCACTGAGCAGGGCAAACGTCGCCGTGTTCTTCGTGGAATTGCAGTGCGTCAACCATACGCAGCATTTCGTCAATGTTACGGCCCAGTGGCAGGTCGTTAACCACTTGATGACGAACAACACCGTTTTTGTCGATCAGGAAAGAACCGCGCAGTGCAACACCCGCATCTGGGTGCTCAATGCCGTAGGCTTTCTGAATTTCACGTTTGATATCAGCAACCATTGGATATTTAACTTCACCAATACCGCCTTTATCGACCGGGGTTTTACGCCAAGCGTTGTGTACGAACTCGGAGTCAAAAGAAACACCAACAACTTCAACGCCACGTTTCTGGAATTCTTCGTAACGGTGGTCGAAAGCGATCAACTCTGAAGGACAAACGAAAGTGAAGTCCATTGGCCAGAAGAACAGGACTGCAGGGCGGCCGTTCAGGTGTTTTTTCAGGTTGAAGTTTTCAACGATTTCGCCGCTACCAAGAACAGCAGCTGCTGTAAAATCAGGGGCTTGACGAGTTACCAGAACCATAAATTACTCCTGTTAATTAGGGATGGATTAACCAGTTGTCTTAAAAGTATCGGCACAGCATAGGTATTTAAGCGCGATGAATAAAGGGATAAATACCGATTGTTGTGATAGCTTTTACCTATTGTTACAACGATTTTAGTTTCTTATTCTTGCTAAGATACCCATTCTTACAGAAAGCGCAAGTGACTTAGAATCAATAACCATACAATAAAGAATGTTTTAATCTAAATTTGTTTATCTTGTGCCTGCGACATCATTGCAGGATAAAAAGCCCAAAACAACTGCTCTAACGGCTGATAGTGTTGCTCTATATCGTGAAATGACCCTGCAAGTGCTGCCAGCTTTGGCCGTCGGTTAGCCATACCTTGTAACACATCAGCTATAAAGGGGAGTTCAGCGTAGCGTTCCAGCCAACGCTCAGGCCACAGATAGGCATTAAGGTTCTGAAACCGAGCCGGTGTTAGGGATAAATGTGGCAAAATTTGGCATTGCGCGTGCTCGATAAAATCGGGCAGCGAGCAGTTTGGCATCAGTTTATCCCAGTTGCGTGACAGAAAATGATCCCATAAAACATCCAGAGTAATAGGTGCAACTCGGCGATAGTCTGTACTGAAATAGCTACGGGCCTGTTTCACTAATGGCAATGTATCCGTCATCACATCAACGCGACGATGCATCATGATGCCAGCGACTATCTCAGGGGAGTATTCCCCTTGTGGATTACCGCGCACAAAATCGGCCAGCAAATTGCCCAATAAAGAGCTGTCAGCCAGTGTTGCAAGATGGAGGTGAGCAAGAAAATTCATGCGTTGAGTATAATGCAAATAGCCGCTAACTCTCCTTATTTCTTGCAGCCAGCCTTTCAGGGTTCTAGACTAACCGCCTATTTTTGTGAACCTGCCCCCTCATATCAGCGGGCTGGATCTGTTCTGATATAAAGTGGAAACCCATGCGCGTTGCCGATTTTTCTTTTGAGCTGCCAGAATCTCTTATTGCCCATTACCCTCAGCCCCAGCGTAGCGGTTGCCGCTTATTGTCACTGGATGGCCCAACAGGAGCACTAACGCACGGCATTTTTACTGATTTGCTGGATAAACTGGTGCCCGGCGATCTGCTGGTATTCAATAATACGCGGGTTATTCCGGCGCGTTTATTTGGCCGCAAAGCCAGCGGCGGCAAGCTTGAAGTGTTGGTAGAGCGCGTATTGGATGATCACCGTGTTCTGGCTCATGTCAAAGCGTCAAAAGCGCCTAAACCCGGTACTGAGCTACTGCTGGGTGACGATGAGAGTATCCATGCCACCATGATGGCACGCCATGACACACTATTTGAGTTGCGTTTTGATGATGAGCGGGATGTTTTCACTATTTTGGATGCAGTCGGCCATATGCCTTTGCCTCCTTATATAGACCGACCTGATGAGGATGCCGATCGCGAGCTATACCAAACGGTGTACAGCCAGCGCCTGGGGGCAGTGGCAGCGCCGACCGCCGGTTTACATTTTGATGAACCGATGTTGGCCGCTTTGCGGGAAAAAGGCATTGAGATGGCTTTTGTTACCTTGCATGTCGGCGCGGGGACGTTCCAGCCAGTGCGAGTAGAAACAATTGAAGATCACATCATGCATTCTGAGTATGCCGAAGTGTCGCAAGAAGTGGTTGATGCAGTTCTGGCCTGTAAGGCCCGTGGTAATCGGGTCGTTGCGGTGGGTACCACATCAGTACGTTCATTGGAAAGTGCCGCCAAGGCGAGCGATAATGGCCTGATTGCCCCTTTCTTTGGTGATACCAGAATCTTTATTTATCCGGGTTATCACTATCATATTGTTGACGCATTAATAACCAATTTCCATTTACCTGAATCAACATTGATAATGTTAGTTTCTGCTTTTGCTGGCTATAAAAATACTATGAATGCTTATCAGCAGGCGGTTGCAGAGCAATATCGCTTTTTCAGTTACGGTGATGCCATGTTTATCACCCGTAATCCACAGGCAAGCAGCGAAATGATATCCCTGGACGGCCCGGCTAATCAGTAGCCTTATGCCGATACTTTTTTCTGGGAATTACATCCCCTAAACCCGCATATGTGATTACTCCCTGAAACACCCGGAGTCAGGCCGCATCTGTCTCCGGGGTAAATGTTGGTTAATGGCCTTTGGCTGCATCTTCAATCAACGCAATAATTTCATTGGGATGGGAAGCCAAAGAGGCGTGGCTGGAGTCCAGACGAATGGTTTTCTTCGGTTTCATACGTTCTGTAAACCACTGCTGAGTTTCTGGCGGTATCATATGGTCCTGATTGGACATCTGATACCAACTAGGTTTGGTTTTCCAAGCCGGTTCTGCCGAGGTGTCTTCAAAACAACGACATGAAGTAGGCTTTTGCGCGGCAGTCATAATGATGGCTTCGTTTTTGTCTAAGTCGTGACAAAAACTTTCGTGGAATTTATCCCGTTTAATCCAAAGAAAACCATCAGGATCGGGAACAAGATTAGCCGCCCCGGAAGGGAGGTCGCGTAGTTGGAAAATACTGCCAAGGCTTTCGCCTTTATCCGGAGCAAAAGCGGCAACAAAGACCAGCCCAACGACATGAGGTAAATCACCAAGTTGGGAAATCACCATGCCCCCATAGGAATGACCCACCAAAATGGTAGGACCTTCCAATGAAGCAGCCAGCTTTCTTGTTCGTTCCACGTCATCCGACAACGATGTCAGTGGGTTTTGTACTGCATATACCGGATAATCTTTGTTGTGTAGCGTAGGAATAACATGACGCCAGTGAGAGCCGTCGCCCCATGCGCCGTGTACTAATAGGATATTCGGTTTTTTTGTCATTTATTGCCCCGTATTATCAGCAGGGATAATGAAAATAGGGTAGTGGGCAGATGGATATCTGCGGTGTCGCAGATTGATGAAAAGTATAGTTCAAGCATAACTTTTTATACGGATATCAGCCTATGTCACGCTGCTAATATCATCCACCAAGACGGCAAAGTATTATCGATAAAGTTGCACGCAAAATTATAGAATAATGCATATAACGATAAGTGCTACTTAAGCTGGCTGGCTTGTGTCGCGGGTGAATCAGTTGCTATCATGCGCTCCTTTTAATCACGCACCAGACTGTTTCTCTGATGCTGGAGGTTATGTGAAGTACGAATTACAAAAAACTGATGGGCGCGCCCGTCGTGGTCGTCTGGTATTTGAACGCGGTGTCGTAGAGACCCCGGCATTTATGCCGGTTGGCACCTACGGTACGGTAAAGGGAATGACGCCGGAAGAAGTGAAAGAAACCGGTGCGCAGATCCTGCTGGGGAACACTTTCCACCTGTGGTTACGCCCAGGTCAGGAAATTATGAAGCTGCACGGCGACTTGCATGATTTTATGCAGTGGCACGGCCCTATTCTGACTGACTCAGGCGGTTTCCAGGTATTCAGCCTAGGGGCGATGCGCAAAATCAAAGAAGAAGGGGTAACATTCCAAAACCCAATCAACGGCGATAAAGTGTTTCTCAGCCCAGAAAAATCGATGGAAATCCAGTATGATCTCGGCTCTGATATCGTGATGATTTTCGACGAATGCACTCCCTATCCAGCTGATTGGGATTATGCTAAACGTTCGATGGAAATGTCATTGCGTTGGGCCAAACGTAGTCGCGACCGCTTTGATGAATTGAACAATAAGAATGCTTTGTTCGGTATTATTCAGGGGGGCGTTTACGAAGATTTACGTGATGTATCGGTAAAAGGGCTGGTAGATATCGGTTTTGATGGTTACGCTGTGGGCGGCTTGGCGGTAGGTGAGCCAAAAGAAGATATGCACCGTATTTTGGAACATGTCTGCCCGCAGATTCCAGCAGATAAACCACGCTATTTAATGGGCGTTGGGAAACCTGAGGATTTGGTCGAAGGTGTACGTCGTGGCATCGATATGTTTGACTGCGTTATGCCAACACGTAATGCTCGTAACGGCCATTTGTTTGTCACTGACGGTGTCGTAAAAATCCGTAATGCCAAGCATAAGAGTGATACTGCAACGCTCGACGAACACTGTGATTGCTACACTTGTCGCAATTATAGCCGCGCTTACTTGCATCATCTCGACCGTTGTAACGAAATACTGGGTGCACGCCTGAATACCATTCATAACCTGCGTTACTATCAACGCTTAATGGCGGGTTTACGTCAGGCTATTGAAGAAGGTAAATTAGAGAGCTTCGTTGAAGATTTCTATGGTCGGATAGGAAAGCCTGTTCCACCACTATCTCCACAATTAAGTGATTGATTTTAAAATTATTGCCTTTGCAATTATGGACTAAACGGTTAGGATTTTGCGGTTGCTGATTTTAACACACTGATTTCACACTACTGATATTGATAACAATGAGGGAATTTTAATGAGTCTTTTCATTTCCGATGCTGTCGCATCCGCTGGGGCTCCGGCTCAGAGCAGCCCGTACTCCCTGGTGATTATGCTGGTGGTATTTGGTCTGATTTTTTACTTCATGATCCTGCGTCCACAGCAAAAACGTGCCAAAGAACACAAAAAACTGATGGATTCTATTGGTAAAGGTGATGAAGTGCTGACCACTGGTGGTTTGCTTGGTCGTGTTACTAAAGTTGCGGAAACAGGCTATATCGTTATCGCGCTGAACGACACCACTGAAGTGATGATCAAACGTGACTTCGTTGCTGCCGTTTTACCGAAAGGTACAATGAAAGCTCTGTAATTTTCGATTTTCCCGAAGGGAATTGCCGTGTTAAACCGTTATCCTTTGTGGAAGTATCTGATGTTGATCGTAGTGATCTTCGTCGGTCTGCTATACGCACTTCCCAACCTTTATGGTGAGGATCCGGCTGTTCAAATCACTGGTGCGCGAGGAATCGCCGCCAGTGAAACAACGCTGGTCCAAGTCCGTGACGTTTTAGAAAAAGACAACATAGCGAGCAAGTCTATTGCACTGGAAAATGGTGCAATCCTGGCTCGCTTTAGAGATCCTGACGTCCAGTTGCGCGCTCGTGAAGCACTTGTAGCTGCGATGGGGGACAAATACGTAATCGCACTGAACCTTGCTCCTGCAACCCCTTCGTGGCTTGCAAAATTGGGTGCAGAGCCGATGAAGCTTGGCCTTGACCTGCGTGGCGGTGTGCACTTCTTGATGGAAGTGGATATGGACACTGCGCTTGGCAAGCTACAAGAGCAAACGATGGATACTCTGCGCAGTGATTTGCGTGAGAAAAATATCCCGTATGCGACGGTGCGTAAATTGGATAATTATGGTGTTGAAGTGCGTTTCCGCGATGATAAAACTCGCGATGACGCTATCAGCTACCTTTCTCCTCGCCACCGTGATTTGGTGATTGGCTCCAATGGCAGCAATACGTTAAAAGCTGTGATGAGTGATGACCGTCTGCGGGAAGCGCGTGAATACGCCGTTCAGCAAAACATTACTATTCTGCGTAACCGGGTTAACCAATTAGGTGTAGCCGAGCCGTTGGTTCAGCGCCAGGGTTCAGATCGTATTGTCGTTGAGTTACCGGGTATTCAGGATACTGCACGTGCCAAAGAGATTCTTGGTGCAACTGCGACTCTGGAATTCCGTTTGGTTAACAGCAATGTTGACGCCTCCGTTGCTGCTTCCGGTCGTGTACCGGGTGATTCTGAAGTCAAAAACACGCGTGAAGGCCGCCCGGTTGTCTTGTACAAGCGCGTTATTCTGACCGGTGACCATATTACCGATTCGACTTCCAGCACCGACGAATATAACCAGGCTCAGGTTAATATCTCGCTCGATAGTGCCGGCGGTTCTGTTATGTCTAATTTTACTAAAGACAATATCGGCAAGCCGATGGCGACTTTGTTTGTAGAATATAAAGACAGCGGTAAAAAAGATGCTAATGGCCGAGCGGTTCTGGTTAAGCAGGAAGAAGTTATCAACGTCGCGACCATCCAGTCTCGCTTGGGTAACAGCTTCCGCATTACCGGTATCGATAATCCGGCTGAAGCTCGCCAGCTTTCTCTATTGCTGCGCGCTGGTGCATTGATTGCACCTATCCAGATTGTAGAAGAACGCACTATTGGACCAACTTTGGGATCTCAGAATATTACCCAAGGTTTGGAAGCTTGCTTGTGGGGCTTGGCGGTTTCTATCCTGTTTATGGTGGTTTACTACCGTAAATTTGGTGTGATTGCCAGTACTGCGCTGTTGGCGAACCTGGTGTTGATCGTGGGTGTGATGTCTCTGTTACCGGGGGCGACATTAACCATGCCGGGTATTGCCGGGATAGTGTTAACCCTAGCGGTGGCAGTTGATGCTAACGTTCTGATTAACGAGCGAATAAAAGAAGAGTACAAGAACGGGCGGACGATTCAGCAAGCGATTCATGAAGGGTACAAAGGTGCCTTCTCAAGTATCGTCGATGCGAACGTAACGACACTTATCACAGCGATTATTCTTTATGCTGTGGGTACCGGTTCGATTAAAGGCTTTGCCATTACAACGGCAATCGGTGTTGTAACGTCAATGTTCACCGCAATAGTCGGTACTCGTGCCATCGTCAACCTGCTTTACGGCGGCAAGCGCATTAACAAGCTGTCTATTTGAGGAGTACGTTGTGGCACAGGATTATACTGTTGAACAACTGAACTACGGCCGTAAAGTCTACGACTTTATGCGCTGGGATTATGTTGCTTTCGGCGTCTCATTGCTGTTGTTAGTGGCATCCATCGTGGTGATGTCCACTAAAGGGTTTAACTGGGGTTTGGATTTCACCGGTGGTACGGTGATTGAAATTTCCCTGGAGAAACCTGCGGATCTGGACCAGCTGCGTGACACATTAGAAGCAGCAGGCTTTGAATCGCCAATTCTGCAAAACTTTGGTAGCACCCGTGATGTGATGGTACGTATGCCACCCGCCACCGGAACTGCCGGGCAGGAATTAGGCAACAAAGTCATCTCTGTTATTAATGAGTCGGTTGATAAGAATGCATCGGTAAAACGTATCGAGTTCGTCGGGCCAAGTGTGGGCAGTGATTTAGCCCAGGCAGGCGGTATGGCGTTGATAGTCGCGTTACTGTGTATTCTGGTTTATGTCGGTTTCCGTTTTGAATGGCGTCTGGCACTGGGGGCGGTTATCGCCTTGGCGCATGACGTGGTTATTACCATGGGGATCTTGTCGTTATTCCATATCGAGATTGACCTAACCATCATCGCTTCATTGATGTCGGTTATTGGTTACTCACTTAACGACAGTATCGTGGTATCAGACCGTATTCGTGAGAACTTCCGCAAGATTCGCCGCGGTACGCCTTACGAAATCATGAACGTGTCTCTGACTCAGACCTTAAGCCGTACTATCATGACCTCTGCAACTACGCTGATGGTGGTATTGATGCTGTTTATCTTCGGTGGTGCGATGCTGCAAGGCTTCTCACTGACGATGCTGATCGGTGTTTCCATCGGTACTGTTTCATCTATCTACGTTGCGTCAGCACTGGCGTTGAAACTGGGTATGAAACGCGAGCATATGTTGCAGCAGAAAGTTGAGAAAGAAGGTGCTGATCAGCCTTCAATCCTGCCTTAAGTCGTAAACGATAGAACGTAAATAAGCCCTGATACTGGTATTGCCGGTATCAGGGTTTCTCATTTGTTGAACCAAGTTCGTAATGCTTCAATCAACATAAACTACCGCTTCCGCCCTTTGTTGTCCCGGCAGTTCGCGGTAAACTGTCACTAAGTTTAAGCTCACCCATCAGGAAGCGCTATGCATTGCCCGTTTTGTGCCGCTGTGGATACCAAAGTCATTGACTCCCGTCTAGTGAGCGATGGTTCGCAAGTGCGCCGTCGCCGCCAGTGTTTAGATTGTAATGAACGTTTTACCACTTTCGAAGTGGCTGAACTGGTGTTACCGCGCGTGATTAAAAGTGATGATGTGCGCGAGCCCTTTAATGAGGAAAAATTACGCCGTGGCATGCTGAAAGCATTGGAAAAACGGCCTGTCAGCTCTGATGATGTCGAAACGGCAATCAGTCACATTAAATCTCAGTTACGCGCCACCGGCGAGCGCGAAGTGCCTACCAAGATGGTGGGTAATCTGGTGATGGAAGCGCTGAAGCGCCTGGATAAAGTGGCCTATATCCGCTTTGCCTCGGTGTATCGCAGTTTTGAAGATATCCGCGAATTCGGCGAAGAAATTGCCCGCTTGCAGGATTAATCAACATAGCCGTCAAACCGTTAGCACCCTGCTAATTGCCACAACATAAAAGTAAGGAAAGCCATGCAGCCCGATGAATTCTATATGGCCCGTGCCTTTGAGTTGGCGCGGCTAGGGCGTTTTACCACGTCACCGAACCCTAATGTCGGGTGTGTTCTGGTGCGCGATGGCGAGATTGTCGGTGAGGGCTATCATTTACGAGCTGGCGAACCTCATGCCGAGGTGCATGCTTTAAGGATGGCGGGTGAGAAAGCGCGTGGAGCGACTGCCTATGTCACCCTCGAACCATGCAGCCACCACGGGCGTACGCCGCCATGTGCTGATGCTTTGCTTACTGCCGGCGTAAAACGCGTGGTAGCCGCGATGCAGGACCCTAATCCGCAGGTTGCCGGGCGCGGATTATATAAATTAAAGCAGGCTGGAGTTGAAGTCGATCACGGTTTAATGTTGGCGGAGGCTGAAGCCGTTAATCTCGGTTTTTTGAAACGGATGCGCACGGGTTTTCCTTACCTGCAATTGAAAATGGCTGCATCCCTGGATGGCCGCACCGCAATGGCCTCGGGTGAAAGTCAGTGGATTACTTCACCGCAAGCGCGCCAGGATGTGCAGCGTTTTCGGGCACAAAGCTCTGCTATTCTTAGCACCAGTGCCACCGTATTGGCTGATGATCCTGCGCTAACCGTGCGTTGGCAAGAGTTGGATGCGCAAACCCAAGCTCTCTATCCGCAAGATATGTTGCGCCAGCCGGTTCGAATTATCGCCGATAGCCATAACCGCGTGACGCCACAGCATAAAGTCATACAGCAAGACGGCCCGTGCTGGTTAGCTCGGGTTGAGGCAGATGAACAGTCATGGCCTAACAATGTCGAGCAATTGTTGCTACCACGTCATGGTAATGGGGTGGATTTAGTCTTATTAATGATGCAATTAGGTAAGCGGCAAATTAATTCTGTTTGGGTTGAAGCCGGGCCACAATTTGCGGGCGCGCTTTTGCAGGCGGGTGTGGTTGATGAGCTAATTCTGTATGTTGCACCAAAATTATTAGGTAGTGATGCCCGTGGGTTATGCCAGTTGGCTGGGCTCACCAGCCTGGCCGAAGCACCAGAGTTTGTATTCAGCGAAGTTCGTCAGGTGGGACCAGACTTACGTCTGCGCTTGAAACCGAAGTATTAATGAAATTATCTGGCAGGGATTCCCTCTGCTAATCATAGTCTTGCCAGTGTTTTACAAATGCGCAGGGGCAGGGCGTGAAAGAATATGATAGAATCCGCCCCCCTGCGGGGTATGAACCGATATTGAGGAAAGCTATGAACGTTATCGAAGGTGTTGTTGCTACTCCTAATGCCCGCGTGGCGATTGTAATTGCGCGTTTTAACAACTTTATCAACGACAGCCTGCTGGAAGGTGCTATTGATGCCCTGAAGCGCATTGGCCAGGTAGCGGATGACAACATCACTGTTGTTTGGGTTCCCGGTGCTTATGAATTGCCGCTGGTTGCTAATGTATTAGCAAAAACAAATCGTTACGATGCGGTAATTGCTTTAGGTACGGTTATCCGTGGGGGCACTGCGCACTTTGAATATGTTGCTGGTGAAGCGAGTTCTGGCCTATCAAGTGTAGCTATGAACAGCGACATTCCAGTAGCTTTCGGTGTGCTGACCACAGAAAGTATTGAGCAGGCAATTGAGCGTGCCGGTACTAAAGCAGGTAATAAAGGTGCAGAAGCTGCCCTGACCGCGCTTGAAATGATTAATGTAATCAAAGCTATTAAAGGCTGAATTTAGTTAAGTTAAGGGGAATTCCGTGAAACCTGCTGCTCGTCGCCGCGCTCGTGAGTGCGCTGTTCAAGCGCTCTACTCTTGGCAGTTGTCTAAAAACGACATCGCTGATGTTGAATTACAGTTCCTGTCTGAGCAGGATGTCAAAGATGTAGACATCGCCTATTTTCGCGAATTGCTGTCTGGGGTTGCCGTTAACGCAGCATCTCTGGATGCGCTAATGGCGCCTGTTCTTTCTCGCCAGCTCGAAGAATTAGGTCAGGTTGAAAGAGCCGTTCTGCGTATTGCGCTGTTTGAACTGAGCAAACGTGATGATGTCCCTTATAAAGTGGCGATCAATGAAGCGATCGAACTTGCCAAAACGTTCGGTGCTGCTGATAGCCATAAGTTCGTCAACGGGGTGCTGGATAAGGTCGCTCCGACGGTACGTAAGCGAAAGTAACTCGTTACATTAACGACTTGAATTGGGGCCGGTTTCCGGCCTTAATTTATTGATCAGTTAACATTTCTGGAATTGTATTATGGCATGTGGCGAATTTGACCTCATTGCCCGCTACTTTGACCGGTTCAGAAGTAATCGCCGGGATGTAGAACTGGGTATTGGAGACGACTGCGCACTTCTTACAGTGGCAGAGAAACAGCTGTTGGCCATCAGTACCGATACACTGGTGTCGGGTGTTCATTTCCTTCCGGATATCGATCCGGCCGATCTCGGATACAAATCTTTAGCGGTAAACCTTAGCGACTTAGCCGCTATGGGGGCCGACCCTGCCTGGTTATCTCTTGCACTGACCCTCCCTAATGTCAATGAAGATTGGCTGCAAGCATTCAGCGATAGCTTATTTGATCAGCTTAATTATTATGGCATGCAATTGATTGGTGGTGACACCACCCGTGGGCCACTGAGCCTGACCTTAACCATTCAAGGTTTAGTCCCTGAAGGACGAGCATTGAAGCGTGCTGGTGCTAGGATCGGTGACTGGATCTATGTGACTGGTACCTTGGGTGACAGTGCCGCTGGTTTGGCAATTTTGCAAAATGAGTTGCGGGTTGATGATGAGGCAGACAGAGCGGCGCTTATTCATCGCCATTTGCGGCCACAACCTCGAGTTTTACAAGGGCAGGCTTTGCGCTCACTAGCCAGTTCTGCCATTGATATTTCAGATGGTTTAATTTCTGACATACAACATATCCTCAAAGCCAGTGGTTGCGGTGCCCGCATCGAGTTAGATGCTTTGCCCTATTCTGATGCACTGAAACATCAGGTGGATGCTGAACAAGCTCTGCGCTGGGCCTTGAGTGGTGGTGAAGACTATGAACTGTGCTTTACCGTGCCAGAAATAAATCGTGGGGCGCTGAAAGTTGCATTGGGTCATACCGGGGCGGGGTACACGTGTATTGGTCAGATTGGTCCGCAATCGGAAGGAGTTAAATTTTTCCGTGAAGGTAAGGCGGTTGAAATGAATTTGCGTGGTTTCGACCATTTCTCAGCAGGTAAAACGCATGGATGAAGCTAAACGTCGTCTGCGGTTATCTAATCCGTGGCACTTGTTAGCAACGGGTTTTGGCAGCGGATTATCGCCGTGGGCACCAGGTACCATGGGATCAATTGCTGCCATTCCGTTCTGGTTATTATTGATTCAGTTACCTTGGCAACTTTACTCCCTTGCGGTGATGTTTAGCATTTGTATCGGTGTCTATATCTGCCATCGCACCGCCAAAGATATGCAAGTTCATGACCACGGTAGTATCGTGTGGGATGAATTTGTCGGGATGTGGATTACCTTGATGGCATTGCCGGTCAATGATTGGCAATGGATAGTTGCTGGTTTTGTGGCATTTCGTATTTTTGATATCTGGAAGCCTTGGCCGATTCGCTGGTTTGATCGTAATGTTCACGGTGGCATGGGGATCATGGTGGATGACATTATCGCCGGGGTGGTTGCGGCGGCGATTATTTTTGTCGTGGGGCACTACTGGCCAGCAGATCTGTTCTACTGATACCCGTCATCTTTCAAGTTACAGGTAAAAGCCGAACCAAGGGAAACACTCCGTTCGGGTCGTAGTGGCGTGAGCCACCGTAGTGCCCGTAGGAGTGGTCGCCCTTGGCTCACTTCTAATCTGTCTAAGTTACTCCAGCCATGCTTCAATCTGACTTTGTATTCCCGCAGCATCCAAACCACATTCTGCTCGCATTTCATCTTGTTCGCCTTGTGGAACAAAATGGTCTGGTAAGCCGAGATTCAATACTGGCACTAACTGGCGTTTTGCCATCAGTAGCTCATTCACACCACTGCCCGCGCCGCCCATAATGGCATTTTCTTCAACTGTAACCAAAATCTGGTGGCTAGCAGCCAGTTCCAGTACTAACTCTTCATCCAATGGTTTAACGAAACGCATATCTACCAGAGTTGCATTCAGATTCTCTGCTACGATTTGCGCCTGAGCGAGCAATGTCCCAAAGCACAGAATGGCCACTTTTTCACCCTCGCGGCGCACGATCCCTTTACCAATCGACATTATTGCCAATGGTTCAAGCACTGCACCAGTACCATTGCCACGCGGGTACCGTACTGCCGCTGGCCCATTGTGGTGATAGCCGGTGTGCAGCATCTGACGGCACTCGTTCTCATCACTTGGGGTCATAATGACCATGTTAGGGATGCATCGCATGAATGATAGATCGAACGCGCCTTGATGAGTTTGACCATCTGCACCCACCAAGCCGCCTCGGTCAATGGCGAATAGAACCGGCAGATTCTGGATGGCTACATCGTGGATCAACTGGTCATAAGCCCGTTGCAGGAAAGTGGAGTAGATAGCAACGATAGGTTTATAGCCACCAATTGCCAAACCGGCAGCAAAGGTCACTGCATGCTGCTCGGCTATCGCTACATCAAAATACTGCTGCGGATATTCACGCGAGAAGCGCACCATCCCCGAGCCTTCGCGCATTGCTGGCGTTACGGCCATTAACTGGCTGTCTTTGGCAGCGGTTTCACATAACCATTCACCAAAAATCTTGGAGTAGGTGGGGACATTGCCTTGGCTTTTTGGCAGTGTGCCGGAGGCCGGATCAAATTTTGGTACGGCGTGCCAGCCGATGGGATCTTTTTCAGCCGGTGCGTAGCCTTTGCCCTTTTTGGTCATGATATGTAACAGTTGCGGGCCTTTCAGGCTGCGCATATTTTTCAATGTTTGCGTCAGCGCTTGCACGTCGTGACCATCAACCGGGCCGATATAATTAAAACCTAACTCTTCAAATAAGGTACTGGGCACCACCATACCTTTTAGGTGTTCTTCGGTACGTTTCAGCAAATCTTTAATCGGCGGTAAACCCGAAAATGCTTTTTTGCCACCTTCACGCAGACTGGCGTAAAGCTTGCCAGATAATAACTGCGCCAAATGGTTATTCAGGCCGCCAACATTTTCTGAGATAGACATTTCGTTATCGTTAAGAATAACTAGCATGTCTGAGTGGATATCACCCGCATGATTCATGGCTTCAAAAGCCATTCCTGCTGTGATAGCACCATCACCAATCACACACACGGTACGCCGCCCTTTACCTTCACGCTCCGCAGCTACCGCCATGCCTAAGCCAGCACTGATGGACGTTGAGGAGTGGCCGACAGAAAGGACGTCATATTCACTTTCGCCACGCCAAGGGAAAGGATGCAAACCATCCTTTTGGCGAATAGTCCCTATTTGCTCGCGGCGGCCCGTCAATATTTTGTGCGGATAAGCCTGATGGCCGACGTCCCACACCAAACTATCAAACGGCGTATTGTAGACGTAATGCAACGCGACAGTCAGCTCGACCACACCTAACCCTGAGGCAAAATGCCCACTGGATCGGCTGACAGAGGCAAGCAAATACTGCCGCAGTTCATCACATAACTTCGGCAGACTTTCTTTCGGCAACATGCGCAGTTCTTCGGGATTTTCTGCAAGTGCCAATGTCGGGTATTTGGCTATATCAAGACTCATTCGATGCTCATATCAAAAGGTTAAGTAGGCATTGACTCACTGCCAGCATATTTCTAATTATCACGCTCAATAATAAAACAGGCTAACGCCTGTAGTGGCGCTATGTTATAGGATTGCGCCGACAGCGCATTCAGGGCGCTAAGTGCTTCCTGATAAAGATCGATGGCTTTGGCTTTGGCGCAATCTAGCCCCATAAGGGCCGGATAAGTGCTTTTCCCGTGTTGCTGATCAGAACCTTGGCGTTTACCAATTGTAGCTGTATCGCCGATAACATCTAAAATATCGTCTTGCACCTGAAAGGCCAGACCGATTGCATTTGCATAACGGTCAAGTAAGGGTAGAGCTTCGCGCCCTGGGAAACCAGCAGTCAGCGCACCGAGACGAACTGCGGCGCGAATAAGTGCTCCGGTTTTATGACGATGGATCTTCTCAAGGTCATCCAGTGTTATCTGACGGGATTCAGCTTCCAGATCCAATGCCTGACCACCGCACATACCGGCAACACCGCTGGCATGGGCTAATTCTGCAATCATCGAAAGCCGATCTTTATCAGCCACATCGGGCATTGGTGCTTCTGCCAGGATAGAAAATGCCAGAGTTTGCAGGGCATCACCGGCCAAAATGGCATTGGCCTCACCAAACTTCACATGGCAAGTCGGTTGTCCACGGCGTAAATCATCGTCATCCATCGCCGGCAAATCATCATGAATTAATGAATAAGCATGGATACATTCAATTGCCGCTGCTGGGGCATCCAGATTGGCCAGTGACAGACCGAACATTTGGCCGGTGGCATAAACCAGATAAGGGCGCAACCGCTTACCACCGAGCACAGCGCCATAGCGCATCGCCTCAACCAAATCACTTTTGCCAAACGGCAGGGGCGCAATAAAATCCAACATAGCCTGATTGACTCGCTGCTGGTGTGCGGCAAGCTGTTGATTAAAATCAACTGAGGATGAGGTGTTAGACATAAGACTACTCAGCATCCGGGGTGAAGGGGGCGAGTGGTGCATCAACTTCATCACTCAGAAGAATCTGAACGCGCTGTTCGGCTTGTAATAATGTCTGCTGCCCAAGACGCGCTAGTTGTACGCCGCGCTCAAACTCATTTAACGCTTCTTCCAGTGGGAGTTCGCCTGACTCCAGGCGAGTAACAATCTGTTCCAGTTCGCTGAGCGATGTTTCAAAACTGGCAGCTTTGGTTTCAGGTGATGCGGCTTTTTTCGGCATAGTTTTTATTTAACTCGATATTTTTTATGAAACGTAACCTTGATGGCGCGTAACGTCTTCTGATGGCAGAGAGCAACTCTTAAGGCCAAAAGCTTATTACCAGCTATTCTAGCGGATAATGAAGGGGAAATCGTGACGTTTAAGTCTGGTTTTTAGTACGCAGCCACGCATCATATAGTGATATACTCTACGGCTTGCATTTTTTCGCTAACGCCTTTGACTGTCGCTATCGACAGCGACACCATCACTCCATAACCAGACAACTAAAGACTGCCATGAAGTTTATCATTAAATTGTTCCCAGAAATCACCATCAAGAGTCAATCTGTGCGATTGCGCTTCATTAAGATCCTCACAACCAATATTCGCAACGTATTGAAAAACCTTGAGGACGATACCCTCGCGGTTGTACGTCATTGGGATCATATTGAAATCCGTACTAAAGATGACAATCTTGGGCCACAGATTTGTGATGCCCTGACTCGTATCCCAGGAATTCACCATATTCTCGAAGTGGAAGATCGCAGCTACACCGATATGCACAATATATTTGAGCAAACGCTGGAAGCTTATCGCGAAACACTGGTCGGAAAAACATTCTGTGTTCGGGTAAAACGTCGTGGTAAACATGAATTTTCCTCCGGGGATGTCGAGCGCTATGTCGGCGGTGGCCTGAACCAACATATAGAAAGTGCCAAAGTTAAGCTGACCCATCCTCAGGTGACCGTTCATTTAGAAATTGATCAGGACAAACTGACACTGATCAAGGCGCGTCATGAAGGATTGGGGGGGTTCCCAATTGGTACACAGGAAGATGTTTTATCTCTGATTTCAGGTGGCTTTGACTCCGGTGTATCTAGCTATATGCTGATGCGTCGTGGCTGTCGCGTGCATTATTGTTTCTTCAATCTGGGTGGCTCTGCCCATGAGATTGGGGTGAAGCAAGTAGCTCATTATCTGTGGAATCGTTTTGGTAGCTCCCACCGGGTGCGTTTTCTTGCTATCGATTTCGAACCAGTGGTGGGCGAAATCCTCGAAAAAGTCGAAGATGGTCAGATGGGCGTGGTGTTGAAACGCATGATGGTGCGCGCAGCATCTCAGGTGGCAGAGAGCTATGGCGTGCAGGCATTAGTCACCGGTGAAGCATTAGGGCAGGTATCCAGCCAGACACTGACTAACTTGCGTTTAATTGATAATGCTTCTGACACCCTGATCTTGCGCCCGCTGATTTCTCATGACAAAGAGCACATCATCAATCTGGCGCGTGAAATCGGTACCGAAGATTTCGCTAAAACCATGCCAGAATATTGCGGCGTGATTTCAAAAAGCCCAACGGTGAAAGCGGTTAAGGCTAAGATTGAAGAAGAAGAATCTCACTTTGATTTCTCTATTTTGGAGCGAGTGGTCAGTGAAGCCAAGAACGTCGATATCCGTGAAATCGCCGAACAAAGTCGTGAACAGGTCGTTGAAGTTGAAACGGTTGCAGAGTTGGCGGATACCGATGTGTTGCTGGATATTCGTGCTCCTGATGAGCAAGATGAAAAGCCACTGAAGTTGGATGGGATTGAAGTCCGTGCGTTGCCGTTTTATAAGCTGAGTTCGCAATTTGCTGATTTGGATCAGAGCAAGAGCTATCTGTTGTATTGCGACCGCGGTGTAATGAGCCGTTTACAGGCTTTGTATCTGCGTGAGCAGGGCTATACCAATGTGAAAGTTTACCGCCCTTAAAGGTGATAGGTTAACGGCTACTGCGCGTGTGGATTTTGGGATTGCGCTGTGCTCGAACTCCTCACGTACTTCGTGTACGCTCCGGGTTCTGCGCGCAGGGCGCACCCAAACTCCTTTCGCTCGCTACGCCTTGTTGGGGATAGCGAACAACCCTGTGGGTTCAAGTCCGAAGGGTATAGTTATAAATCCCTGGCGGTAGTACCAACTGCCAGGCGATCTCTTCTGCTTTTTCTCGTCCGAGCAGCAAAAAAACAATCTTTAGCGCAAAATCGATGGAGGTTCCTGGCCCCTGGCTCGTGACCAGATTGACTCGCCGGTCATAAACAACACGTTGATCCATCCATTTTGTTGAGTCAATTTTGTCTTTTAATGCCGGAAAACCAGTCATATTGCCAACCGGGAATAACTTGTGATGCTCAAGCACCAAAGCGGGGGCGGCGCAAATGGCGGCAACCAAACGGCCCTCTTTATGCGTTTGTTCTACGGTAGCAACTAACAATGGACTGTCGCGGAAATATTCCGCGCCCTTAATTCCCCCGGGCAGGACAACTACATCAAACTTTTGATCTGCCACATCCACCAGGCGGGTGTCGGCCAGTAAACGGACGCCGCGTGAACAGACGATTTCCAGTGCGCCATCACTGGCGACACTGGCTGTTGTGACATGAATGCCTGCGCGCACCAGAATATCAATCGTGGTGACCGCCTCGGTTTCTTCACTACCAGGAGCCAGGCAAACCAGCGCCGATACGCTCATACTCATTTTCCTTACGTTTAATTAAATCATACAACCGGGCATTCTCCGGCAGAGTCATACCGTGATTCCTGGCGCGTCGCAGTAAGTAACCGGTGATGTAGTCAATCTCAGTGTGCCGCTGGCAACGCAAATCCTGTAGCAGTGACGAGACATTATCGGCAGTACTCTGGATCACATTGTTGACGTAGCTAAGCAGGCTTTCTGTTGAGGTATGATAGCCCTCCATCTCCATTACGCTGGCGACTTCAGTACATAACCGCTCAATCAGTTCTGGATAGCGCTGTAAATCACCATTACGGCAGTTATACAGGCCGGTAAGCGGATTAATAACGCAGTTTACAGCCAGTTTTTGCCAGCAGGCCGCCGAGATATCATTGTGCCAGGCCACGTCCGGCAAAGCCTGATGTAAGATATCTGCCAGGTTACTGATATCGGTCGCAATAGGAGACATCGGGCCAATATGGGTGATACCGCTGGCGACATGGACAATTGTGTTGCCATCACGTCGCGCAGCGTGAGTGGTCACACCGTGGAGAAAAAGATGATCATCTCTGGGTAATTCTTCCTGCGTACCCATCCCATTATGTAACAGTAAAATCTTACATTCGGGATTGAGCTTAGGCAGTAAGGCCGTGATGGCACTGGAAACTTGCCACGCTTTTAAGCAAACCAGTAATAATTCACTTTTCGACAAATGCTCAGGATCGTTAGTGGGGAGATTTTGATTGAATGCGTCACCGCCTAACAATATGACATTAACTGAACAGAAAGGCTGTGGCACACGAAGCCAGCCTTGCACATCGTGGCCCTGCTGGTAGAGCGCTGATAACCATAACTGCCCGAGAGCTCCGCAACCAAGCACAGTAATTTTCATTGAGACCTCCTTGGTGTAGGCGGAAAGCATACTGCTTGTTTCTAAGTGTTATGCTTTGATTATAGACTTTTTGGTCATTAAACGCAGAGTTAGCTATAAACCGGTTTACCAAAAACCGTGAGTGAGTTGAGCAATTCTCAGCGGCTTGACTTTGTCTGTAGGGATAAAGCGGTTATTATGCTCGCCATTCATCTTATCAGGAGGAGGGAATATGCCATCTTTCGACATCGTATCTGAAATTGATATGCAGGAAGTGCGTAACGCAGTTGAAAACGCCACCCGTGATCTGGCGAACCGTTGGGATTTTCGTAATGTTCCAGCGAGTTTTGAGTTAAATGAAAAGAACGAAAGTATCAAAGTTGTCAGTGAATCTGATTTCCAGGTCGAGCAGCTGTTGGATATTTTACGTGCTCAACTGAGTAAGCGCGGGATTGAAGGGGCTGCACTGGAGATTCCGGAAGAAATGGATCGCAGTGGCAAAACCTACAGTGTGGAAGCTAAGCTGAAGCAAGGTATTGAAAGTGTGCAAGCGAAGAAGCTGGTTAAGCTGATTAAAGACAGCAAGCTGAAAGTTCAGGCACAAATTCAGGGCGAACAGGTCCGGGTCACCGGCAAAGCCCGCGATGATTTGCAGAGTGTGATGGCATTAATTCGTGGCGCTGATCTGGGCCAGCCATTCCAGTTCAATAACTTCCGCGACTAGTATTTAGCTAAATTAGGTACAAAAGTATCGATCACTTTTGTACCTGCTTTTGTTTATAACGCGTTAACGAGCTCTTCCAACTGGCTGCGATTAGTTTTTTTGGTATCGACTTTGACGTAAGCACTACGCTCGGCTCTTACCACTACTGCTTCAGTGACGCCGGGTTGTGCTCTAATTCGCTCTTCCAACGCTGAGTCTTTTACCGCCAATTCGGACAAGGTAATTCGCAAGCTACTGACATAAGGTGGCTCTTGCATCGTGGCACTCACGCCAAACCACACCAGCGCGATAACAGTCCCAGCGGCAAATACCATACTTGCCCCTTCCATACCAAAAAGCCATCCGCCTACACTGCCACCGATAGCCACACCAATAAACTGGCTGGTGGAGTAAATCCCCATAGCGGTACCTTTATAGCCTGCTGGCGATTCTTTACTGATCAATGATGGCAATATTGCTTCCATTACATTGAAAGCAATAAAGAATAACTGCACCCCGGCTATGATGATCCACAGTTGTTGCCCGGCAGACCACAGCACCACTTCGGCGGCAAGCAGCACAGCGACACAGCCCATGAAGACCTGCTTCATCCGGCGTTTGACTTCAGCATAAATAATAAACGGCACGACTGCGGCGAAGGATACCAACATGGTCACCAGATAGACAATCCAGTGTTGGGCCGGAGCCAAACCGGCACTGGCCATAATCTGTGGTAAAGCAACGAAGCTCGACATCAATAAAATGTGCAAACACATGATGCCGAAATTGAGTTTGAGGAGTCGACTGTTGTTGAGTACTTTGCTCACGCTACCTTTGACGATACTGGATTCGCGATTAAGCACATGGGTATCAGCATCCGGTACTACGGCTAATGTAATAACAATACCTAACAGTGCCAGTATCGCTATTGCCCAGAACAGGGCATGCAAGCCAAAAGCGTGAGTGACAATCGGCCCCAGCACCATCGCGATGGCAAAAGTAATACCAAAGCTAACACCAATAAAAGCCATCGCTTTGGTACGATTTTGCTCACGAGTCAAGTCAGACAGCAGTGCCATGACTGCGGCAGCGATAGCACCAGAGCCCTGTAATGCGCGACCCAGAATGATGCCCCAGATAGAGTCACTCAGTGCGGCAATCAGACTTCCCAGCGCAAATATCAATAAACCACCGACGATCAGTGGCTTACGGCCAATACGATCAGAAACTAGCCCAAATGGAATCTGAAAAATGGCCTGAGCCAGACCGTAAATACCAATGGCGATACCAATCAATGCTTCGCTAGCACCGGAAAGCGCCATGCCATAAGTGGTGAGAACGGGGAGAACCATAAACATGCCGAGCATGCGCAAAGAAAATACCGTACCCAGCCCCCAGGTTGCCCGGAGCTCTAGCGGGGTCATTTTATTGTCGTTCATTACCACCTCAAAAAAACATTCTGCGCCATTGTAATGATGTTAGGGCCAGTGGGTAAATCTATTGATGTTTAGAATGTATTACAGGCGAGTTTTTAGTTAACAGTAGGGCAGAGGAGAAATAAAAAATGGCTGGTAGGAATAGCCCACCAGCCATTTTTATCACAACAGGGTTGAAGTTATCCGACGTAAGTCAGTAATCCAGCCGAGGAAGGAACATTGAAATCAACCGACATCATGACGCTCAATGATGTAATAGCAATGATAGAGAATACAAAGAGTTTTCTCGCCCAAACGCTATCATTGGTCGCTTTATAACCGCGCAACGCCATACCCAACCACCAGACACTAACCGCAGCAGCGACAACCAGGTATTTGTAACCGGCATAGCCACTTAAGGTCAGCATCAAGGTGGCAACCATAAATGCCAAGATATAAAGAGTAATATGGTTTTTAGTCACCGATATTCCTTTTATCACCGGCAAAACCGGAATGTTGGCAGCTTGATAATCCTTAAAGCGGAAAATCGCGATGGCATAAGAGTGTGGCATTTGCCACAGGCTGAAGATAAGCAACAGGATCAAAGCACCCATATCGAACTGCCCGGTAACGGCACAGTAACCAATCACTGGAGGTGCGGCACCTGATAGGCTGCCAATCAATGTGCCGTAGACGGATTTGCGCTTCATGTAGAGGCTATAAACCCCGACGTAAATCACGAATCCAATCACAGCCAGCCACATGGCTAACGGGTTAGCGCCAACATAGAGCAGTAGCATGCCAGCAATACCCAGTATCGAAGCATAAATCAGGCTTATTTTCGGATCGATAAGCCCTTTTACCAGGACACGATTCTTTGTTCTCTCCATGATGCGATCGATATCACGGTCGATATAGTTGTTAAATACGCACCCGGAGGCAACAACTAACGAGACACCGAACAGGGTGGCGAGAAAAAGTGGGTAATCAATCACGCCTTTGGAAGCGAGGAGAAATCCCCCAACGACAGAAATTAAATTGCCGAAAATAATTCCTGGTTTAGTTACTTGCAGGTATTGCTTAATCATCACATGCAGCTCTTCAGTCAACCATCATATTGATGTTGAGGTTGTACATAATCCAGAGTGAGCCCACAACAACGATTGCGATAATCATAGCGGTGAACAGGAACGCCACCAGATTCCAACGTTCTTCTGACGATCCATTCATATGCAGGAAGTACACCAGGTGCACGATAATCTGCACTACGGCTAAACCGACCACTGTGGCCAGAATAGTCGTATGGGAAGCGGTACCGCTCATCACCATAGCAAATGGAATAACTGTCAGAATGACCGACAGAATGAAGCCAATAATATATGACTTCAAGCTACCGTGGCTGGCTCCACCGTGAGTCGTTGTTGAATGACTAGATGTTGGATGGCTCATCACATAGCTCCTAACAGATAGACAACGGTGAATACGCAGATCCAGACCACATCCAGGAAGTGCCAGAACAAGCTCAGACACATCAGACGGGTACGGTTCGTTTCATTCAGGCCGCGTTTTGCTACTTGAATCATCATAATGATGATCCAAACCAGGCCAGCAGTAACGTGAATACCGTGGGTGGCTACCAGCGCGAAGAAGCTAGACAGGAACGCACTGCGATCCGGGCCGTAGCCTTCAGCAATCAGGTGATGGAATTCATAGATTTCCATTGCCACAAAGCCCAGACCGAACAGGAAGGTTAGACCTAACCAGGTGTTAACCTGGCTTTTGTGGCCTTTGTTCATGCCCAGCATAGCGATGCCGTAAGTAATACTACTGAACAGTAACAGGAAGGTTTCAACCAGAACAAAGTTCAAGTCGAAGATATCCCGGCCTGAAGGGCCGCCAGCTGTCCCGTTTACCAGCACTGCATAAGTTGCAAACAATGTCGCAAACAAAATACAGTCGCTCATCAGGTAGATCCAGAAGCCGAAGACTTTCGTCGCTCCTGCATCGTGATGCCCATGCTCTGCATGGGCGACGTTATGGTTAGTCAGAGTTTCAGTTGACATGATTCACGCCTGCTTTGCTGATTTGTTCATGATGAAGATCTTCAATGCGCTCCACTTCTGCAACCGGCACATAGTAATCAACATCCTCGTCGAAGCTTTTCACAATCCAGGTCACAATCATACCGACGAAGCCAACAATGGCCAGCCACCAGATGTACCAGATCATGGCAAAGCCGAAGATCAAGCTGAATCCAGCAATAATCACACCTGCACCGGTATTCTTCGGCATGTGGATTTCTTCGTATTTCGCTGGGCGTTTGTATGCTTCGCCTTTCTCTTTCATATCCCAGAATTCGTCACGGTCTGTCACTTCAGGTACAACGGCGAAGTTATAGAACGGCGGTGGGGAAGAGGTAGACCACTCCAGCGTACGGCCACCCCATGGATCACCAGTCAGATCGCGATTTTGTTCGCGGTCACGGATACTGACGAATACCTGGATAACCTGACACAAGATACCGCAAGCAATCAGTGCTGCACCGCCAGCTGCCACCATCAACATCGGGTGGAATTCCGGGTTGATGTCTTGGCTCAGACGACGGGTCATACCCATAAAGCCCAAGACATACAGCGGCATGAAGGCAACGAAGAAGCCGATAATCCAGAACCAGAATGCACGGATGCCCCATTTCTCATTCAGCGTAAAGCCGAAGGACTTAGGCCACCAGTAAGTCAGGCCAGCGAAGCAACCGAACACCACACCACCGATAATCACGTTATGGAAGTGAGCAATCAGGAACAAGCTGTTATGCAGCACGAAGTTTGCGCCCGGTACCGCCAACAGAACGCCGGTCATCCCACCAATAGAGAAGGTGATGATGAAGCCAACAGTCCACAGCATCGCGGAGTTAAACTGAATGCGGCCTTGGTACATGGTGAACAGCCAGTTGAATATTTTCACCCCTGTTGGGATAGAAATAATCATCGTTGCTATACCGAAGAAGGCGTTAACGTTGGCACCTGACCCCATGGTAAAGAAGTGGTGGAGCCAAACAATAAACGACAGTACGGTAATCGCGATGGTTGCCCACACTAAAGAGGTATAACCAAACAGGCGTTTTCTTGAGAAGGTCGCGGTAACCTCGGAGAATACCCCGAATACCGGCAGAACCAGAATGTACACTTCCGGATGGCCCCAGGCCCAAATCAGGTTGATGTACATCATCATGTTGCCACCCATATCATTGGTAAAGAAATGGGTGCCAAGGTAGCGGTCCAAAGTCAGTAACGCGACGGTCACAGTCAGGATCGGGAAAGAAACGATAATCAAAATGTTGGTGCAAAGTGCCGCCCATGTGAAGACTGGCATCTTCATCATCGACATGCCAGGAGCACGCATTTTCAAAATAGTGGCGAAGAAGTTAACACCGGTCAGCAAGGTACCTAAACCAGAAATCTGTAGACTCCAGATCCAGTAATCGACCCCGACACCTGGGTTGTACTCTTTACCTGACAGTGGCGGATAGGCCAACCAACCGGTTTGCGCGAATTCACCGACCCCCAGAGAGATGTTAATTAACACCACCCCGACGACAAAGAACCAGAAACTCAGGGAGTTCAGGAACGGGAAGGCAACGTCACGAGCACCGATTTGTAGCGGTACGACTATGTTCATCAAACCCACTACGAAAGGCATCGCCATGAAGAAAATCATGATAACGCCGTGAGCGGTGAAAATCTGATCGTAGTGATGAGGCGGCAGGAAGCCAGCTTCACCAGCGGAAGCAAGTGCTTGCTGGCTACGCATCATGATGGCGTCGGCAAAACCACGCAGAAGCATGACCATGGCGACCAGAATGTACATGATACCGATTTTTTTATGGTCAACCGAGGTCAACCATTCGCTCCATAACCATTTCCACTTGCCGAAATAGGTCAGGAGGGCAACAAGAGCCGCCCCGCCCAGAACAATTGCAGCAACGGTAACCATAATGATTGGTTCGTGTAGCGGAACCGCATCAAGTGTTAATTTTCCCAACATCGTTTTATTCCTCGGCTCCGGCGTGAGCGGCGTGTTCGCCCATATCCATGCCCTGGCTCATATCCATGCCCTGGCTCATATCCATACCTGAATGGGTATCATCGCCTTTCTTGTGCATGTTCATATCACCCATAAACTTGCCAATAATTCCTTTAAACAGCTCCGGTTTAACACTGGAGAAATACTCAACCGGGTTATTTTCGCTCGGTTCAGCCAGTTTATTGAAATCGTCAGTAGTATTCAGAGTGTTCGGCGATTTTTTCACCTGTGCGACCCACTGGTTAAAGTCTTCCTGCGTAGGTGTTGCGATCGCAGTGAATTTCATACCAGAGAAGCCTTTGCCACTGAAGCTACTGGAAATACCATTGTATTTACCGGCTTCGTTGGCAATCAGATGCAGTTTGGTTTGCATCCCGGCCATCGCATAAATCTGCCCGCCTAACTGAGGAATAAAGAACGAGTTCATGACCGAGTTAGAGGTGATTTTAAAGTTCACCGGAACATCAGTAGGGAAGGCCAGTTCATTTACTGTAGCGATACCTTGTTCTGGATAGATAAACAGCCATTTCCAGTCCAGGGAAACCACTTCAATAGTGATGGGTTCCTTACCCGCGACTTCTAGCGGCTTGAACGGATCAAGTTCGTGGGAGGTTTTCCAAGTTATCGTTGCCAAAATAGCAATGATAATGATTGGAACAGCCCATACAACAAGCTCAATTTTGTTGGAATGGGACCAGTTTGGGGTGTAGGTCGCACTTTTGTTGGACGCGCGATACTTCCATGCAAAAGCAAACGCCATAAAAATAACCGGAACTACGACGATCAACATTAAACCGATAGCTGTCAGTATCAGTGTTTTTTGCTCGACTCCGATTGCGCCTTTGGGATTCATCAATACCATATCGCAACCACTGAGCATTACCGTGGCTGCTAATAAAGACAACATACCCATATTTTTAATGTATTTCTTAAGTCTCATCTAACGACCTCAATTACAAAATGGCTCTATTGTCGTTTCATGTGTGCGGGCATTTTACGGGAAGGTTGCAGGACTGTAAACATGCTTAAGATTGTGTCAGCGGCTTGTTGACACTTTATGTTAAGGGGGTCACAGATGTTACCTTGCGTGACAATTTACTAATCGCAACAATATGTTGGCGAAGGTAGAGGGATGCAAAACGGCGGATGTTAAGGAAAAACAACGGTTATTACGCTTTTATTCACGGGAAATACTGATTTTTATTTATTACCTAGACTTATTTTATGTAAATAATATGTGATAACACGGTAAATTAAAAACTATTCCGGGGTGCTAAAATAGGTACCCCGGAATCATTTAGCTAGAAATTATATTTAATGGAATACACGATACCGTCTTGTAAAAAATCTTCGCCTAATTTGTTATAAGCATAACGGTACTGAATACCCGTGGTGAATTGTTTAATTGGTGTCCACCAAAGTGCAAGAGCACCGTTCACCCCATTACGACCACCGTTACCTGCGGCGTAGCGCTCAGCTCGGTTAAACTCCAGTTCATTCCAATTGGTGATGCTGAAGTTTTCGTCGAATGCAGTAAAGTCATAACCAGCAACCCAACCCACCACATAACCGTTATTACCTGAGTAATAAGTCTGATCAACATAGTGCAGCGCAACAAAGGGTTTCATCCACACACCGGCAACAGTGGCGTTGTAGCCGATACCGTACAATGTATTCACTTCATGGAAGTTGCTGTAATTGTTACCCTCAGCACTTGGCAGTGAGTAAGTGCCATAAATATGGCCATAAAGGTTGAAACCAGAATCGCCTAAGTAGTAGCGGCCTGTTGTTTTAAAGGTATAACGCTGATTATCACCTGGTTGTGCTGTTTTTGAATTGAATGGGTTTTCTAAATCAAAGAAACCGTAAACCTCGCCCCAGCTATAACCCGCACCACCTTCCAACTCAATATACGCAAAGTCATCTTTATGTGAAGAACCACCGGATTTATGTGTAGTGCTGCGAGTCCAGTCAAGATAGTTCATGCTGATATTAGCAAAACCCCACTTATATTCAGCTTGCACGGCAGGAGCCAAAGTGATCGCAGTCAGCGCCACGGCGCCGATAAGAATTTTACGCATAAATGCCTCTGTGTGGTTGAAAGATGCCAGAAGAAATAAAAGGAAACAGTCCTTAACAAAAAGTGCGCTCATCATAGTCTTAGAGCACGAAAGGATAAATAGTTTGAAGTGATGCGGATCTCGTTTTGTGAATAATATTTTGCAAGTGTTACTAAAATTTGTGATTTATATCAAAATAATGGCGAGGAAGCGTTCAGGTGGAATGTTTTTCAGCCGTAAAAAAAGCCGGCACAAGTACCGGCTTTCATAAAATGTAATGGTTGATTAGGCTAGTTTCTTACGTCTAAGCGCGAGATAATCCAATACGCCGCCAAGAACCATTCCGACCACACTGAGCTGAATACCACGTAGTAGCAGCGTATCGGCCACATCTGGAGCTGCGGTCCAATCTAATGCATTACCTATCAGCAAAATTAGCCATGCGGCTAATAGTACGCAGCCAATGGTTAGAAAACGTAATGCCCAACGATAAGCTGTTTTAAACTCTGTTCTGGGCATAAATTCATCGGTTTTTTGTGTGTATTCCAATGTCTGGCGGCAGATATAGAGCAGCAAAAGTCCAGGAATGGCAGCAGCAATAGAGAATAAATAGAACAATGGCCAGCCATGTGTTTCAACAAACCACCCTGCTATCGGGCCAACATATACCCGGCCCACAGCAGAAAGTGCAGATAACAAAGCAAATTGGGTGGCCGAGAAAGATTTGTTGCAAAGCGTCATCAAGAGAGCAACAAAGGCTGCCGTTCCCATCCCACCACACAGGTTTTCCAGGAATATAGCACTGCCCATCGAGAATATATTTTTATCTGTAATGGATAACAGCCAATAACCAATGTTGGATATGGCTTGTAAAATGCCAAATATCATCAATGCCCGGAATAAACTCAGGCGTTGCATCAGTAAACCGCCATACAGTGCGCCAATAATAGTGGCGATTAATCCCAAGGTTTTATTGACCAAACCGACTTCGCCGGCATCGAACCCAACTCCACGGATCAAAAAAGTGGTGCT
Organism: Yersinia fenwicki; assembly: GCF_043099325.1. Taxonomy (NCBI): domain Bacteria; kingdom Pseudomonadati; phylum Pseudomonadota; class Gammaproteobacteria; order Enterobacterales; family Yersiniaceae; genus Yersinia; species Yersinia fenwicki. The sequence goes on along the minus strand of NZ_CP170755.1, from coordinate 3,365,535 downwards.
TAGGCTAGCCGCAAAAGCATCACCCATTTTGTACAAAACGATAAGCAGTAGAATCAGCCAGGCATTGTTACGACCAAAAAAATCACGCAATGGCTCGACGATTGCCTGTTCCAGGGTTTTCGGCGGAGCAATACGAATATCGGGTTCTGGGGCAAATAACGTGGCAAATACCCCTATCAGCATTAATCCGGCCATCAGCCAGTAAGTGGATTGCCAGCCGAGATAACGATCCGCTATCCACAGTGCTAGTCCACCAGACACCAACATGGCGAGGCGATAGCCCAATACCGAAACTGCGGCACCGGTACCACGCTCTTCAGCTGTAAGTAAATCGGTTTTATAGGCATCAAAAACAATATCTTGCGATGCAGAACAGAATGCAACCAGCACGGCGATAGCGGCCAGCCACCATAAATGTTTAGCCGGTTCCATAAAGCCCATGGCAATAATGGCAACAATTAGAAGTAACTGACTGATGATCAACCAGCCACGGCGACGCCCCAGAAAGGAAGGGGTGTAGCGATCCATCAGTGGAGACCAGAGGAACTTAAAAACGTAGGCTTGGCCGACCAGCGAAAAAATACCAATAGTTTTCAGGCTGACATTTTCAACCGTCATCCAAGCTTGCAATGTCCCGCCTGTCAAGGCTAAAGGGAGGCCTGAGGCAAATCCCAACAACAAAAGAACAAGCGAATTACGTTGGGTAAAAAGATTCGAATAGCGATTGGACATGTGAGACCTACGTGCTCCACCCTATCCGCAGGGCGGAGCATTCTGTTAAGCGGTAGTAATGTTAAGCAAGAAGCAGATTAGCGGGCATTTTGTTTGATAAAGCTGCTGACGCTGGTGTCTTGCGCCATATCTGCAATAACATCACTCAACACGGTATTAACAGCATTAGTGATTTTTTCGTTGGTCGCAGTGAATGCCCCCTGAACGTTATAGCTGGCACGGTAGTTTTTAACCTGCTTGTTGCCGTTTTTTGCGGTAGCAGTGATAGAAATATCGGCTTTAGTGGTGATGTTGTAGCGAAGGTTGCCTTCTTGCACATCAGCGAACAGTTGATTCACGACAATTTGCAGATCAACGGGCGCATTAGTACCAATCATATAACCACGGGCAGTCATTTGTTTTTCAAGCACTTCTTGTAATAGGAAGCGTAGATCACGAGACGGTGTTAATACGACCAGTTGGCCATCACGATTCACTTTAGCCAGGGCAGCATCTTGGCGCTGATCGGCACCATTAATGCTGATAGTCACCCCCATCAGCGTTGGGTCTTGGGGTGGCAAGACCACTTTCGGGGTAACGTTCAAGGTGTTGTTACTGGCAGCACAGCCCGCCAGTATAAAAACAGCCAACAGCGGGAAAAGAATTTTCTTTAGCATGTTCACTTTCTCAATAGTTATGGAATTCTTTAATAATCAGAGCGGGATAGCAGCCATGTTATTTTGCGAGTTTGCAGTGGCGACATCATAGCACTGCAAGTGGCTGGTGGAAGATCCTGATGTAGAGAAATTCACCAAAAAATACGTTTTTCCCCCGAGTGACCGGCCATTTAATTTAAAGCCTATGCAAATCATATTTTGGTTGACGAGAAGATGAGTGTTTTCGCCAGAACGGGTAACGGTGAGATATTCGGGATATTTTGTATCTGAAATGTTATAAAACAGCGAAAATACACTAATATTGCAACAGAGAATAGGCAGTTTTTTGCCTCAGCAGTAAGGAGAATATGATGATTTTGATTCGGGAACAAATTGAAGAAAAACTAAAAACGGCATTCGAACCGGATCATCTGGAGGTCATTAATGAAAGTTACCGCCACAACGTTCCTGCTGGTTCGGAAAGTCATTTTAAAATTGTGATCGTTAGCGATAGATTTCAAGATCAACGCTTTCTCAATCGCCACCGTGCGATTTATAGTGCGTTAGCTGAAGAGTTGGCGAGTACTGTCCATGCGTTGGCTTTACATACTTACACCCTGAAAGAGTGGGCTGGATTGCAAAACACTGTGCTAGCTTCGCCCTCATGTCGTGGTGCAGGGGAATTGGCTCAGTTGCCAGATTAATTAAATCAGGCTGGATAACAGTAGTCATTCCAGCATGATTTAGGGTATTAGTAGATGAGAATTTTGCAGGCGGCCCTAGAGCCGCTTGTGTTTCTGTATAGGCGACATCTTTATTTCATTAGTGCGCCACAGGAGTTTTAGCCGAGGGAACGATTCACGCGTGAATTTTACCGCGACAACATTCGCTTGCTTTCCTCGACTCATACCTTGTGCGCCGCTATAATGTCGCGTCTTATTTTTCCGGAATGGTTTCGGGACGCTTCTGACATCTGGGATACTCGGTTCTGTTTAATGCGGCCGTCCCGGTTCTTAGAGGGTGTTTTCAGAGTTCGCATCATTCCTGAAAGGGGAGTGGTGCTGCTTCGTTTGCAGCTTCTGGAGTTGACCGAGCACTGTGATTTTTTTGAGGTAACAAGATGCAAGTTTCTGTTGAAACCACCCAAGGCCTTGGCCGCCGTGTAACAATTACTGTTGCTGCTGACAGCATTGAAAAAGCCGTAAAAAGCGAATTAGTTAAAGCTGCTAAAAATGTTCGTATCGACGGTTTCCGTAAAGGCCACGTGCCAATGAACATCGTTGAACAGCGTTACGGCGCATCTGTTCGCCAGGACGTACTGGGTGATCTGATGCAACGTAATTTCGTTGACGCGATCATTAAAGAAAAAATCAACCCAGCTGGCGCACCTAACTATGTGCCGGGCCAGTACAAAGAGGGTGAAGATTTTACTTATTCCGTTGAGTTCGAAGTGTATCCGGAAGTTGAGCTGAAAGATCTGGAAAGCATTGAAGTAGAGAAGCCAGTTGTTGAAGTAAACGACGCTGACGTTGATACCATGCTGGAAACTTTGCGTAAGCAACAAGCTACCTGGAAAGAAACTGACGCTGCAGCAACTGCTGAAGATCGCGCAACTCTGGATTTCACCGGTTCTATCGACGGCGAAGTTTTCGAAGGCGGTAAAGCGACTGATTTCGTATTAGCAATGGGCCAGGGTCGTATGATCCCAGGTTTTGAAGAAGGTGTAATCGGCCATAAAGCCGGTGAAGAATTCACCATCGACGTAAACTTCCCAGAAGATTACCACGCAGAAAACCTGAAAGGTAAATCAGCTAAATTCGATATCGTGTTGAAGAAAGTTGAAGTGCGTGAGCTGCCAGAACTGACCGAAGAATTCATCAAACGTTTCGGCGTTGCTGATGGTTCAGTAGCAGGTCTGCGTGCTGAAGTGCGTAAAAACATGGAACGCGAGCTGAAGGGTGCGGTACGTAACCGTGTTAAAACTCAGGCAATCGACGGTCTGGTTAGCGCGAACGAAATCGACGTTCCTGCTGCACTGGTTGAAGGTGAAATCGACGTTCTGCGCCGTCAGGCTGCACAGCGTTTCGGTGGTAATGAGAAACAAGCTGCTGAATTACCACGTGAATTGTTCGAAGAACAAGCTAAACGTCGCGTTGTTGTCGGTTTGTTGCTGGGTGAAGTTATCAGCCAGCACGAACTGAAAGCAGATGAAGATCGTGTTAAAGCACTGATCGAAGAAATGGCTTCTGCGTACGAAGATCCACAAGAAGTTATTGAGTTCTACAGCAAAAACAAAGAGCTGATGAACAATATGCGCAACGTTGCTCTGGAAGAACAAGCAGTAGAAACCCTGCTTTCTAAAGCTAAAGTAACTGAAAAACCAACTACCTTCAGTGAGCTGATGAATCAGACCACTACGGCGTAATGTTTTTTAGCGTATCAAGCTGGATATAATTTATCTGGTGTATTGAAAAAGCCCGTAGCCCTATGGTCACGGGCTTTTTCTTTTAGAAACAATAATCCCTCAATAGTATGATTAATCTGGCATGTTTCGCTGCAATCTGCGCTATATTTGAAAAGTAAAATGAAGTGCTCAACAGATAAATAATTAATAGGGCGTCGCGATTACGGCAGAGATGGTGGGTAGTTTTCAGGTTAAAAAGCGGGTTGTTAGGCTAAAAAGATATCGCTGGGGCTTGAAAATGAATATTAATCCCCCAATTAATCTAACAGACGCTCATATGAAACACTGGCTGATTACCGCCATCGGATGAGTCTGGATAACCGGGCTGTTAACATAGTCATCATTCCTTATCTCAAGTAGAATCGGTTATGAATGGCGCCAAAGTAAATTCTATTAGGAGACGGTAATGTCATACAGTGGCGAACGAGATCAATTTGCACCTAACATGGCTCTGGTGCCAATGGTGGTTGAGCAGACTTCACGTGGGGAACGTTCTTACGATATTTTCTCCCGTCTGCTGAAAGAGCGTATCATTTTCCTGACAGGCCAGGTTGAAGACCATATGGCCAATCTGATCACAGCGCAAATGCTGTTTCTGGAAGCAGAGAATCCAGAAAAAGACATCTTCCTGTATATCAACTCACCGGGTGGAGTGATTACTGCTGGGATGTCAATTTATGACACCATGCAATTCATTAAGCCGGATGTCAGCACGATTTGCATGGGCCAGGCATGTTCAATGGGTGCATTCCTGTTGACTGCGGGTGCTAAGGGTAAACGTTTCTGCTTGCCGAATTCACGGGTAATGATTCATCAACCGTTGGGCGGCTTCCAGGGGCAAGCTACAGATATTGAAATTCATGCCAAAGAGATTTTGAAAGTGAAATCACGCATGAATGAACTGATGGCAAAACACACGGGTAAATCTCTTGAAGAAATAGAGAGAGACACTGAGCGTGACCGTTTCTTGTCAGCTGATGAGGCTGTAGAATACGGTTTAGTTGATTCTGTGTTCACCCGTCGTGACTAACGACTTATTTCTGTGAGCCGATATACTATAGTGAATGTAGCGAGAACAAACTCTAGTGCTGAATAAGGCCTGATTGCGTATTGTTTGTACACCACCCATTATATCGGCTGTCCGTTGAAAGCTAACGTTCCGTACAGAAATAGCGAGAATAGTCTCCCTGCCGCATGGTTTCAGATGTGGCAGATACTGAAGAAGAGGTTTACTGATGACAGATAAGCGCAAAGACGGTTCTGGAAAGCTGCTGTATTGCTCTTTCTGCGGCAAAAGCCAGCATGAAGTGCGTAAGCTAATTGCCGGGCCGTCAGTGTATATCTGCGATGAATGTGTCGATTTGTGTAACGACATTATTCGCGAAGAGATCAAAGAAGTTGCGCCGCACCGGGAGCGTAGTTCGCTGCCAACGCCGCATGAAATTCGTCGCCATCTTGATGATTATGTCATTGGGCAGGAACCGGCGAAAAAAGTGCTGGCTGTTGCTGTGTACAATCATTACAAGCGGTTACGCAATGGCGATACCACTAATGGCATCGAGTTGGGTAAAAGTAATATTCTGCTGATTGGTCCTACGGGTAGTGGTAAAACGCTGTTAGCGGAAACATTGGCTCGCTTCCTGGATGTACCGTTTACTATGGCAGATGCGACCACACTGACCGAAGCTGGTTACGTGGGTGAAGATGTTGAAAACATTATTCAGAAGCTGCTACAGAAATGTGATTACGACGTCCAGAAGGCGCAACGCGGCATCGTCTATATCGATGAAATTGATAAGATTTCACGTAAGTCTGATAACCCATCCATTACTCGCGATGTTTCGGGTGAAGGTGTGCAGCAGGCGCTGTTGAAATTGATCGAAGGGACTATCGCTGCTGTACCACCACAAGGTGGTCGTAAGCATCCACAGCAAGAGTTTTTGCAGGTTGATACCTCTAAGATTCTGTTTATCTGTGGTGGTGCTTTTGCGGGCCTGGATAAAGTTATCGGGCAGCGCATTAACACCGGCAGTGGTATTGGCTTCGGAGCCACGGTAAAAGGCAAGTCAGAAAAGGCGACAGAAGGCGAGTTATTGAGCCAGGCTGAACCGGAAGACTTGATTAAATTCGGTTTAATTCCTGAATTTATTGGTCGTCTACCCGTGGTAGCAACCTTGAGTGAATTGAGCGAAGACGCACTGATTCAGATTTTGAAAGAACCGAAAAATGCGCTGACAAAACAATATCAGGCATTGTTCAATCTTGAAGGTGTGGAACTTGAGTTCCGTGATGAAGCGTTGACGGCTATTGCTAAGAAAGCGATGGCACGTAAAACAGGTGCTCGTGGCCTGCGCTCTATCGTAGAAGGTGCTTTGCTCGATACCATGTATGATTTACCGTCAATGGAAAGTGTGGAAAAAGTGGTAGTAGATGAATCAGTTATAGCTGGTCAATCTGCACCAATGCTGATTTATGGCCAACCGGAAGCCCAAGCTTCTGGCGAATAATTAGCCAAATAATCCAGATGGTTAGTATGACAATGGGGGATTTTATCCCCCATTTCTTTTTCCTCGCATTGTAATCGTTGAATGTAAGACATTCGTCCCCATATACTCAATTACCTATTTAGTGAAACTCGTGATGACTCGTGTTTCACGAGATTCCCAGTAATCTGGTGGAAGCTAAACTAAGAGAGAGCTCTATGAACCCTGAGCGTTCCGAACGCATAGAAATCCCCGTATTGCCTCTGCGCGATGTGGTGGTTTATCCGCATATGGTGATCCCACTGTTTGTTGGCCGGGAAAAGTCGATTCGGTGCCTGGAAGCTGCAATGGACCATGATAAAAAAATCATGCTGGTTGCGCAGAAAGAAGCCTCGACGGATGAGCCTGGTATCAATGATCTATTTTCAGTCGGCACCGTAGCCTCGATTCTACAAATGCTAAAATTGCCTGATGGCACCGTAAAAGTGCTGGTTGAAGGGCTACAGCGTGCGCGTATCACCACGCTTTCCGACAGCGGCGAGCATTTTGCTGCTCAGGCGGAATATCTTGAATCGCCGGTAATGGACGATCGTGAGCAGGAAGTGCTGGTCCGCACAGCGATTAATCAGTTTGAAGGCTATATCAAACTGAACAAAAAGATCCCGCCGGAAGTCCTGGCTTCGTTGCACAGTATTGATGATGCAGCACGTCTGGCTGATACTATCGCGGCACATATGCCGTTGAAGTTAAACGACAAGCAAGCTGTCCTGGAAATGTTCGATGTGACCGAACGTCTGGAATATCTGATGGCAATGATGGAGTCCGAAATCGACCTGTTGCAGGTTGAAAAGCGGATTCGTAATCGTGTCAAAAAACAGATGGAAAAGAGCCAGCGCGAGTACTATTTGAATGAGCAAATGAAAGCCATTCAGAAAGAACTGGGCGAGATGGACGATGCACCTGACGAGCATGAAGCGCTAAAACGCAAAATCGAAGCGGCTAAAATGCCGAAAGATGCACGCGAAAAAACCGAAGCTGAACTGCAAAAACTGAAAATGATGTCGCCAATGTCGGCGGAGGCCACCGTCGTTCGTGGTTACATTGATTGGATGTTGCAGGTGCCGTGGAACAGTCGCAGCAAAGTTAAAAAAGACTTGGTAAAAGCGCAGGAAGTTCTGGATACCGACCATTACGGCTTGGAACGTGTTAAAGATCGTATTTTGGAATATCTCGCAGTCCAGAGCCGGGTCAGCAAAATCAAAGGGCCAATTCTGTGTCTGGTTGGGCCTCCAGGGGTGGGTAAAACTTCCCTTGGGCAATCTATTGCCCGCGCGACAGGCCGTCAATATGTGCGTATGGCACTAGGTGGCGTGCGTGATGAAGCAGAGATCCGTGGCCACCGTCGTACCTATATTGGTTCTATGCCGGGTAAATTGATCCAGAAGATGGCAAAGGTTGGGGTGAAAAACCCACTCTTCCTGTTGGATGAGATCGATAAAATGGCATCCGATATGCGTGGTGATCCGGCGTCAGCATTGCTGGAAGTGTTAGACCCAGAGCAAAACGTGGCATTTAACGATCACTATCTGGAAGTGGATTACGATCTGTCGGATGTGATGTTTGTTGCGACCTCTAACTCCATGAACATTCCGGCGCCGTTGCTAGACCGCATGGAAGTGATCCGTCTGTCCGGTTATACCGAAGATGAGAAACTCAATATTGCCAAGCAGCATCTGTTGCCAAAACAATTTGAGCGTAACGCCATTAAGAAAGGCGAACTGACCATCGATGACAGTGCGATCATGAGCATTATCCGTTATTACACCCGCGAGGCTGGGGTGCGTAGTCTGGAGCGTGAAATCTCCAAACTGTGCCGTAAGGCAGTCAAAAATCTGCTTATGGATAAAACGGTTAAGCACATTGAAATTACCGGAGACAACCTGAAAGACTTCTTGGGCGTACAGAAAGTCGATTATGGTCGCGCAGACACTGAAAACCGTGTTGGTCAAGTGACTGGCCTGGCATGGACAGAAGTGGGTGGTGATTTGCTGACCATCGAAACCGCATGTGTGCCGGGTAAAGGTAAATTGACTTACACCGGTTCACTGGGCGAAGTCATGCAAGAGTCCATTCAGGCTGCATTGACTGTGGTGCGTGCGCGTGCAGATAAATTAGGTATTAACCCTGATTTCTACGAAAAACGCGACATCCACGTGCATGTGCCAGAAGGCGCGACGCCGAAAGATGGGCCGAGCGCGGGTATTGCGATGTGTACAGCGCTGGTTTCTTGTTTGACCGGTAACCCGGTGCGGGCAGATGTTGCAATGACCGGTGAAATCACCTTACGTGGTTTGGTATTACCAATCGGTGGTTTGAAAGAGAAATTATTGGCTGCTCACCGTGGTGGGATTAAAGTTGTGCTGATTCCAGATGATAACAAACGTGATTTGGAAGAGATTCCAGACAATGTTATCGCTGATCTGGAAATTCATCCGGTTAAGCGAATTGATGATGTTTTAGCCATTGCTTTGCAAAATCCTGCCTTCGGGGCACAGCCGGTAGCGTCAAAATAGTGACGGATCGCAAGAAGTATTGATAAAACTGATGCTGGTAAGTGAAATGCTACTTGCCAGCTATTTTTTGTGCCGCTAAGTTAGTTCGTCTGTCTGGTAAAAGTTTTAGTCTTTGGGCTGCTTGCTAAGGTCAGACAGGATTGATATAACAGCTGCGCTGTCGTGTTGTCCGTAGGGATTTTCGGCGCGACAATAGAATTTAAAAGGGGATGAAAGAGTGAATAAGTCACAACTGATCGACAAAATTGCCGCAGGTGCTGATATTTCTAAAGCGGCCGCTGGGCGCGCATTGGATGCAATTATTGCTTCTGTTACTGAGTCTTTGAAAGAAGGGGATGACGTAGCTCTGGTTGGTTTTGGTACTTTTGCAGTACGTGAGCGTTCTGCACGTACTGGCCGTAACCCTCAGACAGGCAAAGAAATCAGTATTCCAGCAGCCAAAGTACCAGGCTTCCGTGCCGGTAAAGGCCTGAAAGACGCTGTAAACTGATTGCCGCGTCAATTCTCACCTGTGTTTGTGTTAACAATAACCTGACGCAGTTGAGTTGGTAAGGTAAGATACAAGGCGCATCGTTAATGATGCGCTTTTTTTTCGCGCAGCAGCATGAAGGGCTGTCGCAAGGAATGCTGGGTTTATTTAAACCTGCGCAACAGTTTTTATCCATATTACAGCGGAGTATTGTCACATTATGATGGACAATTTACGCGCGGCTGCTAATAACGTCGTGCTCAAAATCATTCTGGCCCTGATCATGTTGTCCTTTATCCTGACTGGGGTTGGCAGCTATCTGATTGGTGGCTCCAACGACTTTGCTGCCAAAGTTAATGGCCAAGAGATTAGTCGTGCTCAGTTAGAACAGGCTGTACAGAGCGAACGTGGCCGCTTGCAACAACAATTGGGTGAACAGTTCTCCGCGTTGGCCGCCAATGAAGGTTACATGCTGCAACTACGTCAGCAGGTACTTGGCCAATTGGTCAACAATATGTTGCTCGACCAATATGCTAAAAAATTAGGCCTGACTGCCAGTGACGAGCAAGTGAAAGAGGCTATTCGTCAGGCACCTTATTTCCAGACTGATGGCAAGTTCGATAATAACAAGTACCTTGAACTGGTCAATCGGATGGGCTACACCCCAGATCAATTCGCCCAATTACAGCGCCAGCAGCTGATTAATCAGCAATTGCTACAAGCATTCGGCGATACTGGTTTCGTGTTGCCTGCCGAAGTACAGGCAATGTCAGAGCTGATTTTGCAGCAACGTGAAGTCCGTCTGGCAACGCTAGACCTCAAAGCACTTCAAGCGCAGCAGAAAGTCACAGATGAAGAACTGCAAGCCTATTACGATCAGAACAAAAACAGCTTCATTGCCCCAGAACAGATGAAAGTGAGTTTCATTGCAATGGATGCTGCGGCGATGCAAGACAAAATCACTGTTACTGAAGAAGATATCACCGCGTATTACGAGCAGCACAAAAGTACTTATACTAAGCCTGAGCAACGCAACTACAGTGTCATTCAGTTTAAAACTGAAGCTGAAGCCAAAACTGCATTGGATGAGCTGAAAAAAGGTGCTGATTTTGCCGCAATCGCAAAAGAGAAGTCGACTGACATCATTTCTCGTAAAAATGGCGGCGAGTTGGGTTGGTTAGAACCGGAAACAACAGCGGATGAGCTGAAACAAGCAAATCTGACTGAGAAAGGCCAGTTGTCTGATGTGGTGAAATCTTCTGTGGGTTATTTGATTATTCGTCTTAACGATATCAAACCCGCGCAGGTAAAACCGTTGTCAGAAGTTCATGATGCGCTGGCTAAGCAGGTTAAGCAGGAAAAAGCGGTTGATGCATATTACGCCTTACAACAAAAAGTGAGCGAAGCGGCAACCAGCGATAACGAGTCTCTGGCTTCGGCTGAAGAAGCCGCGGGTGCGAAAGCTAAGCAAACCGGTTGGTTTACCCGTGATGCGGTGCCAGCGGAGGTTAATTTCAAACCTGTTGTACAAGCCATCTTTGAAGGGGGCTTGGTTGGTGAGAATGGCGCACCTGGTAGCAACTCCGATGTCATCACTGTTGACGGCGATCGGGCTTTTGTTATTCGTATTGACGGCCATAAACCTGAAGGGATCGAACCATTTGATCAAGTTCGTGATCAGGTCGCCGAACTGGTAAAACGTCAGAAAGCAGAGCAATTAGCTCGTGTTGATGGCGAGAAGATCCTGACTGCGCTAAAACAAGGTAAAGGCGAAGAAGCTATGAAAGCCGCTGGAGTCAGCTTCGGTGAGAAGAAAACCTTGTCACGTGCGCCTGATGATGACCAATTAGTGCAGACTATCTTTGCCTTGCCTCATCCACAAAAAGACCAGCCGGTATATGGCTTGTCTCAGGATCGTCAAGACAACATCGTGTTGATCGAACTGTTATCGGTGACCCCTGGCAAATTACCGGAAGGCGAAATGAAGAACTTTATCGCTAAGATGGAAGAAGGCGCTAGTGGTGTGACTTTCGATGCACTGATGGCGAATCTGCGCAAACAAGCCACGATTAAAATGGGCCCTGCGGAGCAGCAGCAACCACAATAAGCATCGCATTGATTTGCAATTTGATGTAACAACGAAAGGTCGCTTTGGCGGCCTTTCGCATATCTAAAATCTACTCTTTGCGTCAAATCGGAGGCTCAGGCAAGGTGGGCATGCTGTCAAACACAAGGAGGATACAGCATGAAATTCATAGGAAAATTATTTATCATCACGGCATTACTAGCAGGTTTTAATATTCAATCTTTGGCTTATGCCGCCCCAAGCTCTTCTCAGGATAAAGTTCTTAATCCGTCAGTACCTGCTCAGGCTACAACCAAGGCAAATACCGTATCGAAAATTCCCGCGAAAGCGACGCATGACAAAATGGTCGTGACAGCTACTGCTGGTAATTTACAGGATAATCCGCAGAGCCAAATCAATATTAATGATGCAGATGCGGAACAGCTGGCACAGTCCCTCAGCGGGATTGGCAGAAAGAAAGCGGAAGCAATTGTTAACTATCGTGAGCAGTTCGGATTTTTTACTGATACAGAGCAACTGCTTGAAGTGCCAGGTATTGGCCCCTCTTTCTTAGAGAGAAATCGCAGCAAGCTTACAATGTAAATAGAGTCAGGAAAACAGATATCGCAGTCAGGCAGATGCTGTGTTTGCCTGGCTTTTTTTACCACGAACAACTTCCAGTATTTCATAATGTAAGTCGCAACTATCAGGTAAAACTGTGATGTTGATCCGGATTATATAATAAGCACGCTATGAATGGGTTTTCCTCTGCTAGGCTTTCTTCTTGAGGTCATACCAGTTGTATCTATCATTCTATAATAACAACTTATTGTCTGGAGAAGCTCGTCGCATGCATACTCATATTAGAGTCAGGGGTTTTCATATTGATGTTTTTCAACATGTTAATAATGCCCGCTATTTAGAGTTTCTCGAAGAAGCCCGCTGGGAATGGCTTGATGGAGAGCCAGCAGCACAATGGATGGCGGGAAATCAAATCGCTTTTATCGTGGTTAATATCAATATTAACTATCGCCGGCCTGCGGTTTTGGGCGACCTGTTACGCATCGATAGTCAACTATTAAGATTGAATGGAAAAAGTGGTGTGATGAAACAGACTGTCACGCTAGAGCCTGATTCTATTCCTGTGGCTGATGCAGAGTTGACTTTTGTATGCATCGATTTGCGTAACCAAAAGGCATTACCCATTGATGGGGAATTACGCGAAAAACTTCAGGAGTTTGTTCATCGGGGTTTATAAAAAAAGGATTGTGCTTAATGGGGCTCTACCTCGCACTGGAGGAGGTAGAGAAAGGCTGGTCACGGCTAGTCTCTGAGTTTAAAGCGGTTAAATCAGTCCGGTTTTTTGTTTTAGGCTTAGCATGACTTTAGGTTTATTCGTCAGATAGAACTCTAACCCTTTGGCGCGTAAGTGGCAGGCCGCACATTGACCGCAACCATCACCTTGAATCCCGTTATAACAAGTTAGTGTGTCATGACGGATAAGATCGAGTTGCTGATAGTAATCCGCCAACGCCCATGTTTCTGCTTTATCCAGCCACATCAGCGGGGTGATAAAAGCAATATCACGGCCAATACCTAAATCTATGGCATGGTTAAGAGCCTTAACGAATTCATCCCGGCAATCTGGGTAACCGGAAAAATCTGTTTCACAGACACCGGTAATGACGGCCTGAGCTTGTACTTGATAAGCATAAATAGCAGCCAGTGTCAGAAATAGAATATTTCGGCCAGGGACAAAGGTACTGGGAATTGAATCCTCACTCTCTTCACTGTAAGACGGTACAGGGATGCTGTCCCGGGTCAGGCTACTGACAGCTAACTCATTGAGCATGCCCACATCTAGCACTTTATGCGCCTTAGCCCCAAGTTGAATTGCCAGTTCACGAGCGACATCGATTTCGGCACGATGTCGCTGTCCATAATCGAAGGTAATGCAGTGGATTTCATCATACTGCTGTAATGCTTGAATCAAACAGGTTGTGGAATCTTGTCCACCACTAAAGACAACTACGGCACGTTTCATACTGTTACCTTGTACGCTGTGAGCCCTAAAGCGCAAACCTCACAGCAAAATTGAAAACTGGCAGTATGGTACTCAGATAGAGTCAGAAAAGGTAGCTACCGGAGTCTGGTTATCACGTCGCAGTCGGAGGGAGCCACGCCTGACTGAAGTCGAACCAACCGTAAGCCGTTAATGTCACACCATTAATTCGTGGTGGAGCATTGACCTGATATTGATAGTTGAACAGCGGTAGAATCAATCCGGATAGCATCAGATCATTATAATGCTCTCGTAATTGGTGGTGTCGCTCTGAAGCTAGCTCTATTTGCTGAATATAGGTCAGTGTTTTTTGCTGCTGCTCCCACTGCGATGGTGACAGGATGCCACGCCAGAGGGGATCAAGTCGGAGCCAGCTTTCCATTGCGGCCTCTGGTGATTCACCAACCAAATGGTCTGCTAATAATAAATCAGCCTGTTCAATTTGGTGGCTATCTTTCCACTGTTTATCGTGGCTGGCACGGATTTCTAATGTGCAGCCCTGCGCTGCCAATACAGCTTTTAGCTGCTCGGCGACACTTTCAAGCTCCATTGGCGGTTGATATATCAATATTAGATGAGCTGGCAATGGAGAGTCATCATCAGATGCAAACTGTGGGATTGGCCAACCCGGTAACATTTCATGGCTTGGAGTTATGATCCCGCGCCGGATTGATAACTCCTCTAATATGCCCGAGGTTTGCACTAACATCAGTAACCTGGTGAGTTGCTGAGACGTCATATTGCTACGATGCTGATTAACCGCCAGATAGCAAAACCCTAGGCTCATACTGCGCTGAACGGGGCGGGCTAAAGGGAAGTCCTCTTCCTGGCCGATGGTAATGCGCACCGGATGCTGGCAACTACCGTCGGTTGATTGCACCATTAGGTGCGGGGTTATCCAGTATTCAATAATTTCCAGATAAGGGTGCTGCAAATGGTAGAACTCATGTTGTTCTAACTGCACCAGATGCTGTTCGAAGGTCGCCAATTTAAAAGGGCCGGCACCTAGCAAAGGATTGTCTGGATGAAATAGCCGGCAGGGTAAATCAGCTAAACGATGAGCCAACCAGTAGTCTGGCTGATAAAGGGTAAACTGTAGGCATAGGGCGTGGGGTAGGGTAATGGTCAAAATATTGGCAAAACTTGGCTGGCTGCGGGGATTGGCACGCAGTAGCTTGAGTGTTTGCAATAATTGCTGGCCGTGAAGGCGCTCACCATGATGCCAACGTAACTGACTGCGTAAAAAGAATTGCCAGGTCAAACCATCATCACTGACTTGCCAATGGTGAGCCAGATCCGGTTGGGGTTGTGGGCAACCGGTATTAAAACGAGTTAAACCTGCGTGTAACGTATAAATCAGGTGCTGCTCTGCCCGGCCGGTAGCGGTGAGTGGATTTAACGGCTCAAGCATACGGTAATATGGAATACGCAATACTGGGCTGTCTGCTTGCCACTGCCCCCCCATATGAGGGTTCAACAACGCCTGTAAACGTTCAGGTTCCAGTTGAGCCAATTCGAGTGCGGCCTGATGATCACCTTGTTCGAGAAACGCCTGCATATAGGTTGCTCGAAGTGTATCGGGGCTTTTCAGGCATTGTAGTCGCGCGCGTTTTCCCCGCCCCACTTGCGAATGCCAACTGATCCAGCCATTTGTCTGTAACTGTCGTATTAAGGTCCGAGCATGGCGCTCACTGCAAAATAGCAAACCTGCGACTTCACTTACTGTTGTCGAAGCCAGGCTTTCTCCGAACTTTTGGAATAAACGCTGATATTGAGTAAGTCGATGAATAATGCGCATGCTAAATCCGGAATGGTTTAAATTATTTGTTCACTATTAGTTCCGTAAATACTACGCCATAATTTTATACATACCACCAGTTTCACTCTTAGTGAGGTTTTGAATGTACCGTTTAGCCGCTTTTGATATGGATGGAACCTTACTGATGCGTGACCATCGAATGGGGGGCGCGACATTGAATGCGTTACACCAGTTAGTGGAAAATGGGATGATCCTCACATTCGCTACAGGGCGGCATTACCTTGATATGAAAGGGATCCTATCTTATTCAGGTATTAACGGTTATTTAATTACTGGTAATGGCACACGAGTGTGTGACATGGATGGCGTGCATTTAGATGGTATGGATTTGCCGGCAGAACTGGTGGAGTTTGTGCTGCGGACCCCCTGGAAGACTAATGCCAGCATTCATATCTTCCGCGATGATGGCTGGTTTACTGATTACAATGACCCCGCTTTATTGGCAGCCCATAAAACCAGCAGCTTCCAGTTCCAACTGACAGCACTTGATGCATTACCGAAAACGGGTAATCACAAAGTTTGCTTTGTTGCGCCACATCAGGAACTGATCGAACTTAAGATTCAGCTTGAGCAACAAATAGGTGATAAAGCCGATTTCTGTTTCTCAGCAGCTGATTGCCTCGAAATGCTACCTAGTGGTTGTAATAAAGGCGCAGCGTTAGAGCGATTGAGCCATCATCTTGATTTAACCTTGGCGGATTGCATGGCGTTTGGCGATGCGATGAATGATAAAGAAATGTTGTCGCGCGTCGGTCGTGGGTTAGTCATGGGAAATGCATTACCGCAACTGAAACAAGAGTTACCTCAGTTACAGGTTATTGGTTGCTGCGAGGAACAAGGCGTAGCTCATTATTTGCAACATTGGCTAAGTTCACCACACCTCACCTATTCCCCCGAATTCTGAGGTATATCCACAGGTTATTGGTGCGATAAAACTAATGACTTTGAGGATAGCTATTAGCCAGCCGGATAACCATCCGGTTTTTTTCTTCTGAAAGGGGCCGGATTACGGCCCCGTTTATCACGATATTACAGATTGTTTAATTCATCACGATATGGCGTTAAATCGCCGATATTGTTGCTGACCCACTGAGGATCGTAATAAGTATCGAGATAACGCTCACCGCTGTCGCACAGTAACGTCACGATAGCACCGGTTTTACCTTGCTCGCGCATCTGCTTAGCGAGTTGTAATGTTCCCCAAACGTTAGTGCCGGTAGAGGCTCCCACTTTGCGGCCCAAAATGCCTTCCAGCCAATGGATGGTAGCAATGCTGGCTGCATCGGGAACTCGCAGCATACTGTCAATCACTTCTGGAATGAATGATGGCTCCGCTCGTGGCCGGCCAATACCTTCAATACGGCTGCCACAACTGCCGGTTACGGTACGATCACCGTGACAAAAACAATCATAAAAAACGGAGTTTTCCGGGTCGACCACCATCAGTTGGGTGTTATGCCCTTGATAGCGAATGTAGCGTCCTAAAGTGGCTGAGGTGCCGCCGGTACCTGCGCTCATCACGATAAAATCAGGTACGGGGAAAGGTTCGCGCGCCATTTGGCGGAAGATGCTATCGGCAATATTATTATTGCCGCGCCAATCAGTCGCTCGCTCAGCATAGGTGAACTGGTCCATATAGTGGCCCTTAAGTTCACGCGCCAATTGCTCAGAGGCAGCATAAATTTGCCCGGCATGATCGACAAAATGACAGCGGCCACCATACAACGCGATTTGCTCCACTTTACGTCGGGCAGTGCAGCTTGGCATTACCGCGATAAAGGGCAAACCAATTAAGCGAGCAAAGTAGGCCTCTGACACCGCCGTGCTTCCAGATGAAGCCTCGATTATTGTTGTGTCTTCTTTAATCCAGCCATTACATAAGCCATAGAGGAACAATGAACGGGCCAAACGGTGCTTTAAGCTACCGGTTGGATGCGTACTTTCATCTTTTAAATAGAGATAAATGCCAGGAAATGCTGGAAGATTTAGGCGGATCAAGTGTGTATCAGCGGAGCGTTGAAAATCGGCTTCTATTTCGCTGATCGCATTTTTTACCCAAGTGTTGGTCATTTTTATGGCCTGCGATGTAGGTAGTAAACTAATGATAACTAGATTAACGGTTATTAAAGAAAAAAACGTTGCCATTTTTCCTTCTTTATCGCCAAATGGTAGAAATTTATTCTATGGTTGCTCGCTATGTTAGATAAAACTGACCGTAAACTTCTTTGCATGTTGCAAGAAGATTGCACGCAGTCGCTGCAAGTGCTGGCTGAAGCCGTCAATTTGACCTCTACACCCTGTTGGAAACGTTTGAAGCGCCTTGAGGATGAGGGGTTTATTCGTGGGCGCGTGGCATTACTAGACAGTGAAAAATTAGGATTAGGACTTACCGCATTTGTACTGATCAAGACACAGCAGCATAATAGCGGCTGGTATCAGGAGTTCGTCGAGTTCACTAAGCAGATGCCAGAGGTACTGGCTTTCTATCGCATGGCGGGGGAATACGACTATTTGATGCAGGTCGAAGTTGCTGATATGAAAAGCTACGACAGTTTTTACAAACGTATGGTTAACGGTGTTCCAGGGTTGATTGATGTGACTTCGAGCTTTGCGATGGAAAAGATTAAATACACCACCGTGTTGCCAGTGCCAGAGTGATAACCCGCTATGCTTCAAACCGCTGAAGTCTTGGCTGCTTGGCATCTATTGGGTATAAAAAATCATTTTAACGATGGTATTCTACTGCCCTGTCGCGTTTAGCGAACAAATGCCGATGTTATTCGGTGTCAGATCATGGATAAAACTGCGTGAGATTGTTTGCACAATTAGGCTGGTATTTCCGCCGTGAATGGCGTCGCTATGTAGGTGCGGTGCTGCTACTGATCATTATTGCTATTTTGCAATTATTTCCCCCTAAATTGGTAGGGGTAATTGTCGATGGCATCAGCACCAAACAGATGTCGACCAATATGTTATTGGTATGGATTGGCGTGATGCTGGTGACGGCCATCGTGGTCTATTTGCTGCGCTATGTTTGGCGAGTGTTACTTTTCGGGGCCTCCTATCAATTGGCCGTGGAGTTACGGGCGAATTTTTATCGCCAACTGAGTCGCCAGGCTCCTGGGTTCTATTTACGTCACCGTACTGGCGATTTAATGGCACGCGCCACGAATGATGTTGACCGCGTAGTTTTTGCCGCAGGTGAGGGCGTATTGACGCTAGTGGATTCGCTGGTGATGGGGTGTGCCGTGCTGATTGTCATGAGCACGCAAATCAGTTGGGAACTGACCTTGCTGTCATTACTTCCCATGCCTGTCATGGCAGTAGTTATCAAATATTACGGCGATCAACTGCATCAGCGTTTTAAGTCAGCTCAGGGCGCATTTTCTGCTCTGAATAATCAGACGCAGGAAAGCCTTACCAGCATTCGCATGATCAAAGCTTTTGGTCTGGAAAATAATCAGTCGCAACAATTTGCGAAGGTTGCTGAAGAAGCGGGTGCCAAGAATATGTATGTCGCTCGTATTGACGCCCGTTTTGATCCAACCATTTATATTGCAATCGGTATTGCAAATTTATTAGCCATCGGTGGCGGTAGCTGGATGGTGGTCAATCACAGCATCACCTTAGGGCAGTTAACCAGCTTTGTAATGTATTTGGGGCTAATGATCTGGCCGATGCTGGCACTGGCGTGGATGTTCAATATTGTTGAGCGCGGTAGTGCTGCCTATAGTCGTATCCGCAGTTTGCTGGAAGAAGCGCCAGTAGTGAAAGATGGCGATATCGCATTATCAAACGATCGCAGTACTTTAGCGGTGAATATTCGTCATTTCTATTATCCTGAAGCTGAAAAGCCCGCTTTACACGATGTCTCACTGAAATTGGCACCGGGGCAGATGTTAGGTTTATGTGGGCCAACGGGTTCCGGCAAAAGTACCTTATTGGCATTAATTCAGCGGCAATTCGATATTGATGACGGCATGATTTGTTATCAAGGGCATCCTTTGTCTGATATCCGTTTGCATGATTGGCGCGGGCGCTTATCTGTGGTCAGCCAGACACCTTTCTTATTCTCTGATACGGTCGCGGGCAACATTGCATTAGGTAAACCTGATGCCACTCAGGATCAAATCGAGCGCGCTGCTCGTTTGGCCAGCGTACATGAAGACATCCTGCGTCTCCCACAAGGATATGACACTGAGGTAGGTGAGCGCGGTGTAATGCTGTCCGGTGGGCAAAAACAGCGTATTTCTATTGCTCGGGCCTTATTGTTGGATACTGAAATTTTGATCCTTGATGATGCACTCTCTGCGGTTGATGGCCAAACCGAACATGAAATCTTAAAGAATCTGCGTGAGTGGGGCGAGCATCGTACCGTGATTATTAGCGCACACCGCCTTTCTGCTCTAACTGAAGCCAGCGAAATTCTGGTGTTGCAGCATGGTGGGGTGATGCAACGCGGTACGCATAATGTATTGGTGAATCAGTCTGGCTGGTATCGGGAAATGTATCGCTATCAACAATTAGAGGCAGCATTGGATGATGGTGAGTCGGAGGCCAAAACCGATGAGTAAAGTTCAGCAACTTTGGCCAACCCTAAAACGCCTGCTTTCTTATGGTTCTCCCTATCGCAAGCCATTAGGGCTGGCGGTGCTGATGCTATGGGTTGCAGCAGCAGCCGAAGTCAGCGGCCCACTGTTGATCAGCTATTTCATTGACCATGTAGTGGCGAAAGGCACGTTACCTTTGGGATTAGTCAGTGGGCTGGCCTTGGCTTATTTGCTGCTGCAATTGCTGGCAGCCGCATTGCACTATTTTCAAGCATTGCTATTTAATCGCGCAGCAGTCGGTGTGGTTCAACGGCTCAGGATTGAAGTGATGGATGCAGCTTTGCGCCAGCCTCTCAGTGCTTTTGATACTCAACCTGTTGGGCAATTAATTTCCCGCGTAACCAACGATACCGAAGTCATAAAAGATTTGTATGTGATGGTGGTATCCACAGTCTTGAAAAGTGCGGCGTTAATTGGCGCGATGCTGGTGGCAATGTTCAGCTTGGATTGGCGCATGGCGCTGATTTCTATTTGTATTTTCCCTGCGGTACTGGTGGTTATGGCGATTTACCAGCGCTACAGCACGCCAGTAGTACGCCGGGTTCGGGCCTATTTGGCCGATATTAACGACGGTTTTAACGAAATCATTAGCGGGATGGGCGTTATTCAACAGTTCCGCCAGCAGGTGCGTTTTGGCGAGCGTATGGAGTCTGCCAGTCGTGCTCATTATAAGGCGCGGATGCAAACATTGCGTCTGGAAGGCTTTCTGCTGCGCCCGTTGCTGAGCTTGTTTTCTGCCATGGTACTATGCGGTTTATTGCTGCTTTTCGGTTTCAGCCCAGAAGGTTCAGTCGGGGTTGGGGTGCTATATGCATTCATCAACTATCTTGGCCGCCTCAATGAGCCATTGATTGAATTGACATCACAGCAGTCGATCTTGCAACAAGCCGTGGTCGCGGGTGAGCGTATTTTCGATTTGATGGATCGCGTTCAACAAGGTTATGGTGGCGATGACCGCCCGCTGACTAGCGGCCATATTCAAGTGAATAATGTCAGCTTTGCTTATCGTCACGATAAAATGGTGCTGCAAAATATTTCCCTTGATGTGCCTTCACACGGTTTTGTCGCTTTAGTTGGGCATACCGGTAGTGGCAAGAGTACCCTGGCAAATCTGTTAATGGGCTATTACCCGGTGCAGCAAGGCGAGATTTTACTTGATGGTCGCCCTCTAGCCGAATTATCACATCAAACTTTGCGACAGGGCGTTGCTATGGTGCAACAAGACCCAGTGGTGTTGGCAGATTCGTTTTTTGCCAATGTGACGTTAGGCCGTGATATTAGTGAACAGCAAGTGTGGGATGCGCTGGAAACTGTGCAACTGGCCTCGCTAGTCCGTGCGTTGCCAGATGGATTACACAGTTTGCTTGGGGAGCAGGGCAACACATTATCCGTCGGGCAAAAACAGCTATTGGCGATGGCTCGGGTATTGGTACAAGCACCACAAATTCTGATTTTGGATGAAGCGACCGCCAATATTGATTCTGGCACTGAACAGGCCATTCAGCGGGCATTACAGCTGATTCGCAAAAACACCACGCTGGTGGTGATAGCTCACCGTCTTTCAACGATTGTCGATGCCGATACTATTTTGGTATTGCACCGCGGTGTGGCAGTTGAGCAGGGTAAACATCAAGAGTTGCTGGCGGCGCATGGGCGTTATTATCAAATGTATCAGCTGCAATTAGTCAGTGAAGATTTGGCGGCCATTGATCAAGTCGAAACTGCGGTCAGTTAAATAATACGTTGTGGGGTCAAGTGGCCCCATTACTTTTCACTATTCTTCATTCGCTGCTGTTACTTTTCATTCCAGTCAATAACTCTGCCAGCGCCTATTAGGAATAAGTTGCCGCACCATAATCAGGCAAAGCAATAGCGCAAATATACCGTAGTGCACTTCTGTGACGCGTATCGCACTAATTTGGTGCGCAAAGACTGTTCAATCCTCTCTATTTGCTCACACCGCAATTGTGCGGCGCATCTCAAGCCCCATGAGTTCGCCCTTTCAGTATTAAATTCTCGTCAATATTATTTATGGCATAGCCTTTGCTTTACTTGTTTTATGAAAAGTAAATGTTTTAAGAAAAGTAAATGTTTTAAGAAAGGTAAGTGTTTTGTAGAAGATAAGTATTTCGTAGCCGACATAAATTCGACTTAATTCGAGAAGGGGCAAATATGAAGCTGGTTACCGTGGTTATCAAACCATTCAAGTTGGAGGATGTGCGCGAAGCCTTGTCCTCAGTAGGTATTCAGGGGTTGACCGTAACCGAAGTGAAAGGATTTGGTCGCCAGAAAGGGCATGCAGAACTCTATCGGGGAGCGGAATACAGCGTCAATTTCTTACCTAAAGTAAAAATTGATATCGCGATTGCGGATGATCAATTAGATGAAGTGATTGATGTTATTAGTAAGGCCGCTTATACCGGAAAAATTGGTGACGGCAAAATTTTCGTTGCTGAATTGCAACGTGTTATTCGCATCCGTACCGGCGAAACAGACGAAGCAGCACTGTAATTTGCAGGCTCAAATTTAGTGAATAGGGATGGGTTGATGATGAAAAAACTTTTATCCGTGTTGGGCCTGAGCTCGGTAGCGATGCTACCTTCTTTGGCAATGGCTGCTGCACCGGCAGTGGCTGACAAAGCAGATAATGCCTTTATGATGATTTGTACCGCGTTGGTGCTGTTTATGACCGTGCCCGGTATTGCCCTGTTCTACGGCGGCCTGCTGCGTTCCAAAAACGTATTGTCAATGATGACTCAGGTCATGGTGAGTTTCGCGCTGATTTGTGTCTTGTGGATTCTGTATGGTTATAGTTTGGCGTTCAGTACGGGCAATGCGTTCTTCGGTAACTTTGATATGGCGATGCTCAAAGGCATTGGCCTGACCAGCTTGAGCGGCACCTTCTACCAATATATCCATGTGGTATTCCAGGCTTCCTTCGCTTGTATCACAGTGGCTCTGGTGGTGGGCTCATTTGCTGAGCGTATCCGTTTCTCTGCGGTACTTATTTTTGCTGTGCTGTGGTTCACCTTCTCATATCTGCCAATAGCGCACATGGTATGGGGCGGCGGTTTCCTGGCAATGGACGGCGCTCTGGACTTTGCGGGCGGTACTGTGGTGCATATTAACGCCGCGATCGCAGGGTTGGTAGGGGCTTACTTACTGGGTAAACGTGCTGGTTTTGGTAAAGAGGCATTTAAACCTCACAACTTACCGATGGTATTCACGGGTACGGCAATTCTGTATATCGGCTGGTTTGGTTTTAACGCTGGTTCAGCCAGCGCCGCTAACGAAATCGCTGCATTGGCTTTCTTGAACACTGTTGTTGCAACCGCAGGTGCCATTCTTTCCTGGGTATTTGCTGAGTGGATTTTGCGTGGCAAGCCGTCTCTGTTAGGCGCATGTTCAGGTTGTATCGCCGGGTTGGTTGCGATTACACCTGCGGCAGGTACTGTTGGTGTCGGTGGTGCATTGATTATCGGCTTAGTGGGCGGGGTTGCCGGTCTGTGGGGTGTGGTTCTGCTGAAGAAATGGTTGCGGGTGGATGATACCTGTGACGTGTTCGGTGTCCACGGCGTGTGCGGGATTGTCGGTTGTATCCTGACCGGTGTCTTCACCTCTGCCTCATTAGGTGGTACAGGTTACGCGGCTGGCGTCACCATGGGGCATCAAGTAGGTGTACAGTTGTTCAGTGTGGGGGTGTGTTTGGTCTGGTCCGGTGTAGTTGCTTTCGTTGCCTACAAAATTGCTGATCTGGTGGTTGGTCTGCGGGTGCCAGAAGAGCAAGAGCGCGAAGGTCTGGATGTCAACAGCCATGGTGAAAATGCCTATAATCAGTAAGTTAAGAATGTCAGTAAGTTATCACTGGCAGTAGAATAAATAATAATGATGATAGCAACAGGGGCGATGGAGACATCGCCCCTTCTATTTTTTGCTATGACCGATGTAAACGAATCACACCTTCCTGCACCGTAGAAGCAACCAATATCCCTTCCCGGTTATAGATTTGCCCGCGAACAAAGCCACGAGCACCTGAAGCTGAGGTGCTTTCTACCGCATACAACAACCAGTCATCAAGGCGGAATGGGCGATGGAACCACATTGAATGATCGATTGTGGCGATTTGCACCCCCGGTTCAAGGAACCCAATTCCATGAGGCTGCAAGGCCGTCGGTAAGAAATTAAAATCTGAGGCATAACCTAGTAAATATTGATGAACTCGCAAGTCATCCGGCATTTCGCCGTTAGCCTTAAACCAGACGTAGCGATTGGGTTCCGCTGTCGAACCTTGCAGTGGATTGTGGAATTTCACCGGACGCATTTCAATCGGTTGATGGCCGATAAATTTATCCCGCACTTTCTCGGGAATTAAATGGGCAAATTTGCGGGCGATATCCGTTTCAGACATTAACCCTTCCGGTGGCGGGACGTCCGGCATGGTATTTTGGTGCTCAAAACCCTCTTCCTGATTCTGGAAAGACGCCGTCATATAAAAGATAGGTTTACCATTTTGAATCGCACTGACTCGACGGGCGCTGAAACTGTTGCCATCGCGCAATGTTTCTACGTCATAAATGATGGGTTTGCTGCTGTCCCCCGGACGTAAAAAGTAGCTGTGAAATGAATGGACCACCCGATCAGTGGGGACAGTTTGTTTTGCCGCATAAATCGCCTGACCGACAACTTGCCCCCCGAAGACCTGGCGCAAACCGAGATCTTCACTTTGGCCACGGAAGATCCCTTCTTCAATTTTTTCAAGAAAGAGTAGGTCGAGCAATTTTTCTAATGCCTGGCTCATGTTGTGGCCCCTGGTGGTTGAGTTCGTACACAGTGTGCTGAATCATCATGGCTATCGTCAATATATTGCTGTGAAACAGCTGTGCGGTTGAAGTTAGTCTTATAAGGAATCGTCTGATAAATGACTCAATCGAGAGAGAAACGGCAGGAGATAGCAGATTGTGCTATAATTAGCTTGCTAGGTGGTTGAAGCCACTTATTAAACGCGAGTTTTTTTGGATAAAACTCGCATCTTAATAATAAGAAGGAGTGCGACCTATGAAACCTTGGCAATCAAAAAAATTCTGGCAGGTAGCGGGTGGGGCAGCATTAGTAGTCAGTTTAGCTGGGTGTGCCCACAAAGGGGCTGATGTTCCCGTTCCGGCACCAGCAGGAATCACGACAGCCGCTGCACCTATTGCGCAACCGTCCGTACAAGGGACAGTAAATATCCGCGAGCGCATTGCCTTGCCACCTGATGCTGTCGTTACGGTGACGCTGTCGGATGCCTCACTGGCTGATGCGCCAACGCGAGTTATTGCTCAAAAAGCGATTCGCACCGAGGGTAAACAAGCACCATTTACTTTTACCTTGCCGTTTAACCCTGCAGAAATTCAGCCAAATGCCCGTATCATTGTAAGTGCAGCCATTACTCATAACGGTCAGCTAATGTTTATCACTGATACCATTCAGGAAGTGATTAACAATGGTACCGGTACTCAGGCTAACTTGCTGCTGGTTCCTGTGACTTCTGTGGCTATTGAAACTGCCCCTACCGCGACAATGACCGGGACAGGTACGATACAGTAACTTTCGATTGGCTTTGCGCGCTACAGGGCATAGCGTCCTGTGGCGCTGAAGCTAGCTGTATTGCCAACAATATTGCAGTAAATCAATCCGTCCGGTAGGACTTATTTCAATACCTTCCGCCAGTAATGCATTTTTCTGCCTAAGATAATCATCCCCAATTAATGATATTTCACCATGACGATTAATAACCCGATGCCAGGGTAAAGTAGAGCCTTCAGGTAAGCGTTTTAGAACGCCGCCCACCTGACGCGCGGCTCGGGGAGAGCCTATCAGTCGGGCGATATCACCATAGGTGGTGACTTGCCCATAGGGGATAGCAGCCACAACGTGAAATACCCGCTGACGAAAGTTATCCATTTTACTGTGTTCTGCTGGATCATCCGGTTTTTTTAGTTCTATTTTTGTTGATATCACTGCATCCTCTTTCTGAGCTGTTTTCACTACGCACGAGTCATGGAGAGAGAGTAAGAAATAGAGCGAGATAAATAGAATGAAGGCAATAAATAACATTATCAGAGCGTTTTTTGCCAGAAGAAAATAGGTTTAGGCCTAACTTTGGACTGCCTGGGCAAGAAACCACCAGTTAGCGTGTGTTGTCTTGCTATTTCGAAGTTCATGGCCGATAATGCCCACCGCTCCAGAGTATAAGGAGCCGTTAACGACAATGGAGGCCCTGTTGGTTCTCCCGCAACACTAACTTGTGAACTCGGTCAGGTCCGGAAGGAAGCAGCCGCAGCAGGCGAGGTGTGTGCCGGGATGTAGCTGGCAGGGCCTCCACCATTTCTGATAAGTGCATGATATCCATCATATTCAACACTTGTCTCGTGCATTGGCCGGTAGTGATACAACTTTTGTGTATCACCTAGGGCGCTAATCAATGTCGCATCTTATGCTTTCCCGTCACAGAATCTGGTACTACCGTAGAGTCTCCTGACATTTAGAAAACGTCGTGAAATTAGAATTTTTCTTGTACACCTTTGAGACGTAAATTTTTGTTAAATATAGTTAAAAACTCACTTTACAACCTTTCCTCTGTGTGCGGCACTCGATCTCGATATACATCTCTTTTGCTATTCCTTTAAATTATTGTGATTTTTGAAAATAACATGCCCGCTGGTTTATTATAAAACGTGGCGTCATCCACATACCTCAGCCCATGAATATGGGGTTGTTCCCGCAGTTACAAGACGTGAGCTACTTGCGCTAATGCGGATAAGGACTCCGGTAGCATTCGTATTTTGCTATCTAACAATGTGTCGCTCAGCGCTAAGGTAATTAGACGGTATGTCATTGTGATAAAATATAGAAAATATTTAAATGTGATTGAGTTTAATCAAGTCATTATAAATAAATATAAAAGACACATTGAAATTTCTAATGATTTTTAAAATGATCTTAATCAACTAATCGTTATTTTTGTTATGCCGCCCAATGCGTAAATTTAAGTCAATTCATTGAATTTGAATTGGATAAATTTAAGTTAATTTAATTGTAGGAAGATTCATACAGATAGTGGTGATGTGTTCTTACATTATTGTCTTGTTAGTCGATGGTATATTTCACTCGAAATGAATAAGTTTTTATTTTTTTAGAAAATAAAAACCATTTCTAATTAAAATAAAATCCATGAAAATTACAAATATCAACTTGTTTTAATTTCGCACAGAATAACCAGGACATTAATATGACCCCCCCGCTGGCAAAAGTTTTTAAAAAGAAAAGAATAACTATTATCATTTCATTGACAATGGGCTTATTTAGTGTCCAAAGTTTTGCTGGATGCAATTTAACCATTTGTACTGACTCTACTTTTTGGGACGGTATTTATGGGGACGACTACTCGATTACCAATACATTTGACCTAGTTTCTAGCCCTACTAACGCTGTTGTCGGGCTATATAAGAATCAGGCAGGTGAGATGAAATTTGGCAATAATCTGTACATCAATGTATCGGGTAACAAAGCTGATGCGATACAGATAAAGTCGGGCGCACCTGCCAATAATCCGGCCATTATTACTGTTGGGAACAATGCCAGTATTTATGCATTAGGGGCTTCGGGTGATGGCATAAATGCCGGTAACAACACGGGTTCAAGTCTCATTACACTGGGTAGTGATGCAGAGATCTTCGCTAAATATGGGATTGGTGTACGTGCTAACCTGACCAATACGGCAGGGCAGTATAATAATATTGTTTTGGGCGACAGGGCTGATATCACAACCGAAGGTTCAGGATCGAATCTTGTTGATGGCCTGGGCTATGGCGTTTACGCCGGGAACCGTGAAATGGGGGATTCTGGGCAAACAGGATCAGCCAGTGTGACTATCGGTAAAAATAGCGCAATTACAACCTCTGGTAATTCAGCTGATGGGGTTTTTGCCAACAAAAGTGGTGTAGTAAATTTAGGTGATGGCACCAAGGTGAAGACCAGCGGTGCCAGTGCCAACGGTCTAAAAGCAAGTTCGGGGCTTTCTACCAATACCCGTGGTGGTATCATTAATATACTGGGTGGTTTGGTAATTAACGCGAGTGGCAGTAATTCTAATGCTATATACGCGACAGGTATCGGTTCAGAAATAAAATCTTATGATGCTGTTAATGATCAATCAACTACGGGTGTTTTTCATATTCATGGCAATATTCTGGCAGAAAAAAGTGGCTTAATTGACTTGAGCCTGGCTGAGGGATCTGTTTTTAGCGGGACAACTAAAAGCCTTGGTAGCACCAGCAGTAATAATGGCACTATTAATCTGGCAATAAGTGGTCACTCCAGTATCTGGAATATGTCCGGCGATTCTAATCTAACCACCTTGAATTTAGCCAATGGTGCCATTGTTAATTATGTCGATAACGGTTCTAACTTTAAAACACTGACTGTGGCGGGTAATTATCACAGTGATGGCGGCTATATCTATTTTAATACCGCGCTGAATGACGATACTTCAGAAACCGATAAGCTCTTAATTGAGGGTAATACCTCTGGGACGACTTACGTAGTGGTGAGAAATGCGGGTGGGATGGGTAATGAAACCCTTGAGGGTATTGAGTTAATTCGGGTTAATGGGGATTCTAATGGTGAATTTATCCAATCAGGACGTATTGTCGCGGGTGCTTATGATTACCGCCTGAATCGTGGACAGGATAGTAGCTTAAGCCGCAGCTATGATGGTAATAGCAGCCACTGGTATTTAACTAATGCTTCTGCACCGATTATTACTCCGCTCGATCCACCTGAGCTTGTTGACCCAACAGCACCGGGTGAGCCAGAGCAGAAACAGAAAGTTGAGCGGCCGGAAGCTAGTGGTTACTTTGCCAACCTGGCTGCAGCAAACACCATGTTCGTTACAAGTTTACATGACCGTTTGGGGGAAACTCAATATATCGACGCCTTTACGGGTGAGCAGAAAGTCACCAGCCTGTGGATGCGTAATGAGGGTGGACATACTCGTTCCAGAGACAGTTATGACCAATTATCTACTCAGAGCAACCGCTATGTGCTGCAACTGGGAGGAGATATTGCTCAGTGGAGCAACAATGATGCAGATCGTTTCCATCTGGGCATCATGGGGGGATACGGTAACAGCAAAAGCCGGACTGAATCCCACTTATCTGGTTACAGTGCTCGCTCCTCTGTCGATGGTTATAGCCTTGGGATGTATGGCACTTGGTATGCCAACAAAGCCGATAAGTCGGGTTTATATGTGGATAGCTGGGCGCAATATAGCTGGTTTAATAACCGGGTTGAAGGGCAGGAGCTGGCCAGCGAAAGTTATAAATCTAGCGGTGTTACAGCCTCTATTGAGAGTGGCTATACCTTTAAAATGAGTGAAAATGCAGCTAGGAATGCTACCTACTTTATCCAACCTAAAGTGCAGATGATCTGGATGGGCGTGAAAGCTAATGACCATAAAGAAGCTAACGGCACTTATGTCTCCGGTGAAGGTGATGGCAATATTCAAACTCGTCTCGGGGTGAAAACCTTTATGAGCGGCTATGCCGATCAGGATAAAGGCAAAAACCGGGTATTCCAGCCCTTTGTTGAAGTCAACTGGATTCACAACACTAAAGATTTCGGTACGACTATGGATGGTATTATCGTGAAGCAGGACGGTGCCGCCAATATAGGTGAATTGAAGTTAGGTGTTGAAGGGCAGTTGAACAAAAATGTAAATGTCTGGGGTAATGTTGGCCAACAAGTGGGCAATAATGGCTACAGCGATACCGCAGTGATGTTAGGGATTAAATATAACTTTTGATACTGACTAAAAATCACAAATAAGCAAACCGGGCAATTAAGCCCGGTTTTGTCTTTTGCGTTTCAACGAAATAGCTTTTATTGATCATGACCCTGAATTTATTGAACTAATGGGTGCTCTGTCTCATCACTCATATGACAACAGATAACCGCCAGTTATCCGCGGATGTGCATGCTAATCTGAACGATGGCATAGGTGAATAGTACCGTAAGCGCACACATCATCAACTCATGATTGAATGATAATATAAGATTATTCTTATTTATTTGCAGGTTGCATTTTTTATTTGCATTTTAGTTTTAGCTAATAATTAATAATATCTCTAAATTATTAGCCATTAAGCAGATTTTTAATAAATTAAATAGCACATAACTGCGCACCCCTTAAATGCTCTGATAACGCATTGGGCTGCATCTAAACACAGGTATACAATAACGCGGGATTAAAGTTAACCTTCAATACCGTTGTTCTATCATGACGTTTATCTAACATTAAACATTTATAACCCGCTTGCTGCATTGAAGCCGATAACGATTATCGGCTCAACGTTGTGTGTCTTAACCAGCGTTAAGCAGACTATTTCACATGTTGCCATACAGTAGGTGGAATTTTATCATAAAGTTTATTCATTGTGAGTTCAGCTAAGCGGTGGTCTGCTGCTGAGTAAAACAATTCCAGCTCATCGTCAGAAAGTTCGTACTTATTTTTTTCAATTACACGTTCCAATGTATCAATAGTCGTACATTTTCTTAAACGCATTAGGTAGTCAGTTTTTGTCATGGTGTTTTTTCTTCTCAATATAAAAATACTATAGGGAAACTATCCCTTAAGTTTTCATCAGGGTACAGATGTATTCCCCTGAGAAAAGTCTGAATAAACGCTCTTTGGTCTTTTGCCAGCGCTGTAATTCGGGATCATTGATTCCGTAACTACTAAACAGAGTATATGTGTCGTCTAAATATTCTTCCACTAACTCTGAAAGATCCCCGCCATCCGGGTATTTTATTTTAAAACTCATCACAAATGAAGCTATATGCTCGATCAAATCATTGAGTTGCAGGTTTACGGCTGAAGTTGGATCATTTACCCAGCCATGATGGCTATCACCAAGGGTAGCAATGCCTTCATCATACAAACTCTCGCACAGGAACTTCAACTGGGCAACGTCATGCCGCTTAGGTGAGTACTCATCCATATCATCCCCTCCGTAAACGCTTAATTCGGTGTTGATAACACAATGTGAGTAGATCGGTAATCATATAAATGCAGGGGCTTATCAGAAACTAAATAAACTGGTCTTGCTATTAATATAAATCATTTCTCCGCTCACCGCGCAACTTTATTACTTCATCTTACAATTCGTCAGCGGTTGAAGGTCTGTCATTGTTAATTATATCAAAGATGATTTTTTGAGGATGTACAATAAATGTTACAGTATTTGTTAGTAAATCTTCAGTGTTGATATCCAAACAGGGGTTGAAAATATACCACTTAAAACAGTAACTCATTGAATAACGGTTATCTTTCAAAGCGAAAACATCAAGAATTTCTAATGAACCATCTGTGTACTGTGCATTTTCAGAATAATACATTAACCCGGAAACTAAACTTCCTTCAATTTCACGAATATTATTTCTGATAACATCCGTTAGTAATGAAATCGGGTAACATCCTGAGGAGAAGTCCCCAGCTATTTCATTGTTCATTAATTGTCCGCTCATGGTGACATGATTAATTCATCAGCGCATTGCCATTGTCACAAAAAATGCGATAACAATTTTTTTGAAGCACTACTCGTATGATTTGAATCAAAAAAATCAAATTTAATGGGATTTATCAACTAAGCTGACTGAGTTAACACACAGTGGTGTTATTAAAATTACCATCTTCAATAACACCGTATGGCAATAAAATAACAACCTCTAAATAGACATCCTCATATTTAAGACTATTACTTACGATTAATTTAACCCTCTTCTATTAATTTAGAATGCTATACGGATTTGATCAAGAGGTGGGCTCGCCGAATGGCTTATTTTTTATTGCATAATTTACTGTTTTGCGAGCACGAGCGAATAGTTCGGTGGTTAGATTAGCAAAATTCAGCGGGTACTCACCAGCCAGCCCTCAGTAAACAAAGTTTAATTTACTGTAACTAACTATGAGAGTGTTGCGTATTTTATCAACAGCGGTAGTTTTACTTCCCCTCACACGTCCGTACTGTGCTGGTATCCCGTCATGGCTTGTTACTTTTGTAATCGAT
This sequence comes from Yersinia fenwicki, assembly GCF_043099325.1. NCBI lineage: Bacteria > Pseudomonadati > Pseudomonadota > Gammaproteobacteria > Enterobacterales > Yersiniaceae > Yersinia > Yersinia fenwicki. The sequence goes on along the minus strand of NZ_CP170755.1, from coordinate 3,333,516 downwards.
AAGGCAGTGATGTGCGCTTGAATTTAACAATTTAATGTGATGTTATATTGTATCAATTAATCACTTATTCTTTCTGACATGAATAAATTCACTGCTCGGTTTACTTCACTTCCACATTGGACATTGTTCTCATTATCTTCTTTGCAGCGCATTGCCGGTGTTGCCTTGCTTTGTGTTTTGCTGTGGTGCTCTATCTATTGGGCGAATGTATTACCATGATAAACTTGAAGAATACTGAAATTGGATATGGTAGTTATGCACTGACACCTCCCATTGATGGCTGTTTTGTCGCTGGTTCGCTTACCGCCATTATCGGAGCAAATGGAGCGGGTAAATCCACTTTGCTTAAAACTTTGGCAGGACTACACCCGGCCGTCTCAGGGCAGATTACCTTTACCGGCGGGAGAGTTCCACAAATGGCCTACTTACCTCAACAAGCCGAATTAGACCGGCAGTTTCCCATTGTCGTTCAAGATGTTGTTGCCATGGGGTGTTGGCCACAAAGTGGGTTACTCGGCGGGATTAATCATCAATCCAGACAACGAATTAACCAGGCATTGAGCGCGGTCGGAATGCAGGATATGGCTCGTCAGCCTGTAGGTGAGCTTTCCGGCGGGCAGTTACAGCGAGTGTTATTTGCGCGTCTTTTAGTGCAACAAGCGCAACTGATTTTATTGGATGAGCCTTTTGCCGGGATCGATAGTCAAACTGTCGGATTACTGCTTGAGGTTATTCATCAGCTACATACTGAAGGGCGAACTATTATTGCTGTCTTGCATGACATGTCGATGGTGGAAGAACATTTTCCTCATGCCTTATGGCTAACACCTCATGGCCACTGCTGGCAGTCCGCTGAGCAGGTTTTAGTGCAATGGCATCAATCGCACGGCTCATCTTGCTCCTTTTCCCCTCAGCCCAGCACATTAAGGGCAATCAACTCATGACGTTGTTTCATTTACTTGCTGATCCTTTTATAGATTTTGGCTTTATGCGACGAGCATTGGTGGCTTGTTTAGCTTTGTCACTCAGTTCAGCACCTCTGGGAGTTTTCTTATTATTAAGACGAATGAGTTTAGTCGGTGATGCCCTATCTCACGCGGTATTACCCGGGGCCGCTATTGGATATCTGATTTCAGGCATGTCGTTGGTTGCGATGGGAATTGGTGGTTTTATTGCAGGACTTGCGGTTGCCATGATGTCTGGCTGGGTGAGCCGTCGAACACTGTTAAAAGAAGATGCCAGTTTTGCGGGTTTCTATCTTGGTTCTTTGGCTTTGGGTGTCACCCTCGTCTCTTTGCGTGGGTCCAGTATGGATCTGCTACATGTATTGTTCGGTTCTATTTTGGCGGTTGATACCAACGCCATGACCATGGTTGGCATCATCACCACATTCTCCATGTTGGCATTAGCCGCCATTTATCGCGCATTGGTGGTGGAGTCATTTGACCCCGTTTTTCTACGAGTAAGTATGGGCCGCTGGTTGATGGTGGTTCATGCGCTATTTCTGTCGTTGGTCGTCCTTAATTTGGTGGCTGGATTTCAGATTTTAGGCACTTTGATGTCAGTCGGATTAATGATGCTACCGGCAGCCAGTGCGCGGTTTTGGGCCAAAAATTTGCCGCAAACACTGGGGATCGCTATGACGATCGGCATGATTGCCAGTATCGTCGGCTTACTGTGGTCTTATTACGCCTCATTACCTGCCGGACCTGCGATTGTCTTGAGCGCCAGTTTGATTTTCTTTTTATCTATTTTATTTGGAACGCGTGGTGGTGTGTTAACCACTGCGCGCCGTTGAGAACTGTTTATTATTAAGAAACCCGTGTCATTAAAGGAGAGTTAAATGAAGTATTTACCTATTAGCTTGGCGGTAGCTGCCCTATTGTCAAGCCCACTGGCGATGGCCAAAACGGTTGAAGCCGTTGCCAGTTTTTCTGTTTTAGGTGATATCGTCCAGCAGGTTGGAGGAGAGCACGTCAATGTGATTACCTTGGTCGGACCAAATGGTGATCCACATGGTTTTGAACCCACGCCGAAAAATAGCAAACAATTGTCAAAAGCTGATGTGGTGTTTGTCAGCGGTTTAGGTTTGGAGGGATGGTTAGAAAGGCTGATCACCGCCTCTGGCTATAAAGGACAGGTTGTGATTGCATCAACCGGAGTGAATACCCGTAAGATGGATGAGGAAGGCAAAATGGTGACGGATCCCCATGCATGGAACAGTATGGCGAATGGTATCAAATATGCTAACAACGTAATGAATGCATTGATTGCCGCCGATCCAGAAGATGCAGACTATTTTCGCAAGCGTGGAGGAGAATACATTCAGCAACTGGAAAAACTGGATGCTTATGCCAAAGCGCAGTTTGCTGCAATCCCTACCGGGCAGCGAAAAGTGCTGACCAGCCATGACGCATTTGGCTATTTTAGTCAGGAGTATGGGGTTAACTTCTTGTCACCAGTCGGGTTTTCCACCGAGTCTGAAGCCAGTGCCAGTGGGGTTGCTGCCCTGATTAACCAAATCAAAAAAGAGAAAATAAAAACCTATTTTATTGAAAACCAAACGGATCCACGATTAGTGAAACAAATTGCCGAAGCCAGTGGTGCACAAGCCGGCGGAGAGCTTTATCCAGAGGCGCTATCTGCTGCAGGTGGCCCGGCAGTAACTTATGCGCAAGCGTTTAAACACAATGTGGATACCCTTGTTGGCGCCATGAAGTAATAATAGAATGAAATTTGCTCAGCCTCGAAGGGAACCAAGGGGCTGAGTTCTTAAACCTTTTATGACAAATAGAAAAGCCCCGTTGGGCAGCAACGGGGCTTTTTAGTGGCAGGGGATAAACCCAACATCAACGCTTCTTATGGGTTCCTCCCTGAACCGCTTTAAAACGTGGATTACTTTTGCAAATGACATACACCCGCCCACGACGACGGACGATTTTGCAATCGGGATGGCGGTTTTTTGCCGAACGTAATGAACTCAATACTTGCATAATTAACTCTCAGAATTAGCTGGCTTTTTTGGTCAGGAAACTGGCGTAACGCTGCTGGAAACGTGCGGTGCTACCTTCTTTTGAAAACTCTTTTTGTTTACCTGTGTAATACGGATGCGATGCTGAAGAGATATCCAATGTGACGTAAGGATAGGTCTGACCATCGCGCTCAATGATGCGCGCTGTGACGATAGTTGAACCGACAGTGAAATAAGTGTCTGCACTGGTATCGTGAAAAACCACAGTTCGGTAGTTAGGATGGATGCCAGGTTTCATATGAACTTCATTTGTTATGTTATACCATAACAATAATTATGCTCCTTAAGATTTTCAGTTTCAAGTCCGAGTTTCAAATCCGAATAAATAAAAAGTCCGCAAAGCGAAATTTGCGGACTTTTTTAGATAGATGGTGCTGTGGCCTGCGACTAGGCGACTACGTGTAGTCCGAGTACAGCAAAGATATTCGCCAATATACCGACGATAATGGCCGCAATCGGGCCTGCCGCCAGTTTCATCACCGGACGGCCATAAATGCATAAATTATCGGATCGCCTACGGAGGCGAGGGCATCAAGGAAGTTGACCGGAAGATAACTGAAGCCTTTAATCAATCCATCCAGCGCAATAGTGATTAAAGCGCTATAAACTGCTTAGTATTATTCAGTGATACTCCAATAATATCCGCTGTTAGCAAAATGATATGAATAACGATAATACCGGTTGCCAATGTAATCGGCATGGCGAAACCAGTAATAAACCCAATGCTGATAGCAAAAGAGATGCCCGCCAGCTCTTTCCGGCTCATATTATCGTTCATAAACTCCGGCATAATAGGCCGCAATCCATCGTAATAAACCGCGATAGATTTATTGGCGAGAAAGGTGGCGAATCCCCCCCATTAGCGCGAAAAGAATAATCTTGACTAAATTAAACGATTCCATATCACGACCCCATCGGGCCCCAGGCTAATATTTGCTGGCTTCAGTAAGTTGTCGCCAGAAAGAGTGACCGTTTTGTGGAGCAATTGCCGCGAAAAACTCACAGGCTGTCGCACCAACATCTGACAGGGTTTCCCGGATACCCAGGTGAATGGCTTTCTGCTGTGAATGTTTAATTCCCGGATGATAGACCAGTAATGGAACTTGCTCGCGTGTGTGCTTGCTGTGACCGATTGTCGGGTCGTTGCCATGATCGGCCATCACGACCAGGCAATCACCGGGTGCCATTGCTGCGATGATTTTCCCTAACATGTTATCGACTAATTGCAGACGCTCTGCATAACGTGCCACATCTTGCCCGTGGCCTGCCAAGTCAGTTTCCTGAATATTGGTGCAGATAAAGGCACTACCCGCGCGTTGCACTTCTGCTAGTGTGATATCCAAAATAACTTGGGAATCAACCAATTGCTGGTAGCTTCTCCCCGCCGGATTGGCAACAATATCCGCGACTTTACCGACCAACACGGTAGGAATACTCACTTTCTCAAGCTGATGAGGCACCTGAACATCGGCATCTACACCATAACCGAGATGAATAACCTGAAAACCGGTATCGTAAACACCTGATTTTGGACTGTTAATGCCAATATAATGTTGTTGCTTAACTTCAGCTGCACTGATGATTGCTTGGCTATTCATCAGTTGCCCTCCGTAGGCGATAACGCGGTTTACTTCTACACAACCGCGAACTATCCGACCTATCTTTTGGACCTGCTCAAAATCAATGGCATTTAAATTAGCACAAATATTAAATACTTGACCTAAATCTGCCTCAAGATTATCGCCAATTGCGACGCAGTTATTGACCCATAGAAATTGTAAATCAATGCTATTATCAGCCGCACTGTGCTCTTCAACCTGATAACCCTGCTGACGTAATGCATCAGCGACATGTGACTTTACGGTGGAGAACGGCATGCTTAAGGGCGCGCGGGGCAGGGTACCCATGATTTCTTGATGACCCATAAAGGTGTCACCACCTTCGTGTTGCAATAGTGCGACACCAAAACTGGCCAGTGGGTTGTCTTGCATTACGCTGTCCTGAAAATCAGGTGAGCCGATGTGCAAGGCATTGAGTAACCCCAACTTTTCTAAATTGGCTAAACGCAATTCCGGGTAAGTTTGTAAAATATGGGCACAAGTATTTGCTCCCAGATCCTGTGGACGTACATCAGAGACATCAGGCATAGCACCCACACCAAAGCTGTCGATGACCAGTACAATAAACTTACTCATAACCCCTCCTGTTCTGTGGACGCTGGAATGGTATTGCCCTGACTATCAAAAATCCCGAGCAATTTAGGTTGACCAGATTGGATACCTGCGACCAAGACCACATCACTGCGGGTAACGAAAATCTGTGTACGAAAGCACATCACTACCGGGCTGCCGACGGCAAATGGCTCGGTAAGGCCCAGTGTGTAATCAATGCTGTCATTGGCTGGACTCACTACTTTGGCGGTATGCCACTGTTTGTCATATACCAGCGCATTGCTTAAATGGCCGCGCCGATAGTACCCGCCACCATAGCAATAACTTTTACCTTGATGGCAATGGGAAACTTCAGTCAGATACAGCATGGCGACATGCTCGGGCTGATTACCTTGTTGGTTAGAGGGCATTGTCCCGGTTAAAGAGTGACCCGGTTCGGCGTGTGTCACTCCCCATTTAGCCAATTGCGGCAGGCTTTCAACCCCGGTTGCGGAAGGGCCATTAACCTGCTCAACCTCTATACCCTGTTGCTCAAGAATACTTTTTGCTTCAATCAATGTGTTGAGATTTGGGCTGGGCAGCGTCTTGCCTTTTTCATTATCAAAAAGCATACAAGGAAAATGCGTGACACCCACCAAACGGATGCCGGGTATTGTTTTTATTTCACGGATAACAGTCGGTAATTCATCCAGAGAGAACCCCGCTTCTTGGCCGGGATACATCAGGTCGCCGTGATGATAAATCTTCAATAACAGAGCTTGTTCTTGATTTTGACGCACGGCTGCTGTGGCAATTTCGCGTGCTTTGTCAATACTATAAACAGTAATAACCTCGGGTAGGCGGGATACAACTTCATCCACCATTGCACTGGGGATTTGAACTAAATGGCCGACATGGGCGACCGGCAAGTTATGTTGATAGAGTTGACGTACTTCTTTGAAATCTACCGCGACGATACCCTGGTAACCACACTCCAGCAGGAGTTTACACAGTAGTGGATTGCGGCCAAACTGTTTGCTCATCAGATAAAGAGTGATCCCATAACGTGTTGCTGTTTCCAGTAGCAAACGCGCATTTTGTTTGACCTGATCAACGTCAATAACATAACTGTCAGGTCTAATCATCCCTTGTTTCCAGAATGAAAGAGCGACTTCTATCAGAGCTGGATTTTGTTTTTGTAATGCTTTCAGTAGCATATTAGATCCCTATATTACGCCATTTTATTTTTCATTTTTTTGAATATTTAATGAGTGCTAAAATATTTAGCACTCCATCTGCTGCGCAAGGTGCAGGCCATGTAAATTTGCTAATAAATATCCTACTTCGTAATCGGGCACTTTAAAGGTAAACAGTGAGAGTAGATCGTGATTAATTTCCGTGATATTGGCAAAAATAGCTGAGGTTTCGATCTCTTTTAATATTTCATCATCGATAGCTGGAATAACCTGTTCTTGACTCGCTCTCATCAGTGCATTTGCCATATGAGTGATCAGCATTTCTCCCTGGGAATGGCGAATAGATAATTGCCAGTGTTGTTCCAAACGAGTGAGAACATTCAGCATCCCGAAGTAGACAGCAGAATCAATAACCTGCGCGTCATATAAAATTTTTAATCTCGTTTCCATTTCCTTATCTTCATTTTTATGAATATTTATATCATAGTAATTTATTATGCAGCTGCAAACGCTCAAATTGTTATTTGGTATATTGATCACAATATAATCATTCGCACGAAATAGGCTGCTTTCATGTAGCGATAGCGCCCGGTTTTCTGCTGGGGCGATGTTGCAGAGATTGATGGGAGATAAAGAAAAAGGCCGCAATTGCGGCCTTTTCAATATGACACATGGGTTGCCAGTGAGGTTTATTTCACTTTATGGTCAACAGGATGTGCATGTTCTACATCTTCACTTTTCCGGCTGAAGCGGCGGCGAACCACCACGAAGAATACCGGAACAAAGAAGATAGCCAGTACGGTAGCGGTTATCATACCGCCCATAACACCAGTACCAACCGCATTTTGTGCACCAGAACCCGCGCCGCTACTGATTACCAATGGCAGAACCCCAAGGATAAAGGCCAGTGATGTCATCAATATTGGGCGCAGACGCATACGCACCGCTTGCAATGTTGATTCCACCAAACCTTTGCCTTCTTTATCCATCAAGTCCTTAGCGAACTCAACAATCAAAATGGCGTTCTTGGCGGATAGCCCGATAGTGGTCAATAAGCCTACCTGGAAGTAAACGTCGTTATTCAGGCCGCGCAGAGAGGCTGCCAATAACGCACCGACCACACCCAGAGGTACCACCAACATAACGGAGAATGGAATCGACCAGCTTTCATACAACGCTGCCAGACACAAGAACACCACAATCAGTGAAATGGCATACAGCGCCGGAGCCTGGTTGCCGGACAAACGTTCCTGATAGGACATACCGGTCCAGTCATAGCCGATGCCGCTTGGTAACTTAGACGCCAACTCTTGCATCAGATCCATCGCCTCACCGGTACTTTTACCCGGAGCAGCCTGACCCAAAATTTCCATGGATGGCAAGCCGTTATAACGTTCGAGTCGCGGTGAGCCATATTCCCATTTGGCAGTGGAGAAGGTGGCAAATGACACCATCTGGCCGGCGTTGTTACGCACATACCACTTATCAATATCACTCGGTAACATACGGAATGGCGCATCAGCCTGCACATAAACTTTCTTCACACGACCACGGTCGATAAAGTCATTTACATAGCTGCCGCCCATTGCTGAACCCAGGGTGGTATTGATATCAGAAATAGACACACCCAGAGCTTGTGCTTTTTCCTGATCCACTTCGATTTTGAACTGCGGCGTATCTTCCAGACCGTTAGGACGCATACCTACTAGCATATCAGAGTGCTGTGCCGCCATACCGAGCAGTTGATTACGCGCTTCGGTTAACTTTTGATGTCCGACGTTACCTTGGTCAATTAACTCGAAGTCAAAACCGGTAGCTGTACCTAGCTCTACAATTGCTGGCAAGTTAAAGGCAAAAACTAAACCGTCTTTAATTTGCGAGAAAGCAGCAGACGCACGGCTAACAATCGCTGGGACTTTGTTTTGCTCGCCAGGGCGTTCATCCCAGTTTTTCAAACTCACGAATGCCAAACCGGTATTCTGACCCTGACCACTGAAACCGAAGCCGTTAACGGTAAATACTGAGTTAACAACATCTTTTTCTTTGTCGAGATAATAATCAGTGACCTGATCCAGCACTTTCTGCGTACGCTCTTGGGTCGCACCTGCCGGCATTTGCACCATTGTCAGGAACACGCCTTGGTCTTCTTCCGGTAAGAATGATGTTGGTAAGCGCAGGAACAGCACACCCATACCAATCACGATGGCCAGATAGATAACCAAATAACGTCCAGTACTGCGCAGAATGTTGCCAACACTGTCGGTATAGTGGTGGGTGCTTTTCTCGAACATACGGTTAAACCAACCGAAGAAGCCGGTTTTAGGGCCATGTTCGCCTTTGGCTATCGGTTTTAACATGGTCGCGCACAGTGCTGGCGTCAGTATTAATGCCACCAGAACAGAGAGCACCATGGCCGAAACGATAGTGATAGAGAACTGACGATAAATCGCCCCGGTTGCGCCGCCGAAGAAGGCCATCGGGATAAATACCGCTGATAGCACCATCGCGATCCCCACCAATGCACCCTGGATTTGCTCCATGGATTTCTTGGTGGCTTCTTTCGGTGGTAGCCCTTCCTCTTGCATCACACGTTCGACGTTCTCTACCACAACGATGGCATCATCCACCAATAGCCCTATCGCCAACACCATCCCGAACATCGTTAGGGTGTTTATCGAATAGCCAAAGGCCGAGAGAATGGCGAAAGTCCCCAGCAATACCACCGGAACGGCAATCGTTGGAATCAACGTCGCCCGGAAGTTTTGCAAGAACAGATACATTACCAGGAACACCAAGATAATGGCTTCTACCAGTGTTTTAACCACTTCGTTGATGGAGATTTTAACGAACGGCGTGGTGTCATACGGGTAGACCACTTTCAACCCTGCCGGGAAGAACGGCTGTAATTTTGCCAATTCAGCTTTTACTGCCGCAGAGGTGTTCAGGGCGTTAGCCCCTGTTGCCAACTTAATACCGATACCTGCAGCTGGCTTACCATTAAAGCGGGCAATAATGTTGTAGTTTTCAGCACCCAGCTGAACGATAGCCACATCTTTCAAGCGAACCTGTGAACCATCGGTGTTGACCTTCAGCATGATTTGGCTGAATTCTTCCGCATTGGTCAGACGGGTCTGAGCAATAATGGATGAGTTCAGTTCTTGCCCTGGAACTGGCGGTGTACCACCTAATTGGCCGGCGGCAACCTGGTTGTTCTGCACTTTAATAGCGTTAATAACATCGACCGGAGTCAAGCCGTAGTTATTCAGTTTGTGCGGGTCCATCCAGATACGCATCGCGTATTGGGAACCAAATAACTGAACATCACCCACACCTAGGGTTCGGCTAATTGGGTCTTTAACGTTAGAACCTACATAGTCGGCGATATCTTCCTGTTTCATGGTGCCGTCGTCAGAAATAAAGCCGGCAACCATCAGGAAGCTACTACTGGACTTTTCAACGCTCACACCTTGCTGCTGTACTTCTTGCGGCAGTAAAGGCATAGCTAATTGCAGTTTGTTCTGCACCTGAACCTGAGCAATATCAGGGTCAGTGCCTGAGTTAAAGGTCAACGTCAACTGCACGTTACCGGAGGAGTCACTGCTGGAAGACATATACAGCAAGTTATCGATACCGTTCATGTTCTGTTCGATAACCTGCGTAACTGTATTCTGCACAGTGGTCGCATCGGCGCCAGGGTAGTTGGCGGAGATTGAAATTGCCGGTGGCGCAATGGTCGGATATTGCGCTACGGGTAACTTCATTATCGCCAGACTACCAGCCAACATAATTATGATGGCGATAACCCAGGCGAAAATAGGGCGATCAATAAAGAACTTAGCCATGAATTACCGGCTCCTTTTAAGACTTCTTCGCTGTGTCAGTCGGGGCTGTTTTTTGTTCTGTCTCAGCAACTTCCTGCACTTTCACCTGCACGCCCGGTCTGATTTTCTGCAAGCCGGAAACGATCAGGCGATCGCCTGCTTTCAAACCTTCAGTTACCAACCATTTATTACCGATAGCCTGATTAGCGACCAGTGTGCGTAACTCAACTTTGTCATCAGCACCAACCACCATGGCAGTTGCTTCACCGCGTGGGTTGCGCGTCACACCTTGTTGAGGCACTAACAGTGCATCAGGGCGGACACCTTCATCCAGACGAGCGCGGACAAACATCCCTGGTAACAACGCTTCATTCGGGTTAGGGAAGATAGCGCGAATAGTGATAGAGCCTGTGGTTTCATCTACGGTCACACCAGAGAATTCAAGGGTACCGGTTTCGGCGTACTCAGAGCCATTTTCCAGTAACAAGCGAACTTTGGCTTTACCGTTTTCCTGTTTCAGAGTGCCGTCAGCCAGCTCTTTTTTCAGGCGCAGGTACTCGTCACTTGACTGAGTTACATCAACATACATCGGGTCAAGTTGTTGAACTGTTGTTAAAGCCGTAGCCTGACCACTGGTCACCAATGCACCTTCAGTCACTGAGGATTTACCGGTTCGACCGCTGATTGGTGAGGTCACCTGAGTATAGGCCAGGTTGATGCGGGCACTTTCTACTGCCGCTTTTGCCGCAACAACTGCTGCGTTAGCTTGCATAGAATTAGACACCGCCTGGTCATACTCTTGTTTACTGATGTAGTTGGTACCCAGCAATGGTTTGTAGCGATTAACTGTCAGGCGAGCGATTTCAGCCGCAGCTTGTGCTTTAGCTAAGTCACCTTTGGCACTGTCATAAGCAGCCTGATAAGTGGCTGGATCAATTTGATAAAGGGATGTTCCGGCGGTGACATCACTGCCTTCAACGTAGTTACGTTTAAGAATAATACCGCTAACTTGCGGACGAACTTCTGCAACACGAAATGCGGACGTGCGGCCAGGCAATTCGGTTGTGATATTCAGTGGTGCTGCTTTTAATGTCACAATGCCGACTTCAGGTGCCTGTTGAGCATGGGCTTGCGCCGCATCTTTGTCATTACATCCTATAAGTACTAAGCTGCCTGAAAGTACCAGAATTGCAGCCAGAGGCATTACCCCTCTGTTTTTGCTCATAGATAAACCTCAAGTGTCCGATTTTTAATTTAATTCAATGGATCACAAGCTTTAAAACCCATTGCTGCGTAAATTATATGTGCGTGCTATGGTACATACATTCGTTAATGTATGTAAATCGCACCCCCTCGAAAAAACAACGCTATGGCACGAAAAACCAAACAGCAAGCCGAAGAGACTCGGCAACAAATTCTAGATGCCGCAGTGCGGGAGTTTTCTGCGCACGGCGTTTCAGGGACTTCCCTTACTGATATTGCTGTCGCCGCAGGTGTCACCCGAGGCGCAATTTACTGGCACTTCAAGAATAAGGTAGACCTATTTAACGAAGTCTGGGAGTTATCAGAGTCTAAAGTTGATCTGCTCGAATTAGAGTATCAGGCAAAATATCCTGATAATCCACTCCGTATTCTGCGTGAAATACTCATTTATGTGCTTGTTTCTACGCAAGAGGATTGCCGGCGACGCGCATTGATGGAAATTGTATTCCATAAATGCGAATTTGTCGGAGAGATGACCTCTTTCCACGATGCACGTAAAGTCCTTGATTTAGCTAGTTATGAGCGAATTGAATCGGTTTTGCAAGGCTGTATTGAAGCCAAGCAGCTGCCCATCAATCTGGATACCCGCCGTGCTGCGATTATCATGAGAGCCTATATTACAGGTTTGATGGAAAACTGGCTTTTTATGCCAGAAAGTTTTGATATAAAACAAGAGGCACCGGTATTAATTGATGCCTACCTGGATATGCTAGTCCACAGCCTTTCATTGCAAAAAGAGATGAATAGCAAGGTATCGGATTAACTGGAGAAATTGATATGAGCGATAAAGCGAATTCAATGGTCGTCATTGCTAATGGTGCCGCATATGGCCAAGAGTCATTATTTAATGCGTTGCGTTTATCCATCGCATTGAAAGAACAGCAAAGTGACCTCGATTTACGTTTATTTTTAATGTCTGATGCGGTTATTGCTGGCCTTCAAGGGCAGCAGCCAGCAGAAGGTTACAATTTACGGCAGATGTTGGAAATACTCACTGCACAGAATGTTCCGGTTAAACTCTGTAAAACTTGTACAGATGCGCGTGGGATAACTGGATTAACACTGGTTGACGGAGTGGAAATCGGTACTTTGGTCGAATTGGCCCAATGGACGCTGGCTGCAGAGAAAGTGCTGACGTTTTAAGAAACTTGGGCGCTTCTGATTTTGATTTTCTCAATCAACCGTTATTTCTATCTGTTACACACTGTTCAAGAGTAAATGCGTAACTGCCCGCATTAATGACAGCTATTCATGCCCGGAAAAACTTTTCTTATTATGACTCGAGACTGAACGTGATAGGATTTCATTCTCTCTGTTGAAATGAAGTTCAAATATGAGCAGCAGATTTCCTAATCCAGATTCTTTGTCGTTTGCGTTGTCATCAAGTGCTTTTTTATTGCGCCTGCAGACAATGGTTACCATGCTTATAATATCACTATTAATTTCACCGGCAATTTTTGCGGCTGGAATGAATATAGATGTACCGACGCACAGTGAAGTGCTGAGTCAGTTGGATGCATTATCAAAACAAAAAATATTGTCACCCGCTGAAAAGTTATCGCAGCAAGATCTGACAAAAACGCTGGAATACCTTGATACCATTGAGCGTACCAAGCAGGAAGCCGCTCAACTCAGACAACAATTAGCACAGGCTCCAGCGAAGCTACGGCAGTCGACGGAAGGGTTGGATACACTCAAGAACAGTTCAGCCGATACCCTGACCCGAGAATCTCTGTCTAATTATTCATTGCGCCAATTAGAATCTCGCCTAAATGAAACTTTGGATGATTTACAATCTGCCCAAGAAGATCTTTCGGCCTATAACAGCCAGCTAATCTCCCTACAAACTCAGCCAGAACGCGTGCAGAGTGCTATGTATAACGCATCGATGCGTTTAATGCAGATTCGCAACCAACTCAATGGATTGACTCCGAATCAAGATGTTTTACGGCCCACCCAACAGCAAGCGCTGTTGACTGAACAAGTCATGCTAAATGCGCAGCTAGATTTACAGCGTAAAAATCTGGAAGCCAACACCACCTTACAAGATTTACTGCAAAAACAGCGGGATTACACCACCGCGCACATTAATCAGTTGGAGCGTTATGTCCAGCTATTGCAAGAGGTGGTGAGCGGCAAACGGTTAATCCTTTCGGAGAAAACAGCCAAAGAAGCTCAAGTGCCCGATGATGCAACTGATATCCAAAATGATCCCTTGGTCAGCCGTGAATTGGCGATAAATAAAGAGTTGAGCCAGCGGCTGATTAATGCCACTAAAGAAGGTAACACGCTGGTACAACAGAATATCCGGGTCAAAAACTGGCTGGATCGTGCATTACAATCTGAACGCAATTTAAAGGAACAAATTACCGTTTTACGTGGCAGTTTGCTGCTTTCCCGTATTCTATATCAGCAGCAACTTAATTTACCTGCGTCTGGGCTGATTACGAATATGGGGCCACAAATCGCTGATTTGCGCCTGGAACAATTTGAAATTAATCAGCAGCGTGACCAGCTATTCCAGGGTGATGACTACATTCAAACCCTGATGACTGACAGTAAAGAGAAAGTCAGCCCTGATGTCGAAGACGCACTGGGGCAAATAGTTGATATCCGGCGTGAATTGCTGGATCAATTGAATAAACAGTTGGGTAATCAACTGACTCTGGCAATCAACCTGCAAATTAATCAGCAGCAGTTATTGAGTGTTAATGAATCACTGCAACATACACTGACACAGCAAATTTTTTGGGTCAGCAGTAATAAACCGATGGATTGGTCTTGGCTAAAAGCGCTGCCGGGGGCAGTGAAAGCTGAGCTGAGTAATTTTAATTTTACGCTGTCATGGAATGATGTTTTAGCAGGATTAAAGAAATCACTGCTGTTTCTGATACCGATGCTCATTGTGGTCGGGGTGATCCGTTCACGCTCCAAAATCATTAATAAGCATTTGGATAGCCTGGCTGCTGATGTCGGGCAATTAAAACACGACAGTCAAATGCATACACCGAAAGCCATCATGCTGACCTTGTTAAAAGTGTTGCCAGGGGCTTTGATCATATTAGGTGTAGGGTATTGGTGTTTGCACTCAGGTTTTAATCTTAGTGACTTCTTCTGGAGTTTCTTCCAACGTCTGGCTCTGTTCTGGCTAGTGTTTGACCTGACATATCGCATGTTATCGCCAGGCGGCATTACCGAGCGGCACTTTATGATAGCCGCTGAACGATGCGCTCATTATCGACGTCAAATGGTGCGATTGGGGGCTGCATTGCTGCCTGTTATCTTCTGGTCTGCCTTGGGGGAGAAAAGCCCACTTCGATTAGTAGATGATGTTATCGGGCAGGTCGTCATTGTTATTGCTTTGGCATTGTTGGCACTGTTTGTCTATCCATTCTGCCGTGATAGCTGGCGTGAGAAAGATTCTCATGCGGTTCGACTTGTGATAGTCACGGCCATTGTAGGAACGCCGATCATATTGATTGGATTAATGATTGCTGGATATTTCTACACGACTCTGCAGCTGGCAGGCCGCTGGATTGATAGCCTCTACTTATTATTCCTATGGAATATTATTTACCTGACGGCGATTCGTGGATTAGGGGTTGCTGCACGGCGTTTAGCCTATCGTCGTGCTATCGTTCGGCGACAAAATCTGGTGAAAGAGGGGGCTGAGGGGGGTGAACCGGTCGAAGAACCACCGCTGGCACTGGAACAAATTAACCAACAGTCATTGCGTTTGACCACGATGGTTCTGTTCCTGATTTTCGCCACGTGTTTCTATGCAATCTGGGCTGATTTAATAACGGTTATCTCCTATCTGGACAGCATCTCTTTATGGCATTACACCGCAACCGTGGCGGGCGCAAGTGTTTCTCAGGCGGTCACATTGGGAAATATGCTCGTGGCATTAATGGCGCTCGTAGTCGCTTATATCTTGACGCGTAACCTGCCCGGATTGCTTGAGGTGGTGGTGTTGTCGCGGTTACAACTACGACAGGGCACCTCTTATGCCATCACGACCATTTTAACCTATCTGATTACTGCTATTGGGGTGATAACCGCACTCAGTTCCCTGGGCGTTTCATGGGATAAATTACAATGGTTGGTCGCTGCTCTCTCGGTAGGTCTAGGGTTTGGTTTGCAGGAGATTTTTGCCAACTTTGTCTCCGGTTTGATTATTTTGTTCGAACGCCCTGTTCGTATCGGCGATACCATAACCATTGGCACTTTCTCCGGCAATGTTAACAAAATACGTATTCGTGCCACGACGATCACCGACTTTGACCGCAAAGAGGTGATTATTCCGAATAAGGCCTTTGTTACCGAGCGCCTGACCAACTGGTCGCTATCAGATACGATTACTCGGATTATTATTAAAGTTGGTGTTGCGTATGGCACTGATTTAGCAAAAGTTAAACAGATATTGCTAAAAGCGGCTCATGAGAATCCGCGGGTTATGACTGACCCTGAGCCCCATGTATTCTTCCTCAACTTTGGTGCCAGTACTCTTGATCATGAATTGCGTGTGTATGTGCGCGAATTACGCGACCGTAGCTATACTGTGGATGAATTGAACAGCACTATTGATAGGTTATGTCGCGAGAATGACATCAATATTGCGTTTAATCAGTTGGATGTGTATTTACACAAACCTGATTGCACTGAAATTCAAGAGGTCAGCCGGTCTTTTGATGCGAAAGAATTGCCTTCTGTACCGTCTGAAAAGTCGGCAATTGGGAATGCCAAACCTGATTTACCGGATATCAACAAGCCACTCGCTTAAAACTGCTCGGCAGGGATAACGGTGAATTCAACCGTTTAGCATGCAACGGTCCACCGCAAGGCGATACTCATGGTATCGCCTTGGCTAAACATCAGAAATCATCGGGTCAATCAGATGTTTGATTGCGAAGCTTACGCTGATAATCAAGTTGCACGATAGCTAACGCTGCCAGTGCTGTTTCCGGTGCTATCTCATTGCATTCCAGCAAGTAGATAAGATCTACTGCCAGTTGCAGTTCTGGTGAAGCTTTTTCAACTGACATAATCTGGCCAATATTTGATTTTCAGTGAGTGAGAAAAGTCGGATGGGGATACGTTACTGCCGGTTCCCACCTAACTTGATTTCAATTCATCTACCCAATAGATTTCAAGCTGCGCTCAGGTGGCTAGTGAGAAAACCCGATAAGTTCACATCAACACAGGGTATGGGGGATTGAACCAGTTAACCCCTACAACTTGAAACAAGGTAGGTATAAGACATTATAGAAAAGTATTCGCTATCGAAACCTTAATGATTCAAAAAATGTGACAAATATTCAAAAACCGTTCTCTTTCTTCTCGATACTGCGTTCTATTTTTATCAGTGCCTGTCGGCAGCGCATTAAGCGGCCCTCCAGTGCGGCGAGTTCTTTCTGGATTTTTTGTTGCTCGGTCAATAAATTTTGTTTACCCAGTTGGCTCTCTCTGTCCTGAATCATGGCCAGTATTCGCCGCTCATAATCTTGATGCTCAGCCAGCTTGTGGTAAGGGTCCAACTTATTATACGTGGGTTCAGGGTTGGTTTTTCTGAGCTTTTGAGTGGCTAACTCTCTTTGTAAGGCGGATATTTGCGCGACCAGTTTCTCAGCTAAAAAGGCGACCTGCTGTGTACGATTCTCTGCAACGACCTGTTTTAATTGGGCCATATTTTTGTGTACTTCCAGTAGATAATCGCGAAAACGGTTACCATGATTACCAAATAATTTCAGATCAAAACGGGCTTGCTGAGAAGGGATATTAGCTTGTGGGCCGACCTGCGCCGATAATGCCTCAATTTGGCTTTCAAGCACCTGTAATAGCTTTTCTGTACTCATGGCGCTTCTCCTGGGGGATTTTCCGCCAGCTTGCCTTTGAATGTCGATACTTACAAGCGAGGGGCGACTAAAACGCACTGTTAGTGATAATAATGCCAATAATATCTATTGATGATGAACAGTGCATGCGTTAATGATAGGGCCACATAAAGAAATATTATTATAAAGGGAGTGTATGTCTCGTTGGTTGTTGATAGCTTTGGGTTGGCTGGCAGTGGTTTTGGCAACTTTAGGTGTTGTGCTCCCTTTGTTACCCACTACGCCGTTTTTGCTACTGGCCGCGTGGTGTTTTGCGCGATCCTCTCCCCGTTTTCATCATTGGTTGCTTTATCGTTCATGGTTTGGTCGTTACATACGCACATGGCAGCAACATCGGGCTTTGCCCCCTGGCGTCAAATGGAAAGCAATATTGGTGACAGTGCTTACGTTCGCTATTTCGCTCTGGTTGGTGAAAATTTGGTGGGTCAAAGGCATCTTGCTGGTGATATTGACGCTATTATTGACTTTCATGCTACGAATGCCAGTTATTGACCTATCGCAACAAAAAAGGCCCTGAGTCGCTCACGTCAGTTGCATTTTAATGCCAGTTTGCATAAATTTGAGCGTTTTCGTGCGCGGGATAATCCCTTGTTGTGTCCTTAGGATTAAGGATGCAGTAATTTAATCTATCAAGACCACAGTTAACCGGTAGAGCAAGTTACTCAGCTGATGACATTTTAGCATCGACTGGCCGCGCTTTAGTATGTACAGCAGTTTTATCAGGCACAAATTATGACCGCTACTGCACCTAATACAGCACAACAGCTTAAATATATTAAAGACAGTATCAAAACCATCCCCGATTACCCAAAAGCGGGAATACTGTTCCGTGATGTGACCAGCTTGCTGGAAGATCCATTAGCCTACGCTGCCAGCATTGAGCTGTTGACTGAGCGCTATCTGGACAAGGGCGTGACTAAAGTCGTAGGTACCGAAGCCCGTGGTTTTCTGTTTGGTGCGCCAGTAGCTTTGTCTCTTGGCGTTGGCTTTGTTCCAGTCCGTAAGCCGGGCAAGTTACCGCGAGCCACTATCAGTGAAAGCTATGAGTTAGAATACGGTACTGACAAACTTGAGATCCATACCGACAGTATTCAACCTGGTGACAAAGTTCTAGTTATTGATGACTTACTGGCGACCGGCGGGACAATTGAAGCGACAGTTAAACTTATTCGTCAACTGGGCGGTGAAGTTACCGATGCCGCATTTGTGATTAATTTACCCGATTTAGGTGGCGAAGCTCGCCTGAATGATCAAGGGATTACTTGCTATAGTCTGGTTGATTTCTCCGGCCATTGATTGTATTGAAAATATCAGCCTCGCTGTCAGTAGTGAGGCTGTGTTAGCATGACCCTCTATATTATTCAACTTCCCCGGTATTAATGAGCTATCAGGTCCTTGCCCGTAAGTGGCGCCCCAAAACGTTTGCAGACGTCGTTGGCCAGGAGCATGTCCTGACGGCGTTGGCTAATGGCCTTTCATTAGGGCGAATTCATCACGCCTATTTATTTTCTGGCACCCGTGGGGTAGGTAAGACCTCTATTGCCCGGTTGTTAGCCAAAGGACTGAATTGCGAAACGGGCATTACTGCCACGCCTTGTGGCACCTGTGCAAATTGCCTGGAAATCGAGCAAGGCCGTTTTGTTGATCTGATCGAAATCGATGCGGCCTCGCGCACTAAAGTCGAAGATACCCGCGAACTGCTGGATAATGTCCAATATGCGCCAGCCCGTGGCCGCTTCAAGGTCTATTTGATCGACGAAGTTCATATGTTGTCGCGGCACAGTTTCAACGCATTGTTGAAAACGCTTGAAGAACCGCCAGCCCATGTGAAATTCCTGTTGGCGACGACCGATCCGCAGAAGTTACCCGTCACCATACTTTCCCGCTGCTTGCAGTTTCACCTTAAGGTCATTGATGTTGAGGTGATTCGTGCCCAGCTCGAAAAAATATTGTTAGCCGAGCAAATCAGTAGTGATGCCAGAGCATTGCAACTACTGGCGCGCGCCGCTGATGGTAGTATGCGTGATGCGCTCAGTTTGGCTGATCAGGCTATCGCGATGGGCGATGGTCATGTCACTAACGCCACTGTTAGTCAAATGTTGGGAACGCTGGATGACGAACAACCACTAGCGATCATCGAAGCGTTAGTGAATGCAGATGGCGCGCGAGTGATGGCCCAGCTTGAGCAAGCGGCATCCCGCGGTGTTGACTGGGAGAATCTATTAGTCGAAACCTTAAGTTTGCTGCACCGCATTGCGATGGTGCAGTTATTGCCCTCCATGCTGGATAATCACTACGCGACTATCGAGCCGCGATTACGCGAGCTGGCGCGAACACTACCGCCGACAGATATTCAGTTGTACTACCAGACATTGCTGGTGGGGCGAAAAGAGTTGGCGTATGCCCCTGATCGCCGCATGGGGGTCGAAATGACTTTATTGCGCGCATTGGCATTTCACCCTAAAGCGATAATTGCCGAGCTACAGAAGGTGCCAGTCAGTGCTCCTGCGACGATAGCGGATAATATGCCAGCGCCGCAGCAACATTTTCAGGCCCCGTCATCGACCCAACATGTGCCACAGCATGAGGCCCAGCCATTAGGTGCCACTGCGCCGGTTAATACCGAGCTTCCAGACGCTACAGCGCAATTGTTGCAAGCACGCACGCAGTTACTGCGCAAGTCGGGGACGACCCCACCAAAAAAGAATGAGCCGGCAGCGCCAGGAAAAGCGCGGCCGGCAAACTCAGCGCTGGAGCGTTTAGCTTCGGTGACTGAGCGCAGCCAGCAGCGCCTGGCCGCCAAACCCACAGAAGAGAAGAAACCGGCGAAGAAAGAAGCTTATCGCTGGACGGCGCAGAATCAGCCAGAAGTGCTAGCTGAGCCGGTAGCGACACCGAAAGCATTGCGATCTGCGTTGGAGCATGAAAAAACGCCGGAACTTTCTGCTAAATTGGCTCAAGAAGCAATGGTGCGCGATCCTTGGGCAGCAGAAATTGATAAGTTACACATTCCTAAATTGGTGCAACAACTTGCGCTGAATGCATTTAAAGAAGAAATAGAACCGGGTAATATTCGTCTTCACCTGCGTTCAGCTCAGCGCCATTTAAACTCGCCCTCGGCACAAAAGGCGTTGGCAGACGCATTGAGTGAATTACACGGCAATACGGTAACACTGAGTGTTATCGAAGATGATAATCTGGCGGAGCGTACTCCGTTAGAGTGGCGGCAGGCCATTTATGAAGAAAAGCTGGCACAAGCGCGCCAGTCAATTATTGCGGATAATAATATTCAGACGCTGCGTCGTTTCTTCGACGCCGAACTGGATGAAGAAAGTATCCGACCGGTTTAACCGCTGCGAGAAGTGCATGGTGCACTGACGCAGCCCCTTGCTATGAGAGATGACTATGTTTGGTAAAGGCGGTATTGGCAATTTAATGAAACAAGCCCAGCAGATGCAGGAAAAAATGCAGCAGATGCAGGAAGAAGTCGCCAAATTAGAAGTTACCGGTGAATCTGGCGCGGGCTTGGTAAAAGTGACTATCAATGGGGCGCATAACTGCCGCCGGGTTGAAATCGACCCAAGCTTGTTGGTCGAAGAAGATAAAGAAATGCTGGAAGATTTGATTGCTGCGGCATTGAATGATGCTGCTCGTCGCATCGATGAAACGCAAAAAGAAAAAATGGCTTCGGTATCAAGTGGTATGCAGTTACCACCAGGCTTTAAGATGCCGTTCTGATGCAAACCAGTCCACTCCTTGAATCATTGATGGAGGCGTTGCGCTGTTTGCCGGGTGTTGGCCCGAAATCGGCGCAACGTATGGCATTCCAATTGCTACAGCGGGATCGTAGTGGTGGAATGCGGCTGGCACAGTCTCTGACGCGCGCAATGTCTGAAATTGGTCACTGCGCTGACTGTCGTACGTTTACCGAGCAAGAGCATTGTACTATTTGCTCTAATCCACGGCGGCAACAAAATGGTCAAATCTGCGTGGTCGAAAGCCCGGCAGATATCCATGCCATTGAGCAAACTGGCCAGTTTGGCGGGCGCTATTTTGTGTTGATGGGGCATTTATCGCCCATGGACGGCATAGGTCCCGGTGATATTGGTTTGGATTTGCTTGAAAAGCGGTTGGAAACTGAAACTATCAGTGAAGTCATTCTGGCGACCAACCCGACAGTCGAAGGGGATGCAACCGCTAACTATATTGGTCAGATGTGCGGTCAGTATGGTGTGTTAGCCAGCCGTATTGCACATGGTGTGCCAGTCGGTGGTGAGTTGGAAATGGTTGATGGTACAACCCTATCCCATTCATTAGCGGGACGTAATCCCATTAAGTACTAGTTTCAGTAACGACTAGCTTCGATAAGTACCCATCCTATTTAATCTGGTGGGCGATTGTTTTGTTATTGATTATCATATGAATAATTTCATTCGTGATGTTCAATCAATCGCCCCTGATTCTCTGTTTTTTCTGTGTTAAGGCTTGAAAGCTCCCGCTGTTGACCCCATTTGTTACTCACTGTTCGATTTTATCTATACCCGTCATCTTTCAAATTGCAGGTATGTTGGCTGCGCTCGTTCACCCGAATCACTGACTGGAGTCAGCTCATCGGGCTCACGGGCTTGCCGTCGACCTGTATTTTTGAAATCTATAGGGTAAACCTGTCGGTAATTTGGATTGAGGTAATTAATGAGTATGAAAGGTCAAGAAACCCGTGGATTTCAGTCAGAAGTAAAACAGCTTCTTCATTTGATGATTCACTCGCTTTATTCCAATAAAGAAATTTTCTTGCGCGAGCTTATCTCTAACGCCTCTGATGCGGCAGATAAACTGCGTTTCCGCGCGCTGTCTCACCCAGAATTGTTTGAAGGTGATGGCGAGCTGCGTGTGCGTTTATCTTTTGATAAAGAAAAGCGTACTTTGACCCTGAGTGATAACGGCATTGGCATGAGCCGTGAAGAAGTCATTGATAATCTCGGCACTATCGCGAAATCAGGGACTAAAGCATTCCTCGAATCTATCGGCTCAGACCAAGCTAAAGATAGCCAATTAATTGGCCAGTTTGGTGTGGGCTTCTACTCTGCTTTCATCGTGGCAGATAAAGTCACTGTTCGCACTCGAGCAGCTGGCGCGCCCGCAGATGCCGGTGTGTTCTGGGAGTCAGCAGGTGAGGGCGATTACACTATCGCGGATATCACCAAAGAAGACCGTGGCACAGAAATCATCCTGCATTTGCGCGAAGGTGAAGATGAATACCTTGATAGCTGGCGCCTGCGTTCTGTTATCAGCAAATATTCAGACCATATTGCACTGCCAGTCGAAATCGAAAGCAAAAATGAAGAAGATGGCACTATCACCTGGGAGAAAATCAACAAAGCCCAGGCGCTGTGGACTCGCGGCAAAGCTGAAATAACTGACGACGAATACAAAGCATTCTACAAACACATTGCTCATGACTTCACTGACCCACTGATTTGGAGCCATAACCGCGTAGAGGGTAAGCAAGAGTACACCAGCCTGTTGTACATCCCGGCGCAAGCACCTTGGGATATGTGGAATCGTGACCATAAGCACGGCCTGAAACTGTATGTACAGCGTGTCTTTATTATGGATGACGCTGAGCAGTTCATGCCGAATTATCTGCGTTTTGTTCGTGGCTTGATTGATTCCAATGATCTGCCGCTAAACGTTTCTCGAGAAATCCTACAAGACAGCCGTGTTACTCAGAACCTGCGCAGTGCGCTGACCAAACGTGTACTGCAAATGTTGGAAAAACTGGCTAAAGACGACGCTGAGAAATATCAGCAGTTCTGGCAACAGTTTGGTATGGCGCTAAAAGAGGGGCCAGCGGAAGATAGTAGCAACAAAGATACTATTGCCAAGTTACTGCGCTTTGCTTCGACGCATACTGACAGCTCCGCGCAAACCGTGTCGCTAGAAGACTATGTCAGCCGCATGGCTGAAGGGCAGGAGAAGATTTATTACATCACTGCGGATAGCTATGCCGCGGCCAAGAACAGCCCGCACTTGGAACTGTTCCGCAAAAAAGGCATTGAAGTCTTGCTGTTGTCCGATCGTATCGACGAATGGATGATGAGCTACCTGACTGAGTTCGATGGTAAAGCTTTCCAATCAGTCAGCAAAGCAGATGACTCATTGAATAAATTGGCCGATGAAGAGCGCCCAGAACAGCAAGAAGCGGATAAAGCACTGGAGCCTTTTGTCGAGCGTGTAAAAACGCTGCTGGGTGAGCGTGTAAAAGATGTCCGTCTGACCCACCGTTTGACGGATACTCCGGCCATTGTCACCACGGATGCGGATGAAATGAGTACGCAAATGGCGAAATTGTTCGCTGCTGCTGGCCAGCAGGCGCCGGAAGTGAAGTACATCTTTGAATTGAATCCGGAACATAGCCTGGTCAAACGCGCTGCTGATGTAGCTGATGATACTCAGTTTGCTGAATGGGTTGAGTTACTGCTGGATCAAGCGCTATTGGCTGAGCGAGGAACCTTAGAGGACCCTAATCAGTTTATTCGCCGCATGAACCAGCTATTAACCGCTTAATTTAGTATTAGAACGCCTCGGACATGTAAGATGGTTGAGGCGTTTTTTTTATTTAATTTCATGCTGTTATAGTTATATTTCGCCAGGACTTTCCTGATCCAATCCCTCTGTCTCGGCTCGCGCGCCTTGAGCCACCCCCCTTGGAAATGGTAAGGTTGTTCGTTTTCCGCAAAAATACATAGAAAAACTACATAGCAAGGGGATTTACGCAATGCGTATCATTCTGCTGGGCGCTCCGGGCGCTGGTAAGGGTACTCAGGCTCAATTCATCATGGAGAAATACGGTATTCCGCAAATCTCTACTGGTGATATGTTGCGCGCCGCTGTAAAAGCAGGTTCTGAGTTAGGTCTGAAAGCGAAAGAAATTATGGATGCCGGTAAGCTGGTCACTGACGAGCTGGTTATCGCATTGGTTAAAGAGCGCATCACACAGGACGATTGCCGTGACGGTTTCCTGCTAGATGGGTTCCCGCGTACCATTCCTCAAGCTGATGCCATGAAAGAAGCCGGTATCAAGGTTGATTATGTGCTGGAGTTTGATGTTCCAGACGAACTGATTGTTGATCGTATCGTCGGGCGTCGGGTGCATGCTGCTTCAGGCCGCGTCTACCACATTAAATTCAACCCACCTAAAGTCGAAGATAAAGATGATGTGACTGGCGAAGAACTGACAATTCGTAAAGATGATCAGGAAGCAACAGTTCGCAAACGTCTGGTTGAATATCATCAGCAAACTGCACCATTGGTTTCTTACTATCGTAAAGAAGCTGATGCAGGTAATACACAATATTTTAAACTGGACGGAACCCGTAAGGTAGCAGAAGTCAGTGCGGAACTGGCGACTATTCTCGGTTAATTCCGGATGGTAAGATAGTTGAGGCGGCCTAAGGTCGCCTTTATTATTTTACAGATATAGCTGAAACATATTTGTCGGTTTGAATAAACGGCATAATACACAATAAGGACTCCTGCATGAAGCAAAGCAAGCCTGGCGTACTGATGGTTAATCTGGGAACACCGGATGCCCCGACATCGCAAGCAGTAAAACGCTATCTGGCTGAGTTCTTGAGTGATCGCCGGGTAGTTGATACCTCACCGTGGTTGTGGTGGCCTTTGCTACGAGGGGTAATTTTACCGATTCGATCTCCGCGAGTGGCAAAATTGTATCAATCTGTCTGGATGGATGAAGGTTCTCCTTTATTGGTCTATAGCCGTCGACAACAAAAAGCCTTGGTAGAACGTATACCAGAAATCCCCGTAGAGTTAGGGATGAGTTATGGCTCACCAAATCTGCCAGATGCAATTGATAAACTACTTGGACAAGGTGTGACTAAGCTGGTGGTATTACCGCTTTATCCGCAATATTCATGCTCGACCAGTGCGGCAGTCTGGGATGCTGTTGCCAACATTTTGAAAGGCTATCGCCGTTTACCATCGATTTCTTTTATTCGTGATTATGCTGAACATCCCACCTATATTTCAGCGCTAAAACAAAGTGTTGAAAACTCTTTTGCACAACATGGTAAACCAGACAGATTAGTCCTATCTTTTCACGGTATTCCTAAACGCTATGCGCAATTAGGGGATGACTACCCACAACGCTGTGAAGACACGAGTCGTGCTTTGCGGGAGGCGTTGGATTTGTCATTGCCAGCAGAGCAAGTCATGATGACATATCAATCACGTTTTGGTCGCGAGCCGTGGTTAACCCCATATACTGACGAAACCTTAAAAAGCCTGCCCTCACAAGGTGTTAAACACATTCAGCTGATATGCCCCGGTTTTTCTGCAGATTGTTTGGAAACCTTGGAAGAAATAAAAGAGCAAAACCGAGAGATTTTCTTACATGCTGGCGGCGAGAAGTTTGAATATATCCCCGCACTGAATGATGACAAGGCACATATAGACCTTTTAGAACAGTTGATAAAACAAGAGATTAGTTTATCAGTTCATCATTTATGATTTTTTATGTCTTGAACGGTACTAAATGATACATCATTACATATTTTTACCTGACCCTTTTGCTTGTAATACCTATTTGGATGTATAAGAATTACATTTTTATAAAAATAGATGTGTGAATATTTTTTAACTCACTGTTGTAGTTTGATATTTAAATGAGCTACACGATGAAATCAGAAAACAGTGCATTGGTAGCTGTGAGCCAAGGGCGGTAGCGTGTCTTGATGTTGATTCAGGCCTGTATTTCTGCAGATTTCGGGTGCGAAATATATTTACTTTATGGATGAGTTAATAAATAGACTCAAATTTCATAAAAATGTAATTTAACCCAACAGCTGGAAATTTAAATGTCAGTGTTACGGAGAAATATTTTTTCTTTACTTTTGTTACAGGGGAGTAATTATATTATTCCCCTTTTAACTTTACCCTATCTAACTCGTGTCTTAGGCGTTGAAGGTTTCGGTGTCTACAGTCTTACACTTTCATTAGCCCAATATTTTGTTATTTTAATTGATTTTGGATTTAATTTATCAGCATCAAAAAAAATAGCTGAACATCAAGATGACCCAGAATATATATCTAAGATTTTTTTTGAAACGCTGATCTCAAAATCTATATTATGCTTAGTTTCAATTGTAATAGTAGTTTTACTTCTTGCGACAAATTCACATGCAGTAATTCAGCGTGAGTTAATTTATACAGTACTCATGTTAATAGGGACGACACTGATGCCAGTGTGGTTTTTCCAGGGAATAGAAAAACTGTCTGTAGTGACTAATTTAATGATAATTGCAAAGTTATCAATGTTGCCATTGTTTTTTATATTTGTACATGGTGATGCAGATGTTAAATATGCCGTGATGATTCAATCATCGATGAATTTACTGGCAGGTATAATAGCAATAATATATATATACCGGAAAAAATTAGTTAGGGCAGTTAACTTTTCCAGTTTAAGAGTGGCATATACGTTAAAAGATTCATTTCCGATATTTTGTGCCACGCTTTCTATCAGCCTTTATACCATGAGCACCACAATTATTATTGGTATATTCAGTAATGTCTATGAAGTTAGTATATTTACTGCAGCAGATAGAGTAAAAGGTGCTATCCTTGGTGTTTTTCTAGTCTTAGGAAATGCATTTTATCCGAGAATAAACTCATTGTTAGTCAATAAAAAAGAAGAAGCATATGCTCTAATTAGAAAGATTTTTTATTGGCAAGGCGCATTATGTTTAATCATAACTATATTTGTTATTGTATTTTCTAAACTAATTACCAAAATCATGTTTGGGCATGAATATTCAGAAGTATCAACTTTGCTGATCTTATTCTCTCCGGTTTATTTATTAGTCATACAGTCCACAGTACTGGGTAATTATATTTTACTACCTCATGGACATAAGAAGTCCTACACTATTTTGCCCATGATTTCAGCAGTGATTCATATTCCTCTCTGTGCATACCTTGCATCTAGGTATGGCGCGTGGGGAGGGGTGGTTTCAATTATTGCTATTGAGACTTTATCATTTATATGCCTGATTCTTATTCTTAAGAGAAAGAAATTATTATCTGAAATTCTTTCGAGAAATAAAAATGAATAATAAAAAACTGCTCTCTTTGATTATACCGGTATTTAATGCAGAACAATATCTTGATGCATGTCTAAGCTCTGTATTTAACCAATGGGATAGTACATTAGAAGTTATTATTATTAATGATGGTTCAACGGACCATTCGGCTAATATAATACAAAAATACAGTAAAAAGTGTGATTTTATTTATATCACACAAGAAAATACAGGCATTTCCGTTGTCAGAAATATGGGGATATCGGTTTCAACAGGGGAATATATTACTTTCTTGG
This sequence comes from Yersinia fenwicki, assembly GCF_043099325.1. Taxonomy (NCBI): domain Bacteria; kingdom Pseudomonadati; phylum Pseudomonadota; class Gammaproteobacteria; order Enterobacterales; family Yersiniaceae; genus Yersinia; species Yersinia fenwicki. The sequence continues at coordinate 3,305,765 of NZ_CP170755.1, read as the reverse complement.
ATGCTGATGATATTTGGTGTGATGGAATTTATAACTCTATTAAGAAAATTGTTCTAGAGAATTCACCAGATGGAATGGTTTTCAATTACTCCGAATTTTTCGATGACAAAGAACATGTATTTGATTTAATAAAAGTAAATAAATTTACTATTGATCGTCTTGACCATGTAAAATTAAAAATAGCTGAAAGCGAGATGTTTTATGTCTGGCGATGTGTCTTTAGAAAAAATATTTTTGATGGAATGTTTTTTGATGTGGGACGGCGATTTGAAGACCAGTTATTATTACCTATACTGATTGATAAATGTAAATCAATATTCGAGTGTAAAGATTTAATTGTCAAATATAGACAAGTATCTAGTAGTATTACTAAAAATCTGAATATATCAGACTTGGATGACAGTGAATTCGGATTGGCAAGATTTAGGGATAAATACTTAAAACATAAAAATAAATACTGGGCTGTCGTCTTAGCTAGTGTCTTTATTTCACATGTTTCAAAATGTGCTAGGATTTATCATTTTAATAAAATAAGGGCTTTAGAAAGTTTTAATAAGTCTTATGCTATTGTTTCATTGAAACCGATACTTCATTCGGGGAAGTTAAAACCTATTTTATATTATATGATTAAAAATAAGTTATTTTTTAGGCTTGTTTCATCTGTTGAAAAAGAGGTGAAAAAATAAAATGACGCGGGTTACTATATTTACACCTACTTTTAATAGAGCACATGTATTAAAACGCTGCTATCTATCAATTTTAGAGCAGGATAGAGATGATATAGAGTGGTTAATCATTGATGATGGATCGACAGATGACACGGCCAATACAGTTAAGAAATTTCAAGACGAAAATAAATTAAAGATAAACTATATATATCAAGATAATAGTGGGAAACAAGCAGCCTGGAATAGAGCCGTTGAAAATGCTAAGGGAGAGTATTTTATTGGGGTAGATTCTGATGATGCGCTTGTTGCTGACTCTATAAATAAATTGCTTCTGCTGAGTAATGTGCTTGAAGATAAAGAAATTATTGGGATTAGAGCAATCTCAGTGAGTTCAGAAACATTGAAACCTAATAACTGTTATTTATCTAATGCAGATAAAAAGGCCTCATGGTTTGATGAATTTCGTTCAGGCAGTCGTGGTGAGCGAATTGATTTTTTCAAAACTGAATTATTAAAAAAGTTTCTCTATCCAGTCGTGCCAGGTATCAATTTCATTCCTGAAATTTGGTTTTATAGTACTGTCGCGAAAAAGTATTGCTTCTACTACAGCTCAATACCTGTTCGCATTTTTTTCGATAATGAAGCAACTAATCGGCTAAGCAAATCATCTATAAAAAGGCACGCTGTCGGTCATTATATTTCGCGTAAAGCTTTATTAGAAAATACACCTTTGAAAATATGGTTATCTCGTCCGTTAGATTTTGTAAAATCTGTTTTGCGGATAAACCAAGCCATGATGATGATGGATAATAAGTATATCGATCATGATAAATCGTCTCTTTTAGTGAGAGTTGTTACTTTGCCTAGTGCAATAGTTCACATAATTAAAAAATAATAAGAGATTTTATGAAAAAAATCGCTTTCTTTGGTGGCGATATAAGCCATACCGGTGGAACTGAGCGGGTCAGCTTAGCACTTGCTAACTATCTTGTTAAAAATGGCTATCAGGTTGTTATTATCAGTTTAAGCGGTAACGCGCCGCCAAAGTTTCATGTAGAAGAAAGCGTAAAATTAGTATCACTTTTTGATGAAAAAAGACGTTTTTCACTGGCCTATGTGGCGGTCGTTTCTAGGTTACGTCGTATTTTACTAGATGAATCAATAGATGTTTTGATTGATGTTGACACAATGTTAGCATTATTTAGTACTACTGCACTGTTAGGCACCAAGATAAAGCATATATCGTGGGAGCATTTTAACTATAAAAGTAATCTAAATATAAAATCACGTAAACTTGCCAGGAAGATAGCTGCCAAATTTTCAGATGCAGTTGTTACTCTCACAGAGAAAGATCGCGATTATTGGTTGGAAGAAAATAAATATCCTGAAAAAATAATATCAATACCTAATCCATTACCTTTTGAGTCAAAAAATAAATTAACAAAAAAACACGCTAAAAAAGTTTTAGCTCTGGGCCGTCTTACTTATCAGAAAGGTTTTGATCTTTTATTAGATGTATGGGCTAAGGTTGAGAAAACTAATAATAGTTGGACTCTTATCATTGCTGGTGATGGAGAAGATAAACAATTGTTATTAGATAAAATAAAAATATTGAACTTAAACAATGTAAAGTTACTCCCGTCAACTCAGCATGTGAGCGATTTATATGACCAGTCTGGTATCTATGTAATGACATCTCGTTTTGAAGGTTTTCCCATGGTACTGCTTGAAGCAAAAGCCAGTGGGTTACCAATAATTGCATATGACTGTGATACCGGTCCTTCTGAGTTGATCATTAACAATGAAGATGGTTTCCTTATCCCATTTGCTGATAGCGATGCTTTTACTCGGCATCTGATTTTACTCATGAATGATGATGACTTAAGAGAGTCTATGTCTCTCAGATCATTGAAGAATGCAGAAAAATATAAAATAGAAATGGCAATAGGGGATAAATGGAAGTGTTTAATAGACAATATTTGAAATTAAATTTCGTTAGATGTTTACTTTATCAGTCGTTCATTTATTCGAAAAGTAAGTTTTAAATATTACGAGTTAGTATAAAAATTCAAACACAAAAATTTTAGAGATAAAAAGAGGTTTTAGTGAATTTATTATATGTTATTACCGGGCTTGGCATGGGGGGGGCTGAGAAACAAACTGTTTTGATCGCTAATAAAATGTATGAAGCAGGGCATAACGTAATGATTATTTCGCTAACTGGTGAGACATTGGTTAGGCCTAATAATGGCGTTAAATTGAATGAACTGAAACTAGAAAAAACTCCTTTTAATTTATTTAAGGGGTTATTTGTAGTAAGAAAAATAATAAAAAAATTCAAACCTGACATTGTGCATAGCCATATGTTTCATGCTAACTTATTCTCCAGAGTTCTGCGGATTTTTACAAAAATACCAACTTTAATATGTACAGCACATAATACTAACGAAGGAAGTTCATTGAGGATGTTGGCATATAAATATACTGACAAACTTGCTTCTTTGTCGACTAATGTTAGTCAAGATGCAGTTGACTCCTTCATCCGTAAAGGTGCCTCCAGTGCTGACAGAATGATTGTTGTTTCAAATGGTATCGATGCTTCTCAGTTTGATTTCTCAGTAGATGATAGGAACGTGAAGCGGTCAGAGCTAGGTATATTTGATGATACTCCAATACTTCTCAGCGTAGGTCGACTAACTGAAGCAAAAGATTATCCAAACTTACTAACAGCCTTTTCTTTGCTTATTAAAGATAATAGCTTACAAAGTTTCCCTCAACTATTTATTGTTGGAACCGGGCATCTTGATGGGTACCTTAAGAATATGTCCAAAGAGCTTGGTATTGATAAATATGTAACATTTATTGGACAAAGAGATGATATACGACAGTTAATGTGTGCTGCTGATATCTTTGTGCTCTCTTCTGAATGGGAAGGTTTCCCGCTTGTTATTACTGAAGCGATGGCATGCAAGAAAGTCATCGTTGCAACTGATGCCGGTGGTATAACCGAGGCATTGGGGGATTGTGGTTCGATTGTCCCGATAAAAGACCCTAATAGCTTATCTCAAGCAATAAATAAAATGATAAATTTATCTGAAAATGAAAAAGAGATATTAGGTCATAAAGCGAGAGAACGAATTATACAGACAAACTCCATTGGAAAGATAATTGAACGTTGGATGTCTATTTATACTCAATTTAAAAAATAATTGCTAAGTTAGGTTTGTTAAGAACAGCGAAATATTTTTGTAATTCCTATTGCCAGAAAATAAATTTGGGACCGAAAATGCCAACTTTAATTTTTTTACTAACAATATTCTTTCTTATATCAGTAGGGTTGACATATTTATTACGGCTCTATGCATTAAAGAATAATATCATTGATACTCCTAACTCTCGTAGCTCGCATGTGACTCCAACACCAAGAGGCGGTGGGGTTGCTATCGTTATCAGCTTCTTTATTGGCACAGTCCTTTTCTATTTCCTCGGCTATCTTCCAATTTTATCTGCAGTAGGATTAATCGTATCTGGCGGAGTAATAGCTCTGATTGGTTTTTGGGATGACCATGGCCATATTGCTGCTCGCTGGCGTCTTTTAGCTCATTTTTCCGCAGCGGCATTCTTACTATTCTGCTTAGGCGGTTTTCCCGTGTTTAATTTTTCGGGTTTTATTCTTGACCTGGGGATTTTTGGCAGCTTATTTGGTTTATTATTTTTAGTGTGGATGCTAAATCTCTATAACTTTATGGATGGCATTGATGGTTTGGCAAGTACGGAGGCGATATTTGCTTGTATCGGGATGATTGTCATTTATTATATAAGCGGAGATCACATTGAACTGAATAGTTATCTGGTTCTTTGCTTGCTTGCATGCACTGTTTTAGGCTTTTTACTTTGGAATTTCCCGCCAGCTAAAATATTCATGGGAGATGCTGGAAGTGGTTTTCTGGGGCTAATGATTGGTTCTTTAGCAATAAGTGCAGGTTGGATAGAAACAAAGTTTTTCTTTTGTTGGCTAATTCTATTAGGCTTATTTATTGTTGATGCAACATGGACCTTAGCGCGTCGAATTCTCGGTGGATTTAAGGTTTATGAAGCTCACCGAAGCCATGGCTATCAAATTGCATCTAGACGATTTAAGCGTCATTTACCTGTGACTTTATCAGCTATTGGTATAAATATAATTTGGCTATTTCCTATTGCATTATTGGTAGGGCTTAACATAGTCAATCCAATAATAGCACTCATTATTTCCTATATTCCTCTTTTATATATTGATTATAAACTTAACGCCGGTATTAATAACAACTAATTGTTTTGAATTGATGACTGGATAATTGAGTTGAATGAATACTGCTTAACACAGCGTGTTCCTTATTAGGGTTGGTACTATATGTTTCTCGTATTTTTATTATCGTTGCCAAGGCCTGTTAAACGAATCATTATGCTATTGTTAGATGCGATTCTAATTGCTCTAGCATATTGGGGGGCTTTCTGGGTTCGACTGGATGTAGACAGTCCCTTCACCAGCATAGAACAATGGGCCGCTTTAGCTGCAATTATACCACCGACACTTTTCGTATATATAAAATTGGGTCTATATCGAACGGTATTACGTTATGTCAGTGCTAAGATTGTTAGTACTGTACTTGTAGGTGTTGTTCTTTCTTCTGGTTTACTTGTACTTGGTTCTTATTTCTTGGGAGTATATTTACCAAGAACCGTCTCTGTTATGTTCTTTATTTTCTCATTAGTGCTTATTTGTGGCTCCCGATTGTTTTTTAGGATGTTGTTAAATTATGGTGTTAGAGGAAAGATTCCCGTTGTTATATATGGTGCGGGCGCTTCTGGGAGACAATTATTACCAGCTCTAATGCAAGCCAGTGAGTATTTCCCTATTGCTTTTGTTGATGATAATCCTAAGTTACATAAAGCTGTTATTCATGGTGTCACCGTTTATCCTTCAGAAAAACTTGAATATTTGATTGGTCGCTATGGTATCAAGAAAGTATTACTGGCCATGCCAAGTGTCGGCCAGAGTCAGCGTCGAGCAGTTGTCAATAAACTCGAAAACCTCTCTTGTGAAGTTTTATCTATTCCGGGGATGTCTGATTTGGTTGAAGGCCGAGCCCAAATAAGTAGTTTAAAGAAAGTTTCTATCGAAGAGTTGCTGGGGCGAGATCCTGTTGTACCAGATGAAAAACTGTTAGCTAAAAATATTACGGGAAAAGTGGTAATGGTGACTGGGGCTGGGGGGTCAATAGGCTCTGAGCTATGCCGCCAAATTATTGTGGAGAAACCAAGATTATTAATCCTTTTTGATATTTCTGAGTTTTCGCTTTATTCCATAGAAAATGAAATAGCAGCAATATGTAAAAAAAATAAAATTGAGACGGAATTTTTCGCATTACTCGGGTCTGTACAAAGTGAAAAACGATTAGTTCAGATAATGTCTAACTTCCATGTAAATACTGTTTATCATGCAGCAGCTTATAAACACGTGCCTCTTGTTGAAAACAACGTTATAGAGGGAGTAAGAAACAATATATTCGGTACGCTTTATTGTGCTAAAGCGGCAATAAAATCTGGGGTTGAAAAATTTGTTTTAATTTCTACAGATAAAGCCGTACGGCCAACCAATACTATGGGAGCTACCAAAAGAATGGCAGAACTTGTATTACAGGCATTATCGATAGAACAAAATAAAACAAAGTTTTGTATGGTTCGTTTTGGTAATGTGCTTGGATCTTCTGGTTCTGTTGTTCCGCTCTTTAAGAAACAAATTGCAGAGGGTGGTCCAATCACTCTTACACATAAAGATATTATTCGCTATTTTATGACCATTCCTGAAGCTGCTCAACTTGTTATTCAAGCTGGTGCTATGGGGCAAGGCGGCGATGTCTTTGTATTAGATATGGGCGATCCGGTTAAGATTATTGATTTGGCCAAGCGGATGATTAATCTTTCAGGTCTTTCTATTAAGAGTGAAGAAAATCCCGATGGCGATATCGCGATTGAGATATCAGGATTACGGCCCGGCGAAAAGTTATACGAAGAATTACTTATTGGTGATACTGTGCAGCATACCTACCATCCCAGAATTATGACTGCAACTGAAGTTATGCTTGAATGGGATGACTTGAATACTCTCCTAAGCAGAATTGAAACTGCCTGTAATGATTTTAATTACGAATGTATCCGTTCTTTATTATTAGAAGCACCTGCTGGGTTTCAACCAACAGATGGTATCTGTGATATTGTTTGGAAAAAGGCTCACGGCGAAAATGCAAAAAACGTCATTGTTCACTGACGGCTTAAAATTACTCTCTAAGCAAATTTGCATCTTATTGTTTATGGAATTGATATGAAGAATATTGCATTTGTAATTACTAAATCAATCATTGGTGGTGCTCAAGGTTGGGTTTTGGAGCAAGTCAAACTACTCAAAGACGATTGTAAAATTATTTTAATAACCTCTGAATCGGGCTGGTTAACTGAAACTATTGTCTGTGACAAAATTGTTATTATTCCAGAGATAAGAAAAATGGCTAGTATTAAGGCCATTTACGTTTTGTATAAAACTCTTAAAGAAAATAAGATTGATATTGTTGTTTCCAGTTCTGCCAATGCCGGTCTTTACAGTCGGTTAGTCCGTTTATTCCTGCGTTTCCGTGGTGTGTATGTTTCTCACGGATGGTCATGTATTTACAATGGTAATGTACTTAAATTCATATTTTGTTATATTGAAAAACTACTATCATACATTACAGATGTCGTATGGTGTGTTTCTCAGAGTGATGCAGATAAGGCTATTAAGATTATTGGGATTAAATCTGAAAAAATAATAACTCAGCTTAATGCTATAACGCCACTAACTGAGCGACCTAACCGTCCCTGCCAAAATAAAATTATTTATGTCTGTCGATTAGCTTATCCAAAACGTCCTGATTTAATTTTAAAAGTCGCTGCTGCTAATCCTAATTTTGACCTCGATATCGTTGGTGATGGAGAGTATTTTCAGGATCTTAAGAAAGAATATTCTAGTTATGACAATATTCATTTTTACGGTGAGATCAAAGGATTCGACAGATTTCATGAGTATGATGTGTTTGTATTAACATCAGAAAGTGAAGGTTTACCTATGGCCGCAATTGAAGCTACCAGTGCCAGTCTACCGGTTATTTTGAGTGACGTCGGTGGTTGCAGTGAGGTCGTTAGTAAAAATGGCATCTTAATTGGTAATACGATAGAGGAATTAAATTCCGCTCTTAATACTGTATTTTCAAATTATGATTCATTCTATAAAGAAGCACAGAAGCAAAAGAATAAATTTGATATAAATAGCGTAAAAGATAAATGTAGAAAAATTATTCTTGGATAATGGATTTGTCTGGTTTCTTAAATTTAATAGGTGAGTTATGACTATTTTAGTAACGGGTGGTGCAGGTTATATTGGATCGCACACGGTACTTGCTCTGTTAGAGAATGGAGAAAATGTTGTTGTATTAGATAATTTATCTAATGCTTCAGCTGAGTCATTGTTACGCGTATCTAAAATTACGGGCCGTACACCCGTATTTTACCAAGGTGATGTATTAGATAGAAATTGCCTTAAGAAAATATTTTTGGAACATAAAATTGATTCTGTTATTCATTTTGCAGGTTTGAAATCAGTGGGGGAGTCTGTAGTTAAGCCCATTGAGTATTATCAAAACAATGTAACAGGCTCGATTATTTTGCTCGAAGAAATGACCATCTCTGGCGTAAAAAAATTAATATTTAGCTCTTCTGCGACTGTGTATGGTGATCCTGAGTTTATTCCCTTGACTGAAGATGCTCGTATTGGAGGAACTACAAATCCTTATGGTTCATCAAAGGTCATGGTTGAGCAGATATTGAAGGATTTCTCTTTTGCTTATCCTGATTTCTCTATAAGAGCGCTGCGGTATTTTAATCCTGTTGGTGCTCATACATCAGGGCTAATTGGGGAGGATCCAAATGGGAAGCCTAATAATTTACTACCATTCATTACTCAAGTTGCGATTGGTAAACTTCCCAAATTAGCAGTGTATGGTAATGATTACTCTACCGTTGATGGTTCAGGTGTTCGGGATTATATCCATGTTATGGATCTTGCCGAGGGGCATCTTTGTGCGCTTAATAATCTAACGCATGGATTTAAGGCTTATAATCTTGGCTCAGGTGTTGGGCATTCAGTGTTAGAGATGATTGCAGAGTTTGAGCGGATATCAGGCAAAAAAATTCCTTATGAAATTGTGGCTCGTCGTCCTGGCGATATTGCTGAGTGTTGGGCCAGCCCAGAGCTTGCTTTTAAGGAATTAGAGTGGAAGGCCAAAAGAAATTTAACTGACATGCTACAAGATGCATGGAATTGGCAGCAATCTAATCCAAATGGTTATGTTCGCTGAATACTTGGTCAGCTGTGCTAGAATCCCTTATCTTTTCATCCCTAATCCTGTAACAAACAACAATGAAATTTCCTGGTAAACGCAAATCTAAGCACTATTTTCCTGTTAATGCTCGCGACCCTTTATTGCAACCGGCTCAGATGGAAAATGAAGTGAGCACGTCTTATATCGTTGGTATTGATCAGACGTTGGTTGATATTGAAGCGAAGGTCGATGAGGACTTTATTACGCGATATGGTCTTAGTCAGGGGCACTCTTTGGTTATTGAGGATGATGCTGCTGAACGCCTTTATCAGGAACTGACGACCAATGGGTTAATAACGCATGAATTTGCGGGGGGAACCATTGGTAATACGTTACACAATTATTCTGTTTTGGCCGATGACCGCTCTATCTTATTAGGCACGATGTGTAGCAATATCAAAATTGGTAGTTATGCCTATCGTTATCTGTGTAATACCTCGAGTCGCACTGACTTGAACTATTTACAGGCAGTTGATGGTGCGATTGGTCGCTGTTTCACTCTCATTACGGATAATGGTGAACGCACATTTGCGATCAGCCCCGGTCAAATGAATCAACTACGACCGGAAAGTATCCCTGAAGATATTATCGCAGGCGCATCGGCATTGGTTCTTACCGCTTATTTGGTGCGTTGTAAACCGGGCGAACCAATGCCTGAGGCGACGATGCAAGCTATCTGTTATGCGAAGAAATACAATGTTCCTGTGGTGATGACACTAGGGACAAAATACGTTATTGCAGATAATCCGCAGTGGTGGCGTGATTTTCTTAAAGAGAATATCTCTATAGTAGCGATGAATGAAGATGAAGCTTTTGAACTGACTGGGCTTAATGATCCGCTGATGGCTTCAGATATGGCCTTGAACTGGGTTGATTTAGTGCTTTGTACCGCTGGTCCTAATGGTCTTTATATGGCGGGCTATACGGAAGAGGCTAATAAGCGCCAAACTCAGCACCCATTATTACCCGGTGCGATTGCTGAATTTAACTTGTATGAATTCAGCCGTGCAATGCGTAAAGAACATTGCGATAACCCATTACGAATTTATTCGCATATTGCTCCCTATATGGGCGGCCCTGAGAAAATAATGAATACTAATGGGGCAGGGGATGGCGCTTTATCAGCGGTGCTGCATGATATTGCTGCCAATGGCTATCATCGCAATAATGTCCCTAACTCTAGCAAACATGTACGTAGCTACCTCAGCTACTCTTCATTGGCACAAGTGTGTAAATATGCCAATCGAGTTAGTTATCAAGTGCTGAATCAGCATTCACCGCGTTTAACGCGTGGTTTGCCTGAGCGGGAAGACAGTTTGGAAGAGTCGTACTGGGAAAGATAATTGTCATCAAATAGTGAATAGGGCCAGCATATGCTGGCCCTATTGGTTTATAACTTGCTAACACTGAGATGTTTTTAAATTGGGCAAAGCGGGCGTTTGTCTTCTTCAGTCAGCGTTTCTATCTTCAACATATTAAGCATACTGTTAGCAATTTCACGTTCGCCCATCACGACCTGGTTCGCACCACGATCCGAGATATAAACCACTTCGTCGTCATAATGTGCGCGAGCAATTATCTCAAGATCAGGCCGTTTAATTCTGGCGGAGGCGACAATTTCTCCAGCTTCGTAGCCATTCGGTATGGTCAGTAATAACCAGCGGGCACAATCCAAACGAGCCAGTGACATAATATCTGCACTTGCAGCATTACCTAATACCGCATTAATACCTTGTTCACGTAGCGCTTCAACTCTTGGTCGAGAGTTCTCAACGACCACTAATGGAATCCCTTCAGCGTGTAGTTTTGCACCTAATAAACTCCCCACCCGACCATAACCGACTAACAGTGCATGATTGCACAAATCTACCGGAATTTGCTTTTCCTCTTCGACAGCCTCTTCCAGAATCAGATCTTCCATAGTCTCGTTTTTAGCCAAATAACGATCTAATAGTGTAAACAGTAACGGGTTGAGCATAATGGACAAAATTGCGCTCGCCAGCACTAGATTACGGCCATGCTCAGACATTAAACCGAGAGAAATCCCAAGCCCGGCGAGAATAAAGGCAAATTCTCCGATTTGCGCCAGGCTGACCGAAATAGTGAGTGCTGTGCGTTTTGAGTGACCAAACATCCTCACTAATATAAACGCTGCCGCTGATTTGCCGAAGATGATGATAGCCAGTGAAGCCAGTACAGCTAATGGTTCGCGTAGCAAAATCATTGGATCGAACAGCATCCCAACTGAAACGAAGAACAGTACGGCGAATGCATCACGTAACGGTAAGGTATCTTGCGCCGCACGGTGGCTGAGCTCTGATTCATTCAATACCATTCCTGCGAAGAATGCACCGAGAGCAAAGGATACATCGAACAGCCCTACAGCGCCGTAAGCAATGCCAAGCGCTAATACCAGCACTGCCAAGGTAAATAGCTCACGGGAACCGGTACTGGCGGTTTTAGCCAGTATCCAGGGGACCAAACGCCGACCGACAACAATCATCAGCGTAATGAAGGCAATGACTTTACCGATGGTTATTGCTAATTCAGTGAATAACTGGCTGAGACTGGTGGTTTCGTTACCCATCACTCCGGCAAAGGCGGGTAATAGCACTAATGTGAGTACCATCGCCAAATCTTCGACAATTAGCCAGCCAATAGCAATTTGCCCCCGCTGGCTATCTATGAGTTGCCGTTCTTCTAGAGCTCGCAGTAATACCACGGTACTTGCTGTTGATAGACAAAGACCGAAGACAAAACCCGTCATCAAATCCCAGCCTAATAAATGAGACAGTCCCATCCCGAGTAAGGTGGCAACGGCAATTTGTGCCACAGCACCGGGTATGGCGATGGCTTTTACTGCGAGGAGGTCTTTAAGTGAGAAGTGAAGTCCGACACCAAACATCAACAAGATAACACCAATTTCAGCCAGTTCTGGTGCTAATGAGGTATCAGCAACGAAACCCGGCGTAAATGGCCCGGCCAGCACCCCTGCTGCAAGGTAGCCCACCAGCGGTGAGATGCGCAGACGGTGAGCCAAGGTGCCCAAGAGGAAGGCGAGAACAAGGCCTCCGACGATCGTGGTAATTAAGGGTGTTGAATGGTGCATCCAGACTCCTTCTAGTTCGGCAGGGCGGCAAGCATTTCACAGCAATAACATCAGTTTATTGCATTTATGCGATCAATGCGCGATAAAAATTCATTTTTTATCGATAAAAGTCAGCTTTGGCATGAAAATTGTTTGAAGTGGTTGTTTGTGATGAATTTGCTGTTTCTATCTCTATTACACAGGGAACTCTCCCAACTGAAACAGATATCTCAGTCGGGATTATAAGGTTATTACTATTACTTATCTTCTATATTGGGCAGGAAGACCGTAATTATCCCCAGTAATGGTAAGAAGGCGCATATTTGATAAACCAGTTCAATACTGGTTAAATCAGCAACATACCCTAGTACAGCCGCACCTAACCCCCCCATACCGAAAGCAAAACCGAAGAATAGACCAGATACCATGCCTACTTTCCCTGGGATAAGCTCTTGTGCATACACCAGGATTGCCGAGAAGGCCGAGGCGAGGATAAGGCCAATGATCACGGTTAAAACCCCCGTCCAATACAGAGAAACGTAGGGTAAAATAAGGGTAAATGGTGCAACGCCCAATATTGACCCCCAAATAACATATTTTCGACCTATCCTATCGCCAAGAGGCCCGCCAATGATGGTTCCTGCGGCAACGGCAAATAAGAACACAAACAAATGTATTTGGGCATTTTGTACAGAAACACCGAATCTATGCATCAAATAAAAGGTGTAATAGCTACTGATACTGGTCAAATAGAAGTATTTAGAGAATATCAGCACCATCAAGATAACTAATGCGCTAATAACCGTCTTTTTAGGCAGTATTTTGGCCGATGAGATTTTTACTACTTTGCCATAGGTTGCTTTTTGTTGCTGTTGATACCATTTACTGACCTGTAACAGCACCACAATAGCCAGCAGTGCCGCGAGTGAAAACCAACCTACATTACCTTTACCGTAAGGTGCAATAAGGATAGCGGCTAATAGTGGGCCAAGGGCGCTACCGAAGTTGCCCCCCACTTGAAAAATAGACTGAGCCATACCGTGACGACCACCGGATGCCATGCGAGCGACGCGCGAGGATTCTGGGTGGAAGACCGAAGAGCCGGTTCCGACTAATGCTGCTGCCAGTAAAACCACCGGGAAAGTCGTGGCAACTGCAAGCAGTAAGATACCTGATAAGGTGAAACCCATGCCAATTGGCAGTGAATAGGGCTGTGGATGCTTATCAGTATAGAGACCAATTAGTGGCTGTAATAATGAGGCTGTCAGTTGGTAAGTGAGGGTGATTAATCCAATCTGCGCAAAACTCAGAGAAAATTCAGCTTGTAATAAAGGATAAATCGCCAGAATCAGCGACTGGATCATATCGTTAAGTAAGTGAGATACGCTGATCGCACCCAAGATGGAAAATGATGTGCGCTTTACCTGGGTATTATCGAAGGGCTGGGTATTGACGGAGGGAGGGAGTTCCGTCTCAGAACGATCGGTCATAGTGAGTATTCGCCTAATAATTATCACTGTTAATAATATATTGGTAATGAATACATATTATGCAGATCGAATGATTTTTACTACAGCAGATACAATTTGATATATATTCAAATATTCTGAAATTCACCCATAGATCATCAAACTACAATACGACTCCTGTCACAGTATGATCTTGATTTATCATGATATTGGTATTTTTCACCCCATTTTCACTTATTAAACTGGCGTTGAACAGGCTGGTTTTAACGACAATATGGAGATTTGCGATGCGTTTTTCATTATCGACCACAGCAGCTGCTTTAGCTGTGTCACTGGCGTTTGTGCCGGGATGGGCTGCCGCCTGGGAAAAAGATAAAACTTACGATATCACCATACTGCACACCAATGACCATCATGGCCACTTCTGGCAAAATGACCATGGCGAATATGGCCTGGCGGCACAGAAAACCTTAGTTGATGACATTCGCAAGCAAGTTGCCGCAGAAGGGGGAAGCTTGTTGTTACTCTCCGGTGGGGATATCAATACCGGTGTTCCGGAATCTGATTTACAGGATGCCGAGCCTGATTTTCGCGGTATGAACTTGGTCGGTTATGATGCAATGGCTATCGGTAACCATGAGTTTGATAATCCACTGAGTGTGCTACGCCAGCAAGAGAAATGGGCCACTTTCCCATTATTATCAGCCAATATTTATCAGAAAAGCACCCAACAGCGATTATTCAAACCTTACGCCCTATTTGATAAGCAAGGTGTGAAGATTGCCGTCATTGGTTTAACTACAGATGATACCGCTAAGATCGGCAATCCCGAGTATTTCACCGATATCCAATTCCGCGTGCCTGCGACAGAAGCAAAGCAAGTTGTCGAGCAACTGAGAAAAACTGAAAAGCCTGACATTATCATCGCGGCGACTCATATGGGCCATTATGATGATGGCAAACACGGGTCGAATGCGCCAGGTGATGTCGAGATGGCGCGCAGTTTACCGGCGGGCTATCTGGATATGATTGTGGGTGGGCACTCACAGGATCCGGTCTGTATGGCTAGTGAGAACCATAAGCAGGCTGATTATGTTCCAGGCACGCCTTGTGCCCCAGATCGGCAGAATGGAACGTGGATAGTACAGGCCCATGAATGGGGTAAATATGTAGGGCGGGCAGACTTCAAATTCCGTAATGGTGAGTTGAAGTTAGTGAGCTATCAGTTAATTCCAATCAATTTGAAGAAAAAAATAGAGAAAGCTGATGGCACCAGTGAGCGAGTCTTTTATACGCAAGAGATTGCTCAAGACCCGTCAATGCTGAAGCTGCTGACACCATTTGAACAACAGGGTAAAGCGCAGTTGGATGTCAAAGTCGGTAGTGTGAATGGCAAGTTAGAAGGGGATCGCAGCAAAGTGCGTTTCGAGCAAACCAATCTGGCGCGGTTGCTATTGGCGGCACAAATGGAACGTGCGGGTGCTGATTTTGCGGTGATGAGTGGTGGTGGGGTTCGTGACTCTATCGACGCGGGTGATATTACCTATAAAGATGTTCTCAAGGTCCAGCCATTTGGCAATACTCTTGTTTATGCCGATATGACAGGCAGTGAAGTTGAGAAGTATCTGGCGGTTGTGGCCAATAAGAAAGTCGATTCAGGTGCGTATGCACAATTTGCCAATGTTAGCTTAGTCGCTGATGGCAAAGGTGTCAGTGACGTCAAAATACAAGGCAAACCGCTAGAGCTGAATAAAACTTATCGTCTGGCAACTTTGAATTTCAATGCGCTAGGTGGTGATGGTTATCCGAAGATTGATACTTTACCGAGCTATGTAAATACCGGTTTTATCGACGCAGAAGTGCTTAAACAGTATATTGAAAAGCACTCGCCACTGGATGTCAGTCAATATCAGCCGAAAGGCGAGATTGTTTATAAATAATCAAATAGATAAGGAGTCACTGTAGTCAGTGGCTCCTATTATATAATTCTGACTGCCATCGGATATATACAAACCAAAGTTCGTTAAGAGAGAATTTTTTTGTTGATATATTGTTTATATTTCTGTTTATAAAATCTATTTTACCTAAGTGAGATAATATCACTGGGGGCTAAGCCAAAGATGGTAAGTAAGTTACTTGTTATTTATTGGGTATTAGATTCAGGAGGCTCACTATGCGCTTTCATAAAATCGTTATTATTTTTTCAGTGCTCACTGCTCTGCCTGTTGCGAGTGCACTCGCGTGTTTCCACCAACCTAGCTGTTTTACACGATGTGCTCAATTGCCGCTCTGGGAGGTGCCTTTCTGTGATCTTGGCTCAATACATAAGCCGGTTTTGCAAAGTGGAAATTTAAAGAGTCCAATAGAGTTATATTCCTCATTTAAAACTAATCACAGTGATGACGATTTATTTAACGTAAAAGAGCTTTATAGACAATAAGTTAATTTCATATGAAAGGGCTATTTTGAGCCCTTTCATATTTTTGAAGACTCAATCCCGCTTCGCGATATCAGCAAAGGTGCCCTGCAATAAACGGCATAGGTCTGTTGCTGCTAATTCAATATCTAACCCCCGCTTACCGCCGGAAACAAATATAGTGGCATAGCCTTGAGCAGGACTATCAATCACAGTGGGTAAGCTTTTTTTCTGCCCCAATGGGCTGATACCGCCAACTAGATAGCCAGTACTGCGCTGCGCTAATTGTGGATCCGCCATCTCGGCTTTTTTTGCCCCCAATGCACGCGCCACTTTCTTGAGATCAAGTTGGGTAGCTACCGGCGTGACGGCAACCGCCAGATTTTTGGCGTCGCCATTTAACGCAACCAGCAATGTTTTATAAACTTGATCGGCATTGAGACCCAGTTTTTTTACCGCTTCATCACCAAAATTGGTTTCTGTGGCGTCATGGTGATAGGGGTGCAATATGAAAGGAACTTTTTGTTTTTCCAGCAAAACGACTGCAGGTGTCATAATAAACGTCCAATTTAAAATGAAAATTTATTCAGTTGGAATATCCTACACTCAATCTTTGTCACAGGACTAAAAATTAACCTAATAAAATCAGCACAATGATCTGAAGAGATACAATATATGATGAATGTCAGTTGCTAATCTAATCGTCAGGTTGCTACCCTATACTGGCTGCTCATATTTTCCGCAAGGAATATGAGGGCTTAATAACTAAAATAATGAAAATTCCTCTTTGACTGGCCGATAGAGATATCGGCCATTTTTTTGTATTTTTTACAGACGGCGAGGCTGCAAGAGTTCGGGAAGATTCCCTTCGCCATATAAATGTAATGCGCCGACCGCTACCACATAGTCGCCAGCTGGCAGTTGTTCAAGCTGCTGCTGCCAGCGTTTATTGCGCTGTATCATCAGTACGTCGTATAACCCCTGACTAAAGGTAGGGGCCAGAGTGGACAGGTCATTAGCCGGATGATGTTCCAACCACCAACCAATCATGGTTTGCAGCAGACGAGCGTTGGTGTGCCAGTGAGTTAAGGTATCGAGCAGTAAAGGCATGCCGTTGTCGGGCAGTGTTTCCAGTAAATCGAGCTGCATTTGCGCGCCTTCTAGCTCAATAATGGTTTTCTTCTGCGCTGCGGCTGCTTTCAGTAATTGGTAATCGATACCGTATTCGCCGCGTAATCCCAAACGTTGGGCTTGTCGGGCCTGAAGCATCAAGGCGACTTGCCATGCGGGCAGAAAGGCCATGAACAGAGGGTCATTATCCAGTTCTTCGCAGCGTTGCAAAAATTGTTGGTACTGCTCTTCAGATAATCGGTCAATCAACGGAACGGCCAGATTTTCGTTACTAAACGGTGAGGTTGCGTCAGTGATATCCGCTTCTACTATCAGCGCATCAGCCTGATTCAATTTATTCAGCAATTCGTGAGGGAGGGGAAACATGCCTTCGGTTCCCATATGGATGCTGCCGACCAGATGCAGGTGGCGTTCACCGGCTAGAGTGACATCTAAAGCGGGGTAGGAGTAAGTCGCTGGCGCACAAACACCTAAAAATTTTGCGATGCGGCGTAATAATTGGCCCATGCCTATATGCTTCCCTTTTAGCGTTTTCTGTATCCTAAACGCTTAGTGGCGCACAAGAAAGTATTGTGCGCCACCGAGTTTTTATTGTTTAGGTTTAAAACGCAATAGGCGGTTAGCGTTGCTGACCACAGTAATAGACGACAGTGCCATCGCCGCACCCGCAACTACTGGACTGAGTAATGTGCCGGTGAACGGGAATAGAATACCCGCAGCAATTGGGATCCCCAGCGCATTGTAGAAAAATGCGCCCAATAGGTTTTGTTTCATATTGCGCAATGTTGCTTTGGAAAGCTCAACAGCATCAGCAACCCCATGCAGGCTATGGCGCATCAAGGTAATAGCCGCAGTTTCAATCGCAATATCACTGCCGCCTCCCATGGCAATCCCGACATCGGCTTGCGCCAGTGCCGGCGCATCATTAATACCATCACCAATCATGGCCACTTTATGCCCGGCTGCTTGCAGTTGCTTGATAGCTTCAGCTTTGCCATCAGGTAGAACTCCGGCGATCACCTGATCAATACCTGCTTCTTTGGCAATGGCATTGGCAGTAATAGGATTGTCCCCGGTTAACATCACCAAGTTGTACCCTCGCTGATGTAAACGTTGCAATGCGCTGATACTGTCACTGCGCAGTGGGTCGCGTATTGATAGCAGTGCCGCAGGCTTACCTTGTGCTGTCAGAATCACCGGAGTTGCACCACTTTCAGCTTGTTGCTGTATTAATGATTGCAATTCCGTGGTATCAATCTGTTGTTCCTCCAGCAGACGATTATTCCCCAGCAGCAGTGTCACGCCATCAACCTCGCCGCTCACACCTAAACCACGTAATGTGCGGAATTGGTTGACCGTTCCCAGTGTCAGTCCCTCGGCGCGTTGTAAAATGGCGCGTGCCAGCGGGTGATTCGAGCCGGTTTCTAACGCGGCAGCCCATACCAGCGCTTGTTGCTCACTGACCCCATTAAAGGTATGAATGGCGACCACTTGCGGATGCCCTTCGGTCAGAGTGCCGGTTTTGTCGAACACCAAGGTGTCGAGATTACTGGCCTGTTGCAAAGCATCAGCATCACGTACTAATACACCAAATTCAGCCGCCCGACCCACGCCCGAGATGATTGACATTGGCGTGGCCAGCCCAAGCGCACAAGGGCAGGCGATAATCAGCACTGTCGTGGCGACCACCAAGGTATAGACTAATTGCGGTTGCGGGCCGAAGAAATACCAAATCAATCCAGCAATAACGGCAATAGCGACCACCGTTGGCACAAATACCGCGGAGATCCTATCGGCCAGCTTACCAATCTCTGGTTTACTGCTTTGGGCCTGACGCACCAACTTAATGATACGTGCTAATGTTGTTTGGCTGCCGATAGCATTGGCGCGAAACAGCACCGTGCCATCCTGTACTTGCGTCCCGGCATGGACAACATCACCGGTGGACTTTTGTTGTGGGATAGGTTCGCCAGTCAACATGGCCTCATCCATCCACACCTCCCCTTGTACAATCTCACCATCAACCGGCACACGGTCACCTGTGGTCAAACGCAAGGTCATACCCAGCTGTACATCGGCTAAGGGGATGAGTTTCTCACCTTCATCGGTAACCAGCCGCGCAGTCGGCGGTGCCAAATCCAATAACCGCTCCAGCGCATTGGAAGAGCGCTGTCTTGCGCGTTGTTCCATCGCATGACCAAGGTTAATCAGACCGATAATCATGGCACTGGCTTCATAATAAAGATGTCGGGCTTCCATCGGGAAGACATCCGGCCAGATATTTACCGTGATGGAGTAGACCCACGCCGCACCGGTACCCAGTGCTACCAAGGTGTCCATGGTGGCACTACCATTTTTTAGGCTGACCCAGGCATTACGATAAAAATGTCCACCGGCAAATATCATCACCAGCAGGGTAATTATCCCAACTATCAGCCAGGGCATTTGAGTCTCAGGGGTTAGCGTCATGCTACCGCCAAGTAAGCCCCATCCCATCAATGGAATACCCAATAACAGCCCCAATGCTGCTTGCCACTGAAAACGCTTCATACTGGCTTGCGACATTTGCTGTTGTCGCTCGCGTCGCTCTGTTTCATCTTCAATAATTTCAGCACCATAACCGGCATTTTTGACTGCAGCAATCAGTGCCTCATTGCTAGGGTGACCTGTGACTAATGCACTGCGCTCCGCCAGATTGACTCGTGCGACTTCAACACCATCAACACTTTGCAGTGCATTTTGTACTTTAGATACACAACTGGCACAGCTCATCCCGGTCAATAACAGCTGAACACTGTCATTATCAGCAGGTTCTGCTATCGGCAAACTGGGCTGCGTATTTTTAATGTCAGTTGACGCTGCCGGAATGGTTGAAGAGGCCGCTGCCAGATATTCCGGCGAAGATGGGGCTGGGTGAGTCAGCGGCTCAGTTTTTGGGGATTGCGCCCCTGACAGTGTGGCGTGATAGCCTGCTTGCTCCACAGCATCAATTAACGTTTGCGCCTCAACTTTGCCATACACTTTGGCGCTATCGAGTGACACTTCTGCTGCAATCACACCGGGAACAGCTTCCAGCGCTTTACGCGTAGATTCGGTACAGTGCCCACAACTCAAGCCAGAGAGCTGTAATTCAACATCAGGAGTTTGAGCTTCTTCTGCCTGATAACCCGCTTGTTTAACCGTATCAATCAGTGTGGTGGTTTCGGCTTCGCCCGTCACCTTGGCATAATGCACATTCACTTCTGCATGATGAACATCTTCACGGCTTTCTAATGCCGTTTTTACGCGTTTGGCACAATTCATACAGGAGAGGCCGTGTAAGGCCAGTATTGTGGTTTGCAACATAGTTGACTCCTTATCGAGTAGGGAACCTATCCATAAATTTGTCGGGATAAGTTTAGTCGGTATTCCCAGTCATATCCCTTATGTAGGGCAATAACGGACGTTGATCTGCACAGGTTTTATACTCGCCATACTTCAAGTCGTATCCGCGTTGACTGCCGTCGCACCCCAGTCACTGACTCAGCTAAGCTCTTGGGGATTTACTCAGTTGTCGCCTTCCTACAACTCGAATTATTTAGGGTATGTTCCGCTTGACTGACATCCTTGCTTTCATTAATTATAAAGGTTAAACCTTCCAGCAAGGGGAAGGTCAAGGGAGACGCATGAATATTAGCGATATCGCAAAAAAAACCGGTCTAACCAGTAAGGCCATTCGTTTTTACGAAGAAAAGAAACTGGTGACACCGCCTATCCGCACGGATAATGGTTATCGAAGCTACAGCACCAAACATATCGAAGAGTTAACACTTTTGCGTCAGGCACGGCAGGTCGGCTTTACACTAGATGAATGCCGCGAGCTGCTGGCATTGTTTCATAACCCCGCTCGTCACAGTGCGGATGTGAAAGCTGCAACGTTGCAAAAGGTAGCGGAAATCGAGAAACATATTAATGATCTTAATCAGATGCGATTACGTTTATTGGCTTTGGCAGACGAGTGCCCAGGGGATGAAGGTGCTGATTGCCCGATTATCAATAATTTGGCAGGGTGTTGCCATGGGAATGAAAAACAGAAAGTTGGTTAATGTTATGTGAAAGGCGTATCAAAATAAATACGCCTTTTCAATGTCTTAGTGATGAACAGCCCTTACGTGCAAGGTATTGCCTTCTACTAGTATCACTTCAACTTCGGTGCCGACACTTAGTTCATTAGCGCTGTAAATGCGCCAACTGCTATCACCCACCTTCATGCGGCCGTAGCCATCAACTGTCGGTTCCATCAGGGTAGCCCGCGTTCCCAGCAATTGATGATTACGTTGATTCAACATCGCGGGTTGTGGCTTGGTGCGCTTACTTAGCCAATACCACCACAAGATGGCTGACACGACTGTCAAAACAGCAAATAGTACGCCTTGCATCTCCCAGCTAAAGGGAAAAAGCCAGACCAGAATACCGACCACCACGGCAGCGACACCGCTCCACAGCATATAACCACTGGCTCCTAGCATCTCGGCTGCCAGTAATAGGCCGCCGAGTGATAGCCAAAACCAGTTTGGATTTGCTGCAATTTCCTCCAGCATGGTTATTTACCCCGGCTGTTTTTACTCTCGCCAATCAGCTCTGCAATACCACCGATAGCTCCCATCAGGTTGCTGGCTTCCAGTGGCATCATAATGACTTTGCTATTATTGGCCGAACCAATGTGTTGTAGGGCGTCGGTGTATTTCTGTGCCACAAAGTAGTTAATGGCTTGAATATCACCGGCAGCAATAGCTTCAGAAACCATTTTGGTTGCTTGAGCTTCCGCTTCTGCCGCACGTTCACGAGCTTCTGCTTGCAAGAATGCAGACTGACGTTCACCTTCGGCTTTCAGAATTTGTGATTGTTTCTCGCCTTCAGCACGCAAAATGGCTGCTTGACGAACCCCTTCGGCTTCCAGAATATCTGCACGTTTAGTACGTTCAGCTTTCATCTGGGCATTCATCGCAGAAATAAGCTCAGTCGGTGGGCGCACATCACGGATTTCAATACGGGTAATTTTAATGCCCCACGGGTTGGTAGCTTCATCGACGATATGCAGCAGGCGGCTGTTGATGTTGTCGCGTTGGGACAACATTTCATCCAGCTCCATAGAACCCAAAACAGTACGGAAGTTGGTCATGGTCAAGTTGACGATAGCCAGTTCCAAATTGCTGACTTCATATGCGGCTTTCACCGGGTCAATAACCTGAATAAAGCAGACGGCATCAATCGCCACATTGGCGTTGTCGCGGGAAATGATTTCTTGGGATGGAATATCCAGAACCTGTTCCATCATATTGATTTTACGACCAATACGATCCATAAATGGCACGACGATATTCAGGCCAGGCATCAGTGTTTTGGTATAACGGCCAAAACGCTCGACTGTCCATTGAAAACCTTGTGGGACGATTTTGATTGAGGAAAAGACCACAATCAGAGCTACAACGATAAGAACAGGGATAACCGTAAACATATTTAACTTCCTGTCAGCAATGATTTTTGTATCTTAATATTACGTGACGGGGCGCTAAATGCCTAACGAAAGGCAGGTAAAAGCGTGTAAATGAGAGAAAGTCAGGTTGTGGCAGAATAAAACAGCGCGGGTTGGCCCCGCGCAGTAGCAAATAATGATAACAAGTCGGACGGAAAATGATCGTTAAAAGCGCTTGTTAATACAGCAATGCATAAAGCTGACGGCGGTATTTAGCCGCCAGTGCATCGCCAGTACCTAATGCGGCCAAAATATCCATTAATGTCTTACGCGCGGTACCGTTCGCAGCTGCCAGATCTTGCTTCAAGTGGCCTAGCAACAACTCCAGTGCTTCTTCGTTACGGCCGACCTGATGCAGTTGCAGTGCTAACTGAACGGCCAGTTCGACGTTATCTGGCTGTTCAGCGACTTGTTGTTGGAGTTGCTGAATTTCTGGTGTGTCGGCGGCTTGTTTGAGCAACTCGATTTGTGCAATCAGCCCCTGATAACGGCTATCACGGTCTTGCAGTGGTATAGTTGCCAATACGCTTTCAGCATCTTCACTACGATTGAGCTGAATTTGTACCTCAGCCAGTTGCAGCGCAATATCGCTGGTTTGTGGATTATGGCTTTGCTGCATCAACTGCCAGGCTTCTTTCAGCAGTGGTAGTGCTTCTTGTACGTTACCCTCGCTTATTAACTGTGCCGCTTCGGCCGCTTTCAACTCTTCAGGCTTCGGTAATACCCGTTGCAATAATTCGCGGATAACTTCTTCTGGTTGTGGCCCTTGGAAGCCATCAACCGGCTGTCCGTCTTTAAACAGATAAACGGCCGGAATTGAGCGCAAACCAAATTGTGAAGCTACCATCTGCTGCGCATCGCAATCGACTCGCGCCAGAATGAATTGGCCTGCGTACTCAGCGGCCAATTTATCCAGTACTGGAGTGAGTTGCAGACAGTGCTGGCTGCGTTCAGACCAAAAATAGAACAGCACCGGTGCTGTCATGGATTGTTCTAAGGTTTGGTGTAGGTTTGCTTCGTTAATATCAATTGTTGTAGGTGCTAGCATGAATTATTTCTCTCATCCGTTTTATACCCGTCATACTTCAAGCTGCATGTGTGTTGGCTGCTCTCGTTGACCCGAATCATTGACTGGCGTCAACTCATCGGGATTCTAAGTCTCCTAGAGACTCACTCTGCGAGTCAGCACAAGCGCTGTTCAAAATGGTTTACAACCAATTTGTCATTCACTTGTCGCCTTCCTGCCACTCGAATTATTTAGGGTATAGCAGTTAATTGGGGAAAATTATGTTGCTTCAACCCTCATCACTATTATCAAGAGTTGCCACGCAGGACTTTATCCAACATCCGGCCCGGTAAAATCCGGCGCAATATTGTCAATGCATGAGCCACTAAGGTGACTGGATATCGCAATTGCGGGCGCGGGCTTTCTAGCGCGTGACGCAATTTCGGCAAAATCGCTTCTGGTGGCAGTGTAAAGCGCTTCGCAATACCGGGGTTATTCACCGGCTTATCAACTTGGGCCTGATTCACATTTTGTGTGAAATGAGTGCTTATCGGGCCTGGTTCAATCAAACTGACATGAACTCCGCTGTCATGCAGTTCCATTCGTAATGCATCAGACCAGGCTTCTAACGCATATTTACTGGCAGCATAGGCGCCACGGCCAGCAGTTGAAACCAATCCCATCACTGAACTGGTTTGAATAATGCGCCCTTCACCATGAGGTAGCATGGCGGGCAGTAAAAGCTGCGTCAATTGATGGGTGCCAAACAGATTGGTGGAAAATTGTTTTTCCAACTGCTGGCGTGAAATTGTCTGTAATGGGCCGTACAGACCAAAACCACCATTATTAAACAAACCATACAAGCGCCCGCCTGTCAGTTCAATAACTTGTGCTGCCGCGCGTTCGACACTGGCACTGTCATCCAAATCCAGTTCAATACCTTCCAGACCCAACGATGTCATCTTTGCTACGTCACCGGGCTTACGGCAGGCGGCGAGGACGCGATAGCCTCGGTTTTTCAAGTCTTGTGCCGCAATCAGGCCAATGCCGCTGGAGCAGCCGGTAATTAATACTGTTTTTTGCATAACTTTACCTGGTGAGTGGTTCTATTTATCTAAACAAGTGGTTAACTAAGGCTTATTAGTGATTAAAGGCTTGAGTTGTTGCGCCATCCAATCTGCAATGAAAGGTTGCGCCTGTGCGTTAGGATGTAAACCATCATCCTGCATCCACTCTGGCTTCACAGCAACCTGTTCCATAAAGAAAGGTACCAAAGGAATGCCAAATTGCTGTGCCAACTGTGGATACATCGCACTGAAGGCATCAGTATAACGGCGGCCGTAGTTAGGTGGAATGCGGATTTGCATCAACAAAGGTTGTGCTTTTGCTTCTTTTATCAGATTGATAACTTGCGTGAGATCCCGTTGAATATCCTGAGGTGGGAAACCGCGTAGGCCGTCATTGGCCCCTAATTCAATCAGCACCCAGCGGGGCTGATGTTGTTTCAGCAAGGCAGGCAGACGGGCTAAGCCCTGGGCCGCGGTATCGCCACTGATACTGGCGTTAACCACCTTTGGTAATGATGGGGTGGCCTGCCATGCTTTATCCAGCCGTGAAGGCCATGCTTCGGCAATGGGCAGGCGGTAACCGGCGCTTAAACTGTCGCCGAGAATCAAAAGTGTATCGGTTGCGGCGGCACGCAAACTGAATAATCCCAACAGTAATAGGAAGGGAAGATGCCAGCGGAAAACGTTCTTGAAGTTCATCATCTTAATAAACACGTCGGTCAGGGTGAGCAACAGCTCTCCATCCTTACCGGAGTTGAGCTGGTTGTCAAACCCGCTCAGACAATTGCGCTGATTGGTGAGTCAGGTTCAGGTAAATCAACTCTGTTGGGAATCCTGGCGGGCCTCGATGATGGCAGCAGCGGCGAGGTAAGTTTACTCGGTCACTCTTTGACCGCAATGGATGAAGAAGGGCGCGCGCAACTGCGGGCAAAAAATGTCGGTTTTGTTTTCCAATCATTTATGTTGGTACCGACACTTAATACATTAGAAAACGTGCAGCTTCCGGCGCTGTTACGTGGTGAAAGTGAACGCGAGAGTAAAGTGCATGCCATTGAGCTATTAAAGCTGGTGGGCCTTGAAAAGCGCCTTCACCACCTTCCGGCCCAACTCTCCGGCGGCGAGCAGCAGCGGGTGGCGCTGGCTCGGGCTTTTAGTGGTCGACCAAAAGTGTTATTTGCCGATGAGCCAACCGGTAATCTTGACCGCCATACCGGTGACCGTATCGCCGACTTACTTTTTTCTCTTAATCGCGATTATGACACCACGCTGATACTGGTAACCCATGATGTGCAACTGGCTGGCCGTTGCCAGCGTCGGCTGCGGCTACAAGACGGTAAATTGTGGGAGGAAGCATGATTTGGCGCTGGTTTTGGCGTGAATGGCGCTCGCCCTCACTGCTAATTGTCTGGTTGGCATTAACTCTGGCTGTCGCTTGTGTACTGGCGCTGGGGGCTATTAGTGACCGGATGGAAAAAGGGCTTAGTCAGCAAAGCCGTGATTTTCTGGCGGGCGATCGGGTGCTGAAAACATCTCATCCAGCCCCGGAAAAGTGGTTATTAGAGGCGAAGCAGCAGGGATTGTCAGTCAGTCGCCAGCTTTCATTTATGACCATGACTTTTGCTGGTGATCGTCCACAACTGGCGGATGTCAAAGCCACTGATTTAGCTTATCCGCTGTATGGCAAGCTTGAAACCTTACCGCCAGATGTCAAACTTGAGCCGGGAAACGCGCTGGTGGCCCCGCGGTTGTTGGCGCTGCTCGGCGTTAAAGTCGGCGATACATTGGAAGTTGGTGATACTTCACTCAAAATCATTGGCGAAGTGCTGCAGGAACCTGATTCTGGTTTTAATCCCTTCCAGACCGCGCCGCGAATTTTAATCAATCTGTCTGACGTGGAAAAAACCGGTGCAATACAACCGGGTAGCCGTTTGAGCTATCACTATATGTTTGCAGGCCCAACGGAGGCTATCACTCAATTTAGTGACTGGCTGACGCCGCAATTGAAACCGGATCAGCGCTGGTATGGCTTGCAAGAGTCGGGCGGAGCACTGGGGAAATCCCTACAGCGCGCGCAGCAGTTCTTGCTGTTATCGGCGTTATTGACGTTATTGCTCTCTATTGCTGCGGTTGCCGTGGCGATGGGGCATTATTGCCGCAGTCGCTATGATCTGGTGGCCGTGCTTAAGACACTAGGTGCCGGGCGCAGTGCGTTGCGGCGGTTGATTATCGGCCAATGGCTCTCGGTTTTAGTCTTGGCAGGGCTATGCGGCAGTATAATTGGTTTATTGTTCGAGAAAATATTAGTTCGTTTGTTATCCCCGGTATTACCCGCTGCATTACCGGCAGCTGGCGTATGGCCATGGGTATGGTCAATGGGATCACTGATATTGATTTCTCTGTTGGTGGGTATTCGCCCATATCGGCAACTGCTGGCGACTCAACCGCTGCGGGTACTGCGCCGAGATGTCTCCGCCAATGTCTGGCCGCTGCGCTACTTTATTCCGGCGATGATCGTCATTGTGGTCGGGCTATTAGCCTTACTGATGGGGGGGAATGCGCTGCTATGGGCGATCCTCGGGGGAATGGTGGTATTGGCGTTACTGTTAGGTGTGGTCGGATGGGGCGGTTTATTACTATTACGCCGTCTGACGGTCACTCGCCTGTCATTGCGGCTGGCTATTAACCGCTTACTGCGCCAACCTTGGATGACTTTGACCCAACTGGCCGCATTCTCTCTTTCATTTATGCTGTTGGCGCTGTTATTGGTGCTGCGCGGGGATCTTTTGGATCGCTGGCAACAACAGTTGCCACCAGATAGCCCGAATTACTTTTTGCTGAATATGACGCCGCAACAGGTGCCGCAAGTTACGGAGTTTCTCACGCAGCATCAGATAACGCCATCGACTTTCTATCCAATTGTCCGAGTGCGTTTGAGTGAGATTAATCAGCAACTGGCGACTGAGCGAGTCGCAGAAGATGCACCCGGCGGTGAGGCGGTTAATCGGGAGCTGAATTTGACCTGGCAGCAGGATTTGCCAGCGCATAATATTTTGACCGCAGGCCAATGGCCACCTAAGGCGGATGAGGTATCGATAGAGCAGGGGATTGCTGACAGGTTGGGCATTAAAATCGGCGATAAACTGATATTCAGTGGCGATACGCAGTCATTTGGTGCCACGGTAAGCAGTGTTCGTCAAGTGGACTGGGAAAGTCTGCGGCCTAATTTTTACTTTATTTTCCCGCCGGGCGCTCTGGATGGGCAACCACAAACCTGGCTGACCAGCTTCCGTTATCACGGTGACGGGGAGATTTTGACGCAATTGAATCGCCAGTTCCCGACTCTCAGCTTGCTGGATATCGGGGCGATGTTGAAACAGGTTGGGCAAGTGCTGCAACAGGTGAGCCGGGCGTTGGAAGTGATGGTGGTATTGGTGATTATCTGTGGCACCTTACTGCTATTAGCGCAGGTACAAGTCGGTATGCGCCAGCGCCGTCAGGAACTGGTGGTTTACCGGACACTTGGCGCAAGTAAACGGTTACTGCGAGGCACATTGTGGTGGGAGTTTGCGTTATTGGGGCTGGTGGCGGGGCTGGCGGCAGCCATGGGTGCCGAAGCCGCACTTTGGGCATTACAACGGCTAGTGTTTGATTTCCCGTGGCAGCCAAACTGGGTCATGTGGTGGTTATTACCACTGGTATCGGCCTTGTTGCTGTCACTGTGTGGTGGTTGGTTAGGGGCTAGATTATTGCGGGGACGGGCGCTGTTCCGCAGTTATTAGAATATCCTTCTTCCTTGACGTTGCAGCGTTGTTGGCGGCTCTCGTTCACCCGAATCACTGACTTGTGTCAGCTCATCGGGATTTGCTCGTTTGCCGCCTAGCTGCAATGCCAATTACTTTGGGTATTGATCGAAATTAGTTACAGTTTAGCTTGCGCCCAGCGTAGGGCGTTTTGGTATTCCCCCGGTAACAGCGGGGCCAGTGCCGCCAAGGCGGTGCTCAATGCCGCACCATCTGGATCATTTAAATTCAAATGACCCACTTTGCGGCCTTCGCGCACTTCTTTTTCATACCAATGCAGATGCACCAAGGGCAGTGACAGCCACTCGGTATTCACTGGTGTACCAATCAGATTGACCATTGCAGACGGAGTATTGACCACCGGCGTTGGCAGCGGTAAATCCAAAATAGCGCGCAGATGCAGCTCGAACTGGCTGATAGACGCGCCATTTTGTGTCCAATGCCCACTATTATGCACCCGGGGTGCCAGCTCATTGATTAGCAAACTGTCGCCGACGATAAAGCATTCCATCGCCATCACACCAATATAATTCAGCTTATCCATAATGGCAGACAGTATTTTTTCTGCTTGCTGCTGTAGTTTGCTATTGGGTTGTGGCAACGCCACACTCATGCGCAGGATGCCATCTTCATGCAGATTATGGGTGAGTGGATAAAAGACCGATTGACCTTGATGGCTGCGCGCGCCGACCAGTGAAACCTCGCCAGAAAAGTTTATACCCTGCTCGACAATACATTCGCCGTAAGCATCGGCGGGTAAATTCTCTTGTTCACCGGTGCGTAAACGCCACTGACCTCGACCGTCATAACCGCCAACCCGGCGTTTTATGATGGCTAATTCACCCAGCGTGGCAAAAATGTGCGGCCATTCGCTGGCGCTTGCCAATAATTGCCAGGGAGCGGTCGCCAGATTCAGGCTATCGAGCAATTGCTTTTGCGTCAGACGATCAGCCAACTGAGGAAAAATATTGCGGTTAACGAAAGCTGTGTGGGTGGCGAGTTCGCGGGTTAAAGCCGTTTCCGGCCAGCGCTCAATTTCGGCGGTAATCACACTATTCTGATAGGGCACGGCTTCTGGCTCGGCATCTAAACCCACCGGATAAACAGCAATACCTAGCGGCTCACCGGCCTGACGTAGCATGCGCCCTAACTGACCATTTCCTAATACACAAACAGGTTTCATGCTTCCACCCGCGGATCTGGATTATCTAACACTTCGTCGGTTTGGCTTGTACGCCAATCAGCTAAACGAGCAGCCAATTCAGTATCATGCAGTGCCAGTATTTGTGCCGCCAGCAAGGCTGCATTCGCCGCCCCCGCTTTACCAATCGCCAGTGTTCCCACAGGAATACCGCGCGGCATCTGCACGATGGAATACAGGCTATCGACACCACTTAATGCTGCGCTTTGCAC
This sequence comes from Yersinia fenwicki, assembly GCF_043099325.1. Taxonomy (NCBI): domain Bacteria; kingdom Pseudomonadati; phylum Pseudomonadota; class Gammaproteobacteria; order Enterobacterales; family Yersiniaceae; genus Yersinia; species Yersinia fenwicki. The sequence goes on along the minus strand of NZ_CP170755.1, from coordinate 3,275,739 downwards.
CGGTACACCTAGGACGGGCACCAGTGTTTTAGCTGCCAGCATACCCGGTAAGTGAGCGGCACCACCCGCGCCTGCAATAATGACATGTAAACCATTGGCTTCGGCTTGTTCAGCAAAACTGAATAGCTTGTCAGGGGTTCGGTGCGCGGAAACAACTTCAACATGAAACGGGACATTGAGCGTGGTGAGCACGTCGGCGGCGAAATGCATGGTGGCCCAGTCACTCTTGGACCCCATTACGATAGCGATTTTAACCCCGGCTGGATAAGCCGAATCGAGGTTAGCTCCCATGAGTGTAAAGCTCCTGTGATTGCGCAAGCGTCGGCCAGAGCGATTTCTATAAATCGTGACTGGCGAAGAGGGCGTAGAGCATATCATGAGCTACAGGCAAGGAAAACGGTTGCGTAGCTGCTTTTAGCGGGTTTTATCAGTTTTTTATCGTGGGTCATGGGGTAAAACGTGAAGGCTAAAACGGGAATTTAATCAATTCAACCTTATCAGCCGTGACTTTAACCATTGAGCCTTCAACATGCCAGGCGCCCAAAACCACCCGGTGTGCGGTTGTCGATGCTAATTCAGCAGTATGAACAGCAGGGCGATGGGTATGCCCATGAATCATCCAACTGACATTATTCCGCTCGAAAGTCTCAACTACCGCGTGTGGATTTACATCCATAATCAGTTGCGATTTACCGCTATTATTTTGTTGGCTTTGATTGCGCATATAAGCAGCAATGCGCAATCGAAAGCGCAGTGGCAGCCATAAGAATAATTTTTGGATCACTGGGTTGTGTACTCGACGTCGAAAATGTTGATAGTCAGCATCATCAGTACACAGAGTATCGCCATGTAAAATAACGATTTTATGGCCATATAAATCAACAACTTTTTCTTCCGGTAGCAGAGTCATACCGCTTTCAAAAGCAAAGCGTTTACCGAGTAGAAAATCACGATTGCCGTGGATAAAGTAGCAAGGCACGCCGTATTGTTGGAGTGATTTTAATGCTGCGGCAATTTGTCGATACAGCGGTTCGGGATCATCATCGCCAATCCAGGATTCGAATAAATCACCTAGGATATATAACGCGTCAGCATGAATTGCTTCACGCTGGATAAAATGCAGGAAACCGGCAGTGATTGCCGGTTCCTGAACGCTAAGATGCAAATCTGCAATAAAAAGCGTGCTCATTAAGCAGTTATTACTCGCTAACAGTAACGCTTTGAATGATCACATCTTCTTTTGGCACATCTTGATGCATACCGCTGCGACCGGTAGCAACGTTTTTGATTTTATCAACTACGTCCAGACCTTCAGTCACTTCAGCAAATACGCAGTAACCCCAACCATCCGGGCGTTCTGAACGGAAGTTCAGGAAGTCATTGTCTGCAACGTTAATAAAGAACTGAGCAGTGGCAGAGTGTGGATCGTTAGTACGCGCCATCGCCAGAGTGCCACGGGTATTTTTCAAACCGTTGTTGGCTTCGTTCTTGATCGGAGCATCAGTCGTTTTCTGGTTCATGCCTGGCTCAAAACCACCGCCCTGAATCATGAAACCATCGATAACACGGTGGAAGATAGTGTTATCATAGAAACCTTTACGGCAGTAGTTCAGGAAGTTTTCAACGGTAACCGGCGCTTTATCCGCGAAGGTGTTGATGACGATATCGCCGTGATTAGTATGAATAGTGACCATAATAATGTTCCTGCTAGTGTAATAAGTGTATTCACAAATGAGTCGTGACTCTTTAGACGGCTCTTATATCATATAAGCGGGATTGAGTCAGCACTCGAAACGCCGCCAGGATAGGCGAAAAAGTGCTGTACCATGAGCTGATTTGCCGCATAATCTGATGATATCTTTTTAAACCATGCGTTTCGCAAAAACAAAAACTACGGAATGTCCCGATGCTAAAGATTTTTAATACACTGAGTCGCCAAAAAGAGGAATTCAAGCCTATTCATGCCGGTAAAATTGGCATGTACGTATGCGGGATCACCATTTATGACCTGTGTCACATTGGGCATGGGCGTACTTTTGTCGCTTTCGACGTCGTTGCACGTTATTTGCGTTATTTAGGTTACTCTCTGACATATGTCCGCAACGTGACAGACGTTGACGACAAAATTATCAAACGCGCCATTGAAAACAATGAAACTTGTGAACAATTGACCACACGCATGTTGGCTGAAATGCATAAAGATTTTGATGCATTGAACCTTCAACGCCCGGATTTAGAACCTCGTGCTACCCATCATATCCCTGAAATTATTGAGCTGACCGAGCGCTTGATCGCCCGCAACCATGCTTATGTGGCTGCCAATGGGGATGTTATGTTTTCTGTTGAAAGTGATCCAGATTACGGTGTGTTGTCGCGCCAGGATTTGGATCAGTTGCAGGCGGGTGCACGTGTTGAAGTGGCTGATGTAAAACGTAACCCGATGGATTTCGTGCTGTGGAAAATGTCTAAACCGGGTGAACCTAGCTGGGAATCACCTTGGGGGCCGGGCCGTCCTGGTTGGCATATTGAATGTTCTGCAATGAACGGTAAGCAGCTTGGTGCGCATTTCGATATTCACGGTGGTGGTTCTGATTTAATGTTCCCGCACCATGAAAATGAGATTGCACAATCTACCTGTGCGCATGATGGCCCATATGTTAATTACTGGATGCATTCCGGTATGGTAATGATCGACAAAGAAAAAATGTCGAAATCACTGAACAATTTCTTCACTATCCGTGATGTGCTGGCGTATTACGATGCGGAAACTGTGCGCTATTTTCTGATGTCTGGCCATTATCGTAGCCAACTTAATTATAGCGAAGAAAACCTCAAGCAAGCGCGTGCATCATTAGAGCGTTTATATACTGCGCTGCGCGGTACTGATGAGAATGCAACGCCTGCGGGTGGTGCTGAGTTTGAAGCACGTTTCCGTGCGGCAATGGATGATGACTTCAATACTCCAGAGGCCTACTCGGTGCTGTTTGATATCGCGCGCGAAGTGAATCGCCTCAAAACTGAAGATATAATCGCAGCAAATGCATTAGCGGCCGAGTTGCGTAAACTGGCGCATGTACTGGGATTATTGGAACAGGATCCAGAACTATTTTTACAAAGTGGTGCGCACACGGACGACGATGAAGTGGCAAGAATCGAAGCTCTTATCAAGCAGCGTAACGATGCCCGCAGTAGCAAAGATTGGGCGCTGGCAGATTCTGCTCGTGATCAATTGAATGAATTGGGTATTGTGCTGGAAGATGGCCCACAAGGGACGACTTGGCGTCGTAAATAACACGGAGTTTAGGCGCTGTTAACCTAAATAATTCGAGTGGCAGGAAGTCACATGCAGCTTGAAGTCTGACAGATAGAAAATTAAAAAAATTGCGGTTCTGGTGTTCGCCAGCAACCGCATTTTTTTGCCCATATTGGGTACTTTTACTACTACAACGGCAGTTTTTTGCAATACCAGCTAAACCTCGCCGTTGCTGAGGTTATTAGGCTTTAACCTGTACTTTCATACCTTGAAACTCAACAATTTGGTCTACCAGGATCTTGCAGCGCTTACGCGTTTCTACATTCCCGTCGACTTTTACCTGCCCATCAGCAATGGCGGCTTTTGCTGATGCACCGCTGTCGTTCCAACCTTGCAACTTTAATAAGTCACACAGTTCGACGTGCGGGTGTTTTTCCAAATGAAAAATGTCCATTACTGTCCTTTCACTTTATTTTCGTTGATGTCGTGATATTCCTCGCAGGCTTGCAAGGTATTTTGTATCAGTGTTGCAACGGTCATAGGCCCGACGCCACCGGGAACCGGTGTAATCCAACCCGCACGCTCAACAGCGACATCAAATTCTACATCGCCGACTACTTTACCACTTTCAAGGCGGTTAATGCCGACATCAATCACGATTGCACCGGGTTTAATCCACTCACCGGGAATAAAACCGGGTTTACCGACGGCAACCACCAATAAATCTGCATTTTCAATATGCTGGCGCAGATTTTTAGTGAAACGATGAGTGACGGTAGTAGTACAGCCAGCCAGCAATAACTCAAGGCTCATCGGACGCCCTACAATATTGGATGCCCCAACGACGACAGCGTTCAGACCGTAAGTCGGGATGTCATAGCGCTCCAGTAGTGTCACTATACCGCGTGGGGTGCAAGGACGCAGTTTAGGCGCGCGCTGACACAAGCGACCCACGTTGTAAGGATGGAAACCATCGACGTCTTTATCTGGATGAATGTGTTCCAGGACTTTGACATTATCAATCCCGGCGGGCAGTGGCAGTTGCACCAGAATCCCATCGATTTCACTATCGTTATTCAGTGAATCAATTAAGGTTAACAGCTCGGCTTCCGTGGTGGTCATCGGCAGGTCATAAGAACGGGAAACAAAACCCACCTCTTCGCATGCCTTACGTTTACTGGCGACATAAATTTGTGAAGCTGGATTTTCACCTACCAACACAACAGCAAGGCCGGGAGCTCGTTTACCCGCGGCTAAACGTTTCTGTACTAACGCAGCTACTTCGTTTCGTACCTGCTGCGCAATCGTTTTACCATCTATAATTTTCGCTGACATCAGTGGAAGGGTCCATCAATTAAAAAAGCGGGAATCTGCCTATTTTGTCAGAAGCGGGGCGTGCTGTCAGGCGTATAATAACGATTAATTAACGATTAAATAGCCAGTTGATAAACCATAAGGTGAAAACCCATTGACTCAAAAGCGACTGCCCGTATAATCCAACCCGCAACTGACTACCGGCAGCGTTCTATGCTGCGGTAAATATCAAATGCGCCCTTAGCTCAGTTGGATAGAGCAACGGCCTTCTAAGCCGTAGGTCACAGGTTCGAGCCCTGTAGGGCGTACCATTAAAATCAATGAGTTACCCTCTGTTTACCCCCTAATTATCAGCAACCTTTTTTAAAAGTGCCAGATTAGTGACATTAATCCCCATTACCTCGTCAATTTTACGCGCATGTTCAGTTAGATGGTTTGGTGACAAATGAGCATACCGTCGCACCATTTCAATGCTTTCCCATCCTCCCATTTCCTGAAGCGCTGATAGTGGAACCCCGGCTTGAACTAACCAGTTCGCCCAAGTGTGCCGCAAATCGTGAAAACGAAAATCAGTGATTCCTGAGCGCTTTAATCCAGTTCTCCATGCTGTATTATCATCAACACGCATTTTCCTGACATCATCGGTTTTTGTTCCATCTGCACGGTGCCATGCCGAGGTGTGGACAAACACATATCTTGAGTGTCGGCCTATCTGTTCACGTAATACCTTGCATGACATATCGTTCAGAGCTACGCCAATTGCCTTGCCCGCCTTAGCGTCCTCTAAATCCATGCAACGCACATGGAATATGTCAACAAATACATGGAGTCAGTGGACAGGGCAGGCTATAGGGCTAACTCTCGCTAACTCATGGGGGGCAACGTCCGTCCCCTCAGCAACAATATCTGCAGACGGCATGGTAAACATTTCCGCATTTCTCACTGGTGGAACCACCACTTCAGGAACTCAAATACTAACTGGATTACCAGTGATATTTAGACTAGGAGTAGAAAAGAGATTTGCAGTGGCAAATGATAACGGATCGCTAACATGTGTTGGGGTATCCCCCTCAGGGAATATATTCCTGGTTGGTTCAACAACAAGTTCGGCAGGGGTTCATGTAAACGTTAGCTATTATGCACAATAATAAATAGGGGCGAGTGCCCCTATCTCTATTTTCTAATACTTCGGAGGAAATTATTTATTGGTCTTTCGTAAAAAATGAACATAACGCATGAAATCAAACATCCGGCAATAACTACTGGCAACATGAATGACAACACATGATAGGCAGAGTCTATATTAACAGGGAATAACCTGAATGCAACGTTGATCCATATTTGGTGAATCATGTAAAGGCTAAAAGAAGCTTCACCAAGTAATATTATTACTCTGTTGTTCATTAACTTTGAAATCGCCCCATTACCAAATGCAAAAACATAAACAATCATAGCCATTGGAATTATGTAGTAAATGTCATATCGCCAAATCATAGGTACATATTTCATACCTACAACTATAAATACTACCATTAATAATATAGATGCTATTTCATATGTTGTAGTATTTTTTCCATTAAGCGACAAGCCTCCAGACATAAACAGTCGACAAAGTAACATCCCAACAATGAAATCTATCACTCGAAACGCAGGGTTTATATAAAAAAGCCAACCAGAGTACTGCGGAGAGTGATTCACACCAACAATATGGAAAATTATCATTGATAGAACGCACCCACCAATAACAAGCAGTTGCTTGGTATTTAAAGTGACAAGAAAAACAAATGAAATATAAAAGAACATTTCAGTCGAAACGCTCCAGGAAACCCCATTAAAGCTAAAGAAGAAATCAGAGTTTGCTATGGCACTTTGAATTAAAAGTGCATTTGCTATTAATTTAGTTATGTCAATGGTGTTAAAATAAGATATCGGTATATAAGCAAATATCGCAAGTATCAATGTGGCGATATGTACAGGATACAGTCTTGAAAATCTATTATAGAAAAAATCTCTTATCCGATATGTTCCTTTCTTTCTATGCTGCTCATAGCTATATGATATTATAAATCCAGAAAGAACATAAAAGAATGTAACGCCAACGAACCCCTCAAAAAAAATCACGCTTAATTTTTTTAATATTTCGCTCTTTGTAGCTGCGAAGAATTCAAAATGATGTATAAACACCCCGAGAGCAGCAAAGAAACGAAGTGAAGTAAGCGAGTTAAGTCTCATTTTTTATTCTCTCTTGCCCATTGGACTTCGCTAAGAACACATATTGACACCATAAAAATATCCAAATAAAAGATAAAGCCATCATCCATAGTGACACTTCCCCTTACTAGGGAGTAAAGAGCGAGAAATCCGGCAGCCCTAGTAATCCATTTCATAAGTACACCCCACACCATATTTTTTCAGCATGATAACCTCATGACGCAGATGTCACAATGTGATCGAGTCTATCAGTGTGTGAACTGCGGTTCTTCATTTTCGCGGGGAGCTGGCAGGGATGTCTATTGATGAGTGACATATTAGTGACGCATCTATAGTGCCAAAGAAGTGTCACTGGTATGTCACTGTTAGCCATAATATCACTTGTGAATGCAGATTAAGCCAATATTTACAATGAGTTATATATACTACGACGTTCTTCTAAGCCGTAGGTCACAGGTTCGAGCCCTGTAGGGCGTACCATTTTCAAGTCAACACACCTCTACTGAATTGGCTTTTTATCCTTTATATTCCCTGAACTTACTGAGTTTTCTGTTAAGAGCTCAACCGAGGTCAATTCAGTTATACCTAAATAGAGAAGAAGCCAAACGAATTGTGGCTGCTGGTGGTGATCCCGGTGAAGAAAAAAAGCAAATAAACAGGCCAAGAAAGTCAGCATTGATAACACGTTCGAAGCTCTAGCCAGAGAATGGCATGCCTACAAAAGGCCCAATTGGTCCAAAGGTTATTCTGATGATTTAATGGAGTCATTCGAAAAAGACATCTTCCCTTACGTTGGCAAACGTCCAGTTGCCGAAATCAAACCTCTAGAAATTCTCGAAACCCTACGCAAGTTAGAAAAGCGCGGCGTCCTCGATAAAATGCGTAAAATCCGTCAGGCATGTAGCCAAACCTTCCGTTATGCAATCGTAACCGGAAGGGCAGAGAACAATCCAGCAAGTGAACTAGCTGGCGCTCTGGCGGTTCAGAAGCACACGCATTACCCCCACCTCTTAGCGAATTAGCTGCCCGACCTATTATCAATCGTATAGCCAACGGCCCGCTTTGGCAGATTCGATTAGCATACCGATGGTGAAATCCGGCACCTGAGGAATATCGCTTTTACTGAACGGATTAAGTAAGTCACTCAACGGGGGTTCTGGCGGATAGTATGTTGTGATAGAAAAATTCCCGCGCTCAACACTAAACCTCGAAAAAAAATCATCCATAAGTGCCTGCGCTTCATCATCTTCTAGATGCAGATCTGAATCCAGATCGGTTGCCGGTGTCAGCTCTTTTTTCTTAAAAAGGTAAATCCCATCATGGCTTCTTACCAGTTCGTAAATTCGCTGCTCAAGAGTGTCACTTACCATATTTTATCGTTCCCTCTGGCAATACGGTTGTAATCTTTCAGTGTACACCAAGTGATCTCTGAAACATCAGCAGCCAGAATTATCCATCCAACAACAGGTATGGCACGGCCAGTAAACGCGCTGATTTTTGCAACCATTTTAATTTTCAATGTTGATGGCGGATATCCAGCTATTATGGAGGGTAGGCGTATTCCCCAAGGAAACTTAGCATTCCCAAATACTTTACGGGAGCCACGGGAAGCTAACGAAGTCCCCTCAATGGCATCTCGTGGTTTTGTACGTGTAGGTAATACGTTGAGTCCAGCCACAATGGACACAATCGCCCCAAAATCCTGCACACCAAGCTGGTTTGCCGTATTCTCACAAAAAATCATAAACAGGAGTTCGCTGGCGGTTAAATTCGAACGACCAGCATAAAAATAAGTATTATTGAGCTCTTCAACCGTATCCATAACTTTTCCTTGTTATTGCCTTATATATTCCCGCCTAAGCATATTGAAATTGGATGATTACTCCAAACAATTAGGGCGAGCAAAATTCTGAAAATAGGATGACACTATGTTGGCAGCTGGGCCGGGTTAGTTATTTTATATCGCTGATTTTGCAAAAGATATTATTTCGCTTTCATCATTGTGATTAAGATGAGCAATATGATTTTTATCAAAAGTTCGGCGTATCTCATCCATTACTCTAGTCTCTACAGCGGTAGGATTTTTTTGTCCGTCAATTGTAAAAAGAACGCTTGTTAAGTTTAAGAGATTCTCGTTTGCGGCTCGAGTAACCCTTGAAACCCAAGAGTCGCAGTGCTCCATCATTTTACCAGGTTCATTCTGAACAAAAGCTAGAGGCTTGATCGCGCATAGAACTTTTTCATCATCTTTTGCAACAAATTGCATCGTGAATTTCGTTAGGTCACCGCCAAAAGTTTCACGTTTAAAGGCGTTGCGAAGCTCTGCGTGCGTGTTAAGCTGTAGTGGTCAAGCAAAACTGGCCACGGCTTTAGAGTTTTTCCAGAACAATCGCTCTGATTCATTTGGCGTCAAACCACCATTATATTGATGAGGTCTGAGCTGGCTGTAATATCCCGTTATGTCATTCGTTATCGCTGTTCTGACTTCGCTAAAATTAGCGTATCCATTATCCGGTACCCACTCCGTTTTCAGACTTCTAAAAAAACGTTCCATCGGGCTGTTATCCCAGCAATTCCCTCTGCGACTCAGGCTTTGCTTTATCTGATATCGCCATAATAACTGTCTGAAATTCCTGCTGGTATAGTGGCTGCCTTGATCCGAGTGATACAGTAAATTAGCGGGCTTTCCTCGCGCTTCCCAGGCCATGGACAGCGCTTTACCTGTCAGTGCAGAGTCCGGGAAAAATGACATCGCCCAGCCAACCGGTTTACGGGAAAACAAATCAAGCACAACGGCCAAATAAGCCCAGAGTTTACCCGCCCAGATATAAGTCACATCACCGCACCAGACCTGATTAGGCTCTGTTACTGCAAACTGGCGTTCCAGATAATTGGGGATCTCTACGTGTTCCTTAGACGGCTTTTTATATCGATGACCAGGCTGCTGACAGCTGATGAGATTAAGTTCTTTCATTAGCTTTGTTGCCCGCCAGCGGCTCAGTTTTACGCCTTTGGTAGTGACCATCGCGGCAATATTACGTGCACCTGCGGAGCCATGACTTTCGCGATAGCTTTCACGAACAAGACTGAGTAATGCCACGCGTGCGGCATCAGGTTTTTTTGGCTGCCGCCAGTATTTATAGCTGCTGCGATGAACCCCAAACACGTTGCACACAACGGCAACAGGAAACCGCGTCCTGAGTTTCTGAACTAACGAGAACTGTTCAGGGAGTCTGACATCAAGAGCGCGGTAGCCTTTTTTAATATATCTCTTTCCATTTCAACGCGTTGAAGTCTTTTCTTCAGCTCGCGTATTTCAATCTGCTCAGGTGTCATGGGTGACGCTACGGGTGATTTCCCTCCTCGTTCTTCTTTCAACTGCCGAACCCACTTATCCATCGTGGATTTGCCGACATTCATTGCCATAGCAGCGGCTGCAACAGTGTAATGCTGGTCGAGTACAAGCTGGGCAGCTTCGAGGCGAAACTCGGGGCTAAAATTGCGTTTATTACGTCCGGTCATAATGTCACCTGTTTTGACTATGAGGCGATGATATCACCTCTATTCAGGTGGGCAAATTAACTATGCCACTACACCCCAACATTCAACTCATCAAGCGGCACATCTACGATACTGCTAAACCACTCATCAAGAGATGACCTAGTGTTAGGCTCATAATTACCGCCTTCTGCTATTAATAGATCCCTAAACGTTGTCATATGGCGTACTCTTTGATCGTCGATTCTATTTTGTTAATCGCTTCTGTTGCTCTTCCGTAAGCTGCCTGAGCTTCCGGATTATTAACATTTTTTAGCGTGTTTGCATGATTCCTTAAACTATTAAGGGTATCTTGCATCTCTTTCATATGGTTTCTGTTTTCCCCACTTCCATTGGGTTTAGGAATAGGGTTGTTGTCCATATCTTTAAGAAAACCTGTAATATCATGATTTTTCAGAGAGTTTTTAATTAGGTTGTCGATCTTTCTCATGGCACTTTCTTGCTTCTGATTCAGCTTATCGACTTTTTTCTCTCCCGATTTGTTCGGATCGTTTTCTGGTGGTAGTGGTGTTTCCGTTTTAGACCCCGAACCACCCAGCTCTTTCTTTTGCTCATCCGTCAGATCCTTGCTGATATTAGGATTAGAACCAGACTCATCTTGGCCTATCATGCCCTGCATCGCTAATATCACTAGCTGTGCGGCAACTGGGCAATCACCACCAGATAGGCATTATTTTACAACATCACGGCCAAACTCTTTCACCGCCGCATCCAACTTCTGGGCGATTGCCGCGTTGGCTTCAGTTTGAGGCGTTAAAGAAATCTCGTATTGTTAAGAGGCTGCATAGCAAAGATTGAATCAGTACACAAAGTTATGTACTTGCTCAAAAGGGAAGCACGCTTCCCTTTTAAAATATGATTAGATGATTTATTTCTTAAGCAATCGCGGTAACTGATTATTAAGCTCAAGCAAACAACTGCTCATATATTTTTCTGTCTCGGCAGTGACGCGGGCATAATTATTGGCTCGCCAATCCGATAGCTTCGCTTCTACAGGCGCTGGAGAGCATTCCGCTACAGTAAAGGCGGAGAACATATTGCCATCTTCAAGGCGCTTATAAAAAATCAGTTTGTATTTCAGTTGATAGGCTGGATCGGTCGCCGCCACATCGTTATAAATCAGTGCCCATGTTGCATGACCTATATAAAGCGGATTCTTATAAGTATACCCATTACCATTGTCCGCCAGCCACTGGCTGATATTCTGCTTCGCTTTCGGCGTAAACCAGGCATCCGTTGGATTGGTCAACGCATCAATAGTGTTACCTTTGTAGTTCTCTTTATCAAAATCACCGCTATTGATATTTCCCGTAAGCGCCCCTAACACGGCAATTCCCATCCCCATCGTGGCATGCGTCGGCGTGACCTCGCGTAACTTGTTATCGGCAATTCGGTTTTTATTAAGATCTGCAAGTGCAGGCACGCTGAGGATACCAGACAGTGCCAGTGTCAGGCCGCTACTTTTTTGCTCAACGCTGTGGGTCTGGCTGCTTTGGTTCTCCGCCGCCAAAATAGCGACGTTTTTACCGGTCAGATTGATGTCTTTACCGGCCAACACCTCGGAGCCTTGCACCGTCAGGTCTTTACCTGCGGTCATGTTGACATTGCCGCCCAGACTACCGATCGTGCTGCCCACGTTGGAGATGATTTTGCCGGTATCAGTCGTTTTCTGGCTATGACTCCCAATCGTGACACCAATCCCGCCGGTGCTCATCAGACCGGATTTTTTCTGCTCGAACAGGTGAGATTCACTCTCGCTCTGTTGCGCAGTGCCGACGGTGATGTTCTCTTTCGCCCGCAGGTTAATAGCGTTATCGGCCACCACGTTACTGCCGGTGACCGCGATATTTTTGCCACTGACATCCATAGAACCGGCTGACAGCATGGAGCCGACTGCTAGTGTCTGGCTTCGGTTATCTTCGGTGTGGGTAGTGGTGGTCGATGCCAGACCTTTGTGCTTACCGGTATGAATGCGCTGCGCATCATGTTGTTCAGTCTGGGTGGTGAGGGTGATATCGCCGCCCGCCGCCAGATTCAGCACGCCATGAGTTTGTACCGCACTGGCACTGATATTGATGTCTTTTGCCGTCTGCAAATTGATATCGCCGGTGGCGTTCAACTGGCTGCCACGCAGCGTTTCATCGTAGAGATCCACGGAACTGGTATGGCGCTTGCTCGAGGATTCGCCAGTGACAGAGAGACTGTCGGTTGCCGCGCTGAGGTTAATGTTCTGTGCTTGCACATCAAGGCTATCGGCATTGATGTTTGCGCCCACGGCGGTCAGATTGTCGACCTTAGCGGTCAACGCTCCACCGACATTCACCTCGCTGCCCAGATGGCGGATATGCTCACTGGTCGAACTGCCACGACTATCATGGGTGCTTATCTGGTCGCTGCTTTGTACGGTATTAAGCCGCCAGTCGCCGCCAGTATTGACCTGAAGATCCTTACCGACATTGAGGCTGGCACCTTGCATGATAAAATTACGCTCGGTATTGATAGTCGCGTGATGACTGACATTGATACTCGCCAGTGGCCCCAGTACGGTTTGGTTGCGCTGAACCGCACCATTGTCACTGCTGAGTTGCTCACTGGCGGTGCGCAGTAACACATCGCGGCCGCTATTGAGTTGCAGATTAGTGGCATTTAACCGCGCGCTGGTCAGGTCAATATCGCTGTTCAGTGTGCTGAGCAACATATTGCCACCGGCTTGAAGTAAGCCACCACGGTTATTGAGCGTGATGTCTTGCGCCATGCTAATACTCAGGTCATTGCTGGCTTTAATCGCGCCCTGATTGGTAAAACCCTGCATATCGGTTAATTCGATATTATTCGCGGCAATCAATGCACCATTGGCACGCAAGTCGCCCGGTTTCACCCCCGCCAGATACACCACCGGTACCAGCACGGTTTGCCCGGCGACTTCGCGGCTTTCCATCAGCACAATGTTACTGGTTAATGCCGCCATCTGCTCGGCACTGAGGTGGGTGCCAAGGGCAAGATTGAAAGATTTGCTGTATTCGAGGCCCGCGGCAAACAGTTGCTCGAACTGCTCTTGGGCGCTGCGGTAATCCGTGGCGACCGCCTGACCGGTCAGTGCCAGTACCTGATCCCGCACCAGACGTTGTTCATAGGCGTTATCTCCCAAGCGTTTGAATATCACATCCGGGTTACTATTCAACTGCTGGAGTACGTAATCTGACCCGCGCCAGTTATTCAGATTGGCAAATGCCGGGTTAGTTTCAATCAGATAGCCGCCGCTGACTGTGTAGTCGGTATTGAACTTATACAGTCGGCCATTGGGCTGGGTCAGGGAGATGCCGTTAAACTCGACAGCGAGATCTTTACCGGTGTTGTCGCGATCACTCGGTGGTGCAATAGTCCCAGGGTTGGCCCCGTTATTGATTGTGGTGCCACTGCCGCTGATGGTTTGTGCGGTGATGCTTGACGCATATTGGTTAGTCGCGCGCTCTTTGACCTCTGGCCCCCAACTTCTGTTCCACAAGCCGCCTTTATAGTTACGGTAATTCCAGTGACCGCTGGAGGTGGTGCGTTCGATCAGGCGTTGTGCGCTGCCCCAGCCATCCTGTTGCAGAGTGACGCCAGAGAGTGAAATCTCGCCCTGTGCACTGATTTTACTCCAGAAGTTTTCCAGCGTGCTGACCTGTGGCGTCAGGTTCCCGCCGGCCAGCAGTTGTGCCTCTGGGCTGATTTGATCGATGCCGTTGTAGGCGATAGTCGACGTATAATCGGTGCCGATATAATCGCTGTTATCTGCACCACCATGAGGGGGTTCACTGTAGCGTCCGCCTGGAATATCAGGGTTTTCTTCTGTCCAGACCGCCGACCCATTCACGGTGTCGGCCACAACAAAGTTGCTATTGGCGGTGAGAATATGACGGCGATTGGTTAGCGTCGTGGCATAAATCAACATCTCTTTGCCGGATTCAATCAAACCCGAAATATTGAGTACCTGAGTCGCCGCCAGATAATTGCCGCTGTTGTCCAATGCACCGGCAAGGATAACCTTGCCCATGCCTAAAAGGGTGGTGGTTGGCGAGGAATCAGTGTTAGTGACGGTATCGCTGTTTTCAATTACCGGTGCCAACAAGGCTAAAGTACCGTTTTCATCGGTGGCACCGATCAGGGCGCCGGGGCCGGAGTTGGTAATACGCTCCCGTGCTTTAAGCGTGGCTTCGGCACTGATCAGAGTGCCGGTGTTGAATAGGGTGTTGGAATCGGTATCGAGTCGCCCGCTGGTTGATATTTCACCACGGTTAATCAATGCGCCTGCTGCATTGAGGCTAGCTTGCGTCGCAATAATATGGCCGCTATTGAGTAAGCTGCTTGAGCCGGTGCTGAGTTTGCCGCCCGCTAATAACTGTCCGTCATTGGTTAACGCGCCGCGAGTGGTTAAGGTTAAATCATGTCCGGCCTGCAGTGTCGAGTCGGCCAGATTGCTGAAGTCACGCTGCAAATCAAGGGTCAGATCCTGACTGGCAACTATTTTGCCTGCGTTATTGTCAAGTTGGCCCAGATTCAACGTGATGTTATTCGCCGCCAGTGTGCCACTCTGGTTATTGAGGGTTTGCTCGGCACTGGCCCCCGCATTAATGGTGAGAGAACCCAGGGCGAGAATATTGGCGCGCTGCGTACTGATATCACCCCTGTTGGCGGTGATAGCTATCTCTCGGGCTTGGGTATGGCTGTCGGTCAAATCAACCCGGCTACCGGTTAACGTCATAGCACCGGCGGCGAGGGTCTGCCCCTGCGCGATCAGATCCTGACGGGTGGTTACCCTCAAATCACCGCTATCCATCAGGCGTCCATCACTTTGTACGCCCGCCGCTAACAGGCTGCCACCATTGCTATCAAGGCGCTGTGCGTTGACCGCCACATTGCCTTTAGAAAGCAGGGTGCCACCCCGGTTATCCAGATAACCCGGCAGATTCAGGTTGAAATCTGTGGTTCCGGTTTGGGCTATCACCCCGCCGAGATTAGAAAGCGATTGGGCGTCAAGCGTGACCCTCTCCGCAATCAATCTGGCGTTGTCAGTACGTAACATAGCGGCGGTCGAAGCAGACAGGTTGTCACTGGCTAACAGTTCAGCCCCGCTGAGATCGATAGCGCCACCTTGCGCGGTGAGTGTCAGGTCACGGCTCTGTGTTTGGCTGCCACTCAGATCGATACTGTGCGCGTTAAGTACCTGCGCCGTGCCGCTAATATTTTTTCCCTGAGCGATTAACTGTCCGCTGGCATCAACCCGCAAGGTGCCACGGGTAATGCTGCTATTGTCGGATTTGACGCCCGCACCTAAGAGAGAATTGCGGCTGCTATTGACTTCAGCTGCACGCAGAGCGGTATCACCTGCCGCCGCGACAGTACCGGTGTTATTCAACTTGCCTGCGGTGGTGAGCTGGTTATTGCCCTGCGCATAGAGTACACCTGCGTTCTCTATACCGGCGGCCGTATTCACCGCCAGATGTTGAGCACTGTTGATCTGGCCGCTATTGACCAGCATGCCATCCGCCGTGATAGTGATATCGCCGGCTGACGCACCTATCTCACCGGCATTGTGCACCCCGACACCGGTTTCAGTCCCGATTAGGCGAATCTTACCGGCATACATGCCGCCCAAATTGGCGACATCCACCGCCACGGTAGGGTGGGCGCTGCCATCATCGGCTTTGGTGGTAATATTTTGATGCGCGGCGTCAACCTGATTGCGCCCGGCGGTGACCTTCAGATCACTGGCCCAGATACCGGCATTGACTTTAACCGAACGAGCGATCAGGTCAGTATGGTCCTGACTGCTGCTGTCCAGACCTTTGCCCTGAATAACAATCTCACCCCGATCCACATCGTAGCCAGTAAGTTGGCCGTTATTGAGCTGTGCCTGACCAGTGGTCAGCGTGGCGCGATTGGCATTAATAAAGCCACAGCCATCACAGGTAATGCCTGATGGGTTGGCGATAACCACCTGCGCTTTGCGGCCAGCAACCTCGATATAACCGTTAAGTTTACTCGGATCGCGGTTGTTGACTTCGTTGAGGATAATACTGGCCTCACCGCGTGCCAGCGACGGGTTACCGTTGACAAAACCGCCGAGTTGGGTCTGGTTGACACCGTGGCCGTTATTAAGGATCACGCCGCGATTATCAACATCGAACTGGTTGTAAACGTTACGGGAAACCCCACCGCTGCTGGGTGTCTGGATGTTGACCTGTGGCGTACCGTTGGCACTGCTGATAATGGTCGGCTGTTGGTTACTCGGCGCACTGGCATCGGCGACAATATTGGCTTGCGCGGATAACGAGACGCAGCCTAAGGCCAGTAACAGGCTAAAACTCAGCGATGACAAGGCACTGATACGACGGCGTTGAGTATGCCCAATACCTGACGAGGGTGACGAGGCGGCCCGACCGGAGGCGGCGATATCGGCCACTACCATCAACAAGCCACGAGTCTTGTTAAATACGATACGGTACAGGTTCTTATTCATAACTCATCCCAGAGTAAAGCGTTAAGCGGGTGCATCAGTATTGCCAGTTCAGGTTAAAGCCCACAGTCACTGAGTCGGTCTGGAAGCCATCAGGTTTTGACAGCGGCTTGCCAGCAAACAGGTCATAACGGGTATTCAACACATTGCCACGCACCCCGACGACACTGCCCGCCAGATGGTGGCCCAACAGATAGGGGTCACTGTGACCACCGACCTCGCCGTAATCCACGCCGATATAAAGCTCATGACCAGGCAGTGGGGTATACCAGCCGAGATCATTGCGCACCGTCCAGCCGCGATCGGCATTCAGCGTGCGTTCGCCATCAAACCCGCGCACCGACCAGCGGCCACCGATAGAGAATTGATCCTGTGGCGTCAGTGGCGTGTCGGTGCTTTGCCGCTGATATTGCAGGTTGTAATGGACGTTTTGCGACGCAACCACAAAAGGAATATCCAGTTGCGCATTCAAACGCAGAATTTTGCTCAGGGCAGTGGCTTCGCCGAAATACTCTTCTTGGGCGGGCACGGCACCCAACCAGCGGGTGCCGTGCTGGTAACTGACACCCGCGTCCAGTGTCGCCTGCGAGATAAAGTGGCGATGTTCCAGCCCGACACGCCAGGCCGAGGTGCGGCGGCGCTGCACTTCAATTTCGGTATCATTGATATAGTTTTTCGACGAGCGGGTTAGCACATCGTAGGTCAGGGTGGTTTTTTGGCTGGCATTGCGGTGCAGCAGGCGGCTGAGTTGCAGCGTTACGTTCTCACTTTCACCACTGTAGTTGTAGTCGCCATTCAGACCTGCCACCGTTTGGTGGTAGTCATAGCTGCTGGCGGTCATGCTAGCGGTCCAGTAACCAAACGGTAGCGAGTAGTGGCCAGTCAGGTTATTGGTGCCTTTATCACCGCGATTCTTTATTGAACCCCCGGCAGAGACATAAAACAGGTCACTCAGAGAGAGCGGGTTATCCAGAAACAAGGTTGCGCCACCTTGATAGCGGCCGGTACTGCGGGTGCCAGAGTCATCCAGCGAGGCCGCCAGTCGCCACATTTTGCTCTGCTTCCAGCTCAGGGCGATATCTGTCTCGCCGGGGGCCTCACCCGGGAGCAATTCCATGTTGGCTTGCACCGTGGGGACGCGCTGTAGGTTCTCCAGTCCTTGCTCGATATCACGCAAATCCAACAAGTTACCGGGGCGGGCAGGGAAGGCACTGAACAACGTGACATGGTGGTCACTAGCCTGCGTCAGCTCAACATGGCGTATTTTGCCGGGCACGACGTGTAACGACAGTGTGCCGCTTTTTAAGTCCTGCTGCGGAGCCAGTACCCGGGTGGTCACATATCCGTGGTCGATCAGGCGGTTTTGCATCTGGCTCATCAGCAGGTTAATGCCCTGGCCCCCCAAACACTGGCCTTGTGCTTGATTGGCGATATGTTGCAGTGGCAACCAGCGAGGTAATGGCTCTGCACCACTGATTTTTATACGATCGATGGCAAAGCAGGGTTGCTCAACCGGGAAGACAATACGGCCTAAATAGGCCGCTGGCGCTGATAAACGCACATCCGGTGTTGAGGGGGCCAAACGCGCTTCCAGTGCTCGCTGCCGTTCCTGCTGATGAATACTTTGCTCAACGGGGGGGAATTCCGCGCCATAACTGACAGGCGAAATAGCCAGTAACGGGAATAACACACTCGCAATAAAGGAGAAATAACAGGCGCGCAGCACAGGGCATATCCTCTTTGCCCGGCTGGGGCAGAATAAAAGGGCTTAATAAAATTTCGCCGCATTATGCCTAGGTAAACGTTATTTTAAAATCCATTTTCAGAATATAAGAAAACATAAGAGATAACTTATATATTCTGTGGGAAATATCCTACAAAATGATGGGTTTTTATGAGAAATATCTTATTGGTTGTCTTTTTTAAATAAAATGGAGGGGCCATGAATGTTGCCGTAAATAAGATAATCCTCAGAAAAGGAGCTGGCAAAAAATTAGAACCGTAGACGGAATCCGATATTAGCTGTTATCGGTGTTTCAATTTTTGAACCATTAAGACAATCCATTTCGGCAAAAATTGAGGTGTTATTGGCAACAGTGGTATCGATGCCTATACCATATTTACTGACATTATCGGAGAAATCATTATCGAAGCCAATATTATTAATGGTGACTGTATTGGTTTTGCTAAATTCGTCATTATTCCATTTTGGGTGGAGCCATAAACCCAGCCATTATTGATGACGCCACTATTACGCACAATTTGTCCGCCACTATCGACGATTTCATTGTTGATGGTTTCCCTCTACAATTGGCGTAAAAGCTAATACCTGAACAGGTAATGTAACCAAAGACAGACTAATTGCTCCAGCCAATAATGTTTTGTCCATAAAAGCTCAAAATATTAAACGTAATGAGATGATGTCATATCACTCATTGCAAAAAAGAGATACACCGCCTTTGAAACGGTTTGAAAGTCATGTTTATCAGCGGGAATATAAATTGAATAAATACGCTGATATTCAATGCGGCAGAATATCAAGAGTTATTTATTTCGCTATAAAAATATTAGTGTGTGTTTTTTAACAAGCAGAAAATATTACAGTTAGTCCTGTAGTTATCATAAAATTAGAAGTGTTTTTTTGATGCTTTTTGATAAGTCATAAAATGAGTTAAATATGTGAAAGAATAATCTTGAACGATATCAATGTTGTTCTTAATCAATAACACTTAATTTATCTTTTCGAAATAACTTTGAGTAATGTGGGTATGTGATATTAATTCTCTGAATATTCACTTCAGATAAACGGCGCTAATAGGCCTGAATCATATGTGCTGAACCCAATTGATCGGCGCGTATATCTGAGCAGAGCTCGGTGGTGAGTCATGTTCGACATAACCGTAAATACACGGATTAATACCATCAACCCAGTGCTTTGATTAATGACTCTAACCCTCTTTTTTTTACTTAACCTTACGACGTCATTGACCAATGACAAGGCAAGGCATGTGGTAGCCACTTTATAATCATGGCCGTTTGTCTTCTTACTGGTGTGAAAGCATGACTTATCAACTCAATCTTAATTGGCCCGAATTCTTAGAGAAATATTGGCAAAAACAACCTGTGGTATTAAAAAATGCCTTCCCGAACTTTGTCGATCCGATTACGCCGGATGAGTTGGCTGGGCTGGCAATGGAGGCTGAGGTAGACAGTCGCTTAGTTAGTCATGTTAATGGCCAATGGCAGGCAAGTAACGGGCCCTTTGAGCATTTTGATCATCTGGGGGAAACCAACTGGTCACTACTGGCCCAAGCGGTTAACCACTGGCATGCTCCATCTGCTGAGTTGGTTCGCCCATTTCGAGTGCTACCGGACTGGCGCTTAGACGATCTAATGATCTCTTTTTCTGTCCCAGGCGGCGGCGTTGGACCGCATATCGATCAGTATGATGTCTTTATTATCCAAGGGATGGGGAGCCGCCGTTGGCGCGTGGGCGATAAACTGCCACTGAAGCAGTTTTGCCCGCATCCGGCACTGCTGCATGTTGAGCCATTCACACCGATTATTGATGAAGATTTAGCTCCGGGCGATATCTTATATATTCCACCAGGTTTCCCACATGATGGGTTTACCCATGAAACTGCATTCAACTACTCAGTGGGCTTTCGCGGACCAAATAGCAGGGATTTAATCAGTAGTTATGCTGATTATGCGCTGGAGAATGATCTTGGCGGTGAGCACTACAGTGATCCTGATTTAACCTGTCGCGAGCATCCAGGGCGGGTGGAAGAATATGAACTCGACCGCTTGCGTGGAATGATGATCAATATGATTAATCAACCGGAAGATTTTAAACAATGGTTCGGGCGCTTTGCCACAACACCGCGCCATGAACTGGATATTGCGCCAGTAGATCCACCTTACGAGCCAACTGAGATTGTCGATGCACTGATGGATGGTGAAGTCTTGATACGTCTGAATGGGCTACGGGTTTTACACGTTGGAGACAGCTTCTTTATCAACAGTGAACGACTGGAAACGGTGGATCCTAAAGCCGCTGATGCACTGTGCCGTTATACTATGGTTGGTAAAAAAGAGCTGGGGGAGGCATTACATAATCCAGCGTTTGTAGCTGAGCTAACTGATTTGGTTAATCAGGGTTATTGGTTCTTCGACGAGTAATTACGCGGTTAACAGCGGCTTTTGAATGAGTGTATTATGGCGTAATTCGACAGCCGCTCGATTAAGATATCCTGCAATATTTTTAGTTCTGCATTAGCCTCAAGATGAATTCTATCTATCACAATAATCACATTTTTCCACATAGCATTAAAGGAATTACCGGGTCATGATGTATTGGCGTGGGATAGCTATATTTTGAAGATACAGTGTGACATGCGGCTAATGATATGTAAGTTTGTTGCATTTTGCTGGTTTTTTCCATAATGCTTGTTGATATTGGCGCAATCAAGTTCCGCATTAGCAACGATTTTAATATCTAAGATTTAATCCCTTTTTTATTTCTCTATCTTGCACTTGTGAAGATAAAATAAAACCAGCACTTATTAAGATAAATGATCTCGAGACCAGTATGTAAGCGGATTAGTCGTTTTGCATACCGGGCGATGAAATGTGAGAGGAACCCAGCCAATATACTGTTTTACATGTATTTTATATAATTAAATGATGCTGGGTAATCATATGGAATCAACAGATACTGATTCGGTTTTTTGGTCATTATCGACTTGTGTACATACAATTGAAAAGCCTCACTCATCTCAAGTGGGGCTTTTCAATTGTACTTTCTAATATATCTGGAACAGTATTACACCTATATATCAATAATCACTAAGCGAAATTAGTAAAGGTTGAAAGCGGTCTTCTGAAATCTTCTGGTTCAGGGGAGAGTGCAATCGTTCTTAAATGACGATTACAGATAAACCATATTTCATCTCGGTCATTAGATAAAATGTAGTAGGCATCAGAGGTTTCTGATGGATTGAATAGGCCGAGTGCTCGATATGCTGATGTCGCATTGAAACCACTCTGAAGTGGCAGTGGTCGCGGACCATTGTCCATTTCACTGATTCTCAGGTATAAACCTTGTTCGAGCCACATCATCTGCTAACCTCAAGTTTCCACAAGTTACACTAATTATAGTGTATATATTTTTATAACTTATAAGACTCTTCTGTTATTCATCGGACAGAGTGTGGGTAGATGATAGATTATCGTCTGGTTTGTTAGGCCATAACTCTGATACGTGGCAGAATATAAAAAAATAATGACTGCTAACCCACCTGAGATGACAAATAAATAAATATGGATCGCTCCCGTATACTGAAATTCCTGCTGCCTTATCTGTGGCCTAAAAATAATCCTAAACTGCGTTACTACCTGATTGCCGCCGTCATATTTATGGTGGTTTCGAAGGTCAGCACCACTCTGGTCCCTCTTGCATATAGGGCGATGATCGACACATTGAGCAGTGAAAATGCCAAGATGATGGCAATTCCCATCACCTTGATAATTGCCTATGGGGTCGCGAGAGTCAGTGCTTCTCTATTTGAAGAATTGCGTAATGTTATGTTTGTGCATGTCAGTCAGAATGCGACCCGGTTGCTTGGTTTACGAGTATTTAAACAATTACACGATCTCAGCTTACGTTTTCATCTGGACAGACAAACGGGCGGGTTATCTTTATCTATTGAGCGGGGTACACAAGCGGTTGCGACGGTACTTTCACGCATCTTGTTCTCTATATTCCCCATTTTATTTGAGATAACATTGGTCTCTCTTATTATGTGGCATCTGCTCGATGGTTGGTTTGCTGTAGCCATTCTGGCGACCGTTGCCTGCTATATTCTATTTACCGTAATGGCTGTCAGTTGGCGAACTCGCTTCCGGCGCGAGCTGAATCAAGCTAATGCCGATGCCAACACCAAGTCTATCGACAGCCTGATAAATTATGAAACTGTAAAATATTTTGGTAATGAACAGTTTGAGGCCGAACGTTTTAATCACTCTCGGCAGCTGTATGAATATGCAGCAATAAAAAATCAATTCAGCTTTACTGCATTAAGCCTGGGTCAAACTGCCATTATATCGGTAGGGCTGGTTGTGATGATGTCTATGGCGGCGCAAGGCATTACGCAAGGCCGTCTGACCATCGGTGATTTTGTATTGGTTAATGCTTATCTTCTCCAGTTGTATCAGCCACTCAACTTCTTTGGATTTATTTACTCCGAGATCAGACAGGCGCTGATTGATATGGAGAATATGCTCGATTTATTGATGGTAAAAAAAGAAATTACAGATTGTCCTAATGCACCAACTTTGCAGCTGACAAAAGGAGAAGTGCGCTTTGACTCTGTGAGTTTTGGTTATGACCCACGCAGACCTATTCTGAATAAAGTAGATTTTACTATTCCGGCGGGTAAAACGGTGGCAGTCGTTGGTGCATCGGGAGCAGGTAAATCGACACTATCACGTTTGCTGTTTCGTTTTTATGATGTGACTGATGGCGCGATTTATATTGATGGTCAAGATGTTCGCAATGTTACTCAAGCGAGTTTACGTGAGGCTATTGGTATCGTGCCTCAAGATACCGTGCTATTTAATGACACACTGCGTTATAACATTGCTTATGGCAGAACCTCTTCAAGTTTTGCAGAAATAGAACGTGCAGCTAAACTTGCGCATATCCATGATTTTATTATTAGCTTGCCTGATGGTTATGAGACGCGAGTCGGGGAGCGCGGGCTTAAGCTATCTGGTGGTGAGAAACAGCGAGTAGCGATTGCGCGCACGATTCTTAAAAATCCGGCTATTTTGGTTTTCGATGAAGCAACCAGTGCATTAGATACCCATACTGAGCGCGAGATTCAGGCCCATTTGCGGGAAGTTAGCCGTGATCACACGACGTTGGTTATTGCTCACCGTTTATCCACCATCATTGATGCTGATGAAATTATTGTGATGGAAGCGGGCACAATAGTTGAACGCGGGCGGCATGAGGAATTATTGCTGCAAAATGGCCGATACTCAGCTATGTGGCAGAATCAATATCATGAAGAAGAGCAACAGGTATTGTAACCGGTTGCTTTGAAACGCTATTCAAAAGGGTGCATAAAGATGAGTGTGCACTCTTTTCGCTGATATTGGTTGATCTGTGGAACCAACCGCCTGAAATGCTCTGTGGCGCAGTGTGTATCTAATGCCGCTTGGTCTGGCCACTCTTCAATAAAAACGAAGTTACCAGAGTCTTTATTATCAATATATAAATCGTAGGAAATACAAAGGGGTTCAAGCTTTGTTTTTTCCACTAATTCTTTATATAGCGGCATAACATCACTGATGTTTTCTGGTTTGATAAAGTCTTGTGCAATAACTTTTAGCATAGGTTTGATTGCGTTAGGCTCCGGTAAAGTGCGTGTAAGCAAATACCGCGAGGGCAATTGCTATCATAATCATCGTTGTTTTTCTCATTTCAATTCTGTTCTCATTATAAATGGCAAGTTTTGGCTGGGTTATCTAAACGATAACGGAAAATCCGCTAAAAAACATCGACCCACGACAAAATAACTGACTTCAGTTTAATGTCAGTAAAATCAATAACACTACCGGTATCGGGGGGGCTAAGGTTGGCTATTTCCTTTTTGGTTGATCTGTGTCCCGGTTTTAATATAATTATTTGTGTTAAATTTCGCAGTGTGCTACGTCGGATAAAGGGGGGTAACATGTCAGCACTTGAGAAACTTGTTTCGGCATATTGCCATACCAGCCTGGATTTTGTGGCATCCACGGTTGCTTTTATGGAAAACCAAAAAAAGAAAATTAAAGTTGATGAAATTGAAGCAAAACTTTCATCAGATGAACTCGGTTTTTTCCGGGAAAGATTAGCTCACTACAGAGACATATATCGGCCTCAGTGATTCTAAGGCGGTTTGTTGTCCTTTCAACGTAGAATAAGCCGCTTGAGGGTGGCTTATTCTATATTTAACTAAACCCCGCATTGGGGTTCATAAATCGAGCAGCTAAGCTAAAATTCAAGTGGGCAATACACTGACCTTGATTCAGATTCAATGATGAAAAGTGCCGGCAACAGAAGTGCCTGCTATCCCCATCATTTACTGTCACCGATATAGTTGATTCTGCTAGTCTATTTTCGCTTGTGCGAGTTTTGTTGTTGCTGCTCTATCTGACCCGCCACCACTTTGTATGGCGGCGGGTTATGTCTATCAAAATGAAATGAAACGTGACGTGTATTTATTAAGTAATAGAATCCGTGATAACAGGACTGAGGCCGCAAATACTGATAACAGTAATGTGAACCTCAATGTGACATCGGATAAGTTATACGCGCTGGCGATAAAATAGAAAATTCCGTCATGCAAAATATACACGCCAATCATGGATGGGCTGATATAGGCTAAGGTTTTCTTTATCCATTCACGTTTAGTGTCAAAGTTATCAAATATGACAAATAAACATAGACTCAGGATTAAAACGTGTAAATTATCGAGGAAGTAGCCTGCATTCACTGTTTTATATACATGTATCGACATAAAACTTTCATAGTAATACATTGAAATTGCCGTCGGGATAAGAAGCACTTTTGCGACAAGACGTATCTTAGGCAATTTGGTTATTTTTTGGCAAATCTTTGAGCAGAGAAATCTGCCAGTCATATAATAAAACACCCACGTCCATAGTCTAAAATATTGTGGGAAATCAATTAAATATGGTCGTTCACTGAACGCGCTAATTAAATCGATAGAAATAGAGAATATAACCAAACATGAGAGGGTGATGATAGTCGTTCTGTTACTTTGTAATACTTTCGAGATTATCGGGTTGATCAGATAAATAATAGCAATACTGAATAAAAGCCAGCTTTGTAAGAAATAGCCCCGCTTGAAGCCATCCTCATTGATAAAGTAGAAAAGCACGTTCCAGAAAATGATAATGGTTATGATAGATTTTAATTTTCTGAGTATATCTGTTTGATCTATCTCATCACTTGAGTCGATATAACCGATAATCATAAAAAACAGCGGGGTGGCGATGATCGACAAAAAGTACAGAACACTCATTACTTCTCCACCTAGGAAGCACTGTTCGGTACAGGTTTTACTGGCAGAATAAAAGGTAACGGCAGAAAAGCAGCTCAATGTCTTTAGCGCATGTAAACCAACATTTCTCATATAATCGTTCGGCTTGAAATAAGGTTAAATAAGATTTCTGGCTGTAAATGGCGTAGGTATAACATTAGAATTTTCCTAGTTAGGCTACTAATTTTTCACTATTTTTACATATAATCTAAATGCTGTCACGCTTGGCAGATTTAAGTATAAATAAAAAAAGAGAAATATTCTTTTGTAAAAAAGAAGTTTCCTACACCCTCCGGTGTTGCCTTCCTATATATCTCATTACGCCTCTATGGTTTACTCAAAAGTAGGGTATTTCTAGTCTATCTTCATAATATTTAATAGTTTTAATTTCATCATAAACAGATGTGAGTTAACAATTCATAGAGTGCTAAAGCACTAGCGGGTGTGGCCAATATGATAAGCTGTATGATCGTTGATAACGATAAATATCAAACACTAGGTATGGTAGCTATCGTAAAAAAGATATTTACATCTCTAGGATTTAAAAAAGAGATCAAATTCTATCGAAAAGCATTTTATTCAGCAGATATCATTTTTATTGGGGTTGATGAGTTCAGTTTTTTTGATGCTCTAAAACGTCTCGATAAAGCACCTTCTGAAGCTGATGTTTTTTTGATTTGTGATGCTCGTTTGAACAGCTTTTTACAGGGTATCCCA
This sequence comes from Yersinia fenwicki, assembly GCF_043099325.1. Lineage (NCBI taxonomy): Bacteria > Pseudomonadati > Pseudomonadota > Gammaproteobacteria > Enterobacterales > Yersiniaceae > Yersinia > Yersinia fenwicki. Next base: position 3,249,074 of record NZ_CP170755.1, on the reverse strand, counting down.
AGATTCAGTAATGTGACGATGATCTTCAGAGAAGACTGCGTTGATACTGTCACTAATAAAATTACGACTGTCTTCAAACGTAAGTTTCGCGGGCTCAAAGATAACTTATCTGAGCGCAAATCTGCGAAAATTCTGAGTATACCTTCGTCAGAGCGGCAGTATCTGACACCCAATGAAAATATCGTGTTGAAATTATTTAATGAAGGTTTTTCCGGCGGTGATATCGCAAAGATTTTGAAAAAAGTGAGAAAACAGTCAGTGGGCAAAAACGGTCTGCTATGAAAAAACTGGGAGCCCGTACTGACGTTGAATTGATTAAAATGTTTATGTTCAAATAGTTAATGTAAATAACGGACTGGGTTTTTAGTTACTTTTCCCGTCAACATCAGAGAATACCAAAGGGATTGTCTAGTGCTAGCGGGCAGGGATGCCAGCTTCAAAAACCGGGAATACCCGGACATCCCCAAAGCTATTTGGGGATGTTTATGGGGATATCGCGGCGTTTTAGTTAAAACAAATCGGGATTAAATACTCTTCAATTTGGCAATCGTACTGTCAATATCGACTTCATGCTCTGAGAATGTGTAAGTAACATTTTGGAATGTTGTTATCGATAACATTTTCAATGGCACAGTTTTCTCAGAAATATCTTCTTCCTGCGGCCGGATTTTACTCATCAGTAAATTGACTGAAAGGATGGTATTGGCTTTATCAACTTCAGCCTGTGCAGGCACTTCTTTAGTAAAAGTATTGAAGGACTTGATACTGGTGAGCTTGATTCTTTCATTGGCAATAAAGATGTATTTGCTCTCAATCGCCACTTTCACCGCAAATGCTGACAACCCTTTGGTATTGGTCGTTGGCTCGAAAGTCACTTCCGCACCTTTTTTAATCATCTCGGGATTAGCAACTTTAATAACGTGAAAATAACGGTTATCTCCGTTCTCATCGGTGATAAAACCAAAACCTTTATCTTCAAAAAAAGTTGTTATTCTACCGTTCATCATGCATCTCATATTAGCGTATCCAATGGATAAGTATAATACAGGTGAAACGCTTTCAGATACAGTCTGGGACTTTTCTAGGGCTAGTGCGGGTGAGCTGTAAAAGAACAAAATATGGATTTCTGTGCTAAAAATTGAGGATAAAAGCTGAGCTTTTCACTTTTTCTCTATTTTTTGTGATCTCTGCCGTGGACAAAAAACAGTTCTATTGCTGTACTGTATTTGACACACATTTTGTGTCCAACATTCACGTAAAGGTAAGTTTGATGTCTAAGATTAAAGGTAGCGTTAAGTGGTTCAATGAAGCTAAAGGCTTTGGTTTTATTACCCCAGAAGATGGCAGCAAGGACGTTTTCGTTCATTTCTCAGCCATCGCTAGCAACGGTTTCAAAACTCTTGCTGAAGGCCAGCGTGTAGAATTTGAAATCACGAGCGGTGCCAAAGGGCCATCAGCTGCTAATGTTATCGCTATCTAAGTAGCCCATATCTCTTAAAACCCGCCTCATTTTTATCAGGCGGGTTTTTTATTTATAGCCTCAACAAGCATTGAAGCGAAATGAGCTAAAAGAGATATGCCGTTAAAAAGGCAACAGTGATAGCCAGGCAAAAAATAACTGCCAGCCATTCGGTTCCTGTTTTGGGTAAACTAAACATAGGATCTATCCGGCACATCAGTCACCCCATTGGCTAACTGTTCTCAGCTAAATAATTATCCGGTTCGTAGTTTAAGAAAACATTAAGACGCTGTAAGTAATTGTGATTTTTTATCCACGATTATTGAGCAGCAAAGTAATTAACCAATATGAAAGCCAGCATTGTTATGGCTAGTGAACCGGCCAGATTAAGTGCAACTGTTGCCGCAGCCCAAGCTAATTTCCCATCCTGAAGTAAATAGACAACCTCAACAGAGAAGGTTGAAAATGTTGTCAGTCCACCACAAAAACCAGTAGTAATAAGTAATTTCCAAACAGGATCAATGTGTGCGATTCGGGTGAACAGGGCTAATGTCAGGCCGATAATAAAAGCACCGACCAAGTTTACAATAAGTGTTCCCACTGGGATATTTGGGGACAAACTGTTTAGCTTCAGGCTGACCAGCCAACGGGCGACACTGCCCACACCACCACCAATAAATACTGCAAGCAATGTATTAAACATAAACACCTTTTTTTAGGGATGCCACTATATTGGTATTTTACCGCTATTCAGCTTGCCAGCTCAATGCGGTTGCGACCATTGTCTTTTGCCAAATATAGTGCAGAATCGGCGGCTTTTAACCATTGCTGATAGTTAATCATGTCATGACGGTAATCCGCGATACCGGCACTGACTCTAAGTTGCAGAGGGGGTGCTTGAATAAAAACTAAATCGGCTAACCTTTCTTGAATTCGCATTAATACTTCCCGAGTTTGTTCGGGAGTTGTATTGGGTAAAATAGCACCAAACTCGTCACCACCATAGCGGCCAACAATATCAATGGCTCGCAATCCCAGCAGTAATTCTTCCGCAAGAACAGTAATAGCTTCATCACCCACTGCATGACCAAAGGTATCGTTAATAGATTTAAAATTATCAATATCCAGTAAAATTAGCGTGTCACCATGTTGGTAACGTCGGCAACTATCAAATTGATTATGTAGCTGATGTTCCCAATGTCTGCGGTTATAGAGCCCAGTTAATCCATCCCTGACACTGATACGCAATAATTCTTCTTTATTTTCAGCCAGGCGTTTTGCGGTACGATAGGTGACTAGTCCAAGCAGGGAAGGATAAATAATTATCATCGGCAGACAGGCATATACCTGAAATGGCGAGGTCTCAGGTTTAAAGGGTAAATTAAATATCCACGCAGTCAGTAAGCTACAGGCTATCTGTAAAGCCAGTCCTTTACAAAAAACATTTTTCCCACCAGAAGCAATATTGTTCATGCTCATCATAGAGAGAATAACGATTGATGGCAGAGCATTGAATGACATTATTGCAACCCAGACACCTCCCAGTGCCGAGTCTATTTTCATATTTATGATTTCTTGCTCAAACGGTTGTTGAGAGCGTGAGGCCAGTAGATAGGCAATATGTGGCCATACCAATCCATTTAGTACCAGCATGAGCCATAGCCATAATGGAGCATTCTGTGTGTAGAGTACGGAGCCCACACAAAACATGCCAATACCTAAACCAAATGCGCGGGGCAAATAAGTCCTTTTAGCAAAACTTAACCCGGATCTGCGAGTATTGATTCTACTTGAATAAGGCAATTGGCGGCTCCCTCGTTCTTTCTGCTTTGGGGGGATGTTAACGGCAATGTCTCATCCGGAATGAGTCAAAATAAATGAGAATAGACTCTTGAGTAAATCATAGTTCACTAACGAAATCTGTTACATATTACTCTTGTTTTAATCGACAATTTATTCGTAAATAGCGCATGATTTAATGAACAGTACTAATCAAGAAGGTGTGTATGGAAGGTATCAGTATTACCAAATTGCTGGTAGTCGGCATATTGATTGTGTTGTTGTTTGGTACCAGCAAATTGCGCACGTTGGGCGCGGATTTAGGCGCGGCGCTGAAAGGCTTTAAAAAGGCGATGGGTAATGACGACGCTCCTCCAGCCAATACGGCTGCCGAGTCTAAAGTTGCTACAGAAGCCAAGCCGCCTATCGAGCATAAAGACTGATTATATCGTAAGGTAATAGAAATCGGGCTGAGAAACCAAAAAACGGATCTCCAATGGAAATCCGTTTTTGATTATCTGCTGTTTGAGATGTAATAAAATATTTCAATCAAATTAGTCCGAACAACTATTCAGACTAGTTTGACTTATTTAACTTCCAACCCTTTTGCTTGCAGGTCAGCATGGTAAGAGGAGCGAACAAATGGGCCGCAAGCTGCATGGGTAAAGCCCATCGCCATTGCTTCAGCTTTCATTTCATCAAACTCTGCTGGGCTAACATATCGCTGTACAGGTAGATGGTGACGGCTAGGTTGCAAATATTGCCCCAGCGTCAGCATCGTGACCCCATGACGGCGCAAATCGCGCATAACTTCCACGATTTCAGCATTCGTTTCACCCAAACCAACCATCAAACCAGATTTGGTCGGAATATCTGGGTGGGCTTCTTTAAAGCGCTCCAATAATTTAAGCGACCACTCATAGTTAGCCCCTGGGCGAACCTGACGATATACCCGTGGAACGTTTTCCAGATTGTGGTTAAAGACATCTGGTGGCGTGACAGTCAGAATATCTAACGCGCGATCCATACGGCCACGGAAATCAGGCACTAATGTTTCAATTTTAATGGTTGGATTTTTGGCACGAATCGCTGAGATACAATCTGCAAAATGCTGGGCACCGCCATCACGTAAATCATCGCGGTCAACCGATGTGATAACCACATAGCGCAAACCCATATCTTTGATTGTTTGAGCTAATTTCTCTGGCTCATTGGCATCCGGTGTCACTGGGCGGCCGTGTGCAACGTCGCAGAATGGGCAACGGCGGGTGCAAATCGCGCCGAGGATCATAAAGGTCGCGGTACCGTGGTTAAAGCATTCCGACAGGTTGGGGCAGGAGGCCTCTTCGCAAACCGAGTGGAGACCATTTTTTCGCATTGCTGCTTTAATACCTTGAATGCGGCTAGAGTCAGCAGGAAGCTTGATTTTCATCCATTCGGGTTTACGTAGCAGCTCTTGGCGTTCGGTAACCACGGTTTTAATCGGGATTAACGCCATTTTATCTGCGTCGCGGTATTTGACGCCGCGTTCCATCTGAATCGGTTTACTCATAATCGTGCAGGTTCCAGTTATGAATCTCTCAACTTGAGATTTTTAATTAAATTCAACGGGATGTGGCGTCGTTAAAAAAATTTTTAAAATTGTTTAAAAATTATAGCATCTTTAGTCTGTCCCATTCAGCCCCCAATTTTGTAGGCGTTTGTAAATAGCGCCGTATTGAGTTGCGGTGGGAGCATCATTCATACTTCACATTGTTTATTGCCGGGCTATTGAGCGTCTGGTGGTAAATAATCAGCCAATGACCACGGCTGCTGCTTGGCATCGGGATAACCTAGCTGATGGGTAAATTCGCGCACCAATATGGGTTGAACATCGGCCATAGTAGTACCCGCTTTCAGCGCGCTGACTTGCGTCATTTGCATGCCTGCGTAGCCACAGGGATTAATGCGCTGGAAGGGTTCCAGATCCATTGCAACATTTAATGCCAGACCATGGAATGAACAGCCCCTGCGAATGCGTAGACCTAATGAGCAAATCTTCTGTTGACCCACATAAACACCGGGAGCATCCGGGCGGGCTTGTGATTCAATGCCTAAATGGGCTAGCGTCTCAATCACGGTATTTTCAATGGCGGTCACCAGCTGCCGCACACCCAATTTGGCCCGCTTGAGATCAATCATGATATACATGACTTGTTGGCCGGGACCATGGTAAGTAACCTGGCCCCCGCGATCACTTTGGATAACCGGAATATCACCGGGCATCAGAACATGTTCGGCTTTTCCTGCCTGACCCTGAGTAAAGACGTGTTGATGCTCAACCAGCCAGATTTCATCTGCGCTGCTATCGGTGCGAAACTCAGTGAAATTATGCATGGCTTGAGATACGGGGGCATAGGGTTGTAGCCCTAGCTGACGTAAAATGATCTTGTGTTGTTGCAAGCGAGGCATCATCTGGTTACAGAAATGGTGGCGTCAGTATACCAGTCCAGTTGTGTGGAGGCACTATTTTGACGGATGAAAGCGATACTTTGGCCGTAAAAAAATAAGGCCCGACGGCTGAGTAAGCAGTGTGGGCCATAGGTGAGTGATCAGTATTTGAACGCTATTACAGCACCATTCTGACCAATTCAAGATTACCTAATTCTTCATACAGCGTTTCCACTTGATCGATATGGGTTGCTGTAATGGTAATGGAAACAGAGTGATAGTTGCCTTTACTGCTCGGTTTGATTTCGGGGGTATAATCGCCCGGAGCATGGCGCTGTACCACTTCAACCACCTGGTTAACCAGTTGAGGTTCAGCAATGCCCATTACCTTGTAGGTAAAGGGACAAGGGAACTCAAGCAGTTCATTCAGTTTAGTTTTCATGTGCGCTCCTGGGGTTTGACGGACAGATTGTTGTCGGACTGGTGCTAGGATAAAAAGTACCCGACTATAAAATTATAACTCCCGCCTGGGCGGGAGTTTCACATTATTTATAATATGGGGGTCTACTTCGGCTTTTCAAGGCCTGCGATTAGCCAAACCAGCGGTGGAACATCAGTTTGATGTAATCCACCATGCGGCTGAAGATTCCGCCTTCTTTCACTTCATTCATCACAACCAGTGGTCGTTGATCGATGGTTTTACCATCCAACTGGAAGTTAATCATCCCGACAACCTGGTTTTTCGCCAGTGGCGCATGGATTTCTGGAGTATTCAGAACATAGCTGGCTTTCAAGTCTTTCATTCGGCCACGTGGAATAGTCAGGTAGACGTCTTTATCCACGCCCAACTGCACCCGGTCACTGTCTCCGAACCAAACTGGCTCTGAAGCAAACTCTTTACCGACTTTCAATGGTGCTACGGTTTCAAAGAAACGGAAGCCCCAAGTCAGCAGTTTTTTGCTTTCAGTTTCACGGCCTTTATAAGTGTGACCACCCAGAACGGCTGAAATCAAACGCATTTGACCATCGGTAGCAGATGCCACCAGATTATAGCCAGCAGCTTCGGTATGGCCGGTTTTAATACCATCCACATTTAAGCTGGTATCCCACAACAAACCATTACGGTTCATCTGGCGAATATTGTTGAAAGTGAATTCTTTCTCTTTGTAGATGGCATATTCATCGGGTACATCACGAATCAGCGCTTGACCAATCAGCGCCATATCGCGCGCAGAGCTGTACTGCCCTTCAGCATCTAAACCGTGAACGGTTTTGAACTGGGTATTTTGCAGGCCCAATGCTTTAACGTAGTTATTCATCAGGTTTACGAACGAGTCTTGGCTGCCAGCAACGTAATCAGCCATAGCAACACAAGCATCATTACCCGATTGCAGGTTGATACCACGCGTCAATTTAGACACTGGCACACGGTCACCTGGCTTCAGGAACATCAACGAAGAGCCCTTGAACTCAGGATTGCCGGTTGCCCACGCGTCTTTGCCCACGGTAACCATATCTTCTGGCCCGATTTTACCTGCTTTGATGGCTTGCCCAATCACATAGCTGGTCATCATTTTGGTCAGGCTGGCAGGATTGCGGCGTGCATCGGCATTCATTTCTGCTAATACTTTGCCGGAGTTGTAATCAATCAGAACGTAGGCTTCCGCGTCGATCTGTGGTACGCCGGGGATCATGGTTTTTAAGTTGACGTCATCAGCGTTTGCAGCAGATGCTGCGCTCATAACAATAACAGTGCCGAGCGCCAGGCTCTTGATAATACGAGAAGTAGTTACATATTTCATGATCAGGACAACAACATCCGTGGGAGTAAGTTAAAAAACGTGCCACATCATACCATAGCCTTCTGGCTTGACGCTGTAGCCTTGCTACAGCGTCAATTAATTTGACTATAAACTCATGTGGCGTTTATACATTCAACCGTAACATTCTGTTAGCACAAGGAGTTACGGTTATTTTTGTTTGGTTAGACTTAAATTGCTACAAGCTATGTATATTTAAGGCGCCGCCACCACAAATGACTGCTGTTGAGCTTCACTCGACAGGCGCTGTTGCAGTTCAACTGCCTGTTGGCGGCTATTAAATGGCCCAAGCTGAACACGGTGGACACTGCCATTGGTGGTTACTTTCCCTGGTACACCAAAACGTTGACTCAGACTTTGCTGCCAGGTTTGGGCACGGCTTGCATCACTCAGTGCGCCCACTTGAACCACATAGCCACCAGATGATGATGGGGCAGCGGCCGGTGCCACTGACGAGGTCACTGGGCCGGGGTTAGCGACTACCGGTGGCTGTACTGATTGCGAACTCAGGGCGGGTTCTGAACTTTCGAGCACTCCTGCTGGCACGGGTGTAGATGCGCGCAAGAAACCACTGCTTTGTGGTGCAACGGGCTGGGTCGTATTGGCACCGGACAACTGACTATTATCGATAGGGCGCACAGGCGCACTTACTGCCGGAGCATCCTGCTGAATTGGGGTGCCCATGCCACTGGAAGTGAGATCAGGTCGGCTAGGTAATGCATAGCTTTGCTTCGCAATGGTTGTACCAACCATTCCGGGACCAGATAATGAGCCATCAGGTGCTACATTGATAAAATCAATCTTCACCTTGGTATTATTCGAAATATTTAGGCGATCAGCGGCAGCTTTGGATAAATCAATCACCCGGCCGGGGGTATAAGGGCCGCGGTCATTGACGCGCACCACAATTTGGCGACCATTGCTAATGTTAGTGACTCGCACATAGCTTGGGATGGGCAGAGTAGGATGGGCCGCCGTCAATGCATTGGGATCAAAGATTTCGCCCGTTGCTGTAGAGTTGCCATTAGCCTCTTCACCGTACCATGCTGCCAGACCCACTTGACTGAAGTTTTGCGGGTCTTTAACGATGCTGTAAGACTGGCCATTCACTTTATAATCCTGATTAAAATTAGGATTGAAAGGTTCATAACGAGGTTCTGCACCGCCTATTTCTACCACCGGGCCATTGTATGTCTGCTGCACTTGTTGCTGGGGTGCAGGAGGTTGACTGGTACATGCTGATAGCAATACACCTGCGATGCCGATCCAAAGCCATTCCTTACGCATTGCTCACCTCTATAAATTCTTAGATAACATTTTTCGATGAGTATGTATCGACATCACGATACCAAACCCGGCCATCAGCACTATCAGCGCCGAGCCTCCGTAGCTGACCAAAGGCAAAGGTACGCCAACCACAGGTAAAATTCCACTTACCATACCTATGTTAACAAACACATATACAAAGAGTATCAGCATTAGCCCGCCAACCATGACTCGGCCGAAGGTGGTTTGTGCATGAGCTGCAATCACCAAACCCCGCATAATCAGGCATAAATAGAGAGCTAATAACACCAGCACACCGATTAAACCTAACTCTTCAGCCAGTACGGCAAAGATAAAGTCGGTATGGCGTTCTGGTAGGAATTCCAGCTGTGATTGAGTTCCGTGTAGCCAGCCTTTACCTGATAACCCACCGGAACCAATAGCAATTTTCGACTGAATGATATGATAACCCGCACCGAGCGGATCGCTTTCTGGGTCTAGCAGCATCATCACGCGATCTCGCTGATAGCCATGCATCAGGAAGAACCAGAGAATAGGAATAAATGCGGCAACCAAAATGGCTGCAATGGCAATCAAACGCCAGCTCATACCGGAAAGGAACAAAACAAATAATCCGGATGCGGCTATCAGGATAGAGGTGCCGAGATCGGGTTGTGCGGCCACCAATAAGGTTGGCATAAAGATTAAAATCAGTGCGATACCGGTATTTTTCAATGACGGTGGGCAGACGTCGCGGTTCATAAAGCGTGCGACCATCAAGGGAACCGCAATTTTAGCAATTTCAGAGGGTTGAAAGCGAATAAAGCCTAAATCCAGCCAGCGCTGCGCACCTTTACTGATTTGGCCAAATGCATCAACCAAGACCAGCAAAATGACACAGACAAAATAGAGATAAGGTGCCCAGCTTTCATAGACGCGAGGCGGGATCTGTGCCATGACCAGCATCACAACCAAGCCCATTGCAATTTGACCGACCTTGCGCTCCATCATACCTATGTCTTGCCCGCTGGCGCTCCACATCACGAAGGCGCTATAAGCCAGCAGCGCCAGTACGCAAAGCAGAAATGGCAGGTCAATGTGCATTTTGTACCACAAAGAGCCTTTTTGTTGATTATCAGTCATGAGTTACCTTAATCCGCTGCAACTAATCTGCTTTGGCTAGTCTGCTTCAACGCCCGGAGGCAGAGGAGCTGCATCCGGTAATTCAGTGTTGTTATCGCCCAATAAGATATGGTCGAGAATTTGGCGGGTAATCGTCCCTACAGCAGGCCCGGCCCCGCCATTTTCTAAAATCATGGCGACAGATACGGTCGGGTTCTCGTAGGGGGCAAATGCAACCATCAACTTGTGATCACGCAAATGCTCGGCCACTTTGTGGGCATTATAGGTTTCATAGCTATAAACCTGGGCGGTACCAGATTTGGCTGCTGCCTTATACGGCGTGCCTTCAAAGAACTTACGCCCCGTTCCGTTCGGGCGATTGGCCACGCCATACATGCCATCTTTGGCAATTTCCCAGTAGCCAGAATGAATATCGCCAATCTGAGTATTGTCTTCCTGCTTATAAGGCACTAAAACGCCATCAATCCGAGTGCTTTGCAGCAAATGAGGTGTTTTAACTGCACCATCATTGATCAGGGTCATCAGGGCTTTTGCCATCTGAATAGGCGTGGCAGTCCAATAACCTTGGCCAATACCTACGGGGATGGTATCCCCTTGATACCAAGGTTTTTTATGGCGTTTTTGTTTCCATTCTCGGGTCGGCATTAGGCCAGCCCGCTCTTCAGATAAGTCGATGCCGGTATATTCACCGTAACCGAATTTACTCATCCATGAGGATAAACGATCTATTCCCATGTCATAAGCCACCTGATAGAAGAAGGTATCGGCCGATTCTTCCAACGCTTTGGTGACATTCAGCCGGCCATGACCCCATTTCTTCCAGTCGCGAAAACGTTTTTCCGAACCGGGCAACTGCCACCAACCGGGATCGAACAAGCTGGTGTTTTTGGTGATAACACCGGCGCTGAGAGCCGAAACTGCAATATAGGGTTTTACCGTCGAGGCGGGCGGGTAAACCCCTTGAGTGGCGCGGTTGATCAATGGGCGGTCTGGGTCGTTCAATAACCCTTGATAGTCTTTATTAGAGATACCATCGACAAATAAGTTCGGGTCATAGCTTGGGTTTGACACTAAGGCCAATATGCCACCGGTGCGCGGATCCGTTACCACGACTGCCGCGCGGCTACCACTTAACAATTGCTCAATATAGGTTTGCAGGTGCAAATCGAGTGTCAGATAAATGTCTTTACCTGCTTGTGGTGGTTGCTCATGCAATTGGCGGATCACTCGACCACGGTTATTGACTTCAACTTCTTCATAACCGGTTTTACCGTGTAATACTGATTCATAATAGCGCTCAATACCCAGCTTGCCGATATCGTGGGTGGCGGCATAGTTCGCGAGAATGCCGTCTTTATCCAGTCGTTCAACATCTTTGTCGTTAATCTTGGAAACGTAGCCGATAACATGAGTCAGTGCTGAGCCATAGGGATAGAAGCGGCGTTGGTAGCCCTTGACCTCAATGCCAGGGAAGCGGAACTGGTTAACCGCGAAACGAGCGACCTGCACTTCGGTAAGCGGCGTTTTAACCGCAATAGAAGTAAAGCGACGTGATCGCTTACGCTCTTTTTCAAAGTTGGCGATATCCTCATCCGTCAGATCCACTATTGGGCGCAGTGCATTGAGGGTCGCGGGGAGGTCTTCAATTTTTTCCGGCATCAGCTCTAACTGATAAATCGTCCGGTTCATTGCCAGTGGCGTGCCGTTACGGTCAAATATCATGCCGCGGCTAGGGGCGATAGGAACCAGCTTAATCCGGTTTTCATTGGAACGGGTGCGATAGTCTTCAAAACGGACTACCTGCAAATTGTACATGTTTGCGACCAATATCCCGCTTAGCAGCAGGATACCGAGGAAAGCCACGAGGGCACGGCGGACAAACAAGGCTGACTCAGCCGAATAGTCGCGAAAAGGATTAGGTTCTTTTTTCATCCCACTGCTATTTCATTTTGTCCAAAACCAGCATCTTACTCAGAGCCATCACTTTACTCAGGTTCATCGCCCGCTTATTCCCGATGATAAGGGTGATTGGTCGTAATACTCCAGGCACGATAGAGGCTCTCCGCCACTAAAACGCGCACTAAAGGATGAGGTAGCGTCAACGGAGAGAGCGACCAGCTCTGCTCTGCGGCGGCTTTACAGGCCGGGGCTAACCCCTCAGGCCCGCCAATCAGCAGACTGACATCACGGCCATCCTGCTTCCAGCGTTCTAATTGCTGAGCCAACTGCGGGGTCTCCCAGGGGGTTCCTGGGATATCCAGCGTGACAATGCGGTTGTTTTTGCCAACCGCTGCCAGCATCAGCTCGCCTTCTTTTTCCAAAATGCGTTTGATATCCGCATTTTTGCCCCGTTTACCTGCTGGTATCTCCACCAGCTCGAAGGGCATATCTTTGGGAAAGCGGCGCAGGTAATCGATAAAACCTGTCTGCACCCAGTCCGGCATTTTAGTGCCGACGGCTACCAGTTGCAGTTTCACCGCTTAGCTCCAGAGTTTTTCCAGTTCATACATACGGCGGCTTTCTTCTTGCATCACATGCACAATCACTTCGCCTAAATCGACCACGACCCAGTCAGAGACACCCTGACCTTCGATACCAAAAGGTATCATGCCTGCCGCGCGGGATTCTTGAACCAAGTTATCTGCCAACGCCATCACATGGCGAGTGGAGGTACCGGTACAAATAATCATGTAATCAGTGATGCTGGACTTACCCTGAACATCCAGAGTAATAATGTCCTGGCCTTTCAAATCATCGAGCTTGTCGATAACAAATTCTTGGAGCGCTTTACCTTGCAAAGGTTCCCCCTCGGGTGATTTCTGTCTATACCCTTCGTTCTTGAAGTTGCCGGGGTGTTAGCGGCACTTTCTCACCCGAATCACTTACACTCATGTAAGCTCATCGGGATTCGTGCGCTGGCTGCCTACCTGCAACGTCAAGTTCTTTGGGTATTAACGTTCTTCCGTATTGTTTGCAGGAGATCCCGCGAACAGTTACCGGTATGAACAGTTAGAATGTAACGGTTTTTCAGCGAATACCTGAAATTTAGCGGCGGAGTATAACATGGGTGAATGCATCGCGATATAAACCCTCAGTTACTCAGCCGCGATACAAACCTTGTAACTCAATATATCGCTGTACCGCGCGTGGTAGCAGATCATCGCAACTTTCGCCGTTATGACGCCGATGGCGAATATCTGTGGCAGAAATGTCCAGTAAAGGCGTATCTGCCAGATAGATTGCACCATGTGGCCTCAGACTCAGTGCTTGTGGATCAAAAACGCGATGAGCATCAAGCCATTGCTGTAACTCGGGTGTTTCCAGCGTTTGTGCATAGCCTGGGCGAGCGCACACTAACAAATGACAGACATCTAACAATGATTGCCAGCGATGCCATTTATGCAGCGATAATAAAGAATCTTGCCCAATAATAAACGCTAAGGGACGTTCAGCACCACGCTCTTTACGAAGTGCTTCCAAGGTATCAATGGTGAATGATGGGCTATCACGCAATAACTCTCGTGAATCAACACTGAACAATGGGTTGCTGGCCACGGCCAGTTCGACCATTTTTAGCCGTTGCTGTGCATTGGCCTCAGGTTGTGGGCGATGAGGTGGGACATGGTTAGGTAATAAAATAATGTGTTGCAAACCCACTTGTTGAGCCAATGCTTCAACTGGCTTTAAATGGCCATAATGAATGGGATCAAAAGTACCGCCGAACAGGGCATAGAGGGTGCGAGTCGGGGATTTATTGGGCATCAAAAAAACTCTCAGGTAAAATTTTTCCACACATCAGCATAGATAGTGTTTCTAACTCCGGCCAGATTGACTGACCGTAATCCTGTTTCAGGCGAACTTCCATCTGTGAGAGTAAACGCACGGCCTGTTGCAGTTGTGGCATAGAAAGACGTTGTAACGCTTGAGTCATCATAGGACGACGATTTTGCCACACTTTAAATTGATCGAATAATGTTCGCAGTGGCACTTGCTCCATTCGGCGCTTTAGTGTTAGCAATTGCAATAGCTCGCGCTGGAGTGTGCGTAGCAAAATAACCGGCTCACTATCTTCTTGCTGTAATTGTTGCAAGATATGCCAGGCACGTTTGCTTTTCCCCACCAGCAAAGCGTCAAGCCAGTGGTAAGGGGTGAAATGTGCGGCATCGTTGACGGCTTCTTCTACTTTGGGCAGTGTTAATTTACCGTCAGGATAGAGTAATGATAGGCGCTCCAGTGCTTGTGATAATGCCAGCAGGTTACCCTCATAGCAGTAGCAAAGTAGCTGAACGGCAGCATCATCAATATCTAAGTTTAGGCTTTTGGCACGCGTGCTTACCCAACGAGGGAGCAGCGCTTGTTCTGGTGTCTGGCAACTGACGAACACTGCATTTGGGCTGAGAGCTTTAAACCATGTGCTGTTTTCTTGTGCTTTCGTTAGCTTATTGGCGCGTAATATCAGCAAAATATCTGGGTGCAAAAGGCCGGATAATTTGACCAATTGTTCATTCATCGGTGCGGTTAACCCACTGTCAGGGAAGCTCAATAGCAGTGTCTGTCGGCTGGCAAATAAACTCAGCGCCTGACAAAGGCTAAAGATATTGTCCCATTCAGTGTGAGCATCCAGCGCGAAACTGAAATGCTCGCTGAAATCATGCGTTGCTGCCACACGGCGAATATGGTCCTGACTTTCCTGTAATAACAAGGGTTCGTTACCACACAACAGATAACAAGCGCTCAGCCCCTCATGGAGCTGCGCGGCAAGTTGTTCAGGATAAACTCGAATCATTGGACAGGGGTACTGACGGCAGGTTTGCCAATATTGATTTCTTCGACATCAGCCATTTTAGCGGTACTGGTAGCAGTCTTATTACCACTCTGTGTCTCGCCATTTTCCTGCGCATTCTTTATTTCTGCAGCATGTACCACTAACAGCTTACGCACTAACTGTTGCGCTGCCTGGTCACGCATTTCCTGACGCAGCACCTCGGCTTCAGCTTCTTTCGCCAGCGCGGTTAACGGGTTATCGAAGAAGGTACGGAAGATATTCACCCGAATTGGATAAATATCATGACCTGGAATCAATACTTGCGCCTGAACGTGTAATACCAGCTGATATTCGGCTGTCACGCCGTTGCGGAAGATAGACACGGTATCCTGATTTTCGGATGAACCGATAATCCGCAGTGCTGGCAAGTCCTTCCGCATCGGGTCATCAACAATAGTGACGTTATTTAAACGCAATTGTTGGCGTATCGCACGGGTTAACGGGCCATAAGGATCGCTACTTTCCAGCAACAGTTTTTGTAGCTCAGGTGGCACCTGAGTGGTACCCCGCAGATTAAAGCCACAGCCAGCAGTGGCCAGCACCGCCAACCCCAGCAACAGCATCAGAATACGATGTCGCACAACTCCTCCTTGCCTTAACCTACAACCAGGTTAAGTAATTTGCCAGGGACATAGATGACTTTACGTACGGTAACCCCATCCAGGTATTTAGCCACCAAGTGTTCCTGACCAGCGCGTTCACGCACTTGCTGTTCAGTGGCATCGGCTGGCACAGTAATGCGACCACGCACTTTACCATTAACCTGTACGACTACTAATTTCGAGTCTTCGACCATCGCTTGTTCATCAGCGATTGGCCATGGTGCGGTATCAATATCACCCTCGCCACCCAGTGCTTGCCACAAACTGAAGCAAACGTGAGGCGTGAATGGATAAAGCATACGAACCACTGCCAATAATGCTTCTTGCAGCAGAGCACGATCTTGCTCGGTTTCCTGAGGTGCGCGACCCAGCTTGTTCATCAACTCCATCACCGCAGCAATAGCGGTATTGAAAGTTTGACGGCGGCCCACGTCATCAGTGACTTTGGCAATGGTTTTGTGTAGGTCACGACGTAAGGATTTCTGTTCTTCTGTCAGGCTGGCAACATCCAGTGGTGCGGTTGCCCCTTTGGCGGTGTGATCATAGGCCAGACGCCAGACGCGTTTCAGGAAGCGGTTAGCCCCTTCAACACCTGACTCCTGCCACTCCAGCGTCATTTCTGCTGGTGAAGCAAACATCATAAACAGGCGCACTGTATCAGCACCGTACTTTTCTACCATGACTTGCGGGTCGATACCGTTATTTTTCGATTTCGACATTTTGCTCATGCCAGCGTAAACCAGTTCATGGCCTTCGGCATCAGTCGCTTTAATGATTCGCCCTTTATCATCACGCTCAACAATGGCGTCAACCGGTGAAACCCAGATACGTTCACCATTGGAACCGCTGTAGTAGAAGGCATCAGCCAGAACCATACCCTGACATAACAGGCGCTTGGCTGGCTCATCAGAGTCAACTAAACCTGCGTCACGCAGCAACTTGTGGAAGAAGCGGAAATACATCAGGTGCATGATGGCATGTTCAATACCACCGACATACTGATCCACCGGCAGCCAATAGTTGGCAGCGGCGGGGTCGAGCATACCTTTGTCAAATTGTGGGCAGGTATAGCGCGCGTAATACCATGATGATTCCATAAAGGTATCAAAGGTGTCGGTTTCACGCAGCCCCGGTACGCCATTAACGGTGGTTTTAGCCCACTCAGGATCGGCCTTTATTGGGCTGGTAATACCATCCATCACCACATCTTCCGGCAGGATAACCGGCAGTTGATCTTCAGGCGTTGGTACGACGGTGCCGTCTTCCAGTGTCACCATCGGGATAGGCGCACCCCAATAACGCTGACGGGAGACACCCCAGTCACGCAGGCGATAGTTGACTTTGCGTTGACCCACGCCGAGTGCGACTAGTTTGTCGGCGATAGCATTGAAGCCATCTTCATAATTCAGGCCATCAAACTCACCGGAGTTGAACAGTATGCCCTTCTCGGTCATGGCTTCCTGGCTCAAGTCCGGCTCACTACCATCAGCGGCCAAAATAACCGGTTTGATTGGCAAGTTATATTTGGTGGCAAATTCCCAGTCGCGAGCATCGTGGCCCGGAACCGCCATTACGGCACCGGTGCCGTAATCCATCAAGACAAAGTTAGCCGCCCAGATAGGTAATTTTTCACCTGTCAGTGGATGGATGGCATACAGGCCGGTCGCCATGCCTTTTTTCTCCATGGTAGCCATTTCAGCTTCGGCAACCTTGGTGTTACGGCATTCAGCGACAAAATCAGCCAGTGCAGGGTTAGTCGCCGCGGCTTGTAATGACAGCGGATGACCAGCAGCCACAGCCACGTAAGTCACACCCATAAAGGTGTCTGGGCGCGTGGTGTAAACGGAGAGCTTATCTTCGCTATCCGCTACGTTGAAAACGATATCAACCCCTTCTGAGCGGCCAATCCAGTTACGTTGCATTGTCTTAACTTGTTCTGGCCAGCTTTCTAGCGTGTCCAGATCATTAAGCAATTGATCAGCGTAATCAGTAATTTTAATAAACCACTGTGGGATTTCTTTGCGCTCAACTTTGGTATCACAACGCCAGCAGCAGCCGTCGATAACCTGCTCGTTAGCTAACACGGTCAGGTCGTGTGGACACCAGTTAACGGCTGAGGTCTTTTTGTAGACCATGCCTTTTTCATACAACTTGGTGAAGAACCACTGTTCCCAACGGTAGTAATCCGGTGAGCAGGTGGCAATCTCGCGATCCCAGTCATAGCCGAAGCCCAGTAATTTTAACTGGTTCTTCATGTATTCAATGTTGTCGTAAGTCCAGGGGGCCGGTGCGGTGTTGTTTTTTACCGCAGCGCCTTCAGCTGGCAGACCAAATGCATCCCAGCCGATCGGCTGTAACACGTTTTTACCCAGCATGCGCTGGTAACGGGAGATAACATCACCAATGGTGTAGTTACGAACGTGCCCCATATGTAGGCGTCCTGACGGATACGGCAGCATGGATAGGCAGTAATATTTTTCTTTGCTGGTATCTTCAGTGACTTTAAAAGTTTGCTTCTCTTGCCAGTGAAGCTGTACTTGCGTTTCGATATCTTCTGGGCGGTATTGCTCTTGCATGGCGGCCGGTGGTCCTATAGTGAAAAACAGCTACGCCTGTAGCATCATCTGTTTCATATCATAAAGAGAGATCCGCATAGCATAGCTGATAAGCGGCAGCGGCAACAACACTCTGCATCCTACTGGAGGCTTTTTCTGCGCAGTGAATGGCAGAAATCATCAAAGTGGCGCGAGAACAACCTGATGATGACGTGACTTCAGTCATTTACGACTAAAATAATTAACGTTAGCTTTAATATCAGAGTAAGTACGTGCAGATAATAGAGACGGGTAACTCAAAAAGATGGAAAAACCTATTTTCTTTGTCACAACTTTGGCTTTATCACAATTTGCTTTATCACAACCGTGGATCGAGGAGACTGTATGAACAAGGTAGCTCAATATTATCGTGAGTTGGTGACATCACTGACTGAACGCTTGAAAAATGGTGAACGTGATATCGATAAGCTGGTGGACAGCGCCGAACAGCGGTTGGATGCCGTAGAAGAGTTATCCCGTAGTGAAGTTGAGCAAATCATTCAGGCGGTGCGGCGTGATTTGGAAGAGTTTGCTCGTAGCTATGAAGAAAGTAAGGATGAATTTACTGATAGTGTATTTATGCGCGTTATCAAAGAAAGCTTGTGGCAAGAGCTGGCTGATATCACCGACAAAACGCAATTAGAGTGGCGTGAGGTGTTTAAAGATGTCAGTCATCATGGGGTTTATCACAGCGGAGAGGTGGTCGGATTGGGTAATCTGGTCTGTGAAAAATGTCACTATCATCTGGCTTTCTATACCCCCGAAGTGCTGCCGGTCTGTCCAAAATGCGGCCATGACCAGTTTACGCGTCGGCCATTCCAGCCTTGATTGCGGGTGGTACATATACCACCTCCCCCAATGGGGGAGGTGTGGTTATTAATGTAGGATTTTTGCCAGGAAGTCTTTAGCGCGATCAGATTTAGGATTGTTAAAGAAATCATCTTTGTTGCTGTCTTCGACGATTTTCCCTTCATCCATAAAAATAACCCGATTAGCCACTTTACGTGCGAAGCCCATTTCGTGAGTGACGACCATCATAGTCATGCCTTCCAGCGCCAGTTTGACCATAACATCCAACACTTCGTTGATCATTTCAGGGTCAAGGGCCGAAGTCGGTTCGTCAAACAGCATGGCGATAGGATCCATACAAAGTGCGCGGGCAATCGCGACACGCTGCTGCTGGCCGCCAGATAACTGCGAGGGGAATTTATCCGCGTGGGTGGTAAGGCCGACACGTTCTAACAGTTTCAGCCCTTTTTCTCTTGCTTCTGTTTTGTCGCGTTTGAGTACTTTAACTTGCGCCAGTGTCAGGTTTTCAATAATAGATAGGTGTGGAAACAGTTCAAAATGCTGAAATACCATGCCGACTTTAGAGCGTAATTGCGCCAAATTGGTGCCTTTATCATTCACACCTATGCCGTTGACCGTAATGCTGCCTTTCTGGATAGGTTCCAGCCCATTAACCGTTTTGATTAAGGTTGATTTGCCTGAGCCGGAAGGGCCGCAGACCACCACGACCTCACCTTTTTTAACTTCGGTAGTGCAGTCAGCCAGCACCTGAAAGTGGCCGTACCACTTAGAAACATTTTTCAGGGAAATCATCAAACAGTCCTTTTCTTCAAATAGTTGACCAGCATCGACGCGGAGAAACTGATAACGAAATACACCAAACCGGCAAATAGCACCATTTCGACCTGAGTACCGTCCCGCTCACCAATCGTGGTGGCGCTGCGGAAGAAATCGGCCAGACTAAGGACATACACCAGTGATGTATCCTGAAATAACACGATCCCTTGGGTTAACAGTAATGGCACCATGGCGCGGAAAGCCTGCGGCAGGATAACCAATCTCATTGACTGGCCTTGGGTCATGCCTAGAGCCAGGGCCGCAGAGGATTGTCCACGAGAGATGCTTTGGATCCCGGCACGGATAATTTCTGAGTAATAAGCCGCTTCAAATAATGAAAAGGCTACCATGGCAGAGATTAAGCGAATATCAGTTTTTGGTGATAAGCCCAGCACATTTTGTAATAAGCTCGGCACGACCAGATAAAACCATAACAGCACCATGACCAACGGAATAGAGCGGAACACGTTGACATAAGCGGTAGCGAACCAGCTGATAGCTTTAATCGGCGACAGGCGCATCACCGCCAGAACCGTGCCCCAGATTATCCCGAACACAATGGCGATGAGGGTTATTTTGGCGGTAACCGCCAAACCTTGCAGCAGGTATGGCAGGCTGGGTGCGATGGAACTCCAATCAAATTCGTACATTATTTACTCCCCAGATTGCCGGATAACTGCACTTTTTTCTCAACTATTCGCATCAACAGCATGATCACGGCATTGATCAGTACATAACCAAGGGTGATGGCGGTGAATGACTCATAGGCGTGAGCTGAGTAATCCAGCAATTTACCGGCCTGCGCAGCCATATCTACCAGCCCGATGGTTGAAGCAATCGCTGAGTTTTTAACCAAATTGAGCATTTCTGAGGTCATTGGGGGAATAATGACCCGATAAGCATTGGGCAATAAAACATAGCGATAAGTCTGTGGCAGGGTTAATCCCATCGCCAGACCGGCCGCTTTCTGACCACGAGGCAGTGATTGGATCCCAGCTCGAACCTGCTCACAAACACGGGCGGCGGTGAATAAACCAAGACACATCATTGATGAGAGAAAGAACTGTATATTCGGGTCCAACTCGCTTTTGAACCACATGCCAATATCAACCGGCAATAATTCAGGGATAACCAAATACCAGGTAAAGAATTGCACAATCAGCGGCACATTACGGAATAGCTCTACGTAACAGGCCCCAATACTGGATAAAATGCGGTTGGGGACTGTTCTTAAAATCCCAAATAAAGAACCGACGAAGAAAGCGATAATCCAGGCGCACAATGATAATGCGACAGTGACCTGAAAGCCGGACCAGATCCAGCCAAGGTAGGTGGTATTACCGAAAGGGGCAGGTTGCAGGAAAATGCCCCAGTTCCAGTCTATTGACATAAAAAACTCCCTTAAAAGGATGGGTAAGCCACCCTGATGACTGATGATTCAATGCGTTGCGGCCTCCCGAGGGTGAACAAAAAAATGCGGAGTGGGGAACGGCCACCCCGCATTCACTATCCTGTATCCCATCGGTCCATCATCAATCTGTAGGGCTAGCAGAGCTGGCCCTGATTATTATTGTTAGTTCAATGCTTTATCGTTAGGGGCTTTGAACAGCGCCTTCATCTCATCAGACAGCGAGAAATTCAGGTTAAGATTTTTCGGTGGAATTGGGTTTTTGAACCAACGGTCAAACGACTTCTCAGCCACACCAGAGGTTTGTGCGGTTGCGATGGTTTCATCCAACAGAGTTTTAAAGGCTGGATCGTTTTTACGCAGCATACAGCCGTAGGCTTCCTGCGATTGTGGCGTACCGACGATATCCCACTGATCCGGTTTCTTGGCTTTAGCTCGTTCGCCAGCCAGCAAGGCATCATCCATCATAAAGGCGACAGCACGGCCACTTTCCAAGGTACGGAAAGAATCGCCGTGGTCTTTGGCGCTGATGATACGCATGTTCATTTTATCTTTTTCATTCAATTTATTGAGCAACACTTCAGAGGTGGTACCGGAGGTAACGACCACAGGTTTTCCTGCCAAATCTTTGAAATCTTTAACTTCAGAACCTTTTTTGGTCAGCAGGCGCGTACCGACAACAAAAATGGTGTTAGAGAACGCGGCTTGTTGCTGACGTTCCAGGTTGTTGGTGGTGGAGCCACACTCGAAATCAAAGGTCCCGTTTTGCAGCAATGGAATGCGGTTCTGCGAAGTGATGGGGATCAGTTTTACCTGGAGGTCTGGGGCATTGAGTTTTTTCTTGATCGCATCGACGATCAGATTGGAATAATCTTGTGAATAACCCACGACTTTCTGCTGGTTATCGTAGTAAGAGAATGGAACGGAAGACTCACGGTGACCGACGACGATAACGCCGTTATCTTTGATCTTCTTCAGTGTGTCAACCGAAGCATCTGGTTTTGCTGCATCTTCTGCATGGGCAACACCACTTGCCATCCCAGCTAACAGTAGCGCTAACGCCAATTTACGCATATGCATGTCCAACTCCTTTGATGTTGTTTTTTACTTAATGTTTTCTGACTCGATGTTGTGATACTTAAAATGTAGTCATGTGACAAACGTGAAATGCCAAAAATTGTCTTATTTTGTTGTGCTTGCATAACCACAGATATTTGTTGGTTAACAGGCTATTTTCATTGTTACTTGTATCAGATTATCTTTAAAAAATAGCTAATTGTTATGTAAATGATGAATAAATGTTTGTTTTTTGAGACGCAAATCGCACCAAAGAGAGGCAATAAAACACTAGCGCACTAATGCGGTGCGTATTTCGCCCCATAAATGTGCACGCCAGGAATGGCAATTCCCTCATTTGAAACAGACCGCATCTATCCTGCGGAGCTATTCCCTTTCATCACTTAATACAAAGCAGAAATGGGGGATAGCTAACACTATTTGATTAGAAACGATGCAAGGTCTGTGCCAGTAACTGAAAATAGGGAGGATATATAGCCCTGTTTATCAGGGCTATAAAATATCATTCGGGGGAGGTGGGTTAATTAATCAGTTGCCGAAGATGGCATACTATCGATTAGTTTAACTATTGGTCATTTTTACGGCAGGTTAACTTAACTGATGATTGTTGATTGCCAGATGGGCTTTAAAAACGTCCAGTGCCGTTGGAACACTTTCTTTACCGGCATGTTTCTCTGGGTTCCACAGGTCGGCAAAGGTGATTGCGCGGCCACAATGGATAAATACCTCATCGACGTCGATCACTAATACACTGCGAGCCGGTTGGCCATTTTGGCTAAAACGCTCACACAGTTCAGGATCGACGGAAATTTTTGCCCGGCCATTAACCCGAAAACCTTCTGTCCAGCCCGGGATCAGGAACAAGATGCCGACAAAAGGGTTATGCAACAGATTGCGGATACCATCCAGACGGTTATTGCCTGGTCGGTCTGGCAGCATCAGTGTCTTGCTGTCCAGCACATGAATAAAACCCGGCTCGCCACCTTTAGGTGAGCAGTCGATTCCGTTAGCACCCAGCGTTCCCAATACCGCGAATGGTGCGGCGGCAATCAGTTTTTTGGCATAATCATCAATATGATCAATTTGTTTCTTCAACACATTCTTATTAGGCGCGGCGTAATGTTCGCTTAATTGCGCTTCAGTTGTGAGGATAAATTCAGGTTTCAGTGACATAACGATGCTCAAGTTACGGGGTTATTTTTATCAGCTCGACATTTTTTGTCAGAGCGACAACGGGCGGCGCGGTATAGCGTCAATGCCCCCAGTATCAGCGTGATAATCCACATTGGCCACGAACCAAACCGAGCATAAGGGGTAATACCGGTAGTCGGTGTGACCTTCACTTCCAGCACTTGCTGAGTAAATTGTGGAATTTGCGCCAGGACTTCACCACTTGGGCCAACTGCCGCGGTTATACCATTATTGGTACTGCGCAACAGAGGACGACCTAATTCAAGCGCGCGCATACGTGCCATCTGGAAATGCTGCCACGGGCCGATAGAGTGACCAAACCATGCATCATTGGAGACCGTCAACAAAAAGTTGGTATCAGGGTTAAAGTTGTCCCGAACCTGTTGGCCCAAGACGATTTCATAGCAAATAGCGGCCGTTAGGTTAAATCCAGCCACATTAAGCTGTGGTTGCACATAGCCACCTCGGCTGAAAGATGACATCGGTAAATCAAAGAACGGCGCGAGTGGGCGCAGCAGTGTTTCCAGCGGCACAAACTCGCCAAACGGCACCAGGTGGTGTTTGCTGTAGCGGTTGTGAGTTGGATACTGGTATGGCTCTTTATCTCCCAATACGATAATACTGTTGAAAAAGTGGTATCCCTTGCCTTCTGGGCGGCGCTGGGCATCAACAATACCGGTAATCAGGCTGCTGTGGTTTGCCCGCATCAGACCATCAACCATCGTCAGGAAGGTAGTTTGATCGGTTTCAATATCAGGGATAGCAGATTCCGGCCAAATGATAATGGGGGCTTTCCCCATAAATGGGCGGGTTTCATCGAGATAAATTTGTAATGTTTTGAGCAGGACTTTGGGATCCCACTTCATTGACTGAGCAATGTTACCTTGCACCATCGCGATATTAACTGCGCGTTCTGGCTCTGGCGTGAACCAATGCAACTGGCGCAGTGGCCAGGGTAACAATAACATTGCTATGGCAATTATGGCCCCAGTGATACGGCGCTGATAACAGGCGTAAACCAGCAATCCGCTGATAGACATCAGTATAAAAGTGATGCCATCGACACCGAGAATAGGCGCAATACCGCGCAGTGGGCCGTTTATTTGGCTGTAGCCAAATTGTAGCCACGGGAAGCCAGTTAATACCCAGCCGCGCAAGAACTCAGTTAACTGCCATACCACAGGTGCCGCAATAGCCAGTCGCCACCAGGTTGTTTTAGGGCATACGCGGGCTAATAAACCGGCAAATAGCATGGTGTAGAGTGAGAGATAGGCTGCCAGTAATACCACCAGAAAGATATTGATGGCTGTTGGCATACCGCCGAATTCGGAAATGCTGACATAGACCCAGTTAATACCTGTGCCAAATAGCCCCATACCCCAACAAAATCCGATAAATGCGGCTTGTTTAGTGTTGCGATTCAATGTCAGGCTGAGTAAGCCAAACAGCGAAACAATGGCCGCAGGCCAACTATCAAATGGGGAATAGGCCAGCGTACCGCAGGCGCCAAAAAATAGCGCCAGTAGGGCGCGAACCCACTGGCGTTGAAGGTATGAAGCGATAGGCATCGAGGATTTATTCTTCCAGTTTGGGTTGCGGAGCATCATCTGGGATTTTCACATGAACCTGAATGATACGTCGGCTATCCGCCATGGCAACTTTAAATAAGTAACCTTCAATTTCAATGGTTTCGCCGCGAGCAGGTAAATGACCAAATGCCTGCATCACTAAACCACCGATGGTGTCGACTTCATCGTCGCTGAAATGGGTGTTGAAGACTTCATTGAAATCTTCAATGGGTGTCAGTGCACGAATCGTGTAGGTGTGCCGACTGAGTTGACGGACATCTCTGTCTTCTTCATCGTCATACTCATCTTCAATTTCGCCAACGATCAGCTCAAGAATATCTTCAATGGTCACCAGGCCAGAAACGCCACCAAACTCATCAATGACAATAGCCATATGATAGCGCTGGGAGCGGAACTCTTTCAGCATCCGATCGACACGCTTACTTTCTGGCACAACAACCGCCGTCCGTAAGACTTTATCAATACTGAATGGCTCAGAATCTGTGCGCATAAACGGCAGCAAATCCTTGGCCATCAGAATGCCTTCAATGTGATCTTTATCTTCACTGATCACCGGAAAGCGGGAGTGAGCAGATTCAATAATGACATCCAGACATTCATCCAGCGTTTGATTACGCTTTAACGTGACCATCTGAGAGCGGGGGATCATGATGTCCCGTACGCGCTGTTCGGCGATATCCATCACCCCTTCCAGCATGTCGCGAGTATCAGGATCGATCAGATCATTTTGCTCAGAATCACGGATAAGCTCTACCAGATCGCCACGGTTTTTGGGTTCGCCGTGGAATAACTGGTTAAGGATGAGAGTAAAGAACCCTTTCTTGGGACTGGGGCTATCATTGTTTTGTGAGTGGTCGTCGCTCATGGCGTTTTAGTTAAGTTTACCCATGTAAGATTATATTTTATCGGCAGTGGTAAACACACACCGCCGACAGCTTTACCCCCATTAACAGGAGGTTATTTCACCCATTATAACGGGGTTACTCGGGGTCTTTCTCTGAAATATACGGGTCTGGATAGCCCAAACTTTGCATTATTTCAGTCTCAATCGACTCCATTTCTTCTGCTTCATCGTCAACGATGTGGTCATACCCTAGCAGATGCAGACTGCCGTGAACAACCATATGCGCCCAATGAGCCAATAGTGCTTTCTCTTGTTCAACCGCTTCTTGTTCAACTACCTGCCGACAGATGATCAAATCACCCAGTAGTGGCAGCTCAATCTCAGGTGGGGCCTCAAATGGAAAAGACAAGACATTGGTCGGTTTATCTTTACCACGATAGGTGAGATTCAGCTCATGGCTTTCTGCTTTATCAACCACACGGATGGTGACTTCAGAGACTTCCTGAAATTGAGGCAATACTGCTTCCAACCAATGCTGAAAGTCTGCTTCGGTCGGTAAACCCTGGCTGTCAGCACAGGCAATTTGTAAATCGAGAATAACCTGGCTCACGGAGCCTCCTGCTCAGACGGGGTGTGAGTTTCCCGCTTACGTTGTTCGGCGATGGCATCTTTACGTTTTTGTTCGGCGGCTTCCCAAGCTTCATAAGCAATGACCACGCGGGCGACGACGGGGTGGCGCACCACATCTTCACTATGGAAGAAGTTAAAGCTCAGCTCTTCTACCCCTGATAATACTTCAATGGCATGACTTAAGCCGGACTTCTGATGGCGTGGCAAGTCAGTTTGCGTGACATCACCGGTAATTACCGCTTTGGAGTTGAAGCCCATGCGGGTCAGGAACATTTTCATCTGTTCGATGGTTGTGTTCTGGCTTTCATCTAAAATGATAAACGCATCATTCAGTGTGCGGCCGCGCATATACGCCAGCGGAGCCACTTCAATCACATTGCGTTCAATCAGTTTCTCCACTCGCTCAAAGCCCAGCATTTCAAACAAAGCATCATAGAGTGGGCGCAGATAAGGATCGACTTTTTGGCTGAGATCACCGGGTAATAAGCCCAGTTTCTCACCGGCTTCAACCGCCGGGCGAGTGAGCAAAATGCGCCGTACGTTTTGGCGCTCCAGAGCATCGACTGCTGCGGCAACGGCCAGATAGGTTTTACCTGTACCGGCTGGTCCAATCCCGAAAGTAATATCATGATCGAGAATGTTAGCAATGTATTGTGCCTGATTTGGCGTGCGAGGTTTGACCATCCCGCGTTTAGTGCGGATGTTAATGGCCTTTCCATAATCCGGCACACTCTCGGCGGTTTGTTCTAACACGCGACTTTCTTTTACCGCGAGATGAATAGCTTCGGGATCGATATCGGGGATAACACCACGGATAGGGGCCGTATCAACATACAGATGGCGCAGGATATCTGCCGCTGCAACCACGCAGATATTTTTACCGACTAACTTGAAACGGTTATCGCGACGATTAATTTCAATACCTAACCGGCGTTCTAACTGCTTGATGTTGTCATCAAAAGGACCGCATAAACTCAGCAGACGCTGATTATCGGCAGGTTCCAGCAAGATTTCTTGTGTCACTACGTGCAAACTGTTTCTCTGAGTCACTACGTTCCTCTGGGTCACTAAGGGCCGGTTTATTTGAAGCCTGACTGCCATTCCCACTACAGGGGGATATTATTCGCTGATATAACGTCAATCATACATGTCATCTGTGAATTATTCATGGTGCACCGTGTGGACGCAAGTCTGCGGCTTGTGAATCTGTGCCTTCGGTCCTATTGAAATAGCGGCCAGCAGATGATGCAACTTAAAAAAAACGAATCTGCATAACGCCCCGCTAAAATAAAACAGGCACTGACAATGCAGCGCCTGTTGATACGGGCTGGTTCGCAAAATTGCAATCAGGGCTGATACAGTCCGACACCTAACTCATTTTCTTTGCGGGTGCGAGCAATCACTGCTTGCGGCGACTCATGAATACGTAGATCCATCTGGTCTTCGGTGCGCAGCAAAATGCCGCGAAGTGAGCTGGCATAAACATCAATGATTTCAACATCGACGAATTTACCGATCATCTCTGGTGTGCCTTCAAAGTTCACGACTCGATTATTTTCGGTGCGTCCGGCCAATTCCATTACATTTTTACGAGATGCTCCTTCCACTAGAATGCGTTGCACTGTCCCTACCATTTCGCGGCTGATTTCCATCGCTTGCTGAGTAATTCGTTGTTGCAAAATATGCAGGCGCTGTTTTTTCTCTTCTTCTGAAACATCATCCGGAAGATCAGCAGCCGGCGTGCCAGGGCGTGGAGAGTAAATAAAGCTGTAACTGGTATCAAAACGGACATCCGCCACCAGTTTCATGGTTTGCTCAAAATCTTGCTGAGTTTCGCCGGGAAAACCGATAATAAAATCAGAGCTAATTTGGATATCAGGCCGAGCCTGACGCAGTTTACGGATGATAGCTTTGTATTCCAGCGCGGTATGCGCCCGCTTCATCATGGTCAAAATGCGATCAGAGCCACTTTGTACCGGTAAATGCAGGAAACTCACCAGTTCGGGGGTATCCCGATAAACGTCAATAATATCATCAGTAAACTCAATAGGATGGCTGGTGGTAAAGCGCACTCTATCGATACCATCAATGGCGGCAACCAGCCGCAATAGTTCGGCAAAACTACAGATATCACCATCATAAGTGGCACCACGATAGGCATTGACATTCTGGCCAAGCAGGTTCACTTCCCGCACGCCTTGGGCGGCTAACTGTGCGATTTCAAACAAGATATCGTCACTTGGCCGGCTAACTTCCTCGCCACGGGTATAAGGTACGACACAGAATGTGCAGTATTTATTGCAACCTTCCATAATGGAGACAAATGCTGTCGGCCCTTCAGCGCGAGGTTCCGGCAGGCGATCAAATTTTTCAATTTCTGGGAAACTGATGTCCACAACAGGGCTGTGGGTGCCTTGCACGTGATTAATCATTTCCGGCAAACGATGCAGGGTTTGTGGACCGAAAATGACATCGACACAAGGAGCTCGTTGGCGCAGATGCTCACCTTCCTGAGATGCCACACAACCACCCACACCAATAATGAGCTCTGGATTTTTCTCTTTCAGCAGTTTCCAGTGCCCAAGCAGGCTGAATACTTTTTCCTGGGCTTTTTCGCGGATTGAGCAGGTGTTGAGTAACAGTAAATCCGCTTCTTCGGGGATTTCCGTCAACTGGTAGCCGTGGGTGCTGGCCAGCAAATCAGCCATTTTAGATGAATCATATTCATTCATCTGGCAGCCCCAGGTTTTGATGTGTAGTTTTTTAGTCATAGCCTATCTACCGCCAAAAAATTCATCATAAAAGTCACATCGCGTGGCGCAATGCTCTATGCAGTGCTCCGTCATCGAATAGTGGATAGCACAAAGACTCCGTAGTTATAGGGCTATTGTAGTCATTTGCCGTTGCGATGACCACCGCATAACGGCTTACTTATCCTGTGGCGTAATGAAAAATCCGGTACACTGTCTGCCGACAAAATATAGGTGTTATTTTAACTTCGAAGAATGGCCAAAATGGATAAATCGCAACCAAATTATGATGTTGTGGTCGTGGGTGGAGGCATGGTGGGTGCCGCCGCCGCGCTTGGGCTGGCACAAACAGGCTGGTCAGTGGCATTACTGGAACATGAGGCTCCGCAGCCGTTTGAGGCTGAAAGTGTGCCGGACTTACGGGTTTCCGCGATTGGATGCACCTCGGTATCCTTGCTGAAACAGCTCGGAGCCTGGCCGCAAGTGCAACAGATGCGCTATGCGCCTTATCGCCGATTGGAAACTTGGGAACAGCCGGGTTCTCAAGTTGTTTTTGATGCGGTGTCGCTGTCATTGCCTGAACTGGGTTTTATGGTCGAGAACCGGGTTTTGCAATTAGCGCTATGGCAACAGATGGCAACATGCCCTAATTTGACGTTACTGTGCCCGTCACGACTGCAAACAATGGTTAGAGTAGATGACCATTGGAAAATCACGTTAGATGCACAGCGAGAGATACAGAGCCATTTAGTGGTGGGTGCGGATGGGGCTAATTCTCTGGTACGCCGTTTAGCTGGGATTGGCATCCGCGGTTGGCAATATCGTCAGTCCTGTATGCTAATTACCGTCGAGACTGACACTGTTCAGCAAGACACTACCTGGCAGCAGTTTTTCCCTTCTGGCCCAAGAGCGTTCCTGCCATTGTTTGATAACTGGGCATCATTGGTTTGGTACGACAGCCCTCAACGTATTCGTCAGC
This sequence comes from Yersinia fenwicki, assembly GCF_043099325.1. NCBI lineage: Bacteria > Pseudomonadati > Pseudomonadota > Gammaproteobacteria > Enterobacterales > Yersiniaceae > Yersinia > Yersinia fenwicki. Next base: position 3,219,062 of record NZ_CP170755.1, on the reverse strand, counting down.
TTCAGGCGTTGCCGCTGGCACAATTGAATCAAGAGATTGCTGCGGCTTTCCCATCCCGTTTGGGAACTGTCAACGCTATTGCCGCCGGTTCTTTCCCTTTGGTGCGCCGCCATGCGCAGCAATATGTGCAGCCGGGGTTGGTATTACTGGGCGATGCGGCACATACCATCAATCCATTGGCGGGGCAGGGGGTTAATCTGGGGTATAGGGATGTCGATGCGTTATTGGCGGTATTAAACCAAGCGCGGGAACAGGCTGAACTCTGGCACAGCGAGCAGGTATTGCTGCGTTATCAGCGCCGCCGCCGTACCGATAATTTGATTATGCAAAGTGGAATGGATGTATTTTACACCGCATTCAGTAATGACCTACCTGCGGTAAAATTTGTGCGTAATTTGGCGCTGATGGCGGCTCAGCGTGCGGGTAAGCTCAAGGAGCATGCATTGAAGTATGCACTAGGGTTGTAGGTATTTTAACAACTCGTCGCCAGAAATAGTTATTGCCTGGCGACGGTGGGCACGTTTCTTGTTCTTTTGTTGAATAGCAAAACTCAAATTTATCGCAGCGAAAAAACCTCATCACAGTGAAAAACAAAATGCAGAAAAGCAAAAAGCCCGCCGAAGCGAGCTTTTCTAAATTTGGCTGGGGTACGAGGATTCGAACCTCGGAATGCTGGAATCAGAATCCAGTGCCTTACCGCTTGGCGATACCCCAAAAATGGTGGCTACGACGGGAATCGAACCTGTGACCCCAGCATTATGAGTGCTGTGCTCTAACCAGCTGAGCTACGTAGCCATCTTAAAAACTTTAACCTGAAGAAATTGTATGGCTGGGATACCAGGATTCGAACCTGGGAATGCCAGGATCAAAACCTGGTGCCTTACCGCTTGGCGATATCCCAACTGAAATACAATTCTTTTTACTGACTTAGCACAACTGGAGTTCAACAGTATTTATGTTTAACCGTCTTTGTGTTTAACAACAAACCATTTAAGAGAAATGGCTGGGATACCAGGATTCGAACCTGGGAATGCCAGGATCAAAACCTGGTGCCTTACCGCTTGGCGATATCCCATCTACTGTGACAACCGATGAAAATGGTGCGGGAGGCGAGACTTGAACTCGCACACCTTGCGGCGCTAGAACCTAAATCTAGTGCGTCTACCAATTTCGCCACTCCCGCATACATAAAAATATGGTGGCTACGACGGGAATCGAACCTGTGACCCCAGCATTATGAGTGCTGTGCTCTAACCAGCTGAGCTACGTAGCCATCTTTTTTCTGCACAACCTTCATCGGCGTTGCGGGGCGCATTATGCGTATATGGCCGATTTGCGTCAACTAGTTTTTTCCCAAAAAAGCGTTGAAGGGGTCCGTTTGTTTGGCTTGTGAACAGTCTGGCGATTAAAACAGCACTTATGGTGATTAATTGTTGAATTTGCCCGCAAAAAAACAAGGCCACCCTAAGGTGGCCTTGAGAGCTTAATGGTTGATGCAGGAAGACTCACCCTGCTATCACATTCAGTTATTTATAAGCATCCTGATGCACCCCTACAGCGCGACCTGAAGGGTCATCCATGCTTTTGAATGATTCATCCCATTCAATTGCTTTAGCAGATGAACATGCTACAGAAGGGCCGCCGGGCACGCATTCCGCTGCACTTGGCAGAGGGAATAGCTCTTCAAAAATTTCACGATACAAGTAGCCCTCTTTGGAGGACGGCGTGTTGTATGGGAAACGGAAGTGTGCAGTTTCCATCTGTTGATCAGTGACTTGCTCGGCAGCTTTCTCTTTTAATGTATCAATCCAGCTGTAACCCACACCATCGGAGAACTGTTCTTTCTGACGCCATGCGACGCTATGCGGCAGGTAGGACTCAAAACATTCACGCAGGACATGCTTTTCCATTTTGCCATTACCGCACATTTTATCCTGCGGATTAATTCGCATCGCCACATCAAGGAAGTTTTTATCCAAGAATGGTACACGCGCTTCAACACCCCAGGCAGACATTGCTTTGTTGGCACGAGCGCAGTCATACATATGCAGGGCTAATAGCTTACGCACGGTTTCTTCATGCAATTCTTTGGCATTTGGCGCTTTGTGGAAATAGAGGTAGCCGCCAAATACTTCGTCAGAACCTTCACCAGATAGCACCATTTTGATACCCATCGCCTTGATTTTACGTGACATCAGGTACATTGGTGTTGAGGCGCGGATAGTGGTGACATCATAAGTTTCAATGTGATAAATCACATCACGGATAGCATCCAAACCTTCCTGCACGGTGAAGTGAATTTCATGATGCACAGTACCCAAATGGTTGGCGACCTCTTGCGCTGCGCGCAAATCAGGTGAACCTATCAAACCCACAGCGAAGGAGTGTAATTGCGGCCACCAGGCTTCACTACGTTCATCATCTTCTACGCGACGAGCAGCAAATTTTTTGGTGATAGCCGAAATAACCGAGGAATCCAGACCGCCAGATAGCAGCACGCCGTAAGGAACGTCGGACATCAGATGACTTTTAACCGCATCTTCTAACGCGTTTGCCAGTTCAACTTTATCGGTGACATTGTTTTTGACATTATCGAAATCAAACCAGTCGCGATGATAATACTCGCGGATTTCGCCATCCTGACTCCACAGATAGCTTCCGGCCGGGAATTCTTTGATAGTACGGCAAACTGGAACCAAGGCTTTCATTTCTGAAGCCACAAACATATTACCGTGCTCATCGTGGCCCATATACAGCGGGATAATACCCAGATGGTCACGGCCAATCAGGTAAGCGTCTTTTTCCGTATCGTACAGAACGAAAGCGAACATACCTTGCAGATCGTCAAGGAATTCAGGCCCTTTCTCCTGATACAGCGCCAGAATGACTTCACAGTCAGACCCTGTCTGGAATTCATAACGGTCGCCGTATTGCTGGCGTAATGCCTGATGATTATAAATTTCACCATTGACCGCCAGAATATGTGTGTGCGCCGCGTTAAACAGGGGTTGCGCACCGGTATTGACGTCAACGATAGATAAGCGTTCATGGGCGAGTATAGCTTTATCATTTGCCCACACACCTGACCAGTCTGGGCCGCGGTGGCGCATTAGACGTGACATTTCCAGCGCTTTTTTGCGTAACTCAATGGGGTCAGTTTTAAGGTCGAGGACCCCGAAAATAGAACACATAGTAATCTCCCTAACTTCTTTGCTTTGGCGGTGATGATGTTGAGTTTGAGTCGTTCATCGCTGGAACTATTTTTCGTTCACTTGCTATTGATTGATGTAAGCAATGCCCCATGACGATGCATTCATCCGAATAATTTGTAGAAAGTAATGCAAAAAACACGCCAATTTAGAGCGCGATAAATTTGTCGCTATAGCTGGCATGACGGTGAACACACATTACGAAAATGCGCCAAAATGGGGAGGATTGGCAAGAAACTTTGGTGCACTGCACTAAAAAAGTGCGTCGTACGATAAGGGGAGTATCACAAAAGGGTGTATGGCGGCCGGAACCGCCAACGAGAAATTAGATGATGTCAATTTCTGCAACAGATGGATAAACATAGCTCGGGCGGAATGGCATCGCTTCAATATCCGTTAATGTTGATACGCCGGAAAGAACCAAAATAGTCTCAAGACCCGCCTGGAAACCGGCCAAAATATCGGTGCGCAGGTTATCACCTACAATGACGGTACTTTCCGAGTGAGCCTGCATTTTATTGAGTGCAGCGCGGATAATCCATGGGCTAGGTTTGCCGACATAAAATGGTTTACGGCCAGATATTTTCTCGATAGGTGCGCACAACGCCCCACAGGCAGGCGCAAAGCCGTGGCCGTGGCTATCGGGATTGGTGGCAATAAAACGTGCGCCATTGGCGACGAAATAAGCTGCTTTATGCATCATGTCCCAGTTGTATGAGCGGGTTTCACCCACAATCACAAAATCAGGATTTATATCGGTAATGGTAAAGCCTGCTTTATACAATTCGTGAACTAATGCGCCTTCACCTACGACATAAGCTTTTTTTCCGTCCTGGCGACGCAGAAAATCAGCTGTTGCCATCGCCGAGGTATAAAAAGCACTTTCTGGCACTTCCAGCCCGGCAGAACTAAAACGATTAGCCAGATCCTGAGCGGTTTGTGACGGATAGTTGGTCAAAATAACCAACGGCATGCCGGCTTCTTGAATTCGGGCCAGAAAAACATCGGCGCCGGGGACGGGATGATTATCATGCAACAAAACACCATCGATATCGCAAATAACGCTTTTGATTGTCATTGTTTAAATTACTCTTTTAGCCGCAGCAATGAGTCACTATAACATGGTCGATAATGAAACTGACCCTGCCACTATCTTATCCCCGTCATCTTTCAAGATGCAGAGATATTGGCGGCCATCACTTAGCCAACTCATTGAGTTTCTCAACTCCTTGGGCTTATGTCGTTGCCGCCTACCTGCAACTCGAAATCTCTGGGGTGTATAAAGGATTAGTTTTCTAACAGGCGTTGCAATAATACACCGTTTAACATGGCGCGCTTGGCCAGTGCAAAAGCCCCAATAGCTGATTGATGGTCAAGCTGCGAGGTAACCACCGGTAGATTTTGGCGGAAATTTTTCAGCACTTGCGTATTGATGCAACCTTGAATAGCGGGGAGCAGGATTTTGTCGGCTTCAATGATTTCACCAGCAATCACCACTTTTTGCGGATTGAACAAGTTGATGGCGATAGAAATGGCTTTACCCAGGTAGCGGCCGACATGTTCAATCACCTCAGCTGCCAGTAAGTCACCTTTGTTAGCGGCTTTACAGATGGTACTAATATGGCAATCATCCAATGTTAACTTACTTGGATATCCCTGTGCGAGCAGGTGGCGTACACGGTTTTCAATTGCAGCATTCGATGCGACAGTTTCCAGGCAACCAAAATTACCGCAATAGCAACGCTCCCCCAATGGATCAATCTGGATATGACCGATTTCGCCTACGTTACCATTGCTGCCAAGAAATATTTGGCTGTTAACAATGATACCGGCACCGGTACCACGATGCAGACGAACCAAAATAGAGTCTTCACAGTCTCGAGTTGCACCAAAATAGTGCTCGGCCAGCGCCAAACTGCGTATATCGTGGCCGACAAAGCTGGTGACATTGAAACGATTTTGCAGATTTTCGACTAACGGCCAATTGCTAACACTGATATGTGGCATATAGCGCACGATACCTTTGCTCGGTTCTACCAGACCAGGGAGGATGACGGCGATCGCGATCAGTTCACGTAATTTGCGCTGATAAGCTTCAATGAACTGACTGATAATATTAAATAATGCATGTTCGAGAGTTTCTTGCGTACGCTCTGGCAGGGAATAATGCTCTTCACCCAGCGATTTACCGCTCATATCAAACAGCGTAATAGTGGCATCATGACGGCCCAGGCGGACAGCGATGGTATGGAACTGACGGTTTTCTGTCACGATAGATATCGCGCGGCGACCACCGGTGGAGGCTTGCTGATCGACTTCTTTGATCAGCCCGCGCTCCAACAGTTGACGGGTAATCTTGGTGACACTGGCGGGAGCTAGCTGGCTGAGATCGGCAATTTGAATGCGCGAAATCGGGCCTTGCTGGTCAATGAGCCGATATACCACGGCACCATTGAGTTGTTTCACAAGATCCACATTACCAATTTGTGACTGTCCGCCGGTGCTCATCAATAAAATTACTCGCTTATTTTAAAACCTCGTTACCATTAACGATGGTTTTAGTGATTTTATAATCGCGGGTAAAGGCAGTCAGGTTGGCCACTTTGCCGGCTTCAATACTTCCTAACTGCTTATCCACGCCAATCGCTCGGGCTGCATAAAGAGTGGCCATACGCAATGCTTCGTCCAGCGCGATGCCCACATGCTCAACACTATTTTGGACCGCTTCTATCATGGTCAGTGCTGAACCGCTTAATGTGCCATTTTCATCCACACATAAACCATCGCGATAGTATATTGTTTTACCAGCAAAAATAAATTGATCAATTTCAGCGCCTGCGGGTGCAGTTGCATCAGTTACCAGCACTAATTTCTCACCTTTCAATCGCTTAGCGTTGCGAATGTTAGCCCAGTCCACATGCAAACCATCCGCAATGACACCCGTATATACTTCCGGCGTATCAAAAATAGCCCCAATCAGGCCCGGTTCGCGCCCGGAAATGTAAGGCATTGCATTATATAAGTGCGTTGCAAAGCGAATTCCGGCAGCGAAACCTTGACGAGCTTGCTGATACGTCGCATTTGAATGACCGGAGGAAACTAAAATACCGGCTTCTGTCAGTTGATGAATATATTTGGTATCAACCATTTCCGGTGCCAAGGTCACTTTAGTGATCACATCAGCATTGGCGCACAGATAATCAATCATTTCGGCACTAGGTTGACGAATAAACGCTGGGTTATGAGTTCCTTTCTTCTGTGGGCTGATATAAGGCCCTTCCAGATGCAGACCTAACGCCTGATGCTGGTTTTTTTGCAGATATGAACGCATGACATTAATGCCGTGCTTCATATATTCATCACTGCAAGTAATTAGTGTCGGCAGGAAGCTGGTGCAGCCTGACTTTTCATTCGCGCGCTGCATAATTTCCAGCGTCTTTTCGGAGATGGCTTCAAGCGAATCATTGAATTGCACACCACCGCAGCCATTAAGCTGAACATCAATAAAACCGGGGGCCAGGATGGCGCCACCCAAGTCGCGTACCTCAATGCCAGCCGGAAGTTCATCGGCAGGACAGATACGTTCGATCAATCCGTTAGCCACGACAACAGCGTGATTATCCAGTACTTCATGGCTGGTATAAATACGGCCGTGAGTTAAAGCGTACATCTTAACCCCCTAATAACTGTTACAGATTCTTGATGTTTTCAGCTTCTAATTCGCTGAAATATTTTACCGTTTTAACCTTCAATTCCATAGTGGAAGGTTCATCGCACACCATGATGGCTTTCGCATGCAGTTGCAGGCAACTGATGGTCCACATGTGGTTGATGCTGCCTTCAACTGCGGCTTGCAAAGCTTGTGCTTTGCCGCGGCCAGTCACCAGAATCATCACTTCTTCTGCATCCAACAGAGTACCCACACCTACAGTAAGTGCATATTTCGGCACGAGATTTGCATCACCACCAAAGAAGCGTGAGTTAGCTTCGCGAGTTTCTTCAGTCAGCGTTTTGATGCGAGTACGAGAAGCTAAAGAGGACGCCGGTTCATTAAAGGCAATGTGACCGTCAACGCCTACACCCCCCATGAACAGGTGAATTTTGCCATAAGACTTAATCTTTTCTTCGTAACGGCGACATTCTTCATCGATATCAGGCGCATTACCATTTAGAAGATTGATGTTTTCAGCAGGGATATCTACATGATCAAAGAAGTTGCTGTGCATGAAGGTGTAGTAGCTTTCCGGATGCTCTTGCGGCAGCCCAACATATTCATCCATGTTGAAAGTGACCACATTTTTGAAACTCACTTCACCCGCTTTATACAGCGCAACCAAGTGCTTATACGCTTCCATCGGTGTGCCGCCAGTCGGCAGTCCCAGAACAAATGGGCGATCAGCGGTCGGTTTAAATGCATTGATGCGGTTAACGATATAACGTGCGGCCCATTTACCAACTTCTGTGGTGTTTTTCAGTGGGATAAGTCTCATCTTGCACCTCTTTGATTGCTAATAGTGGCTATACTCTACGCGGATTGAATCATTCAGCTAAGCGTAACTCAGATTTTGACTCATGCGTTGGTACAATGCTTTGTTCATTTTTCGAATGATAAAATAAGTTTTGTGTCATGGCTAGTCTATTGGTGCTTTTTGACTGGTTTTTGGTGACGTTTATCACAAAATAGGGGGTTTTAATTTGCGTTACGAAATAATTTTTTTACACTCCGAAATGAGCCATTTGTATCGTGAATAAATAGCGTGCTGTGAATAAATCGTGCTGTGAATAAATAAAGATGTGCCATGCGTTTTTCTAAAAGGTAGTGAATCAAATAAATAAACTACTTAAAGGGTCCGATAGCGGACGAATAGGGGGAAAGGTGAATATTCTTAGTTACTTGCAAAAAGTGGGTCGGGCTTTGATGGTCCCAGTGGCCACACTGCCTGCAGCCGCGATATTGATGGGTGTGGGTTACTGGATAGACCCGGTCAGCTGGGGGGGTGATAATGCGCTAGCGGCATTGTTTATCAAGTCCGGTGCCGCCATCATCGATAATATGTCAGTGCTGTTCGCCATTGGTGTGGCTTATGGTATGTCAAAAGATAAAGACGGTGCTGCTGCACTGACCGGCTTTGTCGGCTTCCTGGTGTTGACGACGCTGTGTTCGCCAGCCGCGGTTTCGATGATTCAAAAGATTCCCGTTGATCAGGTTCCAGCTGCCTTCGGCAAAATCAATAACCAGTTCGTGGGTATCCTGGTGGGTATCATCTCAGCTGAGTTGTACAACCGCTTCAGTGGCGTTGAATTGCCAAAAGCACTTTCCTTCTTCAGTGGTCGCCGTCTGGTTCCAATTCTGACGTCTTTCCTGATGATCGTGGTTGCCTTCATTCTGATGTACGTTTGGCCACTGATTTATAATGCATTGGTGACTTTCGGCGAATACATCAAAGATATGGGTTCTGTGGGTGCCGGTATTTATGCCTTCTTCAACCGCTTACTGATCCCCGTCGGCCTACATCACGCCTTGAACTCTGTGTTCTGGTTTGACGTTGCCGGTATTAACGATATTCCTAACTTCCTGGGTGGCCAACAGTCCATCGATAGCGGTAAAGCTGTAGTCGGTATCACTGGTCGTTATCAGGCTGGTTTCTTCCCAATTATGATGTTTGGTTTACCTGGTGCTGCGCTGGCGATTTATCACTGTGCGCGTCCGGAAAACAGAGCAAAAGTGGCCGGTATCATGTTGGCGGGGGCATTTGCTGCCTTCTTCACCGGTATCACTGAACCACTTGAATTCTCCTTCATGTTCGTTGCCCCTGTGCTGTACTTTATCCATGCCGTGCTGACTGGGGTTTCTGTGTTCATTGCAGCCAGCATGCATTGGATTGCAGGCTTTGGTTTCAGCGCCGGTCTGGTGGATATGGTGTTATCTTCCCGCAACCCGCTGGCGACCCATTGGTACATGTTGATCCCACAAGGTCTGGTGTTCTTTGCGATTTACTACCTGGTATTCCGTTTCACCATTAAGAAATTCAACTTGCTGACCCCTGGGCGTGAACTGGCGGTTGAAGGTAGTGAAGAAGATGGTTATGACGCCAATGTTGATAAAACTCCAGAAGTTAACGAAAGCGAAATTAATGGTCTGGCGCGTCGTTACATTGGAGCCATCGGCGGCTCAGATAACCTGACAGGGATTGATGCATGTATCACCCGCCTACGTTTGAATGTTAAAGATTCTGCATTGGTGAGTGACGGTATTGCCAAACGCTTAGGCGCTTCTGGTGTTATTCGTCTGAACAAACAAAGTGTGCAAGTGATTGTCGGTACTCGTGCGGAACTGATTGCTTCGGCAATGCGTAACGTGTTGGCCGGTGGCCCGGTTCCTGCGGCCAGTAGCTCCACTGCTCCTGTTGCGGCTAAGCCTCAGGCTGTCATTAACACCTCGAAAGCCGCCTCTTTGGTATTGGTTTCTCCGATTACCGGTGATGTAGTTGCTTTGGAAGAGGTTCCTGATGAAGCCTTTGCCAGTAAAGCTGTCGGTGAGGGTATTGCCATCCGTCCAACGGATAAAACTGTGGTTGCTCCGGCAAACGGCACCATCGTAAAAATCTTCAACACTGACCATGCTTTCTGTCTGGAAACTGAAACCGGCGCTGAGATTGTGGTACATATCGGGATTGATACGGTGAAACTGAACGGCCAGGGCTTTGCACGTCTGGTTGAAGAAGGTGCCACTGTAGTTGCTGGTCAACCGGTGCTTGAGCTGGACTTGGCCTACCTTAACGCTAATGCGCGCTCGATGATTAGCCCAGTTGTCGTTAGTAATATTGATGACTATGCCGGTATTTCGGTGTTGGCGAGTGGATCTGTGGTTGCCGGCCAAAGCCAGCTGTTTGAGATTCAGAGTAAATAATGAGTTTAAGATTCGCAGTGAAAAAGTGCTAATGTACTGAGTCACTGGTCTGAGTTTTAATCAAAGTAGCGGGAAGAGAGCCATCTCTTCCCGTTTTTTTGTTTTATTTCCGGTAACAAACGGTTGTTTCCGGGCCGGGCTTGTTGGATTATATGCGGTTATATTTGTTGCGTTTGCATTGAGGAATAGAACAATGAGTGAGGCAGAAGCCCGCCCGAGTAATTTTATCCGTCAGATTATTGACGAAGATTTAGCCAGCGGCAAACACACGTCGGTTCATACCCGCTTCCCGCCGGAGCCAAATGGCTACTTGCATATTGGCCATGCGAAGTCTATCTGCCTGAACTTTGGTATTGCACAAGACTACCAAGGGCAATGCAATCTGCGTTTCGACGACACCAACCCAGTGAAAGAGGACGTGGAGTTCGTCGAGTCAATTAAGCACGACGTAGAGTGGCTAGGTTTCACCTGGAGCGGTGATGTACGTTACTCCTCAGACTATTTTGACCAATTGTACCAGTACGCTGTAGAGCTGATTAACAAGGGCCTGGCGTATGTTGATGAATTAACGCCTGAGCAGATGCGTGAATATCGCGGCACCCTGACTGCGCCGGGTAAAAATAGCCCGTATCGCGACCGCAGTGTGGAAGAGAATCTGGCGCTGTTTGAAAAAATGCGTGCAGGTGGCTTTGCGGAAGGTACCGCATGCTTGCGCGCAAAAATTGACATGGCGTCGCCGTTTATTGTGATGCGTGATCCGGTGTTATATCGCATTAAGTTTGCCGAGCATCACCAGTCTGGTAACAAGTGGTGCATCTACCCGATGTATGATTTCACTCATTGCATTTCTGATGCGATTGAAGGGATTACGCATTCACTTTGTACTTTGGAGTTCCAGGATAACCGTCGCTTGTATGATTGGGTGCTAGATAATATTTCTATTGAATGCCATCCACGTCAGTATGAGTTCTCTCGTCTGAATCTCGAATATTCCATTATGTCTAAGCGTAAGCTGAATCTATTGGTGACCGAGAAGGTCGTCGAGGGCTGGGATGACCCGCGTATGCCAACCATTTCTGGTTTGCGTCGCCGTGGTTACACCGCAGCATCAATTCGTGAATTCTGCCGCCGTATCGGTGTTACCAAGCAGGATAATAACGTTGAGATGATGGCACTGGAATCCTGTATCCGGGATGATCTGAACGAAAATGCACCACGAGCTATGGCTGTTCTGGATCCAATCAAAGTGGTTATCGAGAATCGTGCGGCAGGGGAAGAGTGGCTGACCATGCCAAATCATCCTAATAATCCGGACATGGGCACCCGTCAGGTACCTTTCGACAGTGAGATTTATATCGATCGCGCTGATTTCCGTGAAGAAGCCAATAAGCAATACAAGCGTCTGGTGCTGGGTAAAGAAGTGCGCCTGCGTAATGCTTATGTCATCAAAGCCGAGCGTGTTGAGAAAGATGCCGAAGGCAATGTGACGACACTTTATTGCAGCTATGACGCCGAAACTTTAAATAAAGACCCTGCCGACGGCCGTAAAGTAAAAGGGGTTATCCATTGGGTTTCTGTTAAGCATGCATTACCTGCTGAAATCCGTTTATATGACCGTTTGTTTAGTGTACCAAACCCAGCGGCGGCGGAAGACTTCTTGTCTACCATCAACCCAGAGTCTTTGATTATCCGTCAGGGTTTTGTTGAGCCAAGCCTGGCTGATGCAGTTTCAGAAAAAACTTATCAGTTTGAACGTGAAGGTTATTTTTGTGCTGATAGCCACTATTCACGCCCAGATGCATTAGTGTTTAATCGCACCGTCGGTCTGCGTGATACTTGGGCTGCTAAGGTGACTAACTGATCTAGTCCCTGGATTTACCTTAATTGGCGTGGCTTAGTCCACGCCTTTTTTATCTCTGTCGAACAGTTATTGTTAGTTTTACTAAACACAGCCCTATCCTTGCAATTTCCTCTCCTTCCCATCCTATTCTTTGGTCAATCTCAACTGATTGCATTATTTTCTCTGCATTGAACGGCTGCCTGTAAGTCTTTCTTAAATATTCGCTTTACGAATTAACTAAAGAAATAGCGCTATTTATTCAGGATAAATCCTCTGCTTTATTGCTTCAGCTGAAACCATTCAAGATGTCAATATGAGACTATTTCTCTTTAGGGATGTCATGTTATGCATTGTTTTTTAAGCTTTTGTGAGATCTGTAATATTTTTTCACAGTTATGTGCTCATTGTCATACTTTGAATAATTAGCTTTATTTTTGATTGATAATTCGCGTCGCGAAAAATAGTCTGTATTCCAGCAGCAATCTTCGCCAGTGCGAATTTCGACCGCGAAGTTGGTTTTTTTATGAACAACTGCTGGTGGAGGTTTCTTCCCAGCAAAACTTTACCCACTAGGGTTTTTTGAGGCTAAACCTGTGAGCTGTGGTGGACATAGGGGCGGCACTTTAAATGTGATGTCAAAGAGGAATTTTTTCATATGGTTACGCACGGTGCTAAACGTAAAACATTAGCGCTCGCAGTCGCGGGTGCATTGTTAGGAACGGGGTTTATGGTAGCCCCAGATGCCAAGGCAGAAGGCTTTGTTGATGATTCATCACTGACGGGTGGTATTTACTATTGGCAGCGTCAGCGTGACCGTAAGGATTTAACGCCAGGTAGCGCAGAGTATGGCAAGTATGTTGCTAACCTGCATCACTCCACATTTAACGCCAACCTGGACTTCTCTTCCGGTTATGCCGCAGATATGTTCGGTATCGACTTAGCCGCTTTCGGCGCAGTTGAAATGACCAACAGTGGTCCAGCTGCACCAAACGAAATTGGTTTCAGTGATGCCAAAACCCGTTGGGACGAAAAATGGACCGGCGATAAGAGTGGTGTGAGTATTTACAAAGCCGCAGCCAAATTCAAATTAGGTGATTTCTGGGCGCGTGGTGGCTATATCCAACCGACTGGGCAGACCCTGCTAGCGCCACACTGGAGTTTTATGCCGGGCACCTACCGCGGTGCTGAAGGTGGTGTGAAATTTGATTTTGATACGGCGGGGGCACTGTCCATGTCATACATGTGGACTGATGAATATAAAGCGCCGTGGTATCAGAACATGTACAACTTCCGTCAAGCTGATGGCAAAACTGGTATCAGTTATCTGCACTCAATTGGCGCAAAATATGACTTTAAAAACAAGCTAGTACTGGAAGCAGCATTCGGTCAAGCCAAAGATTACATGGACCAATACTTTGCGAAAGCCTCTTATGCTTTCCCGGTAGCGGGTAATGATCTGCGGACGTCTTACCAGTTCTATGGTGCAAAAGACAAAGTTGATGGCGGTTTTAAAGATGTTAATGACGTCTATGACGGTCTTGCCTGGTTACAAGCATTGACCTTGGGTTACACCACCGGGCCATTCGATTTGCGTCTGGAAGGGACTTGGGCCAAAGCTGACGGCAACCAAGGCTACTTCCTGCAACGTATGACTCCGGGCTACGCCACCTCCAATGGTCGCTTAGACGTGTGGTGGGATTCGCGTTCTGACTTTAACGCCAACGGTGAAAAAGCATTGTTTGGTGGCGTGATGTATGACCTGAAAAACTGGAATTTAGCCGGTTGGTCAGTTGGGACTTCCTATGCTTATGGGTGGGATGCCAAACCGAGTACCAATCCAATTTATGATCAAAATACCCGTTTGAAAGAATCTGCATGGAACTTTGACATTCTTTACACCCTGCAAGAAGGCCGTGCGAAAGGCACATTATTCAAACTGCATTACACCATGTACGACAACCACACCAATATCCCAAGCTATGGCGGCGGTTTCGGCAACGTATTCCAGGATGAAAAAGACGTTAAATTCATCGTGATTGCACCATTTACGATCTTCTGATTTTCCCCTTTTGATTGCCATCCCCGGCCGCTGTGCTGGGGACATAATGGAGTGCCACCATGAAAAAAGTCCTTTTTATCATCGCCGCAGTAATGGGATTAAGTGCCTGTGCCCCACAAACTTCCGTCCAGCCGGAAGACAGCAAACTTAAGCAAGCATACAGCGCTTGTATCAATGCCAGCGAAGGTCAACCAGAAAGGCTGATTCCTTGCAAGGCGGTACTGAACGTTTTGAAACAAGAGAAAGCGCATCAAGCCTTTACCGACAAAGAAACAGTACGAGTACTGGATTACCAGCGCTGTATTGATGCGGCCCACACGGGTAATGGCCAAGCCTATGACGCGCAGTGCGGCAAACTTTGGCAAGAAATTCGCAACAACAATTGATTTAACAACAATTGATCTAACAATAATTCTGTCAGCGGCAATACTTCAGTAGCGACTTTGGCAGCGGTTATTCATTATGGATGAGGTTAGTGATGAACAAATTCAGATTAAATGCGTTAGCGGCAATCACCGCGACCTTTGGCTTGATGGGCGCTGCCCATGCAGATGCTACCAATCAACAGATTGTTGATCAACTTAGCGCTTTGAAAGTTAACTATAAAGTGTTGGATAACCGCGCGGCTGAGAATGGCGTAGATTGTGCCAAGTTGGGGGCTGACTGGGCATCATGTAATAAAGTATTGATTACTCTGACCAACACCGGGGATGAGATCAAAGGCCAGGATTGGGCTATTTACTTCCATAGTATTCGTCAAATTCTGACCGTAGATAATGATCAATTTAAAATTACTCACCTGACGGGTGATCTACATAAAATTGAACCTACTCCCAAATTTACTGGTTTCCCTGCCAATCAGTCGGTTGAAATTCCGATCACCGGCGAATACTGGCAGTTATTTGCCACTGACTTTATGCCGCGCTGGTATGCCACTTCGGGTGATGCAAAACCAAAAGTTCTGAAAAGTACTGATACTGAAGATATTAATGAATATCTGACTCAGTTTACGGGCGATCAGTGGAAACGCACTAAAGACGACAATAACGTATTAATGACGCCGGAATCTCGCTTCGTTAAAAATGAGGCGGTGAAAACATTAGCGGCGACTAACCTGCGTGGGCAAATTATCCCGACACCAATGGAAGTGAAGGTTCACCAACAAGATGCCGACTTGAGTCAAGGTGTGGCGCTTGATCTGAGTACTTTATCAAAGCCCGCTGCTGACGCGGTGATGCAGCGTTTTGAATTACTTGGCTTGAAGTTGGGTTCAACGGGGTTCCCGATTAAAACCTTAATTCAGCCGTCTGCTTTTAAAGGTGACTTAGCCGTTTCAGGGGCATATGAGCTGAAAATCGGTGAAAAGGGCGCACAAGTCATTGGTTTTGACCCTACAGGTGTATTTTACGGCCTGCAATCTATCCTTTCTTTAGTCCCGACTGATGGTAGCAAGAAGATTGCGACATTGGATGCCAAAGATGCGCCACGCTTTGAATACCGTGGTGTTTTCCTGGATGTCGGGCGTAACTTCAAAACTAAAGATGCAGTATTGCGTTTGCTCGATCAGATGGCCGCTTACAAACTGAATAAATTCCACTTCCATCTGAGCGATGATGAAGGCTGGCGTATTGAGATACCAGGCCTACCAGAACTGACCGATGTGGGCAGCAAGCGTTGCCACGATTTAACGGAAAACACCTGCTTACTGCCGCAATTGGGCTCTGGCCCAGATAGCAATAATTTGGGCTCCGGTCACTTTACCCGTGATGATTACATCGACATTTTGAAATACGCTAAAGCCCGCCAAATTGAGGTCATCCCTGAGATTGATATGCCCGCCCATGCGCGAGCAGCAGTCGTCTCAATGGAAGCTCGTTACAACAATTTGATGAAGCAGGGTAAGGAAAAAGAGGCCAACGAATTCCGCCTGGTTGACCCGACAGATGATTCCAACACGACTTCTGTTCAGTTCTATGAACGCAAAAGTTATCTCAACCCGTGTCTGGATTCGTCTAAACGCTTTGTCGACAAAGTGATTGGCGAAATGGCTGAGATGCACAAAGAAGCGGGTATGCCTCTCAACACTTGGCATTTTGGCGGTGATGAGGCGAAAAATATCCGACTGGGCGCGGGCTTCCAGGACAAAAATGGCACGATTGAGCCAGGAAAAGGCATTATTGATAAGAGTATTGAAGATAAGCCGTGGGCCAAATCACAAGTTTGTCAGGATATGGTCAAGCAAGGAAAAATTCAGGATGTTGAGCACCTTTCCAGCCACTTTGCTATTGAAGTCAGCAAGTTGGTGAATGCTCATGGCATTGAAAAAATGCAAGCCTGGCAAGACGGTCTTAAAGATGCCAAATCGTCGAAAGACTTTGCCACTAAACGGGTGGGCGTTAATTTCTGGGATACCCTCTATTGGGGCGGGGCCGATTCAATCAATGATTGGGCCAATAAAGGGTATGAAGTGGTCGCATCGAATCCGGATTATGTCTACTTCGACATGCCATATGAAGTTAACCCCAATGAGCGCGGTTATTACTGGGCAACTCGCTTTAGCGACGAAGCTAAAGTCTTTAGTTTCGCGCCGGATAACATGCCACAAAATGCGGAAACATCGGTCGACCGTGACGGTAATCATTTCAGTGCTAAAAGTGATAAACCTTGGCCTGGTGTGCACGGTATTTCCGGTCAATCGTGGAACGAAACAGTACGAACTGATGAACAAATGGAATACATGATTTTCCCTCGTGTATTACCACTGGCTGAACGTGCCTGGCATCGTGCGTCTTGGGAGCAGGATTATAAAGCTGGCCGTGAGTACAAAGGTGGCGAAACGCACATGGTTGACACCAAGGCGTTGAGTACCGATTGGCAGCGTTTTGCCAACATCATGGGCCAACGTGAATTAGCAAAACTGGATAAAGCGGGTGTGGCTTACCGCTTACCGATTCCGGGAGCACGCATTGTCGCAGGGGCGTTGGAAGCTAACATCTCCTTGCCGGGGCTGATAATTGAGTATTCCACCGATGGCGGTAAGCAATGGCAGAAATATGATGCCAAAGCACAACCTAAAGTCAGTGGCGACGTATTGATTCGTTCCATTAGCCCGGATGGTAAACGCAGTAGTCGTGCGGAGCCGGTTAAGGTTTGACTATTGCTGTCAAAGTGCTGTGTCTGATGTTAACCCCTGTTTGCTGAGGTTTAGGTAAACACTATTAAGTGAAGTTGAGTTGATGGTTTTTCCCCCGGTAAGTCCGGGGTTTTTTTTGCTTTAAATTTATGTAGGTAGCAATAGGGTATAAATAAGAATGACCACCTGACTCCCGACCGAGTTGTACTCGGATGACTGAGCGGGAAAGGCGGCCATCTTGCAGATTATTTAATTCAATAACGCTTAAAATATTTATAAATCAACGCGATAAAACTACATTATCTTTTATCGTGCGCAGATTCATTCTCACGGCAATCGCCGCTTTCACAGTGGCCGTACAGATACAGACTGTGATTGGTTAGCTTGATACCATGCTGTTTAGCAATTTCACGTTGAAGCGATTCAATGGATTCATTACTAAATTCGATCACTTTGCCGCAATCCAGGCAAATCAGGTGATCGTGATGATGTTGCTGCGTCAGCTCAAAGACTGATTTACCACCTTCGAAATTATGGCGGGTAACAATACCGGCATCATCAAACTGATTCAGTACACGGTAAACCGTTGCCAAACCAATTTCTTCACCGATGTCGATCAGCTTTTTATAAAGATCTTCCGCGCTGACGTGATGGCACACCGGATCTTGCAACACTTCCAGAATTTTAAGCCGTGGCAGTGTTACTTTAAGGCCTGCGTTTTTTAAGGCTTTGTTGTTGTCAGTCATGCGGATTCAGTCCTGTTACTATCGATTCAAATTAAGGCTGTTCAGCCTATGACATCCGTGGCGCAATATTCTCAATTGCGTCTCATTATAGAACTGCTAGCCCCAAATGAAAACCGTGGTTGTTAACAAAGATATAATTGCACACTTTGCCCGATTAATCATGCAATGTATTGATGAATGGGATTGTCGCATAATTTAAGTATATGACTGCAAAATATAAGGTTACAAATTTGTAGCAGTTTATTTTCATTTTGCACGGATGAAAGTGCGGATTTGTGGGTGGCTTAACAGAGTATAACCAGAGGGATAGAAGCAGCGGAAACGCGCGGCAATATTAAATTTCATCCTCGCGTTTCCGACATGACAAATTAACCGGTAATATCGGCCAGATTCAGTTCTTCGCTGATCTGTTTAACCCAAGCTTCAACGCGCTCATTTGTCAATTCTGGCTGACGATCTTCATCAATAGCTAAACCAATAAAGTGATCGTCATCCGCCAAGCCTTTGGATGCTTCAAAGTGGTAGCCAGATGTTGGCCAGTGACCGACGATAGCAGCACCGCGTGGTTCGATGATATCGCGCACTGTTCCCATCGCAT
This sequence comes from Yersinia fenwicki, assembly GCF_043099325.1. Lineage (NCBI taxonomy): Bacteria > Pseudomonadati > Pseudomonadota > Gammaproteobacteria > Enterobacterales > Yersiniaceae > Yersinia > Yersinia fenwicki. The sequence goes on along the minus strand of NZ_CP170755.1, from coordinate 3,200,567 downwards.
CACAGAAATATTCTGCATAGTCTTCCTGATCGCCACAGCCAAATATAGCAACCAATTTGCCGTTGAAATCAATTTCTTCTAGTGTCGGGAAGAAATCATCCCAATCACATTGAGCTTCACCGTAATACCAGGTTGGGATACCGATGAGCAGAATATCAAAGCCTTCTAAATCTTCTTTAGTGCTTTTGGCAATGTCGTGAACCTCAGCAACATCTTTACCGAGTTGCTTTTGGATCATCTTGGCAATGTTTTCGGTATTGCCAGTATCGCTGCCAAAGAAAATGCCTACAGTTGCCATATAACTTAATACCTTTTAAATTCAAATTGTTATGCAAACTACTGAGCGTTTGACCCAATAATATAACACATGTATAGGGCCATATAATGCCAGAAAATCTCGTCGGGCCGATATCAAGATTATGCGATATTAAATTTTTGTAAGTGGCTCAACCTTATAACCTCATTGCCGATAACAGCGATGTAACCGAATGGTTGCAATTTGCAGTGAAGGAGAACAAACATGCAGTTTTTAAGAAATATTACTATCAGAGCCGCGCTGCTTTGGGTACTTGGGGCATTTTGCCTGCTATGGGGCGGCGTATCTGGTTATACGTTGCTATCGTTGAATCAACTAACTCAATCCTCTAATGCTAATAGTGTGTTAGTTGAAAACATGAATTTAGTTAATCAGGGGACGGATCAATATTTTCGGATGGTGACACGTCTTGCTCGCTGAGTCGATTACCGTCAGAGCGGCAACATTGCAGATGCAGATAAGGAACTTAAATCATCCAATGCAGCACTTGAAAATCTGAAACAGAAGTTGGCGCAGTTTACAGCCATCGACCATGCACAGATTGATCCCAAATTGGTAAATGGTGTGATTGATGGGTGGAGCGGATTGATTGATCAAGGTGTCACTCCGCTGTATGAGGCGGCAATGGCGAATAACAGTGCGGCTTATCAGGATTTAGCCAAAAAGACAGTGCCGGCGCTGAGCCGACAATATGGCTCTGTTGCGGAGAATTTTAATCAAGCTGCATCCAAGGCCATCGGGGTGGCTAAAGAACAATTTACTCACCTGACAAAAGTGAGCAGTATGATATTGATCTCTGCTTTGCTGGCCGGATTAGTGATCTTACTGGCAACCGATCGCTACCTGTTGGCTAACCTGGTTCGTCCATTGGATGACATTCGCGCACATTTTCGCGTGATTGCCTCTGGTCAACTGGGCCAACCTATTAACGATTTTGGTCGTAATTGTGTTGGGAAATTATTTCCGCTGCTACGTGATGTACAAGCCAGTTTGGCCAATACGGTAAAAGCTATCCGCAGCAGCACTGATGGGATTTATCACGGGGCGGCAGAAATTTCAGCCGGTAATACCGATTTATCATCGCGAACTGAGGAGCAGGCAGCCGCATTGGAAGAGACCGCCGCCAGTATGGAGCAGTTGACGGCAACGGTGAAACATAACGCGGATAATGCGCATCATGCCAGCCAACTGGCAGCTAATGCTTCTATTACTGCCAAAAAAGGTGGTGCGCTGGTAGTTGATGTGGTTCATACCATGGATGAGATTTCAGCCAGTTCACGCAAAATAGCTGAAATTACAACAGTGATTAATAGTATCGCTTTCCAGACCAATATTCTGGCACTGAATGCTGCGGTTGAAGCGGCCAGAGCAGGTGAACAAGGTCGCGGTTTCGCCGTGGTTGCCAGTGAAGTCCGTAATTTGGCCCAGCGCAGTGCTCAAGCGGCAAAAGAGATTGATAGCCTGATAACTGAGTCTGTTAGCCGAGTCAGTAGTGGCTCGGCTTTGGTAGAAAGTGCCGGGATAACTATGGATGAAATTGTTCGTTCCATCACCAATGTCACCGATTTAATGGGTGAGATAGCCTCGGCGTCAGATGAGCAAAGCAAAGGTATCACTCAGGTCGGACAGGCAGTGGCTGAAATGGACAGTGTGACTCAGCAAAATGCTGCGTTGGTACAGCAAGCTTCGCGCGCTGCCGCCGCGCTAGAGGAGCAAGCGACTCAGTTAAACCAAGCTGTGGCAGTGTTTAAATTGCAATCAGATGATGTGCGGACAAAATCGGTAGCCAAACCTCGGGCTACGGTATTAACGACAGCGCCTATTGCCAAGGTAGACAACAACGCAAACTGGGAAACTTTCTAAATCTGAGGTAGAGATATTGGCGTGGCGTAATCACTTACGCCACGCCGTCGTGATAACCGATAGGGTTAAAACCCTTCTTGTGAGTGTGCCAATTGAGCCAGCAACATCTGTTCAATCAGTTCACTACGGCTGATGTTACGTTGCTCAGCAAGACTATTGAGAGCGTCGACGGCATCGGCATTAATTTTCAGTTCCACGCGCCGTAAACCACGTACTTTATCGCGCCGTAGTTGATTTCGCTTATTAATTCTAAGCTGTTCATCACGGGATAATGGGTTTGTTTTCGGGCGCCCCGGACGGCGTTCATCTGCGAACAGATCCAGCGTCGTGCGATCCGTTTGTTCTTTTGCCATAGGTAGCGGTACTACAAGGGATTTACATCAGAAATCTCTGACGATTCGGTTTACACGTTTCAGGCCGATACCTTCCTGAGTTGATGCTGCTAATAACACAACAACAACCCTTCAGTTGGGTATGAACCAACAGCCTGAATTTGCATTTGCTACCCAATATCGGAGCAAATTTATAGCGCGCCATAATACCCTAGCCAACCGAGCAACGACAATGCCTTACTGTGATTAGATTGGGCTAATTCACTCTTTTTTGCACAATTTTTCCACAGGAAATACATTTCTTTTCCCCAGGGTATGATTTTTAATCAACATCTGTCGCGCATGGTTTGTTTTTTGCTCAGCGCTATTTTTCGCCAGTCCTATCTTCATCATTCTCTTCATCAATAAAGCGATGAATAGCGCGTAAGACAGAAGCAGGTTTTTCTGCATGCACCCAGTGCCCGGTTCCAGCGACAACATGGGCACGCGCTTGCGGGAATTGACGGGCAATCTCATCACGATAGCTGTCTTGAATATAAGGTGACAGTTCACCGCGAATAAACAAAATAGGATGTGGCCAAGGGGGAATAGGTTGCCAGCCAACAATATTTTCGTATTGATCCCACAATGCGGGTACGTCAAACCGCCACTCACCGTTATGGAATGATTTCAATAAGAACTGAATAACACCTTCTTCTTTTATTAATTCGCGCATCAGTTGAGCGGCTTCCTGACGTTGAGTCACACCCGCATCACTCACTGCATTGATAGCTGTGAAAATCTGATCATGGCGACGCACTTGATAATCGATGGGCGCGACATCTATTGCCACCAGTTTTTCTATGCGGTCGGGCGCTATTGCTGTCATGGCCATCGCCACTTTTCCACCCATAGAATGCCCAATAATAATCGCTTTTTTAATCTCCAGCCTTTCCATCAGTTCCAGCACATCCCGTGCCATATCGGGATAGTTCACCTCGGGTGAGCGTGGGGATAAACCGTGATCGCGCAAATCAACTTGGATAACATCGTGATCTTTATGTAAATCACGGGCTAATACACCGAGGTTATCAAGGTTACCAAATAACCCATGAATCAAGATGATCGGCAGGGAGGACGTGGGTGAAAGTGCGTTTTGTCGGCGGAAGTTTAATTTCATGGCGAAGTTCATACTGAGAGATATTGTGGTTAGGGTATCATGACTACGCGGGGGTGTGCTGCTCACGATGAGGGTTCATGTGTATTATTAAGTCGTGGCTGAGGTATTAGGAATTTATCGCGGATAAAGCCATGATAAAGGTACTCGTTAGCGCGCTTTGACTTTATAATCCTAAGATATGCATAAGAAAGTAGAAAACCGTACTGGATAAAGATGAAAACTATTGAACTCGACGAAGAACTTTATCGCTATATTGCCAGCCATACGCAACACATTGGCGAGAGTGCCTCCGACATTTTACGGCGCATGCTGAAGTTTACGGCCGGTCAGCCGGTACCTGGCTCATCTACCCATAATATTGCCGGTCATGATGTCGCCAAAACAGCTACGGCTCCAGCACCAAAGGATAGGGTTCGTGCGGTACGTGAATTACTGTTATCTGATGAATATGCTGAGCAGAATCGGGCGGTTAACCGCTTTATGTTGGTGCTTTCTACCTTATATACCTTAGATGCTCAGGCATTTGCCGAAGCGACCGAGTCCTTACATGGTCGTACTCGGGTCTATTTTGCCGGTGATCAACAAACTTTGTTGCAAAACGGGACACACACCAAGCCTAAACATGTGCCAGGTACGCCATACTGGGTTATTACCAATACCAATACCGAGCGCAAACGCAGTATGGTGCAACACATCATGCTGACAATGCAGTTCCCGCCGGATTTGACCGATAAAGTGTGCGGGACTATCTAATTTCGTTGAAACGATACCCAAAGAAGTAGGAGTTGCAGGCCGCGAATACTCCTGCAATTTGCACAATGATGGATAGATAGGGAGTAGTAACTGTGGCTAATCACCCTCGTGCCGGGCAAGCGACCCAGCAAAGCGATTTGATTAATGTTGCTCAGTTGACGTCGCAATATTATGTGTTGCAACCTGATGCTGAAAATCAGGCCCACGCAGTTAAATTTGGGACGTCAGGCCACCGTGGCAGCTCATTGCGCCACAGTTTTAATGAAGCCCATATTGTGGTAATCGCTCAGGCGATCGCTGAAGTTCGTCACCAACACGGTATTACCGGCCCGTGCTATGTGGGTAAAGATACCCATGCGTTGTCAGAGCCAGCCTTTATTTCCGTATTGGAAGTGTTGACCGCTAATGGTGTGGATGTGGTGGTGCAGCAAGATAATGGTTTCACGCCAACCCCAGCTATTTCCCACGCGATTTTGTGCTATAACGCGCAAGGCAAAGATCTGGCTGACGGCATTGTTATCACGCCGTCGCACAACCCGCCGGAAGATGGCGGTATCAAGTATAATCCACCGAATGGCGGCCCAGCCGATACCAATCTCACCTCAGTGATTGAAAAACGCGCTAATCAGTTGCTCAGTCTGAAATTAGAGGGTGTTAAGCGCCAGACACTGGATAAAGCCTGGCGTGGTAATCATCTGCGTGAGCAGGATTTGATTCAGCCATACGTAGAAGATTTGGTCGATGTCGTTGATATTCCTGCTATTCAAAATGCTGGTTTGAAGTTAGGTGTTGATCCGCTTGGTGGCTCCGGTATTGCTTATTGGCAACGTATTGCTGAGCACTATAAGCTAGATCTAACATTGGTTAATGATTCCATTGATCAGACTTTCCGCTTTATGCATCTGGACCATGATGGCGTGATCCGTATGGATTGTTCATCAGAATGCGCGATGGCGGGTTTGCTGGCTTTGCGTGATAAATTCGATTTGGCTTTTGCCAACGATCCCGATTATGACCGTCACGGTATCGTTACGCCTGCCGGTTTGATGAATCCGAATCATTATCTTGCGGTATCAATCAATTACCTGTTCCAGCACCGTCCACAGTGGGGCGCTGATGTGGCAGTGGGTAAGACGTTGGTATCCAGCGCGATGATAGATAGAGTGGTTGCTGATTTGGGCCGTAAGCTGGTGGAAGTGCCGGTGGGTTTTAAATGGTTTGTTGATGGTTTGTACGACGGCAGCTTTGGATTCGGTGGTGAAGAGAGCGCCGGAGCATCCTTCCTGCGCTTTAATGGCAAACCTTGGTCGACCGATAAAGACGGTATTATCATGTGCTTGCTGGCGGCTGAAATCACTGCGGTGACCGGTAAAAATCCACAACAACACTATGATGGTTTAGCGCAACGCTTTGGTGCGCCAAGCTATAACCGTATTCAGGCTCCGGCAACGCAGGCGCAGAAAAATGCCTTGTCTAAATTGTCCCCTGAAATGGTGAAAGCCAGTACGCTGGCAGGCGATGCTATCACCGCGCGTTTAACCGCAGCACCGGGCAATGGTGCATCCATTGGTGGGCTGAAAGTGATGACGGAAAATGGTTGGTTTGCAGCGCGACCATCGGGTACCGAAGATGCCTACAAGATTTATTGTGAAAGCTTCCTTGGTGCAGAGCATCGCGAAAAGATAGAGCAGGAAGCAGTTGATATTGTCAGCGATGTATTGGCAGGTAAGCCGTAGTCTCGGGCAAGAAATAGCGCCAGTTGGCGCTATTTCGCCAGAGGGAGTATCAATAAGGTTTAAATTTTATTAATTCCTGGCAGTGATACAACTATTAGTGAAATTATTTATGGCTGAATTCCAGTATTTTATATTGGCCTGTTAAGCCTCTTTGCGCGCAAAGGAAGACAACGCATGTACAATCGGGTCAATATCAGGCAAGTTTACGCTAAAATATAGCGTATCTTCTGTATACCTCTCTCGCAATACATTATTCTTCTCTTTTAGTACTTCCTCAATTTTTTATCATCACCGATAATAATATTTTTATGATTATTATCAATAACTTAATTCATGATATTTTTATGTCCTTTGGGGAGGGTATCTTTATTCGGATAGGATGTTACGGAGGGTGTCATATGATGAATGAGATGGAGTGCAGAGATATATTTTAAATTCAGAGTTTAAGCTTTGTAAAAAATACGTTATGTGAAGATCGGTAAATTGAATTTTTTTTATTTCCTTATTAAGGATTAATTATCCTAATGCCACCATTAAGGCTCCGGCGGTAATAAATGCTACGCCTAGCCCCGCAATTAAAGAAATTTTCTCTCCAAACAGAATAAAAGCCAAAATAACCGCGAAAACCACACTGAGTTTGTCTATTGGTGCGACTTGGGAGACATTGCCATTTTTGATAGCCATAAAGTAGAACAGCCAGGATAATGCGCCAGCAACACCACTCAGTACCACAAACAATAGCGCTTTTTTATCTGCTAATACGGTGCCGACCATATTAAATTTCCCTTGTATAACGACTACGCCAACTAGAAATAACGCCATCACCACAGCGCGAACAGCGGTTGCGGTATTGGCATCCAAATGCTGCAAACCTATTTTACCGAAGATAGCAACCAGCGAAGCGGAGAGGGCAGACAGCAGGGCGTAAATCAACCAAGTGCTCATAATAAATAAGACCTATTATCATTAAAATCCTGATGTTACGCCGTTAGGTTTATTATTCATAGCCTTAAAAGAATTTTATAGTGAATAAATGGTTAAGGTATAAAACGATAGCCGACACCGGTCTCTGTAATTAAGTGCTGCGGTCGGGTAGGGTCACTTTCTAATTTCTGGCGTAAGTGGCCCATATAAATGCGCAGATAGTGGTTGTGCTCGACATAATTAGGCCCCCAGACTTGGTTGAGTAATTGGCGTTGGGTAATGACTTTACCCGCATTGGCCAATAATGCTGAAAGTAAGCGAAATTCGATGGGGGTCAGGTGGAGGTCAACACCGGCGCGTGTGACTTGGCGGTTAATTAAATCCACACTGACATCAGCAAAACTCACTAACGGGCTTTCCTGGCTGCCGCCACTATGACGGCGCAAAGCCACCCGTACTCGAGCAAGTAATTCACTAATACCAAAAGGTTTGCTGAGATAGTCATCGGCGCCAGCATCCAGCGCTGCGACTTTGTCTTCTTCGCTGCTACGGGCCGATAACACAATAATAGGGATGGCGCTCCACTGGCGCAGATCCTGAATATAAGTCAGGCCGTCACCATCTGGCAAACCCAAATCCAAAATGATCAGATCCGGTTTGCGTGTGCCAGCCTCAATCAGCCCCCGTTGTAGGGTATCGCTTTCAAATACGCGCCAGCCTTCACTCTCCAGCGCAATGCGGACAAAGCGGCGGATCTCTTTTTCATCTTCTACGATGAGAATATTAGTCGGAGATATAGTCATTTTTCAGCATCAATATTTTCACCTTCAATTTCCGGCGCTTTCTCCAGTGGCAAGGTAAAGTGGAAACTCGCACCACCCTCTTGACTCTTTTCAACCCAGATACGCCCACCATGTACATCAATAATGGCATGGCAAATGGCTAAACCCAAGCCCACCCCTGGAATCGCTGACTCTTTGTTACCACGAGAAAATTTATCAAAAATAAGCTGTTCCTGCCCAGCCGTGACTCCAGGGCCATTATCCCAGACTTCGACATTGAGCCACTCACCTTGCACTGTGGCGCGAATCCCTAGTAATGCGTCGTAACCGGCATATTTATGGGCATTTTCCAGTAGATTGATAAACACCCGTTCCAACAAGCTGCCATCACAATTGATCAACACCATTTCATCCGGTAATTCGACACGAATATGGTGATGATTCAAGGTGGTTTCCAGCATATGTAACGCGCTACCGACGATCTCTTCCAGTGACTGCCACTCTTTGCGTAGATTAAATCCGCCCGATTGGATGCGGGCCATATCGAGCAAATTGTTGACCAGTCGGGTGGTGCTTAGTACTTGTTGACGAATTTGGTTCGCTTGCGGCGCGTGGCGTGAGCCTTCAGCTGCCAAATCCAGTGTCAGGATTTCTGCCTGGCCAAATAGCACTGTCAGCGGCGTACGTAAATCATGAGAAAGCGCTGCGAGCAGAGAATTACGTAGTTGCTCGCGTTCTGCATCCAGCTTGGCCAATTCGGCGCTGCGGGCCAGATGCAACCTTTCTAATGCGTTGGCAATCAGGCTGGTAAAGGTTTGCAGCAAACGCTGTTGCTCCGGCACCATGAGTTGACGCAAATTGGCCGGTTCAATTGCCAGTACACCATAAGTTTGTTTCGCTGCGGTAAGTGGCAGCAATTGATAAGGCACTCCCGGCAAGGTATCGGTACCGGCTCCAGCGGATGCGCCGTTGTTAAAGCTCCAGCGGGCAATGGCCTCGTCAACAGAAAGTGCAGCACCTTCGTCGGTAGTGATTTGTTGCAAGCGTCCATCCTCTTGTGGCAGTAACAGGTCAGTTTTGGCCTGAAAACTGCTGGAAAGAAAATGACGGCTGGTTTTGGCAATATCCGTCGGAGTAAGGGCACGGCTTAATCCGCGAGACATTTCATACAGATGTCGCGCGCGTTGCTCGCGGTAACGAGCAATTCTGGCTTGATAACGCACACCAGCAGTCAAGTTCCCGACCACGATACCGACAATCAGCATGACAGCAAAAGTCAGCAGATATTGCACGTCAGTGACCGCCAGTGACCAGTGTGGTTGGACAAAGAACAGATCGAAACTGGCAACATTGATAACAGCCGCCAATACCGAAGGCCAGCGACCATAGAATAGAGCAATAATGACCACACCCAGCAAGTAAACCATCACCAGGTTGGCTTGGTCGAATCCCGGTATTAGCCATTGCGATAATACGGTGATCAGCGCGCACAAGCCGATGGCAGCGGCACAGCCGCGTAATTGCATGCGCCATTTTTCAGTAAAAGTACGAGAGTCGGTCTCTTTCACTGCATTGGCCTGGTTATCGCCTTCCAGTGCAATAATCACTAGATCCAAATCTGGCCCGAGTTTCCCCAAGCGGTCGGCAAAGCTGCCACGTAATTTCCAGTGTTTCTCCGTACGGCGGCCAATAATGATTTTGCCCAAATTATGTTCGCGGGCGTAACGTAATATTGCCTGTTCTTCACAAGCTTCAGATAAGGTTGCCGTTTCTGCCCCGAGTTCTTGTGCCAGTTTGAGGGTGCGCAGAATGGCACGGCGCTTAGCTTCGGGCAGACGGTGCAAACGAGGGGTTTCAACATAGACCGCGTGCCAGATACACCCTAACCGTGCTGCCAATCTGGCAGCTGTGCGCACCAGTTTTTCATTACCGCTATTATGGCCGATACACAATAAGATGGCATCGCGGGTGTGCCAAACACGCTCGCGCCCTTGTGTATCGCGAAACGCGCGCATCTGGTCGTCAACCCGATCAGCAGTACGGCGTAGGGCCAGTTCGCGTAATGCAATCAAGTTACCTTTGCGAAAGAAATGCTCAATAGCCCGTTCCGCCTGCCCAGGGATGTACACTTTGCCTTCATTGAGGCGTTGGCGCAGGTCATCGGGGGGAAGATCGACTAAAACCACTTCCGTGGCTTCATCAAACATATGGTCAGGTACAGTTTCCCGTACCCGAATACCCGTTACTCCCCCGACGACATCATTCAGGCTTTCCAAATGTTGCACATTGACAGTGGTGAGCACATCAATACCGGCATCCAACAGCTCTTCCACATCTTGCCAGCGTTTTGGGTGGCGTGAGCCATGAGCATTACTGTGTGCCAGCTCATCCATCAGGATCAAGGCTGGATGGCGGGCGAGGGCAGCATCTAAATCAAACTCGCGCACCTGGCGATTGCGGTGATGAATCCGCTTTTGTGGCAGGATATCTAGCCCCGCCAGTAATGCGGCCGTTTCGCTGCGTCCGTGAGTTTCTACCACGCCGACCAACACATCCAGCCCTTGAGCACGTAGGCGCTGGGCTTCTTGTAGCATGGCGTAGGTTTTGCCCACCCCCGCGCAAGCCCCAAAAAAGACTTTTAGCCGACCGCCAGACTTTTCATTCGCAGCTGCAAGCAGGCTGTCAGGGTTTGGGCGGGTTGGTTCTGCATCCACCATGTTATGTCCTTAAGATTTTGTCGAAGTCGCTGGGACTTTTACATGGCTTTGGGCATCCAGCGCCATATTCAGGTTCAGTACGTTGACCACGGATTCACCAAAAAAATTAGGTGTCGCTTTTTGTACATTGCTATCAATCAACTGTTTCACCTCAGAGAGCGACATCTGGCGAATGCTGGCAATACGTGGCGCTTGATAATAGGCCGCTTCCAGTGAAATTTGCGGATCAAGGCCACTGGCGGAAGCGGTCACCAGATCAACCGGCACCGGCCCTGTTTGCGTCGGATTTGCCTGACGCAGTGATTTTACGCGCTCAGTGATGGCTTTATCCAGTTCTGGGTTGCTGATAGCCAGATTGCTGCCACCGGATGCCATTGGATTATAAGGCATATCTGCTGTCACTGATGGGCGTCCGGAAAAATACCCCGGCTGGGTAAAGTTTTGGCCGATCAAACTGGAGCCGACAACTTCATCACCCAGCATAACCAGTGATCCGGTTGCTTGCTGTGAAAACATCAGTTTGGCCAGCCCGGTCGTCAGCAGAGGATAAGCTATTCCGGTGATAAGTGTCAGTAATATCAGTAAAACCAGCGCTGGGCGCAGGTATGACATGCGGGTGGTGGATGACATGTTGGTGGTCGATGACATCTTCTATTACCTCAATTTGAGTCTTATAACCGGCCACCGTCAAAGCGCGGTGGCCATTGAAAAATATTGTTCGCCGGGCAGTTAACTCATTATCAAGGCGGTCAGCACCAGGTCGATGAGTTTGATACCGACAAATGGCACCAATAAGCCACCCAAACCATAAATCCACAGATTACGGCGCAGTAGGGCGGCGGCGCTCATCGCCTTATAACTGACCCCTTTTAGGGCCAACGGAATCAAGAACACGATGATCAGCGCATTAAAGATAACCGCCGACAATATTGCTGAGGCCGGTGAGTGCAACTGCATCACATTCAGGGCGTTGAGCTGTGGGTAAGTCGCCGCAAATGCAGCCGGAATAATGGCAAAATATTTGGCGACGTCGTTGGCGATACTGAAGGTGGTCAATGAGCCACGGGTCATCAACATTTGCTTGCCAATATGAACCACTTCAATCAACTTGGTCGGATTAGAGTCTAAATCCACCATGTTACCAGCCTCTTTGGCGGCTTGAGTCCCCGAGTTCATCGCTACCGCCACGTCAGCTTGTGCCAGCGCGGGGGCGTCGTTGGTGCCATCGCCAGTCATTGCGACCAGTCGGCCTTCTGCTTGATATTGACGAATCAATGCCAATTTGGCTTCCGGCGTAGCTTCGGCCAGAAAATCATCCACTCCTGCTTCAGCGGCAATGGCTGCTGCTGTTAGCCGGTTATCGCCGGTGATCATCACGGTTTTGATGCCCATTTTACGCAATTCCGCAAAACGTTCTTTAATGCCACCTTTAACAATATCTTTTAGTGCAACCACACCCAACACTCGAGCGCCATCAGCTACCACCAATGGTGTCCCCCCGGTACGCGCGACACTTTCTACGGCATCTTCTACTGCGCGTGGGAAGTGGCCCTGATTAGATTCCACATGACGGCGGATAGCATCGACAGCTCCTTTACGAATCATCCGGTCCTGAACATTGACACCACTCATCCGTGTTTGCGCGGAGAAGGGCACAAAGGTGGCATTCAGGCTATGCAAGTCGCGTTCGCGCAAGTTAAAACGCTGTTTCGCCAGCACCACAATGCTGCGGCCTTCAGGTGTTTCGTCGGCCAGAGATGAAAGTTGCGCGGCATCCGCAAGTTGTTGCTCGGTAACACCCGGTGCCGGTAAAAACTCGGATGCCTGGCGGTTACCCAAAGTGATGGTGCCGGTTTTATCCAGCAGCAGCACATCAACATCTCCTGCCGCTTCAACTGCGCGCCCGCTGGTGGCGATGACATTAGCCCCTAGCATGCGGCTCATCCCGGCAACGCCAATGGCAGAGAGCAAACCGCCGATAGTAGTTGGGATCAGGCAAACTAGCAGTGCGACCAACACGGTGATAGTGACCGGTGAGCCGGCTTGATTAGCCTCAACACTGAAGACTGAGAATGGATACAACGTCGCGGTTGCCAGTAAGAAGACGATAGTCAGTGCCACCAGCAAAATGGTCAATGCCACTTCGTTTGGTGTTTTGCGCCGTTTCGCGCCTTCAACCATGGCAATCATTCTGTCGAGGAAAGTTTCGCCGGGGTTAACGCTGCACTCGACCACCAGCCAGTCTGATAACACGCGAGTCCCGCCGGTAACGGAGGAGAAATCGCCACCGGATTCGCGGATAACCGGAGCAGATTCACCGGTAATGGCGCTTTCATCGACGGAGGCACCGCCTTCCAGCACTTCACCATCGCAGGGCACGGTGTCGCCCGCTTCAATCAGTACTACATCGCCTTTGCGCAGACTGTCGGCAGAGACTTTCTCTTGCGGCGCATCAAAGCGAGCTTCGGACAGTTTTTTCGCCCAACTGGTTTTTTTCACACCGCGCAGGCTTTCGGCTTGCGCTTTACTGCGCCCCTCGGCCAGTGCTTCAGCAACGTTGGCAAACAGTACGGTAAACCACAGCCACAAGGAAACACTGCCGGTAAACATGGCGCTGCCGGTGGTTTGCCCGCTTAAAATAGCCAACCAAATCAGGGTGGTTAGCCCACTGCCCAGATACACCACGAACATCACCGGGTTACGCCACTGAACCCGAGGATCCAGTTTCTTCACGGCATCAAGCAGTGCAGTGCGAACCAGTGCAGGCTCAAAAATTGCACGTTGTTTGCGGGTCATCGTCATTCTCTCTTTTTGTTAAAATAATTAACGTGTTAACCAAACTTGAAGATGTTCGGCGACCGGGCCTAAGGCCAGTGCTGGGATAAAGGTCAATGCGCCCACCAATAACACGGTGCCCACCAGTAAGCCGATGAACAGTGGCCCTACAGTCGGTAGGGTGCCGTTGCCCGCCGGTTGGCGTTTCTTCGCCACCAAGGAGCTGGCAATCGCCAACACGGGCAAAATGACCCCGAATCGCCCCAAAAACATTGCTGCAGCCAGTAACAGGTTATAAAACGGTGTATTGACACTTAGGCCAGCGAAGGCGCTGCCGTTGTTGTTGGCTGCCGAGGATAGGGCGTAGAGCACTTCACTAAAGCCATGTGCGCCGGGGTTCAGAATGCCTGCGCGGCCAGCATCGGTGCAGAGTGCTAGTGCGGTGCCTAGTAGCACGACGGCGGGCGTGACCAGAATGGCCAGCGCGGTCATTTTCATATCGAATACATCAATTTTCTTGCCAAGATATTCTGGGGTACGGCCAATCATCAGCCCGGCAATAAACACCGTCAGTAGCACGAATAACAGCATGCCGTATAAACCAGAACCGACGCCGCCAAACACCACTTCGCCAATCTGCATCAGCCACATCGGCACCATGCCCCCTAGCGCGGTAAAGGAGTCGTGCATGGCGTTAACCGCACCACAAGATGCCGCGGTAGTGACGACGGCATACATGCTGGTGGCGAGAATACCGAAGCGTGACTCCTTACCTTCCATATTGATATTACTGTCAGCACCCAGCTTGATGAGATGAGGGTTACCGGCCAGCTCGGCGTACATCACGACCACCACCGCCACCACGAAAATCAGCGACATAGCCCAGATAAGCGCATGGCCTTGGCGGGTATCCCCAACCACCTGCCCGAAAGCGAAGCACAGGGCGCAAGGGATAAGGAAAATAGCGAGCATCTGGACAACGTTGCTAAATGCTGTCGGGTTCTCAAATGGATGGGCAGAGTTGGCACCAAAGAAGCCTCCCCCATTGGTTCCCAGCATTTTTATTGCTTCTTGTGAGGCCACTGGCCCCATCGGTAAGGTCTGTTTTACGCCTTCCAATGTGGTGATATGCAGGTAGCCATCCAGATTTTGTAATACCCCCTGACTGACAAAAATAAGAGCAATTATCAGTGCAATCGGCAATAAGACATATAACGTGATGCGTACCAAATCGACCCAAGCATTGCCTAATGTGACTGCCGAATGACGGGCAAATGCACGAATCAGTGCAAAAGCAACCGCAATACCGGTGGCGGCAGAGAGAAAGTTCTGTACGGTCAGGCCGGCCATTTGGCTGAGATAGCTGAGGGTGTTTTCACCACTGTAGGCTTGCCAGTTGGTGTTAGTCACAAAACTGACCGCCGTATTTAGCGCCAGATGCCACGACATCCCTGGCATATTTTCCGGGTTCAGGGGTAATGAACCTTGCATCATTAACAGGGCGAACAGCAGCGCAATGCCCAGAATATTAAACAGGAGAATAGCCAGCGCATATTGCCAGCCATTCATCTCGACATTTTTTACGCCACTGCACCGCCATAAACCGGCCTCAATTTTTTGCAATGGCATAAAGGGTTCGCCTTCGATAAGGCGTGCCAGAAAGCTTCCCAATGGACGGGCTAACACCAACAAAATCAGCATAAAGCTGGTGATAAGCAGAAATCCTGATGCTGCCATTTAAAAGTCCTCCGCATTAAATAAGGCATAAACCAGATAGCCCAGTAGCAGCAGAACCAGCAATCCACCATAAATGATGCTGACACTCACGATATACCTCCACAGGTCTTATTTTTGATAACTCAGTTTTTGATAGCTCAGTTTTTGATAGCTCAGTTTTTGATAACAACAGCTTAGGAAGTTGTAAGAAAAGTTCTTGATAAAAAAATAGGAAGGCGTGTAAAAAAAGTATAAAAACGTGCAAAAAATAAGCTAAAAATGCGTGTAAATTAACCAGTGGCGCTGTGCAGTATTCAATTGAGTTAGCGGAGTAGATATTTACTGGGTAAATACACCCAGTTTTCTAATTGATAAATTGCCAGTAACGCGGATGCAACAAAATATAAGATTGGATTAACCTTGCTGTAACAAAATTACAGAATGGATGTTTTTTTTCTTTTTTTATGCGATTGAGTGGTCGGATGAGTGGTAAAGTTTCAACCAATGCGGTAAAATTTTGCTCAGTTTCCAATTTGTTTATTTTACTTTCAACGCCAAGCGGTAATAGGCCTGCGCTTAATAGGGTTAGCTGTTACACAACGGCGTTTTAAAGGAGGGTTATTATGTCCATTTACAACGCATACCCATTACATCAAGTGATCTTGCGGCGTATTGCTGTAATTTTGGTGGGGTTATTGGCGCTGCCTGTCATGCTATTTCGCAAGGATCGCGCCCGTTTTTATAGCTATTTGCACCGTATCTGGGTCAAAACCAGTGATAAACCGGTGTGGTTGGCACAGTCAGAAACGGCACCGCAATATTTTTACTGAGATAAACTATCGGGTTTACAGCGGTAAATTGCAGTAAAGTGAAAGGCTCATGAGTGAATGCTCATGGGCCTTTTTATTGATTTATGGAGAATGGGATGCCACAAAACAATCAGGTGAAGCAGAGTCTTGAATATTGCCATGCGCGCGATGAACTTGATGCGCTATGTGCAGCAGGTATCACTCGAGGCCAATTGATGGCGTTTCATAGTCGCTATAAATTAGTGTTATTGGCACATTCACAGCCAGAGTACCGTGATATTGGGCCTTTTATTGCGGAAATGGATAAATGGTCGTCACTGACTGAATTTACTGCTGAGTATCGCCAGCGTTTGCTACAGCTACTCTCCCATTCTCCAACAGTGGCGAACCATACCAATGTATTGATGCATGTGCAGGGCTATTTCCGACCTTATCTCACTTCTACGCAACGTCAGGCGTTAGCGCAACTGATTGACCAATATCGCTTAGGTGAATTGCCCCTAAGTGTGCCTATCGCCCAGATAACCGCTTATATGATTGAGTTTCCAAATGACTATTTAGCCAGTCAGCACTATTTTACCTTTTACTCAGAGCAAGGATAAGCAATGGCTACGCATCTGGTCTGGTTTCGTAATGACTTACGCATCACTGATAATTTGGCACTGCATACAGCATGTCAGGACTCACAAGCGACGGTAATTGCGGTGTTTATTGCTACCCCTGCACAATGGGCTGCACATGATATGGCACCGCGGCAGGCCGCATTTTTGCGCCAAAACCTGCAATTGCTACAGGATGCACTCGCCGCGCGGGCGATCCCACTGCACTATCATCAGTGTAATGATTTTAAGGATTCGATTACTTGGTTGGATGATTTTTGTCAGCAACAGCAAGTGGATGCACTGTATTATAACTATCAGTATGAGTTGAATGAACGGATGCGCGATGAGGCATTGATAACAAAGCTGGGTCATCGTGCGATTGCTTGCTATGGTTTTCATGACAGTGTGTTATTACCGCCGGGCAGTGTCCTGACGGGTAATAATGAAATGTATAAAGTGTTCACTCCGTTTCGCCGTGCTTTTATCCAGCGTTTAATGATGAGTGATTGCAGCAGTGTCCCCGCCCCGAAAGCTCGTACCACTGCAGCGGTGAGCCCCTCACAGCCCTTGGCTCCGTTCGATTACCCGCAACAACCGGTAGACAGCCAGCTATTTCCGGCGGGTGAAGAAGCGGCGTTACAGCGCTTGCGCAGTTTTTGTCGCGAAGATGTTCAGGATTATCAGCAGCAACGTGATTTTCCCGCAGTGGCTGGCACTAGTTGCCTTTCACCTTATCTTGCGCTGGGAATTCTTTCCCCCCGTCAGTGTGTTAACCGCCTACGTGCTGAATGCCCAGAGGTGCTGGAAAATGCCGAGGGAGGGGCTTTTATTTGGCTTAATGAATTGATCTGGCGTGAATTTTATCGCCATTTATTGGTGGCTTATCCACGATTATGCCAGCATCATCCCTTTATTGGTTGGACTGATGCAGTACTATGGAATCACTCCAAACAGCAATTAATCGCCTGGCAGCAGGGGCGAACAGGTTATCCTATTGTCGATGCAGCCATGCGGCAACTAAATGAAACTGGTTGGATGCATAACCGCCTGCGGATGATCAGCGCTAGTTTTCTGGTTAAAGATTTGCTCATCGACTGGCGACAAGGCGAACGCTATTTTATGTCGCAACTGCTGGACGGTGATTTGGCTGCGAATAATGGCGGCTGGCAATGGGCTGCTTCTACCGGGACAGACGCCGCGCCCTATTTTCGTATTTTTAATCCCACAACACAGGGTGAGCGTTTTGATCAAAGCGGCGCGTTTATTCGCCGCTGGTTACCTGAATTGGCGTCAGTACCAGACAGTGATATCCATCAGCCGTGGCGTTGGGCCGAGCGGCAACAGCAATCATTGGATTACCCACCACCGCTGGTGGACCATAAGCAGGCCAGATTGGCGACACTCGCGGCGTTTGAAGCCGCTAAGCGGGATGGCAGCAAGGATCCCTAACAACAAGGAGCCTTCATGTTTTTGACCTATATTTCGACTAAACCAGCATCGGCAGCCAGTAACGCCAGTAGTAATAAGCGTAATAACAAGCTGTTGAATGCCGGGTTGGTTCTCTCTCTTAGCTTTTACAGTACCCTGGCAGCAGCAGGGTTTGAAGTGGTGGCTCTTGGCGTGGATGGTGGAGTCAGTGACGGTAACCTGACGTCTTACCTGATACGCGATGATAGTCAGTCAGTGTATTTGGCGCTGGATGCCGGTTCGGTGCTGCCGGGGATAGTCAAGGCATTAGATAAAGGTAATTTCTCTGATATTACGGATGTAATCGCTGCGCCGTTGACACGACAGGGCTATATTTTTCGTCAGCGTATTAACAGTTATTTCATTAGTCATGCCCATCTTGATCATGTTTCTGGCTTGATTATTGGCTCACCGGAAGACAGCAAAAAAACCATTTATGCATCAGCTGATACCATCGATGTGCTGAGAAACTACTATTTTAACTGGCGCGTCTGGCCCAATTTTACCGACAGTGGCAGTGGCACGCGTTTAGGGACTTACCGGATGCAACTGCTGCGTCCGGCTCAATCATTAAGCCTGGGACTGACCCGTTTAACCGGCGAGATGTATCCTTTAAGTCATGACAAATCGCCTTCTTCAATGTTGCTTATCACCAGTAATAATGAGGCCTTTGCCTATTTTGGGGATACGGGCCCGGATGAGGTTGAGAAGTCGAAAAATCTGGACACGGTATGGCGTAAATTGGCGGAAAAGGTCAAACAGCAGCAATTAAAAGGGATGATTATTGAAGTTTCTTATCCGAACGAGGTGGGTGATGGCAAGTTGTACGGTCACATGACCCCTAAGTGGTTGCTGAAAGAGTTAAAAAATCTTGAGAAATACAGCGGTGAAGGGCAGCCGCTAAAAGGCTTGCCAGTGGTTATCAGCCATATTAAACCCTCATTCCAGCAGGGTCAGGATGTGCGAAAAGTGATTGCGGCCGAGCTAGAGCAAGGTAACGATACGGGGGTTGATTTTATCATTATGGATCAAGGCGATAGTCGTCGTTTTTAACTGCCCGTTTATATTTTTGACATATCCTATAGATTTCAAGATGTAGGAAGGCGGCAAAGGAGGGAGTCCCGATGAGCTTACACAGGTAAGTGATTCGGGTGAACGAGAGCGGCCAACACACCTGAAGCTTGAAAGATGACGGGTATTTAATGAGATTGATAAAATGCGCAATATAGAACTGGAAGCTCTACTCAACAACCAGCTGAATACCTCGGCATTTCAGGATTATGCACCCAATGGATTGCAGGTTGAGGGGCGTGAGGAGATTCGGCGCATTGTAACAGGCGTCACGGCCAGTCAGGCATTGCTGGATGCGGCGGTTGGGCAACAGGCCGATGCTATCTTAGTGCATCACGGTTATTTCTGGAAAAATGAACCGGCAGTTGTGCGGGGAATGAAACGTAACCGACTGAAAACGCTATTGACCAATGATATCAATCTGTATGGTTACCATTTGCCATTAGATGCACATCCAGAATTGGGTAATAACGCACAGTTGGCGAAGTTATTGGGGATTCGAGTGCAGGGAGAAATTGAGTCCCTATTACCCTATGGTGAATTTGATACACCATTAAATGCGGTTATTTTGCGCGAACGGTTGGAAAAGTTGCTGGAGCGCCCGGTCTTACATTGTGGTGATCGTGCACCAACCGAGGTGCGCCGTATTGCCTGGTGTACCGGAGGTGGGCAAGGATATATTCAGCAAGCGGCTGAATTTGGTGTTGATGCATTCATCACTGGCGAGGTTTCTGAGCAGACAATTCATATTGCCCGTGAAATGGGGGTGAATTTTTATGCGGCAGGGCACCATGCAACGGAACGTTACGGTATTAAAGCATTAGGTGAATGGCTCGCGAGCCATCATCAACTTGATGTCATCTTTATCGATATCCCTAATCCAGCCTGATCCAATGTGACATTATGCACCGGTAATCAGTATCGGTGCGTAACCTACTGCGGATATCTCCCTCTTAAAGCATCATTAAACCATACGTAAAACAAGGTTTATTCTCTTGCTGGCCTTTTAAAATCATCATCTGGTCGTGGATGGATGATAAGACGACGTTTTTTAAGAATATCTTCTCGCCGCACTCTGATTCTAAATAAGAAAAAAATCGTACTAACTCTCATGTAATGGTGAAAAAACTATAAAAATAAGTATTTTCAGGCGTTAATATTGACCTTTTCATCAGGTTTAGTGATTACTCATAGCCATTAGATAATTCAGTTCTATTGACAGCGACTAGACGCTAACGCATAAATATAAACTTATAACGAGTATTTATATAAAAAATGAAAGCTAGAAATTAATCAGGGGGACGGGAGTGCAACGAGCTCGATGCTATTTACTGGGAGAAAGTGCGGTCGTTCTGGAGCTGGAACCGCCGGTTACATTAGCAAGTCAGCAACGGATTTGGGGACTAGCTGATCGCCTGATTCATCATCCCGATATACTTGAAGCTATCCCCGGAATGAATAACCTGACGCTATTGCTGGCAGACCCAGACAATACAGCGTTGGATGCTATTGAACGGCTGCAACGTTGGTGGGAAGAGAGCGAGTCATTAGTGCCTGAATCGCGTGATGTTACCATCCCGGTGATTTATGGCGGTGAAGCGGGGCCCGATTTGGCAGTAGTGGCGCATCATACTGGTATGACTGAACGTCAGGTGGTTGAGTGCCACGCAGGGGCGAGTTATATCGTCTATTTCCTTGGTTTCCAACCGGGTTTTTCCTATCTGGGTGGCATGCCGGAACAACTGGCAACACCACGGCGCGCGGAGCCTCGTCTGGTTGTTCCTGCGGGTTCTGTCGGAATTGGAGGTAGCCAAACCGGTATCTATCCGCTGGCAACGCCGGGTGGCTGGCAACTCATTGGCCGCACATCGCTGGCATTGTTTAATCCATTAGAAATGCCGCCAACCTTGTTGCGGCCTGGTGATAATGTGCGCTTCTTGCCTTTAAAGGAGGGCGTATGCTGAAGATTATTCGCTCAGGGATTTATACCACGGTGCAAGACAGTGGCCGCGGCGGTTTTCGTCGCCTAGGCATTAGTCAGGGCGGGGCTCTCGATTTACCGGCATTGAGTATGGCGAATATGCTGGTGGGCAATGAGGCGGGGGCCGCTGGGTTAGAAATTACATTGGGCCAATTTACTGCCGAGTTTACCCAACCGGGCTGGATTGCGGTAACGGGGGCGGGTTGTGAAGCCATGTTAGGTGATCAACTGCTCTGGACTGGGTGGCGTTATCCGGTCAAGCCGGGACAGCAGTTAAAACTGAGTGTCCCGCACCGAGGTATGCGCAGTTATCTGGCGATTTCTGGCGGCATTGATGTGCCGGAAATGCTGGGATCCCGCAGCACGGACCTGAAAGCGGGCTTTGGTGGTTATCAGGGGCGACTTATTAAAGAAGGTGACTGTCTGCCATTGGGCAAACAGATACGTTTACCGCGTGAATCTGTTGGTGTTAAACAACTGCTATTTGGCAACCGCGTGCGTGCCGTGCCGGGGCCGGAATATCATGAATTTGACCCTGTTTCACAGGGCGCTTTTTGGCGTGAAGCCTGGCAACTCAGTCCGCAAAGTAACCGGATGGGGTATCGCCTGACCGGGCGCGAGTTAACGCGCACTACTTCTCGCGAGATGTTATCCCACGGCTTATTGCCTGGAGTGGTGCAAGTGCCGCATAACGGCCAACCGATTGTGCTGATGGCAGATGCGCAAACTACGGGTGGTTACCCGCGAATTGCCTGTGTGATTGAAGCTGGTCTCTACCATTTGGCGCAACTTCGCCTCGGGGAGTCGGTGCACTTTGTCCCCTGTACTGTAGAAGAAGCACTTCGTGCCAAGTCAGAACAACAACATTTTCTGCAACAGATTGAATGGGGCTTACAGCAAGGATTCGATGCTGTGGAGGCTAAATGCACGGAGGCCAAATGAAGGTGGATTTAAACGCAGATTTAGGTGAAGGCTGTGCTAATGATCAGGCGCTACTGCAATTGGTCAGTTCAGCCAATATTGCTTGTGGTTTTCATGCTGGTGATGCACAGACCATGCGCCAGTCGGTGCGCTGGGCCATTGAGTATGGAGTAGCTATTGGCGCACACCCGAGCTTTCCGGATCGCGAGAATTTCGGTCGCACGGCCATGCAGCTACCCCCTGAGACAGTCTACGCCCAAGTGGTTTACCAACTCGGTGCGCTGGCCGCCATCGTGAAAGCAGAAGGGGGGATCATGCAGCATGTGAAACCTCACGGTATGTTGTACAACCAAGCGGCACGAGACCCGCTACTGGCAGATGCTATTGCTCAAGCTGTCAAGGCTGTTGATCCGACATTAAGGTTGGTGGGGTTAGCTGACAGCGAATTGATTCGTGCGGGTGAGCGGGCGGGTTTGGTGACGCGTCAGGAAGTGTTTGCCGATCGTCGCTATCAATCCGATGGCACGCTGGTCCCCCGTAGTCAGCCTGATGCGTTAATTGAAAGTGACGACTTGGCTTTGTCACAAACCTTAGCGATGGTGCAGCATCATCAGGTGCAGGCGCGTGATGGCAATTGGGTGCCAGTGCAGGCGGACACGGTTTGTGTGCATGGTGATGGCGCGCATGCTTTGAATTTTGCCCGCCGTCTGCGTGACAGTTTTCAGCAGGAAAATATCACCATTACAGCGCAATAACTGGGTAGTAAAAACCATAACCACCTGGCCCGGGTGGAATGCATCATAAGTTAGATAACTATAACTCTATTTTAGGATAGGAGAGTCACCTTGGAACAAACGGTAAACCTTTGGCCGCTGATTGGGATCGCGGCGATTGTAATAGGATTTTTACTGCGCATAAACGCAGTTTTGGTCGTCATTAGCGCTGGCATTATCACCGGCCTGGCGGCACTGATGCCAATGGCCACTATTTTAGAAAAACTCGGTGAAGGATTTCTGAACACCCGTAATCTGCCTTTAATTTTGTTACTGCCACTGGCGGTTATTGGCTTACTTGAACGTCATGGCTTGAAAGAGCGGGCGCAGGCTTGGATTTCGCAAATTAAAAGTGCCACTTCTGGTCGTTTATTGATTGTGTATCTGCTTGTCCGCGAAGCCACAGCAGCGCTGGGTCTAACCAGTCTTGGCGGTCATGCACAGATGGTTCGGCCGCTGTTGGCTCCGATGGCAGAAGGTGCTGCAAAGACGCGCTATGGTGAGTTGCCGGAGAAAGTGCGTTATCGCCTGCGCGCCATGTCAGCGGCAACCGATAACGTTGGCCTCTTCTTTGGTGAAGATATTTTTGTCGCCTTTGGTGCCATCATTTTTATGCATAACTTTATGTTGGAGTCCGGTGGTATTCAAACCGAGCCGCTGCATATTGCCTTGTGGGGGATCCCGACGGCTATCTGTGCCTTCCTTATCCATGCATACCGGTTACAACGTCTAGATAAACATCTCGCTGCTGAATTAACCGCACTGAATCAGTCTGCCCTGGCTACTAAGGGAGACGCCAAATGATTTTCCAACAACAATATTTATATTGGCTGGCTGGTGCCGTATTACTGATAGTTGCCGTCATGTCATTTCTCGATAAAGCCAATCCGCGCCGCATAACAACCGGGCTGTTTTGGGGGTTGTACGGGCTGATTTTCCTGGTCGGAGATTGGACTTACCGCCTGGCAAGTACTTTGGCGGGCGAAGGGCCAGATGATAAACGGATTCTAAATATCACTGTCGGCGTAGTGGTCATTATCATGGCGTTAATTGCTGGTTTCGGTGGGGTAAAACTGGGTAGTTATCACCAGCGCACCGAGCAAGAACGCGAAGTGAGCGCCAAGCGGCTCGGTAACCGATTATTCCTGCCAGCACTGACCATTCCGATTGTTACTGTTATCGGTGTGCTGCTGTTTAATAATATTCCAGCTCTGGACCTGTGGTTATTTGGTGCCGGTAACCACGCGACTCTGGTGACTTTATTCTCGATGACAGTCGGCTGTGTGCTTGGCTTACTGATTGCGGTATTCCTGACCCGCGAAACTGCCGCTCAACCGGTGCAGGAAGCGCGTCGGTTACTGGATTCTATCGGCTGGGCATTTATCTTGCCGCAGATCCTGGCAACACTTGGCCTGCTGTTTACCACTGCGGGTGTCGGGACGGCGATTGCCCATCTGACGCAGGAATATTTGGCGGTAGATCATCGCTTTATTGCAGTGGCAGTCTATGCTATTGGCATGGCGGTACTCACCATGATTATGGGGAATGCATTTGCCGCTTTCCCTATTGTCACCGCCGGTATTGGTATCCCAATTTTAGTATTACAGCATGGTGGTAATCCAGCAGTGATGGCCGCTATCGGCATGTTCTCTGGTTATTGCGGGACTCTAATGACCCCTATGGCTGCCAACTTTAATATTGTTCCTGCTGCATTATTGGAACTGCCAGATAAAAATGCAGTGATCAAAGCTCAGATCCCAACCGGGGTCACTCTTCTGATTGTTAACGTATTTTTACTGTATTTCCTGATGTTCCTCTAGGAGAGGCGATGAAAAGTGTATTAATTACCGGGTTTGAGCCATTTGGCGGGGAGCGGGTTAATCCTTCCTGGGAAGTGGTTAAACAATTAAATGATCTCATGCTGGGTGGAGTCAAAGTGGTGGCTCGTCAATTACCTTGTGCTTTTGGTGAAGCGCTGACAGCGCTGAATGCCGCGATAGATGAAGTTCAACCAGTGTTGGTGTTAGCCATTGGTCAGGCTGGGGGTCGTGCTGATATCAGCATCGAGCGGGTTGCTATTAATGTCGATGATGCGCGTATTGCAGACAATCTGGGGAATCAGCCAATCGATCAACCTATTGTCGAAAATGGCCCGGCGGCTTATTTCACCCGTTTGCCTATCAAAGCCATGGTGCAAGGCATTCGTGAAGCGGGTATTCCGGCTTCCGTATCCCAAACTGCCGGAACCTATGTTTGTAATCATGTTATGTACGGGCTATTGCATCGGTTACATCAGACAAATGACGAAATTAAGGGCGGTTTCATTCATATCCCTTATTTACCTGAGCAGGCAGTCAATCATCCTGGCGCACCGAGTATGTCAGCGCATTCGGTGGTAATAGCGTTGGAACTCGCTATTTCCATCGCCTTACAAATTGATCATGATTCGCACATTGCTGGCGGCGCAATCCATTAATTTCACCATAAAAAACGCCACCGATGAAGGTGGCGTTATTCGATTAAACAGAAAAAACTGCTTATTTCTTCAACTGACTGTTGAAGTCACGTTCGGCGTAGCCGGTGTAAAGCTGACGCGGACGAGCGATTTTGATTCCGTCATCGTGCATTTCATTCCAGTGAGCAATCCAGCCGATGGTACGGGCAATCGCAAAGATTACGGTGAACATGGAAGATGGAATGCCTAATGCTTTCAAGATGATACCCGAGTAGAAATCAACGTTTGGATACAGTTTTCTCTCGATGAAGTATGGGTCGTTCAGCGCAATATGCTCTAACTCCATCGCCACTTTCAGAAGATCGTCTTCCAGTTTCAGTTCTTTCAATACTTCATGGCAGGTTTCACGCATGACAGTCGCGCGCGGGTCATGGTTTTTATACACGCGGTGACCAAAGCCCATCAGGCGGAAAGAGTCATTTTTATCTTTGGCGCGGCGGATAAATTCTGGAATGTGTTCAACGGTTTTAATCTCTTCCAGCATCTTCAAGCAGGCTTCGTTCGCACCGCCGTGAGCTGGCCCCCATAGAGAAGCAATCCCTGCGGCAATACACGCAAACGGGTTAGCGCCTGATGAGCCGGCAGTACGTACAGTAGAGGTTGATGCATTCTGTTCGTGGTCGGCATGCAGTATGAAAATACGATCCATCGCGCGTTCTAACACTGGGTTGACTTCATACTCTTCGCACGGTGTAGAGAACATCATACGCAGGAAGTTACCGGCATAGGACAGGTCGTTGCGCGGATAAACAAACGGCTGGCCGATGGAGTATTTGTAGCACATTGCGGCGACCGTCGGCATTTTCGACAGCAGACGGAAGGCGGTGATTTCACGATGTCGCTCATTGTTAACGTCCAACGCATCATGGTAGAAAGCGGCCAGGGCGCCTGTCACACCGCAGAGAACGGCCATAGGGTGTGAATCGCGGCGGAACCCGCGGAACAGACTGGTTATCTGCTCGTGGATCATGGTGTGGCGGGTGACCGTTGCTTTGAAAGTTTCATACTCTTCTGCGGTTGGCGTTTCGCCGTAGAGCAGGATGTAGCAAACTTCCAGATAAGTAGAGTTTTTTGCTAATTGATCAATCGGATAGCCACGATGGAGCAGTATCCCTTTATCACCATCGATAAAGGTGATTTTTGATTCGCAGGACGCGGTAGAGGTAAACCCAGGGTCAAAGGTAAAATACCCTTTGGAACCTAAGGTACTGACGTCAATCACATCAGTGCCGATGGTTGGGGATAGAACCCCCAGTTCGATCGTAGCTTCGCCTATGTTCAGCGTCGCTTTTTTGTCAGCCATTTACAGTCTCCTTAGCGCTTATTATAAAACCCTTAACAACTGAAATGTCTTAGATGCCCCTGGGGCCATCTCCTCATCAGCACTGCTCTGTTTTATTCACTATAAAAACATGATTTAGGGTACAGAGTGTCTCGCCAATGCGACCATCAATCCGTGGGGTCGGATTGATGTCAACGTTACAGAGTTGTTAACGATTTGTCGGATACTTATCGTTTATGGTTCATTGCCTACGATATCTATGGGGATATTCACTCACTACACTGTTGCATAACTTAAGCTTATGGGGAAGTGTATCCGCAGACCTTTAGTGCATCATAGGGCTTATTTCTACCCTAGTTGTAATGGATATGTTTATTCTTTGTCAAATCAGATAATTAATTTTATATAAATTGTGTAAATCGTGATCCTAATCACTGTTCAGGGGAAATGTCACCAATCAGTTTGTGTGGGAATTGTAATAAGAATGTGAACCACCTATACTGCCGCCAGGTCTCCGGATTACCCTGAAGTAGGAGCACCCAGCGTTATATAGAACACGCCATTTAAGCATTCAGGATGTTATGTCTAAATGTGCGATGTAAAGGGTTTCGGCTCTTAACGCTGTCTGATCCACGCCCAGGCCCGGAGGAAGGAAAATAATAAGAGCTGTGTGGGCAAAACCGTGAAAAAACAAAGACCTGTCAATTTGGATCTGCAAACGATTCGATTTCCTGTTACTGCGATAGCGTCCATTTTACACCGAGTCTCTGGCGTAATGACTTTCGTTGCTGTTGGTATCCTCCTCTGGCTGTTAGGTTTGTCTGTATCCTCGCAAGAAGGGTTCATGCAAGCAGCGGCTGTCATGAATAGCTTTTTTGTTAAATTCATCTTCTGGGGAATACTCACGGCACTGGCCTATCACGTTTGCGGTGGCATCCGCCACTTGCTTATGGATTTTGGCTATGTCGAAGAGAGCTTGGCCGCGGGGACCCGCTCCGCCCAAGTCGTAATGGTGTTAACCCTGGTGCTGTCAGTTTTAGCTGGAGTCCTTGTATGGTAAGCAATGCTTCTGCGTTAGGGCGTAATGGAGTACACGACTGGCTGTTACTGCGTGCTTCTGCAATCGTCATCACTCTATATATTCTTTATATTCTGGGCTTCGTTGTTATTGTCCCAGACATCACCTACGAAATCTGGCGCGGCTTCTTTGCTTCTCACATCACAAAAGTATTTACCCTGCTGACATTGCTGTCGATCCTGGCTCACGCCTGGATTGGTTTATGGCAGGTATTAACGGACTATATCAAGCCGCTAGCGGTACGACTGGTGTTACAGCTGGCCGTGGTGATTACGCTGCTGGTCTATCTCTTGTATGGAACAATTGTGGTGTGGGGTGCTTAAATGAAACTGCCGGTCAGAGAGTTTGATGCTGTTGTTGTGGGTGCGGGTGGCGCAGGTATGCGCGCAGCACTGCAAATTTCACAAATGGGGCTGTCTTGTGCCCTGATATCCAAAGTATTTCCAACCCGTTCCCATACCGTATCTGCGCAAGGTGGTATTACTGTCGCACTGGGTAATACCCATGAAGATAACTGGGAATGGCATATGTATGACACGGTAAAGGGTTCCGATTATATCGGTGACCAGGATGCCATCGAATATATGTGTAAAACTGGCCCGGAAGCGGTACTTGAATTGGAGCATATGGGCTTACCGTTCTCCCGTTTAGAAGATGGCAGCATTTATCAGCGGCCATTTGGCGGGCAGTCGCTTAATTTTGGCGGTGAGCAAGCGGCGCGTACTGCGGCTGCAGCTGACCGTACTGGTCATGCACTGTTACATACCCTTTATCAGCAGAACCTGAAAAACCATACCACTATATTCTCTGAGTGGTATGCACTTGATTTAGTGAAGAATCAGGACGGTGCTTTTGTGGGCTGTACGGCTATCTGCATTGAAACCGGTGAAGTGGTCTATTTCAAAGCGCGGGCCACCGTGCTAGCCACTGGCGGTGCTGGTCGTATTTACCAATCAACAACCAATGCGCATATTAATACTGGTGACGGTGTTGGCATGGCCTTACGTACCGGTGTACCGGTGCAGGACATGGAAATGTGGCAGTTCCACCCGACGGGAATAGCCGGGGCGGGCGTGTTGGTCACCGAGGGTTGCCGTGGTGAAGGCGGTTACCTACTGAATAAACACGGCGAGCGCTTTATGGAACGCTATGCACCGAACGCCAAAGATTTGGCCGGTCGTGATGTGGTTGCGCGTTCTATTATGATTGAAATCCGTGAAGGCCGTGGTTGCGATGGCCCTTGGGGTCCGCATGCCAAACTGAAATTAGATCACTTGGGTAAAGATGTGCTGGAATCCCGTCTGCCGGGTATTCTTGAGTTATCTCGTACCTTTGCACATGTTGATCCCATTAAAGAACCTATCCCGGTGATTCCAACTTGCCATTACATGATGGGCGGGATCCCAACCAAGGTGACCGGTCAGGCCATCACAGTAAATGAAAAGGGTGAAGATGTTGTCATTCCTGGTTTGTTTGCTGTGGGGGAAATTGCTTGTGTTTCCGTCCACGGAGCTAACCGCTTGGGCGGGAACTCATTGCTGGATTTGGTGGTCTTTGGTCGCGCAGCCGGTATGCATCTGCAAGAGTCTTTGATGGAGCAGGGCGCCAGTCGCGATGCCAGTGATTCTGATATTGAAGCATCATTGGATCGAATGAACCGCTGGAATAACACCCGTTCAGGTGAAGATCCGGTTGAGATCCGCAAAGCATTACAATCCTGCATGCAGCATAACTTCTCGGTATTCCGTGAAGGTGATGCAATGGCTAAAGGGCTAGAAGAACTGAGAACTATCCGCGAACGTCTGCAAAATGCCCGTCTGGATGACACTTCTAGCGAGTTCAATACCCAGCGTATTGAATGTCTGGAATTGGATAACCTGATGGAAACAGCGTTTTCCACTGCCGTGTCAGCAAACTTCCGTACCGAAAGCCGTGGCGCACATAGCCGCTTCGATTTCCCGGAACGTGATGATGCCAACTGGCTGTGCCATTCGCTCTATTTGCCAGGCACTGAAAGCATGACCCGCCGTGAGGTAAACATGCAACCTAAGCTACGCGCGGCATTCCCGCCGAAAGTGCGTTCTTATTAATGCATGTGTCGTGTTGATAGGGTTAAACCTAACCCACTGCGGAGGAAAAGGTCATGAAACTTGAGTTCTCAATTTATCGCTATAACCCGGACGTCGATAACGCGCCGCATATGCAGGATTACACGTTAGAAGCGGAAGAAGGCCGGGATATGATGTTGCTGGATGCACTTATCCAGTTAAAAGAAAAAGATCCGACGTTATCGTTTCGCCGCTCATGCCGTGAAGGGGTTTGTGGCTCCGACGGTTTGAATATGAATGGTAAAAATGGGTTGGCTTGTATTACGCCAGTTTCAGCTTTGCAAAAAGGCAATAAAAAGATTGTGATTCGCCCATTGCCGGGCTTACCGGTGGTGCGAGATTTAGTAGTCGATATGGGACAGTTTTATACTCAGTACGAGAAAATTAAACCTTACCTGTTGAATGACGGCAAAAATCCGCCAGCACGCGAGCATTTGCAATCGCCAGAACAACGCGAAAAATTGGATGGCCTGTATGAATGTATCCTATGTGCTTGTTGTTCCACATCCTGCCCGTCATTTTGGTGGAATCCGGATAAATTTGTCGGGCCGGCAGGGTTACTGGCTGCCTATCGCTTCCTGATAGATAGCCGTGATACGGAAACAACAGCACGTTTGGATGATCTGGACGACGCTTTTAGTGTTTTCCGCTGCCATAGCATTATGAATTGTGTCAGTGTGTGTCCTAAAGGCCTTAACCCGACCAAAGCAATCGGCCACATTAAGTCTATGTTGTTGCAGCGTAGCGCATGATAAGCGCTTCACAACGGATCATAGTTGCAACATAGTGCATGATGTGAGTTTATTAACCCGGGGAATGTTTCCCCCGGGTTGCTTAAAGGTAGGGAATCTCTAAAAACCGGCAAACTGTCCGTTTTTAGAGGTTCCTTGAACGGGACCGTTAAGGTCCATAACAGAACGTGCATTGAGCACGTCGAGTGAACCGTTTTTACGGCAAACCGTTGATATTACGGTGTATATGTTAACCACGGCGAAAACTGAAGCTTCAAAGCTTAAGGGATCATGATGCAGAACGGCGCAATGAAGGCCTGGCTGGATTCCTCCTATCTGGCGGGCGCGAACCAGTCCTACATAGAGCAGCTCTATGAAGACTTTTTAACCGATCCTGGTTCCGTTGATGATAGTTGGCGTTCAATTTTTCTACAACTACCTACGACGGGTGTAAAACCTGATCAGTTCCACTCTCAAACACGCGAGTATTTCCGTCGCCTGGCGAAGGATCCCTCTCGTTATAACTCATCCATCAGCGATCCTGAAAATGATGCCAAGCAAGTTAAGGTGTTGCAGTTAATCAACGCCTTCCGCTTCCGCGGTCATCAACATGCCAATCTTGATCCACTCGGTTTGTGGAAGCAGGAGTCTGTTCCTGACCTTGACCCTGCCTATCACCATCTGACTGAAGCCGATTTCCAGAACACCTTCAATGTTGGTTCTTTTGCTATCGGCAAAGAAACCATGAAGCTGTCTGACCTATATGCAGCCCTGAAACAAACCTACTGTGGTTCGATTGGCGCTGAATATATGCACATCACCAACACCGAAGAAAAACGTTGGCTTCAGCAGCGTATTGAGTCGGTAGTTGGGAAACCCACTTTCAGCGATGAAGAGAAGCGCCGCTTCCTGAGCGAACTGACTGCCGCTGAAGGTTTGGAACGTTATTTAGGGGCTAAATTCCCTGGTGCCAAGCGTTTCTCACTGGAGGGCGGCGATTCGCTGGTCACCATGTTGAAAGAAATGATTCGCCATGCCGGTAAAAATGGTACACGTGAAGTGGTTCTGGGTATGGCGCACCGTGGCCGCCTGAACGTATTGATAAACGTGTTAGGTAAGAAACCGGAAGATTTGTTCGATGAATTTGCCGGTAAGCATAAAGAGCATTTGGGTACCGGTGACGTTAAATATCACCAAGGTTTCTCTTCTGATGTAGAAACCGAAGGCGGCCTGGTTCACCTGGCGTTAGCCTTTAACCCATCGCATCTGGAAATTGTTAGCCCAGTGGTTATCGGTTCTGTGCGAGCACGTCGTGACCGCCTGGATGAAGCGCGCAGCAATATGGTACTGCCAATCACCATTCATGGTGATGCGGCGATTGCCGGGCAGGGCGTAGTGCAAGAGACGTTGAATATGTCTCAAGCCCGTGGCTATGAAGTGGGCGGGACGGTGCGCATTGTTATCAACAACCAGATTGGTTTCACCACCTCGAACCCACTGGATGCGCGCTCTACCCAATACTGTACTGATATCGCCAAAATGGTACAGGCTCCTATTTTCCACGTGAATGCTGATGATCCGGAGGCTGTGGCGTTTGTAACCCGTCTGGCGTTGGATTTCCGTAACACCTTTAAACGTGACGTGATGATCGATCTGGTTTGCTACCGTCGCCATGGGCATAACGAAGCCGATGAGCCAAGTGCAACACAGCCAGTGATGTATCAGAAGATCAAAAAACACCCGACGCCGCGCAAGATCTATGCTGACAAGCTGACCGAGCAAAATATCGCCAGCCTGGAAGATGCCACGGAAATGGTCAACCTGTATCGCGATGCCTTGGATCGCGGTGACTGTGTGGTGGAAGAGTGGCGTCCGATGAATCTGCAATCCTTTACCTGGTCACCGTATCTGAACCACGAATGGGATGAAGAGTATCCAAGCAAAGTTGATATGAAACGCCTGCAAGACTTAGCGCGCCGTATCAGTCATGCGCCAGATGCCATTGAAATGCAATCCCGTGTAGCCAAGATCTATGGTGATCGTGCCTTGATGGCAAGCGGCGAAAAGCCATTTGACTGGGGCGGCGCTGAGACACTGGCTTATGCCACACTGGTAGATGAAGGAATCCCCATTCGCCTATCAGGTGAAGATGCCGGGCGCGGGACTTTCTTCCATCGTCATGCTGTGATTCATAACCAGAAAAATGGCTCTGTCTATGTGCCACTGGCAAATATTCACAGTGGGCAGGGCGAATTCCAGGTATGGGATTCGGTACTGTCGGAAGAAGCTGTTTTGGCCTTTGAATATGGTTACGCCACTGCAGAACCGCGCACTCTGACTATCTGGGAAGCGCAGTTTGGTGACTTTGCCAACGGTGCTCAAGTGGTTATCGACCAATTCATCAGCTCCGGCGAGCAGAAATGGGGCCGCATGTGTGGTCTGGTTATGCTGCTACCGCACGGTTATGAAGGTCAAGGCCCAGAACACTCCTCCGCTCGGTTGGAGCGCTATCTGCAACTTTGTGCTGAACAAAACATGCAGGTGTGTATTCCGTCAACGCCAGCACAGGTTTACCACATGATTCGCCGTCAGGCATTACGTGGTATGCGCCGCCCTCTGGTGGTGATGTCACCTAAGTCATTGTTGCGTCATCCATTAGCCATATCGTCACTGGATGAATTGGCAAATGGCAGCTTCTTGCCAGCCATTGGTGAAATTGATGAGCTGGACCCGAAAGGCGTCAAACGTGTCGTGATGTGTTCAGGCAAAGTTTATTATGACCTGCTGGAACAGCGTCGCAAAAATGGACAAACCGATGTCGCCATTGTGCGTATCGAGCAGCTTTATCCATTCCCACACCAAGCGGTACAAGCGGTGTTGGAACCATTTGCGCATGTTCATGATTTCGTGTGGTGTCAGGAAGAGCCGCTCAACCAAGGTGCCTGGTATTGCAGCCAACACAACTTCCGTGAAGTGATCCCATTTGGTGCTTCCTTGCGTTACGCAGGCCGCCCAGCTTCAGCTTCACCGGCAGTGGGATACATTTCCGTACACCAGAAACAACAACAAGCTCTGGTTAATGACGCGCTGACTGTTGAATAGCGACCGGTTAACACATAAAGGATAGAGAATGAGTAGCGTAGATATTAATGTTCCTGACCTCCCTGAGTCTGTCGCCGATGGCTCAGTAGCAACCTGGCACAAAAAACCGGGGGATAGCGTCAAACGTGATGAAGTGCTGGTTGAGATTGAAACAGATAAAGTGATTCTGGAAGTTCCGGCCAGCCAAGACGGTATTTTGGATGCCATCTTGGAAGACGAAGGTGCCACTGTGACTTCGCGTCAAGTGTTGGGCCGTATTCGCCCAAGTGACAGCTCTGGCCTGCCGACCGAAGAAAAAAGCCAAAACACCGAGTCCACTCCTGCTCAGCGTCAAACCGCCAGCCTGGAAGAAGAAAGCAACGATACTCTCAGCCCGGCGATCCGTCGTCTGATTGCAGAACACTCTCTTGATGCTTCCGCCATTAAAGGCAGTGGTGTGGGTGGTCGTATTACGCGTGAAGATATTGATAACCATTTGGCAACGCGTAAATCAGCACCTGCAGCCGTGGAAAACAAAGTTGAAGCTGCCGCACCGGTTGCTGCACTTGCTGGCCGCAGCGAAAAACGTGTTCCGATGACTCGCCTGCGCAAACGTGTTGCTGAACGCCTGCTGGAAGCTAAAAACAGCACCGCAATGTTGACTACGTTTAACGAAATCAACATGAAGCCAATCATGGATCTGCGCAAGCAGTACGGTGAGGCTTTTGAGAAGCGTCACGGTGTACGCTTGGGCTTTATGTCCTTCTATATCAAGGCCGTGGTTGAAGCGCTGAAACGCTATCCAGAAGTGAATGCTTCTATCGATGGCGAAGATGTGGTTTACCATAATTACTTTGATGTCAGCATTGCCGTTTCTACCCCACGCGGCCTGGTTACTCCAGTATTACGTGATGTAGATACTATGGGTATGGCTGATATTGAGAAGAAAATCAAAGAACTGGCCGTAAAAGGCCGTGACGGCAAACTGAAGGTTGAAGAACTGACCGGCGGTAATTTCACTATTACCAATGGCGGCGTATTCGGCTCATTGATGTCGACTCCGATCATTAACCCGCCACAAAGCGCGATCCTTGGTATGCATGCTATCAAAGACAGACCAATGGCGGTCAATGGTCAGGTAGTGATTCTGCCAATGATGTATCTGGCACTGTCCTACGACCACCGGTTGATCGATGGCCGCGAATCTGTTGGCTATCTGGTGACGGTAAAAGAGATGCTGGAAGACCCAGCTCGCTTACTGCTGGATGTATAAAAAAGATAAATAACAAGGCCAGCCTGATTGCAAGGTGTTGATAACCTGCCTCCGCGCAATCAGGCTACCTGGTAGGCTTCGGCCCAACTCAGACCTTATATGGATAGAACATCATGAATTTACACGAATATCAGGCAAAACAACTGTTTGCTCGGTATGGCATGCCAGCACCAACTGGCTACGCTTGTACCACACCGCGTGAAGCAGAAGAAGCCGCATCTAAAATCGGTGCTGGCCCGTGGGTGGTTAAATGTCAGGTACATGCTGGTGGTCGCGGTAAAGCGGGTGGCGTGAAACTGGTTAACAGCAAAGAAGATATTCGTGCTTTCGCTGAACAGTGGTTGGGTAAAAAGCTGGTCACTTACCAGACTGATGCGCATGGTCAGCCGGTTCACCAAATTTTGGTTGAAGCAGCGACAGATATCGATAAAGAGCTGTATCTGGGTGCGGTTATTGACCGTAGCTCCCGTCGTGTGGTGTTTATGGCATCCACTGAAGGCGGTGTTGAAATTGAAAAAGTAGCCGAAGAAACACCCGAACTGATCCATAAGGTTGCATTGGATCCATTGACTGGCCCGCAGCCTTATCAAGGCCGCGAGTTGGCATTCAAACTGGGTCTAACTGGCAAGCAAGTAGCTCAGTTCACCAAAATCTTTATGGGCCTGGCGACTCTGTTCTTGGAACGTGATTTGGCGATGGTTGAGATAAACCCGCTGGTTATCACCAAACAGGGTGATCTGGTTTGTTTGGATGGCAAACTGGGTGCCGATGGTAACGCCTTGTTCCGTCAGCCAGAACTGCGTGAAATGCGTGATAAATCTCAGGAAGATGAGCGCGAAGCACAGGCAGCACAATGGGAACTGAACTATGTCGCCTTGGATGGCAATATTGGTTGCATGGTAAACGGTGCTGGTTTGGCAATGGGTACTATGGACATCGTGAAACTGCACGGTGGTGAACCGGCTAACTTCCTTGACGTGGGGGGCGGTGCCACTAAAGAGCGCGTGACTGAAGCCTTCAAAATCATTTTGTCTGATGACAAAGTGAAAGCAGTTTTCGTTAATATCTTCGGCGGGATTGTGCGTTGTGACCTGATTGCTGACGGCATTATTGGTGCAGTTGAAGAAGTGGGTGTCAACGTGCCAGTTGTAGTGCGTCTGGAAGGGAATAACGCCGAGCTGGGTGCCAAGAAACTGGCAGACAGCGGTTTGAATATCATTGCTGCGACCAGTCTGACAGATGCGGCTCAGCAAGTTGTAGCGGCAGTGGGGGCTAAATAATGTCTATTTTAATTGATAAAAACACCAAAGTTATTTGCCAGGGTTTTACCGGTAGCCAAGGGACTTTCCACTCCGAACAAGCTATTGCTTATGGTACCAAAATGGTTGGCGGTGTGACGCCAGGTAAAGGCGGAACCCAGCATTTGGGCCTGCCAGTGTTCAATACCGTGCGCGAAGCAGTAGAAACGACCGGTGCGACCGCGTCTGTTATCTACGTTCCTGCGCCGTTCTGTAAAGACTCAATTCTGGAAGCTATCGACGCAGGTATCAAATTGATTATCTGTATTACCGAAGGCATCCCGACTCTGGATATGCTGGTGGTTAAAGTCAAACTGGAACAGTCTGATGCGCGGATGATCGGTCCGAACTGCCCAGGTGTTATCACCCCAGGTGAGTGCAAGATTGGTATCATGCCAGGTCACATCCACTTGCCTGGCAAAGTGGGTATTGTTTCCCGCTCCGGCACACTGACCTATGAAGCAGTAAAACAAACTACTGATATCGGTTTCGGTCAGTCAACTTGTGTTGGTATAGGTGGTGATCCGATCCCGGGGTCTAACTTTATCGATATCTTGAAGTTGTTCCAGGAAGATCCACAAACTGAAGTCATCGTAATGATCGGTGAGATCGGTGGTAACGCAGAAGAAGAAGCGGCTGCTTATATTAAAGAGCACGTAACCAAACCTGTGGTGGGTTATATCGCCGGTGTAACTGCACCAAAAGGTAAGCGTATGGGCCACGCAGGTGCCATTATTGCCGGTGGTAAAGGAACGGCGGATGATAAATTTGCTGCGCTGGAAGCTGCTGGCGTGAAAACTGTCCGTAGCCTGGCTGAAATTGGTAATGCCGTGAAAGCTGTTTACTAAAGTAATAAATAACATCGAGTGCACTGGTTTCAGTGTTAGTTCGACACCTGAGGCCACCTTGCGGTGGCCTTTTTAATATCTAATCAGAACTTATTTAACGCGGTAATTAATACGATATCAGTCTGAGCCTGTTGTTTGGCCTGTTCACTGTTTGCTGCGGTGACTTGCTGTTGCAATGTTGCTAAAGCGGTCTGGTAGCTGGCTTTATCTTTAAATATCTTATCAGTGACATTGATAGACGCGATGTTGGTATAGCGGCCATCAGCCGTCGCGGGCACAGCAAGGGTGCCGTTATTAATCAGCTGTTTAACAATCTGCCGCTCTTTCTCGTAGCCTTCTAATCCCACTAAATGCCAGCGCTGTTGCGGTTTACCCTCATATTTACCCGCTTTAACATCAGTCAGATAACGAATAGTCAAATTACGGATAGTGCCAGCTTCCTCTCCATATTGAGCTTTACTGTCTGACAGCACTGGGAATGTTTGTCCTTCGAGCACGCCACCTTTTTGCGTCAGATGCCCCATTCGATAGCTGTTCATGCCCAGATGAATAGGCGTGGTATCTGTAACGGGTGTGCCGTCATTGAGGCGCAGATCGGTGATACGTGAGCCGACTGGCTGACGTAAATCAATGGTGTAAGTCACACCGTCAAAGAAATCATTGGTGGAATATTTAGAGGCACGGCGCTGCGGGTTGAAGCTGTAGGTCACATCGCCTGGTTTAACCTGATTAAAGTAATCAGCCGACCATTCCATATATTGCTTCAGTTCTTTGCCCGTCAGTGCATAAACGGTAATTTCCCCACCGGCATATTGATAGTTAAATGCAATGTCTTTAGCCGTGATATTACCTACATCCATTTTGGGCCTGTCATTATCAATTTGTAAGGCAATGATTTGCGCCAGAGGCGCGTAATAATGGGCTGCTTCTTGATACAGTGCGCTGATGCCCGTGTCTTGCACATGGACTTGCGGAATACCTTTAATTTCATCTGGCGGGACTAAATTCGTGCCGCTCAGTGTCGCAATCACACGATTAGCATTGGCGCGTAAAATATCGTGGTAAGGCTGGTAGAGTGCTTCCAGTGACTTATCGGACTCAATACCCTTGATGGGATAGGTGTAACTGTCTTTCTCTATCAGATGATATTTGCCGTCGCGTTGTTCAAATTTCAGGTCAATACGTGACAGTGCGCGGCCATACTTATCTGGTTCAGTGATAATGACACCATTAACCACTGCCTTATCAATCTTCACGTGCATATGACCTGCGACGATGGCGGCAAGCTCGGGATTAGCTTGGGCGATATCACCAACACCGGTTCCAGGGCGCTGATTTTCATTATCGATCCCCATGTGCGCGACCAGAACAATGGCATCGACCTGCGGCTGGATCTGCTGAATGACCTTTTTCACTTCCTGTACCGGATCAGTGAAATGCAGACCATTGATGCGATCCGTACCTTGGGCAAATTCGGCAGTCATGGGCGTGTCCATCCCGATAATGCCGATTTTAACCCCTTGGCGTTCAATAATTTTATAAGAGGGGAGGTAGGGTTTGCCTGAATCCCAGAAGATATTACCTGCCAGCGCAGCACCATCAAATTGTTTGAGCGAGGTAGAAAGGGCTTTTAAGCCAAAATCAAATTCGTGATTACCCATCACCCATGCATCATATTTTAAGGCATTGAAGCCCAGAATCATCGGGCTAATAGGTTCATTTTTGAAAGTTTCGACAAAGTTACCCTGAATGGTATCGCCAGCATCGACTAAAATAATATTCGGCTGTTCGGCGCGGATTTTATGCACTTTGGTGGCAATTTGGCTCAAGCTGCCAGCCAAATTTTCACTGTCACTGGCGTAGTCCCACGGCACAAAAGTGCCGTGCAGATCAGAGGTTCCCAAGATGGTGATATCAACTTGTTGAGAGGCGAGAGTGGGGGTACTGATACAGAGTAAAGTGGTGAGTGCTATTTTTTTCATTGTAGAGGATTCAATCTTTTATAATGTCATAGCACTTCATCATGCAACAAAATGGCAACACTTGCGAACGCTTCCCTCAGGATGAACTACTATATGAATTACTATATTGATATAAAACTTGGAAATGTGATTTAACTCACTCTGAAAATAATAACTTTAAACGTTAACCTAGATCGCATAATAACGATGTAATAAAGCATTAACTAAACCATAAAATTACATTTTATTAACAGCAATGGATTATATAAAAACAATCGAACTTTTAATTAACATGAAAAAGAATTAATTGTTCTAAATCAACTTTTGAATATGGCAATAATGTTCATATGGGCTTAAATTGTTCTGGATCAAATTACGGCATGATAGGTAAATGGCCTATTTATTGACCTGTATCCAGAACTCGAAGCTGGGTCACGTAAAATCCTATTTATTGTGTGGGATTAGAAGCGTACTATTACCGCGGTGTAATACTGGGTAGTTGATATTGTTATTTTTGTTGTGTTTTTTTGGGCATTCACTGCGGGTAATTACTAAACTTCCAATATAGCGGAGGTCGAGTTGCCGCAAGTCGGAGTCTTCCTGCGAGGAGCAAGGAGTCAAGATGTTTGATATTGTCGAACTGTCACGGTTACAGTTTGCCTTAACGGCAATGTACCATTTCTTATTTGTCCCACTAACGCTGGGTATGGCGTTTATGTTGGCAATTATGGAATCGGTTTATGTGCTGTCTGGCAAACAAATCTATAAAGATATGACCAAGTTCTGGGGTAAGTTATTCGCGATTAACTTTGCCCTGGGTGTTGCCACTGGTCTGACTATGGAGTTCCAATTCGGGACTAACTGGTCATATTTCTCTCATTACGTCGGTGATATCTTCGGTGCCCCTCTGGCAATCGAAGGTTTAATGGCGTTCTTCTTAGAATCTACTTTCGTTGGTCTCTTCTTCTTCGGTTGGGATCGTCTGAGTAAACACCAGCATTTGGCCGTAACCTGGCTGGTGGCGTTAGGCTCTAACTTCTCTGCGCTGTGGATCTTGGTTGCGAACGGTTGGATGCAAAACCCAATTGCATCTGACTTCAACTTTGAAACCATGCGTATGGAAATGCTGAGCTTCTCAGAGTTGGTGCTAAACCCAGTTGCTCAGGTGAAATTTGTTCACACAGTAGCAGCAGGTTATGTCACTGGCGCAATGTTTGTTCTGGGTATCAGTTCTTACTATCTGTTGAAAGGCCGTGATATTCCGTTCGCCAAACGTTCCTTTGCTATTGCTGCAAGCTTTGGTTTGGCTGCTGTCTTATCTGTTATCGTGCTGGGTGATGAATCCGGCTATGAAATGGGTGACGTGCAGAAAACGAAACTGGCTGCAATTGAAGCTGAATGGGAAACTCAACCACCTCCAGCCGCATTTACGCTGTTTGCCATCCCAAATCAGGAAACTATGGAGAACCGGTTTGCGGTTCAGATTCCATTCGCTTTGGGAATAATTGCGACGCGTTCACTGGATACACCTGTTACCGGCTTGCGTGACTTAATGTCTCAGCACGAAGTCCGTATCCG
This sequence comes from Yersinia fenwicki, assembly GCF_043099325.1. NCBI lineage: Bacteria > Pseudomonadati > Pseudomonadota > Gammaproteobacteria > Enterobacterales > Yersiniaceae > Yersinia > Yersinia fenwicki. Next base: position 3,160,117 of record NZ_CP170755.1, on the reverse strand, counting down.
TAATGGTATCCAGGCATACAGTCTGCTGGAAAAATTACGTTCAGGTAATACTGATCCAGCCGTGCGCGAAGCATTCAGTAAGACCAAGCAAGATTTGGGCTACGGTCTGTTGTTGAAGCGTTATACGCAAAACGTAACGGATGCTACTGAAGAGCAAATTCAGTTAGCCGCCAAAGACTCTATTCCACGTGTGCTGCCGCTGTATTTCGCCTTCCGCATCATGGTCGCTTGTGGCTTCCTGATGTTACTGATCATCGGCCTGTCGTTCTATAACGTGGTTCGTGGTCGGATTGGTCAGAAGAAATGGCTATTACGCGCTGCCTTGTTCGGTATTCCATTACCGTGGATTGCAGTGGAAGCAGGTTGGTTTGTGGCGGAGTATGGCCGCCAACCATGGGCCATCGGTGAAGTGCTACCAACAGCAATTGCAAACTCATCGGTTACCGCTGGGGATATTCTATTCTCCATGGGGTTGATTTGTGGTTTGTACACGCTGTTCCTGGTGGCAGAAATGTACCTGATGTTCAAATTCGCGCGCCTTGGGCCTAGCAGCCTGAAAACTGGCCGCTATCATTTTGAACAGCCGACTGCACCAGTGCAGGAAGCACGGTAAACAGGAGTCCACTTATGTTTGATTATGAAGTATTACGATTTATCTGGTGGCTGCTGATCGGTGTGCTGCTGATTGGTTTCGCAGTCACCGATGGTTTTGATATGGGTGTCGGTATCCTGCTGCGTATCATCGGTAAGAATGATACAGAACGTCGTATTATGATTAACTCGATTGCCCCCCACTGGGATGGTAATCAGGTTTGGCTGATAACTGCGGGCGGGGCGCTGTTTGCAGCCTGGCCAATGGTGTATGCAGCGGCATTCTCCGGCTTCTATGTTGCGATGATTCTGGTATTGGCTGCGTTGTTCTTCCGCCCGGTCGGTTTCGATTACCGCTCTAAGTTGGAGAACAACCGCTGGCGCAACATGTGGGACTGGGGCATTTTTGTCGGTAGCTTCGTGCCTGCAGTGGTGTTCGGTGTGGCATTCGGTAACTTGTTGCAAGGTGTGCCGTTCCATATGGACAGCTATATGCGCCTGTTCTACACCGGTAATTTCTTCCAGTTGCTGAACCCGTTTGGCTTACTGGCAGGTGTGGTCAGCTTAACCATGCTGGTGACTCAAGGTGCAACTTATCTGCAAATGCGTACCCGCGGTGAGCTGCACTTACGCTCTCGTGCTGCCGCGCAGATTTCTGCTTTGGTGATGGGCGTTGCCTTCCTGCTAGCCGGTATCTGGTTAGTTAAAGGTATTGATGGTTTTGTTGTGACTTCAGTACTGGATACAGCAGCTGAATCTAACCCGATGCGTAAAGAAGTTGCTCATCAGGCAGGTGCATGGTTGATTAATTTCAACAAGTATCCAAGCCTGTGGGCGCTGCCAGCACTTGGCGTGATTCTGCCACTGTTCACCATCTTATTGTCGCGCTTTGAAAAAGGGGCTTGGGCCTTCGTATTCTCATCACTGACTATTGCCTGTGTGATTCTGACTGCTGGTGTAACGATGTTCCCATTCGTCATGCCGTCAAGCACCGTGCCAAATGTCAGCCTGACAATGTGGGATGCGACATCTAGCCTGTTAACGCTGAAAGTGATGACCGTTGTTGCGATAATCTTTGTTCCTCTCATCCTTATTTACACCAGTTGGTGTTACTACAAGATGTTCGGGCGTATTGATAAAGACTTTATCGAAAACAACAAGCACTCACTGTACTAAGGAGCATAAAGCATGTGGTATTTTGCCTGGATTCTAGGGACACTTCTGGCCTGCTCCTTTGGTATCATTACTGCTCTGGCACTGGAGCAGAGTGAAGCCAATGCAGCAGCGAAAGCCGCTAATAATGGCAAAGATGATGTTGTCCGATAAGCTCTACGATCTCATGGACAAGGGCCCGTTACGGGCCCTTTCATTGGTACTCGCATTTGCTGTGGCTTTCTGTGTGTTCTGGGACCCTTCGCGTTTTGCGGCGGCGACCAGCTCACTTGAAGTCTGGCAAGAGGTCTTTATTGTGTGGGCCGTGTGTACCGGTGTGATTCATGGCGTAGGCTTTCGCCCAAAACGGATGTGGTTGCGTGCTTTTTTCTCACCACTTCCAGCAATTGTGATCTTGGGCGCGGGATTATTTTACTTTTTTATCTAATCTGGTCATGTTTCGCCTAATCTGAACACAATCTCTCCTTATGGGCCGCCTGGCCCATAATTATTTTCGTTCTATTCTCGCAAGTGATTCCAAAGCTTAACGCTCTTCAGTATAGTGTGTCCGTTAACTGCATTACTGGGAAGTAGAGTGAGTAATACGTTGTTTCGATGGCCGGTTCGTGTCTACTTTGAAGACACTGATGCAGGTGGCGTGGTTTACCATGCACGCTACGTTGCCTTTTACGAAAGGGCGCGCACTGAAATGTTGCGCCAACGCAATTTTCACCAGCAGCAATTGCTCAGTGAGCATGTCGCTTTCGCTGTCCGCCGCATGACGGTAGAATACCTGGCGCCTGCACGTCTAGATGATATGCTGGAAGTTCAGAGTGAAATTACCGCAATGCGTGGGGCTTCTCTCACGTTTGCTCAACGAATTCTCGACTCACATGGCAATCTTCTGAGTAGTGCAGAAGTATTGATCGCATGTATCGATCCACACCAAATGAAGCCAAGAGCGCTTCCTAAGTCTATTGTCGCGGAGTTTAAGTAGTGGCTGACATGAACATTCTGGATTTATTCCTGCAGGCAAGCCTATTTGTTAAGCTTATCATGCTGGTATTGATGGGCTTTTCTATTGCTTCATGGGCGATCATCATTCAGCGAACGCGTATTCTGAATGCTGCAACCCGCGATGCAGAAGCTTTCGAAGACAAATTTTGGTCCGGCATCGAGCTGTCTCGCCTGTATCAAGAAAGTCAGGCTCGCCGTGATACGCTGGGTGGCTCCGAGCAAATCTTCCATTCTGGGTTTAAAGAGTTTGCACGTTTACATCGCGCAAACAGCCATGCGCCTGAAGCCGTGATTGATGGTGCTTCCCGTGCTATGCGCATCTCTATGAACCGTGAATTAGAAGCGCTGGAAACTCATATTCCTTTCCTTGGTACTGTTGGTTCCATCAGCCCGTATATCGGCTTGTTTGGTACAGTATGGGGGATTATGCATGCCTTCATTTCTCTGGGTGCAGTCAAACAGGCGACATTGCAAATGGTCGCACCGGGTATTGCTGAAGCACTGATTGCCACGGCAATCGGTCTGTTCGCAGCTATCCCTGCTGTTATGGCTTATAACCGCCTGAATCAGCGTGTGAATAAACTTGAACAAAACTATGACAACTTCATGGAAGAGTTCATTGCTATTCTGCATCGCCAGGCTTTTGCCAGCGCCGAGAGCAAATAAGTAGGGGGTTGTATGGCGCGAGTACGTGGTCGTAAACGGCGCGAGCTTAAGTCTGAAATTAATATTGTTCCCTTGCTTGATGTGCTGCTGGTGCTATTGCTGATTTTTATGGCGACAGCGCCGATTATCACGCAAAGCGTTGAGGTGGACTTACCTGACGCGACGGATTCCAAAACGGTTTCCAGCGATGATAATCCTCCGGTGATTGTCGAAGTATCCGGCGTCGGTCAATATTCGTTGGTTATTGACCATCAGCGGATGGAGCAACTGCCTTCAGAACAAGTAGTGGCAGAGGCTCAGGCAAGGTTGAAATCGAATCCGAAAACTGTATTTCTGATCGGCGGCGCGAAAGAGGTTCCTTATGATGAAATCATTAAGGCCCTTAATATGCTGCATCAGGCTGGAGTGACATCGGTGGGCTTAATGACTCAACCGATATAAATTTGCGTTGATATTGGTTGGACTACTAATCAGTCTGGCCAGTAGATACCCTGTTTTTGGCAGTTCCGTTTTTTAGCAATAGATCGCGGACATCGAGTGTGGAAATCGAGCGTGGGTAAGGCAACCGAGCAAAATGATAAGCTGAATCGCGCTGTTATAGTGTCGGTGGTTCTGCACATCGTATTGATTGCCCTGTTGATTTGGGGCTCTCTGACGCAGACGACTGAAATGGGCGGTGGCGGTGCTGGCGGTGAAGTTATTGACGCCGTCATGGTCGATCCGGGCGCAGTGACAGAACAATATAACCGTCAGCAACAGCAGCAGACGGACGCTAAACGCGCGGAGCAGCAACGCCAGAAGAAAGCAGAACAGCAAGCTGAAGAATTACAGCAAAAGCAGGCAGCAGAACAACAACGCTTGAAAGAATTGGAAAAAGAGCGTCTACAAGCACAGGAAGATGCGAAGCAGGCGGCTGAAGAACAGAAAAAACAAGCAGCTGAACAGCAGAAAGAGGCCGCTGAGCAACAGAAAGCTGCCGCTGCCGCCGCTGCAAAAGCGAAAGAAGAGCAGAAGCAGGCCGAGGCTGCTGCAGCACAAGCTAAAGCAGAAGCGGATAAGTTGGTGAAAGCACAGGCAGAAGCACAGAAAAAAGCTGAAGCCGAGGCCAAAAAAGAGGCTGCTGTAGCCGCAGCTGCGAAGAAACAAGCTGATGCAGATGCGAAGAAAGCCGCAGCTGATGCTGAGAAGAAAGCTGCCGCAGAAGCTAAAAAAGCTGCTGCCGCTGAGGCCAAGAAGAAGGCTGCTGCAGAAGCCTCAGCAGCAACAGATGTCGATGATTTATTTGGTGGCTTGGCAAATTCCAAAAATGCACCAAAAAGTGGTTCCGGTGCAGGCGCTGCTGCTGCAGGTAAAGGTGGCGGCAAGAAGAGTGGGGCGTCAGCAGGTGATATCAGCGGCTATTTAGGCCAAGTCACTGCTGCAATCCAAAGTAAATTTTATGATGCCGATCTTTACAAGGGTCGCACCTGTAATCTGCGAATTAAACTGGCACCAGATGGTCTATTAATTGATGTTACACAGGAAGGGGGCGATCCGGCATTGTGCCAGGCGGCTATCGCTGCGGCGAAACTCGCTAAAATACCTAAACCGCCAAGTCAGGACGTGTATGAGGTGTTTAAGAATGCTCCGCTTGTATTTAATCCTCAATAAGGTTTGATTGACAGGGTATAATTCTGTTAATCAACCGTGGATTATGTAGTTTTGTTTGCGTTGGTTTGTTAAAATTCTGCTAATTATCGCGGGCATCCCGCTCGGATAAGGGAGATAAAATGAAGCAGGCATTTCGAGTTGCGCTAGGCTTTTTAGTATTATGGGCTTCTGTTTTACACGCAGAAGTTCGAATTGAGATTACCCAAGGGGTAGACTCTGCTCGTCCAATTGGCGTTGTTCCATTTAAATGGATGGGGCCAGGTACACCACCGGAAGAGATTGGTGCGATCGTTGGAGCAGATTTGCGCAATAGCGGCAAATTTAACCCAATTGATGCGGCGCGTATGCCACAACAACCTTCTACAGCAGCTGAAGTTACTCCTGCAGCCTGGACTGCGCTGGGTATTGATGCCGTGGTGGTGGGTCAGGTTCAGCCGAGTGCTGATGGCAGCTATGTGGTGTCTTACCAGTTAGTTGATACTTCTGGTGCTGCCGGTAGCGTTTTGGCGCAAAATCAGTATAAAGTGACCAAGCAATGGTTACGTTATGCCGCGCATACAGCCAGTGATGAAGTCTTTGAAAAACTGACTGGGATTAAAGGCGCTTTCCGTACCCGAATTGCATATGTTGTGCAAACCAATGGCGGCAAGTTCCCACACGAATTGCGGGTTTCTGATTACGATGGCTATAACCAATTTGTGGTTCATCGTTCTCCAGAGCCTTTGATGTCACCAGCCTGGTCTCCAGATGGCAGCAAAATTGCTTATGTCACTTTTGAGAGTGGCAAATCAGCCCTGGTTATTCAGACGCTGGCAAATGGTGCAATCAGACAAGTGGCTTCATTCCCTCGTCATAACGGTGCACCAGCGTTCTCACCTGACGGTACCAAATTGGCCTTCGCTTTGTCTAAAAGCGGTAGCTTGAACTTGTATGTTATGGACTTAGGTTCTGGTCAAATTAGCCAGGTAACTGATGGTCGTAGCAATAACACTGAACCAAGCTGGTTCCCGGATAGCCAAAATCTGGCCTACACCTCGGATCAGGGCGGTCGTCCACAAGTGTATAAAGTGAATATTAATGGCGGTGCGCCACAGCGAATCACGTGGGAAGGTTCTCAGAACCAGAACGCAGATGTGAGTCCTGATGGTAAATTCCTGGTATTGGTTAGTTCCAATGGTGGAGCACAACACATCGCCAAACAGGATCTGGTAACGGGAGCCGTTCAAGTATTAACGGACACGTTCCTGGATGAAACGCCTAGTATCGCGCCTAACGGCACCATGGTTATCTATAGCTCGACACAAGGGCTGGGAGCCGTGTTACAGCTGGTCTCGACTGATGGGCGTTTCAAAGCGCGTCTTCCGGCAACTGATGGACAGGTCAAATTTCCTGCCTGGTCGCCGTATCTGTGATGCATGTGTAAATACGTATGTATGGCAACTATAAAAAAGGATCAAAGAGATGCAACTGAACAAAGTGCTAAAAGGGCTAATGTTGGCTTTGCCAGTTCTGGCTGTAGCGGCTTGTAGTTCCAACAAAAGCGCAAATAATGACCAATCTGGCATGGGCGCTGGCACTGGTACAGAAAACGGCAGCAACCTGTCTTCCGAAGAGCAAGCGCGTCTTCAGATGCAAGAACTGCAAAAGAACAATATCGTTTACTTCGGCTTCGATAAATACGATATCGGTTCTGACTTCGCTCAAATGCTGGATGCACATGCTGCATTCCTGCGTAGCAACCCATCTTACAAAGTTGTTGTTGAAGGCCACGCGGATGAACGCGGTACGCCAGAATACAACATCGCGTTGGGCGAGCGTCGTGCAAACGCAGTGAAAATGTATCTGCAAGGTAAAGGCGTTTCTGCTGACCAAATCTCTATCGTTTCTTACGGTAAAGAGAAACCAGCAGTATTGGGCCATGACGAAGCCGCATTTGCTAAAAACCGTCGTGCAGTTCTGGTTTACTAAGAGAATCGCATGAACAGTAACTTCAGACGTCACTTAGTGGGTCTGTCGTTACTGGTTGGCGTAGCGGTCCCATGGGCCGCTACTGCCCAAGCGCCAATCAGTAATGTCGGCTCCGGCTCGGTAGAAGATCGAGTCACTCAACTTGAGCGAATTTCCAACGCTCACAGCCAACTATTAACTCAACTTCAGCAACAACTGTCAGATTCGCAACGCGATGTAGATAGTTTACGCGGTCAGATCCAAGAAAATCAGTATCAGCTCAATCAAATTGTTGAGCGGCAAAAACAGATCTACCAGCAGATGGATAGTCTGAGCGGTGGTCAGGGGGCGTCTACTTCAACGCCTGCGGCTGCTGGTGCTGCGACAGATAATGCAGCGACTGGAAGTTCTGATACTGCCGCCGCAGGCGCAGCAGCAGCTACAGCGGCACCTGCAGCCAGTACTGGTGATGAAAACAGCGATTATAATGCGGCCGTTTCTCTGGCTCTTGAAAAAAAGCAATACGATCAAGCGATCACTGCTTTCCAAGGTTTTGTGAAACAGTACCCAAAGTCGACTTACCAACCTAACGCCAATTATTGGTTAGGACAGTTGTATTACAACAAAGGTAAGAAAGACGATGCTGCGTATTATTATGCTGTTGTAGTAAAGAATTATCCAAAGTCTCCAAAAAGTTCAGAAGCAATGTTTAAAGTTGGGGTGATCATGCAGGATAAAGGCCAAAGCGATAAAGCGAAGGCAGTTTATCAACAAGTGATCAAGCAATATCCCAACACTGATGCTGCTAAACAGGCACAGAAACGTTTATCTGCTCTTTAGCCTTTTTCGAGCCCAGGAGTCGGTCTTATTGACTAATTTCTGGGCTTTGGCGAACGAAGAACAAGCAGTTAGACGTCTTTACAGAAATTTAAGTTGCACTGTGAAGAGAAATTAGTAATATATGCCGCCGTTGCCAAGACAACTTGTAAAACGTTAAAGCAACAGGACATTATAGTCCGCGGTAAACATAATGGGTCGTTAGCTCAGTTGGTAGAGCAGTTGACTTTTAATCAATTGGTCGCAGGTTCGAATCCCGCACGACCCACCATTATGTCTAGTTAGCAGGGTATCAAATCGTAGCGATGAGAACCGCAAAAGGTTCGAGCGAAGCGAGACAGCAACGCGGTAGCGTTGACCCTAAGGGCGAGTCCGCAGGACGCGTCATCCCGCACGACGCACCAGTATGTTTTACAGTAAAGAGTAAGTAGTTCCGCATGACAGCGGGTCGTTAGCTCAGTTGGTAGAGCAGTTGACTTTTAATCAATTGGTCGCAGGTTCGAATCCCGCACGACCCACCATTATGTCTAGTTAGCAGGGTACCAAATCGTAGGAATGAGAACCGCAAAAGGTTCGAGCCAAGCGAAGCGAGACAGCAACGCGATAGCGTTGACCCGCAGGACGCGTCATCCCGCACGACGCATCAGTATGTTTTACAGTAAAGAGTAAGTAGTGCCGCATGACAGCGGGTCGTTAGCTCAGTTGGTAGAGCAGTTGACTTTTAATCAATTGGTCGCAGGTTCGAATCCCGCACGACCCACCATTATGTCTAGTTAGCAGGGTATCAAATCGTAGGGATGAGAACCGTAAAAGGTTCGAGCCGAGCGAAGCGAGACAGCAACGCGGCAGCGTTGACCCGAAGGGCGAGTCATCCCGCACGACCCTACAGTAAAGAGTAAGTAGTGCCGCATGACAGCGGGTCGTTAGCTCAGTTGGTAGAGCAGTTGACTTTTAATCAATTGGTCGCAGGTTCGAGCCGAGCGAAGCGAGACAGCAACGCGGTAGCGTTGACCCGAAGGGCGAGTCCGCAAGACGAGTCATCCCGCACGACCCACCATTATCTTCTTCTCCTTCTTCCTGTTACACCTTCCAGGCAATATCATTTATACTTCTCATACCATAACCCCAAACAGATCTCTATAATTCACTACTGCCCTTTCTATCACTCAATTCCGTCCTATATTTAACTCTATTAAACATTTTTGCCATTTTGAGACAATATTTGACGACTTTTCGCAAAATATTGAGTATTTTGTTTAGGATAAAAAACAAATCAATCTGACTGGCAGCCTGAGAGATACTGTGGCTCCGGAATCACTGGCAATAGAGATGTGAGCGATGAGCGAAACTTTTGATGTAAATGCTGCGATTTATCCTTTCCCTGCGCGGCCTGTCCCGCTGGATGTGGACCAAAAAGCCTTTTATCGTGAGAAAATTAAAACACTACTGAAGCAACGTGATGCCGTGTTAGTCGCTCACTATTATACCGACCCCGAAATTCAGGCCTTGGCCGAAGAGACCGGCGGTTGTGTTGCTGATTCCCTGGAGATGGCGAGATTTGGTAACAACCATCCTGCGTCAACTTTGCTGGTCGCCGGTGTTCGTTTTATGGGTGAAACGGCTAAAATACTCAATCCCGAAAAGCAAGTATTAATGCCAACCCTCAATGCGGAATGTTCGCTGGATTTAGGCTGTCCGGCTGATGAATTTGCCGCATTCTGCGATAGCCATCCCGACCGTACAGTCGTGGTATATGCCAATACCTCAGCGGCGGTCAAAGCCCGGGCTGATTGGGTGGTCACTTCCAGTATCGCCGTTGAGTTAATCGAACACCTCGATAGCCTGGGCGAGAAAATAATCTGGGCACCGGATAAGCATCTTGGAAACTACGTACAAAAAAAGAGTGGTGCAGATGTGCTGTGTTGGCAGGGGGCTTGTATCGTCCATGACGAGTTTAAAACTCAGGCACTGTCCCAGATGAAAGCATTACATCCCGATGCCGCGGTGTTAGTTCACCCGGAGTCACCACAAGCTGTTGTCGATATGGCGGATGCGGTAGGTTCAACCAGCCAATTGATCATGGCGGCAAAAACACTGCCCCAGAAAAAACTGATTGTCGCAACGGACCGGGGTATTTTCTATAAAATGCAGCAGGCTTGTCCGGATAAAGAGCTATTCGAAGCGCCCACTGCTGGTGAAGGTGCAACATGCAGAAGCTGTGCGCATTGTCCGTGGATGGCGATGAATGGTCTTAAAGCGATTGCTGAGGGGCTGGAGCAAGGGGGAGTGATGCATGAGATACATGTCGATGAGCAATTGCGTCAGCAGGCGCTGATACCGCTAAATCGTATGTTGGATTTTGCTAATCAGTTGAAGTTACAGATCAAAGGCAACGCCTAAACATTTTATACTGACGACAAAGCCAAATGAAGGGGAATCGTGCCGTTCGGGTCGTAGCGACGTTAGTCGCCGGAGTGCCCGTAGGTGCGGTAACCCCTTCACTCCACAAGCTAGAAAACAGATATATTAACAGCAAAAGGATAGCCAGATGGATTTCTTTAGTACCAGTAACATATTGGTTCATATTCCGCTGGGTACAGGCGGGTATGATCTTTCATGGATTGAAGCAATAGGTACGCTGTTTGGGTTGCTGTGCATCTGGTTTGCCAGCAAAGAGAAAATCATTAACTACTTGTTTGGGTTGATAAACGTAACGTTGTTCGCGGTGATTTTATTCCAGATCCAACTCTATGCCAGCTTGTTGCTACAGCTGTTCTTCTTTGTAGCCAATATTTATGGTTGGTATGCCTGGAGCAAACAAACTCCTGATAACCAAGCAGAATTGAAAATTCGTTGGCTATCTTTGCCCAAAGCATTGGCTTGGGGCGTGGCTTGTGTGGCGGGTATTGCGTTGATGACGTTGCATATTGATACAGTATTTGCCTGGCTGACCCGCGCGGCAGTTACTGTTATGCAAGGCTTGGGGGCGAATGTCCAAATGCCTGAGTTGCAGCCAGACGCTTTCCCATTCTGGGACTCCACTATGATGGTCTTATCCATTGTGGCGATGATCTTGATGACCCGGAAGTATGTTGAAAACTGGCTGATTTGGGTGGTTATTGATGTCATCAGTGTAGCAATTTTCGCCTACCAGGGCGTTTACGCCATGGCGCTGGAATACGTGATACTGACGTTGATTGCATTAAATGGGTCTTGGCTGTGGATTAAGAGTGCGGCACGAAACCATTCGCGCCCACTGTCTACCCAGAGAGATTAATATTTCGGTCCATGACTGCTGCTGGAAATGTCAGTCAGGCGGGGTGCCCTGAGCCTTCGCCTGACTGATGGCATCAATGATGGTGATGATGGTGCTCTTCTGCACTGGCGGCTTGATTAATATCGCAATCTGGCGCCTTACAGTGCTGGTACTCCATCTGAATGGTGGCATGACCAATATGGTAATGATGCAGTAAATGCTGCTGAATTCGTTGCAGTAATTCATCATTATCTTGCGGTGGGATCACTTGAACATGCAGTGTCATCAGGCGTTGGTCACCGACTTGCCATAAGTGAACGTGATGGACGTCCCGCACTTCATAGATGCTGGCACAGAGATCTTTGCGTAACTTATTGATATCAATCTCCTGCGGTGCGCCCTCCAATAGTTCGTGAAAACTTTCTTTCAGCAACCGCCAGGCACTGCGTAACACCAATACAGAGACCAATACCGACAAAATGGGATCTATGGGTGTCCAGCCAGTGGTCAGGATCACTACGGCTGCCACGATAGCCCCGACGGAGCCTAATAAGTCACCCATAACATGCAAGGCTGCGGCCCGCACATTGATATTCTTTTCTTCCTCGCCACGATGAAGTATCCAGAAGCAGAAAATATTCGCACATAATCCCGCTATGGCGATGATTAACATCGGTACTCCCATCACCTCATGTGGGGTAAAGAAACGCCGAACCGCTTCCCAAAAAATCAGTACGACAATCAACAATAAAGCTGCGGCGTTAACAAAAGCGGCCAGCGTGGTGAGACGTAGATAGCCAAAGGTATGGCGAGAATCCGGCTTCCTCCGTGAGAAATGTACTGCCATTAGTGCGATAAATAATGCGGCAGAATCGGTCAGCATATGCCCGGCATCAGCCAGCAGTGCCAGCGAGCCAGATAACCACCCGCCAATTGCTTCTACCACCATAAACAGAGTGGTCACAGCGAAAGCTATCAACAGGCGCTTGCTGTTGCCGTCTTGTGGAAAAAATGATGATGCAGACATATTTATCCTTCAATGGTAAAAACTGAGCATAGAACGAGAGCTATCTATGTTATCTCTGATAGGATTTCATTCAATAATTGATGCTTATTATAGATAATAGCGATGTTGTTGTTTATCTGTACTGCTCTTCTAATGCGATAAAGTAGATTTACAGCATCTAATTCACCAGTTAGATTGGTTCAACTAGATTAATACAGACAGATGTTGTGCGATGATCGTCACAAGACTTAATGGAAGAGCTATGAATTACCTGAATGATGACTTACGGATTAAAGAAATTAAGGAACTCCTACCTCCAGTCGCCCTACTAGAGAAGTTTCCGGCCAGCGCTAATGCAGCAGAAATTGTCGCTAAGACCCGCACTGCGATTCACAACATTTTGCGCGCTCAGGACGATCGCTTGTTGGTAGTGATTGGCCCGTGCTCCATTCACGATACTCAGGCGGCGAAAGAATATGCGGCCCGCTTACTGACATTGCGTGAAGAGCTGCAAGGTGAGCTTGAAGTGGTGATGCGGGTGTATTTTGAAAAACCGCGTACTACGGTAGGTTGGAAAGGTCTGATTAACGATCCGCATATGGATGGTAGCTACAACATCAATGATGGTCTGCGTATCGCACGTAAGTTGCTATTGGATATTAATGAGAGCGGCTTACCGGCTGCCGGTGAGTTTTTGGATATGATTACCCCGCAATACCTGGCTGATCTGATGAGCTGGGGGGCGATTGGTGCTCGTACCACGGAATCTCAGGTTCACCGTGAGCTGGCTTCTGGCCTGTCTTGTCCGGTTGGTTTCAAAAATGGCACCGATGGTACTATCAAAGTTGCTATTGATGCTATCAATGCAGCCAGTGCGCCACATTGTTTCCTCTCGGTAACTAAATGGGGTCACTCAGCGATTGTAAATACTGCCGGAAACGATGATTGCCATATCATTCTGCGTGGCGGAAAAGAGCCGAATTACAGCAGCGCCCATGTTGCTGCGGTGAAAGAGGGGCTAAGCAAAGCTGGCCTGGAACCACAAATCATGATTGATTTCAGCCATGCTAACAGCTGTAAGCAATTCAAAAAGCAAATGGAAGTAGGAACGGATGTTTGCCGTCAGATTGCTCAGGGCGAAAAATCCATCATGGGCGTGATGATTGAAAGCCATTTGGTTGAAGGTAGTCAGAGTCTGGAAAGTGGCGAACCCTTAACTTACGGCAAAAGTGTCACCGATGCCTGTATTGGTTGGGAAGATACAGAAGCGTTGCTGCGTCAGTTATCAAATGCAGTCAAAGCTCGCCGCCAGTAGGCTATCGTACTTGCCATTTTGAATTTGGGCAGTGCTCACAATCCTCACGTACTTGTGTACGTTCCGGTTGTTGCGCGCTGTCCGCGTCCAAACTGCCTGCGATGATAACGCCGACTGGTAAAATATGGCTATCGTACTTGTCATTTTGCATTCGGGCCAATAGCTGATCAATAAAAACCCCCGCCATCTGAGATGTACGGGGGTTTTTTAATGCGACTAATCAGGAATGATTACTTCGCTTTACCCTGATTGGCAACCGCAGCAGCTTTAGCCGCGATTTCATCAGCGTTGCCCAGATAGTAGTGTTTGATTGGTTTAAAGTTTTCGTCAAACTCATACACCAATGGCACACCTGTTGGGATATTCAGCTCAAGAATTTCTTCTTCGTTCAGATTATCCAGATATTTAACCAGTGCACGCAGAGAGTTACCGTGAGCGGCGATGATAACGCGTTCGCCACTGGCGATACGTGGTTTGATCACTTCTTCCCAGTAAGGGATAACGCGATCGATAGTCAGAGCCAAGCTTTCAGTCGTTGGCAGTTCGGCATCGGTTAATTTTGCATAACGTGGGTCATGGCCAGGGAAGCGCTCATCACTTTTATCCAGTGCTGGAGGGGTGATAGCAAAGCCGCGACGCCACAGTTTAACTTGATCATCACCGTATTTAGCCGCAGTTTCAGATTTATCCAGACCTTGCAATGCGCCGTAATGACGCTCATTCAGTTTCCAGGTTTTTTCCGTTGGAAGCCAAGCCTGATCCAGTTCGTCCAGGATGCTCCACAAGGTATGGATAGCGCGTTTTAATACTGAGGTGTAGGCGAAATCAAAAGTAAAACCTTCATCTTTCAACAGCTTGCCAGCTGCTTTTGCTTCGGTACGGCCTTTCTCAGACAAATCAACGTCATACCAACCGGTAAAGCGGTTTTCGTTGTTCCATTGACTTTCGCCGTGACGTACCAGAACCAGCTTTGTTACTGCCATAGTTCGAACTCCTCAGATGACTAATTTATACCGATTACAACTTCAAGCTGCATATATGTTAACTGCCTTGCTGCAACTCGAATTATTCAGGGTATATTCAATGATAACTATTATCATTATATTGCGGGATGACCGCAGACAGCAATCGATAGTGTTTAACCATAACCAATTTTTTATCAGAAGGTAAGGCCGCAGGTTGAATCGATTCCGCTGTATCTATAATCAATTAATCTATGGGGTATTAAATACCCCATAGGACTGAGGAGATTAAGCGGCTTTCTTCAGGCAGGTGCTCATAAAGGTTTTACGCGCGTCACCTTTTAACTCTTTAGTTGCTGCCTCGGCATTACAGCTTTTCATTTTCTGCTGTTGTGGAGTCAGGGCTTTTTCATCAGGATGAACTTGTGCTTTTAGACACTGACTCATAAATTTCTTCCGATCATCACCTTTCAGTGATTGGGTTGTCGCTTGTTGGTTACAATCGGTCATTTTTTTCTGCTGCGCGGCTTGAGCCGGTGAGGGGGTTTTTGCTGTTTCCGCCGCCATCGCATTCACACTGAGTAGTAATCCGGCTGAAAGTAACCATAGTGTAGTTAGACGCATAAGAGTTCCCTTTATTTGAGCACTGTTTATTCAGTAACGTTAGGGTCTGAAAGGGCGAGCAAGGTGCCAGTATAGCCGCCTGACAGATGTCTTAAGCGTAGATGCTGTTTATCAATAAGGGTAGGTTTCGGTTATATCTTATGTCATTAGCATTGCCGCCGTAGCGGCAATCCGCTATAGAGCGATAAAGTGATAAACGGTGGTTGCTCGGTAGGTTTTCCCCGGTTTTAGCCAGCAATCAGGTTGTGGCCATTCAGGGTGGTTAGGGCTATCAGGCATAAATTCACTCTCCAGAGCGACGCCAGTGTAGCTGGCATAGGTTCCGCCATTGCGCGCAGGTGTTCCACCGAGGAAATTACCGCTGTAAAGCTGCAATGCGGGTGCTGTGGTATAAACGCTCATTTGAACTTGATTATCAGAAGACCACAGGTGCGCCGCAGGGCTTTCGGTAGCGCCACAAGTGCGATGCAGAAGATAGGCATGGTCATAACCTTTCACGCGTTGTTGACCACGGTCTTGCAGGAAGTCGCGTGCCAGTGTTTTCGCTTGACGGAAATCCATGCCAGTTTTTTCAACACTTTCGAGTCCACCGGTGGGTATCCCATCACTACCGATAGGCAAATAGCGGTCAGCAAACAGCTGTAACCGATGCGCCCGTACGTCTTTCCCTTCGCCATCGAGATTAAAGTAAGCATGATTGGTCAGATTTACCGGGCAGGTTTTATCAACCTGCGCCTGATAGTGAATCTCCAGCCGATTATCCTCGGTCAGCAGATACTGCACCTCGGCGGTTAGATTACCGGGAAAGCCCTGATCACCGTCAGGAGAGTGTAACTGATAAGTGACCTGCTTCTCATCTTGCTTAACCTTTTTCCAGCGCCGGTTATGGAACCCTTCCGGCCCACCATGCAGTTGGTTCTCGCCTTGATTGGGTATCAGATGGAGGATTTCGCCCTCTACTGTGATTTGCGCTTTCGCAATGCGGTTGGCGTAGCGACCTACTGTCGCGCCGAGATAAGCTGCTTGATGCAGATAATCAGCCGGAGTTTGGCAGCCCAGCAGCAACTCGCGTTTTTCACCCCCTTTTAGTGGCAATATTGCTGATAACCAGGTAGCGCCCCAATCCATCAGCGTCACGCTCATGCCGGTTTTATTATGTAACTCGGTCAATTCAAAGGGGTGACCATCCGGTGCTAACTGGTCAACACTGCTTGATGATGCAGCGTCGTTTTTCAGCATAAACCCGCTCCTTGTGAAGCCTGACAAACGTAAAAGGTTTCAGTTCTGCCGCCACTGTATGCCGGATATTGCTGCGCTACAGCCGTACGAACTTGCTCGACGAGCGAGGTTGGCATTAGCGCGACAATACAGCCGCCAAAACCACCGCCAGTCATACGAACACCACCTTGCTCCCCAATAACGGATTTCACAATATCTACCAGGCTGTCGATGGGCGGAACTGTGATCTCGAAATCATCGCGCATTGAAATATGAGACTCGTGCATCAATTGCCCCATCAATTTCAAATCGCCAGCCGCCAATGCATCAGCCGCTGCCAAGGTGCGCTCATTTTCAGTAATCACATGGCGAGCGCGCTTAGCAACCACCGGATCTAACTCATCCTGAATAGAGAAGAATAGGTTAGGGTCGACATCGCGCAGGGCCTTAACCCCAAAGAAACGCGCAGCGGTTTCACATTGCTGGCGACGAGTGTTGTATTCGCTATCAACTAAGCCCCGTTTCACGTTGGAATTGATTATCACCACCGCGACATTTTCTGGCATGGGGACGGCGCGAGTTTCAAGTGTGCGGCAGTCGATCAGTAGCGCTTGGTCTTGCTGGCCGAGTGCTGAAATCAGCTGATCCATGATGCCGCAGTTACAACCGACAAACTGGTTTTCAGCTTCCTGGCCATTGAGTGCCAGTTCTATCCCACTCAGAGGTAACTGATAGAGTGATTGTAGCGCCTGGCCGACGGCGACTTCTAAAGAAGCCGAAGAGCTCAAGCCCGCGCCTTGTGGGACATTGCCGCTGATAACCAGTGAGGCACCGCCAAAATCGGCATGACGCAGTTGTAAGTGTTTTATCACACCGCGCACATAGTCGGCCCAACGGTATTGCGCATGTGGAACAATTGGTTCATCCAGAGAGAATATATCTTGCTGATTGTCATAATCAGCCGCAATAACATGTATCTGGCGATCATCACGTTTACTGCAACTGATGACGGTTTCATAATCAATGGCGCAGGGCAGCACAAAGCCATCGTTATAATCCGTATGCTCGCCGATAAGATTGACGCGGCCCGGAGCTTTGATAGTGATGTCAGGTTCTTGGCTAAATTGTTGGTGGAAAATGGCCTGGGTATGCTGTTTTAAACTCATTATTTGACTCCGGCTTCTCGATAATGGACATCACTTACTGCCCGCAGGTGTTCAGCCGCCTGTTCCGCTGTAAGGTCTCGCTGGGTTTCGGCTAGCATTTCATAACCCACCATAAATTTACGTACAGATGCAGAGCGCAGTAATGGCGGATAAAAATGTGCATGTAACTGCCAGTGTGTGTTGTCATCCGCGTTATAAGGCGCGCCGTGCCATCCCATTGAATAAGGGAAAGAACATGAGAATAAATTGTCGTAGCGGCTGGTCAGTTTTTTCAGTGCAATAGCCAGATCGCGGCGCTGTTCATCCGATAAATCTTCTAAGCGCAAAACATGAGCTTTTGGCAGCAGCAAGGTTTCAAACGGCCACGCCGCCCAGTAGGGCACCACGGCTAGCCAGTGCTCAGTTTCAACCACTGTTCTGCTGCCATCACGCTGTTCGCGTCCGGCATAATCGAGCAGCATCGGCGATTGATGCTGTTGAAAATATTGCTGTTGCAGGCGGTCTTCCCGTGCGGCTTCATTGGGCAGGAAGCTATTAGCCCAAATTTGCCCATGTGGATGGGGGTTCGAGCAGCCCATAGCCGCGCCTTTATTCTCAAACACTTGTACCCAAGGGTATGTTTTGCCCAACTCGGCACTTTGCTGTTGCCAGGTCTGGATGACATCTTCCAGCGCTGCCAGTGTTAGCTGAGGCAATGTCTTACTGTGATCCGGTGAGAAGCAAATAACCCTGCTGGTGCCGCGTGCGCTCTGGCTGCGCATCAAGGGATCATCACTTTGAGGCGCATCGGGGGTATCTGGCATCAGCGCGGCAAAGTCATTGGTAAACACATAGGTTGACTGATAGGCAGAGTTGACGTCACCCGTTACCCGGGTATTGCCAGGGCATAAGAAGCAATCCGGATCGTGCGCCGGTAAATTCTCGGTCGAAGGCGACTCCTGCTGACCTTGCCAGGGGCGCTTGGCCCGATGAGGTGATACCAATACCCACTGACCACTTAATGGGTTATATCTGCGATGTGGATGATCCACAGGGTTAAAATCGTTCATAACAATACCTTAATCGGGATAGCCCTGAGGATTCTGTGATTGCCAGCACCAGGTGTCAGCCGCCATTTCGTCCAGCGAGCGGCAGACTCGCCAGCCCAGTTGTTCCGCTGCTTTGGTGGGGTCAGCCCAATAAGCCGGAAGATCACCTTCACGACGTGGCGCAAAATGGTAGGCTAGGGGTTTGCCACAAGCTTTGCTGAATGCTTCGACCACCTGTAAAACACTGTGGCCAACACCGGCACCCAAATTAAAAATATGTACACCCGGTTGATTGTGTAACTTTTTCATTGCGGCAACATGGCCGTCAGCTAAATCGACCACATGAATATAGTCGCGAACCCCAGTGCCATCAGGGGTTGGATAGTCATTGCCGAATATCGCCAATGATTCACGGCGGCCTACTGCAACTTGGGCAATAAACGGCATCAAGTTGTTAGGGATACCTTGTGGATCTTCTCCCATCAGCCCAGATGAATGGGCCCCAACCGGATTGAAATAACGCAGGATAGTCATGTTCCATTGTGGATCAGCCCGTTGTACATCTTGCAGGATTTGCTCAACCATCAATTTGCTGCGGCCATACGGACTGGAAGGTGAACCGGTCGGGAAGCTTTCAACATAAGGAATTTGCGGCTGATCACCATACACGGTGGCAGATGAACTGAAGATAAGGTTTTTGACCTGAGCCGCTCGCATCGCCTCTAGCAAGACTAGGGTGCCGAAAACATTATTATTGTAATATTCCAATGGCTTACTGACGGATTCGCCGACAGCTTTCAAGCCAGCAAAATGAATGACCGCGTGAATAGGATGAGCGGCGAATATCTTATCGAGCAGGGCGCGGTCACGAATGTCCCCCTGATAAAGTTCAGGAGTGTAGCCAGTCAATTGATGTATCCGGGCTAATACGCTGGATTTGCTATTACAAAGATTGTCGAGGATAACTGGCTGATAACCAGCTTCAATCAATTGCACACAGGTATGGCTACCAATGTAACCGCTACCACCCGTTACCAGTACGTACATAAAACACTCCTCGAATGACTTTTGTCTAAGAAAGATAGCATGCCATTATGTGAGAAAAGGTGATCTGGGCTCAATAATGGAATCGTTTACATTTAATTTTAAGCTAGCTTAATCTTTGTGAGGGTATAAATACAGGGGAATGAACAAGGATAGGCTAAAAAATCAAGAAAACTCGGACATAACAAAGATAACCAATGTGGTAGCGTTCTCATCCATTCATTCAGCAGGAATGTCCTGCTAATGACGCTATGACCCGATACCGGAGAATAAAATGGTATCGGGTGTTGCCTGTAAAAATCAGTGGGTGGAGTAAAGCGGGTAGGTAAAGAACAGCAAATGCATTAAGTTCAGGCCGAAATGAAAAGCCACTGCAACCCACAAACGGCCACTCCACAGCCATGCTAAACCATAAATGACCCCAGCCAGAGCAGCGAACACCATTAATAGCGCGCCACCAGCAAAATGTGCGGCACCGAACAACAGCGCGGTAAGCAGCAGTGCAGGATAGTTACCGATGCACTGGCTTAGACGTTGCTGCAAATAACCACGGAATAGCGCTTCTTCGGCCAGGCAAACAAAAAATATATTGGCCATAACAAACGAGCCAATCCATACCGGGGTATGCATTTCAACTTTCAAACCGCCTAGCGCGACCGCCAACAGTAACAATACAGGGATACTGGCAATTAAACTTAACCAACCGAGCCGGCTAACTGAGAGATGTTTTTTGGCAACAAATAAGGTGGGGAGGCAGGCGAGTAAAATAAAGGGAACCAGTGTCTTATCAAGATTGTAATACATACTAAAGGCAGCGCTCAGTGGCCCCACTTTTACGTTATCTAACACTTTTAAGTTGTTAAAGCCCGGAATCAAGTGCAGGAATAAGGCAATGGCAGCAAGCACCAAGAGCAATTCTAATCCGGCGGCCAACCATTTCTGTTGACGATATTTTTTTAGTAGTAGCGCAGCGGCCAGTGTCAGCAACAGAAATGCCGCTGAGGGTAACGTTAGAACACCGTGATAAAGGGCAATAGATAAGGATAAAGCCAACAAAAACAGGGAAAGTACCCGGTTAATTGATAAGAAAAGCAGTGATGCAGCAAGTACGCCCCACATAGGTCATCCCTTTGTTATTCAATCTTAAAAATATTATAAAATGAATAAGCTATAAACATTATCCACCGTCAACCTGAATGATGGCTGACGGTGGCGATAGTAGCATAAGTGATTGGGGATAAAACTCACGTCAGTTGAGAAAAGTTCTCATTATTTGATAAGCCAAATATTATAATATAACTATGCTGTTCTCATTTGGCTGGGCAATTTTTCCTGTTGATATTGATAAATATCGCCATCAGGAATAAAGGTTAGCCGGTGGGTAATGCATTGCGGTGCATCTTCTGCGTGGTGAGAAACGAACAACAATTGTGTCTCACCTTCACTGATCATCACATCAATAAAACGGCGCACTAACAATCGGTTAAGTGGATCTAACCCTTGTAATGGCTCATCGAGAATCAGTAGAGCAGGGTGTTTTACCAGCGCTCTGGCGATCAGGGCTAAGCGCTGTTGCCCCCACGATAAGCTATGGAAAGGCTGTTCGGCCGTCATTGCAGATAACCCCAGTAACGCCAGCCATTCATCGGTAAGTTGCTGCTGCCGGTCTGATACAGCCTGATAAATACCAATTGAATCGAAAAAGCCCGATAAAATCACCGTGCGCAGATTGGTACTGACCCGATAGTCCAAATGCAAGCTACTGCTGACATAACCGATATGACGTTTAATATCCCAGATGGTTTCCCCACTGCCACGACGGCGGCCAAACAGGGTTAAATCATTACTGTAACCTTGTGGATGGTCACCTGTGATTAAGCTGAGTAAGGTTGATTTCCCGGCGCCATTCTGGCCGATAATTTGCCAATGCTCGCCTGGATTCACCTGCCAGTTCAGGTTATGCAAAATAGGGCGGTCATTATATTTCACCACTCCATTTTTCAATATAATCAGTGGATTGTCTTGCGATAAATGAATTTGCTGCTGTGGGTTTTCCGTTTCTGGCAGTAATAATCCCTCAAGGTTTTCGCTGTGTGCCAGTTGAGCAATCAGCGCCTGGGAAAGGATCTGCTGGCGTGGGCCGGTATGAGTCAACTGGCAATCCGCCAGTACGCCGACGTATTGTACAAAATCGGGAATATCGTCAAAGCGGTTAAGCACTAAAACCAGCGTGACGCCTTGCGCTGAAAGTGTGGACAACATGCTGGCCAACTGCGCACGGGCAGCTACATCCAAACCATCAAAGGGCTCATCCAGAATCAACAGGTCGGGTTGTGGCATCAGTGCCCGGCATAACAATGTTTTGCGAGTTTCACCGGTCGAAAGATACTTAAAACGACGTGAGAGTAAGTGGCTAATGCCAAATTGTTCTGCCAGTTGCTGACAGCGCTGCGGATCGCTGAATGCTTCCTGGATGATTTCGGCCGTAGTGCGCCCGGTATCATCTTCATCGGCGCTTAGTAAATCGGTATTATTACGCTGCCATTCTTCACTAACTAACTGTTGCAGTTGCTCGAAAGACAAACGGACAATATGGTTGAAATTGCTCTGGCGACTGCCACTTAGCAGGATAAGTTCTCCTGCTAAGGCTTTGGCAAGCGACGATTTACCACTGCCATTGGCACCAACAAATGCCCAGCTATCGCTTGTCTGCTGCTTATCACCAGACGAGATACGTAACTCTGGCAAGATGAGTGTCCGGGTGTCGCTTAGACGAAAACAACCTTGCGCTATTTGCAATTCAGACATCATCTTTCCCATATTCTGCAACACAATAATATGTGTAGGAATAGGCGGGAAGGGACAAAATGTCAACAGGTAAATGCTTACCTGTGATTGATAACTAACATGAATTACTCAACATAGTGTGGCGATGATGACACGATCAGCATTGAACTGGGCAATAACATCACTTCCCACGCGCAAATTCAGTTTGTGCAATTCGCTGTTATTTTGTGTCGAGCAGAGAGTGGCTCCTCCGGCTAACGTCACGATAACTTCACTGTGTTCATTACCCGGCTCAATACTGCTAACGGTGCCTGGCAGAGAGTTATCCGCCGCCCCCGCGAGCGCTTGATCAGTGATAAGTTTTATCCAGGGCGCTTTAATCAATGCCAACACTTCTTTACCCGCCACAAGTTGTAGCCGATCAGCACTTTGCTGGGTGATTGCGGCAGATAAACGGGTTTTCCCATCGGATAACAGAATATTGACGTGTTGCTGAACCTGCTGATGGTCACGCTCTATCACCGTACCGAAGAACTGGTTACGGGCGCTGGTTTGCAGAGAGAAACGAGAAATGGCGGCCAGCAAGCTATCCAGTGGCATCGAATCGTCTTTTAAAGCATCAAATGCTTTTTGTTGAATTTGCGCCAGCAAATCATAGAGCTGAATTAAACGCTCACCATAGCGAGTCAGGGAAGCGCCACCGCCACCTTTGCCGCCGGTTGCCCGCTCGACCAGTGTTTCTTCAGCTAATGTATTCATTTCATTGATGGCATCCCAGGCGCTTTTATAGCTAATACCCGCGAGTTTCGCGCCCTGACTGATTGAACCGGTATTTTGTATTTGTTTGAGTAATGAGATACGTCGTGGATCGGCAAACAGTCGCTGCTGAAGTTTTAAAGTGAGTAGGATTTCGGCCTGCATGATTTTTAGCTCCAGCGGGAAACGCGTATTGTGACTCAACAGTCGGTATGTATCTAATAAACATCAAGTGCGTAGCGCTAACGCCCAATCGCACGTTTGGCAGGTTACATTCTTTTCGTGTGGGTTAGAATAACCGCATTCATTCATTGCTTATATAATTTACACAGAATGATATCTATTGGTTATTGTGATAACGTAGGTTATCGCTCTATAAAGTAGTCATGAGAGGTTAGTATGTTAGATCTTTTGAAAAGCCTGCTTTTTGCTGTGGTCATGGTACCCGTAGTGATGGCAGTGATTTTGGGCATGATCTATGGCCTGGGTGAGGTGTTTAACATCATCTCTAAAACGGGTCACACGAAAGAACGCTCTTAATTAGATAGTTGCTGTTTCTAACGCAATTGTCTCTATTTCATAAATGCCTGGCGTATTGACGCTGGGCATTTTCGTTTTTATCTTTTGCTTCATTATCTTCACTTCTCTTGTAGCAACTCAAGATACCTCACATCTTGCCGATAAATTGCATGACCTGCCCATGATGTTACGTTATATTTCAAAGTATACAGCGGTATAACTCATGCGGAGAACAAGATGAAGAATCAATACGGTAAAGTGAATAAATGGGTTGCGAGTGCAGCGTTGCTGGCAGCATTTTCCAGTTCTGCCATGGCGGCGGATATTACAGTTTTTGCAGCTGCCTCTTTGACTAATGCGCTGCAAGATATCGCGGTACAATATAAAAAAGAGAAGCAAGTTGATGTGGTGGCTTCTTACGCTTCATCCTCTACTCTGGCACGCCAGATTGAGCAGGGTGCTCCGGCTGACTTGTTTATCTCAGCTGATCAGCAATGGATGGATTATGCCATTGATAAGCAACAAATGGTTGCTAACACCCGCTATACCCTGTTAGGTAATGAGTTAGTATTGATTGCGCCAAAAGACAGCAAAATTACCAAAGTTGAGATTGATAAAAAAACAGATTGGAAGAAATTGTTAGAGGGGGGGCGTCTGGCTGTTGGCGATCCTGATCATGTTCCTGCTGGGATTTATGCCAAAGAGTCATTGGAGAATTTAGGTGCCTGGACAACTTTAGCCCCAGAAATGGCTCGCGCCAATAACGTGCGCAGTGCTATGGCACTGGTTGAACGGGCAGAGGCGCCACTGGGTATCGTCTACGGCTCAGATGCTATAGCCAGCGATAAAGTGAAAGTTGTAGGGGTATTCCCGGAAGCTAGTCATAAGCCGGTTGAATACCCAATGGCGATTGTTAAGGGTCATGAAAATCCTACCGTTACTGCTTTTTATGATTACCTGAAAAGCCCGGCAGCGGCTATTATTTTCGAAAAATATGGATTTACTACACGCTAATGATATTGAGTGAGTATGAGTGGCAGGCCATTATTCTGAGCCTGAAGGTTTCCGGTGTGGCGGTAGTGTGCAGTTTGCCGTTAGGTATTTTGATGGCATGGATTTTAGTGCGCTGCCGTTTCCCCGGTAAGTCTTTGTTAGATAGCATTATTCACTTACCACTGGTGCTGCCGCCAGTGGTTATTGGTTATTTGCTGCTGATAAGCATGGGCCGCCGCGGTTTTATTGGTGAGTGGCTTTATAGCTGGTTTGGCATTAATTTCAGTTTCAGTTGGCGCGGCGCGGCATTGGCCTCGGCGGTGGTGGCTTTCCCATTGATGGTCAGGGCTATCCGTCTGGCGTTGGAAGCGGTCGATACCCGTCTGGAGCTAGCTGCACGTACTCTCGGAGCAAACCCGTGGCGGGTGTTTTTCACCATCACGTTACCGCTTTCTTTACCGGGTGTGATTGCCGGTACGGTACTTTCTTTTGCCCGTTCGCTAGGGGAATTTGGTGCTACCATCACTTTCGTTTCCAATATTCCCGGCGAAACCCGCACCATTCCATTAGCCATGTACACCTTGATTGAAACGCCCGGCGCTGAA
This sequence comes from Yersinia fenwicki, assembly GCF_043099325.1. NCBI lineage: Bacteria > Pseudomonadati > Pseudomonadota > Gammaproteobacteria > Enterobacterales > Yersiniaceae > Yersinia > Yersinia fenwicki. The sequence goes on along the minus strand of NZ_CP170755.1, from coordinate 3,134,978 downwards.
GCAGCGGCGGCGCGGCTGTGTATTATCGCCATTATTCTGTCGCTGGTTTCTCTGTTGTTATCTGAATGGCTGGCTCGTTGGGGTAAAAAGCGCATGGGGGTATCATGCTAGAACTGGATTTCAGCCAACAACTGGGTGATTTGCATTTACAAGTGAGCACTAATTTACCCGCCCAAGGCATCACCGCTATTTTTGGTTTGTCAGGAGCCGGTAAGACCTCGCTGATCAATGTGATTGGTGGCCTGACTCGCCCGCAGCAAGGCAAAGTTGTACTTAATGGTCGGGTGCTGGTGGATGCAGAACAGAATATTTATCTGCCACCGGAAAAACGGCGGGTAGGTTATGTCTTTCAGGATGCGCGTTTGTTCCCCCATTATCGCGTAATGGGTAACCTGCAATATGGTATGAACCCGTCAATGCGTAGGCAGTTTGATACCATTGTGGGGTTATTGGGCATCGAGGCGTTATTAGAGCGCTTCCCGCTAACCCTCTCTGGTGGCGAAAAGCAGCGGGTAGCGATTGGCCGTGCTTTGCTCACAGCTCCTGAGCTGTTGTTGATGGATGAGCCTTTAGCCTCACTGGATTTACCGCGTAAGCGTGAGCTGTTGCCGTATCTGGAGCGGTTGGCGCAAGACGTCAATACACCGATATTGTATGTCAGCCACAGCATGGATGAGATTTTACGTTTGGCAGATCAAGTGGTGGTGATGGATGCAGGTAAAGTCCGTGCTGTTGGTGGCTTGGAAGAGGTGTGGGCCAGTAGTGCATTGCGTCCGTGGCTGCAACGTGAAGAGCCGAGCAGCATATTGCGAGTGAGTGTCATTGGTCATCATGATCGTTACGCGATGACGGCACTGGCATTAAACGACCAGCGGTTATGGGTCGGAAAGCTGGAGGCGCAAGAGGGTGAACTAATGCGCATCCGGATAAATGCGGCCGATGTCTCATTGGTATTACAGCCACCGCAAAACAGCAGTATTCGCAATATTTTGCCAGTCAAAATAGCCGAATGCCTCGAAGTTGATGGGCAGATTGATGTCAAACTGGCTGTTGGCGACCAATGGTTATGGGCAAGAATTACGCCGTGGGCGCGGGATGAACTGGGGCTGAAACCCGGTCAGTGGGTGTATGCACAGATAAAAAGTGTATCGTTTAATCGTAAGAATTGAGTGTGTGAAACGTTCTGCCACTAACTTCTGCTAGTCAAGGGTCGACCACTCCTAGGGGCGCTCCGACGGCTTACGCCGTTACGACCCCAACAGAGTGTTTCCCCTTGATTCAGCTTTATGAGTTGTCTGAAGCTGGTCTAACAGAGTAATTGTACTCTTTTGACTAAACTATCAAGCCAACACATGCTGGCGGATAACCGCCGCAATGCCCGGTTGTTCGTTATCGGCAATCACCAGGTCGGCCCGTTGTTTGATGGCATCAGCGCTGTTGCCCATCGCTACACCTAAACCGGCGCTCTCAAGCATGCTCAGGTCATTAAAATTGTCACCAAAAGCGACCACGTCTTTCATACTCAAACCTTGAGATTCGACCCATTGTTGTAGGCGCATCCCTTTACTATTTCCGGCTTGAGCGATATCCACCTGATCATGCCACGACCATTCACATGCCAGCCCCATTTCATCTTCTACTTTGGTTGCAAATGCTTTTAGCTGGTCGATATCAGCATGGGAAGTGGCAAATTTCCAAATAGCATTAGCACTGTGGGCGGCATCTAACAAGCTATCGACCTGAAGCAGGGTCGGACGTTGGGCCACCGGCAATGACTCGGCCCAACTTAGCGAGCGAACGACATGCCCGCTACTCTGTTGATAAAGCATCGCATCGTCGACATACATTAGCCCGTGGATATCACTTTGCTCCAGCAACTGTAATACCTGAACGGCCTGCTGAGGTTCTAATGGGTTGGAATCTAAAACTTTTTTGGCTTGATAATCATATATGTAAGTACCATTACAGCAAATCGCTGGCGTGTCGAGTTCAAGCGCTTGATAAAACGGATGAATCGCCACATGATGGCGACCTGTGACGACCACAACCTTGACGCCTTCAGCGCGGGCTTGCGCCAGTGCGGACAAAGAGTCAGGCAAAATACGTTTCTTGCTGTCCAGCAGCGTTCCATCCAAATCCAATGCAATAATACGGTATGTCATAGTGATGCTAATCCCAGGCGAGAAATAATATGTTTGCATAGTATTTTCTGATGGTACACCGGATAAGCAGTTGATTAAACCTGACTGGGTAAGCACCCGCATCAACGGCTAAAAATAAGCAGAATAAGTTTTGATCTTCACGATGGTGGGCTGTTGTTATGTCTGCTCAGTCAGGTAAGCTAGGCTAAATTATTCGCAATTTTGCAATTGTGTTAAGTGCTGGGTTTGTTTGGAAAGACAAATTCGGCCAATGAAAGTTGCCTATATTCTAAATAATTCGAGTTGCAATAAGGCGGCAAGCAAGTGAGTCCCGGCCAGTCAATGAGTCGGGTGATCGAACGAAGCCAACACACATGCAGCTTGAAGTATGACGAGTATAATGGGCTCGACTAAGGAGTAAAGATGAAGCAAGTGGTTTACGTGGCAAGCCCAGACAGTCAGCAGATCCATGTCTGGCAATTAGGTTCCACCGGTGAATTAACCTTACTGCAAACGGTGGAAGTACCGGGCCAGGTGCAGCCGATGACAATCAACCCGAACCAGCGCCATTTGTATGTTGGCGTTCGCCCTGATTTTGGCATCGTTAGCTATAATATTGCCGATGATGGCACCTTGACTGCTGCGGGTATGGCACCATTGCCAGGTAGTCCAACTCATATAGGGACGGATCTGCAAGGCCGTTTCTTGTTCTCTGCTTCTTACAGTTTCAATTGTGTCAGTATCAGCCCTATTGATGAACATGGTGTGGTACAAGCGCCTATTCAGCAACTTGAGGATCTACCCGCACCCCACTCAGCAAATATTGACCCAACCAATCAAATCCTGCTGGTGCCTTGTCTGAAAGAAGACAAAGTGCGCTTATTTGATTTGAGTACCGAGGGCAAATTGACGCCACATGCGCAGTCTGATGTGACGGTTGCCGCCGGTGCTGGCCCACGCCATATGGCTTTCCACCCTAATCAGCAGGTCGCTTATTGTGTCAATGAGCTGAATAGCTCGGTTGATGTATACCAAATCAGCGATAACGGCCAGGAATATAAGATCATTCAAACATTGGATGCCATGCCTGCCGACTTTACTGACACCCGTTGGGCAGCTGATATCCACATCACGCCAAATGGCCGCCATTTGTACATTAGCGATCGTACTGCCAGTCTGTTGGGTATTTTTAGTGTTTCTGAAGATGGTCGTGAGATTGCGTTGGTGGGGCATCATCAGACTGAAGCCCAGCCGCGTGGCTTTAATATTGACCACAGCGGCCAGTTCCTGATCTCTTCCGGCCAGAAATCCGATCATATCGAAGTATATCGTATCGATCAGACTAGCGGTGAGTTGACAACCCTCAAGCGCTATCCGGTTGGGAAAGGCCCAATGTGGGTCAGCATTTTGGCGAAATAGGCTATTTTACTTGCCATTTTGAATTTGGGCAGTGCTCGTAATCCTCACGTACTTTTTGTACGCTCCGGTTACTGTGCGCTGTCCGCATCCAAACTGACTGCGACAATGACGCCAATAAGGTCATTTTTCTAATTGGCGCTGTTCACGGCAGAAGCCACTGCATCTGTCAGTCGGGTTAATGCTTCTGGCGAAACAATATAAGGTGGCATCAGGTAAATAAGCTTGCCAAAAGGCCTGATCCACACCCCTTGTTCGACAAAACCGCGTTGCAGTCGAGCGACGTTAACTGGCTCCTTCATTTCCACTACTCCGATAGCCCCTAATACCCGCACATCAGCGACTGTTTTATGCTCTGCCAATGGTAAAAGCACTTGTTTCAATTGAATTTCGATGGAAGCCACTTGCTGTTGCCAGCGATTCTCTGCCAATAGACTCAGGCTGGCCGAAGCCACCGCGCAAGCCAACGGATTTGCCATAAATGTCGGCCCATGCATAAAGCACCCAGCATCACCGTTACTGATGGTTTCTGCCACTTTTCGGGTGGTTAGTGTGGCGGATAAAGTCAAATAGCCCCCCGTCAGTGCCTTACCTAAACAGAGAATATCCGGCACGATTTGCGCGTGTTCACAGGCAAAAAGTTTACCGGTGCGGCCAAATCCTGTGGCGATTTCATCAGCGATCAATAAAATATTATATTGATCGCACAAGGCCCTTACCTCACGCAGATAGGCGGGGTGATAGATACGCATCCCGCCCGCGCCTTGCACTATGGGCTCCAAAATCACCGCTGCAATCTCACCGGCGTGTTTTGCCATCATTGCAGCAAAATCGGTGATGTCTTCCGGGTTCCATGTCTCATCAAAGCGGCTTTGTGGTGCGGTGGCGAACAGATTTTCGGCTAAATAACCTTGATACAAACTGTGCATGGAGTTCTGCGGATCACACACTGACATCGCGCCGAAGGTATCGCCATGATAGCCGTGGCGCAGGGTCAAAATCCGCTGCCGCCGTTCCCCTTTTGCCTGCCAGTATTGTAATGCCATTTTCAGCGCAACCTCGACCGCCACCGAGCCAGAATCAGCAAGAAACACACATTCCAGCGCTGGCGGGGTAATGGCGACCAACTGTTGGCAAAGCTTCACCGCTGGCGGGTGGGTGATACCGCCAAACATCACATGTGACATCTTATCCAACTGCTGATGTGCCGCCTGATTCAGTGCCGGATGGTTGTATCCGTGGATCGCCGCCCACCATGACGACATACCATCAATTAGCCGTCGGCCATCGGCCAGTTGCAGCTCAACACCTTCGGCGGCAACTACCGGATAACAGGGCAATGGGTCGGTCATTGAAGTGTAGGGATGCCAGATGTGGCGTTGATCAAAAGCCAGGTCAGAATGTGTCATGAGAATTTATTGTAAACCAAAATGATGCAAGAATGGTTGACAGTATATCGTGTTTATTTACACTGACGACACTTTTTCTCTTCTTTGGAGAAGCCGTAATGGCAAATTATCTTCGCTGGACAGTCGGGCAAGCCCAGGCCCTGTTTGAAAAACCGTTGCTGGATTTATTATTTGAAGCTCAGCAGATTCATCGTCAGCATTTTGATCCACGCCAGGTTCAAGTCAGTACTTTGTTGTCGATTAAAACCGGCGCTTGCCCGGAAGATTGCAAATATTGTCCACAAAGCTCGCGTTACAAGACCGGGCTGGAAAGTGAGCGGTTAATGCAGGTTGAGCAAGTGCTGGAATCTGCGAAAAAAGCCAAAGCTGCGGGTTCAACCCGTTTTTGTATGGGAGCGGCCTGGAAAAACCCGCATGAGCGCGATATGCCTTATCTGGAAAAAATGGTCGAAGGCGTTAAGGCGATGGGCATGGAAACCTGCATGACCTTGGGGACTTTGGATAAGCAGCAAGCTCACCGTTTGGCAGACGCCGGACTAGATTATTACAACCACAATCTGGATACCTCGCCGGAATTCTACGGCAGCATCATCACCACCCGCAGTTATCAGGAGCGGCTTGATACCTTAAGCGAAGTGCGCGATGCGGGGATAAAAGTCTGTTCCGGCGGAATTGTTGGGCTAGGCGAAACCGTTCGTGACCGTGCCGGCTTGCTGGTGCAACTGGCTAATTTGCCGAAACCACCAGAAAGCGTGCCGATCAACATGCTGGTCAAAGTGAAAGGTACACCGCTGGAAAATAACGACGATGTGGATGCTTTCGAGTTTATTCGCACCATCGCGGTCGCCCGCATTATGATGCCCACTTCCTATGTGCGGCTCTCTGCTGGCCGTGAGCAGATGAATGAACAAACGCAGGCTATGTGCTTTATGGCTGGAGCTAATTCCATTTTCTACGGCTGTAAATTACTCACCACACCGAATCCGGAAGAAGATAAAGATTTACAGCTATTCCGTAAATTGGGGCTGAACCCGCAGCAAACCGCAACACAGCACGGTGATCGCGAACAGCAACAGGCTTTGACCGAGCAATTATTGCATAGTGATTCCTTGCCCGAAGACTCCGTTCAATTTTATAACGCGGCCCACTGATGAGCTGGCAGAACAAAATAGATCTCGGCCTGCAACAGCGGCACGAGGCGGCCGCTTATCGTTGCCGTCAAGTCAATAATGGGGCGAATGGGCGCTGGTTACAGACTGGCGCGCAGCAATATCTCAACTTTTCCAGCAATGACTATTTAGGGTTGAGTCAGGATGCTGCGGTTATTGCGGCTTGGCAACAGGGGGCGCAGCGCTATGGCGTGGGGAGCGGCGGTTCAGGTCATGTTACGGGCTATAGCTTGCCTCATGCTCAATTGGAACAACAATTGGCTGACTGGTTGGGTTATCCGCGTGCCTTGTTGTTTATCTCTGGTTTTGCCGCCAATCAGGCTGTATTGACGGCGTTGACCGCTGCGGATGACCGAATTTTGGCCGATAAACTCAGCCATGCCTCTTTGCTGGAAGCCGCTACGCACTCTCCGGCGCAACTTCGGCGTTTTGCTCACAATCAACCTGATTCACTGCATAAACTGCTTAATAAGCCGTGTTCAGGTCAAACTTTGGTGGTGACAGAAGGCGTTTTTAGCATGGATGGTGACAGCGCACCGCTAGTAGCTATACAGCAACATACGGCGGCGGCGAGGGGCTGGTTATTGGTAGACGACGCTCATGGTATCGGCGTGCGAGGGGCTGCAGGGCGGGGAAGTTGTGAGTTGCAAGGTGTGAAACCTGAACTGCTGGTGGTGACTTTTGGTAAAGCGTTTGGCTTGAGTGGTGCGGCGGTGTTATGTCAGGAGCCGGTAGCCGAATACTTGCTGCAATATGCTCGTCACCTGATTTACAGCACAGCAATGCCACCGGCGCAGGCCTGTGCTCTGCAAGCCGCGCTACTACGTATTCAGCAAGGTGATGATTTGCGCCAACGCCTCCAGCAACGCATTACACAATTTCGCTGCGGTGCGGCAGCTTTACCGCTGCAATTAGGGGCATCTGAAACGGCCATTCAGCCACTATTGGTCGGCGACAATCAACAAACAGTGGCATTGGCAGAACAGCTACGCGCTGCGGGCTTGTGGGTCACCGCCATTCGTCCTCCGACAGTTCCTCCCGGTGGCGCAAGATTGCGTATTACCCTAAGTGCCGCTCATGAGAGTGAAGATATTGAGCGTCTGTTGGAGGTGCTGCATGGCGTTTGTCACTGAAAATTTACCACCAGCAAGAGCCAGTAAACCCGCAGTAAATCAGCCAACAGTGAATAAATCAGCAATTGCAGCGGCTTTTAGTCGAGCGGCAGGCAGTTACGATATCGCTGCCGATTTGCAACGGGAAACCGGTGATGTTCTGTTGGCCCTTGGGGGGCAACATCCGGGGATGTCAGTATTGGATGCTGGCTGTGGTACTGGGCATTTCAGCCGCCTTTGGCGCGAGCGCGGTAAGCAGGTTATTGCATTGGATCTGGCTGCGGGCATGTTGGAGCACGCCCGCCAACATAAAGCTGCTGATGACTACCTTCTAGGCGATATAGAGAGTATTCCACTGTCAGATCAATCGGTTGATATCTGTTTTAGCAACTTAGCTGTGCAGTGGTGCACCGATTTATCTGCGGCGCTGGCTGAACTGTATCGGGTCACTCGCCCTGGCGGGATCATCCTGTTTTCCACTCTGGCCGACGGCTCGCTGGATGAATTGGGGCAGGCGTGGCAACAGGTTGATGGTAAGCGGCATGTGAACGATTTCCTCCCATTTAAGCATATCAGCGCGGCTTGTCAGGAATATCGCCATACCCTGACACCGCAGATATATCGGCAACAGTTTCCGAATGTCATCGCCCTTATGCGATCGCTACAGGGCATTGGTGCCACGCATTTACATCAAGGGCGCAAGGCTGGGTTGAATGGCCGCAAGCGCTTCATGGCCTTGCAGCAGGCTTATAGCATGCAATCGGGTTACTACCCGCTGAGTTACCATTTAGTTTATGGGGTTATTTATCGTGATTAGACGTTGGTTTATCACTGGCACAGATACCGATGTCGGTAAGACTGTTGCCAGTTGTGCATTGTTGCAAGCCGCAGCCCTCCAAGGCTTCCAGACCGCCGGTTATAAACCGGTAGCATCTGGCAGCCAGATGACGGCCGATGGCTTGCGTAACAGTGACGCTCTGGCATTACAGGCGAACAGTACTCAAATATTATCTTATACACAGGTGAATCCGCTGACACTGCTAGAAGCGACCTCGCCGCATATTGCCAGTGTCAGTGAAGGGCAGGAGATTCATTTGCCGGTCTTATCACAAGGCTTGCGCCAACTTGAGCAATCATCTGACTGGATATTAGTCGAAGGGGCAGGGGGCTGGTTTACGCCCCTTTCGTCACAGGCAACTTTTGCCGATTGGGTGCAGCAGGAACAATTGCCCGTGATAATGGTTGTTGGGGTAAAACTTGGCTGCATCAATCATGCACTATTGACGGCTTTGGCGATTGAGCAAGCGGGGGTACCTTTGGCCGGCTGGGTGGCGAATGAGGTGATACCAGCAGGGCGGCGGCAAACTGAATACCTGGTAACACTGAAACGGATGATAAACGCACCGTTACTAGGAGTGGTTCCCCATATCACGGATTTCGCCACTTCTCCGGTAACAGAGCGACGTGATCTTGGCCGCTATCTGGATCTGAGCTTATTAGCAGTGCAAAGGTAAATATGTATTTTTAGCCATGTTGTGGCTAAAAGGGCTAATAACAGGTATTAGCCCACTATTTCGTCTGGCATAACTTGAGTGTGCGCATAGCTGTGTTGAGTCATCTCAACTGGCCAAATGCTCAATAATCATATTTTCATCCAATTGATCTAACGTCCCTTGCGCCACATTTCGCCCACCTGCCATCAAACAAAATCTATCTGCAACATGTTGAATAAACGGTAATCTATGTTCGACTAGCAATACCGTCATGCCAAAGCTACGGCTAAGTTGGTGCAGGATATTGCCAATATCCTCACTCAGTGGCGGCAATGTACCGTTTCCTGGCTCATCCAGAATAAGCAATTCAGGTTCGGCGACTAGCGCGCGGGCAATCGCCAACTGTTGTTGCTGATTACGGGTAAGTTCTCCACCCCGTTGATGACGTTTATCATATAACAGAGGGAACAGCTCAAAAACCCAGCCGGGGATATGGCGTGATTTATGCCCAGCGAGCACAGCTATCAACATATTCTCCTCAACACTCATTTGGGAGAATATCTGTTGCCCTTGCGGAACATAGCCGATGCCCAGCGCAGTACGTCCCTCAACAGGTTGCTGTAACAAATTCTGCGGCGGTTCATGGTTCGGCTGCCAAGTCATGGTGCCACTCATAACGGGAAGATGGCCCATGATGCAATTAATTAATGTGGTTTTCCCTACGCCATTACGCCCAATAAGGCAGGTGCATTGGCCGCGGGGAATCTCTAAATTGATATCCCAAAGAATATGGTTCTGGCCATAGTATTGATTCACAGCGGTTAAACTCAGCATCAGTGCTTCTCCTCAGTCGATCTCAGTTGCTCACAGGTATCCCGGTGTTCTGTAACGGCTAGTGAAGGATTAACCAGCAAATCTGCATACTTGGTAGCGGCAGCACTGCATAAAACACCACATTTCTAGCGGGTGGTTGCGAGTGTCTTTTGTTCCTCAAACAAGTAAGCAACTCTTGGGCCAAGTTGCGATAAAATACGTATGTTAACGAACTGTAAATGGTTTTGGCGTGCACGGGGAAACTAAAACGACTAAAACAGCTAGAGGACCAGTGGTGAGTGGGGTTTTATTGCACTCAAGCAGTGCTATAAAGAAAATAATGGTGCAACAAAAATACAGCACTTATGACACTGCTGAGTGGTCTCGCGGCGAGGACTAAAATTATAGAATTAGCAAATAGATTTGTTAGCACTAATTGAAATATGCGGTGAAATAAAAATGTAAAAAAAACACTAAAAAAGTCAGTTTGTCACTATTACATCGTCAAGATTAGCTTTTCGCTAACACGCGGCCCTTATGGGGTTGAATGAGTTATCCACCATTCCTGTGGATAACCTTGTGCATTAGCCATAGAAAACTGATGGCAGACGAGAGCGGACGCGGCTTCCGCTCCTGTTGTCCGGATTCTCGACTTTTTGATAAAGTTTTTTATTTTCAATGAGTTAATTAAAATCAAGCGTTAGAAAAATATAGCCGACACACATGGATAATCTTTAATCAATTAACTATCAATAATGTGTCAATGTTCATGGCTGGGGATAAAAATACTTTTAGGGTGAAAATGCTATCCACGTATCACTGTAATAATGCGTGCAATACTACATTGAGATAAATTTCGGCATTTTGGTGCTTGAAGCTGGTTTTATATCCAGTATCATAGCAGTGGCAAAAATCTATGGGGCTTTCATAATTAGCCTCCTGACAGTTTGTATTTCTCCAGCGGGTAGCTAATTCATGAGTAAATCATTCAAACTACATTCTGAGTTTAAGCCAGCAGGTGATCAGCCTGAGGCCATCCGGAAACTGGAGGAGGGGCTGGAAAATGGTCTGGCTCATCAGACGCTGTTGGGGGTAACCGGCTCGGGCAAAACCTTTACGGTAGCCAATGTTATTGCTGACCTGAATCGGCCCACCATGGTGTTAGCGCCCAATAAGACCTTGGCCGCACAGCTTTATGGTGAGATGAAAGAGTTCTTTCCCGAGAATGCGGTGGAATATTTTGTCTCCTATTATGACTATTATCAACCCGAAGCTTATGTACCAAGTTCAGACACCTTTATCGAGAAAGACGCCTCGGTAAACGAACATATCGAACAAATGCGGCTATCAGCCACCAAGGCATTGCTGGAGCGGCGCGACGTGATAGTGGTCGCCTCGGTCTCTGCCATTTATGGTCTGGGTGATCCTGATTTATACCTGAAAATGATGCTGCATTTGACCAAAGGTATGATAATCGACCAACGCTCTATTTTGCGGCGCTTATCAGAATTGCAATACAGTCGCAACGACCAGGTGTTTCAGCGCGGCACTTTCCGGGTACGTGGCGAGGTTATCGATATCTTCCCGGCAGAGTCTGATGAATGGGCACTGCGCGTAGAGTTGTTTGATGAGGAAGTGGAGCGGCTGTCTATATTTGATCCACTAACCGGCCAGCTACAACATGAGGTTCCACGTTTTACTGTTTATCCTAAAACGCACTACGTTACTCCACGGGAGCGTATTTTACAGGCGATGGAAGACATCAAGGTTGAGCTCGCTGAGCGGCGTAAGGTACTGCTAGCTAACAACAAATTGATTGAAGAACAGCGTATTACCCAGCGAACCCAATTTGACCTCGAAATGATGAATGAGCTGGGTTATTGCTCCGGTATAGAAAACTATTCCCGCTATCTTTCGGGGCGTGGGCCGGGAGAGCCGCCACCAACGCTATTCGATTATCTGCCATCAGATGGTTTGCTGATTGTCGATGAATCCCACGTTACCATCCCGCAAATCGGCGGTATGTACAAAGGTGACCGCTCACGTAAAGAAACATTGGTGGAGTATGGCTTCCGGCTACCCTCAGCGCTGGATAACCGCCCAATGCGTTTTGAAGAGTTCGAAGCGCTGGCACCACAAACTATCTATGTTTCGGCCACTCCCGGTAAATATGAGCTGGAAAAATCCGGCGGTGATGTTATCGATCAAGTAGTGCGTCCAACCGGCTTGCTGGATCCATTGATTGAGGTGCGGCCTGTAGCAACGCAGGTGGATGACTTGCTATCAGAGATCCGCATTCGCGCTGCGATTAATGAGCGGGTGCTGGTCACTACACTGACCAAACGCATGGCTGAGGACTTAACCGAGTATCTGATAGAGCATGGCGCGCGGGTGCGTTACCTGCATTCGGATATTGATACCGTGGAACGCGTAGAGATTATCCGTGATTTGCGTTTGGGTGAGTTTGATGTGCTGGTGGGGATCAACTTATTACGAGAAGGACTAGATATGCCGGAGGTTTCTCTCGTCGCCATCCTTGATGCTGATAAAGAAGGTTTCCTGCGCTCTGAGCGCTCCTTGATCCAGACCATTGGCCGTGCAGCACGTAACCTTAATGGTAAAGCCATTCTTTATGGTGACAGAATTACGGCTTCAATGGAAAAAGCCATTGGTGAAACAGAGCGACGCCGAGCCAAACAGCAAGCTTACAATGAAGAGCGCGGTATTATCCCACAAGGGCTAAACAAGAAGATCGGCGATATTCTGCAATTGGGTCAACCCTCTACCCGTGGCAAAGGGAAGGGACGGGGTGGCAAAGTTGCTGATACCAACAACTACCAATCTCTGGCACCAAAAGCACTTGATCAGAAAATCCGTGAATTGGAAGCGAAGATGTACATCCACGCGCAAAATCTTGAGTTTGAGCAGGCGGCAGAATTACGCGATCAGGTGCACCAGTTACGCCAGCAGTTCATCGCTATATCTTAATTTCTTGCGGCATAGCTCGATTCCTCGTAAGGTGTGCCGCTAAAATTAGGGTTAATAGATAAATAAAAGGGCAAATGATGAGTGACCATGTATCAAAAGATCCGTTACACGGTATTACTCTTGAACAACTGTTGACCAAATTGGTTGAGCATTATGGTTGGGAAGAGTTGGCGTACCGCATTCGCATCAACTGTTTTACCAGCTCACCCAGTATCAAATCTAGCCTGAAGTTTTTGCGACGTACGCCGTGGGCACGAACTAAAGTGGAAGAGCTTTATATCCACATGAATGAGACCGCTGCTTTGGAAGAAAAATCTCGCAAGTAACCTTGTTCGCCCATTTATACCGAGCCTGCGCCACCTAATTGTTGCAAGGTGGCTTCCAGCGCCTGACGCAGTAACTCGCGGTCATGGCGATAGGGAATATCTTTGGCCTCCAAAGGCTGCTGGATAATGATTCTGTCCGTAACGCCGCTGATATCGATGTGCGGACTTACAATTGCTGCATCGATAATTTTTCTGCCAATCTTACTTTCCATTATTTCTAGCTTTTCGTGTAATGACAGTTCAGCGGCTGCAACACTTAGCTCACGCCCCAAATTGCCAATATAAATCATGCTGGCAGAGCTGCGTCGCAGGGCTTGAGTGAGGTCATCGAGTAATAACAGCGGCATCAGGCTGGTTAAGAAACTACCCGGCCCGATTAAAATGACATCGGCCTTACCAATAGCTTCAACCGCTTCTTTAGTCGCGTGGACATGGGGGGATAGCAGCAAATCTTTCGGCATATGCGTAAGTTGGTCAATGTTCACTTCGCCGTAAACCGGGTGCCCCTCATTATCGATAGCGAGCAAGTCGACGGGGTGTTCTGACATAGGAATCAACCAAGCATCGACTTTCAGCAAACTGCGTACCAGATTAATGGCTTCAATGGGGCGGATGCTGAGATGGTCCAGTGCTTTTAGCATTAAATTGCCCAGATTATGGCCTGCCAGTTCGCCATTACCGGTAAATCGGTATTCGAACATTGCGGAAGCCACACTGGGTTCTGTTATCAATTGATTCAGACAGTTACGCGTGTCACCCCAGGCAATCCCCCCCTCTGAACGACGTATACGTCCAGTTGAACCGCCATTATCTGTAGTAGTAACAATACCAGTCAGGCGTGAACCTAAAGGGGACAGGGCTGACATTACTCGTCCCAGCCCATGGCCTCCCCCTAAAGCAACCACCCGATCGAGGTCCGCTAATGTGCGATTTCGCATATTTTTCCTGCCTAAATATTGTAATAAGCATAGCTAATGGTGAAATTGCTGCATAAGTTAACGGATTTGCCACCAAAACGCGATATAAGCCAAGATTTTCGTGATTTTAAACAAAGTATTAGCCCCTCAATAAAATAAGCTCAATAACGATAAGTTTTGTTATATAAGTCGTTGTATATAAATATATATAGCGAAAAACAGCAATTGGCTATCTTAGGGTTTTAGCGTTAGAATCTGTAGGAGAAGTGGGGTTTTTAGCGATTAGCGGCTATACCCAAATGACTTTTTAACCATGGTTCAGTTAGCAGTGAGCACAGTGACTGAGCACAAACTCCTAGCCTTAGTGTCTACGTTGTTGCGTTTATGGACAATATGATGCTCTGGCCGTGGCTTTAAGCCACCAGGGTGCGAGGTAGAAATGCCTGCATCTCCCGTATTTGGAAAGGTGTTATGGTACAACTTACAGACGCATTTGCGCGCAAGTTCTATTACTTGCGCCTATCGATTACCGATGTGTGTAATTTTCGCTGCACATATTGCCTGCCAGATGGTTACCGGCCGGACGGATTAAAAAGTTTTCTCAGCCTTGACGAAATAAGCCGCGTCAGCCGGGCATTTGCCCTATTGGGAACAGAAAAAATCCGTTTGACGGGGGGCGAACCCTCTATGCGTCGCGATTTTACCGATATCATCGCCACTATTCGTCAAAATCCTGCAATCCGCACCTTAGCAGTGACCACCAATGGTTACCGTTTAGCGCGTGATGCCACCCAGTGGCGTGAGGCGGGGTTGACGGCAATTAATGTCAGTGTTGATAGCCTCGACCCACGGCAGTTTCATGCCATCACCGGGCAAGATAAATTTCATCAAGTGATGCAAGGCATTGATGCCGCTTTTGATGCGGGTTTTGAGAAAGTCAAAATCAATGCCGTGCTGATGCGAGATGTCAATGACAAGAATCTCGGTGCATTCCTTAACTGGATAAAATCTCGTCCGATTCAACTGCGATTTATCGAGCTGATGGAGACCGGTGAAGGCGGTAATTTGTTTCGCAAACACCATGTTTCCGGTAGCGTCATCCGCCAGCAATTGCTCCAGCAGGGTTGGCAACAGCAAGAGCGCGCGCGTAGCGATGGCCCGGCTCAGGTGTTCCATCATCCGGACTACTTAGGGGAGATTGGGCTTATCATGCCATATGAGAAAGACTTCTGTGCGAGTTGTAATCGCCTGCGTGTTTCAGCGCTGGGAAACTTGCACTTATGCTTATTTGGCGAGCAGGGCATTACGCTGCGTGATTTGTTGGCCAGTGATGACCAGCAACATGAGTTAATGGCGAGGATTCAAAGCGCATTGCAAACCAAAAAGCAAACTCATTTCTTGCATCAAGGCAACAGCGGTATTACACAGAATTTATCGTTTATTGGTGGCTGATTAGCTGCAATATCAAGAACAGAGGTTATCTATGACCCAACTGACTCATATTAATGCCGCTGGCGAAGCCCATATGGTGGATGTTTCCGCCAAAGCTGACACTGTACGTGAAGCTCGAGCGGAAGCGTTTGTTGAAATGCAGGCCACGACATTGGCGATGATTATCGAGGGTAGCCATCATAAAGGTGATGTGTTTGCCACCGCACGAATTGCTGGCATCCAAGCGGCCAAAAAAACCTGGGAATTAATTCCCCTGTGCCATCCGCTGCTGCTTACCAAAGTGGAAGTCCAGCTGGAAGCGCAACCGGAACACAATAGAGTTCGCATCGAATCCAGCTGCCGCTTGACTGGTAAAACCGGGGTGGAAATGGAAGCCCTCACTGCGGCTTCCGTTGCGGCCCTGACTATTTACGACATGTGTAAAGCCGTACAAAAAGACATGATAATTGGCCCGGTTCGCTTGTTGGCAAAAAGTGGCGGAAAATCCGGTGATTTCAAGGTGAGCCCATGATTCAGATTCTGTTTTTTGCTCAGGTTCGTGAGCTGGTGGGAACTGACTGCTTGCAACTGGCAGCTGAATTTCCAACGGTAGAAGCTTTGCGTCAATCCCTATGTCAGCGGGGTGAGCGTTGGCAGATAGCACTTGAAGAAGGTAAATTGCTTACTGCGGTGAATCAATCGCTAGTTAACATGCAGCACCCTTTGGTCGCGGGAGATGAAGTGGCTTTCTTCCCACCAGTGACGGGAGGCTGATGATGGACAACACGCGTATTCGTGTCGGGCCGGAAGCATTTAATGTCGGTGAGGAGTACATCTGGTTGTCACAGTGTGATGAAGATGGCGCTGTGGTGACCTTTACCGGCAAAGTCCGAAACCATAATTTAGGGGCTAATGTCAGTGCATTAACGTTGGAGCATTATCCAGGGATGACAGAAAAAGCGCTGGAAGAAATTATTGCCCAAGCGCGCAGCCGCTGGCCCTTACAGCGTATATCTGTTATTCATCGGGTTGGGCCGCTGTTTCCTGGCGATGAAATTGTTTTTGTCGGTGTGACCAGTGCTCATCGCAGTATGGCGTTTGAGTCGGCTGAGTTTATTATGGATTATCTGAAAACACGGGCACCCTTCTGGAAACGCGAAGCAACCACTGATGGTGAACGTTGGGTCGAATCACGAGACAGTGATCATGCTGCCGCTAAGCGTTGGTAAACTGTACGTAAACCCGTGTAAAGATCAGCCCTAAACATCTATTTTTACTCCTTTGTTTGCCCTATTTCTGTGGTACCCTTAAAGGGTCGGTGGGCTGTCAGTTGATAGCCTGTATCATTATTTATATGCATAAGGTAACTACCATGGATCGCTATCCACGCTCTAATGGTTCAATTGTCGAACGTGCCAACTCTGGCATTCAGGCATATATGGCGCAGGTATACGGCTGGATGACCTGTGGTCTGTTATTAACAGCAGTAGTCGCTTGGTACGCAGCGAACACGCCTGCGGTAATGAATTTTATCTTCTCCAGCCAGATCACCTTTTTCGGACTAATTATTGTTCAGCTAGGTCTGGTGTTTGTTATTTCTGGCATGGTTAATCGCCTAAGCGGTTCAATGGCAACCAGCCTATTTATGCTTTATTCGGCGCTGACGGGCCTGACACTTTCTAGCATTCTTATCATGTACACTGGCGCTTCCATTGCCAGCACGTTTATTATTTGTGCCGGGATGTTTGGTGCGATGAGTGTGTATGGCTATACCACTAAACGTGATTTGAGTGGTATGGGTAGCATGCTGTTTATGGGCTTGATCGGTATTGTGTTGGCTTCTATCGTTAATATCTGGCTGAAAAGCACGGCATTGATGTGGGCTGTCACTTATATCGGTGTGTTAGTGTTTGTTGGCCTGACTGCTTACGATACACAGAAACTGAAAAATATGGGCGCGCAGTTGGATTCGAATGATAGAGATAATTTCCGTAAATATTCTATCGTCGGCGCATTGACTCTGTATCTTGATTTCATCAACTTGTTCCTGATGCTACTGCGGATTTTCGGTAACCGCCGCTAAGTAAGTTGATCAAGGGTTGCGACTCGGCAAATTTGCCTGGCGTACACTGCTCAATATTTGAAAGGACACCAGATTGGTGTCCTTTTTGCTTTTGGGTGACCGTATCGACAGTACTAACGATTAAACTCGCTACGCGATTTTACGTCTAAACATTCCATATGCCACACTCCCAGTAGAGGCCGTTATCACCAACAGTGGCCACAAGCTGTGCCAGATAATATCGAAGCTGGCATCTTTGAGATAAATCTGTTTGGTGATGTCAGTAAAGTGGCGGATAGGATTGATCCATGTGATGTTTTGCAGCCAAATGGGCATGTTTTCCACTGGGGAGACATAACCAGAAAGCAGGATTGCCGGCATCATAAAGACAAATACGCCGATAAATGCTTGCTGCTGAGTGGAGCATAGCGATGAAATCAATAAGCCAAAACCGACCAGTGACAGGCCGTAGAGCAACATAGTGCCGTAGAAAAGTGCCAGTGACCCCGCAAAAGGAATTTGGTAGAAAAATATCCCGATAAACAACACAATAGTGGCCTGGAATGTGGCCACTATTAGCGCCGGAACCGCTTTGCCGATAAAAATCTGCCAAGTTGTCAGTGGCGAAACCAAAAGTTGCTCCAACGTACCTTGTTCTCGTTCTCGCGCCACTGATAGCGACGTCACAATCAGTACGCCGATAGTTGTAATCATCGCAATTAATGAAGGTACTACAAACCATTTGTAATCCAAGTTCGGGTTATACCAGTTTCGGATGACTAACTCGCTGTTATTGGGCTTAACTTGTCCCTTAGTCAATTCTAATTGGTACTCTTGCACGATTTGCTGAATGTAATTTGCCGCTATCTGAGCACTGTTGGAATTGCGCCCATCTAATACGAGTTGGAGCTGAGTCATTTTGCCATTGGCCAAATCTGCACTGAACTGTTCAGGGAAGCGAATCAACAGCAGCGCTTTCTGATTATCAATGACAGGTTGAATCTCTTGTGGACTGTGCAGCAGCAAGACGTGAGAAAAGGCTTCGGCTTTAGCAAAGCGCTGTGTGAGTTCGACCGAGGCCTTACCGCTGTCTTCGCTGTAAATGGCGATAGTGGCATTGGTCACTTCTAATGTGGCGGCGAATGGGAATAAGAGCACTTGCAATATCACTGGCATGATTAATATCGCACGGGTTTGTGGTTCACGAAGTAGCGACTGCAACTCTTTAATAATCAATGTGTAGAGGCGATGAAACATTGCCAACTCCCTTCTGCTAATCGAGTCGACGATTCAATCTAATCGACGATGAGTTTTCCATGCTGTCAGGCCAATAAAGACCACGGCTGATGCGATCAGGAACAATAGGTTAATCACCAAAACGGTACCGATATTCCCTGCTAAAAATAGAGTTTGCAGGCTACTGACAAAATAGCGGGCAGGAATGATATAAGTCACGGCGCGGACAACGGCTGGCATACTGTCGATTTGGAAAATAAATCCTGACAGCATAACCGCGGGCAGAAATGCTGCATTCAACGCCACCATAGCCGCATTGAACTGGTTGCGGGTGATAGTCGAAATCAATAACCCCATGCCCAGTGTGCTGGCTAAGAACAAGCTGGTCATGACAAACAATATCCACAGTGAGCCACGATAAGGCACACCGAGGATAAACACCGCGACCACCATACACAGCGTCATAGCGACCATGCCGAGTACGTAATAGGGGATAAGTTTCGACAACAACAATTCACTGCGCGTGACCTGAGTCGACAATAACGCCTCCATGGTGCCGCGTTCCCATTCGCGGGCGATCACCAGCGATGTCAGGATCGCACCAATCACTGTCATGATGATGGTGATAGCACCTGGAATAATAAAATGTCGGCTGATGGCCGCAGGGTTAAACCAATAACGCACCTGAATATCTATCAATGGATCATTTTTTTGCCCTAGATTTTGCGCCTGCTGCTGTTGCCATATTTGCCATACACCTTGAGCATAGCCTTGCACAAAGTTGGCAGTATTTGGCTCACTGCCATCAGTAATCACCTGAATTGGGGCTTTACTCTCAGGCCGTGCAAGTTGCTCGGCAAAGTCATTGGGAATCACAATAAGCCCACGAATTTTACCGGCCTGCATCGCCTGAATCAGTGCCTGACGGTTATCACTGATTTGCGGCGAGATATAAGGCGAACTGGCGAAGGCGTTAACCAAATCTTGAGCGGGTTGACTCTGTTGCTCCATTAAAATACCAATATGCAGCTTGCTCGAATCCAGATTGATGCCATAGCCAAAAATAAACAGTAATAACAGGGGGATGACAAAAGCAATCAGTCCACTGCTTGGATCACGCAGGATTTGCCGGGTTTCTTTATTGCACAGCGCCCGTAAGCGACGCCAGGAGAATCCGGTGTCTTGATAAGTTTCACTCTCATTTACCGGCGATTTATTTACATGGAGATCATGGGGCTCGGTCATGATTGCTGCTCCTTATCGTTTTGCTGGTCATAGCGCAGGACCAATCCGATAAACGCCTCTTCCATTGATGGATTCGGATTTTCATCAGTCGCAACTTGCTGCTTTAGTTCATCAGGTGTCCCTGCGGCGATGATTTTGCCGCGATAAACCAGGCCGATGCGATCACAATACTCCGCTTCATCCATAAAATGAGTGGTGACCATGACCGTCACACCTTTATCTACCATCCCATTGATATGCAGCCAAAATTCACGGCGAGTGAGGGGATCAACACCGGAAGTTGGTTCGTCCAGGAACAGGATGTCGGGTTCATGCATCAGGGCGCATGCCAGCGCCAGGCGCTGTTTGAACCCAAGCGGCAGTGAATCGGGTGTTTGTTTGAGAATCGGCGTGAAATTAAACGCTGACGTCATATCGGCCATTTTATCGCGCTGGATTTTTCCCTGTAGGCCATAAACACCTGAGAAAAATTTCAGGTTTTGCTCCACTGTTAGGTTGCCATACAGTGAAAATTTCTGCGCCATATAACCCAAATGTTGGCGTGCTTTACCTGAGCTGGTTTTCAGATCCATGCCCAGCACCAATGCCTTGCCACTGCTGGGAACCAGCAAACCACACATCATCTTAAATGTGGTCGATTTACCCGCGCCGTTCGGCCC
Organism: Yersinia fenwicki; assembly: GCF_043099325.1. Taxonomy (NCBI): domain Bacteria; kingdom Pseudomonadati; phylum Pseudomonadota; class Gammaproteobacteria; order Enterobacterales; family Yersiniaceae; genus Yersinia; species Yersinia fenwicki. The sequence continues at coordinate 3,114,561 of NZ_CP170755.1, read as the reverse complement.
GAGTAAGCCAAAAATCTCGCCGCGTTTTACCTGAAAACTCACATGGTCGGTGGCGGCGAAATCACCAAATTTCTTGGTTAACTCTTGAGCTTCAATCACCGTTTCGTTATGGCTGCCTTCGACTTTGGGCATGATTTTTGCCAAAGCTGATTCGCTGGCGGGGCCACCGCCCAGCAAGTCAATAAAGGCATCCTCGAAGCGCGGTTCTGCCTCCATGATTTCGCCATTAGGTTGATTTAGCGAGGATAATACCTGTCCGTGGTCTACTTCCGGCTTGAGGATCAGCCGTACATATTTTCCCTGAATAACCCCATCACTGACCTGCGGTAACATCAAGGCGTGCTGTAATAATTTGCGATTAGTCCCTGTTTGGGCTGCGACCAAAATAGTTCGGCCACTCATCCGCTGGGTAAGTTCCTGTGGCGCACCGCTATAAAGCAACTTCCCTTCATTGAGCAGTAGAACTTCGCGGCATTGCTCGGCTTCATCCAGATAGGAGGTACTCCACAAGATAAGCATGCCATCATTCGCCAACTCATGAACCATGCGCCATAACTCGCGGCGTGAGATGGGGTCGACACCGACACCTGGCTCATCAAGCAACAAAACTTTCGGTTGACCGACCAAGGTACAAGCCAGCCCCAGTTTTTGCTTCATTCCGCCAGAAAGCTTGCCCGCCAGCCGTTCAGTAAAGCGAGTCAAATCGGTAAAAGTTAGCAGGCGCTCAAATGTCTGGCGGCGCTGTTCACCGGTCACTCCGCGTAAATCGGCATACAGTGTCAGGTTCTCCATCACCGTCAAATCTTCATACAAACCAAATTTTTGCGGCATATAGCCGAGGATTGAATGTAATTGGCGATCATTTTCCACAGGATCGAGGCCCACAACTGTCAGCTTGCCATGACTGGGTTTGAGTAACCCAGCTAACATCCGTAGCAGAGTGGTCTTACCGGCACCATCAGGCCCGACCAAACCGGTGACAGCCCCGCTGCGAATTTCAGTGGTCAGGCTGGCAACGGCAGGGTTCTCCAATCCGGGGAAAGATTTTTCGACACCTTCCAAAGTAATAAGATGCTGGATGCCATTCATAGCTCACACCACCTTAAGGTTGTACAAAGTGCACGGTGACCGGCATACCCTGGCGCAGCGACTCATCGGCATCGGTGATGATAATACGTAAGCGATAAACCAGGTCGGTGCGTAAATCCGGCGTTTCTACACTCTTAGGGGTAAATTCGGCGGTCGGCGAAACAAAACCGATTTTGCCGTGATAAGGCTTATCTGGGCGACCATCGGTAAAGACTTCGACCTCAGTCCCAGGAATCGCTTCACCCAAATGACGCTCGCTGACATAGGCCCGCACCCAAACCGGATCAGTCAGAGAGAGTGTAAAGACGGTATTGCTGGCAGATAGAATGGTGCCTGGCTCAACTGCGCGTGTCAGTACTGTCCCGCCAGACGGAGAGAGCAGGGTAGTATCTTGTAAGTTGAGCTGGGCTTGTGCCAATTCCGCTTCACTTTGCGCCAGTTTGGCTTCGGCTTGCGCAATTTCTTGTGGGCGGTTACCGCTTAAGTATTGAGCCAGCTTATCTTTTGATGCTTGCAGATTGGCTTGAGCCTGATTACGCGCGGTACGGGCATTTTCTAATTCATTAGCTGAAGTGGCTTTATTGGCCCACAACCCTTGTTGGCGTTTGAGGAAACTGTCAGCGTAACTGAATGCAGCCTCGCGTTGGGAAACCTCAGACCTGACCTGGGCAATCTCCTCCTCCCGATAGCCCGCTTTGAGTAACGCTAACTGAGCCTGTGCACTTTGTACATTCGCCTGCGCTTGTTTGAGGGCGTTGACATAAGGGCCGTCATCCAGTTTTCCTAACACTTCACCTGGCTGAATCTTATCGCCTTCATCGACGGCGAGAGAGGCTAACCGGCCACTGACTCTAAAGCCTAGATTCACGGTACGAATATCGACATTGCCGTATAACGTCAATGTGGCATCTTGTTGTTGGCGATAATAACTCCATCCGTAACCTATTGCCGCCAACAGAGCGACAATAACGACGGCCACTATAATCTTCTTGCGATTCATAATGCTCCCTATCTGTTACTGATTTTTATGACAACAAGGTCAGTGATTTCACCCTAATGTTTTAGCCCGCAGCCCATTAAGTAGCAGGTCAATATGTTCAATAAGCACTTGATTAATCATCTCACTTTCCGACTCGCCGATTTCCAGCCACCCGGCTTGTCGACGGATAGTCTCCCGCGCCATACGGAAAGCCAGCACCTCACCAATCAATGCATGAGTATGAAGAATGGTTTTTGTAGCACTTGCATCTGCACCAATGAATGCTGCCAGCAATAAATTCATTTTTTGATGTAAGGGAGAAATAGCCTGAGCATGAATCAGCGGGTATGCATCTGTGGGGGAAAGTTGCTCTCGCGCCATGATTTTGCTGATATTCAGTATTTCTGGTTGTGTCATTAAATGGCTGAATTCTAATAAGCCGCGGCGGATATAATGCAACTGCTGTTCTGGGGGCTGCTCTTGGCTCGGTAGCAGCAGAAACTGGTCAATTTCCAACGCCAATGGCGCGAAAGCCTGTTGGATAAAATCTGCAATTTGCTGCGCCACTGCCAGATACAGACCTTCTTTAGAATTGAAATAGTAGGTGATCGCGGCAATATTCTGGCCGGCTCGCTGAGCAATCTCTCGGGTGGTAGCCCCTTTCAAACCCTGTTCGCCGAACAACTCGGTCGCCGCTTGTATCAGTTGCTGACGGGCTTGTTCACCGCGAGAGGTGACAGGTATTGCTGGTGTCAGATTGTGAGGTGTGGAATGGGACATAGGCTCCAAGCTCAATATATCCTGCGTACTTGAAGCCGCAGGGGGGTTAGCTGCGCTCACTCGCCCGAATCACTTACATGTGTAATCTCATCGGAACTCATTTGCTTGCTGCCTACCTGCGACTCCAATTACTTTGGGTACATAAGGGTAAAATTTGTGCTAATAATAGTAATAGCTAAATAATAAATCAATCGTATGATTAACTTTAGGCCGCTACTGAGAATATGTAAAGTTATGGCCGCAATTTGCCCGGCTTTTGTGATCGCAAGCGGGTTAATCGACAGAAATAAATCAATTTTCTTGATGTTTTAGCTAACAAAAATCTTAAGAAATGTGTAAATATCCCTTTTCCTGCTAAACATCTGTTATAATCAGCCGCAATGGTGCACTGCAGTTTGTGCCAATCCTCGTGGTAATGCCTCAATTCATGCCTCGTCTGATAATCTTCCCTTGAAACTGCACCTGACGATATCGCCGGGATTGGGAAGATCTGGAGCTTCTCGTAATATGTCATTTGATTCTCTCGGTTTAAACGCCGACATCCTGCGTGCTGTTGAAGAGCAGGGCTATCTTGTGCCGACGCCAATTCAACGTCAGGCAATCCCTGTGGTACTGGAAGGCCGTGATTTAATGGCTAGCGCACAAACCGGTACCGGTAAAACCGCTGGTTTCACCTTGCCATTGTTGCAACTGCTGAGTCAGGACCAACAGCCAATTAAAGGCCGTCGCCCAGTGCGCGCGTTGATTTTGACGCCGACTCGCGAATTAGCTGCGCAGATTGACGAAAACGTCCAGAGTTACAGTAAATACCTGAAGCTGCGTTCGCTGGTGGTATTTGGTGGCGTTAGCATTAACCCACAGATGATGAAATTGCGCGGTGGTGTTGATATTTTGGTCGCCACTCCAGGCCGTTTACTGGATCTGGAACATCAGAACGCTGTTGATTTGTCCAAGATTGAGATTTTGGTACTGGACGAAGCTGACCGCATGCTGGATATGGGCTTTATTCACGATATCCGCCGTGTTTTGGCAAAACTGCCAGCCAAGCGGCAGAACTTGCTGTTCTCCGCCACCTTCTCTGATGAGATCAAAGGTTTGGCTAGTAAGTTGTTGCATAACCCCGCTTCTGTTGAAGTGGCGCGTCGCAACACTGCTTCTGAACAAATTGCACAAAGCGTTCATTTTGTTGACAAAAACCGCAAGCGCGAGCTGTTGTCTCAGATGATTGGCGAAGGTAACTGGCAGCAAGTATTGGTGTTCAACCGCACCAAACATGGTGCTAACCATTTGGCTGAACAATTGAATAAAGACGGCATTACTGCCGCCGCTATTCACGGTAACAAGAGTCAGGGCGCACGTACTCGTGCATTGGCTGATTTTAAAGACGGCAAAATCCGTGTACTGGTCGCGACTGATATCGCCGCTCGTGGTTTGGATATTGATCAGTTACCTCATGTGGTTAACTATGAACTGCCAAACGTACCGGAAGATTACGTGCACCGCATTGGCCGTACTGGCCGCGCGGAACGGACTGGTGAAGCGATTTCTTTAGTTTGTGTTGATGAACATAAACTGTTGCGTGATATCGAGCGCTTACTGAAACGTGAAATCCCACGCATTGCGCTGGATGGTTATGAGCCGGACCCGAGCATTAAAGCTGATCCGATTCAAAATGGCCGCCAAGGCCGCGGAGCACAACGTCCTGGTATGGGGCGTGGTAGCAGTGCAGGCCGCCCACAAAATGGTGGCGCAGCAGCAGGCCGTGGCGATAGCCGTACCAGCCGGCCACGTAGCCAGGCTGATGGTCAACGCCGCCCGGCAGGCCCGTCTTCACGTGGACGTAGCCGTAAACCAGGCGAATAAACCGTTGGAAACTACCTTATTGCTATTATTCATAGGGTGCGGCTAAGTCTTCATGGTATTGTAAAAAACCGAAAACATATTCTGTTTTCGGTTTTTTTTGTTTTCATTATATTCAGATATTTCTCTATCAGACTGCTTTGATAAGGTAATTGTATGGCTACCAATCTCTCGTTAGTGTTATTTAGAGTGATTGTGGCAGATGATTCCTTTGACAATAACATCCCATATTGAAATTTTCAGTTAACTAAATCTCTTTATCGGTTACGGTTATATAAGATAAAAAACACCTTCCTCAGTAAATCATTCTGCTGAATTAAAATTAAAGTGTATCTCTTTTCTGAGATTGCACTACATACCACTCGCCTTAAAAACCTAATACTAACAGTTAGTTATATGGGTTATTCCAATGTATTCCGCTCGATTCCAATAGATTGAAATCTATTCTTTTATATTCCAATAATTAATTCTCTTAAAGTACAAGATAGTAATGCCTTTTCCATTGAGGGAGTTAATTATGAATGTTTTAATTACTTCCATAAATAACACGTATTTATAACTGACAAGTAAATAACAATAAAAATGATAAACGTGATTTCATATTATATATGTCATTTTTATACGCCCTAAAACATAGAGTTAATGGAGAATGTATGGAGGATGAAAGTAACCCGTGGCCAAGTTTTGTTGATACCTTTTCGACCGTACTTTGCATTTTTATCTTTCTGATGTTGGTTTTTGCGCTAAACAATATGTTGGTTGTATATGACAACTCAATTAAAGCATACAAAAATGCGGTAGTCGAAGAAGATCCTACCAAGAAACAAGATGGTGCTACTAAAGACAAACTAGATGTTTTGGAGCCATCTAAAGATACCTCATTTGGAAAGGATACTGGGACTTTTGATATTGCATCTGGAGATAGTCTCGAAATCACAGCTTCAGATAAAGAGTTAACAATAATTTACCCTGGAAAAGTCAGTGGCTATTCAATGACAGACATTGAAAAAGTCGTCTCCTGGGTAAATGAAAATAAAAGTGAGCAATTTAATATTGAAGTCTATGTACCTCAGTTAAACATGTCCTACTCCGATACATTGCGCGTGGGTTATGAACAAGGGATTATTCTGATGAAGGAGATTAAATCTTCTAACCCATCATTAAATTTTAAGCTGAGCGTCAATACTGAATTAGCAGACTCTGTAAACAAAGCTGTTATAACAAAAGAAAACTAATAAGGTGTTTTAGTGAAAAATATAATCAATTACCGATATTTTATGATCAATCTTGCGATAGTGCTGATCCCTGTCGCAGTTTTATTCTCTCCGGCAATTAGGAGCTATGTTCAGAATTATTATTCTGTCTCAGCGGTATACAACACTATTATCGTCGTACTCTATATAGTTGGTAGTTTTTGTGCATTGTCATCTAGTTGGGTAGCCGCTAAAACGGAAAGTATTCTTAAACATAAAAATGCAGAGCAAGAAAGTAGCTTATTATTAAATATGAATAAGGTTCTGTTCTCAAAAGACAAAACTGAAATTGATGTTGAATTATTAAATGATCTTACTGATGGGGTGGTAAAAACACGCTCACAGCGTATGTCTTTTATTAGCAGTTGTAGCAATATTGCAACTCTTATCGGTCTCCTTGGTACTTTTGCTGGGTTATCTTTAACCATTGGGTCTATAGGCAATTTACTCAATAGTTCAACAATCTCTGGTAATGCCAACTCGACAGATACATTATCAATGATTGTAGGTATGGTTTCATCTCTTTCAGAGCCATTAAAGGGAATGAACACAGCATTTGTTTCTTCAATTTATGGCGTTGTTTGTGCAATCTTATTAACACTGCAAAATATTGCTGTCAGAGATTCGTTTTCTAAAGTATTAGATGGCTTAATAAAAATACGATTTAACAATACGTTGAAATCGAAATCTAAAGTGAGAAATGTACGTTTTGAATCTCAAGATGTAGCTGAAATTAAAGAACTTTTCATTAATTTTATTGGGCAATATGAAAATAACGAAGATAGCCAAAAAGAATATTCTACTTCGAATGATAACTTATTGAGAGAGAGTAATAAGTTACTGGCATGTATGTTGCAATCCAACAATGAAAAACTGGCTGAGTTATCAAGTCACAGCCAAAAGATATTAGATAACTCAGGTAATATTTATCAGTTATTAACTATGGTCAAGCAGAGTAGTGAGGAGTTCAGAACAGTAAAAATATCAAAATTTGAGAAAATAGAAAATGATCTAAATGTAGGGATTAAACTTATATTAGATAATGATAATAAAATTATATCTCAGGCTAAGCATATTGATGCTGAAATAGTGAGTTATAAAGACAGTTTCATTCCATTGTTGGGTAAAATCACCTCTATGTACCAGTCCTTGTCAAAAGACAATGCATCAAATAAAGGAATTTGAGATGAAAAGTAAACTATTAGCTTTTTCATTCATTTGTTTATGCACATCCGCGCAAGCAGAAGTAATAAATAAGTACCCATTACAGGTATTAATTAAGTCAGCTCTGGAACATCAACCTTCGGTTGCTATTTCATATTATGAAACAGAAAAAGCATTGAGTCATCTGCAAACAACTCAGGCAGACCTCTATCCTAAATTGGACCACTCAACTTCTGCTACCAATGACCGTAAGAAATCAGGTCGTAATGATTTTAACGTAGAGAATAAAATCAACCTATCTTACAGATTAGCGGATTTTGGTGTCAGAGATTCTAATATTAAAAAATCAGAATATGAAAAAAACAGCACTGACATTGAATTTTTAAAATCAAAATCTATTGTTGCAAAAGAAGTCAGCTCTTCCTATCTTAATATAAATAAATGGAAGGAGATTTTGAATGGAATAAAAAAGGAGAAGATTTTCTACAAGAAAATGTTAGAGAGTTTCTCATTGTTAGTTTCTTCTGGTGTCGCTATGGAGTCTGATCTGCGAAAGGTTCAGATATCAATAGATAGTCTCAATACGCGAGAAATAAATTATCAATCGTTATTGGATACTGAGGTATTTAAACTAAGAAATATGGCAGGTATCGATTTGCGGCCAGAGCAAATCGAAAAAACGTCGCCATTATTTATTAATTATAACTTCATAAAAGATCGAGAAAGAATATTAGATGAGGTGACCAATGGAAATTACGATTATAAAATGTTAGTCGCTGCTCATCAGGCTTCTAAACAGGGGGTTAAAGCAGCTAAATCATCATATTATCCAACTGTAGATATCAATACTGGTTATTCTAAAAATAATCCTGGTGGAAGTACTAATAAATCTGATTATGAAGATCAACTGAGTATTGGACTAAATATTAACTTTAATATTTTTGATGGGTTCAGAAATTCGGCGCAAGACTTGAAAGCTGCATCGATCTATGCTCAGTCTCAGTTGCATCTTGACGACTTTATTCTTCAAACTAAATATAATATTGATTCATTAATATCAAGATATAATGCTTCAAATCAAACTTATACTGTAAATAAACGTTCTTATGAAAATGCATTGGGATTATCTGCGCTTTATGAACAAGAGTTTCAATTAGGACAAAAAAGTTTGCTGGATCTTATATCAAGTCGTAATGAGTCTTTCCAAGCATATATTAGTATGGTTGATGGCCAATATAATGTGTACGATGTAAAACTACAGCAATTAGTAATGGTGTCTCGATTAAATAATTACCTTGGAATTGACAAAACGCCAACTAAAATTACCAGTCATAAAAAATGAATAGAAAACAAAGTGACTATTTAATGACCATTGTCATTCTGATGACTTTGGCTATTATCATTTCAGCCTCAATAGTGAAGATTCACTCGGTGGTACATGGGCCTGGTGTCATCATTACTAAGGATAATGCTCAGCTAATATCTTTATCTAAAGGTGGCACTATTGATGGGATCTATGTAACAGAGGGCGCTGCCGTAAAAAGAAATGATTTACTTGCTAAAGTAGTTAATTTGGATTTACAGAAGGAATATGAAAGGGCAAAAGCTCAGAAGGACTTTCTATATAAAGATATTCGTGAACTTTCCACCATTTTAGATCTGGGTGAGTCAGAAGGTGCTATCTCTAAACAGGGATTAAATTACCTTTCAAATAAAGAAGTTATAGCAAACATAGAGTTAATAGCGAGTCAAACCAAAGCTAAATATCTGAAAATATCATCTCTTGAGTCTGAGGCAGATGGGTTGAATGGAAAGTTACTAGGAAAAAATGAAGAGAAATCTCTTCTTGCTGAAGAAATTAATATTTTAGTGCCACTAGTAAAAAAAGGGATAAGCTCGTACACCAATTTATTAAATAAAAAACAAGCCTATGTCAGACTTAAATCGGAAACTCACGATATAGATAGTAATATTCTATTAAAGAAAAATGAAATAGGTATGGTTAGTAATGAGATCAAAGCAATTGATAATGAACTTAGATTTTCGCTATCAAAGCAGCTTTCAAAGAATCAGCAAGAGTTGGATGTTTTAAATTCTACCCTTAATGTTCTTAATCAACAACTCGATGAAGGTAAGGTGCGGTCTCCGATCGATGGGGTTATTTATAAAATTAATAAAAGCGCATCTACTCACGGTGGTGTTATTCAAGCAGCAGATCTGCTTTTTGAGATAAAACCTTTGCTAGATACTATGCTTGCAGAGGTGAAAATTAATCCTATGTATAGGGATCAACTCTATATTGGTGAGACGGTAAAGGTAGATATTTCATCAATTGTACAAAAGAAGGGAAAAATCTATGACGCTGTTATTGATAAAATAAGTCCTGACTCCTATGAAGAGCAGAACGGCGGAAAAATACAAAGATATTACAAGGTTATTATTTCCTTTAAAGTTAATGCTGAAGATGCCAATTGGTTAAAACCTGATATGACTGTCGATGCTAATGTAGTAACTGGTAGGCACAGCATCATGGAATATCTAATATCACCTTTAATCAAAGGTGTTGGCACTGCTTTATCTGAACCCGTTAATACACATAAAAAGACTATTAACATTTAACATTCAAAATAATTAAATTTTTTCCAACTGAAAATTAATTTAGGTACTGAAATGAACACAACCAAAATATTCGCCAATGAAGACTCTATTATTGACCTTTCATCGTTGGGATCTAAAAACGAAGTTAAAATAGTCATATCTGGCCCAGATATGAATGTGGTTACGCCGAAGGGAACGACAGTTATCATCAACGGTGCTCTTTATTCCAGTATTAAAGGAAACAAACTCTCAGTTAAATTTAATGATGGGACTGTACCTGGTAATCAATTGGTTAGTAATATCGATCTGAAAAATATTAAATTAGATAGAATTGATTCCACAATAGTGGACTCGAATGATAATAACTATAAAAATGACCATGATATAAAAAGTAAAAATGAAGCTGAAAAAGAACAAGCAAAGCTGAAACAAAAAATAGAAGAGGCTAAAAAAACCGAAGAAGCTGCTGACAAAGCTAAAAATGAGGCCAATAAAGCTATCAGTGAAATGGTCGAAGCACAAAATGCTTCAAAAGAAATTGAAAATGTACTTAATAACTTTTTGGGTGATATCGCATCTAAAGAGAATATGGCGCAATCTCCTGACAATCAAGAAGTTGAAGAACAAAAATATATAAAATCCGTTCAGGAAAATGATCAGGTGTTAATAAAACCGATTAATGTTAATACGGGAAAAGGACGTTCAAATAGTAGTAGTAAACCAGTCCATATATCCGATGAACCTATTTTGCCAGAAAATATTTCTGTTAGTTTAAAATTAGATAATAGCAGTAATAGTGGTAGCAAAAGTGACACGCTCACCAATATCGGCATACCAGCTTTTATTGGAACTACTGGGCCGAACACCGCGATAATAATCAAGTTAGATGATATTTCTATTAGTAGTTTGGTTTCAGACAGTTTAGGTAATTTCGTATTTACTTCACCTATCGAGTTAGATGAAGGCAATTATGTATTTTCTGTTGACGCGACAGATGAGAGTGGTGCAACTGGCACTACTCAGTTAACGATCACGGTGGATAAAACCACAATGCTGCCTACTTTTGAACTTTCAGTAGATGATAAGGCTGCGGCAGGAAACAACTTAACTGCAAAATTAACGCCTACTATAAAAGGAATGGCCGAGAAAGACGCAGTAGTTGAAATCTATATTGGCAGTAAGTTATTAACAACGGTCAGTGTGAACAATAGTGGTGAGTGGGAATACCGGTTCAAGAATAGTGAATTAGCAGAAGGCAATAATACAATTCGACTGGTCGCTATCGACAAGGCGGATAACCGTGCAACAAATACTGGCATTATTGATGTTGATAGTATTCCGCCAGAAAAACCGACAATCACGTTAGAGTCGGATAGTAATTCCGGTCTTAAAAATGACAATGTTACTCAGGTAAAACAACCAACCTTTTTAGGCAAGAGTGAACCTGGTGCTAAAGTTGAATTGTTTTTAGGTTCTGAACATTTAAAAGATGTGGTTGCGGATAAAAATGGAAATTGGAGTTTTACCCATTTATCTCAATTAACTGATGGTAAATATACATTACGCGCCATCGCCAGTGATCTGGCTGGTAACAAATCTGAAGCAAACTCTCTGCATTTCGAGATTGATACCGTAATCAGTAAATTTAGTGCAGGTATCATCGATGAAGATGACAGTGGTATTACAAAAGATAACATAACGAATGTGCTGAGCCCTAGATTAGCTGGGCTCACTGAGCCTGATTGTGCAATAGAGGTCACCAATGAAAGTACTGGAAAAATTGTAAATATCTCTTCAAATAAAAATGGTGCCTGGAGCTTTACATTTTTAAATAACTCTGTCGAAGGCAATAATAAAATAAGCTTCAAGGTGACTGATAAAGCGGATAATAGTGAAGAGTACTTCTTTAATTATCATGTTGATACCGTCGCCCCTATCGTCCCAACGGCAGCATTGAATAATTTTGTCACTTTACCTAATGATCATGTAGTTACTAAAGAGGAATTACCTGTTTTTGTCGGTACTGCTGAACCAGGTTCAACCGTTAAGGTTATGTTAGCGGGGCGTGCAGAAGCCTCTGTTAATGTAGGCTCAAATGGTCAATGGGAATACAGTTTTCCAGATAAATTATTAGACGGAAACTATCAAATCGATTTCCTTGCTCAGGATGTTGCGGGTAATAAATCAACTAAGTTAAATTATTCATTTATAGTTCAGACTGATACTGCAGTACCTACAGCTGTATTGGATCCGACTGACGATTCAGGCATTAAGGGTGATTGGATTACCAGTAATCAGAGTGGCCTAACATTGGCAGGCACCGCACAACAATATGCGACTGTGAAAGTATATATTGGTGAGAAGTTAATCGGGACACAAGTTGCTGATGAAGCTGGCGTGTGGGGATTAGATATTCGTCAAAACTTACCGGATGATAAATATAATATAAAAGTTGTTGCCACAGATAAATTGAGTTTGACTTCTACTCAGGACTATCAGCTTATTATTGATAGTTTCATTAGTCAGCCTTCTATTAAACTGCATGACAGCTCAGATACGGGTATTAAATCTGATAATATTACAAAAGTCACCACGCCATCTTTTACCTGTCAGGCTGAAGCTAATTCAACGCTGACTTTATATGTAAATGGCAAACTGGAAGGTGAAGTCATTGTTGGAGCGGATGGTGTTTGGAATATCAGCACGAAATCTATTTTGAATGATAGTATTCATCATGCTGTTGTTGAATCTAAAGATGCTGCGGATAATAGTAGCAAATCTATAGAATATAAATTTGAAGTCATTAGCTCAACCATTAAACCAACGTTAAAACTGCTTAATGATACTGGTTTGGATACTAATGATAGTATTACCAATGAAAATAAACCCAATCTAATCGGGACATCTGCAGCTTATGCCAGGGTTAATATTTTATTGGGCACTAAACCTGTTGGTAATGTATTAGCTAATGAAAAAGGAGAATGGGAATATAAGTTTAGTGATGCCCAAAAGTTAGATGATGGTAAATATACCTTATCCGCCTGGGTTGAAGATGTTGCAGGAAACACTGAGTTCTCTACTAATCTTCTCATTGAAGTCGATACAAATCTGTCGATTCCCGCCATTGAACTCAGTTCTGTAACTGATTCCGGTGCACAAGACGATAAACTGACTCATTTTTCAAAACCAGTATTACTTATTAAAAATGTAGATGCAGACGTAAGAGAAGTTCAGGTTTGGGATAAATCATCCAATATGAAAATTGGGTTAGCAACTAATTTAACTAAGGGCGTTTGGTCTTATACCTTTATTGATGTTTTACCTGATGGTGAGTATCAATTTTACGTCAAAGCAGAAGACATTGCGGGCAACTCGGCTGATAGTCAGCCATTTACTTTGAATATTGATACTGAACTGACTGAGCCAACCATCACACTGGCTGCGGGTGAGGATACCGGCCATTCGGTTAGTGACGGCTTAACCAACAAGAAGCGGCCCATATTTGATTTGAGCAATATTGATTCAGATGTGAATAAGGTGACGGTTGAAGTGATCCATGATGGCAAAACACTCACGCCTTTAGTCGCCACGAAATCCAACGATCAATGGGGCTTCACACTGCCAACTGACTGGGCAGATGGGAAATATCAGCTCACCGTGAGTGTAACGGATGAGGCGGGTAACGATAAGAAATCAGCTCCACTGGAGGTGACGGTTGATACCGAACTGGCTGAGCCCACCATCGTCCTGGCTGTGGGGCAGGATACTGGCAGCGACCAGCACGATAATCTGACCCATATTGCCACGCCGAAATTCGTTATCAATACAGACAAAGATGTGGAGATCTTACAGGTCAGAATAGACGGCGGTCAGTGGGTCGAGGTGACGGCGGGCAGCGCTGGGGTGTGGAGTTATACCCCATCGGCTTCACTGTCAGATGCTGAGCACAAGTTAGAAGCAAAAGCTATTGATAAAGCAGGTAATGAAACCCTCTCATCACTGACGTTTACGACGGATACCGAACTTAACGTGCCAGTTATTGCCCTGGCTGCGGGCGAGGATACCGGCCATTCGGGTAGTGACGGCTTAACCAACCAAAAGCGGCCAACATTTGCTTTGAGCGATATTGATTCTGATGTGAATGATGTGACGGTTGAAGTGACCCATGATGGCAAAAAGCTCACGCCTTTGGTCGCCACGAAATCTAATGATCAATGGGGCTTCACACTGCCAACTGACTGGGTTGACGGAAATTATCAACTCACGGTGAGTGTAACGGACGAGGCGGGTAACCATAAGAAATCAGCCCCATTAGTTGTACAGGTCGATACCAAACTGAGGGAGCCCACCATCGCCCTGGCTGCGGGTGAGGATACCGGCAGTTCAGCGAGTGACGGCTTAACCAATAAGAATCGGCCAAAATTTGCTTTGAGTAATATTGATCCAGATGTGAATGAGGTGATGGTTGAAGTGACCCATGATGGCAACACACTCACGCCTTTGGTCGCCACGAAATCCAACGATCAATGGGGTTTCACGTTGCCAACTGACTGGATTGACGGAAATTATCAACTCACGGTGAGTGTAACGGATGAGGCCGGTAATCATAAGAAATCAGAGCCACTGACGGTGCAGGTCGATACCGAACTGACTAAGCCCACCATCGCCCTGGCTGCGGATGAGGATACTGGTCATTCTGTTAGCGACGGCTTAACCAACAAGAAGCGGCCGACATTTGCTTTGAGTAACATTGATCCGGACGTGAATGTAGTGACGGTCGAGGTCACTCAAAATGGCAAAAAGCCCGAGGTTGTGACTGCGACGAAAACGGGGAACCAGTGGGGCTTTACGCCATCAACTGATTGGGTTGATGGGGAATACCAGTTGACAGTGAGTGTGACGGATAAGGCGGGCAACAAAGAGACGTCTCCCGCAGTGACGGTACAGGTTGATAGTACTGCGCCCGTACTCGCCATCGCCCTGGCTGCGGGACAGGATACCGGTAGCGACCAGCACGATAATCTGACTCATATTGCCACACCGAAATTCCTTATCAATACAGACAAAGATGTGCAGATCTTACAGGTCAGAATAGATGGCGGTCAGTGGGTCGAGGTGACGGAGGGCAGCGCTGGGGCGTGGAGTTATACCCCAACGGCTTCACTGTCAGATGCTGAGCACAAGTTAGAAGCAAAAGCCATTGATAAAGCGGGCAATGAAACCTTTTCATCACTGATGTTTACGACGGATACCGAACTTAACGTGCCCACGATTATCCTTAAGGTCACCGCGACGGATACTACAGGTAACATTGATAGTACCGACATCGTATTTACTATCGACACCACGACAATTGATCCGACGATAGCGTTGGCTGAACATTCTCCAAATGATAATTTGGAGGCGCTCAACCTTTTTCCTGAGTTCAAAGGTGTTGCCGAAGCATTGTCATCTATCTCGCTGCTCATTGATGGTGTGATCGTGGATTCTACTACGGCTGATGCCAATGGAGCATGGAGTTGGAAGCCGAAAACTGCGATGAAGATGGGTGACCATACCGTCAGCGTGATTGCAACAGATATTGCCGAAAACACATCGGCAGAGAAAGCTATCATCGTCAAAATTCCCTATTTCGATATTATAAATCCGACCATTAAATTGGATGAGATATCGGATTCTGGGGTTTTGGGCGATTTTATCACCTCAGAACTACAACCAACGATCACGGGATTGACGCTGCCGAATGCCAAGGTGGTTATTTATCTTAATAACCATAACATTGACAGCGTTTCTTCAGACTCATCAGGGTATTACAGCTATACATTGCCGAAACAATCTGAAGGAGCTTATTCTCTTAAAGTGGGTATTGAAGATCCGCGAGATGCTCAGGAAATTTTGTCGGAGGAAATGAATCTTGTCATTGATGCCCAGGTAGAAGATATATCCTGGTCGGTGGCAAACGAGAAGAACGGCTATATCAGCACCGCCACGCCTGTCGTGACAGGGACAAGTGAGCCAAATAGTAAAATAACTATCTTAGTTAACGGCGTAAAGCACGAAGAAGTGACTGCATCAGAAACAGGAGACTGGAGTCGCTTATTACCACATTTGGGGGCAGATGGTAAATATACTGTTGCGATTCAGGTTAAGGATATTGCTGGGAATGAAAAGACTTTCGATTCGAAAATATTAACTGTTGATACCGAGAACAACATTTTGTCGGTTGCGTTGAAGGCAACAGATGATACGGGTGCTAAAGGTAACGATAATCTCACCAATAAAAGCGATGTCACTCTGGAAGGGCAAGCGGAACCAGGGGCCAAGTTAATGATTCACGATGAAAATGGCGACTTTATCAATGAATTTATAGTCGACAGCAGCGGTAATTGGAGTTCTGACGTTAAGTTGTCAAATGGGAGTAATAAATTCACAGTGAGGTCGTGGGATAAAGCAGGTAATTCCGCGAGCAAAGATATTGCCATTGAGCTAGATAATTCTATCGATATTTCTGATATCACGTTGCACAAGGACAGTAATACGGGCGATAAATTTGATTTAGTGACCCAAGAAAGATCCCCGATTTTACAGGCTTCGACCGATCCACATGCTTTGGTTGAAGTCATGATTAACGGTAAAAGTCAGGGAACCGTGACAGCTGATGGTACAGGGCGGGTTCAATTCACCCTGCCTGATAATAGCCGTGACGGTGAGTATCAGGTTAAGTTTATCGCGACGGATCTTGCTGGAAATGAAAAATCATCGAGTACTGCGACAGTAACAATTGATTCAGAAATCAGTCATTTTGAAGTTGATAATATCCCAGAGATAACAAACCAAAGCGCATTACCTATCAGCGGGCAAGGTGAACCTGGTGCTACGGTTGATATATTAGTTGATGGTATTTTAGCCAACTCTGTCACTGTAGAGCAAGATGGAACCTGGAGCACCTCAGCCTCTCTAAAGAAAGAGGGCCATCATCGTGTTAAAGTGAAGATTAGTGATGCTGCTGGCAACGTCAAAGAAAGCGACGATTTTGCGGTAGAACTCGATTCTGAAACAATTCGTCCTACCCTTCAGTTGGCTGTTGCTACCAATTCGGCAGCGACTGATGATGTTCTGACAAATTTCAAAAAACCAATATTAACAGGGACAGCGGAGGCTGGTTCAACAATCTCTCTCTCCAGGGATGACACCGTATTTGCAGAAGTAAAAGTGGATCATACAGGCAACTGGTCTTATCAATACGAAGATGAATTGATAGATGGTGAATACTATCTTCGAGCGACAGCAAAAGATTTAGCGGGTAATACAGAGAGTTCCAAAAGCCTGACAATGATTATTGACTCTAAAACAAATATTAGCAAACCATACATACTAACTGGGAAATATAATGGCATTGACTCTGATATAACAGTTGCCAATACAGACAAACCGGGTTTTTATCTATATGGTGAGTCGGGACAAAATGTTAAGGTATTTGTTGATGGTAAGTATATTGACACAACAAAAACAACATTTGATCATAGAACTTATAAATTACCAGTAGATTTGGAAGATGGTCATCATACTATTTATTTTACGATTGAGGATAAGGCTGGGAATACGGAGACTTCCGGAGAATACAAGTTTGTGGTTGATACATCCAATACAACACCCGTTACAATGGATACGATTGACGGCGTTACCTTAGAAAGTTTTATTGCCAAAAATGGTAAATATTATATTCGGGAGAAAAGCCAGAATATGATGTTCAGCGGTAAAGCTGAAGCAGATACCCAAATTCAGATTAAGGTTAATGGGCTTATGTTACCTCAGAACTGGGTTGATAATAGTGGGGTTGTGCGAGACAAAACCTGGACTGATGAAAACGGGATGTGGTTGCGGTCGATAAATACTGCCAACTTTAGTGAAGGTGAACTGACTATCGAAATTACCTCTACTGACCGTGGCGGGCACATCAATTCGAACACATATTTCCTAAATATTGATACTGGCATTAGTGAATTTACCAGTCTTCTTGAAGATAATCGCGCGTCTGATGGAATTAGCTGGGGGAGTGATAAAGACGTTACGGTGATGCACGGTAAAGGGGAAGTTGGGGCGAAAGTATCGCTGATGTTAGATGGTCAGCTAATTGAAGACGTTGATGTCGGCACTGATGGAAATTGGAAAATCAGCACCGACAAACTCCCTACAGGAGAATCAAAAATCATCCTTACTATTAAGGATCCGGCTGGGCATTCAAAGAGTGAAAGTAAAACAATATTTATTGAACGAGGTATTCTTGCAGCCGTAGAAATTACGAAATCTAATATAGTGCTAAATGATGAAATTGCTTTAAGTGGTACAGCTATTGGAGCTTCCTGGGTTTATATTGAAGATATGAATGGCAAACGTGTCGATACGGTAATTGTTAATGCAACTACCGGGGAGTGGAGTGCTTATATTCCCTATCAGGTAGAGGGAAAGGTTAATATTTACAGTAAATCAAAGATAGGTCGATTCAGTGAAAGCAAACAACTAGATCTTCTTAAAGAACAAGGAGTTATTACACTGGACACCGACTCAGATAAGGGGGCTTTGGGCGATAATATAACCAGCAACGCTAAACCAAAATTCGTTATTAGCGATATAGATAATGATGTGATTAGTGTTGTGCTAAATATTAATGGCAATCAGTTCAATGCAAGCAAGATAGGCAAGGGCCAATGGACATATACACCGGATGGCGAACTGAGTCATGGTGACTATAAAATAACAGCCACATTGACTGATAATGCGAATACTACAACGTCTAAGTCATATGATTTTAGCATTGATACCGAACTTACTCAGCCAACTATTGAGCTGGATGTTGTCGAGGGTCAGAATATAGTTACTGATGGTAATGACACTCTAATCCGCCCATCGCAGCCAGGCTTTATTATTCGCAATATTGATGAAGACGTATCTGAGGTTACGGTTTTAATATTGCATAATAATATTCCCCTTAGCCCGGAGAGTTTAAAACAAGATATTAATGGAGATTGGCGTTTTACCGCGCCGGAGGAATGGCAAGATGGCAGTTACCAACTCTCTGTTCAGGTTACCGATAAAGCGGGCAACACCAAAACTTCAGATTCACTCTCAATGGTGATTGTTCCTGTGGCATCTGTTACTCAAGTTGAATTAATCAATAAGACGGGCAACGATGAAACGGATAACTTAACGAATGATAAACTTCCTCAGTTTAGTATTAAGGTATCGGAGGGTGTAAATAAAGTTCTTGTGAGTACCGATAACGGAATAAACTGGATAAACGCGACATCTACCGGTAGCGCCAGTATCTGGGGTTATATCCCTTCCTCCGAATTACCACACGGACAATACCAGTTGATGGTAAAAGTTGTCGACAAGATGAACGGTCAGGATGAAAAATCGTTGGCGTTTAGCATTGATACCGAACTCACTCAGCCAAGTATTGAATTAGCTGTTGGTGAGGATAATGGAAGTAATGCGACTGATAATATAACTAATAAATCTCAGCCAAGATTTGATTTGCATAGCATTGACTCTGATATTGCTAGCGTCAAGATCAATGTTATGACTGGCACTAGTAGTCAAGGTTATGACATAGAGGCAACATATGATCACGGAACGAATAAGTGGAGTTTTACCCCATCAACACCTTGGGAAGATGACACTTATAAACTCACCGTCAATGTGGAAGATAGGGCCGGTAATAAAAAATCCTCTGCACCATTTACGGTGAATATTGATACTCAGCCAGTTCAGCCGGAAATCCTAATAAATCCGGAAGACACGACTCAGTCTTCAGCCGATGGTCTGGTGGTAGAAAACAGTACAGAAAGCCAGTTTGCGGAACTGAGTATTAAACCGCTGAGTCATGATAATCAGGAAGATGAATACCGCATTACCTTACTTGAGTCATCAGAAGATGGCACTGTAACTCAGCTGCAAAAACCAGAGTTTGAAATTTCGGTTCCAAAAGATGTCACGAGTGTTGTCGCAGTATTAGATGGCCGTGAATATGAACTTCCAGTTGTTGATCAGAAAGCACTATTCCAGGCATACATGCCCTCGGTGGATGGTAAATACACTTTGGAAGTTAAATTCACCGCTGAAGATGCTGGTTTCATCATTAAGGAGAAAGAGTTCACAATCGATCACTCATCAGATGAAATTGTTAACTCTATGGCTGGAAATGGGAAAGATGCGAAAGAGATAGAAGCCTCAGGTTTGGCCACTGGTCAACAGGGTAATATTATTTCCGAAATTTTCACTAACAGTTCAGTCAATTATATTGCTCCAATTGATGAAATTAACGATTACTATTAATAATTATGCGAGGCCCCCATCTGATGGTGGGGGAGTTTAATATGGAAGTAAAATTAGAACACTACTTTTTAAGTGTTGAAAGCGCATTGTCTTTTGCATCTAAAGGATTTGATTTAAAAATTAATGTCTCAGAGAATGACATAAATAATAGATTTCAATACTATGATAGAAAAAATAGTAATGATGTGGTGAAGATGAAAAACTTCTTTTTATCTTTGGGGTTATCTTTGCAAGATGTTTTCTTTACAACATCTGAAGATTTACTTAATGAAGCAATGCCAATTATACTTATTACACCAGAAATGAAATGGATGGTATGTGTCGGCGGTGGGGAAGGCTTCAAATTAGTAAACGAACAGGGGGAAATATCTGAAGTTCAAATGACACCAGATGTTATAGCAACCATTTCAGCGTTTAGCTTACAGCCTTTGAAAAATGTTGTTGAAAGTATACGTGCAAAAAATATCTTAAAAAATGCACTGTCGGCTAATAAAATATTCTATAGTAAGTACTTTATCACATCGTTGTTTATGGCAGTGTTTGCTCTGACTATACCAGTATTCAGTAACCTTTATTATGATAAATTGGTTCCTAGTACATCTATTTCTTCTTTATTTGGTGTTGCTTTTATTGCTGCATTGTTCATTATATTCGAGTTTATGCTTCGAACATCGAAAGATATTTATCAGTCGATCACGTCAAGGAAAGACGATGTTGATATCGATGTGACTTTTTTAGAGGCTGTACTTTATAATAAAAAGAAAAGTAGTAGATCAATGTCTTCGGCTTTTGTCTTGTGGAATGAATTTCAGAAAGTTAAACCTGTGTTGATTAACTCAATATTTCAACGGATTGCGGATATACCTATACTCATTATTTTTATTGCTGTTATTTATATTAACTTAGGCGCGGCAGTCGTTATTCCTATCGTTATGTTTATTTTTGCTATCGCGATTTCTATCGGCAACCATTATTATACTCAGGGCTTGATGAACCAGCAAAAAGAAGGACAGAAAAATAGAAATGTCTTTATGACAGAAGTTTTTTACTCTATTAAAATGATCCATACATTAAATAATCAAAATCTTCTCCTTGATTGGGTTAATAGCTCTAATGATCAATCTTATCTTAATCTAAAATTAAGACAGGTAAGTGTGTTGTATCAATCTACTTTAGGTAGTATTTCATCCATAACACAGATCACACTAATGGTGGTCGCATTCTTCATGGTGATTAATGGTAGCATTACTACGGGTGCTATTATCTCTTCAGTTATTGTTTCAGGTAGATTGTCGGGTATTATTTCTAACTTCTCATCAACTATCATCTCAGTGCTTTCAGCCGAGAAAACAGCGAAAGATTTAGTCGCATTTTTTGAAGAGGAATCGAAAGAAGAAACGCAGGTACTTCAATCAATTAGCCATTGTGTAGGAAACATTTCTGTTATGGGCGTTAGCTGCCAATATGATACAAAATCTCCTGCAGTAATAAATAACTTATCTGTAGATATCCCCGCAGGTCAAAGAGTTGCTATTATTGGCGACTGTGGCGCAGGAAAGAGTACATTGTTATCTTTATTGTCTGGTTATATATCAGCTACTGAAGGCGCCATACTTTATGATGGATATAATGTAAATCATCTGTCGCAAAATTTCTTTTCGCAACAACTGAGCGTTGTCACTACACATGATACGTTGTTCACCGGTTCGGTAGAGAGTAACTTCGCACTAAAACCACAAAATGATCGAAACCGTATTGTAAAAGCGCTTAACGCGACAAACTGTGACTTTGTTTTACAGCATCCTATGGGGTTAAAATTCCCAGTCAGTTTTATGGCGAGAAATTTATCCTCTGGTCAACAGCAGCAACTTCTTATTGCGAGGAGTTTAAGTAGTAATGCTAACGTTTTTCTGTGGGATGAGCCAACTTCTAATATCTCTGAAAATGCAGAGAGGAAGATATTCGATAATCTAGACAATCTTATCACAGGGAAAACATTAATCATGGTGACTCATAAACGTTATTTGGTGAATTACTTTGACCGTGTGCTGGTCATCAAAAATGGTAAAATCATTCGTGATTGTTCACCGGATAAACTAGGTTAATAGACACTTTATTATAGTTATACAGCACTGACTTTTACTATTATAAGCCACCCTTGGTAAAAGGGGGGGGGCATTTCATGAAGGTCAGTATGGAAATTTAAAGAATAACTTTCTTGCTGCACTCACAGAAACGGATACTTTGGATTTTATATTGATAAAACATAGAACTTAACAGTAACATACTGTGCTTATTTCCCGATGAGTGAAGTTATGCGTGTTTTGCTGGCACCTATGGAAGGCGTTCTCGACTCATTAGTCCGAGAACTCCTTTCTGAAGTGAATGACTACGATTTATGTATCACTGAGTTTCTCCGTGTAGTTGATCAGCTATTGCCTGCAAAATCTTTCTATCGTTTATGCCCTGAACTTCATCAACAGAGCCGAACCTCTTCTGGTACTCAGGTGCGTATCCAATTGTTGGGCCAATATCCGCAATGGCTGGCAGAAAACGCCGCTCGTGCTGTTGAGTTGGGGTCTTACGGTGTGGATTTAAACTGCGGCTGTCCTTCAAAATTGGTTAACGGCAGTGGCGGTGGAGCCACTTTATTAAAAGATCCTGAGCTGATTTATCAGGGTGCCAAAGCGATGCGTGAAGCTGTGCCAGCCCATCTACCTGTAACGGTAAAGATTCGTTTAGGTTGGGATTCGGGTGATCGTCAGTTTGAAATTGCCGATGCGGTGCAACAAGCGGGCGCAACGGAATTAGCGGTACATGGCCGTACTAAGGAAGATGGTTATCAAGCGGAACGCATTAACTGGCAGGCAATAGGTGAAATTCGCCAGCGCCTGACGATACCCGTGATTGCTAATGGCGAAATTTGGGATTACCAGAGTGCGCAAGAGTGCATGAAAGTTACGGGTTGCGATGCGGTTATGTTAGGCCGTGGCGCACTGAATGTGCCAAATTTAAGCCGAGTGGTGAAGTATAACGAACCGCGTATGCCGTGGCCGGACGTGGTCAAACTGCTGCAAAAGTATGTGCAATTAGAGAAGCAGGGCGATACAGGACTTTATCATGTTGCCCGAATCAAACAGTGGCTGGGATATCTGCGCAAAGAATATACTGAAGCTACGGATTTATTCAGCGAAATCCGCGCATTAAAAACCTCAAAAGATATTGCATTAGCTATTCTGCGGGTTTGATTTTCTGCTGTTTTTTCATTACTTATATGAATATTAATCTTAAATATAACCTAAACAAGAATGATTGTTCTTTTGATCTCCTTTAAGTATCACGTCTATAGTGTGCGGGCATTTTAAATGCAGTATCTCGTTAGGCGAGGCTCCTATACAAACACAGGTTACTGATCTGACGACGTCCAGAGACGCCCAAGGTTAGGACAGGCTATATCGGATTAAGGTATAGCCCAAAGTAACTTCTGAGGAATCAGATACGTTGTATAGTGCTAAAACTTAGACACGGAGATAGCCATAGAGCACTCTCTAATCTGGTTACGCCCCTATTTGAGTACTGTTTAGTTGATGAATAACAGTAATAGGGTGATTTATGAGTTCACATTTCGACTTAGCATTGCAAAAGCAAGACCAATTTAATTCAGGCGAAGATAAAGGATCCACCTTAGGCGCTTATATGAGCGATGCCTATATTGCGGTATCGGCTGATATGTCAGTCGCTGAAGCTAAAGCCTATTTCTTGCAGAACATCTCCGATAATGAAATACCGACCCAGTTATTGGTGACCAATGGTCATCGGCATTTACTCGGATTACTTTCAGTTAAAAAATTATTGACGGAAGAGCAACAAGATCTAAAAATTTTCCAAATTATTAATCAGAGTTATTTCTCAGTATCGCCAGATCAGGATCGGCATGAGTCGGTAGGCCTGTTGTCAAAAAGCGGTTTAGATCTTGTTCCCGTATTAAGCCACGGTAAATTAATGGGGGTATTACGGGCTCAAGATATTGCTGAGCTGATCGAAGATGAAAATACTGAGGATGCTCAGCGGCAAGGAGCCAGCTTACCGCTGGATGAACCTTACTTAGAAACCAGCCCGATAACATTATGGCGTAAACGTGTTATTTGGTTATTACTGTTATTTGTAGCAGAAGCCTACACTGGCACAGTATTAAAAGCATTTGAGGAGCAACTAGAGGCTGCTATTGCGTTGGCATTCTTTATTCCATTATTAATTGGTACCGGGGGTAACAGTGGGACGCAAATTACCTCGACGTTAGTCCGCGCGATGGCGTTAGGCGAGGTCAGTTTACGTAATATTGGTGCAGTATTACGTAAAGAGGTTTCTACTTCGTTAATGGTGGCAACGACTATTGGTCTGGCTGCCTGGATTCGTGCCTGGTTTCTCGGGGTCGGAATGGAAGTCACAATTGTTGTAAGCTTGACAGTTGTCGCCATCACCGTATGGAGCGCGATTGTTTCTTCCATTATTCCGATGGTGTTAAAACGGTTATCGATAGACCCTGCTGTGGTATCAGCCCCCTTTATTGCGACTTTTATTGATGGAACTGGTCTGATTATTTACTTTGAAATAGCTCAGTTGGTCATGACAGAGTTGGCATAAAATTAATGAGGGAAAAGGCGCTTTAAGCGCCTTTATTGAGGTCAGCCAAAAGGCTATTTTTTCTTGCGACCAATAAATTTTGCTATACCTAATAGAAATACGGCCCCAACAAAAATCAGCAACGCATCTACCCAGAATGTCAGCGACGCCAGATTTTCATCATGAATATCCGCTAACCCAGCTGCGATTAGAAATACCCCAAAGAGAATACCAAAAATTGTTGTACCCATATAAACACCTGTAAATTAGGTTTATCTAAAAATTTCTGTTGGAATTATAGGATAATATTTAAGCTAGAATATGTTTTTTTTCATACTATTGACACTTTGTTAAGGCTACCTTGATTAATTAAAAGGCAGGCGATGAATTTGCTGAAATGGAATGAGTACCCCCGAATCCGATCAACTCTATGTTGTTGATTGTTTTGTGTACAAAAACTATCTTTCAATATAATAATTATTAAGGGTTAATCTTTACCTTCTTTAAAAAATGTTTATTGCTGAGCAGCGATTAGGCAGCTTTAATCTTTGTAACAATCATTCTTAGAATGTGTGGTGCGCACGGCATTACTGTAATTTATAATGCGCCGGATAAACCACAATGGCTCCAGACAACCTATTTAAGCTGACGAACATGCATGTGAAAATCCGTTTTGCACTATTAAGTTTCTTGCTTTTATCTACCAGTATTAGTGTTGTTCCGGCAGCGATAGCGAGTGGTGGAGCCAGTGAAGTGAAAGGTAAAGCACCTCTTGAGCTGGCCTCGGGGAGCTCCATGGTGGTTGATTTACAAACGAACAAAGTAATTTATGCTAACAATGCAGATGAAGTTGTTCCGATCGCATCCATCACCAAACTGATGACGGCAATGGTGGTATTAGATGCTAAATTACCGCTTGATGAGATTATTTCAGTCGATATCCATCAAACCAAAGAAATGAAAGGCGTATTTTCACGGGTTAGAGTGAACAGTGAAATTAGCCGCAAAGATATGTTGTTGCTGGCGCTTATGTCGTCGGAAAATCGCGCTGCAGCAAGCCTGGCTCATCACTATCCGGGCGGTTATAACGCCTTTATTAAGGCGATGAATGCAAAAGCTAAATCACTAGGAATGACTAAAACGCGCTATGTCGAACCCACCGGTCTCTCGATAAATAATGTTTCGACAGCGCGTGACCTCACTAAATTATTGGTAGCGACCAAGCAATATCCACTCATTGGTCAGTTAAGCACCACAACCGAGAAAATGGCAACATTCCGCGAGCCAAATTACACGTTGCCGTTCCGAAATACTAACCATTTAGTTTATAACGATAAATGGAATATCCAGCTAACTAAAACCGGCTTTACTAATCAGGCTGGGCACTGTTTGGCAATGCGTACCGTTATTGGTAATCGCCCTGTTGCACTGGTTGTTTTGGATGCTTTTGGTAAATATACCCACTTTGCAGATGCAAACCGTCTGCGCAGTTGGATGGAAACGGGTAAGGCCGCACCGATCCCCGGTGCTGCAAAAAGCTATCGCCAGCAAAAAGATGCTCAAGGCCGATTAGCTCAGGTATCCGAATAAATACCACAATTGATAATTGAAAGGCAGAGTTTGCGAGTGACTGGCAAATTCTGCCTAGAATATTGAGTTAATAGCTCCCATATTACTGATAAAACTAGAAAATTAGTTTAAATACGCCAGTAATGGTCAGTAAGCCTACAATAAAAATGATCGCAACAATCCACAGTATTATTTTCATTTGTTCTCCCAATCATCAAGATGAAAAAATAACGTTTACTAGTTATACCAACCTTAATTGGTATCAGACTATGACTATAGTTTGTCTGGCAGAATCGATCCGCTATATTGCTGCAATTCGGATAATGCTTAATTTTTTCTGATTCAAGCCATACTCATTATTGGTAGCATTATTTTGTCTGCCAATATTTAAGTTTCGAAGCTTTGCCAATCCCTGGGTTAAAGCTGTTGGTTGGGTCTATCTGCTGATAAAAAGCCTTTAATCCGGGCTTGGCGATATAGAGGTGCCCGACATTATGTTCGGCTGGATATTCAGCCCCTTTATCATTTAGAAGAGATAACATTTTTTGTTTTAAGACGTGCGTATCGACTCCTTTCTTCACAATATAATCTTGGTGAAAAACATGGCACAAAAAATGGCCATAGTAGAGTTTGGCAACCAGACATTGGTCTATTTCAGGTGGTAAAGTTTCAAACCACTGCTCTTCATTACGTGGTAGAGCAATATCCAGCGCTAGAATGTCTTCAACTTTATCGGCGTGGACTGCATGATAGCGAACGGCGGCCCCAGCCGCAGCAAAACGATGTAAAAAAGCTTTTTTACCTTCATCGGCAGTACAGGTAATAAAATTACCTTCTGCAGTAGCAAAAAACTCCTTTAAAAATTGCTGGGCTTCAGTAATACCTTGACCTGACATCTTTAACATCAAGTGATGCTCATATCTATTACGATAACTCTTAAGTCGCTTTGGCAAATGGTTGGGAAGTACTTGGCTAAAACCTTGCATGATCCGGTCAGTTAAGTGATCAACCAGAAACGGAACTTTACTCAGACGCGCATCAATTTTGCCCTTTAAGGTGAAGAAACGCGGCATATTATTGGTACCCATACTGTTGATCATGACAAATGTATCTTTACCATACACCTCTGCGATATCGAAAATGTCACGATGCATGTATTCACCAGCAATTGGCAAGTGCTTGAAATTGCGTAAAATAGCACGCCGCAGTTCTGTTAATACTTGCGTCTGGTTGGTGCCAATATAAAAAACTTGCTGCTGTTTTTCACTGGGGAATGTATCCAGGCGAACAGCAAACACAGCCAATTTACCCGCGCACCCGGACGCTTCAAATAGGCGTCTTGGGTCAGCATTAAAACGAGATGGGGTGGGGGCATCAATATCTCTCACTCGTGTAGCATATTCATGATCAGATGCTTGCTGTGTTCCTTGATCAATATCGCTGGCCCGATATTTGCCCCGCTCTAAACGCTGTAAAATCTCCTCTGGTGTATTGCCTAAATTAATTCCTAGATGATTAATTAATTGCAACTCACCTTGAGCATCGATCTGCGCAAATAGTGCCATTTCGGTGTAGGCAGGGCCTCTTTGAACCAAAGAGCCTCCTGAGTTATTACAAATACCCCCAATAACAGAAGCCCCAATACAGGAAGAACCAATGACTGAATGGGGTTCACGGTCATAAGGTTTTAAGCGTTTTTCCAGTTGATTCAAAGTACTACCGGGAAAGCCAATAACCTGCTTACCATCATTGAGTAACTGAATTTGATTGAGGCGTAATGTATTCAAAATAACAATAGGGCGGTCGTAATCATCACCACTAGGAGTTGAACCCTCGGTCAGTCCAGTATTCGCTGCTTGCATGATAACGATAGTGTCGGCTGCTACGCAGACCTGCAATAACTGCCATTGTTGCAACAATGTAGAAGGAAATACGACCGCGAGGGCAGAACCCGCGCCTGATCGAAAACCGGTACGATAACGTTCAGTTTGTCGTTCGCCAGTCAATAAGTAGCGCGCGCCAACAATATGCTGCAACTGAGTTAACAAGGTTTCAGTTTTTTTATCATTAGATTGTTTCATACAAGCATATCCCTATCATTGTATTAATTTTGTGAAACTTTCTACGTCACTAGCGATTATATTGTTATTTGTGCAGCTTGCGGCTTAGCATGGCGAGTATGGACGCTAATTTGATGACTATCACAATAATAATTTTTGACCATCAGACTATGAAGTATAGGATCTAATTTGATTATGGCACGGATTAATAAGGCATTTTATGAGTGAGCATTTTGTTGGTAAATATGAGGTTGAGTTGAAGTTCCAGGTATCGGATATCGCTCAATTGCATAAACAGTTAGTTATGTATAAAGCAATTGCATTTACCGTGGATAATCATGAAAAAGATATCTATCTGGAAGCAAATAGTGGTGATTTAGCGGCTAAGCAAATAAGTATGGTTTTACGAGAAATGAATCCATCGGGTATTCGTTTGTGGATAGTTAAAGGGCCGGGTAGCGAACGTTGCGAAGCGACTAATATTGAAGATATCGACAAAGTGCAGAGTATGTTGTCAACATTAGGTTATCAGCCAGCGTTTACATTGGAGAAACGACGTAGCATCTATTTTGTTGGAAAATTTCATGTCACGGTTGATAACCTGGCGAGATTGGGTGATTTTGCTGAAATAGCTATTATGACTGATGATGCCTCGTCGCTTGATAATCTCAAGGCTGAATGCCGAGATTTAGCTGATAGATTAGGATTATTGGCAGAACAACAAGAAAGTCGGTCATACCGACAGCTATTGGGTTTCTAGCGAGCACCTGAAGAACCCTTATAATGTAGTATTGGCCGTTTTCGCTGTCACGGCCAAATAGCCCTATTTTTTCATCAAAGACTTCAAATTAGCGAATGGATTATGGGTGGCAACCCCCTGATCGTTTTGTGCATCATCGCCAGCGATGACAGTCGAACCATAGAGGTCTGCTTCGGTATATTTGGAGTGTTCATGGTCATGGCAAAAAAGGCATAACATCTCCCAATTGCTGCCATCTTCGGGATTATTACTGTGATCATGGTCGATATGGTGAACTGTTAGCTCGCGCAGATTGGAATAAACGAATTCTCGTGAACATTTACCGCAAACCCACGGAAAAATCTTCAACGCTTTTTCTCTATACCCACTTTCCAAACGCGCGTAGTTCTTCGGTATAAATGCCATATCATCCTTCTATTCTACGAAAAAATAATGGTTCTATTTTAGCGTGAAAGCTGGCGGTAGACTATCTACTATTGGTTATTAATCTTTAGGTCATACTCTATCATTAGAGCCAGTTTCCATAGGAAGATATTGAATCAATTATAAAAATATCTGTCTAGATATTCATGTTGATATCGAGAGCTTTTGAGACTTTTGCTGATGATTTAAAGAGATAAGTCGTTTTACACTATTACTGAGTTTTGCAGTCACTTTTTACATTTTTCAGTACAGAGTTATTAGCATAAGATTATTCGTATCTCGCTAATAGATTTATTTTACGGCAGGCAATATAGCGTGTTTAGCCTGAAATCCTTTGCCGATATAGTTGAGGCGATATGAAAGAATCTGAGGTGCTGGCCGAAGTCAGTAATGACAACCAGACATTAGTAGCCGTGGTACAACAAGACCACCGGGTAGTGTATTTCTATATTTATCCGCAAGAGGCGTTTGAAGAGCGTTTCCCTGTTCGTGCATGTTGGGTGAGAAATTTGGTTGCAGCGCCAATATCGACTGATAATGCCGCTCTTGAACAAGGATTAGCTCCACGATTAGCTGCTGAGTTTTGCCGCAATGTGGCTGGTGAGGCTGAACTTGATGCGCAGTTTATTTCAATTATCTGGTCAGAAAGTGATGATGGTGCTGCATTATGGTATCAGGGGCAATTATTGGCGATTATTCCCGGTTGGAGTTTATATATTGATCACTCGGTTTGTTATTCTGCCAGTTGTATTAAAGACAACCCACTAACATTATCACTGGGTTCAGCTTCCACTAATACTCAATATGCTCGAGCCCAAAATACACGCCAATTTTGGCGAACCTGGCAGCAGGAAGAAGGGAACCCTTGGCCCGCGTTACAGGCTGAATACATTCAGTGTTATGAACAACATTTCGGCTCTGCGATGAAATATTATGCCATCGACCAAGGCAAGTGGCCGCCTATGGCTATTTCACAGCACGAAAAAGAGGGAATATATTATTTTCTGACATTGGGGGTTAGTATTCGTCCTCAACCATGGGTTGAAATATTATTCAATGACGATGCGACTCAATACCGGCGTTTCGAAATGGCTATAGCAATTGATAGCCAATTTGTTAATGAGGATAATGCTATTCATATGGCTAGCGCACTAGCTGGTTTTTCTCATGTACCTTGGGGCAAAATAACTTGGCTGGGGGAAGGGCATACCTTGGAGTCAGAAGTTGCTCCTCAAGGGTATGAAGGCTATATTTTATCATCAAAGCTTTATGACAATGCTGAGAGCCTAATATTGCCTCTTCAGCAAGATGATTCGGTTAATATATACTGGGCCAGTCCTGTTTTTGCCAGTGAAAGAGAGTTTGCTCATAGTGTACCGAATGGTGGGCATGATTTGTTGGAAAAGCTACAACAACAGGGAGTTAACCATGTTTTTTCACCGCGTGAACCTGTCATTTAATTTCACCTGGATATGGCGGATTTGATTTGCAGATTTTGCTATTCGGGTCTTAACTTAACAATGACGACAGCAGTTTGATGCTGTAATGTTTCATTTGTAATGAATGAAATAGGTAAATCTTCTATCAGTAATTTTTAATTTTATGGAGGTACTTGTGGGCATACTATCTTGGATTATTTTTGGTCTTATCGCCGGTATTTTGGCTAAGTGGATTATGCCAGGAGAGGATGGTGGTGGTTTTATTATGACTATAATCCTCGGCGTAGTGGGTGCGCTGGTTGGTGGCTATATCAGTACTTTCTTTGGGATGGGCAAGGTTGATGGGTTTAACTTTGGCAGCTTTGTGGTGGCAGTTATCGGCTCGCTGGTCGTGCTATTTGTCTACCGAAAGTTGAGAAGTTAGAGGCTATTTAAGTGCTTTTACAGTAATTTTAAATACTTATTAGCTGACGAAATCAGCATTAATTAAGAAATATAGACTGATCAAAATATAGGAAGGTGGCCAAATTCTGTCACCTTCCTCTCATAAAACTATCATCAATATGCAATAGAAATATTCGTTAATGGCTCATGACTACAGGCAATCTGAGAGACATGACATGGGCCAGGCGTTGCGTAAATTCACTGTTGCTGATTATCCAGCTGTGGTGTCAGAATCGCGTAAAAAGGTACTTGCTGTTAAAGGTTTAGTTAAGGCGTATAAGTCACAGCATCGAGTTCTGGATGATATTAATTTTGAGCTTCACGCGGGTGAGTTTGTCGCAATAATTGGTCGTTCTGGTGCCGGAAAATCGACATTATTGCATGTTTTAAATGGTACTATTCCCAGCAGTGCTGGTGAAATTATTAATTATCATGACAATGGTGAAACCCAAAATATCGCTGCACTGACAACCAAGCAGATGAGAAAGTGGCGAGCCAAATGTGGCATGATTTTTCAAGATTTCTGTTTGGTTCCGCGCCTTGATGTTATGACCAATGTTTTATTAGGCCGCCTCAGTTATACCTCCACCCTAAAATCATTTTTTAAAATTTTTGCAGACCAGGATCGCGCCAGGGCAATTGAGTTGTTGCACTGGCTTAATATGTTACCTCATGCTTTGCAACGTGCAGAAAATCTCTCGGGTGGGCAAATGCAGCGAGTGGCTATTTGCCGAGCCATGATGCAAAACCCTAAAATATTATTGGCTGATGAACCCGTTGCTTCTTTGGATCCCAAAAACACCACGCGCATTATGAATACATTACAGAAAATAAGTGAAGACGATATTGCAGTCGTCGTTAACTTACACTCTGTCGATTTAGTCAAAGAGTATTGTACAAGAGTCATTGGTATTGCTCATGGACGAATCATTTTTGACGGACATCCCTCTATGCTGAATGACACTATTATTCAGGATATATATAGCGATGAGTCAATCGAGCTTTTGCATTAATTCCCACTTATCCCTTTATCAGAATAGGTTATTTTAATGAAAAAAGTACTTTGTCTTACCTCATTATTGGCAAGCATGATGGTATTTAATGCCACTGCAGCGGATGCACCAAAAGAAATTAATCTGGGTATTCTGGGCGGGCAGAATGCGACACAGCAAATTGGCGATAATATGTGTGTCAAAGAATTCTTGGATAAAGAATTAAACGTTAAAACTAATTTGCATAACGCATCTGACTATTCGGGGGTGATTCAAGATTTACTGGGTGGGAAGATTGACTTGGTATTAAGTATGTCTCCCTCCTCTTTTGCCTCTGTTTATATTAAAGATCCTAAAGCCGTCGATATCGTGGGTATTGCTATTGATGATACTGACAAGTCGCGCGGTTATCACTCAGTTGTAGTCGTTAAAGCTGATAGCCCTTATCAGAAAATTGAAGATTTAAAGGGCAAAGCATTTGGTTTTGCTGATCCAGACTCAACTTCAGGCTTCTTGATCCCTAACCAAGTTTTTAAACATAAATTAGGCGGGACAGCAGATAATAAATATAATAATTTCTTCTCTAGCGTGACATTCTCTGGTGGCCATGAGCAGGATATTTTGGGTGTTATTAATGGTCAATTTGACGGCGCAGTAACATGGGCATCAATGATCGGCGACTACAATACCGGTTATACCAGTGGCGCATTTACTCGCATGATTAGAATGGATCACCCGGATTTAATGAAACAGATCCGTATCATCTGGGAATCTCCACTGATTCCTAATGGCCCGATTTTAGTGCGTGGCGCATTGCCACCTGAACTTAAAGCACAACTCGTAGCGGCGGTTAAAAAACTGGATAAAGAAAATCACGCCTGCTTTATCAAAGCAATGGGCGGCAAACAGCATATTGGTGAGACATCACTAAGTGAATATCAAACAATCATTGATATGAAGCGCGAATTAACCAAAGGCGACCGCTAAGTCGGCTCTGCGGATAAAAATAGTTTAGCTCTGGCTTGCCGGAGCTATTTTTTAGGTGGTAGCTAATTTTGAATACGGACTTCAACCACTACTATCAGCGGGTTCGCGCTAAACAGAAACGTGAAACGTTGATTTGGTCATTGACGCTGGTCATTATATATCTTGGTGCGGGAAGTGTTGCTGAGTTTAATTTACATACTGTTTTTATTTCTATTCCGCATTTTTTTGATTATCTGGTTGAAACTATCCCCGTACTCCATTGGCATAAAATATTGGCGGATGGTCATACGGAAGGCTCGTTAGCTTATTGGGGCTATCGTCTGCCGATTCAGTTACCGCTAATCTGGGAAACACTGCAATTGGCTGTGGCGTCCACAATTTTGTCGGTAATGGTTGCCATTATTCTGGCTTTTTTGGCGGCGAATAATACTCAAAGTCCATCATGGTTGAGATTATCTATCCGGACCTTTGTCGCCTTTTTACGCACGATGCCAGAATTAGCATGGGCAGTAATGTTTGTCATGGCTTTTGGAATTGGGGCTATTCCCGGTTTTTTAGCGCTGGCCTTACACACTATTGGCAGCTTAACCAAGTTGTTTTACGAATCATTGGAAACCGCATCTGATAAACCTGTTCGCGGCCTCGCTGCTTGTGGGGCAGGTAAATTGCAACGGATGCGCTTTGCACTTTGGCCGCAAGTAAAACCCATATTTCTTTCTTATAGTTTTATGCGGCTGGAAATTAATTTTCGTCAATCGACTATTTTGGGTTTGGTGGGCGCGGGGGGTATCGGTCAGGAGTTAATGACCTCAATAAAATTGGACCGCTATGATCAGGTGAGTATGACACTACTGCTGATTATTATCGTGGTTTCGCTGTTAGATTACACATCCGGCAAATTACGCAAGCGAGTTGTGGAAGGGGGGTCATAATGCTAAATAATAATTTAACCGCAGAGCAGCTTTTTACACTGAAGCAACAGCATCCGCAGATTTTCTTACAACAAAAACGCTACATCAGATGGGTTACTATCATTGGGGTAGCTATTTTTTTATATTACCTTTTTTTCTTTAAAACCTTTGGCATTCCCTGGCCGGCATTTGTTAATGGTAGCCAGCAAATAAGTCGATATTTTTTGCGCATGTTTGTTTGGCATGACTTCGTCAATTGGCCATTTAGATATTACTTTGGTCAGATTTTTATTACCTTAGCTATTGTGTTTGCCGGAACACTTACTGCCACTCTGATTGCTTTACCCCTGTCATTTCTGGCGGCGCGAAATGTAATGTCGACACCAAGTTTACGCCTTATTTCATTTATCGTACGACGTTTCTTGGATATTTTTCGTGGTATAGATATGGCGATTTGGGGGCTGATTTTTGTGCGCGCTGTCGGTATGGGGCCACTTGCTGGGGGGTTGGCTATTATTATGCAAGATATGGGCTTGCTCGGTAAACTTTATGCCGAAGGGCATGAAGCGGTAGATAAATTACCTAATCGTGGTTTGACTGCTATGGGAGCTAATGCTTTGCAAAAACAGCGTTTTGGTATTTTCACTCAGTCTTTCCCCACTTTTTTAGCGTTAAGCCTCTATCAGATTGAATCCAATACCCGGTCGGCCGCAGTGTTAGGTTTTGTCGGGGCAGGAGGGATCGGTTTAGTTTATGCCGAGAATATGCGTTTATGGAATTGGGATGTCGTGATGTTTATTACATTAATCATGGTGGTTATTGTCATGATTATGGATAAAATCTCAGCTACTTTACGGAAGAAATATATTATTGGTGAGGAAGTCGCACTTTATCAATCAACCAATAATATTAAATCTAAAGTTTAATATCTATTCTAGTTATTAAGATAAGTGTTTGTTTATGTCTTACCTTAATTTATTTTCTATTGAATAATTACACTTTATGATTCTTTTATTTCTGCTGTGTTTTTATCATCAATCAGATTTACATTGAGAAAATTGACATGGATCTATACAATACTGCCCGCTAGACGTTAAAGAAGATTTTTGTTTTTCTTGCGATATTCGCGCACGTCTAATCTAAATAATAGGAATAGGGCAGTAATATGATCAACAACGATGTGCTCCGCAGTGTTCGCTATATGCTTAACGTAAACGATACCAAGATAACTGAAATCATTAAGCTGGCTGACTTTGACGTGGACAATGCGGATGTCGTTAATTTTCTTAAAAAAGAAGATGAAGCCGGTTATCAGGATTGCCCTGATCTGGTGATGGCACATTTCCTCAATGGCCTGATTTTCTTTAGGCGTGGTAAAGATGACAAGTTCCCGGCACCTGCGGTAGAGCCAGTTATCACTAACAATATCGTGCTAAAAAAACTGCGTGTGGCGTTTGAATTGAAAGACACCGATATGCATGACGTGTTCAACGCTGTCGAGTTTCCAGTATCCAAACCTGAGTTAAATGCTTTGTTCCGTAAAGAAGGCAGTAAAAACTTCCGGCCATGTGGTGATCAGGTATTGCGCTATTTCCTTAAGGGTTTGACATTACGTATACGTGGTCCTAAAAAATAGAAATAATCACGTCGATATAAAAACCTGATGTTGATTACCAGTGAAAAAACAGGAGCGGCAATTTGCTATTCCTGTTTTTTTGTTAATTAACAAGCTAACTTCACTCTATTTTTAAATTAGCACATCTCAGTTAGTCTTTTCTTTATATCTCTCACCTTCTTGCATTGCACTATATGTGCTCGTTTGTTGCGCGTTAATGGTGCAGATAATCGGCTGTATATCAGGCTATTTGGTCGAAATATTTAAAATATTGAATTAAATCATCAAGATATAAAGCTGGCACGGCGATTGCGCAGAGTCATTCAATCTTGTGTGTTTTTACTCAACGACCAGAGGTTAACGCTATGCAACATCGTAACTTAATTAAGGTTTTTGCGCTTTCAGCTTCGGTTGTCAGTTTGGGGGTGGCTTTTGGCACACTGGCCGCTGATACCATTAAAGTAGGTATTTTGCACTCGTTGTCCGGTACGATGGCTATTTCTGAAACTCCCCTGAAAGATATGGCGTTAATGAGTATTGATGATATCAATGCGCACGGTGGAGTATTAGGTAAACAACTTGAACCGGTTATTGTTGACCCAGCATCTAACTGGCCGTTATTTGCTGAAAAAGCACGGCAATTATTAACACAAGATAAAGTCGCTGTTGTTTTCGGGGCCTGGACTTCGGTCTCTCGTAAATCAGTTCTGCCCGTATTTGAAGAGCTTAATGGTTTACTGTTTTACCCGGTACAGTATGAAGGTGAGGAAATGTCACCGAATGTTTTCTATACCGGCGCGGCACCAAATCAGCAAGCTATCCCCGCAGTGGAATATTTATTGAGTGACGATGGTGGTGCAGCGAAGCGCTTTATTCTGTTAGGTACTGATTATGTTTATCCGCGAACAACCAATAAAATTTTACGGGCGTTCCTGCACAGTAAAGGTATTCAGGATAAAGATATCGAGGAGGTTTATACCCCGTTCGGCTATAGCGATTACCAAACGATCGTGAGTAATATTAAAAAGTTCTCAGCCGATGGCAAAACAGCAGTTATCTCCACCATAAATGGTGATTCCAATGTTCCTTTCTACAAAGAATTAGCCAATCAGGGCATTAAAGCCACTGATGTGCCAGTCATTGCTTTCTCCGTGGGTGAAGAAGAACTTCGCGGTATTGATACTAAACCATTAGTGGGTAATCTCGCGGCGTGGAACTACTTCCAATCGGTAGATAACCCAACTAACAAAAAGTTTGTTGAGCAATGGAAAGCTTATGCCAAAGCTCACAAGTTACCGAATGCTGATACCGCTGTTACCAATGATCCGATGGAAGCAACCTGGGTTGGCATGCATATGTGGGCGCAGGCGGTGGAGAAGGCCAAATCAACTGATGTGGATAAAGTGCGTACAGCCATGGCTGGTCAAACCTATCCGGCACCATCCGGTTTTACCTTAACTATGGATAAGACGAATCACCACTTACATAAACCTGTAATGATTGGCGAAATCGAAGCTGATGGGCAGTTCAATGTGGTGTGGCAGACGGATGCCCCTATCCGCGCTCAACCGTGGAGCCCATTTATCGCCGGAAATGACAAAAAACCGGACCATCCAGTGAAAAGCACCCAGTAGTACCGACTTTCCGGAGTCAGTCAGATGTTGCTGCCTCCGGCTCTTTTTTGCCACATATCCGTGATGAGTGGGCCTATGAAATCGTTAATTCCTGTTTGGAGTAGAAAGGCCAATGATTTGCTTAAGGTGATGCTGTGCTTGCTATTAGGCATGTCGACATTTGCAATGGCAGGGCCTGCCCATGATT
Organism: Yersinia fenwicki; assembly: GCF_043099325.1. Taxonomy (NCBI): domain Bacteria; kingdom Pseudomonadati; phylum Pseudomonadota; class Gammaproteobacteria; order Enterobacterales; family Yersiniaceae; genus Yersinia; species Yersinia fenwicki. The sequence goes on along the minus strand of NZ_CP170755.1, from coordinate 3,076,856 downwards.
TTGCTGCGGCTAATCGTTCGCAACAGGCCACGATGTTGCAGCAATGGGCGACAGAACCGGATGCGAGTCGTTTAGCATTATTACAAGCGCTTAAACAAGAAACGTTAGTGATAGACAGTGCTGGGCAGGTTTTCGTCCAGAATCATCAGGTTTTCATCCCCCTTGAGGGGGGGCTGCAACCTACCGGCGTACCGAAGAAGATATGGCTCAACAATCGGTTACGTATTTTGATTGCCAATGCTTTGGCAGCTCAACGGCTGGTGAGTGACGATGCATCTGTGCGCTTAAAAGCGGCAAAGGAATTACAGCAACAGGCGCAAAGTGATCAACTGCCGCTACTTAATCAGCGTTTGAAATTAGAAACTGACAGTAAAGTCAAAGAAGCGTTGAACATTGCACTCGCAAATTTACAACTGACCGACAGCAACCCACAAATACGGTTAAACGCCGTACAACTGTTAGGGCAATCTGGCTCACCGCAGACTCAATCACGGCTGCAAAACTTAACTGATGCCACGGTTGAGCCTGATGCACAAGTGCGTGCGGCAGCGGCCAGTAGTTTAAAGCAGGTGCAAAACCGATTGATGGTGGGAGATGTGATCGGGCAGGTATTTAGCGGGCTGTCGCTGGGATCTATCTTACTGTTGGCCGCGCTGGGATTAGCCATCACTTATGGGTTATTGGGCGTTATTAATATGGCTCATGGCGAGATGCTGATGTTGGGCGCTTACTCCGCCTATTTAGTGCAATCCTTGTTTCAACAACTTGCGCCACATTGGTTGGCACTCTATCCATTGGTCGCTTTGCCGGTTGCTTTCTTTATTACCGCCGGAATTGGCATGGCTTTAGAGCGAACCGTGATTCGACATCTGTACGGCCGCCCACTAGAAACCCTGCTAGCAACCTGGGGGATCAGCTTGATGCTTATTCAGGGGGTACGGATGGTTTTTGGCGCGCAAAATTTGGAAGTGGCTAACCCTGCCTGGCTATCGGGTGGAGTACAACTTTTACCTAATCTGGTTCTACCGTGGAATCGTATTGCCGTTATTGCTTTCGTTGTGATTGTTTTGCTACTCACTTGGTTATTGCTGAATAAAACTCGCCTTGGATTGCAGGTGCGAGCAGTGACACAAAACCGTGCAATGGCCGCGTGTTGCGGGGTAGCAACTGGGAAAGTCGATATGTTGGCCTTTGGGTTAGGGTCTGGTATTGCTGGCTTAGGTGGTGTTGCGCTATCACAGCTTGGGAATGTCGGCCCGGAATTAGGGCAGGGTTATATCATCGACTCTTTCTTAGTGGTGGTACTTGGCGGGGTTGGGCAACTAGCCGGCAGTGTTGTGGCCGCCTTGGGGCTGGGCATGCTCAATAAAATTCTGGAGCCGCAGATTGGTGCAGTGCTAGGCAAGATATTGATTTTAGTGCTGATCATTTTGTTTATTCAAAAACGACCACAAGGTCTGTTTGCCCTCAAGGGCAGGGTGAGTGACTAATGAATCAACCTTTGGCGATAACCTTGGTGAGTAGAGCCCCAACTCTTAGTCTGTCATTAGCCGTTATAGTCACTATTTTACTGATTATTCTTCCTTTTTTGGCATTATTGCCTGCGGATAACCCACTGGCTATCTCGATATATACCTTAACCGTTGTTGGTAAGATTCTGTGTTATGCGGTGGTTGCCATTGCATTAGATCTGGTGTGGGGATATGCCGGATTATTATCCCTCGGTCATGGCTTATTCTTTGCCCTAGGGGGGTATGCCATGGGAATGTACCTGATGCGGCAAGCTTCTGGTGATGGTTTGCCCGCTTTCATGTCTTTTCTCTCATGGTCTGAATTACCGTGGTTTTGGAGTGGTAGCCAATATTTTATTTGGACGTTGTGCTTGATTGTACTGGTACCCGGTTTATTGGCTTTTATTTTTGGTTACTTTGCCTTTCGCTCCAAAATAAAAGGTGTCTACTTTTCCATTATGACTCAGGCATTAACCTACGCTGGCATGTTGTTGTTTTTCCGGAATGAAACTGGTTTTGGTGGGAATAATGGTTTCACCGGTTTTACAACTATGTTGGGTTTTTCGGTATCAGCAACCTCGACACGTATTGCCCTATTTCTGGCAACACTCGCACTACTTATTGCCAGTTTGGCTCTCGGGTTTGCCGTGGCGCGGACCAAATTTGGCCGGATACTGACGGCGGTGCGCGATGCTGAAAATCGCCTGACATTCTGTGGTTATGACCCTAAAGGTTTCAAGCTGTTTATCTGGACATTATCAGCCGTATTGTGTGCTCTGGCGGGGGCGTTATATGTACCGCAGGTTGGCATTATCAATCCCAGTGAAATGTCACCCACGAACTCTATTGAAGCTGCAATTTGGGTTGCGTTAGGTGGTCGCGGTACCTTGATCGGACCGGTGCTCGGGGCTGGCATTGTCAATGGTGCAAAAAGCTGGTTCACCATGGCTATGCCTGAATACTGGCAATTCTTCCTCGGTTTGATCTTTATTTTGGTCACTCTGTTCTTACCTCAAGGGGTCATTGGCTTGCTGAGACGGGGGAAAGACAAATGAGTCGGTTTCAAATTACAGAACAACTGATTTACCCTGAAATGATTACTCAGGAGCCCGGTGCGGTACAACATGCTGCGGATAAGTACCGTCAGCAGCGCGACCCCGTGCTGACTCTGGAAGATATCAACGTCAGTTTTGATGGTTTTCAGGTGTTGAGGAACCTTTCGCTGCAAATAGGCGTAGGGGAACTGCGTTGTATTATCGGCCCAAACGGCGCAGGCAAAACAACACTGATGGATGTCATTACCGGTAAAACTCGCCCGCAGAGTGGCAAGATGATGTACGACCAACACCATGACCTCTCTGTTATGAATACAATTGAAATTGCTCAGGCGGGTATTGGGCGAAAATTCCAAAAACCGACAGTATTTGAAGCGTTGAGCGTGTTCGAAAATCTTGAACTAGCCCAAAAAAGTACCAAAACTGTTTGGGCCAGTTTGCGCGCTAAGTTAAACAGTGAACAGCGGGATCAAATTGATGAAACATTAACCATGCTGCGCCTAAGTAATATGCGTCAGCGGCGCGCAGGTTTGTTATCTCACGGGCAGAAACAGTTTCTTGAAATCGGGATGTTATTAGTACAAGACCCACATTTGCTGTTATTGGATGAGCCAGCCGCAGGGATGACCGATGCTGAAACAGCTTATACCGCCGAGCTGTTTAACCAATTAGCAGGGAAGCATTCATTGATGGTAGTGGAGCACGATATGGGGTTTGTGGAGACCATTGCTGACCATGTTACCGTATTACATCAGGGACAAGTGTTAGCTGAGGGAACACTGACCGAGGTGCAGGCAAATGAGCAGGTGATAGAGGTGTATTTAGGGCGCTGAACCGTTTTTACTTTGCGTTGCATTCCCTCTCATTGGGTTAGCCAAACTTCGGGGATCGCGCTTGATTCACAGCGCTAAGCCGCTTTCTTCTCATATCTCGTTATCTGAGTATTTAAGGATAAAATATGCTGCAAGTGAATGAACTTGATCAATATTATGGTGGAAGCCATATCTTGCGCGGCTTGTCATTCGAGGCTGCCATAGGTGAGGTAACCTGCTTATTGGGCCGTAATGGCGTGGGTAAAACAACATTACTGAAATGCCTGATGGGGCTAGTACCAGCCAAGAACGGTACCATTACCTGGGAGGGTAACGATATTAGCCATCAATCCCCCCATCAGCGCGTCAAAGGAGGGATTGCTTATGTGCCACAAGGGCGGGAAATTTTCCCCCGATTAACAGTAGAAGAGAACATCCTGTTAGGTCTTTCCCGCTTTTCCGGATCACAAAGTCAGGTTGTACCAGAACATATTTATCAACTCTTCCCAGTTTTGCAGGAAATGAAACATCGCCGTGGCGGTGATTTATCGGGCGGACAGCAACAACAACTGGCCATTGGGCGGGCGCTCGCTTGCCAACCTCGGTTGCTCATTCTTGACGAACCCACCGAAGGCATTCAGCCCTCGATTATTAAGGAAATAGGTTTAGTTATCAAGACACTGGCAGCTCAAGGGGATATGGCTATTTTGCTGGTTGAGCAATTTTATGATTTTGCCGCAGAGCTGGCGGATAACTATCTGGTGATGTCCCGCGGCAAAATTGTCCAGCGAGGTCACGGCACCGATATGGAGCTTGAGGGTGTCCGTAGCCTGGTCGCTATTTAAGTCATGTTATGACAGTTGAGTGCTATCGATTGGGAGCGAATCAGAAGCACCCCATTCAGCCCAAGAACCGTCATACAGTGCTACCGAGGGTGCATTGACAGCAGCTAATCCCAGAGCAACCACCGCAGCTGTAACACCTGAGCCACAGCTGGTAATAACAGGTTTGGTTAAATCCACCCCTTGGTCGGCGAAAACAGCTTCCAGTTCTTGTGGTGATTTCAGATTACCATTCTCAACCATACTCCCCCAAGGCACATTAATACTGCCGGGGATGCGACCAAGACGCAATCCAGGACGCGGTTCTGGTTCCTGAGCTTTGAATCTGCCGGCTGGACGAGCATCTAAAATCTGTATTTCATTATTTCCCAGTGCGGCTAAAACCTCATGAACATTTTTGACGGCAGTATCGTTGAATGTTGCGTTGAAGGTTTGAGGTGTTGGGAATGTTGGGCCGCTTTCTAATGCAAAACCTGCCTGTTGCCATCCACTAAAACCACCGGCCAGTATATATACGTTTTTGGCACCGAAGATACGGAGTGTCCACCAGACCCGTGGTGCTGAAAATAGGTTGCCATCATCATAAATGACCAAAGTATGCCGCTCACTAACTCCTAATTGGCCGACCATCTCACTGAATAATTGTGGAGATGGCAACATATGAGGTAAATCGGTGCTGTTATCTGCAATTGCATCAATATCAAAGTAAACAGCTCCGGGAATATGCCCTTGGTCAAACTCGGCCTGAATATCTCTTTTAGGGATTAATCCTGGCGGTGACATTCTGGCATCCAGAATAACGATGTTGGTATCATCAATATGTTCTGCCAGCCATTGTGGTGTAACTAAAAAAGATGAGTTCATAGCAAGTTACCTGTCGAAATTATATAGAAGCAACCTGGTGAGTGCTTCATCGTGGTATTCACTATATAACGAAATCATCGTATTGAAACCCAGAGTTCTCAGTAATGCATATTACTCCGCAAATTTTAAATTTATAGTTTCATTTGCTTCATAAAAAGAATAAATAATTCATTTTATTTTTTTATGATTTCTTTTTGTGAGCTAAGTGTCTTGGTTTACTATTTGTTAATGCAAGATTTCATTGGGATTAGAAAATTAAATGAGTTGCTTCGCAAAAAAAGGCTTTTATTCCAATTTAATCTTGAGTGCGAAATTTTAATTTCGTATAACCGTTAGCAAGTAGAGGCCCTCGTGGGGCCTTAATCATAAATAAGCGAGGGGAGTAGAATGCAAAAAGTTCGAATTGGCCTGATTGGTACCGGTTATATTGGTCGCTGTCATGCTATTGCTTATGCGCAGGTTGCGACTGTCTTTCCTTTAAAGGGTTTGCCTGTATTAGAAATGGTGGCAGAGATCACGCCTGAGTTGGCTCAACAACGGGCTGAAGAATTTGGTTTTTCCCGTTCGACTGCAAATTGGCAAGAATTAGTCTCTGACCCAGCAATTGATGTCGTAGATATTTGTGCGCCAAATTTCTTACACAAAGAAATAGCTCTTGCAGCTATAAGCCACGGTAAGCATGTTTATTCCGAAAAACCGCTGGCTCTTAATGCCGCAGATGCTAAAGAAATGGCCGAGGCAGCACGCGCTAAAGGGGTGAAAACGTTGGTGGGGTTCAACTATATGAAGAACCCAACTAGCCAGCTAGCCCGCGAGATCATTGCCAATGGCGAGATTGGCGATATCGTGCATTTTTATGGCACTCATAATGAAGATTATCTGGCAGATCCGCAAACGCCGTTAGATTGGCACTGCACTAAGGTACAGGCGGGGCTAGGAGCCCTAGGTGATTTAGCCGCACACATTATCAATATGGCCCATTATCTGGTGGGTGATATCACTAATGTATGTGGTGATATGCAGACGGTGATTAAACAGCGGCCTGATCCAAAAAATCCCTCATTGTTACGTGACGTAGAAAATGAAGATCAGGCAAGTGCGCTAGTTCGTTTTGCTAATGGAGCAATGGGGACGATTGAGACTTCACGTATTGCTTGTGGCCGCAAAATGGGTTTGACCTATGTGGTCACCGGAACCAAAGGCACAATCAGTTATTCCCAAGAGCGAATGGCTGAATTGCAACTCTATCGCCACGATGAACCTCAGTCCAGACAAGGGTTTAAAACACTGCTTACAGGGCCACTGCACCCCGACTATGCAGCATTTTGTGTAAGTGCTGGGCATGGTATAGGATTTAACGACCAAAAAACGGTCGAGATCCGTGATTTGATTAACGGAATTGCTGCCGGTGATCGTATGTGGCCAGATTTCGAAGAAGGCTGGAAAGTCTCCAGAGTACTCGATGCTATTGCTGCTTCAGCGGAGGAGCTGTGCTGGATTAATGTAGTTGAAAATTGATATGGCACGTCATAGCTCAACGCTTTTTGAGTTTAGTCAGATCAAAACAGAAGGCGATTATCACATTCTCATATTTACATAGTATTTTAAGTTAGTTAGCAGCAGGGATCATTAAGCTGATACTGGTGAGAATTATGCCAAGTATGAGTCCTCAATATGCCTGCTGCTGATACCAAATCTAATCACCGTGGAGCCGGTGCTGCTTATTATCTTAGCGAGCAACAACGGGCCAGAATAAAACTATTGTCTCGCTCTTGGGTATGGCGGCTGGAATTGCCTACCTGGATATTGATAGGTGTTATTTATACTGGTTGGTTTGTCTGTGTTATTTATTGGCAGCAATTAGGCACAGTGCTGGGAAGCATACTGCTAATATTATTTACCGCGTGGTATATGTCACTACAACATGAGCTGATTCATGGTCATCCAACTCGCTGGCGAGGGGTAAATCAGCTGTTAGGTACTTTGCCACTGGCAGTATGGTATCCCTATGGTCTTTATCGTGACTCCCATATTCAACACCATAAAGATGAAGATCTGACTCATCCTGAAAAAGATCCAGAGTGCTATTATTACACCGCAAAGCAATGGCAACATTTTCCACAATTATTCAAAGGTATTATCCGTATTAGCAATACCTTTTCTGGCCGATTAATTTTGGGACCCGCGTTAGATATCATCACCACCATTCGTAGTGCGATCCGTGCTTTTATTACCGGCGATCGTCCGGCCATCGCAATGTGGTTGATTCATTTTGGTTTACTTGGCTTATTGTTTTACTGGATGGCTGGCTATGGTATTTCGGCTGTCTTTTATATTTTGGTAATTAGCTATCCAGCCCTTAGTTTGACTAAGGTAAGATCCTTTTTTGAGCATCGCGCAGCTGAAAACAGCGCAGCACGTTCTACTCTGAATGAGGCTGCATGGCCATGGCGTCTACTCTTTTTAAACCTCAATTATCATTTGGTTCACCACGATTTACCGGCTATACCCTGGTATGGATTGCGCCGGATTTATCTGGAAAGTCGGGTTCAATATCTGCATCGCAGCGAGCAATTTGTGGTGAATGGCTATACTGAATGGTTAGAAGCATTTGTTTTTACAGCTTTGGAGATAGAAATTCATCCTTTTTACGATAGTGAAATGAAAACTCCGGCTGAGAAAAGGCTGCACACTGTAATTGACAGGGGTGATGGGCATACTGAGTCAGTCTAAAGTGATTTATCAAAGTGAAAATGAAGACATCAAGCCACCAACAACATCGGAGATATTGTTTCCACGCTTCGATATTTTACTGTTGTTATATACAGCTATTTATGTAATCTTAGCAGTCATCCTTTTCGGTAAAGCGCATTTATATACTTAGCTATCATACTGTTATCTATGGAAGTGGCAGGTCAGTTAGGTTAGTCTAACGTCAATAATATATTTAATATCAACTGGTTATTTGGTTTATTTTCGACTAAATCTAATATGGTTGCTGATTTGTTAATGGTTTGGTTTTTCAGCCTTACTGATATGGGTATTTTGCTGACATTAACGAATGAACTTTCATTAACCCTTGAGCACATAGAGGTAAAGCATGGCAAAGACCTTAACCCGTCGTCGGATTTTTGCGTTAGCCACAGTAATGTTGGCTGTTTCAGGTGGTGCGTCACAGGCTGCTGATACTGTCCGTGTTGGCTCAAAAATTGATACTGAAGGCTCATTGTTGGGCAATATTATTGTGCAGGTTCTTGATGCTAATGGGATTAAAACCACCAATAAATCCCAGTTGGGTACCACCAAAGTAGTTCGTGGGGCTATCACTGCAGGGGAGATTGATATTTACCCTGAATACACGGGTAATGGTGCCTTTTTCTTCTCTGATGAAAAAGATCCTGCCTGGAAAGATGCGAAAGCAGGTTATGAAAAAGTAAAAGCACTAGATTATGAGAAAAATAAGCTGGTGTGGCTTTCACCCGCGCCAGCGAACAATACCTGGACCATTGCTGTTCGCCAGGATTTGGTGAGCGCGAATAATTTGAAAACTTTGGATGATTTAGGTAAATGGATTAATGCGGGAGGTAAATTTAAATTAGCGGCCTCAGCTGAGTTTATTGAAAGACCTGATGCCCTGCCTGCTTTCCAACAAGCATATGGCTTCAAATTGAACCAAGACCAACTCTTATCGTTGGCTGGTGGTGACACTGCGGTAACAATTAAAGCCGCCGCTGAGCAAACCTCAGGAGTGAATGCCGCCATGGCGTATGGCACCGATGGCCCGGTAGCGGCACTCGGTTTACAAACATTGGAAGATACTAAAGGTGTACAACCTATCTATGCGCCAACCCCAATAATCCGTGAAACCACACTGAAAGCGCATCCTAATATCCCTGCTTTGCTTGATCCCGTATTTGCCACGCTTGATAGTGCAACCTTGCAAAAACTGAATGCTCGTATTGCGGTTGAAGGTCAGGATGCTAAGAAAGTCGCAGCCAATTATCTGAAAGAAAAAGGGTTTGTGAAAGGATAGTCATGTGTATCAGGGAGGGTGCTATAGCAATCAATATAAATAGCATTCCTCAATAAACAGATAATCCATTGTTTCGTCGGGGATTATCTGTCATGGAGATGGATTTTTATGTCTGTAAAAAACCGAGTCCTGTTGGCGCTGGTTATTCTGATGATTTTATCAGGAGCCGGGCTTTCTTTTGTCAGCCATGCACCGAATCGGTTGATATCAGGGCAGGGAATTTCATTAATGTCGTTGATAGTAGGGTCAGTTTGGTGGTTGTTAGTACCGATATTGATGCTGGCAAGCTTCGCTTTCTTTAAACAAACTGCTGCGCTGTATTGGGCCATAATTTTGATAGCCGAACTGCTGCTGTTCGGATTGCTATTACTGGCAGGTAAAACCGCTACACAACTTGCTGGCGGCGAAGAAAGCCTGGTTCGCACATCTCTTGGCGGTGGGTTCTGGCTGATGAGCGGGATGAGCATTTTGATTGCTATCGATAGCATGTCTCGCGTGGTTGTAAATCCTATTTTGCGCAGCGCAGCTAATGTTTTGCTGATTCTGCCCGTCGTAATATTGTTGGCTACCGGGCAACTCGATCAATTGTCACTGATGAAAGAATACGCTAATCGGCAAGATGTGTTTAATGATGCTTTATGGCAACACCTTCAAATCCTGTTTGCAACGTTAGTGCCAGCGGTACTTCTGGGTATTCCCCTTGGTCTATTCTGCTTCCGCTCTCCTCGCTTTCAAGGTGCTGTTTTTTCAACATTAAATATTATTCAAACTATTCCGTCCATTGCTTTATTTGGCCTGCTGATTGTACCTTTGGCTGGGCTAGCTGCGGCTATTCCCTGGCTGGCAGAGCATGGAGTAAGTGGTATTGGGTTAGCGCCAGCGATTGTCGCACTGGTACTTTATGCCTTATTGCCCTTAGTACGTAATGTAGTTGCCGGGTTAGATGCTGTATCAGACAGTGTTGTTGAATCGGCACGAGGAATGGGCATGACCCGCAGCCAGTTGTTCTTTCGGGTACAGATACCCATTGCCATGCCACTTATTTTATCTGGCGTTCGGATTATTGCCGTGCAGACAGTTGGGTTGGCTGTTGTCGCTGCGCTAATTGGTGCGGGTGGCTTGGGCGCGATTGTATTTCAAGGTTTGCTCAGCAGTGCATTGGACTTAGTGCTGTTGGGTGTCATCCCCGTAGTAGTGATGGCGGTAGTAGTTGATTCGCTGTTTAAATTCATCGTTATTTTTATGGATACTTCGCATCGATGATTCATTTCCATCAAGTAAGTAAATATTTTGCCGGTAAACGGGCAGTCGATAATCTAACGCTACAGATCGCGAAAGGGGAATTTACAGTATTGATAGGTACCTCGGGTTCTGGTAAGTCGACCACACTAAAAATGATTAACCGACTTATTGAACATGATGAAGGGGTAATCCATTTTGCTGGAGAGGAAATTCGTAATTATAAGCCTGAAGATATACGCCGTCGCATGGGTTATGCCATCCAATCAATAGGGCTATTCCCCCATTGGACTGTGGAGCGCAATATTGGCACCGTACCACAATTGCTCAAATGGCCCCAGGAGCGTATTCGACAGAGGGTGATTGAATTGCTTGAGTTATTGCATCTCGATCCAGAACAATTTCTTCATCGCTATCCTCATCAATTATCAGGCGGCCAGCAACAAAGGGTTGGTGTTGCTCGAGCTTTGGCCGCAGATCCAGAAGTATTGTTGATGGACGAACCCTTTGGGGCATTAGACCCAGTGACACGTTCGGCATTGCAATTCGAAATTACCCGTATTCATCAGTTATCGGGGCGGACTATTGTGCTGGTTACCCATGATATTGATGAAGCTTTGGCTTTGGCTGACCGAATAGTGTTGATGGATGGTGGGCGAGTTATCCAACAAGGGACACCTCTGGAAATGTTAACTCAGCCCGCGAATGACTTTGTTCGTGATTTCTTTGGCCGCAGTGATTTAGGGATTAAGCTGTTGTCCCTCGGGCGAGCCGAACAACGTATCAGGCGCGGTGAAACTATGCTAGGGCAACCCATACTGGGTACAACGAGTTTGCGAGAAGCACTTTCTCTATTTGTGTCACGACAGACAGATAAATTACTGGTAGCCGATGAGCAGGGGCAGCCATTGGGGGTGCTCTATTTTGCTGATTTGATTGCGGATGCAGATAAGGGCGGAGTATGAAATCGACTTCCGTCAAGATTCGTGAGGATAAGAAACACCTGATAGAGCGGCTTAAGTCAGGGCTACTTTGCGGGTTAACCGACCCTCTTTGTTGGGCATTGCTCTTATTGGCCGGTTTGGTTTTTGGTATGACCTCCTTGGGGAGCCTTTTTTCGGCGTTATTCCCTGATCTCGACAGGCCAATATATGTGCAAGATACATTTTGGTCACTGGTCGTCGCCCATGTTTTCCTGGTGCTGATTTCCAGCATTATCGCTGTTTTTATTGGGGTGAGCGCTGGTATTGCGGTGACGCGTCCAGCAGGGAAAGAGTTTCGTTCGGTGGTCGAAACTATTGTTGCGATGGGGCAGACATTCCCCCCTGTGGCGGTGCTTGCTATTGCCGTGCCGGTAATGGGTTTTAGCGAAAAGCCCGCGATTATTGCTTTAGTGCTTTATGGTTTATTACCTATTTTACAAGGGACTATCACAGGTGTTGAATCTGTTTCCCGGGATATCCGTGAGGTTGCTGAAGGTGTAGGGATGAGCACCAGGCAGATCTTGTGGCGAGTCGAATTACCGTTGGCTGCACCGGTTATTGTCGCGGGGATCCGAACGTCCGTCATTATTAATATTGGTACTGCTGCTATTGCTTCCACAGTAGGGACGAAAACCTTGGGATCGCCAATTATTATTGGGCTGAGCGGCTTTAATACCGCCTATGTTATCCAGGGGGCTATTGTGGTTGCCTTATTGGCGATTATTACAGATATGATCTTTACACGGTGGAATCGGCGTTTATCTCGCTGGAGAGAATTACAGTTTCTTCCTGTAGCAAAAAAACACTGATACTTCGGTTTTTACTGATCTTCTTATGTAGGTGCTAATATTGATTTCACTGCCGATGTACGGAGTTAGGCCACTGCAAGATGTGCAACCTTTTTTGCAATTATTGTTGCAGCAATTGTACAAGCATGGCGTCACAGCAGTCCCCGAACAATTATGTTGGCCCTCAGATTTACTGCAACATTGGCGTGATCCTACACTGCTTTTGAGTCAGACCTGTGGTTTTCCTCTCATGACTTTATTACAACAGCAAGTTCAATTGGTCGGCGCATTCAGCTATCAATCACCTTATTGCTCAGAGGAGTATTACCGCAGTTTAGTGGTGGTTCGCGCAGATGAAGAAGGTCAACAATTGTCTGACTTTCGCCATCGTGCCGTAGCCTTCAACAGCACCGACTCCCAGTCAGGATATAATGCTTTGCGTGCTTTGATTGCGCCACTGGCGATCAATGGGAAGTTCTTTTCTCGTGCAGTAGCTTCGGGTGGGCACAATCGTTCCATCGAAATGATTCAACAGCGGCAAGCCGATATTGCCGCGATAGATTGCGTAAGTTTTGCATTATTACAGCGTGATAGCCCATCAGCCGTTGTCGGATTAAAAATTATCGCGCAAACCGATCTCGCCCCAGGTTTGCCATTGATTACCTCGTTAGCGACATCCAAAGAGCAGTTAACCCAGTTGCGTCAGGCCATAACAGCCACTGTAAACTCTCCCGAGGCAAGCTCTGCTAAGAATAAGTTATTGATAAAAGGATTTAGTACATTGCCATGGTCGGCTTATAGCGTGATTAAGCAGATGGAAAAAAAGGCTGCGGCATTAGGTGTAATAACGCTTTAAAACAAGGAATATTGAAGCCCTGACTCTTGATGAAATATGTTGAGGTACAGAGCTAAGACGGCAGTAAAATGCCGTGCTGGTAGGAAGAGGTTTACCCTTAAATTTATTATGCCCCCACCGCTCACAGGTGTCTTAATGGGTCAGGGGCTTGCTAACCTTTTTGCAGCAGCGATGCCGCGAATGGATGAGGCCTTAGGGTGATTCCTGACCGTTGTTGGACAACCCGGCAGGGCCAATATCAGACAATGAACTGGACTGCGTGGTTTCAGTTACATGTGGGGTGGTTGAACGGGTATAAATGTTCAGTCCAGCCAGAAAAACGCCACCTAATGAACTCAGAGCCATTACCGCAATCAGGATAATGAGTGCTTTTCTCAGCATAATTATTTTCACTTTTTATCTAAACAGCGTGAATTATAGCCCGTTGGCGAAATGAAACAACCATGTTGCATTCTCGGGCTATTAGCGTGGTTTGAACAAAAATTTCCCCAGAGTCACCAAAACCACAGCAGAAACAATGACAGCTAACGCGCACCATTCCGTGGTGGATAAACTTTCACCGGCAAAACCAATGCCCAACAATACCGCAACTACCGGATTTACATAGGCATAGCTGGTTGCAACCGCTGGGCGGACATTTTTCAGCAAGAACATGTAAGCACTGATAGCCAGCATGGAACCAAAAACAATCAAATAGAGTAGTGAGAGGATTCCTCCCATAGAGGGCATTTGATTGAGTTCTTCGCCGCTGAATGCACTGGCAAGTAACAGAACAACGCCAGCAACCAGCATTTGTGCTGCACCAGACATCGCCCCACTGGGCAGGGCCAGCCGTGAGCTCCAGACCGAGCCGAATGCCCAGCTGGCAGACGCCAGTAATATCAACATTGCACCCAGCGGGTTACCTAATAAGTTACTACCGGTATTGAGCAATATAATGCCCACTAATCCGAGAGCAATGCCCGACCATTCCAGTTTAGTATTACGCATTCCCCATAACATACTGAAACACAGAGTAAATAATGGAACAGTCGCGACCATCACGGCAGCAATACCGGAGGGGACATGTTGGTGTTCTGCAATGGTGACCAACCCATTCCCGATAGCTAATAATAAAATACCAATTGCGCTGGCACCCATCCATTGGCGCAAAGTCGGCAGAGCATGGCCGCGAATAGCCAGGAAGCTGAACAATAAGACCCCGGCAATCAGATAGCGTAATCCTGCCATCATTAACGGTGGCCAGCTTTCGACCCCGATTCGAATGACCAGATACGTAGAACCCCAGACGAAGTATAAGGTGAACAGTGAACCGACTAGCAACCACATATTACGGTTATTTTGCTTCAGCATAGTTATTCAGTAGGAAAGGAACAGTAAAACAGAGATGTATCAGTAAACATGAGAATAGTGATCGTTACCAAAGGTTTTTATTATTTTTTTACGTTTCAATTTTTCGTCTAAAATTTTCTTTAAAACAGAGAGTTATTCTTATAGTTAACAACTATCTTGTTAATAGACAGTGACAAAAGCTACTCTTCTCAAGAAAGTAAAAATGGCCTCAGGCATGATGCATAAAATCAGGTAGCTCAACTGAGTTTATATGACAATTATCAGACAAGGTGAGTGATTTATGAGGCCGATAGGGAGTCAGATTAAAATACGCATTACTAATCTTATACGTGCTTATTCCGGTCTGGTGGCACTGTTGTCACTGTTTATGATGCCCGTAGCCGAGGCGGAACAGAGTGAATATGCTTTTTTAACTCCCAGCGCGTTACAGCATAACCAACGGGCTATCGCGCAAAATAACGAGAAAGGGCAAGAACAGATCCCTGTAGTAACACAGGAGGCTTATCGCCAGTTATTGCAGCAAGCAGACAAAATACTGAACCAACCCAACCCCAGTGTCATGGATAAAAATAGAGTTCCACCCAGCGGTTCTAAGCATGATTATCTGAGCCTCAGTGCGTATTGGTGGCCAGATAGTCAAAAAAGTGATGGTTTACCTTGGATACGCAAAGACGGGCAGATTAATCCCGCCAGTAAAAATGAAGACAGTGATGGTGTACGTTTGGCTGATTTTACTGCAAGGGTACAGGCATTGACGTTGGCCTGGTATTTTTCCGGTGAACAGAAATATGCGGATAAAGCCATTAGCCTGATTCGAACCTGGTTTATTAACCCGGATACTCGCATGAATCCTAATTTGGATTTCGCTCAGGGAGTACCGGGAATTGCCGCAGGGCGCGGAACTGGGGTTTTGGATGGGCGTTATTTTGCCACTCGCATTGTCGATTCGTTGATTATGCTACAGCAGAATAAAAACTGGACGGCGCAAGATGAAAAGCAGATTCGCCACTGGATGACAGAGTATCTACAGTGGTTACGCTACAGTGCGGCAGGTCAAAAAGAAGCTGCGGCGCAGAATAATCACGGTAATTGGTATGCTGTACAAGTGGCGGGTATCGCCTGGTATTTGCAACAACCGACTATTATCGTTGAGATGGCTGAGTTGCTGAAAACCAAACTGAATACCCAATTAGCAGCTGATGGTTCGCAACCGCTGGAGCTGGCACGAACGCGCTCATTCCATTATAGCTATTTCAGTTTGCAAGCGGCCATACTGATGGCCCAATTGGCAGATAAAGTTCATGTCGACCTGTGGCATTACCACACTCCGAATGGCAGTGGTCTAATTAAAGCGCTTGATTTTATGGCCCCTTTTTCTGACGAGCAAAACAAATGGCCCTACCATAGTCTTGATCATATGGGGGTGCGACTCGTGCCTCTGATGGTTCAGGCAGACAACGCGTTGGGTGAAAATCGCTATCAACAATGGATACAGCAAGCTGATTTTTCCGCTAAGAATAACAAGCGAAGAGGTACAGTAACTGAAGCCTTGCGTGAGATTGGTTTATTATCTGTATCGATTAACAAATAGTAGATAATAAAAAACCGGGAGTGACCTCCCGGCAAAATGTGATGACTGCTAATAAAATAAATTCACAAAACACGATGAAGCATTCAAACAATAAAGCAATGAGGGTAATGCTTACATACTCTAAATAATTCGAGCTGCATGAAGGCGGCAACTGAGCGAGTCCCTAGGAGCTTACATAAGTAAGTGACTGGGGTGAACGAAAGCAGCCAACGCATATGCAGTTTGAAGTATGACGAGTATTAATAACGATTAGAACTGATAGACTAAACCAACAGCCAGAACGTTATCAGTGTTCAGTTTCAGCTTATTATCATCGTTCAGTTGGTTGATTTTATAATCAACATAGGTAGACATGTTTTTATTGAAGTAATAGTAAGCACCGATATCAACATATTTAACTAAATCGGCATCACCAATCCCTTCGATATCTTTTCCTTTAGACTGAATATAGGCCAAAGAAGGTTTTAATCCGAAATCAAACAGATATTGCGCAACTAATTCAACGTTTTGTGTTTTATTTGCAAAACCACTGACGCTGGTTGAGACATTATTAATAACGGCGGTGCCGGAAATAGGCGTCATATTACGTGTTTCGGCGTAAGTTGCACCCAGGTAAACACCGTTATCGTCATATTTCAGGCCGGTAGTCCAGGCATCTGCTTTATCGCCTTTGCCAAATCGCCCTTCTTTCTGCGCGGTGGTGCGGTTAGATGAGGCATAGGCCGCTCCTACACTGACACCTGCGCCAATTTCATAGCTGGAAGACAAACCGAAGCCGTCACCATTCTGTTTAGCGGCATCTGCGCGACCATTGGTATTGTCAGTTTCGCTGCCGTTTTTGCCCTGATATTGCAGGGAGAACTTCAGGCCATCAACCAGGCCGAAGAAGTCAGTGTTACGGTAAGTGGCAACACCTGTTGTACGGCCAGTCATGAAGTTGTCGGTTCTGGTGTAGCTGTCATTGCCGAATTCTGGCAGCATATCGGTCCAGGCGGCGATGTCATATAATACGCCGTAGTTACGGCCATAATCGATTGAGCCTAATTTCCCATAACGTAAACCGGCAAACGCTAAACGTGTTTTGTTATCTTTTGTTTCCTGGCTTTCAGCATAGTTAGCTGCAATGTTATATTCCCACTGACCATAACCTGTCAGTTGGTCGGTAATCTGGGTGGCACCTTTAAAACCAAAGCGGACATAAGACTTGTCGCCATCACTTTTATTATTATCAGAGAAGTAGTGCAGTGCTTTTACTTTTCCGTATAAATCGAGTTTATTGCCATCTTTATTATAGATTTCTGCTGCATGTGAAGTTGTGGCAACTAATAAGGCTGGTACCAGGATTGCCAGAATATTACGTTTCATATTTTTGCCCTGTTTCTCTTATTTAAAAAGACGCGAGTAGTAGAATTTTTTTGCTGTATCCAATATCTGTCTGAATTCATCCAGCGCAGAATTTTTACCGCATCTGTGTGATACATTTATGACAAAACATAAATAACTGCGACATTGCGTAAATATTGTTCATTTTTATTGGCAATAAACTGACACTCCATCTGTAGCCTAAATAATTCGAGTGGCAGGAAGGCGGCCAGCGAGATAATCCCGATGAGCTTACATTAGTAAGTGATTCGGGTTATTGAGTGTAGCCAGCGCACATGCAGCTTGAAGTATGACGGGTATGGTGCTTTCGGGCTGACGTGAGCGTTGTGGTGTGGGACAATAGGGCAACATTCAGTTTAGATAAGATATGCATGGCGTTGTCCCCGGCAGTAAAAGAACAAATAAGTCAGTGGTATAAGGCTCTTTCGCAGCAGATTCCGGATTTTATTTCCCGTATGCCGCAGCGGCAAATGATCGCCGAAGTGGCGAAAACGCTGGCGGGTGATGCTGGTCGACATTTGGCTATTGAGGCCCCGACGGGGGTCGGAAAAACCCTGTCTTACCTGATCCCTGGTATTGCCGTCGGTCGGGCAGAAAGTAAGCCGCTGGTGGTCAGTACTGCAAATGTGGCGTTACAGGATCAGATTTACAGCAAAGATTTGCCGCTGTTGAAGAAGATTATTCCCGACCTTAAGTTCACCGGTGCCTTTGGGCGTGGGCGGTATGTCTGTCCGCGCAATCTGGCTGCGATGTGCACCGATGTTTCTGGGCAAGGGGATTTATCACTCTTTCTCGGCGATGAGTTGGCACCTGCCAATGGTGAGGAGCAGGCAACCTGTTTAGCGCTGTCCAAATCATTGAACAGCCATGTCTGGGATGGGCTGCGTGATCATCATCAGTTATCGCTCAGTGACAGTTTGTGGGCTAAATTAAGTACAGATAAAGCTAATTGCTTGGGACGTAATTGTCATTATTTTCGTGAATGTCCGTTCTTTATTGCCCGCAAGGAAATTGAGAGTGCCGATGTGGTGGTTGCCAATCATGCGTTGGTCATGGCGGCACTGGAAACCGAATCTGTGCTGCCCAATCCAAAAGAGCTGCTGCTAGTATTAGATGAAGGCCATCATCTGCCAGATGTAGCCCGTGATGCACTTGAGATTGAAGGTGAAATCACCGCCGTTTTTGCCAATATGCAGTTGGATATGATTGTTCGGCTGGTGGATCAATGCATGGTGCAATATCGGCCTAAAAACCCCCCCGGTTTAGCTCATTCCGAACGCTTAAAAGACCATTGTGAACAACTGCGTGAACTGATGTTGAGTGTCGAGCAGCAAGTTAACCAATTGCTGCCTACCGATGGTAGTCCGGCAGTATATCGTTTTGAAATGGGTGAGCTACCTGGTAGTTTGACGGAAGATTGCGCCAAATTATTCAAGTTAACCGATGCGTTACGTGGTCTGGCTGAGTTTGTTCTCAATGACCTAAGCGAACAAACTGGCAAGCACGATATCGTGCGGTTACATCGTGCCATTTTGCAAATGAGCCGGACATTGGGTTATCTGGAGGCCATGAGCAAACTTTGGCGCTTGGCAGCGATGGAAAAAGCATCGAATGCCCCGATTTCCAAGTGGATTACCCGAGATTATCGTGAGAACCAAACGCATCTCTATTTCCACTGTGTAGGAATTCGCGTTAGCGATCAGTTGGATAAAATGCTGTGGCGCAAAGTGCCGCACGTTATTGTCACTTCGGCCACTTTACGTTCGCTAAATAGTTTTTCGCGTTTACAGGAACTTAGTGGGTTGAGCGAGAAGGCCGGAGACCGATTTGAAACCTTGTCATCGCCGTTTAATCATATCGAGCAAGGAAAGCTGATTATTCCCAAAATGCGCTTTGAACCAACCATGGCCCATGAAGCTGAGCATCTGGCTGAAATGGCACAATTTTTCCGCTCGCAACACGCCAGCGGGCAGCATAAGGGCATGCTTATCCTATTTAGCAGCCACCGGGCGATGCAAACTTTTCTCAGTCATGTCACAGATCTGCGCTTGATGTTGTTAGTTCAGGGTGATCAACCGCGCTATCGGCTGGTAGAAGAGCATCGCAAGCGAGTGAAAAAGGGCACAGCCAGTGTATTAATAGGTTTGCAATCCTTTGCTGAAGGATTGGATTTGAAAGGTGAATTATTGACTCAGGTTCATATCCACAAAATTTCATTTCCCCCTATCGACAGCCCGGTTATTTTGACCGAAGGGGAATGGCTTAAGTCGTTGAAGCGCTACCCGTTTGAGGTGCAAAGTTTGCCAAGTGCTTCATTTAACTTGATTCAGCAGGTTGGACGTTTGATTCGCAGTAACCAATGCCACGGTGAAATTGTTATTTATGACCGACGTTTATTAACCAAGGGTTATGGTTCGCGATTGTTGGCGGCGCTACCTGTTTTCCCTATTGAACAGCCAGATATGCCGGAGGGCAAAGTTGTTCCTACTCCCATGGTAAAGCCGGCTGCTAAGGCCTCAGGGAAGAAAGCACGAAGCAAGCGAACTGCCTTATAGTGGCCGCTGAGCTGGTTTGGTTATGAAGCGGAGTGAGTAATTGTTCTGATTGATAATTGGCCAGCTTACATTTCTATTTTACTTAAATTTCATGGTAAATCTCATTCCTCAAATTAATGATTTCTGAAAAAAACCATTTGATCTGAAATCTTTTCTGATAGGCATACATCCAGTGACTAAGCTTATATCAGCCGCTGGTGAGCTGATCCTAACAAGTCAAGCCCGGCTGTACCTCCGGTGAAAATTGCTGGTTATTGGTTAGCGGCAATGCTAACTGCTATCGACTATTTGGCGGGTAGAGGTAGAGCAGAATGAAACAGCTAATGGCAGAGTTTATTGGCACTTTCTGGCTGGTGTTAGGCGGGTGTGGCAGTGCAGTATTGGCGGCAATGTTCCCGGTGGCGGGTATCGGATTTCTTGGTGTGGCGTTGGCTTTTGGGCTGACTGTTGTCACGATGGCTTATGCATTAGGGCATGTCTCTGGTGCGCATTTTAACCCTGCGGTATCGCTTGGTTTATGGGTAGGAGGTCGTTTTTCTGGTGCGCAATTGATTCCTTATATCATTGCACAAGTGCTGGGGGGACTAGCCGGGGCAGCAGTTTTATATTTAATCGCCAGTGGCAAGGCTGGTTTCGATGTGACTGCCGGATTCGCCAGTAACGGATTTGGGGTCCGCTCACCGGGGGGTTATAGCTTACAAGCGGTATTGGTCGCTGAAGTGATTCTAACGATGGGGTTCGTGATGGTTATTATGGGGGCGACGGATATACGTTCTCCGGCAGTAGCCGCTCCGCTGGCGATCGGTCTGTGTCTTACACTGATTCACTTAATCAGCATTCCGGTAGATAACACTTCAGTTAATCCAGCTCGTAGCACCGGGGTGGCTATTTTTGCCGGTGGAATTGCATTGCAGCAATTATGGGTATTTTGGTTAGCACCTTTAGTGGGTGGGGCCTTAGGGGGCGCTATCTACCGTGCGCTATTTAGCCCACCGGAAGAGTTGAATAATATATAGAGAGATATAAGGTCACTGCAGCGCTTCATCCTCAGTAGTGGCCTGTTTCCCCGCAAACTGACCGCTATTAACTCTGTGAGTGATATTGTTACCCGCAGTCTTTATCCCCCACTTAACCTGATAACTATTTCGGGTATATCCATCCCTATCGATGATAGAGTTTCAGTAATATCTATATTTTCGAAACATTGATAGGGGAAATGCCGCATCATGGATTACAGCAAAATTATCAAAGAGATTGGGCGCGGTAAAAATCATGCCCGCGATTTGGATAAGGATACCGCTTGTGAACTGTATAAAGCGATGCTGGCCGGGCGAGTGCCCGCGTTGGAATTGGGTGCCATTCTGATTGCATTTCGTATCAAAGGTGAGTCTGAACAGGAAATCCTGGGATTTTATCAGGCAATGCAAGAACGCGTTATGTCCCTGCGCGCACCATCTGGCCGTCCGTTACCGGTCGTCATTCCAAGCTACAATGGAGCGCGTAAACAAGCTAATCTCACCCCCTTATTGGCATTATTGCTTTCACGTCTTGGGCTACCCGTGGTGGTTCACGGGGTGACAGAGGATAGCAGTCGGGTGACCAGTGCCGAGATTTTCCAGCAGTTAGATATCCCTTGGTCACACAACGCAACCGAGGCTCAACAGCGCCTGGATAATGGACTGCCGGTGTTTATTCCCGTTTCAGCGCTGTCCGCTCAATTGGATGAGCAATTACAACAACGCTGGCGTATGGGGGTCAGAAACAGTAGTCACACCTTGGCAAAGTTGGCAACGCCCTTTATCCACGAACCCCACCTGCGCCTGGCCAGTGTTTCCCATCCAGAATATATGCAAAAAGTCGGCAGTTTTTTCCAGGCGATTAATGCCCCCGCCTTGTTGCAGCAAGGAACTGAGGGGGAAGTCTATGCAAACCCGTTACGTTGCCCACCAATTCACTATATCAATGACGGTGAACAGCAAATATTACTGGATCGCCAACCAGAATCTGGCGGGCTTGAATTACCCTCGTCGAAGGATGCAACTATAACAGCACGCTGGATTGAGCGTTGTTTGGTCGGTACTTTGCCTATTCCTGATTCAATCCAAAAACAGCTTGCATGCTGTTTGATGGCTGCAGGGCAAGTGAATAGTGTTGAGCTTGCCCTGCAACAGATTAGTGACCCGGATGGAATCAACATCATTCGTTAGGTGCTTATCACTAATATTTATCTTTTAAGGTTTTAGAATAGCATTATATTTACAGTGCAAATTTTTTGTTATTTCTTTATTTATACATTGAATTATATGGTTTTTTATTTTGAATTGGCTCAATCTTGTTGTTTACTTTTAGAGGGGTGAGTAGCGAATTTTTTCGTTTCACCCATCTAACTGACTATTAATAAATCATTGCTAAAAAGGAACACCATGCAACAAGCTTTGAACTATTTTATTGCTCTAAATAAGGATTATCTGGCGGTCCATCAGGCCAAAGAAGCACTTTTTTGGCAGAATTATATGGGGCTGGGTGGGGAGGATATTGCACAGCAATTCTCTGCTGCCGAGACTGTTTATAAGCGTTTTATCGCACAAAGCCATCGTTTAAAAGAGTTACGTGATTTGATTGCTCAAGTGGAAAGTAAACCCACCACGGTGGAGCGTGATGAGTTACTGCACGGTTTGCAAGGGTGGTATCGCTTTTTTGATTGTAATGCTATCGAAGACCCGAACACACAAGCCTTACTGGATAAAATTATTGCTGCGGAATCATCTCTTTATCAGCGGCGCAAGAGTCTTACTCTAACCCATCTCAATACTGCTGGTGAGCGTGTTTCCGCTTCCTTGGGGGAGTTATTAACCAACCAAGGTACCAATGAGAATGCGGAATGTCGGCATAGTTCACATTTGGCGTTACGTGAATTGGAACAATGGCTACTACATAATGGCTTGCCCGAACTAATCAGTTTGCGTAATCGTTTTGCGCGGAATTTGGGTTATCGCAATTACTTTGATTACAAAGTGAATAAAACCGAGCAGATGACTCCAGAACAGTTATTTGCCATTTTAGACCGTTTCGAAGAACAGACTCGTGAGGCGAATTTACGCAGTTTACAGCAATTAGCGGAAGAGAGAGGCCCAGAAACGCTGGAGCCATGGAATATCCGCTTTGCCAGTGGGGGCGACGTCACCCGCCAGTTAGACCCCTATTTCCCTTTTGCCGAGTCACTAGATCGCTGGGTCAATAGCTTTAAGCGGCTGCATATTGGTTTTCGCGGCGCACAGATGAATTTGGATCTGCTGGTGCGCAAAGGAAAATATGAAAATGGATTTATGCATGGGCCAGTCCCGCCTTTTATTGATCAGGGTAAATGGATACCGGCGCGCATTAACTTCACAAGTTTGGCTAAACCTGATCAGGTCGGAAGTGGTGCTTCGGGCCTAAATACGTTATTCCACGAAGGTGGTCATGCAGCTCATTTTTCTAATATTGTGCAAAACTCACCATGTTTCTCACAAGAGTTCCCTCCGACTTCAATGGCCTATGCCGAAACGCAATCTATGTTCTGTGATAGCCTGCTCGATGATGCTGACTGGTTAAAACGTTATGCTAAAAATAGTGCGGGTGAATCCGTTCCTGATGCATTAATTCATGAAAGTATTCAGGCGCGGCAACCTATGCGAGCTTTTAATGATCGTCACATTTTATTAGTGCCTTATTTTGAATGGCAGCTTTATCAGTGGGATGATACACAACGCACACCAGAAGCGATGACTCAACTTGCTCGGGATATTGAGCTGAAAATTTTGGGTGTCAGCGGCAGCCCACGTCCGACATTGGCCATACCGCATTTATTATCAATGGAATCCGCTTGCTCGTATCAAGGTTATTTATTGGCATTGATGGCCGTAGAGCAAACCCGGGCATTTTTCCTCAAACGCGACGGTTATCTGACAGATAACCCGGCTATCGGCCCAGATCTCGCCGAGCATTATTGGCGGTCCGGTAACAGTGTCAGCCATGATGAGACGCTGTATAGCCTGACAGGGGAAGGCTTCAATCCAGATTATCTGGCGAATGTGTGTAATCAAACCGTTGAAGAGGCCTGGCATCAGGCACAGAAGACAATTGAACTGGCGGCAATGCGCCCACAACCGGCAGCAGATTTTGACTTAAACGTCAGTCTGCGAGTGGTTGATGGAGATGAATCTCTGGCTGACAATCAGCAGGGGGATGAGGCTATGTGCCGTACATTCGCCAGCATAATAAATACACGGCTCCAGTCAATATGAATCCTTGTTCTGTATGCATAAAAAAGCCCATCAGTTTTGCTGGTGGGCTTTTTCTCTTACAGCAATGATAGGGCTGATGTGCTCCGCTAATATTACTGCAGTGTATCAAGGGCTAATTAGTTATAAATAACCGCAGTACCGTGCATCAAGTTATTACCTGTTGCTGAAGTGATAGTGTAGGCTTTAGCGCCGGCAGCATCGGCTTTTTCTGCCAGTTGCGCTTTCAAGCTACTCAGGTCAGTAACGCCACTGACGGAAATCACACCCACTTGCTCTAATTTAGCCGCATCCTGACTGTTGACGTACTCAGCAGCAAAACTACCGAAAGATAAAGTAGACAGGGCGATAACTGCAACGAAATTTTTGATGTTTTTCATGTTCTATTCCTATTCGGTTTTAAGTTTGAAAGGGCGTTCCCTTTCGATAGAAGCTATGTTACGCCCTTGGTGTAATTTTGAAACCGGATAGAATTGAGTTACTTGTTCAAAATATTTGACTGAAAATTACCGAGGTTTCATCCCCTCAGGCCGTAACAGATCAAACCGTAAATCATCAGTAATCTGGTAATAAGCGCTGGGCCCACCACCTCGTAAAATAGGCTGGGCGGTCGCTGTTTGGTAAACTCCCTCGGCATTGAGTAGTTCACAATGAATATGCACGGCGATAACTTCACCTAAAACCAGCCAGTTATTAATTACTGCTCCTTCAGCATTTTTTAACTGAATACATTGCGTCAATTTACATTCAAAATTAACCGGACTTTCTGCCACGCAATCGACATTGACTCGGCGTCCACGTCTGGCGGTCAATCTGGCAAACTGAAACTCATCTTGATCTCGTGGCAGAGAGGCTGAGCTATTATTCATGGCCTCGGCCAGCTGGCGGGTCGCCAGATTCCAGACAAATTCTCCGGTTTCAGTGATATTCGCAACGCTATCTTTCCAACCACTGCGGGAAAAACCAATAATTGGTGGGCGGTCACTAAAGCAATTAAAGAAACTATAAGGCGCAAGGTTACGTTGGCCAGACCCACTGACTGAGGAGATCCAACCAATAGGGCGCGGGCTAATAATGGACTTCAGTGGATCATGCGGCAGACCGTGGCCTGCTGCTGGCTCGTAGTAATAATAGTTTTCTGCGCTCATACATTCCTAAATTGCACAATGATCAGATAAGGCCAGAAAAGGTAAATTCATCCGGTATTCTGGTTTGAGATAAATCGACGGGTAGCGAGCAGCCTCTTTTGCTGCTGACCCGTTTCACATGAATTTATGCTATCTTACGCGCCAGAAAATGCCTATCAGAGAGTCAGTACGATGGAAAACAAAAAAGTATTCCCGAAAGAAAAAAGTGGATTGCACCCGCGCAACCGTCATCGCTCACGTTATGACTTTGATGCTCTGTCAGTGAGTTGCCCCGAGCTAATCCCTTTTTTGGCACCGACTGCTTACGGGGATATTTCCATCGACTTCGCTTCCCCACTGGCAGTGAAAATGCTGAACAAGGCATTATTAAAACATTTTTATGGCATTGAATATTGGGACATTCCGGCTGACTTTTTATGCCCACCCATCCCAGGTCGCGCCGATTATGTGCATCATCTGGCTGATTTATTAGCCAGTTGCAATGGCGGAGTTATCCCGCAAGGTAAGAATGTTGCGATTCTGGATATTGGTGTGGGTGCAAACTGTATTTACCCTATTATTGGTCAACGGGAATACGGCTGGCGCTTCACCGGGACTGACATTGACCCGCAAGCTCTGAGTGCGGCAAAAATGGTGGTATCCATGAATCCGACACTGAAAAATACCCTGCGGCTTAAGCAACAAAAAAATCCGCAAGCGATTTTCAACGGTATCTTGGCGGTGAATGAGCGCTATGATGCCACATTGTGTAATCCGCCGTTCCACGGCTCAGCAGAAGAAGCAGCAGCAACTACGCGACGTAAACTGCATAAACTGGGTAAAAGTGAAGTTGCAGCCAGGCCGGTACAAAACTTTGGTGGTAAAAATAGTGAGCTATGGTGTGAGGGTGGGGAAGAGGGTTTTGTCAGCCGTATGGTGGCAGAGAGCGCGACGAAGGCACAAAACTGCTTCTGGTTTACTTCACTGATTTCTAAAAAAACAACATTACCTGCTATCTATCATGCTCTGCGTTACGCCAATGCAGTTGAAGTTCGTACCATTGATATGGCCCAAGGGCAAAAAGTCAGCCGCTTTGTTGCATGGACGTTCCTGACGCCGGAGCAACAGGCGGCCTGGAAAGCTGAACGCTGGTAATCCCCTTCGTCCTTGACGCTAGAGGGGGGGGAGCGGCGTGCACTCAACCGAGTCACTGACTGTTCGTTGATCTTAGAATAAATAAGCTCATCGGGATGCGTTTACTGGTCATCTGGTGGCAATATTCAATCATCTGGATATTGCCCTATTTACTGCTATTTTATTTCAATATCGGTCAGTTAGCTTTCAATCTAAATACTTTCGGCTATGCTAATTAAGATAATTCTTAGTTGGGCGATATTGCCGACAAGTGTAGGTTTTATTTTTTCTCTATATTTAATTTTATTTACTCAGCTATCTCATCGTCCAGGGTGAAGAATAAAGCTTAAAGAAAATTCTATTAAGGGTTTTCCGGGCTTTGTTGTGCAAACACGTTGATGGTCACATGACTTATTTGCAGCACGATCTTTCACCATAAGGACTCAACTTATGTTGTTTAATTTCAGCTCATCTCATGTATCAAAGCGCGCCGAACTGACCTCGATTGATAGTGCCGTTCCTATGATTATTTTCCAACCTGATGGCACAGTAAAATACGCTAATTCCTTATTTCTACAGGCTATGGGATACCAACGAGAAGAGATAGTCGGGAAGCATCATAAACTGTTTTGTGACCCCAAATATCTACAAAGTGATGCTTACCGTCGCCACTGGCAATTACTCAATGAAGGGCGGGCCATTACCGATAATGTTAAACGCATTCGTAAGGATGGCAGTATTATTTGGCTACAAGGGACATATACACCGGTGCTCGATAGCCAAGGCCGGGTGGTGGAAATCATTAAACTTGCCAGTGATGTGACTGAGCGAATGTTGCAGTCTCAGGAACACCAGAGTTTATTGGCTGCGCTAAATCGCTCAATGGGAATGATCACCTTCACACCTCAAGGTATTATTTTAGATGCCAATGATAATTTGCTAAATGTTATTGGTTATTCACTGGCTGATATTCGGCATAAATCTCATCAGATTTTGTGTGCTCCAGAATTCGCCCACTCCGATGAATATCGTGATCATTGGCAGCGGTTAGCCCGCGGTGAGTTCATTGTTGGGCGCTTTGAGCGCATAAACAGTCGTGGTCAGCGTGTTTGGCTGGAAGCGAGCTATAACCCGATTATGGACAAGGAGGGGCAGGTACTGAAAGTGGTGAAAATCGCGCAGGATATAACGCAATTGATGTTGCAGCAGGAGCAGGAAGAGAATCTGATTCGTGATGTGCATCATTTATCATTAACCACCGATCGGTCAGCATCGCAAGGGGCTGAGATTGTCCAGCAAGCCGTTCGCGGTATGCAGGAAGTAGAGTCGGTTGCTCGCGAAACTTCTTATGTTATCAGCGAGTTAGGTCGTTGCTCGACTGAAATTGGCACCATTGTTGAAGCCATTCGTAAAATTTCCTCGCAAACTAACTTATTGGCAATCAATGCTTCAATAGAAGCGGCTCATGCCGGTGAACACGGTAAAGGTTTTTCTGTCGTGGCGAGTGAAGTGCGTATATTGGCAGAAAGTTCACGTAAAGCAGCCACTGAAATCGAGCATATGACCAAGACTATTCAGAGCGGTGTGATGGCGGCCATCAAGGGCATGGGCGTGTGTGTCGAGCAGGCTGGCGGTGGTGTTACGTTGACCCAAGATGCCGGTGAAGTTATCCATCAGGTGAATATTGGGATGCAAGATGTGGTGAAGTTGATGACAGCCTTTTCTCAGGTCAAGAATCAGCAAACCCATATATGACTGGGTACTAGCACAAAAAAAGGCGGATATCAGTAAAGATACCCGCCTTTTCTATTTTAACCACATGACTTTATTGCTCTACTAACCCGTACATCAGGAAACGTGTTGCAGGAATTCCCGTAAACGTTCACTGGGTGGATTTGAGATTAAACTATCTGGGTCACCATCTTGTGCCACCCGGCCTTTATCGATAAAGATCAGGCGTGATGCCACTTTTTGCGCAAAGCCCACTTCGTGGGTAACGATAACCATTGTCATGCCTTCTTCAGCCAAATCTTTCATTACCGTCAAGACTTCATGACGCAATTCCGGATCCAGTGCTGAGGTGGGTTCATCAAACAGCATGAGCTTAGGTTTGACCGCCAGAGCACGGGCGATAGCCACGCGCTGCTGTTGCCCACCGGATAGCTCCGCTGGGTAATGATGAGCACGCTCTTCCAATCCCACTTTGGTCAATAGCTCCATAGCGAGTTTGTTAGCCGCTTCCTTAGACGCTCCACGCACACGGATGGGGCCAAATGCCACGTTTTCCAGCGCAGTCAAATGCGGGAACAGGTAAAACTGTTGGAATACCATACCTGCTTCCTGACGAATCAGGCGTTCATCAACTTTGGGATCATTGACATCCAGACCATCGACAATCAGCTGACCACTGGTAATGACTTCCAGCTTATTGATACAACGCAGCAGGGTAGATTTACCCGAGCCGGAAGGACCAATAATAACCACCACTTCTCCCTTGGTGATATTCAGATTGATGTCGTGGAGCACCTGGGTTTTACCAAAGTGTTTGGAGACGTTTTTGAATTCAATCATATTATTTTCAGTTTTCTTTCTAACCGGCGCAGAACGAAGCTCAGAGCCAAGGTGATTATCAGGTAGATAACCGCAACCGCACTCCAAATTTCCATGGCGCGGAAATTACCGGCAATAATTTCCTGACCCTGGCGAGTCAGTTCAGCTACGCCAATCACGATAAACAGTGAGGTATCTTTGATGCTGACGATCCATTGGTTACCCAATGGTGGCAGCATGCGGCGCAGAGCTAAAGGTGCAATCACGTAGCGCAAGGTATCGCGTTTGGACAAGCCCAACGCCAGACCGGCTTCACGGAACCCATTATGAATTGACAGCACCGCACCACGGGTAATTTCCGCGATGTATGCGCCTGAGTTAATCATGATCGTCACAACGGCTGCTGAGAAGGGATCGATGCGCACCGGCATCATCATCGGCAACGCGAAGTAGATGAACATCACCTGCACCACAATTGGCGTGCCACGGATCAACTCAATAAACACTAATGCGATATTTCTGCTCAGCCAGCCGCCATAGGCGCGGGCAAAACCTGCTATAACCCCAATAATCAGGCCGCCAAGCAACCCCAGGACCGAGATCCACAGGGTTAACTTGGCGCCTTCAAGCAGGATTGGGATGGCGGGCCAAATAGCGCTCCATTCAAACTGCATGGATATTCTCCTGGTTATACTCGTCATTCTTCAAGCTGCAGGTGCGTTGGTTACGTTCGTTCACCCCAGTCACTTACCTGTGTAAGCTCTTGGGGACTCACTCGCTTGCCGCCTTCCTGCAACTCGAATTATTTAGAGTATAAAAAATTTAAAAATGAATTACTTAGGTTCTACACCGAACCATTTTTTATAAATTGCAGCGTAAGTACCATCTTCTTTCAGGGATTTCAGCGCGGCGTTAACTTTTTCACGCAGGTCACTGCCTTGTGGGAAGGCTACACCATATTGTTGAGCTTTAATGGAATCGCCCACGGCTTTGAACTGGCCATTACCGGCAGTTTTGATGAAGTAAAGGATGTTGGGTGTGTCATGCAAAACAGCATCAGCATTACCTGTACCTAACTCCAAATACGCATTGTCGATATTCGGGAACTGGCGCAGGTCTTTGGTTTTGATATTGGCTTTGGCATAATCGACAGAGCCGGTGCCGCTTTTCACTGCCAGCACTTTGCCTTTCAGATCAGCTTCGCCTTTGATGTCGTTGTTATTCGCTTTAACCATCACCAGCAAGCCGCTGTTGTAATAGCCATCAGAGAAATCGACTGCTTTTTTACGCTCATCGGTAATGGTGATCCCGGCCAGTGCCAGATCCACATTTTTAGTTTGCAACGCAGGAATGATGCCACTGAAATCCATTGGTTTCAGGGTGTATTTCAGATCCAGTTTTTTCGCGATGGCATCCCATAAGTCGATATCGAAACCGACATATTTATCCCCTTGTTTGAACTCAAAAGGAACGAATGCGGTGTCTGTTGCAACAATCAGTTCTTTTTCTGCGGCGTGGGAGCTAACGGCAAAGGCCAGCGCGAGAGCGGCCAATGAAACTTTGACAAGTGACTTCATAAGTGGGAGTTCCTTTGTGCTTTTGTGGATATACCCTTTGTTGCTGATATTGCGGTTAAACTGCAATGCCAATCGCTAGGGGCATGAGGATCCATTTTTATATTTCAGGGTGCAATATGAAAAGATCGTGCCAGAAATGCAAGTTATTTAAAAATAAAGAATTTTCTCAGGCTAATTCTCAAGCTATAGGTTAATTGGCTTTGATTGCACCAAAATAGCCCACCAAAATGGTGCGTTAATATCATTATGGTGCAAGTATCCAATTATTTACTTATTATTAACTCGGCAGTCAATAATAAACAATCTATAACCAACATTAATGTAACAATATTGTTAACTGTATCGGGTTTTTGTTCGAAAAGAGGGCAATGTTGAAGAATGTTGAAGAGAGGGGGAACTATCTGAGCTGGCTATCTTTACTACCACGTCGGTTATACCCTGAATGGATTGTTTGATGTTTATCTAATTCGTTTTGGCAGGTCAGGCAATGTTTAACGCCGGCCAGCGCTTTGCTTCTGGAATGATTTGACCACATTCCAGGCAATACATTTCGCTATCACCTTTGCCAAGCGCGAGACGTGCACGCTCAATAGCATCTTCAAGCGTGGAGTCAATTTGCTCTTGTACTGCACCGTCACTAGCCCATCCACTTGCCATATGACCTCCGAAAACAGAGCCGGATAGCCGGCCCTGTTTGATTAATCATTACATTGATTATTTTTCAAATCTTTCATCTTTCAAACTGTATACCCTAAATAATTCGAGTTACAGGAAGGCGGCCACTGAGCGACAAATTGGTTGTAAACCATTTTGAACAGCGCTTGCGCTGGTCCGTAGGGTGAGCCTCTGATGAGGCTCATAATCCCCAGGAGCTTACACAGGTAAGTGACTGGGGTGAACGAACGCAGCTAACGCACATGTCGCTTGAAATATGACGGGTATAGATGGCTATTCTATGTTGGCTTCGAGGAACCACAGGAATTTATCAAGGTCACGCGATGCAGCAGTAAACATGTCTTTGCTCAGTTCATCAGGGACTTGATCGATAGCTTTACGAATGAAGTTCGCCACCACACCATACCTGTGAGCCAACTCTTTTAGGTGATCTTGCACGCTATGAATGTGGGTTGGGTAGCTCTCTAACGGTGTTTTTTCAGTCACAAGTTGCGCAGTACCCAGGGCAACGCCACCGAGTTGTACTGCACGTTCTGCAAAAGTATCCAGATGATCATTGATGGCAGTGCGGAAGCCATCAAGCATTTCATGGACGGCGATAAAATTGGCACCGCGCATATTCCAGTGCGCCTGTTTGGTGATAAGCGACAGATCGATAAACTGAATAACCAGCTCATTTAATAGTTTAATTGTCAGTGTCTTAGTATGTTCATCAACATCATTACGTGTATAGATGAGCTCGGACGATTTTGCTTTTACCAGTTTTGCTGTACTCATAATAGGTATCCCTTTATTGAGTTGATTACCAATTTCTTAACCGCAATAAGTATAACAAAGATATTTAATTTTGCAGGACAGATAGTGCCTATCAATTAAATAGCCGATTGCTGGAACTGTTTAAAAGTGTAATTTAGTGTTTCATATATAAAATATTATCATTCTTATTGTTACGTCCAATCGGTAATGACTATTACTCTGATTTATATGTATTTTTATATTGTAAAATACAAAGGGTTTTATCTGTAAGCTATTTTATTGAGATATATCAGTGCAGTAAGTCGGTCAATTAATTTAATCGGTATCCTTAAAAGGGTATTTTGGCGTGCGAGCAACAATAAATAAACGTGGAAATGCGAGTAAGCGCCGACCATTCACTTGCTGTGGATATGCAGTGTCAATAATAGTCAGGTAATCTTTCAGGAAATCCAATCGCATCGATTCAGAGAGCGGCTCAAGAAAAGGCCGTAAACCGGTCGCGCGCAGCCAATCGACAATCGCCTGTGCTGATGGCATAGGGTGGTAGTAGGTGGTGCGCCAAATATCGACTTGCTCAGCATTGGGAGCCAGTAAGTCATAATATTGATTCGCCGTGAGCACTTTAGCTCTCACGACTCCGGCCTCTTGCAGTGTTTGCTGCCACGGGCCATTTTCGGCGACTTCCCTCATCGCTCTATGGCTCGGCTCATCCAGATTATCCGGCATTTGCACGGCAAGTATTCCGTTGGCGGCCAGTTGAGAAAACAGATAAGGGAAGAGTTGCTGGTGGTCTGTTAGCCACTGGAGTGATGCATTGGCATAAATCAGGTCTTGTGGCTCTGCTGGTTGCCATTGACGGATATCGGCCTCAAGAAAGGCACAATCGGGCAAGCGCTGTTGCGCGCTGAGCAACATAGCGCGGGAATTATCAACTCCAACCAGTTGGGCGTCTGGGAAACGTTGATGCAATAGTTGTGTTGAGTTACCTGGCCCACAACCTAAATCACTGATACGTTGTGGTATTATCGCTGGAATATGGGCCAGTAGGTCGTGAGCAGGGCGGGTGCGTTCAGCTTCAAATTGGCGATATAAATCGGGATCCCAGTCTTGCATATATAGCCTCCGGTGAAAAAAGTCTTACAGATTTTGTAATGGCCCGCTGAACAATACAGCCCCGGTAGGTTGGCCAGTCGGCGAGCCACCACGAGGTTCTAAACTGATTGCCAGTAATGAATTACCCGTTAACTGGTTTTCAGCCAAGATCAGCTGTGTCGGCCCTTGAGTATTTAATAACCCCAACGAATGCGGCTTTTCACCGGCCGGAATACTCCATAATTCAAGGCTATTGGTGTCACTGACTGTCACAGGATTCAGTGGTGCTAATGTCAAACTGCGGGTTGATTTATCCAGACTGACAACCCATTGGCCGCTCTGCTGGCTATTGGACAGCACTGCCACCGGTATAGCTGCCGTTGGCTCGACCAATAATCTTGGTATGAGTAATATTGCTGCCAGACACGCAGCGACAGCCCAACCGGCATAAGACCAAGGGTTTCGCTTCATGTGGCGGATATTGATGGGGGGTAACTGCAATTCGAGCCGTTTCCAAACGCGTTCAGGTGGTTCTAACGGCGCGAGCTGGTTATCAAGTTGAGTAAATAGGCTTTGCCAACTGGCAACATCCGCTGCAAGCCGGGGATCACGGCGGACTCTGCGTTCAAAACGCATCCGAGCTAGCCCGCGCAGGGTGCCCAGTGCATACTCTGCGGCGAGTGCGGAGTCATATTCGCGTCTGTTTTTCATAAGCCTACACAGTCCTTTAGGTGGTCCAGTGCACGACGTATCCAGCTTTTTATCGTACCGAGGGGTTGCTGTAAATGAACAGAGATTTCCCCATGAGAAAGCCCTTGATAATAAGCCAGCATAATACTTTGGCGCTGTTCAACGGGCAGATGTGTTAGACAATCGGCGAGTTGTTTAGCCTCACTGTCTTGCTGCAATTGCGCCAGCGGTGTCTGTGTGTTGTCGGTCAGCGAGTCGGTTTCATCATCGTCTAATGATTGCAGACGATTATCACTACCTCGCATCAGGTCGATAGCCCGGTTGCGAACAATATGAGTTAACCAGGTGAGTGGCGCACTGAGTTGCGCATTGTAATGACCGGCCCGGCTCCAGACAGTGAGAAAACTGTCGTGTAAAACTTCTTCTGCCCGGGCGGGGTTACGCAACATCCGTTGTGCGACCGCGAATAATCGAGGGGATGTGAGACGGTAAAGCTTTTCAAAAGCGGACTGATCGCCTTGAGCAATGGCATCTATCAGCCCGATTTGCTGTTCCACAGTACATTCATTCATGCGTCAATCCCTAAAAAACCGTCAGGTGCAGTGAGACACTGCACCCAGTATAGACCGGTTTTATTTAGGCATCAGGACGGTATCAATAACATCGATCACACCATTTTTCTGTTGTACATCATAGGTACTGATATTCGCGATGTTACCTTTTCCATCTTTAATTTGAATATTATGTGGTCCATTATTCATAATCCATAATGGTTGGCCATTGACCGTTTTCAGTTCGGCAGTCCCGCCTCCGGCCTTGATTTTACTTTCCAGTTGTTTCATATCGTACTTCCCGGCCACTACGTGATAGGTCAGGATTTGCGTGAGCAAGGCTTTATTTTCTGGTTTGACCAAATTTTCAACCGTACCTGCGGGCAACTTTGCAAAGGCGGCATTGGTGGGCGCAAACACGGTAAAGGGCCCAGCCCCTTGTAGGGTATCCACCAATCCGGCAGCTTTGACGGCGGCAACCAAGGTGGTGTGATCTTTTGAGTTAACTGCATTCTCGATAATATTTTTGCTTGGGAGCATCGACGCCCCCCCGACCATGACAGTGTCAGACATCATGGCGGCCATAGAAACACTGCTGAAGACTAAAGAAGCACAGATAGCGGTACGAATGAGCGTTTTCATAATGTATTCCTGTAGGTTGAGGTGAAGCCTTGCCTCACATCTACCTATACGAATCAGCAGGGTGCTTTGGATGCAAAAAAAGTGAAAAATAATGCATAAAAAAGACCAACCCGCGTAATGACTGGGCTGGCATGCTATTAATGAATCTACCTTTGGCGGGAAACGGAGTGTTCAGCCCTGATTAGGGAGCAGAGCTCTATGCATTACATAGGCATCCACATAACCCAATTGGCTGTGATTAAACGCGCCAGGCAGTGTGGCGATAATCTCAAAGCCGAGTTTTTGCCACAGGGCAACTGCCCGCGTATTGGTGCTGACCACAAAGTTAAACTGTATGGCCCGATAACCCAGAGCAGTTGCCTGCTCAATACAATGAAGCCCTAGTGCTTTGCCGATACCCAGCCCGCGAGCTTCTCCATCAACCATAAAGGATGCATTGGCGACATGATTACCGAGGCCACGTTGGTTATCGATTAACTTGTACATCCCGACAACTCGCCCCTCATGCAGGGCTACCCAGCACCGAACACCAGTGCCAAACCAGTAATCATAAGCATCTTGTTTGGAGGTGTCTGATGTGAATACATAGGTGTCGCCGCGACTGATTACCGCTTGAAACAGCGGCCAAATTTCAGCAAAATCGGCTGCTGCTGCCATTCTGATTTCCATATTTGGCTCCTGTTTAAGCAATTTCGTCAATCTGCGGTTTAGATTTTATGGTCAGGGTCGCGCCAATGGAGGCGCTGATAATCGATACTAAAGCTAGCCACTGAATCAGCGTCAGGTGTTCATTTAAGAATATCAGCCCTGAAATTGCCGCCAATGCTGGCTCTAAGCTCATTAATGTACCAAATGTACGAGTAGGCAGGCGGGTCAATGCGACCATTTCCAGTGAGTAGGGCAAAGCGGTAGATAGAATAGCGACGGCTAAAGCAACGGGTAAAATGGCTGGGTCGAACAGCGCCAGACCGTTATAAGCCACCCCAATCGGGCAGAAAACCAGCGCAGCAATTAAGGAGCCAACAGCCATAGTTCCTGGCCCATGATCACCGCCAGCTTTTTGCCCTGAAATAATATAAAGCGCCCAGCAGGCACCCGCACCCAGAGCACAAGCTGCGCCAAATAAATCAATGGTTCCGATGCTACTTCCCAGCGGTAATAGGAACCAGAGGCCCAGAATCGCCAACCCTACCCAGATGAAATCGACCGGACGACGTGAGGATAACATGGCGACTGCCAGCGGGCCGGTGAACTCCAAAGCGACGGCAATACCTAATGGCACTGTTTTTAATGACAGGTAAAAAAGGAAATTCATTCCACCTAAGGTCACCCCATAAACCAGCAAGGGTAACCGGCTGCCTTTTTCAAATCGCATCCGCCAGGGTTTAAAGATAATAAACAGAATCAGTGTGCCGATGCCAAGTCGTAACGACGTTATTCCTTGTGCACCAACCAGTGGGAACAGACTTTTGGCCAATGATGCGCCACTCTGTATTGAGATCATGGCGATCACGAGCAAGAAAATGGGGAGTAACGGGAGTGAATGTTTGGATGGGGGAGACAAAGACATCCTGTAGAGCCTCAAAGAAAATAGTAAGTATCAATCCTTGCCAGTGTAAATGAAATGTCGAGTGAGTGTTTAAAAATTACCGCCAGACATAACAAAGACGAAAAAAAGAAAATAAAATTATTACTGTCTAAGAATGATGGTTTTTAAAGTGCTTATTGGTGCTTTTTTGAACGTTAAAAATAAGAATAGTCTGGAATGAGTTTTGGTGATGGATGTCACAAAAAGGAGTAACATAGCCAAAATATACAAGCGCATTAGTAAGATAGATGATACTTGAAACTCTTTGTTACACCAAATAAATGATTAGACAATCATTAGTAAGCAGAGTTTCACGCTAATTTTTGCTATAATTTCACCGTATTTTAGTTTCACTTAAAAAATTGCGTCTTTCGAGGTGGTTATGAATAAAATTGCATGTCTTTCAGCTGTAGCAGCTTGTGTATTAGCAGTGACCGCAGGTTCAGCCTTTGCAGGTCAAAGCACCGTTTCTGGTGGTTATGCCCAGAGCGATTACCAAGGTGTTGCTAACAAATCTTCAGGTTTTAACCTGAAATACCGTTACGAGTGGAGTGACTCTCAACTGGGTTATATCACCTCTTTCACTCATACGGAAAAAAGCAGCTTCGGCGATAGCGCGTCTGTTTACAACAAAGCACAATACAACGCGATCACTGCTGGTCCAGCTTACCGTATCAACGATTGGGCTAGCGTTTATGGCCTGGTAGGTGTGGGTTATGGTCGTTTCAGCCAGAACTACCCAACATCTCCTAGCGACAAAAACAGTACCAGCGATTACGGCTTCACCTACGGCGCGGGTATGCAGTTTAACCCAATGCAAAATGTTGCCCTGGACGTTTCTTACGAACAGAGCCGCATCCGCAATGTTGACGTTGGTACTTGGGTTGCTGGCGTTGGTTACACTTTCTAAGCAACAGCTTAGGATGATCAGCATTCATCTTTAAAGGTGAATCCTGTATTTAATAAAAATCCGCTTTCGGGCGGATTTTTTGCGTCTGTCATCGCAATAGTATTGATGGGAAACTAAAAGTTATCTAACTGCATTCGCTGCATCAGTAATTAAATCAATAATTTGTTGGGGATGCGATAGATGGGCTGAGTGGCCCGAAGGTAGTTCAACCACTTTCTGTGCCTGAATTCGTTTGGCGAAGTCGCGTTGTGTTTCAACTGGCAACATTCTATCTTCAGTTGAAATTTGATACCAACAAGGTTTGACTCGCCAGGCCGGCTGAGCAGACTTATCAGTAAAAACACGAGCCGCTAATGGTTTTTGCGTCATGGCCATCACTCGCGCTTCACTTTCATCAATATCCTGACACACATTCTCGTGAAACTGGTCTGTGTCGATCCATAAAAAGCCATTATCGTCAGGACGAATGTATGCTGCGCCTACCGGCGGTTTACGCAATGCATAAGTGCTGGACAGGCTTTCACCTGCATCCGGGGCAAAAGCCGCTAGATAAACCATCCCGACAACATTTTGCAAATGCCCGACTTGAGTAATCACCATCCCACCGTAAGAGTGGCCGACTAATAATGTAGGGCCATACAATGCAGTTGTGAGCTTGATGGTGCGCTCAACATCATCGGCCAACGACGTTAACGGATTTTGTATTGCAATCACCCTGTGGTCCAAAGCGTACAGGGCTGGAATAATATGACGCCATTGTGAGCCATCAGCCCACGCGCCATGTACTAATAAAATATTAAGCTTTGCTGCCATATATCCCCCAGGGCAGGTATTAAGCGGTACACAATATCTTTATGTGGAAACACTATTCTTGACGAATAACAAATTCTACTCATTTAAGGTGACTGCTATTAATTGAAAGGTCAGTTCATTTTTCATATGTTATTAAAATTAACAAGGTCTGTTGCTGGGTATAAGTATAAAACCATGGGAGGTGATATCTTTAAGATAAAGACGAAAATGAAACGATAAATTAATCTATTGAAATGTTAATTAGCACTATAAAATCTTTTATAGTCAAAAGTATTTTACTTTATATAAATAAAAACAAAGCATTAACAATGTTTTTTATTTTTCTGTCGAAGCGCAAATTACTGGTAAAAATAGAATAATATGGCACACTCTTATTAGCTCTGATCTATATTCACTGTTCATATCGTGATTAACATATCAAGCTAATTAAATAACAATAGAACCTTATAAAACAGTTAGTTACTATAAAATAAGTAGCTAAAAAATAGGTTGTGATCATGACGACACTCAGTGAACAAGCAGCACCTATGCTACATGATACTAAACTTGAGCAACAAATTTTGCGCCGCTCGATTTTTTGTACTTTATTCATTGCCATTATGGGGATTATTTTCGGCATTGTATGCGGGTCGATGTCGATAATTTTCGATGGAATGTTCTCTGCTTTAGATGCAGGTATGTGCAGTTTATCTCTATTAGTTTCTCGATTGCTTAGCCAACCCAATAGCCGCCGTTTTCAATATGGTTTCTGGCATGTAGAACCTCTGGTATTAGCTTTCAATGGCAGTCTACTGGCCTTTCTCTGTCTGTATGCTTTTGTTAATGCGGTTAAAGGCATTATTGATGGTGGGCGTGAATTAGAGTTAGGTTGGGCGATTGTGTATGCTTTGGTTGTAAGCATTTTCTGCTTTACTATCTTTTTAAAGCAACGTCGTTTGAATAGACGTGTTAAGTCCGAGTTAATCGCATTAGATACCAAAAGTTGGCTGATGTCGGCGTGTATTAGCTCTGCTTTATTAGTGGCTTTTTTACTTTCCTGGAGTATGGAAGGCACACATTATGAACATTTGATTGTTTATACTGACCCTGCTGTACTGGCGCTGTTAACACTGATATTGATATCTGTTCCGATAAAGACTGTCATCGCGGCTGTCCGAGAAGTATTACAAATGACACCGGATACACTGGACGCCTCGATGGAAAGTTTGATGGATAAACTGATGACGAAATATCAATTTATCGATTATTCGCATTACGCTACCCGCATTGGTCGTGGCTTATTTGTTGAGATTCATGTGGTTATTCCACCAGAAATGGAAAATAGCGGCGTGTCTTATTTTGATAAAATACGTGAAGAGATATCCCATGCGATTGGCGAACCAGGGCCACATCGTTGGCTAACTATCTCGTTCACGCGCAACTCTAAATGGTTGTAGCGTAAACGGCGATGGGTAAGGTGGTTTATATTAACTAACCGGGGTAATAAAGATGATAACTGCTCAGCGCCATATTAAACTTAGGCCTATCGAAGTACCACCGAGATTCAATGCTATTACTAAAGTAGCGATTAGCGATAATACAATCACTGCTCGAAAAGCTAAAATTATCGCCAATATGACTCAGGCTAATATCGATTATTTGCTGGTTTATGCCGATAAAGAGCATGGTGGTAATTTTGAGTACCTTACCGGTTTTATCCCCCGATTTGAAGAAGCTGCTTTGGTGCTACATGCCTCCGGAAAAGTCTTTTTATTGTTAGGCAACGAGAATTTAAAATTGTCTCAATATGCGCGGGTGAGCAATACAGCGATTCATGTTCCCTATTTTTCGCTACCGAATCAACCCATGAATAACAGCAAAACCCTCGCTGATTTATTGGCAGATACTGGCGTGCAGCAGGCTAAAAAAGTCGGTATTGCTGGGTGGAAGTTATTTACCAGTAAGTTGGATGAAAATAACCAATTGTTTGATATTCCACATTTTATTTTATCTGCAATAAAACAAACCGTTTCATCGTCAATACCGGTGGTTAATGCGACAAGCCTATTTATTGGTAGTGATACAGCAGCTAGAGTGACTAACAATGCCAATGAATTAGCTCATTATGAATATGGTGCTAATCTGGCCTCTAATTGTATTCTTAATGCATTG
This sequence comes from Yersinia fenwicki, assembly GCF_043099325.1. NCBI lineage: Bacteria > Pseudomonadati > Pseudomonadota > Gammaproteobacteria > Enterobacterales > Yersiniaceae > Yersinia > Yersinia fenwicki. The sequence continues at coordinate 3,036,452 of NZ_CP170755.1, read as the reverse complement.
ACTGCGGTAGATATCGGTGTGACTGAGAAGCAACTTGGCTCTTATCTGGCAGATGAAGGGCAGCCAAATACTGTTGTGATGATTGCTGCAACTGGTGATCGTTTTGAAAATGCTAATTTGTATCCGGGTGATAAAGTTGTGAAACTTGGCGATAAAATATCATTAACTACCGGGTATAAAGGTGGCCTAAGCAGTAGAACGGGTTATGCCGTACATCACAGCGATGAGCTGCCTTTGGCGCAAAGGGATTATCTCGAGAGAGTTGCTATTCCTTATTACACCGCCGTCGTGACCTGGCTGGAAAATATCCGTATCGGTATGTCGGGTAAAGAGATGTATGCAGTAATTGAAGCTATTTTACCGAAGTCACAATACCATTGGTCATTAAATCCTGGGCATTTGGTCGCGGATGAAGAATGGTTGTGTTCGCCTATTTATAGAGACTCGGAAGAAAAAATTCGCAGTGGAATGTTATTCCAAATCGATATCATCCCGGCAGTGAAAGGTTATGCAGGAGTCAGTGCGGAAGACTGTATTGCATTGGCTGACCAACATTTACGTGATGAACTGGCCGCCCATTACCCCGATGTTTGGCAAAGAATACAAAAACGGCGTGATTACCTTGGTAATATACTGAATATTCATCTCAGCGAAGAGGTATTACCGATGTCTAACACCGTGGGGTATCTGCGACCTTTCTTATTGGAAAAATACAGCGCACTGCAATGCACCAATGAAGCTCAAGGCTAATCTCTCATTTATTTCATGGGGCTGTTCGGCCCCAAATCTCACTCACTTTCCACTCCTGCTGAGATTTCATGCAAACTGAGGGCGATACTCTTGCCATCTTGTGGCATAATGCGCGCCGAATCACATTTTCTAGTATTCTTGAATATCCCTATTCAGTAATCCAATCGAGAGCGAGCTCTGTGCTAAGTACTAACAATATCACCATGCAATTCGGCAGCAAGCCGCTGTTTGAGAACATTTCAGTAAAATTCGGTGGCGGTAATCGCTATGGCCTGATCGGTGCTAATGGTTGTGGTAAATCCACATTCATGAAAATCCTTGGTGGTGACCTGGTGCCGAGTGGCGGTAACGTATTCCTTGACCCTAATGAGCGGCTGGGTAAGTTGCGTCAGGATCAATTCGCCTTTGAAAACAACACAGTGCTGGACACCGTTATTATGGGTCACGGCGAGTTGTGGGAAGTGAAAGAAGAGCGCGACCGCATTTACGCTATGGCTGAAATGAGCGAAGCAGACGGCTATAAAGTGGCTGATCTGGAAGTTGCCTACGGTGAAATGGATGGATATAGCGCAGAAGCTCGTGCCGGTGAATTGCTGCTGGGTGTCGGTATTCCAGTTGAACAGCATTATGGTTTGATGAGCGAAATCGCGCCTGGCTTTAAATTGCGCGTATTATTGGCGCAGGCTCTATTCTCAGATCCAGAAATTTTGTTACTCGACGAACCGACCAACAACCTGGATATCGATACAATCCGCTGGTTGGAACAAGTTCTGAATGAACGTAGTAGTACCATGATCATTATTTCCCATGACCGTCACTTCCTGAATATGGTCTGTACTCACATGGCGGATTTGGATTATGGCGAACTGCGTGTTTATCCGGGTAACTATGACGAATATATGACTGCGGCGACCCAAGCTCGCGATCGTTTGCTCTCTGATAACGCTAAGAAAAAGGCCCAGATCTCTGAGCTGCAATCTTTCGTCAGCCGCTTTAGTGCCAACGCTTCTAAATCCAAACAGGCGACTTCACGCGCCCGTCAAATTGATAAAATTCAGCTTGATGAAGTGAAAGCTTCAAGCCGTCAGAACCCATTTATCCGCTTTGATCAGGATAAAAAATTGTTCCGAAATGCGCTAGAAGTTGAAGTGCTGACTAAAGGTTTTGATAACGGCCCACTGTTTAAAAACCTTAATCTGCGCCTTGAAGTGGGTGAAAAAGTCGCTATTCTTGGGCCGAACGGTATTGGTAAATCGACTTTACTGAAAACCCTGGTAGGGGATTATGAAGCGGACGCCGGTACCGTGAAATGGTCTGAAAACAGTAGAATTGGCTATTACGCGCAGGATCACGCCAGTGATTTTGAAATTGATCTAACAGTATTTGACTGGATGAGTCAGTGGAAACAGGAAAAGGACGACGAGCAGGCTGTGCGCAGTGTGTTGGGTCGTTTACTGTTTAGCCAGGACGATATCAAGAAGAAAGTTAAAGTCCTATCTGGTGGTGAGAAAGGGCGCATGCTGTTTGGTAAGCTGATGATGCAGCGGCCTAATATTCTGGTAATGGATGAGCCAACCAACCATTTGGATATGGAATCGATTGAAGCACTTAACATGGCATTGGAAATGTACGAAGGCACGTTAATCTTCGTTTCCCATGACCGTGAGTTCGTCAGTTCACTGGCGACCCGAGTGATTGAGATGACACCGAAAAAACTGATCGACTTTACCGGTAACTACGAAGATTATCTGCGTAGTCAGGGTATTCAGTCCTGATTATTTGACCGCGTGTTAATAAGAGAGCTGATGCCATCCATGCATCAGCTTTTTTTTGCCCGAAATTTCGCTAATCCTTACCGCAAACCTCGCAGTTGGTGTCTTTTGCTAGTTTTAAACTCCGAAACTCAGCCGCCATAGCGTCATACATTAATATGCGGCCTGATATCACCTGCCCATAATGAGTCAGAAGTTTTATCGCTTCCATCGCTTGTAGATTGCCAATAATACCCACTAATGGAGCCATGACTCCGGCTTCAACGCAGGTTAGGACGCTATCACCAAATAACCGGCTCAAACAGCGATAGCACGGCTGATTCTCTTGATAGGTAAATACACTGACTTGCCCTTCCATACGGATTGCCGCACCTGAAACCAGTGGCTTACGCTGCGCGTGGCATAGGCGGTTAAGTTGCTCACGACTGGTGACATTATCGGTACAATCTAACACCAATTGATGTTCAGCTATGGCAATGGCAAGTTGTTCATCATCTAACTGGGCATCAATGGTTTTGATTATCAGGCTGGGATTCATCTCAGACAAAGTTAGTGCCGCAGAAGCCACCTTAGATACGCCGATACGGTTATCGCGGTGCAGAATCTGCCTTTGCAAATTGGAGAGAGACACCTTGTCAAAATCCAGCAGTGTGAGATGGCCTACACCTGCCACTGCCAGATATTGTGCAGCGGCACACCCGAGGCCACCTAATCCAACGATTAGTACCTTAGCGACATTCAGTTTTTCCTGACCGTCAAAATCAAAACCACGTAGGACAATCTGCCGGTTATAACGTAGGGCTTGTGCATCGGAAAGTTCAGGCAACATATCAGGCTCTCAGAAATTTATTGGGCCAATAATCAACTAGCGTAATAGCTCATTAAACAACTCTATTTCAACAAATTCGCCGATTTCGACCGAACCACGTTCTCGCTCAAGCACGATAAAACAGTTGCCTTGGCTGAATGAGCTGAATATATGTGAGCCTTGATGGCCAGTTGTACTTACTTCCAGTTCACCACGAGAATTAGTTGAGAAAATCCCCCGTTGGAAATCCAAACGGCCCGGCGATTTTTTCAATTTTGTTATCGTTTTTGCTTTCAGACGTAACGGTGGTTGCCATTCCGAGTAGCCGGAGATTTTAGCGATAAGCGGTTGTACCAATTGATAAAACGTCAGCGCTGCAGAGACGGGGTTACCCGGAAGGCCACAGAACCAGGCATTATCTAATTTTCCAAAAGCAAAAGGTTTGCCGGGTTTTATGGCTAACTTCCAGAAACCAATATCACCCAGTTCCTCCAGCATCTGTTTGGTGTAGTCGGCTTCACCGACAGAAACTCCACCACTACTAATAACCAAATCAGCGACGGCATCAGCTTGCTCAAATGCTTTGCGTAATGCCTGTTGATCATCACGGATAACACCCAGATCAATAATTTGACAACCTAACTGTTGCAACATTAAACGAACCGCAAAGCGGTTGGTATCGTAAATTTGCCCTTCTCCCAAGGGTTGCCCAACTGGCTGCAACTCATCGCCGGTAGAGAAAATAGCCACTTTCAATGTGCGGAACACAGTCAGTTCTGCAATTCCTAGTGATGCCAAGAGAGGAAGTTGCGCTGCACCGAGTTTAACGCCAGCAGGGAATACGGCCGCCCCTTGCTGGATATCTTCACCTGCCAGTCGAATGTTTTGCCCAATCCGGACACTACCATTGAAGATAACACCTTGTTCACTCACCACGGCTTGTTCTTGCATGATGACTGCATCGGTACCTTCGGGGATAGGAGCGCCCGTCATAATTCGAACACAACTATATGCTGGCCATTTTTCTTTAAACGGTGCTCCGGCAAAAGCTTTGCCTACCACCGGTAACGGCATTGTGCTGCTAAGCTCATTACAGCGCACAGCATAACCGTCCATTGCTGAGTTAGCAAAAGGGGGGACGGCAATCGGGGATGTGATTGCGCTGGCTGTGATACGCCCCGCAGCATCAGTGAGTGCAATGGCTTCGGTAGTCTGTAATGGCGTGACCTGTGACAGCATTTTGGTCAGAGCTTGTTCCAGAGAGAGTAAATCCGAGGTGTTACAGTGATCCATGCGGGACTCCGTGGTCTGATGGCACCGTAGCCGGAAGCTATAACGGGTGCACGGCAATAATCAATTGAGGGCGCCATTATGGCAGAGATTGCTATGCGGGTGAATTGATGGGGGGCAAAGAGGTCACAGTCTGATATTGTCTTGAGTTGTATCATTCTTTTTTATTGGCATTTTTTTGTCAGGTGACACTGGAGGTAATATGGATTATCAAAAAATTCTGAAATTCTGGTTTAGTGAAATGGACCCCGCATTGTGGTTCAAAAAAGATGAGGATTTTGACACCCATTTACGTCAGCATTTCGGTGCCATTTGGCAGGCTGCTTCTAAGGGAGAACTGGCTCACTGGCGGCTGAATATTGAGGGCCGCCTGGCAGAAATTCTGATATTAGATCAATTCAGCCGAAATCTATTCCGCGATCTACCGACTTCTTTTTCCTGCGATGGTATGGCCTTGGTGTTGGCACAGGAGGCGGTCAGCAGTGGCAAAGCTGGGCAGCTATCAGACACGCAGCGAGGGTTCCTCTATTTACCCTTTATGCATTCTGAATCCGCATTAATCCATCAGCAAGCATTGAAGCTATATACCGAACTAGGTAATGAGACTCAACTCGATTATGAATTGCGGCATAAGGCAATTATTGATCGCTTCGGCCGCTACCCACACCGCAATCATATTCTCGGGCGAGTATCCAGTGCCGAGGAGCAAGCTTTTTTGTTACAACCCGGATCTGCTTTTTAGTCTAAAACTCTTCCCTAATAAGCCCTACATTGTCAGCATTCTGTCTGTTTATTGAAGGGCAGAATACTGAGTTATCATGTTACAATTCAAGCTATTATAATGTTGCTTCAGTAAGTATTGGCTAAATAACGTTGAATGGTCGCCAGTAATTTCCCTGTTCCACAACATGTATCATCATATCCTTCGGTATGTCGGCGGTTAATTACTCGGTCATGGGGACAACCGCCGTGGCAAATGGAAAACCACTCACAATGGTGCATTTTTTCAGTTGCAGTTTTTTCCTCATTGATGGCTTGTTGATTATGCGATGAATGAGCGAGAAGATCCGCCAAGTCAGTATCTAATAAAGATCCATAGATGCTACCTTTATCACCCACATATTTGTCACAGGGAGAGATGTCGCCATTGGGTTCTAAGGTGATAATTTCTTGCGAGCAATTGCCAGACCAATAACATGCGGAAGGTTTATTTTTGGCATCTTTCAGTACACGAATAAAATCATCAAAAACAGCAATATGTATCTTTTCCTGATAACCGTTTACCCAAATAGTAAACAATGTTGATAAAAACTGGATAAATTCAGCATAACTGATAAATCCTTCGCCAACATACTGTCCTTTAACGAGCCTATTATCCGGAACTATATTAAGAAACTCAATGTGGGTTAATTCTATTGAGATAAAATAGTCCAACATTTCTTTCATATCAGTTTGATAAACTTCGCGGTCAACGACAATAAGAGCACCATATGGAATATCATGTTCTCGAAGTTTTTTTATTCCTTTTGCTATGCGATCAGATGTCTTTCTTCCTCGATAGTCTACCCGTCGCTTATCATTTACCGCGGGTACACCATCAAGACTAATTCCGACATTCATGCCAATACCTTTAATAAATATTAACCACTCATCTGAGATATTGACGACATTTGATTGCATGGTATTGGTTATATATTGCTCTGGTCGCTTAAATTGTTGCTGCAACCAAATAAGCTTTTTAAAAAAAGCAGGTTTTAGCAGTGTGATTTCACCGCCATGCCAGACAAACTCAAATCTATTTACATTAGGAATGGCAAGGATCTGCCGCACTGTACGGACGAGGGTATGAAATGATACCGTCTGATTGGGGCCTTCTGCCCACGAGTGGCAGTAGGTACAACGAAGGTTACATAAACGAGTTGCCTTCAATACAACAACTAACTTTTTTGCTTTAATGGTTTTCACTGAGATACTTTTTTTTATCTCCTCGTTGAATATATCTAGCTCATCACTATCGAGTAATTTTTTTGCTGGTATTCTACCAATGAGATAAGATGATAGTATTTTGTATTCACATATCTCAAGTTTTTCCAATTCTGTGAGATCTATTTCGTTTATCTTAATACATTCAATGTATTTTACCGGAATTATATTATTCATAGTCTATTCCTATTTTTTCATGTAAGTTATCCATCTCTCATATTTATTATTCTGTTGCCATATGCAGAGGCTTCATTTGAATGTGTAACCATAATAATAGTTGTACCTTTTTGGTTTATATATTTTAATTGCTGTAATACAGCGCGGGCATTTTTACTGTCTAAATTGCCAGTAGGTTCATCAGCCAAGAGCAATGCAGGGTTAGATACCATCGCTCTGGCGATAGCGACTCGTTGTTGTTGACCTCCTGAGAGTTGCATTGGTTTATGATGTTTCCGGTTATCAATATCGAACAGGTCTAAAACTTGGTTAACTTGTTCGGTACTTTCCTTTTTGCCAATACCACGATATTTAAGTGGTAAAGCAATGTTATCAAAAATAGATAAGTGTGAAATGAGATTGAATGATTGAAATATATAACCTATTAATAATCTCCTTAATATTATTTTTTGTGAATAACTGATGCCAATAATATCTTTTCCTGCCAGTGTAAATGAACCGCTGTCAAGGTTATCAAACAGACCGATGATATTAAGTAATGTTGATTTACCTGAGCCTGATGGTCCCATGATAGAAACAAAATCACCGTTCTCAACACTGAAATTCAGATTGTTAAGGACCTTGGTTTTGATTATTTTGGTGGTGTAACATTTCTCGGCATTTTGTATGTTTAGCATGTTATTTGAATCCAATAATATCGTATTCACTATTGTTAGTCTCTGGGGGGATGACAATTATTTCCCCTGCCTTTATTCCTGCTGTTATTTCTGTTTTCATTGTATTTCGACGCTTTATCTCAATTTTAGATTTAATGGCAAGATCGTTCTCTGGCTGATATATATATATGAAATTACTTCCATCATCATCGAAAATGATACTATCAGTAGGTGCGATCAGCACTGGATTACTTTCTTCTTGTAATGGAATTTGTATTTCAATAGATTGTCCTCTTTTAAGTAGAGAGGTAGTTCCATGTAATGGGATCAGTTTTGCCTTGAATTTACCATTTTCAACAATAGTTGATACTGAATCAATAAGTAGTGATGCTTCTTGGCCATTTATTATTGCCGAAATTTGTTTTTTTGGCTTAATTTTATCGAGGTAGTATTCACTGAAATAAACATTAAAATAATATGATTCAAGGTTGTCAATAATTGCAATTTTTTCGCCGGGTTTTATTTGTTGACCCAGTTCTACATCAAGGATAGATAAAGCTCCACCAATGGGTGCTGCTATAACCAATTGTTCCATGCCGCTCTCAATGATATCCATCATTCTTTCCAGTAATAGTATGGAATCATTTATACTTTTGAATTGTGATGGGAATGAGTTTTTATTTTTATTATCGTGTTCTTGTAAAATTTTACTTTTTATTTGCCAGTTTTTTAACATGCCGACTTGGTTTTCCAATTCGGATTTTGCAATCATTGATTTCATATCGAGGACTTGATGCCTTGCCAAATCTTTCGAAATAGCCATTATTTGATGCTGAGCCTCTTGTATATCAATTTTTGTATCTCGCTCATCTTGTTCTAACTGTATTTTCATATTACGGAGATTATTTATTTGCTCGGTAATATTCACTATTCGGGATGTTGCTTCCAGCATAAAATCGTAGTTGGACAAACGAATAATAACATCGTCTTTCGCGACAGTATCAAAAGCTTGTTTGGCCACTTCGATGACTTTTCCTCCTCGTTCACTTGATACAATTATGCTTTCTTTAGGTACCGCGATAGCTCGGGTTGTTAGCACTTCCTGATACACTTCTGATTCAATAGTATGGAAAACCGCATCTTCTCGTGATATGAGTAAAGAACTCTGAGTGGTAGATAAATAATAAATATAATAAATACATGAAATGACAACTAATAACACGCAAATAATAATTATTTTCTCAGTTATGTTTTTGTTTTTTCTCTGCTCAATGTTTATATCCATAGTTTTACTTCTTCTTCTGACTATTTGGTCTGTGACTATTTAAAATAAGTGTAATGATCATGACGATAATTATGCATAAAATAAAAATAATAAGTGAACTTGTCGCGTAAATATAAGATAAACCTTTAACTACACTGTATTGTTTCAGCCAAATTTGCAATAACAGAAAGCCGACAGGTAGTGATATTATCACTGCTATGAGGATAGGTGTAATATTCTGTTGTATAAAGAAAATAATATGCGTATAAATTGAACCGCCAATAGACTCCATTATTGCTAGTGTTTTTTCGAGCCGTTTGGTCTCTGAGGTGCCGATTATTATCGTGCTTATTGAAACTAATATAACTGTAAATAATGTTACTGTGTTTATTGTGTTATACATAAGTATATTATTGCTGAAATATTCTTTATGTAATTTGTTGGTCGGCTTTATGTGTTCAGTATTAACATGATGACGTTTTAATATTTTCTCAACTTTCCCGAAATCTTGAATGTTTTCAAGTTTAACTGCGCCATAGCGTTGGGGGGTATTTTGAATGAAAATAAGTAAGGGGGGCGGTGTGTCCTCTCTATCTGCCAGATAAAAGTCATCGATCACATTCAGTACCCTAACTGATTGCTGAGAGTTATTCTCCTGAATATAAAATACAGTATTCAGTATATGGTCATAGGACTGTTTTCCCATTAATGTCATAAACGATTTAGTGGCAATTGCATGGCGAATATTGCTATTATCGCTAGATGATAATGGTTTTTTGTCGCCTGCCAGAATATTTATCCCCCAAGTATTAATAAAGTGTTCATTTACCTTTAGGATGTTAACTGTGGCTAGTTTGTCTTTTTCTTGCTGATCGTTATGGAATACAGAAATATTATGTCGCGACATGTCAAATGGTCGCCAGCTGCTCAACGAGATACTATTAATCCCAGCTGCACTCCTTAATTCATCTTGTAAATTATTTATTGCTGTTTTTGATTTTAATTCATCACTTAGTATAAATGTTATTACGTTTTCTTTTTTATAACCAAAATTGTCATTTTTCATAAAATGTATCTGTGTCGTTATGCCTGCCCACAGATATATGATGATACCTGCAATAATGATCTGCATGCAGAACATAATACGAGTTATATAGTATGACTGAGATGATTGTGCAGCAATGCTGTTACTATAGGTATTATTGGGCAAAGTAAGCGTCAGCAAAAAGAGGCCGTGGGCGAGTAAAATAGCTGCGTAAGTTAGCGCCGTAGTCATAGATAGCGCTGTTGAGAAGTCATCACTGCCATGAGTAAAGATAAGTTCTCTGGCACTATCGGAAAATTGCACGAGTGACATCAAAATAAAAAGAGCCACTAACAGCACAAATACAGTTTGGAATGTAGCAATAAAAAATGCTTCTGTGATTAGCTGGTAATGGGAAGCACCAAGGGCTTTTTTTATATAGAAACTGTTTCTCTTCTTTGTATTTATCACATTGTTTATATTTAAAAAATTCATTGTCGTAGCAAAAAAAACAAACACGCCTGATGCATATAAAATATTTAAGTATGAGCTTGAAACTACAGTGCTTATTTCATCAGGTAATGCATTGTCGTAATGGATATCAGCAATGTTACGTGCTGAAAGCTGGATGAATTCTTCTGGGCTAAAAGGGGCTCCTGGGAGTTGTGGTGCGTGCTGAATAACTTGAGAATTTAGTTGCTCTGCGGTGGGGCTCATCCCAGATTTCATCGTGATAAAAGCATAGGCATGGGTATCATACCAATCATGTCTTTTATCGTGGTAGCCATCTAATATTTCAGGAGCGAATGCGATAACAGCAGCCGTTTTAAAACGGCTGGATGGATTAAATTCAACAACATCTTTAATGAGAAATTGGCCTTTATCACCTAACGTTATGACATGCCCTTGAGGATTATCCAGATGAAGATATTGTCGGTTAAACTCTGGGGTAATGATAATTTCATTCTGCGCCAGATAGAGATTTTTTTGTTGATAAGGATTTAATGTGTTGAAAAAATCGGTACTCACTGCATAGATATCAATATTTGAATACGTCTTATCATTGACATGTAGGTTGGTGAAAATGCGTACGATGTAATCAACATTCTTGATGTTTTTATCATTTCTTAATACGGAAATAAGTGGGAAGGGGACTTGTGCTGATTTCACTTCATCACCGTTAGGTAGATTAAATGATGTTTCTATCCGATATATATCTTTATAGTTATTATTATGTTTTTCAATACGAGAGTCTGTTAAATAAATAACTAATACAAAAAATAGTGAGATCAATCCTATGGCTGTTATTAGTATTGCTAACAGGCTTGAAACTGGGCTTAGCTTCAGATCATTGAAAAATTCACTTGTTAGCATGGGAAGTATCTCACTGATTTTGATAAAACTGATTTTGATAAAATAGAGTGATAGTGCTATTTTATTTATGCAATATATCAAATAATTATAATCAAGATGCTAGCAACAGCATCTTAATTTGTTTTAATGAAAGATGTCATTATATAGTCTATTGTTGTGTAAAGCTTTTTGACCAATTCCATGCGGTTATTTGGTTGTCGGAGTTGCTGCATTTTAGATTTTCTATTTCATTATCATTTATAGAAAATGAATTATTTTTAAATGATTGTTCTAACGACTCTAACTTAGTCTTTAATGCCATTAAATTAGCGTTATTTATTCTTTTATTTGATTGATTTGAAGTAAACATATAAATCTCCTTTTAAGTTTATTCCTTTTTTGTTCTGCTCAGCCTCGTAGAGTATTGAGCCATTTATTTGTAATTCTTTTCTCCGATTTTATCAATGTTTTTTTCATCATGCTTTTTATAATAATTTATTAATTATGTTATTAAACTAAAGGATTATTAGTTATTAGCGTAACGAGAGTAAACTATATATCTGCAATAAAATAAAAAGCTCCCGAAGGAGCTTTAATATTTCTATTATTGTTGAACGACTAAGTTATATCCGTTAACGATGTAAGTATTCCGCATGGAAACGCAGATGATCTTCAATAAATGTAGCTATGGTGAAATAGCTGTGATCATAGCCCGGCTGAATACGCAAAGTCAGAGGCCAATCACGTTGACGAGCCAATTCTGCTAATTTTGCCGGCTGCAACTGATCGGCAAGGAATTGATCACCATCTCCTTGATCAACCAATATTGGCAACTGGGTTTGTGCATGCGTGAGTAAATGGCAGCTATCATATTGTAACCATTGACTTTCATCGCTACCCAGATAAGCACTAAAAGCCTTGCGACCCCATGGAACCTGGCACGGGTTGACTATCGGCGCGAAAGCGGAAACGGATTGATATTGCTGCGGATTACGTAGTGCCAACATCAGCGCGCCGTGGCCCCCCATTGAGTGACCACAGATAGATTGACGATCGCTCACACTGAAATGCTGACGGATCAACGCAGGTAACTCGTGGCTGACATAGTCGTACATATGAAAATGCTCAGACCAGGGCGCTTGTGTTGCATTCAGGTAGAACCCAGCTCCTTGGCCTAAATCATAGCTGTCATCATTAGGTACATCATCGCCACGTGGGCTGGTATCTGGCATCACCAGTACCAACCCGAGTTCTGCTGCGATCCGCTGTGCGCCAGCTTTTAACGTGAAGTTTTCATCATTGCAGGTGAGCCCTGATAGCCAGTAAAGTACCGGAGGCGGGTTATCATCCCGTGGTGGTGGCAGATAGATGCTGAAGGTCATATTGCAATTCAGGCTGCTGGCGGCGTGGCGATAGCGTTGCTGCCATCCACCAAACATCCGGTGCTCTTCGAGAAGTTCAAGTGACGTGCTCATGCGTTGTCTGCCTCCCTGCGCTATTTATTTTGTAAAGTATGTTTTTGTGATGACTGATCAAAATGAATCACGGTACGGATAGATTTGCCTTCATGCATCAAATCAAAGGCTTCATTGATTTGATCCAAACCCATGGTATGAGTGATGAAATCATTTAGGGCAAATTTTCCATCCAGGTACTGCTGCACAATACCCGGTAATTCTGAGCGACCTTTGACTCCGCCAAAAGCAGAGCCACGCCAGACTCGACCTGTGACTAGTTGGAACGGGCGAGTTGAAATTTCCTCCCCTGCTCCGGCGACACCGATAATAACTGATTCGCCCCAACCTTTATGGCAGCACTCTAAAGCTGAACGCATGACATTGACGTTACCAATACATTCAAATGAGAAATCGACGCCGCCATCGGTCAGCTCGACAATCACATCCTGAATAGGTTTATCATAATCTTTCGGGTTAATCAGGTCAGTCGCACCCAGTTTGCGGGCCAGCTCGAATTTGCTGGTATTGAGATCGATCCCGATAATTCGACTGGCACCGGCCATTTGTGCGCCAATAACTGCAGATAAACCAATGCCACCCAAGCCGAAGATAGCCACTGTGTCGCCCGGTTTCACTTTGGCAGTATTGATAACTGCACCCATGCCCGTTGTCACACCACAACCTAACAAACAAACTTCTTCTAATGGCGCTTCTTTATTGATTTTTGCCAGTGATATTTCTGGTACAACGGTCAATTCAGAGAAGGTTGAAGTGCCCATGTAATGGAAAATAGGCTGGCCATTCTTAGAGAAGCGAGTGGTGCCATCGGGCATCAAGCCTTTACCTTGAGTGCTGCGAATTGCCTGACACAGGTTAGTTTTGCCGGAGCGACAGAATTTACATTCACCGCATTCAGGTGTGTACAGTGGAATCACGTGATCACCTACCGCGACACTGGTCACGCCTTCGCCAATCGCTTCAACAATCCCGCCACCTTCGTGGCCCAGAATTGCTGGGAATACCCCTTCAGGATCTTTGCCCGATAAGGTGTAGGCGTCGGTGTGGCAAACCCCACTGGCGACGATCCGTACCAGTACTTCACCTTTTTGTGGTGGCATCAAATCAACTTCTTCAACGGATAATGGCTGGTTTGGCCCCCATGCGACTGCTGCGCGGGTTTTAATCATCTCCATGGTGTTGCTCCTATAGCTTCTGCGTAATGAGTGTTATATAAATATATTCTTTATGTGTCATATATGTTGCTGTTGGTTGTTCTCGGTAACAGCAGATGACACTTGTATGAATTATGGTCGGAAACCATGGCTCTGCCCGCTCAGTTACTGAGTTTCAATTTGCTCAATGATCAATTCTTTGAGGGCGCGTACGTTGGGGCTAAAGGCATCTTTGCGCCAAATGAGCCAGGTTGCCGTCTCGGCAATATCGTGTGGCAGGTGATGTACTTTTACCCGTTCGTGACCGGGGAGAAGAGCCAATACTGAATGCGGGATCAGCGCCAACCCCGCGCCACTTGCCACACAAGCTAGCATGGCATGGTATGACTGGATTTCCATGATATGCCCAGGTAAACAGCCTGCCTGACGGAACCAGCTTTCCAGTCGTAACCGGTAAGAACAACTAGGGCGGAAGGCAAACAGAGTTTCATCCACGGCATCACGAGCTTGATTAATCGGTAGATGATCCAGACAGGAAATGATAACTAACCGCTCTTCAAAAGAGCGGCAGCCGTGTAGTTCATCATGCTGTACCGGGCCATCGACCAATGCCGTCGCCAGTGTTCCGGCTCGAACTTGTTCAATAATTTCGCCGGATGTCCCCGTAGTCAGTGACAAAGAGACTTTGGGATAGCGCTGGTGATAAGCCGCGAGCAGGTTAGGCAGGCGAGTGGCGGCGGTGCTTTCCATGGTACCGAGTGGGAAATTGCCCGCAGGTTCACCCGCATGAGTAATGCTCATGGCCTCTTCGCTTAGCGCCAGAATACGGTTGGCATAGCAAAGGAAATTATGGCCCATGGGTGACAGGCGTAAGCGCTGCTTTTCACGGATAAACAGGTCTGCACCCAACTCGATTTCAAGTTGACGCAAGCGTGTCGTTAAATTTGATGGGACGCGGTGCATCTGCTCCGCTGCTCGGGCAACGGAGCCGGTTTCCGCTACACAACAGAACATGCGCAGCTGAGTCAGATCCATGGGTGTTCTCTTTTTGTGATGAACTTAGTGCGTATTATTCATTTTTTGTGATTCTAATGCTCAGGCATGATATTCGCAACTTTCTTTTAACCGACTGTCCGCGTAATAAGCTGGCAGCAATAGATGGATTGGGCAGATGGCATTAAGAATTGCATTGAGTGGTTTTCTGGCATTAGTGGTGGCGATGGGGATTGGTCGCTTTGCTTTCACCCCCCAAGTGCCGCTGATGATTGCAGAGCATCAATTCACTCTGACCGGGGCAGGGCTAGTTGCGGCATTTAATTATCTGGGATATCTGGTTGGTGCTT
Organism: Yersinia fenwicki; assembly: GCF_043099325.1. Lineage (NCBI taxonomy): Bacteria > Pseudomonadati > Pseudomonadota > Gammaproteobacteria > Enterobacterales > Yersiniaceae > Yersinia > Yersinia fenwicki. The sequence goes on along the minus strand of NZ_CP170755.1, from coordinate 3,021,403 downwards.
TTGATGCCATGCGGGCCAGACGCCATGTCGAACGCCGTTTGTGGTTAGGGGTTTGGGGGGCGGTGGCGTTAACTCTGCTATCTGCTGTTGTCGACGGGCCGTGGTGGCATGGTGTGGTGCGTTTTACCATTGGTTGGGCTAGCGGCTGGTCGATGGTGTTGGTAGCGGCCTGGACTAATGAACGACTAGCTCATTTTGGCCGTCCTGCGCTGAGTGCCGCGGTCTTTGCTGGGCCGGGTGCTGGTATATTCATCAGCGGTATGTTGGCAGTGCTAATCCATAGCTATGGTTTATCTGCAAGTGAGGCCTGGCTGGTGTACGGTGTATTGGCGTTGGCTATTATTGCGGCTATTAGTATCAATTTACCGCGCAATGGCGAGTTGCACCGTCCCCATGTTACCGCGGTACCACTGACTTTAACGCCAGCACTGAAACGGTTGGTGTGGAGCTATAGCCTTGCGGGGTTCGGCTATATTTTACCTGCCACATTTTTATCGCAGATGGCAACCGCTCGCTTCCCTGAAAGCCTGTTTGCCCAGTTTGTTTGGCCTGTTTTCGGCGGTGCCGCGGTGATAGGTATTATCCTTGGTATTCTGACGCGACATTGCCTGACATCACAAACTCGACTGGCATTAACCCTATGGGTACAGGCCTTGGGGGTATTGTGTGCCGAGATGGTGCCGGGGGTCAGCGGGCTGGTATTAGGTGCTTTATTAACCGGCGGCGGGTTCCTGAGTGTCGTCCAGCTTTCTTTGCAACATGGTCGTGAGTTGGCACCAGAACACACCCGTTACATGGCCGGTTTATTGACTACGGGTTATGCCATTGGGCAGTTGGTTGGCCCGATATTATCCGCGATGTCGACCGCCTTAACTCACCGGTTGGAGCCAGCGTTATATGTTGCAATAGTAGCACTGATTATTGCTGGCGCTTTGGTGATTAAAACGCCAAGCCGAGCGCGGGAAGCTGTCGTCCAGCCAGATGCAACTGTTTCATCATGATAAAAAGAGCCACTGGATATGAATAACAATCATCGAAGATTAAGAACAATTACTGGATAATCATTTTGCTCTCAACTAAAGTGGGGAGCAAAATCTGAACGTGATCTGCATCATGTTTATTCCGCTCAGATACGCATGCCTGTTGGAGAAAAGAATGTCATCGCTGAGTAAAGAAGCTGAGCTGGTTCATGAAGCACTGCTGGCCCGTGGCCTTGAAACCCCATTGCGCAAACAAGAATTAGATGCCGAAATGCGCAAGACCCGGATTCAGGAACATATGACGCAAGTCATGCAATTGTTGAATCTTGATTTATCTGACGATAGCCTCGCCGATACACCAAGACGCATTGCCAAGATGTATGTTGATGAGATTTTCTCTGGGTTGGATTATGAGAATTTCCCCAAAATTACCCTGATCGAAAATAAAATGAAGGTCGATGAAATGGTAACGGTGCGAGATATCACCCTGACCAGTACCTGCGAACATCATTTTGTGACGATTGATGGCAAAGCGACAGTGGCCTATATCCCGAAAGACAGTGTGATTGGTTTATCTAAAATTAACCGTATCGTGCAGTTTTTCGCCCAGCGCCCACAAGTACAAGAGCGACTCACACAACAAATTTTGTTAGCGCTGCAGACCTTGTTAGGAACAAATAATGTCGCTGTCTCCATCGATGCCGTGCATTATTGTGTGAAAGCACGCGGGATCCGCGATGCGACCAGTGCGACCACCACTACATCATTGGGCGGGTTGTTCAAATCCAGCCAGAATACTCGCCAGGAATTTCTGCGTGCTGTTCGTCACAACGGCTAATTAGCCTTTTGCCAGAGCGGGCACCAATGGGTGCCCCTATACAGGATGTCGGGTATGCGTCAACGCATCGCAACGTTAGACAGCGCGCGAGGTCTGGCCATTCTTGGCATTCTTCTGCTCAATATTAGTGCTTTCGGCCTTCCTAAGGCTGCTTATCTTAATCCCGCTTATCTTGGTCTTCCCTCAGTATCTGATAGTTGGACATGGGCCATTCTTGATATTGTCGCGCAGGCCAAGTTTCTGTCTATTTTTGCTATCTTATTTGGTGCGGGTCTGGAGCTGTTACTTAAACGCGGTAAAGGCTGGATACGGGCGCGTCTTTCCCTCTTATTGTTACTGGGATTGATTCACGGCATTTTCTTCTGGGATGGCGATATTCTCTTTGCCTATGGTTTGATCGGCCTGGTGTGCTGGCGAATGATTCGTGATGCCAAAGATGCTGCCAGCTTATTGCGCACCGGTGGCGTGCTTTATTTACTCGGCGTGGCGGTATTATTGCTGCTGGGGTTTATCACTAGCGGGGAACCGGGCCGATTCTGGCAACCCGGGCCGGCAGATTTGCAATATGAGCAATTCTGGAAATTACAGGGCGGGGTTGAAGCCTGGAAAAACCGGATCGATCTGTTGTCATCCAATTTGATTGCTATCGGCGCGCAATATGGCTGGGAGCTGGCGGGTTCTATGCTTTTTGGTGCCGGGCTGATGCGTTGTGGTTGGTTACGTGGTGAATTCAGTCTGCGTCATTACCGCTTACTGGCCGCCTGTTTGATACCGCTTTCATTAATTATTCAAATACCGGGTGTGGCGCTGCAATGGATGGTCGTGTGGGATTTCCGTTGGACCGGTTTTTTGCTACAAGTGCCGCGTGAGCTTGGCGCACCCTTGCAGGCAGTAGGCTATCTGGCACTTCTGTATGGCTTCTGGCCAACATTATCGAGCTGGCGAGTCAGTCATTGGCTGGCACAGGTTGGCCGTATGGCATTGAGCAATTATTTATTGCAGACATTGCTATGTACTCTGATTTTCTATCACTTTGGCTTTTATCAGCAGCTAGATCGTCTGCAATTGTTAGCTGTTGTTCCGTTGGTTTGGCTGTGTAATATTCTTTTCTCCTTGTTATGGCTGCATTATTTTGCCCAAGGGCCGGTTGAATGGCTGTGGCGCAAGTTGACCGCTTATGCTTGTGGGCAATCGCTACAAGCGCGCAACACTCGATCCTGAATATACCTAAAACAGGATAATGATTGAGCAGTTGCAAATTTGTATGTAAACGTTTTCTTTCTTGTGACGTATTTCACGTGGCAATCTCAACAAACTGGGTAGGATAGGCCACCTGCCATGACAGGTTGTGTTCAACATATGCATGGCGACTTATTGACAAAATAAGACACAGGATAAGGTCATGGCCGCTCTGCATTCAGCTGGAAACAGTATAACTATTCGCGATGTGGCCTCACGGGCGGGCGTTTCGCTGGCCACAGTCTCACGAGTGCTTAATAATAGCGCTTCTATCCGACCAGAAACTCGAGCTGCGGTGCTGAAGGCGGTGTCAGAGCTGGGCTACCGCCCAAATGCCAATGCGCAGGCACTGGCAACTCAAAGCAGTGATACGGTCGGTGTGGTGGTGATGGATGTGTCAGATCCCTTTTTTGGCGCATTAGTGAAAGCGGTAGACACTGTTGCTCAGAGACATCAAAAATATTTGCTAATTGGCAATAGCTATCATCAGGCAGATAAAGAGCGACACGCCATTGAAGTGCTGCTCCGACAGCGATGTAATGCTTTGGTCGTTCATGCTAAGGCCTTGAGTGATGGTGAGTTAATCGCTTTTTTAGCGCAAGTTCCGGGTATGGTTCTGATTAATCGGATTATTCCCGGATTTGAGCATCGTTGCGTAGGATTAGACAATGTTAGCGGTGCGCAAATGGCATGCCGCCTGCTACTCAAACAAGGCCATCAACGCATTGGTTTCCTCGGTTCCAATCACCCTATAGATGATGTAATGCAGCGTCAGACTGGCTACCTCAATGCACTTGAGGGGGCCGGTATCACTGTACCTGATACCTGGCGCGCCTATGGTACCCCAGACTTAGCCGGGGGAGAGCGCGCTATGATTGACCTGCTGGGGCGTAATTTGCAACTTAGTGCAGTATTTGCTTATAACGACTCAATGGCGGCTGGAGCACTGGCGGTGCTAAAAGAAAACGGTATCAGTGTTCCTGAGCAGTTTTCACTGGTGGGCTTTGATGATATCCCGATTGCGCGTTATACCAGTCCTAAATTAACCACAGTTCGTTATCCTATTGTTTCTATGGCAACTTTAGCCACAGAGCTGGCACTAGAAGGTGCGACTCGTGCGCCAGACCCCCATGCGACCTATTGTTTTAATCCGACACTGGTGCCTCGGCACTCTGTCGCAATTTGTGGTGTCGCTCACTAGTTCGGTATTTATTCTTGTGTAACCGTTTTCAATCTGTGAGAAAATTCACAGATTCTTAACAACGGCCCGTCTATGCTCTAGTTGTTTTCTACCTGAATGTATCAATATGTCATCAGTTACCGGATAAAAAAATACACGGTAGCGGGTTTTAGAATAGCGATTTACAAACACAGTTCCGCAAACAACGAGTTTGTAAATGACATGGTTTTTGACGACTCAGGCAGTTTTTCGGAGTGGAGTGCGCTCAAGGACGAAAGATATTTGTGTCAGCTGCTTTGAACGATGGGTCTTTCTCACGTTAAGGCGATGGTGTTATCACCCTGTACTACCCTACATAAACCCGGAGATACAAATGAATAAGAAGGTTTTCACATTAGCGACTCTGGTTGCCAGCATGATGTTCGGCGCGGCGGCTCAAGCTGATACCCGTATTGGTGTCACTATTTATAAATATGATGACAACTTTATGTCCGTGGTCCGTAAAGCTATCGAGAAAGATGCTAAAGCATCTCCTGACGTTACCTTGCTGATGAATGACTCTCAGAATGACCAATCCAAGCAAAACGATCAAATTGACGTGTTGCTGGCTAAAGGCGTAAAAGCGTTAGCAATCAATCTGGTTGACCCAGCTGCAGCGCCAGTGGTTATTGACAAAGCTCGTGCAAACGATGTTCCAATCGTGTTCTATAACAAAGAACCTTCACGCAAAGCGCTTGATAGCTATGACAAAGCTTACTATGTCGGTACAGACTCCAAAGAATCTGGTGTTATCCAGGGGGAGTTGATCGCCAAACATTGGAAAGCTAATCCAAATTGGGATTTGAACAAAGATGGCAAAATTCAGTTTGTACTGTTGAAAGGCGAGCCGGGTCACCCAGATGCTGAAGCCCGTACCACTTATGTCATTAAAACTCTTAACGAGAAAGGTATTCCAACCCAGCAGTTGCAGCTAGATACCGCAATGTGGGATACCGCCCAGGCTAAAGATAAAATGGATGCCTGGTTATCTGGCCCTAACGCCAACAAAATTGAAGTGGTTATCGCGAATAACGATGCTATGGCAATGGGCGCAGTAGAAGCATTGAAAGCGCATAACAAAACCAGCATTCCAGTCTTTGGTGTTGATGCCTTACCTGAAGCGTTAGCTTTGGTTAAATCGGGTCAAATGGCCGGTACTGTTCTGAATGATGCGAATAATCAGGCTAAAGCGACCTTCGATCTGGCTAAAAACCTGGCCGATGGCAAACCTGCCGCTGAAGGTACTAAATGGAAAATCGACAACAAAATTGTACGTATTCCGTATGTAGGTGTTGATAAAGATAACCTGGCTGAATTTACTAAATAACAGTCGATATTTGTTAGATACCCAAGAACAACGGGTAAGAAAGAAATATTAACCTTCTGGCCCCGGTACTTTAGCGGGCGTTGAGTGTCGGGGCTGAAGGTTTTCTGTTGCATTGATCCTTATTTTAGAATGCGCGCTGACTGGCCGGAGTTTAACACCCAGCTATTCAGTGGCGATTCTTAGCCAGGTATAACTATGGCCGATATTAATACAGCACAACCTCGCGAGTGGTTGCTGGAAATGAGTAATATTAATAAATCATTTCCGGGCGTAAAGGCGTTAGATAACGTAAATCTTAAAGTACGGCCAAATTCTATCCATGCGTTAATGGGAGAGAATGGTGCGGGTAAGTCAACGCTATTAAAATGTCTGTTTGGTATCTATAAAAAAGACTCCGGGAGTATTATCTTCCAGGGGCAAGAAATAGAATTTAAAAGTTCTAAAGAAGCATTAGAACATGGTGTGTCGATGGTGCATCAGGAGTTAAACCTGGTATTACAACGCACCGTAATGGATAACATGTGGCTGGGGCGTTACCCAACCAAAGGTTTCTTTGTCGATCAAGATAAAATGTACAAAGATACCAAAGCTATCTTCGATGAATTGGATATTGATATTGATCCACGCGATAAAGTTGCCACTTTATCGGTATCCCAAATGCAAATGATCGAGATTGCTAAAGCTTTTTCTTACAATGCAAAAATAGTTATTATGGATGAGCCAACTTCCTCATTAACTGAGAAAGAAGTTAATCATCTATTTACCATTATCCGCAAATTGAAAGAACGCGGCTGTGGAATTGTTTATATCTCCCACAAGATGGAAGAGATATTTCAGCTGTGTGACGAAATTACTATTTTGCGTGATGGTCAGTGGATTGCCACTCAGCCACTGGAAGGGCTGACCATGGATCAAATAATCTCCATGATGGTTGGGCGCTCACTGAGTCAGCGTTTCCCTGATCGCCTCAACAAGCCAGGTGAAGTCATTCTGGAAGTGAAGAATTTGACCTCACTCCGCCAGCCTTCAATCCGTGATGTCTCCTTTGATCTGCATAAAGGTGAGATTCTGGGGATTGCCGGATTGGTCGGAGCTAAGCGCACTGATATTGTTGAAACATTATTTGGTATCCGCGAAAAAGTAGCTGGTACGATTAAATTGCATGGTAAGAGTATTAATAACCACAGCGCCAATGAAGCCATTAATCACGGTTTTGCATTAGTGACGGAAGAGCGTCGCTCAACCGGGATTTATGCTTATCTCGATGTGGGTTTTAATTCCCTGATTTCTAATATTCGTAACTATAAAAACAAATTTGGGTTGCTGGATAATACCCGTATGAAGAGCGATACCCAATGGGTTATCGATGCTATGCGAGTCAAAACACCGGGTCATCGCACTAGTATTGGTTCTTTATCGGGTGGGAATCAGCAGAAAGTCATTATTGGCCGCTGGCTATTAACTCAACCAGAAATATTAATGTTGGATGAGCCGACTCGGGGAATTGATGTCGGTGCTAAGTTTGAAATCTATCAGTTAATGACTGAACTAGCGAAGAAAGACAAAGGAATTATTATTATTTCCTCTGAAATGCCTGAGCTATTAGGGATCACTGACAGAATTTTGGTAATGAGTAATGGTCAAGTTGCGGGAATTGTTGAAACCAAACAAACCACGCAAAATGAAATATTACGTCTTGCATCCTTGCATCTCTAATCTAGTCGAAGGTTCTTATTATGAATGCGTTAAATAAGAAAAGCATGCTCACTTACCTTAAAGAGAGCGGGATTTACGTCGTATTATTCGTATTACTGGCAATAATTATTGTTAAGGACCCGACATTTTTAAGCCTGATGAACTTAAGTAATATTCTGACCCAATCTTCTGTGCGTATTATTATCGCGCTCGGTGTTGCGGGGCTGATTGTGACTCAAGGTACCGACCTGTCAGCGGGGCGTCAGGTGGGGTTAGCAGCGGTGGTCGCGGCAACGATGCTGCAAGCCATGGATAACGTTAATAAAGTTTTCCCAGATTTGCAGACTGTACCTATCCCAATCGTTATTTTAACCGTGTGTTTGATTGGCGCGATTATCGGTTTGGTCAACGGTATTATCATTGCTTATCTGAATGTGACACCATTTATTACCACATTGGGCACCATGATTATTGTTTACGGGATTAACTCCCTGTATTACGACTTCGTGGGTGCTTCACCGATTGCTGGTTTTGACCCTGCATTCTCAACCTTTGCACAAGGATTCTTGCGATTTGGTGATTTCAAACTCTCTTACATTACCTTTTATGCATTGATTGCTATCGGTTTTGTTTGGGTGCTATGGAACAAAACGCGCTTTGGTAAAAATATTTTCGCCATCGGCGGTAACCCAGAAGCTGCAAAAGTTTCTGGTGTTAATGTGCCACTAAACTTAATCATGATTTATGCGCTGTCTGGTGTGTTCTACGCATTCGGCGGGATGTTGGAAGCGGGCCGTATCGGTAGTGCAACTAATAACCTGGGCTTTATGTATGAGTTGGATGCGATCGCTGCTTGCGTAGTGGGCGGGGTATCCTTCAGTGGTGGTGTCGGTACTGTTATCGGTGTTGTGACCGGGGTTATCATCTTTACCGTGATTAACTACGGGTTGACTTATATCGGTGTGAACCCGTACTGGCAGTACATTATTAAAGGTGCGATCATTATCTTTGCGGTAGCTCTGGATTCGCTGAAATACGCCAAGAAAAAATAATCAGCCATTAGCAAGATAAAAAAAGCCAGCCAGAGTCAAACTCGGCTGGCTTTTTTAACTGTCATATTCTTCGTCAAAATTGTCGAAAGACATTATCATCCCCAGCACTGCTCAATGGGCCGGATTACGCAGATAAATAATCCAATAGGTCAGTCCTACTAATAACCCGCCACCAATAATATTGCCGATCGTCACCGGAATAAGATTATCGATAATAAAATTGGACATGGTGAGGGAAGGGAATTGGTCTGGCCCTGAATTAATCGAATGCCAGAATTCAGGTGATGCAAAATCACGGATCACAATAGCTAATGGGATCAAAAACATATTAGCAATGCTGTGCTCAAATCCACTGGCAACAAACATACCAATGGGGAGAAGCATCACCACGATTTTGTCTGTCAATGTATGGCCAGAATAACTCATCCATACAGCCAGGCAGACCATCAAGTTAGCCAGTATTCCTAAACACACTGCTTCTATAAAGGTATGGTGTAATTTATGATCTGCTGTTTGCAGCACATTTAGTCCCCATAAACCATTCGCTGCAGTATGCTGACCGGCATACCAAATCAGGGCAACAAAAAACAGTGCGCCAATCAGATTACCGAAATAGACATTGATCCAATGGGTAATTAGTTGTTGCCAACTGATCTTGCCACTGGCTTTGGCTACCACAATCAACACCGTAGAGGTGAACAAATCAGCACCGCAGATAATCACCAGGATCAGGCCGAGGGAGAAACATAAACCGCCAACTAATTTTGCCAGTCCGTATGCGACACCTGCGGTACCGGTGGTTGCTGTTATGTAGAAGACAAAAGCAATGGAGATAAACACACCAGCGGTCATCGCTAAATAAAAAGTGGTTGCTGGATTTTTAGTGGCTTTATATATACCAACTTGTTCTGCAAGCTTTGCCATATCAACGGGAAGTCGCAGATCAAAGGGATTTTCAATACTCATTGATAGCTCCTTGTTGCTTATTTTCTTGTTAAGGGAAGGGTAAGTTAGAATTAAATATTTATTTTAATGACAGGGTTTTTATGCATTTTTCATACCATGAGGTTGACGTCATCTTTACAACGTGCTGGTGGGGATAATGACTGGATCAGGTATTTTATGCGGGGTTTTCAGTGTATATATAGTCACTTCGTTATGTATTTATTTATACATCGATGAGGTGGTCGTGAACATCAATTAAAAAAGATGTGATGGTATATAACTTTATGTTTTATTTGTCCTTTTGATGTAAATGAGACGTGATTTCAATAATAAGTCTTTATAAGTGAATGTGGTAAAATAGTTTGTTAATCCAGATCAAGCTTATCGCGGGTTAATATATATTTGTTCATTTCAATACCTTAAAGTAGTTATCATCCATTTTTTGGGCTTAATTACTTTGGGTATATATGGATAGCGCAAAAAAACTACCCCGTCCCACATTGGCTCAAGTCTGGCAAGACACATTGTTCACGGTATCGAAAAAGTTATTATTGCTGCGGGATATAACCGATTTAGTTAACGAACTCAGGAAACTCTCTTTTTCTGTCGTTCGTTTCCAGCGGGTCAATTTATTACTGCTTAATCCCCTGTATAATCAAATGACGCTTTATACCCATGATGTTGTGTCTGACACTGTTGTGGCGTCGCAGAATATTTTATTTGCCGAAGGCCCCGGTGGGCTGGCATGGCAACAACAGACGCCTTTGCAAACTGATAGTCGCCGCATGCAAAGGGAGTTTTCTGCTGTTGGCGATTTAGCACCGTATCAGGAATTACATGCTGGCTGCCATTTCCCTTTGGGCCATGATAATCATTGGTCGGGCTGTGTTGAGTTTATTAAAACCGATAACAGCCAGTTTGATGAGCAAGCTATTTCCTTTCTGGGTTTATTGGCAGAAGTGGTGGCTATTGCGGTCGACAATATTACAGAGATAAATCGGGCATTTTCCGAGCGCGAACGGTTGCGCTTTGAACGGGATCATTTCCGTATATTAGTGGATGTCACCAATACAGTTATTTCTAAACTTGAGCTGGATGTCTTAGCGGCAGAGGTTTCAAAAGAGATACATCGCTTTTTCAATATTGATTATATCAGTTTGGCAATATGCGGTACGCACAATGACAAAAACAAACTGAATGTTTTTTCTACTCGCTATCAGTCTGGTAAAGCGGTGCAGCATCAACAAGCCTGGATAGATATGACGGGTACATTAGCCGGACAGGTTTTACACAACCGGGAATTATTACTCGTCAACCTGGCTGATATTGCTCTTTTGGCTCCAGATGATAAACAACTGGCAAATATGCTGGATGCTGGTTTACAGGCAGTTTGTCTATTGCCACTATTTTTCGGTCATAAGATGTTGGGCGTATTAAAGCTGGCACAATGTCAGAGTGATATTTTCACTGACAGTAACCTTAAGTTGTTACGACAAATAGCCGCGCGAATTGCTATCGCAGTCGATAATGCCTTGGCTTACAACGAAATTACCCGTCTGAAAGATTCATTGGTCAATGAAAATCTCTATTTGACTGACCAGATTATTCATAATGAAGAGTTTGGCGAGATAGTGGGTCACAGCGCTGCTATTCAAGCGGTGCTGGAACAGGTTGAAATGGTGGCATCCAGTGACTGTACGGTATTGATCCTGGGGGAAACCGGCACCGGTAAAGAGTTAATTGCTCGCGCCATCCATAATTTAAGTACCCGTAAGAATAAACGCATGGTGAAAATGAACTGTGCGGCTATTCCCTCCGGTTTAATGGAGAGTGATCTGTTTGGTCATGAAAAGGGAGCTTATACTGGTGCGGCCTCACAGCGTATTGGTCGTTTTGAAATGGCGGATGGCGGCACGTTATTTCTCGATGAAGTTGGGGATATCCCTCTTGAATTGCAACCTAAACTCCTGCGAGTTTTACAAGAGCGGGAAATAGAGCGGCTGGGGGGCAGTAAAATTATCCCGATTGATGTTAGGTTGATTGCCGCGACCAACCGAGATTTAAAACTAATGATGGTCAATCGGGAATATCGCAGTGATCTCTATTATCGACTTAATGTTTTTCCAATTGTGATCCCCCCTCTGCGTGAGCGACCTGAAGATATCCCTTTGTTAGTGAAATTTTTCACTCAGAAAATAGCCAAACGCATGAACCGCACTATTGATACTATTCCGAGTGAGACATTGCGTTTACTCAGTCGCCTACCTTGGCCGGGTAATATTCGCGAACTGGAAAATGTTATTGAGCGGGCGGTGATCCTCAGCCGTGGCACCACGCTAAATTTACAGTTACAAGAACTGGAATATCATTTATCGCCATTAGAAGTGGCGAAACCTATATTGGAGCGGGTGGTTCACAAACCATTATTACCTGAGAGTGAAGAGCCAGAGTTTTCAGAATCCGAACGTGCGCGGATTATTCGCGTCTTAAGGGAAACCAATGGTGTAGTCGCCGGGCCGAAAGGCGCCGCAATTAAGCTGGGACTGAAACGCACCACGCTGTTATCCCGCATGCAGCGGTTAGGAATCTCAGTAAAAAGTATCGAAGACGAAGATGGGATGGAATAACTCATATAATTGTTTTCTTTGTTCTGATTTATATTCTATTTGCGTAAGCAGCAGAGTTGAATCAAGGGGAAACACGCCGTTGGGGCCGTCAGCGGCGTAAGCCGCCGAAGTGCCCCTAGGCGTGGGCCCACTGTACTTTGTTCGCAGCGCAGTAGCCGTTAACCGATCAACTCACTTCGGCTTCCCTACGTAACCGCGCCTTCAACTGGCTATACTCTTGCTGCACGTAATTTTCCGCCCAAGTTTGATCGGCAATGGCTTCCAATTTCACCGCACAATACTTATATTCTGGCGTCTTGGAAATTGGGTCTAGATGGTCCAGTGTCAACTCATTACACGCGCCGATCCACCACTGATAAGTCATATATACCGCACCCACATTGATACGTTCACTGACTGACACCCGAGTAATAACCTTACCGCGACGTGATGCAACCCACACCAATTGTTGATCCTGCAAGTGCATTTTATCTGCATCCTGCGGGCTGATTTGCACGTAGCCCGGTTCATCGGCCAGTGTTTGTAATGCTGAGCAGTTGCCAGTCATGGAGCGGCAGGAATAGTGGCCGACTTCACGTACGGTACACAGCACCAGCGGATACTCCTCATCCACCTGCTCCATTGGTGCGCGCCATTCGCTGGCAAACAACAGCCCTTTACCGCCGGGGCGATCAAACTTATTACCCGCATATAACCACGGTGTGCCGGGGCTGTCTTCAGTAGTACAAGGCCACGGAATATAGCCCAAACCGGCCATTTTTTCGTAAGTTGCACCGTAATACAACGGACATAGCTCACGGAGTTCGTCCCAAATCTCTTTAGTATTGTTGTATTTCATCGGATAACCGAGGGCTGTCGCCATTAGGCTGATAATTTCCCAATCCGGTTTGACGTCACCTTGGGGTTCTACTGCTTTCTCAAATCGTTGGAAACCCCGGTCGGCGGCAGAATAAACACCTTCATGTTCGCCCCACGAGGTTGCTGGGAAAATTACGTCAGCTTCGGCGGCGGTTTTGGTCATAAAGATGTCTTGTACAATCAGCAATTCCAATTCGTTGAATGCTTCGCGCATCATCGAAAGGTCCGGTTCGGTTTGCAGCGGATCCTCGCCCATCACGTAGTTGGCTTTGATTTTGCCTTCTTTAACCTTGTGCGGAACATCGGTCAGCGAGTAGCCAATCTTGTCAGAAAGAGAAGGAACTCCCCAGGCTTTGGCAAACTTCTCCAGTGTCGCGGGGTCAGTCACGGCTTGATAGCCGGGGTACATATTAGGTAATGCCCCCATGTCGCAGGCACCTTGCACGTTATTTTGTCCACGTACTGGGCCGACGCCGACATTGGGTCGGCCTAAATTGCCGGTCAGCAGTGCCAACCCTGACAATCCTTTAACCACATCCACGCCCTGACCCCACTGGGTAACACCCATGCCCCACAAAATGGTGGCAGAAGGTGCGGCAGCATAGATGCGCATCGCTTCACGAATGGTGTGTGTTGACAGGCCAGTGATGCTTTCGACATACTCCGGCGTGTATTTGGCAATGATTGCACGATATTCGTCAAAACCTTCGGTATAACGCGAAACATAGTCTTTATCGTAGAGTTCTTCAGTAATAAGCACGTTGGCGAATGCATTCACCAGCGCCATATTGGAGCCATTTTTCAATGGTAGCCACAGATCGGCAATACGTGCAGTTTCGATATGACGTGGATCGCAAACAATGACTTTAGCGCCTTTCTCTTTGGCTTTGAGAATGCGGCGGGCCACGATTGGGTGGGAATCAGCCGCGTTATAGCCAAACACCAAAATACACTGGGTATCTTCAATTTCGCAGATGGAATTACTCATTGCGCCGTTACCCAGAGTCACCTGCAAACCCGCGACTGACGGGCCGTGACACACACGAGCACAGCAGTCAATGTTGTTATTGCCAGTGACGGCCCGAGCAAATTTTTGCATCACATAGTTGGTTTCATTGCCCGGTCCACGGGACGAACCAGTATGCATAATGGCTTCTGGCCCATATTTTTCTTTAATTGTGCGCAATTTACTGCTAGCGAACTCGATAGCTTCGTCCCAAGAAACCGCTTCTAGCTTGCCGCCTTTTTGACGACGAATCATCGGCTGTTTTAAGCGCGGCGTCAGCAGCTTGGTATCATTGAGAAAATCCCAGCCATAATAGCCTTTCAGACAAAGTTCACCCTGATTGGTGACGCCATTTGCTCCTTCAGCACCAACAACTTTGCCGTTTTCGACCAGTAAATTGATTTTGCAGCCGGAGCCGCAGTAAGGACATACCGTTAATGCTTTATACATTTTTAATCCCCTTGGCCTTTTAGGCTGACTAAAAGTTCATCTCGTTGGCTTCGTCCAGTGCGGCGCGCAGCTGTTTCTTGCGTAGCATGGCTTGCATAGTGTCACGACCAATCAGGTGTAATGCCTGAGTAGGGCAAACCGAGATGCAGGCTGGCCCGGCGGCTCGCCCTTCACATAAATCACATTTTTGCGCTTCAGCTTTGAGGCAAAAGCCCTGCGAGATGCCGTTGAACATCACTTCAACCTGTTTGGTCACCACGTTCATGGCACCGTAGGGGCAGGCAACGACGCAGGTTTTGCAGCCAATGCATTTTTCCTGCAACACCTGAATACTGTCTGCAGCCCGCACAATCGCGCCGTTCGGGCAAACATTGGCACAAGGCGCATCCTCACAGTGACGGCACATAATGGTGGTACTGACATTCATTCCTTTGACCACTTTTAAACGCGGGGCGAAATTGGTTTTGGTCATGGCGTCCAGCTTGCCACCGTTGTGTGCCAGTACGCAGGCGACCTCACAGGTGCGGCAACCAATACAGTTTTTGGGGTCTGCTATTATGAACCGGTTCATTTTTTCCTCTCCTTACCGTCATCTTTCAAAGTTCAGGTGCGTTGGCTGCGTTCAATTACCCGAATCACTGACTTGAGTCAGCTCATCGGGATGCATTCACTTGCCGCCTTCCTGCACATTGAAAGCTATTGGGTATCTATGTCATCTTTCAAAGTTCAGATGTGTTGGCTGCGTTCAATTACCCGAATCACTGACTAATTACCTACATATTGCATGGTTTATGCCAGATTGAAGTGATGGGCGTAAATTTAACTAATGTAATTGTTTTAAAAGGGATTAATGAGTTTTTGATATAACGGAGGAGAGTAGAGAAACTGTCGGCAGGTGTGACGTCGGCAAATTTGACGACACCACACCGTCACTCAATTAAAGGTGGCTAAACCCACCGTCACCGTGCCAATGCGGTAATTGCTGATACAGTGTTTCGACGGCCTGTTTGACAACATCGGTCATCGGGAAGTAGAACGCCACCAGGGTAGGTTGGATGCCGACGAAGATAACGTCGCTGATATCTTCCTTTAGCTGATCAATCAGAAAATTGAGCGGTAAATTATGCGTGCTCATGATGAACATCTCGGCAATTTTCTCCGGATCAATAATACGAATCTCTCCCGGTGGTAGTTCCATATCGGCGGCATCAACAATAATCAGGCGGGTGGGTTGCAAAGCACGAATGCGATGTACCACATTTTCCGGTGCCGAGCCGCCGTCGATAACTTGCCAGCCAACTAATGGTTGCGCAGTCATGTGCTCAGCCAGTAACGGGCCTGCGCCATCATCACCCATCATGCTATTGCCGACGGTTAACACGACATTTGTAGCTGTATATTGATGTTTCATGGGCGGCGCTTCACCATTAAATAAATTGCCGGTTCCTGTTCAATATCGTACAGGGTTTGCAGCAGTTGTTGGCTCCAGGGTTGGTGCAATGAATCGGCATTCTGTGTCAGTGGCGCAAAAGCTTGGGCCAGTAATTGGGTATGGGTGCTGTCGATGGTGATTTCGCCAAATTTCAGCAAGCCCGCCATTTTGCGGCGAGCTTCACCTTCGGGTAACTGACTGAACCATTGCTCATACTCAGCCAGCGGGCATTCCATAATGGCTTTTAAGCAATCAATGACGCCGACATGGTGGCCGATAGCCAGTGAGTAATACATCACTTGCTGCGCCTGCTCGGGCATATCTTCATCACTGTCGAGGAACTTCTGGTTCAGGGCATAAAAGATCACTTTAGGCATCAACATGCTCTCCTGCCAGCTGTATCAGGGTTATCTGTTGCAGATTGGCAAATATCTCACTTAAACGCGGATCATCTTGTTGCTGGAGGTAACTCTGGCAGCGCTGTTCCAGCCCTTGCAACGGTTGATTGACCAGTAATGACAAAAAGCAGTCAGTGATTTCACGCCCATGACGATACCCAGCCATGCGGCGGGCCTCACGTTCTAATAATACCCGCAGAGTTAACGGTGCATCAGGGTGAATAAGCGCCACGCGTTCATCGGCGGCTTCCTGGTGATCCTCACCTTTTAGTTTTTGTTCCAGCAAGCCCAACGCGACTGCAAAGCCATAAATGGTGGCTGCCGGAGTGGGAGGGCAACCGGGGATATAAACATCAATGGGCACAATAGTATCGCTGCCGCCCCAGACACAATACAGGTCGTGGAAGATGCCACCGCCGCAGCCACAAGCGCCATAAGAGACACAAATTTTGGGGTCAGGAGCGGATTCATAAGCACGTAAGGCCGGTGTGCGCATGGCGCGAGTGACGGCGCCGGTGAACAGTAAAATGTCCGCATGGCGTGGTGAGGCAACCACTTTGATGCCAAATCGCTCGGTGTCGAACAGCGGTGTAATTGAAGAGAAAATCTCAATTTCACAGCCATTGCAACCGCCGCAGTCCACGCGATACACATAGGCCGAGCGTTTGATATCTTTCAGCAATTTGCCTTTTAACTGGGCGATAGAAGAGTCAAGCGCAGCGGGTTGGCTAACGTGATGGCCCCAAGCTGGTTTCAACGAATGTGATTGGCTCATCAATTGCTCCCCCCTTCAGGGTGGTGATTCGATATTATGCTGTTATTCATGGAAACATTATTTTTTATGGAGATATTGTCATTACCTATAATGTTCTGTTTGCGCTTACAGTCAGGACAGGTTTCAAAATGGGGCCGCTGTTGCTCGACATCATCAATACTCATCCCGGAATGAATCAACAGTGCCATGACGTAATCCACCTCTTTTTTCGGTGCAAAAGGCTGCTGGCACTGCTGGCAATAGGCGAGAGTAAAGGTGGCGCGCTGATATAAATCGGCTTTATTGAATACCGCCAATTCAAACTCTTGTGATAGCACAATGGCGCGGGTTGGGCAGACTTCTTCACAGCGGCCACAAAAAATGCAACGTCCCAGGAACAGCTGCCACTGGCGAGTGCCCTCAGCAAGGTCGGTTTCCATCGTCAGCGCATTGGCGGGGCAGGCCATCGTGCAGGCGCCGCAGGCAATGCATTGCTCGGCATCATATTGTGGTTTGCCACGGAATCCGTGACTGACCTCAAGTGGCTTAAACGGATATTTCACCGTGGTATCGCCGACTTTCAGGATGGTTTTAAACAGTTTTAACATTCTTCATCCCTCTATTTGAGCGGCGAATGGGTGCGCTCAATGCCATAGCGTTCGATCTCTTTATACGGCACGGTGACGGATTTCTGCTTGCGTACATCCACCAATGTCACCCGGTCGGTGCAGGAATAACAGGGATCGAGGCTGCCGATAATCAATGGCGCATCAGAAACCGTATTGCCGCGCAGCATGTAGCGCAGCACCGGCCAATTGGCGTAAGTAGCGGCGCGGCAGCGCCAGCGGAACAGCTTCTGATTGTCGCCGGTCATGCTCCAGTGGACATCTTCACCACGCGGCGCTTCCGAGAAACCAAGGGCAAACTTATATGGCTGATAGTGGACTTTCTCCTCCAGCAGCGGCCCGCCCGGCATATGGTTTAGCCCGTACTCAATCATGACCAGCGAGTCGAAGAACTCCCGCACCCGCACCAACAGGCGTGAATGCACGTCACAGCCATCAAGGCTAAACAGCTCTTTCGGGATATTGGCGTAGTTGGCGTAAGGGTGGTCGTGGCGCATATCGCGTGCATAGCCACTGGCGCGGATCATCGGGCCAACTGGGCTGAAATCACGCGCTATTTTGCGATCCAGCATGCCAACGCCCACGGTGCGCTGCTCGATATTGGCGGTGCTCATCAGCATATCCACCAGCTCGCTGATATCAGCACGCATCTCTGAGACTAATTGCAGCGTTTTAAGGCGGTCGGCTTTCAGGATATCGCGCCGCACCCCACCAATGAGATTCAGGCCGTAGGTTTTTCGCGCGCCGGTGAGCATCTCGGCGATAGTCATGGCTTTTTCGCGCACTCGGAAGAACTGCATAAAACCGGTATCAAACCCGACAAAGTGGCAGGATAAACCGATATTGAGCAGATGGCTGTGTAGCCGTTCCACTTCCAGCAAAATGGTGCGGATCATCTGCGCTCGCGGTGGCACAATAATGCCGAGCGCATTCTCAATTGACGAGGTGTAAGCCACGCTATGGGTGAAGCCGCAAATGCCACAGATGCGATCTGACAGGAAAGTGACGTCGTTATAGCCCATGCGGGTTTCAGCCAGTTTTTCCATGCCGCGATGGACATAAAACAGGCGGTAATCGGCGTCGATAATATCTTCGCCGTCGACGAATAGCCGAAAGTGACCTGGCTCATCAGAAGTGATATGCATCGGGCCGATGGGTACCACCCGGCTGCTACTGCCCGCTTCGTTTTCAAACTGATAGGTTTCAGTGTTGCTGGTGGGGGTCGGGCGCTGGCGGTAATCCATGGTGTCTTTGCGCAGCGGATAGAGGTCGTCTGGCCAATCATCGGGCAACACTAAACGGCGTTCATCAGGCAAGCCAACAGGTTGCAGGCCATACATATCGCGCACTTCGCGCTCACCCCAGACGGCTGCTGGAACTCGTGGTGTCACGGACGGGAACTCGGGCCGCTCGGGGCTAATCAGCGCTTTGACAATCACCCAGCATTTATCGCCATACTTTTTACCCGTATCAATGCCGTATTGTTCGCGGCCTTCCATTGACAGCACATAGTAGATGGCAAAATAGCCATTCAAACTACGTTCGTCATTACCAAATAGCACTGATAACCAACCGCCTTGCTGATAATAAAGGTGTTCAACCACATCCGGCAGACTGTTCAGTTTAATGGTTATCGTCAGTTGATCAGGCGTTTGCCACTCTTCATCAAGAATTGCTGTTGGAAATTGTTCCCGCAGCCGGGCCACATAGGTGGCTCCCAGTTTTTCACCGCTGTGTGGCTGCCCTGAAACTAAGTGAGCTGAAATAGGCGTTTCGTGAGTCACGTTACATCTCCTGACGAGTCGGGGTGAATGGCAGAGCGGCGTGCGTATCTGCGATGGATGGAGTCAATAGGGCCGGTGAAATGTCTTTTATTGGCGTGGGCAATGGCCACGGCAACATAAAGGGTTGTTGGATAGGGTCGCGGCTGTCGTTATTGAGGACAATCTGCGCCGCATCAGTCAGCAAGCGGGTCACTGGCGTGGGAATATGCACTCCGAGCAACAACATCAGCAGTAATAGAATCGCCATCGGTGCAGTGGTAAGAATACCCAGTTCACCTTTGCTTACCGCCGTCGGTGGGGTACCCAGCACCGTACTGGCTATCATGCGTACCAACCCCGCCAGTACCAAAGTGAGCAGCAATAGCAATACAATAACTAAGGTGATATGACCGGCTTTAATCGCGGCGGCGACCACCATAAACTCACTGATAAACACGTTAAATGGCGGCATTCCTGCCAGCGCCAATGCGCCACCGGCCAGCATTACCGCAGTGAGCGGAGCCACACGGATGATGCCTTTGATCGCCCCCATATCCCGCGTGCCATATTTCAGCAGCACATTGCCAGAACCGCAGAACAGTAAGGTTTTTGCCAGGCTGTGATTCATGGTGTGAAACAGCGCGGCTAATACCCCCAGTGGGCCTCCAATGCCTAAGGCCACGGCGATTAACCCCATGTTCTCCACACTGGAGTAAGCCAGCAAACGCTTCATATCGCGCTGTGCCAGAATAAAGAACGCAGAGACGGCAACCGACATCATGCCGAAGACCAACAGCAACATTTGTGGGAAATGCGGCCCGATGGCGGCACTGATAATGATGTAATAGCGAATGATCACCAGCAGGGCACAGTTGAGTAATACCGCGGATAACAAGGCGCTGGTGGGGCTGGGGGCTTCGCTGTGGGCATCCGGCAGCCAGGAGTGCATTGGGAACAGGCCGGTTTTGGTCCCAAAACCAATCAGGATAAAGACAAATGCCAGATGCATCAGGCTAGGATCTAGTTCTTTGGCATGATCGGCAACCACCGTCCAGAAGATAGCGCTGCCGGGATCAGCCAGCACATTGGCAGCATTGGCATACACCAACACCGTGCCATACAGCCCGAATGCCACACCAACGGTACAGATGATAATGTACTTCCACGCCGCCTCCAATGAGGAGCGCTGGCCGTATAATCCCACCAAAAAGGCCGAACTGAGGGTGGTGGCTTCAATGCCAACCCACATCAGAATCAGGTTATTGCTGGTCACTACCAACAGCATGGTAAACAGGAATAGATGGAAAAAGCCGTAGTAATTACACAAGGTGCTGACAGTAATTTCACCGTTATTCACTTCATGGCGCATATAGCCAAGGGAGTAAAGACCAGTGATAAAGCCAATAACACCTAAAATAGCGAGGAACAGCGCACTGAGGCTGTCGATATGCAGCCAATGGTGAACTGCCAGAATTTCCCCGCCCACTGCCACCCGGCACACTACCGTCAATGCCACTATCAGCAGTAAACTGATGCCTGCAAAATGTACCCAAGTGGTTGCCATGCGGGCGGCACTCCCCAAGGCACGACAAGCAAATGCCAGCAGCGAGGCTATTAGAGGTATCGCCAGCAGTAACAGCAGCAGGTCAGTATTGCTCATTTTATTACCCCTTTAGCGCTGTCAGTTGTTTAACATCCAGCGTATGCAGCGTGCGGTAAATTTTGCGCGCCATTAGCGTCATCACAATCACGGCGAAGATGGCATCAGTGGCAATACCTACCTCGACCAACTCCGGCGCGCGGAAAGCTAACAATGCCAACATTAGGTGCGCGCCGTTTTCCATCAGGCAATAACCGAAGATGTTTTTCAGGATATTGCGTTGGGTGACGATACACAGCAGGCCAATCAGGAAATGCCCAAGTGACACCGCCAATGCCGGTTTTAGCGCACTGACCATCGGCAATTGCACTGGCTCGACCACGAAGTAACTCAGTAAAATGATGATGGCGGCGATAAATATCAGGCCGGCGGTACCTACCACGCCGCCGTTGGCTTTAGGGTCTTCCATCTGGCGAAATGCGCGATACATAATCCACGGCACCAATATCACTTTGGTGATAAAGGCGGTCAGCGACCACATATACAGCTCGTGGGCGTGCAAGGTTTCGGCTAATACCAGGAAAATAAGCACCAAGACCAATGACTGCAAAGCATAAAATAGTGCCGACGTGGCCGGTTTTTTCACGATAATTACCAGCAGCGAGGTAATAATAAGCAGGCCAGCTAGATTGTTGACAAGAAGTGTTCCGGTCATTTTTTACTCCCTTATCCGAGCCAGGCGACGGCAATAAAACTTGAACACACCGACATCACCACTAGCACTACCAGCACGCCCTGCATGGCTAATGGTAGCGGTTTGGCACTGGCGACTTCTTCTGATGGCTTGCCGGGTACAGTTTGTCCGAACCAGTAGAGGAACCAGCCAAAGCTGGCAACCGATTCAATCAATGCCAGTACCAGCAGCGGTATCAACAGCCAATGTTCATGAGAAAGTGAGAAACCGGCGGCGAAAATGGGGAATTTACTGAAGAAACCGTTAAATGGCGGTACCCCAGTGATGGCCAGTGCGGCCACACAAAATCCAACGCCCAATAGCGGCATTTTGCCCATGATGCCTTTAAGTTTGGGTAACATGCGGGTGCCGCAGCTGTAACTCAGCGCCCCGGCGACCAGGAAGAACAGGCTCTTGGCAAATGCGTGGTTGAAGATGTAGGCAATGCCACCATCAAAGGCCAATTTCGAGCCGTAGATAGCCAAAGACAGTGCGAAGAAAATGTAAGACAACTGGGTAATGGTGGAGTAGGCCAGTAGCCGCTTCATATCTTTTTGCGGCAGATACATAAAGAAGCCGTAAATCAAGGTAATAACCGCCATCACCATACCGACAGTACCGATGATCTGCGGCACATCACCGGCAGAGTAGATGGCGCGAGCGAAGATATAGACGCCGACTTTGACCATTGACGCGGCATGCAGGTAGGAACTGACTGGGGTCGGGGCCTCCATCGCATCCGGTAACCAGATGTGCAGTGGCAACTGGGCCGATTTCCCCCAGGCGGCAAACAGGATGCCTCCGAACACGATGATTTTGGTGGTGCTATCCAGTTGCGCCAGTGCCGTTAAAGCAAAGGTGCCGGTATTGACCAGTAGCACTGCCGCCGCCAAATACAGGCCGATGGCCGCCACATGGGTGACCAGCAAGGCTTTTAGCGCCGAGCGCAATGACTTCTGGCTCTGGTAGTAACCAATCAAACCCCACGAGCAGCCGCCGGTAATTTCAAAGAAGAACAACTGCCCAAGTAGCGTGGATGATAAGACCAGCCCTGCCATTGCGCCGATGAAGACCAATAACAGCGCATAATAGCGATTGGTGCCCTCGTGAGGATGCTCGCGATTACCTAATGTCAGATAACCGGTGGAATAGATACTGACCAGCAAGCCGAGGAACACCACGGCGAAAGCAATCAAGGTGCTGATGCGGTCGATGGTCAGACCGAACAGCGCCATATCACCATAATGAATTAGATCAAAAGTGACATCCACCTTGCCGCTCCTCAGATAGGCATAAGCCAGCAGAACGGTGCCGAGGGTGGCCAGCAGTGAGAAGAAGGTACAAGACCATTTCGCCCATTGCTGTGGTAAACAGGCAGTGAGAATGGCACCGGCAAACGGAACCAGAATGGTCGCAAGGGCGATATTTATAAGAGCCAGGTTATCCATGATGGGTTTATTAGCTCCTTAAAGGCCGGTGAGATAGAAAACCAGAGACAAGGCAGCGACGCCAAACCCCAGCCAGGTAACACGGGAGGTCAACAGGAAGCGCCCACGGGCAATACTGTTTTCCACGATGGAGGCCAGTACAAACACCACCACCAATTTGATAACGCAGGCCACCAGCGCCCACAGCAAGCCCGGCCCACTCAGTACCGCCAGCTTGCCAAAGGGGATAAACACGCCGAGGAAAAGTTGCGCCACCACCACCTGTTTCAGGCTTATGCCCCATTTGACCAAGCCCAGCGAGGCACCGGAGTACTCGGTCAGTGGCCCTTCCTGTAGCTCTTGTTCCGCTTCAGCGACATCAAACGGAATTTTGCCCATTTCGATAAACACGGCGAAACCGCAGGCCAACAGCGCCAGAGCCGTTGCGGTCGGTGACTGCCAGTGCCCTTGAGATAAGGTAGTACTGATGGTGCCGATATTGGTTGAGCCAGCAATCAGACCAACCACCAACAGTGAAAGGATTAATGTCGGTTCAACCAACACCCCCAGCGTCAACTCGCGGCTGGCACCGATACCGGCGAAGATACTGCCGCTATCCAGGCCTGCCAGTGAGAAGAAGAAGCGGAACAGCGCGAACAGATACAGCAGAGCTATCAGGTCGCCCGCCACGCCAAAGGGGGAGGCCAGCGTGAAAATGGGTAACGTCATGGCAATCAATAACATGCTGCCTAGCAGTACATAGGGCATCAACCGGAAAATAATCCCGGCATTGGCCGGTGCCACATCCTGACGTTTCAGTAGCTTGGCTAAATCTCGATACTCTTGCAGGATGCCCGGCCCACGGCGCGAGTGCATTCTGGCTCTTACCATGCGCGAAATCCCCGCCATCAGCGGTGCCAGCGCCAGCATCACCAGCGCCTGCCCGATGGCGAAAGCAATCATAGAGAGCGCAGGCATATCAGTAGTTGGCATTGCTCGTCTCCTTAAATAGCCGCAATAATCAGCAGGGTTACCAGCGCGGCGACCACATACAGACAGTAGAGGCGGAAATCACCCTGTTGCAGCCATTGAATTCGTTGGCTGAGCCATTGGATAGAACGGATAAGCGGGGCCACTATTTTGTCATCCCAGACAGGTTCCACCCGGCCCGCACCACTGATGGAATATTCCAGCGTACGCTGCATCATTGGGGCGGGATCGAGTGTTTTACGCAGTCGATAGAGCGGGGCAAACATGGCTCGCAGGGGTTGAGTAAAACCACCGGCCGAGACCGTCATGGCCTGCTCATAGGCATAACCGCAAGCCCAAGGGTCGCCACCATGACGAAATGCCAGGCGGCTGCCTCTGTAGAAGCTGGCAACCAGTAAAATCACCAGCGGCAAAATCAATAAACCAAAGAAGATATATAGAGTGGACAGCATGGCCTGAGAGCTGTGTTGCGGGAATAAAACCGCGCCTTGCGCGACCTGTAAAGAAGGCACCGGAGGAGCCGTTATCAAGCTGGAGGCAATGCGGCCAATCACTGGTGCGACGTGGGTGGCACCTATTCCCAAAGCCAGGCAAAGCAGCGCCAACAACAGCATGGCAGTAGTCATCGGCCAGGGGACTTCGCGCGCAAGGGCGGCTTTTTCGGTGCGCGGCAGGCCGCAGAAGCTGATGCCATAAACTTTCACAAAACACATGGCAGCCAATGCCCCCGTCATTGCCAGCATCACAATGGCGATTGGCCCGGCGAGGCGAATAATAAAACCGCCGTCTTTGGTCATGGTAAACAGTGATTGGTAGGTGAACCATTCACTGACAAAACCATTGAATGGCGGCAGGGCTGAAATCGCCATACATCCCACCAGAAAGGCCAGTGCGGTATAAGGCATCATTCGGGCCAGCCCGCCCATCTTTTCCATGTCTTTGGTGTGTAAGCGATAAATGACCGCACCGGCCCCGAGGAACAGCAGCCCTTTGAAGACGGCGTGGTTAAGCAGGTGGTAGAGCGTACCCAGTAAACCCAGCGCGGCGAGTACTGGTTGATGGCTGGCAATGCCAATCATACCGACACCAACCCCCATCAGGATGATGCCGATATTCTCAACTGTGTGATACGCCAGTAGCCGTTTGATGTCGTGTTCGGCCAATGCGTACAGCACGCCCAGCACTGAGGACACTGCACCGAAGCCCAACACCACCACGCCCCACCACAGTTGGCTGGCACCGAGTAAATCAATGCCGACTTTGATGATGCCGAAGATGCCTATTTTCACCATGACGCCAGACATCAGGGCTGAAGCATGGGACGGGGCGGCAGGGTGCGCTCGGGGTAACCAGCCATGCAGTGGTAGCATCCCTGCTTTGGCACCAAAACCGAAGAAAGCCAATAAGAAGATAACCGAGGCCATAACGGGTTGTGGATTAGCCTGCCGGAAGGCGGCAAACTCCAGGCTGCCGCTCAGGCGGTACAGCAGGAAGAACGCAATCATAATTAGCACGGAACCGGCGTGGGCAATCAGAAAATAGAGCAAGCCCGCGCTGATGGCATCGTCATTTTGGTCAGAAATCACCAGGAAGTAAGACGCCAATGACATCATTTCGAAGAAGATAATAAAGTAGAAAGCGTTATCCACCACCACCAACGCCACCATTGAGGCGATGAACAGGTTCATAAAGACCCCCATTCCCCACGCCCCGCGCCCTTTGTATTCCTGTACATAGGCCAGTGAATAGAGCGCGGTTATCACCACCAGCAATGAGATGACCATCAGCATAAATGCGGCTAAGGGATCAAGACGTAAGCTGAATGCCACGAACGGGAATGGCCCGGCGGCAGTGAAGGTGATAATCCCGCCGCCAAGTAGGGTGGGGGCCGCGGCAAACAAGCCCGCAATGCCACCTAACAATGACGCCAACCCAGAAGCATAAATCGCCAGTGTTTCGCGCCGCGCCAGTAGCAGAGAAAGCAGTGCGCCAGCCAGATAAAGCAGTAAGGAGAGCCACAGTAGCTCAAGCGAATTCATCATCTTTTCTGCTCCTCGTGAGAGATAGCGGACGAATTGTCCACGGCCATAAAGGGCAGCTCGTTGGCAAACCCACTGGCGGCAGCCAGGCGCTTGGCGTGATTTGCCTGTTCAATGCTGTGCTCATCCACCAGCATCAAGGCGTTAGTCGGGCAGACCCGCACACATTCCGGCCCTTGAGATTGGAAGCTGCATAAGTCGCATTTCACGGCAACACTGCGTACTCCGGCATTCCAGGCAAGGAACGGATGCATGTTGGCCGAGCTGAATGGCACATCAGATAACAGGGTCATCGGTATGTATTCAGGGAAATTTTCTGGCACAGCCAAGGGTTTACTGCCAGCCGGTGTAATTGCGCCAAATGGGCAGGCGATACCGCAGAGCTTGCAGCCGATACAGGTGGTTTCATCCAATTCAACGGCGTTATTGGTCAGGGTGATGGCATTGACCGGGCAAACCCGCGCGCACCATGCATCTTCACAGTGACGACAGAGAATCGGTGCCGTAACCGTGGCATTACGCATAACAGTCAATCTGGGATGCTGTTGTAGACCCTTGGCTTTATGCACCTGGCTGCAAGCAGCCATGCAGGTATTGCATCCAATACAAAGCCTCGGTTCCGCAATCACAAAGCGGTTCATGGCCATACCCTCCGGGACAAAAATCTGGTGACAGTCAGGCTGATAGCAATCATTTCCCAGCTCCAAAGCATATTCTGTGCCAGCACGGTGGCCGGCAATACAAAAGAGTGGGGAAGCCGCGCCAGTAGCGCATTAAGGTGATACCAGACAAAGGGCAGGAATTTAAAAGGCAGTAAAAACAGAGGGATTGCCGCAGAGAAGTGTCGACAATAGTGACGAAATCCTCACTGTTTGATGACACTTCGACAGTGATTATTCATTTCGTGAATTCATACCTAAGCAGTACTGATAAATAATGATATTTATCAATCTGTTGTGTTGGTTATCGATTCCATGAAATAGCCAGTATTACTGGCATCGTCTTTGCATTAATTTTGCCAGAGAAATCCATACTGGGAGAACAGTCATGCATGAGATTACCTTGTGCCAAAATGCTATTGCCATGATGGAACAGCAGGCACGGTTGCACGGCGCACAGAGAATTACTGGCGTGTGGTTGGAAACCGGCGTCTTTTCCTGTGTCGAGCCGCAGGCGTTGGAATTCTGTTTTGAGCTGGTGTGCCGTGGCACTTTGGCGGAAGGCTGTGTTTTACATCTCAGCCAGCAGCAATCACAAGTGTGGTGCCATGACTGCCAACAACAGGTTAATTTGCTCAGCAGTAAAGTAACCCGTTGCCCATTGTGTGCGGGCAGCCATTTGCGTATTGGGGCGGCTGATGATGGCGTGATAATTAAGCGGTTGGAGGTGGAATGAATTTACTTTTTTTATGCCGTGACACTGCAGGAGCTGGATTATGTGTATAGGCATCCCCGGGCAAATTATCGTGTTGGATGACACTCAACCAGGCACAGCATGGGTGGATGTCTGTGGCGTGCGCCGCTCGGTCAATATTATGCTGGTGGCTGCGGATGAGCAGACTAGTGCAGGATTAATCGGTCATTGGGTTTTGGTGCATGTGGGGTTTGCCATGAGCCGGCTTGATGAGGATGAAGCTCTGGAAACGTTGCAGTTATTGCAAGAGATGGGGGAGGTGGAAAGTGATGTTGGGGCATTTTTAGGGCAAAGGGGGTAATTGAAAGCGCTTTTGATTGAACTTAACATTAAATCAAAAGCGCATTTAGAATCATGGTGCTGGTGCTGGTTTTTTCGCTTTTTCTTCTGCCAGTCGGTGTTCCAGTTCAACCAGTTGCTCAGGGGATACGGCGGGGTAACCTTGCGCATCATCCGGTATCACGTGTACTGCCGGAATAGGGAT
This sequence comes from Yersinia fenwicki, assembly GCF_043099325.1. NCBI lineage: Bacteria > Pseudomonadati > Pseudomonadota > Gammaproteobacteria > Enterobacterales > Yersiniaceae > Yersinia > Yersinia fenwicki. The sequence goes on along the minus strand of NZ_CP170755.1, from coordinate 2,993,508 downwards.
TAATGGCCCCAGGAAGCGTGGCTCGCGTTTCATAATATAGAGATCTGACAGCGCGCCGAGGCGGGCAAAGATCTCACGAACCCGAACATTGAGCATATCTTTGGGGGACGGCACCGCAAAACACTGCGCTTGAATCCCCATATGCATAGCGATAAACAACGCCCGCTCGCAATGGAAACGCTGAGTAATGATAATAAAATCATTGGTATCAAATACTTTTCGAGTACGTACAATAGAATCTAATGTGCGAAAACCAGCATAGTCCAACACGATATCAGAAGGCGCGACACCCGCTGCAATCAAGTCACGGCGCATGGTCATCGGTTCGTTATAACTTTGCAGGGCGTTATCACCGCTAAGTAGCAAGTAGCTTACTTTACCGCTGTTGTAGGTATTTAACGCGCCTTGAATTCGGTATTGATAAAACTGATTAATACCACCGGTTTTATAATACTTAGCCGTGCCTAAAACCACACCAACCTGCCGGTGCGGTAAGTCTTGCAGATCATCGTAGATAAAAGGGGCTGTTTTCCAGCTAATCCAGCGATCGAGTGCAATAGCTGTCACCATCAGCAACCCTGCGATGATAATTAAGCTAATAATCAGGCGTTTCCACATTCTCTGGCCTTTAATGCATTCAATTCACTGGCGATACTGCAAGGCTACTGTACCCACCGATATCATGCCAATAGTTTCTTCTTATTATATTAATGATTGAGGGGTAACTGATGACAGTAGCGTTAGACTATAAGCGGCCTGAGCAGTAGCGCAGGCCGGATAATAACTAGAACGAGGTTCGTTTATAAGTCCGATACTGCGGCTGCCAATAGTTGTGCTCAATGGCTTTAGCTAATGCTTCCTCAGAAGTGACAATAGCGACCCCCTGCAACTGCGCGGCTTTCCCTACTTGCATAGCGATAGTTTTTGAAACCGACTGAATATCATCGATATTGGGTAGTAATGCTCCTTCGCCGTTCTGCGCCAGCGGTGAGCACTCCGCCAATGCACGGCTGGCGGCCATCAGCATACCGTCGGTAACGCGTTTGGCACCGGATGCCAGCACCCCCAAACCAATGCCGGGGAAGATATAAGAGTTATTGCATTGTGCAATTGGATACAGTTTCTCTTTATAGCTGACAGGTGAGAATGGGCTACCTGTTGCGACTAATGCTGCGCCATCCGTCCAGTTAATAATGTCTTCTGGCCGTGCTTCTACCCGTGATGTTGGGTTCGACAGTGGCATCACTATCGGGCGCGCACAGTGCTTGTGCATCTCGCGGATCAACTCTTCGGTAAATAACCCCGGCTGGCCAGAAACCCCAATCAGCACGGTAGGTTTGGCATTACGGACCACATCCTGCAAAGAGATTGAGTCACTGGTCAGATTCCAGCTTTGCAAGGTATCGCTTTTTTGCACCAATTTACTTTGGAAATCTAATAAATTAGGCAGTTTATCAGTCAACAGACCGAAACGATCGACCATAAAGACCCGCGCTCTAGCCTGTTCTTCACTCAGACCTTCCGAAATCATTTGCGCAATGATTTGCTCAGCAATCCCACAACCGGCTGAACCTGCACCGAGGAAGGTGACAGTTTGGTCGCGCAACTTGCTGCCAGCGGCATGACTTGCCGCAATCAGGCTACCCAATGTGACCGCTGCTGTGCCCTGAATATCATCATTGAAACAGCACAGCTCATCACGGTAGCGGTTGAGCAGTGGCGTCGCATTGTTCTGAGCAAAATCCTCAAACTGCAACAACACATTCGGCCAGCGGCGTTTGACTGCCTGAATGAATTCATCAACAAATGCATAATACTCATCGCCGGAAATACGCGGGTGACGCCAGCCCATATAAAGCGGGTCGTTCAGACGTTGGGGGTTATTGGTGCCCACATCCAATACCACTGGCAAGGTATACGCCGGACTAATACCACCGCAGGCGGTATACAACGACAGTTTACCAATAGGAATACCCATGCCACCGATACCTTGGTCGCCAAGGCCGAGAATGCGTTCGCCGTCAGTAACTACGATAACTTTCACATTTTGCTTGGTGGCATTTTGCAGCATGTCATCAATGTGTTCGCGGTTTGGATAAGAGATAAATAACCCGCGCGCACGGCGATAGATATCTGAGAAGTGTTCACAAGCTTCTCCTACCGTCGGGGTGTAAATAATGGGCATCATCTCGCTAAGATGCGCTTCCAGCAGGCGGTAAAACAGGGTCTCATTAGTATCTTGAATATTACGCAGATAAATATGTTTATCGTCGTCATTTTTGAAATCTTGATACTGACGATAAGCACGTTCAGCCTGTTCTTCGATGGTTTCAACCGCTTCTGGCAATAAGCCGTGTAAATTGAAGTGGCTGCGCTCATCATTGGTGAAGGCGCTACCTTTGTTCAATAAAGGGAATTCTAATAGGATCGGGCCAGCGTAGGGGATGTACAGGGGGCGTTTACTTTCGTATTCCAGTTCCATGAGTTTCACTCTTAAACGTTATCAAGTCGTTACCCTGATCCTAAAAGATAAGAAAAAAATGTACAGCTTTTGTTAGTTAAATATGTTGGCTATCAGTAAATGTGGGCTGTGTCACATTCATGGGGTAAGTCCACAAAGTTGTATTTTGAAAAAATCCTCATACACATCTAAATGATTTAAATCGCAGTCTTGGAGCACATTTCCACCTGATTATTAGCGATAAGACAGCACTATTTATATAAATGAAACTATAACAGTTATTCAAAAACTCTTTTAATTTGAAGGGAAAAATGCGATTTTTATCCCCGAATTACAATAGTAAGAATTAATTAAATTAAAAAAATTTATTAATTAACAATTGAATGCCAGCAAAGAAGACTATGTAAGATGATTTATAATTTAAATTCCTATCGTAATTAATACGCAATTTGTAGTGTTAAAATAATTGATTAAAATAAAAATGGATAAATTCAGTGTTATTACTCTGATGCTTCTGCTATCAGGTTGCTCAAACTATACGATACCAGTAGAAAATTTATCTGATCTCTCGAATGATAATTTGTGCATCGCTTTGGGGGAGCGCAACGACAATGGGCCGATGGTTATTCGCATCACAAAAGAGATTGAAAGTCGGGGGGATGTAATTAATAAAGAGCGATGTTATATCGCCTCTTCAATAGCAATACAAAACAGTAAACAAGAGTTAGGAGCCACACCTTATCATCCACCCACTTCATACTGTGGGCTGGATCCTCAATGTATCCCCGTTCAACTGAGAGACATACTTTTATTACGTAATGGGAAGTAGTTAGCCAACAAATGACGTTGTACAGCGGGTGTTTATCGGGGCTAGCCAGGTAACCCCGTTGCGGTTTTATCTGTTTAAAATGTCACACGTTTTACATCGCTACAGCCTAATGCGGCCAACGTTGCTTGGGTGGCATTCCACTGCGAAAGCATAGAATGTTGACCTTCAACTAGCACCGCCCGGCGGATAGGGAGGTAATCCTTACCAGACATATTAGCCATAATTAATGCCGCTTGCAGCGGTGGCAAGCTTGGATTAAAAGCTGCATTTTCAGCATAGCGCCCGGTATAAATAATGCCTTCGGCGGTTTCCACTGCCACACCGCTATGGGAGTTACTGTAGGGTGCATGGCTGTGGTTCGCGCCCTCCAATGCGGCCTGAGTCAGATCATCAGCATTAGAAAGGGTATAACTGTGGTCAACAGGATCCATAAGTAGAGTCGTGATATTCAAATCTTTCGGGCCGAAAGCGTCTGGCAAATATTGCCCCAGAGTTGATGCTGGGCGATTTGGCAGATGAATATGCAGATCGGTTCCACTGTTTAGTTCATTCATAAATTGGCGGCAATGGCCACACGGCGTGTAATTGACGGTAATAGAGACAAGGCTGGCCTCATTATGCAGCCAGGCATGTGTTACCGCACATTGTTCGGCGTGGATAGTTTGTTGCAATGGGGTGCCACTAAACTCCATATTGGCGCCGAAATAGAGATTGCCGCTGATACCGCAAGCAATAGCCCCGACCTTGAAATTAGAGACGGGCGTTAATGCACAACTGGCGGCCAGTGGTAGCAATGCAAATGCTAGCGCATCATCATCTAACCCACTGTTGCTTTTCACCGCTTTCACTTGATCTGCTGTCAGCATTGCAGGGAAATCGTTTGCGCTCATGATTGGTTCAAGTGCGGATTGCAGTGAGGCGGGCAACTTAGCCCAAGCGTCATGAAAACGTGCTTGCATAGGGTTCTCTCCAATAGTTACGGGAAACTATTTTAGGCAGCTTGGGGCTTTCTTGGTGTGACGTGGATCTCGTTATATATGAAATTCATGCAAGTAAAATCTCAAATGAGAGATGTATCTCAAATTTATGCATAAATCCTCACTATACCCAATATATTTCAAGATGCAGGAAGGCGGCAAGCGAGAGAACCGCGATGAGCTTACATGAGTAAGTGATTCGGGCAAGTGCGCGCAACCAACACACCAGCAGTTTGAAAGATGATGGATATATTAGCCAAATAAATGTAGCAGCACTGGAAACAAAAAGGGCGCCAGCAGTGAGGTGATAATCCCGCAAATTACCAAGGCCAGTGAGCTGAATGCCCCTTCCTGAAAATCTAGCTCAGCACAACGGGCGGTACCCAGAGCATGCGATGCCGTCCCCATAGCCAGGCCGCGTGAAGCTTTAGTAGTGATTTTCAACAAATTCAACAAACTGTGACCAAACACCGCCCCCAGAATCCCAACAAAAATAACGCACACCGCGCTGATCGCCGGTAAACCATGAATAGATTCGGCCACCGCCATAGCAATAGGCGTGGTGACAGATTTAGGCAGTACTGACGCGGCAATTTCAGGAGTCGCCCCCATCCACAGGGCCACAGCAGTACCACTGACCATAGCGGTTATACTGCCGATAAAACAGATGCTAATGATTGATTTCCAGCGCGCGCGAATTTGATGCAATTGCTCATACAGCGGGAAAGCCAACGCTACGACTGCAGGCTGCAACAGATCGTTTAGGACTTTGCTACCAGCAAAATAATTGGCATAAGGCATATGTGTCACCAACAACAATGGAATGATAACAACCATTGATATCAGCAAAGGGTTCAGCAACGGCATTTTCAACCAACGGGCTAAACGGCGTGCACTGAAGAACACAATTAACGTGAGTGGCAGCGACCACCATAAGTTACTGATCATTTGTCCTCCTCGGAGTGAGTGGGAGAACCAATCACCTTGCGCTCACGATGGACATAATGCGAGCTGTAACCGACGACCAACATCACAACCAAGGTACTGACAACGCAGGAAACCACGATCGGGCCGAACTGCTTGGTGAGCTGGTCATAATATTGCATGACGCCAACACCGATCGGTACAAACAGCAGCGCCATGTAGCGGATTAAGAGGTGACAACCGGGTTTTACCCATGTCGAAGGCAAAATCTGTGAAGAGAGCAGGGCAAACAGAATCAGCATCCCGAGAATGCTACCGGGGATGCTGATGGGCAGCAGCAAGGCCACCGCTTTACCTGCCCACAAACACAGATAAATAATGGCGAAAGCCCGCAGATACTGCCAGCAAAGTGAAGTCACATTGCGCATAAAAAGAGTCCTGAGTGACGGAATACATTCATCATACAATTAACCTTGGCACTGTGCTAGGTATCACACTATGAATAATTTTTATGGAATGATGCCAATTACGACTCGTCTTGCAACTGAGAGGGTTGATGAGCTGGCGATTTTGCTAACTGGTAGCCGCGATAGAAAAATACCAGCCCCAAAATAGCCGCCACAATCAACATGTAGAACATCATCTCGGGTACGGCATAGGCCAACAGAAAGCCGCAGAGTACCGGGTTCGCAGCACCACCTAATTGACCGAGGTTCTGTACGCCATAGTAACTGCCTTTGAGATTCGCGGGTGCAATAAAATCGATAAACAGATATTCGACCGGGATAACAATAATCTCACCCAAGGAGAAAATCGCCATCGCTAGCATCCATATGGGGATTGACTGTTGCGCGGCCATAAATCCGAACAAACCAATAATAAAGAACAGCGTCCCCAGCATCAGCCAGCGCATTAAGTTCTGCTGATTCATACGGCGGCTTAATAGGTATTGCAAGGTAATGACAATGGCCGCATTGACTGTCATCACAGCGCCAATCACCTGATAGGCAAATTTGGCATCAGAAACAGTAATCAGGTATTGAGATAAATAGCCGGAGAACTGACCAAAGACAATGGCACTGAGCATGCTGCCGACGGTGAAATAGATCAGCCGTTTGTCATGGCGCAAAATACGAAACGTTTGGCGGAAATCTGGCACAGATTCAGTCTGCGTATGCTCCGTGACTGACATATCTGTACTGTCGATTCTGAATTTCAGTGTGATGGCAACCAACAACGCCAGTATGCCCGAAATGATAAAGGGGACTTGCGGCCCCATACTGACGACCAAAACACCCAATCCTGGGCCAACCGCCCAGCCAACATTGACGAGTGTGTAGTTGGCCGAGAAGGCTTTGATACGCTCATTGACTGGCAACCAGTCGGCAAAACAGGCTTTAATAGCGATGCTATAAACTGAGTATGCCGAATGCAACAATGCCAAAATCAGGATAATCCACGCCGGATGCTCAATCCACGGTAAGGTAAAAAAGGTGGCAGAAAACAGAGTAATTGCCAGCAAAATCAACCGCTTTTTATTGAATTTATCTACCAGATAACCGCCATACAGACTGGTGAAAATCCCTAAAGTCAAACTTGCTCCCAAGACCAGCCCTACCTTGTCTGGCGCTAGCTGAAAGTGTTCGGCCAAATAGATAGTGATAAACGGAAGTGTTACCGCTCGGCCAATGGTCAACACCAGCGAGGCAATCAGCAGGTTAGTGACACGCGATGGAAATCCTTTCATGGTATTTTCTTATTTTTAATTATGGGTAATAAGTTGTTTCTATGCGGATTGTTGCCAATAAAAAGGATGACACGCACAGCATTACGACGCGGCTCAGCCAATTACAGTAGACTATTGCAAGAGCGAAAGAGAGAGGGAGGAGGAAATTTTTTTGCAAATAGCAGATCGACCTGAATCGACCTGCCATTAATCGCGTTGTCCAAAGCTATTGGCGCTGCAGCCAGGTGGCCAGATAACCCCTGTGACTTTAAGGACCAGGGGATGATTAACCTAAATATTCGATGATAGATAGCCCGCCATTATAATCGGTGCTGTAGATAATCGCTTGAGCATCAACAAACACATCACATGACTGAATCACTTGTGGGCGACCGGGTCGTTTATCCATCATTTTTTCCGGTGCAGCGGGCACCAGAGCGCCAGTTTCTTTCGGCTGATAGGGGTTGCTGATGTCATAAGCCCGGACCCCCGCATTTTGATATGTGGCAAAAATCAGCGATGAACTGATAAAACTGCCAGGCCGGTTCTCATGCAGATTATGCGGGCCAAAATGTGCGCCTTTTTTTACATAATCTTGCTCATCCGGCACGGGGAAGGTTGAGATACTCACCGGATTGCTCGGCTCACGAATATCAAATACCCAAATATGTTTCTCGCCATCCTCTTGGTTATCCAGCACAGCTTCATCCAGTACCACCAGTAAGTCGCGTTCTGGTAGGGGAAGTGCAGTATGAGTCCCGCCGCCAAAAGGGGGACTCCAGTTACGATGACTGATCAGTTTTGGCTCAGTACGGTCGCTGACATCTAATAGTGTCAGGCCACCATCACGCCAACTGCCGTAAGCTGTATCACCACTGACAATGGCATGGTGTAATGCATAGCGCTTACCTTCAGGCCAGCTTGCTTGTTCCCCCACAGCGGTATGCATACCGGGTAAAGCATAACGCCCGGCAACCTGAGGTTTTTGCGGGTCAGCTAAGTCAATGGTCAGAAAAATATAATCACTGTAGCCGTCGAGCAGCGCAGAAACATAGGCCCAGCGCCCACCGACATACCAAATACGGTGGATACCGATGCCATCGAGTGGCAGAAAACTTATCTCGCGGGGCTTGTCCGGTAGCGAAATATCAAAAATACGTAAACCGGCACTCCAACTACGGCCTTCTTGTCGGGTACTGACCGTTTGGGCCACCGAGCGGGTGTAATACACTTTCTCTTCGGCAAAACTAGCGTCAGCAAACAAGTCACGGGCATTAATGACCAGTAGTAAGTCATCATGCGCTTGTAAGTGGACATTCCACGTATTGGGTGGCGCGGCGATAAAACCAGCCGGACGTGGTTTTTTTGCATCTCGTACATCAATAATCGAAACGCCCTGTGACACCATATGGCCGACATAAGCGAAACCACGATGCACCATCACCTGCACGCCATCGGGCTTTCCACCTTGGTCACTGTGACCAATCAGCCGCATATTGCGGCTGTATTCAGGTGTTGGCAAAACTCCTTGCGCTGCCATTTATTTCACTCCAAATCAATTTTTCGCATGAGTCTTTAATGACGTATTACGAGATTAATGACAAAGCCATTGATAGTTTGGCGAGTACATACCTAGGGGCACTTCGGCGGCTTGCGCCGCTTGTATTTAAAGCGAATAGCGACCCCAACGGCACGATTCTCCTTCTTGATTCTTTCAGCAGTCTGACTACTGACCATTTTTGGCAGCAAGGGTAGCAAACCAAGGTGAGTTGAAATCATCAGATTGCCCCCAGCCAGGGATGATTTTACTCAAACCCGAAACGTTAACTGGACCCGGTTGGCTCGCCAGCAGTGCTTGTGGAATAGAGGCTGCGCGGAATTCATAACTGGCTGGGGTCTCTTCACCGGCAATTTTCTTGGCAACCAGGCGTAAGTTAACGGCGCCAATAAGCTTAGGGTCGACAGCAACGCTGACTTTCCAAGGGCTATTCGCTTCGCGCATTAACTGCAAATCCTGATTCGAGATGTCAATACTGTACAATTTGATCTCTGTACGACCATTCTCTTGCAAGGCTTTATAAGCACCCTGAGTAAAGGCATCCCAAGTCCCCCAGATTGCATCGATTTTCCCTTTCGGGTATTTCGCCAAGACTGCCCCTACTTTATTTGCGGTATCGCCTTGAACATCGGATGAAACAGCACCTATAGATTCCAGTTCGGTAATACCTGGATTTTGTTTCAACAGGGCTTGATAAGCGGCCTGGCGGCGTTCCATCGGTGGGAATCCGGCTACCCAGAGCTTGATAATATTCGCTTTACCGTTGAAGTCCTTGACCAACTGACCGAAGGATTCATTAGTCAGTGAGGCATCGTCTTGCTGAGTGACGGTCAGACCGGGGATATCACCCTGAATGGCAGTATCAAATACAGACACAGCGATGCCGTTCGCCGCAATGCGTTTTACCAGTTCAGTCGAGTAGGGGTCACGGCCCTGAGAAAGAATAATCCCATCGTATTTCTGGCTAATAGCCTGATTCACAAAGTCCTGAAAACGCGCGTCATCACCATTGCTTAAGAAAGTATCGACTTTGAAACCCAGCTTTTTACCTTCTTTCAATACACCAGACAGGAATTGAGTGGTGTTATCGTCGGAACCTAAATTACGGATCACAGCAATTTTAATTTGCCCTTGATGCTTGGCAATAGCATCAGGAATAGGGGATACCGTGGCGGTGTCCGCAGCAAATACTGGCAGTGCCGTCAACAGGCCTAGGGCCAGTAATGGGAAAGTAATTTTTTTCATCCGGAACTCCGTCATGGTGTTGATAAGTGATGCAATGTGTACGGAACTATCATTCATTGTTATGGCTATCTTTGTGTCTAGACGTCTATCTGTCTCTGTGTAGCATCATAACCATAACTATTTTGATAAGGAATTAACTTTGTTATGAATTTTTGGATCGCGTTATATCTTTTAGTTTGGACAGCTTAAATAAGCAGCAAAGTACCGGAGAAAGTTGAGTATCATGAGAGCAAATAGAACTAATAACCTTTTGTTCTCAGTGGTTTTATTCCAGCGAAATTTTATAACCTTATTTTTATTGAGACAAATATTAGCGAGAATATTTTATTTCGCTACTTAGTCAGTCCTGATACTCTAAATAGGATTGAGTCATAAGAATAAAATAATAGTGGTTAATTACCATAAAAAAATGAATTTTCACCATTTTAAATTTAATGATATTTAAAGGATTAAAGTCACCATGGTTAAAGTTAGCAGCCTATATAAATAAAGAAAGGATAGCACTGATATAGCACAGCTGAATTTGAGTTATGACATTAATAATCCCACATTTCGTTATATGTCTCGTAGTGAATGTCTTGTTTTATTTTTCCGCTACGTGTTGGCACTAATGACAATTATCTTTCTGGTCACTATTTTATTTCCAGACTTGATTGATGAAATTGTGGATTTTTCTGTTTCGTCTTTTCTAGCGGTACTATCATTGGTGCTGTTGCTACCTTGTTCATACCGTTTGGCTAGTCAAAGGTTAAGCCCATATTTATTAATGTTTCACCTTCTTCCACTCGGGTTTTATTTCTTGCACAGCTTATTAGCATTAAGTTTATCAGGTTTCTTCTTGCTTTATTTTATTGCTATAAATATATATGACATAAAACCACCGACATGTGAACGCAGAAAAAATCTGGTTTCAGCCTTACCTAATGAGTACCCATTTGGGCTGACGCTGATATTTTTTAGCTTAATATACATAAGCTTCTTTCTGTTTCTTGAATTTGATGATGCCATCATTTCTCTGATGATATCATCGTGGATTTTCTTTTTACTGGCTAAATGGCATTGGCCGGTTGTGGTATTAAATATAGTGGGTTCTATCGGTGTATTCTGGTTTTTCTCGTCAGGTTTCGTGGAAGTAAAACATCATAAGAATATTATTATTAATGCTCTGGTTAAAATTTCTTTGCTGGATAATATTTTATTCCTGATTTTCTCATTAAGTTTATTTATTAATATGCTGTTTTGGTTGGAGACTTGGCAACGAGAGCGGCAACCTAAAGCTAAAAGTGAGTGAAAATATTTTTAGCTCATTAATAGGCAATAAAAAAGCCGGTCAGATTACCTTATGACCGGCTTTTTTACGTACTAGAGCATGATTACTTCACTTGCATACCTGGCTGAGCACCATTGTCAGGGCTGAGCAGGAATATGTCTTTGCCACCAGGACCAGCAGCCATCACCATGCCTTCTGAAATACCGAAGCGCATTTTGCGCGGAGCCAGATTTGCCACCATGACGGTGAGTCGGCCTTCCAATATTTTAGGATCAGGGTAAGCCGAACGGATACCAGAGAAGACCTGACGGGTTTCACCGCCGAGATCCAATTTCAGTCTTAATAGTTTATCTGAACCTTCGACAAAATCTGCTTGTTGAATCAGCGCGATGCGCATATCTACTTTAGCAAAATCATCAAAACTGATGGTTTCCTGAAGTGGGTCATCGGCTAATGGGCCGGTTACCACGGCGGTTGCCGCCATATCTTCTTTAGAAGAGGCAACCATTTCGTTCACCTTATCCACATCAATGCGGTTAAACAGCGCTTTAAAGGCATTAATCTGATGGCCTAACAGAGGTTGTTCGATGCTATCCCAAGTTAATTCGGTATTGAGGAAAGCCTCAGTGCGTTCAGTCAGTGCGGGTAGCACCGGCTTGAGATAAGTCATCAGCACTCGGAACAGGTTGATACCCATAGAGCAAATAGCTTGTAAGTCGGCATCACGGCCTTCTTCTTTTGCCACTACCCAAGGTGCCTGTTCATCAACATAACGGTTGGCAATATCGGCCAGAGCCATAATTTCACGAATTGCTTTACTTGATTCGCGATTGCTATACGCATCGGCAATACTGGCTGCTGCATCGGTGAAGGTTTTATATAATGCAGGATCCGCAAGGTGATCGGCTAACTTGCCAGCAAAACGCTTATTGATAAAACCCGCATTACGCGAGGCCAGATTGACCACTTTGTTGACGATATCGGCATTGACGCGCTGGACGAAATCTTCCAGATTCAAATCAATATCATCGATGCGAGAGGATAACTTGGCGGCGTAGTAATAGCGCAGACAATCGGCATCCAGGTGTTTCAGGTAAGTGCCCGCTTTAATGAATGTGCCACGAGATTTCGACATTTTTGCGCCGTTCACCGTGACATAACCATGAACGAATAGGTTGGTTGGCTTACGGAAGTGACTGCCTTCCAACATCGCTGGCCAGAACAGGCTATGGAAGTAAACAATGTCCTTGCCAATGAAATGATACAGATCGGCTTCAGAATCTTTACGCCAGAACTCATCAAAATCTAAATCGCCGCGTTTATCGCACAGGTTTTTGAATGCGCCCATATAGCCGATAGGGGCATCAAGCCAGACGTAGAAATACTTACCTGGTGCATCCGGTATTTCGAAACCAAAATAAGGGGCATCGCGGGAGATATCCCACTGTTGTAGGCCTGATTCAAACCATTCCTGCATTTTATTCGCAACTTGTTCTTGCAGTGCGCCGGAACGTGTCCAAGCTTGCAACATATCGCTAAACGCAGGTAAGTCGAAGAAGAAGTGCTCAGATTCGCGCATGACCGGCGTCGCACCTGAAACCGCAGATTTTGGATCGATAAGTTCAGTCGGGCTGTAGGTCGCGCCACAGACTTCACAATTATCGCCATATTGATCGGGTGACTTACACTTGGGGCAAGTGCCTTTAACAAAACGATCAGGCAGGAACATCCCTTTCTCAGGGTCATAGAGCTGAGAAATAGTCCGATTCTTGATATAGCCATTCGCTTTTAGACGGCTGTATATCAGGCTCGACAGTTCACGGTTTTCATCACTGTGGGTAGAGTGATAGTTATCATAACTGATAGCAAAACCGGCGAAATCTTGTTGGTGCTCCTGGCTCATCTCAGCAATCATTTGCTCCGGTTCGATACCCAGTTGCTGAGCTTTCAGCATTATTGGGGTGCCGTGGGCATCATCTGCACAGATAAAATGAACCTGGTTGCCGCGCATTCGCTGGAAACGGACCCAGATATCTGCCTGGATGTGCTCGAGCATGTGACCGAGATGAATAGAACCGTTAGCGTATGGTAGCGCGCACGTCACCAATATTTTTTTCGCGACTTGAGCCATAGTGGGAAATTGCTTTCTTTATGTCGATTAAAGGGTCTTTGATGTTAACCGATATACTGGCTTGTCGCTAGGGTAAGGCGGTCTGCGAATGGCCTTAAGTCATAACAATGTTGTTTTAGACCGTTTTCAGCATATTTGGTTATTAACAATTCAGTTATGTGGGCTGAACCCGTTTTCTCTTTATTAGGCTCACACAGGTGTGACGGAGTTCTGGTACACTATTATTGTCTAATAACGATAAGTTTTGTTGGTTAATAACGATAAATTCAAGGAGCCGGGATGAGCCCAAAATCCCCCGAGCAGACCACCCCTGACCTGCTGCAATCACAAATTTCAAAGGTTCTTGCTGCCTTTACACACCCAACTTTGCAAAAGAGCCTGACTGAGCTGCGTGCTATTCATCACTGTGCCTTATTGGACAATGTGCTACATATCGAGCTGGTGATGCCTTTTGCCTGGCAGTTCGGTTTTGACCTATTAAAAGAGTCCGTCAGCGGAGAATTGCTGGCAGTGACGGGTGCCAAGGCCATTGACTGGAAGCTGTCTCATAATATCACCACCCTGAAACGCGCCAATGATCAACCCGGAGTCAAAGGGGTGCGCAATATTGTGGCGGTCAGTTCCGGTAAAGGTGGGGTGGGGAAATCCAGCACCGCCGTGAACCTGGCACTGGCCTTAGCTGAAGAGGGCGCAAAAGTCGGTATTCTGGATGCTGATATTTATGGTCCTTCCATACCAAACATGCTGGGTACCACAAATCAGCGGCCAACCTCCCCTGACGGTAAGCATATGGCTCCGATCATGGCCCACGGTATTGCTACCAACTCGATTGGCTATTTGGTCACTGATGAGAATGCTATGGTGTGGCGTGGCCCTATGGCCAGCAAGGCCTTAATGCAGATGTTGCAGGACACCTTATGGCCGGATTTGGATTATTTGGTCATCGATATGCCGCCGGGTACCGGTGATATCCAATTGACATTGTCACAGAATATTCCTGTCACTGGCGCGTTGGTGGTGACCACGCCACAGGATATTGCCTTGATTGATGCCATGAAAGGCATCGTGATGTTTGAGAAAGTGCATGTGCCAGTGTTGGGCATCATTGAAAATATGAGTATGCATATTTGCAGTAATTGCGGCCATCTGGAGCCTATTTTTGGTACCGGCGGGGCAGAAAAACTGGCTCAGAAATATCATTGCAAACTGCTGGGGCAAATTCCGTTGCATATTTCACTACGTGAAGATCTCGATCGCGGCGAGCCAACGGTAGTTAGCCATCCTGACAGTGAATTTGCTGATATCTATCGTCAACTGGCATCCAACGTTGCGGCAGAGATGTATTGGCAGGGGGAAGCAATTCCGACTGAAATATCATTCCGCGCGGTGTAATAACCTCTATACCCCCTGCGGCGTCAAACGCAAAGGGTATAACCCAAAGTCATTGGCGTTGCAGGTAGGCAGCAAACGAATGAGTCCCGATGAGCTGACACAGGTCAGTGATTCGGGTGAGTGAGTACCGCTAACACCGCTGCAGCGTCAAAGACGCAGGGTATTGTGCTGGCATCAAACCCGTTAACTCCTTATAATTGGCGCGCTCAAAGCACCTTGTGTGCTTTGTCTCCCTTCACACTTCGTAATCAGGTCTTTAATTTTATGACTGACAAAGCACACCAGTGCGTCATTATCGGGATAGCGGGTGCCTCAGCCTCCGGGAAAAGTCTTATCGCTAGTACGTTGTATCGTGAATTGCGTGAACAGGTGGGTGACCAACATATTGGTGTCATCCCTGAAGATGGTTATTACAAAGACCAGAGCCACCTGTCGATGGAAGAGCGGGTCAAAACCAACTATGACCATCCCAGCGCCATGGATCACAATTTATTGTTAGAACATCTGCAATCGTTGAAAGCGGGCAAGCCGATTGAACTGCCGCTTTACAGTTACACCGAGCACACACGTAAAAAAGAAACCGTCCATTTAGAACCGAAAAAAGTGATTATCTTGGAAGGGATCTTATTGTTGACTGATATTCGTCTGCGTCAGGAGATGAACTTCTCGATCTTTGTCGACACACCGCTGGACATCTGTTTGATGCGCCGAATGAAGCGTGATGTCAATGAACGCGGCCGTTCTATGGATTCGGTGATGGCTCAATACCAGAAAACAGTGCGTCCAATGTTCCTGCAATTTATCGAGCCTTCTAAGCAATATGCTGACATTATCGTCCCACGCGGCGGTAAGAACCGTATTGCGATCGATATCCTTAAAGCAAAAATTAGCCAGTTCTTTGAGTGATGTTCGTCTGGACCTTTGCTTCTTTATATGGCAGTTTTCATAAAATGTGAGCTGTAACATACGAATTTTGATGGGGATTTTAGCAATGAGACTGTGCGATCGTGACATAGAAGCCTGGTTGGATAGCGGTAAGCTGGGGATTGATCCTCGCCCGCCAGTAGAACGAATTAATGGTGCCACAGTCGATGTCCGCTTAGGAAATCAATTCCGTGTCTTCAATGGTCACACCGCCGCATTTATTGATTTAAGTGGCCCGAAAGATGAAGTCAGCGCAGCGCTAGAGCGGGTGATGAGTGAAGAGATCAATTTACCGGAAGGGGAGGCGTTCTTCCTGCATCCCGGTGAGTTGGCGCTGGCAGTCACCCTTGAATCGGTGACTATCCCCGATGATTTGGTCGGCTGGCTGGATGGCCGCTCTTCATTGGCTCGTCTTGGTTTGATGGTGCATGTGACAGCCCACCGAATCGATCCCGGTTGGCAAGGCAGAATTGTACTGGAGTTCTATAATTCAGGTAAGTTGCCGCTGGCACTGCGCCCTGGCATGCTGATTGGCGCGCTGAGTTTTGAGCCACTTTCTGGCCCAGCAGCTCGTCCTTATAACAGTCGTCAGGATGCCAAGTATCGCGGTCAACAAGGTGCTGTAGCCAGCCGTATTGATAAAGACTAGCCATTTTTCTCGCTGATTTTTTAGCCTGTTTGGACGTTTTAGCCTGATTAGACAAGAGGATGTCATGAGACGATTACTAACGACGTTAATTATCCTGCTAGTGGTATTGGTAGCTGGGATGAGCGCATTGGTATTGCTAGTAAATCCTAATGACTTCCGTGCTTACATGGTCAAACAGGTCGAAAGAAAAAGTGGTTATCACTTGCAACTGGAAGGTGATTTGCGCTGGCATGTTTGGCCGCAACTGAGCATTATCGCTGGCCGGACGGCGCTAACCGCCCCTGGCGCTAAGGCACCTGTGGTCAGTGCTGAGAATATGCGCCTTGATGTCAAACTTTGGCCGCTGCTGTCGCACCAACTTGATGTTAAACAAGTGATGCTAAAAGGGGCGGTTATCCGCTTAACCCCTGATAGCGAAGCACAACAGCAACCAGGAGCACCGGTTGCGCCGACGGGTAATGCACCGGTTAATGAGCAACGCGCCTGGAAGCTTGATATCAACAAAGTTCAGGTTGCCGACAGTTTGCTCATTTGGCAGCGTACAGATAATGATCAAGTCAATGTTCGCGATATCAATCTTGAACTTCAGCAAGATGCTCAGCGCCAAATAAATGTGACGCTTGCCAGTCGTATTAATCGCAATCAGCGAGATGTAACTTTCTCTATGGTTGCTGATGTAGATATGAGTCATTATCCACAGCAATTCGGCGCAAATATTAGCCAGTTCAGCTATAAATTGGAAGGAGCGGATATTCCTGTGGGGGGCGTCAGCGGCGAGGGTTTATTACAAGCCAGCTATCAACACGATATTCAGCAATTACTGCTCAATGATCTCAGTTTCACGGCAAATAGTAACCAGTTGACCGGGAGTGTCAAAGCGACTTTTGGCCCAGTTCCTGAATATGTTATTAATCTGGCTGCTGATAATCTCAACTTGGACTCTATCTTCGGTTGGGAACCCAAAAATACCGTCAGCAATGAGAACACCGCCAAACCGGCTACGGTGACCGCGCCGGTAATTGCTATTCAAGCCGATGATGATGTCGGACAGGACTTACAAGCCTTACGTGATTTTACCGCGCAAGTTACACTCACTGCGAATAATTTGATTTATCGCGCAATACAAGTCTCTCAGCTCAATCTACAGGCATCAAACCAGCAAGGTGATCTCCAGATTAGCCGCTTGACTGGTAATGCATTGGGCGGAGATTTTTCGCTACCCGGTTTGCTGGATGTGACCGGTAAGAAGGTGATTGCTGCTATCAATCCAGTGATAAACCATATGGAATTAGGCCCGGTATTGGCAGCCGTGGGTTTACCTCAGACGATGACCGGTAAATTCTCCATGAAAGCACAATTATCTGGTGATGGGATTAATGTTGAGGCGTTTAACCATCACTGGAAAGGTAATGCGCAGTTCAGCATGAATGATGCGAGGTTAGAGGGGCTGAACATTCAGCAACTTATTCAGCAAGCGGTCACGCGTAGTTCCAACGATGTTAAAGGCCAAGACCGCTATGAACGTTATACGGCGGTTAAACAATTGCAAGCGAATCTGGCCTTGAACAGAGGAAAGATGAATATCAGTGACCTCAGTGCCGATTCCGAATTGATTGCTATTAATGGTAAAGGTGAGCTCAACTTACCGGCACAGCAATGTGATATGAATTTGTCGGTGCGAGTGATACAGGGCTGGAGTGGTGAAGATCGCTTGGTCAAGTTTTTACAAAACACTAATATTCCACTGCGTATCTATGGTTCCTGGACTCAACTGAGCTATCAACTGAATGTTGAGCAGCTCTTACGGAATGAATTACAACAGCGCGCTAAAGAAGCACTGCGCGATTGGTCCTCCCGCAATGAGGATAATCGGGCTCGTCAGGATCTGAAAAAGCTTATTGATAAGCTTTAATACGGCATCACCCTCAATAGTAACAAGGCTATAGGGGGTGATAGTTTCTCTTTGTTATTTTCCTGTTATTGAATTGTTCGCCAATATCACCTGTCTAAATATAAAATCCTCTCTCCTGCTCACAAACTAATATTTGTTTCTAAAATCTCTTTGAATTATTGATAGATGTCATAAACTCGCCGGTGGACTTTGGGCAGAGTGCAGAGCGATTTCTGCGTTTTAACAATAATAATGACTGATACCTGAAGTCATCGGCATGCCGCTGGTTGCGATGTTATGCCGAAAGCAAAGGGTATTCAGCAACAAATGGGTATTCGGCGAGAGAGGCTATATGTTAGATCTTTTGATTGGGGTTGTAGTGGCCATCGGTGTCGGCCGTTATATTATTAAAGGCTACTCAGCCACCGGCGTACTCATGGTCGGCGGTTTACTGCTATTAATTATCAGCGCCCTCATGGGTAAAAACGTCTTACCTGCCAGTGCAACATCAACGGGGTGGCGGGCGACGGATATTGTCGAGTACGTTAAAATCTTGCTGATGAGCCGCGGTGGCGATCTTGGCATGATGATCATGATGTTATGTGGTTTTGCTGCCTATATGACCCACATTGGTGCGAATGATGTGGTGGTTAAGATTGCATCCAAACCACTGCAAATGATCAACTCCCCCTATTTATTGATGGTCGCCGCTTATATTGTAGCCTGTTTGATGTCTTTGGCTGTGTCATCGGCAACTGGATTGGGCGTATTGTTGATGGCGACATTATTCCCAGTGATGGTTAATGTTGGTATCAGCCGGGGTGCTGCGGCCGCAATCTGCGCATCACCCGCAGCTATCATTCTGGCACCCACCTCGGGTGACGTCGTATTAGCAGCAAAAGCCTCTGAAATGCCACTGGTCGATTTTGCCTTTAAAACCACATTACCGATTTCCATTGCTGCGATTGTTTGTATGGCCATCGCTCACTTTTTCTGGCAGCGTTACCTGGATAATAAAAGCCAGGAAAAGCATGAAATGATGGATGTTAATGACATAACAACCAATGCTCCGAGCTTTTATGCCATTTTGCCCTTTACACCCATTATTGGTGTGTTGATCTTTGATGGTAAATGGGGGCCAGAACTACACATCATCACGGTATTGGTTATCTGTATGCTGATTGCCGCAGTGATTGAGTTCTTGCGTAGCTTCGATGCGAAGACGGTATTTACCGGCCTTGAAGTGGCTTACCGGGGGATGGCCGATGCATTTGCCACTGTGGTGATGCTGTTAGTTGCCGCGGGGGTATTTGCGCAGGGATTGAGTACTGTTGGCTTTATCAGCGGTCTGATTGGATTAGCGCAATCATTCGGTACCGGCGGCATTATTATGATGTTGGTATTGGTCACCATCACCATGCTGGCAGCCATGACGACGGGTTCAGGTAATGCGCCGTTCTATGCGTTTGTTGAATTAATCCCGAAACTGGCAGCACAAATGGGGATTAATCCGGCCTATCTGGTGATTCCAATGCTACAAGCTTCAAATCTAGGCCGTACGCTCTCCCCGGTTTCTGGCGTGGTAGTGGCTGTGGCAGGTATGGCAAAAATATCCCCTTTTGAAGTGGTGAAACGCACCTCAGTACCGGTACTGGTTGGGCTGGTGGTGGTCATTGTTGCCACAGAAATTCTGGTTCCTGTACATTTATAATCTCTGACAGTAATAAAAAAGCCGGGTGGCAATAAGCGACCCGGCTCTACTCTTCACTGCTCACTCGGCCTGATAATTTTATATCGCCAAAGTATTACACTTCATAATCAGGGGCTGGAACTTTCAGCGGCGTTATCTTAACTTTTAAGATACGATGGCTGCTTACTTCAATTGGCTCAAACAGATAGTCACCAATTCTCAGTTGTTCACCGACTTTAGGTATCCGCTGGGTATACTCCATCAATAATCCGGCCAAGGTGTGATATTCACGTTTTTCATCAATCGGTAGCGGCAGGTAGAGCACCAAATCTTCCAACGGCATATAGCCATTCGCCACCCAACAGCCATCATCAGTTTGCTGAATGTCATGACGGGCATCTAGCTCTTCACCCGCTACAGGCAGGTTACCTGCAATCGTTTCCATCACATCGGTCAGGGTGACGACCCCTTCAATAGAGCCAAATTCATCCACCACAAAGGCAAAATGGGTTTGCGCCTGACGGAATTGCTCCAAGGCCATCAACAGCGAAACCTGTTCAGGGAAGATTAATGGCTGGCGAATCAAGGTCCGTAAATCGAGTTTTTCGTTCGCTAATTGCTGCTTTAATAAATCAATGACGTGAATGACACCCAGAGGCTCATCTGTTGAACTATCTTCAGTGACGACAATTCGGGTATGCAGGTTTTTCGTCAGTAACTGAGTCAGCTTCTCGGGTGGATCATTCAAATCGAGATACTCCACATCATGGCGAGAAGTCATGATGCTGCTGACTGTTCGTTGTGCCAGCCCCAATACCCGCTCAATCATTCGGCGTTCTTGCTCGTTGAAGACCTCTTGGCCCACACTGGTATTATCAGCAATCAAACTGGCCGTATGGTTATCCAATTCAGCTTCTTCGTGTTTACCACTCAGCATTCGCAGCACTGCTTCTGCTGTCCTCTCCCGTAGTGGACGGACGGTCGACAGGAAGCGGCGGCGGTTGAATTGTGCAAACTGATTCAACGACTCAATAATTACTGAGAAGCCAATCGCGGCATATAAATAACCTTTCGGAATACGGTAGCCAAAGCCCTCAGCCACTAGACTAAAGCCGATCATCAGTAAGAAACTCAAGCACAGAATGACAATCGTGGGATGTGCGTTTACAAAGCGAGTTAATGATTTGCTGGCTAACAGCATCAGACCGATTGCGATACAAACTGCTGCCATCATGACCGCGAGGTGATCGACCATACCAACAGCGGTAATCACCGAATCGAGAGAGAAAATAGCATCCAAAACCACAATCTGTGCAACAACCGGCCAGAACCGCGCGCCTTTACGCTGCTGATTTTGTTGGTGATCTTTGCCCTCAAGCCGCTCATTAAGCTCCATAGTGGCTTTGAAGAGCAGGAATACCCCGCCGATCAACATGATTAAGTCACGCGCACTGAACGGATGATTAGAGATTGTGACTAATGGCGCGGTGAGTGTTGCTAACCATGAGATACTTGCCAATAACACCAGACGCATGACGAGTGCGCACAGCAGCCCAGTGACTCTGGCCTTATCTCGTAGATGACGTGGTAGCTTCTCCGCCAAAATGGCAATAAATATTAGGTTATCAATACCTAACACAATTTCGAGCACAACCAGCGTTGCCAGCCCAGCCCAAATAGTAGGATCTGCGATCCATTCCATATATCTAACTTCACCTTTTATTTCTACGGCTTATGCCACTAAAGCGAATAATGGGCCTATAACATGAAATTTTCAAATCTAAATATAAAAAAAGGATGATATTAATGGTAAAAAAAACAAAAATGAAAAAGAAAGAAAATAATCGTAACATATTGAAAGTAAAGGTTTTTTATGATTCTTCAACAGTATGGAAGTAATGTAAACTAACAGACATTTCCTAGTTAAAATTAATGCTATATAATAGATAATCAGTAGGAATGATTATGTGAGTATAATTTGCTCAGAAGAATCATACATCTATAATTAAGTGACATTCATAATATGCTGCAATTATGACCAAATAGCTATTGGTAGCTGTAAAGCCAAGGGCGGTAGCGTTGTTAAACCAAGTGATTACACAGATTATTATTCCAAAATGAATAATTTTCATTCTCGTTTGAGCTGTAGTGCTTTTTAGTTCGCAACTTTATAGTGATAAGGATATGTAATGTTACTTCCGGTGATTATGGCTGGCGGAACTGGTAGTCGTCTGTGGCCGATGTCAAGAGAGCTTTATCCTAAGCAATTTTTACGTTTGCATGGGGTAAATTCGATGCTGCAGGAGACTGTAAATCGTCTAGAGGGAATTTCTGTTAGAGAACCAGTAGTCATTTGTAATGAAGAGCATCGTTTCTTGGTTGCTGAACAGTTACGACAAATTAATAAACTCTCCCATAATATAATATTAGAGCCAGTTGGACGTAATACTGCCCCCGCCATTGCATTAGCTGCACTAAATGCCATTTCTCAAGGTGACGACCCAATAATGCTGGTGTTGGCTGCCGATCACATCATCAATGATTGCGACGCTTTTCATCAAGCAGTCACCAACGCTATTCCATTCGCCAAAAAAGAGAGTCTGGTGACCTTTGGAATTGTACCAACTGGCCCTGAAACGGGCTATGGATATATACAGCGCGGTGAATCTACAGTTAATGATATTTCTGAAGCCTTTAAAGTTAAACGCTTTGTTGAAAAGCCTAATTTGGAGACGGCAGAGCAATATATTAATTCAGGCGAATATTATTGGAATAGCGGCATGTTTATGTTCCGTGCCAAACGATATATTCAAGAATTAGATAAGTTCCGGCCAGATATTCTTGAAGCCTGCAAAGCAGCAATGAAAGATTCAGATTCAGACAAAGACTTTATTACCATAGATAAAGATAAATTCAGTGCCTGTCCGGATGAGTCGATAGACTATGCAGTGATGGAGCAAACCAGCAGTGCCGTTGTAGTGCCGCTTGATGCAGGTTGGAGTGATGTCGGCTCGTGGTCTGCGCTCTGGGATGTAAGCAATAAAGATAAATTGGGTAATGCCGTTACGGGCGACACATTCCTGCACGATACACAGAATTGTTATATTAATACTGATGAGAAATTAGTTGCCGCTGTAGGGGTGGATAACTTAGTTATTGTTAGTACTAAAGATGCTGTATTGGTGGTAGATAAATCTAAAGTGCAAGATGTAAAAAAAATTGTTGAATATCTCAAGCAAACAAAACGCAGCGAATATCGTCGTCATAGAGAAACATACCGGCCTTGGGGCCGTAGCGATATTATTGTTAATGAGCAACGTTTTAACGTCAACCGTATTACCGTCAAGCCAGGTGGTTCGTTTTCTATGCAGATGCACCATCACCGAGCAGAGCATTGGATCGTATTATCAGGTACGGCAAAAGTGACAATCGGGGACAAGACCTTTTTAATCACAGAAAATCAGTCTACTTTTATTCCTATTGGATCTCTTCATATGCTAGAAAATCCAGGCAAAATTTCACTGGAACTGATTGAAGTTCAATCAGGCTCTTACCTGGGTGATGACGACATCATTAGAGTTAAAGACCATTATGGCCGTTGCTGATTTAGAGGAAACAATGAATACCTTAACTTGTTTTAAAGCGTATGATATCCGTGGTCAATTAGGCTTAGAACTAAATGAAGATATCGCGTACCGTATTGGGCGTGCTTTTGGCGAATATTTAAAACCAAAAAGGATTGTTGTCGGTGGTGATGTCCGCTTAACCAGCGAATCATTAAAAATGGCCTTAGCTGAAGGACTAATTGATGCTGGTAGTGATGTTTTAGATATCGGTTTAAGTGGTACTGAAGAGATTTACTTTGCAACTTTTCACTTAGGCGTTGATGGCGGAATTGAAGTGACAGCCAGCCATAATCCAATGAATTACAACGGCATGAAGTTAGTGCGGGAAGATGCAAAACCTATCAGTGGTGATACCGGTTTACGTGATATCCAAAGACTCGCAGAAGAAAATAATTTCGTAGCACCGGATCAAAGTAAAAGAGGAAGTTATAAGAAGATTTCGATCCTCAATGAGTATGTTGATCATTTAATGGGCTATATAGATTTTAAAAATTTCACCAGCCCTTTGAAACTTGTAATAAATTCCGGTAATGGCGCAGCCGGACATGTTATTGACGAAATTGAAAAACGTTTTACAGCTGCTAAGCTTCCTATCGAATTTATAAAAGTCCATCACCAACCTGATGGCAATTTCCCTAATGGTATTCCTAATCCGTTATTGCCTGAGTGCCGAGCCGATACAGCAAAAGCTGTTTCTGAATCTGGCGCAGATATAGGGATTGCATTTGATGGTGATTTTGACCGTTGTTTCCTGTTCGATGAAAATGCCCAGTTCATCGAAGGCTACTATATTGTTGGTTTGCTAGCAGAAGCTTTCTTGAAAAAAGAACCCGGAGCAAAAATTATTCATGATCCGCGTTTGACCTGGAATACAATAGATATCGTTGAAAAAGCAGGAGGTATTCCTATTATGTCAAAAACAGGACATGCCTTTATAAAAGAAAGAATGCGCAAAGAAGATGCAATATATGGCGGAGAAATGAGTGCTCACCATTACTTCCGAGACTTCGCCTATTGCGATAGTGGTATGATTCCTTGGTTGCTGGTGGCTGAATTACTGTGCGTTAGAAATATGACCTTAAGCCAATTAGTTGGTGACCGTATGAAAGCATTTCCGGCATCAGGTGAAATCAATCGTAAGCTGATGAACGCTAATGAGTGTATTGCTAAAATTAGAGCTATTTATGAACCTGATGCTATTAATGTCGATTTAACCGATGGTATCAGTATTGAATACAGTGATTGGCGTTTTAATTTGAGAACTTCTAATACAGAGCCGGTTGTTCGTTTAAATGTCGAATCGCTAGGAAATGTGGTGTTGATGAATGAAAAGAGCCAAGAAATTTTAACATTGCTGTGCGGGGAATGATTTTGAAAGAGTTTTTTCAAGCAATTTATCATTATCGAGGTTTTATATTTGGCGCGGTTAAGCGAGATTTTCAGTCTCGCTATCAGACAAGTATGCTAGGCGGTATTTGGCTTGTCATTCAACCACTCGCGATGATAATCGTTTATACTGTGATTTTTTCAGCAGTAATGAAAGCTAAACTTCCTGAAGTAAATGGAACTTTTGCTTATAGTATTTATCTATGTACAGGGATTTTGCTTTGGGGACTTTTCTCTGAAGTTGTCAGTAAAACAATGTCCGTCTTGATAGATAATGCAAATCTACTGAAAAAATTAAACTTTCCACGAATCTGTTTGCCAATCATCACCGTTAACATAGCATTATTGAATTTTTTAATAATATTTATTCTATTTGTTGTTTTTCTGATCGCGACTAATAATTTTCCTGGAACAGTATTTTTCTTAATTATACCTATAATTATAATTCAACTAGTATTTTCAGTTGGCCTAGGTATGACCTTGGGTATTCTTAATGTGTTTTTCAGAGATATTGGTCAACTTATGGGAGTAATACTTCAGTTTTGGTTCTGGTTCACGCCGATTGTTTATCCGATTAGTATTCTACCTGATTCAGCTAAAAAGTTGATGAGCTATAATCCTATGGTTGCGATTGTTAATGCCGCTCACGGTATAATGGTTAATAAAGTTGCTCCGGAGTGGTCAACACTTGTACCAATAATACTATTAGGAATAACGTTTATTCTAATTGGTTTATTTCTGTTCAGAAAGCATGCCAGTGATATAGTGGATGAACTGTAATGAATATTATTTCTATTGTTGGGGTTGGGAAAGCTTACAAAAAATATCCTTCACGATTTTCAAGGCTTATCGAATGGTTACCTTTTTGTAAAAAAAATAGGCATACATTGAGATGGGTTCTGAAAAATATTAACATACAAATCAAACAAGGTGAGTCTGTAGGGATTGTTGGTGTAAACGGTGCTGGTAAAAGTACTTTATTAAAAATGGTGACGGGCACCACTCAACCAACAGAAGGTAAAATAGAGCGGCATGGCACAGTGGCTGCGCTCCTTGAACTAGGTATGGGATTTCATCCTGATTTTACTGGTAGACAGAATATCTATATGTCTGGGCAGTTGCTAGGATTGAGCGATAAAAAAATATCAGAGCTAATGCTAGAAATAGAGGCATTTGCTGACATCGGTGATTATATTGATCAACCAGTGAGAGTTTATTCCAGTGGTATGCAGGTTCGGCTTGCCTTTAGTGTTGCAACAGCTGTTAGACCCGACTTACTGATCGTTGATG
This sequence comes from Yersinia fenwicki, assembly GCF_043099325.1. Taxonomy (NCBI): domain Bacteria; kingdom Pseudomonadati; phylum Pseudomonadota; class Gammaproteobacteria; order Enterobacterales; family Yersiniaceae; genus Yersinia; species Yersinia fenwicki. Next base: position 2,967,539 of record NZ_CP170755.1, on the reverse strand, counting down.
AGGCATTATCTGTTGGTGATGTAGCATTTCAGGCTAAATGTTTTAGGAGAATTAATAGTTTTAAAGAACAAGGAACAACTATCCTTTTTGTAACTCACTCGCTGGAGGATGTTGTCAAACATTGTCATAACGCAATTTTACTCGATGATGGTAAAGTTGCTATGTTTGGTGAACCAAGAGAAGTTATTAATGAGTTTAGAGATAGAATGTTTGGCAAAACAATCAAGCGCTCCACACCGACATCAGATATGAGTGGGGGCATTGGACTATCTACTGAAGATATTTATCACACTAAACCCTATTATCAGAGAATTGAGCATCGTTGGGGTAATCAAGATGCAACTATTACCGATGTCATAATATCTACGGATAGTGATGAGTTTCCCCCAACGATAGATACAAATGATCTTATAAGAATAAGATTTAGAACTGTTTTCCATAAAGATGTCAAAAACCCTGTTTTTGGTTTACTGATTAAAACACTAGATGGGCTGAATATTTATGGAACAAACTCTGAAATTATTAGTGGTTCGAAATACGGAAATGTTGCTGCCGGAGAGATTATCGATAGCGAGTTTTCTCTTAAAGCCGTAATGAACTCGGGGAATTATTTATTATCTTTTGGGGTGACAGCACAAGATGAAGATGGAAATGATATTCCTCTAGATAGACGATATGACTCTTTACTGATCAATATACACAGCGATAATATTTTTGTCGGAATATGTGATGCGCAAGCAAACTATAACACTAAGAGTTTCAAATGATGAATATTGAAAAATACGTAGCATCATTGCCTGAATGTTATCAACTAATTTATGGGTATCCAGAATTAGAGGTTATAACATCCAGGAACTGCAATGACAGACTTGTTATTGTTGAGAATGTGGTTAAAAAGCTTCAACAAAAATTGCAGAGGCCAATAAAATTATTAGACTTAGGGTGTGCGCAAGGTTTTTTCTCTCTGAGTTTGGCAAAGTATTGCAGTAAAGTTAAGGGAGTGGATTTCCTAGATAAAAATATAGAACTTTGCAATGCGTTGGCTGAAGAATTCTCGATTGGTCATGTAGAGTTTTATCAAGGTACAGTTCAAAGTGTTATAGAATCAATTGATTATGCTGAATATGATCTTGTTCTTGGTTTCAGTATTTTTCATCATGTTTGTCACAATGATGGTTATTTATCTACCAAAAACCTAATCAACTCTCTGGCAAATAAGGCCGCTGTTCTTTTGTTTGAGTTAGCGGTAAAAGAAGAAGGTCTATATTGGGCAGAGCAGTTACCAGAACATGCCGATAGTATTTTAGATGATATTGCATTTAGCTGGAAATTAGGTGAGTTTGGCACCCATCTTACCGACGTAAAAAGACCTTTCTATTTCTCGAGTAGTAAATATTGGTTCATCGATAATGAGATAGAACCCATAAATGATTGGTCGAAAGAGTCCCATGAGTTTGCCCATGGTATTCACCAAGATTCTCGACGTTACTATCATTCTAACGACAAATTTCTGAAGGTGTATAGTTTTGTAGGTGAGCTTGCTGATTTCAATAGAAAGGATCTTGAGAAAGAGGTTGAATCCTTGCAAATCCTTTCTCAATTTAATCTTAAAAAGGTTAACTTACCTCATCTGTATTCACACATCGAAGAGCGTAATGTTGGATGCTTAATCTATAGCCTTATTCCTGGTGACCGCCTGAGCCGATTTATTTTTCAACATAAATATTATAATCCGTTAAATATTTGCCGTAGCGTTTTGGAACAACTGTGTGAGCTTGAATTTCATGGTTATTATCATAATGATGTTCGCGTATGGAATGTTTTGATAGATGATGATAACGCAAGCCTTATTGACTTTTCCTCAATAGGAAAGAATAAGTCAGACGTCGTGTGGCCTTATAATATTTTTCTGAGCTTTATTATTTTTATAAATGAAGTTGAACAGCAGAAAGAACCTGTTTTGCTGCCTAATCGTAGCCCGTTATTCTTGCTTCATTGGCCAAAGTGCATTGAGCTAAAGTTATGGCTGTCGAGTATTTGGGAGTTACCAGCAAATGAGTGGTCATTTACTAAATTTAAAGAGTTGTTAGACTTAGTACTCGACACGGCATATGATGCGAATGAAAGATTTTTACCGCCCATCATTCCTGGAATTAATATAGCTTTATGGCTATCAGCTAATGAGGCTCTTTTCAAAGAGACTGTTATTGTAAGGGATTATTTAGATACTACTTGTGCACCAATTAACATCGATTTTACTTCAATTGATGAACAAGATGGATTGCAAAACAAACGAAAAGAATTGATCAAAGTCATTAAACAAAAAGAGACCGTCCATCAACAGCTACTAAATAATCTTACTGACCAAGATGAGCGACAGAAACAGTTGATTGAGCACAATAAACAGCTAGTATTGGAAAATGCTTCATTAAAAGAATTGATAGGAAATATTTATTCAAGTACATCATGGTTAATAACGAAGCCATTGAGACTGATCAAGCGAATATTTATTAAATAGTTAGATTCTCTGATGAACTCATAGAATTAGGAATATATGAAAAGTAAAAAATGGTTAGATTTGACAACCTCAATGCTTTGGGCTGGTGGTGTCGTTGGAATTGTTCGTGCAGAATTGGAAATTGCCGCAGCTTTAGGTAAACTCGATAATGAAATTTCTTTCAGCATGTTTAAAGATGGAAACTTCATCGAGATTCCGCATCAGGACATTCCTTGGATATTTAGTGATGCTAATGTTACAGATGAATATTTGGCTAAAAGAACTTGGGGCCAACAATCTGTACAAATTGAGAAAAATAATATCGTTCAAGCGACACAAAAAATTAATAATTTTTTATCAAGTTTGAATGCCAGTATGCCAAGCCGTGGACGCCGTCTGCAGCACTCGCTATCTCTTATACTGCAGGAAACACCAACTAGCTTACGCCCTATTGTACGTGTTTTAGCTTGGCTACCTTCCAAGATCATTGGTATGGTAATCAAAACTCGTGAAGTATTGAGCAATAGTAGCCAGATGGCTCAGAGTCCAGCTAGCAGTGATCCAAATGCATTTAACCATCCTTATCAAGCGAATGATATTATTCTAAGCGTCGGTTGGTCTGATAGTGGTAAAGAAATCTATTTTACTAAACTCAAAAAACAATTACCGACCATCAAAATAGGTTACATGGTTTATGATACGATCTTAGTTGGTGAGACAACGCATCATTTGTATCGTCCGCAGGAAGAGGAGAACTTCCGTCGTTACTTTAGTTGGATATCTGAAAATTGTGACTTTATCTTATATGGTGGTATTAGTCCTCAGAATGACGGGACCACATATCAGAAAAAAATGGGATGGAGAATTCCCGCAAGCACTGCAATTCCTTACGGTGGAACCGATCCTATTAAAGTTAAAGATACCTCAAAAGACGAGGAAATATTAAAACGGTTGGGTATCTCATGTGATTTTATTATAACTGTCGGTACGATAGAAATACGAAAAAATCATGATGTTTTATATAAAGCATTTACATTATTGGTAGATGATGAAATAGAAAATCTGCCGCAAATGGTATTTGTTGGCAAACCCGGTTGGCGCACTGCAGATTTGATCGATACTATCCGACGTGATCCAAGGATCGGTAATAATATTCTAATTTTGTCACCTAATGACGAAGAGCTAGATGTATTGTATCGTAACTGTAAATTTACTATGCTTCCAAGTTTCTACGAGGGATGGGCATTACCTATGCCTGAAAGTTTCAGCTATAATAAGCTTTGTCTGGCAGCAGATGTGGAGCCATTGCGTGAAATTGGAAAAAATTGTGCGGTTTATATCGATCCATTAGATGTTGTTCAATGGGCTGAGAAAATTAGTTACTATATTAACAATCCGAGTGAGCGCGAAGCTCGGGAATTATTAATTAAAGATGAATGGCACTCAACTTCGTGGTTGGAATGTGGTAGCAATATCTTAGGTGCTGTAAATAAATATAATGATGCATCTTTCCCTAGTTATACTCCTCTTAATATGTGGTTTGATTTAACACTTTCTTATTCTGTATGGCGTGGTGGCGTAACAGGGATTATTCGTAGTGAGTTGATACTTGCACATAATTTGGAAAAGCTTGTTCCAAGTTTAAGATTTTATGCATTTTATGAGGGGCGTTTCTTTGAGATTCCGCGTGATAATTTAATCTGGTTGTTCGCGTCACCCGATGTAGGAAGCCAGTACGCTGATTTCCAGCGTTTCTGGGCAGAAGCGGAAGCCTCTGGTCGTGGGAATAGAATACCTTTTGATTGTTTATTACCGTTACCTGTTCCTGCTGAAACAGAAGCTGTAGATGATAAGAATCTATACAAACCACAAAAAAAATCGGTCTTCAAGAGGTATACGCAATCTGGAGCTTATTTTATCAGCATCTTACCCAAGGCATTGCGAGATAAAGCCATTCGCATTGCTGATAAACTCGGAGTTATTCCGGATAGTGCCTCTCCGGAGCGTATTGTGGAAACCTCCCAACTCTCTGCAGCGGAAATCAATTCACGTATGATGGAAGAAGTTGCCAGGTTATGTTCTGGTCCAGCTCAGGCAATTCCATTCGATACGGGAGATATTGTTTTTTCTGCTGGTATAAATTGGGATCCAAGGCCACTTGCTGAAATAATAAAAGCGAAGAAAGTTATTGGCTTTAAGTTTAGTCAGGTTATTTATGATGGGACACCACTCATTACGCCGCAATTACACGCTGCTGAAGCATATGAATGGTACAATCGGTTCTTCTACTTAGCAACATTAGCAAGTGATTGCATCATTTATGGCGGCGAGACAGCAATGCGGGACGGTAAAGTTTGGCAGTCTTCATTTGGCTGGCCAGTTACTGATGGGATAGCACTCAAGTTTGGTTCTGATATAACTCCACAACTCGAACACTCTCAGGATAAGACTATTTTGCATGATATGGGAATAACTAGCCCATTTATATTGAGCGTTGGAACATTGGAAATACGTAAAAACCATGAAACGCTATATAAAGCCTATCTCAAGTTATTAGAGGAAGGTTTTGAACAGATCCCGCAACTTGTCTTTGTTGGTGGCCCTGGCTGGAAAGCAAAGGATCTCTTCGATATCATTTCCCGTGACGACCGAGTTAATGGGAAAATTCTCATCCTCAGAACGACTGATCAGCAGTTGGATGTTTTGTACCGTCATTGTAAGTTCACTTTACTGGCTAGCCTATATGAAGGTTGGAGTTTGACCTTGCCAGAGAGTCTTGGCTATAAAAAATTCTGTTTAACCTCTGATGTTGATCCGCTTCGGGAAATTGGACGCGACTTGGTGGATTATATACATCCTTGGGATGTGGCTGGCTGGGCTAGTAAAATCAAATTTTACTCAGTGCATGAGGATGAACTACAACGTCGAGAAGAGCGCATTCGCAAAGAATGGGTGCCGATCTCTTGGGTTGATTGCGCTCACAACGTTATTGCAGATTTAAAATCGATTGTAAATAAAGGATTGGGGGTTAAATGAACGGGACTCGAGTATTAGTTACTGGTGGCAGTGGTTTTATTGGCCAGTATTTAATGGCTGAATTAAGAAAGCGTGGGGCCATTGTTATCGGCACTTGTATTGGCTACCAGCATAAAGAAGATTTTGTTCCTGTCACTCTGTTCGAGACGGAAAAACTAAAATCTCTGATTGAAGAATTCAAGCCTGACTGGATTGTTCATTTGGCCGCAATAGCCCTTGTGACACATGGCGATATTGAACAGATTTACGGTGTTAATGTATTAGGGACAGAGAATTTATTTAATGCTGTTTTGAGTGTTGATATTGAGCGACCTAAGATGCTTCTGGCTAGTACCGCAGGTGTATATGGTAACCAGGATGCAGAGTACTTACATGAAGGATTGCCCTACAATCCAGCAAACCATTATTCTTACAGTAAGATGGTTATGGAAATGCTGGCGGAAAGATATCGTAATGACATAACTATTCATATAGTGCGGCCATTTAACGTCATTGGGGCAGGCCAGGCTGAATCTTTCTTGGTACCTAAAATTGTTAGACATTATTTTGACCACAAACCTGTTTTGCAATTAGGTAATATTGACTCTGTGCGTGATTATGTAGAGGCCAAACGCTCTGCATGGATGATTTCTGAACTAATGTCTCGTGGGCATCAAGAGCCATTCACTGTTAACTTGTGTTCAGGGCGAGGTTGGACAGGTCATGATGTACTTGATTATCTTGAGGAAATAAGTGGTTTTAGACCCAAAATAGAAATTGCCAACCAATATATTCGTAAGGATGAAGTATGGCGGCTGGTGGGAGATCCATCATTGCTGACTAAGTACCTTGGTCAAGAGCCTAAGTTGCCTGACCTGAAAACAATATTAGCGTCAATGTATTCGGCAATGGTTTAGGTAATGAGTAATGTTACACTAATGCAATTTGCCTTTCCCTGATAATAATATTCTACTCAGCTGCTTGTTTCATCGTCTCAAACCTCTCGATTTGGGTTTGAATCGAGAGAACGATGAATCGAAATTTTCTAGTTTTTTAGCAATACAAAGATGGCTACTGCTCTCATCTTTTTCCTGTTATTCTTACCCCTATAGTTTAGAATATGACATTTTTTTATGTGGCCTTATTATTTCTGAATCGTGTTACAGCGGTTAAGCTACTCGGCATATGTAATATTTACGATGGAATTCTGATTGCTGATTTTAGTTGTGAGTTAGAAATATAAAAAATAAATATTTTCAGTGATTGTTCGGTATGGCTAATAGCAATATAATACTACTAGCCTTTTTATCATGTTATTTATATGTGTTTTTATGATTAGTTTTTACAAAAAAATATAGACTTTCTTGCAACGGTTTTTGGGGGCATTTTTTTGATTAACTAAATATATACGGACAGATTAGTGTGGGTACCTTTGTAGTTGATGAGCAAGGTTAGCTACTCGTTTTTGAGTAATTGGTTGTTAACTTCCATGCGACGTAGATTATGGCGTGTTGGTTCCACTATTCTCAGTTTGTATGGGCATTGATAGCGACGTATTTGGTGATGATGCTAGTTAGTGCTATTATTTCGGCTATCACATATTGATTTATAGAAGAGTTTTCTGCCCCCACACTAATAACAAGTTATAGGGGATTATTTGATGCTACGGATTTGTCTAAAGCACTAATGAAATTATATAGTGAGGAAGTGATGAAATCAGCAGTTATTACTGGTATTACCGGGCAAGATGGTGCTTATTTAGCAGAGTTGTTGCTTGAGAAAGGGTATAAAGTATACGGCACCTACCGTCGAACCAGTTCTGTTAACTTTTGGCGTATCGAAGAATTAGGCATAGATAAACATCCTAATTTGCATTTAGTTGAATATGATCTCACCGATCTCTCTGCCAGTATTCGCTTGTTACAAGCTACGCAAGCAACTGAAGTGTATAACCTCGCTGCACAGAGTTTTGTCGGTGTTTCTTTTGATCAACCGGCAACAACGGCGGAAATTACCGGTATTGGGCCACTGAATCTGTTAGAAGCCATTCGTATCGTTAATACTAAAATTCGGTTTTACCAAGCTTCCACCTCTGAGATGTTTGGTAAAGTCCAGGCGATACCCCAAGTTGAGGACACGCCGTTCTATCCGCGTAGCCCTTATGGTGTCGCTAAACTATATGCGCACTGGATGACAATCAATTATCGTGAAAGTTACGGTATTTTTGGTTGCAGTGGCATTCTGTTTAATCATGAGTCTCCACTGCGCGGCCGAGAATTTGTGACTCGCAAAATTACTGACTCAGTTGCAAAAATTAAATTAGGCAAACTGGATATTCTCGAATTAGGGAATATGGATGCTAAACGTGACTGGGGTTTTGCCAAGGAATATGTAGAAGGTATGTGGCGTATGCTGCAAGCAGATGTCCCTGATACTTTTGTTTTGGCAACTAACCGTACTGAAACGGTACGTGATTTTGTTTCCATGGCATTCAAGGCTGCTGGTTTTAATTTGCGCTTTGAAGGTAAGGATGATAATGAAGTTGGGATTGATACAGAAACAGGAAGAATTTTAGTCAAAGTTAATCCGAAGTTCTATCGTCCTGCAGAAGTTGAGTTATTAATTGGTAATCCGCAAAAAGCCAAAGATGTATTGGGCTGGGAGCCAAAAACGACACTTGAAGAACTCTGTAAAATGATGGTTGAAGCTGATTTAAAAAGAAATGAAGCTGGGTTCTCATTCTAAAATAAATCCCTATCAAAATTGGTAGGGATACTTGGTATATAAGTATGAAAGTCATATTTGGTACTGACCCGATTAAATATCCACTAACAGGAATTGGTCGATATGCTTATGAGTTAGCCAACTGCTTGAATGAAAGCCCTGAGATATCTGAGCTTTCATTTCTTCAGGGACATAAGCTAAGTAAGATGATACCGCGAGCCAAGGAAACTAGTTCTTCGAGCCAGGGATTACGTCATCTAGCGCAAAAAAGTAAGATTGTTTCAGAATTATATCGGCTTACAGCTCCTTGGCTGAAAACGTTAGTACTTAAAAAACACCCCGATGCAATTTATCACGGACCTAATTTCTATTTGCCTCCTAAAGTTGGGCCTAGTGTAGCGACTTTTCATGACCTGTCCGTCTTTACATTGCCGCAATGTCATCCTCCGGAGCGAGTCCGTTTCATGCAGAAAGAGTTATTATTGACCATGAAGCGTGCAGACATCTTAATTACCGACTCAGATTTTACCCGACGGGAAGTGATCGAATACTTCAATTTATCCGACAATAAAGTTTATTCAGCAAAACTGGCCAGCAGTGGCGACTTTTATCCCCGGGATCCTGAGTTGATTGCTGCTGTGATATCCAGTTATGGTCTTCAGGCTGGTCAATATTGTTTATTTGCGGGCTCAATTGAGCCGCGTAAAAATATCGAAACGTTATTGTCAGCCTATGAAAGATTATCTCTTGGATTACGGCAAGCTTACCCGCTAGTGCTTAGTGGTTTCAAAGGGTGGAAAAGCGAATTATTGCATGCCCGTTTTGAACGAGCCGAGCGTGAAGGGTGGCTATATTATCTCGGGTATACTAAGTCGGTTGATTTACCATATCTATTTGCAGGTGCTAGAAGTTTTATTTTCCCATCGCTGTATGAAGGGTTTGGATTACCAGTATTGGAGGCTATGGCTTCGGGAGTTCCCGTGGTGTGCTCCAATAGCTCCTCTTTACCTGAAGTTGTTGGCGAATGTGCGCTTACATGTGCCGCTTTAGATGTTGAAACCTTGACGGTTTTAATTGAAAAAAGCATTGAGGATAAGGTTTGGCGTGAGTCTGCAATCACAGGCGGTTTAAATTGGGCTAATACCTTCTCCTGGAAACGATGTGCTCAGGAAACAATTAAAGCCTATAAGCAGGTATTATAATATAATGATAAAAGTGCTACATTTTTATAAAACATATTATCCAGATTCTTTCGGCGGAGTTGAGCAAGTCATTTTTCAATTATGTGAGGGTGGGGGAAGTCGTAGTATTGACTCGACAGTACTTTCTTTGAGTAAGCGAGGCTCTATTGTAAATCAAAAAATAGGATCACATACGGTATACTGCTCACCAGTGAACTTTGAGGCAGCATCGACACCATTTTCATTTCAAGCGCTTAAAGATTTTAAAAAACTGGCTAGTCAGGTTGATGTAATCCATTACCATTTTCCATTCCCTTTTATGGATATGCTTCACTTTCTTTCTGGTATTAATAAGCCTACAGTTGTTAGTTATCATTCGGATATTGTTAAGCAAAAAAATATTTTAAAAATATATGCACCGTTAATGAATCGATTTCTTGGTAGTGTTTCGCGCATTGTTGCTGCGTCTCCAAATTATGTCGCTACAAGCGTAACTTTAAAAAAATTCGCTAATAAAGTGAGTGTTATCCCTTATGGCCTTGACGAGAAATCTTATCCGATACCAACATTAGAACGCCTTGAATTATGGAAAAATAAATTTGGTTCGCGTTTTTTCCTGTTTGTGGGTGCCTTTCGTTATTATAAAGGCCTTCATATTCTTATCAAGGCAGCTCAAAACTCAAGTTATCCGATTGTTATTGTCGGGGCTGGGCCTATCGAGTTGGAACTGAAAAAACAGGTTGAAGAGTTAAAAATTGATAATATTCATTTTCTTGGGGCTGTATCCGATGAAGATAAAGCAGCACTTTTGACTCTCTGTTATGCAGTAGTTTTCCCTTCTCATTTACGTTCTGAGGCTTTCGGCATCACTTTATTAGAAGGTGCAATGTATGGTAAGCCTCTAATCTCAAGCGAAATCGGGACAGGAACAACATTTATAAATATTGATCAACATACTGGAATAGTTGTTCCTCCATCGGATCCTACAGCATTGAGAATTGCTATGGATAAATTATGGGATAATGTTGAGCTATCAGAACAATTTGGTCACAATGCGAAAAATCGTTATTTAGAAAACTTCACCTCTGAAAAAATGGTTTCAAGCTATATTGATTTATATAATGAGATTATTAAAAAATAATTTTTGGCTTTAGTACTCATATTATTTAATAAGACTTATTTTTATTAATAGTCTAACACTTATTCAACTTCCTATTCATGAAACCAGACGAAATATTTACTGATATTCTAATAAAGTAATCAGGAACATTCTGATGTAAGCTTTAACGTAGATGAATAATGAATAACTCAAGCTTATTTTTCTTAATCCGCAGAATTAATCTAACCAGATTTAACTGTTCAAAGTTGAAGAGGTCATCGCAATGAAGTGTTTAAAAGCAGTCATTCCTGTTGCCGGGCTTGGCACCCGCATGTTGCCAGCGACCAAGGCGATTCCGAAAGAAATGCTGCCAGTAGTCGATAAGCCCTTGATTCAATATATTGTTAATGAATGTGTTGCTGCCGGGGTCAAAGAGATTGTATTGGTAAGCCACTCGTCCAAGAATGCAATAGAAAACCATTTTGATACATCGTTTGAACTGGAGGCGGCACTAGAGTCACGGGTCAAGCGGCAGTTATTAAAAGAGATTAAAAATATTTGTCCGCCGGACGTTACTATTATGCAAGTGCGTCAAGGTCACGCCAAAGGGTTAGGGCATGCAGTACTGTGTGCTCAACCGATGGTGGGCGATAATCCCTTTATTGTATTGTTGCCAGATGTGTTACTCGATGATTCAACAGCTGATTTGTCGACAGAAAACCTTGCTAGCATGATTAAGCGCTTTGAGGAGACCGGACGTAGCCAGATCATGGTGGAACCGGTGCCTCAAGCAGATGTTTCCAAATACGGCATTGCTGATTGCGGCCATGTCGATTTAGCACCGGGTGAAAGTACTCTTATGACTGCGGTGGTAGAGAAGCCTTCTATGGCTGATGCGCCGTCTAATCTCGCTGTGGTTGGGCGCTACGTTTTGTCCAAAGATATTTGGCCACTGCTGAAGAAAACTCCGCGCGGTGCTGGTGATGAAATTCAACTGACTGATGCTATCGCGATGTTAATGGAGCAAGAACCGGTTGAAGCTTTCCATATGACAGGTAAATCCCATGATTGCGGCGATAAATTAGGCTATATGAAAGCCTTCGTGACTTATGGTGTTCGTCATAATACTGAAGGTGAAAATTTTACAGCTTGGCTGAAACAGCAAATCAACTAATTCTGTTGTCATCGACAGAATATGAATAGATTTTTATTTCGCTTTATATAATCAGTAGGTTAATTATGACCAAATTGAAAGCAGTCATTCCAGTGGCAGGTTTAGGCATGAGAATGCTGCCAGCAACGAAAGCCATTCCGAAAGAAATGCTGCCAATTGTTGATAAGCCATTGATCCAATATGTGGTTAACGAATGTGTTGCTGCTGGCATCAAAGAAATTATTTTGATAACCCATTCGTCCAAGAATGCAGTCGAAAACCATTTCGACACCTCTTATGAACTGGAAGCCATGTTAGAGGCGCGAGTCAAGCGACAGCTATTGGATGAAGTGCAATCTATCTGTCCCCCGGGTGTGACTATTATGCATATTCGCCAAGGGCATGCTGAAGGATTGGGTCATGCTGTGCTATGTGCAAAGCCACTGGTGGGTAATGAGCCATTTGCAGTGTTGTTACCGGATGTATTGATTGATGATGCCAAATCAGATCTGACTAAGGATAATTTGGCTCAATTGGTTAAACGCTTTGATGAAACCGGTGTCAGTCAGGTATTGGTACACTCGGTCGAGCCAGAGGCATTATCTAACTACTCGGTGATTTCCTGCGAAAAGTCCGATTTGGCGGCGGGTGAAAGTAGCCAAATTAAAGCTATGGTCGAGAAACCACAAAGCCCAGTTGACCTACAGTCAAACCTGTCTGCTGTTGGGCGCTATGTTCTGTCTGCTGATATTTGGCCACTGTTGGAACAAACAAAGCCAGGTGCCTGGGGACGAATTCAACTGACTGACGCCATTGATGCATTGACGGAGAAGGTGCCAGTGGATGCTGTGGCCTTGACCGGACAATCCTATAACTGTGGTGAAAAACTCGGTTACATGCAGGCATATGTCGCTTATGGCCTGCGCCATCCGCAGCAAGGTGCTGAGTTTAAAGCCTGGCTGAAAGAATTTATGGTTTAACCAATGGTTAGAACAATGAAAAGCAATCCATGTGGTTGCTTTTTTTTTGTATAAAATTGGCGCGATAAATAAATCAGGTTGGCCGTTATCTCTGATAAAGCAAACGTGTGCGAACAGCAACTGGTCAGTTGTGCTATCTATCGCACCAATCACTACCCAGCTGACATAATCCTGAGTTAACATGTTTCCCACATCAAAAACCTGTTGGTCTTAGGGCCGGTAACAGGTGTCATCTCTCAGACAGGAGTTTTTTAATGTCCAAACAACAGATTGGCGTTGTCGGTATGGCGGTGATGGGCCGTAACCTGGCGCTCAATATCGAAAGCCGTGGTTATTCCGTTTCTATTTTTAACCGTTCATCAGACAAAACTGACGAAGTCGTTGCCGAGAATCCAGGTAAAAATCTGGTGCCGAGCTATACCGTAGAAGAATTTGTTGATTCACTGGAAAAGCCACGTCGTATCCTGCTGATGGTGAAAGCGGGTGAAGCTACTGATAAGACGATCGCTTCACTAACGCCACATCTTGATAAAGGTGACATTCTGATTGATGGCGGTAATACTTATTACAAAGATACCATTCGCCGTAACCGCGAACTTTCTGCACAAGGCTTCAACTTTATTGGTACGGGTGTTTCCGGTGGCGAAGAGGGCGCATTGAAAGGCCCATCTATCATGCCTGGTGGGCAGAAAGAAGCCTACGAGCTGGTTGCTCCTATTCTTGAGAAAATTGCTGCCCGCGCTGATGATGGCGATGCTTGTGTGGCTTATATCGGTGCAGACGGTGCTGGCCATTACGTTAAAATGGTTCACAACGGTATCGAATACGGCGACATGCAGTTAATCGCCGAAGCTTACTCTCTATTGAAACAGTCTTTGGGCTTGAGCAACGAAGAGCTGGCAAGCACCTTTGCTGAGTGGAACAAAGGCGAGCTGAATAGCTACCTAATTGATATCACTAAAGATATCTTTACCAAGAAAGACGAAGCCGGTAAATATCTGGTTGATGTTATTTTGGATGAAGCCGCGAACAAAGGTACTGGCAAGTGGACTAGCCAAAGTTCTCTGGACTTAGGTGAGCCACTGACACTGATCACTGAATCTGTATTTGCCCGCTACTTATCCTCTCTGAAAGATCAACGCGTTGCGGCCTCTAAAGTGCTGACTGGCCCAACAGTGAAACCTTTCGAGGGTGATAAAGCTGAGTTTATCGAGAAAATCCGTCGCGCATTGTACTTGGGTAAAATCGTGTCTTATGCGCAAGGTTTCTCTCAGTTGAAAGCCGCTTCTGAAGAAAATAACTGGGATCTGCATTACGGTGAAATCGCTAAGATTTTCCGTGCTGGTTGCATCATTCGCGCTCAGTTCTTGCAAAAAATCACTGATGCGTATGCCGAGAATGCTGATATTGCTAACCTGCTGTTAGCACCTTACTTCAAGCAAATCGCTGATGAATACCAACAAGCATTGCGTGATGTGGTGTCTTATGCTGTTCAAAACGGTATCCCAACACCGACATTCTCTGCGGCGATTAACTACTACGATAGCTACCGCTCAGCGGTGCTGCCAGCCAACCTGATTCAGGCACAGCGCGATTATTTTGGTGCGCATACCTATAAGCGTACTGATAAAGAAGGTGTTTTCCATACCGAGTGGATGGAGTAATCATTTTAACGGATTACGCGTTGTCTTAATTTTTTTGGCAAAGAGGATTCGATGACTTAAAACAGGTGGAATGCTCAGAAGAGTACAGCGTCCGCGCCAGGACGGTGCGGCTCGAGCCTCCAGGAATGGATTAATGGCGTCTTTACGATCTGAGTGTTTGTCCTGTCTTACTGCGGGCAACCAAAACGTCAGTATTTGATATTTGCCTTAATAAAAACGCCCTAGATGCTGAGTCGAGGGCGTTTTTTGCTGATAAGAAAAGCAATCAGGTAATTACTTCTCGTGACGTTCGCGCAGGCGACCTATCACTTTACTGAGATTCAAGTCCTGATCCTGCAATAACACCAGCAAGTGATACATCAGATCTGATGCTTCATTTGTTAGCTCTTCGCGGTCATTCACTGTCGCGGCGAGGGCAGTTTCTACCCCTTCTTCACCCACTTTCTGCGCGATACGTTTAGTCCCGCTGGCATACAGTTTTGCAGTGTAGGAACTGGCTGGATCTGCAGACTTACGCGAGGCTAACAACTGTTCTAGTTGATACAAGAAGCCCCAATCACTGGCAGCTGGCGCAAAGCAACTGTTATTGCCTAAATGACAGGTGGGGCCGATAGGATTGACCAGAATCAGCAGGGTATCATTATCGCAGTCTGGGTAGATATTAACGACATTGAGGAAATGGCCAGAGCTTTCGCCTTTGGTCCATAAACGCTGTTTAGTGCGAGAGAAAAAAGTGACTTTGCCGGTTTCTTCTGTCACAGCCAGCGCTTCTTTGTTCATATACCCCATCATCAGAACTTCGCCAGATATGGCATGCTGAACGATGGCTGGCATCAGATTGTCCACTTTTTCCCAATCCAGTTGGGTAATTTGTTGTTCGCTTAACACACTCTTATCTCCACGCCTTGTTCAGACAAATACTTTTTCAATTCGCTGATATTAATGATTTGCTTATGAAACACAGAGGCTGCCAGCGCGCCATCGACATCCGCATCACGGAAGGCTTCCAGGAAGTGCTCTGGTGTTCCGGCTCCGCCAGAGGCGATCAGTGGAACATGGCAGATAGTGCGCATCTGTTTCAATTGACGCAAATCGTAGCCATTACGCACGCCATCTTGATTCATCATATTCAGCACAATCTCACCGGCTCCGCGTAACTGGACTTCTTTTATCCAATCTTCGGTCCGCCAGGTGGTGGCTTTGGTCCGTTTTTCATCGCCGGTAAATTGATAAACCTGATAACTGTCACTTTCTTCGTCATACCAGGTATCAATACCTACCACGATGCATTGTACGCCATAGCGATCGGCCAGGCGGGTAATCAACGTCGGATCAGCCAGTGCTGGTGAGTTGATTGAGATTTTGTCCGCACCGAAAGTTAGGATTTGACCGGCATCTTCCACACTCTTAATGCCACCTGCGACGCAGAACGGAATATCAATCACTTCCGCAACTCGTGATACCCAACTTTTATCAACAACCCGTCCATCAGATGAGGCAGTGATATCATAAAATACTAGCTCATCAGCGCCTTCCTGTGCATAGCGCTGTGCCAACGGCACGATATCACCAATGATTTCATGATTGCGGAACTGGACGCCTTTAACCACTTGGCCGTCTTTTACATCCAGACAAGGAATTAACCGTTTTGCCAGCATGCAATCGCCTCCTTCACGTTAAATTTACCGTCCAAGAGTGCACGGCCGACAATCACACCTTGCACACCGCTGCTACGCAAACGGGCAATATCATCCAGGCAACCAATGCCGCCAGAGGCTTGGAATGCCACTTGTGGGTAGCGCTGGCACATTTCCTGATACAGCTCGACATTCGAGCCACTCAAGGTGCCATCGCGGGAGATATCCGTGCATAACACATGCTTTAGGCCGAAAGGCAGATATTGTTCGACAATCTGCTCCAATGTGGTGTCGGAGTTTTCTTGCCAGCCACTGATCGCCACTTCTTTGCGACCTGCATCATTAATACGTACATCTAGTGCCAATACAATGGCTTCAGCACCGTAGCGTGCAAACCATTGTTGCACCATTTCCGGCTGTTTAACGGCGGTTGAGCCAACGACAACACGCGTTGCACCAGCGTCCAGCAGTGCGACAACATCTTGCTCATTACGGATACCACCGCCAACTTGCACCGGGACATCAACACCAGCCAGTAGCTCACGCAACAGCGGGATCTGGCGGGCGGCGGGATCTTTAGCACCGGTCAAATCGACCAGATGTAATACTTGAGCACCTTGCTGCTGATAATCCTGCAAGCGCGGCAAAGGGTGATTGCCATAGTCGCGCTGTTGGCCGTAATCGCCCTGATGCAAACGCACCACCTTGCCTTCGATCAAATCCAAAGCGGGAATAATCATGGTGCTTACATCTCCAGAAAGTTTTTCAGCAATTGGGCTCCAGCGGCTCCGGAGCGTTCCGGATGAAACTGCACGCCAAAGAAGTTGTCTTTTTCGACAGCGGCGGTAAACGGCTCGCCGTAATTGGCTTGGGCGATGGTATTTGGGCATATTGGCATTGCATATCCGTGCACAAAGTAGAAATAAGTTCCGTCTGGGATACCGCGGAACAGATGATTGCCCGCCTGAGGCGTAATCTTATTCCAACCCATATGCGGCAGTGGCAAACCGAAGTCCATCATCTGTTTTACCGGCGTATCAATAATACCGAGTGTTTCAATACCGCCGCTCTCTTCACTGCTGGTTGCCAGCAATTGCATTCCGAGGCAGATACCTAGCACCGGTTGGGTGCAGCTCTTGATAAGTTCAATAAGATCACGTTGCTTCAACTGTTCCATCGCCGAGTGAGCTGTACCCACTCCGGGTAAAAACAGCTTATCGGCGCGCAGAACGATTTCCGGGTCACGGCTGATAACCGGTGCATAACCTAAACGCTGCACCGCGTAGGTGACAGAGGAGAGGTTGGCGCAACCCGTATCCAGAATCACCACATTCATCAAAGCACCCCTTTGGAACTTGGCAGAGTATTACCCTCAACACGGATCGCCTGGCGTAAAGTACGGCCAAACACTTTAAACAGACTTTCAACCCGGTGGTGATCGTTGCGGCCTTTGGTTTTCAGGTGCAGGGTGCAGGCCATGGCATAAGAGAGAGAGCGGAAGAAGTGCTCGACCATCTCGGTGCTCAGGTCGCCGACCCGCTGATAGTTAAACTCCGCTTTGTATTCCAAATGCGGCCGACCGGAAATATCCAGTGCGCAGCGTGCCAGGCATTCATCCATTGGCAGTACAAAACCAAAACGGCCAATCCCGCGTTTATCGCCCAGTGCGTTGTTAATCGCCTCACCCAATGCCAATGCAGTATCTTCTACGGTGTGGTGATCATCGATATAGAGGTCGCCACTGACCTGGATATCCATGCGGAAGCCGCCGTGAGTGGCGATTTGGTCCAGCATATGGTCGAAGAAGCCGACGCCGGTTTTTATCTTGCTACCGCCTTCGCGATCCAGCCAGACATCAACATCAATGGCAGTTTCTTTCGTGACACGGTTAACGTGAGCATGGCGATCGCGCTGGGTCAGTTGCTTGGCAATTTGTGACCAATTCAATCCATCGCGCTGATAACGCAAGCCACTGATGCCCATATTTTGTGCCAGTTGCAGGTCAGTCTCGCGGTCGCCGATAACATAGCTGTTGGCGTTGTTCATCACACCTTCGGCCAGATAGCTTTCGACTAATGCGGTTTTGGGTTTACGGCAAGCGCAGTTGTCCGCCGGTAAGTGTGGGCAAATTAAAACTTGCTCAAAATTGATCCCCTGAGAGCTAAAAATCTGCATCATCAGGTTGTGTGGTGGATCAAAGGTTTCTTGCGGGAAACTGGCTGTACCCAAACCATCCTGATTAGTGATCATCACCAAACGATAATCCGCTTTTTGCAGAGCTAATAATGCCGGGATCACATCTGGCTCCAGCGCCAGTTTCTCCAGCCGATCAACCTGATAGTCTTCCGGTGGCTCGGCAATCAGGGTGCCGTCTCTGTCAATAAAAAGAAATTTCTGGCTCATATCGTTTCCTTACGGAGGCTGGCAGTATTGGTATTATTCGGGCTATCAACACCTGGCAGGGGAATAAGGGCGGCAATCACGCGCTCACATTCCTGACGGGTACCAATTGTGATACGCAGGCAATTAGATAGGCTCGGTTGCTTGTTCTGATCGCGCAAAATAATGCCCTGATCCCACAGTGTTTTGAATACGCTACTGGAGGCGGTGAAGCGCGCTAATAAATAGTTACTTTCACTGATAAACACTTGCTCAACACAGGCGCAATTTTGCAACGCATTTTGTAGCCATTCACGATTAGCTTTCACTTCGCTTACCCGTTGGCGCATTTGCTCTAAGCCCTGCGGGCTGAGTGCCTGTGCGGCGATATCTGACACCGGTGTGGATAGTGGGTACGGCGCAATCACTTTAAGTAGCAATTGGATGATATCGCTGTTCGCCAGGGTAAAACCACAACGTAAACCAGCTAATGCAAAGGCTTTCGATAAGGTGCGCAAAATGACTAAATTCGGATAATCTTTTAGCCAACTGCTCACCGAAGCTTGTGGACAAAATTCAATATAGGCTTCGTCGATAACCACAATAGCGCGGCCTTGTGCCAACTCCAGCACTTCGCGCAAATCAGCCGGGTTGATCAAATTACCGGTTGGATTATTGGGGCTGCAAATATAGATCAGTTTTACCCGATCTAAACTTGCTTTAATCGCCGGTAAATCTAGCTGCCAATCCGCTTTGGTTTGTACGGCGCGCGATTCAACACCAAAGGTTTCGGCGCTGACGGCATACATACCATAGGTCGGTGGGCAGAACAGAATGGCATCTTGCCCCGGCTCGCAGAAGGCGCGGATTAGCAGCTCAATTCCTTCATCGGCTCCACGGCTGACCAAAACTTGATCCGTTGCTAAACCGGCATAAGCAGCGTAACGCTCGATAACCCGTTCAGGCTGGCATTCAGGATAACGGTTAAAGGTCTGCGCTGTTAGCTGATATTCTGTCGCTAATGGATATTCATTGGCATTGAGCCACACATCGCCATTACCGCCCAGACGGCGGGCAGACATATAAGGTGTCAGGGCACGGACGTTGGCGCGGGCCAGCTCCGTGACATTGGCAGATTGACTCATGTTTGCTCCTTTTGGGCGGCTGTCAGGGCAGCGACGCGTAGGGTAACGGCGTTTTTGTGGGCGGTCAGTTGTTCAGCCTGAGCCAGCGTTTCAATGGTTGATGCCAGACCCAGCAAGCCTTGCGGAGTTAATTGCTGCACGGTCATACGCTTAACAAAATCAGCCAATCCCAAACTGGAATAGGTTGAGGTGTAACCATAAGTCGGTAATACGTGATTGGTGCCAGAGGCATAGTCACCCGCGGATTCTGGCGACCAGTCCCCCATAAACACTGAGCCGGCATTATCAATTTTATCGATAATATCTTCCGGCTGACGTATTTGCAGAATCAAGTGTTCAGGCCCGTATTGATTGCTGATATCAATACATTGCTGCAAGTCTTTGGTGATAATCAAACGGCTACTTTCCAGTGCCTGACGGGCAATGTCAGCGCGGGACAATTGCTTAAGTTGTTGCTCAACTTCGACCGCAACGGCCTGAGCAATCGCGGCATCTGGTGTCAGTAAGACCACTTGTGAGTCTGGGCCGTGCTCAGCCTGAGACAGCAAGTCTGAGGCGATAAACGCCGGTGTCGCGCCGCTGTCAGCGATAACTAATACTTCTGATGGGCCTGCTGGCATATCTATCGCAGCACCATCTAAACGTTGGCTGACCTGACGTTTTGCTTCTGTGACGTAAGCATTGCCCGGCCCAAAGATTTTATTCACTTTCGGCACTGATTCGCTGCCAAATGCCATTGCAGCAATCGCCTGGGCTCCGCCAATTTGGAACACTTCCTGGATACCGCACAATTGCGCGGCATACAGAATTTCATCAGCTATAGGCGGAGGAGAACATAAAATAACTCGCTGGCAACCGGCAATGCGCGCTGGGGTGCCGAGCATCAATACGGTAGACAGTAGCGGAGCAGAACCGCCGGGGATATACAGGCCGACGGAAGCAATCGGGCGGGTGATTTGCTGGCAACGCACGCCCGGTTGAGTTTCAACATCCACCACTGGCATTTTCTGCGCGTTGTGGAAGATTTCAATATTACGCACCGCTTGCGCCATAGCTTGCTTGATGTCGTCATTCAAGCGGCTGGCAGCTGCGGCTATTTCATCGCTACTGATGCGAATATCAGCCACCTGCACGGTATCAAAGCGTTGGCTAAAATCACGTAAGGCGCTGTCGCCCTCGTCTTTCACCCGGTCAAGGATCTCACCGACTGTTGCGGTGATTCGCTCAGAAGCATTAATAGCCGGGCGGCTCAACAGCGCTTTTTGCTGTTCTTCGCTGCATTGCTGCCAGTCGATTAGGGTATTGAAATTCGTCGGCTGCATTCCTTACTCCATCATCTTTTCAATCGGTAATACCAGAATAGAGCTTGCACCCAGTGCTTTCAGTTTTTCCATGGTTTCCCAGAACAGAGTTTCGCTACTCACCATGTGCATCGCTACGCGGCTCTTGTCACCGGCCAATGGCAGAATGGTGGGGCGCTCGGCACCCGGCAGCAGCGTGATAATTTCGTCCAGACGTTCACTTGGCGCGTGCATCATGATGTATTTGGATTCACGTGCTTGAATCACACCCTGAATTCGGGTCATCAGGCGGTCAATCAGCTGTTGTTTATCAGCTGGCATTTCGCCATCACGCTGAATCAGGCAAGCTTTAGAGCGGTAAATTACTTCAACTTCGCGCAGGCCATTAGCTTCCAGGGTGGCACCGGTTGACACCAGATCACAGATGACGTCGGCCAAACCGGCACGTGGTGCCACTTCAACTGAACCATTGAGCAAACAGGATTTAAAAGTCACACCTTGCTTATCAAGATATTGCTTTAAAATGTGTGGGTAAGAGGTGGCGATACGCTTATTTTGTAAACATTGTGGGCCGGTATACTCGGTATCAAGCGATGCGGCCAGTGACAGTCGGCAACCACCGAAATCTAGACGGCGTAAGGTGAAGTAACGTGGGTCTTCACCTTGCGCACGGCGGCTCAGCAACTCTTCTTCCAGTACGTTCTCGCCAATGATCCCTAAATCAACCACTCCATCCATCACCAGCCCCGGGATATCGTCATCACGTACACGCAGGATATCGATTGGCATATTTTCAGCAAAAGCAATCAGGCGTTGTTGTTGTAAATTGATTTTAATCCCGCAGCGCGACAACAGCTCATGGCAATCGTCACTGAGGCGGCCTGATTTCTGCATCGCAATGCGTAAACGTGTTTTATCCAGCATGGTAATCCTCTTCTCTTTTAACTTTATAAAATGGTGAGCAACAAAAAAGCCCTCGGAAGATTATCTTCCGAGGGCTTTCTCTATTGCGTTCTACCGCCACCTGGAAGATTCGTTAACCGTCTTCCAGCACACATCGGCCTGCAAGACTAGTCAGGATGATGGTGATGATGGTGATTAAATTGAACGCGATTCATAGTAGCTTCTCTGTTTGGGCTTCCTGAGATAATCAGAATAGCCATATTTGTGACGTGCTATAATTTCTGTCAATCAACGTAAACCATCCTGCGGGTAGCGCGCAACCTTTTTTTCACCTGACGGCTTTACATCACGGTGATAAGTTGCGATTTATCGGTCAGTAATCGTTTTCTTTTCAGCGGTTATCTCTCATTTTTCTGTCAGTTTAAGCAGGAAATTGTTACGTATAGCCATTACACAGACAAATAAAAATACGTGCATAATATCGAGTCATTATTAGGTGACATTCGTTGGCGTAGGTTATTAGTATGGAGTGGGTTGTCGGTATGAACCGGTCGAGGGTAATTGAGATGAAAAAAGTAGCCATTATTGGTTTGGGCTGGCTGGGCATGCCACTGGCGCAATCACTGGTCCGACGCGGGGTGCAGGTCGTCGGAAGTAAAACCACGCTAGATGGCGTTGACGCTGCCAGAATGAGCGGAATTGATTGCTATCAACTGAAACTGACGCCGGAGCTGATTTGCGACCCGGATGACTTAGAACAGTTAATGACGGTAGATGCACTGGTTATCACCTTGCCAGCTAGCCGTACAGCTGAAGGGGGGGAACAGTATTTTCAAGCGGTGCAGATGGTCGTCGACAGTGCGTTAGCGTTCGGTGTACCTCGCATTATTTTTACCAGTTCTACTTCGGTTTATGGCGAAACTCGTGGCCGAATCAAAGAAGACTCCCCCCTGCAACCGGTGACCTCTGCGGGCAAAACGCTGGCAGAGCTCGAACTCTGGTTACACAAATTACCCAATACCTCGGTGGATATTTTACGTCTGGCGGGGCTGGTGGGAACAGATCGCCATCCTGGCCGTTTCCTTGCCGGTAAAACTAATGTTAAAGGTGGTTCGCAGGGCGTTAATTTGGTGCATCAGGAAGATGTCATTTCTGCCATCGAATTGCTGCTCAATCTGCCCAGAGGCGGCCATATTTACAACCTGTGCGCGCCAGCCCATCCGCGCAAACGCGATTTTTACCCTGAGTGCGCGCGTGCGTTACAACTGACACCACCTGAGTTTGCACCCGAGGAGGTGGAGGAAGCACCCCGCGAGATTGATGGGAGTAAGATTTGCAGTGAATTAGGGTTTGAATATCAATACCCAGACCCGGCAAGAATGCCTTTGAATTAGTCAAATGAAAGGGCTGCATACTACGTACAGCCTTTCACTTATCTGTATATCACCGCTTTTGATGAATATAGGTCAGTGCCAGCGCCATCGCGAGAACCAATCCTTTGATAATATCCATCGCGTAGTAAGGCACTGACAGCATCACCAGCCCATTTTGCAGTACACCAAGGATAATCGCACCAATTAAGGTGCCGAAGGCGTTGGGTTTACCGGAACCGGCGAGTGAAAAGCCAATATAGGCTGCTGCCACGGCATCCATCAGATAGCCGCCGCCGGCATTGACTTGTGACGAGCCAATCCTGGATGCCAGCAAAATTCCCCCCAGCGCCGCCAGCAGAGATGACAATACATAAGCCAGCACTCGATAACGCACCGTTCGAATGCCCGCCAAACGCGCCGCTTCCGGATTTCCACCGATGGCATACATCCGACGACCATGCTTGGTCAGCGACAAATACAACTGCACTACAATTGTTACCGCCAACATAATAAGCACTATCACCGGCACTTGACCCAGCGCTGAAAACATCTCAGGAATGACACCTTCCGCCATATCGCCGCTGGGTAGCAGCATATTCTGCGTAATAGAGCCACCATAGCTATACGTCATGGCCACGCCCTGAATCACAAAGAGGCTGGCCAAGGTTGCCAGCATATCGGGGATTTTCAGCACCACAATCAGAAAGGCATTAAACAGCCCCACCAGAGTACAAATAAGTAAGGTCAGGATGATGGCTCCGGTAGTGCCAAACCCGTACCAGACAAACAGTGATACTACGATGGCATTCGCCAGCGACGCGGTGGAGCCAACCGATAAATCAAAGCCGCCAATCGACAGGGAAATCGACACGCCGATAGCAATCACGGTCACAATAGCAATGGAGCGTAAAATGTTGATGATATTGTTGGGATCAAGAAAATTGTCTGAGGCTAGCCCAAATAACGCGATTAGCGCCACAACGGTGAGCAACATCCCCCATTTGTAGAGAAAATCAAACAACTGGTGACGCCACGGCTGTGCGTCTTGCAGGGGTATTTCTTTACTCACTGAGGGGTTCCTCCAGTTGAAAATAGTAATAATGTTTCTTCATCGATATCGGCGGCATTCAGTTCAGCCACAATACGCCCATCCCACAACACACAGATACGATCACATAAACCGACTAATTCAGAGAATTCACCGGAAGCATAAATAATACCTTTTCCCTGCCGTGCTAACCCATCAATCAGATTGAATAGATCCTGTTTGGCTTTGATATCCACCCCTTTGGTTGGCTCATCAAAAATCAGCACTTGGGCATTCCCGCGCAACCACTTACCGATCGCCACTTTTTGCTGATTCCCCCCAGATAAGCGGGCCAGTTTTTGTTGCGGCGAAGAGGTGCGGACTCCCAGTCGCTGAATAAGCGCTTTAGCCCAACTCAACTCCTGGCGGCGGCTAAAAATGCTCCAGCGGGAAAAGCTGTCATCAGCGGCCACACTCAGGTTCATCGGGATACCTTCGTGGATAAAAATGCCTTCTTTACGTCGCTCTTCTGGTACCAAAGCCAACCCCTGCGCGACAGAGCGGTCTGGCGAACGCGGTTTCCACGGTTTGCCCTGTAATTCACCCCGATCAACACGGCTTGGCGTGGCACCAAATAAGGCTTTGCACAATTCGGTTTTACCCGCTCCAGCCAACCCGGCAATCCCTAAAATTTCTCCTTCATGCAATGTCAGCGAAATATCGTGTAACTTGTGTTGGTCATGTAATCCCTTAACGGACAATAAGGTTTTGTCGCTGAAAGCGGCTCGTCGAGGGGGATAAATATCATCCAAAGTATGGCCGAGCATTTTTTCGACAATTTGTTCACCACTCAGGTCACCCATTGCATCATGGCTGATCTTGCGGCCATCGCGTAATACGGTCAGTTGATCACAAACTTCCCGTAACTCATGAATGCGGTGCGAAATGAAAACGATGGCTATCCCTTCGGATTGCAGGCGACGAACCACTCTAAACAGACGCGCACTCTCTTCTTGATCCAGTGGCGCGGTGGGCTCATCCAGAATCAGAAAACGGCATTGATGGGAGAGGGCACGGGCTAACAGCACCTGCTGCTTTTCGGCTAATGTGCAGGATTCCAGACGCTGGCGCACATTCAATTTGAGATCAAGTTGCCCGAGTAGCGCTTCTGCCTGACGGTACAGATGCGGCCAGTTAAACAGATGCCCCTGTTCAGCTAGCGTATCCAGCATAATATTTTCTGCTACTGACAGCGTTGGAATCAGCGCAACATCAACTTCTTGCTGAACCACATGAATACCATGCTGTTTTGCCTGACGGGGTGAGTGAATATCTACCTGCTGACCATCAATGAATATCTCACCGCGATAGTGATTGTGGGCACCGGAAAGGATCGCCATCAAGGTCGATTTACCCGCCCCATTAGCACCGACTAATGCATGTGTCGACCCACCTTCCAGTGTAAAATCAACTTGTTGCAAGGCATGAAATCCAGAAAACGAGATAGAGATATTTCGCATCTCAAGGCGGGCGGGAGTGATGGTAGACATAATTTCGATGACTGCCCTATAAAAGATTGTAACGAAACAGGCAGTCAATAATGCTGCTTATATCATTCTTTTTTAACACAGTTTCTATTATTCGCAACAAACTAAAATAGTTAAGGTATATCAAAAAATTATTAAACAATGCTAAGTATGCCCTTAAGATGGGAAAACGCAGATGACATCACAACTTAAAATAAATAATGATTGAAAAGGAACAGGGGCATGAGCACGAACGCAATTCGAGTGCAGGTAGGGCCTGCCAACTATTTTTCTTTTCCAGGCGCTATCGACAAACTGAGTGAGTTTTATCCTCGGGCGGCACGGGAAAATGCGCTGTGGATCTATGGCGAGCGTGCTTTGGCCGCGGCGATTGATTATCTGCCAGTAGAATTTAACAGCCCTCAGGCGGTGCGCGCTCCATTTTCGACCCATTGCAGTGAATCTACTGTTGCTGATTTAGTCAGCGCGGCGGGCAGTGATCGGCAAGTCGTTATAGGCATTGGCGGTGGGGCGGTATTAGATACGGCAAAAGTAGTGGCGCGTAAACTTGGTTTGCCGCTGGTGGCCATTCCGACTATTGCCGCGACTTGTGCGGCCTGGACACCACTGTCAGTTTGGTATGACGATGCCGGACAAGCACTGAATTTTGAAATATTCAAAGATGCCAATCACTTGGTATTGGTTGAGCCGCGCATTATTTTGCAAGCGCCAGCGGAATATCTGCTGGCTGGGATTGGCGATACCCTGGCGAAATGGTACGAGGCGGTGGTCCTTAGCCCGCAACCAGAAACGTTATCTTTGACAGTTCGTTTGGGGTTACAGGCCGCTTTGGAGATTCGCAATGTGCTGCTCAAACAGAGTGAGGCTGCATTGCAAGCGGTGAAACAGGGTGAGTTGACACAAGATTTCCTGGATGTGGTCGATGCAATTATTGCCGGTGGTGGTATGGTCGGTGGGCTGGGTGAGCGCTATACCCGAGTGGCGGCTGCGCATGCGGTACATAACGGTTTGACACTATTGCCACAAACTGAACATTTCCTGCATGGCACTAAAGTCGCCTATGGAATATTGGTTCAGACTGCCTTGTTGGAGCAGGATGAAGCCTTGCAATCACTGATTGTGGCATTTAATCAATTGGGCTTACCAACACATCTGGCGGCGCTGGATATTGATATTAATGACCGCGATGCCATTGAGTTGGTGATTGGCCGAATTCTGAAGCCGAGTGAGTCAATTCATTATCTGCCTGTTGAGCTGAATTCAGACAAAATGTGGGCTGCGATTGAGCGGGTGGAAATTGCCGCTCAGCGCTGATACAGCATAGAAATAGCCGTTTAGATCAAACTGTCATAAGAATATTGTTTCAAGCGGTTTAACATCTTGTTTTTTGCTCCCTAGTTAGGGCAAAATACACGACATGGAATAACCGACGTTTAAACGCGTCGGTTATTTTTTTGCATTCGTGTTTTCACAAATCAAGAGGCCGGACAACGATCCGGATAGATAAACAGGTCCGCGAGCGATTATTCACATACGAAAATCGCCGTTATGAGGAAAGAAAGATGGGGCAATTATTCACACTGGCGCCGGTGCCCACCGGTATGCGCTGCACATGCAGCGATTATGGAGCAACAGGTATAGCACATACCCGTTACACCGCTCTCGTTTCCCCACTTACGTATCCCAGGCAGATACGAAGTTTCCCCGTCACCTCTGACCTGCGAGCTACACTTGCAAATTGGGTTAAAGGTATGGGGAGGCTGAATCATGACGCATAATGCAACTGTTGCAGTCGGCACCAATCAAACTGGCACCAATAACCGCGTTCAACTCAGAAAAACACTGACGTTGGTGCAAGTTGTGATGATGGGTCTGGCTTATTTACAGCCAATGACCATTTTCGATACTTTCGGCATTGTTTCCGGCTTGACCGATGGTCACGTCGCGACTTCTTACGCCATTGCGTTGATAGCAGTGCTG
The DNA here is from genome assembly GCF_043099325.1 of Yersinia fenwicki. NCBI lineage: Bacteria > Pseudomonadati > Pseudomonadota > Gammaproteobacteria > Enterobacterales > Yersiniaceae > Yersinia > Yersinia fenwicki. Next base: position 2,939,934 of record NZ_CP170755.1, on the reverse strand, counting down.
TTTACTGCCATCAGCTATGGCAAATTGGTTAAGCGCTTCCCGTCTGCGGGTTCGGCCTATACCTATGCCCAGAAATCCATTAGCCCAAATGTTGGCTTTATGGTGGGTTGGTCATCATTGCTGGACTATCTGTTCATGCCGATGATTAACATTCTGTTGGCAAAAATTTATCTCGAAGCTATCTTCCCTGGTGTGCCATCGTGGATTTTTGTTGGCGCGTTGGTCAGCTTGATGACGCTGTTTAACCTGCGTGGTATCAACGTGGTAGCCAACTTGAACTCGATTATTGTTGTGGTTCAGGTGGCTATCATGGTGGTCTTTATGGGGCTGCTGATTCACGGTGTTTATCAGGGCGAAGGCGCGGGTACACTAGTTAGTCCACGTCCGTTCTACTCTGAAAATGCCCACTTGGTGCCGATGATAACCGGGGCCACAATATTGTGTTTCTCATTCCTCGGTTTCGATGGCATCAGTTCACTGTCTGAAGAAACCCCGAATGCGGGCAAAGTGATCCCGAAAGCGATTTTTCTGACGGCATTGATTGGCGGCGTGATCTTTATTGTCGTGTCTTATTTCCTGCAACTCTATTTCCCGGACATTTCACGCTTCAGTGACCCTGATGCGTCACAGCCGGAAATTATGTTGTTTGTTGCCGGTAAATTCTTCCAGTCAGTTATTCTGTGCTTCTCCTGTGTCACCGTATTGGCATCAGGTATGGCCGCGCACGCCGGTGTTTCCCGCTTGCTCTATGTGATGGGGCGAGATGGAGTATTCCCGGAGAAAGTGTTTGGTTATGTGCATCCGAAATGGCGTACTCCAGCCATCAACGTATTGCTGGTTGGCGGCGTGGCATTGTCTGCTATTTCGTTTGACTTGGTGACTGCAACGGCATTGATTAACTTCGGTGCGTTGGTAGCCTTTACCTTCGTTAACCTGTCAGTGATTTCACAGTTTTATATCCGTGAACGCTGTAACAAAACGTTCAAGGATCATTTCCGCTACCTGATTCTGCCTATGATTGGTGCAGGTACAGTTGGCGTGCTGTGGATGAATTTGGAAAGCAGCTCAATGACGCTGGGTTTGGTATGGGGTTCAATTGGCTTGCTTTATATGGTCTGGAAAACCCGTGCTTTCCGTCAGGCATTGCCACAGTTTAATGGCGAGCTGGCGCAGTAACTGTGTTGCTATTAAGTGATAATTGACTAGAACGGAGCCTGAAAATGGCTCCGTTTTTTATGGGCTATTCATCACGGGTGAGGTTAGCTCACCAGATCTCTGGCGTAGTCAAACAGGGCTTTCAGCAGTGCCAGCTTCTCTTTATCCTCCTCATGCTGGTTATATAACTCTTCCAGTTGCAGCACATAGTCTTGCACTTTTTCTGGATTAAGCGCTTCGCGACGATGCTCTAACCAGCGCTTTTGCTCACTGTCAGTCAACGTATTTGGATAATTACGTGCGCGGAAACGGAATAACAATGCTTCCAACCGTGGGTCTTGGAAGGTCAGATCAAGTGCTGGCAGATTTTGCGGCTCAGTTTGTAAAATGATTTTCATAGTAGCGCGGTCAGCATCACTGAAAAACCCGTTATACAGCTGAGCATCCACATCATCAGAAACGGCAAAAGGCTCAGCCTCAGCAAACAGAGCGACCACTTTTTCACGAACTTGCGGATTTTGCCGCAATAATTGCAAATTTTGCAGGCAACGCTGGCGATCAATACCTAAACGATCGGCATTTTCCGGTAGCAGGGTTTTCGCGGGGGCGAGAACCGGGCATTTATTGATATGCACCAGTTTCAGTGGCACGGCGACATCTTGGGCATTGAGTTTGTCGCGGCGAGTATAGAGACGTTCACGTAGTGTATCGCTATCCAACTCTAGCAGGGGTGACATATCACCCGCCAGATCGCACATAACCACCGCATTTTTATTCTCAGGATGCCATGCCAACGGCGCAACCCAACTGGTGTTACCTCGTGCCGCACCAAACATGCCAGATACATGAACCAGTGGCGTCATATCTGCAATATCAATCAATGCGTTGATTTTGTGTTTACTGCGGTGCTGATAGAGGTAATCAAACAGCCGTGGCTGTGCTTGTTTTACCAGCTTTGCCATAGCGATAGTGGCATACACATCAGACATCGCATCATGGGCATGTAAGTGTTCAACACCATTGGCTTTGGTCAAATGCTCCAACTTGAAACTGGGTAAACCCTCTTCGTTTTCCGGCCAGATAATACCCTCGGGGCGCAGGGCGTAACAGGCGCGCATCACATCGAGTAAGTCCCAGCGAGAGTTCCCACCTTGCCAGCTGTAGGCATAAGGATCATAAAAATTGCGGTAGAAAATATTGCGACTAACTTCATCATCAAAACGAATGTTGTTGTAACCAAGAATACAGGTACCAGGCACATTGAAAGCTTGATGGATTTGACGGGCAAACTCGGCTTCAGTTACCCCATTAGCTAAGGCATGTTGCGGAGTGATACCGGTTATCATCACGGCTTCCGGCTGCGGTAGGTAGTCATCTGCGGGAGCGCAGTAAATCACCAGCGGTTCTTCGATGATATTGAAATTCAAATCGGTACGTACCCCGGCAAACTGTGCTGGCCTGTCTAACGCCGGGCGCTGACCGAAGGTCTCATAATCATGAATGTAGAATGTTGGCTGCTTATTTTTATCTGACATTATGCGGTTTAACCCTTAATTCTCATATACTCGTCATACTCCGAGCTGCATGTGCGTTGGCTGTGTTCGTTATCCGGCTCGGCCTTTACGAGGCCGCTCCCAGCAGATTTGTCACCCGAATCACTTACAACACAGTAAACTCATCGGGATTAATGAGCCTCAACGAGGCTCACTCTACGGGCTAACATAAATGCTGTTCAAATCGGTTCTCACCGAGTTGTCGTTCACTGGCCGCCTTCCTGCAACTCGAATTATTTTGGGTATAGTTCTTCTTTATGATGGGTCACTGCCCGCGCTAAGCCGCAGTGACCCACGGCATTAGCGCTAGAATATCATTTCAGGCGAGTCGGGACGTCAGGATTTATTTTGAAATAATTATGTTTCAGCTAAAATGGATCGATCCAACTAATATTTACCTACCGTTTACTTAGCTATTTATACAATCCGCCTACTGAATATAATAAGTAGGATTCATGGTGAAAACACTTCTGTTAACCGGTGCCACAGGTTTTCTGGGCGGAGCTGTGCTCGAAAAGTTATTGTTGGAAAATTCAGATTTTAATTATTTATTATTAGTCCGGGCCAATACACCGGAACAGGGATTAACACGTATTCGTGAGAATATGGCGAAGTTTTATCTCCCTAATGGGCAACTGAGTAAGATTGATATTAGCCATATTTTATTAGGGGATTTAGCTGAGCCGGACAGTTTTATTAATGACCCGCGTATTGATGGGGTGACGCATGTTATTAATTGTGCCGCCGTCGCATCATTCGGTAATAACCCACTAATCTGGAAAGTGAATGTCGATGGCACATTAGCTTTTGGCAAAAGAATGTCGCAGGTTGCTGGTTTACAAAGATTCATCCATGTGGGAACGGCTATGTCTTGCACTCCCGATGCCGATACTGTGGTGAGCGAGCAGGTTTTATCCGCAGAAGATGACGCCCATTTGGTGGAATACACTAAATCTAAATCAGCAATTGAGCGCTTATTGGCTGAAGAATGCCCAGGGCTGCCCTTGGTATTTGCCCGACCATCGATTGTGGTTGGCCATACCCGGCTGGGCTGCCAACCATCCAGCAGCATCTTTTGGGTATTCCGCATGGCATTAATGCTACGTAAGTTCATGTGCTCTCTGGATGACTATATCGATGTTATTCCAGTCGATTATTGCGCAGACGCTTTAGTGTGTATTTTACTGCATCCAAACTTACCCGATAATATCTATCATATTTCAGCCGGCGAGAAAAATAGCGTTAGTTTTTCCCAGATTGATCAGGCGATGTCAACCGCTGCCCGAGAGAAACCTATGGGTGCGGATTATTGCCAGGTCGAATACAGTGCATTGGTACAAATGCGTAACCAACTGAAAGGGATTTTTGGCCCCTGTAATGAGCGCCTAATGCTAAAAGCCATGCGCTTATATGGTGCATTTGCCATGCTTAACGTACGGTTCAGTAATGAACGTTTGCTCAGCTTGGGAATGCCGCCGTCGCCACGGTTCACCGATTATATTGCTTGTTGTGTCGAGTCCAGCTTTGGCGTGTCTATTGTTCAACAAATGGCGGTTGACTTTAAATAAGCTAATTTCCCCGATTGGCAATACCCAACGGGGAATACTTATTCCCCCCCATTTATTCCTGCTACTTTTGGTAACGGTTAATCCGATGCCATTGCGCAATAACTCGGCTAAACTTAGGTTTTGGTATCTTATTGGAAGTAGGTCTGTGTGCGCCTGAATAAAAAAATATCGCCATTGGATAACCTGATCTACACCCATTACCGCATCACTCACGCTTTACGTATTACATTAGCGTTTATCTTAACATTTCTGATTATTCGCTTACTGGCTATTCCGGAAGGTACCTGGCCGCTAATCACATTAGTGGTGGTAATGGGGCCGATATCCTATTGGGGCAATGTACTGACCAGAGCGATGCAGCGTATTGGCGGTACTGTTTTTGGTGCGATATCCGGCTTGATTGCTCTGTATCTGGAGTCTTATTCCTTAACACTTATGCTGGCCTGGTGTGGGGTTGTGATGTTCCTGTGCGGCTACCTAACGTTGGGCAAGCGCCCCTACATGGCTTTGCTTATCGGTATAACTCTGGCGGTGGTGTGCGGATCTGCCCCTGGAGATATGACTACAGCTCTGTGGCGTAGCGGCGATGTTATTTTTGGTTCATTATTGGCATTGGTCTTTACCAGCGTCTATCCACAACGCGCTTTTACCCATTGGCGGATGCAGATGAGTGATAATCTGCGGACCATTAGTCAAGTCTATGCGGCTTATTTATCGCCCAATGTTATCGAGCGCCCACGGTTAGAGCCTAAATTAAAAACTGCACTCAGTCAGTCGGTTAAAATGCGCACTTTTATTGCGCCTGCCAGTAAAGAATCTCATATTAATAAAGACGTTTTTGAGGCTATTCAAACACTGAGCCGTAACCTGATTTGCACGCTAGAATTGCTGGTGGATGCTTATTGGTCATCGCGGGAGAGCCATTTTATTATGCTCAATGCCAAGGGTTTGCGCAGTACTCAGTTGATGACAATCCGCACTTTGAATACATTAAGTGACAGCCTGCGCGATGGTTCTCCTGCCCGTGAGCGGGAAGTTGCCGGTGAGCTGAGTGAAATATCTACTGAGTTGAAATCATTGATGTTGGTCGTGACACAAGAGCAGCAGATAGAAACACCGATTTATGGCTATGTTTGGCTGAGTATGGAGTTAACTAAACAGCTTGAGGAATTAGACGATCTGATTAATATGACTTTACGCAGGTGATCTATTGTTGGATTCAGGAAGATGATATTTCTGTCTGACGGGTAAAGCAGGTAAGATAAGTCTAGCCAATGAATCTTGTCATCAGGCACAACAAAGCGGTATGGTTCACATAGCCTGGTCACCAGCAATTGAATTTGTGTAAAACTTAAGTGAAGGTGTGAAAATGGATAATGCAAGTAAGCCAACTTTCCAGGACGTTTTGGAGTTTGTGCGTATGTTCCGTCGCAAAAACAAGTTGCAGCGTGAAATCGTTGATAACGAAAAGAAAATTCGCGATAACCAAAAACGCGTTCTGTTGCTCGATAACCTGAGTGAATACATCAAGCCAGGGATGAGCATCGAAGAGGTTCAAGCCATTATCGCTAACATGCGTGTTGACTACGAAGATCGTGTCGATGAATACATCATTAAAAACGCAGATCTGTCTAAAGAACGCCGTGAATTGTCGAAAAAACTGAAAGCGATGGGCGAAGTTAAATAACTTAAGCTCAACGTGAAATAGCTTATTTTACCGCTATTAATAGAAAGGCTGGCATTAATCGCCAGCCTTTTCTATCTATCAATATCTTAGCTTGATGGTTTGTTCTGGCGTAAGAAACGAAACGCTGGGATCTTCGCACCTTTAACAAAGATAAATGCCAACAGCAATGAACCCCACAGCGCCATGGTGATATAACTACTCACGCCCATGATATTCAGCCCGCTCTCCAGCATTTGCAGCAGGAACAGCGCTAACACGATGCCGAAAATCTTACCAAACCCGCCATCAGGATTAACCCCGCCTAAGACCGTTGCCAGGATAGTAATAAGTAACAGTGATTCGCCATAGGAGGCTTTGGCCGAGTTTAGCTTGGACATCATCAACAAGGCCGCGACGGCGCACAGTAACGATGAAATCACGTACACCCAAACCAGCGTGCGGCGAGTATTAATTCCGGAGAAGAAAGTGGCTTTCTCATTGGAACCGGACAGGTATATCTGCCGGCCAAGCGGGGTTTTGGCTAAAATAAGCCAGATAACCAACGCCACCGCAGCAAACAGATAAAGTGGTACCGGAACCCCAAGAAAATAGCTGCGATCCAACGCCAGCACATAGTTAGGGAAATTAGAGATCGCCGATCCTTTGGAAATAAGTACATTCACGCCTTTGAGCAAGGTCATGATACCCAGTGTGGCCAAAATAGGAGAGACACGCACCACCGAGATAAGCACCCCATTGATAAGCCCTACCACCAAAGCGACCGAAGTACCTGCCAGCAACATCAATACCATTGAGCTGAATGTGGGCTCCAAATGGGTACACACCCAGGCCATTACCAGTGCACTGGCATTTGCAGTAGCTATAATTGAAAGGTTGATACCGCCCGTCAGCATGGTAATCGCCATTGCCAGTGTTAATACTCCGGCAACCGGGATTTGTGAAGCGATAGATTGGAAGTTAGCCGTCGACCAGAACACATAAGGAATAAACAGGCTAAACCCGATAGAAACCAGTACCAGTAAAGCCAATAACCAGCTCTCGGTATGATCACGTTGCGTTGTTTTCGACATGGCTATATCCCTACCTTATGACGTTGGCCCCAGGCGGTCATACTGATACTGATGATGATCACCAGACCGATAACCACGGTATGCCAGTACGACGAAATACCCAGTAAATTCAAACCATTTTGCAATATCGCCAGCAGGATCACCCCCAGCAGCGTGCCGGTTAGGGTGCCGCGTCCGCCAACAATACTGGTGCCACCCAGTACTACCGCTGCCAGCACGGTGAGTTCATAACCGAGCAATGAATCGGGCGCTACCGTCAAGACGGTATAGGACTGCACCACTCCGGCAATGCCGGATAAAAAGCCCATATAGCCATAAACAAACAGTTGCAGCTTGAGGATACTGAACCCCATGCGGGAAGCCGCTTCCTGATTGCCACCCAATGCATAAATTTGCCGACCAATACTGGTGCGTGTCATCAGCAGAGCCGTGACAATAATGGTCGCAAGCAATGTCAATATGGGCAACGAAAGACCATAGTCATAGCCATCGGCGGCGGTGAAGGAGAATAGCATTGGTCCATGTTCGAACCATTCCGGATAGGTATATAGCCAGACACCACGACTGAGATACAGCAGTAATCCATAGAATATATTCAGCGTAGAAATGGTGATAATGATAGACGGGACGCGCAGACGATTAACCAACAGCGCATTTATTAACCCTAATAATAAACCGATACCACCGGCCAGCGCGAAAGCCACCGGGAAGTTGCCACCGAACTTCACAATTAATGTCACCATGACATATTGCGAGATAATGGTCATCGCTGGGAATGAAATATCAATACCGCCAGAAATCAACACGATAAATAAGCCACAGGCCAAGATAGTCAACATGGCATAGTTATTTATCAAGTCATAAATATTGGCGAGCGTCAGAAAATCTGGGCTGGTGAAAGCAAGATAAGTCGAAATAATTAATATGGTGAAAGCCAACATCACTTCATGGCGTTTCAGATGTTCTTTATTGAATAGACCTGTTTTACCAACATCAGGTCTATTGAGTGCATGGGGATTAGCCATTTACTACCTCCGCAATGGCTGCTTCGCTGCTGTTACTTGGCAAGAACTCCTGCACCAGCCGCCCAGACCGCATCACTAAAATACGGTGGCTATTAAAGTAGGCTTCATCAATCTCATCACAAACCATTAATACCGCAATCCCCCGAGCAGCCAGCGCGTTGATAATATTATAAATACCGGCTTTATTGGCGATATCTACCCCAACGGTGGGTGAGTCGAGAATCAATATTTGTGGGTCAGTTGCCAGCCATTTGGCAATAGCAATACGCTGCGCATTCCCGCCAGATAAGGTATTGACCGGTAAATCGCTATTACCAATTTTGATAGATAGATGCTTAACCATGTCTTCAACCAATGTATCGACTCGCTCGGTACGCATCAGATGGAAAGTGTTTTTAAGCCGGTGTAAAACGGTGGCGCTGATATTGTCGCGAATTGATTGTTCCATAATCAGTCCGGTACTCATGCGATCTTCCGAGACATAACCCACGCCAGCGGCGATAGCATCGCGGTTGCTGGTAAAATACATCGCCTTATCATTGATACGAATGGTGCCTGACTCTGGTGCAGTTAAACCAAATAGACTAAGGCACAATTCTGTGCGGCCAGAACCCAATAAGCCGACCAGTGAGACAATTTCACCCGGATGCAATGTCAGTGAGATATCGTGATATTCGTTGCCACGGGAAAGCTCTTCCACTGCCAGCACTGGCGCAAGCGAAGCGCTATAGGGTGGCAGAACCTGAAAATCAAACTTCATACCGGTCATCAGCCAGGCCAGCCGTGTATTATCAACTTCAGCGGCAGGGTAGGTTCCGACCCAGTTACCATCTTTGAGCACAGTAATACGGTCTGAAATTTCCAGTACTTCGCTCAACCGGTGGCTGACAAATACTACGCAGATATTGCGTGATTTCAGTTCATGCACCACCCGTAGCAAGCCGTTAACTTCTTGCCTTGTCAGAGATGCGGTCGGTTCATCCATCACAATTAGCCGGGCATCCTGCGCCAGCGCACGGCAGATTGCGACTAACTGTTTCTGGGCGATGGGGAGGTCTTCAACCAATTCATCCAGATTAAGATGGGCATCAATGCTCTTGATGACACGCTCGGCGGTTTCCCGCATCTGACGTTTGTTCACCCACAGATGATGGTGATAATGGTTCATGGCGATATTCTCAGCCACGGTCAAGTTGGGGAATAATGATAAATCTTGATAAATCACCTGAATCCCCAGCCGGACAGATTCAATGGGCGTCAGGGTTGAATAGGTTTTACCATCGATAGTCATCGTGGCGTCGGTATCGGGTTGATAAACACCGGAGATAATCTTGATCAGTGTGGATTTGCCGCAACCGTTTTGCCCTGCAAGGCAATGCACCTCACCGGGTAACAGGGTCATAGCCACCTTATCCAGCGCTTTGACGCCATAAAAGGTTTTACTGATATTTTCCAGGGTAATAAATGGCTGCATAGATCCTCTGGATATAAATAGATACTACCTAAACCATAAAAAACCAGATAAGGCACTGCAGCAATGAGGCTGTAGCAATATTAATTGAAGGGGGAAGCGTTCCGTTGGGGTCGTAGCGGCGTAAGCCGCCGGAGTGCCCCTAGGAGCGTTAACCCCTTCTATCTTCTAAACTTATTGGCTGGCTTTTTTATTAATTGCAGAGCCAAACTGGAGTCCGGCCCTGCAATAACTCAGTGAATTAATACAGTGAATCCACGTTGTCTTTGGTAACTCGTAACACATTATGGAACTGAATCAGGTGCTTAGCTTGATCAACTTCCGCTTTACCTACTCCTGGGATCTCCATGCCTGTTTCGATTTTCTCGCCTTTCAGCACTTTATCAGCTACCGCTGTCATGGCATAACCGGCAGAACCTGGGTCATAAGTCACGCCCATGGCAATATCGCCACTTTTAACCAGTGATGCAGCCTGAGATGGGATCATCATGCCGAACACATGGACATTGTTTTTCGCCCGTTTTTCTTTCACTGCACGGCCTGCACCAATCGGGCCTTGTGAACCGAAAGCAACAATACCTTTCAAATCACTATGCGCTTTCATCAAATCCAGTGTGGTACGGCGTGAGTCATCAATGCTCTCAGCGACCGGCATACGGCTGGTCACTTCAAACATTTCCGGGTAATGCTCTTTCTGGTATTTAACAAACAAATCGGCCCACAGGTTATGTTGTGGCACGGTCAGGCTACCCACATAAATCACATAGCCACCTTTACCGCCCATAGCTTTCGCCATTTCTTCCACGTTATCGGCAGCGAATTTGGCGTTATCAATGATTTCGATATCCCAGTTAGCGCTAGGCTGCCCCGGAGATTCGTTGGTTAATACCACGATGCCAGCATCGCGCGCTTTCTTGAATACCGGTTCCAACACATCGGCATCGTTTGGCACGATACTGATGGCGCTGACTTTTTTGGCGATTAAATCCTCAATGATCTTCACTTGTTGTGGGGCGTCGGTACTGGATGGGCCGACTTGATAGGCTTTGATCCCGAGATCTTTACCGGCGCGTTCCACACCCTCGCCCATGCGGTTGAACCAGGGCATTCCGGCGATTTTCGAAATATTGACGACTTCGACTTCTTGCGCCAAAGCACTGCCTGAGCACACCATCATGCTAAACAGACTGGCCGCCAATAACGTTTTTACACTCAGTTTTTTCATCTAAGGCTCCCGGAGCTAATGTAGGTTGAGGCTATCGTAGTTAGGTGTTGACGCAATATTCTGTATATACCCGTCGCCCTTCAAGATGCAGGGGTGTTGGCTGCCCTAACTCACCCCAGTTACTTAGTTATCTAAGCTCCTGGGGATTTGCGCGGTTGCCGCCTACCTGCATCTCGAAGTAACTTGGCTATGACTTAAGTTTTATTTATGTTTTTAAAAAAATGAAGATTTATCAGGAAGCAGATTTTACATCTGCACTACATTTCCTGTAGAGGGACTCTACTGCCCCAATAGCCATTTTCCCCATATCTATAAATGCTATTTACATGGATAAAATAGCTGCTTTCCCTGTTTGTGACTGGCGTCATGATTCTGAGGGGGAGAACAAAGAGAGTTGCACAGAAATGGTAGGCAGAAGGGTAATAACAATGTTTTTTACATGGACATTCTGGTTTGATGAGTTTGACGGTGACCTGAATTGGATGGCAGCTTGATGGCGTTACCGCACTCCGCCGGGCACCATCGTTAATAAGTGCTGGCTCGGGTAGTTTTGCGTGATATTGCGCTGTTGTAATTGCCAATAAAGCTGTTCCACATCATGGCGTTGACGGTCTAATAATAACCCCACTACACTGCCGCTGTGTGCCACATTCAGTCCATATAAATCTAGTTCTTCGACTAATTCCAGCAGAGCGCAGAAATCGGGTTTAACCAGTAGGTGCTGGCTAGCCTGTGCGCTAAGTGTGGTGGACTGGCCTAGCAGGGCGCAATCATGGCGCTCAGCGGCCTGTGTAAACAGTTGCCATGCCTGTTCTAACGATGGAGCGCTTGCCAGCAGGGCTGTCTGGCGATGCCGACGATGATAATCCTCGGTGTTGAGGCATTGTGGGCTTTCCAGCAGCAGAATATCCATGCTGGGTTGCCAATCATAAGAAATCTGTGTGGCGGCGGTTTGATGATCAAACAAGGTCAGCCGTTGAAACAGGGTGCTGTCAGTGGGTTCAAGGCTAACACACAAGGCAGCCAGTACGGCTTCATCCAGTGTTTCCCCCAAGTGACGTGCGGTTGCCAGAGCAGTGGCGGCAATATCTGCGGTGCTGCTGGCTAATCCTTTTGCCACCGGAATGGTGGAATCAAAATTGATGTGTAGGCCACGGGCCATCTCTGCTGGTTGGTCAAAATAAGCCAATACTGCTTTCAGCATTTGGCGCATCCGTGGTCGTTCGCGACTGCCCGGCACACCGTCGGTCACTGATACCGTACTAAACCAGTTTATCGGGCAAGAAATGAGCTTCTCCCCACCCAGTATCCAGCCCTGAATCAACTCACCACAGGAGGCGGGGCAACGGGCCTCAGCCATGGCTAAAAACCTGCTGTAACGCGGTGACCAGCCGTTGATTGTCCGTTGCACTTTTGATAGCCACACGATAGTGGTCGCGGGTCAGTCCGGGGTAATTGGCGCAATGGCGAATCAGAATATGGTGCTGTAATAATGCCGGTTGTAGCGCTATTTCCGGCCTTAAACAGCGCAAGAAAAGATAGTTGGCGCAACCTTGCCACACCTGCAATGCGGGAATAGAGCATAATTGTTGATAGAGCCAATGCTGCTGCTGTGCCAACCATTCATGAGTGGCTTGAATATAAGGCTGGTCATCGAGAATAATCTCACCTGCCAATGCGGCGAAGGCATTGATGGTCCAGGGTTCGCGCTGCTGTTTCATGTGCTCGATGCCTTTCAAATCACCGCTAAGCAAGTATCCCAACCGTAACCCCGGAATAGCGAAAAACTTGGTCAGTGAGCGCAATATATAAAGGTGCGGGAAATCAGCCAATTGCGGGATAAGTCCCGGCGCATCAGGGAGGAAATCAATAAAGGCTTCATCAACAATTAACGCAATTTGGTATTGATGACAGCAGCGTATAATCGCTTGCAGCAGGTCAGCATCTGGCATCAGTCCGGTCGGGTTATTGGGAGTCGCCAGAAACAGGCAGTCAGGGCGCTGCTGTTCTAATACCGCCAGCAGTCGCTCATCGGGCTGATAGCCATCAGCTTCACTCATCGGATAATCATCAATCTGGCAACCGATCCGTTGCAGGGCGCGACGATATTCAGCAAAACCCGGTGTCAGCAGCAGGGCAGTGCGAGGTTGCAGGTAGTGCACTACGGCATAAATGAGTTCGGTTGCACCATTGCCTGCCATGATATTTTCGGGCAAACAATGGTGAGCGCGGGCCAGTGCACTGTGCAGTTGGCGATACTCAACATCAGGGTAGTGTTCCGCGCGTGCTAACTGTTCAACAATGGCGGTTTTTAGGGAGTCTGGCATTCCCAACGGGTTAATATTGGCACTGAAATCAATAATGTTCTCTGCGTTTGTCCCGATTTTCAGTGCCATTTCCAGCACATTCCCGCCATGTTCGCTCATTACCGCGTTATTCCCCTATTTAGCATGTGTGTTCAGAGTACCATACCCTTCGCCCTTGATGCTGTAGGGTTGTTTGCTACACTCACTCACCCGAATCACTTACTTATGTAAGCTCATCGGGATGTGCTCACTTGCTGCCTACCTACAACACCAATGACTATGGGTATATCAGCGAGGGAGTTGAGTTTAGCGACAACACTTCTGGTGTGAATGCCAATATCTCGCGTAGGCGCACCACATCACCAATAACAATCAGTGCCGGGGATGATAATCCTTGCGCCGCAACTTGATCAGCTAACGTGGTCAGAGTGCCACTGGCCACTTGCTGCTGTTGGTGGCTGGCATACATCACCACCGCCGCAGGTGTGGTGGGCGCTTTGCCTCCAGTAATCAGTTGCTGACAAATGGTGGTCAGTTGCGTCATGCCCATCAGGATAATCAATGTACCTTCCAGTTTTGCCAGTGTTGCCCAATCCTGTGGCTCATTGCCCTGACGTAGATGGCCGGTAACCACATGAAAACCGGAGGCATAATCACGATGGGTCACCGGGATACCCGCATAGGCTAATCCACCGATAGCGGAGCTGATCCCCGGTACCACTTCAAACGGAATATCCGCCAGAGCCAGTGCTTCGGCTTCTTCTCCGCCACGGCCGAAGACATAAGGGTCACCGCCTTTTAGCCGCACCACATTCAAGCCGCGTTGAGCACAATCTACCAGAATTTCATTGATTTGCGGTTGTGGTACCAAATGATGGTTGGGTGTTTTGCCCACATTAATCATTTCACAACCGTCTGGTGCTTCAGCTAATAATTCCGCACAGACTAACCGATCATAGACCAGCGCTTCAGCACGACGAATGGTATGTAAGCCTTTTACTGTAATCAGTGCTGCATCCCCCGGCCCCGCACCGACTAGCCAAACTTTTCCACTTTTCATATTGCCTCTCATTGTGTGGCGAGGGCCGGTTGTACCGGCAGGTTGAGTGCCACGCGCAAGACATCACGGGCTATCATTAATTCTTCATTGGTATTGACGATGGCAACTTGTACCGGTGCGGTATCTTGCTGAATAAAGAACTCATTTCTCATGTTCTTTTCTTGATCCAGTTCAATACCCAGGAATGCCAGCGCTCGGCATATCTGCTGGCGGGCGCTACGTGAGTTTTCACCAATGCCGCCGGTAAAGATAAGCGCATCAATCCCCCCCAATTGCACGATATAGCTGCCAATCACTGCGCGGATCCGCTCAGCGAACAGTTCAAGAGCCAATGCTGCACGACGGTTGCCGTTGTCGGCTGCTTGTTCCACATCGCGATAATCATGAGAAATGCCGGAGATACCCAGCAAACCGGATTGGTTATTGATTAGATGGTTAATTTCAGCCGCACTTTTACCTTCTGTTTGCTGAATAAAAGGCAGAATAGACGGATCAATATCGCCGCTACGGGTGCCCATCATGACTCCTGCCTGGGGAGTAAATCCCATTGAGGTATTGATGGATTTCCCGTGGTCAATCGCGCAAATACTGGAACCATTGCCGAGATGGCAGGAGACAATACGTAGCGCTTCCAATGGCTGGCCCATGCGCTCAGCGCAGACCACACTGACATATTTATGACTGGTGCCGTGGAAGCCGTAACGACGAATTCCCAATTCTTCGTAATAGCGCCACGGCAGCGGATATAGATATGAAGCCTGACTCAATGTTTGATGGAATGCCGTATCAAATACGGCTACGGCACTGGCATGGGGTAGGGCAAGCTGGAACACACGAATACCTAATGCGTTCACCGGGTTATGCAGCGGCGCTAATGTGCCAAGCTGTTCAATTTTATCCAGTACTTGCGGGGTAATCAGTACCGAATCGGCAAAGGTTTCACCGCCGTGGGCAACACGATGACCGACGCCAATGATTTCGTCTAATGAGTCAATAATATTGTGCTCAATCAGCGCCCGAAGCAGGTGTTCAGCGCCTTGACGGCAATCCGCGATGGGTAAGGTTTCTCGCCATTGCACATCACCGACTCGCAGGTTAAATATCGCATCATCCATCCCAATGCGTTCAATTAATCCCTGACATAACACCTGCTCGTGATGTTGGCCGGTCTGTTCATTTAGCATGGAAAACAGCTGAAATTTCAACGAAGAACTGCCGGCGTTAATCGCCATAATCTTACCGGGCATGCGACTCTCCACAATTTTTTAAATAAGTCATAAGGTCAGTTAACCCCTCGCCGGTTTGCGCCGAGGTGATAAAAATATGTTGTGCGCCCGCTTGGGTCAGGCAATCCGCCGCCCAGCCCAGTTGGTCGGTGTGGCTGGCGGTATCGGCTTTACTGATGATGCCAATCACCGGTTTGTTGAAAACCTGCGCCAGCATTGGCGCAAACCAGCTTTGCGTGGCATCGGCATTTTGTACCAACCCCACCACATCGGCTTCACAAGCACTGGCTAATAACGCGCTGTATAAACAGCGGTTTTCCAGATATTCACCCGGCGTATCTATGGCATTGTCCTGCCAGATAATGGACTGGGTTTTCTGGTAGTTCAGCGCCTCACCGCGTAAGCGCTGAATCAGCGAGGTTTTGCCGCACTGACTGGGGCCAATCAACATGATGCGTTGCATGGCATCATGTCCGGGTCATCGGGCAGGCAGTGAATTTCATCATGTCGCCTAAGGTGTGAATCACCTGTTTCAACGCGTATTCCACCGCGGAAACATCGCCGGTAAACACTACGGCACCGGTAAATCGGTCAATAAAACCAATCTCGACTGCACCGGATTTGGTGGCGATATCACTGGCAATAATCGAGGCTTCACTGGGGGTAATAGTCAAAATACCAATGGCGCTGCTGACATCGTTTAGCCCTAGTTTTTTATAAAGCGCCTTGTTAGGGTTAGCTATCAGGTGCGCCAGGGTTATCTGTTTACCGGGAACATATTCCTGGATCACGCGCTCGGGGGTGCTATTTGCTTCCATCATGCCTCCTGAACTAACTGACGCCACAGCGCCTCATGGGGCCGTGGGATCACTGAGCTGTATATCAATAGTCCCTTTTCACCAGCACATTGGCTGGCGACCTCGACGGCGGTTTGCACATCGGCAATGTCACCGCTAAGCACCTGATAGCATTTGCCACCGATACCAAAAGCCATATGAATACGTACCAGAGTGACATTGGCGGCTTTCACTGCACGGTCGGCGGCGGTAATGCAGGCCACAACACTCCAGGTCTCCACCACACCTGCCGCCTGACGGTTTTCCACCGGATTCAGGCCACTGATGGCGGGTAATACTGATGGATGAAGATTGGGCAAAACGATGCTATCGACCAATAAATGACCGCTGTGCCGTTCGCCATTTTGTACCGACTGAGTCACCGCCCCGATATCACCTCCCACCATCAGCAAATATTTGCCGGGGCACAGGGTTTTGCTGACCAACAGGTCGACGTTGGCACTTTTTAGCATCAGGTCGCAGACTTCCATCCCTTTGGCAATACTGCTTAATTCAACAATTCCAATGGCTTGTGACATGCCGATTCCTCTTTAAAAAATACGGTTAGCCGCGACTTACAGTGATGGCACTGCCACTGATGGCGGTAACCACGCCGCTGATACTGGCGTGCAGTGGTGCACCCAAGGCGTTATGCGGGATTTGCCCAATTAATTGGCCCTGTTCTACTCGATCCCCCACTGCGACGAGGGCCTCTGCGGCAGCGCCGATATGCTGGCGCAAGGGCAATATCACCTGTTGCGGCTGATAGGGCTCCTCACTAAACGGCGCAGCCTGATACCAGTCGGTTAAATCCAAGCGGGCGATCAGCCGTGCTGTTGGCACCATGCGATATTTCGCCATCGGGTCAGCTTCGCGTAGTTCGCCTTGATAGCGGGCACCCTGCGCACGTAACTGAGTTTTCAGCAGGCGGTTAACGCGCATTGGCGAGATATCCACCGGGCAGGCATAGCTTTCACACAGACTGCATTCAGAGCAGGTCAGGGCGCTGAGCAAAATATCTGGCGTGGCGACTTGCTGATAGATAATCGCCCGAACCAACAGGTGCGGCGGTAATTCATGGCCGATAAGGTGACGTGGGCAGAGTTCGGTACACATGCGGCACTGTTCGCAGACGGTACGGGCGATGGCGAGCACATCCTTATCACTGCGGGCACGGCGGGTAATCAGCAAATGATCAGCAGGCAGTACCAGTAGGCCGCCAGTAGTTTTGGTGACGGGCTGATCAAGGTCATATAGGGCATGGCCCATCATCGGGCCACCATTAATATAAGCGGAATTATTAATGGTCGTGCCACCCGCCAAAGCCAACACTTCCCGCAGTGACGTGCCCAGTGGCACCGTCAAGGTTAATGGTCGAGCAACGGCGCCGTTCACTGTGAGAGTTCGGCGGGTGACCGGCCACTGCTGTTCAACGGCGCGGGCCACGTTGAGCAGGGTTTGCACGTTATTCACCACCACCCCAATGCTGATGGGCAGCGCCGCAGGTGGAACCCGGCGTCCGGTTGCCAGCCAGATGGTGATCACTTCATCTCCGGCGGGGTAAACATCGGGTAAAATATGCAACCGAATCTGTGGTGGCAGCAGCGGTGTCAGCGCTGCAACGGCCTCCTCATATTTAGCTTTCAGCGCAATGATGCCTTCGCATGCACCGGTGGCTTTCATGCCATACAGTACGCCGCGCACCAGCCGTGCCGCCTGACGTGGGATCA
This sequence comes from Yersinia fenwicki, assembly GCF_043099325.1. NCBI lineage: Bacteria > Pseudomonadati > Pseudomonadota > Gammaproteobacteria > Enterobacterales > Yersiniaceae > Yersinia > Yersinia fenwicki. The sequence continues at coordinate 2,922,022 of NZ_CP170755.1, read as the reverse complement.
ATTGCTGATCCACTTTCAACATCGGTTCACACTCAGCGGCATTGACCAGGAAAATCTCGGCCTGTGCCTGTAACTTCACTGCCGTGGGGAACCCGGCACCACCGGCTCCGACCACACCGGCGTCACGCACACGCTGTTGGATAGTCGCTGCATCACAGGGTGTCAGTTCGCCATAAGCGGGTGGCGAGTGCAGCACGTTGGCCTCTGGCATCTGTATATCACTCATAAAGCGCCTCGATAATCTCGCGGATATCCTGGTCGCTAGCTGGGCGCGGGTTGGTGCGCAATGTGACGTCGGCAAGGGCTGCTGCAATCATGTCGGGGAGATGTTGCTGCAATTGGCACTCATTAACTTCCATTGCCGCCAATGGCTGAGGTAACCCGCATTGGCGTTTTAGCTGCTCAATTTGGTGAACCAGCTGATTGACTGCACTGCGATCATCGCCATTGGCCGGGCTGAAATGGCATAATTTCGCCAATCTTGCATAGCGCTTACGCGCTCGCGCATCCACTGCGTTAAAGCGAATCACCGGCACCAGTAGCAAAGCATTCGCTAAGCCGTGAGCAATATGGAATTGCCCGCCCAGTTGGTGGGCGATGGCATGATTGATACCCAGCCCTGCCTGACTGAATGCTATGCCGGCCAGCGTCGAGGCATTGTGCATTTTGCCGCGGGTTATCAGGCAGTCACCTTGACGGCAGGCGGTTGCCAGATGGCGAAATACCAGTTGCACCGCTTTTTCTGCCAATGCATCGGTAAAATCACTGGCGCGTGGTGATACATAGGCCTCCAGCGCATGAGTCAACACATCCAATCCGGTATTGGCGGTAATGACGGGGGGGACGCTTGTCACCAATGCGGCGTCCAAAATGGCGATATCAGGATAAATTTCATCGTCAAATATCGGATATTTAATACTTTTCTCTGGATCACTTATTACACAAGCGCTGGTGACCTCAGAGCCAGTCCCGCTGGTGGTCGGGATGGCGATACAGGTTTCTATCTCCAGCCCTTGTTTACGGCTAAACCAGACAATGGCTTTGGCGGCATCCAGTGCCGAACCACCGCCAAAACCGATCACTATGTCGGGGCGCAGTGCTTGCATCTGCTCAATCCCCTTTACCACGGTGGCGATATTCGGATCCGGCGTGATATCGCTGAACAGGGTAATCTGGTTATCGGCTGACAAGGCTTGCCTCAGTTTATCCAGCAGCGGAGAGGTGGCTAAAAAGCCATCGCAAACTATCCAGATTTTGCGCTGATGAAAGCGTTGCAGCACCTTGAGGCTGCCCTCCCCGCTATAAATGCGTGTTTGCAGGAAAAAAGTTTTCATACATCCTCGCTCAGCGAATAGAGAAACCATTAGTCAGTACACAGCGGCGTTGACGTGCAAAGGTACGCGCCGAGGTAGTACCCTCACCGGTCGGGGTGGCAATAGTAAAGGTGGTAAAGCCTTCACCGCCGACACCTATCCCGGCATAGGACGGACCATTTTTGACAAAAATGGAGGTTTGCAACAAACGTGCAGCCAGATTCAAGCGCGAGACATTTTGCGAGTGCATGGTTGCGGTATGATGCAGACCGCCCTCGACGTGCAATGCCAATGTCAGGGCCGCATCAAAATCCTTTACCCGCACCACCGGTAACAGCGGCATCAATTGTTCAGTGGTAACCAGTGGGTCGTCACCAGCCACTTCGACCAGCAACAGGCGCGGGGCTTTAGCCGGGCAGGTGATGCCAGCTGCTTTCAACAGTTCAACCGAGCTTTTACCCACCAAATTTTTATTGGCATGGCCCTGCGGCGTCAGACAGGCTTTGCGTAAGCTGTCGACCTCTTGCGGATTGCTTATCAGTAATGCATCAAAGGCCTGCATCTGTTGCAATAAACGGTCAGCAACACTTTCCACCACGATCAGGCTTTTTTCTGCAATGCACGGCAGGTTGTAGTCAAATGAAGCCCCCGCCACGATATCCTGCGCCGCTTTAACTAACTCAGCGGTTTCATCTACCAGACAAGGTGGGTTACCCGCCCCGGCACCAATCACTTTCTTGCCGCTTTTCATGCCCATCGCCACAATGGCCGGGCCACCAGTAATCGCGAGCAAGGCAATTTTGTCGTGTGCCATCATCTGTTGGGTGGCTTCGAAGCTCGGTTCTTTTACTGTCACCACCAGATTGCGAATGCCGCAACTGTTGAAAATGATCTCTTCAATTTGGGCGATGAGATCCAGTGACACGGCTTTAGCGCCAGGATGGGGGCTGAAATAGACGGCATTACCCGCAGCTAACATACTGATACTGTTATTAATAATAGTTTCGGTTGGGTTAGTGCTGGGGGCGACGGAACCAATAACGCCGAAGGGTGAATACTCGAATAACACCATGCCGCCATCACCGGTCAGGGCGGTGGTAGATAAGTCTTCAATACCCGGTGTGTTTTCCAGTGCAGCTCTGTTTTTCAGGAGTTTATCTTCTTTATTACCCATGCCGGTTTCACTGGCACCGCGCTCGGACAGAGAGACAAGTTGTGGTTTTAATTGCTCACGGATAGCGCGGATAATGGCGCTGCGAGTTTTCATCGGGCTTTGCTGATAGCGCAAAAACGCGCTGTGAGCAGCATTAATGGCTTCATCCACGCTGGCAAAAATAGCGCTGGAGGCAGAAGCCTTGACCGGCGTCAGTTGCTCGGTGAGGATAGTGCGAATGAGCGATTCAAGGTCATTGGTATTCATTATTCATTCCTCAGATGTAAAGCCGATATGGCCGCTTCTGCTATGTGCATATCTTGTTTGACGCTACCGCCGCTTATCCCTAAACCGCCCACCAATTGGCCGTCGAGCCATAATGGGTAGCCACCACCAAAACTCACCACTTTGCCGCCAGTGCTGGCTTCTAACTGGAACAAATCGGCCCCCGGTTGAATAGCAGCACTGAGTTGGTGGGTAGCGGTTTTCATAGCGACAGCGGTCCAGGCCTTTTTCGGTGCCAGCTCGCTGCTTACCAGCAGGGTATCGGGCATGCGGTAGGTCATAATCATGTTGCCGTGGCGGTCGGCCAGTGCCACAACCACGGGAATTTGTAATTTCATGGCGGCTTCAACCGCTAACTTAACCAGCTGGTGAACGTCAGAAAATCCAAGTCCAGCGCTCGCGGGCTGGGTGGTCGTTACGGGTTTCTCAGTGGTTGCGGCTAAATAGCGCGCCACCACGGTTTGTGCTGTTTGTTGCAATGCCTGACGTTGGTCTTCATCGCGGGCCAGGGCATACAAGCAGTCCGACAGCCGGTTGAGATACTGCAATAACACCGGACGCACCGGCACTTGCTCGGCCAGTTCGATTAACCGCCGCTCGCAGCGCCGCGCCAAGGTGCGGGCAAAATGTAAGCGGCTCCCAGCTTCAGTGTTACCGGGCAAGATAAAACCGTGCACCGGTGGCAGTTGCGCCATGCAGCGGTCTACCGCTTGTTCCAGCGCTTGAATGTCGGATTCGCGAATACTTTTTCGCCCGCTGGGTGGGGTTTCGATGCCCTCACTGGCCAGCTCGGCGCTGAAATAAAACAGCTGATGTTGTACGGCATCGAGTAACTGAAGGTTTTCTTCACCTTGTGCCACGCGGGCACACAGGCTCAGTGCTGCATTCAGTTCATCCAAGGTGCCGTAGGTTTCCACCCGAGGATGACTTTTTTTGACGCGTTGCCCGGTGAACAGGGCGGTAGTGCCCGCATCACCTGTTTTGGTATAGATGCTCATATAATCACCGCTTAATCAGTAAGAGCATTCATCGACGATGGCGACAATCGCCAGGTCGATGGCATCATTCGGTTCGGCGAAAACGCGCCGAGCGCTGGAACCACCGGACAGCAGCACCAACTCACCTTGACCTGCGCCAACAGAGTCGACCGCCACTTCATCCGGCGTGTTGCTGTCCGGGGGCAATGAGCCATCACCGGCGACACGGCGCACCAGCAGCAGTTTCTTACCGATCAGCGTCGGCGACTTTTGTGTTGAAACCACCGAACCTACCACTCGGGCCAGTTGCATGATTTACTCCTGCCTTAATAGTTGAATGTGACGGGCTGGCAGTGTTTCCTGCGCCAGCGATGTAACCAACGTAGAGCTGGCAATCAGCAACCAGCCGGGGTCAAGTGTGGCAATATCCCGATAACTCAATACCTTCCCGGCATATAGCCGTACCGCCAGACCTTGGTTGTCACTGAAAGTTAGCGGCAACGGGCGCAGTGCCGTCATGGGCAGGGCGGGTAGCAGCTGACGGTGCAGGCTGATATGCACTTTCATGCCCCACGACCAGGCCTCGTTCAAGGCCACCACCGCAGGACAGGTGGTATCGAACTGTGCCAGCTGATAGATAAACGCCAAATCCGGCAACATTAAATGCAGCGTGGCATGGTGCAGGAATACCGATGTATCCAGCCCGGCGCGTAGCTGAGGCAATAGCAGGGCGTGAACCCGGCGTTCGCGCTCAGCCAACCGCGTGACAATCTGGCTGACCAGCTGTTCGGTTTGCGCCTGAGTCAGATTCATGGCTGCGTTGTCCGTGTAAGGGGGAGCAACGTTGCAAAAGCCGCCGGGTCATCGGCTCCGGCGGCATTGGCCTCGTCGGTATCAATGTGCATTTCCAGTTTCATCTGGGGTGAAACGCGGATAGCAACATCATCCATGATCAACCGGCGGCCACTGCCGTGGATGGCCACTTGCACCCGGTCGCCGTGTTTGACCCGATAGATAAGGGCATCCAGTGGCGACATATGGATATGGCGTAATGCCACAATCACACCCTGTGGCAATTCCAGCTCACCATAGGCGCTGACCAGCCGTATAGCTGGCGTGTCGTCCAGATTGCCCGACATCCGCAGGGGAGCATTGATACCCAGAGTGCGGGCGTCGGTACGGGAGATCTCAACCTGACTGTGGCTGCGCAGTGGCCCCAGAATACGGACATTCTTCAAGCTGCCTTTCGGCCCGACCAAGATCACTGTCTGAGCGGAGGCGAACTGGCCGGGCTGGAGCAGTGATTTTTTCTCAATCAGCGGCTGATCGGGGAACAATTGTTGGTAATCCTGCACCGAGAGGTGCAGGTGTCGATTGGAAACCCCAAGCGGGATCGGACGAAGACGCATTTCGTCGAGGATCTTACTGACAACGGTTTCCAGTAACGCTTTTTCCATCAGACTTTTCCTCGTTTACCCAAGTGAATACAGCGAAAGCGAGGCTCACCTTTATGGCGTCGGCAAGCCGGGTCGAGGCAGAGATTGCAGCTCACACGAGGAGCTGGCGGGGCCTCACTTTCTGCACTTTGTCTTGCGACATTCAAATCCATTATTGCCACACCCAAGGCAATTTCTGGTTCATCGTCGGTGGCGATATCAGCAGGTCGTGGGGCTTCTGCTTGATCGCACTCCTCGATAGTAGGGCTTTCTGTAATAACCTCTTCGGCGACAACCTGTTGTGCAGGTTCGCTTAAGGTGGTGGCTTCAGTAGCGGCTGGCTCAAGGTGTGGCGCTTGCCAATACGCCATTAGGGGATCTGCCGGACGGGCCAGCACCGCACTTGAGACCAGCCCTTGATGCAGTTGGGCAAAGGCGGCTCCGGTACTGATTGCCGCCTGAACGGAAGCCACATCACCGGTCAGACGGATTAACATCCAGCCGGAGCCGTTGGTTTTTTCTATTCCGCTAAGGGTGACGGATGCCGCTTTTGCCATGACATCCGCTGCACCAATCGCCAGCGCCAGACCGCTAACTTCAAGTAAACCCAGTGACGTTTTCACGCGGTGCTCCTCTTCTTACCCTTAGGCAGAGGTCGGTAAAATGGCTTCTACATCGCTGTGTGGGCGTGGGATCACATGGCAAGATTTCACTTCACCCACTGCGCTGGCCGCCGCAGAACCGGCATCAACCGCCGCTTTAACTGCGCCGACATCGCCGCGAACCATGACAGTCACCAAGCCGGAGCCGATTTTTTCGTATCCGACGAGCTGTACGTTGGCAGATTTGACCATGGCATCAGCCGCTTCGATGGCAGCGACCAGCCCTTTGGTTTCGATTAATCCCAGTGCGTTGTTCATAGATATGAGTTCCTTGTTAATTTGAAAGTGATTACTTAAACGGTAAACCTTTGACTAATCGGGCGGCGTTATTGCCTAGCCGCCGCAATGGGTCTTCGTCTTGTGCCAGTGGCTGCCGGAACAGCGGGCTGGCGGGGGGTAAATGACGAAAATGCACGATAACTTCGTCGGCAGAACATGCCAGCCCTACCAATAGTGGTGAGCGGGTCGCCGCCTGCCAGGCGCGGAGAATGGCATCCGTGTCATCGTCTTGCTGCCACTGCCAGGGAATGCCTTCTTCCTCAATCCCGAGTAACACTTGGTGCCAGACCGCCTCGGGTGTTGGCGAGGTCAAGCTGATAACAATTGCGGGTGCATCTTGGATAAAGTTCATACGTGATTCTCCCGTTGCCAGGACAGAATCAATCCGGTGGCAACCGCATTACGCGGGCCTTCGCTAGCGCGGATATTGCCGCGACCGGCCACCAGCTTGTAGTGAGAAAGGGCATCGGTGACCAATTGCGGGATTTCGAAGTCCAGCGACGAGCCGCCAACCAGCACCACGAAGGGGATATCGCGGATATTGCCGGTCGGACTGACTTGACGTAGAGCGCGAAGCGCATTGGTGACAAACACTCGCTCTTTAGCGCTGCGGCGGATATTGCGCACTTTTTCCAGCGCGTAATCTCCCGGCAGTGGCACCAACCCTTCCGGTTTAACCACCACTAATCGGGCAAAAACTTCGGGTGGCAGCGGTTGTGGGAAGAACTGAACGCTGCCGTCTTCGTGGCGCAGGTGGAACAGACTTTCCACTTTTGCCAAGGGGTATTTTTTGATGTCTTCGGCCAAATAGCGGTCTTGGAGATCCAGCTCAGAGGCGATTATCATCGTGACCATATCGCCAGCACCCGCCAGATGGGTGGCAACAATTTGACTTTGCGCATTGATGATTGAGGCGTCGGTAGACCCGGCCCCTAAATCGAGGATGGCGAGTGGCCGTCGCGTCCCTGGTGTGGTCAGCGCGCCGAGTATCGCCGCTTCGGCTTCCGCCCCCCCGACCTGTACATCAATATTCAGCGTCTTTTCGATTTCACTGGCGATATGTGCCATTTGTAAGCGGTCAGATTTCACCATAGAGGCAATACCCACTGCCTGTTCGAGTGAGAACTCACCCGCCAGCCCCCCAATGACATTGATCGGCACCGCCGTATCAACTGCCAGCAAATCCTGAATGAAGATCTCATTGGTCGGTTTGTTGGTCAGTTCCGCCATCGTTTGGCGGACGTGTTCGAGCATGCCGCCGATATTAGTCCCCGCTTCGCCACTGACATTATCCAGATGTCGGAAGCTGTTGACGGCGGTCATGATGGCTTCAGCACCGGTTGCGACATCCACCCGTACTGTGCGACCGTTAGCAAATAGCTCCAGATGCCCAGCCGGAATGGCGCGGGCTTTAACATCACCCTCCGGGGTTTTCACCACCACCGCGGAGCGCGTGCCAATCAAAGCCCGCGCCACCGGAACGATATTTTTGGTTTCTTCAGCACTCAATCCGAACACCGTGGCAATACCATAAGGGTTAGAGAGGGTTTCAATCACCTGACCCGGCATGGCTACTTCAACCGCCGCCAGCATCCCCATTGGGATCCGGTCGATATGCAGCACCTCATCCACGATGGGCATGGGTTGTGTGAGGCGGTTACTGACCAGTACACCATCATCCCGTTGCAGGATAATCGCGGTAATGCGGTATCCCGCACCGTTAGCAGCATTGACCACGGCCGCCACATCAGCAAAGTCAACCGCAGAGGGCACCACCAGAATGTAAGGCTGGTTAGGGTCTCGTGTGACTAACTCATCAATCGTGATGGTCAGCCCAACGCCTAATCCCAGCCCACCGGGAGTTTTAGGGTTGTGACCGATCATGGTGGATTCAGTGATAATGGTTTCAGTTATGGTTTCCATCGCCACATCACCAATAACCGGGGTCGCCTCGTTGATGCGGATAAGATTGATATCGCTGAGTGCGATACCTGCCTTTTCCACCAACATATTCAGCGCCTTAGTGATGCCAAAAATGTTGCGCTGCGTCCCTTTGATACCCGTAGTTTCGGTTAGGGTACTGGTAACAAAGTGCAACTGACCCTCAGTCGTGCATTGTGCCAATGCGACTTCTGTTGATGAGTTGCCGATGTCGACCCCGACGATGTAATCCATATCCCGTTCCTCTATACCCTTCATCTTTCGAGTTGCAGCGGTGTTGGCTGCGCTCAGTTACCCCAGTCACTTACTTGAGTAAGCTCACGGGAATGCTTTCTCTTACCGCCTACCTGCAACACGAAATCTAATGGGTATAACAATTGGCCAATTGATTAACCTATACTGCTGACATATCCCGAGGCCTCGATCTGGAGCAGAGAGGATAGGCAGAAGAGTAAAGCGTCCGCGCCAGGACGGCGCGGCTCGAGCCCCAAGGAAGGGTTTACGGCGTCTTTACGATCGGCCTGTTCTCTCTGCCATGGGCACATTGTTATAACCCTCTGAGAAATTGATTAATCGTCGCCTTTTAGCTTTTTGCGCTGGACATACAAAACGGCAGCTTCGCGCACGAAAGCGGCACAAATGGTCGCTTTGTAGGTCTGTTCCAGGTCATCGGCGATGGCATTCAGCTCTTCTTTACTTGAGCGGAATGGTCGCAAGGCGTTATAGATATCCAGTACCTTGTCATCCGGTACGGCGGTCAGTTCCGCTGCGCGTTCGAAGTTCATTGCCAACAGCGGGCGGCCTGCGTCTTTGGCAATGGATGCCTGAATTCGCAGAATTTCCGGGGTAATACGTAAATCTTGTGAAGTCACACTGCCGTTTAAAACATTCGCCAGTGTCAGATCATCCAGTGTTTTATTGGTGGCGGTTTTCACCCAGTCAGGGTGTTTATTCGCCAATGGATAATCAGATACTTTGGCATCACTGCGCGAGCTGGCCGCTGGAGCACAAGCGGCAGTTGGCGTTTGGCCTTGCAAGCTGTTCATCTTGCTCAGCACATCGCGAACCATGGATTCAATAGCTTCGGAATTCATTGTGTTTTCCTTTGTTAAAGCGCCACCCGGAGTTCCTGAGGATTCTTGCCGGTCACCACATATTTGGTTTCTTTAATGTGCAGAATCGCGGATTTGGCCTGATATTTTGGTCGTGCCATTTGATCATTCAGGGTCGGAACCGGTTGTGGTGATTCCCGTTTAGCGTAGCGAGCGGCGTTTTTACCAATCAAACGATAGGTTTCCAGCGTCAGCAGCGGGGCCTGTGGGAACAGCTCCAGGTTAGAAAGTGGCGGCAGACCTTGCTGATGGATGACCGTGGTACCTTTTGACTGGATGCCAATAGAGATCCCCGAGCCACTCAGGCGGTTACCCTCGACAGCAACAAAAGCCACATCGGAGGATTTAAAGCAGCGGATAACCCGCGCTTTTATCCCTTCCTCTTCGATACCGGCAATCAGTTCACGCAAAATATTCTTGTGCGGAATGCCAACGATATTGGCTGTTTGCGACAAGCCAAATGCCGGGCCGACAGCAATAATCACTTCATCTTGATGGGTACCGGGGCGGGCTTCACCCACTTCAGTGAGAAAATCCCCTGACGCCACGGCAGTCGCTGTCGTAGGTTGGGTATCTTGCTTAAAGGAGACGGTATTGTTGTCCCCCTGCATTTCCTGCAATACGCCTTCAATAATTTGGCGTAACAGTTTTTCGTTAATATCCACCATCTCGTGAACCCCTTAGCCAAGCTCATTCGGATCAAGCGCGTTTGGAATATTTTTAATTTCTTCCCAACGTGCACCTTCCAGCCGGTAACCGGTAGCTGGCCCCGCGTAGTCATTGACGTCATTCACCGCTGACAACACCTGGTTATCACCTTTGATGATCGCCGAGGTATGCAGGTAGTCGCCGGCGATTTTGGCTTTCTGGATGTTGAGCATGTCCTGCGCCACATCTTCAAAGCCGCCTTGCGCCAAGGCTTTCACCACTTCCAGACCGGTGCGGTTTTTGCTGATAATTTCCTGAGCGAACTTGATATCTTCAACAATATTGCGTTCCGGCATGTCTTTTGAGCCGTGGGCGTAGGTCGCCGCAATCACTTCTTCGTCGGTAATTGGGGGTAAACCCATCCCAGCGAATACCGCTTGCAGAGCGCGCGCAGCTTTATTACGAATTGCCACGACGTCGGCTTCCAATACTGGGCGCAGGCCACCATCGACTTTCAGGTCGCGCTGCAACACGTTGTAATCGTCAAAGTCTTCGGCATCTTCGTTGGAGCCAGCGAACATGTTGTCGTAGTTCGGCACCGCGGAATAACCAGAGGAGATAAAGTCAGTCCCTGGCAGGAACTGCATTAGCAGGCGAGCGGTACGACGCATATCCGAGTGAGTAAAGGTTTGGTCGTTACTGGATGCACATTCCAAATCCAGCGCTGAGCAAATCAGGTTTTCTGCCAAAATGGCGCGAATGCCCGATGGCACCGCTGACGGCACGCCGACACAACTGACGGAGCCGTTTTGCAGCCCCTGAACCCCGGCAGCTTTGGTGATATAAATACAGCGCGCTTCGAGATACAGCATGGATTTGCCTTCGGCATAGCCCATTTGCACTTCGGAGCCAGAGCCGGAGGTGAAGCGCATTTTCAAACCGCGTGATGCATAAGACGACGCGAGGAAACCTTTCGACCACGGCGTGTCATCGCCGTCGGTAAATACCGGTTCAGTGCCATAAACCGAGATAGTTTCGGCATAACAGGTGTGGCCCAACATCCCCAGTTTCAGTTCAGTGGCTTCTTCGAGAGAACATTGCGTCAGTACCCCTGGGCGGCCAACTTGCGAACCGACCAACAGTGCAATGGCGTTGAATGGCGCATAACGGGCTACCGCCACCGTAGTTTCTTGCTCATCGAAACCACGGAATGCGCCTTCCGCGGCATCGGCGGCAATTTGCACCGGGTTATCTTTTACGTTGGTGACGTGAGCTTGTTGTGATGGTGTCCGACGAGCGCGCATTTTCTGCATCGACATCATCATCTCCACCACGTTCATGTGCGACACCACCTCGACGATTTTGGCCGGTGTCATGGCGGTCGTCAGCGGAACAATGGTGCGGCGCGACACGTTGGGGTCACACAACATATTGGCCAGCTTGATGGAATCCATCTTCATCACTTCTTCCGCATGGGCCAGATTGATACCGTAGCGGGCGATAAAGTGGTCGATCAGGTCAAAACTGCTTTGTGGTTTGCGATCAAGTTCTGTTACCACACCATTGACAATCTTGATGGAAGGTTTCGGATCATTCGGGCTTTCCATGGCAATAAAGCCTTCCTCGATCCACTCTTTGACAAAACCGTCCTGATTAACCGGGCGTTTCGCCAATGCTTCAAATCTTTTCGATTTCATGAAACAGCCTCACTGTGGCGTCAGATATAAGAAGGGCGGTCGTTTTTCGGTTCAGCACCTAAAGTTGCTAATACCGTTTTGCCGATCTCACGGGCAGAAATCACTGCCTGACGGACTGCACCAGAATCGCCGGAGATAACCAGAATCACTTCGTTACTAAAGCTGGTGCCCTGCGCGGGAGAGCTGTAAGCCACCACATCAACATTGGCGGATTTCACTGCGGTATCGGCCATCAGAACACCAATGGAAGCCGGTGCGCCGACAATCACGCCGCAAGAACGGCCCAGCGGTGCACCGAATGCTTTTTCCAGTGCATGGCTGGCACGCGCGCTGTATTGCAATTCGATATGACCCGCTTCATTGGCATAAACATCACCAAATGTGCGGTCTAGCTCTTTCAATGCCACTTCAACGGCACGTTTCACGTCGGAAACATCGTCACCACCGAAGATAATGAGCGAGCCATGACCAGCACCGCCTTTGGTATCGCGTGGTAATTCAATGCTGACTACTTCGGTATTGGTGGCTTTTACTGCTTCATCGGCGGCCATAATGTGCGGGCCAGCACCAGTACGAGCGCCCAAAATACCAATGGAGCGATAGCGTTTTTCTAGCTTCATCGCGTCCAGCAGGGCGCTGTCGACGTTGGCGATCACCAGTCCGACCGTGTCACCGATCGCGGTTCCAACAAATTCCGTTAAACTGCAAGTTTTTTCAGCCATAGCCGTATCTCGTTGTTTATAGGATGGTTGTTTATAGGATGGTTGTGCAGAAGACGCCGGGGCGTGTTCACTCACTTTTGCTATCACCTGCGCCATGATTTGGTCGACCAGGTCATTGCTTTTCATTAGCTATTTCCCTTTGGTAAGTTTCCTTTGGGAAGAAAGGCCTCAACATCGGTATGTGGCCGTGGGATCACATGAGTTGATTTCACTTCACCTACGTTGGCAGCCGCGATAGCGCCTGCATCAGTGGCCGCTTTAACCGCTCCCACATCACCACGGACGATGACAGTGACCAGACCGGAGCCAATTTTTTCGTAGCCTACCAACGTCACATTGGCCGATTTCACCATGGTGTCAGCAGCCTCGATGGCCGCAACCAGCCCTTTGGTTTCCACCATTCCTAGTGCTTCTTGTTGCATATATACCTCGACGAATATCAGGTGCCCTTACCCGTCATACTTCAAGCTGCATATACGTTGGCTGCTTTCGCTCACCCGAATCACTTACCTGAGTAAGTTCATCGGGATTGACTTAATTGCGACCTTCCTGCAACTCGAATTATGTAGGGTATTGTTTTAACTTGAATTGTTATGTTCAGTTATATTCAGTAATAACGTTGTCAGGTTCGTGCTGAGACTGAATATACAAACAAGCAATGAAAAAGAATGGCTGTATTGAATTTACTGGCGGGAATGGTTAGCGACGAAATAACAAATTATTGTCATGAGATAATTTAACTGATTATTTTATAAGCCTATTTATTAATGGATAGGTGACAATAATTAGTTTTTACATATTCAGAATTACAAATAAGTCGGTGACAACTCTTATTTTCTTTGATAATCACGCACGCGCACATAAAAATGGTAACTGGCTCACATTAAAATAGAAATTGCGAGCTTGCTAACAATAACTGAAAGAATAAATGACAAGAAAGTCACATTATTTAATTAGGCGATAAGTTGCTTGTTTACAGGGTCTTGATGGGGTTCTGGGCCATGTAATAGCAATAATTTGCTATAGGAGCTCTATTTTTTGTTTAATTAATGGTTAATCAGGACAACACTTTCATTTTCCGTCTCTTTATAGTGATCAGGTCAAGGGCCGTGCAATACCATACCCGTCATATTTCGAGCTGCATATGCGTTGGCTGCTTTCGTTCACCCCAGTCACTTACTGCTATTGATCTTAAAATCAATAAGCTCCTGGGGATTTACTCAATTGCCGCCTTCCTGCAACTCGAATTATTTAGGGTATATAACGTATTAATTTAACCGCAAGCAGGGTAACCCTATGAACGACTCGCTCAAAGCTCAGTGTGTAGCAGAATTTCTTGGCACCGGGCTGTTTTTGTTTTTTGGTATTAGTTGCCTGGCGGCGATGAAAGTGGCCGGTGCTAGTTTCGGTTTGTGGGAAATCTGTATTGTGTGGGGGTTGGGGATTTCACTGGCGGTTTATCTGACCGCTGGCATTTCCGGGGCTCACCTCAATCCCGCGATTACCATTGCTTTATGGCTGTTTGCCTGTTTCCCCGCGCGCAAAGTCATTCCCTACAGCATTGCACAAATTGCCGGTGCTTTTGGTGGAGCGGCGCTGTCTTATATGTTGTATCACAACTTATTTACTGATTTTGAAACTGCCCATCAGATGGTGCGTGGCAGTCTGGAAAGTCTGCAACTGGCCAGTATTTTCAGTACGTTCCCCTCACCGGCTATCAGTGTATGGCAAGCCGCATTTGTCGAAATCATTATTACCTCCATTTTGATGGGGCTGATTATGGCGTTGACAGACGATGGTAATGGGGTGCCGCGTGGTGCATTAGGGCCGCTATTGATTGGTATCCTGGTGGCGGTAATAGGGGCTTCAACCGGACCATTAACCGGTTTTGCTATGAACCCCGCGCGTGATTTTGGCCCTAAATTATTTACCTTCTTTGCCGGCTGGGGAAAAATCTCAATGACTGGCGGTCGTGATATCCCTTATTTCATTATCCCGATTGTCGCCCCTATTATTGGTGCCTGTCTCGGTGCGGCGGTTTATCGCTTCTTCATTGGCAAAAACCTGCCTTGCAATACTTGTAAATTAGAGGATGAGAAAGCCAGTTTATAACTCAACATGAGTTTCCTCATCTTGAATCTATGAAACGAGATGAGGAAATTTCGTGATCTATTCTGGTTAATGGGCTGATTATAGTCCCCTGTTGATTATGACTCTGGTAAGCTGAATTGTTATTCTCCTTCATTTTGCCAGGGTCTAAACCTTCACAGGGAAATAGGTTTTCCACTTGCTGATAGGAATGCAAATATAACAAATTAGTAACACGTAGTTTATTACAGGGATGATTTATAGTAACAAACGAAACTTAATAACAATAAATTAACTGAGAGGTTTTATCATGATTTCTGCCAGTTCTCTAAACTCAGAGCTCATCAATAAAATCGCGCAGGATTTTGCTCAGGCTACTGGGCTGGCCGTGGTGGTAGTGAATATTCACGGCGAAGAGATTTCTGATCTTTTTAACTTTACGCCATTTTGTCAGTTGATGCGCCAGGACCCGGTGAACCATCTCCGTTGCCGAATGAGTGATCGTTGCGGGGGCCTTGAAGCTTCAAAGTCCAATGAGCCTTGTATTTATCGCTGCCACGCAGGGTTAACTGATTTTTCTATTCCACTGGTCATTGCCGGCCATTTAGTGGGTTTTGTGTTATGCGGCCAAGTACGGTTGCACTCAGATGTTTATCTGATTGATATCCTTAATGTCGATAATCACTGGCAGCAGAATCCGGCACTGATGGATGAGTTCCACAATGTGCCTGTTATGGATTTTTCACGGGTGATTGCATCGGCAGATTTATTGAAGTTGATTGTTGAGAATTGCCTCAAAAAACATCTCAATTTTGTGGTGATCAACGACAACATGGGCAGCAAAGAACCCGGTAGAATACGACCGGTTCATCCCCATGACAGCAAAATGAAAAAAGCACTGCGTTATATTGATACGCATTTATCGGAAGAACTACGGCTGGAAGAAGTGGCGGCTAAGGTCTATCTCAGCCCGTACTACTTCAGCAAATTGTTTAAAAAATATCAGGGCATCGGATTTAATGCCTGGGTCAATCAGCAGCGGATGGCCAATGCCAGAGAGATGTTACAACACAGCGATTGGAGCATTGCCAGCATTGCCAAGAATCTGGGTTTTTCCCAAACCAGCTATTTCTGCAAAGTGTTCCGTCAGACCTACAACGTGACACCGCAGGTATTTCGCTCACTTTCTTCTGAACGCAGCGAAATGGAATGACAGTTATTGATCTAATATCAATTAGTCATGCGATTCATTCAAGTTTGTCTATTTAAATATCCAGTATGTTATTAAAAGTATAAAATAAATAATAACAATTTTTTTGCTATTTTTTTAAATGGAATTATTCATATAACTTGTTGTTTTTATTTGGTTGTTACTTGATTTGATAGCAATTATTTGTTGTGAGGATACAAAAAAATCACTAGCAAAAAATGAAATTAACCATTTTTTATGAACAGAAAAGCGTATATTAATTTCAAGGAAGTCGATCAGGCTACTAATTAATAAATGCTCTGTTATAACCGTGTAAATAAAGAGATAAATTAAATAACGAAACAATAAATTAAATAACAGAATCTACTGTAATTAAATACTGAAACAGGTATGTCGTGGATAACACGATTGGGAAGGGGGTGTAAATCCCCCGCAGCCCCCGCTGCTGTGATGCTGACGAACCCGCTGAGACCACTGATCCATAGGATTGGGAAGGTAGCGGGGGAGAGTGACGCTAAGCCAGAAGACCAGCCAGATCAGTAAAGAGTTTCAACTCCTTCGGTGGGAAGCGGGTTGTCATCAGATGCGCGCAGCGGTGACGTTGCGCAGATGCACCTTTTTGACACTACATATCCCGCTTGAAATGGCGGGATTTTTTTATGCAATGCTCAGGCAAACAAGCATTTATCATCGCAGGAACCGGCAGCGGCTGTGGTAAAACCACCGTGACGCTGGGTATTTTGCGGGCGCTGATGGCGCGCGGATTGTCGGTGCAGCCGTTCAAAGTGGGGCCGGACTATCTGGATACTGGCTGGCATACTGCCGTCAGTGGTGTGACATCGCGTAATCTTGATGCTTTTATGTTGCCGCCCGACATCCTCAATGGGTTGTATAATCAGCATATGCGCCATGCCGATGTCGCGGTAATTGAAGGTGTCATGGGGTTGTATGACGGCTATGGCACTGACCCCGATTATTGCAGCAGTGCAGCGATGGCGAAGCAGTTGGGCTGCCCGGTTATCTTGCTGGTGGATGGTAAAGCGGTTTCGACATCCATTGCCGCAACGGTACTGGGCTTTAGCCAATTTGACCCCAAGCTGACGATTGCCGGGGTGATTGTTAACCGCGTCAATTCAGAAAATCACTATCAACTTATTCGCCATGCTATCGAACGTTATTGCGGCATTCCGGTTTTGGGCCGCTTGCCGGTCATGGACGATGTTGCCTTGCCATCACGCCATTTGGGGCTGATCCCGGCACAAGAGCGAGGCGGTGCACTATCCAAACAGCCCGATAACTCGCCGCGTTGGCAACAATTGGCCCAGCAGGTCGAAGCCTTTATCGATCTGGACCGATTGCTGACCCTGACTTCATGCACTCAACGCCCTGTTGGAACCCCTCCCGCGTTACCTTCTCAAGCTTTGGCCGACGGGCTGACATTGGCCTTAGCCGAAGATGAAGCTTTCAATTTCTACTATCCCGATAATCTTGACTTGCTGGAGCAAGCTGGCGTTCGCATCCAGCGTTTCAGCCCGCTGCATGACCGCCATCTGCCGGCTTGTCAGATGATTTATCTGGGGGGAGGGTATCCGGAGATCCACAGCCGCGCATTAGCAGAGAATACCGCGATGCATGCGGCGTTACAGCAAGCCCATCGCCAGCAAATCCCGATGTATGCCGAATGTGGCGGCTTGATGTATTTGGGGGATGCTTTAACGGATGAAAGTGGACAGCGCCATCGCATGGTGGGGGTTTTAGCCGGAGAAAGCCGGATGGGAAAACGTCTGACTCGCTTTGGTTACTGTCAGGCCGAGGCCCGCTGCGACACATTACTAGCCGCGTCAGGCGAAATTCTGCGCGGTCATGAGTTCCATTACTCCGATTTTACCAGCCCACTGACCCCCGTTTTCGATAGCAGTAAATGGCGCGATGGTGAAGTTATTCAGCGCTGGCACAGTGGCTATCAAGTGCAACGGACTCAGGCCAGTTATCTGCATATTCACTTTGCCCAGCGGCCCGGATTATTGGATGGCTGGCTGACCGTTGCCCGGAGAGTGCTATGACCCTGAGCGCGTGGTTTGTTGCTTTCCTTCTGGACCATTGGCTCGGAGATCCGCCGCGTTGGCCACATCCGGTGCGCTGGATAGGTAATCTGATCACGCTGTTGCAGCGAGTGATTCGCGCCACGTGTCATAGCGAGCGGGCACTCAAATGGGGGGGGGCGGTGCTGTGGTTACTGGTGGTGGGGATCACCTGGCTCGTCAGCTGGGGATTTTTATGGCTGATGACAGAGATTCATCCGTGGCTAGGCTGGCTGGCACAAGTGTGGATGATTTACACCTTACTAGCCGGACGTTGCTTGAGCGACGCGGCATTAGCGGTTTTTGATGCGCTACAACACGGAACCCTGGCGCAAAGTCGCGAAAAGCTGTCATGGATTGTTGGGCGTGATACTTCGCAATTGGAGAAACCACAAATCACCCGTGCGGTGGTAGAGACCGTGGCCGAAAACAGTGTCGATGGTGTGATTGCGCCGCTGTTTTTCCTGATGCTGGGGGGCGCACCGCTGGCTATGGCTTATAAGGCGGTAAATACCCTTGATTCGATGGTGGGATATAAAACGCCTAAATATCGCTCAATTGGCTATGTTTCTGCCCGTATGGATGATGCCGCCAATTGGCTTCCTGCGCGCCTTAGCTGGCTGTTACTCAGTATCGCAGCCTGGTTGATTCAGGCCGATTACCGTCAGGCGTTGCGCATTGGCTGGCGCGACCGTTATCAACACTCCAGCCCGAACTGTGCCTGGTCGGAAGCCACGGTGGCGGGAGCGCTGGGCATCCGCCTGGGTGGCCCGAATGATTACTTTGGTGAGCGGGTGGAGAAGCCGTGGATCGGCGATGAGCAGCGTGAAATCGCTCTGAGTGATATTCCACGCAGCATTCATTTGATGATGATGGCGTCGCTATTGGCCCTGTTATTGTTCGCTCTGACGCATCTGCTGTTGGTCGGTATTTAACAAGGATAACCCCATGAACTATATAAAAAACCCGCAGGAAATCGAGAAAAATAGCTTCGTTATCATTGGCGATATTATCGCCGCTGAGCGGCCAGAGACTCGGTTTGCCAGTGCGATGCATGAAGCGGTGATCAAGCGGGTTATCCATACTACCGCCGATTTTGACTGGCTCGATATTCTGCATTTCTCCCCCGATGTGTTGGCTCACATTGCTGAGGGCATCCGCCGAGGATGCACGCTATACACCGACACGACTATGGCGATGTCGGGCATTAACAAAACGCTGCTCAAGCAGATGGGATGCGAGTGCCGCTGCTATATCAGTGACCCGCGCGTGGTGGAAACTGCGCCTGTGCAGGGCATTACCCGCTCGATGGCGGCGGTGGATGTGGCGCTGGCGGAGCCGGGCGAAAAGCTATTTGTGTTCGGCAATGCGCCGACCGCGTTATTCCGTTTGTTAGAGCGCCAAGTGACCCCGGTGGCGGTCATTGGGGTGCCGGTGGGGTTTGTTGGTGCGGCGGAATCCAAAGATGCGTTGGTGGAAAGTGGTTTACCGTGCATTGCCGCGCTGGGGCGCAAAGGAGGCAGTAACGTGGCGGCAGCCATTATCAACGCCATCCTCTATCAGTTACAAAGGACGCAACTACGGGGGGCGCTATGAGCGACGGTCTGGCCAGTGATAGCCCTGTAAATGATGATATTACGCTGCAAAATCAGCAATTAGACAGCATTTGGCACAACGGCAAGCAATATCGTAAAGGCTATACCACCGGTTCCTGTGCCACGGCGGCGGCCAAAGTGGCGGCGCTGATGGTGTTGCGTCAGCAAGTGATTGATCAAATTTCTATTGTGACGCCTTCCGGCATCACCTTGTGTCTGAATGTTGAGCAGCCGTTGATTGAAGGTCAGCAAGCTACCGCCGCAATCCGCAAAGATGGCGGCGATGATGTTGATGCTACTCACGGCATGCTGATTTTTGCCCGCGTGACCCTCACGGAACAGACCGACATTACTCTGCGAGGCGGCGAAGGAGTGGGAACCGTCACCCGCAAAGGGATTGGGTTGCCGGTCGGCAGCAGCGCCATTAACCGCACTCCGCGCCAAACCATCGAAGCCGCAGTGCGTGAAGTCATCGGCCCATTGCGTGGCGCAGAAATCGAAATCTTCGCACCAGAAGGCGAGGAGCGAGCGAAGAAAACCTACAACGGACGGTTGGGGATCCTGGGCGGGATTTCCATCATCGGTACCACCGGTATTGTGACGCCGATGTCAGAAGAGAGCTGGAAACGCTCACTGGCCCTGGAGCTGGAAATGAAGCGGGCAGCCGGTGAAGAACGCGTCATTCTGGTGCCGGGTAATCACGGTGAGCGCTTTGTTCGCGACCACCTGGGGCTGGATAGCCAACGTGTGGTTACCATGAGTAATTTTGTCGGCTATATGCTGCAAGAAACCGTGCGCTTGGGGTTCCGCCGCGTTCTGTTAGTGGGGCATCCGGGCAAATTGGTCAAAGTGGCCGCCGGTATCTTCCATACCCACAGCCATATTGCTGATGGACGTATGGAGACGCTGGTGGCGCATTTGGCCTTGATGGGGGCACCCCATGCGCTATTACTTGAAGTTAATCAGTGTGATACCACGGAAGCGGCCATGGAGTTAATTGACGAGCAGGGTTGGCAGGGCGTCTATTCGCGTATCTGCGAGCGTATCTGCGAGCGTATCGCTGAGATGATGCGTTTCTCGGTTAATCCACCACAGTGCGACGCCATTTTATTCTCTTTTGATAATCAGGTGCTGGGTAGCAACCGGCCACTGGATGAGATTGTGGAGGCGTTACGATGATTACGGTGGTGGGGATTGGCCCCGGTGATACTGATTATCTGACACCCATGGCACGGCGGGCTATCGAACGCGCCGAAGTACTGGTTGGCGGTAAGCGCCATCTGGAGACACTGAGTTGCGATAGTAAAGAGTCGCGCTTGTTGGATGCCGATCTATTAGGGCTATTGGAGTGGCTGGATAGCAATAAGCATCGCGCTATTGTGGTGTTGGCCTCGGGAGATCCTTTGCTGTATGGCATCGGCAAATTGCTGGCAGCAAACTTTAGCGCCGAGGAGTTGCATATCGTTCCCGGTATTAGCGCGATTCAATATTTGTGCGCCAAAGCTGCGCTGGATATGAACGACCTCTTTCTTACCAGCAGTCATGGTCGTGAACCCGATTTTGACTGGATCTTCCAGCACGACAAAGTGGCGATGGTGACCGACGGCATCATTGGCCCAAGAGTTATTGCTGATGCGCTACAGCAACGTGGTCTGTCCCGTACCTTGATTATTGGTGAAAACCTTTCGCAATCCAACGAACGAATTTATCGCCTGCCAGCAGAGCAAGTGGCAGCCCGCTATGACCTGAATGTGGTGGTGATCCTCAATGAGAGATGAGTTGTTCCTACGTGGGCAAACAGTCCCGATGACCAAAGAGGCGGTGCGAGTATTGGCACTGGAACGGCTGAGTTTGTCAGATGCGACTCACTTGATTGATGTGGGGGCGGGTACTGGCAGTGTGGCATTGGAAGCAGCTTTACGTTTTCCTGATTTGCGGGTGACGGCGATTGAACGGAATCCGGTAGCACTTGAGTTGATTAATGAAAACCGCCAGCGGCTCGGGTGTCGCAAGGTAGACATTGTTGCCGGAGTGGCTCCTTTACCTTTATCCGATAAAGCCGATGCCATCTTTATTGGTGGCAGTGGCGGCCATCTGACCGACCTTATCGACTGGTCATTGATGATGCTAAATCCCGGTGGACGCCTGGTATTGACCTTTATTTTGCTCAATAACCTCAATGAAGCATTAAGCCATTTACAGACCTGCGTCGTGAGCGAGCTGGATTGTGTGCAGTTGCAACTCTCCACTCTGACCCCTCTGGGCAGCGGGCACTATTTTAAACCGAATAATCCTACTTATCTTATTTCCTGCCACAAGGAGGCGAGCCATGTCTGAGCATCCTAATGCCGTATCAGCACCTGTTACACACTCCCCTGTTACACACTCCCCTGTTATACCGACCTGGGATACGCAAAAGGTCTGGTTTGTGGGTGCCGGGCCGGGTGACAAAGAGCTGATTACGCTAAAAGGCTACCGCTTGCTGCAACAGGCACAGGTGGTTATCTATGCCGGATCACTTATCAATACCGAGCTGTTGGAATATTGCTCTGCCGAGGCTGAATGTCACGACAGCGCGGGCTTAAATTTGGAACAAATCATCACACTGATGGTGGAGGGGGTGCGGGCGGGCAAGCTGGTGGTGCGGTTGCAAACCGGTGATCTCTCTTTGTATGGCTCTATTCGGGAACAGGGCGAAGTCTTGGGCGAACACGGCATCGGCTTTGTGTCAGTACCCGGTGTCAGTGCTTTCTTGGGCGCCGCGGCACAACTGGGGGTGGAATACACCGTGCCTGAAGTGGCGCAAAGCTTAATTATCACCCGTATCGAGGGGCGCACTCCGATGCCGCCACTAGAACAACTGGAAGCTTTCGCCGCCCATCAAACTTCAATGGCTATTTTCTTGTCGGTACAGGAAATGGACAGAGTGGCGGATCGCTTAATCGCCGGTGGTTATCCCGCAGATACACCAGTTGCAGTGGTATACAAAGCGACTTGGGCTGAAAGCCGTACCGTACGCGGGACACTGGCAGATATCGCCGAGTTGGTTCGCGCGGCAGCCATTCATAAAACTGCTCTGATTTTGGTGGGGGCATTCCTCGGTGATGAATACCACTATTCCAAACTCTATGACGCGGGGTTTAGCCATGAATATCGTCAAGCCTGAATCCATCGCGGTATTTTGCCTGACACCCGGTGGTGTACGGCTAGCGCGGCGCTTGCTAACCCAATTGCCGCTGACCTGTTTTACCAGTAACAAATTGCTGGAAGAGGGTTTTTTGCCCTTTAACGGCAGTTTTGGCGACACCCTTCGTGAAGCATTTAAACAGTACTCAGCACTGGTGGTGGTCGGGGCGATTGGTCTTACGGTGCGGGTTATCGCGCCACTGGTAAACGACAAAATGACTGACCCTGCGGTGGTGGTGATTGATGAGCGCGGGCAACACGTCGTCAGTTTGCTGTCGGGGCATGTGGGAGGGGCGAATACGCTAACCCGTTATCTTGCTGGCATTTTGGGCGCTGATCCGGTGATAACCACCGCCACTGATGTCAACGAGATGGCTGCGCTGGACACACTGGCGACCCAACTGGATGCCGAAATGCAAGATTTCCGCCATGCGGTCAAAGTGGTCAATCAAATGTTGGTCAGTAACCAGAAAGTTGGGCTGTGGTGGGACACGCCGCTGTTGGCGGAACGTGATCGCTGCGACACGCGCGGGTTTGTGCCGGTTGATTGTTTAGATCAACTTCCCCCACTAGACGCCTTGGTGTGTATCACGTTGCGCGACACGCTACCGCTGCCCGCTGAACAACTGGCGACGTTGCCCGTGTATAAGCTGGTGCCGCGCCGGGTCGTAGCGGGAATTGGTTGCCGCCGTGCCACCTCTCTGCAAACGCTGGTTGAATTACTGCAACAGCAAATGGCCGAAAATCATTTTGACATCATGGCATTACGAGCGATTGGCAGCGTCACTATCAAAAAAGATGAACCGGCGCTGCATCAATTGGCTCAATGCTGGCGAGTTCCGTTCGAACTGTTCAGCGTCGGCGAACTGAGCCGCCATGAACAACGTTTCCCTGCTTCTGATTTTGTCCGCCAAACGGTGGGTGTCGGCAGCGTTTCACAACCGGTCGCCTGGCTGATGAGCGACGGTAAATTGGTTGGCAATACTCTGCGTCAGCAGGGCGTCACCATCACTCTGGGAGTATCGCATTAATGTTAACCGTGATTGGCATTGGGCCAGGCAGTGAATCAATGATGACGCAGGACGCTATCGCTGCTATTCGCGAAGCAGAAATTATTGTCGGCTACAAAACCTATACCCATCTGGTCAAATCCATGACCCTGGATAAACAGGTGATCAAAACCGGCATGTGCAAAGAGATTGAGCGCTGTCAGGCGGCGATTGACCTGGCACTGGCCGGTCATAACGTGGCGCTGATCAGCAGTGGCGATGCCGGTATTTATGGCATGGCGGGCTTGGTGTTGGAGCTGGTGACACAGCAACAGTTGGCGTTAGAAGTCCGTCTGGTAGCCGGTATCACCGCCAGTATCGCGGCGGCCTCACTGCTCGGCGCACCGCTGATGCATGACTTTTGTCATATCAGCCTGAGTGATTTGATGACGCCGTGGGAAGTGATTGAAAAACGCATTATCGCGGCGGCACAAGCCGATTTTGTTATCTGCTTCTATAACCCGCGCAGCCGTGGCCGCGAAGGGCATTTAGCCCGGGCATTCGAGCTGATGCAGCCGTGGAAGAAAGCCGCAACGCCAGTGGGTGTGGTGAAGGCGGCAGGGCGTAAAAAACAGGAAAAATGGCTCACCACAATAGGTGATATGGATTTTGAACCGGTGGATATGACCAGTTTGGTGATTGTCGGCAATCAGGCTACGTATTGCCGCAATGGACTGATGATCACGCCACGGGGCTATTCATTATGACGGGCGATTCATTATGACCCATGACCATCCGCCGATTCATATTTTTGGTGGCACCAGTGATGCCCGGTTGATTTGCCAATTGCTGGACGAGTTTGGCGAGCGTTACAGCCTGTCGGTCGCTACCGATGCGGGCAAACAACTGGCGGGTGATATTGGCGGCGAGGTATTGGTCGGGCGGATGAATTCAGTGCAAATGGCCGATTTTCTTATCACCAGACAGGTGCAGTGGGTCATTGATGCTTCACACCCCTACGCCGATCTGCTCAGTGACAATGTGGCCGCCGCTTGCGGGCAATCAAATGTAGTACTGACGCGTTATCAGCGCCCGAGTGAAATTGACGCTATTCATCATCCGCAGCTCTACAAAGTTGACAGTGCTGCAGCAGCATGCGCCGTGGCGCAAGGTTTAGGGCAGCGAGTGCTTTTGACCACCGGCAGCAAGCAGTTGGCGGAATATCAACAGTGGCTGACCGGTAAAACCCTGTTAGCGCGCGTGCTGCCAACCGCTGAAGTGCTGAGCCAATGTGAAGCTCTGGGGTTGGGAGTAGACAATATTATCGCACTGCGTGGGCCATTTACCGCGCAATTCAACCACGCGCTGTATGAGTTTTGCCAGCCAGATGTGGTTATCACCAAGGAGTCTGGCGCACAAGGTGGCTACCAGGAAAAAGTGGCTCCCTGTCTGGCACTGAATATTCCCTGCATTGTGGTGCGCCGTCCGGTCGCCGTGGTGTCGGGCAGTCTTGGACAACAAGTGACTTCATTGGATGAATTTACCCGGCATCTGATGTATTGGCAGCAATCTGACCACTGGCAAGAACAACGAGGACAATAAAATGAAAAAAGCACTGTTGGTGATCAGTTTCGGCACCAGTTATGAACACACCCGCCAAAAGAATATTGAAGCTTGCGAGCAACAATTGTCGGCGGCTTATAGCGATCGCGATGTGTTCCGCGCCTTCACCTCAGAAATGATCATTCGCAAGCTACGTAAACGCGATGGTTTGTTGATCAATACCCCGCGAGAAGCACTGAAACAGCTGGCTGAACAGGGTTATCAAGATGTCGCTATCCAATCACTGCATGTGATTAATGGCGATGAATACGAAAAAATCGCTAATGAAGTACGCGGTTTTAGCGATTGCTTTCATCATCTGGCATTGGGCACACCACTGTTAAGCAGCTTTGCCGATTACCAACAATTGTTGGTGGCACTGCAAGCACAAATGCCTCCGCTGGTGGCGGATGAGCGGGTAGTGTTCATGGGCCACGGAGCCAGTCACTTCGCCTTTTCTGCTTATGCCTGCCTTGACCATTTAATGACCTCTCTCAACTTCCCTGCTTTGGTTGGCGCGGTGGAAAGTTATCCGGAAATCGGCCATATCATTAGCCGCTTGCAGCAGCAGGGGGTGCGCAAAGTGCATCTGATGCCATTGATGCTGGTAGCCGGTGATCACGCCATCAATGACATGGCTTCTGAAGAGCCGGATTCATGGCGCTCACAACTGGAAGCTGCGGGTATCAGTGCGCAAT
This sequence comes from Yersinia fenwicki, assembly GCF_043099325.1. Lineage (NCBI taxonomy): Bacteria > Pseudomonadati > Pseudomonadota > Gammaproteobacteria > Enterobacterales > Yersiniaceae > Yersinia > Yersinia fenwicki. Next base: position 2,896,348 of record NZ_CP170755.1, on the reverse strand, counting down.
CATGGCTGCAAGGATTGGGAGAAAACCCATTGATTCGCCAGATGTTTGTTCAGCATCTGGCGAGTGCCTTACAACAAAAACAGCAGGAGGCAGCGTAATGAGCGGCAGACTTTATGCATTGGGTGTCGGTCCCGGAGCCAGCGATTTAATCACCGTACGGGCAGCTCGGATGATAGCCAAACTGGATGTGCTGTATGCCCCGGCAGGGCGTAAAGGCGGTGACAGTCTGGCACTGTCAATTGTGCGCGAATATTTATCACCTAACACCGAAATCCGCACCTGCCATTTTCCGATGAGCGCCGATGACAGCGAAAAGCAGGCGGTGTGGGATGAGGTGGCACAACAGCTACAAGCAGAAGTTGCGCAGGGCCGTCAGGTGGGTTTTATCACCCTCGGCGACGCCATGTTATTTAGCACGTGGGTATTTTTGCTAGAACGTATTGGTCGGCCAGATTGGTTGGAAATTGTCCCCGGAGTCACTTCCTTTGCCGCGATTGCCTCACGTGCCGCACTGCCCTTGGCGATGGAGCAACAATCGCTGGCGGTTATGTCTTGCACCGCCCCAGAAGCCGAGTTGGAACGCGCTTTGCGCGATCATGACTGCGTAGTGCTGATGAAAGTATATGGCCGCTTTGCACAAATTCAGGCGCTATTGGGCCGGCTAAATCTGTTCCCGCATGCGCTGTTGATGTCGGAAGCCTCATTACCGGGCGAGGTGTGCTGGCGTCAGTTGGACACTATTGCCGCTGACCAGTCATTGCCTTATTTCTCGACTATTTTAGTCAATAAACAGCAGCGAGTTATTTAAAAACAAATAGTTATCTGATTTTATTTGATACTCAACGTTATAGGAGTCACTCATGGAAATGGAAAGGCAGTTAAAAAAACTATCGCTTACCGGGGTTACTATGGCAGTCCTGCTAACGATTGCCCCGAATGATGTTTTTGCCATGCACATCATGGAAGGTTTTTTGCCGCCGATGTGGGCGCTGGCCTGGTGGATACTGTTCCTGCCGTGTTTATTTATGGGGCTGGTTCGTTTGAAACAGATTGTCGCTGAAGACAGCAATCAAAAAGTCCTGTTAGCGCTGTGCGGTGCCTTTATTTTCGTGCTCTCTGCATTGAAAATCCCATCGGTGACCGGCAGTTGTTCGCATCCGACCGGTGTCGGGCTGGCGGTTATTCTGTTTGGGCCGGTAGTGGTGGCGGTGTTGGGGGCTATTGTATTGTTGTTCCAGGCATTATTACTGGCGCACGGTGGCCTGACAACGTTGGGCGCTAACGGCATGTCAATGGCAGTTATTGGGCCAGTAGTGGGTTATCTGGTATGGAAGTTGGCCTGTAAAGCGGGATTGCGCCGCGACGTCGGGGTATTTCTTTGCGCCATGCTCGCAGATTTAACCACTTACTTTGTCACCTCGGTACAGCTTGGTCTGGCCTTCCCTGACCCGCAATTTGGTGTCAGCGGTTCGATTATCAAGTTTATGGGGGTGTTCTGTATTACTCAGATCCCGATAGCCATCGCTGAAGGCTTCCTGACTGTGATGATTTACGACCAATTAACTAAACGCCAGTTAATCCACGCAGGGACTCACTAATATGAAAAAGACGCTTATTTTGCTGGCGATGGTTATCGCTCTGGTCATAATGCCCTTCTTTATTAATCACGGTGGTGAATATGGTGGCTCAGATGGTGAAGCTGAAACTCTGATTCAGACTACCGCACCTCATTATCAGCCGTGGTTCACGCCGTTATATGAACCGGCCAGTGGTGAAATTGAAAGCCTGCTGTTCACCCTGCAAGGTTCGATTGGGGCGGCAGTGATTTTTTATATCTTAGGCTATTACCGGGGGAAACGCGGTGAGCATGCTGGGGATTGATAAACTAAGTTATCAAAGCCGCTGGCGACAGGCTGATCCAATGGGGAAACTGGTGCTATATGCCGTTTTCCTGTTGACCGCCATGCTTAGCCCGCCGATGTATCAGGCGCTGCTATTAGTGTTTATCGCCGCCCTGACATGTTATTTGTTGCGGGTGGGGCCGCGCCGCTATTTACGCTGGCTGGCAATACCACTCTCTTTCCTGTTGGTGGGATTGATCACTATTGTGATATCACTCTCGCGCCAACCTGAGAGCTTGTGGTGGGGCGTGCAGATAGGGCAGTGGTGGTTGGGGCTTGATAAAGTCGGATTAACCACTGCCAATCAAACACTATGGCGCAGTTTGGCGGCATTGGCCGCTACTTTTTGGTTTGTGCTGAATACGCCATTTCCGCAGCTTATCCAAATATTGAAGCGCTGCCATGCCCCCCGATTGCTGACCGAGCAAATCCTGCTGACCTGGCGTTTTATTTTTATTTTGATTGAGGAGGCCGCCGCGATCCATCAGGCGCAGTCTCTACGATTTGGTTATATCTCATTGCGTACCGGTTACCATTCGCTGGCAATGTTGGTCGGTATGCTATTTACCCGCGTGATGATTCGCTATCAGCAAATGGTCATCTCGCTGGATATGAAACTCTATCAGGGCGATTTCCACCTGTAAGGCAGGATGTAATGTTAGCCACCAGGCAGTTAGGTTTCAGTTATCAGGAAGAGCAGGTATTGCACGACTTGACACTGGATTTCAGTCAGCATGCGGTCACCGGTGTCTTGGGGGCTAATGGTTGTGGCAAATCCACCTTATTTATGAACTTGACCGGTATTTTGCAACCGCAGCAGGGCGCAGTGTTGTGGCAAGGTGAGCCGCTCAGTTATAAGAAATCCAACCTACGTGAATTGCGCCAGCGCGTCACTACGGTATTTCAAGATCCGGAACAGCAGATTTTTTATACCGATATTGATAGTGATATCGCCTTCAGCCTGCGTAATTTGGGGATGCCCGAAGAGATTATTGCGCAGCGGATTGACCGGGCGTTGACCTTGGTGGATGCACAAGGATTTCGCCATAAATCAATCCAGCACTTGAGTCATGGGCAGAAAAAACGCGTAGCCATTGCCGGTGCGCTGGTGATGGAGGCAGAGTATCTGCTACTGGATGAACCCACTGCCGGATTAGACCCCGCCGGTCGGCAGCATATGATTACTATCATTGAACGTATTGTCGCAGAGGGAAAGCGCGTTATTCTCTCCAGCCATGATATTGATTTGATTTATAAGGTCTGTGATTACCTTTATGTCTTGTCGCACGGCCACCTGATGATTGCCGGTGAAACAACCGAAGTGTTCCTACAACAGGAAAAACTGCGGGCTGCCGGGCTGGTCCAGCCGTGGTTGGTCAAAATGCACAGTGAGCTAGGTTTGCCGCTGTGCAAAACGGAAGAACAACTCTTCGCGCTGATGCGTCAATGCGAAATGGAGGAGGTGCGATGAGTCGGCCAGTGATGAGTTTATCGATAATGGTGCAGGGCACGGCATCTGACGTGGGTAAAAGTGTGTTAGTGGCAGGGCTATGCCGCATCTTTATGCAAGATGGCTATCGCTGTGCGCCGTTTAAATCGCAGAATATGGCACTTAATTCGGGCATTACCCCTCAGGGGGAAGAGATGGGCCGGGCGCAGATTTTTCAAGCCGAAGCGGCCGGAATTGCCCCAGATGTTCGCATGAATCCAGTGCTGCTCAAACCTACCAGTGATCGTAAGGCACAGGTGGTTTTAATGGGCAAAGTTGCCTGCAATATGGATGCGGTGGAATATCATCAGTATAAACCGCAATTGCAGCAACAAATCAGCGAGGTTTACCACAGTTTGGCACGCGAATATGACGTCATGGTGCTGGAAGGTGCTGGTAGTCCGGCGGAAATTAATCTGCGTGACCGCGATATCGTCAATATGGGCATGGCTGAAATGGCAGACGCGCCGGTATTGCTGGTGGCGGACATTGACAGAGGTGGTGTGTTTGCGTCTATCTATGGCACTTTGGCGCTGTTGCATCCACATGAAAAAGCTCGCGTCAAAGGGGTAATAATCAATAAGTTTCGCGGCGATATCGCACTGCTGATCCCTGGTCTGGAACAGATTGAAGCCCTGACCCATGTCCCTGTACTGGGGGTGATGCCGTGGCTGGATATAGATTTAGAAGATGAAGATGGTGTTGCTCTGCAAAATGGCAAATATCAGGATACGGCAGAGAAGGAACTGGATATTGCAGTGATCCGCTTACCTCATATCGCTAACTTTACTGATTTTAATGCGCTGGCCGCGCAACCTGATGTGCGCCTGCGCTATGTATCGCAGTTGTCGGCGTTAGGTCAGCCGGATTTGATTATTTTGCCGGGCAGCAAGAATACGCTATGTGATTTGCAATGGCTGCACCACTGCGGGTTGGCGGCAGCATTACTGGCGCTGCATCAACGTAAGGTACTGGTGATAGGAATTTGCGGTGGTTATCAAATGCTGGGAAAACGCATTATTGATGGCGTGGAGTCGGGCCTTGAACAGATGGATGGTTTGGGGTTGCTAGATGTGGAAACTGAATTCTCGCCAGATAAAGTCACCACGCGCGTTAGCGGTTATTGTCAGATTGGCCTACCAGGTATATTGAAAAACTGTTGTGAGCACCCGCTTGAAGGTTATGAAATTCATATGGGGGTCTCCCATCTGGGCAGTGATGCCATCCCTTTTGCACAGCTAACTTTACGTAACGGACAAGCCGAGCAGTGGGTGGATGGCGCGGTGAATGGCGATGGTAGCGTATTGGGCAGCTATATCCACGGGCTATTTGACAGCCACTACTTTACCCGCGCGCTATTAGATAGCCTGCGTCAACGCAAAGGGCTGTCAGTTTTTGACGGTGTGACAGTAAATTATGCTGAACATAAACAGCAGCAGTTCGATATTCTGGCATCACAGATGCGCGAGTATATTGATATTGATAGGATTTTTAAACTGATGAAACAGCATCAGCAGGAGCGCGTACAGTGATTTTGATCACCGGAGGGGCGCGTAGTGGCAAGAGTTCATTGGCCGAACGTTTGGCGGCGGAAGCGGCCGAACGGGTATTTTACATTGCGACCTCAGTGGTAACAGATACGGAAATGGCTGAGCGGGTTGCATTACACCGCGCCAGCCGCCCGGCGCATTGGCGTACCTGGGAGGGCTATCGTGATCTCGGTATGGTGCTGGAAAAGCACGTCGAACCGGGCGAAGCCGTCATATTGGAATGCATTACCACACTGATTACCAATTTGCTGTTTGAACTGGCGGGGGATACACCACCGGAACAGATGGATTTTACCGCGCTTGAAGAGGGTATTTCGCAGCAAATTACTGAGTTGCTAGCGGCTTGTGCTCACAGTAGTACGCCTATTTATCTGGTGACCAATGAGTTGGGTATGGGGATCGTACCGGAAAATCGCCTGGCGCGGCATTTTCGTGATATTGCCGGACGAGTCAATCAGCGATTGGCGGCGGCGGCTGACGAGGTGTTTTTAGTGGTTTCGGGTATTGAGGTTAAGATTAAATGAGCCTGCGTCTATTTCTCGCAACATTGCAGTTTATGACCCGTATTCCGGTGCCAGAGCGCTGGACGCAAGGACTGTCGCTGGATAACTACGAGCGCGGAATTATCGGCTTTCCGTTTATCGGCCTCATTGTTGGGGGGATCGGTGGGGTGGTTTTCATTCTGTTGGCTCCGTGGTGTGGTGTGCCACTGGCAGCGTTAGGATATGTCTTGGCGTTGGCGCTGGTTACCGGTGCTTTTCATCTCGACGGACTGGCAGATACCTGTGATGGGGTGTTTTCTGCCCGCAAGCGCGAGCAAATGCTGGAAATCATGCGCGACAGCCGTCTCGGTACCAACGGCGGTTTGGCGCTGATATTTATCGTGGTAGCAAAAGTGCTGGTAGTCAGTGAGTTGGCGCTGCGCGATGCGCCAATGCTATTGATGCTCACTGCTGCCTCAGTGGCCAGTCGCACGGTGATTGTGCTGTTGATGTATCGCCAACGCTATGCGCGAGAAGGTAATGGATTAGGCAATATTTACATCGGTAAAGTGACGGGAAAACAAACACTCGTCACCTTGGCCGGTGGCGCGATATTAACCCTGCTACTTGGTCAGGGCGCAGCGCTGTTAGGGTTGGTGATTAGCATGGTGGTGGTGCTGTTATTGGCAACCTACCTGCGCCGCCGTCTGGGCGGGCAAACCGGTGACACGCTAGGAGCGGCGGCCGAAGTAGGTGAATTGGTATTCCTACTGGCGTTGCTGTAACACGACTTATTTTCGAACACTCTTGATGAGCCATTCTATGCGACTATTTCTGGTGCGCCATGGGCAAACCGAAGCCAATTTGCGCGGTGTTTTTTGCGGCGTGACCGATTTGGCGTTAACGCCACTCGGCATCGAGCAGGCCGGTGATGTCGCCCGTTGGTTGGCTGATGTGGCGTTTGCTGATGGTGTTAGTAGCCAGTTGCTACGCGCGCGGCATACTGCCGATATTGTGCTGGCGGGGCAACCTCTAAATGCGGGTATTAATGACCAATTAAATGAAATGAATTTTGGTGAGTGGGAAATGCGCCATCACCATGATTTACAGCGTGAAGACCCTGATGCATGGGCGACCTGGGTAGCTAACTGGCAACAGGCCAGCCCCACTGGCGGGGAGTCTTTTATACAGTTTTCAGACCGAGTCGAAAGCGTCGTTCAATCACTGCTTTCAACCAACAATCAGCAAAAAAACAATCATGATGTCAATCAATTGCTGGTTGCCCATCAGGGAGTATTAAGCCTGATGCTGGCGCGTTTACTGGCGATGCCAGCCGCCGCCATGTGGCATTTTCATTTTGAGCAGGGGGCATACAGCGTGTTGGAGATCCATGATGGGTTTGTCACGTTGCGTGCGTTCAATAGCCGGGCTGCCTGCAGCCTGCACCACGAGGTTAAATAGATGCAAACACTTTCATCAATTCTTCGCACCATTGCTCCACTGGATAGTAAAGCGATGGCCCGAGCTAAAACACGGCTGGATGGTTTGCTAAAACCGCAGGGCAGCCTGGGGCGTTTGGAGCAGTTGGCGGTTCAATTAGCCGGAATGCGCGGTTTATATGGGCATCAGGTTGATCGCAAACAAATCATTGTAATGGCAGCTGACCACGGTGTTTACGACGAAGGTGTGGCTATCTCACCTCGTGTTGTGACAATGGTTCAGGCACTGAATATGGTGAAAGGGATAACTGGTGTTTGTGTGTTGGCGACCAATGCCGGTACAGAAGTCAAGATAGTGGATGTGGGTATTGATAGCGATACGCTGCCCGGCGTGGTGGATCTGAAAGTAGCGCGGGGCAGCGGCAATATAGCCCGCGGTGCTGCCATGACTCGTCAACAAGCCGAAGATTTACTGGTTGCCAGTGCAACACTGACACTGCAACAGGCCGCGGGCGGTGTGAAAGTGTTTGGCGTGGGGGAGTTGGGTATGGCGAATACCACCCCTGCTGCGGCGATGGTCAGTGTATTTACCGATACTGATCCTGAGTTGGCTGTTGGAATCGGGGCTAATTTCCCTAGCGAGCAATTACATCACAAAGTAGCCGTCGTACGGCGCGCAATTGAAACCAATCAGCCAGATGCCAGTGATGGGATTGATGTGCTAGCAAAAGTCGGTGGTTTTGATCTGGTGGGTATGACCGGAGTGATGTTAGGCGCTGCCGCTGCGGGCTTGCCGGTGGTGTTGGATGGTTTTCTCTCCTATGCTTCTGCGTTGGCTGCTTGCCGTATCGAACCCAAGGTACGTGATTACCTGATTCCATCTCATCTATCAGCTGAAAAAGGCGCGGTTATCGCACTGAAACATTTACAGTTGGAGCCCTATTTGCAAATGGGTATGCGGTTAGGTGAGGGCAGTGGTGCGGCGTTAGCCATGCACTTAGTGGATGCGGCCTGTGCGATGTATAACAATATGGGGTCGTTGGCCGAAAGCAATATTGAGTTGCCAGTGCCCGTTCACACTTGAAATTGCAGGGGTGTTAGCGACATCTACCTGACAATCGAATAGTTTTGAATTGTCAGGAGTGTTCTAGTCATAGGATGCTCAGATAATATTATTATTATCAAAATGACCCATCCGGTTCGTAAGTTTAAGCTGGTGAGATGCGAGTTTTTATTCTGTACTAACGCGGCCGGTCTATTACGACCAGAAGGATTACCAGCTTGAGTTGTGATGCTTAGAGATCATATTCATACCCTGCCGGGAATGTTTTTGATTGGAGCTATAATGATCGTTTTATTTAGTCTGGCAAATGCCCATGATAAAACGTTGCGTACCGATGTGGCGAATATTCCCCAGTAAATTAATATTCCACTGACAGAAGGCGTGTTTATTTCATATTCAAGGCCGTGTTTTGAAATGCCTACTGAAATTCGCATGATGCAAATCATTGGTAGTAATGTCGTTAGTATGTCAGTGGTAACTAAGTGCTTTCTGCGGCATGTCGCGGTTTAAAAGTTATTTATGGTGATTCATTTGTAGTGGTATTATTTTATTACTTCTATCAATAATTTTTTGTGATTAACCTATTGATTTATATGGTTTTATTGTGATTGGCATATCAAGGGTAGGTAAGTCATAATATTAGAGGCAGTGTTTATGGGGTGTTCATGACTATGGTTTACGGTGTTGATGTATACGTTTTTTCTATTCCAGATTGGGATGTTGTTGATTATTTTACAGCGATTTTCGTAAAAGAATGGAATAGTATTTGACTCTCATTCTCTGCTTGCACACTTATTTTTTTTGTTATTTTATTTTTTATTTTTCAATATAACCGTGTAGCTATGGAGATAAAAGAATTTCAGTTATAATATTGATTATTGTATCTATATTGTTTGAGTCTTCCGGTACTGTAGATATTTCCTTGTTAGCACGACGTTAATCTAGCAGAAAGAGGAGAAACGCTCTTCCTCGGGTTTATATTGTGTATTATTCGGCACTCTATTTGGTCACATCCCACATTCGCTTTTATTGACTTTATCTCTGTCCACTGAATGGCTACTTATGATGTAGCTGATATTTATATTATATAATTAAATTTGATTGGTATCACCGATCAATTTTATATTTCCAAGCTATAAAAACGATTATCTTTCTGGTTGGCTGACAATATATACTGGCTGGTGGCATAGCACCCATAGAGAATGTGTGGGTTTATTTTGTGTCTTTGCCATTTACTAAACTCATAAAAAAATTATTATCGATTTACCATGTTTTTGGTAAGGATATTAACATCAATAAATTTTAAAAGTCATTCATGTACTTTTGTCTTATCAAGAATCTCAGTCTTGGCTTTAAATCAAGGTAATCTATTGTTACTAAAGGGAATGTAAAAAGACAGCCAAAGCGTTTGAATCAATAACGGTATACGGTAGCAAACGCAATGTCCTTTTTATGACAACGAATCTTTACAATACGTGTAAGAAAAATCCGACAAGGTTGGTGGCGGTATTCCCATATACTTTTACTTCTCAGTGTTGTTTAATTGCCATATTGAATTTTTATGGTCGAGGTAATATTTGACAATCTGTATTGTTCATAGGTGAGAGGTTTACGTTGATAAATGAAATAAGTATTTTAAATTTAGAATTTCCTTCAGATATATGTACTTCCCTCAATTATCGAATTTTGAGTAAAGTTAGTTCTATCTTTCGGGTTTTAACTTTTCACTTATCACATTACTGAATTTTTCAGTTAAAGCGTGACAATCGCAAAGATAAAATTCTGCAAATGACTATTTGTCATCAGCATTTCTATTCAAAATTCGTTCAGCCTGTCCTGACTGAGGATAGTGGGTAAAAATAAGGAACGTTTCAAATGTTAAGTTTAGCGATTACAACCCAAAATGCTTTCTATGAGTTAGGTTTGCATTCTCTACTCCAGAAGGTTTTTAATAAAGATGGCGTTGAGGATTATTTATTCCTTAATCCGCATGAAAAAAAATCGATACATCGGGCTAATGTGATATTTAAAGATTTTATGGTGATCGTCAATATATACCAAGAGAACGGGTTTATCGCGAAGTGTACCAGTAGTAATCATACTCCGATGATGACAGTCAACATTCCTTTTAATAGCAGTCAGCTCGATATCTATGACATCATCTCTAAAATCAAGAAAGTTTTGGCCATTGCACGCCTCAGTCACTGCAATATGATGAACAGCGATATATTTAGACGGTTGGGACTTAAGAATTATATCCAACTCTCTATCACTGAAAGTCGAGTGGTAGAATTGACAGGACAAGGTTATACGATTACGGATATTTCAAATATACTTGAACGCTCTGAAAAAACAGTATTAACCCATAGGAGAAATGCGATAAGAAAGCTGGGTGTGTTAAATCGCTTAGAGTTTTATAATTATGCTTCACATATGAAAAATTATAGTAATAAAGAAGCTGTTTTTATTTGCATCTGATTGACAATGTATTGCCCGTACCGATATATCATATGCTGTTTTTTTTAGTAAATTGCCTTAACTCCCCGCATCATGGTGAAATTATCACTTCACGCTATATTGGATAATATCGCGCGAAGTGATTCTTGGCTGATATTAACGTGCAGATATAATTTTTGGATTAAAGCTATTAATAATTTGTACGTAATGTTTACGTTGATGTTCAGTAAACTCCCCCCCGGTCGTAGTCAAAGTGAAAATAAGTACCACACGATTAGCTGGATTTGAGATGGCATGATGCGGCAGTAATACGATAGATTGTACCTGGCGAGTAATTTCACCATCTTGCAAAAAATTGTTTGCCACTTGTACTACGGGAAGTTTCGCCGGACCAAGCTCATGTTTGAGCAATTTCCCCTCAATTTGAAATCCAGGTAATTTATTGCGTAATGCTTCCATCTCTTTTTCACAGAAATCTTCAGGTGTTTGTTCTTCATCTAATAAAGCACGGTTAATGATAATGGTATATTCGTGATTATCAGGATCTCTGAACATTAAAATGTTCACTGACTGATCCAGAACCGGGGCCGTTGTCAGAAAGGTGCCCTCAAAAATAGAATAAGTAGAAGAAATAGCACTCATAGGATTTTAAGCTCCTGCATTTTTGTTATGTATTGGTAATAACAGCACTTCAACGCGCCGATTTTGATCTTGTCCTGCTGGTGTATCATTTGATGTGATCGGTTCTGATGCACCCATTCCTCGGATAATGAAATCTTCTTTTGCCAGTGCACTGTTTTTGATCAGCCAGTCCCGAACTACAACTGCGCGTTGTTCGGAAATTGTCATATTGAATGCTGCACTACCGGTATTGTCCGAATGACCGATAATGAGAATTTTTCTTCCTTTATACTGTTCTACCAGAAGTAACAGGGATGCCATAGTTTCGTTTGTTTGCGCATTGGGTTTCAGCTTTATGCTATTTGAATCAAACATTGGAGCCATTTGGGTAGAACTAAACGCAGGAATATCTTGATAACGTTCAATTTGGTGATTTGTTTTATCTAATAGCGGCGCGCATTGAGATAACCCCCATCGTGTAATGTTGATTATATTCAAACAGTTAGAATAAACTTTGGCCCTGTCAGTTAACTTCGAAATATTATCAGTAATATGTTGTATGGATATATCGTTCATATTATCCAAAGTAACCATTTGTTGGCTAAATTGGTCATGGCGATTTTTTTCTTGTGATAAAGAATAGGCTATGTGTACTGCTAACAGTAGGGTGGCAAAACCTAAACTCCATAACCATCTCGGCGGTGTTGGGGTTTCAATAGCAGCCGATTTCACTACTGGAGCTATCAGTGGTTTTCGCCAATTAATAACTTCCGGGAAAGGTGGCCGTGATAGTGATGAGGCCAAACCAGGCAGAATCCCCAATGTTTTCTCTAGCCATACCGACCAGGCACCATGCTTGATAAACCCTTTTCCGTTATCGGACAAAATTACATCAGTCAGCTGTAATGATGTGTGGGAAAAGAGATTTTTTAAGCTATTTGTCACGCCAGATTCGTTTAACCAAATAAACAGATTATGTGCAATCGCGTGACGCTGGGATGAGAATGCTGTACTGCTAGTTTCTTGCAACTCAAGTTTTTGGCTCAATGCTTGGAAAGCAGCCGTGATATCGATCTCTTTTTTATTGGCGAGATTAATATTTCCAGTCCAATATGCATTATCAGGATTATGGCTAAGGCGTTCCTCACTTAACTGAATATAGATAGCAAACACGCAGGATAGGGGAGTTTGCAGGGGTAATGCCGAAAAGCTATTCTGCCATTTTGTTAGTTGTGAAATGATAATTGATGTACTTTCATACACGTCAGGCAAGAACGGGAAAAAAGCCAATACCTGCGCAGATGGATGATGTGTCGCTATATGTTTGAGCCTTTTTTGCAATGATTCCGGATCAGGAATTAAGATCCAAATAGCCTGACTGGAAAAACGCGTATTATCGGTAGCTCCCGGATGACTAAACCATTTGGCGGCATAGGGGCCAAGAATCAAAATGACGGTATTCCCCTGATGCGCAGTTTCTACAACCACCGGCTGAGGGGGCTGTTGTGGTTCTGGCGGAGAGGGTTCTGGTTTAAGGGTGTAATGTTGCCAGACTGTGAGCAGCAATAGAGCTAGGAAAGCAATAAAAACAGCATTATTCCATAACGTATTTTCATACAAAGCCAGACTTGCTATTAATGCGCCACAGGTTGCCAACCAGAGCAGTAATAGCGACTTATTTAATTTGAGCTTAAACATTTAAGACAGATCACCTAAATAACGAGAGCACAAAAACCAAAACGCGCCCAGCGATAACAGGGCTGTAAAGAGAGGTAAGCCTAACGATCGCCAAATTTGACGTGGCTCAGATGTTTGTTCTATTTCGAGAGGTTCTTCATTGTGACCTGTTTCCTCCGGCTCCGGCTCTGGCTCCATGTGAAGATAATCGTTATCCATAACCAGATTAGGCTGTAATAGCTTATGCCCATACTGTGCAAATAATTGCTGTGATTTCACATCACGGATGGGTAAATTACGCGAGAGGACGAGTATTTTTAGCGTATATTGGCAGATGATTTCGTCATCGCTATTTAATAACGCTTCCAGGCTGACATTATCAGTAGGAGCTGGTGTACTGTAACCATAGAAATAGTCTAATAACAAATAGCCATCCCAACTTAACCCCTTATCTTTAATTGTATTTTCAGTACGTTTATCCAAATAGTGGCAAAGCTGGTGACATAACCTGTCGACTTCGATAGGGGGATGTTGTTCTGATTTCAGTGTGATGCAAAATGCCTCGACCTGCGCAATCAGTTTTCGCTGGAAGCCGGATAATGACGGAATAATGCCATTAAAAGATAATAAGGTGTCAATGCTTAAAATCTGCTTGAAAATGTCTTCGCTTTTCACCAGGGTTTCTCCACAACATCACCCCAACCCTGCAATCGAATATAAGGACATATTCTGACAGAGCATGGGTTTGAATCCGTTTCGGTATTAAAGGCCAGTTTTAACTCAAAACTTGAGTCATCGGTTTTGGTAATGATTTTATTCATGTTGCTGATATCAACATTTTCCGCCATAACTTGAGTATTTTTCGCGTTATAAACACCTATGTGCCACCACTCCACATCTTCACGGGTGAAATCGGCTTCGCTCTTCTCTATTTTTAGCGTTTTTTTATTGACCAGAATTAAGGATTCTAGCCACTGCTCGTGGGCGGTTGGGAGATCAGTGAAATAGCTCACTTTGTCGGTGCCGACGACATCTTGATGTACAGCTCGCTTGCTAAAACTAACCCCGAGACGATATTCAAATTCTTGTAAGGTGCGTTGTGAGCCCAATGTATAACAGCCAAGTTCTGCGTTGCTTTGTTCAGTGCCCAGAAGAGTACGGACACGACTTTTAGCGATTTTGTCCCGTTCCCACCAGGCAAGTTCCACCGCGCCAGATTTCTTGGCCTCATTATTGTGATCAGACCAAACTTTGCTGTGCTTGCTGCGAGTATAGAAATGCCACAGCAGGATTTTGTGCGGAGCGTAACAATCATAGCCATGAGTAAACGCACGGGCAGCCATGGCAATTTCTTCGCCTAGAAAGAAAATGTCTGGATCGTTGGCGACATCACGGACAAAGCTGCCATCGGTGAATATGAAGCCAGCGGCTAAATATCCGCAGCGCACGGGAGCATTTTCGGTAAAAGGCGTGGACATCATTTGCACCATGCCTTCAGAGCTAAAAGTATTAAAAATCAGCCGACTGACATAATCTTTTCTGTTTTCATTCTCACCGGGTTCATAACCTGGGGGATAAGCGGATAACACTGGCTTAGGGCTTTTGTCTCGCAGGCTATTTAACATCGTGACCATTTCATGATCCCAGTGTTGAATAAATCGGCAATGGGAGTCTATTTGCAAGAAGTAGGCTTCATCCTGAAAGAGTCCTTCAGCCATATGCCTTGCCCAACAAGCTCCTTTGCTCTGATAATAATGCACAGCTAAAACCCATATATGCGCTTGGTTATATTCCAATTGATGTAATGGGTAGCCAAGATGGGTTTTACTTTCTATCAGCCGCATGCCCTGGTTAATGAAAGTATTAATGTCATTTTCATCTTGCCAGAAAACCGCAATATTGAGATTTTTGGGGCTTTTAGCTGTATTTATCATGTCATGTAGCGTCGGGATCAATTCTGAATCCCGATAGCTCGCAATGCTCACAAAAATAGAAGATACAGACTGCATATATAATCCGTGTAAATTAACAGTGTTAACCAAATGGGTTAATTAACTTGCAAAATAATTTCTGCGGCGGCACTAAAGTTGCCGTTAGCGGGTTTGGCTGTGGCTGATACCTGTTCAAGGGTGGCTTTCCACTTGAATTCAGCCGTTGTCGCACTAGCGATATTGAGTTTTTGCTCAATATCATTGCCATTAGGCGCCAGTAATTTCCCGTTACCGTCGCTGATTTTTATGCGCATCCGATCATCCTGGCCATCCTTGTCTTTGACTTTAATGTAATTTCCATCGGCAGTTGGCGTTTGCGTGGTAATGGCGGCGGTGGCTGAATATTGCCCATAATCGGTTTTACAGGTGATATCAAAATCCAGATTGCGCTCGACTCCATTATTCAATGTGCTTGAGGTTACCAGGCCAAAATCGACAATTTTGGTACCGTCAAAAGTACAGGATGGGGTGCTGATAATAGTGATTTGGCCAATAACCAGTTTTTGTGCGTAGCTGCTTTCACTATTACTGTTCACCCAGTTGTAGGCCGCAGTACCCGCTGGTAAAACCTCCTGACCCGCAGGATTAGTCAAGGAGAGTGTCTCCTTGGTTTTATAAAACTCAATTCTAAAATAGGAGTTAGGTGGATATGTCCAACGGCCAATTTCAGTGGTAAATGACATTTTCGCGCTAGTATTGAACGTACCAAAGGCAGCCCCATTACTCCACATGGGCTTAATGGCAATACCGTCGATATTGGTGGCAAATAATCCCTTACCCAAATCTGCCCCTATCAAGGTGGCGACATTTTTGCCGTAAGGGTTACCAATGGCGCAATCGACATAAGTCACTCTGGTCCCTTGCGTTGCTGAATCCGCCTCGGCAATAAATTTGGTGGTATCGGCGGCTGCATCTGCATCAATAGTGATCGTTAAAGCAGATATATTCATGGTTGATGGCTGAGATCCGCCGTCTTTGCTTTCTGTATCAATGATACAGATGGCGCTTGCTTGCCCGGCAGTCATCGCGCCGAATGCCAATATAAAAAGCGTCCTTGTCATGGCTAACTACTCCTGTCCTGCATCAAGTTTAGAAATCAGTTCTGGTGGAATGATTTGCAGTAATTCACCAAAGCTTTTGCCAATGGTTTTTTCTGAGAAAGACAATAGCGCGATCACTGGGCTGCTAGGCTCGGTAGTTGCAAACCATTGGCGTACTTCAATGAGTCGAGATAAAGCGTCCGCGCGATTTTGAATTCCTTTTGGCGCGATTGGCACTTGTGCTACAACGGCTACTGGTGGTGGCGATTGCAATGGTGGCGACTGTGGCACGGGCGGATAAGTGGGCGTCGCAGTATCAGCGGGTACACTGATTGCGGTGACTATTTCCTCAGGCTGCCATTCCGGAGCTGCTGTATAGACTTCAGTGGCCTCGGACGCCGTAATATATTCAGGCGTTTCAAAGGCTGCGATAGGTGCGATATCGGCCATATTGCTTCCACCGAAGTGGCGTAACACCGTGGTCAATCTGACGAAGTCAGGGGTGACATCACCGAGAGAATGGTTAAGACGAGCGGTTAATTCTAATAGCAATGCATAAGCTTTTTGCAAAGAGAGGATCGCGCTATCGGAACGGGCCTGCCAATCATGTTCAATGGCTTGCAGAGTCGCTTCTTCCAGCGCACCTTCTTCGCGCGGGAACGAATATGCTTTCTCAAGCTCTTTGACTGATATTTGCATTCCTGCGGCTTTAGGCAGTGGTTGGTTGCGAAAATCAGCAATAAAACCATCGATATCGTCTAATTCCGCAAAAGCATTAGCCCGCATGAAAGGTTCAAATTCGCCTTCATCAAGTAACTGTGGATGCAGATCATCCGGCCAGGCACTCAGACACCACAGCAGGGCTTCCAGCCCTTCTTGCACCGCACTTACGCCAATTTGACGCATTCGACAGCGCATCAGAATAATCAGTAAACGGATGTCACGTGCTTTGCCTAGCAGCTCAAGGCATTTTCGCTCGGTATCGGTCCAGTTGGTAGGCTCCGCGACTTCAACAAAGTTGCCGTACTCAGCGGTCAGCTTGGGTTGCAGTTTTGTTTGCAGCATCAGAAATGCCGAGTCATATTCCAAACTTGGGCCGCAAGGATGATCACCCGGAATAGGCTGCATCAGGCGATGATAATAACCGGTGCTATCAGCGATACTTGGTACACTCATGTTTATTCCTTTCAACGCCATGGGTGGACGTCGTCAAATTTTTCGCTCTCGGGCTTAGCCGTGATGCTGATGGGTTAATAACGGTGCATTTCGGGTTCGAAACTCATTCCGCGTACGTTGGCTGAGACATCCTCCCGGGCTAACCAACTGGTGTATCCCAACTGGCTAGTGCCCTCCAACGTAGCGGTTGGAACCTCATTGGCGGTTAATAACAACTGCACTTCCCACGCATATTCAAATCCGACAAAGTTACGAACCCATTCACGTAATACCGGTAAATCCTGTCCTGATGGGCTGAAACGCAAATACTGTTGCAGGCTGAGCGGGCCAAGTATCAGCTCGAATTTATGCTGTCGGTCTAAAACGGTGTCGCCCAGAATGGCTCCGTCACCTAACAGCATCGCCGAGGCACTATCGCCCAATTGCGTCTGGTCACTTTTATCCAGAAAGATCCATTGTTGGGCGTATTCGACTATGCTGACCGGCACTTCAAAGTAGTATTGCAATGCACCGACTAAGCCTTCTGGGTTACGAGCTTCACGAATAAGGTGGGCGGATGAAGCGAGATGAGCATGCACTGGTAGCGCACTATGTGTCAGCTCCGCTGGATCTAAACCGACCAGGCTGCCGATATAAAAAGAGAATTTCTCATCATTTTGCCTGTCAAGCGAAGCAGTGTCTTGAGAGACAAACCATGCACGATAGAGCTGTGATAGCGCCCGATGATGAAACAGATCGGCAAAGTCGGTCAGTGTATGGTCATGCAACTCAGCTCGGGTGTAGGCCAGTTCGGTCATTTGTAACGGCATCGCGCCGTGAGGCCCCCAGATACCCAGACCAAAAAGCTGCAGGTCCATCTTCCCGTCTTTCATTTCAACATGTGCTATCTCACGAGGTGAGAACGCCATATTGGCACTTTGGCCGATACGGAAGGTTTCCTGTTTCGGCAGCATGGCTTTAGCGGGAGCGGGCATATCGGGCGTTCGGGCAGCATTCACCCGCATCATGCTGATAAAACCAGCATTCCAAGGCTCTGCTTGCTGATACCAGGTTTCCAGATTGAGTTGGCTCTGCTGCTGTATGCTGTCGTCGGGTTGCATCACAGCACTCCCCGGCGACCAGGACGGGCTTTCCACTGAGCGACACGTCCTCTTTGCATCGAGTGCAGTTCAGTCTCGGTAAACACATTAATCGCGGCATGGCGTGCCAAATAGTTTTCCATAATCAAGCCAAACAGATAGGGGCTGATGCCAGAGAACCCTTCCTCATCGACGGTCAGGGTGCAACAGATCCCACGACCATAAACCAGTAAGCCATTACCGGGTAGTCGTCTGATTACCGGCTCGCTTTTGCAGCCAACCAGTGCATCGATTTGTGTATTCGATTCGAGATCTGAGGCGCTAACAAACAGACGCAGCATGTTACGTAGCGACTCCCCTCCATTAGCATGGGTCATATCGGATAGCGGCAAGTAGTTGAAACTGAGCTGACGGATTAATCGCCAGGCTGATTCATCTATCGCAAAAGGAGCCCTAGGGGGGCTGGGCTGAAATACAAAGTGCGCACCGTGTACTGGCGCTGAATCCGACATGGTTAATTCAAAATTTCCATTACTGGTAATCAACCGTGGCAGATCTCGGTTAGTCACCTGCGCTTCAATGGATAAATACCGCAGATTATCGCCGTAGGGCGCTTCTTGTTGATCAACCAGCGAAACGAAGACCTCAGTACTGGCATAAGGCGTACGGGTGTCATATTTACGCTTATTGTTCTGACTCGTTCTGGGCTTACGGGTAATAGAAAAATAGCGACCAAAATTACCATTATCGCAATGGCGTGTTTGGTAGAGGGGGTTAAATACCACCTCGTTACTGGTTTCCGCTTGTTGACCAAAGACTTTCGTGATGGAGAAAACTTCGTAATCGAGCGGGCGGCTTCGGTCGGGCACCACATGAAAGTCATTCAGTGCACGATTAATCTCAATTTTGTCCATGCGCTTCTGGAATAGATTAATCACCGGAGTGCAGTTCAATAGGAAGCGAGAAGGGGCAACATGACTCACCAGCTCCTGTGGCAGCCGGTCCAGTAAGATAATAATCTCCGCTTCGTTGGTGTGATTATTGCGTAGACTTTTGGACAGTTGAGTCAGCGTGAAAAAATAGAACCGCTGGCGGCAAGTGAAGTATTCCTGCATCAGGTTATGGCCATGAAAAATATTCCACGACAACGGCAGTAGGCTTTGATCCGGGCTTAACCCCTCAAAAGCAAGAGCGTCATTACTTATCACGGTATCTTCAGCTGTCACGCCGTGCCCTGCACGGATGATAGTTGCAACATGGCTGGCATGCAGAAGTTCAAAGATGTGAGAGACTATCCTCTCGTCACCATTAATATAGATAGGCAGGCGATCCAATCCTGCTAGCTGCGAAAATTGCAGGTCGCCGACCAGTTTCAGCTTAATGCGCAAGGCACCCTTTAGCCGATGATAGGCGATACGGTGCTTTTCCAGATTAGGCATATCGGGAGGAATAGAGCTTAGGCGCGCTTCTGTTATCTCCAGTGGCCATAATCCGACATCCTGGCCACTGCGAAATTCACAGCGGGTCGTTTCACCTGGGGCAATATGGGTGAAAAACGAACTGCCACGAGGGACATTATAGCCCTGAGTCAGATCACCCTCTTTTAGGTTTGGCTTAAGTTGAATCACTCCCATTGAAGGGGTGGGGGAGTTGTAATTGGGATAAACGATATCCAGCAAGCGCTGAGTAAATTTAGGGAATTCGGCATCCAGCTTAATTTGTGTTCTGGCAGAGAGAAAGCAGAAAGACTCGATCAGGCGTTCGACATAGGGGTCAGCAACTTCAATCCCGTGCATGCCTAAGCGGCCCGCTATTTTAGGATGCTTATCTGCGAATTCCTGCGCCATTTCGCGCATGAAAGTCAGTTCTTTATTATAGTAATCAAGAAATTTGTGATCCACTTACTGCCTCAGTTGTTATGTCAGCTTTATTTCGTCTAATCAGTCGAGTCGTATCTGTTGATATTCACTTATTCGGATTTAACGTATTCAGCGATAACGAAACAACGGTTTTATAAATTATGTATATGCATGGGGGAATAATAAAATTAATTTTCATCCATTGCATTTATTATGCGGATGAAAATTCACAATAACTATTCTTTAAATCCTGTTTAATAGGTAAATTATTACACGCAAGATTTTTTGGCTCAATGCCATTTAAAGTATCGATAACTATTACATAGGTGCTTTCTGTTGAATATTCAATGCAAACAACGTGTTAAATTGTTGTCGATATGTAACTTTAGGACTTTGTTATGGGCGAAATTCCTAATTTAATTCAGTCACTCTTTCATGTTTTTCTCATTTTCTTTCTTATTTGTAGGAATTTTCGCTTATCGAAAAGTGAATTATCCTACATTAACTTTTTTAGTTTTTAGAATATGTCACTTTGCATGTTAAATTAATTTGAGCAAAATTCTTAAAATGCGCAATATTTAATAAATATACTTTCGTTTTTTATTTTACCCCTTTACTCTTAGCCCCACAAAAGTTCGTGGCGTAATAATAATGACCTCGCGATGCTCCGCAAATACGCATAAACATATAAGCTGATATACACATGTAGACATAAATACATGCAGGTGTGGATACAGTTAAAAAGACCAGGATAAACAACGTGGCTATTACAAGGAAAAATCTTTTCGGCAAACTGGATGCCACTCTTTTCAAAGGTATTGAAAGTGCCACAACGATTTGTAAGTTGCGTGGCAACCCTTATGTCGAGTTGATTCATTGGGTGAACCAACTTTGGCATCAAGAAGATAACGATCTAAAACATATTGTTCGCTATTTTGCTGTTGATGTAGATGCTTTTGAACGTGGCTTGGCTCAAGCACTTGCCCGTTTGCCCGTCGGGGCAACCAGCATCTCTGATTTTTCATACCATATCGAATTAGCAATCGAACGGGCATGGGTGTACGCCAGCCTGGAGTGTTTAGATACACGTGTTCGCAGCGGACATTTATTGCTGGCAATGCTAACCAATATGGAATTGCGCCGGGCACTGTTTGCTATTGCTCCAGAAATGGAAAAAATTCCACTGGAACATTTGAGCAGCGATTTTAACTTTATTACGCAGGGATCGCCCGAAACCAATGAAGCGGCCACCGATGGCAGCCCAATGTATGACGGCACATTACCCGGCGAAGCCAGCAATGCAATTAATGGAAAAAGTACCGCGACATTGGCGCAGTACACTACGGACCTGACTGCATTAGCCCGTGAAGGCAAGATAGATCCAGTACTGGGGCGCAACCATGAAATCAGTACGATGGTGGATATTTTACTGCGTCGTCGGCAAAACAACCCGTTGCTCACCGGCGAAGCTGGCGTGGGTAAAACAGCCGTAGTTGAAGGTCTGGCGTTGGCGATTGCTGCAGGTGAAATGCCTCCAGCACTGAGTCAGGTGAGTCTGTTAACTCTGGATGTTGTCGCTCTTTCGGCGGGTGCCAGTATGAAAGGCGAGTTTGAAGCACGCCTGAAGAATGTTTTAGACGAAGCAATGGCTTCACCAACTCCTGTCATCCTGTTTATAGATGAAGTTCACACGCTGGTCGGCGCGGGGGGAAATGCAGGAACCGGTGATGCAGCTAATTTACTCAAACCCGCACTGGCGCGCGGTCAGTTACGGACTATTGGCGCGACAACCTGGAGTGAGTTTAAACGCCATATTGAAAAGGATCCGGCGCTAACTCGTCGTTTCCAAGTTCTTCAGGTCGATGAACCTAATGAAGATACTGCCATTTCGATGCTACGTGGATTGACTCCAGCGTTAGAGAAACACCACGGCGTATGGATTATGGATGAAGCCTTGCAAGCTGCTGTGCGATTATCGCATCGTTATATTCCTGCTCGGCAGTTGCCGGATAAAGCGATCAGCCTGCTTGATACTGCTTGTGCGCGAGTTGCTGTCGCACAATTCTCGCAACCGGCAGAATTGCAGCAATTGACTTTCCAGAGTGAGACCGCGCAAACCGAGCTGTCATCGCTGGAAAAAGCCCGACATTTCGGAAAAGGGCAGGACGAGCGTGCAGCGCTATTAGAAGCTACGATTGCCCAGCATTCAGCAGCGGCAAACAAGCTTGAAGAACGTTGGCAGGCAGAGCGTGAATTGGTCGCTGCCATTACGGCTACGCGAACGGCGCTGTATGAACTGGTGTCGCAACCAACGCCTGATGAAGAAAAACGCCAGCAGCATCAGCAGCAATTGGCACAACTGGAAGAGCAATTATTGCTCATTCGCAGTGCACAGCCGTTGGTGCAAGCTGAGGTTAATGCGAATGTGATCGCCAACATTGTTGCGGATTGGACCGGGATTCAAGTAGGGCAAATGCTCAAAGACGATATTCGTGCCGTGATGGAACTGCCGCAACGTCTCGAAGAGCGAGTGATTGGCCAGCCTCATGCATTAGTCCAGTTAAGCGAAAATATTATGACTGCACGTGCGGGGATGGCAGACCCAAGGAAACCGCTGGGCGTCTTTATGTTGGTTGGTCCTTCCGGTGTGGGTAAAACAGAAACAGCATTAGCCATTGCGGAAAGTATGTATGGCGGTGAGCAAAACCTTATCACGATTAATATGAGTGAATACCAAGAGTCACACACGGTTTCCTCATTAAAAGGCTCGCCTCCGGGCTACGTGGGATACGGCGAAGGTGGTGTATTAACCGAGGCAGTCCGTCGTAAACCTTATAGTGTCGTGCTGTTAGATGAAATTGAAAAAGCACATTCAGATGTCCATGAACTGTTTTTCCAGGTATTTGATAAAGGTCAGATGGAAGATGGCGAAGGGCGGTTTATTGATTTTAAAAACACTATTTTGCTGTTAACCAGCAATGTGGGTAGTGAACTATTAAGTAACTTATTCGCTGATCCGGATACTGCCCCAGATCAAGATGGAATATTAAGTGCTTTACAACCTGAATTGCTGAAAGTTTTCCCAGCAGCATTTTTAGGTCGCGTCACTGTGATTCCTTATTTACCGCTACAGCAGAGTGCGTTGCAGCATATTGTTCGATTGCATTTAGATCGTATCGGCCAGCGGTTGCAATCTCAGCATCAGTTGACCTTGCAATATAGCGATGTGGTCGTTGACGATATAGTTAGCCGTTGCGCGGTAGCAGAAACCGGCGCCCGTATGCTTATTCGTTATATTGAACAGAATATTACACCAGAAATTGGTAAGTTTATTTTACGTGACCACGATGCAATGCCAAATCAGATTGTATTCGTCGATAAGGTTGAAAATAAATTCACAGTTTCTGTGCAGAGTGAAAAAGATAAATAACAAAAGACATCAAGTTTAATGTTGTCAGCTGAATAGTTTATCTCAAAAAGGAATTTGCTGTTTCTTGTCAAAATGAAAGGCAAAAAAGAATAGGGCGTATCTGTTATACAGATGTTAACTATATGTGCTGTATTTAAATAATTTAATTGGATAGTAAACTAAAGGATGAAAGTAATGCGTAAAGTAAATCTGGCTGTATGTGCACTGGCTTTGGCTGTTTCTTCAACAACCGCTTTTGCTGCCTCAAATGGTACTGTTACCTTCGACGGTTTGTTGCAAGATAATACTTGCCAGATTGAAACGGGTAAGGAAGATGTGCTGGTAAAACTGCCAACACTTTCTACTAGCGTTCTGACCAAAAATGGTGATCAAGAAGGTTCCACAAACTTCACTATTTCTGTCGTGGATTGCCCAGCAGCTGTGACTAAAGTTTCTGCCCACTTCAACGCAATTAACAGCGATGGTGTTAACCCAACTACGGGTAACCTGACCAATAGTGCTACTGGTGGAGCAACTGGGGCTGAAGTACGTTTGTATAACCTGGATAAAACTAGCTCACAAATCCGTGTAGGTGATACTGGTGCAGCGTTCAATGTGACTCCAGGTACTGGCGAGGATGCTAAAGGTTCTGCGACTCTGTCTTACGCTGGTGGTTACTATGCAACAGCAGCAACCACTCCAGGTGTAGTGGCAGCTAAAGTTCAATACGTACTGTCTTATAATTAATCACTCATTGAGTGATAGGTTTACGACCCAACTGTAATTGGGTCGTCATACCAAAGTAGTGATAACAACTTGTTGCTAAAGTTACAACAGCATTCATTAGTAACGAGTTGTTATATCACCAGACGTACAGCTCTAACTCATTATTATTTGGTAACGTTATGTTTTATAAAACGATTATTTTAGTGTTGTCGCTGATTGCTGGCAACATCCCAACGTATGCTGCTATGACCATCAGTGGTACACGTGTGATATTCCCAGCGGCTCAGAAAGAAGTTAACGTACGCACGAATAATAAAGGTAAGGAGCCCGCATTAGTACAGGTCTGGGTTGATGATGGAAGTAGTAATGCCAAAATAAATAATGTCACTATTCCTTTTATTGTGACGCCGCCCGTATTTCGTGTTGAGAGCGGTAAAGGGCAAAGTGTTCGTATGATTTATAATGGTATGGCTTTGCCGCAAGATAAAGAATCGGTCTTCTGGCTTAACATGCTAGAAATACCAGTAGTGCAAAAAGACAGTGCTGATAAAAATAAATTAGAATTGGCATTTCGTACCCGAATTAAAATTTTCTATCGGCCAACAGCTTTAAATAGCAGCAGTGCAGAACAAATTGAAAAGCTGCAATGGGAATTGATTAACGATAGCCAAAAAGGTCAGGGCGTAAAAGTAACAAACTCATCGCCTTATTACTTTTCCTTTGACTCCGGCATTGTGACTGCTGGCGGGAAAAAAGTTGATCTGAAGACAGATATGCTGGCGCCACTTTCCAGTTCGGTATTTTATCCGGAGAGCAAAGTTTCAGGCATTTCTACAATGAGTTACAAGTTATTAAATGATTACGGTGCAGCGATTGATGGAAATATATCTTTTGCACAAGGTAAAGGAGTCGTTGTCAAAAAATAATAAAACGCTGCGTAGCAAGGATAAGCGTGTCGGATAGGAAACCGGAAGCTATTGCTATGAAATGGCAGGTAAGCCGTAGGGTATTAAAGGGAGCTTTTGCTCGTGAATCATTCATGTATAACGCGCTACTTAAAAAATAAAATCGATAGATTAGTGAATTTACCTTATAGAAATTCATTGGGCTTTACGTTAACAATTATAAGTACGACTTTGTTCTTACATAAGAGTGTGATAGCGGCACCATTAGTGAATGAAAATAATGAGACTGAAGTTACCGCAGTCGAGTTTAATCCTGAATTTATTCGCGGTTCAGGGATTGATGTAGCAAAATTTATGAATGAAAACCCGGTATCCCCCGGAGTTTATGATGTGATGGTTATCGTTAATGGCAAGATGAGCGGAAAGCAAAGTATTCGCTTTGAATCCGTTGCTGGCGAATCCACCGCTGAGCCTTGTTTTAAATTGGACCAGCTTGATGCAATAGGTCTGAGAATCGAACTGAATGGTTCGACCAAGATAGCGAATGACGTAAAAGAAGCAGCGAAAGATCAATGCTACAACTTAAGAGATTTAATTAAAGACAGCAGTACGCGTTATAACTCAGGGGACTTTGAACTTTCAATTACTGTCCCACAGTTTAATTTAGTGAAACATCCGCGAGGCTATATTAGCCCCAGTTTGTGGGATGCAGGGGCCGCAGTCGGTTTCCTGGATTATAACAGCAATGTTTATAGCGTTTTTAACGGTAATAGAGATGACGGGCCAAAATCGAATTCCTATAACGCCAATATTGGCTTGATTACCGGTCTCAATCTTGGTGAATGGCGGTTAAGAAAACGTCTTAATACCCGTTGGAGCAATGATGGTGGTGCGCAAACCCAGAGTTTATATGGTTTTGCGTCCACAGATGTTATCTCGCTGAAGAGTCAGCTAACTCTGGGGGATAGTGATACCCGCGGGAGTTTATTTGAAGGGTTTGGTTTACGAGGTGTTCAACTGGCATCCGATAACCGAATGTTAGCTGAAGGGATCCGAAATTACTCACCGGTTATACGGGGAGTGGCGGAAACAAACGCCAGAGTCACGGTGACTCAGCGTGGACAGACGATATATGAAACAGTCGTTACGCCAGGGGCGTTCGAGCTGGCCGATATCGGCACCATGTCCTACGGCGGTGATTTAGAAATGACGGTGACTGAATCTGATGGCCGTACCCGTAGCCAAAGAATTCCGTTTTCAGCGCCGCCGATGTTGCTTTATCAAGGGGTATCTCAGTTTGATATCGCCGCTGGCCGATTGAATGATAATTCGGTAAATGCGAATCCGACGATTGTACAAGGTGCGTATTACTACGGTCTTGGCAACACTTATACGCTGTATAGCGGAGCGCAACTGGCAGAGAATTACAGTTCGGTAGGGATCGGTAACGCATTTAATACCCAAATTGGGGGGATTTCATTTGATGTCACGCACGCAAGAAGTGAATTGAGTGATGACCGCCGTTCATCAGGTAATAGTTACAAAGTTGACTATACCAAATACGTTGGCGAGACCGATACCAACCTGACATTGGCGGCATATAGATACTCGTCCAACGGTTTTTATACTTTTAGGGAAGCGAGTCAGGATCACTACGGCAGCATAAACGCTAACAGCGCTTTTGATTCTCGTACCCGCAACCGTTTATCGGTGAGTGTTTCTCAGCGGGTCACTGACAATATGTCGCTGAACCTGAATAGTAGTTTTTATAGTTACTGGGGAGGGCAGGATGCGTCACAGCAGTATGCCGTGACCTTTAATCATTCGCTGCGTTATTTCTCTTATGCGCTGACGGCAATGCGAACCAGTAATAGCAGTTACACCGGTAGTAATGACAACAGCAGTAATAACGATTACCAAAACAGTTATATGGCGTCTATTAGCATCCCTCTGGGTGGCAGTATCGTGAAGCGACCATTGTTTAACACATTGTATTCAATGGCCAGCCGTGATGATGCAGGAAATACGCTAGTGCAGATGAATGCCAGTGGTAGCCAGGGTGATCAGAGTGAGCTGGGTTATGGTGTCGGGACGTCGTATAGCAGTGGCAATGACTCTGCAGCACGTAAGACGGTGGTCGGTAACATGAGTTACAAGACCGGAGTAGGCCAGTACGGGATGACGGCATCAGCGAGTAACAACTCATCTCGTCAGTTGTCTGCCTCGGCCAACGGTAGTTTAGTTGCTCATCAGGGAGGAGTAACTATCGGCCCACGCCTTGGCGATGCACCTTTTGCTATCGTGCATGCTGAAGGCGCTACGGGTGCTAAGTTGTTTAACGGTAACGGTGCAACAATTGATAGTCGTGGTTATGCCGTTATGCCGTCGATGACTGCATACCGTGAAAATACAGTGGCAATTGATTACAAAGAATTACCTGATTCGGTAGATGTGCTGGAGAGTCAAAAAGTAGTGGTACCGAGAACAGGAGCAATGATCCCGGTCGCGATGAAGACCATTATTGGCGCACCATTGGTTCTTATCGTCAGGGATGAAAATAAAGAGTTTCTCCCTATTGGTACGGATCTATTGGATGCAGATGGTGTGAGTCAGGGGATCGTCGGGCAAGGTGGTATGGCATTTATTCGCGGTTGGGGGACGGGTTCACAACCCCTGCAGGTCATCAGAAATGGTGGTAAAGATAAATGCCGTATTCACTCAGGCACGGAAGCAAATGCTACAGCGAAGGCAGAACGTACGCATATAACACAGTTGGAGGTGGTATGTCTTCGTGGTTAAAAAGTAATGTTGTACTGAAACTTTTATCGTTTCTGCTATTGCTGGTTGCGGCTTTTATTGCGCGTCAGCCCGCTCAGGCAGCCAGTGCATGTGCTGGGGCGGCAGATTGTAAAGTTCAGGTTTCATTTACCGGTGAGTATCTGGAAGATACCTGTGAAGTCAGTATTGATGGCGGTTCTTCTTCAGAGTCAGTTTTATTACCGACTTTGTCGACCACCGAATTAAAAATCGATAAAGCAGAAGCTGGTAAAAAGCAATTTCAAATTGCGCTGAATAAATGTCCGGTAAATAGAACAGTGTCATTACGCTTTATCGCTGCTGGCGCTACCATGCCGGATGCAACAACCGGAAATTTACAGAATGAAGTGGCTGATGATTTCAGCAAAAACGCGCAAATCAGATTAAGTAAAGCTGCAGGGCAACAAATGGTGGTTGGCGATGAAAATAGTGTACAGGAATATGTTATTTCCAGTTCTGGTGCAGATGTCACACACTATTTTTTAGCGGGTTATTATGCAAAAGGTACGAATACGGTAACCCCAGGGCAGGTTAGAACAACTGCTGGTATTGAGTTGGTTTATAAATAGGGGAGCACGTTTTAGTATCATTTTTTACATTTGATCTCTCCAATAGCGGTTCAGGAAGCTTATTTCCTGATGATTTTACAATACGTTTTGAATAAAAGGCATATATGGTTAGTAAAAGTAATTCCCAAAAATTTATCGCTCGTAACCGAGCGCCACGCGTACAGATTGAATACGATGTGGAAATATATGGTAGTGAGAAGAAGGTTGAATTGCCATTCGTCATGGGCGTGCTGGCTGATTTATCCGGTAAACCTCTTGAACCTTTACCTTCTGTAGCAGATAGAAAGCTGCTGGATATTGACATCGATAATTTCGATGAGCGTATGAAAGCAATGAAACCACGTGTTGCATTTGCTGTGAAAAATACGCTGACGGGTGAAGGCCAGTTGATGGTGGATATTACTTTTGAGAGCCTGAATGACTTTTCTCCCGATGAAATTGCCAAGAAAGTCGATTCTCTGTCTCAATTGTTAGATGCCCGTACTCAATTGGCAAACTTGCAAACCTATATGGATGGCAAGGCAGGTGCAGAGGAATTAGTAATGAAACTTCTGAAAGACAAATCATTACTGGCAACACTGGCATCCGCACCGAAAACAAAGCAATCCGCTGCTGATGCTCCACAGTAAGATTGATTAAGAAGAGAAAAACCATGTCCACTTTAGAAGCAAAAAATAAACCAGCCGCTGTTGCGACTGAATATAGCGACTTTAATTCGTTATTGACCAAAGAATTCAAGGCTAAGTCTGAGCAGACCAAAGCGGCAGTAGAAGGTGCCGTTAAAACATTGGCTGAGCAGGCGCTGGCTAACTCGGTAACTGTATCTGACGATGCTTATAAGAGCATTGCCTCAATTATTGCAGAGATCGACAGTAAATTGTCTGAGCAGATCAATTTGATCTTGCATCACCAAGAGTTTCAGTCTCTAGAAAGTGCCTGGCGTGGCCTGCACTATTTAGTGAATAACACCGAGACTGATGAGAAATTGAGATTGCGTTTTCTCGACATCTCTAAAGATGAATTACGCCGTAATATGAAGCGTTATAAAGGTGTGGCGTGGGATCAGAGCCCATTATTCAAAAAAATCTATGAAGAAGAATACGGCCAATTGGGCGGCGAACCTTATGGTTGCCTGGTGGCAGATTACTACTTTGACCATACTGCGCCTGACGTTGACCTGCTGGCTTCAATCGGTAAGGTTGCTGCATCTGCACACGTACCTTTTATCACGGGTGCTGCACCGTCCGTATTACAGATGGAATCCTGGCAAGAGCTGTCAAATCCGCGTGATTTGACCAAGATCTTCACACAGAATCTTGAGTATGCTGCCTGGAACTCACTGCGTCAGTCTGAAGACTCTCGCTATATTGGCCTGGCAATGCCGCGTTTCCTGGCGCGTCTGCCATACGGTATTCGCACTAACCCAGTAGATGCCTTCCACTTTGAAGAGACTACTGACGGCGCTGACCACGGCAAATATGTGTGGTCCAACGCGGCGTATGCCATGGCTGTTAACATCAACCGTTCATTCAAAGAATATGGTTGGTGTACCCTGATTCGTGGTGTGGAAAGTGGTGGTGTGGTGGAAGGCTTGCCATGTCATACATTCCCAACTGATGATGGTGGCATTGATATGAAGTGCCCAACAGAAATCGCTATTTCTGACCGTCGTGAAGCGGAATTGGCTAAAAATGGCTTTATTCCTCTGGTGCACAGAAAAAATACTGATTATGCGGCATTTATTGGCGCGCAATCATTGCAAAAACCTGCTGAATATTACGATTCAGATGCAACAGCTAACGCTAACTTGTCGGCGCGTTTGCCGTATCTGTTCGCCTGTTCACGTTTTGCCCATTACCTGAAATGTATCGTGCGTGACAAAATCGGCTCATTCAAAGAGCGCGATGAGATGCAACGCTGGTTGAACGATTGGGTTATGAACTATGTAGATGGTGATCCAGCAAACTCTTCTATCGAGACTAAAGCACGCCGCCCGTTGGCCGCAGCTGAAGTTATTGTTGAAGATGTTGAAGGTAACCCAGGTTATTACCAGGCTAAATTCTTCCTGCGCCCACACTTCCAATTGGAAGGTTTGACTGTATCACTGCGTATGGTTGCTAAATTACCTTCACTGAAAGATGTTGCGTAATTAAATAGATGACAACAGGGCCGAGGGTAATATTTCTCTGCGTCATGTTGAAGAATATGGAATTTACATATATTTAATTATTGTTTAGTGGAAAGTATGTGTTTTCGTGCAATGCATCGCGCGAGGCCTTACGTCATTCAAGGCATGATATTGAATGACGTTAAAAGAAGTGGTGTATACGTAAAGTATTGTAATAGTCAATAATAAACTATTTGTAATGCTTATTTTCATAGGAAAGGGATGTGTTTTCGTAAATTTATTACGTGGGCCTTCCTACGCTCGATGTTTTTCATTGAGTGAAATTAATAGAAGTGCGAGAGAGGATTATTATGTCGCAAGATATGTTTATTAAAATTGATGGTATCGAAGGCGAATCTTTAGATGCTAACCACAAAAACGAAATTCAGGTGCTGGCTTGGAAATGGGACGTTTCTCAGCACTCAAATATGCACAGTGGTTCAGGTGGCGGTTCAGGTAAAGCGACTGTTTCTGACTTCTGTTTCACGCATTATATCGATAAAGCAAGCCCGAACTTATTGAGCTATTGCTTATTGGGTAAGCATATTAAGAATATCCAATTCGTTTTGCGTAAAGCAGGTGGAGATCCACTGGAATATCTGACTATTAAATTTACCGATGTAATCATCACTCGTGTTGATATGGCCGGTTCTCTTGAAGATGAGACTCGTCCACGTGAAGAGATTCGTTTCTCATTCACCAAGATGACTCAAGACTACGTTATGCAGAATGCTGAAGGCCATAAATCTGGCGTTATTTCTGCTAACTACGATGTTAAAGCTAACCAGCAAAGCTAAGCAATGCTGTTTTAGAGCAGACATTAAACTTGCCACTCTCGGGTGGCAAGTTTTCTCAGTGACGGAGCTTTTCCGTAATAGGTCTTCACCAAGATATAGGTTTTATCCACAATAGATGTAACAGGCCTGATAGTAGCGCAGGTAATAGGCAAAATGATGAATCTGCCGGTGACTATATTATTGTGGATAAAACTTAATGTTTTTTATTTGATTAGGTTGAGTATGAAAAAAAATATCCGTTGGTTTAATCGGATTACACAATACTTTTTCGTGGCATTGGTCACGCTATTAGTCATGGCATGTAGCTCGAAGCCTCAACCTGAACCGGTTGATAAATTGGTCGTCGAACTGACTACGGCAAAAAATATCAATCCAAATGACAAAGGTGTCGCTAATCCATTAAGGATCACAGTTTATACCCTTAAGAATACGGATGAATTTAAGTCGAGTGATTTCTTCACTATTACCGAAGAGGGCACACCATCACTGAAAGAGCAGATGGAGAAAGTGTTTGACGGAATCATGCTACCAAATGAGACAAAAACAATAGAACTGACGCTAAACAGTGGGATCACTGCGATCGGCGTTGTTGCTGCTTACCGTGAAATTGAGCAGGCGGAGTGGAACGCGGTTTTTAGTCCGTTACCCAAGAAACGCGTGCAGCCCTGGTATAAAAAATGGTGGTCAGGGAAACAAAACGATCCGGTAGTCAAGGTGCGCGTTGAGCGTCTGTCAATATCAATCAAAGAAATGGACTAAGTCGTGAGAACTAACAAAGTCGTTTGGAGTGAGGGTCTTTTTCTTCGCCCGCAACTTTTTCAACAGCAAGAGCGTTATCTTGAATATTACGCTCATAAACGAGCCGCCACGATTACCCCATTCTTCTGGGGATTCGCGCAATATGAAATTGATCGCGAAGCGCTCTCCTATGGCAAGTTGGTACTGCGATCTGGCAAAGGGGTGTTACCGGACGGTACGCCTTTTGATATTCCTGGTCATGCAGAACTGCCTGAGCCACTTACCATCACACCGGATCATTTAGGCAAACTAATCTATCTGGCGGTTCCATTGCGGCTGGATAACAGTGATGAAACTATTTTTGACGAATATGACATGAGTTCATTGGCGCGTTTTTATGCCTATGAAGCAGACCTCAGTGACACTAATGCTATTCGTCAGGGGCCGAAGCCGGTGCAGCTGTCGCGGCTGCGGCTTAAATTGGTTTCTGAAAGCGAAATGACCGAATCATGGATTGGGTTGCCACTGGCTAAAGTCAGGGCGATTCAGCCTGATGGTAGCGTATTGCTGCATCTGGAAGATTACATTCCTCCAGTGACGGGATACGCAGCGAGTTCACTGCTGTCAGAGTGGCTGACCCATCTTAATGGCTTGGTCAAAATGCGTGCCGATATGTTGGCTAAACGTCTGTCAAACAGCGATGGCAAAGCCAGCGCCAGTGCGGAAATTGTCGACTACTTACTGCTGCAAATTTTTAATAAATACGAGCCAAGTCTGGATCATCTGCGCAATATCCCAGAATTGCCGCCAATCGTGCTTTATCAAGAGCTTGCCAAGTTTGCCGGTGAATTATCCACCTTTATTCGTACCAAAACGCGTCGACCGCGCCCGGCTCCAGGATATGACCACGGTAAACTCTACCCGTCAATTCGCCCATTGGTGGACGATGTGCATGAATTGCTCAACCAGATTCTGGTACGTGCGGGGCAGATGATCCCGCTGGACCCAAAAGGGAATGGCGTGTGGTCTGCCTCTGTGCTGCCTAATGAATTACGTTCGTTTTCCAATTTGGTATTGGCTGTTCATGCGCAATTGCCAATGGACGTATTGCAGCATCAATTCTCAGTACAGACCAAAATCAGTGCACCACAGCAGTTGCATGAATTGGTGCGCTCACATTTACCGGGTCTTGAATTACAGCGGTTGCCGGTTCCACCGCGGCAAATTCCGTACAGTGCGGGATACGTTTATTTCGAATTGATGAAAAGCGGGCCGTTTTGGGACAAAGTTTCCAATGCTGGGGCCATTGCACTACACGTGGCTGGCGATTTCCCTGCATTGAAAATGGAGCTCTGGGGGATTAGAGATTCATGAGTGATAGCAGTGAATTGAACCCTGGGATACCGATGCCCTCATTTGATCAAAGCAGAGATGCGGATACCAATCCGCAGGCGTTAGGCCACTTCTTGCTTGATGAGCCGGGTGTCTACACCGAGAGCACACAATCTGGTGCGGCGTTCAGCCATGAGGCTACGCGCTCACCGGGTTTTCAGCCTTATGATACCGCCCAACTTCGGGGTGAAAGTGTCCAGCAGCGCGTGGCTAAAGCGGTCGCGTCTCCCACGCCATTATTGGAGGCGGCACAGCCGTTATTGCGCGCCTTAAGCGAGATGCCACAAGAGATAGCGGATGCCTCGCAGGTTCAGATATTAAAAGAGAGCCTGAAGAACGAGATAACCCTATTTAGCGTGGTATGTGATGAAGCCGATATCTCGTGGAAGAAAATGGCGATCGTCCGCTATTGCTTGTGTACCGCGCTAGATGAAGCGGCTCACACCATGTCGTGGGGCGTCATGTCAGGTTGGTCGCAAAGCAACCTGCTAAACCATTTTGAAGGTGACAACGACGGCGGGAATAAATTTTTCCTGTTAGTCGGTCGTCTCTCAATGAGCCCACATGAATATGCGGATTGCTTAGAGGTATTGCTGAGGATTTTAGGGCTGGGTTTTGAAGGTCGTTACAGCATTATCGAAGAGGGTGACCGGCAATTAACCAAAATCCGTCAGGGATTGTTGACGCTACTGCAAAGTACCCGCGATACGGTTCCTACCGCACTTTCTCCGCATGGATTAATCGCGCATCAGTTCCGGAAACGGCGAGGGATCTTTGTTCCGGTTCGTGTGTCGATGCTGCTGTGTGGTTTCTTGATTGCGGCCACCTTTATTGGCAGTAAATATTTTCTCTCTGTACCCGAAAGCGACTTGCTGAAGAGAATGGAAGCCTTGCAACGTCCAGTTATCGTGCCACCCGTTGCAGTGCAAAAACTACGTCTGGCTATTTTGTTAAAAGACGAAATAGCGAAGCAGTTAGTGAGTGTTGATGAAACAAGCAGTAGCAGCAAAGTCATCTTCAAAGGCGACACCATGTTCCAGGTGGGTTCGGATAAAGTCCGGTCCGAAATCATGAGTGTCATTGAGCGTGTTGCGCAGGAAGTTCATCGCGTACAAGGGACGGTGCTGATTGTTGGGCATACCGACTCTATGCCGATTAACAAACCAGGTTTCCCCAATAATCTGGTGCTTTCTGAGAAACGTGCCGCCAACGTTGCACGCTTTATGGAGAAAGCGGGTATCCCGACTGACAAAATTCGGTTTGAAGGGAAAGGGGATACGCAGCCAGTCAGTAGTAATGACGATGCAGCTGGGCGCTCACAAAACCGCCGTGTAGAAATCTTTGTTAATTATTGAGATATAGAATGTCTTATTTGAATCGATTGTTTTCTGGCTGGGCCATGAAACGAATATTGCTGGTGGGCTGCTTTCTGTTACTGGCTGCCGCAATATGGTTTTTGGGGCCTTTCCTCGGATTTGGCGAGGTGCGACCGCTCGAAGGTTATGAACCCAGAATCATTTTCTTACTGCTGGCTCTGGCTCTGTTATTGGGCTTTTGGTTTAACGTGCCGCGCTTTGTTATGTTGGCAGTGGTTGCCTGCGCCGCGGTATGGGTCATTGCGCCCTTTATATTAGTAGGGGATAACCATCCGCTGGAAGACCCATTGCGTCGTGGCGCAATTATCGCTTTTATTGCCTTTATCACCATTCTTTATGGTGTGTGGCGTTTTATGCGGGCTTTAGCGCTCAACCCTGCGCTACTGGATAACTTTATCAACCCGAAGAAAGCTCAATCTGAACTTGAACCTGACCTTTCTGAAATCAATGCGGTGATTCGCAATGGCATAAATTATGTCCGCCGTATTCACAGTGGCATTCCAACCTGGAAGCGTTTTTTTGTTTCCAGCCGCTGGCGTAGCGAACTGCCTTGGTTCATGGTGCTGGGCACCAAGAGCGCCGGTAAAACCTCGCTGATCTTCTCATCAGGACAAGATTTCCCTCTGCCTGAGCAGTTGGATCGTATTGGTAAAGAAAATGCACCGACTCAGCATTGCGAATGCCTGTTCTCTAATGATGCCCTGTTTTTAGATACCGCCGGTAAGTACATTGATGACGGCAAAGAGCATCAAATTGAATGGAATGGCATCTTAAAGGCATTGAAAAAGTATCGGCCGGTCAAGGCGGTTAACGGCGTTATTGTGGCTATTTCAGTCACCGATATTTTGGGTAAAAGCAAAGCCGAGTTATTGACGCTATCGGCTACGCTACGCGCACGTCTAGATGATGTTCGTGGCGCGCTCGGTGTTCGTTTCCCGGTATATGTGACTATTACCAAACTGGATCAACTATCTGGTTTTGATGAGTATTTCCGTAATTTAACCGCCGAAGATCGCGAACAAGTTTGGGGCGTGACTTTCCCTTATAACGAGGAGAAAGGGCGCGCGGATATGGAGCTTGAGCAGCGTATCAGCACTGAGTTGGCACTGCTTGAAAATCGCATCAGCAATAACATGCATGTGCGTCAGCAAGAAGAGTATTCCGTCACTGATCGTAAAGGCATGTATGCGTTACCTCAGGATTTCAGATTATTGTCCCAACGGGTGACTGAAGTCTTGCAGAATGTATTCTTTGCTTCACGTTTTGATGAGACAAAGTTCCATACTACGTTGCGTGGGATCTATTTTATCAGCAGTTGCCAACCTGCGAATATTGGGCTGTTAAATAACAGTACCTTGGTACAGAAATGGCGCAATGTTATTAGTCATACGAAGCCTGCATCCCCGGCCTCGCTTTCTCAAAGAAGTGATGATGAAGGTCAATTGATCAGCGAAACGGCTTATGGAAAACAATATTTCCTCAAGCAGCTATTCCGCGACGTCATCACCCAAGATGGGGATTTGGTGAGCTATAACCTTAAAGTGCAATCCAAATACCGTTTCCAGAATTTGTTGGGACACATGGCTTGTATTGGGCTCGCAGTGTGGCTGGTATGGGCATTCCTGATCAGTTTCCAGCACAACGATGGCTATTTACAGGCGGTTGGCACTAAGCTCCAGACCTTAGAGGGCAGCGTTAGCCGTTATGTTAAAACCACTAATGAGCAGATGTTACCCACGTTGTTGAACGCCACTCAGCAGTTGCCTGAGTACGGTACACTGGATGTGGAAAACCCGAGTCTTGATTGGCGTTATGGTTTATACACCGGCGGTGCGGTATCTCGTGGTGCGAACAATTTGTATCAGTTTTTCCTGCAAAAATACCTCTTCCCGATGGTTGAACGTGAGGCCGAGGTCTCATTAAAAAATGCGATCAAGGGTGGCGATTCTGAAGCAGTCTATGTCGCGTTAAAACTCTATCTCATGCTGACCGATGAAGAGCATTTCGATCAGAATTATGTGGTCGATAAAGTCACTCAAGCTTGGCAAAAGAGCGGGAAAATCGAGCCTTATGAGGAGAAAGGTATTTTCGCCTCCCATTTGAATACGCTGTTCACCCAAAAAGCGTGGCGACAATATGGACAAGCGGCAGATAGCGAACTGATCAAACAGGCCAGGGCAATGCTGGCAGAAAAAACGGAGACAGCCAGACTGTGGGGGCGCGTTCAATCTAATTTACAGGCGCAAGCGCCCGCCAATCTGACATTGCGTAAAATGGTGGGTGAGAATGCGACACAGGTTTTTACCCTATCGGATGACGAATTACTACATGAAGGAGTTCCGGGGTTATATACCCACGCCGGATATCATCAGGTGGTTAAAAAAAAGCTTACGCCATTGCTGATGCAACTTCAGCAAGAAGATCGTTGGGTGATGGCTCAGCCTTTGACTTCTCCATTTGATCCTCTGGCGCTACAGCAAGATGTGTTAACCCTGTACTTGAAAGAATACACCGATTACTGGAAACGCTTCCTCTCCAGTGTGCGCCTGATTTCTGTTGATGCTGACAGTGGAGAGTATGCAGAAGGGTTATCTCTGGATATTGCGCTGCTGAGAACGCTGGTGTCAGAAAACTCGCCTTTGCTCAATTTGGCAAAGCAATCGGTGAAAGAAACGACGTTAGTTGAAACCGTAAAAGAGAAAACACTACTCGACGATATAACAATAAGAAATCAGGGTAATTTAGTTAACCAAGCTAAAAAAGTGCAGGAAAAGATCGCTTTTCGTGAGAATAAGCTGGTTCAGGAATTTGTTGATAGTCAATTCGACGGACTGCGCGTTTTTGTTAAGGGTGAACCGAGCGATGGGGAGAATAACAGTAACCTTTCTGTGATTCAGGGCACCCAGATGAGCCGGGTTATTGGTGCGTTGAACGATCAATATACTCGTCTGGTGGTGTTTAACAGCGCGTTCGAATATGGCGATATTCCTCCGATCTCTCATGGTGGGGAGCGTATCGCGATTGAGTCACAAACATGGCCGGATCCGTTTAGCAATATCATTGCTCCACTTTTAACCAGTTCATCGCAGAAGTTTGAAAATAAAGTGATTACCCACACGTCGAAGGCCATCGATATGGGGGTTGGTGAGATATGCCGCAATACCTTACAGGGGCGTTATCCCTTTGCTGATAGTCAGAAAGTAGTCAGTTTGAGTGATTTTGAGCGCTTCTTCGGCGCTGGTGGCACGGTGGACAGTTACTTTAAGAAGAACCTGGAAAGTAAAGTCGACACCAGCACCACGCCTTGGCGTTATAAGGGCAGCGCAAGCCGTGATGGTCTGGAATTTTTTGAACAGGCGGCGGTTATCCGCAATGCATTATTTAATGCCAATGAAGGCCGTAAAGTGGCTTTGGACTTCTCGGTGTCCGTGCGTTATTTAGCCCCCTCAATTACGCAATTAATCATGAATTTTGACGGGAATATTGTGCGCTATGCCCATGGCCCGGTGACGCCATCATTCTTCAAATGGCCGGGCGTTCGTCAAGGAACAATAGTGAGTTTAACCGCTCAGCGTCAACAAGCTTCAGCGATGCCCGACATCCTGCTACGTGGCCCTTGGGCATTGTTGAAATGGGCTGATAAGGCTGATGAAGTGGCACAAGATGCCAGTGGGATGCAACTTTTGACCTATGTCATGGGCAAAGATCGCGTCGTGCTGGAAGTGTCCGGTTTGACTTACGGTAATGAGAGTATCAGTGAACTGCTTAGAGGTTTCCAATGCCCGAGTGCGCTCAATGATGACATGCCTGAAGTTTGGTGATTTAACAGGAAGTTAAAGCTTACAAGACTATGGATTTGGAGGTGTGTAGGTATGGAAAATTAAGGGAATAAACCGATTCATCATGATGCACCAACCATTAAAAGTGTAATGAACACTTTGCGATATTAACCGGATATTAGGTATTAGTATGTCAAGGACAATAAAGTTGAGCAGCCCGGCCATGCCCTATTTATTGGGTGAGCCTGCGCTGGTACTGTCGAAGTTAGAAGGAGAGGAAGCCTTTTCGACTTTGTATTCATATACCATCACGGCAAAAACGCCGGCTAATCCCTCCATTCCTTGGCAGACAGCCTCTAATGTCGATCTCAAAGCCTTAATTGGTAAAGAGATGACCATTGAAATGGAACTGGATGGTAACGGTCTCGATTATGTGAAAGGTGTCGGTAAAGGCACGCGTGAAATTTCTGGTTTGGTCGAAAAAGCCCGATTTATTGGCCGTGATGCCAATCAGGCAATGTTTGAAATTGTCCTCCGACCTTGGTTTTACCTCACAGACTTAACCTCTGACTTTAAGATTTTTCAGAATAAAAATGTAGTAGATATTATTGATGAAGTGCTTGCTGACTATAACTTTCCGTTTGAAAAACGGCTGGCGACGACTTATCCAATACTCGACTTCCAGGTGCAATACGGTGAAACCGACTTTAACTTCCTCCAGCGTTTAATGGAGGAGTGGGGTATTTACTGGTTCTTTGAACATGATGATCATAAACAGAAATTAATTCTGGTCGACCATGTCGGTGCTCACAAACGCTATTTCAGTGAAGCTTACCATACCATTGAGTATCTCTCAGATGAGCCAAAGGCTGGGGAAGAATACATCACCCAATTCCAGACTCAGGAAACGCTAACCACTGGGCGATGGGTCTATAACGACTACGATTTTACCAAATCTCGTGCTGATATTTTGACGATGGACAGCAAGCCACGCAAAACCAGTTTTAGTGATCTCGAGATTTATCAATGGCCTGGGGATTATGATCAGCCGGATATCGGGGAACATCTGGCGCGCGTACGTATCGAGGAGCGTGGTGCATTGGGTTCGCGTGCCGTCGGTTTCGGCGAAGTTCGTGGCATAGTCTGCGGCGCTAACTTCGAACTGGAAGGCTTCCCAGTTGATAAAGCTAACCGCGAATATATGGTTATCTCCAGCCGTTTGTCGGTTTGTGAAGTAGCACAGCTATCCCGTGGGGATGAATTTCGCTATGAAACTACCTTTACGGTTCAGCCAACCACCAAGATCTATCGTCATCCACAACTCACACCAAAGCCAAAAACCAGCGGGCCACAGAATGCTATCGTTGTGGGGCCACCGGGTGAAGAGGTATGGACTGATGAATATGGCCGGGTAAAAGTACGTTTTGTCTGGGACCGCTACGGCAAAAACGCAGAGTCGGACTCATGCTGGTTACGGGTGAGCCAGGCTTGGGCTGGGAACAGTTTTGGTGGCATTTACATTCCGCGTATTGGTCAGGAAGTGCTGGTGGACTGCATCAACGGCGACCCGGATCGCCCGCTGGTCAGTGGTAGCCTCTACAATAACGTGACTCGCCCACCTTGGGATTTACCTGCGAATGCCACACAAAGTGGCATGGTCAGCCGTACCATTGGCGGAGGGCTAACCAACTATAACGGTGTGCGTTTTGAGGATAAACCTGGCCTGGAGCAATACTGGGAACAGGCAGAGCGCGATATGGCGCGTCTGACGAAAAATGATGAAACGCAAGTCATTGGTGCTAATGCTGATCTGAGTGTGGGGGCCAATCGCAGCGTTATTGTGGGCGCTAATTCCACATCAACTGTTCTTGGTGCTTCAGCGCAATCCATCGCTTTGGCGTCTTCAATACAAGTTGGGTTGGCACGGAGTGTGGTGGTGGGTGCCACGCATGCTCTGAATGTCGCTTTAGCCAATGCCACCAACGTGGGTGGTGCCAACCTGACCAACGTCGGTGGTTACAACGCCCTTTCTGTCGGTGGTGCTCATCAGGTAGCGGCCGGCGGTGCTGCAACACTGGTTGCCGGTGGTGCTGTGGCAATCGGTGCGGGTGGTGAGTTGGTACTCAGTGCCGATACCATCAAGATTGTCGGCAAAAAGAAAGTCATTATTCAAGGGGGAGAGATCCACCTTAACTCTGATGACTGTTGTGGTGGCGGTGGCGGCGGTGCGGGTGGTGGCTTAGCCGCGCTTTCAAGTCTGGCGGGACTGAAGTTACTAGGGGGAGGCATCGGGCTGCCATTGCCATTACCACCATTGCCGATACCGCCGATTATTGTCCCGACGGCACCGCCAATTGATCCAACGCCGACCGTAACGCCAGCGCCGACCGTAACGCCAGCGCCGACCGAGACGCCAGCGCCGACCGTAACGCCAGCGCCGACCGAGACGCCAGCGCCGACCGTGACGCCAGCGCCGACCGTGACACCAGCGCCGACCGAGACGCCAGCGCCGACCGTGACGCCAGCGCCGACCGTGACACCAGCGCCGACCGTGACACCAGCGCCGACCGTGACACCAGCGCCGACCGTGACGCCAGCGCCGACTGAAACGCCAGCGCCGACCGAAACACCAGCGCCGACCGAAACGCCAGCGCCGACCGAAACGCCAGCGCCGACCGAAACACCAGCGCCGACCGTGACGCCAGCGCCGACCGAGACGCCAGCGCCGACCGAGACGCCAGCGCCGACCGAGACGCCAGCGCCGACCGAGACGCCAGCGCCGACCGAGACGCCAGCGCCGACCGAAACGCCAGCGCCGACCGAAACGCCAGCGCCGACCGAAACGCCAGCGCCGACCGTGACGCCAGCGCCGACTGAAACGCCAGCGCCGACCGAAACGCCAGCGCCGACTGAAACGCCAGCGCCGACCGAAACGCCAGCGCCGACAGAGACGCCAGCGCCGACAGAGACGCCAGCGCCGACTGAAACGCCAGCGCCGACAGAGACGCCAGCGCCGACAGAGACGCCAGCGCCGACAGAGACGCCAGCGCCGACTGAAACGCCAGCGCCGACTGAAACGCCAGCGCCGACTGAAACGCCAGCGCCGACAGAGACGCCAGCGCCGACAGAGACGCCAGCGCCGACTGAAACGCCAGCGCCGACAGAGACGCCAGCGCCGACTGAAACGCCAGCGCCGACCGAGACGCCAGCGCCGACTGAAACGCCAGCGCCGACAGAGACGCCAGCGCCGACCGAGACGCCAGCGCCGACTGAAACGCCAGCGCCGACCGAGACGCCAGCGCCGACTGAAACGCCAGCGCCGACCGAGACGCCAGCGCCGACTGAAACGCCAGCGCCGACCGAGACGCCAGCGCCGACCGAGACGCCAGCGCCGACCGAGACGCCAGCGCCGACAGAGACGCCAGCGCCGACAGAGACGCCAGCGCCGACCGAGACGCCAGCGCCGACTGAAACGCCAGCGCCGACCGAGACGCCAGCGCCGACAGAGACGCCAGCGCCGACCGAGACGCCAGCGCCGACCGAGACGCCAGCGCCGACCGAGACGCCAGCGCCGACAGAGACGCCAGCGCCGACAGAGACGCCAGCGCCGACTGAAACGCCAGCGCCGACAGAGACGCCAGCGCCGACAGAGACGCCAGCGCCGACAGAGACGCCAGCGCCGACAGAGACGCCAGCGCCGACTGAAACGCCAGCGCCGACTGAAACGCCAGCGCCGACCGAAACGCCAGCACCGACTGAGACGCCAGCGCCGACAGAGACGCCAGCGCCGACTGAAACACCAGCGCCGACGGAGACGCCAGCGCCGACTGAACCACCAGAGACACCAGAACCAACGCCAACGGATGAACAGACGCCTCCGCCTTGATTCTGAGAAAAACTGAACTCAGCATATTCGGTATGAGCCTGAACCATCGGACATGCCGATATGCTGAGATAAAAATTATTGAATGGTTATGCCGTTAAGAGAGATGAAATATGTTTTGTGCAGCAAGAATGGGCGACGCTACCAGTTGCGGTGCGATATGTAGCGGTTCACCCAATGTATCAATTAACGCAATTCCGGCTGCTATTGCGGGCGGGAGCGCGGCATCGTCCTCGTTAGTTGGGATGACCAGCGTAGTCACAGGTTCCGGAACCGTTTTTATTAATAAGTTTCCAGCCGCTCGTGTGACTGATGTGGCTGGAGATGGTGCCGCAATTGTCTGCGGATCGCCGAATGTCTTTATAGGCGGTTAATAGGCATGTTACTTGTATTAACCTGGCCACGGATGTCGCAACAGTTTCAGCTTAATGATGCGATTACGGAGCAAAATGCTGTCTGTTTCAGTATGGAAAAAGGGGAGTTTACTCCCCATTCTATGGGGGATGGACAAAATGAAATCCGGTTTTACCGGCATGCATCTGAATCAATGATCATTAATCAAAGTAGTGATTTCATCTGTATTATCAATGGAAAAGAGTTGAGTCCAGGTGAACATCACCCTGTGTCACTTGGCGCGGAAATTAAAT
The DNA here is from genome assembly GCF_043099325.1 of Yersinia fenwicki. Classification (NCBI taxonomy): domain Bacteria; kingdom Pseudomonadati; phylum Pseudomonadota; class Gammaproteobacteria; order Enterobacterales; family Yersiniaceae; genus Yersinia; species Yersinia fenwicki. The sequence goes on along the minus strand of NZ_CP170755.1, from coordinate 2,853,319 downwards.
TTGGTCATTTTGTCATTACCGCCAAAAAAGCCTCTGGGCAAGCAGCAGGTAAGAGTTTTACTGACAACCTGTTAATGCTGGAACATCCCTCGATATGTGATACGACCGACTTACCGGAAATAGAAGATATTTTGTCTCATGGTGGTCATTACATCTCTTATTTCGATGATGTTAATGAGGTGCAAACTCATGGGCAGCAGGGGCCCGATATCCTGAAAAGCCTGGAGTTAGAGTACAAACGTTTTTTAATGTGGGGTGAGCAAGGCCGGGAATTCTCAGAAAAAGATAAACGGCAGGTGACAAAATTATCTGCCAATGATGGTTTTTTAGAGAATATAAGGGAATGCGTAAAGGATAAAACGCTGACGCAATGTATTTTAGATTCCGGTGGACTTATCGAAAAAGTCACCAAGGAATTAAGTGTCATAGATTATCTGGACACATCCCATAATGACGAAAAAGTTGATTTATTAAAACTGTTGGCACCAGAACACCTCACTACAAAAGAAAAAAACAGTGTGCCTGCGCTGGTATTCCAGGAACTCTATAAGTTAGGGCTAGATAGCCATTTATAAATTAAAATATGGAAATAACAACTTAATGAATACGACCAACTTAAATGAATTATTGAAAAGCAGCTCATTGGCCGAAATACAATCGGATGTTATTGCCAAGTTGAAAGCTAAGCCGGCGGATACCAACGCACGCGAGCTATTATTTAAGCTCTATTGTCTGGCTGGATTATGGCAAAAAGCGTTATTGCAACTTGAAACGCTGACTAAGTTTGCCCCAGATATGACCAAGCAGGCAGAGCTGTATAAGAATCTTGTCTTGAGTGAGACGTTACGTGAAGATGTGTTGGCAGGAAAGCGCGATCCGGGAACCTTAGGTAACCCACTGCCTGAGTGGGCGGTATTGATGCAGCAAGCTAACCAACATTTGCATGAAGGTGATTACCCGCAGAGCGAAGAACTGCGTCAGCAAGCATTGTCACAAGCACCCGAAAGTGCTGGGGAAAGTAGCTCAGCGACGCCCTTTTCATGGATAGCGGATAGTGATAGCCGTATCGGGCCAGTTTGTGAGTTCATCAGCGCGGGCGGTTATCGTTGGGTACCTTTCTCTGATGTTCAATTAATGGCGGTTTCTAAGCCTAAAAATATTACAGACTTGGTCTGGGCACCGGCACAATTGACAGTGAATAATAAAGTTTGGTACGGCTATATTCCGGCACGTTATCCGTTAACTCTCGATGCTGATAATGACACTAAACTTGGCCTTAAAACCGAATGGATCCAACCGGCAGACTCACTCTATATTGGTTCAGGGCGGAAAATGTTTATTACCGACCAAAATGAGTATGCATTATTCGATATAGAAGAGTTTCGATTTGATGTTGAAAAATTTGGTTTTGACGAACAAGGCTAATTAATGGAAAAGAAGAGACAGTTTTTGCCTACTTTGCTTGAGCGTTTACTTGATGATGAGCCTAAGAAATTGTTGGAGCCTCATGATAAGTTTTTTTATGACTCACGCATGATGCGAAAACTGGTGCAGCGGAATATCGCTGAAATATTAAATAATGCCAATATTGACGACAGGCTTGATGAACAGCGCCACAAATGGGTGGCGAAGTCGGTCTTAAACTACGGCATTTCGCCACTGGTGGGGAGGCATTCAACTCCCCATAATTGGACGACTATCGAGCGAATTATCCGCGAAGCAATCATTCGCTTTGAACCCCGGATCATCGCAGAGTCTTTGGTCGTCAATCAGCAGCATAATGCGAGAAATGGCATTATTATGTTTGAAATCAGAGGTCTGATTGAGTGGGATCCGTATCCTATTGATTTGTGTATCGGGGGAGCCTATGACGTTGAAACCGATCAGGCAGAACTTAGCGCACGTTAGTTAAAAAGGCCAGTTATTGCTATATAAACAAAAGGTTAATTTGGGGAGCCCGGTACTACTGGCTCCCCATTCAGTTGTCAGGTGATCAATAAATGTACGTCAATTGAACACCTGAACTGAAGAATGGATAATTATTTGCTCTTATCCTGTAAGCCACGTGCAGCCAGATTATTATTATCCACCTGTGGCAATCCTACCTCTGCCGAAGCAGATAATAACCCAGTAGTGGCGTAGCTGAAGAGCTTCTTCCGTGTATCGGTGATATCCAGATTACGCATAGTCAGCTGGCCGATACGGTCATCAGGTGAGAACACTGAATCACCTTTCTCCATCGTTAAGCGCTCTGGCTGGTAAGTCAGATTTTCAGACACAGTATTCAGGATGGAATAATCATTACCACGACGCAATTCCAGAGTCACTTCACCGGTGATTTCGCTGGCAACCCAACGCTGCGCCGAGTCACGCAGCATCAGCGCTTGTGGATCGAACCAACGGCCCTGATACAGCAAGCGGCCCAGTACACGGCCATTAGCATGATATTGCTCAATGGTATCTTCGTTATGAATACCAGTCAGCAGACGCTCATATGCGATGTGCAGCAACGCCATCCCTGGGGCTTCATAAATACCACGGCTTTTAGCTTCAATAATACGGTTTTCAATTTGGTCGCTCATGCCCAAACCATGACGGCCACCAATACGATTGGCTTCCATCATTAGCTCAACGCTATCGTCAAACACCACACCATTGAGTGCAACCGGGTAACCGCGCTCAAAACGGACAGAAACTTCTTCCGCTTTCACCACCACATTTTCGTCCCAGAACTTCACCCCCATAATCGGATTAACGATTTTGACGCTGGAGTTTAGGAATTCCAGATCTTTGGCTTCGTGAGTCGCGCCCAGCATGTTTGAGTCAGTGGAGTAGGCTTTCTCGGTTGACATCTTGTAATCGAAACCGGATTGAATCATAAATTCGGACATTTCATGACGGCCGCCGAGTTCATCGATGAAATCGGTATCCAGCCAGGGCTTGTAAATTTTCAACTCAGCATTAGTCAACAAACCGTAACGATAGAAACGCTCGATATCATTACCTTTGTAAGTACTGCCATCACCCCAAATATTCACGCCATCTTCTTTCATGGCGGCAACCAGCATGGTGCCAGTGACAGCCCGGCCCAGTGGGGTGGTGTTAAAGTAAGTCACACCCGCAGTGGTGTTATGGAAGGCACCACATTGAATAGCGGCGATCCCTTCAGCAACTAATTGTTTACGACAATCAATCAGGCGAGCTTTCTCTGCACCGTACTCCATCGCTTTGCGCGGAATGGCATCATAATCGTCTTCATCAGGCTGACCCAGATTAGCCGTGTAGGCATAAGGAATTGCCCCTTTTTTCTGCATCCATAACAGTGCTGCACTGGTGTCTAAACCACCAGAAAAAGCAATACCAACACGTTGATTTATAGGAAGGTGTTTGAGAATAGTTGTCATCAATTAAATCCTGTATGAATGAGGTCTGTCTGGCAAAAGTTTCAATGCCTACATTGATATCGCAAAACCGGTGTTCGAGTCAAAGACATTTTGCATATTTATGTGTGTTATGTTGCATAACTATTTCATTGTGATTCATATGAAATGATGTTTCATTTAAAATAGCTTGCCATTCTGTTATGATGTTCACATCGACTTGTATCGAGTATATACCCTAAATAATTCGAGTATATTAAGTTGAAAATCTTTTGCGAAAATGCATGGTATAAAAAGCGGAAATCCTATCGAGTATTATTTTGGCGTGAGATAACGCCGCTGGCGATCCCACTGTTTATTGAAGGGTCGTGTGTCTTACTTATGGGGGTGTTTAGCACTCTGTTGGTCAGTTGGCTGGGTAAAGAAGCCATGGCCGCGGTAGGGTTAGCTGACAGCTTCAATATGCTCATTGCTGCTTTTTTTACCTCTGTGGCGCTCGGCACATCGGTGGTGGTGTCTTTCAGTTTGGGGCAACGTAAGCGCAAACAGGCACAAACAGCGGCGCGCGAATCCATCTCTCTACTCGTCTTAATCTCATTACTGTTGGTGTTACTGGTCCATTTTGCCGGAGAAGCCATTATCAATCTGATGGCCAGTCAGGCTGATCCTGAAGTAAAAGTGATGGCGCTGACCTACCTGCGTTTAACGGCGTGGAACTATCCGGCGATGGCAATAACCTTGGTGGGATGTGGCGCATTACGCGGTGCCGGTAACACGCGACTGCCGATGTTTATCAATATCAGTATGAATATTCTTAATATTGCTATTAGTAGTGTGCTGATTTACGGCGTGGGGAATTGGCAGGGGCTGGGGTTTATTGGCGCGGGTATCGGCATTTCAATTACCCGTTATTTAGGCGCTTCGGTGGTGGTGTTAGTGCTGATTTTCGGGGCCAATAATACCTTACGCATTCCCTTTAAATCTTATTTTATGCCTTTTACCTCCGCCATTATGTTTGAGGTTTTGAGTATTGGTATTCCTGCCAGTGTTGAGTCGGTGATGTTTAATATCGGCAAACTGATTACTCAGCGTTTTGTTGCGGGTATGGGAACAGAAGTCATTGCCGGTAACTTTATTGCGTTTTCCATTGTTGGGCTGATCAACTTACCGGGTAATGCGCTGGGGTATACCTCGACGATTATTATCGGTACCCGTTTGGGGAAAGGGCAGATTTTACAGCCTATCCGTCAGATTAAACATATCTTCTGGCTATCAACCCTAGGGGTGTGCTTTATCGCCTTGCTGTCTATCCCAAGTGCTGGATTTCTGGCGTCGTTGTATACTCATGAACCGGGGGTTGTCGACGTTGTTAAGCACCTAATTTGGATCAATGCGCTCTTTATGCCCATTTGGGCTGCGGCCTGGGTGTTGCCTTCTGGGCTGAAAGGCGCGAAAGATGCTCGTTACACCATGTGGGTGGCGCTTGCGGGGATGTGGGGCTGCCGTATTGTCGCCGGTTATATTCTGGGCGTGACATTAGGGTTTGGTGTCACCGGTGTCTGGATGGGAATGTTCCTCGACTGGATAGTGCGCGGTGTACTGTTTTATCGCCGTATGGCGAGTGGCCGCTGGTTATGGCGTTATCGGCCAGCGGCGGGATAGCCGAAACGCAAAGGTTAATAGGCAAGTTGCGCCAGCACTTTTGCTGCCAAATACAGACCGATACCAAAGCTGGTATGCGCAATTAAGCTTCGCAGCCGGGCAATAGCGGGTTGCGGTGTTTTTGCCGCCGCGATCCCCGCGCCCATACCCGGTTGCAGAATGAAAAAGGGGGCAACCACAGTGATAACACCGAACAACAGCGCGGTTATCAAACCCGGTTGCTGAACCCAGTCGGGGCCACAGATAGCCAATAGTATGGCGGCAAAAATAATTCCAATGGCATAGTGCGCACTCCAGCCGATAGCCCACTCACCGGGTATTGCGGGTGATTGGCTAATATTCTGATGGATAAAACGCCCTTGTGGGAAATGCCCTATCCAGCGGCCAACCATGGCATAATTTAATGATGGCACGCCAAAGTACCTTTTTTGTATCAGTGCCCACAAGTCCATAACAATCGTCGCCCCCACCCCAATAAAGACCGTGTTTCTGATAAATTCCCATTCGATATTCATTGGCTTGTTCCTTGTGACCAGCTCCACTGGAGCATTGGCCTTTTTTAAGCTAATATTACATTCAATTGATTAATTGAATGATAGGGCGGGAATTTATTATGTCAACGGAAATACTGCCATCCACTTTGCTGACTTTTACTGAAATGGCTGATGTGGGGCGGGTACTGGCTAATACGCACCGCTTGATTCTGCTGGACCATATCGCGCAGGGAGAGCGCTCTGTGGAGAATTTGGCTGAACTCGCCGGTTTGTCTGTGGCTAACACATCGCAGCATTTACAGCATTTAAAACGCGCAGGTTTTGTGCTCGGACGGCGGGAAGGGAAGCATGTGTTATACCGCTTGGGCAAGGGGCCGATATTGCCAGTGTTGGATGCTTTGCAACACTATGCTGTACATAATCACTCTGAGATTCGTGGGTTGGTGGCTGATGCTTTCCGTCGTCGTGAATATCTGGAAGCTATTACACATGATGAATTGCTGAGTCGAATGCAAGAGGGCAGTATTATTTTGCTGGATGTGCGGCCTGAAGATGAATACAACCAAGGACACCTGCCTGGCGCCATTCATATCCCCGTGGAGGAACTCGACAGTCGTCTGGTTGAACTTGCGCCAAATCAAGAGGTGGTCGCCTATTGCCGTGGTGCTTATTGTATGTTGTCAGAAAAAGCCGTTGCTCTGTTGCGGGCAGAAGGTCGCCTGGCCCGGCGCTGGATTGCGGGCTTCCCCGAATGGAAAGCCGCCGGACATAAAATAGAAACTGGCTCACCCAAAAAGTAATTCACGGCTGGCACCCGCCGCCTATTTATCTTTTCATGACTCACTGATACCGCTCGGCATCGCCTGATGTTGGGGTATCAGTTCCAAACGTCCTTATTTTCCCTGTGTTTCTTTTTTACCCAAGATATCAAGTCGCAATAATTTGAACTTCATCACGAAAACAATAAAACAAAATAAAACAACAAAATACCATTTTGTGGTTTTTAATGCTTTTAAATCCTGATTTAAAAGAGTATTGGTTTTATTTTTTGATTGTATTATTTGATTTATAGAGATGTTGGCTATTCAAGTAATAAGGTTAATCAGTGGGTTTATGTTGTTTAATGTTGCTTTGAATTGTTGTTTCTGTGATTGTGAATTGCAGTTAAAACATAATAACACTTTCTAACATTTCTTATCTTTTGAGGCCCGACATGAAAAATGTAGCAATACTCGGAAGCAGCGGGGGAAATTTGTTCAATCTCGGTGGTGCATACCCCGAAAGACTTCTACAAGAAATCTATACCCAACTTCACTCTGCAGGGGTAGGTGTCAGTGCTGTACAATTTATTGCAGCAGAAGAATCGATGGATGTGGCCAAACCGACCACGTCCGCCGCAGTGTATTCAATAATCGCCGAAGAAAAGGATAAACCCCAGATTAGTTTCCAGGGAAAACTGTCTGAGGTGAATGACGCGGTAAAATCCTCGGATGCCGCCATTGCGGCGCAAATCCGTGCTGGTGATATTGATGGCATCATCATTATGAGTGCCGATCCCGATCGCAGTAATAAAGAAGCTATTCTGGCGGCGATAGAAAAGAAAACTCCCATTGTAGGTACTGGCGGCACCTCAATGGCGATTATCACCTCCAAAGGCGCAAATGTCATTGCTACTTCTGGGACCACTGGCACCAATAGCCGTACCCGCGCTATCTCTTTTACCGCCTCGTTATGCAAATACTGGCAGATAAAATATACCCCGGTTTTGGGTAGTGGCGATGCCACGCTACCGGGCAGCGACAAGAGTCTGCTAAAAAGAATCAATATTCGCAGCATCATGATCCCAGCCTTACCCGGCTTTATCGCGATGGCCATTGTGTTAGCGCTCAGCCATATCCCAGGGCTGCAATCACTGAATGCTATCTTTGAATTGTTGCTTAAGGGGCTGCCGGTGATTGTCGCGGTTATTGCGGCTAAACAGGTTTCCGAACTGGATGAAGTATCGATTGTGGCCGGTGTGGTTGCTGGTGTGCTGTCAGTGGAAGGAGGATTAATTGGCGGTATTTTGGGCGGTATTTTGGGCGGGATTGGCGCAGGCATTATGGTGCGCTATCTGTTCGGATTGTGCCTGAAATGGCAATTCCCAATGACGACGATCAATATCGTAGCAGGTGGTTTGTCCGGCTTATTCTCTGGTTTAGTGATGTATTACCTGCTCAGCCCATTGGCTTTAGCCGCCGGTGACTATATCAAATTGGCCATCGAAGCCACTTTGGCCTTTAGCCCAATATTAGCTGGACTGCTGGCGGGATTGGTTATTTGGCCAGCTATTCTGGGGGGTGTTTATCACGCGGTTATATTGCCGCTGGTCTTACTGGAAATGGAAAAGTCCGGTGTCAGTTTCCTCGGTGCAGTCGATATGGTTGGGTTGGTTATGGTAGCGGCAGGCATTAATCTGGCAAACGTCATCGCGCCGCGAGAGAAAAGTGAAGCCGCTGTTGCTGCTCCGGGGCTGTTAATTAACTTAGGTTTCGGAACGTTTGTCGAATCGGCTTATCCATTCATGTTCTCTAATAAAGTCGTCTTTGCTGGCGCGATATTCTCAGCCGGTGTCGGGGGAATGTTGTTGGGATTATTGAATATTAAAGGCGTGGCTTATGTCCCTGCTTTCGCCTCACCATTCTTATCAAATAACGCTTTCTATATGGCGATAGTGATGGCGGTAACGTTAGTGTTGACTTGCGTCATCACCTTATTAGCTAACAAATTTGTAGCAATTAAAAAGGTAGTACCCGAATCACCAACACCAGGGATTTCGGCTAAGAGTTAACAATTAAAAAAGCAATTTTATATAAATCAAGTAGAGGTAAATATGTTCAACGCTGATATGAGTAAGAAACGGTCCGTCGCTATGGATAAAGTACGAAACGCAATTGCGTTACATGGCGGTCAAACTATTCTAAGTACGGGAATAACCGGAGATGACGCTCGCTTAGCGAAAGCAGTATGCGATTCTGGTGTTAAATTGTTAGAACCGAATCACCCGGCATTGGCATTAGCACGTGGCCATAATGGCGTCACTAATATGCATGCCGCAGAGCGCATTCGCCATGAGATAACTATCGGGCAAATGGCGGAAGCAGTGCAGGGTGTACGTAATGTGGTGGCGGATGATATTTTTATTACTGTCGGGATTGCCGGGGGCTTTACAGAAACTGTACCTACGCCGGTAACTGAACAGGATATTTTATTGATTGCTCAATCAGGCGCTGATGGTTTACATACCCATAAATCCAGTTTTGAGGATTTAAAAGAACTGGTCGATTTAGCTCATAAATATGGCCTGACAGTGGATGCATATATTGGTCACCCAAGCGATTTGCACACCTTCGGTATTGCGGCTGAAACTCCTGCTGACGTTGCTGAAGTGGCCAAAAAAATGGAAGAGCTAGGGGTCGATATGATTGGTTTAATGACCGGCATGAGCTACGAAGGGGTTGGCGCTGGCGATATTCCTGATGTTATCAAACAACGACTTCTGGCCTTGGTCGGGGCAGTTTCAGTACCCACATTAGCCGAAGGCGGTATTAATCTGGAAAATGCGAAAGCATTCAAAGATACCGGTGTCAATATTCTGGTTGTGGGTACCGCTATTGATAATGTTGTCTGCAATGCTGCTAAGGAAGTTGTATCGCGGTTTATTACCCACTGATTATAGGATGTCAGCCAAGAGGGGGGATGTATTAGCAATAATATATTCTCCTTTTTTATTGGAGTTACAGTATGTATAAGTTACTGGCCCTTGATCTTGATGGAACTTTACTCAATCAGGAAAATAAAATATCAACTCAGAATATTAACGCAGTAAAGCGTGTTATTCATCAGCATGGCACAGTGGTTTTATGTTCAGCCGTCAGTATGGGCGATCAGGAAAATGATATCAGTATGTTTCAGTTTTCAGCCGTCGGTGTGGCAATGGGGAATGCCAGTGATTTTGTCAAATCTTGCGCGGACAAAGTGAGTCAGGATAACAATCACCACGGAGTTGCTTTTGCCATTAATCAACTCTGGCCACTGTGACGTAATCGCCTTTTGTTTCATGAAATTATTGCGTAGAATGGCAAGTAAAATAGCCTAATAAAATAGGCTCTAAATGTATCGTACAGCTTCGGGCCGCTATTCTCATGAATCAGATCAAACGTAAACAGTTTATTTTGGAAAAGCTGGATAGCCTTGGTGAGGTTTCTGTTATTGGTCTTTCCGAGGAATTGGGGGTGACATCTGAAACGATCCGCAGAGATCTTTCCTATTTGGAAAAGAGTGGTGAGGTCACCAAAGTCCACGGCGGTGCGATAAAAGTTCAGAATATACAAGAGGGCAGTTTTGCTCAACGAATGGATTTAAACCGCCAGGAAAAAATGCAGATTGGTCAATATGCGGCTTCACTGGTAACTGAAAATGATAGTTTATTTATTGACTCTTGTACCACAACACTTATTTTTGCTTCATTCTTGCCGTTAGTGAAATTTACTGTTTTCACCAATTCATCTTTAATTGCCGATCAAATAAAAAGTAAAAATAATATGGCAATTGTGCATGTGTTGGGTGGCGAATATAATCATATTTATAAAGCTAACTTAGGTATTCAAACAATTGAACAAATGAGTGATATTCACACCGATTTTAGTTTTGTGGGCGTTGGCGGTATAGACAGTGATTTTGGCGTGATGGTAAAGAATCTCGACGAAGGGCGTATTGCCAAGAAAATGCTGGCAATGGGTAGGCAGAAAGTGATTTTATGTGATACCAGTAAATTCGGTCAAAGTGGGTTAATGAAAATAAGTGACATCAACGATATTGATATTATAGTCACCGATAAAAAGAAGAATCCTCATAAGCAAGCAATTGAATCGCTTTATTCAGATAAAATCATCTACGCCAATTAATTTGATTTAACGCTCCCAGATATTCGCTGGGGGTGTTGTACTATTTTGCTATTTTTCTCGTCTTATCGGGAAGCATAAATTGCATCGCGTAGGTCATCGACGAATTGCCCGGACATTCCCTCATATAAAGTATTAGTCAGTGCGACCACACTTAGCTCCTGCACCGGGTCGACAAACCATGAATGCCCATAAACCCCGCCCCAACTCCATGTGCCGATAGATTCCGGTGAAGCTGCTTCAAGCGGGTTTCTCAGTACGGAAAATCCTAAACCAAAGCCTATGCCAGGCGCATCTGGAAGGGGGATACCGCCCGTTTGATCTCGCCCCATTTCATCAACTAATGCGGTAGGAAGTAGTGGTGCGCCACCTTGTCGCAATGTTTCTAATAAATGTAACAGGTCACTGGCGCTACCCACCATACCCGCACCACCCGAAGGGTACGATTGAGCATTGAGTGCGCGGGCGGGAGAAAATCTCACGCCAATTTCCTCGGGTGAAAAAGCAACGCATTCACCTTCTTGTAGCAGTCGCGGTGCAGGGAGATCATTAACATAGGGCGTGGCTAAACGGTCAATATCGCGGGTAAAAAAATCGGTATCATTCATCTGTAATGGTCCGGTCACTAATGCGCGAATGGCCTGATTCAAAGGCTGCCCGCAGACTTGCTCGATAACCGCGCCAATAACATCAATCGCCAGAGAATAACGCCAGGATGTTCCCGGTGCGAAGTGCAGTGGTACCGTCGCTAATCGACGCAAATTCTCATGCAAAGTTATTTCTGACTTATCCATACCATCGGATACACCGGCGCGGGCATAGGGGCCATTGTCATCGATTTCAGAAAAGCGATAGCCTAAACCGGCCGTATGGCTGAGTAACTGACGCACCGTAATATGAGCTAGTTCTCCCTGTGCGAGCCGTGGCTGAAAATCCGGCAGCCAACGACGAATATCGCCATCAAGCTCAAGTTTGCCTTGTGCAACCAATATCATTGCCGCAGTGGAAACAATGGGTTTACTGATAGATGCCAGGCGGAATAGCGTGTCAATCGTCATCGGGCGCGCAGTCTCGCGATCAGCTAATCCCGCCGCGCGGCAGAAATGTATCTCACCATTAAGTGCGATAATGACGACCGTACCCACCAGACGTTGCTCCGTGAGCGCCTGATCAATGGCAGCATTAACTCTTATCGGCAGATGCTCTGGGCATATTGATACAGGCGAACTTGCGGACATAGTCGCTCCTTAATCTGGGTGAATAATAAAATCACTATAACCCGCAGCCTAACAGGTGATTGGCATCCAATAAATGGTTAAAGAATTATTCTTAAGTTGAATTATTAAGCATTCTCCGCATATTGCCGATAATAATAAGGAGATAAGTTCCTCCATTGGAAAAAGGTATCGGGGAAGTATGGATAATTTTCAAAAAGAGATAGAGGAGAGAACCAATCTCACCTCCTCCAACAGATTTGAGCTGTTGCTGTTCCGTTTGGGGGAATCCCAAGAGGAGCAACAATCGGAGTTATACGGCATTAATGTGTTTAAATTACGTGAAATAGTCCCGATGCCAACCTTAACCAAAGCGGCAGGTATGGCTTCACCGATGATGGGCATGGCGAATATTCGTGGAGAAATCATTCCCGTGATTGACCTTCCGGCAATTGTCGGCTGTGTACCCAAAACCGGATTAAACATTCTGCTAGTGACCGAATATGCCCGTAGCACTCAGGCATTTGCGGTGGAATCTGTTGACGATATTGTCCGTTTGGAATGGAGCCAGGTACTGGCGGCTGATGCGGGTGTCAAGAGCCGTAATATCACCAGTATTGCGCGTCTCGACAACGATAAAGCCAGTAATCGCCTGGCGCTGGTCTTGGATGTTGAGCAGATTTTATATGACATTATTCCAGCTAACCGCAATGTTCAAATTGATAGCAAGAAGACCAAAGCCTTTGATTTGAAACCGGGTGCGGTCGCTATTGTGGCAGAAGACTCAAAAGTCGCTCGCTCTATGCTGGAACAAGCCCTGAAAATGATGGATATTCCTGCCGCTATGCATATCACCGGTTTGGAAGCATGGAATAAAATCAAGAAAATAGCTGATGAAGCAAGAGCAGAAGGCCGTCCGGTTTCGGATAAAATTTCATTTGTATTAACCGATTTAGAAATGCCCGAGATGGATGGCTTTACTCTAACACTGAATATTAAGCGGGATGAATTCCTGAAGAATATTCCGGTGATTATTCATTCCTCATTATCGGGTAGCGCGAACGAAGACCATGTGCGTAAAGTAGGAGCTGACGCCTATGTGGCAAAATTCGAAGCTAACGAATTGGAAGCCGCTATTCACAGTGCGTTGGACTCTAAGAAAGCCTTGAATCCGTAACATAGAACATTATCTTCTGGTAGTCGCCCTTTCCTGCTAACTGAGTAGGAAGGGGCTGATGATAATATGTGAGCGTTAAATTATGACTCTTCCCTCAATAAGGCTTTTTTAGCTGCATCAAGAAATTCATCCGACAGCTTATTTCCTGCTGTCGCGCGTGCCAGTGCTAGTGCACCGGACATCATCGCAAACTGCGCCAGTGCGTGCTGTCTGCGCTGTTCGGGATCTTCTATATTAGAGACAGACTCTAATCTCGCCAGCATGGATTTCACCCCACTAAGATAGACCTCACATACTGGATTATCATCATTCTCACGTGCCACATCACTGGCTAATGCTGTAATCGCACAGCCATTTTCGGCATGGTCACGGTGGGTCGGTGAGAGATAAAACTCCACCAGCGTGCGCAGGTTATTCTGGTCTGGTTCGCTGCTGATTTCTTGCCAGCGGGTGCTGGAGTCATCGAGTGCTTTGCGGCTGGCAATCGCCGCGAGTTCATCTTTAGAAGCAAAGTGCCCGTAGAATCCGCCATGTGTCAAACCGACCGCAGCCATTAAATCGTTGACACTGACACCATTCAAACCCCGAGCACGGAAGAGTTGCGAAGACGTCTCGACGATTGCCTCGCGATGGAGTGCCATTTGTTGCTTTGATACCCGGGCCATACATTTCTCCTAATTGAACAGGTAGCATCATAAAGTATGCCATGTCAGCGCATCAATAGATGTCGCCTCTCATCAATGCATGATTTATTCCTGCAAGTGAATCCTCGTTGACACTTAGATGATACTGATCATAATATCAATAATAGATGACGATCGTCATTTATAAATTATCTATAAGAGAGCAAAATTCATGAATACGATCCCCGCGGTTCTTATTACAGGTGCGTCATCCGGTATTGGTGCCACTTATGCTGAACGCTTCGCACGTCGCGGACATGAGCTGGTCTTGGTTGCTCGTGATGGTCCCCGATTAGAAACATTGGCAGCCCAACTTCGTCAGAACTATGGCATCACTGTTGACGTCTTACCGGCTGATCTGACGCAGCCCGATGAGCTTGCTGCCGTAGAAACACGGTTACGCGATGATAAGCGTATTGGGATCCTCGTCAACAATGCAGGTATGAACATTAGCGGTAGTTTTATTGAACAGGCCATAGATGATATTGAGCGGATTACTACCCTTAACACTACGGCACTCGCGCGGCTTGCGAGTGCCATTGCGCCACGGCTGGCGGCAGCAGGTGAGGGGGCAATCATTAATATTGGTTCGGTCGTCGGCTTGGCACCCGAATTTGGCTCAACGGTTTATGGTGCAACCAAAGCATTTGTACTGTTTCTTTCTCAAGGCCTCAGTCTTGAACTTGCGCCTCAAGGTGTTTATGTTCAGGCAGTATTGCCTGCCGCCACACGGACCGAGATTTGGCAGCGTTCGGGTACCGATATCAGCACTATTTCGGCACTGATGGAGGTAGGGGAATTGGTGGATGCCGCATTAGTGGGCTTTGATCGCCGTGAGCCGGTAACCATTCCACCGCTGCATGATATCGCGCAGTGGGAGGATTATCAGGCCGCACGGCAAGGAATGCTGCCGGGTTTTGCTCAGGAGCTTGCTGCGGAGCGTTATCGGATTATCTCTGAGTGATACAACCGAAAATTAGACGAGTATTTATATCCGGTTAAAGGGGAATTTAATGTAAGAGTGCGGGTTCGTCAGCTTGTTAGTACTCGGAACCCGTACTCGAATTTATAATCCTGCAGCGTAGCTGTGCAGTGCCGGATCGACATCTACCTGATATCCTTTTACCAGCCGGTTGGTTTCATTTGCCATGCCGATAATTGCCAGCAGCTCATTGCGCTGGCCTACTGTCAGCCCAGCCTTGCGTGCGGCTGCCAAGTGTGACACTGTACAGTAATCACAGCCATTGGTGATCGAAACCGCCACGTAAATCAGCTCTTTGGTTAACGCGTCTAACTCTCCGTCGGGGGACATTATCGCTTTCAGGCTCGACCAGGTGCGTTCCAGTGCCGCAGGATCATTAGCCAGTGCCAGCCAAAAATTGTTAATCGTCTCGACCTGCCGTGTCTGTTTAATGTCATCAAAGATCGCTTTAACGCGCGGCTCTGCTTGCGCTTCATCAATATAATTTACTAAGGCCATATTGGCTCTCCCGTTATTTAGCCGCTTAATGCACAGCGGCATACATGATTTTTGTTTCATCGGCTTGGTCGACAGCAAACTCTTCAACGATTCGGCCTTGCCGTGACACCAAAACACGATCAGACAGCGCCAGAATCTCGGGCAGATAAGAAGAGATAACGACCACCGCCAGGCCGTCATCCGCCAACTGGTTAATCAACTGGTGAATTTCGTTGATCGCGCCAACATCTACACCGCGTGTAGGTTCATCAAAAATGATTAAGCGCGGCTGCTGTACCAGACTTTTGCCGATCACCACTTTTTGCTGATTACCTCCCGACAGCGCCACCACCGGCTCCAGTGGGTTGAGGGCGCGAATGTTAAGTCGCTGTTGCCACTGTTCTGCCAGCGCCGATTGCGCCCGTCGGCTAACCAGCGGTGAATGGTGTAGGTTGGAGGCCAGCAATCCGGCATAGAGATTCTCAGCAACGGTTGCTGTTTCAAAAAATCCGTCTGATTTACGGTCTTCGGTCACATAGACGATGCCATCTTTCATCGCCTGACGCGGTACACGATAGCGTACTGGTTGTCCATTCAGCTCAATTATGCCGCCGCGTGAGAAGTCTCGTTTATCGATGCCCGCAATAATACGTGCCGTTTCGGTACGTCCCGAACCCACCAGACCAAAAATGCCGGTGATTTGGCCGCAATAAAGAGAAAACGCGTTATTACGCACCACATTGCCTCGTGAGAGGTCCTGGACACTGAGGATTTTCTGCCCCGCAGGGCGCGGTGTGCGCGTCGTTGCCACTGGGACATTCTCTGCCGTTCTTCCGATCATATGGGCAATAATACTTTCTCGGCTAAAGGCATGAACGTCGTCGGTGATAACATGCTTACCGTCGCGCAGAATAGTGATGCGATCCGCCAGTTGCAGTGCCTCTTCAATAGCGTGACTGATAAATACCAGTGTGATGCCTTGTTTCTGTAAGCGGCGAATAAGGGCGAAAAAGTGTCGTTTCTCCTCTGGCGTTAATGTGGCTGTCGGCTCATCGAAAATGATCACTTTGGCTTGCAGGCGTACTGCGCGGGCAATCTCCACCATTTGCCGTTTTGCCGCGCCCAAAGTGGCCACTTGCGCGGTAGGGTCAACAGGGAAATTAAGGGTTTGCAAGAATTGCTGCGCAGCAATATAGACCCTGCGTAGGGGGTTAAAGGTTTTCTCATCACCCAGCCAGATGTTTTGTGCCACGGTCATTGACGGGATTAGACTCGTCTCTTGAAAGACCATGGCAATCCCCTGTTTACGCGACTCGGCAGGAGAGGTGAAACTGACGGTGCGACCTTCCCAGCGGAGTTCCCCCTGTTCCGGTGTAACCACCCCCGCCATGATTTTACTGAGTGTTGATTTCCCCGCGCCGTTCTCACCGAGCAGTGCGTGGACTTCACCGGCGCGTAGGCTAAAACTTACATCATTCAGCGCTTGCGCACCGTGATAATGCTTACTGATGTTATCTAATGTCAGTAGCTCATGCATGGTGTGTCTCCTGGCGCAAATTAATCAGCACATCGCCGCCGCGTGATGCTACCCACAGTGCATCGCCGGTATCGAGTACGCTGTTTACACCGTGTCGTTGTCCATCGGCACGGCTGTGATAACTGGCAATCGGCTGCCCTTGTTTATCCAGTCGTATCACCAGTCCCCACGAGCGGCTAGGTGACCAGGGTTTGTGTACTCCCATAGTTTTGACCGCTCCGCACTGAAGCGGCTCAAGAAAACTGTGGCCGGATGCATAAGCGGGCGCAATCCATAATTCTGGTGGTACTTCAGCCAGCATCGCCAGCCGATAGGCTTTCTCTTGTAAAACAAACTCGACCAGTCGGTTGCGTGGGGCAAAGCAACTCAGCCAATAGCCGTTGCCGTCGCGGCTGGCGGCAATGCGTGAGGGATAAGCAGGCAACTGGTCCAGCACTACGCGGACGCGAGGGCGGGTAAGTGTTAGTTCTATCACCCGGTGACGCCAACTTTCCGTCACCAGCAGGGTATTGGCCTGAGGGCCATGGGTAATACCTTGCGGATAGCCCAACCCGTCAGCCAGACAGCGCGCTTGTTGGTTGCTGAGATCCCACAGCCACACTGCGCCTTCCCGATGTTTTAGCAGCAGATCGCGCGACCACTCGGTGCTAGGCAGTCGCCCTGAGCCGATGCTCAGCACCAGTTGTTGTCTATCCAGAAACAACATGGCGGTGATACAGCGTACGGCATCATGCGGGCATATTAATGGTTGTGGCGTTCCGTCCAGCCACAGCCATAATGAATCATCTGCTAATGCCAATGCCAGCCCGCCACCAGGGCGTGCGGCGATACTGACAATCGGTTGCGAAAATTGCCACCGCAGAGTTGGCGCATGGTGCGGTTCCTTAGATAACTGCAATAACTGGTTGCCGCTGGAGAACAGTACCTGTTCACCGTCGGCGGTTAAATTATCGGGCTGTGACGTTGCCAGCCAGATGGCCGCATCATCTAGCGCGCTGTTTGGTTGCAGTGGCCCATCCAGTGGAGGAATAGTCAGTGCTTTACCGCGAAAAAGATCAAGCAATGAAAAACGACTCATACGACGCTCCCCCAATAAGATTGATAGCCCGTCCAGTTAGGATCGGCGTTGGGCAAACGGTAGCGGCCAATACGGTTATTCAAGATGCCACCAACGTAGAGGTATCCTTTGTGTTCGCGCATTGACGTGACCATCGGATGACTCATGCCGCCCAAGTTACCCAGCACATCATGAATCCCGCCTTGCTCACTGAATTTCACTACGCCGCCGGTATTGATGTTGGGGAACAGCCATTCATCTTGTACCAGCCGTCGGGTCATGCGCCGCCGCATCCCTGGATGACGTAATGCGAGATCGAAAGTGGGGGTACGCATGCCGAGCCATGCCATCCAGTAACGGCCGTCCGATGCGCGATTGATGTTATCGGGATAGCCTGGCATATCGCGAATAACACACTCCAGTTGCCCTTTTTTCGGCCCGTCGAACCAGTAGCGGTGGACGCGGCATGCCCAGGATTCTGCCAAAAATAGCGACAACCCATCGTGGGCGATACAGACGCCGTTGGTGTAGCGCAGGCCAGTGAGCAGTGTTTCAGTTTCACCGCTATCGGGGGAATAACAGAGCAGACGGCCGGTTGGGCGGCTTTCGATGCTATCCAGCGCCCATTCGTGCGCGTCATAACGCGTGGTGGAATCGGTAAAGAACACCCGGCCATCCGGCGCGATATCACAATCGTTGGGGTCACGCAGCCGCGCATCATCTACCACAGACAGCCACGAACGGCGGGTTTGAGTGGAAAGTTGCGTTACTGCGCGATCGCTTGCCACAGAATACAGCCCCATTGCGCCGACACAGATTTTTAGCGATTGGTCTTTATCCAGCGCCAAACCTAAGGGAAAACCACCGATATGGGTGAAAACCTCAGAGCGCTGATAATCGGGCGCGAAGAAACGGATGATCTCGCCGTGACGCGTGCCGCAGTAAAGATTGTCATTATTATCGAGAATCACATCTTCCGGTCCCTCCAGCTCGCCCAGGCCAATAAATTCAGTGTCAGCCAGTTTATCGTTCAGTGACCAGGCCGATTGCGCTGCCGGTTCTGCTGACAGCGTTTTGCCCATGCGGGTATAAATCGGTGCTACATAAACATTCGCTAGCACTTTGTGGCGGTTCTTCAGCCAGCGAATATCAAGAAAGACGGCGGCAATCAGCACCACACCCAACACCATTTGGGTACTGCCGCTGGGCAGCCCGAGGCGGATTAATCCATTGGTTAGCAGCAAAACAATGATAGCCCCGAGGATACCTTTCATGATTGAGCCACGTCCGCCACCGAGGCTATTACCGCCGACAACACCCGCGGTGAGCGCCATGATCTCCAGCCCTAATCCGGTGCCTGGGCCTACGCCGCCCATCCGTGTGGCGAGTAAAAAACCCGCCAGCCCGCAGCACAAACCGGAGAGTACATAGGTGATAAACACGGTGCGGCGCACGGCAATACCGGTGTTCCATGCCGAGCGGCGCGAGCCACCCACTGCTTGAATGTGCCAACCGAGGCGCATGCGGCTGAGCAGCAGATGCAGACCGGTGGCCACCAACACCGCCAGCACAAAACTGATCGGCAGTGGCCCGATACCCTCTTCACCGATAAAATTCCATTGTGGGTTATCCACTGGCGACTGTTGAATTTGCGAGGCGTATTTCACCACCAAGATATCGAATAATGTGCGCAGGAGAATAAAACTGACCAGTGTGGTCAGAAAGGCCCGTAGCCGCAAATAACCAATCAGCAGGCCATTAAAGGCACCAGCCAGAGCACCAACTGCCAATGTCAGTAGCAACGATTGCCCCAGCGGTAACCCCAGCAGAGCGTTGGCCGAAACGGCGGTAAAGGCGCTAAGGGCAAAGATAGCGCCGACGCTGAGATCGATACCGCCGCCGAGCATCACGATGCTCATCCCCATCACCACCAGAGCAAATTCACCCCACTGCCGCGAGGTGTCACTCAGGCTAGAAACAGTGAAAAACCCAGGTAAAAAATGGCCGAGAACCGGTAGCAGAATTAGCAAAAATAACAGCGGAATTACATTGTCTATCCAGCGCTTGGTCAGAAGTTCGCCGATGAGATAACTGGGAATGATATTGTAGCGGAGTCGTGCCGCCCGTTCGCGCATAGACATGATGAGTGACCCGATAAACGAAGTGATCAGCCGCGTACGGCTGATCGGGAGTGATTAGGCCGCTGCGTTGGCTTTGAGAGACCAGCAGGTGCCAGGTTTCACGTCAGCGCGTGTAGTGATGGATTCCGGTGTGTAAATCCAGGTTTTAGCGCTGCCTGCCTGTATCCCACTTTGCAGCAGATATTTCACTAGCGTGCTGATATCGCGCGATTGATTAGGTACATCGGTGGAGACCAGTGCATCAATCACGCCATTGCTGAGACGGTCACAGTCGGCCTGCTCACCGCCACCGGTTGTGGCGAGAAAGATTTTGCCGGTTTTACCCGCATCGCGGATGGCCGCACCAGTACCTTGTGCGGTGGTGGACCAGAAATCAACAATGCCGCACACATCAGGATGCTGTTGGATCAACGTACTGGTGACGTTACGTGCCGTGGTTTCATCCCAGTTGGAGTAGGGCGCAGCAACCACTTCAAAGCCCGGATGTTTTTTCAGTTCTTCCTGCAAGCCCGCCCACTGATCAAGGCTGGAGGCGTTAACCTGATCGCCCTGAATGACACCGATTTTTTGGGTTGAATTGGCACCACAACCGCTAACGACGGCCTGCGCTTCTAGCTGGCCCACGGTGGCCCAGTGACTGCCGACAAAAGCATCTGAAGAGAAGTTACTCGGGTTATCCACTTGAATGACATAAATCCCTGCTTGCTGCGCCCGCTTATAAAGGCGCGAATAGGATTGCAGGTCGGGTGATTGCACGATAACCGCAGCGACCTTGCGGTTGATTGCGTCGGTCAGTGCTTCTGCGCCATCGTCTGGCTTCCAGTTGGGATCTCTTGTTTCAAAGTGGATACCTTCTGCTTTTAGCGAATTGCCGATGTAGTGCGCCCAACCTTGCGACAAGTCCATACCCATCGCCATTGGGATCAGTACCACCGTCTTATCTTTGAAATGCTCGGCTACGCTGGCGGGGCCGGGATCGTCGCGACCAAATGCACTGCCACCCCATACACTGAGTGCTAAACCCAGCACGAACACTTTCTGCCATTTTTTCATGTTCTCTACCCTGTGGTGAATAAATAATGACTCAGATATCGCCCTGTTGATCGGTTTGCTCATCACGAGGGTTAATGACCCCGTCGATAATCAGGGCAATTAAAAGAAAACTGGCTTTGATCAAGTTTTGATAGAGGTCTGAAATATCGAGAATGGTTAAACCATTTATTAACAGCCCAATAAGGAGCGTGCCGTAAATAACATTACGCATGCCACCTTTGCCACCCGATAAACCAATTCCACCTACGACCACCACTAATATCACGTCATACAGTAATGTAGAGTGAATAATACGGGTGTTAATGGAGTGCAAACTTGCAACAATCACCAGGCCGGCAATAAATGCCACCAGCGCAGAAACGGTATATTGCAAGGTAATAAGTGGGCGAACTGGAATACCGATATTACGCGCCGCCTGTAAATTATCGCCCATTAAATAGAGATAACGGCCATACTTAAAAAATCGGAGCAATAAGGCCATCAGCGCGGCTAGCACGAAAAATAATACTATCTCCAATGGGACAGGGCCGAGTGCAGCCTCGCCCAGTCCGGCAATGGTATGCTGAGATTTTGGCAAATAGATAACATCCTGGCTTATCAATTGTGACCGACCGATGCCGTAGATCAAAATGCCAGTAGCCAAAGTGGCGAACAGAGCCGGAATCTCTGCGTAGGCAATGAGCAGGCCGTTCACCATGCCAATAGCAGTGACTGCCAGCAGAGTTAATGGCAGTGCCACGGCAAGTGACACCTGCTGATTAAGCATATTCAATAACCAGGCAGTAGAGATCGCCATGACTGATATTAATGAGAGATCGATGCCGCGACCAATAACAATCATTCCCATTGCCACGGCGAGAATGCCGAGAAGTGTGACACTTCGAACTAAATTAATCAGATTATCCGTGGATAAAAAACGGGGTAAGAAGAAGGCGAAAACGATAAAAATCGCTATCGATAAAATAAGTACGATAATTCCCTGCCGGTCGTGCCGGTAAATTTCACTGATATTCATTGTTAACTCTTTTTATAATCTCAATAGGCAATGAGATAATGTTTTTGTTTTTATATTAGAGCTAACAATTAAAGTCAAAGCAGTAAATCGTCTAGCGATAGAACAAAAAAAGAAAAAGAAAAAACATATGACCTATGACAGTTATTTAAATTTTTTCAGCAGGTGCCTTGAATAAAGGTGTCCACAGGATGAGGGTGATTAATATGAATTTATATTTCACGCTATCAACAGGGGATCCTGCTGACAAAAATCTACCAAGTGCTCAATTAGCGCCCGAACTCTGGCAGGAACATAGCGTTGTTGCGACCATACGGCGTAAATTTCGCGAGAGGGGCCTTGCCATTCGGGTAATACCTGAATGAGTTCGCCGCAACGTAGTGAGTTATGACACAAACTGATTGGGCAGAATAAGATACCTAATCCTGCCTGTACGGCTTGTAGCGCCAGATAAACGCCGTTAACACAAAATTTTCCCTGTGGTTGCCAGCGTACGGTTTCCCCGCTCTGGCGGTGTTGCAGTGCCCAGGTCGATAATGGCGCGCTGATCACTAAATCATGTAATCGCAGTTCATCCAAGGATTCAGGCATGTCGTGCTTCGCGAGATAATCAGGCGAGGCGACCAACACTATTTCCTTGCTTTGTCCCAGTTTTCGCATATTGAGTAATGAATCTGGCTGAGCACCCACGCGGATCGCCACATCAGCACCGCTACCAATCAAATCTTGTGTGTAATTGTTCAGTTCCAGCTCAAGCTGGACTTGTGGGTATCGCGTCAAAAACGACATCCAGGCGGGTGCCAGATTGTCATTGGCTAAATCTGCCGGTGCCAGCACTCGAATCCGACCGCTGACCTGATGAAGTGTAATATCGAGTTTCGCTGTTGCTTGCTGTAAAGAGTGCACCAGCGGGCGACACTGTTCGTAGTATTGCCAACCTTCACTGGTCGGGGTCATACGCCGTGCGCTGCGGTGTAGCAAGCGGCAACCCAGATGTTGTTCCAGCTTCTGCAAGCGGCGCGTCAGGGTCGACGGTGGAATAGCGGCTTTTTCCGCCGCCGCCCGCAAACTTCCCATTTCAACAATACTCACAAAAAGCGCTAATTCATCCAGCATGATTTCATATTCGGAATTTAAGATTTAATTTATCAATCTAGTTTCATTAATCCGCCTTGTCTAGAATTTCTTAATCGTTGCTTTGACGCTCTTTTCTACAGCTAGAGTGACCAGAAAACGGATCGCAATTTACCGTGCGTCCAGCATTGCATTTATCACGATAGGAAATCCCATTATGCAGAGTTATCGTTTCAAACAATTTGGTGATATTGACCACTTAGCGCTTTGTCAGGAAGAGATGCCGGTACCTGAGGCGCGAGAAGTGTTAGTGCGCATACGCGCCACGTCACTTAATTATCGCGACCTGGCTATTATGAATGGGCAATACACTTTGCCGTCTCACCCTGGGCATATCCCACTATCTGATGCGGCCGGTGAGGTTATCCAAATTGGTCAGCGTGTCGAGCGCTTCAAGGTGGGCGATCGGGTGGTGAATACCTTTATGCCGCGCTGGTTTGGCGGTGCTTTTCTGGCTTCAGGGCGCGCTGAACTTTACGGCAGTGATCGCGACGGTTGGCTGACGGAATATAAAGTGGTTAGCGAAGAGTCACTGCTAGCGTTACCTGATTATCTCAGCTTTGAGCAGGGCGCAACGCTTCCCTGTGCCGCAGTCACCGCGTGGTCGGCACTTAATGGTGACCGGCCAGTTAAAGCGGGGGAGACAGTGTTAACTCTGGGTTCTGGTGGCGTTTCACTGTTTGCTATCCAACTGGCAAAAGCTATGGGGGCGCGGGTCATTGCCACGACGTCCAGTGAAGCTAAAGCCGCACAGATGAAAGCACTGGGTGCCGATGAGGTTATCAGCTATGTTCAACACCCTGAATGGAGCCATGAAGTGCTGCGCCTAACTGCAGGGCTTGGGGTGAATAGAGTGGTCGAAGTCGGCGGGCCGGGCACGCTGAATCAGTCCATTCGCTCTATCTGTATTGGCGGCGAGCTGGCGTTGATCGGATTTGTGGCTCACGATGCAGTGGCAATCGATTTTTTCAGTTTATTCAACAGCGCTGCCCGCTTTCGGGTAATAAATGTTGGCTCACGTGAGGATTTTGAACAGATGAACCGCGTGTTCGAACAACATCAAATTATGCCAGTCATTGACAGTACTTTCCCGTTTGCCGATGCTAAACAAGCCTGGCGACACTTTGATTCACGCCAGCATGTGGGGAAAATCGTTATCAGCCATTAGTCCATTAACGCTGACAGGAACATGAGAGATCCGTGTTCATCGTATTTGAAATGCCAAAGCTTACTTTTAAGATGCGGTTTCAACAGTAGGAATACTGGGAAGGTATGCGGATCTCTTTACCATTGAGGTAGAATCGAGGCACTTATATTATTGAGTCAATATTTGAGCCAGTTTCTTGATACCGTCAACAATTTCTGATGGAGAATGTGCGGCAAAACCTAACAGGATGGCTTGGCTTGTCGGTTGTGTTTGGCAGTAGCGTGAAAGGGGCTGTGCGCCCAAATCCACTTTGCGGCATTGCTCAATCATATAAGATTCCTGAATTTCTTCAGATAACCAACAGACAATATGAATACCTGAATCCGAAGGTTCTGCGTGAATAATTTCTGGAAGATACCATTGTATGGCCTTAATCGTAACCTGTTGGCGTTCATGACAGGCTTTTCTGACCCGCCTGACGTGACGCGCATAATGCCCCTCAGAAATAAATGCAGCCAGTATTGTTTGTTCTAAATAAGGTGTACCCGTATCTGCATAATATTTGGCAATTTTAAACGACTCCACTAGATTTTCAGGTATGACTAGAAAGCCTAAATGAAATCCCGGAAACATCATTTTAGAGAATGAACCAGCGTATATAACTCGCTGCTGTTTATCTAATCCTTGCAGTGCTTGTATAGGTTGTGCTGTGTATCTAAATTCACTGTTATAATCATCCTCAAATATCCACATTTTATTTTCAGAGGCCCAGTCAAGTAGAGCAATTCTTCTGGACAAACTTAATGTACCGCCAAGCGGAAATTGATGGGATGGCGAAGTGAAAATCATTTTTGCATGTGGCCAATGTTTTATAGCATAGGAAATATCCATACCATTCTCATCACTGATGACGGGGCAAACTTTGGCTCCTCTAGAAGTAAATGCGCCTAAAGCGCCATCATATCCCGGTTCATCGAGCCAAACTTCATCTCCTTTTTGCAAAAGAACTTGCGCTGCAAGATTCATTGCTTGTTGGGTTCCATTGACAATAAGTATCTGTTCATCAGTACAATTCAGGCCACGTGTTGTGCGAACATATTCACTAATGGCCAATCTTAATGGTTTAAATCCCAAAGGTTCATTGAGCCTCCAATCCTGGTGGCGAAACTGACGCCAGATTCGCCCTAATAATCGCCCCCAAAGTTCATATGGAAATAAATCTACACAACCCACACCAATATTAAATTTCATATTATTTCCGGCATATGGCGAGGTCATATCCCATATTTTTTTCATCATCTGCATATGAGGGTTAATATTTGTAGCGCTATTTTCATTATTTGTTTTTTCGTGAGGTGATAGGGATTTAACTTGAATAACTTCATCAGGGATTACTGATGTAACATAAGTTCCAGAACCTTTTTTTGTAACGAGATAACCTTCATCAATCAGGCGTTCGAAACCAAATAAAATAGAGTTTCTGGAAATTGACATCATTTCAGACAGTGTTCTGCTGGAAGGAAGCTTTCTTCCCGCTTTAAGCTGACCGTTCAGTATGAGTTCTTTTATAACTAAATAAAACTGCTCTTGAATTTTCCCTTTTTTTAGCAATAGGCTGGGGAAGCTAGCAACGTTTTTTTTCATTATCAAAGTGGATCCGTAAAAAATCAAAAAAGTGTACCTTATATGATACCACTACAAACGCTACTCTTTCATTTCCAGATGGGTGACATTCCAATAAGGTGTTTGATATGACTGATGAAAATGTAAAGATTTCTGTAGTGCCAGTACAAGAAGAAGATTACTCAAAATGGTTATCTTACTGGCTAAACTATCAGCAATTCTATGAAGTTCAGCTGCCTGAAGAGACGACAATGGAAACATGGAAGCGTTTTTTAGATGCAGATAAAGACATGCATTGTGCAGTTGCCAAAAAAGGGCAGACAATTCTTGGGTTCGTTCACTATGTTTTTCATGGTTCAACATGGTCTGTAAATGATTTCTGTTATTTAGAAGACCTGTTTGTTGCAGAAGACAGTCGGAGTCAAAATATAGGAAAATATCTTATTGAGCACGTTAAACAAAAAGCCAGTGAGCGACAATGTGGAAGATTATACTGGCATACACAGGAAAAAAACCTAACAGCACAGCGGCTTTATGACTGGATAGCAGAGAAACCCGGTGTTATAGAGTATAGATTACCCTGCTAAGCTTCACTTACTCAGTATTTGATTAACGAGTTATTCATATAAATATGTGAGCGGAGGAGTATTCACGATACTTTTCCGCAGAAGAAGTAAAAAGCCCGCTCAGGTTTCCCCTGAGCCTTGGCGTGATTTATCTTGTGAATAGCTAGCGATACAGTAGTGGAATGATGAATGGCTATGCTGATAGTTGTAAGAGCAGTACCGCTATCCTTCATCTTAATATGTCTGTTTCTCGACGAAACGTTACCGTTGAGAAAAATGCAGCGTGCGCGGTAATTGCTACCGACGTAGTGATGATGGGTTAATCAAATCAGGAGAATGCGAATGTCTGACTATCCTACGATTGCTCTTATTGGTCCGGGTGCTATCGGTACCACCATAGCGGCCGTACTGCATGAAATTGACCGCACGCCAGTCCTCTGCGGGCGCACCGCGCATCCACAGTTGATTCTGCGTCACGATGGCGGTGAAATTGTAGTGCCAGGTCCGGTATTGAGTCAGCCGACGGCTATCAGTCAACCGTTCGATCTGGTGTTTCTAGCGGTGAAAACCACCCAGATTGCTGACAGCGTACACTGGCTGGCTGCGCTGTGTGATGAAAACACGGTGGTATGTGCGCTGCAAAATGGTGTCGAACAGAAAGCGCGGTTGGAACCCTTAGTCAAGGGTGCAAAGGTACTACCTTCAGTCGTGTGGTTTCCGGCACAGCGCGAGCCGGATGCTTCAGTCTGGCTGCGCGCTAAACCGCGCCTAACGCTGCCGGATGTGCCGCAGGCAACGCGAGTCGCTGATGCGCTCAGCGGCACCAGATGTGCGGTAGAGCTGTCAGCCGATTTTCTCTCCATCGCCTGGCGCAAATTGTTGCAGAATGCGGTCGCAGGTCTGATGGTACTGGCTAATCGTCGTGCTGGGATGTTCTCACGCGTGGATATCACTGAATTGGCACTGGCATATCTGCGGGAGTGTCTGACGGTAGCGCGAGCGGAAGGCGCCGTATTGAACGATAACGTTCCACAGGAGATCGTTGACGGTTTTCATCATGCCCCTGCGGATCTCGGCACTTCCATTCTCGCCGACCGTCAGGCCAACCGCCCACTGGAGTGGGATATTCGTAACGGCGTGATACAGCGTTATGGTCGTTTACAGGGTATTCCTACGCCGATCAGCGACGTGGTCGTGCCACTGTTGGCAGCAGGGAGTGACGGGCCGGGTTGAGGTCGTTAACTACCGGCGTATTCTCTAAATTTGTCGCATCTGACCGGGATGGTATTAGCCATTAACTGACTGATATTTAATCCGAAGAAGAATGCTCTTTCTATCAAGAGCACCAGAATGACTCCCCTTAGTTGCAGGTTACGTAAAGCAGGTTAGCTGCATGTGGTGATCGTTACTAGGGTGTAACCTGTAAGGGAAGTACAGTCAGAGCGGCTTCTTCTGTTGGAGCTTGATAGATTACGTTCAGACTGCCAGTGACAGCTTTGTAATCCCGCCAATACGCCCTGATGCCTGGCATCAGGGCGGCAATATTAGAATGACTGCAGCGCACTAATTTTGCCCTGCTGCCAGTCACTTTCGGATCGACGCAGAGCCTGGCTAATATCGACCAGCTTGTCGGATGGCAGGGTCTTAGGTAACAAATCTAACCCAACGCTAGAGATAATCTGCCCATAGCTGTTACGCAGTTCCGCATAGGCCAGATCCTGACGCAAGTCGGCGTTCAGCGCATTCAACTCCCCCTGAATCAGTTGTAACTCACCAATGCTGTTAGCCTGATAGCGATTTCTTAACTGCTGGGCGATTTGTCCATCCAAATCACGCAGTTCAGCGCTGGTTTTATACTGCCGTAGCGCTTCGTTGTAGTTGGCACGAGCCACATACAACTGCGCCATAATGGCTAACGACATGGCCTGGCGCTGCACTTCCGCGACTTGCTCGTTCGCCTCTGCCGCCTTTCGTGCCGCAGGGCCTGACATTAGGTTAAACAGATTCCAAGTGGCTTTGACCCCGACATCTGCCCAACTGTTGTTAGTCAGGAAGGAGTTACTGTCGTAATGACCACCGGCACTTAACTCAATGCCCGGTAACATCCGCAGTAGAGCTTTACGGGTTTCGGCAGCGTGAATACGCACTTGATAATCCTGTTCACGCAGTTCGGGACGGCTGACCAACGCTGCTTCTTCCAGCGTTTTTGCATCCACGTTTAGCTGTGGCACGATCTGTTCGCTGCTGCTGGGTAGTGCCAATTTGTACGGCGTATCCAGCGGAAGGTTCATTAAGGTGGCAAGCTCAGTTTTGGCCAAGGAGAGCGCCCGTCGTTGTTCTTCCAACTGGCGGGTGGCATCGATGAGCGCCCGACGATAGCTCAGCGCCTCAATAGGATCGCCGACCTGCTGCGTTGTCATACGCTCGCTGGCCTCACGCGCCTGGTCCACTCGGGCGATTAACCCGTCGATCTGCCCCAGCAACCGTTCGGCAGCTACCGCACGCCAGTAAGCAGAACGGACATCTTGAAGAATGGTGTGCACCACCTTGCGTTTGCGCTCTTCGGCAATCCAACGCTGATCAGATTTCTGCTTTGCCGTGACATAGCTGACACCAAAGTCGAGTACATTCCACACCATGGTCAAATCAGCCACATTACGATCGCGGTCTTGTGAGGTGGATGGCTCAAGGGAAGTTCGCCCCGTTTCGACGCTACGACTGCTGGATGCGCTTACATTATTACGTCCTACGTAGCCGGCGGATGCCGCCAGTTTTGGCAGCATGTCATATCGTGCTAAGTCCAACTGCTGTTGGGCCAGGGCTTGTTCCATCACTTTTAAGCGCGATTCGAGGTTATATTTCAGCGCACGCGCCATCGCATCATACAGACCAATAGGGGCGGTAACGGGTTCCTGCTGACTGAACATCACCACGCGATCCTGCTGGCTGCGTTGCTGACTTTCTGCCTTGGTTATGGGGTCACTGGTGACGGCGCAACCGCTGAGTGCCAGCACCAATGCACTTAGACTAAAAAGCTTGCGCCCCTTTACCACTATTCCACTGCCGCTTACGGTCGTTACTGTTGACAACCGTTTTACCATCAACATTCTTGTCATAAAATACGTGCCTTCTGCTGTAGTCTTGTTGTTATTCCTGCTGCTGCCCCCGATCGTGCAGCGCCTGTTTAATCGTTGCCAGACGTTGTCCTTCTGCTTCTCCGATCTGTTGTAATTGCCGATGCAACGATGGGGTGAATGCTACGCCGGCTTGTGTTGTTGTCTCCTCTGCGCCTTGCATCGAAGCTGAGACGGTATTGATACCGATGTCTTTCCAACTGCCGCGGGTAAATACCTCCATCGGCGTCAGTGAGGGTAGATAAATCCCAGAGAAAACACTGGCTAGTGAAGAGGTGCCGCCCAGCGCCGGGTCTTTGCTAAAGCTGGGGAAAGAACCCAGAGAGCTATCAAACCGAGTCCCGCTAGCCGGAACCATACTGCGCGTGAAGATAGTGCCTAGCTGACTGCCCTGTGTTGTGCTCCTCGCATTGTCCTGATGTG
Source organism: Yersinia fenwicki (assembly GCF_043099325.1). NCBI lineage: Bacteria > Pseudomonadati > Pseudomonadota > Gammaproteobacteria > Enterobacterales > Yersiniaceae > Yersinia > Yersinia fenwicki. Next base: position 2,823,480 of record NZ_CP170755.1, on the reverse strand, counting down.
GGGCGGCGAAGATGCTGGACATCAATGAACCTTCTGCTGCTGCACGTCCGGCACTGAAGTTACCGAGCGAATTCGAGGAGAGCAGAGCATTCAGTGCCTGTGTTGTGTCGCCTTCTATCTGAGATAATGTGCCGCTGTTCTCACCGGATCTTTGTGGTGTGATGCTGTCAGACAGGCGGAACTGAGGATCACCGGCGATGATCTCTGCGCGAACCACTGCCATAGTCACGGTCAGGGTAAAGTTGGTGCTGACCGACACGTTACTGCCGTCGGTAGCGGTGACCTTGATACTCAGGTTGCCGACATTGCCATTGCCTGGCGTGCCGGAGAAGGTGCCCGTAGCGGCATTAAAACTCAACCAGGCAGGCAGTGGCGAGCCGTCTGCCAGCGTCGCACTGAGTGTCAGCGTGTCACCGTCCGGGTCGCTAAAGATGCCGGCAGGTACCGTGAAGTTTAGGCTACCGTCCTGTGCCACCCTTTGAGCCGGGATCGGGGTTGCGACGATCGGAGCGTCATTGATGTTAGTGACGGTCAGTCTAAAGCTGGTGCTGACAGAGGCATCACCGTCGTTGGCTGTGACCTTAATACTCAGGTTACCGACATCGCCATTGCCTGGCGTGCCGGAGAAGGTGCCCGTAGCAGCATTAAAACTCAACCAGGCAGGCAGCGGCGAGCCATCTGCCAGTGTCGCGCTGAGTGTCAGTGTGTCACCGTCTGGATCGCTAAAGGTGCCAGCCGGTACGGTGAAGTTCAGGTTACCGTCCTGCGCCACGCTTTGAGCCGAGAGCGGGGTTGCCACCACCGGAACATTGTTAACATTGGTGACTGTAAGGCTAAAGCTGGTACTGATGGTGGTGTTGCTCGGGTCGGTGGCGGTGACCTTGATGCTCAGGTTGCCGACATCGCTATTGCCCGGCGTACCGGAGAATGTGCCGGTGGCCGTATTAAAGCTGAGCCAGGCAGGCAACGGCGAGCCGTCTGCCAGTGTTGCGCTAAGTGTCAGCGTGTCACCGTCCGGATCGCTAAAGGTGCCAGCCGGTACGATGAAGTTCAGGTTACCGTCCTGCGCCACGTTTTGAGCCGGGATCGGAGTTGCGACGACCGGCGCATCATTGATGTTAGTAACGGTCAGGCTAAAGTTGGTGCTGATGGTAGCGTTGCTTGGGTCGGTGGCGATGACCTTGATGCTCAGGCTGCCGACATCCGCATTGCTTGGCGTACCGGAGAAAGTGCCGGTGGCTGCATTAAAGCTGAGCCAGGCAGGCAACGGTGAGCCGTCTGCCAGCGTCGCGCTCAGGGCCAGCGTGTCACCATCCGGATCGCTAAAGGTGCCAGTCGGTACGATGAAGTTCAGGTTATCGTCCTGCGCCACGTTTTGAGCCGGGATCGGAGTTGTGACGACCGGCACATCATTGATGTTAGTAACGGTCAGGCCAAAGTTGGTGCTGATGGTAGCGTTGCTTGGGTCGGTGGCGGTGACCTTGATACTCAGGCTGCCGACATCGCCATTGCCCGGCGTACCGGAGAAAGTGCCGGTGGCCGCATTAAAGCTGAGCCAGGCAGGCAACGGTGAGCCGTCTGCCAGCGTCGCGCTCAGGGCCAGAGTATCACCGTCCGGATCGCTAAAGGTGCCAGCCGGTACGATGAAGTTCAGGTTACCGTCTTGCGCCACACTTTGAGCTGGGATCGGAGTGGCGATGATTGGCGCGTCATTAATGTTAGTGACGGTGAGGCTAAAGCTGGTGCTGACCGAGGCATCACCGTCGTTGGCGGTGACCTTGATGCTCAGGTTGCCGACATCCGCATTGCCCGGCGTACCGGAGAAGGTGCCCGTAGCGGCATTAAAGCTGAGCCAGGCAGGCAACGGTGAACCGTCTGCCAGCGTCGCGCTGAGTGTCAGTGTGTCACCGTCCGGGTCGCTAAAGGTGCCGGCCGGTACGGTGAAATTCAGACTACCGTCCTGCGCCACACTTTGAGTCGGGATCGGGGTTGAGACGACCGGCGCGTCGTTAACGTTAGTGACGGTGAGGGTAAAGCTGGTGCTGACCGAAGCATTAGTGGTGTCGGTTGCAGTGACCTTGATGCTTAGACTGCCGACATCGCCATTGCCTGGCGTACCGGAGAAAGTGCCGGTGGCCGCATTAAAGCTGAGCCAGGCAGGCAACGGTGAGCCGTCTGCCAGCGTCGCGCTCAGGGCCAGAGTGTCACCGTCCGGATCGCTAAAGGTGCCAGCAGGCACGGTGAAGTTCATACTGCTATCCTGAGCCACGCTTTGAGCCGGGATCGGGCTTGCCACTACCGGTGGATTCCCAGTGACCAGCGTCAATGTAGAAGTAGCACTGCTGCTGGCATCGTCGTTCACTTTCACCAAAATGGTACGTGTGCCTGCACTGGGCGTGGTGGCGGCGTTAACATAGACAATTGCGCGCAACACGGTCTGGAACGCTTCCGCCGTTGCTCCACCAGTCAGTGTTACTGTCAGCCCATTACTTGTGACATTGATGCCAGCGGCATGCGCTGCCAGCCGTGCTGATTGTGACAGCGCCAAGGATTCGCTATTACTGTCCAGCACGCCGCTGAGTGAGAGCGTCAATGTCCAGATACGACTATCGCCATCAGTTTGGCCCAGGGTTGCCAGTGCATCGGTGATGGCGATACCACTGCCGAAACCGCTGGATATTGTAGCTGAGTAATTATTCCCAGTATTACCCCCGTTCAGGTCCACCTGCGGGGCAGTACCCGAGGCGAATTGCGACTCATAGGCACCGATATCCACACCGCCCTGACGAATGCGATCCAGCCCGCGAACATCTGTGTCGCCTGTGACGTAGAAGCGGTTGCCCTGATTGATGGCATTGCTAGCCGTAGCGGCCAGTCGCGGATCGGATGACGACACCTGATCCACGCTACCACTCAGGATGTTGTTGCCGCCGTACAGCGTGTAGCTGGCGCCGGTGGGTTGCCCCGGCGGAGTGTAGGCCACAATATCCTGGCTCGTGCCGGTAATGATGGAATTACGCACGCTGGCGACCCAACTGAGGGCATTGTTAATGAATTCGAAGACGATACCGTTGTTCTGACCACTGATGGTGGTATTTATTAGGCTGATATGTGTGGTGGTAGGGTTACCCTGGTTCCCGGTTAGCCACAACCCGCTGATACCGAAGGTGCTTCCAGCCGAGTTAATACCGGTATTATGGGTGATGGCGGAGTTGGTGATTGACAAGGACATGACTTGCTGGGTATTGGACACGAACAGCTTGATCACCCCTTCATTCAAATCGCCAATCATCATGTTGTCGTGAATATTGACCCGGTCGAAATCAAGGTTGTAGCTACCTGGCGCGACATTGTACAAGTCGATTATGCCGTTACCCCACAGAGTGTCACGGTTGCCCGAAATATCCACGTTGTACAGCCGGAAGTTGACATCGTGGGCACTGTAGCTGAGCCCCAGCACGCCACCGGTGTCGGTGCTGTTATCTGTGGTGAAATTGGTCAGTGTTAGGTTTTGAATGGCCATGGTGATCGAACCGGTAACAATCTGGAAACCGGAATAGCCGCCACCGTTCAGGGTGAAACTTTGACCATCAATTAGCACGCTGTCTGTCGGCGACAACAGGGAACTGGCTAGCGTCACGTCGGTTTGGAACACGATGCGGTCAACACCCGAGGTGTGGTTGGCCCAGTACAGCGCCTCACGCAGGCTGAGCCCATTACCGTCATTGGCATCCTCTTGCAGGGAACTGCTGAAGTTAGCATTATCACCGGTGTCGTCCCCTGAGGTGACATACAGCGCGCCATTGCTGGCCAACACATTGACCGATGAAGTGATATTTAGTGCGCTACTGTTGTTGCTGCTGCCACTGTCGCTGATGGCACTCAGCGTGACCGTCCGCGCTGCGGCGGTGACACTGGCGGCGCTGTTGCCATAGCGCATGCCATCCACCAGACCGGCCACTTGATCATTACTGGCGCTCATGCCATTCAGTTGCACGGTCACGGTGTTCCCGACGCGTGTCACGCTATAGCTGCCGATGCCGTTGAGCGTACCGGTGCTGTTGGCACTCAGGTTGATGTTGTTGCCGCCAACGTTGATAAATTCGCCGCTGTCGGTGACATTGGAAACGGTTAAGGTTAGCGAACTGAAGGTCTGGCCGGTGTCGTTGGTATTGGCGCTCACACCACTAAACAGATCAACTGAGCCCGCCATGCCGCCGATGAATACCGGACTGCTGCCAGTGGCGCTGAGTGTCGGCGCATGGCTCGCGCTGGTGGTAGTGGCATCAACCTTGACCACAGTGACCGTATTATTACCCGCGCTATCCTTCGCCACCACGTACACATCATACATTGTGCTGGCGGCGAGGCCGGTCAATGTAAAGCTAAAATCGTAGGGTGCGCTGTTCAGCACCTGGCTGCCCGAGGCGGTGGCAGCACCACCTGTGGCATTTTTCCCGGCAATCACCTGCGCCGCAGTCGGCGCGCTGGCGCCATCAGCCACCACCACATAATAGACATTACCCTTCTCACTGACGCTGCCGCTAAGATCGAAGCCGCCTGCAGTGGCGTTGGATGCGACCGGTGCCTGATCGAAGGTAGGGGCAATATTATCCGTTACCACCAGCGTCACCACCTTGTCATAGGTGGCTCCGCCATCAGATACCTGCAAGCGAACTGAGTAAGTGCCGGCAGCCATGTTGGCGGCATTGACGGCGTGGAGTGTGTTGCCGCTGACGGTGAATAGGGCGTTATTCGTACTGCCGCGGCCACTCACCAGACTGTAGGTAAAGACGGTGGAATCCACATCCGTCGCCGACAAGGTGGCGACCACGCCATTATTGCCGAGGGATTGAGTAAACTCCGTGGACGACAGCGTGATATCGGTGGGTGCATCGTTCACCGGCACCACGGTGATAGCGCTGCTGATATTTGGCGCAACGGTATTATTGCTGGTGCCGGAGTCGGTCAGTTGCGTCAGGGTGACCGTGCGTGTGGCATTGCCGGGGTTGTCGCTGCTGTTGCTGTACGTCATGCCTGATAACAGACTGCCCATGTCGCTGTTGCTCAGCGTGGCGCCGGTGATAGTGACAGTGGCGACACCATCATTCAGGCTGACACTGGCACTGCCATAGCCGCTACCGAGTGAGACGCTATTACCATTGCTTAGCGCAACATTGATGCCGTGAATAGTCAGGTATTCAGTACTGCCCGCCACGTTACTGACGGTAAATACAGCGCTGCCAAAGGTCTGCCCGCTGTCATGGGTATCGACGCTGATGCCGGTAAATACACCCACTGCTGCGCCGTTTTCGGCAAAGGTAGGGTTGGCTCCGCTGCCGTTGGCCGTCGGGGCGTGATCGGCAGATTGACCCGAATTGGTGGAGGTAAAGTGCCATACCAGTACGCCATCACCGGCCGTCATATTGGTATTGATGTGGAAGGTAATGGTTTTATCGTTGCCGTTAACCGTGGCAGAGATATCCGCTGCACTGGTGGTAGCGGCGTTATCTTTGGTGACCGAGGTGATGGCCAGCAACGTGCTGCCAGAGAAAGTGAAATCGAACGAGGTAAGTCCGTCACTGGCGTAAATTCCGTTGCGTATGGTCATAGTGATGGTGGAATTGGTCGGATTGATATCGGCATACCAGTTGGAACTGTCAACATCAAATCCGCCATCAAGAAATATTTCCACACCAGCGCCGACCGTACCAGTGGAATAGGCAGTACCGTCAATGATGAAATCAACTGTAGTGCCGCTCACATCGAGTGTATGACGATAGCCGTCTATGTGTATTGCACTGGTTTCGATGGTGCCATTGTGGTTTTCCAGATCCCAATCGCCCCCCAGTCTGCTGTCGCCAGTAGTATCACTGGAGGCCGCCACATCAGCACCAGTAAGCTGTGCCAACAGCGTGACGAAACTTTGGCCGGAGCCCTGCGCCACCTCGCAGCCGTAAATCAGCAAATCCCCCGAGTCCGTCAGAGCAGCGCCTAAGGTCGCAAGATCGGCGGCACGGGCGTTGGCGGTGGTACTGTCCAATGTCAGGCTGCCTAACTGGATTTCCCCTTCTGAGCCGTGGCTTAAAATATGGACAGCATCATAATTGCTGTGGCTTTTTGCCCACTGGACCAACTGGCTGAGCCCATCTTTACTGCCGTCAAACAACTGGACTTCAATTCCTACCGGTACGTTATCGACCAGTGTTTGATAATCGGTGACCGAGGTATCGATAAATACCACTTCCTTACGCGCGGTTTCACCGGTGACAGCAATATCACTGGTGCCGCTGGTATCATCATGGTTGTCGGTGTGTTCGGTTTGGTTATGTTGTGTCTGGGGGCTATCACCCGTATGCGCGGTATTGCTGCTGTCAGTGTTGGCACTGGCCTCAGCGGCGGGTTGGGCATTATCTGCCTGATTGACGGTAGCGGCGACGGCACCATCAAACATCATACGTGCTTCGAGCGCGAACCCGAGTGGCATTGGTGATGCAGTATTCACCGCAGCGGTAACTCGGTCACTGTGTCTGCGAGTGCGTAAAAAATGGCGCCATAACATAGATGTACTCCCGAAAATCATGACTAAGTGATCACAACCCGATACGCGTTGCGGGGATACGCTAAATCTCATGTAACGGAACATTAATAAATATGGCTACATGATCGTTTTATTGTCTTATTGTAAATTTAATTTAAAAATAAAAGCTTGAGAATGTCATTTTTTCAATAATGTTAAATATCTCGATTTATTTTTCGCCATTGCCAATAGCGGGTGATATGCGAAAAAGAAACAGCCAACCGACGCTGCTAATAACGGCGGTCGGCTGGGATTACGCGTCAAAGTATTTAGGGGTGTTGCGGGTAAATCCCCTGAGTTGCAATGCAGGCTGTCAGCCCTAGTACCGGGTCACGGACCGATAATGGGGTGCTTGAACCTGTGACGCCGACCGAGACTTCCGGGACTTTAAACGAGAATGATGGAATGGTTGGGTTGCCTGTTACTGCAACATCGGCAGGCAGCGTCGCACCTGCGCCGGGCTTAGTTTGTATAAAGGGGCCTTTGAAAGTCACATTCTGCGTGCCAGCCCCAACGGGCACCGTGCCGGCGATGGCGGTAAGGTAGTTAAGCCCGCTGGCCGGTGCAGCACCGCCGCTGGCAGGTACGGTGGTAGACAGCGGCAGACTGGCTGTTACACTCAGCGTGCCCGGAACTGCGGGGATGGTCACGTTATTCGTCGCTGGCGAAACCGATGTCACTACATGGGAGTGTGCTGCCAAATTGCTGATGGTAAGGGCTACGCTTTCTGCCCCCAGCGATTGACCAAGATTGATGTTACTCAGACCTGGCCCCTGGTCGGTGCCGATAGCACTTCTGCCGCGTAGGTCGGGAAGGCCGAAGGTACCTGATGATTGCTGCCCGCCAAACGTGTTGCCGACCAGTGAATAGAGCGCCTGATAAGCGTTGATTTGTACTACTTGCCCTTTAGCTGGCAGGAATCCCTGAGGGCAGTAGTTGGTGACCATATAACAGACGGAACCGATTAAGGGTTCGGCTGCACACGCAGAGGCATCTTCTGCATGCAGCATAATAACAGCCAGGGAGCTTACCAGTGCAGATTTGGCGAATAATGATGAGGTTAATTTCATATTGACTCTCCTTGCAATATATACGGCTTTGTTGAAACCACATGGATTTGCAAAAAAATAATTCGCTTTCTTATTATTTAAATAATAATTAAATTGCAGAAATAATTGCTACCTAAATACCATAGCTCAGCGTTTTTGATTTGTTAGTCTTAGAGAGAAAATTTAATTTATTTAAAACAATGCCCAGTCTTGATATGGAGTATGGGCAGGAATAGCCGAGTTGCCTCAGTTAAGGTGTGATATCTATTATTTAATAAAACCTGTAATACATTGAAAAATAAATGTATAAAATGACTACTTATATATTGAGGATTAAAATCCGCTCTCTCTTATTCCTAATGCTGCGATGCGCCGCCATATTGCACCTAACAACGATTCTTTCTCGCCTTGTAAAATAACGCTGCCACGTAAAGGTTGCTGTGGTAACGATGTTGCCGACGTCAGGGTGAAACGCACGCTGTAGTGTGCCTGCACCGGTTGGGGATATTGCTGACTGTCGCGGCGTACGGCAATGGGGCCATGGCGGTCAGAAGCCAGCATTTCCTGTTGCAGGTAAGCGCTGCCTGTAGGCGCAATCGTCTGTAAGCGCACCGCCTGACGCGGAAATGCCGGGTCGTCCGCGAGGAAGACGCCGTTCATACCTTTTTGGGCACGCGTCAGGTAATCTTCCGGAATATAACCACTGACTTGCCCCTGTAGAGGGTCGACCACTCTCAACAGCGGTGTATCAGCAGTGAGCCAGCGCCCAGAAGTCATATCCCGTGCAACATCCCGCACCACACCGGCTTGCGGCGCGCGCAGCGATAAACGTTGGCGCTGTGCTTCCAATCCGCGATACCGTGCCAGCGACTCGGCCAATTGTCGATCGAATACCTGAGTTTCGCTGGCGGTTTCCTGTCGTGCCGCGCCGCGCCGTAATTGCTGTTGCAACATAGCAATACGCTGGCGTTCGATATCGAGTCGGTAATCCAGATCGTTTGAACTCAGTTCCAGGAGAATATCCCCGGCATTGACCCGCTGACCATCGGTGACGTACAGATTTTTTACCTGGGCCGGCAACGGTGAGTATAGGGTGCTGACATTGGCGGCTTCTAGCACTGCAGGGATGCGCATGCTACCGCGCCAGGGATAGATCAGGATAAACATCACCAGCAGGAACAACAGTGCCGCGCGCAGCAGGGTTGCACTATGTATGGATGAACGCATAGACCACCAAGTATAAGCTTCTTTAAGAATTGGCAGTGCGATAAACCAGGCAATCTCAATCAACATCAGCCCGATACCGATCACTTTGATAAAGAAATGGTACACCACCAGTGCGATACCAAAGAACAGGAAGAAACGCCAGATCCATGAGGCGTAACCCCAGATAAGCAGCTTGCGTTGTAGGTTAGGTGACCAGGTTTCCGGTGGCGGGTGGCCATAGCCGAATAGACTTTCGCGCAGTCGCCAACGACACAGGGAGTAGGCACGCTCTTGCAAGTTCTCCACACGCCAAAAATCGCTCAGTAAGAAGTAACCGTCAAAACGCATTAGTGGGTTCAGGTTCACCGCCAGTGTGGTGATCCACGTGGCGCTGGAGAGCATAAATGCTGCGGTACGTGCCGGACCGTCGGGCAGCAAGGCCCACGCTAGCAGTGCGATACCGGCCAGCAGTAGTTCAGCCAGAATTCCGCCAGCACCGATCAACAGGCGTGAGCGGCGATCTTTGAGTTTCCATGCATCACTTACATCGGTATAGAACAAGGGAAACAAGACGATAAAGGCCACTCCCATGCTCTGCACTCGGCAGCCAGCACGTTTTGCCATAAAAGCATGACCCAGCTCGTGAATGAACTTGGCAAACACCAATGACAGGCCAAATACTGCCATGCCAGACAAACTGAACAGATGCGGGAAGGAGTGGGTGTAGCGCACCCAATCACGGCTGACCAGAAACAGGCCCAATATCAACAACAGCGGAAAGATACCAATAAGAAAAGGACGCCCGTAGCGCTGTAGCCAAGGCCAGCAGCGGTTGAGTATCGGATCTGGACGGCACAGGGGGATACGAAAAAACAGATATTGATGCAGCACGCGTTTCCACAAGCTGATGCGCATGGTACGGGCTTTATCCAGATAGCGCTGACGCTGTTCGGCATCCAAGGAACTAACCAAATCGTGCTGACGCAAAAACTGCAACAACTGTTCTAGTTCCTTTACCTGCAGCGGCAGGCCGGGTTCCTGATTGGCGGCGGAGAGGACCTGCTGAGGATGACGTAGTGCCCAATGACGTAACAGCCGGATGGCAGACGGTGACAGATTGAAATAGCGTCCGGTTACCGGATCTGCCAGTACCCACTGCGGCGCACCGTTAATGCCGGGAGCGGACTTGGATAACTGTAAATCGGCACGCAATGCGGGTAATAGCGGGGTCATAGCCCGATAGCCTGACGGATCACAGCCAGCGGGCGACGGAACAGATAAACCGCCAACGGAACGTATTCGCCTGACAATTTGGCAGTACCACGCAAACCAATACGAGGCGGTGCATTGATAAGCCGACCATCTAGCCGGTAAGCCAGATTACCCGCTGGTGTCTGCTCAGATTCATAGGCGATACGTTCTAACTGTGCCGCATGGGGTGTCAGTGGATCGCTGTCCAGAAACAGCGTAATAGGCGCATTCTGTTGCAGTTGGATAGCATCGCCCACATCCAACTCTATACGTAACGTGGCCAACATCGGGTCTGCCAGCTCCATCAGCCGTTCTCCGGTGCGCACGGGTTTTCCTGCCCAGCGGTTGGCGTCTGCGAACACAGCGATACCGTCACGGTCGGCACGAATTTCAGCTCGACCAAGCAGGGCGGTGGCATAATCTCGCTCGGCGCGCTTTTGTGCCACTTGCGCGGCGAGAAAATCCAAACGTGCTTTTGAATCAGCATCCTGAAATGCACGCTGTGAGCTGGCGCGATATTCTGCTTCGGCGACATTGAGCGCACGCTCAGCCACATCGGCTTGTGCTTTTAGGGTGGTGTCATCGAAGCGTACCAGCACATCGCCCTGATGGACGCTTTGGTTCGGCTGCACAACAAAAGATTGAATCACGCCATCCAGTGGGGCAGCCACTACCCTGCCTTGATAGGGTACCACCTCCGCTGGGGCCAACACAGACTGACGTACTGGAATAAACAGGCAAGCAAGTATCAGCAGTAGCGGCACGACAATCTTCCAGCTCGTCCGGCGCGGACGCCAGCGGGCAGTTTGTGGTTCAAGTGCCAGCCAGGCATGGCTAAAGGCGTCGCCAAGTTGTTCTGCTAGTACCCGGTCGGCGTTGTGCCATGGCTGCTCCCGCGCCAGCCAGACCGCACCGAAAGGTTTTCCTTGACGATCGTTTAGCGGCAACCACAAGGCTTCGGGGGCGGATAATGTTTGCCAGTCGCTACGGCTCTGCTCATCAAGCTGTATGGCTTCGATCACCGAACATTGCTTAAACCTGTCTTTATCTGCTGCTTGTAATTGAGTACAAGCACGCTCGATGAACGCGACAAACGGCGCATGCGGAGCAGGCTGAGTGACGCCAGTCACTGCGCGTACGCGACCATTGATGATCAGTGCAGCATGACGAAAGCCAAATAGCGGTTGGCTATCGTTGACGATGCAGTAGGCCAGCTCTTCGCTGGTAGCGGCGGCACGAGCCTGTCTTTCAACATCGAGAAAACGGGCGAATACTGCTGCACTGGTCGAGGTGGGTGAGGCGACGCTAGTCACTTCGCCTCCGGGAACTGCGCAGTACCACTCATTCCAGCCATCAGGCTCTGATCGGGATGTGCAAGGGATCCGGTCAGACCGAGGGTCTGGCTGCTCTCATCAATACGCGCGCCCAGCCTTGCCACTGTAGCTTGCAGTGGTTTGCCCGTTTCGTCGGGTATGAAAGTGAAGGTTAAACCGGGTTTTAGCACTGACAGCAGGCGTGACGAAACCAGCAAATTAATTTCCAGATGGCGGTTATTCACTATATCCAGCAGTGGCGTACCTTGCGCCACACTCTCGTAAGTCTGTGCGCGGCGTTTAACCACTTGTCCGTCAAAGGGGGCATTTATGTGGCAGCGGTTGACTTGAATCTGATATACCTGACTTTCAGCCTGGGCTTGAGTGAAATGGGCGGCAGAGAGTGCCACGGCGTGTTTACCGACGGATTTCAGTTGTGCCAGTTGCTGGTTTTGATTCAATTCCGCCTGTGCTGCGCGCGTTGCGGCTTGTGAGGCGCTGAGCTGGGCCTGATAAATGGCGCAATCAAAACGAACTAATACGTCGCCTTTATTGAATGCTTCTCCTTCCTTGAATGGTATTTCTACAATGCGTCCCGACTGGTCACTGGAGAGAGTTGCTTGATCGACTGCGACCAAAATACCGCGCGCTTGATTGTCGCTACGATTAATCGGCGTATCGCCAGCGACCGTGGGAGCGAGAAGCGGATCAGATACATTTGCCCGTGCTGGCTGAAACAGTGAACCAATTAAAAGCAGACCTACCATATAGCGATAACCCAACATGTTAACTCTATTCACAATCGCCTGCCTTTGCCGAAAAACTACTATTGACATCGGAGATCCGCAACGATATCTGGCGTTGCGTTCTGTTAATTATCTATATTTCAATGCTTCGCAGTATAGCAAATGGGATAAAAGTCGAAAGAGGATGCAATAGACTAAGGCAAAAATTTCTTATATGAGCAGCAGGCCATAGTGGCAAATCGGGCATATGCGCTAGACATGCGAATTGATCACAGCCCAGCGTTGATCTCGCTGATGCTGGAGTTTATCAAGCCGTGTAAGCCTACACAGAATGCTGTTGTTGAAAGCTCAACCGGATACCGGACAGAAAACCTGGATTTTATCTATTTCAGACACTGAATGAAGCACGGGAAATTACCGAGCGTTGGCTGACTGAATATAATAGCGAACGGCCTCATGAATCCCTGAATAATCTGACGCCGAAAGAGTACAGGCTGATGGTTGAGAAACTGGAAGTCTGAAAAAGGGTGTGGAACTAGAATAAGTATAATTACAGGTTTTTTTGCCTCCATTTAGCTGGCGATAGGCCGTGCACTTTCTTGAAAGCTTTAGAGAAATGTAGTTGGTTTTCATAGCCTACCGAAATTCCCACCACTTTGATCGCCGTATTGCTATTGCTGAGAAGGCTGACGGCGATGCTCATGCGAAAATTAAGCAAATACTCCTTAGGGCCAATACCGTAGGCACTTTTGAACAGCCTGCATAGGTAGCTGCGATTGATATTGCAGTAGTCAGCCAGACTATCAACCGTCAGATGTTCGTGGTAGCGGTTTTCAATTTTTTTAACCGCTTTTCGTATATGTTTCGCCTTCTCATCATGGGGGGAAGCGCTACCCTGAAGCGTATTGCTGATTAGCGTTGAAAAGAAAAGATAACACAGTCCCTGCACCTTCAACTGGTGTTCATCGCCATGATTGATAATTTGCCGTAGATACCCTTGGGCGCTGGTGTTGTCTTTATTCAAGTTGGGCCGATAAACTGGGAATTGACGACTCAGATGACAGTCTTCGAAAATTTTGGCGACGATCAGCCCATCTACCTCAAGCCATATATAATGCCAGGGATCCCGTTTATCAGCGCAGTAGGTTGTCACATCATGCGGGTGGATCAGAAATCCTTCCCCTGCGACGACAGGAAAAGTGCCGTATTCGCTGTATAAAATACCGGTCCCGCTTATCACATAATGAAATAAATAATGCTGGCGGACAGCGGGACCAAAACTGTGTCCCTTATTGCAAGTCTCCTCCCCGTACTGGTACAGATTCAATTCAATATTGTCGGTATGATTTAGGATAAAAGTCTTGTGCATCAGCCATGGCCTCTATTTTTCACCCACGTTATCAGCGAGGTCTCCAGTAAAATTACTGTGTGCTAGTCAGATTCAGAGCTGGCTCACACTTTCTTCGTTACATCATTTTTCGCCATAACAATATCACATTTAGCCATATTTCATGTTCACGCCACAGCGTACATTCTGCATATCGAAAACAGCAAGAATGGAGAAATACAATGATTAAAGTGACATTTATGGGCGCAGGCAGCACCATTTTCGCCAAGAACGTACTGGGGGATATCATGGCGACACCGGCGTTGAAAGAGGTGGCAATCGCACTGTACGACATCGACAGCGCCCGTCTCAATGAATCACTCGCCATGTTGAATAATATCAACATTAATACTAATGCAGGCAGAGCGAATATCACCGCTTACCTTGGTGTTGAGAACCGACGTGCGGCACTGAAAAACGCTAATTACGTGGTGAATGCCATCCAGGTCGGCGGCTACGATCCTTGCACCATAACCGATTTTACCATTGCCCGGAAATATGGTCTCCAGCAGACTATCGCCGACACGCTGGGTATTGGCGGTATCTTCCGTGCGCTGCGCACCATACCAGTGCTGTTTGATTTCGCACGGGATATTGAAGCAGTCTGTCCGGACGCCTGGTTACTGAACTACACAAATCCTATGGCCACCATAACGGGAGCCATGTTGCGTCATACTGAAGTGAAAACAGTGGGGCTTTGTCACAGTGTTCAGGTTTGTGCTGAAACGCTATTGAAAAGTGTGGATATGCCAACCGACGATGTGCAATTTCATATCGCGGGTATTAATCATATGGCCTGGCTGCTGGACATTCGTCGTCACGGCGAAGATCTGTACCCGGAAATTAAGCGTCGCGCAAGCGCTCTACAAGGCAAGCATGATGATATGGTGCGTCATGAAATAATGAAAACTTTCGGCTATTACGTGACTGAATCGTCAGAACATAATGCCGAGTACATGCCTTACTGGATCAAACGTAACTACCCGGAACTGATTGAACGATTCAATATCCCGCTGGATGAATATCCGCGCCGGTGTATCGAGCAGATTGAGCAATGGCAGCAGCAGAAAGTGGAGCTGACCCATGACACCAGCCTGACTCACAGCCGTACCCATGAATATGCTTCTTACATCATAGAAGCGATGGAAACCGATCGGCCTTACAAAATTGGCGGTAACGTGCTCAACACTGGTTTGATCACCAATCTACCTTCAGAAGCCTGTGTCGAAGTTCCTTGTCTGGTGGATGCACAGGGTGTTACGCCATGCTATATCGGCAACTTGCCGGAGCAGTTGGCAGCGCTGAACCGTACTAACATCAATACACAGCTGCTGACTGTCGAAGCTGCGGTTACGCACAAACGCGAAGCCATCTACCATGCTGCTCTACTCGACCCGCACACTTCTGCAGAGCTTTCAATCGATGACATCCGCAAGCTATGCGACGAACTAATTGAAGCGCATGGCAGCTGGCTTCCAGCCTACCATTAATCGCCTTACTGACCTGATACCTCCTTATAACTCACAAGGCGCGGAGCTTTCCGCGCTGCTACCAATGGGAAGGTGAGCTATGTTCTACTTAAAAAACAGGAACTTTTGGATTTTCGGTGCCTTCTGTTTTTTCTATTTCTTTATCATGGGCGCGATACTCCCGTTTTTTCCGATTTGGTTGCATGACGTCAACCTGCTCGATCAGCAACAAACCGGAATAGTTTTTGCTAGCATGGCGCTGTTTGCACTGGTATTTCAGCCAATTTTTGGCTTCGTGACAGACAAGTTTGGCCTGAAGAAACATCTGTTGTGGATGATCATTTTCCTGCTGCTGTTTCTGGCCCCTCTGTTTATTTATGTCTTCTCACCGCTGCTGCAAAGTCACTTTTTTGTAGGAGCCCTGTTGTGTGGTATTTATCTCGGACTGGTCTGCAGCGGTGGTTCGCCGGCTATAGAGGCCTATATCGAGAAAGTGAGCCGCCGCAGTCAGTTTGAGTATGGTCGCGCGCGCCTGTTTGGTTGTATCGGCTGGGCAATTTGTGCCTCGATCGTTGGCTATATGTTTACCATTAATAACCAGTTCGCGTTCTGGCTGGCGTCGAGCTTCTCGCTGGTATTGGCCGGTTTGCTATATCTGTTCAAACCGGAAGAAAGTAATACGCTGGCGGTGGCTGATGGTTTGGCGCTGAACCATAAGCCCATCAAACTTAAAGCGGCACTGGGGTTGTTGAAAATGCGCAAATTCTGGTGCCTGGTGATGTATATCGTCGGAGTTGCCTGCGTATATGACGTCTTTGATCAGCAATTCGCCAACTTCTTCACCTCATTTTTTAGCAATCGGCACACCGGCACTCAGGCGTTTGGCTATGTCACCACACTGGGAGAATTTCTTAATGCGTTTATTATGTTCTTTGCACCATTGATCATTAACCGCATTGGTGGCAAAAATGCGCTTCTAATTGCCGGAGTGATTATGTCAACGCGGATAATCGGCTCGTCACTTGCAGACTCAGTTACAGAAGTAATAATTCTGAAGACACTCCATATGTTTGAGGTACCATTCCTGCTGGTGGGCATTTTCAAATATATTACTACCCAGTTTAACGTTAATCTCTCAGCATCGATTTACTTGTGGGGTTTTTGCTTCTTTAAGCAGCTATCTGCCATCGGTATGTCCTATGTGGCAGGGGTGATGTACGTCAATTACGGCTTCAAAATTGCTTACCTGATCCTTGGCTGTATCGCGTTGCTATTTACCATCATTTCAGCATTTGCTCTGAGTGGTAAGGTACGTATTATCCAATCCTCAGACGAGTTATCGGTTTCAAATGTATAGGTCGGTTTTAGTTCTGAGTGCAACGTTATGAGTATTCGTCAGAATCCACCCTCAAATACGACGCGACGAGTGGTGTAAAGTGACCGATAGCTTGTAGAACAAATGTGGCAGAATATTTATACAGAAGTGGCAGGTTAGGGGGAGTTTCTTATGTCGACGGATATCCTGATGGTGCTGAATCTGTTGCCCCGCACATCGTTCGTGCCGGGGCAAAGTTTTTGTGAACAGTTGCTCAACTTAGGTATTTGAGCATCAATACGTTAGAAATAGCTACATAGAACAACGTTGCGGATGCCCTCGTGAAGCGCGATTATGCCGTCCAGGTTTATTGCCGTGTTGTTCTCAATCTGGCAAACAGACGAGTTGCGTGATTCTCTGACCATGTTCGGTTACTGTTATGTCAGTCCAGCGCCACAAACTTGAAAGTTTTTTTGCGAGGAAGTGGCTCTTTCAGCAGAGCGCTGTTGTGCTGGATTGATATTCTGCGCCAGCAACTTGCGGATACCATCACGCTATTGACGGGCATCAACCAAAGGCACGTCGGGATAGGCACCTAAGCCGAGGCGGGATTTTTTTCTATTGATACGATATTTGAGATACCAGAGACGTGAACCGCCTGGATTAACCAGCAGGTACAAACCGTGAGAATCGGAAACTTTGAAGGGTTGATCAGAAGGTTTGAGACTGCGGATTTTTGAGTCGTTAAGAGACATTTTAGGGTCACTCCGTCATCGAACCAACCTGACCCCAAATCTGACCACCAAATTCATCCTTTTCGGAGGGAAAACTGAAAACGCCGCGGGTAGATTTATCACACTAACCTGTTGTATCAGAATCATAGAAAAATTTGGGCGGGTACATAAAAAGCAAAAAACCTGCCTAAGTTTCCTTAAGCAGGCTTCTCTAAATTTGGCTCCTCTGACTGGGATCGCCTTTGCCAGTAACTGGCTAATAAGCAAACTAAACTTAAATTCTTATCCTGTCAAGACCACCAAAATGACCACCAATCGAAGTTGGTTATATAAAACTGATTTGAGCGGTCTCGTGCATTTGGTGATCGTTACTATGATCGTATCTACAAGGGCAGTCTGCTCTGTGCTCAGGCTGTGTGAAAACCGGCTTAGCTCAAAGCAATAACCGAATGCGAGACAAAACCAGCGTATTTAAGTTAAATCTGCGAGTTCTTACCAGGGAACAAATCGCAGTTCTCGCGTAGACGCACGTCCTATAGTTTGTAGTTAGAGTTTTCACACAGCATGTGCCTGAAGCGGACGTTGTTAACGAGAAGAGCATGAGAAAGCTGAAGTCGGTATAGGTGCAGCCAATGTGGTAAATGAGGGGTGAAACTATGAGAAGTAAAAACTATTTCCGGCTATGTCAGACATTTTCCTGAAGGAACTTAAAGTTCCTCGGTAGAAGTATAATATTATGGTTATCATAATTAGCAGAGCATATACTAATAGAGTACAACAGGCACTCTATTTTAATGATTTTATTAGGGAGCAATGTCAATGCTTAAAAATTGGAATGATTTAGAAAGTTATACCCAATATGTCTACTCGACCTTGCTTAACCCTCGAGATAATGGAGTGGAAGTTAGTCGTAATGTTATCCTTAAAGGATTAAAAGGTGAATATCAAATTGATGTATTTTACCAATTTGAAAATGCAGGCTTTATACATCGTGTAGCGATAGAGTGCAAATATCACAATCGCCCGCTTGATCGTGATACTATTATGCCATTTTGCAACAAAATTACTGATATTGGAAATATTATTGGGGTTATAGTTAGTAAGTCTGGTTACCAAAGTGGTGCAAAAGAATACGCTGAAAAACATGGCATTACTTTGTTGAAAACTGAAGATTTACCAAGATTTAACATTTTGGTTGCTGATTATTTGATAAATTCAATTTTACCTACAAAAGACTGGATCGGTGAGCCTTTTTGGATTTTGATGGAAAGAGAGGAAGATAATGTTTCAGGTTCATACTACAAGTTTGCACAAAAACATAATGGAAGAGATGTAATGCCTTTATTCTTTTCAAAGCGTGAAGCAATCGACTTTCTAAATGAATTTGAGCAGGCACCGCATTTCGCAATAAGAGGTGTTCCGCAACATTATTTAAAACGTTTGATCGCAATAACAGAGCGTTTAAACCCTTTATTCTTCTTAATGCTTCCTGCTTTGAATGAAGAACAAGCGAAAGGTTTATTAATTGAACCAATTGAATTAATGAAAAGATATCTGTTATCAGAGATATTGCCTGAGGAATATCAAGAGTTTTACGTTAAAAGGAAGTTTCGTAACAAGAATGAACTTACTCTTTTAAAAATATTGAAAGCAATGAAAGGTAAAATTGGTGCAGAATTGGCGGAAAAAATATTAAAAAAGAAAAATAGGTAATTACGGAGTCGTGATCCCGGTAACCGTTCAACCTGAAGTGCTGGCGTGAAAGATGAAGCGGAGGGCCATTTGATGAAATAAAAGATTAAACATTCGATGCAAAGCAAACGGTCCGCTGTGTGCCAAAAGCGGAAGTGATTAACATCCATATGTGTTGTTCAACGGGGAACGGGTCACTTCATTTTTCTGCCCTCAGGAAACGAAAAAAGCGCGCCAGATCAAATCTGCTTCACGCGAGTGCGTTAATCACGTAGCCGGGACGTTTCAACCTCATTAAGATGGCGGAGACACTTTCTGTATGAAGGATACGCCGGTGATAGGCTCACAATGGAATAAATGGGATTTACACATCCACAGTCCCCTGACATGGCTGGCCAACAGCTATACTCCGGATGATATTGAGAATTATGTTGGCACGCTGGGGGCGCATCAGCTGTCCCTCATCGCTGTGACGAACTACTTTTATTTCCGGCAGAACGAACTGGAAATCATCCGGGAGGAGATTGCCCGGCAGGGGCTGGCGATCACGGTACTTGCCAACGTGGAATTCCGTCTCGATCAGCAGAACCGGGATGACCAGTTCAATAACATCCATATTCTCTTTTCAGAAAAGCTCTCAACCGAGCGCATCAATGAAGCCCTTTCCCGCCTGCCGATCAGGCTGACGGATGGTGAGGGGAAGAATGTCTACTGCTGTGAGAAAAGCCTTGGCGACAGCGGGCACGGTGTCGATACCATCACTGTTGCACTGTCAGAGCTGACTTCCCATCTTAATTCCGCGCTGCGTCCATTCCAGGATTTTCTAATTGCAGTGTGCCCCAACGGTTACGGCGGATATCGTCCGGGGGGCACCGGACGGTCCGTAGCCGCCGCGACCGAGATTGACCGCCAGGGACAAATAATTTTCGGTGGTGCCGCCGATCGTGCATTTTACCTGCGGACCGACCGTTATCCCGGCGCCACAATCAAACCCGTCTTTCTGTGTTCGGACGCGCACAGCATGGCACAGATTGGCGGGCGTTATACGTGGGTAAAGGCGATGCCGACTTTTGAGGGACTCCGGCAGGCCCTACTTGAACCCGAGTCTCGACTGAGGATAGGGGATGACTGGCTAGCCACTCGCACACCCAAGGCCCACTTCAGTAAGATCGAGGTGGAAGGGACAATTTTTGACGGGCAGGAGATCCGTTTCCGGCAACTGGCAATCCCCCTGAGCCAGGACATGGTCGCCATTATCGGAGGCCGGGGAACCGGAAAAAGTCTGCTCCTCGATGCGCTTCGCTCCCGGTTTGCCGGAGCCGCCACCAGAGGAAGTGAGCAACGTGCGGTGAATGTGCAGAATCTCTGCGTTGAACTGGACAAGGCCAACGGGGAAAAGGTGCGCTTTGATGCACATTCAGAAGGATATGAATACCTTCACGTATCGCAGGGCGAGATCAAAAAACTCTGCCAGGAACCCGGTCTTATCAGCGACGAGATTAAAAAAATGCTGCGACTGTCTCCTCACCATGAGGCCGGCAGTACGGGCATTCAGCTGAACGAAAACCTCAGTGCCTGGCGCGCATGGCGTGAGTTTCTTACCTTTAAAAATGAGCGTGATGAGCCGATCAATACGCGGTCATTTCAGGAAGCCATGGCGAGAACGGCCCGGGAAAAAATTGATGTCCTGACCAGCAACCGTAACAGGGAGCTGATCGCGCGATTTCGTGACAACAGCGGCCGGCAGGCCACCCTGACACAGGCAAGAAAACACGCCACCGGGCTGCAAACAGCGATTGAAACCGTCGCTCGGGATCTAATTACAAAAATTGACGCCGTCAATGCTGCCGTCGATGACGGCACGGTTATCCCGTACCCTGATCTGTCATTGATTGATGCCGCCGTCGGGACAAAGCTGGCCAGCATTGACGAGCATACAGCCCGGCTTGCCGAGGATGATCGCCGTATCATTTCATCGTTTCAGGAGCAGGGGGTAGGGCAGGATATCGCTGGATTACTGGAGAAGGTGCAGGAATATCAGCTGCAGGCGGATCGTGCAGATGAACACTTGGGCACTATTGACGCCCGGGAGACACAGTATCAGCAGGAATTACTCCAGCGAGGCGTACTGGCTACCGCGTTTATTGACACGCTGCTGACAAGGCAGGAAATTATCGATACTGCTTATGGCTCTCTGTCCACCAGACCACACCTGACTGAAGATCAGCAGGCGCTGATCCGAGATATTCTGACGGACATTCGTATTTACGGCCGGCCGCATTTTGATGTAGCGGCGTTTTACAGCGGCTTGCTGGATCATATGAACCGCGGCCGGTTCAGGGCTTCCGCTGAACTGACATCTGTTGAAAGGCTACGCGATGTGTTCCAAGTGCAAACCATTGCTGATTTACATGCACTGCTCTCCAACGCTCCTGTAATGGCACTGCCGGAATGCCCAGACAGGAAACTCACCATTGAAGAATTTCTGTGGCGCATTGAGTACTTTAACAGCCCGGGACCATATGCCCTTCTGAGCTTCCTATTCAACCCGGAACATATCCAGCAATACCTGAGCGTCAGGGCAGAGTTTGAATACAAGGGAAAAACCGTCGAGAAACTGTCTGCCGGTCAGCGCGGAACCTTTTACGTCTGTCTCAAACTGGCTACGGATGCGTTTGGCTCACCTTTTGTCTTCGACCAGCCGGAGGATGATCTGGATAACGATTTCATCATGTACAATCTGGTGCCGCTGTTCCGGAAAATCAAACAGTACCGTCAGGTCATCATAGTGACTCATAACGCTAACCTAGTGGTGAACTGTGATGCGGAACAGGTGATAATTGCCACAAACGATGAAGAGGTGATCAGTTACCGTGCAGGGGCACTGGAGTACGGCGATCATGACGCACCAAACAGCATGCGCAAAGCAATTTGCGATGTGCTTGAAGGGGGCCGCCACGCATTTGAGGCTCGGGAGCAGAAATACGGCATGCTCTGGCTCAATTCCTTATAGAGAAGAGCTTAAGGAAGAGAACCGGAGGTTCAAACAGCAGTTTGTGATCTGGTAATACAATGCATACAAACATGGAATGACAGAACATCAACTTAATACTCGGTTGATAAAGATTGACCGGGAACGTTCTGACGGTGAAAAACGATGATAATCACGGTAGAAAAATTTTTCGTAATATTGATCATAAAGGAGATTGAAAATGATTGATCAGTCTTTTTCAGCAAAAAATTTTAGAAGAATATACGACCTAGATAGGAAAAACAAAGGTACTATAGAAGTTGAACACTTTCCTGATGCATATAAAATTAGGAAGAAAATGATAAGGTTAAAAGCTTTTATTTACTGGCACTCAAGAAGACTTAAAAGTGGTCAGATTAGCGCTGCTAAATTTGAAGAAAAGGAAAATATAATTAATGCGCATATTAAACTAAGGAAAGAACAATATAATAATGAAGTAAATGAAAAGTTGAAGATTATTGCAAGTAATGTCAGTGTAAAAGGGTACACGTTACCTTTGACGTTATTGCCACAACAAGTGAAAAATAAAAGTGTATATTCAATTGGAAATTCAGTTGAAGAATTATTTGTGTCTCGGCAAATAAAGTGTATTTTAAGCGCATTATATACAATAAAATCAAATAATAGGGATCTGATTATCAGTCGCCTAAGCGCTTTGGCTAAGGAAATGAGTCCAAAGTATATAATTAGGGCCGATGTTGAAAGTTTTTATGAATCTATAAATCATAAGTCTTTATTAGATATGTTACATTCATCACCTAAATTATCTGTTCCTCCACGTCGGGTGATTACTCAGCTAATTAGAAAATATCAGGTTTTAACTGGATTAGATAAAGGGGTGCCTCGTGGTGTAGGCATAAGTTCGTATTTATCTGAGCTGTATATGAGTGTTGTAGATGATAAAATAAGAACCTTACCAGATGTTACTTATTATGAACGATTTGTAGATGACTTGATAGTAGTTTTCTCGCCAAATAAAGTGGGGAATACAGATGACTATCTCCCCAAAATCACTAATATTATAAATGATCGTGGCTTGTTCCTAAATAATAAAACAAAAGAATTGGATTTATTTACACAAACTAATAAAAACTTTGAATATCTAGGATATAAATTTCAGCTAACAGCTGGAGGTTGTAGTATAAAAATGAGTTCTAATAAAGTTCAAAAAATTAGAGGTCGAATTGATAAAACATTTGATGAATATAATCAGAGTGTTAGTAAAACACCGAAGAGAGCAGCAAAAAATATTTTGCTTAGAATGAAGTTTCTTACCGGAAATACTCGGCTTTATAATAGTAAGTCAAAAGCTTTTGTTGGCATATATTTTAGCAATCGATTCATAACTGATTTATCTGACTTAAGTGGATTAGATGCTTATTTGTCGAATAAAATAAATGGATTGCAAGATCAGAAACTTAAAAAAAGAATTAGTAGATTTTCTTTTAATAAAGGTTTTGAAGATAAAGTTTTCAGGAAATTTAGTTTCATCGAATTTAGCGAGATATCTAAGGGATGGTCACATGTCTAAAAAAGCATTATCTATAAATTTCCCTATAGAACGAGTAGTTCTTTCCGATTTTTTACCATATGAAGTTCCTATTATTTTTTCAAATAGACATTTTTATAACTTTATTGTTAAGTATCAAATAAAACATGATGGATTGAATTTTATATGGTTAAAGAGAGATGACTGTTTAAATAGTTTAATACTACTTTTATTGGGGCTTGAAAATGGCACTGCAACAGTTGAAATAGTTGTTGATGGCATTAGTTATATTAAAACAAATATCGAGCATGCTAAACTGCCTAGTATTGCCTTTACTTTTCCAATTTCGCATAAACATAAAGAATACAGATACTTGTCTCTAATGCATCCTAAGGGGCAGTTATTAGGTGTTGATTTTTATAGAAATTATAAAGATTTAATAACATACTATTCTAATGTTAGCCCACTCAGCCTCAGATCAGCAAAAAGGGTCGCTGGTTGTACTTACATCGATTCCAAGTCTCTTATTGAAAGTTTTGAGAAAGAAGATTTAAGTATTGAGGTTGAAGGTCAGGATTATGAAAATTTAAAATCTTTTTTTGTTTATAAGAAATATCGTAATATTTTTGAGTTTTATGAATCTGAAGATCATCATTGGTGTGAAAAACGTTTTAATTTCCTCTCTAAATTAGATGTATCGAACTGTTTTGATTCAATATATACCCATTCAATTTCATGGGCTGTTTTGCAAAAAAATTATGCAAAACAACAGTTAAATAAGACAAAATCGACATTCCCATTTAAATTTGATCAATTAATGCAGAGGTCTAACTACAACGAAACAAATGGCATAATAATTGGACCGGAATTATCCAGAATTTTTGCAGAGATAATAATGCAGTCAGTGGATAACAATATAATTAATGATCTTAATAAAGAGGGTTTAGTTCTTGGGGGAGATTACCAAATATATCGCTATGTCGATGACTATTTCATTTTTTATAATGATGATGATGTGTTCAATAAAATTAGAATAAGTGCGCAGACAAATTTAAAAACTTACAAGCTAAGTTTGAATAAATATAAAGAAGAGAAGTTTTCCCGGCCAATAATAACTCCCATAACTATTGCCAAGAAAAAAATAGCGAATTTGATATCTGAAAGAATATCTTATAACATCATTGACAATGATTCTTTAGACGAAAATTCAAATAAAGGCAATGTCTATATACATCAAAATAGTTTATCTACCGACTTTAAATCGATACTTTCTGTATCAGGCATAACATATTCGGATATCTTAAACTATTCATTGTCTATAATTGAAAGGAAAATCAAGACACTTTTTAAAGATTATAAAGAACTATCAAAAGAGGAAAGTGGTGACCGCCAACTAATTAATGCTATTGTATCTGTGGTGAATTTCACATATTTTATATATGCAGTTGCCCCGAAAGTGAATAGCACCATAAAATTATGCAGGATAATTCAGCAAGTAATTATGTTTGTTAAAGATCAAAAATTAGGCGAGGAATATCAACATATTGTATTCAAATGCGTATTCGATAACTCGTGTTCTATTTTAGACAAATATTCTGTTGATAAAACAACACCTATTGAAACTTTGTATTTGCTGGTGTTAATCAGGCAGCTTGGTAAATATTATTGGCTAGGCGAGAAAAGCTTAATAAAATATTTTAATATTGGCTTTGATGGCGACACCTACACATTTGATGATAACTTAAATTACTTTTCTATTACTTCTTTATTGTTTTATATGAGTGACAAAAAAAGATATAATGGAGTCAGGAAACATCTTTTGCTTCATATTGAAAACATTTATAGCATGAAAATTGATACTCTTCTAAATGAATCTGAAATGGTTCACTTAACGTTGGATCTAATAGCTTGTCCTTACATACCTGTTTCTTTTAAAAAATCTTTGCTTTCTCGTTATGGTATTGATAAATCTTGTGTGAAAAGAATTATCTCATTAAATGAATATTGGTTTACAAAATGGAATGACTTTGATTTTGCAAAGGAACTGGACGCGAAACTTAGCAACGCTGTATACTGAGAGGGAGCGCATCAGGCACCCTTAATGGCTGTTGGCAGCCGCACACACCAGCGCTAACAGGTATGATTGCCCTATGCATGGGAATTATGCTTGGCGAGATTCGTCTGAGTCTTTCCGTTGAGATAGCCCCCTACTACACAGCTTTGGCCTATGTTGTAGGGGGTTGTCGATACTAAAGTGACCTAGGTACCATTCTCTCCAGCTTGGAGATACATTGGTGTCAAAACTAGCCTGACAATTTTCTTAAATACTTAATCTAAATTAATCAGTGTGCCAAGACTTTGCTCGGCGTTCTTGCATGTTTGATTCGTTGATTACCACAAATATAACAAGAACATGAACAAGTTGCTTGGTAAATTTCCCCTACAACTTTCGGTGTTTTTGCCACCGCAGTTCGATAGTTTTTCTTTTGGATTTTAATCGAGATATATGGTGGCGCCGCCAGGCCCGATTTCTAACCATTTCCATTCACTCCAATTTTCGAACGCGGCGTCATACCGCGCCATTATCAATCTTTGGAGTTTGATATCAACCTGATTTTTCATGAATATCTCTAAATTTGATGGCGCAATATATCATTAATTAGCAGATGAAAAGTCTGACACTCCACATTTTCATCTAGGCTCCACGTTGTCAGCTATAGGACAGGCGACAAGATCTATCAGCAGATATAGCGAGATTTACGGACGTGCCAGCATTTGTAATTTTGAAAAGCACTGGTTCTGGATCAACGCCTAGAGTGGAAGGATGCCGCTGACCTAATCCACGTGATCAGATACCTAGGCTCGATAGAGGAAGTCGCAGCTCTATTCGTTCAGCGTATTCGTTCAGAGCTGCACCCAGAAGTGGACTGACCCCATAAAGTTGGACAGTTCATGTTAAGCGGCTTTCAGGGCCTGGGTTCGGTATTCTACCGGACTCAGGCCTTTTAATTTCAGGCTTATTCTTTCGTTGTTGTAGTAATGGATATATCCCTCTATCGCCTCCCTCAGTTCCCTGAGACTCCCGAACTGGCTCAGGTAAAAAGCACTCCGATTTCAGCGTACCGAAGAAGTTCTCCATTACTGCATTATCCAGGCAGTTTCCTTTACGCGACATACTTTGCGTTATGCCCTTTGCCTTTAATTTTGCCTGATAGGCTGCCATTCGATACTGCCAACCCTGATCCGAGTGCAACAACGGGGCATCTTCTGGACTGAGCTTTGCGAACGCATCACGCAGCATGGTATTCACCATTTCCATCACCGGTCTTTCCGACAGGCTGTATGAGATGATTTCCCGGTTAAAAAGATCGAGAACCGGTGACAGGTACAACTTTTTACCCTGTATCGAGAACTCTGTAACATCCGTAACCCACTTTTCGTTGGCTTTTGATGCACTGAAGTCCCGACTCAGGATGTTGGAGGCTGCCTTGCCCGCTTCCCCTTTCCAGGCGCGATATTTCTTCACCCTGATAAGCGACCGGAGCGACACCTCTGCCATCAGCCGCTGTACTGTTTTATGGTTCACCAGCAGCCCCTGCTTTCTCAGTGAGAGCGTGATCCTGCGGTAACCATAACGCCCTTTATGATGGTGGTATATCTCTCTGATTTTGTCTTTCAGTCCGGCATGCCTGTCCACTCGTTTCAGCGCGTTCATATTGTGATACCACGTACTGCGGGACATCCCCGCTGCACGCAGAAGGTCACTAAGCGCATAATTACGCCTTAGCTCACTGATTATTGCGGCTTTTTGCCGTTTTTCTCGCTTTGAACTAAGGCCTTTAGCTTTTTTAGGTAGGCATTCTCTGCACGCAGGTAACGGAGCTCAGCCCGCAGCTCTTCGGAAGATAACTTTTCCAGCGCTTCATCGGTAAGTGGGGATGCTTTTTTGGGTTTTGTCATGCCTTTGCTCCGGCCGGGTTTTATGCTCAGAAGTCCATTCTCACCAGCGTCTTTGTAGACATTAACCCAGTGCCGGACAACGGTCTCGTTTGAGATATTAAACCGTGCGGCAGCTTCGCGCATTGAAAGTTCTTCACCGAGAACAGTCCGGACAACAGCAATCCGGAATGCCGGAGAATGGCGGTCATTTTTCCAGGTAATGCCATCAATACCGTGTAATTGCCAGGCTCTGACCCAGCGACGAACGGATGTTCTTTCGACACCAAAACGTTCTGCGGTCCGTTGTGTCCCGTCATTGCCGTAGAGGTAATGGCTGACCACAGCCATTCTGGTTTCGAGGGTATATTTTGGCTTCGCCATAAAAAATTGCACCTTACTCAGTTGGGTGTCCAACTTTTGGGGTGCAGTCCAGTTATGCGGGCTTTTAGATTTGAGGTAATATCAGGAAATTGCACCATACCTAAAAAGCATATCATGATTTTTTAGTTCGAAATTATAGAAGATGTTATTATCTCCTTTTTCTTTGTAATGCACCATCCATTGATTCAGGATTATCCATATTAACGCTGCCCTTTCTGTAAGTAATATTTTATTTTCATTTCGAGGAATGCCAAAATCCCTGGCGACTCGTTCCTTTTCATTCTTATTAAGAATTGAATTAATTTCAAGCTCTACAGGCAGGTTAAGTTTCCATAATGAGTCATAGTCAAGACTATGTTCTTTCTCTATATCTTCATTAGTTTCAGAAACATCAATAACTCTGGAAAAATTAAAATTTTTATATCTAACAGCGGGTTGTGACGGGGCGTTTTCATGGTAAGCCCTGAAAATCCAGTTCCTGCCATCAAATAAAATAGCCAGTGGAGAGAGTAATCTGCTGTCTGTGTTTTTACTGGACGCTGAATCGTAATTGCAGAGAATTTTTTTGTTATTAAGCATTGCCCTGGTGATTTTAGAAACCTCAATTGAGTTAAGAGTTGATTTTATAAAACCAACTCTCTCGAAAGGCGTGTTGATTCTGGAGTTGATTATCTTATTTTTGTTAAACCCTTCAGCTAACATTTCTAGTGCGTCATCTACACTAAAGTCCACAAATGGAATAAAACTGTCAATCTTGATTATGAATTTCTTTTCGCTTTTATCATAATCGAAATTATTCTCTCTGAGAGAATTGTATTCCGCAATTATGCGCGTTGCGGTAATTTCAGAAACATCAAATTCTTTAGTTATATCCAGTCTGGAAAATTGTCCTTTGTAGAGCAATAAAAAATCAATAAAAGCTAATCTCAGAGCTAAGTTCTGGTCATTTTTTAGTATGTCTGTAAAAGATTTATCGGTCATGGTATCAGCCTCATGTCTACTCTAAGTAGATTCTACCACAAACCATCGCTCACATGGTTATCATTTTGATAGTCTTATAGATCGATTTATAGGTTCGTATATGGCATGTTTCCATGTGCAAGTGCTTGACAAAGGGCAGCCGGCATTTTAGATTAAAGCTGACTAGTGGGAATTGGTCCCACCGGTAACTTTTAGGAGCAGCCCAGATGGCTACTAACCCACCGAAAGATGGACATAGAAATGGAATGGTTAAACAGCGCTCACAGGTGTTTAATCCATTGACGGAGACATGGACTAAGCGTGATACGCAGACAGGGCGCTTTATGGATGGTAAGGCAGATGGTGATCCATTCAAAGGCGTAAGAAAGGAAAAGTAAAGTGGATGCTGTATTAAGCATCCACTTTATGATTGCACTCAGCACTTAACTTCCCCAAGAAAGTGCCTAACCCAAAGGCTGTTAATCAGAATGCCATGACGGAAGCTTCTGGTCAACAGCCAACACATAAGAGGTTCTTTTATGAACTTTCAGCATTATAGTTTAAATCATCGTCACAAGGGCGATGTGGTAGAAATCTCCTTGCAAGGAAATGCCGCTAATATTCGGGTCATGGATGATATTAATTTCCATAGATATAAAAGCCGCCAGCGTTATCAATATCTGGGTGGGCTAGCTATGAAATCACTTACTCGGATTCAAATACCAAATGAAGGAAACTGGCATGTTGCTGTTGACCTTGAAGGTTACCGTGGTAATGTGCGCTCATCTGTAAGAGTACTGTGAGATAAAAAGGGGCCTTCCAGGCCCCCAATTCATTATGAAAGCATTGGCTATTTTTGGCAGCACTGCGCGGTATGAAAGAGAAGCTTCATCAGATATAGATTTAATCGGCCTTTACGATGAGGTTGCAGTTAAATCCATTACTGAGCAGTCAGTTTCTCTTTTCATGTACCCGGAAAAAAAATTGGTCGAAATGATGACCAATGGGGATTTATTCTCTCTACACTTGGTTAAAGAAGCACAGCCTATTTATGGAAATGAGATATTCGAATGCATTTTCTCTAAGTTCAATTATAAAGAAAACTATCAGCAGGAAATGAATGTGTCGATGTTTGTCGCAGAATACATCCTTAATAACTACGAGATGCTAAAGAATTACTCAGAGGCCAATAAGAAACTATCATGGTCACTGCGAACTTTTATCATTGCCGTTTCTGCTCATGATAGAAAACCTGTTTTTTCCAAAATTAAAATATCGGAATACTTATCTTTCCCAAATTTAACTAGTCAGGATATTTTAGTTGCTATCAATATAAAGGCATTCAAAAACAAACTGCCTGATAATATAATGCTGAAAATAAAGGATATTTTTAGTTATCTTGCAGAGAGTAATAATAGTAGCCCAAGATGTGAAATGGACATTGAACTGGCGACATCAATTATAAAAAAAATTGGGATTGGTTATTCTGGTTTATTTGTTGGCGGTCAGTAAAATAGTCCGTCAGTTCAGACGGGCTGAATTTTTTAAAATTTATAGCTATTTCCTGCAGTGACTGAACGCTTAGGCGCTGGTTGACGTCACAAGGGCTAGTATCTACGCCGCGGAACCAGTACTCGCGGTCAAAGATATTATTGATTCTGACATAGCCGTTAAGCATGGTGCTGCCAGATTTGTACAAGTACCGGCTTACCTTGTATTCCGTATCTAGTAGGACGGCATCTGGCACAGAGCAGCCTGTCAGATTAGGTTTAGCCTTGTGCCTTATGGTGTTAGATCAAATCGAACTAATACAGATTAACATCTGCCCGGAGTGCCAGCAGCCGCCGTTCCAAATTATCCAGTCTTTCTTCGAGGTCATAGCTCTGCTGCTCAATATCTTCCAGCGTTTCTGACAGAACATCACGAAGCAGCACAAAACTTGCCTGTAGAGCATAGACAAAATCGCTGCCGCGAGTCAGTAATGCTTCGCGCGGTATGTCCTGCAATGCGGAATGCGTCATCCATGTCACCAGCGCTTTTGCGCTCATTTCAATCAGTACGTCAGAAAGTCTGTCAGTTTCTCTGTTCATTCTGGAGTCCTGTCTATTCTGATGTTGGGGAGTATTTCGTAAGGGCATGATTTCCGGTCATTGCGCTGCGGGTTGGGGCTGGTGGTGATACAGAAGAACTATATGCCGTGGTCTACATCGAGCCGTTGCAACTCGTCGAGCGTGTAGATGCGAAAGACATTCCGGTGGCGAGTTTCCAGCGGGATGTGCTGATGGTTAACGGTCACGTGCCTGATGCTGTCAAACAGCCGTTCAAGGCCGAGTTTTTTCTGCGGGTCCGGCACGATATAAAAAACGTAAATCCAGTCTTTCCGGGTCCGGGCCACTAAATGGCTGGCGATTATCGACTGGTAGCGAGCTCTGGTTTTCAGACGACGCTCGGTCTCAATGGCGATCACGGCGCCGCCGGGAAGGGTGATCAGCCCGTCCGGGCGGTGACTAACCTGGTAACGGCTAAGGAAGGTTGTGCGATCGCCGTTGACCCACCCTGACGCGCCTTTTTGCTCAAGGGTGATCCGGGCCACCTGATTATCAAGGTGATGCTCCAGTGTCCAGCCGGTGATTTTTGAAGGTTCAAACCGCGCCGGGAAAATCGCATCGTCGGGGGTTAACACAACGGCCAGTCCGTCACTGGTAATGCCCCACAATGAAATTTTCATCGTGCGCGATACCAGTACATGCTTTTTTATTAAGCCCATTCCCTCGACTTTTGAAAGAAGGGAATACAGCGATTTATGATCCCTGAAGCCAAACAGCAGCATCAGTGTTTTAAAGTCACTGTACGTTTCTTCTTTCAGGAAATTCAGCAGTCGTTGTATTTTTTCGCGGTGTCGCGTCTGGCGTTCGCTATATGTGGTGATCAGCATCATTCCCCCTTTAAAAATCCAGCAATGACGGGTTTTCTTCTTTGTTGGTATTCGGTGTTGTCGTGTTTTTTTCATCCGTATCAAAAAAAAGATCGGGTCGCGTTGTGGTGATATCCGTCTTTGATGCGGGGCCGGGGTAAGTTTCCTCCTCGCTAAAATCCAGGGTGATGTTTACCGTTGCGGCGGTGGCGGTAATCGCGGGCGACACGGCACTGATCTCCAGTTCGCGTTTTTTCACCCTGATTGGGGAAATCAGTGAGGCGGAGGGAAGTGTTCTCGTCGTAAAGATAAAGCTGACAAAATCGGGTAAGTTCAGGATCATATTGCTGTCGGTAAAGAAACGCTCGGCCTGCCTGATGGTGCGTTCATCGTCGATAGTCTCTGTCAGCACGGCGTCGGTTTTCGCTTTGCGGACCTCATCATCGACTAATATAGTACCGGACATTCTTGCCACCCATTCGGCGGTATCTGGATCCATGACGCGATAAACCAGTTTGAATTTGGCGTTCTCAACGACCGCGCCCACTACGGCATCACCTTTCAAATCTGCCGGGCAGTCTTTTAAATCGGCAATCGACTGCTGGTCCATAATAATATGCACGCCTTTATCGCGTGCGGCGCCTAAACCTTCCAGCGCGGGCCTGGATAAATGGTATTTCAGTTCGGAAAGATAAATAGCAATGGGACGGGGCACGTCTTTCACTCGCTCGCGCCTTTCTGCCAGCTGGTACAGGCGAACCAGCAGCATGCGCTGCGCGGTGATAATTTTGCTGTTTCGCATCGAACCGATGACATAACAGCAACCGCCTTCCTCAAATATCGTATTAAGTGAAAATCCGGTGGGGGCATTAATGGCATTGAGTAGGGCCAGCTCTTCAATTTTCCCGAAGAAGGCTTTTATTTTATCTGCAATGCCCTGAACGTAGTCGCCGTTATACACATCACGAATAGTTGCGGTGGCATGTTGATTAACAAACTGCGCGGCTATTCGGGCCGCTTTCCGGTCGTCAATCCGATAAAAGTCAGATTCCTGACCTTTCTCTGCCAGGCTGAACCCGGCAACAAAAAGCTCTTCCAGTTCATCGGCGGTGATCTCTTCTATCAGGTTTAGCTGGTATTGGGGTTTTCGCAGGTCAATTAAGGCAAAAGTCTTACCCGCATCCTCGCAGGCTTTGCGGTAAAGGTGGGGTACCCATTCATCATCCTTGGGGTCCATCACAAATACGCCTTCACCAGCCAGAATACTTTGATAAAGCAATATCCCGGTGGCCACCCCTTTACCGGCCCCAGTGGTGCCGATAATATCCGCGTGTTGTCTCTGCCAGTCTTTTAACGGCAGGTACATCGGCTGAATATCGCGGTCAATGCCGATAAATAACCCTTTGTTCAGGTCGATATAATCCAGCGGGTCATAATGCAGTGTTTCCGGCAGCAGTGATTTCACCGTGCGGACATCGGTGCGCAATTCCCGTTCAAGCACTGTTTTCCTGACGAGGCGTTTCTTTATTTTGTCTAATTCAGGGGTTAATACCCTACGCAGCAGAATATGGAAAATAAAACCTGTTACGGTAAAGGTAATCAGCACCGGCCATGCCAGAACCGGAATGCTGTCGACGACCCGGCCTTGATAAAGCCACTGGAAAATCCAGATAACAATCGGGGCCATCGTACCGGAAAGAAAACACAGCAGGGAAAAAGCAATAATCAGCTTTTGCCACAACGGGGCTTTTTGCCGTTCATCGCTTTTCATCGACGCGAAAAACGGCATCGTCAGCCCCGATAACAGCGCCAGCATCAGCTGATGCTGTTGCATAAAAGCCATGAAGCTCAGCGCGCCATTCACTATCAGCGACAGTGAAACGGCCAGCTTATTCAAAATCACGATGCCTCCTTCGTCAGCAGTTCGCCCCATGACATCGCCCCATCGGTTCGCCCCACGGTGTCGGGCGAAAAGGCGGGGCGAACGTCAGGGACGAAGAAGTTGGCCGCGTTGCGGCCATGTGCAGGAAAGCATGCTTACCTGCACGAAACGGCGTGCGCCAGTACATGCGGGCTGGACGCCCTTATTGCCTGTCGCATGGGGGTAATGTCGCAACTGGACGCCGCGCCAAAACCCCCAATTTCAACGGCGGCACACCGTCGCCCGCTACGCGCGACCAACCCCTTTAAGACGGTCGCTTTCGCCTTTTTATTCCCTTTGCTCGTTCCTCGCAGCGTGAATAAAAGGGAAGCTGACCTTTAAAGGGGTTGGTCGCGCCACGCTACCGGCTTTTGGCCGGAGACTTAGCCACGACGGTGTGCGGGGCTGTGCCCCCCAAATAAACCGCTATCGTGGGCGATAGCTTTTCGCTCGCTGGGGCGGCGAAATTTATTCGGCTCCCCCGGCCAGCTCGGTTCACTTGGGGGTGAACGCTCGCCGGTGGGTTCGGTGACGCAAATTAGCCATTTCTTCGAAATGTAATTTACTCGCCTCACACCACTTTTTAATTCCTGCTGAGCGCACGAATTAAAAAGCCTAAACCCGTCACGCCCTGCGCCGGACTTGCCCAAATTCCCTGTGAAATTTGCCCACGCCCCAGCGGGGTTGCTTCGCCATCCTTTGCTAAATACAGGTGGTTTTTCGGTTAGTATTTACGGGCAGGGTATTTTGTCGCGGAGAGGGATGTTTCTATCTTCAATATTCGCTATAACGAATTTCAATCAGCGTGTCCTGATAACTCTGGCGACTCTCTTCAATACTGGTTTCATCCAGATTAAATCCGCGTCTGTTTGCTTCCTCTATGAGCGTCAGCCTGTCGGTTGCGTTCAGGGTGCAGAGCAATGGCAATAACTGACTGATGACGCGATAGTGATAAATTTCGTAATAAAGTCCACATCCGCGCATAGCCCCTTTTTCAATCCGCTGAATAATGCTGGCGGCGCGAAGGGTATCACCCCGCTGATGTGACCAGGGGTGTTGAATAAATCCGGGTTTCGTCATGATGATAATCCTCTTTTATCCACCACGGATGCGACCAAATTTACTGATGATCTGGTTGATGATTGCCGGATTTTCCGACGAGCATTCGAATAAAAATGATTTTCTTGGGTCAGCGGTATGGTCAGGCATAAAGCCGTGCCTGTTCTTTTTCACAATCTTAAAGAAAGACTGTTCAGCAGAATGACATTCCTGCCGCCGCTGTTACCCGTTGTTTTACCGTATAGGCATAAAACTACTTCACAGGCATCGGCGGCTATCACCGGAGATGAAAATATTTCCATGCTGCAAATTAGCATTGCGAGGGCTATTGCCTTATTCATATCAGTCACCCTTGTGGGTATATATTGGATTGTGTTTTTTATATGTTAAAAAGATGGAGTTGTTATTTTTCTGTAGGAGAGGGGGCTATTTAAATATCTCCTTCATCTTATTCAGATGAAGCGGCTTAAAATAAATATCGCCTATTCGGCGGACATCACCGGCAATATCAATGCTGACGATCACGTCGACGCTCTTAAGTACCTTGCGTAACAGCACCTCGAACGGAATGTTCTGGCAGTTCGGGTTTTCATAGCAGCGGTCAATAATGCCCTCAATACATTCTTCCGGGCTGCCCGCGTGCATAGAGGTAATGAGCCCCTCATGGCCGGAACCGACGATTTTCAGCGCGTCCCAGGCTTCACCCCCGCGAATTTCCGCCAGCAGAATACGGTCGGGGTTCATACGGTAATTCGCCCGGATCAGTCTGCCGGGGGTGACAATGGCATCCTCTCCGGCATCCGCCGGGTAAAACAGATGAACATAATTGGCGTGGTGGTAAAACAGGATTTCGGGGTTATCTTCGATGGTGGTCAGCCTGAGATGCGGCGGAATATAGTGCAGCAGCGTTTTCATGTAGGTGGTTTTACCGGAGCCCGTTTCACCGACGATAAAAACCGTCTTGCCATACTCCACCGCCTTTTCCATAAAGCGGGGAATATCCCCGCTGTGGTAGCACCGGGCCAGTTCAGCGTCTTTACTTTCCGGCTGCTCCTTACCGGAGATACGGTTATAAAACCCTGCATCAATCCACGACTGATGCTTTTGCTGCTCAAATGACGGTTTGCGCAGCGTAATGGACACCGTGTTACGCTCGCAGGCAGGGGGCATGATGGCCTGAATGCGCTCACCGGATTCAAGCGTGGCGGACAGAACAGGGGACGTATCATCAATGTTATCCTCCTGCCACGACGCCAGCGCTTTGGCAAAGGCGTAACACTGGCGCAGCGTGACAGGAACGTCATGCTTCTGCCATTTCCCCTTAATTTTGGTGTGAAGTTCACCGGGTCGGTTAATCGCAATTTCAGTCAGCCCCTCCGTCGGCAAGAAATCACCGAACAGCTGATTTTTCATAAAATCCAGCGACAGGTTTTCAGCGTTCATACCACCTCTTTTTCAGCCGCAACTGCCAGACGGATGAGAAATCAATATCGGTACCGGTCATGATGCCGATAACGTCACCCTGATTCAGATACATCGTGGGCGGGATATTGATGCTGTTGTCCAGCGTCGTTTTCGCCATTTCGTCCGTGGCGGCGCGGGTGTTTTCGGTATAGTCGGTATTGCGGTCTTTTCCCGGTGCCGCATCCGCCGCCGCTGCGGCCACGTCCTGCACGGTGCTCAGCATCAGTGCATTACCGAACCGTTCCCAGAAATGGCTATCAATCCAGCCTGCGATCCCCGTTTCACCCAACGGGCCGGTAGCGTCTGTATCGGTCAGCGGGATTTGCAGGCTGCCGGGCTCAGGCGTGCGCAGTTCCGTCCACAGTATAAACATTCGGCTACGGCCATGCTGCAGCGCCCCGGTGCGGTAAATGCCCCGGGCGACGGTGCCCGCCGGCAGAAGCTTCACGTGATTGCTGGCGCTGAAGACATCCTCACTGATCAGGCAGGAGATATGGCCACCCACGTCGGAAACGAAGCGCCGCATCATTGAACAGGGAATATAGCGGTCAACGGGAATATACAGATCGGGATCGAGCTCCAGCCGCCTGACTCCGGTCACTTTCGCTACGCCCGGGCTGGCGATTTCAGCATTCGCAGCCGATCCGGTCGTTGGATTTCCGGCGTCCGTGCAGCGTAACCGGCCATCCTTATCTTTGATCATCACTGATGTACACGCGGCATATGTGTCAGCCGGCGGACTACCGGTTGACACAGAGCTGCTACCTGGTGTGTTTTGAACCGTCAGCACGTTGTTCTCCTGGGTCGTACTGGCCGTGCCGTTTAGCCCGGCAGCCAGCGCCGCCGCCTTATTCAACAGGGGCGGTTCCGGTGATGCTGACGCAGCGGCTGGGGCCTGACTTGCCCGGTCTGCTGTCGCTTCCGGCTTGTGCTGGCCGAACAGGCCGAATGGGTTGCTGTCCATACCGAGGTTTTTGCGCTCATGCTGTACCGCGCCGTTTGACGGCGGCGGCGCGGAGTCTGCCGCGTTACCATCACCTCGTTTCAACGCCAGCAGAAGGCGATCGCCGCCGAGCGCCAGCGCAATCAGCAGGACCAGGCTCAGCAGGGTGACAATCAGCGTGCGGCGACCAGAGGACTTTCGAAAACGAGTCACCTCAGGCTGGCCGGGCCGGTGCGATGGCTCCGGCTCTCGTTGGGCCATCTCCGCGCGGGCGCGTTGGCGGGCCTCCGCTTCCCGCTCTGCTGTGGTCTTTTCCGGTTCTTCCGGGGAAGGAGTTTCTGTCATTTTGCCTCCAGCGTGACGTTGGGGGAGACGGTGTCACCGCTGGCGACCGCCATTCTCCCGAAGGCCGCGTTTTCAATCCCTACCACAGCAGGGCCGTAGCGCAGCACCAGGTCTGGCGACAGTGCGCGGACCACCATCACGGTGTAATTCCCCTGACTGACAATTCGGGGTGTCACCGCATGTTCCTGACCGTTAACGACCAGGAAGGTGGAGGGCAGGGTTTTGGTGGGGGAAAAGCCAAGGTAGGTAAAGCGACCATCGTCGTAAGTGAAATCAGGTGCAATGGACGCCGAACCGGCGGCCACCCGTTTGGTGTAACGCCAGTTGCGCGGCGCGGTGGTCTGCCTGAATGCCGCCGCTATCCGCTGCTTTTCCTGCTCTTCCTGCAGCCTGTTCAGGCGTGTGGCGCTGGCCGCGTCGGATTGTTGGCGGGCCTCAGCCGGATAGTGGTAGCGGATAACGAACGCCTGTGCGGGCGAATCGTGGTCCAGCACGTTCAGCTCCAGGCTGTAATCACGCTTTGACGTCACCACAAAGAGGTTGGTCTTCCAGTCCTGTGCGGTCGGCAGGAAAACCTGACTGATGTTGTTGCCGCTGGCGTCCGTGACCGGCTGCGTTATTGGGTTCGGACTGACGCCGACCCGGTTATCGCTTTTGGTCACCGTCCAGCCCTTGGGGAAACCTGCCTGCGCGTCAATCACCACTTCATCGTCGTCAAAAAGCAGCGTGGTGACGTAGCCGGGTCGGGTATTCACCACGGTGGCGTTCTGGCTGTTGTAAGGTACGTTCTGCATCCGGCTGTCGTACCCGCTGCCGCGTGGCGTGGCTGCGCCCCACACAGCGCATGACGCGAGGATAAGCCCGAAAGAAAGCAGTATTTTCAGCATCATTCGCTCCTCAGTTCTTTATCGCGCTGGTAACTGGTGACGATGAACCCAAGTGGGTTCACTTCTCGCTGACTGTCCGTCAGCTGTTTGCGGGGAAGGTAGCGCCAGGTCAGGCGGATATTCCAGACATCTGTTTTTACCGAATTATCTGCAATGCGGCGAAGGGTGCGCTTAATTCGCAGGGTGGCAAGACGATCGGGAGCCGTTGCGGGAGCATGGACGTTGGAAATAATGTCGACAGAAACTACATAGTCCGCCTTATTGAAAATGACATCCGGCGCCTGGTCACCGTTAAATCCGTCCAGATACTCTTTATTCACGCTGTCACTGTTGAATAACTGCACCTCATCGTAATCGCGCTGAAGAGAAAAATAGTTATACCCTTCGCGCAAGGTGACGTAATGCGCCGCCAGCGAATGCGCCAGCGCTTCCTCGGTGGAAATATCACGCTCTTTAATGCGGGTCATGTATTCATAGCGCCCGGTCTGTTTATCCACTGACCACAATTCGATTTCGGTGGTTTTCAGCGGCATCAGAATAATCACGGCGGCTATCGCCAGTCCGGCCAGCGTAAATCCGACCGCCGCCATTGCCCATGCAGTCTTCCTGGCACGCTCCTCCTTTTCCAGCATGATGTATTCAAATGAGCGGGATACATTGATGATTTTCTCAACGTCAGGCATTGGGAGTCAGCTCCTGGATAATGGCCGGGGAATTAACCGACTGCGGGGAGCCGGATACCGGCGGGAGATTGCCTTTATGCTGTGCGCAGCCCGCGAGCACGCACAGTATCAGGAGGAAGATGCTGAATTTCATATCAGACCCTTATGTGATGGATGCAGGAATGCTGCCCCGATGGCGCAGGCAACAGAGAGGCAGTAAGGTGAAATTAACGACCAGAAGGGTTCAGCGGTTACGCTGCTGATTGAAGCGTTTCATGCTTTCGATGGCGGCGGCACGCTTTTGCCATGCTGTTACAGCTTTGCCGGTTCCGGTGGCGATAAGTCTGCCCGCTGCGGCGGCGGCCACCGCACCCCCTTTGGCCGTCATCCGGGCACCGGTGGCCCCGGCCTTCATGCCCGGTCTGGCCGCGTCGGCGGATTTGCTCGCCAGCCCGCTCAGACCACTCATGGCAGCGCCCTGTAATACGGCCTGCACGGCGGCACCGCTGAGTGCATTGGCGATCTTCGCGGAAAAATACACCACGACACCCGCTGCAATCCCGGCCAGCAGACATTGCGCCGCCAGCGTCACCATATTGCTGATATTGGACATTTGGGTGGCCGCATCAAGGATTTTATTCAGATAATTGATGGCGATGCGGACAGACAGCGCAGAGAACATGATTGTTAATATTGCCGTAAATATTGTTTTCAACCAGTTATCAAACATCGGTTTAATAAAGCCATACAACAGGCAGAAAATAAATATCGGGGCGGTGGTGGCCATTAACAAAATAGTGATTTCGGCGAGGAGGTTGACAAACGTGGCGGCCAGTAACAGAACGATTGCACCACCCCATACCAGTACCTCGGCAAGGCCACCGTTCAGTTTGACGTAAGTGGAAGTATCCAGATTAAACAGCGTTTGTCCCAGCGTCTGTGCCTTTTCCCAGACGGTATCGAGCAGCGCCCAGACATTATCATCGCCGCTAATCCCATCCTTGAGCCCTTCAATAGCAGCAATGCTCGCATCCAGCCAGCCGTCGCGGTTTAAAACAAAGGTGGTGATCAGCAACATGCGTCCTACATCCCAGACAACATCTTCCACTGGCGTCTGGAGTTTTCCGCCCAGCGTCTGATAGCCGCGATACACAATAAACAATGTGAAGGAACTGACGATAATCACACTGATCATGGCGCCGTAGGTGTAGGACTGACCTTCTAAAACAGCGTTGAGACCCTCCATGATGCTTTTGTCCATACCAACAAAAATACCACCGGACATGGTGCCTCACTTGAGATGGTAAGAGGTGGGGAATAGAAAAACAGGGAAGGATCCCTGTTTATGACGGAGGAGGTGTTACTGAGTGACCGTTTTTCTTTTTTCAGCTTCCTGCCGAAAAACCGTTTCGAATTTTTCCTTGATGCCGGGCTTGCCTGTTTGCGCGAACATAATCGCTGCCCGTTGAGCAAATTCGCAGTTATCGCTTGCCTCGCCATCTTTGATGCATTGCGTATAGACCATATAGGTTTCATCGGGATGCTGCTTGTACCAGGCTTCGGATTTCGGTTCCTTACAGCCTGACAGCAATATCGCACCTGATATTACGCATAAGGTTACTATGGGCTTGAACACGTTTGACCTCCTTATATATTATTAAGGTCAGCAACAGGCGCAGTTAACTGCTGCTGCTCAAAGGCTTTCTGTCTTTGCTGTTCCAGCAACGTGGTTCGCTGTTCGGCTTGTTTGACAGACATTTCCCACTGGTTGGTCAGCGCATTTAACTGTACGCTTTTTGCCGCGATAGCGTTAGCCAGGTCTTGTGACTCTTTCGAGTCCTGCGCATTAGAAATACGGTCGGACAAATCTGATATATCGCTTAGTGTGCCAGTGATCTTGTTTTCAACCTCCGCGGTATTTTCTATCGCCATTGCCTGATTCAGGATCATTTGTTGGCAGCTGTCTGTTAGCGTTTGCGATTTTATTCCCTCCTGTTCCGCGCTGCACACGCTGAAGGATTTGTATTTACTGTAAAGATGTTGAAGTTCTGTAGAGTACGAGCCGTTGTGATTGGTTAACAGGTTATCCAGTGAAATACCGTTTTTGCGGAGATTATCAATATCAGTTTTAAGGCTTCTGGCATCGCTGAGAAACCCCTGAATATTCCGCACGCCCGTCGCGGTGGCTAATTGCTGTTTATAGGCGTTAAGCTCGTTTTTATAATGGGTGACGGTATCTTCCCATTGCTGGAGTTTTTGTACCCACTGATTGATAGATTCGACATTTTGCACGGCGTCGAATACCGGTATTCCGGCGCTGAACGCCTGGGTTGAAATAAACAGCGATAATGCCAGCATGATATGGCGGGTCTGCATTTTCATTACCTCAGTCATGGCTATTACAGGGCTTGCTCAAGGAAGGCGTCTTTCCAGTCATCGGGTTGCATCCCTTCCTGATAAAGGGCGTCAAACAATTTCAGGTTGTCTTCGCTCCCGCTCAGCATCCGGGTGATTTTTCCGAGGCCCGATAGGTCCATTTTCGCCATCGACACAAAAGGCCGGGTTTCACCGGCCCACAGGGGCGTTTTCAGGATCACCATATAACGCTCTCCCGGGTCAAGGTGTCTGACGATGTCATACACGCTGTCCGGCACCTTCATCTTTTCCACGTAATCGGCACGGCTGGCCTTCGGGTTGGCGAGAAAAATCTGTGTGCCGCACTGTTCAATAATCGCCGGAGCGATGGGGTGTTTGACGATTTCATCAGGCGACTGGGTGGCGGGGACAAAGATGCCGTTCAGCTTGCGGATGACTTTCAACATATTGAGCGAGAACCGAGAAAATTCCACGTCGGCCAGCCACTTCCAGAACTCGTCCATGAACATCACCAGCCGGCGACCGTCCAGCAGGCCGGTAACGCGGTACAGCAGATAGAAGGTGATGGGACCACGAATATCGTCATCATCCAGAAACTCCGTGCCGTCGATGCCCACGTTATCGATGTCGCTGATATCGAAGGTGTCCGTTTCGTTGTCGAATACCCAGCCGAACTCACCGCCCTGCGCCCACTGTTTCAGTCGAATGCGCAGCCCGTTTGTACGGGCCTCCTTCGTCGGCGGCTCCGGCAGGACTTCCAGCAGGCGCGTGATGCCGTAACGGCGATACTGCGGCGGGTAGTCCAGCATAATGGTGTCCACGGCGGTACTGATACGCTCCTCATCGCGAGGATCGAGTGGTTTGCTATTGCGACGACACAGCATCCGCACCAGCTGCTTGATAAAGCTGATGTTCCGTTTGGTCGGCGCAAGCGCAAATGGATTAAACCCGGTAGGGACGCCAGTACGGAGTCGGAAGTAGCGACCGCCCATTTGGCGTATCGCCATCTCCGCCGCCCGGTCCTTGTCGAAATAGACGGTGGTTAGCTGCTTGTGAGGGGCCGATTCGGAAAACGTCGCCGGATTGCGGTACTTCTGCATCAGTTGCTGCATCACGGTCATCAGCATCGTTTTCCCGGAGCCGGTTTTCCCGATAATCGCCGTGTTCCCGGGTGTTTTTTCGTTGAAGTCGTCCCGTCCTGCCTGGCTGTCGTGCAAATTCAGGTAATACCCGCCGCCGCCGGGGGAGGTCATGATGGCAATGGCCTCCCCCCACGGATTGCCGTTGCGCTTGTGGGGGTGAAAGTTATGCAGGCTCGCCATATCGGCAAAGTTCTGGCTGCTGACGGCTACCAGCCGGGGGCGCAGCGTATACACACCCGGCAACTGCGACAGGTACGCGGCAGGAAGCGACAGTGTGGACAGGGTGGTCATAATGCCGAGGTCGGCGAAGGGCTGCGCCAGCGCGTTGGCGTCCTTCACCACCTGGTCGGCGCTGTCTGAGGATACCAGCAGAGAAAAGTGGTATTTCCCGCAGGACACGTGCCCGGACTGGAGCAGGTCGCGCAACACAATCAGCTCTTCGCGCTGGGAAAGGGCGTCGTCGGCCGCTGAATTCAGGCGTTTTTCTGCGAGCCGGATATGGGTTTGTGCTTCATCTCGCGCCATGCAGGTGAACGACTGCGTCATCACGTACTCACTTTCCGCGTACAGCAGCGCATCCAGCAGGCCGGTCGCGGTGTCAGGTGAGTAGTCCTTGATTTCCAGACTGCGGAAGAAGCGGGAGCCGCCGACCGTCTGGCACTCGGCGGTATCGGTGGTGAAAAACACATCCGGCGTGCTGAGTGTGTCGTAAAACGGCGAGCGCGTGACCGCCACCTTTTGCCACTGGCCGGTGAGCAGGCGGTGATAAAAGGAAAGCTGGGAGGAGTAAACTCGTCTGTTTTCTTCATACACCTCCAGCGGCGTCGCCGTATAGCGGGACAAGGCAGAAGCCAGCGCATCCCGGTATTCCAGCATTATTTTCAGGGCATCATCCAGCGCCGCAGTGCGTTTACCGGACGGCTGCGCCTTCATGGCCTTTTTCTCAAGGCGTGAGAACGGCGCATAGCACAGGGTGAAAAACAGCCGGTGCCGCCAGAGCGGTTTTTCCTTTATCGGCTGATAATAAAGCGCGGTGAGGTCGTCCGAAAAGGGAATGCCTGAATTTGCCGCGAAGGCGTCCTGGTATTTTTCCCGAATACGGTGAAGATAAAAGGTGACCGGCAAGCCCTCATACGAACGGATCACGTTATTAAGATGGGTTGACATTAACGTCAGGTGATGTTCATCCTCGCATTCAAACACCGTACCGCCCAACTCCCAGGTAGAAACTAAGTCGCCGTGGCGGTTTCTTATTACCTGGGGGTGAACATGGGAGGAGTACGGAATATGTTTATCCAGCGTAACGCGCTCGTTTAATTTCATCTTCTTAATAAACTCCGAAATATCGACGGCGTCATAGCGGTTTGCCAGCATGGCATTGGCACCGAAATGCTTATTGGTGGCAAACCGGCCCCGGGTTTTAAAGGCCAGCCAGAGTAGGCCAAAATAATGGATATCCGTTCTGGCCTTTGCCTTCATCTCCAGCCAGGCCGGAATGAGCAGCAACACAAGGTAATAGCTGAGGTAGACAGACAGCAGGACGATGGCCCCGCTGACTATCACGAACGGCACGAGGGGAATGCCGGCTATGGCGGCAGGCCGCGTCAGTGCTTTGTTCAGCGTAGCCATCGCGGCCTCCTTTATGATGCCCAGTATGCACCGAAGCCTGACGCGCCGATGATAAGGATGGCGCCGATGATGACGTTGCGCATGTCTTGCAGGCTCTTGCCGTCAAACAGCACTTTGTATCCCACCCACATTGTGGCTAACGTAATGGTAACGGCGGCCAGTCCGAGCAGGCCGGTGGAGGTATTGCTCAGCGTGTCATTGGCTTTATTAAATCCGCCTTCTGCCGACAGAGCCGGGGCTGTCAGTAATACGAAAGAGAGAGGACGGGCCAGTAATTCTGTATTCGTTTCATCATTGTTCCTCCTGGGAACCGGGGATGAGTAACGCACCGCGTATCACGGCGTTGGGGTAGTGCAGGGAGAGTGGCGAGGAAGATGGGGTATCGGGGAGGTCACCGCGCAGTAAGTTGGCGGGGTAATGGATTTCCTGCATGGCCTTTTCGGTGGCAGGTTGCTGCCGGTTTTCCCGCGTTGACGGCACGGCGTAGCCGATGCGCTGGATGTAGCTGGTCTGGTTAAACGCGGATTCCGGCTGTTGGCCGGTCGTGAAATTTCCGGAATAGTAACAACTGAGCGCACGTTTCAGAGAGCCGCCGCGGCGGTAGCAGTCGGTGAGGATGCGCTCAAAGATGGACAGGTTAGTACAGGGGTTAAGAAGATCGCGAGCAGTCACGCTGTAGTGACGGAAATTGGTGCTGGTGATTTGCATCAGCCCGACCGAATAGCGTCGACCCTGTGCCGCCAGCCGTCCGATGAGGCTGACGGTCTCATCCCTGCTGGCGGGGAAATGTGAAATCACACCTTTGCCACCGGGCAGAATTTCAGCGATGGCATACGGATTCAAACCGGATTCGACCCGTGCCACATCAAGTGCCGTAGTCGGGTTAATGCTGGCT
This sequence comes from Yersinia fenwicki, assembly GCF_043099325.1. NCBI lineage: Bacteria > Pseudomonadati > Pseudomonadota > Gammaproteobacteria > Enterobacterales > Yersiniaceae > Yersinia > Yersinia fenwicki. The sequence goes on along the minus strand of NZ_CP170755.1, from coordinate 2,778,701 downwards.
GCGCACTGCATTGCTGCCGCCAGAAATGCGGGGGTGGAAAGCATGTGAGCCTCGGAATGGTAACCGGGTAACGCGTACCGCCATCAGACGGGACAGGGCCGGAAAAAGGGGAAAGGGTGGTTAAACGGATTGAGTATGTTGTGTCGCATCGCTGTCGTCCCTATGCTCAAGGAGCACCAGCTTTCCAGAAACGGCAATACCGGGTGTCAATACCACATTCAGGCCGGGTTTACCGTGATGGGCGAACGCCACGCCGACTTTAGTCCACCAGGTGTTTTTTTCACCCTGTGGGTCGGGCTGACTTTCCTGGATGACAAATACGTGATAAAGGGGTTTTCGCATGAGGTTTCCTCTAATAAAAACAACGATGAGTTAAATAAATGTCACATCCCAATTCTGCATTCCGGTTTAAACGGGCTAGCGAGAACATTCAGCGGCACCCTGAATTGTGGTTTCGTGACAGCCCGAGCCTTATTTTTAAAGAGCAATATCAATTCCGGAAAAATTAATCCGCCATTAAGTAATGGCGTATTCAGAGTGCAACATTAAAAAAACCTTCGATATAACAAATTAAAAAAAGAAGAAAGAGAGTTAATAAAATAAAAGATGGATTTTCCTGGCGGGATTATTCTTTCCGTTGCTGGGGTAATAAAAAAATTTACGGATTTATGACTGATAGAGGAATATAAAAATGCGCGGAGAAGAGAAATTCCCCGCGCGTAACCGGTATGATGATTAGCGCCTGCGACGTTCAAGGATGGACTGGCATACCGTGCATGTCGTCACCCCCGGCAGGGTCTGCCGCCGTTTATCAGGAATAGGCTTACCGCAGAATTGACAATGAAATAATGAGGGCGTTGCCGCCGATTTGAAACGGTTCTGTTCAATCATCTCCTCAAGCCGCTGTTCATTAAACTCCTGATCGCGATCGATCTCATCCGACATGCCACGCCCCCCTGTCAACTGCTTCACGTTCGCAAAGGGTGATACGATTCCAGACGACAGTCAGTGAGGGGTTATCAGGTTGAGCAGACAAATCTTCAGTAACCTGCATCATCGCCTTTAACGCATCGGACGAATCAAGATTATCTACCCGATATTTTTGCCATTGTCGCCAGATCCCAGCATCTGTCTCTTCATCCGGTATTGGCGTCCGGCCAAGGGGGATGGCGACATTCAGCAATCGACGACGCAGGCAGACTTCATTGGATGTGAGACCAAAATAGCGATTTAGTAGCGCAATTGACCCACCCAACCGTATGGCTCGATTAGTTTGCTGCTGGCATTGAACCTCCTTACTGGATCTAGCCAGGAGCAGGCGTAAGGCATCATGTTGTACAGTGACAGTCATAAACTGCGCTGATTCCCGACTGATAATAAACAACTCGTCGAGAGACAGCTGGTTGAGGGCATTCATCTCGTCGAAAGTAAATCCCAGAGTTTTACAGTGGTGGATGTTGCCATCCTTCAGCGCGTGCAGTGCATCTGTTAAGACAGCATAATTAAGTGACGGGATCATGATTCTTTTTCTCCCTTCAGCGCATTACGCGATTGGCTAATTTGAGGTTGATCCATTCGTCAATTTCCGATTCGAGCCAGGCCACACTGGCCGGGCCAATCTTGATTGAACGGGGAAAGGTACCATCCTTCATATACAGATAGATTTGAGAACGCTTCAGGCCAGTTTTTTCTTCAACCTGTTTCAGACGTAATAACTGATGAGATCTCACGGTATTCTCCTGTGGCAGATATAGCGCTAGCCGGGAGATAACACGACAACACAAAGTAGTGGTGGGGATAAAGTTGATGAGCCCGTATTACGGGAACTAGAACCCTTAATACGGACTTTTATAGCAAAGGGACATCATCTTACTTTTGTGCCGATATGGACAGGGGGCGAGCCGCGTTCAAGCGCAGTCTTCAGTGTGTCGCCACTGAATCGTTCAGTAATGCCTTCCTCAGAGGCCCATTGTTCAAAAATGGATAATAGTTTATACGGTTGCTTGATTAACGGACTAATAGTCTCATTATTTTTACAAGCAAGCCAGAACATACGGGATAGTGGTGTCGATATACGTGTTGAAGTCGCTGGGGCCGTTTTGTTTTTTAAGAAAATATTGATTAACTTTTCAAGTTCTGAATGTTGAATTACAAAACACGCATCTTGTGGTAAATTATGAATTGGGAAGTACCATCTTTGTTGATGCCTTTTTTTGTATGAAATATACTTTTCAATATGCTGAGCTATATCCTCTGGTAGTTTTATTTTTTGCTGTTGTATTCTTTCACGCCATGTCTTTTGTTCAAATACCTGGAATAATTCTCCGTTGATAATAACAGAAATGCCATAATTCATATTATTCACTCCATCTATAGGGGGAGGGATGTGCAGCGAGTAGGCCAGTAGGCGTTGCACAAAGACATATTCATATCCCATTAAAGGAGTGTCAATAATCCTTTGTAGAGGGTAAATGTATTTACCTTCGGTACTGATAGTTAAGTTTCGGCTGCTAATGAAACAGTGCCTTTCAAGTAGGCATAGCCGATCAATTAGTGAATTCCTTGTTGGTCTAAGATTTACTTTATGTTTCGATATGTGAACTTTTCTTAATACAATAGGGGATTGGAAATATATGGAGAGATAGATGTTCCCATATAATGCTTGGCGATAAATATCAAAATCATTGATTTTTAACTCTGCTATTGTTTTTATTAAATCAACAGCCTCTTGAATAGTTAACCAGTTTGGAGTCCTATTTATAAAATTTAATTGAGAGTCATTCTTTGGCACAAAGCATCTCCTTCCGAACAATAAAACCAATTAGTGAAATTGGCAGTATTATGAAATTGATGGGCTTTATTGGTTTTTAACTATAAGAAAAAACTAAATAGCGTGATGATATTTGGTTATTACACTATAGAAATTATTCATTGTACGTTTGAAGAAGTACGCGTATAAAATTCAATCATTCTAAGGTCGAAGCCTGTATAGCATGAAGTCTGTAACTGCAATTGAAGGAAAGAAAGAACCGTTATTTGAACAGCGTTTACTTCACAAGAATGAACAAAATGAGATTTTTTATCTTTTTGCCGTTGGTCTAACTCCATTGAATATATACCTCATGCCTTATTATACGAACATTATTATTACAATGCTCATACTAGGCCTCTGACCGACCTTATGAATTTGTTAGAATGTGCCAGGCAGGCTGAAAAATATATTGTACACAAATATGAAAAACAATCGCTCGATACACGATTTATTTTAACTGAGTGGTCTTGCAATTTCACCGAGAACTTTATTCCTACCACTGACTTGTTAAATCGTTCTGTATGTTTAAAAATAGTTACAAGTAATACGCGGAGTGACCTGCTCCCTGTTGATTAACATATCCCGATGTTAGTAATGTCATTCGTAATGACCGCTCCCCGTATGTGATCCATTCATAATCAGGAATAACCGGCTCGAATTATACCCTTCAGTCTCTACCAGCATGCTTTGCTGAAATAAGCCCTTAGGACAACTCATCGAACAAACCCTTTTTTAGTTACGACAGTGCTCAATCCTGTGCGATAAAGCTCTGGTCACGGTGCTGATATCCTTCCCTGCATCGGTCATTAAATTGACTTTTTTGGTCGTTGGTCGATATTATGAGATAAATTGGTCATTACAGGATTATCACGTGCTAACTGTCTCTCCGTCAATTGCCCCTGAAGTGTATGCTATCGCTCCCGGCTTCCGTGCCCTCAGTATTTATGTACAGGCGGCGCCGGTACTGAATCCCCAGGTCGGGGAAACGGCCCTGAAAGAAGCCTGTGATGCTGTTCTGGCTGGCGCCCCAGAATGGGCTGATTCTCATCTTGCTGCGTGGGCCGAAGTGTTTCAGGCATTTGGTGCCAAACCTAAACGGACTCCGAGCTCCGCTGATGCACTGCGTAAGCGTGTGCTTCGCGATGGCACAATGGCGGCTCTTGATCCGGTGGTGGATCTCTATAACGCCGTCAGCCTGCGATATGCTGTTCCTGTTGGTGGAGAAAATATCTCTGCCTACCAGGGAGCGCCACGCCTGACAGTGGCAGAAGGCACAGAGCCTTTCGATACCGTGAAAGAAGGTGTGCCGGCGGTGGAGTACCCTTCCCGCGGAGAAGTTATCTGGTGTGATGACGCCGGAGTAACGTGTCGCCGCTGGAACTGGCGACAGGGGATCAGAACCCGCTTAAGTGTGGAAGCTCAGCATATGTGGTTTATCCTGGAAAGTCTGCCTCAGATGCCGCTGGAACAGCTCCATGAAGCAGGGAAGATGCTGACCGACGGCCTCGAACAAATGATGCCTGACCTTGTGTTTGAAGTGACTCTCATCGGGGAATAATGCTTATTATGCCATCAAGGACAAACAGTATGTTTACTGGATTAAGTGCTTTCCCGTTAACCCCTGTCACTGCCAGAGGCGTGGATGAAGAGGGGTTTAGCAAAATCCTGGCCCGTCTGACTGCGGCCAGGGTCGACTCTCTGGGTATTCTGGGATCAACCGGTAGCTATGCCTATCTGACCCGGGAGCAGCGCAAACGTATCGCTCATCTGGCAAATCAGTTTGCCGGGGATATTCCTGTCATGGTGTGTGTGGGCGCGGTCAGCACTGATGCAATCCTGTACCTGGTTGAAGATGCTCAGGCTGCAGGAGCCGATGCCCTGTTACTTCCGGCGGTCAGTTACCAGCCACTCAGGGATGAAGAAGTCTTTGCACTCTTTCAGACTGTTACCCGGCATGCTTCTGTACCAGTCTGTGTCTATGACAATCCAGGTACTACGCATTTTACTTTTACTGATGAGCTACATGGGCAGCTGTCATCACTGGATGGTGTTCATTCGATTAAAATACCGGGTGTACCTGATACTCCAGCCGTTGCCGTTGAGCGCGTCGATGCGTTACGTAAACAACTTCGTCCCGGCGTGACGATTGGTATCAGTGGGGATGCATTTGCCGGTCTGGGATTAAATGCTGGCTGTGAGGTCTGGTATTCCGTATGCGGTGGATTGTTCCCGGAAACAGCAAAACAAATCACAGAGGCTGCGGCGCTGAAAGACCATGCCGGTGTTACTGCTCTGGTTGCCCGCCTGGATCCTTTGTGGGCACTTTTCCGTAAACATGGCGGAAGTATCCGGGTTATAGCAGCCGCTGCAGGAGTGCTTGGGCTTACCGATACCGACTGTCTGCCTCGTCCTCTGCAACCGTTGACTGCTGGTGCTATCGCGGATATTGCCCGTGTGATAACCGAGCTGGATCTGAAGTAACTCTCCTCCGGGACCGGCAGTCTGTCGGTCCTTCTGAAACATGACCGGGCTATAATTCGCCATGACGATGCTTCGATACAAAAACGTTACTGGTCAGGCGGGCCTGGTGCGCTATGCTTTTGCCGCGATGCTGGCACGAATTGCAGATGGTGGCGGTGTGCTGGCCGTGATTCTGCTGTGCCAGTCATCAGAACAATATTCCACGGTCACCGGGTGGATGGCTGCCTGCATTACCCTTCCACATATGCTTGGTCCGTTTATTGCCCGGAGTATCGATACAGCCAGGGACGGGCGCAGAGTCATTGCGACAGCCTGTCTGGTCTATGCAGGTATCACGGGATTACTGACAGTCACTTTTGGCCATATTCCCTTATTCCTGACAGCCTCGTTTCTGATCGCTGCAGGTCTCTGTGGTCCATTACTGACCGGAGGGATCAGCATTTTTCTGCCAGCCATTGCAGGGCCGGACCAAAAAAGTCAGCGCAGGGCGCAGGGATTGGACGTGGCAACCTATGGGTTTGGTGGTACCCTGGGTCCCTCTGCTGTTGCTGCCATCTCCGCCTGGTCTTCACCTTCGGCCGCCTTTTACCTTCTGGCAGCCTGCACAGTACTCGCTGCCTTTTTTATCATGCGACTGCCGGTATCTCCGGCAACACATACTGGCAAACCTGCAGAAGTTTCGGGTGCCATAGCGACTATTGTTCTGATGATCCGGGACACGCGCTTGCGCCGGACACTGTACCTGACGATGGCGGTGGCCTTTGCTGTCGCTGTCCTGCCGGTTATTGCTGTGAACATGGCTGATGTTTTTGGTGTGCCAGCAGCCACAGCCGCCTTTCTTACCGTTGCCTATGGTGCCGGTAATCTGGCAGGGTCATTGTGTCTGATGATCATACCGCTGAGAGGTGAGCCGGATAGGCTGATGATGAAAACTGGGGGGCTGATTGCCGCAGGCCTGCTTTCCATCTGTTTGGTAAACGGCTTTGTATCGGTATTTGTATTCTTCTTTATCACCGGGATGCTCAACTCAGCATTTTTTGCCGCCACGCTTGCTGCACGCAATGAATATTCTCCCCAGTTTTGTCGAGGACAGGTATTTGTCTGGGTGGGAGCAATGAAGATTACTGCAGGCTCACTTGGCACTGCAGCAGCAGGTCAGTTGATGGCACAGGGAACCTATGCACCTCTGGTATTAGGCCTGACTGTCCTTTCGGTAATATTGGTTATTTCCCTTTCAGGCCATATCAGGCCGTCAATTAAACCCCATGACTGATAAAACAGCAAAACAAGAAGCCAAATGAGCAATATTTTTCTAGCCTCAGTAAGGGCGAATTTTGTTTTTCGAGTGCCAATAATATTTTGCTTCGTAGTAGCGGGTTCTGGTCTTCCAACTGCAGCAAATGCTCCTTATCCATTTGAATGCCAGAGCTCGGACTGATGAGATTTTCCTTGTTCTCGGTGTCTTTGATAATACAGTTTGGCCCAGTATGATGAGTCAACCGTTTTGCAGTTCATTCCATGAGTGTTTGTCGAACGAAGTTGGCACATTGCTAACGCCAATGTACCTAGCATTTCTGTCCGCTTCGTTCGGTTAGAATGCTACCAGAAGGTAATGACTGTAGCAGCACCTTGCTTGACTCATCAATTGCGTCGGTATTTGAATGCTGTCCGTAAGCTCAGGGCAGTACAGACGTTGATAATAAGAAGCTATGAAGTTTTTTAAGCACGGCCCCAAATTCATTTATGTCAATGTTGGCAAAGCCGATGATAATGAACTGGGGTGTCGCGCGCACATCAGAAACATAATTTTGCGGGGCTGCGACCTGAATGTTGCTGGCGGAAAGCCAGTCGGAGATCCGTTGGGTTTTTGCAGGATCTAAAAATCTGACATAAAGCTGTAGTCCGCCAGACGGAACAGAAAACTGTGCATCCGGGAGGTAATGGCGGATCAGTGCGACAATAGCATCCCGTTTGTGCCGGTAAACCGTTCGCATCCGGCGGGTGTGCCGCTCGTAAGAGCCGCTTTTAATCAATTCGCATACCCATTGCTGAAGCAGACCGCTTGTACCGCGGGACAAACTCCAGTGCAGTGAGGCCATCTGCTTTACCAAGTGTGCATCTGCAACAAGGTAGCCCAGCCTGACCGTATTGAACAATATCTTGGAGAACGTGCCCATATAGACAACGTGATCGCTGGCCGCAGAGGCTCTTAGTGCCGGTCTTGGAGCACGCTCGAAGTAAAACTCACTGTCGTAGTCATCTTCCAGCAGCAACAACTGATGCTGGATGGCCAACCGAATGATATCGCTTCGTCTTGCATCAGAAAGGGTGATGCACTGAGGGAAATGATGTTCCGGCATAATGTAAAGAATATCCTGGGAGGTCGCATGAAAACCTGAGATATCGATCCCCTCAGTGTCCATGCCATGCGGGTGCAAGTGATAGCCGAAACGGGAAAAGTTACGGGCAAACTCCATGTAACCAGGATCGCCGAAATGAAAGCAGGACCTTTCATGCCCGATGGTCATTGCGAGCAACAGGCTACCGTACTGTGAACCAGGGACGATCAGTACTTCTGAGGGGCTGGCGGAAATCCCTCGCGAAGGAAGGATTTTTTCGCAGATGAGCTGCCGTAGTTCCAGGTGGCCGGCACTCTCGCCGAACTGGTTAAGCCGGTCCGGGTAACGTAATACGCGATTGAAAGCCTGTCGAAACTCACTCACCGGGAGGTGCGCTGTACTGGCATGGCTGGGCAGTAAGGATAAACCTCCTGGAAGAAATTTTTCAGCCGTTGGGCTATCAGTCGCAGTTGGCCCCTGTGACGACAGTTCAGATGCCGATCGGTAAATCACCCTGGTTCCCCTGCCTGTCTGGCTGTGACAATACTGTTTCAAACACAGCAATTCATAGGCACGGACCACGCTTCCCCGTGATACCCCGAGCAGGCGAGCCAGCTCCCTGGACGGAGGAAGGTCATCCCCGTAAATCAACTGACCCTGAATAATTTGCCAGCTGATTTGCTGTTCTATCTGGTTATACAGCGGCAGTGCGGTTGCACTGCGGCTGAGATGAAGTTCAATCACAGCCTCTCCAGTGGTCCAATTATTTAACGGAATTGGACCTTTTAAATGATGATGTGCAGGACCAATATACACGAAAAATGATCATTCTTTTTTGCAGGGGCAAAGAAAAACGCCTCTAAATTTACAAGTGAGATTGCTCGTGTCTGAAAAACTAAAATTTGTCAGCTTTGATTTATATTCAGCCGTCATGGGTATTACAGGCCTTGGACTTGTCTGGCGCGCTGCCGCATTGACTTACGCTGTTCCTGCATGGCCAGGAGAAACCTTCCTCGCCTCGGGTCTGGTTGTGTTTCTTGTACTGACAGTTGCTCAACTACTGCGTCTGATTTTTTGCCATCAGGCAATTCTTGCGGAATGGCAATCACGCACCAGTAAGAACTTTTTTTGTGCTGCCACTATTTCGGGCTTTTTGCTTTCCATGGGGTTGCTGCCCTATAGCATTGTGCTGGCAAAGATGCTCTGGATCACCGGCGTCATTGCACAAATTTACTTCCTGACCTGTACTTTCCGTCGCTGGATTATTGACAAGTTCGAGACGCATGAAATCAGCCCTGTATGGCTTATCCCGATGGTAGGCAATGCATCACCTGCTTTTGCCGGTGTCGATCTTGGTTTTCCGGGATTAAGTAAAATGCTCCTTTTCTCGGCTATTCTGTGCTGGGCATTGTTTATGCCACTTATACTCTGGCGAATTATTTTTGTTTGTCCCGTCACCCCATTGAAGGCTATGCCGGGCCTGGCGATTATGGTTTCAGCGCCAGCCGTTATAGCAGTGGCACTCTATTGTGTTTATCTTGGGGTGAATGATGCCGTCGAATTTATGGCATGGACCGCTTTATTTTTTGCAGTAGTACTTATCAGTTTATGGCGAAGAATGGTGCCGGATACGTTCAGCAAGGCCTGGTGGGGGTTCACATTCCCGGCCACGGCACTGGCATCATCTCTCATCAGGGTCGACAGAGCCACAATGAGTCCACTTAACCATGCTCTCGCAGTGACGGCGTTGATATTCGCTACCTGCGTTGTATGTTCGATTATCTTTCTTACACTCAGGCAAACATTGTTAACCGTCAGAGGATGCAGGAATGCGGAACAAATTTGACAGCGTCTTCTATAGTCCTTTATATGTAAGGGTGTCGGAATATCTTTTTTATGTGGGTAAACGCAATGTCTTTACAGCCATTGCAAAAGCGGTTATTGATAAGATTGAAGATTTCCCTGATGTAAATATTGAAGAACTGGCATTGTATTGTAATACGACGCCTTCAAGCATTACAAAGTTCGTTCGTGAGATAGGATATGGCTCTTTTCAGGAACTGAAAAATGACATAGCGCCTTACCGTTTGGCGCATCATGGAATAAAAGGACTGACTGAACAAAAAATTATTGAGGAAATTTATAATTATATTCCCTATAACGAATGCAAGGCGCTGGCTGAAGTTATTAATAACAGTCATTCTGTCATTATTTTATCAAATTCATTTATTTTTAATATCGCGAATTTCATGCGTGAAAGTATCAGTGGTCGAAATAGAAAGGTATATCTTGTCGAACGCTCTAATGATGAACTCATTAGGAGTATTTTAAGACAAGTTGATTGTTTATTTATTCTTACACTCACAGGTCAGTGGATTAACTCCTGTCATTACATTAATAATGTTGCGGAAAATACTCGTATATGTCTTATTTCAGGAGGTATTCCGGCTATATTAAAGAACAGACCTGTTCATTACATCGAGCTTAATAATTACCCACAAATGCTTTATGCTAATTATTTTTCACATAAGTATCTTGAGAGCATTGTTTTTAATATGGTTCAATATGTGATTTAGGTCACATCTCATTTTCCAAAACTGGAAAACGATATCCTTTGATTTCCCTCTTTCTTGAATGTATTTTCATAATACACCCTACACCAAAGAGTTATACATATGTCTGAAGAAAAACAAATAGCATCAATTATTGATGATTTAGGCGGTCGTGAAAATATTAAAGATTACTTCCACTGTGCTACTCGTTTACGATTTAATCTCTATGATTATGATAAAATAAATAAAGAAGCACTCAAGGCTAACTCTCTGATACTTTCAGTCGTCCAGGCTAGCGGACAATGTCAGTTGATTATTGGCAATAAAGTCAGTGCGGTATACAGCGCTCTACACAATCTACTTGAGACAGGTGATGGAAGCATCGCAAAACCGCCAACAGATTCGGTATCTAAGCATGAATCAATAACGAGCTGGGTCTTCGCATTTATTTCGGGTAGTTTCCTGCCATTGATTGGCATTCTTGCAGCGGCAGGATTGCTGAGGGCTTTGGCCACACTGTTGTTGAGCTTGCCTTCTCTTGCAGGTAACAGCACACTTACCATCCTTTCCTTTATTGCCAACGTACCGTTTTATTTCATGCCAGTTTTACTTGGCTTTACCATTGCACGTAAACTCAAATCGAATGAATTGATCGGCTCCATCATAGGCGCCTCACTCCTCTATCCTGAATTTACTCATCTGGCAGGTCAGACATTAAACGTAGTAGGGTTGCCTCTGATTGTCATGGATTATGGATACAGTATATTCCCGGTCTTTTTTGCAGTACCTGTTGCTGCGTACCTGGAAAAATTCTTTAAAGTCAATCTTTACGACTCAATTCAGCTATTTATGGTGCCATTACTATGCGTTGTAATTGTTGTTCCTATTACAATGTTTTTACTTGGGCCATTCGGGAAATATCTTGGTGACTATCTGGCCACTGGTATTGTCTACATTATTAGCGTAAATAGCCTCGTGGCGGGAATGATTATCGGGGCAGCATATTCATTTATTGTTCTGTTTGGTCTTCACTGGGCCATTATTCCCGTTGTATTTTCAAATATTGCTCATGGTGGAGACCCTATCTACGCTATCGGTGGGATGTCTGCAATTTCGCAGATGGGGGTTGCATTGGGAATTATGATCCGTACCCGTGATGCCAGAACTCGTCAGATTGCAAGTAGCGCATTTTTCCCGTCATTAATCAGTGGCGTAACTGAGCCAATTTTATATGGCCTGATCATTCCTAACCGCCGCACAATTTATTACATCATCATTGCAGGTGCAGTGGGTGGCGGTATCGTTGGTGGCTATAATCTCACCATAAATAATCTTGTTTTTGCAAGCCTGCTTTCTATTCCGACGGCAAGTAATATGCTTGTCTACAGTATTGCATTATTTGCTACGTTGATTACTGGTGCATTGTTACCTGTCATTTTTGGTTATAAAACCCGGTCTTAAATGGGAGATGTTATGAGTACAAACTTACTGCAATTTTCAGATGATTTTTTATGGGGTGGTGCAATTGCTGCCAATCAGGCTGAAGGAGCCTGGAATGTAGATGGCAAGGGCATTAGTGTTGCCGACATTAATGAATATGTTTTCAATGAAGATATGCGGAAAATGTATAACATCGAGCTTACCCGTGACTATGCTATTCGGGCCCAGGACGATGCTGAAGGTATTTTTCCTAAACGGAATGGTATTGATTTCTACCATACCTTCCGTGAAGATCTGGCACTTCTCAAGTCAGCGGGTTTAAAGACATTCCGCACCTCAATCAGTTGGGCACGCATCTTCCCGAACGGTGACGATGCTGCACCAAACGAGGCGGGCTTGAAGTTTTACGATGAACTTATCGATGAAATCATAAATAACGGTATGATCCCGATGATCACGCTCGCACATTATGAGATGCCGCTAAATCTCGCGATTAACTATAATGGCTGGAAGAACCGTCAGCTTATAGATTTATACTTCAATTTTGCCTGTGTATGTCTCGACCGATATCATGACAGGGTGAAGTATTGGATACCATTTAACCAGATTAACCTTATTCGTTATGAATCCTTCAACCATTTGGGTATTTTTGAGGATGACGGCTCGTCCCTTGAACAGGATAAGTACCAGGGGGTGCACCATGAGCTGGTTGCATCAGCAAGGGTCAAAGAATATGCCTTATTATTGGGGGAGGATATCAAAATTGGTATGATGCTATATACTGATTTCGCCTATCCAGAAACGACAAGCCCGGAGGATAACTTCGCGACCTGGCAGAAAAATCAGTACGAAATATACTTTGCTGATGTTCTTCTACGCGGTGAGTACCCGGGGTATATCAAGCGATTCTTCAAGGAAAAAAATATCGTTCTTGATATTACTGAAGAGGACAAAGCCGTCCTGAAAAACACTGCGGATTTCATGACGTTTTCTTATTATACGACATATGTCAGCAATGCCGATATAGCTCATAATTTCAGAGGTAATAACAAGCGCAACCCGCTTTTAGCTCAGACCCCATGGGGTTGGGCCATTGACTCTGTAGGGCTTCGTTATGTGCTGAATTTCTTCTGGGATCGCTGGCAAAAGCCCATCATGATTACTGAAAACGGGATCGGCTGCTTTGACGAGCTGGTCAATGATACCGTAGAAGATGATTATCGTATCGCCTTCTTCCGGGATCATATCCGGTCAGTGGGTGAGGCAATCGCGGATGGTGTTGAGGTGCTGGGATATTATATGTGGTCACCTATAGATATTATCAGTTGCTCCTCAAACCAGATGTCAAAGCGCTACGGACTGGTTTACGTCAATCTTGACGATTTAGGGCGAGGTGACGGTAGACGCCTGTGTAAGAAAAGTTTCTACTGGTATCAGAAACTTATTGCCACAAATGGTTCATCACTCGAAGAATAATTCTCCACGGCTCCTGGATGATGAGGTGGTTTTTTACTTTCCTGCCGGGTCGGCTACCGCTCCGGAATACCGGCTGCGGTGGGGGTTATTACCAGTCTCATCATCGTGAATATGTTATTTTGAGAACACGATCATTGTTTCACATGATCATCTGCACGCTGTGCCGTGAGCAGGCATAGCTGTGCAGTTCCTCTATCAAACCGGCGGTCTCTTCCCTGACAATAATGTGGATCTCTTACAATTGGTTATTGATTCAGTCCAGGAGTTTGCTTCTCCCCGAACAGTTAGGTTCTGCATGTGCAGAATACCTGTCTGCGACCCCCGCCTTTAACAAAAAAAAGAGCTCACAATACAATGAGTTATCCGGAAGTACCTGATAAAGGCAAAAGCTTCATTTCACATACATAGTCTGCAGTCCCGGCCCACTGAACTTCTCTTCGATCAGAATAAAAATATTATTTTCAAATTTAAAACGACCAAATCTAGAAGAGAAATATTATTACCTTTCTCCTTTTTAAATACTTAAATATATATTTGGTGCTGTACTTTTTTATCAGTATCAGCACCGATTTTGTAACTTAATGATTATTAAATAGACTGATTGTTAAAGTGTTCTTTTACTTTGTTATCACTACGCAGGAAAAAGTAAACCATTGCAACAATAACAACCAAAAACCCTGCGCCAACAATCCAGTATCCCGGACCGAATGGACCAGGATTAAGAACCATATATACCAACGAACCCACAGAGCACATCACAACACCAGTACGTAAAATCCATTGAATATATTTATTCTCATCATCTTTTAAAAAATGCTGTGCAAGCAGCATTACAACCATGATTGCTGGAAACAGTATGAGACTTACATCGAGATGTAGCATCCTGAAGGCAAAACCATAATCCCCGAGGGGAACATCTTTTGCCGAATTGTAAAGATCGGCCCTATACTCTTCAAGAAATCCCATGCCTGCTACGGTTACAACGATACTACTCCAGGTAAGGAAAATACCGCTGAGAGTGTATTTGGCTGTTTTGCTTAATGTGTGTCCTGGGGATTTTTTTCCGAAAAGAACCGCCCCAATCAGCAGTATTCCTCCCATCAAAAAGAATGTGCCAATGGTGAAATCGCCGAGATCAATACCCGCCACGCTCTGACCCCGTGGGGCATAAAATCCCTTCTCAGTGAAAATGTGCGGGATCTGCATACCGGAGCCACCGAACCCGGAAACGACCATGATGATGATCAGTAAAACCAGTCCCGTGATGGCCATCCATTCACCTGTGGCTTTTGCTGATGACGATATACCCGTCAGATGTCGCCCGTACTTCCAACTGATGACAGACAGAATCAGGCCGATAACGGCAACCACCATCATATCTGAATGTGAACGTAAAAGATTACCCTGCCATTCCTCTAACGTATAACCTATTTTTCCAGCGTACCATCCCAGAATGCCGGGCCAGTCACCAAAATCCAGGATAAAACCCGCCAGATCGCCAATCAGGGCTGCGATAACAGCGGTTGCTGATGCTGAAAGAACTAAATAATAGGTACGTGATTGTCTGAGCTCACTGTCCTTTATCACAATCAGACCGATGGACATGGTGATTAAAATCACGTCAAGCGCGATAAAAGAAAGGATCTGATACCAGAGAAACAGTTTGGTATATTCCATTGAGCGATTAATTGCACCACCCGTAATCCCAATGAAAATTGTGGCAACAGTACAAAGGAAAATGATTTTTTTAAATTTTTTATCAAGAGCAAACACCTGACTGATAATCAGAGCAGTGATTCCGGCTAGTCCCACTGTCATGCCATGAAAATACATTACTCTGGAATAATCAACAGGTGTGGTTCGATCTACAAAGATAGAAAATGGATTGGATATAAATACGCTGGCTATGGCGTACACCACTAACATAACTAAAAGCCATTTAATGACCTGCGGCCATGAGTACTTTCCTAGTCCTATTTCTTGCAGGGTTTCAGGGGGGTTATACATGTGTAATGCCCCCGATGTTAAACATAACTTGATCTTGCAGCTCACCTGAATTCATTTTCTTCTCCATTTCCCATTTGGAGGGTTGGGCAGGCTTCCGGTATGAAGACATGTATGTTCCCTTACTTGCGTCCTTATGGATGGGCCCGACCCTCCGACCGTATACAAACTGAAAAATACCTGGATAACGTACTGTAAGGTCGTAAGTCATCAGGTAGTCATTGTATTGACTATTATTGATCATTATATTGACCAAGATCTGTTTTTTAAGTTATTACCAGTGATTCTCGGGTGAGATCACTCTCTTTAAAATGGCTGAAACGGATAGTCCGCAACTATCTGATAATCCAATCCCAGGATGAACTATGTACAAGGGGGCGTGCGAAAGAGACAGGACCTATTGAATTTGCGTGCTTTTTACTATTTCCGGTTTCATAACTAACTTTCTGAAAAGAAAAGGGATCTGTATCTCTCTCGGCAGGATTTTGGGTATGGGAAAATCATAAAGATATTTGTCTAGGAGGCGTTCTGTTCTTCATAGCGAACATGAGTGAAGATGGCAGAGCTTCTGCCCTGACTCTTTAATCAGGGCTTCGGTTTCTGGTAAATATTTGGGCGATTGGTCTGCCAGACAAAATCAGGCCGGTTCAGGGGGGTATATCCATATTTCTCGTATAACCATGGTGCGCTGTCAGTTACCAGCATTATTCTCCGAAGACGTGACATTACCGGATGGGCATGGCAGCACTCGATCAGCCAGCGACCAAGACCCATCTTCTGATACTGATCGAGGACATAGACATCGCAGAGATAGCCAAAAGTGGCATAGTCTGTCACCAGACGGGCAAATCCTATTTGTTCTGAACCATCGAGCAGGCCAAAACACAGGCTGTTCTCTATCGATAAACGCACTGTTTCTTCATCAATTCCTGGTGCCCAGGATGACTGTGAAAGAAAACTGCGTATGGCGCCAGTCTGGAAACGTGAAGCGTCGGTCGTTACGGTAAAATTGTCTTTCCGAAAAGTCAGATGCTGATTGTTCACAGGGCATATCCTCAGGAATACCGGCAAGGGTTCTTTTTACGCTTTTTCATGAGCAGAGTTTGTACGGGAAATACTCAGCATGGTGGTCAGCAGCACTGGGGGGACAGGAAGAGCATTTTTTTCCATTGACGGACTAAAGGTACTCAGGTGGTAAAGAGCATGGGTGAGCAGGTGAAGGAGGATCTCCTCACGTGTCATGTCTCCATATGCCCCATCCGTGAAGATAAATTGAACCCTCTTAATGCCAGTGTTAGCACCCAGAGAGCTCGCGTAGGAAATTAGCCAGTCATTACTGTCAATTGCTTCCTGTCTGAGTACATGTAAATCGGGTATATCATCACTCACGGTAGACTGGTAATCATGTGTTTCTCCGCACAGATGCGCCCGAAATATCTTATCCACGATATGAATATGGTTAAGCCAGTATGACCCGGCAAGAACAACCTCAGGAAATGACTGGCATTCCGGAGAAAGTAATAAATCATAGAAAGCAATTTCCTGATTTTTCTTCATTTCCATCATGGTGGCCAGAATGGCTGACTGGGAATTCAAACTTAAATATCCTTCAGGTGAAACCTGGTCATTCACTACTGGAATCACTCAGGATGCTTTTTCGTTAACGGTCATGATGAAAATGAGGGGATGCTCTTCCTGATTTTCGTAGAAATGAGGAACGTCCGTTCTGGCTGTCGCGGAACAGCCGGTATTGACCTGGTACAGACTATCTTTCATGCCAAGCATGAGCGTACCAGACTGCACATAGAGCAATTCAAATGTTCCCGAAGGATGACCCGGGGATTGAAACTTCTCTCCTGGCTGCAGTTCCCACAACCAGAGTTCGGTCATGTCAGGTCCTCCTGAACCGGCAAGAAGCCTTGCACTTCCCCCCTTGTCGCCTTTCCAGAGTTCAGGAATATCTGTATCAGCAATGATGCGAACGTCAGGCTTGCTGCTCACATCCACAAAATCTGCCACTGATACACTCATTGCTGCTGCAAGACGGCATAACATCGCAATACTTGGGTTGGCCTTACACCCTTCAATCTCTACCAGCATGCCTTTACTGACATTTGCTCGTCTGGACAATTCATCGAGCGATAATTTTTTTAACTTACGGTACTGCTTAATCCGGAGCGACACGGCTTCGTTCACGGTGATCACATCTGCCCCGGCATATGTCACTAAATTAACTTTTTTAGTCATTGGTCGATATCATGAAATAAATTGGTCATTATATGATTATTACGTGTTAACTGCCTCTCCGTCAATGGCCTCTAAGGTGTATGCTATTGCGTCCGTTTTCCGGGCACTCACTATCTAGGTGCAGGCCTCGCCACTACTGAGAATCCATAGGTTAGGGAAATGACACTGAAGGAAGCCTGTGAAGCCGTTCTGGCGGGCGCGCGGAACGGGCCGAGTCGCATCTTGCCGCGTGGGTAGAAGTGTTTCAGGCATTTGGTGCGAAATCTTAACGTACTCCGAGCTCCACTGATGCACTGCATAAGCCGGATTGTATTTAATTACGCCCTGTTGTATGGCATTTCGCATTATTTTGGTCAGATGCTGGCGCACGCATCCGGCGACGCCATGCACGCCTTTGTCGTCAATCGCCTTAACCAACTGCGCCAGATGCTGGGTTTCAACCTGAGCAATATCCATCGCGCTGATAGTAGAAAAAACACGGTGTTTCAGGCAGGTGAGGATTTTATTGGCATGAGCCTTCGACCAGAGTTTAAGGCTGCTGGTGTGCCAACTGAAAGGTGCGGGATTCATCAACGGCGGTGTTGTTCGTTTTGCGAAGCTGAGAGAGGTTGAATCTTGACGTTAGCAACTTACGCCCCGCATCGCGCTTTTCATAGACTTCCGCCAGCGTGGTGTGAGGCCAGACGGCTTTATTTACCGCCGAAGCGATAGCGGAAATAGCTTAGCGCCGCTGGTGGATACTGTCAGGTACAGGCCTTGCGAATCGGTGAGCTTGTAAGATTTTGCGAGAGTTTTCGCGGATCGGACTTTGCTGTCAGTTATCATATGAAGGTCACTCCGTTCGTCGAACAGAATGGCCCGCAATCTGACCCACAAATTCCGCGATACGAAGGGATAAATCAAAACGTATTGGAAAATATTTTCACGCCAACTTATTGAATGAAATAAATATATTTATTGATAAGGAGGCATAAAAAAGGAAAGGGTGTGCCAGGACTCGAGATCGCCAACAGAGCGCGAAAATACAAATGTTGAAACCGATACAAATTGAAAAAGCAGACCGATAATAGATCGGATCTGCTTTTACTTTACTGATTAACTGAGGCCATTACTTATTAGATAAAATTATGTTTTCTCCAGTTTATCCCAGACATAGGGTGGGGTATATTTTTCCCTGCATCCATCCAGATAATCCGACCACCACTGCATCATCGCTTTACGAGCATCTAGATATTCTGCTTTATGGATGTAAGCGGCTCGAACGCTGTTGCGTTCCTGGTGACTCATCTGACGTTCAACGGCATCTTGTGCCCACAGACCAGACTCCATCAGAGCACTACAGGCCATTGCCCGAAATCCGTGGCCGCAGATTTCATCTTTCGTGTCATAACCCATCAAGCGCAGCGCCTTGTTGACCGTGTTTTCGCACATTGGTTTATATGGATTATGGTCACCGGGGAATATCAGTTCCTGATGCCCGGATATATCCCGTATCTGTTTCAGTATAGCGATGGACTGACGGGAGAGGGGAACGATATGTGGCGTGCGCATTTTGGCACCACGCCCGGAATAACGCACGCTAGGAATGGATTCACGGGTAGCCGGAATGGTCCAGATTTTGTTTCTAAAATCGATCTCAGACCAACGGGCAAAGCGCAACTCGCTGGAACGGATGAACAGGTGCAGAGTAAGTGATACTGCCAAACGGGTTAATTCTCGCCCTTGCTTGTAGTCCTTAATGCGAGTCAATAGTTCCGGTAGTTTCTCCAGCGGAAGGGCAGGGTAGTGGCGTTTAACGGGCGGGGCGATAATGCCGTCCAGATTTGCCGCCGGGTTGTGCTCTATTAATTCCTGATGCACGGCATGACGCATGATGTTGCACATATGCTGCCGGGTACGAGCCGCCACTTCCAGCAAACCTTTTTTCTCAATCCCTTTCAGTAGGTCGATAAAATGACGTGGTTTTAGTTCAGAGACAGGTAGATGCCCAATGATTGGAAAAATATGGTTATCCATGCTGGCGAGCAGAAGGACGGCATGATTCTCAGACCATGCTTTGTTGCTTTTATGCCAGCTTAGTGCAACAGACTTGAAGGTTTCTTCTGGCAACGCAGTGGCTCTTTCAGCGGAGCGTTGTTGTGCTGGGTTGATATTCTGCACCAGTAGCTTACGGATACCGTCACGTTGTTGACGAGCATCAGCCAGAGAGACATCAGGATAAGCACCTAAGCCAAGGCGGGATTCTTTTCTATTGATACGATATTTGAGATACCAGAGACGTGAACCACCTGGATTAACTAAAAGGTATAGGCCGTGAGAATCAGAAACTTTGAAGGGCTTTGCGGATGGTTTTAAGTTGCGGATTTTTGTGTCGTTAAGAGACATATGGGGGTCACTCCATTATCGAACCAACCTGACCCCAAATCTGACCACCAAATTCTTCCGATGCAGAGGGAAAACTAAAAACGCATCGGAAAGGTTTTTCAAGCTAACTTATTGAATCTGAATCACATAGGGATTCGCAAAGATGCATGAAAATAAGAATTTGGCTCCTCTGACTGGACTCGAACCAGTGACATACGGATTAACAGTCCGCCGTTCTACCGACTGAACTACAGAGGAATCGTGTGAACGGGGCGAATAATAGCGGGGTATGAGGAACATGTCAAAGGGGGAAACAGCAAAATTGGATTGTTTGCTTACAGTTTGTGCAACTTGTTGAGATTTTTGGCTTTTCGTTCAACATTTACCCGTAAAACGGGTCTGATAGCCGGGAAAATGGCGGGCAGCGGTGTTGGTTCTCTGCCCGCCAGGGTGCTTACTGGGGCGCATCCGTCAGGACAAACATGCCATATGGGTGAATTTGCAGATAATAGCTATCGCCAGGAGCGGGTTGTAACTGTGTGGCATTGACTTGTAATAGCAATGATTGGCCCTGCCAATCGACTGATACTTCATATTGCGGCCCCATATAAGCCACTTTATTGATAGTGCAGCGCTGGCTTGGGTCACCTTGCTGGCTTAACGTAATGGCCTCTGGCCTTACACCGACCGTAGCTTGCTGATATCCATCAGCAAATCCTTGTGGGCGTGGAATGTGATAACCAAAAATTTCAACGCTATCACTGTTGATTCGTGCAGGGAATACGTTGGCATCACCCATAAAACTGGCCATAAAGTGAGAGGCAGGGTGGCGGTATAGCTCCTGTGGCGCACCGATTTGCATGATTTTGCCTTTATTCATCACCAAAACGGTATCAGACACGGCAAAAGCCTCGCTTTGGTCGTGCGTAACATACAGCGAAGTAATATTAAACTGCTGCTGCAATTCACGAATTTTATCGCGCATACTACGGCGTAGGTTGGCATCCAGGTTACTGAGCGGCTCATCAAACAATAGCACTTTAGGTTTTAGGATAAGGGCCCGCGCCAGTGCCACTCGTTGCTGTTGCCCGCCAGAAATCTGATCGACAAAACGATCAGCAAACCCGTCTAAATCAACCAACGCCAGTGCTTCTTTCACCCGCTCGCGAATTTCATCTTTCGGCCGCCCTAGCATTTTCAAACCATAACCAATGTTCTCGCCCAGTGACATATGCGGGAACAGGGCATAGGACTGAAACACCATACAGATATCTCGCTGCTGGATAGATCTGTCCGTGACATCTTCACCATCGATAAAAATTTGCCCGCCAGTGGGTTTTTCCAGCCCAGCGACCAGCCGTAATACGGTAGTTTTACCGCAGCCAGATGGCCCCAGCAGCGTGACCATTTCGCCTTTGGGGATAGCCAGATTTAAATCATCGATAACGGTATTGGTGCCAAAACGCTTGGTGACATGTTTGAGTTCGACAAAATGCTTTTTATCAGACCCATGATTTTTATCAGATTCATAGCTTTCGTTAGTCATTATGTTAAGCCTTATCAGTGCGCCGTTATTCAGCATTACTGGCTTTCGAGCGGGCAATACGCGCTTCGCCAACCAGGTAATCAAACAGGAAGATGATGGCAAGCATCACCACAATCAGGATGGAGCCATAGGCAATCGCGATACCGTATTCGCCATCTTCTACCCGGTTAAGGATGTAAGAGGTGGCGACTCGGGTATCCGGCGTTACCAGGAAAACAATGGCACTGACAGTGGTCATCGCCCGCACAAAGCTATAAATCAGCGCCGATAGAATCGCCGGGCGCAGTAATGGCAGCAAAATATAAATCACGGTACGTAGCGAACCGGCCCGCAAACTGAGTGAGGCCTCATCCAGCGATTTATCAAGTTGGCCCAGACCGGCAATCCCGGCGCGTATCCCGACGGGCACATTGCGCATCACCATTGAGATTATGACGATAGCTGCCGTACCGGTCAGGTAGACCGGAGCACTGTTAAAGGCCAAAATATAGGAGACGCCCGCCACAGTTCCGGGTACGGCGAAACAGAGCATGGTACTGAATTCGATGGTTTTTTTGCCACGAAATTGCTGACGTACCACGATATAGGCAATCAGCAGACCAAAGGCGGCCGTGATAGGTGCGGCAATACCGGCGTACAACAGTGTATCGAGCAGCGAAGGCCACGCGCCATCACTGAAACCTTGGCCAAATAACTGGTTGAAGTTATTGAGCGTCAGGGTGTAATCGACTCCCCAGTTGACGGTGAAACTGCCATAGAAAATACTGCCGTACAGCAATACGTTAAAGGCAATCCACACATATAACATGGCTGTTGTGCCCCAAACTAATGAGACCGGCAAGGGCTGAACATCACCGCGCGAAGATTTGCCGGAGATGGTGACGTAGGAGCGTTTGCCTATCCACATATACTGAATACAGAAGATAAACAGCGAGAACATCAGCAGGATGACACCCAGTGTCGACGCTGCCGGATAGTCAAGTTGTGCGCCGGTAATATAGAAGTAGATTTGCGTGGCGAGCACATCAAAGTTCCCGCCTAATACCAGTGGGTTACTGAAATCAGCCAGTGATTGCACGATGACAATTAAGAATGAGTTCGCCAGAGCCGGTTTCAATAGCGGCAGGAATACTTGCATAAAGGTCTGCCAACGGCTGGCCCGCAAGGTATAAGAGGCTTCTTCCAACGACGGGTGAATCGTTTTTATCGCACCATCGAGGATCATAAATGACATCGGCGTAAAGGCCAGTACTTGCGCCAACCAGATACCGGTAAAACCATAAAGCCAGTTAGTGTTTGTCAGCCCGAACCAGGTGACCATTAATTCGGTCACGTAACCGGAGCGGCCCATCATCAAGGTGACACCCAATCCAACCACAAAAGGCGGGGTGACAATCGGCAAAATCGAGAAAATTCGCCCCAGTAATGCTGAGCGTTTAGCAATTCGCGTGGTGTATATAGCTAACACCATGCCAAAGAAGGTACAGCCGATGCCGACCGCAACCGACAGCACAAACGAATTCCAGATAACTTGCAGGATATGAGCCTGCCCAAGGATCGCCATAAATTGCCAGGGCGCAAAAGCCCCACTTTCATCAGTAAAGATGGGAATAAAAATAGCGATACTGGGAAACAGGATAAAAACGGTGATAAGGGCAATAATGGTGACCAGCGAACCGAGGACAAAACGATCGCCCCCCAACCATTCAAGGCGAGCGAACGCCAGTGTAATGATAGCGCCCAGGGCAATAAACAAGCCGATAGTGGCAAAACCCAGCCCACGTTGCAGCCAGGCCGAAGTGATGACCACGAACAGAGCGCAGAATAGGGCGAAACCGGCATCAAACAGATGTCGGGTGCGGTGTTCGCGTCCTTGTGGGGACAGTGGCCGGAAAAGCAGCACTAATGGCAAGGCAAACCATAATGTGCTGATGTTCAGACTGGACCAGCCATAGGCGGCCAGTAGCTCAGAACGGCTGGCCTCAAGCAGACTATAATCCAAACTGAACGCGGGTAATAAGGCAAAAGCAGCCACGGCAAAGGCCAACCAATAGAAAATGGTATCCCGTGTCTGCGGGAGCCGCAGAGCATGTGAGTGAGTCATGGTGTTCCCCAGATCTAACCTTCACCCTTGACGCGACAGCGCGGTGCTGCCGCGCCAAGGGCTTGGTGATAGAAAAGCGATAAGTTATTTTATGGTTCGCTTATTGTGTGGGCTGCTATTTGCCCATCTTGACGTCATTAACCCATTTGGTGATCAGCTTCTTACGCATCTCGGTTGCACCGTAAGTGTCCATGTCGTAATTAATCAGTTTCAGATCATCAAGTTTGAGTGAGTTAGGGGAGGTCGCCGCTGTGGTATTGGTCAGGATCTGATAGGACTGACCTTTCTGCCATGCTAACTCTTGCGCGTCTTTTGACAGCACCCAGTCAACGAATAACTTGGCGTTATCCAGATTACGCGCGCCTTTCAGAATGCTGACACCCCCAATTTCATAGCCAGAACCCTCACAAGGCGAAATCAGTTTCAGGGGCGCACCTTTCTCTTTTTCCAGTGAGTAATCGTGCAGGAAACCAATACCAATGGTCGTTTCGCCGCGTGCGGCGTTACGTGCCGGGGCGATACCGGATTTGGTGTATTGCGACACGTTGGCATTGAGTTTTTTCAGGTAATCAAACGCAGCATCTTCACCCCATAATTGAGAGAAAGTAGCCAGCGCGGTGTAGGCAGTGCCCGAGCTTTGCGGATCGGCAATCTGGATTTCACCTTTGTAGATAGGGTTGGTCAGGTCTTTCCAGCATTTAGGTTCTGGCAGGCCCTTCTCTTTCAGGCGGTCAGTATTCACCCCCATCCCTAAAATACCGATATATACCGCAGAGGAGTAGTTACCTTTGCGTTTGGCCGGATCACGGAATTGCGGCATGATTTGCGCCAAATTTGGTGAGGCATAAGGATAAAGTAAATCCATTTCACCGGCCTGAGACTGTGGGTCCAGGGTACCGCCATACCAGACATCGGCCTGTGGGTTCTTTTTCTCTGCGTCTACTTTAGCGAGTGTGCTGCCGGAGCCATTGCGAATGAAGCTGGTTTTGACATCGTATTTTTCGCCGAACGCTTTGGCTTCTTCTTCACACATGGCATTGGTTGCGCTGCAATAAATCACCAAACGGCCTTCCGCTTGGACGACGGTGGTAACGGCGCTCAGTGCGAGACCTGCGGCGACCAGTGCTGATAGAGGTAAGAGTTTCATAACATTATCCTTTTTATTTCCTTTATGCGCCCATTACTGAGGCATAAAGGATTGTTGTTGTAGGTAGAGGTATGACTAACGTTGTTAACGTCCTTTTTTTATTTAACGTACTGCTTTCAATCGATTAATACCGGTCATTAACAGCGGCATTAATAACAATCCAACGCCTGCCGATGCCAGTGTTAGCGAAGCAAAAAAACCTTGCCAGCCATAATGTTGCAACACTTGCGCCAGCGGCCATCCCGCCAGCGCCGCACCGAGATAAGCAAATAACCCAAGAAACCCAGTGACCGTACCGGCAGCATCTTTATGGGTATATTCGGTGGCTGCCAGGCCAATGAGCATCTGTGGTCCAAAAACAAAAAAACCAATACTGAAAAATGTCACGGACAGTAGTGGATAGTTATGTACTGGCGCCAGCCACAGGGCCGTCATGGTCAGAAACAGCCCCAATGCGAATAACAAAATCATTGGTGCGCGCTGACCGCGAAATAATAAATCTGATCCCCAACCAGCAAATAGCGCCCCAAATAACCCGCCTAACTCAAATAGCGATAAGGTGGCATTGGCGCTAAGCAAATTGACTCCATGACTCTCCGCTAACCAAATGTTGCCCCAGTCATTGAGGGCGATGCGGATCAGATAGACCAGCACATAAGAAATCCCTAATAACCATATGGTGCGATTACGCAAAATGGCATCGCGAAAAATACGCCCCATCGGCATGGGGGGGCTTTGCTGCTCTTGCCACTGATCCTGCGGATCTCGCCGCCATTGGCCGATGGTCGGTAAACCTTGCTGTTGCGGCTTGTCGCATAATTGCCAGCACAACCAAAGACCTAACACGATACCAATAGCGCCAGGCACTAACAGTGCGGCCTGCCAGCCGTAATGCGAGGCCAGAAAGGCCGATAACAGCGGTACTGCCGCGCCGCCAATACTGATGGAGGTATTCCAACATCCCCACCAGGTTCCACGCTCGTTGCGCGAGTACCAGGTACTCAGCAATTTGGCGCAGGGGGGCCATCCCCATCCCTGAAAGAAACCATTTAAAGTCCAGACCACCAACAAGGCGGGCAGGGAGTGGCACAGGGTAAACACCACATTCAGTATCCCGGTCATCATCAAACCGATGCCCATGATCCAACGTGCCTGGGTGCGGTCGCTGACAATACCGGACACAAATTTTGAGCCGCCATAGGCCAAATAGAATAGGGTGCCCAGTAAACCGATATCTCCTTTATCCAACCCCAATTCCAGTTGCATCACTGGCATGGCGTAGTTGACACTTTTACGTGTTAGATAAAAGGCGGCATAGCCCATCACCATTGCGGCCAGCAGGCGCGGTCGCCAGTAGCGGTAACGCGCATTCACCTGTTCCGGCGTCAAAGGCTCAGGGGGCAAAGTCTTTGACGACAATAGCGGTGCTGACATGGATTCCTCCGGTAATTATGTTGAGTGTAAGGAAGGAAAAAGTAAAAGAGATGAGACAAGTTTGTAGACGCTTAGGAATAATGCTTAGTTATGAGGGTTTTTTATCCCGTTCTGTGGGCGGGCTCACAGAGTCATGAGTACGGATATGGGTTGGCAGGTTAACTACCACGCGGGTTCCTAAGCGGCGTTGCAGTAGCCAGTCACCGCCCAATGCCCGTACCCGTTCTTCAATCCCGCGTAGACCAAATCCCCCGCCTTGTGGTTGTACGGGGATTCCCATGCCATCATCGCGCACTTCCAGGGTGATGATATTGTCGGACAGGCGCAAACTGACCTGAATATTGCTAGCATTAGCGTGCTTATTAATGTTGTTGAGCAGTTCTTGTACCAGCCGGTACAGCGTAAATATCACCATATCCTCACCGGGTGTCGCGGGTAGGGCATAATCCAATTGGAAATGAATCCCTTGTTCCGCGAAAGCAAACTCTTTCGCCAAATGGTGTAGGGCTTGATCAAGTGGCATTTCATCCAGTACCGGTGGGCGCAATTGGCGCAGCAGTTGGCGGGTGGTTTGATGGATTCGTTGCGATAAGCTGCTGATTTGATTAGCTGCAGATTGAGCCGCCGGTGAGGGTGCACTGCGGCTGACCAGCATGGCTTGAATTTGAATGGCGGTGATATTTTGGCCGATTTCATCGTGCAACTCACGGGCAATTTCTTTGCGCACATCTTCCTCGGTGCGCACTAACCGTTTCATTAATTTACGCCGGGTTTGTAGCTCTTGCTCCAATTGATTGCGATAACGATGCAGATGTTGAGCCAACTGTTGTTGGCGGCTGATGGCAATCCCCAGTGTCAGCCCTAGCAGTGCTTGAGTGGAGAGGAACAATTCCAGTTCCGCCAAATCATGGAATGCACCACTTGCCTGACGCGTCACGGTAATCATCAGGCTACCTAACACGGCTGCCAACACCCCACCTTGCCAGCCAAATTTATAAGCCATAAAGACATTGGGCAGAAAGACAAAAATCAGCAGTAGTCGCTCCATATTGGGAGCAATAGCTATTTGCACACAAACCCCAATAGCAAAAATCAGCGAGCACCAAATCAGCAGTGAGGTGCGCAGCGGTGGGTCTGGCATCTGTTGCGAGAACAAGTTTCGGATATGCTGCTGTTTTAAATATTCGTAGATGAGATAGGTAAACGGCACTAACAGAATGCCCCCGGTAAAAGTGGCAAGCAGTGTCTGGGTTAATGGTAAAGGCAGCCAGAAGCCCAGTACCAGCCCATGCAATACACTGTTACCGGTGACGGCAGCGAGTAACAGTAATAACCGCTGCCAGTAAAGGGTGTAATGGTGCCAAAAACGCTGGGTCAGTTCGGCGGGCAATAAACTCAGGAACGGTGACAACATAATCAACACAGCGGGTTGCAACTGTTCACTGTGCAGCCACCACAAGGCGACACACTCGGTCAGCAGCAACACTGACCAATAGCAGCGCGGCAGCAATATCATTAATGCCAGCCGTAAGCCTTGTGGCAGTAATAGAACCGCATGTAAACCATCATCACTGAGATAAAAACTGATGGTCCACAGCGCTAGCCAACTCAGTGAGAAGAAAATAGCCAGGAACAGCGATAGCCCCACTGAGCGCAGCTGCCACATGTCAGTTTCCCGCCAGCAACTGATGTTGCAGCGCAAAGTGCACCAGCTCGACGGTAGTTTCGCAATTCAGTTTGCCCAGAATATTGGCGCGATGAACATGGACAGTTTTGTGACTGAGAGACAATTGTTCGGCAATAGATTTGACGCTGATCCCATTGATCAGTAACTGGAAGACCTCTTTCTCACGTGGCGTCAAAATCGCCAGTTGTTGCGGCTGCTGTGGCATATGGCGCAGGGCGCGCAAAGCATCAGCGCACAGATAGAGACCGCCGCCATGAACGGTTCGTAGGGCTTGTACCAATTCATCCGGGCCACAGCGCTTAGTCAGGTAGCCACTGGCACCGGCATCCATCGCACTTTGTACAAATGCGGTGGTGTCATAAATACTCAAAATAATGGCGCGAAAATGTGGCATTTTTTGGCGCAGGCGTTTGAGCAGGCTAAGCCCGCTTTCGTCCGGCATCGAGATATCCATAACAGCAACATGTACATCGGTGTTGGGTAGATTGGCCCAAGCCTCTGCCGCCGAACCATACTCACCAATAATACGAATATCTTTTTCTAGCGATAACAACTGGGCAAAACCCGAGCGGACAACAATATGGTCATCTATCAACGCGACATTAATCATGATTTTTCATTATTACGGAACCCATACTGCATGATGCTGATCAATCATTTGCGTAGCAATAATTGTTATCAAAAATGTAAGAGGCTTAACAGATGCGGCCAAAATCTGACGGTGAAATAGGTAGTTTCCGGTGAAAAACGCTGCGCTCCACAAGATAGGTGTGGAGCGCGAAGCTGTGGGATGAGTGGAACTCAGTGGTGGTTATAGCGATTTTTTACTGCGGTAGATCCGTTGTGGTCGGCCCACTTTGCCATAAATAATCTCTGCTTGTAGTGCTTGATTCGCAGCACAGAATTCCAGATAACGACGAGCGGTGGTGCGGCTCAACCCAAGCATTTGCGCGACATTTTCAGCTGTGTACTCATCTGCAGTATAGCTGAATAGCGTCTGGATTTTATCCAGTGTCATTTGGTCGATACCCAGCGGTAATGTCACTTTTTGCTCGCCACGAGCATAGGTGTTGTACATTTCATCAATCTGGCGTTGATTGACCTTGGTACCATCTTGCAAGACTTGATGACGATGGCTGTAGCGGGCCAGGGATTGTTCCAACCGTTCGTAAGCCACTGGTTTTATGAGATAATCAAAAACCCCATAACGGATAGCTTCGGAGACAGTTTCGCTGTCACTGGCTGCGGTGACGAAAATAATACCGCCAGAGAATCCCTGTAAGGTCAGTTCACGCAATAATTCTAAACCACTGCCATCGGGTAGATAGTTATCCAGCAGAATTAAATCAGGGTGAAAGCGAGCCACCATGCTGCGGGCTTGCTGCAAATTACCCGCCAGCCACACTTCATGGCAATGGCTGCTTTGTTTGATAAATTCGGCATGCATTTCTGCCAGTGGTGTTTCATCTTCTACCACTAAAATATTAAGACATTCCATGGGATCTCCCTGTCTTTGAGATCAATGCGTCTTCGGAATAAAGACTGTAAATAAGGTGCCGCGCGGCGGATTCTCTTCTATTGTGATGGTGCCACCACTTTGCTGAACATAGGTGGCCACCAGATACAGCCCAATACCATGTTCATCTGAATTTTTAGTGCTGATACCCCGCTCGAACAGGCTATCTTGTAACTGTGGCTCAATTCCGCAGCCATGATCGGCGACTTCTAAAATCACATCATCACCCTCATCAGACAGATAAATTTCAATTTGTTTATCGCCCTCAGGGTTTTTTAAGCTGGCCTCAAAGGCATTATCGAGCAGATTTCCCATGATAGCGGCCAGTTCATTTTCACCAATATTGGTAGGTAACTGACCTAGCTGGCAGCCGGGGACAAAGTTCAAATTGAGCCCTAACTCTTTGGCCCGATGGTATTTACCAAATAATAATGCGGCAATCTGTCGGTTATTGAATCCGGTGCGCAGCATATCAATCAGCGCCTGATGGGAGGACGACTCGGTTTTCACCATCTCCAACGCCCGGTCAAACTCTTTCATTTGCAACAACCCACTCAGAGTTGACATCCAGTTCAGATGCTCATGGCGCACCGTACGTAGATTCTCGACATACTGCTTGATCTGGCTGAGTTGAGCACTGAGAGTATGGATATCATCCTGGCTGCGAAAACTCACCACCCAACCCTGAAACACACCATCCTCCGACCAAATACCCGCGCGGTTGGCGATGGCATTTAAGCCATTAAAGGTACAGAGTTCATCCTGGCGATTTTCACCACTTTGATCGAGGAAGAAGTGGTCAGGAGAGACGACTTCACTGACTTTACGACCAATCAGTTGTTGTGGCGTAGCAAGAATATGCAGCATTTTACGCGCATTTTGATTGATTGCAGTGATCTTTCCCTCAGGATCAACCGCTAACAACCCTTCAAATACTGCACCGAACAAGGCTTCTTGCTGGCGCAACACTCGCGCTATTTCTTTGGGTTCCATTCCCATCATCTGGTGGCGGATATGATGAGCAAACAGCCATGACAGTAACAATAATACGGCAAGTACCAGGATGAAAGAGTGGGTCAGTGGCAGCAGATAAATCAGCCGCCAGTGGTCTATTTTGCTGATCAGATATCCCAGAGAGACGACGCCAATGATTTTTCCCTGTTCATCGCGTATGGGGGTTTTGGCGCGCATGGCTTCACCCATAGAGCCTTTGCCAAAAATAATGTAGCTCTCGCCCCTTTCCAGTGCGCCGGGTTTGGTCCATTGCATTGGATGGCCAATCATCTCGGGATTGGGGTGATACAGACGAATAGATTGAGTATCACCAATGACGAGGTAATCAAGATCGGAAGTACTCCCGAGTCGGCTGACGATTTGGGCCAATTGTGCCTTATCGCGGTGCTTCACGGCATTGACTACGGAATCCATCGACGCAATGATTTTTGCCTGATTCATCGCTGTTTTGCTGACTTGATCGAGTAGGTATTGCTCAAAATTATGGCTGAGAAAGCGATCCAGCGCGCCGATCAGCAGAATAGAGACGGTCAAGAGCAGCAGAAATATACGTAGCGGGAAGGCCATGTTTCGCAACCGGCTCCACATTCGGCCACGCCATTTTAATTTGCCTGATAGAGAAACATCGGCAGAGGGGATCGACACATTACTCACCTTATTTAACATATGGGCTATGTACTGGCGTTAACATAAGTTAATTTAAGAAATAATTAAATAGCTAAGAGAAATAAAAATATATATTAATAATTAAGAAAATTAAAACCATTAAATAAATTATATTTACTCTCTTATATGTGAAATAGGTCAATTAACCACGTTGTTTTTATGTTTAGCATGTACTCATAAATTAATTAAAATTAAAAATAAACCCGATTAATTTATTTTAACTTGTTGTTTTTATGTGGATTTAATATTTAAAAGTAGAATTATTATTTATTTTTTTCTGATAGATCAACTTGTTTTTTATTTGTTATGTAAACGTTATGGTAGAGAGTGAATCATGGATACGGTATTTAATCGAATTAATCGTTCAGACCATCAGAAGATTGCAGAAATAACACGCTTCTTGCGTGCAAATGATCTGAATATAGACACCACTGTTGAGGTGTTTATTACCGTAAGCCGTAATGAAAAGCTAGTGGCCTGTGGTGGCATTGCGGGTAATATTATCAAATGCGTGGCCATCAGTGAGCAAGTGAGAGGTGAGGGGCTGGCGCTGATTCTGGCCACCGAGCTGGTCAATCTGGCCTATGAGCGCCATCACAGCCATCTATTTATTTATACCAAAACTAAAAACGAGAGCCTATTTAAAGCTTGCGGCTTTTATCCTATAGCGAGTGTCCCTGGCATTGTGGTGTTGATGGAAAATAGCGACTGCCGCCTGCAGCGCTATGCCAAACAATTAAGTCAATTACGTCAGCCAGGGCAGAAAATTGGCAGTATCGTCATGAATGCCAACCCATTTACTCGCGGGCACCAATATTTGGTTCGGCAGGCCGCCGCGCAGTGTGATTGGCTGCACCTATTTTTGGTGAAAGAAGACAATTCACGTTTTCCATATGAAGACCGACTGCAATTAGTGCTTGAGGGCACCCAAGATATTGCCAATCTTACGGTACATCCCGGCTCGGAATATATGATCTCCCGTGCCACTTTCCCTTGTTACTTTATTAAAGATCAAGGCGTGGCTGATGACTGTTATACCGAAATTGACCTAAAAATATTCCGCCAATATTTGGCTCCGGCATTGGGTGTGACGCACCGCTTTGTCGGAACTGAGCCGTTCTGTACCGTGACCGCTAAATATAACCGCGATATGAGCTTCTGGTTGGAGACATCGTCATTGCCATATCCACCTCTTTCGCTGGTAGAAATTGAACGTCTTAAATATCACAACACTGCTATTTCAGCTTCTTGGGTGCGCAAACTACTGGCGCTGGGGGATAGCGAAACCATTCGTAAATTAGTCCCTCCCGCCACCTGCAATTACCTACAGCGATTGTTGACACAACGCGCGCAAAAAGCGGCCAATACGGAAAAAAACTCAGCATTAGCAAAGAGTTCAGCCCCGTTTTAACTGATTAAAGAGAACTGATTAAAGCAGGGCGCAAAGAAAGATAGGGACTGATATCTAAGTCAGTAACCACGAATTTGAAGATAAGTTAATCAGGTGAAAAATGAAAATTATCAGAGAGGCCGTCGCCGGAACGTTGGAATCGAGCGACGTTATGGTGCGCATCGCGCCATTAAATCCACCCGAAATAGATCTGCAAATACACAGCAGTGTGGACAAGCAGTTTGGTGACGCCATTCGCTATAGCGTACTGGCGTTGTTGGAACAGTATCGGGTTACCGGAGTGCAACTGATTATTGACGATAAAGGCGCGTTGGATTGCGTTTTGCAGGCACGGCTGGAAACTGCGTTGCTACGAGCCTGCGATGAAAAAATTCTGCCATGGAGAGCGCATTGATGAAACTTGAAATGAAAAACAGAATGCGCCGCAGCATGTTATTTGTTCCCGGCGCTAATGCTGCAATGGTCAGTAATGCATTTATTTATCAAGCAGATGCGTTGATGTTTGATCTGGAAGACTCCGTCATTCTGCGCGAAAAAGATGCTGCTCGTCGCTTGGTCTATCACGCCTTGCAGCATCCGCTTTATCAGGATGTAGAAACCATCGTTCGGGTTAATGCATTGGACTCGGCTTATGGTCTGGCCGATTTAGAGGCCGTGGTGCGTGGTGGCGCGGATATCGTGCGTTTGCCGAAAACCGATAACGCGAAAGATGTCGAGGATATGGCGCGTGAAATCAGCCGTATTGAATCAGAATGTGGCCGTGAAGTGGGTAGCACCGGCTTACTCGCCGCCATTGAGTCAGCACAAGGTATCACTCAAGCGCTAGCGATTGCGCAGGCATCACCGCGTTTAATGGGGATTGCGCTGGGAGCGGAGGATTATGTCCGCAACTTACGCACTGAGCGCTCTCCAGAAGGGATTGAGCTGCTATTTGCTCGTTGTTCAATATTGCAGGCTGCCCGTGCGGTAGGGATTCAGGCTTTTGACACCGTGTATTCTGATGCCAATAACGAAGCGGGTTTTTTGCAGGAAGCCGCGCTTATCAAACAACTGGGTTTTGATGGTAAGTCGTTGATAAACCCACGTCAAATAGAACTGTTACACAACCTCTATGCACCAACTGAGAAAGAAGTCCGCCATGCCCAGGCCGTGGTTGATGCTGCTGCGGCGGCAGAAGCTGAAGGGCGTGGTGTGGTTTCTCTGAACGGCAAGATGGTGGACAGCCCAGTGATTGAACGGGCGCGGTTGGTTTTACAACGTGCGGTCAGTGGCCTGCGTGAGGAATAAGAGATGAATAGGCAACAACGAGTAGAAAGTTTAAGCCACAGTCAGGATAACGGCCCGGTATATCATCGCCCGTATCAGAACACCTCTAAAGCGAATTTACAGGCGCAGAAGCCACGCAATATCAAGATGTGTGATTCATTGGAAAATGTGATTCGCCGTAGTGGATTGCAAGATGGCATGACTATTTCCTTCCACCATGCTTTCCGTGCCGGTGATTTGACCTTAAATCTGGTGATGAATTCGATTGCCGCGATGGGCTTTAAAAATTTGCGTCTGGCCTCTAGCTCTTTGAGCGATTGCCATTCGCCGTTGGTCGAGCATATCCGCAATGGTGTGGTCAGTGAAATCTACACCTCGGGTATGCGCGGGCCGTTGGCGGAGGAGATATCACGCGGATTATTAGCCAAACCGGTACAGGTTCATTCCCACGGTGGCCGCGTTAATTTGATTGAGTCTGGCGAACTGACCATCGATGTCGCTTTTATCGGGGTGCCGGCTTGTGATGAATTCGGTAATACCAATGGTTTTAGCGGCGCTGCCTGTTGTGGCTCATTGGGTTATGCGCGAGTTGATGCTGAATATGCCGGTTGTGTGGTGCTGTTAACGGAAGCCGTGGTGGCATATCCGCATCATCCGGCGAGCATTGCTCAGGATCAGGTTGATTTGATTGTGCAGGTAGAGCAAGTGGGTGATGCCGACAAGATTGGCGCTGATACCACCAGAATGACTTCCAATCCTCGTGAGTTGCTTATTGCCCGCCGTGCGGCCGAGGTGATTGCCGGTTCGGGTTATTTTGTCGATGGTTTCTCTTTGCAGACCGGCACTGGCGGGGCATCGCTGGCAGTAACACGTTTCCTCGAAGATAAAATGCTACGCCGCAATATCACGGCCGCTTTTGCACTGGGTGGCATCACCTCAACCATGGTGGATTTGCACGAAAAAGGGCTGATTACCAAGCTGTTGGATGTGCAAAGTTTTGACAAGCAGGCCGCCTCTTCGCTGGCTCGTAACCCACGTCATATCGAAATCAGTGCGAATCAATATGCTAATTTTAGCTCGAAAGGCGCATCAGTCGATCGGCTAGATGTGGTGGTGCTTAGCGCGCTGGAAATTGACACCGGTTTTAATGTCAACGTGTTGACCGGTTCTGATGGTGTGCTGCGCGGTGCTTCCGGCGGCCATTGTGACACTGCGGTTGCCGCTCGACTGTCAATCATTGTCGCCCCATTAGTCCGTGGCCGTATCCCAACCTTGGTCAAGGACGTAACCACTTGCGTCACGCCGGGTTCCAGTGTCGACATTTTAGTGACCGATCACGGTATCGCGGTAAATCCGACACGACCAGAACTGGCCGAACGTTTGCAGCAAGCGGGTTTGCCGGTAGTCACCATCGACTGGCTCTATCAGCGCGCGCTGATTCTGACCGGTGAACCTCAACCGATCAAATTTACCGACCGGGTGGTGGCGGTGGTGCGCTATCGCGATGGTTCCGTGATTGATGTTGTTCATCAGATACAGGAGTAGACGATGAATACACTTTCCCCTGCATTAGCCGCTAACCGGCCGATCAGTTTGCCGGAATTGCTGACCAGCCGTGAGTCGCGCCAGAGCCGACAACAGGCCTGGTTATCGCGCCATCAAGTCACGTTGATTTCACTGACACTGGTAGCTCCGGGAGCGGTCAAAGATAACCCATTGACTCGCAAGCTGTTTGCACTGGCGTGGCAGGCCATTACAGCATTGAGCCAACAGCAATATTGGCCGGTGTTGCAGCAAGAAGTGTTCCCGTTACCGACCGGCTGTGAGGGCTTGATAGCGGTTGATTTGCCTGCCGAACAAGTGAAAGACGCAGCATTGTTGCTGGAGCTAAAGCATCCACAGGGCAGGTTATGGGACATCGATGTGCTGGATGTTTCAGGGCGAATTTTGTCACGCCGTGATGTGGGCTTAGCGCCACGCCGCTGCTTGCTGTGCCATCGCCCAGCTAATGTGTGCGCCCGGGCACAGACGCACACCATTGACGAATTATTGGTCCAGATGGAGTTGATGCTCAATGCTACCTCTGCAACGCACTGACGAGATGGTGGTTTCGTCGCCTGCCTTGGGGGCAAGTGATGATTTCAGCAAAAAGTACGGCGCATTAGCTTATCGGGCGATGCTAGCTGAAGTTAATCTGACACCCAAACCTGGCCTGGTGGATTGCGTTAACTGCGGTGCGCATCAGGATATGACGCTGCAAGATTTTTATCACAGCGCTGATGCTATCGCGCCGTGGTTGCCTCGTTTTATCGAACAGGGTATGCGCTACAACCATTTGCAGGGTCAGGCAGCGCTTAATAGCTTGCGGCCATTAGGACTGGCTTGCGAAAACAGCATGTTTCAGGCGACCAATGGCGTCAACACCCATAAAGGTAGCGTTTTTTCTCTGGGGCTGATTTGCTGCGCACTTGGGCGATTAAGGGCGCGAGCGCAATCGATTAGCGCTGAGGCGGTGTGTCAAGAGGCCGCCAGCTTATGCCGTGGGCTGACTGAGCGCGAACTACGCCAATCGAATCCACAACAAACCGCCGGGCAGCGCCTGTTTTATCAATATGGCCTGACGGGCGCGCGGGGTGAGGCTGAATCCGGCTTTGCCACGGTGTTAACCCATGCTTTACCCGCGTACCGGCGCTTATTAGCCGACGGGGCGCAACCTGACCATGCCTTATTGCATACTTTGCTGATTTTGATGTCCATCAATCGCGATACCAATGTGGTTTCCCGTGGCGGTATGGCGAGTTTGCAATGGTTACAACAACAGGCAACAGAACTGTTGGCCTCACTCTCGGCGGCAGGGATGAATGATCCTCTCAGCCTGTGGCGAGTGCGCAGGTTTGATGCCCAATGTATCGCCCGCAACCTTAGCCCTGGGGGCAGTGCTGACCTGCTGATCCTGACCTGGTTTCTGGCGCAATTTCCCCATCATCTCCCTCACAAAAATAATAACGTTGTTATTGAACCAGTAACAGCTATTGAACCAGTAACGGCTATTGGGCCAGTAACAGGTATAGGAGTCTCTCTATGTTGAAGTCGCAAGAGAAATTATGGAAAGCGCTCGCGCCTTTTGTGGTGCTGGCCGTTCTGCTGTTGATCCCAACCCCGGAAGGCATGCCACCACAAGCTTGGCGCTATTTTGCGATTTTTGTCGCCATGATTGTCGGTATGATTTTAGAGCCAATTCCTGCCACGGCGATAAGCTTTATCGCGGTGACAATTTGCGTGCTAAGTTCTGACTGGGTGCTATTTAGTGCTGCCGAAGTGGCAGATACCAGCTTCAATGGCGGTAAAGAGTCATTGAAATGGGGGCTGGCAGGATTCTCCAGTACCACCGTCTGGCTGGTATTCGGGGCATTTATCTTTGCGCTGGGCTATGAAGCCACCGGGCTGGGCCGACGTATTGCCTTGTTCATGGTGAAATTCATGGGTAGGCGGACACTGACCTTGGGTTATGCCATTGTCATTATTGATATTCTGCTGGCACCCTTTACGCCATCGAATACTGCCCGTACCGGCGGCACCGTATTTCCGGTGGTGAAAAACTTACCACCTCTGTTTGACTCCTATCCCCATGATCCGTCGTCGCGGCGCATTGGTGGTTATCTGATGTGGATGATGGTGATTGGTACCAGTATCAGCTCCTCCATGTTTGTTACAGGCGCGGCACCTAACGTATTGGGTATTGAGTTTGTTAATAAAATAGCTGGTGTTCATATCGGCTGGATGCAGTGGTTCCTGGCCTTTCTGCCGGTTGGATTGATTTTACTGATTGTTGCGCCGTGGCTCTCCTATGTGCTGTATAAACCCGGTGTCACTAAAAGTGATGAAGTGGCAGCGTGGGCACAAACGGCACTCAGTGAAATGGGGGGGTTGACCCGCAAAGAGATAACCCTGATTGGTTTGGTCCTGTTGAGTCTATGTTTGTGGGTGTTTGGCAGTAAGTTCATTGATGCCACTGCCGTGGGTTTGCTGGCGGTATCGTTGATGTTGGCGCTGCATGTCGTGTCGTGGAAAGATATCACCCAATATTCCAGTGCCTGGAATACGTTGGTGAATCTGGCGATCTTAGTGGTGATGGCAAATGGCCTGACTCGCTCTGGTTTCATTGATTGGTTTGCCAATACCATGAGCACCCACCTTGATGGCTTCTCACCGAATATGACGGTGGTGGCATTGGTGCTGGTGTTCTATTTCTCTCACTACCTGTTCGCGAGCTTGTCTGCTCATACTGCCACCATGCTGCCGGTGATTTTAGCTGTCGGTAAGGGATTGAGTGGCGTACCAATGGAGCATCTATCCATGCTGTTGGTGCTATCCATCGGGATCATGGGGGTGTTGACGCCGTATGCTACCGGGCCAGGGGTGATTATCTATGGCTGCGGCTATGTGAAATCCAAAGATTACTGGCGCTTAGGGGGGATCATGGGGGTGTTCTACATCAGCATGCTGTTGCTGGTTGGGTGGCCAATTATGAGTCTATGGTATTGATTTAAAATTATTAATAAGGTTAATGACAAAGTACGTGCTGCGGTGAAAACAGGTAGATCGTAAAGACGCCGTCAATGCGTCCTTGTAGGCTCGAGCCGCACCATCCCTGGCGCGGACGCTTTACTCTTCTGCCTGTCCTCCCCACCAGAGCTCCTGTCATTGAGGTTTGTCTGCAAGCTGATTAATCTTGTGAGTCGGGCCAGTCAGCGGCCCGACTTATTTATGTCAGATGATGAGCTGATGGGTTAGCCGGTATAAACGCCAAAGACTCTGGATAGCCACAGGGATAGAGTTGTTGACCGGCAATAAACAGTGCAGCAATAGAAACCGTACCGCCGGTTGCCAGCGAGTAAATCCCCGAGTTATGGCTAGGGGGCGTCAAAATAGCCTTAACTTTGAACCATAGCCGTTTCCAGAGGTAAATCAATCCATACTGCACCTGCAATCGCACTAAAGCAGACGGCACGCCGATAGCCAACAAAATTGCCAGGGTAAAAACTAAAATGAATGTATCCATAAGGTGAAATCCCTTAAATTATGAATAGACAATCACCATTAAATGCAGAGCAAAAGATAGGATTTATCGGGTAATAAATATGGTGTAACTTGAGGTGGCTAACGTTTTAGCTCAAATGGCGGGGTTCTAATATTGTGGCAAACGAGGTTAGCTACTAATATACCGGTTATTCTTCAAGCAGCATGTGCGTTGGCTGTCTCCATTACTCGGCCCGTCCATGGGCCTCGCCTCTGCGAGGCCGCTGCAAACAGCGTTCAAATCTGCTCCTGGCTGATTTGTCACCCCAGTCACCTACTTGTGTAAGCTTCTGGAGACTCACTCAGTTGACGCTTTCCTGCAACTAGAATCATCTAGGGTGCAAAACGCTATAAATCAACATGAATAGGATAACGCGTGACCTCAGTATTTATCCGTAATTTTACTTTTGCTGCACTCCCAGCCGCCGGTTTGAATGACCAACCTCAGTTTCATGGGCTTTTGGCTAAATGTGATTTTGATGTGAATGAATATAGGGATGAGCTATTTGCAGTGTATGGCATTGCGTTTCCTGGCAGTTTACAAAAAGCCGTTACAAAACGGCGTGCTGAATACCTGGCAGGGCGCTTTGTTGCCAGACAGGTATTGAATATGCTGGAGGCTCGCGATTACCCATTGGTAAATGGTATCGACCGCGCCCCACTTTGGCCGATCGGTTTGATTGGTAGCATCAGCCATAATAATCAACGCGCTTTGTGTACCGCACAGATAATAACACCCGCTGGAGAGGCTATTGAAGCCAGTTCACGTCGGCATGGTATTGGTCTGGATATCGAGAGTTTAATTGCTGTTGAAAGAGCAGCTAACTTATGGCCGGGTATTCTCAGTCAAGAGGAGCATCATTGTTTCCAGGATGGGCTATTACCTTTTAACCAATTGCTGACATTAGCTTTTTCCGCGAAAGAGAGTTTATTTAAAGCGGTCTATCCGCAACTTGGGCGTTATTTTGATTTTCTTGAAGTGAAGCTATTGAGTTATTCATTGGAAACCGGGCGTTTTGAATTGCAGTTATTGCGAGAATTAAGTGAAGATTTCCCCTCTGGCCGTTGTTTTATCGGATGTTTCACATTAAACGACAGTGATGTGCAGACATTTATTGCTTACTAATTCTGAGCAATTTGCTATCACTGAAAAAGAGCCAGCTCTTTTTTATCAGTTATCCTCCTATTTAGTGCCTCAATTTAAATTTCAAAAATAGGTATTTATACCTAAAAAATGGGTAGTAGTACGAATTTACTCTTCATATAAACATGATTACTATTCATGTGGATAAATACTTAAATATCCCAAGGCTACAAATCATTTTTTAAATATAGACATAAAAATTTATCGTAAAGTTTAAATAAACAGAAATATGTAAGGAATACATATAATGAATAGAAATTGTACTTTCGCTATTATCACAGGATTGCTATTAGCCACTTCCAATGTTGCATCTGCCAATAGTATTGAACAAGAAGGTTATTATGGTTCAATCAAAGTATTGAGGACATTCCAGGATGCTAAAAATATGGACACCAGCAGTCGCCCTGGTATTGGTTCATTTGTCTCTGGTCAGGATAGCGATAATTTTTACAATGGTTCAATAGCGGCCGGTTATCAATTTGGTAATGGTTGGCGTACTGAAGGTGAATATGTAGCCAAAAAAAAATCTACTTACACCAGTGGTTCTACTCGCTTCCCAACCAGCTTTAATCATCAATACATTAATGCTGAGCGGTTAATGCTAAATGGCTATCGTGATATTGCGCTAAGTCATGGTTTCGCTTTATATGGCACACTGGGTATCGGTGTTGCAAAAATTAGCTCAGACGGATGGCAAGGTAATCCTGCCCGTCAGTATGCGAGTAGCACACAGAACAATCTGACTTATACAATTGGCACAGGTGTTAGTTATTCACCTGTTGAATCACTGATTTTAGACCTCGGCTATCGCTATACTGATATGGGGGATGTTCAAAGTGGTTTCAATCAATTTGCAAATGCCAGAGCATTACAAGATGAACAGATGAAAGCACATTTGGTTTCAAGCGAATTTTTATTTGGTATACGTTACATATTTTAACCTTTTCTATCCCTGCTTTCGCGGGGATTTTATCCCTAATATTAATCAAATAGGCGCACCCAAACGCCGAGCTTATACATGACTTCAATAGATTGGAGGATAGATTTCTCATCTGCGGTTATCGGCCCTTGTCATTATTTTAAATTATTTTTAGTTGGAAAATTTAATGGGAATAGACTAAATATTTAGATACCAAAAATATTTATTGATAGGGCATCATGAAATATATAGTACTGTTTTTTTTCATCTTATGCG
Source organism: Yersinia fenwicki (assembly GCF_043099325.1). Taxonomy (NCBI): domain Bacteria; kingdom Pseudomonadati; phylum Pseudomonadota; class Gammaproteobacteria; order Enterobacterales; family Yersiniaceae; genus Yersinia; species Yersinia fenwicki. The sequence continues at coordinate 2,737,777 of NZ_CP170755.1, read as the reverse complement.
TAGCCTATGTGCACTTTCGCGGAAAGGTTCGTTATAAGTTCTGGCGTCAACTCTCAGACCATTCGACCTTTGTTTCACCAATCAATGTCTTTATGTATTTATTCTCGCGCGTTCCCACCACGCCTTATTTAAGACAGGATCTGTTCCCTGAACTTGCTGTACTGCGAGATAACTGGTTAAAAATCAGGGAGGAAGGTAAGGCATTAATGGAAATCCAACAAATCAAAGCATCGGATAAGTATAATGATGCCGGTTTTAATTCTTTCTTTAAAACGGGGTGGAAGCGTTTTTATTTGAAATGGTATGAAGATAGCCACCCATCAGCAATGACATTATGCCCCCACACCACCACTTTATTGAAAGGGTTACCATCAGTGAAAGCGGCGATGTTTGCTGAGTTACCGGATGGCAGCCGTTTACCTCGCCATCGCGATCCTTATGCGGGTTCCTTACGTTATCACCTTGGTTTAATCACTCCGAATGATGACCGCTGTTTTATTGATGTTGATGGTACGACCTACAGTTGGCGTGATGGAGAGGGAATATTGTTTGATGAAACTTATATTCATTATGCTGAAAATCAGAGTGGGCAGGATCGGCTGATTCTCTTTTGTGATATTGAACGCCCGATGCGGTATCGTTGGGCACAATGGGTTAATCATTGGTTAGGGCGCAATTTGATGAGTGCCGCCACCGCCCCTAATGAAGAAGGGGATAGGACTGGCGGGGTTAATCGTGCTTTCAAATATATCTATGCGGTACGCAAGGTAGGTAAGCGCCTGAAAGCCTGGAATCGGAGAATTTATTATTTGATCAAATGGCTATTATTTGGTGGCATTGCCGCATTGATTTTTTATGCGCTGTAGCTCCAGGTCAATAAAAAAGTAATCAAATAGCAAAAAGCCCGCTTATTTTTCTTCAAGCGGGCTTTCCTCATTAACATCCGATAGTTCTCACCTTCTAGTCCTCTAATCGTGTTGGTTGGTCTAAATTTAGGCCAAATAGTATGGAAAACTTCAGTTGTGAGCCGTTAAACTTCAAATGCAAATTTTTATTCCATAAAAAATTATTTTTGAAATAAAATGGTTAACCAAGTCACAAAAAAATCAATTTTCCTTACTGCTACTTCACTAAAAAATACCCGCCATGCCATCTATTTATCATTTTTTTTCGTTTAATATCAAATGGATATTTTTTATTCTTGTTGTTGAATGAGGGGGGGGTCCTGTTTTCACTCATGTTGGGTTAGAATTTAAGTATCATATTGTGATCGATATAGAATTTTAATTTCAATATGAATGATATGTTATGTCACGGTTAAGTTATTCAGGTGTTGCTGTAAGTTGTCTGGTGAACAGGTTGGAAACCGAAAATGTAAAAGGGGCATGCTAAACAGAAAAACACATCATAAGTAATATAACGTCACACTCTGTAAGAAAGTTTATTTGGCTTCAATAACTGCATTTATCTAATTAATAAATCAGAGTGTCAAAAAGTTTTTTCACTTTCTCTTTTGAAAGTGTAGAGGCGTTTTTTTTTAAAATCTTTTTGGCATTAAATGGATACTCAAATAAAAGGTAAGGATATGTCGTTAATGATGAATCTCAACGCACAACAGAGAAAACGATTACATCAAATAACATTAGTCGCTACCTTTGGTGGCTTGCTTTTTGGTTACGATACGGGTGTTATTAATGGTGCATTTTCGTCATTGAAAGAAAATATGGCACTGACACCGACGACAGTCGGTCTGGTCATGAGTGTGCTTTTGGTCGGTGCCGCTATTGGTAGTATCTTGGGCGGAAAGCTGGCTGACTTCTTTGGCCGAAGAAAATATTTACTCTATCTCTCCTTTGTTTTCTTTTTTGGTGCACTACTGTGCGCATTGTCTCCTAATATTACTTGTCTGTTGATTGCCCGGTTTGTACTCGGTTACGCAGTTGGCGGCGCATCTGTTACTGCACCCACATTTATATCCGAAGTTGCACCAACAGAAATGCGGGGTAAACTGACGGGATTAAATGAAGTAGCCATTGTATTTGGTCAATTAGCTGCATTTGCTGTGAATGCGGTGATCGGTATTGTTTGGGGACATCTTCCTGAAGTCTGGCGCTATATGTTATTGGTGCAGACTATTCCCGCGATTTGTTTATTGGCTGGAATGTGGCGTTCGCCAGAAAGTCCTCGCTGGCTGGTCAGTAAAAATCGACGTGAAGAAGCGTTAGCCATATTAAAGCAGATTCGCCCCGAAAAGCGTGCGATTAAAGAATTTGAAGATATCGTAACGTTGATTGATGTTGAAAAAGAAAAGCACTTATATGCAAAGAAAGATTGGGCTGTTATTTTTCATACGCCGTGGATCTTAAAATTAATCTTGGTAGGTATTGTTTGGGCAGCATTACAGCAAACAACCGGGGTTAACGTGATTATGTATTATGGCACTGAAATACTGAAGACTGCCGGGTTCTCTGAAAGAATGTCATTAATCTGCAACGTGTTAAATGGCGTATTTTCTGTCGGTGGTATGGTCATTGGGGTGCTTTTCCTGGTTGATCGTTTTAAACGGAAGACATTGATTATTTATGGTTTTGCACTCATGGCAACATTACACCTGATTATCGCCGGTGCAGATTATTATCTGATGGGTGAAATCAAGGCAACGGTCATTTGGTTGCTCGGCGCGTTATTTGTCGGTGTTATGCAAGGGACCATGGGTTTTCTTACCTGGGTCGTATTAGCTGAGCTTTTCCCATTAAAAATTCGCGGATTATCTATGGGGATTTCGGTGTTTTTCATGTGGATCATGAACGCAATAGTCAGTTACTTATTCCCGGTCTTACAAGCGAAGTTGGGCTTAGGCCCAGTATTCCTGATTTTTGCACTTATAAACTATCTGGCGATTATCTTTGTGGTCGCAGCCTTGCCAGAAACAGCTAATAAATCATTAGAGCAACTAGAAGAAGAACTGTCTTCCGGTAATTAATAGATACTGCTTTATATGAGACAAATGAGTCATCGCGCAAAGGGGACAGGTCATGCTAGATAATATTACTGCTGAAAATATCCATTTAGGATGTCATGCAAAAAATAAGGCTGAAGTTTTATCCATGGTAGGGAAAGAGTTTAAAGCTAAAGGGTATATTAACCAGGATTGTATTGCTTTCCTCACTGAAAGAGAGCAGCAAGTCTCTACGTTCCTGGGCAATGGTATTACCTTACCCCATCTACCAAAATCAGCTACCAATATTATCGTTAAAACAGGTGTTGAGATCTTCCAATTCCCGGATGGTGTTATTTGGGATAGAAGCAATGTGATGTTTATCGCCATTGGTGTTATCGCGAAAGAAAAAGAACATATCGATGTGCTAAAAGATATCGCCTCGATCTTTAGTGATGAAATTATTGCTAATGCACTCTCGCTGATTTCAAGTAAGCAGGATTTTCTGCGCATTCTTAATCGAAAATAGCGGTGAGTTTATATCGCTAATACTCAAGCCTGAGCAAATTATCAGATAATCAAAAGCCCGTTTAAGTTTCCTTAAGCGGGCAGCGCCAATTGTGATATCAAATTTAGCGCCAGCCTGTTGACTATAATCAACATTCCCTTGCATACCAATGCCGGCGATATGCCCCATTAACTCCAGCTCGGCAAACCGATTACCGATGATTTGCACCGGCATACCTTCCCGTAATAGATGTAAATCGATCTCTTCTACGCGCGTTAGTATTCTAAATGTATCTTGGCTAATAATATCGATCAGCGGGGTGCCTACGCCGACGGGCATACCTGGTTGTATGAGAAGCGGGCGACTATGTTCAGGGATTATGGGATGGGTTCAGTAGAGGGGGCTGGTAGGGCTTATCTAAATTTGGCTTTCTGACTGGGTACAGCCTCAAAAATAACAGGTATAATCCCACAAATTATTCAACTGACTTAGAAACTAAGATGACAAAACTTACCTTACAAGAGCAGATGCTAAAAGCTGGATTAGTGAGCAGCAAAAAAATGGCTAAAGTCCAAAGGACAGCTAAAAAGTCACGAGTTCAGGCTCGTGAGGCGAGAGAAGCTGTGGAAGAAAATAAAAAAGCACAACTTGAGCGAGATAAACAGCTAAGTGAGCAACAAAAACAAGCTGCTTTATCTAAAGAGTATAAAGCTCAGGTGAAGCAGCTGATTGAAATGAACAGAATCAATCTTTCAAAAGGCGATATTGGTTTTAACTTCACAGATAATAATTTAATAAAAAAAATAGTTGTGGATAAGGTGACGCAAGCTCAGCTGATTAGTGGTCGTCTAGCTATTGCTCGAGTCGTTGCGGATAACAGTGGCGAAAGTGAATACGCTATTATCCCCGCGAGTGTCGCCGATAAAATTGCGCAGCGAGATGCGAACAGTATTGTCTTAAATAGTGCACTTAGTCAGGAAGAGCAAGATGAAGAAGATCCGTATGCTGATTTTAAAGTGCCTGATGATTTGATGTGGTAATTAACTGTTCTCAGAACGGGCTGGCATGACTGATTTTGATCCACTCCCCGCTAATGGGATGAACAAAATGTAACTCACTGGCGTGCAGCATTAGCCGTGGTGTCTGTTCGGTTCCCGGAAGCAAGCGACCGCCATACAGGTCGCACCCCCAAATCGGGTGACCCAACAGCTGGCAGTGGATGCGCAGCTGATGAGTACGCCCGGTTTCTGGGAGTAGCTGTACTCGCGTCAATGGTAGTAACCTTCCGTCCTCCAACTCATAATAAAAACGTTCAACCACTCGATAGCCGGAGCGAGCGGGCTTGCCGTGGGTTGCGCAAATCGACATCAGTGGGAACAGCGCGGGATCTTTGGCAATTGCTGCGTCTATCACCCCTTCGTTGTCGTCCAGATGTCCGCAAAGCAGTGCGCTGTAGACTTTGGTCACTGAGCGCTGGCTGAACTGTTGGCAGAGAGCGGCATTGATAGCCTTATTGCGGGCAATCACCATCAGCCCGGAAGTCCCGAAATCGAGGCGGTGGACTAGGGTGCAGCCGGGGAATATCTGAACCAGCCGATGATGCACCGAATCGAGATTTTGCAGGTTTTTACCTGAGAGGCTGAGTAACCCCGTGGGTTTATTGATAAGTACCAAGTGATCGTCCTGATAGAGTATCTCTATCTCGTCATGGCACCGCGGGGCAATAAAGGTATCGATGATCTTAGACATCAGGTAACCCAGATGGAGAGTGGGGGCGGATGATAACGAATTTTAAGTCGGCTGACGAATCTGGCTATTTAATTTAGTAAAATTGATGTGTATTTAAAGCGTATTTCCTCATAGGTTAAACAGTAGATTTTTATCGCATAATAAATAATTTTCATTATCATTGCGTTTCCGTATTCAAAGTTCATTCCGCTAAAGAGTTGTGTTAAATGAAAAAGGTCATCTATGCGTTAGGCATGGTACTCGCCTCAGTCAGTTCTGCTTTGGCAACCACGTATCCTCTAACGATTGAGAATTGTGGATATAAAGAGGCGTTTACCAAAGCTCCTGAGCGTGTCGTTGCATTGGGACAAAATACCGTCGAGGTTCTGCTGTTATTAGGATTGCAGGATAAGATAGTTGCTAGTGCGTTTTGGCCGACTAAAGTTCTGCCACAACTTGCTGAACAGAATGAAAAAATCAAAATGCTGACGGTAGAAATACCGACGCTTGAATCTATTCTTGCCCAAAATCCTGATTTCGTTCCCGCACAGCTGCCTTTGTTGCTTGGTCCGGAAAGTAAAGTCGCCAAGCGTGAAGATTTTGCCACCGTTGGCGTAAATAGCTATATGTCTCCTGGGATGTGTGCAACCACCAAAGATATTGGTGATATGTACGGCAGCCGCCAAAAACTGTGGGACATGACATTCCTTTATAAAGAGATTGAAGATTTCTCCAAAATCTTCAATGTGGAAGATCGCGGTCAGGCGCTCATTACCGATTTTAAAAAACGCGAAGCAGATCTTCGTCATGAGTTCGGCAAAAACCACAAAGATCTTTCATTTGTTTTCTGGTTCTCCAGCGCTTCTCCCTCCGCTGACGCTTATGTTGGCGGCAAGAACAGCGCTTCGGGTTTTATCGCTAATGTGTTAGGCGGGCATAACGCTATCACTTCAGAGACAGAGTGGCCAACTGTTGGTTGGGAGAGCATCATTGCCGCGAATCCTGACGTGATTGTAGTTTCAAGTCTTGACCGCAATCGCTGGGCGCTTGATAACGCGGAAGAAAAGATTAAATTCCTCAAAACTGATCCTGCTGTTAGTCAATTAGATGCAGTGAAAAAAGGTCACATAGTTGTGATGGATGGCCAGGCTATGAACCCAACTATTCGGACAATCTATGGTGCGGAACAAGTTGGTGAACAGCTCAGAAATCTGGGACTAAATAAGTGACCGCTCTGGCACAGCCGATGAAACAGACGTTTCTGCTAGGTGTATCGAGTATCTTTTCAGTGGGATTGTTATTGCTGGTGATCGCGATTGGCGTCAGCGTGGGTGAGCTTTCTATCCCTTTGCGAAGCGTGTTCTATGCCATTAGCAATAAACTTGGGCTGACAGAAGTCCCCCTTAGCCGCATTTATGAAAGTGTCATTTGGGACTTTCGACTGAGCCGTGCGCTGGTTGCGGCTGGTTGCGGCGCTGGGTTGGCGATCTGTGGTGTGGTACTGCAAAGCCTGCTAAAGAATGCGCTAGCAGAACCTTACGTTCTCGGTGTTTCTGCGGGCGCTTCAACTGGTGCGGTTTCAGTAGTCGTACTGGGCATTGGCACTGGTGCTGTATCGCTCTCGGCTGGAGCATTTGCGGGGGCACTTGCCGCCTTCATATTTGTTGCCTTTTTGACCAATGGCGCGCGCGGCGGTAACGAGCGCACCATACTGGCAGGCGTTGCTGCATCTCAGCTCTTCAATGCTATTACCGCTTACACCATTAGTACATCGGCCAGCGCGCAGCAGGCACGTGACGTAATGTTCTGGTTATTGGGCAGTTTCAGCGGTGTGAGATGGCCTGAGTTTCAACTTGTTCTGGTTGTCGTGCTGGTTGGGTTTGCCGTGTGCCTTTACTATTCTCGAGCATTAGATGCTTTTACTTTTGGCGATGATGCGGCAGCCTCTCTTGGCATTGCTGTTCCCTGGGTTCGTCTGATCCTGTTCACCATCACTGCACTGATCACTGCCACTATTGTTAGCATGGCCGGTTCTATTGGCTTTGTGGGATTGGTCGTCCCGCACGTCATGCGCTTCTTTTTTGGGCCGTTGCATCGCCGGTTGCTGATCACCAGTGCATTGGCAGGCGCTATCTTGATGGTGCTGGCCGATATCGCTTCACGTCTATTGATCGCCCCACAAAGTCTCCCGGTTGGTGTGGTTACTGCGCTGGTTGGCGTGCCGTTCTTTGCAGTCATTATCTACCGCTCAAGGAATAAGTAATGAGTATCGCCGCTGAAAATATTACTTGGAGGGTGGGTAAAAAAACCATCGTTAACAACGTCTCGCTGAGTGTTTCGAGTGGAGAAACAGTCGGGCTACTTGGCCCTAATGGCTGCGGTAAGTCATCATTGTTGCGGATCCTCGCTGGGTTACGGCGCCCTGACTCAGGTGCTGTCACATTGGATAGGCAAAATATCGCCCAGATGGCTAAAAAGCAGTTAGCGCGCCGGGTGGCTTTTGTGGAGCAACACGGCATGACTGAGGCGAATATGCGCGTTGTCGACGTGGTCAAATTGGGGCGTATTCCTCACCACACTCCATTTTCTAACTGGAGCGCGCAAGATGACGATACTGTTACTGCCGCGCTCCAGCGCGTGGATATGCTGAGCAAAAGCGAGCAGGGGTGGCTGAGTTTATCGGGTGGCGAGCGCCAGCGTGTACACATTGCACGAGCTCTCGCTCAGTCGCCTACTGAGATTCTCCTTGATGAGCCGACCAACCATCTGGATATCCATCATCAGATACAGTTGATGAAACTCGTTAGCGAACTGCCCGTGACCAGCATTATCGCTATTCATGATCTCAACCATGCCGCCATGTTCTGTGACGCGTTGATTGTGATGCAACAGGGGCAGATTGTCGCCTCTGGTAGTCCGCAGGAGATCCTCACAGAATCTCTGCTTTGGGATGTGTTCAGGGTAGAGACAAAGATTGAGATCTCACCTTTCCACGGAAAAAAACATATCCACTACATCATTTAAGACCAGGTCATGAGCATGCCTTTGCCAATTCTGCGGCCAGCTACTCAGCTTTGGCCGCCTGTGTTACTAGGTAGCCAGTTCGTTTTTAATATTGGCTTTTACGCTGTTGTACCATTTCTGGCGGTATTTTTACGCGAAGATATGATGCTGTCCGGCGGACTCATCGGGCTGATATTAGGCCTGCGAACCTTTTCGCAGCAAGGCATGTTTATTGTTGGCGGCGCGTTGTCTGATCGCTACGGTGCACGTATCGTTATCCTCTGCGGTTGTATGATCCGTGTGGCGGGTTATCTGCTACTGGCACTTGGGCAGTCTTTGTATCCGATTATCATTGGTGCCTGTCTTACCGGCATCGGCGGTGCCCTGTTTTCTCCTTCAATCGAAGCGTTATTGGCAAAGGCAGGAACGCAAAGTGAATCACAAGGGAAACGCAGCCGGGCAGAATGGTTTGCGTTGTTTGCGGTTTGTGGCGAACTGGGAGCAGTACTTGGTCCGGTGGCGGGGGCCCTGTTAACAGGATTAGGTTTTCGCCAGGTTGCACTGGCGGGGTCTGGTGTCTTCGTAGTAGCACTGGTAGTGCTATTTTTTTGTCTTCCACCAACAGATGTGAAGAAACAGACACTAAACATTCTTCCGTGGTGGACTACATTCCGTAAGCCACGGTTTGTCGCTTTTATTATTGCCTATAGCTCATGGCTGTTAAGTTATAACCAGTTATATTTTGCGCTTCCTGTGGAAATTCAACGTGCTGGCGGTAGCGAAAAAGATCTTGGCCCATTGTTCATGTTGGCATCGTTGCTGATTATTACCCTACAGTTACCACTTGCGCGTTTTGCTCGCCGGATAGGCGCTGTGCGTATCCTGCCCGTGGGTTTTTTGCTTATTTCTGCTTCATTTCTAAGCGTCGCGCTATTTGCTGCCACCCCTCCACCAGAAAACGAGCTGCGGCTTTTGCCTTCCGTCTATTTTGTGACGTTACTGACCCTAGGACAAATGTTGTTGGTGCCTTCAGTGAAAGATTTGATTCCTTGGTTTGCTAAGGAGTCGACACTAGGCGCGCACTATGGTGCGCTTGCTTCTGCCGGAGGATGTGCGGTATTGGCGGGAAATTTCTTTCTCGGCAACCAACTTGACGCTGCATTGACGCCTTCCCATGAGGCTATCTTCCCTTGGCTACAACTGGCTTTTTTCCCGTTCTGTAGCGCAATAGCAATGGTTGTGATTTGCCGACCTATGCGAAAATAGCCTGCACAAAATCATCAGAGCGTATGAAGCAAAAATCGGCGACAAGGGCCGAAATGCAGGGCTGTTATGTTATGCATTATCTATGGTTGGTACTCATTGATTCGGGACAATAGAAAGAACTCATCCACCCTAAAATAAAAGCAAAAAGCCCGCTTAAGTTTCCTTAAGCGGGCTTCTCTAATTTGGCTCCTCTGACTGGACTCGAACCAGTGACATACGGATTAACAGTCCGCCGTTCTACCGACTGAACTACAGAGGAATCGTGTGAACGAGGCGAATAATAGCGAGGGTGGTGGCGTTTGTCAAAGTAGAAAAACACTAAAAATGCGCATTTGCTGAGAGAATGAGCTTATTGGCTTGTTTTTCAGCAAACTTGTCTGCTTTCCCGCTATTTTCATCTGATTTTTATTTAGATTCATCACGACATGTTACGGTGTCACTTTGACTAACTGGCTGTTTTTCACCTGATTACCGGCATCATCGAAATAAACATACTCCAAGGTCAGTTTTCCGTTGAGCGAGGTGGGAGGATGTTCAAATTGATACTGTCGAACAGCAAACGGAGTGATCATCATGTTCATCTGTTGCGCGATGGTATGCTTTTGTTGTGCGCTGTTGAGCTGCATCTGACCGAATGAAACATGATATGGCGTAGGATTATGAACGGTGAGGACGTATTCTTTATTTTGTTTTTGCAGAGTAAAACTCACCTTTTTCATCGCTTCATCCGGTTCCGGTGTTAATCCCTTAGGCCGATGAAAAATTTTCATCTGCGTGTTCATTGCCATCGCGAGTTGAGCATGAGCCTCGGCATTGCGCGGTGTTTTAGGTGGAATTTCATAGAGGTTAAGCCAATAAACTGACTCTCGATCAGCGGGCAGATTGTCACCTTTATTAATAATACGCAGCGCTTGTGCAGAACCAGATTGCATTTTAAAAACTGCCGGTAACACCATAAACGGCGCTTCCGCCTGGTCCGGTGTGCTATCGACGTCGCCATTGTCGACCCAAGTCTGTACGACGACTGGGTAATCATTGGTATTCGCCAGCATCAATGTACGCTCGCGTGACTCGGGTTGATAAATCATCCGGGTTGAGCTTGCAACAAGCCCCGCGTGAGTAGCTTGATTGATATTGAACATCAATAAAAACAGGCACAAGTATCTCATTGTATTTTCACCAAAACATAGGCTGTAGCATCAATTTTACCGGCTGTTGGTGTGCCGTTCGGTAGTTTTTTTAATGTGGCAGTGAAATGGTGCGAATAGCTGTTGAAACCCGCAGCATTACTGCCATTAGCATTAGCCCCGGTGAGAACCGGATACCAACCTGCACTGGTAGTGGAAATACAGTTGCTGACACATCCCCCCCAGCCAACAAAATTCATCGCTTTGCCGCTGCTGTCACTGAGACTGATCCCCACGCCTGTAGCAATACGTTTGTCTGTACCATAGTGATCGGAAAGCAGATAACTGACACCGTCTGCAGAATTGACCAATCCTAAGCCTTGAGCAATCAGATACCCTGGTAATGAGGTCTGAATACCGAGCGCGGTTTGTCCACTATTAATGCCTGACTCAGTGCCAGATTGGCATTCAATATCAACAGTAATATCCGCACTACGTGTTTGATTATCATTGAGTTCATTCACAGTGATAATGGGGAAAACGACATAAGGTGTTACGTTGCGCACGACGCAGGTGTTTTTGCGTGTCAGGACGGATACCGGTGAGGTATTCATACCAAACGCCATATAGCGGCCTGTCCCCCATGTCTGATAATTGGTCGCGGAATCATAGCCTGTTTCTGGTACTGGCATCCCAGGGCCTTTGAACACCACATATCCATTAGGTTGATTACAGGTATAGCTGCCGGAGTAATTCTCTGCCGCAGGGCCCGGACAGCCCCAGCTGGAAGGGCCTGGAGTACGATCCACCGTACCGACCTTTTTCAGTTCGGCGCGGATTTGGCTGAAGTGCTTGCCTTTAATCTGAATTTTATTACCGACTACATCGTATTTCTTCAATGGAACCTGTTGCCAGATTCGGGTGAACTCAATACCGCTATCGACATGAATAAGTTTTAACGCGGTATAAGGGAAAAAGGTCTGAAAATAGTTGTCGCCCATATTGGTATAGCCGCCAACATTACTGTCGCCGTTAGTCGCAAAGACTTCAAATAAGCTGTCTTTATCGGCGACATCACACTCATAGATGACAGCCTCGGGATCTGACCAGAAGCGGGCAGGGACCAGGCTGATAATGCTAGAGGCCAGAATTGAATCGATAGGTTGAATGTAATTACTGGTGACATTGATATTGCCTAGTTGCAATGAGGCACCGTAGTTATCCCCACCGATATTTGCGCCTTTCCAAACACATTGGGCATAGCCGGGCAAGGCGAGGCTCAATAATCCGAGTGAAAAAAACCAACGCCAACGACGTGAGAAAAGAGATTTGCCTTGATAATGGTAGGCCGCAAGGCGTGTCATAGGATTCATACTGTTTCTCTGATTCAATGCTGGGTAGCGACACACAAGGCATCGAGTTTATACAGCTGTCTATCTTTATTGGGCGTTCCGAGATCGTAATCTAGCTGGCAGCGCTCATGAGCGGTATCACCCCATACCAGCAGCAGCGTTCCGCGGGCTTGTTCGGCTCGCAAATATGCCTGACTGGCTTGCCCGACCATGCCAACTTCCACATCTTGGGGGTGATTATCGTCATGGTTGTTGGTTGGGGCACTCGTGGTGTAAACCACCGCCCCCATCGGCACTTGGCTGCCGTCAGCAAGTTTGACCGTGATTAAGAGTGGGTATCCGCTGAGGGTGCGAAAACGGACTTTGACTGCTGAACCGGCATAAGGCGCAATTTGGCGCTCCCCGTCCTGGAGTTCAGTATTGAAATCCATACCCTCAGGATCGAGTGTGATGGTGTTATAGCGATAGGGCGTCAGGGTCGGAACCAAGGCATAGCCGAAGCCGTCGATTTTTGCCCCTTGCCCATACATGACTTTGGCCCCGCTGGCTCCTTTTGCCTCAATCAGCGCAAAGGTATCACTCAGATACGGCCCCAGCGTGACTCCTCCGCGGTGAAAAGCAATGGCCCCACGGGTGCTAGCTGAACCCTGCCAGTAACCAGGGCTTACTGAAGCACTGCCACTCAGGCTGGTGACCGGCAGGCGTTTTTGCAGGCTGCCACTAAAGGTATTTTCTTTGGACTGCTCACTGCGGGCAAAGTCCATGCTGTAACTGGCTGACTGATCGTCGCCCATCACACCGGCCAGCGAAGTCTGATAGCTGGCACCACTGATTCGACTATTAACAGCGCCGGCAGAGACATAGGGGGCCTGAGGGTTGCCACCTAATGGGAATGAAAGGGACATTTGCACCACGGTTTCATTGGTAGCAAGAATATTCGCTCCATTCGCCGCTGGCATACCGCTGCCGGGGTCAACAAAGAAAGTTTCGTTGGTCGTCGCCCCTCCGGTTTTTTGTTTTGAAATGGCCAGGTTAAAACTGGTATTACGCCATAGAGTATTGGCATAACCCAATTGCAACTGGGTATCTCGCTCGCGTGAATTGCGGTAATCCTGTGAAGATGCCGTCAAATACAATGAGCCGTAACTGTTAAGATTCTGATTAAGGGAGATTTCAGTCCGGCTGCGCTGTTGGTAAGTTCCTGAGCTCCATACTTTGCCGTTGCTGGCCGCCCGTATACCCAATACATCACTTAAGTCACGGTAACCTTCCGTTGAATAACGGTAGCCCGCCACTGATAAGGTGGTGTTAGTGGTTTCAAAGGTACGACTGAAAGAAGCCCGCGTCATCCAGCCATTCTGCGATTTGTTTTCTGGTGAATTGGTATCGCTCGGAAGGCTGGCATGGGAATAGGTGGCATCCAGCCCCAAGGCACCTATATAGTGGGCAAAAACGCTACCCAGCATCACGGCCTGATATCCCGAGGCCAGCCGAATCCCGCTATTGGCCGTAATAGCGTTACTCACTCCCTGTTGATAGGTTAGCTCACCGAACAGTTCTTTACTGCCCAGATCACGGACCTGACCTGCGGCGAAGCTATAGCGGGAATAACCGGGGCGTAATGATTCAGGCACCGATGAGAATGGCACTTGGAAGGTGCTTAGAGTGCCATCGGCTTCTTGAATTTCAACAGTTAAATCACCGCCAAAGTTTGTTGCGGTTAAGTCATTGAATTCAAATGCTCCGGGTGAAACAGTACTTTGATAAATTGGCCGATTATTCTGAAATACCGTAACCTTTGCATTGGTTCTGGCAATCCCCCGGATAACAGGAGCATAGCCACGTTGTGACTCCGGCAGCATGCGGTCATCGGTGCTCAGCGCAATACCGCTAAACCCCAGACTGGAGAAAAACTGGCCGGAACTGAATGTCTCACCTACAGTAGCTTCGCTGCCAAAACTGGGCAGAGCACGTTGGCTGTATAAACGATTAGATGTCCAGTTTGCCCCTCGGGTTGGGTCATAGCGCAAAGAGCCTTGTTGACGAAAACGCCACATTCCGGCATTGATGCCATTATTTAGGCTAAGATAGGTCGAGTCGGTGCTGCGTTTAATCCCATCTTTGTTATAACCCACATGATATTGGTTTAAGTTGTAATTACTAAAGCCAATGGTTTCTCCCGCAGTGAGATTACGAGGGTCAACATAGCCACGTGGGACATTCTTCACATACAGTTGTGGAATCGATAAATCAAAACGCAATTTGCCATAATCGAAACGATAGTCACTGGCAGGCAGCAGGGTTTTTAAATCCAGACAGTCATCTTCCTGATTGGCATTTTCCAGCACACTATCATTTACGCCAGCTTGCAGTAGTTGTGACGCTGAGAAGCAGGGAACAACAGCGTCATTTTTGGTCATAAATATCAGTTCGATACGATCGACAAACTTGTTGTTCATATAGAGATCAACTTGATATTTGCCTGCTTCATAACTGTCTTTTTTATTAAAGCGGGAGATGGCACCTAAGCCGAGTGATGAACCGCGCAATAATGCATCCTCAAACACATATTCGTCTTGCTTACTCTCATCTGCCGCTGACACAGAGTGACTGACCAACAGACCCTGTGTTAGCAGGTAGGATAACCAGGGAGCAAACCTCACGTTTTCTCCCTGTAGCCCGGCACATTCACGATTCTCATCACGACAACATTACAAATGGTAATCGCTAGGGATGTTAGTGCCATAATCATTGACCACGTTCAACGTGAGTAGCTCGCCTTTTTTGGCTTTAACCCCAGGGGGTAAAGCTAAATCAGTGGTCGAATTAGGGGCAAACATCTCGCTGGTGGCAAATGAGATGGTTTTCCCGTCACTGACCAGCTTGGCATCACGCAAGCTTATGTAATAAGCCGTAGGATTTTGTATCTTGATCTTGTCACCATGGGTGCTCTCCAGAGTGACGCGAACCTTCATACCCAAAGTATCGACGTTTTCTTTTAATGCAGCAGGACGATAAAAGACTTTCAGTCGATTATTAACGATTAAAACCAGTTTGTTTTCAGTCTGTGTATCTGCTTTTTTTAAGGCGGGAATTTGTAAAAAATTCAGATAGAAAACGGATTCGCGATCATTGGGTAAATTACGCTCAATATAGGACAGGCGAACCACTTGTCCACTTTTAGCTTCCATCCGGAATATTTGGGGAGTCAATGTGAAAGGGACATCACTTTTTGATGGCGAAGACTGATTATTACCATCATCCATCCATAATTGGACTAAGTTAGGGTGGTCATCTTTATTACTGAGCTGTAGCACCTTCTCCCGAGTACCCTCAGGATAAATGATACGTGTCCCTGTCATGACAACACTGGCTTGCGTCCATAAGGGTACGCCGCTAAGCAGTAATAATGTGCAGGCGATAATGTTGTGGGCAGTCAGTGTCATGGCGCTTACTCATCCTTGGTTTTTCTGGTTTGCATCGGCCCCGTTACCGGTTGGCCAACATATTCATAAAACAGTTCGGATTTCACGAATAGTTAGGGATAGGTGATCGCATATTGCGCTGAAGCAATAACGCTCCCCGCGGTAGCGCGGCCTTCTTCTGTAATATATTGAGCAGCCAAATCCTGTGATGCTGATGTCGCACCCGCGACCAGTGTAATTCCAGGTACTGAAACGCTACCACCAGACATGCGAATAGCCGCACCACTCGAATCAAGTAACTGAATAGCAACATTTTTTGCTGTTCCAACATTACCCAGATTACCGGCAGATGTGACGTTCATCCCCTGAAAAACAGAGCTGATTTTGGTGTCTTGAATGGCGATATTGCAGCCAGTGAGATTGATGGTGAAATTGGTTTTACCTGCGACAGCATTGACTTGATTCAAGTTACTAGTCGAGACGGTGGGTAACAAGACAACAGGTGTGTTGGCTGTGCCATTGATATCAACCATACAAGTCTGTTCAGCAACTTCTCCCTGAAATTTGATTGTGTTATTTGAAGTCGCCGCCAGCGCGATACCCGGTAGGGTCAGTAGCGCCAACGTTATTAATGTTTTTCCCATTTCATTCCCACTTAAATTTATATTTTCGTCAACGGAGATCTCCAGCATTCAACAAAATGAGAGCTCATTAAGCTGAATTGATCATCCGTTATTTATATTTGCGAGCTGGTTTCTAAACCGGGGGTAGTATAAGGGGAAAATAGTGGCGAAAAAATGAGAGGCGTCTTTATTTTTTATATGAAATTTCCTACAAAAACTGTAGGAACTTGTCCTATTTAAATTGGCAGTAATTATAAAATGTATTTATTACAATGCATTACGTGTTTTTTTGGATGTGTGATGATACTCTTGTTATAAAGTTATTAATAATGAATTTATAAAAAACTCGTCAAAATGTCTGACGAGTTTCAGTGAAAACATTAATTTCAACCCTATCCTATGATGGCGGCGAACTACCTATTTCAGCATATGAGGCTATTAATTCCACTAATAATTGGTTCGTCTTAGTCAATAGTGCCAGGTAGTCAACGCCATAGGTAATAACGGCATATTTATCCTCTGAGTGAAGTAGGGATTCAAATGTAATACAGCTGTCTACCAGAGGCAGGGCATCAATCAATTGTACCCCACCCTTAATTCGATGAACCAGACTGGCCATTTCTTTATAAATTTCAGCAGAAATAGCGCTATTATTTTCTACGGTGAAGTGTGAATACTGTTGTTTTAACACTGCAGTATCTTGCACATTACTCTCTAGCAATGACTGCAATAGCAGCAACTCCACATCTGTGTTGCCTCCCGAAAGTTTTTTGAGCTTACTCCGCGCTGCAATAAAAGGCGTCGCTGGTTTATTGTTAATCAAATTCGGGACGCTATTTTGTGCTGCGGCATCATCAATAGACGGGTGAGAGGGCATGTTCGCATCACTGCTAATAATTTCCAGACGCAGCAGGGTAGTGCGTAGTGTATCGATAGTGACAGGTTTAATCATACAGTCATTCATACCGGCATCACTGCAACGGGTGGTACTCTCTTCCCTTGCATCTGCAGTGCAACCAATAATGACCATATCTTTCATTGTTGCACTATTACGGATATGGGCCGCCAGTTCATAGCCATTCATCAACGGCATATTGTAGTCGGTGATGACGGCATCAAAACTATAGTGTTGTAATATTTGCCAGGCTTCAGCGCCATTCTCGGCAATCATCACTTGCTCGATACCGATAAAGGCTAACTGTTGCTGAAGTAGTTGACGGTTAGCCGGTAAATCATCCACCACTAGAATGCGCAAATTTTTCAACTGATTCAGTTGCACTTCATCTGTGAAGGCAATGGTTGATTCCTGAGGTAAATCATCGACACTGGCAACTTCCAGCGGCAATGTAATAAACAGGCTGGTGCCTTTGCCAAGCTGGCTTTCTAAGGTGATTTCCCCACCCATTTTATGAGTTAGCTGATGGCAGATCCATAGCCCGAGACCGGAACCTCCGAAACGCGGTGATTTCCCCTCGTTGGCCTGGCTGAATGGCTGGAATAATGTGGCTTGTGCCGCAGGAGAAATGCCAATACCGGTGTCGGTAATATCAATATTCATTATCCCATGTTTGTCGTCGATAGCTTCCCAGGTGATATCCACTGATACGCTACCTTGTTCAGTAAACTTCAGCGCATTGCCTAATAGATTACCCATGACTTGCCGTACCCGCAGCATATCCACCATGACTAAATCAGGGATTTGATTATCTACCCAACCAGAGAACCTCAGATTACGTTCATCTGCGATGGGTTGATAAATCGTAAACATTCGCTCTATTTCTTGACGGAAATCGACAACGGCGGGGTGGATGCTCAGTTGCCCGGCTTCAATTTTGGCAGAGTCGATGATGTCATCAAGCAAAAGCATCAGAGATTGAGCAGATTTAGACACGGTCACCAGCGTGTTCTTGTCTACTGGCTGCTCACTGCGTATCTCCAGTTCTAGCAATCCCATAATAGCGTACATTGGTGTGCGTAGCTCATGGCTAATGGTCGCCAGGAAGGAGCTCTTGGTGCGGTTGGCACTTTCTGCTTCGACGCGAGCAGCCTCCAGTTGCCGTTCAACCGTTTTACGTTGACTGATATCCAGCCAGCCACCGAGTAGACTGCGCTCAGCATTATCCAGCGGAATAATCCACAGGAAGATATCACGTAACTCACCGTTGATCTCAAGAGAGAGATCCACCATTTGTGGTTTTCGGTTGCTTAACACCATACGACAATACTTATCTATTTCGCGATCCAATGGGCTGGTCATTGGCCAATTGGCTGGCTCATTATTGTGATTGAGCAGGTCGTTTAGCTTATCCTGATGCGCGTCGGCAAAGTGGCTGTTATAAACGGCCAATTCTCCCGCAGCAGTGCGAATAAATACCGCAAATGGCAGAGCATTAATAATCGACTCTTGCTGTAGCAAACGAGCATGTAATAACGCGGCCTGACGACGTTTATTGAATACCAGATAACCAAGATATAAACCGAACACTAATAACAAACCTGAACTGATTTTCAGCGTCAACATCAGCCATTCGTTGTCTTGTAAGCTTTCATCGAAACTGACGGGTTTAGGTTTAAACGTGCTCCAGTCACTGATGATATTATCCAGTTCTTCCGGTGGGATAGATTCAATGACTTTATCAACGATGGCTTTTAATTCAGGAAGTTTCGGGCTGATGGCAAATGCCATCATCAGTGGCTCTTCTCCGGTGACCGCAACCGTTTTAATATTAGGGGTAAAGTTCTGTGCTGATAAATAGTTAGCGGTCATCATATTTTTGATAATCGCATCGACTTTCCCTTGTTGTAACATGCGTACCAACGTCATGGCATCGGGTGCTTCAACAAAGGTGATTTTTTGGGCCAAGAGTGTGTTGTTAATCACACCACCGGAAGTGCTGCCCGCTTGTATCCCGACGCGTTTTCCCGCAAGGTCCGCGACGTTGTTGATATCATTACGATCTTCTCGTGTCAAAATACCCCACAACGATTGTGCGACGGGTGAGGAGTAAAGGCTATTACCGTATTGGCCATTGCGTACCGCGACAATCGGTAGCATATCTATTTTTCCGGCAGCAAAATCACGTACACCTTCGCCGCTGTCCTTGATATAAATCGGCTTAAATTTAATGCCGGTTCTGCGTGAAATAATGTCGATGAGATCAACAGAGAAACCGGCCATCTCACCGGTTTGGCGATCACGGAAGATTAATGGAGCCAAATCCAGTGGCGCAGCATAGGTCACCTCCGGATGATGCTGAATCCAATTAAGCTCTTGTTCTGTGAGCAGTAATTTAGCATCAATATTATAATGATGTTTGCTACCAAACCAACGTTGTTGAATATCACCCGTGGCACGGCTGGGCAGTAATTCCAGAATCTGATTAATGTAATCAATCAGTTTTTGATTTTTTTCCAGGGCCAGGAAGGTGTAAGGGGCCGGGTGATAAGGGGCAAAGTTACGAATTTGCAATGTCAGTAGCTGTAATTGGTCAATCAAATAGTTGGCTGATGTGGCATTGGCCACAAAGACATCGGCATTACCATAGGCAACGGCCAGTAACCCTTGCAACTGGTTAGGATAGGCGACGATTTTATCAGCATGATAATTAAACAAAAACTCCGGTGAAAGTGGTTCATTATTGACGATAGCCACTGTTTCCGGATGGGTGCGTTTGGTGGGATCCCAATTCTTGCTACGAACCTCAACATGCCGGTTAGTGAAGAATGCATGGGAAGCAATAAGTCCTGGCTGAGCTGGCATCGGAGTGCCTGCCATTAAATCAACCTGACCATTCTCCAGTGCATTAAGTACTAAGCCGTAATCACAATAACCAATCATCTGGAAAGAGAGTTGACTGGCGTCACTGATGATTTTTAGATAATCCGCGACAATACCTTCGATGGAAGTATCATCGCGGTTAACAACAAACGGGGTATTGGCATCAATAACCATGCCCACTTTTACCGTACGCCGGCTTGATTGGCGTGCATCAGTCGCTGGGGGGAGTAATAAGTCTTCACTGTAACTGTTCGCAATACTGTGTATCGTCAACGGCTGGCCGGTATCACATCCCTGACGACTTGTCATCGGGGCAGCATTAAGTTGCCCGCTCAGTAAGACCAGGCAACACAGTAAAATGCGTGAAGAAAACCAACGACGTAGAGACAATACTGTACGCGGTAAATCAGGCCTGTCTGAATTAGACCAAATTATGGGTATGCGCATAATCTGCCAGTTCAATTACAGAACTCAGTCCTAATTTAGTCAGGATACGTGTTTTATAGGTACTGACAGTTTTGTTACTGATAAACATCTCGTCGGCAATCTGTTTATTTGACAAACCATTGACGAGATAACGTAAAACATTAATTTCTCGCTCCGACAACAAACGAGCCCGATTGACGGGATCATGGCTTGAAGGCTGCCCGGCTAATTGGGTCAAGGTTTCAGATGGAAAGAAAGAATACCCGCGTAATACGTTCTGTGCGGCAAATAGAATTTCGCTAATATCTTTATTTTTACTAATGAAACCGTTGGCTCCAGCCTGTAATGCCCGCACAGCAAAAACCTGCTCATTCTTAGCTGACAAAAATAACGATTTACCAGTAAAACCACGCTGTTGCAGCTTTTTCAGAAATGAAAAACCATCGAAGTTTGGCAGTTCAATATCGATAATAACCAGGTCAACCGTATGATTTTTTAATGTTTCCAGGGCTTCACTGCCATCAACTGATTCGTAAATAGTTGAAAATTCGTTGCTTTGTGAAAGTAATGCACGAATGGCAACACGAATTGCCGGGTGGTCATCAACTATCATCACTGATTTAGTCATGCTATCTCCGTAAACCGTTATATCTTGGGATTCGCAGAGTTAATTCACTGCTCCTCGCTCGCACCGATCGACTCAAATGATTACCCAAGACGAGATAAACAAGAACCGCTACTGCCGATGCCCAAAGTAATAATCATGTAAGGTACTATTTCGGTGATTTTAATCTCTAATGATAGATTATCAAGAAAAGATTCTTACTGATCACCTTTGTTACGTAGTCCAATTCATCCTATAGGCATTATTCAGTTTAGAGATTTGATTATAAACGAATTAGGATTTTTTTTATTGAAATGCAATTGGATTGCTCAGTAAAAGACACAAGAAATAGTAAAGTTATAATTCTGAATGTAAACATATACGATTTTTCGACGCCTTATGTAGGAAAATTCCAAGATGAATTGCTTGAATTATTCCAGCATAAGTATGAGAGATATAGCTTCTGATTTGATAAGATTTCGTCAAAATGGGAAAAAATGAATAATGATGCTCTAAGAATCTTTCTATTGCGGCAACGGTGACAGCAAAAGTTGCAGAAAAAAAAGCAAAAATCCCGCTTAGCTGCCTAAGCGGGATTTTCTAAATTTGGCTCCTCTGACTGGACTCGAACCAGTGACATACGGATTAACAGTCCGCCGTTCTACCGACTGAACTACAGAGGAATCGTGTGAACGGGGCGCATGATATCTAGCATACCCGATACTGTCAACGCTAAATTAGTACATTTGGGTCGACTGCTCAGCATCTGAGCAAAGAAGATGTTTATTGCGGCTAAATAAAGCTAGCCTGATGTTTTTATTCTTCCTCGCATCTTGTATTTTCTAAATCGGCGAGCCGATAACTAACCCATTGGAGATGAACTTTCAATATTTTGATTCTCGTTTTCCCCACGTTTTAGTCTAGCTAGCGGGTCCTGGCGATAGAAAGTACAGAAATGCCGATATACCGCCGGGAAACGGTTTTCCAATAGCTCAGGCGCACTGAAAAAATATTCAGATAACACAGCAAAACATTCTGCGGGATCACTGGCGGCGTAGGCATCCATACTGGCAGCGTCGACACCCACCATATCTATCTCATCTTGAATATTGTCCATCGCCTGATGTAAGTCATATTCCCATGCTGCAACATCACGCATAGCGATGGGGGGCACGCCGTTTGAGTGCCCGCCGTTACGCATATCCAGCTTATGAGCGGCTTCATGAATAACCAGATTAAAGCCTGATAAATCGAATGAATCCTGAATATCTTGCCAGTTCAGAACGATTGGCCCTTGCTCCCAGCTTTGGCCGGACTGCACGGTTTGCCCGGAATGAACCAGGCCTGCATCATCTTGCCAGTCGTCGTCAACCACAAAAGGAGAGGGGTAAATAAGTACTTCATGAAAGCCGTCTAGCCATTTTGCTCCTAACTCCATGACCGGCAGGGCAAACAGCAGTGTTAGACGGGCCTGCATCAGCGGTGTTAATACTAACCCTTGTAGTGGCACCAGGCGCTTTTGTTGCAACAAGTGACTTGCGACAGAAACCAGTCGCTGTTGTTCCTCCTCATTTAAAGGTGTCAATAGGGGGATATTCAGTGCTTCACGCCACTGTGCAAGCATCTCCGCTTGCGGTTGGTTTGCTTTCCACAGCCACTTAATCATCAGGTTGCTCACAAAGTGATAATTCGAACGTCTAAAGCAGGGAAGTGTTGTTGTAAACATGCCGCAGAAGTGGGCATGAACGCAACCGTTTCATGGAGAGATATCCGAGCACTTGAAAGGGCCGCCTCGAAAACCAGTGAGAAGCTCATCTTGCGGAGGAGTAAAATTTCTCACGCTCTTTCATTATTCAAGCACTTATAGAAAAAAAATTCAGCGATCCTTATCACAGTAAGTGGGTGAAATAAGGCGATATATCTTCGTCATGCTTTCAAGCTATAAGTATGTTAGCGACCTTGCTGCAACTCGAATGACTGACCTGCTGAGCACTATAAACCACCCCGAACCAAAGACTTTGCATATCTTGTTCTGCATAGCCGGAGTGGGAAGATAAAGTGAGGTTATCGACGGATGCAACCAGACACTCATTAAAGGGGGGGGGCAAATAGTACTGATTTTACTTTTGAGGTTCCTACGTCAATTCCGAGATAATAATCCATCGGATATTACCATTATAAAAGTCATAATATTTTGAGTATAAAGGGCTGTACGCTAAGTAAGATACTGATCAAATATGCTTTTTTGGGGATGGTGAAGTTGAAAATTAGCTTAGGGGTGCGATAAGGGAATGGGCTGAAATAATACGCTATCTCAATGTTTTGTTGTGGGAAAAATGGAAAGAGCATGGTTAATCACAAATATAATGGCTAAAGCAGATTTTCGATTTTAATGAGTGAACGCTGGAATGATATTTCTATATTTCTACGGGTGGAGCAGGCGAGATAATATAAAAATGAGTCTGAGTTTAAAGTGAGGTCGTTACTTAATCTATTGATTTAAAAGTGTTTGTTTTTATATAAAACATGCTTTTGAGATGCTCTCAGGTTTCTTCCTGATTAAACATAGATTAAGGAATTTCATTCACCGGAATCATGCGATAAAGCATCGCTGCGTAAGACCATTCCTACATCAAGTCAGCCCTCAGTCTTATATACAAGGAAAGTCTTAAATCGTCTAATGGCAGCATAAATTTTGAGCTCATATTTTGATTTGGACCAACCATATTATAAATGAACTCAACTCTAGGCACTGGGCCTATAAAGTTTGGGTATCGCAACGCGATAAACATTATATATCAGGATTATTTAAATGAAAAAGCAACTGGCTAAAATTACTGTACTGTCTTCTTTGATTTTTGGTATTAACGCTGCCAATGCAGAAGCACCTACTGCGGAATTAAAAGTTATCGGTACTTTAACTGTGCCAAGCTGCACCGTGAATGCACCGGATGATGGTGTTTACGACTTTGGTAAACTATCTTCATCTTTGATTAAATCAGGTGCGGGCACCACAGTACTGACGCCAATCACTAAAAACTGGACAGTAACCTGTGATGCGGAAACTTATCTGAACTTTACGCCAGTAGATAACCGTGCTGCATCTGCCAGTACTGCGGGTACGACTAACTTTGGTATGGGTAATGTGAACGGTACCGGCAAAATCGGTTACTACACGGCACAAATCAAGAATGGTACCGTTGATACTAAAGCATCTAACTTATTCTCTTCTGCGACCTCAACGTTCGCCGCCTCCACCGTTGCTAACCTGACCACGGGGTTACGTACCGGTTGGTCATCTGCAGCCAACACCCAAAGCGTTGGTAAAATATTCACTGCTGATATTACCGTTAGCCCAATTTTGGGTGGCACCACCATTATGGCTGGCCCGATCACTGAAGATGCAGAAATCGACGGTTCAATGACCATGAACTTTGCATTCGGAATCTAATTACCCGTACATCACGGTATTAAATAAAGGGCAGATTTATATTTCTGCCCTTTATTTTTCCTGAAGTTCTATTTCTGAGTAAGTGCTAATAATATTTATATAACCGAGTGACTCTCATTTTATGAAAAAGAATATTTTCAAACTCACTCTTTTTACCTCAATAATTTTATCCGTGGCAGCACAGGCGGCACCGCCTTCGGCAGAATTAAAAGTTAAGGGTAAATTGGGAGTGCCAAGTTGTACGGTAATAGCCCCTGATGGCGGTATTTATAATGTCGGTGAGATTTCAGCAAGCCAGGTAAAAAGTGGTACAGCAGTAACAGCATTGCCATCGATCACAAAAAACTGGACGGTTACCTGTGATAGCCTAACGTATCTGAGCTTAACCTCAACAGATAACCGTAAAGCATCTGTCAGTGATAACTCTATTCATAACTTTGGTTTGGGTTTTGTGAACGGTACTGGGAAACTGGGTTTTTATAGAACGACGATGAGCAATGCTACGGTCGATGGCGTCAGCAGCTTACTGTATTATATCGACGCGAATAACGTATTACAGGGTGGGCATACTCTGGAAACATTAACCAATAACTTCCGTTTTGGATGGTCTGAAAATGCCACCACAGTGAAAGCGGGTAAAGTATTCAGTGCCGATTTTACAGTAATACCGACATTGGCAGGTTCAACCACTATGGGCGGAGCCATCACTGAAAATATTAATATTGATGGTTCTGCCACCATGAATTTTTCTTTTGGTATTTAATTCATAAAAATCCTATACACAAGGTTGTTTTCATTTTTTAATAATCTTGTGTACTCTTTGCTGTATAAAACAATATTGCCTCTTAACCCATTTGTTTCCCTTACTTTTTAGGATACCACTGTGTTTGCACGCTGCGTATCGTTTTCGTTTACAGCATTCCTTTTATCTCTTTCTCCTGTAGCGGCTCTTTCCGCCACAAAAGAGGGTGCAGTGGCGTTTGATATAAAAACACTTGAAGGGTTAGGGTATTCTGCAGAGTTAGCGAATTTTTTTAGTCAGCAGGATAAGTTTTTACCTGGTCAGCATGATGTCTCTATCATTGTTAATGCCAACAAAACCTACCATATTGCAGCCACCTTCGACAGTGAAGGTAATTTGTGTGTGGATCGTAACTTACTCATTGCATTGAAGTTACGTCATAAAGGCAGTGGCGATGGCTGCGAAAACCTTGAAGCTTTGTGGCCGGGTGTCGTAATAAAGTTACTTCCTGGTCAATTTCGTGTGGAAATGACCTTGCCGCAAGAGGCATTTGATCCCGAAATGGAAAGCAGTGACTACCAAAGTGGCGGTCATGCCTTATTACTGAATTACAATTTGTTTGGCCAGCGGATCGAAACTAATAACGATAATCTTAACTTATTTCAAGGGCAGTTTCAGCCGGGTATTAATCTATATAACTGGGTACTGCGTAACCGAGGTTCCTATACCTATAATCAAGGCGTAGGCCACTACGATAATCAGGAAACCTACGCATTACGCGCGGTGGAATCACTGAAATCGGTCGTGCAGCTGGGTGAGTTTGGTTTAGTCGGTGACACTTATTCCGGCCTGCCGATCGTGGGCACCCAACTATATTCCGATAATGCTCAACTGAATAACACACAGCTGGTGGTGCCCATTGAAGGGATTGCTAATACTAATGCCACCATTGAAATTCGCCAACGTGGACGTGTTATTTACCGTACCGTCGTACCACCGGGGCCATTCTCATTATCTAATATCAGTAATTTTTCTAGTGGCGTGGTGACTGATGTTGATGTCATTGAAGAAGATGGTACCCAGCAGCATTTTACGGTATCAAATTCTCTTGACCCTAATTCTGAACAGCAGGCGACCACATACCAACTGGGGTTGGGCCGTTATCGGGATAGTCTGAATGAAAGTGAAACTAAATCGCCGTTACTGGCATCGGGCGAGGTCTCTTTTAGCCCGCTAAATGCATTACGTATCACTTCAGCTGGGCTGATTTCCACTGATTATCAAAATATCAGTGTACAAAATCTTTATAGCGGGATGGAGAGAGCCTGGTTTTCAGCGGGGACAAGTTACTCTAATACTAAAGATGCCGGGCAGGGTTATCAACTGACGTTACAAAATCAGGTAGCAATTAATGGCAATTTGAGTGCTTCATTGTCGACATTATATGACTCATCGAGCTATTGGTCGCCGGATAATGCCCTGAGTAGTGGCAATAATCTGAATGAACTGAAGTACGGTAAACTGAAGAACTCGACATCTGCTGCCGTATCTTGGGCGCATCCTCGATGGGGCGCATTTTCCTACGTTTTGTCTAATAATATGTATTATCAAACCGCAAACAGTGTTTCCCATACATTTTCTGCGAGTGAACAATTTGGCCGAGTGACGGCCACGCTAAGTTTTCAGTCAACTTCGCAGGGGCAAAATTCAGTCTACATTGGCATCAATATGCCATTGGGTAACGGCTCCCTCAGCGGGCGGATGCAACGCAACAATGGCAATATGACCTTAGGTAGTACTTACCAAGGGCGTTGGGGTGATAACAAAGGGTATCAGGTCGGTATAACAGGTAGTGATAGTCAGCGACGTATTAATGGGGCGCTGAATATGAACACGGCGTATTCGCAACTGGCTGGTGGGGTTTCTCAGGCCACCAACAATAGCCGCTCAGCCTATGTTTCGGCAAATGGCTCAATGGCTTATGCGAATAACACCTTTGCGACATCTTCATCGCCAATCGGGGATACTTTTGCGGTGATAAATGTGCCGAGTCAATCTGACTTGCGCGTTTCTTCGCCTAGTAGTGGAACGTCAATTACCGATTATGCTGGAACCGCCTTGTTACCATCCGTGATGCCTTATACAGCATCAAAAGCACAGATAAGCACCAAAACATTGCCACTGAATATTCGTCTTAATAGCACCAGTGCGGATTTGAAGATGACACGTGGCACAGTGGCAACTCGTTATTTTGAGGCAACCGAAACTCGCCAGTTGCTGCTGAGTATTCGTGATAGTAATGGTGACATGTTACCCGTGGGCGCTAACGTGCTGGACGAGAAGGGCAACTTCCTGGGAACGATTATTGGTGATGGCAACTTTATGTTGGAAAACCAAGCGATTGGGGCGACATTGCGTGTTAAGGCTGCCAACCGCAGTGAATGTATTGTGAGTTATGTTGAGCCGGAGAAGTTTGATCCGGATGCATTGTATGAAGTTGCCGACGCTGTATGTCATTGATTTGAAGTATTGTCGAGCAAGAGGATACTCAATAACTGTTTTTTAAACATAGGATCTATTATGAAAAATATCATGGTTAATAATGGCAGCGTTGGCGCAATGACTGCATACACTCATCTCTTTAAACGTGTTAAATCGTTTTTTATGCTTAATTTGCTGGTGTTGTTAAGTTGCTGGAGTTTGGCATCCTATGCGTCTTTCAAACTAGAAAGCACCACGGTTATTTTAAAAGAAAATGAGGGTCGCACCAGCTTTACTATCGAAAACACATCGGCAAACCCAATATTACTGGTGACTAAATTAGTCGACTTGGACGGCAAAAACCTGAGTAAGCAAGTTTTGATTTCCCCGCCGGTAACCCGAATTGATGCAGGGCAAAGCCAGCAAGTTAACTTTGTATTGAAGAAAGGCACCACATTAGATTCAGAAGTCCTGTTAAAAGCTTCGTTTGAAGGTGTTGAGCAAGTGCAGGGTAATGCGACTGTGATGCCAATTCGTCAGGAAATTGGTTTTCTTATCCAGCCAAATTCTGTGCCACAGATTAAAACCCCATGGCAAGAATTGGTTTTATCCACCGCGGGTAATAACTTAATGATTAAAAACCCGAGTAAGCATGTGGTTCGTCTTGGTCCTCAGGTGATTTTAGTCCCAAGTAATGAGGTTGTTCCTTTGGGCAGCCCTTATATTATGCCGGGCGAGACCAAACAATTTGCAATCAAGTCATCACCTACCTCAGTGAAAGTCATACCATTGAGCCGTTATGGTTTTGCACAAGCCGAAGTTACTGTGCCTGTTTCACGTTAATAGCGATGAGTCAGTCAACACAAAAAGCGGCCGATTATGGCCGCTTTTAAATTAATGAGGGAACTGAGAGGGCTAGTTGTCTTTTTTCTTGCCAAAAATTTTCAGTAAGGCACCCACTGCACAACCCATCACAACACCTAAAATCACCCATTCAGTAAATGACATATTCAAACCCTTTTATTCGTTTGGGCTGATTATATAAATTATTCCCTGCTTGTCCATGTCTGCCCGACCCAACATTAATAACATCCCAGCATTATAGCTTCGCCAACATCTCTCGAGTAACTAATACAATACCGCTTTCCGAACGATAAAAACGGCGAGCATCTTCATCTGCATTTTCGCCAATGATCATGCCCTCGGGGATAATACTGGCGCGGTCTACGACGCAGCGGTGTAACCGACAAGAGCGGCCCACATTGACGTCGGGTAGCAATACACAAGAATCAATATTACAGAACGAATTGATTCGCACTCGGGAAAATAGTACCGAGTTGACTACCACGGAACCGGAGATAAAACAGCCACCGGACACCAAGGTATTCATGGTCATGCCATGACTGCCAGAACGATCCTGAACAAATTTTGCCGGTGGCAATGGCTCCGCATAAGTGCGTATCGGCCAATGTGAATCATACATATCCAGCTCTGGTGTAATAGCCGCCTGATCGAGATTAGCTTGCCAATAGGCATCTAAGGTCCCGACATCACGCCAATAATCAGGGGCATCGGGCGAGGTGGAAACACAAGATAATGAGAATGGATGCGCCCAAACATGACCCTGTTCGGTGATTTTCGGCAGAATATCTTTGCCAAAGTCATGGCTGCTATTTTCGTCCGCGTGATCGCTTTCAAGTAGACCAAACAGGAACTCTGCGTTAAATACATAAATCCCCATGCTGGCCAGACTACTATCAGGTTTACCGGGCAGAGTAGGGGGATCTTCAGGTTTTTCCCAAAACATTTTCACCTGGAGCTGTTCGGAGACTTCCATCACACCGAAGGCTGTTGCTTCCGCCTTGGGGACTTCAATGCAAGCTACCGTACAAGCCGCACCACTTTCTACATGATCGAGCAGCATGCGCGAGTAATCCATTTTATAGATATGATCACCTGCCAAAATCACCACATATTCAGCACGATAGCGGCGGATAATATCTAGATTCTGGAAAACAGCATCTGCGGTGCCGGTATACCAATGTTCTCGTCCTTGACGTTGTTGCGCCGGCAACAAATCAACAAACTCGTTCATCTCTTCACTAAGAAATGACCAGCCATGCTGGATATGTTGCACCAAAGTATGAGACTGATACTGAGTTATTACACCGATACGGCGAATGCCAGAATTAAGGCAATTTGATAGTGCGAAGTCGATAATGCGGTATTTTCCGCCGAAGTGAACAGCGGGTTTTGCTCGGACAGACGTTAGGTCTTTAAGGCGTGAACCGCGCCCGCCTGCAAGAATCAGGGCTACGGCTTTATTGGGAAGTTGTCTGGCCGACATGACTCTGTCGATATCGCCTGCTTTCCGCATGTCAGACTCCTTATAATTTGTATGTATAGCCGCTGGATGACAGGCTATATCCATCAACCCTATTGCGCTAAATACTGTCCGGTCAGTGACCGGATTGATAGTGCGGGTTTATACCTCCTTTAAGTATTAGTGTCGTTAATAACATAATCGGCTAAATATCGTTCTAACAATGAGAAGCGAATCAAGTTTAGCGCGTTCCAGCTTAAAAATTTTCGTCCTTCTTTCCCATTTGACGCGGATGTTTGTTGTTTTTCCGCATTGTGAGGCCTGCGTTCGTCGACCATACTCGATAGGGCAAAAATATTCGTAGTTTTAATAAGGATATAAAATTATGTCAGTTACAAAGAAATATCTGCACTTATCCGCAGTCACTTTGATAATGGGCTGTTTTACAGCAGGTGCTGCCCCGATTGTTACAGCGCCGACCGGCTACACATTAGAGCGTGTGGTTATTTTGAGTCGACATGGTGTTCGCTCCCCGACAAAACAAACCCAGCTAATGAATGATGTCACTCCTGATAAATGGCCCCAGTGGCCAGTAAAAGCGGGTTATTTGACGCCGCGAGGGGCTGATTTAGTGACGTTGATGGGGGGATTTTATGGTGATTATTTCCGCAGTCTTGGGTTGTTATCTGCGGGGTGCCCGGTAGATGGGGCCGTTTATGCACAGGCAGATGTTGACCAACGAACCCGCTTAACCGGACAGGCATTCTTGGATGGAATTGCACCGGATTGTGGTCTGAAAGTGCATTATCAGGCTGATTTGAAGAAAGTTGACCCGCTATTTCATACCGTCGAAGCGGGGGTATGTAAACTGGACTCAGCGAAAACTCATCAGGCTGTTGAGGCGCGATTGGGCGGGCCATTGAGTGATGTGAGCCAGCGCTATGCCAAACCCTTTGCCCAGATGGGCGAAGTGCTGAATTTTGCAGCATCGCCTTATTGTAAGTCCCTGCAACAACATGGAAAAATCTGTGATTTTGCAACTTTTGCAGCAAATGAAATCAAGATAAACGAAGAAGGTACTAAGGTTTCTCTGAGTGGGCCATTGGCACTCTCGTCGACATTGGGTGAAATTTTCCTATTACAAAACTCACAAGCGATGCCAGATGTGGCCTGGCATCGGATCAGCGGTGAAGATAACTGGGTTTCACTATTGTCGTTGCACAATGCGCAATTTGATTTGATGGCCAAAACCCCTTATATCGCTCGCCATAAAGGGACCCCGCTGTTGCAACAAATTGATACGGCATTAGTGCTGCAACGCGATGCCCAAGGGCAAACACTGCCGCTGTCACCGCAAACCAAATTGTTGTTCCTCGGCGGGCATGACACCAATATTGCTAATATCGCTGGTATGTTAGGGGCCAATTGGCAATTACCACAACAACCTGATAATACCCCGCCTGGTGGCGGATTAGTCTTTGAGCTATGGCAGAACCCAGATAATCATCAGCGCTATGTCGCCGTGAAAATGTTCTATCAAACGATGGATCAGCTGCGAAATGCCGAGAAGTTAGATCTAAAAAATAATCCAGCTAAAATTGTTCCAATTACCATTGAAGGTTGTGAGAGCGAGGGTGATAACAAACTTTGCCAACTTGAGACTTTCCAAAAGAAAGTTGCCCAAGTGATAGAGCCAGCTTGCCATATTTAAGCTGATATTATCGAATGCTCATAAATACTCATCGGGTAAGATAAAAGCCCATCATGTAATAGGATGTTGCACTATGGGCTGTTTAGTATCCATTATTATCCTGAGATTTAATAATCTGTGGCATTATATAAATAAAAAAACCGGAGCTTTCTGGTAAATATAGAAAACTCCGGCGAAAAAGTGACTAACGCACTGAAAGCAATATTGCAATTAGCGGAAGTACTACAGTTTAACTACTACAGTTTAAATACAATTAACCGAGTCTGACTAAATCGAAAGGCACATAGCGCTCACCGGTATGTTGTAACTCTACAACCGGCTCCCGCTCTGCCTGTACAGGTGCCAGGCCTTCAACATGAATAGCTTTTGCTACGTCAATTTCCCCAGTTTGTGCGACCATCACACGTTTGCCAGGAATAATTTGGTTTCTGTTTCTGTCATAGACCTTAACCATATTAACCTCCAATAGTTATCTGATAAGGTTCAATAACTGCCGGGCGCAATGTTCACACCTAAGTATTATGGAGTTGGCTTACATTCTGCGAAAAATGATATTTATTTTTTTCTCAGGGATCAAGTCGTATAAACATTTTTTTTGGGAAAATATGCCTACTGAAAATCTACTTCGCCAGCGGATTTTCAGTAGGCACTCGACAACAGAAAGCGATGCGTTATATCAGTGACTTCTGCGTCAATGATTCCAGTATTTTCAGCGGGGATTGTTGAGGATCTTTCATCCCTTCAACGGGCAGAAGGAACGTTTGCTCTAGCATAAACTGTCCTCCCATCGCTGCATGGGGGGTTTGATCTGAAAAACAGATCCAACTACTACCTGCGGGGAAATCAATAGCTTGTTGCTTACCATTTTTTTGGTAATTGGCATCTGATTTCATTTTATCATGTAGCTGAAGCATCAGATGATCATAATGGCTTCTACGGCGCTTGGTGATCCCTACTTTATGCTGCAACCAACTACTGAAAGGCGAATAACTATCGAGTTGCGGCAAATAGCGGCGCGCTAATTGCGTAAAGTCTTCACCTACACGCCACGAACGGGGTTCATCATGAGGGTTTATATTGGTAAAAATACGGATGATTCGCTCACCATAATTAGGCCGCGAAGGGAAAGCATCAACATGCAAGCGGCTATCATCCTTTCGCCACGATGTTTTATCTCGCCAAGCGGTAACGGGGTGCAAGCGTAGGCTATTGGTCGGACTGCGCAGTACAGATGTATACTCCGGGAGTAATTGATTTACCAGACTCAGGCAACTCTGATAATAGCGCTCCAGCAACTGGCGAGTTAACGCTACTTTGCTTTCATCAGTCACGCCAGTTAGTGTGCCGTCCAGCGGCTTAAAACTGATATTTTTGCGTTTAGTATCAACTAATGCAGGGTTAAGCAGTAGTTTTTCCTGTTCACTCAGTTCAAACGCCAGATGGGGTAGAAAAAGTACTTTACCTTGCTCCAGAGCCTCGACGGCACTGGAGCTTTGCATATTATCTTCGACCCAACGGCTATAGGGGAGCGTAAGAATCGATGAATCTGACGCATTACTTTGATTATTACTCATCAATTATTCGCTTCTATAATTTTATTCAGGTAAAGAATAGCTCGTTATTATAAATAAAATGAGGGATAGGGTACAGATTTCAGATTTTGCTTTCCCTGGGCAACCTTACTAAGGGGGGCAACCGTCGCATGATTGGAGAGGATTTGACGATTGATGTCTGGATTTCGGCATATTCTGACCAGCGGTCAATGATGGTGTCCAGTTGTTCCATCGAATGAATATATAAGCGGCTGATAAAGCAATCATCGCCGGTCACTTTGTCACACTCAACACATTCTGGCGTTCCTTGAATCATCTCTTCTGCTACACGTAGCATTCCTGCTAAGGGTTTGACACGTACAATGGCTTGCAAATTGTAGCCGAATGCCTTCTGGTCCAAATCAAGTGTGTAACTGCGAATGATATGGCGTTCTTCAAGACGCCGTAGACGCTCAGAAGTACTCGGGGATGAGAGGTTGACTTGCAGTGAGAGGTCTTTCAGAGATATCCGTGCATTTTTTGCTAAAATGGCAATCAATTGTTCATCAATCTTGTCCATGCCTGGCAGCCTTTTATTATCAGAAACAATAATATTATTATAGGCACCATTTTTAAATGTTAACGATATTTTATTAATAAATATAATGACTTTGATAAAAAATGAATTCTCTGGCTTAGGTTATAGAGACAAAGATCTGAGGTAATCGTAATATACATCATCACGTTTCTCTCTTTTCGAAAGTAGATATTTACAAATACAAAACAGCATACCCTACTGAAGATTCTGCAGGATATGCTGGATATTTATAATTATTGCCTGATAGCAGAGGTACTGGCCAACGAGGTAGTTTGGTTAGGTTCATTGGTTCGCATAGACTTTTTTTGCAGATAAGCTAAATCATAGACATCATAGAAGTCTATTTCGCCTTTATTGCTAATAATATGTTTAAAGCGAATTTTAAAGTCATCACTGATATCTTTGCTATTTAGTATCTCATCAATTGCTTGCGTCGATAATGCACGGCTGAAGAACCATTCACCGTTATAGCAAACACGTAAGTCGAGGATGCCAATATCCTCAAATTTAAACACGGGTTTGATTTCCATCATGAGAACGGCAGACATCAAAACAAAGAAAACAGTAAAGGCAACCATATAGCCAGTACCAAAATAAGGGGTTAAGTACATCAAAATTAGAACAAAAAAGTATGATATCAACATTGCAAGGCAAAGATAGGGATGCTTGTAGACAAAATCGCTGTTAAATTTTAACCGGCCATCTCTTTTTTCTTTTTGATTTATTCTTGCGATGTCATCGATTAATATTTTCTTAATTATGTCCATAATTATGACCTTGTGATGAATAATTCATGTAAGTTAAACCATGGCGGTTTGTTATAGAATAACATGAGAAGTTAAATTTAAGGTATATCAGTTTGATTAATTAGTTAGCAAAACTGTTATGGTCTGACAGGCGATAATACGGAGTTATTATTAATTCATCAGATAAAAACAACCACTTATGCTTCGATTTCACCTGATGAATTTTCATGGTGCGGATAATTGTAGTTCTGAACAACCTTAAGCAGTCAGGACAATTTTACCAATATGCGTGCTGCTTTCCATCAATTCATGGGCTTTTGCCGCATCTTCCAGCGGGAAAGTTTGGAAGATCTGTGGTTTCATTTTTCCATCATTTAGCAACGGCCAAACTTGTTGTTCCAGCTCCTTAGCGATAAGTGCTTTTTCTGCCACAGTACGTGAGCGCAATGTTGAACCGGTGTGAGTCAGGCGTTTTAGCAACATTAACATTAGATTCAGGTCCTTGGCATGCCCATTCTGGGTGCCAATCTGAACAATCCGTCCATTCATTGCAGCAGCTTCATAGTTACGCGCGACATAATCACCGGCAATTAAATCCACGATAACATCAGCCCCTTTCCCTGCGGTGGCTCGCTTGGTTTCGGCGACAAAATCTTCTGTGCGATAGTTAATGGCGATGTCGGCGCCTAATGCCAGACATGCCTGCCGTTTTTCTTCTGATCCCACGGTGACAATAACCATTTTTGCGCCAAATGCTTTGCTCAACAATATTGCCGTAGTACCTATACCTGAAGACCCACCGTGAATTAATACGGTCTCACCTGCAGTGAAATGACCACGTTGGAACAGGTTTGTCCACACAGTAAAGAAAGTCTCTGGCAATGCAGCTGCTTCTATTTCAGTCAGGCTGGGCGGGATAAATAAGGCATTAGTTTCATGGATAACGCAATATTGGGCATAGCCGCCGCCTGCGATTAATCCACACACTTTGTCTCCAATTTTAAATCGAGTGACATCAGCAGCAACGGCAACCACAACACCTGCAATTTCTAATCCCGGGATATCGGAGGCCCCTGGCGGTGGGGCATATTGGCCTCGCCGTTGCATGATATCGGGGCGGTTAACTCCTGCAGCTGAAATCTTGACTAAAATTTCACCCGCAGCGGGCATCGGTGTAGGGCGCTGAATGGGAGTTAAGACTTCAGGGCCACCAGACTGAGTAATCTCAATGGCGACCATGTTCGCTGGGATATGGGTTAAGGATGTCATAATATTCCTCTTGTAACATGCATATATTGAGTCAGGAACTGTGCCGGTGACGAAGTGATTATCTTAGCCCCGTAATCTAAATAATTCATGGAGTGAATGTGCTTAAGTTATGACAAGGTCGCAAAAGGGGGAAAGCGGCGAGTGAAAGTAGAAAACAAAAAAAGCGCCCAATAGGGTGGACGCATAAATTTTCAAAGGAGTAGTACATGTATGACTCGTTGCATTGCAATAAGCGAGACTAAGAGATGTTTAGACATATTGATACTAGGAATATTTCCTTAAGTTCGATATAGGGATAAATCTGAAACTGTGCGTATTAGAAATCCTGTTTTGATATTGTTGCAAAATCTGTGGCTATCATCAGATTGAGTCTTTGTATTGCCAGCAGACTTGATATTGATAAATCTCATTAGTCAGTAAGTTATCAGCATGGACACTAGGGCTCCATGAATCATCACCACCCACCCCCATATGGAAACCATCGATATTTAGCCAGGTACCTGCTTCAGACCTCAGTAAGTGCTGATGGCTGGCTGCCATAAGTTGCTGAGTGCTGTAACGGCTGATACCAAAATGGAATTGACCTGTTAACTGCCAATTCCCATAACTCAACATCCTGGTGTTACAACGCAGTCCATTTTCACTGGGGAATATGTAGGGAGTATGCATTTGGTCAAGCGGTTGCGACCAATGACTATGCTGTGCTGATAGCTGACGGTCAGGATAATTTTCGTGAGGTCCTAATCCTAGCCAATCAACATTTTCATAAACATCAGATAATTGGCAACACATACCGACTCTTGCTAAAGAGGGTAGTGAAGTTGCTACTTGGACTCGGACATCAATAGTCATGCGCCCTTGTTGATCAAACCGGTATAACCAATGAGTATGTAATAATTGTTCTTGGGCAAACTCGTAGATATATTCTGCGCTGATTTGTATGGTCTGAGACAATGTATCTGCATGTAGTGATAAACAACGTTGCTCCAGTTGATACATTCCCGCTTTTTTCCAGCGTTCAACCCAAGCATTTGGATCAATTCGCGTTGTTTCACTGATACCAATATCGTTATCTAGCGGCGCACGAACAAATTGATCTCGCAACGGGGTCAGTAACCTGTTTTCCCCCTTAACACACCATTGTTCAAGTAATCCAGTTTGACGATTAAATTGCCAGTGTTGTTGCTGATGCGTCACCGTAATATGCTGTGTATCTTGGTGCAACTCGAGCTTATTGGACGTAGCTGAACCAATTAAGCCGCGATCTAAGAACGCTAAAGGGTGTGGTAAACGCCATTGGAACCAAGCGCAACGATGATTACTTGGTGACCATGGTGTCTCTTCTCGCTGTCTAACCTCAATATTTAACCATAAGTCACCTGGCCCACTGATAGCGGGTAACCGCTCAGTTAGGGTGAAATATTGAGTGCTTTCAGGTAATAGGGCTAACGGGAAACTCCCTTCCAGAACTGATTTACCCGCTAATTCGATGCGCCAGTACAGATGTTCGTTGTCACTGTTTCTGAACAGGTATTCACTGGTCACATTGATTACCAGTGGTGAGGTGCTAACCAAGGAGAATTGGAAGAACTGCTGCGCGCATTGCGCCTCATACAAACTGGGGTGAGGGGTACGGTCTGGGAAAACCAATCCATTCATACAGAATTGGCGATCATTGGGGCTATCGCCAAAGTCCCCGCCATAAGCCCAATAAGGCTGACCATTCTCATCATTACGAGTAAGGCTTTGGTCGACCCAATCCCAAACGAATCCACCTTGTAGCCGGGGATATTGGCGAAACGCTTGCCAATAGCGGGCAAACCCACCAAAACTGTTCCCCATAGCATGGGCATATTCACACAGAATCAATGGGCGAGATTCATTCGGTAGGCCGATCCATTTCTTAATGGCCCACTTCGGCACCGCTGGGAAAGGTTGATCCTCATCTACGCGGGCATACATGGGGCAAACAATATCGGTAGCCTGAGTATTCGCACCTCCCCCCTCATATTGTACCGGGCGCGTGGGGTCATTGGTTTTTATCCAACGATAGAGTGCATCGTGTGTGGCACCATGACCAGATTCGTTACCCAATGACCAGATAATAATGCAAGGGTGGTTACGATCACGCTGAACCATCCGCGTAACTCGTTCACTAAAAGCGGAAAACCACTGTGGGTCATCTGCCAACCGCCCCATAGGTTGCATCCCATGAGTTTCAATATTGGCTTCATCGACAACATATAAGCCATACCGATCGCACAGGCGATACCATAGTGGATGGTTGGGATAATGTGAGCAGCGTACGGCATTAAAGTTATGCTGTTTCATCAGAATGATATCTTGCAGCATGCTTTCTTCATCAATAGCTTGCCCTGTTTGTGGGTGATGTTCATGACGATTTACCCCTCGAATCAGTACTGCTTTGCCATTGATTTTGAGCAAACCTTGATGAATGACGACTTGCCGGAAGCCAACATCATAGGCTTCTGCTTCTATCAGCTTTTGCTGATTATCTAACAGCGAGACGACAACTCTATATAGCGTAGGTTGTTCCGCGCTCCATAATAAAGGATCTTCTACTCGCAAGCTCAGATGAGTGCGGTCGGTATAATGGCCTCGCTCGTCAATTGGCTGAGTACTCAGGGGGTGTCGCAAACTGGTGACTAACGAATCCGCTAGCCAGAGTTGAACCTGGATTTGATAGGCTCCCGTTACTTGTGAGTTATTAATATCGAGTGGAGGAATGTTAACGGCGGCCATTACCTCTAAATGCGCGGAGCTAAATTCTGGTGATAAATGCGTAGTGACGTGAATATCCCGCAAATGAATATCTGGTTTGTGCAACAGGCTGACATCGCGAAAAATTCCGCTCATTCGCCACATATCCTGATCTTCCAGATAGCTACCATCACACCAACGCAATACGAGAACAGCAATACGGTTATTTCCAGCTTTCAAATATGGCGTGAGATCAAACTCCGCGGGTAGGCGGCTGTCTTGGGAATATCCGACCCACCGGCCGTTGCACCAGAGATAGAAAGCGGAATTTACGCCATCAAAAATAATGCGAGTTTGACCTGATACAAGCCAGTCAGGCTCTAAGGTAAAATTATATGAATAGCAACCGGTTGGGTTATTTTTCGGTACCCGCGGTGGATCAACGGGAATAGGGTATTGCACATTAGTATAAATCGGGATGTCATAACCGTGGAGTTGCCAATTGGAAGGCACTGGCATAGATACAGCTTCTGATAAATCGTGATCAACCCACTCATCAGGTACGGATTCTGGTTGGATAAAATAGCTGAATGACCACTGTCCATTGAGTCGCTGCCTTTGCGAAGAAGGCGCATCATTTTGAGCAGCATCGAGATGACGCCAACTGTAAAATGGCGGGTGTGCTTCCAGGCGGTTGTACTGTGTTATCTGCGGATTTTTCCAATCCCGGCGAAACAGAATCTGCGATAGGGCTGGTGTAGCCTGCTGTTTAACTTCTTGCTGTGCCGTCATAATTTCAGCCTTATCTCTTACGAAAGTTATCTTGCTTGCGCTAACACTATTAGTTAGTCATGAAAATGTATTAACCATGAAAATGTTATGCGCTCACAATTTTAATGACATCAAGATGGGTTCAGCTGAAAGTAAAGTAAATAGCGGTTGGTTAAATAGTCGAGAGTGATCGCATTTATTCGTTTTTGTGGTGCGTGGGATTAACAGATGCAGTGGTCTGACGAATTATCAGCTCAGTTGTTAATGATAACGAGTGAGAAGTCGGCTCAATGGTTTGGTGTAACCTGACGATTAGGCGGGACACACACTCTTCTCCTAATAACTTGAAATTTTGCCTGATTGTGGTCAGTGGCGGCTCGAAATATGCGCTGTCTGCTGTGTCGTCATAACCGATAACAGAAACCTCACTCGGAATATCGACATTAATTTCATGCAGAGCACGCAGAACACCCAGTGCCATTTGATCGTTAGCAACCAAGATGGCGCTAAATGGGGTATTGTTGGCAATCAATTTCTGTGTTGCCTGATAGCCACTCAATGCACTCCATTCACCATAGTAGACTGCTTGCGGTGTGAGTGAGGCATTATTCAATGCCTGCAACCAGCCCTGATGACGTAATTGGGCTGAAATAGCGTCTTTGGGCCCGCAAATGAGCACTATTTGCTGGTGGCCTAATGCAATGAGATGGTTGGCACCTTGAATGGCGCCTATTTTAGGATCAAATAGAACACTGAATGCAGCAGACTGTGGGTCTACATCAAGAAAAAGCACCGGAGTATCAGCGCATTGGTCGGCAATTTTCTGACTGCGTTTGGGCTTTAAAGGAACATTGACTAAAATCCCATCAACACGTTGAGCCAATAACTCGTTTATAGCTTGCTGGCAGGCGTGTTCGCTATGGTCATCGACCATAGCAATGACCACATTATACCCCAGTT
This sequence comes from Yersinia fenwicki, assembly GCF_043099325.1. Classification (NCBI taxonomy): domain Bacteria; kingdom Pseudomonadati; phylum Pseudomonadota; class Gammaproteobacteria; order Enterobacterales; family Yersiniaceae; genus Yersinia; species Yersinia fenwicki. Next base: position 2,697,694 of record NZ_CP170755.1, on the reverse strand, counting down.
CACCGGCTTTTCTTTTTACTGCAGCGGCTATTTGCGAGGGTGCATGCAAAGAAAGATCGGTGGTGGCGAGCCCGAGAGTCAAGCTATGTTTACCGGCTAATTGCTGCGCTACCCGATTAGGGACATAGTTCAGTTCAACCATAGCCAATTCAACTTTATGTCTGGTTTTAAGCGAGACATGAGGGGCCTGGTTTAAAACGCGCGATACAGTTTGATAGGAAACACCAGCCTGGCGTGCGACATCATCTAAAGTGGCAGACTTGGGTTTCATGTATTTCTCTTAAGGATAGGTGGTTGCTTATAATAGCAAATTCAAAGGATAAGTTTTCAGCATCAGGCTGCAAATAAAATTAAAACAGGCTATTGAAGGTTTTTTGGGCTTTGTTGATTCTCAAACCAGAATAAGCCTTAGGGAGTATTTACAATGTTTTTACTGATTATCCTGCCTAAAACCAAACAGCAAGAGTATAATAAATAGCTTTTTTGGTTTTATTTTAGTCATGTAAACAACAATCTTCAGTTTGCTTGCTAAAAAGAGTTGCTATTAAAAGCCGGTCATGAGTTAATGCGTCTCGGCCTGTGGTACAGACCTATTTATGCACGACATCTTGAGTAAAGTGGTTCATATTTAAAGCGTTATCGTTGATAGCTCTTCACTGACGAATTTCCTTCATAGTGCCTCCATAAGTAACGACTGATAACCGGCTATAACACGCCCATGGTGGCAAAATTTTTTAATAAAGGAAATACACATGTCTAACATGATGAAAGGTCAAGTAAAGTGGTTCAACGAGTCTAAAGGCTTCGGTTTCATCACTCCAGCTGATGGCAGCAAAGACGTGTTCGTTCACTTCTCTGCAATCCAAGATCAAGGCTTCAAGACCCTGGCTGAAGGCCAGAACGTACAGTTCTCTATCGAGAACGGTGCTAAAGGTCCGTCTGCAGCAAACGTAACTGCAATCTAATTGGCCTTTGGCTGATTATAAAAAAACCCGCTGAGGCGGGTTTTTTACTTTCTGGCGTTCAGCAATCAGAAATAATAAACCGCCACTTTCCTCCGTTAGCGGATCCCCCAAGCCCGCCCTTTATCAAAAACCACTATTTCCTTCTGCTTAAATATATTCATCAAAACCATACTATTGATTGAGCGTAAACCTTATCATTCTCACCTGATTCTGTACTACACTAGCAGCATTGATTTAATTGAAGGTAATGTCATGAAAGTAAATGATCGGGTGACAGTAAAAACTGATGGCGGCCCACGACGTGAAGGGGTTGTGTTAGAGGTAGAACAGTTTAGCGAAGGTATTATGTATTTGGTTTCGTTGGAAGATTATCCGGCAGGCGTCTGGTTCTTTAATGAGATTGATAGTCATGATGGCACATTTGTTGAGCCTCTCCCCAAGTAGCCTTTACAATATCTTTATCTACCGTACGTTCATTGAACGGCAATAAAAAACCGGAGGACGATGAGCGTGCCTTGCCTCCGGTTTTGTTGTCAGGTTATGCAATTATAGCTTGGCTGAAATAGTGCTAGTAATAACTCAGAAAGTCTCCCAGTTCAGCGAGTCATCAGTTGGCTTCTTATTGCCACCGGTTTTATTCTGACCTGGTGAAGTTGGGGCTGGAGTTTTAAGTGCTGGGGCAGGGTTACGTCCATTTAAATGGAATACCGCAACTGCTTGAGTCAGTATCTCCGCCTGTTGTTCTAAAGAGGCTGCCGCTGCTGACGCTTCTTGTACTAAAGAGGCGTTTTGCTGTGTCACGTTATCCATTTCAGATACTGCCTGCGCGACCTGACTAATGCCACGGCTTTGTTCATCCGAGGCAGAGGCAATCTCACCCATAATATCAGTTACATGCGTGACCGCCGTGACAATCTCGTTCATGGCCTTACCGGCATCAGAAACCAGAATCGAGCCATCGCCAATAAGATCAACTGAGACTTCGATCAGTGATTCAATCTCTTTGGCCGCATCAGCGCTGCGCTGCGCTAAATTACGAACCTCACTGGCTACCACGGCAAATCCACGGCCTTGCTCACCGGCTCGGGCGGCTTCTACCGCAGCATTCAATGCCAGGATGTTGGTTTGAAAAGCAATGCTGTTAATAACGTTAGTAATTTCAGCAATCTTCATTGAGCTAAGAGATATTTTATCCATCGTGCTAACAACATCATTCACGATGTCACCACCTTGGGCTGCCTTACCGGATGCATTCGCTGCCAATTGGCTGGCATGGTGGGCGTTTTCCGCATTTTGTTTAACGGTGGCGGTCAGTTGCTCCATACTGGCAGCGGTTTGTTCAAGTGAGGCGGCTTGTTGCTCGGTTCGTGCGGAGAGGTCTGTATTACCCAGCGCGATCTCACTGGATCCTTGATAGATAGATTCTGCACTGCTGCGGACAGCTTCAACCGTGGAGGATAATGAATCCTGCATTTGCTGAATATTATGACCTAATACGCCGATTTCATTGCGGCCAAATGGGGCTGGGCGTTGTGTTAAATCCCCTTGAGCAATGCGTTGAATCCGTTCTACCAGCCGGTTAATCGGCTTAATAATGACTTTGCTGATCACTAAAAAAGCGATTAATGTCAGCAAAATAGCGAGAATAAAGGCCCCCCCCATCAGGATGTATCCAAGGCGTGCTTCTTGCTGGGCCGACTGATTAATTTCGTTGGCGCGCTCGGTGCGATATTTAATGGCTCTTAGCAAAGGCTCGTTATAGGCATCATCTAACTGATTAAGCTTTTCTGCTTCCAGTGAGATAACTTCTTCAAAATGACCCTCTTTAGTCGCCTCCAGCATGAGTTTCATACCATCGTCGCGATACTGTTCATAGGCCTTTTTGAGGGGGCCATCCAGAGCGGTGTCCGTTTCAGATTTGATTGGGCGGTTATAGTAGAGGTCAAACATTTTTTGTGACTGAGAAATACGACTTTCAGCATTCTTCAAGCCTTGCTGGTAGCCTGTCGCATCGCCAATTCGTGCCGATGATGCTGCCTGAATTAAGATAAGGCGTGCTGTACGCAAATGGTTTGAGCTGTTAGACAGGCCCAGACGGATATCGAGTTCTTGAGTTGCTTCTTCCAGCGATTGGTTACTTTGTTTTAAAAAGTATCCAGACGTACCAATTGCCGCGGCAAATAACAGCAGTATCCCCGCCAAAATGGCGATAAACAAAGTGACCAGACGCATATTATTAACAAAAAACACTTTCGTATCTTTATTATGTTCTGGCGTTATTTTTATATCCAATGGCTTATGCGCACTTCCACGTTTCATTGTCAGTTCCGTTTCTATAGTCGCTCGAGGAAAGGTCCTTGCCCTATCTGCCCTTATATGAAGTTACATTGTGGTTGGCGGCCGAATGGCAACTTCAATGAGTTTGGGTTAAGGCATCGCTACTTAAAGTTAATCCACCCCTATGTCTGAAAAATCTCAACAGTCCTTTAAGAATCTATCGGCAACAGCCCTAAAATAGTTAGGACTATAAATGAGATCGTGATCGCAGTTTGGATTAAAGAGTCATTACATTTCTGTAATGACGTCAAGGACTTGAAAAATTTTCTCTGACGCAATATGTCTCGCGCCAGTTAGGGGGGTGTTTATTGAAGCCGCTGCACAGTAGTGTTGCCAAGGGGGGGAGGGGCGACAAGCCACCAAGGTCATTGGGTTGTCATTGATAATCTTCGGTTGCTGTACCGCTGGTTTTTAAATTGATGTCATCCGGCTTGTAAGGAGTATTAATCAATATATTGGCGGTACGGGCTGAAGATAGGTTGGCACAGTAACCGGTGTTTTGAGTCAGGCGCTGAATAAAGCCTTGTATCGCTGCTGTTGCGTGTGTTGGTAGAAATGCCTTTGGGCTATACATCCACCAGAGGTGATAGCTGCATGTTCTAACCCGCTGACTTTCCAGTGATGCCATCTCCATGCGGAGGGGAATTGCCAGTTAATCGGTTTTAACGACCAGGAAAACCACAAAGAAACCAAGCGTTGATCAACGGTTACTTGTGGGTGTAAACCGAGCTTTGCTTAATCCTCCAACCGCTAATCCTGCTGTGGTAATGGATGCACAAGCCAGCTGGGTGACGGGGAATACTGATGGCAGTTGTTTTCGCAGGTGAATAATAATGAGGTATCAGGTGAATCGGCATAACTCAAGCTGCTCCACAATTGGCAAGTCATCGTTGTCGTTTACGATACTTTCATGAAAAACTCCAGTGAGAACTTTATGTTTGCAGTGGAGCAACAAGGTGAATACTTTGCCGTATTGGTCTTATTCTTGACAAAATGATACGTGATGATGTGTGTTATTAATTTTGACATATATATGTATTGCTATTTCTATTATTTAATCACTCCAGTTGGTTTAAGTTTTGTTTAGAAATATAACCTTTACATAATTATCATTGGAAACTATACTCTTGAAAAATTTCGATGGAGAAACTAATGGATACGCAAAGTAGTAGTCAAATAAGCAAGGCAAGCTAACTCATCTCCCAACCGATTTGTTGCTTGCCGAAACATGGCGGGCAGCACCCTCTCTGTATTTCCTGAGCTGTGCATACCCTATGATTTTCTAACTCAATGATGATATTTTGAGTTTATTAGTTTGGGTTTTTATTATGGTATTTAACAGCCACGCACTCTTTCCTCCAGGCGCTAGCACACGTTATTGCTGATTGACCTTTAGGTATATATCAGCACCATGACCTGTGTGCTAAATAGCACATGATTATATCCGTGATACTTCAAGCTGCATATGCGTTGGCTGCGCTCAATAGTCCGAATCACTTACTGGTCTTGATATTAAGAAATAAGTAAGCTCATTGGGATTATCTCGCTTACCACCTTCCTGCAACTCGAATTATTTAGGGTACATTCTACCAATGATTAATTCATGGAGAGAATCATGGCGTTAACTCCTTTTGTTGTGAATTTATTACTGGCGATGTGTCTGGGCGCGTTAATTGGTGCCGAAAGACAATGGCGTCAGCGTATGGCTGGATTACGGACTAATGCCTTAGTGGCGACGGGTGCGGCCGTATTTATTCTCAGTTCCTATGCCACCTCACCTGATAGCCCAGGACGTATTGCTGCTCAAGTAGTTTCAGGAATAGGTTTTCTTGGGGCCGGCGTTATCATGCGTGAAGGTATGAATATTCGAGGCCTGAATACGGCGGCAACTTTATGGTGCTCAGCAGGGATTGGCGTGCTTTGTGGCCTGGGATTGTATTGGAATGCTGTTGCTGCAACAGCAGTTATTCTTTGCGCCAATATATTGCTACGTGAGGCTGCGCAACGTATTAATATGCAGCCTCAGCAACAAGCCGTTGATTTAGAAGTTCGTTACCGCATTCAAGTGACTTGTGGTGCAGAAGATGAAGTATTAGTTCGTACCCTTATTTTACAAGCCCTCAATGGTGTGGCATTACGGTTGCAGTCATTATGCAGTGCCGATATTGCTAAGCCTGGGCAATTAGAAGTCTGTGCTGAAATAATGGCGACACCCGCAGCACAAAAAGAAATTGAAAGTATTGTTTGCCGTGTCAGTCTGGAGCGGAGTGTTAGTGCTATTCATTGGCGCATAACTTCAGAGTTACCTGTATAAGTCAGGGAATTAATATGCTTTTTAAATTTAGCAGTCAATAAATAATGCTGACCCATGTGGTAGTAAGGAGTTGTTATGGACGATCACCCCGGAGTTAACTTAATTAGCTGCTGCTAATTAAATATAAAAATTGGCAGCGCAATAATAGTTCGGCACATTTATCTCTCAATCATTGAGCGGATAAACCCTGTGCGTTTAGAATTAAAAGAGAAGCGTTATGACCAAATTTCAAAAGACAGGTACAGCCCGTAGCAATAATAATAAGAAACCTTTTACTATTGCATTAGAGGCTAAAAATAGTTTGGATCAAACTTTGTCCAAGCTGAATGCTAATTTGAACGGACTAACAGAGGAAGATGCCAAAGAACGGTTGGAGTTATACGGTCTCAATGAAGTTGCACACGAGAAAGCACCTCCGGCACTGATTCAATTGTTAGCTGCATTTAATAACCCTTTTATTTTTGTTTTAATGATTCTGGCGGCAATCAGCTTCGTAACTGATTATTGGTTACCTTTGCAACGGGGTGAGGAAACCGATCTGGTCGGCGTTAGTATTATTGTGACGATGGTTTTAATCAGTGGATTACTGCGTTTTTGGCAGGAATACCGTACCAACAAAGCTGCCGAAGCACTGAAATCGATGGTGCGCACCACGGCGACAGTACTGCGCCGCAGCAGCCATAGTGCTCAACCGGCAAAACAGGAAATTGCCATTAAGCAATTGGTGCCGGGCGATATTATTTTATTATCAGCCGGGGATATGATCCCAGCTGATTTACGACTGATTAAATCCAGGGATTTGTTTATCAGCCAGGCAATCCTGACAGGAGAAGCCATACCCATTGAGAAATATGATGCAATGGGGGCGATAGCACCAAAATCTGTAGAGGCAGATGCCAGTAGCGAGAGTGAATTACTTGAGTTGTCGAATATTTGTCTGATGGGGACTAACGTTGCCAGTGGAACAGCAATGGCAGTCGTGGTTGCCACTGGAGGGCATACTTATTTCGGGTCGCTTGCTAAGTCTATTGTGGGCAACCGCGCGCAAACCGCGTTTGACCGGGGAGTTAACAGTGTTAGCTGGTTATTGATCCGCTTTATGTTGGTGATGGTACCGATTGTTTTGCTGATTAATGGATTCACAAAAGGCGATTGGAGCGAGGCGGCGCTATTTGCGTTGGCGGTAGCAGTGGGTTTGACACCTGAAATGTTGCCGATGATCGTCAGCTCTAACCTGGCTAAAGGCGCGATAGCGATGTCGCGACGCAAAGTGGTGGTTAAGCGGCTGAATGCCATACAGAATTTTGGTGCAATGGATGTGTTATGTACCGATAAAACAGGAACATTAACGCAAGATCGGATCATTCTTGAACATCATTTAGATGCACGTGGCAGCAATGATAGCAGAATCTTACAGCTGGCATGGCTTAACAGCTTCCATCAAAGTGGCATGCGCAATCTGATGGATCAAGCGGTTATCAAATTCAGCCGTGGTAAGCCAGAAATTGATGCTTTGCGTAGTTTCAATAAAGTGGACGAGTTACCGTTTGATTTCATTCGCCGCCGCTTGTCAATCGTGGTGAAAGATGAACAACAGCATCAGACATTGATTTGCAAAGGTGCAGTGGAAGAGATGCTGAGCATCTGTACTCACGTGCGCGAAGGTGATGATATTTATCCACTGGATGAAACTCGCCGCACCTCCTTGTTGGCATTGGCGACGCAATATAATGAAGACGGTTTTCGTGTTCTGCTATTGGCCACTCGTGAGTTGGGTACGCAACTGAGTGAATTACCTTTAAATATTGATGATGAGCGCGAGTTGGTTGTTCAAGGGTTATTGACGTTCCTTGACCCACCCAAAGAGAGTGCCGAGGCGGCGATTGCTGCATTGCGGGAAAATGGCGTTGCAGTAAAAGTACTAACGGGTGATAACCCGATAATTACGGCTAAAATCTGTCGCGATGTCGGACTGGAACCAGGTGAACCGCTGAGTGGCCTCGATATCGAGAACATGGATGATGTAACGCTGGCGCGAGAAGTGGAGTTGCGCACGGTGTTCACCAAGCTGACGCCACTGCAAAAATCACGTGTTTTGAAAATGCTGCAAAGCAACGGCCACACTGTCGGTTTTCTTGGTGATGGTATTAATGATGCCCCGGCATTGCGCGATGCGGATGTGGGGATTTCCGTGGATACGGGCACTGATATTGCCAAAGAGTCAGCCGATATTATCTTGCTGGAAAAGAATTTGATGGTGTTGGAAGAGGGGGTGATTAAAGGGCGTGAGACTTTTGGTAATATCATCAAATACTTGAATATGACCGCCAGTTCGAATTTTGGTAATGTCTTCTCCGTGTTGGTGGCCAGTGCATTTATTCCATTCTTGCCCATGCTTGCCATTCACTTACTGCTGCAAAACCTCATGTACGACATCTCTCAGCTCTCTCTGCCGTGGGATAAAATGGATAAAGAGTTTTTACGTAAACCGCGCAAGTGGGATGCTAAAAATATCGGTCGCTTTATGCTGTGGATTGGGCCAACTTCGTCGATCTTTGACATTACTACCTTTGCACTGATGTGGTTTGTCTTTGCGGCTAACAGCGTTGAGCATCAAGCTTTGTTCCAATCAGGCTGGTTTATTGAGGGCTTATTGTCGCAGACATTGGTCGTTCATATGTTGCGCACACAAAAAATTCCGTTTATTCAAAGTACAGCGGCACTGCCAGTGTTATTAACCACTGGTGTCATTATGGCGATAGGTATCTATATTCCATTCTCACCATTAGGAACATTGGTTGGGCTGCAACCATTACCATGGCAATATTTCCCATGGTTAGCCGGTACTTTAATTAGCTACTGTGTTGTTGCGCAATTGATGAAGCAGTTTTATATCCGCCGTTTCGGCAAGTGGTTCTAACAACGGACACTGACGGACGTTTATGTCATAAAGATATCCGGGGCCAAATAGGCCCCGGAATTATGATGGTTATTCATTACTGACACGAATAACCAGCTTGCCAAAGTTCTTGCCTTCCAATAAACCGATAAACGCTTGTGGTGCATTCTCCAATCCATCAACCAAATCTTCGCGGAACTTGACTTTTCCTTGCTCGACCCAAGGGGTCATCTGCTGTAAGAAGTCATCAAAATGCGGGGCATAGTCATCAAAAATGATAAATCCTTGCATTCGAATGCGTTTGCGTAAAATGGTGCTTTGCAACAGTGGTAAACGATCCGGGCCATCTGGTAATTCTGTGTCGTTATAACGGGCTATCAAGCCGCAAACCGGGATGCGAGCTCGTGGATTTAATAAGGGTAATACCGCGTCGAAAACAGCACCGCCTACATTTTCGTAATAAATATCAATGCCCGCTGAACAGGCCTTTTCTAGTTGTTGCGCAAAATCCGTTGCCTTATGATCTATGCATGCATCGAAGCCCAGTTCTTCAACGACATAGCGGCATTTTTCCGCTCCGCCAGCAATACCGATGACTTTGCATCCTTTCAATTTACCTATTTGCCCGACGACGGAACCAACGGCTCCACTGGCCGCTGCCACGACCAATGTTTCACCCGCCTTGGGCTGGCCAATATCCAATAATCCCATATAAGCCGTAAAGCCCGGCATCCCCAACACACCGAGTGCGCGTGAGGGATGGGAGAGTTGCGGCCCCAGATTGCGAATATCAGAGCCATCCGATAACGCATAATCCTGCCAGCCGCTATAAGCCAGCACCCAATCCCCAACCTGGAAGTCCGGATGTTGCGAGGCTTCAACCCGTGAGACAGCACCACCTACCATCACATCACCCACCTCTACTGGCGCGGCATAAGATGGCGCATCGCTCATCCGGCCTCGCATATAGGGGTCGAGAGATAGATAGCGTGTGCGTAGCAACACTTGCCCTGCAGCGGGTTGTGGGATGGGTTGAGTGTCTAAGGTAAAGTTTTCGTGAGTGGGCATGCCGTGAGGGCGTGATGCCAATAGAATGCGGCGATTATTGATTTTATCTTGAGTCATCGGATTCCCTTATTTAGAGTCATTCAATATGGGTATTAAAAGAGTGAGTGCTGAAAATCATAGTAGAACTCTTCAGAAGGAGTTCAGCTAATAGTGCGCAAGAGTGAGAAAAGCGTTTTTATTTGGGGGGGGCGAACACCTTGAGAGAGAAGAGGGCTGCCTGATTAGAGAGGTACGATCAGCACATCCACTGTACTGGTATTAATCAATCGAGCCGCTGAGCAGGAAAACTTATTGAGTAACCTTGTACTGTGGTTGCCACATATCACCAGGTCAATGTGCTGTTGCTGACAAAAATAAGCCATGCTCTCGGCGAATTCACCATGAAAAACATTTCGCTTCTCGATGGGATAATCAGCATTATTAGCTAATTCGTCCATAAACAACAACGCCTCTTCTTCCAATAGCGAGCGTAAATCACCCAACATCGGGGCCGCATAACTACTGTACATTTCCGGTTCCGTTGTCAGGGTAATTAATGAGACGCGGCCATAATAAGGTCGGACGATAGAAACTGCTTTATTCACTAATTGTTGGCTATCGGGTGAAAGGGCTACTGCGACTAATACATTGCTGTATCCCATTATTAAGCTCCCATAAGCACGGCTATAGCGTAAAGGTTAGGGGATCTCTCTTTTAAGAAATGCGATGTTAATCACACTTGGCTTCTAACAAGGGGAAAACCATTTATAGCATAGGATTGAATAGCGTTAATGCTCAGGACGCGATGTGTGAAGCTTATATATTAAACATTATTAATTAATATCCATTACATTTACATTACAACTCCCTTGCAAAAATACGTATATAGACCAAAGTTGAAAAAGTGTTCTGTGAAAAGGGAATTGCGCAGCAAAGGTGAAACATGTGGTTACCTCTGCTGCCTTTTATAATACGCATTATCGATATTTTTAACGAAAAAAGACGAATAGGTTAATAAATAAACGATGAAAAGCACTTTTGGCATCGCATAAATATTCGTTAAAACATAATAGTTCCGGAGGCTTACTTATGGAATTTTCGAGTTATAAATTCACATATCAGGTCTTAATGCTAATAATTTGTTGTTAAGGCAGATTTATATTCTGCTATTTTGCTTTAGGTATACTTTTGTTCGAATTGATCTAAAAACACTAAGAATTGGGCCTATATCCTTAGTTTTTTAGCTCTTTTCTGACTTCTGGCTATTTTTTGAACGCACAGGTGATTAAAAAATAGCCAAAAAAAGGTGTCGAAAATGAATTTATATTTTATTTTTGTGATGCGTGTCACATTACATTTAAAATGAATCACTAGTCACATTGTATGTGCTAACGATTCGGGAGTAGAGTTGGGTCTCTTTAGGATTATTCCTAATATTTTGTAAGAAAAGTTTCATGTCGAAGATGCAATATCAGAATCAGAGCAGCTTAAAATAAATCTGCCAGATAGAGGACATGTCATTTCATACCGAAACGCTATTTTTGCGATGTTGCACCAGCAGGTTTCAATTACTTTTAGTTTTATAGGTTTTAATTAACTGTATAACGGGAAGGATCCCAGGTCTTGGGTGAGGAATACTATCATCCAACTTATGTTTTAAACATAATCAGTCGGGATGTGTAAAATGAGTACGTCTGAATTACTCAAACATATTTATGATATTAATTTGTCATACTTGCTTTTAGCACAACGGTTAATTAACGATGAGAAAGCCTCAGCGATGTTTCGTCTCGGTATTACAGATACTATGGCCGATGCATTATCACAGTTAACATTACCGCAGATGGTTAAATTAGCTGAGACTAACCAACTGGTCTGTCATTTCCGTTTCAGTGACCACAATACAATTCATCATCTGACGAAAGAATCTCGTGTGGATGACTTGCAGCAAATCCATACCGGAATTTTATTGTCGAGTCACTTACTCCATGAGCTATCGTTAAAAGACGGTAGTGCGTCTAAGAAAAGAGCATGACTGATGGTTGAGAAAAGTATTGTCCAAGAAGCCAAAGATATTCATTTGGCAATGGAGTTGATAACTTTAGGTGCACGCTTGCAGATGTTAGAAAGCGAGACGCAACTCAGCCGGGGGCGTTTAATTAAGCTCTATAAAGAGCTGAGAGGCAGCCCTCCACCTAAAGGAATGTTACCGTTTTCGACCGATTGGTTTATGACTTGGGAACAAAATATTCATTCATCGATGTTTTATAACGCTTATAGTTTCTTACTAAAAAGTGGGCAATGCACCGGTGTTGAGGCCGTTATTAAGGCTTATCGTCTTTATCTGGAACAGTGCCCAGATCAGTCCGGAATACCGCCATTACTGGCGTTAACCCGAGCTTGGACCTTGGTTCGCTTCGTCGACAGTGGAATGTTACAACTTTCGGGTTGCAACTGCTGTGGTGGGACTTTTATCACCCATGCGCATCAGCCACGAAACAGCTTTGTTTGCAGTCTCTGCCAGCCACCTTCCCGCGCAGTAAAAAAACGTAAACTTTCTCCACAATCTGCCGATATTACATCACAACTGCTGGATGAGCAGGTTAGACGCGCAGTTTGAGTTTCTTTGAGTTGTCAGAATTTTCGGTGATAGCAGCGGTATGGATACCGTTTCTGTCATCCGTTAATGGCAACTTATGACCCTCAAAGGGTGCTAACGCCTCACCTTCCACCCACACACTTTGCTAAGGATATCGCGTGTTAGTTATTTTGGGTTATATCGTGGTCTTAGGTGCGGTTTTTGGCGGCTACATCATTGTCGGTGGTCACTTAGGCGCATTATATCAACCCGCTGAGTTTTTAATTATCGGGGGAGCGGGTATTGGCGCGTTTATTGTGGGGAATAATGGCAAAGCAATAAAAGCCACAATGAAAGCACTGCCAAAACTGATGCGCCGCTCTAAATATAATAAAGTCCTATATATGGACTTAATGGCGCTGCTGTACCGCTTATTAGCAAAATCTCGTCAACAAGGAATGCTGTCGTTGGAGCGGGATATAGAAAGTCCATTGGAAAGTGAAATTTTCTCTAATTATCCGAGAATTTTGGCCGATAAGGTATTAGTAGAATTTATTACCGACTATTTGCGGTTAATTGTTAGTGGGAATATGAACGCTTTCGAAATCGAAGCCTTGATGGATGAAGAGATAGAAACTCACGAGCAAGAATGCGAAGTGCCTGCCGGTAGCCTGGCGATGGTCGGTGATTCTCTACCTGCATTCGGTATTGTTGCCGCCGTTATGGGGGTGGTGCATGCCTTGGCATCCGCAGACCGGCCAGCCGCCGAACTCGGAGCGTTGATTGCCCATGCAATGGTAGGGACATTCCTCGGTATTTTGTTGGCATATGGATTTATTTCACCGCTAGCGACGTTGCTACGTCAACAGAGTGCGGAAACCACCAAAATGATGCAGTGCATCAAGGTGACTTTGCTTTCAAGCTTGAACGGATATGCGCCGCAAATTGCTGTGGAATTTGGTCGTAAAACGCTCTACACCACAGAACGTCCTTCGTTCATTGAGCTGGAGGAGCATGTGCGCAGAGTGAAAGCTCCGGCACCGCAAGCGACAGAAGAGGACGCATGAAGCATCAGAACCACCCCGTTATTCTGGTCAAAAAGCGCAAAGCCAAACATGGTCAAGCCCATCATGGCGGGTCATGGAAAATTGCTTATGCTGACTTTATGACAGCAATGATGGCCTTCTTTCTGGTGATGTGGTTGCTGTCAGTTTCCAGCCCGCAACAGCTGACGCAAATTGCAGAATATTTTCGCACGCCGTTGAAAGTTGCACTGTCCAGCGGAGAGAAAAGCAGCGACAGTACCAGCCCAATTCCTGGCGGTGGTGATGATCCCACCCAACAAGTGGGTGAAGTACGTAAGCACATTGATTCTGAAGAAAGTCGCAAAGAAGTCTATAGGCTTAATAAGTTACGGGAAAAACTGGATCAATTAATTGAATCGGATCCGAGACTGAAAGCTTTGCGGCCACATCTGTTGATTAACATGATGGATGAAGGGCTGAGAATTCAGATTATCGATAGCCAAAATCGGCCAATGTTCAAGATGGGGAGTGCTCAGGTTGAACCGTATATGCGCGATATCTTACGTGCCATAGCGCCAATTCTGAATGACATTCCCAATAAGATCAGTCTGTCTGGCCACACCGATGACTTGCCGTATGCTTCGGGTGAGCGGGGTTACAGCAACTGGGAGTTATCGGCAGATCGTGCCAATGCTTCGCGGCGTGAGTTACTGGCCGGTGGTTTGGATGAAGGCAAAGTATTACGCGTGGTAGGTATGGCATCGACGATGCGCTTAAAAGAGCAGAAATCAGATGATCCGGTTAACCGTCGTATCAGTATCTTGGTACTGAATAAACAGACTCAACATGATATTGAGCACGAGAATTTAGATAACAAAGCACTCGATATAGAAAAAGCCGAGAACTTAAAACAGATTGATTCGACGGGAACAACACCCGCGGTGGTATCACCCGCTACTGTTGTGACACCGCCAGCCACGACGAGCGCAGCGATACCCACAGCACAATCTGGCACTAGCGGATCAGCATCTGTACCCGCGGCAGTTTCGGCAGCAACAGTTTCGACAGCGACGGCAACTGAGTCTGTGAAAACGGTGGCATCGCCTGTAACAGCACCACAAACACAACAATCGAGCACGGAGAACATTACTCGAGTGACCAGTGGACCAACGACATCGTTGCCAGCGGCACCTGCCAGTAATGCACCGGTCTCTCCGACAAGCCGCGACGCACAGTAGAGGTGACACCGTGAGCATGGATATTACCGCGTTTTATCAGACTTTCTTTGATGAAGCAGATGAATTGCTGGCAGATATGGAGCAGCACCTATTATTGCTGGATCCGCTGGCACCTGATAATGAACAACTCAATGCCATTTTCCGTGCTGCTCACTCAATTAAGGGCGGCGCTGCGACATTTGGTTTTACGATCTTACAAGAGACAACTCATCTGTTGGAAAACCTGTTGGATGGTGCCCGCCGCGACGAGATGCGCTTGAGCACTGATATCATCAACCTGTTTTTGGAAACGAAAGATATTATGCAAGAACAGTTGGACGCCTACAAAACCTCTCAAGAACCTAATGCAGAAAGTTTTGAGTATATCTGCCATGCATTGCGCCAACTGGCACTCGAAGCTTTAGAACAACAAACCACCCATAATGTGGCGATCACGGATAAAGCAGTCACCCCGACTGCTGAAGGCAAGGCCAGCAGCAATTCTCCGGCTTTAGTTCAGGGAGGAATGCGTATCCGCCTATCGGGTTTGAAAGAGCAAGAAATCCCGTTAATGCTGGAAGAACTGGGCAATCTGGGTGAAGTCAAAGATCCGCATCAAGGTGCGGATAGCCTGGAAGCGACTCTGATTACCTCTGTTAGCGAAGATGACATCAGTGCGGTGCTCTGTTTTGTGCTAGAGCCGGAGCAGATTAGTTTTGTTCAAGCCGAGTCAGCGCAAGCATCTGAAGTTGAGATGGTAGTTTCCGAGCCGGTTGCTGAAATGTCTCAAGTGAGCGGCGCCGCTGTTGCAGAAATCAAGAATTCACCTAAGGTTGAGGCCGTAGTTCCCCAGCTAGCCAGCGCGGAGCATGTCAAACCTAAAGCGAAAGCCAGTGAATCCACCAGTATTCGAGTCGCGGTTGAAAAAGTAGATCAACTGATTAACTTAGTGGGGGAATTAGTTATCACTCAATCAATGCTGGCTCAGCGTTCCAGTACTTTAGACCCGGTGATTAACGGCGACTTGCTCAATAGCATGGGTCAGTTGGAGCGCAATGCGCGCGACTTGCAAGAGTCGGTAATGTCAATTCGTATGATGCCGATGGAATATGTATTCAGCCGCTTCCCGCGCTTGGTCCGCGATTTGGCCAGTAAACTGAATAAACAGGTTGAGCTGACATTGCTTGGTAGTTCGACTGAGCTGGATAAAAGTCTGATTGAACGCATTATCGATCCATTAACCCATCTGGTGCGTAATAGTCTGGACCACGGTATTGAAGACCCCGAAACACGCATCGCGGCCGGTAAACAACCGGTAGGGAATCTGACACTGTCAGCCGAGCATCAAGGTGGCAATATTTGTATTGAAGTCCTTGATGATGGGGCAGGGCTGAACAGGCAGAAAATTCTGGCAAAAGCCCAATCGCAGGGTATGGCTGTTAATGAACATATGACTGATGAAGACGTCGGAATGCTGATTTTCGCCCCTGGATTCTCCACGGCCGAGCAGGTGACGGATGTTTCTGGTCGCGGTGTCGGGATGGATGTGGTTAAGCGAAATATTCAGGAAATGGGCGGCCACGTGCAAGTCAGTTTCCAGGCCGGCAAAGGAACCTCAATTCGAATTTTGCTGCCATTGACGCTGGCTATTCTTGATGGCATGTCCGTCAAAGTCAGTAATGAAGTGTTCATTTTACCATTGAATGCCGTAATGGAATCACTGCAACCATTGGCTGAGGACTTACATCCACTCGCCGGTGGTGAGCGCGTATTGCAAGTGCGTGGTGAGTATCTGCCTCTGGTGGAACTGTTCCGGGTATTTGATGTTGAAAATGCGAAAACTGAAGCCACCCAAGGCATTGTTGTGATTCTACAAAGTGCCGGTCGCCGTTATGCTCTGCTGGTAGACCAATTGATTGGCCAGCATCAGGTGGTGGTGAAAAACTTGGAAAGTAATTATCGCAAGGTTCCAGGTATTTCTGCTGCCACCATTTTGGGCGACGGCAGTGTGGCATTAATTGTGGATGTGTCGGCATTGCAGGCCTTAAACCGGGAAAAGCGTGTTACAGCTGATGATGTAGTCGTCGCGTAATATGCCCGTCATACTTCAAGCTGCATGCGTGTTGGCTACGTTCAATCACCCGAATCACTTACAACACAGTAAGCTCATCGGGATTTATTCACTTGCCGCCTTCCTGCAACTCGAATTATTTGGGGCATAGAACTTTGAAAAATAAACATAAATTCAACCTATTGATTGAAGGGTAAAAACATGGCAGGACTAGCAACCGTCACGAAGCTGGCTGGCGAAACGGTAGGACAAGAATTCCTGATTTTTACGCTGGGTGCTGAAGAGTACGGCATTGATATTCTGAAAGTTCAAGAGATCCGTGGTTATGATCAAGTAACCCGTATCGCTAACACCCCGGCTTTCATTAAAGGTGTCACTAACTTACGCGGCGTTATTGTTCCTATTATTGATTTACGGGTTAAATTTGCTCAACAGGGCGTCAGCTATAACGAAAATACGGTCGTTATCGTGCTGAACTTTGGCCTGCGTGTCGTCGGTATTGTTGTTGATGGTGTCTCTGATGTGCTGTCATTAACGGCTGAGCAAATCCGTCCAGCCCCTGAGTTTGCTGTGACTCTGGCGACCGAATACCTGACAGGTTTAGGTTCGCTGGGTGAGCGGATGCTTATTTTGGTTGATATTGAGAAATTACTGAGCAGTGAAGAAATGTCATTGCTCGATTCAGTGGTGAAAGGTTAACTAAGCCTAATGGGGCAGTTTTTGATTCGATGCCGAATCAGTGGCAACATTATCATCATCTTTTCAATCAAGCGGGAGGGCAAATTAGCCCTTCTGCGCCGAGTTTTTCCTAAAAACAAAGATCAAATTGTTAATCCTTAGTGTCTCCCCGGTAAAATAATCCTTCTCCCCGGTAAAGTTCCCCCCTTTGGTGCCGATAATACAGTTAATTAAACGTCTTATGTTTTGGCTGTTTTGGCGTACCCGTATTTGACATACCTATATTTTGACGTACTTATGAAGGGATAACATGTTCAAGCGTATGAAAGTGGTCACCAGCTTGCTGTTGGTGTTAGTGCTATTTGGTGCCTTACAGCTGGTTTCCGGCGGGCTTTTCTTCAACTCCCTGAAAAATGACAAAGAAAACTTTGCTGTTTTACAAGTTATCCGTCAACAGCAGTCGGTGCTGAATGAAAGCTGGGTCAATTTACTGCAAACACGAAATACGTTAAATCGTGCTGGCATTCGCTACATGATGGATGTGAACCACACCGGTAGCGGCCCGACAGTGAATGATCTTTTGGCTTCAGCCAAAGGCACCTTGGGTGTGGCGGCAGAGCGTTTTAAAAGCTACGAGCAAATTCCTCTGGATAGCCAACAAGATCTTGAATCAGCTAGAAAGTTAAAACAAACTTATGAGCAATACTTTGGTGCATTGACCGAACTTATCCAATTGATGGAAGCAGGTAAGATCAATGAATTCTTTGACCAGCCAACCTCCAGTTTCCAAAATGCTTTTGAGCATGACTACAACACCTACTTGACACAAAACGATCGTCTTTACTCCAGTGCAGTGGAAGACAGTAACCGCTCCTTCACTTATGCAATGAGCGTGATTGTTTTTGTACTGATTGCAGTATTGGTGGCGATTGTTGGGGTATGGCTAGGTATGCAACATATCTTGATTAACCCACTGAAGCACTTGATTGAGCATATCAAACATATAGCTAACGGTGATTTGACTCAGAATATTGAAGTGCATAGTCGCAATGAAATGGGCACCTTGGCTGCCAGTCTGAAGCACATGCAATCTGAATTGGTGACTACCGTCAGTGATGTCCGTTTAGGGGCTGATGCTATTTATAGTGGCGCATCAGAAATTGCTGCAGGTAATAATGATTTGTCAGCGCGTACCGAGCAACAAGCCGCATCTTTGGAAGAAACCGCTGCCAGCATGGAGCAGTTAACTGCCACGGTGAAACAGAATGCTGAAAATGCCCGTCAGGCTAGCCAACTGGCATTAAGTGCATCTGAAACTGCGCAAAAAGGTGGGAAAGTCGTCGCGAACGTGGTGCAAACCATGCATGACATTGCCGGTAGCTCGCAGAAAATTGCCGATATCACCAGCGTCATTGATGGCATCGCGTTCCAAACCAATATTCTGGCATTGAATGCTGCGGTTGAAGCCGCTCGTGCAGGTGAGCAAGGCCGTGGTTTTGCTGTTGTCGCCGGTGAAGTACGCAATCTGGCCCAGCGCAGCGCACAAGCTGCAAAAGAAATAAAAGGCTTGATCGAAGACTCAGTCAACCGTGTCGATATGGGCTCTGTACTGGTTGAAAGTGCCGGTGAAACCATGGGTGATATCGTGAATGCAGTGACCCGAGTGACGGACATCATGGGGGAAATCGCGTCCGCTTCTGATGAACAAAGCCGTGGTATCGATCAGGTAGGTCAGGCGGTGACTGAAATGGATCGTGTGACCCAACAAAACGCCTCTTTGGTGGAAGAGTCTGCCTCTGCCGCCGCAGCACTGGAAGAACAAGCCAGTATGCTAACCCAATCCATGTCCGTATTTGTTCTGCGTATGGATAGCAGTAGTAGCAAAAAAGATGTGAGAAAAACCAAGCAGCCGACACAGGATAAGAGCGGCACTGCTAAAAAAGCACTGGGAAGTGACCTGCAAGAGAATTGGGAAACTTTCTAGTACCCCTACACAAAAAAAATACCCTAAATAATTCGAGTTGCAGGAAGGCGGTAACTAAGAGACAAATTGGTTGTAAACCATTTTGAACAGCGCTGGCGCTGGCCCGTAGGGTGAGCGAAGGCAGCCAACACCTGCAGCTTGAAGTATGACGGGGATAAATAGAAGCCGGCCAACGAGCTGGCTGAGAAGAGGTTACGATGTTTGGCCGAATCCGGATTTCTACCAGCTTTTTCCTGTTATTGATGTTGATTTGCTCGATACAGTTGATTTCAAGTGGTCTGTCATTTACTGCATTTCGTTCAGACTATCAAAATTTAAACCGAGTGGATCTCAGCAGCCAGCAGCGGGATGCATTAAGCCTCAGTTGGGTATCCTTACTTCAGGCGCGTAATACCTTAAACCGAGCGGCGACTCGCTCGGCTCTCAAAGTTCCTCAGGAGAAAGTCAACGCGCTAATGGGCAATGCGCGGAGCTCGTTACAGAAAGCCGATCTCTATTTTAATCAGTTTCTGGCGGTGCCTCGTCTGGATGAGAGCGATACCGGGGGGGAGTTGTTAGATGCAACCAAGAACAGTTATCAGAACTTACGCAGTTCATTACGGGAGTTAATTGATTTCCTGGAAGCCGGTAATTTGCAGAGTTTTATGGATCAACCTACCCAGAAAACTCAAGATCTGTTTGAAGCTGATTTCTTACAATATTTACAGTATGCCAATGAAGTAATTGCAGAAGCCGGCACCCAGAACCAACAAGCTTACCACCTCGCTATGTGGATCTTTGCTGGTGCAATTCTGATGGTGATCGCAATGGCCATTTCTTCACTGATCTGGCTACGCACTATGTTTGTATCGCCATTAAAAACCATGCGCGCTCATTTTGACCGCATTGCCAAAGGTGACTTATCCGCTCAAATTTCTGTGACCGGCCGTAATGAAATCAGTCAGATGTTTGCCAGTTTACTTACCATGCAACAGTCGCTAATCACTACGGTTAGTCATGTTCGCGATGGGACAGAATCGATGTTAACGGGTATTCAGGAAATCTCTGCTGGTAACAATGATTTGTCGGCAAGAACCGAGCAGCAGGCGGCTTCATTAGAGCAAACGGCGGCCAGCATGGAGCAACTGACTGCGACGGTGAAACAGAATGCCGATAATGCTCGTCAAGCCACGCAACTGGCACAAGATGCTTCTGGAACGGCGGCTAAAGGCGGTGAATTAGCCGGAAGTGTGGTAACAACGATGCATGATATCGCCACCAGTTCGCAGAAGATTGGCGCTATTACCAGCGTTATCGATGGCATTGCCTTCCAAACCAATATATTGGCTCTGAATGCTGCTGTTGAAGCAGCTCGTGCCGGAGAGCAAGGGCGTGGTTTTGCCGTTGTGGCGGGCGAAGTCCGCAATTTAGCTCAGCGCAGTGCGCAGGCAGCAAAAGAAATCAAAGGGTTAATCGATGAATCGGTTAGCCGTGTTCGCCAGGGTTCCACACTGGTCGAAAATGCGGGTACCACCATGGAGGAGATTGTTCGCTCAGTAACTCGGGTTACCGACATTATGGGTGAAATCGCTTCCGCTTCGGATGAGCAAAGCCGGGGTATTGAGCAGGTTTCACTCGCGGTAACACAGATGGACCAGGTTACTCAGCAAAACGCCGCATTAGTGGAAGAGGCAGCGGCTGCGGCTAATGCACTCGAAGAGCAAGCAGGTATGCTCTCCGATGCAGTGTCTGTTTTTCGTTTGGAGCAGGATAGCGACAACGGGGAGGAGCAGTCAGCAGATCGCAGTAGTAATCAACCGGCTGTTAAGGAAATCCCAGATTGTCAAACGGCGTAAAAAAGAGAGTGTTGTGGGGTGAGGCCGGATGAAACCATCACCCCAAGAGTTTGGGTCTCCTTTGACCCAGATGATTCAACGGCTGCCGCTGTCGGATGTTCACTTTCGACGCATTTGCCAACTTATTTACCAACGGGCCGGGATTGTGCTGGCCGATCACAAACGGGAAATGGTCTATAACCGCCTGGTGAGGCGGTTGAGGTTGTTGGGGATTAACGATTTTGGTCAATACCTTGCTTTACTGGAGACCGATCCTAACAGTGCAGAGTGGCAGGCATTTGTTAATGCCTTGACCACTAACCTGACAGCATTTTTCCGTGAGGCGCACCATTTCCCGATTCTGGCAGAGCATGCTCGTCAGCGGCCGGGGAGTTATTCGGTCTGGAGTACGGCGGCATCGACCGGTGAAGAGCCTTATTCCATTGCCATGACACTGTGTGATGTGTTGGGAAATCGGTCGGGATCTTGCCAGATATTGGCCAGTGATATTGATACACAAGTCCTGGAGAAAGCGACCAGTGGCGTGTATCGACAAGATGAATTGCGCTCATTGTCTGCGCAACAAATGCAACGCTATTTTCTGCGTGGCACCGGCCCTCATCAGGGCATGGTAAGAGTGCGCCCGGTACTTGCCAATATGATTCATTTCCAGCAATTGAATCTACTTGCACCCGAATGGGCGTTGCCAGGGCAATTTGACGCTATTTTTTGTCGTAATGTGATGATTTATTTTGATAAAGAAACGCAGGAGCGCATTCTGCGTCGCTTTGTCCCTTTGCTAAAACCCGGCGGCTTGATGTTTGCAGGCCATTCGGAGAATTTCAGTCAAATTAGTCGGGAATTCTATTTGCGCGGGCAGACCGTTTATGGGCTGACCAAGGAGAGGTGATGAGTAAAATCAGAGTATTGTGCGTTGATGATTCCGCGTTAATGCGCCAGTTAATGACAGAGATTATTAACAGTCACCCAGACATGGAAATGGTTGCAGCTGCACCTGATCCGTTGGTTGCCCGTGATTTGATTAAAAAATTTAATCCGCAGGTGTTAACACTCGATGTTGAAATGCCACGGATGGATGGTTTGGATTTTCTTGAGAAATTAATGCGGTTACGGCCGATGCCGGTAGTGATGGTTTCATCATTAACGGGAAAAAACTCAGAGATAACCATGCGCGCGCTGGAATTGGGGGCTATCGATTTTGTCACCAAACCGCAGTTAGGGATCCGAGAAGGGATGCTGGCTTACAGCGAGTTGATTGCGGAGAAAATCCGCACGGCCGCAAAAGCTCGTTTGCCACAGCGCGGTCCGGAACATGCGCCGGTGATGCTAACGCATACGCCATTGCTCAGTAGTGAGAAACTCATTGCGATCGGCGCATCGACGGGGGGGACAGAAGCCATCCGTACCGTGTTACAACCTTTGCCTCCGACCAGTCCGGCATTGTTGATAACACAGCATATGCCTCCGGGTTTTACCCGTTCATTTGCAGAGCGGCTCAATAAATTGTGCCAAATTACCGTGAAGGAAGCAGAAGACGGTGAACGGGTATTGCCCGGACACGCCTATATTGCCCCCGGTGATCGGCACATGGAATTGGCGCGTAGTGGGGCAAACTATCAGGTGCGTATTCATGACGGGCCTGCGGTTAATCGCCATCGTCCCTCAGTCGATGTGCTTTTTCGTTCAGTGGCACAGTATGCCGGACGCAATGCGGTCGGAGTCATTCTGACGGGAATGGGTAATGACGGTGCTGCCGGTTTACTGGAGATGCACCGAGCAGGGGCTTATACCATTGCACAAAACGAAGCCAGTTGTGTGGTCTTCGGGATGCCGCGTGAAGCTATTGGGATGGGCGGCGTTAATGAAATCTTAGATTTGAACCAGATAAGTCAGCGCATGTTGGCACAGATAAGCAGCGGTCAAGCCCTGCGAATCTAATCCCTTCGTCCTTGACGTCACAGCAGTGTTGGCTGCGCTTACTTGCCCGAATTACTGATTTATGTCAGATCATCGGGATTCGTTTGCTTGCCGCTTTGTTGCAACGCCAATGCCTTGGGGAAAATCGGGTGTAAGTCAGTTTTGGTATTTAATCGCTCAGCGGTGAGCAACAAACCTTAGGAGTTGGTATGGCGGATAAGAATCTCAGATTTTTGGTGGTAGACGATTTTTCGACCATGCGTCGTATTGTCCGAAACCTGCTGAAAGAGCTGGGTTTTAACAATGTGGAAGAAGCCGAAGATGGCGTAGACGCATTGAATAAATTACGTGCGGGTGGTTTTGATTTTGTGGTTTCTGACTGGAACATGCCGAATATGGATGGCTTGGATCTGTTGAAAACTATCCGTGCTGATGGTGCTCTTGGTACTCTGCCAGTTCTGATGGTCACGGCTGAAGCTAAAAAAGAGAATATCATTGCAGCAGCGCAAGCAGGTGCCAGTGGTTATGTAGTGAAACCTTTCACTGCCGCTACCTTGGAAGAGAAGCTCAATAAGATTTTTGAAAAGTTGGGTATGTAAGGAGGCGAGATGAGTAACCATCAAATGCCCGCAACAGATGCGGCATCAGCCAGTGATATAATAAGTCGTATTGGTCAGCTGACGCGGATGTTACGCGACAGTTTGCGTGAGTTGGGTCTTGATCAGGCAATTGCTCAGGCGGCAGAAGCCATTCCTGATGCCCGTGACCGTCTGGACTATGTGGTTCATATGACAGCGCAAGCTGCAGAAAGAGCTCTGAACTGTGTTGAAGCGGCACAGCCGCGCCAGAATGAGCTTGAGTCATCCGCTAAAGCACTAAAAGTTCGCTGGGATGAATGGTTTGAGAACCCAATCGAATTGTCAGATGCCCGTTCTCTGGTCACTGATACCCGCGAATATCTGGATGAAGTACCACAACATACCTCATTTACCAATGCACAATTATTAGAAATCATGATGGCGCAGGATTTCCAAGATCTGACGGGTCAGGTCATCAAGCGCATGATGGATGTGGTGCAAGAAATTGAGAAACAGTTATTAATGGTATTGATGGAGAACATTCCTGATATGCCGTCAAAACCGCAAAAACCGACCGACAGTCTCCTCAATGGGCCACAATTGGATAAAAATGGCGCCGGTGTCATTGCCAGTCAAGATCAGGTTGATGATTTGCTCGATAGCTTGGGCTTCTAAGTCGCGATAACCTTACCAGGTAGGTGAGAGGCCTCTCTCATCTACCCTCTCTTTTTGCTTCGCCATTCGATAAATGCTGACCAACCCCGCCGAATGCCTTGAACCGAGAAATAACCCCCTAATTGCAGCGTTGTTCCATCCATAGGCTAACTAAATGTTTGTCATGCTAAGCATATTAATTTTCTCTTAGATGGGAACGCTTACGCTGAACAGTAACATTTACGTTAACAGAAGCCATTACTGTGGCTGAAGATAGCGATGCGGACAAAAGCGAGGAACCCACAGCCCATAAGCTGGAGAAGGCTCGCGAGAAAGGCCAGATACCGCGCTCACGCGAACTGACCTCGATGCTGATGCTCGGGGCCGGTTTGGCTATTCTGTGGGTTTCGGGGGAATCGATGGCACGTCAACTGGCAGCCATGATTGCTCAGGGGTTGCATTTTGATCACGCCCTTATCAGTGATGATAAGCAAATGCTGCGCCAAATTGGCATGTTACTCAGACAGACGCTGATAGCGCTGATACCTATTTTTGCCGGATTAGTCATAGTGGCAATGGCGGTACCAATGCTACTGGGCGGCGTACTGTTTAGCGGCGAATCAATCAAATTTGACCTAAAACGGATGAGCCCTATCGCGGGTTTAAAACGGATGTTTTCCTCACAGGCGCTGGCTGAACTGCTAAAAGCTATCTTGAAAGCGACACTGGTGGGGTGGGTGACCGGCATATTTCTTTGGCATAACTGGCCCGACATGATGCGGTTAATGGCTGCGCCTCCGGTGGCCGCCTTAGGTGATGCACTCCACTTGATTATTTTCTGTGGATTAGTGGTGGTTTTAGGCCTGACCCCAATGGTCGGCTTCGATGTGTTTTTCCAAATAACCAGCCATATTAAAAAGTTACGTATGACCAAACAGGAAATACGGGATGAGTTCAAGGATCAAGAAGGTGATCCGCATGTGAAAGGGCGTATCCGCCAGCAGCAACGGGCTATGGCGCGCCGGCGGATGATGGCTGATGTACACAAAGCTGATGTGATAGTAACTAACCCGACTCACTACGCTGTCGCGTTGCAGTACAACGAAGCCAAAATGAGTGCGCCAAAAGTCTTGGCGAAAGGGGCGGGCGCCGTAGCACTGCGCATTCGTGAGTTGGGCGCCGAACATCGCATTCCTTTATTAGAAGCTCCGCCGCTGGCCAGGGCATTATTCCGGCACAGCGAAGTGGGTCAACATATTCCTGCCACCCTCTATGCGGCGGTCGCTGAAGTCCTTGCCTGGGTGTATCAGCTGAAACGCTGGAAGCGCGAAGGTGGGTTAATCCCGAAAAAACCTGAACATCTGCCGGTACCGGAAGGGCTGGATTTTGCAACAGAAGAGAGTGAGACTGACTAATGGCTAATTTGGCCGCCCTGCTTCGTTTACCGGGCAACTTCAAAGATACGCAGTGGCAAATTCTTGCCGGGCCAATCTTAATCCTCATGATCTTGTCGATGATGGTGCTGCCACTGCCGCCTTTCGTCCTTGATTTGTTGTTTACCTTCAATATCGCGCTGTCCATTATGGTGTTGTTGGTTGCGATGTTTACTCAGCGTACTTTAGATTTTGCTGCATTCCCGACCATTCTATTGTTCTCGACTTTACTGCGTTTATCCCTAAACGTGGCCTCTACCCGTATTATTCTGATGGATGGGCATACTGGTGCTGCTGCGGCAGGACGAGTGGTTGAAGCATTTGGCCATTTCCTGGTAGGCGGTAACTTTGCCATCGGTATCGTGGTCTTTGTTATTTTGGTTATCATCAACTTTATGGTCATCACCAAAGGGGCAGGGCGTATTGCTGAAGTTGGCGCACGTTTTGTTCTTGATGGTATGCCCGGTAAGCAGATGGCCATCGACGCAGACTTAAACGCCGGTTTGATTGGTGAAGATGAAGCGAAAAAGCGCCGCTCTGATGTGACACAAGAAGCGGACTTCTACGGTTCAATGGACGGGGCCAGTAAGTTCGTTCGTGGTGATGCGGTTGCTGGGTTACTGATCATGGTCATTAACGTAGTCGGCGGCCTGTTAGTCGGAGTACTCCAGCACAATATGGCCGTGGGGCATGCAGCAGAAACCTATACGCTGTTAACCATTGGTGATGGATTGGTCGCGCAAATCCCCGCATTGGTTATATCCACTGCCGCGGGTGTAATTGTTACCCGAGTGAGCACTGATCAGGATGTGGGCCAGCAAATGGTCACCCAGTTGTTCAACAACCCACGGGTGATGGTGTTGAGTGCTGCCGTACTGGGTTTACTGGGTATGGTGCCCGGTATGCCTAACTTTGTGTTTCTGCTATTCACCGCGGCGTTATTGGCTCTGGCCTGGCGTTTACGAGGTAAACAGTCGCAGCAACCGGTAGCCGCAGAAGCACCGGTTATGCAGGATCAACAACAAGCGACAGAAGCCACTTGGTCAGATGTTCAACTGGAAGATCCTCTGGGTATGGAGGTCGGCTATCGTCTGATCCCGATGGTTGATTTCCAGCAAAATGGTGAGTTACTCGGGCGTATCCGTAGTATCCGCAAAAAGTTTGCTCAAGAAATGGGCTATCTGCCGCCGGTAGTTCATATCAGGGATAATCTGGAACTCCCGCCTGCGAGTTATCGGATCCTCATGAAAGGGGTCGAGATTGGCAGTGGCGAAGCCCATCCGGGCCGCTGGTTGGCGATCAACCCTGGTAATGCGGTTGGGACATTGCCCGGCGAAGCGACACAAGATCCGGCCTTTGGTTTGGCGGCGGTATGGATTGAAAGTGCATTACGTGAGCAAGCACAAATTCAAGGTTTCACCGTGGTCGAGGCCAGCACAGTTGTTGCCACACACTTAAATCATTTGATTAGCCAATATGCGAGTGATTTGTTCGGACGTCAGGAAACCCAGCAACTGTTGGATAGGGTTTCACAAGAGATGCCGAAGTTGACCGAGGACTTCATCCCAGGTGTGGTGAGCTTAACCACGCTGCATAAAGTGCTACAAAACCTGTTAATGGAACGGGTCTCCATTCGTGATATGCGCACCATTATTGAGACGCTTGCCGAGCATGCACCAAATCAAACCGACCCTTATGAGTTAACCGCGGTGGTACGAGTCGCACTGGGTCGCTCAATTGCCCAGCAGTGGTTCCCTGGTACCGGCGAGATTCAAGTCATTGGGTTAGATGCGGCCTTGGAGCGTTTGTTATTACAAGCACTGCAAGGCGGTAGCGGTTTAGAACCGGGGCTGGCTGACCGCCTATTGGAACAATCCAAGCAAGCACTGCAACGTCAAGAGATGCTGGGCGCTCCGCCAGTGTTGTTGGTTAACCACGCACTGCGTGCATTATTAGCTCGCTTCTTGCGCCGCAGCCTGCCGCAGATGGTGGTGCTGTCAAATCTGGAAATCGGTGACAATCGCCAAATCCGTATGACCTCAACCATAGGAGCGGCCTGATGCTGACTTCTCTTTCCCGAAGCGTTCTGCTGGGTTTATTTTCAATCGGAATATTGCCATTAAATGCAATGGCTTCAGGCTCTTGGGTGGCCGATGATATTGGTGTAACTCAGAGTTTTCGCGGTGTGGCAATCTCTGCCAAACCACTGCAATCACCGGTTGCACTGGCTCAAGAAAATGCGCGAATTGTATCGATAAGTTGGCGCTACCAATTAATGTCAGCAGCACCAGATGGTTTACAAGTTAAATTATGTACGCCAAATCGCTGCATGCCACTTGAGGGTGGTAGCGGGCTGAGTCGCGGATTGGCAGGAGAAGCTGCTGCTACCCAACTGACGTTTATCTACTTTATCGCAGGCAAAGGGCGTGTCAATCCACCACTGCAAGTCATTAATAACCAGGTCATAGTCAATTATCGTTGAATCCATAATGGATAAGTGAAGGTGCAACACATAGGAAGTAGCATCATGCTGCCTGGCTTATTGGCTTGCGCTGTTGAATGTACTGACATCGCCATTACACCGCAAAAAACCAAACTCAATAGTACATTCTGTTTTTTCATATCCCCCCTTTAAACTAAGCCAATAGGTGCTTAGTCGCATCAGATTAATACATCGTAAAAAATGAAGAGAGTCTATTTTATGAGTCGAATGTAAGCTATTTTGATAATAAAAGTGTAGCCTCTATATATTTAGGGTAAATATACTTCGATAGTTAATATAATTAATTTAATATCATCACTCCTCATTGTAATTACTTTTTAATATTTTCAGTTGTGTTTTTAATATTTTAATTTTCATAGTGTAAATTCTGCTACTCTATTATTACTGCTTGCGAAAGGGGTCGCAAATTCATTTCTGGTTGCTGTTTGTTATCGTTACTCTTTAAGTAAATATTTCTGTGTTAGTTCACGCCAAAGGAGTGCATTAATGTATTTGTTTTTTAATACGCTAACTGTGACTAAAATTATTCTCAGGTTAATATTATTAGTTGGTTTAATATTCGGCATATTTACCTCTGGGATTTCACGGCAATATTATTTTAATTCAGTAGAGTTAGATAACTCGACTGAACACAATGAAACAATCAATAAGATGATCAATGCCGGAACCAGTCTTGCGGCATCAGGTAATGCATCCAATATCACCAGGTCAATAGTAAATGACGCGACAAATCAGGAAGTAAAACACTGGCTAAATAGATTCGGGACAACTCAGGTTAATGTTAATTTTGACAAAAAACTCTCCCTCGAAGAAAGTTCCCTTGATTGGTTGTTGCCTTGGTATGACTCTGCTTCATATCTCTTTTTTAGTCAGTTGGGCATCAGAAATAAAGACAGTCGCAATATCCTTAATATCGGCGCTGGGATGCGTACTTTCCAGCAACGCTGGATGTATGGCTTTAACACTTTCTATGACAATGACATGACCGGGCACAATTATCGTATTGGCGTGGGTGCAGAAGCCTGGACTGATTATTTACAATTGTCTGCCAATGGTTATTTTCGTCTTAATGGTTGGCATCAATCCCGTGATTTTTCTGACTATCACGAGCGCCCGGCAAGTGGGGGTGACATTCACGCTATGGCGTATTTACCCGCATTTCCACAGCTGGGCGGGAAATTAAAATATGAGCAGTATCGTGGTGAGCGGGTTGCTTTGTTTGGTAAAGATAACCTGCAAAGTAACCCTTATGCGGTGACCGCAGGGCTTATTTTTACGCCGATCCCCTTCATTACTCTCGGGGTCGATCAACGAATGGGGAAAAGTCGACAACATGAAACACAATGGAACATACAAATGGATTATCGACTAGGTGAAAGTTTCCGTTCGCAATTTAGCCCCGCAGTAGTGGCTGGAACCCGTTTACTGGCCGAGAGCCGTTATAATCTGGTTGAACGTAATCCGAATATTATTCTGGAATACCAAAAACAGAATACTTTCAAATTAGCATTCTCACCTGCCGTGCTCTCAGGCCTGCCAGGGCAGGTTTATTCTGTTGGTGCACAAGTACAGTCTAAATCTGTACTACAGCGTATTATTTGGGATGATGCTCAATGGGTTGCTGCGGGTGGCAAATTAATACCCATTGGTGCAACACATTACAATGTGGTATTACCGCCTTATAAACCGATGGCACCAGCGAGTCGTACTGCGAGGAAAGCAGACGAGAGCGAACCGGCGGTCAATACCTATACCCTCAGTGCCACGGCTATTGATAACCGCGGTAATAGCTCTAACCCCTCAACGCTGACTGTTATTGTGCAGCAACCTCAGTTTGTTATCACTACGGAGGTAACTGATGATGGTGCGCTTGCTGATGGTAACACTCCCATCACGGTGAAATTTACAGTAACTGATAGTGACAATACGCCGGTTGCCGGGCAAGAGGGGGTGATAACTATCAGTAATGGCGCGCTTCCCAGTAAAGTCACGAAAAAAACGGATACGCAGGGAGTGATAAGCATTGCATTAACTAGCACCACTGCTGGAGTCTCAATAGTGACTTTAGATCTTCAGGGGCAACAGGCTACTGCTGATGTGCGATTTACCGTGCTACCGGCAGATGCCACAAACTCAAGTTTTAACGTTTCCACACCCGATATTGTTGCCGATGGCACGATGTCGTCGCTACTGACGTTTGTACCCCGCAATAAAAATAATGAGTTTGTCAACGGGATACAAAATCTTGAATTTAGGCAAAGTGGTATACCGGTAAATATCGGTACGATTACTGAAAATGCAGACAACTATACCGCCAGTGTAGTGGGGAGCACCGCTGGGAATGTCAGCATTACGCCGCTGGTAGATGCAACTCCACTAGACTCATTGCAGAAAACAATTACCTTATATCCGGTGCCGAAAATAACCGGTATTAAGGTGAACGGTGAGCAATTTGCCACAGATAAAAGCTTCCCCAAAACTATCTTTAAGGATGCCACATTCCAATTGGAAATGAATGATAATGTAACAAATAATGCTCAGTATGACTGGACATCATCCTATGCGGCCAGTGCATCAGTTGATAGTCAAGGTAAGGTCAAAATTGCCTATAGAACCTATGGCAGCACCGTCACCGTGACGGCAAAAAGTAAAAAATTCCCGAGCTATACGGCGACCTATCAGTTCAAACCTAATTTGTGGGTCTTCTCGGATGGCGGTTCACTGCTATCCAGTACAGCGGCGAGTCGAGAGTGTCAGCAGCTTGGTGATTTCGTAGCGCTGGTTGACTCCTCGCGTGCCACTAATGGCTCGCGATCACCGGATGGGACTTTATGGGGTGAGTGGGGCAGTCTGACTACCTACAGTTCAGGCTGGTCAACAGGAAATTATTGGACCAAAAAGACCAGCACAGATTTTGTCGCCATGGACATGACTAGCGGTGCATTGCAGGGGACATCGGTGTCAACGGCCTATCCACTGTGCTCGGAGCCTCAATAGTGCTAAATACCAATCTTGCGGCCCAGTAAACTGGCACCTTTAGAGTGACCATCTGGCCCATACAGTGATTGACCGTGACGTGTATTTAAAACTGCCAGCGCCTGAGTGTTATGCTCAATATGCTGTTGCAGCAAAAGCCCATTATGCAGGTTGCCGTAGAGCAGGCCTTCGGCCAGTTCCAAAATACGCTGCCAGCGCTCCGCTAGCACAGTGACGCTGCTGTAGGGTGCTTGAATATTTATGTTTTTCTCGGTGGTGATCCGGGTCTGGTCCAGATAAGCCAAGGTCGCCAAAATTGAACTTTTTTGTTCAGTCACGCCTTGCAACACGATACCTTGAATCCGACCGGAACACAGAAGTTGCTGCTCTTGCGCTACTACGGTTTTTAGGGATTCAAGTAGTTCCAGTTGCTGATCCAGATTGGTTTGTAATCTTTCCACCACCACCTATCCTTTTACGGTTAACGATTGTTTTACGTTTAGCTATTCTTCAGGTCATCGGCGACATTTTTGAGTAAGGCATCGGCAATTTTACCGGTGTCCATCGTCAGTTGGCCTGAACGGATCGCCTGTTTTAAGGTTTCGACACGTTCTACATTGATGTCCTGGCTGCCCGGTTGCATCAATTTTGCCTGCGCATCACTCAATTTAACCTCAGTACCACTTACCGGTGTCTTTGATTGAGTGGACGGTTTACGCGTCTGTTGCGCAATATCACTTGTTTCACGTGGCTGCACTTGTGTTACCGGTAATAGCGGCTGAGTGCGATCAATACTCATATTCTGTTACTCCCTCTATAGCGGGATTGACGTTTATCGACCCGCAAGACTTTTATCTTTCAGTAAAAGAATGGCGGGATTGTCACTATTTTACCCGCAAATAACTGCATATTAGGGTTATCGGCACAGGTTAAAAAAACTTTAATAACTATAACATGATACGAACGGTGCCATCGTCGGCTACGGTACCGCTGACGATTTGGCCTGATATCATGCGCACCCGAACATTATCTTGAATGGCTGCATTATTCATCGCCTTACCATTACTGTTAACATTAAATCCCTCACCCTGCGCCAAGACCTGCACTTCTTGCCCTGCTTTGACTATCCACAGACGGCGCAACATATTGCGTGTCAGCGGTTGACCCGCATTGATTTGTCGTAAACTGACGGTACCTTGAGCAAAGTTGGGCTCCAATAATACGCCGGGAGGCAGGGTATCGAGCCGACCTTGTTTCATTTCGATATCTTGCGGTGTAATTTTCGCACCGACTGCCAGTTGACGAGCTGCCACTGCATAATGGCCACTCACTTGTACTTGTGTCTGAATAAAACGCCGCACACCATCGCAACGCACCGACAGACTAATATTACCCCACGGGCGGGCATTAGCCGGTAGCGTTATCTCGGGCATATCGCATGGTGGCCACTGGTTCTGCGGGGTTTTAATCACCACGTTAACCTGACTCTCTTTATCTGGATATTGTTGCTGGAAGAATTGATTTACCTGCACAGATAAATCTGCCGCCATCGTCTGATGAGTGACGGCTTGACTCAGCAACAGCCCCCCCAATGCACATTTTATGACGCCATTTCTGCTCATTGCCACCCATCTCTTCTCCGTCTACACAACCCGATAACACCGAGTCGGCCTCTGTTACCCACTAGTGTACCTGTACCTTGCTGAGGTTAAGGGAACAAATAGCAACGCATTTTGCCCTTATTCTGACGATAGGCTTTCCTGTACGGCGTTTATGCTGTCGGCTCCAAATTCTAACCTTGCGGGGGGACTATGCTCGACAAACTGGACGGCGCTCTGCGTTTTCAACAAGAGGCGCTTAATTTGCGCGCGCAACGACAGGAGATCCTGTCGTCCAATATTGCTAATGCGGATACACCCGGCTTTCAGGCACGTGATATCGATTTCTCCAGCCAACTGAAAAAAGTCATGGAGCAAGGACGTGCCAGCGGTACCGGGGTGTCGCTCAGTTTAACGTCAGCCCGTCATATCCCGGCAAGTACAGTTCAGCCACCTGATCTTGATTTGTTATTCCGTGTCCCGGATCAGCCATCAATGGATGGCAACACGGTAGATATGGACCGTGAACGTACGAATTTTGCCGATAACAGCCTGAAATATCAGACCGATTTGACCGTTCTTGGCGGCCAGATCAAAGGGATGATGTCAGTGTTACAACAAGGATAAGACGTATGTCTTTACTGAATATTTTTGATATTGCCGGTTCTGCATTATCAGCTCAATCGCAGCGGTTGAACGTCAGCGCCAGTAACATGGCAAACGCCGATAGCGTAACAGGCCCAGATGGCCAACCTTACCGCGCCAAGCAAGTGGTGTTTCAGGTGGCGGCTCAGCCGGGGCAAGAAACGGGCGGCGTGCGCGTGGCACAGATAATCGATGATCCGGCACCGGATCGGTTGGTCTTTCAACCCGGCAATCCGCTGGCTGATGCCAAGGGATATGTTCGTATGCCAAATGTTGATGTGACCGGCGAGATGGTGAACACCATTTCAGCTTCACGCAGTTATCAAGCCAACGTTGAAGTATTGAATACGACTAAATCATTGATGCTCAAGACGCTGACACTGGGTCAATAACAGGAGCCTGCATAAATGGCCATTACGAATTCCCTGACCGATAGTGATTACGGTATTAACAGCACTACCGGTACCAGTTCGACCACCGGCAGTAGCAGCCAAGATCTGCAAAACAGTTTCCTGACATTGTTGGTGGCACAGTTAAAAAATCAGGATCCGACCAATCCAATGCAAAACAACGAGTTGACCACGCAATTGGCGCAAATCAACACCGTGAGCGGCATTGAAAAGTTGAATACCACTCTGGGTTCTATCTCAGGTCAGATTGATAACAGCCAATCCTTGCAGGCGAGCAGCCTGATTGGTCGTGGTGTGATGGTTCCGGGAACCAACGTGTTGGCTGGCAGCAAAGATGGCGTTGTGACTACAACACCGTTTGGTGTTGAGCTGGAGCGTGCCGCTGACAAAGTGACTGCCACTATCACCGACAGCAATGGTGTGGCTGTCCGAACCATTGAGATTGGCGGTCTGACGGCGGGTGTGCATGCCTTTACCTGGGATGGTTCGCTGGACGCTGGTGGCAATGCACCGGATGGTGCTTATACCGTCACAATCAGTGCGACTAATGGGGGCGCACAAGTGGTTGCCACACCATTGAGCTATGCCATTGTCAACGGCGTCACCCGTGGTAGCGACGGCCCTAAATTGGATCTCGGCCTTGCGGGGACTATCACGATGGATAAGGTTCGTCAGATTTTGTAAGCCGGTTATTGAACGGTAGCAGTAATCAAAAACTTTACGGTGAAGCAATGATTCGAACTGATTCACCATCATTTTTAAAAGTAGCGTTTGATATGTCATCAATGCTTAAGGTCTTTCACGGACCCAGAATCTAACGGAGAAGAAAATGGGCTTTTCTCAAGCAGTCAGCGGTTTGAACGCAGCGTCCAGTAACCTGGATGTGATCGGTAACAACATCGCCAACTCGGCGACGTCAGGTTTTAAAGCCGGCTCAGTTTCTTTTGCCGATATGTTTGCTGGCTCTCAGACCGGGATGGGCGTTAAAGTCGCTGGCATCACTCAGGACTTTAACGATGGTACCACCACCACCACTAACCGCCGTCTTGACCTGGCTATTAGTCAAAGTGGTTTCTTCCGTATGCAAGACAGCAGTGGCAGTGTGTTATATGCCCGTAACGGCCAGTTTAAGCTGGATGAAAACCGTAATATCGTCAATATGCAGGGCTTGAGTTTAACCGGCTACCCGGCAACCGGTACCCCGCCGACCGTACAACAAGGGGCGAATCCAGTCGCGCTGTCTGTACCGCAGAATATGATCCCAGCCAAGGCGACGACCTCGGGTACTATGGTCGCTAACCTGACCTCAACCCATGATGTTATTCCTGCTGCCACGACGTTTGATCCCACCAAACCTAGCACCTACAGTTTCGTCAATAACATGACCACCTTCGATAGCTTGGGTAACCGCCATGAAATCAACGTGTTCTACGTTAAACGCTCTGAAAGTACCACGGCGGGTAACACCTGGGATGTATACACCCTTGATAGCAGTGCTAAACCGGCTGAAACAGCGGGTAAACGCGGTTCCATGACGTTTGATACCAACGGCGCACTGCAAAGTGTCACCAATGGTACTAATCCAGCCAGTGCTACTGACTTCACATTGACTATCCCAATGGGGGTGGTTAACGGTGCTCCGGCACAAACTTTCACGCTGAGTGTGGCGGGCAGTAAGCAGCAAAATACGGGTACAGATAGCATTGTGACCCAAAAACAAACGGGCTATGCCGCCGGTGAATTCACGGGCTTCCAGATTAATAACGATGGCTCAGTAGTCGGTACTTATTCCAACTCGCAGACTCAATTGCTCGGTCAAATCGTGATGGTCAACTTTGCC
Organism: Yersinia fenwicki; assembly: GCF_043099325.1. Taxonomy (NCBI): domain Bacteria; kingdom Pseudomonadati; phylum Pseudomonadota; class Gammaproteobacteria; order Enterobacterales; family Yersiniaceae; genus Yersinia; species Yersinia fenwicki. Next base: position 2,662,190 of record NZ_CP170755.1, on the reverse strand, counting down.
AACCCTGAAGGTTTGTCATCCGAAGGCGATAACGTATGGAAAGAAACACTTTCATCCGGTAACCCAATCCTTGGGACAGCGGGCAGTGGCGGTTTCGGTACCTTGACCAGTGGCGCACTGGAATCCTCTAACGTGGATTTGAGTAAAGAACTGGTCAACATGATTGTGGCGCAGCGTAACTACCAGTCAAACGCGCAAACCATCAAAACCCAAGATCAGATCTTACAAACTCTGGTTAACCTGCGTTAATCGAACTGACGGGACTCGCTCATGGATCACGCAATATACACCGCAATGGGGGCTGCAAGGCAGTCACTCGAACTGCAAGCGGTTACCGCTAATAACCTGGCCAATGCCTCGACGCCGGGTTTTCGCGCGCAGTTGGCGGCGATGCGGGCTGTGCCCATTGATGGGCCAAGTATGGCGACTCGCACCATGGTCACGGCATCGACCCCCGGCGTAGATATCAGCCAAGGGACGATAAATTACAGCGGTCGCCCGTTGGACGTGGCCTTGCAGCAAGATGGCTATTTGGCGGTTCGCCTGCCCGATGGCACTGAGGCTTATACCCGTAATGGGAATATTCAGGTTTCGGCTGATGGGCAAATGACGGTGCAGGGTTACCCGCTAATGGGTGATAACGGCCCGATTGAAGTGCCTCCTCAGGCGGCTGTCACCATTGCTGCCGATGGCACTATTTCGGCTCTGAATGCCGGTGACTCACCGAATACCATCGCGCAGCTTGGGCAGATTAAACGGGTTAGAGCAACAGCGGGCGAAGTGATGCACGGCGATGACGGCTTGTTCCATCTGACACCTGAGACACAGCAGGCTCGGGGTGCTCAGTTGGCGAATGACCCGCTTATCAAGATTATGCCGGGTGTGCTGGAAGGCAGTAACGTGAAAGCGGTTGAAGCCATGACCGACATGATTGCCAATGCCCGTAGTTTCGAAATGCAGATGAAAGTCATCCACAGTGTGGATGAAAACGAACAGCGCGCGAATCAACTGTTAGCAATGAGCTAAGCGCCTAGGCGCAGAGGAATAAACTGATGATCCGATCACTCTGGATTGCCAAAACCGGCCTGGATGCCCAGCAGACCAATATGGATGTTATCGCCAACAACTTGGCGAACGTCAGCACCAACGGCTTTAAGCGCCAACGGGCGGTTTTTGAAGATCTGTTGTACCAAACTATGCGTCAACCGGGAGCACAATCTTCCGAGCAGACCACCTTGCCATCGGGTTTGCAGATTGGTACCGGTGTTCGCCCGGTGGCCACTGAGCGCTTACACAGCCAGGGTAATCTGTCCAAAACCGATAACACCAAAGATGTTGCTATTAAAGGCGAGGGGTTCTTTCAGGTGCAAATGCCTGATGGCACCAATGCCTATACCCGTGATGGCTCGTTTCAAACGGACCAAAATGGCCAGTTGGTCACCTCCGGCGGCTTTCAGATACAACCGGCGATTACCATTCCAGCTAACGCGATGAAAATGACAGTTGGTCGTGATGGCATCGTCAGTGTCACCTTGCCGGGGCAAACTGCCACTCAGCAAGTTGGACAATTGACACTGGCCACGTTCATTAACAACAGTGGCCTGGAAAGTGTCGGCGAGAACCTGTATCAGGAAACCGCCAGTTCCGGTGCACCGAACGAAACTACGCCGGGGCTGAACGGCGGTGGCTTGTTGTATCAGGGATATGTCGAGACGTCTAACGTCAATGTGGCGGAAGAGTTGGTCAACATGATCCAGACGCAACGCGCCTATGAAATAAACAGTAAAGCGGTTTCAACTTCAGACCAGATGCTGCAAAAACTGACACAGCTGTAAATCCGCTCTCAGGGGGCAATTTAGCCCCCTGACGGCCACAGAATAATGCGTATTTGAGGCTGGCTATCGCAACCTCCAACAGGTTACAGGACTGATAATCAGAGATGGATAGATCGCCGCTGCGTAAATTAGCTGAGTTGAAATGGGTGGGGGCGCCTTTGATGGCGACACTGCTACTCAATGGCTGCGCGTATATTCCGCACAAATCACTGGTAGATGGCTCGACGTCTGCCCAGCCTGCTCCTGCTAGTGCGCCACTTCCGAATGGTTCTATTTTCCAGGCGGCCCAGCCGATGAACTATGGTTATCAGCCACTGTTCGAAGACCGTCGTCCACGTAATGTCGGCGATACACTGACGATTACTTTGCAGGAAAATGTCAGTGCCAGCAAAAGCTCTTCAGCGAATGCGAGCCGTAATGGTTCCAGCAAATTTGGTGTTGCGACGACGCCTCGCTATCTCGACGGGTTACTGGGTAATGCACGCGCGGATATGGATATTTCTGGTGATAACACCTTTGGTGGCAAGGGGGGGGCCAATGCGAACAACACCTTCAGTGGCACTATCACAGTGACCGTTGATCAAGTGCTGGCTAACGGCAATTTACATGTGGTGGGTGAGAAACAGATAGCCATTAATCAGGGCACCGAATTCATTCGCTTCTCTGGGGTTGTCAACCCACGCACCATCAGCGGCAGCAATACCGTGACCTCAACTCAAGTGGCCGATGCGCGTATCGAGTATGTGGGTAATGGTTATATCAATGAAGCGCAAACCATGGGCTGGTTGCAGCGGTTCTTCCTTAATGTTTCACCATACTAAGAGGCCCATTGATGCGTAAACAGTCACTTATCACTCAATTTATTATGCAGCTTGTTGTGCTGTTCACGCTGGTGTCATTACCGGCGTCAGCCGAGCGTATCCGCGATTTGGTGACCGTTCAGGGCGTGCGCGATAACGCATTAATTGGTTATGGTCTGGTCGTTGGTTTAGATGGTTCCGGTGACCAAACGATGCAAACACCCTTTACCACACAAAGCCTGAGTAACATGTTGTCCCAACTGGGGATCACCGTTCCACCGGGCACTAATATGCAGCTCAAAAACGTGGCCGCAGTGATGGTTACCGCTAAGTTACCGGCGTTTTCCCGTGCCGGGCAAACCATTGATGTGGTGGTGTCCTCAATGGGGAATGCCAAAAGTATTCGTGGTGGTACGCTGTTGATGACTCCGCTAAAAGGGGTCGACAATCAGGTTTATGCGCTGGCACAGGGTAACGTATTAGTGGGTGGGGCCGGTGCTTCTTCTGGTGGTAGCAGTGTTCAGGTCAATCAATTGACGGGGGGGCGCATCAGCAATGGCGCAACTATTGAACGCGAGCTGCCGACCACCTTTGGCTCCGATGGGGTGATAAATCTGCAATTAAATACTGAAGATTTCACCACAGCACAGCAGGTCAGTGATGCCATTAACCGCCAACGTGGTTTTGGTTCCGCCAGCGCCATCGACGCGCGGACTATTCAGGTCTTGGTGCCGCGCGGTAACAGTTCGCAAGTGCGTTTCCTGGCGGATATCCAGAATATCCCGGTGAATATTGATGCAGGCGATGCCAAGGTCATCATCAACTCCCGTACTGGCTCGGTGGTGATGAACCGCAATGTGGTATTGGATTCCTGCGCTGTCGCGCAAGGGAACCTGTCGGTAGTCGTTGATAAACAAAATACCGTTAGTCAGCCTGATACACCTTTCGGTGGTGGCCAGACAGTGGTGACACCCAATACTCAGATTTCCGTTCAGCAACAAGGTGGCGTATTGCAGCGCGTTAATGCCAGCCCTAATTTGAATAATGTGGTTCGGGCTTTGAACTCACTGGGCGCAACTCCGATTGATTTAATGTCTATCTTGCAGGCGATGCAAAGTGCTGGCTGCTTACGGGCTAAACTGGAAATTATCTAATGAGTGATTTGATGGCAAGGTCCGGCAGCGCCAATGAAATGTTCGGGGCGGCTTATGATGCCCAATCACTGAACACCTTAAAACGTGACGCGGCAAGAGATCCCGATGGCAACCTAAAGAAGGTTGCACAGCAGGTGGAGGGGATGTTTGTGCAGATGATGCTGAAAAGCATGCGTTCTGCTTTGCCGCAAGATGGCGTTATGAACAGTGATCAAACCCGGCTCTATACCTCAATGTATGACCAACAGATTGCTCAACAAATGTCGGTCAAGGGGTTAGGGCTGGCGGATATGATGGTGGAACAGCTTTCGGGGACGACTTCACCGAGTGAAACTGCCGGTACAGTGCCAATGATGCTGGATAACGAAGTCTTGCAAACCCTGCCAGCGCAAGCATTGGAGCAAATGGTGCGTCGGGCAATACCAACACCACCGGCCAACAATTCAGCGTCAATGCCACAAAGCACCGGTAATTTCGTCGCACGTATGTCGATTCCAGCACAAATTGCCAGCCAACAGAGCGGTATTCCGCATCAGCTTATTATGGCGCAGGCCGCGCTGGAATCTGGTTGGGGTCAGCGAGAGATCCCAACGGCTGATGGCAAAAGCAGCTACAACGTCTTTGGTATTAAAGCCGGCAGCAACTGGGATGGCCCGGTCAGTGAAATCACCACCACGGAATATGAGCAAGGTGTGGCGAAGAAAACCAAAGCCCGCTTCCGGGTGTATGGCTCCTACGTCGAGGCTGTCAGTGATTATGTCAAATTGCTGACGCAAAACCCGCGCTACGCCAGTGTCGCTGCGGCTCAAAGCCCTGAACAAGGTGCGCATGCTTTGCAACGTGCCGGTTATGCGACTGATCCGCAGTATGCCCAGAAATTGGTGAGTGTTATCCAGCAAATGAAAAACGCCGGTGAGCAGGCAGTGAAAGCATACAGTAGCGACTTGGGTGAACTCTTCTAATTGGTGAGGGGAGGATAGGCAGAAAAGTAAAGCGTCCGCGCCAGGGAGGGTGCGGCTCGAGCCCCCAGGGAAGGGTTTACGGCGTCTTTATGATCTGCCTGTCCTCACTGTAACGTGCGCGACTTTATTCATTGGTTTTACTGGCAATAACACCCATATTTTTACTCAAGTTTTCCAGATACTGGCCGATACCCTGAATAGGCTGTGCGGGGGCGAAGATCTCCTCAGGCAGTATCCCGATATTAATAAATGCAGGTGCGCGATGTGAATCGCCTGCGGTAAAAGGATCTCTTCATGTCCAATAGTTTAATGAATACTGCGATGAGTGGTCTGAGCGCGGCACAGTATGCACTGAGCACCGTCAGTAACAACATTACCAATTTCCAGGTGGCGGGTTATAACCGTCAGAACACCATTTTTGCGCAAAATGGCGGCACCTTAAGCCCGGCGGGTTTTATTGGTAACGGCGTGGCGGTGACCGGTGTTAATCGCGAATATAACGCCTTTATTACCAATCAATTGCGTGCCTCGCAAACGCAAAGCACTGGGCTGACAACCTATTATCAACAAATCTCGCAAATTGATAATTTACTGTCCAATACCTCAAATAACATCTCAACCACGATGCAGAACTTCTTCAGTAACTTGCAAAATCTGGTGAGTAACGCGGGCGATGATGCTGCGCGTAAAACAGTATTAGGTAAAGCCGAAGGGTTGGTTAACCAATTCCAAAATGCCGATAAATATCTGCGTGATATGGATACCGGTGTTAATCAGAAGATAAGCGACAGTGCGACGCAAATTAATAACTATGCCGAACAAATCGCTAAGCTAAATGATCAAATTACCCGTCTACGTGGCAGCAGTGGTAGTGAGCCAAATGCCTTGCTCGACCAACGTGACCAACTGGTAACCGAGTTAAACCAGATTGTCTCCGTAACGGTAACCCAGCAAGATGGCGATACTTACAATGTTTCATTTGCCGGAGGATTGTCTCTGGTTCAGGGGCCGAATGCCTATAAAGTAGAGGCTATTCCATCCAGTGCCGATGCGACTCGCCTGACATTGGGCTATAACCGCGGTACTGGCGAGACCATGGAAATCGACGAAGGTCGTCTGACTAGCGGGTCACTTGGTGGAACCTTGAAATTCCGCAGTGAAGCGCTGGACAGCGCCCGCAACCAACTGGGGCAATTGGCGCTGGTGATGGCAGATAGCTTTAACACTCAACATAAAGCTGGTTTTGATGCTAATGGCGATGCGGGCACTGACTTCTTCAGTTTTGCTCAACCTACAGCGTTAAAAAATTCCAAAAATCAGGGCGATGCCGGCTTAACCGTGGCTTACACCGATACATCGAAAGTGAAAGCCAGCGATTATAGCGTAGAGTTTGATGGGACTAACTGGCAGGTGACACGCCTGTCAGATAACGTCAAAGTTCCTACGACTGCGGGCACTGATGCTAATGGTAAACCGACGCTAAATTTTGAAGGCGTTGCTGTCAGTATTGATAACGGCGTAACAGGCCCACAAGCCAGAGATAAGTTCATTATCAAGACGGTGTCCAACGTGGCCGCCAACTTGCATGTCGACATTAAAGACTCCAGCATGATTGCCGCTAGTGGGACCAAGGATGGCGGTGCGAGTAACAACGTCAATGCGCAGGCACTGTTGGATCTGCAAACCAAGAAACTGGTTGATGGTAAAGCAACACTTTCAGGTGCTTATGCCGGTTTAGTCAGTAACGTCGGTAACCAGACGGCAACGGCCAAAACTAATAGTACGGCACAGGCCAATATTGTTAAGCAGTTGACTGCGGAACAGCAGTCAATTTCCGGGGTAAACTTGGACGAAGAGTACGGTGATTTACAACGTTTCCAGCAATATTATCTGGCGAATGCGCAGGTGATTCAGACCGCTTCAACGTTGTTTAACGCATTGCTGGGGATACGCGGTTAAGTTTGGTTAGCGGCAACATCTTGATGCCGCTGCTTATCTCATTTTAGGTTTAGTCAGTATTGCGCTCAATGCGGGAAAACTGACTAAGCTATTGCTAAAAAGGAACTGACATCGTGCGTTTAAGTACCAGCATGTTGTATCAGCAAAATATGCAGGGCGTCACTAATGCCCAATCCCTGTGGATGGAGTCGGGCCAACAACTCTCGACGGGTAAGCGAGTCGTCAATCCTTCGGATGATCCGATGGCGGCTTCTCAGGCGGTGATGGTGTCACAGTCCCAGTCGGAAAATAGCCAGTACACCTTAGCGCGAAGCTTCGCCCGTCAGAGTTCCTCACTGGAAACCACCGTGTTGGCACAGGCGACCACCACTATTCAGTCAATTCAAAGTATTATCATCAGTGCTAAAAGCGATATTTTGAGTGACGATGACCGTGCATCTTATGCCACGCAGTTACAGGGTTTGAAAGACCAACTGGTTAATCAGGCAAACACCACTGATGGCAATGGCCGTTACATCTTTGCTGGCTTTCAAAGTGACAAGCCACCATTCGTTGTGAGTGCGACTGGTGCTGTGACTTATCAAGGTGGCGATGTCGCGATTGAACAAAAAGTCGATTCCAGTCGCTCCATTACCGTAGGACACACGGGTAGCAGTGTTTTTATGGCATTAACCAGCAATGCGAAACCAGAGCCTAATGATTCTACCGGTACACCGGTTGCCTCTGAAGCCAATGTTTTTAATACCATTGATACCGTATTGAACTCACTAAAAGTCCCCTTGCAGGGCGCAACAGATGCGGTTAAAGAGCAGGCAACTGCAGATATGGATAAAGGTATTCGGGGTATGTCTAACTCATTGAATAATGTCTTATCTGTACAAGCTGAAATTGGTACCCAATTACAAGAGTTAGATAATTTGGACAGTCTGGGAAGTGACCGGACACTGATCAATAAACAGCGGTTAAGTGATTTGGTGGATGTCGATTGGACCGCAACCATTTCGTCTTATGTCATGCAGCAGGCTGCATTGCAGGCGTCTTACACCACATTCACTAATATGCAGGGTTTGTCTCTGTTCCAACTGAATAAATAATCTGTCTTAACCCTGTGGGCCAGTCCCGCAGGTTCCCTCTTAGGTGTACTTAAACCGGGTACACTTTTTGGTATGTCACCTTTTCCCACTAAGGTTTGGGGTGACATACCTTCTTTTCTATCCGTCATCTTTCAAGTTGCAGCCGTGTTGGCTGCACTCACTTATCCGAATCACTTACTGATGTAAGCTCATCGGGATAATCTCGTTTGCCGCCTTGCTGCAACATGAAATCTATTGGATAGAGGTATGCCGTCATCTTTCAAGTTGCAGCCGTGTTGGTTGCATCCGCTTATCCGAATCACTTACTGATGTAAGCTCATCGGGATAATCTCGTTTGCCGCCTTGCTGCAACATGAAATCTATTGGATAGAGGTATGCCGTCATCTTTCAAGTTGCAGCCGTGTTGGTTGCATCCGCTTATCCGAATCACTTAACTGATGTAAGCTTATCGAGATGGTTTCATTTGCCGTCTCACTGCAATCTTAAATCTTAACTTGCCAGGCCACTTAGTACCCCCGCCAGGCGGTCAAAAAATTCGCCAAATAGATGCTCGGTAAAAGGCGCTAATAACGGCATGATTAATCCCAGCGAGATAATACCGACTGTTAATGTGAGCGGGAAACCGATAACGAAAACAGAAAGTTGTGGCGTCATGCGGTTAAGCATCCCTAACGCCATATTTTGGGTAAGTAGCAGGGTAATGAGCGGTAATGCCAGCATCAGTCCATTCATAAAGATCAACGAACCGGCCTGGGATAACGCCAGGAAACCATTACCATTAAGCGGTTCGAACTGGATAGGTAAGGTATGAAAACTGTCAGCTAATAAAGAAATTAGCCATAAATGCCCATCAAACGAGAGAAATAACAGCATCGCTAACAAGTTTAGCAACCGGGCAAGAACTGGCATATTCGGCCCGCCGGAGGGGTCAAAGAAGGTGGCGAAAGACAAGCCCATTTGTAAACCAATCACCTCACCGGCCAATCGGATAGCCGCAAAAGCAAATTGCATCGTCAAGCCGATAGCGACGCCAATCAATACCTGCTGGCCAGCGACCCAGAAAGCCCCGCTGGAGACTAACGGAATATTTACCGGTGGCAGGGATGGAGCAATCAGAAAGGTAATTAATACCGCCAGACCGACTTTAACTTTACGGTTTATCTGCTTTTCACTTAATACCGGAGCGGTGGTGATCAGCGCCAAGATGCGGATCAGTGGCCAAAAATATTGGCTGACCCAGACGCTCAGTTGAGTGGTATCAAGAGAAAGCATGCTTAGCCAATCAACGTTGGCAGACTGGTGAATAAATTACGCATATAGTCGAGGATCAGGCTGAGCATCCACGGGCCAGCAATGACTAAAGTGGCGAATACTGCCAGTATTTTGGGGATAAATGACAGTGTCATTTCGTTAATCTGTGTGGCGGCTTGCAACAAGCTGACAATCAAACCACTGACCAATGCTGCCAGTAATAATGGCGCGGCCAGTGCAAGGGCTATCTTCATTGCCTCGACGCCGAGGGCCATTACCGATTCAGGTGTCATGACAGTTTACCTTAGCTGTAAAAGCTTTGTGCCAGAGAACCCAGTAACAGTTGCCAACCATCAACTAACACAAACAGCATGAGTTTAAAGGGCAGCGAGATACTGGCGGGCGGAACCATCATCATCCCCAGAGCCATCAGCACACTGGCAACCACCAGGTCGATAATCAAAAACGGAATAAATACAGTAAAACCAATTTGGAAAGCGGTTTTCAGCTCACTGGTCACATACGCCGGTAACAGAATGCGCAAGGGCACGACTTCCGGCCCTTCCAGTGGCGGCAGATTGGCTAAACGGGCATACAGTGCCAAGTCAGACTCGCGGGTCTGGCGTAACATAAACTCGCGTAGAGGTTGCGAGCCTTTATCCATCGCCACTTCCATACTTATTTTGTCCTGACTGAAGGGCAGATAAGCATCTTGATAGACCTTGTCAAACACCGGCGACATGATGAAGAAAGTCAGAAACAGTGCCAAACCTAGCATCACTTGGTTCGGTGGTGCTGAGGGGGTACCCAATGCGTTACGCAGCAAACCAAGCACAATAATGATGCGGGTAAAGCTGGTCATCATCAGTAATGCGGCAGGCAGGAAGCTCAGCGTGGTGATAAAGACCAGCGTCTGTACAGGTAAAGACCAGCTTTGCCCACCATTGGCTAACGGTTGGCTGATAATACCCGGCAGTTGCGCCATTGCCGCCGGAGAGCACAGCAGAGCGAGTAGCAGTAGAGGGGCTTTATTGATGAGCGGACGCAGGGACATCATGCCGATTTTTCCGGAGGTTTTGACTTCTTGTTTAATAGCGATTTTTTATTTAATAGATAAGTGTTCAGTATCTGGCGAAAATCAGCCGGTTTACCACTGTCAGCCGACAGCGCGGTGTTGGTTTCGTCAACAGGTGGGCGTGGCAGAGTATGAAGCGGTGTCACGTTTTGGGCGGTGACACCCAACACCAGCCAGGTGTTGTCAACCTCGACAATAACAACGCGTTCGCGCTGACCCACCTGACAACTGGCTCGCACATTTAACAGCTTATTGTTGCGAGCCTGTGGTGCAAAACCTAAGCGGCGCACCAGCCAGGCGGCACATACAATAAACAGTAAAATACCGCCCAGTACCGAGCCAACTTGCGTCAACACTGAGCCTGCGGGCATCGCCGGAGCAGCTTGTTGCGAGGCGATACCCGGGTGACTAGTCGCAAATCCGGTAACAGGGGTTTGTGGTGTTGTTACCACTGTTTGCGCTACGGTCATTAGCGGCTCAAACGACGCATACGTTCTGACGGGGTAATAATGTCAGTAATGCGAACGCCGTATTTATCCGCGACGACTACCACTTCACCTTGCGCAATCAAATAACCATTAATCAAAATATCTAAAGGTTCACCCGCCAGGCCATCCAGAGAAACAACCGAACCTTGAGACAGGCGCAGCAGCTCTTTGATAGTCATTTTGGTGCGACCCAATTCTACGGTCAGTTTCACCGGAATATCGAGAATCAAATCGATATCTTGTAGATTACCCAGTGCGTCAGGCGCTTCCAGTGATTTAAATACACCATCAGTAGTGGCCGCTGGCTTATCCGATGCCAGCTGCTCATTAAACGCATCAGCCCACAGATCGTCCACGGATTCCTTTCCATCATCAGACGGAAGCTTAGGGTCACTCATTGGGCTGTTCCTCATTCAGAGCATTCAAAATAGGGTTAATCAAATGTTCAACTCGTAGGGCGTATTGCCCGTTTAATGTGCCGTACTGACTGGTCAGTACAGGTACGCCGTCGACATGAGCAATCAGTCGGTCCGGTTTATCTATCGGTAACACATCCCCCGGTTGTAGCTTAAGTATCTGCGACAATCTCAGCGGGATATCGACAAAATTAGCCACCAGTTCCAGCTCGGAATGCTGAACTTGCTTAACCAGTGTTTCACGCCAATGGCTGTCTTCCTGACGGGAATTTTCCAGTGGTGGATTGGTCAACAGCTCGCGTAACGGCTCAATCATGGCGAATGGAATACAGATGTTAAACTCACCACTCAACGCACCGATTTCCACCTGGAAAGGGGTTGTGACCACGATATCGTTGGGGGAGGTAGTGATATTGGTAAACTTCACCTGTATTTCGGAACGGACATATTCCACATCTATTTTATAGATAGGAGCCCAGGCGTCGCGATAAGCATCCAACGCTAAGCGCAACATCCGGTTAATAACGCGTTGTTCTGTATGCGTAAACTCGCGGCCTTCCACTTTGGTCGGGAAGCGACCATCGCCACCAAACAGGTTATCAACCGCAATAAACACCAAACTCGGAGCGAAAACAAACAGTGCTGTGCCGCGCAACGGTTTCAAATGTATTAAGTTGAGGTTCGTTGGCACCGGTAAGTTACGGGCAAAATCATGGTATGGCTGAATTTTTATCGGGCCAACCGTGATGTCTGGGCTGCGGCGTAACAGGTTAAATAGCCCCATACGGAACTGACGAGCAAACCGCTCATTGATTATCTCCAGAGCATGGAGGCGCTCACGCACTACTCGTCGCTGGGTCGTCGGGTCATAAGGCTTGACGTCTGTCTCATTGCCGATGACAGCTTCGGGTTCATCACCTCCGCTGTCGCCGTTTAACAGTGCATCAATCTCTGCTTGTGAAAGAATGCTATCGCCCATAATGATTATCGCAATATAAATGCGGTAAACAGCACATCGCTGACTACCTGATTAGGTTGACCTTTAACCATTGGCGGGCTAAGAACGTTTTTAATTTCAGCAACTAACCGCTGTTTACCTTCTTCGTTCGCCAGGCTATCAGCCGACTGCCGGGAGAGTAGAAGCAGCAAACGGCTGCGCACTTCTGGCAGATAGTCATTTAGTTTTGTACGCGTGCTATCGTCGGGAAGTCTTAACGTTAATCCGATATAAAGCACACGATCCAGATTATTATCGGGTGTGATCAGATTGACCGTGAAGGTCTCTAGTGGCATGAATACCGGGATCACCGGCACCACTTTCGCTGTGGTGGGTTTACTCTTATTGAGTATCCACCAGCTGTAACCGCCACCCGCAGTGGCTGCTACGGCAATCAGCACCAGCAGGATCACCCAGATCGAACTCTTACGCTTGGCCGGGAAGGTATTTTGAGACATGGAGAAGGCAAATTCCTGTTTTGGTATCAAACCGGTGGATCACGGTAATAGCCAGGTGCAACTGACACCAAGCTATCCGAATTATTACTGACGATTATCCCGCGTATCTTTAATCCCAATAGGCAGAATAGGTGACGAAAAACGGCCTAACTTGCCCGTTTGTCACCTTTTGGCACAATTAATATCCGCGTTAGGCGAAAATATCAACGCCACCATTGCCATTTGCGAGTGCTTGTAGCGAGGCTGGAGTTACCAATGGTGTGCTGGCCAGCGCCTCTCCCGCGGCAGTTTCACCGTATCCAGGTTGACCGCGTGAGGCAAAATCTTGCTGATTCTGTTGGCTTTGTTGCTGCGCTTGCTGCCATTGGCCTTCGCTGCCGACACTGCTTTGGCCTAACTGAATACCACTTTCAGCCAGAGCGGTGCGTAAACTTGGCATGGCAGCTTCAATTGCGGCCCGAACTTGGCTGTGCGCTGAAGCAAAGTGTAACTGTGCCTGGTTATCGTCAATTTTCAGACTAATTTGCAAGGCACCCAATTCTTGCGGGTTGAGTCGCAACTCGGCATTTTGTTGCCCATTGCGGCTGAACATAATCACTTGTTGTCCCAGCGATTGTTGCCATTCCTGGCTGCCCAACTGCGCGCTTAAGTAACCACTGGCGGGAGTCGCGATATGGGTGCTGGCTGTGGTCGATAAAACGGGGCTGGACACCGGAGGGAGAGATGGAGTCACGGCAGCGGTACTGGTCAGCGTTCTGTCTGTCGTAGCAGTTGCTGCGGCATCAATTGATGCTGACAGCGGTGCGACTTTGGCGTTGAGTGTGCTGGTGTCGGCATCTTTCGCACTTAATTGGGCCAGTTTATCTTGTGCGGCGCTGGTTTTGCTCTTGGTGGCTGTGCCCGCTAATGTATCGCTACCGTTCGCGGTTTTATCACTCTTCACACTGCCTACGGTGCCACCGATCAGCGCAGCTAATCCTTTATCTTGCGATGTCAGGTTGGTCAACATGGCAATATCTTGCTGGGCGGAAGTTTTGCTGTCAGTTAAGCCTTTGCCATCAGTCAGTGTGGCCTTTTGCCCATTGTTTGCAGTGCCCAAGGTGTTAGCGACCTGATGCGGCAACATTGCCAGTAACGTCTGCAATGCAGTGGGATCAGTTTTATCATTGGTACTGTCATCATTGATTGCGGTTTTCTTACTACCGACGGCATCGCCAGTCTGTCCGGCATGAGTCAAACCCGCAGGTAACGTGGCGCTGATATCACCTAAGGTAGCCAACAATTGGTTTAACTTGCTGCTACCACCGGCTGACTTACCACTGTCAACATCGGCAACGAGGTCAGTTGTTGCAGCCAGAGATGATTTCAGAGTTGAAGCATCCAGAGCGGTGAGTTCTTTTCCCAATTGATCACCTAACAGTTTGGCGAAATCAGCCGGTAGCCCTGCGTCTGTAAAGAGCGCTGTAATGGATGACGAGGATGATGCCCCCTCGGCTTCACCAGCGGTTGTAACAGTAGGCAATAAAGACAGATTCATGAATTTAGACTCCTTTGTGAGGCGCGCTGGGCGAACTCATCCATCAATTTTTGATCCAATCGGTTTTCTTGCAAGCGCGCGCTGGTTTCGGCCCGCTCATTCAGTGTTTCAAATGCATTCAACCGCTGTTGCTTTTCTTGCCAATGCTTGACTGCTTGTTCAACTTTTACATTCCATTGGGCCAACTGATTACGATGTTGATCAATGGCTTGCTCCAATGTTTGAATAAATTGCTGATAATTTTGCCAACTAGAAGAGGCCATGCCGTGACTCAGCGTGTCATTCAGCCGTACCCGGTATTCATCCTGATAGGACAGCAACATACTGAGTTGCTGCTCAGCATTCTGATAGGACAAACGCGCTTGCCCTAATTGTGTACTTGCCTGCTCGACCGCCTTTTGAGCCAGGTCGCGCAGAGTGACGAGAGGTGACTGATTTTTCATCGTATTCCTCAAATACCTGCGTATTTAACGCCGCAAGGTTGTTAGCTATAACAAGGAAATTTCTTTTATCATCCCGGAAACAGGCTTTTCAGATGCTGGCAGGCATCTTCGTAACTGCTGCGTTCGAACATGCCTTGCTGCAAGAAGATTTCCATTTGCGGATACAAAGCAATGGCCTTATCCAATAATGGATCACTTCCGGCGGCATAGGCTCCTACACTGACTAAATCACGGTTACGTTGGAAGCTTGCAAGTAATTGTTTAAATTGGCGAACTTTGCTGTAGTGGTTCTCATCTATCAGTGAGGTCATGGCGCGGCTGATAGAAGCTTCAATATCAATAGCGGGGTAGTGGCCCGATTCAGCCAGGCGGCGCGATAGCACCACATGCCCATCAAGAATGGCACGAGCAGAGTCGGCGATCGGGTCTTGCTGATCATCACCCTCGGTCAATACCGTATAAAATGCGGTGATCGAACCACCACCGGACACGCCATTACCGGCACGCTCAACCAGCGCCGGTAATTTAGCGAATACCGACGGCGGATAACCTTTGGTCGCCGGAGGCTCACCGATAGCCAGTGCGATTTCACGTTGCGCCATGGCATAGCGCGTTAGGGAGTCCATGATAAGCAGGACATGCTGGCCACGGTCGCGAAAATCCTCTGCAATACGGGTGGCATAAGCTGCCCCTTGCATACGTAGCAATGGCGATACGTCAGCCGGAGCGGCAATAACCACTGAGCGGGCACGCCCTTCGGCACCTAAAATGTTCTCAATAAAATCTTTGACTTCACGGCCACGTTCACCTATCAAGCCAACGACTATGACATCTGCTTGGGTGTAGCGAGCCATCATGCCTAACAACACACTTTTCCCCACCCCAGAGCCAGCGAATAGGCCCATACGCTGCCCACGACCAACGGTCAGTAGGGCATTAATGGTGCGAACGCCAACATCCAATACCTGTTCGATCGCGGTACGTTGTAATGGGTTGATCGGGGGAGTGATAAGCGGGGCGCGATAGCCGGTTTCAGGGGCGGGTAAGCCATCAAGTGGCTTGGCGCTGCCATCTAACACACGCCCCAGTAATTCTGGGCCGAGTGGTAACTGTTTACTGGCAGAAGCTCCACCGGTGGTGATGCGCGCATAAACCCGGGCACCGGGCACAATCCCTTCTACTTCTTCCAATGGCATCAGGAACAAGCGCTGGCCGTTAAAGCCGACCACTTCGCTCTCAACTTCTTGTACTTCGCCATTATCGTGGCGCTCAATCAGACAGGTGGCCCCCAGTGGCAGTTGCAAGCCAGTGGCTTCCAGCACCAGACCAGTGGCGCGCGTTAATCGCCCGTAACGTCGAATGGTCGTTGATTGGCTAATACGCTCTTCGAATTTATCCATCGAAGCCAGCCAACGACCGAGGCGCGCAGTCATCATAATTCTCCCGGTGCTGCCAGACGGCATAATTCGTGCCAGCGCGTCGCCAGGCTGGCATCTAAATCACCTTCTTCAGCGCTGACTTTGCAGCCACCCGGGTGAATTTGGCTATCACCCAACAAACGCCAGCCATGCAGACTTAAGGTAGAGCCTAAGCGCTGCTCAACTACAGCGAGATCATTAGGATTGACGCGCAATTGCGGTTTACCGGCAAACATCGGCTCTTGCTGAATCATTTGCTGAATTTGTGCCAGCAACGCGGTGCCATCACAAATGGCCGGTTGACCCAGAATCTGTTTGGCTGCGGCCAATGCCATTTGCATTAGCCGTGAGGCAATGACACTGTCCAGCGCATCAAGGGTATTTTGGAAATCGCTGACCAAGGTTTGCCAGTGTGCTGTAATGGGTGCTAACTGTTTCTCAGCATCTGCCAGCGCTTGCTGATGACCCTCTTCCAAACCGGTTTGATAACCTTTATCCAGGCCTTCTTGTAGCCCTTTGGCAAATCCTTGCTGGCGACCCTGCTTCTCGGCTTCGAGTTGCAGGTTCATCAGCATCTGCTGTTCATCACCTTTTGTTGGTTCGCCGTCCTCTCTGGGCTCATCAGTAAATAGCATACTGATATCCGGCGGCGCAGTGGCCGCGCTAGGCTCAGGTTGGCTGGCAAAGTCATTCAGTGACCAGGGTTGCCAGGGCAGGGTATTAATCCTATCAGACATAGATATCCTCGCCGCCGCCGATGACTATCTCGCCGCTTTCAGCCAAACGACGGACGATAAGCAAGATGGCTTTCTGTTCGTTTTCGACCAGAGACATGCGTACCGGCCCACGGGTGGCCAGATCGTCGCGTAGAATTTCTGCGGCTCGCAGCGACATGTTGCTGAGGAAGCGCTCGCGCAGCGCCTGATCGGCACCTTTCAAGGCAATCAGTAGCGACTCGTTGTCGACCTCTTGCAGTAAACGCTGGATGCTGCGGTCGTCGACACTGACCAGATTCTCGAACAGGAACATTTCGTCGATAATTTTCTGTGCCAGCTCACCGTCGTATTCGCGTACCGCGTCCATAACCGTTTCTTCCTGCTGGCTTTTCATCAGGTTGATAATCTCAGCCGCGGTGCGGATACCGCCCATTTTGCTACGTTTGAGATTTTGACCATCGAGCAGGTTGTTCAGCACTTCGGTCAATTCAGCCAATGCTGTTGGCTGAACGCCGCCGAAGGTGGCGATACGCAACATGACATCGTTACGCAGACGCTCGTCGAATAGCGCCAGGATATCGGCCGCTTGAGCGCGTTTCAGATGAACCAAAATAGTGGCGATAATCTGCGGATGTTCGTCGCGGATCAGATCGGCCGCCATCTGCGGTTCCATAAAGTTGAGGGTTTCCATGCCACTGGTGGTTTCGCGTGACTCCAGAATGTCTTCTAACAGACTGGAAGCGCGTTCTTCCCCCAATGCTTTTATCAGCACGGTGCGCAGGTAATCGCTAGCATTCACACTCAGTGCGGCATATTGCTCAGCATCGTCTTCAAACTCAGCCAATACATCAACCAACTGTTGGTGAGAAACCTGACGCATACTCGCCATGGTGGTACTGAGTTGTTGAACTTCGCGCGAGGAAAGGTGCTTAAACACCTCGGCGGCATGGTCTTCACCCAGAGTCATCAGCATGATGGCGCTTTTTTCAGTTCCGGTCAGGCTCATTGGTCATTACTCATCCATTGACGGATAACCAGCGCGACAATACGTGGGTCTTTATCCGCTAGTTCGCGTATACGCTGGGCCTGAACTTCAGCACTCACTCGCTGCTGATTTTTCTTACGCAGGGCCAGCTCTTCTTTAGTTTGTTTCGCTGCTTCAGTGGTTTGTGCCGCCTGGACAATGTTATTGACCGACGCCGCTGCTTTATCTGCTACTTGTTTCTTAGCAATCAATGGGCGCACCAGTTTGCGCCATAAGATCCACGCCACCAGTAAGATGAGCAAGTAGCGACCAATATTCAGCAACTGATCAAAGAACGACTGCTGTTGCCAGAACGGCAAGTTACTGCCGCTGGCATCATCAGTGGCATTAAACGGTGTGTTCACCACATTTAATGTGTCACCGCGAACTGTGGAGAAGCCCATGGCCTCGCGCGTTAGCGATTCCACCTGTGCCAACTGATCTTTGCTCAGTGCGATAGGTTTGCCTGCTTTATCGCTGCCGTAATTAACAACCACTGCAACGGAGAGACGCTGTACCATGCCAGCTTGTTGCTGAGTATGGCGAATAGTACGGTCAACTTCGAAGTTGGTAGTTTGGTCGTGACGACTATTACTGGATGTCGCGGTCTGTCTGGCTGCGGTTGCTGGACGATTGGCTGCAGTCGCGGCATTCGCCGTTGTGCCAGCACCAGCCGCAGGGGTTGTCTGAGGTACTTCAATCGGTGCGACCGGTGTTGCGGATGGTTGGTTGGACAACGCGCCAGGAACGCCCCCGACATTGGTCCCACCCAGTTGTTCGCTGGTACTGACTTGCTGAGAGCGCACCGCACCTTGGTTAGCAGCCTGATTTGGTTTGTACTCTTCGTCAGTTTGCTCACGACTGGCAAAATCAACTTGTGCGGTCACTTGCGCATGAACATTACCGTTGCCCACCATCGGTGCAAGGATAGTTTCAATGCGGCGTTGGAAGCGGTTCTCAACTTCATTGGTAAATTTGAGTTGCGCAGCATTTAAATCGCGTCCGGCGCTATCTGATTGCGTCAACAGACGACCGGTTTGATCGACGACGGTAACGTTGGCCGGCGGTAAGCCCGCTACACTACTGGAAACCATATAGACGATGGCATTGATTTGACCATCGTCAAGTGCGCGACCAGGTTGCAGGGCCAAGGTGACAGAGGCAGTTGGGGATTTTTGCTCACGGACAAACAATGACGGTTTCGGCATAGCTAAATGCACCCGCACATTTAATACCGGGCCAAGCGTGCCAATCGTTCGTGCCAATTCGCCTTCCAACGCCCGCTGGTAGTTAACTTGTTCGCTAAATTGGCTGATGCCAAATTTTTCCTGATCCAATAGTTCGAAGCCTACTGTACCACCTTTCGGTAAACCTTGTTGAGCCAGTCGCAGGCGGGTTTCATGCACTTTATCTGCCGGGATCAACAATGCTCCGCCATTATCAGCGAAGCGATAGGGAATATTCAGTTGCGTCAACTGCGTGACGATATCACCACCGTCACGATCATTCAGGTTGCTATAAAGAACGCGATAATCCGGGCTTTTAGCCCATAACATCAGCGCGACAATAATAGCGACGGCCGCAGCCGCAGCAATCAGCAATGGGATTTTTGGATTCGCGCGTAGGCGTGCCAGTGTCGTCGTAAAGGTGTTCTCACGATTTTCACCGCCAGTTATCGAGGCATTCATACACGTCCTTGGCCAAGCTGAATAACGTTTGAGTTAGTATTTTTTATATAACTAATGTGTTGGAACAAAACAGACTCCCAAATGCTGTGAGCGATAACGCATCAATAGCTGATATCCCCTTTTATCGGCATGTCATTATTTGCTTTAAGTGGAAATTCGATGGCTCAATAAGCTGGTATTTTTGTATCTATTTAGCCGCTTTAGCTCAAAAATGATGTGTTAGGGTGTGATCCTGAAAAAAGTGATACCTGCTTGATGGCAAGCAAGCGCAATAACTTATCGATTTGCCATGCAGTTATTGACCAACTGAAGCATTCTGGGGATGAGTATGTCTGTTCAAGGTATCGAAGGGGTTTTACAGCAGTTGCAAGTCACTGCATTGCAAGCATCAGGTTCAGCAAAAACGCTGCCCGCAGAGGCTGGCTTTGCAAGTGAATTAAAAGCCGCTATCGGGAAAATCAGTGAAAATCAGCAAACAGCCCGTACGCTGGCGCAGAATTTTGAATTAGGTGTGCCCGGTGTCGGCATAAATGATGTGATGGTGAATATGCAGAAATCATCTGTATCTTTGCAGCTCGGTATTCAAGTACGTAATAAGCTAGTAGCGGCTTATCAAGATGTCATGAATATGGGTGTCTAAACTTCATGTGACAACGCCCATAAATAAAGAGATGCAGTTGTGCCATAAGGTGTGTAGCGACGGCGATAGCGTTCAAAACGTTCACGAGGTAGCGTTTTGTGGTGATATAGATTCATCATGCCGCGGCGGATTGCCAAATCACCCCAACTGAGTACGTCAGGGCGAGAAAGTGAAGAAATAAGCAGCATTTCTGCCGTCCAGATACCAATACCATTCAGGCTGGAAAGCTGGGTAATGATCTCATTATCCGGTAACAGAGAAATAGCCGATAAATCCAGTGCTCCATCAAGTACTGCATTCGCTGCATCTTTAATATATCCGGCTTTGCGCATCGTCATTCCACAGCCCTGAATAGATTCTATCGGTGCTGCTGCAATAGTTATCGGTGTTACCGCGCCGACTAATGTCACCAGACGCGCATTAACGGTGAGTGCCGCTTTAACGGAAATTTGCTGATCAACAATGTTTCTGATGAGTGCAGCAAATAGATCTGGTGATAATGGGCGGGCAATCATTCCTAATCGCTCGATAGCTGCCGCCATCTTTTTATCTCGTCGCTTAAGATGATTAATCTCTGTTTCACCATAGCTGTAGAACACGTATTTGCTCCCAACATTGCCGATTATAAAATGATTTGATTGAGCATAACCTTAACGCCCATCGATGACTCTGTATTTCTTGCTAACTAAGTGCTCTATGCCAGTACTATATTTTGATGGTCAATTTTTTGCAGTATTACTGAAATATCCACATCATCGATTTTGTCTGTCTCCAAGTGGGCAATGGCATATTCATACCAAATTCCAGACTCCAGGAATAAAATAAACAGATCTCTATCAAGGTGATTTTCATTCACCATGTTTAACATAATATTGAGCGCTTCAGATAATAATTTTCCTGGTTTATAAGGGCGATCTGCTGCTGTTAACGCTTCAAATACATCAGCGATAGCCATCATTCGAACTGGAATACTCATCTGTTTATAAGTGAGTTGATAGGGATATCCCTTACCATCCATACGCTCATGGTGACCACCGGCAATAGAGGGAACATTCGCCATGGTGCGCGGGAAGGGGAGTTTCTTGAGCATGACAATAGTCTGCATGATGTGCTCATTTATTTTATAACGATCCTCTTCGGTCAAGGTACCACGCCGAATACTCAGGTTGTAAATCTCACCACGGTTATAAAGTAAAGTTGGTTCTGGTAGTTTGAAATCATAATATTCTGGGCGTTTGTTTTTATTATCGCGGTAGATAAGATGATCTTGTTTATCTGCCAGTAAGGGTTCCTGTACTGGTAATGGGGTTGCCGGTTGCCGGGCTTTGCGCGCGCGTTCTTCCTGAGCAATACCGGCGTTATCATCTAATGTACGAGTCCAGTGATATCCGGCAATTTGTTGAATACGCGCGATCGCTTCATCAGACATAAATTCACCACCGACATTGCAGTGGGCAATAAAGTAAAAATCATCATCCAATTGGCGTAATTCCGCTGCCAGCACTTGTTGATCAGTTTCATTGGCGTTAACCGCGGCATGTCGACGTAAGAAGTCGATCTCTTTTTCACGTTTTATGACTTCAAATCTCATGCGTATCTCATGAATACGATCGTAGATTAATTCCAGTTTTGTCGACTTATCCACCACAAACTCAGGTGTTGTTATCTTGCCACAGTCATGTAGCCAGCATGCCGTATGCAGTTCTTCCCACTCATTCTCAGATAAATTAAAGTTAGCGAAAGGTCCTTCTTTGATATTCACAGCGGCTCTGGCAAGCATTTTAGTGATTTCAGGGACTCGCTGGCAGTGGCCGCCGGTATAAGCACTCTTGGCATCGATAGCGCCTGCAATAAGCTCAATAAATGCGTTGAGCAGGTTTTTTTGCTCTTGTAATAATTTTTGGGTCTCTACGGAAACAGATAAACTACCGACTAGCGCATTAACTAATTGAATTTTAGAACGCTCACGCTTAGTATTTAATTGATAAGGATTAAATAGCAATAAAAAACCTAAGAGTTGTTTATCGTGAGTTTTCATGGGCACAGCAACAAACCGCAAGGGTAAATAAGGCTGCAATAAGTCTTGTAATTGACTGAATATGTTTTCTTTATTTAGCGTTCCGGCAATGGTTTTTCCCTCAAGAACGGGCTGGAAAGTGATGAAGTTATCTTCTTGTATCCTTAATGAGGACATTTCAGATACTGGGATATTCTCACCATTCCAACGAAATGCTGTCGGTGTGAAATGGCCTTCTTGTTTATCTGCTAGGAATATAATGCCGCCGGTCATCGCGGCGATCTCAGTTGTTTCACTTAATAACCCCTGCATCTGGCGGAAGAAGTTATTTTCCGCCGTCAGCATATTGCCCATTGAAATAAATTGCTTCAGTGTCGATTTCATTTTTGACATTGATTTGTGCAGTTCATCGACTTCTTCAATCATAGAATGTTCAGACTCGCGCTCTTCGAAATGCAAATTACTGATGGAATCAGCATCCTGGCGGAGGCGAATCAGTGGATTGGATATCTTCCGAGAGAAGTACCACACCAACGGCAAACTGAGCATTAATAGGATAAAAGCGATAAGGGTTGTGCGATTCCGAATAGAGTTTGCATCGGCAGTCAAATAACTGGCTGGCGTCGCAATAACTAGCTGATATTTATTTCCACTGTTATCAATATCGATAATGGATCCGTACCAGTGCTTGCCTTGCGCTTCAAACATGATGCTGCTTTCATTGTTATTGGCCTGTTGGTTGTTGCTCTCAAGGCTATTTTCGTGGGTATCGAGCAATGTCTTTAATACCAGGGCTTGCTTATCCACATGAGTAGGACTTGCTGATAAATCTTTAGATTTAGGCAAGCTTGCTATAACCTCACCGTGAGAATTTATAATAATAGCCTGGCTATCAGGTGGTAGATTCTGCCTTATTAAAAACTGCGATAACGAGGCAAAGGAAACATCCAATCCAATTATTGCCTGATTATTTTCAGACCGGCGACTATAAGTAAAACCCGCCTCACCGGTCCCCTTGAAAATATAAATAGGTGATGTAATAAGACCAGGGTTGGTTGATGCCAAAATAAACCAATCCCGCTTTCTGGGGTCATAGTTATCATTATCTCTGGGCATAACGGCAATAATTTGCTGCTGTTTGTTCAGATAAATAAACTGTTTTTCCGGCAAACTATCGAGGAATCGATTACTTTGGATCATCCACTCGGCCCCCGCTGGGGCGTGAAATAGTTTACGGTTAGCGTCGGTCAGACGCCGCAACATAAATAAATCGCCATTAGAATAGGCACTATATACTGCACTGGCATAATCATTCTGTTTCAGTATTTCAATAAACTTACCGACAAAATTTATGCGCTGCTCAAGTGTTGATAACTCTGTAATTTGCATACTGGCAAGAATGTTGACAGACATCATCATGGGCCGTGTTACCGCATCCAATTCTGCCGCGATTGCCTCACCCGTTTTTTGATACTGCCTATTGGTGCTGATTTCAGTCAATTTAGTTAGTTGGCTATGACTGAAAATGATAATGACTGTACCGATTGAAACAATCAATAGAGTGAAGAGTACCGCAATCTGGATATGCAATGGATAGCGGCTTTTTAGTCCGAGCGAGTTACTGGGCATCATTGCGATCCTGATAGGATGTTATTTAATCACTTTAATCATAGGATGCCCTTGCAGAAGTGACATATTCCTCTTTGTTTCAGTGGCTTATATTTATTTATATGATTATAAAGACTTTTGTCTATGGTAAGGCTGTATTACTGGAGGAAAAAACTGGAGGTAGCCTAAAAAATAATGCTTTAGTGTGTAGAATATCTAAAAGCAGTATTTAGCAGTCCGGATGATCATGAGCAAAAAGATGAGGGGATGCAACGGGTTGTATAGCGGGAAGGTAGGTAAATCCTGGCAAAAATGATCAAAGAATAGAGTTTTAACAGACTCATTTAGGTCTTAAATTAGGTTTAAATAACGCTGAAAGTTCACTGGAGGGGGATCAGTATCCATAGGTTGCAAGCGATGATGCCCACGTATGGCTGTAGGGGCAAATCCAAAACGTTTACGAAAACGTTCTGCGAATCGTGATGCACTTTCATAACCAACTTGACTGGCGATTAATGAAATTGGCCAATCAGTACCTTGCAATAAACGTAAAGCGCTGGTCATACGGACATCAATCATCAAATCACGTAAGAGTATATTTTCGGATGCTAATTTTCGTCGCAACACCACTTCGCTCATTGCCATATGTTCGGCAACTTCAGCGGCTGACCATATTTTATGTGGGTCAATTGACAGGCAGCGTCGTACCTTTTCACTTAATAAATGATCATCATTAAGTCTAAACTTAACACCGCGCTGAGCTAACCAAAGTAATAACTCCAACATACGGTGCCTAACGATAGTGCGAGGAATATCGCCTACATCGGATATTGCTTTAAATGTATTACCAAAAGTATTAATAAATTCAGGTGCCAAATCACGCACAGGCATAACCCCAGGAATAACTCCGAGGCCAGCAGAAGCAGGATGATTAGCAAATGTTGTTATCAAACGCGGATCGCAGCGAAGTTGGTGGCTAAAAAATAGCCCTTCAGTAGATAGTCCATTAATTATGTCAATTGTTTGACCACTACTGACGGCGACTATTTCACCCTGACGGACGATGCACTCTTGATTATCCCAGCGAATAACTTTATGCCCACGATTAACCATAATGAGCAAAGGATGCTCAATATAGACAGAGGTAAGGAGTAGCTCTGTATGTTGAATAACATGTGCCGAGCTACCCACACCGGGGCAAAATTTAATTGTACGTTCCATCGATATTCATTTCACAATTTTGGCCTGAGAATATCTTTACGCTTTGAATGGCAGACTAGCAACTTATTTTAATAGAAAATTTACCATCACTGACTATTTTAGCGAAAAGCTATGGAGTGAGAATAATAGTCAATCAGACATAGGAAATTGTTACCATCAATAAATTCATTTGTTAAAAATAATAACAATTTGCATTGATTGCTATTTTAATAATTGTAGTCGCAAGCGATAATTCAGTGATAAACACTATTTTATGACCATGCTATCGGTAGATTACTGCGTTTCGCCTAATAGCAAAGCATGGTCAGGGAATTGGCCGTACGTATTATTTACCGCCTGTTGTTTGGTAGATTGCCCAACTAACTCACTTAATGCATCAAGGCGTAGTTGCAATAAACGTTTAATCTCAATTTCATTATCCAAAATAGCTCTTAGCTTCTCCCGTAATAAATCTTGTAGCATTAGCGATGAGCATGAAGAAATAGTGATAGTAGCGGTACTTTCAATAGCTTTGAGATAAGCCATTTCCAGATCAACCAGCGCATCCCAATTGCCCTCTGTCGCCAGCACTAACATTTGCTCGCTGAGGGTCAGGATTTGTTGATATTCAGACAAAAGGTGCTGGTGACGTTCCATTAAATGGGGTCCTAATCAGGTTGATAATTGGGGCCAATCTGCCGCCAGGCATCTGCAATATTGTCGAGCAAAGCGAGCACTTCGGTAATTGCCTGTTCGTCATTATGCAAGTTGGCATGCAGCAAGCGCCGCGACATATAGTCATATAAAGCTGACAAATTTTGTGCCAGCTCACCACCTTTTTCCATATCAAGGCCTGCACTCAGCCCATTATCAATAATGTTAATGGCTTTAGAAAGTGCAGCACCTTTGGCTGGAATATCTCCCTGATTCATCAATATGCGTGCACGAACCAGGGCGCTTTGCGCCCCGTCGAATAACATCACGATCAATTGATGGGGGCTGGCACTCATCACTCCACTTTCCAATCCTACCTGAGCGTAGGCCTGACTCCCTGAACGATTGTACATAATCTATCCTTTACGAAGAGAATTGCCGAGTTAAAAAGTTGCCGGTATTGGTTAATGAACTCACCAATTTATCCAATTGGGTAAATTGTGCCTTATAGCGTTCAATAGTGGCGTTAATGCTATCAGTAGTTGATGTTACCTGTTTTTCTAATGATTTTAGCGACTTGTTTATTCCGTCTGTGGCTGTTTTCAATGAGCCTTTAGTCGAATCTAGCGCGGTATTTAACAGATTATCCATTTGAGTTGCGAAACCTGTTTTTTTACCGTCACCGACAAAAAATGTGGTCACGCTATTAGGTTGCTCAGACAAGGCTTTATCAAGTTTTTTGGAGTCAATGACTAATTTTCCATCAAGATCTTGAGTAATACCCATTGCAGCTAGAGTTTTAACTTCTCCCCCTTGCGCTGAGGCTAATTGACTTTTTAACTGAGTCTGAATACTGCGCAGTGTACCATCACCCACTAACGCACCATTGCTAGTTGATTGATCTTTACCCGGTTCAACAGCGGTATATTTAGTTAAAGAGGCAAACGTCGTTTGTAATGAGTTATAAGAATCTACAAATGTTTGAATTGCGGCTTTGGTTGCTGTGGAGTCACGCGTAATGGTCAGTTGTTCCGGTTCATCTTTCTTGGTGACTGCTTTTAAGGTTAAGGTCACACCTTGTGGGGCATCTGTAATGGTGTTGCTTTGACGGGTAATCGCCACACCATTAACTGTTAGTGCGGCATCTTCTGCTTTCACTTTCTGTGTCATTGCACCGCTGCCACCGGTACTGCTCGGTGTGTAATTCAGGAGGTTATTTAAGGTGTCATCACCACTGACACTCACGGTCATTTCTGACTTGGTACCTGTTTCTTTTGATGTCAGCGCCAGATAATAGGTATTATCGTCCGCTTTCATAATACTGGCAGTAACGCTACCTTCTTGTTTATTAATCGCATCACGAATACCGGTTAAAGAGGTCTGTTCGCTGGTTAGCTTAACTTCCAACGGTTTGGTTTGACCTGGCTGTTTAATCGTTATGGTGCGGCTATCGTTGCTATTACCCAGTTTATCAGTAGCGTTGGGTACATCCGCAGAAAGCAGTGACTGCGCTTTAGCCAGATTGGTCACTTCCACAGTGTAATTTCCTGCAGTAGCGCCACTACCCGTTGTTGCTGCAAATGCAGTATTGGTGCTGGTAACAGAGGTGGTAGCCAATGTGTCTGCTTTTTTTAGCGCTGCTGATGCTGTTTCTAATTTTGCCAATGCGCTTTGTAATACACCGTAAGCGGTGAGTTTACCTTTATAGCTAGTCTGCTGGTTGGTTAGCGGAGTTAATCGAGTCTGCTCCGAAGCACTTAGCTTATCCAGTAAAGTGCCTAGCTCCATATTTGAACCGATACCTAATGAGCTGATACTTGCCATTTCTAATCCTTAATATTCAAGTGTCGTTGCAGAGGTTATCGGCCAAAGATTCAAAAAGTTTACACATAGAATAGAATTTATGATTGCAGAATAACGGGGGATAACAGGGGGCTATTTGCGCTATTGAATAGAGTGCTAACTAAATAGGCATTAGATAATAATTTTCAGGGAAAATAAAAATTATTTGGCGGAATGTCTAAAGGTTCCTTAAAGAGCGCCGATACAAGTTGTGACGGTGATGAAGCCGTGGGCAGTAAGCCCAAACCATAACCCAACAGCATTTAAGGAATATCACTATGGCGGTAATTAACACTAACACCCTGTCTCTGACGACTCAGAACAACATGAATAAATCACAGTCCTCTTTAGGCACCGCCATTGAGCGTTTGTCTTCTGGTCTGCGTATTAACAGTGCAAAAGACGATGCTGCTGGTCAGGCAATTGCTAACCGTTTCACTTCTAATATCAAAGGCTT
The DNA here is from genome assembly GCF_043099325.1 of Yersinia fenwicki. NCBI lineage: Bacteria > Pseudomonadati > Pseudomonadota > Gammaproteobacteria > Enterobacterales > Yersiniaceae > Yersinia > Yersinia fenwicki. Next base: position 2,634,457 of record NZ_CP170755.1, on the reverse strand, counting down.
GACTCAGGCTTCTCGTAACGCAAATGACGGTATCTCTCTGGCGCAAACCACTGAAGGTGCGTTGGGCGAAATCAACAATAACTTACAACGTGTTCGTGAGCTGAGTGTTCAGGCTGCAACGGGTTCTAACTCATCTTCTGACCTGAAATCAATCCAGGACGAAATTCAACAACGTCTGGACGAAATCGACCGTGTATCTGATCAAACTCAGTTCAACGGCGTGAAAGTTCTGGCTGGTAACAGCAGCATGAAAGTGCAGGTTGGCGCTAACGATGGCGAAACCATCAGCATCAATCTGGAAAAAATCGACTCAAAAAGCCTGGGTCTACAAGGTTTCAACGTTGATGGTGCGAAACAAGCCTCTGTTAACGATCTGACTTCCCAGTTCAAAGCTACCGGTACTAACAACTTTGATGTTGGTGGTGTGGCTTATAATACCGATATTAATAGCGGTGCAGTGACTAAAGCTGGTGCAGCACAATATATCGATGCGGGTACCGGTGCATTCTCTGGCACTTCAACTGCGGCTAATACCGCATCTACTGTTTACACTGCAACAGCCAAAGCTGGTACTGAAGCTTCTTCTATCGCTGCAGCTTCTGTTGGTAAAGCAACGGGTGATAAATTCACAGCCCAAGGTATGGAATTTACCGTTAAGACTGCGGCTGACGCGAGTGGTAACGGTGTTTACAGTGCTACAGTTGATGGTAAAAGCGTTGATTTCACCATTACAGCCAGTACCGCAGCTGCCGGTACTGCTGCCGAAGTGAAAACTTCTAGCGCTTTGTTCACCTCTGTTGTTGGTGGTGGTTTAACCACAAAAGCGGCTGAAAATAACCGTGCTGCAACCTTGGCTGACCTGGATTTACAAGGCGCAACTAAAACTGGTAGTACTCTGACAGTTAACGGCACCGCTTATACCGCTAACGCTAAAGGTGATCAAATCACTGATGGTGCTGGCAAAGTAATGTTTATGTCTCGTACTGCTAACGGCACGACTACCTTGATCAACGAAGATGCAGCGGCATCTCAGAAATCAACTGATAACCAACTGGCGACTGTTGATAAAGCGCTGGCACAAGTTGATGCATTGCGTAGTGGGTTGGGTGCGGCACAAAACCGTTTTGACTCTGCTATCACTAACTTGGGTAACACCATCAACAACCTGACTTCAGCACGTAGCCGTATCCAGGATGCTGACTACTCTACTGAAGTCTCTAACATGAGCCGTGCAAATATTCTGCAACAAGCAGGGACTTCTGTTCTGGCCCAGGCAAACCAGGTTCCACAAACTGTATTGTCTCTGCTGCGTTAATTTCTTAGCAACACAGCATTATTCAACCCCGCCTTTTCTGCGGGGTTTTTATATCGCGATAGAAATTTCACGCTAAGGAAATGATCGACAGAGTTATTTCCTTAGCGCATGAGTTCAAATCGGGCGCTAATGATTTATTTTCAGGGATTTTTTACCGCTATTTAGCGCTCTTTTTTTGCAATCCTTGCAATAGGTTAACAGTAAAAGTAGTGGGCATAAGTCAAATAGCCGCCTTTTTATAGGCCTATTCAGACGATTGCCTGACTGACCGGACAGGATAATGGTACGACTCTCTTACCCTTAGGTGCCTGTCTAGTGAGCGATCTGTATACCGCCGAAGGCGTGATGGACAAGAATTCCCTCTGGCAACGCTATGTTCCTCTGGTTCGACATGAGGCATTGCGTTTGCAGGTGCGCCTGCCGGCCAGTGTAGAATTGGATGATTTATTGCAGGCTGGGGGGATTGGTCTGCTGAATGCTGTTGAGCGTTATGACGCTTTACAAGGAACCGCATTTACCACTTATGCGGTACAGCGTATACGTGGCGCGATGTTGGATGAACTGCGCAGCCGAGATTGGGCGCCACGTAGTGTACGGCGCAATGCACGCGAAGTAGCCAGTGCTATGCAAAAGGTTGAACAACGGCTCGGACGTCCAGCGACCGAGCAGGAAGTTGCGCAAAATCTTGATATTGATTTGACTGAGTACCGCCAGATCTTGTTGGACACCAACAACAGCCAGCTTTTTTCCTATGACGAGTGGCGGGAAGAGCATGGCGAAAGCGTCGAACCCATGCTGGAAGGGCATGAAGACGCTAATCCGCTACAGCATTTATTGGAAGGAAATCTGCGCCAACGTGTTATTGAAGCGATCGAGGCTTTGCCGGAACGTGAAAAAATGGTGTTGACGCTGTATTACCAGGAAGAGCTGAACCTGAAAGAAATCGGGGCCGTGCTGGAAGTGGGGGAATCTCGCGTCAGCCAGCTTCATAGCCAGGCGATAAAACGTTTACGCGCCCGCCTGAATAACGACTCATAATTCATTTTCGCTCAGTGATATCACAGTGTTTAACTTTATTAATGCAGGTCTTCTTATGCCAGGACTTCAGTTAAAAAAGCGGCCGCTGAGCCGTTATTTAAAAGATTATAAGCACGGCCAAACTCATTGCTCACATTGTCATAAACAACTTGATCGTATGGCGTTGGTTTTCCGCGGACAAATTATCAATAAAGAAGCGATTGCTGGTATGGATCAGCCTATTGATGACCAAGTCTGGTCAAAACTTCAGCATGAATTAACCGCATTGTGCCGTTTTTGCAGTGAGATATATTGCAACAGCACGCCGGGTTATTTCGATATTATGGCGTTCAAGCAGTATTTATTTGAGCAAACTGAAATGAGTCATAGTACGGTTCGCGAATATGTTGTGCGGTTACGTCGGTTGGATGAAATGCTGGTTGCGACCAATTACCCGGCAGAGAAATTTGCCAGTGAAACTATGCATCAGCGCATTATTGATGAACTACCAAATGCAGCACATAACAATTACCGTATTGCTTTGCGTAAGTATGATCAATATTTGGCATGGCAAAAGAACTACTAATGTTTATGACGAGGTGTTTTCACTTGAGAGAACTCTGTGGTTTTCATTGAGAACACTTCTAAGATAAAGCAAAACGATTACATCATTACCTTCAGTGATTCCGCGCCCGGTAAGGTTCTCCTTAGCCGGGCTTTTTATTATCCTCTATATTTACCTGCGCTATCGCTTGCCTGCATCTATAATAAAATCAGTGATTATTGATGTCACTTCTGATAAATCTATGTTTTCCCTCCGTACTTGAGCAGGGATGTTAGCGACGTTTACTGACCTGAGCTACCGACTTGAGTCAGTCGGGGTTAGTTTGCTTCTGCCTATCTGCAAATCGAATGACTTGGATAATCGTTGCAGTAACTCATTAATTTTCTGGAGGGCCCGTGACGCTTCAACACAAACTGGCGCAATTTCCGCGTCTGGATTTAGTCGGTAATGCCACGCCATTAGAGAAACTGTCCCGTCTTTCTGACTATTTGGGACGCGAAATCTATATTAAACGTGATGATGTCACACCCTTGGCACTTGGCGGCAATAAGCTGCGTAAATTGGAGTTTTTGGCCGCTGATGCATTGCGGTTGGGAGCGGATACTTTGGTTACCGCAGGAGCGATTCAATCTAATCATGTGCGCCAAACAGCGGCTGTTGCCGCAAAATTGGGCTTACATTGTGTTGCATTACTTGAGAATCCTATCGGCACCACACGGGAAAATTATCTGACCAATGGCAATCGATTGCTATTAGATTTGTTTAATGTTGATGTGGTGATGTGCGATGGATTATTTGATCCCAGCCAGCAATTGGCTGAGTTGGCAACTCGCATCGAGGCACAGGGCTTTCGCCCTTATGTCGTGCCTGTTGGTGGGTCTAATGCTCTAGGGGCTTTGGGATATGTGCAATGCGCATTGGAAATTGCAGCTCAATCGGCCGGAAATGTCACCTTTAGCTCGGTGGTTGTGGCTTCAGGCAGTGCAGGTACGCATGCGGGGTTAGCTGTTGGTTTACAACAACTATTTGTAGCTATCGTTATTATTTTATATTTCTTTATTTCATTAGCAACACTGATAAAGTGTTGAATATCAAAAAATAAACATGACAGTTGGAGTATTTATGGGTTTTTCAATTGTACGTCGTCGGGTTGTTCTGGGCATGATGGCAGTTGCACTGGCAACAGGCCTCAATATGAAGTCGTATGCTGCGGGTGACCTGTTAGATCAAGTCAAAGAGCGAGGAATCCTGGTTGTCGGGTTGGAAGGAACTTATCCACCGTTCAGTTTCCAGGGCGAAGATGGCAAGCTCACTGGGTTCGAAGTGGATTTCGCTAATGCATTGGCAGAACATATGGGCGTTAAAGCAAAAATCACTCCAACAAAGTGGGATGGTATGCTGGCCTCACTGGAATCTAAGCGTATCGATGTGGCGATTAACCAAGTCACTATTTCAGATGAGCGCAAGAAAAAATATGATTTTTCCACGCCTTATACAGTATCCGGTATTCAGGTTTTGACCAAAAAAGGCAATGAAGGCAAGTTCAGCAAACCTGAAGATTTGGTGGGTAAGAAAGTGGGTGTAGGTCTGGGCAGTAACTATGAGCAATGGTTACGTAACAATCTGAAAGGTGTTGATATTCGCACCTATGATGATGACCCAACTAAATATCAAGACCTTCGTGTCGGTCGTACTGATGCCATTTTAGTTGACCGCTTAGCCGCATTGGATTTGGTCAAGAAAACCAACGATACCCTAGCCGTTGCTGGCCCGGCATTTGCCCGTCAGGAGTCAGGTGTGGCAGTGCGTAAAAATAATCCTGAGCTGTTGGTAGCGATCAATCAAGCTATCGCTGAAATGCAAAAAGATGGCACATTGGCCAAAATTTCAGAAAAATATTTTGGCGCGGACGTAACTAAATAATGCAAGAAAGTATTCAACTGGTTCTGGATTCAGCACCATTCTTATTGAAGGGGGCCTGGTTTACCCTCCAGCTCAGTCTGGGGGGGATGTTTTTTGGTCTGGCATTAGGTTTTATGTTAGCCATGATGCGGTTATCCCGATTCTTGCCTCTTTCACTTCTCTCTCGTTTTTACGTTTCTATTTTCCGGGGTACGCCGTTAATTGCTCAACTGTTTATGATTTATTATGGTTTGCCGCAATTCGGGATTGAGCTGGATCCTATGCCAGCAGCCTTAATCGGCTTATCGCTGAATACGGCAGCTTATACCTCAGAAACATTGCGTGCGGCGATTTCATCGATCGAGAAAGGGCAGTGGGAAGCCGCCGCCAGTATCGGCATGACGCGTTGGCAAACTCTCTACCGGGTGATATTACCGCAAGCAGGCCGTACCGCACTCCCTCCGTTGGGCAACAGTTTTATCGGTTTGGTCAAAGACACCTCTCTGGCTGCGACTATTCAGGTTCCCGAGCTTTTCCGCCAAGCGCAATTGGTGACTTCTCGCACCTTGGAAGTTTTTACTATGTATCTGGCGGCCTCACTGATTTATTGGATCATGGCGACCCTGTTATCAGCATTACAAAATCGTCTGGAAGCCCATGTTAATCGTCAGGATCAGGAGTAGCCATGAGTACCATCGACATTAAAGAGCTGACCAAACAGTTTAAAGGTCAACAGGTACTGCATGGTATCTCGCTTGAAGTGAACAGCGGCGAAGTGGTTGCGATAATCGGGCCAAGTGGTTCAGGTAAAACAACACTGTTACGCAGCATTAATCTGCTTGAGACGCCTGACTCTGGAATTATTCGAGTCGGTGATATAGAGATTGATGGCAGTATTCCTATAAATAAGCAGCAACGGCAAGTTCGTGCGCTACGACAAAAGGTCGGCTTTGTGTTCCAGAGCTTCAATTTATTTCCTCATCGCTCGGTGTTGGAAAATATCATTGAAGGGCCGGTTATTGTTAAGGATGAAAAACGGTCAGAGGCTGTAAAACGTGCTCGTGAGCTGTTGGCGAAAGTCGGCTTAAGTGGCAAGGAGAATGCCTATCCCCGCCGTTTATCCGGTGGTCAACAACAGCGTGTGGCTATCGCGCGGGCACTTGCTATGCAACCTCAGGTTATTCTATTTGATGAGCCGACATCTGCATTAGATCCTGAGCTAGTGGGTGAAGTGTTAAATACTATTCGCGCATTGGCTGAGGAAAAACGGACGATGATTATCGTCACTCATGAAATGAGTTTTGCTCGTGATGTGGCAGACCGGGCTATCTTTATGGATCACGGCAGGATTGTGGAACAAGGCCCGGCGAAAGAACTGTTTGCACATCCGCAGCATGAACGTACCCGGCAATTCCTGGATAAGTTTTTGAATAATCACTGATCACGCTATTCCAGCTAATTGTGAAATGTCATTGTGGGGGCAATCATGTGGCCCCCATTTTGTTTTTTCCATTATTCATAATAGAAAGAGAATTACGGCTAGAATTTCTTATAATTATGTGGTTGATTATATTTATACGAATGGCGGTTCTTTTCTTAAAATTTTATCAATAACATTTAACACGCCTGAATCATTATTCGAGTCGGCCCGATACTTCGCTATAGCTTTAATACGATCAGGCGCATTCGCCATCGCAAATCCAAACCCAGCATATTGCAACATCTCAACATCATTGCCACCATCACCAAAAGTCACGACTTCTTCATCTTTTACTCCCCATATATCTTGGAGTAATTTAATACCATTAGCCTTATGTACACCGGGAATGATCAAGTCAACGGAACCATGACCACTGGACACTGGGGTTACAATACCGCCCAATTCAGCCTCAATAAATGTCATAAAGTCAGCCAATTTTTCATCGGGCAAACTGATTGCGAACTTGAATGCGGGCTCCTCAACTTGACTGAAATTATCAATAATTTTAAGCCGATGATAATATTTGCTCATGGTGGTAAAGAAAGCGTTATCTGATGAACTGAGCATACAAGCCCCATTCTTTCCACAAACGATAATGTCAAGATGAGGTACTGGTAATATTGTTTTTAGAACTTTTTCACAGTTTTCACCTGATAGTGCTCCGCAAAAAATTTCTGTATTTTCATTGCTAACGTAGGCACCATTTTCGGCGACAAATGCGATTTCATCAGCGATGTCGGGAAAAAATGAGATGAGCTGGTAATATTGGTTACCACTGGCAACAACAAATTTTATTCCATTGTCTTTTAATTGTGCATATTGAGCACTAAATCGTTTTCTATCAAAATCCATCTGATCGTTAAGAAAGGTTCCATCCATATCAACAGCAACGATTTTAATATTCATTTTGTTTCCCTCTTTAAAATATTGAAGATAGTCGTTTGATAGAAAATATCTTAGTGTTATTTATCTAAAAAAAAGCTAGCAAAATTTTGCTAGCTGGTAAATTTACCATACTCAGTCACAATTGTTATCTTTAGATAAGTCTTTGCAAATAAGTTTACGCTGCATTAATTTTTTGATGCGGTTATTCCTCATTGATATATTTCAGCTTAAATGCCCCAATCCCAATAATAAGGAATGTCAGTGCTATAATGGCGAATGCAGTATAAAGATCAGTTAAGTGAGCAATAAAGCCAATCAGCGCTGGCCCGCCCAGGACACCGAAGTAACCTAGTATTGCAACCATTGCAACGGACATATTGACCGGCATCACTGTTTCCTGGCCGTCCAGGGTTATCAGTACCGGAACAATATTTGCGGCCCCAACTCCGACTAGCGCGAAACCAAGTAATGTGAATTTCCAGTCGGGGATAATGACCACAACCGCATAACCGATCATGGCAATGATACTACTGAGAACCAGTACGCGTTTACGCCCCAAAAAGCTGACAACTTTATCTCCAGTGAAACGCATGATTGACATCGTTCCACCAAAAATTGCGAATCCCCAACCTGCATGTGTTATATCAAGGCCCCTATCATGAGTGAGAAAAACGCCGCTCCAATCTAATACTGCACCTTCAGCCATAAAACAAATCATGCACATCAATGCCATCAACACGAGCCGGAAATTGGGTCTTGGTTTTGTTATTGCTTGCTCAGTAGGTTCTTTATGATCCCCAAAGGGAATTAATTCATTGAAAACTGTCACAGTAATAATAGCGATTACTGCAATGGCAATGAATGTCACGGAGAGAGGCATCAAACTAAGCGTAAATAATATTGCACCACCACCGGCTCCTGCGATCGAACCAACACTGAACAAACAATGAAAACCTGACATGAGTGGTTTATCAGATGATTGTTCAACCAGTGAGCCTTGGACATTGACCGCAACATCAGCCAAGCCGATTCCGGCTCCAAAGAAAAACAGGCATAAAGCCATCAAAGGGAATTGACCAATGACTGCCAGAGTAGGCAGGAATATACAGGTTAGGGCGATACCTAATAATATAATATTTCTACAACCAAAACGGCCGATGAGTTTCCCGGAGAACAGCATGGCAAGCAGAGAGCCAGTTCCTAAGCAAAGCAACAGTAATCCTAACGAACCGGCATCAAAATTTAGACGATTTTGTGCATAGGGTACTAGCGAAGCCCAGAGGCCCATTGCAAATCCTGCGACAAAGAATATTGCCCGTGTAGCGGAGCGTTTAGCATAAGTATCCAGAGTGGTATCGAGTGTAGAGCTAGACATTCAGTAGTTACCTTTCTCTGGTTAGTGGTCGCGAAATCGAATTTGTTAGCGATGTAAAATTACTTACTAAAAGACTTGCATTAAGTTGTAAAATATAATGGTGATGCTCAAGAAGTCAAGAACATTCTTGTCGTGGAAGATGTTTATTTATAGGTGTTAAATAGGGGATAGAATGCGAGCGCTGAAATTGGATTTTTAGTGCTAAGGCAGGTTTTTGACATCATTGATCTGGGTAAGTTAGCTATCGAAGACTCTAAAATTATTATAGGCGTCGAGGGTATATTCAGATATGCCTTTATGATAATCAGATTTTATACAATCGCGATAGACAAATTGCGGGATATGTTTGCTATCAAATCTTTTTAATAACTCAATAGCTAGCGCATCAATGCATGCTTGATCTATGTTATTACCTGATATTGCTACGGTGAGCGGATTAATAATAACAATCAAAGATGAAGTGATATGCAGAAGTCTTTCAAATTCGGGAGTATGATGAGAGCTAGTATTCGTTTCGTTGCTTAAATTATCATAGAAGGGCAGTTTTGATACCTCCCCCGCAAATTGGCTAGCCCCGCGTAACATTTTCCCGGAAATAACCATGCCACAACCCGCGCAGTGTCTTGGAGGCATGAAAATATAAGCGATAGGATCATTTGTATCGCGGCAATCATTTCGGTAGAAGCCAAATGCAGTGTAATTCATATCATTGCCCACTTGGACAAAAATACCAAATTGGTTATTTAACTGCTCAGCAATATTTACTCCTTCTAAGTGAGTAATATCGCAAGTTAGGACTTTTCCATCAACTACAACACCAGGAAGGCCAAGACCTAATGCTTTGATGTTAGGGTGTTTGTTTATTATTTCTTTGATGTGGTTAATTAATTTATCTACAGTCAGATTATTATAAACTTCATTATACTCTTCAGTTTTTTTGCCATCGGCCGAGGTAAGATAAGACGAAATAACGCCGCTGTCATTTGTACCCTCAGCATAGACACTTAATATACTAAAGTAATTTGGATTATATATATAGCGTCTGGCTGGCCGACCACCGCGTGATTCATCGAGAGATTCCTCTATAACCTCTCCCTCAGCGCATAATTCATTCAGTATCGTGCCACAGGTTGCTAAACTTAACCCAGTTTGAGCGGATATATCGCTTTTAGTTGCAGATGCCAATGATTTTAATGTGCCAGTCACCAGCATGATATTTTTTTTCTTCATCTGTCTGGTAGTATTAATCAGCACTGTTGTCATTTTTTTCACTCATAATTTAGCTGGAAGAAATATAACATGTTCGTATTTATGAATAAATAATTATCATGGTCTTCGCCGGATGTTACAGTGCTTAAAATGAGAGATAAACCCCTTGTGCTTGTCGATAGATATTGACAACATTAATATAGCAGCACTTATCCCGAGATTTATCAGTAGGCTGTCATATTTTTCTACCCCAAAGCAGCGTTCAGTATGATAGGAATAAAGTTATGATAAAGATTATCTCGGTGAGAAATCATCCAGATTATAAAGATAAAGCTATTCATTACTTTCAAAGTAAGTGGGCCACAGAAGAAACCCAAATGCTTTATCAAGATAGCATTACGCATTGTATTGGTGCAAAAAAGCCGTTGCCGCAATGGTATTTGATGGAGCTCAATGCGGAGATTATTGGCTGTGCGGGCCTAATTACTAATGATTTTATCAGCCGGATGGATCTGTACCCTTGGTTGTGCGCGCTCTATATTGAAGAGAACTTTCGCGGGCATGCTTATGGTGAGTTGTTGATAAAGCACTTGGCTGACGAGGCCAAAAGTATCGGTTTCGATGAATTACATTTATGCACTGACCATATTGGTTTCTATGAAAAATACGGTTTTACTTTTACCGGGATGGGCTATCACCCATGGGGGGAGTCTTCACGAATTTACTCTCTGTCACTGATTTAATTTGAATAGTGAAATGAGCGAAAGGGGATTGCTGTGAGTATAAATAAGGTCACATTGCTACGGGTCTATGATGTTGAACCACCTTATCAGGCCAATACTTTCTTAGTTGACCGCTTATGGCCGCGTGGGATCAGTAAGGCTCGCCTGGAGGGGGTTGTATGGCTGAAAGAGGTCGCACCGGATAACGCGTTGCGACAATGGTTTCATCAGCATTTGGATTGGCCGGAATTTGTCATACGCTATCGTGCTCAGCTCAATAACTCTACGGCCTGGGAACCTTTGCTGGCGTTGTTGAAACAACAGCCAATCACGTTGTTATATGGCAGTCGTGATGAGCAAAATAACCAAGCAGTCGTTTTACGCGATTTTCTTCTCAGTAAACTGTAGTCCTTTAACTTTACTGACTATTGTGAGTCAATCGGTAGTGTACATTTCATTATTCAATAGTGGTTTGATATTAACCTTAACCGTACTCGCGTAAAACTCAGCCCGTAAGTTTTTTATCATCATACGGGCTGAATGCCTTCTATAACCTACTGGCTTTTGTTCATACAAATCACAGGTTGTACTGTTTTAGCTCCACTTTCTTTGACTGGCATATTTATGTGTTCTGCTGCGACCTCTCGGGCACGTTTACGTAAACTAAACCAGCCAACGACTAACAATACGGCGATGATAGGTAAAGTCGCAACGGTCCAGGTACCATTCGGATAGTCTAACGCCATCATAATTAAGACGCCGGCCAGGAAAAATAGGGTTAACCAAGATGTCACGGGAGCGCCAGGCATTTTGAAAGCGACAGGTTTGGCCGTGCCGTTTTTTATCGCCTGACGTAACTTCATCTGACACACAATAATGAATGCCCATGAGCTAATAATACCAAGCGACGCAATATTCAAAACAATCTCAAATACCTGTGATGGGACGAGAAAGTTGAGCACTACACCAAAAACATAGATGCCGACAGTGACCAGTATCCCGGCATAAGGGACCGATTGGGGGCTCATTTTGGACATGAATTTTGGTGCTGAACCGCCCATCGATAATGAACGTAGAATGCGGCCTGTAGAATACAGCCCCGAGTTCAGGCTGGAAAGAGCGGCTGATAGTACCACGATATTCATGATCGTGCCAATATAAGGAACGCCTAAGTTACTGAAAAATGTCACAAAGGGGCTTTGACCCGCCTGATAGGCATTCCAGGGCAATAAGCATACCAACAGAACCACTGAGCCGACATAAAACAGGCCAATACGTAGAATCACACTATTGATCGCTTTGGGTAGCATTTTCTCTGGGTCTTTGCACTCGCCAGCTGCGGTGCCGATTAACTCAATACCTGCAAAAGCAAATATAACTCCCTGAACTAATACCAGTGCGGGAAGTAACCCGTGGGGGAAGAATCCGCCATTATCAGTGATCAGATGCATACCGGACGAGTGTTCACCTACACTTTGGCCGGTTCCAAGAAAGACAACCCCGACGACCAGAAATATGGAGATGGCAGCCACTTTAATCAATGCAAACCAGAATTCCATCTCCGCAAACCATTTAACGCCAATCATATTCATGGTGGCGACAATTGAAAGTGCGCCTAATGCAAACAGCCATTGGGGTACATCAGAGAAGGTTCCCCAATAATGCATATAGAGAGCAACGGCGGTAATATCGACGATCCCAGTCATTGCCCAGTTGAGAAAATACATCCATCCAGCAACATAGGATGCCTTTTCGCCGAGAAACTCGCGAGCATAAGAGACAAAACTACCACTGGAAGGGCGGTGTAAAATTAATTCGCCGAGAGCTCTGAGAATGAAAAATGAGAAAACTCCGCATACTAAATAAACCAAGGCTAATGCTGGGCCTGCCATTTGCAGACGAGCACCTGTACCTAAAAATAGGCCGGTACCAATAGAACCGCCGATCGCTATCATTTGTATATGACGTCGGCCCATACTTTTGTGATAACCAGTATCATGAGAATCTAACCAGCGTTTTTTTGCGTCGTGATGGGTTTCTGCAGAGTGCTTTCCTGACATCATAGACATTCCCTATTTTCCTGTCTGTTGTGCAATCATCGTGAATGTATTACTGCAACCGATTGCTAAAGGTTAATGCATAAATAGCGTCTTAGCGCCTTCACTTGTTATGGCTTTGATCATGACTCTTGAATTATGGGAGGGCATGCTATCGTTTCTATCGTGATGAGGCAAAAAAATATTCACTTATAAATTATTTTTTTTGCGGTATTAACGGAGTCACTAATTGAATGGCTAAGGTTAATTTATAATCACACCACATGCTTCAATGTTTATGCATTTAGTGTGACTATTGATTGTTTTTAGAGCAACTCGTAACCGGTTGTTATGTAGGTGAATGCGGAGAGCTTGTTTTTTGCTATAAATAAATTCTGACTATTTTCTATCAATACTATTTTTAGCCTGACTTTATCTTTTATTACTATCATTTTGGATTAAATTATAGTTGATCTTAATTTTTTGCATCAGGTGAAGTATTTTATACAGATATTCTTTTTATATTCATGGTTTGTCTTTTCGGCACAAAGCACGTGCTTTAGTATCAGACCTATAAATATTTTAATCATGATCAATATACAGGATTGCCAATAAGGTATCACTCCTGGTGCTGATCACGTACTGAGTTGTATATGGGGGACCGCAAAGCCATAGCACTTAAGGCCGCGAATAGACAGGTTGTCATGAGCGAGAAATTTCGTACATGCAAAAATGTTTATAACTAAACCAAGACATTAATCTCGCTGTCTACAACTAAAAAAGCATAACAGAGAAAATTGATTACATTCAAATTTTTTAATTACAAAACACCGAGTTAAGTTAATTAAAATAAACCTGTCGAGATGCTCTCAAATGCAATAAGTATATCTGTGTCGCTTGTTCTTTTACTCAGAGTGGAGTGCTATCTTGAGGTTGAGTATTTACATCTTATGTTTTTATTATTGATGTTAATAATAATTTTTAGCGACAGGTCAATCGATTATTTCCTTAAATAGGTCGGTGATAAATAGCAAGTTTCTTCAGCTGACCACAATGTTCAATACGTTACCTCTTGTTCCTTAGGTGCTACCAACAGTAGGTCTAAAATGAAAAAAACAAATCAGGACATCACTCTTGCTTCCGACGAAGAGAACGATATGGCAGATAAGTCTTCCATCAAAACATTGATTGCCAACTTGAACCAAATGAATATAAATACGATGCCGATGGTTTTATTTATGACCATTTCGGCTATTGTGTTTATTTCGGCTTATGCCAGTTATCTACCCAAAAATATGATTGGTGGTTTGGCTGTTATTATGACAATGGGCTTTGTGTTATCCCATATTGGTCGCCATATTCCAGTATTAAAAGACATCGGTGGCCCAGCTATATTGTGTCTGATGGTGCCATCAGTGTTGGTCTACTTTGGTATTTTCCAAACCAATACGCTAGATACGGTTCACTTATTGATGAAGGAGGCGAACTTACTCTATTTTGTCATTGCCAGTCTGGTCGTTGGCAGTATTCTTGGCATGAATCGCGTGGTGCTCATTCAGGGGATGACGCGTATGTTTATCCCGCTGGTAGTGGGAACCATCACTGCTGTCGCTACCGGTTTACTGGTGGGTAAGTTATTTGGTTTCACCCTTTATCATACTTTTTTCTTTATTATTGTCCCTATTATCGGTGGGGGCATTGGTGAAGGTATCTTGCCGTTATCCTTGGCTTATTCGGCGATTCTCGGGCAAGCACCTGATGTTTATGTTGCACAGCTGGCTCCAGCGGCAGTAGTTGGAAACATTTTTGCTATCATCTGTGCCGGTGTGCTGTCTCGTATCGGCATGCGGCGTAAAGATCTGAATGGCGAGGGGATGTTAATTCGCTCAGCGCAAGACAACGCGGTGTTTACCTCGCAAGAAGGCCCAAAACAGGCTGATTTTCAGTTAATGGGTGGCGGGTTATTAATGACCTGTGCATTCTTCATTGTAGGCGGGTTATTTGAAAAGATTGTGCATATTCCTGGCCCGGTACTGATGATTTTGATTGCCGTAATGTGTAAATACGCACAGGTTATTCCATCAAAAATGGAGCAGGGCGCGCACAGCTGGTATAAATTTGTTTCTACTACGTTGGTCTGGCCTCTAATGATTGGCCTGGGGATGTTGTATGTTCCGTTAGAAAGTGTTGTCGCCGTATTCTCCGTTGGCTATGTTGTGGTCTGTGGGTCTGTTGTTTTATCAATGGCTGCCATCAGTTTCATTATTGCTCCCCATCTAAATATGTATCCCGTTGAGGCCTCTATTGTGACCAGCTGCCACAGTGGGCTAGGTGGGACAGGGGATGTTGCTATTCTTTCTGCCTCAAACCGGATGTCATTGATGCCATTTGCCCAGATAGCTACCCGTATTGGCGGTGCATCCACGGTCATTGGTGCCACATTGCTGTTAGGTTGGATAATTTAAACAAACATTTTAAGTAATAACATAATAAACGGCATTTTTTATTGGATGCCGTTTATTATTGAGAATTGAGCTCTTCTTGGTGTTAATACTATTGGCAATACTGCTTTAATACCTCCTGCTGGCTGGGCAAGAGTTTATAGAGATAAACCGGCCGTCCAGTTGCACCATACAGAACTTTAGTGCTGAGAACTTCAGTATCGGAAAGATAAATTAAATATTTACGGCAAGAAACACGTGAAATACCAATCGCATTTGCCATCTGCTCTGTCGAAAACTCTCCATCCTGCACTTCCAGAATCCATTCACATACAGTTCGTAGTGTTTGAGCTGTCAGCCCTTTTGGTAACTTTTTGCGCTCGATCGGAGCAGCATTACTGCGCCGCAATAAAGAATCGACATCTTCTTGTGCGCAATATTCACGCTGCCCTAGCAAACTCTGTTTTTCACGATAAGTCGACAGTGCTTCTTCAAAACGTGAGAATTGGAACGGCTTAATTAAGTAATCTACCACTCCGTATTGCAGTGCTTTTTTGATGGTATTCACATCAGTCGCAGATGAAATAACAATAACATCAGTATGCTCACTGAATTCACGTAGGACTGGCAGCAAATCTAACCCATTGTCCTGGCGCATGAAAACATCCAGCAGGACCAAGTGGATCGGCTGTTTCGCTGCCATCACATGTTCCCGGGCTTGCTGCAAACTAGAGACTGAGCCGCAGCAGTTGAAGCCCGTCACTTGGCTTAGATAACACTTGTTCAGCTCAGCTACCATTGCATCATCATCTACTATTAATACATTAATCATGATTTACCGCGCTGATGTTGTTTGAATAATTATCACTGGAAGTCATATTATTTGAGGTTACATCGTAGGGAAGGTTGATAAAGAATTGGGTAAAAACACCCGCTTCGGAATCGAACTCAATATTGCCACCAATACTCTCCAAGCTCTGGCGAACCAGGCTCAAACCGATGCCGTGTTCATTTCCTTTCGTGGAAAAACCATTATCAAAAATACTGTCTTGTAACTCGGTTGCAATACCCGGCCCATCATCACTGACAACGCAATGGACTCTGCCATTTTGATAATGGAAGCTGACATTAATTTCTCGTTGAGACTGGTTGCCAATAGCTTCCATGGCATTCTCAATCAGATTACCCAAAACTGTAATCAAGGTGGTCGTTATTTGCTCATTATCGGTATCGGGCAACAAGCTATCGTCACTGATGGATAACGTGATGCCCAAATCACGTGCCCGATTGATTTTCCCCAGCAGGAAACCGGCAATGACTGGGGATTTTACTTTGCGCAGTAGAGAGCCAATTTCCGCCTGATAATTATTTGATGTTTTGACAATATAATCTTCAAGTTGCTGATAATACTTCATATGCAATAAACCCAAAATCACATGGAGTTTATTCATAAATTCGTGTGACTGTGTTCGTAAGGCATCGGCATAATGTACCATGCCGGTCAGGCGTTGCATCAATTGACTCACTTCGGTTTTATCGCGGAAAGTGGCGATTGCGCCGATAATATCGCCTTTTACCATTACGGGAACAGTATTGGTCAGTAATATGCTGCCATTAAAGTTTATTTCTTCATCGCGTCGGGCAATCCCGGTTTCCAAGACCTGCTCTAAATACAAACGCACAGGCCAATACTTGCTGGCGCTACTGAGTAATAAATTTTCCATCGGCCCACTTTGTTTAAATAAGCGCTTCGCCTCATGATTTACTACGGTAATGCGCGAGTTCGCATCAACTGCGATGACGCCTTCTTTAATGGATTGCAGCATGGCGTTACGTTGTTCAAATAAGTTGGAGATCTCGTAGGGTTCGAAACCCAACATAATTCTTTTCAGTGCTTTGACTAAAAACCAGGTGCCGAGTGATCCAATCAGCGCTCCAAATAATATGGTCCAGGGAATCGTCCAGCGGGTTTCACTGACAACCGAGGCAATGCTAGTAAGAGAAATCCCAATCGCGACAACACCTATTTGTTTGCCGTGAGGCTCATAAACAGGAATGAAAATACGCAATGCTCTTTCCAGTACACCTCGGTTTATCGCGCTGTTTTCTTTGCCTTGTAGCGCTGGTTCTAAATCATTGCCGATAAAATGTTGTCCGATCATCTCTGGATTAGGATGTGAATAGCGAATGCCGTTCATATCAGTCACAACAATAAATAGCAGGTTATTCGCTTTCTGAACTTGGCTGGTATAGGCCTGAATTCGTTTCCCGGCTTCAGGATCAGTTAATCCGTGAATGATGGTGGGCGAAAAAGAGAGTGACCGAGCGACGGCAACTGCTTTGTCTTGCAAACCCTCTTGGGCCATCTTGCTAAGTTGAACGAAGAACAGCGTGTGAACCACCAATAACACGGAGATAATCACCGCAGAAACCATTAGAGTGATAGACGTGCTGAGTCGTAACGGCACTTTTTGCTTTCCAGCCGTTGATGCATTGTTCATGTCATGCTCCAGAAACACCGGCCTGTGTGATTCTCAGATATCCAGATTGATGAGATGGGTGCGCTGTATCAATAGTTGCAAACGAAAAAGGATACAAACGAAGTTGCCCTGTAGTTTACGCTGTTTATTTATTAGGGTGCTAATACTTGGGGTTACTTTAGCTACATAACTATTTATATAGTTATCAATCTTGCCCATGGGCGTTTTTTTTTGCTGTGAGGGAATGACTGTTTTTAAGCTTATGTACACCAGTGAGTGAGGCGCTGGCGGCACTGCCAGTGTGGATGCTCAACGTGATATTGTTTGGCATTAAAATATGTCTATCAATGTATAGCATTTATTTAAATGGCTCGTTATCGATAATAATTTATTATTATATCGGATTAATGCTAGCTGACATGTTTATCTGCTGTTTGTCATTATCTAACTCTTCATAAAACCTTCATGCCTTATCGTTATTACGATGATATTGCAACAATTCTGATGATTTTTCTCTGTAAAAACATAAGTAAACTATTCAAAAACAACTGATATACAGTTTTCTAAACCTAAGATATCTTACTCTAAGAATTTCATGAGTAATTCATAAATCCAAAGGTTAAAGAAGCGCAAATCATTATTACTATTTCATATAAACTAAAAGTATAAGTATTTCTGCTGCTTAAAATAAGCCTTATAGGCAAAAGAAAGACAATAATATAAACAGAAGTTAAACGGGAGGTAACTATATGCCTACAGATGATAGCAAAAATAGAATTATCGACTACGTATCCACCGGGCATCTGCCGGATCCCGAGACTGTGGTCAAATTGGTGAAAGAAGCCCACAAACGGTTTAGCACTGATAATGAAGGTGTCGTTTCGACGGTTTATCCTGCATTAGAACGCATCCCTTCTAATCTATTTGGCGTCTGCATGGTTGGTACTAACGGTAAAGTGCATTCAGCCGGTGATGTAGATTATGAATTTACTATCATGAGTGTCTCCAAACCTTTTGTTTTTGCTCTGGTCTGCCAGGCCATAGGTGCGAAAGTCGCCCGTGAAAAACTGGGGGTGAATAGTACGGGTATGGCATTTAACTCAGTGACTGCCATTGAACGGGCTCCTGATGGGCGTACTAATCCTATGGTGAACTCCGGTGCTATCGCCACGACCAGCTTGGTACCCGGTGCCAACAGTGATGAGCAGTGGAAATTCATTTATGACGGTTTGTGCCGTTTTGCTGGTCGTGAGCTGACTCTTAACGAAGAAGTGTATCAATCTGCATGTGAAACCAATTTTCGCAACCGTGGCATAGCCAATGTGCTGGAAGGTTATGGTCGTCTGGGGTGTGATCCCCTTATCGCAACCGATCTCTATACGCGCCAGTGTTCACTGAATGTCAGTGCCCGGGACTTAGCTGTCATGGGCGCGACACTGGCAGACGGGGGCGTCAATCCACTGACCCGCGAGCGCGTGGTAGATAATGATGTTTGCCATTACGCATTAGCAGTAATGGTAACTGCTGGGTTGTACGAAACATCTGGGGACTGGCTTTATGATATCGGCCTTCCTGGGAAAAGCGGTATTGGTGGCGGTATTGTCACAGTGTCACCAGGTAAAGGTGGGTTGGGGACTTTTGCCCCGTTACTGGATAGCGCTGGTAATAGTGTTAAAGGTCAACTGGCCGCGCGGTTCTTATCACGTAGTCTTGGGATGGACATGTTTGTTTCTGAGCCTTATACCGAAAAGAGTTGAGACGTGAGAGTCAGGTAAAGCTCAAAAAATCGGTCATGTGGCGACAGACGTGCTTTGTAAAACCGGATTGAGCTTAAAACAATATTTTTTCAAAAGGATAAAGATATTTATGGCGAATCAATCAACTCACCGAGCAGGTGCGGATGTTAAAGAGTCTTGGGTACCGATGATCACCATCGCATTGGCCCAGATTCTGATGTCATTTAACGTTGCCTCCCTGCCGGTAGCGTTAGGCGGTATGGTCAAAAGCTTTAATGTGCCACCAACGACGATTGCAACGGCGATCGTGATGTACTCACTCTCTGTTGCTGGTTTCGTTATGTTGGGTGCCAAACTCAACCAACGTTTCGGGCCGCTGGTGGTATTCCGTAGTACTGTTCTGTTGTTTGGTATCGCGCAGGTCATGATGACATTTAGCCCGAATGTGACCGTGATGATCAGTGCCCAGGCATTAAGTGGTCTGGCGGGAGCAGCGTTGGTTCCTGCACTGGTGGCCTTGATTGCTGAAAACTATCGCGGCACGCAACAAGCTACGGCGCTCGGTGCATTAGGCTCAGCACGTGCCGGTGCCGGTGTGGCGGCATTCCTGATTGGTGGTGTTCTGGGAACATACATCGGCTGGCGTCCCGCATTTGGCATCTTGATTGTGTTGTCTGCAATTATCTTTGTATTGAGCTTCCGCTTGAAGTCTGACCAAGGCCGCCCGGAAGTTGGTATCGATTTGTTCGGTGTTATTTTGGCAGCGTCGGCGATTATTCTGCTGTCATTTGGCTTTAACAACCTGAACCGCTGGGGCTTCGGTCTGGTTCGTGATGGCGCGCCATTCGACCTGCTGGGTTTTTCTCCTGCACCTTTCATGATTGTGCTGGGTATCGTGTTGGGGCAGGCGTTTGTCGTCTGGACTCGCCGTCGCCAAGAACAAGGCAAAACGCCTTTATTGGCACTGGAAGTGCTGAGCTCACCGACTGAAAAAGCAGCTGTATTTGCTATGTTTGCGGTGGTTGCACTGGAAGCTATGCTGAACTTTTCGGTTCCGCTGTATATCCAGATAGTGCAGGGCAGTACCCCGTTGGCGACGGCGATTGCCATGATGCCATTTAACTTATCGGTGTTCTTCTCAGCGATGTTGATTGTTCGTTTCTATAAGAAGCTGACCCCACGCAAAATTGGCCGTTATGGTTTCATCACCTGTACCATCGCTCTGTTGTGGCTGGCATTTGTGGTGCGCAATAACTGGAGTGAATTTGCTGTAATGTTTGGTTTAGTGGTGTTTGGCCTGGCTCAGGGTGCATTAGTAACTTTATTGTTCAACGTATTGGTCAGTGCCTCGCCGAAAAAATTGGCCGGTGATGTTGGCTCATTACGTGGTACCACGAATAACCTGGCAAATGCCATAGGTACTGCTGTAGCTGGCGCGTTACTGGTTGGTTTGCTCAGCGCTAACGTGATACGTGGCGTGGCTGAAACGCCAATTCTGACGCCAGAAATTCAGGCGCAAGTGAATATGGACAGCATCAACTTCGTGAGTAATGACCGCCTGCAAGGTGTGTTGGCGCAAACCACTGCGACACCTGAGCAGGTCGCGGAAGCGGTGCGAGTCAATGAAGAAGCCCGTCTTCGTTCGCTGAAATTTGGCTTATTGATTATGGCGTTGTTATCACTACTGGCTATCTTCCCGGCGGGACGTTTGCCTAATTATCTGCCAGGGGAATTACCTGCGGATAATCTGGTTAAAAAAACCGGTAAGTAAGCTGAGCTATCATCGGCAGTAAAAAGAAACTGACTATCTATCATGAACTGACAGTGTGCCGCGAATACGGGCCCTGTCAGTTTTTTTAGCCGAAACACTCATTCAATCATGTCGTTTTTATCTCAGCACTGTAATAGCAGAAAACTGCAAATGATGCATAAATTCGCGTAAAATCAGCAAACGTGCAGCAAATTCATTATCTGCGGGAATTCCTTCCGATGCAGCCGGTCTACCCATCATGACGGCTGCCAGTCGGTCAAACATCCGCTCAACAGACTCCAGTGACATAATAATTTCCGCTTGTATGGATAAGCCCGCAAGATGTGCAATCTCTGAAATATAACCATCGGTGGTAATCAGTTGTGAGGTTTTATCCACCGTCGAGCTGATGCGAATAACTTCATCTTCCACCACCATAATGGCGGTTTCCATCTCATCTGGCGTGGGGGGATTATGTTTGAAATAACTCAAAGCAACATGATTAGAGCCAACAGTAAGACGCTGTTCAGTGAAAACCATGCCAGAGCTACCCATGACCACAGTTGTCGATTCATGGCCGATAGATAGCAAAGTTATCAAAGAATTATCACCGATAATTGCGCGAACCTGTTCATATTCCGTTTGAATGTGACTCATCACCAAACCGCCTTATTCATTGCTGTTACTCGCTCTAATCTTGCGAGGCATTTCGCATTTTTAAACAAAAATTCAAAAGACTAAATATATTTTGATACGGATCAAGACACATTTCCGTTGTTTAGTGTTAATGTTAATAAATCTCATTATCAACTTCATGTGCGTCACTCATTATGCGAATTTGGCACAAGCTTTTCCTGCTTTGCTGTTGTTGGTGGCTATCCAGCTCTTTAGCTTGGGCGACTCCAGATTATCAGCAGTGGGTCAATGATATCCAATCCCGTCTTGATAAAACCTCGCAGTTATACCAACAGCAGAAAAATGATGAGGCCCGCACCACGGTGCAAATGGCCTATTTTGAAGTATTTGAAAATCTGGAAGGCCCGATTCGGATCAATATTTCGGCGCAGAAAAGTTATCAGATGGAAGCCGCTTTTGGTGAAATCCGCCGCATGATCGGTGAGGGGAAACCCCAAGTTGAGGTTGATAATAAAATTAATTGGCTTAAAGGTGAGTTGACTGGCGTCCTGCCGATTTTGACTGATGGCCATAAGCTTACCGCTGAACAGCAACATGCAACCTATGAAAATAGCGACATTGCTGTTTACTGGCAGCAAAGTTTCAAGATTATCGATGACTTATTAGCGCAGGCTATTAGTGAATATCAAGAAGGTAAATTCGCCGCTGCTAGCCAAAGTGTGCAACAGGCGCACTATTTGGGGTTTAAAAACTCTGAAATGGAGATGTCAGTGCGTGGTAATCGCTCTGCACAACAAGCAGCGGCGATTAACCAACAATTTACTGCTCTCATCGATTTAACTCGCAAACCTGACCAACTAACCGAAGTCGCCTATCGTATCACGGGATTACTTCAAACTATAGAAGACATATTGCCGGGCTTACCGACGACCCGCGAACAGCAGCCAGTTACCGCAGATCAACCAGCATCAGGACGACCTTCTGAATCAAATGCCAATTCTGATGGACAGGCTAATGCCGATTGGGCTGCTGTTTCCCGCAAAATAAATCAGGCTATTAGCGAAGCTATCAGCCAGTACCAGAGTGGGCAAACCACGCCAGCAATGATGGCCGTTCAGGATACTTATTTTGATTTATTCGAAGCCAGCGGTATGGAGAATAAAGTTGGCTCGCGTGATGCTGCGTTTAAATCAACATTAGAGGGCCATTTCACCCGCTTAGTCAGCTTGATGAAAGCTGGCCAGCCACTAGAACAGCTACAAATAGAAGCCGCGGCCTTGAAAAAAGATCTGGCCAGCGCGGTGGAGATGCTCGGTGGCGGGGATGAAACTGATTGGAGTTTGTTCATCTATAGCTTGCTGATCATTGTCCGCGAAGGGTTGGAAGCCCTGCTGATTGTGGCGGCTATCGTCGCTTATCTGGTGAAAAATAATCATCAGGACAAGTTACCACTGATTCGCCAATCGGTGGTGGTGGCTTTAATTGCCAGTGTGTTAACAGCCTTTGTCTTCCAGTGGCTATTTGCAAACTCAGGGCAAAGCCGAGAGTTATTAGAAGGTTTCACCATGATGATTGCTGTGGTGATGCTGTTCTCCATGAGTTATTGGTTGCTATCAAAAACGGAAGCGCGCCAATGGAAAGCCTATTTGGAGGGGAAATTCTCCAAGTCACTCAGCAGTGGCTCAATGATAGGGCTATGGCTAACCAGTTTCCTGGCGGTGTACCGCGAAGGGGCTGAAACCGTTCTGTTCTATCTCGCACTGATGGGCGACGCCAATACAACTAGCGGTCATCTGTCGATTTTGGCCGGTTTTGGTATCGGTTGTGTCATCTTGCTGGTGGCTTATCTAGTCATGCGTTTTACAGTCGTCAAGTTACCACTTAAACCGTTCTTTATGTTTACCGGTGGTTTTATGTACCTGATGGCATTTGTATTTGCTGGTAAGAGTGTTCTTGAGTTGATTGAAGGCAAATTGTTTGAGCCAACACTGCTACCTGGCGTACCTGAAATTAGTTGGTTGGGGATCTATCCGTATTTGGAGACATTGATTCCTCAAGGAATATTGCTGATTGCTGCGCTGGTTGCCTTGTGGGTAATGCAGCGGCGGGGGCGAGTTATTCCGGCTTAGTAATATCTCAGTATGACGGCCCGGCATGATGCCGGTATGAATAACAAACTGTACTTATCATTTGATACCTGAGGGTGTGTTATATGACTATCAAGAAAACGATTATTGCCAGCAGCATCATTGCCAGTATTTTTACAGCACCTACCGCTTTTGCTTTTAAAGAGTATCCTGCGGGCGAACCTATCAAAATTAATGATATGGAAATTGCTGCGGTTTATTTGCAACCGATTGATATGGAACCTCGTGGCATGGGCTTGCCTGCCGCGAAAGCTGATATCCATCTGGAGGCGGATATTCATGCTACTGAAGGTAATAAAAATGGTTTTGGTGCCGGTGAATGGATGCCATACCTGACTATCGCTTATACCCTGGTAAATACAGACACTGGCGCTAAACAAGAAGGCACATTTATGCCTATGGTTGCCAGTGATGGCCCACATTATGGCGCTAATATCAAAATGATGGGCGTAGGTAATTATAAAGTTACCTATCATATCAGTGAGCCATCCAAAGCGGGTTTGCATCGCCATACCGACAGCGAAACCGGTGTTGGTCGCTGGTGGAAACCTTTTGATGTGAGTTATGACTTTAAATATACCGGCCTGAATTGATAGAACCGGCCGCGATGACGCATCGTTGTCGCGGCTTTTCTTTATGATAAATGGTCAGATAATGGGTGTTATCAGTTTCCTGTAAGGTCAGCAGTGATAACTGGCAGGTGTTGTGATTCCTCCAAGGTGTGCTAATGAGTTACTTTTTTGTTTCCGTACTACAAGCCTTTTTACCTGTCGCGTTATTGCTGGGGCTGAGTTGGGTTTTTAGGCCCGCGCCGGCACTAAATCGCATCGTATGGATAACAATACTTATGGTAGTGGTGGGGATATGGGCCGGTACCCATTATCCTAAATCGCAGCAATTGCAGTTAGCTCTGGCAGGGGTTCAGCTCCTGGCATTGATATTATTTTTATTCAGTCAGTTTACTCCGAGCCGTGTATTAGGCTATTGCTGGCAGGCTTTACTGGTATTGGGGGCTGCATTTAATTGGGGAAATAACCCCAATCTGGGCGCTTTTACCAATACTCATGTGATTAATACTGATTTACTGCTTAATCTGGCCGCTATTGTGGCGGCATTTGCTTGGGTCGTCTTCAGTGCGGTATTGCTCTTGATGATGGTAAGGCAGTTGCGGTATATCCGCTGGCCGCTGCTGATTCTGTTAACGCTATTGCTGATTTTGCCTCTGAGTGGCGATGCAATCTTGTTATTGATCAAGTTGCAGGCCTTGCCGTTAACCAAATCTCTACTCAGTTATGTCGCTTTAGTGACCAATGGGCATGCCTGGTTGAGCTATGTTTGTGCGCTGTTATTGGCGATAACTACCCTGTGCTATTTAATACCGCTGCGCCATGCCAATGTGATAGTGGCTGAACATTCGGAGCCGATCGCGCGCCGTAAAGCTTTGGCCGATTACCGTAACGTACGCAGAATCTTTATTTTCTCCTTTCTGGCTTGGGTAGTGGTGTCTGGTGCCCAACTTTACTGGGATAAAGTCGCCTCTCAACCCCCTCAATTATCTGAAGCTTTACCCGTTACGCTAACCGCTGATGGTTTAGTTCATATTCCCGTCGAACAAGTGCGGGATGGAAAATTGCACCGTTTTGTCTGGGTTGCTGATGATGGAAAAGCTGTTCGCTTCTTTATTATTAACCGCTATCCCGATCGCTTGCGCCTGAGTGTGGTCTTTGACGCTTGCCTATTATGTGGTGATCAGGGTTATGTGATGGAGGGTAATCAGGTGATCTGTGTTGCCTGTGCGGTGCATATTTTCATTCCGTCTATCGGCAAAGCTGGGGGATGTAATCCGATCCCGCTGGAAGACTGGAAAAGCGATGATAAAGAGTTGGTTATTCCCAAAGCTTCTCTTGAAGCGGGCGTGAATTACTTCACGACGATTGTTACCTTAGACGTCATTGATCCAGTTGATAAAACTCACCTGACTAACCAAAAGGCTGAGTATAAATATAGTTATGGCGATAAAACCTACTTCTTCTCATCCGAGGCTAATTACAACCGCTTCCGCGAACATCCAGAGCAATTTGTCACCCCGGTACTCAGTGATGAAGACAGTGACTCACAGGAGAACCCGTAATTATGCTGTGGCGCATGCTCAAACAGTCTTGGTTGCGAAATGTCCGTCGTAAATCGCTGGCAGTATTCACGGTGTTTTTGGCCGCCGGACTTATTTCTTCATTACTGGCAGTGTCGATAGATATTGGCGATAAAATGTCGCGCGAACTGAAGTCTTATGGTGCCAATATTCTGATTGAGCCAGCCGGTCAGGTAGCATTACCATCCCTGTTTGGTGAGAAAAGTAACCCACTCACGGGCCAGGATTTTCTGGATCAAGCTGAATTACCCAATATCAAAGATATTTTTTGGCGTAACAATATTGTGGGTTTTGCCCCATTGCTGAGTGGGGAAACTGAGGTTAACGGTCAGGATATCCCGCTATTAGGTACCTATTTTAATCAGCCCGTTGATGTACCTGATGAAGAGGATTATCACACCGGTCAGCAAATTATTAGCCCTTATTGGCAAGTTAATGGTCACTGGCCGCAAGAGCCTGTCAAACCTGATGCCACAGAGGTAGAGGCTTTATTAGGTAAGCAACTAGCACAACAGACTGGTTGGAAAGTTGGTGATGAACTGAATCTCAACGGAGCTTCTGGCCCGATGAAAGTGAAGGTAAGTGGCGTGCTCAGCAGTGGTGGTGAAGAGGAAAGCCGCTTAGTGTTGCCACTGGCCGCAGTGCAATCACTGCTTGGTCTTCCGGGGAAGGTTCAGGCAATCCGAGTCTCGGCTCTGACGGTGCCGGAGAATGAACTATCGCGTAAAGCGCGCGAAAATCTGGACGCTCTTAACGCCGAAGAATATGACTTGTGGTACTGCACTGCTTACGTTTCTTCCATTGCTCATCAATTGGAAGAGGCAATATCCGGTTCAGTGGTGCGGCCTATCTGGCAAGTCGCCGCATCGGAAGGGGTGGTGATTGAAAAAATACAGCTATTGTTGGCGGTGGTGACATTGGCCGCATTGATTGCCGCAGCTATGGGGATCGCGTCGCTGATGACCAGCACGATTATGGAGCGGGCGAAAGAGATTGGTTTAATGAAAGCCTTGGGCGCTCGGCAATGGCAAATTCTGATGCTGTTCTATCTTGAAGCGGCAATCAGCGGCTTGATTGGCGGGCTGGCAGGTTGCCTGGCGGGGTGGGGATTGGCAAAAACCATCGGCCTGATGCTGTTTGGTGCACCGCTGAGCTTTGCCTGGATGGTGGTACCTTGTGTGCTGGTGATTTCTGTTTTAATTGCAGTGATTGGAACATGGTTCCCCGCTCGTCGCATCGCCCGTCTTTATCCGGTGGAGGTGCTCTATGGCCGTTAATCATCGGGCAATTCAGCATAAAGGGTTGGATGGCATGTTCTGGCGATTAGTGCTGCGTGCACTGCGCTTGCGCTTGCAACGAGTCAGTGTTGTCTTTGCAGCATTGACAGTTGGCGCGGCGATTGTCACGGCAATGTCGGCGGTATATTTCGATATTAATGCCAAAATGAGTCAGGAATTACGTACTTTTGGTGCGAATTTTTATATTGGCCCTGGGCATGGCAGCACATTTGAACAAGGGCGCTTCCAGCCAATCATTGATGCTGCGCCCAAAGGGCTGATCAATGCTTCAAGTCCCTATATTTATGGGATGGCGCGCACTGAGCTGGAAAAAGTGGTGCTGATGGGCGTGTGGTTTGAATCATTGCAACAGTTGGTCCCTTATTGGCAAGTGACCGGCAACTGGATTGGCGTTAGTTTTGATGATCGCAATGCCATGATTGGTGCCAAACTAGCCGAGCGTTTGCATGTCAAGGTGGGTGAGACTCTCACTTTGGTCAATGGTAGTGAACGCCAACGTTTGCAAGTTAAAGGTATTGTTGAGGCCGGCGACGCCACAGATAACATGTTGATCGTCAATCTGGAGTTGGCGCAAAAATGGCTCAACCAGCCGGGGCATATCAGTAATGCATTGCTGAGTGTCAGTAATGACGTAGGCCAGGTTGAAACCTTTGCCAGCCATCTTCGTGAGCAATATCCGGATCTTGAGATTAGGCCGATTCGTAAGGTTTCAGCTTCCGAAGGGCAGGTTCTCGACAAGATAAAAGGGCTGATGGGGTTGGTCTCTGTGGTTATCCTCATTTTGTCATCTCTATGCGTCAACACCACCTTAATGGCGATAGTGGGCGAGCGCTCAAAAGAGTTCGCTTTGCAAAAAGCACTGGGCGCCAGTGGCGGTGACATTATCCGCCAGATGTTAACCGAAACTTTGATTATCTCGCTGGCTGCTGCCATCTGCGGTGCATTGTTAGGTTATATATTGGCACAAGTGTTGGGGCAGACCGTATTCAGCGCGGCAATTGCTTTGCGTGCGCCGGTATTGCCGCTGACGCTGGTGTTGTCATTGTTAGTGGCCGCTGTGGCGGCAATTGTTCCCACGCGCCGGGCAATTCACATTGAACCCGCTAAAGTCCTGAAAGGAGAGTAGAAAATGACCTCATCACTATTACGGGTGCAACCTGAACACGACACCGATGCGGTTATTGAAACTCGGCATTTATACAAACGCTTTGGGCAAGTGACCGCACTGGACGATATTAATATCCGCATTAATCGTGGCGAGTTTGTGGCGATTATGGGGGCATCAGGTTCAGGTAAAACTACATTGATGAATATCCTGACCTGCCTGGATACCGTAACTGAAGGACAGGTATTGCTCGATGGGGTTGATGCTGCCGGCTTGGATGAAGAAGGGCGCAGGAAATTTCGAGCAGACAAGATCGGGTTGGTGTTCCAGCAATTCCACCTTATTCCTTATTTGACTGCGCTGGAGAACATTATGTTGGCGCAGCATTATCACAGTGTGGTGGATGAAGACGCGGCTCGCCAAGTCTTGGAACAAGTCGGGATGACGCCACGTATGAGTCACTTACCTAGTCAACTTTCGGGGGGTGAGCAGCAGCGGGTATGTATTGCGCGGGCGCTGGTCAATCAGCCACCCATTATTTTTGCTGATGAGCCTACGGGAAACCTTGACGAAGAGAATGAGCAGCGGGTATTGGATTTGTTAAACCATATCCATCGCCAAGGTAGAACCATTGTGATGGTGACCCATAACCCTGATTTAGGCTGTGTTGCTGACCGGATTATCCGCCTCCAGCACGGTAAATATCTTAATGAAGAGAGTAATCATCATGTGGCGTAAAACGGTCGGTTTATGCGCTTTACTGTTATTGCTGAGTGCTTGTAAGCAAGAAGAAGTTGCCTTGGGAGAAGTTGCACCCCAATTGGCGGCCTACGACCTGCAAGGCAAACCTGTTGCACTTGAACAGTGGAAAGGCAAGCAGGTTTACCTCAATTTCTGGTCAGCAAGCTGTGGTGGCTGCCTGGCTGAGATGGCGGCATTGGATAAACTAAGTCAACAATATCAGCAGGATATTGTGGTAGTGGCGATTAATACTGATCCGGAACAGGTGGATATTGCCCCAGTGCTGGCCCAGCGTAACATCAGTTATCCCGTCATTCGCGATCAACTGGGCATTACGCAGGAGCGCTATCAAGTCATTGGCACACCAACCTCTTTTATGATTGACCGTAACGGTAAGGTAACGGAGTTGCATCAAGGGGCGCGGGATGAGAAAGCGCTGGCCACATTGTTCCAACAATGGGCTGCGGGGGCATAATGAAAGTCTCGCTGCTGGCTGCGTGCATAATCGTGTTTAGTGCTGCTGCTCAGGCTGCCACTGACGGTGAACATATCTATAAACAAACTTGTTCAAGTTGTCATGGGCGTTTAGCCGATCGAAAAGGGCTGGATAAAGCACCTCCGCTGATATCGTTATCTCACAATGAAATTGTTGAGAGTCTAACCGCGCGGCGTGATGGCAAGATTGTCGGCAGAGGTAATAAGGCAAAAGCACATTTGACTGATGATGATATTCAAAAATTGGCAGACCATATTGAGAGCCTAAAAGCGGCTAAGTCCAAAATCCCATAGAGTTATTTTGCCCGATATTCTACTGATTTTATGAGTTAGATAAGTTGAAGCCTTGCTACTGATAAACTCCAATGACTCGATCTTGTAAGGTGAGGATAGGTAGAAGAGTAAAGTCTCTGCACCAAGGATGGCGAGGATCGAGACCCCAGGGAAGGGGTTACGGCGTCTTTACGTTCTGCCTGTTTTCACCGATACGAGCACTTTGTCATTAACCTCAAGTTTTGCTGCGAGCTCGCCTGGCAGGGCAGCTTCATTTAATGGTATTTATGCTGTACTATATGTTGCATATTAAATGCAACTTTAATTTATCTGAGGAATATTAGCATGGAAAATACATCAGCCTTGCTTTGCTATAAACAGTTACCTGTCTGGGAAAGCGCTGGCGTACCCGCGATGTTTCGTGAAAAGCACAATACCAAAGCTGGAACATGGGCCAAATTGACGATTCTGAGTGGGGAAATGGATTTTTTGATCCTTGATGAGTCGGGTAATACGCTGGAAAGGCACTCCTTCTCTTGTGAGAATCAGCCCCCCTTTATTGAACCACAAGTTTGGCACCGTATTGCCGCGTGTTCAGATGATTTAAAATGCCAACTCAGTTTTTATTGCACGCCAGAAGACTTTTACCATAAGAAATACAATTTAACACCGACTCATTCTGAAGTGATTGAGGCCGTGAAAACGGTGAAACCCGGAAAAGCGCTGGACTTAGGCTGTGGTTCTGGACGTAATTCGTTGTACCTGAATTTATTGGGTTTTGATGTGACTGCCGTAGATAAAAATGGCGACAGTATTAGTCATCTGCAACAGATCATTGAACAGGAAAAACGGCTGAACATTACCGCTAATACTTATAATATCAATGAAGCCAGCCTGGATAATCGCTACGATTTTATTCTTTCAACCGTCGTATTAATGTTTCTACAGCCAGAAAGAATCCCATATATTATCAATAACATGCAAAACTGCACCTTACCTGGTGGCTATAACCTGATTATCTCCGCGATGTCGACTGATGACTTCCCTTGTACAGTACCTTTTTCCTTCACATTAAAAGCGGGTGAATTGCGCCATTACTATAAAGATTGGGACATCATGAAATACAACGAAGATGTTGGGCAATTGCATAAAACCGATGCACATGGTAACCGGATAAAACTGCGTTTTGCGACTCTGCTTGCAAAAAAACCATAATGACACTGACTGCTTAGTAAGATTCAACGCTCCGCTGGGTAATGTCTTATTTAGCGGGGCGGTAAATCGGGTTCATCACGTAATCGACCGACAATATAATCAATAAAGACACGAAGTTTGGCGGGCAAATAGCGTGTTGGAGGATAGAGTAACCATAAACCGCCGCTGTATGAGCTGATAAAGCGCCATTCGGGTAATACCTGTACTAGCTGTCGGTTCTGCAAGGCAGTTCTGGCGGTAAAATAGGGCAAACTGCCAATACCGATATGTTGCAATACTGCATCTAGTCTGACACCGGTGTGGTTCGCGGCGTAGCGGCCCTTTACTGCGACCGTGATAGCCTTAGTTCCTTGACGAAACTTCCAACGCGCGTCCCCCGGTGTTTCTCCGAGATAAATGCAACTGTGTTGAGCTAAATCATGGGGGTGCAGCGGCATACCGTGGGTAGCAAGATATTCAGGGGTTGCGCACAGTAGGTGTTCGATATTCATCAGTTGCCGCCCGACCATCCCCGGTGGGGGTTGATCAGTAATCCGAATGGCCAAATCCACATTTTCATCAATCAAATCGACATAGCGATCATCCAATATCAGCTGCACATCTATTTTACTATAGCGCTGTAAAAATTCAGACATATGAGGATGGACCACAAATCGACCCACCGCTTTTGGCACACTGACGCGGATAAGCCCTTCCCGTTCCTGACTATATTGGCCGCTGATCTCCATCACCGAGTTAGCGGCATTGAGCATGGTATTACAGCGTATAAAAACTTCTTCACCGCTTTCGCTTAAACGCAATTTACGCGTCGTGCGCTGCAATAAACGGGTTGCCAGTGCTTTTTCAAGCCGACTGACGCTGCGGCTAATCGCTGAAGGTGAAACCCCTAATTGGCGGGCGACAGTTGAAAAACTGCCAGTTTCGACGACCTTAACAAAAATAGCCATTTCACTCAGTAAAGCTAGCGGCAGATTTGTGCTCACAGCGCAATAGTCCTTTGAGTATGTAACGGATTATCACATCAGACTGACATCAATATAATCATAATGGAAATGATAAAAGGATAATGTTTATGACGACGCGTCTATTTTTTGAGAATGATACGCTGACAATGGATGTTGATGTACTGAGCTGTACGCCGGATGGCGAGGCGTTTGCCGTGACATTGCTGGAGACTATTTTCCATCCACAAGGTGGGGGGCAACCTTCTGATACCGGTTATATAGGCGATAATGAGGTGTTGCGGGTTGTTCAGCAGCAGGATCAATTAATTCATTATCTGGCGAAGCCCATCGTACCGGGGACTCATTATGCTCATGTGGATAATGAGCGCCGCCTGTTAAATACGCGTATGCATTCAGCAGGGCATCTTATCGGGAATATTGGTGAAGGTTATGGTTGGAAGCCAGTAAAAGCACATCACTGGCCGGGAGAAGGGCGAGTGTCATTTAAACGGACACAGAACCCACAGGTACTTGATATTGATATTATTCAGGCAGCGTTGGCGCAATTTATCCGGCAAGATTTACCACGAAAAATTTCAGTACAAGGCAATTTCCGCGAAGTTGGTTTTGGTGATTTATCAGCCTATGCTTGTGGTGGTACCCATGTTGGTTCATTACGTGAACTGGGTAAGGTGACTGTACAGTCGATTTCGGAGAAGAAAGGCGTTATGTCAGTCAATTATCGGGTTGATTAACCTGCGAAGATAAAAGGCATAAGTAATTTCTGAGATGACTTGGACGGATGATTATTTAGCATTTAATGCTGTTGATAATTATTAATTAACTTCATTGATAATCATTATCACTGAGTGTAATAATATCATCCATATGAGTTCCGTGGAGTATGGATTGTGGCGAATGCAGCTGAAGTGATTTACCCTTCAACAACTGCGATTTCTGATGAAATCGTCAGTTTGTTCGCCCGCACATTCGTGCACTTCTCAGAATCGTTTTATGTTGATGCGGTAGATATACCCCAAGATAGTGTATTGCTTGAGCAGTGGTCGGCTGAAAATAGTCTGCCAGTATTGATGCAAAACTATGAGAGTCACTATTACAGCGATATTGGACTTAATCCAAATCACAAAGCTCTGTATTCATTATGGGGACAATGGTATTTCGGGTTGGTTATCCCCCCAATGATCTTGATGTTACTGGCATTACCTGCAGCGATTGATACCCGCCCGGAGAGAGTACACATTAAATTTCACGCAACAGGGCGGCCTGAAGCTATCTACTACCAACACGACTGGTTAGATAAATCACCGTCATCTTTACTACAACGGCTCTATTTATTACTCGATCATCATATTATTCCTGTTATGAAGAGGATAGAACGTCAGCCAAAAGCCAATATCCGTCTGATATGGAATAACATAGGGTATCTGATGTTTTGGTATTTGCGCGAATTCGCAAATAAGTTAGGCCCAATTGAAGGCTATGACGCCATTATTGACAACCTTTTTCTCACCTCAAACTTGCCTGATGGGCGAGATAATCCGCTCTATCGTACTGTTATTATACGTAATGGGGAGATGGAACGCCGTACTTGCTGCCAACGTAATAAACTTCCTGGTGTTGGCAGTTGCCTTGATTGCCCGTTAGAATCTCGCCCATAACCGGTATATCATTGAGCTTACAGATTAAAGTAAGCCCTCAAGGATATTTCGGTGAATAAAGAAAAAATTGCTCATTTAAATATGGTCAGTCGCAAAGCTCGTATGGTCATGGAGCGAGAAGGGCTTGATGCTTTGGTTGTCACCGTTTGCGATAATTTCTATTACTTGACTGGTTTTGCCAGTTTCTTTATGTATACCTTTCGGCATACCGGTGCCGCTGTCGCGATTATGTTTCGTGATGAAAGCATTCCATCTCAAATCATCATGAATGAGTTTGAAGCTGCCAGTACGCATTTTGATATGCCCAATATGGCGCTGAAAACCTTCCCAGTGTGGGTGGATGTTGATGACCCGCGCAACCCACTGAATCATCAGAAAAAACTCGAACGTCCTATTGGCCCACCTATCGAGGCTGTTTTTGGTCTGGTGAAAGATGCCCTTGAGAGCGCAGGAGTATTGGATAAGACCATTGCTATTGAATTACAGGCTATGTCTAACGGCGGTAAACGTGTGTTAGATAAAGTTGCTCCTGGGCTGAAGTTGGTTGATTCGACCGCGCTATTCAATGAAATACGAATGATTAAAAACTCGTGGGAGATTCAGCATCTACGGAAAAGTGCTGAAATCACCGAGTTTGGTATTGCCAGCGCGGCTAAGCATATCCGTGTGGGGTGCACTGCTGCTGAATTGACCGCTGCATTTAAAGCTGCCGTCATGACTTTCCCTGAGACTAATGTCTCTCGCTTTAATCTTATTTCAGTTGGTGATAATTTCTCACCTAAGATGTTCCCTGATGGGATCCCGGCAAAGCTCGGTGACTTAATTAAGTTCGACTGTGGAGTCGATGTGGCGGGTTATGGTGCCGATCTTGCCAGAACATTTGTCTTGGGTGAGCCAGATGAACTCACACAACGTATATATAACACTATCCGAATTGGCCATGAACATATGCTCTCAATGGTAGCTCCGGGGGTTAAGTTAAAAGACGTGTTTGATAGCACCATGGATGTGATCAAAAATTCCGGTTTACCGCATTATAATCGTGGTCATCTTGGCCACGGTGATGGTGTATTTTTGGGGCTTGAAGAAGCGCCCTTTGTTAGTACATTGGCAACGGAAACATTTCGGCCAGGCATGGTGCTAAGTCTGGAAACACCTTATTACGGTATCGGAATTGGCTCGATTATGCTGGAAGACATGATTCTCATTACCAATGACGGTTACGAGTTTTTAAGCAAATTGGATCGCGATTTACGCCGCTATAATTAAATTGTGCGTAACTTCTCATTTTTATGAATTAAATTCATTCCTAAATAGACTCTCGTATTTTTAATAGAGTCTATTTTTAATTTTAAGAATGATATATTTAATGAGATGAATATAATAAAATATCCATATAAAATATGGGGTTGAAGTATGATTGTGATTTGATTTTTTGGCAATGCTATTGCGTTAACTCAACAGGCAATTTAAATCACTCTATTTTCTATTATAATGATTATGACATTTTCGCTATATCTTTATTACAGAAGTTCGCTAGGTGTCAGTTTAGGAAATCCTTTAGAGAGTCAAAATTTTAAGTAGCAAATTTCTCCATAACACGCCTGAAACCGCGCCACACGCACTTTTCTTCAGAATACTGTATCGTCGCATTTGCTTAGTAAAAATATTTAGTCTTTAAATTTCACTTACTATTAGCATTTTTCACTAAGAATAATCCTAATGCAATCTAAATTAACGTCCATTCTACTTTTCTGCCTCTATTAATCGCTGGAATAACAATATTCTATAATAATTACGCAATAGTATTTTCTTTCAACTATCCTATGTAACATGCTGTAATACATTCCAAGGACTTCATTTCATCATAATTCCATAATGAAAAATGGATGTTCGTGAAGTAGCTTTTCTTGAAAATCAAACAAGTTGCTGGCTTAAGGGTTATATAATGTATAACGCATTCACGACACTTCTGCGCCCGCTGCACCGGCACAGAATTACTTTATTAGCGCTATTAATTTCCGGTCTTTCCGTTAATCCAGCTTTGGCAGAAACACAGTATGATTCATTGATCATCAAAGCCAGAGCAGGGGATACCGCGCCGGTACTTGATTATTTACAAAAAGAATCTAAAGCCGGGCCGCTTAATAGTGGTCAGGTTGATGACTGGCTACAAATCGCAGGTTGGGCTGGGCGTGATCAGGAGGTCATCGATGTTTACGAAAGATATCACTCCTCGGTGAATCTCTCCTCGCGTGGACTGGCCTCTGCCGCGCGAGCATATCGCAATGAAAAACGTTGGGATCAAGCTCTGGCGCTGTGGCAAAGCAGTTTGAAGAAAGACCCCACCAACCCTGATCTCATTACCGGTATGATCATGACGCAGGCTGATTCCGGCCGTGGTGGTGTGGCGTTACAACAGGCAAAAGAGTTGGCTGAGCGTAACCCTTCCGCACAAAATTATATGACCCTGTCATATCTCAATCGAGCCACTAATCGTAATTATGATGCGTTGCAGGCCTCCAGTGAGGCGGTACGGTTGGCACCTGAATCTGAGGAGATATTAAAAAATCACCTCGAGATTTTACAGCGAAATCGTATTGCTGACCCGGCATTGCAGTTGGCCAGAGAAAACCCGAAATTAGTGACGGCTGAGCAGTATCGACAACTTGAAAGAGATGCGGCGGCTGAGCAAGTTCGTATGGCTGTATTGCCAACACGCAGTGAAACTGAGCGTTTTTATATTGCTGATCAAGCCTTAGCGGACTATCAGGATTTGTTAGCGCGCTGGAGTAAAGACCCTGATGCACAGTCAGATTATCAACGGGCGCGTATTGACAGACTCGGCGCATTATTGGTGCGTCGTAACACCGCAGAGTTGATTAAAGAGTATGAAAGTATGGAAGCTGAGGGCTATAAAATGCCTGACTATGCCCGCCGTTGGGCCGCTTCTGCTTATATTGATCGCCGAATGCCAGAAAAAGCCGCGCCAATCCTCACCAGTCTCTATTACGCCGACGGAAAAACATTCCGCAATAGTGATGATTTGCTTGATGCTGATGATCTCTATTACGCATTGAATGAAAGTGAGCAATTGGATAAGGCTCATCAATTCGCCAAGAACTACAGCGAGCAAACACCTTATCAGCTGGGGGTTTATGGCCTGCCAGGTAAAGAGCCAAATGACGATTGGATGGAAGGCCAGACCTTGCTAGTTCAATCTTTGGTCGCACTGAATGATTTGCCCGCCGCCCAGAAAAAACTGGAGACGCTATCCAGCACCGCACCTGCTAACCAGAACTTACGTATTGCCTTGGCGGGTGTTTATCTGGCCAGAGATTTACCGCGCAAGGCTGAGCAAGAGCTGAAAGCAGTGGAGTCATTAGCACCACGTAGCCTTATTCTGGAACGTGCGCAAGCCGAAACAGCGATGGATTTGCAGGAATGGCGTCAGATGGAATTGCTAACTGATGATGTTATTGCACGATCCCCGGAAGATGTCCCTTCGCAAGAGTTAGACCGGCAACGCAAAGTTCATAATATGTATGAATTGCGTATTTCAAGTAACCGCACGCTCTCGTCCAATAGCCCAGTGAGTGGCAATAAGGACTATGGTGTCGAGACTCTATTATATAGCCCACCTATAGCTGACAACTGGCGTATTTTTGGTGGCGGCGACTATAACAATGCGCAATTTGAAGAAGGTAAGGGCATCAACCGTATTATGCGCCTTGGCGGAGAGTGGACTTCACGTGATGTCTGGGCTGAGGCTGAAGTGAATAACCAGAATTACGGTTTTGGTAATAAGACCGGTTTCCGTTTAGCAAGCTGGTACGATTTTAACGACCACTGGCGTGTGGGTGGGCAGGTGGAGCGACTGGCGAAAGATACTCCGCTGCGCGCCATGAAAAATAATATTACGGCTAACAGTGCCTCTGCCTTTGTGTTGTGGAAAGGTGATGATCGGCGTGATTTAGAATTCCACGTGACGCCATCAGATTACTCTGACGGTAACAAACGTTGGGAATACGAGCTTAACGGGCGTCAGCGTATCTGGACTGGGCCTTATCTGACAGCTGATTTCAATTTGGGCTTAGCAGCCAGCACTAACACCAAAGAAGACGTGATTTATTACAACCCGAAAAGGGATTTCACTTATCTTCCTGCGGTAACCCTGAATCATATTATGTATCGCCATTATAAAACTATCTGGAGCCAGCAAGTGCAACTTGGTGTGGGCGGCTACTGGGAGAAAAACTACGGTAATGGCCTGGTCACTACGGCAAGTTACGGGCAGCGAGTTCAGTGGAATGATGTCGTCGATACAGGGTTAGCAATTACCTACGATAAGCGCCCCTATGATGGTGTCCGTGAACATGACCTCTCACTTGCTTTCGATTTGAATTACCGTTTCTAAGGGAAGTCGCTATGGCGAAGATACTATTTTTTATCCGGATACTTGTAGTTGGAATGATAACGTTGCTGGCTTCCGTTTGTTATGCAGAGAAACCGGTATTTGTTCCACCTGCCGAACGCGCATTGCCGCTCAGTGAAAGGCCGTGGCAGAAGAATACGTTTGTGGTCATTGCTTATCATGATGTTGAAGATGAGTCAGCAGACCAGCGCTATTTGTCGGTAAGAAGTAGCGCATTAAGTGAACAACTGGCCTGGTTAAAGGACAACCGCTACAACGTCGTTTCCGTCGATCAAATTCTGGCAGCACGCAATGGTGGCACTCCCTTACCTAATAAGGCTGTTTTACTGACATTCGATGATGGCTATAGCAGTTTCTATAACCGCGTTTATCCATTATTAGAAGCCAATAATTTGAGCGCAGTATTGGCTCCCGTTGGGACGTGGATCGATACACCACCCAATAAAAAAGTGGATTTTGGTGGTTTAAGCACTGACAGGGATCGTTTCCTCACGTGGAAACAGATAACTGAAATGTCTAAGTCAAAGCTGATTGAGATCGGCGCGCATACTTATGCTTCACACTATGGGGTGATTGCCAACCCACAAGGAAACACTGAACCGGCAGCAGCCAACCTGATTTATGATCCCAAGACCAAAAAGTATGAGACTGAAGCTGCATTTAAGCAGCGGATGGAAAAAGACATTTCCTTAATAACTGAACGCATTACTAAAGCGACCGGTAAGCAGCCGCGGGTTTGGGTGTGGCCATACGGCGCGCCAAATGGCACTGTGCTTAAAATCTTGCGCCAACATGGCTACCAAATGGCGATGACATTGGAGCCGGGTATTGGCAACGTCAATGATCTGATGAATATTCCACGTATTCTGATCAGTAATAATCCGTCATTGAAAGATTTCGCCCAGCTTGTCACGTTAGTGCAGGAAAAAGACATTATGCGGGTGGCGCATGTCGATTTGGATTATCTCTACGATCCCGATCCGGTACAGGAAAAGGAAAATCTGGATAAATTAGTCCAGCGGATTTCCGATTTACGTGTCACTACCGTATTTTTACAAGCATTTTCTGACCCGAAAGGGGATGGTAATATTCGCCAGGTTTACTTCCCGAACCGCTGGATCCCGATGCGTCAGGACTTATTTAACCGAGTTGCATGGCAATTAGCTTCTCGTCCGGATGTTAACGTTTATGCCTGGATGCCGGTATTGGCATTTGAGATGGACTCCTCTTTACCCCGTATTCAGCGTATTGATCCGAAAACCGGTAAGACCAGCATCGATCCGGACCAGTATCGTCGCCTGTCACCGTTTAACCCTGAAGTTCGGCAGCGCATCATCGATATCTATCGCGATATGGCCTATAGCGCACCAATTGATGGCATTCTTTATCACGACGACGCAGTCATGTCTGACTTTGAAGATGCTTCACCCGATGCTATTGGCGCATATGAAAAAGCCGGTTTCCCAGGTTCCATTGCAGAAATACGCAAAGACCCGGAAACGATGGCCCGCTGGACACGTTATAAGAGTAAATATTTGGTTGATTTCACCAATGAATTGACCCGTCAGGTCCGTGATATTCGTGGCCCGCAAGTCAAATCAGCCCGTAATATATTCGCTATGCCGATTTTAGAACCGGAAAGCGAAGCATGGTTTGCGCAAAATCTTGATGACTTCCTGGCTAACTATGATTGGGTTGCCCCGATGGCAATGCCATTAATGGAGAAGGTGCCGTTATCAGAGTCTAACGAATGGCTAGCGCAACTGGTGAATAAAGTTGCGCAGCGCCCAGGGGCACTGAATAAAACTGTTTTTGAACTGCAATCGAAAGACTGGACCAAACCAGAAGGCAGTAATGCCATCAGTGGCCCAATACTGGCAGGATGGATGCGCCAGTTGCAGTTAAATGGCGCGCAAAATTTTGGTTACTATCCGGATAACTTTATCACTGGCGAACCACCGCTAAAAGATGTCCGCCCTGTGCTATCTTCTGCCTGGTATCCCTTATATGATCGATAGAATTATTGCATTACTCATCCTATGCCTGGTGCTGAGTATTCCCGCGGGAATGATCTTGCTCTTTACCGGCGACGTGTTGCTGAATTTTGTCTTCTTCTATCCGCTGTTTATGTCCGGTATTTGGATAACGGGTGGTGTCTATTTCTGGCTAACGCGAGAAAGACACTGGCCATGGGGCGATGATGTGCCGCCCCCAGAGCTGAAAGGTAACCCGCTGGTGTCAATTTTAATCCCTTGTTTTAATGAGGGGCTGAATGCGCGGGAAACTATCCACGCAGCGCTGGCACAGACTTACACCAATATCGAAGTGATCGCTATCAACGATGGTTCCAGTGATGATACTGCGCAAGTGCTGGATGCCTTATTGGCTGAAGACCCGCGTTTGCGTGTTATTCATCTGGCTCATAATCAGGGCAAAGCTATTGCCTTGCGGATGGGGGCAGCGGCGGCGCGCAGTGAATATCTGGTGTGTATTGATGGTGATGCTTTATTGGACAGTAAGGCAGTGCCTTATCTGGTCGCGCCATTAGTTGCTAACCCTCGAACCGGTGCGGTAACAGGGAATCCGCGCATCCGTACCCGTTCTACTCTGATTGGCCGAGTTCAGGTAGGGGAGTTCTCTTCTATCATTGGGCTGATTAAACGAACTCAACGGGTTTACGGGCAAGTCTTTACCGTTTCTGGCGTAGTGGCTGCTTTTCGCCGTAGAGCATTGGCGGATGTCGGTTACTGGAGTCCGGATATGATAACTGAAGATATTGATATCAGCTGGAAACTCCAGATAAGACATTGGTCAGTATTCTTTGAACCACGGGGCCTGTGCTGGATTTTGATGCCAGAAACCTTAGGGGGGCTGTGGAAGCAGCGCCTACGCTGGGCGCAGGGTGGGGCAGAGGTTTTCCTGAAGAATATGTTCAAGCTATGGCGCTGGCGTAATCGTCGGATGTGGCTATTGTTCCTTGAATACTCACTGTCTATCACTTGGGCCTTTACTTATCTGTTCAGTATCATCCTGTTCCTGCTGGGTCTGGTTATTACCTTACCACCAGGCATTCATGTGCAGGCCGTGTTCCCGCCCGCCTTTACCGGCATGGTATTGGCACTGACTTGCCTGTTGCAGTTTGCTATCAGTTTGGTGATTGAACGGCGCTATGAGCCTAAACTGGGTAGTTCACTATTTTGGATTATCTGGTACCCAATGGTTTATTGGATGCTAAGTTTGTTTACCACCGTTGTTTCGTTCCCAAAAGTCATGCTGAACACCAAACGTAAACGTGCGCGCTGGGTCAGTCCAGATCGCGGGATCGGGAGGGTTAAACCATGAGTGCGCCTCTAATTCATACTGAGCAGCGGCTGCTACCGCGCTTAATTGATATTATGATTACCGCTTTGGCCTGGTTCGGTTTTATCTTCCTGCTTGTGAAGGGCTTTTTGGATATAATCCACCGCGCCCCAAACATGGGGCCGATCCCGTTCAGAATGTATATTTTGGCTGGTCTGACGACGTTGGTGTTATATGCAGCCATTGCGGCATTTAATGCCATTGTGCTTATTGTTTGGGCCAAATATAACCAGATACGTTTTCAGGTTGAGCGCCGTGGGCACCGTCCTCATTTGGGTGACGATGAACTTGCCGATAGCATGGAAATGACTGGGGAGATGATTGCCCAATTAAAAGCCAGTTCGTGCCTTACCTTGTACAACGATGAGCATGGGCAACTGTTGGAAGTCAAAGAAGGGTTACAACTTCCCGAAGTCGCACCGGTCATTAATTTGCGGCGAGGGTGATAAGTAATCACCGCTGAATACCTGATAGCAGGCTACCTTGTGCTTATATCAGGTATTCAGAACCAACCAGTATGTTATTTCCACCTAAGTTAATCGTGCCAAACTTCACTTTTAATTCCCCCCTTTCTTTATATATTGCTATGATTTAGCCGGTATTGTTACAGGCAGTCATAATGAATATTCCTATGGAAGCGACATGACAACGGGAGCACACAGTGAATCAAAACCCTTTCGGACAAATTATTGGTGCAGAATTACCGCAGTGGCAATCAGCACAGCAGCCTCAACGAGAAATTTTACCCGGACACTTTTGTTATTTGGCCCCCGTTGACTCAGATAAACATGAAGCATCTTTGTATCAGGCGTACCACTTGATTCCTGATGCCAGTGACTGGACCTACTTTTATTGTGAGCGTCCAGAGAATGAAAATGATTTCCAGCAGTACCTGCAAACATTAATTAATGCGAAAGATTCGTTGCATTACACCGTAGTGGATGCGCAAACAGGTGTGGCGTTAGGAACGGTTGGCTTACAGCGAATTGATGAAACGAATGGTGTGATTGAGATTGGCTCAGTTAATTGGTCACCGCGCTTAAAACGCAATTCAGCGGGCACTGAAGCCATCTATTTGCTATTACATTATGTATTCGACAAATTAGGCTATCGCCGCTGTGAGTGGAAATGTGACTCCTTAAATGGGCCTTCAAATGCGGCAGCAATGCGATTTGGTTTCCAGTATGAAGGGCAATTTCGGCAGGCGATTGTGACTAAAGGGCGCAACAGAGATACCAATTGGTATTCCATTACTGACAGGGAATGGCCATTAATTAAACAGGCATTTCATGATTGGTTAGCGATGGACAACTTTGATTGCCAAGGTAAGCAAAAGACACGTTTACAGGATTTAAGAATCAGTCGCTAA
Source organism: Yersinia fenwicki (assembly GCF_043099325.1). NCBI lineage: Bacteria > Pseudomonadati > Pseudomonadota > Gammaproteobacteria > Enterobacterales > Yersiniaceae > Yersinia > Yersinia fenwicki. Next base: position 2,591,698 of record NZ_CP170755.1, on the reverse strand, counting down.
TACTGATAAAGTGATATAACGCGATATTAGAAATAATTAGAGTAAAAAATGAGCAAACTAAAAAGTTATATTTTTTTACATTTTGATATCGCGAATTTTAAGAGTGTCATTATACTGTAATCATCTGGCGGTATTTTTCACACGGTGCACAGCTTAGGCTGTTATCTATCACTGCGGGGATCGCTAATGGTAAAGTCCATGATTGGGCTGTTAAGAAAAAACCAAAGTTTTATCCAGGCGACTCGTTGTTACGAGGGCATAAACTCCGACTCTCAAATTCCAGTATTACCATCATCATGTGCTGTTAATATATTATCGTCACCCGTATTCCCGTCTCCAGTTTCAACATCATGTAATAACTCCCCTTGCGATATTGTTTCCCTCCGGCTATTGAACCGGGTGTCGACTTTATTCGCATTTTCATTGGCTATTATTGGCTGCAAAGGAAGCCAAAACCGCATCTGTATGTGAAACATAATCGCGCAGGCTTTCCTGCTGCGGTAGTTGAATCAAACTGAAAGGTGCCACTATGGGAAGACAGAAAGCAGTGATCAAAGCTCGTCGTGAAGCGAAACGCGTTATTAGACGTGATTCACGTAGTCATCGTCAGCGTGAGGAAGAAAACGTGACATCGTTAGTGCAAATGGGCGGTGTTGAATCAATAGGTATGGCGCGGGATAGCCGTGATACCTCCGTTATTCAGGCGCGTACCGAAGCTCAAGGTCATTACTTATCAGCCATAGAAAGTAAGCTGCTCATCTTCGCCACCGGTGAAGCAGGGTGTGGTAAAACCTTTATTAGCGCGGCCAAGGCTGCTGAAGCATTAATTCACAAAGAAGTAGATAGGATAATTGTGACGCGACCTGTACTACAGGCAGATGAAGACTTGGGCTTTTTGCCCGGTGATATTTCTGAGAAATTCGCGCCTTACTTCCGCCCGGTGTATGACATTCTGCTGCGCCGACTCGGATCTTCTTTCATGCAATATTGTTTGCGGCCGGAAATCGGCAAAGTCGAAATTGCGCCTTTTGCGTATATGCGCGGGCGTACCTTTGAGAATGCGGTGGTGATCCTCGATGAGGCACAAAACGTGACCGCCAGCCAAATGAAAATGTTCCTCACCCGCCTCGGTGAGAATGTCACTGTTATTGTGAATGGTGATATCACTCAGTGCGACCTGCCGCGTGGGGTGAAATCAGGTCTCAGCGACGCACTGGAGCGCTTTGCTGAGGATGAAATGATTGGCATTATTCGCTTTGATAAACAGGACTGTGTCCGCTCTGCACTCTGCCAACACACCTTGAATGCCTATTCATAACTCAGGTTATGAATGGATGACCTGATAAAAAAGGGCAAGCGTTTATAGCGCTTGCCCTTTGCTTATCCCCTTACGGGATATCGACAAAGAATTATCGCTACAACATAATCGTCATCATATACGCGGCGAATAATGCCAGATGGGCGGTGCCGTTGAGCACGTTGGTTCTGCCGGTAGAGAATGAGATTTGCGACAGAATCAGGACACTGACCATGACCACGATATGCGGCGCTTCCAGGCCAAAATTCAACTCCTGCCCAGTCAGTACGGCAATTAAGGTTACCGCTGGGACAGTTAGGGAAATCGTGGCCAGTACCGAACCGAAGAACAGATTCATCGCCCGCTGCACCTGATTTGCTAATACTGCTTTTAGTGCGCCCAACCCTTCCGGCGACAAGATAAGCAAAGCAATCAGGAAGCCGGTAAATTTAGCCGGTGCATTTAACTCAGTCAGCAGCGCTTCCAGTGGGTTGGCATCAAATTTAGTCACTGCGATTACCGCAACCAAATGAATCAACAGCCAGAATGTATGCCACAGGCTACTATGAGATGATGGTTTACCGTGATGCGGGTCACTTGGGTCATCGCCTTCATCTTCATGTTCGTAGACAAATAGGCTTTGGTGAGTTTTGGTCTGGATCAGCAGGAAAACCCCATACATCGCCGCCGAAATCGCGGCGACTACCAGTGATTGCGTCACACTAAAATTGCCACCGGGCAGGGTGCTTGGTAATACCAGTACAATGATAGCCAGCGGGAATATAGCCATCAAATACTGTTTGATACCGACCAGATTGACATGTTGGGTGGCAAATTTACGCCCACCGAGCAGTAAAGACACACCTACCAATCCCCCGATAACAATCATAATGATGGAATAGAGTGTATCGCGCATCAAGGCGGGGGCGGCATCACCTGTTGCCATCATCGCTGAGATCAAGCTGACCTCCAGCACCACCACCGACAGACTAAGAATCAATGATCCATAGGGTTCACCCAAACGGTGTGCTAAAACGTCAGCATGGCGTACCACACTGAAAGCACTGCTCAGGATACCAACCAGTGCAATCATGTTGATAACGATTACGGCAGCAAAATTGCTGGTATTACCCCAGATATTAAGAATAACCAGCGCAATCATAGGCAGGATAAGGGAGTATTCGTGATGGCGAGATTTAGATCGGCCAGGATCATTTTGCGACTTCATTTCGAGCACGCTCCTAATAACTTTACTGCATTAAACGGGCATTAGAGCCATTTAACGATAATTAAGCGCCATATTGCAGGCTAAGTAGCTTTAAGACTAACAAATAACAGGGAATTGTCGCAGAAAATTTACAAGGTTTTAACGAGAAAAGGTAAAAAAAGAGTCAACAAAATGGACATCAGAGGATAATGTCCATTGATTTTTCAGATATTAATGAGATCTAGTCGTCAATGTTGTCCATCACTTCATGGCGTTGGTGATGATAGTCCTCTTCATTGAGGCCTTCACGCCAATAGGGAACGGCATAGAGCTGCTGGCGTTCGCAGCCTTTTTCACGCCGGAGATAACGGCGTAACTGTACCACCATCCGATCTTCACCTGCCAGCCAAAATGTAGCTTCCTCCATCGGCAGCTCAAGTGCGCAGAACTGGGTGATAACTTCATCGGTTTTTTCAGTACCACCAATGACCCAACTCAGTTCAATACCTGCCGGTTTCACCAGATTAAGCACATCCTGTGGGGTATCGACACGAATAATGGCATGGCCCTGTGCATCGGCGGGTAATGTTTCTAATAGGGCCGCGATAGCAGGTAATGAAGAGGGGTCGCCAACCAGATAGCTGTATTCAGCTGCTGGTAGCATGGTTTCAGGGCCACCAGGATTGGTAATACCTATCCAGTCACCTGATTTAGCATTGCGGGCAAAATTAACCGCTGGGCCGCTGTGGTCATGAAGCGCAAATTCAATGTCTATCTCACAAAACTCAGGTCTGACGGCCCGAACAGAGTAGGTTCGAACAATCGGTCGCACTTCTGCTGCTGGCCATTGCGGGCCTTTCTCACCAAGTACCGGCAGTTCCGGCTGCGTTTGGTGTGCTAATGGCAGGAAGATTTTTAAATGTGCCCCGGCACAATCTGCCGGATAATTATGCAATGTCGGGCTGTAGAATGTGACTCGGCGTAGGTGTGGGGAAGTGTCTACCACCTTTTTGACCTGCACCAGGCGCGGAGGGGTTGGACGGTATTTGGGTTTTGCTGCGGTTGATTCTGTGGTCACAGTTTATCCTTCTTATCTTATGGCGTTTTATTCTTGTTCGTTAGCAGCATGGATGCGGCTTATCAAGCCATAAACTATATCATCAACCAATGTTAATGATAATTATTTGCATGAGTGGAATGTAAGAAAAACGACAAGAGTGGGTTGCCCCCGGCGGAGTGGGGGCAAAGATATGATTTATCGAAGAGAAGTATTAGCTGATAGGTTGCACGATAGCCACACGGCGGAAGTGCATTCGTAGCCGCAACATGGTCACCAAGGCAACAATCATCACCGCCATAGCGGCCAGAGGGAGTTGTTGTAAGTGCAAGCCAAATGCCAGCAGGGTACCACCGAGCCAGGCCCCCAACGCATTGCCTAAATTGAACGCACTCTGATTAAAGGTTGATGCCAGATTAGGAGCATCTCGGGCTTGATCCACCACCAGTAGTTGCAACATTGGGCAAAGGGCAAAAGCCACAATACTCCAGATGAACAAGGTCAGAACTGCCGGTAAGTAAAAACCGATGGTGTAATGCAATGCCAGCAGAATACCCATCAAAATGGCAATCAGGCGTGTCATTGATCCGACCAGATTTTTATCACCTAACCGCCCGCCCAGCACACTGCCAATGGATAATCCAACGCCGAGGATCAGCAAGACAATCGTGACACCATGTTCAGAGACACGGGTAACCTCGCGCAGCAGGGGGGCAATATAGGTGAAGACGGTGAATAGACTGGTATTGGTTAATACTGAAAGCAGTAAAGCGGTTTGCACTTTTTTCTGCATCAGCGTTTTAAACTCTAATTTTGGGCTGATTTTCTTCATCGGAATATTGCTAGGTAACCAGGCAATCACTGCGATGATGGCAACAACACCGATGGCGCTAACACCCCAGAATGCGGCACGCCAGCCGAAAGCTTGTCCAATGGCCGTGCCCAATGGCACACCGAGCACATTTGCCAGCGTGACCCCCATAAACACTAATGCAATTGCCCGCGCACGGCGATTGGGCTGAACCAAATCGGTAGCGACCACTGAAGCTAGTCCAAAGAATGTGCCATGACACAATGCCGCAATAATACGAGCAGCCATCAGCAAGTTATAAGTTTCAGCCAAGGCACACAGAATATTGCCGATAATAAATAAAACAATTAAACCCAATAGGGTGGATTTACGTGGCACTCGTGCTGTTGCAATGGCCAACAGTGGAGCACCAATGACCACGCCCATAGCATAGACTGATACCAACATTCCGGTTTTAGGGATACTGACCCCGAGATCATGGGCAACTTCTGGTAATAGCCCCATAATGACAAACTCGCTGGTACCAATGCCAAAGGTAGCAATGGTCAGCGCGATAATAGCCAACGGCATGAATAACTCCTGAACCGGCAACGGGTATGAAGAGACTGAAGAATAGTCTTTGCAGGTAAATTTAATCGGCCGATTCTAGCACTGCCCTAAAATAGCGTCTAACGGCAAAGTGCTATATTAAAAAGTTATTTAATATAGCTGATTTTATTCTTGTGTATTAACTTGCGTGAAGCTAGCCATTTTCTACAAATCTTTATTTTTTTGATAATTAAGCTTATTTTTCAATGTTTGGGGTTAATCCGACTTTTTGTGTAAGTCATCAACTTTGCTTAGTACAAAAAAACATAAACAACGGTTTTTTTGTATTTGTTTGTCTCTACTATCCCCGCGATTCTGTACATCAATCAGAATGAAAGGGGTAAAGTATGAATTTCCAACAGCTTAAAATTATTCGGGAATCAGCCCGTTGTAATTACAATCTGACTGAAGTGGCAAACACATTATTTACCTCGCAATCAGGTGTGAGTAGGCATATTCGCGAGTTAGAAGAAGAATTGGGTATTGAGATATTTATTCGGCGTGGAAAACGCCTGTTGGGAATGACTGAGCCGGGCAAAGAGTTACTGACAGTCGCAGAGCGCATGTTAAATGATGCGAATCAAATTCGCCGTCTGGCTGACGTTTTTAGCAATAATGATAGCGGGCAGTTACATATTGCCACCACGCATACTCAAGCCCGTTACAGTTTACCGCGGGTGATAAAAGAGTTCCGTCTGCTGTATCCACAGGTCAAACTGGTTATTAGCCAGGGAAATCCACAAGAAATTGCGGCTATGCTGCAATCCGGTGAGGCTGATATTGGGATTGCCACTGAAGTACTGATGAGTGATGAATCTATCGCAGCATTTCCTTATTACCGTTGGCATCACGCGATTGTGGTACCAGAAAATCACCCATTAACGCAAGAGCCAAACATCACGCTGGAAACCTTGAGTAACTTGCCATTAATTACTTATCGTCAAGGAATAACCGGCCGATCACGGTTGGACAATGCCTTCAAAAATGCCGGATTAACCCCCGATATTGCCCTCAGTGCACAAGATTCTGATGTGATCAAAACCTATGTTGAGCTGGGCATGGGTGTAGGGATTCTGGCGGATATGTCGTATGAAGCACATCGTGACAAGGGGCTGGTGCGCCTTAATGCAGAGCACTTGTTTGATGCGAATACAGTGTGGTTAGGATTAAAACGAGGTCAGTTACAACGTAACTTTATCTGGTTCTTCATTCAACTCTGCAATCCAACACTTTCTGTGCATGATATTAAAGAGAAAGTGTTGGCAGAAACGGCTGACGAAATTGTGATTGATTACCAGATTTAGTCCCTATGTGAGTCGGCTGGCGATTATGTCATATTGTCAGTCAAGGTCATCATTTTCCGGCGTAAATCGTACCTGTACTTCTGTTCCCCCTTCTTCCCGTTGGCGGATATCACAATACCCATGCAGGGTGGCAGCTCGGTCTTGCATAATCATTAGACCGTAATGATTCGGCCGTTTACTGGCTTGACCAATGCCACAGCCATTGTCGAGGATTGACATGACGATATCACCTTGCTTCGCAGTGACTTTAACAGTGGCCTCAGTGGCGTGGGCATGTTTATAAATATTATTCAGCGCTTCACGGGCTATGTTGACCATGTGAATGGCTTGATGGTTGGGAATAGAGTCTGATGGTAAGTTGAAATCGAGTGTAATGGGTAAGTTGGCACGCTCGCTGAATTCATTAACTAAGTTTTGGAGGGCGGCTTGCAATGTCGCTTCATTGAGTTTCAAGCGAAATGTGGTCAGCAACTCCCGCAGTTGGCGGTAAGCGATATTAAGTTCGTCGCGCATTTGCTGTATCAATAGCTTACTGGGTTCGGGCATGTCCGGAACTTGCATCTGCAAACAACTAATTTGTATTTTGAGGCAGGAAAGAGATTGCGCGATTGAGTCATGCAGTTCGCGCGCAATGGCTGAACGCTCCTCCATCAACAGGAGTTGCTGCTGATGTCTCGCCTGGCTTTCCAGGGCCAATGTGCTGGTCAATTGTTCGACCAACATATTCACCAACTGTTGCTGATCGGAGTTAAGCGGTGTTTCTGAAGGGAGCTTTGCCAGTAATAAACCATATTGACCCAGCTTATCACTCAAACTCCAGCTGAGTGATTCCCGCGCGGTGGGTGGGTTCGTGGCAATGAGTGACCCGCTAATGGTTAATTGTGTCGGGCGATTTTGTGGCGGTAAATATTCACCATCCAATTGGTCAGCCAGGTGTGAGCGATAAAGGTGATTCTCGTATAAACAGATTTGCACATTTTCTAGCGGTGTCAGCGTTTGCAATTGTTCGATGACAGGCACCAAACGCTCACTTAATGGTTGAGTGGTATGCAGTTGACGACTGCTGTGATAAAGAAACGCCAGTACCTGGTTTTTCTGTTGTAAATCAGCTGTTTTCTGCGCAACTCTCTGCTCCAAATCACTGTATATCACAGACAGCTCCTGCGACATTCTATTCAGTGCTGTGCCCAACATTCCCATCTCATCGCGCTGATAAGGCAGAGAGAAGCGCTTGCTGAAATCACCGCGTCCGATGGCATTCGCCATTGAGATCAGTTGCAGCCACGGACGCAATAAACGGCGGCGAAGATAATAAATGGTGGCGAGCATCAAGCCCAGAGTCAACACAATGAACACTAACTGAATCATCGTCATCAGCAGTAGACGCTGCTCGGTTTTATGGTCAATGGCTAATACCAATGCATCAAGCTGGTGGACAAAATCGGCCACATTGACGGCAACATCATCGGGCTGCTTAGCTTGTAGCAGTTGCGGTTTTAAGGTGTCTTGCCAGTAACGTTCTATTTGTTGGTATTGACGGGTTAACCCCTCCCGCTGAAGGGCGTGTTGTAAATCATCACTGGTTTTGTCCTGCTCCAGTGCCGCTAAATAGGGGAGATCCTCTTTATCTAATGGCACCATAGAAAGCAGCCGGTAACTTTGCATCCGCAGAGAACCCGCTTTATTGATTGCGTGTGCATTACCTTGAATGCTTTGGGCCATCCATGACGAGATCGTCATACCAGCCAGCCCCAACATGCCCAGTAGTATCATCAGCAATGCAATCTGATTAACTAATGGAATTAGGTAACGTTTCATAAAGCGGGATCCCTGTCATTAATAAGCTGGCAACCTTGCCGTTGTTTATCCCACAGCGTGAGCGCTAATGAGACTTCATGCCGGCGGCTGTCATCATCATACGGAACAGCATAGAAACTGCCAATAAAGCCAGCACACTACTGCACCAGATAAGTAACATCCAACCGACTCTCTTCCACCAAGGAGACTTTACTGGCTCAAGTGGTTGAGATGGTGATGGTGATTTCATCATTCAGTGATAACCCTGTTCGTGATTGATTTTCCCACGGAATACGTAGTAGCTCCAGAAGGTATAAACCAGAATGATTGGAATAATAAAAAGTGCGCCGACCAGCATGAATCCCAAACTTTGCGGAGGAGCCGCGGCCTGCCATAAGGTAATTGATGGCGGAATAAGATAAGGCCAAATACTGATACCCAAGCCGCTGTAGCCTAAAAACACTAACAACAAGATCAATAGGAAGGGAGCATAATGTTCGCCATGCTTGACTGCGCGCAGTAGTGCCCAACTGGCGAAGAGCACCAATATAGGTACCGGTAGGAACCAGAATAAATTAGGCAGGTTGAACCAGCGTGCAGCAATCTGTGGGTGAGTCAGTGGTGTCCAAATACTAATAATGGCAATAATAAGCAACATCATCAGGGTCAGTGGGCGGGCCAGTCTATGCATCACTTGCTGTACATGATCGTCAGTTTTCATAATGAGCCAGGTACAGCCAAGCAGGGCATAGGCAATGACCAGCCCTAAGCCACAAAACAGCGCAAAGGGGGTAAACCAGTCAAATGGCCCGCCACTGTAACTACGGCCGATGACCGGGAATCCGTGAATAAAAGCACCGACCACCATTCCCTGGGTAAATGTGGCGACCAGCGAACCGCCAATAAAGGCTTTATCCCAGATATGCTGTTTTTCCGGCGTAGCTTTAAAGCGGAATTCGAATGCGACACCGCGGAAAATCAAACCCAGCAGCATTAACGTCAGCGGAATCGCCAGCGCATCAAGAATAACCGCGTAAGCCAGCGGGAAAGCGCCCAGTAAAGCTGCGCCACCGAGTACCAGCCAGGTTTCGTTGCCATCCCAGACTGGGGCGACGCTGTTCATCATCAAGTCCCGGTCACTGCTGCTTTTTACCAGCGGAAACAGGATGCCAATCCCTAAATCAAAACCATCCATTACCACATACATCATGGTGCTGAATACAATGATAACAAACCAAATCAGTGGAAGATCGATACCCATCATTAGCTCCTGTTTTGGTTATGGTCAGTGGTCAATATGCCGCTATCAGTATTGGCATCGCTAACTGCCGATAGTGGTCTGGCAGGCGTTGCGTGTTGACCGGGCCCACCTCTATCTTGCTGGCGCCCTTCATGGGCGATTGGCCCTTTGCGGATCAGCCGCATCATATAGGCGTAGCCCACACCAAAGACCGAGCCATACACCAGGATAAATATCAGCAAGCTGATGCTCATATGCATTTCACCGTGTGACGACACCGCGTCACTGGTGCGCTGCAAACCATAGACGATCCAAGGCTGACGACCCACTTCGGTAGTAAACCACCCCGCCAGAATGGCAATCAGTCCTGATGGCCCCATCCATAGCACAAAGTAAAGGAAGGGACGAGACTGATACAAAGCGCCACGCCAACGCAGCCATAAACTCCAAAAACCTGACAAAATCATCAACATGCCTAATCCGACCATAATGCGGAAAGACCAAAATACGATGGTTGAATTAGGACGGTCTTCGGGTGGAAAAGATTTCAGCGCCGGGATCTGCTTATCCAGACTGTGAGTCAGGATAAGACTGCCTAAATATGGGATTTCCAGTGCGAAATGGGTTTTCTCTTGTTTCATGTCTGGCCAGCCAAACAGAATGAGTGGGGTAGGTTCACCGGGTTTATTTTCCCAGTGCCCCTCAATGGCTGCAATTTTGGCTGGCTGATATTCCAGCGTATTAAGGCCGTGAGCATCACCAATAACCGCTTGGAGTGGGGCAACAATCAAAGCCATCCACATTGCCATCGACAACATTTTCCGCATCGCCGGAGTATCGCGTTTTCGCAGCAAATGCCAGGCGGCGGAAGCCCCAACAAAGAAGGCTGAGGCCAGGAAAGCAGCGGTCGACATGTGTAATAGGCGGTAGGGGAAGGAGGGGTTAAAGATCACTTTTAACCAGTCAACTGGCACCACTTGCCCATTAATGACTTCAAAACCTTGTGGTGTCTGCATCCAGCTATTCGAGGCCAGAATCCAGAAGGTTGACATGAGTGTTCCCAATGCCACCATGCAGGTGGCAAAGAAATGTAAGCCGGGGCCAACACGATTCCAGCCAAATAGCATCACACCCAAGAAACCGGCTTCGAGGAAGAAGGCGGTCAAGACTTCATAAGTTAGCAGCGGGCCAGTGATGCTACCGGCAAATTCTGAGAAAAAGCTCCAGTTGGTACCAAACTGGTAGGCCATAACCAAGCCGGAAACCACGCCCATACCAAAGTTGACGGCAAAGATTTTTGACCAGAAATGGTAGAGGTCGCGGTAATCTTCATTTTTGGTTTTTAGCCATAATCCTTCGAGTACCGCCAGAAAACTGGCAAGACCAATAGTGATAGCCGGGAAAATAATATGGAACGAAATGGTGAAAGCGAATTGGATTCTGGCCAACTCGAGAGCGGTTAAGCCAAAGATAGCGACCTCGCTAAAAACATGGTACTGCCTCATCAAACGATAGAAGAAATCGCGCCATAGTGACGATTCAGTGACATCGGCACGGGCAATTATTTCGCGGAGTAAACTTGGCAGTTAGTTAACCATAAGTTAAAGTGACTATAATAGTGACAATTAATTCAATCTTACCTATAACAGTTGGCTTATGACTCGATATGAACAGTTAGCGCAACAAATCCGCGCGCAAATACAATCCAAGGTCTGGCAGGCGGGTGACAAGCTGCCATCCCTGCGCGAAAGTTGTAAGCAATCGGGTTTAAGCTTAATGACTGTGGTGCAGTCTTATCAGTTACTGGAAAGTCAGGGATGGATCGTGGCCCGCCCACAGTCGGGATATTATGTTGCTTCGCGTCCAACCCAGTTGCCGCAACCTCAGCGGGGAAAAAAACTGCATCTGGACGAGCAAGTCGACATTAACACTTTTATTTTTGATGTATTACAGGCGGGAAAAGACCCAGCCATCATGCCGTTTGGCTCGGCATTTCCCGATCCGAGCTTATTGCTGCAACCCCGGTTGTCACGTGCCCTGGCAGGCGTTGCCCGTAAAATATCACCCCAAAGCTCTGTCACTAACTTACCGCCGGGTAATGAAAGTTTGCGCCGTAATATTGCTCAGCGTTATGCCACCAGTGGGATGAATGTTTCACCCGAAGAGATTGTGATTACTGCTGGTGCGATGGAGTCCCTTAGCCTGAGTTTACAGGCGGTGACTCAGCCCGGAGATTGGGTTGTTATTGAATCCCCAGCGTTTTATGGTGCGCTACAGGCCATAGAGCGCCTGCGTTTAAAAGCTATTGCTATTACCACGCACCCGCAAAATGGGATGGATCTTGATGCTCTTGAGCAGGTCATCAGCCAGTATCCGATCAAGGCGTGTTGGTTGATGACGCACTTCCAGAATCCGCTGGGTAGCACGATGTCCTGGCCTCAGAAAAAACGGCTGGTGGCGCTGCTACAACAGAATAATATTTCGTTAATTGAAGATGATGTTTATGGTGAGCTGTACTTCGGTTCTGAGCGCCCCTTGCCGGCCAAAGCACTCGATCAACACCGCCAAATTCTGCATTGCTCCTCTTTTTCAAAATGTCTGGCTCCCGGATTTCGTGTCGGTTGGGTGGCTGCGGGGGAACATGCACAGCGGGTGCAACATTTGCAATTGATGAGTACCGTTTCGGCCAGTGTTCCGACTCAGTTAGCTATTGCTGATTATCTCAGCCAAGGAGGGTACGATACTCATCTGCGCCGGTTGCGTCGTATGATGGAACAGCGGCTAAACGCGCTGCGTCAGGCGGTGGTTGAACACTTTCCCAAGAACGTCAAAATCAGCCATCCATCTGGAGGCTACTTCCTGTGGCTGGAATTGGAACCGCCATTTAATGCCAGTGAATTATATCGGCGAGCGTTGGCGCAGGGCGTCAGTATTGCACCAGGACGGATGTTTACCACCGGCAATCAGTTCGACCACTGTTTTCGCCTCAATGCTTCATTTGCCTGGTCGGAGCAAAGCGAAAAAGCCATCCAAATTCTGGCTATGCTGATAACTCAATTGACCAGCGGTGTTGATTATCGCTCGCGCTAGTCCTGCCATTTCCCCTCTCTAATCGCCTAATGCTGAAGGCTCCAGAAAATGGGGCCATGACCGCATGATCTGCTGTTGAACTCATCGCCTTATTGTTGCACTTGTTATGCATAAACGTCTTTGCCCATCCTTTGCCCATCCTTTTATCCTCCCTTTCCCGATAGCAGGAATGGACTAAATTGATGCATTGACTGCTCATTTATAGGGCATAAGAATCTCTGGTGTTGTTTTTATGTTGCAAAAGTGTGATCTGATAGGGCAAAAATCAACATTAGCTACCAATGCATACAATTTCGAGCCAACCCCCTCTAATTGGTCATTTTGAAGTTCAATACACAGTATGAATGCGAGTGTTTTGCATAATTATGCAAATTAAAACTTTGTTTTAATGAGGTTTATACATTTTATTCACATTATGAACGGTGTGGCACGAAAGCTGCTCTACACTTTATATCAGGTGAATATATTTCATTCTTTATTGTTAACAGAATAAGAGATTTTGTTGGGCGGCAGGGTGATTCCTGGCAATAAGCCTTTCAACAAATGCCGACTCAAACAGTCGGCCTCTCAAACAACAAGTCTCTCAACCCATATTTACGCTGATTAAAGAGGCCACTATGGAACAGCCAATCCCGGTTACCCGGCAGTCTTTTGATGAATGGATCGTCCCAACTTATGCTCCAGCTGACTTTATTGTGGTACGAGGTGAAGGGGCGACACTGTGGGATCAACAGGGTAAATCTTATATCGATTTTGCGGGGGGGATTGCCGTCAATGCCCTAGGACATGGGCATCCGGCCGTAAAAGCCGCATTGATTGAGCAAGCAGACAAAGTATGGCATTTGGGAAATGGTTATACCAATGAACCGGTATTGCGACTGGCAAAACAACTGATTGATGCCACCTTCGCTGAAAAAGTATTTTTCTGTAATTCAGGAGCTGAAGCCAATGAAGCAGCACTGAAATTGGCGCGTAAATATGCCTTGGATAATTTTGCTAATAAGCCGGGACAGCAGGGTGAAAAGAACCAGATCGTTGCCTTTAGAAACGCATTTCATGGTCGGACACTGTTTACCGTTTCGGCGGGAGGCCAGCCCAAGTACTCGCAGGATTTTGCTCCGTTGCCGGGGGGGATTAGCCACGGTATTTTCAATGATCTGGCCTCTGCCGAAGCCCTTATTACCGATCAAACTTGCGCGGTGATCGTCGAGCCGATTCAGGGCGAAGGGGGCGTATTACCCGCAGATAGCGAGTTTCTGCATGGCCTGCGTGCATTGTGTGATCGCCATAATGCTGTACTGATTTTTGATGAAGTACAAACCGGTGTTGGCCGTACTGGTGAGTTGTATGCCTACATGCATTATGGCGTCACCCCTGATGTCCTGACCAGCGCCAAAGCTCTTGGGGGCGGGTTCCCGATAGCCGCCATGCTGACGACAACAAAATATGCTAGTGCACTGAATGTCGGCAGTCACGGGACAACTTACGGCGGTAATCCATTAGCTTGTGCGGTGGCGGGCACTGTTTTATCTCTCATCAATACACCAGCTGTATTGTCGGGTGTGAAAGAGCGGCACCAATGGTTCCTGGAGGGGTTGGCAGATATCAACGCGCGTTACAAGGTTTTCGCCGAAATACGCGGGCGCGGCTTGTTGATCGGCTGTGTGCTGAACAGTGATTATGCCGGCAAATCTAAAGACATCATTCAGGCCGCAGCTCAGCATGGGCTAATTGCCTTGATTGCTGGTCCCGATGTCGTCCGCTTTGCCCCATCACTAATTATTTCTCAGCACGATATTAAAGAGGGCTTGGCCCGACTTGCTATGGGTATTGAGCAGGTCTGTCGTAAGGCTAAGTCGTAATACATAAGCCGTAATACTTCGGCAGTCAGCAAGGACCTTGAATATGATGAGAGTTCGCCCGGTAGAACGCCGTGATTTAGCCGATATTCTGGAGTTGGCTGGGAAAACTGGCGTTGGCATGACCTCACTGCCACAAAATGAGCAACACCTCGCCGCCAGAATTGAGCGTGCATTAAATACCTGGCAAGGTTCTTTGGCTGCGGGTGAGCAAGGTTACTTGTTCGTATTAGAAGACACTGAGCGAGAAAAAGTGGTGGGCGTCAGTGCGATAGAAGTGGCTGTGGGAATGAATGACCCTTGGTATAACTTCCGCGTGGGAACACTGGTTCATGCCTCTAAAACCCTCAATGTGTACAAATCGGTGCCGACGCTGTTTTTGAGCAATGACCACACTGGCTATAGCGAACTCTGCACACTGTTTCTTGATCCTGAATATCGCAAAGATAAAAACGGCCCCTTCTTATCGAAAGTTCGATTTCTGTTTATCGCCGCATTTCGCCAGCACTTTTCGCGCAAATTGATTGCCGAGATGCGCGGTTACACCGATGAACAAGGCCGTTCACCATTTTGGGAAAATGTCGGTCGTCACTTTTTCTCTATCGAATTTGCAAAAGCCGATTACCTGAGTGGAACGGGGCAAAAAGCGTTTATTGCCGAACTGATGCCGAAACACCCGCTGTATGTGGATTTTTTGGCAGAAGAAGCTCGTGCGGTGATAGGCCAGGTTCATCCTCATACCGCGCCTGCTCGCGCGGTTCTGGAGACTGAAGGCCTGCAATATCAGGGATATGTCGATATTTTTGATGGTGGGCCGACTTTGGAAGCCAACACCGACGAAGTGCGGGCTGTACGTGATAGCAGTCAGCGAAAAGTGGTTATTGATGATATTGATATTGATCCAAGTGGTAGCGCTTATTTAGTGGCCAATGACCGTTACCAAGATTTTCGTTCCATATTGATTAACACCCATCTATCAGACGAATCTCTGCATTTAACCACTGACAATGCAGCGGCACTGGATGTGATGGCGGGCGATGTAGTTCGGATAGTCAGCCTTTTTGCACCGGAGAACAAAAAATGACCCATCCTGCACTGTTTATTCAGGGGGAGTGGCGCACCGGTAAAGGTGCTCATTTCGATAAACATGACCCAATGGAACAGCAATTATTGTGGCAAGCGCGTGGTGCTGATAGCGCAGATGTCGCCACAGCTTGTCGTGCCGCGCGTGATGCTTTCCCCCTATGGGCCCGAACGCCACTGGAACAGCGAGTGGCGATTATTCAGCGCTTTGCCGCATTACTTGAACAACATAAGCAGCAATTGGCGCGAACGATAAGCCTGGAAACCAGTAAACCGCACTGGGAAACGCTAACAGAAGTTCAGGCCATGATGGGCAAAGTGGCTATTTCGTTGCAAGCCTATCAAACCAGAACCGGTAGTAGTCAAACGCCGATGGCGGACGCTATCTCAGTGCTGCGGCACCGGCCACATGGCGTGTTGGCAGTCTTTGGTCCTTATAACTTCCCCGGACATCTGCCCAATGGACATATTGTTCCTGCCTTGTTAGCGGGCAATACGGTAGTATTCAAACCCAGTGAACTGACCCCGGTGACGGCAGAAGAAACTGTCAAGTTATGGCAATTGGCAGGCATTCCTGATGGTGTACTCAATTTAGTTCAGGGCGGCTGTGACACTGGCGAAGCGCTGGCGGCTCAATCTGATATTGATGGTTTACTGTTTACCGGCAGTGCTAATACCGGTTACCACTTACATCGGCAACTGGCGGGGCAACCGGAGAAAATTCTGGCGTTGGAGATGGGGGGAAATAATGCGCTGATTGTTGAGCAGGTCAAAGACTGTGATGCCGCGGTAAATCTCGCGATTCAGTCGGCTTTTATCTCTGCTGGTCAGCGTTGTACCTGCTCGCGCCGCTTATTGGTCAAAAGTGGCGCTGAAGGTGATGCATTTTTACAACGGTTCATTGCGGTAAGCAAAGCGCTACGTATTGGGCGTTGGGATAGCCAACCGGCCCCCTTTATGGGGGCGGTGATTTCATCTCAAGCGGCTGAAAAAATGCTGGCGGCACAGCAACATTTGCTGGCATTAGGGGGAAAAGCCTTATTAACCATGACCCGGCCTGACAGCCAAAGCGCGGTTTTGACCCCCGGTATCATTGATATCACTGGCATCAGCGAGGTTCCTGATGAAGAGTATTTTGGCCCACTGGTGAGTGTTATCCGTTATAGCGATTTTAGTCAGGCACTAAAAATAGCCAATCAAACCCGATTTGGTTTAGCCATTGGCCTGGTTTCAGAAGACAGGCAACAGTTTGAAAAACTGCTATTGGAAGCTCGTGCAGGTATTGTTAACTGGAATAAACCTTTGACCGGAGCCTCCAGTGCAGCTCCCTTTGGCGGGGTTGGGGCTTCAGGTAATCATCGACCAAGTGCATTTTATGCCGCAGATTATTGTGCCTGGCCCATGGCATCACTCGAAAGTGAAAGCCTGACACTGCCTGCAACACTGTCGCCAGGCATTTCATTCGACTTATCTGATTAATTCATAGGCGCGAACGGAGAATACGATGGCAGGATATGAAGTTAACTTCGATGGATTGGTTGGGCTAACACATCACTATGCCGGATTGTCTTTTGGCAATGAGGCCTCCACCAAGCATCAAAATATGCTCTCTAACCCACGGCTGGCAGCAAAACAAGGCCTGCTAAAAATGAAAGCGCTGGCCGATTTAGGTTATAAGCAAGGCGTTCTTCCCCCGCAAGAGCGTCCAGCGATGGGAGTTTTACGCCAGTTGGGTTTTAGTGGCTCAGATGAGCAAGTATTAAGTGAAGTGGCGCGCAAATCGCCGCGGCTATTATCGGCGGTCAGCTCAGCCTCATCAATGTGGACAGCTAATGCGGCAACAGTATCACCTTCCGCGGATAGCGCTGACAGGCGAGTTCATTTTACTGTTGCAAATTTAAATAATAAATTTCATCGCGCCATCGAGGCAGATACTACGTCAGCAATATTAAAAAGCATTTTTAATAATCATCGTCACTTTGTTCACCACGATGCATTGCCTTCTGTTGAGCTATTTGGCGATGAAGGTGCAGCTAATCATAATCGCCTGGGGGGAGAGTATGACCGCCCGGCGATTCAGGTCTTTGTTTATGGCCGTCAAGGGCTTGAAAGCGGTGCGATGCCCAGTCGATATCCAGCGCGCCAAACATTAGAAGCTAGCGAGGCCGTGGCACGTTTGCACTTGTTAGACCCTGAACGCGCTGTTTTTGTGCAGCAGAATCCGGCGGTGATCGACCAAGGGGTGTTCCACAATGATGTTATCGCGGTCAGTAACCAAAACGTGTTATTCCACCACCAACATGCCTTTGTACCCGATATCCGAGTAATGGAAGATCTGCGTCGCAAAATGGGGCGAATTGAGCAACAGCTGTTCACTATTGAAGTGCCCGCAGCACAAGTTACTGTCGCGCAAGCGGTATCAAGCTATCTGTTTAACAGCCAGTTACTGAGTAAACCCAATGGCAAGATGCTGCTGGTTATTCCACAAGAATCCCAGGAATGTCCCGCAGTGTGGGAGTATCTGTCTGAGCTGATAAATAGCGGTGGCCCTATTGATGAGGTCAGAGTATTTGACCTGCGTGAAAGTATGCACAATGGTGGTGGTCCTGCCTGCCTTCGGCTACGTGTTGCGCTCAATGATACTGAGTTAGCTGCAGTGAATAGCAGAGTGATGATGACACCCGCTTTGTTTGTTGCGCTGAATAATTGGGTCGACCAGCACTATCGTGATCGCTTGCAATTTAAGGACTTGGCTGACCCACAATTGTTACAAGAAGGGCGGCAAGCATTAGATGAATTGACCAAAATACTCAATTTAGGTTCGATATACCCGTTCCAACATCCTTAACCGAAACATCAAAAATCGAACGGCATGCACCATGAAAAAGATAAGCAAAGGGAAGGGACGATGATGCCAGATTTTCTGTCAATCACCCTATCGGGGTCTCCTCCGCCACTCACTAGTGGCGAAACATCAAACCTTACTTGGCAATGGATGGATGAAGGGGTGTTGATGCTCACCCCCCATGCTACCAGTTCGCAATCAGTGGTGTTATCGGCCGGTATCCATGGAAATGAAACCGCTCCGATTGAGATTCTAAATCAATTAGTCTCTGATCTATTAACTAGTCAGCTGCCATTAGTAGTACGTTTATTAGTGATATTAGGTAATCCACCAGCAATCAGAGCCGGGGAGCGCTATCTCACCGCAGATATCAATCGCATGTTTGGTGGGCGTTATAAAAACTATTCACTAACTGATGAGGCAAGACGAGCTGAAGTCCTCGAACAAAAGGTGGGAGAGTTTTTTGCACCTGATCCACTGTCTTTACGCTTACATTATGATTTGCATACTGCCATTCGGGGTTCACATCATAACCGATTTGGTTTGTTACCTTACCGGACAACGCCTTATTGTGCGGCAATGTTACGTTGGTTAAAAGATTGTGAGTTAGATGCCTTAGTCATGCATACCTCGGCGGGAGGAACCTTTGCCCACTTCAGTAGTGAGTTCTGCCAGGCGGCCAGTTGTACGTTGGAATTAGGTAAAGCGCTACCCTTTGGACAAAATCAGCTCGAGCAGTTTAGTCCAATCACTGAGGGCTTACGTGCATTGGTCAGCGGAGGGCAACTGCCGACTCGATATACTGAGGCAATGATATTTTATCGTGTCGTTAAATCACTCCTGAAGCAACATGCTGATTTTAAGCTGTGGGTGGCGGATGACACGGTAAACTTCACTCGCTATCCGCAAGGAACATTGATGACAGAACAACTCAATGAGCATTATCGCGTTGAGCATGAATATGAGTGGATTTTATTTCCCAATCCGCGAGTTGCGTTGGGATTGCGTGCAGGCATGATGTTAGTGCAGATGGATGAGAATGAGTTACCACAAGTATAAATCAGGCTATACCTAAATAATTCGAGTTGTAGGAAAGGGGTAATTGAGAAATAAATCGGTCGGGAACCGATTTGAACAGCATTTATGCTAGCCCGCAGGGTGAGCCTCAAGGATGAGGCTCATTAATTCCCAAAAGCTTACAACGAGTAACGAAAGCAACCAACGCACATGCAGCTTGAAGTATGACGGGTATATATGACTCATACCGCCCTGGATAGTAACGTAAGTTAATATAACCACAGGGCGTTTTACTTAAGTTAAATTTTAAGAGATATATCTCATTTGGTATGTAAAAAATAATTTCCTATCATCAATAGTTCATTTTCTCAGCATTAAATCAAAAAATATCTTATTTGATTTTATATAACTCATCTCCCGCTTGATAAAGTCTATCTAATTAACGACGATCTAAAGCCATACTTTTTATAAACCTATTGATGCAATCTGTAATTTGCTCTTTTCTTCGTTGCACCAAATAGGATACTCATCCCTCGATGATTTTTATTTTAAATAGTCAATAAATGGCTTTTTATATATAAAAAATAGATTATAAGTGTGATATCCATTCCATTTTACAAATCTAGCCACTCAAAAGAACAAAAAAGAAACAAATTGAAATGACTTTGCACCTAAATGGTGCTAATGCACTTTTTTGGTTATATCTAATTACCTAAAAATGCAGCTAATCAAAGAGTTATGTAAAGTTCCATTGAAAACATTTTGTTACATTTTATTACCTGTTTATACCTATATATCTTCATTTTTGACGTTTTAACTTTTCGTGCTTAGTGATAATGTCTATTCGCTTTACAAAGACAGGTAACTATAAAAAATTAAAAGTTAACTTTTATGAGGCTAAATAACTAATTTAGTCTGCGGGTTAATTTTATTAAAATTTAAAGGAAAAATAATGATGAAGCGCAGTGTACTGGCCTTGGCGGTCACCTTGAGTATCGTTCCTACTCTCTCAAACGCAGCAGAAATTTATAATAAAGATGGCAATAAGCTGGATCTTTATGGCCGCGTAGCCGCTAAATACATTTTTACAAATCATAATAATGCCGATGATACTTATGTGCGTTTTGGTTTTAAAGGTGAAACACAGATCAATAGCCAACTGACCGGTTTCGGCCAGTGGGAATATAACGTTGCGGCTAAAAACGCTGAATCTCAGGGCGACAAAGGCAATAAAACCCGTTTAGGTTTTGCCGGTTTGAAATTTGCTGAGTTTGGCTCTTTCGATTATGGCCGTAACTATGGCGTAGTGTACGACGCACTGGCTTATACCGACATGTTGCCCGAGTTCGGTGGCGACTCAATCTCATACACTGATAACTACATGACCGGCCGCTCAACCGGTCTGGCAACTTATCGTAACTCTGACTTCTTCGGTCTGGTAAAAGGCCTGAATGTTGCAGCTCAGTATCAGGGCCGCAATGATGATGGTGATACCACCAAGAATGAGCGCGCAATTCAGAAAGCTAACGGCGACGGTTATGGTTTGTCTGTTGATTATCAAGATATCGAAGGCAGCGGTGTTGGCTTCGTAGCAGCATACTCTAACTCTAACCGTACCTTGGGTCAGAAAAATCTGGCTAACAGTGCTACTGGTGATAAAGCTCAAGCTTGGGCTACTGCGCTGAAATATGATGCAAATCAGGTTTACATCGCAGCCATGTACGGCGAAACGCTGAATATGACACCATACAAAGCATTGATCGCGAACAAAGCCCAGAACGTAGAATTGGTTGCTCAATATCAATTCGAAAATGGCATTCGCCCATCTATCGCTTATGTTCAGTCTAAAGGTAAAGACCTGGATGCCGTCGGCAGTGCTGATTTGCTGAAATATGCCGAAATTGGTGTGACTTACTACATCAATAAAAACATGTTTACCTATGTTGACTACCAAATTAACTTGCTGGATGAAAACAACCCGCTGGGTCTGGGTACCGACGATACTGTTGCGGTTAACCTGACTTACCGTTTCTAAGTTAATTCAGTAAATATTACCCTTTTCTGTGTCGGAAATAGGTGAATAAAAAAGGCGGGGTAATCCCTGCCTTTTTTGCATTTAAAATCATTAAACGTTGGATAAGAAAGGATTACGACAAATTAGTACTGATAAATTAGCACTGATATTGTTGTTCACCCCACTTCAGCATTGTATTAACTAACTGCTGGAGTAACTGTTGTAAGTGCGCAGCCCTTTCAGGTAGATAAGGATATGGTTCGGCCTCAGACATATAGTTTAACTGTGATAACTCGAGCTGCACCGCATGCTGATGATCCTGTGGTGAACCATATGCTCTAGTAATGTAACCACCTTTAAAGCGGCCATTTAATATATGACTAAACACATATTGATGTTCGCAACACTCAATCAATTTCGTGCTTAGCGATGGCGCGCAACTGGCTCCACTATTGGTCCCAAAATTCAAATCTGGCAGTCGTCCATCAAATAATCTCGGGATAACTGAAGCAATTGAATGGGCATCAAGCAGCAATGCATAACCAAATTTGGCTTTAAGTCGCGTCAATTCGAACTGAATTTGCTCGTGGTAAGGCCGCCAGATGTGTAACAAGTAGGATTGACGCTCCTCAGGAGACGGCGTTTTGCCTGGTACAAAACAGGGGCGGCCATCGAACAGCGTCTCCGGGAACAAACCAGTAGTTGCAGTTGTATATAGCGGCTGATCATCTTCTGGACGGTTCAGATCAACCACTAAGCGGGAATAATTACCGATAACCATGCTGACGCCAATATTATGGGCGAAATCATAGAGACGAAGAATATGCCAGTCAGTATCTGAAAGGGGGCGGGCGGCATCTGTCAGGCCAGCCTCAACGGCGGGAGTCAGCCGTGTACCTGCATGGGGGATACTGATGAGTAAAGGCAGTTTTCCAACCTGGAAATTTAACGGGTCAACCAGATTCATGGGCGAGCATCTCCTTGGAAAATAACAGATGCAGGTAATTGGCCACCGAGCCAATAAGCCAATTCAGCAGGGTGCGATAATGGCCAATGAACCCAATTTGCCAATTTACCTGTCTCCAGTGTTCCTTGAGTTTCTTGCAACCCCAGAGCCTGAGCCGCATGGCAAGTGATACCTGCGAGTGCTTCTTCCGGAGTCATACGGAATAAGGTGCATGCCATATTGAGCATCAGCCGTAGTGAGAGGGCTGGTGATGTTCCCGGATTGGCATCACTGGCTAATGCCATCGGCACGTTATATTGGCGAAATAGTTCAACTGGAGGGCATTGCGTTTCTCGCAATAAATAATAAGCCCCCGGTAGCAATACTGCGACAGTACCTGCATCAGCCATTGCTCTAACATCTGACTCCGTTGCGTATTCAAGGTGATCAGCTGACATAGCATTAAATTTGGCAGCCAGCGTACTACCATTGAGCGAAGAAAGTTGTTCTGCATGCAGTTTTACCGGTAAACCGGCTTGTTGTGCTGCTAAAAATACACGTTCAACTTGAGCGGGTGAAAACGCCAGATATTCACAAAAAGCATCAACAGCATCGGCGAGCTTTTCTTTTGCAGCCTGGGGAATAATGGTGTTGCAAACGAAATCAATGTAATCATCAGCCCGACCAGCAAATTCGGGTGGCAAAGCATGAGCAGCCAGACAGGTCGTTTTGACTGTGACAGGCAATAATTCACCTAACTGGCGTGCCACGCGGAGCATTTTCATTTCACTCTCAAGGCTAAGGCCATAACCAGATTTAATTTCAATGCAGGTTACCCCTTCAGCAAGTAATGGCTTCAGACGAAATAAAGCTTGTTCCAGTAATTGCTGTTCACTGGTGTTTCGTGTTGCTCTGACAGTTGACACGATACCGCCGCCATTGGCGGCAATTTCTGCATAACTTACGCCATTAAGACGTTGTTCGAACTCGGCACTTCTATCTCCACCAAACACCAAATGGGTATGGCAATCAATTAATCCGGGGGTGATAAGACCACCCGAGTAGATGACCTCGCGTGAAGCGCTGAGTCTGGGTAATTCATTATATGGCCCGATCCAGACTATTATGCCGTCAGTCACCGCGATTGCTCCCTGCGGGATCAGGTGATACTTCCCTCCACGCATGGTCACGATATCGGCACCGTACCACAAACTGTCGCAGTGAATTGTTGACACCATCTGACTCCCTAAGACGTACAGAATTTAGTTGTATATACAATTATGGACAACCTAGCGCATAAACTCACTATCGGCAAGATAGGAATTTCAACAATTGCGTAACACTTCGCACTTCTCGCACAGAAATAAAATTGATCAGGACGTGACGGTACCTTGTGGGGTAAAACGGCCATAGAGTTGATAGCGAGAGCCGGGATAAAGCAGTTGAGCAGCGGTCACAATTGCTTTTCCATACCAGGTTCTACGTCGAATCAATAGGCACGGTTCATGCTCTTCTAATTGCAGCAACTGCCGCTCAAGGGGGTTGGGAATAACAGCTTCGACAATATGTTCACCTTCAGTCAGCGGGGCGGCTTGGGTGAGGTAACTGTAAGGGGTGATTTGGTTGAAATCCTGCTTCATATAATCGGGCGCAGTACTTGGGTTGACGCAGCGATTCTCGACCTGAATGGGGACATCATTCTCGTAATGAACAATTTGCGAATAGAACAGCTGTTGACCGGGCTGAATGCCTAAAGCAATCGCCTCTTCAGAACTTGCTGGCCGCGCCTCTAACTGTAAAATTTTACTACTATGGCGATGACCACGCGCAGTGATTTCGTCAGCAATATTATGAACTTCAAGTAAGGCACTGTGCGCCTTTGCTTCAGCAACAAAGGTTCCTACGCCTTGCATGCGGATCAGAAAACCTTCACTGGTGAGTTCGCGTAACGCCCGATTGATGGTCATACGACTGACCCCTAACTCGGCGACTAGCTCACTCTCTGATGGTACACGTTGATGGGGCTGCCAGACTCCAGTCCTAATCTGGCGAATGATAGCTAACTTAACGCGTTGATAAATGGGGGCAGGAGTATCGTCCATTGCGGGACTTAATTGTAAGGTCGTTTGTTGTTCCGCCACGGCGTTAACCTCGTCAGATAAGAAGATATACGCTAAGTCTACGGTTGAATTTAGCGTGTGTATATGTATATACAAGTTAGTGATTTAATTAATTGACGCAGCTGCTGCTCAGTGCGTTTGACTCTGAACAAAATATTGGGATATCGCTATGCCAGTTTATTTTACCAAACGTGCTTTCTTACCAGATGGATGGGCGAATGACGTACAGATAACTGTCAATGAACAAGGCAACATTCAGCGCATTATGACGGGCAGCAGTAATACGGATTGCCAAATTCTCTCGGGGCCGATAGTGCCCGGTATGCCTAATCTACATTCTCACGCTTTTCAGCGCATGATGTCTGGATTAGCTGAGATTGCTGGTCATCCTCAGGACAGTTTTTGGACATGGAGAGATTTGATGTATCGACTAGTCCAGCGATTGACACCAGAACATGTCGGTGTGATTGCTCGTCAGTTATATATCGAAATGTTAAAAGGTGGCTACACCCAAGTTGCAGAATTCCATTATTTACATCACAGCCCCGACGGTAGCCCATACAGTGATCAGGGAGAGATGACGTTACACCTAAGTCAAGCTGCGCAAGACGCTGGAATAGGGATGACCTTATTACCCGTATTGTACAGTTACGCGGGATTCGGTGGTCAACCCGCCCAACAAGGGCAGCGTCGGTTTATTCAAAACACTGAAAGCTATCTTAAGCAGCAGCAAGTTATTACTAAACAACTGGCGACTCAGTCCCTACAAAATCAAGGCTTATGCTTTCATTCATTGCGCGCTGTAGAGTTAAGTCAAATGCAGGAGATATTGCAGGCATCGGATAAACAATTGCCAGTGCATATCCATATTGCTGAGCAGCAAAAAGAGGTCAACGATTGCCTCGCCTGGAGTGGGCAACGACCTGTGGCGTGGTTGTACGATCATCTGCACGTCGACAGTCGTTGGTGCCTGGTTCATGCTACACATTTGGATGAGTCAGAACTTGTTCGGTTGGCTAAAAGTCAGGCTGTTGCCGGATTATGCCCAACAACGGAAGCCAATTTGGGGGATGGTATCTTCCCGGCAGTAGATTATTTACAGCATCATGGTCGCTGGGGAATAGGCTCCGATAGCCATGTTTCACTGAATGTAGTGGAAGAGTTACGTTGGTTGGAATATGGGCAGCGCCTGCGTGATCAGCGTCGTAATCGTCTGACTGATGAACAGTATCCAGCGGTTGCCGATTTACTTTACACCCAAGCTTTAGCTGGGGGGCGGCAAGCTTGCGGTAGCAATATTGGTCAGATAGCAGAAGGTTATCGTGCTGATTGGTTAGTTTTGGATGGCGATGATCCTTATATTAGTGGCACAGAATCTGCTTCTTTATTGAATCGATGGTTATTTGCGGGGGATAAATCGCAAATTCGGGATGTTTATGTGGCGGGCAATGCGGTAATAGTGGATAGATATCATCCGATGCAACAGCAAACTGCACAGGCTTTTCTGGCGGTACTAAAAGCCTGTCAACAGGAGGTCTGATGAGCTTTACCGTTTTTGATTTTGCCAGTTTACCGGTTAGCCGTTGGCGAAATGGCGGTGGTGAAACCCGTGAAATTGCATGTTGGCCAGTTGGAGGTGATGATTTTGCATGGCGTGCCAGCATCGCAACCATTGAGCAGGATGGCCCGTTCTCAGTATTCCCCAATGTTGACCGATCTATTACTTTACTCTCAGGAAAAGGAGTCGTGCTTTCCAGCCCTCACTGGGAAGCCCATACCCTTTCAACACCATTACAACCTTTTGCTTTCCCTGGTGATATACCCATCCATGCTCATTTACTAGGGGGGATCAGCCAGGATTTTAATATCATGACTCGCCGTGGCTGCTGGCAGGCAAGCGTAATACCTATTAGCTCAGCGCAAGAACTTCCTGCTTCACATGGCGGATTAGTCTATGTAGTGAGGGGAAAATGGCTTATCAGCCACACAGAAACGCATGAACTTAGCACTTCGCAAGGAAGTTGGTGGTTGCCAGCCATTAAAGGTGGTCAATTACAGCCACAGCTTCCTGATAGCCATTTGTTATGGGTGAGTTTATTTCCTGAACGATAAAACACCCAATATTCACATCGCTGACACGATGATGCTGTCTCTGGTGGGGGTTGGTGAAAGAGTACAGCGTCCGAGCCAGGAATGGCGATGGCTGGAAATGACATGGTTGTAGTGAGTTGATAAGTAGTAGAAACCTGTTGATTGACGGAGTTGTAATAATATAACATTACAATAATATTAGCCAACAGGAGTTATTCATGCCAATGAAATCGTACCGCCTATCCATCATTGCGCTTAGTGTCTGCGTATCTTTGACCAGTTCTAATTCGTTTGCTCATGGTAAACATAGCCATGTGCATCAACAATCTGAAGCAGCACGCAAAGCAAGTGAAGGTATCTTTGCAGATAAAGACGTTAAAGACCGGCCACTCAGTGATTGGGATGGTGTGTGGCAATCGATTAATCCCTATCTGTTGCAAGGTGACTTGGATCCGGTGCTGGCAGATAAAGCCAAAAAGAACAAAAATAAAACAATAGAGGAGTACCGGGAGTATTATAAAAAAGGCTATGCAACTGATATTACGATGATTGGTATTGAGAACAACACTATTGATTTCCATACCCCGGAAACGGTTAACTCCTGCCAATACAGCTACTCTGGTTTTAAAATAATGCACTATGATTCAGGGAAGAAAGGAGTGCGCTATTTATATGAATGCAAAGATGCCAGTTCCAAAGTCCCGAAATATGTCCAATTCAGTGACCATACCATTGAGCCACAGAAATCCCAGCATTTTCATGTCTATATGAGTAACGAATCGCAAGAGAAGCTACTGGACGAAATGGATAACTGGCCAACCTTTTACCCGATAACGTTAGATAAAGATGACATTGTCCACGAGATGTTGCATCACTAAGGATATGAAAAGCCGCGCAGTTGAGCGAACTGATCCCATAAAGTTGCGCGGCTTTAGTTTGTATCTAATCAGTTAGACTCCAACGATCCGCCCAAGAGATTTGCAAGTTCCTTCCTCAGACTTAACTCCAGCTAGTCTAGATAAACTCTGAAATGTGATATTTATAAAACATCCTTTCATTAAAATTGAAATTTTGTTTCCAAGTTGCTATGGTCTGCACAGTCAAGTCTAACTATCATACCCAATGGGCTGAAGCTCGTTGGCGCAACGGAGATAATAAATGAAAATCGCACTGATGATGGAAAACAGCCAAGCGGGTAAAAACGCAATCATCCTGAAAGAGCTGAACGCCGTAGCCTCAGAAAAAGCGTACCCGGTATACAACGTAGGTATGAGTGATGAGAACGATCATCATCTGACTTATATCCATCTGGGGATTATGGCCAGCATCCTGCTTAATGCTAAAGCCGTCGATTTCGTCGTCACTGGCTGTGGTACAGGCCAGGGTGCGATGATGTCATTGAACATCCACCCAGGTGTAGTGTGCGGTTATTGCATCGATCCAGCAGATGCTTTCCTGTTTGCTCAGATTAACAACGGTAACGCACTGTCACTGCCATTCGCCAAAGGTTTTGGCTGGGGTGCTGAACTAAATGTGCGTTACATCTTTGAGAAAGCGTTCACTGGCGTGAAAGGTGAAGGCTACCCATTGGATCGTAAAGAGCCGCAAGTGCGTAACGCGGGTATTTTGAACCAGGTGAAAGCAGCAGTAGTGAAAGAAAATTATCTGGATACACTGCGCGCTATTGATCCGGAATTGGTGAAAACAGCCGTAAGCGGTGAACGTTTCCAGCAGTGTTTCTTCGATAACTGTCAGGTTGACGAAATCAAAGCATTTGTGAAGCAAATTCTGGCGTAATGATTGCCGCGCTTTATGATTGAAATAAGTATCAAAAAACAAGGCTCCTCAGCAGGAGAGGAGCCTTCAGACTGCTGATAAAGTCAAATGAAGGGGAATCGTGCCGTTGGGGCCGTAGTCGTGTAAGCGACCGGAGTGGCCCTAGGTGCGGTAAACCCTTCACTCACTAAGTTATCAATAGCTTTGTTATTAAGCTCAAGGCTCCTCAGCAGGAGCCTTGAGCTTATCTGCAATTGCATAAAACCCAAGAAAAGCGTTAATTAACTAGCACTTTGGTGGCGTTCCTTGCGCGGGTAGATAGCGCAGTGGGTCAAGCGCTGTTGCCCGGTAGCGAATCTGAAAATGCAACATTATGGTATCTGTTCCTGTGCTTCCCATGGTGGCTATTTTCTGCCCAGCCTTAACATCCTGACCATTATTCACCAGCATGGTGTCGTTATGGGCATAAGCGGTAATGAAATCCTCGCCGTGCTTAATCATGATGAGATTGCCATAGCCTCGCAGCTGATTGCCGACATACACCACTTTCCCTTTGGCTGATGCATAGACTGGCTGTCCGCGTTTACCTCCAATATCAATCCCTTTGTTGCCACCATCTGCAGTCGAATATTTAGAGATAACTTGGCCGCTGGTGGGCCAACGCCAGCAACGACTTGCACCAGGCGGTGGTGTCGATTTAGCCAACGCCGTACTCGATGATTTGCGTTTAGTTGATGTCAAACGCCCCGCTGAACTCGAACTATCAAGTCGCAACTTCTGTCCAACTTCCAGCCGATAAGGGGGTTTTAGCTTGTTGATACGGGCAATGTCACTGACTTCACTGTCACTGATCCAGGCGATAAAATAGAGAGTATCACCCTTTTTAACGGTATAGGATTTGTCGTTGTAACTGCCTTTCGGCAGCTTGGCATAGTCACGATTTGCATTGTTTGAGCACCCAGCCAATAGCAAAATAGCCATTGCATATAACGCCAACCGTGGCCACAACCGCATTCTGCTTTTCGTGTTCAAAACGTTTCCCTTGTCATCGTGATTTCAATTGCCCTCAGCCACTTATCATAACATTGTAACAATAAGCGTCAAAAGCCAGAACAAGGTTATCGTTTAAGATTCGGATATTGGGAGAGTGGATGAACGGCGTTACCCGACAATGGCCGGGTAACATTTACCAGCACAAGATTTATAGCGAGGTTTCAGTTTCAGGGATGAGTTTATTGGCTGATCCGCAGACAGTGATCTTACTGCGCACCACTTCTTTCATGGCATCCATTCCGACGCGCATGTAATAGCGCGGATCGTTACCTTCCGGGTTATCGCCAAACCATTTTTTCACCGCGTCGGCAAAAGCGATTTTTAGCTCAGTTGCGACATTCACTTTGCATACGCCGAGTTCGATAGCACGCCTGACATATTCGTCAGGGACATCACTTGCGCCATGCAAGACCAGCGGAATATCGACGATTTCATTAATTTCCGCTAAACGCTTGAAATCAATTTTGGGGCGCTTGGTGTAAAGGCCGTGCGCTGTTCCAATGGCGACAGCAAGGCTATCGACACCGGTAAGCTCGATAAAACGACGCGCCTCTTGTGGGTCGGTGAGAAACGCGCTCTCCTCATCGACATCCATATCATCTTCCACACCGCCCAGACGGCCCAACTCGGCTTCAACACTGCAATCGTGGCGATGACAAAAATCAACTACAGTCTTGACCAGACGCACGTTCTCGGCAAACGGGAAATGGCTGCCATCAATCATTGCACTACGCACACCGGCATTCACCTTGCGGCTAATATCATCAAGGGATTCGTGGTGGTCAAGATGGAGCGCCAGTGGCATCCCGTAACTCTCAGAATAGGCTTCACACAGTGCGTAGATTTCTTCAAAAGCGATATGTTTAAAAGTACCGGGCGTGCCCGCCAGTATCACCGGAGACTGCATCTCTTTACAGACTTCGAGGATGGCCTGAATGGTTTCCGCGTTATGGATGTTGAAAGCCGGTACTGCGTAGCGCCGGGCCTGCGCATCCTGAAGAAGATATTTAGTAGAAATAATACTCATGTCATGCTCCTCTCAGCCTTTCCAGGGATGAATAACCACACCTTGCACTACACGGTTTACCGTGCCGCTGGCAGAAGGGGTGTCCGGGGTAATACCTGCTTTGATGGATTCGGTGAGGGCGAAAATTTGTGCATACATCAGGAAGCAGAAGGCCTGTTCGACATCAATAAAATGCCGTGATGCTGGTAACAGGATGTGCGGGCCTTGTTCTATTTCAGGACTGGTTACGGCAGATATTGCTACGACGCGCATCGCCTGTTGATCGCGGTGTAATTCGGCCAGTAAATCGAGGTCATACTGGCGAGTGTATGAGTGGCTTGAAACAAAAACCACCACCAGTGTTTCAGCATTTACCAGTGATTTTGGTCCGTGGCGAAAGCCAGTCGATGAGTCATAAAACGCGGCCACTTTACCTGCCGTCAGCTCTAATATCTTGAGTGCAGACTCACGTGCGACGCCTTGCAAACCGCCGCTGCCGAGGTAAACCACGCGTTTGAAGGGCAGGTCACCAAATACATTTTCGTGAAAGTCACCTTGTGAGGCGACAATCTGCTGACAACGTGTGGCTACATCCTGAAAACTGACTTGGTTGATAACTTCTGGTGCGAATACAGACAGGCAACTGGCCATCATAGTGGTGATGCTACTGGTCATGGCGAAACCGCGGTCATGTGTTTCGGGTGGCATCAATAGCGCCAGCGCGTTGTCATTTTTCACCGCATTTTGATACAGGCTGCCGGCTTCGTTACAGGTGATGACCAGATGGTGGCATTGCTTTACCAGTTGGTTAGTAAGGTCTACCGCGGCGACACTTTCCGGGCTGTTGCCTGAGCGCGCAAAGGAGATGAGCAACGTCGGTCGGTCAGTCGATAAATACTCCACCGGATTGGTGACGAGGTCAGTTGTCGGAACTGAAACAAAACTCTCCCCAGTGTGGTGTGATAACCATGGCGCAATAATATCGCCAATAAACGCAGACGTACCTGCACCAGTCAGGACAATCTGCAAGTCAGATTGTTGTAAAAGTGGCGCAAGAAAGGCGTCGATAGCATCACGTTGATTTTCTTGATTTTTTAACGCTCGGATCCAGCTATCGGGTTGCTGACGGATCTCTTCTTCAGTCCAGGTGGAGCTGCCACAAATAGAGGTGGAATGGGTTTTGCTCATAACTAAGTCCTTAGCAATACATTTTCAAAGGTTCAGCACAAAACAGAACAGACTATCTTTCGTTTTGTTTCACTTAATTCACTTTATGCTTTAATGAAAATCTATAGAAAAGGAAACGAAAGGTCAATGTGCAAAAAAGAAATAAAACGAAAAACGTGATCTAAAAGAGGGTGGGTTAATTAAACTGGTTGATTTATATGAATATATTATTTACTAACCTGAGCTTTACGAGAGAAAGAAAAGGAAAAGAAAGATTTGAGACGAAAACGTCACTCATCAAAAAGAGGGTTAATGAAAGGGTAGGTTGCCTCAAGGCTCAATTGTGGATATCGCACCAGCCGTGATCCATAAGAACACGACTGGATTAATACCATGATGCTATATGCCTTCCTCGACAGCGACGGCCTCGCGATAGCGCCCCATTTCGTCAACCAGGCTGGTTAATCCCCGATGGCCGCATTCAAGTGCCTGAAGCCGGAACTCCTGACTATTGAGGCCATCGCGCTCCAGCACCATCTCCAGCAGCAGTTGTAAATTCACTCCGGTGATCACTTCGTAGTTTGCTTTCTGCATTGCCAGAGTAGAAGCTACGCGAAAGGGCGTGCCGCCAAGTAAATCCGTTAAAAAAATCAGCCCCTCGCGTTGATCCAAATTGGCTAGTGCTTCTTCGAACTGAGCTGTGAGCAGGGCGGTGGACGAACTTTCAGGAAAATCGATAGCGATCACTTGCGGCTGTTCGCCTAATATCTGCTTCATGGCTTTTTCCAGCCCGGTGGCAAACCCACCGTGGCCGCTGAGAATAATGCTTAACATGCGGTTTCCTCTCACTTACAAAAAGTGACCAAACTTGCCGACAATGCCCAATACCACGGTAAGGCCGATTAATCGCAGCGGGCTCCAGCCACGGCGCACTAACCAATACATAGTTAGGGTGTATAGCAGTGGAAGAAAAGCGGGCATAAGTTTATCGATAACATCGGCTTGTAACTTAACTACCGCGTCACCCGCCGTGATTTCAAGCGTAGTTGATAAACGAACGTAGGTGGCAACAAGAGCACCAATCACCGTCATCCCAACGATAGAGGCGGCATGACCCACTTTACGTGTATTGGCTTTTATCAGTGGGATGGCGGCCACACCCATACGATACGCATAGTGAGCAAGCCCAAATCGTAACCCGAGGTGGACGACATTAAACATAACGATAAATACCACTGCGCCAAGGATAGATCCTTGCAAAGCCAAACTGGCCCCAATCCCGCCACAGATCGGAAGTAGGGTGAGCCAAAACATAGCATCGCCTATCCCTCCCAGCGGTGCACCCACGGCGATTTTAGTACTTTGGATACTGTTCACATCCTGCTTGGATCGCTCCATTGCCAGAATGATACCGATAACGAAAGTCACCAGAAAGGGGTGAGTGTTGAAGAACCCCATATGGCCTTTCATTGCCCGCGCCAGGTCATTTTTATTGGTGTGGATCTTTTTCAAGGCGGGCAGCAAACCATATAACCAACCGGAAGCCTGCATACGCTCATAGTTAAAAGAGGCCTGCAATAGCATAGATCGCCATGCTACGCGGTTGATATCTTTCCTGGTTAATTCGGCACCAATGGTTTGATCTTCATAGATATTATCATTGCTATCAGTCATCGGTTTTTCTGTCACATTGACGTCTGGCAAAACTTGAGTATTAAATGCCATCTTCGAATTCCTCTTGCTGTGTGCGGGAAGGCTGCGGTGGAGTGGAGTCTTTGCGCATAAAGTCAATTAACGCCATCGCCAGTGCGGCGGCGGCAATCGCCAACACCGGGAGTTTCAGCCAGGCGGCAGCGACAAAACCGAGAATGAAATAGGGGATATAGACGTTTTTCATCATTATTTTCAGCAATACGGCAAAACCGATTGCAGGCATGATGCCCCCAGCCACACCAAGCCCATCTATCAGGCGGGCGGGCAGGACATCGATGACGGTTTTTGCATGCTCTGCACCAAAATAGATGGGCAGAAATGCGCACAGAAAATAGAAAGTTCCAAGTGCCAGTAAGGCCAGATAGTTAACCCGCTCGATGCCATCGGTATCCGCATTGGCGGCCATCCTGTCGCAGCGCGCCATCACACCAGACATGATGGAGAACAAGAAGGTGATCCCCATCTGCACGGCCACGGCGAACGGCACGGCCACCCCAACGGCAACTTCGGGTTTGACACCGGCAGTAATTGCAAAAGCAGTTCCGACGATGGTACCAATAATCACATTGGGGGGTTGGGCTCCAGCAAGTGGAGCAAGTCCCATCCAGACCAGTTCCAAAGTCCCCCCGGTCAGTATCCCCATGTGAAGGTCACCGAGGATAAGGCCCACTAGAGGCCCAAGCACCACAGGGCGGTGCATATGCGTAAGGCCATTGAACATATCCAAGCCAGCAATAAAGGCCAGAATCCCCAACGCTAATGCCTGTAATAAGCTAATTTCCATAGAAAATACCTCAGAGGAGTTTGTAGAGATCCTGAGCGGGCTCAGTCGGAACGCCTTGAATAAAACATTCCACCCCTGCTTTTTTCAGGCCATAAAAAGCTTCAATATCCTGATCGTCAACAGAGACAGTTTTTGCTATCTGTTGCTTACCATCGGCGTAATGCATATTGCCGACGTTGATGCGTGTCACCGGTACTGCACCGTTGACCAACGTCAGAAAGTCTGTTGGGTTTTTGCAAACCAGTAGAATTTTCTGCCGATCGGCCGCGCGGTGAATGTTGTCGATAACTTTTTGCAGTGGCCAAAAGCGCACAGCAATGCCCTCCGCCAGCACCATTTCCATCAAATTTTGCTGAACCTGATCTTCAGCGACTTCATCATTGGCAACCAAAACCAGATTTGCGCCGGAAAAACCGACCCATTGAACGCCGACCTGACCGTGAATGAGGCGCTCATCAATACGACTTAATACAATGTTTGGCATATTTTATTCCTTATTATCATTGTGTTAATGGGATGGCGATGTTCCCAAACAAGCAGCATGGTACTGGTGCAACACATCCTGAATATGGTCGATGATCAATTCGTGTGGTGTAGCGGTAATTCGGCCTTCACGGACCTTAACGTATTGAAGCGGGAGATATTGGCTGATCAGCGGCAGTGGAATCGATTCATCCGCCAAATTTCTCACTAATCTAGAGTAAGCCTCGTCAATATCGTGATCAGGCCAGTAATAGCGAACACGATCGGAGTAGCTGTATCCACGCGCCAACCGCCGCGCATCGTTATTACCGTGATAGTGATGTTTCCAATGTTCGGGATGTTCTAACATGACTGTTTCCAACACATCCCGCAGGCCCGAACACTGATGTGCAGGCCGCAATTCCTGTTCGATAGCCGCCAACGAAAATAGCGCTTCACGTAAAGCAAAAGTGAGCGCAGGGCCGACTTTCAGAATAGCGAAGTGATGTTGGACTAATTGTTGTAAGGCGAGTGGAGTCTGATAATCAGTGGAGTGAGCTTCAAAGACCAGAGTATCAAACCCTTCAATCATCTTACTGAGAGAGAGTGACTTTTCCGGTTGATAATCAATTATATGAGTGTGGTCGAACTCGACACCTGGTTGGACGACTAACCCGATAATACGTGGCCACAGATCATGCAGGCCCCGTTGTTCAAACGCGTGGCGATGGGCTTCTAGTGTGGCTTTTGCCGCCTGTGGTGAGGTGACAGCCAGCTCTGACAAGGTTTCATGCGCCCCACCAGGAACGGGGACTTCTGTTCCGATGATATATACCAAGTCGGATGAACCTTGCATTTCTTTGCAGGTTTGTTCCGCAATCTGAGCTAATCTGGCTGCGCGAGTGGCAACGATTTCGTCCGTTAATGGCACCGGATCATCGGTGCAAGACATACTACAGTCGAGGTGGATTTTCTTAAATCCAGCGGCCACATAGTGGCGGATAAGCTCTTCCGCATGAGACATGGCTTCTGTCGCAGGCGTGTTTTGCCAGCGATTGGGCCCGAGGTGATCTCCCCCTAAAACTAATTGGTCGCGGGGGAAGTGATGGCTATCCGCCATTTGCTCAACAAACCGATGAAAATCAGCCGGCGTCATACCGGTATAGCCACCATACTGATCGACCTGGTTGGAAGTCGCTTCTATTAATAAGATGGATTGCGTGTCCCGTGCGTGACGCAGTGCCGCTTCCAAGACCAGCGGGTGAGCAGAACAGACGGCAAAGATGCCACATCCTGTATCCTGTTTATGGTCAGCCACAAACTCGGTTAAATGTTTCACTTTCCTCTCCGTATGAGTTAGATATCTCTTTGTCTTTCGATTTGTTTCATTTAATACTGCTTTATGGGTTAATAAAAACAAAATGAAAGATAATGGAATTGGGATCTGTTTCGCAAAAGAAACATAATGAAAGGTTTTTTACGGCGTAAGACTGCAGATTTTCAGTCATGTTAAGACTTGCTTTCCGGCAAAGGAAAGGCGTTAATAGATGAAGTGAAATGAAACGAAAGGCTTCTAGAAAGGATCACCTATGAGCAATACTGATTCGACAATGGATAAACGGATAACAGGTACCAGTGAACGGCGTGAGCAAATTATTCAGCGCCTTCGCCAACAGGGAAGTGTCCAGGTTAATGATTTATCGTCATTCTTTGGCGTTTCAACGGTGACTATCCGCAACGATCTGGCTTTTTTGGAAAAACAGGGGATTGCCGTGCGTGCCTATGGTGGTGCCTTGGTTTGTGATGGCGGCACGCCAGCCGTTGAGCCAACCGTAGAAGATAAAAGCGCCCTGAATACTTCTCTAAAACGTCGCATTGCTCGTGTTGCAGCAGGTCTGATAAAACCTGGGCATCGCGTTATCCTCGATTCTGGTACGACCACCTGCGAAATCGCGCGACATATGCGTAATCATAAGGAGGTTATTGCCATGACCAATGGCATGAATGTGGCGAACTCGTTGCTGGATGCCGAAGGCGTGGAACTGTTGATGACCGGTGGGCATTTGCGCCGCCAGTCGTTATCTTTCTATGGGGATCAAGCTGATCAATCTTTGCAAAATTATCATTTCGATATGCTTTTTCTCGGAGTAGATGCTATCAGTCTTGAACGCGGGGTGAGCACTCATAATGAAGATGAAGCGCGTTTAAACCGTCGGATGTGTGAAGTGGCGGAACGCATTATTGTGGTCACTGACTCCAGTAAATTTAACCGTTCCAGTTTGCATAAAATTATTGATACCCAGCGCATCCATATGGTGATTACCGATAAAGGTATTCCCGACGACAGTTTGAATGGATTACGCAGAGTTGGGATTGAAGTGATTCTGGTTGGTGAGTAAAAGCATTCTTTTATCCATATAATAGAAAACTTAATAACGTAGGGTTATTGAGTGTTGATATTTTCAGTATCAAAGGATTTTATGTTTAGCAAACACACGCTAATTTACTCACCTGCGCTGATAGCGTCGGTTTTTTTGCTGACCGGCTGCCCGCCGCCACCTGATTTAACGCAATGGCAGCGACCGAATTCGACGGTGAATGAAGCCCGCGTAGCAATGGGGCAATGTGGTGTTCCTCTGCCAGGGCCTCAACCCGACTTTACCGATAACGAGACGGTGTTGTATTACCACTGTATGGAGCAACAAGGTTTTGTTTTTAAACATGGTTTTAAGATTTGTGACGTTTATGAACAAACGCCTGCCTGTGTTGCACAGAAACAGGGGAGAGCAGTGAGTCTACGCCAGCTTGAGGCGCTGCCTTTTGTCGCTGATAGTGGATTCCACCCCATCAAGCCGGATTCGGGTATTGATCAATCTTCACGAATAAGCTGGCGTAAAGCAGGGGCTTCATTGCATTTCTCATATGCCATTGAGAATGACCGTGTTGCCAAACAAATGATGTACCAGTGTGGTTATCCTCAACCCCTGGGTTCAAATTCCTTTGTTCCTACTATTAGAAAGGCGGCTGATATACAGCGCTGCATGCTGGATAACGGTTTTGAGCCCAAAAGAAAACTCATGTTGGTGTGCCGTAACTATCCGCAAGTCACTGGGTGTCAGAAATAGTATTCTCTCTCCCCATATTTAATATTGATTATTAGACAGAAAAGTTATCTCTATGACATGAGCTTTAAGTGTTTTGTTCGTCTTTTTCAAGTTGGAGAGGCACTTTCAATATAGGTAGGTAGGCTTTTTTACATCCCCATACACATCTTGACATTTGTTGCTCTATTCTCAGGTTGTTTACTCCACTTTATTGGTGAAGATTATGAATAACTTGATGCAACAATTACAGTCAATGCTAGGGCAGACAACGAAAAAGAACGGTGATGGAGCTTCTGGTCTGAGTAATCTGTTAGTGCCTGGTGCATTGGGTGGTCTTGCCGGCTTACTCGTTGGCAGTAAATCCTCACGTAAACTGCTGAGCAAATATGGTAGTAGTGCGTTATTAGCTGGCGGTGGCGCGGTACTGGGAACCGTGTTATGGAATAAATATAAAGACAGAATTCGCCAGAACCATCAGGATGAACCGCAGTATGGTCAGCAAGCCGCCCCAGTAGATCAACGTGTGCAGCGGTTGGTTATAGCACTGGTATTTGCGGCCAAAAGTGATGGGCATATTGATGCGAAAGAACGCAGTATCATTGAGCAGAATATGCGCGAAGCTGGTATCAGTGAGCAGGGTGAACGCCTGGTGCAACAGGCAATTGACCAGCCATTGGATCCTCAATTACTGGCGCGTGATATTCAAAATGAAGAGGAAGCGTTGGAGCTCTACTTCTTGAGTTGTGCCGTCATTGATGTGGACCACTTTATGGAGCGTAGCTATCTTGCCGCGCTGGGCGACGCACTGAAAATTCCACAAGATGTTCGTGATGGAATTGAACAAGACATTCGAGAGAAAAAGCAAAGCATTACCGACTAATTTATTCGCTGGTGGCCTGTGGTATTCTCCAATAGGCCACTGTTCAAACAGGGTTATTAGATGTTGATACAGCGCTATCCTCCCTAAGACTTAATTTCAGATAATAACCACAGAGCAAAATCCCGCATAGCCGGCGTTTCAGTGCGAGACTGTAGGCGAGTTAACCAATATCCCCCGAGGCTGACTGTCATGCTAAAAGGTTGGATTATGCGTTCACTACGCAGCAGGTGCATAAACATGGCGGGGGGAGCCAGTGCGATACCTATTTCTGCCTGCGCCGCTTCCAGCATACTGACTGACGAGTCGAACGTCATTATTTGCTGGGAAGGTGAAGGTACTGACCCTCCTGCAGCAGCAAACCAAGCCGACCATTCATCGCGACGATAGGAACGAAGCAGCATAAACTTCTGAAGATCAGTAGGATGGCTTAATTCTTTAGCAAATGAGGGGGCGCACAGGGGAGTAAGTGGGGCATCACATAAAAATTGTGACTCAGTGCCGTGCCAGGCCCCATTACCGTAGCGAATAGCATAATCCAGCCCTTCAGCCACGACATCGACACGATTATTATGTGTTGAAAGTAAAATATCTACATGTGGGAAATGTTGTTGAAAGTCCCTCAGTCGAGACAATAAATAGCCTGTTGCAAAGGTCCCAACAACGCCCACCCTGACTTTTTCACGCATTATTCCAGCGGAGAAACGGTCTAGCGTATCGGCGATACGATCAAAAGAATCGTTCAGGATGGGGAGCAGATTCTCCCCTTAGGTTGTGAGCACTAATCCGCGTGAAATACGAATGAAGAGGCGGCAGTTGAGGCGCTGTTCCAGCGCTTTGACCTGCTGACTTATTGCTGCATGGGTAACATTTAATTCGATAGCAGCCTTAGTAAAACTTAACTGTCTGGCCGCAGCCTCGAAGGCGCGAAGTGAATTTAACGGAATATAGCTACGAACCATAGATTTACTTGTTAGATTTTCTATTATCAAGTGCTAAATATAATCGATTGTTATCCGTAGTCAATCATTGCAGAATCTTCAACGCAAAAGGAGCCACACTGCATGCCATTTACCATTCTATGGAAGATTTACTAATGATGAAAAAGTCTATAATCAATACCTTGATCTTTACCGCTATCGCAACTTTCCCACTTTATACTTTGGCACAAACCAAACTTACGGAGCAGCAGGTTGCCACTATCGTCAATAAAACGCTGACGCCGTTGCTCGAAAAACAGGATATTCCCGGTATGGCCGTCGCAGTATTTTATGACGGAAAGCCGCAATTCTTTAACTATGGCATGGCGGATATAAAAACAGGTCGTCCGGTAACCGAAAATACACTGTTTGAACTCGGTTCAGTGAGTAAGACCTTTACCGGCGTCGCCGGAGAATATGCCATGCAAACCGGTATTATGAACCTTAATGATCCCGTGACGGAATATGCTCCCGAACTAACGGGTAGCCAGTGGAAAGATGTGAAAATGTTGCATCTGGCTACGTACACTGCGGGTGGACTTCCTTTGCAACTCCCGGATTCGGTGACCGACCAAAAATCATTGTGGCAATATTATCAACAATGGCAGCCACAGTGGGCTCCTGGGGTGATGCGCAATTATTCTAATGCCAGCATTGGACTATTCGGCGCGCTCGCGGTGAAAAGAAGTCAGTTAACATTTGAAAACTATATGAAGGAACATGTGTTCCAGCCTTTAAAACTGGATCATACTTTTATCACTGTCCCCGAATCCATGCAGTCAAATTATGCGTGGGGATATAAAGATGGTCAGCCAGTGCGTGTCACCCTAGGCATGCTGGGTGAGGAAGCCTATGGAGTGAAATCCACCTCGAAAGATATGGTGAGATTTATGCAGGCCAATATGGACCCAGACACCTTACCTGCCGGTAACGATAAGCTAAAAGAAGCGATCATCGCATCTCAATCACGTTATTTCCAAGCAGGAGACATGTTCCAAGGCTTGGGATGGGAAATGTATAACTGGCCTATCAATCCACAGAGGGTGATTGCCGATAGTGGCAATGATATTGCGCTGAAACCACGTAAGGTTGAGGCATTGGTACCCGCACAGCCTGCCGTGCGAGCATCTTGGGTTCATAAGACCGGTGCGACCAATGGCTTCGGCGCTTATATTGTATTCATCCCAGAGGAGAAGGTTGGCATAGTGATGTTAGCGAACAAGAATTACCCTAATCCAGTCCGCGTACAAGCAGCATATGATATTCTTCAAGCATTGCGTTGAGACGACAGATAGCTAAACATTTCTGCTGCGTTTCCACGAGATAAATTGAAGCATTGTAAAAAAAAATCCACGCAAGTGCGTGGATTTTTTATTGATTGTTATTCTTCATGAGGCTCAGTAAATCCTCATGAGACAACAAAAGCGGTTTAGACGTTGAACAAGAAGTTCATTACATCGCCATCTTTTACAATGTAATCTTTACCTTCTGAACGCATCTTCCCAGCTTCTTTTGCACCTTGTTCACCTTTGTAGGTAATAAAGTCGTCAAAAGCGATAGTTTGTGCGCGGATAAAGCCTTTTTCAAAGTCGGTGTGAATTTTACCGGCAGCTTGTGGCGCGGTTGCACCTACAGGGATAGTCCAGGCTCGGACTTCTTTAACACCGGCGGTAAAGTAAGTTTGCAGATTCAACAATTCATAACCGGCACGGATCACACGGTTCAAACCTGGCTCTTCAATACCCAACTCGGCCATAAATTCAGCGCGATCTTCATCTTCCAGCTCTGCAATGTCGGATTCAACCGCCGCACATACGGCAACCACGACTGAACCTTCAGCGGCAGCAATGGCACGCACTTGATCAAGGTATGGGTTATTCTCAAAACCATCTTCATTGACGTTAGCAATATACATGGTTGGTTTCAGCGTCAGGAAGCTCAAATAACGGATGGCCGCTTTATCTTCTGCTGTCAGATTCAACGCACGCAGCATGCCAGCATTCTCTAAATGCGGCAGGCATTTTTCCAGGGCTTCCAGTTCAGCTTTAGCATCCTTATCACCACCTTTGGCTTTCTTCTGCACGCGATGAATAGCACGTTCGCAAGTGTCCAGATCGGACAGCGCTAATTCAGTATTGATGGTGTCAATATCGTCAGCTGGATCAACTTTACCAGCAACATGGATGATGTTGTCATTTTCAAAACAACGCACTACATGTCCAATTGCTTCGGTTTCACGAATATTGGTCAGAAATTGGTTACCCAGCCCTTCACCTTTCGAGGCTCCTTTCACCAGGCCTGCGATATCAACGAATTCCATAGTGGTTGGCAAAATGCGCTGAGGTTTTACAATTTCTGCCAGTTGGTCCAGACGCGGATCCGGCATTGGCACCACACCCGTATTGGGCTCAATGGTACAGAACGGGAAGTTAGCGGCTTCAATACCCGCTTGTGTCAACGCGTTGAACAGGGTGGATTTACCAACGTTAGGCAGGCCCACAATACCGCATTTGAATCCCATGTTTTATATCACCTTAAATAACTTAAAAATCAACTCGTTAGGGTTAACGGGCCGATGTAATCAAAATTTATGCCGCCATTATACACATTCTAACGATTTATCTCGATCACGCTCTTTCATTGTGTGAATTGCTTGCATCGCAATATCCGATAGGTAATTGATTTTTCTGACTCTGTGCTCTGGATCACGCTTCCTCTATCTGAAGTTTTTTGCTTAATGTCCGATAACTAAACATTAGGATCAGCATACTGAATTTGGATTATTCCCATGGAAATGAATATCTATAAATGGCTGATAGTAATTTTGTTTGGGGGAGTGGTTGGGATCTTGGGAATGTGGTTTCTGACGACAGATTCTGAACCTGCTGGGCCAAGTTTTGCAGAGTGGGTTGATCAATATGGTCTGCAAATAGAAAACCGATCAGACAAAAGTTTGAGATATGTGGGTTACCAGAAAAAAACACTGTATGAGGATTTTGACGGTGTTCAATTAAAATTCACCGCCATTAATGACAAGTTCGAGCGTAGCCATGATTTATCAGATAATAGAAAAAAAGCTGCAGATTGGGATACGCTTTTTTGCACTGATGAACTGCAAGATATTGCGGATGAATATGATGCCATAAGTAATCATTTTCTAGGGCGGGTTAGAGTGATTATTGCCGGTGTTGTCCTAACCGGTGAAGGTCAGCAGGGTATCAATGCGTTGTGCAACAAAAATCAATAAAATGAAAGGTAAGGTAAACTCCCCGGTGAATGGCGGGTTCCGGGGAATTAGGCAAACCTTTATGCTGACGCTTTGAAAGAATGTAGGCGATTCATAGCCTTGGTAATATCTTCTTTCAGCAGCACTTCAGTACAGCGAATAGATTCATCAATGGCGTCGTCAATTAAGGTTTGTTCACTGGCAGGGGGTTTGCCCAGAACAAAACCAGTTACTTTACTTTTATCGCCAGGATGGCCGATACCAATGCGTAAACGATAGAAATTAGGATTATTGCCGAGCTTGCTCTGAATATCTTTTAGACCATTATGGCCACCGTTGCCTCCCCCGAGCTTCAATTTCGCCACACCCGGTGGGATATCCAGCTCATCGTGCGCGACTAAAATTTCTTCTGGTAAGATGCGGTAAAACCCTGCCATTGCCGCAACAGCCTTGCCACTTAAATTCATAAAGGTAGACGGTACCAGCAAGCGCACATCTTGGCCTGCCAGATTTAACCGTGCGGTATAACCGAAGAATTTGCTCTCTTCTTTCAGTTGTTGGTTATGGCGCTGCGCCAATAAGTCCACATACCAGGCTCCCGCATTATGGCGGGTTTGGGCATATTCTGCGCCCGGATTTGCCAGTCCAACGATTAATTTAATGCTACTCACATCGTCATTCGCTATTACTAAAGGAATTAAAGTGTGACAGTTTACCTGTCATGGCGCGTAATGACAAAACTGCTGGGGTGAGTTTGCTGGGGGTTAATAATTCGAACGGTGAATAGTTCATTTGTGTAACAATTCAACTTTAGTGCCAAATAACTGGAAAATGTAAAGATTTGTCGGAATATATTCGCCAGTTGTGATCGCAAGCGCAATACCTTTACGGCCAGCCTGACTATACTAAGTTATTAAGTGGACATGAATAATCGCATTAAGCAAGCAATTTCGGATGCTGAACATAG
The DNA here is from genome assembly GCF_043099325.1 of Yersinia fenwicki. Lineage (NCBI taxonomy): Bacteria > Pseudomonadati > Pseudomonadota > Gammaproteobacteria > Enterobacterales > Yersiniaceae > Yersinia > Yersinia fenwicki. The sequence goes on along the minus strand of NZ_CP170755.1, from coordinate 2,548,217 downwards.
TGATTATTTATTGGCAACCCAAGTGGAGGTGGCATATGAAACGTAAAAGCGCAGCGAGACTCGGTAATGTGCTGATGGGACTGGGATTGGTGACAATGGTCGTTGGGGTAGGTTACTCAATTTTGGCCGAAGTTACACAGTTTGGTTTACCGCAATTCTTTGCCCACGGCGCAGTGATGAGTATTTTTGTTGGTGCTCTGTTATGGCTGGTCGGCGCTCGTATTGGTGGGCGCGAAGAAGTTGCAGACCGTTATTGGTGGGTTAAGCACTTTGATAAACGTTGCAATCGCAACCAGCGCCACTCATAACATCTGAGTGGTTGCACGAGGTATATGACAACATTTAACCTGTTACCGCAGCTCTAAATTGAGCTGATGTCCAGGAGGCGTAATGATGGCTCAAAAATCCGCAGATAATGAACCTATAGAACAAGAGTAGAAAACCCGTTGTAGCAGCCGCTTCAACGGGTTTTTCTTTCTCTGTATTATACCCGTCATACCTCAAACTGCATGTGCGTTGGCTGCCTTCGCTCACCCCAGTCACTTACTTGTGTAAGCTCTAGGGGATTTACTCAGTTGCTGCTTTCCTGCAACTCGAATTATTTAGGGTATAATTCATTCATCAGTTATGAACGCCCACACAATGATGCCAAAGTGGCTCATCATCTTAACTGCGGCCAGATAGCACCGCAGGGATATTCACAACTCAATGTTGATTAATGCTCAAACATCGCAGAGATTGACTCTTCATTACTGATGCGGCGGATGGCTTCAGCCAACATGCCAGACAGTGTCAGAGTACGTACATTTTTCAATGCTTTGATTTCAGCTGACAACGGAATAGTGTCACAAACAATCACTTCGTCAATCACTGAGTGCTTGATGTTTTCAACCGCATTACCAGAGAAGATCGGGTGAGTCGCGTAGGCGAACACACGCTTAGCACCACGTTCTTTCAAGGCTTCAGCCGCTTTACACAAAGTGCCACCGGTATCGATCATATCGTCAACCAATACGCAGTCACGGCCAGCTACGTCACCGATGATATGCATCACCTGAGAAACGTTAGCGCGTGGACGGCGTTTATCGATAATCGCCATATCAGTATCGTTCAGCAGTTTTGCGATGGCTCTGGCGCGAACAACGCCGCCAATGTCTGGAGAAACGACGATGGGGTTTTCCAGATTCTGCTGCAACATGTCTTCCAGCAGGATTGGGCTACCAAATACGTTATCAACCGGAACATCAAAGAAGCCTTGGATCTGTTCAGCATGAAGATCCACTGTCAATACGCGGTCAACCCCAACACTTGAGAGAAAATCGGCAACAACTTTGGCAGTGATCGGCACACGAGCGGAGCGCACACGGCGATCCTGACGGGCGTAACCGAAGTAAGGAATAACAGCAGTAATACGTCCTGCGGAGGCGCGACGCAGGGCATCAACCATGACAACCAGTTCCATCAGGTTATCGTTCGTGGGTGCGCAGGTGGACTGGATGATGAAAATATCACCACCGCGTACATTTTCGTTGATTTGCACGCTCACTTCGCCGTCGCTAAAACGACCTACAGCGGCGTCACCAAGACTGGTGTACAAACGGTTGGCAATACGTTGTGCTAGTTCCGGGGTGGCGTTACCAGCAAAAAGCTTCATATCAGGCACGAGAAGAACCTCAGGCATGCGTCCAGAGAAGATATTGTCAGATCAGTAATCACGGGCGACTATTCATACTGATTGCAATATACATACGGGTATTTAAAACCAAAACAGTATTATGAACCGGCTTTCAATCAAATGAGACAGCTATTTTCACAAACTCAGGTCAGTGGTGCCATGATCTAGACCTTTGTCGTGCATTCTTATCTGTGCTCACTGTTTTCCATTTTCCCAGAGCGTACGCGATGCAGTGGCGAAAGGTTCACTCCACGGGCAACAAAACCGTGCAACCACTCCGGGGCAATACTTAACACCTGCCGGGCCGATGACTCCGTGTCAAATTCTGCAAAGACACAAGCTCCGGTTCCAGTCAGGCGTGACGGGGCATATTCTAACAGCCATGAAAGAGCCTGTTCAACCTCGCGAAAACGTTTTCTTGCGATTGGTTCGCAATCATTTGCGTACGGAGCGCTTAAAAGCGCCGCCAGTGGGCGAATTGGCGTGTTTCTTTTTAATTCCGGATCGGAAAAAATAATGGGTGTTGGGATGTTTACACCGGGGTGTGCCACCAAATACCACTTCTCTACAGGCTCTGCGGGGTGCAACTTTTCACCAACTCCCTCGGCAAAGGCGGCATGACCGCGAACAAATACCGGCACATCGGCCCCCAATGTGAGTCCAAGAGCGGCTAATTCTTCATCAGACAGACCATAGTGCCACAGGGTATTGAGTGCGATTAGCACGGTTGCTGCATTAGACGAACCGCCGCCCAAACCGCCCCCCATAGGCAAGCGTTTATCGATGCTAATATCCGCCCCTCGAGGTACTTTTGCTGAGCTGGGGTATTGTTGCAGCAATCGCGCCGCACGGATTATCAGATTTTGTTCATTTTCCACCCCGACAATGGGGGTTAATAGCCGAATCTGATCGTCATCACGGGGCACAATCGTCAGTTCGTCGCCATAATCGAGAAACTGGAACAGAGTCTGCAATAGGTGATAGCCATCAGCGCGTTGCCCGGTGATATAAAGAAACAAATTCAATTTAGCAGGTGACGGCCAGACGTATTGATTGGTATTCACCATACTATTTGACCGTCCAGTTATCCATCTTCAGTTTGATGCGCTGACCACCCTGACTGAGCTCCATGCGGCTAGGTAATGCCGGTGTGACCTGAGTATTATATGCTTGATAATCAACCACCCACGTAACGCCATTTTGTTGGTAAGTCAGTTGTTTCAGGCGATATTTATCGTCGAGAGTAAAATCAGTGGTATCACCCGGCAAGCCCAGAATCCATTGGCGTAAACTTTCCAACGGAATCGACATCCCGGTTAATTTTTGAATCATTTCTTGTGGATCATTACTGACATAGCGTTTGCCTTGATTGTCCGTCAATTGGCTCACCCCGGGTTGTACGACCAATTCTAATTCGGTGCTACCCAACGGATTGGTCAGCAACAGGCGATAGCGCTCAGGGGCCGTTTGTTGCCAGAAGAAACGCGCATAAACTTTTTGTTTTTCTGAGAGATAAGCAAAGGCACCGCGGGTTTGAAACTGGCTCAATTGCTGCAACTGTTGCTCATGCTGACGCCATTGTGGCGATGTGGGGCTGGTCGCAGGGCCGGATGGTGGCGTGGTGCTACAGGCGGCTAATAGCAAAGTAGCTAATGGAAGTAGACGATAAAAACTGATTTTGCGCTGAGGCATATGGGTATAAATCCTATCGGTCGCACTGGCGGCACGTTTTATAAAGCATCATTATGATAAAGCAAATTCGGTTGTTGCGTATGAATAATGGGCATCATTGTTGCTCACGCTAACGACCTGAGGGCTGAGCGTCAATATCTTGTTCTGTGTTGTACATCATATAATCAATTATTGAGCATAATTTGGGATAATACTTAGGATGATGCACTGCGACTTTTATTGATCCCGCGCATCAAGTAGAATGCGGTTCAGACGAGAATCCATACTAACATCAGTATTACTCGAAGCCGTTCTCATGACTCTGCTTGCATTAGGCATTAACCACAAAACTGCTCCTGTATCGTTACGTGAACGGGTGACATTTTCACCTGAATCGATCGATCAGGCACTTGCTAGCTTGCTCCAACAGCCGTTGGTGCAGGGCGGTGTCGTGTTGTCTACGTGTAACCGAACTGAGTTATATCTCAGCGTAGAACAGCAAGAAAACCTGCACGAACAACTGATTGCCTGGCTGTGTAACTATCATAAGCTCAGCCTGGATGAAGTGAAAAAGAGTCTCTATTGGCATCACGGCAATGACGCCGTCAGCCATCTGATGCGCGTTGCCAGTGGGCTGGACTCCCTGGTGTTGGGCGAGCCGCAAATTCTGGGACAGGTAAAAAAAGCCTTTGCTGAGTCGCAACGCGAGCAATCGCTCTCTGGCGAATTGGAGCGGTTATTCCAAAAAACATTCTCGGTCGCCAAACGGGTTCGTACAGAAACTGAAATTGGTGCCAATGCTGTTTCGGTGGCGTTTGCCGCCTGTACATTGGCACGGCAAATCTTTGAATCCCTGTCCGAGTTGAATGTATTGTTGGTTGGCGCGGGGGAAACCATTGAGCTGGTAGCTCGTCATCTTAGAGAACATCAAGTCAAGCATATGATTATTGCTAACCGTACCCGCGAGCGCGCCCAAGCGCTGGCGACAGAGGTCGGAGCAGAGGTCATTACATTGCCAGAAATTGATGCGCGTTTAGCCGATGCCGATATTATTATCAGTTCAACCGCCAGCCCGCTGCCCATTATTGGTAAAGGGATGGTGGAGCGCGCGCTGAAAAGCCGCCGCAATCAACCCATGTTGTTTGTTGATATCGCGGTGCCGCGTGATATTGAGCCGGAAGTGGGTAAACTGTCGAATGCCTATTTATACAGTGTTGATGATTTACAGGCGATTATTCAGCACAATATGGCGCAACGCCAGGCTGCCGCAGTTCAGGCAGAGTCGATAGTACAGCAAGAAAGTATGAATTTTATGACCTGGTTACGCGCTCAAGGTGCGGTAGAAACCATTCGTGATTATCGCTCTCAGGCTGAACAAGTTCGTAGTGAGATGACGGCAAAAGCGTTAGCCGCCATTGAGCAGGGTGCCAATGTTGAGCAGGTGGTAAATGAATTGGCTCATAAGCTAACCAACCGTCTGATTCATGCTCCCACCAAATCCCTCCAGCAAGCTGCCAGTGATGGCGATATGGAGCGGTTGCAATTATTACGCGACAGCCTTGGGCTGGATCAGCACTAGTTTCCTCTAATTACAGGGTTTAAAACCACGGATGAAGTCTTCTATTGTTGCCAAATTGGAAGCGTTACAAGAGCGCCACGAAGAAGTGTTAGCGCACCTTGGCGATGCCAATGTTATTGCCGACCAAGACCGTTTCCGCGCGTTATCACGTGAATATGCGCAATTGACGGATGTTACTCGCTGTTTCAAAGAATGGCGCAGTGTACAAGATGATATCGAAGCAGCAGAAATGATGCTCGATGATCCCGAAATGCGAGAAATGGCGCAGGATGAGCTGAAAGAAGCTAAAGCTCGTTGTGAAGAGCTGGAACAGCAACTGCAAGTTCTGTTACTACCTAAAGATCCTGATGATGAGCGTGATTGCTTCCTGGAAATCCGCGCAGGAACCGGTGGTGACGAAGCGGCTATTTTTGCCGGTGACATGTTCCGCATGTATAGCCGCTACGCTGAAGCCCGTCGCTGGAAAGTGGAAATAATGAGCGCCAGCGAAGGTGAACATGGCGGTTATAAAGAAGTGATTGCCAAGGTATCCGGTGATGGCGTCTTTGGGCAGTTAAAATTTGAGTCGGGTGGTCATCGTGTTCAGCGCGTACCAGAAACCGAATCGCAAGGCCGAATCCATACTTCTGCTTGTACGGTGGCGGTGATGCCGGCTATTCCCGAAGCTGAAATGCCGGAAATCAATGCGGGTGATTTGCGCATCGATACCTTCCGCTCTTCAGGTGCCGGTGGTCAGCACGTTAACACCACGGATTCAGCCATTCGTATTACCCATATTCCCACCGGAATTGTGGTGGAATGTCAGGACGAGCGCTCGCAACATAAGAACAAAGCCAAGGCGATGTCAGTGTTGGGCGCACGTATTCGTGCCGCCGAGATGCAAAAACGTCAGCTAGCCGAGGCCTCTGAGCGCCGTAACTTATTAGGCTCTGGTGACCGTTCTGACCGCAATCGTACCTATAACTTCCCTCAAGGACGCGTGACAGATCATCGTATCAACCTGACACTTTACCGTCTGGATGAGGTGATGGAAGGTAAACTGGATATGCTTATCCAGCCGATTGTGCAGGAATATCAAGCTGATCAGCTCTCTGCGTTGTCCGAGCAAGATTAATGGATTATCAGCAGTGGCTGTCGCAAGCGGCAGCCCGTTTTAACCAAAGTGACAGTCCAAAACGCGACGCCGAAATTCTACTGAGTTTCGTTACAGGACGCGCTCGTACCTATTTATTGGCCTTTGGTGAAACCCCACTTACTGCCGAGCAATTGGCGGCGTTAGAACCCTTGGCCGCGCGTCGTGAACAAGGTGAGCCGGTTGCCTATCTGGTGGGAGAGCGTGAATTTTGGTCTCTGCCGTTGAGTGTTTCCTCCGCCACATTAATTCCCCGTCCGGACACCGAGTGCCTAGTTGAGCAAGCTTTGGCGTATTTGCCTGCCACTCCATGTCGTATTCTGGATTTAGGAACGGGCACTGGTGCTATTGCTTTGGCATTAGCCAGCGAGCGCCCAGATTGCACGGTGATAGGGGTTGATATTAAAGCTGATGCTGTTGCTCTGGCCTGCCATAATGCCCAAAAACTCGCGATAAATAATGTGGATTTCCTGCAAAGTAGCTGGTTTGACTCGGTGAGTGGGCGATTTATGCTGATTGTGAGCAATCCTCCCTATATCGATGCCAATGATCCTCATCTTAATGAAGGTGATGTGCGCTATGAACCACATAGTGCGCTGGTGGCTGAGGCTGAGGGAGTAGCTGATCTGGCTGAAATTATTCGCCAATCTCCGGCTTATTTAGAGGTGGGGGGATGGTTGATGTTGGAGCATGGTTGGCAACAAGCCACAGTGGTACAGAAGCTGCTTAACAAGACGGGATTTAGTGCTGTAATGACGTATAAAGATTATGGTAATAATGATCGTGTGACTTTGGGTCAATGGGCACTTAAACAAGAAAATTCCCGTTCAGCATAAATTAAGGACTGAGAGACATGTGGGTTGACTACATCGCCATGAAGTATTTGCATTTACTCACAGTGGTTATCAGTATTACGCTGTTTGTGTTACGTTTCTTCTGGAAATGTCGCGGTTCAGCTATGATGGATAAACGCTGGATAAAAATAACACCTCATATCAATGATACGCTGCTATTTGTCAGCGGCATTGTATTGATTTTTATGACTGGATTTTATCCTTTCAGTCCGCAAGGAACCTGGCTGACTGAAAAGTTGTTTGGCGTTATTATCTATATCCTGCTTGGCTATGTTGCATTAGGTAAGCGAACTCGCAGTCAGAATCGTCGCTGGCTTGCCTTTATACTCGCATTGGGTTGCCTGTATTTAATTATAAAACTGGCAACAACTAAGTTACCACTGCTGATGGGATATCTATGAGTAGCATTGCTGATTTCGAATTTAACAACGCGTCCCTGTGTGATGGGGTGTTACTGGTTACCCAGGAGATTCGACAGAATTTTCCACTGGCTGATGTACGCAATCAACTACAACAGCTCGTCGATGATGCCAGGGCTGCAATGCCCGACGGTCTCAATCAGGATCAGCAATTAGAAGTGCTTATCGATCTGTTTTACCGTAAGTGGAAGTTTGGAGGGGCGGGCGGTGTTTACCGTCTGTCAGATGCTATCTGGCTGGATAAAGTGCTGGATAAGCGGCAGGGGACTCCGGTATCACTAGGGGTGATTTTCTTGCATATCGCGCATCAACTGGACTTGCCATTGATGCCTGTTATTTTTCCAACCCAATTGATTCTTCGCGCGGATTGGCTAGACGAAGAAATGTGGCTGATTAACCCATTGAACGGTGAAACACTGAACGAGCATATGCTGGAAGTGTGGATAAAGGGCAATCTGGGCTTGAGTGCCGAATTGGAAGATGAAGATTTGGAAGAAGTGGAAAACACCTTGATTGTGCGTAAAATGCTCGACACTTTAAAAGCCGCATTAATGGAAGAAAAGCAGATGGAACTGGCTTTACGTGCCAGTGAAGCGGTGTTGGCTTTTGACCCCGATGACCCGTATGAAATCCGCGACCGTGGCCTGATTTATGCCCAACTGGACTGTAACCATATTGCTATCTCTGATTTAAGCTATTTTGTCGAACAGTGCCCGGAAGACCCCATCGCTGAAATGATAAAAATGCAGATCCACTCCATTGAGCAACAGCGAGTGACATTGCACTGATACCCGTCATACTTCAAGCTGCATGTGCGTTGGCCGCCTTCCTGCAACTCGGATTATTTTGGGTATATTTATGGTAATCACCTTGTTGAGTAATAACTCACTGTAATTAATCTCGATTTATCCTTTATAAAGGTATTTGTATGAAACAGAAAGTGGTTAGCATTGGCGATATCAACGTAGCGAACGACTTGCCTTTCGTGCTGTTTGGTGGCATGAACGTGCTTGAGTCTCGCGATCTGGCGATGCGCATCTGCGAGCATTACGTGACTGTCACCCAAAAGCTGGGTATTCCTTACGTCTTCAAAGCCTCGTTCGACAAAGCCAACCGTTCTTCAATTCACTCTTACCGTGGTCCTGGCCTGGAAGAAGGGATGAAAATTTTCCAGGAACTGAAACAGCAATTTGGCGTAAAAGTGATCACCGATGTTCACGAAATAAGCCAGTGCCAGCCTGTTGCAGAGGTTGTTGATGTTATCCAATTGCCAGCATTTCTGGCGCGTCAAACTGATTTAGTTGAAGCGATGGCACGGACTGGTGCGGTTATCAACGTGAAGAAGCCTCAGTTTGTTAGCCCAGGCCAAATGGGCAATATCGTTGAGAAATTCAAAGAAGCCGGTAATGATCAGGTTATTCTTTGCGATCGTGGTAGTAACTTCGGTTATGACAATTTGGTTGTTGATATGTTAGGTATCAATGTGATGGTACAAGCGACGGGCGGTCATCCGGTCATTTTCGACGTGACTCATGCATTACAATGTCGCGACCCGTTTGGCTCTGCATCAGGCGGCCGCCGTGCTCAAGTGGCTGAACTGGCCCGTGCGGGTATGGCTGTTGGCTTGGCTGGGCTATTTATTGAAGCTCACCCAGAGCCGAACAGCGCTAAATGTGATGGCCCATCTGCATTACCACTAGACAAGCTGGAGCCGTTCTTGGTGCAGATGAAAGCTATTGATGATTTGGTAAAAAACTTCCCAGAACTTGATACCAGCAAGTAATCCAATCTATCACCCGCATCCTTGATGTTGTTGCGGTGAAATAGACAAAAAGGCAGTGTAGGTCATCTACACTGCCTTTTTTGATCGCGGAAAAGGTTATTTTATTGCTAATGCCGCCAACGCCTCAGGGAGTGAGCCGTAGAAGCTCAACTTACCCTCGATAGGTTGTACTCGTGCTCTGGCCAGCGTTTTCAGCGGTTGGAAAGGAATATTCGTGATAATGAGTTGCTGATGCTCGCCTAAGGCCTCTGTGAAGCGCAGAAACGCGTTCAGCCCTCCTGCATCCAGAACCGGTACCGCGTCCCATTGCAGAATGATGGTGTCGTAATTCTCGCTGCGGCTGAGTAACTCGTTAAAAATCCGCTCTGCGGCGGCGAAGAACAGTGGCCCATTCACGCGTAACACCAGCCGATGTTCATTCATTTCAGTAGGTACTTCACTTAAACGGGTCATGCGGGCAATACGGCGCATAAACAGCAGTGAGGCCAATACAATACCTACTGTGATAGCAATCACCATGTCGAATAATACTGTCAGACTCATACACAACAGCATGACGATAATGTCATCTTTAGGGCCACGACGCAGTAAGTCGACCACTTTATGCGCCTCACTCATATTCCAGGCTACGATAAGCAGCAACGAGGCCATGGCAGCTAGCGGCAGGTACGACAACATCGGTGCCAGAACCAATAAAGCCAATAACACCAGCAGTGAATGGATAATTGCTGACACCGGTGAGGTTGCTCCTGCACGAACGTTAGCTGCAGAACGTGCAATAGCTGCAGTGGCGGTGATACCACCAAAGAAGGGTGCGACCATATTACCGAGCCCCTGACCGACTAACTCACTGTTTGAGTGATGTTTTTGTCCAGTCATGCCATCAAGAACCACTGCGCATAATAACGACTCAATCGCGCCGAGCATTGCCATCGAAAAGGCTGCTGGTAGCAGTGCCGAAAGTGTGGCCCAATTCAGAACAAATTCTTGCCCATTGGCGGCTGGGAGATGCCAGGGTAAAACAAATTGCGGCAAAATAGGGGGGATGCCGTGACCCTGTGTGCCATCAGCTAATAAATAGCCAAAACGTGAGCCGATAGTGGCAACTTGATGATCAAATAACGATAAAACTGCCATAACAGCGGTACCGGCGATGAGCGCAGGTAAGTGACCTGGTAACTTTAATTTTAATCGTGGCCAGAGAATTAAAACCATCAGAGTGACAGCTGCAATTAACGTATCACTGAAGTTGATGGTTGGCAGCGCTTGGGCAAGTGCTGCCACTTTACCCACATAAGTTTCCGGCACCTCCGGCAAGTGTAGACCGAAGAAATCTTTCACTTGCATGGTGGCGATGGTAATACCAATTCCCGAGGTGAAGCCAAGCGTGACTGACAGCGGAATATATTCAATTAAACGGCCTAATCTGCCGAGCCCCATGCACAATAAAAACACGCCAGAAAGCAATGTCGCCAGTAATAAACCCGCCAAACCAAATTGTTGTGATACTGGATAAAGAATAACCACAAAAGCCGCGGTAGGGCCAGATACGCTATAACGGGAGCCGCCGCTGACCGCAATAACAATCCCGGCAATAGCCGAAGTATATAAGCCGTACTGTGGGGGAACACCACTGGCAATTGCCAGGGCCATAGCCAGTGGGATCGCAATAATGCCGACTGTAATACCGGCAATAATATCTTTTAAAAATCTTTGAAATGTATAGGTTTCTCGCCAGCAAGCGTCAATTATCGCGCTGAACGGCCTAATGCCGTTAATTCCGTGCGTTTTCATCTAAGGTGCAAACCAAATAAAGAAAAGACAAAATAAATGGCGGGCCAATAAGGGTCCGTCTCGAGTAGCAGATAACCACGATACGCCAATTCACAGTCTGAGATCTAGATGTATATCAATCTCTGGCAGAAATAGAGATAACAGCCGGTTTTATAAAGTGGTTTAAATGAGCGGATTCATGACCGGCAAGACAATTTTCTGTAAGGCTAAATTCAAACTGCTTATTATCTCGGGTAGGAGCTGCTTTGAGCATCAAGTGTTAGAAACTGAGTGAAAGCTTTAACAATAGAAGAATGCAGCTTGTCTTAAGTGGGTTAAGTGATTAGGCGATATCTTGTTACCCCAAGAGAGGGGAAGGCCGCATAATAAAATTATTCAAGAATAAAGCCTATCTCGCAGCTAAGATTTAGGTTAGAAACTATCAATCTCTGTATAAGACCTAAGGTTCCGATGAATAATTTAGAGCTAGAACGTGACTTGATTTTAGAAAATAATCGGCAGCATGTGTGCGGCCAAAAATCATCACTGAGAATTCAAAGGACTGATGCTACGCCATGAGTGAATTAGATTCTTTGTCGACGTTATACCGAGATGCCTGTGTCACTTATGCAACTCTCTCTATTGGTTATTTTGCCTTAAGTAAGAACAGCCCTTTCTCCTATAATGGGGAGGTTTGGAAGCGTATCGTATTTGGGCTAATATCGGGGCTGGTGTCACTTTACCTCAATCAAGATCAGTGGGTTATTTCTGGAGCTTACTTCTACAGTTTCGAGATGATCCCGATTATTTTGGTCACATTTTATGGCGGTTGGCTAAGTGGTTTAACTGCGTTGATGATAAATTTCATTTTTACAGGTTGGCTGACATTAGATAATGTTTTAATAACAATAGCAATTATTCCTCTTTTGTTCTCTAAAGTGTGGGAGAAAAAGAGTAGTCGCATCTTTTATACCACTATTATCTTAATTGCCATTTATCGAATGCTTACCGCTGTTTTATTGGTTCCTAATACTCTTTTCTGGACACAGATTGTAGTATATCAACTCATTTCTGCTCTTTGTTTAGCTATTTGTTATCACGCTCTGAATTTTAAAGAGCGCCATATTTATGCATATTTTGCAATGAAAAATCGAGCAAACATCGACAAGTTAACTCAGTTAAATAGCCGGTCGAGTGTCGATTATCGCCTGAACAGCATTCATCACAATCGTCAGGCATGTGGTTTACTTATTTTGGATCTCGACAACTTTAAGTCCGTTAATGATACCTATGGTCATGATGGTGGTGACATCTTATTAACTGAAGTTGGGAAATTATTGATGACGGCTATCAGGGATGAAGATTTTGTGGGTCGCTATGGTGGTGAGGAGTTTATTATTATTACTTATAGCCATGACCCACAAGCTATTAAAGCGGTTGCAGAGCGTATTCGTCAGCGTGTAGAGAGTTTAGATGTGCAATTGCCTGATGGACGAAAAGTTAAGGTGACAATTTCAATTGGAGCCTCTCTTTACTTACCGGGAATGTCGATGCTAAAGGCATTGAAAATGACGGATGAAGCACTGTATCAGGCGAAAAATCAAGGTCGTAATCAGGTGGTTTATAGCCGATTAATGCCTCTTTCTCCTCTGGGTGACCGCATAGTTAAAGATAAACGCAGACGATCTTTATAATGAATCGACTCCGAATTTGGTACCAAAGAAAAAGGCCCTGACTTTCGTCAGAGCCTTTCGCTCGAATATGGCGGTGAGAGAGGGGTTCGAACCCTCGATACACTTACGCGTATACACACTTTCCAGGCGTGCTCCTTCAGCCACTCAGACACCTCACCGTTCCGTTACTGCGCTAAGCACTCCAACGGGGCGCTACTATAGTGACCGGTACGCAGATGGTCAAGCAGTATTTATTTGTTGTTTGTCATCTGGTTATTCCGCGCACAGATAGACTGATTCACCAACAAATAAGATGAGTTTAACGCCACTTTTGTGCCTGACTTGGGGAATCAACCATCACATAATCCGCACCAAGATCTTTAGCTAATTGATAATCCTCGGCTGAGTTTATGCCAATCAGCAAGATTTTTGTCTCTTCGCTTCTTTTGAAACAGTCCATTGCGGACTGATTCCAAACCAATTGGGTACGAGTCGTCCCTTTACCCAGGGTTAACTTCTCCACGACTTTTACATCACGCCTTAATTCAAAGGCATAATATTTATTTCGGCTATTGGGGAATGAATTGCTCCTCTTTTTGGCAATTATGCATTTATCGGCCATAACAGCATTAGCCAGAATCTTACGGGTTTTATTGCGCGGTTCGAATTTATTAAAATATTCAGGGAGTGCATCGAGATATTTCTGTTCAGTAGAATAGAAAAAGATTCGATCAGCGGATTTGGTGCTATTTTCTAAATTTATTATGGCGTCAGCCATTATTTTTGGTTCAGCATCAGGGGATTTAATATCAATAATAAATTTTATATTAGGGTATGATAAAAGTATCGAATACAATGAGGAAATCTTTTATCCCCACCCACGGTGAATATAGTGGTCATCCTGCTTAAAGCGATAAGCCGCATCTAACAATTGTAATTCATCGAACGTATATTTAGACACGGGGCCATCAGCGTCAGTTAACTCGCTTAAATCTTTGGGTCGATATAATACCGGTACACCGTCTTTACTGAGTTGAACAGTAATCCAGACCATATCAACATTATTTGATAAGGATTCACCAATAGCATGTCGGGTATTTTCAGGAAAATCAGCGGTGCCAGCCCGATGAGCGACTATAAGAGGTGAAGCGAGTGAAGTTTGTATATAAAATAGAAATAAGAAATGAATAAAAGGAAGCTTCATATATTTATACCCTTGTGGTTTATATTTCAAAACAGAAATACTTCTCACGTTGTAGCATGGGATGCTAAAGGGCTACATAATCAATTAATGACAAACGTTATGTATAGTTGCTGGTATGCAAAGAAAATTATTCTCAACGGTCTGAAATGGAAAAAGCCCATGATTTCATGGGCTTTTCACTTTAATATGGCGGTGAGGGAGGGGTTCGAACCCTCGATACGCTTACACGTATACACACTTTCCAGGCGTGCTCCTTCAGCCACTCAGACACCTCACCGTGTTACTACTGGTACAATCAGCCGCGTTCAATGGGCCGACCGGCGTAATGTAGGCAAAAGTGTGCCCAGCGTCAACCCTCTTATGCGCGCTTTGTCGCTGTTTAGCTAAAGTTACAGCAATTTGCTGATTTCATCGTCATTTTTTGCGAGTAGCGCTTGCATCTACGCGCCAATCGCGAAAGTCTATTCAATACTTTCGCAAGGAGCTGGCAAATAATGAATATTATTTTTTATCACCCATTCTTTGAGGCAAAACAGTGGTTGTCAGGGCTACAGTCACGCTTACCCAACGCCAATATCAGGCAATGGCGGCGTGGTGATACGCAACCGGCAGATTATGCGCTGGTGTGGCAGCCACCTCAGGAGATGCTCGCCAGTCGTGTTGAACTGAAAGGGGTGTTTGCGTTGGGCGCAGGGGTAGACGCTATTTTGGATCAAGAACGGCGTAATCCTGGAACTTTACCTGCGGGCGTGCCATTGGTGCGGCTGGAAGATACCGGGATGTCTTTGCAGATGCAGGAATATGTCGTGGCAACCGTATTACGCTATTTCCGCCGTATGGATGAGTATCAGTTGCAACAACAACAGAAGTTGTGGCAACCCCTCGAACCGCATCAACATGATAAATTCACCATAGGAATTCTCGGCGCGGGTGTATTAGGGAAAAGTGTTGCTCACAAGCTGGTCGAGTTTGGTTTTACTGTCCGTTGTTGGAGCCGTACGCCAAAACAAATTGATGGAGTGACTAGTTTCGCCGGTCAAGAAAAGTTACCCGCTTTCATTCAAGGGACACAATTGCTGATTAATCTCTTGCCCAATACCCCAAAGACAGCCGGTATCCTTAATCAGTCACTCTTTTCACAACTGAATGCCAATGCCTATATCATCAATATTGCACGGGGAGCGCACTTATTGGAGCGGGATCTATTGGCTGCAATGAATGCTGGGCAAGTCGCGGCGGTGACATTAGATGTATTCGCTGAAGAACCGCTGCCTTCAATGCATCCATTCTGGAGTCATCCCCGGGTTACCATTACGCCACATATTGCTGCGGTTACCTTGCCAGATGCGGCAATGGATCAGGTGGTTGCCAATATTCAGGCAATGGAAGCGGGAAGGGAACCTGTTGGGTTAGTTGATGTTGTGAGAGGGTACTGATTTAAGAGCTGCCACGGTTTGATGGGGCTAACGCGATTGCCGGCGAGGTTTTAGCGCTGCTGATGAGAAGAATTCCTGCTATCATTAGCGCACTATGCTTTGCCTGCAAAAAAGCCATCTCGCCATAAAAAGACCTGTGGAGTAGTCATGTATCCTGTTGATTTACATATGCATACCATCGCGAGCACCCATGCTTATAGTACCCTGCACGATTATATCGCCGAAGCTAAGCTAAAAAATATCAAACTATTTGCCATTACTGATCATGGCCCGGATATGGCTGATGCCCCGCATTATTGGCACTTTATGAACATGCGAGTATGGCCGCGGTTGGTTGATGGCGTGGGGATTTTACGTGGCATCGAAGCGAATATTAAAAATCTGGCAGGGGATATTGATTGTACTGGCCCGATGTTGGATGCCATAGACTTGCTAATTGCCGGTTTCCACGAGCCAGTGTTCCCACCTCAAGATAAGGCCGCCAATACCCAAGCGATGATTGCCACTATGGCGCAGGGGAATGTACATATCATCAGTCACCCAGGTAATCCTAAGTATCCAGTTGATATTAAAGCTATTGCTGAAGCCGCAGCAAAATATAATGTGGCATTGGAGTTGAATAACTCATCATTTACGCATTCCCGTAAAGGGAGCGAAGCGAATTGCCGCGCGATTGCTGAAGCAGTAAGGGATGCTGGCGGCTGGCTTGCCTTGGGTTCGGATTCACATATTGCTTATTCATTGGGGATTTTTGAACATTGCGAGCGCATTATTACTGAAGTGAATTTCCCGCAAGAGAGAATTTTGAATGTCAGCCCACGACGTTTGCTGAATTACCTTGAGCAGCGTGGCCGAGCACCGATACCAGAGTTAGCCGGGTTGTAATTTTTATCCGACGTTGTCACATTTTTTGATTTAAAAACCAATAAGAAACAGGATGATGTAAATGAATGATTTTTCTCTGGTGTGTCGCGTTCTTGGGTCGCTTTTTTATCGCCAACCACAAGATCCATTGCTAGAACCGCTTTTTACGCTGATAGGTCAAGGTAAATTAGAACAGCATTGGCCACTAGAACAAAGTGAGTTGCTGACGCGTCTGCAACAGGAGTATCAGCCTGAAGCTTTGGCTGCGGATTATAATAATCTGTTTGTTGGCGATGAACGCAGTGTTTCGCCTTATGGTTCCGATTATGAAGATGCTCGCCCGGAAGCCGAGGTCAGAGCTTTTCTTCAACAACGCGGAATGCCGTTAGGCGAAGCGCCAACAGACCATTTTGGTGGTTTATTACTGGCGGCCTCGTGGCTGGAAGATCAAGCGGCAGAAGATGAAGTGGCGGCGCAAATCGAACTGTTTGATGCCTATTTACTGCCTTGGTGTGGACGTTTTCTTGGCAAAGTAGAAGCTCATGCCACCAGTGGTTTTTATCGCACGTTGGCACAGTTAAGCCGCGAAGCATTGCAGGCTATGTGGGATGAGTTATCAGAAAACAGTGATACGGAGGAGTAAGCACCCCGTACCACTGTGTTTAAATGTGCGGTGCCAATTAGTCCGTTAGTGGGATGACTAATTGGCCCGGTTTAACTTCTAAACCTTTCGCCAATTTTTTCGCCATCGCTTCAGCTTTACTCTTTTCACCGTCAAGCACATAAGCAGGTTGCTGATCAAAATAAGATTTCAGTGACTGATTTAAATAAGGTGTCAGTGCTTTCATCACTGAATCCATTTTCTCAGGTTTCACCGTGTAGTCAGTCAATTCCATATCTTTTAGGAAGATGGCGCCTTTTTCACGATCAAATGTTGGCTGCGCTTTTAAGGTTAATGTCATGTCGGCAGTTTGCGGGCCAAGGATCGACGTAATATCGACTTTGGCGTTACCGGTTAATGTGACTTTGCCGGGTTCAGCACGACCAATTTGGCTCTGCAATTGTGTTAACGTGATATGAGCATCAACCAGCCCTGGGATGCCAATCTGTTTTTCATAGTTATTATGTTTTTGCAGATAATCATTAACTTCTTGTTCGCTCAAAGTGTACTGAGTCAGTTGGTTACAGCCCACCAATGTTGTTGTCACGATCAGCGCAGCAGCGCCCCACATCATTTTATTCATTAAAACCTCATAGCAATAAGCACTCATCAAACAGATAAACTCACCCGATAATAACCGCTCAGCTTGTCATTTTGTATTATTAACCGTGTTTGTTCAGCTACGGTTGGGTCGTGGGGCGAATTGTGCGGCAAGAAATACATTCTGCCAATCGGATAACCCTGAATCAATTAAGTTCGGGGGATGCCAAAGAAGTTGGCTCCTCTGGTATATAAAAGACTAGCTGCCGCTCAACATGGCTGACTCAATCCTGCGTTGATTAAATTGCCAGTACAGCCCAACGAGTGTAATTAAACCAATAATTCCCAGCAGGAACCAGGGTAACTCGGGCATGTCCAGCGTTCTGCCGGTATCGTACATCCAACCCCCGCCGGTGTAACCTAGCGCGCCACCGAGTGCCAGTCCAAGACGGCTAAAGCCCATATAGCTGCCGCGTGCGCGTGAATCTGCCAGTGAAGCACTCAGAGTCTCACGGGCGGGTTCGGCAATAATAGAACCCATATAGAAGAAGCAAATAAACATAAACAATGTTTGTAGATGGGTAATCAGGCCTATCGGGAATAGGCTCAATGTCATTATCAATAAACCGAACATTAAACGCTGTTCAAGGCGAAAACGCTTTTCGCTCCAGCGAGCAATCGGGTAGAGCAACGTCAGTGAGAGTGCGGCTTCAATCGCATACATCCATTTAACGGCGGCAGGGGAGCCGGCAATTTCATTGACCACAATCGGCAGCATCAGCATGACCTGCACCGACAACATATAATACCCGGTCAGGGTCAGGACATAGGTGACAAAACGACGATCACGTAGCACGCGCATTAGGCCTTCTTTCATCGGCGCGCGTACGGTGGAGATTCGATAAGCCGGCAGCAGCCAGACGTTCCAACCTGCGGCCAATATAAAGATAACCGCGCCGGTCCAACAGACAAAATGAAAGTCGTATTGCAGTAGCCAACTCCCGATCAATGCGCCGATGACTGCACCAGCACTGTCTTGCATCATCAAGAGAGAATAGAAACGGCCACGTTCATGGGGGCGAGTTAACTTGATAACCAGTGCGGTACGTGGCGGATCGAAGAGGGTCCCTCCCAAACCAGACAGAGCACAAGCCAGCCACAGTATCCAGGGTTCGTCTGCCATCGCCATTAAGGCAAATCCTGCCGCACGCATGAGCATGCCGGTAACTATCATAGGTTTTGCGCCAAAACGGTCAGCTATAGCGCCGCCGAAGATGCCTAGCCCTTGTTGCACCAGTTGCCTTAATCCCAGAGCCAGACCCACGAGTACCGCAGCCCAACCTAACTGATCGACAAATCGGATAGAGATGAGTGGGAAAACAACGAAGAAACCCAACACGACTAATAAGTTATCAAGCAATAAAAAGTATTTACCCAAGCTCCGAGCTTGCGATACCAAGGCCATGCTTCACCGTCAGAAATTGAAAAGGAGGGAATAGAAAATACGCATATAGTTTGAAGTATTATACAAACTATATCCTTTGTGAGAGCAATTATAATGATAACAACTAATAATATGACTGCATACTGCTATGCATGGGTTTCTAAGAGAGACAGGATAGTGGTTACGGGATGAGTCGACAGGCTAGTAGTTTTATAGATTACTTTAAAAATCAGCATGATAAATAAAAAACAGTTTTACTTCTAAACGTTAATCATAGGATTTGGCTGTGCGCAGAAAGTTGCTCAGCATTTAAAGGTAAGAAATGCGCAGATAGTTCCATGTTGAAATTATTTGTTACTGGTGTTATCAGCAGACACATGGTCAATGCTTGTGAAGAACAGTTCGGGGGCAGTAGTCAAATGGGTTAACAATTATTGATAACAAATATGAAATCCACCAGTGGGGACACAACGACGTTAGGCCAACTTTGCTTTCTTGCATCTTTTATTAGTATATAAAAAATTAGAATCTAGAGTTTATCTCAAGCAACTTTGATAACGGTGAAACCGACAGTCATTACTCATGCTACGGCATAAACTGCGCAAGCGAAAATCCTAATTTTAAGTTGTGTGATTGTAACATCATACGAAAATAAGATACCATATAAAATTGTTTGGTTTGGATCGCTGGTTATTATGGACGATAAAAGTATTGAGATGTTGTTATCAAAGAAAAAATTTATCTCAAAAAGAGATATTGAATTTATACGTAAACAAGCTATGGGAAATAATATTTCATTTAAGATTGCTATAGCACAACTCAAAAGAATTTCTTTAGGAACTATTTTTTTGCATTTCCTGCTGATTGGAATTGGTATCAATATCTTTATCACCAGTGATTCTTCAGATTTTGAATCTTATGTTATTGCTGCAGTTATTGGTGTTGCTATAATGAACTTCGTCGCTCCCGTTATATTAGGAGCGAAGTTATTATTTGTATCACTGAAGGAGTAATTTGATTAGCGTTATTTGCTATCGTTAATTGCTTTAACAGATAAAGCATTACCGGTGCCTTCAATTGCTAATGAACCATATCCCATAGTCTTTATGTTTCTCACATAATCAGTTGGGATATGTCTAAACAGTCTCCATGCATCAGGTTTCAGAACCATTCTTGCCATTCCATAGCCCGACAATCCAATACTCATAAAGTTATAGGCTAAGAAACCAACTTGTTTATTAAAACCTAAAAATTCAGCTGTCGCTATATAACCGTTTAGCATAAAACCTGTTGAAGAGTCAGTCCCATTCTTAATGTTTGATATAACTTCTTGTAAGCTGTTAATTCCGTGCAGAAAAATGGTTGCACCAGCTACGACTCCAAGTATATTCCCTGTTGCTAAAGATGCAGATGTTAGAGTGAAACCACCTAATACTGTAAGTCCACTAACTACTATATTAACTCCTTGTATAACATAGCCCCAAGTGTCACGATCCTTTTTAAGCTCTATAGCGACAACAGTTTTAGCTCGTTTGGTTTTCAGCATAAGATCTTGTTCAAGAAGATGGCTACACTCTTTATTCAAGTTATCGATGGCTATCTTGCAATCAGATTCCGTTCTGGCTGATTTTATTATTTTCATCTGTTCACTAATAAAATCTTTTATTTCGTTTTCAAACCTTGCTCTTACTAGAGCATCACGAAGAACAAAACGTGAAACATCTCTGGCTACTCTTAATAACTTGTCACTATTAGTTATCGCAATGGATTGATAATACTCGATAAATCTACTTTTATGATTAAGATGAATGTCCATGATGTCCCTTGATTATTTGCTGATGATCCTTATTTTCCTTCAGCAAAATTTTAATACAAATAGGCGATTTAGGGAAAATAATTGCTTGTATTTTGCGCATAGGATTTCATGCATTATACTCATCAAGCTGAGTCCATCCCTTATAGTTGTAAATATTTCTTGACTGAGATAGGGCAAGACGAGTACTAAGTATTAATATATATATTCTGCTATCTTGATGTGATAATCATTACGATAATTATCAATCCAGAAAATATAGTTATCAAATTTAATTGATAACTGGTTAATAGGTGATAATACTTGACTTACTCTCACCTTCATCGGTAAGTTTTTAGTTCTCATATTTTAGCATATCAACTAGTTTTATAATTCCACTGTTATATTCCAACAAATTATTACTCATATATCTCAACTTGTTAGATAATTATTTTAGTATGTCTAAATGCCTTATCATGAGTTTTACTATTTATTCACAAGTGAATTTTTTAAGCAGAATATAAAGTTAATAAAAAACAGATATACCAACTAAGCTACTAACTTAACTATCGCTAGTAGTGGATGCTACGTTTTCGAAACTCCAGAAGATCACTATTTCTTCCTAAAACACAGTAGAAACTATTCCCAGAGATGTATAGGGATTGTTAGGTGAGTCCATTTACATCGATCAGTGATACTCATATAATACGTTATACGATGATTCGATGGTATTTTCAGGTATGGATAACAATGATGATGTGGCGATAGTGGCGGCAGCAATTGTTGCTACAGGAGTTATTATATCAGTGTTGATAAACTCAAATATTAATCACATCAATAGATCAAAATCAAAAAACGAGTGGAAACGTGAAAAACCACTAACTTTTGTCGCGCGGTTTATTGATCTTTTTAATGGAGATACTAAATATGCGATAAATTATAGAGATTATCATCTTGATATTATAAAGGAGCCGGTTTTATACGGATTTAGAAGTGGAGAAAGTGGCATATTAGTATATGGCAACTACATGCTTGTTGAGTCCAATGATGTAATACTCGAACATTATAGTGAAATGAAAAAAAGCGACTTTAGATCTTGAATCTGAATGGCATGATATTTCGGAAGATAAACTTGGAAATACTCCACACAGAAATCATGATGGAAAATCAATATTGCTTATTAAGAACATCAGACGAATACTAATGAGTATGAAATGAAAATTAAAAATATTGCCAGACAGGTTTTTATATATGCTACATCGCCATTTGTAACTTTTAGTGCAGGTGCAGTAGTCGTAATGCTTTTGGATATTTATATTACAAAAGGTATGGATAGTTCTTTCGTATCGGCATGTATGGATGTAGTAATGGCGGGGGCCGCTGTAGGAGCGGTTCTTATCGCTCGTAACTACTTGGCTCAATTCACAGCGCAGGAAGGTTATAAAATAGCGATTGAGTTGGTTAATGATGTTTTCCCTAAACATGAAAGGTTAAGAACTGTAGTTCCACGGTGTAATACTGCATTAACTATTGTTAATAAAGTTATTGACCATAAAAGTTCATCTGAAAAAGAAGTCAGTATTTTAAAGAGTATTTTAAGCGAGTGTAATCGTATGTCAGAAGATGCAAATTCAGTTTATAGAGAGATAAATAAACTTCTATTCAAAACTAAAACCTATGGATTGTATCCATCAAATGAGAGAGATTATTACTTTTATAATTTCATAAACACTGTTGGATTGGTTAGTTCAGAGTTGAAAGAGTTGGCTAATGAGTTAGGTGTGGTTTATGAGAATATTGAGGTATGTAGAAAATCTAAAAATCAGGCTGTGGTTATTACAACGCATGATGCGAGTTTTGATAATAATGCCCTTGCATTAGATCGAATCAAGAATAATTTGCTCAGTCTTAGAGTAGATGAAGTCAATGCAACGTTCAAACAGATGTCTAGTAGTCATGATAATTTTATTGGGAAAGATAATACAATTACTGAGTTATTTAAAGTGAAAGGGTTATTGTTCTGATGCTATTTTTAGTGGTTTAATCTTATTAAGACGTTGAGTATAGATATTTTAACAAAGACGGTGAAGTAGTAAATATATCGGTAATGAAAATATAAAAAACTTTAACTGAGATAGTATTTTCAATTAAAGCCTTTTAAATTTGTTGTTCGCTGATATGATAAAATTGATTGAGTTGAATATGCAGATGTTGTAAGCATAGTACGATAAGTTAGTGAAACATCCTGATGCTTTAGCCGAACACAGAGTGGGCATATTAGCATTTACTGTGCTTACAGTTTGTACGGAGTTGTTAAAAATCCCGAGGATTTGGATTGATAATATTTCTTATCGTCAATACGTTACCTCTGCGACAGTTTCATAATAAAATACCTCTTTTTCTCTTTAATCGCGCATTTTTCTGTACTGATGCGTCAAAAGAGCGCAGCCATCGTTTTACGTAGCAGCCAGACAACAGGTATATTGAATAAAAAAGATTGTCGCTACTTGAGTACAGCGCATAGCCAAAGGGGAGCAGATGTTCGGCTATCATTCAGTAACACCTAAAATCCGCTTAACAACAGACCGAATGTCACTACGGCTGGTGAATGAGCGTGATGCGTATCGCATGGCGGAGTATTACGCTGAAAATCAGGCATTTCTTAAACCCTGGGAGCCTGTGCGTGATCAAAGTCATTGCATGCCTTCTGGCTGGCAGGCGCGGTTGGGAATGATAATGGAGCTGCAAAAACAAGGTAGCGCATATTATTTTATTTTGTTAGATCCCGAAGAAAAAGAAGTCCGTGGTGTGGCGAATTTTAGCAATGTGTTGCGCGGTTCGTTCCATGCCTGCTTTCTTGGCTATTCCTTAGGTGAGCGCTGGCAGGGGCAGGGGCTGATGTTTGAAGCCTTGCAACCCCTTATTCGCTACATGCAACGGCATGAACGGATGCATCGTATTATGGCTAACTATATGCCGCATAATCATCGCAGCGGTAATTTGCTCGAACGCCTTGGATTTGAACGTGAAGGTTACGCGAAAGATTACTTATTGATTGATGGCCAATGGCGCGATCATGTGCTGACGGCTTTGACTAACAAAGAATGGACGCCAACTCGCTGAGGTCAGGATGAAACACAGTTTAAATGCCCAAGAAGCCAGAGTTATTGGCTGTTTGCTGGAAAAACAAGTGACAACGCCGGAGCAATATCCGATGTCACTCAATGGTGTGACGATCGCCTGTAATCAGAAAACCAACCGTGAACCGGTCATGGAATTATCTGAATCAGAGGTGCAACAAACACTGGATTTCTTGTTGAAAAAACACCTTATCCGAACCCATAGTGGCAATCGGGTGATGAAATATGAGCACCGTTTTTGCAATTCAGAATTTGGCAATTTGAAGTTTTCTCCCGCTGAACTGGCCGTGATGACCACTCTGTTTTTGCGCGGCGCACAGACACCGGGTGAGCTGCGTAATCGTACCAGCCGGATGCATGAGTTTTCTGATGTGGCTGAAACTGAAGACGTACTCAATCAGTTGTCATTACGCGAAGATGGGCCTTTCGTGGTGCGCTTAGCGCGCGAGGCAGGCAAAAGAGAAAGCCGCTTTATGCATCTGCTCAGTGGCGATATTGCACCAGTGTCTTCAGCAGTGCAAAGTGCGCCAGAGGGAACTCATGATCTTGAAGCCAGAGTCGCTCAGCTCGAACAGCAAGTCATTGCGCTGACTCGTCGCCTTGACGAAGTGTTGATGCAACTAGATGATTAATAAGGATACTATGAAGCAATCCGGTGTTGATAAAAAACTACGCGTCGGTATTGTCGGCCTCGGTGGCATTGCGCAAAAGGCTTATTTGCCTATTTTAACCCAAGCGCAGGACTGGCAATTGGTGGGAGCGTTTTCTCCTAACCAGATAAAAGCACAACCAGTGTGTGATAGCTATCGCATGCGTTACTTCTCACGGTTGGATACTTTGGCCGCTGAGTGTGATGCCGTCTTCGTCCACAGCAGTACCGCGAGCCATTTTCAGGTGGTGGGCGAGTTATTGCAGGCCGGGATTCATGTTTATGTCGATAAACCATTAGCCGAAACCATCGCGCAGTCCGAGCAATTGATTGCATTAGCGGCGAAGCAAAGATTGGCGCTAATGGTGGGGTTTAATCGACGTTTCGCACCTTTATATCAGCAGCTTAAGCAGCAAATGAGTCACCCTGCATCGCTGCGCATGGAGAAACATCGGCAGAATAGTATCGGTCCAAATGATGTCCGTTTTACCTTGCTTGATGATTATCTGCATGTGGTGGATACGGCGTTGTGGCTGGGTGGGGCAGCCGCCAAATTAATCAGTGGGACGATACAAACAAATACACAACAGCAGATGCTGTATGCCGAGCACCATTTCCAGTCAGGTGATTGTTCTATCTCGACCAGCATGCATCGCCACGGCGGAACTCAACGCGAAAGTGTGCAAGCGATTAGCCCAGGTACCTGCTATCAGATTATGGATATGCGCCAATGGCAGCAGGAGTCAGACGGACAAGTGATAAACCTACCTGCACCTGGTTGGCAAACCACACTAGAACAACGAGGTTTTAGCGGTGCTGTTCATCACTTTATTGCCGCGGTCAGTAACCAGACAACACCGCAAGTATCGGGTGAAGAGGCTATCCTCGCGCAACGAATGATAGAGATTCTGTTACAACAGCAGGTGGCGGAATAACCTGTCAGTCCTGATATAATGCCAAGCTCATCTCAATCGTGATGATCCTAGTGGTAGAAGCAACGCCTGCTCAACGCAGGCGTTGATATTTACAGCGTATTTTGCAAATACAGATCGGAAAATAGATCAGAAAAACCTATGAATCTACTGAAATCACTGGCAGCTGTCAGTTCAATGACCATGTTTTCCCGCGTGTTGGGCTTTGCTCGCGATGCGATTGTTGCGCGGGTTTTTGGTGCTGGTATGGCAACGGATGCCTTTTTTGTCGCATTCAAATTACCCAATCTATTACGCCGTATCTTCGCTGAAGGGGCTTTTTCACAGGCTTTTGTACCGATTCTGGCCGAATATAAAAGCCAGCAGGGTGAGGAAGCAACCCGAACATTTGTCGCCTATGTTTCCGGCTTATTAACACTTATTCTGGCAGTGGTTACAGTATTAGGGATGCTGGCTGCACCCTGGGTCATTTTTATTACTGCGCCCGGCTTTACCGATACACCAGACAAATTTGCATTAACTTCTGCGTTACTGCGGGTGACATTCCCTTATATCTTGTTGATTTCTTTAGTATCGCTGGTGGGGGCGATCCTAAATACCTGGAACCGTTTTTCAATTCCGGCATTCGCCCCGACTTTCCTTAATATCAGCATGATAGGCTTTGCACTCTTTGCTGCACCTTATTTCAATCCGCCAGTTATGGCGCTGGCTTGGGCTGTGGTGGTAGGTGGTGTACTGCAATTAGGCTATCAACTTCCTCATCTGAAAAAGATAGGGATGTTGGTATTGCCTCGGTTGTCGCTGAAAGATGCTGGTGTATGGCGAGTGATGCGCCAAATGGGGCCTGCTATTCTTGGCGTTTCAGTGAGCCAAATCTCCCTGATTATCAATACAATTTTCGCATCATTTCTGGTCTCCGGCTCGGTGTCATGGATGTATTACGCTGACCGTTTGATGGAGTTCCCCTCGGGTGTGCTGGGTGTGGCTCTGGGCACTATCTTGTTGCCATCACTGGCAAAGAGCTTCTCCAGCGGCAACCATGATGAATATTCTAAGTTGATGGATTGGGGGTTGCGTCTGTGTTTTCTGCTGGCATTACCCAGTGCGGTGGCTTTAGGGATTTTAGCCAAACCATTAGTGGTTTCATTATTCCAATACGGGAAATTCAGTGCGTTTGACGCGCTGATGACACAGCGTGCGTTGGTGGCCTATTCTGTCGGATTGATGGGGTTGATTGTTGTAAAAGTGTTGGCACCGGGTTTTTACTCACGTCAGAACATAAAAACACCGGTCAAAATAGCTATTATTACGCTGATAATCACCCAAGTTATGAACCTGATTTTCATCGGGCCACTTAAGCATGCCGGTTTATCACTGTCGATAGGTTTAGGTGCTTGTCTGAATGCCAGCTTGTTATATTGGCAATTACGCAAGCAGAAGATTTTTCATCCGCAACCAGGCTGGGCAGTGTTCCTGACTAAATTGGTGATTGGAGTGGTGGTGATGTCCGTAGTGTTGCTGGGTCTGCTATGGGTGATGCCTGCTTGGGATGTCGGGGGGATGGCTTATCGCTTGCTACGGCTAACTGCTGTTGTGATTGCGGGGGTGATTGCCTATTTTGCAGTACTTGCTTTGCTTGGATTTAAATTGCGCGATTTTGCCCGTAGAACGAACTGAGTTAATCAATCAAACCATACTCATCATTTAAATAGAGAGCTAAACAGAGAGTCCCGATTAATATAAAGGTTAATGAGATGGTCACCACACCCTGTGAGCGGAAAGCTGACAGGGTGTTTTATTTTGGGAGGATTATCATACAAACATTACGCTCATCGGTATCGACCTTAGCAATAATTAATTCCACACCCATTGCCAGGACAAACACGGACATCCACTTTTACGCAAAAAATCCACCTACACTCAATTTCTTCTCCCCCTCTCTTACCGCTTGCCAGCCCTACATGGCTCGATGGGATTCTGCGTCAGTACATGGATAATCATAGATTTTATGGTTACATGATGCAGTTTCATTTCATTTTTTAATGTCATTATTAATTTTATTAAATGAATGAATAAAAAAATTAGTAATTATATTACTAATCATTAAAAATAATTTAATCAGATGACCATACACTTTCCTGAATACATGAGTTATGTATTTTGAATCGGTACTTGTTTGTACATTAATTTAAATTAATTCGCTTACATGGACTATTCACAATATGTGATTTTAAATGTCTTTCTGTTTATTAAATATTTAACATGTAAGTTCAAAGGTGTTTTGTAAATGCATATTATACGATTATTGATTTTAATGTTTTTTTTAGTTGTAATATTTCCAGTGCAGATGTTCCTGATACGATAGAAAAAGAAAAAAAAACAGACTGCTTGCCAGTTAATGGGGTGTTTGTACATGGGGTTACACTGGTTTCTATAAAATATATAGAGCTATTAAATAATATAAACAATGGCTGCGTTAAATATTATGATATTAATTCCCTGGCTAAAGACCTTACAAATCAATATATAAACAAGGGGTATATTACAGCCCGAGTCAGATTTATGCCAATAAATTCGCGCGGCGAGCTTGGTCTGAGTGTAACTGAAGGGATAGTTGAAAAAATTGTAGGAGGGGATAGGCGAACACATCATAAGATGCTCTTTTCTGATATGGTCGGTAAACCACTCAACGTATCGCAACTTGATCAAGCCATCGATCAGGCGAACAGATTGCAATCCAATAGAGTAACGCTAGATATACGGCCTGGCCACGAAAATGGCAACACGATAGTGATTATTAATAATAATAATGCTGTGCCTTGGCATCTATCAACTTCAGTAGACAATTATGGCTATAAAGGCTCAGACAAATGGCGAAATAGAACCTCACTCAAGGTGGATAGCCCGCTCGGTTTCTCTGATTTAGTCATATTAGATTTCGTTCGGACGTTAGAAAATGCTAAAAAATCTTACAAGAATGAGGCGACATTTTTTTATTCAGTACCTTATGGTGCTCTTACATTAAACACACTTATTAATTATAGAAACTATCGCCGTAATGAAAGGCTTAAATTTAATGTCATTAATTTTAATGGTAGCTCAAAAGAATATCATTTTAATGCTGATTACGTTTTTTATCGAAATCAAAACAGCATCAATAGTATAAGTACGAAAGTAGAACATAAAATTATAGACAGCTATATTGCTAAAACAAAAGTGGGGGTTAACAGTCATAGGCTCAGTGCTCTGGGTATAAGCTTAAATCAACTCCGCTTATTCCCAAATGGGACGGTGAACTTTAATATAGCTGTAAAAAGAGGAATGCCATGGTTTAATGCTGGTCAGATTGATAAGGATAACAAACGCTTTACTGATGGTAAATTCACTACAAGCAAACTATCAGCTAATGTTAATCATCGCGTAAAGCTATTTGAATCAGTGTACCAATTAGAACATCTTTTTGTTGGTCAATATAGTAAGGATAAAACAGTCTCTCCTGAGAGTATAGATCTCACCGCACGCCATGCAATTAGGGGGTTTAGTCGAGGATCTCAATCTGCAGGTAATGGTTGGTATATAAGGAATACATTATCCCATCATTTTTTTCTGGGACAGGCCGTTATTACTCCACATATCGGTTTCGATGCAGGGCGGGCATTACAGCACAAAAGTAAGAGAGGGTGGCAAAGTAATAGCGGCGTAAGTGTCGGTACGACATTAAGATATAAAAAAGCATTACTTAATCTGGAGGTCAGTCGCGGTTGGTGGTTTTCAGACAGTAATAAAAATGAACCCATACAATTATTAACTCAAGTCTCTTACACTTTTTAATTCATATCATAATCACTATTTTATTAATAAGGATATTTTAATAAAAAAGAAAAAATTCAAACTCTCTCCGACAGGGAAATTAACAGTTATATTATCGTTAATTCTAGCACAGTCTTCTATTTGTTATGCCAACGGTATAGTCGCAGGCGGTGATGCTGGACATCGACCTGATCTTTCCATCACTGAAAATAACATACCCATTATTAACATCGTGCCGCCATCGTCTGACGGTGTATCGCATAATCAGTATAATGAGTTTAATGTTGATCGGAATGGGGTAATATTTAATAACTCAGCTATGACTCACTCATTTGATAGAGAAAAAGATAGTTCACTGATGATTGAAGGTAATAGGCATCTAGTGGCTGCAGGAGGTGAATTTGTTCCGTATGAAAATCCAGCTCGTGTTATTTTAAATGAAGTAATAGGGACGAACAATTCAGTATTAGCCGGACATCAATACGTTATTGGTCATTCTGCAGATTATATTTTGGCTAATCCGAATGGTATTATCTGCGATGGTTGCAGTTTTGATCCTAATTTCAGTCAGGTTACTCTGGTCGTGGGTAAACCAGTGGTCAATGATGGTAGATTACAGGAATTTGATAGCTCAAGTAATACACGAGCAATGACAATAAAGAACACTCGTGCAGTGGAGATGGCAAAAGTATTAACCTTAATTACACCAAAGATTAATGCTGATGGTCATATTGTGGCGACTAAGGAAGTTAATGTTATTATCGGTAATAATAAAGTTTCAAAGAATAATAAAGTAACCCACATTGACGAGAGTAACGAACTAAGTATTCAGACCGATGGCTATTTTTTGGGCAGTATTGCGGCCAATCGTATTCGATTGCACGACACTCGAAAAGGGCGAGACCTGATGTTAAAAGGTAATATTACCGCATCAGAGGCGTTGAATATCAGTGCAGCAGAAGGAACTGTATGGTTAAAAAATGACACTATAGATGCCAAGAGAATTAATATAAATTCCAAAAATATTATCGCGCAGAAAGATATTTCAGCTTTAATAGGTGAAAACAAAAAAAGTAAGTATATTAATATGAGCGGAGATAGTATTAATATTACTGCTCGTGAGAAAAATCAATTAACTGGCATTAGAATCATAGGTCATGATGTATCACTCAAGGGTTCTATACTAACAATTGATGGCTTAGCCCATGAGGATAATAAGATTATAAATTCTGACAATCAAGGTGATGGCATTGGTGATGAAATAACCATTCAGACTGCAAGTGAAAAATATTTTAGCGAGAGTTTAATAAGGGGGTATGGCGGCATTAGCATGGAGTCGACTCATGGTGATTTAATTTTAAAAGGTGTTCATATTGAAGATAATCATGGGAGTATTAAGTTAAATGCACAACGTGATGTGCTTATCAGCGGACTTATATCCTCCAGAACCGATACTAAATTAGTTGAACTGAAAGATATCGGACCAGATTTGAAAAATGGGAATACAAAACGATCTAAGGAGTTTGAAACGCTGACTAAAACAATAATAAAATCAAATAAAAATATTGAATTAACTGCTGAAGGGGATACTCGCCTGGTAGGCGTAGAGATTAAAGCGGCAGGCGAACTCAAGTTAAAAACTAAAGGTAGCATTGCGATAACCCCACAGGAAACCAAAAAATCGAATAAGAGTTATACGGGTTTTACACAATGGGGCGCGTTAGGTGGCAGTGAGAAAGATTCAGACAGTAAATATAATTATGAAAACCAGCAGTCTGATTTGATTAGCTCTAATATTTATATTATTGCAGATGGAAATATTTCAATTATTTCCAGTAAAACCAATGCGAACAACAATATATCTATTAAGTCCAAAGATAATG
This sequence comes from Yersinia fenwicki, assembly GCF_043099325.1. Taxonomy (NCBI): domain Bacteria; kingdom Pseudomonadati; phylum Pseudomonadota; class Gammaproteobacteria; order Enterobacterales; family Yersiniaceae; genus Yersinia; species Yersinia fenwicki. Next base: position 2,517,303 of record NZ_CP170755.1, on the reverse strand, counting down.
TTTTTTTAAATGGATTGCTTGATAAAGAAACTATATCTTTTACTAAAGAAACAGGTGGGGCATTTAATGTTATTACAAACTCTAATAGAAGAATTGATAATAATGAAAACTTCATTGATACCGAGATAACATCAAATGGTGATGTTGATATAGACTCAAATAATATTTTTATTGATGGGGCATTAATTAATGCTAAAAATAAGTTAAAAATAAAAAGTAAAGGTAATGTTATTGCCACGGCGGCTCGCCAACAACAAAGAAGTGATGAAGAGAAGAGCGATCTTAGCTGGCAATGGTATGCCAAAAGTCAGGGAGATAAACAATATAGGGCCGGTTTTGAGATCATCCATGCTCAAGATAAAGAGAGTAATAGAAAATTAAATCAAAATCTTGCGACATTAACTGGCGCAGATATTAATATTTCAGCTGTAGAAGATATTAGATTTTTCGGAACAGAGATCAAAACAAACCAAGGAGATCTGACCTTGTCAGCCGATAAGGGAGTACAATTTTTATCGGCAGTGAACTCGAATATGACCAGTAAAGAGAGAAGTATTTACGCCGGTGGAGCCCATTATGATGCTGGTATTGATAACTTTGGTAGTGGTGCAGAGGTAAAATATAATAATAATAAGAGTTATGAGATGACGAATATCAGTATTGGTTCAAAAACAGATATTAATGGTAATATGAAAATTACTGCTAAAGAGGATGTCACTCATCAAGGGGCTAATCATCGGGTGAGTGGAGAGTACCATGAGAACGCAAAAAATATATACCATATGGCAAGCAATGATAAAACCATTCGGGATAATACTGAAAAAGAGATAAAATTAGGAGTAGGTTTTAATATTGATTATAGTAAATATACTCGGCAAATAGAGAAAGTCATAAAGGATCCAAAGAATACACTTCAGCATTTAGGCGGGAAAGGGAGTTTGAAAGGCATTTCTGATCCTAATTTGGGCTTGGATTTTTATGGTAGTGGGAGTAATACAGCGACATCAACCCTTAGCTCTTTAGCGTTAGTCACGGAAATAGAAGCTGGCGATATTATTTTAACAGCAAAAAAAGATATTATGGATATTGGTACACAATATAAAGCCAAGGGTAAGGATGAAAAAAGTGGGTTCTTCAATTTGGCTGCTGCTAACCATTACAATAACACGGCAATAAACTCTAGCCAGGAAAAGGAGAATAAAGAACAAGGCGGTGGTGCTGTCCGAGTGTCAACAACGACAGGTAAGGATGTGAAAGTAACCCTTTCAGCGGAGGGTGAAACTTCGGAAGGAAATAAATATGTCAGTATAATGCTGCCATCATCTATTAAAGCTGGCAACAATGTACTGATTAAAACAATGGGTGATGCATATTATCAAGCCACTGACATATTCTCTGAACGGGGGAATGTCCAGATTAAATCTGATGGAGATATCTATTTCGAACAAGTCATTGATAATGTGCGTAACGACTACAAGCGTACTCATGGAAAAGGTAAATTAGCACTGGGTGGTACAGCAACATCTAAAGAATTTAGTGTGGGGTTGGGGGGCGGATACCAAAAGCGTAATGAACATACATCAAATGCCAAAGTGAGCCAAATTAGAGCACAGGATAATGTCATATTACAAGCAGATAACATTATTCTTAAGGGGACTAAAATTGGCGATGCAGATGCTAAAGTGGGTAATGTTGGAGTGACTGCACGTCAAAAACTTATCTTAGATGCATCACTATCAGATAGCGCCAATAATAATCTCAAGGCGGGTGGAAATGTCAGAGCAGGGGTGAAAATAGGTTCATCTGATACAGATACTTCTAAAATGGGTTTTGTCGGTGGTGATGGTCAGGCAGATAAAATAAATGAATCTACCCTTATCCGTAAAGGAACAAATATTCATAGTAATGGTTTGGTATTACTACAGGCCGGTAGTAATGATAATCAAGCAATTTATACTCAAGGGCTCCAGATTAATTCGCAGCAAGTGGAAATAAGCGCTAATAATGGCGGAGTATTTATGGAGTCATCCTTAAATGTACTACCCAAAGATAATTGGGACTTTGATATTAATGCCGATTTAGTGCTAACCAATAAGTTTGGCAAAGATAGCAATGGCAAGGTTGATAAAAATAGCAGCAGTAAAAGTCACTATACCGGTGCTGGAATAAAAGCAGGTGTTAATACTCAAGATATCTTCGAATATACTAATACCTCCATTTCTACGGATTCTTTCTCACTACAGAGCCATAAAAATACACATATGCTTGGGGTCGATGTTAATACAAATAAGGCTACTGTTGATGTTGGTGGTGATCTTCATATAGAGAGTCAGAAAGATAGACAAAATATTGTTAATGTAGCTGTTGATTTCGCCCTGAGTCATACAAATGATAAAAGCAGCAGTGTGGTGAGCAAAATATCGAAAATTGGCACTAAGCGTTTTGAGAGTAAGATAAAGGAGGTATTAACCAGTGGGATTGACAAAGCTGGTACGGCATACAATAAAAAATTTCCAGGCAAAGATACTATGGCCGGGGTTGTTTTCAATAAAGATAAACAGACAGTAGAATTACCGGCGTTATCAAATAAGACGACTTCACGAAATTTTGCGGATAAGACGGCACGCTTTCTTGGCAACAATTTTAAAACAGGATTGACCGACCCTGCTGGATTAGCGGGCCATGCTAAGCTCGATATAAATATAGTTAAAAATGATGCTATCGATAAGACGTCAGGCATTTTTGCGCAAACAGTCGCTTCTATCATAGTATTGGGTAAAACGGTGCTGAAAGCGGCTCAAATAACCAATGCCAGCGGCATGGTCACCCTAAATATTAATGAGTTGCATCTGGAAAATATGAAAAATAACACTCATCGGAGTCGTGGAGGCTTTAATATTGCTCCCACTGTGATGGGAATAGCTAGCGCGGGTGTGTCTGATACGACGGCAGGAAAAATACCCTTTATATACTCACCTTATATTACTAATGGAACTAGCAATGTTCCCGGAGGAACCTTCCATGACAGGGACGGTGAATTCTTTTTGCCAGAAGTGACTCCTGTTAACTAGCGCTCAGTACGTTAGCCTATAGTTGAGCAGTATAACAAAGGCACCTTTGGGTGCCTTTGACGTTATTGACGTAATAACAAATTACATCCGTTCGACAGTCTGAATACCCAATGTATCAAGCCCTTGTTTTAGGGTTTTTGCTGTTAGCATTGCGAGTTTCAGGCGGCTCTGACGGCTCTCTTCGCTATCAGCATTCAGGATTTGGCAATGCTCGTAGAAGCTGGAGAACAAACCGGCTAAGTCATACAGATAAGAACACATCACATGTGGTGTCCCTTCGCGGGCCACGGTAGTGATGACTTCTTCAAACTGCAACAAACGGGTAGCCAGCGCAGCTTCGCGGTCTTCTGTAATCACTAACGGCAAGGTCAGGCTGCTTTCGTCAATACCAGCGCGCTTAAACACTGAAACCACACGGGTATAGGCATATTGCATGTAAGGCGCAGTATTACCATCCAGCGCCAGCATGTTATCCCAGTCGAAGATATAGTCAGTGGTGCGGCTTTTTGATAGGTCTGCATACTTCACTGCACCAATACCGACGGCTTCAACCACTTGCTTGAGTTCGTCCGCAGGCATATCCGGGTTTTTCTCGGCAATCAGTTTACCCGCACGCTCGATAGCTTCATCCAGCAAATCGGAAAGTTTGACTGTACCTCCGGAGCGAGTTTTGAATGGTTTGCCATCTTTGCCCAGCATCATGCCAAACATATGATGCTCTAGTGGAACAGACTCTGGCACATAACCGGCTTTACGGACGATAGTCCAGGCCTGCATTAGATGCTGGTGCTGACGGCTGTCGATGTAATACAACACGCGGTCTGCACCTAGTGTTTCGTAACGGTATTTAGCACAGGCTATATCGGTGGTTGTGTAGAGATAGCCGCCATCTTTTTTCTGGATAATGACGCCCATAGGTTCGCCATCTTTATTTTTGTATTCATCAAGATAGACAACGGTTGCACCTTCGCTTTCCACTGCCAACCCCTTGGCTTTTAGGTCAGCTACAATTTCAGGCAACATGGTGTTATACAGACTTTCACCCATCACATCGTCTTTGGTCAGGGTGACATTCAGGCGGTCGTAAGCAATCTGGTTTTGCGCCATGGTGATATCAACCAATTTACGCCACATCTGACGGCAATATTCGTCACCGCTTTGTAATTTCACTACATAAGCGCGGGAACGCTTGGCGAATTCTTCATCTTCGTCATAGGTTTTCTTGGCTTGCTGATAGAAAAGCTCCAAATCCGATAAGCCCATATCGCTGGCATTCTCGTTTTGCATTTTTTCCAGATAAGCAATCAGCATACCGAACTGGGTGCCCCAGTCGCCGACGTGGTTGGCACGAATAACATTGTGGCCCAGGAACTCTAACGTCCGTACCGCAGCATCACCGATGATGGTCGAGCGCAAGTGACCAACATGCATCTGTTTAGCCACATTCGGCGCAGAGTAGTCGACCACAATAGTTTGTGGTTCGACTGGCTTAACGCCTAGTTTAGGAGCCTTCAGCGCCTCTTCTACTTTGCTAGCAACCCATTGACGATCAAGGAAGATATTGATAAAGCCGGGGCCTGCAATTTCGACTTTGCTGGCAATACCGTTAAGATCGAGCAGTTCAATGACTTTTTCTGCCAGTTGTCGGGGCTGCATGCCAATTTTTTTGGCGACGGCCATCACACCGTTAGCTTGATAATCGCCAAATTGAGCTTTGGCAGATTGGCGAACCTGAGGTTCGCTGCCTGCTGGAGCACCTGCTGCAATCAGCGCCTGGCTGACTTTATCTGAGAGAAGAGCCTGAATATTCACCGGGTTACCTTAATTACGCACAAAAAATACATTAATGACGCACACGAGCATCTCTGTGCCAGTTAATTCAAACGGGGCCAAAACCCTATCACGCAAGCAGCGGGAAGGTTTGGCAGAGCGTGAGTCACAAGATGGCAGGATTTATACCATATTTGCTCCCCGACGTCAGCATCAGGCCAGTGGTTACTGTCATAGATGAAATAGCGAATTATTGAATGTATAGAATTAATATGGCTGATTAGAACTAATAACTGTAGATTATGGCCGCTTCAATGCCGGAAATAACAGTTAACAGGAGAATAAAATGAGCAGCCTGAAAGATATCGTCGAATTATCGGACTTATTAACAGACTTGCCCTCTTTTGAACAAAAGCTGGTTGTTTTCGCGGCTAAATTAAATCTGGATTTGACGCAATTCAGTGCTGACCATATTTCATTGCGGTGTCATCAAACAGAAACAGCACAACGCTGGCACAGTGGTTTACAACAATGTGGCAATTTGATGTCCGAAACACAAATTAATGGCCGTTCTATTTGTCTATTCGATTTAACACCACCACTGGCTGTTGGACCATGGCAAATAGATTGTGTTGAATTACCTTATCCGGGGAAAAAATATTATCCACATGAAGGATGGGAGCATGTTGAACTGGTGCTAGCCGGGGACCCACAAACCTTGATGCAGCGGGCTAGCGCCTTATTACCGACTACCCTGCCTGAGGGGGTTACGACTAAGTTTAGTTCTCCGCAAGGCGAGCATGAGCGCTTAGCTAATCCAACATTTGCGGTGAGTGATGGTGAGATAACCATTAAGTTTCACCCTTATACTTTGCGACAAATTGTGGATAGCGAGCGCAATGGCTAACGTGTATGGGTTATTTATTTCGATACCGACTATCACTTATGGTTATCACTGTGACTGGCGTCGACTCATTGATTCAAAATGAGTGCCATAGTGAATGCTTCAGTGTCCTTGATTAACGCTTTTTTAGTATGAGAGATTATTTAGCCTGTTATTTAGTCGATTAACTATTAAGCCGATATTTATATGCTGAGAAGTCATAGGGTATTACTGCCGCAGTGGCATCCGTCAAACGGGGGAGAGAATGACTAAATTGGAAATTTGTTGCTATAGCGTGGATTGCGCGCAAATAGCAGAAAAGGCAGGAGCCGACCGGATTGAATTATGCTGCGGTCAGTCCGAAGGGGGATTAACGCCGAGTATCGGTGCATTAATGCAGGCCAGAGAGACGGTTACCATTCCCGTTCACCCAATCGTCCGTCCGCGCGGGGGCGATTTTTGCTACAGCGACAATGATTTCGCCATCATTAAAAATGATATTGCCAGAATCCGTGATATGGGGTTTGCCGGGGTGGTCGTGGGTGTACTGGATATTGATGGTCACATTGATATGCGCCGGATGCGAGAAATAATGTCTGTTAGTGGCTCATTGGCGGTCACTTTCCATCGGGCATTTGATATGTGTCAGAACCCGATGATTGCGTTACAACAATTAGCGGATCTGAATGTGGCGCGAATTTTAACCTCAGGTCAGCAACAGAATGCTGAATTGGGGCTGGCATTATTGAAAGATTTGGTGGCTGCCACTCAGGGTCAAGGACCGATTATCATGGCCGGGGCGGGCGTTCGTCTCACTAATATGCAGAAATTTATTGATGCCGGCATTCGTGAGCTTCACAGCTCTGCTGGCCGAACTGTGCCGTCAACGATGAAATACCGCAAAGCGGGTGTGACAATGTGCGCAGACAGCGATGTCGACGAGTTTGCTCATTATTGTGTAGACGGTGAAGTGGTTGAAGCGATGAAAAGTTTGTTGGTGATGGGCACGCCGTTACCACAATCTGCTTAGATTTTGGGCAGTTGCAGTGATGTAGTTGTCAACACCCCGGCCAATCAGACCGGGGTTTTTTCATGGTTTACGGGCGATGAGTACCGCTCGGAGTGGGGCTGGATAACCTTCAACAGTTTTGGTGGGATCGTTCGGATCGAGGAATTCAGCTAAGGATTCACTGGTCATCCAATCGGTGCGGCGTTGCTCATCGGTAGTGGTCACGGCCATATCGGCAATTCTGACATCGACAAATCCGCATTTTTCTAGCCAGGCTTTTAGGGCCGGAGCCGAGGGAATAAAATACACATTCCGCATCTGAGCATAACGATCACCGGGCACTAATACCTGCTGGCTATCACCTTCAACCACTAAGGTCTCAAGCACCAGTTCTCCCTCATTAACTAACTGATTTTTAAGTTGATAGAGGTGATCCAATGGTGAACGGCGATGATACAGCACGCCCATTGAAAATACGGTATCAAAGGCCGCCAACTCCGGAAGTTGTTCAATACCTAATGGCAACACATGGGCTCGCTGGTCACCCCCGAGCAATTTACGAATAGCTTCAAACTGGCATAAAAATAGCTGCATTGGATCGATTCCTACAGCCAGATGAGCACCCTCACCAATCATTCGCCATAAGTGATACCCGCTGCCACACCCGACATCCAGAATAGTGCGGCCTGCGAGTGGACTGATGTGCGGCAAAACTCGCTGCCATTTCCAGTCGGAACGCCATTCAGTGTCAATATCTAACCCGTACAAAGAGAAGGGACCTTTGCGCCAGGGCATCAGGGCGCGCAACATATTTTCCATCCCTTCACGTTGCCCTGCTGAAATCGGCGGCGTCATCTCTGCCCGAACACCCTCGCGTAAATCCAGCGAAGTTGGCGTGAGCTGCGGCAAGTGCTCAACAGCGTTAAACCAGGTTTTAAACTTACCGTGTAATGATTCGCGCTGCCAGGCACTGAGCTGGGCGGGCAGGGTGTCTAGCCATGGGCTTAGTGGGCCTTTGGCAATCAGCCGGTAAAAATCGCCAAATTCAATCATTGAGCCTCTCCCGCTTTTAGGGCAATTAACGAACCAAAATTAAAACATTGGAACCACACTTCCGCGTGTTCGAAACCGGCCTGATGCAGACGCTTTTTATGGGCTTCAACCGAATCCGTCAGCATGACATTCTCCAGCATGCTGCGTTTCTGACTAATTTCCAGCTCGCTATAGCCATTCGCGCGCTTAAAATCAAGATGCATATTGAACAGTAATTCGCCAATATCACTATCTTCAAAGTTAAACTTCTCGGACAGCACCAAGGCACCACCTGGGCGCAGCCCTTGGTATACCTGATTGAGCAGCCGTTGGCGATCCGCAGGCTCAAGGAATTGCAGCGTGAAGTTAAGCACCACCATTGAGGCATTCTCAAGCTGAATATCTAGAATATCGCACTCCACCACGTCTACAGGCGTTTCTGCCCGGAAGGCATCGATATGACGGCGGCAGCGTTCAACCATTGCAGGTGAGTTATCTACGGCAATGATTTTACAGCCTTCGACTTTGATATTACGCCGCATTGACAGTGTTGCCGCACCGAGCGAACAGCCCAGATCGTAAATGTGACTATTGGGTTGCACAAAACGCTCCGCCAGCATGCCTATCATCGAGATGATGTTGGAATAGCCGGGCACCGATCGGCTTATCATATCAGGGAAGACTTCAGCGACCTTTTCGTCGAACGTCCAGTCACCTAACTTGGCAATAGGGGCAGCAAACAGGCTATCACGCTGTGCTGCTGGCCCAGACTGCTGCTGCGTATCATGTAGAGATTGCGTTTCGCGTTTTGGCATGGCTGTCATTGAATCAGTGAGAAATGAACAAGAAATTAAAGGCGCATATTATAACAGAAAACAGAACAAATGAGCGCGATAAAGCGCGTGTGAATAGTCGATAGGTGAGGGCAGGCATGAAGGCGGCAATTAGCCGCCCGAACTAACTGTATTCCGTTTGGGAACCGAGCAACAATCCGAACAGGCCTATCAGGTCAGGCTAAAAATCTGATCCCAAGGCAGGTAGTAAATATTAGCAATAATCATCAAAACCAACGAAACATAGGTGGCACTCATCCCAGAGCGGCGCCAGCGAATTTCGCGATGACGTAGACCATAATAATGTAGCAGGCGGCCAACTATCAGCATCAATCCACAGATATGGAGCATCCATGTTTCAGCACCGTTCATTTCCATCATAATGAGTAAAATGACTGCAATAGGAATATATTCTACAGCGTTGCCATGTACACGGATGGCGGTTTGTAATTCATAAAAACCACCGTCGCCATAAGCGACTCGGTACTGATTTCTCAATTTAACTACATCAAATGAAAGCTTGATCAATAACAGTGCGCCCAACACCACATAAAGCGAGCTAACCATTTTTAACTCCATTGCCCAACATAGACTGGCCAGATAATGATAACCGCCTACCGTGTTACTGTCGCTAGAAAAATGGTAGGAATCACATTTCTTGATACTCGGTTTAGTGTTTGGAATGATGAAGTTGTGATACAGGGATAAGTACGACCTGAAGGCTGTGATGTGTTTGGTCAAAACCTGCCCCAAGTGGGGTTAAAATAGCGTATTTTGTTCCGGCCAATCTGGGGCTGGGGGTAAGGTAGCAATCACTGCGGCTAATTGCTGCCAAATCTTTTGTGCTTGTTGGGGGGAGTCGCTGTTATCTGGTGTGTGAATGAAAACATAGGGCTGATACTGTTGTTCCCATAGCGGCAGTTTTTGCAGCCAAGGCGAAAATAATGCCAGGTTATCCTCCAATTGGTCGCCACCAATAAAGCGTACCAACGGTTGATCGCCAGTGACGATCGCATGCACAGGAAGGCGCGGCTTCTTACTTTGCGCGTCACGAACCGCTTCGGTGAGAGGCCTTGCCGCATGTATAGGGCGGCTATCAAGCATCACTCGATTGACTGCGCGTTGGTGTAAGCCTTGGTTGAGCGCGCGTTCGGCATTACCTTTGGCAAAAAAATCTGGGTGACGCACTTCAACGCCATAATGGAAACCTGCCGGCAATTTATCGATAAATTGCCATAAACGATTGAGTTCGTTTGGCCCGAAAGCGGCGGGTAACTGTAACCATAATTGTCCAATCCGATCATGCAGCGGGGACAAACATTGGTAAAAAGCCTGCAAATCTTTATCACAGTCACGCAGAGCCGCTTGATGGCTGATTGTCGCTGGGAATTTAAAACAAAAGCGGAAGCTATCGGGCGTCATATCGCGCCAGCGTTGAACTATTTCCAGCCGTGGCAGTGCATAAAAAGTGGTATTCCCCTCAACACAGTTAAAGTAGCGACTGTAATCAGCCAAGTCCTTGATACCTAATCGGCTCCAGGTCGGGTGTTGCCATTGCGGCAGTCCTATATACATCTTTTACCCTTCTTACTTGGCGCTACAGCGTGGTTAGCTGCATTCACGCACCCGAATCACTGACCGGTGTCAGCTCATCGGGATTTATTCATTTGCTGCCTAGCTGTAACACCAATTAATTTGGGTAAATCCTTCTTACAGGACGTTACAGCGTGGTTAGCGGGTATGAGTTTATAACGTTACGCACTAAGGGCTGCAAGGATCTCTGTGCTGTTGCGTACGCGGGATATGCGCGGGAAGATTTTTTCAACCGCGAATTGCTGCATTTCGGTGCTGGCGGTGCTGCAACCATCCTCTGCTATGACTAACTCATAACCATGTTCCCATGCGGCGCGGGCGGTAGATTCGACACCAATATTAGTAGCGATCCCCGCCAGTACAATGGTTTTGATCCCGCGGCGACGCAGTTGTAAATCTAAATCGGTACCATAAAACGCACCCCATTGGTGTTTTATCACTTTGATATCGTTATCTGTAACTGCAAGCTCTGGTGGGAAAGTCCACCATGATTCAGGTAAACCACCTGCCGGATTTGGACTGGGTTGATCGACCGGTTGTTTCAGCGCTTCAGCAAATGAATCAGACCAACCTACGCGCACGAAAACCACCGGGGCACCGAGCTTACGAAAGCGTTCTGCCAGGCCAGCATTGGTCGCGACGACCTGCTCTGCACTGTAAGGGCCTTTGGCAAAGGGTAAAATGCCCTGTTGTAAATCAATCAGTACCAATGCGGTGGTTTTTGCATCAAGTTTCATGGTGTTATGCCTCGGTATCATTGGAGAAATTCTGGACGATAGACTTAATCTGTTGACCAGTTTATGCCAACATATGTTATCGGGCGGTCCTTGTGAGGAGATAATTTTGTTAAATGATGTGTTAAAACAGGACTGAAATAGGTTTTGTCGTGCCTGAGCTGTGCGTTCGCTCTTATCTACGCCACGAATTTCCTTTATAATGACCCCCTTTTTTCAACACTCTTTAATCCAAAATACCTATACATATATGCCTATATACGAATATGCGTGTAGCGCTTGCAACCATCGATTAGAGAAATTGCAAAAATTTTCCGACGCGCCACTGACTCAATGTCCTGCGTGTCATCAGCCCGCGTTAGCGAAACTTATCTCTGCGGCCGGCTTTCAATTGAAAGGCACCGGTTGGTACGCGACAGATTTCAAGCCGGGCAGTAACAGCAAACCAGATAATAAAAGTAAACCAGACAGTAGTAGCTGAGGCTCAAATTAGGGCTCATCAGAAAATAGCCGCACGGGCAGTGTATAACGCGTGCGGCACCGGCTGAGTAAAAGGATATTGTATGCGTACTGAGTATTGCGGGCAGTTGAATCTGTCCCATGTTGGCCAAGAAGTGACACTTTGTGGTTGGGTTAACCGTCGTCGTGATCTCGGTGGCCTGATTTTTATTGATATGCGCGACCGCGAAGGCATTGTTCAGGTATTCTTCGATCCCGATCATAAAGCCGCTTACGAGCAAGCTTCTGAACTGCGCAATGAGTTCTGTATCCAGATTACCGGTACTGTGCGCGCACGTCCTGACAGCCAAATCAATAAAGATATGTCGACCGGTGAAGTGGAAATCTTTGCCAATACACTGAATATCATTAACCGTTCTGAGCCTTTGCCACTGGACTCAAATCAGACTAACAGCGAAGAGCAGCGCCTGAAGTATCGCTATCTGGATTTACGTCGCCCTGAGATGGCCGATCGCCTGAAAACGCGCGCTAAAATTACCAGCTTTGTGCGCCGCTTTATGGACAGCCACGGTTTCCTGGATATTGAAACCCCGATGCTGACCAAGGCGACGCCGGAAGGTGCGCGGGACTATCTGGTGCCAAGCCGTGTACATAAAGGCAAGTTCTATGCACTGCCACAGTCACCGCAGTTATTCAAACAATTGCTGATGATGTCTGGTTTTGACCGCTACTATCAGATTGTAAAATGCTTCCGTGATGAAGATTTACGTGCTGACCGCCAGCCAGAATTTACTCAGATCGATGTTGAAACCTCTTTCTTGACCGCCGACCAAGTGCGTGAAGTGATGGAGAAACTGGTACGCGAATTATGGCAGGAAACCAAAGGCGTCGATCTCGGTGATTTCCCGGTGATGACTTTTGCCGAAGCTATGCGTCGCTACGGTTCTGATAAGCCGGACCTGCGCAACCCAATGGAATTAGTGGATGTCGCTGATTTAGTTAAAGATGTCGAGTTTAAAGTCTTCTCCGGCCCAGCTAATGACGCCAAAGGCCGTGTCGCGGCATTGCGCGTACCGGGTGGCGCACAGGTCACGCGCAAGCAAATTGACGAATACGGTCAGTTTGTCGGCATTTATGGTGCGAAAGGCTTGGCATGGTTGAAAGTTAATGACCGTGCTGCTGGCGTTGAGGGGGTACAAAGTCCAATCGCGAAGTTCCTCAGTGCTGATGTGCTGGAAGCTATCTTGGCCCGTACTCAGGCTGAAAGTGGCGATATCCTGTTCTTTGGTGCTGACAGCTTTAAAGTGGTGACGGATGCGATGGGCGCATTGCGTTTAAAAGTCGGCCGCGACCTGACATTGACCAAACTGAATTCATGGGCACCGCTGTGGGTCGTTGACTTCCCAATGTTCGAAGACGATAGCGAAGGCGGTTTGTCTGCCATGCATCATCCGTTCACTGCGCCTAAAGATATGAGCCCAGAGCAACTGGCTGCGGCACCGACCACCGCTATCGCCAATGCTTACGATATGGTCATTAACGGCTACGAAGTGGGTGGCGGTTCAGTACGTATTCACCGCACTGAAATGCAGCAACAAGTGTTTGGTATTCTGGGCATCAATGAAGAAGAACAGCGCGAGAAATTTGGCTTCCTGCTGGATGCATTAAAATTCGGCACTCCACCACATGCGGGTCTGGCTTTTGGTTTGGATCGTCTGGTTATGCTGTTGACCGGCACTGATAACATTCGTGATGTTATTGCCTTCCCGAAAACCACGGCTGCGGCTTGTCTGATGACGGATGCACCAAGTTTTGCCAATCCTGCTTCACTGCAAGAGCTGTCTATCAGCGTGGTAGCGAAGAAAGGGGCCACTGATAGCTCGGCAGAAGAGAATCAGTAATGAATTATACATACCCAATAGATTTCAAGATGCAGGAAGGCGGCAAGCGAGATTATTCCGATGAACTTACATCGGTAAGTGATTCGGATGATTGAGTGCAGCCAACACACCTGTAGTTTGAAAGATGACGGGTATAAGCGGCCTGAGTCTATTTTGGCGGTGATCTACGCCAGAAACAGTGGCCGGGTGTTGATGTTACAACGGCGTGATGATCCTGATTTTTGGCAGTCGGTCACCGGCAGTCTGGAAGGGGATGAAACGCCGTTGGAAACCGCACAGCGCGAAGTAAAGGAAGAAGTCGGCATTGATATACTGGGTGAAAATCTGGAGCTGTTCGACTGCCAGCGCTGTGTGGAATTTGAACTCTTTGTGCATTTGCGCCGTCGTTATGCACCAGGTGTTACGCGCAATAAAGAACATTGGTTCTGTCTGGCGTTACCCGAAGAGCGGGATGTTGTGATTACCGAACATCTTGCTTACCAGTGGCTAGATGCTGCGGATGCCGCAGCGTTAACCAAGTCCTGGAGTAATCAGCAAGCGATTGAAGAGTACGTTCTTTATTCAGTCTAGTTAGACTATTTTGGAGATTCTTATTTATGGCAGGTCATAGTAAATGGGCCAACACAAAACACCGTAAAGCGGCACAGGATGCCAAGCGCGGTAAGATTTTTACTAAAATTATTCGTGAGTTGGTGACCGCTGCACGCCTGGGGGGGGGGATCCTGGTGCGAACCCACGGTTACGTGCGGCTATTGATAAAGCGCTGTCAAATAATATGACACGCGACACCCTGAACCGCGCAATTGCCCGTGGTGTTGGTGGTGATGAAGATAACAATATGGAAACCATCATTTACGAAGGCTATGGCCCAGGCGGCACTGCCGTAATGGTTGAATGCTTAAGTGATAACCGTAACCGTACCGTATCTGAAGTTCGCCATGCATTCACCAAAACCGGTGGTAATTTGGGGACTGATGGTTCGGTTTCTTATCTATTTACCAAAAAAGGTGTAATTTCCTATGCACCGGGTTTGGAAGAAGATGCGGTGATGGATGCAGCATTGGAAGCGGGTGCTGATGATATCGTAGTCTACGATGATGGCGCTATTGATGTGTTTACTGCCTGGGAATCTCTCGGCGCGGTGAAAGATGCACTGGATGCTACCGGTCTGGTTGCCGAAGGCGCTGAAGTTTCTCTTATTCCATCAACCAAAGCTGAACTTGATGCAGAAACTGCACCAAAACTGCTGCGTCTGATTGATATGCTGGAAGACTCAGATGATGTGCAAGAGGTTTACCATAACGGTGAAATCTCTGATGAAGTGGCAGCAACACTGTAAGTCAGTGTATTTTTATTCTGCTATTTAGCTCTATTTTAATACCCTAAATAATTCGAGTTGCAGGAAGGCGTCCAACACACATGCAGCTTAAAATATGACGGGTATAACACTGGCCACATTTTGTGGCCAGTGCCATTAGAAGCACTGAATAAGGTGAATAAACTGGTATGGCGATCGTATTAGGCATCGACCCCGGTTCTCGTGTCACCGGTTATGGCGTAATTCGCCAACAAGGTCGTCAGCTCACCTATCTGGGCAGTGGCTGCATCCGCACTGTCGTTGATGATATGCCTACTCGCCTGAAGTTGATTTATGCAGGTGTCACTGAAATTATCACTCAGTTCCAACCCGATTTTTTTGCAATCGAACAAGTATTTATGGCGAAAAATCCGGACTCTGCCTTAAAGCTAGGGCAGGCGCGAGGAGCGGCGATTGTTGCGGCAGTAAACCTGAATTTACCGGTTTCTGAATATGCAGCTCGTCAGGTTAAACAGACGGTGGTAGGTACGGGGGCGGCGGAAAAAAGCCAGGTTCAGCACATGGTTCGCTCACTGTTGAAACTTCCTGCGAACCCACAAGCTGATGCCGCAGATGCGTTAGCGATTGCCATAACCCATTGCCATCTGAGTCAAAATACCCTGCGCTTAGGGAATGACCAAATGGTGCTGGCGCGCGGCAGGCTCCGCTGACGAATCGGTTCCCGACCGATTTGTATCTTGCTTGCGGCCTTCCTACATCTTGAAATCTTTGGGGTATACTGTAGGCTGGATATCCATCCAGCCTTTTTTGTGCTATAAAAAGCCATTATGTTTATACCCGAATGTGGGTAAACGAGGAGAGAGTCAACGTGATAGGGCGCCTCAGAGGTATCATTCTGGAAAAACAGCCACCTTTGGTGTTGCTGGAAACAAATGGTGTTGGCTATGAAGTCCAACTACCGATGACCTGTTTTTATGAGCTGCCAGATATTGGGCAGGAAGCCATTATCTTTACCCAGTTTGTCGTGCGAGAAGATGCTCAGCTACTATACGGTTTTAATGATAAGCAGGAACGAGCACTATTTCGCGAACTAATAAAAGTGAACGGTGTGGGGCCAAAACTGGCGCTGGCCATTCTTTCTGGAATGTCTGCGCAACAGTTTGTTGCTGCGGTTGAACGCGAAGATATTACCACTTTGGTAAAATTGCCGGGGGTCGGGAAGAAGACCGCAGAGCGGTTAGTCGTTGAAATGAAAGACCGATTTAAAGGCCTCAATGGTGACTTGTTTAACAATACCGCTGATATTCAGTTACCTGCCAGCAATTCGTCACAAATTTCAGATGCCGATATCGAAGCGGAAGCCGCTTCTGCGCTGGTGGCTTTGGGCTATAAACCACAAGAAGCCAGCCGCCTGGTGAGTAAAATAGCTAAACCGGGTGCAGATTGTGAAACCCTGATCCGTGATGCTTTGCGCGCTGCTTTATAGCTAGAGGTAGATAATGATTGAAGTAGAGGTCTAAAATGATTGAAGCAGACCGCCTGATCTCTGCGGGTGTTATCAGTGATGAAGAGAGCATTGACAGGGCTATCCGTCCGAAACTATTGGCTGAATATGTCGGGCAACCTCATGTCCGTGAGCAAATGGAAATCTTCATCCAGGCAGCGAAACAGCGTGGTGATGCGTTAGATCATGTGCTGATATTTGGCCCTCCGGGTTTGGGTAAAACCACACTGGCCAATATTGTTGCTAATGAAATGGGGGTCAATCTGCGCACCACTTCCGGGCCGGTGTTGGAAAAGGCTGGCGACTTAGCCGCTATGTTGACCAACCTGGAGCCACATGATGTTTTGTTTATTGATGAAATTCACCGATTATCGCCAGTAGTAGAAGAAATTCTCTACCCGGCGATGGAAGATTATCAACTGGATATCATGATTGGCGAAGGCCCAGCTGCACGCTCCATCAAACTCGACCTACCGCCGTTTACCTTAATTGGTGCTACCACTCGAGCCGGTTCATTGACCTCTCCACTGCGCGACCGCTTTGGTATTGTGCAGCGGCTTGAGTTCTATCAAGTCGCTGATTTAGAACATATCGTTTCGCGCAGTGCCAAGTGTCTGGGTCTTGAATTGACCCCGGAAGGCGCGCATCAGTTAGCACGCCGTTCCAGAGGGACGCCACGTATCACCAACCGCTTGTTGCGCCGGGTGCGTGACTTCGCTGAGGTGAGGGCTGATGGGGCTATCAACGGCGATGTAGCCATGAAAGCGCTGGATATGCTGAATGTTGATGCTGAAGGGTTCGATTTTATGGATCGAAAACTTTTGCTGGCTGTCATCGATAAGTTTATGGGGGGGCCAGTGGGGCTGGATAACCTCGCAGCGGCAATTGGTGAGGAGCGGGAAACCATTGAAGATGTTTTGGAGCCGTATTTAATCCAGCAAGGTTTTATTCAACGCACTCCGCGCGGGCGCATTGCGACCAATCACGCTTATAAACATTTTGGTATCACCCGCGAAGAGTAATCTCATTGATGCAAGGGCTGCGCTATTGTCAGCCCCGATAAATGAGATTCTCAGGCTACAGCATCTTCCGTGGCCGATGAATTAATCATTCGGTTAAGCCACGGGATAAGTAGCGCCATAACTAACGCAATCACCAGTGTGACCATACCAATTTTGCCAAATACATCCGTATAGATAGGTAAGGTTTCAAGTGGATCCGTCATGCCCTCAGGTGTCGCGGTGAAGGTCGCAACATAGCCGCCAATCAGGAATGAGGCCGCCTGCGTCAGGAACCACATCCCCAGAATAAACCCCATTAAATATTGCGGTACCAACGCCGCCACCATCGCCAGGCCGAGGGCGCTTATCATCAATTCCCCCAAGCTCTGGAATAAATAAACCAGAACAATAAACCAAGGTGATGTTAGACCCTGTGCATCAGCGAACCACATTCCGGCTGCCGCCGCAGTCAGAAAACCCAGCGAACATAAAAACATCCCTAGAGTAAATTTTGCAGGCATGGATAAGTCACGATTTTGGCTGCCCAATCGGGTATAGATTGAGGCCAAAATAGGGCTGGCGACTACCACCCAGAATGGGTTAAGCGCTTGGAAACTGACGGGATTGATACTGAATCCAAGGATCTCATGATGGACATTATTGATAGCAAAGAAGTTAA
Source organism: Yersinia fenwicki (assembly GCF_043099325.1). Classification (NCBI taxonomy): domain Bacteria; kingdom Pseudomonadati; phylum Pseudomonadota; class Gammaproteobacteria; order Enterobacterales; family Yersiniaceae; genus Yersinia; species Yersinia fenwicki. Next base: position 2,499,516 of record NZ_CP170755.1, on the reverse strand, counting down.
GTGAAGTCGGCATCTGAGCATATAAAACGTAAAATACGATAGCTTCAATCATCAGAATGAAAGCAACATACATTTTATTACGGCCCAGTGGGTCCTGCTTTGATGCTTCTCTGAAGAAGATAAAGACGACGATCAGCGACAACGCGATTAGCACCAAATTGGCAATGAACACATGATTCATCAACCAGGCGCAGACACATATCATCACTACGCTGCCCAGCAGCACCAACAGCAGATTGCGCCAATTTAGGGGTTTTGTATCGGGTTCAGAACCAATGTGGCGCACCATATGGCGACAGCAGAAGTAAACCAGGAGAGCAAAAATCAAACCAATGCCGCATAAGTAATAGGTCACGGTATAACCGAAACGTTCGGCTATAACAGGAGCCAATGAAAGTGACAGTAAGGAGCCGATATTGATCGACATATAGAATAGAGTGAAGGCTCCGTCCAACCGAGGATCTTTCGGTGGATAACATTTAGATAATAAGCTGGCTGGGTTGGCCTTGAATAAACCATTCCCCACAGCAATAGTGCCTAAAGCAAAGAAAATCAGGTTCGGTTGGTATAATGATAAACCGGTGGCGAAATATCCCAATGCCAGCACTACCGCTCCTAAGACCATAGTGCGCTTAGTCCCGAGTAGATGGTCACCGACATATCCGCCGATGGAAATTAGGCCATAAACCAAAGCAGCAAAAGCACCAAAAGTGACAAATGCTTGTTCTTGTGAGAACCCAAGCTGTTTAACGAAGAAAACAGCCAAAATACCTTGCACGCCGTAATAACCGAATCTCTCCCATAACTCGACAAAAAAGATCATAAAGAACGGTTTAGGTTGCTGAAGTAAACCTGTGGGGGTGGATCTTTCCATGATAAGTCGCCTCTGCACGAATAGTCATTCGGCGTAAATTGAGAGCGTACAAGGCCCATGCAGAGACGAGTTAAGAATCTGCATAATCAATATATTGCTCAATGTTTGAAGTGTTATGCAGGGTATTACACTGCATATATATTGTATTTGTGGTTGATCACACTAATTAAAATATAAAAAACAGAATTGATGCTTGAGGGGGGGTAGGGGAGGTGGTTAAGAATGGGGTTTATCAATAAAACCCCACTTAACAATGATTACCCGCGCGCTTTTTGCGACAGACTTAGGATGAACATCACTGCAGCACACAACACGACTGAAGGGCCCGCAGGGGTATCATAAAAAGCAGAGAAGGTTAAGCCACCGGTCACGGCAACAATACCAATACCAATGGCGATACCGGCCATTTGTTCTGGAGTACGGGCAAAACGGCGTGCGGCGGCGGCAGGAATGATCAGCAAGGACGTAATAATCAGTGCACCAACAAACTTCATCGACAAGCCAATAGTCAGTGCGGTCACCAGCATCAGCAGCATCCGGACGCGTTCTAAATTAATACCGTCCACATGAGCCAGTTCCGGGCTGATAGTCATTGATAGCAATGCTCGCCATTGCCAGCACAATATCCCAAGCACTATCACTACTCCTGCGGCTATCAACCAGATATCACTCAATGTAACCGAAAGCAGATCACCAAATAGATAGGCCATGAGATCAACCCGCACATTATGCATTAGGCTAACAACTACTAAGCCCAGAGATAATGCACTGTGAGCCATAATCCCGAGTAGTGTGTCAACGGCCAACTGCGGGCGGCGTTCCAACCACACCAGAACCAGTGCCAGCAACATGGTCATCACGATGACAGCATAAAATGGATTCACATTTAGCAGTAAACCGAATGCAACACCCAGCAATGATGCATGCGCTAAGGTATCACCAAAATAGGACATCCGACGCCAGACAACAAAAGATCCCAGAGGCCCCGCCGCCGTTGCCAGCAATACGCCCGCTAACCACCCAGGCAACAATAATTCAATCATGCGCCACGGCTCCCACTGTTCTTCAAAATAATCTTTCCGTGTAAATCATGACGATGATTATGGTGATGACGATAAACCGCTAATTGCTCAGCGCCACGCTGACCAAACATGGCAATAAACTCAGGATGAGTTGAGACCACTTCTGGTGCACCGGAACAGCAAATATGCTGGTTAAGACATAATACTTCATCGGTTTTAGCCATCACTAAATGCAGGTCATGGGATACCATCAGCACGGCACAGCCGAGTTCTCTACGTAATTGTTCAATTAAGTCATACAACGCGAGTTGCCCGTTAACGTCAACGCCTTGCGTCGGTTCATCCAACACCAGCAACTGTGGACTATTCAATAATGCGCGGGCTAAAAGTACCCGCTGGTTTTCACCGCCGGACAGTTTTTGCATTGGCTGATCTAATAGATGAGCAGCATGTACCCGCTTTAGTGCTGGCAAGATATCTGCTTTTTTGACGCCGGGTTTCAATCGCATGAAACGGCTCACTGTTAGCGGTAATGTCGTATCCAGATGGAGTTTTTGCGGTACATAGCCAATGCGCAAACCCGGCTCACGAATAATCGAGCCGCTGGTAGGAGCAATCAGCCCTAACACCACACGCACCAAGGTTGATTTGCCCGCGCCGTTTGGCCCAAGCAGAGTAAGAATTCTTCCCGGACGCAAGGAAAGGGAAATATCATTGAGCACCCGCCGACTACCAAAAGTGACGGATATCTTATTTAGAGTTACCAGTGTAGACATTATGATTACGTTTGCAGAACCGATTGAATGTTATAATATTACGCTTAACCCATCAAAACGTCGAGAATTCGTATTATGTTACACAAAAATAAATGGCTAAAGCGCGCAATGTTGGCCAGTGCAATATTAATTGCCAATCCATTTAATATTGCCTCAGCAGCGGTCGTTACATCAGTGCGACCGCTGGGTTTTATCGCCTCAGCTATCGCTGATGGCGTATTGCCGACAGAAGTCTTATTGCCCGACGGTGCATCACCGCACGATTATGCCCTGCGTCCATCAGATGTCCAGCGGTTACGCAGCGCTGACCTGGTTATTTGGGTTGGGCCGGAAATGGAAGCATTTTTATCGAAACCACTAACGCAAGTTGCTGATAATAAAAAGATAGCATTGGCACAGTTACCCTCGGTCATGCCTTTATTGATGAAAGGTAATGAAGATGATGAACATGAAGGGGAAGGCGATGGGCATGACCATGATCATGCTGAAGATAATCACCATGATGAGCACCATCACGGCGAGTATAATATGCATATTTGGTTGTCCCCCATCATTGCCAAACAATCTGCAATTGCTATTCACGATAGATTATTGGAACTTATGCCACAAAATAAGGACAAATTAGATGCAAACCTGCGCCGATTCGAGGATCAACTAGCGCAAAATGAAAAAAATATTGCTACTATGTTAAAGCCTGCACAAGGTAAGGGATATTTCGTTTTTCATGATGCTTATGGCTACTTTGAAAAACACTTTGGCTTGAGCCCATTAGGGCATTTTACAGTCAATCCCGAAATTCAACCTGGTGCGCAGCGTTTACATCAAATTCGAACACAGTTGGTTGAGCATAAAGCGGTATGCGTTTTTGCTGAGCCACAATTCAGGCCGGCCGTCATTAATGCTGTCGCCAAAGGAACAGACGTGCGTTCAGGCACCTTGGATCCTTTGGGGAGCGGCATAGTATTAGGCAAGGACAGCTATGTGAACTTTATGTCTCAGTTGTCGAACCAATACGTGAGCTGCCTGAAGTAAGATTAAAAGGATACTCATAAGTGCAGCAGATAGTCCGAACTATCACCTTGGCGTATAACAATCTCCCGAGACCCCACCGTATCATGCTGGGGTCGTTGACTGTAATGACACTGGCCGTCGCTGTTTGGCGGCCTTTTGTTTATCATCCGGAACATGAGCCCATCGCCAAGAGCGTGGTATTAGATACCAGCCAAACCCACATTTTATTACCCGATGCCAGCGAACCCATTGATCAGCCAACCCCTGATGATGAAATTCCGCAAGACGAATTAGATGCCAAAGATGTCAGTGAAACGGGCGTCCATGAGTATGTTGTCTCAACCGGGGATACCCTAAGCAGCATTCTTACCCAATATGGTATCGATATCTCGGATGTTTCCTTACTGGCGACCCAAAACCGTGATTTGCGTAATTTGAAGATCGGACAACAAATCTCGTGGACCGTCAATGACACCGGTGATTTGCAGCGCTTGACATGGGAAGTTTCTCGTCGAGAAACCCGCACCTATGACCGTGTAGGCAATAATTTCAAAGAAACAAAAGAGTTACAGAAAGGCGACTGGACCAATACCGTTCTTACTGGTCGTCTTGATGGCAGTTTTGTTACCAGCGCCAAAAAGGCCGGTTTGACTGGTGCAGAAATACGTGCTGTGACGAAAGCATTACAATGGCAGTTAGATTTTGCCAAGCTGCGCAAAGGTGATCAGTTCTCGGTGTTGATGTCTCGTGAAATACTCGATGGCCGCAGTGAGCAAAGCCAACTGATTGGGGTGCGAATGCGTTCAGGTGGTAAGGATTATTACGCCATCCGTGCCGATGACGGTAAGTTCTATGACCGCCAGGGTTCTGGCCTGGCGCGTGGTTTTATGCGTTTCCCCACCATGAAACAATTCCGCGTTTCGTCTAACTTCAATCCGCGCCGAATTAACCCAGTGACCGGTCGTATTGCACCGCACAAAGGGGTAGATTTTGCGATGCCAGTTGGCACACCGGTGCTGGCTGTGGGTGATGGTGAAGTAGTTATTGCTAAACGGAGTGGTGCGGCGGGAAATTATGTTGCTATCCGTCATGGCCGTCAGTACACCACACGTTATATGCATTTGAAGAAGTTACTGGTGAAACCAGGCCAAAAAGTAAAACGTGGTGACCGTATCGCATTATCAGGTAACACAGGCCGTTCCACAGGCCCGCATCTGCATTATGAATTTTGGATGAACCAGCAGGCAGTTAACCCATTGACCGCGAAGTTACCGCGCTCAGAAGGGTTGAGTGGCAAAGATCGCAACGACTATCTGGCCGTTGCCAAACAGGTCATTCCGCAGTTGCAACTGGATTAAATAGCACGCCGGTAGCTATGGGCTTCCGGCGCGTTTATACCCAGCGGTATATTATTAGCTCACCGCCAATTCCAAGAGTTCCCCATGTATAAAGAGAAAAACGACGCAGCTGGTTTTATTCCGGTATTTAAAAAATCTTTTCTACATCCTCGTTTTTGGGGTGTGTGGTTAGGCGCTGGGGCAATGGCAGCGATGGCTTATGTCCCACCGAAATTCCGTGATCCATTATTGGCCGGGGTGGGGCGTCTTGCCGGGAAGTTTGCTAAAAGTGCCCGTCGCCGAGCCCGTATTAACTTACTTTATTGTATGCCAGAGCTGCCAGAAGCAGAGCGCGAGCATATTATTGATCAAATGTTTGCAACCGCGGCACAACCATTAATGATGATGGCGGAGCTGTGTTTTCGTGATCCAAAGAAAGTGTTGACGCGGGTTCATTGGCATGGCTTGGATATTTTAGATGGACTGCAACAACAGGAGCGCAATGTTATTTTGTTGGTGCCCCACGCCTGGTCGATTGATATTCCGGCCATGTTGCTAGCTGAGCAAGGTAAGCCAGTAGCAGGTATGTTCCATCATCAACGCAATCCAGTTGTCGATTATTTATGGAACAGTGCACGTTTGCGGTTTGGTGGCCGTATCCATGCACGAGAGAGTGGGATCAAGCCCTTTATCAGTTCCGTGCGTCAAGGGTTCTGGGGTTATTACTTGCCCGATGAGGACTATGGCCCTGAGCAAAGTGAGTTTGTAGATTTCTTCGCGACTTATAAGGCCACGCTACCCGCCGTGGGGCGCTTGATGAAAGTTTGTCGTGCGGCTATCGTTCCAATGTTCCCTGTTTACAATTATCGTGAACATCGTCTTGATATCTATATTCGTCCACCGATGGATGATCTGGCAGATGCGGATGATGCTTATATTGCACGCCGCATGAATGAAGAAGTTGAGCTATTGGTTAAGCCGAACCCAGAACAATACACCTGGATTTTAAAACTGCTGAAAACGCGCAAAGAAGGCGAAATAGAGCCTTATGTTCGTAAGGACTTGTAACGCTAAGCGTGGGTGTCGAATCAAGAAATAAAAAAACCCGCTAGTGAGCAGCGGGTTTTTGCTTTTTGTCTATCACAGAATCATATCATTCAACACGCAGAATACGGCTGGTATTGGTGGTGCCAACCGTCTCCATGACATCGCCTTGAGTGACAATGACTAAATCGCCTGATACCAGGAAACCTTTGTCTCTCAGTCGATTGACTGCTTCACTCGCTGCTAGTACGCCATCAGTATGAGTATCACAATAAACCGGAGTGACACCACGATAGATCGCAGTCAGGTTTAAAGTATGCTCGTGACGCGACATAGCAAAGATCGGCAGACCGGAGCTGATACGGGACATCATCAGCGCAGTACGGCCCGACTCAGTCATGGCAATAATCGCCGTGATACCTTTCAGGTGGTTTGCCGCATACATGGTCGACATCGCGATAGCTTCTTCGATATTATCGAATTGCGTATCCAGGCGATGTTTTGACACATTAATGCTGGGGATTTTTTCTGCACCCAGGCAAACACGAGCCATTGCAGCAACGGTTTCGGCAGGATACTGACCCGCAGCGGTTTCAGCTGATAACATCACCGCATCGGTACCATCCAGCACCGCGTTGGCCACGTCCATAACTTCCGCGCGGGTTGGCATTGGGTTGGTTATCATCGACTCCATCATCTGAGTCGCAGTGATCACAGCACGGTTTAGCTGACGGGCGCGGCGGATCAGTTTTTTCTGAATACCGACCAACTCAGGATCACCAATCTCAACACCCAAATCACCACGAGCTACCATCACCACATCAGAGGCCAGAATGATATCATCCATAGCTTCATCGGTTGCCACAGCCTCAGCACGCTCAACTTTCGCCACAATTTGTGCATTACAACCAGCATCGCGCGCCAGACGACGGGCATAATTCAAATCTTCACCGGTACGTGGGAAAGAAACAGCCAGGTAGTCCACGCCAATCTTGGCCGCAGTGATGATATCGGCTTTATCTTTTTCGGTTAATGCTTCGGCTGACAGGCCACCACCTAACTTGTTAATACCTTTGTTATTGGAGAGTGGGCCGCCGACAGTGACTTCGGTGAACACTTTCATGCCCTGAACTTCAATAACCTTCAACTGCACACGACCATCGTCCAGCAACAAGATATCACCGGGAACCACATCAGCAGGTAGCCCTTTATAATCGATACCAACTCTTTCCTTGTCGCCTTCACCTTTGGACATATTGGCGTCTAGCAGGAATTTATCACCAATATTAAGGAATATCTTACCTTCCTTAAAGGTTGATACACGGATTTTAGGACCTTGTAGATCGCCAAGAATCGCTACATGTCGGCCCAATCTGGCGGCGATTTCACGGACTTTATTGGCCCGTTCAATATGATCTTCAGCGCTACCGTGGGAAAAATTCATGCGGACTACGTTAGCACCTGCAGCAATAACCTTTTCCAGATTATTGTCGCGGTCAGTAGCTGGCCCCAGTGTAGTAACAATTTTGGTCCTTCTAAGCCGTCTGGACATCTCTTACTCCGTTGACTGGTGAAGCATGGTGTTGTTAAAACAGCGGATAATAAATCCGATAGTAAAAAGTACTCAAGCTATCTTAACTTATCGACTCAGATAATATTTACCGGAGCCATGGTGAAAATGATGTTCCAATAATATGTCAGATTATCATTACAGAAGCTGCGTTAGCACAAAACAAAGCGAGTTTGAATTCTGCTTATGGATTTATGAACGTTACTCACCGCTGTTGATACGCGCTGAACCTTTATCGAAACGCGATTCTTTCAATGCATCTTTGACCCGTTTCAGGTTATCTCTGAATTTAGCACCACGACGCAGCGTGAATCCGGTGGCTAACACATCAATTAACGTTAATTGAGCGATGCGCGAAACCATCGGCATATACATATCAGTATCTTCCGGCACATCCAGCAGCAGCGGTAATGTTGCTTCATGGGCCAACGGGGTATCGCGTGAGGTAATAGCAATCACAGTGGCATCGTTTTCACGAGCTAAGTGAGCCAGCTCCACCAGGCTTTTTGTCCGCCCAGTGTGAGAAATCAGTACCACGACATCACCTTCACTGGAATTCATACAACTCATACGTTGCATAACGATGTCATCAAAATAAATCACTGGGATATTGAAGCGGAAGAATTTATTCATCGCGTCATGAGCAACGGCAGCAGATGCACCAAGGCCAAAGAATGAAATCTTCTTCGCTTGAGTCAATAAATCTACCGCTCTATTAATGGCTGCAATATCTAAATTATTCTTCACCATATCCAGGCTAGCCATGGTCGATTCGAATATTTTCCCCGTGTAAGCGGATACACTATCATCCTCTTCAACATTTCGATTCACATAAGGTGTGCCATTAGCCAGACTTTGTGCCAAATGAAGTTTAAAATCAGGAAAACCTTTGGTATCTAATCGACGGCAAAAGCGGTTTACGGTGGGTTCGCTCACGTTCGCCAATTTGGCAAGTGTGGCAATACTTGAGTGGATGGCCGTTTGTGGGGAGGCGAGGATGACCTCGGCGACTTTCCTTTCCGATTTGCTCAGGAGGTCCAGATTATTTTGGATATTTTCCAGCGTATTCATATATCGAGAATCACCCATGGGTTTTACCGATTTCATTTAAAGGAGAAATCTATGCCGGTTTAATGAAAATATACTACGAGCTGGGACCCGTTGGCAGAGGCATCTGGTAAGAAGTGACTCTTTTTCACCAGAATATGACCTGTGTCTAATTTTCATAATGGTAAATAGTTGTCAAAACCGTCATAAAATTACATTTTAAAGTTGTACCGCCTGATTTGACGCGGCTTGCCACTCTATCGCGTGTTTTTTGACCTTTTTTGGCCCGCTTTTATCTGGGTTTACTGGCTATAGTCAAAGAGAGTACATTAGTAATGTAAGAAAATTACAAATATCCTGCAACGAGGAGAATAACATGGCGGTAACTAATACAGGCCAGGCAGCCCAGGCGTGTGATCTGGTGATTTTCGGCGCTAAGGGTGACTTGGCTCGTCGGAAACTGTTGCCTTCCCTTTACCAATTAGAGAAAGCGGGTCACATCCACCCGGATACTCGGATTATCGGCGTAGGCCGTGCCGACTGGGATAAAGACGCGTACACAGCCGTGGTAAAGGAAGCCCTCGATACCTTTATGAAAGAGAAGCTGGATGACGAATTGTGGCAAAAACTCAGTTCTCGTCTCGACTTCTGTAATTTAGACGTCAATGACAACAAACACTTTGCCAAATTGGGCAAAATGTTAGATCAGAAAAATCGCATAACTATCAATTACTTTGCCATGCCGCCCAATACTTTTGGGGCAATCTGCAAAGGCTTAAGTGAAGCGGGGCTGAATAAAGAGCCTGCGCGTGTGGTTATGGAAAAACCATTAGGGAAAGATTTAGCGTCCTCAAGGGTGATTAACGATCAGGTTGCCGAATATTTCAACGAGTGTCAGGTTTACCGCATCGACCATTATCTCGGTAAAGAAACCGTGCTGAACTTGTTGGCTTTACGTTTTGCCAACTCACTGTTCGCATCTAACTGGGATAACCGCACGATTGACCATGTGCAGATAACTGTTGCAGAAGAAGTAGGGATTGAAGGGCGCTGGGGCTATTTTGATCAGGCCGGTCAGATGCGCGATATGATTCAAAACCATTTGCTGCAAATTCTGACCATGATTGCCATGTCACCGCCAGCAGATTTGAGTACTGACCGTATTCGTGATGAAAAAGTGAAAGTACTACGCTCTCTGCGCCGTATCGATCACACCAATGTGCGCGAAACCACCGTGCGTGGTCAGTATACCGCTGGATTTGTACAAGGTAATAAAGTGCCTGGCTATCTGGAAGAAGAAGGGGCGAACAAGAGCAGTAATACCGAAACGTTCGTGTCTATTCGTGTGGATATAGATGACTGGCGCTGGGCCGGTGTGCCGTTCTATTTGAGAACCGGTAAACGCCTGCCGACCAAATGTTCTGAGGTGGTGGTCTACTTTAAAAACCCTGCGCTGAACCTGTTCCGTGAATCTTATCAGCAACTGCCACAAAATAAGTTGACCATTCGTCTACAACCAGATGAAGGCATCGAAATTGAAGTGCTGAATAAAGTGCCAGGTCTGGAGCACAAGCACCGCTTACAAACCACCAAACTTGACCTTAGCTTCACCAAAACCTTTAACGAACAGCACATGGCTGATGCTTACGAACGTCTGCTGTTAGAGACAATGCGCGGTATTCAGGCGCTGTTTGTGCGCCGTGATGAGGTCGAGGAAGCCTGGAAGTGGGTTGACTCCATCATGGATGCGTGGGCTGCTGATAATGAAGCACCTAAGCCATACCAATCCGGGACATGGGGGCCAGTAGCATCGGTTGCCATGATTACTCGTGATGGTCGTTCATGGAATGAGTTCGAATAAATATAATAAAGAGCCGTTAGCTGGCTCGCATTGTGATTCTTTATGGCAGGCAGAAGCAGGAATGCATGTTCTGCCTGCCATATTTCAACGAACACCTTCGGGTGAGTACATGCCAATCGGCATAAGTGGAGATAACAACTGATGAAAAGCTGGAAAACGAGCGCTGAACAAATCATGACCGCAGGCCCGGTTGTCCCGGTGATCGTGATCAACAAGCTCGAGCAAGCGGTACCATTAGCAAAAGCCCTGGTGGCTGGTGGTGTTCGGGTGCTGGAAGTGACGTTGCGCACCCCTTGTGCTGTTGAGGCTATCCGCGCCATTGCTAAAGAAGTGCCTGAAGCGATAGTTGGCGCGGGGACTGTTCTTAATCCGCAGCAATTGGCTGACGTGATTGAGGCAGGTGCTCAATTTGCTATTAGCCCAGGGCTGACAGATGAACTTCTCAAAGCAGCGACTGAGGGCTCTATTCCGTTGATCCCAGGGATCAGCACTGTTTCAGAACTGATGCTGGGCATGAGTTATGGCCTGCGAGAGTTTAAATTCTTCCCGGCAGAAGCTAACGGTGGTGTGAAAGCCTTGCAAGCCATTGGTGGCCCATTCTCTCAAGTGCGTTTCTGCCCAACTGGCGGTATCACACCGAATAACTATCGTGATTACCTGGCGCTGAAAAGCGTATTGTGTATCGGCGGTTCATGGTTAGTTCCTGCTGATGCCTTAGAAAAAGGTGATTACGCTCGCATTACTGAATTAGCCAAACAAGCTGTTGCGGGAGCTACCGCATAAGTTGCTCTAACCTCCTGAACTGATGGGAGATACAGGCATTCGTTGCCAACAATAAAACCTCTGTAATGCAGAGGTTTTGTTTTTTTAGAATCACTAACTTATTATTTTGTAATCTCTTTTTATAAACTATTTACCAAATTGATGGTTTGCTTTATAAAATTGGCTGTGGTAAAAATACAGTAGTTAATTATTCCAATTTGATGAGGGTTTTAGGCGTATCACACTAAGTTTTGCATACAAGAATGTAGCTAAACCGCGTGTGGCTAAAAAAAAGAGATATATTATGATGAAAATTAATGGAATTACTTTCAAACCTTCAACCTGTCAACTCTTCCTGTCTGCCATTCTGGCCAGTGAGCATCACTGGTGCAGCGAGCTGTAGCGTCGTTCTTCTTCTGTAGTTAATAAATTTAACAAAATTTATACGCCAAGTGAGTTTCTATTTCTTACGGCCTGCGCACGTCTATTCCCTGTGAATAGGGTGCCGAGTGAGGATAACCGTAACAAATAGACCTTAGCGTGCGTTTTACTCGTCATGTTTCAAATAGCAGGGGTGTTGGCTGCACTCGTTACTCGGCCCATCCATGGGCCTCGTCTCTACGAGGCCGCCGCAAACAGCGTTCAAATCTGCTCCCGGCAGATTTGTTACCCGAATCACTTACTTATGTAAGCTCATTGGGATTCTCTTGTTTGCCGTCTTCCTGCACTTTGAAACCTATAGGGTAGTAGTGTGTTAGGAGAAGAATGATGATTTATTGGATATTTTTAGGTTTAGCGATTGTTGCAGAAATTATCGGCACATTATCAATGAAATACGCCAGTGTCAGTGGTGAGCTGACCGGGCATATCGTGATGTATTTTATGATAACGGGCTCTTATATCATGCTGGCGCTGGCAGTAAAGAAAGTGGCCTTAGGTGTGGCTTATGCTCTGTGGGAAGGGATTGGTATCCTTATTATCACAGTCTTCAGTGTGTTGTGGTTTGATGAAAGTTTATCGCCACTAAAAATTGCCGGTTTAGTCACCTTGATCGGTGGCATAATGTTAGTGAAATCAGGGACTCGTAAGCCGAAGAAACCAAACAGTCCGAGCCGAAATTCAGGTGAGCATCATGCAACAGCTTGAGTTTTATCATATCGCGTTTCTGATTTTGGCTGTCATCCTGGAAATCATCGCCAATATCTTGCTGAAAATGTCAGACGGTTTTCGCCGAGTATGGCTGGGCATATTATCATTGTTGTCAGTATTAGGGGCATTCAGTGCGCTGGCCCAGGCGGTAAAAGGTATTGAGTTGTCAGTGGCTTATGCTTTATGGGGCGGGTTTGGTATAGCTGCCACTGTAGCAGCCGGTTGGATCTTATTTAATCAGCGTCTGAACTATAAAGGCTGGATTGGTCTGATCTTGTTACTGGCCGGGATGGTAATGATAAAGCTATCCTAATCTGGAGTCTGGCGGGGCGGCTGCACCGATGGGCGCTCCGGCGGCTTACGCCGCTACGACCCATTCGGCACATTTCCCCGCCTATTCACGTTGTGATTAGTCTGAGGCAAGCCAAGGAAATTTGGCTGCTAATCAAATAGCCGCAATAATTTTGATTTCAACTTTATACTTTGGATTCATTAGCTTGGCTTCGACGGTACAGCGTACAGGTGCACTGCCATCAACCACCCAGGCATCCCACGCCGCATTCATCGCAGCGAAGTCAGCCTTATCAGCCAGAAAAATAGTAGCATCCAAAATACGGCTTTTATCTGAACCAAGCTGATTCAATATCATATCAATCGCTGCCAGGGCGTTTGCCGTCTGTGCCGTGGCATCTGCATCCAAATTTTCCGGCACGCTGGTGTAATAGATAGTGTTGTTAAATACCACTGCATCTGACCAACGTTTCTCTGGATTAATGCGCTCAATACTCATTTTCACTCCCTTGTGTGAATGTCAATGTCAGTTATTGCAATAGAGTAGCATAGCTCGCCGCGAGAATGTGTGGTCGTAAGGCGTCAGGCTTGGCATAATCACCGCTGATTTCGCCCGGAAGAGAAAGTGTGACAGACGATTTTGCAATAGATGGCGCATTAGCGCAGGCCATTACAGGTTTTAATCCCCGTGAGTCCCAGCGCCAGATGGCTGCGGCAATCAGCGAATCCATTGATGCTAAACAACAACTGGTGGTTGAGGCCGGTACGGGTACGGGTAAAACATTTGCTTATTTGGCACCCGCCTTACGGGCTGATTGCAAAGTCATTATCTCCACTGGCTCCAAAGCATTACAGGATCAGCTCTATTCCCGCGACCTGCCCACGGTAGCGACAGCCCTAAAATACAAAGGAAAGTTGGCGTTACTCAAAGGCCGTTCGAACTACCTGTGTCTGGAGCGACAGGAACAGCAATCTCTGGCGGGTGGCGAACTTGCCAGTGAAACATTAGTGGATCTAGTTCGACTGCGCGGCTGGTCAGCAGAAACCGTAGACGGGGATATCAGTACCTGTGGTGAAGTGGCCGAAGACAGTTTTGTTTGGCCGCTAGTCACCAGCACCAATGACAACTGTCTGGGCAGTGATTGCCCGTTGTACAAAGATTGTTTTGTGGTCAAAGCCCGCCGTCGGGCGATGGATGCTGATGTAGTGGTGGTTAACCACCATCTATTCCTGGCGGATATGGTAGTAAAAGAGAGCGGATTTGCAGAACTTATCCCTACTGCCGACGTAATGATTTTCGATGAAGCCCATCAGATACCTGATATTGCCAGCCAATATTTCGGTCAGCAACTGACTAGTAGGCAACTGATGGATTTGGCAAAAGATATTATTATTGCCTATCGCACTGAGGTGCGTGATTCAGCGCAATTACAAAAAAGTGCCGACCGCCTGACACAAAGCACGCAAGATTTTCGTTTGGTTCTGGGGGATCCCGGTTATCGCGGTAATCTACGCGATGTGATGGAGCAACCCGCCATTCAGCGGGCGTTGCTGTTGCTCGATGATGCACTGGAACTGTGTTACGACGTCATGAAGTTGTCCCTGGGGCGTAGCGCCATGCTGGATGCAGCCTTTGAGCGCGCTACGGTGTATCGCAACCGTCTGAAACGATTAAAAGATGTCTCCATGCCCGGTTACAGCTATTGGTATGAGTGTAACTCACGGCATTTTGTTCTGGCGCTAACGCCACTCTCAGTTTCTGACCGCTTTCGCGAGTTAATCGAAGAAAAACCCGGCACTTGGATCTTCACCTCAGCTACATTATCGGTGAATGATCAATTGTCGCATTTTACCTCCCGACTGGGGTTGACCAATGCCAAGACACTGCTGCTGCCCAGCCCGTTTGATTATGCCAATCAAGCATTGCTGTGCGTGCCGCGCAATCTGCCTTCCGCAAATGAGCCGGGGGCGGCGCGTAAGTTGGCAGTGATGCTAAAACCCTTGATTGATGCCAATAAAGGGCGCTGTTTCTTCCTGTGTACCTCGCACCAGATGATGCGCGGGCTAGCAGAAGAGTTCCGGGCCAGCATGACATTGCCGGTATTGGTGCAAGGGGAAACTAGCAAAGGGCAGCTTCTTGCGCAATTTGTCGCGGCGGGCAATGCACTTTTGGTGGCGACCAGCAGCTTTTGGGAAGGAGTGGATGTCCGAGGTGATGCTTTATCTTGCGTTATCATCGACAAACTGCCATTTACCTCACCGGATGACCCTTTATTGAAAGCGCGCATTGAAGATTGTCGCTTGCGTGGCGGCGATCCGTTCAATGATGTGCAATTACCTGATGCAGTGATTACGCTCAAGCAAGGTGTCGGGCGTTTGATTCGTGATATTGATGATCGCGGTGTGCTGGTTATCTGCGATAACCGCCTGGTGATGCGCCCTTATGGTGCTATGTTCCTTAATAGCTTACCACCGGCCCCCCGTACCCGTGATTTAGCGAAAGCTATCGCTTTTCTCAAGCAGCGCGATTGAGGGAAATGCGAGGAGGGGTGTGCTATTATGCGCGCCCTGTGTTGAATTCATCTTCTTTTCCTGCCGAGGTTGGCATGTCCACGCGAATTTTAGCGATCGATACCGCAACAGAAGCTTGTTCTGTCGCACTCTGGAACAACGGTGAGGTTCAGGCTCTGTTTGAGCTTTGCCCACGAGAACATACCCAACGAATTTTACCGATGGTACAGCAAGTGCTGGCAGAGTCAGGCTTGTCCCTGCAACAACTCGATGCACTGGCCTTTGGTCGTGGCCCAGGCAGTTTTACCGGTGTAAGAATTGGCATCGGCATTGGCCAAGGGCTGGCATTAGGCGCTGATTTGCCAATGATCGGTATTTCTACCTTGCAAACCATGGCTCAGGGGGCGTTTCGCCTGACGGGGGCATCTCGCGTACTCGCGGCAATAGATGCCAGGATGGGCGAAGTTTATTGGGGCGAATTCGAGCGTAACGACAAAGGGCTGTGGCTCGGGGACGCGAGTGAAGCGGTGATGACACCGGCACAAGCGCTGGAGCATGCACAATCATTGAGTGGCACTTGGTCGACGGTCGGTACGGGTTGGCAAACTTATCCTGATCTGATTAGCGGCAGCGGTGTAGTGCTGGTTGACGGCGAAATAACCTTACCTCATGCTGAAGATATGTTACCGCTGGCATTATCATCATGGGTGAATGGACAGGTCGTCAGTGTGGAGAATGCCGAGCCGGTGTATCTGCGCAATGAAGTGACCTGGAAAAAACTTCCTGGCCGTTAGAACTTCTCGTTGCTGCTGTAATTTGAAGGATCAAGAATATAGCAACTTGTCATGCTGTTTAGAGTCTAAAATATCAAGATAGAGATATGATAAGGAGACTCAGGTTATGGCGATAATGACGTCAACAGCTCAATCTACCCAGAACAAGAGCCGTAAATGGAGGTGTGGCTGGCTAGGATTGGGTGCTTTGCTACTTTCCGGTTGTGTCACGATCCCGCCCGCGATTCAGGGAACAACCGCGACACCGCAGCAAAATCTTAACTTGATTCGGACTGATCCCAAGGTCTTTATGGGTCAGGAGGCTCGTTTTGGTGGAACCGTTATTAATGTGACCAACGAGGCTCGGCGTACTCGGCTTGAAATTGCTAGCGTACCGTTAGATTCCGGCGCCAGACCTATTTTAGGTGAACCTTCACAAGGGCGTGTTATTGCTTATGTGAATGGTTTCCTTGAACCCGTCGATTTCCGCGGGCATCTTGTCACTGTTGTGGGGCCAATTACTGGTGTTGAAGCGGGTAAAATTGGCCAGACCCCTTATGATTTCGTGGTAATGAATGCTACGGGTTATAAGCGTTGGCATATTGAGCAGCAAGTGTTAATGCCACCCATGATGGACCCTTGGGGTTATCGTCACCCTGGTATGTGGGGGCCAGGATGGGACGGTTGGTACAATCCGGGGCCTGCACCGATACAAACTATCGTTACGGAATAGTGGGCCGGTTACCTTTACAGAAGTGTATTGAACAAAAGGGCGCTGAATTCAGCGCCCTTTTTGTCTCTATCGCACACAGGATTTGAATAAAATATTTTATAATCAAAAGCTTATAATATTTAACATTATTAAATTAAAATAGTCTGTTAATTTTACGGAGATTTATATTTCAGCTTGAATATTTCTATGGTCTCACGCCAGAAAATAGTGATGTATATCGCAACCTCAAAATTGTTTAAAAGCAAACTGGTAAGCTGAGTTAAAATATTGTTAAAGTTCTGGTGTCAATAAGTTTGCCTCCCTCATTGGGCGACTAATAATAATTTCAGGAGCGCTACCTTGGAAAAAGTATGGCTAAAGCGGTATCCGGCAGATGTCCCCGCAGAAATTGACCCGGATCGCTATTCTTCTTTGGTGGAAATGTTTGAGAACGCTGCATTACGTTATGCGGACCAACCTGCATTCATCAATATGGGGGAGGTGATGACCTTCCGTAAGCTGGAAGAGCGTAGCCGTGCTTTTGCCGCCTATTTACAGCAAGGTTTGGGGTTACAAAAAGGCGACCGTGTTGCATTGATGATGCCGAACCTACTGCAATATCCTATCGCTTTGTTTGGTATTTTACGCGCCGGTATGGTTGTAGTGAATGTTAACCCCTTGTATACCCCACGAGAATTAGAACATCAGCTTAATGATAGTGGCGCTGCGGCCATTGTTATTGTTTCCAACTTTGCTCATACATTGGAAAAAGTCGTATTTAAGACTCAGGTAAAGCACGTCATTCTGACTCGGATGGGCGACCAATTGTCGACCGCGAAAGGGACTTTAGTTAATTTTGTGGTTAAATATATCAAGCGCTTGGTGCCGAAATACTATTTGCCTGATGCTATTTCATTCCGCACTGCCTTACAGAAAGGTCGGCGGATGCAGTATGTGAAGCCGGATATCATCAATACAGATATGGCATTCTTGCAGTATACCGGCGGTACTACCGGCGTGGCGAAAGGGGCCATGTTAACTCACCGTAACATGCAATCGAATCTGGAACAGGCCAAGGCTGCCTACGCGCCATTGTTGCAGCCAGGTCACGAGCTAGTTGTGACGGCACTTCCTCTCTATCATATCTTTGCTTTGACCATGAACTGCTTGTTATTTATCGAATTGGGCGGGCGCAGCTTATTGATAACCAACCCGCGAGATATTCCAGGAATGGTGAAAGAGCTCAGCCGCTATCCCTTTACCGCGATGACGGGAGTTAATACGTTATTTAATGCGCTGTTAAATAACGAAGAGTTTACTAAATTAGATTTCTCGACATTACGGCTTTCTGTGGGGGGCGGCATGCCGGTGCAGAAAGCGGTGGCCGAAAAATGGGAAAAACTAACCGGGAAACATTTACTGGAAGGTTATGGTTTGACGGAGTGTTCGCCATTAGTCACTGGTAACCCTTATGATTTGAAACATTACAGTGGCAGTATTGGCTTACCCGTGCCATCTACCGATGTTCGGTTGGTGGATGATGAAGGCAACGATGTTGCTATGGGGGATCCGGGTGAACTGTGGGTGCGTGGACCGCAAGTTATGTTAGGCTATTGGCAACGCCCTGAAGCGACAGATGAAGTATTAAAAGACGGATGGTTGGCAACAGGTGATATTGCGACGTTAGATGAACAAGGCTTTTTGCGCATCGTTGATCGTAAAAAGGATATGATTCTGGTTTCAGGTTTTAACGTCTACCCTAACGAGATTGAAGATGTAGTGGCGTTACATACGAAAGTGCTGGAGTCTGCCGCTGTAGGAGTGCCTAATGAGGTTTCCGGTGAGACAGTAAAATTGTTTGTGGTAAAAAAAGATGCCTCATTGACTCAGGAAGAGCTGCTAACCCATTGCCGCCGCTACCTAACAGGGTATAAAGTACCGAGAATAGTAGAGTTCCGTGACGAATTGCCAAAATCGAACGTTGGCAAAATTTTGCGCAGGGAACTGCGTGACGATCAGATTAAAGCTAAGACTAGCGAGCAAAACGCAGCATAGCTTAGCGAGGGCGTCACTCAATCATCATCAACAACGCCGGTTATTACCGGCGTTGTTGTGTTTGCCATAGCACTAACGACTAATAGAGAATCACGTTTTGAATTATCAGTTGATCACGACCGACAGTGCGTTGCAGCAGGTCTGCGAACAAGCCCGTACACATGCTCATGTTGCGCTGGATACAGAGTTTGTCAGAACCCGTACCTACTACCCTCAGTTGGGCCTGATTCAACTGTATGACGGTGAACAACTTTCGCTGATTGATCCTTTGCCCATCACGCAGTGGCAGCCTTTCCGTGAGTTGTTGCAAGATTTAAATGTAGTGAAATATCTACATGCAGGCAGTGAAGATCTCGA
Organism: Yersinia fenwicki; assembly: GCF_043099325.1. NCBI lineage: Bacteria > Pseudomonadati > Pseudomonadota > Gammaproteobacteria > Enterobacterales > Yersiniaceae > Yersinia > Yersinia fenwicki. The sequence continues at coordinate 2,480,364 of NZ_CP170755.1, read as the reverse complement.
AGTGTTCTTGAATGCCTTTCAACTTATGCCCACACCGATGATCGATACTCAGGTGTTGGCGGCATTTTCTGGCCGCTCGTTATCTTGCGGTTTCGCCATGTTGGTGAATGAATTTGAAGGCATCGAATTAGATAAAAGTGAATCTCGCACGGATTGGATTGCGCGTCCTCTGAGTGAAAAACAGTGTGATTATGCGGCAGCTGACGTTTTTTACCTGTTACCGTTAGCCACTAAATTAGTGGAAGCGACCGAAGCAGCAGGGCGTATGGACGCCGCTAAAGACGAATGTGAACTGTTGTGTCGCCGTCGTAGTGAAACACTCGATCCCGAATTAGCCTACCGTGAAATCACCAATGCCTGGCAGTTGCGCGGCCATCAGTTGGCTTGTCTGCAAAAGTTGGCGTCATGGCGCTTACGTCAGGCTCGTGAACGTGACCTGGCGGTGAACTTTGTGGTTCGCGAAGAGAGCTTGTGGCAAGTCGCCCGCTATCAGCCAACCTCGCTGGGCGAACTTGACTCTCTGGGATTAAGTGGGCAAGAGATCCGCTATCATGGCCGAACCTTGCTGGCGCTGGTAGTGGAAGGTAATGCCGTTCCTGAGAGTCAGTTGCCGCCACCGGTTATCAATCTGATTGATCAACCAGGCTACAAGAAAGTCTTTAAAGATATTAAAGCACTTATTGTATCGGTCAGTGAGCGCAGTGGGCTAAGTAGCGAATTGTTGGCGTCACGCCGCCAAATAAACCAATTACTCAGTTGGCATTGGAAATTGAAGTCAACAGAAACTCAACCTGAATTATTAAGTGGCTGGCGCGGGGATTTATTAGCTACGGGATTGACTGAGATCTTAAAGCAATATTAATAGCAGAAATAAGAGTTAAGAATTTCTTGTTTAGGTGGGCGTATATATAGCCAGTACAATCCTGGGTATATATACAGTTTATAAAAAAGAGCTACCCCCTGTAAATAAATACAGGGGGTAGTTATTGCGAAGAAATCATTTAGGCGTTTCTTCCGTTTCCGGTAATGTCACGTTAAGTTCAAGTACCGAAATATCATCCCCTTTCTGCTCAAATTGCACATGCAGCATTTCAGGGTCAATCTGAATATATTTACAAATAACCGCCAAAATATCGCGTTTCAAGTCAGGCAAATAATGGGGCTCACTGTCCCCACGACGACGCTCAGCGACGATAATTTGCAGCCGTTCCTTGGCTATATTGGCTGTCGGTTTTTTGCGGGACAGAAAAAAGTCTAACAAAGCCATGGTTTATCCCCCAAAAAGGCGTTTCAGGAAGCCCTTCTTCTCTTCTTCAATGAAGCGGAAGGGACGTTCTTCTCCTAGCAAACGGTCAACGGTATCGTCATAAGCTTTACCGGCATCTGACTCTTTGTCCAGAATCACAGGCTCGCCTTGGTTAGAGGCGCGCAATACAGACTGATCTTCTGGAATAACGCCAACCAGTGGTATCCTAAGAATATCAAGGACATCTTCCATGCTAAGCATATCGCCGCGATTAACACGCCCTGGGTTGTAGCGGGTCAACAGCAGATGTTCTTTAATGGGTTCCTGACCATTCTCAGCTCGACGTGACTTGGATGACAATATCCCGAGGATACGGTCTGAGTCACGAACTGAAGAAACTTCAGGGTTGGTCGTGATGACAGCTTCGTCAGCAAAATACAGTGCCATTAACGCACCGCTTTCGATGCCGGCAGGTGAGTCACACACGACAAACTCAAAATTCATTTCGCCAAGATCGTTTAAAATCTTTTCGACACCCTCTTTAGTCAGAGCGTCTTTGTCACGAGTCTGAGAAGCAGGCAGAATATACAAGTTATCCGTGCGCTTATCTTTTATTAATGCCTGGTTCAAAGTGGCGTCACCTTGAATCACATTAACAAAATCGTAAACTACCCGGCGTTCACAACCCATAATCAAGTCTAGATTCCGTAGTCCGATATCAAAATCGATAACAACGGTTTTTTTACCTTTTTGGGCCAAGCCGGTTGCGATAGCCGCGCTTGATGTGGTCTTGCCAACGCCCCCTTTACCCGATGTAACAACAATAATGCGTGCCATGAAATGGATTCCTTGTCAAAAGGGCTTAATTTAAAGGTTGTATAGTTAATGCGTTATCCAGCAAATGCAAACGCGCAGCTTGACCAAAATAATCACTGGGGATTTGATCACTTAACCAGTACTGCCCTGCGATAGAGACTAGTTCAGCACCCAGATGCGTGCAAAAAATCTGGCACTGCGCATCACCTGATGCACCTGCTAGCGCCCGACCGCGCATCATTCCATAGATATGAATATTGCCGTCGGCAATTAATTCAGCTCCAGCACTGACACTGCTGATAACAATCAAATCACAATTACGGGCATAAATCTGTTGGCCAGAACGGACAGGCGTGTTGATAATTCGTGTCTTGGTAGGAACATTTTCCGGTGGACTAACAACCGGCTCTGGTGCCATTTTCTGACCTTTACCTTCGCTCAGTAATGGCAAACCAGCCCGTGCTATCGCACGTTTTTGACGTTCATCCTGACAACCACTGATGCCAACAATACGCAGACCCGCTGAAGTGACAGCCTGTTGGAGATCTTTCCAGTTAGCACCGTTAGGTAACGTTGCAACGTTAATCACAACAGGGGCGTTTTTCAGGAAAGCGGGTGCTTGATCTACCTTTTCCTGTAATGCCTGACGGATTACCTCCGGTCGTGAATCATGTAAATGAATGACCGATAGGGTAAAACTACTGCCTTTTAACTCAATTGGCGATTGTGACATCTATCCTGACTCAGTTTCAGCTGCGTTTAATCCCCGGAATATCATTCGGGGTACAATATTCTGATCTTCCCAAGCATGTTATAGGTAATATAAAAATAAATCTATCCGTATCAATATATTGAATCCTAACATCCAAATGATGCCAATCTTGTAAGAAATTACAGCATAACTTCTCCTTATTCGCTAGCCCCGACTTGTCTATATTTGGCTAATATCACTGTCATGATTGTGTTGTTTATTTTTTCAACAGTCAGATTGGCCTCTTACCCGTTATTATCGTTTTTAAGATGAAGAAATAAGAGGGTGTAATGTGGCTATTAGGCGGTGAGATAAAATACCTCGTAATATTATTTCGGAGAAATCTCACTCAATACTTTATCAATCTGCGCCATGCATCGATAAAACAGAAACGAGTCACAAACTCGAAGGTTTTTGTTTTTTGCCCATAAATGAGGCGAATTACCGCTATTTTTAGTTATATAATATTGAGAATGACAATCATTTTGTGATATTTTTCGATGCCTACATTCATTAATCTAAAGGAAATCAATGATGAAACGGAGTTTCATCCCACTATCATTTATCGGTGTTATTGCCATATCAACGCCATTGCAAGTTGGGGCTGATTTTAGCTATCACGCTGAAATTCCAAAAGATAGTAAGATTTCTACGGATTATCTTGAAAAACGAAAAGCTTTGGGGGGAACGGGCCTTGATGCCCAATCATGGCAACGTCAACTGGACGAGGAGAAAGCGCGAAAGGACGCAGACGCGGCGAGGAATGAAAAGGAAAAACAGGTGAAATGCCAACAGCAGGAATATCAACAACGCCCGCGAGTGGATAGCACTAAGAATTCCTATTTAGTTCACGACCCTTGTGCTGCCAGTATCGGCATTGATATCCCCGTCTATTGATATCTCGGATAGGTGATATAGCAGGGCGTGTTATAATTGTCAGTTATACCGCCATACTTCAAGCTGCATGTGCGTTGGCTGCTTTCGTTCAGCCGAGTCACTTACTTGAGTAAGCGTCTTGGGGCACTCAATTGTCGCCTTCCTGCAACTCGAATTATTTAGGGTATATGACCCTTAAATTTATCGACTAGAGTCCAAAACATGCTTTGTGCTATCTATAGAAGCCCGAAACGGGATCAAACCTACCTTTATGTTGAAAAGAAAGACGATTTCTCGCGAGTGCCGGCTGAGTTACTCGCCAGTTTTGGTAAACCCCAATTTGCGATGTTGCTTTCACTTAATGAGCGCAAAAGCTTAGCCACAGCGGATATCGAAAAAGTGAAAAGTGCACTTGTCGATCAGGGCTTTTATCTGCAAGTCCCGCCACCGCCAGAAAGTTTATTAAAAATGCATTTGGGTGAAACGAAAGCTTAGTTCCCTCACGGTTTGTGGCTTTATAAAGGAACGCGTCGATGAAATTGTCTATGATTACAGTCGCTTTTGCGGCTGTTATATCTTTGGGGTGTGCTAACAAGAATACGGCCGCACCAATTCAAACGCCGGTTGCTGCACCACAAGCAGCGCCAACCCCAGCCCTTGCCAGCAATAACAACAGCAAAAAAATGTTATCCGAACAGGGGCGCGATCCGGCGCAGTTTCCTGCCTATGTTGAACAATTGAAAGCCCAGGCGCGGACTCAGGGAATCAGTGAGGCAACTTTGTCGGTTGCTTTCGCTAATATTCATTTTGTTGACCGGGTTATCCAATCAGATCGAAACCAGTTAGAAAAAAAGGTCACACTGGATGATTACCTCGCCAAAGTTTTGACGCCAAGTAAAATAGTGCAGGGCAAAGAGATTTATCAGCGCTACCAACCCCAATTATCACAAGCGACAGCACGCTACGGAGTACCTGAGCGCTATATTGTGGCGCTATGGGGAATGGAAAGTGGTTTTGGTAAGATTCAAGGTAAAAAAGATGTCATTTCGGCTTTATCAACTTTGGCATTTGAAGGGAGGCGAGAGGCGTTTTTCACCAAAGAGTTGATCGCTGCATTGAAGATAATTCAACAAGGTCGGGTTGAAGATCCACAATTAAAAGGGTCTTGGGCTGGTGCTATGGGGCAAAGTCAGTTTATGCCAAGTTCTTTTTTGACCTATGGTGCTGACGGTGATGGTGATGGCAAAGTTGATATTTGGAATAATATCGATGATGTGTTTGCTTCCACTGCTAACTATTTGTCTACTGAGGGGTGGAAACCGGGTATCGGCTGGGGGCAAGAAGCGCAGTTGCCTGAGGGCTTCAATGTTACCCTTGCTGGTTTGAAAGATAGCCAAGCCAAGAGCGTGGCCCAATGGCAGCAACTCGGTGTAGTCCCCAAGGGAAGTGTGGCTAACCCTGACTTGCGCGCCTGGGTGATCGTGCCCGATGATGTACAAGGTCGCGCGTTTCTGGTTTATGATAATTTCCGAACCATTATGCACTGGAACCGTTCTTACTATTTTGCTATCAGCATTGGTATGATGGCAGATAGCGTTAGTCAATAAATACTGTAGTCAATATGAGCTTGGCTGCGGGTAGTGTCTATCAGGATGTAATCAGGAGAGGCAGTATGTATCAACATAGAGACTGGCAAGGGGCTTTGCTGGATTTTCCAGTCAATAAAGTGGTTTGCGTAGGCAGTAACTATGCCGAACATATTAAAGAAATGGGCAGTACCACCTCAGTCGATCCAGTGCTGTTTATAAAGCCTGAAACGGCATTGTGTGATATTCGCCAGCCGGTTGCTATCCCGAAAGAGTTCGGTGCTGTTCATCATGAGGTAGAATTAGCCGTTTTGATCGGTACACCGTTAAAACAAGCGAATGAAGACAGAGCGGCTCGTGCTATTGCAGGGTATGGTGTGGCATTAGATTTAACTCTGCGCGAATTACAGGCCGGGTTGAAAAAAGCGGGGCAGCCGTGGGAAAAGGCCAAAGCATTTGATGGTTCGTGTCCAATTTCGGGTTTTATTCCTGTCGCTGAGTTTGGTGATGCGCAACAGGCTGAGTTATCTCTGTTTATCAATGATGAAATCCGTCAGCAGGGAAACACTCGCGATATGATTACGCCCATTCTGCCATTGATATGTTATATCAGCCGTTTCTTTACCTTACGGCCCGGCGATATTATTTTGACCGGTACGCCACAAGGTGTCGGTCCGATGGCATCGGGTGATATGCTAAAAATTGGCCTGAATGGCAAGACATTGAGCACTCGCGTACTCTAAATATAGGCCGCTCGGGCTTGTTGTTCGGGCGGCAAAACTTGCATCTGCTAGCTAAAGCGTCTATAACGACCCGCTCATTTAACTCTATATTTACTCACAACACCGGATACCGTTATGTCACAACTTCCTTTTTGGCAACAAAAAACACTCGCTGAAATGTCGGATAGCGAATGGGAATCCCTGTGCGACGGATGTGGTCAGTGCTGTTTAAATAAACTGATTGATGAAGACACGGATGAAATTTATTTCACCAATGTAGCTTGTGATCAGCTTAATCTAAAAACTTGTCAATGCCGTAACTATGAGCGCCGCTTCGAGTTAGAAGAGGATTGCATCAAATTAACGCGTGAAAACTTAGTGACTTTCGAATGGCTACCGCCTACCTGTGCCTATCGCTTAATTGGTGAAGGCCATGATTTACCTGACTGGCACCCATTATTAGCAGGTTCAAAATCTGCTATGCATGGCGAGCGGATTTCGGTGCGCCATATTGCTGTGCGCGAGAGTGAAGTGATTGATTGGCAAGACCATATCTTGAATAAACCACAGTGGGCTAGATAACTATTGGTATAGAAGTAATTTATATCGAATGGCTGCTGTTTGTGGAGTGAGTGAGGCATAGTCATTAAAACCAGCATTCAAAACAGCCATCTGGTCAAGATTGTTCTCTGACATCCATTTCCCGTATACGTTGTAAATCATCTGTGCTAAGGCATATGTTTCTTGTATTTAATCCCCGTCTTCTTGGGCATCGCATTCCATGCTGCCCCAATGAAATCGAGCAAATACCAGCCCCGCTAAGCCGCCAACAAGAGAAAGGTTGAAACACGTTGTTTTTCGGTATGTAAGCAACTCAATAAATGAGTAGTGACCGTTCAATATATCAACCAGTGCTCCGCAGACAATCAAGTCTTGTATGATGTAGATTACTGGGATAACAACAGCATACGTTGCTGCTAAATAGATAGGCAGGAATAGGCGATGCATTGTATCAATGCGCATGAAAAAGTCTCGTTAAAAGAAATACCATTTCACCAAAGCATCTTAGCGACCAGCTCAGAGCTTCGGTATAGCCCGAACCCGAAGTTTTTCCATTTGCATAAACTCCTGAAATAAGACCATCAAATTTAATGAATGTTCAAGAGGACGATTGTTGCTGAGTCGGTACTACATGGGCCGATCGTGGTTTTTATGCATGGGTATTTGTACGTGACCTGTGGACCTGTAAGGGTGGCTGGATCAGGTTATTCGCTGGCGGCAGAATGCGGGGAGGAAATAATGAATGATTATTGGTCTAAGAAGAAATATGTGGTCTGATAAATACACAATAAGCAAAAAAGGATATGAGAAATGAATGGTCTAATCAGAAAGAATTACTCAGAACTTGGTCAAGTTAAAGGGCCTTATGTCCATGCGGTAAAACATAACGAAACCCTTTATATCTCTGGGTTGACTGCTTTTGGAACCACATCTCAAGGAAAAAGTATTGCAGATCAAGCGGAGGAGATTTTTACTCAACTTTATTGTATAGCCTTGGCAGAAAAAACTTCGCTTAGTTCATTAATTAAAGTGACGGTTTTTGTGACTTCACTAGAAGATATAGAACAGTTACGTACAGTGTTATTTAGTCATTTTGGAGAGCATCTTCCTGCCAGTTCTTTAGTTCAAGTTACACAACTATTTTCAGCCGATCTAAATATTGAAATTGAGGCGATTTTAGCGCTCTAAATAGTATTTAACTCCTTACGATATATAGATTCCTGCGACATTGGCCTGATCCCGTGGTCAGTATTACCTGATGATGTTTTAACAGAAGCGCAAAATACAGGCCGGGCTTAATGGCCCGGTCTATTAACTCGCTTAAATAGTGTTGCTTTGTCCTGCATTCACGTTTTTACCATAACCGCCGATTGGCGCTTTCAACCTCACAATTAGTTGCGGACGTTTTTGATTGAATCCTGCTTACCCGGGTTACATTGCTCTTTTGTTCCCGGAAGATAAAATTTTCCTGCGGCATCAGGATCTGTTCCTCCGGGACAACCCGGGCGACCGGACGTATTATCTGAATTGCCTCCGTTCGAACCATTCCCGCCATCGGCACCGTTTCCTCCATTCCCCCCATCGCCGCCATTTGCAGCACTCACTGAAAAAGTTAACAACACGAAAAAACCGACAATAAAATGCTTGATCATGGTCATGCTCCATTATTTAACAGCAAGATATTTATTATATCGGTAAAACGATCAACCTTCTTTAATCCCTCGTTGTATGTTGTTTAGAATTGTACTTTATGTGTTTATCATAGTGTTTCCCCTGAACACTCCCGCTTGCGCCATAGGATTGACAATAGACTACAACAACCATATGAGGGTTTCATGATAGTTACCACTACGCCACGACTCATCATCCGAGCATTTAATGGCAAAGACGCGACGGAACTGTTCGACTATTTATCTTCGCCGCGCGCACCCTGTTTTTATGATGAAAAACTCAACTCCTTAGCTGAGGCAAAAGAAGAGGCGAATAAACGAGCTCAAGATAGCAGTCAGTTCGCAGTATGTATTAAAGAAAGTGACAAGCTTATTGGCCATCTGTTTGCCGATAATAGTGAAGAACCTGATCGAAATACCTGGAGCGTGGGCTGGCATTTTAATCCGCATTATGAAGGCCAGGGGTTTGCCACAGAATCCGTCGCTGCACTGTTTAATTATTTATTTACTGAAAAAGAAGCCAGGCGCCTTTATGCCTATGTTGAAGATGATAATTTAGCATCCCAGAGACTTTGCGACCGTCTTCATATGCGTCAGGAAGGTTGCTTCAGAGAATTTGTTTCCTTTGTAAGGGAGGATGGTGAGGAGAAATATGACAACACCTTTGTCTATGCACTTCTTAAAAAAGAGTGGCCTACAGCTCTGAGCATCTAGACTGCTTTGCGCTATAAGAGGGCGTAGCTGACATCGTATTGCGTTAAGTCTGAGGGGGCAGGTCAATAGGAACGGCCAGGATAATTTTACGTAGAAAGCGCACTTTCATAATCACCTGTTCTTATTCCAAATCAAATCTCATTCGATAGTGGAATGTTGTACTACCTATTCCTCTTTGTTGACGGAAGTATAAGAATGATTGATCACACCGGATTCAGCGTCACCAATCTTGAAGGCAGTAAAATTTTTTATATGCGTGTACTGGCATGCCTTGGTCATGTTGCCCGGCTTGAAATTGCGGCTAGGGCGGTAGGTTTTGGCCCGGCCCAGTCCGATGAAGGGGCAGATCCGGGAGGCGCGTTCTGGATAACACAGGGCACACCTTCCACGCCTCGGATGCATATTGCTTTCACTGCCAAAAATAAAGAGGAAGTGGAGGCATTCCACAGTACCGCCCTCCAGATCGGAGGAAAAGATAATGGTGCGCCAGGATATAGGCCTCAGTATCACCCCGGATATTACGCCTCGTTTATCCTTGATCCGGACGGGTATAACATTGAGGCGGTTTACCACGAGAGAAAATAATAACTAACTTAGCATTATCAAATATTTTATGAGAACCACGGGAAGCTAACGAAGTCACCTCAATGGCATTTCGTGGTGTTGTGCGTGTAAGTAACACGTTGAGTACAGCCGCCATAAATACAATCGCCCCAAAACTTTCACACTCGACTGACTTGCTCTATTTTCGCAGAAAATCATAAACAGCAACTATATTGCTAAACCCTAGACACCACTTGTTCCAGTGCATCTCCTTGTTTTGTAGCGGTTTATTTTGAATGAACCGCTGTGAGGTCGATAACTCGTCACTATCATCAACCAGATATGGCATACTAACGCCGAAATTTAACTAAGAAACTCAAAAAAATGAAATATTCTACTTTAGCCGCTGTCATCATCGGCCTATCCGCTACTTTAAGTAGTGTTTCACATCAAGTTCAGGCTGCTGGGACTTCATTGATTAATCTTGATTGCGAATTGAAAGAGGGCGGTAGCCTTTCTGCTGTATTGGATGGTCCTAATCAGCAATTGATCATTGATAAGTCAGTTTTTCAATTTGTTAAAGTTAATCCGGAAGGTCAGGGTGAATCATTAATCTTCCAGAAGGCAAATAATCAAGAACATGTTATTGCCGCGCTTAATATTTCTGCAATGCCAATCCGCTTGGCTATTGTTGATGGTGAGCAGGCTAGCCAGTATACTTGCACCCATACTAAAGCATAATAATCTGATTATGTTGGTAAAATAAGGCTGCCATAAGGTGGCCTTATTGAGTTTTATCACGACAAACCTATTATTTATTCTGTGTTAGCAAGAAATAAAAAATCCAGATTGTTCTGAAATGGAAGATTATATTCAATTAGGCTTGATGAAATATTACAACGCTGTATGATTATTAGACATACGAAGTTAAAGCCTGGTGCAGATTACGGGACAAGTTGTTTAACAGAAAAACGTATTGGGCCGATTGCCAGTGTGTTTCTCTGTTATGCAATAGTCATGCTTAGGCTGTGTAACGTTGGAGTGTACGATGAACGCTTACACCATAACATGACGGCCGGGAAAGTACCGGCACCCTTTCAAAACCCTGGTTTTCGCCGGGGCTTTTTATATGGACGATTGAGTCAGCATGACGTTCATATTTATATTCTCGTATTCCTCTCTTTTTTCTGTCAATAAGTCCGATTAAACCAATGGATGGATTAGTCTCTCAGTCAACACTGAAGTTACCCACAAAGCAGTAAGTGAGTCCTCCACCAGGAGCGTTAAATAGCTTGATTGATGCCACCGCGATAATATCTGCTTCTGCAATTACTGAGAAGGGGGCGGTGATTGGTGACCACAACTTGATTCAGCAAAATGTCACCATCCACCGGGATACGTTACAGGGTAGTGGGATTTACATATATTGTTAATGATAATAATTTGATGAGCCATGTCCATATTGGTCACGATTGTAACGTGGCTAGTCACTGTTTATTCGCGTCAAATGTGGGTTTGGCTGGGCATGTTGAAGTTGACGACTTTGCCATTATCAGTGCAGGCAGTGCTGTACATCAATTCTGTGTGATAGGAACCTACGTATTAATCAATACCGGTGCTTGTGTGGTGCAGGATATTCCTCCTTATGTCATAGCTGAGGGAAATCGTGCCGTACCCGTAGGCATAAAAGAAACTGGAGTCGAGACTGATTGGATAAATAGCGGTGACCGGCGAGCAGTTATAGAGGCTTATCGTCTTATTTATTATACGGGTAAGTTAGTGGCTGATGTGAATAATGAGATTGCGTTATTGGCTAAAGAGTGGCAAATACTGTTGGCATATAAACCTTTTTTCAGCCGCTCGGCTCGTGGCATTATTCGTTAATCAATAATGTGTTAGATCGCGAGCTTCATTCGATATTCAGAATATAAAAAGGCGCCACATTTCTGGGCGCCTTAAAGAGATAAAGATATGTGTGAAAATGATCAACCGAAATGAAAACTATCAATCGAAATGAAAACTATCGACTAAACAGATCGCGTCTTTTCGGTTTAACAAACTGACTGATCAGCACTAATATCGCTATAAACAGGTAAGCGGCAAAAATACCGACTAACCACTGCGGCATTTCCAACGACAGAAATTCCCACTGTTTTACTGCACAATCACCACTGGCCACAAAGACAGCTGGGAACCATTTATCTAGCGGCAACCATGAAGGGAAGCTCACAAAGAAATCGCAGGTGGTGAAGGGGGATGGATGCAGTTGCAGCATGGTGTGTGTCCAGGCGAGCTGGACCCCTTTCCAGGCGCTGTAAATCCAGATAAAAATAGCCAGATAGCGCAGGGGGGATTTAGGCGCGATAGCACCCAGCAATGATGCGCCAAGAATACCGAATAATGCGGCCCGTTCATAAATACACATGACGCAAGGCTGTAGCAGCATCACGTGTTGAAAATAGAGCGCAACCAATTCTAATACAAGTGCAGTCAGGGCCATTAATAGCCAAGCACCGCGCCCTTTAGAGCAGCGGTTAAGAAATTGCAACATATCTTTATTTTCCATGCAGTAAGCAATTGTACTGGCAGTGTAAACCAATTCATCTTTGCTGCCAGCTACCCAACGGTAAAATTAGGCAAAAATCAGCGATTTCTCGCCTAAGACAGCCATCAGAAGCATCAATTTTGCTTTGGGTGAGATATTGGCTTGTTTTGCCAGCCCATCTTAGCCCCGTATAGCGAGGAGATAGTGGGCTGGCACAGACTATAAGGCAAGTCATTAGTGTGTAATGCTAACTCCCGCAGCGATATGAGGCAAACTTATCCAACCACTTTGCATCATCCACTCCGTCACAGGAACTAATAAATACTCCACACCGAGCAGACCAACACCTGTCATGACTATGGTATAAGGCAGAGCCATGTATACCATTCGGCCATAGGACAGGCGAATCAGCGGGGCGAGCGCTGAGGTCAGCAAGAACAAGAACGCGGCCTGACCATTAGGTGTTGCCACCGAGGGCAGGTTGGTACCGGTGTTGATGGCGACGGCCAACAGCTCGAACTGTTGCAGCGAGATAACGCCCAATTCAAATGCTTTCCGCGCCTCATTAATATAGACGGTACCGACAAAGACATTGTCAGAAACCGAGGACAGTAAGCCATTAAACAGATAAAACAGGGATAATTGGGCCGAGGGTGAGGATTGTAAAACAAACTGAATAATCGGAGTGAATAAGCTTTGTTCGATAATTACTGCGACTACGGCAAAAAACACCGTAAGCAGCGCAGTGAAAGGCAGTGCTTCCTGAAATGCCTTACCCAGAGCATGTTCATTGGTGATACCACAAAAAGAGGTGGCGAGAATAATGACCGATAACCCCACTAAGCCTACTTCAGCCAAATGTAGCGCCAGTGCAAGAACCAACCAAACGCCGATCAGTGCTTGAACCAGCAGCTTCACTTTCTCTTGGCGATTGCGTTTCGTGCTGGCCTGCTTATCGTAATCAGTCAGAACCTGACGCACACGCTCAGGTAGCGCGGCACCATAGCCAAACAGTTTAAAATGCTCGACCAGTATGCAAACCAATAATCCACAACACAGCACGGGTAGGGTGACGGGCAGCATCCGCATAAAGAAATCACCAAAATGCCAACCGGCACTTTTGGCGATAATCAGGTTTTGCGGTTCCCCCACCATCGTCATCACGCCACCCAGCGCCGTTCCTACACCAGCATGCATCATCAGGCTGCGCAGAAATGCACGGAATTGTTCCAGCGTTTTACGATTTTCCTGACTGTCGATCCAACTATCATCATTAATGTCTTTATCTGAGTGATTTGAGGCAACATGATGATAAATAGTATAAAAACCTACTGACACACTTATGACAACGGCGATAACGGTCAATGCATCCAGGAAGGCGGAAAGGAAGGCAGAAGCGACACAGAAAGCGAGTGAAAGAGTGATTTTTGAACGGATGCTTAGCAGCAGTTTGGTAAAAATAAACAGCAAGAGTTGCTTCATAAAGTAGATGCCCGCCACCATAAATACCAGTAGCAACAGAACTTCAAGGTTATTGGCAATTTCTTCTGCTACTTGATGCGGGCTGGTCATCCCAATAGCGACGGCTTGAATAGCGAGTAAACCACCGGGCTGTAACGGATAACATTTCAGTGCCATCGCTAGCGTGAAGATAAATTCAATCACCAGCATCCAACCGGCAACAAAAGGACTGACAAAAAAGAACACCAACGGGTTAATGATGAGAAACGCTATAATTGCCAGCTTGTACCAATCTGGTGAATTGCCAAGAAAATTTCTGAGTACGGCTTGTCTAATGGTTATATCCATTGTGAGCTATGGTCTCCTTAATAAATTATTATATCCGTGATACTTCAAGCCGCATGCGTAGTGGTTGTGCGCAGTGACTCGAATTATTTAGGATATATGGCGCTATTACTGCTTAAGGTTACATTTTACTTTACGTTATTGGCCTAAAAGCAATATGTATAATCTGTTCATCATGACATCTGCGCAATTTTTGCAACTTTATGACTGCTTTCACCATTTGTTCGGCTCTGGATCTATATCGGAATAGAGTCGTCTGGTATGATGAGCATACTAAATTGCTGATATTTATCGCTACGGAACGTCAAAAAATATGGTTATAAAGGCGCAAAGTCCTGCCGGTTTCGCGGAAGAGTATATTATTGAAAGCATTTGGAATAATCGCTTCCCTCCAGGCACTATTTTGCCCGCGGAGCGCGAACTTTCAGAGCTGATTGGAGTGACCCGCACAACATTGCGCGAAGTACTACAACGGCTAGCCCGCGATGGCTGGCTCACTATTCAGCACGGTAAACCAACGAAAGTAAACAACTTTTGGGAGACGTCCGGTCTTAATATTTTGGAAACATTGGCGCGGCTTGACCACGACAGCGTGCCACAATTGATAGATAACTTACTGGCTGTTCGAACCAACATCGCGACAATTTTTGTCCGGACAGCTATTCGCAATCATCCCGACAAAGCGCAGGAAATTCTGGCACAAGCGCAGACGGTTGACGATAACGCAGAATCTTTCACTGCACTGGATTACGGTATTTTCCGTGGTTTGGCTTTTGCTTCAGGCAACCCGATTTACGGTTTAATCCTTAATGGTTTGAAAGGATTGTACACTCGCGTCGGGCGTTACTATTTCTCAAATCCAGAAGCGCGTAAGTTGGCACTGACGTTTTATAGCCGCTTGTCGACACTGTGCGATGAGAAAGCCTACGACCAGGTGTTGGATTGCCTGCGTACCTACGGTAAAGAGAGCGGGGCCATCTGGCACAGTATGCAGGGCACTATGCCAAGTGATTTGGCAGAAGCGCGCCGCTAGAAGCACAATCCGTAAAAATAGAACAGTAAAAAGGGGCCAGCGGCGCCCCTTTTCCATTTGATATCAACACCGATACTACGAGATTAGAGCTTATTGGCTCTGGGTGGAATGCTGTCGAGCAATTCAATACTGCCATCATCATTGAGTTGTTCCATATGAATATCAAACCCCCATAAGCGATGTATATGTTTCATCACTTGCTGACGACTTTTATCCAGTGGTGCTCGGTCATGGGGAATATAGCGCAGCGTCAGAGAACGATCCCCGCGCAGATCAACATTCCAGACTTGAATATTAGGTTCATGATTACTCAAGTTATATTGAGCAGATAATTCATTACGAATGGCACGATAGCCTTCTTCGTTATGAATGGCCGAAATTTCCAGATAGTTATTCTTATCGTCATCCAGCACAGTGAAGAGACGGAAGTCACGCATCACTTTTGGTGATAAGAACTGACTAATGAAACTTTCATCTTTAAAATCGCGCATCGCAAAATGCAGTGTATCCAGCCAGTCTTTACCCGCAATATTCGGGAACCAGTAATAATCTTCTTCGGTGGGAGATTGACAGATGCGCTTGATGTCCTGGAACATGGCAAACCCAAGAGCATAAGGGTTGATGCCACTGTAATAAGGGCTGTTATACGGCGGTTGATACACCACATTGGTGTGGCTGTGCAGAAACTCCATCATAAACCGATCACTGACCCGACCTTCATCGTATAAATGATTAAGAATGGTGTAATGCCAGAACGTTGCCCAACCTTCGTTCATCACCTGGGTCTGTTTCTGCGGATAAAAATATTGGCTCACTTTGCGCACAATCCGCAGCACTTCCCGCTGCCATGACTCCAGCAATGGGGCGTTCTTCTCCATAAAATAGAGCAGATTCTCTTGCGGCTCACTTGGGTAGCGCTGTGCTTGGGTTTGCACCTCTTCTTTGTCTTTACGTGGCAAGGTTTTCCATAAGGCGTTGACCTGGCTTTGCAGATATTCCTCTCGACTTTTTTGCCGCGCAGTCTCCTCAACCAACGAGATTTTTTGCGGGCGTTTATAGCGGTCAACACCATAATTCATCAGTGCATGGCAAGAATCGAGCAGTCGTTCAACCTCTTCCACACCATAGCGCTCTTCGCATTCACTGATGTAATGGCGAGCAAATAATAAATAATCAACGATGGAACTGGCATCAGTCCATGCGCGGAATAAATAATTATTCTTAAAGAAAGAATTATGGCCATAGCAGGCGTGAGCCATTACTAAAGCTTGCATGGTAATGGTGTTTTCTTCCATTAAATATGCAATGCAAGGATTGGAGTTAATCACAATCTCATAGGCCAACCCTTGCTGGCCGTGCTTATATTTTTGCTCGGTTTCGATAAATTTTTTACCGAAAGACCAGTGGGTATAATTAATGGGCATGCCAATACTTGAGTAGGCATCCATCATTTGTTCCGAGGTAATAACCTCAATCTGGTGGGGGTAGGTATCGAGCCGGTAATGTTTTGCCACCCGATCTATTTGATCCAGATAGACCTGTAATAATTCAAATGTCCAGTCTGGGCCGTCAGTCAGGCGCTTATCTTGCGCGGTGTGTTTCGATGTTGAAGTTGTCATTAGCGCATCCTCACGGTTTATAACCCTGCAAAATACTGGTCACTTCAATAATCCTAGCTCAATATGAATAAATTGAGGCCTGTCTTGATGTTATGTCAATGAATATCCGTCATCTTTCAAAAGAGAGGTTCTCCATAGCGGGATTTGTGCCGGTTTTTACTGGCAGACGTTATTATCTCAAAAGAGACGTAATTAGATTATTACTCTGTTTGTTTGGGGTTATTGCGGAATATAAAACCGATAAAATTAATATTAGCAATATGCTAATTATTCATGCTGTAAATAGAGGTAATTAGCGTTATTTTCAGTCATTTTTTCTTATATGCCACTTTAAATAGCCTGTTATCGCTATTTGTAGCCTGCTATTGAATTGGAAAGTGATTGCAGTGTAAATTAAATGTGAATTAAGTCACAGTCTATCATTAATGTGTTGGATAGTTTTTTCTGCTGAGTTAATTTTCTGTCAACAGAATATTGTGCTTTTGATGCATTTTTGTGTGGGGGTGATATGCGCGTTGTCATTTTAGGAAGTGGTGTGGTTGGTGTTGCCAGTGCCTGGTACTTAGCGAAAGATGGACATGATGTCACAGTCATTGACCGGCAGGATGGGCCAGCTCAGGAAACCAGTGCTGGTAATGCGGGCCAGATATCTCCCGGCTACGCGGCACCTTGGGCTGCCCCCGGTGTTCCTCTAAAAGCGATTAAATGGATGTTCCAACGCCATGCGCCGTTGGCGATACATCTGGATGGCAGTGCTTCGCAGATGCGCTGGATGTGGCAAATGCTGAGAAACTGTGACACTTCCCACTATATGATTAACAAAAGCCGTATGGTGCGGTTGGCCGAGTACAGTCGTGATTGCTTGAAAGATCTACGCGAAGATACTGGTATTCAGTACGAAGGACGGCAAGGGGGGACGTTGCAATTATTCCGTACTGAACAGCAATTTGATAATGCAGCCAAAGATATTGCGGTATTGGAAGATGCGGGGGTACCTTATTCGCTGTTAACCGCGGATCAACTTGCTACCGTCGAACCTGCTCTGGCAAAAGTGGCGCATAAGCTCACTGGCGGCTTACGTCTACCTAATGATGAAACTGGCGACTGTAAGTTGTTTACCGAGCGGCTGGCAAAAATGGCCGAACAGGCCGGCGTGAAATTTATCTTCAATCGCTCAGTGGAGAAACTGCTAGTGGACGGGGATCAAATCGCTGGCGTGTTGTGCGGTGATGACATCATCAGAGCCGATGCTTATGTCGTGGCTTTTGGCGCTTATTCAACTGCGCTGCTGGCGGGATTGGTGTCAATTCCGGTTTATCCGCTAAAAGGTTACTCCCTGACCATCCCCATAACAAACCCTGATTGCGCACCCTATTCTACCGTGCTGGATGAAACCTATAAGATAGCCATTACCCGTTTTGACGATCGCATTCGGGTGGGCGGTATGGCGGAAATTGTGGGATTTAACACCCAATTGGAACAGGCGCGGCGAGAAACACTGGAAATGGTCGTCGCCGATTTGTATCCCGATGGCGGTAATATCAGTCAGGCGACATTTTGGACTGGCCTGCGCCCGATGACGCCGGATGGTACACCTATTGTTGGACGAACTTCTCTGAAGAATCTCTACCTCAATACCGGGCATGGCACTCTAGGTTGGACTATGGCATGCGGTTCAGGCCAGCTATTGGCCGATATTATGTATGGTCGGCGTCCTGCCATTCTGGCCGATGATCTTTCAGTCTCACGCTATAGCGCGGGCTTTCGGCCGCTGAGTGTTGCGCCTTTGCACGCCATTCAAAAGCAATCCTATTAATTACCACAGCCCGAGCGCTATTGGGCGATAAATAACTGAATATTATTCAGGAAGGAATAAGCATGCCTCGCCCGATATCTGCCACGCTAAATTTATCTGCGCTGCACCATAATCTAAATGTTGTTCGCAGCCATGTAGGGACGGCAAAAATTTGGTCGGTGGTGAAAGCCAATGCCTACGGTCATTGTCTGGCGCGTGTTTGGCAAGAGCTGGCGGCGACGGATGGATTTGCTTTACTGGATTTAAACGAAGCTATCCTGTTGCGAGAACAGGGTTGGCAAGGGCCAATTTTATTGCTGGAGGGCTTCTTCCAAGCGCAGGATTTAGTGTTACTGGACCATTATCGCTTGACGACGTCGGTACACAGTGACTGGCAACTTGAGGCCATCAAAGCGGCCCGCCTGACGGCCCCTCTTAATATCTACTTGAAGCTTAATAGCGGCATGAATCGTTTAGGGTTTCCAATTGGCCAGGCGGAAGCTGTGTGGCAATGGGCTAAAAGCCTCAGCAATGTTGGTGAAATCACCTTAATGAGCCACTTTGCCAATGCAGATAATCCTATCGGAGTTGATGAACAATTCACCCAGATTCAACAGGCTAGCGGGCATATTACGGCGGCTCGTTGTTTTGCCAACTCGGCGGCAATATTGCGTAACCCAGACACCCATTATGATTGGGTACGTCCGGGGATTATTCTCTATGGCGCGTCACCTAGCGGGGATATTGCAGATATTGCCGGACTTGGTCTGTGCCCGGTGATAAGTTTGCACAGCGAGATTATTGCGCTGCAATCATTATTGGCGGGTCAAAGTGTGGGTTATGGTAGCCGCTATCGTGCTACTGGCGCGGAGCGTATTGGTGTGGTTGCTTGTGGTTATGCCGATGGTTATCCACGCTTGGCACCGACGGGAACACCTATTATGGTCGACGGTATATTGACTCATACGATAGGGGCGATTTCGATGGATATGCTTACCGTGGATCTCACTCCATGCCCGCAAGCGCAGATCGGCAGCAAAGTCGAAATATGGGGCGAAAATGTACCTATTGATAATGTGGCAAAGGCTGCAGGAACGGTGGGATATGAGTTAATGTGTGCGCTGGCGAATCGCGTTACCCTGCTGACTTGATGCTGTAGCGGTGTTAGCGGCTCTCATTACTCGGCCCGTCGATGGGTCTCGCCGCTGAGAGGCCGCTGAAAGCAGCGTTCAAATCTGCTCTTGGAAGATTTTCCACCCGAATCAATGATTTATGTCATCTCATCGGGATGAGTTTGTTTGCTGCCTTGCTACAACACCAATTCATTTGGGTAATCGGTTTCTTATTTACTATTGAAGTGGCGTGTTAGTTTATCTTTTGCAATTTACCGCTCACATGTTTACTGGCGCGGAGTGCTTGCCAGGCCAATAAGCAACCGGCCAACATCACAATAGCCAGAGATAACTTAGGTTCAATCGGCAAGGCCATTGCCAACAGACCCAATCCGGCTCCCCCTGCCATCTGTACAAACCCAACCAAGGCTGAAGCAACACCAGCCTCATTGGCATAAGGTTCCAGTGCATAGCTGGTGGCGGGCCCCATCATAAAAGCTAAACCGGCACAGGCACTGGCAACGGGCAACATGTAAACCAGCCAGTGGTGCTGCACTTCAGGTGATAAGCGCAGCCCGTATAGTAGGCTGAAACAGCCGAGAGCCATCAATACACTGCCGGTCATCAGGCAGGCAGGGCGGCCCACTTTTTGGATAATCCGATTAGCAAAAAAGCTGACGGCCATGATCCAAAAACCATTGGCACCAAACACCAGCGAGAATTGCAGCGGGCTGAGTCCAGCACCTACCATCAAGACGTTGGGTGCCAGAGAGACATAAGTTAAAGCCATTCCCATCGCGCCCGCATTCACCAGCGCGAAAGTCAGAAAACGGTCGTCGCGCAAAATACGCAGATAGTTTTTAATCGGTAAACTCTTCACGGGTTGCGTATCAGCCGGTCGGGTCTCCGGTAGGAAAACGATAACCAAGATTAATACCAACAAGCCGTACAGCGCCAGGAACCAGAACGGCGCGCGCCAGCCAAAAGCTTCGGCCAACAAACCACCTAATAATGGGGCTAATGCCGGTACGATATTTAATGTGCCATTGAGAAAACCAAAAGCACGGGCAGCATCATTGCCGTTAAGGCGGTCGCGCACCCCACTGAATGCCACCACTGCCGTGCAGCAAACGGCCACACCTTGTAACAGGCGGGAGCTGACAAACATGAAGGGGCTGACAGCCAGAGCAGCCATCGCGGCCCCTAGCATGTAAAGGCTTATCCCAATGATGGCGATCGGTTTACGGCCATATTTGTCAACCAATGGCCCGGCAATCAGTTGTCCGACCCCCAGAACTAAAATAAACAGCGCAATGGTGGATTGGATCAATGATTCGCTACTATTTAACCCCTTAGCAATAGCAGGAATGGTCGGTAAGTAGAGGTCGATGCCCAATGGCCCGAGCAATATCAGGCTTAACAGCAGAAAAAGGAATTTTTGCATAACAACAAAACAACATCCAGATTACAAAGGCAGCAAGGATAAATAATTTGCCGACAGAGGAAAAAGGTTGAGCATTACCCAACCTGACGATAGTGACAGTGTCACCTATTGATGCTTAGAAATCTCTAATAGATTACTACAACTCGTTATATATCTCTTGTTATTCATCGGCTAACTTGTCAGACGATGCTCTAACCATTTTTCCAGTTTGATAGCGGGTAGCGCTTCAGAAAATAGAAATCCCTGACCTATCAGGTAGCCTTGCCGGCTCAATAAGGTGCGCTGGGCTTCATTCTCTACCCCTTCGACGATCACCGACAGTTGCAAACTCTCGCCAATGCGTATCACCGCTTCACTTAGGGTTCGGCTTGTTTCATCATTTTCAAGGTCATGTACAAAGCTTTTATCCAGCTTGATTTCATCGAGATCCAGGCGGCGTAGGTAACTGAGGCTAGAATAACCGGTACCAAAGTCATCCATGGATAGCCGAACTCCCAGACGTTGAATTTTTTCGATCGTCGAGAATATTGTCGGATTATTCTCAATCAATATGTCTTCGGTAATTTCCAGTGTCAGATCCTGCGGCGGTAAATGATAACTGCGCAAGATATGTAGAATCATGTCCGGTAAGCCTAGGTTATGGAAATTAGTTGGCGATAAATTTACTGACACCGATGGCACATCAATGCCCCGCAAACGCCAATCGGCCAATTGACGACATGCCGTTTCAATCGTCCATAGGGCCAGTTCATTGATAAGACCACATTCTTCGGCAAGCGGAATAAAACGTTGTGGGGGGATATTTCCCAATATTGGATGCTTCCAACGGCTCAGGGCTTCAACACCATACAGATGGCCATCTTTCAGCATCACTTGTGGCTGATAAAATAGCTCCAGGGAGCCGATATGAAATGCATGACGTAGCGCATCTTCCATCTCCTGGCGCTGTTGATTGAGATCATTCATTTCTGTACTGAAGAAATTGAAATGCCCACGCCCCATATTCTTCGCTTTATGCATCGCGATATCGGCATGGTTCATCAGAGTGTCCATTTCCATACCATTTTCAGGATACAAACTGATGCCTACACTGGCCGACGGAATAATATTCATGTTGGCAATTTGGCAGGGCTGAGACAACAAACTGAGCATTTTTTCTACTCTTAACGTGGTTTGTTGCATGGTGCATGAGGTTAGAATAATGATGAATTCATCGCCAGACAGGCGGCCAATAATGTCATTTTTAGGCAAACTGTCGCGCAACCGCTGGGACATCGTAGCGAGTAATTCATCGCCAGCGGCATGACCAAGTGAGTCATTCACTTGTTTAAACCGATCCAGATTAATCACCAACACAGCCAGTGGATGATTCATTTCAGCAGCCAGAACGATGGCTTGTTTGGCATACACCAAAAACTGAGTACGATTGGGCAGCCCGGTCAATGAATCATAAAAAGCCAAATGTTGAATTTGTTTGCGTGAGAGTTCTCTCTCCAGGGCAAGAGAACATAAATTGGCAATCAATTTGACCAACTGGCGATGAAAATCACTGGGTTTTCGTTTCTGTTTATAATAAAAAGCGAATGTACCCAGCACTTGTCCTTGGCTGGAGAGAATCGGTGTTGACCAGCAAGCCAGTAAGCCATGCGGTAATATCAGATGACGGTACTCCTGCCACAACGAATCAGTGGCGACATCTTGTACTTCAACGGATTCTTTGCGAAATGCGGCTGTTCCGCAGGAACCGGAGAATGGGTCGATGGGCACACAGGTGAGGGCGGACGTATAAGTAACTGGCAGACTAGGGCCAGCAAGATGAGAAAGGTGATTCTGCCCGATACTTTGCAAAATGCTGACGGTCACTTCAGGGGCAATTCGCTCAACTTCATGACAAAGCAATGACATTACTTCTTCAATCGGACGCTCTCGAACCAAGGCCTCCAGCACTTTATATTGCAACACTTCATACATTTTTGTCAGGGTGATATCAGTTAGCACCCCAATACTGTAACTCTGCTCGCCTTGCTCATTAATCAGTGAGTTTATCACTGCTGAGCACCAATGGGGTTGCCGATCTTTACTGTAAAAAAGCTCTTTCGGCAGGAGTCGTTGGCTGGTGTCAGGTGACGGGTCATTGACTGGCGAGAGCTGTTCAGGATGCGCACTTTGCAGTAGATCGACCATATTTTGCCCCAGAGCCTGTTCTGGGGTATAGCCAAACAGTTTCGTAAATCCCTGATTAATATAAACGGCTTGTTGTCCGTGCTCGGTATTGGCGGCAATAAACATTGCGCTGTCGCTGCGGTCGGTTAATTGCGTTAAAAGCTGCACCCACTCTTGGGTAGCCTTTTGCTGTTCAATTAGAAAGGTAATGTCTTTGGCGATTTTCACCATGCGTGTCACCGAACCGCCAGGGCCGGGTACCGGTTGATAGGTGGCCGCTAGCCAAACCGTTGAACCGTCTTTATGTAAACGCTCAAAGCGTCCTTCCAGCGATTGCCCAGCCAGCAGGCATTTTTTGATTTTTTGATACTCTTCACTACTGGCATAACCGGGATGGCAAAACATCAGATGATGCTGGCCAATGACTTCATCACGCTGATAGCCAAAATAATCAAGATAGTTCTGATTAACTTCAATAATGCGGCTGGAAAGATCAAACTCAATAATCGCCAATGAATGATCTAATGCGCTTAATAAAGCCGTGTTCTCGTCGTACTCAGACTGCCCTTTTTTCTGCCATTCTACTGTTTTTTTGTCTTTCATGATTAATTCCTATGAAAAATAATCCCTTGGCAGTCTTGTTGTTACTCGAGTGAAATTATCACCGTAGCTATTGCAATATCACCATTTGTTTATAAATAGAATAAGATTAATGACAAATATTCAAAATGTGAATTAAAGCGCCCCATGGAACAGGATACCGCCGTTTTATTGATACTGATGCTATTTTTTGTACAAGATATAACATTAAGTTTAGTCGATAACCGGGGAGGGAAAGAGGGGATTTGCGGTGAGTATCGGGCTGGCTGATATTTGGGCTTGATAATAAGCTCAATGCCATTGCCTGATAATAGCGATATCAGGCAATGGCGGGTCGTTTAGAGGTTATGCGTGATTATCCATCGAACCAAAGCGGCCACTATTAAAATCAGTGATAGCCTCGACTATTTGCGCCTGCGTGTTCATCACAAATGGCCCGTAACCGATAATGGGCTCATCAATTGGCTCACCACTGAGTAACAACAGCACTGCATCACTATTAGCCTCAATAGTGACATTGCTGCCGGTAGAGTCCAACAGCACCATTTCTGCGTCGCGTGCAATAGCATCGCCATTAACTTGCACAGTACCGCGCAATACAATCAGTGCCGTGTTCCAGCCATCTGGCAGGATAAACTCAGTGCTTTTCCCTTGATTTAACCGGATATCCCAGACATTCAGCGGCGAGAAAGTATTGGCTGGGCCATTTTTCTCGGCATAATCACCCGCAATAATGCGCAGATTACCCGCACCGTCAGGTAATGCGACCTGAGGAATGCTTTCACTGCGAATGGCCTGATAACCGGGTGCGGTCATTTTATCTTTTGCCGGTAAATTAACCCACAACTGCACCATTTCAAAAGCCCCGCCACGTTTTGCGAAAGCATCGGAATGGAATTCCTCATGCAGAATACCGCCACCAGCAGTCATCCACTGCACATCGCCGGGGCCAATAATCCCACCTTTACCGGTAGAGTCACGATGTTCAACTTCGCCGTCATACACAATGGTCACTGTTTCAAATCCACGATGTGGGTGTTGCCCGACACCACGACGATGCTGAGTCGGGGTGAAATCCATCGGCCCAGCATAGTCCAACAACAGAAACGGGCTGAGTTGTTTGCCATGACTCTGGTATGAAAAGAGTGAGCGAACCGGGAAACCATCACCGACCCAATGTTGGCGCGGCGCACGATAAATACCTTGAACTTTCTTCATCGTATTCTCCTAACAACAGCCTTAATAAGGTATAGCAGACAAACTATTCAATACGTCTGTCCACAAGTTGGATAAAGTATACATTCAGGATAATTTCGGCAGTAGATAGCAAAATTGGCTATCAGTGTTCTATTATTAGAACAATGATAAGCAACAGAGAAGCGGGTTATGCAGGATCTTAACGATCTCTATTATTACGCAGAGGTGGTAGATCATGGCGGATTCAGTGCTGCCGCCAGAGTATTGGGTTTGCCCAAATCAAAATTGAGCCGGCGGTTAGCTTTATTGGAAGAGCGGCTGGGGGTGCGATTAATTCAGCGATCGACCCGCCGCTTTGCCGTGACAGATGTCGGGCGTACCTATTACGAACACTGTAAAGCGATGTTAGAAGAAGCCAAAGCGGCACAAGAAGCGATAGAGTTAACGCGAGCAGAACCGCGCGGCGTAGTGCGCATCACCTGCCCAGTGGCACTGTTGCAGGCCACGGTCAGTACCATGCTGGCAGATTTCATGGCCAGTTGCCCTCTGGTGACGCTGCATCTCGAATCGACCAATCGGCAGGTAGACCCGGTTGCTGAAGCTATAGATATTGCGATTCGGGTTCGGCCGCCGCCGTTACAAGACAGTGATCTGGTATTGAAGGTTTTGGTCAACCGCTGTCAGTGTCTGGTGGCCAGCCCTGAATTGATTGCTCGCCTTGGGGAGGTGAAAGTACCGGCTGATTTAACTGACTGGCCAAGTCTAGGCCTGGGGCAGCCTCAACAGGAGTTTATCTGGAAGTTAGACGGGCCCGAAGGGGCACATGCGGCGGTCTATCATCAACCACGACTGGTGACCGCAGATATGACCACATTACGCAGCGCGGCGATAAGCGGTGTCGGAGTGGTACAGCTTCCTGTCATGATGGTGACGGAGCAATTAGCCACAGGTGATTTAATTCGGCTGCTACCTGATTGGTCACTGCGCCATGAGATTATCCATGCTGTCTTCCCTTCACGACGTGGCTTATTGCCTTCAGTGCGCAGTGTGTTGGATTATTTGACGCTGCGTTTTAGTCAACTTGACGATCAATAAAATGCCACAGTATTAGTCATTATTGATGGGCGTCGCAATATTGGCCGCCCAAACTTTAATGCGTTTATCCAGTGTGATGGTAAAGCCCGATTTCAGTTGATTGTAGAGCTTATTGACCTTATCGGAATCATGCAGGGTATAGCTGATGACGGTATGGCCCGCGGTTGTTAGACAGCCATATTCGACAGTCAACATATCATTATTAAAAGCAAATTCAGTGGTTGTTTTGTGAAGGTCACAAGGTTCACTGGCTATCAATGAAATCACGATATTAGCCCAGTGGGTTGTGGGGCCGGCAATACTAATAAGCACCGGCTGCTCATCTTCTGTTTGGGTGGCTCCGTATAGAACGCCGCCCTGAATATGCCAAATATTATATTCTTTAGGGTTATAAACCGCTTGGCAAAAGGGAATAAATGATAAAGATAAAATCAGAATGAGTAAGGAGCGCACAGTCATCTCTGCAACACAACCAGAATAAGAATGTTCCTATATTAGGGGATTTGTCAGGCATAACAAGCCAATGATGTTAATTGGGCAAATTATTCTGTTTACCAATACCTGATTGGTGTTTATTCGATGAAATAGGCGCTAGCGTGGTAATTTATATACTACTAATGTTTGTGGCGATGGTGCGAATCAGGAAAATGGGGATGGGAGTGCTCCATCGGTTGGTGCTGATGAGGATGTTTATGGGGGATATCGGCATTGACGGGGAAATCATGTGAATGCTGATGGTGTTCGTCATGGAGATGTTGGTGCTCGTGTAGTAAGTCATCATGGTGGTGCTGATGCTCATGCTGTTCAGTCAGATGCAACCAAATCCCTATTGCCATCAATAGTCCGGCCACGATCAGGGGGATTGTAACTGTATCACCCATCGCTACCGCCAGTGCTGCACCTAAAAAAGGCGCGATAGAGAAGTAAGCGCCGGTTCGAGCGGTACCGAGGTGGCGCAAACCAATAACAAACAGCGCCAGACTCACCCCATAGGCAAAGAATCCCACCAGCAGGGCACCAGCCAGATTGGTCAGTGGTGGTAAGGTTGCGCCGAGAGCAAATGCCAATACGAGATTCACCAGACCCGCCACCAATCCTTTGACCGAAGCAATCCAGGTGGCGTCCGTCAGCGAAACTTTACGGGTCAGATTATTATCAATCCCCCAGGCAAAACAGGCACCCAGAATAGCCAGCGTCGGCCACAGTCCGGCAAAGCGAGCTTCTCCCGGCCAGCTAAGAATAGCGGCACCCGCCACAATCACCATCATGCCTAAGGCAATGCGGCGGTCAAAATTCTCTTTGAAAGCAAACCAGGCGAGCAGGGCAGTGAATACCCCTTCAGCATTGAGTAGCAGTGAGGCTCCCGATGCGGGCATCCCGGTAAGGCCGATCATCAGTAGCACTGGCGCAATGATCCCCCCCGCGGTAATCGCGCCGATAAACCACCATAACTCATTACGCGGTAGGTTGACGGCCGCCGGGCGGGTTATCAACCGATATAGAGCTAAACCTACCCCCGATCCCAAATACAGCAAACCAGCCAACAACCACGGACTCACCGTATTCAGCAATTGTTTTGCCAGCGGGGTTCCCGCACCAAACAGTACCGCAGCAGTTAATGCCGCCAATACACCCGGTTGTCGCAGTCCATCATGCCATTTCATTGGGGTAGCTCTAAGAGTTAAGCAGGGAGTGGAAATTTTAGCGCATTAAAAAGCCGGAAAGCTATTTCTGTTGCAGAAAAAGATGTCCGGCTAGTTTGGGCGTTAATTATCAACAGTCTGCCTATGGAACAACTCACGGAATACCGGATAGATATCTTCGGGCTCCCTAATATGCTGCATGGCAAAGTTCTCATATTTTGCCTGTAAGTCTTCATATTCCCGCCACAGAGTTTGATGGGCGCGGCGGGTTATCTCTATGTAACTGTAGTAACGCACCACGGGAAGAATTTTTTTCGCCAGCAATTCATGACATAGAGGTGAATCATCTGCCCAGTTATCGCCATCCGAGGCTTGCGCTGCATAGATATTCCATTGCGCGGGGTCATAGCGCTCTTGTACGACTTCGTCCATTAATTTCAGTGCACTGGAAACAATGGTTCCACCGGTTTCTTGTGAATAGAAAAATTCTTGTTCATCAACTTCTTTAGCTTGTGTGTGGTGGCGGATATACACCACATCCACATTTTTATAAGTTCGGCTCAGGAACAGATACAGCAGAATATAAAACCGTTTCGCCATATCTTTGGTGGCTTGATCCATAGAACCTGACACGTCCATCAAGCAAAACATCACTGCCTGACTTGATGGCTCTGGGCGTCGCTCATAGTTCTTATAACGTAAATCGAAGGTATCAATAAAAGGCACCCGGGCGATTTTTTGTTTCAGTTCGGCAATGGCTTTACGTACACGCTCTTCTTCCAGTAATTGTGCCGGTTCCGAGTTCTCCAATGCTTTAAGTGTTTCTTCCAATTCGCGCAATTCGCGGCGTTTACTGGCCGTCATCGCTGTGCGGCGGGCCAGTGAGTTTTGCAGTGAACGAACCACACTGATATTGGCAGGAACCCCATTGGAGGTATAACCCGCGCGGTGAGTTTTAAATTCGGTCAGCTGTTTATACTGATTTTTCTTCAGGTTAGGCAGCGCCAAGTCTTCAAACAACAAATCGAGATATTCATCTTTAGAAATCTGAAAGACAAACTCGTCCTCGCCTTCACCATCCTGACCCGCATTCCCTTGACCACTACCGCTGCCACCTCCACCACCTTGCGGGCGCTCTATACGATCATTAGTAATAAAATGATCATTGCCTGGGTGTACCCGATGGCGTAAGCCACCACGGCCCTGATGGAACATTGGTTCATTGATGTCGTCAATAGGGATCGACACCGATTCGCCACTCTCAATATCAGTTACCGACCTTTTATTGATGGCATCAGAAATCGATTGTTTAATTTGCGACTTATAGCGGCGCAAAAAGCGCTGGCGGTTAACCATGCTTTTATTCTTGCCGTTGAGTCGTCTGTCAATAAAGTAGCCCATAACTCCCCCTGCCTCTATTCCCTGCATCTTTCACACTGTGGCTGTGCTAGTTGCAACACAGCCACAACGCGAAAGCTGTACCTGTAATATTAGGGTGGTCCGACAACAGGTTATGATGATTTTCTTACCCGTAGGTACCATTCACACAGTAAACGAACCTGCTTACGGGTATAACCTTTCTCCATCATCCGATCGACAAAGTCATCATGCTTTTTCTGCTCATCTGTTGAAGTTTTGGCGTTAAAGGAGATAACCGGCAATAACTCTTCAGTGTTAGAGAACATTTTCTTCTCAATAACCGTGCGTAACTTCTCATAGCTGGTCCAATTTGGATTGCGGCCATTGTTATTGGCTCTGGCGCGCAACACAAAGTTGACGATTTCATTACGGAAGTCTTTCGGGTTGCTGATACCCGCAGGTTTTTCAATTTTCTCCAGTTCAGCATTCAGCGATTCACGGTCAAACAGTTGCCCAGTATCAGGATCGCGGTACTCTTGATCCTGAATCCAGAAATCGGCGTAAATAACATAGCGGTCGAAAATGTTCTGACCGTACTCAGAATAGGATTCCAGATAGGCTGTCTGAATCTCTTTGCCGATAAATTCGGCATATTTTGGGATCAAATAGCCTTTCAGGTGCTCGAGGTATTTTTCCGCGACATCCTGCTGGAATTGTTCGCGTTCAATCTGTTGTTCCAGTACATAGAAGAGGTGCACCGGGTTAGCTGCCACTTCTGCATGGTCAAAGTTAAATACCCGTGACAGGATTTTAAAGGCAAAACGGGTCGAAAGGCCGTTCATCCCTTCGTCAACCCCAGCATAGTCGCGATACTCCTGATAAGACTTGGCTTTCGGATCAGTATCTTTCAGGCTTTCACCGTCATACACCCGCATTTTGGAGTAAATGCTGGAGTTTTCCGGTTCTTTCATTCTTGAGAGAATGGAGAATCGCGCCAGTGTTTCCAGCGTCCCTGGAGCGCAAGGTGCATGAGTTAATTCACTGTGATTCAATAGCTTGTCATAAATTTTGATCTCTTCTGACACCCGTAAGCAATAGGGCACTTTGACGATATAAACACGGTCAAGGAAGGCCTCATTGTTCTTGTTATTACGAAATGTCACCCACTCTGATTCGTTGGAGTGGGCGAGGATAATGCCGCTGAATGGCAGGGCAGAGATCCCCTCGGTACCGTTATAGTTTCCTTCTTGAGTGGCGGTCAGCAGGGGATGCAGCACCTTAATCGGCGCTTTGAACATCTCGACGAACTCCATAATCCCTTGGTTCGCGCGGCACAATGCCCCGGAATAGCCATAAGCATCAGGATCGTTTTGGGCATGGTTTTCCAGTTTACGGATATCAACCTTACCCACCAGAGCAGAAATATCCTGGTTGTTTTCATCACCCGGCTCAGTTTTCGCAATCGCAACCTGCTCAAGAATAGAAGGCCAGACTTTGATGACTTTAAATTTGGTGATATCACCGCCAAATTCATGCAGGCGTTTGGCCGCCCACGGCGACATGATTGTGCCGAGATAACGGCTAGGAACATTGTATTCTTTGGCTAAAATCGCCGCATCTTCCTGCGGGTTGAATAAGCACAATGGGTGGTCATTGACCGGGCTGCGCTCACCATTAGCACTTAAAATATAGATAGGCACCCGTTGCATCAGTGCTTTCAAACGTTCAGCCAGTGATGATTTACCCCCACCCACAGGGCCGAGCAAGTACAGGATCTGTTTCTTCTCTTCTAACCCTTGAGCCGCATGTTTAAGGTAAGAAACGATCTGTTCTATGGCTTCTTCCATTCCATAGAATTCTTCAAAGGCAGGGTAACGGGCGATAACTCGGTTGGAGAACAGCCGAGACATACGGGATTCGAGTGCGGTATCAACCATGACAGGTTCACCAATAGCCATCAGCAGACGTTCAGCCGCATTGGCATACGCACTGCGATCTTGCTGGCAGATGGTGAGGAACTCCTGCAGTGTGAACTCTTCGTCCTTGGCAGCCTCATAGCGTTGGCGATAGTGATCAAATATGTTCATAGAGATGCCCGTCCTGTTTGAATGGTTGGGAACATAAAATAATAGTAGCGCTTTATTGGGTTAAAATTTTGAAACTACTACCTTATTGTTATGGTCGCGTCTCTCATAAAGGTCAAGTTGACATTAACGACAGATTTGCCACTTCCAGTACAATAAACAACCATTATTCGGTAATTAAATCTATTTTTTATTTCATTAGCAGTGTTTTATATAAGATTAATTAAGATTATGTATTTGAATATCTTGTTATTTTAATGTAATCAAATCTACGTAAATTTTTAGGTTGTCAATTTGTTGTATATCGGAGATAAATTGTGCAGGGGAGACTCATTTTTGGCGTAGGTGTGTAAAGATTTCGCCACGGACAAGCAATTGATTTACACTAAGTTAACTAATGATTTTGTTACCAGAGGGATCTTTCCGTGAAAAAACATTACATAAAAACGAAGCAAGTTAAAACATTGGCAGCCTTGGCTGTAGCTACCGCAGTGTGTATGCCTACAGCGATGGCAGGAACATGGTCTTTGGGGGCCTCAGCATTAGTCAGCCCTGACCCATATCGTGGTAAGAATGACCGTGTTTACCCAGTGCCTATCGTTTCTTATGAAAGTGATAATTTCTATTTCCGCACACTGGCTGCGGGTTATTACCTATGGAAAGATGACAACAATCGTTTATCAATTGATGCCTATTATTTGCCACTGCATTTTACGCCAGGTGACAGTGACGATCAGCAGATGAAACAGTTGGATAAACGCCGTAGCACCTTGATGGCAGGGATGTCTTATTCTCATATTGAGGATTGGGGGACTTTGCGCGCAATGTTCTCCGGTGACGTGTTGGATAACAGCGGCGGTTTTGTCGGCGATCTGGCTTATCTTTATCGTTTCAGTGTTGATAGCTGGACGCTGATCCCAGGTGCTGGTGTTGCCTGGAACAGTGAAGATCAGAATAAGTATTACTATGGCGTGAGCCGTGGGGAGTCCACACGCAGTGGTTTAGCCCAGTACAGTCCTAGTGATAGCTGGTCACCGTATCTGGAATTGACGGCGAACTACAATATCAATCCAAACTGGAATGCTTTCTTTACTGGCCGTTATATTCGCCTGGCGAATGAAGTGAAGAATAGCCCAATGGTAGATGCATCCTGGACTGGCGTACTGTGGACTGGGGTCACATATACCTTCCGTTAATATATTGCGCACAGCATATGAAATGGGGCGTAAAGCCCCATTTTAGTATCTGCAGTATCAGCTGCTATTGGGCGTTCTTGCGACTACGAATAGTCATGGCCAGACGTGCAGGAGCATCTTGTTTGGCAACCAACGGTTTATTCACCCGCGCAGTTTCAACACAAACCATTGTTTTATAACCATCATTTGGCATATCAACCATGCTGCTGGACAGTTCAGCACCTGGATTCCACGCAACTACATCACTTTGATGATGATGATGCACTTCAATGGTACGTTTCAGCGCGGCATCTTTTATCAGGCTGTAGGCTTCAGGGTGGGTATAGATGCGGTCGGTCTGACCGTTAAAGACCAAGTCACCTTGTTGCGTTGCATCAGCAATTTTCAGCACTTTATCGAGGTATTTTTCGCCCAGACCACTGATCTTAATCTGGTTGATATCGCCAATCTGGAAGTAGGTATGCAAAGCAGCAACAGCTTCGTAATCACCGTGTGATTCTAACTCCATTTCACATTCTTCGCCCAGTTTGAAGCGGGCAATCAAAGTGAAGGGATGTGGCCAGAATCGACGAGATGCATCGCTGTCTTCCAGAGTGAAGGTCAGGATAACCCCATTCTCATTTTCATCATGGGCGCTGAGCGTCCATGGTAGTAAACGAGCAAAACCATGAGAAGGTTGCGCTGATGGACCAAACCAAGGCCAGCAGATCGGCACACCGCCACGAATAGCGACACCGTCTTTAAATGGTGTGTTATTACTTAACCAAATAATTGGTTGCTCACCACTCGGTTGGAAAGCCAATAAATGAGCACCTTGCAAGCTGACGGCAGCACGTACTTTCGGATGGGAAACGACCACGATGGGTAGCTCATCCAACTGACGCTGGCTGATATAAGGTGAAATTTGTTCAACAATAGGTAGGGTAAAGACTTTTTCGTTCATTCGTTTGGCCTTATGAGCAAAGGGGCTAGGGATCCATTGAACTTCAGACTTTCGATAATATCACAGGCTTTATATCTTGCAGCCAATCGCCGTTAATCGAGTAGTGAATCATTGATATTGCGCAATTTTATTTGTAGCGAGGAAATGAACAGAGGGCGAAGCATTATGTATCAGCAATAAAAAAGCCACCCGGAGGTGGCTGTTGGCAGAAATCTACATCAATCCATTATTTGGAGATGTGAGAGATCAAGTCCAGAACTTTGTTTGAGTAGCCAGTTTCGTTATCGTACCAAGAAACCAGTTTCACAAAGTTGTCATTCAGCGCGATACCGGCTTTAGCATCGAATACTGAAGTCAGTTTTTCGCCGTTGAAATCGGTAGAAACAACGTCGTCTTCGGTGTAACCCAGAACGCCTTTCAGCTCGCCTTCTGAAGCCGCTTTGATAGCAGCACAGATTTCTTTGTAAGAAGCTGGTTTTTCCAAACGCGCAGTCAGGTCAACAACTGAAACGTTAGGAGTAGGAACGCGGAACGCCATACCAGTCAGTTTGCCGTTCAGTGCTGGGATAACTTTACCTACTGCTTTAGCAGCACCGGTAGAAGAAGGGATGATGTTCTGGGATGCGCCGCGGCCGCCGCGCCAGTCTTTGTGAGACGGGCCATCAACAGTTTTCTGAGTAGCGGTAGTTGCATGTACAGTGGTCATCAGCGCTTCAACGATACCGAACTTGTCGTTGATCACTTTAGCCAGTGGAGCCAGGCAGTTAGTAGTACAAGAAGCGTTAGAAACGATTTCCTGACCTGCGTACTCTTTATGGTTAACGCCCATAACGAACATCGGGGTGTCGTCTTTTGATGGGCCAGTCAGAACCACTTTCTTGGCGCCAGCAGCAATGTGCTTACGAGCAGTTTCGTCTGTCAGGAACAGGCCTGTTGCTTCAGCAACAACGTCAACGTTGACTTCGTTCCACTTCAGGTTAGCCGGATCTCTCTCTGCGGTAACACGGATGGTTTTACCGTTAACAACCAGGTGGCCGTCTTTTACTTCTACAGTACCATCGAAACGACCGTGGGTAGAGTCGTATTTCAGCATGTATGCCATGTATTCAGCGTCCAACAGATCGTTGATTGCAACGATTTCGATGTCAGAACGTTCCTGAGCAGCACGGAAAACAATGCGACCGATACGGCCGAAACCGTTGATACCTACTTTGATAGTCATATATTCCACCAGCTATTTGTTAGTGAATAAAAGGTTGGTTGTAAAATTACAAAAACCTTACCGAGCGTCAAGCGGAATCGTGTCAATTATTGCTACAAATCAAACCGGACAGGGTAGATCGAACATTAATCACGCGTTTCCAGAGACGATTAGCCTCATTTTTATATTGGGGCGAATTATTCAGTTTAAAGTGAGAATCAGTAATATTTGCGATTTTTATCACATTTATACTGTTGCCGCTTCGATGGCATACAGTTTAGGACAATTTTAACTGCTTTGTTGTTAATTTTTTGTTATTATTAGACGTTGTTTTCGTTGACTTTATTCCCTGCCAGAGAACCGCACAAATGGCTAAAGAACTGAACCCTACAGAAAATATTGAGAAACTGACCGATATTCAGCGGCATGTCACCCAACAGCGGGGGACGGAAGCGCCTTTTAGCGGTAAATTACTGCACAACAAGCGCGAAGGGGTATACCAATGCTTATGCTGCCACCAGCCGCTTTTTATCTCAGAGTCGAAGTTTGATTCTGGCTGCGGCTGGCCGAGTTTCTATCAGCCTTTGGATGCTGAATCTATTCGCTATATCGATGATTATTCTCATAATATGCATCGTGTCGAAATTCGCTGCGGTCATTGTGATGCGCATTTGGGGCATGTTTTCCCTGATGGCCCGCAACCAACAGGGGAGCGTTATTGCGTGAACTCGGCTTCACTCAATTTTGTTGATGACCAAAATGGTGAACAAATCCCCGGATAAGTACCGGTGTTGTGACCATTTTGTGAATGAAAAATCGATTCAGCTTATTATTCCTTTATTGAGGATGCTCTGATGGAGCTTGAAGACCTGATTTCAGTGATGACGCCCGAAATCTACCAACGTTTGATGCTGGCTGTAGAGTTAGGCAAATGGCCGGATGGTGTGGCATTGACGCCAGAACAGAAAGAGAACAGCCTGCAAATGGTGATGTTGTGGCAGGCCCGTCACAACAAGGATGCGCAACATATGAGCATTGGCACAGATGGGCAGATAGTGATGAAAACCAAGCAAGAGCTGAAGCAACAATTCAGTCAGCCGACACTGGTTAAGTTGAAGCCCGAGTAATCATGCAAGCAAGCCAGGTTGGATACAGAAAAAACGGAGCCAGATGAGGCTCCGTTGATGCTTATCTTATCGAGTCAGCGAGCTGTCAGTTACTTGATTTCAGCCATAAATTGCGCAAGCGACTGTATATTAGCGCCGGCCTCATTCATCGTATCAAGAGCTAATTGGCTGTCTTGTGGTTGCAAATTGACGCCACGGCACCCGTCCTTAATGACGGATGTTTTATAACCTAATGTTAATGCATCCAACACAGTGTATTTCACACAGTAATCTGTTGCTAACCCCATAATGAACAGGCAATTGATCCCTTGTTGTTGTAACCAATGATCTAGCTGTGTTTTGGCCCGCCGTCCATTGTCGAAAAAAGCACTGTAGCTGTCGATATCCGCATCCTGACCTTTACGGAAAGTTTGTGTAATGACTTCTTGATTCAACTCTGGATGCAAAGCAGCTCCAACTGAATTCTGAACACAATGCACCGGCCACCACACTTGAGTTAACCCTTCCAAATCACCGCTCGTCCAAGGCTCTGCCTGGGAATTAACAGCAAAACTACGGTGTTCTGCGGGGTGCCAATCCTGGCTGGCGATAATCGGTATTTTGTGAGCCAGGCAGGTAGCAATAGCCTCATTTGCAACCGCAATCACCGCATCACCCTCGGCAACCGCTAGCGCTCCTCCCGGACAAAAATCATTTTGTAAATCAACTAAGAGCAGGGCTGCGTTCATTTACATTCCATCAGATAGGTTAGTGTCAGTAAGTTCGCCGCGTAGATTTTGTTGCATTAAACGGCGAATCTCTTCAGGAGATAGAGATTGACTTAATAAATAGTGCAGTTTGGTCAGGGCTGCTTCAACGGTCATATCGGAGCCGCTGATAACCCCCGCATGCGCCAATGCATTACCGGTGGCATATCCGTCCATATTGACTCGGCCTGAAATACATTGCGTCAGATTCACCACCACAATACCTCGCTCACTGGCATTTTTTAATTCATCCAATAATTCGGCTTTTTGCGGTGCATTGCCGACGCCATAGGAGCGCAAAATAAGCGCTTTGACTGGCTGTAACAAGAAGTTACGTACAACAGCACCCGAGATACCCGGATAGATAGTCACCACACCAATCGGCTGTGGTGTGATGTTATGAACAATCAATGGGCCCTTATTGATAGGTGATTCAACTGAGACCATTCGACGAATATGAATGCCGGCTTCGAGCAGCACCGAGAGGTTAGGTGAGGCAAATGCATCAAACCCATCAGCATGGGCTTTAGTGGTACGATTGCCGCGAAACAGTTTGTTATTAAAGAATAAACTGACTTCATTGACCGGATGGTTGGCGGCCAGATAGAGAGCATTGAGCAAGTTAGTTTGCCCGTCAGAACGCAACTCTGCCAAGGGGATTTGCGAACCCGTGACAATCACCGGTTTGGCCAGATTTTCCAACATAAAAGAGAGCGCCGAGGCGGTAAATGCCATAGTGTCGGTGCCGTGCAAAATCACAAAGCCATCATATAAATCGTAATTTTGCTGAATATCATTGGCGATATGCTGCCAGTCCTCCGGGGTCATATCCGAAGAATCAATCAATGGGGCGTATTCATGGATTGTAAAATCCGGCATTTCGGGGCGATGGAACTCAGGCATAAGTGCAAGCTGGCGCTGTAGATGGCCGGAAACAGGAATGTATCCGTTATCCGAGCGTTGCATACCAATAGTCCCGCCGGTATAGGCGACATAAATAGATTTCTTCTGCATGAGCAATATGCCTGAAAGGTGGTGCGAAATGAGATGGGTGAATTATAGGGCGACTGGCGAGGAAAAAAAGCCCGGCAGGTGCCGGGCGGAGTATTTATCTACTATTTTCTTAATTTACTAGCGTACATCACCACAAGTTAGGCATAACGCATAGCGATTCTGTGGGTCATTGAGCGTGTTCATTAAGTTGGGCTGATCTTTTACCGCTTGTGCCACAACAGATATGGGTGCGGGCAGCCAAGCTTGGATCGCAGTAGGTAACATCGCCTGTACTGATGCACTCATCTGGCCGAAAATTAAATCACTGAGGCTTGGTCCATCAACAAACCAATTCAGTTGCCAGGTTTTCAATTTTGCCAACTCAGCGACCTTCTTAACAGCATCGTCAAAATCACCCAGTTGATCTACCAGACCATTATTTTTGGCGTCTAAACCAATCCAAACATGGCCTTGTGCAATTTGATCAACTTGCTCTGGTGTTTTATGGCGAGCGGTTGCCACCAAATCAATAAAGGTTTTGTAGCCATTTTCGATATCGATCTGCATCATCTGAGAGAACTCAGGTGGCAGGTCTTTGGTTACAGAAACATTAGCCAGTGGCGATGTTGCCACGCCATCGGTATGCACCCCGATACTTTCCAAGGTATTTTGGAAAGTATTAATCACACCGAAGATACCGATCGAGCCGGTCAGGGTGCTTGGGTTGGCGATGATATAGTTAGCCGGAGTTGATATCCAATAGCCACCTGAGGCTGCCATTCCGCCCATTGATACTACCAATGGTTTATTAGCGGCACGTAAGGCGGCTAATTCAGTGCGGATCAGTTCAGAAGCACTCACGCTGCCACCTGGGCTGTTGACCCGCAAGATAACGGCCTTAATTTTCGGATCTAATCGCGCCTGACGAATCTGTGCGGCTAAAGCATCCCCCCCGACATTCCCGGGAGTCTGCGGCCCATCCATGATCGCGCCATTCGCAAAGAGCACTGCTATCTGTTCGCCTTGCTGTGGAGTCGGAGTAGGCTGGTAGTCATAAATGCTGACATAGTTGAAGTCGTTATTCTTCTTATCCCAGCCGAAGGCTTTAACCAACTCATTTTCCATCTCTGGACGTGTGGCGAGTTGATCGACCAGTTTGCTCGACAGGGCGTATTGCGCTTGGGAACCACCTGCGGCCTGTAATCCACTGACAACACCGGCCGCCCCTGGGAACAATTGTTCTGGGGTTAATTGCCGGTTAGCGGCAACCGCAGTCAAGTAATTCTGCCATAACCCACTGATCCAGCGAGTGTCCGCCTCACGTGCGGCAGGGGACATATCATCACGAATCATCGGTTCGACAGCCGATTTATAGGTGCCGACGCGGAAGATATTGGTGGTAACTTTGAGTTTTTCCAATAGTGATTTGTAGTACAGATTATTGCTGGCAAAACCATGCAGAGCGACCGTCCCTTGCGGTGACAGGTAGATCTTATTGGCAAAGCTGGCTAAATAGTACTGAGTCTGGTTATAGCTTTCGCCAATAGCGTAAATCGGCTTGCCACTATCGCGGAATTCCCGTAGTGCTTTGCCAATATATTGTAGAGAAGGCTGATCTGCGCCAGTGAAGTCACTCAGCGATAACACCAGACCAGTAATATTATTATCAGCTTTTGCCAACCGAATGGTTTCTACAATATCAAACAGGGAGTTTTCCTGTAAGCGATTGCTGGAAGCCCCTAATAACTCACGTCCCCACTGGCGTAATTTATTATTTACCGCAGGCTGATCGACAACGACACCGCTTAAATTCACTAACAGTGCGCCTTTAACCGGTTCTGCCGGTTTACTTTGGAACTGAAGGTAAATACCGACACCGACCAAAATCAGCAGTATCAGGAAAAGATTAAGAATAAATTCTCTGGCAAAATTCAGCAGACGCCAGGTCCACTTGAAAAAACCAGCAATAATTCGCCACAAAGTGCGCATGTTATCTCCAACAAAACCGAGCAAGTATCGTTATCCTAATGACCTGACGAACAAAAGTCAGCTTTAAATCATCGAGAAACTTAGCTATTAGGTCAACACTGGTAACAAAATGACAACTTATGCTACCGTGTTGAAAATGAAAATCGCTATCAGGAGAAAATGATGGATGCATTGGAATTGTTACTTAATCGCCGTTCGGCGTCGCGCTTAGCTGCACCAGCTCCAACGGGCGAAGCATTGGAGCATATTATTCACGCAGGAATGCGTGCTCCCGATCATGGCACATTGCAGCCATGGCGCTTTGTTTTAATTCAGGATGAGGGGCTGCAACGTTTTAGCCAATTGCTACAGGATGCGGTCAAACATGATGGCTCTGATGAAGCGGTGTTAGAGAAGGCGAAACAAGCACCTTTCCGTGCACCTTTGATTATTACTGTTATTGCGCATGTTACAGAAAACCCGAAAGTACCAAACTGGGAACAGGTCGTTTCTGCGGGGTGCGCAGTGCAAGCCATGCAGATGGCCGCGCTGGCCCAGGGTTTTAATGGCATTTGGCGCACAGGCTCCTGGACACATCATCCGGTTGTCCGTGAGGGTTTTGCCTGCCGTGAACAAGATGAAATTGTCGGTTTCCTGTATCTTGGGACACCACAGCTGAAATCAGCGACCAAAGTGATACCACCTGATTACTCGACTTTTGTTCGTTATTTCTGAGACATATCGGCTATTTTTTACACGATACTACGCAGTCTGTCGCTTTTATCGGCAACAAGCTGCGTTTTAGCTTGCTTTGTGACCAACCCATCTGCCCGATCATCGCTCTCTACTTACTAAGCTAAGCTATAGACGCTACCATAGGTATCTTGGATGCATATACCCGTCATACTTCAAGTTTCATGTGTGTTGGCTACGTTCAATTACCCGAATCACTTACTCATGTAAGCTCATCGGGTTCTCTCGCTTGCCGCCTTCCTGTAACTCGAATTATTTAGGGTATATATATCTTTAAACGGCTTATTACTGAACCATCAGACGGGAGAGTGTTATGACATCGCCAGCGATACGTCTTACTCAATACAGCCACGGAGCGGGCTGCGGTTGTAAAATTTCGCCTAAAGTATTGGATAAAATTTTACATTCCGAGCAACAAAAATTTCTTGATCCTCGCCTGCTGGTGGGCAATGAAACCCGTGATGATGCAGCAGTTTATGATATTGGTAATGGGGTTGGTATTATCAGCACCACTGACTTTTTTATGCCGATCGTCGATGATCCTTTTGACTTCGGGCGCATTGCTGCCACTAATGCCATTAGTGATGTTTATGCGATGGGCGGTAAGCCGATTATGGCTATTGCAATTTTGGGGTGGCCAATTGATAAGTTGGCACCCGAAGTCGCCCAGCAAGTGATTGAAGGCGGTCGATATGTTTGCCAACAGGCAGGAATTTCGTTAGCGGGGGGGCATTCCATTGATGCGCCGGAGCCGATTTTCGGTTTGGCTGTCACGGGTATTGTCAGCACTGAGCAGGTTAAGAAAAACAGTGCAGCCAAAGCAGGCTGCAAACTGTTTCTCACCAAACCGCTGGGAATTGGTATCCTCACCACCGCTGAGAAGAAGAGTCAATTACGGCCAGAGCACCAAGGTGTTGCTACGGAAACCATGTGTCAATTGAATAAGTCTGGTGCTGATTTTGCACATATACCGGGGGTCACTGCCATGACAGATGTGACCGGGTTCGGTCTGTTAGGACATCTCAGTGAGATTTGTCAAGGATCGGGTGTACAGGCGACATTACATTTTTCGTCTATCCCGCGTTTACCCGCAGTAGAAGAGTATATTACTGCAGGTTGTGTTCCGGGCGGAACCGGCCGCAACTTTGACAGCTATGGTCATCTAATTGGTAAAATGTCCGATTTACAGAAGAGCTTACTCTGCGACCCACAGACATCAGGTGGCTTGCTGTTAGCTGTTTTACCGGATGCTGAGGCGCAAGTGCAGGAAATAGCCGCTCGACATGGTATGACGCTCAGTGTTATTGGCGAACTAAATGTGGTGGATAATGACCGGGCATTGATTGAGATTACAGAATGACCTTTTCTTTGTTGTCTTTTTATTTGATGTCCCAGTGCGGTGAATGATGCGACTTTTTATTGCTGAAAAACCGAGTCTGGCACGGGCGATAGCTGATATCTTGCCGAAGCCGCATAGACGGGGTGATGGCTTCATTGCCTGTGGTAGTGACAATATGGTGACCTGGTGTGTGGGCCACTTGTTGGAA
The DNA here is from genome assembly GCF_043099325.1 of Yersinia fenwicki. Taxonomy (NCBI): domain Bacteria; kingdom Pseudomonadati; phylum Pseudomonadota; class Gammaproteobacteria; order Enterobacterales; family Yersiniaceae; genus Yersinia; species Yersinia fenwicki. The sequence continues at coordinate 2,438,910 of NZ_CP170755.1, read as the reverse complement.
CAAGCTCAACCTGATGCTTACGATAGCCGTTATGCGCGTTGGTCATTGGCAGATTTACCGATAATTCCTGAAAAATGGCGATTACAGCCACGCCCTTCAGTGAGTAAACAATTGAATGTTATCAAACAGTTGTTGCAACAAGCTGATGAAGTTATTCATGCAGGAGACCCTGACCGTGAAGGGCAACTTTTGGTTGATGAGGTATTGGATTACCTCGATTTGGCGGCAGAAAAACGGCAAAATGTCCGGCGTTGTTTGATTAATGACTTAAACCCGCAAGCGGTTGAGCGCGCCGTGGAGCGCCTGCGTTATAACCGTGAGTTTATCCCGCTATGTGTCTCAGCATTGGCACGAGCCAGAGCCGACTGGCTGTATGGCATTAATATGACTCGAGCCTATACCATTCTTGGACGTAATGCGGGTTATGATGGCGTGTTGTCGGTAGGCCGGGTACAAACACCGGTGTTAGGGCTGGTGGTGCGCCGCGATGAAGAAATAGAAGATTTTGTTGCCAAAGACTTTTTTGAAGTTAAAGCCCATATCGTCACGCCTGCAGATGAGCGCTTTATTGCACTATGGCAGCCGAGTGATTCCTGTGAATCCTATCAGGATGAAGAAGGGCGCTTGTTACACCGGCCACTAGCAGAACACGTTGTTAATCGTATTGCGGGTCAGCCAGCACTGGTGACCTCCTATAATGATAAACGGGAATCAGAAACAGCCCCGTTGCCATTCTCGCTATCTACCTTGCAGATTGAAGCCGCCAAACGATTTGGACTAAGTGCGCAGCAAGTGCTGGATATTTGCCAGCGATTATACGAAACGCACAAATTGATTACGTATCCGCGTTCGGATTGCCGATATCTACCAGAAGAGCATTTCGCAGGGCGTCATTCGGTACTCAATGCCATTAGTCTCCATCAGGCCGATCTTTTACCGCTGGATGTGATGGACAGTGATAGGCGAAACCGCTGTTGGGATGATAAAAAAGTCGATGCCCACCACGCCATTATCCCGACGGCGCGGGCCAGTAAAGTGAATTTGACAATCGATGAGAGCAAGGTTTATCGATTGGTCGCGCAGCAATATCTGATGCAATTTTGCCCTGACGCGCAGTTCCGTAAGTGTGTTATTGAGCTGGATATTGCCGGTGGTAAGTTTATCGCGAAAGCGCGTTTTCTGGCCGAAGCGGGTTGGCGTACCTTGCTTGGCAGTAAAGAGCGAGATGAAGAGAATGAAGGCGCGCCACTGCCTGTGGTTGAGAAGGGGGCCGAGTTGTTGTGTGAGCGCGGTGAGGTTGTGGAGCGTCAAACTCAGCCGCCCCGGCCATTTACTGATGCGAGTTTATTATCAGCAATGACGGGTATTGCCCGTTTTGTCCAAGATAAAGAACTGAAGAAAGTGTTACGTGCAACTGATGGTTTGGGAACTGAAGCAACACGAGCTGGGATTATTGAGCTATTGTTTAAACGGACTTTTTTGTTTAAAAAAGGGCGGTACATCCATGCCAGCCCGGCGGGAAGAGCATTGATTCATGCATTGCCTGATATTGCCGCGCGGCCAGACATGACGGCGCACTGGGAGTCTACGCTGACACAAATCAGTGAGAAAAACTGTCGCTATCAGGATTTTATGCAACCGCTGGTGACCACATTGCAGGATTTAATCAGTCAGGCAAAACAAAACCGGTCACCTCAAGTCTTTCGTGGGTTGCCAGCCGCCCCGACTGGGGCAATAAAAAAACGTAAGAAAGCGCCGCCCAAAACCAAGGAGAATAAGTCATGAGAACATGGGTAATGCTGGGATGTATTGGTTTTGCCACACTTATTTCTGGTCAGGTTTTGGCAAATCGAAATAATGTTGATGTCGTTGTTCCTTTGCCTCCCGAGGTTTGGAATAACTCATCAAATCGCAATACTAACAATAATTCCTGCACACGCTGCTGCATTTATCAGAATCAAAATTACTCGGAAGGTGCAGTATTGCGGGTTGAAGGTGAAGTTTTACAATGTGTGCGTGATCCCAACGTGGTTGGGACTAATCCACTAATTTGGAAAAGATTAACCAGATAACCGACTACCTTTTTTGCTCGATAAAAGCATCCAATAACGGGATGTCAGCGGGGGCCAGAGGGTAGCTGTAAGCATCCTCTGGTGTTAGCCACGCTAGAGCAGAGTGACAATGCAACACCGGTTCACCACTGAAGTTTTCAATATGCCAGGCGTGTAACCGGATGGTGCGCTGCGGCGAATCCCATTGATGGGTGGCGATATATCGACCTATGATTGCATCAATATTTAATTCTTCGGCAAGTTCACGCGTTAATGCTTGCGGTTGATTTTCTCCAGCGTCGACTTTGCCCCCAGGGAATTCCCACAAACCCGCCTGATCGCGATGTGAATCCCGTTGTGCCAATAAAATCTTACCGTTTCGTTCTATAATTGCCGCAACGACATCAATCATTTTCTATTTGCTCGATTACAGTGGTTTATATGTCGCGCCAAGAGAGGTAGCCCTATAAACAGGGCCTACCTCAATGTAAAGCGTGATTAGAGCGAGAATTCAGACCACACTGGGGCGTGATCCGATGGCTTCTCCATACTTCTAATATCGTAATCGATACCAGTAGCAATACAGCGAGCAGCCAGAGGTCGGCTTGCCAGTAATAAATCTATGCGTAAGCCTCTATTTTCGTCGAAACCACGTGAACGGTAGTCAAACCATGAGAATTGATCATTACAATCCGGATTTGCTGCACGGAATGTATCCACCAATCCCCAATTTTGCAGGCGCTCTAACCAAGCGCGTTCTTCAGGCAAGAATGAGCATTTACCGGTACGTAGCCAGCGCTTGCGGCTATCTTCGCCAATTCCAATGTCGAGGTCTGTTGGGCTGATATTTAAATCACCCATAATCAGCACTTGTGCATCAGCCGAGAGTTGCTGCTCCAAATACTGTTGTAAGTCAGCATAAAAACGTTCTTTAGCGGGAAACTTAATGGGGTGGTCACGGCTTTCTCCTTGAGGAAAATAGCCATTAATCACGGTTAAGGGGCCTTGTGGTGTTGCAATGTCGGCCATGATAATACGGCGCTGCGCATCTTCTTCGTCTGTAGGGAAGCCCCGACGAACAGCTAAAGGTTCATTCTTGGTTAATAGTGCGACGCCATAATGTCCTTTTTGCCCATGATAAAAGACGTGATAACCATGTTGGCTGACCTCTTCAAGCGGGAACATATCATCATGGACTTTTGTTTCTTGCAGCCCGATAACATCAGGTTGATGTTGTTCGATTATTGCAGCCAGTTGATGAGGTCGAGCACGTAGGCCATTGATATTAAAAGAGACAAACTTCATGGTCAGCACCGTATATTCGCTAGAAATGATGTCGAATATTAGCAGATGCCGAATAAAAATGTAATGCACAATAAAAGAATAAATAATAGATGACGCAGAGAATAGATAATAAAAATTATCTTTATCGGCAAAAATCAAAATGGCTGTATGAATATTTTTATATTTCGCATAATTTTATCGCAGTATTTCGGAGTTTTAATTAAACGGTTTGCTACATGTGTTATTTATGTCCAAGGTTTCTATAAAGTTAAACTTTATCTTGCAAGGCGGTTATTTTTTCTGACAAAAAATAAGTTATATTCTTCTATAGTTGAAACATTATAAATATCTATCGATTTATCTTGAATATTCTCTTGGTGTAAATGGTTTAAAGCATATAGAGTAGTGGCAATCTACCTCGCTTAATTCTTTTTTGCGCTAAATGCTACAGGCATCTTCATTTTTTCCATTAGAAGGCGTTAACGAATTTTGTCACGTAAAGAATAAAAAATAGTTATTTAATATCATAGATCTACATTTAAAATTCTGTTAAAAATATTTGTAATGCTAAGGCGGAATACATTAAATCGCCAAAACTTTGATTGCAAAGCATGTAACTTTACGTCGTTAGTGTCTACGCGGTAATAATTTAATATAATATATTTATCAATTATTAAAAATCCACTGGTATTTCTTTTATTATATATATAAACAGTATCTACTGTTGGCATTATATACGTAGGCATGCTTGTCTTTTTTTTCTGATAATTTTTGACGCAAAGCAAAGGATTGGTGAATTATGTTTCTATCTCGTAAGTTAGAGGCCTTCATGGCCGTAGTAGAAAATGGCTCGCTGAGTAAGGCGGCAAGAGTGATGAACAGGACTACACCGCCTGTTGCGAAGTCGATAAAAGACTTCGAGAGCATAATAGGTAAAAAGTTATTCAAACGAGAAAAATTTGGCATGAGTTTAACGCGAGATGGAGAGGTCTTATATAATGATCTAAAAGATTTATATCAACAAGAAAAAGAAATAACTAAGAAACATCTCACAGGCCACATTTCCAATATCATCAATATTTATTACGACTGGGGGAAAAGTGAAAAATTGACGAAATTATATAGAGTGGCAGAAAAAAACAATATACAGGCTAATATAATAAAGTTTCATTATGAAAACATTGATGAGATTGGAGACTATGATGGAAATTCACTTATCCTTTCATCTGAAAAAGTCAGCAGTGACAGGTTTATGCTCCTGAATGAAGTTCCGGATAGTGGATTTGGTATTTATGGTAGAAAAGACATACTTAATGAGAGTTCTGATATTATAAATATTCTTCATAATAATATTTGGCTGTGTAACCCGATGTTATATAGAAGTAAGTTCGTCAAATATCTGGAGGAATGTGTTAAGAAACAATACAGTAAAGTGAATGTGAGGCAGATAGATAACCTGGCTTGTTGCCTGAATTTCATTTATTCTGGCCGATATATCTGTATTACAGATTCCATTATGGATGATTTTAATGGCGATTTGAAATTGGATTTTATAGATTTAACAAACTTTCAGGATGAAAATAAATTGTATTTCTACAAATCAAGATCACATTCAAGTGTACTCAATAGGTTAATTGATTATATACAAACTCTGGTATGAAAATGTCATATCGTTAATCTAATATCAACCGAGTCTATTGTTATCTATTGATTTTTAGCGATTTTATTTAAATTTTTTCTGGGGTTCTATATTTACATATGAATATGTGATGGAGGATAAACTGTATACAGACGGTGGTGAGGTGGGATTACTCGTCACTGCGTTTTTCACCCTCTGGGCCGCCACTGCGTGTGTTTGTCATGCTATGTTCGGTGCGCATCTTGGCCGAAGGTTGTTACCTTTCTCCTGAAAGAGGCTATTTTTGATTTAGTTATTTACTTAGGAGGTGATAGATAATTAGTAGATGGTGGTGGGGGAAGGATTCGAACCTTCGAAGTCGATGACGGCAGATTTACAGTCTGCTCCCTTTGGCCGCTCGGGAACCCCACCACTGGCCTATTTATTCTATAACATGACTTTACAACATTGCTTAACAACAGTGTCTTGGTAAGCGGGGCGCATCATATCAAATGAAGCGCCGCTGTAAAGACTTGAAATGAAAAAAATAATTCGTTCGGTGATTTTTTGTCCGTGAAGATGGTTATATGGACAAAAAATATCGATTTATTGCGTGCTTACAGAATAACAGTACGATTACCATAAACAAAAACACGCTGTGCTAATACTCGATACAACGCACGGCTCAGTACATTTTTTTCTACGTCTCGTCCGGCGCGCATCATATCTTCGGCAGTATATGAATGATCAACATGAATGACATCCTGCATGATGATTGGGCCTTCATCCAGGCTGTCATTGACATAGTGCGCAGTAGCCCCAATGATTTTTACCCCACGCTCATAAGCTTGGTGATATGGGCGCGCGCCGATAAATGCCGGTAAGAATGAGTGGTGGATATTAATAATCTGGTATGGGAAGCGTTGCACAAAGGCTGGCGTCAATACGCGCATATATTTTGCTAATACAACATAGTCTGGTTGGTATTGCTCAATTTGTTCAATCAGGCGCTGATCATGTTGGTCACGGGTCAAACCTTCATGACTAATAAGATGGAATGGTATATCAAAGCGCTCGACTAAATTTTGTAGTTCATTGTGGTTGCCGATGACGGCTGCGATTTCAACATCCAGACCACCGTAGGCGCTTTTCATCAATAAGTCGCCAAGGCAATGCGCTTCTTTCGTTACCATAATAACAATGCGACGACGTCCGGCAGTATGTAACTCGCGGTGAGTCCCTTCAGGTAATGCATCATCCAGATCAGCCAATAGGGTAGTATCGTTAAAAATACCCTCAAGCTCTGTGCGCATGAAAAAGCGGCCGGTCAGATGATCGACGAATTCATTATTTTGCACGATATTCAGTTGGTGCTTGTAGCAGATATTGGTAATTTTTGCGATTAAGCCTTTGGCGTCAGGGCAAATAGTGCGGAGCACTTTTTTTTGTATATTCTGGTGTGGCATAAGGTGGTAAATCCTGTCTTAGCATGACTTGATGTTATGTAAATGTATCGATGATACGGCCAGTAAGAGAACGATTTTACTGTTAGCGCCCGCAGCATTTCTTATATTTTTTTCCAGAGCCACATGGGCAGGTATCATTTCTACCCACTGATGGTCGGATTCCGTCGATATAATACCAGTGTTCTTTTATGCGAAGAAAGCGGGAACGTTCATGCATCGTGCTAATCTGAGCACTATTTGCATCTTTGAAGCGGGCAACGAATTCAACAAAAGCCTCATTATCATGATCCCCAGTCATTTCAGCAATAACCGTTAACCCCTGCCATGTGGTATTGCTAAAGCTTTGAATAATGCCATCACGCCATTGTTGGGCGCAGCAGTCGGGATGCCAGGTTGCAATGAGATACTCGACATTCTTTTTCACGTAGGCACTATAACGGGAACGCATCAATATGGACGGTTTAGCCGCAACTTCGGTACCTAGAATATAAGGTTCACAACACCTTTGATATTCAAGTGTACTACCGCAAGGACACTGTTCTGACAAAATTTCTCCAAATAATCAATATGCCGTGATAGCCACTCGTTGCCTGTGAGCCGTCAATCAAAGCAGGGAAAATCGTACTGTTGCGAATATGAAGGCTATCTTACCTAATCATGTGTTGAGGTTCAAAGTGGATAGTCTTGGAACAGAAGATCGATAGTTAAAAAGATTTGTGATGAGCATCACAAAAAAACTTGACCGGCGTTTCATTTTGGATTAACTTTATAACTGTGATGTGTATCACATAAAAATAAAGATATTTACAGGAGCAACCTATGAAACTGATTAATAAAATCATCGCATTGTTCGAAAAAATGAGTATCTCATTCGGTACTTTCAACGGTTAATTATTTCATCATTAATCCGTAAGTCTTCACAATATTCTGGATATAATTGAGTTTGCAGATGATGGTTCTAAATCCATCAAAAATAAAATGTGAAATAACAGCACAATATGTAATTATCTATTTCCGATTTTGTTATTATTAGACAATATCTCGTATTTTGAATTGTGCGATCCCGGATATTTACTCTAAATAGCTGCCATCAGGGCGGCTATTTTGCATTTCATCCATTTTAAAAATAGTAAAAATCAAGCGAAGTATTCCATAAATTAGATGCATGTCTATCAGGCATATTGCTTATGGTTTGCTCACTGGACAGAATCTAGTGATTTCACCATATACACACTTAATGGGTCATATTTATAGCGGCCAAATTGAGATGTTAATTCAAAACCTAATCGCTGATATAATTTTATCGCTTCAGGTTGATAAATTCCCGTTTCAAGATAAATTTCCTTTAAATTTAAGACTTTAGATTCATGAAGTAACGCGACTATCAGCCGCCTGGCAATCCCCTGGCCTCGATAATCTGGGCTAACAAAAGCGCGCTTAATTTCAGGGTATGGCGTCTTGGGCAGTGCCAGAATAGCGCATCCAACAATATCTTCTTTATATTTAGCAACATAAACGAATGTTTCTATCTGAGCCAAACTATCCAGAGATTCCGGGCGATTGCTTTCGTACGGGTATAATGCAAATTGGTACGCATCTAATTGATTCATTAATGTAAGAAGTTCAGGAATAAATAGGTCGGCTTGGCATATTTCAATATTCATAGTACCCCCTTTGGGCTGAAGGCTATATCTTAGTCAGGAAATGTAAAGTATTTGTATCAAAATACCAGGAAGATAAATATTCACTATAGTTTCAACTGTAAGGCTGCAAAGTAAAAGAACATATAGGTGGTTTATTCCTTAGCTACAGCCATATTGATGTGAACTATATTGACTATCAACATGTGACATTAGGTTTATTTGATTTGTGCAGATGAAAAACAGTGCCAAACCGATTAGATAGGGATGAAACACAATGAGACAAAGTAAAATTGGACTGGCACTGGGAGCTGGAGCTGCAAAAGGATGGGCACACATAGGTGTCATTAATGCGCTGAAAAAAATGGACATCAAGATTGATGTCGTCGCGGGATGTTCAGTCGGTTCGTTGGTCGGAGCCGCCTACGCGAGTGATCACCTGGATGCAATGGAGCGCTGGGTACGCTCATTTAAATACTGGGATATTATCCGTTTGATGGATTTTTCGTGGCGGCGTAGCGGATTACTACGTGGAGAACGGGTTTTTAACGCGGTAAATGAAATAATCGAAGTACAAAACATTGCCGATTGCGTATTACCTTTCGGGTCTGTGGTCACAAATTTAACTACCGGGCGGGAGTTATGGCTTACTGAAGGCGATATTAAGCAGGCTATCAGGGCATCGTGTAGTATGCCGGGTTTATTTTCACCAGTATGGTTCGAGGGGTACTGGTTGGTTGATGGTGCAGTAGTCAATCCGGTTCCAATCTCTTTAGCCAGAGCAATGGGAGCAGATAGGGTTATTGCGGTTGATTTGCAGCATGATGCACATCTTATTCAGCAAGATATCCTCTCCGCCCAAGCGCCTCTTGAAGACAAGTCTGCGGATATTTCGGATAGTTGGCGTGGGCGTTTACGGACACGAATAACGAACCTATCCTCTAATCCGACGAAGAATGCGCCCAGTGCTATGGAAATAATGTCGACATCGATTCAAGTATTAGAAAATCGATTGAAACGTAATCGCATGGCCGGTGATCCTCCTGATATTCTTATTCAACCTTATTGCCCACAAATATCAATGCTGGATTTTCACCGTGCGGATGAAGCCATTGCTGCGGGGCAGTTAGCCGTAGAGAAGTGCGAGGAACAATTAAATCACCTGATAAGGCACAGATAACACAAGTTGCTGTTTGTAACATAGCGCATAACAATTTCTGACAAGCACAAACAATCATTTTGAGCCACTATTATCATTAAGGTTAGTAAGAGAAGCAGTGCATGGAAAAACCATTAGCAGGTAAAAATATATTAGTCGTTGAGGATGAAATCGTTTTTCGCTCAGTTATTGCGGGATTCCTAAGCTCACTCGGCGCGACAATTCACCAAGCGGAAAATGGGCTGGTGGCCTTGGAACAGCTAAAAATTCAGGTTCCTGACTTAATACTTTGCGATCTGGCGATGCCAGTGATGGGGGGGATTGAGTTTGCCGAGCGCTTACTACTTCAAGGAATGAAGGTTCCTATTTTAGTCATATCGGCCACCGATAAAATGACGGATATTGCTCAAGTTTTGCGCCTAGGAGTAAAAGATGTTTTGCTGAAACCGATTGTGGATTTAAATCGCTTACGTGAAGCAGTACTTGCTTGTCTTTACCCTGCATTGTTCACTTCACATGCCATCGAAGAAAGTGAACTTATTCAAGATTGGGAGGCGCTGCGTAAGAATCCTTATGACGCAGCTCAGTTATTAAAACAACTACAACCACCCGCTCAACAGACTCTTGCGAGCTGCCGCATAAATTATCGTCAATTAACTATGGTTGAGAAGCCTGGGCTAGTATTGGACATTGCCGCACTGTCCGATAAAGATTTAGCCTTTTATTGTCTGGATGTAACGAGAGCGGGAGATAATGGCATTTTGGCGGCGTTACTGTTAAGAGTATTATTCAACGAGATTCTTCAGGAGCATTTGGCGCATCAACAGCATCGTTTGCCACAGATGTCATCGTTACTCGAACAGTTGAACCAACTCCTAAGACGTACTCATTTGGATGGGCAGTTTCCTCTGCTGGTGGGTTATTACCATGTGGAGTATCAGAATCTGATACTGGTTTCTGCTGGTTTACATGCGAATGTCAATGCGGGTAAAAATCAGATTCAACTCAGTAATGGCGTGCCTTTAGGTACTTTAAAAACAACTCATCTAAATCAAATTAGTCAACGTTGTGATGCATGGCAGTGCCAGGTTTGGGGTGGGGGGAGTCGTTTACGTTTGATGCTTTCAACTAATGTATAGGTCTTACTCTGAGTTGATGGCAGAATAAAGTACCTTCACTAATCTATTGACGCTTTTGTTATCCGAAATATCGATCCTAATATAAATGGTTCTATAACGAATCTGTGAAATAAGCCTAATTTGTTTCAATCGATGTGTGCAGCCGAGATGTCTGAATTATCGGTTGATATACTTTCTCCCTTACGTTTCTTTGAAATTTTTCAACCTGCTTATTGTTCGCAGGCAATAAGGTGTATCGCCTCAGGCTAAATTAAGGTTAGTTCTTGATAATGGTCAGTTGTACGCTCCTTATTGAATTTATACTCGAGGACAGATCGAATGAAAGTTACGGTTTTTGGCATTGGTTATGTAGGGTTAGTTCAGGCCGCGGTATTGGCTGAAGTTGGCCATGATGTCCTGTGCATAGATATTGATGAGAACAAAGTTGCTGACCTACAGAACGGCCGTATCGCTATTTTCGAACCTGGATTAGCTCCGTTGGTAAAAGAAAATCATGATGAGGGTAGGCTTCGATTTTCTACAGATGCGGCAGCTGGCGTGGCGCATGCTACTATTCAATTTATTGCCGTTGGCACTCCGCCTGATGAGGACGGTGCCGCAGATTTGCAATATGTTCTTGAGGTTGCTAGTACCATTGCTAAATATATGGATACTCCCAAAGTTATTATTGATAAATCAACTGTACCTGTAGGGACCGCGGAAAAAGTGCAGCAAAGGGTACAAACTCTTCTACAGCAACGTGGGAAGCAAATAACCTTCAATGTAGTTTCCAATCCAGAGTTTTTAAAAGAGGGTGCTGCTGTAGCGGACTGTAAACGGCCTGAACGCATTGTTATTGGTATTGATACTGATGATGACAGCGTTATCGATTTAATTAGTGAGCTATACGAGCCATTTAATCGAAATCATGACCGGCTGTTAATTATGGATGTCCGTAGTGCTGAGCTGACTAAATATGCGGCAAATGGCATGTTGGCAACTAAAATCAGCTTTATGAATGAGATTGCTAATATTGCTGAAGGCGTTGGTGCTGATATCGAAAAAGTGCGGCAAGGCATTGGTTCTGATTCGCGCATTGGCTACCATTTTATTTATTCCGGTTGTGGATATGGTGGTTCTTGTTTCCCCAAAGATATCCAGGCGTTAATTCGTACAGCTGAAGGTTGTGGCTATCAGCCTCAACTGTTGCGGGCGGTGGAACAAATCAATCATCAGCAGAAATTTAAGTTGGTCGAATTTATTCAGCAGCATTTTGATTCACAACTGGCTGGGAAAACATTAGCTCTTTGGGGATTAGCATTTAAACCTAACACGGATGATATGCGAGAGGCTCCAAGCCGTATTTTAATGGAGGAGTTGTGGAAAGCTGGGGTAACTATTCAAGCTTATGATCCAGAGGCGATGGATGAAGCACAGCGAATTTATGGCGCCAGGGATGACTTAAAATTAATGGGGACAAAGGAGTCTGCATTACAAGGCGCTGATGCTTTAGTTATTTGTACTGAATGGCAGAGTTTTAGAGCACCTGATTTTGATATGATCAAGGCCCGCCTCAAGCAGCCTGTTATTTTTGATGGGCGTAATTTGTACGATCCTGAACGCTTAAATAGCCGAGGTTTTACTTATTACGGGATTGGCCGTGGTGCTTCGATTAATCGTGCGCATTAAGTGATAAAGATGGTTTTATGTGTTGGGTACAAAATTAAATTAGTTTTTGTTTTGTACCCAACTCTAATCCCCATAGGATTCAGCCACCGTAGTTTACCACTGAGTTTATCTTATATCGGAAAACGGTGGTGTCGATTGGTTTGTTATATCGATTGTTGTATTGTTATAAATTAGCAGAGCATTCTTATCGACTCTTTGTGATAGTGGTAACCGTGCGTTATTTATTGGAAATGATATGTTCAAATTGACTGTTGCTTGTCAATTGGGAGGGGTAGGGTAATTGATTGGGGTGTCGTAGAATTTTAACTCTTAAAAAGAGAGCAAAAAAATACCCCCCATATAATAGGAGGGTATTTTTATCACAATAGCTAATTAACTATCACGATTACAGCAGGAAATCATCCAGTGATTTACCTTGCTCTTCAATGGCTTTCTTGATCACTGCTGGTGTACGGCCTTGACCAGTCCAGGTTTTTTCATCGCCATTTTCATCAATGTACTTATATTTAGCAGGGCGTGCAGCACGTTTAGCTTTACCAGTAGCGGCTCTAGTAACGGCCATGGCATTCAACAATTCATTTGGATCGATACCATCTGCAATCAGCATTTCACGGTATTGCTGCAATTTACGTGTGCGTTCTTCAATTTCTGCTTGTGCCTGGGAATCTTCTTCGCGGCGTTCGTTAACGACCACTTCAAGTTTCTCTAGCATTTCTTCTAAAGTTTCAAGAGTGCATTCACGCGCTTGTGCACGCAGAGTACGGATGTTGTTAAGAATCTTTAACGCTTCGCTCATTGTCCTGGTCTCAAATTATAATTGGTGGGGGGGCGTCTGGATAATAATAGAGTGCTATTTTAATTTCTGCAATAGCCAATTTGATTAGCATACTCGAATTTACGTATTTTATTAGCGAAAAGTTGCTGCTTCCTACTAATAAATGCATTGCTCTTGTTATTATCTGAGCTGTTTTTAACGTCAATCTTCGTTTTACTCGCTAATGAGCCTACTCGTGAACATGATTCTCTTACTAAGTTATAAGTTTGCTTTATATCAATAAAGCAAAAATACGTTACTTCTCATGTTGGGATGCACAATAACTGATCATACAAACTCAGCGTGATATTGATATAGCAGCAATGACAAATTGAGTAAAAAAAGAGGTTTTCCACACTTTGTCAGATTGGGCAATATTTGTTATCACTATTTTACGAATTAATGGTGAAGCACATTACACATATCATTAATGAACCAATCGTGCGGCCTACATATCAAACACTATTGCTTTCATATCGTTCTAACCTGGTTAATGTTGAAGCAGTAATCTTTTTAGTGTATCAAAATTGTGAAATGAGTCATGTAATGTGCCTAATTATAGAGAAGCGTTTAACATGAAAGTTCTATCAGTATCATTAGCAATATCATGACTTAATATAGAAAACAGTAATATACAGGAAGTAGTCTCCCACGTGAAAATCATGAATTTGTGATAAACTGCGTACACATTGTCAATGTGACCATTTATTAGACTATTGGAGTTACGGGCCCATGGCTCAACTTTATTTTTATTATTCAGCAATGAATGCAGGCAAATCCACCGCGCTATTGCAGTCTTCTTATAACTACCAAGAGCGTGGCATGCGCACGCTGGTGTTTACCGCTGAGATTGATAATCGCTTTGGCGTCGGAACGGTCAGTTCGCGTATTGGCCTATCTTCACAAGCTCTGCTTTACAATAGCGGCACATCATTATTATCTATTATCGCCACAGAGCATCAGGAAAAACCGGTTCATTGTATTTTACTTGATGAGTGTCAGTTTCTGACCAAAGAACAGGTTCAGGAATTGTGCCAGGTAGTCGATGAATTACATATCCCTGTGTTGTGTTATGGCCTGCGCACTGATTTCCTCGGTGAGTTATTCCCCGGCAGTAAATACTTGTTGTCATGGGCCGACAAATTAGTCGAATTAAAGACGATTTGTCATTGTGGGCGCAAAGCAAACATGGTGTTACGTTTGGATGCACAAGGACGAGCAGTACACGATGGTGAGCAAGTGGTCATTGGTGGGAATGAAAGCTACGTTTCGGTTTGTCGTCGCCATTATAAAGAAGCTATTAAAGCGGCTTGTCTTCAGCAATATCCTTAAATACCCCTTAATTAGCAGCAAAACACCTCACTGGCTGTTTTATTCATGCTGTGGGGTAGTTTTGTCTTTTGTGATATTAATGCCAAATAGAACCATACAGCTCCATTCGTAGCATCTATCTGCATTGCTGAGATCTCCAAACGTTATATCTTTGACTGAGCACTTAAGTTAGGTGCTCGTGGCGGCGCGATGTTCACCGCCCTGGTACAGATGATATTGTGCTTATTCCTTATTAGCCTGTTATATCCCGATGTAAATCGCCATTGACGGGACAAAGCGAATTTAGCTCATGCAAGGTATGTATTAGGTAAGGGTAGAGACACATCGCTGCTATGGCGAATTGTGAGAGCCTGCATAAAGGTGAGTTGAGAAGAGAGTCGTTATTTGAGTGATAGTGATAAAGTGATAGCTATAAAAAGAAACCCCCAACGATTGTCGGGGGTTATATCTTCTGTTAATAACCTCATCCGTAGATAAGGTTACTCACTAAGATAGAGATTACTTTTTAGCTTTTTTCTCAGCTTTGGGTGCTGGAGCTGCTACAGCAACTTCTTCACGATCAAGCTCTTCGCTAAATTCATAGCCATAGTAAGTATCCATCAGGATCTGTTTCAGCTCAGAGATCAGTGGGTAGCGTGGATTAGCACCTGTGCACTGGTCATCGAATGCATCTTCAGACAGTTTGTCTACTTTAGCCAGGAAGTCTGCTTCTTGAACGCCCGCTTCACGAATTGACGCCGGGATGCCCAAATCAGCTTTGATTTCATCTAACCAAACCAACAATTTCTGGATTTTCTGTGCGGTACGGTCGCCCGGAGCACTCAGACCCAGATGGTCCGCAATTTCAGCATAACGACGACGCGCTTGTGGGCGGTCATACTGGCTGAAAGCAGTCTGTTTGGTTGGATTGTCATTCGCGTTATAGCGAATAACGTTAGAAATCAACATGGCGTTTGCCAGGCCGTGTGGAATGTGGAACTCTGAGCCCAGTTTATGGGCCATTGAGTGACAGACACCCAAGAAGGCGTTAGCAAAAGCGATACCGGCAATGGTCGCGGCGTTGTGAACACGTTCACGTGCAACCGGATTTTTTGCCCCTTCGTGATAACTGGCTGGCAGGAATTCTTTCAGCAGTTTCAGCGCTTGCAGAGCCTGACCGTCAGAGTATTCGTTTGCCAATACAGAAACATACGCTTCCAGAGCATGAGTCACTGCGTCCAAACCACCGAAGGCACACAGAGACTTAGGCATATTCATAACCAGGTTGGCATCTACGATTGCCATATCTGGTGTCAATGCATAGTCAGCCAATGGATATTTCTGGCCAGTCGCATCGTCGGTAACTACGGCGAATGGTGTGACTTCTGAACCGGTACCTGATGTGGTAGTGACGGCGATCATTTTCGCTTTCACACCCATTTTCGGGAACTTGTAAATACGTTTACGGATATCCATAAACCGTAATGCCAGTTCTTCGAAGTGAGTTTCAGGATGTTCGTACATCACCCACATGATTTTGGCAGCATCCATCGGTGAACCACCACCCAGCGCGATTATCACGTCTGGTTTGAAGGAGTTCATCTGCTCTGCACCTTTACGTACGATGCTCAGGGTAGGGTCTGCTTCTACTTCGAAGAAGACTTCAGTTTCGATACCGTGAGATTTCAGTACGCTGGTGATTTGATCGGCATAACCGTTGTTGAACAGGTAGCGGTCAGTCACGATGAAGGCACGTTTTGCACCGTCAGTTGCCACTTCTTCCAACGCGATAGGCAGGGAGCCACGGCGGAAGTAAATAGATTTCGGGAGTTTATGCCACAACATGTTTTCTGCTCGCTTAGCCACAGTTTTCTTGTTGATCAAGTGTTTCGGACCGACGTTTTCAGAGATGGAGTTACCACCCCAAGAACCGCAACCCAGCGTCAGAGATGGCGCTACTTTGAAGTTATACAGGTCACCGATACCACCATGAGAGGCAGGCGTGTTGATTAAGATTCGGGCAGTTTTCATTTTATCGCCGAAATACTTAACGCGCGCTGGCTGATTATCCTGGTCTGTGTACAGACAAGATGTATGGCCGATACCGCCCATTTCCACCAGTTTTTCTGCTTTTTCAACTGCGTCTTCAAAGCTCTTCGCGCGATACATTGCCAAAGTCGGAGACAGTTTTTCGTGAGCGAATGGTTCTGATTCATCAACAACTTTAACTTCGCCGATAAGAATCTTGGTATTAGCAGGCACTTTGATGCCGGCCATTTCAGCAATTTTAGTTGCTGGCTGACCCACGATAGCGGCGTTCAGGCCACCATTTTTCAGGATGATATCCTGAACAGCTTTTAGTTCTTTGCCTTGTAACAAGTAGCCACCGTGTGAAGCGAAGCGCTCACGGACAGCATCATAAGCTGAGTCAACGACGATGATGGATTGCTCTGACGCACAGATTACGCCGTTATCAAAGGTTTTAGACATCAGAATAGAGGCGACAACACGTTTGATATCTGCGGTTTCATCAACAACAACTGGCGTGTTACCTGCACCCACCCCGATAGCTGGCTTGCCAGAACTGTAAGCGGCTTTAACCATGCCTGGGCCACCGGTCGCCAGAATCAGGTTAATATCTGGGTGATGCATCAGTTGGTTAGATAACTCGACGGTAGGAGCATCAATCCAGCCAATGATATCTGCTGGCGCACCTGCTGCGATAGCGGCTTGAAGCACGATATCAGCGGCTTTATTGGTTGCGTCTTTTGCACGTGGATGTGGAGAGAATACGATACCGTTACGGGTCTTCAGGCTAATTAACGCCTTGAAAATAGCAGTAGAAGTTGGGTTGGTCGTTGGCACGATACCGCAAATCAAACCGATAGGTTCAGCGATAGTGATAGTACCAAAGGTTTTATCTTCTTCCAGAATGCCACAAGTCTTTTCATCTTTGTAAGCATTGTAAATGTATTCAGAAGCAAAGTGGTTTTTGATCACTTTATCTTCCACAATGCCCATGCCTGATTCTTCTACAGCTAATTTAGCCAGAGGAATACGGGCATCTGCAGCAGCCAGAGCTGCGGCGCGGAAGATTTTATCAACCTGCTCTTGAGTGAAGTTGGCATACTCGCGCTGGGCTTTCTTGACGCGTGCTACTAGCTCGTTAAGTTCAGCGACATTCGTTACAGCCATAATGCTCTCCTGATAATGTTAAACTCTTTTAGTAAATGAGCTGTTGAAGCAACTAGTATAGACAGGCTCAGCCAGGCTGTACTGTCAAATAGAGATAGTTTTTATATCTTACTTTCTCATTTCTTACCGCTGATTTACTGAAAGAGCTTTAGGTTCACTAGGAATAATGTGAGGGGAAAAAAGCTATTTTCAACCTTTATACTCTATTCCTTAACCGAGTTACTCTCTACCACGGCTCTGAGCTTAACTATTCCTAGGTATGTTTTTCGTGATTTAAATCACAAAATCGTCAGGCTGACACCATTCAGCAATTATTAGTTGAGAGTAATTATCATTTAAGTGAATAAAGTGAGAATTCATGACGTTAAATCAGTATTAACGCCACGGAATATTAACAATAAATACCATTTTAGTCGGAGCCAATTTATCAATCAGAAATGCTGGTTTATTCCATAGATTCCTGTGACTAATTCTATTACATTAGCGCGCATATCTACTTGAGGAATGCCCTAAGCGTGATTTTCAGTGAAAAGAACTATTGTGAGGTGTTTGGGGTCTGTAGCTGAACGGGTGACTCATAATTTGCACTGCAAATTTGCCTGGTTTAGCCGTAAGATGTGTTGTCTCGGGGCATTCGGTGTAATGGCCTGATATCTATGATGTATTTACGAGCAATTTCGCGGAGTGATGTGTGAGTCAATCTCTGTTGGACCTTTCAGGTTACATCAAGTTTTTTGTTGGCTTATTTGCGCTGGTGAACCCGGTGGGTATTTTGCCGGTATTTATCAGTATGACCAGCTATCAGGCAGCAGCAGGGCGGAATAAAACCAACCTAACAGCCAACCTGTCAGTGGCAATTATTTTGTGGATCTCTCTGTTTCTTGGCGATGCCATTCTGAAAATATTTGGTATTTCTATTGATTCATTCCGTATTGCTGGTGGGATCTTGGTGGTCAGTATTGCCATGTCAATGATCAGCGGTAAGCTTGGTGAAGACAAGCAGAACAAGCAGGAAAAAACAGAGACTGCGGTGCGTGAAAGTATTGGCGTCGTCCCATTGGCATTACCGTTAATGGCAGGGCCGGGTGCGATCAGTTCAACTATCGTTTGGAGTTCTCGCTATCACAGTTGGCAGAACTTAATTGGGTTAACTGTCGCGATTGCACTTTTTGCATTCTGTTGTTGGTTATTGTTCCGGGCTGCACCATTATTGGTTCGTTTGCTCGGTCAAACGGGTATTAACGTTATTACACGTATAATGGGCTTACTGCTGATGGCATTGGGTATCGAATTCATAGTGACCGGCATCAAAGCTATTTTCCCTGGTTTGCTTTAATCAGCATCAAGACACTTAATCAATAGCGCCCATTCATCATTGTTGAAAGGCCACCTGTCTATTACCGGTGGCCTTTTTCTTACCATGAGTATGGTATAGAAGTCTCCAGGCGTTATTTTGGTGCAAATAATGAATGAACTTTATTCTCTTGCACTCAAATGCTGCATTAATAGTTATTCTGTACAAATAATTTAGCTTAAGGCCTATTTGTTCACCTTTAATAACTTGCTGATTAACCTTCCGATTAAATTAAATACGCTATTTGTTGTTAAAATGCTCACATCATTCTGTAGGGCTTGTGCTGAATTTACCTAGATGTTATTAGTGATTACATTGCAATGAATAGGTGTTTATTCTAGCAATAGTAAAAATGTTAACTTTATGTTTCTTATCGCTGTTTTTAAACATAATTTCTGATGTGAAGTCAAAGACGTTATTATATATAAACAATAAATTCAAAGTGTTATGTCATTTTTTGAATGCTTATACAATGAGTTACCATCGTTAGTACTCGATTGAAAAAGAGAATTGCTTAACATTTCTGTAAAAATTATTGGCTTCAGATTTCGGCTTCTGTTAGCTTTCGGACAACTCCGTAACGAGAGATTTCTTGTTTTTTCAATGAAACTGACGCGCAATTTTTATTTTGGAATAGTTATTGCTAGTCGTTGTTGGCGGCAGATTGACGCAAAACCTTGAGAAAAACATCACAAGTCTCATAAAAAGGCGGTTAGAAATGCAAATAAAGTTTAAACAGCGACCACTGGCAATAATTGGCACTATTTTGAGTTTATCTTTTTCAGCTGGATCAATGGCAGTAGCGGTTCCTCCGGGCGTAGAATTAGCGCAAGATCAGAGTATTACTATTAATAATGGCTCCGAAGTTGCGTCTTTAGATCCACATAAGGTCGAGGGAAATCCTGAAACCAATATTATTATGAATCTACTGGAAGGGCTGGTGAGTAATGATGCGAATGGTCATATCATTCCGGCCGTCGCAAGTCGTTGGGATAATGAAGGCTATAAAGTCTGGACTTTCTATTTACGTGATGACGCGGTGTGGAATGATGGCACACCAGTCACAGCACGGGACTTTGTTTATAGTTGGCAGCGTTTGGCAAATCCTAAAATAGGCTCTCCGTACGCCAGTTATTTACAGTATGCCCAAATTGAGAATGTTGATGCGGTGCTAAAAGGTGTCAAAAAGCCAGATGAATTAGGGGTAAAAGCATTAGATAGCAAAACGTTGCAAGTTACGTTATCCGAACCTGTTCCTTACTTTATTAGCATGTTGTCACACACATCAATGAAGCCGGTTAAGCGTGATGTTGTTGAGAAATATGGCGATAAATGGACGCTGCCACAAAATTTTGTCGGTAATGGAGCCTATAAATTAAAAGACTGGGTGGTGAATGAGCGTATTGTGCTCGAACGCAGTCCGAATTATTGGAATAATAAAGAAACTGTCATCAATAAAGCGACTTTCTTACCGATCAGTTCTGAAGTGAGTGATATCAATCGCTACCGTAGCGGTGAAATTGATATTACCAATAGCGCCATTCCTCCCAATCTGTTTGCCAAAATGAAAAAAGACCTGCCAGCACAGGTTCATGTGAGCCCGTATCTTTGTACTTTTTATTACGAAATTAATAACGAAAAAGCGCCGTTCACTGATGCGAGGGTCAGAACAGCAATTAAGTTGACGCTGGATCGCGATATTATTGCCACCAAAATTATGGGGCAAGGGCAGATTCCTGCTTATGGCTTTACCCCAACTTTTACAGAGGGCGCAAATTTTGTTTTACCTGAATGGGCTAGTTGGCCGCAGGAAAAACGTAATACCGAGGCGAAGAAGTTACTTGCTGAAGCCGGTTTTAATGCTGAAAACCCATTAAGATTTAATTTGCTCTACAACACCTCAGATCAAAATAAACAACAGGCTATTGCTGCAGCATCCATGTGGCAAAAAAATCTCGGTGCTACTGTTACCTTACAGAATCAGGAATGGAAAACATCGTTAGAAAGTCGCCATCAAGGCCAGTTTGATGTCGCCAGAGCAACCTGGTGTGGCGATTACAACGAACCAACAGCATTCCTCAATATGCTGTTATCAGACAGCAGTAATAATACCTTCTTCTATAAAAACCCAGAGTTTGATGCGTTATTAGCCAAAACGTTGGCGGCGCCTGATGTTAAAGCCCGTACCGCTTTGTACCAGCAAGCAGAGAATTTGTTAGATAAAGATTCGGCGATGGTACCGGTATATTACCGTGTCAGTGTGCGGCTTATTAGGCCAACCGTGGGTGGATATAGTGGTAAAGATCCACAAGATTTAATTGATTTAAAAAATCTTTATATCCGTAAGATACAGTAGTCAGAAATAGAGTTTCTAGTAAGAAGTCGTGTCATAAAGTATTTAGGAAAACAAATAGGGTATTAGGGATGTATAACACAGTACGAATTTTGGTCTGGTGTTAATACATATAGGGTATTACATGGCCGGATTCGTTCCCCGCGCGATGTAATTGATAAATGCCTTTTAAAGGTGAAGCTCGCCTGACTATAGGGCGATGCAATAATAAAAACTGGAGTGAATATAAGCATGACCAACATCACGAAAAAAAATCTCCTGGCCGCAGGCATTGTAGCTGCCTTGGGTATGACGGTTGTAGGAAATACATTTGCAGCCAATGTACCTGCAGGTGTGCAACTGGCGGAGAAGCAAGTTTTAGTTCGCAATAACGGTTCCGAGCCTCAATCATTAGACCCACATAAAATCGAAGGTGTACCTGAATCAAACATCTCTCGTGATCTGTTAGAAGGGTTGGTTATTAATGATCCTAACGGCAAGATCCTGCCTGGTGTAGCTGAAAGCTGGGACAATAAAGACTTTAAAGTGTGGACATTCCATCTGCGTAAAGATGCTAAATGGTCAAATGGTGACCCTGTAACGGCACAAGACTTTGTTTATAGCTGGCAGCGCTTGTCTGATCCTAAAACTGTTTCTCCTTATGCAAGCTATGTGCAATATGCGCATATCGCTAATATCGACGATATTATCACCGGTAAAAAATCACCTGACACCTTGGGCGTGAAAGCGCTGGATGGCCATACTTTAGAAGTGACGCTGAGTGAGCCAGTTCCTTATTTGGAAAAATTGTTAGCTCATCCTTCTATGTCTCCGGTGAACAAAACAGTTATTGAGAAGTTTGGCGAGAAGTGGACGCAGCCACAAAACTTTGTCGGTAACGGTGCCTATAAACTTAAGGATTGGATTGTTAACGAGCGTATCGTGTTAGAGCGCAGCCCAACATATTGGGATAATGCGAAGACCGTTATTAACCAGGTTACTTACCTGCCAATCTCCTCTGAAGTGACTGACGTTAACCGCTATCGTAGCGGCGAAATCGACATGACTTACAACAACATGCCGATTGAATTATTCCAGAAACTGAAAAAAGAGATCCCGCAAGAAGTGCATGTCGACCCATACCTGTGCACCTATTACTACGAAATTAACAACCAAAAAGCACCATTCACCGATGCCCGTGTCCGTGAAGCCCTGAAGCTGGGTATGGATCGCGATATCATTGTCAACAAAGTGAAAAACCAAGGTGATTTACCGGCTTATGGTTTCACCCCACCATATACCAGTGGTGCCGAGTTGACACCGCCAGAATGGTTTAGTTGGACACAAGAAAAACGTAATGAAGTGGCTAAAAAGTTGCTGGCTGAAGCTGGTTACACTAAAGATAAACCACTGACATTCAACCTGTTATACAACACTTCTGATCTGCATAAGAAACTGGCCATCGCGGCGGCATCTATCTGGAAGAAAAACTTGGGTGTCGACGTGAAGTTAGAGAATCAAGAGTGGAAAACCTTCCTTGATAGCCGCCATCAAGGGACTTTCGATGTCGCTCGTGCCGGCTGGTGCGCTGACTATAACGAACCTTCTTCATTCCTGAACATGATGTTATCTGACAGCAGCAACAACACTGTCCATTATAAGAGCCCGGCGTTTGATAAGCTGATTGGTGATACGCTGAAAGTTCAAACCGAGAAAGAACGTGCCGGTTTGTACCAACAAGCTGAAGTCCTGCTGGATAAAGACTCTGCAATTGTACCGTTGTTCTATTACGTGAATGCCCGTTTAGTGAAACCTTATGTCGGCGGTTATACCGGCAAAGATCCACTGGATAATATGCACGTTAAAGATCTTTATATTATCAAGCACTAATATTATAAGGGCAGCCGGTAGGTAATAGGCTGCCCTTTTTGCTTTGAAATATAAAGTCGCAGTAAGAGGCTAAAGGTACAGGCAATGTTAAAATTTATTCTACGCCGCTGTCTGGAAGCGATTCCGACACTTTTTATTTTGATTACCATCTCATTCTTCATGATGCGTCTCGCTCCCGGCAGCCCATTCACTGGCGAACGTAATCTTCCACCCGAAGTGATGGCGAATATTGAGGCGAAATATCACCTCAATGACCCAATTTATAAACAGTATTTCAATTATTTGGGTCAACTGGCGCAAGGTGATCTTGGGCCTTCATTCAAATACAAAGACTACACAGTCAATGAGTTGGTCTCGGCTTCGTTTCCAGTTTCAGCAAAACTTGGGCTTGCGGCATTCCTACTGGCGGTAATATTAGGTGTCAGTGCCGGAGTTATTGCTGCGCTGAACCAAAATACCAAGTGGGATTATACCGTCATGGGGTTTGCCATGACCGGAGTGGTTATCCCGAGTTTCGTTGTTGCCCCTCTGTTAGTACTGGTCTTTGCCATTATATTAAAATGGTTACCCGGTGGTGGTTGGAACGGCGGTGCACCGAAATTTATTATTTTGCCGATGGTGGCGCTGTCATTGGCTTATATCGCCAGTATCGCGCGTAT
Source organism: Yersinia fenwicki (assembly GCF_043099325.1). Lineage (NCBI taxonomy): Bacteria > Pseudomonadati > Pseudomonadota > Gammaproteobacteria > Enterobacterales > Yersiniaceae > Yersinia > Yersinia fenwicki. The sequence goes on along the minus strand of NZ_CP170755.1, from coordinate 2,415,330 downwards.
TACCCGTGGCTCAATGATTGAAGTTCTGCATTCTAACTTTATTCGTACTGCACGGGCTAAGGGTTTGCCACTGCGAACGATTGTATTACGTCATGCATTAAAGCCTGCATTGTTACCTGTCTTATCCTATATGGGGCCGGCATTTGTTGGCATTATCACCGGCTCAATGGTTATTGAAACCATTTTTGGTTTGCCGGGTATTGGTCAGTTGTTTGTCAACGGAGCGTTAAACCGCGATTACTCACTGGTCCTTAGTCTGACCATCTTGGTAGGCGCATTAACCATTTTATTCAATGCGATTGTTGACGTGTTATATGCCGTTATCGATCCGAAAATCCGTTACTAACACTGGAGCACGCCAATTATGTTGAGCAAGAAAAATAGCGAAGCTCTGGAAGTTTTCAGTGAAAAACTGGAAGTTGAGGGGCGTAGCCTTTGGCAGGATGCCCGCCGTCGCTTTGTTCATAACCGCGCGGCGATCACCAGTTTGGTGATCCTGATGTTAATTACTTTATTTGTGATTTTTGCCCCGATGTTAGCTCAGTTTTCCTATGCCGATACTGACTGGGGCATGATGTCAGCGGCACCCGATATTGAATCCGGACACTACTTTGGTACGGATTCATCTGGTCGCGACTTATTGGTGCGCGTGGCGATTGGTGGACGTATCTCATTGATGGTGGGGGTTGCTGCGGCCTTGGTTGCCGTGGTGGTTGGCACGTTGTATGGTTCGTTATCAGGCTATCTGGGTGGAAAAGTCGACTCACTGATGATGCGTTTCCTGGAAATTCTTAACTCATTTCCCTTCATGTTCTTCGTCATTTTGCTGGTGACTTTTTTTGGTCAGAATATTTTACTGATATTTGTCGCGATCGGTATGGTGTCCTGGCTAGATATGGCACGTATTGTGCGCGGGCAGACATTAAGTCTGAAACGTAAAGAGTTCATCGAAGCTGCGTTGGTGGGCGGTGTTTCCACGCGTAATATTGTGTTGCGCCATATCGTACCAAACGTGTTGGGCGTGGTTGTGGTATACGCCTCGTTACTGGTTCCTAGCATGATTTTGTTTGAATCATTCCTGAGCTTCTTAGGGTTAGGGACGCAAGAGCCGTTGAGCAGTTGGGGCGCATTACTCAGTGATGGTGCCAACTCGATGGAAGTTTCTCCTTGGTTATTGATGTTTCCTGCCGGTTTCTTGGTAGTCACACTGTTTTGTTTCAACTTTATCGGCGATGGCTTACGTGATGCCCTCGACCCGAAAGATCGCTGAGGAGTAGCACTATGACGACTATTGATAATCAGTCTGCTGTTCAGCAAAACCTGCTGTTGGATGTCAAAGACTTGACCGTTACATTTGGCACACCCGACGGTGATGTTACCGCGGTAAACGCGCTTAATTTTGACCTACGTGCTGGTGAAACGCTTGGTATTGTGGGCGAGTCAGGGTCCGGTAAATCCCAAACAGCATTTGCATTGATGGGTCTGCTGGCCAGTAATGGCCGGATAGGGGGATCGGCGAAGTTTAATGGCCGTGAGATCCTGAATTTACCCGAAAAGCAGTTGAACCGTTTACGGACAGAAGAGATCTCGATGATCTTCCAAGACCCAATGACCTCACTGAATCCTTATATGCGCGTGGGTGAGCAGCTCATGGAAGTGCTGCAATTGCATAAAAAGATGAGTAAGAGTGAGGCCTTTGAAGAGTCAATTCGTATGCTTGATGCGGTAAAAATGCCCGAAGCGCGTAAGCGTATGCGTATGTATCCACATGAATTTTCAGGAGGAATGCGTCAGCGCGTGATGATAGCTATGGCGTTACTGTGCCGTCCTAGACTCTTGATTGCGGATGAACCGACAACAGCACTGGATGTGACTGTTCAGGCTCAAATCATGACGTTGTTGAATGAACTTAAGAATGAGTTTAATACGGCGATTATTATGATTACCCATGACCTTGGGGTGGTTGCCGGTATTTGTAATAAAGTCCTGGTGATGTATGCGGGTCGAACTATGGAATATGGGCAGGCTCGGGATGTGTTTTATCACCCAAGTCACCCTTATTCTATTGGTCTACTGAATGCAGTACCTCGCCTTGATGCTGAAGGCGAATCTCTCATGACTATTCCGGGTAATCCACCCAACTTACTGCGTTTGCCGAAAGGGTGCCCATTCCAGCCTCGTTGCCAGTATGCAATGGAACGCTGTAGCACCGCTCCAGCATTAGAGCATTTTGGTGATGGCCGTTTACGTGCCTGCTACAAGCCAGTAGGGGAATTAGTATGAATGCCATGACAGAGAAAAAAGTATTGCTAGAAGTGGCTGACCTGAAAGTCCATTTTGATATTCAGGATGGTAAACAGTGGTTCTGGCAGCCGTCAAAAACCCTCAAAGCTGTTGATGGTGTCACCTTGCGTTTGTACGAAGGTGAAACCTTAGGTGTGGTGGGCGAGTCTGGTTGCGGTAAATCAACTTTTGCCCGCGCTATTATTGGTTTGGTGAAAGCGACTAGCGGCAGTGTGGCATGGTTAGGTAAAGATTTACTTAACATGAGTGATGCGCAGTGGCGTGAGACGCGTAGCGATATTCAGATGATATTCCAGGACCCACTGGCATCATTAAATCCGCGAATGACTATCGGTGAAATCATTGCTGAACCACTGCGGACTTATCATCCCAAAATGCCGCGTCAGGAAGTTAAAGATAAAGTCAAAGCCATGATGCTGAAGGTGGGTTTACTGCCTAACTTAATTAACCGTTATCCTCATGAATTCTCGGGTGGTCAGTGCCAACGTATTGGTATTGCTCGCGCATTGATTCTAGAACCGAAACTGGTTATTTGCGATGAGCCAGTATCAGCACTTGATGTGTCAATTCAGGCGCAAGTGGTCAACCTGTTGCAGCAATTACAACGTGAAATGGGGCTGTCACTGATTTTTATTGCACATGATCTGGCGGTGGTAAAACATATTTCTGATCGAGTATTAGTGATGTATCTGGGGCATGCGGTAGAGCTTGGTACTTATGATGAGGTTTACCATAATCCTCAGCATCCCTATACCAAAGCATTGATGTCGGCCGTGCCTATCCCAGACCCAGATAAAGAAAGGGCGAAAGTGATTCAGTTACTGGAGGGGGAATTACCGTCACCAATTAATCCGCCATCTGGCTGTGTTTTTCGTACTCGCTGCCCAATAGCTGGGCCAGAGTGTGCAAAAACCCGCCCATTATTGGAAGGGAGCTTTCGCCATGCGGTTTCTTGTCTGAAGGTCGACCCGCTTTGATGCCCTTATTCAGATATTAATAGTCTGATAGCAAAAATCCCCGCCAGATAAATCAGCGGGGATTTTTTATTGGATATAATACATAAGCGACAAATATCAGTTTGATCAAGCTGCTGTCTAAGCTAAGCAGGTGATGGGGCGCTTGTTACTCTTTCCACAAGATATGGCAAAGTTTATGATCTTTTTCACGGCACAGTAGAACACGAGCAAACACATCGTTTATCTCTTCACCATCGCTATCAGCCAGGCCAATGACAACTTCGGCGAAAAAGTCCGGATTTAAATCAAAATCGACATGTTCTTGCCAATCTTCGGCTGGATCAAATAACTCAGCACCACCGCGCTCTTCAAACTGAAGGTTAAACAGTAAAATATCTGCTGGATCGAGGTTATCACCTGCCAGTTCCAGAAAAATATCGTAAGCCTGTTCCAGTGTTTCATCTTCAGTCAGGCGATTATTAAGGTCCATTTGCAGATTCCCATTTGTCATTTACAGATTGCGCTCATTAAAACACTCTCTATGCTGCTTTTACAATTATTATGCTATTGAAAGCGAATAACTCAGAGAATCTACAATTAGACACTTGTTAGCTTTCCCACTGATCACAGGAATGGGCTGAAAAAGTAGAATAATCTTTCAGTTACGCGATGCCAGAGTGGACGCTTATTCCACTGTTCGCCGTCTAATAATACGGAGCGAGCAATATAATCATCCTGAACTTGCGCCAAATCTGCGCCAAAACCGTCATCATCAATCACCAGCGTGATTTCAAAATTCAACCATAAGCTGCGCATATCCAGGTTGACTGTTCCCACCAAACTTAATTGGCCATCGACCAGAACACTCTTGCTGTGCAGCAAACCGCCTTCAAACTGATAAATTTTAACTCCGGCATCAAGTAGCTCAGAGAAGAAGGCTCGGCTGGCCCAACGCACCATCATTGAGTCATTATCGCGTGGAACGATAATGCTGACGTCAACACCTCGTTGCGCTGCTGTACAAATAGCATGCAGCAAATCATCACTTGGCACGAGGTATGGCGTAGTCATGACCAACTGCTTACGAGCGGCATATACGGCAGTTAATAACGCCTGGTGGATCATCTCTTCAGGGAAACCCGGGCCAGATGCAATCACCTGAATAGTATGGCCGCTCTCTTCCTCGAACGGCATGATATGGGTATCTGGCGGCGGCGGCAGAATACGTTTGCCGGTCTCAATCTCCCAGTCACAGGCATAGACGATACCGATAGTTGTCGCCACCGGGCCTTCCATTCGCGCCATCATATCAATCCATTGACCGACTCCGGCGTCTTGTTTGAAGAAGCGCGGATCGACCATATTCATGCTGCCGGTGTAGGCAACATAATTATCAATCAATACGACCTTACGATGTTGGCGCAAATCCATACGGCGCAAAAACACGCGGAAGACATTCACTTTGAGTGCTTCGACAACTTCAATTCCTGCATTGCGCATCATGGCAGGATAGGGGGTTCGGAAGAATTGTTGGCTACCGGCAGAGTCCAGCATCAGTCGGCAATGAACACCGCGCCGCGCCGCAGCCATAAGAGATTCAGCGACCTGATCGACCAAGCCACCCGGTTGCCAGATATAAAATACCATTTCTATATTATGGCGAGCCAACTCGATATCACGGACTAAGGCTTTTAGTGTGTCATCGGTGGTGGTTAATAACTGTAATTGATTGCCTTTAACGCCGCTGATGCCCTGGCGACGTTCGCACAGTTGGAATAATGGAGTTGCCACCTCGCTGTTTGAGCTGGCGAAAATATGTTGGCAATCTTTCAGTTCACTGAGCCAGCGCGCGGTAGACGGCCACATGGCTTTGGCTCGCTCAGCTCGACGCTTACCAAGATGAAGCTCGCCAAATGAAAGATAAGCGATTATTCCCACCAACGGTAGAATATAGATAACAAGCAGCCATGCCATAGCCGAAGTAACGGCTCTGCGCTTCATAAGAATACGCAACGTGACCCCGGCAATAAGCAACCAATAGCCAAAAACTGAGAGCCAACTGATTACGGTATAAAATGTTGTCATAAGGTCGGAAATCCTGTTCACAAACGGTCACTAAAGAGTGTACGCACAGTATGGCAAAGGCGAAACCTTTAATCGGATATATTGCTGGATAAAGTCTTTTAAGCTAAAGGACTTGCATAGCGAATACCTCAGTCAATATCTATATATAGTCGGCGTTTTTTGTTTTTACCACACTGAAGGTTAGATGATTTAAGGCCAAACATGTGTTTTTTCCCGGTGACGACTTGGCGCAACAGATGAAAAGTTTATAATAGCCCGGTTCTCAGCTTTGGAAGAATAGCTTCATGAGACGGAGTAAGAATGAGGTAGGCCGTTGGCGTATGTTGCGGCAAAATCAGCGTCGAAAAAATCGCTGGCTTGAAGGTCAATCACGGCGCTATCGCCATATCTATTGTGTCCGGCAACTTCACGAGCATCAGCATCGTAGGTCGCTATTGTTCACTGTAGCTTATGAGTGGTGATTCGTTGTGAGGGTTGTAAAAACAGTCTCTGTAAGAGGCTGTTTTTGTTTTTTCCCCAGCAAGAAGATACCCATTATTAAGTTTTCACCTGTAACCATCTTCCTCAATACATTCTCTCTCCTGGATCGTTGACCTAACATTGTTAGAAAAGTGATATTGATTGGGAATCTGGGAATAATATTTTCCACTTTAAATTTCACATTTCCTCGTAGAAAAATCACGCCTATCCTAAATTAACAAAATGCGATGATTCTGATGTTCAGATTAATAATAAACTGGGCAGAATAGACCTTTGACGGTTTATTTCACATCAGAATGAGATCACGCTACCCTATATATTAGGTCGCTTCGTTCTAATCGTTCAGTTTCAGGGGTGTTACCGTGGGATTGTTCGGAGTGACCATTCCCTAGCGAAATAAATGATTATTGAATAATAAACATAATAATCATCATGCTTATCTGATACTTTCTTATCTATCAATGAGTTGTTCCAATTTCCATTTTTTTATGTCAATATCATTTATCGTTTTTAGTGATCAATAATAAAAAATTGATCAATTTTATCAATTGATCAATGCTGCTGTTCTAATCAAATAAAAGGATTTTACTGTGGATAGCAGACTAAACATTGCGGTTGATTGCGCTTTTATCTGTGAACCTGTTTACCAGCATAACGGTAAGTTACTTGCAGTAGAGTTATTGAGTCGGTTTACGACAACCTCTTTTAAATCTCCTATTTATACTGAACGCTTCTTACATCAACTTAATGCTCAGACGAAGGCTAAGTTGCTACGCGCACAATTATGTGAAGTCAGAAATCAGCAGAAATGGTTTATCGAACACCAAATAATACTCTCAATAAATATAGATTTTGATATGACAAATGCAGTATTGAATGATGATGATGTCATATCACTATTGGATTCAATGCCTTTTATCCGATTGGAAATAATGGAGAGCTTTCCTAACCTCGGTGATGGTGCTGAGAACGCATTATTAAGTAAGCTGGCTAAACGATATTCGCTATGGTTGGACGACTTCGGTAGTGGTAATGCTCATCTTGCAGCGGCTGCCAGTGGCTTCTTTGAGTGTGTGAAAATTGATAAACATTTTTACTGGCAGTGGGCTGGCAGTGTCACCTTCGATAACCTTGTGACGCGTTTACGTGAACATTGTCAGAATGTGGTTGTTGAGGGGGTCGAAACTCATTTGCAGTATTGCCAATTGGCTGACATCGGCGTTGATGCCATGCAAGGTTACTTATTCAGTTCTTGCCCATTGGAAGAAGTGAGCTATCTTCCACTCCAATACGACCATTTTAATATTAGGTGATGATATTCAGCGTGCGCAGTTGTGGCGCGTGAGGAAGTTCAAATTTTGTCGCCAGGACATCAACTTAGAAAGGCTTTTGCAGTGAGTATCACAGTTATATGATGCTGTTGAGCGGATGATATAATCCCTATTCCAGCAAAGGCTATAGTTAATGTCTCAATATAAATTAGCTAAAACAGTATTCTTCGGGGATTTGAAAACCAGCCCAGCGTTGTATAAATATGAGATTTATTGTGAAGAATCTGAGCTGATATATCACGCTGCTATTTATGCTGAACAAGTCATTGCTGCCGGCAAACATACTTACCCTGTTTGGGTAAGAAAAGACCATATGATCTTGAAATCACCTGCGCATATGTTGGATAAAGCCGTGGAAGCCTGCGAAGAGCATTGGCTGAAACACTACAAAGTCTAGTGGGTCGGGTGAGGGTACACTAAAGCAAATACGCCTGGTGCCAGGCGTATAATTTCCAACGTAATCCGTGTGTTTATCCAGTATCCACTCAACTGATTTTTCAATGATTTTATTAATCTCCCCGGGATCAAACCCAATACCTTGACGGTTCGGGCAATAATCAATCTCAATATTTTTATGTTCACATAATCGCTTTGACTCAGAATACGCGTTTATAGGGTTTTACAATGACGGAGTGATATACCCCAGCAGCGACATAAGGGTCTTGTTCGGCCCAAGCCTCGGCCTCTTGCTGCGAAGTAAACTCAGCTATCACAGTTGAGCCGGTGAATCCGGTAGCACCGGGATCCGCACTGTCGATGGCGGGATTAGGGCCTGCGGTCAATAAACGGCCTTGATCTTGCAATGCTTGTAAGCGAGCCAGATGGGCAGGGCGTACAGACAAACGCTTCTCAAGTGAATCAGGAACATCCGTCGAAAAGATTACATACAGCATATTTCACCTATTCGTCATACAGTGATATGACGATTTGATTTGTGTTCGGTGTTTCATAACATCATGTTCCTCCCATAAATTCAATAATCAGTGAGAAGAGGGATATCTGCAATGCGCCAGCGAATACACCGCTAATTCATAATGAAATAAAATGATAACCAGGCGTAAATAGAAAGTGTTATTTGGTTGATATTGCCGTTTAAAGCATCATTTAAGACCTATACCTAAGATAGTTTGCAACTGCGTATTGAATATGATTGCTATTTGCATTTAAACTTAGCTGCATTAGAGGACACTGAATTATTATGCAGCTAAATAAATTTTTCTTGGGTCGACGGCTTACGTGGCCACTCGCATTTTCTGTAGGTATACATGGCAGCGTAATTGCGGCATTGCTGTATGTATCTGTAGAGCAAATGAGAATACAGCCAGAAATAGAAGATGCGCCGCTCGCGGTCACGATGGTTAATATAGATACCTTCGCAGCACCACAGCCAGCAGCGGCCGAGCCGCAGGCAGAACCAGAGCCTGATCCTATCGAAGAAGCACCACCCGAACCTGAAGTGCTGCCAGAACCGGTGCCTGTACCTATCCCTGAACCGGTGAAACCTAAACCAAAGTCGAAACCGGTGAAAAAAGAAGTTAAAAAACCGGAAGTGAAAAAGCCGGATGTTAAAAAGACAGTTGCACCGCCGGATGACAAACCGTTCAAGTCGGATGAGCCTGCCCTGGTTTCTACTAATGCACCGGTAAAATCAGCACCAAAAGCAGCGGTGCCGGGCGTGTCAACATCTACCGGGCCAAAAGCCCTGAGTAAGGCGAAACCGACTTACCCCGCCAGAGCCTTGGCGTTAGGGGTTGAAGGGCAGGTTAAAGTGCAATATGACATTGACGAAAACGGTCGAGTCACTAATGTGCGAATTCTGGAGGCAACCCCGCGTAATACCTTTGAGCGTGAAGTGAAACAGGTGATGCGTAAGTGGCGTTTTGAAGCGGTTGCAGCCAAGGATTATGTCACCACCGTGGTGTTCAAAATTGGCGGCACGACGGAAATGGACTAAGGCAGTGATATTGCTGTTCGGTAATATCCACGTTGCAATAAAAAGGGTCGCTGTTGAGGCGACCCTTTTGACATCTGACATCAACCAAATGGCAACTATTGCGTTGCGCCCACTTCAAAGTTTCGGCTACCTTCAGGTAAGGCGCGAGCTTTGCCGATATCATCAACGGCCACATAGGTGAATACCGCTTCAGTCGCTTTGTAACGCTGGCCAATAGGTTCGGAAGAGACCTTTTTCACCCATACTTCAATATTGATGGTAATAGAACTGCGGCCGGTCTTAATGCAGCGGGCATAACAGCAAACCACGTCACCTACCGCAACAGGTTTGAGGAAGGTCATGCCATCAACACGCACAGTGACCACTCGCCCGTGGGCTATCTCTTTAGCTTGAATAGCACCGCCAATATCCATTTGGGACATCAACCAGCCACCGAAAATATCCCCGTTGGCATTGGTATCCGCGGGCATCGCAAGGGTACGAAGTACCAGCTCACCGTTGGGTAATACTTGTTCACCGCTAGGTAATAACCGTTCACCGCGAGGTGATATTTGTTCCTGGGTCATCTCTGCCTACTATTTAAAATTATGACTTTTTCTGTTCTTCCGGCATATGTCGGTAAATATAAACGCCACTAATAAGTGTGAATATCAGCGTCAGAGCGGTTAAGCCAAAGACTTTGAAATTGACCCAAATGTCTTGCGGTAACCAGAAAGCCACATAGATGTTCAGCAAACCGCAGACCAGGAAAAATACCGCCCAGGACATATTCAGCGTTGACCACACGGTATCGGGTAATGTCAGTTCCTTACCCAGCATGCGCTGAATTAATGGCTTTTTCATAAACCACTGACTGATCAATAACGCGAGGGCGAACAGCACATACAAGACCGTCACTTTCCACTTAATAAACAAGTCACTGTGGAATGCCAGCGTTAAGGTACCGAATACCAACACCATAATGGCAGTGACCAAGGTCATTTTTTCTACCTTGCGGTATTTGAACCAGGTAAAGGCCAGCGCCAGCAAGGTTGCGACAATCAACGCCCCGGATGCGACAAAAATGTCATACATCTTGTAGAAAACGAAAAATACGACCAATGGGAGAAAATCTAAAAGTTGCTTCATGAATCAATCCATCATTTATACACCGCCCGACTATACCGGATTCAGTGCGGTGAGGGTACCTACGGTAAAAGGCTATTATCCTTAATTATCTGCGGGAATGCGCGCTCCGTCAGCGGAATTTGCAGAAACTTACGATAAACAAGTAACAGATTTTGTCTGTATATTGCCAGTTCGAGATTAACCCAGCATGATAAGCAACAGATATTGGGTAAAGCTTGGTGGAGTTAGTATGCAGAGAAAATCACTCCGGTATTGGATGCCGGGTTTGACCCAATTAATGGCTTATGAACGTGACTGGCTCAAGCCAGATGTGAGAGCTGGGTTATCGGTGGCCGCAGTGGCATTGCCCATTGCTATCGCTTATGCGGAATTGACCGGCGTCAGCGCTGCGGTCGGATTGTATTCGTGTATTTTGCCGATGATTGCCTACGCATTTTTTGGCTCATCACGGCAATTGATTGTCGGGCCTGATGCTGCGACCTGCGCGGTTATCGCTGCGGTGGTTGCGCCATTGGCAGCGGGGAACAGCGAGGTTCACTGGCAACTGACTATCATGATGACACTGATGATGGGGACATGGTGTCTGGTGGCCAGCCGCTTTAAGCTCGGGGCATTAGCTGATTTATTGTCGCGGCCTATACTCACCGGCTTACTTAATGGGGTGGCGATCACCATTATTGTTGATCAGTTAGGTAAAGTATTTGGATTTATGACCCGACCACCTCAATTGATTGAGCGGGTGCTGGCTCTACCACATAATTTAATTAATAGTCATTTACCCACGGTTGCCATTTCATTACTGACGTTTGTCGTGCTGTACGGTGTTAAGTGGTTACGGCCCAACTGGCCTGCGCCGTTGTTAGCTATTGTCATCGCGACCTTTGTTTCTTGGTCTGCCAATATGCAACAGTTTGGTGTTGCGGTGGTCGGCGGATTTGATGGTGGTTTGCCGATGGTGCATTGGCCAGATTTCCAACCGGGCCTATTGCGTGACATGGTGATCCCAGCACTCAACCTGGCAGTGGTCAGTTTTGTCAGTATGATGCTTACTGCCCGCAGTTTTGCCGCCAAGAATGGCTACGAAGTGGATGCCGATGTCGAGCTGCGCGCGCTTGGTATCACCAATATCGTCTCCGCACTCTCGCAGGGGTTTGCTATCAGTGGAGCGAGTACGCGAACCGCAGTGAATGATGCCAATAATGGTAAGAGCCAACTGGTATCAATTATTGCCGCGTTGGTTATTGCTATGGTGTTGCTATTTCTCACTCGCCCGCTGCAATTTATCCCCATTGCAGCTCTGGGAGTCGTGCTGATTTATGCCGCCTGGTCTTTGCTCGGATTCAGAAGTTTATGGCAGTTACGTAAACGTAATACGCAGGCTTTCTATCTGGCGATTTTTACTTTCGTCAGTGTTGTTTTAGTTGGCGTGATTAGCGGTATTGGTTTGGCGGTGCTGTTGGGATTATTGCAGTTCTTACGCACGGTATTTCGCCCAACAGAGCAGTTATTGGGGGTTAATGCTGATGGCATGATTCATTCTATGCGCAGTGGTAACGGCATTAAACCTGTGCCCGGCGTTATGATTTACCGTTTTAACTCACCGTTAACCTATTTCAACGTTGCTTACTTCAAACGACGCATTCTGAATCTGGTTGATAGCACGCCACATCCCGCTGACTGGGTGGTGATTGATGCCGTCGCCAGCTTTACTTATGCCGATATCAGTGTATTGGCTGCGATAGATGAGCTTAAGCGCGATCTTAAACAGCGCAGAATTAAGCTGATATTAGCGGGGCGACGCACTGAATTGACACGCTGGTTCCGGATTAATAAGTTGAAAAGCCATGATGATGATCTGGTTTTGGTGCCCGATTTGTATCTGGCTCTCAAGCTGATTCAAAGTAAACAGCGGGTAGCAGAGAAACAAGAACCTGAAGCCGAACCCGAAATCAGTTGATGGAGGGTAGAATTTAAATCTGTTGAATGCCAAATAACAACAAAGGGCCGTAATGGCCCTTTGTTGTTTTATCCGTACCGACGTTTACGCGGTAACATCGGTCGGGCGCAATAACATATATAAGCGGAACAGGTACACCAGCAACAATGCAGAAACCAGATTACTCAGTGCGCTTAAAACTACACTGGCAATGGGTGTCGGCAACGCGGTCAGGTGACTGACTAAATATAACAAAATCAATTTAGCTGCTATCCACAACATCATCGCCGGAATAATCAACCGAACATTGGCAAAAGCCAACTTGATACTGGTTTTCATTGCGGAGAAAACCCCCATCTTTTCCGTGCTCACGATAATCGGTGACAGCGAAAGTGCCACAGCAATAATGATGCCCGGCACGATAAACAGGGTTATTCCCAACTGAATTAACAGCGTACCAATGAACATCAGCAGCAGTAAGCGGGGTAAAATAGGCAGTGAAATACCAATTGCCTGCAATGCGCTAACACGACGGCCTTGAGAAACCATAGAAATCAGTGTCAGCATGCCACCGACCAATAAAACATTACCCACGAGTGCGGAGAAGGTGGCCGCCGCAGACACTTTGAGCAGAATAATCTGTTGCTCTGGTGTGAGTTGTGCCACCAACTCTGTAATGCTGAGATTCCCTGACGACGCAAAATCACTTTCTGTGGAACTTAAAATACTCAGTTGTTCAGTATCAGGGATAAAGGCCTGATTCAGCATGACGGTAATGAACGCAGTCAGTAGCGCCAGTAACAGAATGGCGGCCAGTTGATTACGTAAAAAGTTAAAACTGTCACGGTATAAAGTGTTAGCCGTGATAGGCATGAAAGCTCCTTGGGATCGAAAAAATAGCGCTTAGCCGATGATTATACCTTGTTATGGTGCGCTGTGGGATCCTGTCATTGGCCAACGGCTGATTTCTTCTAATCTAATTACCTCGATGTTATCAACAGGTAACGGTGGCAAGCCGTAATGGGCGCGGGCGCGGTCACAAGAGGGATTGTGAATACCTGCGTCTCCTGACTGCTCAAATTCATGACAGGGAGGTGGGCGGTCGTCGTAGATTGAACAAGAAACAGACTGGCCGACCTCGCCCTGGAGGGCAATGCAGCGCGAAGATTTACCATTAGTGCCGGACATGCAGCGAATAAACGGGGTGACCTGCTCGGTCATGGCAGAGGGAACTGTGCCGCCGCCATCTTTGGCCTCCGACCAATAAAACGAGACTCTAAAATAGGCACAGCAGGCACCACAACTGACACACGGATTAATTTCAGCGCTCATCTTGAATCTACCGCTCCTTACAAAGTAAACAGCTAACCGATCACGATTTCACACATACAACATCCAAGCATAGCAGCATGACGACTGTTGTCTTTTTCAGCAATAGCTGTAAGCCCAATTTGGTGTAAACGGCCATTTATGATCCAGATCAATTTCAATATTATTAAGGAATTAAATAACCTTACTTAAATTAGGATTTATTTAAATTGTTACTAAAGATGTGATCTCGATTGGATCATGAATAATCATTTGTAGGTATATTCTGTTCGCGAATATACCTACAAATGGAATGGATAATGAAAAAAGTCACTTTGGCAATATTAGCCGTAGCAACTCTGGCATCGACTGCGGTAAGCGCGCACCAAGCAGGCGATTATATTTTCCGGGCAGGGACGGCAACGGTCAGGCCAAATGCCGGGTCTGATGATGTATTAGGTTATGGTTCCTTCAAAGCAGATAACAATACTCAGTTAGGTCTGACTTTCAGTTATCTGGTTACCGATAATATCGGGGTGGAATTGCTGGCTGCTACACCTTTCCGCCATAAAATTGGCCTTGGGCCGACCGGCAACATCGCTGAAGTTAAGCAACTGCCTCCGACATTGATGGCGCAATATTATTTCCGCGATAAACAAGACAAACTGCGCCCGTATTTAGGTATTGGTTTGAACTACACCACTTTCTTTGATGAAAAATTTAACAATACCGGTGCTTCTGCCGGATTGACGGATTTAAGTGTAAAAGACTCTTGGGGTGTGGCGGGTCAGGCGGGCTTGGATTACATGGTTAGCGAAAACTGGATGGTGAATATGTCTGTCTGGTGGATGAATATCGAAACTGACGTGAAATTCAAAGCCAATGGCCAGGAGCAAAGTATTCATACACGCCTTGATCCTTGGGTGTTTATGTTTGGTGCCGGTTATCGTTTCTGATCACAATAATGCGAATCTAAATAGAGAGGCGCAGAAATGCGCCTCCGAGCATAAAATTACCGAATTAGCATCTGATCACTCACAGATTTTACCCCAGGGACGCTACGGGTAATCTGTACAGCACGGTTGGCATCCTGACGTGAGCTAACAAAACCACTCAACTGAACCCGCCCTTTGAAGGTCTCAACACTGATTTCAGTCGATTTTAGATTCTTCTCACCTAACAGCGCTGATTTCACTTTAGTGGTGACCACAGTGTCATCCAGATAACCCCCGGTTCCTTCCGATTTTGCTGTAGGGGCGCAGGCGGATATTGCCATCGCCATAATCACTGCAACGCATAAAGCTGAAATCGTTTTGAAAATCTTCATAAATGACTCTCCATGTTTATCAATGCCATAGGACTTATTGGATCAACCAATAGTCCAAAGTACTATTAACGCATATTTCACTCAGGTGCGTTGACACCCACCGCATCCTAAATGTAAAGAAATGCTTAGTGTGTTACACATTATTAGTATTGGTTATTAATGACTTTAATTCAAATTTTTAGCAGATAGACCGGTGAAAAGGTATTTAATATAAGGAAGATAGCGCCTGAATCTGATGCGTCATCAGGCGCTCTGGGAAAACTAGCTGCGGGTGGCTGCTTTCATATTGGTCACGAATTTGGTCAATTGCGCGAGCATTTCTGCGGGCTGTGAGACATTGTTTTCAATGATTTTTACAATAGCCGAACCTGAAATGGCACCTGCTGCTCCAGCCGCCAGACTGATTTTCACCTGCTCAGGTTCTGAGATACCAAAACCTTGTAGCGCCGGAGCCGCATTGTATTCACGTAGTTTATCTATCAAACGGTTCAATGGCAGATGTCCGTGATTCTCAGCCCCCGTCACACCTGCGCGGGAGAGCAGGTAGGTATAGCCGCGGCCATGAGAGGATATTTCTCGCAATAAATCATCATCTGCATTAGGCGGGCAAATAAAGATAGGCGCAATCCCGTGGCGCAAGGCCGCAGTGCGGAAAGACAGTGACTCTTCAAATGGCACATCAGCAATCAGCACCGAGTCAACGCCGACATCAGCGCAACGCTTGTAGAAGGTATCAATCCCGTTATGAAATACCAGATTTGCATACATCAGCAACCCAATGGGAATGGTAGGGTGCTTTTTACGGATTTCTGCCAGCATCTCAAAACAGATACCGGGAGTCACACCGGAAGCGAAAGCACGTAGCGCGGCGTTTTGAATTGTCGGGCCATCAGCCAATGGATCAGAGAAGGGGATGCCCAACTCCAATGCATCTGCACCTGCTGCAATCAAGGTGTCGATAATTTCTAAGGAGAGAGCCGGTGTTGGGTCGCCGAGTTGCACGAAAGGAACAAATGCGCCTTCATTTTTGGCAGCCAACTGTTGGAAAACTTGTTGATAACGCTCCATTAAATTTCTCCCCGCGCTTTCAGGATATCGTGAACGGTGAAAATATCTTTATCACCCCGCCCGGACAAATTGACCACCAATATCTGTTCTTTTTGCGGCTCTGCTTTAATCATTTTCAGGGCATGGGCCAATGCATGAGAAGACTCCAACGCCGGGATAATCCCTTCTTTGCATGACAGCGCTTTAAACGCATCCAGGGCTTCGTCATCAGTCACTGACACATAATCAGCGCGCCCGATGCTATTTAAATAAGCATGTTGTGGCCCGACAGATGGGAAGTCTAAACCGGCAGAAATTGAGTAAGATTCTTCAATTTGACCATCACTGGTTTGCATCATCGGTGATTTCATACCGAAGTAGATACCCACTTTACCGTGTTTCAGTGGCGCACCATGTTGACCGGTTTCGATACCCAGCCCTGCAGGTTCCACGCCAATCAGCCCAACACCTGGCTCATCGATAAAGTCAGCAAACATGCCGATGGCGTTAGAACCGCCACCGATGCATGCCAGCACCGCATCGGGTAGACGGCCTTCTCGGGCCAACAGTTGCGCTTTGGTTTCTTCGCCAATCATACGTTGGAATTCACGCACAATAGTGGGGTAAGGGTGCGGGCCAGCGGCGGTTCCGAGCATATAGTGGGCGGTTTCGTAGCTTCCAGACCAGTCACGCAGGGCCTCATTACACGCATCTTTCAGCGTTGATGAACCGCTGTGAACCGGGATAACTTCAGCCCCCATCAGGCGCATACGGAAAACGTTTGGCGACTGACGTTCAATGTCTTTGGCACCCATATAGATGCGACATTTTAAGCCCAATAAGGCACAGGCTAATGCTGACGCTACACCATGCTGGCCAGCACCCGTTTCAGCAATGATTTCTGTTTTACCCATGCGTTTGGCTAATAATGCCTGACCTAAAACCTGATTGGTCTTATGTGCGCCACCGTGCAACAGATCTTCACGTTTCAGATATAACTTGGTTTTGGTTCCCTCGGTCAGGTTTTGACACAAGGTTAGGGCGGTTGGACGCCCGGCATAGTTCTTTAACAAATCTTGAAATTCGGCCTGAAACTCAGGATCCAGCTGAGCACTGACAAATGCTTCTTCCAGTTGCTTCAATGCTGGCATCAGGATCTGGGGGACATACATCCCCCCGAACTCGCCAAAATAAGGATTCAATGTGGTCATTTTTCTGTCCTTTATCTACCCGTCATCTTTCAAACTGCAGGTGTGTTGGCTGTACTCGCTAACCCGAATCACTTACTGGTTGCTGACCTTAAAATAAATAGAATCATCGGGATTATCTTGTTTGCCGCCTTTCTGCCTCTTGAAATCTATTGGGTATAGGGTTAACCCAAATGTGTTTATGATTTAATAGGTGCGTAATGTTTGGAACACGGCGGCGATCTTTTGCGGATCTTTCACTCCGGGGGCGCTTTCGACACCGGAGTTGAGATCCAGACCCGCAGCACCTAGTTGGGCCGCCGCACCGCAGTTATCTGGCCCCAATCCACCCGCCAGCAGGACATTATCCAATGGCTGACCGGCTAATAATGACCAGTCAAAACTCTGGCCAGTGCCGCCATTGCCATTATCCAAAACATAGCGTTCAATATGCTGTAAGTGGCGAGCTGGCACCGTGTCAGTGACACTCAATGCCTTCCAAATCTGGCAACTGGCAGGCAATACTTCGCGCAGTTGGTTGATATAGGTTTGGTCTTCATGCCCATGTAACTGCACGGCGCTTAGTGACAACTGTTCAGCAGTTTGTTGTATGGTTTCGATTTTGGAATCACGGAAGACGCCTACATATTTTAGCGGTGCACCACTGATAACGGTGCGGGCCTGCGCAATATCCACATAACGTGGCGAGTTGCCGACAAAAATCAAACCACCGTAGACTGCCCCGGCCTGGTAAGCAGCAGCAGCATCTTGGGCCCGGGTCAGACCGCAGACCTTATTTTCACCCAATAGCACGCGGCGTACCGCAGCATTTAGGTCCGCCTCAGACATCAATGCGCTGCCAATGAGGAACCCGTTGGCAAAGTGGCTGAGTTCGCGCACCTGTCGGTAGTTATTGATACCTGATTCGCTGATGACCGTCACGCCTTTAGGCAGGCGGGGTGCCAGTTCACGGGTGCGATTAAGGTCGATAGACAAATCACGTAAGTCACGGTTATTGATACCAACGACTTTTGCCTCTAATGCAATTGCGCGATCCAGTTCCTCGGCGTTGCTTGCCTCCGTCAATACCCCCATGTTCAGGCTATGAGCCACGGCGGCCAATTGGCGGTAAGTCTCATCATCAAGAACAGATAGCATCAGCAAAATAGCGTCAGCCTGATAAAGACGGGCGAGCTGAATTTGGTAAGCATCAATAATAAAATCTTTGCACAGTACTGGTTGAGTTACCGCAGCGCTCACTTGAGGTAAGAAATCAAAATTACCCTGGAAGTATTTTTCGTCCGTCAGTACCGAGATAGCCGAGGCATAGTTCTTATAAACAGCAGCAATCTCTGCTGGATTAAAATTATCGCGAATAACACCTTTGGACGGGGATGCTTTCTTACACTCCAGAATAAACACCGTTTTGTTGCCCTGTAGCGCCTGATAAAAGTCGCGCTGACTCAAGGTAATGTCATTTTGGAAACTGGCCAGAGGCTGTTGTAATTTCCGCGCGGCAACCCAGATTTCCTTATCGCGCACTATTTGGTGAAGTACGGTTTCCTGCATGATTTATCCTCTTGCTGCCAGAGCGGTAACTCGTTCAAAAGGCTGACCGCTGTGAATCATTTCCAATGCTTGTTGTGCGTTATGGCGCAGGTTTTCCTGCCCATGCAATTTCAGCAATAATGCGACATTAGCCGCGACTGCTGAGGCATGCGCTGCCTCACCCTTACCTTGTAACAACCGTGCTAAAATGTCACGATTTTCTTCAGGTGCGCCGCCCTGTAGCGAGCCAAGCTCAAAGCGGTTTAAGCCAAAATCTTCCGGCGCTAATTCGTAGCTTTCAATACTGCCGTTATTCAGCTCTGCGATCTGAGTTGGCGCATGGATCGCCACTTCGTCCATTCCGCCGCCATGCACCACTGCCGCGCGCTGATAACCCAGCACTTTAAGCGTTTCAGCAATTGGCAACACCAATTCAGGGCTATAAACCCCAATCAGCGCCAATGGTGGGTGGGCAGGGTTAATCAATGGCCCTAACACATTAAATAAAGTACGGGTTTTGAGTTGTTGGCGAACAGGCATCGCATGGCGGAAACCGGTGTGATACTGCGGCGCAAACAAAAAACAAACGCCTAACTCATCCAGTGCCAGACGTGACTGCTCGGCGCTCATGTCCAGGCGAATGCCAAAGGCGGCCAACAAGTCTGACGAACCGGAACGGCTGGACACACTGCGGTTACCGTGTTTGGCCACTTTCACGCCACAACTGGCGGCAACAAACGCACTGGCCGTGGAGATGTTAATGCTGTTGGTACCGTCGCCTCCAGTGCCGACAATATCGGCAAACAAGTAATCGGGGCGCGGGAACGGTTGAGCATCAGCTAATAAGGCTTGTGCTGCGCCGGCAATCTCGGCGGGGGTTTCGCCGCGCACCTTCATGCTGATTAATGCCGCAGCCAATTGGCTGGCTTCCAGTTCACCCCGGACAATCGCGGCAAATAGTCGTTGGCTTTCTGCCTGAGTCATCGACTCGGCCCGAAACAGTTTTTCTAATAACAATTCTTTCGATAATGTTTGCATCTTTAAACCCTTGATTACGTCATACCCAAAGAACATGGAGTGCAGGTAGGCAGCAAGTGAGTAACAAATCGGTCGGGAACCGATTTGAACAGCATTTATGCTAGCCCGAAGGATGAGCCTCAAGGATGAGGCTCATTAATCCCGATGAGCTTACTCCGGTAAGTGATTCGGGTGAGTGAACGTAGCTAACACCCCTGCTGCTTCATGTACGAAGGGCATTAACGCCCAGTCTAAGGTTTGCTCCAGCAAGCGAGCACCCTGGGTGGTTAAAATCGATTCTGGGTGGAATTGGTAGCCACAAACGCGATGGGTATCATGACGAACCGCCATGACCATCTCGCCAAAACGGGCGTTAACAGTGAGTTCCGTTGGAATATTACTGCCGACTAATGAGTGGTAGCGGGCAACCGGTAAAGGATTAGGCATTCCTGCAAACATGCCTTGTCCATCGTGTTCAATGGCAGAAGCCTTACCATGTAATATTTCGCCAGCCTGACCAACATGACCGCCATAGGCTTCGACAATCGCTTGATGGCCGAGGCAAATTCCGATAATCGGTAGCTGGCCGCGTAAACGCTGTAACAATTCAGGCATACAGCCCGCTTGTGCCGGGGTGCCGGGGCCGGGTGATAGCATCAACACCGGTTGTTCAAGTTGTTGCAAACGCTCAATAATGGTGTCAGCCGCAATTTGGTTGCGGTATATCACTACGCGATGACCGCTGGAGCGCAGTTGATCAACCAGGTTATAGGTAAAGGAATCGATATTATCGAGCAGCAAGATGTCGGCCATTAGATTATTTTCCATTAGAACACCTCACTGGCGTGGTGTGCAGTGGCGATGGCGCGTAACACCGCGCGGGCTTTATTGCGGGTTTCATCGGCTTCCGCCTGTGGGATTGAATCCAGCACTACACCCGCACCGGCTTGCACTGTGGCGATACCGTCCTCGACATAAGCCGAGCGAATAACTATGCAGGTATCTAAATCACCATGAGCGGTAAAATAGCCGACAGCACCGCCGTAACTGCCACGACGCGCCCCTTCATTGGCGGCGATTAATTGCATCGCCCGAACTTTTGGCGCACCGCTTAATGTCCCCATGTTCATGCAGGCCTGATAGGCATGCAGCACATCCAAATCGTGGCGTAGGGTGCCCACTACGCGAGAAACCAGATGCATAACAAAGGAATAGCGGTCGACTTTGGTTAAATCAGCCACATAACGGCTACCCGGCTCACAGATGCGCGCCAGGTCATTACGGGCTAAATCCACTAGCATCAAGTGTTCTGCCAATTCTTTATGGTCGGTACGCATTTCCAGTTCAATACGACTGTCCAAATCGCGATCCAATTCTCCATTAGCACGGCGGCCTCGTGGGCGAGTCCCGGCAATCGGGTAAATTTCAATTTGGCGATTAGTCGCATCATATTTCAGTGCGCTTTCAGGTGAGGCACCGAACAGAGCGAATTCGTTATCCTGCATGAAGAACATATATGGGCTTGGATTGCTGTCTTTCAGTGTTTGATACGCCGCCAGTGGTGACGGGCAAGGCAGCGAGAAACGGCGAGAGGGGACGACCTGGAAAATTTCACCTTCGCGGATGGCCTGCTGTAATTCGCTGACAACGGCACCGTATTCTTCATCTGATTGGTTACACTGTAACGCCATCTCCGGCACTGATTTGGCGGGAATGGCCTGCGGTGCTTGTTGTAATTGATGGGCTAGCTGCTCTAAGCGAGCCGTCAAGCGCTGGTGCTCGCTATTATCCGGAGTGAACAGGCTGGCTTGTAATGTTGTTGAGCGATGTTGATGATCTAACACCAACAAGGTTTCAGCTAAATAGAAGCAGAAGTCTGGGCAACGTTGGTCTTGACGCAAT
The DNA here is from genome assembly GCF_043099325.1 of Yersinia fenwicki. NCBI lineage: Bacteria > Pseudomonadati > Pseudomonadota > Gammaproteobacteria > Enterobacterales > Yersiniaceae > Yersinia > Yersinia fenwicki. The sequence goes on along the minus strand of NZ_CP170755.1, from coordinate 2,393,820 downwards.
TGCGGCAAGTTTTCAAAACCGGCGACCAAATCGTAGGCAAACAACCCCCCCAAAAATAGGGCTTCTCGCTCAGCCTGCGGAGTATCGACCAGTTTCAGCAACAGACGCAAAGCATCGAAAACGGATAACGCCTGTAAGCGGGAGTCTTCATCCTGTACATCATTAATCACGGGAAATGTCAGCTCGCGGCCATTAGGGCGGACTTGTATTTCAACTTGCACGGGCATTGCGGCGTCCAGCAGCGGTAATAAAGCTGCACCATTGCGTGTCAATGCTTCAATTGTCACCTTCTGCCCCAGAGCGGTGATACGCAGCGCACTGTCGATAATGAGCAGACTTTTCAAGTTCTGCTTGCTGGTCACTTCCGCTGATTCAAGCAGTAATGTTGCTGGCCGCGCGCCGCATAGCTGATGGAATAGCGCGGTTGGGTCATCACGGTAACACGCCGCGGTGGTCAGTAACTGTAAAGTGGGGCGCGAGGTTTGCATCGTTTGTGTTTCCTGAAAAGGTATATGCCGAAATCTGTCCATAAAAAAGCCCGCTATGAGCGGGCTTAAGCAATCTGCATTGTCTGATGACTGATATGCGTGATTACACCGCCCGAGAGAGGGAGATGTGCCACCAACGCAGTAAGGAAATTAGGGAAATTTTCATTATCAGTCACTCTCTATGATTGCTTTCATTGTGTTACTTCACAAACGCTGTTGCCCGACGTTCCTGAGCAGCATCTTGGTATCTCGTGAACTTGTGTACTAGTTAACTGGTTCGTGAGATGAATGTCAACCCCTGAATGATTGTTTTTAACTAACGCCTTTGGCCGTGACATTTATCTGAATGAACCACGGGCTAAACAAGATTGATTAACGTTAATGTCACATTAGCGAGTATGATAGTTAGCCACGCTTTTTCCGGACTTTTATTTTGTCGAATAAATCAGTTTTGTCTAATAAACCCGTGTTGCCTGATAACACCACATCACCTAACTCGGCTGATTTAACTGATGTTGTAACATCAACGGCCTTTACTCTCTATGACCTACATAGTCATACCACCGCGTCGGACGGCTCGCTGAGCCCTGCGGCGTTGGTAATAAGGGCGGCGCAAATGCGCGTAGGGGTGTTGGCGATTACCGATCACGACACCACTGCAGGGTTAGCTGAAGCCGCCGCGACTCTTGAGCAGCAGCAACTGCCAATCCGACTTATTCCCGGTGTGGAGATTTCCACATTATGGGAAAACCATGAAATCCATATTGTCGGATTAGGCATGGATATCCAACATCCCAGCATCTGCCAGTTATTAAGCCAACAGTCAGAGCATCGCTATATTCGGGCGCAAGAAATCAGTGCCCGGTTGGCGAAAGCGCGTATTCCTGATGCCTGGGAAGGGGCTAATCGGTTAGCAGAAGGCGGCCAGGTGACGCGAGGCCATTTTGCTCGTTATCTGGTGGAGTTAGGGCTAGCCAGTAATGTTGGTCAGGTTTTCAAAAAGTATTTGGCTAAAGGCAAGACCGGTTATGTTCCCGCGCAATGGTGTACAATAGAACAAGCTATTGATGCTATTAAGCAATCAGGTGGGCAAGCAGTACTGGCGCACCCTGGGCGCTATGATTTAACGGCGAAATGGCTAAAGCGGTTACTAGCTCATTTCGCTGAGCATGGTGGTGATGCCATGGAAGTTGCCCAGTGCCAGCAGGCCCCCCATGAACGCGCACAACTTGCTCAGTATGCGCGAGACTATAATTTACTTGCATCCCAGGGGTCTGATTTCCATCAACCCTGCTCCTGGATTGAGTTGGGCCGCAAATTGTGGCTGCCCGCTGGGGTGGAACCGGTATGGCGTGATTGGCCGATAGAGAGTCAGTCCAGCTAATTCATACATTTAATGATTAGGTAGAGTCATGAGTCAATTTTTCTATATTCACCCAGAAAACCCTCAGCCACGGTTAATCAACCAAAGTGTGGATGTTTTACGCAAGGGAGGGGTGATTGTATATCCGACAGATTCGGGTTATGCCCTTGGTTGCCGCTTAGAAGATAAAACGGCAATGGAACGTATTTGTCGTATTCGCCAGTTGGATGGTAATCATAACTTCACCTTGGTCTGCCGTGATTTATCAGAACTATCAACTTACGCCTATGTTGATAATCCGGCGTTTCGGCTTATCAAGAACAACACCCCCGGCAACTACACCTTTATATTGAAAGCGACAAAAGAAGTGCCGCGGCGTTTGATGAATGACAAACGTAAAACGATTGGTTTGCGTGTGCCGTATAATCCTATTGCGCTGGCGTTGTTGGATGTATTAGGCGAGCCGCTGATGTCGACTACACTGATGCTGCCAGGTAATGATTTTGCTGAGTCGGACCCAGAAGAGATCAAAGAGCACTTGGGCAAACAAGTGGATTTAATTATTCACGGCGGCTCACTGGGTCAACAGCCGACTACGGTTATTGACCTCACGGACTCTTCCCCTGAAGTTATCCGTGAAGGCGCAGGGGATGCAACACCGTTCCGCTAAATGGATCGGCGATAGTCATTGTTAGTGATGTCCGAGTCTTTTTGAATCCCTGACTGTGAAAATAGTGTAATATGTCCGGTCACGAACCAGCATGTTGAGGCGTCTGTGTCACTTCCTGCGCGCCATGCTGGGTTCTAAAATGTATTACAATCAGTGAGTTCCGCTTGATTGTGAGCTTAACTTATTGATTACAATATATAACGCGACGCCTGTGAAGGCGACATTAGAGGTTGCTCAATGAGCGAGAAGTTAGAAGACCAACAGTTACCAAACTCAAAGCCACAAAGCCCTAAACCACAGGGCGATAAAGTTGTGGGTGAAAAATTACAGAAAATCTTGGCACGAGCGGGTCATGGCTCTCGTCGGGAAATCGAAACCATCATTCAACAGGGCCGCGTCAGCGTTGATGGTAAAATATCAAAGCTGGGTGATCGTGTTGAAGTGACCCAGGCGACTAAAATTCGTCTGGATGGCCATCTTCTTTCGATTAAAGAATCTGAAGAAGCCGTGTGCCGTGTTCTGGCGTATTACAAGCCGGAAGGCGAGCTCTGCACCCGTAATGATCCTGAAGGCCGCCCAACGGTATTTGATCGTCTGCCAAAATTGCGCGGTTCGCGTTGGGTTGCTGTAGGCCGTCTGGACGTTAATACCTCAGGTTTATTGTTATTCACCACTGACGGTGAATTGGCTAACCGCCTGATGCATCCTAGCCGTGAAGTTGAACGCGAATATGCAGTGCGTGTGTTTGGTCAAATCGACGACGAAAAAATCAAACAACTGAGTCGCGGTGTCCAATTAGAAGATGGCCCAGCGGCATTCCGCACCATTAGTTTCCAAGGCGGGGAAGGGATTAACCAGTGGTATAACGTCACGTTGACCGAAGGGCGGAACCGCGAAGTTCGCCGCTTGTGGGAAGCTGTTGGTGTGCAGGTTAGCCGTCTGATTCGTGTTCGATATGGTGATATCAATCTGCCAAAAGGTTTGCCTCGTGGCGGTTGGACTGAATTAGATCTGAAAGCGACCAACTACTTGCGTGAGCTCGTGGAGTTGGATTCCGAAACTGTCAGTAAATTGCCCGTTGAGAAAGATCGGCGTCGTGTCAAGGCTAATCAAATTCGTCGTGCGGTTAAGCGCCATACTGAAGTTGCTGGCCGACAAGTTGCTGGTCGTCAGGGCTCAGCCCGTAAAGGTTCTACCCGCCAAAACGTAGGTAACGCAGCTCCGGCAGCCGCTACCGGGCGTCGTGGGTCGAATAAGCGCGGATAAGTCAGTTAGTTATGGGAAGAAATCATTTTCTTCCCACTATTCACTCTAAGAATTCCCAATCCCATTTTCTCTTCTTCAGATATACCTTTATACAGAAGACGCTAATGCCGCAGGCTTTGTCTCTGCGGCATCTTATTGGTCAAAAAAATAGCTAAAAATTACCAGTCGATACCTTGCTGTGCCTTAATGCCAGCATCAAATGCATGCTTAACCGGGCGTAATTCACTGACGGTATCCGCCATCTCCAAGAGATCCCGATGGCAACCACGGCCAGTAATTATCACAGTTTGATGGACTGGACGCTGTTTTAGCGCGTCAACAACCTCATCCAGTGATAAATAGTCATAAGCGACCATGTAAGTCAGTTCATCTAGCACCACTAAATCTAAGGACGGATCAGCTAACATACGCCGTGCATGTTGCCAAACCCCCTGACAGGCAGCAGTATCTGTTTCTCTATTTTGTGTATTCCAGGTGAAGCCGGTTGCCATGACCTGAAACTCAACACCATGTTGTTGCAACAGATTTTTCTCGCCGTTCGGCCATTCACCTTTAATGAACTGTATCACTCCCGCTTTTAGGCCGTGGCCAACAGCACGGGTTACGGTACCAAATGCAGCGGTAGTTTTGCCTTTACCATTGCCGGTAAAGACAATCAAGATACCGCGAGTTTCTTGTGCTGCTGCAACCCGTGATTCAACCTTTTCTTTTATTTTTTGTTGGCGCTGCTGGTGGCGTTCTTCAGACATGAAACATTCCTTTATTCTGCGGGGCCGGGTTTACGGCCGGGTTGTGCATCGAAGCTGATACCGGTCTTTCTGCGGCTATCGTCGCCCATCAGATAGAGATAAAGTGGCATAATATCGGCCGGTGTTTTTAACTTGTTGGTATCTTCATCTGGGAAGGCACTTGCGCGCATCTGAGTCCGCGTGCCCCCGGGGTTGATACAATTAACCCTAAGATTACTCTGCTTATATTCTTCAGCAAGTACCTGCATCATGCCTTCGGTGGCAAATTTTGACACCGCATAAGCACCCCATCCTGACCGCCCCTGACGGCCAACACTGGAGCTGGTGAATACCAAAGAGGCACTTGGTGACTTCAACAATAATGGCAATAATGCTTGAGTTAGCATAAAAGTCGCATTGACATTCACTTGCATAACGTCCTGCCAGACGGTGATATCTTGTTCCGCCATCGGCACAATCTCACCCAATAAACCGGCATTATGCAATACACCATCCAGATGTGAAATCTGATGACTGAGTGCATCTGCGAGTTGCTGGCAATCTTGCGCAGTTGCATGTAGCAAATCCAGTTCCCAAACGATAGCCGCTTGGCCACTGGTCTTGGCAATTTGTTGCTGCACCGCAACAAGCTTGTGTAGGGTTCTGCCGACGAGAATCAAGCGCGCACCAAAACGAGCATAGGTCAAAGCCGCTTCGCGGCCAATGCCATCACCTGCACCTGTGACTAAAATAGTGCGATTATTGAGCAAGTCGTGTTTAGGTTGGTAATGCATAATTATTCCTCTTACAGGCGGCGTAAAATTGTTTTTTGTTCGCCGCGATATCTCATACATTCTTATATTTAAGCGAAACCAATGCAATTTTTCATTTGCGCAAGACGGCGGCCTGCGGGTTCGCTAGAATGCAGGTATCTCTTTAATAGCAGATGAATAAAGGCGGTATTTGTGGAGTTATTTTCTCTGTACGGACTGTTTCTCGCTAAAGTGGTGACCATCGTGGTCGCAATTGGCGCGATTGTATTATTGGTTGTCAGCCAAGGAATGAGAAAACAAGGGCTACGGGGAGAACTCAATTTGGTCCCCCTCGGTGAGCAATATAAGGAAATGCAGCGTGAAATGCGCCTGGCGCGCATGAGTCATGCGGAGCAAAAAACCTGGAGTAAAGAATTCAAAAAGCAGCAAAAAGCAGACGAAAAACTGAAGAAACAGCGCGCCAAATCTGGTGCGGTGGCAGCGGTAAAGCCCTGTTTATATGTCATCGACTTCAAAGGCAGCATTGATGCTCATGAAGTGGCTTCATTACGTGAAGAGATTTCTGCGGTGCTGGCAGTGGCAACGGCACAAGATGAAGTGCTACTTCGCCTGGAAAGTCCTGGTGGCGTGGTTCACGGTTATGGTCTGGCGGCCTCGCAATTGGAACGTTTGCGCCATAAAGGTATACGTCTGACTGTTGCTGTGGATAAAGTCGCAGCCAGTGGCGGGTACATGATGGCTTGTGTGGCTGATCGTATCATTAGTGCACCTTTTGCTATTATTGGTTCTATTGGTGTTGTGGCCCAAATACCCAACTTCCATCGTTTACTTAAAAAGAACGATATTGATGTAGAACTGCATACCGCAGGTGAATTTAAGCGAACCCTTACTTTATTTGGTGAAAATACCGAGCAAGGCCGTGAAAAATTCCGCGAAGATCTCAATGAAACACACCTGCTATTCAAGCAGTTCGTCCATCAACAGCGGCCGTCTTTGGATATCGATGCTGTTGCCACTGGCGAACATTGGTTTGGCACACAAGCCAAAGAGAAAGGGTTGGTGGATGCCATTGGCACTAGCGATGACTTACTGATAGCTGAGATGGATAATCACGAAGTTATTGGTGTGCGTTATTCCCGTCGTAAACGTCTGATGGATCGCTTTACAGGCAGTGCGGCAGAAAGTGTTGATCGCCTATTATTACGTTGGTGGCAGCGTGGTGAAAAACCCCTGTTATAACCTGACGTGAAGTGGATGCGGTGAGATAAAAGCAGGGGGCTTGGCCCCCTGTTATTTTTGGTTCAGCAGCTAAAGGCGGAAACAGCAAAAGGCGTCATCTGCAATTAATCGATTAAATGATATTTAGCCGATAAAACATGCGCGAGATGTTTAAACATATTAAAAACGGCAGTGGTTTTTGCTGTGGGTAAGCCTTCTTCATCAAGGAAAAATTCTCCGCGAAATACCAAAACGGCCCCTTTTTGCTCAACTTCAGTCGCTTCCATTCCGTGCAGATAATCTTCATGTTGACGAATAATCTCATTGGCCTCTGCCAATAATTTATTACGCTCGATAGGTGCTGTGTTTCCAAACATTATATCTCCTCACAACAATCATATTTCCTCAGAACAAGGCAATTTCTCTTACCTATTCTACTGCGGGTTAGCATTTGTTCGCAAACCGACTAAGGTTTATTCGAGCTACTGATGGGTTTGTCATCACAATTGGATAAATTCAGATTCCGAGCTAATTAGGTTGCGCGTCGCTTTTTATCAGGTACAGTGTGGGATTTTATACTATTAGGTGGAAGGTTTTGTTGACGCCATGAGGCAGAATTCGCTGCTACTACACTGGGCGCAGACAAAGATTTTGACAGATCGTCAACTGAGTTTCGAAACGCGCTTTTATGGCTCCGATCAAAAAAACAGGTCGATCTCCTGAAAAAGTACCGCAATATAAAAAAGAGATTCAGAATGCCGCGGTACGGCAAGATAAAACCCTTCTTTTAGAAGAAATAATTTAGGTAAAGGTAATTATGGGTAAAGCTCTCGTAATAGTTGAGTCCCCGGCAAAAGCCAAAACTATTAATAAATACTTAGGGAATAACTACGTGGTTAAGTCCAGCGTCGGTCACATTCGTGATTTGCCGACCAGTGGCTCAGCCAGTAAGAAGAGCGCTAACTCAACTGAAGATAAAGCCAAGAAAGCCGACAAGCCCAAAACTAAAGTAAAGAAAGACGAAAAGGTTGCATTAGTTAATCGCATGGGCGTCGATCCTTATCATGGCTGGAAAGCGCAGTATGAAATTTTGCCCGGTAAAGAAAAAGTGGTTGCCGAGCTGAAAGCATTAGCCGAAAACGCTGACCACATCTATCTCGCAACCGACCTTGACCGCGAAGGAGAGGCGATTGCCTGGCATTTGCGGGAAGTGATTGGTGGTGACGATAAGCGTTTTAGTCGAGTGGTGTTTAACGAAATCACGAAGAATGCTATCCAACAGGCATTTAATCAACCGGGTGAATTGAATATCAACCGGGTGAATGCCCAGCAAGCCCGTCGCTTTATGGACCGGGTTGTGGGTTATATGGTTTCTCCACTATTGTGGAAAAAGATTGCACGTGGCCTGTCCGCTGGGCGCGTACAATCAGTCGCGGTACGTTTAGTCGTTGAACGTGAGCGGGATATTAAAGCATTCGTTCCTGAAGAGTATTGGGAATTGCATGCCGATTTGCTGGCAAAAGGTGAAGTTCCTATTCAAATGGAAGTCACCCATGCTCACAATAAGCCGTTTAAACCAGTCAATCGTGAGCAAACCCACGCCGCGCTTAAACTGCTGGAAAACGCCCGCTATAAAGTGCTGGAACGTGAAGATAAACCGACCAGCAGTAAGCCCGGCGCACCCTTTATTACTTCCACCTTGCAGCAGGCTGCCAGTACCCGCCTGAGCTTTGGTGTGAAGAAAACCATGATGATGGCACAGCGCTTGTATGAAGCAGGGCATATCACCTATATGCGTACTGACTCCACCAACTTGAGCCAGGATGCTCTGACGATGGTGCGCGGTTATATAGGTGATAACTTTGGCGATAAATACTTGCCATCTGCACCAAATCAATACAGCAGCAAAGAAAATTCACAAGAAGCGCATGAAGCCATTCGTCCGTCTGATGTGAATGTGCTGGCTGAGCAGCTAAAAGATATGGAAGCTGATGCTCAGAAGCTTTATCAACTGATTTGGCGTCAGTTTGTGGCCTGCCAGATGACACCGGCCAAGTATGACTCCACCACACTGACGGTACAGGCTGGCGATTTCCAACTGCGAGCTAAAGGCCGCACTTTACGCTTTGATGGTTGGACGAAGGTGATGCCAGCATTGCGCAAAGGTGATGAAGACCGAACCTTGCCAGTGATCGAAGTGGGCAGTGAGCTGGATTTACAAAAACTGATCCCAAGCCAGCACTTCACCAAACCGCCGGCGCGTTACAGCGAAGCATCATTGGTAAAAGAGCTGGAAAAACGAGGTATTGGCCGCCCATCTACCTATGCGTCTATTATCTCGACCATTCAGGACCGTGGTTATGTCCGGGTAGAGAACCGCCGTTTCTATGCCGAGAAAATGGGTGAGATCGTCACCGACCGTCTGGAAGAAAACTTCCGCGAGTTGATGAATTACGACTTTACCGCGCGCATGGAAAGTGGGCTCGATCAGGTTGCTAATGATCAGGCTGAGTGGAAGGCTGTACTGGACGGCTTCTTTGCTGAGTTCAGTGAGCAGCTTGAAAAGGCTGAAAAAGATCCTGAAGAGGGCGGTATGCGTCCGAATCAAATGGTCATGACCAGCATAGATTGCCCAACCTGTGGTCGTCAGATGGGGATTCGTACCGCCAGTACTGGTGTATTCCTCGGCTGTTCGGGTTATGCATTGCCGCCAAAAGAGCGCTGCAAAACCACTATCAATCTGGTGCCGGAAGCTGAAATTCTGAATATCCTGGAAGGTGATGATGCAGAAACTAACGCATTGCGCGCCCGCCGTCGCTGCCAGAAGTGTGGCACAGCAATGGATAGTTATCTAATTGATAATCAACGCAAATTACATGTTTGTGGTAATAACCCGGCATGCGATGGTTATGAGATTGAAGAAGGCGAGTTCCGCATCAAAGGGTATGAAGGCCCAATTGTTGAGTGCGAGAAATGTGGTTCTGAAATGCATCTAAAAATGGGGCGTTTTGGTAAGTACATGGGTTGTACCAATGATGAGTGCAAGAATACTCGTAAAATTTTGCGCAGTGGTGAAGTTGCACCGCCGAAAGAAGATCCGGTACCGTTGCCAGAATTGCCTTGCGAGAAGTCAGACGCCTATTTCGTGTTACGTGATGGTGCTGCTGGTGTGTTCTTGGCGGCCAATACATTCCCGAAATCACGCGAAACGCGTGCGCCTTTGGTAGAAGAGTTGGTGCGTTTCAAGGATCGCTTACCTGAGAAATTACGTTACCTGGCTGATGCTCCAGTAGTGGATAATGAAGGTAATAAGACTCTGGTTCGCTTTAGCCGTAAAACCAAGCAACAATATGTTTCCTCAGAGAAAGAGGGCAAAGCGACCGGTTGGTCTGCTTTCTATATTGATGGCAAATGGGTTGAAGCTAAAAAATAGTGGGTTTACTGGGATAGATAGTTAAGAAACCAGCCTTTATGGCTGGTTTTTTTATTGGGCTAATCTATCTGAGTGCTTTATAGTCATGATGAAACCGTTGAAGTTATCAATTGTTAATGCAGCTTGTATGGGCTGAAAAATGCGTTTTTTTAAGCTAATGTTCTCTGTCTTAAATCACGAACTGCATTGGTATGCTTATTGGCATCAGCTTTCGATGAGCACGATATAACGCAATAATAGCGAGGGTAGATACAGCCGCAAATGAAATGATATCTACCCGTCATCGTTCAAGCTGCATATGTGTCGGCTGCGTTCAATCCCCGAATGACTTACTACGGTAAGTTCACCAGGGTTAATGAGCTTCTAGGAGGCTCATCCTATGGGGCTACATAAATGTTGTTCAAACCGGTCTTCGATCGATTTGTCTCTCAGTTGCCGCCTTCAGGCAACTCGAATTATTCAGGATATAGTAGTTATATAAAATGTTTTTTTATCACCTAATGTTATTATAAGATCGATATTGACTACTTTGGCATTATGCAGTTTTGGGTTTCAGTTAATAACCTCTCGGCATACCGGGTGATTCCGATATACCAAACTGTGGGTTTCCCACAGTGTTTAACCTAGGATGGTATAGATATGAAATTGCAGCAGCTCCGTTATATTGTTGAGGTGGTTAATCATAACCTTAACGTATCGTCCACCGCTGAAGGCCTGTACACCTCGCAACCTGGGATCAGTAAACAGGTTCGCATGTTGGAAGATGAGCTGGGTATCCAGATTTTTGCTCGCAGTGGTAAACATCTTACGCAAGTGACCCCCGCAGGGCTGGAAATCATCCGTATTGCCCGTGAAGTATTATCAAAAGTTGATGCCATCAAAGCAGTTGCTGGTGAACATACTTATCCCGATAAAGGATCTTTGTATGTAGCAACAACCCATACGCAAGCGCGCTATGCATTACCCAATGTGATTAAAGGCTTTATTGAGCGCTACCCTCGCGTGTCGCTGCATATGCATCAAGGCTCACCTACTCAAATAGCAGAAGCGGTTTCCAAGGGAAGCGCTGACTTTGCAATTGCAACAGAAGCGCTGCATTTGTATGACGACCTGATTATGTTGCCGTGCTATCACTGGAATCGTGCGGTGGTTGTGAAGCCCGATCACCCATTGGCCGGTAAGGCCCATGTCAGCATTGAAGAATTGGCTGCTTATCCTATTGTGACCTACACCTTTGGTTTTACTGGTCGCTCTGAACTGGATACCGCGTTTAACCGTGCGGGATTGACACCGCGTATTGTCTTTACTGCTACCGACGCGGATGTGATTAAAACTTATGTGAGATTAGGGCTGGGTGTCGGGGTTATCGCCAGTATGGCAGTTGATCCTATTCAAGACCCGGATCTGGTGACAGTGGATGCGCGAGATATCTTTACTTACAGCACCACTAAAATTGGTTTCCGCCGTAGTACCTTCCTGCGCAGTTATATGTATGACTTTATTTTACGCTTTGCGCCTCATTTGACGCGCGATGTGGTGGATAAAGCTGTTGCCCTGCGTTCAAATGAAGATATCGAGGCGATGTTTAAAGATATTAAATTGCCGACTAAGTAAAAACCAAATCAACGGCTTACATCTGCCTTTAAAAATTGTGGTTGCTCACGATGAGTAAATTGCGTTTAAGTTATTTATAACTGTCCGTGGTGAATTTGGACTCAATAGAGGAGGGGAGCAACTCTCCTCTGTTGCCTATTTCATTCGAACATATGCAACTTATGGGACTAAATATTTAGAAATTCGGAAAATACAATTAATCAGGATGTTCGGATTACAATAAATAGTTTTGATTACATGAGGCTTTATCTTTATTTCATAAGTATATTATGAAGGGTATCACTAACTAGTCATGGCAATTTTAAAAGTGTCGCTTTAGGTCGCAGCTTTGAAGATATTTTAAAGTTTTGCATTATAAATAATTAAAGGAAATATAATCTACGTAACCGATTGTAAAAATGATATTTTTCATGTTGTTAGTGAGGAAAGTGGTAATGATTATTCAATATAAAGCGGACCATTGTCAGTTGTGCGTTAAGAGATGTTAGCAATAGTGGTAAATAATAAATACTCTAAAAATGACTGTATGGATTACGTAAGCAGTCTGCAATGAAATTGAAAATAAGCAATTGTCCGATAGATAGACTTTATTTTCGCTGATATAAATTTAGCAACTGTTAAATAATATATTCGGAATAATATGAAAAAAGCTGTGCTATTACTGGGTGTCCTGTCATTAATGCCATTGATGGTTCAGGCAGATGTGTCTCTTGACATCAATGTACCCGGTGTCAGTTTGCATTTAGGCGATCAAGATAAGCGTGGCTATTACTGGGATGGCTACGACTGGCGTCCACCGCAATGGTGGCATGAGCACCGTGGTGGTCATATTGGTGATCGCAATGAGCGTGGTTATTATTGGGATGGTGGCCGTTGGCAGCACCCATCAGCACAAGACGGTCATAATCCCTTCCGAGGGCAGGAGCCTGGGAGTCCAGGACATAGTAGTGATGGTTCCCATGGTCATCAGCCACAAAATAATGGGCATGGCCGGCATGGTAATAAAAGTGGGTCAGGTAACAGTGTTCAACCCGGAGGGCAAAATAACCAAGGTGGCCAAAATAATAATAGTGGTCATAGCGGTCAGCAGATCTACCCACCGAAAAATAATGGTTATCGTGGGCAATAAATAATCAGTAGTGCTAGTGTTGTCACTATAGTCCGTGGGCAACGCTAGCGTTAAAAATCATATTTTTCATACAAAACTTCCCCTTATCCTCCTAACACCCTACTATCTGTGCCTCATAATAAATATTAGATATCTTCAGGTGAATCCTGAGGCAATGGCCGAGGATGTCATGCAGACCAGTCACTTATTTATCGCACTGCAACAGCGGCAGCAACAACGTGATAACCGTTATCTCAAAGTGTTGGTGGTCATATTATTATTGGCGTTACTTATCAGTTTATGTGCCGGTGATATTTGGCTTTGGCCCACTCAATGGTTCAGTGAAACGGGGCGACTTTTCGTTTGGCAGTTGCGCTTACCTCGAGCATTGGCGGTGTTGATGGTAGGGGCAAGCCTTGCCGTGTCTGGGGCTGTCATGCAGGCATTGTTTGAAAATCCATTAGCCGAACCTGGTTTGCTCGGCGTGGCAAATGGTGCGGGCGTTGCACTAGTGATGGCTGTGTTGCTCGGACATGGATTGTTCCCCATTTGGTTTTTAAGTGCTTGTGCCATCGCAGGTGCGTTATTGATGACGATGCTTTTGCTGGGATTCGCCCGCCGACGTTTATTAACTAATGCCCGTTTATTACTGGTCGGGGTGGCTTTAGGTATAGTTTGTAGCGCAATTATGACTTGGGCGGTGTATTTCAGCACCAGTCTCGACCTACGCCAATTAATGTATTGGATGATGGGCGGATTTAGTGGCATTGACTGGCGACATCAGGGGCTGGTGCTGACGCTGCTACCTATCGTCCTTTGGCTCTGTTGCCAAGGGCATGTACTTAATTTTATGTCACTGGGTGAGCAACAAGCTCAGCAATTAGGGGTTTCTCTCCACTTATGGCGAAACTTATTGGTACTTGCTATTGGCCTATTAGTGGGAGTTAGTGTTGCCTTGGCCGGGGTGATAAGCTTCATTGGGTTAGTTATCCCGCATATTTTACGACTGACGGGGTTAACCGATCAGCGTCGGTTATTAGCAGGATGCGCATTAGCCGGTGGGGGAATATTGTTATTCGCTGATATTGTCGCGCGTGTTGCCTTATTCTCAGCAGAGTTACCGATTGGTGTAGTAACTGCAACCTTAGGCGCGCCACTATTTATCTGGTTGTTGACACGTGTTAGAAGTGTCAAGTAATTCGCGTTACACTGACTTATGTCCCTGTAGGTTCATCTATTTATTATTGCTGAAATAAGGATATCCCTGATGAGTCATTCAATTTACTCAATCCCATTAAAAACGATTGAAAGCCAATCCATTAACCTGGAAAAGTATAAAGGATCAGTTTTGCTCGTGGTCAATGTGGCTTCCCAATGTGGTTTAACCAAGCAATATGAAGGGTTGGAAAATCTATATAAAACTTATCAGCAACAGGGTTTTGAAGTATTGGGCTTCCCAAGCAATGAGTTTGCAGGGCAAGAACCCGGTAGCAATGAGGACATCCAGGCATTTTGTCGCGGAACTTTTGGTGTCGACTTCCCGATGTTCAGCAAAATAGAAGTCAATGGCCCACAACGGCATCCTTTATACCAACATCTAATCGCTGCTAAACCTGTGGCGATAAAACCTGAAGACAGTGAGTTCTATCAGCGCTTAGCAAGTAAAGGCCGTGAGCCAAAACATGCCAGTGACATTCTGTGGAACTTTGAAAAATTCTTAATTGGTCGAGACGGTACGGTTCTTGAAAGATTTGCACCCGATCTGACGCCAGAAGATCCGATTTTGGTCAATGCCATTACATGCGCATTGGCTGCTCACTAATTTACGGATGAAAGATTTATTTTGATGTTATTGCAACTCAGCAATGTCAGTGTAGATACCCGTCTTGCCCCTTTTTCTACACAGGTAGCAACTGGATTGCAAACACACATAATCGGTCCGAATGGAGCGGGGAAAAGCACCTTATTGGCCTCTCTGGCGGGTCTATTGCCCTTTGGTGGCGGCATTTCACTTGCGGGCAAGGCATTATCCCTCTATTCAGGGCCTGATTTAGCACGTCTGCGGGCCTATTTATGCCAACAACAATCGGCTCTGACCATGATGCCAGTTTTCCAATATCTCTCGCTTTATCAACCAGCAGGGGCTTCCTTAGATGCCATTACGACTACCATTGGCTACCTCTGTGAGAGGTTACGTTTAACAGACAAGTTACCTCGCTTGTTGTCACAACTTTCCGGTGGCGAGTGGCAACGGGTTCGTTTGGCCGCTGTCTTTTTGCAAGTTTGGCCAGATATTAATCCAGACAGTAAATTGCTGTTACTTGATGAGCCATACACGGGTCTTGATGTTGCGCAAAAAGTAGCATTAGACAGCCTGTTGCGTGAGTTTTGCGCTGCTGGTCGCAGTGCAATCATCAGTGCTCATGACCTGAATCATAGCTTGCAACAAGCTGATCAGGTGTGGCTAATGGCGGGTGGAAATGTGCTTGCTCAAGGGAATACCGACAAAGTGATGAAAGCCAGTATACTCTCCGAGGTATTCGAAGTTGATTTTCAAATCCACAATTTTAATCAGCAGAATTGGATTATTACAAAAGGCTTTTAACAGTAACATTGATCATTTACCCTTAAAATCCCTTCCTAACTACATCTATTTATCTATAGTTTCTATACTTATATTTACAGCACTGATAAAAACAATTATTTTAGGGCATAGCTTGGTTTGGTGAGTTTTTATTTGATTGATTATACAGGAAAAACTATGGGTTTGGCTTTAAATGGTTACAACTGATATTATTGCAAAAAAAATCCTATCTTAAGGTTTATTTAAGGTTAGTAAACTAAACTACATATTCAACCAAGAGTAAGTTTATCTGAGTGGCGTTTAGTTTTCGTTAACTTACAGGGGAATATAGTTTCCCAAAGAGCCAAGTATCCTAGGGATTTTTCGATGCAGAATTTTTTGCCTTTTTCTCGTCCAGCTATTGGTTCGGACGAAATTAATGCGGTAGTGAATGTACTAGGCTCCGGTTGGATCACCACAGGCCCTCAGAATCAACAGTTGGAGACTGACTTTTGTGCAGCATTTGGCTGCAAACATGCGGTCGCCGTCTGCTCTGCTACGGCAGGTATGCATATTACTTTAATGGCGTTAGGGATTGGTCCTGGTGATGAAGTGATTACACCGTCTCAGACGTGGGTATCGACCATTAATATGATTGTGTTGCTCGGTGCTGAACCTGTGATGGTGGATATCGATCGCGACACATTAATGGTGAATGCTGCGGATATCGAAGCCGCAATCACACCCAAAACTAAAGCCATTATTCCCGTGCATTATGCTGGGGCACCTTGCGATCTTGATGCCTTGCGTCAGATTGCTCAGCAACACAAAATTCCATTGATTGAAGATGCGGCCCATGCCGTTGGTACACGCTACGGCGATCAATGGGTTGGCGAGAAAGGTACTGCCATTTTCTCTTTCCACGCTATCAAGAACATCACCTGCGCTGAAGGTGGTTTAATTGCCACCGATGATGATGAACTGGCGGCCAGAGTACGTCGACTCAAGTTTCATGGTCTGGGAGTTGATGCTTTCGATCGCCAAATTCAAGGGCGCAGCCCACAGGCTGAAGTTGTCGAGCCGGGATATAAATACAATTTATCGGATATTCACGCCGCTATTGCTGTTGTTCAGCTCCAACGTTTAACTGAAATTAACGCTCGGCGCCAGGCATTGGTCTCTCGTTATCATCAAGCATTAGTCGATTCGCCCTTGCAACCGTTGTCTGTTCCTCATTATGTCCACCAACACGCTTGGCATCTTTTTATGGTGCGGGTTGATAAGGAACGCTGTGGTATTGACCGTGATTCATTGATGGCACGATTGAAAGAAGTCGGTATAGGCAGTGGCCTACATTTCCGCGCCGCGCACACCCAAAAGTATTATCGCGAGCGCTACCCATCTCTACATTTACCCAATACTGAGTGGAATTCCGCCAGATTATGCACATTGCCTCTTTTCCCCGATATGCTGGACAGCGATGTTGATCGGGTCGTGGATGCATTGGCAACTATTATAGGGCAGTACCGTGTCTGAAAGTGAAAAAATCAAAAAAGTCTCAATTGTTATCCCTGTTTATAACGAGCAAGAAAGTTTGCCGATATTAATAGAGAGAACGTCTGCTGCTTGTAAATTACTGACTCAACCCTATGAAATTATTCTTGTTGATGATGGTAGTAGTGATAATTCAGCTGAACTTTTAACGGCGGCGGCGAATGAACCTGAGAGTCATATAATTGCCGTTTTACTTAATCGTAATTATGGCCAGCATTCAGCCATTATGGCCGGATTCAATCAGGTCAGCGGCGATTTGATCATTACACTCGATGCCGACTTGCAAAACCCACCGGAGGAGATCCCTCGGCTGGTGAGTGTCGCTGAAGAGGGCTATGACGTTGTGGGTACTGTGCGTGCGCATCGCCAAGATTCGGTGTTTCGTAAAACGGCTTCCCGCATGATCAACATGATGATTCAACGCGCTACTGGGAAATCAATGGGCGATTACGGCTGTATGTTACGGGCTTATCGCCGACATATTGTTGAAGCAATGTTACATTGCCACGAACGGAGTACCTTTATTCCTATCTTGGCAAATACATTTGCCCGTCGCACGACCGAGATTACCGTTCATCACGCTGAACGCGAATTTGGTGATTCAAAATACAGCCTGATGAAACTCATCAATCTGATGTATGACTTGATTACTTGCCTAACAACAACGCCATTACGTTTATTAAGTCTGGTTGGTAGTGTCATTGCGCTCTCTGGTTTCACTTTTGCCGTGTTGTTAGTGGTTTTACGCTTGGTATTTGGCCCTGAATGGGCAGGTGGCGGCGTCTTTACGCTATTTGCCGTGTTGTTTATGTTCATTGGTGCTCAGTTTGTTGGTATGGGTTTACTCGGTGAATATATTGGTCGTATTTATAACGATGTGCGTGCACGCCCACGCTATTTCATACAGAAAGTGGTCGGCGCTGAGCAGACCGAAAATAATCAGGAAGTAGAAAAATGAAAGCGATTGTATTTGCCTATCACGATATTGGCTGTGTCGGCCTGAAAGCTCTTGTTGAAGCAGGTTACGATATTCAGGCGGTATTTACCCATACTGACTCACCCAATGAGAATCGCTTTTTCTCTTCCGTAGCCAGAGTGGCTGCGGACCTCGAGCTACCCGTATTTGCGCCAGAAGATGTTAACCATCCGTTGTGGATTGAACGTATTCAGCAATTACAGCCAGATATCATTTTCTCTTTCTATTACCGCAATATGCTCTGTGATGAGATTTTGTCGTCGGCTCCGCGTGGAGGATTCAATTTACATGGGTCCTTATTACCGAAGTATCGCGGCCGGGCACCGATCAACTGGGCTTTGGTTAATGGCGAGACAGAGACAGGTGTAACCCTACACCAGATGGTGAAAAAAGCGGATGCGGGTCCGATTGTCGGGCAACATAAAGTCATGATTAGTGAGAGCGACACGGCATTAACTCTGCATGCAAAAATGCGTGATGCTGCCTATGAAATGCTGCGTGATTTGTTGCCGAAAATGAAAAATGCTTCATTACCACTGATGCCACAAAAAGAATCTGAAGCGAGCTATTTTGGTCGTCGTACGGCAGAGGATGGTGCAATTGATTGGCAGAAATCAGCATCAGCAATCAATAATTTAGTGCGTGCTGTAACAGAGCCTTATCCAGGTGCATTCAGCTATCTTGGACAACGTAAGTTGATCATTTGGCGCTCGCGGCCACTCGATGTTGTCCATAGCAAGTTACCCGGCACTGTGTTGTCAATATCACCACTGGTTATCGCATGTGGTGAAGGTGCGCTGGAAATTATGACAGGGCAAGGTGAGGAGGGGCTATATGTTCAAGGGAGCCGCCTGGCACAAGAAATGGGAATTGTAACTGCTATCCGTCTAGGCAATAAACCAAGTAATAAATTGAAGAGGCGCACACGCGTATTAATCTTGGGCGTAAATGGCTTCATTGGGAACCATTTAACTGAGCGTTTGTTACGCGATAATCGCTATGAAGTTTATGGTTTAGATATTGGTTCTGATGCCATCTGCCGTTTTCTGGACAACCCTAATTTCCATTTTGTTGAGGGGGATATCAGTATTCATTCCGAATGGATTGAATATCACATTAAAAAATGTGACGTTATCTTACCTTTAGTCGCTATTGCGACCCCAATTGAATATACCCGAAATCCACTGCGTGTTTTCGAATTAGATTTTGAAGAAAACCTAAAAATCGTTCGTGATTGTGTTAAATACAATAAGCGTATTGTCTTCCCTTCGACGTCTGAAGTGTATGGCATGTGTGATGATAAAGAATTCGATGAGGATAGTTCGCGGCTTATTGTTGGGCCAATCAATAAACAACGCTGGATTTACTCGGTCTCCAAACAATTGTTAGACCGTGTTATTTGGGCTTATGGCGCGAAAGAAAATCTGAAATTCACCTTGTTCCGTCCATTCAATTGGATGGGGCCACGGTTGGATAACCTTGATGCTGCCCGTATTGGGAGCTCCCGTGCCATTACACAGCTCATTTTAAATCTGGTCGAAGGCTCGCCAATTAAGCTTGTCGACGGTGGGGAGCAAAAACGCTGTTTTACAGATATTCATGATGGCATTGAAGCACTGTTCCGTATTATTGAAAACCGTGATGGTGCTTGTGATGGACAGATAATTAATATCGGTAACCCTACGAATGAAGCCAGTATTCGTGAGTTAGCTGAAATGCTATTAAGGTGTTTTGAAAAGCATGAGTTACGTCATAGTTTCCCGCCATTCGCTGGCTTTAAGGATATTGAGAGTAGCGCATATTATGGAAAAGGTTATCAGGATGTAGAATACCGTACGCCTAGTATCCGCAATGCGCGTCGTATTTTACATTGGCAGCCGGAAATTGCTTTAGAGCAAACCGTGATGGAAACTTTGGACTTCTTCCTACGTGGTGTCGTACTTGAGCAAAGTAAAATCTCGAAGGATGAGCATCAGGTATGAAGCAAGTTGGCCTAAGGATTGATGTAGATACCTACCGAGGAACCAAGGAAGGTGTGCCATCATTGCTTGCTGTTCTAGAAAAATATGACATTAGTGCCAGCTTTTTTTTCAGTGTTGGGCCGGACAATATGGGACGCCATTTATGGCGTCTTTTCCGTCCTCGTTTTTTGTGGAAAATGCTGCGTTCTAATGCTGCTTCGCTTTATGGTTGGGATATTTTGCTGGCAGGTACCGCCTGGCCGGGTAAGCAAATTGCTAAAGACTTTGGGCCACTGATGAAAGCGACATTACAAGCGGGGCATGAAGTGGGCTTGCACGCTTGGGATCATCAGGGCTGGCAAGCTAAAGTGGGTACGTGGTCAGAACAGCAATTAACCGAGCAGGTGCAATTGGGTATTGATGCATTACAAAATAGCATTGAGCAGCCGGTGACCTGTTCTGCTGCAGCTGGTTGGCGAGCGGATGAACGCGTTCTGGCGGTTAAAGAGTTGTTCTCATTCAGCTATAACAGTGATTGTCGTGGTACTCATCCTTTTCGTCCATTATTACCTGACGGTAGCTTTGGAAGTGTACAAATCCCCGTCACTTTACCCACTTATGACGAAGTTGTTGGTAGCGAAATTCGGAACGAAGATTTTAATAACTTCATCATAAATGCCATTTCGCACGATAACGGTGTGCCGGTTTACACCATTCATGCCGAGGTTGAGGGGATGTCGCAGGCATTAATGTTCGAGCAATTATTAGTCATGGCGAAAGAGCGCGGTATTCAATTTTGTGCTCTTGGTTCGTTATTGCCCAAAAATCTGGATTCACTGCCCGTAGGGAAGATTGTGCGAGCTGCCTTCCCTGGCCGAGAAGGGTGGTTAGGGTGTCAGTCTGCGTTAGAGGATGCGTAATGAAGCTGTTAAAAGGAAGTGGCGCTGCGCTGTTGGCACTGTTTTTTGCACTGGTTTACCTATTACCCATTAATAGCCGTTTATTATGGCAACCAGATGAAACTCGATACGCTGAGATAAGTCGGGAAATGTTACAGCGTGGCGACTGGATAGTGCCGCATTTGCTGGGAATTCGATATTTTGAAAAGCCCATCGCGGGATATTGGTTCAATAATATTAGTCAGTGGATTTTTGGTGATACTAATTTCGCCATAAGATTCGGCTCAATATTTAGTATAGCACTGAGTGCAGTATTAGTTTATTGGTTGGCAACTTTATTATGGCGTAATCGCTCCACCTCATTTTTAGCAGCATTAATTTATCTCTCCATGTTGTTGGTATTTAGTATCGGTTCTTATGCTGTACTGGATCCGATGATTTCATTGTGGCTAACCGCTTCAATGGTCTGCTTTTATCTCACGCTACGAGCAGAAACGGCGAAACAAAAAGTAGGAGCCTATCTTCTCCTCGGTTTAGCTTGCGGTATGGGTTTTATGACCAAGGGTTTTTTGGCCTTAGCGGTACCGGTTATTTCGGTATTGCCGATTGTTATTCAGCAAAAAAGGGTAAAAGAACTCATTATTTTTGGTCCAATAGCTATTGTAGGGGCCGTGATATTGAGTTTGCCTTGGGCATTAGCGATTGCTCAACGCGAGCCTGACTTTTGGCATTATTTCTTCTGGGTTGAACATATTCAGCGATTTGCCGAGAAGGACGCGCAACACAAAGCACCTATTTGGTATTACTTGCCTATTTTATGCCTTGGTGTCTTACCCTGGTTGGGGTTATTACCAGGAGCTCTGCTTAAAGGATGGCGCGAACGGGTTGCTAGGCCAGAGTTATTCTTTTTGCTCAGTTGGATATTAATGCCACTGATTTTCTTCAGTGTCGCCAAAGGTAAGCTTCCGACATATATTCTACCTTGTATGGCACCGTTATCTTTATTGATGGCGGCCTATGCCACCGACTGTGCCAATAAAATGCATATGCGTGCATTAAAGGTTAATGGTGCGATAAACCTTATTTTTGGATTTATCTGCGCGTTGACTATTTTAGTTATTGGTATGGGGTGGGTAGGGCATCTGGTTGCTTATGGGCCACATGAGCATCAAAAAGTTATTCTTGCGGTAATTGCTTTTACTGGCTGGGGCATAGTCGGTTTTGCAACAATGCATAATAACGCTCGTCATTGGCGCTGGGCTGCGGCCTGTCCATTATTGTTTATATTGCTTGTTGGCTATCTGATCCCACAACAGGTTATTGACTCCAAACAGCCACAAAATTTCATCCAAAATAATTTTAATGAGCTTAGCAGCAGCCGTTATGTGGCGGCAGACAGTGTCGGTGTCGCGGCTGGATTGGCGTGGGAGCTGAAACGTAGTGATATTTTGATGTTCAGCGAGAAAGGTGAGTTATCTTATGGTCTGAATTATGCCGACAGCCGAGATCACTATATAAGTGCACAAGATTTTAGCAACTGGCTAGTTCATGCGAGGCAGCAAGGAGATGTCTCGCTGGTGATTCAATTATCTCGTAATGAAAAAATACCAGATAGCCTGCCGGCAGCAGATAAGGTAAGCCTGATGAATCGCTTGGCACTTTTGTGGTACAAGAAAACGCCATGATAAGCTATTTGTTATTGATAATCGTCAGTTTATTGACTTGTGCTGGGCAGTTGTGTCAGAAGCAAGCTGTGCAATCTTGGGCTTTGCCACAGCACTATCGGCTAGCTCCAACATTGCGCTGGCTTGCTAGCGCAGTGGTTTTACTCGGTTTGGGGATGTTGCTGTGGTTACGTTTACTGCAACATTTCCCCCTCAGTGTCGCTTATCCGATCCTCAGCTTTAATTTTGTGTTGGTCACCTTGGCCGCCCAATTTTTTTACGGCGAGAAAGCTACTTCCCGCCATTGGCTAGGGATTGCTTCCATTATGTTTGGCATTCTTTTAATTAGTTGGCATCTATGAAAGGGTACTGGTGGGGAATTGGAAGTGTATTGCTGGTAACCGTTGCCCAATTAATACTCAAGTGGGGCATGATGAATACGCCATTAATGTCATTGGCTGATATTAATGGGCAATTCGTTATCAATCATCTTCCACAATTTATAGCAGTTATTTGTGGATTAGCGGGATATGCTTTATCAATGTTGTGTTGGTTTTTCGCACTAAGATATTTGCCACTTAATCGCGCTTATCCACTATTGAGTCTCAGTTATGCTTTGGTCTATTTGGGCGCTGTAACTTTGCCGTGGTTCAGTGAATCTGCAACTTTACTGAAAACACTAGGTGCGGGCTTTATTCTGTTGGGAATATGGCTGATTAATACAAAACCCATAGAAAGAGATTAGCCTGGCTGCTGACAAAGCCAAATGAAGAGGATAGTGCCGTTGGGGTTGTCGCGGCATAACACTCCTGAGAGTCACTGGTTACAATAAGCCCTTCACTTGCTGAGCGATTAATAGTTATCATTCGGCTGAATCAAATCTATTATCTCATTCATATAACTTGTCTTTTCAACACTCGATAGCTAAATTAGCCATACTGATATCGTTCATTAGCTAATAGCGATTGTCTGATAAATTGGCTAAGCCTTACCTTTGGTGAATTATCGATGCGGATACGTTTCTGGATCTTTTGGGTCAGCATGATCCTCGCCGGCTGTAGCAGCCATGCCCCGACACCAAGTGGTCACTTGTCTGATTCTATTGTAGTGGTTGCAAAGCTGAATGAACAACTGCGTCAATGGGAAGGCACACCCTATCGTAATGGTGGGCTGGATCAACGTGGCGTTGATTGTTCTGGTTTTGTATATCGCACATTCCGCGATCGTTTTGATATGCAATTACCCCGTACCACTGTCGCTCAAACTACCTTAGGGACAAAAGTGTCCCGTGATGAACTCATGCCGGGTGATCTTGTTTTCTTCAAAACGGGCAGTGGTCAGAATGGGTTACACGTTGGTATTTATGATACCAACGATGAATTCATTCATGCTTCAACGAGTAAAGGTGTCATTCGCTCATCGCTGGAGAATGTTTACTGGAAACGGGTATACTGGCAAGCCCGTCGTATGTAAAATTTTCTCTTCACCCTTGAAGCCGCAGGCTGTTAGCCATTCTCACACTCATTCACCCGAGCTTAAATATATCTAGGTCGGTTATGTTATCTTAGTGGCTGCTTAATTTTGTTCGGAGCCGCGTTTATGTCATCCCTTCGGTTACTCATTTCTGATTCTTACGATCCCTGGTTTAATCTGGCTGTAGAAGAGTGTATTTTCCGCCAAATGTCGCCAGATCAACGGGTTCTCTTTTTGTGGCGCAATGCAGATACCGTGGTGATAGGCCGTGCTCAAAATCCATGGAAAGAGTGTAATACCCGGCGTATGGAGCAAGACGGAGTGAAGCTGGCTCGGCGCAGTAGTGGCGGCGGGGCGGTATTCCATGATCTAGGTAATACCTGTTTCACCTTTATGGCCGGTAAACCTGAATATGATAAAACGATATCGACTCAAATTATTCTGAATGCTTTGGCATCGCTTGGTATTCAGGCGACAGTATCGGGTCGTAATGATTTGGTAGTGGCTAAGGCTGATGGTGAGCGCAAAGTTTCCGGCTCCGCTTATAAAGAAACCAAAGATCGTGGTTTTCATCATGGGACATTATTGCTCAATGCTGACCTCAATCGTCTTGCTGATTACCTCAATCCCGACCCGAAAAAATTGCAAGCCAAAGGTATCACGTCGGTACGGTCGCGTGTGACTAACCTGGTTGAACTGTTACCGGGAATTAACCACGAAAAGATCTGTGCCGCTATCGAGCAAGCGTTCTTCAATTATTACGATGAAAAAGTTTCTGCAGAAATCATCTCGCCACAAGCATTGCCAGATCTGCCTGGTTTCGCCGAACAATTCGCTAAACAGAGTAGCTGGGAGTGGAATTTTGGTCAGGCACCTGCGTTTAGCCATCTTGTCGATACCCGCTTTTTTTGGGGCGGAATTGAACTACATTTTGATGTGTTGCACGGTGCAATTGACCGCTGCCAAATATTTACCGACAGCTTGAACCCAGCCCCGCTGGAGGCGCTGGCCGAACGATTACAAGGCGTGGAGTATCGTCCTGCTGCTATTGATGCAGTTTGTTTGCAATTAAACGATGATTTTCCTGAATCACGAGCTGAATTGTTGCAAGTTCGCCATTGGCTAGCGGAGGTATTACGCTAATGTCCTCCTTGAATATCTCGAATGCTAATGAGGGTTCTGGCGCTGAGCTTGATAGCTCACCTCAATTTAGTCATAGCTATGGTCAGAAATTGAGTGGTTTTTATACTTATTTGCAGCCAACACCATTAAAAGGAGCTCGCCTGCTCTATCATAGTGAGCCGCTTGCCAGAGAACTAGAACTTGATACCAGTTGGTTCAGTGGCTCGAAAACTGCAGTATGGGCAGGTGAAATGCTGTTGCCGGGTATGGAACCTTTGGCGCAAGTGTATAGCGGCCATCAGTTTGGTCAGTGGGCTGGGCAACTTGGCGATGGGCGTGGCATTTTGCTGGGGGAACAAAAACTCAGTGATGGCCGCTATATGGACTGGCATCTG
Source organism: Yersinia fenwicki (assembly GCF_043099325.1). Lineage (NCBI taxonomy): Bacteria > Pseudomonadati > Pseudomonadota > Gammaproteobacteria > Enterobacterales > Yersiniaceae > Yersinia > Yersinia fenwicki. The sequence goes on along the minus strand of NZ_CP170755.1, from coordinate 2,368,552 downwards.
AAAGGTGCTGGTTTAACACCGTATTCTCGTATGGGAGATGGGCGGGCGGTATTGCGCTCCGTTGTTCGCGAGTTTTTGGCTTCCGAAGCACTGCACCATTTAGGGGTTCCCACCAGCCGTGCATTGACCATAGTGACCAGCGACCATCCGGTTTATCGCGAACAAGCGGAGAGAGGAGCTATGCTATTGCGCGTGGCTGAAAGCCATGTACGCTTTGGTCATTTCGAACATTTTTACTACCGGCAGCAACCGGCTCAAGTCAAACAACTCGCTGATTACGTTATCGCTCGGCACTGGCCGCAGTGGGTCGGGCAAGAGGAATGTTACTTGCTGTGGTTTACTGATGTGGTTAAGCGCACGGCGCGGCTAATGGCGCATTGGCAAACCATCGGTTTTGCTCATGGTGTGATGAATACCGACAATATGTCGATACTTGGCATTACCATGGATTATGGCCCATTTGGCTTTCTTGATGATTATGTACCCGGTTATATCTGTAACCACTCCGATCATCAGGGCCGCTATGCTTTCGATAATCAGCCAGCGGTTGCGCTATGGAATCTGCACCGGCTAGGGCAAGCCCTGTCCGGTTTGCTCCCAACGGCGCAATTACAACAGGCGCTGGAAGCCTATGAGCCAGAGTTAATGGCGGCTTACGGTCAGCAAATGCGCGCTAAATTAGGATTTTCAGAGAGTAATAGTCAGGATAATGACTTATTGACCGGGTTATTAAGTCTGATGATCAAAGAAGGGCGCGATTATACCCGAACTTTCCGCTTGTTAAGTGAAGTGGAGATACACTCCGCATTATCGCCGTTGCGAGATGATTTTATCGACCGAGCTGCTTTCGATAGTTGGTATAGCCGTTATCGGGCGCGTTTGCAGCAAGAGCAAATTGATGATGCGCAGCGTCAGCAAGCCATGAGAGCGGTTAATCCTAAATACATATTACGCAATTATTTGGCGCAGCTTGCCATCGATCAGGCAGAAAAAGATGATATTCAGCCCTTACAGCGTTTACATCAAGCTTTGCAACAGCCATTTGCCGAACAACCTGAATTCAATGATTTAGCCGCATTGCCACCGGACTGGGGGAAACATCTGGAAATTTCTTGCTCCAGTTAATCCGTATGAGGGGCGGGATAGTGCCCGCCGCCATCACTCGTCAGAACGTCTTCACATCAGTTTGATTCAGCCGCCGCACGCAGTTGCTTAAGAACATCCGGAGTCTGTAAACCAAACCCCAGCAAGGCAATGTCATCAAGCACCAGCAGCCGTTTTTGTTTCCCAGCAGGAGTGAGAGCAAGCCCCGGCAACTGCCAGATATTCTCTACCCCCTTGAGTGATGCCACACCATGTGTAGTCACGATGAGTAAATCAGGTGCACTGTCGATAATCCCTTCTTGTGATAGCGGGCGATAACCGCTGAATTCCTTAATCGCATTTTTAAGCCCCGATGCCTTGAACATGCTATCGGCTGCGGTATCTAAACCCGCCGCCAATGGGGGAGTTCCTGCATGAATCATAACAAACAGTGCTTTCACCGGTAACGGACTGGATACCACAGTGTCCAATTGTTGTTGATAATGTTGTATCAACTGCTGGCCTGTCTCTTCTTGACTGACCGTGGTGGCAATCAATCGTATCTTATCTATCACGCCTTGCGGCGATTTATCGGCGGGAACATAGATAAGCTGGACTCCATACTCCATCACTTGTTTCAGTATCCTTGATGGCCTGGCACGCTCACTACTCAAGATCAAGGTGGGCTTTAAAGCAAGAATACCTTCAGCATTGAGCTGGCGCATATAGCCCACATCGGGTAGTGCTTTCAATGCATCAGGGTTCAGGCTGGTGCTATCCCGACCCACGATAAGGTCACCGGCACCGAGTGCATAAGTGATTTCAGAGACATCGCCGCCAATGGTCACAATACGTGCAGCAGCAATACAATTGACTGAAATAACAAATGAAAGTGAAATGATAAATCTCAGCGCCACGCCCCACTTATTCATGCGGCGAGCCTATTGGGGGCAATTCAGTCAGTTGTTGATGCCATTGATTTTGCTCTGGCTGACCTTCGCTGCGTTGACCAAAGATTTGCACGATATGCTTCCCACACTCATCGAGCAACTCCAGGCTTGTGACAAAACCATCTTGGGTCGGTTTGCGTGTCACCCAACTTTCTGCAATAGCCTGTTGGTTTAGCTGTAAATCGAATCGAGAATTGCTTACGTTAACCCACTGACCACCCGCCAATTGGTGCTCCGCCAAGGCTGAGCATTGTTCAATAGCACCGGTGAATATCTGCATGCATCCACTGTTACCAACGAACAGCATAATTTCATTCAGACGCGCTTGTGCCGCCTTGAGTATGTGTATTACAGCTTGATTATCGACTTGATACGCCAGATCATCGCCAACCGCGCGAAAGGCTTGTTGTCGGCTAATATTATGGCGTTTCAGTAGCATAAAAAATTGATGAATATCATTCATTTTACGCCATTCAGCATCAATGATAGAGCCGTTGATAGCGGGTTCTACGTTGGGTTGTACATCAACATGTTGTAATTCCAACCGGGGATTATCGGTCATGCGATATTTTGCGATCAATGTCTGCCAGGCAGCTTGATTTGTCTCTTTGGTACAATAGATTTGATGAATGGCATTGCCTTGGAAATCAAAACATTGAATGCTGAGTTGCTCACCTTGCGCCGTGGTTTCGCGCAAACTGAAAATAGTGTTCCAGTGGCGGAAAAATAATCTTAAATCCAGTGCGCGTGGGTTAAGAATCAATCCCAGATGCCCATGCAATCGTAAGTTCTTATATTCACCAACCAACTGATGTACTGCATGTGGGTTGGAGGTCACCGAGCGAGTGACGCCGACAGTTTCTAACTCGCTAAGCAACAAAGTGGCATTGATATTCAGCCGCTCGGCATCTTCCCCCACACGGGCATACATCAATTCTGCCTCACTGATATTCAGTCTCTGTGCTAAATCTCTTGAGGAGAGTTCAGAATGAGTGTGCTTTGTATTGAGGTACTGTTGATACAGTGTCATTTCCATTTATTTATTCCCTTATAATGTAGTGCCATAGCGGATGTGCGATGGCAGGGTTCCATAGAGCTATTTAATTATGATTATTTTTCAACCTCTCACCACGATCGAGCAGATGAAATATCACCACTGATAGCTGATCAGTAATTTGGCATTTCGTCCGTCTTGTGGGATTGCTTGCGGTGAGTAATAGACTTTATTAAAGGCATTACCCAGCACTGCGGTGGTGATGACGCGTTTGAATCTATCTTGCCCACGGTAGCTGAGATAAAAATCATGCACGGTATAGCCGGCTTGCGATTTATTGGGTTGGCGCGACGAGTTTTTGGCGTCATTGTGTTTCATGAATTTAGTATTTTCTGCCATGGTGACTATCCAGCCGGTACTCAACCCACTATTTGCAATCGGCACATTCAACCTGCTGGTGATGGTGTCTGGGTTAATGCTGCTGATAAACTGGCGGGTATCAAGGTTGATGCCACGAGTGCGGTTATAGTTCAGATTCCAGTCAAACCAAGGATGTTGATATTCTAGTGAGGCATCCCAGCCCCAACTTTTGCTGCGAGGGATATTAATGTAAGTTGAGGTGAACGTCTGGACTTCATTGGTAATACGGTCTTTGGCATCAATATGAAAATAACTGGTTTTAAACTTAACTGCGTCGTTATCTGCTAGCAGACTATCAAACAGTAAGCCAAAACCAGCCTCGCGGGTGACGTTACTTTCTGGCTTTAAGTTGGGATTGGGCTTCCAGCGATTAGTAAAGAATGGCCCCATAGAGAAATGGATTGAGTCATTATAAAGTTCTGCCAGTGTCGGGGTGCGGAATGCCTGACTGTAGGTGCCAAATAACATCAGCCAATCTGTGGGATTGATGGTGACTGCGCCACTTGATGACCAATTTTTAACCTCTCTATCGGCAAAATTCTGACGGCTGTTTTTATAGCGATCAAAACGGGTACCCGCCAGCAAGGTCACCGGAAGATCACGTAAGGTCAGCTCATTTTGCAGCCAACCGGAGGAGAAGATGATTTCAGCGGGCGGAAAACTGCGGATAACCCCTTTTGGGATTTGCTGTTGCTGGTAACTTTCAACACCGTAAGCTAATAGATGAGCTGCTGGGCTGTGGGTAAAGAGTTGGCTCCGATTTTCCAGTTTTATCCCACGGGTGATCTGTTTGCGGCTGCCATAACCTTCACGGCGCACATCATCGCTGACATTGATTTCAGAATAATAAAGCTGGCTGGTAGCATCCAGCCAACCAAACTGTCGCGGTTGCAGGTGATAAGTCAGCTCAGCATCACGTTGAATAGTGGCGCGATTTATCATTGGGTTGATATTCATATTGGAATTCGGCGCACTCCGATTAGCCATTCGGGGTTCCAGGGCGCGATTATTATAATAGCGCAGGGCTGTGGTCATCGATTGGCTGTCAGAAAGGTAGGCGGTGGTCTTAAGCATCAGGTTGTTGATAGCCTCATTGTTCGGTGCCTCAGAGCTACTGCCGTGATAAATATTGCCAACCTTTCGTTTACTGAATGCAAAGATACCATCCAGATTTTCTGTACGGCCAAACACCGACATCCCCAAACCTGTGCTGTGATAACCGGTAGCACCGAAGCCATTGGCAAGAAACCCGAAATGTTGATCTTGTGCCAGCAAATCAGCTGCATCAACGGTCTGGTAGGCAATAACACCCCCCAAGGCACTGCTACCAAGTAGTGTGGTCGATGGGCTGCGAATAATACTGACTTTTTTGATTAATGCGGGATCAAGGAAGATGCCATCAAAATGCGGCCCGTTGATTCCCTGACGGATACCATCAATTAATATCAGTACGCCATATTGATCATAACCTCTGATATTGACGTTCTGCCCATTGGTACGTCCCGCCCCGGTAAGCGTGACCCCTGGCACGTTTTGTAGCATTTCACCCGCGGTGGTGGCGGTTTGCTTTTGTGGCATAGAAGCATCAATAACAGTGACCACACCGGGATGTTTAAAACTGTCGATGGCTGAACGTGAATCTACTACTGTCAGCATGTCAGAGTGGTTTTTGGATGTGGGATCAGCTATTGCTGTTGACGACAGCACTAAGGCAATAACTAAACTGCATGCAGATAAACGAAAAAAACGAGGCATAAACAGCTCTCCATATATTGTTCAATATAATCAATGGATTGCTGGCTTCCTGTGTATTGATAATTAGGTGGCTGGCGTCGAGACAATGGTGTTCAGCGATGGCACTGACGGAAGGTTATTTCGTCAGTATCAGTTTTCCTGCTTTGGTCTGGCGTAAGTAATAAAGCTGACCTTGGTGATTGATGGCAATAACTTCGTGTTGTCCAAGCAATTGTTGGCTGTTAATACATGAAAGTGGCAAAGAGGAAACGGTTTGGTCAGTGGCATTGTGCGTTATGGATGTCGCTTTGTGCATAAGATACTTTCTTTGAGTAGATACTATAATTAAGTTGATAATGATTATCATCCCCATGCACTGTGGATTTCAACCCTAGTCTTAATTAGTTGTTATTCCAATGTCTTGCTTTTCATTAGTAATTTGTATCATGAATGATTTAGGAAGGAATAAGGTGAGGGAGTACTAATGGGAGTCGTTTGATGAATTTAGCTCAGTGATGGAATTGAGCCTTAGCTAAATATCACTCCATCACTGATTTTAAATCGAGTTAATGCTAGTTGTTGAACCGGCTACTCACAGCATCGGCCAGTAAACTGAGTAACTGTTCGGTGTCGGCCCAATTTAGGCAAGGGTCAGTAATGGATTGCCCGTAGGTTAGTGGCTGACCAGCAACAATTTTCTGTGTGCCTTCCACCAGGAAACTTTCTGCCATCACACCGACAATAGCGGTGGATCCTGCGCGAATTTGCTGACCGATATCTGCGGCAACTTCTAATTGGCGGCGATGCATCTTCTGGCAATTTCCGTGGCTGAAATCCACCACCAGATGTTCAGGTAAATCAAATTCACGCAAACAGTCACAAGCAGCGGCAATATCAGATGCACCGTAATTTGGCGTCTTTCCACCGCGCATAATGATATGCCCATGTGGATTGCCACTGGTTTGATAAATCGTCATTTGGCCGGTTTTATCCGGTGATAAAAACATATGGCTGGCTTGTGCCGCCCGGATAGCATCAATAGCAATGCGGGTATTACCATCGGTACCATTTTTGAAACCCACCGGGCAGGAGAGGGCTGAGGCCATTTCGCGGTGGATTTGACTTTCAGTCGTCCGCGCGCCAATCGCGCCCCAACTAATCAGGTCGGCAATATATTGGCCGGTCACCATATCAAGGAATTCGGTGGCAGTAGGCAGGCCTAACTCATTAACGGCTAATAGCAACCGGCGCGCCATTTCAATGCCTAAATTGACCTGACATGAGCCATCAAGCGCGGGATCTGAAATCAATCCTTTCCAACCAACCACGGTGCGCGGCTTTTCGAAATAGGTACGCATGACGATTTCAAGACGGTCCTGGTAGCGAATCCGCAATACATTCAGCCGCTTTGCATAATCGATTGCCGCATCCAGGTCGTGAATCGAACAAGGGCCGACGACAACCAGTAGGCGTGAATCTTCACCGGTGAGTATTTTTTCAATTCGTTTACGTGACGCTGTCACGTTATCAGCAACAGCCTCGGAAATCGGTAGCTTTTCCGCCAACTGTTGTGGCGTCACTAAGCTATCGATGCGCGCGGTCCGCAGTTCATCAGTTTTGTGCATGAAAATTCTCTAAATCTGTTCTTCTCTGCGGCAGGAATACCGGGAAGTGATGGCGATCACAATAAACCAAAAATAGACGAATTCAACCGCCAGCGTCATGATTCATAGAAATTTTGATGAAATAAGCCTTAAATTATCACCAGTATGAATATTTGTACCCAAAGTAATGGGAGTCACAGGAAGGTAGCAAGCGAACATCCTACGACTCACGGACGAAGGGGATAATCAGAACATCCGCCGACTCATGCCCAAAATATCGAGAATTTTGGTTGATATCTCTTCAACGGAGTAGTTGGTTGAATTCAGATAGCGAATTTGATTCTTACGAAATAGGGCTTCCACTTCACCAACTTCCATCCGGCATTGGCGCAGTGAGGCGTAGCGGCTGTTTTCGCGACGTTCTTCTCGAATAGCGGCCAGTCGCTCAGGATTAATCGTTAAGCCAAATAACTTATGCTGAAAGGGCTTCAGTGCCGTAGGGAGCTGTAAATTATCCATATCATCGGCGATAAAAGGATAATTGGCCGCACGAATGCCAAATTGCATGGCCAGATACAGGCTGGTGGGCGTTTTGCCGCAGCGGGAAACGCCCAATAAAATTACCTGAGCCTGGTCGAGGTTACGCAGCGAAATACCGTCATCATGTGCTAATGCATAATCGATAGCAGCAATACGCGCATCGTATTTTCCCAGGTTACTCTCGGTTAAGCCGTGGGTGCGATTGAGAACCGGTTGTGGGGATACGCCCAGTTCGCCTTGAAGTGGGGCCACCAAGGCTTGCACGATATCCTGACAGAACCCTTCACTATGTTGAATGAGTTCCCGAACTTCAGGGCTGATTATTGAATAGAAAACCAAAGGCCTGACACCGGTCTCGCGGTATATTTCATTAATTTTTTCACATACTTCTTGAGCACGCGCCGCACTTTCAACAAAGGGCAGCGTGAAAGTCGTCGCTTTAACTGGAAATTGCGATAAAACGGCATGGCCGAGCACTTCGGCAGTGATGGCCGTCCCATCTGAAATATAAAATACACTTCTTTCCACGCTGACTCCTGAGTCATTTTTTGGCCAATTGATACCACTGGTTAACCCCATCAGTGTGCCTTATTCGTCTTATCCGTAAAGGGTTTGCTGCCAGAATAGCCTGAAAAACATTTTTCTTGTTGGGTTGATCGATTCACCTGTCTATGGGCTATGGATGATTGTGCTAGTCTGAAATGTCTCCTTCGTCATTGACGCCGCAGCTCACTCACCTGCAACGCCAATGATTTTGGGCAGATGTACCCTACTGATCGTCCGTAATTAATGACAATGTAAAAAGGATTGTTTCGATGTCCAACAATGGCCTAAATCTGTGTAATGTGCTTTGGTACAACCAGCTTGGCATGCACGATGTTGAAAGGGTTGGCGGCAAAAATGCCTCCCTGGGTGAAATGATAACCCATCTTTCTGAACTGGGTGTTTCGGTGCCCAATGGTTTTGCCACCACCGCTCAGGCGTTCAACGACTTTCTGGAGCAAAGCGGCGTTAATAACCGTATCTATCAATTGTTGGATGAAACCAATGTTGATGATATTGCGGCGTTAGCTAAAGCCGGCGCACAGATCCGTCAATGGGTGATTGAAACGCCATTCCATCCTGAGTTCGAACAATCAATTCACGATGCCTATCAGCAGCTAGCTGATGATCCACAAACGTCATTTGCCGTACAGCCGAAGATATGCCGGATGCTTCTTTTGCCGGGCAGCAGGAAACCTTCCTGAATGTTCAAGGTATTGATGCGGTAATGATTGCTATCAAGCATGTCTTCGCTTCACTGTTTAATGACCGGGCCATTTCTTATCGCGTGCATCAGGGATACGACCATCGCGGCGTAGCACTGTCTGCGGGGGTACAGCGCATGGTGCGCTCAGATCTTGCCTCATCGGGTGTTATGTTCACCATTGATACCGAATCTGGTTTTGATCAAGTGGTCTTTATCACCGCGGCTCATGGTTTGGGTGAAATGGTGGTGCAGGGGGCGGTCAACCCTGATGAATTTTATGTACATAAGCCGACGCTGCGTAAGGGAAAACCCGCGATTGTACGCCGCAATATGGGATCGAAAAAAATCCGTATGGTTTATGCCGAAAACCAAGACCACGGTAAACAGGTCCGTATTGAAGATGTGCCAGAGGCACAGCGCAATCGTTTCGCTCTCAGTGATGACGAAGTTGAAGCTCTGGCCCATCAGGCTTTATTGATTGAAGAACACTATGGCCGCCCGATGGATATCGAATGGGCAAAAGACGGCCATACCGGCCAGTTGTTTATTGTGCAGGCGCGTCCGGAAACCGTGCGTTCCAATGAACAGGTTATGGAGCGCTATCAGCTTAATAATCAGAGTAATGTGCTGGTGGAAGGCCGTGCTATCGGCCATCGTATTGGTGCCGGGCCAGTTAAGGTTATTCATGATATCAGTGAGATGGATAGAATTCAGGCTGGTGATGTGCTGGTAACAGACATGACTGATCCTGATTGGGAACCTATCATGAAAAAGGCATCGGCCATCGTCACTAACCGTGGCGGACGAACCTGTCATGCCGCCATTATTGCGCGTGAGTTAGGTATTCCGGCGGTAGTGGGGTGCGGTAATGCCACAGATATTCTGAAAGAAGGGCAAAATGTGACGGTTTCCTGTGCTGAAGGGGATACCGGCTATGTTTACCATGAGTTGCTCGACTTCTCTATTCAAAGCTCTCAGGTGGCAGAATTGCCTGATTTGCCTTTGAAAATCATGATGAATGTCGGCAATCCGGATCGGGCTTTTGATTTTGCCCGCTTGCCGAATGAAGGTGTTGGGTTGGCGCGGTTAGAATTTATCATCAACCGGATGATTGGTGTGCATCCTAAAGCACTGCTGGAGTTTGATACTCAACCGCCTGCAATTCAATCAGAGATCAAGGCGTTAATGAATGGTTATGATGATCCAGTTGAGTTTTATGTCGGCCGTTTAACCGAGGGGATTTCGACTCTGGGCGCGGCATTTTGGCCCAAACGTGTGATCGTGCGCTTGTCAGATTTTAAATCTAATGAGTATGCCAATTTGGTCGGCGGAGAAGCCTATGAACCACATGAGGAGAACCCGATGCTGGGCTTCCGGGGGGCAGGGCGTTATGTCGCAGACAGCTTCCGTGACTGCTTTGCACTGGAGTGTGAGGCGGTTAAGCGTGTCCGCAATGAGATGGATTTGACTAACGTTGAAGTGATGGTGCCTTTCGTGCGCACTGTCGCTCAGGCTGAGGCAGTGGTAGCTGAACTGGCCCGCCAGGGACTTAAACGTGGCGAAAATGGCTTGAAGATCATTATGATGTGTGAAATCCCATCTAATGCTTTATTAGCCGATCAATTCCTTGAGCATTTCGACGGTTTTTCCATCGGCTCCAATGATATGACCCAATTAACATTAGGGTTGGACAGGGATTCTGGTGTGGTATCAGCGTTGTTTGATGAGCGTAATGAAGCCGTTAAGGCATTACTATCAATGGCTATTCAGGCCGCTAAACGTCAGGGAAAATATGTCGGGATTTGCGGGCAGGGGCCTTCAGATCATGAAGATTTTGCGCTATGGCTAATGGAGCAAGGGATTGACAGTCTGTCTCTTAATCCGGATACCGTGGTACAAACTTGGTTAAGTCTGGCAGAACATATCAAACATTGATAGATAGTGCTTTGACGACAGACAGATAGTGTTTTGGCTAATATATTTATCATCCGCAGCTTAGGTTGCGGATTTTTTTATCCTTTCTGGCAGTCATCCCCCTTACTCAAGTGATTCAAGGGAATGTATGTGGCGAATACAGGCGCTATTCTAATTACACAGAATATAATAAAAAAAAAGCCCGTCTTAGGTGACAGGCAAAGACTACACACAGCAATATTTATATTCGATTATAGATATTTAAATAAGTCACTATTAGATAATTTATTTAAATATCTCGGGGGAAAGCACTACTGAATAATAGTAAGTAAATTCCGTGAGTTAGTCATTAAGAATCATCTGAATAAGATTGATTGAATATATATTTACAATAAAAGTGATTTCACCTCGTTATTAATAGCAACTTTATTTAATGACTAATACGAACGGTTGTTTTGAATATAAATATGGATATTAAAAAGGCTATTATTTATTTCCAGTAGAGGATGTTGCTGGATAATAGGGGTTAAGTAGCATAACCCCTATTATATTTTAAAGCTCTTCTAAATGTTTGGCGACTTCGGTAATACTCTCTTCAGGTTCCGGTGCTTCATTGACCCAAGCTGAGGTCAATCGATAAGAGATAGCCAGTACCACTGGGCCGATAAACAAACCAATCATACCGAATGACAGTAAGCCACCAATAACGCCGGACAGAATTAATATCATCGGCATATCGGCTTCCATGCGGATTAGGTAAGGCCGCAACACGTTATCCATTGTTCCTACGATACAACTCCACACCAGTAATATCGTGCCCCAGGTTGAATCCCCCGTCCAGTATAGCCAGATGACCGCAGGTATCAGTATTAGCAGCGGCCCAAGTTGCGCGACACAACAAATAAACATTAAGACGGTAAACAACGTCGCGTATTGGATTCCAGCAACAGCGAGACCAATTCCACCTAACACGGCTTGCACCAGTGCGGTAACGACCACCCCCAACGCCACTGCCCGAATGGCCTTTGCTGCCAGCACAACCACCGCATCCCCACGTTTATCGGCAGCCCGCACCGCAAAATGGCGAATACCCAAACCCACTTGCTCGCCATGGAAATAGAGCAAAATGCTGAATAGCACCATCAGTGCTAAATGAATCAAAAAGTAGCCAATATGAGCGGCTTGTGCGACCAACCAGGTTGCTGCAGCACCGACATACGGCTGAATTTTGGCGATTAGCACATTACCGCCGCCAGCAATGAGTGAATGCCAGCCACTATAGAGTTTGTTACCCACCATGGGGATTGATTTGAGCCAGGTGACATCAGGCATTTTCAAATTGGATGGACTGGATGCCCACTGGATGAGCGGGCCGCTATTCTCAACCAGGCTACTGACCAGCAGAGCAATAGGAATAACGAACAGCAAAACCAGCAGAATGGTCATAATAGTCGCGGCCAACCAGCGCTTACCCCATAAGACTTTTTGTAGCCTGATCAGTAAAGGCCAGGTAGCAATCACTACCATGCCAGCCCAGGCAAATCCCATAATAAACGGTTGTACCACCCAAAAACTGGCGATAATCATTATCATAATGAATATCACCCCAAACATCAGTTTGGGTAAATCGAAACGACGTAGCTGCGGGTAATTCATCAGTGGGTTCTCACTTCACAAATCATGGCAAGGTGGCCATCGCACTGTTTTATTTGTACTCATTACAAAATGCACTAATGAGATATTTACACCAATCTTATTCAGGAACAGCTGTAATCATGGTGTATTTCAGTGGTTTTTAACAGATACACTTGAGTTTTACTGCTACATTTTTATCAAAAAAGGGCGATATCCTCGGGATAATATAAATCCGATTGCAGTAAAAGTGATGTAACCGCGCGTTCTGATTGTGGTTTGATTATTATTTGCGCAATATAAAATTTTGATACTTAATAGTTTATTACTGTATTTAACCTTGGTCGCCAGACATCTCTTTCCCATCGTTCTGAATTGGTATAAATCGTTCGACAAAGGTGATTGGTAACGGATAGTCTTTCAGTGGAATAGTCCTTAAAACAAACCCACATATAGATAGGGTCACACTAATGATCCCACAGATTTCTCAAGCGCCAGGTGTTATTCAGTTGGTGCTGGATTTTTTGGATGCTTTGAAGCAAAACGGATTCACCGGCGATACCGCCACCAATTATGCAGATCGTCTAACCATGGCGACGGACAACAGTATTTATCAACTGCTTCCTGATGCTGTTATCTTTCCGCGCTCGACGGCAGATGTTGCACTCATTGGTCGTCTGGCAGGGCAGGATAATTTTAAATCGTTGGTCTTCACGCCACGTGGTGGCGGAACCGGAACCAATGGCCAGGCATTGAATACCGGTATTGTGGTGGATATGTCGCGCCATATGAACCGTATTCTGGATATCAATGTGGAGCAAGGGTGGGTACGGGTTGAGGCGGGGGTGATTAAAGATCAACTTAATCAATACCTACGCCCATTTGGCTATTTCTTCTCGCCGGAATTGTCGACCAGTAATCGCGCCACATTGGGCGGCATGATTAATACTGATGCCTCCGGTCAGGGCTCGTTGGTCTATGGCAAAACCTCCGACCATGTTCTGGGTTTGCGCGCTATTTTGCTGGGTGGCGAGATGCTGGACACTCGCGCTCTGCCGACGTCACTGGCGGAAACGATTGCGCAGGAAGATTCCGTCACCGGGCGTATTTACCATACCGTGCTTAATCGCTGTCGGGATCAACGTGCGCTGATTCTGGAGAAATTCCCTCAATTAAACCGCTTCCTGACGGGCTATGATTTGCGCCATGTGTTCAGTGACGACCTACAAACGTTTGATCTGACGCGCATTTTAACGGGTGCTGAAGGGACGCTGGCTTTTATTACCGAAGCTACACTGGATATTACGCCACTACCAAAAGTTCGTCGTTTGGTGAATGTGAAGTATGACTCTTTCGATTCGGCACTGCGCAATGCGCCTTTTATGGTGGAAGCCAAAGCGCTTTCAGTGGAAACCGTGGACTCAAAAGTCCTCAATCTGGCGAAAGAGGATATTGTCTGGCACTCGGTCAAAGAACTGATTACTGATGTTCCGGATAAAGAGATGTTGGGGCTGAATATTGTCGAATTCGCCGGTGATGATAAAGCGCTGATTGACAGCCAAATGGAGTCACTTTGCCAACGTTTGGATGATCTGATGGCGGCCCGTGAAGGTGGGGTGATTGGTTATCAGATTTGCAGTGATTTAGCTGGGATTGAGCGCATTTATGGTATGCGCAAAAAAGCGGTTGGTTTGTTGGGTAACAGCAAAGGGCAGGCCAAACCTATCCCCTTTGCGGAAGATACTTGTGTGCCACCGCACCATTTAGCTGATTATATTGTGGAATTCCGCCAGTTGCTGGATAGCCATAATTTGACTTATGGCATGTTTGGTCATGTGGATGCCGGTGTGTTGCATGTTCGTCCGGCGCTGGATATGTGTGATCCGCAACAAGAAATGCTGATGAAGCAGATCTCTGATCAAGTGGTGCAACTGACGGCGCGCTATGGCGGCTTATTGTGGGGAGAGCACGGTAAAGGCTTTCGCGCGGAATATAGCCCTGAGTTCTTCGGTGAGGTGCTTTACCATGAGTTACGCCAGATAAAATCTGCATTTGACCCTGATAATCGACTGAATCCCGGTAAGATTTGCTCTCCATTGGGGAGCGATGCCCCGATGATGCAAGTCGATACTTCTGACAAACGCGGTAGCCTGGACAGACGTATCCCACTCTCCGTCAGAACTTCATTCCGTGGCGCGATGGAGTGCAATGGCAACGGATTATGTTTTAACTTTGATGCTCGTAGCCCCATGTGCCCGTCGATGAAAATAACCGGTGACCGAATCCATTCACCAAAAGGACGGGCCACTTTGGTTCGGGAATGGCTGCGGTTGTTATCCGAACAAGGGGTTGACCCGGTGGCACTGGAAAATGGGTTGGCGACTCGGCGGCCCAGTTTGCGGGGGCTGATAGAAAAGACGCGCAATACCTGGCATGCCAGTCAGGGAGATTATGATTTCTCTCATGAAGTGAAAGAGGCGATGTCCGGTTGCCTGGCGTGTAAAGCTTGTTCGACGCAATGCCCGATAAAAATTGATGTGCCGGGTTTCCGCTCCCGTTTCCTGCAGTTGTATCACACTCGCTACCATCGGCCGCTGCGTGATTATGTGGTCGCTGGAGTGGAAGACTATGCCCCGTTGATGGCGAAAACACCTAAAGTGTTTAACTTCTTCCTCAAGCAGCCTTGGGTGGGTGCGTTAAGCCGCAAAAGCATCGGCATGGTGGATCTTCCGTTACTTTCCAGCCCCACCTTGAAACAGTCATTGTCTGGTCATTATGCCAGCACCATGACACTGGAACAGTTGGAGACGTTGCCGGATTCAGAGCGCCGTCAGCATGTTTTGATAGTGCAAGACCCGTTTACCAGCTACTACGATGCTCAGGTTGTCGCCGATTTTGTCCGGCTGGTGGAGAAGCTCGGTTTCAATCCGGTGTTACTGCCGTTCTCGCCGAATGGTAAAGCACAGCATATCAAAGGGTTCCTGCAACGTTTTGCCAAAACGGCGCGAAAAACTGCTGATTTTCTGAATCGCATTGCTTTATTGGGGATACCAATGGTTGGGGTTGATCCGGCCCTGGTGCTGTGTTATCGCGATGAATATAAAGAGATTCTGGGTGATTCTCGTGGTGACTTTAATGTACAACTGGTGCATGAGTGGTTACATGAGGCATTGACTGAACAGCAAGAGCAACAGATGACCGGTGAATCTTGGTATCTGTTTGGCCACTGTACAGAAACTACCGCACTGCCAGCCAGTAGTCAGCATTGGGCTGCGATATTCTCCCGTTATGGGGCCAAGCTGGAAAACGTCAGTGTTGGATGTTGTGGCATGGCTGGAACTTATGGTCATGAAGCCAAGAACATCGATAAATCGTTAGGTATTTATGCATTATCCTGGCAACAGGCATTGCAAAAGCTGCCGGCTAAACGTTGTTTAGCGACCGGTTATTCATGCCGCAGTCAGGTTAAGCGTATTGAAGGCAACGGCATACGGCATCCATTGCAAGCGCTACTTGAATTGGTTTAGGCTTTGTCAGCCATTAACATTTATGCAACCTCAAGTAGGAAGGGAAAAAGAATGCTTTGGAAACGAACAGCAACGCTGGAACAGCTAAATCAACAGAGCCAAGGCTGCATGGTCGGGCATCTGGGCATTAAATTTACTCGATTATCCGATGACGAACTGGAAGCTACGATGCCAGTAGATAATCGGACAACTCAACCCTTTGGCCTGCTGCATGGCGGCGCATCAGTAGTGTTGGCGGAGTCACTGGGTTCGATGGCGGGGTATTTATGTACCACTGAGGGGCAGAACATCGTGGGGTTGGAAATCAATGCCAACCATCTAAAAGCGGTAAAGTCCGGAAAAGTGCGCGGTTGTTGTCGTGCTATTCATGTTGGTCGTAGCCATCAGGTTTGGCAGATTGAGATTTTTGATGAACAAAACCGCCTGTGCTGCACCTCTCGTTTGACCACTGCTGTATTATCATCTCCAAAATTACCTCTCGAAAAATAAATATATATTGCTCAGGGCCAATTATAGGCCTTGAGTAATATGATTCATGATCACATCTTTCTATTACTTACCTTCTGATATTTTGTGTATACCCAAATAATTCGAGTTGCGGGAAGACGGCAATTGAGTAAGTCCCGATGAGCTTACTCAGGTCAGTGATTCGGATACACGAGAGCAGCCAACGCACATGCAGCTTGAAGTATGAAGGGTATATCTGATAAATGCGGCGAATCTCTCTGATAGGTTCCCCCCGAGGGGGATTTCAGCTAAAATTAATGTAGAAATAGGTATTTTTTATGAATGTTTAAAAATACAGAGATTAATCGCAATTAACCTCTGATATAGCAAGGGATTCAGGCATCGCTGTCGTAATTATTGTTTTATTTCATGGCGATAAAAGTGTGTTTGTTTACCCAGACTTCTCCGGCCATCGCAGCATGCTTCTTTCGTTGCCGCCTCATCTGAGGTCTAAACGGCACTTTTCTTAATATCCCTGCAAAACAAACGGTTGAAGTGATAATTATTATCACTACCATTGTGAATAATCTGTGTTGATTTACTCATAATCAGCCAGCTAATTATTAAGAGATAGAAGGTGGGGCATATGCAACAGGAATCCGTCGGAACATTTTCACTTGATGATAATGTTTGGCAAGGCGTTACGATCACCGACAGCGCCGCGGCGCAAATTACACGGCTCATGCAACAGGATCCTGAAATAAAAGGGTTGCAGCTGGGGGTCAAGCAATCCGGTTGTGCCGGTTTTGCTTACGTGATGGATATGGCTAAGGAGCCAGCCAGTGATGCTTTGGTTTTCGAGCACGGTAGTGCCAGACTTTACGTACCTCTGAAAGCGATGCCGTTTATTGATGGCACCGTGGTGGATTATGTCCGCGAAGGGCTAAATCAGATTTTTAAATTTAATAATCCTAAAGCTCAGCACGCCTGCGGGTGTGGCGAGAGCTTTGGCGTTTGAGCGATGTAAACGAAATGACACGAAGCAATGTAGAAGTTCCAGATGATGTGCAGGCTTGGGTCAGCGATGGTCGCTACAAAGAAGGTTTTTTTACACAACTTGCGACTGACGAGTTGGCGAAGGGCATCAATGAAGATGTGATTCGCGCCATTTCTGCTAAGCGTAATGAACCGGAGTGGATGCTGGAATTTCGCCTCGGGGCTTATCGCAGTTGGTTAGAAATGGAAGAACCGCATTGGCTGAAAGCACATTATAAAAGTCTGGATTATCAGGATTACAGCTATTACTCAGCACCATCTTGCGGTAGCTGTGATGACCACTGCGGTTCGCAATCTGGCGCAATGCAGCAATCATCAGCTGAAGATTCAGCCGCGAACACCATGAATGAGTACCTCACCGCTGAGGTTGAATCTGCCTTTGCCCAGCTTGGGGTGCCAGTGCGGGAAGGGGCTGAAGTGGCGGTTGATGCCATTTTTGACTCGGTTTCTGTTGCGACCACTTATCGCGGTAAATTGGCCGAGCAAGGTATTATTTTCTGTTCATTCGGTGAAGCCATTCAGGAATATCCGGATTTAGTACGTAAGTATCTGGGATCAGTGGTTCCAGCCAAAGATAACTTTTTTGCTGCGCTAAATGCGGCAGTCGCTTCTGACGGTACTTTTGTCTATGTACCCAAAGGAGTGCGCTGCCCTATGGAATTATCCACTTACTTTCGTATTAATGCCGCCAAAACCGGTCAATTTGAGCGCACAATCCTGATTGCCGATGAAGACAGCTATGTGAGTTATATCGAAGGGTGTTCTGCGCCGGTTCGTGATAGCTATCAGTTACATGCTGCGGTGGTTGAGGTCATTTTACACAAAAATGCAGAAGTGAAATACTCGACCGTTCAGAACTGGTTTGCCGGAGCGGACAGTACAGGAGGTATTCTCAACTTTGTGACCAAACGGGCGCTGTGTGAAGGTGAGGGCTCCAAAATGTCATGGACCCAATCTGAAACCGGTTCAGCCATTACCTGGAAATACCCGAGTGTCATTTTGCAGGGTGATAACTCTATTGGCGAATTCTTCTCGGTTGCATTGACCAACGGCCATCAGCAAGCCGATACCGGCACCAAGATGATCCATATTGGCAAAAACACTAAATCAACCATTATTGCCAAAGGGATCTCTGCGGGGCATAGCCAAAATACCTATCGTGGGCTGGTTAAAATTTTGCCCGGTGCGGATAACGCCCGTAACTTCACGCAATGTGACTCGATGCTGATTGGCCCGGATTCCGGCGCACATACGTTCCCTTATGTTGAAGTGCGTAATAACACCGCACAGCTAGAGCACGAGGCGACAACCTCGAAAATTGGTGATGATCAACTGTTTTATTGCTTACAACGTGGCATCACCGAAGATGATGCCATCTCAATGATTGTTAACGGCTTTTGTAAGGATGTGTTCTCCGAATTGCCACTGGAGTTCGCCGTGGAAGCCCAGAAATTGTTAGCCATCAGCCTGGAACATAGTGTTGGTTGAGTCTCGGTTGAATAAGCATTTGCAGAGTTTTGCGCGCCTGCGCACCAAGGAAACTTATGTTAAGCATTAAGAATTTAAAAGTCAGTGTTGAAGGTAACGAGATCCTCAAAGGTTTGGATTTGGAGATCAAACCTGGCGAAGTCCATGCCATCATGGGGCCAAATGGTTCAGGGAAAAGTACCTTGTCTGCGGCGCTGGCCGGACGGGAAGAATATGAAGTCACTGAGGGTAGTGTGACGTTCAAGGGTAAAGACTTGCTGGAACTTGACCCCGAAGACCGAGCTGGCGAGGGCGTATTTCTGGCTTTTCAATATCCGGTAGAAATTCCTGGCGTCAGCAACCATTTCTTCCTACAAACTGCCGTCAATGCGGTACGTAAATATCGCCAAGAGGAGCCGCTGGATCGTTTTGATTTCGCTGATTTTATCGAAGAGAAAATTGAGTTACTCAAAATGCCTTCAGACTTACTGACCCGTTCAGTGAATGTGGGCTTCTCGGGCGGCGAGAAGAAGCGTAACGATATCTTGCAGATGGCAGCACTGGAGCCTTCTTTATGCATTCTGGATGAAACCGATTCTGGTTTGGATATCGATGCACTGAAAATTGTCGCCAACGGGGTTAACTCACTACGTAATCAAGATCGCGCCTTTATTATTGTGACTCACTATCAGCGCATCCTCGATTACGTCAAACCTGACTTTGTGCATGTGTTGTATCAGGGGCGAATCATTAAATCTGGTGATTTTACGCTGGTGAAACAGTTGGAGGAGCAAGGCTATGGCTGGCTTACCGACCAACAGTAATATACTGGAACAGCAACGTATGCTTGAAAAACAGCGTGCTGATGCGTTGGCACATTTTGGTGAATTGTTTAAACAACATCAAGGTGGTCAGCGTGCCGAGGCGACGGCACATTGGCAACAAGTGCTGCAATTGGGCTTTCCCAGCATCAAGCATGAAGACTGGAAATACACACCCCTGGAGCGTTTACTCGCTCACCACTTCAGTTTTGCACCCGCAGCGGAAGTCACGGCGACTCAGTGTGATGATTTCTCATTGATCAACGATGCGCATCGTGTGGTTTTCATTGATGGCCGATATGACGCTGAGTTAAGCGACCGCGATTGTGGTCCGTATCAACTGGCACCTGCGACAGACAATGCCCTGTTTCCTGCGGCTATTCGGTCGGAAGTTTTTTTGCATCTGACAGAGAGTCTGGCTCAGCAAAGTCTGCACATTCGGCTACCCGCCGGGAAACACAGCGACAAACCACTTTATCTGCTGCATATCAGCTCAGGTAAGGATTCTGAGGTAGTGAATACCAGTCATTATCGCCATCATCTGACGATTGAGGCTAGTGCACAGGCTGAGGTCATTGAGCATTTTGTTAGCCTCAATGAGCAGCCTCATTTTACGGGCGCGCGGCTGACTATTTCAGTGGGTGATAATGCTGAGCTGAGTCATTGCAAACTGGCATTTGAAACCCCGCAAAGCTATCACTTTGCTCATAATGATGTAGTGCTAAGCCGCGATGCGCGGGCCAAGAGTTACAGTTTTTTGCTCGGAGCGGGGCTGACTCGCCACAATACCAGCGCCCAGTTAAATGGCGAGGGTGCAACCTTGTCCATTAATAGCCTGCTGCTGCCTGTTGGGCGCGAAATCTGTGATACCCGCACTTATCTGGAGCATAACAAGGGCTATTGTGAAAGCCGTCAGTTGCACAAAACCATAGTGCGCGAACGGGGTAAAGCGGTCTTTAATGGCGTGGTTAAAGTGGCTCAGCACGCCTTAAAAACTGACGGGCAAATGACCAACAATAACTTGTTGCTCAGTAAGTTGGCCGAAGTTGATACTAAACCGCAGTTGGAAATTTACGCTGATGACGTGAAGTGCAGTCACGGGGCTACCGTTGGGCGCATTGATGCAGAACAGCTGTTTTATCTGCAATCGCGCGGCATCAATCAGGCAGATGCACAGCAAATGATTATTTTTGCTTTTGCCGCCGAATTGACCGAAGCGATCCACCACGAATCCATCCGCAAAGTAGTGTTGGCGCGCATTGCAGAGCGATTGTCTGGGGAGTCGCTATGAGTTTCTCTATTGGACAAGTCAGCATAGAACAGATTAGAGCCGATTTTCCACTGCTTAGCCGTGACGTTAACGGTCAGCCGTTGGCATATTTGGACAGTGCTGCTAGTGCGCAGAAACCACAAATAGTTATTGATAGAGAGCTTAACTTCTATCGTGAGGGCTATGCGGCGGTTCATCGCGGTATTCATACCTTGAGCGCGGAAGCGACGACGCAGATGGAAGCGGTGCGCAGCCAGGTTGCTGACTTTATTCACGCAACTTCTGCCGAAGAGATTGTTTTTGTCAAAGGCACCACTGAAGCTATCAATCTGGTGGCTAACAGCTATGGCCGCCATGCGCTCAAAGCCGGTGATAGCATTATCATTACCGAAATGGAGCATCACGCCAATATTGTGCCGTGGCAGATGCTGGCAAAAGAGATTGGCATCGAAATTCGAGTCTGGCCGCTGACGGCAACCGGGGAGTTGGAACCTGCTGCGTTGGCAGGGCTGATGGATAACACCACCAAACTGTTAGCGATAACCCAGGTGTCCAATGTGCTCGGAACAGTGAACCCGATTAAAGAGATCGTGGTGCAAGCCAAAGCGGCGGGCTTAGTGGTGCTGGTGGATGGCGCTCAAGCCATTATGCATCAAGCCGTCGATGTACAGGATCTGGGTTGTGATTTCTATGCCTTCTCCGGTCACAAACTGTATGGGCCATCGGGCATGGGTATCTTGTATGGCAAGCGTGAATTGCTACAGCAAATGCCGCCGTGGGAAGGGGGCGGTGCGATGATTAAAACTGTCAGCCTAACGCAAGGTACAACCTTTGCTGATGCGCCGTGGCGCTTCGAGGCGGGTTCGCCAAATACAGCCGGTATTATGGGGCTGGGTGCGGCAATCAGTTATGTGAATGGTCTGGGCCTGGATAATATCCACGCATATGAACAATCGCTAATGCAGTATGCATTGGCGCAACTGAGTCAGATCAAAAGTCTGATACTTTATGGCCCGACCAACCGGGCAGGGGTGATAGCGTTTAATCTGGGGCGACACCACGCCTATGATGTGGGCAGCTTCCTGGATCAATACGGTATTGCTATTCGTACCGGACATCATTGTGCCATGCCGCTGATGGCGTTCTACCAAGTCCCGAGTATGTGCCGTGCCTCACTGGCACTGTATAATACCCGCGAGGAAGTGGATCGCTTGGTGGCAGGATTACTCCGCATCGAAAAATTACTGGGCTAGCGCAAACAGCTCGCGACAGAGTACCCGAAAGCCGATTATCATTATAAATAGTCGGCTTTTATTTTTACTGTAAGAGGCATGTTATGGCGGGTTTGCCAGATAAAGATAAATTGATTCGTAACTTTTCCCGTTGCTTAAATTGGGAAGAAAAATATCTCTATGTCATTGAGTTGGGCGCGCAGCTACCATCGTTAACTGAGCAGCAGCGCCAGCCTGTGAACCTTATCTCGGGCTGCCAAAGTCAGGTGTGGATTGCCATGAGCACTTCAACTGAAGGCAAAGTGGTTTTTGCCGGTGATAGCGATGCTGCCATCGTCAAAGGCCTGGTCGCAGTAGTGTTTATTCTGTATCAGGGTTTGACTCCGCAACAGATAGTCGATCTTGATGTTCGACCATTTTTTGCAGATTTAGCCCTCAGTCAGCATCTAACCCCTTCGCGATCCCAAGGCCTTGAAGCCATGATTCGCGCCATTCGTGCTAAAGCAGCGGCACTACAAGCGGGCTGATTCACGCCAACATTTTGTGCCTTATTCTCCCATGACTGAGCATTTTTGCGTCATGCGTCACAGTCTTAAAATGGTGAAATTTCAGCAGCTTAAATCGCCTTCCAACGTGGAAAAAGCATAATAAATTACATTGTAACACCTTGATTTCTAGAGATATAAATTGCCTTTATAATAATGACTGTTACTATATGGTGGCCTTATTATTGGCTGCTAAAATTAACGTAGATAGCCGAATCGAATTTTAAGAAGTGATGTAGGAACTAAGCATGAAACGTGCATTAACTTTGATTGGTATGTTATTCGCAACTTGTCTAGCGGGAAGTATTACCGCTGCCAATGCGACCGAGTATCCTCTGCCGCCAGCCAATAGCCGTCTGATTGGTGAAAATACTACCTATACTGTTCCAAATGATGGTCGTCCACTGGAGGCTATTGCTGCCGATTATAAAATCGGTTTGTTGGGGATGCTGGAAGCAAACCCAGACGCTGACCCGTACTTGCCGTTACCCGGTTCAGTGTTAACTATCCCGACTCAGATGTTGCTGCCTGATACCCCGCGTGAAGGTATCGTCATCAACTTGGCTGAACTGCGTCTTTATTATTACCCTAAAGGCCAGAACAAAGTCATTGTATACCCAATCGGTATCGGCCAGTTGGGGCGTAATACTCCAACCATGACAACTTCGGTCAGTCAGAAGATCCCGAACCCAACCTGGACACCAACGGCTAACATCCGTAAGCACTACGCAGCTGACGGTGTGACTTTGCCAGCAGTCGTGCCAGCGGGCCCAGAAAACCCTATGGGTCTGTTTGCCATGCGTTTGGCTGCCGGTGGCGGTGAATACCTGATCCACGGAACTAACGCTAACTTCGGTATCGGTATGCGTGTCAGCTCAGGCTGCATTCGTTTACGTCCAGATGATATTGAAGCGCTGTTCAAAGCTGTACCGAAAGGCACCCGCGTTCAGATCATCAACGAACCGGTTAAATATTCCGTTGAACCAGATGGCAAGCGTTATGTTGAAGTTCATCAGCCGTTGTCTCGTGTAGACAGTGATGATCCGCAAACGATGCCAATCGCTATCAGCAGCAGCCTGCAGAAATTTATCAATGACAGCCAGACTGATGCACAAGTGGTTCAGGAAGCGATTGTACGCCGAGCTGGCATGCCAGTTATTGTTACTGTAGGAGAGGCTGCCCCAGTACAAGCTCCGGCTGCTGTGGCTCCTCAGAGCGAACAACAGGCACAGCCGCAAAGCGAAGGTCAGCAACCTACTGAACAAGAAATTCCTAAGTTGGTTCAGCCAGGCCCGGTTTACTCAGCAGCGAACTAAGTCTTAACGTATCCAAGTATTAACGTATCTTAGCCACGGCAGTTATCATTTTGCCGTGGTTAATTTTTTTGCGTATCTGCATGGTGAATGAATAAGTTGATGATGGTCAGGGAAGGGTATAACAGGGCCAGTTACCGTCAGAGGCGAGTTTCTGCGAGGCAAAAAAATGGCGCACATTGTGCGCCATTTTTCATTCAGGAAGTAATATTACTTCTTGTAAGCGTGAGCTTGGTTGTCAAGACGTTGGTTAGCACGTGCTGCATCGTCTTTAGCTGCTTGAACGTCAGAACGGATTGCGTTCACGTCGTTGCTCAGTTGGTCAACTTTAGCGTTCAGAGTCTGAACGTCAGAAGACAGTTGATCGATTTTAGCATTGCTTGAACAACCAGCCAGCATAGTAGAAGCCAGAATTACCGCGCCCAGTACAAGTTTAGTACGATTCATTATTAACACCCTCTAGATTAAGTTAATCTCCATGTAGCGTTACAAGTATTACACAAAGTTTTTTCGAAAGAGAATAAATTTTTAGTATTAGAGGGGTTTATTTTGATCGTTCGCTCAAAGAAGCATCTTGTTTTAAAAAAAAGTTAAAAAAACGAGGTAAAACAGCCTGATTCTTTCGGATAAGTCCTGCTCAAGAAAAAGGGTTTGGTGTACCTAAGATAAAATGGATTTTTCGGAAAGTTTATTTGGCGGTGCTCAAAAAGAAAAACGCCGCTATTGAAAGCGGCGTTTTTAATTAGCGTTTAGTCGTGCATTAAGGTTATAAAACGTGCACGGAAGAGGTATTGGTGGTGCCACTTGGCACTAACGCACCAGAAACCATCACGACAACGTCGCCTTTCTGTGCCAGAGCGCTAGCCAGAGCGGCTTCTTTACCGATACGGTAGAAGTCATCTGTTGAAGCAATCTCGTTGACCAGTTGAGTTATCACGCCTTTAGTCAGAATTAACTGACGAGCGGTCACTTCATTGGTGGTCAGTGCCAAAATGGTTGCTGTTGGGAAGTATTTACGTACTGACTTGGCAGATTTACCACCGCCAGTTGCTACCACGATCACTTTTGCTTCCAGTTTTTCTGCAGTTTCTACCGCACCACGGCAAACGGCTTCAGTGATACGCATTTTGCGATTGTCGCTCAGCGTTTCAATGCGGCTAGGCATGATACGGTCTGTACGCTCACAGATGGTCGCCATGATGGTAACAGACTCTAATGGGTACTTGCCCTTAGCACTTTCACCAGACAGCATCACGGCATCTGTACCGTCCAGAATGGCGTTAGCAACGTCGCCTGCTTCTGCGCGGGTAGGGCGCGGGTTTTTGATCATGGAATCGAGCATCTGAGTTGCAGTAATAACAACTTTACGTGCGCGGTTACATTTCTCAATCATCATCTTCTGCGCGAAGATAACTTCTTCTACCGGGATCTCAACACCCAAGTCACCGCGGGCAACCATGATACCGTCGGATGCTTCGAGGATTTCGTCGAAGTTATTCAGACCTTCCTGGTTTTCAATTTTGGATATGATCTGAATGTTCTCACCACCGTGGGCTTTCAGGTGTTCGCGGATTTCCAGCACGTCTGAACGTTTACGGATAAAGGATGCTGCAACGAAGTCCACGCCTTGCTCACAACCAAAGATCAGGTCAGCTTTATCTTTCTCAGCCAGTGCTGGCAGTTGAATAGAAACACCTGGCAAGTTAACGCCTTTGTTTTCACCTAAATCACCGTTGTTCAGCACTTTACAGACCACAGTGCTTTCTGTGACTTCGATGACTTCCATGCCGATCAAACCATCGTCAACCAGCACAGTGTTGCCAATTTTCAGGTCAGCAGCAAAGCCAGGGTAGGTCACCGCAACGATGTTGTTGTTGCCAATAACACTTTGATCAGTGGTGAAAGTGAAAGTCTGACCTGCAACCAGAGCAGCATCTTTGCCGCCTTCCAGTTTCATGGTGCGAATTTCTGGGCCTTTGGTGTCCAGCAAGATACCGGCTTTCAAGCCAGTTTTTGCCATAACAGCACGGATGTTCTTGATACGTTGACCATGTTCTTCATAGTCACCATGGGAGAAGTTTAAGCGCATAACGTTCATACCCGCTTTCAGCAGGTTCGTCAGCATTTCTTCGGATTCGGTTTTTGGACCGATAGTACAAACAATTTTAGTCTTTTTCATGACGGATTTTTTCTACAAGTTGTGATGGATTAAAAGCGAATATTCCGTTAAACACAGCAACGGAGTGGAATTTGATTAGTGTCTGGTGTAGCGAAACGTGACCAAGAAGTAAAACATTACTAAGAATAGATGACAGTTGCGGAAATTGAGCGGAAAACTTTAGCACGAAGCTAAACGCATGATCGATATACGTTGGCGTAAATGTGAGTTGTATTTTTTTAGCGTATCGGCAGATCAAGATGCTGAAACCATTCAACTGAAACAACGGTTCGTATTATAAGCGGTAAGTCGCGGGAAATGAAATAGAAAACAGAAACTCATTGCCTATTTTTATAAAAACGGGTCATTAGTCGCGCAAACTTTATGAATAACACTTGGTTTGTTGCGCAACAAAAAAGTTTTTTAACAATTTTAACAAAATGAAGATGGAATAATTGCTGGAAACAACATCAAAAGATTTAAGGGGATTGAGCCAGATTGATTAGCGTAGGGAGGTCATCGGAAATAATAGAGTGGTGCGTTCTAATGGACTCGAACCATCGACCCCCACCATGTCAAGGTGGTGCTCTAACCAACTGAGCTAAGAACGCATTGAAAGACTGGCAATTTACTACTTCTGGATAATGCGAGAGTGGTGCGTCCGAATGGACTCGAACCATCGACCCCCACCATGTCAAGGTGGTGCTCTAACCAACTGAGCTACGGACGCACATCATACTCTTGGCTTGCTAATAACTTGGCCTTTTAATAATAAGATTGGTGCGTCCGAATGGACTCGAACCATCGACCCCCACCATGTCAACGTGGTGCTCTAACCAACTGAGCTACGGACGCAATACCTAACTCTTATTATTCGCCATCATTGCTGACAGCGGGGACGAATATTAACGAGCCGCCCGTCCTCTGGCAAGGAGAAAAACATAATATTCACCGCAAACTCACGTAATTGCTGTGCTTTTACTCGTTGCGCTGTTTTTTTCTCCAGATTTTCTTATTTGGCAGGGCATTAATCGCTGAGATGAGCACCAGCGATGAATGCCCAAAATGACAAGTGCTTAGTGTGCCGCTTTTTGCAAAATAAGTGCTGGCGGTTGTTTTTGTAACCAACGGATACGTAATGCCATTAATACCGCCGCCGAGGTCAGGCCGATAACGAAGCCTATCCAGAAACCACTTGGCCCCATCGCTGGCACAATATAATCGGTCAGCCCCAACACATAGCCCGTTGGTAGCCCCAATAACCAGTATGCGGTAAAGGTGATAAAGAAGATCGAGCGAGTGTCTTTATAACCGCGTAACACGCCGCTGCCGATCACCTGAATGGCATCAGATAACTGGTAAAGTGCTGCCAACAGCATCAAATGGGAGGCCATTACCACGACTTCCGGTGTCTTGTTATAGAGCAGTGCGATATGTTCGCGGAACACCACAGTAAATATCGCGGTGACACATGCCAGCATTAATCCCACACCAATACTGGTATACGCGGCCACTCTGGCGTTTTCAACTGACCCTTGCCCAAGACGAAAGCCGACACGAATAGTCGCGGCAACACTCAATGACATCGGTAACATAAACATTAATGAACTAAAGTTTAGGGCAATCTGGTGCCCAGCCACCGCGACAATACCCAGCGGAGAAACCAGTAGTGCGACAACGGCAAACAAGGTCACTTCGAAAAACAGCGCCAGCGCAACCGGCAGCCCTAGGCCCCCGAGG
The DNA here is from genome assembly GCF_043099325.1 of Yersinia fenwicki. Classification (NCBI taxonomy): domain Bacteria; kingdom Pseudomonadati; phylum Pseudomonadota; class Gammaproteobacteria; order Enterobacterales; family Yersiniaceae; genus Yersinia; species Yersinia fenwicki. The sequence goes on along the minus strand of NZ_CP170755.1, from coordinate 2,340,856 downwards.
CGTTTCATGACTTGCCAGTCAGGTGCAGCAAACCCTTTTTCCAGTTTGATATCTTGCTGTGAGCGGGCGCGAGTGACATACCAACGCATCATTAAGAACATCACCCAGTAAACCGTTCCGGTTGCCACCCCGCAACCGACGCCGCCCAATGCTGGAGCACCAAATTTACCGTAGATGAAAATATAGTTAATGGGAATGTTAACCAGTAAACCAATAAAACCAATCACCATGCCGGGTTTGGTTTTGGATAGGCCTTCACACTGATTGCGTAGCACCTGAAAGAAGAGATAACCAGGCGCGCCCCACATAATGGCGTGTAGGAAACCAACGGCCTTATCCGCCAACACCGGATCAATGTTGTGCATCTGCTTAATCACATGGTCGCTATTATAAATGACCACCATGATTAATACCGAAACACAGGATGCCAGCCAAAAGCCCTGTCTGACCTGATGAGCGATTTGGTTGCGGCGCCCGGAGCCATTAAGCTGGGCTACCGTTGGCGTTAACGCCAACAATAATCCGTGACCAAATAAGATAGCCGGTAACCAAATAGAAGTCCCTACAGCCACAGCAGCCATATCTGTTGCACTGACAGAACCGGCCATAATAGTGTCAACCACGCCCATGGCTGTTTGGGACAATTGCGCGATAACAACAGGAATAGCGAGAGCCAACAAGCTACGCGCTTCGACGATATACTTCTGCACGCATGCACCTTTATCTACCCATCGTTCATCACGATGCATGGGTATAACCTAGTTATAATTTCAATAACGCAGACTGCTAACAGCCCCCAACGACTCGATCTTACAAGGTGAAGACCGGTAGAAGAGTAAAGTGTCCGCGCCAGGGATGGCGCGGCTCGAGCCTACAAGGATGTATTTACGGCGTCTTTACGATCTGCCTGTTTTCACCGCTACGGGCACTTTGTCATTAACCTCTAACAATAATTTATCGTTTTGTAGCCGATAAATAAAATAGCGGGAAAACATAATACTCTTGGAACACGAAGAGTGTAAAAGATTGTACCTCCTCGCAGTGCTTAAGCAATCCTTGTCATTCAGTTTCAATGAAATAACGCGAATACAGATATTTAGTCTAAGTGGTTTGGTTTTCCTTATCTTCTGAGGCAAAATCAAGGCAATTAAATTTTTTCTACAGATAAGAGGCATGGCGTATGTTCACCGGTATTGTTCAAGGCACCGCGCCAGTGGTTGCCATTGACGAGAAATCCAACTTCCGCACCCATGTGGTCGAAATGCCAACTGAGATGTTACCTGAATTAGCATTAGGTGCTTCAGTGGCCCACAATGGCTGCTGTTTGACAGTGACTGAAGTAAATGGAAATCGAGTCAGTTTTGATTTAATGAAGGAAACTCTGCGTATTACCAACTTGGGTGATATTAAAGTTGGCGACGTGGTTAATCTGGAGCGGGCCGCTAAATTTAGTGATGAAATTGGCGGGCATCTTATGTCCGGTCATATTATTTGTACCGCTGAAATAGCGAAAATATATACCTCAGAAAATAACCGTCAGATCTGGTTTCGACTGCCCAGCGACGATTTAATGAAATATGTATTACACAAAGGATTTATCGGCATTGATGGTATCAGTCTGACCATCGGCGAGGTGGTGGGTAACCGTTTTTGCGTTCATTTGATTCCGGAAACACTGGCGCGAACCACATTAGGTAAAAAGCGACTGGGGCATCGGGTGAATATTGAAATAGATCCACAAACACAGGCTGTAGTGGATACCGTTGAACGGGTATTGGCGCAACGTGAAATTGCGCAGATAGCAGCAGCGGTTGAAAAAGTCGCTCGCGCATAGAATGCTAAAAGGCAGGACGGATGTGCGCCTGCCTTTTTTAAAAAAGGATCACGTTAGATATTAACGAGTAACCCGAATCCCACCTTCTACCCCGTTGGGGCTGAACAATACCTGCCACAATTGAATATCCCTCGCGCGGAATGCACCGGCACAGGCATTCAGATAATAGCTAAACATCCGCTCAAATCGAGGCGAATAATTTTCCACTAAACTCGGCCATGCTGCTTGGAAACGTTCATACCAGGCCATCAGTGTTCGGTCGTAATCTGCCCCAAAATTATGCCAATCTTCCATGATGAAATAAGGCTCGCTGGCCTTGGCAATATGTTGTACGGACGGCAGACACCCATTGGGGAAAATATATTTATCAATCCACGGGTCAACGCTCAGATCAGTACGATTAGCGCCGATAGTATGCAGCAAAAATAATCCGTCAGGTTTTAAATTACGCTTAACCACCTCGAAGTAGGTGTTGTAATTTTTGGGGCCAACATGTTCGAACATTCCCACCGAGACAATACGATCGAATTGTTCATCCAGGTCGCGATAATCTTGCAGTAAAATTGTGACGTCCAAACTTTCACAGCGTTTTTGGGCCAACTTTTGCTGTTCAGCTGAAATCGTTACACCTGAAACCGACACCCCGAAATGGCGCGCGGCGTAAGCGGCAAGCCCACCCCAGCCACAACCAATATCGAGTAGTTTCATGCCTGGTGCTAATTGCAGCTTCTCACAGATCATCTGCAATTTATTTTCCTGGGCTTGCTCGAGGGTGGTTGCATCTTTCCAATAGGCGCAAGAATATTGCATATTGGAGTCGAGCATTAGGCTAAACAGATCATTACCGAGATCGTAATGTTCTTTACCGACAATCCAGGCCCGTTTCTTTGATTGCAAATTGATAATACGTGCGGCAGCAATACGTAAAGTATCTTTGAAATGGTGTGGAAGTTGATGCTCCAGACCGGCTCTAAGAACGCGGTGGAAGAAAATATCCAACCGTTCGCATTCCCACCAGCCATCCATATAACTCTCACCTAATGCCAAAGATCCTTCTTGTAATACCCGCTTAAAAAAATCTGGGTTATTGACTCTAATATCGAAGGGACGTGAGCCATTGATTTCAATATCAGCGCGATTCAGCATTTCTTGTACAATGCGAAACCACGGATTTTCTTGAATACTCTGGTCTTCTATACAGGATGAACTCATAGCTTCTCCATCACTTTCTTCTGACTTATGACCCGCGATAAAGTCTATATGCGCAGATACTTACCAATAAAACTGGTGTCTGGTATCCATTACGGACAGAGGAAGATTAAGAAGAAACCCTAACTTAGGGCAACTCATCCATAAGAGTCAATGTGACGCAATCCACGCGTCCAGTAAATGCTGAAGATAATGCTTTTTTTAAATGATATTCTAATTGATTAAACCGAGTATAGGCCTGCCGGGAAGCTTTCTCAATACTAAATCTTTCCCGGCCAAAATTTCGCTTAGTGACTATTTTTACAAGGAATTATGACTCCGTGCAATTATAGTCCTTATTGTTAGTATGGACTTTTTCTTTCCTCAGCGCAGAGCAATGAAGGCCATATCCCAATGCGGCTAAAACTACCGTTGACAGCATTACTGTGACGGTTGCCAGCAAAGGTTGGCTGATATAGGCCGACACCATCATGCTGGCAATAAAACACAAGCCCAGTTGTAATGTGTTTTGCAATGCGGCTGCTTTGCCCGTATTGGCTGGAAAGGGCATTAATGCATTTGCTACGATAATAGGGTAGCAGGCACCATTCACAAGCGCCATTAAGCAGAACGGAATAAGTAAGGTCATCAGTGTTGGCGTTGTCAGCGTTGCTATCATATAGAGTGCAATCATACTGATAGCATAACCGGCTAATAGCCACGGTAGCAGGGTGTTACCTTTGATTCGACTCAATGCACTACGACAACCAAATCCCCCCAGCAAAAAGGCTAATGTTTGCGGAACATAACTCAAACCAATGACATTCGGGCTATATCCCATATCACCTAAAATAAAAGGTGAACCCGTTAACCAAGCGAAAAATCCGGCGCTGCATGCCGCAAACATCATCACATTGCCGCTGAATGCCGGAGATTTCAGTAACTGCCAGAAACTAATGGCACTTTTGTTTTTATCTACGTTATTCGAAGCTGTTTTTTTCCGTTCCTTAAGCAAGGCCGTCGGGATCAGTAACAGCAGAGTAATCGCTAATAGCACGACAAAAATTGAGCGCCAGCTGAAATGGTTTAATAACCAGGCGCCCAGTAATGGCGCGAGCGCAGGGGATAACGCCACTAATGGCATAATAGTCGCAAATACTCGGTTGGCTTTGCCATCGCGATAGCGATCGACCACTAATGCTTGCCAGCTCACCGCAGCGGAACAGACCCCCACCGCCTGAATAAAGCGCAAAATCAATAACTGCGCTGCAGTTTCAACCCATAAAACCCCCAGGCAGCCGATGGCAAATAAACCCAATCCTGCTAACAGTACGGGTTTGCGGCCTATTTTGTCCGAAACGGGTCCCCAGATAAGTTGGGCCATAGCGAAACCCGCGAGAAAGATACTGAGACTGGCGCTGATAGAGCCAGCGGAGGTTTGTAATTCTTGTTGCATAGCACCAAATGCGGGCAAATACATGTCAGTGGCCAGATACCCTAACATGCTCAAACCTGCCAGGTAGAACATGAAGCTCGACGTTGTTTTCATTGTTGTTTCTCATTATATCCATCGTCCTTGAAACCGCAGGGGTGTTAGCCGCCTGCCGGTGGTTCCAATGATTTTGGCTAAATTATAGTTTTTGCAGGTAAATTTTTGTTATTGAAAATTAATTGCGGGGGAGAATTCTAACGGCGAGATATTCTGTTGTGAAACGCTAATATTTGCGCCATGCTGTCAAAAAAATTGATATCAAATGTTCCGTCTAAAGGAAGTGCCAAACCATGTGGTCAGAATACTCATTGGATGTAGTGGATGCCGTTGCACGCACCGGGAGTTTCAGTGCTGCTGCGCAAGAATTACATCGCGTACCGTCTGCGATAAGTTATACCGTGCGCCAATTGGAGGAGTGGTTGGCGGTGCCACTATTTGCGCGACGCCATCGCGATGTAGAATTGACCGAAGCAGGTAAAGTTTTTATTAAAGAATCGCGTGATGTTATCAAAAAAATGAATGACACACGTCGTCAATGTCAACAAGTGGCGAATGGCTGGCGTGGGCAATTAAATATCGTGGTCGATAAGATCGTCAAACCTCAGCGGAGCCGCCGTTTAGTGTTGGATTTTTATCGTCATTTTCCCGATATTGAATTGCGGGTGCGCTATGAAGTCTTTAACGGTGTTTGGGATGCGCTAGTGGATGGGCAAGCGGATATGGCCATTGGTGCGACTCGTGCCATCCCTGTTGGCGGGCGGTTTGTCTTTCGCGACATGGGTTTTCTGACCTGGCATTGTGTCGTGAGTGTTAATCATCCTTTAGCGCAGCTAACCGGGCCACTCAATGACGATCAGTTGCGGCCTTATCCCTCTCTTTGTTTAGAGGATACTGCACGAAATTTGCCGAAACGAGATGCATGGACGTTGGATAACCAGCAGCGATTAGTGGCGCCGGATTGGGCACCGGGCATAGACTGTTTGTGTGAGGGGTTATGTATTGGAATGGTACCCGCTCATATGGTGTCGCCCCTGATTGCACAAGGGAAACTGGTGGCACTAACACTCGCGGAACCATTACCTGCTAGCCCATGTTGCTTGACGTGGGAGCAGAATAACCATTCCCCAGCTCTAGCCTGGATGCTGGAATATTTGGGTGACAGTGTCACGTTAAATGATGAGTGGTTAAGAGATGATAAGGGCACAGATGATGAGATTTGGCAGAATTAGCAGCCGGTAACAGTGCGCTACCGGCAGACTAAGTATTTAGCGGCGATAATCGCGGAATGGACCATCAGCAACAGAGCGGCGTTCGACCAGCTTAGGATGTACCTCAATCGTTTGAGGGTCTTCACGTTTGCTGATAATTCTGTCGAGTAACATAGCAAAAGCCGTTTCACCCAATCGCTCTTTCGGCTGATGAATGGTGGTCAACGCCGGTGAGAAATAGCGGGCATTACGCACATTGTCATACCCGATCACTGAAATATCTTGTGGCACACGCAAGCCTAATTCATCTGCGGCGCATATCGCACCCATTGCCATAATATCGCCACCACAGAACACAGCAGTCGGACGATGCTTTTGTGTCAGAATTTGATGCATGGCTTTATAGCCGGATTCTGGCTCAAAATCACCTTGAACTACCCATTCTTCTCGCAGGGTGATATTGGCCTCCTCTAATGCTTTTAGGAAGCCCTGATGGCGACCGCCACCGGTATTACGCGATAACTGGCCGGGGATAGCCCCGATATCGCGGTGACCACGCTCAATAAGATAACGGCCAGCTAAATAACCGCCTTCGAATGCGTTATCAATAATCGAGTCGGTAAAATCGCCACGGGCGGTTCCCCAATCCATCACTACCATCGGAATATTGCGATAATCCTCTAACATTCCCAGTAACTGTTCCGGATATTCAGAACACATCACCAATAAGCCATCAACACGCTTTTGTGCCAGCATCGCCAAATAGGCTTTTTGTTTATCCAGATTATTATGAGAGTTACACAAAATCAGCGTGTAACCTTTGCTATAACAGCTATTTTCAACCGCTTCGATCACTTCAGCGAAATAGGGGGCTTCACTGGATGTCGCCAATAAGCCAATTGATTTAGTATGATTAACTTTCAAACTGCGCGCCACAGCACTCGGCGAATAATGCAGTTCTTTAATAGCCGCCCACACGGCAGCCTTGGTGTTTTCGGCGACGAAACGAGTTTTGTTGATAACGTGCGAAACGGTGGTAGTAGACACACCCGCGTGTTTGGCCACATCTTTAATCGTTGCCATAAAAAGAATGACTCCTAAGCTCACCTGTTACAGCAGGTAAGTATTATGTTAATCGTTTGCCTGCATGACTCGAACACCGCTCAGACAGAAACAATATAGTAGGCTGGAGAGCTAAGTCAGATGGTCGTCTGAGTGTATTTATTAGACGTTATTAGTCGGCATACAGTTATGAACTGCGAATTTTGGCTGATCTGAAGGAAAAGTGGAAGAGGTAATCAATGTTATAAAGTGCGTAATGAGGACAAGATTTTTTTTCTTAACTGTGGGAAAATAATTTAACGCACTAACTATGTGCCTTTACCTTACTATACTTTAAATAATTCGAGTGAGTGAACCTAGCCGACGCACATGCGACTTGAAGTATAACGAGTATAAAAATTAACCGACTGAGGAGTTCTTATGGATACCAATTTGAAAATGTCGCTGATTACGACTGTTGGTGCGCTGGCGATGATTATTGCCTTTAGCTTCGTAGCGGTCATGAATTAATTAAGCCGCGTGCCGGTGTGAAGTGATAAGTAGGGCGGTTAACCCGCCCTTAATTATTTCTGCTGGTAATGTGATTACACGGCGTCTTTTGCTTCTCGTCTTTTCAGGCTAAGTTTTTCTCAACAAAAGACCAATTCACCAATGCCCAGAAATTCTCCAGATATTTTGGTCGCGCATTACGATAATCAATATAGTAAGCGTGCTCCCACACATCTACGGTTAACAATGGCTTATCAGTTGTCGTCAGCGGTGTTGCCGCATTTGATGTGCTGACAATAGCTAACGTGCCATCCGCTTTCTTGACCAGCCAAGTCCAGCCCGCACCAAAGTTTTTCACCGCTGCATCAGTAAATTGCTCTTTAAATTCAGCAAAAGATCCAAAAGATCGATTAATGGCATCGGCGACTTTTCCGGTGGGTTCGCCACCGCCATTAGGTGACAAACAGTGCCAGTAAAAGGTGTGGTTCCAGACTTGAGCTGCATTGTTAAAAATACCGCCACTGGAGGTTTTGACAATCTCTTCCAAGGATTTACCTGCAAACTCAGTATCCTTGATCAGGTTATTGAGATTTACTACATAGGTGTTGTGGTGCTTGCCGTAATGGTATTCAAGCGTTTCAGCAGAAATGTGGGGTTCCAGTGCATTTTGTGCATAAGGTAATGCCGGTAATTCAAAAGACATAGCTCTCTCCTTTCGGGGTTGCTCAGGGTGTTTGCTCTTCAAATCCGAACGTTAGCTCACTAAGATGTGGTGAGGAGCGGTTAAAATCATAATTGTTGTAGTTTTATTATGGGTATTAATCTTAACAACTTTTAACAGGAATGACAGGTATAACCACACCATTTGATGGGATATTGGCTGTTTGGAGTTTGGCTGCTCTATAAGCACCCGATAGGGCTACCGGGTGCGAGGTTTGGCTTAGCGGATAGTTTTCGGCGTCACAACACGACGCGCACCGACATAATGATCTTGCCAGTAGTCGTTATCTAGCATGCTGATACGAATTTCTTCACCGGTGCGTGGTGACTGAATAAATTTACCGTTGCCCAAATAAACGCCGACATGATCAGCAACACCGCGATTAGCAATATTGAAGAAAACTAAATCACCACTTTCTAATTCAGCGCGCTTAACCGGTGCCGCATCACGCAAATGATACATTTCATTAGCTGTGCGTGGCATTTTTATTCTGATGACATCTTTATAGGCGTAGTAAATAAGCCCGCTGCAATCAAAACCAGTATTAGGGGAGGTGCCACCCCAGCGATAAGGTTTTCCCACTTGCTTCATCAGTTTGCTCATTGCGGTCTGCTTAGCATGCTGGTAGCGTTTTTTGTGCGCAGGACTGAGTTTTATTTTACTGTTTGCTACTAATTCGGTTGCGGCTTTACCTTGGGCTTTATTGCGATGACGGCCATAAGCTACTTTTTCGGTTTTTTTAACTGTCGCTTTTTTATTGCTAGCAGTTTTAATATTCGCGTTTTTGCTACTAGTGATTTTTTTGCTAGTAGGTCTACTGACTTCCTGTACCTTTTTCTTAATGGTTTTGCTGGCGGTAGCTGCCGTTTTCTTTTTATCGTTGTTGGTCGCTATTTTATTTGTCACATTTTTATTATTAGTTTTATTGCTATCAATTTTGGATTTTTTAGTACTTTTATCAGCTTTACGCTTTTTACGGTCATCAGGACTGGCCTGGCTGACTTGGCCTTTTTTTTGCTCAGCCGAGACGTGAGCCTGCGGCGACGCATGTGCGAGGTTTAGAAATAGCTGGGTAAACAGCAGCACAAACAGCGTAAGTATTAAACGCATAATAACGCTACCAACCTTGGCCCTGAAATGAATACGAAGAGTCACAGTATTGCCGAAACTCCGGATATAAAAAAGCAGAGAGCTACAGGATTTTAGTCGATATTGTGAGAAAACGTTAATGGCGTCGCAATTGTTGTTTTTTCACACGGCTAATGGACTTAAATCAACCATACGTCAACGAGTTAGTCGACCCGAATTTCTGGCATCTCTCAGTGAAGATAATAATGAAGGTAAGGGATCAAAAATGTTATTCTAAATGCACATATTTGTAGCTGATAATATAACCCACAACTCACCGAGTAAAACCCCTGCAAAAGATGGCGTTTTATTCCAGTGGTGACAGTCGCTACAATAGGCTGGACGCAATAATAAAATAGCCCTAATGGATAGGTTCTAAGTATTGTAGCCACTAAATGGCTTGAGGAAGCAAGAAATGACGACGATTGATAAAATTCAGCGCCAGATAGCAGAAAACCCAATCCTGCTTTACATGAAGGGCTCACCAAAGCTGCCAAACTGCGGTTTCTCTGCTCAGGCCGTACAGGCGCTATCTGCTTGTGGCGAGCGCTTTGCTTACGTTGATATTTTGCAGAATCCTGATATCCGTGCTGAGCTGCCAAAATACGCTAACTGGCCAACTTTCCCACAACTGTGGGTTGACGGCGAGTTAGTGGGTGGTTGCGACATCCTGATGGAAATGTATCAGCGTGGCGAACTGCAACAATTATTGAAAGAGACCGCAGATAAATACCGTACTGAAGAAGAAAAGCCTGCAGCAGAGTAATGAACTGCCAGCTTAGGTAATAAACAAAAAGGTGGCTCTCAGGCCACCTTTTTTAATAGTGAATTTGCAATTATTGACTTGAGTTAGGTTACTCAGATTCACCCGCTGGTACCGGCCAGCCACCCAATTTCTTCCAACGATTGACCAACTCACAGAATAATTTCGCCGTTTGCATTGTATCGTACAAAGCAGAGTGAGCCTGGCTGCTATCAAATGGAATACCGGCCGTCAGGCAAGCTTTTGCCAATACGGTTTGCCCGAGAACCAGCCCACTAAGCGCAGCGGTGTCGAAAGTGGCAAAGGGATGGAACGGATTACGCTTCAAGCTGGCGCGTTCTGCTGCGGCCATCACAAAGCTGTGATCAAAATGAGCATTATGCGCGACGATAATGGCGCGGTTACACCCTTGTTCTTTGAGCCCTTTGCGTACGGCTTTGAAAATAGCATGTAATGCATCATGCTCACTCACTGCGCCACGTAATGGATTCGTGGGGTCTATTCCATTAAATGCCAGCGCTTCGGGTTCCAGATTGGCACCTTCGAACGGATCTACATGGAAATGTAGCGTTTCATCAGGCAGCAGCCAACCATCCTTGTTCATTTGCAAGGTGACGGCAGCAATCTCTAATAATGCGTCAGTTTGAGCATTAAAACCGGCGGTTTCTACATCAATTACTACGGGATAATACCCACGAAAACGGCCACTCAGGGCGTTAAGGTCACTTTTATCTGCCATCAGTTTCTTATCTTCATCGAATTCAGCACGCATTATGTCAAATTTTGGCGTGGGATGCAGGGGGATATCGCGATGAGAAAAAAGGCACCTCGCAGGTGCCTTCTTGCTAATCAGTTTCCGAGGCCGTGCCCGGCACTTTTATTCTCGATTAGCTCTATTTTGTAACCGTCTGGATCTTCGACAAAAGCAATAACAGTGTTACCGCCCTTCACCGGGCCTGCTTCACGGGTCACTTTGCCCCCGGCATCACGAATTTGGTCGCAGGTAGCAGCAACATCATCTACACCCAAAGCCAAATGACCGAATGCCGTTCCCATTTCGTAGCTGTCTACGTCCCAGTTATAGGTCAACTCGATCACTGAACCTTCACTCTCATCGCTGTAACCAACGAATGCCAGTGAGTATTTATATTCGGTATTTTCACTGGTCCGCAGCAAACGCATCCCTAATACCTTGGTGTAGAAATCGATGGAACGTTGCAGATCACCGACGCGGATCATGGTATGGAGTAGGCGCATAATACCCTCTATTGATGTATTGCCTGGATGGTAGGCAATAGTGAATGAAACCAAGTTTAAGTATAGCCTTGGTAATTAAACCAGTTCAATGGGTTACAGAAAATGAATAGACTACGAATGATAACGGCCAGGCATATTGCCTGACCGCGATCACATGACATGATTCACAACTAAGTAGGATTTACAGGGTTGGATAGTCGGTATAGCCCTTAGCACCACCGCCGTAGAAGGTTTCACCGTCAGGCTCATTCAGTGGTGCATTTTGCTGCAACCGTTCAACCAGATCTGGGTTGGAAATATAGCTGCGGCCAAAGGCAACGGCATCGATAAATCCTTTCTCAATCAGGTTTTCGGCTTTTTCTGCGGTATAAGCACCTGCACCAATAATCACCCCGTTAAAGCGGGCACGTACAGCATCGCGGAATGCATCTGAATAAGGCTTACCGCCGGCCCAGTCTGGCTCGGAAATATGCAGATAAGCGATATGGCGTTTGTTTAACTCTTCAACCAGATACAGCGCCGCTTCTTCCTGATCTTCACCATTATCCAAACCATTGAACGGGCCCAGAGGTGAAATACGGATACCAATATGCTCAGCGCCCCATTCAGCTACCGTGGCATCAACCACTTCTAAGGTCAGGCGAGTTCGGTTTTCAATGCTGCCACCGTATTGGTCGGTACGTTGGTTTGATGCCGGAGACATAAATTGATGTAATAAATAGCCGTGAGCAGCATGTAATTCAATATAGTCAAACCCAGCCTCACGAGCATTGGCTGTCGCCTGGCGGAAATCATTAATGATGCCTGGGATCTCTTCTGTCTCCAGCGCGCGTGGAGTAGAGCAGGGAACACGAACCCATGCACCTGTTTCATCACGAACGGTGGTACGGGTATCTGCGGCAATGGCAGATGGCGCAACAGGTGCTTGTTGGCCGGGCTGTAAACTGTTGTGTGAAATACGGCCCACATGCCACAGTTGCACGGCAATATGACCACCGTCATCATGCACAGCTTGCGTGATTTTTTTCCAGGCGTTTAACTGCTCTTGAGTGTGCAACCCCGGAGCTCCAGCATAGCCTTTCGCCTGGAAAGAAATCTGTGTCGCTTCTGTGATAATCAAACCTGCACTGGCGCGTTGACGATAATATTCAGCCATTAAAGGAGTAGGAATATCACCAGGCTCAATACTACGCAAACGCGTCAGTGGAGCCATAAATACACGGTTTGGCAAAGTGAGCGCGCCAACCTTCAAAGGGGAGAACAGTTTAGCAGTCTTCATGGTGCATCCTATATTAATAGACCAGTCGACTAGAGACTGGATAAACCCTGAAAATAAAATTCAGGGTTATTGGGCTGGTTGTAAAATCAGTTCGATACTTTCTAGCGCACAAGTCAGCGGCGCAACTGATCGTTTCACCTTCGCTCGTAACGAAGCGCCTAACCACAGGGCATAGAGCGTTTCTGCGGTTGCCACAGAGGAAAGCTTAATACTCAAAGAGCCTTCTTCTATGCCGGCTTCGATGGCATCTTGCAAACGACCAATGACGCGAGCAGTGCCGATATCTAACGCATGACGCATAGGTTCGGATAAATCACTCACTTCAGCTGATAGTTTAACCGCCAGACAAGCATTGTGGCATTCACTGCCACAATAGTTAGCAATCGCTTGAGCAAAATAGTGCAACAGATGATGGCGCTTATCACCTTGCGAGCCGGTTAACAGAGTTGCCATCTCTGCATCATAGCGATCAAAATAGCGCTGTAGCATCGCCTCACCAAAGACTTCCTTCGAGCGGAAATAGTGATAAAACGACCCCTTAGGGATACCGGCAGTCGTGAGTAACTGGCTGAGGCCCATGCCATTAAAACCGAGGCGTAGGCTTAGGCTCTCACCGGTTGCTAACAGATGTTCACGGGTGTCTACATGTACGTGCTGTATTTTGTTCATGCTCGAAAGCCTAATAGACCAATCGGTCTAGGTCAAGAAAAAAATGCCAGCGGAGAGGCGCTGGCATCAATATAAATGTCTATCGACTGTTTATGATGACTTTTTATTGGCTTACCTTAACTTCGACATTTTTGTAGTAAATCCATTCCAGATTGATATTCAGTAGTGAGAACATTCATCATCCCTAAAAGGGTATGGAAGAGATTATCTTGTGAAATTTCATTATGTTGCGCGCTATCGGACAAACACTGGCGATCAATGCCATAGTTTTTGGTGTATTCAGGCGACAACCACATCAAAAAAGGAATATGTGTCTGCTGGTTGGGAGCGAACATATAGGGCGTGCCATGTAAATACATGCCATTTTCACCTAACGATTCTCCGTGGTCAGAGAGATAAACCAGTGCGGTATTAAATCTATCATTATGCTGTTGCAGTAATTTGATGGTGTTATCGAGCATAGCATCAGTATAAAGAATAGAATTGTCATAGGTATTGACCAGTTCCTGTGGTGTACAATCCTGAATTTGGTTGCTATCACAGGTAGGAGCAAACTGACGTATTTCTGGCGTGGATCGGCGGTAGTAAGCTGGGCCATGACTGCCCATTTGATGTAATACGATAACACCATCGCCTTGTAGCCCATTGATATAATTATCTAACTTGTAGAGCAAGGCATTATCCAGGCAAACGCCATTCTCGCAATCAGTGGTTAATTGCAACTGAGTCACGTCCTGATGAGGAATACGATCGCAGGCACCTTTGCAGCCACCATCATTTTCGCGCCACAACACATTCAACCCGGCATGAGCAAGAATATCCATCAGGCCCTCCTGATGGCTGGCAAGTGTTGCATCATAATTTTTACGCGGCATATTTGAGAACATGCAAGGCACGGAAACCGCCGTTTCAGTCCCGCAGGATGATGCATTCTTGAAATAGGTTATATCCTGTTTTTTCAGTCGTGGATTGGTTTCCCGCTCATAACCACCTAATGAGAAATTCTCTGCTCGAGCGGTTTCGCCCACGACTAATATGACCAGTGTTTTCTTTTGTTGTCCGCTGATTAACAGGCCTTTATGCGCATCCTCCCCAATTGTTACTAATGACATATTACTGGTGAAGTATTTATGTTTGGCGAATTGAAAACTACCACTGACAAAATTGGACGGTGTAAGCATTTTAACAATGCTTTTATTATTACGGATAAGCGAAGCGTAATCTTTATAAAATAATGCCGCGATGAGCAAGATAATGACGACTGACGCCAGAATATTCGCGGCTCTTAACCCCAGCATATACCACCAGGGGCGTGTTGCTCTGATACGTACAAAGCAAATAATAATCGCGGGGAAAATACCTAATATAAGCAACCATAAAGCCATGCGTGGCGTGAAAAGGGCGGTTGCTTCCAGTGCGTTGGTCTCAAACGCATTTTGCATCATATTGGCGTCGATAACTACACCATAACTGAACATAAAATAGTTGGCCGCAGCACTCCCCAGCAGAAACAAAATAATGATTGGTTTACGCAGTACGGGTACGGCTAAAAGACTAAAAATAATATTAAGGGCGCAGAAAATCACCAGCGGAATAGTTGCTGCAAAGAAATAACTATCACTGCTGTCAAAGTGAATTAACGACCAGGCTTTATGAATAAACAACGCATTCTGGAAGAGAGTAAAAAACAGTGCAGTGATTAAAATAAACATCAATCCGTTACACTGTAACTTATATCGAGCATTCATTGTAAAAATCAAACCCTACATATTAACCAATTAACGAAATATTACTGAGTAAAACTTAAGATAACCTTAGCGGTCAGGGCATAGCGTGTAGCGTGATTAGCAATAGAAACTTGCCAGTCGCGCTGAAGCAGGCTTCAATTAAACTATACCTCTTGTGCTCGGGGCCGCAGGGGTGTTAGTTGTATTCACTCACCCGAATCACTTACTTGAGTAAACTCATCGGGGTTCATTCATTTGCTGTCTACCTGCAACCTCAAGTTCCTCAGGTATGTCAGTAGCAGGAGAGGCAATTTGGCTCAGCAACTTGAGTTTTTTGACATCCCGAGTCCATGCCGTGGTATCTGCCAAACAGATGATCGTGGCTTTTGCCGTGGGTGTATGCGTAGTCGAGATGAGCGCTTTAATTGGATGAAAATGAGTGACCCGCAAAAGCGGGATGTCCTGCGGTTGTGTCGTCAGCGTCTATTACGCTTGCAGCGCGCCAACAAACAGCTGGATGATCCGCTACCAGAACAGCCTTCATTATTCTGATTCAACATTGTTTTGCTTTAATGTTTAGCGATTATGGCGATTTCGCTGCTCAGCCCCAATTCATTACTCAGGGAGGATTTCACCTTTCTGCTTGTTGTGTATGCTTAAGGCAGATAAACAAATGAGGTAGTAAATAATGGATACACGTAGCCAACTGGCTCCGCTTGGGCCTGAGTTTTCTCGTATGATTTGCGGCTATTGGCGGCTGATGGAATGGGAGATGACACCGCAACAGTTACTGGCCTTTATTGAGCAACATATTGAGCTGGGTATCACTACGGCTGATCACGCTGATATTTATGGCGGCTATCAATGCGAACAGGCATTTGGCGAGGCATTGCGCCTTAAGCCTTCCTTACGCAGCCAACTGGAGTTAGTCAGTAAATGTGGTATTGCCACCACGGCCAAGCCAGAACATACTTTGGGGCATTATATTACTGATCGTTCCCATATTATTGAAAGTACGGAACAATCCTTAACTCATCTGCACACAGATTATCTTGATTTATTGCTCATCCATCGGCCTGACCCATTGATGGATGCAGATGAAGTTGCTGAAGCATTCACTCAATTACACAAAAGCGGCAAGGTGAAACATTTTGGTGTTTCAAACTTTTCGCCTGCGCAATTCAGTTTATTGCAGTCACGCTTGCCATTCTCATTAGTCACTAATCAGGTTGAGATTTCGCCGTTGCACCAGCCCGCAATTGTGGATGGGACATTGGATGCTTGCCAGCAGTTGCGTGTTAAGCCAATGGCATGGTCTTGTTTGGGCGGCGGGCGTTTGTTTAGCGACCCCGAATTTCAGACATTACGCAATGAGTTACAAACAATAGCTGATGAGATTGGCGCTGAAAGTATCGAGCAAGTGGTGTATGCCTGGGTTTTGCGTTTGCCATCGGCACCTTTACCGATTATTGGTTCCGGCAAGATAGCACGGGTTAAAACTGCCTGGGCCTCGCTCTCCCTAACCATGACTCGCCAGCAGTGGTTCCGTATCCGCCGTGCTGCGCTGGGCTATGACGTGCCTTAATTTTGTCTTTTGCGCCAGCGAGGCTCAGGCTGGCGCAACCTTACTTTCATCACCCGGCAACGCCATTTGCAACTGTGTTAGCGAACAATACAGCCGCCAGATAAGCCCGGCCAGTTCTCGGCCTGTAGCATCCGGGTATTGTCCCAAAATAGCACTCATACGCTGCAATTCTTGCAACGTCGCTTGTAGTGAACTCGGTTGAATACCTTTCTCGGTCATACAACCTTTCAGACAGTGAATACACACATCCCGCACGGCAGACAACGGCGCAGAAGTGGTTTGCCAATCGCGTAACTGCCACACGACATGACTGCAATTGAGTAGCACCATCCCCCACCGTAGTAACCACAGGCGCGCGGGTTGATCTTTGCTAAGATTAAGTTGATTGATGCGGTGATATATCAATGACTCAAATTGATTCTGGCTTTGCCGCGGGTGAGCGCTGAGTTGGTCGATAAAATCACGCCGCAGCATACGAATAATACGCCGACTCTTGCGCTTATCAGAGCTTGGACGAAGTATCTGAAAGGCTACACCGGCTAACATCACGCCAACTAATTTGCCAATGTTATCATTGAGAAACTCTTGATAATCATAGCTCGGGGGATTGGTCACGCTCAGAAATGATCCCATAAAAACAATCAATTGCCCCCATAGCGAAGCATAAGTTGGATGCTGGAGTTTCATCATTTGCATGGTGATTAAAATGGGAAATAGCACCACGGCAAATTGCCAAAAATCATCAATCTGCACCATCACGCCAAATTTCAGAATAAAACAGCTAATGGAGAGCAGAATAATGGCTTTCAAGAGTGTGGCAATGCTGTCAGTTGGCGACGGAGTGGCAGAGTAGAGCACGCAACTGACCGCCGCCAATGACAACGCAGCAGCCCCAGAACTCCATTGTGTACTGATCCAGAAGGCACAACCGATAACAATGCAAACAAAGGTTCTCAGGCCGTTATAGGCGGCCTCATAGGTGTCGGTGTGGCGAGCCAACGAGGTTACAGCCGGTGGCAACAACATGCCGCTTTCCGGTTCCTTATCCAACTGAGCAAGCCAGCGATTAACTTGCAAATATAACCAGCAAAAATGCCGCAAGCGTAACCAGAAGGCCCGATGGCGATAATCAAACTCATCATGGGGAGCAATTTGTTGCAGGATCTTGGCTATCTGATATTTATCACAGTCAGGTTGTTGTAAGGCGGTTAGCAATTGATTGATAACCGCGGGCAGATTCTCCGGCGGCGATGGCCAGTTAACCAACATACGACGCAAACTGGTAATCACGCTGGTGATGCGTAATTGGCGATGCAGAATGAAATTCAAGACATTATTGTGTCGCCGTAAACGATAATGGCTCCAAAATGCCTGAATACGCAGGAGATTCATGGTAAGAATCTGGCCAATCAGTCCCTCATGGGAGGCGCGAATCTGCGGTGTTAGCTCCGTCTGCCATAATAATTCTGCATGTTCTAACAACCGTGATTGCATGCGGCGCAGTGACGTCAACAGTGCTTCGCCGTCTGAAGTGCTGGGGAGCAGCATCATCATCAGACCCCCACAGAGAATACCGGTAATGACCTCACAAACCCGGGCTTGGGCAATATCAAAGATTTGTTGTGTGTCAGTAGTATTGACAGTAGAAAAGGCAATGATCGCGGTGGTATAACCCGCCAAAGCGAAAGCATAAGAAACGTTATTTTGATAGTGATTGGAAACAAAAGTACACAGGCCAATCCAAGCGGCAATGACAAAGGTGAACAACCAAGGATCATTCAGACAATGACCTGCAATCATCAGTGATGCGGCGGCACCGATAAGGCTGCCAATAATCCGGCCAATACTTTTGCTGATAACACCGCCAACCGTTGGAAAACTGACTACCGCCGCAGAGGTCATTGCCCAATAGGGCTCATCCAAATTCAGTGCAAATGCAATCCACAGGGATAAACACATTGCCAGCGAATTGCGCAACGCATAACGCCACTGACCTGCATTAGCCTTGCCCCAGGGAGTGTGCTGCCACGAGGGAAAAGAGAAGCGCATTTTTAATCTGCCAGCGAAATGGTGCAGGTGGTGCCGGCGATCAAGGTGACATCGGACGGAACATCCAGCAGCTTAATCCTGACGGGTACCCGCTGTGCCAGACGAACCCAAGGGACATTCGGTTTCACATCAATCAACAAACTCCCGCTGGTATCGACGCTTTGATCATAAATGGCTCGCCCAATACTTTCGACTACACCGCGTAAAGGAACATTGCCATTATACAAAACAATCCTGGCTTCATTACCTTCTCTAATGTGTCTGAGCTTAGTTTCTTCGAAATATCCCATCACGTAGAATGAGTCGGTATCGATAAGTGCGACTAATGGAGTGCCGACGGTTGCATAGTCACCAACACGGGTTTGCAAGTTGGTGATATAGCCATTGGCGGGGGCATAAACCCGCGTTTTACTCAGATTCCATTTCGCTTGTTCAAGGTTTGCCTGCGCGCCTTGATATGCGGCCTTCATGCTGTCAGCGGTTAGGTTAGCAATGTCGAGATCTTCGCCTGAAATGATATTTTTAGGTAAGTTCCGCCGACGTTCGGCTTCATGATTGGCTTTGGCCAGATCTGCCTGCGCCCGGACTACGGCAGCTTGTGCATTATCCAACGCTAATTGATAGGGCTGTGGGTCAATCACAAATAATAAGCTTCCAGTGCTTACCAACTGGTTATCATGAACTAATATTTTAACCAATCGACCAGAGACTTCTGGTGTGATACTGACTAGTTCCGCCCGGACTTTGCCATCACGAGTCCAGGGGGATTGCATATAATAATTCCACATCCACCAACCGGCACAAAGTGCAAAGGCGAATACGATGACAGAAGAGAAGTATTTAAGAGACTGATGATTCATATCAATTTACCAACCGGCTAATATCCATAAAGAAACGCTGACTGCAATGACAAAAATGGACAGATCCATTAATATTGGATGCCAGATATCACCAGAGTAGATCCAATTCCGCAACATATGATGGATCAGTAGCCATAAAACTAAACCTAGCATAACCGCCTTAAACATTGGCGGGAAATAGATTGAGGCACCTAAAACCAAGTCTGATAGGGGTGCACTTGTGGATAACATAGATACATACATAAGGTTAATCCTTAAGAGGTAATTTTAGTCAATACATAACTTTTGCTAAAGGATTCCCCGTATTTATTGCTATTGTCCTAGCATCGACGGTATATATACATTTGTGTTTTTAATGTTAATTACCCAAAATAGACTGGACTCTGGTAGTTATGCTAGCACGCTAAATAAAAGGAGGGGCAATTGGAATCGACATTAGGATCTGATTTAGCACGATTAGTTCGCGTTTGGCGCGCGCTAATAGACCATCGGTTGAAGCCGTTGGAGCTGACCCAAACGCATTGGGTTACCTTGCATAACATTAATCGTTTACCACCTGAGCAATCCCAGATTCAACTGGCAAAAGCGATTGGTATCGAACAACCATCATTGGTTAGAACCTTAGATCAACTGGAGGAGAAAGGTCTAATCACACGCCATACCTGTGCAAATGATCGGCGTGCAAAGAGGATAAAACTGACGGAACAGTCTTCACCGATAATAGAGCAGGTTGATGGAGTCATATGTTCCACCCGTAAAGAAATTCTTGGGGGAATTTCACCAGATGAAATTGAATTGTTATCTGGTTTGATTGACAAACTTGAGAGAAACATTATTCAATTACAAAGTAAGTAAAATTAATTTTTAAGACTTAATTCACAGCAGAAAGAAAATTTTTAGCAGTAAAAATAAGCCAGAGATCGCAGTGATCTCTGGCTTTACGGGCTATATCATAAAATGAATACAGCGGCCCGATTAGCGCGGGCTAACAGTTACTGTACTGCCACTGCTGGCGAGCATCACGCGCTGTCCTACGCTAAAGCGGGTTGGGCCTTGTTTCTGAACAACCAGAATAGTGGTGCCATCATCTTTACGTACTTCAAGCTGTACGCCGTCAGTACGGTTCATCGCACCTTGAACACCTTGTCCTGCCATACCACCAGCAACCGCACCAGCTGCTGTCGCCAGACTACGGCCTGTGCCGCCACCGACAGTATTCCCGAGGAAACCACCCAGTACAGCACCACCGATTGCGCCCATAACATTGTTGTCATCGCCGCCTTGAATCGTCACCGGACGCACGGAAAGCAAGGTACCGTAAGTCACTGTTTGTACTTGCTTGGCTTGTGAAGCGGTAAAAACGTCACCAGATAAGGTGTTGTTGTTAGCACAACCGGTCAGAGTAACCGCAGCAATAGCAACGGCGATTAATGGCTTGATCATAAAAACTCCTATTAAAATGCATAACCGTATTACGGTTCAGTATTCCTAGTATATCCAAATCCAGTCCAATAACGGCCTAGTATTTGCATAAAGTATGGCTTACTCAAATATTTATTTCACTACTTACCGTATTTTGACTGTGTGCTTCATTTTTTGATAACACTAATAAGACCGCAGCTTAGCGGTTTATACTTCAACCAATATTAAACGGCAGTTTAACTTTCTCAAAGTTAGAAATGTCTCTGCCATAACTCATACTGTAAGAATTAATGACTTTTATGTGACCCTTCTTGCAAATAAAAATCATTCTTTAAGATATGTCCCTATGGCGGTATACACTTAAAAAAGTATATCTTTTCATGGTGTTAATTTTATTATTCTGACGTGATTTGGGTGAAATCTCGTTGCCATTTTGTCCCACAATGGGAAATAAGGTCATTGCTATGAAATCAGGCCGTTTTATTGGGGTGATGTCGGGAACCAGTCTGGATGGCATCGATGTTGTTCTGGCCGCTATTGATGAGCGCATGGTGGCTCAGCAGGCCAGTTATTGTCACCCGATGCCGCTTCAGTTAAAAAAAGACATTCTCGGCATGTGCCAAGGTCAGTCAACCACGTTATCTGCTGTGGGTAAACTCGATGCGCAATTAGGAATACTATTTGCTGAAGCGGTGCTGGCACTGCTGGCCAAAGCGGGGCTGACAGCACAAGACATCACGGCAATTGGCTGTCACGGGCAAACGGTTTGGCATGAGCCGTTGGGTGAACCGGCCTTTACCATGCAATTAGGTGACAATAATCGTATTGCTGCCATGACAAAAATTGCCACTGTAGGGGATTTTCGCCGCCGGGATATGGCTTATGGCGGGCAGGGCGCGCCACTGGTTCCGGCCTTCCATCATGCTTTATTAGCGCATTCCACGGAACGGCGCATGGTGCTGAATATTGGCGGTATCGCGAACTTATCTATGCTACTACCTGATTTGCCGGTGCGCGGTTTTGATACTGGGCCGGGGAATATGCTGATGGATGCCTGGATTTGGCGTAATTGTTCGCTACCTTATGATAAGGATGCTGCCTGGGCACTATCGGGTCAGGTAAATCAGCCATTGTTGGAACTGATGTACAGCGATCCCTATTTTGCGAAACCAGCACCGAAAAGCACCGGTCGCGAGTATTTCAATGCCGGGTGGCTGGATAAACAATTGAATAAAATTCCGGGTATCAAACCTGAAGACGTCCAGGCGACATTGGCAGAGCTGACCGCACTCTCCATTGCTGAACAAGTTCAGTTGGCAGGGGGGTGTGAACGACTGCTGGTTTGTGGTGGCGGAGCGCGGAACCCATTAGTGATGTCACGGATGTCAAGACTATTGCCGGGTACCGAAGTGTGTATCACCGATGATTTTGGTGTCAGTGGCGATGATATGGAAGCGTTGGCATTCGCCTGGTTGGCTTTTCGAACCTTGTCCGGTAAATCGGGTAATTTGCCCTCGGTGACCGGAGCCAGTTGCGAGACCATTTTAGGAGCAGTCTATCCTGTATCCTCACGATGAGGGTGCTAATCTGCTATAAACTGGGGTGGCTTATCCACGCAATAAGGACGGCAAAAATGAAATTTCTATTTGGCACGGCGGCAGTATTAGGTACAGCGGCAGTATTGTTGCTCACGGGATGCAGTTTGGTGCAGCCAAAAAACGAAACTTTGCATTACCAATGTGGTGGTACCAAGCTAACAGTCATGCAAGATAATAAGCAGGATAAAGTCAGTTTAGTGCTAGACGGTAAACAGCTTACCTTGCCGCAAGTCCGTGCTGCTTCCGGGGCCAAGTACAGTGACAACCGCTACACTTTCTGGTCGAAGGGCAATACGGCTTTTGTTGAGCGTGACGAAAAAGTTATTATCAATGACTGTATGTTGATAAAATAAATACTTTGATCAAGTAATCAGGCTGTTGTCGGCTCAGGGTGATTGTGATTCTGCCGCTGTGAGGGCAAAATGATAATCACAGCTTTCCTGTGCCATACCGAGCTTATATGACTGACAATAATGAATTTGATGTTGCAGATTTGCGCCGTGAATATATTCGTGGCGGTCTACGCCGCAGCGACTTAACCGAAAATCCATTGGAATTGTTTGAGCGCTGGTTAAAACAAGCCTGTGATGCGCGTTTACCTGATCCAACAGCCATGTGTGTGGCAACAGTGGACGCCAACGGACAGCCCTATCAGCGGATTGTGCTGCTAAAGCATTATGATGACCAAGGTTTGGTGTTCTATACCAACTTAGGCAGTCGCAAAGCGCAACAATTAGCTGAAAACCCACACGTCAGCTTATTATTCCCTTGGCATATGCTTGACCGGCAAGTCATCTTCCTTGGCAAAGCCGAGCGGCTTTCCACCCTCGAAGTAGTGAAATATTTCAGTTCTCGTCCCAAAGATAGCCAAATTGGAGCCTGGGTATCCCAGCAATCCTCACGGATTTCGGCTCGTGGTGTATTGGAAAGCAAATTTCTCGAGCTTAAGCAAAAATTCCAACAAGGTGATGTGCCACTGCCCAGTTTTTGGGGGGGGTTCCGGGTTAAATTCGACTCTGTCGAGTTCTGGCAAGGAGGCGAACACCGCCTGCATGACCGATTTATCTATCAGCGGGATACAAATGCTTGGAAAATTGACCGTTTAGCGCCGTAAGAGTGATGAAATCCTAGCGCTTGTGCTGCGGGCGCTTTATTCTATACCCGTCATACTTCAAGCTGCATGCGCATTGACTGCTTTCGTTAATCCCAGTCACTTACTTGAGTAAGCTTCTGAGAACTTGCACAATTGTCGCCTTCCTGCAACTCGAATTATTTACGGTATAAATCCGCGTTACCTCGTAAAAGACAAATTTTTGTAAAAACAATTTTGTAAAAAACAATGGAGTCGTTGATGACCAGCAGCAACCTGATTAAACAATTGCAAGAGCGGGGCCTCGTTGCCCAGGTTACGGATGAAGACGCGTTAGCAGAGAGACTGGCGCAAGGGCCAATTTCACTGTATTGCGGTTTCGATCCAACCGCAGACAGCTTGCACTTGGGTCATCTGGTTCCATTGTTATGCCTAAAGCGCTTCCAACTGGCAGGGCATCGCCCGGTTGCTTTAGTGGGGGGAGCGACCGGTATGATAGGTGACCCAAGCTTCAAAGCCAGCGAACGTAAGCTGAATACCGAAGATACGGTGAACGAGTGGGTGGAGAAAATTCGTCGACAGGTTTCGCCATTCCTGGATTTTGATTGCGGTGAGAATAGTGCTATTGCGGCCAACAACTACGATTGGTTCGGTGGCATGAATGTACTGACGTTCCTGCGTGATATTGGCAAGCACTTCTCTGTTAATCAGATGATCAACAAAGAAGCCGTTAAACAGCGTTTAAATCGCGACGATAGCGGTATTTCATTTACCGAGTTCTCCTACAATTTGTTACAGGCTTATGATTTTGCTTGCCTAAATAAAGCGTACGGTGTTGCACTACAAATCGGGGGATCTGACCAATGGGGTAATATTACCTCTGGTATCGATTTAACCCGCCGTCTTCACCAGCAGCAGGTTTATGGCCTGACTGTGCCATTAATTACCAAAGCAGATGGCACCAAGTTCGGTAAAACCGAAGGTGGTGCGGTGTGGCTTGATCCGAAGAAAACCAGCCCTTACAAATTTTACCAATTCTGGATCAATACCGCAGATGCTGACGTTTATCGCTTCCTGAAATTCTTTACGTTCATGAGTTTGGAAGAGATTAATGCACTGGAAGAAGAAGATAAAAATAGTGGTAAAGCGCCGCGCGCTCAGTACGTATTGGCCGAAAATGTCACCGGTATGGTGCATGGCGAAGAGGGTCTGGCTGCGGCAAAACGTATCACTGCCAGCTTGTTCTCCGGTGATTTAAACGACATGACAGAAGCTGACTTTGCTCAACTGGCGCAAGATGGTATGCCGACCATTGAGCTGACTCGTGACGCCGATTTGCAGCAAGCGTTGGTCAATGCGGAGTTGGTACCTTCTCGTGGCCAGGCTCGCACCATGATTAGCTCGAATGCGGTAGCGATTAACGGTGAGAAGCAATCTGATCCGGAATACGCTTTCACGGATGCCGATCGTCTATTTGGCCGCTATACCTTATTGCGCCGCGGTAAAAAACATTATTGCCTGATTAGCTGGCTGTAAGGGTAAAAGAAAATAAGGGGCAAGATATGTCCCTTATTTTTTTGCTAATGGTTTATTCACTTTAGGCCGTATCAATGAAAAATATTCTTTCGATTCAGTCACACGTTGTTTTTGGCCATGCAGGTAATAGCGCGGCTGAATTTCCTATGCGCCGGATGGGTGTTAATGTCTGGCCGTTAAATACCGTTCAGTTTTCGAACCATACGCAATATGGTCACTGGACGGGATGTGTTATGCCCGCCAGCCATCTGACTGAAATTGTACAAGGTATTGCCGATATTGACCGGCTTAAAGACTGTGATGCTGTATTGAGTGGCTATATTGGCTCACCAGAGCAAGGTGGTCATATATTGGCAGCTGTCGCGCGGGTGAAACAGGCCAATCCAAACGCGTGGTATTTTTGTGACCCGGTCATGGGACATCCAGAGAAAGGGTGTATCGTGGCACCCGGTGTGGCAGAGTTCTTCTGCAACGAAGCATTACCTGCCAGTGATATCATTGCGCCGAATCTGCTTGAACTGGAACAACTCAGCGGCGTGCAGGTAGACAATGTAGAGCAAGCGGTAAAAGTCGCCCGCGACCTTTGTGCGAAAGGGCCGAAAATCGTTCTGGTTAAGCATTTGAGCCGTGCCGGTTATCATCTCGACTGTTTTGAAATGTTATTAGTGACTATGGATGATGCCTGGCACATCAGCCGTCCACTGGTAGATTTTGGTACACGCCAGCCAGTGGGTGTGGGTGATTTGACCAGTGGGTTATTGCTGGTAAATCTACTTAAAGGTGAACCTTTGGATAAAGCACTGGAGCATGTAACGGCTGCGGTATATGAAGTGATGTTGAAAACTCAGCAGATGGGTGAATATGAACTTCAGGTAGTTGCGGCACAGGACGCTATTGTTAACCCTTCCTGTCATTTTACTGCGACGAAATTATAATCTTGGTATGAAGTGCCCCGTATTTAGGGGCACTTCAAATGAGTGACTTTCTTATTTCTTCACATCTTCTGCAGCTAGTGCCGCTTTGACTGCCGGACGTTCTGCTACCCGCGCCATATATTTATCTAAATGGCTACGCTGCTTAATTTCAAGTTTCAGTGCAGTTGCCCAGCGGGTTACGGTAAAGAGATAAGCATCGGCCACGCTGAATTTTGAGCCCAACAGATAATCATGTTTTGCTAATACGCTATCAACATAGCTGAATTGCTTATCAAGCCGTTCACGGGCGATAGCTTTATATTCATCTGGCGTTTTCGGGTTAAACAGCGGGCTGAAACCTTTATGTAATTCAGTCGCAACGAAGTTTAACCACTCAATGGCGTGATAGCGGGAAAGGGTACCTGATGGTGCAATCAGGTGGCGATCAGGCACTTTGTCTGCCAGATATTGCACAATGGCCACACCTTCAGTGAGCAGACTTCCATCGTCCAGTAACAGAGCAGGCACTTGTCCTTTCGGGTTGATGTGTAAATAGTCTTCACCCGTTTCAGTTTTTTTAGTCGCCAAATCGACACTTTCAATACTGAAGTCTAGTCCCGCTTCACGTAACACAATATGGGGAGACAAAGAGCAGGCACCGGGTTTATAGAACAATTTCATCACAAACTCCTTAATAGCATACTGAAAGAAAAAAGCTTCCATTAATCCTAAGACAGGCAGACAAAAAATACAGCTAGTGCAATGTAATATAATTATGCAGGAAGTGAGAAGCTAACCTACAGCAGTATATTTTCCCCACTGTAGGCCATCTATGACAGTTATTTTCTGTCAGTGGAGATTATTACCGTGGTGGACGTGTGCTGATCGAGGCAGACCAGCTAAAAGTGGTGGTGCTTGGTGCTGTTTTTTTGGTTTTTCTTTCTACGCGGGTTAATTTTGCGACTTGTTCGCGGGCGTTCATGATTTTTTCTATGGCTTCGTCTTTCACTTTATTTTGTTCTGAGTTGGTTAATGCCCTTCCTAAATTTATCCTGGCTTTATCGAGTTGCGTTTTGACATCACGTTGCTCACTTTCGGTCATTTCTTTTAATGTCAGCTTTTTCATTTTTTTTGCCTTGTTTGCCTCAGTCTTACTTAGTGTACAACTTTATCTTAAATGGAGATGTAAGAGATTGCGATCTGGGCGACATTAATCACGATAAAAGCCTGTTAATGACTTCAAATGGCGAATTAGCGCCCGCTCTCAGCAAAATAATACCAAGAGCGTGGCACCGCAGTTATTTTAGTGAATTACAGCAATCGCGAACCGTAGCCCCACAGTAAAACGGTCAGGCCAAGAAGTAACTCTAATACCAGCACTCCGATGGCAAAGGTAGAACCAGAGAAGATAAAACCTTCTTGCCGATCAATATTGAGGAAGGTGGGGATGCCCAGATACATCAAGTAGCCGGCATAGCAAAGTGCAATCACCCCGACTAATAAACACAACCAGATCATTGGGTAGAGGGCGACCACTCCGGCCAGCAACATTGGCGTGGCAGCATAACCGGCGAATAAGGTGCAGCGCTGCCAACTAGGGCGGCTTTCATAGCGGCGCGCCATCCAGTAAATCACACGGCCCATCAGTGCTACCGCAGCCAGAATCAAGACGTAAAAAATGACAGCGAAATAGAGTGCGGTGAGGGGTATCAGTTTTATGGTCTGCCCATCACCAAAATTCCAACCGACTTGTGTGGTGCCGATAAATGCGCAAATCACAGGGATAGCCGCCATCAGGAGAATGTGATGAGCATACATGTGGCGTACACTTTCGCCTTCACGTTTGATTTGCTGAAACTCCTGACCGGGATGGGTCATAAGCCCCCAAACATGGTTGATCATAAATCACCTCCTGATCGGATATTGGCCGCAGACAACAGACGTGTATCAACCTGAGATAGGGAGTAATGCTCTGCGATATAAATTGAGTATAGTTTATTTTTTGTACACCAAGAGTGTGGAGTTATTCACATTGGTGTTGCGTGGCGGTGCAGACATAATTACAGAGAATGAATAAGATAAATCAGCAATGCTATTTGATGAGTTAATCACAGGAGTAGATCATGGGTATTCAGGGAAATGATAGTCGTATCGACAATATAGAGTTTGCTGTCAGTGATATCGCCCGTTCAAAAGGTTTTTACGGGACGGTTTTTGATTGGCGCTTTACTGATTATGGGCCGAGCTATTGTGAGTTTACCGATGGTCGATTGACGGGGGGATTCACCTTAGGCGAAGTTAAGCCTAATGGTGGGCCACTTGTCATTCTGTATGCTGATAATTTAGAACAGATGCAAAAACGTTTGGAACAGGCGGGTGCCGTGATTGTCATCCCGATATTTGCTTTCCCGGGTGGGCGGCGTTTCCACTTCACCGATCCTGATGGATATCAGTTGGCAGTATGGTCAAATAACTGACAGCCTGCAGAAATCAAAAAATAAAGCGCTCCCGAAGGAGCGCTCTTAGCCAGCCAGCAAATTAAGCAACTGCGGCAGGAGATGGTTTGTTACTGTCACTTGGCGCCAATGTCATGCGATACAGTTTTGGTGCGGTGAGCATCATCAGAACTGCGATAATAGCCGTCACAATACCAATCTGCATAAACACGTGGCTATAGATAGCAAGTGATGCATGGGCATCGGTGATATCACTTGGTACCGCGGTCAACGCGGCAACTTTACCGGCGATCAGCGCAGCTGCAGCTGTGGTCAGGAACCATGACCCCATGATGAAGCCCATTAAACGCTGAGGTACCAGTTGTGCGACCATCGCCAGACCCAGACCTGAAATCATCAGTTCACCGATGCTTTGCAGCGCATAGCTGAGGATTAACCAGTTGACGGAAACAATGCCGTGTTCGTTGGCAAAACTTGCACCCCACGGCAGCACCAGGAAGGCTGCGGAACAGAGCGCCATACCGAAAGCAAACTTGTGCGGCATTGGCAGGCGGTCGCCCATTTTATTATAGACGGCAGCCAGTATTGGGCTGGCAACCATAATCCAGAATGGGTTCAATGCCTGATATTGTTCCGGCTCAAAGGCAATACCAAAGATAGAGTGTTCAACGTTATGAATAGCGAAGAAGTTCAGTGATGTTGGCATTTGGCTGTACAAGACGAAGAACACCACCGCTTCCAGCATCAGCAGAAATGCGACGATCATCCTACGACGTGCGGTGCCGTGCAGTGAGAATGTCTCTTTGGCAAAGATAAAAATAATGCCGACAGAAACCAGAGCCAATGCCCAGCGTGCCACTATTTGGTTGTGTAGCAGCCAGCTTGACAATGCAACCAGGGCGATGACACCAACCAAGACCATCAGCAGTTTTTTAAATTGTAATGGAGCAAAATCAGGTTTAGATCCTTGATTTTTCACCCATTTACGGCAGAACCAGAAGTTCACCAGAGTGATCAGCATCCCGACAACGCTCAGTGAGAATGCGACGCTCCAGCCATACTTTGCCGCTAACCACGGGGTCGCCAGCATAGAGAAGAACGAACCGATATTGACGGACATATAGTACATAGTAAATGCACCGTCCAAACGCGGATCGTCTTTGTTATAGCAGGTTGACAGCAGGGAAGATGGGTTGGCTTTGAACAAACCATTACCAACTGCAATAGTTGCCATACCCAGATAGACCCAAAAAATGTCATGACCGGAGTAGGCTATCATGGCATAACCCACTGCCAGCGTCAGTGCACCCAGCACAATGACGCGTTTTGCACCGAGGACTTTATCTCCTAACCAGCCACCAATGGCAACAAAACCATAAACCAGTGCGCTGAAGGATGAGAACAAGGTGATAGAGTCGGCTTCGCTCATCCCGAGCATTTTCACCAAATAGACGGCCATGATCCCTTGCAGGCCGTAATAACCAAAACGCTCCCAAAGCTCGATAGAGAAGATCAGGTAAAAAGCCTTCGGTTGCTTGAAAGCATTCATGCTGATTTCAGGCTGGCTATCGTTTGGTGGTTGTTGATTGTTGTTTGCTGTTAATAGCGGTGTGGGAAACACCAAGGCGCTTAGCAAGTTTACGTGTGCTGGGATAATTACGATAAAGCCGAGTTAAAACAGAGCGTTCAAAACGCTTGCTAATATCGTCGAGCGAACCATCAAGCACTTCATCTCCCAGAGCCGCTTCAACCTCAAACTCCGGCAAGACGATATCTTGTGGCCGTAACTCAGCCCCTTCCAATTGGGTCAAAGCACGATAAACCGCATTTTTCAGTTGGCGGACATTCCCTGGCCAACCGTAATTGGTCAGAAAACTACTCAGCTCAGGCGCTAATTTCGGCCGTGGCACACCCTGTTCATCAGAGAACCGCGCAACAAACAGTGCTGTCAGTGGCATGATATCTGCTTGACGTTCACGCAAAGGCGGCAAAGTGATAGTCAATACATTAAGGCGGTAATAGAGATCCTCGCGGAATTCGCCACGCTGTACTAATTCCACCAAATTCTTTTGGGTGGCACAAATAACCCGCACATCAACATGCACCTCATGCTCCTCTCCCACACGTCGGAAAGACACGGAAACCTCTGTTTTCACTATCCGCCATAAATGACAGGAAAGACAAAAGTGAATGCGCGAGATGGCATCCTTTTGCGTTGTTATAAGATGTTTTGCGGCGGTTAATGTTCACTATCTTTGTCAACGAGACAAGGCTTTTGTAATATCCGGTTACATATATCTTACTCAATGCGATAAAGCTATGTTGCAAATGTTATGCAGTATTAACGTTTATGTTTTCGCTGTTTGGCGAATTTTTGTTTTGATTAAAAGCTGAACTGATTTTAATTAGTGATATATTCTACTATTTGGCTATTTTATGGTTCATATCGTTGCATGTATGTAAATGGATAAATCATTATTATGCATATGGGTGAAAATCTGAAATTATCCAAAAAAAGATTAAATGTTAACCAGGCAAATGCCTGGGTTGGGCAGTGAAGTGAGATCTGGATCAGAGAGTTGTGTAAATTTTTGGCCGGTAAAAACAACAACACGGCAAAACACGGATGCAGACGCGATGATATACTGCATGGAATCATGAAAATCTGAGAATATGTATGGATATCAAACAGCTTATCTATCTCTGTAATTTGGAGCGCGAGCGGCATTTTGGCCGAGCAGCTGAAGCCAGTTTTGTGAGTCAGCCAACATTGTCGATGCGCTTGAAAAATCTGGAGCGGGAGCTGGGCGTTGCACTCATAAACCGTGGCAATAACTTTGAAGGATTTACCGCAGAAGGTGAGCGCGTATTATCGTGGGCCAGAGAGATTGTCTCTGTTTATCAGGGGCTAAAATTGGAAGTCGAGTCACTTAAAAATGGGTTGAATGGTACATTGCGTATTGGCGTGGTGCCACAATGCAGTATCTCATTGGCACGATTACTGAAAAGCGCCGGTGAACGCTATCCTCATCTTGACTTCCGGGTCTCGGTGTTAAGCGCAGATCAATTGTTGGAAGCGTTAACTGGTCATTCGGTTGATGTAGGCATAGGTTTTTTTGAACTGACCATACTCAATGAGCTGCATTTTCAAGCTCAACCGCTGGTCGATAGCGGGATTGATGTGGTGTTTCATCTCGAGCATTTCCCTCAGTTGATAGGCACCGAGCCACTGGCACTTTCTCAGGTCGCGGCATTGCCACTCTGTCTGACAGAGCCTAGCCGTTACTTCCGACGTTATTTGGATAATAGTTTCCGCGAAGCAGGGTTATCACTGCATACTCGGCTGGAAAGCACATCAATATTTCAGTTGCTACAAGGGATTTTTGTTGGCTTGGGCTGTGGTTTATTCCCTCAAGGAAGTTTGCTGGCAGAGATGTCTCCGGCATTACTGCGAAGGCCGGTGGATATTCCTAAAATGAGTCGGCATGCTGCGGTCGTGGTGGCTGAACCAGGGCGGGTAACACCGCTGGCCCAGCACTTCTTTGACGTAGCCCAAGAGTGGCTGACTTCCCACGAGACGGAATAACTGAGGTCAGCGCTGAATTTAAATCGTTTGCCCGAGAGTGTGGCGTAACCGGTTAGTCCATCCCGCCGAGGCGGCGCTGAAGATAATACCCAGCAACTGTTTATCACTGAGGCCTATCGCCCGCAACGGGCTAATATGTTGGTGGCTAAAGCGCTCTGGTGCGCGGGTCAGCTCGGCCGTAACAGAGATAAGCTGGTGGGATATTTGCTCGCGAGATTGTGCTGCTAAAGCCTGATCGACTCCGGTCTGTAGCGCAGCTAATAATGCGCTATCTTCACTCAATTGTTGCAACTTATGCTGATGACGAGCCTGACAGTAGAGGCTGCCATTGATGCGGGCACTGACCAATGACACCCATTCCTGCCAGTCAGCGGGGACTCGATCTGGGTTGTCCAACTGAGCGGTAATCGCGCTATAGGCTGACAAACTCTCTTGATGGTGTGAAAGCAACTCGTTGAGTGTCACCTCGCTAGCTATTGAGGTGTCCTCGGCTGTAACGGAGTCGGTTTGCGCCAGCGAAGGCAGCCAACCTTGCCACTGTGGTTCACTTTCCAATAACAGGGCTGACGGGGCATCCTCCATTCGTGGGAAGCCGGGGAGCATGACGGTTGGATAGCCCGCTTGGGCAGAAAAACCGGCGACTACTCTGGCCTGAAATCCAACAAAACCAATTATCTGCGATAAAACAATAATATCTGCATCTGTTAGTCCGACCTCTGCCAGTTGTTGCAACGCATGTCGGTCAATCATTGTCGGTTGGCTGGCGAGTTGTCGTGCATATTGGGTAATTTGTGTCAGCCGCATATTACTTTCCCGCGAGGCATCTGGGCTGGAAAGTGGTGTGAGGAGGGCGGCATAGTGACTACATAAACGTTGAATTCCGGTCACTTGTGCGACAGTCAACGCGCTACTTAATCGGTCATAGAGCGAGAATGTATTCTCGTAATTTAGCTCGATAACCGCAGGGAAAAGCGCCAGGTACATGGCATCTGAGGCAGATAAAATAGCAGAGTAATGCTGCAGGGAGTGAGTTAGTGCCAGCGGAATATTGTGGGCTAAGCCGAGCAGAAAAATGCTTTGCTCAAGCGGGGAGCCACTCTGATATGGATTGCCGATGTTGCCAGTATTGGTTGTGTCATTTTCGTCGGCAATTTGTGGTGGAAAAGCACCACCACTGCGTTGAGTTTCATGATACCAATGCGCATTATCTTGTCGTCTAAATTGCACCATAATAACCTCCGTTAGGGGCAGCAACGCGCCAAAGTTAAAGGTGAATGAATCACCTCTTCAGGCGACAGGTACAGATGAATACTGGACAAGATGGGTATTGCGGTATCTGGCTGGGCGTTATGAAAAGTGCGGAGGTTCAACATCGGCAAGATATCCTGTTGTTTTATGGAAAGAACACAGTGGATATCATTGCTGATTGAGTTGGCGAGATAAAATAATGTTAAACCATAATCCATAACTAAAAGTAATAACATATTATTATATATAACAAAAATGTTGTTACGTTAGTTAATAACTGGCTAACGAGGGTATTAGACTGCTGACGAATTCAAATGAAGGGGAATCGTATCGCTGGGGTCGCTCTTAGTTTCAAATACAAGTGCGTAAGCGACTGAAGTGCCCCGAGGTGCGGTAAACCCTTCACTCACTGAACTATCAATAGTTTTGTGATTAACTTCATATAGGATCATAAAATTTCCGCGACCAGATGATCGCGGAGGCAGGTTTGTTTGCAAATGACGTGACAATGTCACATTAATTCTGGGTGGTTAGAAATTTGCGCTATCTCGACGCCAGGCATCTGCGGTCAGTACTTCACCAAAATGGCTGGAAATCAATCGTTTAGTTAAGTCATGCAAGGGGGCCGCGAGCACTTCGCCGGTACTACCGCGCTCTACAACTTCCCCTTCATGCATCACAATCACCTGGTCACTGATATGCTTCATCATGCCCAAATGTTGGGTCACATAAATATAGGATATGCCGTGCTTTTCCTGTAACTCCAACATCAGATTAATAATCTGTGAACGCATGGACATATCCAGTGATGCCAAGGCTTCATCGGCAACAATTACTTTTGGTTGCAGAATCAATGCCCGCGCCAGCGCAATACGCTGTTTTTGACCTGAGGCCAACATATGTGGATAGTAATTCGCGTGATCCGGTAACAACCCGACTTGGCGTAAAGTCTGGTAGATTCGCTGTTCGCGTGCGGCAGCATCTAAATCGGTATTCAGCTTTAACGGAGCATCCAATAGCTGGCCAATACGTTGACGCGGGTTAAGCGAGGTACTCGGGTCTTGGAAAATCATGCGAATACGTTGGCTGCGATAAGCATAATCGCCATATACCAGACGGTGGTCGTCAATGAGCAATTCACCGTCGGTCGGTTCAATCATGCCCGACAGCATTTTTGCTAAGGTCGATTTACCCGAACCATTTTCACCAATAACCGCCAGTGTTTGACCTTCGCGTAAGGTGAAACTGACTGCTTTGACTGCCTCCACATGCTGGCGACGAAACAAACCAGTGCGATAGCGAAAGGTTTTGCTCAGGTTACGGACTTCGAGCAGTGTCTCGGCCATTATTGCTCCTCCAGATTTAAGGGGAAGTGGCAGGCAAAGGCGTGGTTTTTCACCAATCGCAAGCGCGGAGTTTCGATACAGGTTTTCTGGGCATAAGGGCAACGTGGCCCCAGACGACAACCAATCGGTAAGTGTTCCAATGACGGAATCGCCCCCGGTAAAGTATTCAGTCGACTTTTATGTGGCAGAGAGCGGCCAAAGTCAGGCATCGCCCGGATCAGCGCTTGAGTATAAGGATGGTGCGGGGAAGCCAACAGGTCTTCACAAACAGCACTTTCCACCGTCTGACCGCAATACAACACATTAATCCGCGTGGCCCATTTACTCATCATTTGTAAGTCATGGCTGATGAGCAAAATCGTGGTGTTATTGTTTTGATTCAACCGCGCCAGTAAACGGAAAATTTGTGCCTGAGTGGTAGGTTCCATCGCATTTGTTGGCTCATCGGCAATCAGTAAGCGGGGCTGATTCGCCAGTGCAATGGCAATCATCACCTTCTGGCATTCGCCTTCGGTCAGTTCGTAGGGATAGCTGCCCATAATGTCCTTATGGTCTTTAATCCCCACTCGATGCAGCAGTTCGATTGCCCGACGTTTACGCCAATGAAATCGCTGCCACCAGCGCCCTTTATAAGTCCAACCTGGTATAGCTTGTACCAGTTGTTGACCAATACTTTCTGATGGATCTAAACAGGATTGCGGCTCCTGAAAAATCATCGAAATATTATGGCCGATCACCTTACGTCGCTCACGGGGTGTCAGTTGCAACAGGTCAATATCATTAAAGCGAAAACGGTCGGCAGTAATACGCCAGTTATCTTTGCTTACACCACAGATAGCCTTAGCAATCAAGCTCTTGCCCGATCCTGATTCACCGACTATTCCACGGACTTCTCCCTCAGTGAGAGTGATGCTGATACGGTCAACCGCCTTCACCATTCCTTCGGAGGTCATAAATTCAATGGTGAGGTTACGAATATCCAGTAACGGCATTATTCCACCCCCGCATTAATAGCTCGGCGCATACCATCACCTAACAGATTAACCAGCAGTACACTGACCAAAATTGCCCCACCGGGTAACATCACTGTCCACGGTGCGACATAGACTAAATCCAGTGAATCTCCGAGCATCGCCCCCCATTCTGGCGAGGGTAATTGCGCGCCTAAATCGAGAAAACCCAAGGCCGCAATATCCAAAATCGCCATTGAGAGCGCACGAGTAAATTCAGTGACTAACACTGCCGCGATATTCGGCAAAATGGCATAGGCCAAAATATGGGGAGTAGATGCACCATCCAAACGGGCGGCAATCACATATTCTTTATCCAGTTCATCATGCACTGCACTATAAATAGTGCGCACCATGCGAGGCAGTAGTGCCAGCCAGACAGCGAACATGGCGTGTTCTAAACTCGGGCCGACAAAAGCCACCACAATAATGGCTAGCAGCAGGGAGGGGATTGAGAGCAGTGTATCTAGCACGTGATTAAGAATGGCTGAACGAAAACCGTGGGTGATACCTGCAAACACCCCGAGGATCACGCCACACAGTGCAGCTGCCACTGTTACCAACAGCGCCGACCCATAAGTGGATGCGGTGCCCGCTAATAAACGACTTAAAATATCGCGTCCTAAGTCATCAGTGCCCAGGAAGAAAGAGACATTACCGTAACGTGACCATGAGGGGGGCAGTAACTGGTAGCCCAGAAACTGTTGGTCGAGAGCGTAAGGGGCTAGCGTGCTGCCCAACACACAGAGTAATAATAAACCCAGTACGCCATAAAACCCCACCATTGCCAAGCCATCGGCATAGAAAAGCCGCCAGGTATACAGCAGCGGGCTGGGCATTTTCTTCTCGCGGTAGACATTATCGAAGGGCATACCATTCCTTATGCTTTAACGGCGTCATCATCGCGCCCAGAATATCCGACAATACGTTAATGACGATAACCAACGAACCGACCACCATTACTCCGGCTGAGATTGCTGCATAATCTTGTTGTCGAATCGCATTGATTAGCCAACGACCGAGTCCCGGCCAGTTAAATACCACTTCGGTTATCATCGCCAATGTCAGCATGGTCGAGAACTGTAATCCTAATTTTGGAATGATGGGCGGTAAAGCATTGTGCAACACATGGCGGCGAATAATTGTAAATCGGGACAAGCCACGGGTTGCCGCCGCTTTAATATAGTTTTGCCCGATAACATCATCGGTACTGGTGCGCATCAGACGAATGACTTCAGTGGTGGGGGCGACGGCCAGTGCCGTGATGGGTAAAATCATATGTTGCACCGCACTGAGCATCATCTCTTTACGATACGGCGAGGGTGACAGCCACGCATCGACTAATGCCAATCCGGTGACGGGTTTGACTTGATACAACAGATCAAAACGCCCAGAAACTGGCAGCCAACCCAAATGCAGTGAAAAGAACAACATCAATAGCAGGGCCAGCCAAAATACCGGGATTGAGAAACCGATAAGTGCAATGGAGCTGATGGCAATATCAGCAAATTTACCGCGCATTACTCCGGCAATAATTCCCAGTGGAATACCGACAAACAGTGCCAAGGTAAAGGCCAGAACACACAGTTCCATAGTGGCAGGGAAAGCTTCGCGCAACTGCTCACTGATTGGCTGACCATTAATGCTGGACACACCAAAGTCCCACTGAAGCAGGCTGCTGAAATAAAAACGGTAGGCATCAAGCAGAGATGCACCATTCAAGGGAGCGTGAGGCGTAAAATAGCTCAGGCTAAAACTGACCAATGACAACATAAATAAAGTTATCAACAGCAGTAGTAAGCGCCGCAATGTGAAGATTATCATGGCTTTTTGCCCTCATCGCGAATGCTTTCGTGAGACTGGCTTTCTCGAAGCTGATTTTCTCGAAAGACCCCTGCAAAAGAAGAGTTGCCAAACGGGCTTAAAACTAAACCTTTAATATCATAGCGGTATGCTTGTAGCCGCAAGGATGACGCCAAGGGTAATAGCGGCAGTTGCTGCTCCAGAATGCGTTGGGCTTGCTGATAATATTCAATACGTGCCGATAATTGTTGGGAACGTAAGGCTTTTTGCAGCAACTCATCAAACTCAGGGTCACACCAGTGAGCATAGTTTGTTTGCGAACGGATTGCTGCACAGCTGAGTAGTGGGCGGAAGAAACTGTCGGGATCATTACTGTCGGTTGACCAGCCAGAGAGTGTCAAATCGTGATTCATCTCCATCAGACGAGCTTCCTGAAAACGGCCTTCGACCGGCACGATATTCACCGTAATCCCAACCTGCGCTAAGTCTGCTTGTATCAACTCTGCCGTTTTTAAGGGGCTGGGGTTATAGGATTGCGATGCTGTCGGCACCCATAAGTTGAGTTGTAGCTTGGTAATATCCAACTCTTTGAGGATTGCTTTGGCTTTTTCCGGATTATATTCAGTGACCTGGGCCTGATTATCATAAGCCCATGATGCACGCGGCAAAATGGATGCCGCAGTTTCCGCGGTGCCGTAATAGATTGATTGCATCAATCGTTGGTTATTAATAGATAAGGCGATAGCCTGGCGGACACGTTGATCATTCAGCGGCGGTTTGCGGGTATTAAAGGCCAAATAGGCCACATTCATCCCCGGGCGCAGTGTTAATCGCAGCCGCGGATCATCGCGTAAAATAGATAACTGGCTAGCTGCGGGATAGGCCAACACATCACATTCGCCAGTCAATAACTTGGATAAACGGCCAGTCCCACCCGCCCCGAGATCAATGACGACCTGTGGCATGCGTGGCAAACCTTTCCAATAATCACTGTTACGGAACAAACGGATATATTGCCCAGACCGATACTCGTTTAACAAAAAGGGGCCTGTACCCACTGGCTCGCGGTCTATCTGCTCTTGTCGACCTTTTTGGGTTAATACATCTGCATATTCGGCAGAAAGGATCGGCGCATAATGGGTCGCTAAATGCCAAAGAAATGATGCATCAGGCGCTTTCAGTTTAAATTCAACGGTATAGTCATCAAGCTTTTTGACGCTTTGCACCGCATCAGCAAATTGTAGACTATCAAAGTAAGGATATTCACCGCCGTTGACCTCATGATAAGGATGCTGTGAATCAAATACCCGTTGGAAGCTGAACACGACGTCATCAGCATTCATTTTGCGCGTAGGGGTAAACCAATC
Source organism: Yersinia fenwicki (assembly GCF_043099325.1). Lineage (NCBI taxonomy): Bacteria > Pseudomonadati > Pseudomonadota > Gammaproteobacteria > Enterobacterales > Yersiniaceae > Yersinia > Yersinia fenwicki. Next base: position 2,302,169 of record NZ_CP170755.1, on the reverse strand, counting down.
GGTAGTCTGGAACGGGACATCTTTACGCAAATGAAAACGATAGGTGGCCCCGTTATCCAGTACTTGCCAACTTTCCGCCAATTCAGGAACTAACCGGTAGGTGTAGGGGTCGACATCCAATAAGCGGTCATAAAGCTGTGCCGCAAGGGTGTCGATAGTTAATCCGCTACTGGCCATCTGTGGATTGAAAGTATTCAGTATCCCACTGACACAATAGACAAAACCACGCTGACGGATGTCCGGCAGAGGTTGAGTCGGTTCAGCTGCTGGGGCAGGTTGCGCCAGCGCTGGGGTCGCAAGGCAAGCCAGCGACAGCATCCAAATTAGTAGAGCACGCATAAACGCTTTCGCAGTAAGTAAGCAATACACTTAGTGTACCGTAATCTGGCACGCCTCCCAATCCATTGAGTAAAACAAGTGCGCTGTCTGCTGTTTGTTGCAGCAATTGAGAGTAATAAACAGCAAATTATTGTTTATACACCGAGAAATCGTGAATGCATCATTGGCGGAAAAGTTTTTTCACTCTGAGTCTGTGTATGATTCCATCATCATGAGTATGGGAATGAGAAAAATTCTCAACAAAGTGATTGCAAGTGCTATTGATAACTATTATCATCTATTTGCTGTTCGAGACAAAGCCAGTTGTTTCAGGCTTTTGACAGAAAAGCACGACATTGCTCACATTGCTTCCAGTGTTTTTTTAAGCCAGCTCGGGTGCTGGCTTTTTTTTTGCCTGCCGCTGACATTTCCCCTTCAAATAACATGTGTACTTACGCTCGTTCACGATTTAATTTTAAATGATAATGATATTTATCATGTATGTACCCAGATATTTTGGATTATGCGGTCAATATATTAATTGCTATATTCATACATGAAATATATGAATAGCAAAACGACATTAATATGTTATTGGGGGGCATCATGAGTCGATATCTGTTAATGATTTCATTACTCGTTTTCTGTCTGATAAGTTTTAATAGTAGATCTAAACCTCCGGATATCGTCTGGCGCGTTGATACACGTGACCATAATGAAATATTCCGTAAGGGGTTTTATTCTTCAGGTGATAATGATCTTGTGCTAGAGCATCTTAGTGGCAGGAGTTGCCGTAGTAACTACCCGCAATTGGCAGATAGTGCATTTATTTCTACTACGGCTGATAGGGCTTTCGCTTATAATTATTTAGAGCGCGTATTAAAAAACATACAAACAACCATAACCAGTAATACAAAAGCTTATATTTATCAGATACGAGCTGATACTAATATGTATAGCGCAGATCATACCCTGGACTTTTTATTACGACTTGGGGCAAGTGAAATTCAACAGGAGATTCATCGTATTTTTCGCTATGCGCCTTACTTATCAGAATGGATGGCACATCGTAGAGTTCTGTCTGAACAAATCATGTCTGCAACCTCATATCTATTAGAGGAGGGTAGCATTATCGTTGATGGATTCATGACCAACCCGCTATATCGGCAAACACGCTCGAGTGCCAGTATGAATCCTTATCATCGTGCTTTTATTTTACCTTCAACTCTGAATGTTATGCGAGTCTGGATGTTGAGAATGGGAATCAGGCCCATGATTAGGGCCTGTTTTGGTAGTATGGATTCAATTAGCTTCAAGCGGAGTATAAATTTGAATGATGAAGGAAACAAAAAAATGTTTAAACTAATAGTCGTTTTATAAGTATAAGACTAGTAATGCCTGGGGGGTGTTTTATGAAATTAATTATCTATGGCGTTGTTGTGTTTTTTTGTGCTCCTGTGCTAGCAACTAAATCAGGGGATTTAAAATCGCAATGCGATATTGATAATGGGACTATGATTTATAAGAGAGTAATTAAAAATTATAACGCGAGCATTATGTGGCGCCCTGATGATATATCTCTTGATGCAATTAATATTAAAATAGATGATAAATGGTATGGAGCCATTGCAGATGATAGAACAAATGGTAATGTATTAAAAGGGATGTCAAGTTTTGCGCAGGCTGCATATTTAATTAACCTCCCAGTTAATATTTGCGTCAAAGATAAATATTTACGAGGAATTGAGGGTGCCGACTGACATTCCAGCCAGAACCTTCGTTTTTAATAATAGGTAATTTATTTATTGTTCGCCTGCCAATATTTGATGCTTTTTCAACATGCCACGCAACTGATGATAAGTTAGCCCCAGTAAGCTGGCAGCTTTGCGTTGATTAAATCGCGCCTGCTCCAATGCCTGTATGAGCATCTGTTTTTCACTATCATGCAGCCAATCTTTAAGATTGAGCGGTAAGCTGGGCAACTTGCCGGTTTCGCTATCCGAGTCATTGCGTTGAATACCTTCGTTCTCTGCGTTCTGCTGGCGTGCAAAAGGGTCGATAATCATGTTATCCAGCGCCTTGCTGCTATCACCGTGGCGATATACTGAACGTTCGACGACATTCTTCAGTTCCCGCACATTTCCCGGCCAACGATATTCCAGTAATTGCTGTTCAGCTTGTGGGGTAAAACCGGGGAACAGTGGTAAACCTAATTCTCGGCACATTTGAATCGCAAAATGCTCTGCCAGCAGCATGATATCTTGCTGGCGTTCACGTAACGGCGGCAGTTGCACCACATCAAATGCCAGACGGTCGAGCAGGTCAGCGCGAAACTTCCCGGCGGCGGCCAGTGCGGGCAAGTTATCATTGGTCGCGCACACTAAACGAACATCCACTTGCAAGGGCTGGCTCCCACCAACACGCTCCAGATGACCATATTCAATCACCCGTAATAATTTTTCCTGTACCAGCATGGGTGCGGTTGCCAGTTCATCTAAAAATAGCGTGCCGCCATCTGCGCGTTCAAAACGCCCAAGATGACGTTTCTGCGCGCCAGTAAAGGCTCCCGCCTCATGACCGAACAGCTCTGAATCGAGTAAGTTTTCATTAAGAGCAGCACAATTGAGTGAAATAAACGGCCCTTGCCAACGGCCTGATAGATAATGTAAGCGGTGGGCTATCAGCTCCTTGCCGGTTCCCCGTTCACCAATCACCAGCACCGGCTTATTCAGCTTTGCCAGCCCTGAAACTTGCTCCAGCACTTCAACAAAAGAGTTGGCTTGGCCTAACAGATTTTCTAATTGCTCACTCATGATGAAATTCGCCAATAGTTGGTTAAAGTAATCACTCTACATTTTATCTTCAAACAGTCAAAAAAATATTTTGTTTTATTTTTCAATCCATTAACTTTATAAAAAAGTTGGCACGACTCTTGATATATCTCTACTGAAATTATGTGAATCGGCGCAATCAAACGCCAATCAGTTAAAGAGGATGTAAATTATGGGTATTTTTTCTCGTTTTGCCGATATCGTGAACGCCAACATCAATACATTACTGGATAAAGCCGAAGATCCACAGAAGTTAGTGCGGCTGATGATTCAGGAAATGGAAGATACTCTGGTAGAGATCCGCTCAACATCGGCCCGCGCATTGGCTGAGAAAAAACAACTGCTTCGCCGCATTGAGCATTGTGAAAGTCAGCAGCAAGAGTGGCAAGATAAAGCCGAATTAGCTTTGCGCAAAGATAAAGAAGATTTGGCTCGTGCCGCACTGATTGAAAAACAAAAAGTGGTGGCACTGATTGAAACCTTGACACGGGAAGTCGCAACAGTTGATGAAACGCTCACCCGCATGAAGCATGAAATCACTGAGCTTGAGAGTAAGCTGACTGAAACACGCGCCCGGCAGCAAGCTCTGACACTGCGTCATCAAGCGGCCGCATCATCTCGCGATGTTCGCCGTCAGTTAGACAGCGGCAAACTCGATGAAGCAATGGCACGTTTTGAACAGTTTGAGCGCCGGATTGATCATATGGAAGCTGAGGCTCAAACTGTGGGTATTGGTAAACAAAAGTCATTGGAAAGCCAGTTTGCCGAACTGAAGGCTGATGATGAAATTAGCACCCAACTGGCCGCACTGAAAGCAAAGATGAATTCAGCGCAATAAGTTATCGCTAAACTTCAGAAAAATACCTCGTCAGGCCGCCGCTATACAGGCGGCCCGTCATGATGAAAATGCGGATATCCGCGAGCATATATACACCAATAATTCGAGTTGCAGGAAGGCGGCAACTGAGTGAATCCCCAGGAGTTTACACAAGTAAGTGACTGAGGTGAACGAAGGCAGCCAACACACATGTAGCTTGAAGTATGACGGATATAATTGAGGGGAACGAATGAGTATCCTATTTCTTGCCATACCGCTGACCATTTTTGTGTTGTTTGTAGCACCGATTTGGTTATGGCTGCATTACAGCAATCGCCAGCAGAGCGGTGCTCAACTTAGCCATCAGGATTTGCAACGTCTATCGCAGTTAACTGACGATGCGCGCCGTATGCGTGATCGCATCCAGGCATTGGAAGAAATTCTTGATGCTGAACATCCGAATTGGAGACAGTCATAATGGGCGATATGTTTAAAAACAATTCTTTTAAGAACAATTACTTTAAAAATAACGTGTTAAGTAAGAAGAAACTCTATCGCGTGCCAGAAGAAGGTATGATCAAAGGTGTTTGCGCCGGATTAGCACACTATTTTGATATTCCGGTGCGGCTGATTCGTGTGATGGTAGTGTTATCGCTGTTCTTTGGTCTGTTCGTTTTCACCATTGCAGCTTATATCGTACTGACTTTCGTGCTGGAACCTGCGCCCGCATCCAGTTTTAGTGAGCATCGCGAGGCGACGCCGCGCCAGCTTCTTGATCAACTTGAGTATGAACTGGGGGCAGGAGAGCAACGTTTGCGCCAGGTCGAGCGCTATGTCACTTCCGAAACCTTCGGAGTGCAAAGCCGTTTTCGTCAGTTGTGATATGACTGATTCAATTAACGCTAAAGTCTGCCGGAGGGCATAAAGATGAACAATAATCCCGCCCGAAGTCGTGCAGGTGTAGTATTAACCACACTAATTAAAATTATTTTTAGTGTCGCATTGACCTATGGCCCGGCAGGTGCAGCAGGTTTTATCGTCAGAAATGTTAGCCGCAAACCCCTGCGCTGGTTGCTGCTGATGATGCTGGAACCAATGCTAAAACGTGCAATAGGGGCGGCAGCGAGGCAATTTGCCAAGGAGAAGCATGAAACGACTGCAAAATGAGATTACGTCATTGGTCAATCGCGGGGTGGATAGGCATCTGCGGTTGGCCGTAACTGGCTTGAGCCGTAGCGGGAAAACTGCATTTATCACTTCTCTGGTGAATCAATTACTTCATGTCCACAGCGGCGCGCGTTTGCCGCTGTTTTCAGCTGTGCGTGAAGAGCGTTTATTGGGTGTAAAACGAGTGCCGCAGCGTGATTTGGGCATTCAGCGCTTTACTTACGATGAAGGTCTGGCCTCGTTATATGGTACGCCGCCTAATTGGCCAACCCCAACCCGGGGTGTTAGCGAAATTCGTTTAGCTTTACGTTTTCGCTCCAACGATTCCCTGTTGCGCCATTTTAAAGACACATCAACGTTGTATCTGGAAATTGTTGATTATCCGGGTGAATGGTTGTTGGATTTACCCATGCTGGAACAAGATTATTTGAGCTGGTCGCGGCAGATGGCTGGGTTGTTACAAGGGGATCGCGCTGAGTGGGCCAAACCTTGGCTGACTCTATGTCGGCAGTGCGATCCATTGGCCCCGGCTGATGAAAATCAGCTGGAGGCGATTGCTCATGCTTATACTGATTATCTGATTCGTTGCAAAAATGAAGGCCTACATTTCATTCAACCGGGTCGTTTTGTGTTGCCGGGTGATATGGCGGGCGCGCCTGCATTGCAGTTCTTCCCGTGGCCGGATGTCAATGATCTTGGCGATTCGAGGTTGGCTCAAGCCGATAAACACTCCAATTTGGGCATGCTGCGCACCCGTTTTAACTATTACTGCAATTCGGTCGTGAAAGGTTTTTACAAAGAACACTTTGTGCGTTTTGACCGACAAATCGTGCTAGTGGATTGCCTGCAACCCCTGAATAGCGGGCCGCAGGCGTTTAATGATATGCGTCTGGCCTTGACACAATTGATGCAGAGCTTCCATTACGGAAAACGCACGTTATTCCGCCGCCTATTTTCGCCATGTATCGATAAGCTGATGTTTGCGGCAACCAAAGCCGACCATGTGACGGCCGATCAACACGCTAACCTGGTCTCCTTGCTGCAACAATTGGTGCAAGAAGCCTGGCAAAATGCTGGATTTGAAGGGATCAGCATGGATTGTGTTGGGCTGGCGTCGGTACAGGCGACACAAAGCGGCATTGTTGAACATCAGGGACAGAAAATGCCTGCATTACGCGGCAATCGGCTAAGTGATGGTGCACCGCTAACGGTCTTCCCCGGCGATGTTCCAGCACGCTTACCCGGCCCAGCTTTTTGGCAACAGCAAGGGTTTCATTTTGATGAGTTTCGTCCACAAGCTGTACATGTCGACAGCCCATTGCCCCATATTCGCCTTGATGCCGTGATGGAATTTTTATTGGGAGATAAATTGCGATGAGCGAGCCTTTAAAACCCCGGATCGATTTCGAACAGCCTCTGCAACCTATAGACGAACCGGTATTAAAAGCGGCGCAAGCTTTTGACCAACATACAGCCGAGAATTTCTATCCTGCGGATCCAGTACTGGACGCAGAGAATGAAGAAGGGCGGGTAGAAGGGCTGGTTAATGCGGCATTGAAACCTAAGCGCAGCCTGTGGCGTAAAATGGTGACGGTGGGGATAGCCCTATTTGGTGTCAGTGTGATTGCTCAGTCAGTGCAATGGGTTAATCAGGCGTGGCAACAACAGGATTGGATTGCACTAGGGGCTACCACTGCGGGGGGACTTATCGTGCTGGCGGGTGTCGGTTCAGTGGTGACGGAGTGGCGGCGTTTGTACCGGCTGCGCCAACGTGCTGAAGAGAGGGATATCGCGCGCGAACTACTGATGAGTCACGGTATTGGCCAAGGGCGTGCGTTCTGTGAAAAACTGGCACGTCAGGCTGGACTGGATCAGGGGCATCCTGCGCTACAGCGTTGGCAAGCCTCGCTACATGATACTCATAATGACCGTGAAGTCGTTGAACTGTATGCCAAATTAGTTCAGCCTTCGCTGGATAATTTGGCACGGGCCGAAATCAGCCGCTATGCCGCCGAGTCAGCTTTGATGATTGCCGTCAGTCCGCTGGCACTGGTGGATATGGCGTTTATCGCCTGGCGAAATATTCGTCTGATTAATCGTATTGCTGCTTTGTATGGTATTGAGTTGGGGTATTTCAGCCGCATCCGTCTGTTCCGTTTAGTACTGCTCAATATTGCTTTTGCCGGAGCATCCGAATTAGTGCGTGAAGTGGGTATGGATTGGTTATCGCAGGATTTAGCCGCGCGCTTATCTGCTCGCGCCGCGCAAGGTATTGGGGCTGGCTTGCTGACCGCTCGACTGGGTATCAAAGCAATGGAGTTGTGTCGCCCATTGCCGTGGTTGGGAGATGATAAACCTAAGTTGGGCGATTTCCGGCGGCAATTGATGGGTCAATTGAAGAATACCTTGCCAAAAAAAGACAAACTGGCGCAGCAGTAGCGCTATTTTAGCCGTGGATCAAAGGCAAAAGAGAGTGGTTGAACACTGCTTAAACAGGCCTGAAAATTTTTGTGTCGAGGATTGAGTAGCAGATTATTCTCTGTCGGCACCAGAGTGGATGGAACCAGTAATCCAAGTGATGACTTTGACTCCAGCCATTCTGTGCCGATATCCATTGTGGTCGCAGGTGCAGGGTCGCTGCGCCAGTCCGTGGGCCAATCCTGCGGCTGAAGCAGCATAATGTTGCTATCTTCGATTTCAATTTGGAATAACTCGAACTCACTCAGTGTTGAACTGTCCTGAATATGTACCAGCGTCTCCAACATCGCCAGTGACACACTACTGGCTAAGTAGATGGCGGCGTGTCCCTTATGATTCCAGCGGCCCCCATAGATTTCAGCGCCATAACCGGTCCAGGTTGAGGCAAGATAGCGGCGCATCACAATGCGGTAAAGCATCATAAATATAAGCCTACCGGATTTATATCCATAAGTTACTGATCCTTATAGCATACAGTTATGAAAATACGCCGTGCTCGAGGCGTCCAATCAAATCACAGACTTCCAATGCACCGGTTTCGGTTTCCAGTAAGGAATCCGGACTACGGTGACCCAGACCTTTAATCGGGGTCGACATCCACGTGATAGCTTTGCCTTTATCTCCGCCAAAGAGATCAACTGCGGCGTCCATAACCCGAACGAAACGCGCAATTCGTTCACTCTCTTCGGGAGTAAAACGGCCATCATGTGTGCGTCTGCGAGTCAAACTGCGGCTGGGGATACCGGTCGCACGCAAGATTTCAGCTTTGGGAATAGATGCCCATAGATGGATGCTGTCAATGACATCAACAGAAAAACCCATTTTGATGCTATCGACCAATACAGTACCGCGGCTGGCGGGCAAACCAAGCTCTCGCCATAGCGCCCTTGCTCTGGTCACTGGGGTGGGGTGATATGCTCTCATGTAACCTCCTCGGTCAATTGGCTACATATACTATAGCCAGTTGGCTGGTATAAAGCAAAATGTCACCGATTCTTGACGATAATGCTGGCGGCATTCGTCATTATATAATTCTAAATTATTAGTATAAAAACTAATAACTCGCTATATACGGTGCTGATAGGGGGTGATGATCTTATTTTTGTGAGTCCAATTGGAAAGAAAAACAGCAAAAAGCCGCTTCCTGTCAACTTTTGCTGACAGACTGCTTCATCAGTAAGGGGGGACAGGGTATTATCATAGGCAGATATTCCGCACCTGCCCTACATAAGGTCGATACTGATGCGCTTGGAAGTTTTTTGCGAAGACCGAATCGGTCTCACCAGAGAGTTACTTGATCTCTTGGTTTTACGCGGCATTGATTTACGTGGGATCGAAATTGATCCGATTGGCCGTATTTATCTGAATTTCTCACAGCTGGATTTCAGTATATTTAGCGCGTTGATGATGGATATTCGACGTATTGATGGAGTGACTGATGTCCGCACCGTCTCTTTTATGCCATCTGAGCGAGAACACCGCTCACTTCGGGCGCTGCTTGAGTCCATGCCAGAGCCGGTATTTTCCATCGATTTAAAAGGTAACCTTGAGTTAGCTAACCCGGCTGCCCGTGAGCTTTTCTCCCTTAATGAGGAGAAGGTTCGTCATAAAACTGCGGGTAGTTTGCTGGGTGGATATAATTTTGCTCGTTGGTTCGATGGAGGGGAAACTGCACCTCATACCGAACGCGTATTGATCAATAATCAGGATTACCTGATGGAGATCACCCCGATTCAGCTTGAAGACGAAAATCAGCAGAGTCAGACGGTAGGCGCTGTGGTGATGTTAAAATCGACCGCTCGGATGGGGAAACAACTGCAAATCTTATCAGTAAATGATGATGGCGAATTTAAACAGATTGTTGCTACCAGCGTTAAAATGCGTCAAGTGCTTGATCAAGCACGTAAATTAGCCATGTTGGATGCACCTCTGCTGTTGGTTGGTGATACTGGCACCGGAAAAGACCTGTTGGCTCGAGCTTGTCATCTACGCAGTCCTCGCGGGAAAATGCCCTTCCTCGGGCTTAATTGCGCTTCTTTACCCGATGATGTAGTAGAAAGTGAGCTATTCGGCTATGCCGCAGGAGCATACCCCAATGCTATTGAGGGTAAAAAAGGCTTTTTTGAGCAGGCTAATGGCGGCTCAGTACTGTTAGATGAAATCGGTGAAATGTCGCCTCGCATGCAGATCAAATTGTTACGTTTCCTTAATGACGGAACTTTCCGACGTGTGGGAGAGGAGCATGAGGTGCATGTTGATGTGCGGGTTATTTGTGCCACCCAAAAGAATTTGGTGGAATTAGTACAGCGTGGCGAATTCCGCGAGGATCTCTATTACCGCCTTAATGTATTGACTATCACTTTGCCGCCTTTGCGTGAACGTCAAGCAGATATCATGCCACTGACAGCACTGTTTGTTGCGCGGTTCTCTGATGAACAGGGTGTGCCACGGCCGAAATTAGCGCCTGAGCTGAGTAGTTTTCTGACCAATTACGGTTGGCCAGGGAATGTCCGCCAACTGAAAAATGCGGTTTATCGTGCTTTGACCCAATTGGAAGGGGCTGAGTTACGGCCACAAGATATCGTCTTGCCGGAGTTTGAGGTTGAAGCGGCTCTGGGAGATGAAGTGCTTGATGGTTCGCTCGACGATATTAGCAAGCGTTTTGAACGCTCTGTTTTAACTCGGCTTTATCGTAATTATCCCAGCACACGTAAACTTGCTAAGCGCCTTGGTGTTTCCCACACCGCTATTGCCAATAAACTACGTGAATATGGCCTGAGTAGTAAACGCTCCGCCAGTGATGAAAGTGAAGAAGAGTCGACCTAAAAGAGAAAACCATAAAAAACGGCTGCACCCAAGAGGGCCAGCCGTTTATTTAAAAAGTCTTAAACCAAAGTAGTACGAATTACTTCAGTGCTGCCAGTGCGGCATCATAGTCTGGTTCAGAGGTGATTTCGTTAACTAACTCACTGTAGATAACGTTGTCTTGACCATCCAGAACCACTACAGCACGAGCGCTCAAACCTGCCAATGGGCCTTCAGTAATTGCCACACCGTAAGCTTGTTTGAAATCCGCGCCGCGCAAGGTTGACAGCGTAGTCACGTTGCTCAGACCTTCAGCACCGCAAAAACGTGATTGGGCAAATGGCAGGTCAGAGGAGATACAAAGAACAACAGTATTCTCAAGTTCGCCAGCCAATTGATTGAATTTGCGTACAGATGCGGCACAAACACCAGTATCAATACTTGGGAAAATATTCAGAACCTTACGTTTACCCACGAAGCTGCTCAGAGCAACATCAGATAAATCTTTCGCAACCAAAGTAAAATCTTTAGCTTTATCGCCGGGTTGCGGTAGTTGACCTGCAACGGTCACTGGATTGCCTTGAAAATGTACTGTCTGTGTCATTATTCGATCCCTTTTACAGATGTGTAACACGAAGCTCAGTTTAAGGTAACAATAGCGGCTTGGATATGAGAAATTTGCTAAATAATTTAGATTTTACTGACATTCGGTTCTAATACTGACAGTCAACCCCTGAATTCTTCTGAGGAACCATAATGAGAACCCTGCGCTGCTATCCAGAGTCCTGGCCTCTACATTCCGCATTTGTTATTTCCCGCGGAAGCCGTATCGAAGCAAAAGTTGTGGTTGTCGAGATTGAGGACGCGGGCATTCATGCTTTTGGTGAATGTACTCCATATCCACATTATGGAGAAAGTGAATCTTCTGTGATGGCACAGTTGGCCTTAGTGACCAAGGCTGTTGAGCAGGGCGTTTCGCGTGAGGGCTTACAACAGCTATTGCCTGCTGGGGCTGCAAGGAATGCGGTCGATTGTGCGTTATGGCAGTTGGAGTGTTTGCAGAGTCAGCAGAGTTTATGGCAGTTGACGCAGACCGCACCAGTTCTCCATATATCTATGGCCCAGACAGTCAGTGTTGGTACTCCTGAAGCGATGGCGTACAGTGCAAGTGCATTGGCACATCAGGGAGCCAGGTTATTGAAAATAAAACTGGATGACCATCTGATTACTGAGCGTTTGGTGGCAATCCGCAGTGCGGCACCAGAAGTGACATTAATTGTTGATGCCAATGAATCCTGGCAGCCTGAGGGTTTAGCTGCACGTTGCCAGCTGTTAGCAGATCTTGGGGTGGCTATGTTGGAGCAGCCATTACCCGCAGGGAATGATGATTCTTTGCAGAACTTTATCCATCCTCTGCCTATTTGTGCTGATGAGAGTTGCCATACTCGCGCTGATCTGGCGGGATTGGTTGGCCGTTATGACATGGTCAACATTAAACTGGATAAAAGCGGTGGGTTAACCGAAGCATTGCTATTGGCCAAACAGGCAAAATCGCTTGGATTTGCCATTATGCTTGGCTGTATGTTGTGTACCTCTCGCGCCATTCGTGCCGCATTGCCACTGGCTCCAGGTGCCCGCTTTGTTGATCTGGATGGCCCGACGTGGTTGCAACAGGATGTCGAGGATGGGTTACATTTCTCGACCGGCGCTATCGATTTATCGGCTTAATCCAGTCTTGTGAGTAAGTCTATCAGGGCAGCCAGATAACATTCACTGGCTGCATCGGCAGAGACGGGGGGCAACTCTGCAGTAATACAAGGTAATTGGATGTCGGCGCACCAACTGCCGAATGACCCCGGAGTGGCGTAACCCACATTTGTCACCAGTGGTAAGTTAAAGTTTGTCGCCAACTGTTGCCCTAATGCTGAACTATCAGGGTCTTCAATACAGGCTAATGGTTCATGAAAAGAGACAACCCAGCGCGGAGACAACTGCATAATCAAAGCGCACAATGCTTGAGTTTCGGGTTCGGAGGCTGCGCACTCTCCAGTTGATAACACTACATCTCTTGCATCCGCCGCACTGTTCCAGCGATATACCGTTTCGCCAGCCTGCCAGTTTTTCGCCGGAAAATTACGATTAAGATCTACGCCATTGGCATTAGCCCGCAGACCCAATTGGCAGCCATCGGGATTGACTGCCAATATCACATGGTGGCGCTGTTGCTTAGGGGAAATACTACGTAACGCGCAGGAGAGGGCTACAATTGCCGCACTTTCATCGCCATGAGTCCCCGCGATAATCAGCCCGGCTCGCGCTGATGGCGCGGGTGCGGGGAAATACAGCAGCGGCGCACCTAAACGTGATGTACCGTAGTGCTGCCCTAAGGTTATCAGGTTTCCGCGTGTGGAGCGGGGGCGATATGAGGTCATGCTATTCTCTTTATGACAAATATGTACGTATTGCATTTAACATAGCATTTAACAATATTATTTTGAATCAAGAAGATAAGTTATTTTGTAATAAACCAAATACTCTTTGATCAATGCTAAGTACTGTATTTGCTGTCTGATTGCTTGGTTAACTTTTATAGGCCAACGAATACAGTATTTTTATTTTACCATCGTCATTATGGCTCTGAATCTGCTAGTTTATGTTTAATAGAGTTTGTTACTACTTTCGCTGAAATGGAACGACAACGAAAAGGTTAATCATTATGCGCTATTTCCGTTATGCATTATGTGCCGCATTGGTGGGGGCAGCGCTGGGTACAGCAAATGCTGCTGTTATCCCTGCCGGCACTGTATTGGCTGAAAAACAAGAACTTGTTCGTCATATTAAAGATGAGCCTGCATCCCTTGACCCAATGAAAGCGGTTGGGTTAATCGAAGCTCAGGTTGCCCGTGACCTATTCGAAGGGCTGGTTAACCAGGATTCACACGGACAGATAATTCCAGGCGTTGCGACAAATTGGAATACGTCAGATAACCAAACCTATATATTTACGTTACGTAAGGATGCTAAATGGTCGAATGGTGACCCGGTGACCGCACAGGATTTTGTATATAGTTGGCGTCGTCTGGTTGATCCTAAAAGTTTATCTCCTTTCGCCTGGTTTGCCGAGTTGGCCGGAATGGAGAATGCGCAACAGATTATTGCTGGGAAAATGCCACCAGAAACTCTTGGGGTCAGTGCTGTTAATGATTACACCCTTAAAGTTAAACTCAGCAAACCGGTACCTTATTTCCCCAGTCTGACCGCTAACTTTAGTTTATTCCCGGTGCCATCAACCATAGTTAAGAAATACGGTAGTGACTGGACGAAAGTCGGCAATCTGGTGGGGAACGGCGCATTCAAATTACAAGATAGAGTAGTGAATGAGAAGTTAGTATTGGTGCCAAACGACTATTATTGGGACCATGCTCATACAGTTCTCACCAAAGTGACTTTTATTCCTATCAATCAGGAAGCCAATGCCACTAAGCGTTATCAGGCAGGCGATATTGATATTACGGAATCCTTTCCTAAGAATCTGTATCAGAAACTATTAAAAGATATCCCGGATCAGGTTTATACCCCCGACCAGTTAGGCACTTATTATTACGCATTTAATACCCAGCGAGCGCCAACAAATGATGTTCGGGTGCGCAAAGCATTGTCTTATGCAATAGATCGTAAAATTATCGCTGAAAAAGTCTTGGGTACCGGGGAGAAACCTGCCTACCACTTTACTCCTGATGTCACGGCTGGCTATCATCCGGTGACCAATTTATTACAACAACAAGATCAGGACGAACTGAATGCACAAGCTAAAGCTCTGCTGCATGCTGCGGGTTATGGGCCTGATAAACCACTAAAATTATCGCTGTTGTATAACACATCGGATAATAATCAAAAGTTAGCCATCGCCATTGCTTCAATGTGGAAAAAAACATTGGGTGTGGATGTTAAAATGATTAACCAAGAGTGGAAGACCTATATTGATAGCCGCAACACCGGCAATTTTGATGTGGTTCGTGCTTCATGGGTTGGGGATTATAATGAGCCTTCTACATTCCTGTCATTACTGACCTCGACCCATAGTGGTAATATCGCTAAATTTACGAGTGTAGATTATGACCGTTTACTGAATGAAGCCGGTAAACAAACAAATCCAAAAGCACTAAGTGATGATTATAATAAAGCGGAACAAATTATTGCAGAGCAGGTACCAATAGCACCTATATATCAATTTACTAATGGGCGCTTAATTAAACCGTGGGTAAAAGGTTACCCGATTACTAACCCGGAAGACGTAGCATATAGCCAGATGATTTATATCATCAAGCACTAGCTGTTATTAGCCAATTAATCCACAAGAAAATTAAATCATGCGGATTAATTGGTTGTAGCGAAACTCTACCTGTAATTTACTTATATTTGGCTAATGATTTTTTATTTTTGTATTTCGATTATTTTATAGTGATAGGAACCTATCCGCATACATCACCTTTAAAGATCAGTGGGGGGGCGCTACACTGAGCTAATTGCATGATAAATGCTGAAATTGAGGATGTTGTCGTGGATGCAGACGAAGGAAAAGCACTTCAAGTTTCTGATGCGGTCTATTCTTATCAACTCGATGGTAAAGGGGGCGTAACATCAATCAGCCCCGATGCTGTTGCTACAGCAGATCAGCCATGTTGGCTACATCTGGATTACACTCATCCTGACAGCGCCGCTTGGCTGCAGAATACCTCGTTACTGCCTGAAGTTGTCCGGGATGGGCTGGCGGGTGAAAGTGTCCGTCCCAAAGTGACCCGCTTGGGTGACGGCACGATGATCACTCTCAGAGGGATTAACTTCAATAATGATGCCCGCCCTGACCAGCTAGTCACTATCCGGGTCTACATGACAGATAAACTGATAGTCTCAACCCGACATCGTAAAATTTACTCGATTGATGATGTACTCAACGATTTACAAAGCGGCACTGGCCCAACCAACAGTGGTAATTGGCTGGTGGATATTGCCGATGGTCTGACCGACCATACCAGTGAGTTTATCGAGGACTTGCACGATAAGATTATCGATCTCGAAGATGATTTATTGGAGCAAAAAATCCCCGCGCGTGGGCAGATGGCACTGTTACGTAAACAGTTGATTGTACTACGGCGGTATATGGCACCGCAGCGAGATGTTTTCTCTCGGTTAGCCAGTGAGCGCTTGCCGTGGATGAATGATGATGATCGGCGTCGCATGCAGGAAATCTCCGAGCGGCTGGGGCGGGGGTTAGAAGATTTAGATTCCAGTATTGCGCGAACTGCGGTGCTGTCCGATGAAATTAGTTCATTAATGGCTGATGCGATGAACCGGCGCACTTATACCATGTCACTGTTGGCTATGGTATTTTTGCCCACCACCTTTTTAACCGGGCTGTTTGGTGTCAACCTTGGTGGCATTCCTGGGAATACCTATTCTTTTGGTTTTGCGACATTTTGTATGATGTTGGTGGTGTTGGTGCTTGGTGTTGCATGGTGGTTAAAGCACAGTAAATGGCTCTAATTAGTTATTCGTGAGCGAATAAGAGAGTGTGCCAGGTCGCATGCTAATCACTGCAAAATTGAGCGATATCAAGAATTGAGAGTGATGACTCAGGCATTATCACTTTGCAGGTGAATGCAACGTCAAGCGATGGGCGTTGCGCTCCATATTTGTAATACTTTTATTTTTGAATTACTGCATAGCACATAATTGTTACGATGCCGATGTTGTCTCAACATCGGCATTTTTTTGTTTTTTAGGAAAAAAACTGGGTAGGGTAGAAATAGGGCATTGCCCCTGCACCTGAACGGCGAGAAGCAACACCCGATACTTGCTTATTTGATTTCCAGTACGTCGAGGCGAACCAGCGGTTGTGTCTCGCCATCCTCAACATCTTCTGGCTGCCAGCCCACCGGTTGTAGTGGTAACTCTTCACGATCAAAAGCCAAATCACCACCATCAACAATTTCACTATTGTGAGTGATATTTTTGAAATCAAACAATTTGTGATCATTTAAATGTGATGGCACCACATTTTGCATGGCGCTGAACATGGTTTCGATCCGCCCGGGATACTGTTTATCCCAATCACGAAGCATATCTTTGATCACTTGGCGTTGCAGGTTAGGCTGCGAGCCGCATAAATTACAAGGAATAATCGGGTACTCTCTGGCAACAGCGAAACGCTCAATGTCTTTTTCGCGACAGTATGCCAGTGGGCGAATAACCACGTGTTTGCCATCATCGCTCATCAGTTTGGGTGGCATGCCTTTCAGTTTGCCGCCATAGAACATATTTAGGAATAGCGTCTGCAGAATATCATCGCGATGGTGACCAAGTGCGATTTTGGTTGCACCCAGTTCAGTCGCGGTGCGGTATAAAATCCCACGACGTAGACGCGAACAGAGTGAGCAGGTGGTTTTCCCTTCCGGAATGATCTCTTTTACAATCCCATAAGTGTTCTCTTCTACAATCTTGTATTCAACACCTTGCTTATCCAGATAGGCTGGCAGAATATCTTCTGGAAAACCTGGCTGTTTCTGATCCAGATTAACCGCAATGAGAGTGAAGTTAATTGGCGCACTTTTTTGCAGGTTCTGCAAAATATCCAACATGGTGTAGCTGTCTTTGCCCCCAGACAGGCAGACCATGACGCGATCACCTTCTTCAATCATATTAAAATCAGCAATCGCCTGGCCGACATTGCGGCGCAGGCGTTTCTGTAATTTGTTCAAATCGTATTGTTCTTTTTGGTTAATCACTTGTTTCTCTTGCATTTGTTCTTGACTCATATCCAGTTAGGGGCATGACGGACAGTGCTGCTATGACATAAGTTTATCATTCAATAAGCATATATATTAGTGTTTTAGTTTGTGAGTGAATCTTTTTTACGTCCAATCAGAGACGTGGGTTATACGAAAACATTTGAATTCACGACTGTTTTAATTATTGCACCGTCTTCAATATCCACAAAGTCAGCAACAATGATCCCCATTTTTTGTTTTTCTCTGTATTTTTTGCAAAACCAAATATTTATTCCATCTATTAAATGATGGCCGCGAGCGCCAGTATAAGGTGTTAACATTCCGGATACGCTGGTGAAATTAATATACAGATCTTGAGGGCGATTATTTTTTGCTTCTTTAAGTAAGCTCTCAATAAACTTTCGCTTGAAATTTATACTTAGCGCTGTAAAACCATCATAATTGTCTTGAATATAGATGTTAAAATTATTGTTTTTAATATCGAAGGTTGTATCATTTTTCCAATGAGAAACATCAATACCTATCTTATCGCCAGAGTAACGGCGTAAGAGCACGATTTTTCCTCTTATATCCCGAAGAGGAGGGATCTTGTTTTCTAGATAAAATATTTTACTGTGTGGCCCCACATAACTATCACGCATAATTTTACTAAAACTTTTTGTGCTACTTTCAGTGGTATGTTCCTGTTTAACTGATAACAGAATGAATTCAGAAGGATTTCTATTTAAAAAGGCAATACAAGTGTTGAGCAGGTCGCCAAACTGCTGTTTTAGAAATACAGCTCCGTGGTGCAGCGTGAATACATCATTAATAAGGCGACATCGAGCATCCAGAAACCTGATCCCATGATCAAGCTGCTCTCTTATATTCCATGATTGTGTTTGCGTAAATCCGGCACCATATACGTTGGAGCGAAATGATGCTGAATCATGTGTTCCTGGGATAGAAAGTTGGCTTAATAACTGCGTATCGTTAATTTGGGACATCCAATTTTTCATGTTCATAATATCGTCCTTGTTTATTGAGAACTGAAAATAACGCAGATGGTTATTTTAGGGATATTACAAATTTAGACGCATGTGTCATTCATATCGTCACACAACAAAAAGCCAGTCAGTGGAAAGCTGACTGGCTTTTTGGGTTGGAGTATTATATTAGAAGATTACTCTGTTGGTGTTTTTTCGGTTTTCCCTGCAAGCAAACTTAGGAAGTCATAACGTTTTTTCAGGTCTTTTTCAGCCGCAGCATACAGCTGTGCCGCAACCTCTGGCTCTTGGGTATTGAGCCGGCGGAAACGCTGCTCATTGAGCAATGTGGTGGTCAAGTCACTGCTTGGTGGGCGAGAATCCAGAGCCAAGGCCATTTTACCTTCGTCGGTACGACGTGGGTCAAAGCGATACAGTGGCCAGAAGCCGGTGGCTGTTAGTTGCTTCATTTGGTCATGGCTGTAGGCCAAATCATAACCGTGCTCTTCACAAGGGCTATAAGCAATAATCAGAGAGGGGCCAGGGTAGGCTTCCGCTTCCTGAATAGCTTTAACGGTTTGATTCAGCTGTGCACCTAGCGAAATCTGCGCGACATAGACATGGCCATACATCATCATGCTAACGCCCAAATCTTTACGTGCTTTACGTTTGCCATGCTCGCCAAACTTGGTTACCGCGCCCAGTGGCGTGGCTTTGGATTGCTGACCACCGGTATTGGAATAGCATTGGGTATCCAATACCAGCACATTGACGTTTTCCGTCAGGCTGAGCACATGGTCCAAGCCACCGAAGCCAATATCATAGGCCCAACCGTCACCACCAATCAGCCAGATGGATTTGTCCACCAGATAATCTGCATCGGTTGCCAATTGTTGTGCGTCATTACCCGGAATATCTTTTAACAGCTGGCGTAGTTGCGTGACCTGCTCACGGCGAACTTCGGGTGCCGCCTCCTCATTCAGGAGTTGGTTGACCAACTCCTGCGGCAATTGCGCTGCCAATTGATTGATCAAACGGGCAACCCGTTGGCGATGTTGGTCAACAGTCAGGCGGAAGCCCAAGCCAAACTCGGCGTTATCTTCAAACAGTGAGTTAGCCCAAGCGGGGCCACGGCCATCAGCATTGGTGGTATAAGGCGTGGTCGGTAGGTTACCACCATAAATTGAAGAGCAACCGGTAGCATTGGCAATTAACAGACGATCGCCATACAACTGGGTGAGCAATTTAATGTATGGGGTTTCACCACAACCTGAACAAGCACCGGAATACTCAAACAGCGGCGAAATCAACTGTGAGGTACGGATATCGATACGCTCCATTTGTGTTTTATCGATTTCCGGCAATTTGAGGAAGAAATCATAGTGAGCTTTTTCTTCCACCAGATGTTCCAGCCGCGGTTTCATATTGATGGCTTTGATTTCTGGGTTCTGCCGGTCTTTCGCCGGGCAGACTTCATAACAAAGATTACACCCAGTGCAGTCTTCTGGTGCAACTTGCAAGACATACTTCTGTCCACGCATATCGCGGGCTTTCACATCCAGTGATTGTAAGCTGTCTGGTGCGCCTGACATGGCATCCGGCTGAACTACTTTGGCGCGAATTGCCGAGTGCGGGCAAGCAGCAACACAGTGGTTACACTGGGTACAGAGATCAGGCTGCCAGATAGGAATATCTTCAGCAATATTACGTTTTTCCCACTGCGTGGTGCCCACCGGCCAAGTGCCATCAGGTGGGAAGGCCGAAACGGGCAGAGCATCCCCCAAACCGGCGAGCATGGTGGCAGTCACAGTTTTAACGAAATCAGGCGCTTGATCCGAGACAATCGGTGGGCGCATCGGGCTATTTTCATCAATCGGTTGCAGTGGGATTTCGACCAATGCATCGAGGGTGGCATCCAGTGCCTGCCAGTTACGAGTAACAATTTCCGGCCCTTTATTACTGTAGCTACGGTCAATGGCCGCCCGTAATTGCTCTTGCGCCATAGCCGTTGGCAATATTTGCGTCAGATGGAAGAATGCCATCTGCATCACGGTATTGATACGCGCACCCAGTTTGCATTCGCGGGCAATTTTTGCCGCATTAATCACAAACAGACGGGCATTGCGCTGATGCAGTACCGCCTGAACTTCTTGTGGCAGACGTTGCCACATTTCGTCGGCGCTGAACGGGGTATTAATCAGGAAGATACCGCCTGGTTTAAGGCGCTCCGCCATTTGGTAGGTATCAATAAACTGTAACTGATGGCAGCCGACAAAATCGGCCTGACTGACCAGATAAGCTGAATTGATAGGGGTTTCACTGACACGTAAGTGAGAGACGGTCAGGCCACCGGCCTTTTTCGAGTCGTAAACAAAATAACCTTGGGCATACAGCGAGGTACTGTTGCCGATAATCTTAATGTTATTTTTTGTCGCAGATACCGAACCATCACTGCCGAGGCCGTAGAACAGGGCCTCCAATGTGGCGCGCTGTTCGATTTTCTCATCGGTGAGTGATAAGGATAGACCCGTCACGTCATCAAAAATCCCTACGGTAAAGCGCGGGCGAGGTAAATCAAGCGATAATTCTTTGAACACCGCCAGCGCACAATCTGGGCCAAATTCTTTGGAAGATAACCCATAGCGGCCGCCAATCACTTTCGGTAATGTAGCGCGTTCACCACGGCTATAGGCTTCAGCCAGCGCTGTCATAACATCAAGATAAAGTGGCTCGGCCAGTGCCCCGGGCTCTTTGGTACGATCCAGCACCGCAATTTTGCTGACAGATTGCGGCAAAACACTGAGCAGATGTTCAGCAGAGAAGGGGCGGAATAAGCGCACTTTCAGTACGCCTACTTTTTCCCCGCGGGTTAGCAGGCTATCAATCACTTCTTCACAGGTACCAATCGCTGACCCCATCAGAATGATAACGCGCTCCGCCTGTGGGTGGCCGTAATACTCAAATGGCTTATATTCACGTCCCGTCGCTTCAGCAAAGGCCTGCATTGCATCGGCAACATGTTGATACGTATTGTTATACCAAGGGTTAGTGGCTTCACGCGACTGGAAATAGGTATCCGGGTTAGCGGAGGTACCCCGTACTACCGGATGATCCGGTGAAAGCGCCCGACTGCGGTGGCCGTCTATGCCTTTCTGCGGCAGCAATTGGCGCAGCGTGTCATCACTGAGCGGTACAATTTTATTGATTTCGTGTGAGGTGCGAAAACCATCAAAGAAATGAATAAATGGAATGCGACTATTGAGAGTTGCTACTTGGGAAATTAGAGCGAAATCTTGCGCTTCCTGTACACTGCTGGCACACAGCATGGCACAACCCGTTTGTCGCACAGCCATGACATCTGAGTGATCACCAAAAATAGACAGAGCATGGGTCGCAATAGTACGCGCCGCCACATGCAGAACAAAAGGTGTCAGCTCGCCAGCCAGTTTGTACAGGGTCGGGATCATTAACAGCAATCCCTGCGAGGAAGTAAACGAGGTAGATAATGCGCCAGTTTGCAGTGCGCCATGCACCGTCGCAATGGCCCCGCCTTCAGACTGCATTTCAACCACGCGGGGAACATCACCCCAGATATTGACTTTACCATCACCAGACCAGGCATCAGCCTGTTCTGCCATGGTGGAGCTTGGCGTAATAGGGTAGATGGCAATAACTTCACTGGCACGATAGGCCACAGAAGCTACTGCACTGTTACCGTCAGTAGTAATCATTAATTTATACCTTCACATTGCAAGTCATGCAGAGAACAAAAGAAGTGCGGGGGTGTCTCTGACTATTTGAACTAATAATGAAATTCTAGCAGAGAGTATTTTTGCTCGTTATCGCTTTTGTGTGGCGGCGGCCGACAGGTTGTGTCGTGAATAAGACGAATTGCGGGTTTAGGCTTATATTGTGGCTTTCAGATAATAATTATTACAATTAGAAAACTATTGATAACAGCGATTAGTTATTGTTTGCCACTTCGGCGAACAATAATTGCGCGAGCATTGAGTTTGTTTGTGAAACAATGGTGAAGTGTAAATAGATTTAATGACCATTTAATCTTCAATAGGCATAATGTCGACCCAATACTGAATTGAGAGGCTGATAATGAGTGGTTTCATGTATTTAATGATGGCAATTGTTGCCGAGGTGGTAGCCACCACAATGCTAAAAGCCTCTGATGGCTTTACCCGCTTAATGCCCTCTATTGTGGTGGTAATTGGTTATGGCATTGCTTTTTGGGGATTATCACAGGTAGTAAAAACCATGCCATTGGGTATTGCTTATGCTATCTGGTCAGGATTGGGGATTGTGTTGGTGTCCGTCGCTGCCACTTTTATGTACCAGCAGAAATTAGACTGGGCGGCCATTGCTGGCATGACATTGATTATTGCCGGTGTGTTAGTCATTAACCTGCTGTCGAAGACACCGATGCATTAGTCATATGCCCGTTATACCGCCGGCTGTATAGCATTTAGCTGCTTTCCGCGTTATCGCCACAGGATACGATAACGCGGAAGGAGATCACTATGTTTTTATACTCGTCATACAATACTTGCAGTACAACTATTTAATGTCCAACTGGTGTATTCCCTCGACGGCCAATAATGATTCATAAACCTGATCCAAGTTTTTTCTGGGTGGCAAGGTGACTTCCATCGTAAGCTCACATTCATGTTCACCTTTCTCAGGTTTGTGAGTAACCGACAAATTAATAGGATGTAATTTTAATTTTTGCATCGCAATCAGAATACGTGGCACGCTGTCCGCGAGTAGCTTAATAGAAACAAAATGGTGTTGACCAATAATCCGGTTACTTAACTGGCGGAAGATCTCCAGCACAACTAATGTCACCACCGTACCGTAAATCCCAATTTCATATAGACCACTACCAATCACCAGACCAATAGCGGCGGTGACCCACATCCCGGCAGCGGTGGTAAGCCCTTTGACCATCTGTTTTTGAATCATGATGGTACCGGCACCAAGGAAGCCCATGCCACTGACGACCTGTGCCGCAACACGGCTGGGGTCAAAACTGACGTGTTCTAATGTCAGTAAATCTTCAAAACCATATTTTGAAACAATCATAAACATGGCACTACCAATACCCACCAGGATATGAGTTCTTAACCCAGCATCTTTAGCACGCAACTGACGTTCCAGCCCAATCAACCCTCCCAATGCACCCGCCAAAGTAATTCGTAGTAGTAAATCAGTGATCATAATTATTCCTGTCGTATTTTGTCCAAGCTGTAGGTGTTTGATTCTTTGCCATGATTAATATAGTTTGCTTATTTTTTGCCAAACCTTAGCGCCAGAATAGCGCGGTAACTCGATTGCCAGTTTTGATCTGAGCTAAATTTAATTAATGTATTTATGCTTATTTCTGTTGCGTTTTAATTATAACAGTTATTATATAAAACAATTATACCGCTATATATTTCTCATGCCGGAGCAAAAGAATGAAATTATTATCCTGGTTTGTGGGCGGAGCCGTATTATTTTTAGCCGCCTGTAGCAGCAATAATCCAACAGATACCGCATCCACCTCTCGATTTTTAAACAATAATGATACTGCTGAGCCAGTACAACAAGCCACTAGTGCCAATGTTCATAATCTCAATATGGCGAATCCTGCGGCCGTCAATTGTACTAATGCGGGCGGTGTATTGACCATTGCCAAGCAACTTAATGGTGGAAGCGTAGGCATGTGTCAATTGCCGGATGGGAAACGCTGTGAAGAATGGGCATTAATGCGCGGCGCTTGTCCGGTTCGCTGATACCCGTCATCTTGCAAACTGCATGTACGTTGGCTGTTCTCAATATGTGGCCCATCCATGGGCCCCGCCTCTACGAGGCCGCTGCTTGCCGCCTTCCTGCCACTCGAATTATTTAGGGTATATTAGACCGAAACAATATTCGGACAAGGTTCGCCCTTTTTCAGTTGCGCAATATTCTGCATGGTGGTGTTAGAAATGCTGGTCAGCGCTTCTTCTGTCAGGAATGCCTGATGCCCAGTAAACAGCACATTATGGCAAGAAGACAGACGGCGGAAGACATCATCCTGAATCACGTCATTAGATTTGTCTTCAAAGAATAAATCGCGTTCATTTTCATACACATCCATGCCAAGCGAACCGATTTTCTGTTGTTTCAGAGCATCGATTGCCGCTGTCGAGTCAATCAGACCACCACGACTGGTATTGATGATCATTACGCCATCTTTCATTTGTTCAAAGGATTGCTTATTGAGCAAATGGTGGTTTTCCGGCGTCATCGGACAGTGCAGTGAGATAACATCAGATTCAGCGTACAAGGTTTTGAGGTCGACATATTCAGCTCCCAAATCCAGCGCCGCCTGACTTGGGTAAGGGTCATAAGCTAACAAGCGCATACCAAAACCTTTCAAGATACGCATAGTCGCAACACCAATTTTACCGGTACCGATGATCCCCGCAGTACGGCCATGCATATTGAAACCAATCAGGCCTTCCAGCGAGAAGTTGGCATCACGGGTGCGTTGATAAGCTCGGTGAATACGGCGATTAAGGCTCATCATCATACCGACGGTATGTTCAGCGACGGCTTCAGGTGAATAGGCCGGAACGCGAACCACCGGAATCCCCAACTCTTTCGCTGCATTCAAATCCACATTATTAAAGCCGGCACAGCGTAATGCTAAAATCTCAACGCCGACTTCTTTCAATTCAGTCAGGGTTTCGCGACACGCATCATCGTTGACGAAAATACAAACCGCATCACAGCCCGCAGCCATTTTTGCGGTTTTTGGGCTTAACAGAAAATCGAAAAACTCTAATTCAAAGCCAAAATCTTTGTTGACCAATTCGAGGTATTTACGGTCATACTGTTTGGTACTGTAAACGGCTAATTTCATCATGATA
The DNA here is from genome assembly GCF_043099325.1 of Yersinia fenwicki. Lineage (NCBI taxonomy): Bacteria > Pseudomonadati > Pseudomonadota > Gammaproteobacteria > Enterobacterales > Yersiniaceae > Yersinia > Yersinia fenwicki. The sequence goes on along the minus strand of NZ_CP170755.1, from coordinate 2,277,092 downwards.
TCTCCGCTAAAATATTGTGATCAATCTAGCAGATTTGAATAAATCATACAATTTGCCACAATAATAAGTTAAATAAGGCGCTTGCAAGTTTCTCATGCCAATGAGGTAAGGTTTTTCTTCCCATTTTCGATGGCAGCGGTTCTGCTTATGAGTCATCAGAGCATAGTTTGTTATTATGGTATCTTGCAGTAGTTTAGTTGCAGTGATTTTAGTGGTAGAGATTAAAGTACATCGGATGTCGGGTTAGTGATTACACAAGGCAAGTCATGACTAAATGCGCAAAAACAGTGGGTTGGTTGCTATTAATCAGCGCAATTTTCTTGGTGGTTTTATGGAAAATGCTACCGCAGTGGTTACCGAAAATCGCACAATTTTGGTTGCCAGCGGGTAGCCAACTGGTTTTAACCCATCCCCCAGTTTGGCATGATGGCGCATTGCGTCTGCCACTGCTGCGCTACCGGGTACAAGATTGCACATTGGCCGATATTGACCAGTTAAGTATCGGTTTCCATCAAGGACGTTGGCAGTTAGCGGCTAATAACGTCGCCGTGGATACCGCATGTCTGAGTAAGTTACCGAGCAGCGATGAAGGTGCGCCGCAAGATTTGGCTTACTGGCAGCAGCAGCTGTCAAAGCTTGATCTAAATATCGGCAATTTGCAGATTACGCCGTGGCAGCAATACGCAGGTAAACTGACCTTAACCTCGCAAAAATTCACCCAAGAGTTGCGTTATCAAGGGCAGCAATTGAGTTTCGCTGCGACACTGGATGCGCAGCAACAACTTAGCCTAAATCAACTCTCTATTGCCGTTCCCGGCACCCCACACCCATTCGAACTGAGCGGTAAAATTAAAATCCCACTGTCGCTGGACGATTGGCCAGCGCAGGGTGCGCTCGACGGCGTATTGACGACAGGCTATCTGTCTAAACCGTTACTATTGAATTTGAGTTGGCAACAGCAAGAGGGCGTTTTAACTCTGACAGCGCGCGGTGATGACGCTCCGCTCGCGCGGTTACCTTGGCGCGTTTCCGCGAATAAAATTCAAATAGCTAACGGCCAGTGGCAATGGCCCTACCAGCTACAACCCTTGAATGGCGGCATTAATCTGACTCTCTATGACTGGGATCAGGGATTGGATCAAACCTCGATCGAGGCGCGCATTAATGTCATCACCTCGGGGAAAAGTGGTAAAGGTAATGCTGTCCTGACTCTTGGGCCAGGCAACCTAAGCATGATAAACAGTGACTTAAAATTTCAGCTCAGTGGTCAAGCTAATCTGGACAGAATGGTTTTGAATGCCACCATTCCCGGCTTACTTAGCGGTTCGATATTGAATCCGACCTGGGTACTGCATCCCGGTGCTTTGTTGCGTGCTCATGGTAATGTGACACCGGAGTTACGTATCAGAGATGCGCGCTGGCCTTTGGCGGGGGTCAAGGTGACGGCTGCTGGGGTGACAGGGCGGCTACAGGCAATTGTAGATGCACAGGACAGTTATTGGGGTGATTTTAATCTGCATTTAGATGGGCAAGCACAAGAGTTTTGGCCTGACAAAGGCCAATGGCAGTGGCGATATTGGGGTAACGGTCAGTTACCTCCTTTGGCTGCGCGTTGGGATATGGGCGGCAGGGGCAATTGGCAGGGGACGTTGATCACTGTCGATAAACTCTCAACCGGCTTCGATCGGCTGCGATATGGGGTGGTTTCAGTCGAGGCACCCCGGCTTACTTTAGCTAAGCCTCTGACCTGGCAGCGCGATAATCATCACCCCGCTTTTATTGCTGGTTTTGAACTGGGCGCCAAAAAAGTCGCGTTTAGTGACGGTGGCGGTTATCTACCTCCAGCCGTGCTTTCACTGCAACTGAATGGGCGCGAGCCGGACAGCTTTTTGTGGCAGGGTAAGTTACAGGCGCAGGCTATCGGGCCAATTGCATTGCGTGGCCGTTGGGATGGCGAGCGTTTACGGGGAGAGGGCTGGTGGCCAAAACAATCGCTGACAGTATTCCAACCGCTTATTTCAGAAGAGTTGGGCATCAGGCTGCGTGATGGTGAGCTGTATGCTCAGGCCGCTTTTTCTGCTGCTCGCCAACAAGGTTTTACTGCGGGTGGACATTGGGTTGTCAACAATGGCGGAATGTGGCTGAAAGACGGCGAACTCAGTGGGTTGGATTTTGTCATGTCTTATCGCTTTGAAAATCACCACTGGCTGTTGGGGCCGAAAGAGCCGGTTATGCTGCGTATTGCCTCAATAACTAATTTGTTTGAAATGCAGAATATCACCGCCGATTTACAGGGGACTTATCCCTATTCGGAGCAAACCCCATTGACCTTAAGTCACGTTGGCATGGATATTCTGAAAGGGCATTTAAGTTTGTCGGCTTTGCGCTTACCCCAACATGACGCGGCGGTGCTGAAATTAAAATCGATTGATTTAAGTGAATTATTTACCGTGCTCAAACCCAAGAAATTGGCTATGTCGGGCAAAGTGAACGGCGAATTACCACTTTATCTCAATAATCCACAGTGGTTGGTGCGCAATGGTTGGATAGCGAATGACGGCACAGTGACATTGCGCCTGGACCCTGATTTGGCTAATTCTATTGGTGAGAGCAATTTTGTTGCTGGCGCGGCGATTGACTGGTTGCGTTATATGGAAATTTACCAATCTTATGCCACCGTCAGTTTGGATAATCTAGGCCAATTAACGCTGCGTTCAAAGATCCATGGTGTTAATACGCAGAAAAATGCAAAACGAGAGATAGTGTTGAATTATCAGCATGAGGAAAATGTATTCCAACTCTGGCGCAGCCTGCGTTTTGGTGACAATTTACAAGAGTGGTTACAGCAAACACTTTCAATACGACCAACAGAATCTATACCGGTGAGGGCTAAGGAATGAAGATCTTAACATGGGAACCTGTGGCAATCGTGCTGGGCATTTTTATGCTGAGTGGCTGTTTGCGCCTTGAAGTAGCAACCCCGGAAAAACCGATCACGATTAATATGAATGTTAAGATTGAGCATGAAATCCAGATCAAAGTTGATAAAGATGTGGAAAATCTGCTTAAAAATCAATCTAATCTATTTTAAGGGGCCATCATGAAAAAGCTAACGTCCAGTTGGATTGGCTCATCACAACAGTTAGTTCGCGTGATAGTAGGCTGCATAATATTGAGTTGCAGTTTACTGTTTAGCTCAGGGGCCTTTGCGCTGACATTAGAGCAGGCTAAACAGCAAGGTCGGGTGGGCGAAACCCTCAGTGGTTATCTGGCTCCGGTGAAAAAGGATGCTGAAACCCTGGCGCTGGTAGAGCAAATTAACATCGCCAGAGCAGAGAAGTATCAGGAAGTGGCGCAAAAAAACCATATTTCAACCGAGGATGTCGCCAAGCTGGCGGGGCAAAAGTTGGTTAACCGCGCGGCGGCAGGGGAATATGTTCGTGGGATTAACGGCCAGTGGATGCAGCGCTGATCATCGCTATCCTGCCGCGCAATTGATAAAAACGCCCGCCAAGAGATGGGCGTTTTTTATGGTAAATAGTCCCACTTCTGCTGCAGAAAACAGCAGATTAGCGCTCAGCCTGCAAATTCGCTGCAACAGGAGGCGTATTGATGCTGTTTAGAGACTCTTTGCGGTAATAGGTATCCACATGGCCCGGTTGTTCCACTTTGACAATCAAGGTCAATACCGCTGCAATCAGGTACAACGCGGTATAAACCCACACCACGCCCACAATGTCGAAGAAAGGTAATACCAGCGATGCGATAGCCGGCGCAACAAAATTACTCAAACCGGCAGACAGGTTATAAATCGAAATCGCTGCACCTTTGTGTTCGGGCTCCAATACCGGGAAGACTGCGGTCATTGGAACAAACGCCGCCACAGTTATTCCTAGCATCACTGCCGGGATAAGTGCTGCCCAGAAGTTATGGCCAAAATGCATCGGAATATAGTAAAACGCCAGGCTGGAGATTGCGCAGCCGATGCAACCAAACCAACGCACCTGCCGCATCCAACCGATTTTTTCGCCCAAAATCCCCCACATGATGTTAGTGAAAATGGTGACAAAGAAGAATACTGCCCAGATCTGTAGCCATTCAGACATCGTGAAGCCGAGTCTGCCAACAAACAGCAGCGGCATGATCACGGCAAATCCAAACAGTGATAGTGTGTTAATGATGCGAATCAAACAGGACAAGAAAATATTCTTGTTGGTAAATAGGATGGTAACCGCCCGCGACAACTCTTTGATTTTTTCCTTATTGGACAGCGCCGCCTTTGGGCTGGCCGTACCGACATTGCGCAGCAGTATCAGGGCCATCATGCCACCGACGGCGACCCACACGATGGCCAACCACAAAGTGCCTGTTTCACCTATCATCGGAATGGTGAAGCTCGGTAAATAGCTGCCTACCACGCCAATACCGACCGAGTACATTGCCCAGAACCAGCCCATCGCCGAAGAGAGTTGCTGTTTAGGCACGTTTTGCACAATAAGCATGACAAATGAATAGATAAATAGTGGGTAGGCCAGGCCACGGATCCCATAGAATACCAGCATCAATGGGTAGCTTTTCATCCCCAGGCCAAACAGCATAAACAGGCAATGCATCACCACCCACAGGATAAAACCTATCCGCATTGCGCGTTGTGGCGTGATAATTTCAGCCACCACTCCTGAACTCCAGGCGGCAATGGCTGCCGCTAACCCATAGAGGGTAAAGACAAAGGCCGATTGCGCTGGTGAAAACCCCATATCGGTAATGTGCTTAGATAAGAAGGCCATTTCAAAGCCATCGCCGCTCATAAATATGGCAATAGCAACGTAGCCCCAGAATAAATTCATCGGCAAGCCAAGCCAATGAGTCGATTTTTCTTGCATAGTCAGTTCCTTTGGCGTTTGAGCGCCGGCTGCTTATTTGTAGGGACAGCAAATGAAAGGGCGATGTGCTCGTCCGGGCGTAGGTGTATTTTGGTTTTATCGTGTTAACGGTTGGCGAAGTTGGCGTTGCTGTTGATAGAGTCGTCGGTAGCGCTCAAGGCGGACGAATAAGGCATCTTGCCGGTTAACATCAGGGATAAAACGCTGGTCAATGTGCGGCTTGGCACACACCAGTTGTTCATCACCACCGGTCGCTAGCCAGCCTAAACGCGCTGCGCCTAAAGCACCGCCAGCCTCTCCACCGCTGTGGGTCACAATCGGCAAGCTCAGCGTGTCGGCCATCAATTGCCCCCACCAGGCACTGCGCGCACCGCCACCAATCAGTGACGATTGGCTCAGCTGAGTACCCGCTTCTTGCAATACCGCCAAACCATCAGCAATGCCAAAAGTGACACCTTCCAGCACCGCATAACCCAATGCCGCGCGATCAGTAGCATGTGTCATGCCGTGAAAAGCGCCGGTTGCCAGCGGATCGTTATGGGGGGTACGTTCGCCGGAAAGATACGGTAGGAAAAGAGGGGCCAGCCGTTGTTCAGCCCGACTGAGTTGAGCCACTTCGGATAACAATGTTGTTTCATTGGTACCCAGCAGTTGGCATAACCAGCGCAGCGCACTGGCAGCGGTGAGCATCACGCTCATTTGGTGCCAACGATGCGGCAAGGCATGGCAAAAAGCATGTACCGCCGATTGTGGGTTAGGGCGGTAGCAATCATTAACCGCGAACAACACGCCGGATGTGCCCAAAGAGATAAATCCATCACCGGGATTAATAGCGCCAATCCCAACGGCACTGGCGGCATTGTCGCCACCGCCACCGGCAATCACTACCTTATCGGACAAACCCCATTCGCGGGCGATATCCGTTTTCAGATAACCGCTGGGCTGATTACCCTCAATCAGCCGTGGCATCATATCCCGCGATAATCCACAAGCTGCCAGCAGGGAGTCTGACCAATCCCGTTTTGCTACATCCAGCCACAGTGTTCCGGCGGAGTCGGACATATCGCTGACCTTATCGCCACTCATCATCCAGCGCAGATAGTCTTTCGGCAGTAGCACGGTAGCGAGTTGTGAGAAGATCTCTGGCTCATGGCGAGCCACCCACAGTAGTTTTGGCGCAGTGAAACCCGGCATTGCCAAATTCCCAGCTATCTGATGCAACTGCGGAGCATTGCGCGTCAGCTCCTCGCACTCGTCGGCACAGCGCGCGTCATTCCACAGAATCGCTGGGCGCAAAATGTGGTCTTCGCGGTTAAGCAACACTGCACCGTGCATTTGGCCTGATAGGCCGATGGCGAGGATCTCGCCCCAGCGTTGCGGTATTTTATGACGCAGGCGGCCAATCACACGTTGCGTCGCCTGCCACCAGTCAGTCGGATTTTGTTCTGACCACAGCGGATGCGGGCGTTGTACGGTAAGCGGCTCACCTTCGCTTGCTAAGATCTGCCCATGATCATCAATCACCACGGCTTTAATTTCTGATGTGCCTAAATCAAGTCCAAGATACATAGCCATTCCTTGTCGCTGATTAACGGTTAGCCATTACCCAGGCATTAACCCGGTCAATGGATTGTCGTAATAACTGTTCAAACTGGCTGTCACTGGCCAATGCGCCAAACAATTTGTTATCGCGGGCAAACAGACCCACAGGGTCAGCCGACTGGAACATGGCATGCACGGCAGAGGCATCTAACATGCCATCTTGGTATTCATATGGCAGGGTGTCTTGGTGCCAACTCTCCATAAAGACAAAGAATAAGGCCGGCAGCATGGCGGTGGCGGCGGGTGTGCAACCTCGTTGGTAGCACTCCATCAATGTCGGTGTAATAAAACCTGGGATTTTAGAGAAACCATCGGCGGCGACGCGCTGATTGGTGTCGCGAATAAACGAGTTACTGAAGCGATCTAACACCACATCACGATAATTCGCTAAATCCAACGGGCTAGGTGATAGAGACGGGATGACATCTTGGGTCACATAGTCATAGGCCATCTGGCGAATAGCGTCTGTTTGAGTACTTTCGTGAATGTAACTCTGGCCTATCAAAGTACCAGCCCAGGCGATACAACTGTGGCTGGCATTGAGGATACGAATCTTTGCTTCTTCATATGGCAGCACCGATTCGACCATTTCTACTCCCACATTTTCCAACGCGGGTCGCCCGGCAATAAAGTCATCTTCAATAACCCACTGAATGAATGACTCACCCATAACAGGCGCTTGGTCGGCAAAACCAGTTTGCTGCAGCACGCGTGGGGCGATATCGTCAGATGGACGAGGCGTAATACGATCAACCATGGTATTCGGGCTGCGAGTCTCATCGGTTGCCCAGCTGAGCAAACTTTGCTGATCGCGCAGTGCCAGAAACTGCAATAGGCAGTGGCGAAAACGCTCGCCGTTATGGCGCAAATTATCGCAGTTCAGCAGAGTCACTGGGCCGCTGTGCAGTTGTTGGCGTTGCAGTAAAATCCGACTGATTGCGCCATAAATTGTCCGACAATCCCCATTAAGATCGGCCTGAATATCGGCGTTATCCTGTTGCAGATTAAACTGGTTATCCAGATAGTAGCCGCCTTCCGTCACGGTAAAGGAGATAACGCGAGTTTCCGGTTTACTACCTTGCTCAACCAGATTGTGCAGTTCTTTATCCCACGGAATGATTTTGCGTAGTGACGTGATTTTTTCATATTGGCGTTCACCGGCGGGTGTGACAGTTTCCAGCATGTATTCGCCATTCTGGGCCGCTAAAGCTGTCAGCAGAGGGGTTGCATCATCACGAATATTCGCCAGCGCAATAGACCAGCGATTATCACCCGCAGCCCGTAAACGATGCAGGTACCAGGCCTGATGAGCGCGGTGAAAAGATCCCGCACCAATATGTAGCCACACAGCAGGGGTTGAGTTCAGTTCAATATTCATCATGTTCTCCGCAATCTCAGTCGGCATTAAGATAATTCTTGGGCACAAGCCCTTTGGTTGGGCATTTGCTCTAATGGCGATAGGTTAGTGTAACTTTTGCCCTTAAGTTGGGCTTTAGCTCACATAAACGTTAGCTGAGATAAAAATCTGCCAAACAACGGCGTAAAATGTTTAACATTGCTCCTTCACCACTAGCGCGTAGAAAACCCATGCATAAGAGTGACAAAAAATTGGATCAAGCGGCCAGAGCGGCTTGGATGTATTACGTAGCGGGTCAAACACAGCACGAAATTGCTGAAGCGCTCGGGGTTTCTCGCCAGGTAGCTCAGCGATTGGTGGCCTGTGCCATAGATAACGGGCTAGTGAGTGTTAGCATCGCCCATCCGGTGGGGCGCTGTATGGCGCTGGCGGATCAACTGCAAAAACACTACGGATTACATCAATGCCAGGTAGTACCAAGCCAGGGAATGGACAATGCGGGCGTGCAACGGGCTATCGCCGTGGCGGGGGCCGAGGTGATGACGCAATTTCTGCGGCAAGAGCAACCACTGGTTATTGGTGTGGGCTCAGGACGCAGCTTAAAAGCGGCTATTGATGAACTGCCGGATTTTGAACGCCCTCAGCACAGCTGCGTTTCCCTTATTGGGGCAATAGCTGCTGATGGTTCTTGTACCCGCTATGATGTGCCGTTATGGATGGCGGAGAAAACCCAAGGCCGCTATTTTATTTTACCCGCGCCGCTTTTTGCGGATAGCGCCGCAGATCGTGACCTGTGGTGTAATCATCGGATTTACCGTACGGTGACCGAGAAGGCGGCTCAAGCTGATGTGACTTTTATTGGCATTGGTTCAATGGGTTATCATTGCCCGCTGCACAAAGATGGCTTTATTTCAGAACATGATGTGGCGCAACTGACGGCATCTCATGTGGTTGCTGAAATGTTGGGTAACTTCATCGATATTGATGGACAGCAAGTGAGCTATAAGCTGGATCAGCGTTTAACCAGTGCCAGCCTGCGTATTCTGCCAGAAAAACCGGTCATTGCTATTGCGGGTGGTGTAGAGAAACATCAAGCTATCAAAGCCGCTCTTAGTGGGCATTGGGTGAATGGTTTGGTGACGGATGAAGAGAGCGCCATCGCGCTGCTGGCATAGTAGCAGACAGTAGCAGACGATAAAAAAACGCGCCCAAGGGCGCGTAATGATTCAATAACACTACTGGGTAAAACGAGGGTAATACAAGGTCATTCAGTCATGTATCAACAGAGACACCTGCCGATGCATGAAAGTCATTCATTAAGCGCTAACAACCTGAGTCAGTAACTCTTTGGCATCAGCTTGCGCTTTGGTCGCTACTTCAGGACCATAAGCAATACCTTCTGCGAACACGAACTCGACATCGGTAATCCCGATAAAGCCGAGGAACAGACGCAGGTAAGGCACAACCAGATCCGTTGGTGTGTCTTTATGGATACCACCACGGCTGGTCAGAATAATGGCACGTTTACCGGTAATCAGGCCTTCAGGCCCTTTTTCGGTGTAACGGAAAGTCACGCCAGCACGAGCAATCAGGTCAAAGTAGTTCTTCAACTGAGTGGGGATATTAAAGTTGTACATTGGCGCCGCCATAACTATCACGTCATTCGCCTGCAACTCAGCAATCAATTCATCAGACAGCGCCAGTGCTTCTTGTTGACGCGGTGTCAGTTCGGCATCGGAAGGGCGTAACGCGCCCACTAATTCGCCATCTAATACCGGAATCGGCTGAGCTGCCAGATCACGTACGGTGATTTCATCGCCAGCGTGAGCCGCTTTCCATTGTTCAACAAAAAAGTCAGCCAATTGGTTAGATTGTGAATAGGTTGCCAGAATGCTTGATTTCAGAACCAGAACTTTGCTCATCGTAATTCCTTAACAGGTAACAGAGACTCAGGCGGTACGCCCTTTCAATGAGATACACTTTATTCAACTTTTTCTATCAGTGATAGCGCAATATTTTGCGTTCTTTGTTCGATTTTATTGAATGATGAGAATTAGATAGCTCAGTATCCGCCGGTTACAGCAGCAACCCTGGCTGTGTTACCCTATATGGCAAGGGTTTATACCCGTCATACTTCAAGCTGCATGTGCGTTGGCTGCTCTTGTTCACCCGAATCACTTACCTGAGTAAGTTCATCGGGATTCACTCAATTGCCGCCTTCCCGCAACTCGAATTATTTTGGGTATATATAATTAAAAACTATGGATTACTCGTAGAGGATTAGTCACTCGAAAATTGATATCAATTAATAAAAAAAACAATGGCTAATCAAATTCATAGTATGAAATCATTGAGCTGATACCTTGAGTCTCAGCCGCATCGCAACAAGGAATATTGAACGTGAAATCTTCGCTCGCAGCATTATCCTCCCAACTCGGTGAGTTGATGCTCCGTGACCAACAGCGCATGCGGCGTCGGCTGCAAGGCGCACGAAAAATCCATAATCCCGAGGCCGTAGAGGCGATTACCGGCGAAATCGAAGCTGAGATTGCTACTGCAATGCAGCGGGTTAACAGCCGTCGGGCGGCGTGTCCGGCTATCTCGTATCCTGAGAATTTGCCGGTCAGTCAAAAGAAACAAGATATCTATAATGCTATTCGCGATAATCAGGTAGTTATTGTTGCCGGTGAAACCGGTTCCGGTAAAACCACACAATTACCGAAAATCTGCCTGGAGTTGGGGCGTGGTGTCAAAGGGCTCATTGGTCATACCCAACCGCGCCGCCTTGCCGCTCGTACAGTGGCAAATCGCATAGCTGACGAGCTAGACACCGCACTTGGCAGTTGCGTCGGTTATAAAGTGCGATTTAATGATCAAGTGGGTGAAAACACCCTCGTTAAGCTGATGACTGACGGTATTTTACTGGCTGAAATTCAGCAAGATCGCCTGCTAATGCAATATGACACCTTGATTATTGATGAGGCACATGAGCGCAGCCTGAACATTGATTTCATCTTGGGGTATTTGCGGGAGTTACTGCCAAAGCGCCCTGATCTGAAAGTTATTATTACCTCGGCGACCATTGATCCGCAGCGCTTTTCCAGCCATTTTAATAATGCACCCATTATCGAAGTCTCTGGCCGTACCTATCCGGTTGAAGTGCGCTATCGGCCTATCGTGGATGATGCCGATGATGTTGAGCGTGATCAGTTACAGGCTATTTTTGATGCGGTAGATGAATTGGGGCGCGAAAGTCCCGGCGATATCCTGATTTTTATGAGTGGCGAGCGGGAAATTCGTGATACTGCGGACGCGCTGATGAAGCAGAATTTGCCTCATACCGAAGTGCTGCCGCTGTATGCTCGCTTATCCAACAGTGAGCAGAATAGGGTGTTTCAGTCTCATCATGGGCGGCGTATTGTGCTGGCGACTAACGTGGCAGAAACTTCACTCACCGTGCCGGGCATTAAGTATGTCATCGATCCCGGAACTGCACGGATTAGCCGCTACAGTTTCCGTACCAAAGTTCAGCGCTTGCCGATTGAGCCGGTTTCTCAAGCCTCGGCTAATCAGCGTAAAGGCCGCTGTGGCCGTGTCTCTGACGGTATTTGTATCCGTCTTTATTCCGAGCAAGACTTTCTTTCACGTCCTGAATTCACTGATCCGGAAATTCTGCGTACCAATTTGGCCTCCGTTATCCTACAAATGACCTCATTAGGGTTAGGGGATATCGCAGCCTTCCCATTTGTGGAAGCGCCGGACAAGCGCAACATTCAAGATGGTGTACGGCTGCTGGAGGAACTTGGGGCTATCCAGACTGCCAGTAACGGCCATCAACAATTAACACCGCTAGGTCGTCAATTGGCCCAATTACCCGTTGATCCCCGTTTGGCTCGAATGGTGTTGGAAGCCCAGAAAAGTGGCAGTGTGCGGGAATTGATGATCATCACCTCGGCATTGTCTATCCAGGATCCGCGTGAACGTCCGATGGATAAACAACAGGCCTCCGATGAAAAGCATCGACGTTTCGCCGATAAAGACTCTGATTTCCTTGCATTTGTTAATCTATGGGATTACCTGAAAGAGCAGCAAAAAGAACTATCATCGGCGCAATTCCGTAAATTATGCCGTAGCGATTTCCTGAGCTATTTACGGGTGCGCGAATGGCAGGATATCTATACCCAACTGCGTCAGGTGGTGAAAGAGCTGGGCATCCCGGTCAATAGCGTTGCCGCAGACTATCGCAGTGTTCATACCGCCATTCTAACCGGCCTACTATCGCATATTGGTCAGAAAGACGTTGAAAAGCAAGAGTATACAGGTGCGCGCAATGCTCGTTTTGCTATTTTCCCAGGCTCCGGTTTATTCAAAAAACCTCCAAAGTGGTGTATGGTCGCCGAATTGGTCGAAACCAGCCGCTTATGGGGGCGCATTGCGGCTCGTATTGAACCGGAATGGATCGAACCCTTAGCACAGCACTTGGTTAAACATCACTATAGCGACCCGCATTGGGAGAAAGCGCAAGGGGCGGTGATGGCCAGTGAGAAAGTGACCTTATTCGGGTTGCCAATCGTCACTGAGCGTAAGATCAACTATGGGCCAATTGATCCGCCGCTGTGTCGCGAGTTGTTTATCCGTCACGGCTTGGTTGAGGGTGATTGGCAGACACGGCATGCTTTCTTCCGCGCCAATTTAAAACTATTGGCTGAAGTTGAAGAATTGGAGCACAAGTCTCGCCGACGCGACATTCTGGTTGATGACGAGACATTGTTTAACTTCTATGACCAGCGTATTAGCCGTGATGTTATTTCTGCACGTCATTTTGATAGCTGGTGGAAGAAAACCAGCCAGACACAACCGGAGTTGCTCAACTTTGAAAAAACCATGCTTATCAAGGATGGCGCGAACAAAGTTAACCCGCTTGATTACCCGAACTTTTGGTATCAAGGGTCACTTAAACTACGACTTTCTTATCAATTTGAGCCCGGTACCGATGCTGATGGGGTCACTGTCCATATCCCGCTTCCTATCCTCAATCAGGTTCAGGAAGAGGGGTTTGACTGGCAGATTCCGGGGATCCGCCGTGAGTTAGTGGTGGCGCTAATCAAGTCTTTACCTAAGCCGGTTCGACGCAACTTTGTACCTGCTCCTAACTATGCCGAGGCATTCTTAGCGCGGGTAACCCCGTTGGAAACCAGTCTGCTGGATGCATTAGAGCGCGAGTTACGTCGCATGACGGGGGTGACAGTGTCACGCGAGAGTTGGCAGTGGGAGCAAGTCCCCGACCACCTAAAAATGACGTTTCGTGTGCTGGATGATAAAAATCGAACTTTACGTGAGGGGAAAGACCTTGCCGCCTTGAAGCTCCAACTCCAGGAGAAAGTACAAGAAACGCTTTCAGCGGTTGCCGATGACGGTATTGAGCAAAATAACTTACATATCTGGAGTTTCGGCTCACTTCCCGTGTGCTACGAGCAACGCCGGGGAGGATACGAAGTTAAAGCATACCCGGCATTGGTTGATGAGAAAGACAGTGTCGCGATTCGCTTATTTGATACTGAAGCCCAACAACAACAGGCCATGTGGCAGGGGACACGCCGTTTATTGCTGCTTAATATTCCTTCTCCGATTAAGTATTTACATGAAAAGTTGCCGAACAAATCCAAACTCGGTCTCTATTTCAATACTTATGGCAAAGTGATGGATCTAATTGATGATTGCATTGCTTGTGGAGTGGATAAACTCGTCGCGCAATATGGTGGGCCGGTATGGCAAGAGGCCGATTTTGCTCAGCTTCAAGAAAAAGTTCGGGCCGAATTAAACGATACTGTTGTGGATATTGCCAAACAAGTTGAACAGATCCTGACTACCGTATTCAGCATAAATAAACGTTTAAAAGGCCGGGTTGATATCTCGCAAGCATTAGCACTTTCCGATATCAAAGCACAGCTTAGCGGCCTGATTTACCGAGGTTTTGTCACGAATAATGGTTGGAAACGTTTACCGGATACATTGCGCTATCTGCACGCCATTGAGCGACGGATGGAGAAGTTAGCTGTAGATCCTCATCGTGATCGTGCCCAAATGCAACGGGTGGAACATGTACAGCAGATGTGGCAGCAATGGCTCAACAAGTTACCGCCTAAACGTCAACAAGATGAAGATGTTAAAGAAGTTCGTTGGATGATTGAAGAGCTGCGAGTGAGTTTATTTGCACAACAATTGGGAACACCGTATCCCATTTCAGATAAGCGTATTTTACAGACTATCGAACAACTCTCTGCCTGATGGCTAATCAATACGACTCCGCGCCTGAAATAATGGCTCAGGCGCGGAATGTTTCAACCGCCAGACTCCACTTCGCCGCAGCATTTATATAATTTAAATCCTCTCTTTTTTGTCTCAACTATGTAATCGATGAAACCTACTGATTTTCATGCGAAGCCACTCGAAAACTATCAATTAACACTCCTATTGTGCTGCAACGTTATTGCCTCAGCCCTTTAACTAAGGCTATATCTGCCTTGGCATTCAGGCAGCTTACTCAAAGTTTATCTGATTGTAGGTCACCATATTTGATTACATTTGGTGTGTTTGATAGAGTTTTCGGGAGCAGGGATTGCTTATGTATACGATTTGTTTGTTGAGGTTGGCGCAAAGAGAATTGTTTAAATTACCCGTGGGAATACAGGCGGCTCTGATTAAGGCTCTAGATGAGTTAGAGGTTTATGGTCATGAGTTGAGAGAACCTGTAGTGCGGGATATAGGGAAAGGGCTGAAAGAATTGAGGGTCAGTGCAAAGGAAGGTTGCGGGCGTGGTTTTTTCTTTTACCAGGCAGAACAGCAGATTTATATCATTCATATCTTGCAGAAGAAAACGCAAAAGGCCTCAAGACGGACACTGATGTTGGCTTATCAGCGTATGAAGGAACTCAAACGGAGATTGTTGCCATGAAAAGACAAGATGATTTTGACATTCTTCCTTTTTCTGAGGTTAAAGCTAACGCTTTAAATCACCCTCAAGTAAATGAAGCGTATTCTGACTTGCAGATCAGGCAAGCCATGATGACGGAGCTTAAAGCTGCCCGCCAGCGATGCAATTTGACTCAAGAAGATATTGCCAGGAGAGCGGGGTTAAGGAAACAAAATATCAGTCGGATGGAAAAAGGTATCATTTCGCCTAATCTCACGACGTTAAGTCGATATGCCGCTGCATTAGGCGGGACTTTTGTTTTTAAATTTACTCAAAAGCCCCGTTGTACCAGTAAGGAGTAGTCGCTGTTAGGTTCGTTGTTAATCCATCAATACCTTTTGCCGAATTGAGGCATGACTATTTGCTTGTCTTAGCAGTCTTAGTAGCGAGCGTTTTTAACCGATTTTTTATGGCAGTAACTGCTAGAGCCCGGTTATCTGCCAAATAACGGTCTTTAGCGGCGGGGGCTGAACTTTGAATGGCAATCAAAGACCATTTCTCGCCATTTTTCAGCAACAAGGGCGAGCCGCTATCACCTGGTAATGTATCGCATTGATGAGAAAGCACACCTTGCTGCGCCCAACCGGTGATCAGGCAATCTTCATGGCTGTAGAGGGTATCCAGATGGTCAAGTGGATAACCCGCTTGTGTTATTTTACGGCCAACTTGTTTAAGTGCTTGAGTCAATTCATTAGCGGTTCCATCCCACAATGGTAACGGCTTGATAGGAAGTGGCTTTTTATTGGTTAGTCGAATAAGAGCATAGTCATATGCAGCTGCTGCGGGTGGAACTATCCAGCCATCGCCGTCAGGTTTGAGTTTCTTACCCAACCTGGCATCAACCAGTGTTTCCAGACTCGTAACTTGATACTTCCAATGACCGTCGTGCGATATAAACCGTAAGGCTACCGCACGATCAATCTTACCAGGAGGCGCTAATACACAATGCCCAGCGGTAAGTGCTAGGCGGGGAGAGATTAAGGTCGCAGTACAAAGGTTGCCACTGGCAGTTTCAACCTGGCCAATGGCTTGCCATGGCCATTGAGAGCCATTAGTGACCGCAGTACGATCATCTTTACCAAAAAATAGAGTGGTTTGATCGGTAACACTGCTGTCGTCATTTGACGTGCCAGTGAGGGGAAGGGCATGAGCCACGGAAAGAGGTAACAGACTTAATAGTAATAATGAAGATAAACGCATAAATGATTAGCCTGCCTTATTCCCTAAAAGGGTATTTATTCACAAACCTGAGACCTACTGGTTAAGCTGTTAATCACAAGCTTCCCTATTGATAACTATAGACACAATTAGCTATGTAGTATGTTGTCAGCATTTGATTTTTCGATAATTTTAGCGCGATATAAGTCGCTTATACTCTAAGCAACCAACATGCTGCTTGAAGCATTACGGATATATATTATAAATAAAAAAACAGAGCGATCAGCCCGCAAATAATTAATGTAGCCAGAGTGATTTCAAATAAATAACGGCGCAGCATTATCAGCACTCCTGATAAAAAACACCCGGAGAACCGGGTGTTGAGCGAGTGAAGTTGTTGCAGGTCAATCGTAAAGAGCTGGCTTCAGCTAGCTTTCTCGACTTTATTTTACGGCGGGCACTGCTGCCGGGGCAGATTTAGTGTGAGTCGTTTTTTTGTGGTGTTTCTTAGCAGCTTGCGCTTTTTGCATTGGAGCGGCTTTCTCTGCTTTTTTCACCGATTTTGTCGCTTTTTTGTGATGCATGGTTTTGGCTGGAGCACTATGGGCTGCTGGTGCCTTAGCCATTGGAGCGGCAGGTGGTGTCACGGTATCGGCAGCGAATGCGATAGAAGACATACCCAAGGTTGCAGCAACAATCAGAGCTAGTACTGTTTTCATGATTTATTCCTCAGTGTTCTGTTTGTATATCGGCCCCATTGGGTCGTTGAAATGAGAATAGGACAAATGGTTAATGGCTTCCGTAAGTCATTGGTTTCGGCTTGTAACCGATTGTACAGAGTTGATTATTATGACTAATAATCAACCTTATGACGTATCGTTAAATGTATTTTACTGCGCAGATAGCATGGAAGTGTAGAAGGTTAATAATAGCTATGAGGATCATTACTTTTGTACCTTTTTAGTTACAACATACATTAAGTTGTTATCTAAAAAGTGATCTCTTTAGGCACATAGAAATTTGCAGCAAAACGGAATTTATGTTCAGCAGAACGATACTGCCCCCTCAAAGGAAGGGCAGTATTCAAAAGAATATGGGGTTCGAGCGTAATTATAAATAACGGTGTTCTAAGTGCTGACGGAAAAAACGCGGGTTAAGTGATTCACCGGTTGCTTTGGTCATCAGCTCTGCAGTTGAGTAACGGCTTCCATGTTGCCAGATATTTACCTGTAACCAATTGAATAGCTTGCTCAAATCACCATTGGCAATATTGCGATCTAATTCAGGGATAGCGCCACGCGCAGTTTGGAAAAGTTGAGCGGCATACATAGCACCCAGAGTGTAGGTTGGGAAATAACCAAAGGCGCCATCCGTCCAATGGATATCTTGCATACACCCATAGCGGTAATTACCTTCGGTATTTATCCCGAGGTATTGCTGCATCTTTTCATTCCAAAGCGTCGGGATATCATCAACCTCGATTTCACCACTAATCAATGCTTTTTCAATTTCATAGCGCAAAATCACATGGGCAGGGTAGCTTACCTCATCAGCATCAACCCGGATAAAACCGGTCTTAACGCGTTGATTCAAGGCTGTGAAGTTTTGCTCATCAAACGCAGGTTGTTCACCGAATTGCTGTATAACCAGAGGTCGAATGACTTGCAGAAACTCCTTGCTACGAGCTAATTGCATTTCAAACAATAAGCTTTGAGATTCGTGAATTGCTGTAGAGCGTGCATGCGCTATAGGCTGACCCAACCATTCACGGGGCAAATTTTGCTCATACCTCGCATGGCCCGTTTCATGAACAATCCCCATTAACGCACTGAGAAACTCTTGTTGATTATAACGAGTAGTGATGCGTACATCCTCGGGAACACCTCCGCAGAATGGATGCACACTCACGTCGACTCGTCCGCCATCAAAATCGAAGCCCAATACTTTCATCACGTTCAGCCCAAGTTGACGCTGTTTTTCCAGGTCAAATGGCCCCTGTGGTATCAAGCAGGTTTCATTTTCTTGCTTAGCGATCACTTTTTGTAATAACGTCGGTAACCATTGTTTAAGGTCGCCAAAGATACGGTCCAAATCTGCACTATTCGTTCCCGGCTCATATAAATTCAGCAATGCGTCATAGCGTGATGTCCCAGCAGCTTGAGCCCGAATTTCTGCTTCTTCACGACTTAACTTGACCACTTCACGTAGATTCTCAGCAAAACCATTCCAGTCATTAGCGATACGCTGCTGTCGCCATGCGTGCTCGCATCGAGCACCTGCTAGTGATTTTGCTTCAACTAAGTCTTCTGGAACTAGCACCGCATTATTATAATGCCGCTGCATCTCACATAGATTTGCCTGCTCAATATCATCGAGAGTTTCTTGTTCCGCTTGCTTCAACCACGCGCCAACCTGTTTGGTCGTCAGAATTTGATGTTGCAGCACATTTAGCTCAGCCATCGCTTCTGAGCGAGCAAGATTTCCTTTGGGTGGCATCATTGTTTGCATATCCCACCCAGCAATGGCTGATAAGTGCCCAAAGCGGGAAAGGCGTGTGAATGTGGCGCGCAGGGATTGATAAGCTGTGGTCATTAAGTACTCCATTTAAACTATTTTCGCCATTCTTCAAGCTGCATATATATTGGTGCTTGCATTGGTTCGATTGCGGCGTTCCTGCAACTTGAATTATTTAAGGCTATCTTGGTCGATAGTGAGTGAATAAAGCTCTTTCACCGGCCAGCAAAATCTGAAACTGGCGCCGCCCAGCGAACTGGCATCGACAGAAATGCTGCCCTGATAAGCTTGTGCGATGGAATGGACGATAGCCAGACCCAATCCACATCCACCTGTTGCTCGATCCCGACTAGGATCCAGTCTAACGAATGGTTCAAATACGCGCGCACGCTCTTCAAAGGGAATGCCCGGTCCGTCATCTTCAACTTGTAAACATGCGTTATCACCGTCAAACCATAATCCAATACGTAATCGCTGAGTCGAGTAGCGCAGAGCGTTATTGACCAGATTATCCAATACTCTTTCCATTAGACGGAGATCGACTGCACCAAAGTCGCCGCGATGAGGTATATCAAGCTCTATCTCGCGCTCACTATGAATCAAACGCATATCTATTACTTTTGCGGTGAGCCACGCCGGTAAGTCTATAGGTTCAAGATTGAGGGAGACTTGGGGGCGATCCAGCCGAGCATAGGTCAGCAATTCATCAATTAGGGCCTCTAACTGGCCAATATCATGATTCAACGCCAGTTGCTCACTTTCAGTTAGGTTATCACTCATGGCTAGCCGATAGCGCAAACGAACAAGTGGGGTGCGTAACTCGTGAGCAATTCCATCAATAAGCAGCTTTTTACTGACTATCAATGTGCTGATATTGTCGGCCATTTGATTAAACGCAACACCTAAGCGGCTTAGGCTGGAGGTGGGATCAAAATGTGTCCGTTCGTCCAGATGTCCTGCCCCAAGCCGCTGGGCGGCATTTTCCAGTTTCAGCAAGTCTTTCCAGTGAGGGCGCATCCATAGGAACACCGGTAGCGCCAGAGAAAGACCAATCAGGATGAGCAAGATTAAATCTAGTAGCCGCATTTGGTGCAAATAAAACAAATAGGGAACCGGGCCGACAGCCAGGACATAGTGGCTGCGGGGAATCCGTTGCAGGAAGGTGTATTCATCATCCAAGGCAATAATTTCACCTGCTCGCAGGCGCTTATTTAATCTTTCGCCCAGTTCCCGTTTATCCAGAGGTTCAATATGTAATTGAAACGAGAGATTTAAATCCAGTGTTGCGATGGTTTTATTCCAATCTTTTAGCGGGATCTCTCGTAACTCACTGCGCATCAATGATAGAGAGCTTTTCATCAAATCATCTAATGACTGGCGACCCGCGCGTTCAGCCGTGACTTTATAAACTAAGCCAACCAGCATCGCCATCACCATAAAGCAGACGAACAGCAATAAGAAAAACTGAATAAATAGCTTCCTCATTGCTGCACCGACTCCCAGGCATTGGGGGCGAACAAATAGCCTTTATTGCGCACTGTTTTGATTCTAAAAGGCTCGAGAGCATTGTCATAGAGTTTGCGGCGCAAACGCGAAATGGCCACATCAATACTGCGATCCATTCCATCGTAACTGACGCCCCGCAAATTTTTTAATAATGCCTCTCTATCCATGATAATCCCGGCATGTGTTGCAAGTTCCCACAACAGATCAAAATCTGAAGTCGATAATGTAATCTCTTCATCGCCAAGGTTGACTTGGCGATTAACCGGGTCGATACAAAGTAAACCAAAGTGAATGGCATTATAACCAGTGAGTGGAACATGGGGCGTTTCTTTGGTTTGTTGCTGATTATGCTGACGTAAATGCAAACGTAACCGTGCTAACAACACTGCGGGAGGCGTAGTTTTCAGGATATAGTCATTGGCGCCCATTTCCAGAGAGAGTATATGGTTCATGTCACTGTCAAGCGAGGTTAGCAGCACTATCGGGCCGTCATAGCTTGGTCGTAAATCACGGCATAACGTCATCCCATCTTTGCCGGGCAACATAATGTCGAGCAACACCAGATCGGGCTGTTGATGTTCAATAACCGCTTGTGCTGTATCTCCACGCGGTTCCACGAATACATCAATGTCATGCTTGCCCAGATAGGCTGCAATCAGTTTTCCGACCTCCGGGTCGTCTTCTACAAAAACAATTTTGGTCATGTTTTTCAGTTTTTAAAAATGCCGGAATTCAGCATAGCGCGCTGTTGGTAGCAATGCTATGCACCTTACTTTATTCTTCATGCAAATAAGTGACCAATGACTGATTGGTAGACAACGAGCAAATTATTTCATTATATTAATGAAAGTGATTATATCGTCATCTCTGTTTAGTTGTGCCCATCGTTTATATATCAATACTTATGATTAATGAATAGCTGTATCGATCAGCTAAGGACTGAGGGATGAGTGGCGAACGCATTGATGTGCCAGCACACAGTGAAAAAGTCTGCTTTGATTACACGGAATTTCTAGCTGTTTCTTGCAAAAAGCGGTGGAGTTTTATTGATGCTATTTATGGTGTCATGCCAATTTTCGGGATGGTGGTGAAGTCCCAGACTGAACTGGAGAAAACGCCTCAGGAACGGCTTACCGTCTTGGCGCTACAGGTGTTATCAACTCAGCTTAGCGATGAAACTAATATTATTAGATTGATTCATCTCGCTGAACTACAAGGAATTACTGAGTTGGATATTCAATTACCTTATCCGTTAGAAACTGCACAACTGGATCAAATCAAACAAAAATTTCCATCTTCAATGCGGCTAAATCAAAAGGATGAATGTTTATCTGTAGATATATCCGAAACAGAACACAGTTAGTTATCTGCCAATAGATGTACATATGGGCAGCCAGTTTAACTGGCGTACCCATTGATTTTGCTGGTTTTATAGGGGATTAGGTTTAATGCATAACCAGCCAGGTTGCCGGAATAGTCGCAATCAGCACCAGGCAAATAGCCGCGCGCTCCACAGTATTGAGTAACCTAAGGCCTTTATGCCCTTTGCGCGCATAAATAAAGACCAACAAACCGGGGGCGTATAACAGTGCGGATAGCAACAGGTACAGTAAGCCGGCGGCATAAATTAGCCACAAACCATACAAACACGCGCCACTGGCGGCAATAATCAATCGCCAGTCCTGGCGCTTTAAGGCCACTTTAAATAAGAATGCTCCCACTAGGAAATAGGGCACTAAAATCATCTCTGATGCAATTGTCAGCAATGTATTGTAATTGCTGCCCGTCAGCCAGATAAGGATCAGAGCGACTTGCACGGCACAGTTAGTCAACCACAGTGATTTCGCCGGAGCATTGTGCTTATTCTGATACTGGAACATCTTAGGAAATGCGCCATGTTTTGCGGCGACCATTGGAACTTCTGCAGCCATAATGGTCCAGCTAAGGTAAGCACCGCACACAGAAATAATCAGCCCAGTGGCGATAATCACTTCTCCCCAGGGGCCAATCATCTCAACCATAATGCCAGCCATTGATGGATTCCGCATCTCCGCGAGATCAGCGCGCGGCACCACGCCAAGCGACAGTAACGTAATTAGCAGATAAACACATAAAGCCGAAATCACGGCCAGCATAGTTGCCCGACCTACATCTTTCTTATTACGTGCTCTGGCAGAAACCACAACAGCACCTTCCACACCAATAAAAACCCACAGTGTTATTAGCATAGTGTCTTTCACTTGCTGCCAAACGGGGGTGTGCAGGGCCAGGCCGGTAAAATCAAAACTGAATGTGTCGAGGCTGAATGCGATACCGGCTAAAACAATAAAGCCCCCGATCGGCAACAGTTTTGCCAGTGTCGCCGCCAAATTAATACTGGCGGCGGTTTGCACACCACGCAATACCAGGGCATGAACCAGCCATAACAGGAAAGAGGCACCCAGTAGCGCCTGCCAAGTATTGCCTTCACCGAAGACAACTTCGCCAGATTTATCGGTAAAAAAGCTCAATGCGGCAAAAACAATCACCAGATAAGATACGTTGGCAATAACAGCGCAAAGCCAATAACCCCAGGCAGAGAAGAAGCCAATAAGGTCACCAAAACCTTCTTTGGCATAGGTGAATATTCCCCCATCCAGATCAGGGCGCAGACGCGTTAGCAGTAACATGGCAAACGCCAGAAAAATAATCCCGATGCCGGTAATACTCCAGCCAATAAGTAATGCCGCAGGGCTGGCAACCTCTGCCATATTTTGTGGCAGGCTGAAGACACCCGCACCCAGCATTGAGCTGAGAACCAGCGCAGTGAGCGCGGTCAGGCCGAGTTTTCTTTCCAATTATGGATCCTGGTTTTTAGAGTATTAATGAATGGTTACTGACTTGTAAGCAGCATTATATGAGGCAAAGTTATTGATACTTGACAGATAATAGCCCCAAGATTTTCGGAGGATTTTACGGAGTGGGGCGCGATCATGCAATGATTGGTTATGCGATTTAGGCAAAAAATTATTCAGTCAGTACTCATCAAGTTCATCACCATAACTAAAATATAAAAAAGGACAGCCTATGGCTGCCCTTATGGTGAGAATTTAAACAGATTTATTTGAACAAGTCAGCGCTAACTGTCAGGTTACCACCACTTTGGTTTTGCCACTGGCGGGTAATATGGTAATACTTCGCGCCTTTGGCAGCGGCACGCTTAGCCACTTCATGAGAGACGTCGGTCATGCTGTTATAACGACCATTGAAGGTCACAGAATCAAACGGAACCATCTGCGCAGCAGTGGTATTGTTTAATTCCTGGATCTGGGTACCATCATTCAAGGTGACAGTGTAACGTTTACCGGTTGATGATTGAGTTTCAAAGAAACGGCCCACATCAGCACTTGGCGTGCCGGAAGAAGCAACACCTGGGATCTCGACATTTGCAGCAGCTGCGCCGCCAGCCGCTAATGCAGCACGGCCCGCATCTGAATCCGCAGGGATAACATCAGGGCTTTGAACGGTGCGCTTAGGGGCATCTTGTTTGTAAATATAAGCCGTCACAAACTGGTTGCCGCCTTGGTTAGCATCCACCTGACGCACGATGAAGAAGGAGTATGCACCTTTCTCTTTCGCGGCTTTGGAAATGGCGTCGTTAATATCTGGCTGGCTACGGAAGAAACCATTGACAGAGACAGTGTCATAAGGTTCTAAGATGAAGGCTTCATCTTTGGGTAATTCTTTGATGCCATTAAAGAAACGATACTGGGTATCTTTGTTCACTTTCTCAGCATCTTTATGATAAACATCGGCCGTTACACGCCAGTTGCCACCATTATTGTTGCTGTTTAGATCCTGAATATAGAATGAATCAGCACCTAATTTATCAGCATGACGGGATACCGCATCAGCGGCTTCATTGATTGCATTAAATCTGCCGGTAATAGTTATACGATCAAATGGCTTAATGGCTGCTGCTTGCTCTGGTGTAAGTTCTTTTGCCGCATGTGCAGCAGAAAGCGCCGAGAGTGATAGCAATGCCGACGCGATGATCGTGTATTTCAGCTTCATAAAAAATCCTTTCGCCTTGCGCATTAACGTTGATACGTGCGGAACAATTGATGTGTAACAGAATAGCAGATGATTATTACATGTAATAATGGCGGGTGTCTCCGCAATTTATATGACTAAATAATTTATATGACTAAATATATGAATTTCGGAGTTAGGTCTGATAGCAAGTTACATCAATAATTGGGATAAGCTTTGCGAATAATGCCTTTAACGTCATAAGCGTTATTTATTTACATTTTTCTAACCTGATGCCGCGCTATGACTGGGTTGCCTTATTATACTAAAGCTTGTTATTTTGGCTCAAAGTTGCAGGACAAGCCGCTAGTAAATATTATTTTTATAGTGAATTATACAGAGTTCTTTCCGCCTGCCAGTTTTAGTGCAAAAACTGCTTCAGAACCGCATACAGATATGGATCATAAGTTACATTTTCAGTAGGTTATATGGAGCCGTAACAAAGCAGGTTGTCAGTAACCCAATAGAACATGGCAATACTTATCATCAAAGACAGGTAAAAAAGGGAACATTATGCGTATTGGTGTACCAAGAGAGCGGTTGGCCAATGAAGCCCGTGTTGCAGCAACGCCGAAAACGGTGGAACAATTGCTGAAATTAGGCTTCACCGTGGCGATTGAAAGCGGAGCTGGCCATTTAGCCAGTTTTGACGATGCGGCGTACCAGGATGTGGGTGCCACCATTACGGATACCACCGATGTGTGGCAATCCGACCTTATCCTCAAAGTGAATGCTCCACTTGAGGAAGAAATTTCTCTGATGCATGCGGGGAGCACTTTGGTCAGCTTTATCTGGCCAGCTCAAAACCCGGAATTACTGCAAAAGTTGGCAGAGCGTCAGGTTACGGTATTGGCAATGGATTCTGTGCCGCGCATTTCTCGTGCACAATCGATGGACGCCCTTAGTTCAATGGCTAACATTGCAGGCTATCGCGCTATCGTTGAAGCTGCACATGAATTTGGCCGTTTCTTCACTGGGCAAATCACGGCTGCGGGTAAAGTTCCCCCAGCTAAAGTGATGATTATCGGCGCCGGTGTTGCCGGGTTGGCAGCTATCGGTGCGGCAGGGAGCTTAGGGGCTATTGTTCGCGCTTTTGACACCCGTCCGGAAGTGAAAGAACAAGTTCAGAGTATGGGCGCTGAATTCCTTGAACTCGATTTCGAAGAAGAGGCTGGCAGCGGCGATGGTTACGCCAAAGTCATGTCTGAAGCGTTTATCAAAGCCGAAATGGCGCTATTTGCAGCGCAAGCGGCTGAAGTGGATATCATTGTGACCACCGCGTTGATTCCGGGTAAACCCGCGCCACGGTTGATTACTAAAGAGATGGTTGCTTCAATGAAGTCGGGCAGTGTGATTGTCGATCTGGCAGCACAGACCGGCGGCAACTGTGAATTGACCGTGGCCGACAAAGTGACGGTGACTGAAAATGGCGTAAAAATCATTGGTTACACCGATTTGCCAAGTCGCTTACCAACACAGTCATCCCAGCTTTATGGTACTAACCTGGTTAACTTGCTGAAATTGCTCTGCAAAGAGAAAAATGGCGAAATTGACATTGATTTCGAAGATACCGTGATCCGCGGTGTTACCGTGGTCAAAACGGGTGAGGTCACCTGGCCAGCACCGCCAATTCAAGTATCAGCACAGCCTCAGGCGGCAAAAGCCGCACCGATTGTCAAAGAAGAGGCTAAACCTTCCTCGCCTTGGCCTAAATACATCATTATGGCGTTGGCTATTGTGCTATTTGGGTGGTTGGCCAATGTGGCCCCGAAAGAGTTCTTATCTCACTTTACGGTCTTTGCACTGGCGTGTGTGGTTGGATATTACGTGGTTTGGAACGTCAGCCATGCGCTGCATACACCGCTGATGTCTGTCACAAACGCTATTTCCGGCATTATTGTCGTGGGCGCATTGTTGCAGATTGGTC
Organism: Yersinia fenwicki; assembly: GCF_043099325.1. NCBI lineage: Bacteria > Pseudomonadati > Pseudomonadota > Gammaproteobacteria > Enterobacterales > Yersiniaceae > Yersinia > Yersinia fenwicki. The sequence goes on along the minus strand of NZ_CP170755.1, from coordinate 2,251,101 downwards.
ATGGTGGCTGGGTGAGTTTCTTATCCTTTATTGCCGTTTTGATCGCCAGCATCAACATTTTTGGTGGTTTTACCGTCACCCAACGCATGCTGAAAATGTTCCGTAAAAACTAGGTTTCAATGAGGCCGAACTTGCCTAAAGCGCAAGTTGATAAAGCTGAGTGGATAAAACAATGTTTATAAAAACAACAATGTTTATAAAGACAACGTTATACAAAAATGAAGGGGTAACTAATGTCTAGTGGTCTCGTTACAGCTGCGTACATAGTTGCTGCGATTTTATTTATTTTCAGTTTGGCTGGGCTGTCGCGCCACGAAACATCCAAACAAGGTAATACTTTCGGCGTGACCGGTATGGCCATCGCGCTTATTGCGACCATTCTGGGGCCAGACTCGGGTAACGTTGCCTGGATTATCATCGCCATGGTAATTGGTGGCGCTATTGGTATTTATCTGGCGAAAAAAGTCGAAATGACCGAAATGCCGGAGTTAGTCGCCATTCTGCACAGTTTTGTAGGTTTGGCGGCGGTTCTGGTTGGCTTTAACAGTTATCTGGATCATGGCCCGGTGGTTATGGATGCAGTGATGGTGAATATCCATCTAACTGAAGTGTTCCTGGGTATCTTTATCGGTGCGGTGACATTTACCGGTTCTATTGTTGCCTTTGGCAAATTACGCGGGATTATTTCATCCAAACCGTTGATGCTGCCGCAACGCCATAAACTGAACTTGGTCGCGTTGGTTGTCTCATTCCTGCTGATGATTATGTTCGTCAAAACAGATAGCGTGGCTCTGCAAGTAGTCGCACTATTATTGATGACCGTAATTGCTTTAGCCTTCGGTTGGCATTTGGTTGCATCTATTGGCGGTGCTGATATGCCGGTTGTCGTTTCAATGTTGAACTCCTATTCAGGTTGGGCAGCGGCGGCGGCAGGTTTCATGCTGAGCAACGATTTGCTGATTGTGACCGGTGCGTTAGTCGGTTCTTCTGGTGCGATTCTGTCGTACATCATGTGTAAAGCGATGAATCGTTCGTTCATCAGCGTTATCGCCGGCGGCTTTGGTACCGATGGTTCTTCTACTGGCGATGCTGAAGAAATGGGCGAGTACCGCGAAACCAATGCAGAGGAAGTGGCTGAACTGCTGAAAAATGCTAGCTCTGTCATCATCACCCCTGGTTATGGTATGGCGGTTGCGCAGGCACAGTATCCGGTTGCTGAAATCACAGCAAAACTACAGGCTCGTGGGATCAAAGTACGCTTTGGTATTCATCCAGTAGCAGGGCGGTTGCCAGGCCATATGAACGTATTATTGGCTGAAGCTAAAGTGCCTTACGACGTGGTGCTGGAGATGGACGAGATCAATGATGATTTCCCAAGCACTGATGTGGTACTGGTGATTGGCGCTAATGACACCGTAAACCCAGCAGCACTTGAAGATCCTCGCAGCCCGATTGCCGGTATGCCTGTGCTGGAAGTATGGAAAGCGCAAAATGTTATTGCCTTCAAACGCTCAATGAACACCGGCTATGCTGGCGTCCAAAACCCATTGTTCTTCAAAGACAATACTCAGATGTTATTTGGTGATGCCAAAGACAGCGTGGAAGCCATTTTACGCGCGTTATAATGGTGGCAGGGTATGGATTAAGGGCCACTAAGGTGGCCCTTTTTTGATTTAATTCGAATAGCTTCTTGTGAAGGGGGTTACGCTTCATCCTCAGAATCTTCATCACTTTCCACCGGGCAGTTAAAACCTTCCGGTTTAATGGCCAACAAATCACATTTCAGATGATCAATTACATGCTCCGTGGTATTTCCGATAAAGGCGGCAGATAGGCCCGTACGGCCCAGGGTTCCGAGAACTACCACCCCAGCATGTAAATGTTCCGCCAAATCAGGTATGACCTCTTCAGGTAAACCTTTTTCAACATGAGTGAATTTCTCATCGATACCAAATTGCTGGCGCAACGCTTTCATCGCGACCAAATGTTGGCCACGAATAGCATCGTTATAAACGCTCGGATCAAAATCAGGTAATTCAATGGCAATGTTAATCGGGGTAACCGGATAGGCGCTAATCAAGTGCACCGGGGTTTGGTTGAGATTTTCAGCGAGCTCTCTGGTTTCATTAACTAAACGCAGATTAAGTGGGTCATGCAGTGGGTCTTCACTTGAGAGATTGACGGCAACCAGTGCAGTGCCATTTTCCGGCCAAGGTTGATCTTTGACCATCCACACCGGACATGGGCATTTACGCAATAAATGCCAGTCAGTGGGGGTGAAGATAATTGATTCGAGACGGTCGTGCTGATGTGCCATTTTCAGCAATAAATCGTGCTTAAATTTCAGGACCTCCTGAATAATGGCTTCGTAGGGCCGATTGTGCCACACCACTTTGATTTCAATCGGTATCCCTTCATCAAGATAAAATCGACACTGTTCACTGATCCATGCTGAACGTTGGCTGATAACCCCTTTGCGCATTGCAGTGCGCTCATCAGGCGACAATAGGGTAGTCATGTCATAGGACAAGTCGTAAATAGCCAAAAATGCTTTAATGGTGCCGCCATTACGCCGTACAAGATAAACTGCACGCCTTAATGCAGGCTGATCATCCTGATTGGGGTCAATAGCAACCAGAATATTCTGATACTTTGCCATAGAGTCTCCTTACAACCGTGAATTAACAGTATGTTAGTTAAAGAGTAAACCATGAGAGTGAAAGAGAACAGGTGAGAGCACGAACCAAATAAATTATACAGGAATGACGGTGACTGATAAATCCAATTTGTGAGTCAGAAAGTGGCGGGGCAGCTATACCGTTCGGCTCACGCCGCTACACACATCCGGTACATATCCCCGCCTACCTATTTACTGACGCCATAGAGCAATAATATTAATTACAGCTTGGTTTTGGGTTACCCGCCAGTTGAGCCAGTGCTTCGGTATTCTCGATAGTGATATATTTACCTTTCACACTCAGAATATCGCTTTTCTGGAAACGGCCCAATAAGCGGCTGATGGTTTCTACCGTCAGGCCTAAATAGTTGCCAATATCACCCCGAGTCATAGTGAGGCGGAATTCACGTGGTGAGAAGCCACGTTGAGCAAAGCGGCGCGAGAGATTATAAATAAACGCGGCCAGACGCTCTTCTGCATTCTTTTTAGAAAGCAGCAAAATCATGTCTTGATCACCTTTAATCTCGCCACTCATTAAACGCATCATCTGCTGGCGCAGATTTGGCATTTTACCGGATAAGTCATCTAAGGTATCAAACGGGATTTCACAAACCATTGAGGTTTCGAGAGCTTGTGCAAAGCTTGGGTGTTGCAAATTACTAATAGCATCAAATCCGACTAAATCGCCCGCCAGATGGAAGCCGGTAATTTGCTCATCACCTTCTTCGGTAATGGTGTAACTTTTGATGGTCCCGGAACGAATGGCATACAGGGATTTAAGCTCATCACCTGCTTTAAACAACGCCTGTCCTTTCTGAATAGGTTTTTTTCTTTCAATGATATTATCAAGCTGATCCAGCTCATTTTCATTCAAAGTAAAAGGAATACAGAGCTGACTTATACTGCAATCCTGGCAATGGATTGCACAACCGCCAGACTGAATACGTCGGATTATTCGTTTTTCCGGGATCATAGGGTATTCCCATTAATATTGATATGCGTCAATTTTAACATCTTTTCTTGCATCTGATAAGAGCAACAATAGTTAGCGCGCTAAAAGATAGCCCTCATGCATTAATAACCAACGTTTTCGTTCTACGCCTCCCGCATAACCGGTCAATGCACCTTGTTGCCCAATCACCCTATGACAAGGCACAACAATCGATATGGGGTTTAAGCCGTTGGCCATCCCTACCGCTCTGGATGCGGTGGGGCGGTTAATACGTTTTGCTAACTCGCCATAAGTAATGGTCTCACCACAGGGGATTTTACGCAGCTGCTCCCAAACTTGACGCTGAAAATCGGTACCCGCGGTTTTAACCGGTAAATTATCAATAATGTTCAGTTCGCCGGCAAAATAGCGTTGCATGCTGTCACTCAACCCACCAGGGTTGCGCTGTTCCACCAGAGTAAAAGTATTTGCACCGTAATGATTACGTAGTAATTTCATCAGGCGTTCATAGTGATCGGTCCAATCAATGGCGCGTAGCCGGTGCTCTTCGTCTGCAATTAACAACAGTTCACCCTGAGGGGTTGCCATTCTATCAATCAAAAACGTTTCCATAGTTCTCCACGATCTTGCTGCCACTGGTTGAGCGAATTGTTTGCTTAAAAACTTTGTCGGCGATTATTACATGAAAAATAACATCAATAGATGACTAACCGAGCCGAAAAGCAAAAACCTGCTTTTATTGCGGGACTAATCGCATAAACCATGAAGTTTAGATATAAGGTCGGGGTGGGCGAAGCCAGTGTAAACCGCTAGGATAAAAGTCTGTTCTTTACGAAATTAATTCATACTAGGTATTCAATTCATGTCCAACTTCACTTTGCATCCTTTATTACGTGAAAACGAACCGCCAGCTGCGGCTATCGAACGAGCTGAGAGCCGTTCGCCTTTTATCTTATTGGCAGACCATGCTGGGCAGCGTATCCCAGCTCAACTCGGGGATTTAGAATTACCGGCAGGAGAAATTGATCGTCACATTGGTTGGGATATTGGCTCATTAGCCACCGCGCAGTTACTTAGCCAGTATTTGGATGCCACATTAATTCATCAGCGTTATTCGCGTTTAGTTATTGATTGTAACCGTACTCCCGGCATCGCCAGTTCTATTCCTGAAATATCCGAAAACACAAGGATCCCGCGTAATATCGGTGTCACGGTGGAAGAAGCTCAAGCTCGTCGGGCAGAGGTATTTCAGCCGTATCATGATTTGATTACTCAGACACTTAATCAGCGACGTGATAGTGGCCAACCTAGTGTCATTATTTCCATGCACAGTTTTACACCATCATTTAAAAATATTGATCGGCCTTGGCAAATTGGTACTTTATTTCACCGAAATCCTGAGTTTGCGTTGCAGTTAGTGTCGTTTTTACAGCAAGAAGATGCCTTAAATGTCGGGATCAATGAACCCTATGCTATGACCGATGCAACAGATTACACGTTGCCATTCCATGCTGAGCAGCGGCAGTTACCTTATGTTGGCATCGAGATTCGACAAGATCTCATTACTGATGACAGCGGACAGGAGGAATGGGCCAGACGGCTGGCGCGATTATTACCGCAAGTCTTATCTGCCTATACCCGCCATGCTTCAATCTGAAGATGTGTTGGCTACACTCAATAACCCGAATCACTTACTTATGTAAGCTCATTGGAATTAATGAGCCTCGTCCATGAGGCTCACCCTGCGGCAGTATAAATGCTGTTCAAATCGGTTCCAGAACGCTTTTTATCTCGCTTACCGCCTTCCTGCAACTCGAATTATCTAGGGTAGATAATCTTGTCACCTATTTAGCGATCCCAGAAAAGTCTGCTTTACGCCAATTATTTTGCTGGGTTTATGACTGGCCACTATTAATTAGTTATTATCAGTGGCTATAGTTATTTTTATTTAATCGTTAATTATTTATTACGCAACTTTAAGGTTAATAATCTTGTGGAACCCAAACCCGCGCGTATCTTGATCAGTGCCTGTTTGATGGGCAAACCTGTTCGTTATAACGGCAGTGCCCTGTCTGTCCATCATGAAATCATTCAGCGTTGGCAGGATGAAGGGCGGTTGGTCATTGTATGTCCAGAACTGGCTGCTGGAATGCCAGTACCTCGGCCTCCTGCTGAAATTCAGCAAGGTAATGGTGAGGCGGTATTGCAAGGTCAGGCCCGGGTGATTGAAAAATGGGGCAATGATGTCAGTCGGGAATTTCTGCAAGGGGCATACCAGACATTGGCGTTAGCCCAAAAACATCAGTGCACCTTGGCTATTCTGACTGAGGGTAGCCCGTCATGCGGCAGCAGCCGTATTTATGATGGACATTTTAATGGTACTCAACGTACAGGACAGGGCGTAACAGCGGCCTTATTGCGTCGCAACGGGATCACCGTATTCAGTCATCTTCAACTTGAGCAAGCGGATGATTTTTTGCGAAGCGATTCACAGATCCAGGTTGAAAATTAATCAAAAGTCATAAAATGCCGCTATACTGTATAAATAAACAGTACTCGTATCTTTAGTCACTTAACTTTATTGAAACCATTAAGTCGAGGTAGCGATATGGCATTTAAGATAATTGAAAAACAAGCACAACAGATTGTGAGTATCCGCGTCGTCGGGCCTTATCACGAAACTATTCCAAAAGGTTTTGACCAACTATCATTACTCTATACCCAATACCAAATTCCGGGAAAAGATTGGTTAGCGCTTTACTGGGATAATCCTGAAACCAATCCACCGGCCGAGTTGCGGGCTGATGTCTCATTATCTGTTGCGGATGATTATGTCTTGCCGGCTGAGCTCAGTGATCACCTGCAATTACACGTGATTCCCGCTGGTTTGTATGCGGTGTACCACACCCGAGTATCAGATGATGATTACGCCAAAGCTTGGGGGGAATTATATAACCAGCATCTGCCACAAAGTGGCTATCGCCCAACAGAAGGGGCGTGCTACGAGGTTTACCTCAATGACGGCAGGGCTGATGGCTATTTTGATATCGATATTTATCAATCAGTTGAGAAAGCCCAATAAAGTGAGACAAGCAGCCGGGCCTGAACAGTTCGGCTGTTTATTGCTTCAGTACATTGGCCTCTAATCGCTATTTGATTTGGCCAAGAAGATCTGGCTCAACCAGTCGCTGAATGTTCGCACCCGTGGTGACAATTGCCGATTGTGCGGATATAGGAAAGAAACTGGCATTGGGGGCGGTGCATATTCTGGCAGTATCTCAACCAGCGTTCCGGCGCATAAATCAGGTTCAACGTGATAGCGTGGTACCTGAATGATCCCAAGTCCGAGCCGGGCAGCGGCAACGAAGCTCTCTGCACCACTCACCGACAGAACTGCGGGTAATTTTACTGTTTGAATTTCAGGTGTTGGACGAGGAACTGACCGTGGCGATGAGTCTTCTTTTCTGGGTTGGGGCGCTAATGTGGTGCCGACACAAAACTCTAATGGCATCAACCCACCGGTTGCGCTGGAGCGAAACCCCACCATTTGGTGCCCGGTCAATTCAGCAAGTGAGTGTGGTGTTTCGTGTTGCTGCAAATAGTGTGGTGCGGCACAAGTCACTTGGGGCAACAGGGCTACTCGGCGCGCGACCATATCACTGTCTTGTAAATTGCCGACTCGCAATACCCCGTCAATACCCTCGCGAATCAAATCAACCAGCCTATCGCCTTCACTAATAAATAATTCGATATCGGGATATTGCATTATAAAATCAGGTAGTTGTGGTAACACGAAATGTCGAGCTAAGGTTCCATGCACATCAATTCGCAGTAAACCTCGTGGCTTGGCATTGGCAAACGCCATTTCAGCATCTTCTATATCAGCAATAATACGTAGGCAGCGCTGATAATAAGCCTCACCATCCAATGTCGGACTGACATATCGGGTTGTGCGCTGTAATAATCGGATATTCAATCGCTGCTCAAGCTGTTTAATTGCATCCGTCACAGTTGACCGTGGCAAATTCAAGTCTTGGGCTGTTTGGGTAAAACTGCGTTGTTCAACGACTCTGATAAACACACGCATTGCATCAATTCTGTCCATGCCAGTGTTCGCTTTTTTCGGATAGTGTTGGCGAATAATAGGTAATTATCCGAATTGATAACAGTGGCATTCTCTCACTAGAGATTTATGTGGGCTGGAATTTAATCATTGCCCACCACCTATATAGATGATGAAACTCGTATTCAGGAGAATATTATGACAAATACCATCCAGCAGGTTGCGATTGTTACCGGGGCATCACGGGGTATTGGCGCGGCAATTGCCGAGCGTTTGGCTCAGGAGGGCTACACCGTTTTGATCAATTACTCCCGGGCTGATGATGAAGCCGAAGCCTTGGTGCGTAAAATTCAACAAGCGGGTGGCAATGCATTGAGTGCCAAAGGCGATATTAGCGACCCCGCTGCCGTATCCCAATTATTTACTAAAGCTGAAACCGCCTTCGGTGGGGTTGATGTGTTAGTTAATAATGCCGGTATTATGTCACTCAGCACGATTGCCGATAGCGACGATGAACATTTTGACCGCCAAATTGCCATTAACCTGAAAGGGAGCTTCAACGGAATGCGAGAAGCGGCGAAACGGCTCAGAAATAGCGGCCGAATTGTTAATTTCTCAACCAGTGTCGTGGGCTTAAAGTTGGAAAAGTATGCTGTTTATGCTGCCACCAAGTCTGCGGTTGAAACGATGACGGCAATTCTGGCAAAAGAGTTGCGAGGCCGTGATATTACTGTCAATGCTGTGGCACCAGGGCCGACCGCGACTGATCTTTTCCTCAACGGAAAATCCGCTGAACTGATTGAAAAAATGGCGAAAATGGCACCATTAGAAAGATTGGGCACACCAGAGGACATTGCAGCTGCTGTGGCATTTCTGGTCGGAAAAGACGGCGGTTGGATCAATGGGCAAGTGTTGCGTGCCAACGGCGGGCTAATTTAAGACTATTGTGGGGCGTTGCGGCGGGGCCAAGGAACGCCTCTGAAAGATAAGGAATAATAATTAATTGGGGTGCCATAAATACGTGGACTGTCATAAAAGCGTCATTCGCCTGTTCTAGTATCCGTTGTAACCAATCAATACAAATTGTATTACTGTTTTACAACAAGGAACTCTACTGATGCAGAATCGCGTATCCACTTTGTCCGGCATAGCGTTATCCACCTTGATATTGAGCAGCTCTCTGTTCGCACCTAATGCTGTTGCAGCCGCTACCGGTTTATACGATCGCAGCGCCCACGGTGATATCACTCAATTTGGGGGGGCTCGTCGTTTAACAGAAGACCAAACTCAGGCTCTTCGTGACTCGCTATCCAACAAAACGGTAAAAAATGTCATTTTACTGATAGGCGATGGGATGGGTGACTCAGAGATAACCTCGGCACGTAACTATGCTATGGGCGCAGGTGGCTTCTTCAAAGGGATTGATGCATTGCCGCTGACCGGACAATACACACACTATTCATTAGATAAGAAAACACAGAAACCGGATTATGTGACTGACTCGGCCGCGTCTGCTACCGCATGGTCTTCTGGTGTGAAAACCTATAATGGCGCTTTGGGTGTCGATGTGTTCGGGAAAGATCACGTCAGCCTGCTGGAATTGGCTAAAAAAGCAGGTAAAGCTACTGGCAACGTTTCAACGGCTGAACTGCAAGATGCAACGCCTGCGGCACAATTTGCTCATGTTACTGGCCGCAAATGTTACGGTCCTGAAGAAACCAGTGAGAAGTGCAGCACTAATGCGCTGGAGAATGGTGGTCGTGGTTCCATCACTGAGCAAATGATTGAAGGGCGCGCTGATGTTACCTTGGGTGGCGGCTCAAAATCATTCAGCCAACTGGCTAAAGCGGGTGAGTGGAAAGATAAATCTTTGCGTGATCAGGCACTGGCTCGCGGTTATGTGATTGTCGAAAATCTGGATGATTTGAATGCCATCACACAAGCAAACCAACAAAAACCGCTGTTGGGGTTATTCAGTTCTGGCAACATGCCGGTGCGTTGGCAGGGGCCAAAAGCCTCTTATCACGGCAATATTGATAAACCGCCGGTGGTTTGTGAGAACAATGCTGAGCGAACTCAGAGTACGCCAACCTTGGCCGTCATGACGGAAAAGGCCATTGACCTGCTCAAAACCAACAAAAATGGCTTCTTCTTACAAGTCGAAGGGGCATCAATTGATAAACAAGACCACGCCGCTAACCCTTGTGGCCAGTTTGGCGAAACCGTTGATTTGGACGAAGCAGTGCAAAAAGCATTGGAATTTGCCCGCGCAGATGGCAACACACTAGTTATAGTGACCGCCGACCATGCTCATTCCAGCCAAATTATTGAGGCTGATGCCAAAGCTCCGGGCCTAACTCAGGCTCTAACCACCAAAGATGGCGCAATAATGGCCATCAGTTATGGTAACTCAGAAGATGATTCTCAAGGGCATACCGGTACACAATTACGCATTGCCGCTTACGGCCCACATGCTGCGAATGTTGTTGGTCTAACAGACCAAACTGATTTGTTCTTTACCATACGCGATGCCATGGCGATTAAATAAGTATCCGAAATTTTTGTTTAGAATCCCGGTGCGGTAGTGGCCGGGATTTTCCATTTCTGAACGTTGCCCGACTTTCTGCATCACTAGCGAACCTTCATTTACATCACTGCCGCTTACCAATTGTTATAATTATAACATTATACTTGCTCTGGTTAAGGCCGTAACTCGGCAAACCCTGCTTTCATTGATGCGATCATTGTCACATACATAACATTTCATCCCTGCTAATGTTATTGCAATAACATTTAATGATAAAAAAATAGCATAGAGGAATAGACAATGGATATTGCAGTCATTGGCTCGAATATGGTTGATCTGATTACTTATATTGATGACATGCCACAAGTCGGGGAAACATTAGAAGCACCAGATTTTGAAATCGGGTGCGGGGGAAAAGGAGCGAATCAAGCGGTGGCAGCTGCCAGATTAGGTGCCAATGTCATGATGGTTACCCGCGTAGGTGATGATCTTTTTGCTGAAAATACCATTAAAAATCTGCAACAAGCAGGGGTAGATACCCAACATGTTAAAGCTGTAGCGGGAACCTCCAGTGGTGTGGCCCCGATTTTTGTCGATAAGTCGTCACAAAATCGCATTTTGATTATTAAAGGCGCCAATAACCATCTATTACCAGCAGATATTGACGCCGCCGCAGATGCCTTAAAAACGTGCCAACTGATTATCTTACAACTCGAGATCCCGTTAGAAACGGTTTACGCAGCCATTGATTTTGCGAGACAGAATAATATTAAAGTTATCCTTAATCCGGCTCCTGCCTCCAAAGCATTGGATATTGGCTACGCCTGCCAATGTGAATTCTTTATGCCAAATGAAACAGAACTGGCTATTCTGACAGGAATGCCAGTAGACAGTGTGGATAATATCTATCGGGCAGGGCGTAGTTTATTAGATAAAGGCCTACATAATCTGATTATTACTTTGGGGCATCGTGGTTCGTTATGGATGCATGGCGAAGAAATTCATCATGTTCCACCGGTCAGTGTTCACGCCATAGATACCAGCGGTGCGGGAGATGCTTTCATTGGGTGTTTTGCTCATGAATATGTCTTGCATGGCGATGTATTAAAAGCCATGGAAATGGCATCTGCTTTTGCTGCATACAGTGTCACCGGCAAAGGAACGCAACGTTCTTACCCTGACGCGTCGCAATTTATTGATTTTTTAAAAACCCTACACCAAGGAAAATAAAATGCGCCTTAATACCGTTCAACTGCCCGATGGCTATTTAAATAAAACACCTTTATTTCAGTTTATTTTGCTTTCCTGTTTATTCCCTCTTTGGGGATGTGCAGCCAGTCTGAATGATATTTTAATTACCCAATTTAAAAGCGTTTTTGCACTTAGCGATTTTGCCAGCGCACTGGTACAAAGTGCTTTTTATGGTGGTTATTTTCTGATTGCTATCCCTGCATCATTAGTGATCAAAAAAAGCAGTTATAAAGTCGCTATATTGATTGGGCTAACACTTTATATTGTGGGTTGTACTCTATTTTATCCGGCCTCTCATATGGCAACCTATACGATGTTTCTGGCGGCTATTTTCGCCATTGCCATTGGGTTAAGTTTTCTTGAAACAGCCGCGAATACCTACAGTTCGATGATTGGTCATAAAGATTATGCAACGCTGCGGCTCAATATAAGCCAGACTTTTTATCCTATTGGCGCCTTGATGGGGATCGTATTAGGGAAATATCTGGTATTCCAGGAAGGTGACAGTTTACAGAATCAAATGGCATCAATGACGCCAGAACAGATTCATGAATTCCGCCTAAGCATGTTAGAACACACATTAGAACCTTATAAATACCTGATTTTTGTCCTGTTATTGGTCATGCTGCTTTTTGTCATTACCCGTTATCCTCATTGTAAACCGCAAGGTGACAATAATAAAAAAGTGGTTCAGCCTTCATTAAAAGAAACACTGAAGTATCTGGCAGGAAACAGTCGCTTCAAAAAAGGTATTATGGCGCAGTTCCTCTATGTGGGAATGCAGGTTGCGGTATGGTCCTTTACTATTCGCTTAGCGCTAAACCTGGGCGCATCCAATGAGCGAGATGCATCAAACTTTATGATTTATAGCTTTATCTGTTTCTTTATCGGTAAATTTATTGCCAACTTCCTGATGACTCATTTTAAAGCTGAGAAAGTATTAATTGCCTATTCCATCTTAGGGGCGTTAACCCTGTTATATGTGGTATGCGTACCTAACTTTACTGCAGTTTATGCGGCGGTATTTGTCAGTGTCTTGTTCGGGCCTTGCTGGGCGACTATTTATGCTGGCACTTTGGACACTGTGGATAATAAATATACCGAAGTTGCTGGAGCCATCATTGTCATGTCAATAGTGGGTGCCGCCGTCGTTCCGGCATTGCAAGGCTTTGTCTCTGACCATCTGGGTTCAATGCAGCATGCTTTCATTGTCTCATTACTATGCTTTGTTTATGTAGGTTTCTATTTTTGGGGTGAACTGCGCAATAAGCAGCGGGTCAATGCGGCAATATTGGCAAATAATGAATCCTAATTAACCGGAGAGTAATCATAAATGACCGCCAAAATAATGCTGTTTCGTGAACAATTCAGCCGTCATGAGCAGGAAATTTATCACAGCGATAATTTTACTGTGACCAGTTTTAAATATGCATCAGGTATTGAAGCGTTAAAAATCACCAACTCAAGAGGTTATGTAACTCTGTTACCTTATTACGGCCAGATGATTTGGGATGCAGAATTTGATGGTCACAATCTCAAAATGGATAACATGTTTTCTCAGCCTAAGAGGGGGGAGAATATTGTCGATACTTACGGTTGTTTTGCGTTCCATTCAGGTCTGCTGCGCAACGGTTGCCCATCACCTGAGGACGATCATGTATTACATGGTGAAATGCCATGCGCCGAAATAGATCAAGCCTGGTTACTTGTTGATGGTGATCGACTGGCATTGACGGGCAGTGTGGAATATGTAAAAGGTTTTGGTGACCACTATTGTGCTCAGCCGCTAGTTCGGCTGACAGCAGATAGTGCACAATTCGATATTGAAATGAATATCACTAACTTAGCCAGTATCGCTATGCCTCTACAATATATGTGTCATATGAATTACGCTTATATTCCAGGGGCCACTTTCCGGCAAAATTTACCTGGATCAGCCTTAAAATTACGTGAGACGGTGCCCGCACATGTTCGTCCGACACCACAATGGCTGCAATACACTCAGCAATTACGGGAACGCCCGGCGGGACTTACTGATTTAAATGAGCCTGAGTTTTATGATCCGGAAATTGTATTCTTTGCTGATGATCTTTCGCAATATGTTGATAATGCAGAATTCTTTATGCTTGCCCCACAAGGACATCGGTTTGTAACGCGTTTTTCAACTGAGCAGTTTAATTATGGCACTCGCTGGATACTGCATAATGGCGATCAGAAAGTGGCTGCTTTTATTCTACCCGCAACCTGTCGCCCTGAAGGGTATTTAGCTGCAAAAGAAAAGGGCACTTTGCAGATGTTATCTCCAGGAGAAACTCGCCATTTTAGCGTAACCACAGGGGTAGTTTAATACCGGTTTTTTCTTTATTAAAGCGGGCATGGAAGCCCGCTAGTTGTCTTAAATAAAACTAAAGTCGGCCATAAAACGTCATTCTGGCGCTTTCAGATAACGAAATGTCGGGCTGTGAATTATAAGCTAGAACCACCAGCATTCGGGTGATATCACCCTGTGTTGGCGTCACTCGATGAATGGCATTTCTGCCGCGGAATAGGACTAAATCCCCCGGTTCAATGTGCAATGTTTTGGGCGCGATTTGATGGTTTAATAGTGCTTCGACTCCGGAGTAATTCATCTCACCTTTATCGGCATCTCTCATCTCTTTAATATATTCAAACACGCCACCCGCCTGAGGTTTTTGTATTAATAAGGTGATGGCAAAAGATGAATTATCAAAGTGCCAGCCTAATTCCTGACCTTGGCTGGCGTAGTGTAAATTAATTGAAGAAAGAGAATCGGCGTAGGGATAGAGCTGATCTTCGCCTAAGACAGCACAGAGAAAAAACTGAAAATCAATAGCACCATAGAGTTTTCGTAGTGCAGAACCAACGGGGATTTCCTCATCGGTAATGCAGCCTTTTGATGAGGTGACCAATCGATTCCGTGGGTGATCAGTGGCAAATTCCGGATCAGTTTTGGTCAAATAAACATTGTGTTGATTAGCCGCGTAGTAAGCTAAATGTTTATGCTCAATACCTTCTTGCTTAATACTATTCAGGGCCAGTGGTAATAAAAAATCAGATAAAACCAAGGCACCGTAGGTTTCTAAGGTACTTTTACATTGTGCAATGAATGCCGGGTCGTTGATCGGATGGGCAGTCATATCAATTATCTCAGCGAGTTTCTGCATATATCCCCACAATTGTGCTAAATGTCACTTGGTTGCTACATCTAACCATATAGGATTATTTGCAACCAGAATAATAATAAAACGTTACCGTCAGATTGAGTTTAGCTATGGGAATGGGGGTGAAGCATAAATATCTTTGCTAGCTGAATGCATAGTGAACTGGCATAATTGGTTTATGACCTTTTGGGCATGCACTCTACTGAGCGCGCCATTATATAAAATATAATACGACTTATTATTTAACCTATAAATTGGACTTAAGTGCAATTTATAGGTGACCTCTGTGTTTTTACGGTGCTTAATTTGTGTAAAGAGAATCAGTAAGAAGAATTATTTATTAAAAATTGCCCTTAAAGGCAGAATAAAAATTATTATTTTAAGATAGGGGCATATAAACCATCGTGGCTAAGAGAAAATCTACTGGTACCGTCTGGGTTATCCTACTGATCGTTGCTTTAGGGCTGATGACAGGGATCCCAAGAGAGGCGTGGATTGCACTGAGTGCGGCTATCTTATGCATGTTTTTTGTCTGGCAGAATCTCAACGGAACCAAGAAGCCCGCAATTCCATCGATTAATACTGATATGCAAAAAACCGCGGCGGTTCCGGACCTGGGTGATTATCAAGTTGCCGCTTCTCAATTAGAATCAGAGCAAACCATCACGCCAGACGAAGTCAAGAAGAAACACACTGTTGATGAAACAAAAAAAGACAAGAAAAAACAGCCTGATGTATCGCGAGGTTCTTTAGCTCGTGCGTCATGGTTACGCCCTGGGGAACTGGCAGTGGTTGCCGGAATAAACTTACCTGATGGTATGATTTATATTGGTAATAAATACAAAAGTAATCGCACCGGCGCAGAGCCAGCATTTATTAATCCATCAATGGATGTGGCGACAGAAGAAATAGATATCTCATTGCCACTTATTGATAGTGCACCTGATTACTCGACTTGTTCGCCTGAAGCGAGAAGAGGGTATTTACAATGGCTAGCCGAAGGACGCAAATCTCCCACAGCAGATATTGGCTATGTTTTCTTATTTTTCTATGGCTTAGAGCATCGTGTACTCATTGATGCGGCTATCGACCCAATAGCAAAGAAAGAACTTCCTATTATTGAAGCTGAAATTAATCGCCTGCTGAATATTTATGGGAAAAATAACGCGTTTAATCATTATGCACAGAATTTATTAGTTTATATCTCCCGAGTGAATATAGATGAAAAACTCTATCTCTCAGCTCCTCCTACAACTCGCGAAGCTTCAACTGAACTGCCACTAGCTTTATTGGTTGGGTTGGGGCAATTAGCCCTTGACCAGAAACCACTACCGGCACCATGGGCACTTGCATGGGGAGAAGCTGACCCGGCAATTAACCAAAATATTTCTATGGCACATTGTGCGGATGTTTTTGCCACTCTGTTCTTTCAGCGTTATCAGGAGCAGTATGGCGACGGATTTTTATTACCGGTTAATAAAACCAAGTTGCAAATATTCTATCGGCCTGCATCAGCGGGTTTGATGGGGCAAGAGTTCTTCCAACAAATTGCCGATCTACCCAATGTTGCTGTGTGTAAAGCGCATCGCGATAAGTTGCGAGCGATATTTGAAGCATGCCAACAAGAGCTTGATATTTATAACCGCTTTGCCAGTGTTAATCCGAAGAAAAAAATGTCACTGGAAGGGCAGTTATTAATGCCGGGGGCATTGTGGTCTGTGGCATTAAAAACTGAATTAGAGAATATCAAAGCTCGAGTCGGTTATGGGTTATTGATGGTCACATTGGGTGAGCTGTTTCTTCAACTCACTACGGCCTGTGGCATCAAGCCATTAGAGCGCTTATCACGCAGCCATGTTATGGCATTAACTTATGCATTAGCGTCTTTGCAAGTGGGTATTGAGCCTGATGTCCGGGCAGATAATCGCACGCCTGTATTACAAGATGCTGTTGCACTGTTTCCTATTGAATCTCTGGTTGCGGAGTCGGCAACCTTCGATACCTACCGTGTCACGATGCTGACTGTCGAACTTGCCTGTGCTGCGGTGATGTTTGATGGAAGTATCGGTGAACCTGAATCGCAAATATTGACCCGACATATTGATGCATGGGGCTTCCTGAGTCCCGGTCAACGGATGCGCCTGAAAGCCTATTTGCAACCGGGTATTCGGAAAACTAATACACTGCTAGCGCTGAAGAATAACTTAGAGCCGCTTTCACTGGAAAATCGCCGAATTATAGCGCGGTTCCTGGCTCACTTGATTCAGGTCGAAGGTACTATTACGCCACCAGAAGTGAAGTTCCTTGAGCGGGTATATAAACGTTTTGGTCTGGGCAGTAAATTGGTTTATACCGACCTTGATAGCCGTGCAACGCCAATGACATTAAGTCTACCGTCTGCGGCCATTGATGTGGTGACTGATGTCGATCGCGTCAATCTGCTGAAAAAGGAAAGCCAAGGGTTGGTAACATTACTTGAGGATCTGTTTGTGACGCAAATGGCTGCGGTGCAAACAGCAGAAGAAATTAATCCACGCTCGATGGCAGCAATAACAACTAATTTAACTGATAGCGTTGCGACATTCTTAAGACTACTGATTTCACGCGATTCTTGGGAGCGCGAAAAATTGGTGGATATCGCCGCTGATATGGAAGTTAAACTTGATGACGCGCTGATTGAAATTAACCGAAAGGTATTAGCTGCGTTTGATACCCCGTTAATTACCGGTGATGCCACTATCATGATAGATCGCGATATATCCGCTGCGCTGCTGCTATGAAAGGTCTCTATCTATACACCAACCGCAATACTCGCTACCATGGCGCGCCTAATAATGCCAAAAGCCAGAGAGACAATAGTAATGAAATATCAATGGATACTGTTCGATGCGGATGAAACTCTATTCCACTTTGATGCTTATCAAGGACTAAAGCTGATGTTCTCGCGCTTTAATGTGGATTTCTCCGTACAAGATTTCGAACATTATCAGTTGGTTAACAAACCACTCTGGGTTGATTATCAGGACGGTAAAATATCGGCATCCGAATTACAAAGCACACGTTTTGAAATGTGGGCTGAAAAGCTGGGTGTGGCAGCGACTCGCCTGAACAGTGAGTTTTTAATTGCTATGGCCGATATCTGTTCACTGCTACCTGGTGCGCGTGAGTTAGTCGATGCTTTAAGCGGTAAAGTTAATATGGGTATAATTACTAATGGTTTCACCGAATTGCAGACTATCCGATTGGAGCGAACCGGGTTAAAAAATATTTTTTCTCCGTTGATTATCTCGGAGCAAGTCGGTGTGGCTAAACCCGATGTGGCTATATTTGAACATGCATTCAATTTAATGAATAACCCCGCGAAAGAAAATATTTTGATGGTGGGAGATAACCTCCATTCGGATATTCAGGGAGGTATCAATGCAGGTATTGATACTTGCTGGCTTAATACCAGTGGTGCAGTGGCGGATGAGAATATTGCACCGCGTTATCAAGTCAGTTCACTGGCCGAATTGCAAAAATTATTGTTGGCATAATTTAACGCGACTTCATGAAATAAGGGCGGTTAACGATATAATATCGATACCGCCCTTATTATTTTCTCCATACCAGCCGTTGTGCTAAGCAGGATAGAGAAATGCGACTGCGCTATTACCGCTGATTGGCGACTAAGTCTTCAACTTGATCAAAAATAGGCATTTCAGAGTCAAAACGGCACACCTGAAGCACGTCTTCGAGTTTTTCCAATTGGCTTATCATTTGCTGTAAACGTTGATCATCTAATACCTGCAACCATATACGGCTCTCTTCTCCGCCAGCCAGTGGCATACATAATATCCCATCAACGTTAAAGGCGCGGCGGGCGAATAAACCACAAATATGCGACATAACCCCAGGGTGGTTGCGTACCGTTAACAACAGCGTGACGCGTGCAGAAGAGACGAGTTGACTAGTCATATTATTCACCTCCAATCATATCGATATTTGCCGCACCCGGCGGCACCATTGGATATACTTTTTCATCTACATCAATCAGAGCATGAATAAGTACCGGGCCAGGGCGATTTAATGCCTCATGTAATGCGCTATAAGGGTCACTGGCGGTATTGAGGTCACAAGTTGAGAAACCAAATCCTTCTGCAATATGAATAAAATTGGTGCGATAAGGGTAATCTGCGGCAAAAATTCGCTTACCGAAGAACAGGTCTTGTTGCTGATGGACTAACCCGAGTGACTGGTTATTCATCAAAATAATCTTAACGTTAAGTTGCTCTTCCGCAGCCGTCGCCATCTCTTGAATATTCATCATCAGGCTGCCATCACCGGAAAAACACACTACTTTTGCCAACGGTTTGGCCAATGCTGCGCCAATTGCCGCGGGCAGGCCAAACCCCATAGTGCCCAGCCCACCGGAGGTTAACCACTGGCGGGGGCGATGCAGAGGATAGGCCTGAGCTACCCACATCTGATGCTGGCCGACATCGGTTGTAATGATGGTTTCATCATCCAATGCGGCGGCAGCAGCACGAATCAAACCATAGTGGCACAATGGATTTTCGCTATTGGGCTGATTGAATGGGAACTCGCGTTGCATATCGCTAACCTTGCTACGCCATTCACTGCGCGCTTGCGATTCTATCAAGGGCAGCAAGTGAGTTAATACCTGTTTGATATCCGCATTCATCGCCAAATGTGGTCGGCGAATCTTACCCAGTTCAGCCGGGTCGATATCAATATGAATGATACTGGCATCAGGGCAGAACTGTTCGGCTTTTCCGATAGCCCGATCATCAAATCGAGCACCGAGTACAATCAATAAATCCGCTTGTTGCATGATGAAATTGGTGGATCGCGCAGCATGCATTCCTAACATGCCTAATGATAATGGGTGGTCAACTGGCATAGTGCCTAATGCCATTAATGTCATAGTGGTTGGCAAACCGGCTTGTTCAGCCAGTTGGATGGCTTGCTCATGAGCCTCAGAGCTGACTATTCCGCCCCCGAGATAGAGCACTGGCCGCGCTGCGCTGTTGATCATTTGCGCAACTTTCGTAATGGCAATGGGGTCAATCGGGCAAGGTTTATCGGCAATCCCTAGCTCAGGCAAGTAATCAAGCTCGATTTCCGCTGTTTGTACATCTTTGGGAATATCAATCCATACCGGGCCGGGGCGGCCAGATTGTGCAATGCGAAATGCCGCCGGGATGACCCGTGTCAATTCACTGATATCACGCACCAGATAATTGTGTTTGGTTATAGGAATCGATATGCCGTAGGTATCGACTTCCTGGAATGCATCAGTGCCGATCATTGAGGATGAGACTTGTCCGGTGATGCAAACCAGTGGAATTGAATCGAGCTTGGCATCGGCGATTGCGGTAACCAAGTTGGTGGCGCCCGGGCCACTGGAAGCCAAACAGACAGCAGTTTGCCCCGTGGCTCGGGCCATGCCCTGAGCCATAAAGCCAGCGCCTTGTTCATGTCGCGCCAGTACATGGCGGATAATGCGACTTTGCCCCAGAGCATCATACAGCGGAAGCGCGGCTCCACCTGGAATACCTGCAACAGTGGTAATGCCTTGCTGTTCCAGCAAACGAACTATTAATTGGGCGCCTGTATAACGCATGGTTATATCCTTCATCAGGGCCGGTAGCTAACAGAGTGGGGCTAAAAAGAAACCCCGCTCGGCTGGCGCCGGCGGGGTTTGGGAATCTTTCTGGATTCGGTACCCGTTACGGCGCGCTGCCGACCACCACCACGCGCACGACGACTACCGCGTCAACATGCGCGGTGTTTAGTAGAGCGAAATGGGCAGTGGAATAGTTCACGGGATATCTCATCAATAAGTGTTGTAAGTGTAATAAGTCTGATAAATGAAATCAGTGTAGTAAGCTTTAAGAGATAAACACGCTTTCATCAAAGGTGCAAGAACGCCGAATAGCCAGAATGCAAAAACCGAAGATTGATCACAAAGCGACGTAAGGTGATATCAAGTGAATAATTATTTAATTAACTGAAAATCAAGGATAAATCACTTAAAATAAATACCCTTCCCAGCGTTGCGCTGGAAAGGATGAAAAAATAGGTTATGACATAGCTATTGGCTGGATGGGTTTTAATATGGCCGCTAATTGCGCTTGATGCTGCTCGCTAATTTCACTGCTAGCAGAATAACCCTCATTATGAATAATCATTTCACCTAAGCCAACCAACCAATCATAAATATAAAATGCCGTGTTATTGGTGGGTGTGGGGGCCAATTTGGTCAGCCTTTGCGAAGCGCCTATCGGTGATGCGGATGTAGGGATGCGCGCAAAAATCTTATAGCCCCGGTTAATACGGCTATCTGGCCGTTGAGTTTCATTGATTTGCAGGAATCCTAGCCAGGCCACGAAATCACCCAACACCGTCAGGGCGCGAGAGACTTGACGATCGGCCTTAGTATCGCGATGCAAACTGACTTGCTCATTATCAGCCAGTATTTTAACCAATTGCCCAGTGACATCTAATCGAATGCTGGCGGTGATTAACTCAGCAACCAGCAACTCAATAGTCGGTTTGGTGATCCCCAACAACTCAATAAGCGGCCCGTTATCGGGTAACTGCCGCAGGTGATTAACCCAGTAGCGTTGCACATTCACAGCGTATTGAGTTTCATCATCCCCACCAGACAGTATCGCGGTAGACGTCGGTTGTTCCGGTGATAAAGATGAGTCGCTGAACAAGTCAATATCAATGCCAATACTGAATGGATCGTGATGACTGTCACCAGCGGATATCAGCTCAGCAACGCGGTTTTGTTGTTGTAAATACAAAGCCCGTAACTCATCACGCGCAGGTAATAATCGCTCCAGCAATTCGCCATGCAGGCCAGTTCGGGTTTGCAGTGCTTTAAGTAAAGTTTCTGCAATACGCTGCTTCTGTTGTGATTCATTGGTGACTGGCTGATACCAACTGGCGAGCATGTTCTCGGTCAATTCGCGTTGCAGTTCATTAAGCTGCTCGGTGATGCGTTCGGCCTTAATATCACGGCCAATTTCTTGTGTCAGATAACTCACCATCCGTTCTATGCCGCGAGTATCCCATGCCAGCAGGGTACCCCAACTGCTATCACCGGGTTGGCCAACATAGCGCTGTACCGCTTCATCATGGTTTTTTGCGCTATCAGAAGCTGTTGCGCCATCTGAAGCAATACGCGGGTCGAAAGGTGTTAGCGCCCAGATGAGGCCAGGATTGCGGCGCGAGCGCACTTGGGCATTTTCGCCCTGAGACTGTTTAACCCAATAATCCAGTGATTTACCCGCGGTTTTAACGTCACTACGGTGGCTCACTGCATTACAGATCAATAGCATATTGATTTGTTGCCTCTCCGTATAGCGTTCAAGGAGATAGGCGTTTTTTGCCCATGATAACGACCCAGCCAGTGCATAAGGCGAATGCGCTACCTGCGCGGGCGTATCGAATTCGTCGCCAAAATCAGGAAAATCTAATAATTCTACTGATTCGAATACATTATCAGTGGCAGACATACGTAATGGGATATGCAGTTCCACGGCTAAAAATGTCAATTCAGCCAGTGACAACGTCACCGATTTCCCGGCGAGAGTATCTTTCAACGGCAGTACTTGGATCTGAGTATCAGCTGGGGTATTCAGGTCATTGAGCGTGGCGACATTCATGATGCCGTTGGCGGGCAACAACATGTCGTCAACTAACACACTTAGCGGGGCCAGTAGCAGTGGCGCGCTATCCAGGTGCTGAAATGTGTAGGCAAAATGACGATAAGCATCCGTCAAGGGCTGCGATTCAGCCCACAGCAGTGAGAATAAAATGGCCCGATCATCAATTCGTAAATACGGTGCCAATTCAATGGCGATCGGCCAGAAATAGGCTTCCAATCTCTTTTGGCGTGGGGCGTCATGGCGAGCCAGATAATCCCAAAGGCTAATGACATCATCAGCGGTTATCCCTGCAATCGCAGTCTGTTGCTTGCGCATCGTCAATTGCTGGAGATGGTCGGTAATATGTTGCTCACTCAGTGAGTGCTGCACCATGTCTTGCTGACTATCGTGCAAATAGGCTCCCACCACTATTTTGGCCAGCTCAATTTCATTCAGTAGCGAAAGTTGTACTGGATGAGTTTCATGATTGATAGCCACTTGGTGACTAAACCGCGTCACCAGACCACTGGCTTGGTAGCCAGGTTTGATTTGCTGCCAAAAGTTAAGTGTCTTTCCCGCTAGAGTGGTTTCTAACTGACCGTTTTCATCGGCAATCAGCGCTGAAATCAAATGCTGTTTTCCGGCAGGAGATTGCCCAAAAAAGCCAATACTCATGGGCGTTAATGACACTTCAGACAGATGGAGAGCCTTGTTACGCTGGCGACGCAGTTTGACGGTCAGTTGATCAGCTTCAATATCCAGACGAAGGGCATGTTGACGCGTCGTGTTAATCCAATCAATCGTCTGATCAATGCCTTGGGTAACCTGTTGAAGCTGGCTTTTAAGCTGGCGGCTGGTTAATGATTTCATTTTTTAAATACGCTCCCACTATCAATCCAATAATGGGTTGATGCTGAGCCATTACTGGCGAGTGTGTTTAGCTTGAGACGCAGATGATGTAGTGGAACACGGCTGCCATCTTGCAGTACCGCGTCAGCTATCTCAAAACGTTCCGGACTCTTGTTTTTATCAGAGACAGTTTTATCACCTTTAACGAGTTTCAACCTGACATACAAGGCACCGTCTCCGGCAACTTTACGGGCCAGTTCTTGATCGATAATCGATAAGGTATAGAGCGGGGATGCTGGCCAGCGGTCATTATCAAGCTGGCGGAAACCCAGACATGACGTGCCTCTGACCTGAAAACGCACGTCAGATGGTAGGGTGAAATCCGTACTATCAAGATCGATATCGCGATAGTAGACATTTTCATCGGTCAGGGCATCGTTGTTGCCCAGCATGCCAAGATAGCGGATAGTCGAATAAGGCTGGAAGTCACCGGCTTTGAAGTAAAAACCGGCTAGCCGTAAATCAAGTGACAACAAACATAGCATTGCCCCCACCGCCGCGGTGGATTTAGGATTATCGATTCGGCCCTGTTTGTTAAATGGATACCAATCGTTGGTATGGTATCCATCCAGAGAAAGAATACGGTTATTCGGCAGCGGCTGTAAGTGACGGAATAGGGCCTGAATACCTGGGAAGCGCGAAGGGCGCCCCGTCAATAACAACACATCGCAACTGTAGAGCGACACCACTTCGGACAGCGAACGCAGGTTTTGAGTAATACTCATCCGGTTAGATAAGAACTCGCCGTGCAATTTACTTAATTTCAATACCAGCGGCACCTGCAAGATATCGAATGCTCCAGCATCGGCGGCCAGTTCACGCTGAACTTCGCTGTTAATGTATTCCAACACCTTCGATGTGGGATGCTGCGATAATAGCTCACCAAAGCTGGCGTCGATTTCTGCATTGGTATCCAATGGGTCAAAGCGTTCATAAGCTTCCAAAATAGCCCGGCCTACTGGCATAAATATCTGTAACGTGGCTTGCTGACGTAACGCCGATTGTCCATCCATTCGTCCATCATTACCGAACAGCCGATCCATCAGTGCATCAGTATTGGCAATAGCCACTTTCTTAAGCCGAGCCTGTAGGGCTGGCAAAATATAGAGCTGAATAACATCCAGCAAAATATCGTCACCCGCGACTTTAAACCCCTCGCGGAACAGTAAACGCGGGCTGATTTTGACATTATTGCCCATACCATCATCCAGCCAGTATTGCGTAATGGCCAGATCCGTGGTGCCGCCACCAATATCAATTGAGGCGATTCGTAAGGTTTTCCCTGCGGTTTCGCCCGACTCCAGTTGCTTGTCTGGCCGTGCCATGCTGGCAAAAAACGCGGCAGTACGCCCACCGAAGTTAACCTGGGTTTCGTTATACAGATAAACCATCTGACCACAGGTGGCTTCATCCCATTCCATCTGAACTGTCGGCACCAAGACTCGGTTTTTAGTCCGGTCTTGCTCAGCGACCTGTTTTTGCTCAAAGATCGGTTTTTGCTCAAAGATAAAGTCCTCATCTGCTGAATGCCAACCCATGGACTTCCACACCAGTGCAATAGCTTCATTCATCCGACGGCGGAAAATCTCCCGCTCAGGTTTGGGCATAGCTGACGGCAGAGTGAGAATAATGGCCCGCAGCTGGCGCGGGGCGTTGGCATGAGTCATTTTCAAGCGCTGTGCTGCGCTGTTTATTTGCATCAGCGCCTGCGCCAGTAGCTCCGATAACATGAATGTCATCAATGAGCTGCGGCTATAATGTGGCGAGAATACTGGCAGCCGCTCATCGACTGGTATGCTGTATAAGGGCTGGCCGTCATCATTCACCAGATGTGTCAGCGGCAATGCGGTGGCTAAGGGTTCATGTATTTGCGCAGTTTGCGTTTCATTGAAACGCCAGCCTGGAGTATAGGTTTCTTCATCCCATAAATAGCGGCGTGGGCTGGAAATACCGGTAGAACCTTCGGTTCCCAATCGGTGCAGCGCCATACGGCTGGCTTCATTCCCGACACGGGTAATCGACGGCCAGACAAAGGCATCATCGCGGCCACTTTCTACTGAAAAATTCTGTTTGCCGAACTTAGCTTGGGCGAATTCAACCCGGCTCTCAAACAACTCATTATAGAGGTGGTGAGGCTCACTCAGATCGCGGATTTGCAATTCATAGGTTTGTTTCAGTCCATGACTTTCGTCGCTACTGTCTTCCACCAAAATACCGCAGGTATGAGAGTTACCGACATCAAGAATAAGATCGACATTCACTGCAGGTTCTTGCAGGGTGCTGGTATTGATTTTGATTTCTGGCACACCCACCTGGCGGCCCAATAATTCCAGCAAATTAAGATAGTGAGCTTGATATTCGAACTCGCGTAACGATGCACTAATATGGCGAGCGGTGCGTTCTTCCTGCTCAGAAGCTTGCTGAATAAAGACTTCGCGTAACCAGCCATCCACCCAGGTCAAATCAAGAAATTCGGCTAATTCTTCATTATGGTAAGCCAGGGCAAAACTTAATCCGGTTTTGATATCGTTTTCATTGGGCGCGAGATATTCGTTAGCATGGCCTTCAGCGTAAACCTTGGTATCAAAAGCAAGAGTAACCCTTAAGGTATTCCCATCTTGATCAGGGCTATCCAACACTAAAATTTGTACTCTGGCCCAATTATCCGGCCCATTAACGAAGCTACGCGGGGGATTAAAACGCAAGAACGGCAGGGGAAGCCAAATTTTATTCAGCAGCTTAAGTGACTGTTCCAGCGGGAAGCTAAATTCCGGTTTTACAATCTCAGGGGCCGCACCCGGTACCATCAGTGAATATTTGCCATTATGTTCATGGTAATTCAACCGTAATAGCGGGCCATTGGCACTTTTGCGCACAAATTTATTCGGCAGTTCGCTATCAAATTGAGGTTTTAATGCGAAATCCAAAAACTGGATACCACTATTCTGAATCAGCGAAATTTTCTGTTTATAGTCAGTGATCGTTGCCAGCATAATATTATTTAGTCTCGCGCTTCATCGTCATTGGAAGTGTGGTATTGGCATCATAACGGCCTTTGCAATCAGCAATACCGGTAAGGCCTTGCTTACAGACGATCTCAGGCATTTGATATTTTGAACCATCACTACACTGCGCCCTATAGCGGCTGTTAATCACCAAATTCCCCGATTTCATCAGCCCGGCGGTAATATTGGCCTGACAGGTGACGTTGTCACCATGGGTGATTTTTGCCGTGCCTTTACCATTCTTAATCTGATATTTCAGGCTCGGTGCTCTACCTGTCTGGGCGGCTTTAATATCGGGGCTGACGCGCCAATTGCCATTAAGGAAGGTGGTTGAACCCACCTTGACCGCGTCGAACGGGAGTATCAGCGCACTCTTGCTCTGCGCGGCAGTTAACTCTGGCGCAGCAACCGGTTGTGCTACTAAAACAGGTGCCGGGGGAACAATAGTGGCATGTGCTAGCGGGAGTTTTGGCTCCAGCAGCGGCTGAGCCATCTTGATAATCGGGGTGCTGGGTTCAGGCTCGGCTTTATCTTTAACTGTCTTATCTTCAGCCATCTCATTGTTAGCCTCCGCTGGCTTAACCTCGGGAGACGCCGAAGCACTTTCCGGTATTCCGCCACTGAATTGCACGATTAATGCGATAATTAATGCCAGAACGGGCAATGCCCAGCTGAACCGCAGCCAATGAGATGTTTTTTTCTCAGGCAGGGAGGGCGGTACAGCTTCTGGAGTCGGCTCTATGGCAGGTGCAATATCAGCTGGCGGTAATGGTTCGCTAATCGCGGCAACCGGCGGCGCGACCGGTGCAGATTGCACAGCGCTCAGTGGTGAAAAAGTCGGCTCAATAGCTTCAGCTGTTTGCCGTAAGCAATCAAGTGGGTCGGTTCGTGTTTTTTGATCCTGACTGACAAATCCCCAAAAAGTCAGTACCGGTTTGCCAGCCACCAGATAAACATGATTCTGATCGGGAAATTGCAGGGCTTTGGCCAACAACACACCGAATAACCGCTGAGCGGCTTTATCTGACTTTTGCGCACGCTGACATAAATCATTGGCACTGGAGAGGCAGGCAGATAGTTGTTTTATCGCGGATTTTCGCTCTGTGGTGCTGGCCGCAACCCATGAGGTCACTTTACCTTCAATAGGCGCATACCAGTCAATGCGATCACCTTGTTCATTGAGTTGAGGGATCGCCAGGCAATCGGCAATCGGCTGCTGTTTCTTGAGACGCAATGCCTCTCTAATCTGAAGTGCAGCAGCATAAACCGGCTGTCCGTTTTCGCCCAATGCCAGAATATCGTCCAAACTACCACTGCGTAAAAATGATTTCGCCACGCAAAAGAGACCTTTTCAAAGCAGAAAATAAAGTGTTATCTGCGACAGCGACTATTTTAAGGTCGGCGAAGGGGAATCAAACGCGGGAATAAGTGGCAAAATAGTGCTATTTCTATTGCTGTTCGGATTTATTGAGTAAGCTAAACACTGCCTTTACGCGTATTGCAAGGAGATATCTTGAATCAATCACAAGCGACAACTCATCTCTCGGCCGTTGAGGCGATAGAGAGGCTGGAGACATTATACGCGGCGGCGCTGGCCGCATTGCGTGATGCCATCAGCGCCTATATTCGCGATGGGGCTTTGCCCGATGTGGGTGACCGGGCGAAGGGCTTATTTTCATATCCACAGCTGAGTGTCAGTTGGGATGGTCGATTCCGAGATCATCAGCGCACCAGAGCTTATGGCCGTTTTTCGCGCACCGGCCAATACAGCACCACAATCACTCGGCCAACATTATTCAAAGAATATCTGACTGAACAGCTGACATTACTCGAAAGTGAGTACAATGCCGTGTTTGAAGTGACACCGTCACAACAAGAAATGCCGTATCCCTTTGTTATCGATGGCTCAGACCTGATTCTCGACCGTTCGATGACCGCAGGGCTGGCCCAGCATTTTCCGACCACCGATTTGGCTAAAATCGGTGATGGCATCACTGACGGTATTGATATTGCCGGAGCCGATTTCCCGCTATCGCATTTTGATGCGCTACGGACAGACTTTTCCCTGGCACGACTCAAACATTACACCGGCACACCGGCAGAACATATTCAGCCCTATATTCTATTTACCAATTACAGCCGCTATGTTGATGAGTTTGTCAGTTGGGCCTGTCAGCAGATTCTGGATCCATCTAGCCCTTATAAGGCGCTATCTTGTGCCGGGGGGAGCTACATCACTGCTGAAACTGCCGATCCAGAGAAGACAACATCTGATTTGGCATGGAAAAAATACCAAATGCCGGCCTATCATTTAATCGCTGAAAGCGGGCATGGCATTACGCTGGTAAATATTGGCGTCGGCCCCTCTAATGCCAAAACCATTTGTGACCATCTGGCGGTGATGCGGCCACACGCATGGCTGATGATCGGGCATTGCGGTGGTTTACGTGAAAGCCAGGCGATTGGCGATTATGTATTGGCTCATGCTTATTTGCGTGATGACCATGTATTGGATGCGGTGCTGCCACCGGATATTCCGATCCCCAGTATTGCTGAAGTTCAACGGGCATTATATGACGCCACCAAAGCGGTCAGCGGTATGCCGGGGGTTGAAGTCAAACAACGGCTGCGTACCGGAACGGTCGTGACTTCCGATGATCGTAACTGGGAACTGCGTTTCTCGGCCTCGGCGCTGCGTTTTAGCTTAAGTCGTGCAGTGGCAGTTGACATGGAAAGTGCCACGATTGCGGCACAAGGGTATCGATTCAGGGTGCCTTATGGCACATTACTGTGTGTGTCAGATAAACCGCTACATGGTGAAATCAAGCTGCCGGGGCAGGCGAATCACTTCTATGAAGGTGCCATTTCCGAGCATTTGCAGATTGGTATTCGCGCCATAGATTTGTTGCGCGCGGAGGGTGACCAACTGCATTCTCGTAAATTACGCACCTTTAACGAGCCACCGTTCCGTTAATATACCCTATAATAACGAGCAAGATATCCTTGGATATTTTGTTCGTTATTCACTGGCTACCATCTTAATAAAGTTATCTCGCGCCAGATCCGCAATAGCACTATTCCAAGCGATGCCCACTTGCCAACTGATATTATTTCCACTGAGTGGCATGATATTTATGCCAGGCGGGGCAATATGCATCACACTTTGCGGTAATAAGGCCACGCCGAGACCAGCAATCACCAGCGCCAGTATGGTCTGAATATCTTCAACCTCTTGCGTCGCGGGCGCATGCCATTGGTTTGATTGCAAAAATAGATCGGTTTGTGTATTGAGTCCACGCCCACGCTCAGTATATAAGCGCAGTAATGGCAGATATTTTAACCACTCATCGGGAGTGTGTGTTTTATCTTGCGGCTTCACCAGCACCAGGCAGTCTTCAAATAAAGGATAAAAATCCAATACCGCTATAGGAGGAGCACGAACAAAGCCAATTTGCAGTTCACCGCGCGTTAATAACGCATATTGTTGCGCCGAGGGAATATCTTCCAGGGTGATAGAGATCGCGGGAAATTGCTGTCGGAATTTGGCGATACAATGTGGCGCGGTATAGAAAGTCGATAGGCCAAATCCAATGGCGATCAGCCCTTCAATACCCTTAGCAACCCGGGCGGCAGATTGTAAAAAGAACTCAGATTGGCTGACTGTTTTCTCAGCTTGAGCGAGTAATTGTTCCCCACTGCGGGTCAACATCGCGCCATGTCGCCCACGGGTGAACAAGTGAATATTCAACATCGATTCCAACAAGTTAATCTGCTTGGTCAGTGCCGGTTGCGTCACGCAAAGGGCCTGTGCGGCATCTCCGTAGTTGCCTTTTTGTGCAAGCATCACAAAGGCTTTCAGCAACTTTATATTCACTTATCCATTCCTGCTGGTAATCAAAAAAGGAAAATCATTCATTATAAAGTTATCAATAGCGCTGCTGTAATACCAGTCATGAAAATCAGCAATAGATATCCTTGGAGGATAAGGTGACTGAATTACCATTAATCACAGCAGCAACAGTACAATTCCAGCATCAGGCCAACAATAAGCAATACAACCTATTGGTTATTGAAAGGTTTATTGAGCAGGCAGCCCTGAAAAACATCAAAATATTGGCTTTCCCAGAGATGTGCATTACGGGATATTGGCATGTGCCTAAATTGGCGGCAGCGCAAGTTATCGCTTTGGCTGAGCCTATCGAAAGTAGCCCATCGATTGCCTTGGTGCGGGCTTTGGCACTGAAACATCAAATGTTGATTGGCGTCGGCCTGATAGAACAGGGGAACGACGGGCGACTCTATAATGCTTATGTCGCCTGTATGCCTGATGGGTCGGTACGCACGCACCGAAAACTGCATGCTTTTGAACACCCAGCTATCAGCAGCGGTGATTCCTACACGGTTTTTGATACTCCCTGGGGAGTCAAAGTCGGTATTCTTATCTGCTGGGATAACAATTTGGTGGAGAATGTGCGCGCAACGACCTTGCTTGGCGCTGATATATTATTAGCACCGCACCAAACTGGCGGAACGCATTCACGCAGCCCATATGGTATGAAGCCCATTCCGCTCGATCTCTGGGAACAACGCGCGGAGAGAAAAGCGGAAATGACAGCAGCTATTCGCGGGCTCAATGGTCGGGAATGGTTAATGCGATGGCTACCGGCCCGTGCACATGATAATGGCCTGTTTATTCTATTCAGCAATGGTATCGGTGCGGATGACGATGAGGTTCGTACCGGCAATGCCATGATACTGGACCCATATGGCCGTATCATCAATGAAACCTGTGAGGCCGCCGATGTCATGGTCAGCGCTGAATTAGATCTGTCGTTAATCCCACTCAGTACGGGACGACGCTGGATTTATGGCCGCCGGCCTGACAAGTATTCTATTTTAACTCAGCGGCAAGGTTATGAACGGGACGCCATTTCAGCTCGTTTTTCCGATGACATTCCTGACGTGAAAAAACCATAAACTCACCAACAGTAGCGGGCTGGGAAACCAGCCTACCTGCGAACGCCAGTACCAATACTGATACTCGATATGCCGCTTGAGCCACCACTCACCCCAACATGGCCAGTATTAGCACAGGCGACGAGTAATAGTGTGAGCATCACGAGGGTTAATGTTTTCATTTGAAGCCCTTGGTTAAACCAATATAAACAGCTTGAGGTTAATGACAAAGTGCCCGTAGTGGTGAAAACAGGCAGATCGTAAAGACGCCACACTTATTTTGTTAAAACAAGCCTTCCCTGGGGGCTCGACCCGCGCCATCCCTGGCGCGGACGCTTTACTCTTCTACCTGTCCTCACCTTGCAAGATCGCGTTGTTGAGGTTTGTCAGCAGTCTGAATAGCTTGATCATATCATTCAGTATATAACTAAAGCGTATGGGGATCGGTGGTTTCATTTTGCTGACAGCGGAATAGGTCGTGTGGGAAATTATAAACAGCGTAAATGTATAGTCGTAACAAGCTTATTCAACCTGATTGGTGACAGTATCTGTTTAATAATCAGATTAATATTTTCGCTCCCAATCAAGAGAATCGCTTATGCATTTTACACAAGCCATTGCCAGACTTCCTGCTGACACCTGTGGTAGCGGTCAGACAACATCCCAATTGGGCGCGCCGGATATTACCGCCACCGGGCAACAATTTCTGGCTTATGTGGATACTTTGCTGCGACTTGGCCTGAAAGTGACCATCTTACCGGCGGCTCCCGCCTTCCCGGACGCTCACTTTGTCGAAGATACTGCGGTGGTCATGCCCGAACTGGCGGTGATAACTCACCCCGGTGCGCCAAGTCGCCAAGGCGAAGTTGACACCATTGAGCCACTATTCACCGATCGTCCTGTTTTTCGCATGAGCCATCAGGGGCATCTTGATGGCGGTGATGTGTTATTAGTGGATAAACAGTTCTTTATCGGACTGACGTCGCGCACCGATAAAGTTGGAATTAGCGAGTTTAGCTCTGCAGTTGGTCGCTATGGTTATCAAGTGACCGCCATTGAAGTGAGCGCCGGTCTGCATCTGAAATCTATTGTGAACTACGTGGGCCGTAACACCTTGTTGCTAACCGAAGATTACCAACACCATCCGGCCTTTGCTGGCTTTAACACTATTGTGATTTCCGATGCTGAGTCTTACGCCGGTAATACCTTATGGATCAACGATACGCTGATTACTCCGCAAGGTTATCCTGATACCTTGGCGCAAATTAAAAAACTGGGGATGCCTATTGTCCAACTTGATACCAGTGAATTTAAAAAAATGGATGGCGGCTTGACCTGCCTCTCACTTCGTTTCTAATCTTTGCCAACACCGGGATTTTAATAATGAAAAAGACATTCGCTGCATTATTGACTGGCTTGATACTTTCCGCTCCCGTAGCGGCTCAGACGATAGAAACTATTAGTTTTGGTGTGGACGGCGGATATCCACCGTTTGATGTGCTGGCGCCCAGCGGCGAGATCACTGGCTTTGATATTGATATCGCAAATGCATTATGCGACAACCTGCATGCCAAGTGTGTGTTCGTCAAACAACCTTTTGAAAGTATGATTGCCGCGCTGAATGCACATAAGTTCGATGCCATCATTGCCTCACTGAGTATCACTGATGAGCGCAAAAAAGAAGTCGACTTTACTGATCGCTACTACCGCAGTGCGGCACAATTAGTGGCGCGTAAAGGCAGCCCATTGTCACCTGATGTTGCCAGCCTGAAAGGGAAAACTATCGGCGTGCAGACCGGCTCCATTCATGAAACTTACGCCAAAAAACATTGGGGTGGGCAAGGAGTCAAAATTGTCTCTTACGCCAATCAGGATAATGTCTATCTGGATCTGATGTCAGGGCGGATCAACGCCTCGCTACAAGATAATATTCAAGCTGCCAGTAGCTTTATCGATACGCCACGCGGGCAGAAATTTACCTTTGCCGGGCCGGTTATTCAAGACGAAACCATCTCATCTGATGTGGGTATCGCCGTCGGTAAAGATAATCCGGCCTTGCGCGATGCACTGAATGGGGCCATAAAAGCTATCCGTGCTGATGGCACTTACGACGCTATTCAGAAAAAGTATTTTAGTTTCGATATTTACGGCGAGTGATTTTTTGCCGTGAACTTTGCGACAACCGGGCTCTGGCACACAGGCCCGGTTGTCGTTTGTGAGCCTTGGGAGGTCGATAATGGTCGCAGACTATTTGCCGTTACTGGCACAGGGGGCGGGCTTATCACTGTGCGTGATGTTGTTGTCACTGGCCGTGGCACTCGCACTCGGCCTGATCAATGCGGTTATCAAGCTGTTTGGCCCACGCTGGCTGCGTTGGATCTCTACCGGCTATACCACATTAGTGCGCGGTATTCCCGAACTGGTCATTATGCTGCTGCTTTTTTTTGGCGGCGAAATGTTGGTAAATGGTTTTCTGGGTCTGCTGGGGTTGGGGCCGCTTCGCTTCAATACTTTTGTTTCCGGTGTGCTGGCAATCGGTATTGTATTTGGTGCGTATTATACCGAAACCTTCCGTGGCGCTTTTCAAACCGTGGATCGCGGTCAGTTGGAAGCCGCGGTGGCTTATGGCATGCGCCCCGGACAAGTGTTTCGGCGGATTATGCTGCCGCAAATGCTCAGTTTTGCTATTCCCGGCATCAATAATAACTGGCTCGGTTTGATGAAAGCCTCTGCCTTAATCTCGATTTTGGGATTGGAAGATATGGTCTGGTTGGCCGAGCAGGCAGGGCGCGCCACACAAAAACCTTTCCTGTTCTACTTCCTGGTGGCGATGATTTATATGGTGATTACCGCGCTGTCCAGTTGGGGCTTTAGTCTGTTGGCGCGGCGTTATGCACTGTCAACCTCAACGGCGGCGAGGGTGCGCTCATGAATCTGCAAACTATTATGGAAGCAGTGCCGACATTCCTGTACAGCGACGGTTCTGATATGACCGGTCTGGCGGTGACTGCCAAGTTATTTTTACTGTCTGTGGTACCCGGTTTACTGCTGGCGCTAGTCATGGCTGTCGGGCAAGCATTCGGCCCACGTCCGCTGGCCTGGTTGATTCGCAGTGTGACTTATTTCTTTCGTAGCACGCCGCTCTACCTGCAACTCATGCTCATCTACTATGGTCTGTCGCAGTTTGACATTGTGCAGTTGGGCTGGCAGGACGACCAACCATTTTGGCTACTGTTCCGTGATGCCACTTTCTGCGCCACACTGGCGTTGGTGCTCAACACTAGCGCTTATGTTGCGGAGCTGTTAGCGGGCATGATGGTGACTTTTCCGCGGCAGGAGTGGGTGGCTGGCGAAGCATTTGGTATGAGTCAGTGGCAAATCATTCGTCGCTTGGTATTACCGGCGACATTACGTCGAGGTATTCCGGCGTTAAATAACGAAATGGTGTTCTTGCTGCATGCGACCTCTCTGGCCAGTACCGTCACATTGCTCGATATCACAGGTGTGGCAAGGGCTTTCTATGCTGCCACTTATTCACCATTTATTCCTTTTCTGATGGCGGCGGCGCTTTATTTGCTGTGCACCTTTATGCTGATTTTCTTGTTTTCACGCGCGGAACGGCGCTGGTTGGCCTTTGCCCGCCACGATTGAACCCTAGCGAGCAATCCAGCTTTAAGTATTATTAACAAATTGCAGCATTTTTAATAGCTTTAAGCACGTTTAATAGCTTGTAACTCGGTGATAGTAACGATTTTATCGACGCGGAATTTTTTGCTGGTTAGCCAGGTGTCGGCCAGCAGTCGGTAGTGCTCCATGTTGCGACAGCCAATTCGCACCAGAAAATCAAAACTACCGCCGACCAGCCAGCAATCCAGTACTTCTGGTGTTTTATGCACTTCTTGCTCGAAGGCCGCCTGAGAGTGCCCGTGGTCGGCTAGGGCAATTTGTGCCTGGATAACAAAGGCATGCTCGGGTTCTGGTAGTTCAATAATCGCACTGTAACCACGGATAATACCGGCTCGCTCCAACAGCCGAACGCGCTCCAAACAGGGGCGGGCGGTCAAATTGACCTGCTCGGACAACTTCTGATAAGAAATACGGCCATCCTGGCCCAGGATTTCGAGGATTTTTTTGTCAATTCGGTCAAGCCGGGGTTTCTTTTCCACAGATAGGACGTCCAATGAAAATCAATAACCATAAGTTACCTGAACATGCCCTGAGTGGGCAGCGTCAATTAACCAGTTTTCATTTCGGCCAGCCGGGTGTGGGCGAGAAAATCTACCTACAGGCTGGCCTGCATGCCGATGAGCTACCCGGAATGCTGGTATTACATTATCTTAAAAGATTACTGAGTCAGGCGGAACGGCGCGGAGAAATTCAGAGCGAAATAATTATTGTGCCCATCGCTAACCCTGTCGGTATGGCGCAAGTGCTGTTAAACAGTGGAATAGGCCGTTTTGATTTGGTCAGTGGTCGCAACTTTAATCGTGATTTCCCTGATTTGGCTAAATTAGTATCACTGCGTCCAGAGGTAGCAACATTAAGCAAAAAAGAGACGACGCCGCAACAGATACGCAGTGCGATGACCGATGCGTTACACGATTTACCCGCGATCAGTGAAGTGGATGCTTTGCGTCAACATTTGCTCATGCTGGCCTGTGATGCTGATTTGGTGCTGGATTTGCATTGCGACGACAGCGCTATTTTGCATCTGTATGCAGATCCGGTCTGGCGAGCATCAGTGGATGTGCTCGCGCGTTTTTTGCATATCGACACCGTGTTACTTTCACAAGATAGCGGTGGCGGTTCGTTTGATGAGGCATGTGGTTTGCCGTGGCATCGGCTAGCTACACATTATCCTAACCTTCCCCCCGCCTGTATGGCCGTAACGGTTGAATTGCGCGGACAACAGGATGTCAGCCACCCGTTGGCCAGCGCGGATGCCGAGCGTATTTATCAATATTTACAACATCGAGGCGCTATTGCGGGGATTGTTCCTGAAATTCCGCAGCGAGAGGTGGTGATGTTACCTTTTTCCGCCGGGGAAATCGTCAATGCACCCGCCAGTGGTTTGCTGTTGCTATTGCGTCAGCCAGGTGAATGGGTAACAAAGGATGAAGTCGTCGCTGAAATAATTGACCCGATTACTGATACAGTTAAAGCAGTGCGGGCAAAAGCGGGCGGGATCATCTATGCCAGCAGGCGAGCTCCGTTTGTGACGTTGGGGGCTGAAGTGATGAAAATTGCTGGGAAAACCCCCTACGCCGATGGCGGGGGGTTAGCATCCTAAGAATTAAAAAGGCTTAACTCGCGTAGCAGCAAAAATGCCTGTTGAGTACTCTTCACTGACCACAAAAACGCGTAACTGATACTGGCTGTTGCGCGCGTGAAATTATTCCTTGCGACATTAAATTTAAAATGGTCGGCCTGTGCCCGCGCGCTTGAACTTGATACGGGTAGCCTTCTACCGTCTCGCCTAACGACTGGGTATAAAACAATAAAAAACGTGGATAACTCCCTATTTTTCCACAAAAAATGTTTATCCTAAAGTGATGCTGGTTGATTGCACGGTAGAACTTCGCTGGGCTATAGTCACGCCACAGCGGCAAAATCCGCTGTCGGGTTTGGAACCCCGGAAATGACCAAAGCGCACGACCGTAGACACGGCTATTATGTGCGGGCACAGTGACACCTGTAATATGCAAGAAACGGTGAACTGGGTGAGGGCATCGCAAGATACGCCGGGTTCTTTGGTAACCGGTAGTTCCAACCTCGCTCAGTTCACCACCTATAAAGAGATTGGAACCTCTAGGTGGTGATTAGTCCCCCTACCAAAGAGGTAGTCATCATGGATCTGACGACTAAACGCCTGTCATTATTTACCTGTACTATCGTTGCTATTCCCATACCTGTTTCTTCATCTGTCCCTCTGCTGCCGGAGGTGCGCTATGTACGATGACACCCCCTGTGAAGTAGAAGAACTTATCGACCACTGTCGTGCGTTGATTTATGCCATTGTCACCATAGATCGAGCCGATGCTAAAGAGGTTCTTTCTCTTCTTTTGTGGCAACAAATTGATGCGTTACGCAGTACTTATCTGCGGGATAGCGAGGAGCCACTAGAAGTAGCTTAAACCTCATAAAGCAATGGATAGGCCACCACTAGAGCGGATTTATTGATGGTGAGCCTATCTGTAATTAGATAAACCACAACGCTTGTCATGATATCAATTTGTGATATCATGACAAGGCTTTGGCGAGCAAAAAACGCATAAATTAAGGACAATGATGTGATTAAATTGAACGCTAAGCATTACAAAACGCTACGAACTATTTTTGTCACACCGACATCAACAAATTTAGAGTGGCGCAAAATTGAATATCTATTCATAGCGTTGGGCGCAATAGCTACAGAAGGGAGTGGCTCACGGGTCCGCTTTGAAATTAATAAGATAGTTGCTTCATTTCATCGGCCACATCCTGACAAGGAAGCGAAAGTCTACCAAGTGCGTGATGCCAAAACATTTCTTGAAGCTGTAGGAGTGGTACCATGAATACAATGACATACAAAAATTATGCCGCAAAAATTGAATACAGCAATGAAGATCAATGCTTGATTGGTCATATTGCCGGTATTCGCGACGTTATCGGTTTTCATGCAGATAATGTAGCTGATTTACGTATTTCCTTTGAAGAAGCTGTAGATGACTATCTGAGCTATTGCGCTGAGCAAGGCCGTGAACCGCAGCGACCAGCCAGTGGCAAAATTAGCTTACGCATACCGCCAGAAATTCATTCAGCAATCAATATTGCTGCGGAAGTTTCAGGGAAAAGCACCAATCAGTGGATCAGTGAGACACTTGCGAAAGCAGCACACTGTTAATTACCGTTCCTTATTGTCATTAGCAATGAGGGCAACATTCATCCCACAAACGTTTATCGGCAATCTGCTATTAGTCATGGTGAATTAAATGCAACCGGGTTATTCAGGTTACTATTATGAACGATGAGCTATATACCGATCTGATAGCGGTAAAGTCTTAAAACTTCTTTATCAACCCGGTGAAATGATCCCGGCAGGTGCACCGGCTGTGCTGCTAGAAACCGATCGCAGTTAGACGCGGGCTTAATAAGCGCCCTCAACCCTGAGAAAATCAGGCTTGAGGGCGGATATATATTATTTTATCAGTCGGTCAAAATCGGAGGCATCATGGCGCTCAGCTAACTGCTCTTCTGGCGCTCCCCAGGTTTTATTGACGATACGGCCGCGCTGGACAGCAGGGCGCTTACCAATGGTTTCGGTCCAACGTATCAGATGAGTATAGGATTTTACATCCAGGAATTCGCCCGCTTCATATTGTAAACCCAGCACCAAATTGCCGTACCACGGCCAGATAGCAATATCCGCGATAGAATACTCATCTCCCGCAATATATTCATGAGTCGCGAGCTGTGTATTGAGCAAATCGAGCTGGCGCTTGGCTTCCATTGTGAAACGGTCGATGGCGTATTCAATTTTCACTGGCGCATAGTGATAAAAATGGCCGAAACCACCGCCCAAATAAGGAGCTGCACCTTGCAGCCAGAATAGCCAATTGAGCGCTTCGGTTCTGCCAGCAGGGGATTTTGGCAAGAAATGACCAAATTTATCCGCCAAATACAGCAGAATGGCACCAGACTCAAAAACCCTGACTGGCGGGGTGGTTGAATGGTCCATCAAGGCCGGAATTTTTGAATTTGGATTAACAGCAACAAACCCACTTGAGAACTGATCACCTTCACCGATACGAATCAGATGGGCATCATATTCCGCACCTTTCTCGCCCAAAGCCAACAACTCTTCCAACAAAATGGTGACCTTCTGACCATTCGGCGTGCCCATGGAATACAACTGTAATGGGTATTTGCCAACCGGCAGGTCAGCTTCATATCTGGCACCCGCAGTCGGGCGATTGATTTTGGACCACACACCACCGCTGGCATTGTTTTCCACCCAGACTTTGGGCGGGTGATATTCGTTATCTTTCATCGTGAATGACCTTATTTGAGAATGAAGACGAACTGAATAATACTTATAGTGATTATGCCTCAATCATAAAGAATAACAGGGATAATATTTCTGTCATTCCGGTTCCCTATAGTGAAGTTGCTTTTTACCTTTGGGCAATAAAAATCATTAGGGAACTTAACATGCAGATGAAAAAATTCAGATTGGCATTGCTGGCCAGTGGCATTGCGTTCAGTACCTCATTGTGGGCGCAGACTGTTGAAGTTCCAGCAACACTGGCCGGGCATGCGGTTTTGCCAGTGAAATCAATGGTTGCAACTCCTGCTGATGCGCCGATTGATTTACAACAAAGTGGCAAATACACCAGTGGTCAACGCGTGAGTGCATTGGGCACCGTCGCCGGTAAATCTGCCGATCGCCCAACAGGAATCGGTTTGCCAATCACCGGCCAGCCACTGCAAGGTCATTCTGGCATAAAACACATGCCCGACGGCACCTATTGGGTGCTGACCGACAATGGATTTGGTAGCAAAGCTAACTCGCCGGACGCCATGCTGTATCTCAATCACTATGATATTGATTTCAAAAATGGCAGTGTCACGCCACTGCAAACCCTGTTCTTGCACGACCCTGATAAAAAAGTACCTTTCCATATCACCAATGAAAGTACTGATAAACGCTATCTGACCGGCAGTGATTTTGACCCCGAAAGCTTCCAGTTTGCCGATGATGCATTATGGATTGGTGATGAGTTCGGTCCTTATCTAATATCGCCTGAGATATGTACTGCTGACAGTTGCGATAATCGCGTTCTCTGCGGCGAGCTTCAACCTCGGCTTTGCGCAAGGTGCTTTCCGCCAACTGCTTGCGCAAATTAAGAATTTGCTTCATCAACGGGCCGAGACGCACCAGGTAAAGGTCATTAAAATCATCTAGCAACTGAATACGTTCATTACGTTTATCGATTAAATCGCTTAACTGTTCCTCCAGCGCTTTCAGCTCAAGCTTGCAAGCCGATAGTTCTATATCTTGCCACTGCGTAACTCCTTGCTTGCTTCCCAGCCACGCAGAAATAGCCTCCAGAGCATGGGTGAATTTTCCCTGTTCGATCGCCATGACGATAAAAACCAGTACGGCATCCTGAGTCTCACCTTTAAGATAAGGGAGTTGATGTCGAATAATGTCGTCATCTTCAAGCTCAATACCGCTTTTAATGATCTCCAGCCGTTTAATGAGTTTTTTCATAAATATAGAATTTGCTGATCGCGAGACAGAATACCTACATACTAAACAACGGCTTCACATTGTTCCAGATGAATGAGGAGTGATCTGGCCTGGATGCTCAGATAGTTAGGTGGGCATGTGCTGTAAATCACATTCGATGCGCAGCAGGAAAAATCACAATGAAGGTTAAGGGCAGGGAGTCACTATTTCCAACACTGCTACGCGAATTCTGCAGCACTGTAGCACTGCAACAAATACAGAATTCACGTAGCGCGATCGTTCAAATATTATTGTTTAAATTCAATTGATTAAAGATTTATTCGCTTCAATTAGCGGTCTAGATAAACTCTCTAGCCCATTGAACAGCAAAATATTGAAATAGCGTTTTAAAAAAAGTAAGATCTCAATAAACTACCCAAAGTTACCAAAATGAATAAGACGAAGATCGCGGTAACACGGCAACCGCTAATAACACTTAGCTCGGGGAAAAATGAGTGAATCCGAATACCTCCGTCTCCACTTCTCGGCATCCGTTTCACTATGCACCGTTTAGACATTTATTCTTCGCCCGACTTCTCACTGTATTAGGTAATGGTATTGCACCTATCGCATTGGCATTTGCTGTATTGGATATTGGCGGTTCCGCTACCGATTTAGGCTTAGTTGTTGCTGCGCGCTCAATTTTCAATGTGGCCTTTTTATTAATTGGTGGGGTACTGGCGGATCGCTATTCCCGAAGTATTGTTTTGTTATCTTCCTCGGCCATTGCTGCATTATCCCAAGGGGCGGTTGCCTGGTTGGTACTTGATGGCAGTGCAACAATCATGGGATTAGCTGTACTGGCGACGATTAATGGCGCAGCTGCGGGCATCGCTCTACCAGCATCTTCAGCCATGGTTCCTCAGACAGTACCAGCGCATAACCTCAGGGCCGCAAACGCTTTTATTCAAGTGGGCGTCTACGCCGGAACAATAATTGGTGCCTCATTGGGCGGCATTCTGACTAGCACTATCGGGCCGGGATGGGGCCTGGCGGTTGATGCTTTGGGGTTTGCAGCCGCCGCACCGTTATATTTCTTTATTCGCGTCAATTCAACGCTGTCTCTGCAATCCAACACCAATATTTTGCAAGATTTGCGTGATGGTTGGAAAGAGTTTATTGCCCGTTCATGGGTTTGGGCTATCGTCGCCCAGTTCACAATTATTAATGCGGCTTTTAGCGGCGTAGTGATGATCCTTGGCCCAATCATTGCCGATGCTTCATTTGGCAGGGCAGGTTGGGGCATTATTGTGGCAGCGGAGAGCGTTGGTCTGATTGTAGGTTCATTTCTTGCTCTACGATGGCGTCCACGGCGCGACCTATTTATTGGTGTCATATTAGTTTCGCTTTGCGCTGTGCCCATCATGCTGCTCAGTATGATTTCGTCGACATTTATTCTAATGGCAGGTTTCTTTATTGCTGGCGTCGGCTTTGGGCAGTTCGGCGTGGTTTGGGCCAATTCGCTACAAACGCATATTCCTGCTGATAAACTCGCGCGAGTTTATGCCTATGATGCGATGGGGTCATTTGTGGCCATCCCGGTTGGAGAACTGGCAGCCGGGCCATTTGCTATGCATTACGGCAACTCAACGGTTTTGTTAGCCGCCGCCGTTGCTGTGGTGATAGCAACAGTGGTTGCCAGTTTTACTCCGGCGATTCGGCAGCTTGATAATACGGCCAAGGTTAAAGCTCTGCACTCATAGATTTAATGGCCAACAGATAGAAAAGGAGAGGCCACTGAACGGAAAACCTAGATGATAGTGAGTATGTATGTGTACTGATATTCAATTTAACATAATATACATTATACGCACCAATATAAAGATAGGCAGGATCTGTGGTTTAAACCGGCCCCGAATATCATTATCTATATTGCTGACCGGAGACTCATCTTCAATCTGTGTCTCCGACAACACTGTTCTCCAGCTTTGCATAACCCTCCATGACACTCCTCAACAATTACTCAGCTGATGTTCTGATGGTCAGTCATCTGATATGTCTTTGTGCAGGTCACGCCGCCAGTCCCGCAGAGTTGCTCTGTTGCTTTGTTGCTTTTTAGCTAAAAACGCAACAACCAAAATATACATCAATGTCCAATCCCAGAGTAACAGTTAAGAATCCAAACAGTATCTCGAAAAATCCCTCCCTAAAATCTACCTTTTCACCAAAGTGATCTTCTCTATAGCAAATCCTGTCAGACAACTGAACGTGCTCTTTTCATATTCTCTACATGCTGATTGATCTTATTTGTATTAATATTGTTAATGTATTTAAGGATTGATTGTGTGAATTTAAGGAAACAATATGGGTATCACTCGTCGTGATTTTTTAAATGGTGTGGCAATTGCCGTAACCGCTGGTATGACGCCATTTGAGGCGCTAAAGGCGTCGCCACAGACGGCGGCGCAGACACTGTATTACCCACCTTCCCTGACCGGAATGCGCGGGAATCATCAGGGGTCTTACGAGGCAGCGCATATTCTCGGGCGCGAAGGTAAAAAGGTCGATCCCTCCAGTTTGCCGGTGGAGGATGATTTTGATCTGGTCATTGTCGGTGCTGGGATCAGCGGTCTGGCGGCAGCGTGTTTCTGGCAGGAACAGCATGGGAAGCAGCAGCGGATTTTGTTGTTGGATAACCATGATGATTTCGGAGGGCACGCCAAGCGTAATGAATTCTATGTTGAAGATAAAACCCTACTCGGCTATGGCGGTAGCGAATCTTTTCAGTCACCGCGCACCAACTTTAGTCCTGTGACGATGGGTTTGCTAAAAACGCTGAATGTAGATATCGAAGCAATGGCGAAAGACTTCGATCAAAATTTCTACCCGGATCTGCACCTGAGCCGTGGCGTATACTTTGATCGCAAAAATTTTGGCGTCGATAAAATCGTCAGCGGCGATCCGGGTCGTGCGGTGGCCGATGATATTCCGCCAAATCGTCTTAACGGGCGTGATATCAGCGATTTCATCAATGATTTCCCACTGTCAGAATCTGACCGTAAGGCGCTTATTGCCCTGCATACCGAAGAAAAAGATTATCTGCATGGGATGAGTCAGGAAGAGAAAATCGCTTGGGTGGATGGGCACAGTTACACGCAGTTCCTGCGCGAGAAAGTCGGATTGAGCGAGATGGCTATCCGCTATTTCCAGCAGCGGACCAATGATTTTCAGGCGGTAGGAATTGATGCGACGTCGTGTAGCGATGCGCGCATCTGCGCCCTGCCCGGGCTGGAAAACATGGGATTACCACCGCTGGATGAGGAATCGTTGGAAGATCTCGAACAGCC
Source organism: Yersinia fenwicki (assembly GCF_043099325.1). NCBI lineage: Bacteria > Pseudomonadati > Pseudomonadota > Gammaproteobacteria > Enterobacterales > Yersiniaceae > Yersinia > Yersinia fenwicki. The sequence continues at coordinate 2,207,360 of NZ_CP170755.1, read as the reverse complement.
TTATATCTTCCACTTTCCTGATGGTAACGCAGGTTTAACGCGTTTGATGGTACGTCATCTAATCCCGCAGGTCGCCCCGGGCAATACGATGGACGATGTCGTGCTGGCAAAATTCGATTACAGTCAATTGGATAAGAGTGGACACCCGGTGCGTCTGCGCTTGAACAGTACCGGTATGCATGCCGCTAACGTGACTCATGAGGGGAAACCGGCGGTTGAGGTGACTTATATGACAGGCTCAACCCTGCATCGCGTCCGCGCCGGGCAGGCCGTGATGGCCGGCTACAATATGATGATCCCGTCTCTGGTGCCGGAAATGGCCGAAGACCAGAAAGCCGCGCTGAAGGAAAATGTCAAATCGCCGCTGATGTATACCAAAGTGGTGATCCGCAACTGGCAGCCGTTTATCAAACTCGGCGTCCACGAAGTCTACTCTCCCGCCGCACCTTACAGCCGCGTGAAGCTGGATTATCCGGTGAATATGGGCGGTTATCAGCATCCGCGCGATCCGAATAAACCTATTGGCCTGCACATGGTATATGTGCCGACGCTACCGGGAAGCGGCCTCAGCCCGCGTGAGCAATCCCGCAAAGGCCGCGCGCTGTTGCTCGGTACCTCTTTCGATGCGCATGAAAAAATGGTGCGAGATCAGCTACAGGGCATGTTTGGCGAGGCTGGTTTTGATCACCAGCGCGACATTATGGCGATCACCCTTAACCGCTGGTCGCACGGCTACTCCTACTTCCTCAGCGGAATGTTCGACGACGAAGAACAGTCGCAGAAAACCATTCAGCTCGCCCGTCAACCTGTTGGACGCATCACAATCGCAAACTCAGACGCCGACTGGAGCCCGTATGCTAACTCGGCGATAGATCAGGCAAGCCGAGCGGTGAACGAGTTGACAGCCATGAATAAGGTAAGCGCATGAAACAACTGATAACTTTCGCCACGCTGATGGTAACAGCGGGTTCTGCGATGGCGATGTCAGACGGTGAATATGTCGCCAAATCCGCCGACTGTGTAGCCTGCCATACATCATCGACAGGGCCAGACCTGGCGGGTGGCGTACGTTTTGCTACGCCGCTCGGCGACATTTTCTCAACCAATATTACGCCAGATATTGGACACGGTATTGGTGACTACAGCTTTGAGGATTTTGAAAAAGCGATGCGCGAGGGTATCGCCAAAGACGGGCATCCGCTATATCCGGCCATGCCGTACACTTCATATGCGAAAATGACGAGTGAGGATATTCGTGCGCTGTACGACTATCTGATGAATGAGGTGAAACCGCAGCCGGTCGCCAATCCCGATAATGAGATCAGCTGGCCAATGTCTATCCGCTGGCCGCTTCACGTGTGGAACAGCATGCTTCTTGAGAAAGGTGAATACGTACCGCTGGCGGATCAAAGTGCCGAATGGAATCGCGGCGCGTATCTGGTTCAGGGCGCGGGCCACTGCGGCGCCTGCCATACGCCACGCGGCTGGGCGCAGCAAGAGAAAGCGCTCGACGATAAAGACCCGGCGTTTCTTAGCGGCGGTGAATTGGATGGTTGGTCTGCGCCTTCACTGCGCGGCCTTAATATCAGTCAGTCAGAGCTAGTCACGCTGTTGAAAACTGGCCGTAACACGAAAGATGCTGTCAGCGGGCCGATGGGAGAAGTGATCACCCACAGTATGCAGTTTATGACCGATGCCGATCTCAACAATATGGCGGTGTATCTACTAAGCCTGAAAGCAGAGGAACAGAAACAATCAGGGAAAAAAGCGGTGGCAACCCCTGCCGGACAGCAAACCTTTATGCGCTATTGCTCAACCTGTCACGGCGTGGAAGGCCGCGGGAACGAAAAGACCATACCTGCGCTGGCGGGAAATATGACGGTCAACGCTGAAAATCCGCAAACCTTGCTGCGGGTGCTCCTGGGCGGCGGCCAGACGCCAGTGACGGCAGAACATATGTCCAACACCATGCCTGGCTACGGCTGGACATTGACCGATCAGCAGGTCGCAGAGTTAACCAACACCTTGCGTGCCAACTGGGGAAATCACGCTACGGAAGTCACCCCAGAGGATGTCGCGAAGGCGCGGAAAGCAGGAAGGTAACAATCAGGGGCAAGGACGCCCTTTTGTTTTATTCCTTCATCTGCTACCCGCCCGACTGGCTAAAACAGCACTTACGCACAATACTTAATAGGGTTTCATGTGTTGTTAATGATCTTTACAGAGGAATATTATGAAATTATTGAAAACAATGACAATGCTAGTTGTTCTGGGTGCATTCTCTTCCGGTGCCATATCAGCCGAATTACTCACAAAGGAAGAGCTCAATAATAATCCGCAGCAGTATGAAAAAGTTGGCAATATAGTTACTGCTAACGAATTAGCCCCAATGGATGCTAAAGCAGAGTTGTCGAAAAAGGCTGATGAATTGGGCGGAGATTATTATGTAATTACTTCAGCTAACACAGAGAATAAGATCCACGCAACAGCTGATGTATATAAGAAAAAATAGTTATGCTTATTCCAGTATTAACGTAAACAATGGCTGTTATCTTAACAGCCATTTTTTCTTTCACCGCCGCATAAAGACGTGACATTGTCACAATAAAAAGTGGATACATTAGCATTTAGCCGTGATGTGGGTGATGAAGTGCGGAAGAGATCGTCCAGACTAAAATGAATTAAAGCTGGAGAATGGCGTCTCTCGGTACTTAAGAGTATGTTAATCATATCAATTTGTTGGCAACGAAAAATAAGGAATGAATATGATCGTTTTCGTCACAGGCGCAACCTCCGGATTTGGTGAGGCTATCGCTCGCAAATTTATCAGCCACGGTCATCAGGTTATTGCCACTGGGCGTCGTCATGAAAGGCTGGAAGAATTAAAGGCCGAGCTGGGTGAGCAACTGCATATTGTGCAGTTAGATGTTCGTAATCGCGCGGCTATTCAACATGTTATTGACGAACTCCCCGCTGAGCTAAAAGACATCGATGTGCTGGTGAATAATGCTGGTTTAGCATTAGGCTTGGAACCGGCTCACAAAGCCAATGTTGAAGATTGGGATACGATGATTGATACCAACACCAAAGGTTTGGTGAATATGACACGTGCGCTGCTTCCCGCAATGGTGACGCGTGATGTCGGCCATATTATTAATATTGGCTCTACTGCGGCTAACTGGCCTTATGCTGGCGGTAATGTGTATGGCGCGACCAAAGCCTTTGTTAAGCAATTCAGTCTGGGTCTACGCGCCGACTTACATGGCACACACATTCGCGTCACGGATATTGAACCAGGTATGGTGGGTGGCACGGAATTCTCTGCGGTGCGTTTTAAAGGCGACGGCGAGAAAGTAAATAAAACTTACGATGGTGCTAACCCATTAACACCTGAAGATGTTGCCGAAGCGGTATATTGGGTGGCCACATTGCCTACTCGCGTCAATATTAATACTCTGGAAATGATGCCGGTCAGTCAATCTTTTGCCGGATTGAACATTCACCGCGAAGGTTAACTCGTGTTTGGGGCGTTCACCGCCCCCCCCTTAATTGACCCGCCAGCCCGCGACAATAATCAACATTCCGACTAGCGCCACTCCTGCGCCAACCCAATCAAATAGAGATAGCCTCACACCATCAACAACTCTCAGCCAAATTAATGCCGTTACGACATAAACACCGCCATAAGCCGCATAGACCCGACCACTGGCGGCAGGATGCAAGGTTAATAACCAGACGAACATGGCCAGGCTGGCAGCTGCTGGTAGTAATAACCACATGCTTGCCCCTTTGCGTAGCCATAAGTAAGGCAAGAAACAGCCAATAATTTCAGCCAATGCAGTGACAAAAAACAGCAACGACGTCTTTAACATGCACACATCCCTTTTGATACTGATATTAAAAACAACACCCTATGGGTTTGCCAGACTGCTGAGAAAGTCAAATAAAGGGGAAACGCGCTGTTGGGAGCCCTTTTCGTTTTAAATACAAACGACTCAAGTCGCCGGAGTGCCCCTAGGTACGATAGTCCCTTCACTCACAGAGTTATCAGCAGCTTTGTCATTATTCTTCCACACCTGTTTTCATAACGAACCTCCTTCCCAACTTGGTGATAGCCCAAAATGTATAGATGATCTACGTAAGAAAGCCTGATAATACGTCAGTTGTTGTTGACTGGTTTATATACCATGACCAATGATATGATTCTCTCTCGCTGATGGTGTGCCAGTAAATTATATGATGATTTCGCATCACCGACTCATAAAGGACTTAAGACGATGAAAATAACTAGCTTGCCCCACCTGATGCGCGTTTTTCTTCCCGTAGCGGTGCTGGCTTTGCCGCTGGCATGGCAAACTGCCGCATTGGCGCAATCGGCAACCTGCACCCAAGGTAGTACCTGTGTTTCTGTTGGCGGGAATAATGACCCAATGTCAAAAGAGCAAGCGCGCCAAAGCCAGCAACAGTGGGATGATACCCATCGCTTGCGTAATAAAGTGAATAACCGGGTCGAGAAGAATTTTGATAAATATGATCGTGCCGAAGACGCAAAAGATAATTGCGATCGTAGCACAAACTTCAATGCCTATTGGGAACCGAATACGGAACGTTGCCTGGACCGTTTGTCCGGTCACCAGATTAATCCGTAATTGTCGGTAATAGCTCGGATTGACTTGAGGTTATGTAAACCAGAGCTATTCTTAGGTTTGACAAGCTATTCATCCACATAAGGATTTTATGATGAAAAAAACGCTTCTTATCGGCACATTGTTATTATCTCTGGCCCCTTTGGCTGCTTTGGCATCGTGTGAAAGTGTCAAAGCAGATATCGCACAAAAGATTATCAATAATGGTGTACCTGAATCTGGCTTTAAACTGGATATCGTCCCTAACGATCAGGTACAAAATGCGCGTGGTCAAGTGGTTGGGCATTGTGAAAACGATACTCAAAAGATTGTTTATACTCGCATAACTGACAGCGAATAATTTATCCATTGGATTATCAGGGCGTACCTCTCGGTGCGCCCTTCTACTTTATAGCGACCATAGTTTGCTTTATATGAAACGGCCTGCACATTGGTATTACTATCGCGCCATGCTGCGCAGGCTGATGATTGCCATCATGCTGGGCATCATTTCTGCATTAATTGTCTGGTTGTTCCATCAAGCCATGTTGGGGCTTGAGTGGTTATTATTTACCCGAACCGACGGCAGCCTGGTTGCGGCCGCATCTTCTATTAGTGGCTGGCGACGTGCATTAACCCCCGCATTAGGAGGATTGGCAGCGGGCTCATTATTGTGGGTGTATCAGCGTTATCAACATCGAAAACCCAGTGCCCCCACCGATTATATGGAAGCCATTGAAACAGGTGATGGCCGATTAGACATTTCTGCCAGCTTGGTCAAATCGCTGGCTTCGTTGCTGGTGGTATCCAGCGGCAGTGCCATTGGCCGTGAAGGTGCCATGGTGCTGTTGGCGGCATTGTTCGCTTCTGTATTTGCTCAGCACTACGCAAACCCTAAAGAGTGGAAACTGTGGGTCGCCTGTGGTGCCGCTGCCGGTATGGCCAGCGCCTACCATGCACCACTGGCCGGTAGTTTATTTATTGCGGAGATTCTATTCGGTACATTAATGTTGGCTTCCCTCGGGCCAGTCGTGATTGCTGCTGTCAGTGCATTGCTCACCACCAACCTGTTGCATGGAGGGCAAGAAACGCTGTATCAAGTACAAACGCTGCCATCCCCGTGGCCGATACAATATCTCCTAATGGCACTATTGGGATTATTCGCCGGTTTCTGTGGTCCACTGTTCCTTAAAGGTATGACAGCCAGTGGGCATGCATTTCGTTCCCTGAACTTATCACCACCACTCCAATTAGCGCTAGGTGGGATGATTGTCGGGCTATTATCGCTCATTTTCCCTGAGGTATGGGGCAATGGCTACAGTGTGGTGCAATCATTATTGACCGCCCCGCCGGGAATTTTGTTGATTGGCGGTATTTTGGTTTGTAAGTTGTTGGCGGTACTGGCCAGTAGTGGTTCGGGTGCTCCTGGTGGAGTATTTACGCCAACACTGTTTGTTGGTGCGGCGTTGGGAATGTTATGCGGTCAGATATTTGCCTGGTGGCCCATGTTGGGTGACAATATTGCTTTATTAATGGCATTAACGGGTATGGCGACATTGCTGGCCGCGACCACTCACGCACCTATTATGTCTGCGCTAATGGTGTGCGAAATGACAGGAGCCTATACCCTGCTGCCAGGGCTACTATTATCCTGTGTTATTTCGACAACAATAGCCCGTTGGTTACGCCCTATTTCGGTATATCACTCACGCTAAATTAAAGTTTGATGGATATTTTACTTGGCTATTGCAGTGAGATCTAAATACTTTGCTAGCGGCTTTTGTTCTGCATGGGGCAGATAAGGTAGTTGCCCTAATTGTGGTGCAGGTAAACGTTCGCGTAACATTGCAATAGTTTCAGCGTAATGTGCTAATCCTGGATTAATACGATTGGCAACCCATCCTAATAATGGCAATCCATCATTGAGAATGGCTTGAGCCGTTAATAAGGCATGATTAATACAACCTAATTTAATGCCAACCACCAAAATAACCGGTAACTGCTCTTGAATCACCCAGTCAGAATAAAAACGTTGGTCATTCATCATCACTTTCCAGCCACCGCAACCCTCGACGACAACCGTATCGGCTTTCGTTGATAATAGCTGCAGTCCTTCCGTCATTTTATTGTAACTAATCAGGGTGTCGGAGCAGGCATGAATAACATCCCCGACTAATGGGTATGGGTTAACATCCTGATAATCCACTTCAATAGAGGATGAAGCTTGTAAAATCAGTGCATCTTGGTTGCGTAATCCATCGGGAGTTTCTTTACTCTCCGTCGCTACTGGCTTATAGCCAACAGCTGTTCTGCCATTTTGGCTTAAGGCCTGAAGTAAGGCCCGTGACACTACGGTTTTACCAACAGCAGTGTCGGTACCCGTCACAAAAACACGCGTTAACATAACAATACTCCGCAATCTGGCCACTTCGACTCACGTCTTTCCGCCTAATATTAGCGAAATTGGTAACATGGATAAAAGTCTAGGCGATGCCAACAACAGACAGCTTGCGTTAGCGCAATGTTTTGCCGAACTGAGAGAGGTTTTTAACGAATAGCGCTCAATAATATGGGGAATATACTCAATATACCTACTAATAATTAACTCTTAATTATTAGTAACACTCTATCCTTGCAGTAATTTCACCAATAAAGAGCCATTATATAATGCTTCTTTTACCAGAGCAGCTCCTGGCATTGTCCCCTGATTAAAAAATGCCGTTGGCTCAACTAAAATATGCTCGCTATAAGCAGGTAGAGCTTGTTGGCGAATACAAGATGCAATGGCGGGATGCAGAATAGAAGCCGCTTTATTTAATGGCGAACCGACTAGAATCTTTTCCGGATTAAATAAATTGACCATAATAGCAATAATGCGCCCGACACTGTGGCCAACACCCAGAATAATATCTTTAGCTAATTGATCACCGGCCAACGCCGCATTACATAAAGACTCAACCGTGAGTGGTGAGCCATGTAATAACGAGCTCATTGAACCATTTAATCGCTGTTGGACAATTTCCAGCATATTCTCAATACTGGCAACCGTCTCCAGACAACCATGATTACCGCAATAACAACGTTTTCCATAAGGGTCAACTTGAGTGTGGCCAATTTCAACCACACTGCGGCTGCCTGCATGTAATACCCTGCCCGCGGTAATAACCCCTGCACCGACATTATGGTCAATCACGACTTGAATCACATTCTGACAGCCACGCGATGCGCCATACAAGGCCTCTGCCATCGTCCAGGCGCAAATATCATGTTGCAGATAAACAGGTAACCCCGTTCGCTGCTCCAATGCCGGGCCAAGTAGCATCTCATCCACTTTATAAAATGGCATTTTATGCACAATGCCCGCAGGTGCATCGATGATACCGGGCATGGTAATAGCGATAGCCGTCAGCCTTTCAAGTTTTTCCTGATGCCGGATAAAGAATTGATCGACTTCGCTGAGAATGCGATTGAGTAAGGGCTCTGAATGGCTATCCGGTAACGGAATTTGATCTTCAACCACCAGTTTACTGCTGAGGTCGCGCAGCGCGAGAGTTATCGAACCTCGGCTGATCCGCCCGGAGACATAATGCCAAGCCTCAGTATCCAGAACCAAACCAATTGCTGGTCGTCCACGACTACCAACATCTTGATATTCGGTTTCTTTTACCAAGTGAGCTTCAACTAATTCCCGCACAATCTTGGTGATGCTGGCGGGGGCCAGTTGCGCCCTCTTAGACAGTTCAATACGGGATATCGGGCCGAACAAATCAATCAGCCGATAAACGGCCCCTGCATTGGTCTGCTTGATTTGATCAATATGCCCAGGCTGTCCATCCGTTATCACTAAACCGGCTCCTTCTCTGTCACCGAGTATTTTTCGCGCTTCTAAATAAAGATTATCGGCTATGTTGGGGCTTTTAGCATATGGCGTCAACTATTTGATTAGTTATGTGATTTACTGCACATAATCAACGATGCCCTCTGACTATGCGCTGATTATTTAGACGAATAAAGAGCAAAAATTAGTCACCAATGTTATTTAACCTTAGCAATCAAAAATACCTTTATGCTTCATCAATTGGGCTATCAGCCACCATTAGGCGGATCAATGCTTCCGCCGGCGCGGTCACTGGGCGATGTTTATGATTCACTAACCACACCTCAGTTGTCGCACTGCTTTCTGCTAACGGTAAGTATTTCACCCCATCCACTTTTACCCGAGTGAATGACGCCGGTAAAATAGAAACACCTAAACCGGCGGATACCAGTCCGACAATGGTCATCGCCTCCCCGACTTCTTGCGTGATATAGGGAGTGATCCCAGCACGGGCCAGCAGTGTAAGGATCTCATCATAAAGCGCAGTACCCACCTCACGAGCAAAGAAAACAAAAGGTTGATCGGCCAACGAACTAAATTTGACGCTGCCAGGAGGTAAAGCGGCTAACGGACTTTCTTCGTGGACTACCGCAACTAAAGGCTCGCGTAACAATAGGCGATATTGCAACGCATCAGGCAAGCGAGTATTGCGCATCACACCAAGATCAAGATGACCATCCAACAAAGGTGCAATCTGCTGCTTGGTATTCACTTCCTGCATTTTAATATGAACGTGCGGGTGCAACTGGCGAAAAGCGCGCAAATTCTTTGATACGGTGCTGATAAACGGTGCCGACGAGGTAAAACCGATGGTTAACTCTCCCGATTCCCCACGATGCAAACGCGCTGCTTTCTCAGCGGCCGAGCTGACCTGCGCCAGAATTTGGTAAGCCTCCTTTAAAAACAATACACCGGCCTGCGTCAGACTGACGTTACGGTTATTGCGGGCAAATAACCTGGCCCCGATTTGCTCTTCCAATATCCGGATTTGTTGGCTCAGCGGGGGCTGAGAAATCCGCAAACGCTCTGCTGCGCGCCCGAAATGCAACTCTTCCGCCACCGCGATGAAATAGCGTAAATGCCTGAGTTCAATACTCATTCAACTCCAGTGATATTTTTAAAGTCTTATTATGAATAATTAATATATTAGACAAAAAACTCTGCTATTTCTATCATCCCTTTATTACGCCGAACCAGGATTGAGCCCGCGCTCTTACGGCGAACAAACTGTATTGATTGTACTTGTTTTTATTGTGTTAATGATAAGGAAATACCGTGACCACCTCTTTGCGCACTCCGGATACCGCAGTGTCGAACCTCGCCGCAAATGACGATGCAACTGCTACCACACCTAAAACCACTCGTTTAACTAAACGCCCTTATATTCAACGCGGTACACCTGAATTTATTCGCGTCACCCTGGCTTTCTTTTCAGCCGGATTAGCGACCTTCGCCCTACTTTATTGCGTGCAGCCAATTCTGCCATTGTTATCACAAGACTTTAATATCTCACCGGCGAGCAGCAGCTTATCGCTTTCAACTGCCACCGGGATGCTAGCTTTTGGCCTGATGTTTACTGGACCACTTTCTGATGCTATTGGCCGTAAATCCGTTATGGTAGTGGCATTGATGCTGGCCGCTATCTGCACCTTGATTTGTTCTTTTATGACCAGTTGGCATGGGATTTTGCTGATGAGAGCTTTGATTGGCTTGTCCCTTAGCGGTGTTGCTGCCGTAGCGATGACCTATCTCAGTGAAGAAATTCACCCCAGTTTTGTTGCGCTCTCGATGGGACTTTATATCAGCGGGAACTCGATTGGTGGGATGAGTGGTCGTTTGATTACCGGGGTGTTGAGTGATTTCTTTTCCTGGCGCATCGCTCTGGCGGTAATAGGTATATTTGCTTTGGCTGCCGCTTGTATGTTCTGGCGTATTCTTCCGGCCTCTAAACACTTTCGTCCCACGTTATTACGGCCCAGAACGCTAATGATCAATTTCAAACTGCACTGGCGTGATTCTGGCTTACCATTGCTGTTCGCTGAGGGTTTTTTAATCATGGGCAGCTTTGTCACTTTATTCAATTATATTGGTTATCGCTTGCTGGCACAGCCTTATTATCTCAGCCAAGCGGTAGTGGGATTATTATCGATAGTTTATCTGACCGGCTCGTATAGCTCCCCCAAAGCTGGTGCCTTAACCGCTCGCTATGGCCGGGGGCCAATATTAATGGCTGCAATAGGTATGATGCTGATTGGTGTCATTATTACCGGTTTCTCTCCAGTAATAACAATCTTTATTGGCATGATGGTATTTACTGCCGGTTTCTTTGCCGCGCACTCTGTTGCCAGCAGTTGGATTGGCCGTCGCGCACGCCGCGCTAAAGCCCAAGCATCTTCACTTTATCTATTTTGTTATTACGCAGGTTCGAGTGTTGCAGGAACATTAGGCGGTATTTTCTGGCTTAATCTAGGTTGGGCCGGTGTTGTCACATTTATCACCACCCTATTGTTACTCGCATTGTATGTTGGCGAACAGCTACGGAAATTGCCGGAAGCGGCCAAAATTTAATCTTAAATGAGGTAAAGCCGATTGGATGCCAAATTACAATTTGACGTCCTCTCTGCTATGTACCTATTATTAAGGGGAGCTTAACGACCCTAAGTGATTGTTGCTTGAGATATAAATTAAATATCTAATGTATTAAGGGATTTATTACGAGATATTTCCTTAATTTATGTAATGTCAGGAGAAAATATGACAAACCACTTCCTCACGCTTTGGGACATACTCGCAACAACATTTTCCATTTTCTTTTTCATCGCATACTTGCTGATTCTGTTTCAGGTCATTTCCGACCTTTTCAGAGACCATGAATTAAGTGGATTTTATAAAGCGATTTGGATTCTGTTTTTACTCTTCATCCCACTGCTGACGTCTTTGGTATACCTTATCACACGAGGCAAAGGTATGGCTCAGCGCTATCGAGCCTCGGTACAAAAATCAGTATCCGAAACTAATGAGTATATCCGTCACGTTGCGGGTAAATCGCCAGCAGAGCAGATTGCTGACGCGAAAAAATTATTAGATGAAGGGACTATTACTGAAAGTGAATACCAGCAATTAAAATCGAAAGCACTGTCCTGATATTTTGATCCATCACTATAGTCAACACATCTACAACATTGAAAATGTGTTGACTATAAAGGCTAAATGTCACTTTTCCTGCCATTTAGCCTTTTTTATTTCTGAAATAAAACGATAAAAATAATAGGCAGTGGTGCTCCGCAATCTCACCCCTTATAATCGTGTTCTATGCTTATAGTACTTGCGAGACTCAGGAATGAAACACTCTTCGTTACGGCGTTCGCTATTATTGGCCGGTATTACCCTGCCCTTAGTCAATTTTGCGCTGCCAACCTGGGCCGCTGCGATTACCGGATCATTAGACAAGCAATTGGCTGCACTTGAGCATAGTGCTAACGGTCGTTTAGGCATTGCGATGATTAATACCGGCAGTGGCACCAAAATTTTGTATCGTGGAGCTCAACGTTTTCCATTATGTAGCACTTTTAAGTTTATGCTGGCCGCTGCTGTATTAGATCAAAGCCAGTCTCAGCCAAATTTGCTCAATAAGCCTATAAATTACCATGAGAGCGATTTGTTATCATATGCCCCCATAACGCGTAAAAATCATGCGCATGGCATGACCATCTCTGAGTTATGTGCGGCCACCATTCAATATAGTGATAACACTGCTGCGAATTTATTAATTAAAGAGTTGGGTGGTTTAGAGGCTGTTAATCAGTTTGCTCGTAGCATTGGCGATCAGATGTTCAGATTAGATCGCTGGGAGCCTGATTTAAATACCGCACTACCTAATGACCCACGAGATACCACCACTCCTGCGGCTATGGCAGCGAGTATGTATAAATTGGTGCTGGGTGATGCATTGCGCCCTGCTCAACGAAGTCAACTCGCTGCATGGTTGAAAGGAAACACTACCGGGGATGTTACAATCCGTGCGGGCACTCCTACTGATTGGATTATCGGTGATAAAACGGGGAGTGGCGATTACGGAACCACCAATGATATTGCGGTGCTCTGGCCGACTAAAGGCGCGCCGATTGTTGTAGTCGTCTATTTCACGCAACGTGAAAAAGACGCGAAGCCACGCCGCGATATATTGGTCTCTGCGACTAAAATAATTTTGTCGCAAATATCCTGATTTCTTGGGCACGTGTCGTCATCCGCCTTTTAACCGCTACAGATGTTTTTAACGATTTGGTAAATACCCCATGACTAATGGCAACTCGGGGCTTTCAGATGCATGGTTTTACTGATATAATTTAATGTATGTTGTAACTAAAATAAGCTCAATTTAAAATACGATGAACAAATATGATCTGATAGAGCGGTTGAATAACCGTTTTACCATGTTGGAAACCGGATTGCAGGAGCTCCACCAGCAGCTCGAGGATTTACCTTTACTCGCTGCCCGCGTCTTTTCCTTACCTGAAATAGAGAAAGGGACAGAACATCAACCCCTTATGCATATCCCCGTGAGTGCAACAGTGGGAACAGCGGCTAGAGATTTGGCTATACAACATTATCAGCGACTGTTTATTCACCACCAAGGTCAGAATATTAGCAGCAAAGCAGCCCTCCGCCTCCCAGGGGTGCTTTGTTTTTCGGTGACAGAAAGCCAATTAACCACTTGTAAAAAAAGTATTCAACACATTAATCAATTAAAAACCGAACTGGAACATATCATTACCGTTGAATCTGGCTTGCCGAGTGAGCAACGTTTCGAGTTTGTTCACACCCATCTACATGGGTTGATCACGCTAAATACTTATCGCACCATTACGCCATTGATAAATCCCAGTTCGGTTCGCTTTGGTTGGGCGAATAAACATATTATTAAGAATGTCACACGTGAAGACGTCCTGGCGCAGTTAAATAAAAGCCTAAATGCAGGCCGTGCTGTTCCCCCCTTTACCCGTGAACAATGGGTGAATTTGATTAGCCAAGAAATTAATGACGTGAAGCAACTGCCTGAAAAAGCACGCTTAAAAATAAAGCGTCCAGTAAAAGTACAACCTATTGCGCGAGTTTGGTATCAAGAAGAGCAGAAACAAATTCAACACCCCTGCCCTGTGCCTTTGATTGCATTTTGCCACCTTCAATCGGCAGTCGGATTACCTAAATTAGGCGAATTAACTGATTATGATGCCAATCAGATTAAACATAAATATAAACCAGATGCCAAACCATTACAGTTATTGGTACCCAGATTGCATTTATATGTCGAAATTTAGGTAAAAAGTCTACGCTAACTACTTATTTCCATAAAAATTGTAAAATTACGGTTCTTCTGGCGATTTTCATGAATAAGCAACGCAATCACCAGAAGAAATTAACACCCTCACGTAGAACCTTTTTAGGTACGTAGTGACTTAAACCTGAAGCATGGCAATACTCAATCAAATCTTTCAAAGAGTGACATCCCACTTTGTCATAAATAAATCTAAGCCGATTTTCAATTGTTCTATTGGATAAGAATAGTTTTTCTGCTATTTCTTTTGCAGTCATTTTTTGAATTGCATAAAATATAATATCAAGTTCTTTTTCTGAAAAATTATCTACCGGCGGAGTTAGTGTAATGACTGAGGGTTTTAAACTTTTAAAAAAATCACATACAGAAATAAAATTAAACTTTTTACCAAAAAAAACAGTCCCTAACACATCGCCATTTTGATTATAAATAGGAAATTTTGGGAAATACCAGGGTGAAAGAATCTTTTCGCGTCCAAAAGGCGAAGTTACAATGATCTCTGCACCCTCTCGGCTTTGCTCTGCCTGTCTATCGTGAGCCTTAAAGTCATCACTATACTCAGACCAAGAACATGGCATTTCCTCATCTAAGCGCCCTTCAAAATCAAAGTCGGGCTGAATATCAAACAAATCAAGACAAGATTCATTTAAATAGACAAATTTGGATTCATTATCTTTTATCGCCCAAGGAATACGAGCTTTTTCCATTATGGAAATGAGCGATATTTCACTGAGTGAATTAACAGTTAAACCACATTCGTCTGGAGGACTACTTTTTTTACCTTCCATAAAATAAACTCCTGCCGAGTCAAAATAACACCTTCATAAATACAAACCACATTATCCATAGCCACCTGGTGGTTCACATATAAACAGAATCAATCAACATAATCATTCACGAAAACAAAGAGCCAGTTAATTTAAAATACATCTTAGATATATATAAATCAAAGAAGCAGGTATTATTCTATGCTAAAAAAGAAAAAAGACACTACCTAAATAAGATGATTTATTCTTTTTTAATATCCTCACCCCAATCAATTTTAATTATCACACTTATTACATTCTGATATTCTAATTCAGCCGAACTATCCTCCCTAACAGCGCTGGAAACATATACCAACGCTGCAAGAGAGTGAGAATGGCGATTACTTCATACTGCCAACCATATCTTCTGGTCTAACCCATTCATCGAACTGCTCATCAGTAACATAACCTAGCTCTAGAGCCGCCGCCTTGAGGGTCAGCCCCTCTTTATGGGCTTTCTTCGCAATTTCTGCCGCTTTATCATAACCAATATGAGTATTTAGCGCAGTAACCAACATTAGCGATTCATTCAGTAGCTGAGTGATGCGGTCACGATTAGGTTCAATACCCACCGCGCAATGCTCATTAAAACCGCGCATACCGTCGGCGAGCAGACGAATAGATTGCAGGAAGTTATGAATCACCAGTGGACGAAATACGTTCAGTTCAAAGTTACCAGATGCCCCGCCAATATTGATTGCCACATCATTACCCATCACCTGCGCACATAACATCGTCATCGCTTCACATTGTGTCGGATTGACTTTACCCGGCATGATAGAACTGCCTGGTTCATTCTCAGGAATAGCGATCTCGCCAATACCACTGCGGGGGCCAGAGGATAACCAGCGCACATCATTAGCAATTTTCATCAATGAGGCCGCTAACCCTTTCAATGCGCCGTGACCATGCACTAATGCATCGCAAGTGGCTAATGCCTCAAATTTATTCGGCGCGGTGACAAATGGTTGCTGGGCTAATGCTGCAATCTCATTGGCGACGCGCACCGCATATTCAGGATGAGTATTCAGCCCCGTCCCAACGGCAGTACCGCCCAACGCTAGCTCACACAGATGAGGAATAGTGGCTTCAATATGTTGTACGTTGTGCGCCAACATCGCCACCCAGCCGGAAATTTCCTGCCCCAGCGTCAGTGGCGTAGCGTCTTGTAAATGTGTCCGGCCAATCTTAACGATGTCACGAAAAGATTCGGCTTTATCAGCAAGAGTCTGTTGCAATACTTTCAGCTCTGGCAACAGATGCTCTCTTAACCCAATAACTGCGGCAACATGCATTGCGGTTGGGAATACATCATTTGAACTTTGGCTTTTATTCACATCATCATTAGGGTGAACCAGGCGATCATTACCTCGCTCGCCCCCTAGCAATTCACTGGCTCGGTTTGCCAGCACCTCATTCATATTCATATTGGTTTGCGTGCCAGAACCGGTTTGCCAAATTGAAAGTGGGAACTCGCTCGCATGTTCGCCATTCAAGACCTCTTCAGCCGCACGCATAATCGCTTTTGCCCGCTCAGCGGGGAGCAACCCCAGATCCATATTGACCTGAGCAGCGGCACGTTTAGTCAATGCCAGCGCATGAATCAGTGCCGTTGGCATCTTCTCTTGTGAAATACGAAAGTGCTCTAGTGAGCGCTGGGTTTGTGCGCCCCATAATTGACTGGCCGGTACATCAATAGGCCCCATTGAGTCCTTTTCACTGCGGGTGGTCACCATCACTGTCTCCTTAGCATATGAATAGAAGGTTGTAGTATGACAGGTATATGATGGCATATTTATCACCACCTTTATGCGATTGATTCGCATTTCTATCATTTAGTTATTCCTGCCAACAAGACGAATTGCATTACCACTTGCAACCCCTATTGTCCCATTGTTTACTAAGGGACGATTTTTATCAGGGCGATGAATGTCGCCAGATACAACGGCAGATGGCCTATATGCAAAAAATGAAGAATGCAGTACAAAACTACGCCTGGGGCAGTACCAATGCGCTTACCGAGCTTTACGGCATAGCCAATCCGCAAAGCAAACCTATGGCTGAGTTATGGATGGGCGCTCATCCCAAAAGCAGTTCTGAAGTTGCGGATGCCAGTGGCCAATGGCATTCATTGCGCGATGTCATTGAGAGAAACCCTGATGCCACTTTAGGTGACGACGTTTTTAAACGTTTTGGTGAATTGCCATTCTTATTCAAAGTGCTATGCGCTGCCCAACCATTATCGATTCAGGTGCATCCAAGTAAGGCTGCGGCAGAAATTGGCTTTGCCAAAGAGAATCAGGCCGGTATCCCGCTGGATGCCGCCGAGCGAAATTATAAAGATGCAAACCATAAGCCTGAGTTGGTTTATGCCCTAACACCTTTCCAGGCCATGAATGGTTTCCGTACTTTGGATAATATTGCGACCCTGCTCCAGCCATTAGCCTCCGCTCATCCGGATATCGCGGCGTTTTTACGCGCCCCTGATACCGAACATTTAGCCATCTTATTTGCCAGTTTGCTGAGTATGGCGGGCGATGAGAAAACGCGTGCTTTGGGGATATTGAAAGCGGCGCTGAATAATCAATTGGGTGAGCCGTGGGATACTATTCGCAGTATTTCGCGTTTCTATCCGGATGACAGTGGTTTGTTCTCTCCGTTGCTGCTTAATGTGGTTACCCTACAACCGGGTGAAGCCATGTTCTTGTATGCTGAAACTCCTCATGCCTATCTTAATGGCGTGGCATTGGAGGTAATGGCAAATTCGGATAACGTATTACGCGCGGGGCTGACCCCTAAGTTCATCGATATTCCTGAATTAATGGCTAACCTGCAATTTATTCCGAAACCTGCGGCTACCCTGCTCACCACTCCTCAACAGCAAGGCAACGAGTTGGTATTCCCCATCCCTGTCGAGGATTTTGCTTTTTCACTGCATACATTAACGTCAGACCCACAAGAATTGGCGCAAAACAGTGCGGCCATTGTATTTTGTGTTCAAGGTGAGGCGATATTGAAAAAACAACAGCAAGAAATTACCTTGCATCCCGGTGAGTCCTGTTTCATTCCGGCTAATGAATCGCCAATCACTGCTCATGGAATAGGCTCAATTGCCCGCGTTTATAACGCAGGATGAACGAAGTGACTTATTTTGTTGTCTATTGCTGGCCTTTTGATGCTGCGCTGGTTAAATTTCACCAGCGCAATAAGTCATTATCTTCGCAATAATATTTGTGTACGGTTAATCTAGGCCTATATTAATTTGGGGGATGCTGTTTTTGTGTATCTCTTTGGTGTTATTTAACTTGCAACTCATTACCGCGTTCAACAGTGAATTTGGTGTATTAGAAAAGGATGAACAGAACAATGAAAAAATCGTTAGTGGCTGTCAGCGTCATAGTCGTACTTGGCGCAGCATGGACTGGGGCCTCATGGTATACCGGCAAATTGATTGAACAGCGTATGGGCGAATTGGTTAATAACGCCAATGAGCAGATCAGAACCTTGCTGCCGAAAGCCGGTGTGAAGTTCGCTTATAAAGATTACCAACGTGGCCTTTTCAGCAGCCAGGTTCGCTATGTGTTGCAAGCCGATAGCAGCGTTGCGGGTGAAAAAGCCTTGAAAGATGGCGATGAGGTTGCCTTCATCGAGACTATTGATCACGGTCCTTTCCCATTAGCGCAGTTGAAAAAATTCAATCTGATCCCAAGCATGGCGTCGGTACATACTGAACTTGCTAATACCCCAGCATTGAAAAAACTGTTTGAAGTCACTAAAGGCCAATCACCGTTTACTGCGGATTCACGCATTTCATACAGCGGTGATACCTCCTCTGCCATTACATTCATTCCTATTGATTATCAGCAGAACACCACCAGCATGAAATTCTCTGGTGCAAAAATTGATGCTGATGTCTCCCGCGACCTGCGTGATGTGAAAATGAGTGGCTCGAGTGATAGCCTGATTTTCGCCAGCAAAAATCAGTGGGATCAAGTTGAGAAATTTAGTCTGCAAGGTTTGGTTATTAAAAGTGATACCAATATCGGCAAATTTGATCTCAGCATTGGCTCCCAACTCCTGGGGATCAAGCAAATTGGCCTCAGCATTGATGGTAAAGATACCGCGACATTAGTGGGCTTTAACCTGAATACGCAATTGGGCGAAACCGATAAAGACTTGAACGGCAAGCTGACTTACACCCTGGACGCATTAAAAATTCAGGATAATGACTTCGGCTCCGGTAAATTAGCCTTCGCTTTCGACAAACTTGACGGTCAAAGCTTGAAGCAGTTTACCAATGCCTATAATCAGCAAGTGCTGAAAGCCGTTCAGGCGGGTGAAAACCTCGATCCCGTTGCTTATCAAGAGCAAATGACCGAGATACTGATTGCTAACCTTCCGGCTTTACTGAAAGGTAACCCAACCATAAGCATTGCACCACTGAGCTGGAAAAATGCCAAAGGCGAAAGTACCTTCACTCTGAATATCGCACTGACTGATCCTGCACAAACCAAAGCCGGCAGTGAGCCGATGCTGGCGCAATCAGTGAAAAAAGTCGACGCAACATTGACCATCCCAATGGCTATGGCAACGGAGCTGACAACCCAGGCCGCTCGACTGCAAGGCTATAATCCAGAAGAAGCACAAAAACTGGCGCAGCAGCAAGTCCAAGGTATTGCGGCCATGGGTCAGATGTTTAAACTGACTACCACTAAAGATGATGTGATTAGCAGCAGCTTCCACTTTGCTGATAATCAAGTCGATTTGAATGGTCAGAAGATGTCATTGCAAGAATTCGTTGGCCTGTTTGGCATGTTCGGTGGTGTACCTGCAGAAGAAGGTACCGGTACTGAATCTGAAGATGCGCCCGTCGCACCAGCAGCACCAGCACCAGCAGCACCAGCACCAGCACCAGCACCAGCACAATAAATATAAGATGTTTAAATCATAAGAAACGGGGCCTGATGGCTCCGTTTTTTTATTCAAAGAGGTCTAGATTATGGAAGATAAACCAACATTAGGGCCAGATCCTCAGTGTAAGCACCCGATGACGGGGTTTCCTCAAGTATGCTTTATCAAAAACACCACACAGAATCCGAATATTATTATTGGTGATTATACCTACTATGACGATCCGCAAGATTCTGAAAACTTTGAACGTAACGTACTTTATCACTACCCCTTTATTGGCGATAAACTGATTATCGGCAAATTCTGTGCATTAGCTCATGGTGTGAAGTTCATTATGAATGGTGCCAACCACAAAATTTCTGGGTTATCGACTTATCCATTCAATATTTTTGGTAACGGCTGGGAAAGAGTCGCGCCGTCCAGGGAGGAGCTACCTTATAAAGGCGATACTCATATCGGAAACGATGTGTGGATTGGCTATGACGTATTGATTATGCCGGGTGTCACCATTGGCAATGGGGCGATTATTTCATCACGCTCAGTGGTCACGCGCGATGTCCCAGCTTATAGTGTGGTCGGCGGTAATCCTGCAACACTGATTAAAAATCGCTTTTCAGCCGAGGTTATCTGCAAGCTACAAACCATTGCCTGGTGGGATTGGCCAATAGACGCGATCACTCGCAATCTACACTTGATTACTGCCGGTGATATTGAGGCATTAGCACGAGCAGCCAGCAAAATTGATCACGCCTAATCAGGCTGATCCTCGGCGGATCAACACCGGCGGTAATATGACGCTTTGTAGTTGTAAATCTACCCCGGCCATACGCTGAAGTAACCGCTGCCCGGCACTGTAGCCAATCTCCCGGGCAGAACTGGTGATAAAGGTCAATGGTGGCTCAGTAAGCTCTGCTGCTGGCACATCACCAAAACCGATTAACGCAACCTGCTGATCCAGGTAAGTATCTACCCCCGCACTGCCAATCGTCCTGCCCGTGCGTAAAATACCAAAATAGGCGCCTAATGCGATGGACGCCTGATGACAGACAATAGCGCTGACATTCGGGTGATGCCGCAACAGCTCTTCTGCTGCATCTGCCGCAGCTTGTTGCTGACCATCACATTCGACCACCCATTCCGAACGAAACGGTAGCCCATATTGCACTAAAGTGGCACAAAAGCCCCCGAGCCGTTCAGCTCGCGTCAGCGAGTGTGAATGTCCACCAAGATAGGCAATTTGCCGATGGCCACGACTAATCAGAAACTCGGTTGCCATTTTAGCGGCTTGCATATTATCAGGACGCACCACATCGACGCCGTCCAGCACATTGGAACGGGCAGCACAAATCAGTGGAATATCATGCTCAGCAGCCTTTTCTCGTAGCCCCATTTCCCGCTTGGCTCCGCCGCCCAACACCAAGCCATCGACACCTTGATCGATAAGCGTGTCGAAACAACGCAATAATCCTTTGCCGTCTCGGCCACTTTGCGTCAAGAACAACAATTTGCCTTCAGCCTCAATGGCCTCACTTAAGCCGGCCGTCATTTCCGCATAAAAAGGATCGCTAATATCACGCACAATCAAGCCAATGACACCTGACTCCCCGCCACGTAACTGTGCCGCCTGGCGATTACGTACATAACCTAATTGTTCTATTGCCTGATTGACCCGATCTGCTGTCGCCAGAGAGATACGCCCTTTGCCACTGATCGCTAACGAAACTGTCGCCACAGAGACGCCAGCAAATTTAGCGACATCAGTGATTGTCGTTTTTTTAATTGTCATGCCAAAAAATAAGCCAAGTTAAACGTTTAATCCATGATGACCCAGTATACCCAAATATTTGGAGTTACAGGTAGGCGGCCAGCAAGCGAATCCCGATGTGCTTACATAAGTAAGTGATTCGGATGAGTGCACGCAGCTAACAACCCTGCGGCTTCAAATGTGAGGGTATACAAAAGTAGGATCAGTAATTGTGACTTATCACTCATATTATCTGGGTTAAACGTTTTATCTTATTTTACCTCCAGACAGGGAGGCGAAATAGTCGCCATTGTCCATCAATCGTTTAACATCAGGTGTATCAGTCCAGGAGTCACTATGTCAGCGGCAAAAAAACAAAAAATTACGCTGTGGGAGTTTTTCCAGAGTTTAGGGAAAACCTTCATGCTACCGGTCGCCTTGCTCTCCTTCTGCGGGATCATGCTGGGTATCGGCAGTTCGCTTAGCAGTAAAGATGTCATCACCTTATTACCCTTTATTGGTCATCCGGCCTTCCAGCTATTGTTTACCTGGATGAGTAAGATTGGCTCATTTGCCTTTAGCTTCTTACCGATCATGTTCGCCATCGCGATCCCCCTGGGTATGGCGCGTGAAAATAAAGGCGTAGCAGCATTCTCCGGTTTCGTTGGTTTCGCCGTACTGAATCTGGCAACTAATTTTTACCTGACCACCAGCGGCGTGTTACCGACAACTGACCCCCTGGTGCTGAAAACACATAACATTCAGAATATATTAGGCATCCAGTCTATCGATACCGGTATTTTGGGTGCGGTGATTGTCGGGATCATTGTTTATTTACTACATGAACGCTTCAATACCATTCGCTTACCTGATGCATTAGCCTTCTTTGGTGGTACCCGTTTCGTGCCGATTGTCACTACCGTGGTACTCGGGTTAGTCGGTTTGTTGATCCCGCTGATCTGGCCTTGGTTTGCGGCGGGCATCAATGGCTTAGGCCGTTTGATTAATGGCGCAGGTCTGTTCGGGCCGATGATTTTCGGTAGCGGCGAGCGCTTATTACTGCCATTCGGCCTGCATCATATCTTAGTGGCATTAATCCGCTTCACCGAAGCTGGCGGCACTATGGATGTGTGCGGTCATAGTGTTAGCGGCGCTTTAACTATTTTCCAGGCGCAATTATCTTGCCCTACTACCACCGGTTTCTCTGAAAGTGCCACTCGCTTCCTGTCGCAAGGTAAAATGCCCGCGTTCCTCGGCGGCCTGCCAGGTGCAGCGCTGGCAATGTATCATTGTGCTAAGCCAGAAAATCGCCATAAAATTAAAGGGTTGTTGATTTCAGGTGTCGTTGCTTGTGTTATCGGCGGCACCACTGAACCCATTGAATTCCTGTTCCTGTTTGTTGCCCCGTTCCTGTATTTGATCCATGCTATCCTGACGGGGTTGGGCTTTACTGTGATGGCGTTATTAGGTGTGACCATCGGGAATACTGACGGTAATATCATTGATTTCGTGGTATTTGGTATCCTTCATGGCACCGCGACCAAATGGTACTGGGTGCCTGTCGTTGCTGGAATCTGGTTTGTGGCTTACTACTGTATTTTCCGTTTTGCTATTCAGCACTTCAATATCAAAACGCCGGGTCGTGAGAATGAAACTACCGCCAGCAGCAATGCAGAAAAAGTAGCCAGTGGCGCTGTTAGCGGTAAATCCGGCTATAACTCGCCTGCTATCTTGGCTGCTCTGGGAGGTGCCGATAATATCGTCTCATTGGATAACTGTATTACGCGCTTACGCATGTCGGTTAAAGATATGAATTTAGTGGATAAAGAGGCATTGAAAGCCAATCGTGCCATTGGTGTCATTCAACTCAATGACCATAACCTTCAAGTTGTTATCGGCCCGCAAGTGCAATCAGTGAAAGATGAATTAGACTCACTGATAGGGAACGGTCAATTAGCCATGTCATAAGATGGTAGTTCGCTAAATACCGTTGCCTGGATATGATTTACATAGAAACTCTACCCAAAGCCATTGGAGTCGCAGGTAGGCAGCCAGTAAACTCATCCCGATGAGCTTACACAAGTAAGTGATTCGGGTGAGTGCGCGCAGCTAACAACCCTGCGGTTTCAAGGACGAAGGGGAGACTTGATAAGCGAGATGCTGATGTTTGATTTTTCCACCCCCGTCGATCGTCACGGAACCTGGTGTACCCAGTGGGACTATATTGCTGACCGCTTTGGTGCCGCGGATTTGCTACCATTCACTATCTCGGATATGGATTTCCCCACCGCTCCGGTTATTTTGCAAGCACTCAATCAGCGCATCGGACACGGTGTGTTGGGGTACAGTCGCTGGCAACATGAAGATTTTCTCGGCGCAATCCGCCACTGGTATCAGCAGCGTTTTCATTGTCATATTGATACATCAATGGCGGTCTATGGCCCGTCGGTCATCTATATGGTGGCCCAACTGATTCGCTGCTGGTCTGCACCCGGTGATTTCGTCGTCACCCACACCCCCGCTTATGATGCTTTTTACAAAGTAATCCTCGGCAATCAGCGCCAATTACTCAGCTGCCCGCTGCATAAAGTCGATAACCAGTGGCAGTGCGATATGGCACATCTGGAAGCATTACTGGCGCGCCCACAAACCAAAATATTGTTACTGTGCAGTCCGCATAATCCAACCGGTAAGGTCTGGACAGCCGAAGAACTGGCCCAAATGGCCGAGTTATGTGAGCGTCATCAGGTCAAGGTCATCAGTGATGAAATTCATATGGACATGACGTGGGACAATCATATGCATACTCCGTGGAGTCAGGTGGGTCAAACATCCTGGGCCTTACTGACCTCGGGTTCCAAGACATTTAATATTCCGGCCCTTACGGGTGCTTACGGTTTTATCAGTGATACTGAAACGCGTGAAACCTATAGCCAAATGTTAAAGGGCCGTGATGGCCTCTCTTCTCCAGCGGTTTTAGCCATCGTCGCGCACATTGCGGCCTACCGCCAGGCTGAACCCTGGTTGGACGAATTACGCAGTTATCTGCAAGCCAATCTGGCTTATGTGGCTCAGCGGTTGAATGAAGCATTTCCCACCTTAAACTGGCAACCGCCGCAGGCAACGTATTTGGCGTGGATAGATTTGCGTCCGCTGAATATTGACGATAATCAATTGCAGAACGTGCTGATCGAGCAACAGAAAGTCGCCATTATGCCTGGCTTCACTTATGGTGAAGAAGGCCGAGGCTTCCTACGCCTTAATGTGGGTTGCTCGCGCAGTAAAGTTGAAGCCGGGATAGATAAGCTCATTAATGGTATCCGGTTTTTACAACGGGAATAGCGCGTTTATGTCGGTTATAACTGGTTGTTAATCTGGCGAATAAATATAAAAATGTGGCTTCCCAGTGGAATCACCACATTCATTTATTTATAGGAAACAAGGATTTGTGCCTAGAATAACAACAATGGATTTTATAACTGCGCGTTATGGCGAATTCATTTTCATCGACTGGATTTTTCAATCGACGATCATGATTTTATTATGATTTTCTCTGAAGCTGTTATGTTAGCAGGCGGAGGAACCTCAAGTTTTTCTAACGAAGATGTAGGATTTATAATTCCTGAAAATACATATGAAATAAAATTTGATCGGGTAGAGAATTTTCATAATGACAGTTACTTCGAATTACCGACAACACAATACAGCAAGCTTAACTATAAAAGTTTAATGCGACTGGGTAGTGCTTTAAATATAGTGATAATGAATCATTATCACAGTTTTAAACCTAAGCTTTATTTATCCATAGCTGTAAATACCAGATTAAAACTACTGTATGACCGTTTATTATTAACCCATCGTGGGCTTAGCATTCTCATTGAAATCAAAAAGAATATTGGTGAAGGAGGAAGAGGATATGCAATCAAAACACCTCGATTTTATGATACTGCAGCGTAAAAAAGAAGGAATGAAACGCGCCAAAGCTGCGTTTGTAGCAGCGGAGAAAAATGGAACATTACAAGTGTTGAAACCGGCTCTCTCTCCACAGTAATACGATTTACAGGCACCTTTTGAAGAATAAAAGATGCCAAAATGAGACTCTTATCACTTTTTTATGTAACGCGGTGGATATTTTCATTGGTTTGTTTTTATAATGTTCTGCACTTATCCATAATAATCCAGTGAGTGCACACATGATCGATCCCCGCCTCCCCTTGACTGACATTCATCGCCACCTTGACGGTAATATTCGTGCGCAAACTATTTTGGATCTGGGACGTCAGTTCAATCTGTCGCTGCCTGCTGATGAGTTAGAGGCTCTGCGCCCACATGTTCAAATCACTAAGACTGAACCTGATTTAGTTAGCTTTCTACAAAAGCTGGATTGGGGCGTCGCGGTTTTAGGCTCTTTGGAAGCCTGCCGCCGTGTAGCTTATGAGAACGTGGAAGATGCCGCTAATGCAGGCTTACATTATGCCGAGTTGCGTTTCTCTCCATTCTATATGGCGATGAAACATCAGTTACCCGTCGCGGGTGTGGTAGAAGCCGTCATTGATGGTATTCAATCTGGTTGTCGTGATTTTGATATTGATATTCGTCTCATCGGTATTCTTAGCCGCACTTTTGGTGAGCAAGCCTGTCTGCAAGAACTGGATGGTTTGCTGGCACATCGGGATGCTATTACTGCGCTGGATTTGGCGGGTGATGAACTGGGTTTCCCTGGTGAGCTATTCCGCAGTCATTTTAACCGCGCCCGTGATGCCGGTTTGCGGATTACCGTCCATGCCGGTGAAGCTGCTGGCCCTGAGAGTATCTGGCAGGCTATTCGCGAGTTAGGGGCCGAGCGTATCGGTCACGGTGTTAAAGCCGTAGAAGATACCAAACTGATGGATTATTTGGCAGAGCATAATATTGGTATTGAATCCTGTCTGACATCCAATATCCAAACCAGCACCGTGTCATCACTGGCTACTCACCCATTAGCCACCTTCTTGCGCCATGGCGTATTAGCCTCTATCAATACTGATGACCCTGCAGTTCAAGGAATTGAAATTGCTAATGAGTATCATATTGCAGCACCAGCAGCGGGCCTGACACCACAAGAAATTCGCCAGGCGCAAGAAAATGGCCTGACAATGGCATTTATCAGTGAGCAAGAAAAGCAGATATTGCGCGACAAAATTCACAACTAAACAGCAGGATATCAAAACAGCGCGTATCACTAAAAAGCTCTACGCGCTTCGAGTCACTAACAAAGCCAAATGAAGGGGAAACGTGCCGTTGGGGTCGTAGTGGCGTGAGCCACCGGAGCGCCCCAAGGTACGGTCGCCCCTTCGATAACTGGAGTTGGCCAGTTACAATGTCTCGTGTGTTTTCGCAGTGAGCATTTCCGCATTCTCTCTGGCGACCCGTTTGGCGTATCGCTGTGCCAATACCGCACAAACCATTAATTGAACCTGATGGAATATCATCAGCGGCAATACCATAACCCCCACTACCGAGGCAGGAAACAATACGTTAGCCATTGGGATTCCATTAGCCAGACTTTTCTTCGAACCGCAGAACACAATGGTAATTTCATCGGCAGTATTGAAGCCCAACCAACGGGCAGCCAACGTATTGACGACCAGCACTAATGTCAGCAAGACCATTGAACAAACCAATATTGCCAGCAGCGACCAGCCGTCAATTTGATGCCAAATCCCCTGCACTACCGCCTCACTGAAGGCCACATAAACCACCAACAGAATCGATGACCGGTCAGTAATATTGACCAGTTTCTTATGACGCTCAACCCATTTGGCAATCAGTGGACGTGATAAGTGACCGACAATAAATGGCACCATCAATTGCATGACGATCGAACCGATAGCATGCAAAGTATCAGTGTCGCCCCCCTGTGTTTGCATTAACATGCCCACCAGAATCGGTGATAAAAACACACCGAGAATACTGGATGCCGAGGCGCTACATATGGCAGCGGCAACATTACCCCCGGCCACCGAGGTATAGGCGATAGCGGATTGCACCGTCGCTGGCAATGCACATAGATACAAAAAACCCAGATACAGCGTTGGCGTCAACACCCCGGGAACTAACACATTCATACCCAATCCCAGTAGCGGGAACAGAGCAAACGTACTGAGGAATACCACCAAATGCAGTTTCCAATGCCCCATGCCGGAGACTATCGCTGCTCGCGACAGTTTGGCACCATGCATAAAGAACAATAATGCGATAGCTGCCGTCGTCAGGTGCTCAAACCATACTTTAACCTCCCCCTCACAAGGGAAGATCGAGGCAATAATGACGACCAGTATGAGTACCAATAAGAACTTATCTATTCGTAAGCGTTGTAACCAAGACATGCAAAAGTATTCCTTCAATATACCCTTCGCTCTGGAAGCTGCGGGGGTGTTAGCTACGCTTACTCACCCGAATCACTTACTGATGTAAGCTCATCGGGATTTGTTCGCTTGCTGCCTACCCGCAACTCCAATAGCTTTGGGTATAGTTTAAAAAAAACGCAGAGGTCTAACTCAATTTGCCGTGACAACTGGCAGCGTTTTTTTCTGTTGATCGGAGGCAATGCCCAACTCGATCAACTCCATCACCGTAATCGCTTCAGATGCTGGCACCGGATTAGCTGCCGTACCCAAAATGGCTTCACGGATCCCAGCATAGTAAGCCGGATAATTACCCGGTAATGTCAGCAAAGGTTTCTCGGTTAGCACACCGTCATGTGACAGTGTCACGACACCATCGCGCATGTCAT
Source organism: Yersinia fenwicki (assembly GCF_043099325.1). Classification (NCBI taxonomy): domain Bacteria; kingdom Pseudomonadati; phylum Pseudomonadota; class Gammaproteobacteria; order Enterobacterales; family Yersiniaceae; genus Yersinia; species Yersinia fenwicki. The sequence continues at coordinate 2,179,287 of NZ_CP170755.1, read as the reverse complement.
AGCCCCAGTCAGCCTGCGGTAAACGCTCACCCGCTTTCAGTCGGTCTTCCTGTGGGTCTAAACCAAATTTAATGTAACTGCCTTGCATGCCGTGAACGATATAACGCGCAGTTTCTGCTGCGGCCAAAACGGTGCCATGCAATACCACACGTTGTTCCGGATAGCTGAGAATGGCATGGAAATAGTCAACCGACTGCGCCCCTGGACGTAGCATTGCCAAATCCACATTCAAGCTGTCTGGCAAACCAAATAGTTGCAGCGCTTGATCCAGTAAATGTGGCCCCAGATCGTACCAAATACCGCTACCAGCACCGCCTTGCTCCCGCCAGCGCTGACGGATTTCAGGGCGATAACGGTCAAAGTGAGATTCAAAATAGACGATTTTCCCCAGCGAACCTTCCGCCAGTAGTGTTTTTAATGTCAGAAAATCACTGTCCCAGCGGCGATTGTGGAATACAGATAATAGTAGCCCGGCTTCGTCAGCTTGTTTCTTCAGATCTCGCGCTTGTGACAGTGTCACGGTAAACGGTTTGTCGACCACCACATGTTTGCCCGCTGCCAGAGCCCGTTGGGCCAAAGGGAAATGGGTGTCATTAGGGGTTGGAATAACGATGAGTTTAATTGAAGGGTCATCAAATAAGGCTTGCGGGTCAGAAACGACAGTCATTGACGGCCAATCTGCATGAACTTTACTGGCATCACTACTAGAAACCCCTGCCAGTTCCAGCCCAGGCGTCCCCATTATCAGGGGAGCATGGAATGTTTTACTGGCGTAGCCATAACCCAGTAAACCCACTTTTATTTTTTCAGCCATCGCATATTTCCTCTTGCCCGGTATCACTCGATACAATCGATTTGACACTATGATGATTCCCGCGACAAGAGGTAATTTTTTGCTTCATGAGACAAACGGCATTAAACCCGCACGATGCCATCGGTATTCGCGCGCCATTCGGGATGGCGTAAACTGCGTTGTGGATAATTGGTTTCAATGCTGCGACGCCTAAAATCACTGGGACTAACCCCTACGCGCTTGCGGAATACTCGGGAAAAATAAAGTTGGTCGTCGTACCCCACCACCCGACCAATGGTCGCGATCGGTTCTTGCGTAGTTTGCAGTAATAATTTAGCGCGGATTACCCGTTGGTCTTCGCGCCAGCGCAAGATATTAATCCCCACTTGCTCACGAAACAGGTGCGCCAACCGTGACGGTGATAAACAGACATGGCGGGCAACTTCATCAATGCGCAACTCACCCGCCAAATTGCCGGTGATAAATTGGCATGCTTCAATCACCCGTGGGTCCATAATACGTTGCGGGCTGAGAGGATCTTCTTCCATTGAACGCAGCAACAGTCGCTCCAGCAAATTCATTCCTAGCTCTTCACCAAACCGCCGCCCAGATTTTTGCGTCTGTTCTATATTGGCAAACAGGCGATCGAATTCCAGCAACAAGTTATTGTTGGGTAAGGATAAACGCCCTACTTCATGGGTTTTACTGTGCCACTCCAACCAATCTGCCCAATAGGCCCGAGGACGGAAATAGACCCAGCGGTGATACCAGCAATCACTGTTAGGTGAGCGACCATAATAATGTGCCGCTTTAGGGGGAAAGAGCAGCAAATCTCCGGGATTACTGTAAAAGGTGTTTTCACCATCAAAAATCTTGCCCTGACCCTTAATGGTCAGATTCAAGATATAACCTTTCATGCCGCCGGGCCGATCGATAAAGAAATCGAGTGGCCCATCAGCCAGAATCGGGGTTAATCCAGCCACCAGATAAGCGTTAAAAGTGTAGCCTGGCAGCAAGGGATTGGGTTGCGGTTCCTGAACCATTCGATGGTACATTGAGTCTCCTTGGCGTCATTTCCTAATTGGTATTCACCTATACCCAAAATAATTCGAATTGCAGGAAGGCGGCCAGCGAGTGAATCCCGATGAGCTTACTCAAGTAAGTGATTCGGGTGATAGAGTGCAGCCAACGCACATGCAGTTTGAAGTATGACGGGTATAATTCGAGTTTATCGGGCAGATTTCAAACTGCCCGATAGTGATAACAGAATTGTGAGCCACGGTGGATTTTTATGGACTTTCCTGTCATCCGCTCGCTTATACCGTCCGTTTAGCTAGCTGTTTGTAACGGTCGAAGATAACCGCTGCCAGCAGGATCAAACCGCGCACTACGTATTGTGAGAACGGAGAAATATTCAGTAGGTTCATGGCATTTTCCACTGTCCCCAGAATCAAGATACCGGCGATAACATAGGAAATTTTACCAATCCCGCCTTTGAGAGACACCCCACCCAGCACACAAGCGGAGATGACTATCAACTCATAACCAATCGAGGTCATAGGCTGACCACTGGTCATGCGTGAAGCCAAGATGATCCCCGCAGCGGCAGATACCAGACCAGACAACACAAAGATAATGATTTTGGTACGTACCACCGGAACCCCGGCCAAACGAGCGGCATCTTCATTACCCCCGATCGCCAGTGTATTGCGACCAAATGTGGTTTTATTCAACAAGAAGCCAAACAATGCCAGGCAAGCAATTGTGATCCAAATCGGCGCGGGCAACCCTAACCAATTGGTATAGCCAAGTGCAAAGAAACGCTCATCTTCGATACCCACCGCTTTACCATCAGAAATGATGTAAGCCAGACCACGGACAATCTGCATGGTTGCCAAAGTGGTTATCAGGGCGTTTATCTTCAGCCGGGCAATGACAAAACCATTGATCAAACCGCACAATGCGCCCAGTAACAAACCTGCCCCCACCCCCAGCCATAAGCTTTCGGTCATATTGATGACTACCGCGGTGGTGACCCCCGCACAAGCAATAACTGATGCGACAGATAAGTCAAAATCACCGGATGCCAAACAAAACAGCATGCCGCACGCCACCATCCCGGACATTGAGATAGCCAGCCCCAACCCTTTCATATTGATAAAGGATCCGAAATTAGGCACAAATATGACACAGCCAATAAACACCACGGCGAATACCACCAGCATGCCGTAGCTATCCCAAATGCGAGATAGCCCCAGCCCCCTTTTCGCGGGAGCCTCTTGCGGTGGCTGCGACTGAGGGGATGCGGGAGGGGTCTTTTTATCTGAGCTCAAAGTCACGCTGGACATAGATGTATTCATTATAATCTCCTTCACAATCAGGCAACCGCTGGTGCGGTATCCGTCGCAATATTCGGGGTACGTAGCATCGCCAAACTGAGCGCTTGCTCTTCAGTGGCATCATCGTGATTTAACTCACCGGAGATGGCTCCTTCGCGCATCACCACAATTCTGTCTGCCAGCCCAAGAACCTCTGGCAAATCACTCGACGCAAACAGCACGGCAATGCCCTGTTTCGCCAGTTCATAAATCACGTTATAGATTTCATGCTTGGCCCCGACGTCAATACCGCGGGTTGGCTCATCCAGTAGGATCACTTTCATGTCCTCAGATAACCAGCGGCCCAAAATGGCTTTTTGCTGATTTCCTCCGGAGAGGTTCATAATCAACTGCTGAGGGCCTGGGGTTTTGATATTCAAGGACTGAATGCGTAATGCGGCGTTCTCTTGTTCCCAGCGATTGTTAATCAGGCAGCCAGCGGTCAGTGTTTTGCGGCGGGCACTGATATTGATATTGTCCTGCACCGAATGCACAGGAATGATACCGTCGGCTTTGCGATCTTCCGGGCAGAGCATGACGCCAGCAGTAATGGCATCAATCGGTGAGCGAATAGTAAGCAGTTTGCCATCCAGTAACACCTGACCACTGGTCAGCTTGGTGCCACCAAATAGCCCTTTAAGTAATTCGCTTCGTCCGGCACCGACCAGCCCAAACAAGCCGACAATCTCACCTTGATGTACGGTCAAGCTAATGGGAGATTTTACGCCAATGGCTTTGACGTTTTGTAATGTCAGGCGCTCAGGGCCAATGTCACGCGGCAGATAGCCATAAATATCGCCCAGATTGCGCCCGACCATGGCTTGTACCAGTGAATCATTATTCACCTGCGCCATATCATCAAAAGTACGCACGTAGCGGCCATCTTTGAACACAGTAATGGCATCACTCAGCGCAAAGATTTCTTCCATACGGTGAGAGACATACAATATGACGCGTCCTTCAGCACGTAACTCACGTATCACCCGGAACAGTTGCTCGATTTCCCGCGCAGAAAGCGAGCTGGTCGGCTCATCAAACGCAATGATTTTGGCATTACGCGCCAGTGCCTTGGCAATTTCCACCATCTGCCATTGGCCGATGGAGAGGTATTTGAGTGGCGTATCGGGGTCAATATCCAGCCCCAAATGCGCGAGTTGTAAGCTGGATTCATAACGCAGCAATTTACGATCAACCATGCCCATCTTGGTAGGCAATTGGCCCAAATAGATATTTTCTGCCACAGTCATTTCCGGAACCAAATGCAGTTCCTGATAAATGATTGCCACTCCCGCATCAAGCGCTTCGGTGGTATTGGTAAAATTAACGGCTTTCCCTTTAATGTGAATCTCACCCTGAGTCGGGGTGTAATTGCCGCTGAGAATTTTTAGCAGGGTCGATTTGCCCGCGCCATTCTCCCCCATCAGGGCATGGATTTGCCCGGCCTGACAGGTAAAACTGATATCATCCAGCGCTTGCACACCGGGGAAACTTTTTCCGATGCCACAAAAAGCCAGATACGGTGACTGTTCGGCTTCCAGCTCGGCTTGTAACGCAGAATGGAGTGCTGACATGATGGTTTCCTTATAAAGTTTGGGTTGCACCGGGGCCAAATATCAAATGAACCCGGTGCGCCATAGCGTGTAGTGGAATTACATCAAGCCTTTCTTCTCTAACTCAGTTTTGAAGTTATCGCGGGTGATCAGTACCACATCAGTCACTTCAGTAAATTTCGCTGGCTCAACATCTTTGGTGACCCAGTCATGCAGCATCTGAATGCTCTTATAACCGTGAATATCCGGGCTTGGTAACAGAGAACCGTAGAAGCCAGTCGCCTGACCTTTGGACAGTTCGCTAACTGCATCAACCCCATTGATACCAATACCTATTACATTCGGAGCCTTAAAGCCCTGACCTTCAGTGGCACGCACCCCCCCCAATACGGTGTTGTCGTTCATGCCGACAATCAGCCAGTTTTTCACTTCAGGATGCTGTACTAACATTGAGTTAGCGGCATCGAATGCCCCTGGAATATCATTGGATTTGGTGGGAACTTTGTAGATCTGTTTTTCCGGGAAGCCCGCAGCTTTCAGTGCGTCCATTGAACCAGAAGTGCGACGGCGCGCGGTATCCAACTCATCAGAAGTGATCGCCATTACGGCAGTTTCTCCTGGCTGCCAGCCCCGTTTATTCATCTCTTTCCACAGTTCCTGCCCTTGGCGCTCACCAATTTTGGTGGCCGCCATCATCACCAATGGCACGCTCTCCATTGGTTTACCTTTGGCATTGACGAACTGATCGTCAACCGCGATCACTTTCAGGTTATAACTCCGAGCCTTAGCTTCAATGGCGGGCCCTAGTTTCGGATCTGGGGTACAGATAACGAAACCCTTCGCACCACTGGCGGCGAGGCTGTCGATGGCATTTAGGGTTTTTTCACCATCGGGCACAGCAATTTTTATCACTTCAAAACCTAAATCTTTGCCCGCTTTATCGGCAAACTTCCACTCGGTCTGGAACCAAGGTTCTTCAGGCTGCTTAACTAAAAATCCTAATTTCATGCTCTCGGCAATAGCTGAATGTGATATAACTGCCGCTAACCCAACCACTGCTAGCGCTTTAGTTAATTTATGCATAGTGTTCTCCGGACTTTTTTTGTAGGAAGAGATGTTTTTTGTTTATTTAATCGACATCAACAACAATCAATCGTTTTTCAGTGGAAACGTTATCAATCGTATTTTGCAACGCTAATAAGCTTTAATCCTTTATTAAAAGCGTTCTAACCTCATCATATCCGCTAAGACGGGAACAGTTTTAACGTTAATTACGTGTCAGAATGTAGAGCGCTATCACATCCAGGGATTACAGTTTATTTATCCATGTATTCAGCAAATTTAACCTATTTATAACTTTTGACTGGCATCACAAAAACGCTATAGGAAGCAGAAAAGTGCATACTTCCAGCTATTGACTCCTCACCTTTTACTGTCACTCACTCCTATCTTTGTTAGCAATTAATAGGATTAGTCATTAATAAGTAATTGCCCATATACCCTAAATAATTCGAGTTGCAAGAGGGCGGCCAGCGAGTGAGTCCCGATGAGCTTACATCGGTAAGTGATTCGGGTGACAAATCGGTCAGGAACCGATTTGAACGCTGCTTGCAGCGGCCTCGTAGAGGCGAGGCCCATGGACGGGCCGAGTAATGAAAGCAGCCAACGCACATGCAGCTTGAAGTATGACGGGTATAAATCCTTGTTTTCAGTAATGAGTCAGGAGCAACCACCATGACAGGCGACGTTATATCGGCAGACCGCCCTTTTTTGACAAAAGAGGCTATCTCGCTCGGGTTGGATTTTGGCAGCGATTCCGTTCGGGTATTGGCGGTGAATTGTCAGAATGGCACCGAGATAGATACTGAAGTTGTTTACTACCCTCGCTGGCAGAAAGGCCTCTACAGCCACGCCGCGCAAAACCAGTTCCGCCACCATCCCCTCGACTATATCGAAGCCATGGAACAGGCTATTCGCCAAGTCGTTAGCCGCCTGTCAGTAGAACAACGCCAACACATTATTGGCATCGGCGTTGATACCACCGGTTCCACCCCCGCACCGATTGATGAACAAGGTCAGGTATTGGCGTTACGTCCTGATTTTGCTGAAAACCCTAATGCGATGTTCGTACTATGGAAAGATCACACCGCCATAGAAGAAGCTGAAGAAATCAACCGGCTATGTCGCAGTGGCGAATTTGAGGATTATTCGCGCTATATCGGTGGGGTTTACTCTTCTGAATGGTTTTGGGCGAAAATTCTGCATGTCACGCGCGCCGATAAAGCGGTTCGAGATGCGGCGGTATCATGGATTGAGCTATGCGATTGGGTTCCCGCGCTACTTTCAGGCACCACTGCCCCTCAAGATGTTCAGCGAGGTCGGTGCGCTGCGGGGCATAAAAGCTTATGGCATCCATCGTGGGGAGGATTACCACCGCGTGAATTCCTGGCCGCATTGGATAACAGTTTAGTTAACCACCTCGATTACCCGATGTTCACTGATACCTATACCGCTGAACGCCCGGTCGGTCTGATTACCGCTGAATGGGCGGAGCGTTTAGGGCTGCCTGCGACGGTGGTTATTTCAGGTGGTGCATTCGATTGTCATATGGGTGCTGTCGGTGCCGGTGCTCAACCTTATACCTTGGTTAAAGTTATCGGTACCTCTACATGCGATATTTTGATTGCCGATAAAAAGCTCGTCGGTGAGCGAGCTATCGCCGGGATTTGTGGACAAGTAGAAGGCAGTGTTGTTCCCGGCTGGATTGGTATGGAAGCGGGCCAGTCAGCATTCGGTGACATGTATGCCTGGTTCAGCCGTTTATTGAGCTGGCCACTGCATCAAGCTGCACTGGCACAACCAGAATTACAACCACAGTTAAAACAGATTGAATCTACCCTGCTGGCTTCCCTGACGGCTGAATGGGCTAAAAACCCCTCGCTTGATAATCTGCCTGTGGTATTGGATTGGTTTAATGGCCGCCGTACCCCGAATGCCAATCAGCGGCTAAAAGGCGTTATCACTGACCTCAATCTGGGAACTGATGCTCCCACGCTATTTGGCGGGTTTATCGCTGCCACCGCATTTGGTGCCCGCGCGATTATGGAATGCTTCGAACAGCAAGACATTCCGGTAGAGAACGTGCTGGCATTGGGCGGTATTGCACGCAAATCACCGGTTATCATGCAGGTTTGTGCTGATGTCATGAATCGACCAATCCAAATTGTGGCATCCGATCAATGTTGCGCTTTGGGCGCGGCGATTTTTGCCGCGGTTGCCGCCGGTGTGTTTGCAGATGTACCGACAGCACAACAACATATGGCGTGTAAGATTGAACGCACCCTGACACCCAATTCAGTACAAGTTGCCCGCTATCAACAGCTTTATCAACGCTATCAACAGTGGTGTCTATCCGCTGAGCCACACTACGCACCGGTAACCGAAGCGTGATTAACCGGCTGATTTATCACTTTATGCTGTATAAAAATTGATTAAATGGAGTATACGATGGACATATTCAAGCAATCAGAAGTGTGGTTTGTGATAGGCAGTCAAAACCTGTATGGCCCTAAAACCCTGCAACAAGTTATGGATAATGCCCATCATGTCGTCAGTAGCCTCAATAGTGAAGCGGGCTTGCCGGTCAAACTGGTGCTTAAACCGTTGGTGACCACACCAGATGAAATTACCGCATTGTGTCGTGAGGCCAACTACGATAACGCCTGTATTGGTGTCATGACCTGGCTGCATACCTTCTCACCAGCCAAAATGTGGATTGGTGGGCTAAGTATTCTGAATAAACCGTTGCTGCAATTCCATACTCAGTTTAATGCTCAGATCCCATGGGAAACCATGGATATGGACTTTATGAACTTGAACCAAACTGCCCATGGTGGCCGTGAGTTTGGTTTTATCGGCGCACGTATGCGTCAGCAACACAGTGTTATCACCGGCCATTGGCAAGATAAAGAAGCTCATCAGCGGATTGGGCAGTGGATGCGCGTTGCTGCAGCCAAACAGGAAAGTCAACAACTCAAAGTTGCCCGTTTCGGCGATAATATGCGCGAAGTGGCAGTGACCGAAGGGGATAAAGTTGCAGCACAAATCCAGTTTGGTTACTCGGTTAATGCCTATGGTATCGGTGATTTGGTGACCGTAGTGGATGCGGTCAGCAAAGGTGAGATTGATGCCTTGGTTGAAGAATATGAAGCCACTTACCGACTGACAGATGCCGTGAAACTGAATGGCAATAAGCGCGAAAATCTACTGGATGCCGCGCGTATTGAATTGGGTATGAAGCGTTTTCTGGAACAAGGTGGTTTTAAGGCTTTCACCACTAACTTTGAAAATCTATATGGATTAAAACAGTTACCGGGCTTGGCGGTTCAACGCCTAATGCAACAAGGTTACGGATTTGGTGGCGAAGGTGATTGGAAAACCGCTGCATTATTACGCATTCTGAAAGTCATGGGTACCGGCCTAAAAGGCGGCACCTCCTTTATGGAGGATTACACCTATAACTTCCAGCCAGGTAATGATCTGGTGGTGGGTTCCCATATGCTGGAAGTGTGCCCATCTATCGCCAAAGAAGAAAAACCACTGTTGGACGTGCAGCATTTAGGTATTGGCGGCAAAGCCGATCCCGCCCGGTTGATCTTCTCGACTCCGGCAGGCCCGGCACTAAATGCTAGCTTAATCGATATGGGTAATCGCTTCCGTTTGTTAGTCAATGTGGTTGATACCGTCGAGCAACCACATCCGTTACCAAAACTACCGGTAGCGCGCGCTATTTGGCAAGCTCAGCCTTCACTGGCAACCGCCGCCGAGGCATGGATTATCGCGGGTGGTGCGCACCATACCGTGTTCTCACAAGCTATTGGTGTGGATGAGTTGCGTTTGTATGCTGAAATGCACGGTATTGAATTCCTGCTTATCGATAACGACACCACATTGCCAGCATTCAAAAATGAAATTCGCTGGAATGAAGTCTATTACCACCTGAATCGCTGAGTAAGGTATATAGATAAAGGGGCTTAACCGCCCCTTTAGGTTAATGACAAAACTACGATGGTTCAGTGAGTGAAGGGTTTACCGCACCTAGGGGCACTCCGACGGCTTATGCCGTTACGACCCCAACGGCACGATTCCCCTTCAATTGACATTGTTAGTAGCGTGTAATCCCTTGATTATTTACTCTGTCTGTAATCGCCACAAACGTGCATAGGTGCCGGATTTATCCAACAGCTCTTGATGGTTACCCTGCTCTAATACTTGCCCCTCTTTTAACACCAAAATGCGATGACACCGGCGCAATGTGTTTAAACGATGTGCAATGCATATTACCGTGCGATTACGCGTAATTTCCGGTAACTGGCGCATAATCGCCGCCTCAGATTCATAATCCAGTGCACTGGTCGCTTCATCAAGAATCAGTATTTTGGGATCCGCCATCAGTGCTCTCGCCAATGCAACTCGCTGCCGCTGCCCACCCGATAACAAACTACCGCGTTCGCCAACTGGCGTTTGATAACCCTGCGCTAGTGCTACAATAAAGTCATGTGCACCGGCTAATCGGGCAATAGACTCAACATGAGCATCCTCAGCATGTGGCCGACACTGGCATATGTTGTCACGTATCGAACCAGAAAATAGTACGCTCTCCTGCAACACCACACTCATCTGACAGCGTAATGTCGCGGCATCCGTAATAGCCAAATCCTGTCCATCGACCAGAATTTGACCATGTTGTGGCGTATATAATCGTTGGAGTAGCTTGGTTAATGTAGACTTTCCACAGCCTGATGGACCGGTAATACCAACAAACTCACCACCAGCAATATCTAAATTAAGGTTTTGTATCACTTCAGCGGTATCGGGTCGATAACGGAAACGTACCTGTTTAAAAGCCAGCCCCCCAGGGCTATTCGAACTCGATAACACCCCAGCGCTACCCGGTTCGGTGGGATAATCCAAAATGGTACCAATGCGTTTTAGCGCCACCTGCGTATGCTGAAAATCTTGCCAGACTTGCGCCAAACGCAAGATAGGCTGGGTGACATAACCTGAAAATAATGTAAACGCAATAAACTCGCCGGGGCTAAGCTCTCCGTCCAATACCAACGCGACACCAACCCACAATAAAATCGCCGAAGTCACTTTATTAATTAAACTGATCCCTTGCTCAGCAATATTGGCAGCTCTGGCACAAGCAAATGAGGCGCGGACATAATTTGCCAATGAATGCCGCCAACTCCGATTAAACTGGTTTTCGGTGGCCGATGTCTTGATTGTTTCTAATCCACTAATAGCTTCGGTGAGAAATGCCGTATTCTGTGCACTGGTTTCATATTGGCGCTCCACCCGCTTGCGTAACACTCCGCCCACTGCCCACCAAAACAGCAGGTAACAAACAAGGGAGAACAAGACTATCCATGTCAGCGGCTGACTATAGCAAAACATCACTGCAATAAAGGTGCTGACAAAAACCAAATCCAGCAGCATAGTTAAAGCAGAACCGGTTAGAAAGCTGCGAATTTGCTCCATTTCTCGCACTTTAGCGATGGTTTGTCCGGTTTGCTGTGAAGCGAAGTAACTCAGTGGTAACCCCATTAAATGGCGATAAAGCCCGGTATTAAGTTCGGCCCCCACTCGGCTGGATAGATGTGAAAATAACCACCCACGTAAAAAGGTATAACAAGGTTCCACTATCGCGAGCGCAATCATGGCAATTCCCAGCACCATTAGGCTGCCTATCCCTCGGCTCACCAGGACTTTGTCGATAACTGTTTCAAATAGCATCGGCGTCACCAGTAAAATCCCTTGTAATAGCAATGAAACCAAAATGATATTACGCAGCTGATGGCGATATTTGGCGATGACCGGAATAAACCAGCTAAAGCCGAAGGGCATTTTCTGCTGCTCATGCAGCTCAGCTTTTGCCAATAATATGGCCTCGCCACACCACAAGCTGGCGAGCTCCTGCCGGCTTATCTGTTTTTGTAGATGTTGTTGCTGACTATCGGCATAGCAATAAATGCTCGCCTCTTGTTCATTAAGGGCCAACAACACGAACCACTGAGCATCACAACTGAATAGAAGCGGTAGCGTCAAATTGTCCAACCGCGAAATCGGACAGTTCACCGCCCTGGCCCGCAAGCCAATCCAATTCGCACAGCGGCATAGAGCAATATTATCAATATCTTGAGGCGCTAACCCGATCTTGTGTGCCAAGTGTGAAGATTCGACAGCCAAATCAAAACATGCAGCGGCACGGGCCAGTGCCTCTAACGGTTGATTAACCTGAGTTGTGGTTGAATTCATCATTATCAACGCTCCCTCATGGCTTCGGATTGGTACTGCTGCAACGGGCTGAGTAAGTAATCGATAACGCGGCGACGACCTGTCTTAATCTCTGCGCTGACAGACATACCTGCCGATAAACGCACCGGTTTCCCCTCGACGGTCAGTGTGTCGCTGTCGAGTCGAATGCGTGCCGGAAACACCAAGCCTTGCTGTTGATCTTCCATAGCATCGCGGGAAATATGTTTAACTTCACCAGAGAGAGTACCGAATCTTGTGTAGGGGAAACTGTCTATTTTGACTTCCACCGCCTGGCCCGGAAGTACAAAACCGATATCTTTATTGAGGATCATCACATCCAGTTCTAGCTGATGACTTTCCGGAACCAAGACCATAAGCGGTTGAGCGCTGGTGACGACACCGCCAAGAGTATGTACGGTAGATTGCTGTATCACACCGGCAACTGGTGCACGTAAGGTTTGTTGCCGCTGTTTTTCCATTAACTTAACCAACTCTTGCTTTAATTGGTTGATGACTTCGTGAGCCTTATTCAACTGCTCCTGATAACTTCGTTTCTTCTCGGCTAAATAGTGCAATCGGACTTGTGCCAGATTGTGCATTTTAGCGCGCAGAACAGTTTGCTCACTCTCTAGACGATTGGCCTCCGTGCTCGCATTTAGCCACTCCCGTTCTTGTATCAATACCTCAGCTTCAGCAATTGCCTCAGATTTCACCAGAGTTTGTAGTGCCTGCAATCTTTGACGAATATTTTTCATCAAAGCCTTGTGGTGAGTAATATTGATACTTCCGGCCTGAATATAAGCCTGATTAATGGCTCGCTCGCTGTCTTGGCGTGCCAGCTCAGCTTTAACTTCATCATATTCTTTCGCCAACAGGGATTTAGCTGTCATGACTAAATTATCAGGACTATTGTCGGGATAGATGAAATGCGCCAGAGGATCATCAGTGAGCAGCGCCGACATTCGCGCGGCCTCCAGCGAACGATGCATTAATTGTTGGTTTATATTATTAACTTCTGCATCAACGCCAATCGGGTTGAGTTCTAACAGCACCTGACCGGCAACGACCCTGTCACCATCATGAACATTGATGGCTACCACAACACCCGGCTCAAATGACTGAATAATTTTGGAATGTTCAGCAACAATCACTTTCCCATTGGCTGATGCATGAATATCTAGCCTTCCCGCAATCGACCAAACTAATACCAATAGCAATGTCAGTGTCAAAAACCAGGCCGTACAGCGTGCCAACGGTGCTACCGGACGCTCTACGATATCCAGATAGGCTGGAAGAAAGTCATATTCGTCTCGGGTTCGTTTCGCCGCGTGATGGCGTTGCCAGCGTTTTTTTACACCGTCGAAAATGGCTGATTTTACTCCAAATTGCATCAGCTTCATTTTGACTCCTTATGGCTAAAATCGGCTTGCTGTTGCCAAAGTTGGGCATAGATACCGTTCTGCGCCAACAGTTGGTCATGATTTGCCAGTTCAGCCACACAGCCTTGCTTTATGACAGCAATACGATGACAGCGCCGCACCGTCGAAAGGCGGTGAGCAATGGTAATGACTGTGCGATCGGCAATAATGCGGGCCATATTTTTCTGAACTTCAGCCTGCGACTCATCATCCAGAGCACTGGTCGCCTCATCAAAAATCAGTACACGGGGATTGGCCAATAGAGTACGGGCAATCGCAATACGCTGACGTTGTCCACCAGAAAGGGATGCCCCACCTTCAGACAGCACGGTGTCATACCCTTGCGGCAAGGCCAGAATAAAAGCGTTTGCGCCAGCCAGACAGGCCGCATCAACCACGTCACTCAGTGAGGCGGTTGGCCGAGAATAAGCAATATTTTCACGAACGGTGCGGTTAAACAGGTAGTTCTCCTGCATGACCACACCGACCTGACGACGCAGGCATTCAGGAGAGAAATGATTTATCGAGTATCCATCAATATTAATAACGCCCTGTTCAGCGATATAAAGACGCTGTAATAGTCGCGCGACCGTACTTTTACCTGAACCTGACGGGCCGACCAACCCGATATGCTCTCCCGCACGCAGTGATAATGAGAAATGACGTAATACAGGATCAAGATCGGGGCGATAACGGAAAACCACATTCTCCAGGGTGATATCACCGTTTATTGGGCGACTAGACGGTGCGGCACCCGTGGCTTGCTCGACCGGCAAACTTAAAATATCGGATATCAGCATCAATCCAACTTTCGCCCTTATACTCTGCTGCCATAAATCAACCAACTTACTCATTGGCATTAATGCTTGTACCGCCAGCATATTAAACGCGATTAACTGCCCGATACTCAGTTGCACAGACATGACTTGATATGCCCCAATAACAATCACTAGCGCACTGGCCAATTTTTGCAGTAACTGAGCACACTGGCTGCTGAAGTTTTGCAGTTTTTGCACCTGAAAATTAGCTTGGGCGTAGTCCCGTGTATGCGTTTCCCAACGCTGTTGCATTTGGGGTTCTAAGGCCAGGCTTTTAACGGTTTCAACCCCAGAGACAGTTTCGGTTAAAAATGCACCATTCTGAGCAGCACAACTGCACAACACTTCGACTTTCTTTTGTAAGGGACGGGTAGTTAATGCCGCTAGTAACAGATACAGCGGCAGCGTAGCCAAGATAATTAATGTCAGGAGCGGCGAAATACACCACATGACGATAAATAAGATGAAGGTAAAAACAACATCCACACATAAGGTCAGCGCCGTTCCGGTAATAAACTCACGAATATTATCCAATTCACAGACTCGCGCAACAATATTCCCCACATGGCGTTGCTTAAAATAACTTAGCGGTAATTTGATTAAGTGATTAAATAGTTTGCCGCCTAATAAAATATCCACACGAGTTGTGGTGTGACTAAAAACATATTCTCGCAAAAACCTCAATACAACCTCATAGACTCCCACCACCAATAATACAATAATTAATACATCAAGAGTCGTAAGTGCATTATGCACCAGGACCTTATCCATAATAACCTGAAAGAAAAGTGGGGATATCAATGCCAGAAACTGTAATAGCATTGATAACACCAGAACTTGGATCAAGGGATTGCGATGGCGTAATAAAACGGGGATAAACCACCGAATATCAAATCGTGAGTGGCTACAATAGAATACTACCCCACTCCATATTTCACTAAGCAATTGATAGCTAATTATTTGTGGCTTATTACTATCAGAGTATTGCAACAATGCCTCATTGTCATTTAATCGCGCCAATAAGATAAATCGGCCTTCTACATCACGAAATGCCAGCGGCAACTGCTTAGGTTTTATTTTATTTAATGTTTTTTTTTTACTTTAAAACGGGTCGATGTCGAACGTGATAACTGTGATAAATATTGTTGCAATGAGGCGAGCGTCCCCCTGGTCGAAAGATCAATAGCCGCATTTTTACCCAATTCCTCTACTGACTCCGCATTAACTCCGGCTAAACGAAGTAATCGTGCAGCACAGACTAAAGAAGAATGAATATGATTTCCCATAAATTAAACTACCTATAATTTTACCGTCAAAAACAATTAATTGCTTATGAAGCCATAGAATATAACCATTGGATTGTAGGGTCTCTTTTGTATACCGTACTTATAAAGTAAGAATTTAAAATTAAATCAATCTTAAAATGTCTTTAATTTCATTTAAAAAAATAAAATTCACAAAATATAAAAAGTTGAAATCGCAATATGGGTGTTATGGGTTAATCCGCGAACACCATCGCGCTATCAGCAACGGTCGTCTCACATTTATTGATTTGCATCGCCAATTTCTTAGCGCTTTGTGTGATAATTTCGCCGTGATTTATAGCCATCGTGATTGGCCGCCGCAGTTTTATCATCACTAACAGGAACTTTTGCACCATGACACCGACACTGTCTTCATCTGCCGATGCTCTCCCTTCGCTATCAAATATGAGTTCTGAAACAAATTTGCGCCCCATTCAGCAAATTGCACAACAATTAGGCCTGAGCACAGATGATTTAATCCCCTATGGGCACCATATGGCGAAAGTTGATATCCGTGCATTACGGTCCGGAGGCCCACAAGGTAAACTGATTCTGGTTTCCAGCATTACTCCGACGCCGTTAGGAGAAGGTAAAACTGTCACGACTATTGGTTTAAGTCAGGGAATCAACTGCTTAGGCTATCGCGGGGTGGCTTGCATTCGTCAACCGAGCCTAGGGCCAGTCTTTGGTGTTAAAGGGGGCGCAGCAGGTGGTGGTGCGGCGCAAGTGTTACCCATGGAGAAATTGAACCTGCATCTGACCGGTGATATCCATGCTATTAGCGCGGCACATAATCTGGCCGCGGCTGCGCTGGATGCACGCTTGTATCATGAACAGCGCTTGGGCTCGGCTTTTAGTCAACAAACCGGAATGCCACTGCTTAATATTGATGCTCAACAGATCCTATGGCCACGAGTGGTTGACCATAATGATCGGGCGCTGCGCCATATTCAGGTCGCAGTTGGCGGCGGCACTCACGGTGTTGAGCGGTACGACCATGTGGAAATTACCGCGGCATCAGAACTTATGGCCATTCTGGCGTTGTCAGAAAGCTTGCACGACATGCGCCAACGCATTGGCCGGATAATTTTGGCTCGCAGCACTAGCGGTCAAGCTATTACGGCTGATGATTTGGGGGTGGCAGGTGCCATGACGGCGCTAATGAAAGAGACCATCCACCCAACACTGATGCAAACCAGTGAACAGACACCAGTGCTTATCCACGCTGGGCCATTTGCCAACATTGCCCACGGGAATTCTTCAGTGCTGGCTGACCGTCTGGGATTGCAGTTAGCAGACTATGTGGTGACGGAAGCCGGCTTCGGTTCTGATATGGGTATGGAGAAGTTCTTTAATATCAAGTCTCGACAATCTGGTATTGCGCCATCCTGTGTGGTTCTGGTCGCCACATTACGTAGCCTGAAAGCCAATAGTGGTGTTTTTGATATCAAACCGGGCCAACCTCTACCTGCTGAAATTCTCGATACCAATATTCCTTTATTAAGCCAAGGTTGCGCCAATCTAAAATGGCATATTAATCATGCCAAAAGCTATGGCTTACCGGTGGTGGTGGCCGTCAATTGCTTCCCTGACGACAGCCCGGAAGAGCTGGCCTTTTTAGCCGACTATGCGCTATCTGCTGGCGCAGTTGCCTGTGAAATCAGTGAGGCTTTTGCCAAAGGTGGTGCGGGCACCACCGCCTTGGCTCAGCGCGTTATCGATGCTTGCGCTCATGCATCTCCCCCGGTACTGGCGTACCCTGACGATGCCTCATTGGAGCAGAAAATAGAGATTTTGGCGCAGCGCTATGGCGCCCGTGAAGTCACGTTCACCCCACAAGCACGTCAGCAGCTTGACTTCATCACTGAGGCCGGTTTTGGTCATTTACCGCTGTGTATCGCCAAAACACCGTTGTCCATCAGCGCAGATGCCAGCTTAAAGAATGTTCCACGTGACTTCGTGTTGCCTGTCACCGCCTGTGCGGTGTCAGCCGGTGCCGGATTTGTGCGCATTTATGCTGGGGATATTATGACCATGCCGGGCCTGGGAACACAGCCTGCGTATTATCATATTGATATAGATGACGAAGGGTGTATTCGCGGGTTAAGCTAGTGTGATGTAGAGAAGGGTTAACTGCATAATGGGTTATCCCTTTTGATGAATATATAAAAGGCGCACTATGTCTCAACCTAAGGAATATCAACGTATTGGCGGCTGGTTATTGGCCCCGCTGGCTTATTTGATTGTGACATTGCTCAGTGCCAGCTTAATGTTAGCACTCTATGCTATGGCAATTTTTACGCCAGAATCCAGAGAATATCTGGTGACCAACTCGCAGGCATTTACTTTGCAATGGTATTTCTCTGTGGTCACCACGCTCTTAATGTGGATTTATACCTTATGGGTCATCTGGCTGTTCTGTAGCCGCTCACAGCGTTTTCCTAAATGGTTTATTCTCTGGCTATTACTTACTGTATTATTGGCATTAAAAGCGTTTGCTTTCTCACCCATCAGTGATGATATCGCCTTACGTACCTTGGGTTGGCCCCTGCTGGCAGCGGCTGTTTTTGTGCCTTACATGAAACGTTCGCAGCGAGTGAAACATACTTTTATTGAGTATTAAGTCCATTGCACCCTTTTCCTCCTAAAATAGTGGGAAAAGAGTAATAACCCTGCACTTCATCTGTTGTCCTTAGGCCGCCAATTTTAGATAATAGGCGGCTTTACTTTTTTAGACTCTGCAATGACTTTCTAGGCTCCGTAATGACTTTTAGGTTCCACAATGACTGAATACCTGCTGCTGTTTGTCGGCACTGTTTTGGTAAACAACTTCGTTCTGGTCAAATTTCTTGGCCTGTGCCCTTTCATGGGTGTGTCCAAAAAACTGGAAACCGCCATTGGCATGGGGCTGGCAACTACTTTCGTACTGACATTGGCCTCGGTTTGCGCCTGGATGGTCAACAGCTTTATTTTGCTGCCACTTGGGTTGGTCTATTTACGGACACTGGCCTTTATTTTAGTTATCGCGGTGGTGGTGCAATTTACTGAGTTGGTGGTGCGCAAAACCAGCCCGGCACTTTATCGCTTGCTGGGGATCTTTTTGCCGCTCATCACTACAAACTGTGCGGTATTAGGTGTGGCCTTACTTAATGTCAATCAATCACACAATTTTATGCAATCGGCAGTCTATGGCTTCAGCGCCGCAGCCGGTTTCTCTTTAGTCATGGTGTTGTTTGCGGCTATCCGTGAGCGGCTAGCTGTTGCTGACGTTCCCGCTCCCTTCCGCGGCTCGTCCATTGCCCTGATAACTGCGGGGCTGATGTCATTGGCCTTTATGGGCTTTACCGGATTGGTGAAGTTCTAATGATGTCGTTATGGATTGCCATTGGTGCATTAAGTACATTGGCGCTGATTTCCGGCGCAGTGCTGGGTTTTGCTGCCCGCCGTTTCCAGGTTGATCAAGACCCGGTTGTCGAGCAAGTTGATGCTATTTTACCGCAAAGCCAATGTGGCCAATGTGGCTATCCCGGCTGCCGTCCGTATGCTGAAGCGGTATCAGCGGGGGGCGAGAAAATAAACAAATGCGCTCCCGGTGGCGAGCAAGTGATGCTCAAGCTGGCCGAGTTGCTGGCCGTAGAACCACAACCGCTAGAGGGTGACGAAGCCGCCACCCACCCACAGCGCAAAGTGGCTTTTATTGATGAAGCAAACTGTATTGGTTGCACCAAATGTATTCAGGCCTGTCCGGTTGATGCCATTGTTGGCGCGACACGTGCAATGCATACGGTTTTGCCAGACCTCTGCACTGGTTGTGATCTTTGTGTCTCGCCATGCCCGACAGACTGTATTGAGATGATCCCGGTTGCTACCACCACCGCCAACTGGAAGTGGGATTTAAGCATCATCCCAGTTAAAAACCTTCCAAGCCAATTAGCTGCCTCGCAGATGATTCCGGTGAAAATGATAGATGTGGAGCAACATGTTTAAGCTGTTTACTGTCCGCAAACACGACAACATCTGGGATTTCGATGGGGGTATCCATCTGCCAGAAATGAAGTTGCAATCAAGTCGGGTTCCGATGCGTATCGCAACTTTGCCGGAACAATTAATCGTTCCTTTGCAACAACATCTGGGGCCAGAAGGCGAACTGCGCGTCCGCACCGGTGAGCGGGTGTTAAAGGGTCAACCGCTGACTGTTGGCCGTGGCCGTACGGTGCCGGTACATGCGCCGACCTCCGGTGTGATCACGGCAATTGTGCCGCATACTACTGCCCATCCCTCAGGTCTGGCAGAGTTGTGCGTGCACATCACTCCCGATGGTGAAGACCGCTGGCGCGAGCAACAGCCGTGGGCCGATTACTCGTTACACGATAAAACCGCACTGCTGGAGAGGATCCATCAGGCAGGTATCGCTGGTTTAGGCGGCGCGGGGTTCCCTACCGCTAGCAAATTACAGGGCGGCTTGAACAGTGTAACCACTCTCATTATTAACGCTGCCGAGTGCGAGCCTTATATCACTGCCGATGATCGCCTGATGCAAGAACATGCCTCAGAAGTGGTCTTGGGGACACAGATTTTAATCTACTTGTTGCAACCGCAACAGGTACTGATTGGTATTGAAGATAATAAACCTGAAGCTATCGCTGCCCTAAAACAGGCATTACGCGGTCAGGATAAAATACAGCTGCGAGTAATACCTACTAAGTATCCGTCAGGTGGGGCCAAACAACTCACTAAGATCCTGACAGGTAAAGAAGTGCCCTTCGGTAAACACTCATCATCCATTGGCGTGTTAATGCAAAACGTCGGTACTGTAGTAGCCATCAAGCGGGCGATTATTGACGACGAGCCATTAATCGAACGCGTAGTGACACTCACCGGCGATGCATTAACAAAACCAGGTAATTTCTGGGCAAGAATTGGCACGCCCGTCCTGCATTTGTTGAAACTGGCCGGTTTTACGCCGCAAAACCAACCAATGGTAATTATGGGCGGCCCATTAATGGGCTTTACCCTACCCAGCCTGGATGTGCCGATTGTTAAGATCAGTAACTGTATATTGGCTCCCACGGAAGCCGAAATGGGGCTATCTGAGCCTGAACAGTCGTGCATTCGCTGCGGTTTGTGTGTAGATGCCTGTCCAGCGGGCTTATTACCTCAGCAACTCTATTGGTTTAGTCGCGGCGAAGAACATGAGAAAGCACGCAATCATAATTTATTTGATTGTATTGAATGCGGTGCCTGCGCCTATGTTTGCCCAAGTAATATTCCTTTGGTGCAATATTATCGCCAGGAAAAGGCCGAAATACGTACCCTTGATCAAGAAGCTGAACGTGCAGCACAAGCGAAAGCGCGTTTTGAAGCTAAGCAAAAACGCCTAGAGCGGGAAAAAATCGCACGTGAATTGCGCCATAAACAAGCTGCCGTCAAGCTGACAGATGTAGACCAACAGACGGTTGAAGCTGCTGTCGGTCGTTTAGCTCGTGAATCTAATAATGCAAATTCAACTATCAGTGTGACCCTCGGGCAAACACCCGACAACAGTGCCGCTATTGCTGCTCGTGAGGCTCGTAAAGAACAAGCTCGAGCACGTCAGGCAGAGAAAAAGCTTGCTGTCGCCGAAGCAGAAACTGATGCTATTGATCCACGTCAGGCCGCGGTTGCTGCTGCCATTGCCCGCGTGAAAGCTAAAAAGGCTGCACAAGCTCAACTTGAATCAGAACCGGCGAAAAGCGAGAGTGAAACGCCAGAGGAAGATCCGCGCAAAGCTG
This sequence comes from Yersinia fenwicki, assembly GCF_043099325.1. Lineage (NCBI taxonomy): Bacteria > Pseudomonadati > Pseudomonadota > Gammaproteobacteria > Enterobacterales > Yersiniaceae > Yersinia > Yersinia fenwicki. Next base: position 2,157,935 of record NZ_CP170755.1, on the reverse strand, counting down.
CCGTAGCCGCAGCCATTGCCCGTGTGAAAGCTAAAAAGGCTGCGCAAGCTCAACTTGAATCAGAACCGGCGAAAAGCGAGAGTGAAGCGCCAGAGGAAGATCCGCGCAAAGCTGCCGTAGCCGCAGCCATTGCCCGTGTGAAAGCTAAAAAGGCTGCGCAAAGCACATCAGCCGTTAATCCTGACTAGGTAAGAACTGACACGTTTTTTGCCGTCACAGTTGAGTGTCAGTTCACGGACATGAGGTAAGTGTAAGCAGCGGTAATATCACGTAATTTAGACTCGGCGTGGCAACTATCGACCTCAATGACTTCCATTTCAATACCACCACCGAACTCATCACGCAGCTTAGGCAACACTTCATTAAACAAATATATTGAAAACTTGATGCATTCTTTAGCATTGCCTTGATGGGAAATCGCCAGAAACTCACCCTTGGGAATTGAGATACTGTCTATCTCACGATTCCATTGAACTTCATGCCGTTTTTCTTTATCAATCGCCGTCGAATAATACATACTTCTCTGCCCTTGTTGATCCTTATTGGCAGAAAACAGGGAATATATCCGCTGGCAAGAGAAGTTAACTTCCTTAAAAAAATCGAGCATAATTTCATCTTTCATTGCCATGCAAGAGGAATGCTGCCCGCTGCAATGATTATGTTCATCAAAATTCAGCTGCCGGGTAAACCCGACCAGCTCTTGCGCGGGTAAAGATACCCGTTTGATTTCTGGCGTGTAATTTTCATAGAAGTTAAAACGCGGCAGCATCCCCTGCACATCCCACTGCGCCATCTGACGAAAACTATTGGGCGTGACACCAAAGCGTTTCTTAAAGGTACGAGTGAAGGTCTGTTGTGAGTCGAAGCCCAACTCATCAGAAATCTCAATGATTGGCCGACGCGAAATGCGCAGAGCAACAGCCGCACGCGTCAGTACGCGTCCACGTATATAGGACGCTAATTGTAACCCCACAATACTTTTAAATTTTCGTTGCAGATGCCATTTTGAATATCCGGAAATTTTTGCCACATCATCCAAAGTGGGACGTTTCTCTAAATTAATTTCAATCCATTCAATTAATTCATCTATAAACAATATGTCTTCGTTTATCATTTCATTGTTCTTTAAATATATAATTACATTGCATACTACATTAATCTATCATTATGCCAACGCTTTTCTCAACTCTAATTTTTAACGTTAATAAATCGTTAACTTACAATTAATTACAAATAAACCACTCAGAATAATCGCTATTATAATCGTACTATCAAGCCGCTCTTTTAAGTACTGCCGCCTAATTATCGCCACCAGTAAAACTGTATTTCTTTCTATTTGCCTATTACCATTAGGATATAAATTGCAAGTTAAACTTGAAGATTAGCGCTGTTTATTTAACACTCCTATTTACTTAATAGCATGCAGATGATGGTTAATAACCCTATGATTCAGACGTATTACACTTTGTCTGAATAGGGTAGAATGCTGCACCAATATTATCCCCCTGACGGCTGAGTGTATTGACGCCCGCAAGCATCGACTTGCCCGCGCAACGCCTGCGTTTGAGAATCCTGATAAGTGTTTGACATATGGTTGTAATTTCATGAAATTCAGGCCTGTAACATCGCCCCAGAACAAAGGGTTGCAGATAGCCAGTTCCCCTTTTACGCATAATCAACGTAGCACCCGCAGTATTATGCTGCTGGTTATTTTAGCCTGCATTCCGGGGATTATCGCCCAGACCTGGTTCTTTGGGTATGGCAGCTTGATCCAAGTTGCACTGGCTATAATTACCGCCGTGCTAGCCGAAGCCGCTGTCTTGCATTTACGTAAACAGCCGGTACTGGCACGATTACAGGATAACTCCGCCCTGCTCACTGGCTTATTGTTAGGTATCAGTCTGCCGCCACTTGCTCCATGGTGGATGATTGTTCTGGGCACTGCATTTGCCATTATTATTGCCAAACAACTATACGGCGGTTTAGGCCAGAATCCGTTTAATCCTGCAATGGTCGGCTATGTTGTTCTGCTGATTTCATTCCCAGTACAAATGACCAGTTGGCTTCCTCCTCTGCCATTACAGGGAACGCCGGTTGGATTCTATGACAGCTTATTAACCATTTTCACCGGATTCACCCAAAATGGCGCCGATATTCACCAACTGCAGATTGGCTATGACGGGATAAGTCAGGCCACACCTCTCGATAGTTTTAAAACCTCACTGCGCTCCCAACCCGTGGAACAGATTCTGCAACAACCGATTTTTACCGGGGGACTGGCGGGTATTGGTTGGCAATGGATTAACCTTGGTTTCCTGGCAGGCGGCCTGTTGCTGCTATGGCGTAAAGCCATTCACTGGCATATTCCGGTGAGTTTTCTGTTGGCGTTGGCAAGTTGTGCTGCTCTCAGTTGGATGATTGCGCCACACAGTTTCGCGCCCCCCATGTTGCATCTGTTTTCCGGTGCCACCATGCTGGGTGCGTTCTTTATTGCAACCGATCCGGTCAGCGCTTCGACAACACCTCGTGGTCGGCTGATTTTCGGTGCATTGATTGGCATTTTGGTGTGGCTGATTCGCGTTTGCGGCGGTTATCCCGATGGGGTAGCATTTGCGGTGCTGCTGGCCAACATCTGTGTTCCACTGATTGATCACTACACTCAACCTCGCGTTTATGGTCACCAGCGTGGGCAGAAATAAGGAGCCGTTATGCTCAACACTATGAAGCGTCACGGCATCACTCTGGCATTATTTGCCGCAGGTGCCACAGGGCTGACAGCAGTGGTTAATTCGTTAACCGAATCTACAATCGCCCATCAGGCTGCACTACAACAGAAAGCCTTGTTGGATCAGGTCGTTCCAGCAGAAAATTATGACAATGACATGCAAGCTGAGTGTTACGTTGTCACTGATTCAATGCTCGGCAATATGGCCCCTCACCGCCTTTATCTGGCACGCAAAGAGGGCCAACCCGTCGCTGCCGCCATCGAAACTACCGCGCCAGATGGCTATTCCGGCGCTATCCAATTATTGGTTGGAGCAGACTTTGCCGGTAACGTATGGGGTAGTCGGGTGATTGAACATCACGAAACCCCCGGCCTCGGTGATAAAATTGATATTCGTATATCTGACTGGATCAATCATTTCAGCGGTCGACATGTTGAAGGTGAGCAAGATAAGCGCTGGGCGGTGAAAAAAGACGGCGGTGACTTTGATCAGTTTACCGGCGCGACCATCACGCCAAGAGCAGTAGTTCGTGCGGTGAAAAATACGGCGCTATTTTTAGAAACTCTGCCGGCAAGACTCGATAGCTTGCCCGTCTGTGGAGAAAATCAATGAGTGAAGCAAGAGACTTATTAGCCCAAGGGCTATGGAAAAATAACTCGGCATTAGTGCAACTGCTGGGCCTGTGCCCGCTGTTAGCCGTTTCATCTACGGCAACTAATGCGCTAGGCTTGGGTCTAGCCACCACACTGGTATTGGTGTGCACCAACACCGCAGTATCGGCGCTGCGGCGCTGGGTACCTAATGAAATCCGCATCCCTATTTATGTGATGATCATTGCTTCAGTGGTCAGTACTGTGCAAATGCTGATTAACGCCTATGCATTTGGCTTATATCAGTCTCTTGGGATATTTATCCCGCTGATTGTTACCAACTGCATTGTCATTGGTCGGGCAGAAGCATACGCCGCCAGGAACCCTGTGGGTTTATCGGCTCTGGATGGCTTAGCTATGGGGCTGGGAGCAACATGCGCATTATTTGTCTTGGGCTCACTGCGTGAAATTTTGGGTAATGGTACTCTGTTTGATGGTGCCGATATGTTACTTGGTGGCTGGGCAAAAGTACTGCGCATTGAAGTCTTGCATCTGGACAGCCCTTTCCTATTAGCCATGTTGCCACCGGGCGCGTTTATCGGCCTGGGTTTGCTGCTAGCCGGGAAATATGTCATTGATGAGAAAATGAAAGCGCGCAAAGCCGCAACCTTGGCTACTGCACCGCAACTTCAGGATGGGGTGGCAGAGAAAGCCTTATGAATCAAGAGAAACGTGTCGCTATTTTGACCCGCCTGCGGGATAACGATCCACACCCAACGACAGAGTTGGTCTACAGCACGCCCTTTGAGTTGTTGATTTCGGTGCTTTTGTCGGCACAGGCAACCGATGTCAGTGTCAATAAAGCGACTGCTAAGCTCTATCCCGTGGCTAATACTCCACAGGCCATATTGGATCTGGGTGTTGATAACCTCAAGTCATACATCAAAACTATCGGTTTGTTTAACACCAAAGCTGAGAACGTGATTAAAACCTGCCGGATGTTGTTGGAAAAACATCACGGCGAAGTACCAGAAGATCGTGCAGCACTGGAAGCGCTACCGGGTGTTGGCCGTAAGACCGCCAATGTGGTGCTGAATACCGCTTTTGGTTGGCCGACGATTGCCGTTGATACGCATATATTTCGTGTATGTAATCGCACAGGGTTCGCCCCTGGCAGCAATGTTGATCAGGTTGAAGCCAAGTTACTCAAAGTGGTTCCCGCTGAGTTTAAACTGGACTGCCACCATTGGCTGATTTTACATGGCCGCTACACCTGTGTTGCCCGCAAACCTCGCTGCGGTTCGTGCATTATTGAAGATTTGTGTGAATTTAAAGAAAAAGTTTATCCCGAACATTAATGATTGAATCTGAATGAATCACATCGCAGGCGTGTTAGTGATCACCAGCGAAATGTCTAACGCAGCTAATCGTTTCTTGCAAGGAACTGCAATATTGTTCTGTTATCTTTCCTATAAATTATTATAGGAGCAGCATTTAATGACGATAGCCAAAATTAGTTCGGGACTACAACAGAGAATCTCTCTTTATCAAAAATCGGCACAAAACGGTCATGATAAACAGAAAATGGGTATTGAGGGATTCTCCCAAAAATTTGTCAGGATTACTCAATCACCTGTAGAACGTAAATTATCTCGCTTGCAGGGACAACACTCCCCAGTTGAGAAACATTCCTCAATCTCCTCACATATTCCAGTGTCTCAGAATATAGTGTTAAAACAGCAGAATACTTCAAATAAACCGACAGGTTCCCTGGCTAATATATCGCCTAAAGATCTGATCCAGGAACTGAAAGAAAAACTGAGCGCGGTTAAAAATAATACCGGTAATGTGACCCATGGCGGCCCCCATAAGGGGCTATCTGTTATTCAGCAGGAGATAGTTCAGGCGAAAGAAAAAGACAGACTTGAGGAGCCTAACCGAGTAGCAGCGGAAGCAAAAGCGGATGCCAGAATTGCCAAGGCGCTAGCAAATGAGTTGGCACAGCAGGCGGGAAATAAAACCAACGCTCAGACTGAGCCGGCTCAAGTTAAACTTCAATTTGATGCAAACGGCATTCCGACTTCCGCGCCTCCTATGCCAGCGCCTTCATTTTTGACGCCATCGCGGAGTATTGAATTGAAGCCGCAGGATAAAAGCAAGCAGCAGACTGGTACTTCGACGGATAAACTTGTTAAAGACTTGATCCAGGAACTGACAGCAAAACTTGCCAAGGCTCCAAATCAGAGCGGTGATGTCACCAATGTCAGTCCCCAAAAGCAGCTATCTGCTGTTCAACAGGAGATAGCTCGGGCGAGAGCAGAATACAAAATTGAGGAACCTAACCGAGTAGCAGCGGAAGCGAAAGCGGATGCCAGAATTGCCGAGGCGCTAGCAAATGAGTTAGCGCAGCAGGCGGGATATAAAACCCCTACTGAGGCTGAACAGTGTAAAGTTGATCTCAAATTTGATGCGAACGGCGTTCCGACTTCCACGCCCCCTCTTCCATCATTTTAAAACCCGCTTTGGTGACGTTGGAAGTGTGAAAAATTATGTGTCATTCCAGTAAATTACGTTCAAAAGGGAATGACGCACCGCCAAACTCTTCTATTTCGGCAAAGCACAGAGCGCACGCCATCGAGGTCAGGTAATACAGTTTGTTCCACATCATTCCAATTTAAGGCATGATTATGAATTCCATCCAATAATGATTTAATGTCTTTCGGTTCAAGACCAGGGACATCTATTTTTTATTCCCAAGATAAGCCTCCACTTCATCTTGCCTGGTTGGTAAAGAAAGCCCCTTTCTGATGTGTGCTCCCCGGTGATAAAATCAATAATAACTTTAGGTAACTCATTAAGTTATATTGTACTTTCAGCACTAGCCAGATTATTTCCAATAGCCAACTGTGTTTGTGTCATTTTATTATTCTCATCAAGATGATGATGGATGTAGCCCGGTAAAGGTAGGAAAAGAGCTGCCTTAATATATCTCAGCCATGCCGCTAAACATGACTAATGTTATTGCTTTTATTTAATGGTTATTTTTCATTATTTATATTGCTACTCATATTTAACGCATTAAGGTTCCGGCCATTAAAAAATAGCGAAACTAAGTCAGTTGGCCATTATTTAAACCAGATAAAAATCAACCTCAAGCAGGTGAATGATATTATTTCATCAATACAAGATACAGCCATTAACTCACCAGATGTATATCAACGGATTTGATCCGCAGTACGTGGGTGATAAACCTGCTCTATGCCGCGATTGCGGTATTCGATTAGACGCTAGTGCCCCGCCCCACTAGACTTGTGACAAAACAGAATCAAACAGTTAATCATTTTATTACCTGTTTGAAACATAAAAAACACCTGCGGCGTATGATATGAAATTTAAATCAGCCATAAAACCCTACACCGGCGCTGCTGGTGGCTGGGGATCCCTTGAAGCCACCACGCGCTTTGTGTTGGACAGCAAGCAAGCATTAAAGAATATTCGCAACTTGTTGCGCGTCAACCAAGTCAAAGGTTTTGACTGCCCGGGCTGCGCCTGGGGAGATGACAACCACAGCACTTTCAGTTTTTGTGAAAATGGGGCCAAAGCGGTGAGTTGGGAAGCCACTCGCAAGGCGGTGGAGCCGGAGTTTTTTACGGTACACAGCCTGACCACCCTGCGCCAACAGAGTGATTACTTTCTTGAATATCAAGGGAGGATCACCCATCCCATGCGCTATAACCCCGAGACTGACCGTTATCAACCTATCAGTTGGGAAAGTGCTCTTGAGTTAATCGCCAAGCATATTAATGGGTTGGATAACCCAAATCAGTTGGAGCTATATACTTCAGGCCGAGCCAGTAATGAAGCCTCCTATCTTTATCAGCTTTTCGGCCGCATGTTGGGAACAAATAATTTCCCGGATTGTTCAAATATGTGCCATGAAGCCAGTGGTACCGGCCTGAAACAGAGTATTGGGGTCGGTAAAGGTACCATTCGTATGCAGGATTTCGAGCTGGCTGATGCTATTTTTATCTTCGGGCAGAACCCAGGCACCAACCATCCGAGAATGTTACACAGCTTACGTCATGCCAAAGATCGCGGCGCACGGATTGTCAGCTTCAATACCTTGCGTGAACGCGGGCTGGAACGCTTTGCTGACCCACAAAACCCGATTGAAATGTTGACGCCTAAATCATCCCCCATCAGCTCTGCCTATTTTCAACCCAATCTTGGCGGTGATATGGCAGCCGTTCGCGGTATGGTGAAAGCTTTGCTGGAAACTCATCGCCAGCAACTGGCACAAGGGCTACCCGGTTTATTGGATGAAACGTTTATTGCAGCACACACTCAAGGAATAGATGAATATCTGGCGGCGGTTGATAATACGTCATGGTCGCAGATTACCCAGCAATCAGGCTTAACCGAGGCGCAAATACGCCATGCAGCAGATATTTATCAGCATGCAGAGCGCGTTATCCTGACATGGGCAATGGGCATCACGCAGCATAAACATTCAGTGATAACAGTTAGGGAGCTGACTAACCTGCAACTGTTATTTGGCCAGTTAGGCAAGCCTGGGGCGGGTTTATGCCCGGTTCGAGGTCACAGTAATGTGCAAGGTAACCGCACTATGGGGATTGATGAGAAACCCTCTGCAGCCATGTTAACGCGCTTAGGCAAGCATTTTGGTTTTACCCCACCTCAAACCGCCGGACATAATACCGTGGAAGCGCTTGAAGCCATGCTGCGCGGCGAAGTCAGAGTATTGATTGCCCTGGGTGGCAATCTGGCAGCAGCAGCTCCTGACACCGAGCGTACCGCGCAAGCACTGCGCCGCTGTGATCTGACAGTGCACATCAGCACCAAACTCAATCGTAGCCATCTGATAACCGGTGCTGATGCCTTGATTCTTCCGACACTGGGCCGTACTGAACGTGATATGCAAGCTACTGGCTCACAATTTATTACCGTTGAAGATTCATTTAGCATGGTACATGCCTCTGAAGGTGTGGGAAAACCGCTGGCAGAGACTCAACACTCAGAAACAGCCATTGTTTGCGGAATCGCCAATGCTGTTTTTGCTCAGCAGCCTGCTGAGGGGAAAGCGCTGGATTGGTTGGCATTGGCCGATGATTACAACTTGATTCGTGACCATATTGGCGCAACCACTCCAGGTTTTGATGACTTTAACGCCCGCTGCGAGCAGCCCGGTGGTTTTTATCTGGGCAGTGCTGCTGCCGAAATGCAATTTGCCACCCCCAGTGGAAAAGCCGAGTTTTGTGCATCAATGCTCCCTGATAGCTTATTTCCGCAGATTGCCGGTGAGCAGGCTCCTTTTGTGCTGCAAACGTTACGTTCACACGACCAATATAACACCACTATTTATGGCCTCGATGACCGCTATCGCGGGGTGTATGGTCAACGGGAAGTGCTGTTTATTAACCCGCAAGATTTGGCTGAACTGGCATTAAAAGAGGGTGATTTAGTTGAAATTGAAACGCTGTGGAATGATGGAGTTACGCGAAAAGTCAGTGGTTTCAAGCTGGTGAGCTACGATATTCCTCGCGGAAATCTGGCTGCTTATTACCCTGAAACTAACCCTCTGGTACCGTTGTCCAGCTTTGGTGATGAAACCCACACGCCAACCTCAAAATCCGTGCCGGTGACGGTGCGGCGCTGGCAGCAACCGCAAACCTTGCGCATTGCTTGAATACCGTCATGAAACTGGCCCTGATTCGTCGGGGCCAATTATTATGGAGCACGGCTGACAAAAGGCACCAGACATACCCCTGCTTTTAATAGGGAATTCCTCTGCAAAATGATATGCCGCTTGCCCGATGGGGCTGATTCGCGTAAAACTGTCAGCCGGATTAATCCCACTCACTACACCATTCACTGGACGATATGTTTCAAGATAACCCGCTGCTGGCGCAGCTAAAACAGCAACTTCACACTCAGACGCCACGCGTCGAAGGCGTGGTTAAAGGTACTGAGAAAGGCTTTGGCTTTCTTGAGGTAGACGGGCAGAAAAGTTACTTTATTCCGCCGCCACAGATGAAAAAAGTCATGCATGGCGATCGTATTATTGCCACTCTTCACACCGATAAAGATCGTGAAATTGCTGAGCCGGAAACCCTGGTTGAGCCATTTTTATCCCGCTTTGTTGGCCGTGTGCAACGAAAAGATGACCGCCTGTCTATTGTTCCTGACCATCCTCTGCTGCGTGATGCCATTCAATGTCGTCCAGTGCGTGAACTGACTCACGATTTCCAGACCGGTGATTGGGCAGTGGCCGAGATGCGCCGCCATCCATTAAAAGGCGATCGTGGCTTTAATGCCGATCTGACTGCTTTTATTACTGATGGTGAAGATCACTTTGTCCCCTGGTGGGTCACCTTGGCGCGCCATAATCTGGAACGTGAAGCGCCCGTAATGGTTGAATCTGCTCTGCATGATGCCAATCTGCAACGTGAAGATTTGACTGCGCTTAATTTTGTCACTATCGACAGCGCCAGCACGGAAGATATGGACGATGCTTTGCATGTGCAAGACAATGGTGACGGCTCGCTGTTGTTGACCATTGCTATTGCCGATCCTACTGCTTATGTTGATGAAAACAGTGAGTTGGACTTAATTGCCCGTAAACGTGCATTTACCAACTATCTGCCGGGCTTTAACATCCCGATGCTGCCACGTGACCTATCCGATAATCTTTGCTCACTGCGACCGAATGAACGCCGCCCGGTATTGGTGTGCCGCGTCACTATCGCTGCTGATGGCACGCTCGGTGATGACATTCACTTCTCAGCCGCTTGGGTTGAGTCGAAAGCCAAACTGGTTTATGACGAAGTTTCTGATTGGTTAGAAGGCAGTGGTAATTGGCAGCCACAAAATACTGATATCGCTGAACAAATCACATTATTAAAACGTGTTTGCGAAGCGCGCAGCCATTGGCGTGAAACACATGCATTGGTGTTTAAAGACCGGCCTGACTACCGCTTCTTGTTGGGCGAAAAAGGCGAAGTGCTGGATATCATTGTTGAACACCGCCGCATTGCTAACCGTATTGTGGAAGAGTGCATGATTGCCGCCAACGTCTGTGCGGCTATTGCGCTGCGTGATAATCTTGGTTTTGGCATATATAACGTGCATACCGGTTTTGATCCCGCACTGGTTGAGCAAGCCGCTAATGTGTTGCAGGCCAATGGGGTGGAAGCCGATCCGCAAGCGCTGCTGACCTTACCTGGTTTCTGTGAATTGCGCCGTCATCTTGATGCCTTACCGACCCAGTTCCTCGACAGCCGCATCCGCCGTTTCCAGACATTCGCTGAAATCAGCACGGTTCCCGGCCCCCACTTTGGTTTAGGGCTTGAAGCATACGCCACCTGGACCTCGCCAATTCGTAAATACGGCGATATGGTCAACCATCGTCTGCTGAAAGCTATTATTACGGGTCAGCAAGCGGAAAAACCACAGGACGAGATCACGGTTCAATTGGCCGAACGCCGCCGTTTGAATCGCATGGCTGAACGTGATGTCGGTGATTGGTTGTATGCCCGTTACCTACAACCGATGGCAGGCACAGATACGCGCTTCCCTGCGGAAATTATTGATGTCACTCGCGGCGGCCTACGGGTGCGCTTACTGGATAATGGCGCCGTCGCCTTTATTCCCGCGCCCTTTATTCATGCGGTGCGTGATGAAATGGTGTGCAGCCAGGAAACCGGCACCATACAAATCAAAGGCGAAACGGTTTACAGCCAGAGCGACAAAATTGAAGTGCGCATTGCCGAAGTACGGATGGAAACGCGCAACGTTGTGGCGCGCCCCGTGGTTTGATGTTTAGAATCAATACATTAATTAATTATAACCTAAATAATTCGAGTTGCAGGAAGGCGGCAACAGAATGAACCCAAGGAGTTGAGATAACTCGATGACTTGGGTAAGTGATGGCAACCAACACACATGCAGCTTGAAATATGACGGGAAAAGCCGTGGTGATGTACATCATTACGGCTTTTTTATGTTCGCTATTATCCGCTCAGGCATTCTCACTTCGTACTCGTACTGCCGGGTAGTCATCACAATATGTAAGAAAATGATTCTAATGGTGAGCAAAAAACATTTACCTCATCACAGTTCTCACTTTCGCTACTTTTCTTTCACATTAAAGCTCCTATGTTAACTAACGGTTGCATCTTTTTTCCCAAACGGGTGCTGATTACCGTTAAATTTTCCCCATAACAAGGAGTCGTTACCCATGAAAAACGTCAAGACTGTCGTCATCTGGCTGACCGTCGCGTTAATAGGTGCATTCGCGTTTGCCATGCTGGCATTGAGCCGAGGCGAACATGTCAATGCCATCTGGCTGGTGATTGCATCGGTAGCCTGTTACAGCATCGCCTACCGCTTTTATAGTCTGTTTATTGCCAAGAATGTCTTCGAGCTGGATGACCGCCGTTTAACCCCGGCAGAGCGACGTAATGATGGTCTGGATTATGTTCCGACCAATAAATGGGTACTGTTCGGCCACCACTTTGCGGCTATTGCCGGCGCCGGGCCGCTAGTTGGGCCTATTTTGGCCGCCCAAATGGGCTTCTTACCCGGTACTATCTGGATTTTGGTCGGTGTAATGATGGCAGGTGCGGTACAGGACTTCCTTATCCTGTTCATCTCAACCCGCCGTGATGGCCGTTCATTAGGGGAAATGGCAAAGCAAGAATTAGGGGCTTTTGCGGGCATTATCACCATGTTGGGTGCCTTAGGGGTGATGATCATCATCTTGTCTGCACTGGCATTAGTCGTGGTTAAAGCACTGGCCGACAGCCCGTGGGGCCTGTTTACCATTGCTGCTACTATCCCGATCGCACTATTTATGGGCGTGTACATGCGCTTCCTGCGCCCAGGCAAAATCGCCGAAGTATCACTAATTGGTTTTGTATTAATGATGGCGGCAATTATTTACGGCGGGAATATTGCCGCACACCCTTACTGGGGGCCATTCTTTACCTTGCACGGTACCACTTTAACCTGGGTGTTGGTCATTTATGGTTTTATCGCCTCCGTTCTGCCGGTATGGCTGCTGTTGGCACCACGTGACTATTTATCGACCTTCCTTAAAATTGGCGTCATTATCGGTTTGGCGATTGGTATTGTGTTTGCCATGCCAGAAATGAAAATGCCTGCCGTGTCGCGCTTTATTGATGGCAGCGGGCCGGTCTTCTCCGGGAGCTTGTTCCCATTCCTGTTTATCACTATCGCTTGTGGTGCTATTTCGGGCTTCCATGCGCTGGTCGCCAGTGGTACCACGCCGAAATTGGTGGAACGCGAAAGCCATACCCGCTTTATCGGATACGGTGCGATGCTGATGGAGTCATTTGTCGCCATTATGGCGCTGATTTGTGCATCGGTTATCGATCCGGGCGTTTACTTTGCCATGAACTCACCGGCGGCACTGATTGGCACCACGGTAGAAAGTGCCGCTCTGGCCATCAATAGCTGGGGATTTGTCGTCACACCTGAAACCCTCACCATGATCGCTAAAGATGTCGGCGAAAACTCGATCTTATCGCGCGCCGGTGGTGCACCAACCTTCGCGGTTGGGATGGCGCATATTATCAGCGAAGTCTTTAATAGCCGCAATATGATGGCGTTCTGGTATCACTTTGCCATTCTGTTTGAAGCGATGTTTATTTTGACAGCTGTTGATGCCGGTACCCGTGCTTGCCGCTTTATGGTGCAGGATTTGGTCGGTGTGGTGGTGCCAAGTTTGGCGAATAACCGTTCATGGTTTGGCAACTTATCCGGCACTACCGTTGCCGTCGCCTGTTGGGGCTTCTTTGTCTATCAAGGGGTAGTCGACCCGCTGGGTGGCATTAATACCTTATGGCCTCTATTCGGTATCGGTAACCAGATGCTGGCATCAATGGCGCTGATTTTAGGGACTGTGGTCCTGTTTAAAATGAAGAAGCAGCGCTATGCTTGGGTAACCATCCTGCCAACAATCTGGCTATTTATTACCTCAATGACGGCAGGCTGGCAGAAAATTTTCCACGAAAAACCGAGCATTGGTTTCCTGGCTCAGGCGAAGAAATTCTCGGCGGGTGTCGAGCAAGGGGTATTGATTGCCCCAGCCAAGAGTATTAAGGATATGGAAACCATTGTGTTTAACAACCAGATCAATGCCGCTTTGTGTGCCTTCTTTATGCTGGTGGCAGTGACCATGTTGATTTCATCTTTCTTCGTGATTCGGCGCGCACTGAAATCCAGCAAACCGACTACGCATGAGACAGAAATTGTATTCCGTGAGGAGACTGTTCGTGGCTAATGCAGGTATCCCATTACGCAGGCAACAAAGCCATCTGTTGCACCGGCCATGTCCATCAGGCCCACGTCAGATTACGCGCTGCATACCGCTGGTTCCCGTCGTCGCTCACCCGACCACGTTATGGGCTTGGGTTCGTTTGATTGCGCACCGAGTGGCTCAGAGTTTCCGGCTGATGGTGGGAGTGCAGGATTATGGCAATTATGTGAATCATATGCGCCGTCATCACCCCGCTACGCCGCCGATGACCGAACGTGAGTTCCATCGTTATTGTCTGGAGGCTCGCTTCCCCAGCAAAGGGGGCAAGTTGGGGAAATGCCCTTGCTAGGATAAAATCAGCCCCTTGACCAAGTGATTCGCGGGGAAATGTGCCGAATGGGTCGTAGCAGCGTAAGCTGCCGGAGCGCCCATAGGTGCAGTCGCCCCGCCAGCCACCGAGCGATAAATAGCTTTGTCAGCAACACAAAATTTCATTATATGACTTGCCATTAAGTGACACCGTCACGCCCGTTTAATGTCTAAGCGGGCGTTTTTTTATGATTTCATGTATGAATGAAACTCTAGCTTAAGATTGCTGAGCCAAATGCGCCCTGCCAGTCATGCTCAAACTGTTCTACTGCCGCTTTAACCGCTGGGGTGCTGATAAACTGCTCTGCAACATCCACAGGAATCGTCACGGACTGACAACCCGCCAGTAGGCAATCCAGTACCTGACGAGGTGTCCGGAAACTGGCTGCCAACACTTTAGCGCCCGGTGCATGTAAGGTCAGCAATTGCTGTAATTCGCGTACCATCGCGATGCCATCACCCCCCTGCGCATCAAGCCGGTTGACATAAGGAGCGACATACTCAGCTCCGGCTAATACCGACAATAGCCCTTGCCCGGCACCGTACACCGCAGTACCCAATGTCGGGATTGACATAGTTTTCAATTTCTTAATTGCAGCTAAACCTTCAGCAGTTGCTGGCACTTTGATAACTAAACCGGGAACCCGCTGGGACAGTAATACGGCCTCTGACACCATTAGTTCACTGTCGCTGGCCAACACTTGGGCGAAAAGTTTACCGGTTCCCCCCAAAGCATCGCGCAGCGCAGGAAGCACTTCCCAAATGGGTTTGCCCGCTTTTGCCAGAATACTGGGATTGGTCGTCACTCCCTGCAAAGTCAGAACACGTGCCAGTCGTTTAACTGCGGCCACATCTGCAGTATCGAGATAAAGCTCCATAACAACCTCCGGTTTGAATGAGTGAAACAGCCAGGCTGATTAAACATATAACCAGCAAAGCAAAAGAATTATTAGCCGCAATCATAGATCAACCCTTAATCAATAACGTGACCTTGATCAAATCCATTTCATTCGAAAGTAAATTATACTTCAAACGAAAGTTTATTACTCTGGCAGACTGATCATGAACCAAAGACAACAAACGATTTTGCAAAGAGTAAATGACAACAAACGAGTCAGTGTCAGCGAATTAGCCCAAGTAACCCATGTATCAGAAGTCACTATTCGGCAAGATCTCAATCTGCTGGAAAAACGGGGTTTACTCAAGCGCGTGCATGGCTTTGCTGTCGCCCTTGAAAGTGATGATATTGATGTTCGCATGATGCGCCATTTTTCCGTGAAGCAAAAACTGGCTAATCATGCCGCCTCGCTGGTCAACGACGGTGAGACAATATTTATTGAAAGTGGCAGCAGTAACGCTCTCCTGGCCCATCAACTGGCAAAACGCCCCGGCATCACATTAGTGACAGTGAGCGGCTATATTGCACGACAATTAAAAGACTCAGCTTGTGAAGTTATTCTATTGGGCGGGATTTATCAGAAGAAAAGTGACAGTATGGTTGGCCCACTGACACTACTGTGCTTACGTCATGTGAATTTCAGTAAGGCATTTATCGGTATCGACGGTTACCAGATGGGTACCGGATTTACTGGGCGTGACGTGCTGCGGGCCGAGGTTATTAATAGCGTATTAGCCAAAGGTGCAGAAAACATCATACTGGCGGATGCATCAAAATTTGGTCAGGTGCATCAAAATCTGTTGACCCCGATATCTACCGTCAACAGAGTCATCACGGATAATCGCCTACCCACAGCTTACCGACAGCAGTTGATGACTCAGGGAATTCAGGTCGACATCCTAAGCGAATAAAACACATATACTCTAAATAATTCGAGTTGCAGGAAGGCGGCAACAGAATGAACCCAAGGAGTTGAGATAACTCAATCACTTGGGTAAGTGATGGCAGCCAACGCACATGCAGCTTGAAGTATGACGAGTTAACGGAGCAGCAATGGCAGAAATCACTTTCACCCGCGAACAAACTCAGCGCATGACATACAAGCTTCAACGTTATTTGGAACAAGAGCACAATATTGAGTTAGAAGATTTTGACGCCGAATTCTTACTGCAATTTATCAGTCGAGAATTGGGTGCACA
Organism: Yersinia fenwicki; assembly: GCF_043099325.1. Classification (NCBI taxonomy): domain Bacteria; kingdom Pseudomonadati; phylum Pseudomonadota; class Gammaproteobacteria; order Enterobacterales; family Yersiniaceae; genus Yersinia; species Yersinia fenwicki. The sequence goes on along the minus strand of NZ_CP170755.1, from coordinate 2,141,853 downwards.
TTTTTACAATCAGGGTATCAATGATGCAATCGCACAAGTCGAAGCAAAAATACTGGATATTAGCGACTCGATATTATGGTTGGAAAAACCCGTGCAAGACTAAACACGGGCGGCGGCTAAACGCAGTTTTTATTGCCCATAATAGGCATTTTTCCCGTGCTTGCGCAGGTAGTGTTTATCCAGCAATTGGGGCTGCATATCCTGCAGTTGCGGGTTTAACTGGCGTGAGAAGATCCCCATATAAGCCAGCTCTTCTAGCACAACTGCATTGTGTACCGCATTATCAGCATCGGTTCCCCAGGCAAATGGCCCGTGTGAATTCACCAGAACGGCGGGCACATCTTCGGGTTTAATACCTCTATCAACGAATGTCTCGACAATGACATTACCTGTCTCCCATTCATAACGGCCAGCAATCTCTTCTGGTGTCATCAGGCGGGTACAGGGGATTGCGCCATAGAAATAATCCGCATGCGTGGTGCCCCAAGCAGGTAAATCTAAACCAGCCTGCGCCCATATAGTGGCGTGGCGTGAATGCGTATGTACGATACCGCCGATTTGAGGGAAATTAAGGTAAAGCACCCGATGTGTGTCGGTGTCCGATGAAGGCTTCTTGCTGCCCTCCACCACTTTGCCGGTTTCCAACTCCACGACCACCATATCATCCACCGTCATCACGTCATACTCAACGCCAGAAGGCTTAATCACCAAGAGGCCTTTTTGACGATCGACAGCACTGACATTTCCCCAGGTGAAAGTGACCAGATTATGGCGTGGCAGTGCCAGATTAGCAGCAAGCACCTGCTGCTTCAGTTCGTTGAGCATTATAGTATCCTGAATAACTGAATTTGTTTCATTTTCAGCGCCACAGGGGGGAACAGGTATGGGAGAAATAGCTATAAACTGCGTGCGGATTGGCTGGAAAGTGAAGTCTGAGAGATGGGCTGCCCATGTAATCTGATTTTGTTGAGTACAGACAATGAGTTAATTGTGCCAGTGGCTTCAGATAATCCTTAATTAAACCTTTAACCGAGTTAAATTAGGACTATTTACCTACTAAATGAATTACAGGCGTTTATACTTAATTCTATTGATGAAGAAACGCGTTCTCAATATTAATTCCAAATTCAAATCAAAATAGCGTTTTTATTCTAAGTACAAATGGAATGTGCTGACGCTTAATATTAATATAATACCTATACTGATTAAGGTAAGTTTAATTCAGTATGGATTTGTACTAAGCCAACGTGAGGATAATAATTATGATGATCAATAAGAAATTTGCGACTGCCGCATTGGCACTAACGCTGGCCCTATCACTATCTGCATGTTCCAACATGTCCAAACGTGACCGTAATACCGCAATTGGTGCTGGTGCTGGTGCAGTAGGTGGTGCCGTATTGACAGGCAGTACCTTAGGGACGCTAGGCGGTGCTGCTGTTGGTGGGGTTATTGGCCATCAGGTCGGCAAATAAACTTATCCTTCGTTCTTGAAACTGTAGCGTTGTTGGCGGCTCTCATGCACCCGAATTACTGACATAAGTCAGCTCATCGGGATTTATTCGTTTGCCGCCTAGCTACAGTCTCAATTGCTTTGGATATTTTGTTTTATTCTTGAAACCTTAGCGATAACAAAGTTGACTGACGGGGAAATGTGCCGAATGGGTCGTAGCAGCGTAAGCTGCTGGAGCGCCCATCGGGGCAGTCACCCCGTCAAACTCCACTCAATAAAGCAAAGTGTTATAATTTCTCTCACCCACCCGCCAGCTTAACTTTCATCCCTTTGGCTTCGAGCAGTTGCTTAAGCAGATCGCGTTTATCTCCCTGAATCTCAATGACTCCATCTTTAATCGAGCCACCGCAACCGCACTTCTTCTTCAATTCTGCTGCCAGTTTTTCCAGCATTTCATCACTGCCATCAATACCGGTAATCAAACACACGCCCTTGCCTTTACGGCCGCTGGTTTGACGCTGGATGCGAACAATACCATCGCCTTTAGGCCGCTGCGGTTTGACCTCAGGCTCAGTGATACGCCCGGTATCAGTTGAATAGACCAAACGGCTATTATCATGACTCATTTTGCCCCCTTACCCAAAGAGGCCAGAATGTCGGTTAATGTTTTTTCCGGGTCGGGGGATTGGGTGATCGGACGCCCTATCACCATATAATCCACACCCGCCGCAACAGCTTGTTCTGGCGTCATAATACGGCGCTGATCGCCAGCATCACTGCCCTCCGGGCGGATCCCAGGCGTCACCAGTTTGAAATCCTCACCACACACCTGCTTTAAGCGCACAGCTTCGTGGGCAGAACACACTACGCCATCTAAACCACAATCCCACGTTAATTTCGCCAACCGCTCCGCATGTTCAGCTGGGGTGATATTAATACCAATATCACGTAAATCTTCGCCATCCATGCTGGTTAGCACGGTCACGGCAATAAGTAGTGGTGCTTGTTGGCCAAAGGGCAATAGCGCTTCTTTTGCTGCAGTCATCATACGCATCCCCCCAGTGGCATGGACATTGACCATCCACACCCCCAGTTCCGCCGCCGCCGCAACCGCACGGGCGGTAGTGTTAGGAATATCGTGGAATTTCAAATCCAGAAAGACCTCAAAGCCGCGCTGATGAAGGTCTCGAACAAATTGGGGGCCATATAAAGTAAACATCTCTTTGCCTACTTTTAATCGGCAATCTCGTGGGTTAACACGATCAGCAAAAGCTAACGCCGCGTCTTTATTGGCATAATCCAGTGCAACAACGATCGGGGAAGATATTGAGCCACTGCTATTAGTTTTAGTTGCAGACGTCATTTTCAAGCCTTTTTCAGTCAATTAATCATGATAACAGTGACATTCTACAGGGTGTGCCACTGAAATTACAGCCGTCGGGAAGTGTGAGTTTGACCGCTCTTTGTCAGGCTTTATTTGGTTACGTAGGTTTATGCAAAGCAGGCATATTCCTTATACCCGTAGTTAAGTAAAAAAGTTTCAAGAAAGGTAAAGTCTAATTCAAAAAATTTGATGATAAAAATCAATTTTTTGTGATTTTATTTAAATAACCGTGCGCTATCATGTACCCCATCGCAAGACATTGATTGTCTATATCATGATTTAAATAACAATTTGTTATTTAAATGGTTAATATGTAACTGGAGTTTTACATGAAAAATATTAAATATATTATCCCTGCATTGGCTCTTTCTTTCGCATCCTTTGCCAGTGTTGCTGCCACACAAATCCAGCATGCCCCAGCAACAGGCTTAAGTGAGATTGGCACCGTGACCGCCAGCAATGCCGGTACATTAACAGAATTAGAAAACGCACTGTCGAAAAAAGCAGATGAAGCCGGCGCAACCTCATACCTGATAACCTCAGCAACCGGCAATAACAAATTGCACGGTACGGCAGTTATTTACCGCTAAGTGACAAAGGGGAAAAGTGGTTTCAGCACTTTTCCCCTATAGTTGTAGCGGCTCGCAATCAGCGCAATCTCAGGCTCAGATTAAGTGACAATGAAAAATGTCATATCGCGAGCCCCACAGCAAGCATCCTGTCCCGCAGCTCTGCCGTTCTGGCCGGGTCGAATTAATGGTTGAACATGGCCCTGATTCCTGCCGGTTTGGCATCAAAATGCGCCACCCTGTCTTTCAGTCGATAACTTCACCAGCGGTGTGGCCAGAGCATGGATACGATCTGCTTTACCGCGCCTGAACGTCCGGTAACGGTGTAGCGGCGCTGGCCCAGCGGATTACCATACCCAGGTGGCAGTGAGACTTAATAAAATCGCCTTTTGGGATCTGATTGTGGATACGTTGGAAGGATTGGTAAAGTTGAGGTTTGAGGCACAGTTGTGAGTAAAGTGTCGTACAAACGCCCGACACTTCATTCAAGCTGGCATTATGCGTAGTATATTGAAAGTATTCTTTGTTATCGGATGTCTCTCATGGCTTACTCTATCGGCGAATTTGCCCGGCTTTGCGGAATAAACGCAACCACATTACGCGCCTGGCAGCGTCGTTACGGCCTGCTTAAACCGATGCGCACCGATGGTGGGCATCGCCAGTACAGTGATGATGATGTCCAGCAGGCGCTCAAAATTCTCGACTGGGTAAAAAAAGGGGTAACCATCAGCCAGGTAAAACCCCTGCTCGCGCGCCCGGCAGAAGGTCCGACAAACAACTGGCTTACTCTGCAAGAAAAGATGTTGCAGTTGCTCAAAGAGGGAAAAATCGAATCGCTGCGCCAGCAGATTTACGTTTCTGGCCGCGAATATCCTCGCCCTGAGTTGGTCACGGAAGTGCTGCGTCCGCTGCGCAGTAAAGTCTCTGCCAATATTCCAGCGATGATGACCCTGCGCGAAATCCTGGATGGCATCATCATATCCTATACCTCATTTTGCCTCGAAAGGGACAAAAAAACCGTAGGGGATAAATATCTGATCACCGGCTGGTACCTATCAGACCCGTGCGAAATCTGGCTGGAAGCGCTCAGGCGTACTGGTCAAGGGCAGCACATTGATGTCCTTCCCGTTCCGCCTGCCAGTCTGGCTCCTGAGCTGTTTCCTGAAAGAAAATGGCTGCTTGTCATGACAGGGAAACTTACCCCCGCCCGCAAACAACAGATTGAACAGTGGCAACAACAGGTGATGTCTCTTGAGGTCATTACACTTTGACGTTGTTCTTGCGTTAATTATCACCAAAGTTTGAATATTTATTTTTCACAGGGATGCTATCTTTTCCCTGTGTGTTTAACCCTTACAGGAAATCATGATGATAAAAGCTACCGGTATTATTCTGCTAACCTCTCTGGCAATGGCTCCTGTCGCATTCAGTGCCCCAACAGGCACGCTGAGCGTCCATATTCTGAACCAACAGACAGGTATTCCTTCGCCGAATGTCACCGTCTCGCTTGAAAAAGAGCAGCAAAATAGCTGGGTCACGCTGGCTAGCGGTAAAACGGACGAAGATGGGCGAATTAAATCTCTATATCCACAGGACCAGGATATGCTGCCGGGAATTTATAAAGTGACCTTCAAAACCGGTGACTATTTCCACCAACAGAAGCAAACGTCGTTCTTCCCAGAGATCCCTGTGATGTTTACCGTCACTAAGACCAATGAAAAACTGCACATCCCACTGCTGTTAAGCCAGTATGGATACTCTACCTACAAAGGAAGTTGAAGATAAAGCATGCTCATGTTGCGCAGTCAACAGTATGAGCATGCAAGCTTAATACGTTGAAGCTACTGAGAAAATAATTATCACCCTTCCAAAGTTGGACAAACCACAGTAATTGTGTAATTTTTAACTGTGCAGTAACGCTACGTTGTTCACTCTCAGGTGAGACTCATGAGCTCTATGTCATCCATCATCAACCGGTTTGTTGATTACTACAGCAAGCTGGATAACCAGCCGCCATCCGCGTTGGCGGAGATCTATCATGCTGATGCCAGGCTGAGCGACCCGTTTGGCGAGCATCAGGGTCTTTTGGCGATCCAGCGTTACTTCATTCATCTATTGGCCAATGTTAAGCATTGCCGCTTTACAATCGATCCCCCCCTCTGCGAAGGTCATCGTTTTGCCGTAACCTGGGCAATGCATTGGTCTCACCCACGCATTTCAGGGGGAGAAACGCTAGTCCTCACAGGATGCTCACTCGTCGATGCGCAGGACAACCTGATTATTCGCCAGCGTGATTACTACGATGCTGGGGAGATGATCTACGAACATCTTCCCCTTCTTGGCTGGGCGGTGCGAAGTGTCAAAAGGAGAATGCGCTCATGATGACTGTCCTCATCACCGGCGCAAGCTCCGGTATTGGTGCCGGGCTCGCGAAGTCCTGGGCCGATGACGGCTGCCAAGTTATTGCCTGCGGGCGAGACAAGGCCAGGCTGGAAGCACTTCAGCAGTACAACCCGAATATCACATTACGCGTGTTCGATATGACAGACAGGGAGGCCTGCCGTCTAGCACTTGCAGATTGCACTGCCGATCTGACCGTCCTTTGTGCGGGAACCTGCGAATACCTGGATCAGGGTGTGGTGGATGCCGCTCTGGTGGAACGTGTGATGAGTACCAACTTCCAGGGGCCAGTGAACTGTCTGGCCGCACTTCAGACCCAGCTCCTTCCAGGAAGTCGTGTGGCGCTGGTCAGCTCAATGGCGCACTGGCTGCCGTTCCCACGAGCAGAGGCGTATGGCGCGTCAAAAGCCGCCCTCACCTGGTTTGCCAATAGCCTGCGCCTTGACTGGGAACCCAAAGGCATTGCCGTCACGGTTGTTTCACCTGGCTTTGTAGATACGCCGCTTACCCGTAAAAATGATTTTGCCATGCCCGGCCAGGTGAGCGTCGACGATGCCGTGAAGGCTATCCGTCGCGGGCTGGCGAAAGGGAAAAAGCACATCGCCTTTCCCACCGGATTCAGCCTGGCCATGAAGCTGCTTTCAGGGCTCCCCAATTTCCTTCAGCGCAGACTGTTACGCAGGATGGTTCGCTCATGAAAATCGCCATTATCGGCAGCGGTATTGCAGGGCTCACCTGTGCCTGGCGGCTGGCTGGGCATCATCAGGTTACGCTTTTCGAAGCGGAACCCACGCTGGGTGGACATACCGCTACGGTGGATGTCAGCACGCCGCAGGGCACGTATGCCATTGATACCGGCTTTATCGTCTACAACGACCGTACCTATCCGCGCTTTATGGGCCTGCTCAGCGAGCTGGGCATCAGCGGGCAAAAAACGCAGATGAGCTTCTCCGTACATAATCCGCAAAGCGGGCTTGAGTATAACGGTCACACCCTCACCTCGCTGTTTGCACAGCGCCGTAACCTGGTTAATCCGGCGTTTTGGGGGCTGCTGCGAGATATCGTGCGCTTCAACCGCTTGGCAAAAGAGGCGTTGGCGGGCGACGTTAACGAAAATGCCACGCTGCAGACTTTTCTCGAACAGCACCGATTCAGCACGTTTTTCGCGCGTCATTATATCCTGCCAATGGGGGCTGCCATCTGGTCCTCGTCGCTGCAGGAGATGCGCCGCTTCCCACTTCCGCTGTTTTTGCGCTTCTTTGAGCATCACGGTCTGCTAGACGTTACCCACCGTCCACAGTGGTATGTGGTGCCGGGCGGTTCTCGCGAGTACGTCTGCGCTATTTTGACCCAGTTGGGTGACCGCCTGACTCTGCACCTCAACGCTCCGGTGCAGCAGGTCGTCCGCCACACCGACGGTGTTGAAATCCACCTTGCGCAGTCGAAACACTCGTTCGACCAGGTGATCTTCGCCTGTCATTCGGCACAGGCGCTGGCGATGCTTGCTCATCCAACTCCTGCAGAAAGCGAGGTTCTGGGCGATATTGACTGGCAACATAACGAGGTGGTTTTGCACAGAGATCCACGATGGCTGCCGGTGCGCGAGCGTGCCTGGGCAAGCTGGAACTATCGCCTGAGCGAACGGGATCAAGCCAGCGCCTGCGTCACCTACAACATGAATATCTTGCAAGGGTTACCTGAGGGTAGCCCCCTGTTCTGCGTCACCCTGAACCCGGAAACGCCGGTAGACGAGCGCTACGTCTGGAAACGCTTTGTCTACGAGCATCCGCTGTTTAACCCGCAAAGCTGGCGCGCTCAGTTGCGCCGTAGCGAGATTAACGGCCACCAACGGAGCTGGTTCTGTGGCGCTTACTGGTACAACGGCTTTCACGAGGATGGAGTGCGCAGCGCGTTGGACGTGGTGAAAGGGATCGCTGCTGGAGAGGACCTGTAAGATGAACAGCTGTCTTTACCAGGGTGTGTTACGCCATCGTCGCTTCCAGCCGAAATCACACCATTTTCGCTATAACGTGTTTATGGCCTGGATCGATCTGGACGAGCTGGATGTGCTGCCGTCGGTGGGGATCCGGCGTAATCGATTTGCCGCAGCCGCCTTCCATGATGCGGATTACCCACTCGGCATACCGCTTAAAGAGAACGCTCTTGACCGGCTGCAAGTCCTAACAGGGGAACGTCCTGATGGCCGCGTCATGCTCCTGACCCAGCTTCGTTATTTCGGCTTCCATTTTAATCCGATCAATCTCTACTACTGCTATGACAGTACGGGCATCCTGCGCTGGATATTGGCCGAAGTGCGCAACACCCCGTGGAACGAGCGCCATTACTATGCGGTGGATGGCCAGGCGGCTCGCCCGCAGCCGAAAACCTTTCATGTTTCCCCATTTAATCCGATGGATATGGTCTATCACTGGCGCTTCAATGCTCCCGGTAAAACGCTGCATATGCATATCGAAAATCATCAGGAATCAAAGGTGTTCGACGCCACGCTCGCGCTTCGCCGTGAGCACCTAACGCGCGCGACCCTAAGATCGATATTGCTGCGCATACCGCTGATGACCCTGAAAACCGTCCTGGCAATTTACTGGCAAGCGTTACGGCTGTGGCTTAAACGCGTGCCATTGTACAACCATCCCGTCAGAAGGAGTTAGCGCTCATGACCGATCCTGCCTTTGCGCTTGAATCCGATATCCCTCGTAACGCCCGTATCGCGCGCTGGCTACTCTTTCGTTTGCTGAGCGGTATCCGCGAGGGTTCACTCACCGTGCGTGAAGGACAGCAGACCCTCCATTTTGGCGATGAGTCCTCCACGCTGCGTGCTGAAGTGCAAATCCTCGCGCCGGGTGTTTACTGGCGTCTGCTCACCGGCGGCAGCCTCGCCGCGGCAGAATCTTGGATGGAGGGTGAGTGGGAGACGCATCAGTTAACCCCGCTTTTGCAGATCTTGGCCCTCAACGGCAAGGTGCTGGGAAGGCTGGAAAGTGGCTTTCGCCTGCTGGGCAATCCCTTGGAGCGGCTTCGTCACTGGACGCGGCGTAACTACCGCAAACAGGCGCGAGAAAACATCTCCGCTCATTACGACCTGGGTAACGAATTCTATGCGCACTTTCTCGATGAAGATCTGCTCTACTCCAGCGCACTGTTCACGGCCGACGATCAGGCTCTTTCCCAAGCCCAGCAGGCAAAAATGGCGCGCCTGTGCGAACAACTGACGTTGACCGCAAGCGATCACCTGCTGGAAATCGGCACCGGCTGGGGGGCAATGGCGGAATACGCCGCCCGTCACTACGGCTGCCGCATCACTACCACGACGCTGTCGCAGGAGCAATACATCTGGGCTACAGAGCGGATTGCCCGCGCAGGATTGCAGGACAGAGTTCAGGTTCTGCTGTGCGACTACCGTGACCTGACCGGGAAATTCGACAAACTGGTATCGGTTGAGATGATTGAAGCCGTGGGTAAACGCTACCTGCCGGATTTCTTCCGCACCTGTCAGGCCCGCCTGCGCCCGGGCGGCAAAATGGTGATTCAGGCCATCACCATTCAGGATCAGCGCTACCGCGACTACAGTAAAAGCGTCGATTTTATCCAGCGCTACATCTTCCCCGGCGGGTTCCTACCGAGCATCACGGCAATGAGTGAACTGATGACGCGTCACACCGATTTTGTCGTCCGTAATCTGTTCGATATGGGGCCAGACTACGCCCGCACGCTGGCGCACTGGAGGCAGCGTTTTCTGCACGCCTGGCAGGATATTGAAAAGCTCGGTTTTGATGAAAGGTTCCGCCGTATGTGGCTCTACTACTTTGGCTACTGCGAAGCCGGTTTTAACGCGCGCACCATCAGCGTGGTGCAGCTGACCGCAGAGCGCGTATGAACCGCTCTGTGCAGGTCGTGCTGATGACTCTAGCGTTCGATCTCTACTGGACGCTGGTAGTGTTGTTTCGCGAACGTGGCCTGTTTCTGTGGCTCGCCCTGGCGATCCTGGCCTGTCTGATGCTGTCGCCTGCACACCGTGTTTACGCCCTGCTGCTGGCCGCGGTGGGCAGCGGTCTCGATGCCCTCTGGGTGCTGACGGGGCTGATCGGCTTTAACAGCGACGCGCTGTTGCCCCTGTGGATGATGGCGCTATGGTTGATGTTCGCCACCGTCTGGACCCACTTGACCCTCACGACCACACTGCCGGGGTGGATACTGACTGTGCTGGCTACCGCTGGCGGTCCCGCAGCGTATGTGATTGGCGGACATCTGGGGGCCATTACTTTCCGGGAGCCGACCTTTATCGTCGTCAGTTGGATGGCTCTGGGTTGGCTGGTTCTGATGCTGTTGTTCTATATTCTGACGAGGAGGCGGCAATGAGAACCTCTTTACTGATGCTGCTGTGGTTGGCGGCCGTCGCGCCCGTCGCCCATGCGGCCGACTGGTTAAGCTGGCGCAAAGTGGGTGATGCCAGCCTGACATGGGGGCCGTTTACCGTTTATACCTCCCAACTGAGTACCCCGGATGGTCGCTATCACGGGCCAGAGCAGGATCAGGCGCTGATTATTACCTACAAACGCGACATCGATCGTGAACAGTTGGTCGAAGCCACCCGTGACCAGTGGCGGGCGCAGGGGATTCTGGAGCGCGAACCACAGAGCGCAGCATGGCTGCACATGCTGCAGTCACTCTGGCCGGACGTCACGTCGGGCTCGCAGCTTACCTTTGTTCTTAAGGATAAGCTGGGGCAGTTCTGGTATCGCGCCTCAGGGGCAGAACAAAGCTTTACCCCGCTCGGCCCCAGTCAGTCTGCGGCCTTCAGTATAAACTTTCTGGCCATCTGGCTCGATCCCCATACGCAATATTCCGAACTACGTCAGCAGTTGATCGGAGGTGAAAAATGAAACGCATTCTGACACTTGGCCTGACGCTGATGCTGCTTCTGGTGGGGTGTAGCACAGACATCAGCGACTACCGGCATCAACAACCGCCGCTCGATATCTTCCACTACTTCCAGGGGAAAACAGAGGCATGGGGCATGGTACAGGACCGCAGCGGAAAACAGCTGCGCCGCTTCCACGTGGAAATCAGCGGCAATGTCATCGGCGACACGCTGACGTTAAATGAACACTTTGTCTATGACGATGGCGAGAAGCAGCAACGGGTGTGGCATATCCGGCGTGTCGGCACCAATCGTTACGAAGGCACCGCAGGTGATATTGAAGGTGTTGCCAGTGGCGTGGCAGAAGGCAACGCCTTTAACTGGCGTTACAGCATGAACGTGAAAGCCAATGGCAGTACCTGGCTGCTTCACTTTGATGACTGGATGTACCTGCAGGATGACACGCATCTTTTTAATAAAACAGAGATGAAGAAATTCGGCATCACTGTCGGTCAGGTCACGCTTTTCTTCACCCGAAAAGAACAGTAAGAGGATCTCGATATGAATAATCAACCCATCATTGGGATCAGCGGATGCTTAACCGGCGCGACCGTACGGTTTGACGGTGGACATAAACGCATGAGCTTTGTCATGGACGGGCTGGCGCAGTGGGTGACTTTCAAACCCGTCTGCCCGGAGATGTCCATCGGTCTGCCCTCTCCCCGTCCGGCACTTCGCCTGGTTCAGACCGCCGATGGGGATTTCCGGCTGCACTTCAGCCAAGCGCCACACGACGATGTGACTGAGAAAATGGCCGAATTCACGGATTCCTATCTCTCACGTTTGGGCGAACTGTCGGGCTTTATCGTCTGTGCCAAATCGCCGAGCTGCGGTATGGAACGCGTGCGGTTGTACGATGAAAAAGGCAATCGCGGGCGTAAAGAAGGCATAGGCATCTTTACCAAGGCGCTGCTAGAGAAATACTCGTGGTTACCCGTCGAAGAAGATGGCCGCCTGCACGACCCGGTGCGGAGGGAAAACTTTGTCGCGCGCATCTTCGCCCTGCACGAATTGAATACCCTGAAAGCCAACGGCCTGACCCGCCGTGCGCTGCTCGACTATCACAGCCGGTACAAACTCCAGTTGCTGGCGCACCATCAGGTGGGTTATCGAGAAATTGGACCGTTTGTCGCCTCGTTGCACGAGTGGGAAGACCTGGACGCATTCTTCGTGGCTTATCGCGAAAAACTGATGACGATCTTGAGAAAACCCGCCTCGCGCAAGAATCACACCAACGTGCTGATGCATATTCAGGGGTATTTTCGTAACCAGCTGAACTCGCGTCAGCGCGGCGAGCTGAATAATGTGATCCTCCACTATCGCGAGGGGTTGCTGCCAATACTCGCGCCGTTAACACTGCTTAAGCATTATTTGGGCGAATACCCAGACAGCTACCTGCTGACGCAAAAATACTTTGACCCCTATCCGCATAATTTGGCTTTACGGCTGACGGTTAATTAAGGGGGCATGAGGGGTGTAGCACCAATACGATAATGTCCCCTTTTAGCCGTTTAGAAATATCACTTTTTGCGCATAAAGGATAAAACCTATGCTGCAACAAGGACATCCTGATGCTGGTGACGATGTCAGATGAAGAATTAAATCGAGTTAACGTCATTCAGGCGGTATGTGAAAAACGGCTCAGGCGGCGTGATACAGCTGCTCAGAAGGAACTGACTGAACGGCAGGATTCCGGGTCAATCACCCGAACGATGCACTGACGGGGACAATGCAGTTCGAATGGGTACCTCATGATATTGGTGTTAACCTCATCTGCGCCAAGTGTCCCCAGGCGAAAGGCCGGGTTGAATGGGCTAGACAGGCTTCGTCTCGACGGCATCAGCAGCAATTGGAGTAGGATAAAATGGATGAGCTGGAGCGTCAGGATAAACACAGCCGGAGTAAATCGATGCCAAGACGCCGGGCACAGGCCAGAATTCAGGAACAACTGCGAGCCGTCAATCCAGTACGGATCAATTCCTATGAGTTTAAAGCAAACCTGAAAAAGTAGAATATTTAGGCTTGCTCTACGGGATTTTCACTGCACAACTCAAGCAACGTTACTGGTGTCAGTTGCACATACTCTTAATCTGTGACCATCAGGATCTGTTGCAACAAATGTATAGCCAAATTCAAGGTCTGTTGGCTCGAGTTCGAATTCAATACCAAGAGTTTTCCATTCCTGATATATCAAATCGACATCGTTACGGGAAACATCAGATTGACAAATTTCAAACCCACCAAAATGAGGCTGGGGTTTGGGGTCAATTCCCGCCTTGGACTGGATGCCTAAAATAAAGTCTGTGCTGAGAGCGAAAACAGAGAACTCCTCATAGGTTTCCAAAGGCTCAGACTTCAATATTTTTCTGTAGAATTCAGTACTTAGAGATACATCATCAACATAGATAATTAAGCTATTTGGTCTAAACATGCCACGTCCTTATATCAGGTTTTAATTGCACATATTATACGCCTACTCATCTTGAAAAGTGACATTTCTACTTTTCGGGATTGGGTGACATTTTAAACTTGCAATAACAATAGGAGATACTGATCAGGGGGTTGCTGTTGCCACTGCATACAACACCAGCAGGTCAGCCATTCAGCACTTTAACCTTCATTGAGCTTTAGTACTGCATCCATGCAGTGACTATATTGAATAGCAATGGTACGAGGAACTCACATTGAGGAGGCGCTTGGAAAATATCCCACGTTAAGACTGTTTTCTAATTCTAAGCAGGCAACCACGTTAGCGCATCGCCTACAAAAACCACGCCACTCTCCTTTCATTCCACAGGTATACATCAAAACAGTCCAGCATCATGGCCACCCGCTTTGCTATAAAACCGCCATACCAGTAATACGCGGTGCGGGGTATGTTCAGCCAGCGGCTCTTCGCAATATGACCTGTAGCGGCTGCATGCTGTACCTCGATAATGGCTGGTGGCAAAAAGCCATGTATTCCAGAATGAAATGCAGGCACTGCATATTGACTGGCAGACGCATATGTCAGGAGGTTTCCCAGAATAGAAACAAACTCAACGGTTCCGAGTGTCGTGTTCCGTTTTGCGCGCAGGGAGGTTGAGGATCAGATGTGCGAATATGCCCCCGACCAGCCCCCAGAATGCGGAGCCGACCCCAAACAACGTCACGCCAGAAGCCGTTATCAAAAACGTGATAATCGCTGCGTCACGCTGACGCTCATTTTCCAACGCACGATACAAACTGCCCGCAATGGTGCCAAGTAAGGCCAGACCAGCAATAGTATGGATTAGCGCTACCGGCAGTGCAGTAAACACCATACCGATTGAGCCACCAAACACACCGGCGATCAGATAGAACACCCCAGCAGCGACCGCCGCCATATAACGTTTTTTCGGATCAGGATGGATATCTTGTCCCATGCAGATCGCCGCCGTAATCGCTGCGATACAGACGGTAAACCCGCCGAACGGTGCTAAAACCAGCGCGGTGAGTGCTGTCCATGAAATCAGGGGGGAAACAGGTAGATTGTAACCATGCGCTTTCAGCGTAGCGATGCCCGGTGCATTTTGTGAGGCCATTGTCACCACGAAAAACGGAACTCCGATACCGAGAAGAGTTGAGATCGTAAAATGCGGCATGACAAATACAGGGGTAGCAAAGGTCAACGTCTGGCCATGCAGTGCAATATTGCCCTGTAATCCGGCCACAATCAGCCCGGCAACCAGTGCCAGAACAATCGCATAACGCGAAAACGTTCGTTTTGCCAGCAGATACACCAGACACATAGCGCCAGCTAGCGCGAAATTACTTTGCAACGAGGTAAAAGCATCCAGCCCAAACCGCAACAAAATCCCGCCCAACATCGCCGCCGACAGTGCCTGAGGAATATAACGCATCAGTCTGGCGAATAACCCGGTCACACCACACAGCAGAATAAGCCCAGTAGCAAACACAAACACCCCAATAGCTTCATTGACCGATGTACCAGGCAAGCTGGTCACCAGCAACGCAGCACCAGGCGTTGACCAGGCAGTGACCACTGGCGTGCGGTAATAGAGCGATAACCCTATGCTAGTCACCCCCATTCCCAGCCCTAGCATACTCAGCCAACCACCAATTTGTGCCACACTGGCACCGGCCGCTTCCGCTGCTTGAAAAATTATTGCCGCAGAGCTGGTATAGCCGACCAAAACAGCCACAAAACCGGCGATTACTGCAGAAAAAGTTAAATCTTGCAAACGGAAACGCGATGCCATCGGGGAAAATCCTTCTGATTATCGAACGCAAGCGGTATGCTGTCGTGCGTTATAACGTATATTTATCGTGCTCACCATATCACTGTACGTTATAACGCACAATTGTATTCGATGAAGAATTGCATTCAATAAAAAGTACCGCCACAGGAGTCAAGATGAAAGAACTCGCCCACCATATTGGCAACCAACTGAAAAATGTTCGCCGCGAACGAGGCTGGAGTTTGAGCCAGACGGCGGAGCGAACCGGCGTCAGTAAAGCGATGCTGGGGCAAATTGAACGCGGCGAATCCAGCCCAACAGTGGCGACGCTGTGGAAAATCGCCAGTGGTCTCAACGTCTCTTTTTCACAATTTCTTGAAACACCGCCGGCGCAGTCTGCTGCGTTACACCGTCACGGCTTACTCACCACGTTCAATAGCGAAACGTCAGGGATGCGTGTCGTACCGCTGTTTCCTTATGACGCTACACTGCGCATGGATATGTTTGTTATCGACCTTGAACCAGGTGGATGCAGTGAGTCAACACCACACGAAGCTGGCGTGATTGAGCATGTGATTGTCATTGAAGGGGAGCTGATACTCACCGTCGATGGCGTGACCCGAAGGCTGACTACCGGTGAGGCACTGCGGTTTGCGGCTGATTGCCCGCACACCTATCGCAATGAAAGCGACCATTCTGTGCGTTTCCACGACCTGATACATTATCCGCACACTCGCCCGTAAGCTTCATTCATCTTCAGCGTAACGGGTCCTGGCATCGGTTACGCCAAACTATAATCTTTCATCACTTCAGGTCACCTAACCTTCTGCCATTGTATATGTCTGAAAAGGCTCAATGTGAATTTTTTGTGACAATTGTGTTATCCCCTAGACAGTTTCGCTTCCCTCGCTTAGCTTGGTATTTTCCCCTAAGTTGAAGGTTATATGATGAGCGAAATATCTACCTTAACCATTAAAATCCCGCTGGAATTAAAAGAGAAAATTAAAGCTGCTGCCCTAGAAAAACAGTTTTCTCTCAGCACCGAAGTCTGCGAAAGATTAGAAAAAAGTTTTGAGGTTGATGTTAAAAACGGTAAGGGCAGCCGCAAAGACGCCAAACTACATCACAACGAGATTGATAACCAAGGCGTGGAAGAGATTTCAGAACAGCCGTTGAGCCAGAAAGAATTGAAGAAACTGCGCCAATTGCTAAAAGCGCCGCAGAAGAAAAAATAGATCATAAATCACTGTCGGGTGATTCAATTCACCCGATATCCCTGAATAACCGACAACTTATTGACCATCCAACCCTCTAATAGGTTTAACAGACGCCCAGGCACGACAAGACGGGCAATGCCAATAGAGTGAGTGCGCGGTGAAACCACACTTATGGCAGCGATAACGCGGTTTGGTACGAATTTGCTCGCCAACCATATCGCGCAACAGCAGTAAACTCTCTTTCGCGCGCCCTTCTTCGGCATCAGCCAGGTGATAGTCCATCAACCGATAGAACACGCGCATGGTTGGATGGCGTTGCAATTGGCGATTAATATAGTTTTGCGCTACATCTCGGCCTTCATGCTGTTCAAGGATTTCCGCCAACATTAACTCAGCCGTCGCGCCAGTATTATCTTCAACACAGCGTTTCAGGAAATTAGCCCAGGCTTCAGGTTGTTGTAGGTGTTGATAGCATTCACTCAGCATCGGCAATGCTTCGCTGACCACCTCTTTATCTTGCTCCAGCACGCGCTCCAGCGCTTCCACGCCCTTCGCATACTCACCCTTGGCCAGGTACACCCGACCTTGCATGATGGACACTCTGGCACACTGTTTGTCTGCTGAGGCCGCTTTCTTCAACAGACTCATTGCTTTATCGAGATCATCACTGCCCATCGCTTGCAGCGCCAATTCACAATAAAAATGAGCAATTTCCAGTCGCTGATTATCTTTACCCATCTTGACCAGTTTTTCTGCCACTTCGATGGCATTGTTCCAATCACTGGTCGCCTGATGGATAACTAATAACTGCTGTAATGCGCCAAGCCGGAAATCTTGTTCCTCAACCAATTGGTTGAACATATCCTCCGCCCTGTCATATAACCCCGCAGCCATGTAATCGCGACCCAACTGCTGGACGGCCAGCAATCGTTGTTCAAAGGTCAGAGAGGCACTCTCCATCAAGGCTTGATGGATGCGGATAGCTCGGTCAACCTCACCACGAGAGCGGAACAGATTACCTAACGTCAGATGTGCTTCAACTGTTGAACTATCTTCTTTCAGCATTTCAAGAAACAGATCAACCGCTTTGTCTTGCTGGTTTGAGAGGAGGAAGTTAACCCCGGCCACATATTCACGAGACAGGCGGTTAGCATCCTGCTGCTTATCCTGCTGAGCACTTCTACGCCCCATATACCAACCATAGGCAGCAGCGACCGGTAACAGCAGAAACAGCATTTCTAACATAGAAAATTATTCCTTGCCGACAGCAGGTGTGGATGCAGTCGCACTGGGTTCAATCGGTAGCTCTTGCTGCGATTCAAGGCGTTTAATTTTCCGCTCTGCACGACCCAATAAAATTCGAATCCGCAGATAAAAAAGTCCACAAATAATCCATCCCATAACCAAACCTGCGGCAAACAGCGTCGCCAACAAGGTAGATACCCGATATTCGCCCTGAGCCAATAAATAATTGAAAGTAACAACCTGATCGTTATTTGCTCCGAGCGTGACTGATATCACAAAAATGACGAGCACTAACAAAAAAATCAGCAAATATTTCACGTTTTTTCCTAAAGGCCGAATCAACCTGATGAATTATGCCAAAAATGTGGCGTCCTTACTTAACAAATTAGCACTTCCTTACCCCGCAAAGAAACCCTGCACCAAGATAAAGCGCCGAACTGATGCTCAATAGAGATTATTTTAAGCAACTTAATTGCGAATAGTTAATTAAGAATAAGAATCAATTAACTATTTTGAGTCATTATCGCGCGTTTCAATCTCTTGCAGTTCTTGCGGTGGAATATTCAACGGGCCGAACCACCGTTGCACCAAACTGCATACCATCGCGACTAATAAACCGCTAATTATCGTAGCCGCCATTAAATCGACTGGCCAATGCATACCTAACACCAGACGGCTCATCATGACACCCTGCGCCCAGAGCATCAGTAAAATAACCGTTTTGTAATGTCGACGGGGCCAGAGTAATCCGACGGCCAATAACGCCCAACTGGCGGCAAAAACCGTGTGGCCGGAAGGAAAGGCAAAACCCGTTTCAAACTGCCAGTGACTGCTCAACCACGAAGGGATCGCAGATTGATTCTGTAATTGTTGCTCAATCAACTTGCTACGTTCAACACGCGGTAAAGAATAGAAAAAATGGTTATCGATATGATGCTCAGCTTCGAGCCACACCACAAATGGCCGTGGCTCTTGTACCTGTTCCTTAATCAGCGATTTCACTCCCTGCCCGACAACAATAACCACGCTGAGTATAACCAACAGCCCGATAGCCGGTTTGAGGCGAAAACGCAGACACCACAAAAACCAGCCACTGAGTAATACGCTAGTTACTATGCCCCACGGCGCGGTCACCGTCTCTGTTACCCAAAACAGCCCTTTTAACCAGCGTTCACCGCCCCCCGGCTGCCACTGCCAACCCGAGAGCCAAATGACAAAGGTTGGCAGCAGTAAAATAAGTGATCCCAGAGTAATGCGTTTTGTTATATTCCACATTTGCTGCCCTTTCTTTCTGGCAATATCCACTACATATTACCCTCGGTAATAGTACGATTTATATAAGCGCTATATCTATATAATATAAGTATCGCTAACTATTGATAACATACACAAATTTTTGTCATTATTAAAATAAGTCTTAAATAGACATTCTCACTGACCTTATTGCTGCTTTGTTGAACAGCAGCATGTCAAAAGTTATGGCAATATAGTTAATAATGATCACATAAAATTTTTTATTTAACCTTATGCCCTAAAACAAAAGGGTGTATCAGGCATTCACGGTAGGATATGCGATAACCTATCTAAGGGTATAAAGTTATAATATGAACAGTAAGATGCAGCTAAAACGTGTAGCAGAAGCCAAATTACCGACCCCATGGGGTGACTTCCTAATGGTCGGTTTCGAAGAATTAGCCACCGGTCATGACCATTTGGCATTGATTTTTGGTGATATTAGCACCGATGAGCCCGTACTCTCCCGTGTTCACTCTGAGTGTCTGACGGGCGATGCCCTGTTTAGCCTGCGTTGCGATTGTGGTTTCCAGTTAGAAGCGGCACTGGCACATATTGCCGAAGAAGGCCGTGGTGTACTAATTTATCATCGTCAGGAAGGCCGTAATATTGGTTTACTGAATAAGATCCGCGCTTATGCTTTGCAAGACTTAGGCGCCGACACCGTTGAAGCAAATCACCAACTCGGTTTCGCTGCCGACGAACGCGATTTCACCCTGTGTTCTGATATGTATAAGTTATTGGGTGTTAAGGCCGTGCGCTTGCTGACCAATAACCCTAAGAAGGTCGAAATTCTCTCTGAAGCCGGGATCAATATCGTCGAACGCGTTCCGCTGATTGTAGGACAAAATCCTAAGAACGAGCACTATATGGCGACCAAAGCTGCCAAGATGGGCCATTTATTGACCAAGTAATAACCTGCCGTTCAGCTTGAAGACAACGTCAAATGAAAGAGAATCGTGCCGTTGGGGCCATAACGACGTGCCCCAACGGCGCGGTAAACCTTTCAGTCACTTCACCAAATCGTGACACTGTCACGAAACTATCAGTTTATTACAACATTTTGCGGATCACATAATGCAGGATGCCGCCATTTTCGAAATAGACCAATTCATTACCTGTATCAATACGGCAACGAGTATCAACTTTTTGTTGCCGCCCATCTCCATAAGTAATGGTCACAGAGACAGTTTGCCCCGGAGCCAAACTCTGTAACCCACTGACACTAATAGATTCATCACCGGTCAGGCCCAATGTTTTACGATTGACACCTGGCGGAAACTCCAACGGCAGAATTCCCATTCCGATTAAGTTAGAGCGGTGAATACGTTCGAATGATTCGGCGATAACAACGCGTACTCCCAGCAACCTCGGCCCCTTAGCTGCCCAGTCACGGCTAGAGCCTGAGCCATATTCCTTTCCGGCAATCACTGCCAGCGGCACATTCTCTTGCTGATAACGCATCGCAGCATCATAGATAGCCATTTGATTTTGAGATGGAATATGGCGAGTGATCCCCCCCTCGACACCGGGCACCATTTCATTACGAATACGAATATTGGCAAAGGTTCCGCGCATCATCACTTCATGATTACCGCGACGAGAGCCGTAGGAGTTAAACTCTTTAATCTCCACGCCGCGATCACGCAAATAGCGGCCTGCCGGGCTGTCCAGCTTGATATTCCCCGCAGGAGAAATGTGATCGGTAGTGACGGAATCGGCCAAAATAGCCAGAATACGGGCGTGATGGATATCCTGCACCGGTTCGGGCAATGCTTTCATATCACTGAAGAAAGGGGGCAAACGGATATAGGTGGAATCACTCTGCCAATCATAAGTGGGGGTGCTATCGACTTGAATGCTCTGCCACTCTTCATCACCATCAAACACCGCAGAATACTCTTTGCGGAACATGTCTGTTTTCACTTCTTCAACCGCTTTGGCGATTTCAAGGCCGGTCGGCCAGATATCTTTCAGATAGACCGGATGACCCTGAGGATCGTTGCCCAACGAATCTTGCGTCAAATTGACATTCATGTTCCCCGCCAAGGCATAAGCAACCACCAGTGGTGGCGAGGCCAGCCAGTTGGTTTTGACCAAAGGATGAATACGCCCTTCAAAGTTGCGATTGCCGGAGAGCACAGCACCCACCGTTAAATCACCCTCTTTGATGGCTTTTTCTATTGGTTCTGGCAATGGGCCGGAGTTACCTATGCATGTCGTACAACCGTAGCCCACTAGATTAAAGCCCAAATTATCCAGATAAGCGGTTAAACCGGCTGACTTAAGATATTCAGTGACGACTTTCGAACCTGGAGCTAACGACGTTTTCACCCATGGCTTGGTTTTAAGCCCTTTCTCTGCAGCTTTTTTGGCCAGTAAACCGGCCGCCATCAATACGCTGGGATTAGAGGTATTAGTACAGGAGGTAATGGCTGCGATGACCACTGCGCCATGTTCTAACTCGTGGGTTTTTCCTTCCAGAGTGAAGGACACATGACTCACTTTGTCTTTTTTGCTATTAACTTCCAGTTCTTCAAAAGCATTAAACGCCAAAGGTACTTTAGGCAAAGCAACTCTGTCTTGCGGTCGTTTTGGCCCCGCCAGACTGGATTCTACCGTACTCAGATCAAGTGATAGCTGGCTGGTAAACACCGGCTCATCCCCCGGATGACGCCATAATCCTTGAGCTTTGCTATATGTTTCCACCAACGCTATCTGTTCATCACTACGGCCACTTAAACGCATATAGCCCAAAGTGACATCATCAACCGGGAAGAAGCCGCAGGTGGCACCATATTCCGGTGCCATATTGGCAATAGTGGCACGATCCGCCAGGGGTAAATCCGCCAGACCATCACCGTAAAACTCGACAAACTTCCCCACCACGCCATGTTTTCTCAGCATCTGCGTCACTGTCAGCACTAAATCAGTAGCCGTGATCCCTTCCCGCATCTTGCCGGTCATTTTGAAACCGACAACATCAGGGATAAGCATGGATACAGGCTGACCCAACATTGCAGCTTCTGCTTCAATACCACCCACGCCCCAGCCCAGAATCCCCAGTCCATTAATCATGGTGGTGTGAGAGTCGGTTCCTACCAGGGTATCTGGATAAGCTATCTCCTTACCTCCCTGCTGTTCATGCCAGACGGTTTGCCCCAGATACTCCAAATTCACCTGATGGCAAATCCCGGTACCCGGCGGCACGACGCGAAAACGGCTAAACGCTTTTTGCCCCCAGCGCAGGAAGATATAACGCTCATGATTACGTTCCATTTCTAATCGGACGTTTTCACCAAATGCCGCTTTATCACCAAACTCATCGACAGTCACCGAGTGGTCGATCACCAAGTCAACCGGAGATAACGGGTTAACCTGCGCTACATCACCGCCAAGACGTTGCACCGCTTCGCGCATCGCGGCCAAATCTACTACTGCCGGAACACCGGTAAAATCTTGCATTAAGACGCGGGCGGGCCGATAAGCAATTTCTTTTTCAGCATGGCCTGTCTGTTGCCACGCTACAATGGCTTTAAGGTCATCCTCCTGAACCTGCTCACCGTCCAGATGACGTAGCAAGTTTTCTAACAACACTTTCAGTGATTTAGGTAATCGGTCGATATCCCCCAGTACTGCCGCCAATTGCGGCAGGCTGTAATAGTGATATTCATGATTGAGGGCGACCAACCTGGCCATACTCGTTTTTCGCAAATCCAACGACATAGCGCCTCCATTATTTCTTATCGTGTTCTAAGCCACATTCATCATCACAAGGCTATTCCCTTGAAATTATGAGGTCTAGATTAAATATAACACAAAGAAACATTAACATTTTGGCAACAATGGCGATTGCTTGTAGCGATAGGTGGAACCGATGTTAATGGCGGTACGATAAAATTTAGTGAACCATCACGGTACTTACTACCCCTATTTCAGATATTGATTTATTTATATTCATCCTTATCAACCACTGATAAATAAGAATATATTCATGCTTCAGGCGAAAGCATGAATATATTTTGAAAAGATAGCACTGTATTGTCAGTCGAATAAAGTTAGCCAATGAATATTGACCAGAGTTAAAATAACATTATTTATTATAATATCTTACCCATCAATGATTTCAATTTCTTTTTAATTTCCACCAAAAACTCATCTATTTAAATAATCCTCATGAATTAATTATTTTAAATATTTTTAATGATATTTAATTTGAGCGTCACACTGTTTATTCGTACAGTTAATAAGCTTTTGTTATTAATATATTTAAACACGAAATCAAATATCCTTGTCAATTAATTGAGATTAAATAATGTCAAAAAACACCAAGAAAACATCAGCTTCAGTAGCTTCATTGGCGGCACAAATCCTGAAAGACCCTAATGCTTCTGCTATCGAAAAAAGTCTGGCGGGTTCAGCCCTCTCTCAGACGAACACGGATAATCAAACTGGCGCACATATGGAAGATGTGGCAGCTCAAGTATTGGCAGAACCTAAATCCAGTAAGCTCGCAAAAACATTGGCAGGTTCAGTCCTCGCCCAAGCAAATAAGCAGCGCTAATTATGCAAAATAAACGGTACCGGGGCTTCATACTGCTGACAAAGTCAGATGAGGAAAAATATTGCTGTTATAGGTAACCTAAATCAGTTTGTATCTCAGCAGACCTCTCTCTTGAAATGATGAGGTCTGCATTATTCAACTCAGTCCATATTAGTACAAAACTCTTTCTGTACCCAAAGACTCACACTGCCCCCGTTAACAGGAAATGCGGCCTCGCCGTGATCATCAGTGGTGATAATGGCTGGATGGTTACCGAGGAAATCAGCAAACTCTTTGTTGGCTAAATCCTCCCCTAGATGAATTGTTTTTTCATTTTCCGCACCATTAGAAAGGATAACCACACAACCGGGGTCTTCCTCTGTGCCCGAGCGAACAAAGGCTATACAGTTTTTATCATCAAAGAAGTCAATTTGTGCACCATGCGCGAAACGTTTCCTGGCCTGAATTAATTTTTCCAACTCAGCAATAACGGGCATTTCTATCTGATAAATCCCCCCGTCATCACCGGTATCTTCATAGCTGACACCAAACAAATCAGGATAAAACACGCATGGGATGCCCTGCTCGCGAATTAATATCAATGCATATGCTAGTGGTTTAAACCAAGGCTCAACAGGTGCCTCCAGCGATTGTAGTGGTTGAGTGTCATGGTTTGCGACTAGGGTAATTGTATGCATTGGATCAACTTCAATTAATGTCCCACTGAATATTTGCGTGAGGTCAAAATCCTCACCTTGATTTGAGGCTTCGTGAAACTTGTGATGTAACGCTACATCAAACAACATCGCTAAACCATCAACCCGCTCTAAATATTGTTGTAATTTTTCAATATTCGGAGACCAGTACTCTGCAATTATTAATAAATCATTATTTGCTTTATTTTGTACATGCTGGATCCATTGTTTGAAAAACCATGCTGGAATATGTTTTACGGCATCCAAGCGAAAACCATTAATTGGTAATGTATCTAATAACCATTCCCCCCAATACATTAACTCACCCATAACCGCGGGGTTACGAAAATCAATATCGGCCCCCATCAGATAGTCAAAGTTTCCTAACTCGTCATCAACCTCGGTGTTCCAACCTTCATCACTATAATCATTTATAATCTTGAAAATACCTTCATCTGTTGGGTCTTCGATATGGTCAACACCACTGAAGCACTGCTTATCCCAGATAAAAGATGAATAAGTTTCATTACGCCCCGGAAAAGTGAATCGAGTATAGGCCTGCGCATCGATAATTGATTCATCAATTTCAGTACGGTTTTCAGGATTAACTTTATGGACACTTATCGACTCTTTTTCATCAGCCCCCATTTTATGATTAAGGACAATATCAAATAGGACTTTGATATCCATTTCCTTCAATCGATTAATCGCGTTCAGTAACTCTTCTTTACCTCCGTATTTCGTCGCCCGGGTTCCCTTCTGATCAAATTCACCTAAATCAAATAAATCATAAGTATCATATCCCACGGAATAGCCTCCCGAAGCACCTTTATACGCTGGAGGTAACCAAACATAATTAATCCCGAGATGGCTAATATGTTCTGCTCGCTCAGCAACCTCCTGCCATAATTTACCTCCGTCAGGGTAATACCAATGGAAAAACTGAAAAATTGTGGCGTTTTTCATAGGCTTGATAACTCCATTCTATTGTTTCTCTCATAGTATGGCCCACTTTATAAAATTTGGACTGGCAATAAAGTAATAGACTGTGTATTTCTTTTACTGATGAGCCAATGTGGGTCTCATTTATCTGTCTATTAGGGAGCTTAAATGAATATAGGGGATATCCCATTCGGTATCACTGACTGGTCTACAGTGGACAAAATCGAGCATAAAGGAGATCGAGGCGTTGCATACTGGAGAACGCAGAACTTTAGCAACATCCGGGTTCGGATGGTTGAATACAGTGCGGGATACATAGCGGACCATTGGTGTTCCAAAGGGCATATTTTACTATGTCTAGAGGGCGAATTGAGTACTGAACTGGTTGATGGTCGTATTTTTGTATTAAAAGCCGGTATGAGTTATCAGGTTGCAGACCACGCAGAAGCTCATCGCTCTTCAACAATATCCGGTGCCAAGCTTTTTATTGTTGATTGACTTAAGGCACATTAAGAATCTTATCGCATTAT
Organism: Yersinia fenwicki; assembly: GCF_043099325.1. NCBI lineage: Bacteria > Pseudomonadati > Pseudomonadota > Gammaproteobacteria > Enterobacterales > Yersiniaceae > Yersinia > Yersinia fenwicki. The sequence goes on along the minus strand of NZ_CP170755.1, from coordinate 2,116,423 downwards.
CATATCAGCTAGCAGTCAGTCCTCGACTGTTAGCTGATAGAACACTTTCTTATTGCCCTTTAGGTAACAAATCAACCGGGTTATCCGGAGATAAAGCTCGGATACGGCATCGGGAAATCTCAACCTGGAATAAGGCCATGACTGCAATCATAATCAGGATTTCACCAAATCCACCTTGCTCAGTTGGTTGATTATAAAGGTACTGCAGTATGCCAATAATCCATTTAGACTCAACAAGCACAAAGAATAAAGTAATGGCTAGTGGTGTTCCTTTGCAAAATTAATGGTAATTGTCCGTTTAACTCTTTGTTACTCTCAAAACAGCATTCACGTATCTCTGACATTAAGTATTCGAAAAAATAGCATTCACAGATCTTACAGTCTTATTTAATATCATCGTATTAGTGATAAGCTAGTGATGCTTTTTATGAACCAAGTGGATCAATAATTAATGAGGACGATGCATGACTCAAAATATTTATGATAATCAGGATTTTTTTTCAGGTTACGCCAAACTTAGCCGTTCAGTCGATGGATTGGACGGCGCACCAGAGTGGCCAGCCATTTGTAAGATTCTACCGCCACTATCAGGGCGTAAAGTCGTTGACTTAGGTTGTGGCTATGGTTGGTTTTGTCGCTACGCTCGTTTACAAGGTGCAACTGAGGTTTTAGGGTTGGATGTTTCAGAGAAAATGTTAAATCGGGCTAAAGAAATGACATCTGATGACAACATTATTTATCGCAGGGAAGATTTGGAACATATTCAATTACCGCAACAAATGTACCATTTAGCATATAGCTCTCTAACATTACACTATATAAAAGCCCTCCCGGCCCTACTAACTGCTATTTATGATGCTTTACTTCCTGGTGGTAGTTTCATTTTTTCCGCCGAACATCCTATCTACACTGCACCAAAGCAGCCGGGTTGGCTGGTTGCAGATGATGGACAAAAATCATGGCCGATAAATAGCTATCAAGCGGAAGGAACACGAGTAACAAATTGGTTAGCTGAAGGTGTTGTCAAGCAACATAGAACATTAGGAACTTATATTAATCTTTTGATAAAACATGGATTTGTTATCACACATTTAGAAGAGTGGGGCCCGACAGCACAACAAATTATAGATTGTCCATCACTGGATGAAGAAAAAGAGCGCCCAATGATATTTTTACTCTCCGCACATAAACCCGCATAAGGTTAACTTTACTATTCATCGGTCATTCCACATTAATTTCCATGATTGGGGAGGCTAACTCCCCGACGATTCTGGATCAAAGCATACATAAGCTAACATGAACCAAGATGGTGCTAACTCCCCAATTTAGTGCATTCCTTTACTCAATGAGATTTAAAATAACATATTTATCAATTAGTTATCTATGGCGCAGAAATTGCTTATTAACTGTAAGTTAACCAAAGGGGGGGCTTATGAAAACAATGTCAGCATACTACTTACAATACACTGCATTTTTACTAGTGACTGTAGGCGTTATCCATTTTATTTTTCAGTGATTATATAAAGAGCCTCACAAGTGTGAGTCTCTTTATTATCGTTACAGATGGTTATTTATACAAAACTCAAAATTAAAAATAATTATTCACATTTTATTAATGCACGTAGATTATGCACTCTATTATTTAAATTTTGAATTTATCTGTAAAATAAGAAAATAAGAAAATCCAATTTAAATAATAATATAATTGCCGTAATGCAGCTTAACTAAAGATGAGGGAGTAAATAGCCGAATATTAAAATTCAATGGCACGCGAATACAATCAAAATATATTTAGATACAAAAGATGATAAATGTTGATACACGATCAAAACCTTTAGTAGTCTCACATTTGTCAGACCTGATCCATCCTTCGATGTGGCCCACACCGATTGTCAGAATGCCGCGACAATCTTTATAGCCGACGATTTTTTCACCCTATTCGACTTTAAGTTTGTTTATTCCGTTATTACTGAATAGCCCGACCACCGTAAGCCATTCAGACTCTGAGTTTATTTGAGGGTGATTGGCGCTGGCAGCGAGCTGATTTTTGGTTATAAAAAAGGCCCACCGAAGTGAGCCTTAAAACTGATTTGCCGTACATGACCAACATGCAGGTATTAACGATTGACTACGGCTAGTGGTTGTGGACTTTGAATTGGTATATGGTGTCACGCTGCCGAACCGATATCAATAAGTTAGCGTTCAGTACTAATATCCAATCACCACATTATGACGTTAGATACCAAAGGCAAAGTTCATCGTAAGAGAGCCATCAACTTTGGTATCTTCGGTTACTGGACCATTCATCGTATCAGTACTCGCTAAAAAAGGTTTTACTGTGAAGTCAGCACTGAACACCTTACCCGATTTCAGTACGTTATCAGCTGATGCCCATCCCTGACGATAACCTTTCTCACCATTATACAACGCCGTTTCGCTCCTTGCGGTGAATGTTGGTGATGTGGTGTAAAACAATGAAAAGGGGTTACCATCAACTAGTGCATTAGACATAAGAACGGTGTAATGACCTATTTTCCCCGAGCCATTTATCATACCCAAACCATAATGCCCATCCCCCCCTGTGGATGAGCTTGAGCCTATACGATTATCAATCGACTTTACCGTCAAAAAGGTTACAGAGTCACAGCTTATTGTCCAACTTTTAGTTATTTCTGGGAGCGCTGTACGTGTTGTACCTGATTGAATCTTGGTTGAACTTATATTACCAATGTCATAGACACCGCTGTCTGGTGCATTAATATTACACGTTGGAACGCCTATCTTTCCTTTTACTTTTAATTCAGCTGTTGGTACTTCTGCGTGGGCCGAAATTATACCCAAAACCAGAGGGGCCAATAAAGCCAAGCCAGTCAGTTGCTTTTTCATTTTATGTTCCAGTGGACTTCAACCACATAAATTCAATAGATATCGGACTTTTATAAAAATGCACAATCATGACTTAAATCAATATTTACATTTTATATTCATTCGCCATTATTGAATTTTTAGCAATTATTGAATATCGGAAGCAAAGCCAACTTGCGTGGGAATTTTCTTACAAGACTAAACAACATTGCGGACAAAAAAAGAAAAATCAGCTCGACGGCAGGCGTTATTGGGTGGTTAACCACTTCAACGGATACAATGACTACCGTTAGAGATGAATCTAGTTCATTCTTCGGAAAGTGAAAGACTTTGTTTTTATAATGCCGCCATCCGTGACAATAATGCTCATATCGTACTTTATCGAGTGACTTCTGCAAGCATTGAATCAGCCATGCCCTCCTCTATTAAGCATTTCGTTACGCGAGCATTTCTATTTCGGATTCGAAGCGAATTAAAGAATCACTTGGGACTGAAGACAAGCGGCAGGCTCAGGAACTGCACGACAAGTTAAAGTCTGACTATTGGCGCGTGTACCGGTTAGGAGAAATGCCAGAAATAGTGTTCGGAGAGGCTGACTGGCGTTGGATTGAAGAGATAGCAAGTCAAGCAGGGCTATTGGCATATCCCTGAATGATACAGCTGCAAAAGTGCTTAGGGAATAGATTGGAAAGCATAACAAATATGTGTCTGTTCATACTCATGCATCAAATAGGTCTGGTGGTTCATTAATACCTGAAATAAGGAAATTGCGTGTTGATAATAATAAAGCATGGTATTCGGGATTAAAGAGAGCTGAAATAGATAAATTTCGATTCCATGATTTAAGACATACGTGGGCAAGTTGGTTAGTTCAATCTGGGGTTACATTATCCGCATTACAAGAAATGGGTGGATGGGAAAGTATTGAAATGGTGAGAAGGTATGCACATCTTTCACCAATTCATTTAACTCAACATGCGAAACAAATAGACGGAATATTAAATATTAATGGCACGAATATGGCACGCGAATATAATCAAGATATATTTAATGTAGTCTAAGTAATTAATTCTGTTGGTGGGTCGTGCAGGGTTCGAACCTGCGACCAATTGATTAAGAGTCAACTGCTCTACCAACTGAGCTAACGACCCAACGGAGATAATTATTCTCCTGTTGGCCTTAGCTGTCAAACACTTCATCGGATTTTTCTCTTTATACTGGGCGATATTCATCGCTGTGGATTAATTATGCATCTGGTACTTGAGATTATTGTTAGTTATGTAACTTCATGTTGTAATTCCATGCGCTGTGATGAACTTAACAAAATTCAGTGTGTGAAATATAAACACTGGAAAACGAGGCGTATTGTGTAATTATTGTTGCGAAGATATTAAATAATTCAAAAATTGTATTTAAAACATACAAAAAAACGAAAGACAGACAGGGTAAGACCAAAGAGCCAACATAGAGCTCAACAACTTCACAAATAAATACAGGAAGAGGGAATGGGAAAGATGGTAGACCAATCCAAGATAGTGGCAGAGCCTTTGCCGGAACCTGAAGAGCACCTTCAACGAAGTCTCTCCAACCGCCATATTCAGTTGATTGCCATTGGCGGTGCCATAGGTACTGGCTTGTTTATGGGATCGGGTAAAACCATCAGCCTGGCTGGGCCGTCGATCATCTTCGTTTATATGATAATCGGCTTTATGTTGTTCTTCGTGATGCGCGCAATGGGTGAGTTGCTGCTCTCGAATCTGAAGTACAAATCGTTCAGTGACTTTGCCGCTGACTTACTTGGCCCTTGGGCGGGTTTTTTCACTGGCTGGACTTACTGGTTTTGTTGGGTCATTACCGGTATCGCCGATGTCGTCGCCATCACAGCCTATGCACAATTCTGGTTCCCCGGCTTTTCGCAATGGGTCGCCTCATTGTTAGTGGTTTTACTGCTGTTATCTCTGAATCTGGCAACAGTAAAAATGTTCGGTGAGATGGAATTTTGGTTCGCCATGATTAAAATTGTGGCCATCGTAGCGTTGATCTTTGCCGGTCTGACTATGGTGTTAATAAGCTATCAGTCCCCATCAGGTACGACGGCCTCATTTACTCATTTGTGGAATGATGGAGGCATGTTCCCCAAAGGAATTAGCGGCTTCTTTGCTGGTTTCCAGATTGCGGTTTTTGCCTTCGTAGGTATTGAATTGGTTGGGACTACCGCCGCGGAAACCAAAGATCCTGAGGTAGTATTACCGCGCGCAATCAACTCCATTCCGATCCGCATCATCATGTTCTATGTCTTCTCATTGATTATGATTATGTCTGTGACTCCCTGGAGCTCAGTAGTTGCGGATAAAAGCCCATTTGTTGAGTTATTCGTTCTCGTCGGTTTACCTGCCGCTGCCAGTGTGATCAACTTTGTGGTGTTGACCTCCGCCGCCTCCTCCGCCAACAGCGGCGTTTTCTCCACCAGCCGCATGCTATTCGGTTTGGCAAAAGAAGGTGATGCACCAAAGCAGTTTGGTAAGTTATCACGCCGTTCGGTTCCCGCATCCGGCCTGACATTCTCTTGTATTTGCCTGTTGGGCGGCGTGGTGCTGATTTACCTTATCCCGAATGTCATGACCGTCTTTACGCTGGTCACCACCGTATCGGCGATTCTGTTTATGTTTGTCTGGACGATTATCCTTTGCTCTTATCTGGTGTATCGCAAAAGACGGCCCGCGCTACATAAAAAGTCGATTTACAAAATGCCAGCCGGGATTTTCATGTCTTGGGTGTGTATGGCGTTCTTCGCCTTTGTATTGGTTCTGTTGACGTTGGAAAGTGATACCCGCCAGGCACTGATGGTGACGCCATTGTGGTTTGTCATTTTGACCATCGGTTACATTATCTTGAAAAAACGCAGAACGCGCCTGTACGAAAACAATAAACTGTAGTTATAAATTGGCGTCAGAGATGCTCTGGCGCCGGTTTTAGCTGAGCTACAGGTTTGGTTATTGCTTCGCGCAAACGGCTGGGTGTTAAGCCAAAATGCTGTTGAAAACGCGAGGTAAAACGAGACGCCGATATATAGCCGTGTTGTGCGGCGATTTCGCCTATCGACAATAACGTGGTTTGTAACGCATGCAACGCGCCCCCCATCCGCACCTCTTCCAGAATGACGCGAAACTGTCGTTCCTCTTGCATTAATTTACGTCGCAAAGTGGAATCTCCGATGTGCAGAGATTGCGCAACGTCACTGACACTCCAATTACGAGCGGGGTCGAGCAGAATAATCTGCTGAACCTGTTCAGCCAGCTTATCCCGTCTATCTATTAATAACGATCCTGCATGTCCTGCCAGATGAAGAGCCAATAAAACGCCCATAGCAGAGTGTTGCGATAACGTATCTGGCGCATGGTTTTTCAGGTTGAGCAATAAGCTCTCCCAAGCCCGACGAGTATTCGTATCCAGAGGAACACATAACGATGTGGCAGCGGTGGGTGCAGCCGCTAGAGCACCGTACCATTGCCGGAACTGGCGCAACAAGTTTGGCGGCAGATAAACCATATCAGAGCAGTAATGACCTCGGTCTGGCGTATTGGCAATACTGACTTCGATGCCCGCAGGGAACAAAATCATAGTCGATTGCCCAGCACTGGCTGCTTGTGAGCCCCATTGCACCAATTTGCTGCCCTGTCGCACATGGCAAAGCGCAGGGGCAAACACCCTCACCCGATGCAGTGTATGTGCGCGACGGGCAACTATTTCAGCGCTCGTAATGGCCATTTGACTGTGGTTTATCTGCTGCATGCTTTCTGCTCTGAGTTAAGGGTTAACGTCCATAAGTCGCTACCAATTCTGCTTTCGCAATAACATTACTGTTAAGCATAAAACCGACCAATGCACCGCTGGCATTGCCATCTAACGGTAATTTATCTGTCTTCAATGCCCAAACAGTGAACTGATAGCGGTGCGGTTTATCTCCTACCGGTGGGCAGGCACCGCCAAACCCGGCATAACCGAAATCATTCCGCCCTTGAATGGCTCCTTTCGGCAGCGCGCTTTGGGTGGTAGTGGTGATGTCGGTGCGCTGCCCTGCATTGGTTGCCAATTGATGGGTACCAGCGGGAATATTCACCACAGTCCAATGCCACCAACCGCTGCCTGTTGGGGCATCAGGATCATAGGCCGTGATTGCAAAGCTTTGTGTGTCGGCCGGAGCCCCCTGCCATGAAAGCTGTGGCGATTGATTCCCACCTTCGCAGCCAAAACCGTTAAAAACCTGTTGAACTTGCAAGGGTTTACCTTCAGGCATATTGGTACTTGTTACGCTGAAAGTCTGCGCCTGTGCAGATAATGAAACCGCGATAATCGCCAGAGACAGTGCCGTTTTTTCATATTATTTCTCCTGTGAGGTGAGTGTGTAGCTTACGCAAACAGGAGGGTTAGCATTGTGCCATAACGCTCTAATATTATGCCTAAAAGCTCAATACAGAGCGTTATCATCTCAATCTATTTATTCAAGATATAGCTTGCCACCTTGCCAGGAGAGCTGAGTCACTGCTGAGGTTGCAACACCGCCACTTGTTTCACCTCCCAGCAAAATCACTTTATCTTTATCTTGAATGGATACGCCGTAAGCCAGCGGCTGAGGTAATTCCCCCACAACCTGCCATTGATTATCTACCAGCGCATAAATGGGCTGTTGCCACTGTTTTTTTAGCCCTTTATGGGCATATAACTGACCGGCATTGAATTGTTGCCATGAACCAGGGAAATTGGCCCCGCCGCCTACCAGCACCACATCATGGCTAACACCAGAAAACGCCCCCGCCAGCCCTTCTTGCACTGCGCCTTTTTCAGCACCGACCAAATCTGGTCGCTGTTGCCATTTCAGCCCTGCGCCCTGCGTTTTGCCCTGCCATACCGCTGCCGTACGTAATCCGGGTTTAATTTCACCATTTATTAATATCAAATCACCCTTTTTAGCGGTCATAGCTGACCCAGCTGTACCTAAAAATGGCACTTGTCCGCCACTTTTCCACTGATTCTTGGCTGGGTCATACATCAGCACGTCGCGGTTATAGAAATAGTCCGCAGGAGCCTGGTCAAAATACGCATTAACAACTGCATTTTTCTGGGTTTCATTGCCGCCCGCAGAGGCCAGATCCGTAAAGTAACCGTCGAAAATAGCTTTATTGACGCCCCCCAGCAGCAGCGCCTGAGTGTCATTCAATGTGGTTGCGGCGGTTCCCACCAATCCGCGCGGTGCTCGCGTTACCAGGTGTTGCCACTGATTAGTTTGTGGATCATATTGATACACATCATCCAGCGCACGTACCTGCGTGTCACTGGCGCTATTTTTACCCACGCCCCCAAAAACATACAGCTTACCGCTTAATGCCACTGTGGCAGCCTGTTCCCGAGGCTGCCCAGGGAAGTCAGCTATTTTCTGCCAACCGCCGCTGGCTTTATCCGTATCGAGGCGATACCACAATTGACCGGCGCTACCTAAGCCGACATATAAATTGTTATCAATCCGAGCGCCCGTCCCATACTTAAAGGCAACTGGCACATCCGGATAGCGTTCTGCATTGGCGTAAGATAGCGAGAACGTGATGCCAAGTATCAGCGCGCTCAATAGGATGACTTTTATACTCAATTTTTTCTTATATTGGTGGTATATCTGAGCCATTAAGATATTCCTCATTAATTAATCGCTATATTGGGTCAATCGTAATAATCATAAAACTCCATTTAATTATTTAAAATGGAGCTTAACTAACATTGAAGATATTAATCGAGCGATGCGTTGTCAATGTAGATAACAAGCCGTTGTGACAAATACCGCAGGGATGAATAAAGACTTCAGTTAAATCGGCGGGACTATTCCCTGACAAACAGGCTGAATCAAGGCCACCTGCCAGTGTCGGGAAGATGTCATGTCATTGTCTGGTGACTGTCGTGGTAGTGTTGGGCGCTGGCATATAGGTTTGTAGATATCTCTTCAAACCCAGGAGTATTCATTATGAACCTTTATCGTATTCGTGAATTACGCCAGGCACGGGCCTGGTCACAAGAGTAATTAGCCGAACTTTGCAGCCTTAACGTGCGCACTATTCAGCGCATAGAGAATGGTGAGCAAGCTAGCCTTGAAACGTTGAGTGCCATTGCCGCAGTGATGGAATTGAAAGTGAGTGAACTCTACTCTCCCCATTCCAGTCAACCACCAGAAGCTTCTGGCGAAGCGGTTGACCAGCGCGTAGTAGATGCGCGCGAGGCCGTTGAAAATGAAATATCTTTTTTGCGCCAATTACTGCGGGCGGTGATCTTGTGCTCAATATTGTTCGTGATTAACTGGTTTACCTCCCCCAGCTATATGTGGGCTTGGTGGGTCGTTTTGGGGTTAGGTATCCCATTAGGGTTACGAGCGATAAACCTATTCTTGCTCGGTAATTGGATGGAGCGCTGGCAGCAAAAGCGCCTACAAAAGAAGTTACGTAATCTGTAATTAGGCTGTGCAAATCAAAGTCACCAGATTGGGATATCTCATTATGGTGACTTTTTGTCTAGCTAATATTGCAGCTTGAGCGTATTGGCGTATGGTTAATAAATGTCATAAGCAGCGACTATGATGACATCATCAACGTTATTCAATAAATATGATTGGAGAGAAGCGAGATGGCGAAAATTCTAGTGCTTTATTATTCCATGTATGGACATATCGAGACACTTGCCAGCGCAATTGCCGAAGGTGCCCAAAAGGTTGACGGCGTTGAAGTGACCATTAAGCGCGTACCGGAAACCATGCCAGCGGATGTTTTTGCCAAAGCCGGCGGTAAAACTGACCAGAAAGCGCCAGTAGCAACACTACAAGAGTTGGCCGATTACGATGGCATCATTTTCGGTACCCCAACCCGCTTTGGTAATATGGCCGGGCAGATGCGTACATTCCTTGACCAAACTGGCGGGCTGTGGGCATCGGGTGCACTGTACGGCAAAGTCGCCAGTGTATTTGCTTCTACCGGTACGGGCGGCGGGCAAGAACATACCATCACCTCAACCTGGACCACATTAGCCCACCACGGTTTTATTATTGTGCCTATCGGCTATGGCGCGACAGAATTGTTCGATGTTTCGCATACCCGTGGTGGTACGCCCTACGGCGCGACCACTATTGCAGGTGGTGATGGTTCCCGCCAGCCAAGCGCTGAGGAGCTCGCCATCGCCCGCTTCCAAGGTGAACACGTGGCGAAAATCACGGCTAAATTAGCCAGTTAAATTGTCATGAAAAGCACCGCTTAAGTGGTGCTTTGTTTCAATATTAAGCTTCTAATAGCCCTTGCGCTAAATAGTGCTTAGCATCAGTCACTCCCGGCAAGGTGAAAAAATAGCCTCCACCAATGGGTTTCACATACTCTTCCAGCGCTTCCCCATTCAGCCGTTTTTGCACAGTCAGAAAGGCTTTTTCCAAATCAGACTGGTAGCAGACAAATAATAGCCCCATATCCAATTGCCCCGAATTTGATACCCCCAGCGAATAGCTGTAGCCACGGCGGAGCATCAAGTTATTCTGAGTTTCAGCAGTGCGTGGATTTGCCAGACGAATATGTGCATCCATCTTAATCATTTTGCCATCAGGGTCTTTGGTGTAATCCGGTTCATCATGTTCATGTACCCTACCCAAAGGCGCACCACTGTGCTTATCGCGACCAAAAATGGTTTGCTGCTCTTGCAAGGGAGTCCGATCCCAGAATTCCACTTTGAAGCGGATAATCCGAGCCGCCTGATAACTACCACCAACCGCCCAGGCAGGTTCTCCGGCGTTCTCTTGGACCCACACCACTTGGTTGATCAGCGGCTTATCACTGGTTTTCGGATTCGCAGTTCCGTCTTTAAAACCCAATAAATTGATTGGCGTTTCTTTACCTTTGCTGCGGGCAGCATGGGCAGAAATGAACCCTTCACGTTTCCAACGCACACTGAGAAGATCCGGCGAATGTTTGATGATATCGCGCAGAGCATGAATCACGGTTTCATTGGTATTCGCGCAAATTTGCAGCAACACATCACCGTGGCACAATCCGGCATCCAGTGAGTCATTGGGGAAACGAGTCATTCTTTGCAGCCGCAGGGGTTTTTGCCCTTGCAAGCCAAAACGCTCGTCAAACAGTGAGTCACCGACGGAAACCGTGATCGTCAGATTATCAGGGTAAATTTCTGGCCCCATAATGCCCGAATCCAGTGGCGGCAATTTCGCGTTAACTGACGGCGCATGTCCGCCAGTGGTCAGAAAAGCAATTCGCTCAGTTAATAACGTGAATAACCGGATTAATGCTGCTTTATCTGTTGCCAACACATCAAATGCCACCAGCATCATTGCCGCTTGCTGTGGGGTTAATACACCAGCTTGGTGCTGCCCATAGAAAGGCTGTTTCTGCCAGCGTTCATCTTGCGCGGGTGCCGCTTCGGGTGCAGGGCAATCCGCCGCGCGGGCTATTTTTGCCCCGCCGAGCGCCAATGCCCCGCTCATCATGCCCATACCGAGGAGCAAACGCCGACGGGAAGGCAATTCCGCCCCGTTATCTTGCTGATACGGCCCGTATTTCGGGCCGGTTTTCTGACTCATTTTAATCCTCAATCCAGACCCAATACGCCACGCAGTTGAGCAAGGTCTTCCGCCAGTGCCGTAATCGGCCCTTTCATCGCATTGCGATCAGCATCGGTTAACTTCTCATAAGATTCGTAGCCATCTTTGGTGCGGTATTTTGCTAAAACGCTATCAACCGTTTTGAAGTTGGCATCAATTTTATCCAACAACGGCTTATCCGCTTTTTCTAACAACGGCCGCAGCAGATTAACAATCTTCTGTGCGCCATCAACGTTCGCCTGGAAGTCCCACAAGTCAGTGCGGCTGTAACGATCTTCTTCACCGCTGATTTTACTGGCTGCCACTTCTTCAATGAGACCTGCCGCCCCGCCTACCACTTTGTTTGGCGCGAATGTCAGGCTTGCTATCCGTTTTTGCAGTTCCAACGTATCTTGATACAGTTGGTTAGCGAATTTATCCGCCCCTTTGGTAGTATTGTCACCAAATAGGATTTTCTCTAAACGGTGGAAACCGGTGAATTTCGGATCTGTCGCTTTCTGTTCAAAATCGTCTTCACGAGCATCAATGCTGCCATCTAAATCAGAGAATAACTCAGCGATTGGCTCGATACGTTCATAATGCTGACGAGTCGGTGCATAAAGCTTGCGCGCTAATGCCAAATCACCTTTTTTCACTGCATCGGTGAAGGCTTTGGTTTGGGTCACTAACTGAGCAACTTCTTGTGTTACATAGACTTTATACTCAGCGATTGGCCCAACCAGTGCCATGGCATCCGGTTTGGTCGCCGTGTCAGTACCCGCTGCAGCAGTCACTGTCAGCTTGCCTTTCGGGTTACTCAGTAAACCGCAGGTCATATCGTATTCACCCGATTCCAGATTAGCTGTCATCTTCTGGGTAAAACCTGGCGCGATGTTCTCACGTTCTTCAACCACCATGACCCCTTTCAGGATCTCCCACTCCAGCCCTTTTTGGCTGGCATTGTGCACAATAAACTGTGTTTTCCCGGCGGGAATAGACAGTGTCATTGGCTCACACTGCTTATCATTAACCGTAATTTTAATTTGAGGAATATCAGCAGCCTGTGCGCTAATAGCGAAAACTGGCAATGCCAATAAAGCGGCATGTAGAGCTGTGCGACGGAAGAACCGGTTAGACATGTGATAAATCCCTGAATTATGGGTTAGTTTTCCGCGCAGCCGCTACGGTTGAAGCCGCCGTGGCGCGTGGTGGAAGGAAAAAGAAAATTAATGCCGGAATCAAATAGATAATGTAGACCGCGACTTCACTGACAGTAGGGGCTTCCTGATAACCGAACATGCCCTCAAGGAAGGTGCCCAACAAGGAGTGCGTAGAAAGCACATTGGTCAGGTCAAATGCGATATCCTGGAAGTGGTTCCACAATCCAGCTTCATGGAAGGCTCTTATTGCCCCTGCGGCAAGCCCGGCAGCAACAAACAGAATAAACAGGCTGGTCCATTTGAAGAATTTAGCCAGATGTAACTTAACGCCGCCCCAGTAGATAGCCATACCCACCAAAATAGCGCAGCTCAAACCCAATATTGCGCCGATGGGTGCGCCAATACCGACATCCTGCTGAAAAGCCGCTAATAAAAAGAAAACTGACTCCAGACCTTCGCGCGCCACAGCAAAAAACACCATTGCGACTAATGCCCATCCCTGACCACGGCCTTTTTTACCCTCAACATTTAGGGCGTTATCAATGGCCCCTTCTAAATGAACTTTGACTGACTTGGATACCTTGCGCATCCAAAAAACCATATAGGTTAATATGCAAACTGCCACCACCGCGATAATCCCTTCGAACAGCTCTTGCTGCTTTTGCGGGAACTCACCGGTGGTTTCATTAATAAAAATGCCAATAGCCAGGCAAAGTGCTGCGGCAGTGATAACCCCCACCCATACTGCCCCCATCCATTGACCGCGCTGAGTACGTTTAAGATAACTGGCGATCAGGCTAACAATCAGCGCTGCCTCCAGCCCTTCACGAAACATAATAAGAAATGGGACAAACATGCTAAACACCCCTGCGGTGGGCAGTAGAAAATGCGAATAAGAATAGTGTCAATTTACGTAAGGAAAAGTAAAACGATAGTGATTATCATTCTGGCAAAAAGAAATTCAAGGGGTTGAATAAGAATATTGTTAAGCAAACTGTGGCAAGTTGTTTCTATCGAGTTAAATAGTAAATAAATTCATCATGATACGTATTAATACGTTTATTAAGAACTGGCCGTTTTTTTGATAAAAAAAGCCCCCTGTTTTGCAGGAGGCTATATGTATTAAAGGTAAACGTTATTTTTAGACGGTTTTGAACTCCGCTTCCGCCTGGCGGAAACGTTCAGTGATAGCGTTACTCGGTGCCGTGCCCAGTAGACTCACCACTACAATCGCGATACTGGCAAATACAAAACCAGGGATAATTTCGTATAAATCTAACCAGGCGTATTGCTTCCAGACAATCACGGTAATCGTGCCGATCAGCATCCCCGCGAGCGCACCGTTGCGGGTCATCCGTGGCCACATTACTGAAATCAGAACCACTGGCCCAAATGCTGCACCGAAGCCTGCCCAAGCATAACTCACCAAACCAAGCACCCGATTATCTGGGTCTGCTGCTAACGCGATGGCGATTAACGCCACCAGCAGCACCATAGCACGGCCCACCCAGACCAGTTCTTTCTGGCTGGCTTTTTTACGTAAGAACGCTTTGTACAAATCTTCAGTTAATGCACTGGAGCACACCAGTAACTGGCAGCTTAACGTACTCATTACCGCGGCTAGAATGGCCGACAGTAAAATACCCGCCATCCACGGATTGAACAGCAGCTTGGCTAATTCAATAAATACGCGTTCCCCATTTTGCGTCACACTCCCTGCATATTGTGGATTGTTCTCAAAATAGGCAATCCCAAAGAACCCGACAGCAATAGTCCCCGCCAGACACAGGATCATCCAGGTCATACTAATGCGGCGAGCGCTGCGAATAGTGCGATGGGAGTCTGCCGCCATAAAACGCGCCAGAATATGTGGCTGGCCAAAATAGCCCAAGCCCCAGCCGAGCAGAGAAAGGATGGCAACCAGATTCAGCCCTTTGAACATATCAATATTGGCAGGGTTTTTCGCCGCAATAACCATAATTGAGGTATCTATACCACCAACGGCTAGAATCACGATAATTGGCGTCAGGATCAGGGCAAAGATCATCAGTGTTGCTTGTACGGTGTCGGTCCAACTCACCGCCAGGAAACCACCAATAAAGGTATACGCAATGGTAGCTGCTGCACCGGCCCACAAGGCCGTGCCATAACTCATCTCAAAGGTACTTTCGAATAACCGCGCACCTGCAACAATCCCGGAAGCACAATAAATCGTAAAGAAGACTAAAATCACGACAGCGGATATGACTCGCAAAAGTTTACTTTTATCTTCAAAACGGCTGGTGAAATAGTCTGGCAATGTCAGAGCATTATTATTAGCTTCGGTATGAACCCGTAAGCGGCCAGCCACTAGTTTCCAGTTAAAATAAGCGCCGATCGTTAAACCGATAGCTATCCAACTCTCAGATATGCCAGACAGGAAAATCGCTCCCGGTAAACCCATTAATAACCAGCCACTCATATCGGAAGCGCCGGCTGACAACGCTGTCACCACACTCCCTAAACTGCGGCCACCCAGAATATAGTCATCAAAACTCTTGGTTGCACGATAGGCCACCAGCCCAATAAGTATCATCCCAAAAATATAAACTAAAAAAGTCACCAGCATTGGCGTGTTCATGGTCATGCAACATCTCCATAGTGCATATTATCGTTTTAATATATCTCGCTTTTCCATGCTTACCGCGCAATGCGGCATCATGCTTTATCTCTGGCTGGTCGGAACGTGACACTGAGTTGCACCGGAGATGAACGCTAAAATCTGAAATTGACTACCCGCACAACTATTCGCTAGCCAATCACTAGCTCGCGGTTGCTATCCTAGAGGAGTCCTTTCTTGCCCCACAAGAATTTAAACAATTTTTTTACAAAAAATTCACCCCACATCACATTAAGTACTGTCGACAGTTACACCAAACACGAGAAAATGAGTTGCACCTGAGGGAAACCCCCTAAAAACCTATCATTATTAACGTTAAGCGCTATGTACCATCTTTTTTGAATATTGTTTATCTTTTGAAATTGTTAAAAACAAGACTAAATTCACACTTCGATTAGATACATGATTTAACACGGTTGCACAAAGTTGCAACATACTTGATATTGTCTGAAATAAAATCATATACCCTAAATCATTTGAGTTGCAGGAAGGCGGCAAGTACGAGAACCCTGATGGGCTTACATAAGTAAGTGATTCAGGTTATTAAACGTAGCCAACGCACCTAGAGCTTGAAGAATGTCGGGTATAACTCCCCTAATTCAGGAGCCAGACAGTATGGGTAGCACCACAATGGGCGTGAAACTCGATGAAGCGACACGTGACCGCATTAAGGCCGCCGCACAGCGTATTGACCGAACACCGCACTGGCTGATCAAACAGGCCATTTTTAACTATCTGGAGCGGCTGGAAAATAGCAGTGAATTACCGGAGCTTCCAACTGCACAGATATCCCTATCGTCTGAAACGGACGACATTATGCCGCAAGTCATTGAAAGTGTGCACCAACCTTTCTTAGATTTCGCCGAACAAGTATTGCCACAATCGGTGAGTCGCGCAGCCATTACCGCGGCCTATCGCCGCCCGGAAACCGAAGCTGTTCCGATGTTATTGGAGCAAGCACGCTTACCCGAAGATTTGGCGCTGGCGACACATAAGCTCGCCTATTCCATTGCCGAAAAATTGCGTAATCAAAAAAGTGCCAATGGCAGAGCCGGTATCGTACAAGGCTTGTTGCAAGAGTTTTCTCTCTCTTCTCAAGAGGGTGTAGCATTGATGTGCCTGGCAGAAGCTCTGTTGCGTATCCCTGATAAACCGACCCGCGACGCGCTGATCCGCGATAAAATTAGCAATGGTAACTGGCACTCCCATTTGGGGCGCAGCCCATCCATGTTCGTCAACGCAGCGACCTGGGGTTTATTGTTTACCGGTCATCTGGTTTCTACCCACAATGAAGCCAAGCTTTCCAGCTCATTGAACCGCATTATCGGCAAAGGGGGCGAACCGCTGATCCGCAAAGGTGTGGATATGGCGATGCGCTTGATGGGCGAGCAATTTGTCACCGGCGAAACTATTGCAGAAGCCTTAGCCAATGCGCGCAAGTTAGAAGATAAAGGGTTCCGTTACTCTTACGATATGCTAGGTGAGGCTGCATTGACGGAAGCAGATGCTCAAGCCTACTTACTCTCTTATCAGCAGGCTATTCATGCTATCGGCAAGGCGTCAAATGGCCGCGGTATTTATGAAGGGCCGGGAATTTCAATCAAACTCTCGGCTCTGCATCCGCGCTATAGCCGCGCTCAATATGAACGCGTAATGGATGAGCTTTATCCACGGTTGCTATCGCTGACTTTGCAAGCGCGTCAGTATGATATTGGAATTAACATTGATGCAGAAGAAGCCGATCGTCTGGAAATTTCACTCGACCTGCTGGAAAAACTCTGCTTTGAGCCAAAATTAGCCGGTTGGAATGGTATCGGCTTTGTTATACAGGCATACCAGAAACGCTGCCCATTCACTATTGATGCCGTGATTGATATGGCACAGCGCAGCCGCCGTCGCTTGATGATTCGTTTAGTCAAAGGCGCCTATTGGGACAGCGAGATTAAACGCGCTCAAGTTGACGGTTTAGAAGGCTACCCGGTTTATACCCGTAAGGTTTATACCGATGTTTCTTATCTGGCCTGCGCGCGCAAATTACTGGCGGTTCCTAACCTGATTTACCCACAATTTGCGACACATAACGCACACACCCTTTCGGCGATTTATCATCTTGCTGGGCAGAACTACTATCCCGGTCAGTATGAGTTCCAATGCTTGCATGGTATGGGAGAACCGCTGTATGAGCAGGTAGTTGGCAAAGTCGCTGATGGTAAGCTCAATCGCCCATGTCGTATCTATGCACCTGTCGGTACCCATGAAACCTTACTGGCTTATCTGGTACGCCGCCTACTGGAAAATGGCGCTAACACTTCATTTGTCAACAGAATTGCCGATGCCACTTTGCCGCTTGATGAGTTAGTGGCGGATCCGGTCAGTGCGGTAGAGGCTATCGCCGCCAGCGAAGGCCAACTCGGTTTACCGCATCCCCGCATTCCATTACCGCGTGAGTTATATGGCAAGGAACGCGCCAATTCCAGCGGTTTGGATTTGTCAAACGAGCACCGCTTGGCTTCACTTTCCAGTGCATTACTGACCAGTGCCAGCCAAGTTTGGCGAGCAGCCCCCCTGATTGATGCTGAGCTTGATAGTGGTACAGAGCCAGGTAATCGCATGGAACATCCTATTATCAACCCAGCAGAACCGGCTGATATTGTTGGTTATGTTCGTGAAGCAACAGATGCCGAAGTTAGCCGCGCATTGGATGCCGCCGCCAGTGCTGGTGCAATTTGGTTTGCAACCCCGCCTGTTGAACGAGCCGCAATTTTAGTGCGCGCTGCTGAATTGATGGAAAACCAGATGCAAACATTGATGGGGATACTGGTACGTGAAGCCGGTAAAACCTTCAGTAATGCTATTGCGGAAGTGCGTGAAGCCGTTGATTTTCTGAATTATTACGCAGGAATGGTACGAAATGGCTTTTCCAATGACAGCCATCGTCCACTCGGGCCTGTGGTTTGTATCAGCCCGTGGAACTTCCCGTTGGCCATATTCACCGGCCAGATTGCTGCGGCATTAGCTGCTGGTAATAGTGTGTTAGCAAAACCAGCTGAGCAAACTCCGCTGATTGCGGCACAAGCCGTGCGGATATTACTGGAGGCGGGTATCCCGCAAGGTGTGCTGCAACTGCTTCCTGGCCAAGGTGATAGTGTCGGTGCTGCCTTAGTGAATGATACCCGCGTGCGCGGCGTGATGTTTACCGGTTCCACCGAAGTTGCGGCTATTTTACAACGCAGCATCGCCGGCAGACTTGACCCACAAGGCCGCCCAACCCCGCTGGTTGCAGAAACCGGTGGCTTGAATGCCATGATAGTTGACTCATCTGCACTCACCGAACAGGTGGTGACTGATGTCGTGGCATCGGCCTTTGATAGCGCCGGTCAGCGTTGCTCGGCTTTACGCATTCTCTGCATTCAGGATGATGTAGCTGAACACACGTTACAGATGCTGCGTGGGGCCATGGCTGAATGCCGTATGGGTAACCCAGAGCGCCTGTCTACGGATATCGGGCCAGTAATCGATGCTGACGCCAAAGCCGGTATTGAGCGGCATATTCAAGCCATGCGCGCCAAAGGACGCATGGTGTATCAAGCCGCCCAAGCCAATAATCTGGACGAAAAAGAGTGGCAGCGCGGTACCTTTATTAAGCCGACATTAATAGAGCTGGATAGCTTCGATGAACTGCAAAAAGAGATCTTCGGCCCGGTTCTGCATGTGGTGCGCTTCCAGCGGCAGAATCTCGCTGCGTTGGTTGATCAAATAAATGCCTCTGGTTATGGCCTAACTTTAGGTATTCATACCCGTATTGATGAAACCATTGCTCAGGTCACTGAAAAAGCCAAAGTGGGTAATCTCTACGTTAACCGCAACATGGTCGGCGCAGTGGTTGGTGTACAACCTTTTGGCGGCGAAGGCCTATCTGGTACCGGTCCTAAAGCCGGTGGCCCGCTGTATTTGTATCGCCTTCTATGTAGCCGCCCGGAAGATGCTGTGATAAACACCCTCGCCCATCATGATAGCGGGCAGTTACAGATTGTCTCAGGCCGTGATGCACTGCAAACGGCCCATGATGCCCTGACCAAATGGGCAGATGAACAGCAACAACCCGTCTTGGCTCAGTTGGCGCGGCGTTATGGCGAGCTCGCACAAGGTGGAACCGTTCGAGTGTTACCGGGGCCAACCGGCGAGCGTAACACCTACGCGCTGTTACCGCGTGAGCGTATCCTGTGTCTGGCGGATACCGAGGCAGATGCGCTGGCACAACTAGCGGCAGCACTGGCTGTTGGCAGTGAAGTTCTCTGGCCGGAAAACACGGTACAAAGTGACTTATTCCGTACATTACCAGCCGTTGTTAAATCACGTATTACGCTCACGAAAGATTGGCAAACGGCTAATATCGCCTTTGATGGTGTTATCTATCATGGTGATGCCGATCAACTCCGTATTTTGTGTGAACAGATAGCACAAATTGATGGGCCAATTATCTCGGTACAAGGCTTTGCCCGTGGCGAGACGAATATTCTGCTGGAACGATTACTCATTGAGCACTCACTGAGTGTCAATACTGCAGCAGCCGGGGGGAATGCCAGTCTGATGACTATTGGCTAGTCTTTCCGCTACATGAGTATCTAGCTTTCTGATACTTAACAGTTTTCAATCAGCCTGCTGCGTGCAGGCTTTTTGTTTGACTCAGGATGTCTTCTAGACAAGAAAAAGGCCGCTTGCGCGGCCTTTTGTTTCGGAAAGAATTCACTCTTTTGGAGTGGCACTCTCTACCCGGCTTTTTAGCTTTTGTCCTGGACGGAAAGTCACCACACGGCGCGCCGTAATAGGAATGTCCTCACCCGTCTTCGGATTACGGCCCGGACGTTGGTTCTTGTCTCGCAGATCAAAATTGCCAAAGCCAGACAGTTTGACCTGTTCGCCATTCTCAAGAGCACGACGAACCTCTTCAAAGAATAACTCAACTAGATCTTTTGCATCTCTTTTGCTAAGCCCAAGCTTTTCAAAGAGATGTTCTGACATTTCAGCTTTAGTAAGCGCCATAGGTTCAATCCCTCAAGGATGCTTGGAATCGCTGTTTTAACGCCTCTACACATCTTGCGACGGTCGCGGCGATCTCCTCTTCTTCCAGTGTACGGGCGGTATCCTGCAACACCAGACTAATAGCCAGACTCTTATAACCTTCTGCTACGCCCTTGCCACGGTACACATCAAACAAGTTTACGCCAACTACCTGATTTGCGCCAACTTTCTTACACTCCGCCAAAATATCTTCTGCGGGAACGTTTTCAGCTACCACAACAGCAACATCACGACGGTTTGCCGGGAAGCGCGAAATTTCGCTCGCTTGAGGCACGGCGCGGTCTGCAAGCTTGTTCCACTGCACTTCAAACACCACAGTGCGACCATTTAGGTCCAGCTTACGTTCCAGTTCAGGATGAACTACACCAATGAAACCAATGTGTTCGCCTGATAAATAAATTGCAGCACTCTGTCCAGGATGCAGTGCAGGATGAGCTTCTGCACGGAACTGAACCTCAGAGAGTTTACCGGTAAGTTCCAGAATAGCTTCCAAATCGCCCTTCAAATCATAGAAGTCGATTGGCTGGCGCGCCAGATCCCAATGTTCATCATAACGATGACCAGTAATGACAGCAGCTAGCATGACATCCTGTCTAACACCCAAATCAGCTTTACTATCAGGTACAAAGCGCAAGCCACTTTCAAATAGGCGTAAACGAGATTGTTGGCGATTCTGGTTATAAACCACGGCTGACAGTAAACCTGTCAATAATGACAGCCGCATGGCAGACATCTCAACAGAGATTGGGCTTGGCAGAATGAGCGCATCTTGTTGTAGATGCAGCAATGCCTGCACTTTAGGGTCAACAAAACTGTAAGTAATTGCTTCTTGATAACCGCGATCGACTAAAGCAGTTTTAACGCGCTTGAGTGACAAGTTTGCTTCGCGGTGTTTGGTCATCACCAAATTGGCCTTAATAGGCACGTTTGGAATGTTGTCATAGCCGTAAATGCGCGCAACTTCTTCTACTAAATCCTCTTCGATTTCCATATCGAAACGCCAGCTTGGGGCAACAGCTTGCCAATCAGAACCCTGTTCTGTCACCTGGCAGCCGAGACGGCGTAGAATGTTGCTAACCTGCTCAGAAGGCACAGGATGACCAATCAAGCGATCCAGTTTCTCGCGATGTAATGTGATTGTGGCGCGTTGTGGGAGATTCTCCGCAGAAGTGACATCAATAACCGGGCCAGCTTCACCGCCGCAGATATCAATCAACAAACGCGTCGCACGTTCAATCGCTTTATATTGCAGTTCAGGATCAACCCCACGCTCATAGCGGTGGGAAGCATCGGTGTGCAAACCATAACGACGTGCGCGGCCAGTAATTGAAAGTGGGTTGAAGAAAGCAGATTCCAACAGCACGTTGCGCGTTTCTTCATTAACCCCTGAATGCTCTCCGCCAAAAATACCCGCCATCGCCAACGGCTTCTGTTGATCAGCAATAACCAGAGTGTCTGTACTCAATTTAACTTTCGTACCATCCAGCAGGGTTAGAGCTTCACCATCAGTCGCCTGGCGAACAATAATCCCTCCGTCTATGCGGTCTAAGTCAAATGCATGCATCGGTTGGCCCAACTCCAATAAGACGAAGTTAGTAATATCAACCACCGGGTCAATGGAACGAATACCGCAACGGCGCAGTTTCTCACGCATCCACAATGGGGTTGCGGTCTTAACATTAATACCCTTTACCACGCGGCCCAGATAACGCGGACAAGCTTGTGGGGCATCAACGCGGATCGGAAAACTGTCCTTGAGAGACGGCGCCACTGGGGTCATTTCTGGTTCAGTGAGTGGCAGCTGATTTAACACTGCCACATCACGGGCTACACCGATAATACCCAAGCAATCTGCACGATTTGGTGTGACACTAATCTCGATGGTTTTATCGTTTAGATTAAGATAATCACGCAGGTTAACACCAATCGGCGCATCAGCTGGCAGTTCAATAATACCGTCGTGGTCTTCGGAAATACCCAATTCTGAGAAAGAACACAACATGCCCTCAGATGGCTCGCCGCGTAATTTAGCCGCTTTAATCTTAAAGTCACCCGGCAATACAGCGCCCACAGTAGCAACCGCAACTTTCAAGCCCTGACGGCAGTTAGGCGCACCACAAACGATATCTAATAGGCGATCACCGCCAACGTTGACTTTTGTCACACGTAATTTATCGGCATTTGGATGCTGGCCGCACTCCACCACTTCACCCACGACCACACCATTAAACTCACCGGCGACCGCGTCTACGCCATCAACTTCCAAGCCGGCCATGGTAATTTGATGCGCTAAATCATCACTGCTAATGGCTGGGTTTACCCATTCGCGTAACCAAAGTTCACTGAATTTCATGAGATATTCCCGCCTTACTTAAACTGTTTGAGGAAACGCAGATCGTTTTCGAAGAATGCACGCAGATCGGTGACACCGTAACGCAGCATAGTTAAGCGCTCCATTCCCATGCCGAATGCAAAACCTGAATAAACCTCAGGGTCAATGCCTACGTTTCGTAATACATTTGGGTGCACCATGCCGCAACCCAGCACTTCCAGCCACTTACCGTTCTTACCCATGACATCAACTTCAGCAGATGGCTCGGTAAACGGAAAATAAGATGGGCGGAAGCGGATTTGTAAATCTTCTTCAAAGAAATTACGTAGGAAATCGTGCAAGGTCCCTTTCAAATTGGTAAAGCTGATATCTTTGTCAACAATCAGCCCTTCCATTTGATGGAACATCGGTGTGTGAGTTTGGTCGTAATCATTACGATAAACACGCCCCGGCACGATAATTCGAATTGGCGGCTGCTGGGCTTTCATGGTGCGAATCTGCACACCGGATGTCTGGGTACGTAACAGACGGGTGGTATCAAACCAGAACGTATCATGATCAGCACGAGCGGGATGATGGGCCGGAATATTCAATGCATCGAAGTTATGATAGTCATCTTCGATTTCTGGACCGGATTCTACTGAAAAACCCAATTCACCAAAGAAAGTTTCAATGCGATCAATAGTACGAGTGACCGGATGCAACCCACCATTCTCCATTCGACGCCCCGGTAAAGAGACATCAATAGTTTCGGCTGCCAATCGGGCATTCAACACCGCTGATTCCAGCTTTTCCTTGCGAGCATTAAGTGCTTCCTGGACTTCCTGTTTAGCCTGATTAATGACAGCGCCTGCTGCCGGACGTTCTTCAGCTGGTAGTTCACGCAGCGATGTCATTTGAAGGGTCAAATGGCCTTTTTTGCCTAGATATTCGACGCGTACCAAATCCAACGCGGCAACATCCTGGGCATCTTCTACGGCTGCTTTAGCTTTGGCAACCAGCTCTGCGAGATGTGGCATTGTTTTATCTTCCTCTGGCCAATGTGGCCCGCTTATAGTTATATCCGTCATACTTCAAGCTGCATATGCGTTGGCTGCTTTCGTTCGCCCCAGTCACTTACTTGAGTCAGCTCCAGGGGATTCGCTCAATTGCCGCCTTCCTGCAACTCGAACTATTTAGGATACATGTAATTAGTTAAAATCCGATAAGTAAACTAAATTTTTCACACAAAATCAATAAGGTACCACATCCGCGACACCCTTACTCTAGTCATCATAAATGCCGTAGAGCAAAAACAAAAAAGCCTCCACAATGGGAGGCTTAGGCGCTATTTTTCGTTTCTATTCTTACGCGCAAGCCTCCTCAAATCAGGCGCTAAAGTAAAAAAAGAAGCGAAAAGTAACTACATGCATCATAACGATGACCTTTCTACTAATAAACTAAAGATTAAAAGAGGGAGACAAGCTCCCTCTTCAATTCTGACTTACGCCAGAGCTGCTTTCGCTTTTTCGACCAGTGCAGAGAATGCCACTTTGTCAAATACTGCGATGTCAGCCAAGATCTTACGGTCAATTTCAATAGAAGCCTTTTTCAGACCATTAATGAATTTGCTGTAAGACATGTCATTCTGACGAGCTGCTGCGTTGATACGTGCAATCCACAATTGGCGGAATTGACGCTTCCGTTGACGGCGGTCACGGTAGGCGTATTGGCCTGCCTTGATCACTGCCTGGAAAGCAACACGATAAACGCGCGAACGGGCACCATAGTAACCTTTCGCTTGCTTTAAGATTTTTTTGTGACGTGCACGAGCTACCACACCACGTTTTACGCGAGCCATTTACTTCTCCTATCGTCTTAATTCAAACCAAAATTACTTATGCGTATGGCAGACATGCTACGACCAAACCTAGATCGTTCTTAGATACCATGCCTTTTGGACGTAAATGACGTTTACGCTTAGTAGCTTTTTTGGTCAAAATATGACGCAGGTTGGCATGCTTACGCTTAAAACCACCGGCACCGGTTTTTTTGAAGCGCTTAGCGGCGCCGCGTACTGTCTTAATTTTTGGCATTGAATATATCCACTTCGCATTGTTAATTACAACGAGCTAGCTAGGCGAATAGACCTCCTACTTTGCAAGCAAAGAGAGGCCTATTACTTGAATGCCTTACTGTCTCTTCTTAGGTGCGAGCACCATGATCATCTGACGACCTTCGATACGAGTCGGGAATGACTCCACGACAGCCAAATCAGAATCCTCAGTCAGATCTTTTTTGACACGGTTAAGAACTTCCATGCCGATCTGTTGGTGCGCCATCTCACGTCCACGGAATCGTAGAGTGATTTTGGCTTTATCGCCATCTTCCAGAAAGCGAATCAGGTTGCGTAGTTTGACCTGATAGTCGCCATCATCGGTACCAGGACGGAATTTGATTTCCTTGACCTGAATAACTTTTTGCTTCTTCTTCTGTTCTTTTGTCGACTTGCTCTTCTCATAGAGGAATTTGCCGTAATCCATAATACGGCAAACCGGCGGTTCGGCATTCGGACTGATTTCTACTAAATCAACACCAGCTTCCTCAGCTTTTTCAAGAGCTTCATTCAGACTGACAATGCCAATCTGCTCACCATCGACGCCTGTTAAGCGAACTTCTGTGGCGCGAATCTCTTTGTTGATGCGATTAGGACGCGCCGGTTGAACTCGTTTTCCGCCTTTAATACTTTATTCCTCCAGTTGATGAAGACTACGGCTGCGAATTTCTGCTAGCAGCTGGTCTACGACCACGTTGACGTCCAAGCTTCCTAAGTCTTTACCGCGGCGGGTACGAACGGCAATCTTGCCTGATTCGACCTCTTTATCGCCACAGACCAACATATATGGAACCCGACGCAACGTATGTTCACGAATTTTAAAGCCAATCTTCTCATTTCTCAAGTCCGCTTTTGCCCTAATTCCTGCATCTTGCAGTTTTTTGGTCACTTGTTGGACATAATCAGACTGACTATCGGTGATATTCATCACCACGACTTGTACCGGAGCTAACCAAGTTGGGAAGAAGCCTGCATATTCTTCGGTGAGAATACCGATGAAGCGCTCCATTGACCCCAAAATAGCCCGGTGGATCATTACTGGCACCTGGCGATCGTTATTTTCGCCGATGTAAGACGCACTTAAGCGGCCCGGTAATGAGAAATCGAGCTGTACGGTACCACACTGCCACGCACGATCCAAACAATCATGCAAGGTAAATTCAATTTTCGGGCCGTAGAAGGCACCTTCACCCGGCTGATAATCAAATGGAATGCCATTTTCAGTCAGCGCAGCAGCTAAATCGTCTTCAGCACGAGTCCATAGGTCATCGCTACCGATACGTTTTTCAGGGCGAGTGGACAGCTTGACCACAATCTTCTCGAAGCCAAAGGTGCTGTACATGTCGTACACCATCTTGATGCAGCTGTTCACTTCATCGCGAACTTGCTCTTCAGTACAGAAGATATGTGCGTCATCCTGAGTAAAGCCACGCACGCGCATTAAGCCGTGCAGCGCGCCTGATGGCTCATTACGATGGCAACTACCGAACTCAGCCATACGCAGTGGCAGGTCACGGTATGATTTCAACCCCTGGTTGAAGATCTGCACATGTCCTGGGCAGTTCATTGGCTTAATGCAGTACTCGCGGTTTTCCGACGACGTGGTAAACATATGCTCAGCATAGTTTTCCCAATGCCCGGTTTTTTCCCACAGTACACGGTCCATCATGAACGGCCCTTTGACTTCCTGATACTGGTACTCTTTGAGCTTCATGCGCACAAAAGTTTCCAGCTCACGGAAAATAGTCCAGCCATCATTATGCCAGAACACCATACCGGGTGCTTCTTCTTGCATGTGGTAAAGGTCCAGTTGCTTACCAATCTTACGATGGTCGCGTTTGGCCGCTTCTTCCAGACGTTGCAGATAAGCATTCAGTTGCTTCTTATCACTCCAAGCCGTGCCGTAAATACGTTGCAGCATTTTATTTTTGCTGTCGCCACGCCAATAGGCCCCAGATGTTTTCTGCAATTTAAAGTGATGGCAGAAACGCATATTAGGCACATGCGGGCCACGGCACATATCAACATATTCTTCATGGTGATATAAACCAGGATGATCATCGCGGCTGATATTCTCATCAAGAATAGCCACTTTATAATCTTCACCACGAGCAGCAAAAGTATCACGGGCTTCTTGCCAACTGACCTTTTTCTTGATTACGTCATAATCTTTATCGGCAAGCTCATGCATCCGCTTTTCCAGCAGATCCAGATCTTCCTGCGTCAGAGTACGGTCGATATCAACATCGTAATAGAAACCGTTATCGATAACTGGGCCGATCGCCATTTTGGTATCTGGCCAAAGTTGTTTGATAGCGTGCCCCAATAAGTGTGCACAAGAATGGCGCAGAATCTCCAGACCTTCAGCATCTTTCGCGGTGATGATAGCCAGTTGTGCATCAGATTCGATAAGATCACTGGCATCGACCAGTTCGCCATTTACTCGGCCAGCAATACAGGCTTTTGCCAAACCGGGGCCGATGTCTAAAGCAACATCAAGGACAGAAACGGCGTGATCATATTGGCGCTGACTGCCGTCAGGAAGGGTAATAACAGGCATTCTAATTCCTTATCTACAGTGGTGACCCACACGACAGATCACATGCAAGACGTAATTATTGTTTAACTTCAAAAAGTTGCGACATCAATTTAACCCACGTTTGTTATATTGGTACGCAACTGTGTACAGAGTTTACTTTGTGACCCAGACCATGCCATAAAGTGGTAGTCATATTATCATCACTTAAAGCAATGACAATAATACCTGGCGAATAATCTATTAATGCTACAACCAAACAGTGATAATGATCGTCGACAAAGTTATCATACTTAAACTGCTCTACGATCAGCATAATATCAACACCGTATAACTGAGGGTCAACTATTGCAGCGACAACCTGTTACATCCTCCAGAATTTTGTCGATTGGTTATGATCCTGAAAATCGCATGCTGGAGATACAATTCCGTGAACAAGGGATTTATCAGTATCTAGGTGTCCCAGAGCGGGTTCATCAGAATTTTATGTCTGTTGTTTCGAAAGGTCGTTTTTTTGATGGCGTAATAAAAGGCAAATTTTTGTGCCGAAAAATTGGCTAGACAGAAAATAATCAAATAAAAACATATCATTGCACCATGCTGAAACGGTTGCTTCTATGACTAGCATTGGCAAAGAAGTCTACCGTTTTAGGAAGTTAATCGCTTATCCCCAAAAATTCTTATGTCATAAAATGGCGCCATAAATAAGAAATTGGCACGACAAACAATAATGCCGGTAGAAAATTCACCACTGCAAATATTTTAATTTGTGCAATTCGCAATCCTACTGCAATCATAATAATCCCACCACAGGCAGAAAAATCGGCAAAGGCGATATCATCCATATAGGGCATAATCAGCTTTGCCAGGAAAACTAATGCAATTTGAATAAGCAATTGAGGAATGGCAATTGCCACCAACGCAATACCTAGCGAAATGGAAAATATCAGCGCAGTGAAAAAGTCCATCAGAGCTTTGACGAATAGCAGCTGAAAATCACCAGTAATACCTTCAGTTAAAGAACCCACAACCCCCAATCCACTGGCACAAAACAAGACAATCATGGCGGTGAAACTTTGTGCAAACTCCTGGGGCGGCAAGGTACTGCGAGAAGGAATGATACGTTCTAACAGCGCGCGGGTTTTATTGGCCCCCCACTTAACACCCTGTTCCAGTGATAGTAATTCCCCCACCGCTGTCCCAATAATCAATGCCAAAATAACAGCAGGCATATAGTGCACTTTTACTACCATCACAATACCAATGGATATGGATGCCAGGGCAAATGTTGCCGGTAATCCCTCTTGTAACCGTTTGGGGACATGGCGGGCGAGTAAGACACCGACGATACCACCAAGTATTATCCCCGCACTGTTAATAAACGGGCCAACCATAGCATGCTCCCAATCGCTAAAATGCGCTCTGATGAGTTAAAATGTGTCTGTTTTAGAATTAGGTATTTCCGATAATAACTAAAGACAAACGATTGAATCGCCTGAGCAATTTATTGAAATGTTACGTTTGGCGAAGGGAACCTATTTTATCACACATGCAAGAAGCATCAGTTATGTAAAGATGTTTATTCTCACCAACAATGATTTACATTATGATCTATTGCTTTTGAGTAGCACTGGGTGTATTGCTATTTCTACAGGAAGTGCCCATAATAAATTTCCGTTTCCGTGTAGCAATGGTTACTGGAACGCCGCCCCGACACCGAAAGCAATACGCTTTCGCAGTATATTCCTACCACATCGCCCAGCTACGGATTTTCACCTCTAAATACTGAACAATAAAATAGATTCCATCCGTTTTTCTTCCGTATTTTGTTGCCTATGATTTGCTCACTGGTCGTTAAAAAGGAGAAATAGGATGAAACAGATTGATGACGTTCTGTCAGGTCTCGAACTTTACTTTCGGCGAACGGATCAACCGTGCACAGAGAAGACACCTTGGCTTACGCGTTGGTTATATATTCCGATAGAGGAAAGGATGCAAATATTGGATGACTTGTTGATGCCATACCCCACGGCCAGGCAAAAAACGAAATAAGCTGCGCGTGTTGGGTGTTTGAATAACAGGGTACAAGGCAGATAATGGCCGGGATACACTCACTATAATGAATGCATTTTGGCCAGATCAATCGCAGCTTGAATTGCTGAACGCGCTTGTGGGCTATTTTTCCAACAGGTAGACCCCATCATAGCTGCAGCACTGCTCACAATTTCATTCATATCGGCCTGGCCCAATTGCGCCAGCGAAGTAAAACCAAGTTGTTCCAGTCGCGTAACAACTGTCGGCCCTACCCCCTTGACGGCCAACAGCGCGCGACGTTCATTATCAGTAAAACCCATGCCTGCCTCCGATTGAAATCAGTAACTCGTCCAGAAAAAACGCATTATTTAAAGTAAAACCATGCAGTCATAATCAATCCATCATTGACCTCAAAAACAGCCATGCTCTCTATGGGGTCATCACTTAACCCATGAATTCTTTCGAAATCGAACACCTTATTACCCAGCACACTGCGTGAAATCAATTCAGCTCTTAAAGCCGGAATATTAAAACGCTGGGTTTGATAGAAGTCGGTTAGTTGCTGTTTCCCCACCAAAGAAGGTGTGGTAGACGGCATTCGATAAGCAATAAACGCATCACTGAAATTTGCTACAAATGCAGTTAAATCATGCTGATTGTAATCATAAAACTGTTTTTCTACCGGCAACAGCGGATTTGACATAAATCACTCGAGTAAATTTAAATTCACAAAAAATGAAAATAAATTCACTTGAGTAAGTTGTCAAACAAAACCCTCAGATAGCAACGTTCAAAGCCGCTTCCGGGCAGCATTTTCCGCACTGAAAAACCACAACTCTGGTAAACGGTGAGGATAAAAACGAATTTCGTAAGTATCTTTGAGTGGTGTCAGACGCCAGCGTGGGCGGGCTTCACGTTTAGGTTTTAAGAAGCGTAAACGTCCTCGGGCTCGCGCAGCTTGGGTATCTAATACCCAGGCAACAGAAGCCGATAATGGCTGACGAATAAATTCATCTTCGACGCTGATATCACAAATGCACAAATTCCTATTCCTTGCAAAAATTGATACTGGCATGATTATACTTTAAATAATTCGAGTTGCAGGAAGGCGCAAGCGAATAACAAATCGGTTCGGATGCGAGAGAACAGCCGACACATGCAGCTTGAAGTATGACGAGTATATTCTGGATCTGTGGTATTGAACCAACTGTTGCCCGCCAGAGATTGATCTGCATCACATATCCTCTTTGTAGTCCAACCCTTGTAATACCAACGATGAGGTACCGACAGCGATAACTTGGCGAAAAAAAAGCGATATAGCCTTTTACCTAATGTATCGCGTAGAGTGACAAGGTCAGTAATTAATAATGGCGTGTGCGGGTATATTTGCCCAATATACGGCTTATTACCTGATATGTTTTACTTTCATCGGGTCGGTTTGATGTCATTTTCGGAGCAAGATTGATGCACAGTATTCTCGAATTATTTAAAGCCATTGGCTTGGGCTTAGTCCTCCTGCTGCCATTAGCAAACCCATTAACGACAGTGGCTCTATTACTCGGCTTATCCGGAAATATGACCAGCGAAGAGCGGAATCATCAGTCGAAGATGGCGTCAATCTACGTATTCTTTATTATGACGATTGCATTTTACGCCGGTCAGGTGGTGATGAATACCTTCGGTATTTCTATTCCGGGCTTGCGTATCGCAGGCGGTCTGATTGTGGCATTTATTGGTTTTCGTATGCTTTTCCCGCAGCAATCAGCGGAGGACACTCAATTAGAAGCAAAATCACAGGATTTAAAGCAGCGCAAATCAATCAATATTGCCTTTGTACCTTTAGCCATGCCCAGTACTGCCGGGCCAGGTACCATCGCCATGATAATCAGTTCCGCTGCCTCGGTAAAAGGTCATGCCATGTTCAGCCCATGGGTCATCACAGTGGCTCCAGTGCTAATTTTCCTCAGCGTCTCGCTGATTTTATGGGGCTCATTATTGAGTTCAGGCGCAATTATGCGTTGGGTCGGTAAGAGTGGTATTGAAGCGATTTCGCGTTTGATGGGTTTTTTGCTAGTGTGCATGGGCGTGCAATTTATTATTAATGGCGTGCTGGATATTATTGCCAACTACCACCCTGTTGTTGCCTAGTGCGATAACAGCTTAAAGGAAACGCTAGCCGATGTTTATACTAATACAACATCCATAAACTACATCGGTTAGCGTTTTAATATTACTCTGACATCGCCCGATAAGCGGTATCGACTTTCCACAAATAACGTGGTGCTTGCGCGGCCGGATGTTTCTTCTGTATATGCTGATAAAACTCATTGGGGCTAAGACTATTAATTTTATTCACTGCCAGGCGTTTATCTGAAGAGAACGTCCGCAGCATCGCCCCCGCACCATTGGCATAAGAAACGATAGTTGCATAGCGCAATGTTTGCGGATCACTAATTCCCGCTAACTGCTGATTTTGCAAAATATTGATATAAGCCGTCCCAATATCAATATTCTTCACCGGATCTTTTAATTCACCAGAACTTGGTTGACCATTGCGGCCTTTCATGCGGTACGCATCACGACCTGCAGTAGACGCTTTTATTTGCATCAACCCCACGGCATTTGAGGTACTCACTACATCAGGATTATAACCAGACTCCACTTGGATAATGGCTTTAATCAAAGTTTCATCAACACCATAATGGCTGGCTGCTTGTTTAATTACATCGCTATACGCAACTGTACTTGAACCTGCGCTGCTTTTCGGTGCATTAAGGAAACCACCTTCAGGTGCTTTTTTTAGCCACCCGTTATTTGCTTGCGGTGGAGGAGATTGTTTCGCACACCCCGCCAGCAATAAAACTGCTATTAAGCAACCGACTTTTGGATTCACAATATTCCCCGTGCTGATAAGCCGTTGGGTAGCATATACAAGTTGTCACCTCGTCCAAATAGATTTTTTGGCCTAGTTTGACCATTATCAACATAATTATCAGGCTATATTCGGTAACTATCGGTAAGTTTTAGTTTATTGTATGGCGAGGCTTGACTTCACTCTCAATGATATTGATAATCATTTTCATTTAAAGAAAGGGAACATCGCCATGTTTATTAAGCAAAAAATACCCTACCTGCAGTCTATTAGCACCTTGACGCCTCGTTTTTTACATACCATAACCTTGTTTACAGTCGTTGCAATTTTATTGCTGATGAACACCTCTGCATGGGCAGAAAACCAGCCAAACGATTCAAATAAAAAATTCAAAATTGTGACGACATTCACAATTATTCAGGATATCGCGCAAAATGTCGCCGGTGATGCAGCCATTGTTGAATCAATCACTAAACCCGGCGCTGAAATTCATGACTATCAGCCGACCCCACGCGACATCGTGAAAGCACAATCAGCAGACCTGATCTTATGGAATGGCATGAATCTGGAACGCTGGTTTGAGCGTTTCTTTGAAAATATTAAAGATGTTCCTTCGGCGGTGGTAACTGATGGCATCACGCCACTCCCCATTCGTGAAGGGCCTTATAAAGGCATCCCTAACCCTCACGCCTGGATGTCACCATCAAACGCATTGATCTATATTGAAAATATTCGCAAGGCACTGGTCGAGCACGATCCTGCTCATGCTGAGACTTACAATCGCAATGCCAAAGCCTACGCAGAAAAAATTGCTGCGTTGGATGCCCCGCTGCGCGAGCGTTTATCCCGAATTCCGCAAGAACAGCGCTGGCTGGTCACTAGTGAAGGCGCTTTTAGCTATCTGGCAAAAGATTATGGCTTCAAAGAGGTTTATTTATGGCCAATCAATGCTGAAGAGCAAGGCTCTCCGCAGCAGGTGCGTCGTGTCATTGATACCATGCGCGCCAATAAAATCCCGGTAATATTTAGTGAAAGCACTATTTCTGATAAACCCGCCAAGCAGGTCAGTAAAGAAACCGGTGCGCAATACGGTGGGGTGTTATATGTTGATTCTTTATCGAATGAAAAAGGACCCGTTCCTACTTATATCGATTTGATTAACACCACCGTGCAAACTATCGCGAAAGGATTTGGTCAATGAACACTGCTGTTTTTGTCCGCCCCGAGTTGATAGTAGATAACGTTACTGTCACCTATAACAATGGGCATACTGCTATTTACGACGCCAGTTTCTCACTAATGGGTGGGACTATCTGCGCACTGGTCGGCGTCAATGGGAGCGGTAAATCTACCCTGTTTAAAAGCATCATGGGGCAAGTGAAGCCCAGTGTGGGCAAAGTAGAGCTGAGCAATAAGCCGATTAGCCATGCATTAAAGCAAAACACTATTGCCTACGTTCCGCAGACGGAAGATGTAGACTGGAATTTCCCGGTATTAGTCGAAGACGTCGTCATGATGGGGCGCTACGGGAAAATGAATTTTTTGCGGATTCCGAGTCGTGAAGATAAAACTATTGTCGATAAGGCCATTGAACGGGTCGGATTAACCGCCTTGCGTTCACGTCAGATAGGCGAACTTTCTGGCGGGCAGAAAAAACGTGTCTTTCTGGCCCGAGCGTTGGCCCAGCAAGGCACTGTATTGCTGCTAGATGAGCCGTTTACCGGTGTTGATGTCAAAACGGAAAATGCCATCATAGACCTGTTGCGAGCATTGCGTGATGAAGGTCATCTGATTTTGGTTTCTACCCATAACCTCGGCAGCGTGCCAGAGTTTTGTGATCATGTGATTCTGATTAATCAAACGGTACTGGCCGCAGGTCCAACAGAAACCACCTTTACTCAAAAGAACCTGGAAATGACCTTTGGTGGCGTACTGCGCCATATCAACCTGTCGGGGAACACGCTACACGACGATAATGATCCTCGCACCGTGACTGTCATCACCGATGACGAACGGCCAGCGGTATTTTATGGTCATACCAAAAATGATCCACCGGCACAAAGCCAGTCGAAGGAGAGCAATCCCTGATGCTGGAAATCTTACTGCAACCTTTTAACTACAATTATATGGTCAAGGCCATTTGGGTCAGCGCGATTGTCGGTGCCGTCTGCGCTTTCTTATCCGCTTATTTGATGCTGAAAGGCTGGTCGCTGATGGGAGATGCGCTCTCTCACTCCGTGGTACCTGGCGTCGCTGGCGCGTATGCCCTCGGCTTGCCCTATGCCGCAGGGGCATTCTTTACCGGGATGCTCGCCGCGTTAGCAATGACCTTAGTACGCCATATCACTCGCCTGCGTGAAGATGCCATTATCGGTTTTATCTTCTCCACCTTCTTTGCCGTCGGACTGCTCATTGTTTCGCTCAATCCCACCTCGGTCAATGTGCAGTCAATCATTTTCGGCAATATTTTGGGCATTGCTGATGAAGATGTACTGCAAGTCGAAATCATTATTTTGATCTCTTTTGTCATTTTGTGTCTGATTTGGAAGGATTTACTGGCGGTGTTTTTCGATGAAAGTCATGCCATGTCAATTGGCTTGTCACCGCTGCGCTTAAAGATTTTATTCTTCACCTTATTGAGTGCTTGTACGGTGGCGGCGTTGCAAACTGTCGGGGCAATTCTGGTGATTGCGATGGTCGTGACACCGGGTGCCACCGCCTACTTGCTGACAGACCGTTTCAGCCGTTTGCTGGTCATAGCGATTGCCATCGGCGCATTTACCAGCGCCTTTGGTGCCTATCTCAGTTTCTATCTTGATGGCGCAACAGGTGGAGTTATCGTCACCTTACAAACCGTCGTGTTCCTTCTGGCCTTTTTCTTCGCCCCCAAACACGGTTTATTGGCGACGCGGTATCAATCGCGTCAGAAGCGCCGTCACCCTGCAGCCCCTCACCCGGAGGATAATGCATGAACACATTCTTCAGTCTGGTGAGCGAACCTTTCGCCTATCCTTTTATGCAACGGGCGATAGTCGCCGCGATTATCACCGGTGTGGTGTGCGCGGTGTTATCTTGCTACCTGGTATTAAAAGGTTGGTCATTAATGGGAGATGCCATCTCTCACGCCGTGTTACCGGGTATAGTGTTGGCCTTTTGGCTCGGTATCCCATTGGTTATTGGTGCTTTTGTCTCGGGGATATTTTGTGCAGTCGCCACAGGCTACTTAAAAGAGAACAGTCGGGTTAAAGAAGATACTGTTATGGGGATTGTCTTCTCTGGCATGTTCGCTTTCGGCTTGGTGCTGTTTTCTCGCATGGATACCGATCAGCATCTGAGCCATATTTTATTCGGTAATATGCTGGGTATTTCGCTGGCAGAGCTGAAACAAACGCTCTGGATCGCCGGCTTCACATTGTTAGTTGTACTATTAAAACGTAAAGACTTTATGCTGTACTGTTTTGATCCCAACCATGCCCGCGTTATTGGGCTACCGGTTAAGTTACTGCACTATGGCCTACTCTGTTTGCTGGCATTAACTATCGTGGCTTCATTACAGGCGGTTGGGGTTATTTTAGTTATCGCCATGTTGATAGCACCCGGCATTATCGCCTTTATGGTTTGTCGCAGTTTTGATCAGATGTTAGTTGTTGCTACTGTCGTTTCGGTGGTCGCGTGCGTATTAGGTACTTTAATAAGTTTCCATATTGATGGCGCTACTGGGCCCTGCATCGTCATTATTCAGGCACTGTTCTTTGTTATTGCGCTTATTTACAACCTCATAAAACCGACCAAAGGCCATCCAATAGCCTTGGCGGTTAAAAATGAACCTACTCAAAACGCGCCAAAAGGTAACCTGCTATAATGAATTGAGCTTTACTCTATATTCTAAATAATGAGCACAATCCGTCTTTTATTTGATCCGGCATGGGTATCCCTGTGCATAGACTCTTGTTCTATGCACTATAAAAAAGCTAACCTAATACTCTGTATTCAGAGGTATTGGATTACAGGTCAGCAGCAAGCGAACCACTCTTTAATAAGATGCAGGGTATAACTGGCAGCTAATAGGGGGTACATCATGTGGCAAGCAGTGAATCGTCTGTTAAGTGAATATCTTGGGCCGGCTGAAATTCGAGAAAGAACCGAACTGCCCGGCGGAGATATTCATCAAGCCTGGCGCCTCAGCTATGGCGAAACTGAGGTTTTTGTCAAATGTGATACCCGTGAAATGCTGCCGATATTTACCGCCGAGGCAGATCAACTCTCTTTATTATCCCGCAGTAAAACGGTCAGGGTGCCAGAAGTCTATGGTGTGGGCAGTGATCGTGAATACAGTTTCTTGCTACTCGAATATCTTCCGCTTAAACCATTAGATGCTCACAGTGCGTATTGTTTGGGGCAACAATTAGCCCATTTACATCAATGGAGTGAACAACTTCAATTTGGGCTGGATTTTGATAATGATTTAGCCACCACGCCACAACCTAACAGTTGGCAACGCCGCTGGGCGCAATTTTTCGCTGAACAGCGTATCGGCTGGCAATTGCAATTAGCCGCCGAGAAAGGCATGTCATTTGGCGATATTGATCATATAACCCAACGGGTGCAAGAGCGTTTACAGGGCCACCAGCCGCAGCCTTCATTATTACATGGTGATTTATGGCCAGCGAACTGCGCCGCCAGTATAAATGGCCCGGTTATTTTTGATCCCGCCTGCTATTGGGGTGACCGCGAATGTGACCTTGCCATGTTGCCGCTCTACCCTGCACTTCCGGCACAGATTTATGATGGCTATCAGAGTATCTGGTCGCTCCCTGTTGGCTTTATTGAACGACAGCCTATTTATCAACTTTATTATCTACTGAACCGCAGTAACTTATTCGGTGGCCAACATTGGATTAATGCGCAGAAAGCTGTGGAGCAACTGCTGCATCCCGAAAAATTTTAGTTTGTCAGTTGTCCGTCACTAGCACCCGGTGAATTGATATCCAACTCACCGGGTGCTTTTTTATACCCCCACATTCTGCAATAAATTACTTTTTCTAAAAAAGTATGAACCAAACCACATATTAGATGCATTCCTGACGTCTAATAATGACCGTAAACCCTGTTCTTTTTTGCCAGCGACAATTCCCGTTAAAAAGCGCTTACTTAAATAAAATCAAGAGCCTTCATTAAGGAAATACAACTCTCCTTAATAGGACTCTATTGCCAATAATTGGGAGCCATACAATGGGTGATATCCGCGAATGGGAAAACCTTGCTAATAAAGAACTCAACCGACGAGGAAAAAAAGTCGAAGACTTAGTCACTAAAACAGCGGAAGGTATTGCAGTCAAACCGCTGTATACCGCCAGCGACCTGGATGGGTTAGAAGTCACGGGCTCCCTTCCCGGCATGGCACCTTATGTCAGAGGGCCAAGAGCCACAATGTATGCAGCGCAACCCTGGACTATTCGCCAATATGCAGGGTTTTCAACCGCTAAAGAGTCAAATGCCTTTTATCGCAGAAATCTGGCTGCGGGGCAAAAAGGGCTTTCAGTTGCCTTTGACCTGGCCACACACCGCGGTTACGACTCCGACAACCCACGCGTTTCTGGTGATGTTGGGAAAGCGGGGGTGGCAATTGATAGCGTCGAAGATATGAAAGTCTTATTCGACCAAATCCCACTGGATAAAATGTCAGTCTCAATGACCATGAATGGCGCCGTGCTGCCCATTATGGCGTTTTACATTGTCGCCGCTGAAGAACAAGGTGTGGCTCCGGCGCTACTGACCGGTACTATTCAAAACGATATTCTAAAAGAATATTTGTGCCGCAATACCTATATTTATCCGCCAAAACCCTCCATGCGCATTATTTCAGACATTATTGCGTGGAGTTCACAAAATATGCCGCGCTTTAACACCATTAGTATCAGTGGCTACCACATGGGGGAAGCCGGGGCTAACTGTGTACAACAAGTAGCCTTTACTATCGCCGATGGCATTGAATACATCAAAGCCGCGTTGAAAGCCGGTTTAAATATCGATGACTTTGCCCCGCGCCTCTCCTTCTTCTTCGGCATTGGCATGGATTTGTTTATGAATATCGCCATGTTACGTGCTGCGCGCTATCTCTGGAGTGAAGCGGTAAGCCAATTTGGTGCCACTGATCCTAAATCTTTGGCGCTACGCACCCATTGCCAAACATCAGGCTGGAGTCTGACCGAGCAAGACCCTTATAACAATATCATTCGCACCACCATTGAAGCGCTGGGAGCAACCCTCGGCGGCACCCAATCTTTGCATACCAATGCTTTTGATGAAGCCCTCGGCTTACCCACTGATTTCTCAGCACGTATTGCGCGTAACACGCAAATCATCATTCAAGAAGAGTCAGAAATTTGCCGCACCATTGACCCATTAGCAGGCTCATATTTTGTCGAGTCACTGACCGATCAAATGGTCAAACAAGCACGCAAAATCATTCAACAAATTGATGATGTGGGCGGAATGGCCAAAGCGATTGAGGTCGGGCTGCCCAAACGCATGATTGAAGAAGCCTCTGCGGGTGAACAATCACTTATTGATCAAGGCAAGCGCGTTATTGTCGGAGTGAATAAATACAAACTAGAGCAGGAAGCGGAAACGCCAGTGTTGGAAATCGACAACGTCAAAGTGCGCAATGAACAAATTGCCCAGTTGAAAGATATCCGCGCCCGTCGTGACAATACGGCAGTGCAACAGGCATTAACACGGTTGCGCCATGCCGCCGGACACAATGAAAACCTGTTGGAAGCAGCAGTTCAAGCTGCACGATTACGGGCAACATTAGGGGAGATTTCAGATGCCATGGAGACCGAGTTTGACCGCTATCTGGTACCAAGCGAGTGCGTGACCGGGGTCATTGCCCACAGCTATCATCAAAATGAAAACGACGCACAAGAATTTGACCAAATTCTCGCACAAACTCAGCACTTCCTCGACCAAAATGGCCGCCACCCAAGAATACTGATTGCCAAGATGGGCCAGGATGGCCACGACCGTGGCGCGAAAGTGATTGCCAGTGCCTATTCTGATCTTGGCTTTGATGTCGATCTTAGCCCCATGTTCTCGACACCGGAAGAAATCGCCCGACTGGCTGTTGAGAATGATGTCCATGTCATTGGTGCGTCATCATTGGCAGCCGGCCATAAAACCTTGATTCCTGAATTGGTCGAGGCATTACGCCAATATAACCGCCAGGATATCTGCGTGATAGCAGGCGGTGTCATTCCTCCA
The DNA here is from genome assembly GCF_043099325.1 of Yersinia fenwicki. NCBI lineage: Bacteria > Pseudomonadati > Pseudomonadota > Gammaproteobacteria > Enterobacterales > Yersiniaceae > Yersinia > Yersinia fenwicki. The sequence continues at coordinate 2,076,914 of NZ_CP170755.1, read as the reverse complement.
CAAGACTACGCCTTCTTACGTGAGCGCGGTGTTGCCGCTATTTATGGGCCAGGTACCCCGATGTTAGCCAGCGTGCGTGATGTCTTAAAACTGATCAGTACCCGTCATGATTAATGCCGACAATCTGGATGATTACATCCAGCGTTTACGCCGAGGAGAGCGGGCTGCACTGGCGCAAGCCATGACACTGGCTGAAAGCACCCTGCCCCGACATCAAGAATTAAGTGCCCGGCTACTGGACAGCATCATGCCCTACACCGGGCAAGCCAAACGACTTGGCGTCACCGGTACCCCGGGGGCAGGAAAAAGCACTTTTCTTGAAGCGCTGGGAGAGGAGTTGTTGGCACAAGGCCACAAAGTGGCGGTGATAGCCGTCGATCCCAGCAGCCCGGTCAGCGGCGGCAGCATTTTGGGCGATAAAACCCGCATGCTGAATTTATCGCGTGCTGAGCATGCGTTTGTCCGCCCCGTCCCCTCCAGAGGGCACCTTGGCGGTATCAGTCAGAGTACCCGCGAACTGATTTTACTTTGTGAAGCCGCGGGTTATGACATCGTTATTGTTGAAACCGTCGGGGTTGGGCAATCGGAGACGGAAGTCGCCGCGATGGTGGACTGCTTTCTCTCACTGCAAATTGCCGGAGGAGGAGATGATCTGCAAGGTATTAAGAAAGGCATTATGGAAATGGCTGATTTTATCGTCATCAATAAAGATGATGGCGAGAATCATATCAATGTCGATATTGCCCGCCACATGTATCACAGCGCACTGAATATCATCCGCCGAAAATATCCGGCATGGCAACCCCGCGTACTGAGCTGTAGCGCCCTGGAAAAACGGGGAATTCGCGAGGTTTGGCAGGCAATACAGACCTTTTGGCCGGTGATGACCCAAAGCGGGCAGTTGGCAACCTTACGTCAGCAACAGAATGTAGATTGGGTTCGCCACCAAATCGAGGTCAACGCACTGGCAGCCCTGTTTTCCCGCCCCGACATCCACCAGCACTATCAGCAAATGGAAGTCCTGCTGCAACAAAATCAAATTTCGCCGCGGGCCGGCATTAGCGCTGTCACTCATTTTATTACGCAAAAAATTTTTAATTAAAGGGATAACCATTATGTCTTATCAGTATGTCAAAGTGTTGATTGCCAATCGGGTTGGCATTATTGAGTTCAACCACGCCCGCAAGTTGAACGCATTAAGTAAAGTGTTTATGGATGATTTGATGTTAGCGCTGCATGACCTCAATAAAACCGATATCCGTTGCATTATTTTGCGCGCCGCCGAAGGCTCAAAAGTGTTCTCTGCCGGCCATGATATCCACGAACTTCCCACCGGCCGACGTGATCCCCTTTCCTATGACGACCCGCTACGCCAAATCACCCGCGTTATCCAAAAATATCCTAAACCGATCATCTCAATGGTTGAAGGCAGTGTCTGGGGCGGCGCATTCGAGATGATCATGAGTTCAGATATTATTATTGCTTGTAATAACTCGACCTTTTCCATGACTCCCGTGAATTTGGGTGTGCCATATAACCTGGTGGGTATCCACAACCTTATCCGGGATGCGGGTTTTCACATTGTCAAAGAACTGATTTTTACTGCCGCACCTATCACTGCCGAGCGCGCCTTATCCGTGGGCATTCTCAATCATGTGGTTGAGCCCAGCGAACTGGAAGATTTTACCCTGAAACTGGCGCACGTTATTTCTGAAAAAGCGCCGCTGGCGATTGCCGTGATCAAAGAAGAACTGCGTGTTTTAGGGGAAGCCCATACCATGAATTCCGATGAATTTGAACGCATTCAAGGCATGCGCCGCGCGGTTTACGACAGCAATGACTACCAAGAGGGCATGAGCGCCTTTATGGAGAAACGTAAACCTAACTTTCTTGGACGTTAACCCTCGCAGCTAAGGATTTCTCTATGAAACGGTCATATTGCAGATTGACGGCTGATGAGGCCGCCGAGTGTATCGAGCATGGGAATATGGTGGTGTTCAGTGGTTTTACCCCGGCGGGATCACCCAAAGTGCTGCCCGCGGCCATTGCCAAACGCGCTATAGCGCACCACCAACAGCAGAAAGAGTTTCAAATCCGCTTGCTGACTGGCGCATCAATCAGTGCTCAGGCTGATGATGAATTAGCCGCCGCCGAGGCTGTAGTCTGGCGTGCGCCTTATCAAACCGCCTCACTATTGCGGGAAAAAATTAATCAGGGCTCGGTCAGCTTTGTTGATTTGCACCTGAGTGAAGTGGCGCAAATGGTTAACTACGGTTTCTTTGGTGATATTGACGTGGCGGTGATTGAGGCCTCAGCCATCACCGCCGATGGGAAAGTTTATCTCACCAGTGGCATTGGTAACTCACCGGTCTTTTTGCATAAAGCCAAGAAAATCATCATCGAATTAAATCATTATCACAGCCCTAGGGTCGCAGAATTGGCCGATATTGTTATGCTGGGTGCGCCTCCTCGACGCAATACTCTGCCGATATTCCATACTCTGGATAAGGTGGGCCAACCTTATGTACAGGTTGATCCAGCCAAGATTGTCGGCATTGTCGAAACTGAGCTACCGGATGCCAGTAATAGCCTTGATCGCGAAAATCCATTGTGCGAGAAAATTGCCGATAATGTGGTGAGTTTCTTGCTGAATGAACTGAAATTAGGCCGTATTCCGCCCGAGTTTCTTCCGCTGCAAAGCGGAGTCGGTAATATCAATAATGCGGTGATGAAACGCCTTGGGGAAAATCCCGACATTCCGCCGTTTATGATGTACTCAGAGGTTTTACAGGAATCGGTGGTGCAGTTGCTAGAGACCGAAAAAGTACTGGGTGTCAGTGCCTCGAGCTTAACCATTTCACCTGCCACACTGAAAAAAATCTATGACAATATGGACTTTTTCTCCAGCCGAATCGTTTTGCGTCCACAAGAGATTTCTAACAACCCGGAAATCATTCGCCGGTTAGGCGTTATTGCCCTCAATGTGGGATTGGAGTTTGATATTTATGGTCATGCCAATTCCACCCATGTAGCGGGCACCGAATTGGTTAATGGTATTGGCGGCAGTGGCGATTTTGAGCGCAATGCCTATCTATCTATCTTTATGGCTCCCTCCATCGTCAAAGGAGGAAAAGTCTCCACCATTGTGCCAATGTGTACTCATGTTGACCACAGTGAACACAGTGTCAAAGTTATTGTTACCGAACAAGGCGTTGCGGATTTACGCGGCTTGTCGCCGATGCAACGCGCAGTGACGATTATCAATCACTGCGCCCATCCGATGTATCGCGACTATTTGCATCAATACCTGGCACAGGCCAAAGGGGGGCATTTACATCACGACCTGACCCAGGCATTTCGGCTACATCAAAACTTATTTGAATATGGTTCCATGCTGGCGCCTTAATCGCCATCACGATCCGAATGGATATAGCCCATGACTTGTTCTATATGGTGATTATTCTTGATTGAATAGAGATACTCGCGCATATACATGGGCTGATTTGGCGCATCGAAATATTTAAGTTTTGCTGGATTCACTAACCGATAAGCAAACTGTGGGACGACGGTCAGAAATTGCCCCTGCTCAACCGCACTGATTTTTGCCATAAAACTGTAAGGGCGATAAATAATAGTCGGGTTAATCCCATTGGAACGGAAATGCGCATCTAATAAGGATTCAAAATTAGCCCGATTCTGAAACCGCATTTGCAACCACGGCAGCGTATTCAGAAGTTCCAACGATTGGCAATTTTCAAAACGACGCGAAACTAAAAAGCCGAGTCGCAGTAATGGCAGCTCCGTGGTTTGTAAACTATCAATATGCGTCACCCGGGGGGAAGCCTGTTGCGGTGAAATAATGAAATCCACCCGCCTGTCGAGTAAATCATCTATCACACTGTTTTCACTGAACTCGAAAGGCTGAGCCGTCACCCCATCATACTTATCACTGAGGCTGAATAACTGATCAAAAATGATGGTGGGATAGGTGTTATCAATGCCAATAACGATATTTTTCTGCCGCTGAGACAGTGAGACAATGGTATTATCAATCGCCGATAGCCGTTGATAAATAGGGAATAATTCTTGATAAAGTTCCTGACCTGCTTTGTTTAAACTGATGCTCTTTTCATTTCGAGTAAACAGCGCATATCCCACCAATTCTTCCAGGGCCGCAATACTCTTACCAAAAGGTGAAGCGGTCATATGTAATTTTTCTGCCGCTTTCGCCATGCTGTTGGTTTGGGCCAAAATAATAAAATTACGCATTTTTTTTGAAATAAAAACGTTCATGACTTGACTGATGTAAGAGAGGGAATAGGGCTACAGCATAAGGGAATCAACACAGCAATATTGTGAGTGCAGGATAACTATTGCATCTCACCTGACATAAAATTCTGTCAGTAAACTCATTTTTAAATTTCAGATAGATTAATAGCAAAGGCCCAAAATTATGGGCCTTTTCATTATGGTGCAGCAAAAAAGAGGGGCCGCTAATCTTGTTACCCCTGAGCCATCAATCCTAATAGTTTAATCACAAAATAGAACACTACACCGATGACCAATGGCAGAATATATAAGGTAAAGAACTGCAAAAAGATAGTGTGATGTGGTAGAACGATTTTTTCTTCCAATTGCTCACGACTACGCCCTTCACTGCCCTTCGCCTGCTCTAAAATCATTTGGTCTTCAATACCTTCGCGTATATGCCGTACTTGCCGTGACATGCGCGCACCCGATGCCTGTAATGACAAACCCACGAAAATCAGCATATAAATAATAAAGAACATGATGTTCGATGCTGAGAACCCTTGTTCGAAATCAGGTACTGGCGAGTTGTACCAGAAGATATCCAGAAAAGTCGTGTTAAAGCGGATCATATCGGTCATTACATGGATAAAATCCAGCATAACCGCATTAATCCCTGTGCTTTTTTGACTATATTGATAGGCAAAATTGATAATTGAAATCAATGTTGACAGCAGCGCTGGAATAAATACGAGCCACCCGGCTATCCGTTTGATGATAGCGACACGCCCAGCCTGTTGATAGGTCATGACTTCTCCTTGTAAATACCACAACTTATGTAGCTTTAGTTTACCCGCTACACCCCGATCTTGTGCAGAATTTTGTGAATGTTATTACGATTCATGCAAACTCAAGCCTAGCTCATCCAGCGCAATATCATTAAGTTAATAAATTATACCGTAAGAAAGACAGAGAATTGTGTTCTGGCAGTTCAATCACCATGAACCAATGATAGAGTGTTCAATCGGTAGCTAGAAACCAAACAGGAGAAATAATAAATGGCGACCCCTCACGCAATTAAGGCCGCAATTTTCGATATGGACGGCTTGCTCATTGATTCGGAACCGTTATGGCTACAGGCTGAACTTGATATTTTCACCGAGCTGGGGCTGGATACCTCGTCGAGAGACTCCCTGCCCGATACTCTTGGATTGCGCATTGATTTAGTGGTGAAGCTTTGGTTCCAGTCCATGCCTTGGCAGGGGCCAAGTCAGGCAGAAGTTTGCAAACGTATTATTGCCCGAGCGATAGATTTAGTGGAAGAGACCAAACCGGTTTTGCCCGGCGTGCAATATGCACTGGAGCTGTGCCGCGCCCAAGGGCTAAAAATTGGTCTGGCATCAGCTTCGCCGCTGCATATGCAAAAACGTGTCCTGGCGATGTTAAATATTGAAAAATACTTCGACCGTCTGGTATCAGCAGAATACCTGCCGCACAGCAAACCACATCCTGAAGTATATTTGAATGCTGCATCTGAGCTGGGTGTCGATCCCCTAGAATGTGTCACGCTGGAAGATTCAGTCAATGGGATGATTGCCACCAAAGCGGCACGTATGCGCTCTATTGTCATCCCTTCAGTTGAATACCGAGCCGACCCTCGTTGGGTATTAGCGGATATACAGTTGGAGTCATTAGAACAATTACGTAAAGAAGATATTTCGTAACTGTCGATTAAGTCACAATAGATTGTGGTGACGAAGATATGACTTCCTGCGGGTGACTGTTGTATTAATAAAGGCGGTTGGCGTTGATACCCAGCCGCCTGAATATGTTTTACAGGAAATCATCCCGTTTGGGATTGAAGGTGTCGATCAAAATACTATTGTCTTCCAGTGATACGGCTCCATGCATCTCGTTCTTAACCGCACGATAAGCATCACCCGCTTTCAAAATACGTTTCTGTCCTTCAATTTCCACTTCAAAACTACCTGCCGCAACATAAGCAATCTGGTCGTGAATATCATGCTTATGCGCAACACCAATTGCGCCCTTATCAAAGTGAACGCAGACCATCATCAGATCATCGCTCCAGGTCATGACCTTGCGTTTAATACCATTACCTAACTCTTCCCAAGGCGTTTCATCATTAATAAAGAACATCTTCATTGTTTCTCCTCATTATTATGCAAAATGGTTCTGGTGTAACCTAGTCACAGTTTTACGCTGAATTCGGCCCATTCTACGGCCAAAATCCACAGTTTGAACATTATTAATCCAAAAATCATGACACCCCTCAAAAAATAATAAAACATCATTTCATTTTTATTGAATTAACTTCCCGCAAATACTATCATCACCACATCAAAAGAAACACCGGTCCGAACCGAAAGAGAGGCACCGACATGCAAACTCGTCAAAGCATTCATAGCGACCACGCCAGGCAACTCGATACTGCAGGTCTGCGTCGTGAATTTCTGATTGAAAATATTTTTGTTTCAGATGAATACACAATGACCTATAGCCACATCGACCGAATCATTGTGGGCGGTATTTTGCCGGTCGAGAAAACAGTCAGCATTGGTGATGAAGTGGGCAAGCAGTTAGGTGTGAGTTACTTTCTGGAGCGCCGGGAACTGGGTGTTATCAATATTGGCGGGCCGGGCCTTATCACTGTTGATGGACTGGTTTATGAAATCGGTAATGAAGAAGCACTGTATGTAGGAAAAGGCGCTATAGAAGTCACCTTTAGTAGCCTTGAAAGCAGCAAACCGGCCAAGTTTTACTACAACAGCGCGCCGGCGCATACCCCTTATCCCAATAAGAAAATCACACTGGCAGAGGCTGCACCGCAAACATTGGGTGATGACGCGACCAGTAATCGTCGCACTATCAATAAATACATCGTGCCCGATGTGTTGCCAACCTGCCAACTGACCATGGGGTTGACCAAGCTGGCGCCCGGCAATCTCTGGAACACGATGCCCTGTCATACCCATGACCGCCGCATGGAAGTGTATTTCTACTTTGATATGGACGAAGAAACAGCCGTCTTCCACATGATGGGCCAGGCGCAGGAAACTCGCCATTTGCTGGTTCATAACGAGCAGGCAGTTATTTCACCAAGTTGGTCTATCCATTCAGGTGTAGGCACTAAACGTTACACCTTCATCTGGGGCATGGTCGGTGAAAACCAGGTCTTCGGTGATATGGACCACATTGCCGTTAGCGAACTGCGCTAAATGTTTGTCAACGGCGTTAAGCATCACCCTACCAAAGCCGTCCTTTGGGCGGTTTTCTCCCCAATATTATAATCGCGGTACTCTTTGGCCGCCTTGAGAGAGATGTTAGCTATGATCTTAGATTCCTTTGAGTTAAAGGGTAAAATTGCTCTGGTTACCGGCTGTGATACGGGTTTGGGCCAAGGCATGGCGATTGGTTTAGCCGAAGCGGGTTGTGACATTGTTGGTGTGAATATTGTTGAGCCAAAAGAAACCATCGAGAAAGTGACTGCCTTGGGTCGCCGCTTCTTAAGCCTGACGGCTGATCTGAGCAAAATCGATGGTATCCCTGCCCTGTTAGAACGCGCCATCGCTGAATTTGGCCGAATCGATATCCTGGTCAATAACGCCGGTATTATCCGCCGCGAAGATGCAATCAATTTCAGCGAAAAGGACTGGGATGATGTGATGAACGTGAATATCAAAACAGTGTTCTTTATGTCTCAGGCGGTTGCCAAGCAATTTATCAAGCAAGGCACTGGCGGCAAAATCATCAACGTAGCGTCGATGCTGTCTTACCAAGGCGGTATCCGTGTTCCTTCTTATACGGCATCGAAAAGTGCGGTAATGGGTGTGACTCGTCTGTTAGCAAACGAATGGGCTAAACACGGCATCAACGTGAACGCAGTGGCACCAGGTTACATGGCAACCAACAACACCCAACAGCTGCGCAAAGATGAAGAACGTAGCAAAGAGATTCTTGATCGCATCCCAGCAGGCCGCTGGGGCTTGCCTGATGACCTGAAAGGTCCTGTCGTCTTCCTGGCATCCAAAGCATCTGACTATATCAGTGGTTACACGATCGCTGTTGATGGCGGTTGGTTGGCTCGCTAAATCAGTAAATATCACTAATTTGAGTTAAGGATTATTTCCTACGGTTATTCGCCATATTCCAGCTCAAAACTCTATTGAGGCACAACATCAGTTGTGCCTTTTTTATTACTTATTTATCAAATAGTTAACAAACAGATCTTTACCAAGAATCTTGCCAAAACTGCAAAAATAAAAAATTCAAAACAACGTTCCGACTCCGATCACACTTTTGTCATTCGCCCAATGACTCGCCAGTAAATACAAATATAATAGATTGAAACGATGTTTCTATTTATAAGGAACTGTAAACCGGTTCCAACCTAACATTTCTATGATGGGGTTACGGTGATGGATTTTGTAGGCAACATTAAAGGCAGCGACGCGTTGATGATTAACTGGCTCAGTGCTATCAGAAGCTATGTTGATTTAGTCCAGTCTGTGAGCCACAGCAATCAGAACCCAACCCCACTGATGGCCGATGGTTTTGATGTCCTGACTCACCAACCTGTGGCCTGGAAATTCCCAGATGGTCGTAATATTCCGATATCTAACTTTGCCAGTCAACAAAACTGGCTACGGACACTGGATGCGCTCAGCCTGGTCACACAGGATCCGCAATATCATCAACAAGCGCGGGTACAAAGCCGCTATTTCATGCAACACGGTGTTCATGAGCAAAGTGGGCTGTTTTATTGGGGTGGCCATCGTTTCCTGAATCTGGACACATTGAAAACTGAAGGCCCAGAGTCGAAAGCGCAAGTGCATGAACTTAAACATCATCTGCCTTATTACGACTTACTGCTCAGTGTCGACCGGGAAAAAACACTTAATTTCCTACAGGGTTTCTGGCATGCCCATGTTGAAGACTGGCAAACGCTGGATCTCGGCCGCCACGGCAGTTACGAAAAACAACGCGACCCACATGTTTTCACTCATGCGCGCCATGATGTGGTTAAACCTGAAGCCTTGCCGCAGTTACCTGAAACCAAAGGCCTGACCTTTGTTAATGCAGGTACAGATCTCATTTACGCTGCATATAAATATACTGAGTACACCGGCGACATCGCGGCGGCTGCTTGGGGCAAACATTTATACCGTCAATACGTTTTGGCCCGTAATCCTGAAACAGGGCTGCCGGTTTACCAATTCAGTTCGCCACAACAACGCCGGCCAATACCGGAAGATGATAACCAAACCCAATCCTGGTATGGCGACCGTGCCAAGCGCCAGTTCGGCCCTGAGTTTGGTGAAATTGCCCGTGAAGCCAATGTCTTGTTCCGTGATATGCGGCCATTACTGATTGATAACCCCTTAGCAATGCTGGATATCTTGCGCCAACAGCCGGATGCAGAAGTTATACAATGGGTGATTGATGGGTTAAAAAATTACTATCGTTTCGCCTATGACGTCGAGAGTAATACATTGCGCCCGTTATGGAACGATGGACAGGATATGAGCGGCTATGTCTTACAGCGTGATGGCTATTATGGCGCTAAAGGTAAGGTTATCTCGCCATTCCCATTAGAAGTAGATTACTTGCTGCCACTGGTTCGAGCCTGGCGAGCCAGTGAAGATGACGAGCTGCTGGATTTGATTGCGGTATTACTGCACCGCTGGCAGTTAGCTGAATTAAACAAACAACAACGTAGTGCAGCACTGATGGATGGCAAAAAACCAGCCGCCTCCCCTTATCTGCTAATGGCCTTAGTTGAACTGGCTGAGCATTGCCAATGCAGCCAATTATTTGCATTAGCCTGGAAAATAGGGAATGACTTATTCCAACAACATTTCCACCGCGGCCTGTTTGTCGAATCAGCGGAACACCGTTATTTCCGTATCGACAATCCGATTGCATTAGCTTTATTAACCTTGATTGCCGCGAAACAGAATAAATTGGCAGCAATACCTCAATTTATTACCAATGGTGGTTACATCCATGGAGATTATCGGGTGAACGGAGAAAGCCGCACTCTGTATGACGTCGATTTTATTTATCCGACACTTTTGAATCAGTAGTTTTATTTATCTTTCATGTTATTAAAAATAGGTAAGCATTATGAATGAAAACAGAATGCTGGGGTTAGCCTATATATCACCTTATATAATAGGGTTGATAATATTCACGGCTTTCCCCTTTGTATCATCTTTCTTTCTCAGTTTTACTGAGTATGACCTAATGAACCCTCCCGTTTATAACGGGATCGAGAATTACCGTCATATGTTCCTGGAAGATGATTTATTCTGGAAATCCATGGGCGTCACTTTCGCTTATGTATTTCTGACTATTCCATTAAAATTAGCATTTGCTCTGGGGATCGCTTTTGTACTGAACTTTAAATTACGTGGTATTGGCTTCTTCCGTACCGCATTCTATATTCCGTCAATTCTTGGCAGCAGCGTAGCGATTGCGGTGTTATGGCGTGCCCTATTTGCCATTGATGGCCTGCTTAATGGCTTTATTGGCGTGTTAGGCTTTGACCCTGTTAACTGGCTGGGAGAGCCAGCGCTGGCACTGACATCTGTGACATTACTGCGTGTTTGGCAGTTTGGTTCTGCCATGGTTATCTTCCTGGCCGCATTGCAGAACGTCCCACAGTCACAATATGAAGCTGCCATGATTGATGGTGCCTCTAAATGGCAAATGTTTATGAAAGTGACCGTGCCACTGATTACACCGGTTATTTTCTTCAACTTTATTATGCAAACCACACAGGCCTTCCAGGAATTTACCGCGCCTTATGTCATAACCGGTGGTGGGCCAACCCATTACACCTACTTATTCTCGCTATATATATATGATACGGCGTTTAAATACTTTGATATGGGATATGGCGCTGCACTGGCCTGGATATTATTCCTGGTAGTCGCTCTCTTTGCCTCAATTGCATTTAAATCTTCTAAATATTGGGTCTTCTACTCCGCCGATAAAGGAGGAAAAAATGACTGACGTACAAAACTCCCACCAGAAGAAATTAGATCTGGCGCAGGATATTGCTGATGCGGAAATTAGCCGCACCTTGCGTAAAGCTAAAGTCAGTGCCATTTTCCGCTACGTTATTTTGATTATTGTCGGATTGATGATGCTCTACCCCTTGCTGTGGATGTTCTCAGCTGCTTTTAAACCTAATAATGAAATTTTCACTACATTAGGATTATGGCCAGAACACCCTACGCGGGATGGTTTCGTTAACGGTTGGAAAACCGGTACGGAATATAATTTCGGTCACTACATGCTTAACACCTTTAAGTTTGTTATCCCGAAAGTCATTCTGACCATTATATCTTCCACCATCGTGGCGTATGGCTTTGCACGCTTTGAAATTCCATGGAAGAAATTCTGGTTCGCAACATTAATCACCACCATGTTGCTGCCAAGCACCGTGTTATTGATTCCTCAATACATTATGTTCCGTGAAATGGGCATGCTGAATAGCTACATGCCGCTGTATCTGCCATTGGCGTTCGCTACACAAGGGTTCTTCGTCTTCATGCTTATCCAGTTCCTGCGCGGTGTTCCCCGCGATATGGAAGAGGCGGCACAAATCGACGGATGTAACTCCTTCCAAGTGTTGTGGTACGTGGTAGTGCCAATCTTGAAGCCGGCCATTATCTCCGTGGCATTGTTCCAGTTCATGTGGTCAATGAACGACTTTATCGGCCCACTGATTTACGTCTACAGCGTAGATAAGTACCCGATAGCGCTGGCTCTTAAGATGTCAATTGACGTGACCGAAGGCGCACCTTGGAACGAAATTCTGGCAATGGCAAGCATCTCCATTCTGCCGTCCATCATTGTTTTCTTCCTGGCTCAACGCTACTTCGTGCAAGGCGTAACCAGCAGCGGAATTAAAGGTTAATAGAGGATTTATCATGGCTGAAGTCATTTTCAATAAATTAGGCAAAGTTTACTCCAACGGTTTCCGCGCAGTTCATGGCATTGATCTGAAGATCCATGATGGCGAGTTTATGGTGATTGTTGGTCCATCCGGCTGTGCTAAATCCACTACCCTGCGTATGTTGGCTGGGCTGGAAACTATCAGTGATGGTGAAGTGCGAATTGGTGATCGGGTGGTCAATAATCTGGCACCAAAATCACGTGGTATCGCCATGGTGTTCCAGAACTATGCGCTGTATCCGCACATGACCGTGAAAGAGAACCTGGCTTTTGGCTTGAAGTTGAGCAAATTGCCAAAAGATCAAATTGAAACACAAGTTGCTGAAGCAGCGAAAATTTTGGAACTTGAAGACTTACTTGACCGCTTGCCGCGTCAGTTGTCTGGTGGCCAGGCACAGCGTGTGGCTGTTGGCCGCGCCATTGTTAAAAAACCCGATGTATTTTTGTTCGATGAGCCTTTATCAAATCTGGATGCCAAGCTGCGCGCCTCTATGCGTATTCGTATCTCGGATTTACATAAGCAGTTGAAGAAAAGCGGTAAAGCAGCAACCACAGTTTACGTTACCCACGACCAAACTGAAGCAATGACCATGGGTGACCGCATCTGTGTGATGAAACTGGGCCACATTATGCAAGTTGATACCCCAGATAATCTCTATCACTACCCTACCAATATGTTTGTTGCCGGTTTTATCGGCGCGCCGGAAATGAATATCAAACCGAGCACGCTGGTAGAAAAAGAGGGGAAAGTTGGCCTGACAGTCGGTCAATACACCCTGGTATTGAATGAAAGACAGCAAGCCAAAGTCGCTGCCCACGCCGGGGAAAAAGTGTTCTTTGGTGTACGTCCTGAGTTCGTCAGCATGTCTATGAATCCATTTACTGATAATCACTCACAAGGTGAATTGGTCCGTGTGGAAAACATGGGTCACGAATTCTTCATGTATATCAAAGTTGATGACTTTGAGCTGACCTGTCGTCTGCCGTCTGACGAAGCACGACCTATTATCGAAAATGGTCTGCATCGCACCGTGTACTTCCAGTTTGATATGGATAAATGCCATATCTTTGATGCAAAAACAGAAAAAAATATCTCTCTTTAACAGGAGCAGTACCCAATGAAAAAAGCGATCCTACACACGCTGATAGCATCCACTCTGGCACTATTATCACATCAAGCCTTTGCCGCGCAGGATGAAGTTAATTTACGTATGTCATGGTGGGGCGGGAATGGTCGTCACCAGGTAACGTTGAAAGCATTAGAAGAGTTCCATAAGCAACATCCGAATATTAATGTTAAAGCAGAATACACCGGTTGGGATGGTCATTTATCTCGTCTGACAACACAGATTGCCGGTGGTACTGAACCCGATGTCATGCAAACTAACTGGAACTGGTTGCCTATTTTCTCTAAAGATGGCACTGGCTTCTATAATTTGTTTAGCGTAAAAGAGCAATTAGATTTAGCACAATTTGATCCCAAAGAACTGCAACAAACTACCGTTAATGGCAAGTTGAATGGTATTCCAATTTCAGTTACTGCTCGTATTTTCTATTTCAATGATGCGACCTGGGCTAAAGCTGGTTTAGAATATCCTAAGACTTGGGATGAGTTACTTGCGGCAGGTAAAGTATTTAAAGAAAAACTGGGTGACCAATATTATCCAGTGGTATTAGAGCATCAGGATACTTTAGCGTTAATCCGTTCTTATATGACGCAAAAATACAATATTCCTACTATCGATGAAGCTAATAAGAAATTTGCTTATTCGCCAGAGCAGTGGGTTGAGTTCTTTACCATGTATAAAACCATGGTAGATAATCATGTTATGCCATCCACCAAATACTATGCTTCATTCGGCAAGAGCAATATGTATGAAATGAAGCCGTGGATTAATGGTGAGTGGGCGGGTACTTATATGTGGAATTCCACCATAACCAAGTATTCCGATAACCTGACCAAACCTGCCAAATTGGTGCTTGGTCCATACCCAATGTTGCCAGGGGCAAAAGATGCCGGTTTATTCTTTAAACCAGCACAGATGCTTTCTATTGGTAAATCAACTAAGTACCCACAAGAAAGTGCGATGCTAATCAACTTCTTACTTAACAGTAAAGAAGGGGTTGAAGCATTAGGTCTGGAGCGTGGCGTACCATTGAGTGCTACAGCGGTGACTCAATTGCGTGCCAGTGGCGTAATTAAAGATGAAGATCCTTCTGTTGCCGGTTTAAATATGGCTCTGGAATTGCCACATAAAATGACAACTTCACCATACTTTGATGACCCGCAAATTGTTTCACTATTCGGTGATGCAATTCAATATATCGATTATGGTCAGAAGACCGTACAAGAAACTGCAGAATACTTTAACAAACAAGGTGATCGTATTCTGAAACGCGCCATGCGCTAATAAATTAATTTAATTTAACTTAAGTCTTCATTAAACCCTGCCATTAACTTGGTAGGGTTCTTTTGTATACCCATCAAATAATAGACAATTAGATAGACATCACAATTTAATATCTGTTTAAAAAAATAATCATCAAGACAGATCTGGATCACACAAATATTTATTAATGTAAATAGAATATGCATTCACAATATTTGAAACATCGTTTCTTTGTTTGTGAAATTGCTTTCTGGTCGTGTGTTGATTTTTATAGATTTGTTAATAACTTTTGATTTAAATAACCATAACCCTGGGATTATATAAAAATGAAATTTAAATTACTGACTCTGGCAGTGGCATCTGTAATCAGCTTTAGTTCTGTTGCAACAACAATTGACTACCGGCATGAAATGAAAGATACAACTAAATCTGATCATAAAGATCGGTTATTAATTTCCAACCGTTTTGCTAATGGCTTTGGTTTATCATTAGAAGGTAAATGGGGCCAGCACAGCTCTGACACCACACCGAATAAACCTTTCAATGAGCAAGTGAGTAATGGCACCGAAGTGGTTGCCAGCTATGTTTATCAGTTCAATAAAACATTCCAATTGGAGCCTGGTTTCTCATTGGAATCTTCTTCTGATTCTAATAACTACCGCCCTTACCTGCGCGGTAAAGTATCCTTTACTGATGACTTCTCAACATCACTGCGTTATCGCCCATATTACAAGCGTAACCAGCCAGCTCAGACTAAAGCAACAGAGAAAGGCCACGAGTTCACAATGCTCTTTGCCTACAACTTCTTGAAAAACTATTCAGCAGAATATGAATTGAACTACAAGAAATCCGAAGACGAAATTCTGGCCAATAAAGAGAAAGAAGAATGGAGTCATGACCTGAAAGTCGCTTACAAATGGGATAAAAACTGGAAGCCATATGTTGCCATCGGCAATGTTGCTGGCAGCAAAACCACTGACGAGCGTCAAACTCGTTACCGTGTAGGTGTTCAGTACAGCTTCTAAGTTCTGACCTTACCATATAACTGTTGTCGTTCGTGAACGTGTAGTTATTAATACCCTCATCATTATTTGTTAATTATGCCCATACCCGTATTACTTTGGGGAAAAGCTGACTCCCGGTCACTTTTCCCCTTTTTTTGGTTTATCTTTTTGTAAGTGTGGTTGTAGCGCAGTCGCCTTCCAAACCCGGTCTCACTATTTCAGCCCAAAGCTCGATGTTTTCATTGCAAAGCCTCAGGTTAGCTTACTCTTTCTTATTCCACGTAAAATGAGATATTTAGTTACAGCGTAACGGCTATTCATGTCATTAAAAATCTCATATACTGGATAAATCAACAGCTACAGATTCGGAATTCAAGTATGACAGGGGAAGGACACCTTATTTTTTCTGTCGCCTGCGTTATTTTTGCCAAAAAAGTTGGCCTCACGCCTGAACTGGCACATGGCGATTGGTGGCATATTATCCCTGGCGCCCTGTTAACCTCCTTGCTGCCAGATATCGATCACCCCAAATCAATCCTTGGTCAGCGGTTAAAGTGGATATCTACACCGATTGCCCGGGCATTTGGCCATCGGGGGTTCACTCATAGCCTGTTGGCCGTCATTGGCGGTATCGCTCTATTTCAAATGGATATTTCTCGCGATTGGATAATTCCCGCAGATGCGTTCCACGCGATGATTGTTGGCTATTTCAGTCATCTGTTAGCCGATATGATTACGCCTGCGGGTGTCCCGCTCTTATGGCCGTGCCGTTGGCGTTTTACTATTCCGCTATTGCGTCCACAAAAAGGTAATCAATTAGAACGCGTATTATGTGTTCTATTAGTTTGTTTTTCCGTCTATTGGCAAACTGACACCACATTCTCCCTGCAATCCTATATGGAACAATTGAAAAATTTTAGACTGTGATCACACTTTAATGGGTAAACAATCATCAGATTGTATATATTCCATACAAATCATAGCAAAAATTTATATAACATTCTTTTTGGATATAAGTAGCCTTTCTTAGTAGCTGCTAACATACGCAGCTAATTGCGCAGTTGACTGTGCTTGGCTCTATTCTGGGCAAAAATAGAATTAGAATATGCAGCTAGTATTTAAAATAATAATTTGGAGATTTGGGGATGAACCTACCGCTTGTGATTAATGTGCTGTTATTCGTGGCACTGCTATTACTATTGGCACAAACTCGGCATAAACAATGGAGTCTGTCCAAGAAAGTCTTGGTGGGTCTGGGACTGGGTGTGCTCTTTGGTCTGGGCCTGCAATGGGTCTATGGCGCAGACAATCCAGTGCTGAAAGAGTCTATTACTTGGTTTAATATCGTGGGTAATGGCTATGTGCAATTACTGCAAATGATTGTTATGCCATTGGTATTTGCCTCAATCTTGAGCGCCGTGGCCAAACTGCATAATGCCTCATCTCTGGGTAAAATCAGTGTATTGACCATTGGTACATTACTATTCACCACTTTAATCGCGGCACTGGTGGGCGTGTTGGTCACCAACTTGTTTGGCTTAACGGCCGATGGTTTGGTACAAGGAACACAAGAGTCAGCACGTTTGAGTGCTATCGAAAGCAATTATCTCGGAAAAGTGACTGACCTGACCGTTCCTCAGTTAGTGTTGTCCTTTATTCCGAAAAATCCGTTTGCCGATTTGACCGGCGCTAGCCCAACCTCAATCATCAGTGTAGTTATTTTTGCCACATTCCTGGGAATAGCTTCCCTGCAATTACTAAAAGATGATGTAGCGAAAGGCGAGCGCGTGCTGGTGGCTATCGATACGCTGCAAGCCTGGGTGATGAAACTCGTCCGTCTGGTGATGAAACTGACCCCTTACGGCGTATTGGCATTGATGACTAAAGTGGTTGCTGGTTCTAATATTCAAGACATCATTAAGCTAGGCAGCTTTGTTGTTGCCTCTTATCTTGGCTTGGCGATTATGTTTGTGGTGCATGGTGTGCTGTTGTCTTTCACCGGCATCAACCCATTGAAGTTTTTCCGTAAAGTTTGGCCGGTACTGACGTTTGCCTTTACCAGCCGTTCCAGTGCTGCCAGTATCCCACTGAATGTTGAAGCACAAACCCGCCGTTTGGGTGTACCTGAATCTATCGCCAGCTTCTCAGCTTCCTTCGGTGCGACTATCGGCCAAAATGGTTGTGCGGGGCTTTATCCTGCAATGCTCGCCGTAATGGTGGCACCCACTGTTGGGATTAACCCATTAGATCCAGTATGGATTGCGACACTGGTCGGCATTGTCACCATCAGTTCAGCCGGTGTTGCTGGCGTTGGCGGTGGCGCGACCTTCGCAGCACTTATTGTATTACCTGCTCTGGGCTTACCGGTCACTCTGGTTGCTTTACTTATCTCTGTTGAGCCATTGATTGATATGGGACGTACAGCATTGAATGTTAGCGGTTCAATGACAGCCGGTACCATTACCAGTCAATTGATGAAGCAAACAGATAAAGAAATTCTTAACAGTGACGATGATGGCGATTTAGCCCATCAATAAATATGGCTAGTGATCAAAGGGTTACCGCACCTAGGGGCACTCCGGTGGCTTACGCACTTGTATTTGAAACTAAGAGCGACCCCAACGGCACGATTCCCCTTCATTTGATTTTGTCAGCTTTTAGAGCCAGTCATCCGTGACTGGCTTTTTGTTTTTAAACCACTAGCTGGAAACTGTGCCTCACAGCTTCAAGGATGTAGGGAATCCCCAAAAGCATTGAGGTTGCAGGTAGGCAGCAAATGAACGAGTCCCGATGAGCTTACTCAAGTAAGTGATTAGGGTGAGTAAATGCAGCTAACACCCCTGCGGCTTCAAGGATGAAGGGGACGATATTTTTCGACCAATGCCAATGCAATAGCCTCCGTTTCTACATCCGGTAGACCGCTGAAATCTTGTGCTCTGAAGTGCATTTGAAAGGCTTTGATTACTTGCCGGGTTTCATCATCCAATTCGCCACTTTGTGGGATCTGATAACCGTAGCGTGCCAGCGTTTGTTGAATAATACTGACAGATGCCATGTCATGCTTATTGCGCCCACCCATGTATTTTGTGACTGTCGCGTCGTCTGGCCACGCTCCAATACCCTGTGTCGCTAAGCGTTTCCAGGGAAACAGCGGGCCAGGGTCAGACTTTCTCAGCGGTGCTATATCACTATGAGCAACGACATTAGCTGGGTCGATATTATAACGCTCAACAATGTCCTTGGTTAGCCGCTCAATTAATTCAATCTGTGATTCGTTGTAAGGGTACCATTCTCTACGTAACATCCGCTCAGTGAAGCCCATATTGACGATTTCAATACCTATAGAGGTATCATTGAGGCTATTTCGCCCCTGCCAATAGCTGACCCCGGCATGCCATGCGCGCTGCGACTCGGGAACCAGCTGTAAAACAACCGGTTTACCATCAAGACTATCGGGGTGCATTTTCACCAGATAATGAGCACTAACGTCCCCCTTAGTCAGCAATCTCAGGGATTCGGCGTCATCTGTTGCTGTATAGTGCAAAACCAAGAACCTAACCCGCTCATTCTTAGCAACAGAGGGGTAACTGGTATCAACTTTATACTCACCGCGGTCGATCAATTTATGCGAACTGTCATGCTGGAGACTACTACAACCGGCCAACAGCAGTAATGACACCGTGCTTAATAACTTCCTCATTCCCTTTCTCCCTATAATTATACTTAAGCACAGTTATAGTGAACCTATAGAATTAAATGAGCCATCAACAGTATATTTAAATAATAACTAATATCATCGGATAATACTCAAACTCCGAGATCTACTCATATGAACGTTAAACGACTTATCTATCAATAAAAAACGGCTCCTGTAAGAGGAGCCGTTTGGGATGGGAAGGAATAAATAGTTATAATTAACAGCTGATTAAAAACATAAAATAATTATACTGTATTTACTCTAATAGAAAGATCCCTCAGAAAGGATAATCGCGATAACCCATCTGCTCTGAAATATTGCGCGCTGCACGATGCAAAGATTTCACAATGTCGCTTTTGCTGTCTTCAGAGAAACGTAATGTCGGATATGAAATACTCAAGCCCGCAATCACCACACCAAAACGATCGAAAACAGGGACAGCGATACAACGTAAACCTTCTTCTTGTTCTTCAACATCTTCGCCGAAGCCTTGCTCACGTACCTGGTCTAACACCGGCAACAGTGCTGCCGCGCTATCCAGAGTATGTTTGGTGCTACGGGTAAATTCGATATGAGACAAGATCTCTTCTACTTCACCACGGTCACGCCATGCCAGTAACACTTTACCAATGGCAGTACTGTGCAATGGATTACGACGACCAATACGGGAATGCATCCGTAGGTTATACATGGAATCGATTTTATGGATATAAACGATGCTGTCTTCATCCAACGCGCCCAAGTGAATAGTTTCACGAGTTTCATTGGATAATTCACGCATTTGTATATCTGCACTACGGATCAAATCGACATTTTGTAGTGCTTTCGCCCCTAACTCAAATAACTTCAGGGTCAGGGAGTATTTCTCTGATTCGCCTTCCTGTGCAACATAGCCCAAGGATTTCATGGTCTGTAGGAAGCGGTACACTGTACTCTTAGGCATCATTACACGTTGAGAAAGCTCGGTAATACCTATTTCCCGTTCTTCACCCAATGCTTGTAAGATGCCAAAAACTTTCAGAACCGACGAAACAGAGTCGGGCTGTTTATCTAAATCTGCAATAGCCATTTTTTGGTTACCCTACTCAGTTTTCTGTGTTTCATAAAACAATTTGTTTTAAAAAAAATAGAACAGTGGTTTTATTATAAAGGGAAGTCGCGAGACTGTGCAATAAACCAATGTGAATAATCGGATAAAAGCCTTGCAGACAGCAAATTAGCCTCTTTCCAAGAAAGAGGCTAGTGCAAAATTCAATTATTTCCAGACTGATTCAGGCAATGTGGCTAAATAGAGTGCTGGTTTACCGTGAACATCAGAGGTAAAGAGGATTTGCTTATCATCGGGTGTAAAGGATGGATGTGGATGTGTTACCTGGCGGTCGCCTTCAAACACCTTCCATGAGGTGTCGTGGCGAGCAACGCGATGTTGGGTGCCATTTTTCATATTGAAAACATACAGGAAAGGATCGTTTTCAATCTTATAACCGCTATCGTCTTGTACATCTACCGGCGCATCAGAACCATCACCCACCATCAACGAACCATCATAGTTGCTCATCAGATGTGAACACGCCGGCATTGAGGTCAGTTGACGATTTTCTAACGTCTCTGGATCAGCACTATAAATGAAGCGATCTGGGCTGCCTTTCAGGTAAGAAACATACACCAGTTCTGAACCATCTGGCACCCAGAATTCATGAGTACAGCTTTCGCCTTCAGCATGGGTTTTCACCTTGCGCATATTCGTACCATCTTCATTGATTAGCCACATCCGGGCATCAACCAAGTCGTGTGGTCCTTCATGGCAAAATGCCACGGTGTTGTCATCATAAGGACGGTAAATTGGGTGACCGAGCCATTGATTCTCTTGCAAAATAACAGTGGATTCGCCGGTTTTAAGATCAACACGCATCAAGCGACAGCAAGGTTTAGTGAAATAAAACTCATGGAATTTCTTCCAATCCGTCAACGGCACCCAATCTTCGCGTTTGATTTCAATACCGACCAGTTTGGTGCAATCGGAATTTGCCACCCAAGTGCCGTAACCGACCCACTCGTCCGGTACCTGATAAACCACATTTTCTTCCAATGTGGCGAGCTCAACACGCATCAAATTGCGGCCATCTTTAACATAGAACAGCGCATCGTCATCCGGTGATAAGAAACCACCAAAGGTATTGTCGCCGCGCCCTTCTGTCAGTTGTGTCGCCACCTGAGTGTTAAGATCCAGCAAGTAGTAGTTCCACGGACCATCAAAAGCGCCGCCGAACAACAACTTACTACCATCACGAGTGAAACACTTTTGATAGAAATAGTTACGGTGGCAAGTCACATCAGGAGGCGTCAGCCGTGTAACTTGTGCACCGGTAGAGGCATCCTGATAAGTATGAAATGTCAGGGGGATTTGTTTACCTTTAGCCATCCGGAAAGTCCTTAGAATCATCAGAGAATTAAAATTTGCCAGCAGGAGAACCTGTTCGGCTAATACCACCTCACATTATAGAAACGATGTTTCATTTTTCCGTGATCGCGGTTCTATTTTTACTGATTTTAATAAATTACGGTCATTATCAGCTTGTTAATCAAGATTGGCAGGGCGTTTTTCGACCAAGACTTTCTATTGAGGACACACCGAGTCGTAAAAATGACCTTTTACAAATAACCCTGCCCCTAGGGATGCATTCAAGCACAATAGTCGTTAGCATAGAATGATTCACCTACCTTATTATTTCTAAAGATAAAATCTATGACCCCATCCGCAACCGATGGAATGCCGGTTCCACAGCGCTATGCCGCCGTAGTCGTTATTGCTTTAGGTATTATGATAGCGGTGCTTGACGGCACTATCGCGAATGTCGCATTGCCGACCATTGCCCGTGACCTCAATGCCAGCCCAGCGACTTCCATTTGGGTGGTCAATGCCTATCAGTTAGCTATTACCGTATCTTTGCTTTCGATGGCCTCACTGGGCGATATCATTGGTTATCGCCGAGTTTATCAGGCTGGTTTGCTGGTATTCAGTGTGACATCGCTGTTTTGCGCCCTGTCCGATTCCTTATGGACGCTGACTTTTGCGCGAGTACTACAAGGGTTAGGTGCCGCCGCCTTGATGAGTGTGAATACCGCCCTGATTCGAATTATTTATCCCAAAGCACAGTTAGGTCGCGGTATCGGTATTAATGCATTGATTGTGGCAGTCTCTGCCGCCGCCGGACCAACCATTGCAGCAGCAGTATTGTCAGTTGCATCCTGGCAGTGGCTATTTGCCATTAACGTACCGATAGGCCTGATTGCCTGGGGGCTGGGTATGAAATTCTTGCCAGCCAATAATATGAAAAGCAACGGTAACCGTTTTGATGTCATCAGTAGCATTATGAATGCACTGACATTTGGTTTACTGATAACCGCCATCAGTGGTTTTGCTCAAGAGCAAAGCCCGACACTGATTGCCGCTGAGGTGATAGCATTGCTGGTCATCGGCTTTTTCTTTGTACGCCGCCAACTCAGCCAGCCCTTCCCATTATTACCGGTCGATTTACTGCGCATTCCTATTTTTGCTTTGTCGATCGGAACATCAGTTTGCTCCTTTGCCGCTGTAGCGCGTCGCGTAAATTGAGAAATTGAGCCACGTAAATTGATAATTGCATCAGGCATCTGATTTTATCATTTCATATGGCTCAAATGACGGTTTATGCCGGGATTGCAGGCCAGTCGATATTGGGTGCTTTTGTTACATCAACGCGATTTAGCAACACACGATAAACTTTCCACTCTTTCAAGTCCGCCACTTCATGATCTGTCGCCATACCCAAACTAACAGCATCCTCCAGTGTGGCTATCTTGTCAGCGGCCTCGCGTTGACGCTGCGACAACTCATCACGAGCAGCACTCACTGCTACTGCTGATACCGCCTCCTCGTCTGTGATCCAATTTTTGCCGTTCCATTTATCGAAGGGGGTTGCCGGAGCCTCAGGGGTGAGACCCTGCCCTAATTTTCCAATCTGGATCACTGTTTCCGGCTGTCCAGTATTAGTGCTATAAACCGTCTGCCCGCGATAGTCCGGTAACTTTTCCCATGCAGTCCCATCTACCGAGCGTACAATAGCCAAACCAGTCGCTGACTCTGGAGGGGGATCAGCAAAACAGAAGGCGGGCAAACCCACACCTTCTGGCAAGTATTCCGATGATGTCTGCTGATATTCTCGCTGTACTGGATCGATGTTGTAGACCGTGAACCACCCCGCAGCAACAGCCAGTCCCGTATCATCTAACTCTGTAATCGGTAAGTTGTTATTATCGACATTCATTATGCTGCTCTCACGATGAAATTAAAGGCGATGTTACGCGGACGAATATACCAACGGGTACGCGGGCCATTACTGGCATTGCCCGTCATATTGGCCACCCCGCCGAGAACTCCCGAATTAAACTCACTTTCACCACTGCCTAATACAATGCCGGTAGACACCGTATTATTTTCAACGTTGGGCTGTATCCACGTTGCGGCCTGAGCCGTCAGCAATCCGCGTCCGCTATCCACTCCACGGCCATCATCCCAACCTCGTATAAACTCACCACGCAGGTCGGGCAACACGCCCGAAGGATAGGCAACGGCCAGTTGCGGGTATTGTGTTTTGCTAAAGGCTGCACCGTTACATTTTAACCAACCTTGCGGCGCTGTCGCTGTAGGCCAGGGAAGTGGTACACCTACGGGAACCACGTTAGCGCTATCGGCGATGATTTTTTTGATTGCCGTGGACAATTGGGTTCGGTCAGCCTTGTTCGGGGCTATCGCAGCGTCTACCAGGACGTTTAAAAGCTCGGCCTGGATCTGATTAAACCAGTCTTGTCCTGGATAACTCGGTGACTGATTTGTACCGCCTTCAGTAAACCAGAGCGGTGTGGGGCTGGTCTTGGGAGCGATAGCAGGCATTACGCTGACACCGCTGTTATTGTCCAATCCGTACATGGTCAATCCTCGTAAATAAAGATAAATTCAGTTTCTGCTGGGGCATAGCGCTCCAGCAAACACTCCAGGTCTACCGCATCGGCCATCCGTAAACGTTGCCTGCAATTGTCCAGTACCGTCGCGTAATGCGTCAGTGTTGAGGCTACATAGACAAAGACACGAAACCAGTTAGTTTCAGGATGAAGGAGATAATTACAGTCCCGCAGACAATGGTGTGGGTAGCGCTCAACCAGCGTAATGCTGTAACCGCGCGATGCCGCCAGTTGTTCATAGAATGGGATGCACAAACTCCCGGCCATCGTCAGCTTGGTTTTGAGCGCACTGCGGCGGCTCTCAATCGTTGCTTCCCTGTCGATGCTGCAATCCGGCAGACCGGCAAAGTCTTCCCATGGTTCCAGTAACATAAATACACGGTCAGGGTGCATCTCATTGAGTAGTGCATCGTTAACGCTATCAATCCGCGCCAACTCTTCACCGGTAGCCAGCATCAGTTGTGCCAGAGAACTGCTTGGCGTTTTCGTCCAGGCTTTGCCGTTCGGCAATAGATGCAATCCTGACTGCTGATAGTCTTGCGCGGTCATCGCCATTCGATATCCCCCAAAACAAACAATTCATTCTCAGCCGCATACAGGTCTGTGGTAGGGAATATCAGGGTGTTATCCGTTTCGCCTGGCGCGTTTGATATGGTGGCCCGCAGTTGGGATAGTAACGCTGTGCCACCACGCGGGAGGGTAGCAAGATAGGAGTTCAAGCTGTCACTGACCGCTGCCCTGACGTCCTCGGTGCTAGGCGACACACGAATGACAGGGTTTAGGGGTAAGGGGTTAGGGCTTTCAACAATCAATTCCGCCCCGACAGTCTTGCCCTCAACCTGGTTGGTCACCGGGTTAATGTGCGCGGTCAGGTAGTCTTTTACGCGGGCAATATCGTTGGGTGTGGGGAAAATATTGACCTCTTCATCCAGCACAAACATCACGCCCACGGTGCCATGCCCCCGATAGCGGGGAATACACCAGGCGCGAGTCACACCGGCACATTCCAGCGCCCAGCGGACATAATCAAACGGGTTACCGCCAGACGGGGGATATTGCACCCGAAACAGCAAGCGCACGCACAACGAGTCGATGCTTTCCACTTCCGAACCGCCACTGAGCGTCGTCTGACTGACCAGCGCTTTGCTCTGGACAAAATCAATCGGTGAGATGAGTTCTAACGCCACATTTTCGGCGGTGTTGCTGTTCTTGCCTGCCTCAATGGCCACAACTGATACAGGGACGCGACCCGCACCGGTTCTCACTTCTGCCACCGACTCAAACACCACCCCGTCAGGACGTTGCCAGCGGGTGCCCTCAGGGATAACCGCTTCGCGGGTTGTCGTCACGAGTACGTCACCACCGGCATGGGCGGCAGGTTTGCGCCAGACGCCCCAAAACTCGCAATGTTCTAACAGTTTATCGTCATCCGCCAGGTGCGGAACTATCTGGCGCGATGTCCAGGCTAAATGGTCATGTAACCCTGCGGCGTTCCCAGCATTGGCAAACGCCACGGCTCCGGCGGTGCTGAAGCGGGGCCGGGCAAACGTGCCAGGTAACCGACTTTCAATATCGGCCTGACCACGGGCCAGCAACAGAGATAATGTTGGGGGAATGTAAGCCATTTAAATACCGTTTAAAGTGGTGTTAAACGACAGAGGGACGGTGCTGCCGTTCGGGAGTGTCAGCGTGACGGCCAGATGCAGCATCCCTTGCCGGGGAGCTGTTGCCGTAACCTGCACCTGTTTAACGTGTCGCTCATCAATCAGCCAGGCCAGCGCCTCGTCGGCGTAGGTCTTGGCCCGTATTAATACCGATGTCATTTGCTTCTCACGGGACAGTAACCA
Source organism: Yersinia fenwicki (assembly GCF_043099325.1). Classification (NCBI taxonomy): domain Bacteria; kingdom Pseudomonadati; phylum Pseudomonadota; class Gammaproteobacteria; order Enterobacterales; family Yersiniaceae; genus Yersinia; species Yersinia fenwicki. The sequence continues at coordinate 2,050,741 of NZ_CP170755.1, read as the reverse complement.
CAGACGGCTCCCCATCGGGCGGGATTGAAATACATCCCCCCACCACCCACGCTTGTCCGTATTCGGCCCGGCGGGCAACTCATCAGAGTCCAGCGCCCTCCGGTCAGTAAACAGGGAAATAATGACGGCGGTACTCAGTGAGTCATCGAGCAGAATATCCGCATTCCCCACCGCAATATCCGCGCCATCGGTTTGCCAAATCAATGCAATATCAGTCATGTGTTTGGCCCTCCGGTGGTGTAGCCATCATGTTCTGGGTGGGTGTGACCAGTGCCACTAATCCCGCTGGATTGGTGGTCGTTAGCTTTACTGATACCCAGAATATCAACATCACCGCTAAAGCGGGTTTGGGGTGAGTCAAACAGGATTTCGTCTTCGGCGACCACCTCAAGACGCTTGCACACAATCTGGATAACCCCGTCTTTGGTGAGCACAATCTTGTGACCTTCGAGGTGATAGACGGCGCTGTCACCGGGTTCAAGGTTGCCCAGTCGTGAGTTTTTATCATCCACGGCGATGGCCACCAGATGCTGGCGAATACCACCCACGGATAAAATAATGGCTTCACTGCCTGCGGGGGGCACACTGCTGTGACCGTAGTTCTGGAAGCGCTCAACATCATCCGCTGTCTCATCGGCCATCATTGACACCTGAAGGTTCTGCGTCTTCAGGCTGTCATTGGTCATGTTGACCACGCCACGGGTGATGAGCAGGCGCAGGCGGCGCTGAAAACTGGCCGTAATCTTATTTATCTGTCTTATCATCGCCATATCCCATCATTAAATTTCGCGTCAGGCTGTGCCGGTTCTTCGAAGCCTTCACGGGGCATCAGTTCCAGTTCGGTGACGGTGCCGCCGTCTTGCGTTAAATCAAAGGTGACAGTCGTGATTAACAAATCCCGCTCGGATAATCCCGCCGCCGTCGCCTTGACGGTCACCAGTTGGTTAGGTGACCAAAGCTGGCCCTGCTGATTAAACCAGTCCTGTACTGTGGCAGTGGCTGTAGTGGCATGGGCCATTGACCGCTTCTGCTCCCAGCTCCCGCGTGCGTTGCCTTTGGCTTTGGTGAAGTTGTCATCGGCGATAATAATCGTCGGACGATAACGGGTGATATCCGGGTCTGTCACATCAACATGCACCGATGTTGCCTGGCTGGCCGTTTGGGTTTCACCCCACAACCCACCACCACTGCACCCGCCTTTGACGCGAAACAGACTGAATCGCTCGGCCCATGACAGGTGGGTTTTAACGGATAACATGCGGGTGCCTGGCGCGTTTTTATCGCTGTCGTCAGTCCCTAGAATCAACGTACCTGCCCGGTTTTTACTGGCGGTGGTAAAGACCAGGTCACCCTGGGCATTGCTGGTGATCAACACGCCGCGATGGCGTGCTGCCCGTGACAACATATCAAAGACAGTTTCCCCTGGCTCAATCTGCCAGACCTTGAACTTTGCGGCGGCTGCGGCCAGTTGAACCTGCCAAATAACCGCCACCCCAAAAGGCTGACAGACGTCTTTGGCGAGGGTGGCCAGCGAGACATTGCGCCACTGGCCCTTGCCGTGTATCGCTGCACAATCCACCAGGTCACCGGTTTTATCGCGCCCGGTTACGGTGGTGGTTCGGTTTGTTCCCTCGACGTCTGTCTCAACCGTATCCACGTAACCGGTAATAATGCGCTGGCCGTTAATCTCCAGCTTGCAGGCTGTCCCGGCTTTTAATACCAACGGCGAATCGCCGCTGTTCACCGTGACACCCAACGTGAACTGTCCGGCGATTTCTTCGAGACTGCGGGTGATACTCAATTCTTTCCAGCCACTGTAAATCCGGTTACCCAAATACAACTCAATGCGATGCGTCATTGATTATCTCCACATCAACGCCACCCGTGACAAAGGCAGGATGACGAATACCGTTACGGCGGATAAAACGCTCAAGGTGGCGAACATCACCGGTATGGCGGTACAGCGCCACCAAAGCCGGTTCGGTTCCGGTGAGCTGCACCGCTCTGGCCGCAGGCAGGTTTTGTGCGGTGGCCATCATGTGTTGGATAAAGGTCAAACGGTAGGTTCGCACCTGACTGGATGTCTGATACCAGCCTAAATCACCGGTCTCTATCAGTGCCTCCAGCAAGGTATTGCCCAACTCGGTCACCGCTTTATGACTGTCTTCCAGCGTTTCAATCGCTGACGCTCCGGTCTCTGGCACCGCAGATGAGGTCAATGACAAGCCATCGTTACCCCCCGTTAACGTTGGGCCGCTGGGCGTTACCTGAGCGCCTTCTTTGGCAGCGGATAGCGTGACGCCTGCCAGTTCGGCGGCAATATAGGTCGTTACAGCGGTATTCATGACCTGCTGAACGCGGGCCACTGCCGGGTCATTTGAGGTGAATTGCGACTGTACGCCGACCAGCGTTTTCTGTAAGGCAAGACTGGACACCGCTGAAGTGCCGGTTTGTGCTATCCCCTTGACGAGACCAAACATGTCGCCAAAGAGTTGGCCGGGGGTATTCATCAAGTTCTTGATTGACCCTTTTAACGCCAGTGCCGCCGCCAACAATGACCCGCCACCCGAACTGGAGGTTAACCCGCGCACACCGTTGGTCAGGGTATTAACGGTTTTTTCCACTTCGTTCATCGCCGCCGTGGCATCCGCCATCTTTTCGGTGGCAATGGCCCAGCCTGCCTGGACGTCACTGAGTAAACTGTCGGCCAGGCTGTCGCTGTTAAGCTGCGTATCCTCGGCCTCAATTGGGGCCGTATCATCCGCCGCTGGCGAGAAGGTAATGGAAAAAATCGCAGTGCCCTGTGCCCCGCAGGACTCGCGCACCGTATAGGTCTCAATCTGGACGTTTAAGGTGCCCCAGTTCGGGTGGACAAGTTCGGCCACACCCTCAGCCTCAAGAGCCTCAATCAGTGAGTCGCGTAGGTCGAAATAGTTATCGCCGTACACCACCGCCGTAAAGGCATACTGGCGCAGGGCTTGTCCCATGTCTTCGGTCTGGCCATCATCACGCAACGGGTACTCATGGCGCACAATGCGACGGCCACCGGTTAGGGTCGCATCTTCAGTCATCCAGAACGGCACACCCCGGAAAGAGCCTTTGCCATCAGCAAGACGGCCGCGCCATGAGGTATCCTCAAACAAGGTTGCATAGTCCATTACATCCCCCCGCCGTAGGTGTAGCCAGTGTTGACCCGCAAATCGACGCCTTTAGATTTCACTTCGGTGGTTTTAACCTGTAAGCCACTGTCTTTTGAAGAAAGCTCCACGGTAATTTTTCCTTCTGGCGGCGTGATAGTCTGACGAAAATCACGGGCTTCAGTCGGGGCGTTGGCTTGCGACTGATTCCATTGTTCGCCCAGGGTTCCACCCCGTACATAAGGGGATGCTGTCGGGCCTTGCTCGGTGAGCTGCTTATCTCTGTCTTGCAGCCAGTTATCAATCGGAGCAGGAAGCCAGGCATGTTTAGCCTTGCGACCATCAGGATATTGCTCCTCATTTAACTGTTTCATTCGCTGCTTTAGCTCATCCTCCGTAGGCATAAAGCTCATTATCTCCTGCGCAGTCTTGATGGCTGTCCCCATCAATCCTCCGTTATTAGATTTACTATCGCTGCCAGGTACTGAGTCTTTATTACCGTTACCATCTTCCCAGTTAGTGACAAATACCGGCACCACCGAACCATCAGCACCCAATTCTCCGCCACCACCACCGCCTTTTTTACCTGGCCCCATGAGCAAGTCTTTACCCCATTTACCGGCCCTATAGGTATAACGGGCAGCAACGGCCGCGCCGATGGCATAGGTAGCCTTTTCCAAAATACCGGTATATTTATCGAGTTCTTCAGGGGACAGGTCATTAATGGCATCAGCCAGGTCTTGCACCGGCTTGGCCAGTTTAAGTTGGGCGAATTTCTCACCGGCATTAGTGAGCGACGTTATTGCACTGTTTAACGTCTGAATATTCTTTGATGCCTTCTCATCGGTAAAGCCTTCTTTAACATTGGTCGGATTCATTAACCCTTTGAGTTGTTGCTGCTTATCTTTATTGGCTAATCCCATCATCATTTGCAGGGCGTTACCGTTAAAAATATCCTTAAAATTATGTTCTTTCTGTTTTGCTGCTTTACCTATTTCCAGCGCTAAATCAGCAGGAGATTTATAGATGCCTTGTTTTTTATCTTTATAAACTTCGACTCCATTTCGACGCAGGATTTTTTGATTATCTTTGTTTTTAATGGAGTCAAAAAAGTCATTGGTCGCACTGGCCGCTTGAGAGGGATCATTGAACTGTGAGTTGGCCAATCGCTGCATACCAACAATTTGCGCGATATCTTCCGGCTTTTTCCATGAGGTATTCTTGATGATACCCGGTACAGACTGCACCTGGTCTGACAGATTGCCGGTGCCAATCAGAGAAACAGAGGAAAGCCCGTCAAGGGCTTTGGTCATCGCCTTGAGGTCTTTGGTGCCAGACGTCCAGAATGCACTGACCAAATCCCCGGCATCTTGCGCATTCAACCCGATCCCTTTCATCGCTAGCGCGATGTTATCCATCTGCTGGATGGAGCCATCAACATCGTTCGTCCGCTCCAAAAACTTTTCAGTCGCGGTAATGAGGTCGGTATAGGGGGTCTTACGATTGCCTGCGGTTTGCCATATCGCCTCATTAAAACTGTTGACCTGATCAGCGGTGAGGTTATAGCGCGTGCCCAGCTCGGTGAGCAGTTGGCTCTGCTCCCCGACTCGTTTGCCTGCCATGACCAAACCGCCACCCGTGGCAAAGCCAACCAGCTTATTATCAAACTTGTCCAGAATGCTATTAGCACCACTGACCGAGCGGGACAACAGGCGCATGGACATACTGCCATCAGCGCCTAACTGGCGAATGCTGTGGCCAAAATTACGGGCACGCTGAGACACGTTACCCACCAGGTCAATAATGAATTTCGCGCGATTCTCAGTGGCCATTTATTTCTTCTTCGTCCAGTGCTGGTAAAGGATAAGTTTTGACAGCGGGAGGCCCAACGCCCAGACCGGGCCGCCCTTCAAAACAATGCCGATTTGTAAGGCAGTACGTTCGATGCTCTTGACGTACCGCAGACTATCGCCCCTCGTCTATCACCTGTTTAACCGTGGCGATGGCCGTATCGCTTTGCACGTTGGTGGCTGTCAGTAACAGTTCCAAATCGTCCTGATGCAAGGTTTTCAGCAAGGCCATAGAGAGTGGCCCCTGGATAATACCGATGCGGGCAATGCTACGGCGCATCATCTCGTAACCCATTGTCGCCGGACTGGCGAGCAGAGCTGGCCCTTTGGGTGTCATGACCATGCGTTCGCTGGCCTGCTCTGCCTCAATCAGGTCACCGGCATTCAGCTCCCGCAGCTCAACATCAAACTGTTTGACCTCTTCGGCACCTTTGCCGTAAGACAATCCATGTGTTAACTGGATATTCATCACTTAAATCTCCTTGGATTCACGGGCATCAAACGCGGTGGCAATGTCACCGGAATCGGTCAGGGTGGATTCGCCGGTGTTCCAGGCATTGGCCATCATGAACCGCTCACCGGTATCACTTTCAAACTCCAGCGTCACATCATCCAGACCGTTAATATAAAACAGGGAAATCCCCGCCCCTTGCGGGATAGTGCAACTGAGCTTGGCTTCCTTGGGCTTGCCCTGCCAGCCGTAAACACGGGCACCGACCACCGGCTGACGGCTGATGCCACCCGGCGTAAAGGTGGCCCCCTCTTTGGTGGGATACTCTTTACCGTTCACCCGGACATACGCCACGCCGGTGTATTGATATGGACTGGTCATTCATTCACCTTTATAAAATAAATTGGATAGCGTGCGCGTAAATACGGAACTGATTCACCAGGTCAGGATTATCGCGAACGTTCAAGCGGTTACGGTCATTGGCGTCACGCTCAACCAACAGTGTGTTTTTATACTCCTCAAACCCTTCAACCAGCCCGGCCCACTCGTGTTCGGTAAATAACGCCAGCAACTCGGTTTTGACCACAGCCGGAGTGACGATGGCTTGCCCCGGACTGACCCGGATGCCGTCACTGGCCAGCTTATGACGCGGGAACTTTTGCGTAATGCGGGTACGGGTGGAATAGCGCAGATAGGACAAGGTGGCGATGGTTTCCACATCCAGATAGCTGGGGTCTGGGTCACCAAAACTGTTTTCACGGTACATGGTGATCAACCGCTCAATCTGCACCACATTGCCCGCCGCCACGCTGTAGGTTGAAATCCCGTCATATAGCAGCAGGTTGCGCTCATTCAACGCCCAGCGCTCCCCCATTGAGGGTGGCAATAATCCCGGAAGCTCAAGGGTTTGCAAAGGCCGTGCAGGGTCGATACTTAGCGAGGCAACCGCCACGCCTGCGGCAGTCGCTGCCCAGAGATACGGTGGCTGTGGTGCGATGCCGGTGCCAATGGTGGAGAACAGATAGTCATTACGCTGCGTGCCAAAGGTGCTGGTCACCGCATGGGTGCCACGAAACCCCATAAAGCACTGGCCATCAATTTGACGCAGTGGCCCCCAACGGTTCACCAGTTCCAGTTTGAGCAGGTCGAGGTTAGCGGTATCGGTGAATGGGTTAACCAGGTAATTCCACCAGGTATCACCAAAGGCCGTGATAGCGTCAGCCAGGTCAGGATTACCTACACCGTTTGTCATGGCGCTACAGGCACAGCCCACACCGGATGGCAGCATTTCGCCGTCGTAATAATTCACCCGGATATCAATATCATTACCGGTGGCCCCGCTCCAGTTGGCAGTCAGCTTCACGACACCCTCGGCGGATTTCGCCGTCACCGGCAAGGTTTTACGGGCATTGATAGCCGTCGTGATTTTGGTGGCCATCGCAGCGACAGTGTCACTGGCCAACACCGTCACGCGCACCGGTGTGCCTGCAATCATCAGCGCGATTTGCCCCGGTGTTGCACAGGTGCCAGACAAGGTAACAGTGCCAGTGGCTTTGACACCCTCTTCATCGTCATCAATGGCAATCGCCCACAGGTCGCTGTAGGCATTGGCCTGAATAAAGGCGCTGGCCATCGTGGACAACATAGAGCCACGACCAAAAGCGTCTTCGGCGGCACTGGCGGAGGTGATGCGAAACGGCTGACCCGCCGGAACACTACCGGCAGCAAGACGCAACCCCAACAGCAAGGTTTTATGTAATACCTGCGGGGTGCCCTTGACCGCAGCACTGTTATCAAACTCGATATAACAGAGCGGCACACGGATATTGTCCGGGATGTCTTTAAATGAAATGGTCATTATTTATCGGCTCCTTTCTTGGGTGCAGCGGCGTCAACAACGGCAGTGACGGTCACGACGTCACCGTCTTTGAGTCTGCGCAACCAAAAGCCGGTGCGCGGTTTCTTTTCACCCTTGGCGGCTAACGGCTCGTAAGAATCAGGGTCACGAACCGTCAGCCCTGGGGCCGGTTTGATATGTAACTCAGTCATGTGGTTTATCCTGGATAGGAAGGGAAATAAGTGCCTCTTGTTCCGGCGTGCCGGCAGGCTCTGCCCATTGTTGATAGTGGGTGGCGTAGTCACCGATATCATCATCATTGAGGTCTATCGCATCCGGCAACTGCTGCGGTGCCTCAAAATACAGACCGTAGACCGCCACACCGCCTGCACTCTGGATATCGCTCCACAGATTGCCCGCCTGTGTCAGCACAAAGCGACCCGCAGGGGAAAGACGTCGCCCGTGCAACCAGGCAGTCAGACGTTCGACGATTTGATAGATGCCCGGTTGGTCACTGGTACGGCCATTCAACACCTGAGCACTGATAAAAATCCCCCAGGTACTGACCATCGTTTGGCGGATGGTGCCCGGACGGCCCCCCAACCACGCCACATAAACAGCGGGGGCCGTGTTGATAATGGTTTTGACGGCGCTGTCACTCCACTGGCCCGGATGGGTATCCACCTTACGCAACGTTTTTCCGAACAACTGGCGGATACCGGCAAGCAGTGCGTCAGAGATTTCAGTGGTCACAGAAGACGGGGCCGCCATATCAGATAAACCCTCTGGATTTGTCGCGACTGAAGACACTGCCCGCACTGCTCATCATGGCCACATCGCCACCGTCAGGGCGTTCAGCCTCTTTACTGAGACCCAGACTGACATCACCGGCAGCGACTTTTTCCAGCAACCGCAACGCATCTTCACTGTCTTTGGTGGCTTTATCTGTCGCAGCACCGTCTTCGAGCGCAAAACGGGCCAGCACACACTCCAGCCTGACCAATACCTGTGGCACGGTTTTTAACGGCAGCGTGGCCCGACTGTCGATATAACCATCAATGGTGGCGGCGGCATCATCCAATGCAATCTGGATCAAACGCCCCCGCTCAATAGCCAGTTCCGCTTCGTCCAGGTCGCCCCAGTGTTCAATTTTGGTATCGACCAGGGTATGCAGGGAACCTGCGCTGTAACGGCTGTAAATATCGGTCAGGCTGGCGTAACTCATGCTTGTGCGCCTCCCGCCAGTGCCAGAGAGATTTCCTCGGCGGTCAGGTCATCGCCGACCAGAGAACGCCATTTATCCATGCGCGGCGTGCCACTTTTGGTAGAGAAAACCAGAGGGTCGGTTTCCAGCTCGGCACACATCACCGCACCCAACAACAGTTCGGCGCGGGTGGGTTGTACGCCTACCACGTCAGGTAGCACGGAATTGGCCACCCCCCGCGACGGCAAATCATCCGTAGCTGCCGCGATAACCGACACAGACAGACGTGGGTCTGCCTCCAATGCATGCCACTGCTGCGCAGTGACCGGTGGCAAAACATTGTCGCCCAGGGCGAGAACAAACCCCGCCCGGCGATAGCCGCTATGTGCCGTATTGACCACGCTAACGCCGACCATATCGACGCACTCCACATTCGTTTCATTTGGGTTTGGCATGACATCCAGCTTCCTTAGATAAGGTTTAAACAGGGTTTTCACCCTGTTTAAAAGGGCATTAAAACGGGGTTGTCTCGGCTTACAGATAGTCACCGACGATCAACTCCAGACGGCCTTTCATTTCATTACTGACGGTTCCACCCTCACTGTCGACGGTCAGTTCACGCTCAAGAAGCTGCGTAGCCTGTTTTTCCATGGACGGTGGAACCACCAGATGAGTAGGACGAATGGCCAGTGGACGGCCCCCATCAGCACGCACCGAACGCATGGACTGAATGACCTGCCACACGTTATTGCTATTGAGCGGCGCTTTCGCGGCATAGGCCAACTGCCAGAAGGAATAACCGGCTTCGCAACGGGTATCGACCCCGTAGCGGATCAGTTTGCGCATGAAGTTATCTTCATCATCGACCTTATCCATCGCCACCAATTCTGGTGATTTGCGGTTCTGGAAAATGATCGGCTTGATGGCGCGTGAGCAGTCCAGCACAAACCACGGCTGACCGGTGTAATCTTCCTCCAGCAAAATATTGCTGATGCTTTGTGCCGTGCCGGAGCCGTCCACTTTTGGATAGACCGGATGGTCGGTATCAAAGAAGTTCTGGCGGTCATAACACAGGGTGTCAAAGCCCTGCGACAATGCGCCGAACGTCAGTTCGTCAGGCTGGACACCGGCGGCGCGGCCCATTTCGGTAAACAGTGGGGAGTAAATACCCACGTTGTCATCGTCGATATCATCACGATTCACGCCGACAGTGCTCTCGAATGGACGGTTAACCAGTTGATAGCCGTGTGCCTGCATATCTTTAATGACACGATCGCCAATCCATTCACGCATACCAGGGAACTGACCCAGCCAGCCGTAGGTATTGGATTTCGTGGTGCTCGGTACGATGGTGGCGATTTGTTCATACTGGCTGGCTGCACCATCCAGACCGTTCTGGAAGTCACCATTCCAGCCAGTAAACAGCGCTTTAATCAGTGCGGGGGTTACGAGTGCCATTATTTAGCGGCTCCTTTCTTGCGTTTCAGATATTCCGCTTCAGTTAATCCCTGAAGGCGGGCAGCGTCTTTTTCCACAGCGGAGAGAACCGCCATACGGGCAGGTGGCTTACCAAGGCCGCTGGTCTGACGCGCTCTTAAGGCGACGACAGGCTTGCGGCCACCAATGGCTGCGGTTAACTCAGCCACACCGTGTTGCTTACCCAGTGCACGCAGATAAGGCACTTCTGCTGCCGTCACACGCCCAGAACGGCGGGCATTCTGGATAACCGTTTCTACATTGCCGCCTCGTGAACGGGCCGACAATACAGCGGCCCGACGCGCCAGCAACTGATAGGCTTTCGCCGGGACAAATTTGGTCAAATCCACGCCGTTCAGCGCGGCGTCCTCCAGAATTTGTTCGGCTTCGACGATATCCGCCGCTGCACCGTCAACCACGTCCAACACATCACTGAGGGCATCTTCAGGGTTAGCCGCGTCGTCAAGGGCTGACGATGCATCAACCGCCACTTCAGCCGCCGCCAGAATGGTATCCAGCGCACTGAGCGCTTGTTGTAACAGTTCGTCCAACCCGTCTTCAGTGAGTGAGTCCAGGTCTTCGGGGAGTTCAATGCCAAGCCGTTCTAACAGTTGGCGAATGGTGTCATTCATTTCAGTTACCTTTTCGGGGGAGATATCTATCAGAGATTGCGCCGCGAGGGCGGCAAGTGAGGCCATACCGGTCAGACCGGGGTCGTTGGTTAATGCACCCATCCGCAGGAACAGCGGATAGCCTTGTTCGTCATAGGGGAAAACAGCAGAGAGGTAGGCCCATTCGCTCGCATCAATCGCCGCCTGTGCTGCTGGGGTAAATGCCAGGCGTACAAACAAGCCCTGACCTTCACGCCATTGCATATTTTCACGCGGATTTTTCAGCCAGGCAGCGGCAATGGCTTCGCGGGCGGCGGTGGCATCGTCGTCTTGTTTGAGGGTGATGTGGTTATAGTCGAACAGTACCGGCTGATTGACGGCTACCGTGGCCTGAATAAAAGCTTCAGCAATCGTGGCATCCATAAACCAGGAGCCACTTGCCACGTCATCAGGGCGACCATCGCGGGCGCTGAAATGACCAGCGGGCAGCAATTGATACCAGCCGTCATTCGAACCGGATAACGTCGAATTGAGGATGGCTAAACGTGAGTGAGTCGGCTTTTTTGTTTTCATTCCGCCATTGTCGGCGGGTCTGATAATCAGGTGGGTTTGTGGTAGATCACACCATCGGCGAGAGGCTGATGAGGATAAAAACGGGAAATAACGGATGAGGTGGCACTATACCCCCTTTAAACCCCGTTTAAAAATGCCGTGGCACGTTTAACACTTTTTAAAGGTAAACCTGCATCGATTACGCCTTTAATGCCTTAGCGTGCTGCTCATTGATAATGGCAAGGATATCTGCCCCCCCTTGCGGCGATACCCCCATATACTCACGCGCCGGAACCGCTGCCGGGCCACGGGGCATATGCGGCAAACCTCCCCATTGGTGCAGTGGGCCATACACTTTATTGGTGCCAATGGCCGCACTGACCGCATCATATTCGGTAGACAGTGACATGGCCAGCCCACCCTGGCTGCGCTGGAGCATACTGCCGGTCTTGCCTTTCTTCGCCAGTCGGGCTTTATAGTCATCGCTCAAGGGTGCCCATTTTTTTCCGGTGGTCGGGTCACTTTCACTGGCGAAAGCGTCCTCGCTCTCGCTGGCCAGCACGGCAGCGATGGCACGGGTGATGGGAGTGGTATCTTGCCCCAGTTTTTCCAGGCGCTTAAACGCCTTGACGATACTGCTGTCATCGAATTTGTAATCAATCTGCATTTACAGTGCCCCCTGTAACAGTTCGTATTGGCCACTGTCCATGCCTTTTTTCAGGGCAGACAAAGGGACGCGCTGCGGTGTGACCACCACATCCAGTGTATCAATGCGGCCCGTTTGCCACGGTGCATTGACTACAGTTTTGAGCGTACTGTCCGCCTCCCCGCTGATGTACATCAGGCGCTGGGTCTGCGTATCCCACAGTACAGCCGACGGATTGGCCACTACGCGAGGCAGTGTCTGGTACTCGGCCAACGTCAGGGACAGCCCTTTCTTTTGGCGTTTCACGTTGTCGGCTTGCACCAACTCTGTTTCACTGATGGCCAGCAGCCGCGCCGCCGGTTTGCCGGTGCGGGCTTCCACGGCCGTGGCGATATCCTCCGCCATAAACCCCAGCGGTTGCACGCTGCTGCCGGGGCTGCGGGTGGTCAGCACCTTGCCTACCCACTGCGAAAAAGCGTCTTGTCGTGCTGGGGCATTATTCAGCGACTGGATAACCTGCTGACGTAACTGCCGGTTTTGCAGTTCAACCAGCTTACGGGCCATATTGACGTCAGCCCCCATGGCCAACTGCCCGGCGTTGTTCGCCCAACCGGCACCCGTGGTCATGCGTTGCTTACCCCGCGTAAAGGTGGTGACGTCAGATTCATACACTTCACCGGTGCGCTTATCAACGCCCGATTCTACTGTTTGGGTGGTAATGGCCCCAACGCTGGACTCCACCGTGAGGCCCATCCGCTTGACCTGCTCGGCGGTCAGTGCCCGTACACGGCAACGACATCCCCAGTCGTTCGGCGGATACAAGGTATCCCAGATTGGATCATCGAAACGGAAGACCCGCCCGTGCATGGCCGCATGACTTTTGCGGGTGTTGCCATCCATGATGGCGATATATTGCCAATAAGGATGGGTCTCGGTGCTGCCAAGCTGCTGCTGATAGCGCCCCGCTTGATAGGACGTGGCCAGATTGGTGCGGTAGATGGTCGCAAGCCGGGCCGGACTGCCAAGCTGAACCTCTTCAATCCCTCCGGCACTGTCAACAATCATTTGCTTCCCCCACCATCCCTGCGCTTGCAAGCGTGGGGTGAGGGTCTTGATAAACTCGCGTTCGGTGGTGCCATCACTCAATGCCCTGTCAACCTCACTGTTAATCGAGGTCAGCACATCCATGCGCACCGCTTTGGCCACAGTAAAGGCCTGTGCATGAGTGGCGGCCTTCGTCTCCTGCCAATTCCAGCTAATGACGTAGCCCTTCGAGCGGAAGTAATCGACGGCAAGTTTAGGCTCTAACGTCGCCGCATAACCCAAATCAACCGGCTGTGGCATTCAGTCGCCCCCAGGTCTCGGCCACAAACATGGCCCGGTGCAGGATATCTGTGATTTGGGTGTCATCCATCCCCACATACAACTCATCGGCTTTGGCCCTGGCCGCTGCATAACCGCCACTATTCAGCGCTTCAATAATCGGCGTCAACAGCGGGTCGATGGCGGTTTGCCACTGCTCACCACTCACCGCATCTGGCATCACATCCGTTGGCTGTGGCGCGGCTGTCAGGGCTGCGACACCAGGGCGAACAGCATGAGCACTGAGCAATGCCTGGGAAAAGTCGGGAGCCGGTGCAATGGCTGTGAGGCAATCCTCGTCCTTGGCCGCAATCGGGATTTGCAGCTTATCGTGTGCCCACTGAACGGGGATTTTCATGCCCATGCCGACCAGCCCCGGCAAGGCGGTAGCATAGGCAGTGACGTCTTCCGGTTCGGAGAGGTCAAACTCAAAACGCGGATGGCGGCGCTGATTGTTATACGACTGGCAATTAAACACATACAGCGGGAATAACAAGTCACGGGTCAGGGTGGCCGATAACTGGGTGGCATCGCTGGAGCGCACTTCAAAGCGCACTTCATTGTGGACATTGCCCAGCGCATTGGTGCTGCTGGCTCCATCGGCCTGACTGGTCAGAGTGCCGCCTAAAATGGCTTTAGACATGCTGAGTTCTGCCCAGGACATCATCGCCAAGAATGGGTCTGCCGTGCCGTCAGCGGCGGCTTTAAAATCAATCAGCATTGAGCGGGGAATAATCCCCCCGGCATTATGTCCAATCGACATCACCGCGTTTAGCAGAGTCTGTTTCTCTTTGTCGGTGGCTCCGGCGGGGTATTGACCGACCCGGATAGGCAAACCGTAAATTTCCAGAAATTCAGCCAGGTCACGGACAGAGTAGTTTTTAAAGATAAACGGCCAGACCAAAGTACGAATTAAGCCGGTGCGGGCCAGATAGCCGGATTTCGATTTCGCATAATGCTGTATCCAGCCGAACGGTTGGAGTTCGGCACCGTGATAGCTGCCATCGCGCAACCGCAGATTATTACGGTCATCGGGGTGCGTCTGGAACCAGGCAGGGTCACGCCACTCAATCTCGCGCGGTATCAATAACCCTTCAACATTCTCCCACTCGATTTCCTGACAGGAGAAGCCTTTCAAAATGGCGTCGGTGGCATCAAAGATACAATCAGGCAAATATGACGCATCCAGCAGAATTTCGGTCAACAGCTCGGCGTCTCTGATTTCTTCGCGGCTGGCGTTCGGGGGCGGCTTGATTGTCCACTTAAGGGACTGAATAGCCCGGCGACGCTTACCCAGCTCAGACTGAAGGTGAGAGTCTTTCTCTTCCATATCCTCGGCCAAATCGCACTGTTCGAGCAACAGCCCCCGTTCGGCATCCACCAGAATTTCAGCCGCACGGGCAGGCGTCAGGCCACTGACGGGGTGGTCACTGTAATGGCGGCGCAACTGGCTCACCCGTGAATCGTCAGACTCAGTTTGCGGCTCACTCTGGAACCAAAAACGACGCCCAAAGGCGTCAACCAATCGACTGAGCATTTTCACCAGCATCCCCTTTCATTAGCAGGTAAATCATCATCTTCGCTGGGAGCACTGTGTTTCCCAGGCAAAGGGGTAAATTCAATAATCTGACCGTCCATGTAGCTGGCCCTGACGGCCATCATGTAGGACACGCAACTGTCACCGTGTCGCTTGTTCCCGTCTGCGCCGGTGCTGCGGTTCTTGTCAATCTTGGGGACACCCCGTATCACCTGAAGGTGACGTTGGTCGGTAATGATGTCTTCATCTTTCGGGATTTCGATATAACCGGATTCAAACAGTGCCTTGTACTTCGGTGCCCATTCCCGATACCAGCTTTCACTTAACTGGATAGCGGCCACCATATCCTCACCCCAGTGCAGCAATACGGCTTCAGCCAGATAGCCGCCATTGCCCCCGGCATCCAGTGCTACCCCCACCAGTCGTGGTGTACCGTGCAAAATAAAGAAGATGATTTCCCGCTGCTGGTTGTAGGGAACACTGCGTAGCTCCACCGTCAGACGCAGACGGCGGCGGGTGTCTTGCTCGATACTGGACACGCTGAAGATAGACAGGTCGGCGATACGGGCAAAGTCCCCGCCAACACTGTGCCGGATATCGGGGTCAAGCAGCGTCAACAGCGGGGCCAATTCCTCTTCGCACCAGGTGGCCACCGTTTGGTGCCGTTCCTCTTCTGTCCACTCCATATGGCCATCGGGCATGGTGAAGCGCAGAACGGGATGTTCTTCACGGGTGGCCCGGTCAATCAGTACGCGGGGGATGTAGGCACCGGAACCTTGCTTCGGTACGCAATAATATTCCTCCAGCGCATCTTCTTCCGTGGCGGTGTCTTTGAGCAGATTGGCTTTCCACTCATCCTCTTTCGCCTGTGACCAGACCTGTTTTGATACCTGGCAGATACGCCGATATAGCCCGTCATGACAGGCGTCATCGAGCGTAATAGTATGGATGGAATAGCGTTTACGCCCGGCGCGGGAGTCCTGGATCAACTCATTGAACAGGTTTTCATTGCCATTGTGGGTGGAGATAATGCGGACTTTTGCCCCCCACATGGTCAGCGCCAGCGCCGATTTAAGCACCTCGGCCAGTCGCTCATGGTGACCGGCTTCATCAATGGTCACATTGCCCTGCATACCGCGCAGGTTCTTGGGATTACTGGACAGCGCCTGCACTTTATAGCCACTGGCAAAATAGATGATAAAGGTCAGGATGTCTTTGTCTTCATCCTCAAAGACTTCTTCACCCACTTCCCCCGCCGCCAGCCCGTAGGCTTTGGCCCACATGGCGGCAGCGTCAATAAACTCCCGCGCCATCTCTTTGTTAGAGCCAATATAGAAATGGTTCGTCCCGCCAGCTTCACGGGACTTGGCGGCGGTTAACGAGGCGTCAGCCGCTTCCGCCCAGGTCAGCCCGGTACGGCGAGATTTTTCGGCAATTTTTAACGGCGAATCGTCGGCAATCCACTTTTTTTGGTAGCCCAGCAGGACATCGCTGTAATCATCGCTAAATGCCTGCGCGGTGGAGATAACAAACTGTGCGGCGGGTGTGAGTTCGGTGGTCAGCATCAGACGATCCCCAAAATTAGACGGCGAATATCCGCAGCGGCATCGGCTGTCAGCCCCGCCTGTTTGACTATTTTTTCTGTTTTGTCAGCCGCTTCCGCCGCGAACGCGGCGCGGATCTCTTTCTCACGCTTAAGGCTGGTCATGGCCGCTTGCTCAACCCGTTGGATAGCCAGAGCCAACTGACTGATCGCTTTAGGTTCAACAGTTTCCCCGTCCTCACTCATCTTCATGGAGGTTTCGAACGCCAGCGTTCTGACCACTTCTTGCAGCAACTTACCAACATCAGAGGTCGGGGCGTCACCCAGTTTGGCGCACCACACTTCAGCCACTTCACGCGACTGGCGGATTTTTGAGCCAATTTCTTCCATCCGGCTGGCATAGCGATTTAAGCCGGTGCGGCTGAGTTTCATGTCATCGCCCAGACCATGACCGTCAATCAACTCATTGACTGCGGCCCGGATATCTTCTTGTGTGTGACGCTTATCCCGTAACAAGCCGTGCAACTGATCACGAATGGCGGAGGGCAGGAGATCGATTTTAGACGGACGGCCACGGGTGCGTTTATCACTCATGGGGGCCTGCCTTGGCTTTGGCCTTCGCTTTTGCCAGTTGGTCTTTCCGAACGGCCACGATTTCTTTTTGCAGTTGTTTCCAGACGCGATTATGGTCTGGGTTTGTCGCCATAAAATGATTAACAAAACTGTCTTTTGCCAGTATGTCGTAGGGTTTGCCGCTCGTTTTTTCCATTTGAGGTTTAATCACATGGGTTTCAATTTCCTGGCAAACATAGATATTGGCCATCATCCGCACGATATTTTTTTGCCCGGAGGTTAACGGTTTAAGTTTCATCTCATCCCCTTGGGCGTGGGCGTTTTACGCCGGGGACGGAACTGCGCCCCTCAGCCACATCAGTACCACGGCCCGATAATGTCGCCACCAGGCAACCGGAAACATCTTTCACCGATAACAACCCTTGCTCGGCTAACCAATGGCAATGCGTCCGCACCCGGTCACGGCTGACACGGTGCCCGTAGGCATCAAGGCAGGTCTGCAACACCGATTCGTTCGCATCCCCGCCGCACTCAACCAGCGTGCGCAATACCACCAGTCGCTGGTCTTCGTTCAAGATTTCCTGCATGTTCAGTCCTTATTCTTCAATTCGTTTTGCAACAGTAAATCGCTCATGTGCCGTAACTGCCGCAACTCCGGCACCGCCGCTTTTAGGTCACCGCGTAACTCCGCGATGTCCAGTTGCAGGGCGTGCAGATCCTTTTGATTGGGCAGCGTGGAAAAGGAGGTCTCAAGCCCGTTTAGGCGGGTTTTGAGGGTTTCAACCTCATCCCGTTTGGCGTAAGTTTTTGCCAGGGTAAACAGAATGACGTTGAAACCTACTGTTCCCAGCGCCCACAAGATGGCCCAATGCTCTCTAATAATGTCTAACAACGTGGGCCTCTCTTTTTTCTGTTGATGCCTGGCAGGTAATACAACGGGTAAACGTTGGGTCAATCGCTAACCGCTTTGGCTCAATATCGCCACCGCAATGGGTACAAATGCCATTGCTGCGTAGCCGGTTACGGGTGGTGTGTGCCGTGATAATCCGGTCACGCACCTGTTGCTCTAGTTCACTCGCATAATCTGCGTCGTCAGCCATGACTCTATTCCTGGTTAATTGCCTGCCAGTGCTGGATGGCTATCAGCCTGCTTTCCAGATTCTGGCTCCATTCCCCGTAGCGGCTGGCGTGCGTCAGGAGTGCTTCGGGACTCCCCGACGTCGGCGGTGCGGGTTTGAGGGGGATTTGTGTCATGGCGTTCGGTAGCCGGGGACACACGGTTATCACTGGGGGCGGCTCTATAGCCAAGCGCGGCGGTGTAGACCCGCAAGCTGTCAGGGCCAATACCGGTATAAGTCTTGCCATCTTTGCCAATTGCATCGGGAATACTCCGGTCATGCTGTTGTTTTGCCTGGGCCAGCGCGGTGGTGGTGACATACAAATCGGTGGTCAGTTGCTCATTGGTCGCATTCAGTGTCTGCTGTTTGGCGGCGGCTTTACGTAGCGCCTGATTATTGAGGTCAGCGGCATTCTTCTGTGCCTGGACAAAGGCAAATTGAGCCTCACTCAATGCGCGTTCTGCCGCCGTAATCTGAGGGGCTAATTTTGCTGTAGTGAAGGTCTGTCCAAATGAAAACCCAAGTGACAGACAGACAATGCAAAAGAGCAGCGGCCAGCCATATTGGCGTAACAAGTTAATCATTGGGGGTTACCTCTCGGTCACGTTTGATAGAAGCCTGCTTAGACGCCTGAGTATTAAAGACCCAGGCAGTGAGATAGCCGATATAAAGCCACTCATCCATGCGGCCCAGCCAGGCATACCAGAGTAATACTGTTGTGCTGGCAATGAAGGCACCGCACAGCATGGTGTCTGAGGTCGAAAGGTGACCATTAGGGTTACTGATAAGCTGCTTGAGATTAGTGAGCATGTGGCTCCCGAAAGAGTTTTTCGATTTTTTGCCGCGCCACTTCAGCGCTCATTCCCACGGTTTTAGCCAGGCGAATATCTTGCTCGGTCACGCTCTGCCAGCCCTGACGATAAAAGGACTGATAGGTCGCGTTATGGCTGTAGAGTGGCACCTCGTCAATCGCTTCCCCCGCCAGCGCACGGCACAGGCAACAGTCTCTTGCCTCCAAATAGGTGCGGCGATAGCGTGGATTACGCAATTCGGGGATCAACTTTTGCAGCAGGCAAATAGAGGTGGCAGGCAAAGTCATTACAGCACCTCCAGCACGGCCGTGGTCAGCTTATCCAGACGGTTAAACCATCCGTTCATGAAGCGGATTTGCGCCGGTGAGTTGGCAATAAGGCGGGTATACGTCTGTGAACGCTGATTCATCAGCCGCACAAACAGCAATAACGGAGTAATAGACTCTGCCGCAGCCAGTGTCTTAGCACCGATGACACCATCATCAGCCACCCGTAAAGCTCGTTGTAGTTGTTGGCTAGCCACTTTGTAACCGTGTTGGACAGCACCGTCGAACACCGCCAGGGAGATACCAGGGGGCAAACTCTCGCAATGGGTTTTTAACCAATAATCACGAAAGTAAATTTCGGTAGCCTGTTCTTGGGTCAGTGCGGCGATATTGAGGTTAGGATAGCTGCGCTTACTGATGCCGTATTTTGTTTCCCCGCCCTTATCGGTGGGGTCATTAACATAGCCGCCTTCTGCCGCGAGCATGTAATCAATGGCATGAATAAAGGTCACGCTGTAAGGGGTCATAATAGCTACCTGTTGATAATCGGTAGCTCATCATTACGTATGGGGGGAGTTGGGTGGGTTTGTGACGGGTCAAACAAAACCCGCCGAAGCGGGTTGGTATCAGTCGAATAACTCTGGCTGGTAGCGCTTGCGATGTAAAGCGAGTTGCTGCCGCAAAATAGCATAAACCGTCGAGTTAGTAAGGGCATATTTTCGAGCAAGACCGTCAATGTTTCCCTTTGAACTGCTCCACTCGTTAAACAGTTTATTATCACGCAAAGCGGCTTTAAGTGCCTCTCCAGTGGGAAGATAGACAGCACGCCCCCCAAAGTAATGTGCCAATGCTCCAGCCAGTTTACTGGCAGTCAAACGGGATGCTATTTCATCGTAGCCCTGACGCTGTAACTCAACACCAAAGAGGTCGATTAGGTCAGCCAGCAGTTGAGGCCAACGCGCGTGTAGTTCACCTAGTGGGATGTCATCCATTCGGTCTAGCAATGCACCTAAATTGGCATGGTCGTGGTCGAAAAGCTCAAGGTTCATGCTTACCTCTTACCGAAAGCCGGTTCAATTACACATGATATTTCGACTGGTTTTTTGATGATTGATATCTTCCAACCATCAATAATAGTCTCTTTATCTTCATACTCTTCTGACCAAATTTTATCAGTCCAAAGTGTATCTATCGCTTTAGTATTAGCATTGGTATTTTCATCCCAATACGCGGCGTCGGGAACCAGTTGACTGTAAATGGTTGCACATCCCGAAAGATGCATATCACTTATAGGAGTAGGAAATTTTGAATAAACCGCAACTTTGTCTCCAGTTATTGCCACTTTTAAATATTCACTTTTTTCTGTTGACTCGGTTATCCATGTATCACCTTTTTTATACCAATCAGCGGCATCAATCCGGTACGCCGCATGTATTCTCAAATAATCCATAACAATATCTTTTGTACTTGCATTGGATACAAATGACAAGAACAGGGAAAACAGTAGTATAACTCTCATGCTAACTCTCCTATCTTTGACTCTCCAACCACGCCAGACCGTTGAGAATATTACCAAGCCCAGCGTTCATTTGCTGTCTTTGCTTAACAAAAGAATAGGCTGACGTCATAGGCTGGCCTCGTATGCATTAGCAATAACGGGGTAATCACGCGACTCATCACCGGTCATAGGGTTAATCGGTAGAGCCTTACGGCGGGTTACCATAGATTTGAGCATTAGCCGGATGTGCCATTGTTTGATGCACTCCAGCACCCGGAACGCCAGCCAACCATCAAGCCAACCCACCTCATCAACCCCTACGCCTTTATTGAGCTTTGAGGTCATGCGCTTAACATAGGCATTCAGTGCCAACTCATCATCGCTACTCACAAAACCATGCAGGAACATGGTGTTCCAAATGGCACGAACTTTGGGTATTTCCTCCACTCTTGAACGGCCTTTTGAGTCCGGTTTAACTCGTGTTACAGGCTTCTTAAAGCGGCGTTTAAATCCCCGTTGTTGGAATTCGGAATATACATCTTGCAGCTCTTGATGAGACATCGCAGAGCAGCTTGTTTTGCCGTTGGCGGCATTGACCAACAAGAGACGATAGGTCTCGTCATCGAGTTTTAACTGGCTTTTGGCTATATGGATCAGCCGTATTAATTGAGGCTTATTCATAGTCTTCCCTCGATTTAGGCGTAAGCCAGCCCTGACGGGTTTACGCCATATTTAAAGTGATTTAATTAAAGTGTTAAATTAGCCTGCGGGTGTTAATGCCGTAATATTGGCAAACCAAGGTTCAAGGTTTATTTCAACAATAACTCCCTGATTAAAGTCACCCGCTAGCGCAACCGTTCTGACTGCTTTACCGCCCCGTAATATCTTATTCGGCTGATAAATAAAGCTGCTGCCAACAGGATGTTTTTTATTAAACTCTTTAGCGTTCATATTTACACCGCCGCAATATCAATAGGAATGTTGACCAACTTGCCGTCTGCGTCTTTCCTACGAAAGTTGATATAGGTTTTTGAGACAGCTACCTGTAAAGATTCTGATATGGCTTCCATTGCCTGATGCCAGCGCGGGTCATCAATTTTTATACGGCGCAACGACAATATGCGGCTCTTGCTGAGTTGCCCCTCCTTATCCACGGCAAAGGCATCCAGAATAATGGCTCGTAAGTTTTCATTGGCACCTACAGACCATTCGCTAATGCATTCATCTATCAGTTCTTTGGCTATCTGTAACTCAGGGCCAAAGGTGAGTGAGTCCTGCACGGCAATACGGATTTGTTCGCTGCCATCATAGCTGGCAAAAGTGACATTACCCTTCAGGCCACCACGAGTCTTACCGTACTTCTCCGCCACCAAGTCCAGCCAGGCGTAACACTCATCAAATGATTTTGACTTGAATGCTCTGATACGGGCGCTTTCTTCAATGGCTTCGGCAACCTGTGCACGGACAAAGGCATCCATTTCAAGATCAAAATCAGACACCTGACTAATGGGAACCAGACGCGATTTGCGGTCTAGCATATAACCTTCAGGTAGTATTTTTTTATTTTCCATAATGATGGCCTCAATGAACAATTGCGGGTTCTTGGTTAGGATGAAGACTAACTTCGGTAACGTTTTTATCTGCCATCGCATCAATAACCTTATCCAGTGCCTGTGGATGGAACTTGCTGAACTCATCCACATAGGTATTAATAAAGTCGCTTGCTGCCTGCTCTCCCTGACATTTAATTTCTGACCTTGCACCGGCCTCACTCATAAAGATTTCAACCGTGAGTGTCATGACCTTAATTGGTTGTTTAATGGACATAATGAACCTCCGCACGCCAATGAATAATGCATCCCTGTACCATCGCGGTATACGCTTTACGTACATGGCCATTACTGGTTTCAATAATTTCTTTAGAACGGCGAACTAAGTCTGGACACGGGGCGACAATCTCCAGCATGGGTCTGGCCCGTTCAGCGTTGACCCGCTTGATTTCAACATTGCGGCGTTCGAGCCAACCCACCGCATTGACTAACTGCGTTGCTTTACGTTTCATGCATGTACCCCTTCTAGGTCTTTGACGGCCGCACGGATGTGCTTTTCAGTCAGGGTTTCGTTACTGCCTTTGGCAAACATCGCTGCCAGGCGGAGCGTATGGGAGACGGTACGCAATGCGCCGGGGCGCTCGGATAAGGTCAGGATTAACGCGCGTTCGGCTTTACCCGTCAGGCCCCAGGCATCGGAAATAGCAGTGATGTCATCCCGTTTGGTTTTCAGGATGGCAACTTTCTTGGCGATACGGCTAAACAGACGGGCAAAATCCACGCTGCGTGAACTACCGCCAGTTAGCTTGGCATACACCTGATGGTTGCCGACCAGTGCCAGGCCGATGCCGGTTTCTTCCTGCAAAATGCGCAACTCCTCCAACACGGGATAATCAAGATGGTCGGCCTCATCGATAATTAGCAGGCCATTAGTCCCGCGTAATTTTCTGCGAACTGCGCGGCCCAGTTGGCCAGCCCGGCGTGGAGCATCACCGACACCCAGCTCTAAGGCTAACTCATAGAGCGCTTCGCTAAGACTGGCGCGGGAGGGGGAAACAGTGATTAACCACACATTCGGGCGCTCGGAAACAAACTGCTGCAATGCGCGCGTTTTACCCACACCGGGACTGCCGTAGATAACGGCGATGCATTGTGCCAACTGCGCATATTGCAGCGCACTCCATATCTGCCGTGCCGTTTTGGTTTGCACAAAATCAGGGGCTTCCGGCATTTCATTCGCGCGGCGGCTGCGATTTTCCAGCCAGATAGAGAGTTGTCCGGCGATTTTACTGTTGTCACCCCGGTAACTTTCACTCATAAACTGCGACAGCGCTGTGCCTGAAATGGCACTTTCACGGGCGATAGTGCTATAGGTCACATCATCGCGCTCAACTATCCCGCGTATCTCGGCGCGAACGTCAGCCATTGCGGTTTGGGCATGGGCTAAATCCATTACGTTACTCATGATAATTATTCTCCTACAGGCTGTTTTTCTGTGATTGCTCATGTAATTGAGCAACCGCATTTTCAAAGGCATAGTCATAGTCCGTCTCAGACTGTTCCTCGACCAGTTCACGCCGCACGGTATTACCCGCAGGGCGATAGATTTCAACCACTCGGCTTTCAGGCGGTTCCGGTGGCAAGGTATCTGGCATCAGTTCCGCAACTTCCAGCGCGGTCATGCGGCTCTGCGCTGCTGTTGCCTCTTTAGTACGTTTAACAAATCGAGTTCTATTTCTGTGATGCTCACGGGCGGCTTGCGTGTCACCGAACCCGGCCTTCTGAATACAAGTGGCCTCACAGATGAAGCGCCCATCAAGGGTGTAACACAGCACACTGGCGTGTAATTGTGCCGGGTCAAACCGCACCACAATCTTATTGGGCTTGATACCCAGTAACTGTTCGTTGTAGTAGCGATTCTCACGGCCCTGCAACTTCCCGCCAGCCTTCAACACAAAGGTGCCATCATTAACCGTGACCGCCTCAGATGGCAGCAGTAACAAGTGCCGTTGCTCTGCGGTAGCTTTGCGCACGGTGCTTTCCTGATAGCTTTGCTCAAAGGCGGCATCAAAGGAGAGGATACCCCGACATACCTCGGTATCGCGCTTAGGACGGCGATTCCAGAAGGCGATCCCTTCGGCCAGCGCTTTTAAAAAGACTTCGGCATCCACCACCCGTTCACCGTAATTATCCGGCTTGGCCATAGGGTTGGCACCGGTATACGCGCCCTCAAGTAAGGGGTGTTTATCAACCACTTCCCCCAACCCACCATGTGAGAATGCGCGTTCAATCGGCTTAGCCTGACCGTGCCCCTGACCGAATAGCACACTTGTCCAGTGCAGTTTGATACCCAACAAAGGAATAATGCCCTTCGGGTCATCCTCTTTAACTTTGAAGCGGTAACGGTTTGGCACACCACCGGTCATCCACTTGTTGGCTGCTGCGCGGGTGTTATCGATGGTGATATGTTTGGGTATGCCGTATTGCTCAACCACATCGGCCAACGCCAGACGAATAGAATCACTGTTTTCTGACACATCGGTGCGGTAGCCCAAAATCTTACGGGTACGAATATCCTGCCAGACCCACGTTTTAGGCCGGATAACTTCCCCGTTAAACCAACGAACGAACACGTTATGCTGGTAACCATCACCGTTGATCCACTCCATCGCATCAAGTTCCAACACGCTGCGTTCCTGAGCGGGATAAAGGTTCATCAGGGCATGTTCCCCCTCGCGTAACAAAACGACTTGCTCGGTAGGAACTTCACGTTCCAGCTTGCGTCGCAACGAGGACAGACTCGGTATTGTCCAGTTATGGGCGGTGGCAGCTTCTTCCAGCCGGGCGTAACAGGTGCGTAATGCCGGTTGCGCCGGACGCAGGAAATCGGCAAGAAAGAAATCCCAAGCCTTAGGGGAACATTCAGCCTCTTTCATTTTACGGGCGGTCAAGTTCTGACCGTGTTTGCTCACCAGAGCCGCCAGCCAGTCAGTGCGATCAAATGGTTTGGCGAGGTAATACCAACGGCGAACATTGGCCGGGGACACTTTTAAGGCTTCGCCCACCGAGTCAAATGCCGTCAACGTATCAATACTGGAATCAATCAATCCGGCTACAGCCATGACGGCCTCGCATTTCTCTTTTGCTTTTTCACGCTGTTTATTGCTGGCGTTATTCCAGTGTTGCCACAATGACTCGCGGCAATAGGCATCGGACGGGCGTTTGATAATGTCAAAATATTGGTTGTTGATTTCAACCGTACCCTGGGTTTTCAAGACCGAGGCGCGGGCGACGGGGGGCAGGCAATTAATGTGAAACTCATAGGCTTTAGTGCCTTCACGCTTGCGCATGGTTTCTACCGTTGCATTTTTTTTCAACCGGTTAGATATGTTAAATGGGGCGGTTGGCATGTTCGGCAACCCTATGCACTCTTGTGCTGTAACCCAAATATCCATTATTCACACTCCAAAAATAAGGCTGTTCTGTTGATTTATTCAAGCAGTGTTAAATGGTTTGGATATCAGCCACTTCTTTCAATTTCATATAGCGACTAGGCCAAATGGTTTCAGGATTGACACCAATTGCGTGAGCAATCAGACGCTCACCTTTTGGCCAAGGGCGTACAAGGGCATTACGTAAAGTATCTTTGGACAGACCTGCCGCAACAGAGAGGGTTCGTAGGTTAGTACCACTCTTTTCTAATGCAGCGCGGATATCTGCGCGATGCCAGTCTTGTCTGTTTGTCTGCATTGTGTGATCCTTATGGGTTTATCTGTGCCGATAATCTCTAGCGCTTATCGGTATGCATATAAATATATCGCATAAAAACACGAAGTCAATATATATGCGTGTTTTTATGCGAATGCATATTTCAAATAATGAGGCACCTATGACTGGGGAACACAAAGAAAAGCATGATACTTCTGAGAAAAACATGCCTCGTGTTTTTACACGCAATGGAATAGCTCATTTTAAAGATAGATTGAGGGAGGCAATGGGAAAGGAGTCAGGTAATAGTCTTGCTAAAAGATGTGGTATGTCAGAGGCAGTCATACGGGCCTATTTATCAGGAAAGACATATCCATCATTAGACAGACTGGCCACCCTTGCTGAAAAATGCGAAGTATCTATTGAATGGTTAGCAAATGGTGGAGATACAACCGACAATAGTATGCCTTCACAGCTCAACGAATGCCCCCTGGATGAGTCACAAACAGTAACTGAGGCCCAGCAGCAAGCATGGCTAGCGTTTCTCAGTAGAATGACACCCAATGAGCGAGAGGCTATAATTGATAAGGTTTACAGGCAAGGTATTGGTGTATTACTAGCATCGATTCAATCTACCGGTAAGCCAGTGTCGTCACAATTTCCTTGGCCTGATGACCTTCCTGAGAAAACCGGCATATCTCACAATGCTATGGTGATGGCTCTGAGGTACGACTCAATGACAGACCAAGAACGCCTTGAACTTTTAGCCGACATAGAGAGGGCACACTCGTCAGCATCTGGTCACAAGCCAAGTGACAAGCAAGCGGGTTGAGGGGCTTCATTGCCCCGTTGTGTAAAGGCTATTTAAAAATGATTTAAACGGTGGTTAGCGCGTTCCCTCGCTTTATCAAAGTACGTGGTTCAAAAGCCAATGCAGGAAGTTTTTTCTCATTTCGAGTATTTACGATTTATCGAGGTATGGTGGAAATTTTAGAATCCACGATTTCCCGAATTCGTTCTAATACCCCCACCTTCCTATACTCAATTTCGCCTAACTCTTTGTATAAGTTGGCAAGATTCATGTCATAGTCAGGCGCATCATTGATAGCGGAATGCAAGGTGAAGGAACCAGCGGTTCCCTCATAACCATCCCGCCTCTTAAGTTCACCGGAGTACCGCGCCATTGCTGAGCGAGAAACGGCATAGCCTAGCGATTTCAGCCAATCGACCATATCATCATGTTCGCCGTATCTGGCGTTTCTGATGCGCGTATGCAGTGCAAAAATATGCTCGTCAGTTAAGTTAGTAATGAATGACTTTCGGCCTGCCATTTGTCGAACTCCTTATCTCTCTAATTCCCGAGTAATCCCATAACTAACTATCCAAATCAAGACCAATTTGTTCCCGTTTGTTTTCGGAAATTCCCTAGTTTCCGTTTCTCATTCTTACTGACTCATAACAGCCGCCCAGATGCTGGCAATGGTTTCACTGCCCTTTTTCCTTCAAACCGTTTTGGGTCGTGATGAAGTAGCCACCGGCTTGCTATTAACCCCGTGGCCTCTTGCTACCATGGTGGTCGCTCCCATCGCGGGCAGATTGGTTGAACGCTACCATGCAGGGTTACTCGGAGGGATTGGTTTAGCGGTGTTTGCGAGTGGGTTATTCCTGTTAGCCATATTACCTGCCAACCCCACTGATTTAGATATTATCTGGCGTATGGTGCTGTGTGGTGCCGGTTTCGGCCTATTTCAAGCGCCCAATAACCACACCATTATCTCTGCCGCGCCCCAACATCGCAGCGGCGGGGCCAGTGGCATGTTGGGCACCGCGCGCCTGTTGGGGCAGACATCAGGCGCGGCATTGGTTGCCTTGATGTTCAATCTGTTTGCCACCAATGGAACGCATGCATCACTGATACTTGCGGGATGTTTCGCCAGCATCGCGGCGCTGGTCAGTTTACTGCGGGTAAGCCAAAAACGCGGTTAGGTTATCTAAAGAAGACCTAGCACAAAGCAAAACCCCGCCATTTAGCGGGGTTTTTTATTTTATATCAATACCGATTACTTCAGGTATTCACCAGAACGCAAAGCTTCAATACGCTTGTCCAGCGGCGGGTGAGACATAAACAGCTCGCTGAATGATTTAGATTTACCGTTAATGCAGAAAGCCATCATGCTACCGGCTTCCTGGGGTTCATAGCTGGTTTTCAGCCGCTGCAATGCAGCAATCATCTTCTCACGCCCAACTAATCTTGCTGAACCGGCGTCGGCATGGAATTCACGATGACGCGAGAACCACATGTTAATAATGCTCGCGAGAATACCGAACACCAGCTCCAATACCATTGAAACCGCAAAGTAAACCATTGGGTTACCTGAACTGCTCCCTTCATTATCACGATCACCCGACAAGAAGCCAGCGGCAACCTGCGCAATCAAACGTGAAATGAAGATAACGAAGGTATTCACGATACCTTGAATCAAAGTCATGGTAACCATATCACCATTCGCCACATGGCTAATTTCATGGGCAATAACGGCCTCAGCTTCATCACGGCTCATGTTCTGCAACAAACCGGTACTAACAGCGACCAATGAAGCATCGCGACGGGCACCGGTCGCGAAAGCGTTTATATCCGGAGCCTGATAAATAGCCACTTGCGGCATGGCAATGCCTGCCTGCTGAGACTGACGACGTACTGTTTCCAATAACCAGCGCTCAGTTTCATTACGGGGTTGTTCAATAACTTCGCCGCCCACAGAACGAAGAGCCATCCATTTGGACATCAGCAACGAAACAAATGCGCCGCCAAAACCAAACAGACCGGCCATAATCATCAGCCCCTGCACACTGCTGGACTGAATACCTGTCAGGCTAAGCACCAACCCGAACACCAACATGACAGCCAGGTTGGTGAGTAGGAATAGAGCGATACGCATCATAAAAATTTATTTCCTTATTCTGTTAATTGACGACCGTATTAAATCGACACCGTATTAAGCCAAAATTGACATGATGACCTAGCCAAATAACTACCGAGATATGCTGATCGTATGGGCATCTGATAAATTTTCAAGGCTTGTTAAGTTCTAAGAGAGGAAATCAACATAACTTTACAAATTTGGATACTTTTTATTACATATTGAGCTATTTTTTCGTCAATTCATCTGAAGTGGCACAGAAAAAAAGTAAAAAAAATCCGGGCTCTAAGAACCCGGATTATGTATAGGTCCGCAGATTATTTTGCGGCTGTTGCTGTCGCAGCAGTCGCTGCTGGTTGAGATTCAACCTGTGGTTGCGCTTTTTCTTTATGAGCTAAATCCAATGCAATATGCACGGTTTCATCCAGATAAGGGTCCGGCTCTTGATAGTCTTTTGGCAAATCTTCTAATGACTTCAGTGGCTTCTTACCTTCACGTTTAAAACGCTCATTTAAGCGATTCAAACGTGTAGCATCATCATCATGGTTCTCTTTTTCACGCTGAGCGTAATTAAGAGAGACAATGTTCTTCTTATCTTTCAGCGCCTTATAACGATCAATATCTTGCTGAATATGTTGGAATTCAGGATCAGCGGCGATACGAGCGTCATGTGTTTTGCGTAACTCAGGCTCCA
This sequence comes from Yersinia fenwicki, assembly GCF_043099325.1. Lineage (NCBI taxonomy): Bacteria > Pseudomonadati > Pseudomonadota > Gammaproteobacteria > Enterobacterales > Yersiniaceae > Yersinia > Yersinia fenwicki. Next base: position 2,021,395 of record NZ_CP170755.1, on the reverse strand, counting down.
GCGGTTTCAAATCGCCCACTTTGGCATAACTGGCAGCATTGATGCTGTCCCAAGGCAAGGCGTTATCTTCAAAACTTTCACCGGTTTCTGCCGGATCGACACCAGTCGGCATCACAATATCTGGAGTAACCCCTTTACGCTGAGTACTGCCACCATCTACCCGATAGAATTTCTGGATAGTGTATTGCAGTGAACCCAATGCCGGCCATTCAGGGCGCAACATCTGATCATAGATACGATTCAAAGAACGGTACTGCTGTACAGTCCCTTTACCGAAGGTAGGCTCACCGACAATTAAGGCTCGGCTATAATCTTGCATCGCCGCAGCAAAAATCTCGGATGCAGAGGCACTGTAGCGGTCAACTAATACCACCAGCGGGCCTTTGTAATACACCACACCGTCTGTATCACTGTCTTCGCGTACTTTACCGTTATTATCCCGCACCTGAACCACTGGGCCACTTGGAATAAACAAACCAGATAAAGAAACAGCTTCAGTCAGCGCCCCACCACCATTGCTACGTAAGTCAATGATAATACTGCTGACATTCTGTTTTTCCAGTTTCTGCAACTGTACCTTGACGTCTTCTGTCAGGCCAACGTAGAAGCCAGGAACATCCAGCACACCGACACGTTCTTTGCCGATGGTTTTCACCGACATTTTCACCGCGCGATCTTCCAGACGAATACGCTCACGCGTCAACGTCACGGTGCGAGGTTTCGTCCCTTTACCGGCTGGTAAAATTTCTAAGCGCACTTTACTGCCCTTCGGCCCTTTAATCAGCGCGACCACATCGTCAAGACGCCAGCCGATAACATCCACCATCGGTTTGCCGGTTTGACCAACGCCGATCACCCGATCACCCACCGCGATAGTTTTACTTTTCGCTGCTGGGCCACCCGGAACCATGGAGTTGATTAATGTGTAATCATCATCCATTTGCAGAACGGCACCGATACCTTCCAGAGACAAACTCATTTCGGTATTGAACTGCTCGGTATTACGTGGGGACAGGTAGTTAGTATGGGGGTCAATTTCGTGAGCAAACGCATTCATAATCAGCTGGAAGACGTCTTCGCTATTACTTTGCGTCAAACGCTTGATTGCAGCCTGATAGCGCTTCGTCAGCGTCTCTTTGATTTCTTTGTCCGTTTTACCGGTTAACTTCAAATTGAGCTGATCGTATTTAACTTTTGCGTCCCAAAGCTTGTTCAGCTCTGCTTCGCTAGTCGGCCAAGGCGCTTTGCTGCGATCAATGTCAATGGTGTCATTACCGGTGAAATCCATTGGCCGGTCCAACACTGACAGCGCATATTGATAGCGCTCAAAACGGCGTTTCTGCGCCAAATTGAATAACGCATACGGCGTATCTAATTGGCCGGATTTTAATTCATCGTCCAGCGAATGTTTTTTATCCGCGAACTTTGCCACATCTGATGCCAACAACACGTTATGGCTGTAATCCAGCATGTTGAGATAGCGATCAAATATTTTGGCGGAAAACTGATCATCCAATGCAAATTGGCGATAGTGAGAGCGAGTGAAGCGCGATGTTACGCGCTCACTCACGGTTGCGTGCTCTGGTTCCTGGTGTAATTGAGGAAGTTGACCGATGCGATACGTTGTATCAGCCGCGTAACTTGCCCCCGCCAGTAACAAGCCTGCGATTGCTGTTAGTCTGACAAATTTGTTCATGCCTAGGTTGGCCTCCGTATCAGAACTGCAAGTGTTCTGCGCGCACAATCATCGCCAGACCGGAAGATAGCTGCACCCGTACGCCATCTTTAGCGATTTCTAATACGGTTGCGTCCATCGCGCTCTTGCCTGCTCTGACTTTGATTTCTTGACCAATTTGCAGTTTAGAGATATCTGTGACCGGCACAGGGCGTGGCTGGTTTTCCTCGGCCTGTGGACGAGGTGGCCGAGATTGTTTTTGATTAGCCTGCTGAGGGCGAGGTGACTGACGAGGCTTGCGGTTTTCCACAGCAGCACCCGCTTCACGACGCGGCGCAGGTTTTTTACCTGCCGGACGTGGGCGACGTGGCTCTGGGGTTTCACCCGCAGCAATGGCAGCTTCGCGCTTTTTAGCTTGTTGTTCAGCACGTTGTGCTTGAACACGGGCTTTCGCCTCTTCCAGCTGTTTACGGGCATGTTCTACATGTTGCTCTTCCAGCACACCACAAGGGTTGCCGTCCAAATCAACACGCTCAGCACCGACTTTGACCCCATAAAGATAACGCCAGCTTGAGGTGTAGAGACGCAGCGCAGAACGCAATTGCGTTTTGCTTAAATTCTCTTCCCCTTGAACACGTTCGACCAGATCTTGAAAAATTCCGATCTTCAGTGGACGTGCTTCGCCTTCGGCGGTGAAACAAAGCGGGAACCGCTCAGCCAAAAAGGCTATGACTTCTTTACTACTGTTCAACTTAGGTTGATTTTCCATGAAATTTCCTGATTACAACGGGTTTGCCAACCAGCGCAGGCATGAACAGGCGTCATTATAATGACGCCATCAGCAATTGCCACGTTATCCGTATATCAACTTGCAGCTTGTGTGACATATTTTGCGCTATCACAAAGTTCAAGATGCTCGCAAAGCCCCGCCAAGACTGAGTTTAAGCCTAATTCGTCGTCTTTATCAAAGCGATCATAAACAATGCTGTCGATATCCAAAACGCCGATAACTTTTCCCTGAACTGTGATTGGCAGCACAATTTCAGCATTACTGGCGGCATCACAAGCGATATGACCGGGGAATGCATGAACATCACCGACCCGCTGAACGCGATTTTCTGCCACCGCAGTTCCACATACCCCTTTCCCGACAGGAATACGCACACAGGCGATTTTTCCCTGGAAAGGCCCTAACACCAATTGATTGCCATCGAGCAAATAAAAACCCGCCCAATTTAAACCGTCAAGGCGCTCATAAATTAAAGCGCTGGCGTTAGCCAATGTGGCGATGAAATTAGTTTCACCTGCAATCAGGGCACTCAAGTCACGTTTTAATTCCGCGTAGAATTCTACTTTTTTCATGTAATGACCGTTAGAAACCTAAGAATAGCCAGAGGCAATTATTGCGCGTAGCTTATATAAAATAATCATTAATTGCGCGTTGCTACAAGGTTATTCGACGCTTACCCACAAAAGAGTTGCCGACATCGTGGGTTTGACCCTTTTTGCCCCTTGTTTTGAGTGATTGCTCTGCTACCATCCGCACTATTATTTACTGTTTACTATTTACAGGCCGACATCGGTATCAGGGTGCTCAATAGATGAAAATACATGCCATTCAGCGCCCACTGTCCACCTCCCGGATTCAGCGATGCTGTGAATGTGATGCGCTGTTTACTTTGCCTCCACTCAATGGCACGCAAACCGCCTATTGCCCGCGTTGCAGCGCAAAAATTGCCAGTGGGCGAGATTGGTCACTGACCCGTCTGACCGCCATTGCTGTCGCTATGCTATTACTGATGCCATTTGCGTTTACCGAACCGCTGATTACCATCCGTCTGCTCGGCACCCGAATTGATGCCAGTTTGCTGGAAGGGATCTGGCAAATGAGCCGTCAGGGCCACCCTATCACCGCCAGTATGGTGGCATTTTGTATTTTGGGTGCGCCGATTACCCTGACAGTGTCAATACTCTATCTACGAATTGGCAGCAGAATTGGTATGAATCTGCGGCCAATCTTATTGATGCTTGAGCGACTGAAAGAATGGGTGATGCTGGATATCTATCTTATCGGCATGGCGGTGGCCTGTATTAAAGTCAAAGAATACGCTGATGTAATGGCCGGAACCGGATTAATAGCCTATCTGACGTTGACATTACTCAGTATTCTGGCGCTGGTGCATCTAAATCTGGAACAACTGTGGGAGCGTTTTTACCCGCAAGAGCAGCCCCCCGGCCCCAGAGAAACGCTGCGCGTCTGTTTATCCTGTCATTATACCGGGCACCCTGATGCCCTTGGCCGCTGCCCACGTTGTCACATCCCTTTACGCCATCGCCGCCGTCACAGCATCCAAAAAACTTGGGCGGCGTTAATTGCTTCTATCGTGTTGCTGCTGCCCGCCAATCTATTGCCGATATCAATTGTTTATGCCAACGGCACGCGTATGGAGGATACTATTTTCTCCGGTGTGGTTTCTCTTGCTTCATCTGGTAATCTGCCGATAGCCGCCGTGGTGTTTATCGCCAGTGTGCTGGTGCCTTTTACCAAAATTATTGTCTTAATAACATTACTGATGAGTATTCATCTAAAGACACAGCACAGCTTGAAAACTCGAATGCGGTTGCTGCGCCTAATGACCTGGATTGGCCGCTGGTCAATGTTAGATCTCTTTGTTATTGCACTAATGATGTCGCTGATTAATCGCGATCAGCTCCTTTCCTTTACTATGGGGCCAGCAGCCTTCTATTTTGGGTCTGCGGTCATTTTGACTATCCTTGCTGTTGAATGGCTTGATAGCCGATTGATTTGGGATGCACATGCAACAGGAAACGCCGAGTACACCGACTGAGGCACAGATTAAACATAAACGCCGGATATCACCTTTCTGGTTGCTGCCTTTTATTGCCCTGCTGATTGCGGGATGGCTGGTTTATAACAACTGGCAAGAACGTGGCACGGAAGTCACTATCGATTTCCAGTCTGCGGCAGGGATTGTCGCGGGGCGTACGCCTATTCGCTACCAAGGTGTCGAAGTCGGAATGGTGCAATCCATCAGCCTGGATGATGATCTGCGTAATATTAAAGTTACCGCCAGCATCAAAAATGACATGGAAGACTCGTTGCGTGAAGGAACTCAATTTTGGTTGGTGACGCCTAAAGCATCATTGGCCGGGGTTTCTGGACTGGATGCCTTGGTCGGCGGTAACTATATCGGCATGATGCCCGGTGAAGGGAAACCGCAAAGCCACTTCACCGCGCTGGATACCCAACCTAAATTTCGCCTCAATACCGGTGAACTGATGGTGCATCTCCATGCGCCTGACCTGGGTTCGCTAAATAACGGCTCACTGGTGTATTACCGTAAGATTCCGGTAGGAAAAGTCTACGATTACAATATTGCACCTGATAATAACGGTGTAGTCATTGATGTGCTGATTGACCGGCGCTTTGCCAAGTTGGTCAAAAATGACACTCGTTTCTGGAACGTATCGGGTTTTAAAGGTGATTTCAGTCTCAATGGCGCGTCCGTACAAATGGAAAGTCTGGCCGCGTTGGTCAATGGAGCCATCGCTTTTGACTCCCCGCCCAATAGCCAGAACGCCAAGCCCGACCAGCCTTTCCAGCTTTATCCTGATTTGGCACACAGCCAGCGTGGTGTCGCCATCACTCTGGATTTACCTAGCGGCAATAGCTTGAGTGAGGGGCGTACCCCACTGATTTATCAGGGGTTACAAGTTGGTACCCTGACTAAAATGACACTCCAGCCAGAGGGGAAAGTAACCGGCGAACTGACTATTGATCCGTCCGTAGTCGATTTAATGCGGACTGGTACGCGCATTGAAATGAACAGTCCGCGCATCAGCCTCAGTGATACCAAACTGAGTGAGCTTTTAACTGGAAATACATTAGAACTCATTCCTGGCGAGGGTGAACCGCAACAGCGTTTTACCGTGCTGCCCAGCAGTAAAAGCTTGTTGCAGCAACCTAATGTTCTCGAATTGCAATTAACTGCGCCGGAAAGCTACGGCATTGACGTGGGCCAGCCCATTTCATTACATGGCATTAAAATTGGTCAGATATTAACGCGCGAACTGTCAGCCAATGGCGTCAGTTTTACCGCAGCAATTGAAGCCAAATATCGTGATTTAGTACATAAAGATAGCAAGTTTGTGGTCAACAGCCGTATTGATGTAAAACTCGGTATCGATGGCATCGATGTCCAAGGTGCCAGTGCTCAGGAATGGATTGATGGCGGTATTCTGATTCTGCCGGGCAGTAAAGGTGATCCACTCGGTAAGTATCCACTGTACAGTAGCGTAGATAAAGCGATCGACGGCATTTTAGGTAATAGTCCAGCCACTACCCTCACCTTAACTGCCACCAGCCTGCCTGATGTGCAGACCGGTTCAGTGGTGTTGTATCGCAAATTCCAGGTGGGTGAAATTACTCAGGTCCGGCCGAAAGCTAACGAGTTCGAAGTGGATGTTTATATTCAGTCGGAATATCGCAAGCTACTCACTGATAAGAGTATCTTCTGGGCCGAAGGTGGGGCAAAAGTACAATTGAACGGGAGCGGCCTGACTGTGCAAGCCTCTCCGCTGAATCGCGCATTAAAAGGCGCAATCAGCTTCGATAATCTTGAGGGCGTTACGCTGGATAAAGGCGTAAAACGTACACTTTATGCTAACGAAACTGCGGCGCGCGCGGTCGGCAGCCAGATTATCTTGCGGACCTTTGATGCCAGTAAACTTGCCGCCGGCATGCCAATTCGTTATCTGGGTATCAATATCGGTCAGGTTGAATCGCTGAAACTGGCCCCAGAGCGCAATGAAGTGCTCGCCAAAGCAGTGCTTTACCCCGAATATGTACAGAGTTTTGCTCGCGCTGGTACCCGTTTCTCGATTGTTTCGCCGGAAATCTCTGCCGCCGGGGTTAATAATCTGGATACCCTATTCCAGCCTTACATTAATGTAGAGCCAGGTAAAGGTGGCACATTACGCACTTTTGAGCTGCAAACCGCCACCATTACGGATTCTCGCTATCTGGATGGTCTGAGCATTATCCTCGATACCGCTGAGGCTGGCTCATTGCAGGTGGGGACACCGGTTCTATTCCGTGGGCTGGAAGTGGGGACTGTGACTGGATTTAATCTAGGAGCGATGTCTGATCGGGTACAGGTTTCCCTGCGCATCAGTCAGAAATACCAGCAATTAGTACGGCAAAATAGCGTTTTCTGGCTGGCATCAGGCTATAACCTTGAATTTGGCCTGACCGGCGGAGTGGTGAAAAGTGGTACCTTCCAGCAGTTTATTCGCGGTGGCATTGCTTTCGCCACCCCACCAACTACACCACTGGCGCCGAAAGCCAGTGTGAATCAACACTTCCTGCTTAACCCGCAAGAGCCTAAAGACTGGCGCAACTGGGGAACGGCGATACCACACTTCTAGTTTTGGGGCCCTTGGCGTGGGAACCAATACCCGCCCCGCCCTAACCAATAAAGGATCACCGGTGGTTTGGCGTAATCTCGCCAGCGCACGGCTCATTGCCGATGGACTTAGCCCCAATCGCTGGGCGGCTCGCACCACACTGCCTTCTGCCAGCAGAACATTGAGTGTGAGGAGTAAATTGAGATCAGGTTTTGTCATTCTGTGACTCTAGCACAATCCGTGATGACATAGCGTTGAATGCAGCAATTAACTGCACTCAGTGCGTCTTCCGCCTGGTCATGTAATGGAATAGCCTCTGACTAAGTCTTATTTGGAGCTATCCCCACATGAAAGCCAATACCCGCAACATAAATTCACTCAGCGTCGAAGATACCAACCTGCGAAAAACAGTGCTCAGCCTCTCCCTGCCGATGCTGCTTTCGTCATTAGCCACCAGCATTGCCAATGTAGGGTTACCCACATTAACGCAGGCTTTAAATGCTTCATTTCAGGATGCGCAATGGATGGTATTAGCCTATTTGTTGGCGATAACCACATCAGCCATCAGTATTGGGCGCATGGGCGATATCATTGACAAGCGCCTGTTGCTAAAAGTTGGGATTGGATTATTCACCGTCGCATCGGTGGGCTGTACTTTGGCACCGACGATCGGGACACTGATTGCTGCCCGAGTCTTACAAGGGTTAGGTGCCGCCGCCATGATGACACTAACATTGGCCTTAGTAGGTGAAACGGTTAGTCGAGAGAAAACCGGGCGCGTTATGGGTATGCTCGGCACAGTCTCTGCCATCGGTACCGCACTTGGCCCCTCCCTCGGCGGCATGCTCATTGCCGGGTTTGGCTGGCCTGCCATATTTTTAATTAATATCCCTTTGGGACTCTTGGCCCTACTCCTGATATCGCGTTACTTGCCTTGTAATCAGACTTCATTCACTAAATCACAATCTGGTTTTGACCCGATCGGAATGCTGCTGTTAGGACTAACTCTTGCACTGTATGCGCTATCGATGACATGGGGACATGGCAGATTCGATGCACGTAATTTAGCGTTATTAGCAGGAGCAGCCATCGGTGTCGTGCTATTTAGTCGGGCAGAAAAAAGAGCGAAATACCCCTTAATTCAAACCGCCATGTTACGCCATTCAGTACTGCGCGGAAGTTTAATCATGAGCATATTGGTCACTACCATCATGATGACGACATTGATTGTGGGGCCATTTTATCTTTCACGTGCGCTGGGTTTGTCAGCACCATGGGTTGGCTTAGCGATGTCTGCTGGCCCGATAGTCGCGGCGCTAGGGGGTATTCCGGCGGGCTATGCCGTGGATAAGCTAGGTGCTGAAATAATGGTCACTAGCGGATTGGCAGGTCTTACTTTCGGGGCCACGATATTGGCGATAATCCCCACAGCTTGGGGTGTGCCTGGCTATGTCGCCCCAGTTTGTCTGATTACTGCAGGTTATGCCATTTTCCAGACGGCTAACAATACACTAATGATTCAATCTGTGAGTGCCGATCAACGGGGTGTCGTTTCCGGCATGCTTAACCTATCACGCAATCTTGGCCTTATCACTGGCGCATCGGTTATGGGGGCTATTTTTGCCTTCGCATCGACCGCTCAAAATATTCAATTGGCAGCCACGACGGATATTATCCACGGAATGCAATTAACTTACGGCGTTGCAGCACTATTAGCCACGATAGCGTTAGGAATTTCTGTAATCCACTTGAGAAACAAATCTAATAAATAAATATTTCCCCCTCCCTATAACATGGAGAGTTTATGACTCTGCTGAAAGGATTCACATTAAGAATTAGAACTAAAAACATCAATTCATCTTGAATGTAGGGATTAAACGAGCTCTGTCATTTTTCAAGAAAAAAACGCAATAAATGATAGATATGAGATGGATGAGTAATTTTTTGATTAATGTTGAACACTTTCCGCATCTTGATGCTATTAATTAATTATCTAGATTTTTTAATGATTAGTATCGAAAACATCAGTTTCGCTACGTTATTAGCGCAACTCGATTCTAGATTGTCTGGCTGCAAATTTTATGATTAAGGAAGAAATAATGAAGCAACCCTTACTTATTCTAGGTGCAATGGTTTTATTACAATCCGCCCCGCCAATTGCAAGTGCAGGTTCAGTAGCCGGAACGCTCGGCGCGACATTAACCATTATTACAGGATGTTATATCAACGACGGGACGAACGCCGGTGGGATAACCAATTTAGGCACCATAAGCTTCGGTACCGTCTCGACCTTAAATACCCGAATCAGGCAGGCGTACAGTAGTACTGCCAATGGTGCACTGAGTTTATATTGCAGCAAGGATACTGTTTACAGTATCGGAATAGATAATGGAGCACATGCTTCGCTTGCCCAGCGCCGCCTGGCGGGAGGGACGACAGAATTTGTAAATTATAATTTATATAAAGACAGCAGCTATTCCCAGGCTTGGGGATCGACAGGCTCTGATCAGCTTACTGGCACGGCGGCCGCGATTAGTACCGCTATCCCGCTCACTATTTATGGTGAAGTTCCTACGCAGGCAACACCCAGTGTTAGTACCTATTCCGATACCGTCAACGTGACGGTCAGTTGGTAACAGGTATGATTCTGGATGATACGTCATATAACTCACGGATAAATATCGATAAAACAGCGCTGTTATGGTTCATTTTCTCACTGTTATTACTGCGAACTTATCCGGTTTATGCCGTTTCAAAAACCGCCAATATCACGATTAATGCGACGTTATTACCTACCTGTATTGCAGGTACGGCGGCGGCGGGGGCGACCACCTTTGGTACCTTGAATTTTGGCTCAGTCACTGTGCTGAGCCGCCCGATAAGCGTTATCGGCCAAGCCAATAGTGGGGCAATTTCCGTGCAATGCAGCAAAAACACCAGCTTTACCGTATTACTCAGTGCCGGGCAAAGCGGGAGTGTCAGCAGTCGCTATTTAGTCGGAGGGCCGACAAATCAGCATGTCAATTACAACCTATATACAGACTCCGCGCATAGCCATATTTGGGACAATACCGTCGGGATTTCTCAAGTTGCCAGTGGACAGCCCGTAATCCTCCCTGTCTATGGGCTGATTCCGATACAAAGCACACCCTCGGTAGGCGTTTATACCGATACTATTCAAGTCACGGTCAATTGGTAGGGGAAGTAAGATGACGCCTAACGGTTTCTATCCCACCTTGATTACATTACTGGTCTTTAGCCTGCTGGGCTTGCCCATGGCAAGCAGTTATGGGGAAACGCTAAATCGCGCCTTTACCGTTAATGCAACCATATTGCCGGGCTGCATTTTAGGCAGTGGGAATACCGATAGCAGCAGCTTTGGCGCGCTGAATTTTGGTAATGTCTCTTCGCTATCAACAGCCATCAATATCGTCTCCAGTCAAAACGCCGGTTCGATCATTATTCAATGCAGTGGTACGCCAGGCATCACTCTGGCGTTAAATGGTGGCGTAAATACCACTGGGAATATTGCCTCCGGCAGGCGATTACTCAATAGCGCAACCGGTGAATATCTGTTTTATCAAATATTTCAAGATAGCGCTCGCAGTGTTATTTGGGGTAATGGCAGTAACGGCGGTTCTGCGCAGACCATTACGGCGAATAGCACGTTACAACAGATCGTTTTATATGCGCAATTGTTTGCCAGTAGCTCATTCCCTACTGCGGGGAATTACACCGATACGCTATTAGTGACCGTCACTTATTAAATTATTCTTTATTTTTGTGTGTATTTTACCGACAAGGAGTTCGCCATGATTAAATTAAAATCACTTGCTTCGTTGGTTTTATTTGCTACGGCATTTGCCAGCAGCCCACTTTATGCCGCCTCCTCGGTACTTATTTGGCCCATCGATCCGGTAATAAATAGTCATGAGAAAGCCACTGCACTGTGGCTGGAAAATAAAGACAGTCAGCCCGTTTATATGCAAATTCGGGTTTTAGGATGGCAGCAAAAATCCGGGCAGGAAGATTACAGCAATCAATCTGTGGTCATCGCCAGCCCGCCAGTTGCCACTATTTTACCGGGCAAACGTCAGTTGATTCGGCTGATTAAAAATACGCAAGTGCCAGCAGGTCAGGAACAAGCATTCAGAGTGTTGATTGACGAGATCCCGCGTAAAGATCCCAATGAAGATGCCCCCACTCCTTCTTTAAATATGGGACTGAAGTTTCAGATGCGCTATTCCGTCCCATTATTCATCTATGGTGATGGATTGAAATCTGAAGATGCCAATAATCCAGCCACATTCTTCCCGCTAAGTCTCAGCTACAAACTGGTGCAGGATAGCGGCAAAACATGGCTGGCTATTCGGAATCAAGGGAAAACCCATGCCCGAATCTCTCGAGTCAACTTACAGAATACAAGTCTCAATAGTGGGTTGATGGGCTATGTTCTGCCGGGTAATGAAATGCGCTTTCAAGTTCCTGTATCTACTAATAGCGGACAATTAACGGCATTGGTCAATAGTCATACAAAACCAATCGTTATTCCCCATCAATAGACGATTCATATGAAGAGTCTTTATTGATTGATGCGCCGCTATGGCATTGATAAACGGGATAACGGTTAATACGTTAGGGTTTGGGATGATTATCAAATTCAGGCTGTCGCCATTTTTGACATTGATGTATGCATCAATGATATCTCCTGTATTCATACCACTAACGGTAAGGGGGGATGATTTGCCACCTCCGCCATCTGCTGCGGTGATGCCTGACACCACCTTATACCTTGAACTGGTGGTTAATGGCCGTAACTTTGGCGAAGCCGTACCGGTAATTTATCGCGATGGCCACTATTATTTGGCACCTGAACAGTTAAAAGCTGTTGGTTTCCCCACGCCTGCACTAAACGCACCCGAAGTAGCTATTGATATCATGGATAAAGTTCATGTCACCTATCAAGGTGACAACCAGCGATTACTCATTGACGTTCCGAGCGAATGGCTACCTCAGCAGCGAGTGAATACTGCGGCAACAGAGGATTATAATCTGGCGCAAAGCAGTCTCGGTCTACTGTTTAACTACGATATCTATGCCAGTCAGGGAAATAGCAGCGGCCAACCCAGCAATGCTTCAGCTTGGACAGAACAGCGCCTGTTTGACCATTTTGGCGTGATCAGTAACACCGGAATTTATCGCACTAACCTGACGGACACCGATAACATTACGGTAGAAAAAGGGTATGTCCGCTACGATACTCAGTGGCGATTAAATGATGAGAATCACTTACTGAGCTACAGTGCGGGCGACCTGATAACCGGCTCTTTGGCATGGAGTAGCTCAGTGCGGGTGGGCGGCCTTCAAGTATCACGTAACTTTGCTATTCGTCCGGACTTAGTGACTTACCCACTGCCGCAGTTTGCTGGTCAGGCGGCCATTCCCAGTACAGTTGATCTTTATATTGATAACTTTAGAACGCAATCGGCATCCGTTAACCCCGGCCCTTTTGTGATTGATAATGGGCCGAGAATCAATGGCGCAGGGCAAGCCACTGTTGTCACCACCGATGCATTAGGCCGTCAGGTCAGCACCTCAATCCCCTTCTATGTAGCCAGCGATTTGCTCAAACCCGGCTTATGGGATTTTAGCGTTTCAAGTGGTATGTTGCGCCAAAACTATGGCATTCGATCCGCTGACTATGGTGAGCCTATTGCTAGCGGAGTGCTACGTTATGGCACCACCCCCTGGCTGACACTGGAAGGACGAGCCGATATCGCCAAACAGCTGAATGTGGTGGGAAGTGGGGTCAGTTTGCGGGTCGGAAATTATGGTGTTCTGAACAGTTCTTACACTCTCAGTAACGCCAGTGACGACGTTTTAGGCAGTGGTATAGCGCCCACCGAAACAGATATCAGCACTCCAGCATCCTCATCGTCGCTGCGCTATGGCGGGCGTGGCAATCAATATTCACTTGGCTACAGCTATAGTAACGCTTTTTTCAGCTTGAACGCGCAACGGATTAACCGCAGCCCAAACTATGGCGACCTGGCAAATTATAAGAGTGAATACCGGCCCAGCCGGCGTACTGACCAAATTACCGGCAGCTTGGGGTTAGGTGCGTATGGTTCAATCGGTTCAGGCTACTTTGACGTCCGTGATGCACTAGGTGAGCGAACTCGTCTGATTAATATCAGCTACACCACCACCCTATTGCACAATACCAGTGTTTACTTTTCACTCAACCGTGAATTAGGCAGCAAGGGTTATAATGCACAGATGGTGTTAAGCATTCCTCTGGGGGAATGGGGTGCGGGCAGTATCAGTAGCGTGCGCGATACCAATAATAACTGGAGCCAACGCGTAAATTACAGTCGAGCGACCCCAACTAACGGCGGGTTTGGCTGGAATCTAGCTTATGCCAATAGTACAGGTGAAAATAGCAGCTATCAGCAGGCGGACCTTATCTGGCGGACGCGCGCACTGGAGAGCCGGGTTGGCGTGTATGGCAGTCAGGGGGATTATCAAAGCTGGGGTGAAGTTAGCGGATCACTGGTGGTAATGAATAACGGTGTCTATGCCAGTAACACCATTAATGATGCGTTCGCACTGATATCAACTCATGGGTTTGGTCAGATCCCTGTCAGTTATGAAAATCAGCTGATAGGCACAACCAACGATGACGGTTATTTATTAGTTCCTAATGTCACATCTTATTATCAGGCAAAATTTCAGATTGACCCAATGAGCTTACCGGCAGATGTTTCCACGCCTGAAGTTGAACGGCGCTTGGCTATTAGCGAGCGTAGTGGTTATTTAATCGACTTCCCATTAGAACAAATCACCTCCGCAACACTCCGTATCACCGATGAATCAGGTAAAGATTTGCCTAAGGGCAGCCCAGTATTTACCTCTGAGGCAAAACCGGTCAGTTATGTCGGCTGGGACGGTATTACTTATATTGAACAAGCTAAACCACAAAATAAGCTGAAAATAATTCGGGCTGACAATGGGGCTCGTTGCTATCTGCAATTTACCCTCAAGGCCAGCACCGGTATCCAGGATGTTGGCACAATAATCTGCAAGTAAGCCAATAATAGCGGAAATAAGGGAGAAGATATGCCCCCAAAAAACATTATAAGCAGCTCTGTAGCTAGCCACTTGGGTATTATTACTTTGCTGATATTACTGATAGGGCTTATTACTCCTCCCGCGCGAGCTGATTCCTGCACCTTTTCGCCTGGCGCAGTCACCCTACCGCCAGGCTCATCGGTGGCCGCTGGTAGCTCCGTCGTTAATACTCAGGGCAATACGCCGATGTCGTGTCTTGGTGTCGGCGTCAGTTTATTGTCTTCCTATTCTTTGTCAGCCAAAATAGCCAGCACGACAAATAATCTTAATCTAAAGAACGCGGCTGGTGACCTGATTCCTTACGCTATTTACCGCAATGGTTCTTTTAGCCCCACACTGGGCATAAATAGTGTACTGGACTACAGCAACGCTAATCTACTGGTCGTAGGCCTGGCCGGGATAACGGCCAATCTACCGCTATATATTCGTACCGGGAACAATGGTGCAATTAACGTCAATATCAGTGCTGGTACTTATACTGATGTCATCAATCTGGCTTGGACTTACAATATATGCAAAGTCGCTGCGTTAGGCGCATGCGTAGGAGGATATTGGAGTGGCAGCGGTATCGGCACAGATATTTCGTCAGTGACTGTCACTTTGGTGGTTAGTAAGGATTGCGCCATTAATAGCGCCCCAGATGTCAATTTCGGCAGTTTTGCATTAGTCGGACAATTCAACCCAATTAGCCAAAATATCACCCTCACCTGTACCAAAGGTTCTACCTTTAATACTTATGTCACACCGGGGGATAACCCAGTGACGAATTGGCGACAAATGAAATTGAGTTCATCAACCGCCACTGACTATTTACAATATCAGTTGTATCAGGGCGCCTCCGGTACCACACTGTGGGATGCAAGCTCAATGCAACCCGGCGCAGGTACTGGCTCCGCGCAGCTTGTTCCTTTTCACGCTGTGATTAACCCTAATCAGAATCAAAGAACGCCGGGCGACTATCGGGATAATGTTAGCCTGGTTCTGGTATATTAAGTGTTAATTTTATTTGGGTGGCCCATTTTTCAATATCCTCAAATAGACAATTGTCAGTTTTCTTTTATTTCTCAGTGTGATAATCATAATAAAATAATTTGTAGATAAGAATATTCCGATTGAGCTGTACTAAATCTGTCCCTGTTATACAATCTGCGGGCTTAAATAATAGCCGACAGACTTCTATCTAAGGAAAGCCGCGATTAAACAGGAGTGGACATCATGACTGATTATGATAATCGGGAAAAATCAGCTGACATTGCTCTGTTAAAAGAAATGAACAGCTTACGGGATATCATCGAAAATAATTCAGACTGGATCTGGGAAGTTGATGTTGCCGGCCGTTATACGTTTTCATCTGCAAAATCTATCGAGCTGCTAGGCCGCCTTCCCCATGAAGTGATCGGCAAAACCCCATTTGATTTTATGCCCAAAGATGAAGCTAATCGGGTAGCAAAGCTATTCGCCGAAATTACAGCTGAGCGCATTCCTTTCGCAGGATTACAAAATCGTAATATCCGCGCAGATGGCAGCGAAATCTTGATAGAAAGTAGTGGAATTCCGCTTTTTGACGACAAGGGTGAATTCAAAGGTTATCGCGGCATAGACCGTAATCTTAGCAACTTACCATACAACGCCAGTCAACGCCTCTTCGAGCTAGAATCCATTTATTCCAGTGCTCCTGCCGGCCTGTGCTTTATTGATACAGCTTTGTACTACCTGACGGTAAATGACTATCTGGCAGAATTATTAGGTAAAAAAACAGTTGAAGTGAATGGTCATAAAGTCGCAGATTTCTTGCCTGGGATCATCCCCATACTGCAAAGCGCCCTGCTAAAAGCCTATTGTAACGAGAGCATTCCTGATGCCGAATTTCAGATGCCGGATAAGCAACGGGTATTTTTCATGCGCATCAATGCCGCCAGATATCCTAGTGGTCAGGTTAGCGGCCTGTCTGTCGCCATGATTGATATCTCTGCATTGAAAAAGATGGAAGAGAAGTTGCGTAGTAGTAAGCAACATTATCGCAATATGGTAGAACTGAACCCACAGGTCCCCTGGACGGCTTCCCCAGACGGCATGATCACCAATGTCAGCTCCCGTTTTGAGAAAATCACTGGACTCACCCGCGAAGAAGCGTTGGCAGACAGATGGTTACGAACCATTCATGCTGATGACCGTCATCCCACATTAATAAGTTGGGAACATTCGCTCCAAACACATGACCCACTTGATGTTGAAATACGTTTTTGCCATGTGGAAAAAGGTTGGAACTGGATGCGTATTCGCGCCGTACCCAGTGTAGATGACCACGGCAATGTGGAGTGCTGGTACGGAACAGCCGAAGATATCCACGAACGTAAGCTTCTGGAACTTAAACTGATTAAGGCTAATCGGCGTCTAGAAATTCAAGCCAGAACCGACTCATTGACTAAATTACCTAATCGTCGAGAGTTCAAGAAAGTGCTCGCCCATGAATTTATGCGAGCCAGGCGCTCAGCTTCACCATTGGCAGTTTTAATGATTGATATCGACTACTTTAAGAATTTCAATGATTGTTACGGCCATATCTCTGGTGATGCATGTCTGCGACTGGTCGCCAGAGCATTGCGTAAGTCATTGAAACGCAGTACCGATATTGTAGCTCGTTATGGCGGCGAGGAATTTGCAGCTATCTTGCCGGATACAGATCAAAAAGGGGCCAGTCTGGTTGCTGAGCACATTTTGCAATCTATCCGCGCGATGGGTATCAAGCATAGTGAAAGTAAGTTTCGTAAAGTCACCATCAGCCTGGGTGTCACTGTCTATCAATCCCATCTGCACAGCAGCATTACTGATCAGTCTGATTTAATGCTCGCTGCTGACCAGGCGCTTTATTATTCTAAAAAGAATGGGCGTAATCAGTTTAATTTAGCCGAACTTCCTGGCTAGGCGCGCTGCATTATTTTGCGACAACTTCTGGCACTTTTTTTAAGCTCGGCTATTCTCAATAAAGCGGCCAGTCTGGTCACACCTCATACCATCAGGTTAGGAAGGAGTCTTTATGGGAAATACTGTGGTAAAAATCAGAGATTTCGAAGTTGACGATGCAGTGCTGTCCGCACCAATAGGTAAAGGTGAAAACACGGTCAGTATCCCGTGTAAATCGGATCCTGAATTGTGTATGCAGCTAGATGGGTGGGATGAAAGTACCAGTATTCCCGCAACATTAGATGGCCAAGATAAGCTGCTCTACAAAAAACACTATGACCGACATCAAGATGCCTGGGTAATGAGGGTGACTTGATGGTTCAAAGATCCGTCACCCATAGCTAAAATTTATGAGTGGCGGTTTCTTCTTTCATATTCGATAAAACCAACTGAACAAAAAACGAATCCGTTTTCTTGCTGGACGAATTGGCTATTAAAATATTTCCAGCACTTTGAATTGCATACAAATCAGCATCATATCTGGGGAAAAAAGTTCGTATTCCTCAAAAAAACGTTGTTGCGTTTTACGCCAGTAAGCTAATGTGCGATCACCCTCACCTTCAGCCAATGCGTGCGCTTCATCAACCTGATCAAAGGTTTTCAACTCAACATCCGTCAGCTCAACTGCGCATACCGGCTCATTGCGACCATTGACTACAACAAATACATCACCCGCCTGCGGGACACCTTCCTCGTCTAATGCCGCACAAGTTGCTGTTTTAGTGCCATTGAGAACCAGTGCCAATAAATCATCTGCGACTTGTTCAGTATCACCAAAAGCCCAGCGTTCGGTATTTTCATATTTTTGTGGAATTGCAGCCATAGTTTCATTATTCCTAATCGTAATATTATTGATGCAGCGCATATTATACCTCAACGCCACGAACTCGCTCTCGCATCAACATAAATTTTCGCTACTATACCTAAGTAGCGATGGACATATAAATCCTGCAAAATAACTTCAAGCCAAATAAATCTATCGAGGTAAAAATAAAGGCCTATGGGAACCAAACGCTTGCATACAAAACACTGGAAGATGTTTGTGGTGTTACTTTGCATCTGCGGCGCATTAATGCTGTTGCGGTGGGCATCAATGATCTTTGGTTAATGTCACCCGCCGCTAATGTTTATCTTTAGGTAAAAATAAGCAACCGCACTTAGGGCAGACTAACGCCGTATTTTTATGCACTTTTTCCGTGCTTTGCTCTGACGTCGCACCACAATCTGGGCACTTTATTTTCACTTTGACGCTGCTAACCAGTTTTCTGATGCTATCAAGAAATGACATATTCCCGCCTCTCAGTTGTACAACCTCATTAGATTACGATAACCGACGCCACTAAACCGTGGGGTGGTTAGCGTTACTCAGATTATCTTTTCCGGGTCAAATTTCACTCAGTGTAAAGAACCGGTTTTGCAGGAGACAATGGAAAGAAACAAGCAGAAAATGGAAAGGTACGGGGAGGAACATTCACCACGCAGCATGGCTGGCATGCTTGGCGTAGTGAAGTGGTAGGCTGGTTATTGGAAACCCTTGGTTGGAGATCAGTGATTCCATAATTCTTGGATCAATCCTCTGACCCGAACCTTGGAAGCACCAGCAACCAGGCTAATAATACGGTTCGCACTCAACGTAGAAACATCAGTATTCCATTCATCAAATGAATGATCGGCATAACTTTCGTTGAAAGTCTTTTTTATCGAGGATTCAGCTTCGGACATCTCACTGAAACTCTTAGCGTTTATTAAGCACTGAGCAATGATTGAGACTTTTTTCATGTTTTATCCTTGATTATCGGTCGCATAGTGTAGCACAATTGCACCCTCTCTGCTCGTATGCTGCTTAAATTGTTTTCAATCGAAGCTAACCCATTGATAAAACAACAGATTCAATAAATTTCATTTCTCGTGTTATCTCGCTGGCTTATATCACTTTACATCTTCTAAAACGCTAGAAAATCCGCCCCATAAACCGCTATGTTGATAAAAAAGCCACCTGCATCACAGGTTGGCAACAATAAATTCATGAGTTATTCATTCTCTGTACGCTTTTTATTCAATTTGCATGCTATATTGTAATTGCTTTGACATGACAAAAAGTTTTACCCGTGTAGGTAACCCGAGGTGTCAAATGATCAGCAACTTCTTTCTCTATTCACTTTTCATTATCTATATCACTGCTGCGGTTGTTGATGGCTCACTGCCTCTGCTTAATTTGATGTAGCTATCGTCGTACAGCCTTACTGAATCGAAAATTCCAACACCATTAATCATCAGCTAAAAACGGACTATCTGCTCTGCCATTGTTGGGATGACATGTAATACCAGCAATGTTCGCTAAGCGGGCTGTCAGGGCTGACATTTGGATGGGGAAAACTCTTCGCTGCTCGCACCATGCCTATTCGCTCCATCACAGCTTGTGAGCGCAGATTAATTAATGCAGTGAATGAAACAATTTTAGCCAACTTCAATCTCTCGAAACCTATCTGCAAAGCCGCCAAAGCAGCCTCTGTTGCTAACCCTTGCCCCCAGAATGGATAAGCAAAGCGCCAACCTATTTCGATGCAGGGTGAAAAAGGGAGTTTGGCGGCGGGAATATGCAACCCCAAAGCCCCCACAAATTGCTCAGTGGCTTTAAGCTCAACGGCCCACAACCCCCAACCATGCTGTTCAATCAATCGCTGACAACGATCAGCCATTGCATCACTTTCCTCACGAGTCAAGAGCGCTGGGAAATACTCCATCACCCGCTTATCGGCATTAAGTGCTGCAAAAGGAGCTTTGTCTGAAGGTATCCATTGCCGTAGCCGTAGCCGCGTTGTTTCAACTTCAATCACGCTCTTCATTTTGCGCCAATCTTTTTACACACTTTCTGTATCCTTGTGCTTTAAGAGTCATAACCGGCTCTATTTTTGCGACAATGCACGCCACTGCTGCACAGAAGGCCGCTGCCATTGATAACTTGCATACTTACGCAAGTATTCTGGCAGAGGGTCGCCATTAAGCATTAATCGATTAAGCATCAACGCAAGGTCAGTATCAGCAATACACCATTCGCTGAATAAATACTTTCGACCACCTGAAAGTAAACGCTCCACCCCTGAAACGAGCTTGTTGGCTGCATGCAGGCCACTATCAGACAATGGTGGCATTTTCACTCCGGCGAAGATAACTTCAGTAGGACGCTCAACCCTAATTGGCATAAAGTCACTGCGTAACCAGGCTTGCATTTCACGCGCTCTGGCTCGCTCTTGTTTGTCTTGTGGGAAGATTCGCGTATATTCAGGCGAAGGAAAACGCTCTTCTAAATACTCGGAAATAGCTGAAGATTCCGATAATTGAAAATCGCCGATGACCAAAGTTGGCACCCGTCGTGTTACCGATAGTGTGCCAAATGCTTCGCGTAAATTCTCGCCAGTAGACAGGTCAATGGGGCTGAGAGTAAAAGGAAGCGCTTTTTCTGCTAATGATACAAAGGCAGACATGACATAAGGGCTGAAAAAATCCGCGTCGCTGTACAGCGTAATGTTTTGCTGACTCATTGAGACTCCGGCTAACTATCACTAAAAGATTACGTTAATCGGTTTGAGGCCGGCTGAAAAGCACCTGCTAAAAAAATTATTCGCGCTAAAACTCCATATATTCTGATTAAGAAGCTGCGCATAACTGCTATATCGCGGCTACAACAGCCGAAAATCAAACTACAAACTGTCACTCATCAGCGGGTGTATCATCCAAAATCGTCAGCAAAATATCCGCATCCGGAGTTGTTATATGTTTTCCCTCAAGGAACCCGGCGAGTTTGGCTTTAGCATTATATTCGAACACTTCATAACCATTAATTCGATAACCAGGAACCCCATCCTGACCACGAATATATTCATCACCATCAATATAGTACTCAACAATGCCGCTGGCATCCTCAATCTCGTAACGTTTATCAAATGGGAACTGTTTCATCACTCATCCTAAAAAAACAATGCATGTCGATATAATGCCAAACCCGTCAATCCAAAGTAAACTGATACGTTTAAATAAGTCGATGGAATGAGCACAGAAATATTTCTTGCTGTGTTGGGCGGTACTATTACATGTTTGGCTAATATCTGCCCCCCCCCCAGAAAGCACCTATTACTTTGATAAAAAACCAGTGTTCTCCCGCTCCAGCAAACAGGCTATACTCATATAAATCCTATAAATAAGGAGAATATATGCTCATAGGATTTGTTTTACTGGTTAGCACCTGCGGAATGGATGCCTGCGAGGCTCTGCCCGTAACTGACGATGTCTATGCCACACGCCATGAATGCATGGCAGTAGCGGTTCGCATTCACCAAAGAAGGCCTGATGTGGTCTTAATTTGTGGTGAGGTTTACCGTAATTCCGATAGCGAGGAGCATGAATGACATCTGTAAAGGTTTTCTGCACAGCATTAACTCTCACCACCAGAATAAACCAGCCTATAGCACGGATTATCCCTCCGATATCGGCGTCTTCACACAATATCCCGCTAAAAGTAACGTAAATATTGTGGCAATCACAATCTAAAAGCTCTTCTTATTGGCCGAAGGCACGTTTCATTATTTATAGTATAAACAATATATTACATAAGAAATTTATTACAGTGAAAGTCTTGAAATAGAGAGTCGGACTACGCTTTAATTAAATAACAATACTAGTATTGGGTATTAGATCATGATTATACCATTACATATCGAATATATATCATAATAATATGCATAAACTCCCACTTTTGCTTGGAGCTATACAATCAATTATCCTGTAGATGGCCTACAAATATGCGCAAGGAACACCAAGAATAACAGAGTGTTACTTTTACATATTATATGATTCCAATATGTTCCAATTCGATACTTATGGCACGCTCGTCGCGGCAAGTGTGGCTCTATGACCAGAAAGGTAATGCGTTAAATATCCCTTTATTACAAAAATATACTATCCCTGAGCCTATAGCAGTTGGCCTATTGGTCGCGTTGGCGTTCTTGCTTATTCACCAAATTTCAGCAACTTTAGGCTTGATACTGTGAGGATTAGTTGACGGACCAGTTGCACTTTATCTGATTAAGCATTAACGATCCCCAATAGACCGCCAATGGATAGCTATTTTACCGCTCTCCTGTAATAAGAAGAGCGGTAAGTCCACTAATCATGCGGGTTTGCAAATTAGCAATCTCACTATCCATTTGAGAAAAGATGAAAATTACCGCCCTTTCTTCTTACGCCCTGGCTGCGCAAAACGTTTACGGGAAGCGGAATTACCATCAACTTTTTCTACCTTTTTAGGACTGCTAATCACCGTTTTTTTAGCAGTGGTACTCCTAGTCTGTGTTTTTTTTACCGGTTTTTCATCAGATGATGAATGTTCAATCAGCTTAAATAATGTCATCAGTTCATCATCAAGTAAATCTCGCCACTCACCTTGTGGCAGGCCTTTTAAGTTAATATTCATAATCCGTGTGCGTTCAAGCTTGGTGACTTCATAGCCAAAGTACTTGCACATACGACGAATCTGACGATTAAGCCCTTGTACCAAAGTGATACTAAATACAAAGGGGGCCTCTTTCTTCACTTTACACTTTTTGGTCACGGTACCTAGCATGGGTACACCAGCCCCCAAACCGAGAATAAACTCATCAGTCACCGGCTTATTTACCGTTACCACATATTCTTTTTCGTGATCATTGCCGGCACGCAGGATTTTATTAACTAAATCGCCGTGATTGGTCAGGAAAATTAGCCCTTGCGAATCTTTATCTAAGCGGCCGATCGGAAAAACGCGTTTACTATGGTTGACAAAATCAACGATATTATCGCCTTCACCCTCTTCCGTGGTGCAGATGATGCCAACTGGCTTATTTAGCGCAATCAGCACCAGATCATTTTGATCGCGTGGTTCGATAAGTTGCCCGTTAACTTTCACTACATCCCCGGCATACACCTGCTCACCCACCGTGGCCCGCTTGCCGTTAATAAAAACATTTCCCTGTTCTATGTAACGGTCTGCATCGCGACGCGAGCATATTCCGCTTTCGCTAATGTATTTGTTAAGGCGTATGGATGAGTTGGTCAGCATAATTTTCCGTAAAAATTGCACTATAACACGTTAGCTTGTGAATTCTGTAAGACTGCTTAATAGAGATCTGGGATCGGTGTTTTGTCCACTGAACAGTGACTCTCATTATATATTTAACTATCAGAAATAATACAACTCTGGCGACATGACTGATTAAAATCTCGCCTTGAAGTGAACACCCTGCTGCCAGCGCGAAGTCCAATGAACTCTGTATTGCTGAGTAATTGTAGGGAGAAAGATAAAACGTGAGAAATTGTGGCGAAAATAACATCGCTTTGCGCACCAAAGAATCTGGGACAGGCCCCTGATGCACTGTATTTTCTCAATACAAGCTTAATAATGATTTTTATGTCTAATTACAGCCGTCACAAGCTGGGTTGCAACAAACCTCACAGCACCAATAGTCAGGATGTTCTTCACCAATTGATGGAGATGCTACATCACAAAACTTATGGACTACCGCAATAATTAGCGGCGCTGACGATATATCATTAGAAAAATCCCCCCCCACATCCTGGCTAAAGGTAAAAAATGAATACATCATTAACACAAGGAAAAAAATCACCTTTTTCATAAGGCCTCCGCAGCTCCGTGGGAGCATACTCGCTATATAGTAGCTAAATTTTAAGATGAGACTGTTAACTCTCAAAATTGAAAGATCAAATAGTTAGACTATTTTGGGGCCTGTCCCAGATTCTATGTATATCACTGTATGCAAATGCTTCTTCGCGTTGAAGATACCCTTCCCGCTTACGTTAATAAAATATTAGTCTATATTTCCTCTTCTGGTGAAATTATTTTCAATCGTTATCATT
Organism: Yersinia fenwicki; assembly: GCF_043099325.1. Lineage (NCBI taxonomy): Bacteria > Pseudomonadati > Pseudomonadota > Gammaproteobacteria > Enterobacterales > Yersiniaceae > Yersinia > Yersinia fenwicki. Next base: position 1,997,289 of record NZ_CP170755.1, on the reverse strand, counting down.
TTGTATTTTTACACATGAAATTTAATTTTTATTTTATCCATGAATATTAAAGAAAATATTAAAAAAAACGCTAAAAAATAGACTTCCCCACAAAAAATACAAATATTATTTATTGTATTTGGAGTATCAATATATTTCACTAATCTTAATTAATGTATTAATTATCTGATGATTATTTTTATTTATCGCATTATTCATCTCCCTCTTATCTGGTTGGAAGAGGGGATATTATTTAAAGATCTTTTGATTTTAACAGTTCAACTTGGTTTACAGATAGTTGAACCGTGTCTATGCCACTACTGACCATACCCGCGTTCGGATTAATCGCATCCACATGGTCTAACGATAATCCGAACGGATAACTTTCCCCTCACCTCCCCAGATTTCAGGTAACCCTTGAGGATATTGGGTATTAAACTTAACCACATTCTCGATCGTGAGTGCATCAATTGGCTCCATAAAATCCTGAGGCAGGAATGGCTTATCACTTAATAGAGAAACAAATACACCAAATGCAGACATGATAGTATTAACAATATGTTCCGGAAGACTATCAGGCATCAGCGCTAAACGAACTAAATCGGCAATTTCCGCCCCGTGGTTAACCCCATTAACTGAGGTCACAGATGCTATAAGTTCAGGATGCGTTGCAGCAACATAACGACATACTAAAGGCCCTGATTTGAATTATCTTGTGGAAAGACAGGCTCTTTCGGCGATAATGGGCCGATAACATGGAAAAAGGAAAGTTACACCGTGAATACCGGACTTATGTTGCTTTATATTTACCTGATTGGCGTTATTGTCGCTATTTTCATCATATTCCCATTAACGCGCGATCAGAGCTTGGTGGTAAGAGGATTATCATCCCTACTTATTGCTATAACTTGGCCCTTGAGTCTCCCAGTTGCATTACTGCTCTCAATGTTCTGATTATCTGCAATTATTAGATTTGCTCTACCTGAATAGCCATAATAGATGAGGTATTGACTGGATGTCTAAGGGTTAAAACGAAAAAGGCCACCATAAAGGTAGCCTTGAATTGGGTGATAGCATTAGTTTGGCGGAATCAACATAAACAGATGTTGTCGTTCTCGGACAACAGTACCGGGCTATCAGAGATAAAAGAATAATTATGGCTGCATAGATATTTTTGATGGCTCTGCTGTGCTATTTTCGAAATAAAGCGAACGGCTGGGGAAAGCAAAGTCTGCACCATTATTATGAATTATATCGATAAACTTCAAATAACAGCGCTGCTGAATCGCTAACCATTCAGCCCATACCTTGGTCTTAGTAAAGCAATAAACCATAATATTAAGAGAAGAATCACCAAATCCATTGAAATAGACTAACAAGGTCTGTTGCTGATCGATATCATCATTGTTAGCTAAGAAATTATGCATCTCATCCACAATAGCGCCAATCTTATCGGCATCAGCATAACGCAGCCCTATCGTGGTTTTAATCCTACGGTTTGTCATGCGGCCCGGATTTTCAACACTAACATCCGTAAACATAGAGTTGGGGACATACAATGGGCGATTTTCGAACGTCATTATTTTTGTCAGTCGCCAACCTATTTCGATAACAACTCCCTCAATGTGGCGATCGGGTAAACGTATCCAATCCCCGATATTAAAAGGACGATCAAAATAAAGCATCACACCAGAAAAGAAATTACTCAAAATATCTTTTCCTGCCAGGCCGACGGCAAGACCACCAATACCACCAAAGGTCACCAACCCAGAAAAACTCATACCCAAATGCTCGCCATAGAGTAGCACCACCACGACTACGAGTGTGATTTTTAGCATACGTGATATGATTTTAGCGCTAGTGATATCACTCCCTTTTGCTACCTGCCGCTTTTCCAGCACATCAAATAATGCAAACATTTTACGTATTAACATCAACAAGATGACTGACATACAGACGAAGTCAACCGTCCTGGGAGTGACAAAGTTTATCTTTATATCAGCTAGCGCATTATTGATGATATTTCCCGTCACAATCACCATGACAGACCACAACAGGAAACTGATAAACTGTAATATGAAACTGTACCTAGAATGATGCCGCCTCATTCCCCACATCGATACAATTAATAAAGCAATGACGCAACTGATAACCAAAATCAGTCCGACAATATTTTCCATAGTAAACTGAGCAACCATATGCTTTATGTCCTCAAACATATCTCATCACATTTGTCACTCTGTCGATTCTATAACAATTAAGAAGTAGGACATAGAATTCGACATTTTTATTGCCGTAAAGTAAATTTTACTTTCCAGACCAACCTTGCATTTCCTTTACGCTCGCCCGAGGCTATAAGAACACTCCTCGTTATATTCGGTACTACAGTATCGGTTGAAATACATATTTTAGAGCGGACTAAGAATAAAATGACTATTTTGTGGGCGTAGTTTAAGCGTTTTTACAGGGTGTGCTAAAATCGAATTCTGAAAACATTAGGTGAATAATCATGGTCTTTGTCATTCTTTGGTTTGTTATTGCAGGGCTAAGTGAATATTTAGTGTGGGGGCATCCCCTGCTGGGGGTGTTATTAGCGCTGTTTTTTGTAGTGTTTGGCGGGTATTGGATTTATCGAGTCAGAAAAATTCAGGTAAGCGACGAGCCTTCTGACGAGGTCAGATCAAAGTCTATCAATAATGTAAACCTTATTTTCTCTGTAGTAATGCTGGCTATTCATGCCTTTATTTTGCTGCTATTACGTTGATTAGACCATACTTTATGGCATGGTCTATCGCTAACTGTGCCATTGACTCCATGCCGATATAAGTATCCAGGCTGCGATAATCCAACATGTTATGGCTGCAGTTAGGGCAATAGGTAAGCGCCAGTGTTCAATGAAAAAATAAAGTGATATCAAATAGATAAAATATGGAATAATCGCCCATAACCCAAAGATGATTGTTATGCGTAGTGCCTGGATGCTACGTTCACTACCGACAATATAATGAGCAATAAGTGCAAACGTTGGAAACAAAGGGATTAAACCAGCGATATAGTAGTTTCGTGTTTTCGCTAATATCCCAATCAGTACTACAACTCCGGCACCAATTGATGCTTTAAGTAGCAGGCTCATCATTGTCTCGAACGATCATAAAACAAACTGCCAATAGAGAGAATTTAACTGAAAAAACTTTCTAAGTGGCAGCATGAATATATAGGAGTGTGACTCGTTGTTACCGGTGGCTATTGACGATAGCCGCTTTTAATTTGAGCAAGGGTATTGGCGAACACTTCAGCTTGAGCAGTGTCTTCAATATCTGCGATAGAACGTTCGATATTTAAAATTACTTTCCCCGCATCGGCTTGGCCGATCGCTTTGAGCAGTAGGGTCACAGTCGCTTTTAAACATGCGACTTCATTTGCTAACGTTTCTGGGTCAGCAGAAGTGGTGAAATCTGGATTACTCATCTTTTTTCCTGAAGTAGTGGCTTGCTGTGGACAAGGTGATGTGAGTAACTCCGCACCACAATGCACATAGGTGGCATTATTAAACATTTAATACATTATATCATAAACTGATGATTAGCTTTGATAACCTGTGCGCATTCTGCCACAAATGGTACAAACCAAGGATGCGCTGCTGTTAGGGGATACCACAACTGCCCCTTGTTTTACCCCGACAGAATGCATCAACTTAATTAAGAAAGATTTGTTCATAAAAAACATATCATTTCCTTGCTAATTAATTAGTGTCAAAAGCACTCATTTCTAAGATGAATAGAGTATTTGTAATAAATAAAAAATAAGAATAACTCCTACTATTAAGAATAGCGCAAAATTATCTGGTTTTTAGTTGTATCAAACTGTTGTGTTTCATTGCATAAGCCTTAACTTTTTTGGAGGATCCATTATTTTTGCCAGCGTGTATGCATAATGACAAGAAAAATCTCAAAAATTTTTCTTTTTTATCATGGCATTAATCGAGATACCTGCGATTTTATGTACATAGTGGGAATGATGATAAAAATAATATCTGTCAAACGATATAGATATGAATTTGCAATTATTCTGTATTCATTATTTGCGCGAAAACAAGTAATATCATTGTCGTTAGTAAAGCGTGATTAGGTTACTCCCTTATTTTTGGAGATTTTTCTTTGATTAGCGTTCTTCTTGTTGATGACCACGAACTGGTGCGCGCAGGGATACGACGCATTCTTGAAGACATCAAGGGTATCAAAGTAGCGGATGAGATGCAGTGTGGAGAAGATGCGGTAAAATGGTGCCGTAACCATATTGTTGATATCGTTTTGATGGATATGAATATGCCCGGCATCGGCGGGTTGGAGGCAACTCGTAAAATTTTACGCTTTTCCCCTGATACCAAAGTTATCATGTTAACTATCCATACAGAAAATCCGTTACCTGCGAAAGTTATGCAGGCTGGTGCTAGTGGATATCTGAGTAAAGGTGCGGCACCTCAAGACGTGATTACTGCCATCCGAGCTGTCCATTCGGGGCAACGTTACATTGCTTCTGACATCGCACAGCAAATGGCTTTAGGGCAGTTAGAGCCGCCGACGGAAACACCTTTTAGTTGTTTGTCAGAGCGTGAGTTACAAATTATGCTGATGATAACGAAAGGCCAAAAGGTGAATGAGATATCGGAGCAACTTCATCTGAGCCCAAAAACTGTGAACAGCTACCGCTATCGGATGTTTAGCAAGCTGAATATTAGTGGCGACGTTGAATTGACCCATTTGGCTATTCGCCACGGTTTGTTTAACGCGGAGACGTTATCTAATAGTGACTGATTGTTTTGATTCTAAAGAGTTTTTAAAAACTGTCACCAGCCAACCTGGTGTTTACCGTATGTATGATAAAGCGGGGACAGTTATTTATGTTGGCAAAGCAAAAGACCTTAAAAAGCGTCTGACGAGCTATTTCCGTGCTCATGTTGCGAGCCGAAAAACGGAAACTTTGGTTAAAAATATTGCGCAAATTGACGTCACTGTCACGCATACAGAGACTGAAGCGCTGCTCCTTGAGCATAATTACATCAAGCTTTATCAACCTCGTTATAATGTATTATTGCGGGATGATAAATCGTATCCACTCATTTTTCTCAGCGCGGACAAACATCCGCGTCTAGCCATTCATCGCGGTGCCAAGCATGAGAAAGGGGAGTATTTCGGGCCATTTCCGAATTCCTATGCAGTGCGCGAAACTTTAGCATTGCTGCAAAAGCTATTTCCTGTAAGGCAATGCGAAAACAGTGTCTATCGCAACCGGTCGCGACCTTGCCTACAATATCAAATTGGCCGTTGTTCTGGACCATGCGTATCAGGGTTAGTGAGTGAAGAAGAGTATCAGCGTCAGGTCGATTATGTTCGTCTGTTCCTATTAGGCAAAGACCAGCAAGTATTGACGCAACTGATTTCTCGCATGGAAGAAGCGAGCCGATTACTTCACTTTGAAGATGCGGCACGTATCCGTGATCAAATACAGGCTGTACGGAGAGTTACGGAACAGCAGTTTGTTTCTGGCGATAGCGAAGATCTCGATGTAATCGGTGTGGCATTTGATGCTGGGTTAGCCTGTGTCCATGTGCTATTTATTCGGCAGGGAAAGGTTCTGGGAAGTCGTAGTTATTTTCCCAAAGTTCCTGCAGGAACGGAATTGAGTGAGGTTGTTCAAACATTCGTCGGGCAGTTTTACCTACAAGGAAGCCAGGTACGTACGCTTCCAGGTGAAATTTTGCTGGATTTCACGCTCGCTGAAAAAGACCTATTGGCATCTTCTCTTTCTGAATTGGCTGGAAGAAAAATCCAGATACAAAGCCGCCCTCGTGGCGATAGGGCTCGTTATCTCAAACTTGCGCGAACCAATGCGTCAACGGCTCTGGTTACTCGTTTGTCCCAGCAATCAACTATCCATCAACGAATGAAAGAGTTAGCCAAGATTCTTAACCTTGATGAGATAAATCGTATGGAATGTTTTGATATCAGCCATACGATGGGAGAGCAAACTGTTGCGTCTTGTGTAGTATTTGATGCAAATGGCCCTGTACGTTCGGAATATAGGCGCTACAATATTAGTGGTATCACTCCGGGTGATGATTATGCAGCTATGTCTCAGGTGCTTAAACGCCGCTATGGAAAGGCATTAGATGATAAAAAGATCCCAGATGTTATTTTTATCGATGGCGGAAAAGGCCAACTGTCACAAGCTTTTGATGTTTTTGCGTCACTCAATGTTCCTTGGGATAAACAAAAACCTTTATTAGTTGGTGTTGCCAAAGGAAGTGACCGAAAAGCAGGACTGGAAACATTGTTTCTGGCTGCTGAGGGGGAGGGCTTTTCATTGCCACCAGACTCATCGGCATTACATCTGATTCAACATATTCGTGACGATTCTCATAATCATGCCATCACGGGACATAGACAGCGTCGTTCAAAAGTAAAAAATACTAGCGCATTAGAACTAATAGAGGGAGTGGGCCCTAAACGGCGGCAAATATTGCTGAAGTATATGGGGGGACTGCAACCTTTACTTAACGCTAGCGTCGAGGAAATTGCAAAAGTGCCGAGTATTTCACAAGCATTGGCAGAAAAAATCTACAATGCATTGAAACACTGAAGCTAATGTTGCACCATACTCATAATATCCACACCAGCCAGATAGTTATCGTAGCATTATGCAATTGAATATACCGACTTGGCTTACCCTGTTTCGCGTAGTACTCATCCCATTCTTCGTTCTGGCGTTCTATCTGCCATTCGTTTGGGCTCCGATGGTTTGCGCCATCATATTTGTGTTTGCAGCTGCAACCGATTGGTTCGATGGATTTTTAGCTCGGCGCTGGAAACAGACAACCCGCTTTGGGGCTTTTCTTGACCCGGTTGCGGATAAAGTGATGGTGGCCATTGCTTTGGTTTTGGTCGCTGAACATTACCACGTTTGGTGGATTACTTTGCCGGCAGCAACAATGATTGCTCGTGAGATTATCATTTCTTCCCTCCGTGAATGGATGGCCGAAATTGGTAAGCGCAGCAGTGTTGCTGTCTCATGGATTGGCAAAGTCAAAACAACCGCTCAAATGGGTTCATTAGTTGGCCTACTTTGGCGGCCAGATCATAATATTGAACTGGCGAGTTTTGTTCTCCTCTACATTGCAGCGGTCCTGACATTTTGGTCAATGTTTCAATATTTAAACGCTGCCTGGAAAGATTTGCTCGAACCTTGATCGAAGCGCCGGAAAAAGCAGCAAACGAACGAATTAGTCTGATAATTTTATTGACTCATCGCGTCAGGTAAGTAGAATGCATCGCATCAGACGGCAGCAACGAAATGCCGAAAGATAGCAAAAGAATCAGTAAGTTCTGATGTTGCGGGAATAGCTCAGTTGGTAGAGCACGACCTTGCCAAGGTCGGGGTCGCGAGTTCGAGTCTCGTTTCCCGCTCCAAATTAGTAGGTTGGCTTGAAGCGAACCTCAGTAGTAAGGCAAAGAAAAAAGGCGCGTTGGCAGAGTGGCCATGCTACGGATTGCAAATCCGTCTACCTCGGTTCGACTCCGGGACGCGCCTCCAGTTTTCCAGAGCCCGGGTGGTGAAATCGGTAGACACAAGGGATTTAAAATCCCTCGGCTTATGGCTGTGCGGGTTCAAGTCCCGCCCCGGGCACCATGGAAACAAATCTAAGTAAAACAAAGTAGTATGAGTATGTCGTTAACCGCCGAGAGGCGGTTTTTTTGTGCCTGAAATTTGAAAATGGCGGCAGAGTGACTACAAAATGACTACATTGTGTCTACCGCCCTTTTCTCCCCCCAAAGCTGCATCTAGTGGCAAAGGCGATAAACGGTCTGTTATCCCCAACAAGATATTAATTACACAGAATTTTGATATAAAAAAACCTGCAATTTGCAGGCTTCTCTAATTACATCCACAACACGCCTTGATTCCCTTTAGGATGAGGTGGGACAGCATTAATTATTCCTGGCTCCATTATCGTCTCAACAATTGTTTCGTGCGTCTTAAAGGTTTTGCCACAATTTATATTCGTGCACTGGTGATAGCGTTCTTTCGTTTCGTCACTCAGATAACGACTGGATCTCGCGTGTGCTGCAAATTTACAGCGTGGGCAATGCATCATATTTACCTCCGAAACTGCATATTCAGTAATTATGCTGATCTTATCACCAGCATTCGCATTTGTGAAATTAATATCAATTAGTTGAACATAGCTACTCTAAGGCCTCATAGGTAACATCTGACAACAATACTTCGAGAGATAATTGGGTGGTGTAGCCGCTGTTACTCAGGCTGTGCGTTACCTTGCTGATTATCCAACTCTGTTGGTCTATCACCGATTTAAAGCCATTGACCGCAACAGGGGTTTCAGGAAATAAATCAGCGCGCCCCATGGCTAAGGTGATCGAGAACTCAGCAACACCGCGCTGTAACTTCTCCCATTTAGATTGAGCCGCGCGCATAGCGGCTTTTTGCGTGGCATAAACCGTGGTGATAGCAAAAACGTTATCTTCTGACCCCACCAGATAATCCCCTTGTTTTTCCTCCACCGGCTTTTTCACTGTGGCTGCTTTAGCGCGGGTCGGTTTGGCTTTGGGATGTTCCAGTGCGCGGAGCTGCTTAAACTTTGGCTTTCGCTGCAACTTAACCTTTTTCGGCTTGGCCGGTTTCGGGTCTTTAGTGTGCAACCAACTGGCACTCACGCCGGTATACGCGCCCCGGTCAGCAATACTAAAGCTGTGCTGGTCGCCATCTTGCCGGGTGATGGTCATTTGTGGAATGGGTTTCCCGCTGGCCGTGACACCGCTGCCCGGCTTGATAAATAACAAGCGCCCGGCTTTTACGGCCGCTACCGCACCATTCAGCGAGGCTAAGCGGGTGATAAATTTGGCATCAGTCTCTTGGGTCTGGTCGATATGAGAAACAGCGATATCCGCCAGCCCGTCAGCCAACATGGCTTTCAGGTTGTTACGCTCGGCCACCTGCCCCACTACCTTACCCAGCGTAGTTTCATGATAAGAGACTTCACGCCGGGTATTGAGCGAACCGCGAAAATCCGCACTACGCGCGCGAATAGTCAGCGTATCCGGTGCGCCATGATGTTCGACCTCATCCACAGTAAAGTCCCCCTTACCTATCAGCGCCGACCCTTTCCAGCCCAAGAACACCGACAGCACAGCGCCCCGTTCCGGCATGGCAAGCTGGCCGTCGGCGTCATCCAGCTCAATATCGAGCTGGTCAGCCTCAAAACCTCGGTTATCGGTGAGACTCAGAGACAGCAGCCGATCACGAATATTTTGGGTGATATCTTTGGCGTTAATATTCAGCATAAAGTCGGGGGCCATATCTGCCCCTGCCGGTAGAGCAATGCCGGTCATCATGAGAATAACCCTCCGATTGCCGACTGCGCTTTATCGGTTATGGCTGTCGCTTTACCCAGCAATTCGTCAGCCTGTTGTTGCAGGTCGCCAAACATCGCTGTTAGCGACTCATCAACCCGTAACAGATTGAGGGTGAATTCAATACGCCGGGCGCTGCCGTCAGCAAAAAATAACGCGCCGGTCTGGCTCAGGCTCTCAATGACAAACATGCCGTAAATCATGCCGCTACCCTCAACCAGCGGCCATGCCTTGCCTTGGTCAGCCATCACCTCAAGAGCCAGCAATGACAGACGGCCGCCGGTCAACTCCGGCAGCAACACCCCGGACAAGGTGATTTTTTCACTATCGACGCCAAGAAACTGCGCGGATGGCCGCAAGCCCACCCGGCTATTCGTCGGCCAGCGGCTCAACCACACGGCGTAATGCGCTAATGGTGCCTTTGTGTTTGTGGACATACTGCGAGGACTTCACCACTGAGCGCTTAGTGGCTTCTGGCCATTTCTCATCCCAGCGATCCACTGACCACGCCCACGCCAGATAAGGCAGTAGCGGCAACGGGCAAGTCTCGGCATTCCACAGCTGGCGAATCGGGACAGGGGTGTTTTCCAGTTCAGCACAGGCGCGCGCGGCGGCCACTTCCAGCACCGACGAACCCACAGGGAGTAAGCGGTCAGTCATCGGTACCCCCGACAGTGATAGTGCTGCCGGTGCACCATGCGGCCTGAGTTTTATCCAGCACCACATCGGCCAATGGGGCATTAATCACCGCCCGCTGTACCCCCTCAACATGCAGTGCGGCATAGAGTGCTGACAGGCGAATATCGCGACCGAGGCGGCGCTGGGCGGTGACAAAGGAGGTCAGTTTTTTCTCGGCGGCTACGCGCACCGGCTCCGCCTCCGGCCCCGGATGCAGATAGAGCACCGCGTCAATTTCATAATCTTCTATACGAGCAGATTGCACCGTCACACGGTCAGCCACCGGTCGCGTGTTCTCATCATTTAGCGCGGCTTCCACCACCGCCAGCAGTTCGCTTGATGCTTCGCTGTTCCCCTCACGCGATAGCACCGTGACCGTGACGCAGGCGGGTGTCGGACTGATTGCCGAGGCATCAGCCACGCGGCCGTCGGAACTTTTGGCGTGATACTCATATGTACCGGTTGGCCCGGCGACGCTCAAGCCCTCAAAGGCTTGCGGAATACGCACCCGGAAATCACTGTCAGATTCCATCACCGCCTCAATCGGAGGAATGGCGGCGGGGTCTGCCGGGGTAAGCACTAACCGCTCAACATTGTTATTTGCGCCGAGCTGGTCTAGGTCGCTGCCGACTGCATAAGCCACCATCACCGTCCGCGCCGCATCATTAACGCGCTGGCGCAATATCACCTCGCGATAAGCGTTTTCCTGCAACAGCTTGACCAGCGGCTCCGACTCCAGAGACAACGTGCGGGCCACGGCTGCGCGCTGTTCTTCCGGGTAAAGAGATATCAGCATGGCTTTGCGCTCGGCCAGCAGGGTTTCATAATCCAGTTCCTCCACCACAAACGGCGGCGGTAACAGGCTCAGGTCAATGGTTGCCATAGACTCAGCTCACAGCAATGGTTAAAGAGAGTGGAACCGCGCTATCGCTGCGGGTACCGGTGATATCAACCACCATTTTTCCATCTATGGTGGTTTCAAAAGTGATGCCGGTCAGCTTGACCCTCGGCTCCCAGCGCAAAATGGCACTGTAACTGGCGGCCATAATTTGCAGGCGTAGGGCCGGATTTTGTGGCTGGTCAATCAGCTCCGATAGCAGCGAACCATAAGCACGGCGCATCACCCGCGAACCAACAGGGGTGATAAGAATGTCAGCAATTGATTGGCTGATATGGTCAGCATCGGTGATGCTTTGCCCGGCGTTGCGGCTCATGCCGAGATAGGTGGCAGTGGTCATTTAATCCCCTCCGTATAATCCCCACCGCGCAAGACGCCGCCGTGGTCATGGTCATCAACCACCACACCATTGGATGAAAACTTGCCGCCGGAATGGTCAATATTGCCGCTCATCGTGCCGCCTTTCTTAACGTTCAACGTGCCGGTAGTCAGGTTGTTGGTGCATTCCACTTCGGGTGTGTCCAGCAGGATTTTGACCAAGGCGGCACAGGTGATAGTGGGGGCAGTGGCATTTATCGATTCACTGGCATTGATAACCGCCGTTGTGATGCCATCAGCCAGCAACTCGCCGCTATCAGGCTCATAGTGCAGCGTTGCACCGTCAGGAAAGGCGATATACAGACCATTCGCTGAGGCAGACGGTGGCGGGAAGTCATCAGAGAAAATGCCCGGCAACACAAAGCCGGTATCCAGTTCACCGCCGAGGGACAATATCAACACCTGCTCGCCCTCGGACGGTGCCCACCATGATCGCGATTGACCGGCGCGCAGCGTCAGCCAGTTAAGCCAGCCGGTGGTATTGTCTCCCGTCGCCACTCGGCACACGGCTTGGTCGAGATCGACCTCGGCTACCGTACCAATGCGGATAAGGTTGCGCAGCAGGCGCAGAATTTCAGTGATTTGGGTTTGAATGTTCATGAGGGAAGCATGCATCTGTTTGATACATGCTTCTATCTATTGAGGTTGTTTGGTTTCTGACACAACAAAGTACAGATTTAGAGATAATTGCTTAAGTCAATTAGGAGATGTTGCCCATTAGCAGATATTCAAACGTATAAAGAAACGCCAAAGTAAATAGAACGCCAACAATACACTTAATATATTTAAAGGTTTATTTTTGAATTTAAAACTCTTCAAATAAACAAAGCAAGGAATAAGAGCCAGTATAGCCAGTGTAACGGTGAAATCTCTGATATCATCGACAACTAAGGCTCTATGGGCGATACAAGCATTCTTTATTTCCACGCCATCAATGAACGATTCTTCCTTAAAAGAGGAAAGAAGGTATATTGCAATAAAACAAAGCGTGTAATATCCATACATGATTATGCTTTTCATTATTCAATACCCAATATTTTGTATATAGTTGATTTCTTTTCAATAATTCTCCGTCCGTATGAGCTGTATTCTCGAACACTACTGCCCACAGGAGCTGCAATAGATTTTACGAAATCATCTTTATGCCTTTCGATACCACGATTGTATCTGGAGCCCGCCAAGATAATTTGCTCATCGGTTAAGTTACTAGTATTTATAATTTTTGGGTTATCAAATAGAATTAATGACTTAAGATGCTTAGCAACAACCTTTATATTAAAAGAATCGGAAAGCAGACAATCGGCTAGTTTGTGTTGTTGTAACATTGTTAATGTTGATGGGTCTAATCCAATGGTTTCAGCCACTACTCTGATTTGCATAGCAATCAATCCGACAGAGGTGCTATTTGATGAAGTATTATCTTGATTTATTGTATCAATTATAAATTGCCGAAATTGCAAAACCCCAGCAGATTTAAGTCTGTCTGGCATTCCACCGACTTCAGATACAGCGACACCAGCTAATAATAAAACAGGAATATTCTCTTCTTTGGCAACATTGATTATAAGATTTTTATGATACATTAAATAAGATGCTTTGTAGGCCCATAAATAATACTCGCCTGTGACAAAATGCATGTTTTTTGGCAGTAGTTTATATCTCAGGAGATCAACTCCGGTAAATTTTGGAAAACCTAAACTATCAACTTTGCAAAACTCATTTCTAACCATAATATAGCCTTTTTTGTACAAACCCAAGTGGCTTGGATAATATTACAAATATATGGCTCTATATGTTAGAGAACTCAAGATATTTATCCATATTTTTCATCATTTAGGATTAGCGCCCGATATAAACAAGGCTTATTGAGAGTTTTCTTGATTAACCTACTTAATATTGATGTTTTAAATGATGCTTCTTTCAATATATTGTATTTCAATTTGGCTGAAACCCAGTAACGGCCTTTCATCATACTGCACATCTTTGCTATGCACGTTCGGGCGGTCACGCAGACCAAAATGATGCACGGCCGCCATTCGTTCCACACGCCCGGCAAATTCTACTATCGCCGCATCAGGGCTGCTGCTGGCTTTCATATAGCGCGCGGTGCGTAACTTGGCGAACATTTCCCGCTTAATGCGGTCTTTGGGTTTACGCAGCGGTTGAGATTTACGCGCAGCATACGGGCTGCCGTCCGGCGCTTGCTGGCGTTTAATGCGTTGCTGTTGACTGGCGCGCAGGCGCTTGGCAATAGTGACCGCCAGTGCCTTGCGCGCTTTGGGTGTTAGACTGGCAATCAGCCCGGCCAATGCATCATCAAAGGGTTTCAGCTCATTCATTGGATCACTTCGCCGTTAAAGTAAATTGCTGTTGGCCGTGTTGCTGCTCCCGGCCACGCCGGTTCCAGCGCATGGTTAACATGCAGTGCACCGTCTACCTCTTTCACAATCGCCCGCTCAGTCAGTTGCAGGTCGATACGGATATCACTCAGCACATCGCTTATAACATCAACTTTATGAATAAAGCCGGTGCGGCGCTTTTCTTCTGTCGCCATGATGTCCGGTTGATACTCCCGCAGCCATGCCAGTATTGGCACAAAGAGATAATCAACATCACTGGGGAAATCCTCAATAAACAGGGAGAGCTGATATTGATTTTCAAAAGAGAGCGACGGGGCCAACGTTGAGACAATGCGCCCGCCATCAACAAACATTTTCAGCCGCTCCGGGTTAGTCTGGAACAGCGGCAGGCTGTCGGTTAAGGCTTGGCGTAGCAGTTTGGGTTTTAACATGATGCTGTTCCTGACACTGTTTAATGGCTTCCACTTGTAGCCCACAGGCCACCAATGCGGTTTCTAACTGGCGCCTATCCGTTCTGGTCTGGTGAGCTGTTCAATAAAGGCCGCCGCAATAAATCCGACCATATCCAACTGGATTTAAGCCACAGCCATTTAGCCCGTGGCGCGCTGTGTGCTGATGGTCAGTGGCGGCAGATTGTCACGGTGGAAGATGCACTGGCGGGCGGTTGTAACCTGTTTGACCTTAACCAGCTCTCGCTGGAATACGGCCCGTCAGAATATCAAAACCTGCTGATGTGCGAGTTTGTGGACGATCAAGCGTCAGTCTTCCCGTTCGCCGAGTTGCAGGCTTGCATGGTCGACAGTCTGGAAGAGTGGGAAGACTACAACCCGTATTCGTTGCGGCCATTCGGGTATCGCCCGGTGTGGATTGGTTATGACTCGTCCGAGGCCAACGGCGGCGACAGTGCCGGGTGTGCGGTGATTGCGCCGCCAATGGTGCCGGGCGGCAAGTTCCGCGTATTGGAGCGCCACCAGTGGAAAGGGATGGATTTTGAAGCGCAGGCCAAGCATATCGAAGAGTTAACGCAGAAATATTGTGTTGAATATATCGGTATCGATGCGACTACCGTCGGGCAAGGCGTTTTCCAGTTGGTGCGCCAGTTCTTCCCGGCCGCAAGGGAAATCAAATATACCCCTGAAATCAAAACCGCCATGGTGCTGAAAGCCAAGCACACCATCAATAACGGCCGTCTGGAATATGACACCGGCCACACCGACATCACCCAGTCATTTATGGCCATTCGCAAGACCATGACCGCCAGCGGCAAGAGTTCGACTTATGTTGCCAGCCGCAGCGAAGAAGCCAGCCACGCCGATGTGGCGTGGGCGATTATGCACGCCCTGTTAAATGAACCTCTTACCGCGACATATGGCGGTCACAGCCCTAATTTCTTGGAGTTTTACGGATGAGTAAGCGCAAGGGCCGCAAGGCATTAAGCCAACCTGTCACCAATCACACCGCCAGCCAACAGCAGCCGGTGGAGGCGTTCACCTTTGGCGAACCCTCCGCCGTGCTCGACAAGCGGGAAATACTGGATTACATCGAATGCACCAGTAACGGTAAATGGTATGACCCGCCTATCAGCTTTGACGGGCTGGCGCGCAGCTTCCGGGCGGCGGTGCATCACAGCTCACCGCTGTATGTGAAACGCAACATACTGGCAAGCACATTTATCCCTCACACAATGCTCAGTCAGCAGGCATTTAGCCGCTATGCGCTGGATTATCTGGTGTTCGGCAATGCGTTTTTAGAGGTGCGCCGCAATCAACTCGGCGCACCACTGCGCCTTGACCCCAGCCCGGCCAAGTACACCCGCCGTGGATTAGAAAAAGATTGCTATTGGTTTGTGCAGAACTGGAAAGATGAACACTTGTTCGAAGCCGGGAGCGTTTTTCACCTGATAGAACCGGATATCAATCAGGAGCTTTACGGCCTGCCGGAATATCTCAGCGGTTTAAATTCGGCTTGGCTCAATGAAGCCGCCACGCTATTTCGTCGCAAGTATTACCAGAACGGCGCTCACGCAGGATACATCCTGTATATGACTGATGCGGCGCAAAGTAGCAGCGATATTGAGGCAATGCGTAAAGCGATGCGCGACACCAAAGGGCTAGGTAATTTCCGCAACCTGTTTATGTATGCACCTAATGGCAAAAAAGACGGTATCCAGATTTTGCCGTTGAGCGAAGTCGCCACCAAAGATGACTTTTTCAATATCAAGAACGCCACCCGCGACGACCTGCTTAGTGTGCACCGGGTGCCGCCGCAGATGATGGGGATTATCCCCAACAATACCGGCGGTTTCGGTGACGTGGCGAAAGCCTCACAAGTGTTTGTCCGTAATGAGTTAACGCCGTTGCAAGAACGATTGAAAGAGGTGAATGACTGGATAGGGGAAGAGGTGATCCGATTCAAACCTTATGAGCTGATAAGCGAGGAATGATATGGGACGTAAAGCGCCAGCGCCACCATATTAAGGGGGATGATTCGTTATGTATGTTTAATTGAGCAAACAGGAACTCGTAATTCAGGCACATTCCATTGTTGATAATTACAAAAGGATTATCGTGGGAGCAGATAAGCTATGATCTCTTGATCAGATATCCCTCGAATTAAATTAACTCATGCTCTCATTGAGTTTTTTCCTAAATTGAATTGACTCAAAAGGATGTGATAAATTCGATCCAACCTACACCGGATTTGTAGGAGCAATATAGTAACGTCCTCAACGCTGATGGATGGGAAAACTTAAATTTAGGGAATAATGATGGAAGTTCGCTATCCAATACGGAAAGCAGATGGGCAGGAATATAAGCACTACGACGAACTAATGACCGACATGCAAAAGATGGCTCATGGTTTGTGGTTGGTCGGTGTCAATCGCTACTGGCATGGTGGTGTTCATGTGGGCGATACGTCATCACCGGCGTCTGTACTAAGTCAGGAAACGCCGGAAAAGTCGGTACCGCTCCAGTGCATGATTGATGGCGAGGTAGTCGCATGGCGGGTTTGTCGTGATTACACACAGGCATTGCTGTATGAAAACCACGCTGAAAAAATGGAGCTGCGCCATTCATCGACCTTTTTGCTGGTGAAATCGGTGCATAAACCGGATGAGCAAGACACGGCGAGCTGGCTAACGCTTTACCATCTGTACATGCAGATGGCGCCGTTGTCAGAATACCCGAAAAGAAAACTGTATCGAGTGACAGAAAAAGGCCACGGCGTCCGGCTTCGGCAGCACAACAACGGCGATGATGACCGGGAGCTTGCCCCAGACGTGATGACAGATAAACGCGGCTTGGCGCAAACTCTGAGTCGGGGCAATGTGCTGGCGATGCTGCGTGAATCGTCCTTCATGCTGAAGGGCAACTCGGAGCCGTTCGGGCTGATGCAAAAGGTTACCGACGGCATTCCAGCAGGGCCGCTGTTCTGGGTATCAATGCGGCCGGAGTTTATGGCGCCGGACGGGGAATGTCATGTTTGTTTGCCGGTGTGGATGCACCATGCTCTGAATCACGGGGTATTTGATGAGGTAGTGCTTCCTCCTGCCCCGCTGAAAGTGGCGATAAAAGCCGGTGACTCCGTCGGTTTTCTGGGCGCGCAGGACATCAGTGAGAATGGATATACCCGTGAGTCCCGGACGGAATATAAAGCTCACATTGAACTGCTGAGTACAGATGCGCATGTACCGGACGTGCTGGCGAATATAAAGGGCATAAAAAGTGGCGCGCAATATGTGAAGCTAAAACTGAAAAGGCCTTTTTATCTGCGTAACGGTGACGGTGATGACGCCACTTTCAGCCCGATGAGTACCCTCACGCGAAAAGATGGCGACATGATCCTCCGCCGCGAAACGACACACCCGTTCACGGACAAAGCCGGTGTGGTTTGGTTTCAAATCCGCCCACATACCTGGATGCATCAGGACGATGTGGAGCAACTGAGCCAGCATGATTTAACCCAACTGAATTTCACCGCGATAGTGGCAGAGCCGACGACCGACTTTTCGCGTCCACTAGATGAAAGCTGGGCGGCGAAAGCAGTGAAGAGTTTGGCGTCAAATTTTGATGCTGAAAAAGGGCCGGACAGCGCACAAGCGAAGACATTTTTTGACGGGTTGCTGGGTCAGTTGCGGGCCAGAAATGCAGGCGGGATGACCGAGTGGGACAGCAGTGAACTGAACAAACGGCTGTTCACCACCCTGCACTCGTCGCAGATGAATATGCCGGAGCTGACACGGCGTCTGGTGGTGAAGCATGACAGTGACTGGCATGGTGGCAGTGAAAACTCCCGCTGGAGCCGGTTGTTCGGGGATGGTTGGGAGCGGATGAACGGAGTGAATAAGCTTTTCTTGCAGAAGCACGAGTGGATGAACAAGGTGCCGCCGTTTATGGAGGGAAAGCCAGTCTGGCATTTTCACCCGTTGGAGTTTTTGGAAATGTTAAAAAATAGCAATTTCCCTAAAACTCCTATCAATGAAGATCTAATTCCTTTGGAATTTATAAATTTCTATAATGGCGATAAAATCGAAGAATCAGATTATATAGAGGCTGCAAGTAAATTAGGCTGTGAAGTTGCAGCAATTAAAGCTGTAGCGAAAACAGAAACTGGTTCTTATGGGGCTTACTTTAAATTCCGACTAGATGATGATTATGTTCCTACTATATTATTTGAAAGGCATCACTTTCATAAATATACAGATGGAAAATATGATCAGCATGACGACATATCAAATTCTGTCGCAAGCGGATATGGTGCGATATCTGTGCAATATTCAAAACTAGTAAGAGCGTATGCTCTAGATAAAAGTGCGGCACTTAAATCCGCATCATGGGGGAAATTTCAGATTCTGGCATCTAACCATGCAGCTGCAGGTTATGCGAGCCCTGAGGATTTTGTTCTCGCCATCAGTAAATCTGAAAAAAATCAATTAAAAGCGTTCGTTAGTTTTATCGAATCCGATGGTGTCTTACTCCGCTCTATCCGCTCTAAAGATTGGTTGTCATTCGCTAAACGATATAATGGGCCAAGGCAAAAAGGTTATGATTTAAAAATGGAGAAAAATTATAATGCTTCATTATAAAACACTGACGTTTATTACAATGTTTATATGCTTTTCATCGTTTGCAAATGAAGAATATTTTTCATGTGACATTGGAAAAGGTGTTGTCAAGTTAAAGGAAAATAACGGTGTACTGCGGTACAGCTTAACAAAAAATAATAAAGATGAATTTATTTTTGAATCAAAAGGCGATGATTTCATAGGATTTAATTACAATCATTACTCTCGATTTCAAACGGACTATTTAAATGTTTCCTTTATAAATCTGGGGTATAAATACACAATATTTAGTCACTACGAAAATGGGGATCAGAGTCGTGGTGTCAGTGTAATGAACTTAAAGAGTAAGAAGGAATCCATTTACAACTGTAAATATGCTGGTATTGACCATCTTAGTGATTTATCAGAAAAGCTGACGTGTGATAAGGCTTCAGCTCTTGGGTGTGATTAGATTTAAGCAGGGGGCATCTATTAGCCTCCTGAATCTTGGACAAATCGATGAACTCGTATCAGCCATGCACTGAACGGGTATAATTACAAACACCTGCTTGAATTGATTGATAGCAATCACGAGCAGTTAAAACTTCATTTAAGTCTATCACCAGCGAATGGGATTAGGCGGACATCAACAGCATAGCTGTGGTGTGGGTATTGCGGTTTCAAATAGTTAACTGATAATTTTGAATATCATAGCCGCCGAACCGGGCGGCTTTTTCATGCCTGAAAAGTGGCGATTCCAACCCCACACGCCAGACGTCACCAGACGCCCGTCACGCCCCAACACCCCATGAACACGCATTGACTCCCGACGCAACCGAGCACAGCACCACGGCCCGCTCAAGATCGATAAACAATGGTATCAAAACCCTATGCGCGCAATGCTATCCCCGCCACGCCTGCGCGCTTTGCAGGTCGCTTTTCATGCACTTGCATGATCCATTGAGATCCGCGTCGGGACTGGAGCTAGCTGGGAAAATGGAGGGCGGGATCAACATGCGGAATCATGCACTATATGCATGCATGGCCCACATTCAGCGAACAGGCCACACACGCAATATATTATGGGGGATTTATCAGTGCGATTTTTTACCGTCAGCGTTATAGAAAATCTCATCATAATCTTGGTTCGCGACTATCTGGCTGGTCAGGTCTGATATCAACGACATGGCGACTAGAAACTCACTATTACTGCACTGTGCGACTTGCGAAACTTCAGCAATAAATTTAATTCTTGATAGTATTAGTTCTTTTTTATCAACGAGTTCCATGCAGGCTCCTTATTGTACTGTATTTATGTACAGTATTAATTAAAATATTATATTGGTCAATACTGTATGCAGTTATTTAGCCTAATCAGATTATTGTGACGCGATATATTCAGTAAAAAAAAACCTATGTGACGCGTCACAATGGTTTAATTGCGCTAATTAATAAGCTATTGATACCTTTGGTCTGCCAACAAGCCCCCTCCCCCCGCAAACAACATCCATTTGGATCACCCGGTAAGATATCGCCACATTTGGCACAGCGTTGTTTACTCAGCTCGGCTTGTTGCTCTTTTAGCCGTTGGTTATCTTGCCGAATCAGCAGCGCGATATATTCCGGTAAATCGTAGGCTGGCCGGAACAGACGCCGGGCAGCCATGCCCTCGGTCAACATGGCGTATTCTTCTGGCTCCAGTCTGGCGCGTATCTCATTGATACCGGATGATTTATCACGCTGGCGCTGTGCCTGTTTGCGGGTAGTTGCAGCGGTTTTAGTCATGGTTTCTCTCTCAGGTAGATTAATCATCGAATTCCGGCCAGTCGGACAGTGCCGGGTAATGGATCACCTCATCACCAACAGCCATTTTTGCCCCACGCGCTAACGATTCCAGTTCCCAACGTTGGGCGCTGATATCTTTCAACAATAAATCGTTGCGGATTTGCGGGATGCGCTGGCGTTCTTCGCGGGTTAAACGGGCGGACGGCGCAATAAGTCGGCGCTTGGTGGGGTCATAACTGCGTTGTATCTTGCTTATCGTTGGCTGACTCTCTTTAACGCGGGCCACAATCGCCCTCACGGCGGCAGTGTCCGACCAATCAATAACGGCGTCCGGTGGGTATTCCATCGCCATCACAGGCGTTTCAGCCTGCCCGTTGGGGTCATTTGGCGCTTGGGTATTTCCCCCTAACCCACAGTTATTGACAGGACTCCGAGGCGCGCCAGAGGCGCTTTTCAAAGTCAAAAGCTCAACATCAACGGCACCAGCAACGATGCGCCATTGAGTTGTGCGGGTTTCATGAATATGGTCAGCGCCCAAATGCGGCGCGTAAATACCGACGACTTTCTGTACTTCTTCATCGTAGGCGTTGAGTTCATCGGCGACGCGCTTAGCTAACCGGACGGTCTGGTTGCCGCAATTGGTGCCACCTTGCGCGGCGATGTAGGCAGCAAAATCACCCTCGTCAGCCGCATGGCGCACGGCTTCCACGGTTTCGTCAAACGTCTCGGCCAGACTAATAGAGCGGATACGGCGACACTCGCGATAGACTCCCATGGAGGGAAGCCCAATCGGGCGAAATTGAGGGATGCGCCACGTTGCCGCCCACGCTGTTACCGCCGCAGCGGAGTCAGTCAGCAGCTCACCGGTTTCATGGTCACGTTCACCCTCAAGCGCATAGCCGTCGATATTCTTGGCAATGTATTTAGCGATGTAGCCAGCGGCCCCGCCTTTGTTCATGTGCTTGCACTCAAAGCGGTATTTAGCGGCTCCGCGCTCGTCACCATCTTCTTTCAACGCATAGCGGCGCATGATGTCGATTACCTGCTGGCGCTGGCGGCGTTGGCAAAACAGCATCATGTGCCAGTGCGGGGTGCCGTCATGGTGTGGCTCAACCACGCGCATTCCGTAGACGCTTAATTCGTTGTCTTTAAAGCCGGTGCGCATTTTGCTCCAAATCTTGCAGAGATAGCGCTGGCCGTCTTTGGGTGAATAGGCTTCATCATTCCACTTATGATTAAGCTGTACTTTCTCGTTATCGCCTTTCCCAACAACGCGAGTCGGGTGATATTTTGACGGGGTGGTGATGGTCAGGAACATGCCGACGTGCTTCTGCTCGGCCGCATATTTTTCCGTGAAAGCGATGGTGTTCATTAACTCCATGCGGCGAATTTCTGGATTAGAAATACTCGCCATCACCTTATCAATCAGGTCGATGCGCTCACCGGTTTCAATATTTTCTAACTGGCAGCTTTTGAGGTATTCCAGATTAGACTGGCGACGGGCGAACACCTCACGGATAGCCTGCTTACTGGCATATGAAGATGCCGATATATCCCGGCTAACATTACCGACAGCAATCAATAATGCTTCCCGCCAGCGGGTGCGCTGTGCTTTGAGTTTGCGCTCCCACCATTCGGGATTAACCAGCCGTGACAGGCTGGCAATAGCAGACGTGATATCTAACCGGCCTTTTAGATATTTGCGCCAGTGCATCGGGGTGATATTAAAAGCGCGCGCCATTCTGGCAAGATCGCCGAATATCCGTACCTGTGTATCGGCCTGCAATAAAACGGCCCTGTCACCCTGATTAGCCTTAATGCATTCATCACAATGATGGTTGTACGCCACCATTAGCTCATCACCGATTTTGCGGGCAAAGCGGCGCAGCTCTTTATCATGCATACCCGCTAGGCTGGCATAGGTTGGGGCATCAGTGGAAAAGCTCATTGATGCACTGAGGCGCATAACATTTTTGCTATTGACCACCTGAATACGCGGCCAGATACGCTGATCAAAGACAAACACCAGCCATTTGTTAGCGTCGTTTAGCCCTTTATTGGCTAACAGGTATTGATAGCGAGAAATGAACTGGCTACGCAGGAAGTCAGGTAGATTATGGATATTGGCTAAAACAGCTTGCCCCTGAATCAGTTGTTCACGGGTAAGCGGTCTTTGAATGCCGGGCAAGGTTTCGCGCGGTTTGCTGCCGGGATAGGCATAAGCAGGAACAGCAGCGCCGCTGCCCGGATAAGGCAACGGCGGAGTTGGGGTAATACGGCCACGCATATTATTAATGCTGGTCATAAGACTGAGTGATTATGTGCTCAGCGATTTGGTTAAGCAGTTCAGCAGCTTCTACGCCATTTAGTTCACGATTCAAAATTTGATTTGCGATTTCTTCCAAACGAGATGAGACAAGTGCCGCCTGATTTTTTCGTTCATCAATCCGAGCCTCATTTAGCAATAACTCCAGTGAGTTCATAGCTACAGGCGAACGTTCATATCTTATTAATTCCGCTTGTTGCTTTATATTCTTCATCGGTAATTCCTGTTTTTAGGCAATACGAAACCCGGCGAGTAGAACGCCATGTATTGTGGTGATGATTAATTAATAATATTCAACGTGCAGTCATCATTACTGATAAATGACGGCAACGAACGAGTAAACTCAATTAAGTAATTCAACGTTTCAACAACAGATTCTCTTTCTACTGGAGTTAATTCTGAAAACTGCATATTCACATGACGACTTTTTAACCCAGCATGAAAACAAATTGTTTTACGCAAATGTGCAGGCGATTTATCAAAAGCCTCTTGAGCAACATTTTTTCTATGGCGTAAATACTTTTCTTTAAATTCAGTAATTCGGGCAATACCCGTCATTCTAAATTTTTCAGCTTCCGTTAATTGCAGCATATAACCCCCAATCAACGCCCAAACAGACGACGTAATATTGGCGTCTTCTTTGCAGAGGACAATTCTTGTAAAAGCGCCTTTTGATTACTTCCCGGCTTCCAGCGCTGGCCGTTCTTCAACTCCAGCACACCGTTACCGAAATGGCGCAGGTTTACCGGGCTTTGCTGTTTCAACAATGGAGCAATAGAAATAATCATAAAGACACCTCAACTCAAACCAGCGACAGCACTCAAGCCGCTAATAACATCAACGGTTGAAGCTAACGCGGGGGTTGACTGAATGCGCGCCTGCACTGTCAGGCCAATCAGTGACAGGTGGCGAATCGCAGTATTGACACTATCCAGCAGAGCAGATTTGCTGAATGCCGTTTTGTGATTGCCTTGCACCGCAGCGGCAGCAATAGAACCTACGGCGGCCGTAGCATGTAGTGCATACGTTGGGATATTGCCGGGGCAGGCTTCATTGACGGGCACCGATGGCATGCAATTGATTTGTGACAACAGGCCGTCTAATAACGTTGGGTCTTCGGTCAGGTCGGTGATGCGTAACAGTTCGTCTACAGTCAAACGGTGTGGCTGGTCGGGGTTCAATTTATTGCGCAGAACCTGCGCCGCAATCCCTGCGTTTGCCGCCAGCTCGACTAAGTTGTGCTTTAACGCAAACTGGCGGCAGGCGTTATCAAAGTGCGGATGTTTGGACACTGAAAAATCAAACATGGCTTACTTCCTCACATATGCCGACAATTAGTTGGCAAATTTGAATGTCGAACATTACTGGTTTGCCGCTTCTTTAGTGAGAGCGATCATATTTACGAGAACCTTTTCCATTTTGCGAACTTTCTGGCGGATAGGTAGACGACCATCTTTCACCATGCCACGGCAGGTTTCATAAGGGATTCCGCTCAATTTTGAGAACTCAGTTAGGGACAGATAGGGAGACGTAACTGTTATTGCAAGGTTCTGATTCATAGGGCATCCTGTTTGATGGTGGTTAATATAGGTATTGGTGGGTATTTGCCATCAATTCACGAATTAAACTATGCATATGCGAGCATATAAAGAGGTTTTTGCGAACGTGGATGATAAAAAACTAAGCGGCGGGATTGCAGCTGTAGAAAGAATGATGCAAGCCTATGGTTTTAAAGTACAAAGAGAATTAGCGGCTTATCTAGGTGCAGGAACGGGAACAATCAGCACTTGGATCAAACGTGATTACTTTCCGGGCAAAGAGATTGTGCTCTGTGCTTTAGAAACTGGTGTTTCATTACATTGGCTTGCAACTGGTGAGGGTGAACCTCAGGAACCGGTTAAACCTGCCGCACATGAAACCGCAAAATCTATTGCTCATAAAAGCCTTGAAGATGGCTTGCTGATAGATGCATCCCCTGTATTGCTTGATTCAGAATTATTGCCTGTTCAGATTGTTGAACCTGAATTAATTTCGTTCCCTAATGAGAAACGCTATTTTCTGGTCGAACGCCAATTTAAAAATGTTGCTGACGGCCTTTGGTTGATTGAAAAAGCAGGTGTGACCTCGATTAGCAATATTGCTCGTTTACCGGGTGATGTATGGCGTATCAATGATGTCAATTGGCCGGTTAGTGAAGTCAGCATATTAGCAAAAGTTGTTGGTGAAATTACGGGCTATTAATTTTACTGCGGATTTTTAAGGAAGAATCATGAAACTTCATAAACTAACTGTTAGTAAGTTATTTGACAGATTGGACTATAGTTTATCATTTGAACAAGACATTATTACTATAATAACAGGGCCAAATGGTTATGGAAAAACAATACTATTAAAAATAATAAATAATTTTATGACAAAGAATTTAAAATTTTTCTTTGAAATAAAATTTGATTTTATAGAACTAGATTTTGCTGACTTCAATATTCGACTTGAAGTTGCAAATAATGTTTTATTTGTGGAAAAAAAAGATTTAATAAATAATGAAATAGAAAAACATAGATTTATTAACGATAGTATAAATGAACGAGATCTTGTTGAAGCATTTGAAGCCTCTAATGGAAATTTGGTAAAGAAAAAATTCATAAAAATAAATATAAAAAATAATACTTTCCTTGAAGAATTAAATGATAGTTTCGAGTTAGATCATACTAATGACCTCAAGTGGTTAGATGGGATTATTGGAGAAACTGAAACTACTTTTATTAAAGCTCAAAGGCTCGAAACATCAAGCAATAGTCAAGATATGGGAAAAGGAACTGAGCTAACTATAAAAAGTTTTTCTAAAGATTTAACAAAAAGAATAAGGATAGCGTCAGTAACATCTTCAAATATTGCTCAGAAGCTAGACTCTACATTTCCGAGGAGACTTTTTGAATTTGCTCAAGAATATAGAACACCAAGTTCAATTGAAGATCGTTTGTTAGGGTTGCAGCGAACAAGGAACAACTTTATAAGTCATGGACTACTTGAGTCGGATAAAGAAAATGATGCTCAGATACCTAACCATGGAGGTATGGATAAAGCGTATACAAGTGTATTAAGCCTTTATATTGAGGATGCTTTAGAAAAACTAAGGCCATATAATGAATTGTATAATAAAGTTGATTTGTTCGTTTCATTGCTAAATGAAAAAATGCTAGCCTTCAAGAGCGTGAAGATTGGTCATAATAGAGGTTTTTATTTTATTAGTGATGCTGGTGATGAAATAGAACTCGAAAATTTATCATCAGGTGAACAAAACCAAATTGTTTTATTTTATGATCTAATTTTCAATACTAAAGAGAACTCTATCGTTCTTATTGATGAACCAGAAATATCTTTGCATGTTGCTTGGCAAAAAGAATTTCTTGATGGCTTAGGTAAAATACTCAAGGTTAACCATATAGATAAAGTCATTCTTGCAACTCATTCGCCACAAGTCATTAATGGCAAATGGAATTTAACCATTGATCTATTCAAAGAAATTAGTGGTGAACGATAATGAATTCATTACAAGATAATTTATCTACAGAGGACTGGGTTGATACAACAATTTTGTTGTTCCAGCACCCTAAGTATTATAATAAAGCATTTTTCATAGTAGAGGGGGAAAGTGATGTTGGTTTTTTTAAAGGAATGTTTTTGGGTAAGGAGTTACATTTTGATTCACCTTGTTGTGGCAAGCCTGAAGTAATTAAGGCTGTATATAAATTAAGAGGATATAATCATGATAATGTATATGGAATTTGTGACTCCGATTTTGACTTCATAAGCGGAAAAATAAAAGAATACGAAAATAAAGGACTAATTTTTACTGATTATCATGATGTTGAAATGATGTTAGTTAATTCTAATTCGTTTGATAAGTTCTATCATGAATTCACTAAGCTTGAAGTGTTTAGACACCATGAAATCAGTAGTGATGATGTGAAGAATAATATTTTTGATGCTGCTTATAAAATTGGTTTACTAAAATGGATTAACTATGATTTTGGACTTTCACTTAATTTTAAAGGTATGAGGTATTCAGATTTTATAGAAGTCGAAAGTTTCAACGTTTCATTTAATTTCAACGATCTACTCCATTCGGTTATAGGTAGGAGTAAAAATTTTACAAGTTCGTTAAGCATTGAGGAAATTAAAATAAAATATTATGAATATGAAGGGAGAAATGCTGAGAAACTCCATATTTGTAACGGGCATGATTTTTCTAATATTCTAGCTTTAGTATATAAACAAGAATTATCTAAAGATAGGAATATGAATCAAGACAGAGTTGAGTCTCATTTGAGAATGGGTTACCCCAAAGAAATATTTTATAACACAGACTTATATAATAACATGAAAGCAATATTTACCTCATACGGAGTCGATGCGTAGTCACTTGTAATTTAATGGGCAGGTTATACGATTGTGTTTGATGAAAGTAAAATCAAACATTGACTACTGTTTTTATATACATTAAATAGGCCCAAGGGATTATTCTTGAGGACTTATTTATGGCAGTACGGAAGTTACCCAACGGGAAGTGGGTCTGTGATTTTTACTCAGATGGTCGTGACAGTAAGCGGGTTAGGAAAACCTTTGTTACTCGCGGCGAGGCGTTGCGCTTTGAACGTGAGCAGTTAGCGCAACGTGGTGATCTGGATATTGACTACACACCGGCAGAGACTGCCGCGCAGAGGTTAAAAACATTGGTCGGTCAGTGGTATGAACTCCACGGACGCTCTTTGAGTGACGGCAAAGCAAGATTAGATAAACTCAATATCCTGTGTGATAACTTGGGCGACCCTGCTGTTGCCGATTTTGACCGGGAAGTGTTCGCCAAGTACCGCAAGCAGCGTTTAGCCGGTGAGTTTAGTCGTAAGCCAAAACACGGAATCGTTAAACCGCCAAAAGAGGCAACGGTCAACCGTGAACATGCCTACCTACGAGCCGTGTTTAATGAATTAAAAAGGCTAGGACATTGGAATCATGCGAATCCACTGGATGGCATTAGGCTATTTCGTGAAAGTGAAAACGAGTTAACTTTTCTTTATGAGGACGACATTAAACGTCTGCTGTATGAGTGTGACAACTCCAGTAATAAAGATCTCGGTATTATCGTTCGTATCTGCCTGGCTACCGGCGCGCGTTGGAGTGAAGCGGAGCAGCTAAGACAAGCTCAAGTAATGCCAAATAAAATTACTTATATCAACACCAAGAGTAAAAAGAACCGCACAGTCCCTATTTCTGCGGAACTGCATAAACTTATTCCAAAGATTAAAGGGCGCTTATTCAACAATGCTTATGACGCATTCGGCCAAGCCATTGACCGGGCTAAACTGGTGCTACCTACAGGCCAGTTAACCCACGTTCTACGCCATACTTTCGCCAGTCATTTTATGATGAACGGCGGTAACATATTAGTACTGCAACAAATCCTCGGGCACTCCACTATCCAAATGACCATGCGCTATAGTCACTTTGCACCGGACCATTTAGAAGCGGCAGTGAGTTTGAATCCATATGATATGTTATATAAGAGGCATAGCTGTCATGCACATAAAAGTTAAACAACATGATAAATACGAAATAAGGGAGGTCCTCGAAGACAATGGGACGAACTTTAATATATATAAATACAAAGGAAAGGTTCTCCCCAGAATATTGCTTACTGGTATTTTAGTGGAGCAATACAAAGCTTATGTTTTTCTTGAGAAAGATCTAAGAAGTGTAATCTTTTGGATTGAAAGAATCAAAGAGTTCTCAGATGGAATTAATTTTGAAGGTCCTGTTTTTCGGGGGGAAAACAGAAATGAAATGAATGTGATAAAGGGATTGTATATTGCAGTTTTAACGACCTATGGTAGATGTTTTACTAGTAGTAAAGGTAGGTCTTTTACTTTACAGAGGGGGCATGTGCCTGAGGATTGTAGA
The DNA here is from genome assembly GCF_043099325.1 of Yersinia fenwicki. Taxonomy (NCBI): domain Bacteria; kingdom Pseudomonadati; phylum Pseudomonadota; class Gammaproteobacteria; order Enterobacterales; family Yersiniaceae; genus Yersinia; species Yersinia fenwicki. The sequence goes on along the minus strand of NZ_CP170755.1, from coordinate 1,968,455 downwards.
GATATTCATGACAATATAATGCATGCAAGACATAATTTTGCAGCACATAAAGGAGAATTTAGCTTCGAGAGTTGTAAAATTGCATTGGTTATTAATAAACAGAAAAAAAAGCATGAACTTGAGTTATTTAGTGAGTTGAATCAACCTGATATATACTTCGAATCTGGTGATGATAAAGACTGGGTAATATTACACATGGTTAATGTATTGCGCGACTTGATGTTAGATAAAATATTAGTGATACGGGAAAAGATTATTAAGGAGTGTATTTACCCAAAGGGTGCGAATTTTTGGTTAGATTTAAATAATAAAACAGTAAAGATCTGATTAATGAAGTTTACCATTTTAAAAAAAACTATATTTTACTGACATGTTAAAATTGGTCTGGGAAAATATAAGTGAAATAATATTTATTGCCAGCATTAATTAGAGTTTTTAAGTGAAACTGACAATGAGGAATACAAATAAACAATGACTACCATCCCCACAACAACCCAAACTAACCCGCCATCGTGTTTGGTAACTTACTGATTTTACGTAAGTGATTGATTTGCAGATTGTCCTAAGAGTTTTTAAAATCCCTCGGCTTATGGCTGTGCGGGTTCAAGTCCCGCCCCGGGCACCATGGAAACAAATCTAAGTAAAACAAAGTAGTATGAGTATGTCGTTAACCGCCGAGAGGCGGTTTTTTTGTGCCTGAAATTTGAGAATAGCGGCAAAATGGCAGCATCGTTTTTTTGATGCCATAAAAAAACCCGCAAAAGCGGGATGAGTGCAAGGCAGATAAATTTATTTCCAGCCGTCAAAACATTCCCCCTGCCCTCCAGTTTGTGGATGAGGCATTACAGGGTTAATATCACCTGGCTTTGATATTGAGCGCATAAACTTTCCATTGTCACAAATTCACATTGATGCACTGGTGCTAGCGTTCAATTTGGCTACTATTGCGGGTATGGGCTGTGCTGAGGCATAAAGGGAAATTGAACATGATCCGGACTTCGGTATCATCTCGACTAAGGTCGGTGTTAATGAGAATTATGCGCGATTATCGACTAAAAATCATCATTCCATATCCAAATCATCTATTTTCACCTCTAATTCCAGCGCGGTAGTAAAACCGCTGTCACTCACTGAATGGGTCACAGTCACCAACGTCCAATCAGCCTCATCAATCTGCTTTTTGAACCCGGTCACTTTAACCGGCACTTCGGGATAGAGATCCGCGCGCCCTTTCGCCAGTTGGATAGAGAATTTCGCCGCGCCACGTTGCAGCCGTTCCCAATTCAATTTAGCCGCCCGCTGTGCATTGTGTTTACTGGCGTAATTGCAACGCACTGCCGGAAACCGAGGCCAACCCGCATCTAATTCATTCGGAACTATCAATACCAAGAGCGAGATTCGTCTACGCTAGTGATAGCATTTCCCGCTTCACCTGCCATTCTTTCTGTATATTCTACCCGGCCCCCTTACCTGATTGATTAATATCGTCCAGAACAGCTATCAGTGATGCACTGTTAGCCTCTGACTGATTATCATCAAACACCACCCATTGGCTGTAAAAGCTCCCCCAGTATGACTCCGCCTTTTTGATAGCGATAGCCATCCCCCCTATCGCCTAAAGACATCCCAATGTCTGCAGCGATAATATCTAGTAAGTACTGGATGGGTATACTTACATCTCACTAAAATCATCTTTATTAAGAGAACCGCACCGTTCCCCTATCAAAAGATATGTATCAAGGCTGGCGGCGCGTAAAGGAGTTGTATAGTTAACAGCTAATTCGGGACTATTCGTAAAAAATTTCGATACGTTTAATGCGTTCGGGTTATGTTGTATAACAAGGTATGATTAAGCGTGACTGTCTGTAATGAGCATAAAGCAAAAATATGGGCCGTTTCAGAAGTTCAACATTTTCAATCTATCACTCTATTGCATAAAGTTATAGCTAACTAAAATCTTGTGTAGTATTCAATACGTATGGATATCAATCTTCTAGGATTTATGCCTGCATTATTACCTGTTGCACTCTCTCCGGGTGCAAGCTTCACTCTTGTCATGAGCAGCGCTCTGGCAGGCGGACGTAAAGGACTTTTCAGAACACTGGCAGGAACAGCGTTGGGTATTTACACCCACGCACTTCTAATCGGATTAGGTGTCACCGCAGTTATTGTCTCATCACCAGCAGTTTATGGTGTCCTGAAAATTGCTGGAATAGTTTATCTTCTTTGGTTGGGAGGAATACTCATCCTAACTGGTTGGAATGCAAAACGTCATCAAACCCAAAGTAGCCAGGTTTCTATTACATTGAGAGAAGCATGGTTGGCTAATATATTGAATCCTAAGGCGGTGATTTTTTACCTGACGGTTGTTACCCAGTTTGCTGGGTCGTCTGGTGGCGTAGGTAATTACTTAACGTTAGCTTCGGTTCACGTAGCGGTCATGAGTATATGGCTTATCTTCATCAGCCATATACTTGTTTTCTCTGCTCAAAACGTTAATCCACTAATACTTAAAAAATACGTGAATATTGCCGGAGGGGTACTGCTAATTATGTTTTCACTGCTTACCCTTATTCGCTAAGTTTTGACCGTAAACAGCCGTCTTTTACTAAGACAAATGGATCCCTTCACAACGTGATAAACTGTATGCCAATGTCCGTTCATTACACAAAGCGAATATTTGAACTTTGCACTAACCCGGACATATGAATTTAGGTTTGGCAGCGTTTACAACAACTATATAAAACAAGTTACTCGCTCCAGAATCTCATTTTCTTTTTCAATTCTTCAACTAGAAGTACTTTACTACCACGATGAACCATCGCGTGACAATTCGGGCATAAGGGAAGCATGTCGGTTACTGGATCGACAACGTAGTTTTCGCCAATAGTATGCAGTGGCTTAATGTGGTGTACATGAATGAAGCCTCTCCCATGTTCGCCATAGACCTTCTCAAAGTCGAAGCCACAGCATGTGCATGTAGTGCCGTGATACTGGATGCAAGCATGTCGAGCCTTGGGATCTCGCTCGTAGTGGTGTACGCTGAATATGCAGCATGAGCTTGTGACCTATTCTCTGTTAATGAACACAGACTGATCTTAACAACATCAGTTCTTGGCACCAAGCGGACAGCCTCGGTGAGCATGATGTCAACCCTGAGCGAAAAGCGGGCGTTTTGCTCATGGCTTTTGAGTATGTCCATTACATCGAACATACCATCCTGGCCACAAAATCTATCTCTAACGTTCCTGGTCATTCAGCGCTAATCGTAGATGTTGCTCTATAAAGTTCGCTTTGAGCGCGCTATAGCGATGAACATCGTTTTTACTGAGTAATGCTGCCGAGTGTTTTATCTCAGCATACTCCCCAGCAATGTCTTTGTTTTGTCTCAAATAGTCACGGAAAGCAAGATGTCTTAATACCTGCATATTTCCAACAGCAAACGCATGCACTTGATGACTACGATAATCACCGCCCTTAATGAAATATCTTCGCCCCGAAATCCCGTTCTCACCGCGAGCAACATACCCGGCGCGGGTCATTGCATAGTTGTATGAATCCAGTTCATTGATGTCGGAGACTTCCAGGAGAATGTCAATTACGGGCTTTGCTGAGAGACCAGACACAGATGTACTGCCAATATGATGGATACTTTTAGCCACTCCACCGAGCAATGTCTTTATCAGTAAACTTTCAGCTTCAAACATCTCAGGCCATTTATCATCGTATGGCACAACAATAATCGTCCGCATATACACCTCTTCCTTAGTTCTGAGTATTTAACATTCGATTTCGTTTACGAATCACACCTCTTACCACACATATGTTATGTTTAAAATCCTTCCAGAACATGAGGGTAGAAACATGATTGTAAGGACATGGCACGGATGCGTACCAGTCAAGCATGCAGAAGGCTTTGCAAACCATTTGCAAAAAACGGGTGTTGAACATTCAGAAAGCACACCGGGAAATCTGGGGGCATATGTACGAAGAGAGACGCAGGGTGAATGGGAGCATTTCTTCTTTGCAACTTACTGGAAAGATCTTGAGGCAGTGAAAGTATTCGCAGGCGAACAGTACCAGATTGCAGTTACCTATCCGGATGACGAGCAATTTCAGCTGCTATCCGATCCTTACGTCTTCCAGCATAACGTCCAAACCGTCTCCCCTTTGTAGTAATTTGATGGCTGATGACATGAGACGGCCTCTTCCCCTTCGGGTGTGCTCAGTACTCACATTTTACATAACAGTGTGGATGCCTACAATTGATGTGAATGTCCTCTGCTGGCACTTAGCCGATAGTCTGAACTAATTACATCCCACGCGAGACTACTATCGAATCGGCAAGCCAAACCATCTATAACCACGACAAAATCACGTTACCCAAAAGCTAATAAATCAGGGAGTCCTTCTAAACTCCCTTTCAATTCACTTATTAAAATACGGATTGACCCGCTCCACCGCTTGCTGTACCAGTTTATTTCTAATTGCCATCAGTCGGTCAATTTTTTCTCTTTTCTGATCCTCCGTGAGAATCCGGTCGCGCCTCATCATCTCAAACTGGGCATTTAGTGCTTTCACTTGTTTCTGCGTCGCGGTTAGCCCTTTGACCTCGCCATTTTCTGCTTCACGGTAGTAGGGCAAGTACCAGGTATCCTCCCAGTGGGCGCGGCTTTCTGGGTCAATCAATCTCATCGATGGTGTCAGTTTGCTGGCTGCATGGCGTATCTACCGTGGTTTTTCGCAATATGAAATAGCAGAACTGCTTGGCACCACCCAATCCGCTGTATCTCAATGGGAAGCCGTGGATTCTCGCCCACAGAAGAAAACCAGAGAGAAATTAGCAGCAATTTATAAATGCCGGGCGACATAGATGATTCTGTGAGACAGAAAGTAAAAACGTCTCTATATAATATTATTAATACCGAAAATTAGCGGTAGGTATGTCTACTGGATAAATATAGAATTTCTGTTAGAAGAAGTAGACAACAAAATAGAGTCAAATATTTAAAGTCAGCCGTCAAAACGGTTACCACTGTCATTGGCTAATTTTAGTTTTTTACATATCATATGGAAAATACTTCTCTGCAATCAGGGATATAAGGATAAGTTGCTTAATTTCTGCTGCATGAAATCAATGAGCGCTCTTGTTTTCGCGGGCAAGTAACGCCGACCTGAATAAAGTGCGAACATTTGCAATGGGGCTGGCGATTGTTCAAACTCAACCTCAATTAACCTTCCATCGTTAATGTAAGGCTGACAGGCTTGTTTCGATAAAATTGCAAAACCGACACCTGATACCGCAGCTCGACCAGCCATCTCTCCGCTGTTGACCCGATAATGACCTTTAACCTTAATTGTCTCGAATCCCTCCTTTATATTGACAAATTGCCAAGGAGCACCCTTCAGTGCACTTACTGTTGTAATACAGGGTAATTCTTCAAATTGCTGTATACGAGAAGGAGTGCCATAACGCTGAATGACGGAGGGGGCAGCAACTATGGTGCAAGGGATAGTCACCAGATGACGAGCGATGTAGTCACTGTCATCCATCTGACCACGGCTAACAATGATAGCTAAATCCAGATCATCTCGCAGAGATTCGAAACCTGATAAATTTGTGACACAGCTGATCTCCAGGTCCGGGTACTGACAGGCGAAATCGGCAATAACAGAACCCAGCAATGCAGGACCAATCTCATTGGGAATACAGATACGTAATGGGCCCTTGAGTTGCATTTGCCGTAACGTTAATTCTGTCTCAGTTTGCTCAAGCGCCTCCAGTAATGGCTTCGCTCGGGTATAGAGCAGGTGCCCCGCTTGGGTGAGTTTCATATGTCGGGTACTGCGCTCAATGAGCTGAAGATTCAGTTTTTCTTCTAACTGCGAAATACAACGACTTACATTGGATGTCGGCATTTCAAGGACTTTCGATGCCCCAACAAAACTTTCTCTTTCGACCACGGCAATGAACACTTTCAGGGTATTAAAATCAAGAGCCGAACGCATCAATTATCCCATATATGATAATAGTAAGTGTCATTTTTACCATCTAATGAACATCATTGATAGCGGTTAAACTCGGATATCTTTCATCCAAAGGTTGCTTGCTATGCCACTGATCACACAAACGTTTAATCATAAAGCCCTTATGCGAATAGCGGTTGTAATGGCTTTTATCCAGTTCACTAATGCGCTGGAATACATGATGTTCAACCCTATTTTTGCTTTTATGGCAGCAGATTTCGCCGTTCCCGTATCCTTCTCAGGCTATGTATCCGGTATGTACACATCTGGTGCAGTCCTTTCGGGCGTTATCGCCTTTTACTGGATTGGTCATTTCAATAAGAAACGTTTTTTAATCGCCAATATGGCGCTATTAGGCCTACTGACACTTTTGACTACATTCACCTCCAGTTTTAGTCTTCTGCTTGCACTGCGATTCTGCGCAGGATTGGTTGGAGGTACGACAATGGGTGTGGGTACAAGTATATTGATAAATAATGCACCGGCTAACTTGCGCGGAAAAATGTTGGCGACGGTGATTGCGTCATTTTCGATGGTAAGCATTGTAGGTATGCCAACGATATTATTTTTGTGTACACATTATGGTTGGCATGCCGCTTTGTGGTTAATAAGTACACTTTGTTTGTTGGCATTGCCACTGATTGTATCCATCATTCCCCAAGACCCTGCCACTTTCCCCACACGCCACACACAGCCTCTCAGTGTGGATACTTTACTGTTCGCTTCCAGTAATGCGTTTGTACAGTTTAGTCCAATGCTGATCATCCCTATTCTGGTACCTTTAATGACACAGCAGTTGGGCGCTTCGCAAAACCTCTTGCCTTGGCTGTTCTTCGCCGGAGGTGTTACAGGTTATCTGTCTACAAAAATGACAGGCGTGTTAACCTCCCGTTTTTCTGCTTTGATTCTGGCTACAGGTTCAACAATAGTCTTTATACTGAGTTTGCTAATACCAATCCTGGGTTATCAGCATGCGGCGTTATTTATCACTTTATTTCTCGGTGCATCTTACAGTCGTCTGGTTTCATCTTCGGCGGTTACGATTCAGTTTCCGGATGACAGACAACGAGCTGGATTTTCTTCATTACAGACGTCAATAATGTATCTGATTACGACCGTCGCATTTTTCCTATCTGCTTTTTTATTACCCGATCATGGCATGGCACAACAAAATGTGAACACGTTGCTGGTGGTGTGTGCAATTTCCGCATCAGGGTTCCCAATTATCGTTATCATTCTGCAAAAGAAACTGGCTAAACGGATTATACAGCCGGACCAACTCATTATTGATTAGCCTCACGTCCTCTGCTGGCACGAAGGCGCCTATAGGTGAGATCTCAGTCAGCCATGAGTGAGCAGCAGACATGATTCATGTACGCGCACCGCTACCTTTGATTAAGTTGTTAATTGAAATTAGAGGGCTTTTCGAACAAACCATCGTCCTAGCTAGAGATTTAGACCATCGATGGTCTATACTTCAGCCTAAAAAAGTAATGACAGCCCTCAGATGATAACTGATAATTGTTTAATATTATGTAACATCAAAGTGAAAAATGGCAATGAATCATAACAATAAAGATGAAATTCATAAGAAAATAGGGATTATATCTATATGACATTTTATGGAATAAATTATCTTCAAGCTCAGTCTAATATAAATGATTTTTTAAAATATATAATTATATTCAGCACTTTATTTATCCTGATCGTCGTTTTTAGTCTATATATGCGTCATCGTTTGCAGACTAAGTATCGGGATTTAACAATTATCGCCTTTTTGTTTCTACTCTTCATTTCTGGAGTTCAATATGCAGATTATACAGATAGTCAAAATATACACTCAAAGTCATCACAAATGGTTAATTTTGTGAGGTTGTTATCAAAAGAAAGAGATGTGAGTATAATCTCTATTTTTTCAAATTCAGTACAATTATCGGATGGAGTTATCGTTAAAATTAATAATTTATATTTCCGCGTTAATTTAAGTGTTGATCAAAAAACTTACAGACTAGTAGAGGTCTCCTTAATAAATCCAGAAATAGAAATCATAAAAAATTAAGGCATAAAATGATTATTTATACACCTATTATCATAAAGTTGGGGTTAGGGATACTGTGTTTAATTGTCCAAATAAATCTCATGGGAAAAGGAAATCTGGCTCCGTCATCTGCAATGGATCAGGTTCAAAACTATGTCTTAGGCGGGATTATTGGTGGCGTAATTTACAATGAGTCGATAACTGTACTACAATTTGTGTTGGTGTTAATCATCTGGACCTTGCTTGTTTTTGTTCTGAAATTTGTAAAAGAAAACAATCGCTTCGTTAAACGAATTATTGATGGAAAACCTATTACTTTGGTTCATAATGGCAGCGTTAATGTCAAAGAGTGTTTAAGAAATGGTGTTTCTGCAAATGATTTGATGTTTAAATTGAGAGCAAATAGTATTTATGAAGTAGAGCAACTAAAACGCGTAGTTCTCGAACAGAATGGACAGTTGACTATTATTCAAAGTGGTGATGAAAACATACGCTATCCAATTATAGTCGATGGATTAGCTAACCATGACCTGCTTGAAATTATTAATAAGGACAGTGAGTGGTTAGAAGGTGAGATCGCGAAGCAAGGCTTCAATAAAATCAGTGAAGTCTATTTGGGTGAATATTTGTCAGGTAGGATTAATTTATACGGATATGAAAAATAATACCCAAATTTCACTCTCTCTTACTCGCTAGATGCAATTAATATGGTTTTTTTTCGAAATATTTGAATATAAACAGACAGTATTTCCACCAATGCCACGGTCAAGGATACTGACATGAACGCTGGCTTCTGGCACAGGGCTGCTATAGCAGCCCTGATAACCCTAGACTTCAATCGATTCTGCACGAAAAAACAGGATGGGGAGATTTGCCCCCACCCATGATAGATGCCTTGTATAGGAGATGCAGAATAACAGTCTATTGCCAACCCAGCTCCTCTCCACCACCGCCGCAATTTCATCCAGCACATCATGCATCAGTTGCACATCATCAATGGTGTAAGTGCCATCCAGCATATCTGCCCACCTTGCCAGTGACGATTTCTCTTAATTACTCGGTGTTGTGCCGCCAGCACCAATCAATAAGCTTGTCTGTTTTTATGATTCCACTAACATTTAAGCTCAAATCCCCCTTTCGCGTAACTCTTTACGCAATAGCCTTTTTATCCACGTCGCAGGGGAATCATCACCATCTTTATGGGCTTATTCTTCCAACTTCGCCACGCATGGTAGTGATATCGATAGCTGATATAGGGCGGGGTTTCCGTTAGGCATAAAAAAAACACTAAAGCGTGGGGACTTGCCCTCTTTGGGTAATTTAGCGCGTTAATTACTCAGTATTAATGGATATTGGATTTTTCAACTTTGTTCATCTTGACCAACAAAGTATCCAACAGGGATACCTATCAGTTGGACATATTAGTAATCTTCGATACTGTTCTCTGTAATCCAAAGATTATGGATAAAGAAAGATCACTTACAATACTCTATTAAATAAAAATTATTTAACGCTTAATTTACAAACTATATTTACCTCCATTTTATTTTCTTATAAAAAACAATAACTAACTTAATGGTTTTATTGCAAAAAATTATTGCACACAAATGTATGATTAATTATTTAACGGAAATAGGTATTGACATGCCATATATTCCCTATCAAAATAAAAAATTGCATATAATGTGCATCTTTTATTTTTGTTATCTCATCGATTGATGAAAACCATTATGAGGTTTTATACCTGCTTATATTCTTTTTAATTCAGGAGTTTATAAACATGTATCCTTGCTTGGCTACATCTAAATTATTTAAGCCGTTAACTTTATCTTTACTCGTTAGCAATATTTTATGGTCTGGGTATAGTCTTGCCTCCGATCGAGAACTATTTTACTCATCGAGCTCTTTACAACCTTCATCAGTAAACTTATCAGAAGCTATAGCTGGCGATGGCAATTACAATACAATGGTTAATGTAAATAACCCGGGCAGTCCCCTTGAAGTTTACATTGGCCAAACGGAAATCAGCAAAAAAACATATAATATCGGAAGTTATTCCGTTGATATTAGTGGGAAAGATACTACTGATAGTTCCTATACTGCTTTTTTTGGGTTAGCTGCCGACAAGAAAAATAACATTTTATTAAACAGCTTTAGTTATAAGAATAACATGACTATTGGCGGTAATAGCCATCATCATAATAGCACTGCAATGATGGTTTCCAATGGTTCAGGAGTGACTATTAATGGTGGGGTTTATATTAATTCACTTGTTGAATTAGATAATAACGATACCGGAACTGCTTCAATTGCAAACAATGGATTGTACGCAACAGGAGTAGGTTCGACAATTACTGCTAATAATGGCAATGTTTATATTAACACCTACGCAAAAAACTTTTTGGAATTATTGGGTGAAAATGCTTCCTACATTGGGGGGGGGGGCAAAAAGTGATGCTGTTAGTGCTAAACGTGGTGGTCATGTAACTATTAATGATACAGGTAATTATCAAGTTAATTTATTAGGGAATCTGGACCTAGGTAATGCATTTGGCGTAGGCAGCAGCATTACGGCCATATTAAAGGGTAGTAATTCATATTGGCATGGCACAGAGGTAAATGAATATGATAAGGATAGCAATACCTGGGCAGGTATATTGGATGTAACCTTAATGAATAAAGCTCAGTGGATACCTGATGCAATTAATGCTGAAATCAGTGCATTAACACTACAGGATGGCGGCACAGTAAATCTTCACGGCTTTAATCTTCATACTAATAAAAGCCAGAATGAAGGCGTCAAAATTTTTGATCTAAAAGGCAATAATGGTATTTTTCTAGTTGATGTTAACACCAATAAAACTGATGAAAGTCGTAAAAATGGTAGTGACTTTATTGAAGTGGTCAGGAGCAGTACCGGTGGTACTCACTATATTGAAGCTTTAAATGCCAATAAACTTGCTGATCTCAGTGAAGATATTTGGATTGCAGACGCGTCAAGTAATGTCAGCTTTAAAGCTTATGATCAGATTGATATTAACAACGAATATGTCTACGACTATACACCTATTCTTCGTTCAGATATTAAAGATGGTGACCCTGCCAGCCAGTATGGCACCAACTGGTATATCACAAGTGTCGAGAAAAAATTAAGTGCCGCTAGTGATACTGCGATGGCAAATGCTAGTGTCAACTATGTGACCGCCACTGCACGTATTGAAATTGATAGTCTTAATAAACGTTTAGGTGAATTAAGAAGTGACCAGCAGGAAAACGGAGTTTGGTTGCGTTATAAAGGTGGCGAAATGAAAAGTGACGAAGGGAGTTATTTTAAAAATCGATATAACTTCTATCAATTAGGTTATGATAATAAAGATGAATATGAGAACGGAATCTGGACGAAAGGTCTTGCCGTACATTATCTGAATGGTAGGTCAACCTTTGATCAAGGCTCTGGTGAAAATAAAAGTTTCGGTGGAAGTATTTATGGTTCATGGAATCGACCAGAGAAGCAAGACTATGTAGATTTGGTATTGAAATATAGTCACCTGAAAAGCGATTTCGACTATCAAAATACACTGGGTACTACTGGGCATGGTTCAACAAGTCATGGGGCTTGGAGCGCGAGTGCAGAGTATGGTCGTGAGTTCTCGATAGATAGAGGTAATTTCATCGAACCACAAGGACAACTGGTTTACACTCATATTAATAAAGCCAACTACACCACTAATAGTGGGTTACAGGTCAATCAAGGCAATGTTAACAGTGTTATTGGCCGCGCCGGAGTACGTGTAGGCCATCGGTTTGAGGAAAATAGCAACAATGACATTTATCTGAAAGCCGACTTACTACACGAATTTTCGGGTGATCGTAATGTAACTGTTCGAGGCAAAGATACCGTTCTGGTAAAAAACCAAGATGGGAAAGATAGCTGGATAACCTACGGTATTGGTACCAATATTCAATTATCAGAAGACAAAAACTCTCGCTTCTATCTCGATCTAGAGAAATCTTCAGGCGGAGATATCAACACTAACTGGCAAGTAAATGCTGGTATGCGTTGGGAGTGGTAATCTCCACTAACAAAACCGGGTAATTAAGCCCGGTTTTGTATTTTATACTTCTGCCGTTGGTGGCTCTATGTATTCAATCTATGGCATCTGAACTCGCAGATTAATAAAGTGCTCTGTTGGGATATCAATTGGAATATACCGTGGAATTTTTCTGGGTAATGAACCTATATTGGCGTAGCCCTTCTGATGGTCATCCGAATGCCAGATAATTATAGGTGCTTAGACCAAAGAATTATCGGTGAGCATTAAACCGGTGGAATACGATTGCAGCAGAATTATTACCGTTCGCTTTTTCTGATGGCGGCCTCGGTTAATTTTTAGAGAGAAGTCTGCGAACTCCAAATTTTCACCGCAACCCGCCAACTTCTCATAATCCACGGTTGAGTGTTTAGAGAGTTTATGGCCGTTCTGCATTTCCACTTCATCACCGTTCTGCTTTTACAGATCTGTGATACGAACAACCGGAGCATTGTGGCTGGTCTAGGTTGTCGCCCCCCGCTCTACCAGATTACTGACGGCAACCCTACTAGATTGATACTCCCCCCAGACACTCCAGCGCTGGGCGCGAATATCGGGTACAGCCAGGTGCGATTTATATTCAGCCTAAAAGTTATCGACTGGCAAAAGAAATACTTAAAACATCCCCAAGCACAAGTTCGTCACTGCTAGAGAGAATTAATCATGGCATCAAGGCCAATACGATATGATATGATGCCAATTTACCCCGCAACCTTACCTATCCTCATGCACGCAAATCATTTTATTGGCGCAATCCTATTACCGGAGAAGAAATAACCCTCGGACAAATTACCCGGAGGGATGCAATATCCCAAGCTATTCAGGCCAACAACTATATTGAATCAAACTTTCAGCCAGTAGCCCTCCTTGATAGTCAAGAGTAAAACCAAGATGCAGATAGCGAGATCGCTATCCCTGCGGCTGGAAATAATGAATACCACGGTTGACGAAATTATAGAAAAGTGCCTGAATAATAGTAAAAGTGAATATCTCATCAGCTCATCCAATAAAAGTTCAGACCGAGAACCCGGAGCTTTAAACGCGGACTCGCTTACCAAAGCATTTGTTAAAGCATTGAAGGCAACCGATCTGGTTTATGACATTTCCCCTCCCAGCTTTCACAAGATCCGCAGCTTGACGTCGCGTCTTTATGAAGCGGAATACGGTAAAGAATTTGCGCAGAAATTGCTTGGCTACAAGTCGATGAAAATGACGAATGTATATCTGGATTCACGTAAAAATGAGTGGGTTGAGATTTAGGCCGAGTACAGGATTTCGTGAAAATTTCGTTTACTTTCGTTTGCCTTAAAATAAACCATTTAAAATCAACAAGTTAAAAAGAGACCGAATACGATTCCTATATTCGGTCTAGGGAAATGGCTCTTGGGAGAGAGCCGTGCGCTAAAAGTTGGCATTAACGTAGGCTTGTTCAGCCATACTCTTTAAGAGTAGTCGAGGACATGTGTTTCGCCAACTTAGCAACAGAAGTAATTAATAACGGTTGCAAACTAATTTAATTGATACAAATTAGCCCACCAGTTAAGAAAGGTAATTATCTGTTAAATAGTAAATAAAGGCCGTAGCAACGCTTAAATTGTTGTGCTTACTTTTCGCATAAGGTCATCGCGCGCTGTTGAAAAGGTAGCAAATTCATTTTTTGACCAGGATTCTCACTATCATCTAATAATAAAATATCTAGCGGTTTCGCAAGGACATGGCCTGCTTTCATTTGTCCAGATGCAACATCGTTAAGTGGATATTGTGCTAATGTACTGGGATTTATCACAAACAAAGCACCGCCTGAACGACATTCCAACATCACCTCTTCTCGGGTAAATGCCCATTGCTTGCCAAACTCAAACTTACTGACAGTCACTATTTTCCCAGCGGCAAAAGCATTCACGGATAGCATCAGTAACGATAACGTCAGCACTAAACCTTTCATTTCAATCATCCTCAATTAACCGATTGTTTTAATTTTCTCGCATAAAGAGGAAGCGATGCAAGCTTAACGACAATAACTATTATGTATAATTTTGCACTATACTGGTGCCATCGTGGCAAAAATACTCACTAAAAGTAATACCGCAGCGCCAAGGACGATTTCAGCACAGCTGTTTACCACTAACCAATAGTGGGCTTTTACTGGCAATTTGCGCAGCATGGGAACAATCAGATAGCGGTTAATGATCGCTACAACAATCATAAACAGTACCAATATTGCCTTACTGAGTAATAGCATCTGATAGACAGATGTCAGCGTTAGAGAGGTCTCACGCAATATAATAATGCTGTTAATCATACCTGTGACCAATACCAACGCGACTGCCAAATGTCCCCAACTTGAAAACCGAATCAACGTCGTGATGGCTTCACGTTTAACATCATCACGACGTGTATATGCAAGGCAAACAAGTAACGGGGGCAAGCATCCCAACCAGTAGCCCGCACTGAGCAGATGTATGATTTGATTAGTCTGATGAATCCATCCCAGTGCGCCATCGTGCATTGCGGCATGCCCGGTAAATGCCAAACTAGCCAGTAGCAAGGTTGAGCAACCCACCATCAACTGATAGTAAAAACGGGTTGCGCCGAGTAATACTACCCACATGCTCAATATGGATAAGCCGAGATGCCATTGCCATATCTCGCCAAAACGAGTCCCCAACACTGCCCACCACACACTCAGCCTGTAAGTGTCAGACCAACCATCGCCCATCATGCCAGCTTGAATGGCTAAAAGCCCAATAGCCGAGGCTAGCCCCAGAAAGGTGCTGAACAGAAGGAGTGGCGATAAACGGTTTTTGAGTCTTGAAGAAAAGCAGTCTGGTGCGAGTAAGGCGGTGAAAATACTGATACCAAACATCAGCATCACCGCCAAAAAATGCAGAAAGCGACACAGAACGAATAGAGTCGCCAGTGACATATTATTTCACTGTGAAGCTGTATGTGCCTTTGGTTTTATGACCATCAACAGACACAACATGCCATGAAACATGATATTTACCTGCTTTCAATGCACTATCGATCGGCAAAATTAATTGCGTATTATTGGCTGGATCCAATTTGAGTTCGCCGGTTTTCACCACATCGTTATCTGGGCCTGTGACTTTCACGCCACTGAAATTCAACTCAATACCTTCAGAAAAACCCAGTGTCACGGCTTCAGGCGCTGAACCGATGGTGGCATCAGCAGCAGGAGATTCAATTTTCAGATGCGCGTGAGCCAGTGCTTGCTGGCTAGATAGCCCGACAAATAACACAATAAGTGCCGAAAGCATGCGGCAAGAAGAACGTACTTTATGAATAAACATAATATCCCTTAATCGATGGGGAGAAGAATCAATCTGCTACCAACCATATCCTATATTGGCAACGCGAACCCCTATCACTTCCAGTCAATTGCACTACCTGTGAGGTAGGGCACAAAATAAAACGCCGAATTATGAGTGGCGATTGAAATATAACCAATAGCTGAGCAGTAATTAACCTCACCCTGCCCATCACCTTTATCATAAATGATAACGATTTGAATATAGCAAGACAAGAAACCATAACTAAACAATATGTTATTAGCACAAAACAATAAAATTAAGGGGAAACGGTCGCGGTGAGTATGGCGTATATACAATAAAAAAACCGCAGTTTCCGGCTCCACTAAGCAGTGGATAGAAACTGCGGCAAGTTCAAATCAATCTCAAATATTAGGCCTGAACGTGGTTCTGTGCTGCCATTGTTTTTAAATCTTTATCGACGAAGAACAATGAATTGCCGCTATTACCCACCAATGCCAATTTATCCAGGATAGATTTGAACAGTTTTTCTTCTTCATGCTGTTCAGCCACATACCATTGCAGGAAATTGAATGTGGAGTAATCGTGTGTGGTCATTGCAACATGAGCGAGTTCATTAATTTGAGTCGTGATGAGTTGCTCGTGTTCGTAGGTCAGTTTGAATACATCAGCCAGTGATGCAAAATTGACCGGTGGTGCACTGATAGTGCCTAATATCGGCATGGAGCCAGTTCCACTCAGGTATTCAAACAGACGCTGCATATGCTGCATCTCTTCTTGAGAATGTTCTTTTAAAAATGCAGCAGCCCCTTCAAAGCCTTTATCGCTGCACCAGGCACTCATCTGCAAATAAAGATTGGCAGAGTAAAATTCCAGATTCAACTGCTCATTAAGCTTCTGTGCCATTTCTGTTTTCAACATAATAATTCCCTAAATTTTTACAATGCAGGTAAGCAACGATTAACTCTCGTATTATGCCAAGATAAAAACAAAATAAGAACACCCTATTCACATTAATATGTGACAAAAAATCAAATAACTTAGTTATCTGATTTTTAATGTAAAAACAAAAGATTAAGTCTTTAGATTAATTATTATAAGAATCATTAAGATTAACGTTAGAATACTAAAAAGAATGATTATTATTTGAGGTTTCCTTCAATAAATAACAACCCTAAATTTTGAGATTTATATTATTTCACAGAAAAAATATAATTAGGTATTGCTGGGCCGCATTACCCACTTGCCAATATCTACCCGCTGCATTACCTTTTGCACCATAACTGCCGCGCAGCACGAAGGAGAAGACAATGGGATATAATCTGGCTGAGCTTTCTGACTCAGAAACAGCAAAAATGAATGTTGATCTGGCCGCCTCTGGTGTCGCATTTAAAGAGCGCTACAATATGCCAGTCATACCTGAAATGGTTGCACGAGAACAACCTGAGGGGCTACGGGAGTATTTTCTGCAACGGCTGGCCCACTACCGTAGTGAATCTAATAAATTCTCTCGCTTGCCGTATGAGCCCAAAATGAAATCATGAGTAAAAAGGCTCCCGCACAAGGTCTGCGGGAGTTTGCCGCCGATAACGGCTAGAGTTTTCGGGCAAACTTGTCGGTTGTAAGAATCAATTGATGCAAGATACCCGGTTCGTCAAACGAGTGCCCTGCGCCTTCGACAATATGCAATTCAGCTTCCGGCCATGCTTTTGCTAAATCCCATGCATTCTGTAGCTGACAAGCCATATCATATCGCCCATGAATAATTACTGCCGGGATATGGCGAATACGCGTGACATTATCCAGCAATTGGTTATCGCTATCCAAAAAACCCAAGTGGGTAAAATAGTGATTTTCAATGCGGGCAAATGCCAGAGCAAAGTCATCTTCACCGAAGGATGCCGCGCTTTTAGTTGGCAGCAATGTGACAGTTTCGCCCTCCCATAGACTCCAAATTTTAGCCGCCTCTAATTGTACAGTCTTGTCGGGTGAAGTTAACCGCTTGCGATAAGCTGCAATAACATTGCCCTGCTCTTCTGGCGATAAGATAGATAACACGCGCTGCCATTTCTCAGGAAAGAAACGAGAAGCTCCGTCCTGATAATACCAATCCAACTCTTTTTTACGCAGCGTAAATATCCCGCGTAAAACCATCTCACTAACCCGTTCTGGATGGGTTTCGCCGTAGGCCAGTGCGAGAGTTGAACCCCACGACCCTCCGAATATCAACCAGTTATCGACATCGGCCATTTTACGTAGCCGTTCAATATCCTCGACTAAATGCCAGGTAGTATTGTTATCCAGGCTGGCATGAGGTTTGGATCGCCCACAGCCACGTTGATCAAACAGTAATACTTTGTATGAAGTGGTCAACAAAAATTGGCCACGGCTTTAGAGCTTTCCCAAAACAATCTTTCTGATTCATTGGGTGTTAATCCACCGTTATATTGGTGGGGTCTGAGCCGGCTGTAATAGCCAATGATATAACTCGTTATCGCTATGTTTGCGTCGCTAAAATTAGCGTAACCACTTTTCGGTACCCATTCTGATTTCAGGCTTCGGAAAAAGCGTTCCATTGGACTATTATCCCAACAATTTCCCCGCCGGCTCATGCTTTGCTTTATACGATATCGCCACAGTAACTGTCTGAATTTCCTGCTGGTATAGTGACTGCCCTGATCTGAATGGAACATAATACCCGCGGGTTTACCTCTTGATTCCCAGGCCATCGTTAATGCCTTTCCCGTCAGCGCACTGTCAGGTGAAAACGACATCGCCCAGCCGACTGGTTTGCGGGAGAATAAATCCAAAACCACCGCCAGATAAGCCCACCGTTTACCCGTCCAGAGATACGTCACATCACCGCACCATACCTGATTAGGCTCGGTCACCGCGAACTGACGCTCCAGATGATTCGGGATATCTACATGCTCTTTGGTGGCCTTTTTGTAGCGATGCGCGGGTTGTTGGCAACTGACGATATTCAGTTCTTTCATTAGCTTAGCTGCCCGCCAACGACCTAAAGGCATTCCCTTTGCGCTGACCATATCGGCAATACTTCGCGCCCCTGCGGAACCTTGACTGGCGTGGTGAACTTCACGGATCAACCCCAGTAAAAGGACACGCTCCGCATCAGGTAAACGTGGCCGATTGAACCAGTATCGATAGCTGCTGCGATGGATCCCGAACACCTTGCAAACAGTGGAAACAGAAAACCGCGTCCTGAGTTTCTCAACTAGCGAGAATTGTTCAGGGAGTCCGACATCAAGAGCGCGGTAGCCTTTTTTAAAATATCGTTTTCCATTTCAATACGTTGAAGTCGTTTCTTTAGCTCGCGGATCTCTATCTGTTCAGGCGTTATCGGTGAGGCTTTTGGGGATTTACCGATGCGTTCTTCTTTAAGCTGACGGACCCATTTATCCATGGTGGACTTACCGACATTCATTGCCGTGGCAGCAGCGGAAACGGTGTAATGCTGATCGAGGACCAACTGTGCGGCTTCAAGTTTGAACTCTGGGCTGAAATTACGTCTATTACTTCTGGTCATTATGTCACCTGTTTTGACTATGAGGCGATGATATCACCTCTATTCAGGTGGCCAAATTTAGTGTGCCACTTCAGTATTTCTTTGGGTTGAAAAGTTGTCGATGATAAGGCGCGATCCCACCACCAGGGCCGCCATGAATAAATACCGCGGGTTTACCCTCAGGATTACCACAGAGTTCCCAGTAAATCTGGTGGCCATCTCCCGTGTCTAGAAAACCACTATCGTAAGGTTCATACGCTGGATAAAGTCCACGTAATTGTTCCATTATTTTTCCATGTTTGTTAAGACACTAAAGTTATCAAAGCCTATACGGCCCTCAGGGTCAACGAGAAAGCATGACATTTACGCCAATCAGTCCATTAATTCCATCAACAGATGATAAATGCACCATAAGTTAATTGATTTTGGGGGGCTACGTCACAGCCATTAAGCAGTAATAAGGGCTATGAGTATTTAATAATTTGCATATTAAACAATAATCTAACCAGTTCTGCATTTTCTTCCCTTGCAACTCACCCTGATTAGGTGGTTAATGGGTGGGCATACCAACCTAACCAAAGGTAAAGAGAGGCAAGCCATGAGTAAGGGAATGGACAGCAAAAAGAACGCGAAGAAAAAGCCACTAAAAACGCCAGCTGAGAAAAAAGCTGAGAAACGCGCTAAAAAGTCATCTTCTACTAGCGCAGAATAACGGACTTTTCGTCTCGTCAGTCAACCCGCCACGCCAGGCGGGTTTTTTGTTGCTAAGATTTAAGGCGTCGTAAGGAGAATAAGAATGTATTTTCGTGTCATCGATACAGAGACTTGTGGCTTAGACGGAGGCATTGTCGAAATCGCGTCCATCGATGTGGTAGATGGCGCATTGAGTAACCCAATGAGTGACTTGGTTAGCCCAGACCGGCCAATCAGTTTCGATGCCATGGTGATTCACCATATCACGGAAGAAATGGTGGAAGGTAAACCACGTATTGCTGTTGCTGTGAGAAAGTATCAAGGCAGCCCTTACTATGTCGCCCATAACGCCCCCTTTGACCGTGGTGTATTACCAGAGATGGACGGTCAATGGATTTGTACGCTAAAACTGGCCCGCATGCTTTATCCAGATATTAAGCACAGTAATCAATATCTACGTTACGCTTTACAGCTCAATGTTTCAGTGCCAGATAATCTTTATCCACATCGAGCTTTGTATGATTGCTATGTCACTGCAGCACTGTTGCAACGTATCATACGTGACTCTGGGTGGAGCGCTGAGCAAATGGCGGAAATCACGCAGCAACCACAGTTGTTATCAACATTTAAGTTCGGCAAGTATCGTGGAAAAAGTATTGAACAGATAGCCCGACAAGATCCGGACTATCTGCGTTGGATGCTGGCCTCAATTACCGACCTTACATCTGATATGCGCCATACCCTGACACATTATCTGACCGAGTAAGCCTGTATTAATCAAGCCAGAGAGAGAATGAAGGCATATTCCAAAGCAATATCTTCATAAGCTTTGAAACGACCAGATTTACCTCCATGCCCCGAATCCATATCGGTATAAAGCAATAACTGATGGTCATCAGTTTTCATTTCCCGCAATTTCGCGACCCATTTTGCCGGTTCCCAATATTGAACCTGGGAGTCGTGCAACCCAGTGGTTACCAGCATGTGTGGGTAATCCTGAGCTTTAACCTGATCGTAGGGGCTATATTGCTTGATGTAATCGTAATAAACCTTATCGTTTGGATTACCCCACTCATCATACTCACCGGTCGTCAGGGGAATAGACTCATCCAACATGGTGGTGACGACATCAACAAATGGCACCTGCGCCACAACACCTTTGTATAATTCAGGAGCCTGATTAATTACCGCCCCCACCAGCAAGCCACCCGCGCTGCCGCCCATGGCGAAAACACGTTTCGTATCACCATAGCCCTTGGCAACTAATGTTTTGGTTACATCAATAAAATCATTGAATGTGTTGAATTTATTAAGCAACTTACCATCTTCATACCATTGCTGCCCCAACTCACCACCACCACGAATATGGGCCAAGGCGAAGACAAAGCCACGGTCTAGCAGACTTAAACGACTGCCACTGAATGCGGGATCCATACTGCTGCCATAAGAGCCATAGCCATAGACCAGCAACGGATTACCCCCGTGGGTAAAGTAGTCTCGGTGATAAACCAATGAAACAGGCACTTTGGCACCATCCGATGCAGTGACCCAAATCCGCTCACTACGGTATTTTTCTGGCGTGAAATTTTTGACTTCCTGTTGCTTGAGCAACTGACGAGCACCGGTATCCATATTCAACTCATACATTGAGCTTGGCGTGGTCATGGAAGAATAACCGTAGCGCAACAGTTCAGTTTCCGGCTCTGGGTTATACGCCAGCCAGGTCACATAGGTAGGGTCATCAAAAGTAATTGATTTTTCTTCGCGTGTGGCCCAGTGAATTTGGCGCAAATGCGTCAACCCTTCACTACGCTCTTCTACCACCAGCCAATCGCGGAATAGGCTGAATCCCTCTAACATAACCTCTGTTCTTGGCGCAATTAATGATATCCACTGAGATTCATCAGCGAAATCAGCTGTTGCTTTCCCGGCTTCAGCGACTTTATATAGGCCGAAGTTTTTGCCGTCTTTATTCGAACGAATGTAAAAATGCTGTTTATAGTGATCCAATCCGTATTCATGGTCTTTGCGGCGTGGTGCGAACATTTGCGGCAGCGGCTGATGCTGATCGGCATCCAACAGTAAAATTTCAGAGGTTGTGGTGCTACTAAGATGGATAACAATAAAGCGCTCAGACGTGGTTTTTTCCAAACCAACATAGAACGTATCGTCAGTCTCTTGATAAATCAGTAGATCTGTTGCCGGATCTGTTCCCACCACATGGCGATAGACCTGATAAGGTAGTAGCGTCTTTTCATGCTTACGCACGTAATACAGTGTTTTCGAATCATTCGCCCACTCAAAGCTGCCCGAAGTATTGCTGATCACTTCCTCCTGCCAGGAGTCGCTTTGTAAATGCTTTACGCGGATATCATATTGACGACGTGATAAAAAGTCCTCAGCGACAGCCAGTAGTTGATTATCCGGACTGACATCCAGCCCCCCCAAAGTGTAAAACTCGCTGTCAGTAGCACGTTGGTTGCCATCCAATAATGTTTCCCAGCTGCTATCAGCCCAAACCGGCTGACGCACGTAAATAGCATATTCATTACCTGGTTCGAAACGCGTTTGATAGCGGTAGCCATTACGGGTGTAGGGGACGGACTCTTCTTGTGGCGGAATACGGGAAACCATTTCCTGATACAAGGTTTCACGTAGCGGTTGCTGCGGCTTTAATACTGCCTCAGTGAACTCATTCTCAGCTTGCAAATAGTTCAGAACATCAGCGTCAGTACGCTCATCATCACGTAGCCAATAATAATCATCTGTACGGATATCACCGTGCATCGTCATCGGATAAGGGCGTTTATCTGCCTTTGGAGGTGTGGTCATTAGTTGAAGTATCCATCTGTGTTCGTTACCGCGAGAGTGACACGATTACATGGCGATGCCAAGCAGCGGCATAGGCTTATTATTGAGTTGAAGAGAGCTTATTCAAGGGGAAACAGAATGATAGGCAGGTGCAGGATATGTTATTACCAGCACCTGTTGGGCGTGATTATTAATTCCAGAGTTGCTGGGTCACGTTGGCAGGGTATAGGTGATAGTGCCTGCCTTGCAGTCGAGCACTACTTGGTAGGTTTTATCCCCTTTCTTGCCCCGAGCGGTCAGTGGTATCTGCCAAATATCATCTTTGCCAGTAATGTCTACCGTGCTAATCCAAACCACCGGACTATCAGTTCCTAACGTTTTTTTATCCGCTTCCCAACGCGTTATTCGGTTTTGTAGGAAATCCCGTTTAACTTGTGTGGCAACTTGTGATCGGTCTAACCCGGTACAAGCAGGGACTTTTGCTACCCGCGGTTCCTGAGCCTGTACATGACTGATGACACCAAGCAATCCGCTAACCACTATCAAGGCGAGTCCTGTCTTTCTCATCATTCCTCCAGATATTATTATTTCTATCCTATGGCTGGAACAATGACTGAAAAGGCGCTTACAGAGTGGATAGCGCTACGTAATCAAAGCATTAACACTCTTTAATTAACACCGAGTAAATTCAATCACGTAAAACTGCTCCAGCCCCGGATAGATATCCTTAATCACTTTTTTCAGTTCATCCAACAACATATTTTCTTGCTCAGCATGGCGTTCTGTCAGCGAATCCAAAGTGATTGGCGTGACCGACTTAACCAATATATTGCAGAAAAACACACCGTCTTCATTACGACATACGCGCAGGACTTCCCCTGGGCGAAAATCGGATTCACTGCTATCCCGGATGGTGATCGTTTTACGATCAGCCAGAATATCCGCCTCAAACCGGCGGAAGAAGGTGATTTCACGATTCATTTTAGATCCTTTTTTCACTTTCTGCCGAAATCAGGCAGATTAAGCTGCTTGATTTTCTTCAGATTTGGATTTTTTCTCTGCAGCGATTTTTTCAACTTTCGCTTTTGGCTGCCCCTCGGCGGAGGCCGCAGGATTGCCGCCACGTAGAATTTGCCCTAATGCGTCTTTGTTCTCTGCAAGGAAGAAACTCAAAGCCTCGCGTTGCTCTTCTTCAAGTGTTAAAGGTGACTGCGACAACCACTCAGACAGAGTGTCAGCCAAATCCAGCATTTTATCGTAGGCATCGGCTTCTTTTTTGGTTGTGAAAGTCATTTTTTCCTCACCCTGTCTTACCACGACGAATTTTATTTCAACGGCCATTGATACGCGTCCTTTTTACTTACAGATTACTGTACATAAACACAGTGTAGTGTGATTTATTTGAGCGATGCAACCACCATCGCTCTCCACTGCGATTATTTTAATAAACGAGCTTTACAGTTTTTGCCTTTGATTTTGCCTTGCTGTAACTGCTGTAGCGCGCGTTTAGCACTGGCCTTGCGAATAGCAACATAAGCATGGACGGGGAACATATCGATTTTACCGACGTCCGCAGCAGTCAGACCGGCTTCACCGGTTAACGCACCCAAAATGTCGCCAGGGCGAATTTTAGCTTTACGGCCACCATCAATGCATAACGTGACCATTTCAGGTTCCAACATGGTGTTGGCACTGCGGCTTACCTGCTCGGCTGGCGTCCATTTCAATTTCATTTGTAGATAATCTTCGATGGCATGAGCACGCGTCATTTCTTGTGGCGTGCACAGACTCACGGCAAGACCACTCATCCCTGCCCGACCAGTACGGCCGATGCGGTGCACATGCACTTCTGGATCAAACGCCAATTCGAAATTGACTACCAGTTCCAAGTCTTTGATATCCAGACCTCGTGCGGCAACATCCGTTGCAACCAGTACTCGACAACTGCGGTTGGCAAAGCGTACCAACACTTGGTCACGGTCACGTTGTTCTAAGTCGCCGTGTAATGCCAACACACTGATACCACGGGACTCCAAGGCTTCGTAGACGCTCTGGCAATCTTTTTTGGTATTACAAAACACCACGCAAGAGGCGGGCTGATAGTGACTAAGCACCGAGATCAACAACGGCAAACGTTTTTCACGAGTGGTTTCGAAAAATACCTGCTCGATAGTCGGTACTTCATCGCCATCATCAACTTCAACATTCACGGGTTGTCGCTGAACCCGCGCACTGATTTGTTCAATACCGGCCGGATAAGTGGCAGAAAATAGCAACGTCTGACGTTGTGGCGGGGTATAGGCAATCACATCATCAATGGCATCGGTAAAACCCATATCCAACATGCGATCGGCTTCGTCCAGCACCAGAATTTTGAGGTCATCCAGTACCAGCGTTTTCTTGCGCAAATGCTCCTGAATACGCCCAGGTGTGCCGACGACGATATGCGGGGCATGCACCAGAGAATCCAACTGATGGCCCATTGGCTGTCCGCCACACAGAGTTAGGATTTTAATGTTCTGAGTAAAGCGCGCTAATCGGCGTAACTCTTTGCTGACCTGATCAGCTAATTCGCGAGTTGGACACAGCACCAAGGCCTGAGTTACAAACTCACCGACGGCAATTTTGTCCAGCAAACCAATGCCGAATGCCGCAGTTTTACCGCTGCCGGTTTTGGCTTTTGCCCGAACATCCTGCCCATTGAGGATGGCCGGTAATGCTGCGGCCTGTGCCGGTGTCATCTCGGTATAGCCAAGTTCATTAAGATTGGACAACTGCTCAGCAGGCAGAGTCAGGGAAGAAAAGGAAGTTGTGCTCACGGCAGTAACTCTTATAACTGGATGGAATGGCAGCGATGGCCTGAAGGCGAGCGCAAGATTTTGCCGCGATAATACCAGAGATAGGGCGATTGCCGGAACTATACTGCATCGATACCGGAAAAATGACCTAACACTCTACCTCATCGCTTACACGCAATCGTTTTCGTCACTATTTTACCGTATACTTATGCCCGTAAAATTCACCAAGCAATAAGTGACATTGTCACTTATACATTGATATAGGTACCTAACTATGCTGACTATTGGAACCGCCCTGCGTCCGAACGCCACCCGTGTTATGTTGCTTGGCTCCGGTGAGCTGGGCAAAGAAGTGGCGATTGAATGCCAGAGACTGGGGCTGGAAGTGATTGCAGTTGATCGCTATGCCGATGCGCCCGCGATGCATGTTGCTCATCGTAGCCATGTGATTAACATGCTGGATGGCGCGGCACTCAAACAGTTGGTCGAGCAGGAAAAACCGCATTATATCGTGCCAGAAATTGAAGCTATAGCCACCGATATGCTGGTTGAATTAGAAAATATGGGCCAGAAAGTTGTGCCCTGCGCTGAAGCCACTCGCTTGACCATGAACCGTGAAGGTATTCGCCGACTGGCCGCAGAAACACTGCAATTGCCGACCTCCAGCTACCGTTTTGCGGATACCGAGAGTACATTTCGTCAGGCGGTCAGCGAAATTGGCTATCCGTGCATTGTCAAACCGGTAATGAGCTCTTCAGGTAAGGGTCAGAGTTTGATTCGCAGTGAACAGCAACTTCAGGCTGCATGGGATTACGCACAGCAAGGTGGCCGTGCCGGTGGCGGTAAAGTGATTGTCGAAGGATTAGTGTATTTTGATTTTGAAATCACTTTGCTGACCATCAGTGCTGTTGATGGCATCCACTTCTGTGCCCCTATTGGTCACCGCCAGGAAGATGGCGACTACCGTGAATCCTGGCAGCCGCAGACGATGAGTGATGTTGCAGTGGTACGGGCGAAAGAGATTGCCTCACAGGTTGTCAAAGCGCTAGGTGGCTATGGGTTATTTGGCGTGGAATTGTTTGTCTGTGGTGATGAGGTTATTTTCAGCGAAGTTTCGCCGCGCCCACATGATACCGGCATGGTGACATTGATTTCGCAAAATATGTCTGAGTTTGCCTTACATGTGCGGGCATTTTTGGGCTTGCCTATCGGCACTATTCGTCAGTATGGCGCGGCGGCATCGGCAGTTATTTTGCCTGAATTGACCAGCCACAATATTGCTTACCATGGGTTGGAAACTGCCCTGGTCGGTGACACGCAAATTCGTTTATTTGGTAAGCCTGATATTGCCGGTAAACGGCGGTTGGGCGTGGCGCTGGCGGTAGCGGATGATATTGACACCGCGATTGAAGTGGCAAAACGTGCAGCAGGCGCGGTCGTCGTGACAGGCAAGTCGTTATGACCGCTAAGTCGTTATGACAGTAAAGTCATCCATCATATTTGAATAACCCGCCATTTCGGCGGGTCAGACAGCTAACAAACCTCGATAACTCGATCTTACAAGGTGAAGACGGGTAGAAAAGTAAAGCGTCCGCGCCAAGGATGCTTGTTTTAACAAAAGAAGTACGGCGTCTTTACGATCTACCTGTTTTCACCGATACGAGCACTTTGTTATTAACCTCATCCGCCATTTAAGTGGGTTTCAGAGAATAGAACAGTTAAACGCTGGGGTTTACCCCTCGTACGGGTCTTCTATTTCGTCAGCATCCTGTTCATTATCGCGACGATAATCAGACTCATCATGTTCATCAAAGTCAGTATCTTCAAAGATAGCCATGGCTTGTGGATCATTTTGGTGCCGCTCACGGATCTCTGCGGCTACTAAGGCGATCGCCTCGCCACTACTCATCCCTTCCGACATGAATTGGTGAATACGTTCGACAGCTTCTTGCTGTTCCTCATGAGAAAGTGAAGGCATACCCGCTAACATTGATTCATCTCCTACATATAATTGATTCAGTATACCTGTTTATTGTTGCCTGAGGTGAATTGAGTGCCGCTGATCAGCGGCCACAAACATAGGGTAATTTATGCTAATCTTCCCCTCCGCGGATGGCGAAAGCGAAAATACCATTGCGTTCCCTAATATGGCTACCAGAAAGAAAAGAATAGTGACTCATGAGCGTGAAATCCCTGACCTTCAAAACCTTGCCTTATCAGCCGGATACCCTGATTCAACACTTTGCCCCGCTGGCTCATCAGGCCTGGGCCATGTTGTTGCATTCCGGATTTGCTGAACATACCCATAACCGCTTTGATATTCTGGTCGCCGATCCGCAAGTTACCCTCACCACGCGGGGCCAGCAAACAGAGATAATCAGTGCACAAGGCCAGGAATTCTCCTGTGAAGACCCTTTTTCTTTATTACAGCAACAGTTGGACCAATTTCTCCGCCCGATATCACCCCACCCTGACCTGCCGTTTTTGGGCGGAGCATTAGGGCTATTTGGGTATGATTTAGGGCGGCGGGTTGAAGTATTACCGGTGCTGGCCGAGCAAGATATCACCTTGCCTGATATGGCTGTCGGACTGTATGACTGGGCATTAATTGCCGATCATCATTTGCAAAAACTGACGCTGGTGTGTCACGGCGATCCAGAGCAGCGCCTACGTTGGTTACAGCAACAAAAATGTGCTGAAGTCACTCTGCCATTTAAATTAACCCGCCAGTGGCAAGCTAACATGTCGCGTGCGCAATATGGCGAAAAATTCCGTCAAATTCAGGAATATTTGCACAGCGGCGACTGTTATCAAATTAATTTAACCCAGAGATTCAGCGCAGAATATCAAGGTGACGAATGGGAGGCTTTCCTGTCATTGAGCCGCAGCAATAGAGCGCCCTTTTCGGCCTTTATTCGTTTACCACAAAACACCATTCTGAGTGTGTCACCAGAACGCTTTTTATGGCTGGAAAATCGTCGCATTCAAACTCGCCCTATCAAAGGCACCTTGCCGCGACTGGATGACCCTGAACAGGATAAGTTGCAAGCACAGCGGTTAACCAACTCTGAGAAAGATCGCGCTGAAAACCTGATGATTGTTGATTTGCTACGCAATGATATTGGCCGGGTGGCGCAAGCGGGAACCGTGCGCGTGCCTGAGTTGTTTGTCGTCGAGCCTTTCCCTGCGGTACATCACTTGGTGAGTACCATTACTGCGACTCTGCCCACCGAATCGTCGCCTACAGCACTATTGCGGGCCTGCTTCCCCGGTGGTTCGATAACCGGCGCGCCGAAGATTAGGGCTATGGAAATCATTGAGCAACTGGAACCCCAGCGCCGTAATGCCTATTGTGGCAGCATTGGCTATATTAGTTGCTGTGGCACAATGGACACCAACATCACCATCCGTACACTGCTGACTGAAAACGGCAAAATATATTGCTCAGCTGGCGGTGGCATTGTGGCCGACAGCCAGGAACAGGCTGAATATCAGGAAATATTTGATAAAATTGCCCGAATACTGCCTTTACTGGAAAGTGATGAATAAGTGAGCGATTTTGTGAGCGACCAATTTGTGAGTCAATCAGGGCAAACTTTGTCTGAATTTATCAGCCGATTCCAGCTACAACAGCCGCAACCTGGCAGTTTCTCTGCCAATAGCCACCATGCCGCGGTATTAATTCCTATTGTTTGTCGGCCTGAACCTACATTGCTGCTAACCCGGCGCTCAGACCATTTACGGAAACATGCCGGTCAGGTCGCCTTCCCCGGCGGTAAAGCTGATCCACAAGATAGCTCGCTGATTGAAACGGCTTTGCGGGAAGCCGAGGAAGAAGTGGCTATTCCGGCCTCCTCTGTACATGTATTAGGGCAACTGGCTCCACTGGACAGCTCCAGTGGTTTTCAGGTCACCCCGATTGTCGGTCTGGTTCCTGACAATATTACCTTTCATGGTAATGAAGAAGAGGTCGCAGGGCTGTTTGAAATCCCGTTGTACGAAGCACTCAGACTGTCGCGCTACTATTGGCTGGATATTCATCGTGGGGGAGTCAATCACCGGATCTATCTCTCATGGTATGAAAGCCAATTCATCTGGGGTTTGACGGCAGCCATCATTCGCCGTCTGGCACAGCAGGTCAATATTTGACGCTAAAGGCGTATGGTAAACATGGGAATGAGTGACCAGCCTCACAGCCTTAGGCTAAAAAAGCAGAATTACAGCATAAAGCGATCTCTATCACCCCACCACATCGATTTTTACTCTATTTTCCCCGCACAAGCATTTTAAAAAAAACTGTAAATTGCTCTGTCAGCGTTATGAAATACCTGTAAAATATCTTTCATCACTATAAACCACTAAAAATGTAAGGTTAAAATCCGGTAGTGATAATCATAAATTGATAGCGTTATGTCATTGTTGCGGTATCAAATTAATACCGCCAACACCAGTAGGACCCGAATTAACAGGCTCTGTGATAGCAATACTCAATACGAAGTAACCTGCGGCTATCAACAGAGTTCTTATACTTAATACAAATATTCTTTGGCGCATTCATATGCACCGAGAATAACAAAAAGCTTTGTTAAGGAGTTTTAGCGTGATTAGTGTTTTTGATATGTTCAAAATTGGCATTGGCCCATCCAGTTCTCACACGGTTGGACCAATGAAAGCCGGCAAAGAGTTTGCTGATTTACTGGTAACTCAAGGGTTAATGCCATCAGTCACGCGGGTAGCCGTGGATGTTTACGGCTCACTGTCACTGACCGGGAAAGGTCACCACACCGATATCGCTATTATCATGGGATTGGCTGGCAATATGCCGGATACCGTGGATATCGACAGCATTCCCGCTTTTATTCGTGATGTAGAATTACGCCAAAAACTGATGTTGGCCAATGGCTTGCACGAAGTGGATTTCCCCCGCGAAGGTGGGATGGTTTTCCGTAGTGATAACCTGCCATTGCACGAGAATGGTATGCAGATCCACGCCTTTGCCGGTGATGAGAAAGTACTTAGCAAAACCTATTATTCCATTGGTGGCGGTTTTATCGTGGATGAAGAGCATTTCGGCAAAGCTGCGGTGAACGCCGTTAGCGTCCCTTATCCTTTCCATTCAGCTGAAGAAATCTTGGCTAACTGCGAGCAAACCGGCATGTCTATCTCCGGTATGGTGATGCAAAATGAGCTGGCGATGCACAGTAAAGAAGAGATTGAATCCTACTTTACGGCAATTTGGCAGACAATGCGGGCCTGTATTGATCGTGGTCTGAACACTGAAGGCGTGTTGCCAGGCCCACTGCGGGTACCGCGTCGTGCCTCAGCATTGCGCCGTCTGTTGGTTTCATCGGATAAACTGTCCAGCGATCCAATGAATGTCATTGACTGGGTCAATATGTTCGCACTGGCGGTTAATGAAGAGAATGCCGCAGGTGGTCGCGTGGTGACGGCGCCGACGAACGGTGCTTGTGGCATCGTGCCCGCGGTTCTGGCTTATTACGACCACTTTATCGAGCCGGTTACCCCTGAAATCTTTATCCGCTACTTCCTGTCATCAGGGGCTGTCGGGATTCTGTATAAGATGAATGCTTCTATTTCTGGCGCTGAAGTGGGCTGTCAGGGTGAAGTGGGTGTGGCATGCTCAATGGCCGCCGCAGGTCTGGCTGAATTACTGGGTGCCAGCCCGGTTCAAGTCTGTATCGCTGCTGAAATTGGTATGGAGCACAACCTGGGCCTAACCTGTGACCCGGTTGCAGGTCAGGTGCAAGTGCCATGCATTGAACGTAATGCGATTGCCTCAGTAAAAGCGATTAACTCTGCTCGCATGGCAATGCGCCGCACCAGTGAGCCGCGTGTTTCACTCGATAAAGTTATCGAAACCATGTTTGAAACCGGCAAAGACATGAATGCTAAATACCGCGAAACATCTCGTGGTGGCCTGGCCATTAAGGTGCAATGTAATTAATTTATTGCATTGAAAGAGATATGATCATCAAGGGGAGCCGAAGCTCCCCTTTTTTATGATGCCGAATGCTACATTCAAATATAGTGAATCAAGGTTGACCACGCCTACGGATGTTCCGGCGGCTTACATCGCTTTCACCCCCAACGGCGTGCTCCCCTTGATTAAGCTTTCGCCACCCAATTCTTACTCTTCTAACTCATCATTCAGCTTGGTGATACGCACTAACTCAATACGGTAATCTGACACATCCATAATCTCGAAGCGTAAGTTATGCAGTTCAATCACATCACCCGCGGTTGGCATATGACCTGAATGTGAAAGTAGCATACCCGCTAATGAAGCATAGTCTGCCGTCGGGCTGACCAACTCCTGACAATCCAGCGCCTGCTCCAGAGAATGCAAATCTGCCCCCCCTTTCACCAACCAACTATCACCATCGGCAATAATATCTGGCGTTTCATCTTCATCAGGGAACTCCCCAGCGATAGCTTCCAGCACGTCCAGCGGTGTCACCAACCCTTGCACCACACCAAATTCGTCATTAACTACTACTAAGCGGCCTTTCGCTTTACGCAAGACACCCAACAGATTAATCACGTCCATGGTATCAGGCACGACTATGGGTGGTGTCGCCGCAGCAAACTCACAAATAGAATCTCCTCGTTCAATCGCCACTAACAGATCTTTGGCGCGAACCACACCGATTATCTGATCCAATGAGTCACGACAAACCGGGAACAAGCTGTGTGGCGTATCTAACAGTTGCTCACGGATCTCTTCCTGTGAGCGATGGCAATCTACCCAAGAGATTTCCGTGCGTGGTGTCATCACGCTACGCAATGAACGGGATGCCAATGTCAGCACACCACTTATCATATAGCGCTCTTCTTCCGCAAAAGCCTCTGCTGGCATGGCCAACTGCGGGTCACCGTTTTGTGGCTCCTGCTGCTGACGCCCCCCCATAAGGCGGATGATAGCTTCGGCTGTGCGCTGGCGTCGCGGCAAGCGAGACTCATGCTTAATAAAGTTACGACGCGCAATCTGGTTAAACAGCTCTATCAGGATAGAGAATCCGATAGCGGCATACAGGTAGCCTTTCGGAATATGGAAACCAAAACCTTCAGCAATTAAGCTCAAGCCAATCATCAGCAAGAAGCTCAGACACAGCACCACCACAGTTGGATGTGCGTTAACAAACCGCGTCAATGTTTTTGATGCCAACAGCATCACGCCCATAGCAATCACGACCGCGGTCATCATGATGGCCAAATCATTGACCATCCCCACGGCAGTAATCACCGCATCGAGAGAGAACACGGCATCCAACACCACTATCTGTGCAACAACGGCCCAGAAGCTGGCATAACCTTTGCTCGCACTGTCATCGTGCTGGTTTCCCTCAAGCCGTTCATGTAACTCGGTGGTAGCTTTAAACAGTAGGAACAGCCCCCCCACCAGCAAAATCAGATCTCGCCCGGAGAAGCTAAAGCTACCAACACTAAATAGCGGTGTGGTCAGCGTGACCATCCAGGAAATCACCGACAGCAGCCCCAAACGCATAATCAATGCGAGAGACAAGCCGATAATACGAGCTTTATCCCTTTGTTTTGGCGGCAATTTATCGGCCAGAATGGCGATGAATACCAGGTTATCGATACCCAGAACAATTTCCAGTACCACCAACGTCAATAACCCTGCCCAGATTGAGGGGTCCATTAGAAATTCCATGTCAGACTCCGATAATAGGAACACGATTCAGATGATGTGCGACCTGCAACCGACACAGCAAAACGCCGCAGTACGGTTGTCAGTATAGATACGCAGAAAGATCGGGTGAAATTATACGCAGCAACTGTGCGTGATTGGATAACCAGATGTAAACCCACTGGTGAGGTATTAACACTAGAGAAACAGTAACTTCGGTGACAGTCCATAGGGAGAGCTGAGGCCCTTAACTCCTGACAATTAATATAGCCGCTAACTTTATCAGGAATTTTTTTATCAGCATAGTCAGATTTATTACTCTACTGGCGATAAAGCGCGATCTCATCAAATTACACGCCTCAATAAACAGCATGCTTATTTTCATGACTAAAATTTGTTTCCTGCCCAAAGTGAGTTATCAGTCAATTTACATACAAATCGCGCAAATTTTAAACCCGAGAATCATATTCTAATGAATATGTTAGCGTTAAACTCATCAATATTACTCATATAAGTGCCCGTTTATTATCCAATTAAGCAAAATCATTTATAACATGTCCCAATAAATGAGCAGCGTCACATAATTTATTTTTTCACTGACTAAAATAAATCACATCCAGCACATTGCGATATGTACCTGAATCGATTCATTGGCATTACGAATAAATCATCAGCAGTACGCTGACATTGTGACTATCATAATAGATTCAATATGTACCGAAATGTGATGGAGAATTACTGGTTTTATGTTACGTGCGAGAACTCAATTCTGAGTTAACTGAGGGGGTAGCGAGTGAGTATAGCTATTATCATTGGCACACATGGGGTTGCAGCAGAACAACTGCTAAAAACTACCGAAATGCTCATAGGCGAACAAGAAAATGTCGCCTATATCGATTTCGTCCCAGGTGAGAATGCCGACACGCTAGTTGAGAAGTACACAGCTAAACTGGAAGGGTTGGAGACCAGAGAGGGAGTGATCTTCTTGGTTGATACCTGGGGTGGTAGCCCGTTTAACGCTGCTAGCCGAATTGTTTCTGACAAAGAAAATTACGAAGTCATCGCTGGCGTTAACATTCCAATGTTGGTGGAAACCTTTATGGCCCGTGATGATAATCCATCATTTGCCGAATTGGTTGGTATCGCATTGGAAACAGGTCGTGCGGGTGTTAAGGCTCTTAAAACATCTCAAGCCGAGTCCGAGACAAAACCTGCTGCTGTACGTAAAGCGGCTGCGGCTGCAGCTCCTGCCGTCGCTTTAGGCCCGAATGATCATATGAAGATCGGGCTGGCGCGTATTGATGACCGTCTGATTCATGGTCAGGTCGCGACTCGCTGGACCAAAGAAACTAACGTAAGTCGCATTATTGTGGTCAGTGACGAAGTCGCTGCTGACAAAATGCGTAGCACCTTGCTCAAACAGGTTGCTCCTCCGGGTGTCACCGCACACGTAGTTGATGTTGAGAAAGCTATCCGTGTTTACAACAACCCGAAATATGCCAAAGACCGAGTTATGTTGTTATTTACCAACCCAACCGACGTGGTGCGTATGGTTGAGGGGGGCGTAGATATTAAGTCAGTCAATATCGGTGGGATGGCCTTCCGTCAGGGTAAAACCCAGGTGAATAACGCCGTCTCCGTTGATGAAAAAGATGTTGAAGCCTTTAAAAAATTAAATGCTCGCGGTATTGAACTGGAAGTCCGAAAAGTGTCTTCGGATAGCCGGCTCAAAATGATGGACTTAATTAGCAAACTTGATAAATAGCTTTACTAAAAACTACGTAGCAAGGTTATGCCCTGTTCTGTTTTGGAACTTGGTTATTTTTACTCAGCTTTTTTGGTCATAGGAGAAGTACAATGGAGATCACAACTCTTCAGATTGTGCTGATTTTCATAGTTGCCTGTATCGCCGGGATGGGTTCCATTCTGGATGAGTTCCAATTTCACCGTCCCCTCGTCGCCTGTACTCTGGTAGGTCTGGTTTTAGGTGATATGAAAACCGGTATTATTATCGGTGGTACCTTAGAAATGATCGCGCTTGGCTGGATGAACATCGGGGCTGCTGTAGCGCCTGATGCCGCGCTGGCGTCAATTATTTCGACCATTCTGGTTATTGCTGGTGGTCAAGACATTGGCGCTGGTATCGCTCTGGCAATTCCGTTGGCAGCAGCCGGTCAGGTGTTAACCATTATCGTCCGTACAATTACCGTGGCCTTCCAGCATGCCGCAGATGGTGCAGCCGAACGTGGCAGCCTACGAGCGATAACCTGGATCCACATTTCTGCCTTGTTCTTGCAGGCGATGCGTATTGCTATCCCTGCCCTGATCGTTGCCCTGTCTGTTGGGACATCTGAAGTTCAGATGCTGCTCAGTTCGATTCCTGATGTGGTTACCAGTGGCTTGAATATCGCCGGTGGTATGATCGTCGTAGTCGGTTACGCCATGGTTATCAACATGATGCGTGCTGGCTACCTGATGCCATTCTTCTATTTAGGTTTCGTCACTGCCGCATTCACCAACTTCAACCTGGTGGCCTTGGGTGTTATTGGCGTGGTTATGGCCCTGCTGTATATCCAGCTCAGTCCGAAATACAACAAGTCCCAAGTTGTACAGTCTGGCCCGTCAAATAACGATCTTGATAACGAATTAGACTAGGAAAAGGTGAGAGAAATGGTTGATACAACGACTGTTGATAAAACAACTACTGGTGAAAAGAAACTCACGCCCGCCGATATTCGCGGTGTGTTTATCCGCTCAAACCTCTTCCAAGGGTCGTGGAACTTCGAACGTATGCAGGCGCTGGGTTTCTGCTTCTCTATGGTACCGGCAATTCGTCGCCTGTATCCGGAGAACTCGGAAGAGCGTAAGCAAGCAATCAAACGCCATTTGGAATTCTTCAATACCCAACCCTTCGTTGCTGCCCCGATTTTGGGTGTCACGCTGGCGATGGAAGAGCAGAAAGCCAACGGTGCTGAGATTGACGATGCAGCAATCAACGGGATTAAAGTCGGTCTGATGGGGCCACTGGCCGGTGTCGGTGACCCCATCTTCTGGGGTACTGTGCGCCCGGTATTGGCTGCTCTTGGTGCCGGTATCGCGATGAGCGGTAGTTTGCTCGGCCCGTTGCTGTTCTTTGTTCTGTTTAACCTGGTTCGTTTGCTGACCCGTTATTATGGTGTTGCTTACGGTTATTCAAAAGGCGTCAATATTGTCAGCGATATGGACGGTGGCCTGCTGCAAAAACTGACGGAAGGGGCGTCTATCCTCGGCCTGTTTGTTATGGGGGCCTTGGTTAACAAATGGACGCACGTCAATATACCGGTTGTAGTGTCCAAAATAACCAATCCGGCGGGTGAGACTACGGTCACCACAGTGCAAACCATTCTGGATCAGTTGATGCCTGGCTTGGTGCCGTTGCTGTTAACCTTCGGCTGTATGTGGCTGTTACGCCGTAAAGTTAACGCGCTGTGGATTATAATGGGCTTCTTCGCCATTGGTATCTTCGGCTACTGGATTGGCTTCCTGGCACCGTAATTTTCTGGTTAGATTTGGCCAAAACCGGGGGGTTACTCCCGGTTTTGGTTAAGGGCAAAGCTGCTGATAGCACAGAGAGTGAAGAGTTTACCGCACCTAGGGGCACTCCGGTCGCTAACGTGACTACGACCCCAACGGCACGATTCCCCCTTCATTTGATTTATCAGTAGTCTGAAACCGGGGGATTACTCCCGGTTTTTTATTTAGGAGTAAGTGCATGTCGGTTACTGATATTGTCTTAATTGTTTTTATTGCCCTGTTACTGGCTTATGCCATCTATGATGAATTCATCATGAACATGATGAAAGGTAAAACCCGGCTGCAAATTCAACTTAAACGTAAAAGCAAAATCGACTGTGCTATTTTTGTCGGGCTGATTGCTATTCTTATTTACAATAATGTCATGGCAAATGGCGAACCCTTAACCACTTATTTATTAGTGGGTTTAGCATTAATTGCGTTTTATCTCTCTTATATTCGCTGGCCGAAATTGTTGTTTAAAAATACAGGTTTCTTCTACGCTAATGCTTTTATTGAATATCGGCGAATAAAAAGTATGAATTTATCTGAAGATGGAATATTGGTGATTGATTTAGAGCAGCGCAGATTACTTATTCAGGTTCGACAATTAGATGACTTAGAAAAGATTTATAATTTTTTCGTTGAAAATCAATCATAAAGTAAAATTCAGGGAAATGAATCTATTGATTGTTCAGTTAATTGATTAATTTTCCAACACCTTCTCTCATCTCTCCCCTACTTATTTCCACACCATTGCTGATGCTTATATAGGCTATTTTTTATTAAAAATTCCGATAATGAAAATCATTATCAATAGCATTGACTTACCATATTATTTTTGGGGTTGCCGTTCCTGGAATTTATATGTTAAGGTTGCGCCGTTCATGGGGAGTAGCCGGTTTCTATCCGTTATATTGAATTGATATATCGATATATAGAGACGCTCGTATCAACATACTCGTTTCATTTATTGGAACGTGGTGCGAGTAGCCAGGTAAGGTTGGCGAGACCATAGACACGTAGCTCCGTCGTTAGGTTGGGGGTGGGTTACGTGTATATGGAGCCGCCCGGCCGAGACTATTTCTATGAATCTATCTGCAACATTAGTGCTTGCTTTTGCTATGTCTATGGATGCCTTTGCTGCATCTATTGGTAAAGGTGCCAGCCTACATAAACCCCGTTTTAGAGAAGCTATCCGCACCGGTCTTATCTTTGGTGTGATTGAAGCTATTACTCCACTAATTGGCTGGTGCATTGGCCTATTCGCTAGCCAATATGTTCTGGAATGGGACCACTGGATTGCTTTCAGCCTGCTGTTCATTCTGGGTTGCCGCATGATTTTTGAAGGTGCAAAACAGCAAGTCGAAGAAACCGAAAAAATGCGCAGTCACAGCTTTTGGGTTCTGGTGATGACAGCCATTGCCACCAGCCTGGATGCTATGGCAATTGGCGTTGGTTTAGCATTCCTGCAAGTGAACATTGTTCATACCGCAATGGCGATTGGGTTAGCCACCATGATTATGGCGACACTCGGGATGCTGATTGGCCGCTATATTGGCCCGCTGCTAGGTAAACGCGCTGAAATAATCGGGGGTATTGTGTTGATAGGTATCGGTTTTAATATCCTTTACGAGCACATCTATCGCGTCGCCTAAGCTGATAACCCTATCGTTAGTGCTTTTATTCTCGCCGTAAAATAAAGCGCGTAAGAAGAGCAAAAAGAAACCCCGCATTCGAGATGAATAGCGGGGTTTTTATTCTATCAACTATCAGCAAAGGTCAATTCAGTATTAGAAATCCATTGAGACTGATAACTTCAACGCCCGTGGATCGCCCTGATAGATGTAAGTGCCAGAATCTTCAACTGATTCCCAGTAACGTTCGTTAGTCACGTTCTCGATATTCGCACGCCATGTCAGGCTAGTATCTTTCATTGGCATGGTATAACGCACCCCCAGATCCAGACGCGTCCAAGGTTTCAGTTTCAAGGTATTGGCTTCGTTGGCATATTGGGAACCAGAGCGCACTACCGTACCGGTGGCGGTTAGGCCTTCAACAACAGGAATATCATATTCACCGCCAAACACTAACTGATAGTTGGCAACACCGACGGCATCATTACCATTATTGGCGCTGTCAGCCGCTTTGGTCAGTTTAGGGTCTAACCAAGTTGCGCTCGCTAACAGACGGGTACCAAATACCGGCTCGCCGAAGACATTCAGTTCAATAC
This sequence comes from Yersinia fenwicki, assembly GCF_043099325.1. Taxonomy (NCBI): domain Bacteria; kingdom Pseudomonadati; phylum Pseudomonadota; class Gammaproteobacteria; order Enterobacterales; family Yersiniaceae; genus Yersinia; species Yersinia fenwicki. The sequence continues at coordinate 1,929,724 of NZ_CP170755.1, read as the reverse complement.
CGCGGTTACGCTGTTCACCATAGAAACCATAGACGTTAGACGCGGGGTCAACCATACCCGTTGGCCGAGTGATTTCAAACAGAGCCAACGTACCACCATAGCGTTGGTTATCAAACTTCACCCCAACTTCATTCTGTTTGGAATGAATAATGCCAGGAATTTGACCAGCATTAACCACTGGTTTGCCATTAAATTGATAAGGTGCAGACTTACCCGGCCCCAACGCTTCAATGTGGTTAGCATACAGGGAGACTTTCTCCCACGGCTTCACCATGATGCCGTAAATAGGTGTCACTTTCATCGCATCCAGTGAGCCGGCACTGTTGGGTACCCCACTGTCGAAGTTACGAATAGTGACATCCTGCCGACGAACACCCAGCATCAATGACACTTTATCGTCCATTATTGACAAGGTATCAGACAATGAGAGACCAGAAGCACGGACCTGACTATTCAGTTGAGGATCCTGACTGGTACTGCCCATTGTTGTTGCTGGGAAGCCAATCACGCCTGGATTATAGATATTAGTATCAACTGGATTCGACATATTCCAGGCTGATTTAGCCGTGCGATAATTGGCGGCATAACCCAGATTGACTTTATGGGTGATTGGGCCAGTATCAAAATGACCACGAATACCGCCCAGCCCCGCCACAGAGTCAGCGACATACGGCACATACAGACGAGAAATAGTGGCATCGCCATTATTCGCACTGGTCAAGGTCGGTGAACCATATTGACCGGTTTCTTCATTACGGCTGGCACCGACAGAGCCATAAATAGTCCAGTTCTGGCTGACATCATACTCACTACGCAGCATACCGAAGGTTGTTTCCATATCGGTATAAACCCACGACTGCCCATAGTTAAGGGTTGAAGATGGCGGTTCAGGAATGACAGTTGCACCGCCAATCGCCACATCAGTGCGCATATGATGAATAGTTTGCTTCTGGTAGCCCACATCTAATGAGGTACGGGCACGATCGCCACGGTAATCTAAACCGGTAGAAACTGCGGTCGTGCGCTCTTTCTGATCATGAATAGCTGAGTCACCTTCGCGGTGCAGGACATTCACTCGCACGCCGAACTGATCGTCATCACCATAGCGACGGCCGACATCCAACGCCCCACCCACTTGAGAAGCTGAACCATAATCTACCGTAACGCGAGTTAACGGAGTATCACCGGCACGTTTAGGCTCGAGATTAATCATCCCGCCCACACCGCTACCACTTGGTGAAATACCGTTAATGAAAGCATTGGCACCTTTGAACACCTCGACTCGCTCAACCATGCTGGTTGACACGATCTGACGCGGTAAAACACCGAATAGGCCACCAAAGGAGATATCGTCGCCGTCAAGGTTGTAACCACGAATACGATAGTTCTGTGACGGGTTGCCGTAACCGCGTACGTTTTGCACGGAAGCATCATTTTTTACGACATCAGCAATCGAGTTAGCTTGCTGGTCTTCAATCATTTTGGAGGTGTAGCTAATGACGTTAAATGGCACATTACGCGCGTCCTGCTGCCCGAGGAAGCCGATACGACCGCCATTCGCTACCTGACCATCTAAATAGGTTGGAATTAAATCATTACCACCGGCACGGAAAGTATCTTGCGTTCCGACAACGGTGATGGTGTCATTTTTTTTGCTGTCTTCAGCTTCAGCTGTAGCCGCTGTCGCGCTGGTTTTTTTGGCGTTTTCAGCGGTGCTATCTGTGGCCGTCGCTGCCCATGAGGAAGCGGATAGTGTCCCTAATGCGGCACCGATCATGACGCACAACAGGCGCGGAGCCAGCCGTTTCTGATGTGCGCGAGAAGAAATAGTTTTATTCATCGTGTTGATGCCCCTGAATTTCACAAAATGATTACAAATGAGAATGCTTATTATAAGGATTCGAAATTATCCGGATAACATCTACCGATGCAAGCATTTCTGCACTTTCAGAGGATTATTTTTCGTGTCGTGAATAAATTAGATGGGTTATGTAATAGACATGATCGATGGCAGTAACGTTATTGCCTGAGGAGATGCAAAAGAAACTAAAGTAAAATTATTCTAAAAATGTATTTATACAGCCCGAGATTAATTCCGCACTCCCCACTTAAGTCATTTATTTATACATTTCACCTTCACCTACCCATTTACCCTTATCATTAATAAGGTGAACTATTATTACTTATCCATATTGATCTCACCACGCCAGAAGCCCTGTAAACAGTGGTATTACTGCAATAACTAATCCTATAATTAGGCTTTTGAATTCTTTCACTTTATTACTGATAATAAAAATCTTATTACCTTATTTTCGGTGTTAGCGATAAACTAGCACATTACATTTATCGCGATAACAGATTTAAACCATCTGGGTTTAGTTCTGCGTAGCGCACAGTTTACTGAATAAAAATTCAAGGAACACAGGAATGGCTTTGCATCCGGCATCATTTGATGATCACATTTTTCGGCTATTAATTGAAGCCGTAGATGACTACGCCATATATATCATTGATGCCCAAGGACATATCCTTACCTGGAACAATGGTGCTGAGCGCAATACTGGCTACAACGCCGATGAAATCATTGGCCAATCTTTCGAGCTGTTTTACACCCCTGAAGATTTAGCAACCCAATTGCCAGCCAAAGGCCTGCTGCATGCCAACCAACTTGGTCACTATGAGAATCAGGGCTGGCGAGTTCGCAAAAATGGTAAACGCTTCTGGGGCCATATCACCCTTAGCGCATTGCATGACTCAGACCATAATTTGCAGGGTTTTGTGCAAGTTACCCGTGATCTTACCGACAAATGGCAGCGGGAAAATGCTTTGCGCAAAAGTGAAGAGCAGTTTCGCCATCTAATAAGTGAAGTCGAAGATTACGCTATCTACATGATAGACACTCACGGGCGCATTTTGACCTGGAATAAAGGCGGTGAGCGCAATGAAGGTTATACCAGTGACGAAATCATTGGCGAACATTTTGCTGTGCTGTTCACGTCAGAAGACATTTCCGCAGGTCTGCCAGAGAAATCACTGGCAAAAGCCATTGCCGAGGGTAATTTCCAGACCGAAGGCTGGCATGTGCGCAAAAATGGTATTCGTTACTGGGCCAGTGTGACCATTAACCCCATGCATGATGATAGCGGAAAGCTGTTGGGGTTTACCAAAATTGTCCGTGACCTGACTGAACGACGCCAGCGCGAAGAAGCATTACGCATCAGCGAAGAACGTTTTCGCCTGATGGTCGATACCGTCGAAGATTATGCCATTTTAATGTTGGATCCCTGGGGCCGCGTCAATACTTGGAACCACGGCGCAGAGCGTAATATGGGCTATGCCAGCAATGAAATAATCGGCCAACATTTTGGCTGATTCTTTCTGCCTGAAGATATCGCCGCCGGGCTACCCGAGAAATTACTGAAAACCTCCGCTTCGGCCAGTCGGGTGGAACGTGAGGGCTGGCTGGTGCGTAAAGATATGACCCGCTATTGGGCTATCGCCATTATTACCGTTATCCATGATAACAGCGGCAAACTGCTGGGTTATGCCAAAATAATCCGCGATATGAGCGAGCGAAAACAACGGGAAGACGCGCTGCGGGCTAGTGAAATTGCACGCTATGAAGAGCGGGAGCAACTGCATCGGGTGCTATCATCTATTCAAGAAGGAATTATCTCTCTTGATACTGAAGGTCGCATTGTATTAATGAATCCTAAAGCTGAAGAAATGACGGGCCGCAGTCAGAATGAATCTTGTGGTTTGCCCATTGAAGAAGTTTTTATTTTGTGGTCTCCGCTACAGGATAAAAACCAATTAGTTGCCATTAATCAGTGCCTGACCGAAGGCCGTCAGACCTTATTGCCCGAAGGCAGTCAGCTGTTATCGAGCCAGGGAGAGCGCCAAGAAATTCGTTGCTCCGCCTCACCAATTCGTGATCGTGACAATCTGCTTACGGGGGCTGTGGTGGTTTTCCAGGATGTCACACGCGCGCGCCATGAGCAACGAGAGTTACAATACCAGGCCAATCATGACATGTTGACCGGTTTGATAAATCGACGGAAATTGGAAGAACGCCTCAATCAGGCTATCAGCCAGTTGGGCCAGGATGAGCAGCATATCCTCTGTTATGTCGATTTAGATTACTTTAAGGATGTGAATGACAGCGCTGGTCACGAGGCTGGGGATATGGTGCTTCGAATGGTAGCGCAAACCATGCAGCAAGCTGTACGCGAAAATGACATAGTGGCACGTTTAGGCGGTGATGAATTCGCTATCGTACTGTTTAATTGTCAGAATAAACCCGCAACAGAAGTGCTGGAAAGAGTCGTCGCCGACATTGCCTCAATTCAATTCCATTGGCACGGTCAATCCTATTCCTTTACCGCAAGCCTTGGGGCGGTATCATTGAATCGGCAAACAGAAACGGCAGCACAAGCTATGCGTCAGGCCGATATTGCTTGTTACGCAGCAAAACATGCTGGCCGCAACCGCTTATCACTGCCGCTATAGCTCAGCCTCTCTTTTAGCAGGTGACTGTACTGTCACCTGCGCCCTTAATACACAATTTGTGTAAGGTTATACTGATAGCATGCCCAGCAATTAGACCCCGGTCAAAATATCGATTTCAGTAGTGTGATATACAAATATGATTACCTGATTAAATGGAAAATTAACTATGCCATACTTTACGGTCAGTATCGTTTTGCATAACGCCGTAGAAGGCGATTACGATTCTCTTAATAAGAAAATGATTGATGCCGGGTTTACATGCCTTATCGGCAGGGAGAAAGTCTATAAATTACCAGAAGGCGAGTTCAATTACGGCAGTGGCACATTAAATAAACAGGAAGTTGCTGATTTAGCACTGAAAGTTGCAGAACAGATACGATTTATTCCCTCTATTTTAGTCACTGAATCCGGTGGAAGAACCTGGCGAAACTTAGATATTAAATAAAAATCTCCATTATAAAAATAACACACTTAAAATTTAACTTAAGTTAATTGCTAATCCTCCACCAGGGATTATAACACTATCTAATTAAGATAATAATGTTTATCCCTAATGGAAATTATGCGCTCGACAGTTATTTAGGTATTATTAAATAACGAACAATCACTTATATTAGTTTCTCATCACGGCTTAATACAGCACGCTCAAGATCTTCTCTACGGCGATGAACGGCGATAACAAAATCGGTTTCACAGGTGAAGGACTGCCGGGCAGCGAGTTCTTGTCCCGTTTCAATGGAAGCACGCCAGGCAAAAGGCGTCATCTGCAATAAGTTGAAGCTTTGTTTACCGCTTAACTTCATTTCGTAGGCCAATTTTTCACTGCTGACCAGATCAAACCCATCCAAATGCTCTGCCGTATCGTCGTGAAATTGTACTTGAGCATAAATCAGGGCTTTTAACTGATAGAGATGACGTGGGCCAGGCGCAACAGTAACTACAATGCCACCGGGTTTCACAGTGCGAGCTAATTCAGTTGCCTTACATGGGGCATAAATACGTAATACAGCATCAAGAGCTTGATTAGCAAAAGGTAACCGATGGCTTGACGCCACACAGAAACTCACTTGAGGATAGCGCTTTGCTCCGTATCTGACGGCGATCTTAGCGACATCTAACCCGAAAATGGCCATCTGACGTTGCCGATTTAATCGGTCAGCCACTGCAGCGGTGTAATAACCTTCGCCACAACCGATATCCAACAACATAGCAGCATCCAGTGGTAGCGCCTTATCCAGAATATCGCAAACCTGCTGTTGCAAGGGTTGATAATAACCCGCATCCAGAAAAGCCCGCCGAGCTTGCATCATCTCTGGGCTATCCCCTGGCTGTTTCGAGCCTTTATGTTGCACCGGCATTAAATTGACGTAACCCTCTTTGGCGCAATCAAACTGGTGATTATTGCTGCAACGCCACTGTTGCGGGCTTTGCTGCAAGGCCTGATGACAAAGGGGGCACTGATAAGACATGGTTAAATCCCAGGTAACTGATTAATAACCGCCAGAAATACCGGCAGACGCGGCGTTAGTCTAAAGAAGCGCAGATACTGTTGCAAGCCACGGTTTCCCTTTGTGAATCAACCGAGATTAACTATGCCGAATCACATCGACGGGAATCGCATCGGGCTTCACATTCATGGTGCGTAAGATTTGTCCCATAATATCGCTAAATACCGGTGCGGATACTGCGCCCCCATAGTATTTGCCCCCCTGAGGGTTGTTAATCACCACCACCAAAGCAAAACGAGGCTGACTGGCGGGAGCAACACCGGCGGTATACGCCACATATTTATCAATATACTGACCATTTGGCCCAATCTTCTTAGCTGTCCCGGTTTTCACCGCCACCCGATATCCCCGCACTGCGGCTTTCACCCCACCGCCTCCAGGCAATGCCACACTCTCCATCATATGCTCAACCTGACGTACCAGCTCTTCGGGGAATATTCGCTGACCCAATACCGGTGGATCAACCTTAGTAATCGACAATGGCCGATAAATGCCGAAGCTGCCGATAGTGGCATAGACCCGAGCCAGTTGCAGCGGTGTCACCATCAAGCCATAGCCGAATGAGAACGTCGCGCGGTCTAAATCGCTCCAACGCTGCCGATTTGGCATTAACCCACTGCTTTCACCGGTAAGCCCTAACAGAGTTGGCTTGCCCAAGCCAAAAGCTGAGTAGGTTTGCATCAAAGCAGAAGCAGGCATCGCCAGCGCCAGTCGCGATACGCCAACATCACTGGATTTTTGCAACACACCGGTCAGTGACAAAGCCGGATAAAGCGCCACATCTTTAATAAGGTGCCCACTCAATATATAGGGGTGGGTATCCAACACCGCATCAGGCTTGACCAACTGACGCTGTAGAGCCGTCATGACCACCATCGGTTTCACTGTTGAACCGGGTTCAAAGATATCGCTGATCGCCCGATTGCGAAAATTCTCCTCAGGAGTGTCTACCCTATTATTGGGATTAAAAGTCGGATAGTTAGCCATCGCCAGTACTTCGCCAGTGTTCACGTCAATAACTACGGCAGAGCCGGAATCTGCTTTATTGAATATAACGGCATTGGTCAATGCATGGGAGGCTTCTACTTGCAGCCGCTCATCAATGCTGAGTTCAACATTTTGGCCCGGATGACTGTCGGTCGAGGAGATATCTTCAACCACGCGACCGAAGCGGTCTTTACGCACCACTCGGCTGCCGGCGGTACCACTGAGAAGCGCATTAAAACTTTTTTCTACTCCCTCAATACCCTGATCATCAATATTGGTGAAACCAACCAGATTTGCGGCAATATCTCCCGAAGGATAGAAGCGCCGTGACTCCTCTTTTATGGCAATACCAGGTAACTTCAGCCGTTGAATATATTCAGCAACATCGGGCTCCACTTGCCGGGCAAGGTAGATAAAGCGGGCATGCGGGTTTTGGTGGATACGGCTATTGAGTTGGTCGAGGGGGATATTAAGTTCCTGAGCCAATGCCTGCCAGCGCTCCGAAATACCGATTCCCCCTTTCTCCAATACCGTTGCTGGATCAGCCCAGATAGCCTCAACCGGCACACTCACCGCCAAAGGATGCCCATTTCTGTCGGTGATCATACCGCGCGTATTCGGGGTGGCGACCACGCGTACTGAACGCATATCCTCTTCTTTTACCAACGGATCAGGTTCAATAATTTGCAACCAGGCAACTCTGGCTATCAGACCAATAAATGAAATTAAAATACAGCCACATAGCAAACTAAAACGCCAACGGATAAAGCTGGAATAATCATTTTTTGGTTTAGAAATCACAAAGTTCATTCCTGGATGGTCGCTTGAATAACAGCAGCCATTAAAACCTATCCACTGTATCAATGGGTGCCAAAACAGTGATACAAGATGCGTTATTTTGCAACAATTCACTAACGGCGATTTAAAAGAAAAGGTGACTGGTCAATAAGTTAAAAAACGGCTTACACTGGATAGCGTCTTTTTTCTTCCTTAGGTAAGTCCCATGACTGATTTTTCACCTCATCTCAGCCGAATTAACACTATTTGCCATGGTTTTGGCAATAAATCTGCCCTATTACCTGACTGCCTCCAGCCTTATCAAGCATCACAAGCCAATAAGAAACAGGTTCATGGCACCACAATTATCGATGTAATAATACCGGGGCAAGAATGTCGCGAAGCAGATGGCCTGTATACCACTCAATCTGGCATTTTATTAACTGTCTTGACGGCGGATTGTCTGCCGGTGATTTTCAGTCAACGGGATGGAAAAGGTATTGCAGTGGTTCATGCCGGTTGGCGCGGTTTATTAGATGGCATTATCTTAAGGATGGTCGAACGCATTGCCCGCGATGATAATCCGGAAAATTGGGTGGCAGCCATCGGGCCAGCAGCCCGCTCCTGCTGTTATGAAGTCAATGAAGAACTGGTGGAACGGTTTATTAACGAATTACCGCTGGCAAAAAATATTATTTCGCCTCGTTTTCGCCACCTGAACTTAGCAGCCATAGCTGAGCACCAATTACGAGCTGCGGGCATTCATCAAGTTGATAGGGTCGGCAGTTGTACAATATGCACCACAACGCCAGATGGCGGGGATAATGCTCAGCCTGGTTTCAAATACACCAGTTTTCGCCGAACCAGCCAACAGCAAGCGATTGATCCAACCCATCCCGGCATTAAAGGCCGTAATCAGTATTCGGGGTTAATTATCTTGCCTTAACGGCCAGATTGAATTGATGTTGTTGCAGACACAAAAAAACCCGCACAAAGGCGGGTTTTTAACAGCAAAAGAGCTGATTAGATTGCAGTAACGTTTACTGCAGACGGACCTTTCTGACCGTCTTGGATTTCGAACTCTACGTTCTGGCCTTCAGCCAGGGTTTTGAAGCCATTACCCTGGATTGCAGAGAAGTGTACGAACACATCTTTGCTGCCGTCAGCTGGAGTGATGAAACCAAAACCTTTAGACTCGTTGAACCACTTAACTTGACCTTTGATCTTTGCCATCTTGAGTATTTCCTTTGGATTGTTTAACTCGCCCGTAGGCGTTTACATAGACAAACTAGAGTCGTTACTGCTTGAGGCACTAAGATAAGGATCGGCAGAGAAGCGGTATTCAACGCTAACGTCTTTACTCAGAACTTCTTTACTGAAAATGCCACACATATACAGAACTGTACCTCGTTTTACCCATATGCGTTATCACATACTCTGTATTCGATGGCAAGCCATTTTTAATCAAGGGTGAACCTGTCGCACATATTTGAAACGGTTGCTCATAAAGAATGCTTAAATATGCTAAAATTTGTTGAAGGTCATCGTATTTTCTGCTCTATTTTTTTATACTGTCCTATCCCGCTTTCTTACTGGTTTTTAACATTTAAGCTAACTCTTTTTATAATAATTCTTACGCAAACCCTTCTTGGTTTCCATCTCGAATGGATCGCTCAAAGCAGTACTGGTATAAAATTTATTGGTATTAAATATATAATAATTGAATATATCCCATGCTCAATCGCCCTCGTAGCATCCTTTCATCTAGAGGTTGTGACTTATCGATTCGTAAGACTAACCCCTTAGTTAACCTCAGATTATGTACGGAGAAATAATTGATCTAAAAATTAGAGAAATGATATTTCTCGATTTGAGATCAAGTGAACTCTCGCACGGTAAAACAAGCAGGAAAAGATCGATTTTCTCTTCGAGAAAAACCATTAAAAATATAGAACGCAACGATTAAATAATAACCCAATAAATAATGACTTAATGTGTCATATAGATGCAATAGGTTATCCATGTGAGAGAAAATGCATCATTTAAGTGCAATACCACTATATTTATTGTGTATAAATATACTAAAAAAAACGTCATCTTAGTCAGTTTAAGGTAATGAAAATGTCACTCATTTTGCCCACGAATTGTGCTATAGAAAATAAAATAAGACATTTCTTGATGCTCTATAATTAAATTTTTATTACTCTGACGCGCAGTTTAAAACTCTATATTACTTTCTCGTTATAGATTCGTTTAAGTTTGCGGTTATACTCTTTTCCTCATTTAAATATGCAGTATTAGTCATTAATTTTGATAGGTTTGAAGATTATCTGGTGCAAGGAAATCTTATTTCATCTTATCAGCATCAGAGAGCTATACCATGAGTTATAAACACCTTATTTCCGCATGTATTTTCAGTAGCCTGTGGCTGGGCCAAGCTAACGCGGTTCAGGCAGAAGACAAATCATCATCGAGCAATACCTCTACTGGCCAACAAAGCGAGCTGTCTGTAGATAATGACAACTTATGGCAACGGCTGTTGCGTAATATTTCGCTCGCGTGGGACTCGCCCAACCAAGAGCTGTATATTCCGCTGAACACGTGGCATAACCGTTGGACCTATGATGATGACAAGATAGAGTCATACAATGAGCGTCCTTGGGGTATCGGCTACGGCAAGTATCGCTATGATGAGAACAATAACTGGCACGCAGTCTATGCGATGGCCTTTATGGACTCACACAATGAAGTTGAGCCGATTATAGGTTATGGCTATCAAAAGATGTGGATCCCAGGAGAGATGGACGGCTGGCGTTTTGGGGTAGGTTTTACGGCCAGTATTACCGCACGCCATGAATACCATTACATTCCAATTCCATTACCATTGCCGCTTATCTCTATTGAATATAATAAGTTTGCACTACAAACCACCTATATTCCCGGCACTTATAATAATGGTAATGTACTGTTTACCTGGATGCGCTGGCAATTCTAATTGGATATATTATTCAATATATTTAACCATAATATAAAAGTGGTTATATAGGGTTGTTAAGAATAAATCTCAATTAGCGTTAATCACTTCAGAAAAAGACTATAGTCCTCACCTATTATAGAGCGGGAATTATCTTTCTTATTTATTGCTGATGATGTAAACGATGGATTACTTTTTAAGTAAAAAATAGCCGGTTTTCGCTGTTGCTCTCCGGCTATTTTTGCCCATATAACAATCTAATCAGACGGCGCTGGAATCCTTTAATTTCGATTGGTTATTCTTGCTTTTCCGGCGAGTCAGCATAAAGCCGCACCACAATAGTGCAATCCATGCCGGCATCATCAGTACTGAGATCTGAATCCCATCGGTAAGGTACATGATGACCAGAATCAGCATCAGGAATACCAGACACAGATAATTACCGTATGGATACCAAAGCGCTTTGAAACGTGGTTCTACACCTTCTCGCACTTTAGCGGCGCGGAATTTCAAGTGCGCCAGACAGATCATGACCCAATTGATAACTAATGTTGATACCACCAGTGCCATCAGTAATTCAAACGCCTTACCCGGCATGACATAGTTAATGACAACACCGGCAGAAGTCGCCAAGGCTGAAAGCGCAATTGATAAAATTGGCACTCCGCGCTTATTAACTTTGGTCAACACTTTAGGCGCGTTGCCCTGGGATGCCAGGCCGAACAACATGCGACTATTGCAGTACACACCGCTGTTATAAACCGACAGTGCCGCAGTCAACACGACTACGTTCAAGATTGTGGCGACCAGATTGCTATCCAAGGCATGGAAAATCATGACAAAAGGACTGCCGCCCTCCACTACCTTGCCCCACGGATAAAGTGATAAAAGCACGGCCAGTGAGCCGATATAAAAAATAAGGATACGATAGACAACCTGATTAGTTGCTTTAGGAATACTGTGATGTGGGTCTTCTGCTTCTGCGGCAGTGATGCCCACCATCTCTAGCCCGCCGAAAGAAAACATAATCACCGCCATCGCCATCACTAATCCGCTAAAGCCATGAGGCATGAAACCTCCCTGTGCCCAGAGGTTAGTGACTGAAGCATTTGGCCCGCCTGAACCCGATGCCAACAGATACGCACCGAATACAATCATACCGATAATGGCGGCGACCTTGATGATCGCGAACCAAAACTCAGTTTCACCATACATACGCACATTAACAAGATTGATGGCATTGATCAGAACAAAGAATATGGCGGCTGACACCCAGGTTGGAATTTCTGGCCACCAATACTGAATATAAATGCCTACTGCAGTCAATTCAGCCATTCCGACCAAGATAAACATGGCCCAGTAGTTCCAACCAGATAAAAATCCGGCGAAATCGCCCCAATATTTATAGGCAAAGTGACTGAATGAACCGGCAACAGGCTCCTCAACAACCATTTCACCTAGCTGACGCATAATGAGAAAGGCAATAAAACCACCGATGGCATAACCCAATATCACTGAGGGGCCAGCCATTTTAATAGTTTGCGCTATCCCCAGAAATAGCCCGGTGCCAATAGCTCCACCCAGAGCAATTAGCTGAATATGGCGATTTTTTAAACCGCGCTTTAATGTTGAATCCTGCAACTGCTGTTCCATCCTATCCTCTGCCGCACTGTTTCACACTAGCGTGGTAAAAAGCGCCTTTCGTAAATGAATCTGCGGCGGTTTTTTAACACTTAAACCTGCTTGCGGCAAGGATTAAGGTCATTAGTGGGTAGCAGGATGAAAATCCATCGGCTAGCGTTATATATGCCGAGTGTTCAATTAGCTGAGGCTCTGGATATCTCTCAGACATGTAACGCAGATATACTACATAGTTTGCTCAAATTTCGAGCGCCGATCATTAATGTAGCGACATAAGATTGACGCCGGGTGACAACTTCGACTGCAACTCGATTATTTTTATAGCGGATCAGATAAGTTGATGGCCAGCCTTGGCGGCGTTCACCATAGGACTTTTGATGGTGGTCAATTGCAGCGTGAGCAATAACCAAATGTGACAAATTTGAATCACCTTTAATGATACGTTTCATCATCAACTCCACGAAAGCAATCAAAAAACGCCTTACCGTTTGTCATTCCCGAGATTCGAGTTTCACAGAACATTCACTATTACTGAAAATTACTGGGGGATGATCACGCTTCCTGGCTGAGCAAATAACAGATCATCGCCGCGCGCAGCGGACTTTGGCTATAGGCTTGCCATTCTCCTTGCGGATTAGTAATTCTGGCATTCCACTGATTATTGTTATTAATTTCTGGGGAATAGAGACCAATTTTGTTGGCATAGATGATAGGCCATGCATCGGAAGGGTTCTTACAGTAATCTTTGCCTTTAATGCCGCCATACGGATACCACTTGTCGGGATCTTCACCGCTAAGTAACGCAATGCTTCTATTCACTTCGCTATCACTTTCTTCATACCATTTAATCATTTGAATCACCCTTCGCCTATAAAGTTCAGGCTACATTACGGCGAAATTAAGACAAATTTATGACAATCAACACGTTTGTTTTAGCCCAGTAAAAGAGTGATCAGGCGCCAGGGCGTAAAGCAGAACATCGGAGAAAGTGAAAGAAAAGAGGTATGAATATCACTCTGACACTGTCAACCCACAGCGCCAGAGTTGGTGAATTTATCTCTCCGGAATAACACCTTTAAAATCAAGAGGAGAAACGATGTCACTGTCACTTTGAAATTCACTGGTACCTGTTGCATTAGCCAGTAATGCTTTGAGTAATTCTGTTTGCTGTTTCTGTTGTTCGGAGATGTCTTGTAACAAGCGAATTTGTTCGTTTGCTCGCACGCTGGCACGGCTCAAAAAGAACCAAACTATCAAGAAAAAAATGACGGTAAACAGCGAAAAAGCGATTGGGACAATACCCATTGTGCCCATATTTGTATCTAACATTGACTACCCTATTACATGCGTGACGAAGGCACTATCTTATCACTCTCCTCATCACAAAGGTTAATCCGAGCAATCGATTAATACTTAATAACGATAACCATCAGAAATAGTTTTTACTAGTTATTATATAAATAGAAAATAGGTTATCCTTACCATGGAATAATCGAAGTAATGCTGCAAATGCCGGTAGAGAAAGTTCCCCCTTGGTCACAATAACTATCAAGGGCTAACAGATAAAACAAGCAACAAACGGCAATGATCCCTACCGTTGCAACAAGTTTCTTAATGTTCAAATCAGGCACCTTATCCAACATTTTCTTTTAATTATACTTTACTAAACATCAACCATTTATAGCCAAGATGTAATTACTCATGTTTGTCATCACGTTAGCTCCCCATTTTAGTGGCTATTTTACAATTTCACTCTATAAATCAATAGAGCTTAGGATTTTTGCTATTAACCCCCCTCATTATTACAAGTTAAACTGTTAAAATTATCTATTATATAATAAGTAAAACTAATTACAGGGAGTGACAATATGAGTTTATTCAGAATTCTCTTAGTAGTGGCAATCATATACTTAGGATTGCTCTTTTCAGGCTATGGCGTATTGATTGGCAGCGAGAAAAACGCCGCAGGTATCGGTTTGCAATGCAAATATCTGACGGCCAGAAGTATATCAACCGCTCAATTTATAAATGGAGAGAATGGCATCATCGGTGTTAGTAACTGCCCCTTAGTGAAAAAAATTGGCAATAATGTTTTTGAATAATCTATAACGAGTTTGTACTCATCCGCAGTTTGTCCAGCTCACGAGTTTTGGTCTGTGCTGAATGTACAGACCAAAACACAACCGATAGTGCGTTATTTCTGCGTGAACTTCATATCAATCAATGCAATAGCTTTCTCAATTGCACGCTTGGTTACCGGATCAGTTCCCGCAGGATGTGATGCAAAATCAATAGATTTAAGTTGATGAGACATTTTATCCCGCACTTCGGTCGGTGCAATAATATCAATCACATCAAGAATTTGTTTGATAACCAATTGGCAAGCAACCAGATCGGAGACCAGTTCTTGGTCATTAGTGAACATTTCAGACATGAATAATTCCTTCACAATAATATTGTACAAGGATATCACGCCCCTGGGCATATATCTTTAGCCGGCAGTGTCATACTCACGATTTTATCAGTAACAATTATCTTCGATTAATGAATAACCTACAGAGATAACGCGATGCATTAAGTCATTAACTGAAGCGTTTGTTGGGGGATAAAAAAGATCGGTACGAGGCGAGGACAGGGTTAATGATACCAAAGGCTAAAAATAGGTGTAAAAAAACCAGGTTTGATAGTTATCAATCGCCTGGTTCGGAAGATAAGTTATTACATATCTATTGATCACAATATTTCTAGTCTCACAGTTTATCACCCCCTATGCTTTTACCTTTGTGCAGAACCATTACTGGCATCTTTAGAAAGACGGTCACACCCACAACCGCTATCAGAGTCATAATCACTGTTATCAACATGCGATCACCTCATCGTTTTTAATTTCTATTTTTCCAAACTCAACCTTTTATCCTCGGGATATCCCCCTTTCAGATGACACTACCCTTTTACTATGGCACCAGAAAGTTCTTTTGCAAACACATCTTGAAAAGCCTCTATGATATATTTGCTACAATCAAAGCCAATTTGGTGTTTTGTGTTGTTAGATTCAACTTGTGTATACTGCACTTCTCCTAACCAGAAAAAACAGACTAAATAATGTCACAAGAAAATCATCTCGCGTTAGTCTGCGCCCTCAGTAAATGGGTAGAAACCCATCTGGGGAGAGTCATTTACCTTGAAGAGTTAGCCGCGTACTCAGGCTATTCTCTCTGGCATATGCAGAAAATATTTAAGGAAGTGACCGGGGTATCATTAGGTAAATACATTCGAGAAAGGCGCTTAGCGGGTGCTGTCTATCAGCTGCGTAGCAGTGACAGCACTATTTTTGATATTGCTTTAGATTTTGGCTTTGGTTCACAGTCACACTTTACTTACATGTTCAGAAAACGTTACGGCATAACCCCGTATGACTTCCGGCAAAATACCGATATTGACCTCAATATCGCTTTGCCCTTGCATACCACTCACCAGAAACTGGCGTAATACGCACAATACCATTATTCGCCTGAATGCTTATCGACGCTAACCGGCGAATATATTCTCAGTTTTTTTTGTAGCAATTCTGCACATCAATGTTTTGTATTTCATTACGCTGGCGATCCGCCACATAGGTCATCACAAACATAGTACTCACCACAATAAGTGCCGCCAGCAGTAAACCAATCAGTGCAATGACTTTATTGTCATCAAACAAGCTCTTGTCCATATATTCTCCCTAATGTCTATGGCACATCAAATTAACCATAGGATCACAATCAGCGTTATTGCGATCAGCAAACATGATGTTGTCAGTAAAACCACAAGCGCAAATTGCGCGTCGCCAATTCCCGTTGAATAATCGCTATTCTGGGTAATATTTTCTCGTTTTTTCAAAACAATACCTACTGGCAAAAAACCACCAGCCGTAACTCTGCATAAGAAAAATCGCGTTTTATTGGCGTATTTTTATCAAAAATCATACTAGCGCTAGCCTGACAGCTAGCTTTTCCAACGCGATCCTGTCGTAGTCTGTGTTATATATCAAGCCCACCCATTGTAAAGATAGGGAAATACTCCAAACACATTAAGATTGATAATGTATTTCACCTCATAGCCCCAGACTGAAGTTCACAGTCTATCCGTACTTAATATCGTCAAGCTTATCACACGATGATAATACCTGTCGCAAGGCTGTAGAGCGCCGCGACCGCAGCAATGAGTGCGACGACAAAAGCACATTTTTCAATAACCGAGAAGACTAGTTTCTTCTGCTCGCGTTTAGCGATAATAAACAACAAGGTTCCTGGACCGTATATCACTGCCGATAATAATATGTACTTCAAACCTCCGGCATACACCATCAATAGGGCGTAGAATGTTGCTATCAACGCAATTATAAAATCTTTCGTATGGTCTTCCGCTCCCACAGAGTATGTCTCTCGGGTCCAAGCCAACTTCAAGCCATAAGCTGCAACCAAGAGATAGGGAATCAAAACCAGTGAGCTGGTTAACTCAAGTGCGAGTTGGAAAGCATATTCAGTGAAAAGCGTAACAATTAAGAATAATTGGATAAAAATATTGGACATCCAAACCGCTGCGGAGGGTACCCCGTATTTATTCTCGGTTGCCAAGACACTCGGCATAATATGACTTTTGGCTGCACAATAAAGCGCTTCGGCCGCCAGTAGAGTCCATGACAAATAGGCGCCCATCACTGAGATGATTAATCCAATACTGATAAATATGGCCCCCCACCGGCCAACAATATGCTCTAACACCCCCGCCATTGAGGGTTGACGTAAAGCAGCCAGATCAGGGCGAAGCAGTACGCCATAAGAAAGCATGGCAACCAACACCAGCAGACATAAAACACCGATAAAACCTAAAACAGTCGCTATACCGACGTGTTTTCTTTCTTTGGCATAGCGGGAATAAACACTCGCCCCCTCAATACCGACAAAAACAAATACAGTCACCAGCATAGTGCTACGAACTTGAGAAAACAGAGATTCAGAACCAGTACCTATTTCCAAGGCCGCATGACCGGTATAACCATAATCGTCCAGATGGGAGAGATCGCCCACGGCCCCCAGAGGCTGAGTACCCCAGAAATTTAATGCGAAAGTATCGGAGTGGAAGGCAAATGCCAAGACAATAATAAAAATAAATATTGGAATAACTTTAGCAAAAGTTGCAATTGTATTAATCGTCGCCGCCTCTTTGATGCCCCGTAATACCATAAAATGAAAGCTCCACAAAATGAATGAGGCAATTAAAACAGCGGATAAAGTATTGCCATCTCCGAATAGTGGAAAGAATGCCCCGAGTGTTGATTTGATCAGTACAAAATAAGAGACACTGCCGATACATGCACCAGCCCAGAAACCGATAGCTGACGCAAAACCGGCATAGTCACCAAATCCGGTTTTCGCATAAATATAGACACCAGAATCGAGTTCAGGTTTACGTTGTGCCAACGTCTGGAAAACAAAAGCCAGAGTCAGCATACCTCCCCCGGCAATAACCCAAGCGATGATCGCACCAAAACCTCCAGTGGCACGGCCAAATGTCGCGGGTAAAGAGAAAATACCGGCACCTATCATTGAACCGACGACCAGCGAAGTTAATGACCAGAGTGATAACTTTTTATTTGAAGAGGCCGCCATATTTATGTCCCTTTACAAGAGTTAATCCGATGTAATTCACATTAACCAAATAAAAGCTTAAAACCCGCTGCTATTCAGCAATAGATGTGAGCTTTCATCAAAAACTGAATATTCATAACTTGAGTATAGCAAGCATAAATAATGCGCGTAGCCATCATGAAAATGG
Organism: Yersinia fenwicki; assembly: GCF_043099325.1. Lineage (NCBI taxonomy): Bacteria > Pseudomonadati > Pseudomonadota > Gammaproteobacteria > Enterobacterales > Yersiniaceae > Yersinia > Yersinia fenwicki. The sequence goes on along the minus strand of NZ_CP170755.1, from coordinate 1,911,511 downwards.
TGTCGTGCATTGGTGTATTGCAGAACTGAGTTGAACGCTGTTTTATTCCCACGGCGTCTGAGTGACATAAAAATTATCTATTTATGTCTATTGCGATGTACTTTAGCTCATCAGACTTTTCGTTAGATAATAACGATGATACTCATCCACGACATTTTCTAACGTCATCTGCAATTGATAACCATGCTTTTCATAGAAAGGCCGCGCTTGAAAACTGAATGTATCAACTTGGGCGAATTTACATCCTCGCTGTATTGCTTCCTGCTCAACTGCCTGCATCAGTTTACTGCCTGCCCCGGAATGACGTAATGTATCTGATACCCATAACAATTCTATACTCAGATAATGACCTAATGTATAGGCAGTGATACCCCCTAACTTTTCACCGTGCTCACCCGTTATAAACACCGCTAATGGTTTACGTCCATTATCACCGACAAAATTGCGGTTAAAAGCCTTCAATCCTGCCATTACTTCAGCCACATCTTCAGTTGTTGGAGTGTCCGTCATCGTCAGCTTCATTGTCATTGTTCCTCACTATGAAATCACTGGCACAGCTCGATTTTATCTTTGCTTCTGGATATTCTCACAGATAAGAATTTTATTATCTGTTAATAACTGGCAAAATAAACGCTATTAAGAACTATTTCGATTTATGGTGTCGCAAACCGATTTTCTTATTTTGTGTCGTCATTTCCCTCTGTAATTGTAAGGACTTCCAATGCTCCGCCGTTTCTTTTCTTATTACACCCCATACAAAGGGCTTTTCTATCTGGATTTTGGTTGTGCAATATTGGCTGGGCTGCTGGAACTGAGCTTCCCGATGGCAGTAAAACTTTTCATTGATAAGTTGCTCCCTAACCAAGACTGGGTGTTGATAGTCTGGGCTGCAACGGGCCTGCTAATGATTTATCTCCTGAATACAGCGCTCATGGCAATAGTTAACTATTGGGGCCATGCTCTAGGTGTCGGTATTGAAACTGATATGCGTCGCCAGGCATTTAGCCATCTGCAAAAGTTATCATTTAGCTATTACGACAATATGAAGACCGGCCATATCATCACCCATGTAACGAAAGATTTAGAAGAAGTCGGAGAAATTGCCCATCACGGCCCGGAAGATCTCTTTATTGCAGTGATGACATTTATTGGTGCCTTTATCTTGATGGCGTCCGTTCATCTGCCATTGGCGATGCTCACTATTGTTATTGTGCCGTTTATGACTTATCTGGTCAGCCGTTATGGTGCACAAATGACAGATACCTGGCGCCGACTGTTTGGCCAGGTAGGGAATTTTAATGCCCGGATCGAGGAAAGCATTGGCGGTATTCGGGTAGTAAAAGCGTTCGCAAACGAATCCCATGAGAAGAAATTATTTGCTAAAGATAACGAAGATTACCGTACGACGAAGCTGAAAGCTTACCGCATCATGACCACCAGCATGACCATGAGCTACCTTAGCACCCGTCTGGTACAGTTGATTGTGATGGTAGTCGGTACATGGTATGTGGTTCATGATCAGTTAAGCTATGGTGGTTTTGTCGGTTTTCTATTGTTAGTCGAAGTTTTTTTCCGCCCAGTTGCAAAAATAACCTCGGTGCTGGAAAGCTACCCGAAAGGAATCGCTGGATTTAAGCGGTTCACTCAATTGATTGATACCTTACCCGATATTGTTGATCAACCCAATGCCCGTGCGGTCGGTCATCTTAGAGGCGATATTTGCTACCAAGATGTCAGTTTCGGTTATTCACCGCAGAGCAAAATCTTTACTCACTTGAATCTACAAATCCGTGCAGGCGAAACTGTCGCATTCGTCGGACCATCAGGGGCAGGTAAGACCACATTGTGTTCATTACTCCCCCGCTTTTATGAGCTTGATGGTGGAGCAATCACCATTGATGGGATCAATATCCGTGATATGACTCAGCAATCATTACGTAATAATATTGGTATAGTTCAACAAGATGTTTTCTTATTCGGCGGTTCTATTCGTGAGAATATCGCCTATGGCAAATTGGATGCCAGTGATGAAGAAATTATGGCGGCAGCACGGCAAGCCCGCCTGGATGAGCTGATTGAAAGCCTGCCAGATGGCCTTGATACTGTGGTCGGTGAGCGCGGAGTAAAATTATCGGGAGGGCAAAAACAGCGCCTTTCTATTGCCCGTATCTTCCTGAAAAATCCGCCGATTCTGATTCTGGATGAGGCGACCTCTGCGCTGGATACGGCGACCGAACAAGCTATTCAGTTGGCATTGACTGAACTATCGCAAGGCCGCACTACATTGGTGATTGCTCACCGTTTAGCGACGATTCAAAATGCTGACCGCATCATTGTGGTCGATAAAGAAGGTATTGTTGAACAAGGTGACCACCACGAGCTCCTCGCCCGTAAAGGGGCTTATGCCAAACTGCATAATGCTCAGTTCAGTGCAGCTTGATAGACAGTAAAAACTCACCCGCAGATGGGCGCGAATGATAAACTGGAGGAAAATTCAGCCAAAGCCATTCCATCGCGGGCTTAAATAGGGTACAAGGACGCCATGAAAATTCCAAAACGAATCCAACCGCTGGTTGATGACGGCTTGGTTGACGAAGTCATCCGTCGTTTAAAAAGTGGCAAAGAAGCAGATGTCTATGTTGTCCGTTGTGGGCAGGATATCCGCTGCGCTAAAGTTTACAAAGAAGCCGAGAACCGCAATTTTAAACAAGCGGTTCAATATCAAGAAGGTCGCAAGATACGCAATAGTCGCGATGCGCGTGCCATGGCGAAGGGATCTAAGTTTGGCCGTAAGCAGCAAGAAGAAACCTGGCAGACAGCCGAGGTGGATGCATTGTACCTGTTAGCCAATGCTGGTATTCGCGTGCCACAACCCTATGCCTGCCTTGATGGTGTATTGCTAATGGAGCTGGTCACCGATGAAGATGGTCTCGCAGCACCTCGGCTCAGTGATGTCCCGTTTAGCAAGGAACAGGCCCTGATTGACCATGCAATAATGATCCGTTATGTCGTACGGATGCTGTGCGCAGGCTTAGTACATGGTGACTTATCGGAGTTTAATGTCTTAATCGATAAAGACGGCCCGGTAATTATCGATTTACCACAAGCCGTTAATGCTGCTGCGAATAACCATGCCAAGGCTATGTTGGAGCGGGATGTGGCGAATATGACACATTATTATGGTCAATATGCCCCTGAATTGCTTGGCACTAAATATGCCAAAGAGATGTGGGCACTTTATGAAGATGGCAAATTGCACCCTGAAACTCCATTGACCGGCGAATTTGCAGAAAGTACTCAAGCGGCGGATGTTGAGGGAGTACTGGAGGAGATCCAGGCAGTCATTGCTGAAGAACAAGAACGCCTGCGTGAAGCTCAGGACCCTTACTAGTCAGTCATAACATTACAATAGGAAATGAGGGGGTGAGTAGAGTACAGTGCAACGTTATTGACTTGCCCTGAATTGCCCTACCCCCTTCAGATATGATTAAATTACACACTGTTTAGTTATTTAAGCATATAACGTACTGCCATATGTTCAGATGCACAGGTGAGCAACGCAGCAATCAATGGCACGGTCAGCCGCGTCCCCCTTCCTTGGTCCAATCTTCCCATAACACCATAATCAATGATTCTATTCGACTGCTGCTGCCGATATTCCAGTTGGCATTGGCTTTCCAGTCTCCAAATAAATTGTGGGCACAGTCCAGTTCGGATGTATTGATTGTGGCTACAAATCAATGCACCATAATTAACATATTATTATTAGACTGGATTAAATCTGACAGTCATTAAATCTCCATTTCTGTCATATAGCGAATATTTGTGGAGCAGTCATTATCTCCCCCGCCCATATTTATTGATATCGTTGTCACCCATTAATTCAGTGCTACCGCTTCAACCCGGTTTTTCCCTGCGGTTTTCGCCCGGTATAGTGCTTTATCCGCAGCCTCTGACAAATCGGTCGCCGATAAATGCTCACCGAGTTCGGAGACTGATGCCACACCCACACTGATAGTCACTCGCCCATGGGGTGACATGCCGTGTGGAATATCCAGCTCTTCGATAGAATGTCGCATACGCTCGGCAACCGCCTTTGCATCTGACAAAGTGCTTGGCGCGAGCAAGACAATAAACTCCTCACCACCATAACGGGCAAGAATATCTGAACCACCACGAATAGATTTTGATAACGTTTCAACAATGGACTTCAGACAGACATCCCCCATAGCATGCCCATAAAGGTCGTTAAAGCTTTTAAAATTGTCAAAATCAATCATCAACACAGACAGAGCTCCGCCTTCCGTGTGATTTTTCTGCCAAATTTGTTGATAAATATCATCAAAGTGACGGCGATTTGCTACCCCCGTCAACACATCAGTTTGTGACAATGCTTTTAGAATAGATTCAGATTGTTTAAGTTCTGTAATATCAAAAAATGAACCATACCAAATGACAGACCCGTCATCCCTACTGGTTGGGAAAGACTCACCATGGAGCCAATGCGTTCCTTTTCCCGGCAAGATCACACGGAAATCACAACTCCAAACTGATAAATTTTGCTGGGACACGATAACAGCCTGTCTTAGCATCTCCCGATCGTCATTATGAATACGGCTAAATAGTTGGTTATTCTCTTGTGGCACGTGCAAAACATCGGCAGGCGTAAGGTCAAATATTTGCCTTATCCCTTCGCTACAATAGCTAAAATAAGATTCACCATCAGCATTTAAATAGTATGCATAGATCATCGCTGGCAAGTTTTTAGTTAACCTGTCCATCATCTGCTTACTTTTTTCTAGTTCCATCAGTAAGGATTTTCTTTCCGACACATCCGCAATCACACTGATGTACCCCATAGTGTTACCACTATCCGAGGTTATTTCATGCACACTCAGTGTGCCCCAGAAACGGCTGCCATCCTTACGTTGATAGCACCACTCATTAGCTTCCCGCCGATTAAGTAATAAATAGTCTAGATCAACTTGGGACTCGCCATTTTCAGGAATATATAATATGTTATATATAGGTTTCCCTAAGACTTCATCCTTCGAATAACCAAACATTCTCTCTGCGCCCACATTATATATCGTGATGCAATTATCTAAGTCAGTAGTAATAATAGCAATCTGCTTTTCAGCATTCAGCAACACGTCCAACTGAAGAGTAGATAATTCATTTTCCCTATTCTCTTTTCTCACTGGTCCACCTTTGGGGTGCTTACCAAATACTTTCTCGGAAATAAAATCCAAGCAGTTATGATAAAAAGAAAATAAAGACATAAATAAAAATCACCTATTATTTAGAGTAAAAATAAGATATAAAATTGCAATCAACTTACTTGACTAACCATATAATCACATAACTAATTATAACACATGATAATGAGTCGGTGTAGATCCGCTATGGCAGATATTTTTTAGGTGACTATCTGCCTATAAAGATAATATAGGTTTATTTATTATATTGTTATTATCTCGCGAATGACAATACCAGGGCATTTTTCATCGATTACTATTAGTCATTGATGGTGACACACCTATCCAAATGATTTGAGAAATAGTCAGGCCTCAACTTATTATAAAAATCAGCCACATAGCGCCCTCTCTATGTGAGCAAATTAACACTACGGTTTAAGTCGTATCATTTAAATAGTAACAAACCTGGAAAGATATAGCTTTATAGCCCATGCTAAATAACGAGAAAAACGCTCCCTCATACATTCATAATACCCTATGAAATATAACAAGTAGCTAAGGAAATAACCATGACCTATAAATCATTATCTAGTATTGCTATTGTAACTCTCTTAGTCACAACAATGGCTCCGGTATTCGCCGCTACCACAACGCCAAAGGATATGACTTGCAAAGAGTTTCTTGACCTTAATCCTAAAAGTATGACTCCAGTAGCGTTCTGGATACTGAATGAAGATACTCAGTATAAAAAAGGCGACAATGTCGACTTTCAGGAAGTCGATACTGTATATACTCCTAAAGTCATTGATATCTGTAAAAAATCACCTGATAAAAAGTTATCTGATATGAAAACGGATATTATGGCAGCGGCCAAGAAATAAATGTCATATTATCCAAAGCCCCACCTTACTGAGGAGGGGCTCCTGCTACTTTTAGTTATTATTCTGGAGTTATCATGCGAAAAAAGAAATTAATATTGGCAGTATTACTGACACTACCACTCAGCCAAGCTCTGGCCGTTGATTGTAAAAATGCAGTAACACAACAGGATATGAATCAATGTGCAAGTTCAGATTATAAAAAAGTGGATGCTGAACTTAATCGCACTTATAAAGATCTTCTCGCCAAAACAACTGTAGCCCAAAGGGCATTATTAAAAAGTGCACAACTGACTTGGATAAAATATCGTGATGCGGACTGTACTTTCCAGTCATCAGCTACCGAGGGAGGTTCAGTACATCCGATGATTATTGCGGCTTGCTTGGCTCATAAAACGGAAGAGCGCATCACCCAACTGAAATCATTCTTAAATTGTTCTGAAGGTGACTTAAGTTGCCCGCTATAGTATCACTCTGGCATAGGCGTTCGTTATGAGATGATCGCTATTATTAGCTTGTTCTGGCAAGATCTCACCACGACTCAAATATCGCCCTCATTACTGAAAAGAATTGGCCTGAGTTTACTTAGAACTTACAGTTTGTCTCTGGGTAACATGATAAGCAGTCGCCATCAGTGTCGAGGATTAAATATTCTATCAACTAATGCTTATGCTATGAGTTATGGTTCTGTTTTGATGGAATTTTTCAGCCTTATTCAGCATCAATCTCTCACTATTGAATTGACTTCAAGTTATCTTGGCTCTTTATTGTATTTAGCTATTTTTGGCTCTGCCTTTACCGCTTATTTCAGTTTGATTGGTCGTATCGGAGCCAGTCGCGCAGTATATTGTTATTCCCTTAGTAAATAAGCGTTAATATTTAATGATGAATAAATTCAATCCCATACAGCCCGCCAATGGCATTTATTATTTCCAGCAAATGCGCGCCATCAGCTTGTGACAAGCTGGTATCACCCTCGGACACAGCGGCAGGTTGCCACCAAGAATGTCCGGTAAACCATGCTGTCATCTTCGCCATCATTGCCTCCACGCTATTGAGTAAACCCAGTAGAACACCTGATTTAAGAGTAAACGCTGAACCAAACAATAAATGAAATAAGTATTATTGCTTTCAATATACAAAATTTAGCTATTAAAGAGCTCACTTGGCGAAATTATCATTTTGGGGATGCCACTCCAGCACCAAGACGTTATATTGGATAGACATTTATTTTAAATAGATAACGACCTTAAGGAGCTCCGCATGTTTGTTGTCAGCTTGACTTACCACCAACCTATAGACGTCGTAGAAGCACTGACTGAAAGCCATAAAGACTGGTTGAAAAAGTATTATGCGCAAGGTGTGTTTATCGCCTCAGGTCGTAAAGTACCGCGCACCGGGGGTATTATTTTGGCGAAAAGTATCAGACGTGAAGAGTTAGATAAAATATTGGCAGAAGATCCGTTTAATGCAGTAGCTGATTATAGTGTGACTGAGTTTGTTCCCTCCATGACTATTGAGTCAGTTGAGGCATTAAAAACGCTTTAATTTCTCGATATAAAATAAGTAAAACAGCCATGGTTATGCATGGCTGTTTTTGCGTATCGACAGGTTATGAAGCGGCCCGCTGTTGTCGTTTTTCCATAATTCGGTGCAAGTTTTCCTCAAGCCAGACCGCCAATCCTTCGACTTGCTCCTGAACTTCTTTTCCTAATGGGGTCAGTTGATATTCCACATGAGGGGGGACAACCGGATAGGCAATACGGTCAACGAACCCGTCTTCTTCAAGGTTTTGCAAGGTTTGCGCCAGCATTTTTTCACTGACACCACCAATCTTTCTTCTCAAAACACTGAAACGCAAAGTTTCATTACTCAAAGCAATGAGCACCAACACTCCCCAGCGACTGGTGACACGCTTAAGCACTTCCCTTGATGGGCAATCTACATTGAGTAACTCACCCCGCCGGACTTGCTCTGGAAATGAAATAGTGCCTGTTAAATTTTGCGACTCTATTATTTTCATACTAACCTTTTTGTGCGTACTTACTTAAAGTTAGTATATTGCATATGATGATCTTAAGGGCGAGTTTTTAGCGAAAATTGTTTCCTAAAAAATAGCTCGCCATCTTCCAACACTATTTGGAGCGTCATAATGATCGCAGTCACCGGTGCTACAGGCCAACTAGGCCGTCTTGTTATCAATGCTTTACTTAAAAAAGTTCCTGCAAATGAAATTATTGCCGCAGTCCGCAGCCCTGAAAAAGCGAGTGACTTGGCCGCATTAGGAGTTCAGGTACGTAAAGCGGATTATAGCCAACCCGCTACACTGGAGGCCGCATTCCAAGGCGTTGATAAGCTGTTGTTAATCTCATCAAGTGAAGTAGGACAACGTGTTGCCCAACATACAGCCGTCATTAATGCCGCCAAACATGCGGGCGTCAAATTGTTAGCATATACCAGCTTGTTACATGCCGATACAAGCACGCTGGGATTAGGGGAAGAACACCGCGCCACAGAATCACTTTTGCGTGAATCAGGTCTACCTGTGGTGTTGTTGCGAAACGGCTGGTACACCGAAAACTATGCCGCAAGTATTGCGCCTGCTCTGGCTCACGGCGCATTTATCGGGGCGGTTGGTGACGGGCGTATCGCTTCTGCCACTCGTGAAGATTATGCACAAGCCGCTGCCGAAGTGTTAACTCAAGAAAATCAAGCCGGTAAAGTGTATGAATTAGCCGGTGATGACAGCTACTCCCTGGCTGAATTCTCAGCAGAGATTGCCCGTCAATCGGGTAAGCCAGTAGTATACAAAAACTTGTCTGAAGCCGACTTTAAACAAGCACTGCTCAGTGCCGGTTTACCGGCGGTTTTTGCGAGTTTGTTAGCGGATTCTGATGCGGGTGCCGCTAAAGGCGGGCTATTTGATGATAGCCATACATTGAGCAAACTTATTGGCCGCCCAACCACGCCTTATGCGAAAGTCATTGCCACAACACTGGCTGCAAGCTAAATCTTATCGTCAGCGTTTTTAACCGGTATCCATTGAGTTACCGGTTTCATCCAACGATACCATTATGTGTCTTATGATTTGGCTGCGTCCAATGCCTGAGTCAAATCATTGAGAATATCGTCAATGTGCTCAATACCAATCGACAATCTCACCATATCCCGCGGCACACCCGCTTTGATAAGTTCCTCATCATTGAGCTGGCGGTGGGTTGTCGAGGCCGGATGGCACGCCAATGACTTAGCATCACCAATATTCACCAACCGCACGATCAAATTCAGCGCATCAATAAATCGTCCTCCCGCAGCCTGACCACCATGGATACCAAATGATAATATCGCGGCGGGCTTACCGCCAAAATAACGTTGGGCTAACTCATGCTCAGGATGGTCGGGTAAACCTGCATATTTAACCCAACTAACTTGCGGATGATTTTGCAGGAAATGAGCAACTTTCAGCGCATTTTCAGTATGACGCTCCATGCGCAAAGCCAAGGTTTCCAGCCCCTGTAAAATCAAGAATGCATTGAATGGCGACAGCGCTGCTCCCGTGTTTCTCAATGGTACGACACGGCAACGGCCAATATAAGCTGCTGCACCGAATTGTTCGGTATAAGTCACGCCGTGATAAGACGGATCGGGGGTATTCAATTGAGCAAAACGTTCCGGATATTGCGCCCAAGGGAACTTCCCTGAATCCACCACGATCCCACCAATACTGGAACCATGACCACCAATGTATTTAGTTAATGAATGAACTACGATATCAGCACCATGCTCAAATGGCCGACAGAGAATAGGTGTTGCGACTGTATTATCAACAATCAGCGGCACGCCATGCCGATGGGCAGCATCAGCTAATTTTTTCAAATCAACAATATTGCCTGCCGGGTTGCCTATTGATTCACAGAAAACCGCTTTGGTTCGGTCATCAATCAATGCTTCCAAAGCGTCAATATCATTATGATCGGCAAATCGGGTTTCTATCCCATAACGTGGCAAAGTATGGGCCAGCAGGTTGTAGGTTCCACCGTACAACTTCGCCACGGACACAATATTATCCCCAGTTTCGGCAATGGTTTGGATAGCATAGGTAATAGCCGCCATACCCGATGCCACCGCCAGTGCGGCTATTCCCCCCTCCAGAGCTGCAACCCGTTGTTCTAACACATCATTGGTCGGGTTCATGATCCGTGAATAAATATTGCCCGCGACTTTTAAATCAAATAAATCAGCACCATGCTGGGTATCATCAAAGGCAAAAGAAGAAGTCTGATAAATAGGAACAGCCACAGCCTTAGTAGTCGGATCTGGTGAATAACCTGCATGAATAGATAATGTTTCTAATTTCATTTTTATCCCTTCTAAAATGACGATATCCAGCCCACTGCGAGTACGTAACGCAATAGTAGCCGAATGTTACACAAGTAAGCGTGATGGACAGCGGACGCGACGTAGGAACTTACAATAGAGGAATTAGTGAGTAGCACATACCTCACAAAGTAATTATTTAGCTATTAATTATAATAAAACGATATCGATCACAGACTCAGTCAATCTCATGGCATGATTTATACGCTGTTTTAGCCTATCCCTATAGCGGAAACTAAATTTATTGTTTAGCTGATTATGTCGTCTCTTCCATCATATTAAGGACAACTGCAATAAGTTGTATTGTTTCTGGGTCATGACATTTTTTAAAATATATAATTCCAACTTTGGAAATAGACACCAAGATAACATTCCCATAGTGTAAGTGAACATTAATTACTCACGTAAGGAATGTATATTCAAATAGAACCGCACCTCTATTTTAAGCAATCAAAATTCAAACTCAATAAATAAGGAATTTCTATGTGTACTTTTTTTCATATTAAAGCAAAAAACGATGCTGTAATTGTAGGCCGCGCAATGGACTTCGGTATACCACTAAATCCTGCCTTTTATATTCATAAACGTGGTGACTCACTTGACTCTTCAGTTTCTTTAGATGGAGAATCAATTGACATGCCGGAACTAGACATCGGTAAAAGTCTTTACGGTTATGTTGGCGTTGGTGTTATCTATAAATTCATCCCCTTCACTAATCGTATTATTACGGATGGTATGAATGAGGCAGGACTAAATGCCAGTATGTTATTTATTGAAAATACCCAATATCAACATTTTGTTAATCCTAAAACCTCAATTCCAGCTTTCATTATGTGTAATTGGGTTTTAGGGCACTGTGGCAGCGTCCAGGAAGCTCGTGAAAAACTGCCTCATCATCAGTTCTATATGCCTGCATTAATTGCGTCCGACCTACCGCTTTATATGTCATTAGTTGATAAAACCGGGGAATCTATTGTTGTGCAGTTCCAAGATGGTGAAATGAAAATCCATGAAAACTCAATTGGGCTATCCACTAATGGTCCGTGGTTCCCTTGGCATTTAGATAATATCTCAAATTATGCCAATCTAACTAAAGACACGCCTGAACCCTTTAAAATGCACGATTTTGAAGTAAAACCCAAAGATGGGACAGGTTTATTAGGTATTCCTGGCGATTTCACTTCAGTCTCACGCTTTATTCGTGTCGCATATGAAAAACATTTCTTAGCGCAACCTACGGATAATGATCAAGCCTATGAACAAGCAACTCATATCCTGAATTCAGTTGATTTCGGCAGTGGTGTGAAACATGGTGGCAGAGAAGATTGGAACACCTATATTTTCACCCGTTGGGCAACAGTTAAAGATCTGGATAAAGGTATTATTGCTATACGCACTCATGATAACATGCAATTAAGAGCAATTGATCTATCGAAAATTGATTTTGGTGCCATCAAAAACCATATTATTCCTATCCCTAACCTGGAACCAATGACTTTTATAAAAAGCGCCATCACTGATAAATTTGAGAATGAAACTGGTTGTTAAATATTATAACTCACCAATAAATGGAGGTCCTTCTACGCTTCATGAAATGAATAGACCAACCAAGTAATAACTTATACTTATTATTAGCAAACCACTCAATACAGGTGGAGCGATCCGCCTGTATTGGACATTCGAAATAATAAACACTGGAACTTACAGTTCGATATATAAAGTGAAGATTACGCTATTATTGGCGACTTGAAATCCAATGATTATAATTTTTAAATAAAAATATCCGCTTAAGATAACTTGCACTGCATCACGAAAAATATAACCTAAGGATTTAAAATAAATAGATCATATTATAAAACTTCGGAGTTTTATGTTTTCGTCAAAAGAGTTAAAGGCCTTTATTGCAACAGCAGAAGAAGGCTCCTTAAAGAAAGCAGCTGATCGTCTTTTTCTGACAATACCACCAGTCTGTAGAATGATCAAAAAACTGGAAAGTCAGCTAGGGATGAAGCTTTTCCTAAACACCGCAGCGGGGTTAAAACTGACTCAGCGTGGAAAAGAGGTTTATAACGAGATATCTCCTGTATATTACCAATCAATAAAGGTTATTAAAGATATGTTACAAGATAGAGATACCATATTTTTGGCACTAAATAACCCTCATTGGACAACATCAAATATTATCAGAGATTTTTTTGTAAAAAATGAAGTCCGATTTTCATGTTTAGAGGGAAATGATATAAAACCTGATTATTGTGATATCTTTATCACAGATAAAATAGATAATATATCTGAATGTTATCACTGTGAAGTTATCAATGAAAATTTTTGTATTGTTTGCATTCCGTCAGTATTAGATAAGATAAAATCATTACCATTTGCACAAATAAAGAGTTTTTTATCTACTGATATTTGTTCAAGTCAATTAACTTATTTAGGAAAAAAAGGATTTAGTAAAAAAACAATTGAGTGTCTCAATTTCGATAATAACTTAAGTATGCTGATATCTGGTCATGCAGCATCCATTATGTCAAAGTATCGAGCCCGCCAATACCAAGAACTAGTGGGAAACAAAATTACCCTTATCGATGAGATACCAACAACTCGCCCTCTCTATATTTTGATCAATAAAAAATCAAGGCTCATTAATGACAATGTTTTTCGTGAGTATGTTGTGAGAATAAAAAACATGATAGACCGATGTTAGATAAGAGTAAATCATAAAACATGGCATATAAAACAAATTGTAATATTAGTTGAATTGATAAAACTCAGGAACTAAATAATGAGTAGGATGACAAGTTTTACTGCTTATGGTGCTTCTGCTGGCAGCATATTAAACGGATTATTGAGTTATTTTAACCCAGAGCAATGGAATACTATTGGTGTTCTCGGTGGAATAATTATTGCAATAATGACTTTCCTAACTAATTTATTTTTTAAAATTCGTGATGATAGGGATAGAAGGAGAATGATTGATGCATATCAATCTAAAGCTGAAAAATAAACTTGTGGGTTTATCTAGCTGTGGAGGTGCACTGGCAATTGCAATCAGTTTGTTGGGTGGGAATGATGGCTTCGAAGGGCGTATTTATTATCCCTATCATGATGTAAGTGGGATATTAACAGTCTGTGACGGCCATACTGGAGAGAATATAGAGGCCACCAAATACTACACTGATGAAGAATGTGATTACTTATTGCAACAAGACTTATTATGGGTAAAACATATCGTAGACAATATTGTCACTTACCCTTTGAATGACTATCAGAGAGCAGCACTTTACTCTTTTACTTATAATATTGGCCCACAACAGTTTACTCATTCAACGTTACTTAAAAAACTTAACAATAATGATCTGATCGGTGCTTGCAATGAGTTACAACGATGGGTCTATGCCGGGGGAAAACGTTGGAAGGGGCTGGTAAACCGCAGGGAAATAGAGAGGGAATTATGTTTGATCGTTTTAAAAAATTAATGACCTTCACTTCAATTATATTTTGCCTATTACTGTTGTTTTTGATTAGTCGTTTGCACTCGGCTAATCAAGAAAAGAAAAATGAAATCGCATACTTAGAAGTTCAACTAAACATAACACGCAAAGTTATTGAAACGAATATGAAAAATGAAACTGCCAATCGATTGATAACGCTTCGGCAATTAGAATATGAACGAAAACATTTGAGTGAAACGAATGAGCAAATTAAACGATTACAACAAGTGCTGGCCAATAACGCATGTTCTAAAGAACTTTTGCCTGATACTGCTATTAAGCTCCTGCGCGCAAACTGAGTGGATGCCAATATCTAATTTTCCCGCAGACAGTCTTTTGATCCCTTGCCATAAAAGTGTGTTTACTGGTCAAACTTGGCATGACAGCCTCGCTTACACTTTAGCACTGAAACAGGATCTGGATATTTGTGCTAACCGAATGGATGAGTTGATTAAATGGCATGTTCGACGGCTTGCGTCCCCGCTTTCTCACCATCAATAATCCCCTGCGCTGCAAGACCCACACTTTCCATCGACTTGCTTTATATTTCTACAAATCAACGTTCTATAAAAAATGCTCTAAAAGTGCTTTTCTCCCCATATCCTCCTCACGTATACTGTACAAATAAACAGTAGTATTGAATCGGCAACCTTGGGTTATCACCCTCTCCCTGTACCAATCATTTGGAGGCCTCATGAGTGCATTTGGTAATGCTGCACAAGACTATATTGAAAAGAGAATCGATATTAATGAGCACTGCATTGTGCATCCTGCCGCGACTTTTTTTATGACTGCCGAAGGTGAGTCGTTGGTCGAGGCTGGCATCCATCATGGCGCATTGCTAGTGATAGATCGCAGTTTACCGGCAAAGCACGGAGATATTGTGGTCGCCACCATTGGGGGCGAATTCAGTATTAAGCGCCTTTATTTACGGCCCACACCCCGTCTTGAAGCGCTAAGTGCGGGTGCTCCCGCGCTAATATTGTGTGAGGGAGATGAGGACTTGGTCATTTTTGGTGTTATTACTTTCTGTATCAACAAGTTAAGATAATGTTTGCCTTAGTTGATGTAAATTCTTTCTATGCCAGTTGTGAAACTGTGTTTCGCCCAGATTTATATGGTCGCCCAGTGGTGGTGCTCTCTAATAATGACGGATGCGTCATTGCCCGTAGCCGGGAGGCCAAGGAGGTAGGTATACCAATGGGCGCACCCTACTTTAAAATTCAACAAGTTATGCGACAACATGGTGTGATCGCATTCAGCAGTAATTATGCGCTCTACAGCGACATGTCCGCACGTGTGATGACTATCCTTGATCAACTGGCCCCCGGAATCGAGATTTACTCAATCGATGAAGCATTTCTCAATCTAAAAGGTGTCCAGCATTCCATCGCGCTGGAAGAGTTTGGTCGGTATGTCCGTGATCAAATACGGAGATTGACCGGTTTAAATGTTGGTGTGGGCATTGCTCCCAGTAAAACCTTAGCCAAACTGGCCAATCATGCAGCAAAGTTATGGCATAAAACACAAGGCGTGGTTGATTTATCAAGCCCAGTGCGACAGCGTAAATTATTGGCGCTGATGCCTGTCGCTGAAGTTTGGGGGGTGGGCCGTCGTACCGCAAAAAGACTTGAAATGATGGGGATAACGACCGCCCTGCAATTATCAGAAGCCAGTCCTCCCTTTATACGTAAAAATTTCAGTGTTGTATTGGAGCGAACAGTCAGAGAGTTACGTGGGGAAGCATGTTTAGCTGTTACAGAATTTGCCCCTACAAAACAACAAATAATCTGTTCACGGTCATTTAGTGAACGAATTACCGAATATCAAAACATACGTGAAGCTGTGTGCAGTTATGCCGAGAAAGCCGCGGAAAAACTGCGGAAAGAGCATCAATATTGCCGCCATGTCTCGACATTTATCAAAACCAGTCCCTTTGCGCTAAACGAGACATATTACAGTAATCATGCCAGTACCTATCTCACCTTCCCGACGCTGGATTCGCGGGACATTATCGCCGCCGCTCTTAAATGTCTGACGAGCATTTGGCGGCCCGGTCATCGTTACCTGAAAGCAGGAATTGTATTAGGGGAGTTTTCAAGCCAAGGGATCTCACAATTGGGATTGTTTGATGAAAGTAAACCACGCATCAACAGTGAACAACTCATGGCAGCTATCGATAAAATTAATCAATCAGGTAAAAGCAAAATCGCCTTTGTCGGACAAGGAATTAATCAAGAGTGGCAGATGAAACGCGAGATGCTATCACCGGCATATACTACTCGCGTTAGAGATTGCCCAATAGCAACCGTTAAATGACGTGCTTGACCGGTGTTTTGGCACGTCGTTTTCTCAATAATGAATATTTATCAGATTAATATATACAGCAACTGTAACAAATAATTATTTTTACATTCATAATTAACAAATATAACAAACTAAATACTCAACATTCTTCATACCATGCAACTTTCAAGCAAAAAATGCATGTTTAGTCTCAATAACAGAGAGATAGAAAAGAAAATAAACATTCATTTAAAATTCTCACCAATTAAGTGTTGTTCCGCTCAAAAGAACACGAATCAACAGATTGTTTTATAACAAGTAAATACAAAACCACATTGAGAAAAACAAACTTAAAGTTAAAATTAAATAATAGAATTAGCCAGGCTAATATTTTTCCAACATATAAAAATGCTCTAAATAAGTGCAATCAGAGTAATTAACGGCACCTTTATGGGGAATGAATAATTTAATTAATAAAGACATAAAGTTTCATCTATAGCTGCCGATGATTCTCAATAATTATTGTATTACGCTGTTATAAATGAAATCCCCCATTTACTGAGGTTATTATGCGAGTGAACAAGCCTGTCAGCCGACAGGAGTATCCCATTGGTCGCGATACCACCTTGCAATCAACAACTGATATTCAAGGTAATATCACCTACGCCAATGCTGCCTTTGTTCGTGCCAGTGGTTTTGAATATCAGAACTTGCTGGGCCAACCTCACAATGTGGTGCGGCACCCGGACATGCCCCCCGCGGCCTTTGCCGATATGTGGCAGACATTGAATGCAGGGTTATCCTGGTCATCATTGGTCAAGAATCGTCGTCAAAATGGTGACTATTATTGGGTGCGCGCTAATGCCACCCCATTACGCCATGATGGACGTCTAACCGGCTATATTTCGGTGCGAATTGCACCCACCCGCGAAGAAGTCAAGCAAGCAGAGGCGCTATATGGCGATTTCAACTCTGGCAAAGCCAAAGAACACCGCATTGCGCTGCATAGAGGGCTGATTGTCCGTACCGGCTGGCTCTCTTTCCTTTCATTATTTCAAACGCTGCCGCTACGCTGGCGTTTACGTGGTGCATTACTGATTGCAGCACTGCTGCCGACGATGGCAGCCAAAGGGATGGGTATTTTTGGTTTACCTTTACTCGGTCTGGGAACGACCACCCTTTTCAGTGGCCTGATCACCTCACTTTGGCTTGAGCGCCAGGTCTCACGGCCGATCGCGGCAATTTTACAGCAAGCTCAGGATGTCTCTTCCGGGCAAGCCGGTGACTATGTGCAATTGAACCGTGTTGATGAAATTGGCTATCTAATGCGTAGCGTCAATCAGCTAGGCTTGAATCTTCGTTCGCTGACAGACGACGTCAGCGGCCAGGTTGATGGAATTAACACTGCCAGCAGTGAAATTGCCGCGGGGAATCGTGAATTAAAAGTGCGGACAGAACAAGCCACTGCTAATTTACAGCATATCGTCAGTGCGACGGAGCAATTGGTAGCAACAGTACAAAATAGTGCTAACAGTGCCAATGAGACTACATCACTGGCCGCCATGAGCAGTCATGCTGCAGAACAAGGCAGTGAGTTAATGCATGAAGTTATAAAAACCATGGGCACGATTAATGATTCTAGCCATCGAATTGTCGATATTATCAGTGTGATTGAAGGTATTGCTTTCCAAACCAATATATTAGCGCTCAATGCGGCAGTGGAAGCAGCCAGAGCGGGGGAACAAGGCCGTGGCTTCGCTGTGGTTGCGAGTGAAGTTCGTCATCTGGCGCAACGTTCTTCCACGGCGGCAAAAGAAATTAAACACTTAATTGAAACCAGTGTGGAGCGCGTTCGTGATGGTAGCGCATTAGTCCAAAATGCCGGTGCCACCATGGACAATATCGTCAAACAGGCTGGGCAGGTTTCTACTTTAATCAGTGAAATCAGTACCTCAACTCATGAACAGACGCAAGCTCTTGGCCAGATTAGCCAATCTATTGGTCAGTTGGATCAAATGACGCACCAAAATGCGGCGATGGTAGAACAGTATGCTGGCGCGGCAGAGGAACTGGCTCACAGAACCTTACGTCTAACCGCTGCCGTTAGAATTTATCGTCCGGTGAATTAAAGCGCTTTGGGTATGATATTCCGTTGAAATAGCATCCATCAATCGAGAGACCAGGCACAACCATCGCATTATCTGTTATGGCTGCTATGGCAGATTATTCATCTGTCATAGCAATAAACAGAAACCCCGCTATAGTAGGTTAGTGGTTATTTAATTATTAAATAAGGAGTTTTATGTCATCACTTAATCAAACATCTGTTCGCGCTCAACAAGGTGAAACTGATGCAAACTTACCTGGTGAAGATCATTTGATCGCCCATGAAGCTTTGCTTGTCGCATTAATGGTTGAATGTGCTAACGAGTCAGATAATGATCAATTTCTGTTTAGTGTCAGAGAAACACTTAATGGGATCTTAAGCTCTTCGCGTTATCTTGATGCGAGCAACATAGCCAATGGTCTGCTCGATGAGGCTGATGATAAAGCCAACCGTTAGTCCCCTGCCCTCATTCATTGAGGGCTTATTATTGCTTGCGAAAGCTAACACCGCCGCATGGATTGATCCAGAATGGCAAGGTAACGATAATTAACCGATAAAAGCGGTAACATAACCCATGGAGGAAAGTAATGGCTTCACTGAAAGAAGTAGCAAATCTGGCGTCAGTTTCATTAATGACAGTTTCTCGGGCGATTAATAACCCAGACCAACTGCGTCCGAAAACTTATCAGCGAGTCATGCAAGCCATTGAGGCCCTCAATTATGTTCCCGACTTTTCCGCCCGAAAAATGCGGGGTAATACCACCAAAACCTCCACTCTCGCAGTGCTGGCTTGGGATACTGCAACCACTCCTTTTTCCGTCGAGATATTACTGTCTATTGAGTTGACAGCCCGTGAGTTTGGCTGGAATAGTTTTCTGGTCAATCTGACCTCACATGAAGATAGCGAGCGAGCGGTTAACCAACTGTTAGCCCAGCGCCCCGATGGTATTATTTTTACGTCCATGGGGCTACGGCAAGTCACCATCCCTGAACGTCTGCGAGATAAAAATATCGTGCTGGCTAATTGTGTCAGCGAAAACCATTCGATCCCGAGCTACATTCCTGATGACTTTGATGGTCAGTATCAGGCGATGAAAGTGGTGCTATGCCGAGGATACCAGCGACCACTGTGTATTTACCTTCCCGAATGCACTTTGGCAGGCAAAGCTCGGCGAGCGGGCGTAGAAAAAGCGTGGCAAGAATCCGCTTTGCCGATAGAGCAGTTACGTCAGTGCCATTTAGCGTGGGGGGATGAGCATTATCAGGATGTAATTTCACTGTTAGACCGCTACTGCCCTGAAGGAAAACCTGATTTTGATGTGCTTATTTGCGGTAATGATCGCATTGCTTTTCTGGCCTACCAAGTACTTTTAGCCAAAGGTATTGCCATCCCGCAACAGGTTGCCGTGGTGGGTTATGACAATATGGTCGGCATCGGAGAACTATTTTTGCCACCACTGACTACGGTGCAACTGCCGCATTATGATATTGGTCGGGAAGCAGCCCTTCATTTGATTGAAGGGCGAGAATCACGAGCAACACACCGGTTGCCATGCCCACTGCTGGGGCGGGCATCCATTTAATTTCAACGTGATGATTTAGACGCTAAGTGCCAGTATTCGCCGTGTAGTAGCTCGGCCTGGCCATTCTCCGAATACAGGGATAAACAGCGTTCATGCTCGGTTGGATAAATACGACTGCTCATACAAGCTTGCCCGTCATTGATAAATACCTCTAACGACGAGCTATCAATGAATATACGTAATGATAATAACCCCTGTTCTGGTAATGCCACACTGCGATACCCCGTCAGTCCATATTGTGGGTAATCTCTATCCAAAATGAGTCGATTAGCCTGATTATCGACATAAACCGAAACTTTACCCCCAGTTCCTTGGGCATCGGTTAACTGCACACCATATCTTTCTGCATGACTGGCTGTGGTATCCCACGTCAGTTGCAGTTCCAAACTCTGGCAATTTTCATGTAAACGTTGTTTCTCTTGGGCCAGCGTCATTGATGTGATGAATTGACCAGCTTGCCTTAGTGCTTCAACCTCCCGCACCGGTTTTATTAATAAATTACCATCACAATCAATGCTTAATTCTCGTGGTAAGGTTAAGCAGCCACTCCAATTATCGGCTTTGGTTGGCATAGGCGATTGCCACATATCCATCCAACCAATAATGACTCGCCGCCCATCAGCAGTAAGCAGGGATTGAGGTGCATAGAAATCATGGCCCAGATCCAGTTCAGTAAAAGGTTGCGATGGCTTAAAGTCGGCTCCTGGCTGCCATTTACCGCGTAAAACCCCACTTTGGAACAAATTGCGATTAAGGTAGCCTTTTGCTGCCAGCCCCTGCGGTGAAAACATCAAAATGAGCTCATTCCCTAACGGGAAGAAATCAGGACATTCCCACATATATCCCATGCTGTCGTCTGCACGTGCTAAAACTTGCATAAATTGCCATTGTTGCAATGAACTACCACGATACAACAAGACTTGCCCATGATCTTGCTCATCTCGAGCACCGACTACCATCCACCAATAGTCATCTTCAAACCACACTTTCGGATCGCGAAAATGCATGATTCCTTCAGGTGGGTTCAGTACCACACCTTGTTTATCAAAATGTATGCCATCCTGACTTGTTGCCAGGCACTGCACCTCGCGAATAGCGCTGTCATCACCCTCACCTTTAAGCCAAACATGTCCGGTATAAATCAGACTTAACACGCCGTTATCGTCTACCGCACAACCAGAAAAGCAGCCGTCTTTATCCCATAAATCACCCGGTGCTAAGGCAATGGGTTGATGTTGCCAACTCAACATATCGTGGCTGGTCGCATGGCCCCAATGCATCGGCCCCCAATTTTCATCATAGGGGTGATGCTGATAAAACGCGTGATACTGTCCGTTAAAAAAGATCAACCCGTTGGGGTCATTCATCCACCCTGCTGGCGGGGCCAAATGATAATGTGGATAGAATTTTTGGCCAACCTGAGAAGCTAAAGCTTGCAGTGCATCATTGGCCCGCTCAATTAATGGATTCATAGTGCTCACTTGGTAGTTAATTGCAAAGAAGGATCACCAGTCTGTGGCTCAGCGCGTAGCATAAAGCAGGAAATAATGGTCAATCCGAGGACAATAGCCCCCATAATCATATAAGTATCAGCGAATCCGATATGGTCGTAACTAATACCGGCCAGCGGTGAAAATATGCTGGCACAGACTTGGGTGACAAACTGGAAGCCCACTAAATACAGCGTCGCTGATAGACGTGGGTCGAAATTGGCAGCGATATACTTAAACATTGCAATCAGCAGTATGGGTAATTCGACCGCATGTAAGAGTTTCATCAGTGAAATAGTAGCGGCATCTTGGGCCAGCCCTGAACCAAATATCCGCATCGCCATGATCAATCCACTCAGCAATAAACCTTTCTTCGCACCAATACGGTTAACCAAAAAAGGTGCAAGGAACATACCGCCCGCTTCCAGGAATACCTGTAATGAATTAAGGAAGCCGTACATTTCATTGCCGTGGCGCGGATCGGCAAATAAAGAAGAGAAATACACCGGGAATTGCTGGTCATATACGTTATAAACACTGACCCCCGTGACAAACACCACCAACGCCCAGAAACGCGGAAGACGTAATAATGACAACGTATCGTGAAGCGTCAGGGCGCTACTCTTGCCATATTCCAATTGCCCCATTGCATCTGCTTTGACTTCATGCAGACGCCACAACAACAGTAAAAATATCGCAGCCGATACCGAAGCCATCCAGAAATTAATGTTGGGATTAATATTAAACAGCATACCTGCAAAGAAGGTCGCTCCCGCCCAACCCAGTGATCCCCACATCCGGGCTTTACCAAATTCAAACCCACTAATCCGACTCACTCGCTCGGTATAAGATTCCAGAGCGCCAATACCGGCAAAGAATGTCATCCCCATATACAAACCGCCCACTACTGCACCGGCGAGCATATTGATACGTAATAAAGGGGCATAGACATAAATAAAAAAAGGGCCACTGATCAGCAGCAAAATACCAATAGCCCATAAAAGATGTTTTTTAAGCCCCAGCTTATCTTGTATCACTCCGTATAACGGCTGTGCGCATAGCGCCGTTATGGCAATAGCAGAAAATGTTGCACCGGTTTCTGCTCCTTTTAACCCTACATATTGATTTAACCAAATCGAGAATAATGAAAATGCTGATGACCACGTAAAGAAAAACGTAAACAGTAAGCCACTTAATATCAGATATTGATTGCGGACAGAATGTTTCATGGCGATATCCGGTTGAAGATTTGCGCTCATTTTTAACGTTAAGTTTTTATTTTGGAAAGATCTACTTCGCTTGTTTCGTGATGTTAATCACTAATGTTAACGTTAACAAGTGTTTTTCGTGACGGGGGTCACATGATATTCTCTAGCTCACCTCATGTATTTTTTTTGGTTTTACGTTATCGTTAAACAGCAGCACCGGGTTGGCATAATGGGTCAATCTGGAATTACTTTTGGCCCAAATAATATAAGGAGGAAAAGTGCTACTGGATAAAATCCTACTGGTTGTCATTATGATTTTATTGTCGCTTTTTGCCTGGATGTTTTTCTCACCGTATCATATGTATTCAACAGCTTATGAGTTTTTTGAGTTGTTTGGTTTTCAAGAGGGATATAAAAATTTAGGTTTTGGTCCACCAACTGAACTATCTGATTAAGCAGATAAAAAAACAGGCGCTATTTATGCACCTGTTTTCTAGATTGACGAATTATCTCTCCGTGAACGGCCTTATTCGGTTTGTTCCATTTCTAATCGCTCTTTGGGCGCCATCACTGAATAACTGGCAACAATCGCGGTAAGAATGATAAATAAATGCCCTTCCGAGGAATCCAGTAAGAAGGAGTTAAACAGGTGACAAGCCAAATAAGCACAGAGTAAAGACACCAATATATTTCTAAGATGTGCGGGTAAACGCAAAGCTGAACGGCAATAGCACCACATCCACCCGAGGAATAAAGCCAACCCGACTATCCCAGATTGCACTGTTTGCATAAGATATTCATTGTGTGGATTTATACTGTACTCGCTTTCTGAATAGTTTAACCAGAACCCGCCGGCACCATGCCCCAAAATAGGCGCCTGTTCTATTAACTTCACAGACTCAAGCATGAATGCAGTACGCAACCCCATCGAGCTATCACAAGACTCTTTATCACCTTCATGAGTGACCGCCAGGCAGCTTTGAATCTCTGTCATACCTTGTTGCAGCCGTTCAACAGCGCGGTTTGGTACTATCGCCACTATGGCCGCAACGACAAGAACGCCAATCACCATTCCCAAACGCTGACGGTTTGATAGCGACAGTAAACCCCACATCCCAAAAGCCGTAGCCAAAGCGACATAGCCCGTTCTGCCCTGCACCATAAACACAATGTTATAAACAGCCAAGCACACCAGCAGAGCATATCCCCAGCATTTCAGGCCCTGGCTACGAAACGCCAAAGAGAGCCATATCACCGCCGCTAAGGCCATAAAAAAGTTATGCGTGATTTGTAATTTAAAAACATACGGATTTAATGGATCAATCTGACCCAGTGGCATATGCAGCACACCAACCCACAAGCTGGCGGCCAGGATGACAGCATTGGCCAGTAAAAAGCCTTTGGCAAAATAGCTAGCAAGTGAGCGCGAAAGAACAAAAAACATCGCTAATGGCAAGATATATAACAGTTTTGAGTACTTACCCACCATCACTTTACCGTACTGATTGTGATACCAAAGTAAAGATACAGCCAACAACAAAAACATGAGAGCTGGTAGCCAAATCAATGGATTTTTGGCTAAGGCTTTCACATAGCGCGTGTCGCGGCTTAGCAGTAAACAGATGACAGCCAATACCATCGACAAATTCATTATAAAATTTGAAGTAGGTAGACCAATGCCTAACAAAAATGCAGTGGCACAAGACAACATGCCAACATAGCGGTGCGTTGGCGGCGAGTCGGGCAAAGTAGCAGAAGAAATCATAAGTCGCTCACTTCAAAGTGATCACCAGAAGAGGCCGCATAACACGCGTTAACTAGCATAACCGGCCTCCATCTATGACATAGCCAACCAGTATACAATGGTTGGCTATGAAAATATTTTGGATAAATGCCGTTATGCCGCGAGTGAGCGGAACAGGTAGCGGAACCACCATAACGGCCGCCACCATACCTTACGTTCAGGTACTGTCGGCGGACGTGAATGCACTTTTTTAATTTCCCAATTAAAGTTAAGGAATATTCGGCTATGACCGTATTCCGCACCAAATCGGGCTATTTCATTTTTCTTACGATCATCGATAGGCGCGTTATGCGTCAAATCACGATCCAGTGAATGGTAACTTTTCTTCCTATCGACATTACGTTCAATACAGCGGTATTGCTTAGGCAAATAACGCGGTGTGGAACCATGGTCTTTATGGAGCTTCACAAAACGATAGTCTTCCGAACCGTAATGGCCGGCGAACTCTTCGTCATAACCATAAAGTCTGAAGAAGCGAGCTCTGGACATGAAGAATAAATTCGGGTGACCGCGATAGGCCTTGCCAGTTTTTTCATCGGTACGATAGATGCGATACAGCGAACGCCCTGGATTACGCGCATTAACCAGATAGCGCAGGGTATCTTCAGGCAGCAGGCAATCTAAATCGGTAATGATAATCTTGTCAGATTTGGCATAAGTCACACCAAGATTACGGGAGCCAGCCTGGTTCCACTGGATATCAGTGGTTATTCTTAACCACGTGAAATTCAAATCATAATCTTTTACTTCATATTCTAAAGGTGAGCAGTCATCTACGATGACAAATTCTACCGCATCCTTAATATCATCAGGGTAAGATTCATATTCCTTCAACAAAGATTCAACGGAATCCATATTTCCCTGATTACAGTAAAAATGAGTTACATAAGTCAGTTTGATGTGCTGCTTATCTAACGGATGCCGTGCTTTAACAATTTCTACATCCTTCGCCACAATATAAACCTCTGTTTTAAGAGAGAAAATAAAAAAATTAATAATTTACTGAGATCTGGTTATTAAATGATAAACACACGCTGGATAACATTGCCGTAAAGGATAAAGAGTTAACCTAATCAGTCAAATATTTTCTTCATATTATTATGGCGGGTCACAACTCCTTGATTGATATTCAAATTTACCTAACTGGCTGAATATACTAACAAAGCAGACAGAAATGCGTTTACTCGGATGGTGAACGCATTGAACGGCCTTCTACCCCTTTACTGCTTCTCGACTGAGCTTAAGGAGTAGCGCGTGCTGATATTAGTGCCAGAGACCTATTCTTGTTGATGCTGACACCTTGATGGATCACACGCACGGTGGCTGTGGGCGAGGTTTACGGCACACCTGATGAGGAAGATATTGACTCTGCGAGAAGGTTAAATGCAGAGCTTTCTTGTAGAAAATCTATTGTGTAGTAGATATACAGTCACACAGTTTTACTCAATGCCATAAGGAAATGGATATGAATCTTAGCTTGCCCGGAAACTATCTATACTACCTTTCAAGAGACAATCTCGCTCCCGAAGAGTATGAACGCATAATCAGCGCCTATGCTGCCTGGTCACGGATTTGTCGTGAGTATGAGTTTAATGATGGCTACAACGCCAGCCGTTACCTTATCAATATGCGCGAAGGCCGAACTTATCATACCCCGGCCACCTCTCGCGGGTCGCGTGAAAAAGAGAAACTGGAAAAAATGGTGTTTTCTGGTGAAATCGTGATGCTAAGTGATATCTGTCGCCCTGCTGGGCTTTTTCATATTAATGATGACGGTGAACTGATTTGTACCGATCCATTAGCTTTCCGCCTTGATGGCGCAGAAAAAATCATTCAGGAGTATACGGTTTCTGTAAAGCGCAGGGATTATCGACGCACAGGAGGAAAACCACGATCAACACAAATTCAGCGTTTAGTGCGTACTTCTGAACCTGATTTGCCAGTACAGCAAGCCCTCCGGACTATCAATACCAAAGCTGCGGGCCGCCTGCTAGCTGCTGGAGGGGTTTACAACGGAAATGTTGAAGGCTATGCGAAAGTAGCCAAAGATTTAGGTGGTGATGCGGATAAAGGATTCGAGCAGGTACTGAATGAGCAAACTGCCGGGGCCATGCTTGCTGCTGGCGCTCTACTGGGTGCCAAAAAAGGCGGAACAGCTTCGATAAAACAGATTGATAACTTGAAAGCCGCGTCAACGAAAGAATTAAAAGTGGTAGAAATAAAAGCTGGAGAAAAAGGCAATTGGAGTAAACCACTGAACAAGCCTAGCCCCAATACAATTTATAAAGTTGATGGGAATAAAGTATATCATACAGATGATCAGGGCCGGGTGAAGATGGTTGAAGCCGACCTTACAGCGATGACTAAAGATCGTAATACCTATCAACAGCGTAAAGCCGGGAAAAGTGGTGATTCTGGTGATGAAGGCGGACATTTGCTCGCTAGCATTTTTGATGGACCGGGAGAAAAACTCAATCTTGTTCCGATGGATGCAAACCTGAACAAGGGAGCATGGAAAAAGATGGAGAATAGCTGGGCTAAAGCGCTGGAAGATGGCAAACCAGTTAAAGTGAAAATAAATCCTATTTACACTGGTGACAGTAACAGACCTAGTAGCTTTGAAATAAAAAGTACAATAGGCAACGAACGACCTGTCGTGACTGGTTTTAAAAATGTGTCTGGAGGACAGTAGAATTATGAGAGACGAACAAAATATTTATCAAGACATAAGTCAAATCCTTTTAAATACATCACCTGATGATGCAGTTAAGGTCATAGTTAGAGCAAAACTTTTCCCTGAAGGTGATGGAGGAGAATACGAGTTCGATTATATTGACTCAGCAGGTACAAATGACTGGTTTGACCCCTATGATGGTGCCGTCAGTGACCTTACTCCGTTAATTGTAGAACTTAGAAAGTATTATTTGGAGCATGGACTGACAAATGGTCTACCTGGATGGATTGGTTGTGAATTGACGTTAGATTTAGAAAAAATGAAACTAAGTATTGAATTCGAATATGATAGCCAAGAAAGTTAACCAATAATTTCATCAATGAAGTTGCCTGATTGGCTTATATCGACGAAAGGGCCTTCTCGAGGTCTTTTTGCATATACTTTATAAGCATCGAGATCTGAAGGTAGTTACACAAAAACCGAAGCGGTCCGCGGGCGGTTTGATTGATGGATCCAACTCTACTCTAAACGCACAATTCTTCTCATTCAAGGCGTGGAGTAGCGGTAAACCAAACACAGTGCACTATCGTTACAACTTCATAGCTTATTTTTGTACCGTTTTGCAGAAGAGTTTTGCAGAGTAGCAATACAGATCAAAAAGCCAACATAATCACTACGATTATGTTGGCTAAGTATTATTGGCTACAACTTACATATGTTTAATAATGGCGTCGCCAAATTCACTACATTTCAGCAGCTTAGCGCCGTCCATCAGACGCTCGAAATCGTAAGTCACAGTCTTGGCTTGAATTGCGCCTTCGGTACCTTTGATAACCAGGTCTGCGGCTTCGAACCAACCCATGTGACGTAACATCATTTCTGCGGACAGAATAATAGAACCTGGGTTCACTTTATCCTGACCCGCATATTTGGGTGCTGTGCCATGAGTCGCTTCAAACAATGCACACTCATCACCAATGTTAGCACCTGGGGCAATACCGATACCGCCAACTTGAGCAGCCAGTGCATCAGAAATGTAATCCCCATTCAGGTTCATACACGCGATAACATCATATTCAGCCGGGCGCAGCAGGATCTGTTGCAGGAAAGCATCGGCAATAACATCTTTAACAATAATGTCCTTACCGTTGTTTGGATTCTTGATTTTAACCCAAGGGCCGCCATCGATCAGCTCACCACCAAATTCCTCACGCGCTAACTGATAACCCCAGTCTTTGAATGCGCCTTCGGTGAATTTCATAATGTTGCCTTTATGAACCAGGGTGACTGATTCACGATCGTTGGTAATTGCATACTCAATTGCAGCACGTACCAAACGCTTAGTCCCTTCTTCTGAACACGGTTTTACACCAATACCGCATTGTTCAGGGAAACGAATTTTCTTCACGCCCATCTCTTCACGCAGGAACTTAATCACTTTTTCAGCTTCTGGTGAACCGGCTTTCCATTCGATACCCGCATAGATATCTTCTGCGTTTTCGCGGAAAATCACCATATTGGTCAATTCAGGGTGTTTTACCGGGCTTGGAGTACCTTCGTAATAACGCACTGGGCGTAGGCACACATACAAGTCGAGTTGTTGGCGCAAAGCAACGTTCAGAGAACGAATACCGCCACCCACTGGAGTAGTCAATGGGCCTTTAATTGCAACGCGATACTCACGAATCAAGTCCAATGTTTCTTCTGGCAACCAAACATCTTTGCCATAGACATGGGTTGATTTCTCACCGGTGTAAATTTCCATCCAAGAGATTTTACGCTCACCGTTATAGGCCTTCTTGACCGCAGCATCTACCACGTTGATCATGGCTGGGGTCACATCAACGCCAATACCGTCACCTTCAATAAATGGAATGATCGGATTATGCGGAACAACCAGTTTACCCTGAGCATCGACAGTAATTTTCTTACCTTCTGCCGGAACAACTACTTTGCTTTCCATCAACCTCTCCTTCAGCGCAATTTTGTTAATGCCTTGTAAGATTCGTGTCAATACTACTTGAATATTCGTCCCACGCCAATCCGAAACAGATTGAGGTATAATGCGCTAATCATCCGAAATCGCAATAATCATGAATAAATTCTCTGTTAAAAATCACAAAGTTAACCGATTCAGCACTAAGACACAGGCTAAACAGGTGAAGTCCATTGCCCCTCGGCACGTACTGTTATTCAATAAGCCTTTTGATGTGTTACCCCAATTTACTGATGAGGCTGGGCGCCCAACTTTGAAGGAGTTTATCCCTTTTAACGATGTTTATGCGGCTGGGCGACTCGATCGGGATAGCGAAGGTTTACTGGTATTAACCAATGATGGCAAACTGCAAGCCAGGCTAACGCAACCTGCTCAGAAAACCGGTAAAGTCTATTTTGTACAAGTAGAAGGGTTGCCTGGCGAAGATGCAATTAGTCAGCTAAGAGTTGGGATTATCTTAAAAGATGGCCCTACTTTGCCAGCTGGTGCTGAGCTGGTTAGTGAACCAACGTGGTTATGGCCACGCCATCCACCGATTCGAGAGCGCAAAGCCATCCCCACAAGTTGGTTAAAAATAACACTTTTCGAAGGCCGCAATCGACAAGTGCGCAGAATGACCGCCCATATTGGCTTCCCTACCCTTCGTCTGATACGTTTTAGTATGGGTAATTTAAGCCTTGGCGATCTACAGCCCGGCGAATGGAAGGAGATAAACCATGTTTAAGCCCCATGTTACCGTGGCTTGTGTCGTGCATGCTCAGGGGAAGTTTTTAATTGTTGAAGAGACAATTAATGGAAAACAATTATGGAATCAACCCGCAGGTCATTTAGAAGCAGATGAAACTCTACTGCAAGCTGCGGAAAGAGAGTTGTGGGAGGAAACCGGCATTAGAGCCACACCGCAGTATTTTCTGCGTATGCACCAGTGGATCGCGCCGGATAAAACCCCATTCTTGCGTTTCGCTTTTGTTATTGAGCTACTGGCCCCATTGCCTACTCATCCGCATGACGATGATATCGACCGCTGTTTGTGGCTCACCGCCGATGAAATCCTGCAATCAGATAATTTACGCTCACCTTTAGTGGCAGAAAGTATTCGTTGCTATCAGCAACCCGATCGTTATTCACTTGATGTGATTGGTTCATTTAACTGGCCCTTATAAACGGCAGATTTAATTCACTCAGGTAATTTCATTAAGAGTGCGAATCTACCATGCAGCAACGCAGCCAACGTGATAAAATCCGGCGCTTGTTTTTATAATGCCCTGCCACACTGAAGAGTGAGTCGGATAATATCATCCGTCATAGCCTTTATTGGGGCTTTAGGTATTTACGTTAGTGAGACTCCCATGTCAGATAACAGCCAGAAAAAAGTAATCGTCGGTATGTCCGGCGGTGTCGATTCTTCCGTTTCCGCCTACCTGCTCCAGCAACAGGGCTACCAAGTTGCCGGTTTGTTCATGAAGAACTGGGAAGAGGATGATGGCGAAGAGTATTGCTCAGCAGCGACCGATTTGGCCGATGCTCAAGCGGTATGTGACAAACTCGGCATGGAGTTGCACACAGTGAATTTTGCCGCAGAATACTGGGATAACGTGTTCGAATTGTTCCTGGAAGAATACAAAGCCGGGCGTACTCCTAACCCCGATATTCTGTGTAATAAAGAAATCAAATTTAAAGCTTTCCTTGAGTTTGCCGCGGAAGATTTGGGTGCAGACTATATTGCTACCGGGCATTACGTCCGTCGTCAGGACGTTAACGGTAAAAGTCGCTTGTTACGTGGGCTTGATGGCAATAAAGATCAAAGCTACTTCCTCTATACATTAAGCCACGAACAGCTCGCTCAAAGCCTGTTCCCTGTTGGTGAGTTAGAAAAACCTGAAGTTCGACGGATTGCTGAACAACTTGACCTGGTCACTGCCAAGAAAAAAGACTCCACCGGTATCTGCTTTATCGGCGAGCGCAAATTCCGTGATTTCCTGGGTCGCTATCTGCCCGCTCAACCCGGCCCAATTATGACAGTAGACGGCCAGCATGTGGGTGAACATCAGGGTTTGATGTATCACACCTTGGGGCAACGTAAAGGTTTGGGGATCGGCGGTACCAAAGAAGGTGGCGATGACCCATGGTATGTAGTGGATAAAGATGTTGCGAATAACATCTTGCTGGTAGCTCAAGGACATGAACACCCGCGTTTAATGTCGGTGGGGCTGATTGCCCAGCAGTTACACTGGGTTGATAGAGAACCGGTCACCGCTGCCTTCCGCTGTGTGGTGAAAACGCGTTACCGCCAACAGGACATTCCCTGCACCGTGACACGATTGGATGACCAACGTGTCGAGGTTCGGTTTGATGAACCCGTAGCGGCAGTCACTCCTGGCCAATCTGCGGTCTTCTATCAAGGTGAAGTCTGTCTCGGTGGCGGTATTATAGAAGAGCGTTATCCACTGCCAGGTTCAGTCGCAAACTAATTCAACCTATACATAAACAAGGAAGTTTACAGGAGTAACCGTGGCGAAAAATTATTATGATATTACGCTGGCATTGGCCGGAATCTGCCAGTCAGCTCGCTTGGTTCAGCAATTGGCGCATGAAGGCCAATGTGATAACAGTGCATTAAATACTGTGCTCAGTGGGTTGCTACAAACCAACCCACCTTCCACTTTGGCCGTCTATGGCGGCAATGAACAATCCTTAAAAATGGGGTTGGAAACACTGCAAAGTGTGTTAAATGCCAACCGCCAGGGGCCAGCAGCGGAACTGACCCGCTACACTTTGAGCTTGATGGTGTTGGAACGAAAGCTCAATGCCAATAAGTCGGCGATGAATACCTTGGGTGAACGTATCAGTCAGCTTGATCGCCAATTGGCGCATTTCGATCTTGAATCGGAAACAATGATGAGTTCGCTGGCTGCCATTTATACGGATGTTATCAGTCCACTCGGTCCGCGCATTCAGGTTATTGGCTCACCCGCTATTTTACAAAGCACACTGGTGCAGGCAAAAATTCGTGCCACCCTACTGGCGGGAATCCGCTCAGCCGTGCTTTGGCAACAAGTCGGCGGAAGTCGCTTGCAGTTAATGTTCTCGCGAAATCGTCTGTTTAAGCAGGCGCAGAGTATTCTCGCTCATATTTGAAATCTTTTCTCAGGAGTTGCCACCGATGGAATTATCCTCACTGACCGCCGTTTCCCCAATTGATGGACGCTACGGCGACAAAGTCAGCGCACTGCGCCCAATCTTTAGCGAATTTGGTTTGCTGAAATTCCGTGTGCAGGTCGAAGTACGTTGGCTGCAAAAACTGGCCGCCTGTGCAGAAATCAAAGAAGTTCCGGCTTTTGATGCCAACGCAAACGCTTACCTTGATAAGATCGTGCAAGAATTCAATGAACAAGATGCCCAGCGCATCAAAACAATTGAACGCACCACAAATCATGATGTAAAAGCGGTCGAATACTTTTTGAAAGAGAAAGTAGAAAGTGTTCCGGCATTACATGCCGTCTCTGAATTTATCCACTTTGCCTGTACTTCAGAAGATATCAATAACTTGTCGCACGCTTTAATGCTGCAAACGGCGCGCCAGGATGTGATTTTACCTGAGTGGCGCAAGATTATTGACTCCATCAAAGCCCTGGCACACCAATATCGGGATTTGCCGCTGCTGTCGCGCACCCATGGGCAACCTGCAACACCTTCTACGATTGGTAAAGAACTGGCGAACGTCGCATACCGGATGGAACGTCAATTCCGTCAACTGTCGCAAGTTGAGATTTTAGGCAAAATCAATGGTGCAGTAGGTAACTATAATGCTCACATCGTTGCTTATCCTGAAGTGGATTGGCATCAGTTCAGCGAAAGTTTTGTCACGTCACTGGGTATCAACTGGAACCCATACACCACGCAAATTGAACCGCATGATTATATTGCCGAACTGTTTGACTGCGTGGCTCGTTTCAATACTATCTTGATCGATTTTGACCGCGATATTTGGGGTTACATTGCATTGAATCATTTCAAGCAAAAAACCATTGCTGGCGAAATTGGCTCAAGCACTATGCCACATAAAGTGAATCCAATTGATTTTGAAAACTCAGAGGGCAATCTGGGCCTGTCCAACGCGGTACTGGGCCATTTAGCCAGTAAACTTCCTGTTTCTCGCTGGCAGCGTGACCTGACGGATTCCACAGTATTACGTAACTTGGGTGTAGGCTTGGGTTATGCGTTGATTGCCTATCAAGCGACCATGAAAGGCATTAGCAAACTTGAAGTCAACGAAGCGCACCTGTTGGAGGAACTGGATCACAACTGGGAAGTTTTGGCCGAGCCGATTCAAACCGTTATGCGCCGTTATGGTATTGAAAAACCATACGAAAAATTGAAAGAATTGACCCGAGGGAAGCGTGTTGATGCGGCAGGCATGCAAGCCTTTATCGACAGCCTCGCGCTGCCGGAAGCAGAAAAAACCCGCTTGAAAGCCATGACACCCGCCAATTACATTGGTCGTGCCCCAACAATGGTCGATGAGTTGAAGTAATACGTTAGTCTCAACCTCAGGTGGCAAATCAACGCCACCTGAATAATTTCTTATCCTTTCGCGTACTACCCCTGTTTAGCCCCGGTTTAGTCATCGTCATTGATAATGCTGTTGATGTCAAAAGGACGTTACACTCGCTGGAGCTATTATCATTATGTTGAAGAAAACACTACTTTCTATCGCCCTAATGGGGACATGCACTGCCGCTATGGCAGCGGATTACACTTATGTAGCTGGTGGCCTGCAATATGGTTCAATCAGCAGCAACGAGCGTTTCGACAAACAATTTAATCAAAGTCAGTACAGTCATATCGGTAACCGCGATATGGGTGGTATCTACCTCAATGGTGGCTATGGTTTTGCTAATGACCTCTTTATTGATGGTCGTATAAGTAGCATCGCCAATAATGATCGTGGTCTTGCCGAAGCAGTCCTTGGGTTGGGTTACCATTTCGCCTTCTCACCCAATGTTGATTTCTATACCTTGGTGGGCGGCAGTCGCCATGCAATAGTATTTGATGCCAGCAAAAATGGTAAAAAAACCAACACTTATAATAGCGCTACTGGCGAAATTGGTATCAAAAACAAGTTATCGCAGGATATCGGTCTGGATGTTGCCTACCGCTTGGCAAACTATGATAGTCGTGCATTCCACGAAGCGCGCATAACAGCTGACTATGCTCTGACACAAAGCCTCTCTGCTGAAGTAGGTTATACCTACCATAACTGGAAAGTCAGTGACCAAGCGATGCAGGCAGGTTTACGTTACACTTTCTAAGTCACTTTTCTAATTTTTACTTGTCGGGTAATATTAGATTACCCGGTTAATGTCTTATCGAGGAATGTTGTATGCGGGTTTTAGTTGTTGAAGATAATGCTTTGTTGCGTCACCATCTTACGGTGCAAATGCGTGAAATGGGCCATCAGGTTGATGCAGCAGAAGATGCCAAAGAGGCAGACTATTTCTTGCAGGAACATGCCCCAGATATTGCCATTATTGACCTTGGCCTACCGGGCGAGGATGGCTTAAGCCTTATCCGTCGTTGGCGCAGTCATCAGACAAACTTGCCAATTCTAGTGCTCACTGCACGGGAAAGTTGGCAAGATAAGGTTGCGGTACTGGAAGCCGGTGCTGATGATTATGTCACCAAACCCTTTCATCTTGAAGAAGTTATAGCGAGAATTCAGGCGTTGATGCGACGCAATATTGGCCTGGCATCCCAGATTATTGAATTTCCGCCATTTCAAATTGATCTCTCTCGCAGGGAGTTGTCTGTCAATCAGCAACAGATTAAACTGACTGCTTTCGAATACACTATCATTGAAACCCTTATTCGTAATGCAGGAAAAGTAGTTAGCAAAGATACATTAATGCTGCAACTCTACCCTGATGCAGAATTACGTGAGAGCCATACTATCGACGTATTAATGGGCCGTTTACGTAAAAAACTGCTGGCAGAACATGAGGGTGAAGTGATTACAACTATCCGTGGTCAGGGATATCGTTTTGACGCCAACTAGACATTATGTTCAGGACAAATAGCAAGCCCTTCTCTCTTCGTGCTCGTTTTCTTATGGCGACAGCAGGTGTCATCCTAGCGCTGTCGTTATCATATGGTATGGTCGCCGTCGTCGGTTACATTGTCAGCTTTGATAAAAATATCTTCAGTGCCCATCGTGGTGAAAGTAATTTATTTTACAGCCTGGCCCAATGGCATGACAATAAGTTGAGCATCTCGGTGCCACCAGAGCTTGAGCTGAATATCCCGACACTGGTTCTGATTTACGATAAAGATGGCAATATACTGTGGCGTCAACGGCATGTGCCCGAACTTGAATCTCATATCGAAAAAAGCTGGCTACAAAAACCGGGATTCTATGAGCTGGATACCGGAACACATATAAGTAGCATGATGTTGGGTGATAACCCGAAAGCGCAAGATCAGCTAAAAAAGTATGACGATACAGATAACAGTGCCCTGACTCACTCGGTATCCGTGAATACTTACCCCGCAACATCCCGTTTGCCACAGCTCACGATTGTTGTTGTAGATACCATTCCACAGGAATTGCAGCGTTCTGATTTGGTTTGGAATTGGTTTAGTTATGTCTTACTCGCGAATTTGCTGTTAGTTGTCCCCTTACTTTGGCTCGCCGCCTATTGGAGCCTGAGACCCATCAAAGCACTCGTCAGTCAGATAAGTCAGTTAGAAAAAGGCGAGCGCGATCAGTTGGATGAAAATCCACCTCGAGAATTGCAGAGCTTAGTGCGTAATCTCAATATTTTACTCACCAATGAACGTCAGCGTTATACCAAATATCGCACGACACTTTCAGACCTGACTCATAGCCTCAAAACCCCGCTAGCGGTATTGCAAACGACGCTGCGTTCTTTACGCACCGGTAAGCAAACGACTATCGAGGAAGTCGAGCCTATCATGCTAGAACAGATAAGCCGCATCTCTCAGCAAATCGGTTATTACCTGCATCGTGCCAGTATGCGTTCCGAACATAATGTGTTAATTCGCGAGATCCACTCAGTTCCCGCTCTACTGGATAGCTTGTGCAGTGCATTAAATAAAGTTTATCAACGCAAAGGCGTTGTGCTGACGTTGGATATTTCGCCTGAGGTGACTTTCCTTGGGGAGCGGAATGACTTTATGGAGGTCATGGGTAATGTCCTCGAAAATGCCTGTAAATACTGTTTGGAGTTCGTCGAAATAACTGCCCTGCACTCAGAAAAACAGCTCACTATTGTCGTTGACGACGATGGACCGGGTATTCCAGAGAGTAAACGACAGTTGATCTTCCAGCGTGGACAGCGAGTTGATACTTTACGCCCTGGGCAAGGGCTGGGATTGTCTGTTGCTGCTGAGATTATTGAGCAGTATCAAGGCAAGATAACCATTACCGAAAGCCCCTTAGGTGGAGCAAGAATGATGGTAACTTTTGGCCAGCAGCATGATTATCACGCTGACTAATAAAATTTACCTGTCAATACCTGATACTCATAGCTGGCATCCGTTATAATCACCAGCAAGTTCCCCCCTATCCTGGAATAAACATGGATTACTCACTCAGTCTCGATTGGCCTGATTTTCTGCAACGCTATTGGCAGAAACGCCCCGTCATCCTCAAACGTGGCTTTAAAAACTTTATCGACCCGCTCTCACCTGATGAACTCGCTGGTTTAGCCATGGAAAATGAAGTCGATAGCCGTTTGGTGAGTCATGAAGATGGCCGCTGGCAAGTCGCCCATGGTCCCTTTGAAAGTTTTGATCATTTAGGTGAGAATAATTGGTCGCTGCTAGTGCAAGCCGTTGATCATTGGCATGAACCTGCGGCTGCATTAATGCGCCCATTCCGCCCGCTTTCTGACTGGCGCATGGATGACTTAATGGTTTCTTTCTCCGTCCCGGGTGGCGGTGTCGGCCCGCATTTTGACCAGTATGATGTCTTTATTATTCAGGGCTCGGGTCGTCGTCGCTGGCGGGTCGGTGAGAAAACGGAAATGAAACAGCATTGTCCTCACCCTGATCTACTGCAAGTTGGGCCTTTCGACGCTATTATTGATGAAGAAATGGAACCTGGTGATATCCTTTATATCCCGCCGGGATTCCCTCATGAAGGCTATGCGTTGGAAAATGCCTTGAATTATTCAGTCGGCTTCCGTGCGCCTAATGGCCGCGAGCTGGTAAGTGGCTTTGCCGACTATGTGCTGGCTCGTGAGTTGGGTAGTTATCGCTACAGCGATCCGGATTTACAATTACGCGATCATCCGGCGAAAGTGTTGCCACATGAAGTTGATAAACTTCGTGCCATGATGCTCGATTTAGTCCAGCAACCAGAGGATTTCCAAAACTGGTTTGGTGAATTTATTTCCCAATCGCGCCATGAGCTAGATATCGCGCTACCTGAACCCCCTTATCAGGCGGGTGATGTCTATGAATTATTGCAACAAGGCGAAAAATTACAACGCCTTAGCGGATTGCGTGTTCTTCGTATTGGTGATCAGTGCTTTGCTAATGGTGAGTTGATTAATACACCACACTTACAAGCCGCTGATGCATTATGCCAACACTTCAGTGTGGATGCCGAGCTGTTGGGTGATGCGCTGGAAGACCCTTCCTTCCTGGCAATGCTGACCGCGTTGGTGAATAACGGTTATTGGTATTTTAACGACTGATATTTCGAACTTATTACGCAAAAATGCCCCGATAAACGGGGCATTTCAGACTGCTGACAAAGTCAAATGAAGGGGAAACGTGCTGCAGGGGTCGTAGCGACGTAAGTCGCCGAAGCGCCCCTAGGTACGGTCAACCCTTAACTCACTGTGTTATAAATAGTTTTGTCATTAATTTCAACGTTTTGGGGTGATTGATAAACTTATGATTCTTTAGCGCGTTTCGCCGTCAATTCAGCAATTCGCAGGATAACCGACACCGCTTTTTCCATCCCTTCCAGCGTTATAAACTCATGTTTTCCATGATAATTATAGCCACCCGTAAAAATATTAGGGCAAGGTAAACCGAGGAAGGATAACTGCGCGCCGTCAGTGCCGCCACGTATCGGCTTCATGATTGGGGTAATATCACAATCATGCATCGCCTGCTCGGCTATCTCGATGATATGTGGATGTTTAATAATATGCTCTCGCATATTGTAATAACTATCATCTATAACGATTTCAATATAGCAATCACGGTGTAAACCTTTGCCTACCCGTTTAGCAATATTCACCATATTCTTCTTACGTGCTTCAAAACCATCGCGATTAAAATCTCGTACAATATAGTGCATTTCTGCACGTTCGACTGTGCCTTTAATACTTTGCAGATGATAGAATCCATCATAACCATCTGTATTTTCAGGGGTTTCATCCGTGGGTAATTCCTGATGGAAACGTGTTGCTAGTGATAGCGCATTGACCATCACCCCTTTGGCACTTCCGGGATGCACATTATTTCCGACAATCTTTATGGTCACTGATGCGGCATTGAAGTTCTCAAATTCCAGCTCACCGACACCGCCACCATCCACGGTATAGGCCCACTGAGCGTTAAATTCTGCCACATTAAAGAAGCGCGCACCTTTCCCCACTTCTTCATCTGGTGTGAAAGCGATACGAATATCACCATGCGGGATATTGCTATGCTTTAAGCGCACCATAGCAGTAATAATTTCTGCAATACCCGCTTTATCATCCGCACCCAATAAGGTTTTGCCATCAGTGGTAATCAAAGTATGCCCAAGCAATTGATGCAAGATGGGGAACATGACCGGCGATAAAACCTCGTCGCCTATCCCCAAAGCAATATCACCACCACGATAGTTTTCTACAATTTGCGGATTAACATTTTTACCTGAGAAATCAGGTGAAGTATCAAGATGGGCAATAAAACCAATGGTAGGAACCAACCAGGAGACATTGGCAGGCAAAGTTGCCATCACACAGCCGTGCTCACTCAAACTCACCTGAGAAAACCCCAGCGTCTGCAACTCATGTTGTAACGCCAGAGCCAGCTTGCGCTGCCCTTCAGTGCTCGGCACGGATTTTACATTGGCTTTTGCTTGTGTATCAAAAGAAACATAGTTGAAAAAGCGGTCGAGTAATTTGTCCATGGGCCCACCCTCATAATAGTGAATATCATTATGGGGAAGTGATCACCATCAAATATTGCGTCAGGTCAGTTTTAGACAAACTTAAGCCAGAATAAAAAAAGACAAACCAGGAACAGTGTCGAGTGAATAAGAGCCGCTAATCACATTGCGGCTCTTATTCAGCAAGGTAATTAGTCACCTTGCCGGTTTTCACCGCGCGTGGTTAAAAATTCGCGCACATATTCTGGCACCACTTTACTGGCTAAACCGTAGTGTTTTTCATCAAACTGACTCTCGACCTGGCTAGGCTCGAGATTCAACTCGACAGTATGAGCACCGTGCAAGCTCGACTCATGGACAAACCCGGCGGCAGGATAGACATGGCCAGAGGTGCCAATTGAAATAAAGAAATCAGCCTCAGCCAGCGCCTGATAAATTTCATCCATGCCCATCGGCATCTCACCAAACCACACAATATGTGGGCGCAGTGGCGATGGGAATTGGCAACAATGACAGCGCTCATCCGCACTGAGATCCCCCGGCCAATCCAGTACCTGGCCTGACTGGGTGCAGCGCACTTTCAATAACTCACCATGCATATGAATAACGCGCTTACTACCCGCTCTCTCATGCAAATTATCTATATTCTGAGTCACCAGTAAGAAATTATCACCCAGCACGGCTTCCAAATCAGCTAATGCGAAATGGGCGGCATTTGGCGCAATATCAGGCTGCTGTAACTGGTGGCGGCGTGCATTATAAAAAGCCTGAACCAGTTCAGGGTCACGACGATATCCTTCTGGGGTGGCAACATCTTCCACCTGATGCTCTTCCCACAAACCATCTGCCGCACGGAAAGTACGAATACCCGATTCGGCCGAGATACCGGCCCCCGTCAGAACCACCACAAACGGCTTCTTCATTTCGGATGTTGCGGCACTGTCTCGATGAAAGATACGAGAGCGAAAACGTTGATGCCGCAAGTGCTTATTCTTACGAAACCGACACAACCGATGACGAATGCGCATAACCTTTTGCCTCTATTTTATCTATTTTTATTTGCTATTGATTCACTAACGCTCAGACAAATGCAGGAACGCCGCCCCACGAACACCGCCCGCATCACCATAACGCGCTTTTTCAATGCGCGGCAATCGAGCTACTCGCAATAAATGCTGCGGTAGCCGTTTCGGCAGTTCTTGATAGATATGCTCGAAATTAGATAATCCACCACCGATTACGACGAGATGGGGATCCAGCATAGTCAATAAATTACCTAAGCAAACAGCCAGTACATCCATAAAACGCTCAACATGAGCTATAGCCTTGGATTCACCGATGTTATAGTTTGCAATAATTTCAGTTGCAGGCAAAGATTGCTGGTTGAAATGTTTGTACATCCATTCAAAACCACGCCCTGAAATATAATTTTCAATACAACCCTTATGGCCGCAACCACAAGGCACTCGTGGAGTATCGACACCCAGAATATCCAGCGCATCTACTGGCAAACGGAAATGACCGAATTCACCGGTAATATGGTTTCGCCCACTAACAATATTGCCGTTCACAATTAGCCCACCACCGACGCCAGTACCAAGAATCAGCCCTAGTACTGTTGGATAGCGGCGAAACTCAGGATCCCAGGCTTCTGACAATGCAAAACAGTTAGCATCATTATCGATTCGAACTTCGCGCCCGATTAACCCGGAAAGGTCACCTTGTAGGGATTGCCCCATTGCCGCGGGCACATTCGCCGTAAATACCGTACCATCATCAGCGTTGGGTAAGCAGGGAATGCCGATACCCACACTGCCTTTGATACCACAAAACTCATCGGCCTCCCGTGTCAGGTCATGTAATGTTTGCAGTAATAGCGAGTAGTCTTCGCGTGGTGTAGGGACGCGCTTATGCCAGATTCGTTGCAGGTTAGCATCAAAAACGCCTAACTCAATTTTGGTGCCGCCCATATCAAAACCGTAATACATAAAGTTATCCTTATATACCCTAAATAATACGAGTTGCAGGAAGCGGCAACTGAGTAACCCCCCAGGAGCTTACATGAGTAAGTGACTGGGGTGACAAATCGGTCTGGAACCGATTTGAACGCTGTTTACAGCGGCCTCGCAGAGGCGAGGCCCATGGACGGGCCGAGTAATGAAGGCAGCCAACGCACATGCAGCTTGAAATATGGCGGGGATAATTATTGCCCGCTCAGCACCCGCGCCGGATCAATACTACTGGCACGACGAGCCGGATACCAACTGGCAATTAAACTCAACACCAATGCGGTCGCCAGCACACAAGCCACATCAAACCAGTGCAGTTCTGACGGCAAAAAGTCGATGAAATAGATATCTCCCGACAAAAATTGATGCCCGATCAGTTTTTCCAACCCACGGATAATGTTGGTTAATTGCAAAGAGATAATCACTCCCGCGACCGCGCCGCTGACACTGCCGATCAGCCCTGCCATCAAGCCATACCAGATAAAGATGGCTCGTATCAGGCCATCTTTAGCGCCTAATGTGCGTAACACCGCGATATCGCTGCTTTTATCTTTAACCGCCATCACCAGAGTGGAAACAATGTTAAAGCTGGCAACCCCGATAACCAGTACCATCGCTAAGTACATGATGGTGCGAATCATTTGGATATCACGATACATATAGCCGTAGGTACCAATCCAACTACTGATATACACATAGGCATTCGAGACTTCACCGGCACTGCGTACCAGTTTGTTGGCGTTATAGACATCATCGACCTTGATGGCTATACCAGTAACGCTATCACCCATATCCAGATATTGCTGCGCATCCATTAAAGGTACTAATGCCAGACTGTGATCCAGTTGCCCACTCAATTGAAAAACACCCGCCACTTGCAAGCGAATTCGCTTGGGTTGCAGTAATTTCATCTCAGGGTCGCTATTAGGGATCATTACTGTCAGCCATGACCCCTGTTTAACACCCAAGGCATCGGCCAGACCTTTGCCCAAAATAATCTGCTGTTGACCGGCTTTGAAATTGTCCCAGGCATGATCAAGGACGAAACTCGGCAATGCGCTAAGTCGCTGTTCAGCCTCGGGATCAACACCTTTGACCTGTACGGCGCGCAGCTGGGTGCCGTTTTCAATCAAACCGGTGAAATTGATATAAGGTGCCGCAGCCACAATACCGGGCACTTTTTCAATCCGCTGTAAAGTTTGCGGCCAACCGCTAAATGGCTGATTGACCACCGCAATTTCGCCATGTGGTACCACCGCCAAAATACGGTTTTTTAGCTCACGTTCGAAGCCGTTCATTGCACTTAAGCCGACGATCAATACAGCCACACCCAATGCAATGCCCAAAGTGGATATCACCGAAATGAGTGACACCATTCCGCCACGACGGCGACCACGGCTAAAACGTAAACCGATTAACAATGAAAGTGGCGAAACGCCCATCCCGATTGCCACTATTGCGCCCCCACCAACGTCAAGTGCTGCTGTAGCTGGCCGTCACGCATTTCCAACTGACGACTCATACGTTTGGCCAATTGCAAATCGTGTGTGACCACTAAGAAGGCGGTTCCTTGGCGAACATTCAATTCACCTAGCAAATTAAAGATGCTGTCGGCATTCCGTTGATCGAGGTTACCAGTCGGCTCATCAGCCAACACCAGCGACGGGTTATTCACCAGCGAACGCGCAATCGCCACGCGCTGACGCTCACCACCGGATAGTTCAGATGGGCGATGCTTACTACGCTTTTCCAACCCCACAGCCACCAGCATCGCGCGAGCTTTATCCTGTGCTTCACTCGGTTTGGCACCGCCAATGAGGAGTGGCATAGCGACATTTTCTAATGCAGTGAAATCTGGTAGTAGATGATGAAATTGATAGATAAAACCTAACTCACGATTACGTAACTCAGCTTTTGCGGTGGAAGACATTTGGTTCAGCGAGCGCCCTTGATAAATCACTTCGCCGGAAGTCGGTGAATCCAGCCCACCCAACAAGTGCAATAGAGTACTTTTACCTGAACCTGAACTGCCGACAATCGCCATCAGTTCACCGACTTCGATAGTGAAGGACACATTGCGCAAGACGTCGGTATGTAGTTGACCTTCCTGATAGCGTTTGCACAGGTTTAAACACTGTAATAAAGGATGATTACTCATAGCGTAAGGCCTCGGCAGGTTGTGCGGCGGCAGCGCGCCAGGAAGGATAAAGCGTAGAAAGCAAAGCAATCGCCATTGCCAATAGGGCAATCACGGTCACCTGAACCGGATTAATTTCAACGGGTAAGGTCGCGCCATCAATCAATAAACCGAGAGCTGGGATAATGGTGTTCAATTGACTAGCAAGCAAAATACCCAAGCCGGCACCGAGCAATGCGCCAATAACCCCTGCGCTGGCGCCCTGCACCATAAACACCAACATAATTTGACGACGACTTAAGCCCTGAGTTTGCAAAATAGCCACTTCACCCTGTTTCTCCATCACTAACAGGCCCAGAGAGGTAATGATATTAAAGGCAGCGACAGCGATAATCAGGCTAAGCAGTAACCCCATCATGTTCTTTTCCATCCGCACAGCCTGGAAAAGCTCGCCTTTGCGCTCACGCCAATCTTTCCATACCGTGCCTTCTGGCAAGGTCTGTTGACTCAAACTATCCACGGACAGCGGTTGTGAAAGGAATAGACGCCAACCGGTAATATTACCTGCAGGATAGCGCATTAGACGTGATGCATCCTGCTGATTAACCAGCATTTGGTAGCCGTCAACTTCACTGTCAGCGGCAAATGTGCCAATAACATTAAACAGGCGCTGGCTAGGGATGCGCCCCATCGGGGTGAATTGGCTGGCACTTGGCACCATTAGACGCAGTGTTTCACCGCGCTTAACGCCCAATTGACCGGCCAGTTTTTCACCGAGAATCATATTGTAGCTACCCGGCTGTAAATCTTTCAGGTGCACATTAACCAAGTAGTCAGCCAGAGGTTCATGCTGATTGGGGTCAACACCTAACATCACTCCAGCAGAGAGATTGCGCGCGCTTTGCAGCACCACATCAGCGGTGGTTAACGGCACAATATCGGTAACGCCAGTCAGTGACTTCAGTGATGAAGCAGGAATTTTATTTGGGTCAAGGGAGCCTTGAGGCGTGGTAATCAGCGCCTGCGGCATCATCCCCAAAATATTATCCTGCAAATCACGCTCGAAACCATTCATCACGGATAGCACTGTGATCAATGCCATCACGCCGAGTGTGATACCAATGGTTGAAAGCCATGAAACAAACCGACCGAAACGGTCAGATGCACGCCCGCGCATATAACGCAGGCCAATAAATAATGCGACAGGTTGATACATGAAATCTGTTTAGATCCTGTTGCTAAAGCAAAGTGATCGAGGATAATAAAGGGTACTACCGCTTTATGGAACCATTAACCGCCTATATCCTTCATCTTTCAAGTTACAGGTGTGTTGGCCGCGCTCGTTAATCCGAATAACTTACTTGAGTAAGCTCATCAGGATTTTCTCGCTTGCCGCCTTCCTGCACCTTGAGATCTATTGGATATATCTCCGGATTTTATTCCAAATCAAAGCGTCAATCTGTGGCTATAGCTGTTCGCATGCTAGGATAGCCGCCGAGATGATTCGTCCTGATAAAGAGACTGTTTAACTGCTTATGTCCCA
Source organism: Yersinia fenwicki (assembly GCF_043099325.1). Taxonomy (NCBI): domain Bacteria; kingdom Pseudomonadati; phylum Pseudomonadota; class Gammaproteobacteria; order Enterobacterales; family Yersiniaceae; genus Yersinia; species Yersinia fenwicki. The sequence continues at coordinate 1,866,592 of NZ_CP170755.1, read as the reverse complement.
ACAACATCGTTATTCATTGCCGACGCGCCGTGGCGACACCCGCCAGTTAGGCCAGTTGACTGGTTCCGCTTGCGCCGTCGAGTGTGCAGAAATCATTGAGCGTCATAATGGCCCGGTAATGTTAATTACCCCGGATATGCAAACGGCGCTGCGACTGCGTGATGAAATTCAGCAGTTTTCCCCCCGTCCGGTGAATACCCTTTCCGACTGGGAAACGCTGCCTTACGACAGTTTCTCACCCCATCAGGATATTATTTCGGCCCGCCTTTCTTGTCTGTACCACCTTCCGACAATGGAACGCGGTGTTATCATTCTCCCGATTAATACTCTGATGCAACGGGTTTGTCCGCACGAATTCCTGCATGGTCATGCGCTGGTCATGAAAAAAGGCCAGCACTTGTCGCGAGATAAATTACGCGCGCAGCTTGAGCAAGCGGGATATCGCAGTGTCGACCAGGTCATGGAGCACGGTGAATTTGCTACCCGCGGGGCTTTACTTGATCTGTATCCGATGGGCAGTGAAGAGCCTTATCGTATTGATTTTTTTGATGATGAAATTGATAGCTTACGCGTATTTGATGTGGATACGCAGCGCACCCTGTCCGAAGTTGATCAAATAAACTTACTCCCCGCCCATGAATTCCCGATAGATAAAAACGCCATTGAATTATTCCGCAGCCAATGGCGCGAACAGTTCGAAGTACGCCGTGATGCGGAACATATTTACCAGCAAGTGAGCAAAGGTATCTGGCCTGCCGGGATTGAATACTGGCAACCCCTATTCTTCAACCAGCCATTGCCGACACTGTTTAGTTACTTGCCTGAAAATACCTTATTGATTAACACCGGTTCGCTGGAAAGCTCTGCGGAGCGTTTCTGGCAAGATGTTAACCAGCGCTATGAAAGCCGTCGTGTTGACCCCATGCGCCCATTGCTGGCACCTGAAACATTATGGCTACGGGTTGATTCACTTTTCAGTGAGTTAAAAGAGTGGCCGCGGGTTCAGTTCAAGACCGAAGAATTACCGTCTAAAACCGCCAATACTAACCTACACTATCAGCCGCTGCCCGATTTGTCCGTACAGGCACAGCAAAAAGCGCCACTGGATAATCTGCGGCGCTTTATTGAGTCGTTCAGCGGTAGTATCGTGTTCTCGGTAGAAAGTGAGGGGCGACGCGAAACCCTGCAGGATCTACTAGCACGGATAAAAATCAGTCCAACCCTGATAACCGAGCTATCTCAAGCCACGGCACCCGGTCATTATTTGATGATTGGTGCTTCAGAACGTGGTTTCCTCGATACCGATAAGCAATTAGCGCTGATTTGCGAGAGTGACTTACTGGGCGAGCGCGTGAACCGCCGCCGCCAGGATAATCGCCGCACCATTAATACCGATACTTTAATCCGCAATCTGGCGGAATTGCGCCCCGGTCAGCCAGTGGTTCATCTCGAGCACGGTGTGGGCCGCTATCTCGGCCTTACCACATTAGAAGCTGGCGGCATTAAAGCTGAATACTTGATATTGACCTATGCCGGTGAAGATAAGCTATACGTGCCGGTCTCATCACTGCATCTGATCAGCCGCTATTCAGGCGGCGCTGACGAAAATGCACCATTGCATAAACTGGGTGGCGATGCCTGGAGCCGTGCACGGCAGAAAGCCGCCGAGAAAGTGCGTGATGTGGCGGCTGAACTGCTAGACATCTATGCACAGCGCGCCGCCAAATCTGGCTTTAAATTCAAGTTCGATCGCGAACAGTATCAGCTGTTCTGCCAAAGCTTCCCGTTCGAAACGACCCCAGACCAGGAGCAGGCCATCAATGCGGTGCTCAGCGATATGTGCCGACCGCTGGCTATGGATCGACTGGTATGTGGTGATGTTGGTTTCGGTAAAACCGAAGTGGCAATGCGGGCAGCCTTCCTGGCGGTGGCAAATAATAAGCAAGTTGCCGTTTTGGTGCCGACCACACTGCTCGCTCAACAGCATTTCGACAACTTCCGCGACCGCTTTGCCACCTGGCCCGTGCGAATTGAAATGATGTCGCGCTTTCGCAGTGCCAAAGAGCAGCAAGTGATTTTGGAACAAGCCGCCGAAGGCAAAGTCGATATTATTATCGGCACCCATAAATTGCTGCAAAGTGACCTGCGCTGGCAAGACCTCGGCCTGTTGATTGTCGATGAGGAACATCGTTTCGGTGTGCGCCATAAAGAGCGCATTAAAGCTATGCGCGCCGATGTCGATATTCTGACACTTACCGCCACACCTATCCCGCGCACACTGAATATGGCGATGAGCGGTATGCGGGACTTATCGATTATTGCGACGCCACCTGCGCGCCGTCTGGCGGTGAAAACCTTCGTGCGTGAGTACGATAGCTTAGTGGTACGAGAAGCGATTCTGCGCGAAATTCTGCGTGGCGGGCAAGTTTATTATCTCTATAACGATGTGGAAAATATCGAAAAAGCCACCCAGAAGCTGGCTGAGTTAGTGCCAGAAGCACGCATTGCTATTGGTCACGGGCAAATGCGTGAGCGGGATCTGGAGCGGGTGATGAATGATTTCCATCATCAACGGTTTAACGTTTTGGTCTGCACCACCATTATCGAAACGGGGATTGATATTCCGAGCGCCAATACCATTATCATTGAACGCGCCGATCATTTTGGTCTGGCGCAGTTGCATCAGTTGCGCGGCCGGGTTGGGCGCTCCCACCATCAGGCCTATGCTTACTTACTTACACCCAATCCAAAAGCAATGACCACCGATGCCAAAAAACGGTTGGAGGCTATCGCGTCGCTGGAAGATCTCGGTGCTGGCTTTGCTCTGGCAACTCATGACCTTGAGATTCGTGGTGCCGGTGAGCTATTAGGTGAGGATCAAAGTGGCCAGATGACCACTATCGGTTTCTCGCTATATATGGAGTTACTGGAAAGCGCGGTAGATGCACTGAAAGAAGGCAGAGAGCCATCACTGGAAGACTTGACCAGCAATCAGACCGAAATTGAAATGCGTATGCCGGTGTTGTTGCCAGAAGACTTTATTCCAGATGTGAATGTCCGGCTTTCGTTCTATAAGCGCATTGCCAGTGCTCGCGATGAAACTGAACTCGATGAATTGAAAGTCGAACTTATTGATCGCTTTGGTAAACTGCCGGATGCAGCCCGCTATCTGCTACATACTGCAGAATTACGCCAACAGGCTCAGAAACTGGGCATCAAACGTATTGAAGGTAATGAGCGAGGAGGCTTTATCGAATTTGGTGAGAAGAACAAAGTCGATCCGGTTTATCTGATTGGTTTGCTGCAACGCCAGCCGCAAATATTCCGACTGGAAGGACCAACCAAATTGAAATTTATGCAGGATCTCAGTGACCGTGCGAAGCGATTGACGTTTATCAGTGAATTGCTGGCCGCATTTGCTCAGCATCGCGTAGCTTAAGCCATTGATGACGCGGGTTTCAGATATGAGAAACCCGCGTCAATGTTAATGCCACTCGCTTATAAAACACGTTAAACGATCAGAATTAACACTAAACCGCGGGTTCTTAATGCAAGGTCTTGGACAACAGATTTTGTATTATGCTCGGTTGTTCAGTATCAGTTGACCATTTTTATCGATTGGGATCTGCGTGCCTGGATCACGATCCATGCGAATTTTTCCCTGCTGATCACCAATTTTGTAGGTTACGTCATACCCCAACATTTTCTGTGACTTATCGTAAACAGTTTGGCAACGTTGTTGGGTAGTCGTATAGGTATCATTATCCTGCATATTACTTTGGACACGATTACCTGCGTAACCACCGGCCAGTGCACCAGCAACAGTCGCGATATCTTTACCACGGCCGCCGCCTACCTGATGGCCCAGAACCCCACCAGCAACAGCACCCAATACTGAACCCGCAATTTGATTCTCATCCTGCACCGGTTTACGGTGAGTTACGGTCACATTACGACATTCCTGGCGAGGCGTTTTAATCGTCTCTTTAATCGGTGTCGCAGTAAGAACTTGTGCATATTGCGGTGCGCTCGAGAATACATTCATACTCGCGACAGCGGCAATTCCCAGAGCGGCCGCAATACCGATACCCACACCTGCTAACATTGATTTGTTCACAGGAAATCCTCCTGAAAGTGTTACCACGCATCTTCTGCCCCAGAGCTTCAAAATGAAAACAATGGCCTGACAGCATCCGGCATTCAGGGCTGCCCATTATTCCCGGATTACGGCGTGCGTGACTCGCCGTGTGTTTCTATCGAGAAGTCTGCACAATGTGCTTTAACCTAGCAATAAGACAAATGGACGAAACACCCAGATAATAGGTGTGAATGAATGTGTTTAGGAGGAATCTGACTGTGGTGATTTATTGCTGCAGAGTTTTATGCTAAAAATTTGACATTACGTGCGAATGACTTTAGCAAAACGTGCGCAGCTGTGAAGTTGATGACAAAGTACCCGTAGCGGTGAAAACAGGCAGATCGTAAAGACGCCGTAAACCCGTCCCTGGGGGCTCGAGCCGCGCCATACGTGGCGTGGACGCTTTACTCTTCTCCCTGTCCTCACCGTGCAAGATCGAGTCGTTGGCGTTTGTCTGCAACCAGAAACCGCCGCCATCATTAACTGGCAGCGGCAAATTTAAAGCTCTAAACATTCTCCAAAGTCATTGGCGTTACAGGTAGGCAGCCAGCAAATGCACCCCGATGAGCTGACCCTTGTCAGTGATTCGGGTAAGTGCGCGCAGCTAACACCCCTGTAGCGTCAAGGACGAAGGTGAATTAGTGGAGTTTCAGGCGCGGGCGAATAACCCGGTTAATCCCGCCCACCAGCATCATCAGGCCAGTTTTGGTATAGCCATGCAATGCGACTTGATGCATACGATACAATGAAATGTAAACAACACGGGCAACACGCCCTTCCACCATCATAGAACCGCGCATCAGATTACCCATCAAGCTACCGACTGTACTAAACTTCGACAGCGACACCAGAGAACCATGATCTTTATAAATGTATGGCTTCAGTGGTTGCTCATTGAGCAATGCTAAAATATTGCTGTAACAGCGGCTGGCCATCTGATGTGCTGATTGCGCGCGCGGCGGCACAAAACCACCACTTGGCTGTGGACAAGAAGCACAGTCACCGATAGCAAAAATATTCGGATCACGGGTTGTTTGCAGCGTTGGCTCAACCACCAGTTGGTTAATACGGTTGGTTTCCAGCCCAGCAATATCTTTCATAAAGTCCGGCGCTTTAATACCTGCCGCCCATACCATCAGATCAGCATTAATAAACTCACCATCTTTGGTATTCAGGCCCTTTTCATCAGCGCTAGTAACCATTGTTTTGGTCAATACACGCACACCCAGTTTAATCAGTTCCTGATGTGCCGCCGCCGAGATACGTGGCGGTAATGCTGGCAGAATACGCTCACCTGCTTCAACCAACGTGACATTTAATGCCTGGTTATCCAAACCCTCAAAACCGTAGCTATGCAGTTGTTTTACCGCATTATGTAACTCTGCAGACAGCTCTACACCGGTGGCACCGCCGCCAACAATCGCGATATTAACTTTGCCTTTCTCACCCGGTTGCGCTGAATACTTCAGGAACAGGTTAAGCATTTCATTATGGAAACGGTGGGCCTGATGTGGGTTATCGAGGAAGATGCAGTGATCCTTCACGCCTGGGGTACCGAAGTCATTCGACGTACTGCCCAGAGCGACCACTAAAATGTCATAAGACAATTCACGTTTTGTTACCAGCACATCGCCGTGTTCATCGCAAATCTCAGCCAGGCAGACAGTTTTGGTTTCACGGTTAATATCCGTTAACGATCCCAACTGGAAATTGAAATAATGGTTGCGCGCATGAGCCAGATAGCTCAATGCATCAACGCCATCATCCAGAGAACCAGTGGCCACTTCATGGAGCAAAGGTTTCCACAGATGGCTGTGGTTACGGTCAACCAGAACAATCTCAGCTTTTTTGCTGCGCCCCAACTTATGACCCAGACTAGTTGCCAGCTCAAGACCGCCAGCACCACCACCAATAATAACGATTTTTTTCTTCGGCGTTGTCAAAATGACCCCCTAAATGTGAACCAATTGTTAGCTAAGGGTAAAGGAATAATATCCTTAGATAACATAGGGTTCGAAGATACCAATTCAATAAACTTGAGTCAGAATATCATGCAGGGTTATTTGGTCATACCAAAATTGATATATATCAATTTTTTTTGATTAAAGTACCGGCGGGAGGATTTTTTCTGGAATAGGTTTCAAATAGTTAGCGTTTAGTCACGGTTTAGATTTTTTTTATTGGGTGGGAGATAAAGGTCAGTTTTGCCCTTTTTTGTCATAAAAATAGCTTGAAAAAAGCAGGCGAAACGCTTTTTTCAAGCCAAATTGCACAGAACAGCTGGCATTACAATTAACCAGTTTTTAACAAATCCCGATTAATTTGATTATTTACCCCAGAGTTTTAAACGCCTTGATGCGCTGCAGATGAGGGGAAAGATCTTTAAACTTATGGCTTTGTTTCTCATCCCAGACAATTTCATAATAAGGATGTAAGTCACCGGCAGTGCGCTTGCTATCGAGCATTTCATCATTGCGAGACAACACGACTAAACAACGATCGCGGTTTTTCTCGCGAAAATCACTAATACATTTACTGGCGATATCGACATACTCTTCCGGCCTGTCAATTTTACCGCTCATATTGTCTTGCGGATAAAGATTGGGATTGAAGGCAACCTGACGGATACCACACAGAAAACCAATTCGTTCGGCCCAAAATCCCCCTAACCCCACACCACAAATCAGTGACTTGGCATCTCCACTCTGCTGAATAGCCTTATCCACTTCTTTCAATAAATGCTGCATATCATGGCGAGGATGCAAAGTGCTGTAACTGATGAAACGCACATCGGGATCAATGAATTGCAGTTGCAGGACTTTCTCGTGATTGCCAGAGCTGTTGGAATCGAAACCATGTAGATAGACTATCATATTTATCCTCGCGACTTATGTGCATCCCAACGTTCGCTGAGTGCCGTTAATGCCTTATTCGCCTGCTGCCAACGCGGTGATGCCATCAACGCCTGACGGTCAAACTGCCCAGAATGATACAAGCATGCCAGTTGGTCTGCTTTGACTGGCGACAGATTATCCAACACACTTACCGCGCCCTGACGATTATTACACACCAAAATCATATCGCAGCCTGCATCCAAAGAGGCTTGCCCACGCTCGGCATAATTGCCCATGATAGCTGCCCCTTCCATCGACAAGTCATCAGAGAAAATGATGCCATCGAACCCTAACTCTTGGCGCAATATGGTTTGGAGCCAGTAAGACGAACCACTGGCCGGACGCGCATCAGCTTCAGTATAAATCACATGGGCAGGCATAATGGCATCCAGTAATCGCCGCGCAATCAGTTCGCGAAATATAACCATATCATGAGTGCGGATTTCTGCCAGTGATCGATTATCCCGAGGCGTCTCTTTATGCGAATCTGCCGTCACCGCCCCATGCCCGGGGAAGTGCTTACCGGTAGTTTTCATTCCCGCGCTGTGCATCCCGCGAATAAAACACTCCGCCATTTTCAGTGCTTGTTGCGGGTCACTGTGGAATGAACGCTCACCGATAGCCGCGCTGACATGACCGATATCCAGTACTGGCGCAAAGCTAATATCGATATCCATTGATATCATTTCGGCCGCCATCAGCCAGCCTGCATCTTGTGCTAACTGCGCCGCAGTGGCCGCATCATTAATCGCCGCGAAAGACTGAGCTGCAGGCAAGCGGGTAAAACCGTCACGAAAACGCTGTACCCGGCCCCCTTCCTGATCGACCGCCACCACCAGACGCTCGTGGGAGGCAGCCCTTACCTGACGGACTAACTCGCGCAGTTGCTCGGCATCATGAAAATTACGGCTAAATAAAATCAGGCCGCCCACCAGCGGGTGCTTTAAAATCTCACGTTCTTCTGCATCCAGCTCATAGCTGGCAACGTCTAACATCACTGGACCCACGACAACCTCGTAAATTTAATATTAAAAAATCAAAAGGACAGATTAAACCGCTGGCGCAGCGGCACCGTCCATTGCAAAAACTCGCTGTCCCCAGTCTGCTGCCAGCGCACCTCGAACCACATCAACATTAGATAATCAACCCACGGCAGCCAGCGCTGTATCTGACGGGATAAACGATCAACATCAGAGTAGCCCTGCTCATTCTGGCAATAGTGCTGTACAAAAGCCTGTTGCTGGGGCGCTGACCAACCATTGCCACTAAATAGCGCGGCAATATCAAGAGCAATATCGCCATCAGCCGCATATTCCCAGTCAATCAATTTCAGCCCGGAGGGAGTCGCCAAAAGATTACCGGGGTGAATATCCATATGCAGAGGTGCCAGTTTCACCGGTTGCGGCGGTGATCTACGCAAAAAATGCTGATGCAACCGTAACCAGCTCGGTGAAAGGCGTTTGGTATCAATCTGCCCGGCATAACGGATAAGCTGAGCACGCAAATCCAGGCGATAACCGCTGGCGGGCAGGTGATGCAACCGCGTCAGTAGCTGTGCCAGCTGCCCATTATTTGATAATTCAATGAATTGTGATTGAGTGACAACGTCACCTTCGATCCAGTTAACCACTAACCAGTGTTGATCTGCAGCGATAATAGTAGGTGCCAAATGATGGCCAGCCACATGTTGCAATAACTTGCGCTCCCGCCGCCGGTCCACTCCCAGTTGGGTTTTCTGAATCGATTGTTCACGCGCCAGGCAGTTAATACTCGCATTCGTCTTTGACGGGTAAGAAATACGCCAACTTTCACCGGTCAGGCCAGATACCGGGCTAATATGCCAATCTGCCTTAATAAAATCGGCTGCATGAATTAAACCGTCGGGCATAACATCTGCCGACGGCTTGATCCTTTCAATAAGTGCATACAGGGAAGGATCAGCGCTTAACTGGGCCATTACCTGACCAGATAATTTCGCCGGTTTGTGCCTGCATCAACTGCATTTCAATGGTGGGTGACTTCACATCACCACTCACATCACTGTATAGCACATATTGGGCACTGACGTAGCGAGCCAGACCAATGGCCTTACTACGTGAGCCCAGGCTATCTTCTTCTGATAGCCCCAATGTTTGCTTGGCAACCGCCAATTGCTGTGGCGAGATCAACACAAATTTTTTGTTTGATGACAGCACTTGGTGCAATGCCGAGGTGGCTTTCGCCGTTTGTAATCTGCCATTGGTATTATTTTTAACGCTATCGAGTAGCAATATGCTGCCATTTGCCACATCGTTACTGTTGACCATCTGTGCCACCAAAGGCTCAACACTGGCGGCCCAATCAATAGATTGCTCCATCTTTGGTGGCGGCGGTACGTTGTCTACCGGTGGTGGAGTTTCAGGAACCGGTGGGGTGACGGGTTCGATGGTCACGGGTGGTGTGGTTGGCTCAACGGGTGGCTTAGTGATACACCCCGTCAGCACAAGTGCCGCCAGAGCGACAGATAAATACCTTTTCATTGTCCCACTCCAATAGCACGATAATAAGAACCGCGCTGTTATAAAAATACAGGGTTATAAGAATAAATAAAGACGCGCACTACGCGCATTAAAATTATTATTAACTGATTGAATATCCACATCATCATTTGGCGCAATAACGATAAACCGTGGCGCTTCGAGCGGCGGCACATCCAAGCCCTGCGCATCATACCAATAAAAGCGGTAGTTTATTTTTATCGGTTTACTCTGGCTATTGGTTATCACCGAGCGCGCTACATTATTCCCGGATGATGTTGAAATTGCAGGTTGAGAAGCCAAAATGCCCGCCGTCAGCACAGACGAATCCATTACCACGGTTTGCTGCTTATTCACCGCAATCCCTTTCGGACTGCTGCACCCCAGCAATGTCGCAATACACGCGAGCGCTATCACCGGCAATAAAAACGCCTTCATAGGGCGCATAGGCTTACCTCAGTTATAGTCCTGCCATACTTCAAGCTATTTATGTGACAACAGCGAGCCCAACTCACGGCCACCGACCAGATGCATGTGAATGTGGTAAACCACCTGCCCTGCATGCCGATTGCAGTTGATGATCAGACGATAACCATCTTCAGCAATCCCTTCCTGCTCTGCAAGTTTAGCAGCCACAGTGATCATTCGACCCAATGTTGCTTCATGTTCTGCTGTGACGTCATTCACAGTTGGAATAAGAATGTTAGGAATGATTAAGATATGAGTTGGTGCCTGCGGGGCGATATCACGAAACGCGGTCACCAGTTCATCCTGGTAGACCACGTCGGCAGGGATTTCACGGCGGATAATTTTGCTGAAAATCGTTTCTTCGGCCATTACGCATTTCCTTGATCATGATAAAAATGAGGAATGCGTAGTATGAGCGACAATTTCTATTGATTTCAACCTCAATCATTGAGCGCGGGCATAAGCCGCTGCTTTTTCAAACAAAGCGGGCTCTGGACGAATGCCAGTATACAGCACAAATTGCTCAACCGCCTGAATAGCAAAGACTTCAGCGCCAGTAATAACGATTTTTCCTTGTGCTTTGGCGTAGCTTATCAACGGGGTCATCGCAGGCAGAGCCACCACATCAAAAATCACCTCGGCATGTTCAACCTCAGTTTCAGTAAAGGCCATGTTATCGGCCTCTTTCCCCCCCGACATCCCCACAGGGGTGGCATTGATTAATACATCGGCTTCAACACCCTGCATGTCAGGCTGATAGGTGTAACCGGATTGTTCGGCTAATTCTTTGCCGGTTTTTTCGTTCGTTGCAATAATAAAACCCTGCTTAAACCCCGCATTTTTCAGTGCAAAAGCCACGGCTTTCGCCATCCCACCACTGCCACGCAATGCAAATACTTTATCTGTAGACACCTGATAACCCTCCACCAACTTCGCGATAGCGATATAGTCGGTGTTGTACGCTTTCAGATAACCATGAGTGTTCACTAGGGTATTAACCGAATTAATTGCTGCGGCAGAGGCATCCAACTCATCTACCATCGGGATAACCGCCTCTTTAAACGGCATTGAAATAGCACAACCCCGGAATCCCAATGCCCGCACACCGCCGATTGCCGCGGCCAGATCCGTAGTAGTGAAGGCTTTATACAGGTAATCGAGGTTCATGGCATCGTACAAAAAATTATGAAAACGAGTACCAAAGTTGCTGGGTCTGGCGGCCAGAGAAATACACACTTGGGTATCTTTGTTTAAGTTACGGGTCATCTTCTTTCCTCAAATAATCATGGTGTTCTGTCTGCCGCCTTTTCCGATAAAAAGTGCTGAGGCACAAACGCTTGCTGTAGTGAAAATTATCGGCTAAAAAGATGATATATAAAACTGCTGAATTAGACTCAATTAGGTTCCTCTTTTATGGTCAGCCGGCGCCTTGAACAGCAATACTTACGCTTATTGAATCAGGTTGGGGTACAACCGGTTGAGATTACACTGCAAGAACTCGCGGATAAACTCTGTTGTACCAAGCGCCACATGCGGACATTACTGGTTCAGATGCAACAGGCTGGCTGGTTGAAATGGCAAGCAGAACCAGGTCGTGGCCGCCGGTCATATTTACAACTATTGCGGAACACTCATCAGCTTTTAATTGAAAAAGCGGAACAGTTATTAGATTCTGGTGGTTTTAATGAAGCCATTGCCCTATTGGGCGAAGATAAGCAGCTGATTACCCCCTTATTGCGGGCTAAACTGGGGTATCGGATACGCGATGACTATCAAGCTCTGCGCATCCCCTACTACCGCACCATGACAAATCTTTACCCCGGTACACCATTACGCCGCTCTGAGCTGCACTTAGTCCGACAAATTTTTAATGGCCTGACACGAATAAATGAGGAGAACGGTGAAGTCACCACCGATTTAGCTCACAAATGGCGAATGCTCGATCCATTGCATTGGCGCTTTTATTTACGCCCAGCGGTGCAATTTCATGATGGTCGAGAATTGTCCAGCCGCGATGTCGTCAGTTCACTAATGCGCAGTGCGGCTTTGCCCTTGTTTTCACATATTCAAAAAGTCAGTCAACACGGGCCACTCAGTGTGGTGATCGAACTTAACCAACCGGACCCACGCCTTCCTCTGTTACTTGCCCATCACAGCGCACTGATTCTGCCGGAAAATCATGCTGCGCAGCCAGATTTTGCCTCTCACCCGGTGGGGACGGGGCCTTATCGAGTGGCTAAAAATGATAACTGGCACTTGCAGATGAAATCCTTTGACCACTATTTTGGTTTTCGGGGTTTGTTGGATGAAGTTGAGGTACTTATTTTCCCTGATTTGGCGCGCCCGCCCTCTGACACACCTGCCGTGCTATCAGAGCAATTGAATATGGCGAATATACAAAGTGCCACCTGGCTCAGTTCCAGCATCAGTGATATTGATTATGTTTCTGGAAAAGCCGCCAGTCTGACCGGTAAGCCATCAGACTCAACACAAGAGATGTTTCTGGAACGCGGTGGATATTTTTTGCTGTGCGATAGTCGCTCACCGTACTGGCACGACATTAAACAGCGCCGCTGGTTGCGAAAAACGCTCAATCCTTATCATCTCATCCAACGTCTGATTGAACCCATTCGCCCCTTCTGGGTACCCGCCGGCAGTGTCCTACCCACATGGTTTCATGGCATTGATACAGGAGAAGAGTGCTCTCCTTTTTCGAGTAATATCGCGACAGAATCAGAGGGTATGCCAGTATTAACGCTGGCATATCATGCCCAGCATCCTGAATACCCGATGTTGGTAACTGAAATGACTCATATTCTCGCTGCTCAGGGTATTAAGTTGGATATTATCGAGCTGGATTACACCTCTTGGGCCGAGGGTGAGGCTAAAGCTGATTTGTGGCTTGGCACAGTAAACTTTGCCGTTCCTGAAGAGTGGAATGTTGGCGCATGGCTATTGGGCTCCCAGTTGCTGCGTCAATCCATCGCTGGCGGTGATGATGCTGATTTACAGAGCTATCTGCATGATTGGCGCAACCAACTCCTGGGTAGCGAGCAATTGATCCGAGAGATCATCGCCAATGGATGGTTGCAGCCGTTATTCCATCACTGGATGCGCCTAAAAGCTCCCGAGCAAGCCCAAGGCGCGCACTTAAATAATTTAGGTTGGTTTGATTTCAAAACCACCTGGTTAGAGCCGGAATAACGTAGACAAAACCTATTCAAGATGAACATTAATTACACAGAAGATAACGTGTGATTTTTATATAAACATCTAATATATAAAGGTTAATAACAAAGCACCCGTAGCGGTGAAAACAGATAGATCGTAAAAACACCTAAAATGATACTTATGAAATGATAAGAAACTGGCTTTTCTTGACACAAAAAAAGGGAGGCTTTCGCCTCCCCTTTGCACTCCCCACACCTGAATTAATGGTTACGAATGTACTCGTCCATATCAGTTTTCAGGTTATCAGATTTCGTCCCAAAGATAGCCTGAACACCTGAGCCTGCGACGACAACGCCCGCAGCACCCAATTTCTTCAGACCTGCTTGGTCAACCTTGGATACATCAGCCACGCTGACACGCAGACGCGTGATACATGCATCCAGGTTAGTGATGTTTTCTTTGCCACCAAATGCTTCAACCAATGCTGCTGACATTTCAGTGCCACCCTGTACAGTTTGCTCCGTCGTCGTTTCTTCACGGCCCGGTGTTTTCAAATTCAGCTTGGCGATCAGTACACGGAAGATGGTGTAGTAGACCAGACCGTAGCAAATACCCACCAGAGGGAACAACCAAATACGGCTGCTGTTGCCACTCAGTACGACGAAGTCAATCAGACCGTGAGAGAAGCTGGTACCGTCACGCATCCCAAGCAGGATACAGATTGGGAAGGCCAGACCTGCCAGAATTGCATGGATAACATACAAGATTGGCGCCACGAACATGAAGGAGAATTCGATTGGTTCGGTGATACCCGTCAGGAATGAGGTCAGTGCTGCGGAGATCATGATCCCGCCCACTTTTGCCCGGTTTTCCGGCTTAGCAGAATGCCAAATAGCGATTGCTGCTGCTGGCAGACCGTACATTTTAAATAGGAAGCCACCAGACAGTTTACCCGCAGTTGGGTCACCCGCCATGTAACGAGGAATGTCACCGTGGAATACCTGACCCGCTGCGTTGGTGTATTCACCAATTTGCATTTGGAATGGTACGTTCCAGATATGGTGCAGACCGAATGGAACCAGCGCACGTTCTACGACACCGTAGATACCAAAGGCGACTACGGAGTTTTGATAGGCTGCCCACTGAGAGAAAGTCTGGATAGCAGTCCCCACTGGCGGCCACACGAAGGACAGAATCACGCCAACGAAGATCGCTGTGAAACCAGAGATAATCGGCACAAAGCGTTTACCGGCAAAAAAGCCCAGATATTCAGGTAACTGAATACGGTAGAAGCGGTTAAACATGTAGGCCGCTATTGCACCTGCAATGATACCGCCTAAAACCCCAGTATCAGCTAAATGCTTGGCAGCAATTTCTTCTGCCGGCAAATGCAAGACCAGTGGTGCGACCACCGCCATGGTTTTCACCATGATGCCGTAAGCCACAACAGCCGCCAACGCGGATACACCGTCGTTGTTGGTAAAGCCAAGTGCAACGCCAATAGCAAAAATCAATGCCATGTTAGCAAAAACGGAACCGCCCGCTTCTGCCATTACGTGAGAGACTACCGTTGGTAGCCAGCTAAAATTCGCGGAACCGACACCCAGCAGAATACCTGCGATGGGTAACACGGATACCGGTAGCATTAGCGATTTACCGACCTTTTGCAGGTTTGCAAATGCGTTCTTAAACATAGTTGAGTGAGCTCCTGAGTAATAGTGCTTTTACTGCTTTTTCTCGCGTTTATTGGCATTACAAAGGGGGGAGTAAGCCTTTGCGAATCAGGGTGTCTAAAGCACCCCTTTAATTTTTACGAAGAGTAAAATAAATAGCCTGCTTAATGTTTGATGGCAGTCACGTTTCTTTCAAGAAAGCGCTTAACTTGCTTCAAATCGCGCATTTTTTGTAAAAAAACGTCAATGAGAGCCGCCCTCACCCACTAAATCGGGTGAGAACATTACTCGTTTCGACGATTAATTACGAGCTTAAAAAAAAGTATTATTAAGGAAGTTGGGGCGTTCTACTGGTCAGCCGCGCCGAGTCCAGATGAAATAGCCGACAGAAGTTGTCTGTAGTAGCTTGGGCCAGGGATTCAAGGCTGATCCCCTTCAGTACTGCCATATATTCTGCAACATCACGGACATAGGCCGGTTGGTTCTCTTTACCACGATGTGGAACCGGTGCCAAATAAGGCGAATCGGTCTCGACCAACAACCGATCAAGTGGCACGTAGCGCGCGACATCACGCAGTTGCTCTGCATTACGGAAAGTCAGAATACCGGAGAAAGAGATGTAAAAACCGAGATCCAACAATGTAGCAGCAGTTGCTTTATCTTCTGTAAAGCAATGTAAAACCCCACCACACTCTTGCGCCTGTTCTTCATGCAAGATTGCCAGCGTGTCTTCACGAGCATCACGAGTATGTACAATCACCGGTTTATTTAATTTGCGGCCGATACGGATATGCTCGCGGAAAGAAGCTTGTTGCAGTGGAATATTGTCTTGCTGATAGAAATAATCCAGCCCGGTTTCCCCCATGGCCACCACATTATCTGCCGCCGCAAGTTTTGCCAACTGCTCAAAATCATGGCCGCCCTCCAGATTGAGTGGATGAACGCCACATGAAAACGCCACATTTTCTCGCTCCCCGATCAGGGAGGTCATGGCTGAAAAGCCCGGTAATGTAGTGGCAACCGCCAGCACGAATCCGACATCACGCGCCTTCGCTTTAGCTAACACATCATCAACATTGCTGTGCAACGTCTGGTAATCAAGGCTATCAAGATGACAATGAGAATCTACTAACAACATAATTTTAAACCCAATTACAACGAAGATAAGGTGGAATAAGTGCCAGTGGTCAGCGCTGTTTCCCAGTGAAGCAGGAACTCAGTGAGTAATAACTCACGATTAACACCTACCACCGATAACAATTGATGACGGCAATGGCCAAGTGCCTGAACTGAATGTAGCAATATCGGTGTTGTCGCCATTCCAGCCAATTGCTGAACCAGAGGCAGTTGGTCCTGGTTAACGGCAAATTGACCCGCGCCTTGCTGCCATTTCAAAGCATCCAACACCAATGAAGAGATCCACTGTAAGCGTTCTGGGGCATCATCATGGTTAACTTGCGGTAATAACGACAGTAAATCCGAGCTGTGCAGTGCGCTATGCAATGCATGGCACAAAGTGGTTCTGGTGGCCCAGCGATCCGGTTGCAGCAAACGCTCAGCCGCTAACGGCGCGCCTTCACTCAATTTAAGTGCCGCTAGCATCGAGATAGGTTCTGCTGGAGTCTGCCGCTGAAGCCATTGTAGGCTAAGCGCGGTATCAGGGCAGGCCAGATGCCAGTAAAAGCAGCGGCTACGCAGTGTCGCGAGCAAGCTGGCGGGTTGATGGCAATCGAGCAGAAAATAGGTTTTCTCTGGTGGCTCTTCCAAGGTTTTTAATAACGCATTCGCCGCCGCATCTGTAAGCAACTCCGCGTGGGGAAGCCACACGACTTTTGCCCCGCCTTGCTGAGCATGGGAATAGAGTTTTTCAATCTGTTGACGTACCAGCTCAACGCCGAGACTGCTTTTACCTTTCTCCGGCGTCAACACATACCAGTCCGGATGATTGCCCGCCAACATCAAGCGGCAACTGTGACATTCACCACAGCTTTTCTCGCCTTGTCGTTGCTGGCACATCAACCAACGGCTAATACCGTAAATCAGTGCTTCTTCGCCATTTCCGGGCAAAGAGTGCAGCAGTAATGCATGATGGCCTCGCCCGGCAGTCTGCTGCCCTACCCACTGACGGTAAGGCGCAGTGAGCCACGGGTACCATTTCATTACGCTGTTTCTCGGCTGGTCAGCCATTGCTTCAGTACCCGGCTAATAGATTCACTGACTTGCTCAAGCGGTTGAGAAGCATCAATAGTTTTGATACTCGAATCGGTTGCAGCCAATTCGAGATAACGCTCTCGGGTGCGCTCAAAGAAAGCCAGTGACTCTTGTTCAATCCGATCTAACTCACCGCGGGCGCGAGCGCGAGCCAGCCCAATCACTGGCGGTAAATCGAGATACAGAGTCAGGTCGGGGCGGAACTCACCCAATACCGTGTCACGCAATGATGTCATCAGATTAATATCAATCCCGCGTCCGCCGCCCTGATAGGCTTGCGATGACAAATCATGACGATCACCCACCACCCAACTGCCGCGTGCCAGTGCCGGTTTAATCACATTTTCAACCAATTGCACGCGCGCAGCATACAACATCAACACTTCGGCTTTGTCCGTCAAGACTTCACCATCAATACCTTGCTTAATCAAATCACGCAGCTTTTCTGCCAGCGGAGTTCCCCCTGGCTCGCGAGTGAAAACAATATCGTTAATCCCCTGGGCGCGTAGTGTGGCAACCACAGTGTCTCTGGCGGTGGTTTTCCCTGCCCCTTCAAGCCCTTCAATAACGATAAATTTACTGTTCATTTTTATCCTTTAGCGATTGGCGATAGACCCGCACCGCTTGGTTATGACTGGCTAAATTGGTGGTAAAGGTATGACCGCCCTTGCCGTCGGCTACAAAGTAGAGGTAAGGCGTTTTAGCGGGATGAGCGGCAGCCGTAAGTGATGCTAGCCCCGGCATTGCAATCGGCGTCGGGGGTAAACCCGATATTACATAGGTATTATAAGGCGTTGGCGTATCTAAGTCTTTACGACTAATCGTGCCATTATAGCTATCCCCCATCCCGTAAATAACAGTCGGGTCCGTTTGCAGTCGCATACCAATACGTAAACGGTTGATAAACACCGACGCCACTTTGGTTCGCTCTTCATTGACCGCCGTTTCTTTTTCGATGATTGACGCCATAGTCACCAAGTCGCCTGGGGTTTGGTAAGGCAACGATTTATCACGGCCCTGCCAGATTTCATCGACTGTTTTTTCCATCTTCACATGGGCACGTTTGAGTAATGCCAAGTCAGTGGCTCCGGCAGTATATGAATAGGTATCTGGATAAAGCCACCCTTCGGGATGTTCGCTGTCCTTTAATCCCAATAATACCGCGATTTCGGCATCACTCTTCCCATCCAATACATGCTTTATATATTTTGATTGTTGTAATTCATCCATCCAATCACGCAGCCGCTTTCCTTCAATAAAGCGCACAGTAAATTGGGCTTCTTTACCGCTGGCGAGCAGTTCCAACATGCTGCGCACTGTCATCCCAGGAGTAAAGCGATAGGTACCTGCCTTGAATTTGGCTAACTCGGGTTCAAGCCGCAGCAGCCAGGGGAACCAGCGAGTATTTTTAATCAGGCCGTCGCGTTGCAGCAAATTCTCCAGTGCCACTCGCCCCGTCCCAGCAGGAAGTTTAAAGATGGTCTCTTGCTGGATAGCCAACGGCCTATCAGCAAAGTGTTGTACTCTCTGGTAACCCAACAGCAGCAATCCCAAACAGATAGCGACAAACAGGATTAATGCTTTGGTGCTTTTTATTTTCATCGGGCGGCCATCTTCATATTAAAGGTAGTCATAGGGGCAAAAATCAACATCCTCATGCAGCCTATACTTCGCAGCAATGAAGATTTAAGAAATCAAATAACTGGCGCGAGTGGTAAACCCACGGTTCAGCGCGATTTACCGGTTCAATCCTATTTACCGAGAGTAGTGGCATCAGCGCGTTACAAACGATAACTTCATCGGCATCGGCCAACACATCAACTGGTTGTGCCACAATTGTCACCTGCCGACCATGCGTAGACAGGCAGCTAATAATTCGTTGACGCATAATGCCATCTACACCTGATTGGCACAGGTCTGGGGTAAATATTTCATCCCCCTTGCGCCAGAATAAATTGGCCGCACAGCATTCCACCAGCATGCCTTCTGTGTCAAGCACCAGTGCCTCATCTGCTGCTGTCTGGTCAAGATGCGCGCGAATCAATACCTGCTCCAGGCGGTTCAAGTGCTTAACACCCGCCAGCAAGGGGCTGCGTGCTAGCGATATCGGGCTGAGTGCTAAAGAAATTCCCCGTTCACGCCAACTATGATAATGAACCGGGTAATCACTGAGAGAAATAATCCGTGTCGGATGCTGACAGGCCGTGCCACTGTAACCTCGTCCGCCGCTTCCCCGACTGATAATCACTTTCAGGACCCCGTCTTCAGTGTGGCTTGCGGCTTCAATCATTTCCTTGGTCAATGCATTCCAATTCACCGCGGGCATTAATAGCCGCGCAGACGCCAACTGTAAACGTAGTATATGTTTATCCAGCCACACAACGCGGCCGAGAGAGACTCTGGCGGTAGTAAAACAGCCATCGCCAAACTGCACAGAGCGGTCTGAAGCTGAAATCAAATTTTGTTCAACACCATTAATCCAGAACATTCAGATTCTCTTTAAATGGAAGGGGGTATTTACTCTATATTCAATTGGGAAAGAGGGATTGCCCATAAATATAAATTATACCTGCTGACAGTATCAGATTTAAACCAATGGCTGTTTTCGGATTTGTCTCTTAATGGGACAATTATTATTGAGGGATGTTATGAATAATGCAGGACAACGCTAATAAAAGACCCGGAAAACCGGGTCTTTTAAGCAGTTGAAGCGTAACGATCAACGTTATACCTTGCGGAAAACCAAGGAACCGTTAGTGCCACCAAAGCCGAAGGAATTACACAGGGTGTACTCCAAATCGTTTACCTGACGAGCTTCGTGCGGAACAAAGTCCAAATCACAACCTTCATCTGGGTTATCCAGGTTGATGGTTGCCGGAATGGCCTGATCACGCAGTGCTAAGACAGTAAAGATAGACTCAACTGCACCTGCTGCACCTAACAAGTGCCCAGTCATGGATTTGGTGGAACTGACCATCACTTTGGTGTCTCCACCAAATACAGACTTAACTGCCTGCGTTTCGGCTTTATCGCCAGCAGGCGTTGACGTGCCGTGGGCATTGATATAGCCGATCTGAGACGTGTTCACACCCGCATCACGTAATGCATTTACCATTGCCAGAGCTGCTCCAGAACCGTTTTCCGGTGGAGAGGTCATGTGGTAAGCATCGCTGCTCATCCCAAAACCAACAACTTCTGCATAGATTTTTGCACCACGTTTTTTCGCGTGTTCGTACTCTTCCAGCACCATCATGCCTGCGCCGTCACCCAGAACGAAACCATCACGGTCTTTATCCCATGGGCGACTTGCGGCTTGCGGATTATCATTACGAGTCGACAAAGCACGAGCTGCACCAAAACCACCGACGCCCAATGGCGTACTGGCTTTTTCTGCACCACCTGCGAGCATCACATCCGCATCATTGTAAGCAATGATACGCGCCGCGTGGCCGATGTTATGCACACCAGAAGTACACGCCGTTGCGATAGAAATGCTTGGCCCACGCATCCCACACATAATGGTCAAGTGGCCGGCAATCATGTTAACAATGGTTGATGGCACGAAGAATGGGCTAATTTTGCGTGGCCCACCGTTAACCAGCGCGGTGTGGTTTTCTTCAATCAGACCCAGCCCACCAATACCAGAACCTATAGCGGCACCGATACGGCTAGCATTGGCTTCGGTGACTTCAAGCCCTGAGTCTTGCATGGCTTGCATGCCAGCAACAATGCCGTACTGTATGAATGCGTCCATCTTGCGTGCATCTTTACGCGAAATGAACTCTTCACAATTAAAATCTTTCACTAAGCCAGCAAATCGAGTTGCATAGGCACTAGTATCAAAATGGTCGATCAGGCTGATGCCACTCTGCCCGGCAAGAACAGCTTTCCATGTGGATTCGACTGTATTACCGACAGGAGACAACATGCCCAGTCCAGTCACAACAACTCGACGCTTAGACACGGTTGTCCTCCAAGGAGGGAAAATTACACTAGGACAAAAAAAACTTAGGCGGTCGAGTGACCGCCTAAGTATCTAAACTTAAAGCATGTACGCTTACTGCTGGTTAGCGTTGATAAAATCAATAGCTGCCTGAACAGTAGTGATTTTTTCTGCTTCTTCGTCTGGAATCTCAGTATCAAATTCTTCTTCCAGAGCCATTACCAGCTCAACGGTGTCCAGAGAATCCGCGCCAAGATCTTCAACGAAAGAAGCACTGTTCTTCACTTCGTCTTCTTTAACACCCAGTTGTTCAACGATGATTTTCTTAACGCGTTCTTCGATAGTGCTCATACTCTTAAATTTCCTATCAAAACTCGCTTTCGCGATGGTTTTCGTAGTGTATAAAATGTTGAAAAAGATGCAACTAAATCTAGGCTGGTCAAACCACGATTTTACGCTATTTTGCGGTTTTTACCTCAAATAACGCAAATACTTTCGTGATTTTTAAATCATATACATGCCGCCATTGACATGTAACGTTTCACCAGAGATGTAGCTGGCCTCGTCAGAGGCTAAAAATGCAACAGCGCTGGCGATTTCTTTTGCTTGCCCAAGCCGGTTAGCTGGTACTTGGGCCAAAATGCCTGCGCGTTGATCATCTGTCAACGCCGTCGTCATGTCTGTCTCAATAAAGCCAGGTGCCACAACGTTGACAGTAATGCCACGTGAAGCAACCTCACGCGCCAAAGACTTGCTAAAACCGATCAGACCCGCTTTAGCTGCCGCGTAGTTAACCTGCCCTGCATTGCCCATTGTCCCAACTACAGAACCGATGGTGATGATACGCCCAAACCGCTTTTTCATCATAGCGCGCATTACCGCTTTTGACACACGGAATACAGAAGTCAGATTGGTGTCAATAACCTCTTGCCACTCTTCGTCCTTCATACGCATCAGCAGGTTATCACGCGTAATACCTGCATTATTCACTAAAATGTCGACTTCTCCAAATTCCGCACGAATCGTTGCCAAAACAGATTCGATTGACACGGGATCTACGACATTCAGCATTAAACCTTTACCCTGGTCACCCAAGTAGGCACTGATAGCTTCAGCGCCCTTTTCACTGGTCGCCGTACCAATAACACGGGCACCGCGCTCAGCCAATAATTCTGCAATCGCACGGCCGATACCGCGACTCGCGCCAGTTACCAGCGCAATTTTTCCTTCGAAGCTCATGTTACCCTCTTTCTTAGTTTTCAAGCGCGCTGGTCAGCGTAGCAACATCGTTTACCGGTGCTGCGGCCAGAGTATCCACGATACGCTTGGTCAAACCAGTCAAGACCTTACCCGGCCCAACTTCTAACAGCAGCTCAACACCTTCTGCTGCGATAAATTCAACACTCTCAGTCCAACGTACTGGATTATATAACTGGCGTACCAATGCGCTACGGATAGCCTCTGGTGACACTTCAGTTTTCACATCTACGTTGTTGACGACAGGGAATAGCGGAGCCTGGAATGCGATCTCTTCCAGTGCAACAGCTAACTTATCTGCCGCAGGCTTCATCAGAGCACAATGAGATGGCACACTAACAGGCAATGGTAGGGCACGTTTAGCACCCAACGCTTTACAAGCTGCACCAGCGCGTTCTACTGCCTCTTTATTGCCAGCAATAACTACCTGACCCGGTGAGTTAAAGTTAACTGGCGAGACAACCTGATCAAGTGCTGACTCTTCACAGGCTTGGGCGATAGATTCATTGTCCAAACCAATAATAGCGTACATGGCGCCGGTACCCTCAGGTACCGCTTCTTGCATCAGCTTGCCGCGTAATTCAACCAGACGAACCGCCTGTTTGAAATCGAGCACGCCAGCACATACCAGAGCGGAGTATTCACCCAAGCTATGGCCAGCCATCATCGAAGGCAGTTTACCGCCTTGATGTTGCCAAACACGCCAGATAGCAACAGATGCCGTCAGTAAAGCTGGCTGCGTCTGCCATGTTTTATTCAGTTCTTCAGCCGGACCTTGTTGCACTAGCTGCCACAGATCATAACCCAGTACCGATGAGGCTTCACTGAAGGTCTCTTCAACTATCGGAAATTGTGCGGCCAAATCGGCCAGCATGCCAAGGGATTGAGATCCCTGGCCTGGAAATACCATTGCAAATTTCGACATTTTGCTTTCCTGTTAAACCAAAAAAGGTTCTGTTAAATCAGAAGCGAACCAGCGCTGAGCCCCAGGTAAAGCCGCCGCCAAACGCTTCCAGCAGCACTAACTGCCCACGTTGAATTCGCCCATCACGGACTGCTTCGTCAAATGCCGCAGGTACGGATGCCGCAGAGGTGTTGCCATGACGATCGAGCGTGATCACCACTTTTTCCATCCCCATGCCTAATTTTTTAGCCGTTGCGCTAATTATCCGCAGATTAGCCTGATGCGGCACCAACCAATCCAGCGCAGAGCGATCCAGATTGTTGGCCTGCAAAGTCTCATCCACAATGCGAGCAAGTTCGGTTACTGCAACTTTAAAGACTTCATTGCCCGCCATAGTGACATAGGCAGGTTGTTCTTGGTGTTGGCGATCCTGATATGGCAGTGCCAGCAATTCACCGTACTTACCATCCGCATGCAAATGAGTAGAGAGAATGCCCGGCTGCTCCGACGCACCTAATACCACTGCGCCAGCACCATCGCCAAACAGAATAATCGTGCCACGGTCTTCCGGGTTCAGTGCACGCGAAAGCATGTCTGAACCAATGACGATGGCATGTTTGACAGCACCACTTTTCACGTACTGATCAGCAACACTGAGTGCATAGGTAAAACCGGCACAAGCTGCAGCCAAATCGAAAGAGGCCGCATCTTTGATGCCCAGCATTTGCTGCACCTGACAGGCCGAGCTTGGGAAAGCATGGCTTGAAGAGGTGGTAGCTACGATAATCAGCCCGATATCATTTTTATCAATACCGGCCATCTCCAGCGCTTTTTCAGCTGCCTGGAAACCCATGCTTGCAACTGTTTCATCCAGCCCGGCAATACGCCGCTCACGGATACCTGTCCGAGTGACAATCCACTCGTCCGACGTATCCACCATTTTTTCTAAATCAGCATTACTGCGCACTTGTACGGGCAGATAACTCCCCGTACCGAGAATCTTAGTATACATGTACGATCAGTCACTCTTGGGTAAAAACGCTTCAAGGCGCGCGGCAATCCGTTGTGGGACTTGCCGCTGCACCGCCTGCACAGCCTGCTCGATGGCAACAGCGAATGCGCGTTGATTCGCAGCGCCGTGGCTCTTGATTACGATGCCCCGTAATCCTAACAGACATGCGCCATTATACTGGTCGGGGTTCAAATGACCGAACCGCTTAGCCACACGTTTTTGCAGCCAACGGCCAATAAGTTTAAGCCACCATGACTGTTTTTTGCCTTCGCCCGATGATTTGAGCAGTGACAAGAACATTCTTATCACACCTTCCATGGTCTTTAGAGTGACGTTACCCACGAAGCCGTCACAAACCATCACATCAGTCTTGCCTGTCAGCAGATCATTGCCTTCCAGATAACCAATATAGTTGATAGTCGGTGTATTTTTTAATACTGCGGCGGCTTCGCGGATATTATCCAACCCCTTGGTTTCCTCTTCGCCAATATTGAGCAAAGCAACACGCGGGTTTGTTATACCAACAACTTCTTCTGCCATCACCGAACCCATGACAGCAAATTGCACCAACATCGTACTATCGCATTCGACGTTAGCCCCTAAATCCAGTACCACAGTTTTGCTGCGCTGCTGATTTGGGATGACCGTCATCAATGCCGGGCGCTCTATTCCATCCAGTGGCTTAATCATCATCTTCGCCAACCCCATCAATGCCCCAGTATTGCCTGCACTCACACAGGCTGCTGCGTCACCGTTTTTGACAAGCTCTAATGCAATACGCATAGAGGTACCACGGCTGGCACGAATCGCTTGTGAGGGTTTAGCATCGCTGGCAATAACATGCTCAGCGGGGATGACCTGTAACCTTTCCAGCAACAAAGGATCGGCATTAACAAGTAACGAATTGATGGTGTCGGGGTTCCCGACCAGCAGGAGTTTTAGTTTTGGATTAGAGGCCAGTGCCTGCAATGAAGCAGGCACTGTGACGTGGGGACCGAAATCCCCACCCATTGCATCTAACGCTAGGGTTAGACAAGTCAAGGTATCGCCTTGCTAAAGAAGATTAGCAAGTACTACTCAGCCGATAACCTTGCGGCCGCGGTAGAAACCGTCGGCTGTGATGTGGTGACGCAGGTGAGTTTCACCGGAAGTTTTGTCCACAGACAGAGTGGAAGTGGTCAGCGCATCGTGTGAACGGCGCATGCCACGTTTGGAACGAGTGGGTTTGTTCTGTTGTACGGCCATTGACCTTACTCCTTAATTACTTTCTTTAAACTGGCTAATACGGCAAATGGATTAGGTTTCTCCGCCTCTTCAGGCAGTTTGCCAAATACCATGTCCGCCTCGGACACTTCACAGTGTTCAGAATCATGTACCGGAACGACAGGCAGTGAAAGAATAATTTCGTCTTCAATCATAGCCAGCAGATCAACTTCGCCAAATTCATCGACTTCGATCGGCTCGTACGCTTCCGGTAATGCTTCAGCCTGCTCATCATTGACGATCGGGCTAAAACAATACGTTGTATGAACATGGTGTGCAAACGTGTTACCACAGCGCTGACACATCAATGTTACATCGACGTCCGCATGACCTGTAATAACCGCCAGACGCTGATTATCGATATTAAACGATAATGAGGCCACGACATCGCTGTCCACACTTACCACTGAGTCGGCTACTCGTGTAACCTGCTCAGGCGAATAGATACCTGCGTAATCTAAACGTTTCTGAGCGGTACGAACCGCATCAATGGTCAGGGGTAATTTTACCTTTTGCATAGGGCGCGCATATTAACTTTGTAACGACATAGAGTCAAAGAAAAAGGCCGTTTTACTGCACCTTTCACCAATATTCGCTTCCGAAGCGGCAGACAGTTTAAAATGCCTGATTAAATTACGCCACGATTTATGGAAAATATTATGCCGCAATTAGTGCTAGCCTCAACATCATCATATCGCCGCGCATTGCTGGAAAAATTGCAATTACCCTTTATCACTGCTGCGCCGCAAACTGATGAAAGCCCATTACAAAGCGAGAGCGCAAGCGCGCTGGTACAACGGCTGGCACGAGCAAAGGCCCAGGCGCTGGCCTCTGATTACCCACAACACTTGATAATCGGTTCTGATCAAGTGTGTGTTATCAACGGCGTAATCGTCGGCAAACCCCATAATCATGCCAATGCGGTTAAGCAGTTAGAACAAGCCAGCGGGCAATGTGTCACTTTTTATACCGGGTTGGCGCTGCTCAATACAGCAACTGGTAGCCACAATTGCCTCTGCGAAACATTTGATGTTTATTTTCGCAGATTAAATAGCGCAGAAATTGAGGGTTATTTAGTGCGGGAACAACCGTGGAATTGTGCTGGCAGTTTTAAAAGTGAAGGGTTAGGCATCACTTTATTTGACAAGTTATCGGGCCGTGATCCAAATACGCTCATCGGCCTGCCGTTAATCGCCCTCACCCAAATGTTAATTGAGCAAGGGGTCAATCCCTTACTTTAAAATAAAGATATCTTTAAAGCGGCTATCCGCATTTTAAATCGCGGCTTTCTTGCGTAATACCGCCAGGCAATGGCGCAATTGATTATCCAAAGGGGCTTCAATGCGCATTGTTTCACCGGTATTAGGATGTTCAAAACGTAGAGCGGCGGCATGCAGGAATAAGCGATGTAAGCCTGTCCCCTGCAATTGGCTATCAAATTCACGGTCACCATAACGATCATCAAACGCGATCGGGTGTCCGGCATGCAGTGCGTGCACGCGAATCTGGTGCGTACGGCCCGTTATCGGGCTGGCTTTAACCAATGTTGCATGTTCAAAACGCTCTTCTATTTTAAAACGCGTTTCAGATGGCTTGCCTTCACTACTGACTTTCACCATGCGCTCGCCACTTTGCATAATATTTTTCAGCAAAGGCGCCTGAACAGCTTTGCAATGGGATTGCCATTGCCCGCGCACCAAAGCCAAATAATCTTTTTGCATCCCTTTCAAACGCAGTTGCTCATGTAAAGAGCGTAAAGCCGAGCGTTTTTTGGCTACCAACAAAACACCGGAGGTATCACGGTCAAGGCGGTGAACCAATTCCAGGAAACGAGCTTCAGGGCGAAGTGCGCGTAATGCTTCAATTACACCGAAACTTAAACCGCTACCGCCGTGGACAGCCGTACCGGAAGGTTTGTTTAACACTAAGAGATAATCGTCTTCAAATAGAATGCAATCAGCCAGTGCAGCCACTTTATCAAGTTTAGCTGATACCTGAATCTCTTCGCGCTCGGCGACACGTACCGGTGGTACGCGTACCACATCACCGTCAGCCAGTTTATATTCTGGCTTAATTCGCCCTTTATTAACACGAACCTCACCTTTGCGGACGATGCGATAGATCATACTCTTTGGCACACCTTTCAATTTAGTGAGCAAAAAGTTATCGATCCGCTGACCCGCTTCGTCGGCAGAAATGGTGATTAATTGTACTGCTGGATTATTCGTTTTCATGGGGCGCGATTCTAATTACACCGAGGAATTAGCGCCACCCCTTTTTCTGTGCTTAACTGTCAATCTGACTATTTAAAGATAACGTTTGCGCGCATTTATTGTTTAATAAGACAACGATAGCCGCCAACACTGTGAATACAGTAAAAGAATCTTTACGTAGACAGGTAAAGTCATCTTGCTATATCAGTGTCAGCAATGGAATAATGTGGTTAATTCTGCGTTGATTCTCGTTAGACCAAGAGACTTGTGGAATAATAAACTTTGCCTGATCACACAAAAACGCAGCAATGGCGTAAGACGTAATGTGAAATCAAGCAATTAGCGGGCTGCGGGTTGCAGCTTGGTCGGCAAGTGGGTAAGGCTCTGTTGTCTTATATTCAGAAGCTACCCTTTATATAAAAAGCGCTGTTTTTCAGAAAGAAACGCAGGCTTACCGAAATAATGCGCCCCTATGCAGGCGACAACCGTGAGGTTGACGGCTTTGCTAGAAGACTCGGGGTCATCGGTTTACCCGACCATAGAGGTTATTTTGCCCGCAGTTCTAACGCCAATGTAAAAATAACGAGTAAGTTAAAGATGAAAAGAATGTTGATTAACGCAACTCAGCAAGAAGAGTTGCGTGTTGCCCTTGTAGATGGACAGCGGCTGTATGATTTGGATATTGAAAGCCCAGGTCATGAACAGAAAAAGGCGAATATTTACAAAGGCAAAATCACCCGAATCGAACCCAGTCTGGAAGCCGCTTTTGTTGATTACGGCGCTGAACGACATGGTTTCCTCCCGTTAAAAGAAATTTCTCGCGAATATTTCCCTAGTAATTATTCCTCTCATGGCCGCCCAAACATCAAAGATGTGCTGCGCGAAGGCCAGGAAGTTATTGTTCAGGTTGATAAAGAAGAACGCGGTAATAAAGGTGCCGCACTCACGACTTTCATCAGCCTGGCAGGTAGTTATTTAGTTCTGATGCCTAATAATCCACGTGCTGGTGGTATTTCTCGCCGTATCGAAGGTGATGACCGCACTGAGCTGAAAGAAGCCTTATCCTCACTGCAATTGCCTGATGGCATGGGCCTGATTGTTCGTACAGCCGGTGTTGGTAAATCTGCTGATGCGCTGCAATGGGACTTATCATTCCGTCTGAAGCACTGGGATGCGATTAAAAAAGCCGCTGAAGGCCGGCCTGCGCCGTTCCTGATCCATCAGGAAAGTAACGTAATTGTTCGTGCTTTCCGTGATTATCTGCGCCCGGACATCGGCGAAATCTTGATCGATAACCCTAAGGTTCTCGAACTGGCTAAAGAGCATATCGCAGCGCTTGGTCGCCCGGATTTCACCAGCAAAATCAAATTGTATAGCGGTGAAATCCCATTATTCAGTCACTACCAGATTGAGTCACAGATTGAATCTGCGTTCCAACGCGAAGTGCGTCTGCCTTCCGGTGGTTCTATCGTTATTGATACTACCGAAGCCCTAACAGCGATTGATATCAACTCCGCACGTGCTACCCGCGGTGGCGATATAGAAGAAACAGCATTCAATACCAACCTTGAAGCCGCAGATGAAATCGCTCGTCAGTTGCGCCTACGTGACTTAGGTGGCCTGATTGTTATCGATTTTATCGATATGACACCGGTACGCCATCAACGTGAAGTAGAAAACCGCTTACGTGATGCCGTTCGTCAAGACCGTGCGCGTATCCAGATTGGTCGCATCTCGCGCTTCGGTTTACTGGAAATGTCCCGCCAGCGCCTCAGCCCATCGCTGGGTGAGTCAAGCCACCATGTGTGCCCACGCTGCAGCGGTACCGGTACCGTTCGTGATAACGAATCTCTGTCACTCTCTATTTTGCGTTTGATTGAAGAAGAAGCGCTGAAAGAGAATACCCATGAAGTTCACGCCATTGTGCCGGTACAAATTGCGTCGTATCTGTTGAATGAAAAGCGTGAATCAGTTAATGCCATCGAAAAACGCCAGGGTGGTGTGCGAGCAGTGATCGTACCAAACGATCAGATGCAAACGCCGCATTACTCTGTACTTCGTGTGCGCAAAGGCGAAGAAGTCCCTTCTCTCAGCTATCTGCTGCCACAGCTGCATGAAGCTGAAATGGCGCAACCATTGGAAGAAGCGACCATCGAGCGTAAACGCCCAGAGCAACCTGCGCTGGCGACGTTCTCTCTGCCAACAGAAGTGCCACCCGAGTCAGCCCCTGCTGCTGCAAATGTTAAACCAACAGCCGCAGCACAGGTCGCAACAGCGGCGGTGGCAGAACAACCTGGTATCCTTAGCCGCTTACTCAGTGGGCTGAAAGGTCTTTTCAGTGGTTCGACAGAAACTGAAGTGAAGCCAGTTGAAGGAGAGAAAACTGAAACCAACGAAAACCGTCGTAATGATCGCCGTAATCCTCGCCGCCAGAATAATGGCCGCAAAGACCGTGGTGACCGCACGCCGCGTGAAGGCCGTGATAACAGTAGTCGCGACAACAATGCTCGTGATAACGGCAACCGTGACAATGCTAACCGCGATAATAGCAATCGCGAGGGCCGTGACGATCAGCGCCGCAATAATAGACGCCCGGCGCAACAAGCAACGGCACCACAGGCACAAACTGAAGTTGTTGAAGCAGATAAAGCACAGCGTGAAGAGCAGCCAGCGCGTCGCGGTGAGCGCCAACGTCGTCGTCCACAAGATGATAAACGCCAGGGTTCACAAGACGTTAAAGCTAAAGTTGATGCGGATATCGTCACAGCTGTAGTCGAAGAAGCACAACCTGAGCAAGAAGAACGTCAACAGGTGATGCAGCGCCGTCAACGTCGCCAATTGAATCAGAAGGTCCGTATTCAATCTGCGAATGATGAGCTGAATGTTCTGGAAACAGCTGTTAGTGAGCCAGTTTCACACATTGCTGCGCCAGCAGTGCAGGAAGAAGTGAAATTGCTGCCGCAAGCAACCTCTCAGGCCGATGATGAGGCAACAAACGATCGTAATGGCAACAATGAAAATGGCATGCCACGTCGCTCTCGCCGCTCACCTCGCCACCTGCGTGTCAGTGGTCAACGCCGTCGCCGCTATCGTGATGAGCGCTACCCAACCCAGTCCGCTATGCCGCTGGCGGGTGCTTTCGCCTCACCAGAAATGGCGTCTGGCAAAGTGTGGGTGCGTTATCCAGTAGCTCAGCCGTTTGAACCCGCCTTTGTGGAAAACCCGGTTGAAGAGCAACAACCCGTCGAATACGTGCAGGAAGTTACTGCTGTAGTAGAACAAGTTGCTGTTGTTACTGCACCCGTTGTCGCTGCTGCACCTGTTGTTGCCGCCGTAGCTGAAACTGTCGTGCAGACTCCAGTTTCACAACATAAACCAGGTGGTTCTTCGTCATCCGCTGCCGCCGTACCGGGCCGCGCTCCAGTTGTTGTAGACACCACGAAGGTAGAAACCACGACAGTAGAAACTGCAGTGGTAGAAGCGGTAGCTGTAGCACCCATCGCTGAAACCCTTGCTGTTGAAGAACCTACCCAGGTAACTGAAATTGCAACAGAAGCAGAAACTATCACTGCAGTAGAGCCAGTGATTGAAGACGTTGTGGCAACAGAAACTGTGGTTGAAGCGACAATCGAACCCGTCGCCGCCGTGGAAGAAACCGTGACACAAGAGCCTGTTGTTGAAGATGCTGCAGTTGAAGATGCTACAATTGAAGACGTTATAGTTGAAGACACAACAGTCACTGAAGAAACTGTAGTTGAAAAAGCTACAGTTGAAGAAACAGTGGTTGAAGCACCGATCGTGGCGGAAACAGTGGTTGAAGATTCTGTGGCAGAAGAAGCTACTGTGATTGAATCACCAACCGACACAGCTCCTGTCGCCGTTGCACCGCAGCAGCCAGTTGTTGCTCATCCTAAAGGTGTATTATTCAAGCACTATGCTTCAGCGCCAATGACTAAAGCCCCTGCGCCTGATTACGAACCAGTATCGCCAAACCAAGGCCATTGGGATCGCCCAGCCTTTGATTTTGCAGGTAAAGGTTCTGCGGGTGGTCATGCGGCAGCAACTCAAGCTACCGCTCCGGCGACAAAACCACAATCGGTTGAGTAATAACAATACTGTTCGGCCCTAATCGTGCAAAACCCGCCATTTGGCGGGTTTTTTTATTGTGCGAATATTATCATGCGATTTGTTTCACTTTCTTTATTTCAAGGCTTTCCAACTTGCCTTCTACAGCTTTGACAAACGCGTTGAAGTGCTCAGTTTTATTATGTTTTTCTAATGCATCCTCAGATGCCCAGCGTTCAAAAAATACAAAAGAGCCTTTTTGGTCGCTTTCAGCATGGAGATCATATTGCAGATTGCCCTTCTCTTCACGACTCGGTTCGATAACCTGATGAACGGCGGCTGTAACCTCAGCAATGAACTCAGGTTTCGCGACTAAACTGGCAATAACACGAACTTCCATAGTTATTCTCCCATCTGTACATTTAATTAGCGTATTTGACGATAAATTAATCGTTCACCCACTTGGGTAATTTTTTCGAAACCTCTCTATAAGAGCCCCTTTTTGCATTGTTTTCAACTTAGCCGTAACAATCAGATGCATCTGGAGCACTTTCCGCTTATCCTTAGACCCCGCCGGAAACAGTACAAAACCTCGATATCTCATCATGACTGCGGAGTCCGTTGAATGACTGCACAACCCCAAACTCTGAAAATTCGCCGCCCCGATGACTGGCATATTCATTTACGTGATGACGAAATGCTCAGTACCGTGCTGCCCTATACTTCCGAGGTATTTGCTCGGGCTATTGTCATGCCAAACCTGACACCCCCGATAACCACAGTTGCCAGTGCCATTGCCTATCGGGAACGTATTTTGGCGGCAATTCCAGAGGGCCATAAATTCACACCGCTAATGACGTGCTACCTGACCAATACACTGGACGTCAATGAGCTGACTCTCGGTTTTGAACAAGGCGTATTTACCGCCGCCAAACTATACCCGGCCAATGCCACCACCAACTCAACCCATGGTGTTTCTGATATTCCAGCAATTTATCCGCTGTTTGAACAGATGCAAAAGATAGGTATGCCGTTGCTGATCCACGGGGAAGTCACTGACGCGGCTGTGGACATTTTTGATCGCGAAGCGCACTTTATTGACAAAATCCTGGAACCAATACGACGTCAATTCCCGGAGCTGAAAATTGTCTTTGAGCATATCACCACCAAAGATGCAGCCGATTATGTGCTGGCAGGCAATCGTTTCCTTGGTGCGACCATCACTCCTCAGCATTTGATGTTCAATCGTAATCACATGTTAGTTGGTGGAATCCGCCCTCACCTATTCTGTTTGCCGATTTTAAAACGCAGCACTCATCAAGAAGCCCTGCGTCAAGCGGTTGCCAGTGGCTCTGAGCGCTTCTTCCTTGGAACGGACTCAGCACCGCATGCCAGACATCGTAAAGAGTCATCATGTGGCTGTGCAGGTGTGTTTAATGCCCCGTCGGCACTTCCAGCATATGCCTCTATTTTTGAAGAGATGAACGCACTGCAACATTTGGAAGCATTCTGCTCTTTGAACGGCCCACGTTTCTATGGTCTGCCCGCTAACGAGGATTTTGTTGAATTAGTTCGGGTTCCTTTCCAACAACCAGAAGAAATCTCACTCGGAAACGAATCTATTATTCCTTTCCTTGCCGGCCAGACCATCAATTGGTCAGTTAAAGCTTGATAGCTATGGCGGTAGAGCGCGTTTTTCTCTACTGCCAAAAATTTTTCTATCCGCCAGTTGCAGCATGAATATTAATACTGTATAAATAACCAGTATTAATATTCGGAGGGCTAAATATGCGTGTTGAAGTCAGTATTGATAAAAAAAATCAGTTACCCGCAGGTGCTATTGAAGCACTCACCAATGAATTGAGTAAACGACTGAATACTAAATTCCCGGATACCACTACCGCAGTACAAGTGCGTTATGCCGGGGCCAATAATCTTTCTGTTTTAGGCGGCGCCAAAACCGATAAAGATCTCATCTCTGAAATATTACAAGAAATATGGGAAAGCGCGGACGACTGGTTCGATGCGCAGTAACCCACTGCAATAAGCTGTTTGTAACGGCAATATGTTGTATGTCAATGCTGTTTTGCCGGGGAATCGCTCCTCGGCCTTTTTCATTTTAATCTTCGCTTAATTAATCATCAGAAAATAAATAATTTGTAAAGATCTGTGGATAATCTCCACATTCATCAGCGCTTGCGTATACTAAAAAAGTTCACTTAGTATTGAGTCGCATTGATCCTCATTAGTCACTCCAGTTAGTAACTACTATATAAGGGGTCTTTATGGACAGAAATGATGAAGTTATCCAGACTCACCCGCTCGTAGGTTGGGACATCAGCACAGTAGATGCATATAACGCGATGATGATACGTCTTCATTACCTGTCTTCCATGGATCAACCGCCTGAAGATGCGCTGGTTGATAGAACGCTCTGGCTGACGACTGATGTTGCACGCCAATTAATAAATATCTTAGAAGCAGGTATTGCTAAAATTGAGTCATCAGAATACCAAGATCTCGACCGCCGCAAGCATTAATTATTACCCACAATTAATTTATCAACGCTCATAAAAAGGCATCAGTGAATATCACTTGATGCCTTTTTATTAACCGCTTCCATCATAATATCGCTAACATCTCTTTTGCTCTCCCTGACCCCGTGCTATTACTATCGTTTTAATTTTTATCGCGACTGCTGCCTTTCATTTAAATCGTTCTGTTTATTACCAGCACAAAACTGCGTTACAAATCAAACAGTGTTAAATAAGGCTAGCGATGATATTCACCAAGGTGAAAAATATGGATTATGATTTGATTGTCATTGGTAGTGGCTCCGTCGGTTCCGCCGCGGGTTACTACGCCTCACAAGCCGGTTTAAAAGTGCTGATGATTGACAGTGCAATGCCCCCTCACCAAGCGGGTAGCCACCACAGCGATACTAGAATCATTCGCCATGCATATGGTGAAGGCGAGAAATATGTTCCATTAGTATTACGCGCACAAGCGCTGTGGGATCAACTCTCCGCTCAGACCGGTGAGAAATTATTTCAGGCCAGTGGTGTACTCAATTTGGGGCCTGATGATTCGATTTTCCTGAAAAATACACAACTCAGCGCGCAACAATATCATTTACCTGTCGACATTTTAAATGCTGAGCAGGTGCGTGAGAGATGGCCGGTATTTACTGTTCCTGATAATTATATTGGTGTGTTCGAACCACAATCGGGTTATCTGCGCTCAGAACTGGCGATAAAAACACTGATCAAAGCCGTCACTGAGGCTGGGTGTGGCATTTTATTTAACTGCCCGGTTACCGCGATTGAACCCTTAGATAATGGAGTGGATGTTGTGACCATTGATGGTACCTATAGCGCCAGGAAAGTGGTGGTCACCGCAGGAACCTGGGTGAAAGAGTTACTACCGCAATTGCCCATAACAGCCATTCGCAAAGTTTTCTCCTGGCACCATGCCGATGGTCGCTACAGTGAAGGGAATCATTTCCCGGCATTTACAGTAGAAACTCCAGACAATATCCATTACTACGGTTTTCCCTCACAAAATGATGAACTGAAACTGGGTAAGCATAATGGGGGTCAACCGATAGAATCAGCTGCACAGCGTAAGCCGTTTGGTGCTTATGCTGAAGATGGTACCGAAGTATTTGGCTTTTTACGTCATTTCTTACCAGGCGTAGGTGTTTGCCTACATGGCGCAGCATGCAGTTATGATATGAGTCCCGATGAAGATTTCATCATCGACGCCTTGCCGGATAACCCCCATATTATGGTGGTGACTGGCTTAAGCGGTCATGGATTTAAGTTTGCCACCGCACTGGGTGAAGTCGCCGCGCTCTTTGCGCAAGATAAAACGTCACCTATTGATATTTCTGCCTTTTCACTGGCGCGATTCACTCATTCTTAGGCCACGAATGATAACCCGCTGAGTAAATTGTTGCCAATATCCATTTGTATTCAAGATGAGTTATTGGCAATTAATTTAAATTGCATATATTTAAATTTCAGTATAAAACACTCTTAACTTTATAGTTAGCTGGAGATTTATTCGTTAAATCCGTCAAGAAACCTCGCAAATCCCGAATTGACGCATGAGTCGTCAGAGGATTACCTTATCCTTGTATGCAGTCAGGTATGGTTGCTATTAGACAAGGATGTATGTCACATGAAAATATTAATTATTGACGAATGTTTTTATACCCGTTCAGGGGTAAACACTTATTTAAATAACTCAACATCACTTAATTTAAGAGATGTACCTACGGTTGAACAAGCAACATCAACTATCCATGATTTTAAGCCTGAGATAATAATTGTTAATCTTACCCAATACTGTCGTTTTGGCGGTCATTGTCCGTTATTAGAACATTTTATACGTTGTTGTGATCAGGCAAAAGTATATATTTATCTGGATGCAGCCTATCCATTTAGTGAAACCCCCATCCCTCTGACTGGCTCTGTTTCTATTCTGGCTAAAAAGCATTTACCTGAACTGCTTCAAAGTTTATCCCGTGTTTCACACGATGTAGGTAAGTCACATCTGTTATGCCCCGCATCACTGTTCAGCCCACAAGAACATAAAGTCATGTGCTACTGGATGACAGAAATGCCCAACTACCGTATCGCTAAAAAATTGAACATCAGCGATAGCACAGTTTACTCACATAAACGTCATATTACTGAGAAAATAAAAGTCAGAAATCGCTTGGAGTTATGTTTTATTTACAACGTATTTAAATATCTATACTAGAAATTAGTCTGTATTTAGGAATAATATCGCCAAGTCCTACTCAAGACTGAGCCACGCCATATTTATATAATTTTAAATCATGAGTAATGTAGCCGGAACAATATAACGCGAAATAGCTTGCTGTTAGCAAGTATCGGTTACATTCTACTTTAGTTGCTTTATATAACCCACGGCCCTACTTTCATCTTTTACGCACATATCTGTAGATAAATAATTTGTTTTTATTATTCCTAAACACACTAATCTAACTTACAGATTATTGTTTATCCCATTAAAAACACCTATAATGTGCGATGATTTTAGCCGTAGGCAGTCAGCATGTTAAATAAATTGCTTTCAATGGTTATCAATAATGTTCGGGAGCATCTCATACTCTATATCTGTTTGTGGCTCACATTATTGGCACTGGATATTTATTTCTTTTTCTATTAGTTTACTGCCCGAACTATTCCCCTGCCATTGAGTGGGGCCAGCAGGTATAGAGTTTACCTGCCGCCCTCAGATTTTCAAATCAAGATATTGGCTTTTCCGCCTCAGTTTTGGCAGGCTTACCATCGCTCAGTAACACTGCAAACTTATAACCAGCAGGCGTTAACTCTAATGCGATTTTGGCAATAATAGTTAATGGCACAGAGAGCAACATACCTATCGGCCCCAATAGCCAACCCCAGAAAATTAATGATAAGAATACCACCAGCGTTGATAACCCCAAGCCGCGCCCCATCATCCGTGGGTCAATAATATTACCGCCAATCAAGTTGATGAGGATATAACCACCAGTTACGGCAAATGCGTCGGCAAAACCGTTAAATAGCAAAGCCTGAATAATAGGTGGGATGGCGGCTAATACTGACCCGATATTAGGAATGTAATTGAGAACAAAAGCTAATAACCCCCATAAGAATGCAAATCTGACCCCCATCGCGGCCAAAAATAGCCAAATAACAATCCCCGTCGCGATACTAATAATGGTCTTAATCACCAGATAATGTGTCACTCCATTCAGTGCGCGTCGTAAAATAGCGTTTCCTTGATCAGGATTATCAAACATCAATTGCATTTTATAAGGCAAACGCTCGACTTCAAACAACATGAAGACGACAGTCATTAATAGCAAGAAGGTGCTGGCCATGGCTCCAGAAAGGTGGCTAAGCAGACGGGTAATAAAATTCATCGCCATGCTGGGATCGACATGCTTCATGATGTCATCCACCGAGAATTCGATATTAAAGCGCATAGCAAACTCTTGCAGATCGCGCATTTTTTCCAGCATCATCCCGCGATATTGCGGTAATGAACGGGCAAATTCATTTAATGAAGAGCCTAAGCGGCTAAACAGTAATGCCATCAGTAAAACGATAATGGTTACCAGTAAAACGATAGCCAGTGTGCGAGGGATCTTTATTTTTTCGAGTAATTTCACCAACGGGTTTAAAACGATGGCGAGAAATATTGCCAGTAAAAAGGGAACCACAATAGGCGAAGCCGCCTTGATCCCAGCCATAATCACGACCAACATTGCCAGCATCGCAACTAAGCGTAACCCTTGGCCACTTACCACAGGTTTTGTCATTATCAATCCTTGTATTGGAACCGCCACGGCTCAAAATGGCAAAAAAAAGACGTTATCGGATAAAATAACCGACAACGCCTTATTTTAATAGCGCCAGATATTACTTCTCCGTGCCCTTTTCCGGCATGGGAATATGCATAGTTGTTTGCAGTAATCCCTTAGACTTATTAAATATCTTAATGCCGTTTTCACGTCCTGCCCGGCGGGCACGTTGCTCTTCTTGAGGTAGCTTCAATTCTTCCTGACAAATCGGGCTACAACAACCTTCAAATTTGACAGCACAAGCGGGGCACTGAATAAACAGCAAATGGCAGCCATCATTCTTACAATTCGTATGGGTGTCGCTTGGTGTGCCACACTGATGGCAATACGCGATAACATCATCAGAGATCCGCTCTCCCATCCGCTCATCAAAAACAAAGTTTTTACCAATAAACTTAAGTGGCAAACCTTGTTCTTTTGCTTTGCGGGCATATTCGATAATACCGCCTTCGACGTGATAGACGTTTTTAAACCCATTATGCAGCATATAGGCGCTGGCTTTCTCACAGCGAATCCCACCGGTGCAATACATAACAATATTCTTCTCTTTGTCATGTTGTAGCATATCAACTGCCATCGGTAACTGTTCGCGGAAAGTATCCGAAGGCACTTCTATCGCATTTTCAAAATGACCGACTTCGTATTCATAATGATTACGCATATCGACGAACAAAGTCTCGGGGTCATCAATCATCTGATTAACCTGATCGGCCTTTAGATAATGCCCGACGTTACTGGGATCGAAGCTGTCATCGTCGATGCCGTCAGCCACAATGCGCTCGCGGACTTTCATACGCAACACCCAAAATGATTTGCCGTCATCTTCATGCGCGACATTCAGCCGCACTTGGTCCAACGCAGGATGTGCGGCAAACAGCGCCACTTTAAATTCATCATAACGGTTGGCAGGAACACTAATTTGGGCGTTGATGCCCTCTTTGGCCACATAAACCCGGCCGAAAACACCGAGCTTAATAAATTGGCTATAGAGGTTATCTCGGAAGGCTTTCGCATCTTCCAATGTGAAGTATTTATAAAAAGAAACTGTGGTGCGCGGTTCGGTTTCAGCCAACATGCGCGCTTTAAGTTCCTCATTAGAAATTCGGTTATGTAACACTGGCATGGTGTACTTTCCTGTCTTTCAGAGAGGTTACTGATAAATATTTAATTACTGCTCAATGGGTTACATAAGTCATTCGACTGCTAACCACGGTAAATCATCGCGCAATAGAACTGATATTTTTGGCACTGGTCACCCTGTGCGGCGCATATAATACCTGAAACACCCACAGGGCACATCTTTAGCGGCAATCTCGATCGGTAAAAGCGGAGAGAACCGCACCGATGAGTAAAGCAACTCCAGCGGTAATCAGTAAAGTTTTGCTCTGCCAATCGGCACCGAAATAACCCAATATGCCCCCGACGACCAATAAGCCCGCACTAAATTTGGCAACTGTCATCTTCGGCTCTCCGATATAAATGAATAACATCACTTAAGTGAC
This sequence comes from Yersinia fenwicki, assembly GCF_043099325.1. Taxonomy (NCBI): domain Bacteria; kingdom Pseudomonadati; phylum Pseudomonadota; class Gammaproteobacteria; order Enterobacterales; family Yersiniaceae; genus Yersinia; species Yersinia fenwicki. The sequence goes on along the minus strand of NZ_CP170755.1, from coordinate 1,826,980 downwards.
TAACCTATAAATACACCAGCCCCATCATAACGCAGAAATAAAAAATCCCTCTGCAAGTGAGAGGGGTTTATTTATCCATCGGTTAAAATTTTCGTGTATTAGCTTATTCGTTGTAATTTAGCCGGTAGCCCCTGTCGGACTGCCGCACCACTCACCCAATCGAGCCAAGTGTTGGGGACTTCTCTGGTGGGGTCGGTAAAACCGAGATCGTTCAAATTGGTTCCCTGGCCGATTCGTGGGTCTGACGCCATCACAACGCCATCCAGTGTGTGAGCTCTGGCCCCCATTTCGCGATGACCATAACCATGCTCAATGGCAACAACACCAGGCATAACGCCATCCAATAGACTGACTTGCACTTCCATCTGCCCTCCAGGGGTCATTAACCGCACAATATCACCATGTTGAATACCATTACGCTGCGCATCTTGTGGGTTGATCGCCACCAGATTGGTGGATTTGACCGCACGTAGGCGCTCAATCATCGCTGTTGAGCTGCTCATCAGATGAGATTTAAATGACATCAAGCGTAATGGCCAGTCGGTTGCCGGATAATGCTCAAACACGTCCGAGCCGTCCGACAAGCGCGGCGGATACCAGGTCGGGCAGCCGCTGTAGCGCTCACCAGTAATGGCATGGTGATGTTTCGCCACATTTTCATTCCAGATTTGCAGTGGTTTTTTCCATTGTGGCCCAGTGGCATTACCGTTCCAGCTTTTCTCATACGGCGCAAATCGCCCACCACGAGCCAGTAAATACGCCACACGCCGCTGCTCGTCTTGGTACAAACTGTGCTGAAGTGCAGGCCATAAACGATCAACGCCCGTTAGGCGCAATTCGTCATCAGCGGCCGCTGGCAGCGGCTTTTCGCCACCATAGGCAATATTAGCCGCCGCGCGTAAGTAATAATCTTCCGCGCGGTCCAGCGACAAGCTATTCCCCTCGCTATCCTGCATGGCATTGGCCCCAAATCCCGGTAACTTCATCGCCTTGGCAACAGCAATCAAGAAACTTTCCATTGCCACCGGTTCACCTTGCGCGGTGCGTGCCGTGCGTGGCTCTACTACTGGCCAACGAGCGGTGCTGGCCTTCACTAACACACCAGCCCACGGCGCACTGAACCCCCAACTTTCAAAATTATGCGTGTCCGGCACGATATAATCTGCCAACGCGGTGGTTTCATTCATAAAAGCATCGATAGCGATGAATAAGGGTAACTGACCGGGGTCTTGCAGCCGCTCTTCAATGAGATTGCGTAGGCCCGCCACCCCATACAGCGGGTTGGTCATATGGCTTATCCAGGCTTTCAGTGGATAGGGGTAACCCGCCAACGCTGGGGCTAATTGTTCGGTTAACTGCCCGCCAACAAACGGATACCACGGGCCACGGGCCGGATAACCTGATTGCCCTTGTTGGATTTTCTGCTGATATTCTTCTGACTTTTCATAAGGCTGTTTACTGCGCGATAGCGGTAGCCCCTTTGGCTTAACCATGCCGGCAAAGGTGGCTAACTGGTAACGCGGCCCATCAGCAAAACCATCAAACTTGCCACCGCCGACCGATACGCCGCCTTTAAGGTTGAGGTTACCCATCATGGCGTTCAACATCATGACTGCCCAAGTGGTGTAAAACCCGTTGCCCCCCATCATGCCGCCATGTGAAATCACCGCAGCCTGACGCTGATAGGCTGTGAACTCGCGGGCTAAACCAATAATTGTCGCTTCCGGCACGCCACATTGCTGGCTGTATTCGGCCAGCGTAAAGCGCGCGGCAGCTTGTTGCAGACATGTCATGCCCGATTGCACTTGTACGTTTTGACCATCATGCAAGGTGACGTCTTCGGTGACGAACAATTCGGCCTGTAACATCTGAGCCGCGGGTTGTAACGTCCCATCAATGGCTTTCGCTAACACCGGGCTTTCCTCTCCCTCAGCGACCGGTTCGCCACTCAACATATCGGCGCGTAAAAACTGCCCCGCCAACGGATGGGCTTCTGTGGTGATAACCAAATGGCTGGCATTAGTCCAACTGCGTTCCCCGGCGGCTTGCATCGCCATTTCACCAGGAATGGCAAGATAAGCGTGGTTAAATCGATGCTGTTCGATAATCCAGCAGATGATTCCCATCGCCAGTGCAGCGTCGGTTCCCGGTAGTACCGGAACCCAGCGGTTATGCTGATTGGCCAGCGTGGTAGTCAACGGTAAAGCAGGAGCGACTACCACATAATTGAAATCATCCCGTTGGCGGGCATTGGCTAACTGTCGCCCCTGACGTTTAAACGGGTTACCCGATTGCGCCGGTGAGGTTCCTAAAAACAGAGCGAAACGGACGTTATCCCAATCAGGCTTAACATGGGCATTTTTGTCCAAATCCCCCATCAACGCACCAGAACCGGCGCGGTAGGCCAGCCCACAATAGGCACCGTGGCTACCCAAATTTTTAGTGCCAAATGCCTGATGAGCAAAGCGCTTAATAAAAGTATCTCGCCCATCATCACCGGCATTGGTTACCAACAACTGGTTAGCTTTCGGGCCTAAAGAGGGCTGTTTAGCATCAATCGGTGTATCCAAATCACGGATAGCGCGCAGCCCCTCAACCGGCCCCTCGCCAAATAAATCGCCACCTTCGGTCACCTCAGCGACTAATTGTTCAAAACTGATACGCTGCCATTTACCACTACCGCGCGGCCCCACTCGCTTCATCGGTTCCGTTATGCGGTAAGGACTCTCGACGCCTTCTAACAAGGTTGCCCCGCGGGCACAAGCGGTTGAGCGCCCTGTCATGCCCTGCTCACCGCCAAGACGTTGCAGCGCTTCGCCTACCGGTAATTGATAAGGGAAGTGGTGGTCATGAGATAAGGGGTGATAAGGGTTACCAGCAATGCGCAGGATCTTGTTCTGCTGAGTATCGATCCGCACCCGCAAGCCGCACAGCGTCCAACAGCCAAAGCATTGTGTCATGGAAACAGCCTGCTGGGGATTGGCCTGCCAGTGTGACCCGACTCGCCCTTCTGTAGGCAAAGCATTACCACTGATGGGATCACGTGTCAGTTTGCCCGCACTACCATCTACCAATCCAGCCAATGTTTTGCGCGCGACCGCATGGTAGCTGGCACCAAACGCCAATACGCCACCCAAGGCTAAGCTGCTCTTTAACCATTGACGCCGTGTAGACTTAGCCATGATGTATTTCCCCTTCCACTCGGTTTGCACCTGTTACTTTTTGTTCAAGCCATTTGACACTTTCTCGGATAGCAATGATTGCTGCGACCCATAATCCGAAAGTACCAATAATTGCCAGCAATCCTTCGCTACCCAATGGCAAGGTGTAGGGGTTAGCTAACACATTGTATTTAGGCAAGTTTTGCGTTTGCATCAGTAGCAACCAGCGTACTGACCAGCACAGTGTCAGTGCGATCAATGCCTGAGTTACTATCACCGGAGTGGATAATGTTTTTCTGCCATTGAATAGAGCCAACCCGAATAGCAGCAACCACAGCGTCACCGGAAGTAGCGCGATTGATAGCGACTGAACAGCCCAATGGCGCAGGGCTTGGGCGGAAGGGTTATCGCCGCTGGCCCACAACTTATCACTATAGACCCACAACAAGGTAACCCATGCCAACACCACTAAACTGAACAGTTGCCAGCGCGCCAGCGGGCGTTGATATTGCGGTTCGCGCCACAGCCATAGCGCTAATAAAGAGGGAATGGCCTGACAGGCAGTCAGGAAAATAAACAGCGGTAACCACCCGCTAAACCATAGCGGTTGGGCGCGTAATATCGATACCTCTCGTCCGGTGTAAAGCAAAATGCTGATAGCGGAAAACCCACAAAGTAGTGCTAACCCGGCCAGCAACCGTGGTAAGGGTTTGGCCTTTAACCGGCTATAAATCAGCGCTAGAAAATAGCCCATCACCAACAGGCTAAACAGCGGCAAGAAGATGGAGCCCCATGACATCCACGACCACGGGGTGAAATGCGCATAAAAATGCCAAACACGGGCCGGTTGATGAAGATCTGCATTTAGTGCCAGAGGGGCAACCACAACGGCAGTCACCGCCAGCATCAGTGCTGCGAACTCAAATTGACTTTGCTGCGCGGACAACTTCCCTTGACGGGCGCAGATGCGCTGGCCGCCCGTAAACAGTACCGCGCTGAACGCCAGACCGATAAAGAAGAAATATTGCACGGCCCAGGGTAGCCAGGCGATATCCTGCGGGCGAGCCAGAATTTCACGAATCATCGTTTCATGGTTCATGCATGAACCTCCTGCCAGAGCGCTGGTTGGCCTTGTAATGGCTGAGTAAACACCTCGTTTAATCCGAGGTAAAACACCTGTGGATGGGTACCTTGCTCCGGTTTCAATACTTTGATGTCAGCGGTATGCTCCAATAGCATTTTGCGCAATATGCTATTGCTATCACGCAAGTCACCAATAATCCGTGCTCCACCGACACAGGACTCCACGCAGGCTGGCAATAATCCGGCATCAAGGCGGTGAACACAGAAAGTACATTTATCTGCCGTTTGAGTGCTGTGATTGATAAATCGGGCTTCATAAGGGCAAGCCTGCACACAATAGGCGCAACCTACGCAGCGGGTATTATCAATCACTACGATGCCATCTTGCCGCTGATAAGTAGCTTGTACCGGGCAGACCGGCACACAAGGCGGATTATCACAGTGATTACACAAGCGAGGCAGTAATACGTTAGTGACACTTTCTGCACCCGCTAGCGCAATCTGATATTGATTAACGGTGGTGCGGAACTGACCTTGCGGCAATTGGTTTTCTATGGCGCAACTGACGGTGCATGCCTGACAACCAATACAGCGGCGTAAATCAATCAACATGGCATAGCGCCGTTTGATATCACCTTGTTTGCGTACTGGTTCCATCTGCCAGCCCGCATCAGCTAATGGCGCCAGTGCGGCTCCGGCGGTTAACACCCCCAGACGCTGTAGAAATGCTCTCTTCCCTTGATCCATTTTTTCTCACCCTCTTCTTGATACAGGGATTGTAGAAATCGACGAGCAGAAGCCCTATTGTGGTTTTCCACATTCCCTTTAGGGACTTGATCCAGGACAATTACACCCTGCGACAGGGATCATAAAAAGGAACATGCATGTATTTCAGAGTGCTGGCGATAATGCTGTTTGGCTGTATTTCTGCCGCCCACGCCCGTGATTGGACGATTGGGGTGCTAGCGCTACGCGGCGATGCTCAGGCACAAGCACATTGGCAACCGTTGGTCGATAATTTGAATCGGCAACTGCCGGAGCAGCATTTTCAGTTATTGCCGCTGGACTTACATGCGATGAAAGACGCCGTCGCGCAGAATCGAATTGATTTTCTGCTCACCAATCCGGCGCAATATGTGCAGATTGATAGCCACTTCCCGCTGCGCTGGCTAGTGTCTTTGCGCTCAAGCCATGAGCCAGATGGCACTAGTCGCAATGTGATTGGCAGTGTCATTTTGGTGCGGGCTGACAGTGATATCCGCTCACCACTTGGGCTGACAGGCAAACGTGTCGGCGCGGTGTCACACGAGGCTTTTGGCGGTTACTTATTGGGATACAAAGCATTACGCGATGCAGGGCTACAACCTGAACAAGATTTCAAGCTGCATTTTTCTGGCTTTCCGGTAGATGCGCTAATTTATCTGCTACGTGATCGCGCCATTTCTGCGGCTATTGTCCCCACTTGCCTGCTGGAAGATATGCAAGCTGAAGGGTTGGTGCATGCCCGCGATTTTCGACCATTACTGGCAAAACAAGCCACTATCCCCTGCCTAACCAGCACCGAGTTGTACCCAAACTGGTCATTTGCCGCGCTGTCACATGTCCCAGATCAGTTAGCCGATAATGTAACGCGAATTTTGCTTAACCCCGCTGACAGCAAGGAACCGCAGTGGGGGGCACCCTCTTCGACCCGTCAGGTTGAAACCCTGTTGCGCTCGGTCAATCAGCACCCACAACAGCCCTATTTTTGGCAACAAATTCTCGATTGGGCGCAGCAGCACCGGCTGTTGATTGCCGCTATTGTGCTGATTCTACTGCTGCTCGGCGCTAATCATATTTGGGTTGCTTTTCTGGTGCGTCGCCGCAGTCGCCAGCTTGAACAACTACACCAGCAACTCAGAATCAAAGAGAGCGCATTAGAACAAGCCCAACGCCTAAGTATTCTGGGCGAAATGGCATCGGGCTTTGCTCATGAACTGAACCAGCCGCTTTCTGCCATTCAACATTATGCCGACGGCTGCGGCATTCGCCTACAACGAGAGCAAGCGGATCATCCTTTATTGCCCATTCTCGGGCAGATCAGCCAGCAGGCTCAACGCGGGGCCGATACCATTGCTAATTTGCGCTTGTGGGCAGGGAAATCCCCCACATCTGAAAGGGCGACCATCAGCCCGTCGCTGCCAGAACTGCTGTTGCATCTGTGGCAATTATTAGGAGCAGAGCAACAGCAACCGTCTTGCCAGCTACATACCGATATTGCCCCACAGATTGCGCTACATTTGCCGCCTACATTACTGGATCAGGTGTTGTGCAACCTGATAACCAATAGTTTGCAAGCAGGTGCGCGTCAGTTATGGTTTAGTGCTCATCAGCAAGCCAACGCAGTGACACTGACATTGCAAGATGACGCCGGAGGATTGACCATAGAGCAACTCAGCCAACCTTTTGCCCCTTTCCGCTCCAGCAAAAGTGAAGGCCTCGGCCTTGGTCTGGTAATTTGCCAACGGCTAATAAACAGCCAGGGCGGCAATCTGACATTACGCAATCAGGTTGCCGCCAATGGCCATATGGGGCTGCATGTCACCATGACGTTGCCACTTAACCCAAGCAAGGAGCTTAGTTTTGTCACTCATTCACCTGGTTGATGACGATATTGCCGTCACTGATGCCTGCCGTTTTTTATTGGAAAGCCTCGGCTACAAAGTGAAAGTGTGGCATGAGGGTGACCGCTTTCTGGCGCAAGCTGATTTATATCAGCCCGGCGCAGTGTTGCTCGATATTCGCATGCCATTGCTTGATGGCACTGAGATTTATGCCCAGATGCGCCAGCTAAACAGTACGCTGGCGGTGATATTTCTCACCGCGCACGGCGAAGTACCACAAGCGGTTGAACAAATGAAGTTAGGGGCCGTCGATTTCCTGCAAAAACCCGTCGCAACGTCGCCATCAATCGCGGCATTGCAACAAGGTTTTGTACAATCAAAACAGCTTGTCACCCGTCGACAGGTACAACTGCGCTATGCCTCACTGACCCCGCGGGAGCAGATGATTGCCCAATGGGTAATGCAAGGTTTGATTAATCGCGATATCGCAGATAGAGCCTGTGTTTCCGTTAGAACCGTCGAAGTCCATCGCGCCAAAGTAATGGAAAAAATGGCCGTCAATAGCCTTGCAGAGTTAGTCAGCTTATTAAATCCGATAAAATAGCCGAATCGACCTTGGTCACATAACAGTCAAACTGATATTTTTCTGATGAAAACTTCAACAAAAAGGCATAAAAATGATTTTTTGGTGCGGTCTTTTTTCCTGTAATCCCCTAAAAATGCCACAATAGTCTACCTTAAAACGGCAGATAAGCAGGTTGGTACAGGGCCTATTGAGGTTCTTTTATGAACTCTAGCGCACCATCAATAGCAAATATACTTTAAATAGTTCGCTGTCCGAACGAATGACAAGGACGATAAAAACAGATATGCAAGTTCCTTCTTTTAATCGCTCACTATTGCACCCTCGTTATTGGCTGACGTGGCTCGGCCTCGGTATTCTCTACCTGCTGGTGCTACTCCCGTACCCGGTGATTTATGCTATGGGTACCTCCCTTGGACGCTTTTCCATGCGATTTCTTAAACGACGCAAGCGTATTACACAGCGCAATCTGGAGCTGTGTTTCCCGGATATGCCCAAAAGTGAACGAGACAAACTGCTAGTGAAGAATTTTGAATCCGTCGGCATGGGGTTATTTGAAACGGGGATGGCGTGGTTTTGGCCTAATTGGCGCATTGAACGTTGGTGCAGTGTTAGTGGGCTGGAACATATCCAAAAAGCACGCGATGAAGGTAAAGGGATTTTGTTAATAGGCTTACATTTCCTGACGCTAGAGCTGGGTGCGCGTATTTTCGGTATCTACAATCCAGGGATTGGTGTCTATCGGCCACATGATAATAAAGCTATGGATTGGATGCAGACTTGGGGCCGCATGCGCTCCAACAAAGCTATGCTGGACCGCAAAGATCTCAAAGGGATGATCCGCAGCCTTAAACAGGGTGAAATTATCTGGTATGCACCAGACCATGATTACGGCCCACGCAGCAGTGTATTTGTGCCGTTGTTTGCTGTTGATCAAGCCGCCACCACCACCGGGACTTATCTGCTGGTACGCATGGGTAAACCGGCCATTATTCCTTTCACCCCGCGACGACTACCGGATGGGAAAGGCTATGAGCTGCTTTTACAGCCGGCGGTGGATAACTTCCCACTGGATAATGAAGTGGAAGCTGCGGCATTTATGAATAAAGTGGTCGAGAAAGAGATTGAGCGCGCGACGGATCAATACATGTGGCTCCACCGGCGTTTTAAAACCCGACCAGAGGGCACACCTTCGCTATATGAGTAACTAACTTAGATCAAAATAATATAACCAATGATAATGAGAATTAGTTTGCATCAGTTTTTTTGATACAATCTATCAGTATTATCCAATAGAAATATAGTACTAGTCTGACGATACTGAATTAATTTCTCTGAGTTATTTTCTGGTTATACCCTAAATAATTTGAGTTGCAGGAAAGCGGCAACTGAGTAAATCCCAAGAGCTTATATAAGTCAGTGACTGGGTGAGCAAAGGCAGCCAACACACATGCAGCTTGAAGTATGACGGGAATATTTTTCTTGATAAGGATATATCTATATATGCTGGCAACTCTCAATCTCTGGTTCACACGGCTTACAGATCACCCGAACGGCGGCAAACTGTTATTACGCCTGACGTTCGGTGTTTTAATGTTATTTCATGGTGTGGCAAAAATTCAGCACGGCACCAGTTGGATAGCCGCGTCTTTACAGGCACAGGGCATTCCAGGTTTTGTCGCTTATGGTGTTTACATTGGCGAGATTGTAACCCCTATTCTGATTATTCTTGGTCTGTTTACCCGCCCTGCCGCATTTATTTATGCGGTTAACCTGCTGGTTGCAGTGTTGATGGTGGGTACCGGTAAGTTCTTCACCCTGACTCAAGTAGGTGCATGGGGTTTGGAAAACGAAGCGATGTATTTCCTCGGTGGCGTCGCTATCATGTTGCTGGGTAGCGGTCGTTATTCCGTCACCAAGAATGAAGCTTATCGCTGATAACAAACATCACTCTGCTGATGTGATAAAAAAGCCGCTGCGCCGCTGGTGCTGTGGCTTTTTATTCCATTATTACCAAATGGAATAAGCATATCCCCGCATTTCAAACCCGCTTTCCATTTTAATAAAAACTAACATTCATCTCATTGATGTGAATGCTCTATAAGCGCATACTTACCAAGCTAACTGTTTTATTCTTGTGCTTTGCTGCCACTTCAAACGCCCCAATCGACGAATAAAGAGACGCAAAGCGATCAGCTTGTTGAGAAGCAATCCCTTGCTTAATCGGTAATTTATGACTTCGGGACCACAATCTGTTAACTGGAAAAGAAACCTATTTGTCACCTGGTTAGGCTGTTTTTTAACCGGTGCGGCATTTAGTTTGATCATGCCATTCTTGCCACTGTATGTGGAGGAATTAGGGGTGAGCGGCCACCAGTCGTTAAACATGTGGTCAGGTCTGGTGTTCAGTATTACATTCCTGTTTTCAGCCATTGCAGCACCTTTCTGGGGTAGCCTTGCTGACCGTAAAGGTCGGAAGATTATGCTACTGCGATCAGCGATCGGCATGGGGATTGTGATGGTGTTGATGGGAATGGCGCAAAATATTTGGCAGTTTTTGGCTCTACGCGCCCTGCTGGGGTTATTGGGCGGATTTATTCCTAATGCCAATGCACTGATTGCCACCCAAGTGCCGCGCAATAAAAGTGGCTGGGCACTGGGTACGCTCTCAACCGGCGGGGTCAGTGGTGCATTAATCGGGCCACTGATTGGTGGGTTATTGGCAGATAATTATGGATTACGGCCGGTGTTCTTTATTACCGCCGGGGTGTTACTCGCCTGCTTTGTCATGACCTGGCTTTATGTCAGGGAGCAGTTTGCGCCGGTATTGAAAAAAGATATGCTCAATGGGCGACAGGTATTTAACTCACTGAAAAACCCTAAGTTAATCCTTAGTCTGTTTGTCACCACCATGATCATTCAGATTGCGACCGGTTCGATTGCGCCCATATTGACTCTGTATGTGCGCGAACTGGCCGGAGACATTCATAATCTGGCCTTTGTCAGTGGCATGATTGCCTCAGTGCCCGGTGTGGCTGCATTGATAAGTGCACCTCGATTAGGCAAGCTGGGGGATAAAATCGGGCCTGAGCGCATTTTAATCGCCATGCTGGCATTATCTGTGCTGATTCTTATCCCGATGGCCTTTGTTCAAACCCCGCTACAACTGGGTATTTTGCGATTTTTATTAGGCGCAACAGATGGTGCGTTGTTGCCGGCGGTGCAAACTTTGCTAATTTATAACTGTACCAATCAGGTCGCGGGGCGAATTTTTAGTTATAACCAATCATTCCGTGATGTGGGTAATGTCAGTGGCCCATTACTCGGTGCGGCGGTGTCTGCCAGCTATGGCTTCCGGGCAGTATTCTGTGTCACAGCGGTCATCGTGCTGTTTAATGCCTTTTACTCTTACTGGTGTTTGCAACGCCAACCTATAAAGGCACAGCAACGTGCACTCCAACAACGGCAAGATAGTTAATCCCCACCACCTATTACTCTTGATAACAGCGCCATTACAGGGTTCTTTCTCAGCATAAAAAACCGAAAAACACTTATAAAAACAACGTAAATAGCCACCAAATTCGGTTTAAACTGATTGATAATTATAAAGTATGTCGACTTTTCATCTAAAAATACGATATAACCCCCGGTGGAAATTAAAAAATGACGTTATTATTGCGTTAAATTCTACTGTAACGCGTGTTAACTCCGACTATTGGCCAGTGCGCCAAAGAGATAACTCTCGATGATAATTACGCCCTAAATAATTCGAGCTGCAGGAAAGCGAAAACTGAGTAAATCCCGATGAGCTTACATAAGTCAGTGGCTGGGGTGCACCCAGGTAGCCAACGCACATGCAGCTTGAAGTATGATGGGCTTATTCGCTCATTTTAGGCGATTCTATGGGAAGACTTTATGCAAACCTCTATTAACACCCCTGGCGGTCGTACGTTCTTTGGGCATCCTTATCCGCTCAGTGGACTGTTTCTTTCCGAGATGTGGGAGCGTTTCTCGTTCTACGGCATCCGTCCTCTCTTAATTCTTTTTATGGCTGCCACCGTTTTTGATGGTGGTATGGGCCTGCCACGCGAACAAGCTTCAGCTATCGTCGGGATTTTTGCCGGGAGTATGTATCTGGCAGCGTTACCCGGCGGTTGGTTAGCTGATAACTGGCTGGGCCAACAGCGCGCAGTTTGGTACGGCTCAATTCTGATTGCATTGGGACATCTGTCCATTGCCCTCTCGGCCTTCTTCGGTAATGACCTGTTCTTTATCGGTTTGGTGTTTATTGTTCTGGGTACCGGCCTATTCAAAACCTGTATCTCGGTTATGGTCGGCACCCTCTATAAGCCGGGTGATGCCCGTCGCGACGGTGGTTTCTCACTGTTTTATATGGGTATCAATATGGGCTCGTTTATCGCACCGCTGCTCTCTGGTTGGTTGCTGCGTACCCACGGCTGGCATTGGGGCTTTGGTATTGGCGGGATTGGGATGCTGGTAGCATTACTTATCTTCCGTGGCTTTGCCATACCGGCCATGAAGCGCTATGACGCAGAAGTGGGTCTGGATTCAAGCTGGAATAAACCGACCAACCAGCGTCAGGGGGTGGGCAAATGGGTTACCGCCATTATGGCTGTGGTGGTAGTCATTATTGCGCTGATTTCACAGGGCGTGATCCCCATTAATCCGGTGATAATTGCCAGCTTGCTGGTGTATGTTATTGCCGCCTCCGTAACACTCTATTTTGTCTATCTGTTCGCTTTTGCCAAAATGAGCCGTAAAGATCGCGCCCGTTTATTAGTATGTTTCATCCTGTTAGTCTCTGCGGCCTTCTTCTGGTCTGCCTTTGAACAGAAACCCACCTCATTTAACTTGTTTGCTAACGACTATACCGATCGTATGGTGATGGGTTTTGAAATCCCGACAGTCTGGTTCCAGTCAATTAATGCACTGTTTATCATTCTGTTAGCACCGGTATTCAGTTGGGCGTGGCCAGCACTGGCGAAGAAAAAGATTCAACCAAGCAGTATCACTAAATTCGTCATTGGTATTTTATGTGCTGCGGCAGGTTTCGCCGTGATGATGTACGCCGCACAGCATGTCCTCAGCAGCGGTGGCGCGGGTGTTTCGCCATTGTGGTTGGTGATGAGTATTCTGCTGCTAACATTAGGCGAATTGTGCCTTAGCCCTATCGGGCTGGCGACGATGACCTTACTGGCGCCCGACAGAATGCGCGGTCAAATGATGGGACTGTGGTTCTGCGCCAGTTCACTGGGCAACCTGGCAGCGGGCTTGATTGGGGGTCATGTTAAAGCGGATCAACTTGATATGCTGCCAACCCTGTTTGCTCGTTGCTCCATTGCATTGGTTATCTGTGCAGCGGTATTGATATTGCTTATCGTGCCTATTCGCCGATTGATGAACAACACTCAGGGCCAGCAAACCGCCTGATAACCAAGACTTAATCTGTCGCATTTCTCAACCCGCCCCAGTGGCGGATTCAGACGGCTGAAAAAGCCTAACGACTCGATCTTGTAAGGTGAAAACAGGCAGAGGAGTAAAGCGTCCGCGCCAGGGATGGCGCAGCTCGAGCCTCCTGGGAAGGGTTTATGGCGTCTTTACGATCTACCGATACGAGCACTTTGCCATTAACCTCAACCGCTCCTGTAGCGGTTTTTTTCATTCAGGAAACAACCTGAACCTTACACAACCCACTCACGTTGCTGTAGTACCACTCGATACCCATCGATATCTTCGAAGGTTTTGCCGCTCACATCCCAATAGGGGTTATAAGACGCCACCTGACAAAAACCCGCAGTGCGCATTTGCTGACACTGATTGTGCCACTGCTTCTCGTCCGGCAGATAAAATACTAATAGGTTATCCGACGTCGGTGCCCGCCCTACCTGTGCACCACGATGATGAGTGAACTCCAGATGGTACGCGTGATGCGGGTGTCCCAAAATGACACCATCAAATCCCTGATGATCGGAAAAACTACCTAGTTCAGAAAAACCCAGACCTCGACAATACATTTCACTGATTAATTTAAGATTATCAGTAGGCCTGGCAACGCGCATCACTGAGGTTGATGGCAAAACGGATGAGTCAAACGATTTGGCGGGTTGAGATGGCATACAAAAGTCACCTACTGTTATTCATAGGGGCCGTGATGAGCGTCAATCGGCAGCATAAAGGTATCAACAATCATTGATAATGGGACATCAATAACCGTGACATATTTCCACGGCCCTGCGCGCATATCCCATTGCACACCGGGGTAATATTGATTTCCATGCCCTTGCCCCGGCACGGTGCGGCTGATAATACTGCCGCAGCCGGATAGCAACATAATCCCGCCCCCGAGGATGATAATGCGCATCAAGTGATGCCAGCGGTAGATCAAGGTAGACATGGAGTCAATTGGCTCTTTATATTCAGATAAAACTTCATATTTGCAGAAAAAAACGGGCCATCCCTGTGCCCGTTTTCCTATTTTGACCTATCCGCTATTTCGCGGCGGGGAAGGCCTTCAGATTATACGCCAGCTGGCGATAATGGTCGTTCCAAGTTTGGTACAGTTCCTGCTGCTGCCAAACCTGCTGGTGCAAGCGTGAGATCATGACCGGGTCGCTCAGCAATTCTAAGCGTTGCAATTTGGCCAATTTCGCCGGCCCTGCCTGAAGCGCTTGTGCCACCCGCTCGACACGATACTGTTCGATAATCGCACGAGAGTGATGACGAGCCGTTGCCATCGCGCTGACTAAGGCGTTATAGGATGGATTCATTACCGCATGGAAGAAACCGTCGCTAAGCGCTCGCTGATGGTTAAGTTTCAGATACTCTTCCGTCGCGACCAATTCCCGCGGCGGATTATATTCCTCAGGAATCAGGAATAATTTCGCTTGCTTGCTAGCCAATCCCAAGGTACGTCGGCTGGATAGAACCGAAACCACCGGAGATAAGATCAGCGAGAAAACGATGGGCGATAGCCACCACAAGAAACGCAGATCCAGCCAGGCTACACCACTGGCCCAAACCACACCTAGCATCAATTGTGGCCCGTGACGCACCATAGCTTCACTCCACGGCGTAGCATCATCATCGCGTTGTGGCGAATTCCACTGTACTGACCAGCCGAGGAAGGCACTCACCACAAATACTGTGTGGAAAAGCATTCGAACCGGTGCCAGTAATACTGAGAACAGCATTTCCGCCAGCATTGACAGCAACAAACGAATCGGCCCACCGTACTCTTTCGCCCCTTTGGCCCAGATAAGAATGATACTCAGTAACTTAGGCAAAAACAGCAATACTAAAGTGGTGGAGAACAGGCCAATCGCCAATTCCGGTCGCCACTGAGGCCATACCGGGAACAGCTGACGCGGTTGCAAGAAGTACTGCGGCTCCATCAGGGTATGCACTGCTTGCAGCGCAGTACATAGCACCAGGAACATAAACCACAACGGTGCTGATAAGTAGGACATGACGCCGGTCAGGAACACCGCCCGATGCACCGGATGCATGCCCTTAACCAAGAACAACCTAAAGTTCATCAAGTTGCCGTGACACCAACGGCGATCACGTTTTAACTCATCAAGCAGGTTAGGTGGCAATTCTTCATAACTGCCCGGCAGGTCATAGGCAATCCACACCCCCCATCCGGCACGGCGCATTAATGCCGCTTCGACAAAGTCATGAGAGAGAATGGCACCGGCGAATGAGCCTTCACCTGGTAACGGAGCCAGTGCACAGTGCTCGATAAACGGCTTCACCCTGATAATGGCGTTATGGCCCCAATAATGGGACTCGCCCAGCTGCCAATAATGCAAACCGGCAGTGAACAGTGGGCCATAAACACGGGTGGCAAATTGCTGGATTCGGGCATACAGCGTATCCATGCCTGATGCTTTCGGCGCAGACTGAATGATCCCGGCATTCGGATTGGCTTCCATCAGCCGCACCAGCCCGGTCAAACACCCACCACTCATCACGCTGTCGGCATCCAGAATCACCATATAGCTATACTGGCTACCCCAACGGCGACAAAAGTCATCAATATTGCCACTTTTGCGTTTTACCCGACGGCGACGGCGGCGATAGAAAATACGGCCATGCCCATCAACATCACGGCACAACTCCAGCCAGGCTTTTTGCTCCGCCACACAGATATCAGGGTCATAACTGTCGCTCAGCACATAAATATCAAAGTGCTCAAGCTGTCCGGTGGCCGCCACTGACTCATAAGTCGCGCGCAAACCAGCAAACACCCGCTCCACGTCCTCATTACAAATAGGCATAATCAGCGCCGTCCGATGTGCCGGGTTTAACGCTTCATCCCCTTTGATAGTGGAAGAAATGCTGTATTTGTCTTTACCAATCAGTAATTGCAGGAACCCCATCAGCGCGGTCCAGAAGCCAGCGGAGACCCAACAAAACAGCACAGCGAACAAAATAAGAATGCCGGTTTGCAGTAAGTAAGGCAGCAATTGCATGATCGAAACCTGCCAGTTCTGCTGCCAGATGGCGAAAGGATCGATCAATGCCCATCCCTGATAAGGCAGAATGGTCTTCATATAGCTGGTCGCAATGGTGGTTTGCAACACAATCAGTATCAACAAGATATAGCGGCGCAGAGAACCGACGCTGCGCCATTTCTTCTCGGCAAGAGCCTGTTCATGTGTTTGTGCACGTGAAACAGGGCTGCGGCCTAATAATGAATCCCAAAAACGCCCGACGGGATTGGTTCGCCAGGCCTGCGGCGCCATGCTGGTACGCTTGATCGGTGGCGCGGCATGAATAACCGTGCGCCCTTCGTCGTCTTGCACCAGTAACTTGCCATCGTCCAGCGCGTCAGGCCATGCCGCTTGCAAACGGGCATTGACCGAAGCCAATGCACTGTCTTGCTCACTGAACTCCACACCGTCAGCAGTGCCAGCAGCCAATTGTTGATGAACCCGAGGTATCGCATTAGGTGTGCTGGTCAGCAGCACATCCTCGGGTAAAGCATCGCGCAACGCCCCTTGCTGCTGCGCAGTCAGGGGCAAGTTGGCAATATAATCCTGTACAGGAGATGGATTTGACTTATTCATCGGCAGGTAGCTGATAGCTCCAGGTTTCAGTCAGGGTTTTATCGCCGTTAACCAGCGCAGCGCGCATTTCTATTGGTTTCTTGGCATCCTTAACTTTTAGCCGCAGTGTCAAACGCCAGCCTTTGGTCACTGGATTGTAACGAACACTGTTTTCAATCAATTCACCATTGTCATCGATACTGACCTGCGAAGCTAATGGCGCATTTTCATCGAGTGATTTCAGTACTGGGCCAACAAAATCAATCAGGAAAGCGACACTACCATCTGGCTCACGGATCAGATTAGACTGTTTCACATCACCGGTTGAACGCAGAGTTTGTTTTACATAAGCCACATCTGGTGAATGTAATTTCTCTTCATCACGGGTGAAATGCAGGCGGTAATTCAGATCAAGCGAAGTTTTGGCATCCGGCAGGACATCCGGAGTCCAGAAAGCCACGATGTTATCGTTGGTTTCATCTGCCGTCGGAATTTCCACCAGCTCGACTTTACCTTTACCCCAATCGCCGCGTGGTTCAATCCAGGCACTTGGGCGTAAGTCGTAACGATCGTCTAAATCCTCATATTGAGAGAATTCACGACCACGTTGCAGCAAACCAAACCCTTGCGGATTTTCAATAGTATAAGTGCTGACTGACAAGTGTTTAGGATTGTTCAGCGGTCGCCAAATCCATTCACCATTTCCAGCATGAATAGACAGGCCATTGGAATCATGCAACGCTGGGCGATAGTTCAGCACCGCAGATGGCTGGCTTGGGCCAAACAGGAACATACTGGTTAATGGTGCAATCCCAAGTTTCTCGACTTTGTCGCGCAGGAATACTTTCGCCTGCACATCAATAGTGGTGTCACGCCCCGGATAGATAATAAATTTATAAGCGCCAGTTGCACGCGGGGAGTCCAGCAATGCATAGATAACTAAATGTTTGTCATTAGGCTTTGGTCGCTCAATCCAGAACTCGCGAAATCGTGGGAACTCCTCACCGGAGGCCAATGCGGTATCAATTGCCAGCCCGCGCGCAGAAAGACCATAAACTTGGCCCTTACCAATCACACGAAAATAACTGGCACCCAACATACTGACGATTTCGTCATTTTTATCCGCTTTGTTAATGGGATATAGCACTTTGAAACCGGCAAAACCCAAATTCTTCACTGACTCAGGATCATGCTTGACCGAGCCAAAGTTAAAATAGTCTGGGCTGTAATTGATAGGTTTCACACTGGTGGCAGTGACTTCATTGATTTGCACCGGTGTGTCGAAGTACATACCTTGGTGATAAAATTCTAACTTAAATGGCGTGTCCAATTTATTCCAATACGATTTATCATGGTTAAACTGAATCTGCTGGTAGTCGGCAAACTTCATTTCACGAAATTGCGATGGAAGATTACTTTTCGGTGCTTCGAAACTTTTACCCGCCAGAGCTTGTGCCTGCTTAGCCACATCATCTAACGAAAAAGCCATGGCCTGAGAAGTGAATAATGACAGCAAGAGAGTAACCCCCAGCCATCTAACGCTGATCGCGCGTGACCCTTTTGACATTCTATTGACGTTCGACAAAATATTAACTCCCACATCTCCCCCTAAATCATAACAGCCAAATTATTGACGGTTTATCCAGCAGGTCAAGCAGATAAATCCCGGTTATTGTTTAACCCGAAGTTACACTGCAAGCTCATTGTTTAAACCAGTGGCTAAGCCACAAGCCAGACTAAAATACGCTATGGAAAATCATTAACCCTTATAGTAGTGTTTCTCGTCACAGTGATCCATTGATAACGTATATAGTTACCAATGAATAATTACGATAATAAAACATTCTGGGCAAAATCGGATGCGTTATTCTAATTCCGATAACAACTAGCGAATATGTATGAAAAAAAACACTAACCAGCGGGAGTACTTTTTAGATGCCATCCGCGCCTATTTGATGTTACTCGGCATTCCTTTTCATCTTTCTCTTATATACTCCAGCAATCATTGGGCAGTGAATAGCAGTCACTCTTCATTAGTATTTACCCTATTGAATGATTTTATCCATGCTTTTCGCATGCAGGTATTTTTTGTTATTTCCGGTTATTTTTCGTTCATGTTGTATCAGCGCTATGAGCGCCAGCGCTGGCTACAGGTCCGCATGGAGCGTGTGGTTATTCCGCTCGTCACTGCTATCCCCCTCATTACTTTGCCGCAATTCTTCTTACTAAAGTATTACACCAATAAATTACAAGATTGGAATTCATTTACAATTTATCAAAAAATAAATATTGCTATTTGGGAAGTTGTTTCTCACTTATGGTTTTTGTTAACACTCGCATTACTAACTGGGCTCTGTTTTTATCTGTTTCAAAAAATGAAAAATAAACAACACTCGATTCCTACTTTGATAAAAAGAATGAATAACATAGGAAAAATCTCACTATCATTGTTTGTATTCATATTCATTTATTCTGTAATACGCAGAATTATATTCCTTCTTAACCCCGAAATACTTTTTAATAGTGTCTTCAATTTCTTCGTTATGGAGACAGTTTTTTATCTGCCATTCTTTCTTCTGGGTGCTTATAGTTTTATCTATCCGCCACTGAAACAGGTTTTTCTCACATTTTCACCGGGGGCATTAATCGCCTCGATACTGCTGTTTGGCGCTTACTATTTAAACCAACATATTAATACTGCTGAGTTTTTTGCCTTTGAATTGGGGCTCGTCATCAAAGCATTGATCGGTGTGACCATGACAAACGTGGTCTATTCTCTTGGGTATCGGTTACTCAACTCCCCCTCGCTACGGGTGACTTATCTGGTCAACGCGTCTCTTTTCATCTATCTGGTTCATCATCCATTGACCTTAATTTATGGAGCCTTGGTAACACCACAAATTGATAACAACGGACTGGGTTTCATGCTAGGAATGGTCTTTGTGTGCTTGATTTCATTTATATTGTATGAGGTTCATCGTCGTGTTCCTTTGCTTAAATTCTTGTTTTCTGGCAAGCCGCAGAGGCAAACGGCGTAATTAAAGTATTAGCAAAGGAATAATGTTATTGCTAATCGATTGATTCATGCGCATACCGTTTTGGTCATAAAACCGCTACACTGTCAGACCATCATGTAGATGCGGGATGGCAAAAAGAGGAATTGTGATGAGTAAGCAAGAATCTATTGAGAAAAATCCCACATCTGATACTGCGCCAGTCACCGAGTACAGCACTTTGTTGGCCTTGGTTAATCGCCTCAGCAGTGCACTGGATAGCGCGATCACCGGCAAAGATCGCAGTGTATTAGTTAATGAACTTTCACAACTTTCTGTCGATAATCTTCCTGAGCAGGAAAAAGCAGTGACCCTTGAAGCCCTGAAAAGAGCTTTGACTGCACTAAAACGCGACTAGTTCTCATCCAACGCTCACCCTTGATTCCCCGCAGGGCAATGAAAGGTGAGCGATCTGGTTATACCTCAGTATCATCTCCTATATACCCAAAATAATTCGAGTTGTATGAAGGCGGCAAGGGAGTGATTTCGTAGAGGCGAGGCTCATGGATGGGCCGAGTAATGAATGCAGCCAACACACATACGGCTTGAAGGATGAGTGCATATAGCCTTATTTAACACATTGAATGTGGTCATATCTTCCCATCGCCTCCTCCAAATCTGTGTATAATATTTCGGCCTACCCGCTGCTATTTATTTTCACATCAGGAGATCTCCCACATTGGACGCCATCACTATTAATAGCCTTTTTTTGATTGGCGCAGTGCTGGTGGGAGCCAGTATCTTACTGAGCTCACTCTCTTCACGATTGGGCATCCCCATTTTGGTTATCTTTTTGGCCATTGGTATGTTGGCGGGCACCGACGGCATCGGTGGGATTGCCTTCGATAACTATCCTGCCGCGTATCTGGTCAGTAACCTGGCATTGGCCGTCATTCTGTTAGACGGTGGTATGCGTACCCGGGCATCCTCTTTTCGCGTCGCATTGTGGCCTGCCCTTTCGCTGGCAACCGTAGGTGTGTTGATTACTGCGGGCCTAACCGGTATGGCAGCTGCTTGGCTATTTGATTTAGATATCATTCAAGGCTTATTGATTGGTGCGATTATAGGTTCAACCGATGCAGCAGCCGTTTTCTCACTGCTAGGCGGTAAAGGTCTTAACGAGCGCGTCAGTGCCACTCTGGAGATAGAATCAGGCAGTAATGACCCAATGGCCGTATTTTTGACCATTACCCTGATTTCCATGATATCGGCCGGTGAATCTAGCCTGAGCTGGATGTTTTTGGTCCATCTGATTCAGCAATTTGGCTTGGGCATTATTATCGGATTGGGTGGTGGCGGCTTACTGTTGTCGCTCATCAACCGGATAGAATTACCCAGCGGTTTATACCCATTATTGGCAGTCAGTGGCGGGATTCTGGTGTTCTCCCTCACCACCGCGATGAATGGCAGCGGGATTTTAGCGGTCTATCTCTGTGGCCTGATGCTTGGCAACCGCCCCATCCGCAACCGCGCGGGTATTTTACAGACCTTCGACGGATTAGCGTGGCTCAGTCAAATTGGTATGTTCCTGGTATTGGGGTTATTGCTTAACCCAAGTGAGTTGTTGCCGATTGCTATTCCGGCATTAATTCTCTCATTGTGGATGATTCTATTCGCCCGACCACTGTCAGTGTTTATCGGCTTACTGCCCTTCCCCAGTTTTAATCTGCGTGAGCGCATTTTTATTTCATGGGTCGGTTTACGCGGTGCCGTTCCGGTTATTCTGGCGGTATTTCCCATGATGGCCGGCATTCCCCATGCGAATTTATTCTTCAATGTCGCTTTTTTTGTCGTGCTGGTCTCGCTGCTATTACAAGGTACCAGTTTGTCATTTGCTGCGCGCAAAACAAAATTAGTGGTACCGCCCGCGCTCGCTCCGGTGGCTCGGATTGGTTTAGACATTGATAAAAATAACCAGTGGGAACAGTTTATTTACCAGCTCAGCTCCGATAAGTGGTGTATCGGCGCAGCGTTACGTGATTTAAAGATGCCGCAGGAAACGCGCATTGCGGCACTGTTTCGTGGCAAAGACTTGTTACACCCCAACGGCAATACCCGCTTGAAAGAAGGCGATATTTTGTGTGTTATTGGTCAGGAACATCACTTGCCCGCACTGGGAAAATTGTTTAGCCAGTCACCCAGCATTCAGCTGGATGAGCGCTTCTTTGGTGACTTTATTTTAGACGCAGATGCAAAGCTAGATGATATCTCTCAGATTTATGGTCTTAATCTGGAACAGGGCGTCGATAAACAACAAACACTCGGTCAGTTCGTGCTCTATCTCTTTGGTGGTGAACCGGTTATTGGTGACCAGATTGAGTGGGATGGCCTAACGTGGACAATTGCCGAAATGGAATCTGACCGCGTGAGCCGGGTCGGGGTTAAAATAGTGACCGATAAAGCCTGATAATTACAGTATTCGTTATTATCATATGAGTGTGCTAACCAAAATTTACATGCCCGGTTAGCACACTACTATTATTGCCGCGCCAATATCTCATGCTGTCACAACATCTAGCTTCTGCCCCGCTTAATTCGATTAACTAACACAATACCCACACATACCAACACCAGTGCAATAGCATTTTTCCATTCCAAAATACTTTCATTCAGGAAAATAGCCGACAGCACCGCGCCAGAAACTGGGATAAGGAAATTGAATGGGGCCACCATGCCGACCCGGTTATATTTAAGCAATAAACTCCAAAGCGCAAACGCTGCGGACGATAACAGCACCAGATAGGCCAGTAGTAATAAAGCCTGCCAGCCAAAATCACTCAAATATCCACCAAACAGATAACCACCCAGAGTTAAAACTAACCCACCAATGGCTAACTGATAGCCTGTCATTACCGTGGTATCCATAGTTTGTGAAATACGTTTACCATAAATACTGGCGGCGGAAAGGATGAATGCAGCCAACACAACACAGCCCTCACCCATCAGGGAAAAATTGAAGTCCATTAAGCCCGAGCCAAAATTTACCACCATGACCCCGGCAAACCCCAAGGCACATCCAATGATTTTATTGAAGGTCAGCCGGTCATTTTTATAAATATAATGCGCCAACAGGACACTAAAAAATGTGCCTGTCGCATTCATAATAGAACCTTTAACCCCAGTGGTGTATGCCAGGCCAATATAGAAAAAAATGTACTGCAATGTTGTCTGAGTAAGCCCTAAAATAGCAATCTGCTTATATTGGCTCTTCTTAAGGCGACCAATAGCCTTACCGCTGGCGAGAGCAAAAAGCAATAAGACTAAACCTGCCAATAAAAAGCGATACCCGGCAAACACCATCTTGCTCGGAATATCACCAGCTGCAATATGAAACAGCGCATAGCCATTTTTTATGGCCGGATAGGCGCTGCCCCACAACAGACAACAAAATGTTGCGACGAGAAAAACAAATTTTTTATTAGTAAAAAGTGGAGGACTGCGATCCACGTCAGCATCCTTTTAGAGAGAAATGAAACATTGTTTCGTTATAACCATTTATTGTATAAAAATCTTGTCTGATCTCACTTTTCTCCTAAAAAGATCCCGACAATCCTATTACCCCGCATCTATAGCTCATAGTGAGCCAAAAATCTTTAAACAAGGCTCTCTGTTTGTAGAATAAACGTACGATGAAGAGAAAGTGAGTATGCTATTACTGCACTCGCTAAGTCTCGTTCAATGTTTGCACTCATAGATAGAGATCGTGTACGATGTTGTTTTAATTAAATAACTTTGGTTTTTATTATGTTAAAACTCTTTAACGTAAATTTTAATAATATGCCTGAAAGGAAGTTAGACGAGATCTTCTCACTTAGAAAAATAACATTTAAAGATCGACTGGACTGGAAAGTAACCTGTATTGATGGCAAAGAAAGTGACCAATATGATGATGAGAATACTAATTACATATTAGGAACAATAGACGACACGATTGTTTGCAGTGTTCGCTTTATTGATATGAAATATCCAACCATGATTACAGGACCATTTGCGCCTTATTTTTCTGATGTGAGCTTGCCTATTGATGGTTTTATTGAATCCAGCCGATTCTTTGTTGAAAAAACATTAGCGCGAGACATGGTGGGCAATAACAGTTCTCTTAGTACTATGTTGTTTCTTGCGATGGTGAATTACGCTAGGGATCGTGGACATAAAGGGATCCTCACGGTAGTCAGCCGAGGAATGTTTATACTACTGAAACGCTCGGGTTGGAGTATTACGGTATTGAACCAAGGTGAGTCAGAGAAAAATGAAGTTATTTATCTTTTATACCTGGGTATTGATAATGATAGCCAGCAGAAACTGATACATAAGGTATTGAAAATACATAAAGTTGAACCAACCACTCTCGAAACCTGGCCAATGGTCGTGCCTGGTATTGTTAAATAGGTTTAATTAATTTCAGTTCAATGCCAAGCCTTATTGCGTGCTTGGCATTTAAAACACCCAACTTTCTGACAACATTACCAATGTGGAATTTAACTGTGCTTCTTTTTATTCCCAATATAATTGAGATTTCGGCATAGGTTTTACCGACACTAGCCCAGTATAGAATTTCATTTTCCCTCGGCGAGAATATGTCTCGTTCTATTTGCGTACTTCGATTTTCATTTTTATCGCTATTGCTCTGGTAGAGGCCTAACATCTTTTCATGTGTAAGGATAAGTAGCATTTGAATTTTTTCTTTATTTATTTCAATACTTTCATCAAATGAGATACTGTCGTCGCTTCCATTAGAGATATTTAACGTTGCCATATTATTACTATTATCATGGAGTACGAAAGTATAGCCATTAACAATATTATATTCTCGAGCCAGCTTAAATACGGCGGAATCAGTAGATTTTTTATTGATAACGGAATTATCGTCCCATGCAAAAGGAGCGACTTTATCTTTCGCCGTCAAAATAACCGGATCAATAAGATGATAACTGTTCTTTTTATATTTCCTTACCCAATCTAATGGATAATTAGAGATGATAGTGGGATGCAGAGGGGTTTTCTTATTCATGACTAAATAAGAATAACGAAGATCACCATAGGCCTTTATTCTGCGTTGAATATAGTTCTTTATATCTTCATTAATACTTTCATTATCAAAATAGTCAATTATCATAATAGGCCAATTTTACTCTGTGTATAATGTAACAATACAATTTTATCGCATTGTTTTCAATAGAAAATACGGTATAACATATCCCCACAAAAATTTTTATATAAAATTGATGCCACATAAGATAAAACCTAGACCAAAGTATAGTTTAGATAACTAGACCTAAGGCTAGCTATTATTATACCCCTATGTTAATTAAACTGTTTTTGCTTTACAGAATTAGTTTTTAATATAATAGAACTAGTATCTTAGCGCACTGACGTTAAGAAAGTTAGTCTGAAAAGAATATATTTTCGCCAATACCAGGGCACTTCAGATCCACCAATAACAAGTTTTACTCTGCCATCTGGATGCATTTACATTCAGATGGCCATCCAACCAGACGTCATACTCCCATCCCTCAATGCATACTCTTTTCTGAGAAAAACCATCTCTGCTGATTTTATCAGCACATCATGCTGCTTATCTGACCACTTTTCGTCTTAATGGACTCACGTTATCCTTCCAAAGAGACTCATCACAAAAAAAAACTAAAAAATATTCTTCAAACACATATAAACATTAAACATATTAATGTAATGTGAGTAAAGTTGACTTAAGTCATGTCAGTAACCTAAATAAATCGTATGATAAATAAACGGTTATAATGTTTCCCTGGTGTTGGCCGAATTGGCATCCCTTACCAAATGAGATTGGTAAGGGTTTTTTTTACCTATTATTTGGACCACAACAGGGTTTATCTAAGATGACGGCTGCATCGCGCGGATAGTCACCGCACTATCCATTTCGAGATTATCGCTTTCAAGTAACTATTGCCAAATCGCGATGGCTTGCGCGTACCGTGCATCAGTCAAGTTAGCATTGGGTTCCTTGTAAGCGTTCTGTCTGCTATAAAGCCACCAGCACACTCTCAAACTCATTCTGAGACAAATAATGTGGTGCCAAACTAAACCACAGCTCGCTGTTATCAGGCGATTGACGGATGTACTGCTGTAAAAGAAATAATGTCGGATCACTGCTTTGTTTATCCACCACCAACCTCAGACGTGTAGCCTTTGTCGCACTGAGAAATAGTGACCCATTTGTTGATATCCTAATAGGATAAGTGTCTGAATCAACACACTCAATCCTAATGACTAGCGCCAACTCAGGCGGCCATATTGCCTCAGCCAAAGCCACTATAACCCGATCAAGACTAGCGCCAGCCCCATAGCCAATGCTAACCCCCCTTGCGGATCATAAAGATTCTTATAGGTTGCTGTAACTGTGGGATTGCAGCCCATTGGGCCAACATTTGGATTACTACGATCACAAGGTCAATATTCAGGATGACTTTATAATCAAATAAGAGTTTGGAGTGTTATAAGCAAGTTTATAATGCGGCTTCCGAATCGGATCATCATATCGCCTCTCACAAGCGGCTATTCGTGACGATTTTATTATTCGAAGCGACGGACAGTCTCATAAGACAACCCAATTGGCTCAATAACGTAAGCTAACAGACTGGAGAAAAGATGATACGAGGTTGTGTACTGAGAAGTAAGAAGTACTAAGAGAAGATGGCGGAGGAGGAGAGATTCGAACTCTCGAACGGTTTCCCGTCGACGGTTTTCAAGACCGTTGCCTTCAGCCACTCGGCCACCCCTCCGCAACGAGCCGAACTATAAACAGAGCTCTGCCGCTTGTAAAGCTAGTTTGTGCTTAATCGGGCAAAAAGCCACCATCTGATTATTGAATGATGAATTAATCGGCATGATGATGATTCACTGTACAACAGTCGCGCCCCCAGATCTCAATGACGATTCGGTCACTTTGCCAAGCGAAAGCATAGACTTCTTTGGGATGCAGGCAAAAACTTGCTAAATTAGCAGCCGTTTACGTTTAATTGATGGGATAACTGAGGTCATATGTTGGAGTTTGAAGGACGCACGATTGAGATCGATGCGCAGGGTTATCTGAAAGACAGCGCAGACTGGAGCGAAGCTCTGGCCCCAATACTGGCTGAACAAGAAGGCATCACACTCACCGAACCTCACTGGGAAGTGGTGCGTTTTGTGCGTACGTTTTATCAGGAATTCAATACGTCACCGGCTATCCGTATGCTGGTCAAAGCCATGGCGCAGAAATACGGTGAAGAAAAAGGCAATAGCCGCTACCTCTATCGTCTCTTCCCCAAAGGGCCAGCAAAGCAAGCAACAAAAATTGCCGGATTACCAAAGCCGGTGAAATGTATTTAATACTGACGCAACCTGCTGGTTGATCGGCTAATAGCGAATTTTGAATGTCTCAAATGGAGTGGATGGATGAGGCTCGGTCAGCAGACGATCAACCCTCGCCCCCCGAGGCCCCCCCTGCTTAATCCACTCCATCAATTGCTCGACCGCTTGTTGCTCGCCATAAGCCACAACTTCTACACTACCGTCATCACAATTTCTGGCATACCCTGTGACCCCTAATGCCAGTGCCTGGCGTTGCGTACTATAACGAAAACCAACACCTTGAACGACGCCATATACATAAGCAGCAGTGCAAACTTTTGCCATATCAGTTCCTCATCTATTGTTACCTTTCCCATGATGCGTAGTGGTATTTGCTTTAGTGGCGTTGTCAAAATTACTTTCTGCCAACTCTAACTCTTTGGATAAGAAGTAATTAAGGAATGTTCGTATCACAGCAATGATGGCCAGCTTGATCAATTCCTCCATGCTAGGATTAATTGTCGTAGCCAAGATATCAGCAGCTAATTGGAACTCTAGCGCCAATGCCAGCCAGGTACCAAAACGCGTTCTCATTAAGTGGAGTATCGACTGATTCTTAAAATTTGTTATTGCAGCGGGCAGCGACTTTACCAACCCAACAAAAACACAAATAACAGACAAGAACTCTAGGAAAAGCTGCAATGAATGAGAGAGATAAATGATGATTTCTTTTACGTTTTCCAACAAAGCTTACCTCTATTTCTCGCCGTTCTTTTGCTTCAAATGGAACGAAAAGCGCGACTTGAAATAGGATTTAACGTGTTCTTCCATCGAATGAATTTTTTGGTCAATAGTGTTACAAAGAAACTCGTCGCTATTCATAGCGTCAACCCGCTGTAGCGCAATTAAATCAATTTCTTCTTTTTGCTTTTCGGTAAGTTCTAAGTGAGTTTGCTTATTAGTCATATATGCTATTCCTGTGATGAAGAAAGTTTGAACTACGGAAGTAATTATAGCTCTATGAATATATTAGTAAAAATAATTTCGACCTTTCTTTTGAATCTGAGGAAACAGTTGATAAGAGGCTAAGTTGTCCAAGTGAGAGCCCGCTAGCAAGGCTAGTCATGGTAGTGAGTGGCATGATATTGCTATATCATTATGACCTTATTTTGATTGATAATAACTTATCAATTTCAACCATCTGATTTTAAAAGAATATTACAATGCGCCTATTTCTTGCTAGAGGACGTGAAAAATCCTTACTTCGTCGCCATCCGTGGATCTTCTCTGGGGCAGTGCAACGCCTTGAAGGCAATGCAAGCGCTGGTGAAACCATCGATATTCTTGATAGCCAGGGAAAATGGCTAGCTCGTGCAGCCTACTCGCCTGAGTCACAAATTGTGGCGCGAGTCTGGACGTTCAAACAAGATGAAGATATCGACAGCGAATTCTTTGTTCGCCGTCTACAGCAGGCGCAGAGCTGGCGGAACTGGTTGGCCCAACGTGATGGTTTGAATGGCTATCGTCTTATTGCCGGTGAATCCGACGGCTTGCCAGGCATCACTATTGACCGTTTCCAAAACTTTCTGGTATTGCAATTGCTGTCGGCAGGTGCTGAACATCAACGCGCAGCGCTGGTCAGTGCATTACAACAGTGCTATCCAGAATGCTCAATTTATGATCGCTCTGATGTTTCAGTGCGCAAAAAAGAAGGTCTGGAACTGACCCAAGGTACTATCTGGGGCGAGACGCCTCCGGCACTATTACCTATCACTGAGCACGGTATGAAATTGCTGGTAGATATTCAGCATGGGCATAAGACAGGTTTTTATTTAGACCAGCGAGATAGCCGCCTTGCTGCGCGTAATTATGCCGACGGCCGTCGGGTTCTGAACTGCTTCTCGTATACCGGAGCCTTTGCCGTTGCAGCGCTGATGGGGAATTGCCAACAAGTTATCAGTGTTGATACTTCACAATCCGTCTTGGATATCGCTAAACAAAATATTGAGCTAAATCAGTTAGATCTAAGCAAAGCCGAATTTATTCGGGATGATGTATTCCAATTGCTGCGCAGCTATCGAGCACAAGGGGAAAAGTTTGACATGATCATCATGGATCCACCAAAATTTGTGGAAAATAAAAGTCAGCTGGCCAGTGCTTGTCGCGGTTATAAAGATATCAATATGTTAGCGATACAGCTTTTACGCCCTGGCGGCATCTTATTAAGTTTCTCTTGTTCTGGTTTGATGCCTACAGATTTATTCCAGAAAATTTTAGCCGATGCTGCGTTAGATGCAGGCCATGATATACAATTTATAGAGCAATTCCGTCAGGCAGCGGATCACCCGGTTATCGCAACATATCCTGAAGGTTTGTATCTGAAAGGATTTGCGTGTCGGATAATGTGACTTGAAATGCCCTGCGTTGCCCTCATATGTAAAGCAGCGTAATAGTTTCCCAGGAGGTTATCATGATCGCGAGCAAATTCGGTATCGGGCAGCAGGTTCGCCACCGCCTCCACGGCTACTTGGGTGTAGTAATTGATATCGATCCTGAATACTCTCTTGAGCCACCAGCACCAGATGAAGTGGCAAACAATGATACTTTGCGTTTGTCGCCTTGGTATCACGTGGTGATTGAAGATGATGAAGGGCAACCGGTACATACTTATCTGGCTGAGGCGCAGCTGACTTATGAAGATATGGATGCTCATCCTGAGCAACCTTCATTAGATGAGTTGGCAGCCTCTATCCGCCATCAGTTGCAGGCTCCGCGTCTACGTAATTAGACGTTAAAACTTCTTGATAAGACCCGGCACTGGTTGCCGGGTTTTTTATAGGCGAAATTCACGACTATTGGTACCAAAAACATTACTCTTTCTCTAATCCTAATCGCGGAATCTCAATTTTAGGGCAGCGATCCATAACAACCTTTAACCCGGCATCTGCTGCTAATGTTGCAGCCAGCTCATTGATAACACCGATTTGCAGCCACAACACCTTGGCTTTGATAGCAATAGCTTCCTGCGCAACACCATATGCCGCATCAGCATTCCGGAATACATCTACCATATCAATAGAATAAGGAATGTCGGCTAATTCAGCATAAACCTGCTGACCCAATAATGTTTTTCCAGCCAGTTTAGGGCTGACGGGTGTGACCTGATATCCCTGCTCTAGCAGGTAATTCATTACGCCATAGCTGGGCCGCGCAGGGTTATCGCTGGCCCCCACTAAAGCAATTGTCTTTACCTGTTGAAGAATGTCAGCAATGTCTTTATCGTGCATTTTTCAGTTCCTCTGATGCGCTAAAAGAATACTCCAATCCATTTGCATCCGGATGGATTTATCAATATTAGGTGACATCTCAGTGTATATCATTCAGAAAACTACGGATAAACGCCGCCTAATTGATTTGGTTTAATAGTTATGGCAGTAATAGCTGTTAGATTGGCTCTTTTATCTTTAGAATTCATTAAGATAACAACAACATATTTATACCAGATGTTTCAAAAGGTAAATAAATATGGGCAAATGGAAAAACTTTGACACATAATCTAGCGTGTCTGACAATGTAAGTGGACATCATCCTCAGGAGTAGCACATGAAATTTGGTCTGGTGGTCGCAGGGATTTTGGCCGTTTGCTGTAGTACATCAGCTATAGCCACGACCTTAAAACTCGCTCCGGAAATTGATCTGTTGGTGGTCGATGGCAAAAATATGTCAGGTTCTTTACTCAAAGGGGCTGATAGCCTGGAACTAAATAGCGGTCAGCACCAAATTCTATTCAAAGTCGCTAAACCTCTCCCAACGGATCCAAAAGTATTGTATTCCTCACCGCCATTAGTGGTGGTATTCAACACCCGCAATATCCGGTCAGTGGCGATAAAATTACCCGTAATCGAGACTGAACGAGAGGGTAACATGTTTTCTAAAAACCCGTCATATCAGCTAATTGGCGATAATGGGCGGCCATTATCGGTACGCCACGATGTATTGCATCAGGATAATATCAATACTGCGGCAACGCTTGAAACAGCCATGGCAACTTATAACGTCGGGCAATTCAGTGCTTCGGTTCCCTCTTTTGCTACTATCCCACCCTCACCGGTGAGCGCTGTCCCGGGAACCACGATTGCAGTTGCAGGAACGAACTCTCCACAAAAAGCCACTAATTTACAAGGTGAAAACGTGGCAGAGCAGATGCTGCAATATTGGTTTTTGCAAGCCGACCCAGACACGCAGCAGCGCTTCTTATTATGGGCTAAAAAACAGCCAGTGAAGTAACCAAGCAAGCCTCAGCTCGTTCTTAAACATCAGGTTATGCTTGTTTCCTCGCATTTCTTTGCGTTACTGCTATGAACTAAAACATCACTTCAGTAATCTGTCTGCAAACCGCTGACACTTATTTGAAGGAAGGATTGATGGAACTCACCACCCGCACCATCGCGGCACGAAAACATATTGCCCTGGTTTCTCATGACCATTGCAAAAAATCTCTGCTCGAATGGGTCATGCACAACAGAGACCTTTTGTCACAGCACGAACTGTATGCGACTGGCACCACCGGAAACCTGGTACAGAAGGCAACAGGTATTAATGTTCACTGTTTACTGAGTGGCCCTATGGGCGGAGACCAAGAGGTGGGCGCGCTAATATCTGAGAAGAAAATTGATATCTTGATTTTCTTCTGGGATCCACTCAATGCCGTACCACATGACCCTGATGTAAAAGCCCTGCTCCGTCTTGCCACAGTCTGGAATATTCCGGTTGCGACTAACCGCTCTACCGCCGACTTCTTAATTGACTCCGCCTTGTTTAGCGGCGAAGTGACAATTGCCATCCCAGATTATGACCGTTACTTACAGCAACGCCTGAAATAATGATGAAACCCGGAGTGATAACATCTTCGGGTTTCATTTTTCACAAAAAAGCCCTACATTGCCTAAGGTTTACGTTGGGTCGGCACTCCTAACTCGCTAAGTTGATTAACAAAAATAGAAGGGTTAGCTGTATCTTGCAGTAACCAGACTTGATGTTTTGCTCGCGTCATAGCGACATAAAGTAAGCGCCTTTCTTCTGCATCAGGGAAATCTTCAGGGGCCGGTAGCAGCACATCTTCCAAAATTGACTCGCGCGCCACAGCAGGGAAACCATCATTTCCCTCATGTAATCCCGCAATAATCACATAATCAGCCTGCTGCCCTTTACTGGCGTGTATCGTCATGAAATCAATCGTTAACTTTGGCCAGCGCGTGGTTGCTTTTTGTAAAACTTCTGGCCGTAAATGATGATAACGAGCCAAAATAAGAATACGCTCATCATCTTTGACAAAGCCACTTAACTTGTCCAACAGAGATTCAAGCTGCTCACCCGGCAAAATGACAACCGATTTTTTATTCCCCTGACTCAAGCTATTCAGGGGTTTCTTCAGTTGATAGGGATTCTGCTGAATAAACCGGTTAGCAATCTCACCAATCCTGTCATTAAATCGATAGGTAGTATCCAATGCACATTCTGCACTCTCACCAAAATTCTGGCTGAAAGCGGTGGTGAGAGAAAGTTCTGCTCCGCTGAAACGGTATATCGTCTGCCAGTCATCCCCAACGGCAAACAGACAAGTCTGCTTATTTTGTTTGCGTAACGCCCTCAGCAGCATGGCACGCTGTGGCGAAATATCCTGAAATTCATCAACCAGAATATATTTCCACGGGCTGACAAAACGCCCTTTTTCCAGCAAATTGACGGCTTGATGAATCAGCCCGGAGAAATCAACAGCGCCCTCTTCTTTTAACGCTGTTTTCCATGCTTTCAATAACGGCGTCATTAGCCGTATACGTTTTTGGAAGAGAGCACGCACTTCTTCATCAGCCTGTTCAATCATTTCAGCCTGACTACCCCCATGCATGCGCATCAAACCTAACCAGCGCTCAAGTCGCCCAGCTAGCCGGGCTGCGAGCCGCGAATCACGCCAAAATTCGCCATCATCAATATCCCATTCAAGCTCGTCGGTTAACCACTCGCGCCACCCTTTAGCTTGTGCCTTTTTCTCACTGCACTGCTGTTGCCAATGCTTGATAAGCAGTGACCGTCTGGCTTGGCTGTCTGATTCCAGTTTGCTTATCACCGGGGTTTTACGGCTACCTTGCTGAATTATCTGCAACGCGAGCGCGTGGAAAGTTTTAGCTTGAATATCATCCACGCCAAGGCGTTGTTTGATACGACTGTTCATCTCATCTGCGGCCTGGCGGCCAAAAGCGAGCAGTAAAATCTGCTCAGGTAGAGCTTCATTGCGCCGCAGTAGCCAACCCGCTCGAGCAACCAATACAGAAGTTTTGCCACTGCCGGCACCGGCCAACACCAATACTGAATCCTCGCCGTTGACGACCGCCCGACTTTGCGACTCATTTAGCGGAGAAGTTTCAACGCTCTGGAAGAAATCCTGATGCTCCTCCAGCATGCGATGAGTCCATTGCTGATTGCGGCGGTCGACACTCCGGTTACCATGCTCCAGCCAGCGTAAGCAAAGCTCATAATCTGCGCGGCAAGAGTCAAATTCCATTAAGCGCTGAACAGGCATCGGCAGTGAGGTAAAAGCCTCACGGATAGATGCTTGTACCTGACTTAACTCACTGCGTTTGAACCACTTATCCTGCTGCTCAATTCGCTTAATCAGTTCAACTTGTTTATGCAAAACGTCAACACACACCCGGCTCATCTCCTCACTCCATTGTTGCCAGATGCCCAGTAAATGATGATAGAAACGCTGAGTTTCTTGCCATTCGGTGCCATGTAAACGCACAACTTGCTGATTAGGAAGCTCAAATTCCATTTCGCCCCAAACAATACCGCGTTTACATTGAATGTTAACCAACTGGTTAAAAGGAATCAGGTATTGATGTTTATCACCGCATACTTCGATGCCCGCATTGAGTAAGCGTACCCGATTATAAGGATGCTGAGCCAAATGCTTGCCAAAAGATGTCGCTTTAAGTTCCATATCCGCGCGCCATAACTCGTATTAAGTGAATTGAAATAACATGATGGAGTGTAAATAAAATAATTGAGTTTAAACAACAGGTATCCGATAGTTAACAAAGGAAACTAACCGGCGCCATGCGTATAGAATAGATGGCACCTGTTATCACTCATCCGCATTGCGGTTTTTTTATTCAGTTAGGCAGATTAATCACTATGCGTACTGTACTAAATATTCTTAATTTTGTTTTAGGTGGTTTTTTCACCACATTGGGCTGGTTATTGGCAACTGTCGTCAGCGTTATCCTAATTTTCACCTTACCATTAACGCGCTCTTGCTGGGAGATCACCAAGTTATCATTTCTCCCTTATGGCAATGAGGCGATCCATGTCAATGAATTATACCCTGAAAAAAGTAATCCTCTGCTAACCGCGGGTGGTTCTTTACTGAATATCGTTTGGTTTATTTTATTTGGTTGGTGGTTATGTTTATCACACATTGCAACCGGAATTGTGCAATGTATCACCATAATTGGGATTCCGGTGGGGATTGCCAATTTTAAGATCGCGGCTATCGCGTTGTGGCCTGTGGGCCGCCGTGTCGTTTCTGTTGAAATGGCACAACAGGCGAGAATGGCCAATGCTCAACGCCAGCATCAGCAACGCTGAATTTTCAGTTTTTAGAGGTTTTTTGTGCTCACTTTCGTCACTGGTTTACGCCGTTATATCTACAATAGCAGCCTGCTTTATCATGTTCGTATATTTATCGCGTTGATGGGTGTAACGGCGGTTCCTTGGTGGATTGATCAGCCAAAGCTAACAATCCCCTTAACACTGGGTGTCGTGGCTGCAGCACTAACTGATCTTGATGACCGCCTGGCTGGGCGGTTACGTAATCTATTCATTACGTTGATTTGTTTTTTTATCGCATCAGCCTCTATTGAACTTTTATTTCCTTATCCTTGGCTTTTTGCCCTTGGCCTGACCTTTTCAACTTGTGGTTTTATTCTGCTGGGTGCCTTAGGCCAACGTTATGCCACCATCGCCTTTGGTGCATTATTAATTGCCATTTACACCATGTTGGGTACTTCCATGTACCATATTTGGTACCAGCAACCCCTGTTACTGATACTTGGTGCCGTTTGGTATAATGTCCTGACCCTCTGTGGGCATCTTATATTTCCTATTCGTCCGTTGCAGGATAATCTGGCCCGTTGCTATCAACACTTGGCCCAATATCTTGAAGCAAAAGCCAATCTATTTGACCCGGATATAGAAGATGATGTCAATCAACCACTTATAGATGTGGCAATGGCTAACGGTACATTAGTCTCGACATTGAACCAAGCCAAAACCTCACTTGTTACGCGGCTAAAAGGTGATCGCGGTCAGCGCGAGACCCGGCGCACCCTCCACTATTATTTTGTTGCACAAGATATTCATGAACGCGCCAGTTCATCACACGTCCAATATCAAGTATTGCGGGAAAAATTTCGCTACAGCGACGTGTTATTCCGCTTTCAACGTCTGCTCAGCATGCAAGCCCGAGCCTGTATGAAGCTGTCGCAATCCATTCTGATGAGACAAAAATATCAGCATGACCCGCGTTTCGAACGGGCGTTTACATTTTTAAATGCTGCATTGGCTCGAGAGCTCGCACAAAATGAGAATGTACCGCAAGTTAAAGCACTGTCTCATTTGCTCAAAAACCTGCGCGCCATTGATGCCCAACTGGCTGGCATTGAATCAGAACAAGTATTAGCCGAAGGCCCACAACCAGAAAGTCGCTTATCCGATGATCGTCTCACCGGATGGAGTGATATCAAGTTGCGCATCAGTCGCCATCTGACCCCTCAATCCGCACTCTTCCGTCATGCTGTGCGCATGTCCGTTGTACTCTGCGTAGGCTATGCGTTTATTCAACTTACCGGCATGCGTCATGGGTATTGGATCTTGCTGACCAGCCTTTTTGTCTGCCAGCCCAACTACAATGCAACAAGACGCCGGCTCGCGCTGCGCATTATTGGCACCTTGGCAGGTATCCTTATTGGGCTCCCCATCCTGTATTTTGTGCCGTCTATTGAGGGTCAGTTAATCCTGATTGTCATTACTGGTGTACTCTTTTTTGCTTTCCGTAATGTTCAGTATGCTCACGCGACAATGTTCATTACTTTGTTGGTGTTGCTCTGTTTTAACTTGCTCGGGGAAGGATTTGAAGTTGCCGCACCGCGTGTGTTTGACACGCTACTTGGTTGCGCTATTGCCTGGGTTGCAGTGAGTTTTATCTGGCCTGACTGGAAATTCCGCCAACTTCCCGCGGTTGTTCACAGAACACTTAATGCGAATTGCCGTTATTTGGATGCTATTTTAGTGCAATATTATCAAGGTAAAGATAACAGCTTGCCCTACCGTGTTGCCCGGCGTGATGCACATAATTGCGATGCTGAATTGGCCTCTGTTATCTCAAATATGTCAGCGGAGCCAAAAAACGACAAGGAAACACAGGAGGCGGCATTTCGCTTACTTTGCCTCAACCACACCATGCTGAGTTATATTTCTGCATTAGGTGCTCACCGTGAAAAACTGACTAATACTGCCACGTTGAATTTACTTAACGATGCTATTTGTTATGTTGAAGGTGCTCTTGAGCAAGAACAACTCGATAGTCTAAAAATGACACAAGTATTAGTGAGCTTATTAACCCGGCTACAGAGCTGTAATCCTGAGCCGGAGAGCAAAGATCAATTGGTTTTACAACAGATTGGCTTATTGCTCGAATTATTACCTGAGCTTAGTGAACTGAATAAACGTATTGGCCAAGCTGGCTAATGAAATCTCGGGCCAGTTTCCATCAATGGCCCTTCTCTATATTGTTTCATATTGCGCGACACCGGCTGGCTGAATGTGCATTTCAAACCATTCAATCAGCTCGCTACGCAACATTAGAGGCAACACTGCACAGTGGTGACCACTGATTGCCCCCGCAAGTGCCAATAATACATTGACGCCTAATGTGCGTCGTAATGTGCGTAACTTCAGGTAACAACGCTTAGCCCCCTCAAGCTTAAGCTCTGCCGCGCTCTGGATACCCACTTTCCATAATAACCGCTCAAGGCTGGCACTGAGATTGGGTAAATCCTTCAAACGAACTGGGGGACTTCTTTTACTTAAAACTTCGGATTTAGCCCCTTGATATGACTGTTTTGCAAAGTGGCGTAATGCAAGATCATCGTCCCACAATGCTAAATCAACCCAATAATAACGCAGTGAAACAGGAAGACCGCGTTTAGCATAAACAAGATTAACCATCCCTCTGGTGCGGAATAAGTTTTCAACCAAGTCATTAGCACGCAGATACAACTCCCCTTCCGAAACGACTGCAAACATAATGTTATCGGCTAACAGGCCGTAACCACCAAATTGTGAGCGGACTGTGATTTGGCCCAAAAAATCAAAACGGCACCGAACCTGCATGATCTTGTTCTCTGATACTTTTTTCATCACTACTCCTTTAGTAAAAATCCGATCAAACGTCCCTTTTTAGTTGCAATAAGTGTAAGAGGAACAACTAATTAGAAAATACGCAATATGGATAACTGAGCCAAACACAAAATCAACTTTTGCGTATTTACATCGCAATAATGCGAAGCGTCTTGTAAAAATTTAGTTGATCTTCGAACAAACAGTGACTACTGTATATACATACAGGAAACCACAGGCGAGGTTCATCATGCGTACTCAATCACTAAAACCTTATAATGCTAATTATCATTCTCTTATTACCCGTGACACACAGGAAAGAGTTGATGTGCCAACAGATAGTGGCCTTATCAGTGAACTTGTTTACAGTGAAAATCAGCCTGCGGTAGCACAATTACTGCTTCCTTTATTACAACAGCTCGGTAAACAGTCCCGGTGGCTCTTGTGGCTGACCCCACAGCAGAAATTAAGTCGTTTATGGTTGCAGCAATCAGGCTTGCCAATGAGTAAAGTCGTTCAGGCGAGGCAGATCAATCCATTATCTACTGTTGATGCAATGGAAAAGGCGTTGTTGACGGGAAATTACAGTGTCGTTCTTGGATGGCTACCCGAGTTGTCAGAAAATGACCGCATTAGATTACGTTTAGCAGCAAAGTTAGGAAATGCTTATGGGTTTGTTATGCGTCCTCTGAATGACACAAAACTCGATCAAGGACAGTGCGCAACGTTAAAAATTCATTCTTCTTTGTATCATTAAGTAAATTTAGGATTTATCCCATGAATTATTACAATATTTAGGGCTTACTCCTGCAAAATCAGCATAAAGCGAGTCAGAATGCGGCTTGCGGCGGAAAATAAGGTCTAGGAAATACTATATTCCACGGCTAAATCGTTAAAGATTATGCACTATTTCGCTTTTTTTTCAGCCGGTTTATCACATCACACTTGTAACTTTCTCGCCACGTTGTAGACTTTACATCGCCAAGGTTGCTCTAAAACGCCAAATTATACTGGCAGCGTGATTAACGGGAGCGTTAAAACCTTGACGAAGAATTTTAACCAAGGGCTTAGCTTTTAAAGCTCATTGCCTATTTGGATGATAACGAGGCGTAAAATGAAAAAGACAGCTATCGCATTAGCAGTGGCACTGGCCGGTTTCGCTACAGTAGCGCAAGCCGCACCGAAAGATAACACCTGGTACACCGGTGGTAAACTGGGCTGGTCTCAGTATCAAAATACTGGCACTGGCGGTATCTATGGCGACCAAGGCAATGACGGTCCAACTCACAAAGACCAATTAGGTGCTGGTGCGTTCTTGGGTTACCAAGCAAACCAATACTTGGGCTTTGAAATGGGATACGACTGGCTTGGCCGTATGCCTTACAAAGGCGACCTTCGTAACGGCGACTTTAAAGCACAAGGCGTTCAACTGGCTGCAAAACTGAGCTACCCAATTGCTCAGGATCTGGACCTGTACACCCGTTTAGGTGGTATGGTTTGGCGTGCAGACTCAAGCGCGTTTGACGCAGCTTCTGGCGACCGTCAGAACAACCATGATACCGGTGTTTCTCCACTGGTAGCACTGGGTGCTGAATACGCATGGACCAAAAACTGGGCAACCCGTATGGAATACCAATGGGTTAGCAACATTGGTGATAAAGCTACCGTTGGTGCTCGTCCAGACAACGGCATGCTGAGCGTAGGTGTTTCTTACCGTTTCGGTCAGGAAGATGCAGTAGCTCCTATTGCTCCGGCTCCAGCTCCAGCTCCAGTTGTTGACACCAAGCGTTTCACTCTGAAGTCTGACGTGCTGTTTGCTTTCAACAAAGCAACGTTGAAACCAGAAGGCCAGCAAGCTCTGGACCAACTGTACGCACAACTGAGCTCTATCGATCCTAAAGACGGTTCTGTAGTGGTTCTGGGCTTCGCTGACCGTATCGGTCAACCAGCTCCTAACTTAGCTCTGTCTCAGCGTCGTGCTGATAGCGTGCGTGATTACCTGGTTTCTAAAGGTATCCCTGCTGACAAAATCACCGCTCGCGGTGAAGGCCAAGCAAACCCAGTTACTGGCAACACCTGTGACAACGTGAAACCACGTGCTGCTCTGATTGAGTGCCTGGCACCAGATCGTCGCGTAGAGATCGAAGTTAAAGGCTACAAAGAAGTTGTAACTCAGCCACAGGCTTAAGTTTACTGCTTCCGTAAAAAACCCCGCATTGCGGGGTTTTTTTTATCGTGAAATTAAGAAAATCAGATCAAATGACATTTTCTTGATTTCACTGTTCCTACCGTGTTGATATCGATTGATACCCGCTCAGCTCAACCATCCTTACCAAGAATATCTTGCAAGTCCTGCTTCAACGACGACATCTGATTCTGATACTTCTCTTTACGTTCAGCATCTTCAATTAACTGAACAACAGTCTCTGACAGTGTATTACCTCGACGCCTTGCCAGCGCTGCCAAACGTTGCCACACCAGAAATTCCAGATCGATTGATTTCTTGCGAGTATGTTGATGTTCTGCATTAAAATGGCGCTTACGCCTGGCCCGTATAGTCTGCTTCATCCGGGTAGCCAGTTGCATATTCATATGCGTATCAATCCACTCCAACACCTTCACGGGTTCACTTTCCAACTTCATCAGTTGCTCGACAGCATCCTGAGCAGCACTGTTTTCTATATGACGAGTAATGGCTTCACCTTCACGGTGTTTTTTAACCAAATACGCCCATTTCCAACCGCTTTCCAGATTTTCCAGTTGCTGATATTTCATCGTGAGCTCTTTAGTGACCGCGTAACTTAAGTTAAGCATAACAGTTTTACGCAGAATTTCACCCTACTAAAAGTGTATGTTTAGTTTGTTTTTTGTACGGAATACTGTCGATATCTTACTCCTTGCCCCCAACTGCTACTCTACGTATATGAAGTCTGGTTTATTCTTGTATAATCGCCCTTTCCCTTTTTGACGATTGCATCTATCACTTTGACCAATAACAGACTTGAATGGCAGTCACTGCTGCCGAACACAACGCCATATGAAGCGTTATTTGCTACTGCCTCCCAGTTGGAGCCTGTTTCTTTCGCGGCGATTCA
This sequence comes from Yersinia fenwicki, assembly GCF_043099325.1. Taxonomy (NCBI): domain Bacteria; kingdom Pseudomonadati; phylum Pseudomonadota; class Gammaproteobacteria; order Enterobacterales; family Yersiniaceae; genus Yersinia; species Yersinia fenwicki. The sequence continues at coordinate 1,786,562 of NZ_CP170755.1, read as the reverse complement.
AGCTCGGCTTGAGAATGGAATGACACTATTTTGTCATCCGCAATCACTGCCGCGTTTTATGTTAATCAAAGCACAGGAAAGCACTGAGTATCTGGCACTGATCGCTCAAGCTGTTAAAGAGCTCCAGCCTGAGGCCTCAGCCTTGTTTGGCGGAGACTACCTCGTGCATGGGCACCAAGTCAGTTGGCAACCGGCCCAACGCGGTGACGAGCCATTTGCGGCGATTTCACGCTGCCTCTATCAGGAATGGGTAGAACCAGAACAGCTGTTTGGCTGTGTTAGATGGCATAAAGATCAAATAAGTCTCCAGCCTGGCTTGGTTCATCAAGCTAATGGCGGTGTCTTGATCCTATCGGTACGATCATTACAAGCTCAGCCATTGATGTGGCTACGCTTGAAGCAGATGATAGTTCAGCAGCGCTTTGACTGGTTGTCACCTGACGAAACTCGCCCTTTACCGGTACATATCCCCTCAATGCCACTGGATCTGCGTTTGATGCTGATCGGTGATCGTCTTGGTCTGGGTGATTTCCATGATATGGAACCTGAGCTTGGCGAATTGGCTATTTACGGTGAATTCGAAGTTGAACTGCCGCTAGTCGATATTGATGGCATGACGTTGTGGTGCGGATATATCAATGCGCTGTTACAGCAAAAGCAGTTGCCTTCGTTATCCGCCGATGCCTGGCCGGTGCTATTCCGACAGGCGGTGCGTTACAGCGGCGACCAAGGGAGTCTGCCATTATGCCCGCAATGGCTCACTCGTCAGTTAGCTGAAGCTGCGCTCTATGCCGAAGAGGACGCGATTACCGCCAATGCGCTCGAAGTCGCACTAAATGCCCGCGACTGGCGTAATAGCTATCTTGCTGAACGGATGCAAGATGAAATTGAGTTAGGGCAAATTCTGGTTGAGACTGAAGGCCAGGTTGTCGGCCAAATTAATGGCCTGTCGGTATTGGAATATCCGGGGCACCCTTATGCTTTCGGTGAACCCGCACGTATCAGCTGCGTTGTTCATTTAGGCGATGGCGAATTTGTTGACGTAGAGCGTAAAGCTGAATTAGGCGGTAACATTCATGCTAAAGGCATGATGATTATGCAAGCATTCCTAATTTCAGAACTGGAACTTGATCAGCCACTGCCTTTCTCCGCCTCCATTGTTTTTGAGCAATCCTATGGAGAGGTTGATGGTGACAGTGCATCGCTGGCAGAGCTTTGCGCACTAGTCAGTGCCCTATCACAACAGCCTATCAATCAACAAATCGCCGTGACAGGTTCAGTTGACCAATTTGGCAACGTACAACCTATCGGTGGTGTAAATGAAAAGATTGAAGGCTTCTTTGAAGCTTGCCAACGTCGTGGGCTTACTGGCAGTCAGGGCGTTATTTTACCGACCACGAATGTCCGTCATTTATGCTTGAATCAAGCGGTGATTGAGGCGGTACAGCAAGGTCAGTTCCATTTGTGGGCTGTAGATACAGTCGCTGAAGCATTGCCTTTGCTTACGGGTATGGTTTATGCCGATGAGCAACAACCTAGCTTATTAGGTATAATTCAAGAGCGAATCTCACAAGTAAATCCGCAGGACAGACGCCGTTGGCCTTGGCCATTACGTTGGCTAAACTGGTTCAACCAGGGCTGATCGGACTTGTTCAGCGTACATGTGTACGCTATTCTGCGCACTTCATTAAAATAAGGCTTACTGAGAACATGGTAGATAAACGCGAATCCTATACAAAAGAAGACCTTGAAGCATCTGGCCGGGGCGAACTGTTTGGCGCTGGCGGGCCACCATTGCCAGCAGGCAATATGTTAATGATGGACCGTGTCGTTAAAATGACCGAAGACGGCGGTACCTATGGCAAAGGTTATGTGGAAGCGGAACTGGATATTAATCCGGATCTATGGTTCTTCGGTTGCCACTTTATCGGCGACCCGGTAATGCCTGGCTGCTTGGGCCTTGATGCCATGTGGCAGTTAGTTGGTTTCTATCTTGGCTGGTTGGGTGGCGAAGGCAAAGGCCGCGCACTCGGCGTCGGAGAAGTTAAATTCACCGGACAAGTTCTGCCAGATGCCAAAAAAGTAACATATCGAATTAATTTTAAACGCATTATTATGCGTAAATTGATTATGGGTGTGGCTGACGGTGAAGTGCTGGTAGATGGTAAAGTGATTTATACCGCCACTGACTTAAAAGTCGGTCTGTTTAAAGACACCAACGCCTTCTAATATCTAGACCCGTTTTCTCGTGCAGGGGCAGTTAACTCCCCTGCACATTAACTATGATGCCAGCGGCATTTTTTTTAGCATTAGTGACTACAATAAATGTAGCAACTAATGGATATTTAATTTTGGCACAGCTCGCTATGCCCACAAAAATCATCCGAGGAGTGGTATGCAAAGAACTCGCCTGCAAGATATGCCCTGCCCGGTGGCCCGTTCTCTTGAACGGGTAGGAGAATGGTGGAGCATACTGATTCTCCGTGATGCCTTTCAAGGGCTCACGCGGTTTGATGAATTTCAGCAAAGTTTGCAGCTTTCTCCCACCATCCTCACCCGCCGCCTCAAATACTTAGTGGAAAGCGGTATCCTGGAGAAACAGCCCTATCACTCTCGCCCTGCCCGCTATGAATACTTATTGACGGAGCGCGGTAATGATTTCTTCCCAGTGATTGCAGCCCTGTTTCACTGGGGTAATCAACATTTTGCGCCAGACGGCCCCGCAGTCATACTCACCGATCGCCGTACCGGTACTCCGGTCGATCCAATTTTGCTGAACAATGCCACTCAGCAACCTATTCGCGCAGAGGATGTCACCATCGCGGCAGGCTCGGTCAGGAGCGATATAATTAATAAACGGTTGGCATTGATGCATGAGAAAGATGTAGCCAATGTCAGGTATTCCCCCCATTCAATTGAGTCTTCAAAGGAAAAATAATGAACATGCGCCGTGTAGTAATTACAGGAATGGGTGTGGTTTCCCCATTAGGCTGCGGTATCGATATGGTGTGGCAACGCCTATTAGCAGGGCAGTCTGGTATCCGTGTTCTGCCCGATGAAATTGTCGGTGATTTGCCGGCAAAGATTGGTGGACAAGTGCCAACTCTCGCGACAGACCCCGAAGCTGGCTTCGACCCAGATAAAGCTGTCGCGCCAAAAGATCAAAAGAAAATGGATCGTTTTATCGAGTTTGCTATGGCCGCAGCAGATGAAGCCATTGCCCATGCCAACTGGCAAGCCGATAATTCAGAGAAGCAAGAGCGCACCGCGACCATTATTGGTTCTGGTATTGGTGGTTTCCCATCGATTGCAAATGCAGTACGTACCACGGATAGCCGTGGTCCAAAACGTCTGTCACCTTTTACCGTCCCCTCATTTTTGGTGAATCTGGCCGCAGGTCACGTTTCCATCAAACATCATTTCAAAGGGCCGATTGGCGCGCCGGTGACTGCTTGTGCGGCAGGTGTTCAGGCCATCGGTGATGCAGTTCGCCTTATCCGCAATAATGAGGCTGATGTTGCACTATGTGGTGGCGCTGAAGCTGCAATCGATAAAGTCAGCTTGGCTGGCTTTGCGGCCGCGCGTGCATTATCAACCGGTTCTAATGATGCCCCTGAAAAAGCTTCTCGCCCCTTTGACAGTGCCCGTGATGGCTTTGTGATGGGAGAAGGTGCTGGCTTACTGGTGATTGAAGAACTGGAACATGCTTTGGCGCGTGGTGCAAAACCCTTAGCCGAGATTGTCGGCTATGGCACCAGTGCCGATGCATATCATATGACCTCCGGTGCCGAAGATGGTGATGGCGCCTATCGCGCCATGAAGATTGCGTTGCGTCAGGCCGGTATTACACCCGAACAAGTTCAGCATCTCAATGCTCATGCAACCTCTACGCCAGTAGGTGATCTCGGTGAAATCAATGCCATTAAACACTTGTTTGGCGAGAGTGATACCTTAGCAGTCACATCGACTAAGTCAGCGACTGGACACTTGTTGGGAGCTGCTGGTGGATTGGAAACGATTTTCACCGTCCTGGCATTGCGAGATCAAATCGTACCCGCAACATTGAATCTGGAAAACCTGGATTCTGCCGCCACAGGGCTGAATGTGGTAGCAGGTAAAGCGCAGCCTCATGAAATGACTTATGCACTTTCAAATGGTTTTGGTTTTGGTGGGGTGAATGCGAGTATCTTGCTAAAACGTTGGGTTGATTAAAGTTACCAATAACCTCCGCATAAAGCGGAGGTTATCCCTTAGTCTGACAGAGAGCCGCTTAAGCGGTCACAGCCCTGTCCTCCATGGCTTGTCGCCAACCTCCTAACCAATGCGATCTGGCGTCTAAAGCTTGATAGGGGCAAATTTCCCTTGAACGCCCTGAAATACCTGCTTGATAACCACGTGACAACGCTCTTTCCAAGCGATCTCTTTTCTGTCTCTTCATGCCTCGTTTCCCTCATCTTTCGGTCTGGTGGAAATAAAACAGTGACTACTTTATGTTCAGTCACAGTTAAGTGATAGACCTTAGGAAACAGAAAAGCAATGCGCAAAATTCACGCCAATGTCATATTTGTGAGCTATGCACGCTGAATTTGCTAAGTGATTGATTTGGGGTAAGTGGTATTAATTAATTGATATATAATAAAAATCCTCTTTCACGATAAATTTATAATTATCGATGAAAGAGGATTAGACAGATTTGGAACAAAATATGACTTAAATCACCGCAACTGGGCAGCTATCGACTTGGCCTCTTGCTGCCAACCCTCAGCCAAAGTGCGAATCAGAGCATCATAACCATCTTCGCCCTGTTTTAGCTCTAAATCAAACGGCTGCTTAATCAGCTGCCCCTGACGTTTGAGTATCCAAACACCACGGATGATGGCTCGTCCATCATAGCGGCCATGGAACCCGGTGACAGTGACATTCAGGACATCCTGATCACTGTCTAGTGGTTGTGAGGAGACCAACCAGCCCGGCAGCGCATTGCTCAGATTAGTGACCAAGGTTTGCTGCAACTGTTGATCCAATGGGCTTGCCCACAGGTTATTGCTGGCAATCACGTATTGCACATCGTTGGTTTGATACACCACACCGGCCGCCGCCAGATAATCCGCCACACCAACATGCTCAACCCACAGCTGCCTTGATGCAACACTGCTCGTCGCGCCAGTAGGTGCACTGAGAGCTGGCAACTGATAGTACGTTTTGCTAGGTGTACTGTTGCAAGCACTGAGCAACAGTGCTGCGATAACTGCCATCCATTTCATCATTTTTTGGCCTTCTTAGGCTGAGGATCCTGACTTCCTGCCGCTTCAAACACCAGCGCATTGCTCTTTTCATTCAGCGTTCGTAACACCGGTTGTAACTCACGCAATACCTGATCTAACCGCTGCATATCACCCACCATTTTATTGTAGGCTGGCGAACCTGGCTGGAAACCTTTCATACTACGATTCAATTCATTCAAGGTTTTTTGCAGATCTTTCGGTAAACCCTGCATTGCCGGGCTTGAAGTCAGCGCCGTCAGTGATTCCAGCGTTTTTTGGGTTTCACGCATGGTTTTCTGACTTTCAGACAGTGTTTTGGTGACTTCTCTGACCATTGGATCCAGCGGAAGATTATTAATCTTATCCAGTGTTTGCATTACTTTTTGCTGAATCTGCGCTAAACCACCGCTGACGGTTGGCAATAAAGGATAACCCGCCACTTCCATTGGCCCTTTCCACGGTTTAGCGTCGGGGTAAAAGTCCAGATCGACAAACAGTGCGCCGGTCAACAGATTGCCTGATTTTAAGGATGCACGCAGACCACGTTCTTTGGCTGTTTTCAAGACTTGCTCAAAATTAGCATCCGGGCCTAAGTCCTCGCGAAAACGGCCAGGTTCAATGCGGATTAACACCGGAATACGGAAATCATTATCAACGCGCTGTCTCATCCCTTCAGCGAAGAAAGGAACATCCCCGACAGTCCCGATACGAATACCCCGGAATTCAACCGGTGCTCCAGCCTGTAAACCACGTACAGAATCAGAGAAGAACAGCAAGAAATCTTCATGTTCGGTGTACAGCGAATTTTCGATGCTACTACGGTTATCAAACAGTTTGAATTCAGCTCTAGCCTGGGTAATTGGCTTACCCGGCTCTACACCGTCGGGAACATCAAAGCTGACGCCTCCGCTGAATAAGGTCGCCAAAGAAGCCATTTCAACGCGCATCCCTTGGGAGGAGAGATCTACCGCCACCCCGCTGTCTTTCCAAAAACGCACATTGCTGGTGACCAAGCTGTCATAAGGTGCACCAATAAATAACTGATAATGCATCAGGCGTGATTTAGCATCAAAAGCACTGGTTTCCACAGAACCCACACGATAGCCATGGAATAGCACGGGATCGCCTGCATTCAACTGCCCGGCTTGTTCGCTGTCAAGTATGATGCGCAAACCTTTAGCATCCGGTGAAGCCAAGGGGGGGGAGTCCAATAAAGTAAACTCATTTAGTGGCTTACCTTTGCCACCTGGTTGCAGTTCAATGAAAGCCCCTGAAAGCAGTGTTCCCAAGCCGGAAACCCCTTCACGACCAATCTGCGGCTTGACCACCCAGAAAACCGTATCGCTGTGTAGCAAGGTATTCATGCCAGAGTTCAACCGTGCTTTCACGATAACATGGTTGAGATCTTCACTTAACGTGACCTGCTCAACGATGCCAACATCAACACTGCGGCTCTTTATTTTGGTTTTACCCGCTTCAATACCTTCAGCGTTCGAAGTGGTCATAACCACCTGCGGCCCCTGATGGCTGAAGTGATAAAACAGTATCCATGCGCCAATCAACGCAGTAACAATCGGAATGATCCACACAGGGGACCACCGCTTGATTTTTTCAATTTCTGCCACACCTTGGCTGGGATTATTGTCCGTCACCTTGCGGCTCCTTTTGGGTTGTTTCACTTATCCGATCCCAGGTTAAACGGGGATCGAAGGTTAATGCAGCAAACATGGTCAGGATAACCACCATGGCAAATAGCAGTGCACCAATCGCCGGATAGATACTCATTAGTTGCCCAATACGTACTAATGACGACAGCACCGCGATAACAAAAACATCAATCATCGACCAGCGGCCAACGAACTCCACAATTTCATAAATAAAATGCATCCGTTCAGTGTCGGTATTTCCTTTGCCTTTTGCATCCCAACATAACCAACCGATCGCTAACATTTTTAATGATGGCACCATAATACTGGCAATAAAAATCACCATTGCCACCGGATAAGAGCCTTCACTCCACAAGAAAATCACCCCAGCCATGATGGTGGAGTTCATCTGATTCCCCAAACTTTCGGTAATCATAATGGGCATAAGGTTGGCTGGGATATATAACATTATTGACGTGACTAATAATGCCATTGTCCACTGAAGGCTATTGCGCCGGCGGATATAGCCATAAGTATGGCAGCGAGGGCATTCGACCAAGTCTTGTGGCAAAATGGCCGTACAGCACGCACAAGAGCGCAGTCCTTGACGCAAACCGGTTCGGCCCGCAATCAATGGATGAGGTAACGCTGGTGCCGGGGCAATATCCTGCCACATCCAATGGCGGTCGACACATTGAAAAGCGCGTACTTGCAATAAACAGAATAAGCAATAAGGGACAAAACTGCTGCCAATGCCGATTTCGCCGTAAGCCATTAACTTAACAAAACTGACCAGCACACCAGCGAGGAAAATCTCTACCATGCACCAAGTTTTAAATTGAAAAAGTGCTTTTGCTATCAGTGCTTTCCAGCGGTGCGGCATACGCACTCGCAGACAAAGCAAAATGATGGCCACCATGCAGAAAGCCGGAATCAGCTGAACCAAAACCATAAATAACGTTGCCATGCTGGCATAGTCATCTGCCACCATCACTTTGGGTATTTGGATCAGGGTAATTTCGCTGGTGATCCCTGCTACGCGCATATTGACGAAGGGGAACATATTAGCCAGCAACAACATAAAGAGTGCGCTGATAGCATAACCCACTGGGCGCTTACGTGGTTCGTCCCACCGCGCGGTCAGTGTGGTTTTACAGCGCGGACATACCGCTTTGGTGCCATAAGGCAAGGAGGGTAAGGCCACTGACATATCGCACTGCCGGCACAGGATAACATTCCCTGACTGCCCTGTGTGCTCGCCGTGCTCAGGCTGAATTACAGAACACAATATCGAATCCCTCACGGCTGACTCCCCTTCAGATAAAGGGGATTGAACACCGTTCTATCAAGTAACTTACTATAACAATAGACATAATATCATCATAAAGTAGGATATCGCGTTACCTGACAGAACGGTGAAAACACGTTTTAACCGTTTTTCTGAGCTTCCAGCTCTTCCCAACGACTAAACGCCACTTCTAATGCCTGTTCAGCATCGGCTAATGCCTTCAAAACCTGTTGTGTTTCTTCGTGTGAACGGGAGAAGAAATCAGCATGACTCACCTCAGCCTGTAACCTACTGATTTCATGTTCTAGTTTTTCTAATTGTTGCGGTAACTGATCCAATTCACGTTGCAAGTTATAGCTCAGCTTGCCAGGGCGTTTTGCCGCTGGAGCCGTGTTTTTTAACGGGGCAGCCGGTTTGGTTTCTTCAACTTTTGGTGCCACCTGACGAATAGGTTTCGCCTCAGCGCGCTGCTGATGAGCATCATAATAGCCACCGACGAAGCTGCTGATTTGACCATTGCCTTCAAAGATCCAGCACTCTGTTACTGAGTTATCAACGAATTGACGGTCATGGCTAACCAACAAGACTGTACCCTGATAGCTATCCACCATTTCTTCCAACAATTCCAGTGTTTCCACATCCAGATCGTTGGTCGGTTCATCGAGGATCAGCAAGTTGCTTGGCTTAAGGAATAATTTAGCCAATAACAGACGGTTACGCTCACCACCAGACAACGCTTTTACCGGTGTCATAGCGCGTTTCGGATGGAACAAGAAGTCTTGCAGATATCCCAGAACATGGCGTGAACGACCATTGACCATCACTTCCTGCTTACCTTCAGCCAGGTTATCCATCACCGTGCGCTCTGGATCAAGCTCTGCACGATGCTGGTCAAAATAGGCCACTTCCAGTTTGGTGCCGCAATGGACTTTACCGCTATCGGCTTTAAGCTGACCGAGCATCAGTTTCAGTAAAGTGGTTTTACCGCAACCATTTGGCCCCACCAGCGCAATTTTGTCACCGCGCTGTACTTGAGCGGTGAAATCTTTCACCAGCACTTTGCCACCGACTTGATAGTTAACATTTTCCAGGTCGAAGACAATTTTGCCTGAACGCACGGTTTCTTCCACTTGCATCTTGGCCGTACCCATCACTTCACGGCGCTGCGAACGCTCCATACGCAGTGCTTTCAGGGCGCGAACACGGCCCTCACTACGGGTACGTCGTGCTTTGATGCCTTGGCGGATCCACACTTCTTCTTGCGCCAGTTTGCGGTCAAATTCAGCGTTTTGCAGCTCTTCGACCCGCAGCGCTTCTTCTTTGCTGGCAAGATACAGTTCGTAATTACCTGGCCATGACACCAATTTACCGCGGTCCAGATCGACAATACGTGTTGCCATCGCACGAATAAAGGAACGGTCATGAGAAATAAAGACAATGCTGCCCTGGAATTCTTTCAGGAAGCCTTCCAGCCAGTTAATAGTTTCAATATCTAAATGGTTGGTCGGTTCATCCAGCAGCAGCACTTTTGGCGAGCTAACCAGTGCGCGACCTAATGCCGCTTTACGCAACCAACCGCCCGACAGCGAGGAAAGCTCAGCATCAGCGTTCAGACCCAACTGTTTCAGCACTTCCTGAATGCGGCTATCTAATTGCCATAAACCCTGATGATCCAGAATTTCCTGCAATGCCGCCAGGCGATTGAGGTTTTTTTCGCTCGGATCAAGTTCAACCTGATGCAGCGTGGTATGGTAAGCTTTCAAATGCTCGGCTTGCTCCTGAACACCTTCCGCGACAAAGTCAAACACCGTACCGGCCACATTACGCGGTGGATCTTGTTGCAAACGTGCGACAATTAAATCCTGCTCATAAATGAGCCGACCATCATCCAAAGGCACTTCTTTGCTCAGAATCTTCAGCAAGGTGGATTTGCCCGCGCCATTGCGGCCCACCAGACAAACACGCTCGTTCGCCTCAATATGCAATTCAGTATTATCTAATAGAGGTGCATCGCTGAACGACAGCCAGGCACCGGACATGCTAATTAACGACATAGTTTCTACTTTTCCTCGTGGCTGTGAGTGACCAGCCAACAGTTGTGGATTTGACGATTGCGGGCAAAGTCTTCAGATTGTGTTTGCGCGGTGATCTCTTTCGCTTCCAACCCCAACGCCTTTATCCCGTCCAAATCCATCTGGAAACCGCGCTTATTGTTTGAGAACATGATGGTTCCCTTACGGCGCAGTAACCGTTTAAGTTCTTTCATCAGCACTAAATGATCGCGCTGAACATCAAAGGTAGTCTCCATACGCTTGGAGTTGGAGAACGTCGGTGGATCAATGAAGATCACATCGAATTGCTCATCGGTGTTACTCAGCCAGGAGAGACAATCGGCCTGAATCAAGCGGTGCTGCTGGCCCGTTAAACCATTTGCTCGCAGGTTTTTCTCCGCCCATTCTAAATAGGTGCGCGACATATCGACTGTAGTGGTACTGCGTGCGCCCCCCAGCCCAGCATGTACACTGGCAGTACCGGTATAAGCGAACAGGTTAAGGAAGTCTTTACCCTGACTCATTTTGCCCAGCATCTGACGGGCAATACGGTGATCCAGGAACAAGCCGGTATCGAGATAATCGGTCAGGTTAACCCATAACTTGGCATTATATTCACTCACCAATAAGAACTCGCCTTTCTGGGCCAACTTCTCGTATTGGTTTTTGCCTTTCTGCCGTTCGCGAGTTTTCAGTACCAATTGATTAGAAGGCAAATTCAACACAGCCAAAGTCGCATTAATCACATCAAACAGACGCTGACGTGCTTTTTGTGCATCAATCGTTTTCGGCGGCGCATATTCCTGTACTACGACCTTGCTGCCATAACGGTCAACGGCCACGTTGTAATCTGGCAAATCAGCATCATACAGGCGGTAACACTCAATGCCCTGTTGCTTAGCCCATTTATCCAATTTTTTCACATTCTTACGCAGGCGGTTAGCATAATCCTCAGCAACCTGAATACCCGCCGCACCTTGTGGATTTGCTGCTAATTGATAGTTTTTCTGCACGCAATCCAGTGGGCCATTTTTGGCTTTGAATTCGCGCTCTGCACGCAATTGTAGGCAGCTCAACAGTTCTGGCGAGGCACTGAACAGAGATAAACGCCAGCCACCAAATGATGTTTTCATAATGCGGCCGAGCATATTATGCAACGCAATCAATGCTGGCTCACTGTCCAACCGCTCACCATAAGGTGGGTTACTGATAACCGTACCTACTGGCCCTTCCGGTAATGGATTCACCAATTTGCTAACATCATTGGCATTAAAGGTAATCAGTTCTGTTACCCCAGCGCGACGAGCATTGGCTCGAGCCATCTCAATCACACGCCGATCAATATCAGAACCAAAGAAGCGAGATGTCGTCTCCTGCAAACCACGGCGCGCGCGAACTTGCGCTTCAGTGGTTAATTCACGCCACAGCTCTTCGTTAAAAGCACTCCAGGCTGTAAAGCCCCAATGCTCGCGATGCAGCCCCGGTGCGCGGTCAGATGCCATCATGGCAGCTTCAATCAGCAATGTGCCTGAACCACACATCGGGTCGACCATCGGTGTGCCCAACTGCCAGCCAGAACGATGAATAATCGCCGCAGCCAGATTTTCCTTCAGCGGCGCCTGACCGGTAAGGTCACGATAACCACGTTGATGTAAACCTTCACCACTGAGATCCAGCGCGACACTGGCCATCTCTCGTTGCAGGAAAACATTCACCCGGATATCCGGCTGTTGTTTAGCTACAGTTGGGCGCTGATCCAGCTTACGAGTAAAACTATCGACGATGGCATCTTTAACTTTTAATGCCCCATATTGGCTATTGCGGATTTCATCATTCACGCCGCTAAAATGCACGGCAAAGGTTTTATCCACACCAAAAATTGATGGCCAATCAATCGCCTGCACCCCAAGGTACAAATCTAAATCGCTGTAAACTTTAAAATCATTGAGCGGTAACAAAATGCGCGAAGCCAAACGGCTCCACAGCAGGCTTTGGTACATGAGTCGATCGTCGCCCTGAAAATGTACCCCGCCCTGCACTATTTTACAGTCGTGAGCGCCCAACGCTTCGAGTTCGCTTTTTAACAGTTCTTCCAGTCCACGCGCCGTGCTGGCAAACAGAGAGTTCATATCGCACTATCACCAAAAAGAAAATTGTTGCGCATTATAGCTAATCCCAGCAGCTTGTCATAAAGTTGCTCCCTCTTATTTAATACTCGCACGGAGACAATGGTGATTACCCTCTCCCGACTTTATGTTCATCCGGTAAAATCCATGCGCGGCTTGCAGCTTTCTCATGCACAAGTCAGCAGCAGTGGATTAGCCTTTGACCGCGTATTTATGATTACCGAACCGGATGGCACTTTTATTACTGCGCGCCAATATCCGAAGATGGTGATGTTTACTCCCGCCTTAATGTCAGACGGTTTATATCTCACTGCCCCTGACGGCGAAAGTGCCAGTATCCGCTTTAATGATTTTTTAGCCAATGCCGAACCGACAGAAGTTTGGGGGAATCATTTTACCGCGCTAATTGCCCCTGCGGCTATCAACAACTGGCTCAGTGGTTATTTTCAAAGAGAGGTGCAATTACGCTGGCTGGGGCCAGAATTAACCCGGAGAGTGAAACCCATGCCGGAAATTCCGCTGTCGTTCGCGGATGGTTTCCCTTATCTGTTAATTAACGAAGCTTCATTTAAAGATCTACAACAACGCTGCCCCGGCAGTATTAAGCTGGAACAGTTTCGCCCTAATTTACTGGTAACCGGCGCCAATGCATTCGCTGAAGACAGTTGGCAGGTTATCCGAGTCGGCGATATTACCTTTGATTTAGTTAAGCCATGTAGCCGCTGTGTATTAACTACTGTCAGTGTTGAGCGCGGTCGCAAGCACCCAACCGGCGAGCCATTACAAACACTACAGACATTCCGAACCGCCGAGAATGGCGATATCGATTTTGGTCAGAATATGGTGGCCAGGAATAGCGGTATTATTCGGGTTGGGGATGAAGTAGAAGTTCTGTCAACTAAGCTACCGCGCCCTTATGGCGCTGGAGCAATAGTTGAAAGTCTTGCCGCGCCAGAGGATAAATCCAAATCCGTAGCCATTGAATATAATGGCATTCGCTTTAACGGTAATAATCAGCAGGTATTATTGGAACAGCTGGAGCAACAAAATATCCGCATACCATACTCGTGCCGGGCAGGAATATGTGGCAGTTGCAGAATTACGTTAATCAATGGCGAGGTCGCACCGTTAAAACAAAGTGCTATTGGAAATGACGGAACGATTCTTTGTTGCAGTTGCATACCTAAAGGAGATATTACGCTTAGCGGCAAATAAGCTGCAACTGATTAACTAAACCGCCCGGTCAAGATTAAAGGCCGGTGCGGCATAAGGTTTTTCGATAACCAATGGTGTTAAGCGGTCATTCATTATCTTTATCGCATCGCCCAATACTAACTGACGCCCTGCTAATACTACCTGGGGTTGTGCTAATAAACACAAACTTGCCGTGTCACCGGACTCAACCACTAACAAACTAATATCTTCACCGTTCTCCAATACTTTTACTGTCGCCAGCTCTGCATTCTGTGGCAGCCACGTTTTAGGTCGTTGTGCAAAATACCAGCTTTTAGGCATTAATGGTTTAAGAAAACGAAAAGCAACCAACGCATTTAATATCAATTCCGAACGTTGCTCATACCCCATTTTAATTTGACGGCATTGATCTTCAAACTCAAAATAAAGCGCCGCATCGTCAACACAAAATGCACACTCATCAAATGCATCCGGGGTTAACATTTTAGACGGAAAGCGCGAGCGGAATATCATACCATTGGCTAAATCCAACATAAGTCGGTCATGTTCGGTATCAAAATACCAACGCCATTTATCGTCTGGTTTAATCCGCATATTTATCCTTCCCGCCACGCTCACCAATATTATTGACTCAACAATTGAGTTCCTACTCATCAAATTGCACTAAATCGTATATATCCGTCATACTTCAAGCTGCATGTTCGATGGCTGCTTTCGTTCACCAGAATCACTTACCTGAGTAAGCTCATTAGGATTCACTCAGTGGCCGCCTTCCTACAACTCCAATTATTAAGGATTAGGCTTTTGATGTATATTTAATCCATTGGGGTAAAATATAGACGAGCCGGAGGAATAAATAAACCCCCCGACCAATAATGAAGATAAATAATTAGATATGAGTAACGATATTCTTAATCAAACCTGGCCCACGGAAGATAAATCCGGAATAAATTTGAATCAATGAAGCACCCGCAGCCATTTTTTCCCGCGCGGCAGTGACTGAGTCAATTCCACCAACACCGATAATAGGTAAGCGACCTTGCAGCTCTTGCGATAAACGGCGAATCACTTCAGTGCTACGTAATTGCAATGGACGGCCACTTAACCCACCGGCTTGCTCGCAATAATTTAATCCCTGAATGAGGGAGCGATCTAAAGTTGTATTAGTAGCGATAACGCCATCTATATTATGGCGAACTAAACTATCCGCTATTTGGATCAATTCTTCTTCAGTAAGATCCGGGGCGATCTTTACTGCCACCGGAACATACTTATGGTGACGCTGATGTAATTCAGTTTGTTTATTTTTAATTGCTGCTAATAAATCATCCAGCGCTTCACCATACTGTAAAGATCGTAATCCTGGGGTATTGGGCGATGAAATATTAATCGCGATATATCCAGCGTAAGGATAAACTTTATCCATACAAATCAAGTAATCTTCTTTGCCTTGTTCTACCGGCGTATCTTTATTCTTGCCAATATTAATACCTAAAATACCGCCAAAATGTGATTTCTTGACGTTTTCAATTAAGTTATCAACCCCATGATTATTAAATCCCATACGATTGATCAAGCCCTCTGCCTCGACGATCCTAAACAATCTTGGTTTATCATTTCCTGACTGTGGCTTTGGTGTTACCGTCCCGACTTCAATAAAACCAAATCCCATCGCGCCAAGGGCATCAATACACTCGCCGTCTTTATCCAAGCCCGCTGCCAAACCTAATGGATTCTTGAATGACAGACCCATACAGCTTACTGGTTTAGTTGGCACTGATTGGCTAACTAAAAACTGAAGCGGTGTGCCGGTAAGACGTTTTAACTGACGAAAAGTGAATTCATGAGCACGTTCTGGATCAAGCTGAAATAGTGCTTTTTTGACGAGTGGATAATACATGTGATCTCCTGAGCGAGCGGTGACTAGCCGTTGATGCGGGAATGGTAAATTCATCTCTCAGGAAAGTAAACGTTTGCGACGTAAAGCCATGCAAAGACTGAAAGTATTTGTAGGGGTAAAAAACAGAGAGCATCGCTGCCCTCTGTTTACATAGTTAATAACCTATTTATGCTGCCAATGCTTTGGTTATCTTTTCGTATAAATCACCGGATAAGTTATCCAATGTTTTCAATTGTTCCAAAGCCTGACGCATCAGCGTTTGACGACCTGAGTCATAGCGTTTCAAACGAATCAATGGTTCAATCAAACGAGCGGCGACCTGCGGGTTACGGGTATTCAAATCGCTGAGTATCTCCACCAGGAATTGATAACCGCTACCGTCAGTGGCGTGGAATGCGGCCGGATTACCGGAGGCAAAGCTACCAATTAATGAACGGGTACGGTTGGGATTACTCAGACTAAATGCAGGATGCTTAAGTAAAGCTCGCACCTGTGTCAAAACATCTGCCGCAGGGCTGGTTGCTTGCAGTGCAAACCATTTATCCATCACCAAACCATCATGACTCCAGCGCACATCAAATGCCGCCAGTAATTCATCACGGCAAGGCAACTGAGCAGCAACTGCGGCGGCTAATGCTGCCAGTGAGTCCGTCATGTTATCAGCTTGATGATATTGAGAGGAAACAAGCTTATTGGCAAACTCTGCCTCGCCAAATGACAAATAATTCAGGCAAGTATTTCGTAATGCTCGCTTAGCAATATCACTGTGTTCAATACGATATTCAGGAGTTATATTCGCCACGTAGACAGCCAACAACTCGTCCGATAATTCATTTGCCAGACAGCGGGTAATAGCCTCATGTACCGCACTGATAGCTTGCGGATCAATGGTGGCAAACAGTTCCGCAATTTCATTTTCAGATGGCAATGTCAGAATCTGTGCCGCTAACGCGGGATCAAGTTTTTCATCAAGCAATATCGCGCGGAAAGCATCAGCGACGTGATTAGGCAGAGTCAGCGGCTGTTTTTGTTGATATTTAGCAACATTGAGCTTGATATAGGTTGCCAGCAAACTTTGCGCCGCATCCCAACGAGAGAATTCATTGCGCGCATGTTGCATGAGGAACGTGAGTTGCTGATCGCTGTAGGTATAGTCCAATTTAACCGGTGCAGAGAATTCACGCAGCAGAGACGGAATCGGAGTGTGCTCTACATTATCAAAGGTAAAGGTCTGTTCGGCCTCTGTCACATTCAGAACATGGTGAACGGGTAAACCATTTCGCTGCAATGTAATCACATTACCTTTACTATCATATAGCTCAATATCCAATGGGATATGCAAAGGCAGTTTTTCTGGTTGATCCGCGGTTGGTAACGTTTTCTGGCTAACGTGCAGATGATATTGCTGTTTTTCAGCATCATAATCATCACGTACCGTCAGTATTGGTGTACCGGATTGGCTATACCAGCGGCGGAATAAAGACAGATCGACATTAGATGCATCTTCCATTGCCTGCACAAAATCATCGCAAGTCGCCGCACTGCCATCATGGCGTTCAAAATAGAGTTGCATGCCAGCCTGGAATTGCTGTTCACCCAGCAAAGTATGCATCATGCGGATAACTTCTGACCCTTTCTCATACACAGTTAAGGTATAGAAGTTGTTCATCTCGATGACTTTATCTGGGCGTATGGCATGAGCCATCGGGCTGGCATCCTCGGCAAACTGCGCTGCACGCATAACTCGCACGTTTTCAATACGATTAACTGACCGCGAACCTAAATCAGAGCTGAATTCCTGATCTCTGAATACTGTTAAACCTTCTTTCAGACTTAATTGGAACCAATCACGGCAGGTGACTCGGTTACCCGTCCAGTTATGGAAGTATTCATGACCAATAACCGCTTCAATGTTCAGATAATCTTTATCTGTCGCCGTTTCTGCTTTAGCCAGAACATATTTTGAGTTGAAAACATTTAATCCTTTATTTTCCATGGCCCCCATATTGAAGAAATCAACCGCCACAATCATATAAATGTCGAGGTCATACTCCAGGCCAAAACGGGTTTCATCCCACTTCATGGAGTTCTTCAATGAAGTCATCGCCCAGTCAGCACGATCGAGATTACCGCGATCAACAAACAACTCCAGCGCAACTTCACGCCCCGAGCGGGTAATGAACTTATCACGCAACACATCGAAATCACCGGCGACCAAAGCAAACAGGTAACAAGGTTTTGGGAACGGATCTTCCCATTTCACCCAATGGCGACCATCATCCAGAACGCCCTGCCCCACACGGTTACCGTTGGAGAGTAAATAAGGATAAAGTGCTTTATCAGCAACAATGCGGGTGGTAAAACGTGCCAACACATCAGGGCGGTCTAGATAATAGGTAATATGGCGGAAACCTTCAGCTTCACATTGGGTACAAAGAGCCTCACCGGAAAGATATAACCCCTCAAGCGCGCTGTTAGTTGCAGGATGAATATCATTGACGATTGTCAGTGTAAAATGAGCGGGCAATTGCTCAATAACCAGCGAGTTATCCTGTAACTGGTAATGCGGCCATGGTTGCCCATCAACGCTGAGACTAACGAGCGTTAAATCCTCACCATCTAAAATCAACGGTGTCACGTCTGCTGTTTGACGTTTTATCAGACTGATCGCCGTTACTGTTGTTTTTTGCGCATCAAGTGCGAAATCCAGATTGATATCGGTGATAGTGTAATCCGGCGATTTATAATCGTGACGGTATTTAACTTGTGGCTGTTGTGTCATGGAAACCCTTTTGACGTCATCAGTGAATATGATTATCAAGTCTATATTTATGGTCGTTTTGGCTTAAAAGTTGAGCTTCAAAACCTTATCTTTAAAGTACGGCTGCCAGCGACTTCGTCTTAGACTCAGAGAGTTTTTTCAATGTATCACAATGCTCAAAAAAACCTAGGTAAGAGGCAGTGTTAATATAGCAAATAGTGCATTGAATATTCTTTTTTCGAGCTGCCTCGCAGGCCCATTACTTTAATTACATTTAGCTCAAAACCAAACGGAGAGTTGACGTTATCAAGAGGAGAAAGCTTGACGCATGTTTCATGTTATTTCAAATATACTCATGGCTATTGTCTATATTCTATTCAGATTAATAACCCTATATATTTTAATACAATTTTCTCCTTATTATCTAAATAGCTAAAAAACTGACCTTAATTGGATTGATCGTTTAGCAAAACAGCTTCTCTCTCGCTGATGGCACGTTTAATCCTAGACCTAGGATTAGGATTTATGGTGTGATGAGGCTTCTATAACAGGATAATACCGGTATACTTCTGCGACTTTAGATTATGCCGACTGTGGAAAATGCTCCTACGAGGATGCTGTATAGCGCCATGACCCAAGACGCCTCACCGATTTTGACTTCATTGCTTGATACCGATGCATATAAACTTCATATGCAACAAGCAGTGTTTCATCGTTATCGCCATATTACCGTTGCCGCTGAGTTCCGCTGCCGTGGTGATGAGCTGCTGGGCGAGTATGCCGACGAAATCCGCCACCAGATAACGTTGATGAGCCAATTGGCATTGACCGATGATGAGTATCAGTACCTCTCCGGTTTGCCCTTCTTTAAAAATGACTATCTTAATTGGCTACGAGCCTTCCGTTTTAATCCCGATCAAGTCACTGTATCTGATAATAGCGGTGAATTAGATATTCGTATTACTGGATTATGGTGCGAAACAATTCTGTGGGAAGTGCCACTATTAGCGGTAATTAGTGAAATCGTCCATCGCCGCCGTTCTGTACATGTCACTGCTGATCAAGCGGTTTCACAGCTACGTAGCAAGCTTCAGCAATTTAAAGCGCTCAGTGCTGATATTGATATAACTCACTTCAAGTTAATGGATTTTGGTACGCGTCGCCGTTTCTCGCGCGAAATACAACATGCCATTGTCAGTCACTTAAAAGATGAATTCCCCTACCTGGTGGGCACCAGTAATTATGATTTAGCACGGAAGTTGTCTTTAGATCCCGTGGGAACTCAAGCTCATGAATGGTTCCAGGCACACCAGCAAATTAGCCCAGTACTGGCCAACAGCCAACGCGTCGCCTTACAGGTCTGGTTAGATGAATATCCAAACCAACTCGGAGTCGCGTTGACGGACTGTATTACTATGGATGCATTCCTACGCGATTTTGATAAAACATTCGCGGATCGCTATCAGGGATTACGCCATGACTCAGGTGATCCAGTTGAATGGGGTGAAAAGGCTATCGCTCATTATGAAAAGCTGGGTATTGACCCAATGAGTAAGACACTAGTGTTCTCAGATAATCTGGATCTGGAAAGAGCGCTGTCGCTATACCGCCACTTCTACCAACGGGTTAAGTTAGTATTTGGTCTTGGGACGCGTTTAACCTGTGATATTCCAAGTGTCAAACCGCTGAATATCGTGATTAAACTGGTTGAGTGTAATGACAAACCGGTGGCTAAGCTTTCTGATAGTCCAGGTAAAACCATTTGTCATGATCCCGCTTTTGTTGATGAATTACGTGAAGCATTCGCTCTACCGCTGGTTAAGAAAGCCAGCTAATACGTCATTGCCGGGCAGCAGTTGTTTGCCCGGCTCGCCACGAATGTGACCTTTTTCCCTCGCTTTACTCTTCTATATTCTACTATTCAATCATTTCTCTGTTTGTGTCGTATCTTTTTATGACAATGTTGCACTGAACTGATGATTTCTACTTGTGTCCTGCACCGTCACAAGTAACATAGCAACATCCCCATTTCTTTGGGTTGTTAACTATTTCGATATCAAAATTATCCAAAACTATAAAGAGAGAAATCTATGAGCGTAGTGCCTGTAGTCGACGTACTGCAAGGCCGTGCTGCGGTTGACAGTGAAGTCACCGTGCGCGGTTGGGTGCGTACCCGGAGAGATTCTAAAGCGGGTATCTCCTTCGTTGCCGTTTATGACGGTTCCTGCTTTGACCCGTTACAGGCCGTCGTAAATAATACTTTGCCTAATTATCAGGACGAAGTACTGCATTTAACTACCGGCTGTTCAGTAGAAGTGACTGGCACCGTAGTGGCATCACCGGGTGAAGGGCAGAGTTTTGAAATTCAGGCAACCGCTATCAAAGTGGTCGGTTGGGTTGATGATCCCGATACTTATCCAATGGCTGCAAAACGTCACAGTATCGAATACTTGCGCGAAGTCGCCCACTTGCGCCCGCGCACTAACCTGATCGGTGCAGTGGCTCGTGTTCGTCATACTTTGGCTCAAGCTATTCACCGTTTCTTCGATGAAAACGGTTATTTTTGGGTGTCAACACCGCTAATCACGGCATCTGATACTGAAGGCGCGGGTGAAATGTTCCGCGTATCGACCTTGGATCTGGAAAACCTGCCGCGTACTGATACCGGTGCTGTCGATTTCAGTGAAGATTTCTTCGGTAAAGAAGCCTTCCTGACGGTATCCGGCCAGCTAAACGGCGAAACCTACGCTAGCGCGTTATCCAAAGTTTACACTTTCGGCCCGACTTTCCGAGCCGAAAACTCTAACACCAGCCGCCATTTGGCTGAGTTCTGGATGGTTGAGCCAGAAGTCGCCTTTGCATCATTAGATGATGTTGCTGGTTTAGCTGAAAAAATGTTGAAATACGTCTTCCAGGCTGTGTTGAACGAACGTGCAGATGACATGAAATTCTTTGCCGAACGTGTGGATAAAGATGCGGTTGATCGCTTGCAACGCTTTGTCACCTCAGACTTTGCTCAGGTTGACTACACTGATGCTATTGAAATCTTGGTGGCATCAGGCCAGAAGTTTGAGAATGATGTCTCCTGGGGCATAGATTTGTCTTCTGAGCATGAGCGCTATTTAGCAGAGAAACACTTTAAAGCACCCGTAGTGGTTAAAAACTATCCGAAAGATATCAAAGCATTCTATATGCGTATGAATGAAGATGGTAAAACCGTGGCAGCAATGGATGTTCTCGCACCGGGTATTGGCGAAATCATCGGTGGTTCGCAACGTGAAGAGCGTTTAGATGTGCTAGATGCGCGTCTTGCAGAAATGGGCCTCAATAAAGAAGATTATTGGTGGTATCGTGATCTGCGTCGCTATGGCACAGTGCCACATTCAGGCTTTGGCCTTGGATTTGAGCGTTTGATCTCATACGTAACAGGGGTTCAAAACGTTCGGGATGTTATTCCGTTCCCACGCACACCGAGAAATGCCAGTTTCTAAGTTTGTCATTTAGAAAAAAATTGTGATTTTGTATAAATAAAAGCCAGCCTTGCTGGCTTTTATCATTTTTTAAAGTTCGATCTGAGTCACAAAGTTCCCCAATATTTACATTTAGTAACACATAGTTGCTCAATGAAACATATTCAGGTAATTGGTAGCATTTTCGGTCTGGATTATAACCCTCGTGAATGGAACACTGCGTTCAGACACAGACGACACCAAACTCTCAACAATAGTTCCAAAAAAATTATTGGCGGCAGTGGCAGGTGTCCGAATAACACCAATGAGGGTAATAATAATGATGAAGCGCAATATTCTTGCAGTAGTAATCCCAGCACTGTTAGTAGCTGGCGCAGCTAATGCAGCAGAAATCTACAACAAAGACGGCAACAAACTTGACCTGTACGGTAAAGTTGACGCGCGTCACCAGTTCTCTGATAACGCTAAACAAGACGGCGACAAATCTTATGTTCGTTTTGGCTTCAAAGGCGAAACCCAAATTACTGACCAACTGACCGGTTACGGCCAGTGGGAATACAACGTTCAAGCAAACAACACCGAAGGTGCTGATGCACAAGATGGCAACGCAACCCGTCTGGGCTTTGCTGGTCTGAAATTTGCTGAATTCGGTTCATTCGACTATGGCCGTAACTACGGCGTAATCTATGATGTCAACGCATGGACTGACATGCTGCCAGTGTTCGGTGGTGATTCAATCTCCAACTCTGACAACTACATGACTGGCCGTTCTACTGGTCTGGCAACTTACCGTAACACCAACTTCTTCGGTCTGGTTGATGGTCTGAACTTTGCTCTGCAATATCAAGGCAAAAACGAACGTAATGGCAATGTTAAAGAGTCTAATGGCGACGGCTTCGGCATGTCTTCAACTTATGACATCGGCTATGGCGTGAACTTCGGTGCTGGTTACTCTACTGCAAACCGTACTACTCTGCAGAAAGATGCTTCTACCGCTCCAGGCAACCAAGCTCAAGCATGGAACGTTGGTGCTAAATACGACGCAAACAACGTATACTTGGCTGTTATGTATGCTGAAACTCAGAACATGACTCCATACGGCACAGTAGCTAACACCATCGCGAACAAAACTCGTGACCTGGAAATTACTGCACAGTACCAATTCGACTTCGGTCTGCGTCCATCTTTAGGCTACGTTCAGTCTAAAGGCAAGGATCTGAATGACGCAACTGGCGACAACCATGACCTGTTGAAATATGTTTCTGTTGGTTCTTACTACTACTTCAACAAAAACATGTCTACCTATGTTGATTACAAAATCAACTTGCTGGATGAAGACACCTTCACCGTTAAAAACGGTTTGAACACAGACAACGTTGTTGGTGTTGGCTTGGTTTACCAGTTCTAAGTCAAACTTAACCAAGCAGTTTATCTGCTGACGTAAGTTAAAAAAGACAGGGCTTCGGCTCTGTCTTTTTGTTTTTATCATTGTCTAAAATAGGGATATCGCGCTGCCGAATACACTATTTTGCCGATTTTTCACCTCGAATCCCCTCGCCTCACAACATTCATTTCTTTTTATCGCAAACGGTTGGCAAAGGCCGCAACTGGCGCTACCCTGATGGTTCTGTTTGCTTAACGCTAAGCCATGGAAGCCTCTGACATGTTTGAAAAAATCACTGCTGCACCTGCGGACCCTATTCTAGGCCTGACCGATATTTTCCGCGCGGATGTCCGCCCTAATAAAATTAACTTGGGGATCGGTGTCTACAAAGACGAAACTGGGAAAACGCCGGTGCTGACCAGCGTCAAAAAAGCTGAGCAGTATTTGCTGGAAAATGAAGTCACCAAAAACTATCTGGGAATTGAAGGGCTGCCTGCTTTCGCCCGCTGTACTCAGGAACTGCTGTTCGGTGCCAATAGCGCGATTATTACTGATAAACGTGCCCGCACCGCTCAGACCCCTGGTGGTACGGGCGGCCTGCGTATTGCTGCTGATTTTATCGCCCATCAGACTAACGCCAAACGTGTCTGGGTCAGTAATCCAAGCTGGCCAAATCATAAAAACATCTTCGCCGCGGCAGGGTTGGAAGTGGTTGAATATGCCTATTATGATGCCGCTAACCATGCACTAGACTTCGATGGGCTATTAAATAGCCTGTCAGAAGCCCAAGCAGGTGATGTGGTGTTGTTCCATGGCTGCTGCCATAACCCGACCGGGATTGACCCAACAGAAGCCCAGTGGAGCCAATTAGCTAAACTGTCAGCGGCTAAAGGTTGGTTGCCACTGTTTGACTTCGCTTATCAAGGTTTTGCTAAAGGTTTGGAAGAAGATGCTCAAGGCCTGCGTATTTTTGCCGCGCAGCATCAAGAACTGATCGTTTGCAGTTCTTACTCCAAAAACTTCGGTCTGTACAATGAACGTGTTGGCGCTTGTACCGTTGTTGCCGCAAACAGCGAAGTAGCTGATATCGCCTTTAGCCAAGTTAAAGCCGTTATCCGTGCTAACTATTCCAACCCACCTGCTCACGGTGCGTCAGTGGTTGCGACCATACTGAGTGACAAAGCGCTGCGGGCAATTTGGGAGCAAGAACTGACTGATATGCGTCAGCGCATTCATCGTATGCGTCAGTTGTTTGTTAACACCTTACAAGAAAAAGGTGCTAAGCAAGATTTCAGCTTTATCATTAACCAGAATGGCATGTTCTCTTTCAGCGGCCTCACCAAAGAGCAAGTGCTACGTCTGCGCAATGAGTTCGCGGTTTATGCAGTCAATTCTGGCCGTGTTAACGTTGCCGGTATGACGCCAGATAATATGGCTCCATTGTGTGAAGCTATCGTTGCAGTACTCTAATAAGCCACTGTGATTAATCTGTATAAAGGGTGCCCAGGCACCCTTTACTTTATCTATCAGGCCAAAAATGTTAATGAAATAAATACTTGGCAAATTCGTTCATCGGCATAGGTCGCCCATACATATAGCCTTGCAGATAATCCACATTGTGGGCTTGTAAATAACGCATTTGAGTCTCGTTTTCGACGCCCTCGGCAATAGTTTGCAGTCCCAACCGAGTCGCCAAATCAATAACATTTTCCACGATGTGGCTCGACAAAGCATCTGAACCAATCATACCGACAAAACTTTGGTCAATCTTGAGAAAATCAACTTTAAACTTCTGCAAATAAGTCAAACTAGAATGCCCCGTGCCAAAGTCGTCAATGGCAATAAAGACGCCTAAAGCATGAAGCTCAGCAAATAATTTATCTGTAGTGGCATCAGCAACAATTAATTTCCGTTCAGTTAATTCCAACGTGATATTTATTTTATTGCCGCCGAAAGCCTGAATAAAATTACGGCAGTCATCTACCAGACTAAGATCACGGCAATGATTAGCACTGATATTAAAGCCGAAGTGGAAACCTTCAGGTAATTGATTTACGTAAGGCGCAAATTTAGCACTGACTTGTTGCATAATAGAGCGAGTCATCGGCACGATAAGCTCACAGTCCTCTGCCATCGGAATGAATTGATTCGGTTGAATTAGCCCCTGCCCCGGATGTTGCCAGCGCATTAAGACTTCACAACCAATCCAGCATTGTTCTTTGCCACTGACAATCGGTTGCAGATAAGGAATAAACTCGTTATTTCCCAACGCGTGTTTTAATACCTGTGTAGGTGATGCCGCCCTACCAGATAACCAGAAAACAAGTGCAGCGGACCCAACACTCATTAATATGAAGAAAATTAAGCTGCCACGGGCATATTGCCACGCGTAAGCCAAATATTGTTGATTAGACAGTGCGGTGCTTAATGCATAAGCATACTTCTCTGAAGATAGATATAGCGGTTCCCCTCCGTTCGGCGGGTTACCAGAATGCACTATTCCAGCCGCATCCATCCATTTATCGCCAACTCTCAGTTGTAACGCTATATCGCTACTTAATAAATTAAGAATGCTACGTAAGTAATAGCCATCAACTGCAACCAGAATGCTGTAATTACCTCTCGCGTGGCGATAAACCATCAAAGCGCGATCAGGTGTCACATCATTGCCTTGCATTAATTCTAATTGCCCACCAACAAATACATCTAGATCAAAAGGGGTAGAGAGTGGGCCATATATTGAGGAGCAATAAATGTTACTGCCTTTGGCTAAAGAGACAGAGCGAACATCCGGAATCAATACCACCTGATCGCGCAAATTCTGTACGACTTGCAAACAAGGTTTTCCAAGCCCCGTTTCTACCTGAATAGCCGCATGCTGCAAATTATTAAATATCTGGTCGAAGCGCAACCTAGCCTGAAATAACTTGGCTTCGGCATTCTGATGCATATTGCTTTTTGTTTGTGCATAAATCACTACTGCGCCTAACAACAGGAATAGCAATAATACCATAGAAGAAAAGCCAAGCCGGGACAGGAATTTATTCAGTCTGAAACGACGAAGTGGCATAGTGGATTCCATTGAAAGGCGCTCGTTAATACTACAAACTCAAACGGCAGAAAATATCTACCGAGTCAGTATCAGTTACATCTTTCAGCCATGCTACGCCTTATAGATATCACAAAGGTAATGCTTACGTGATGAACGCCATCATTATCTTCATAGTTCACATAAATAGCTGATTATGACTTCACAAAACGCTCTCACTGCTCATTAAATATAATATAAAAAAGGCCCCGAATGGCGCCTTTCTTGTTATTCCGTCCTGTTACTCTGCTAAGAGCTATGACCCTAAACAGTTGCTGTTACCAAATAGCCGGTTCTTCGCGTATAAACGGATTAGTCTGCCGTTCATGCCCGATCGTCGACATTGGGCCGTGACCTGGAATAAAGGTCATATCATCTCCCAAAGGTAACAGTTTAGTTCGGATGGAATTAATCAGCTGCTGATGATCACCACGCGGAAAATCACTGCGCCCAACCCCGCCATTAAAAATAACATCGCCAACTAACGCTAAACGATCTTTTTGATCAATAAAGACAATATGCCCCGGCGTATGTCCTGGGCAATGCAAAACTGAGAGCTCGATTGCGCCCACAGTGATTTTATCACCCTCTTCCAGCCAACGAGTTGGCATAAAGGCTTCACATTCGCTCAACCCGAACATTCTGCTTTGAGCGGGCAGTCCCTCTAGCCAGAAGGTATCTTCTTTTTCTGGACCATAAATGGGCACCTGAAAATGCGCAGCTAATTCAGCGGCAGCACCCACATGATCCAAATGACCGTGAGTCAATAAAATCTGGCTAATTTTGATATCGTGACGAGCAACTTCTGCAATGATCTTGGCGGCGTCACCACCAGGGTCAACAAGGGCGGCCTGCCCTGTTTCTTCACACCAGATAAGTGTGCAATTTTGGCTAAAGGCCGTCACCGGAATAATTTGATATTTCATAGAACTCCAACCCCAGTGCCTTGGGTATAGATTCAAAGCACTGGCATAAAATGCGTGTTACCAGGATCGTGTTGGCCCAGTATCAATATGCACAAAGTTACTGCGAGGATAATATCCTACACCACCAGCGCGCATTTTTAATGCTGCTTTGCGGATATTACTCAATTGAAGCCCTTCAATATGGAAATCCATCGCCCGCCCTTGGGTGTGGAAACTGTGTTTGGCCACACCGCGGCTCCGTTCACGCAGTTCATTATTAGTATCAAGCGAGCGGTAACCTGAAATCAGCTGCACCGGTTTAGTAGTACCGAGAAGACCTTGCAGGCGGTATAGCTGATCGAAGAGGCGAGGATCAATAGTTTTGACTTTATTGGCCCGATAATCGCGGAATAAATGATTCAAGCGGGAAAGTTCATCTTTGTTATAGCTTCTACCGTCAAAAAACTCGGCTTTTATGGACTCACCTGTATTCAGGTTATTCAGGGTCAAGATGCGTGGCCGAGGAGTAGAAAGGGTAGCGAATGCTTGCCCTGGGAGCAGCGACATCCCGAGAGCTACTCCGCCTAACGCTAGCCATTTACGGCGATAATTATCAATTTTATCCATGATCTCTGTTAATACCTGGCAAGAATGTCAAAAGTAAGCACTGCCCCTTATTACTTGAAGCCGCAACTGTCTTGGCTGCAACCCAATTGCTTTGGGTATATATGTGCCGTCCCGAACCATAACCGCCTACGGAAAACCAGTCAACCCGCATTCGGCACGCATTCACTGTGCGTTGAGTCCAGGTTTATAGGGTGCCCGCTGAGGAGCACCCACAAGACAACCCGATATTGAGACCATTAGTTATTGAGTTTTACTGCATTTATTGCAGCAAAAGTTCGGCTTGATGGGAGATTTGTGAACCTGATCTCACCGTCATATCATAATTGTAAATATCTGTTCTAAACTGCGGTTTACCGTCATCAGCCACCCATGCCGTCAGGTAATAGAGCTGCACCGGAACGCGTTGGCGGATGTTGACATAAGTAGTATCGCCTTGTTTCAAGGTAGAAGATACCCGAGCATCATTCCAGCCAGCATCCTGCAATAGCATATTGGCTAAATCAGAGGCTTTATTCACCCGAACACAACCAGAGCTCAACGCGCGAATATCTTTCTGGAACAGGCCATGGTTCGGCGTGTCATGCAGATAGATTGCATCCGAACTTGGCATATTGAACTTGAATCGCCCCAATGAGTTGCTGGCACCTGGTGCCTGGCGTAAGCGGTACGGGAAATTATTCGGTGAAATCATGCTCCAGTCAATCATCGAAGGGTCGACAACTTCGGCATCATTACTCCAACCAGACAATACGGTATAGCCGTGGCGCTGGAAATAGCTGGAATCGTAACGTGCTTTCGGCACAATATCCTGGCGCACCAGAGAGGTCGGTACGTTCCACGGCGGGTTAACCACCACATTATTCAGCGCACTACTCATTAAAGGTGTTTTACGGCTTGGACGACCCACAATCACACGAGATGAAAGCACCTGCGTGCCATTTTTATAATAATTCAGCGAATAGTTTGGAATGTTAACCATGATGCCGTTATCCACCCGCCCAGGCAAAATGCGCAAACGCTGAATATTCAATGCCAACAATGTCGCCCTTGTCTGCGGAGAAACATTCAACCACTCACGCGTCCGGGCACCGATAACGCCATCATCACTCAGACCATGCCAACGTTGAAAACGTTTGACTGCCTCCATTAGCTCTGGCGTATAGACATTGTCGGTCACTGTAGCCGTCTCAGGGGCAGAAGATGGAGCAACCACGCCACGAGTCACCGGCGTATCTGCAACAGGTGCCGCTGATGGGCTAACTACCAAACTGTGGGCCTGGGCGCGGTTTTTCTCTTCATCGACGGAGAGATCATCATTCACCACCGCCACCGCCGGATTATCAATCGGAATAACTTCTGGAGTTTGTACCGGTGCTGACACAACCGGATGCAACATGCCGGTTCTGTCGAGGATCTCCCGTAAAGCAGGTATATCGTCGCTTAGCTGACCTGGGCGTAAACTCGGGCCATTGGCCATTTGTGGCCACGGGCGGCGGTCTGCCAACATCTCTTTCAGCGCCTGATGCATTTTTTCATATTGAGGATGCTGAGGTGCCAGGGAGGCCAGATAGGGGGCTGTGGTACCCTCATGTACCGCCTGCTGCCAGCGATTTAAAATCGTAGCAGGTGGCATCGCCATTTTGTACGGCACATTGCTGTACAACCAGACACTGCCATTCGCACCGACACCTGAGATAAAGTGTAAATACCCCAGCATCGCGTCGGACAGAATAACATCGCGCGCCAAGCCGGTAATGGCCGGATCACTGAGCCATTTCACCCATTGCATAAATTGTGGTTGGATACCGGAGAGTGCCAATTCCGCTAATTGTTGCTGGAAATTCTGAACAGCAGCCCTGTCTTGCCACATAGGTTGCATATGGTTTGCGGCATAGAGCAACGCCAATTCAGAAGAATAGAGTGGCGTGACGGTTTTCGGCAATACGGCCGATAATTGAGAGCGACTTTGTGCCACCGACATGCTTTGTGATGCGGGTGAACGCGCCGACGAGGCATCTACAGGCATGATAGGTGCTGTGGCTGATGCCGTAAATGTAGGCAACAGGCTACAGATTAAAGCACAATATAACGCGAATGCGCGTTGCGGATTTCTTTTCTCTACCGACATTCTATGCCCCCGGTATGCTCATCTAAGTACGTCATAGTTTGTCGTAACCCTTCTTCCTTGAAGTCGCAGCATGTTAGCGGCTCAGCACTTTTCACTGGTTAACTGCAACACTACTTTCTTTGAGTATTAACATTATTATACAAACAGAAATACCACTAAGTAGCCAATAATATAAATTTAACCATTTATGTACGCTAACAGATTTCCCTTGCTTATAAAATATAACCCTCAGATGTGACAACAAATAAAAATGGCCGCTAAGCGGCCATTTACGGGAATTAATTATTATTACGTTCTTATTGAACAATAATTAACCATCACGTCATTGCTCAACAGGTATCGATGGCAATGTTGGTATTTCATTTGCAAAACCGCGCAGACCCACCACGTGTACATGTTCATGGTTTTGGAAGACTTTTCGCACCAGTTTATAGGTTGTACCTTTTTCTGGGCTGATATTTTCTGGCGCAGCAATAATTAATTGCATTTCTAGCCGCTCACACAGTTCAAATAATGTCGCGATAGATTTTGCATCCAGACGCGCAGCTTCATCGAGGAACAGTAAGCGGCACGGCGAAATATCTTTACCGCGTAAGCGGCGCGACTCTTCTTCCCAGCTCTGTACCACCATCACCAGAATAGACATACCGGTACCGATAGCCTCACCGGTAGACAGTGCGCCACTCTCAGCACGTAACCAACCATCAGCGCCACGGTTAACTTCAACTTCCAGTTCTAAATAGTTACGGTAATCAAGTAACTCTTCACCAATGGTTTGCGGTAAACGCTGCCCCATATCCATTTGTGGGTTCAGGCGCTGATACAGTTTTGCCAGTGCTTCAGAGAAGGTCAGACGGTTACTGTTAAACAAGTCCTGATGTTGCTCTTGTTGTTCAGACAGCACATCAAGCAAGGTCGCATGAGCTTCGCGCACATTCACATTCAGCCGCACACTCTTGACCTGGCCGAATGATACCGCTTGCAAGCCCTGATTCAGCATACGAATCCGGTTCTGCTCGCGCTGAATGGTTTTACGAATGATATTCGACACACTTTTCGAACTGATGGCCAGCTTCTGCTCGCGGGCAGTCAATTCTTCGGTCAAACGGCCCAGTTCAATCTCCATTTGCTCAATGGCTTCGACTGGGTCATCAGTGCGGATAATATCCTGACGGATACGTTCACGCAGATGCTGATACACCGCAATATAGAACTGGATTTTGCGCTCAGGCCGTTTGGGATCTTCCGACATGCGCAGCACATCGCGCAAATGCTCATTATCTGCTACCGCCAGACGCAATGCCCCCAGCGCCTTATCCGACATAGAACGCAGCTCATCGCCATCCATATAGGCCAGCTCTCGGCGATGTAAGCGGCGCTCAACACCATTATCTTTCACCATGCGCATCACCGCGCACCAACCCGCTTTCGCATTAACGACCTGCTCGCGAATCTGGTGATAATCCCGCTCCAGTTTACGCAGTTTTTTCTGCAAGCTGTCCATCTCGGCTTCACAGAAGGTCAGTTGTTTTTCCAACTGATTACGGCGCGAACGGTTAGTACTGAGTGCGGCATGCAGTTCATCACGACGGGTACGGGCGCGGGCTTCAGCATCGGCATCGGCCTGAACGCCAATATCCACCAGCTCCTGACTCAACTCCTTGAGCATGTCACGTTTGGCATCATATGAACTTTTCAATGACGCCAGCACTTGATTGTATTGGGTAAACTGCGCCTGATATTGACGTAGCTGCTCACGAGCGCGAGTACGTTCCGCTTCTGCCTGTTCCAGACGCTGACGAAGCTTATCATTGAGATCAGAGTTTTCGGTCAACATCCCCGCAGAATCGGTGTAACCAAAGTGCGCGCGGCGCTGTACCACTTCAACTAAAGCAAATGCTTGCTGCTTGGCCTGACGCTGACTGTTCTGCGCCTGTGCATAGTTCTCTTTTAACTGCTCGTGTTGCTGCGGATCACTTTGCAATACCGCCAACAGCGGTTCAAGTTTTGTCAGGGACGCACCGTGTTTCTGAATATGGCGTGCCGCTTCTTGTGCTTCTGTCAGCTCTTCCGTAATTTCTTCAACACGGTCAGCCAGAGTATCGTCAAGCAGCAATGAAACTAGCGGGATCAAGCGATTAAGGGCTGAAATGCCCTCTTTGGCTTGTTCGAATTGCTGACATTGTTGCTGATTTCTTTCTTCATGTGCGTTCAGAGCGCGTTCGATTTCGCCACGGCGGGTATTCAGTAACCGAATTTCAGCTTCTGGATCAGAGTCGAATGCCACCCCCAGATGAGAACCAATAAACCGGCTGAATGCCTGATGTAGACGTTGCGTTTTCTGAACATCAAACGACAGCGTCGCATAGCGCTCTGCCAGGCTATCACGTTCTTGATACAGCGCTTCCAGCCGATTTTCACGGGCTGCGCGGCCAAACAGCGGCACTTCGGGATAACGGGAGTAACGCCATTGGCGATCGGCAATTTTTACCACTACCGCTTTTTCAAGCTCTTCGACGGCAAAGACACTGTCATCAAATGACTGCGGATCCCCTTCGATGAGATACAAATCTTCTGGGCAATCTTCCAGCCCTGCCAATTGATCGCGCACCAATGACAAATCCGGCACCACGATACCGTGGCGAGACGGGCCATACAGCGCGGAGAAGTATGGCGCATCATCAAGAGTCACATCGTCATAGATCTCGGATAGCAGCACGCCACCAAAACGCTCGGCCAGCGCAATCATCCGTGAATCTTCAGCGCCACTTGGCTGGCTCAGACGTTCAACTTGAGCATCAATAGCCCGTTTAGTCGCCGCCACTTCGTCACGCTCGACGGTAGTTTCGCGCTCACGCTCCAGCAGCTGCTGCATATATTCCGTCACTTGACGGCTGTCTTCCAGCGCTTCACCGCTCTGCTCACTCAGTTGGCTTAGGGCATCTTGTGCCGCCAGCCAAACCGGAGCACGCGCCGTTAACTCCTGAATTTTGAGCTTAATTTGCTCGAGTTCCTGACGCATTTCCATGCGCCGCTCACCGGCATCACTGACACTAAGAGAAAGCTCTTCAACCGTTGATTCCAACTCACGTTGCAGCTCTTCCAGCTCTTCCGGTTGATAGGCTTGCCCCTGACGTTTGCAGAACTCTTGCAACAATCGCTCGGCATCTTGCTGCGCGCGTAAACGCTGCTCCAACTCAGACAAACGCATGCGCAATGGCTGAACGCGTTCGGCCAAATGTTGCTGCGACGGCCAATCACGCAATAATTCGCGGGCAGTTTGCCAAGCCTCGCTGCGGCTAACCTGACCGGCAATACTCACCACTAACTGATAGGCTTGCTCAAATTGACTGTGCGCGGCATCAGCGACACTCAGCTTTTGCTCAAGTTGCAATAACGCCTCGGTGGCTTCCTGCTCTTTGGCCTGGAAAGTTTCCAGCCAATCTTCGGCGTTATCCGCCGTTAGTTCAGGTAACTGGCACAGCGCACGGGCACGTTCCAATGCTTGTAATGCTTGCTGATACTGAATAGCACGGGTCTGCTGAACATCCAGCGCTTGCTGATAATCAGCCAACTGGCTTTTCAGTTCATCTACTTCCAACTCAGCGGCTTCGGCACGCGCTTCGTTATCAGCCTGCTGTTCGCTGGCCTCCGCGACAACTTCATTTTGCTCTTCCAGCCGGTAAGTCAGCTCTTCCAAATCACTTTGGTAGCGCTCGATTTTTTCTTGCTGGCGCATCGCGGTTTGCACCAGACTCAAGTGGTCGCTGGCGGCCTGATAATCAGTTTCGAGATCAGACTCAGCCCCACTTTGCTCAGCCAGCTCACGAGACATCTCGACATGGCGATACTGCTCGGTCACCAGTTGTTTGCGGCTGGCCAGCAACTCACGACGCAATACCAAAGCGCCGTCAAGATGAATGCGCCGCTCATTGGCATGGCGCATATAGTCAGCGGCAACGTAGGAGGTCGCTTCGGAAATCAGATGCTTAAACAGGTCACGGTCAGACTGGGTAACACGTATAGCCTCAAGGGTCATACGGTTTTCACGTAACGCCGCTTCCATATCCTGGAAAGCTTTACGTACCCCACTGTTTTCTGGCAATAAATAGTCGCGCAGCGAGCGAGTAATCGCGCTGGAAATACCGCCGTACAATGAGGCTTCAATCAAACGATAGAATTTGCTGCGATCCGCGGAAGAGCGCAGACGTTTTGGAATCACACCCAAATCAAACATCAATGAGTGGTAATCGGTGATGGAGTTAAATTGTTTAAACTGCACCCCTTCCATTGCTTCAACACTTTCTTTCAATTCTTGCAGTGACAACACGCGCGCTTGGCGCTCACCGACAACTTCAGTGAGGATTTGTGTTGGTTGAATCGCCGTCGGAAGCCCTTGAATAGTGAAGGGTTTGATATCAACTTTGCGATCACGCCCTGCGACTTGTTGCAGGCGCACCCCAACAATCACCCGCTGATGGCGGGAGTTGACCACATCTAAAGTGGAGTAACACACGCCAGCACGCAATTTACCGTGCAAACCTTTATCACGAGAGCCGCTGGTGGCACCCGCTTCGGTGGTGTTACGAAAGTGCAGCAAGGTCAAGTCTGGGATCAATGCAGTGACGAAAGCCGCCATCGTGGTAGATTTACCCGCACCATTCCCTCCTGATAAGGTGGTGACCAGCTCATCAAGATCGAAGGTTCGGGCAAAGAAACCATTCCAGTTAACCAAGGTCAGTGAGCGAAATTTACCGCGTTCAATCATTCCTGTTCATCCTCTGCACTGTCCGTTGCATTTCTCATGGTGATGTCGCTTTCATCGATTTCATCATGGAGTGACAGACTGTTCTCAACTGCCATAGCTTCGCCATCGCGGATCATACGCAAC
Source organism: Yersinia fenwicki (assembly GCF_043099325.1). Classification (NCBI taxonomy): domain Bacteria; kingdom Pseudomonadati; phylum Pseudomonadota; class Gammaproteobacteria; order Enterobacterales; family Yersiniaceae; genus Yersinia; species Yersinia fenwicki. Next base: position 1,751,839 of record NZ_CP170755.1, on the reverse strand, counting down.
TGAGCTTCGCGTGGGTCATCGCCACTGCGCACATCGGCACCGAAACGAAATACCGCCTCAGTGATACGAAACTTGCTGCTGTCATTGCCCATAAAGTAAATCATGCCCAAACGGCGCAGCCGGTTGAGTGAGGTGCGTACTTTTTCCTGCAATTTCTGCTTATCTAAATCCGAGCCGGTTGAGCGCTGGTTAACGAACTTCAGCAATTTGCTCTCATCGGCCAGGCTCAGCAGCTCTTCGTACAACTCGTGTTGGGCGAAAATACCTTCATGAGCCAGACGTTCCGGGCTGAGATACAGATAACAAAGAATTTTGCCCACCATCATATCCAGCTCAGATAACACTGAGCGCGGGATAAGAGTGGTAGAACGTGGGCGCAGATAGAAGAAACCCTCTGGTGCGCGAATTAACTCCACGTTATAGCGGGTATAGAACTCTTCCAGTTGCTCCTGAAAATCCATCAGGAAAGCATGATTATCCAGCTCATCAATCCCAATATGACGGCCCGCGCGCAACTGGCTATCCAGTGCCGGAAACAATGAGTTGGCCAATGCCTGAGCCAGCTTAACCGGCATTACTACTTCAATATTTGTTGATGACATGTGCCTGCACCTTGGCTCCGTAATCATTGATTGCCAGCCATTCCGCTGGTAATCCTGAGAAATCGGCTTCGGCCACACCAAGGCGAACTGCCTGGTCGACCAGGATACGAGCCACGTCAAAATGACGAGCACGCGGATATTGCGCGAGATAATCGCGCATAACTTCCCCCAGATTGAGCGGCAGTTTTTGCTGTTGATACACCAGCAGTGCCTGTTCAATCATGGCGGCCAACTGCTCACGGATGGCATTAAACTCTTCAAACTCCAGATCCGGTGGCAGTTCCCCTGTCACCTCTTCACTACGCAGCGACAATTCTTCATCGCGCATATCCAGCAAGCGATCTGCATTGGCGTAGGTTAAGGCCCAAGGGCTATCAAAATAATTTTGTACTGACTGGCGCAAACGCTGAGCGAATACTCGGTTTTTATCCATGTCAATCGCAGTACGAATAAACTTATGCACATGGCGGTCATAGCCAATCCACAGATCAATCGCCTGCTGGCCCCAGCTGATAATACGGTCAAGTTTACTTTGCAAATCAAAGACTAACTTATCAACCAGATCTAAACCCGCATTGCCAATAGTGGCTTCTTGAATACGCAATAAATTTGCTTGAAGCTTATCACCTGCCGCTTCCAGTGTATCTTGCAGCTCGCGCAGTGTGCCGGAGGTTTCTGACAGAAGCATTTCACAACTGGCAATCGCTGCACGCCAATCTTGATTCAGCAGCGCGGCGATATCTTCTTTGACGCTATGCTGCTGCTCGTCCATCAAGCGCTGTGTCATATCAATGCTGTCAAAGATTTCAGCAACTGAATATTTAAGTGGGGCAAAGACGTTACGGTGCCAGTGGAATTCGTCACCGCCCTCTTCTGCTGCCTCTGCTGCCCGTTGCAGCTCTTGCGCCACAATCGATAACTGCATCGACAACCGCAAAGTGGAAAACTCACGTTGGCGAATATAGTAATCGGTGATACCAATACCCAATGGAGTCAGGCGATAAATAGCATTGCCATCAGCCATTTCGCTGGTAAATCGGTTAAGCAAACGCTGGCGCACCATATCATTGATGGCGTTATTAGCGCGCACTGCCACAGTTTCTGTGGTCTGTTCAAAACCTTTGCTGACGTGACGAAATGCATCAACCAACTCGCCTTCGCTCATTTCGCCGTCCAGTCGCTCACCGTTTAAGGTAGCAATAGCCATAAGAAAGGCCAGACGCTCTGTTGGCAGAGTAATCGAAAAATCATTTTTCCGCGCCCAGGCGACCAGTTCGGGTACTGTCTGGGAAAATTCACTCATAATGGGTCCTTCAGATTCGGCTTAAACGCCATGACATGCACGTAGCGCCCCAAACTGATAAAAGGCTCCTGCCGGCAATAGCGCTGTTCCAACGCCAATAATTCAGCAAACTCATCAACTTGTTGCTGTTTATTTTTCATGTAATCGTGAAACACCCGCACTCCCGTCTTACCGCTAATGGATAAACCCATTTGCTCAAGCCAACCATATACCGTCGGGGGATCTAAAGGGTATTGCGGCGACAACGAGCGCTGCCGACGTCTTTTAACGCCCGGTATCGCCAATTGAAAGTTACCTAATACCGCATTACGCATCACCAGTCCATTGGCATTAAAAAACATCAACGATAGCGCGCCACCTGGGTTTAGCGCATTAAAAAGTATTTGCAGAACTTGTTGTGGCTCTGCAATCCATTCTAAAACCGCATGGAACAATATCAGATCAACGGGCTGTGCTAAATGTTGGGTGATGTCCTGAGCCGCACTTTGTACAAATTGCATGTTGTGGCTCACACCTTTTTCTTCAGCCGCAACTTTTGCACGCTGGATCATCTCGGCAGACAGATCACATAATAGAACCTGATGGCCTAATGCTGCCAATTGGCAAGCCATATGCCCTTCACCACCACCTGCATCTAAAATCCGTAACGGGCGTTGCGGTAACTGCGCTAACAGCCCGGTGATATCTTGCCACACCACCGCCTGACGGATCATTCCCTTCGTCGTACCGTAGATATTGCGCGAGAACTTCTCGGCAATATCATCGAAATTGCGATCCTGCATGGACACTTGCTCCGCTATCACTATTGATTTGCCGCCCTTGCTTGATAGAAACTCGCAAATCAATGGCTACAGCAAAAAGAATGGCTACCAACCTGCTATTTTGGCACAGCCTGACTTAGAATAAATCTTCTTGACCCGTAATCATCGTCAAATGCCGTTTTTTCAGCCAAAAGGTTCCCGTTTTTATGCTTTTTACCCTAAAAAAGTTTGTTGGCGGCTTATTAATGCCATTGCCCTTTCTGCTTATCGTTATGGGGCTGGCTTTAATCCTATTGTGGTTTACCCGCTGGCAAAAAAGCGGCAAAACGCTTTTTACACTAAGTTGGCTGGCATTATTGCTTATTAGCCTGCAACCAGTTGCCGATCGCCTGTTATTGCCACTGGAAAAACAATACGCCACATATCAGGGAAATGACCCGGTAGATTACATTGTTGTCCTCGGTGGCGGCTACACGTTTAATCCGAATTGGGCACCAAGTGCTAATTTATTCGCAAATAGTTTGCCGAGGGTAACGGAGGGGATCCGGCTATATCGCGCTCATCCCAACGCCAAAATGGTATTTACTGGCAGTGCGGGCCCGAACAGCCAAAGCAGCGCGAAAACGGCCGCACAGGTAGCGGAAAGTTTAGGGGTTCCGGCAGCAGATATTATTGCCTTGGAGCAGCCTAAAGATACGGTTGAAGAAGCGGCAGCAGTCGCAACGTTAGTGGGTGATAAACCTTTTTTGTTGGTGACGTCAGCCAACCATTTACCGAGAGCGATTAAATTTTTCACTGCCAAGGGGCTGCATCCTATTCCTGCCCCAGCCAATCAGTTAGCCATTACTACCCCATTACATAGCTGGGAGCGCACGATTCCGGCAGCAACCTATTTAGGCCATTCCGAGCGCGCCTGGTATGAAATATTGGGGCTACTATGGCAAAAGTTAACGGGCAACAAAAATGATGAATAGAATTAATTTAACCAAGGGAGAAGCTGTCTCGCGGCATTATCAAATAAAGCGCGATCCAGATTACCGGTATGAATAAAACGGGAAACCAGTTCCCAAAGCGTATAGAGCCAGCGGCGCGCCACAAAAGATTCAGAGACCGGCGCTTTGCTAAGATAGCGATAAAATAGCTGGCTCGGCATCCCCTCTTCACTGAGGCGGAATAAATCATACTCACGCGGTGCCCATAGCATCGGGCCAGGATTAAGCATCGCCAACAGTTGGTCACTGCGGGGATCTTTGAGCATACTGCGCAAAGTCAAATTGCCGTGAACCAATACAGAATTGTCGTCAAAACCGGCAAAAAGTCTATTTAGTGATGCCCGAGCACGATAAAGCACCGCCCGGTCCTCCAAAGTCATTAGCGGTGAATTCATATTAGACAGCGTCGCCCACAGCACTTCAACTCGTTGCTGATACCAACTAAACCAATCATTTTCTTGTGTGCTGTCAACATTACCGACACACCCGTGGCTATCAATCCGGTGCCAGGCTAATACGCCTTCAACTATCTGATCCATCAAGGCATTCCAACGCTCTCCCGTCCGAGTGGGTGCCTCTACCGACACACCACGTAAACGTTCCATCAGCAGAATTTCTTTATAAGGAGATTGGTGGGTCATGACTAAACCGTACACCGTCGGCAAGCGGATATCGCCTTCCCGCGAGAGCATTGACAGTTTATAGGCCTCTTGCTGCGCAATCCCCTGACAGACATAACTCTTTGCCAACAATGGGATTGCCTGCCCCTGCTGATTATACATTGCATACAAGTGGGCATAGGGCTGCTCGCTGATGCGTTCAAGGCGGGTAATCGACTCCCCAAGCACGACACTTAACTCAGCTTTCAGCTGTTCCATAAGGCTTTGTCCGATTATCTGACGAAATAGATAATTCATAATGAGATGATGGGCTGAATATTTCCAGAACGCAGATCAAATAACATCCACAATTAAAATCAAACTAGCAGGGCCGGAATAGAATGGGATAAAACGGCAGGAATAATGACGCCAGACCTTTTAAGCCTGGCGTATAAAACTGAACAATAATTACTTATTGAGCATAATCACTCTAACTCTGTCTAAATCTTCTTGAGTATCAACGCCAACTGCAGGTACTGCTTTCGCCACAGCAACGTGAATTTTCTCACCGTACCACAGCACTCGCAATTGCTCTAACAGCTCGATTTGCTCAAGTTGGCTCGGTGCCCAATTAACATAACGGCGAACAAATCCGGCGCGATAAGCATAAATACCAATATGGCGTAAGAAACAATCACCGATGGTTTCTTTAGACTGCGCAAAGCGCTCTCTTTCCCACGGAATGGCGGCGCGCGAGAAATACAGCGCATAGCCTTGTGCATCCATCACCACTTTCACGGCATTAGGATTAAAGGCCTCTTCACTGCTTTCAATCGGCACAGCCAATGTTGCCATACCCGCACTGGAGGCGGCCAAATTCTCCGCAACCTGGCGAATAATCTCTGGTGGCACCAGTGGCTCATCCCCTTGCACATTGACGATAATTTGATCATCGGCAAAACCATAACGCTCGATAACTTCCGCTAAGCGCTCAGTTCCGGATTGATGATCGGCACGGGTTAGACACACTTCGCCGCCCGCCGCTTCAACCGCTGTCACCACGTCCGGATGGTCTGTTGCCACAATCACCCGAGAAGCACCTGACTCCAACGCTCGCTCCATCACATGTACAACCATTGGTTTGCCAGCGATATCCGCCAGTGGTTTGCCTGGTAGGCGGGTTGAAGCATAACGGGCGGGAATTATAGCAATGAAACTCATGCGTGTTTCTCATCAATTGACAGTGGGCGGGCTTCGTTTTCTAACAATACCGGGATGCCATCACGCACCGGGTAAGCCAGATTGTCAACTTTGCATACCAATTCAAGATTTTCTTTATTGAAGTACAACTTACCGTTGCAGACAGGACAGGCAACGATTTCGAGTAAACGGTGGTCCATACAACCTCCAAAATGGAGTTTAGCCAGCAGGAAAGTGGTCGAGGATACCATATCCGCCGATGCAGGTTAACTGCGTCGATGCCATCACGCAGATCAGGTATTGATAACAAAGAGTTATGTTAATCAATCTCAAGATAAGTCAATACAACCCACAATCGGGGTGATAAATGTTGGTTTTGTTATTGATATGTTGAATTGCGAGGAGTAATATTTTGTGACTGGCATCACACAATTATGTACATCGAGTAAGAAATGAAAGTATTCCATAAAATCATTGCGCTGTTTGCTAACTTCAGCAACTAAATCGCAAATAACAAATAGAAGCACCTGCAAAAAAGGCCCGGCGACAGGAAAACTGTCGAACAGAGGCAAAAAAACTAACGGCTACCCTAGGGTAGCCGTTTCTTTAGAAGCGATTATCTCACCGCTTACTTAGAAAGCGATCACATCTGCTGCTGACGGCCCGTGAATACTACGATAAGTCGAGAATTCTACGTCCTGCCCTTCACTCAGTGATTTGTTTTTGGTGTTGGCGATGGCTGTCTTGTTGACATACACATCCAAACTGCCGTCGTGTGGTGAAATGAAGCCGTAGCCTTCGGACTGATTGAACCATTTCACGCGACCCATTTTTAACGTCATAATAAATTTCCTTTTACTGGGCATCCTAACAACTCATTTTTATTTATTGTTTAGATGCAGTTGCCCATCCTAAAGTTTTCTGATTAAACCTCTATGAGCTTGATTATATGAAAAAACCCGCATAAACGCGGGCTTTAGAATTTTGCTATCCGGAGAGATGATTAACACATCAGCATCATCAATTTCCAAGATCATTCAAACATTATATTTCTGTATTACAGAGCAACAACGTTTGCAGCAGCCGGCCCGCGCGGGCTGTCTTGGATGGTGTATTCAACACGCTGGCCTTCAGCCAAAGTCTTGAAACCATCAGTTGCGATTGCGGAGAAGTGAACAAACACATCTTTGCCGCCATCATGCTGTTCAATAAAACCAAAACCTTTAGCTTCGTTGAACCACTTAACCTGACCCGTTTTCTTAGACATAATTCTTACCTTTACTATCAAATACAAATACTAATAAATCTGCCATAAGGCACTCAACGCCATTGGAATAGCGGGTCTGCAACAGGAACATTACTTATGGGAGTTACTTATCGGAGATACTAGGAGGTTCGTCTTTGAAGCGGCATCAAAAGATAACGTCTTGGGAGGAACTGCTTTGCTTTACTCTCGTACACTCTTACACATAAATAGGTCTGTAACACAGGCCGGCGGCTATTTACTCACAAAACAAATCGCCATGCAACTTATTTTATCTGGGAACATGTTTTTATCTGGGAATATGTAGCAAACAGTAGCATCAATGAGATGCCACGCATAAAAAACCAATATTATCCGCGAGATCTCCGCACTTTACCGATATCAACCTAAAATAAAAACTGAACATCTACGCCATTACTTGGCAATTTTGTGCCTGAGCTGGCCCAAAGGAGCAACCTGATTATGAACCATCAGCCATTTGTCCCACCCGACGAGATTCGCGCCAGATTCTCCAGTGCAATGTCGGATATGTATCAGGTTGAAGTTCCGTTGTACGGGGCTTTATTACAACTCGTCGCCGAAACAAATAGCCAAACTATGGAGCAACAACCAGAACTGAGCCGCCATTTACGTCAAACCGGTGAAATTGAAAGGTTAAATCTGGAACGACATGGCGCAATCCGGGTGGGAACCGCCGCCGAGCTTGCAACCTTGCGCCGTTTGTTTGCTGTTATGGGTATGTTTCCAGTTGGCTATTATGACTTGGCCCCCGCAGGGGTTCCCGTTCACTCTACAGCATTTCGTGCTGTGCATGAGGCTTCACTACAAACCAGTCCATTCAGAATTTTTACTTCTTTACTGCGTTTAGAATTGATTGAACAACCGCAATTACGGCAACGGGCTGCGGATATTCTTGCTAAAAGAAACATTTTCACACCCCGTGCTATTGAATTGATTGTTAAGCATGAAACCGCCGGGGGGCTGAGCAACCAGGAGGCAGATGATTTTATTATTCAGTCACTGGAAACATTTCGCTGGCATAATCAGTCAACTGTCAGTGCAGAGGTTTATCAGCAACTACATGATCAGCATAGATTAATTGCAGATGTCGTTGCTTTTAAGGGGCCACATATTAATCACTTGACCCCAAGAACACTGAATATAGACGCAGTGCAAGTTGCCATGCCAAAGCACAATATTACCCCTAAAGCGGTAATCGAGGGCCCGCCCCCACGCCATTGCCCAATACTGCTGCGACAAACCAGTTTCAAAGCCTTGGAGGAAAAAGTCGCGTTCGTATCATCTGATGGCAAAATTGTTCAAGGGCAGCACACGGCTCGTTTTGGTGAAATAGAACAGCGCGGTGCGGCGCTGACGGCGAAAGGTCGCCATCTCTATGACCGTTTGCTGCAAGCGGCACAAGATCAACTGCATGTTCCGGCGGATGAGAAAAATGCGGCGCAATATATGGCTATTCTTAGCGAGCAGTTTAGCCAATTTCCGGATGATTATTCGACAATGCGGGCTGATAAACTTGCTTTTTTCCGCTATTTCCCGACAGAGAAAAGCCTTAAAGCCTCAGTAGACCTAATGCAAGATTTAACCTTAGATGAGTTAATTGATGCCGGATTCATCCAATTCGAGCCTTTGGTTTATGAAGATTTTCTGCCCGTCAGTGCTGCAGGTATTTTCCAGTCAAATTTAGGCAATAAAGGAAAAAGTCATTTTACGGGGCATTCTAGCAAGCAGAATTTCCAACACGACTTAGGGGCTGAAGTTATCGATGAACTGCAATTATATGAAGAAACTCAGCAACGTTCGCTCACCGCATGCGCAGCAGCCCTGAAGCTCGCATCCCTGAGTCTCTAAATGAGATTACGCAGAACGGCGGGATAGTACCTGGATCTTCAGCAGTAATTGTTCAGCTTGATCAGGAGGTAACTGTGCATCTACCGGCAAATACCACCAGTTGGGCTGAGCAAAAGCTCGACATTTAACAGCATCTTTTTCAGTCATCAGCAAAATTTGTGGCCCGGAAGTCAGCAAACTAAGTTGGACTAATGAATAATCCTGATGATCAGCGAAGGCATATTCCTTTTTGGGAGCAATACCAAGCAGATCCAATGTAGCGAAAAAACGTGGGGGATGGCCAATACCGGCCATCGCAACAACATGCTGTAGTTGCTGTGCTGGACAACGTTCCCCCGTCGCTAAATTGACAGCTTCCCGTGCAACCAGTTGCATCGGTATCTCGCCAGTTGCAGCGGCACCACCATTGGTTATTACTGCATCGACTGAGCGCAATCGTCCAGCTCGTTCGCGCATCGGGCCAGCCGGTAACCACCAGCCATTGCCAAAGCGTCGCACCCCGTCAACTACCACCAGCTCAAAATCTCGCTGTAACGCATAATGCTGTAAACCATCATCGGTGATAATGAAATCCAGATCATGAGATTTCAGTAATGCTTTGACTGCATCAGAACGCTTTGGCGAGACAGCAACTGGGGCAGCGGTACGCTGATAAATCAGAACTGGCTCATCGCCAGCTTGAGATGTTGTGGTGCTGTTCGAGAGCAGTAATGGATACACCTTTGACTTACCACCGTAACCACGGGATACAACTCCAACGCGATAACCCCGCTGTTTAAGCTGTTCCACCAACCAAATAACTACCGGCGTTTTGCCATTGCCGCCCGCAGTTAGGTTACCCACAATGATAACAGGCACGGGGGCGCGCCACGCTGAGCGCAGCCCTAGAGTATAACTAATGCGGATAAGCCAAGTGATGGCACCATATAGCCAGGACAGCGGTAGCAGGAGCAAATATAGCCAAGACTTTCCCGACCAGATACGCTCAATCATTGGCCAAACTGCATACGGTTAAGCTGAGCATAAACGCCCTTTTTCGCTAGCAATTCAGCATGCATACCGCGTTCCACAATGCGCCCGTCCTCAATAACCAGGATCTCATCGGCTTTTTCAATCGTCGACAAGCGGTGGGCGATGACCAGTGAAGTCCGGTTTTTCTGCAACTCATCCAATGCGGCTTGAATTGCTCGCTCAGATTCAGTATCCAGCGCCGAAGTAGCTTCATCCAAAATCAATATTGGGCAATCCCGTAACAACGCTCGCGCAATCGCAATACGCTGGCGCTGGCCACCGGAGAGCATGACACCATTTTCACCAATAACAGTGTCCAAGCCATTTTCCATTTTATTGATAAAGTCCATCGCATAAGCCATGCGGGCAGCTTCTTCAATTTCAGCACGGCTGTACTGCTCATCACGGGCATAAGCAATGTTATTAGCAACCGTATCATTGAACAGATGAACATTTTGCGACACCAGTGCTACCTGGTTGCGTAATGCCCCTAATCGGTAATCACGTAAATCATGACCATCCAACAATATACTGCCCTCGCTGACATCATAGAAGCGAGTCATTAAATTGGCGATAGTTGACTTACCCGAGCCTGAGCGCCCCACTAATGCAACCGTTTTACCGGCTTCAATATGCATATTGATGTCATTCAGTGCTGGAGTATCTTTGCCTGGATAGTAGAACGTCACATGGCGAAATTCTATTTCGCCTTTAGCACGATCAACTTCCAGTTTACCCTCGTCTTTTTCCTGCTCCATATCCAGAATGGTGAACAATGTCTGACATGCGGCCATCCCACGTTGGAATTGAGCATTCACATTGGTCAGTGACTTCAACGGACGCATCAGCGCAATCATGGCTGAGAACACCACGGTAATAGTACCGGCGGTCAGCGTTTCCATCACACTTGGGAAGCTTGCGGCATACAATACAAATGCCAGAGCAAAAGAGGCAATCAACTGAATGATAGGGTCTGAAATGGAAGACGCAGAAACCAGTTTCATCCCTTGCTGACGCATACGGTTACTCACCGCTTCAAAGCGCTCGGTTTCAACTTTTTGACCGCCGAAGATCAAGACTTCTTTATGCCCTTTCAGCATTTGCTCTGCACTGGTGGTGACTTCTCCCATAGTGCTTTGCATATTTTTGCTGATATTACGAAAACGCTTAGAAACCAGTCTAATAGAAACCGACACGATTGGTGCAATGACGATTAAAATCAGCGACAACTGCCAGCTGTAATAAAACATCATAATAAACAAGCCAATAATAGACGCGCCTTCTCGCACGACTGTGACCAGTGCGCCAGAAGAAGATGCAGCTACCTGCTCGGAATCATAAGTAATACGCGATAACAGCGTACCAGTTGATTGCTGGTCAAAAAAGGAAACCGGCATCCCCATCATATGGCTGAATAAGCGGCGACGGATATGCATCACCACTTTGCCAGATACCCATGATATGCAATAGCTAGAAACAAAACCGGTGATGCCACGAACCACCATCAAGCCAATAACAGCCAGAGGCATCCATTTTAATATTGAGCTGTTAGCCTTACCAAAACCATCATCGAGCAAGGGTTTCAGTAACGACAGCATAAATGTGTCACTGGCAGCATTAAGGATTAATGCTATCGCCGCAACAACGAGACCGGTCTTATAAGGAGAGATCAATGGCCAGAGGCGACGAAACGTCTGCCAAGTGGATAGATCTTTATCATTCATCATGCAAATACCAGCACCAGAAGAAATAGCGGCCCATTCTACTCATTATGGCCTCCAACGCCAAATTGCTGGTGATACCAGCGAGGCATTAATTGTTCCCTATAACCATTAATTTGCCAACCATCGCTGTAAAAATAAACACTTAGCTGCCCAGACACCGATGTATCACGCCAAATAATGTTATTTTTTTGATAGCGCTGTGTCACTTTTCTCGCCGGAAGATGCCATTGGTTATAGCGTGCAACAGAAGCAAAAGCCAATTCCGGATTTACAGCTCGCAGAAAAGGTGGTGTTGAAGATGTATTACTCCCATGATGAGGAACTTGTAGCAATGTTGAGGCTAATTTAGCTCGCAAACTTTTAATCAACGCTTTTTCACCTCGCATCTCAAGATCACCAGTCAATAATAAACTGTGTTTTCCATCATCAATACGGATAACACAAGAATCGTCATTTTGAGCATTAATAATCTGCTCACGAGGCCATAAAACTTCGAAGTTCAAACCATGCCATTGCCACACCAAGCCTTGCTTACAAGGCAAAGCATTTTCATCGTCTTTTAAGGGAAAAGATGCACGAATCGTAGCCATAGGAAAAGCGGCCTGAATTTCAGCTAACCCTCCGGTATGATCCTGGTGATCATGGCTGAGAATAATTTGCTCAATAGTAATACCCCGCCAGCGTAAATAGGGCAAAATCACCTTGGACGCCATGCTGCCGGTTCCCCAGCGATTACCGGTATCAAAGATAATTGCCTTCCCCTCTCGTTCAATTACCACCGCCAGGCCATGTCCGATATCCAGCATATCAACACGCCATTGATATTCATCACGACGCTGGGTGAATAATACTAAATTCACACAAAGCACCATGACCCCGATGGAGTAGTTGCGCCACCATGCAAAGCGCCAGATAAGCATAGCCAGCCAACCACTAAACCCGATAGCAACTGATGCCGAGCCAGTATAAAGCCAACCTATTCTCATTGGATTCAGCGGCAATAACACCGCAGTTAACGATAGATCAGCCAACGACCAGAACACCCCAGCAACCGAGGGAAGTAGTGTGAAAATTAGCGCTAGCAAGATACAAGGGACAGTGATTAGAGAGACAAGAGGTACTGCCCACAGATTTGCAGGTATCGAAAATAAACTCATACCATGAAGCAAAACTATTTGCAGTGGCATCAGCAGTAGCATCATACCTAATTGTAAATGAAGACCACGAATAGCTAGCCCCTGCCAACCTATTCTAAAACGCGGTGCAAGCGGGACCCAGTAAAACCAGCATATCAAACTAAATACCGCCAGACAGGAGAGCCAGAAACTGTCCGAAAGGATCGCGAGAGGATCGCAAAGCAAAATTAGCGCTAATGCCCATAGCCATATTTGCCATGCACTACAGGAGACACTAAATAGCCTAAGTAGCAACAATAATGTTAATGCCGTCACAGCTCTAACTGCCGGTGGATTCGCCCCCGCTAGCCAAGCGTAAATGACTGCAATAAGCCAACTGGCGATTAACGGAAATAGAGGCCCAACACAGCTGGCGGGAAGTAAAAACTGAACCCCACGAGCCAATATTCCGCCAAATAACGCCGCCATAGCTATGTGTAAACCTGAAATTGCCATCAGATGGGCCGTCCCGGTATCACGCAACAGCGCCCAATACCGCGGATCCAGTTGGCTTCTTTCACCAAAAGCCAATGCTAGCAAGATATGCCGCTGACTATAGGGTTCAAGTTGTTGTTCAGCGATACGGATAGTTTGCTGGCGAGCATTACAGGACGCATCCAGTAATTCAGCTCGAATAATTCGCCCCTGCAATGGGCGACGGTTTGCTATAGCCCAGCGCTGGCTATCAAAGCTACCTTCATTGAGTAAACTATGCACCCCTCGCATTCGTAACCAAAGCTTCCATTGCTGCCCGGCGCAGTAATTTAGGCCCTTTTGCCATGTTACAGTAACCTTTATCGTCGGGAATACCCTCTTCCCATTGACCTGTTGGATATCTAATAAAACCCTATTACCTTCCACCCATGCCAAGTGTGAGGTATTTATTGTGGCGACGACTTGCTGTTCTCTGTGGGTGAGTTGATCAATCTGCATCAACAGGTTATCCCCCTGCCAGCATCCCCATATAAAGCTCACCAGAGCCAATGTCAGCCACTGACAATAGACATTGCCGCTAACCCATAGCAGAGCTCCCACTATCAGCAATATGCTAATAATCCTAACTCCAGGCAGCTGAGGAAGCACAATAAGGGGCAAAAGTCCGGTAATAACAGCGAGTGCTGCATGATCAATTGATAAAGTGATAAACAACCGTCCGTTTTATGACTCTCGAATAGCCTCATTGCCATCCGTTCACCCTATGGGTAACAAGCTGATTTTCGCAATGGAAGGGTTATAGAGCCAGTGTCAATGACAGGAGTTCCGAGCAGGTTCGCTAACAGTTTTAGCTTGTTACAGCATCAGCAGTAGAAATGCGGGATGTATCTAAAATAAGCGAGAACGTGCGGGAGTATTATTGAGGAGAGAGTTTTTTTATAACGAATAGCTTAGAAGGGATAAAGAATGAAACGCCAAAATAAAAACGGTGCCCTCAAAGGCACCGTTTCGTATCAGCTTTATATAATAACGCGATTAGTTGTAAACAACTTAACCGTAGATATTCGCACGATCACGTAACTCTTTACCTGGCTTAAAGTGTGGAACGTACTTACCTTCCAACTCAACTTTAGCGCCGGTCTTTGGATTACGGCCAACACGCGGAGCACGGTAGTGAAGAGAAAAACTGCCAAATCCGCGGATCTCAATGCGCTCACCTTCAGCTAGTGTTCCAGCCATATGTTCAAGCATTTCTTTCACTGCATCCTCAACGACTTTAGTCGGTACGTGAGATTGCTGGCCAGCAAGTCTTTCAATAAGTTCAGACTTGGTCATATTACCTCCAAGCTTTGCAGCTAAACTACCGTATAGGGGCGGACAAAACCGCCCCCGTTATTATTACTCGCCTTTTGCAGCTTTGAACGCTTCTGCCATTGCGCTAGAGAAGTTACCTTCTTCTGGCTTGTTGTTAACTGTAGCAATAGCATCTTTCTCATCAGCTTCGTCTTTAGCACGAACAGACAGGCTGATTACGCGGTTCTTGCGGTCAACGCCAGTATATTTGGCTTCGACTTCATCACCAACGTTCAGAACCAGCGTCGCATCTTCAACGCGGTCGCGAGTTGCTTCGGAAGCACGCAGATAACCTTCTACGCCGCCTGCCAATTCAACTGTAGCACCTTTAGCGTCAACTGCAGTTACTTTACCAGTAACAATAGCACCTTTCTTGTTAACAGACAGGTAGTTATTGAACGGGTCTTCTGCAAGTTGTTTCACGCCCAGGGAGATGCGCTCACGTTCTGCGTCAACTTGCAGAACCACAGCTGCGATTTCGTCGCCTTTCTTATATTCACGAACTGCTTCTTCGCCTGCAACGTTCCAGGAGATGTCAGACAGGTGAACCAGGCCGTCGATGCCGCCGTCCAGGCCGATGAAGATACCGAAGTCAGTGATAGACTTGATTTTACCTTCAACGCGGTCGTTTTTGTTGTGGGTTTCTGCAAACAGCTGCCATGGGTTAGATTTGCACTGTTTCAGGCCCAGAGAAATACGACGACGTTCTTCATCGATGTCCAGAACCATAACTTCCACTACGTCGCCAACGTTAACAACTTTAGACGGGTGAATGTTTTTGTTGGTCCAATCCATTTCTGAAACGTGTACCAGACCTTCAACGCCTTCTTCGATTTCTACGAAGCAGCCGTAATCAGTCAGGTTAGTTACACGACCAGTCAGCTTGGTGCTTTCTGGGTAACGTTTAGCGATAGCAACCCATGGATCTTCGCCCAGCTGTTTCAAGCCAAGGGATACACGAGTACGTTCGCGGTCGAATTTCAGAACTTTAACAGTGATTTCGTCGCCCACATTGACGATTTCGCTTGGATGTTTAACACGTTTCCAAGCCATGTCAGTAATGTGCAGCAAGCCATCAACGCCACCCAGATCAACGAATGCACCGTAGTCAGTCAGGTTCTTAACGATACCCTTAACTTCCATGCCTTCTTGCAGGTTTTCCAGCAATTGATCACGCTCAGCGCTGTTCTCAGATTCGATAACTGCACGACGAGAAACAACCACGTTGTTGCGTTTCTGATCCAGCTTGATGACTTTGAACTCAAGCTCTTTGCCTTCCAGATGCAGAGTATCGCGAACTGGACGCACATCAACCAGAGAACCAGGCAGGAACGCACGGATACCGTTCAGTTCGACTGTAAAGCCGCCCTTCACTTTGCCGTTGATCACACCAGTAACGGTTGCAGCTTCTTCGTAAGCCTTTTCCAGCATCAGCCATGCTTCGTGACGCTTAGCTTTCTCACGGGACAGCAGAGTTTCACCGAAGCCGTCTTCAACAGCGTCCAGTGCAACGTCAACTTCGTCGCCGACTTGAATTTCCAGTTCGCCTTGCGCGTTCTTGAACTGTTCTGCTGGAATTGCTGACTCAGATTTCAGACCGGCGTCAACCAGTACGATATCTTTATCGATAGAAACAACAACACCACGGACGATAGAGCCCGGACGTGTTTCAATTGTTTTCAGGGATTCTTCAAAGAGTTGAGCAAAAGATTCTGTCATGTTTATAATCTTCAGGATTCTTAAGTTTAACGTCCATCTAGCATCCCGCCGGATGGGGTTGTTTCACATGCCTCGCCACACATCCTTGCAGCAAGGTTAAAGTGCTCATCAAAAATAATTTTATTTAAAAAATAAATCGTTGAGAGCTCAGAACTGACCGCATTGTCGTTATTTTTTTAACGGCAATGCCAGAATTCGTTGGGCATAAGCCAGCGCCTGTTCGATCACCTGCTCGATGGACATACTGGTTGAATCCAGTACCAACGCATCTGTAGCAGGGACTAAAGGTGCAATAGCCCGATTACGATCGCGATCATCTCGCTCCTGTATCTCGGACAAAAGACGTTCAAAGTTAACATTAAACCCCTTTTCCTGCAACTGTAGCATACGTCTGTGTGCACGTTCTTGCGAACTTGCATCAAGAAATATTTTCACCGGCGCGTCTGGAAACACTACGGTTCCCATATCACGACCATCAGCAATCAGACCGGGCGGTTCACGGAAAGCGCGCTGGCGGCGCAAAAGTGCTTCACGCACCCGAGGAAACGCTGCCGCCTGAGATGCCGTATTCCCCACCGTTTCGGTGCGGATCTCATTACTGACGTCCTCACCTTCTAAAATCACTTTTAACTGCCCATTCTGTGAAACAAAACGAACATCGAGATGTGCGGCAAGTGGAACTAATGCCTCTTCGGTGCTGATATCAACTTGATGATGCAGCGCAGCCAAAGCTAAAACACGGTAAATCGCACCAGAATCCAGCAAACGCCAGTCCAACGATTCAGCCAATGCTTTGCAAAGCGTACCTTTACCTGCACCACTTGGTCCATCAACGGTTATCACCGGGGCTGACGCCGTCATTTCTCTCTCCTTTCGGTAGGCAAAACCTCTTGTCCACCCAGCAGGGCAAACACAGGAGCCGTATTATACGCTGCATCGGAGTGAACTGTTACCCTGCGGTGTTTAGTTGCTGAAAATAAAACCATCGGCGGTAGCAGAAGTGTAGAAGAGATGGGAAAGATAGACAGGAAATATTTATTTTCTAACCGATATGCCCCATAAGAAAGGGGTGCCGAGCGACACCCATCTTAAGCGGCTGATTAAGCCATCCGGCTCAATCGGGCCAGTTGTTCAAAGTAGTCAGGGAATGTTTTCGCGGTACATTTGGGATCAAGGATAGTGACCGGCGTGTCAGATAAAGCCACCAGCGAGAAACACATTGCCATACGGTGGTCATTATAAGTCTCTATTTCGGCTGCGATTAGCTGCGCAGGCGGCACTACCCGAATGTAGTCTTGCCCCTCTTCCACTTCCGCGCCCACTTTTCTCAACTCTGTTGCCATCGCAGATAAGCGGTCGGTTTCCTTCACTCGCCAGTTATAGATATTACGAATAACCGTCGGGCCGTCGGCAAACAGGGCGGTAGTTGCAATGGTCATCGCAGCATCAGGAATATGATTCATATCCAAATCGATACCCTGTAATTCACCACGGCTGCACTCGATATAATCATCACCCCAACTGATTTTAGCGCCCATTTTCTCCAGTACATCAGCAAATTTGGTATCACCTTGCACACTTTTTTTGCCGATACCCGTTACGCGTACTGTTCCACCTTTGATAGCAGCAGCGGCGAGGAAATAAGATGCAGAAGATGCATCACCTTCAACCAGATAGGTACCTGGTGAGCGGTAAATCTGCCCGCCTTTAATATGAAAAATCTGATAATTTTCATGAACGACATCCACACCGAAGGCTTTCATCAGATGCAACGTAATGTCGATATAAGGCTTAGACACCAACTCCCCTTGGATCTGAATTTCAGTATCTTGTTCAGCTAAGGGAGCAGTCATCAAAAGTGCCGTGAGGAATTGGCTGGAAACACTGCCATCTACGGTTAGTTTACCGCCGCGAAAGCCCCCGTTTATGCGCAACGGCGGATAGTTTTCTTGCTCCAGATAATCAATCTGTGCTCCGCCCTGGCGCAATGCATCAACCAAATGACCAATTGGCCGTTCTTTCATGCGTGGTTCGCCGGTCAATACAATGTCATTTTTCCCCAGGCACAGTGCCGCAGCCAATGGGCGCATGGCCGTGCCTGCATTACCCAAAAACAATTCTAATGGCTGTTCAGCAACCAACTTACCGCCCAATCCATCAACCTCACAGCGGGTACGATCAGCAGACAGGCGATATTTCACCCCCAATGCCTGTAGAGCATTGAGCATATGGCGAATGTCATCACTGTCTAACAAGTTATTCAGCTGAGTTGTCCCCTCGGCCAGCGCTGCCAGAAGAAGTGCACGGTTAGAAACACTTTTAGAACCGGGTAAATTAACGGTGCCATTAATCAGGGCAATGGGGTGTAAAGTCAGGGATTCCAGCATGGGAAAAGCACTCTCCAGTCTTTTATGAGCAACAGCCCCGCACAGGACGGGGCTGTTGTTATTCCAAATAAATACATTTAAATCATTATGATAAATAAAGCTGAACAGATAGATATCTACTCAGAGCAATCAACCGTGGCGACGCTCAAAGTCAGCCATAAAATCGGTTAATGCTTTTACGCCTTCAATTGGCATCGCGTTATAGATAGAGGCACGCATTCCCCCGGCAACACGGTGGCCTTTTAAGGCTTGCAGACCTTGGGCCTCTGCTTCACTCAAGAACAATTTGTCCAGTGAAGGATCAATCATTTGGAACGGTACATTCATCCAGGAACGATTCGCGGTCGCGACCTGATTGCGATAGAAATCAGTGCGGTCTATGGCGCCATACAGCAATTCAGCTTTCGCCTGATTACGTTTCTCCATTTCGCCTAAACCGCCCTGCTCTTTCAGCCATTTAAATACCAAGCCGGACAGATACCAGGCGAAAGTCGGCGGCGTGTTGAACATAGAGTCGTTTTCTGCCAAAACCTTATAATCAAGGATAGATGGCAGCTCAGTGCGCGCTTTACCAAGCAAGTCTTCACGCACGATAACCACTGTCAGACCGGCTGGGCCGATATTCTTTTGGGCACCGGCATAAATGACACCATAACGGCTGACATCAATCGGGCGAGAGAGAATGGATGAGGAGTAATCGGCAACCACAACTTTGTTACCAAAGTCAGGTGCTTCGTTGATAGCCAGTCCGTCAATGGTTTCATTCGGGCAATAATGCACATAGGCGGCATTATCACTCAATTTCCATTGTTTCATCGGAGCAATGCCTGTCACGCCGTTATCATGCGTCGTCACATCAATCACATTCGGCGTGCAATATTTCTGAGCTTCTTTGACCGCACTGTGTGCCCAATAGCCCCCGTCGATGTAATCAGCGCTGCGGCTGTCACCCAGCAAGTTCAGTGGAACTGCGGCAAACTGCGCGCGTGCTCCGCCATGGCAAAATAACACTTTATAATTGGCGGGGATCTGCATCAGATCGCGCAGATCTTTTTCTGCCTCTTCAGCTACCTGCATAAATTCTTTACTGCGATGGCTGATCTCCATGACCGACGTACCCAGACCATGCCAGTTACGTAATTCCTGTTCCGCACGACGTAAAACTTCGACCGGCAGCATTGCAGGCCCTGCGCTAAAATTATAAACCTGTGTCATTTCCCCTCACCACACTCAACTGAGATTGCCATCGTTATAAATCCTCACTCGGTTTTATCATTCGACTCCGCCTGCTGCAACGGTTATTCGCCGGCAAGGGAGAAACACTTGACCGCTACAACAGCAGTCTGTGCGCTAAGCTGCCATTAATTTGAAGTTATTCACCAAAAGCAGTGCAATTATGACCTTGTTGCATGATAGATAACTTATTTTTCCCGTTGAAGACGCAATGCCTCGACCCAGTGGTGGTGACCACAGCGTTGACAAGTCGCACTGGAATTATTGGATAACGTAATAATCAGGCTACATTGACTACAGGCGTACTCACCCGGTTTTTCTATATTAACTAAGGGTTTAATACAACATTTAGGGAGTACAGGCAGGCCGGGCTTAACCTTATCTTTGCTAAAGAAAAAGACACTAATAGCGCCATTGACCTCCAGAATAGCCAGCCGCACTTGACCAAGATGTTCGACACCTTGCTGACGCAATTCCATAAAAAACTCGTCGTGCGTAATATTTTCCTGTTGCATGGTTTCCCAAACGAATATTCCATCACTGATAATGATGAGTGGCTTCCCTTCCATCCATTGCTGGATTTTTTCGCTGCGCGACATTAGAAAAGTGGATAAGCGATACAAAAACATAATACTGACAAATACCATGATCACCGGTAGCACCGGCACATCTTCATAAAAAGTGACATCACCGGCGGCTGAGCCAAGAGTCAGAATGATAACCACTTCAAATAGCGACATCTGCCGCACACCACGGCGACCACTCAGTTTGAGAAATAAAAAGACCAATACAAAGGTGAATAAACACCGGATACCCACCTCAGCTAAAAATTCGATAGGGAATTTATCCAGTGCCATCCGGTTGAAATCGAAAGTTTTCATTTATTGTTATCCTGCCATCTAAGAGAAACAAAGCATTGCCGTACTCCCATTAAAGGTAGCGGGTTGATGGAGTTAGCATTTTTATTTCAGATTACAGGTAATAAATAGATACGGAGGCCGAAGCCTCCGTCAAAGATTGAATCTATCAATACGCGTGGAACAACTTTTGAATTTCTTGTGGTTTTTGCGTTTGGGTTAATGCCAATTGCAGCAGTACCCGTGCTTTTTGTGGATTAAGTGAGCCAGAAGCAACAAAGCCATATTGGGTATCATCAACTTCAGCATCTTCGGTCGTTGAGCCAGTGGGTACGCGGGATGAACGCACTACTGCGACGCCATTATGTGCCGCTGTTGCCAGTGTATCGAATACTGTTTTGTACAAGTTACCGTTACCCACACCGGCGCTGACAATTCCCTTATAACCATCTTCAATCAATGCCTTAGCGGGTAAGTCAGAGGCATTGGCATAGTTATAAATAATGCCCACTTTCGGCAACTCATTTAGCTTACTGATATCAAAGGCTGGCTGGCGTGGTGCAGGTTGATGAAGATAATTCACTTTACCATCATAGATATAGCCTAGTGGGCCAGTGTTAGGTGACTGGAAAGTTTGCACCGAAGTGGTGTTAGTTTTCATGACATCACGGCCGGTTAGCACCGTATCATTCATCGCCACCAGCACGCCGCGTTTAGCAGAATTAGGATCACTGGCAACCACTACGGCATTGTAGAGATTCAGTGGGCCATCAGCACCCAGAGCCGTGGCAGGGCGCATTGCACCAACCATCACCACAGGCTTATCACAATTGACAGTTAAATCGAGGAAATAGGCGGTTTCCTCCAATGTATCAGTCCCATGAGTGATGACGAATCCGTCGGTTTTGGCACAATCAGCATTAATTTTTTTCGCCAATTTCACCCAAACTTCATCATTCATATCCTGAGAACCGATATTGACCACTTGCTCACCCTGAATATTGGCGAGTTTTTTCATTTCTGGCACGGCGTTAACCAGAGCATCAACCCCTAGTTTGCCCGCTGTGTAGTTAGATTTAGTGGCTGAATCACCGCCACCGGCGATAGTTCCCCCGGTCGCCAATAAGGTAATATTGGGCAGAGCAAAGGCTGAACCGCTGATCCCTGCTAAGATTCCGGCTAAGACAGTTAGCTTTATAGATTTCATATTATGACTCCATTATTTATAAGCTAGTGAATTATCCGGAATATCCATACGAAAACTGTGACATTTGCTGTGCTTTAGGAATACATGGAGCTATTAACTAAAAGCCCGTATGATTGCGCGTTTTTAGTACCGCCAAAAAGTGAAGACAATGACCCAAACCTTTATTCCCGGTAAAGATGCCGCGCTGGAAGACTCCATCTCCCGCTTTCAGCAAAAACTGAGCGACCTCGGTTTTAATATTGAAGAAGCCTCCTGGCTGAACCCAGTTCCTCACGTTTGGTCGGTACATATCCGCGATCGTGACTGCCCGCTATGCTTCACCAACGGCAAAGGCGCCAGCAAGAAAGCCGCTCTGGCATCAGCCCTGGGTGAATATTTCGAACGTTTATCCACTAACTATTTCTTTGCCGACTTCTATCTGGGCAAAGCCATTGCTGAGGGTGATTTCGTTCACTATCCAAATGAGAAATGGTTCCCAATTCCTGAAGATGATTTGTTGCCGGAAGGTATTCTGGATGAGCGCTTGCTGGCGTTTTACGATCCGGAAAATGAGCTGGTCGCCAGTGATCTGGTGGATTTGCAGTCGGGGAACGCGGCGCGCGGTATTTGTTCTCTGCCATTCACCCGACAGTCAGATTTAGAAACCGTCTATATTCCAATGAATATTATCGGCAATCTGTATGTTTCAAACGGCATGTCAGCCGGTAATACCGCCAATGAAGCTCGCGTACAGGCATTATCCGAAGTGTTTGAACGCTCAGTGAAAAATCGTATCATCGCGGAATCGATCAGCTTGCCGGAAATCCCAGCCGAGGTATTAAACCGCTATCCCGGCGTGGTAGAAGCTATCGCAAAACTGGAAGAGGAAGGTTTCCCGATCCTGTCTTACGATGCCTCTTTAGGCGGCAAATACCCGGTAATTTGTGTGGTGTTGTTTAACCCGTCAAACGGAACATGTTTTGCTTCATTCGGCGCACACCCAGACTTCGGTGTGGCCCTTGAGCGTACCGTCACTGAGCTGTTGCAAGGCCGTAGTCTCAAAGACTTAGATGTATTCACCGCACCTACCTTTGATGATGAAGAAGTAGCCGAACATACCAATTTGGAAACACACTTTATCGATTCAAGCGGTTTAATCAGCTGGGATATGTTTAAACAAGAGGCTGATTATCCCTTCGTGGATTGGCGCTTTAAAGGCACCACTGAAGAAGAGTTTGCCACCTTAATGGCTATCTTCAAGCAAGAAGACGCTGAAGTGTATATTGCTGATTATGAGCATTTAAGTGTCTACGCTTGCCGGATTATCGTGCCAGGTTGGTCAGATATTTATCCTGCTGAAGATTTGCTGATGGCGAACAACACCATGGGCGTGCACCTGCGTGATACCTTGCTGGCGCTGCCGGACACGGATTGGCAACCAGATCAGTATCTGGAACTCATTCATACCCTGGATGATGAAGGGTTGGATGATTTCGCCCGCGTCCGCGAGCTGCTGGGCATAGCCTCCGGTAAAGATAACGGCTGGTACACACTGCGGGTGGGTGAGTTGAAATCTATGCTGGCGCTGGCTGGCGGTGATTTGGAGCAAGCGCTGATTTGGGTGGAATGGACGCAAGATTTTAATTCTTCAGTCTTCACCCCAAAACAGGCGAACGACTATCGTTGCCTACAAACTCTGTTGCTGTTGACCCAAGAGCCAGATCGCGACCCTGCGCAATATTACAATGCATTCGTGAAGATGTATGGCCAGGAAGCTGTAGAGACTGCATCCGCAGCCATCGCCGGTGAAAAGCGCTTCAATGGCCTGTTCAGTGTGGATGAAGATCTCAAAGCCCTGCCAGCACACCAAGCGCTGCTAGGTGCTTACGCTAAATTACAGGCGGCGAAACGCCGTTATTGGACGAAAAGCGAGTAACTTCCACGGACCTATAGATTTCAGCTAATTGTCTATCAAAGCTGACAAAGTCAATTGAAGGGGAATCGCGCCGTTGAGGTCGTAGCGACGTAAGTCGCTGGAGTGGCCCTAGGTGCGGTAAACCCTTCACTCACTGAACTATCAGCAACTTTGTCATTAACCTCAAGCGGCATTTTGCCGCTTTTTTATCGCAAAATTTTCGGCTATTAATCTCTGCAATTATTCCTAACCCAAATATAGATACCAGTAACACCAACCAACAATTGTTTTTGCCATAAAAAAACGTTATTTTCTGACGCCGCTTAGAGTAAGAACAGCACCTTTAAACAAACATTATTTGCCAATCATAGAAAGAAGACAAATAGGTAAATAAATAGTTAATTTTTAATGATGACGGTGAATTAAAATAGCTACAAATGCTGCTTTTGGTTAACGTTCTCAACGGCTTTAAAACAGTGCAATCAAAATTTTTTGTAAATCTTAAAATATTTTTTTATTTTAAAAATCAGAAAGTTAACCTCATTAGGCACACATTTAGTAGTGTTTTAAAGCGAACTAAACTCTCACGATATGATCCACATCAATTTTCACGCTATACTGCTTTGCTAGTATCTCGTAGTGCTTTATTAACCCTTAAGAGAGAGTTAGTGTGAAAGCTGACAACCCCTTCGATGCATTATTACCTGCGGCAATGGCTAAAGTAGCCGAAGATGCCGGTGTCTATAAAGCCACCAAGCATCCGCTAAAAACTTTTTATTTAGCGATTACTGCTGGTGTGTTTATTTCAATTGCGTTTGTTTTTTATATTACAGCGACTACTGGTACTGCTGGCGTGCCTTTTGGCTTTGCTAAGTTAGTAGGTGGTATTTGTTTCTCCCTGGGGCTAATGTTAGTGGTGGTATGTGGTGGTGATCTTTTCACTTCTACTGTTCTGACTACGGTGGCCAAAGCCAGTGGCCGTATTACCTGGCGTCAACTGGGATGCAACTGGGTTAATGTCTATATTGGGAACCTGTGTGGCGCGTTATTCTTCGTGTGCCTTATTTGGTTCGCCGGCCAATATACTGTGGCAAATGGTCAATGGGGCTTGAATGTTTTACAAACAGCCGAACACAAATTGCACCATACTTTTGTTGAAGCAGTATGTTTGGGTATCTTGGCCAACTTAATGGTCTGTCTGGCGGTTTGGATGAGCTACTCCGGCCGTACCATAATGGACAAAATGTTTGCGATGATTTTACCGGTGGGCATGTTTGTTGCCAGTGGCTTTGAGCATAGCATCGCAAATATGTTTATGATTCCTATGGGTATTGTGATTAAAAACTTTGCTTCGCCTGAGTTCTGGCAATCCATAGGAGCAGCACCTGAGCAATTTGCTAACTTAACCGTAAGTAACTTTATTATTAATAACCTGATCCCAGTCACTATCGGCAACATCATCGGTGGCGGATTATTGGTAGGTTTGACTTACTGGGTAATTTATCTGCGCGGTGACCAGCAACACTAAGTGTGGCCGCACACGGTTTTCGAAGAAATTCACATTAAAAGGTAGATGCATTATGACCGAACTTAATGAAAAATTGGCCAAAGCATGGCAAGGTTTTACACAAGGTGACTGGCAAAAAGAAGTCAATGTTCGTGACTTCATCCAGAAAAACTACACCCCTTATGAAGGCGATGAGTCCTTCCTTGCCGGCTCTACCGAAGCGACCGACAAGTTGTGGGCGCAAGTTATGGAAGGTATCAAACTGGAAAACCGCACTCATGCGCCAGTTGATTTCGATACCGACGTAGCAGCGACCATCATTTCACACGATGCTGGCTACATTAACAAAAATCTGGAAACCATCGTTGGTTTGCAGACTGAAAAACCATTGAAACGTGCCCTGATCCCATTCGGCGGCATCAAAATGGTAGAAGGCTCTTGCAAAGTTTACGGTCGTGAACTTGACCCGCAACTGAAAAAAGTTTTCACCGAATACCGTAAAACACATAACCAAGGTGTGTTTGACGTTTACACCAAAGACATCCTGAACTGCCGTAAATCTGGTGTACTGACTGGTTTGCCTGATGCTTATGGTCGCGGCCGTATCATCGGTGACTATCGTCGCGTAGCCGTTTACGGTATCGACTTCCTGATGAAAGACAAACTGGCTCAGTTCAACTCTTTGCAGGATGACCTGGAAAACGGTAAAGACCTGGAAATGACCATTCAGCTGCGCGAAGAAATTGCTGAGCAGCATCGCGCTTTGGGTCAAATCAAAGAAATGGCGGCCAAATATGGCTGTGATATTTCGGGTCCAGCAACTAACGCAAAAGAAGCAGTACAGTGGACTTACTTCGGCTATCTGGCTGCGGTTAAATCTCAGAACGGCGCTGCAATGTCCTTCGGTCGTGTTTCTACCTTCCTCGACGTTTATATCGAACGTGATATGAAAGAAGGTAAACTGACCGAAATCGAAGCGCAGGAACTGATTGACCATTTGGTCATGAAACTGCGTATGGTTCGCTTCCTGCGTACCCCTGAGTATGATGAGCTGTTCTCTGGTGACCCAATCTGGGCAACTGAGTCGCTGGCAGGTATGGGCGTTGATGGCCGTACTCTGGTGACCAAAACCAGCTTCCGTTTCTTGAACACCCTGTACACCATGGGGCCGTCTCCAGAGCCGAACATGACCATTCTGTGGTCTGAAAAACTGCCACTGAACTTCAAAAAATATGCAGCTAAAGTGTCTATCGATACTTCATCTGTACAGTATGAAAACGATGACCTGATGCGTCCTGACTTCAACAACGATGACTATGCCATCGCATGTTGTGTTAGCCCGATGATTGTCGGTAAACAAATGCAGTTCTTCGGCGCGCGTGCCAACCTGGCGAAAACCATGTTGTATGCAATTAACGGCGGCGTTGATGAAAAAATGAAGATCCAGGTTGGCCCGAAAGAAGCGCCAATGATGGATGAAGTGCTGGACTATGACAAAGTCATGGAACGCATGGATCACTTTATGGATTGGCTGGCTAAACAATACGTTACTGCGCTGAACATCATCCATTACATGCATGACAAATACAGCTACGAAGCTGCACTGATGGCGCTGCATGACCGTGATGTTTACCGTACTATGGCGTGTGGTATCGCAGGTCTGTCTGTTGCTGCTGACTCCCTGTCTGCTATCAAATATGCCAAAGTAAGCACCATTCGTGATGCTGATGGCTTGGCTATCGACTTCAATATCGAAGGCGAATACCCACAGTTTGGTAACAACGACTCACGCGTTGATGACATCGCTTGTGACCTGGTTGAGCGCTTCATGAAGAAAATTCAGAAGCTGCGTACTTACCGTGGTGCAGTCGCAACTCAGTCTGTGCTGACCATCACCTCTAACGTGGTTTATGGTAAGAAAACCGGTAACACCCCAGATGGCCGCCGCGCAGGTGCTCCATTCGGTCCAGGTGCTAACCCAATGCACGGTCGTGACCAGAAAGGTGCTGTTGCCTCTCTGACTTCTGTTGCTAAACTGCCGTTTGCTTATGCGAAAGATGGTATTTCTTACACCTTCTCTATCGTGCCAAACGCGCTGGGTAAAGACGACGAAGTTCGTAAAGCTAACTTGGCAGGTCTGATGGATGGTTACTTCCATCACGAGGCGTCCATCGAAGGTGGTCAACACCTGAACGTGAACGTAATGAACCGCGAAATGCTGTTAGATGCGATGGAAAATCCGGAAAAATATCCGCAATTGACCATCCGTGTATCAGGCTACGCTGTTCGTTTCAACTCGCTGACTAAAGAACAGCAGCAGGATGTGATTACACGTACATTTACACAGTCAATATAAGTTCTAACTAAAATAGATTAGACTAAAAGGCTCCACCTTCGTGGGGCCTTTATTTATCCAGTATTGGAGTAACCTGCAATGTCCGTACTTGGCCGCATTCACTCATTTGAATCCTGTGGTACCGTTGACGGCCCTGGTATTCGATTTATCGTATTCTTCCAGGGTTGCCTCATGCGCTGCCTGTATTGCCATAACCGTGATACCTGGGACACCCATGGCGGTAAGGAAGTTACCGTTGAAGAATTGGTCAAAGAAGCCGTTACCTATCGTCATTTTATGAATGCTTCTGGTGGCGGTATTACTGCTTCCGGTGGCGAAGCCATCTTACAGGCTGAGTTTGTCCGTGATTGGTTCCGTGCCTGTCACGAAGAAGGTATTCATACTTGTCTGGATACCAATGGTTTTGTGCGCCGTTATGATCCGGTGATTGATGAATTACTGGATGCTACCGATTTAGTGATGCTGGATTTAAAACAGATGGATGACAGCGTGCATCAGAATCTGGTCGGCGTATCCAATCACCGAACCTTGGAATTTGCTCGTTACCTGGCAAAACGCAATCAAAAAACCTGGATCCGTTATGTGGTTGTGCCAGGTTGGTCAGATGATGACAAATCCGCGCATATGCTGGGTGAATTCACTCAGAACATGACCAATATCGAGAAAATCGAATTGTTGCCTTACCATGAGCTCGGTAAGCACAAATGGATTGCCATGGGCGAAGAATACAAACTGGACGGGGTCAAGCCCCCTACCGCGGAGATTATGGAGCGCGTAAAAGGCATTCTTGAAAGCTATGGTCACAAAGTGATCTACTGATAGCCGTCAGAAAATTAACTGATTTTCAATCAATACCGCCATGCAAGGCTTCCTCGCTGGCGGTATTTTTTGGCGGTTACACCGCAGCGAATGGTGTTTTTTGCTGATCGGGTTTGCGCAGCAACATCATTAAATACACCAAAGCCACACCCGCAATCATGATAAACAATAGATTGTCTGAATAGCGCTG
The DNA here is from genome assembly GCF_043099325.1 of Yersinia fenwicki. Taxonomy (NCBI): domain Bacteria; kingdom Pseudomonadati; phylum Pseudomonadota; class Gammaproteobacteria; order Enterobacterales; family Yersiniaceae; genus Yersinia; species Yersinia fenwicki. Next base: position 1,723,382 of record NZ_CP170755.1, on the reverse strand, counting down.
CATCAATAATGAAGTCATGGTCGGGCCGGTCAGGCTACCGATGGTATAACTCATCAATAGCGCCTGATTCATTGCGACCAATTCATCGGCACTCGCCTTTTCACATGCCCACGCCATGGCGACAGGATAAAGGGTAAAACCGGCGCACCCCAAAATAAACAGTGCCGGTGCCAGCGCATAGTTACCCAGAATGGCGACACTACCGAGAATAACCACAAACACCTGAATCCGCAGCACCAACAAACGACCATAGCGGTCGGCCATTTTGCCTATTGGCCACTGACCAATAATCCCTGAACTGACCAGCAACGCCATCCACCATCCAACACTGGCGTCACTCATTCCTTGATGCGATAAATACAACGGCAGCAGACCATAGAGCGAACCTAATAGCACACCGGAGATAATGCAGCCATTAATCCCCAAACGCGCACTACGACGCTTCAGCATCGGCCAAACGGCGGTATGGGATACATCACTGCTATCTTGATGAGAAAAATGTGCAAATAACAGCGGCAACATCGCGGTAATGACCAAAGCACTGACCCACGGAATAACACTGAGTAGTTGAGTCGAGACTACGCCCAAAAGTAATTGCCCAGTGACCGTGCCCAGATAGTAAACCATCATATAGGCCGCCAGCAGTTGCCCTCGGTTGGTTACCGTACCACTACGTAGTAATGCGCTTTCGACAATAACCCAAATTAATGCGCACGCCACACCCGCGAAAAAGCGCCACCCTAACCAGCTCCAAAAATCAACTGACAGCATTAACCCGCTCGTCGCCAGCGCGAATAAAATACAGGAATAATGGTAGCTGCGATTAAAACCGAGTTGCTGGATAATCCGCCCGGCAATCAATGTCCCAACCAGATTCCCGCTAAAATACGATGAACTTACCATCCCCACTTGCCAGGTCGGCAATTGTTGATGAGATAGCCATAAGGGAACTAATGTATTTAAAACCGCGATAGAAATCGTAAACAGCAAAAGCCCACAGAGCAAAAGCAGCACCGGGCGAGAATATGCGGACATAATAAGATTGAAGCCGTCGGGACAAGAAAAGTGAGCGCATCATGCCACTGGTGATAAAAAAGTCAATTACATCACGAGACTCGATAGCACGATATGTTGGTTGATAAATCTCGATGCGTTAAATTTTGTGTACTCGCCATAACCCAAAAAAGAAAAAGCGCCCGTAGGCGCTTTATAAGTGGTTGATAACTAAACGAGACACATTGACTCGCTGTTTAACCAATAAATTCCAAACCACCCATATAAGGGCGTAAGACTTCTGGTACCTGAATACGACCATCAGCCTGCTGGTAGTTTTCCAGCACTGCAACCAAAGTACGCCCAACAGCCAGACCAGAACCATTTAGGGTATGAACCAAACGGGTTTTTCTGTCTATTTTGTTACGGCAACGTGCTTGCATACGGCGAGCCTGGAAATCCCACATGTTTGAACATGAAGAAATTTCGCGATAAGTATCCTGCGCTGGCAGCCACACTTCCAAGTCGTAAGTTTTGCAGGAGCCAAAGCCCATATCACCGGTACACAGCAACATTTTGCGATATGGCAATTCCAGCAATTGCAGCACTTTCTCCGCATGACCGGTCAGTTCTTCTAGTACCGCCATAGAATCTTCTGGACGAGTTATCTGCACCATCTCAACTTTGTCAAACTGATGCATACGGATCAAGCCACGAGTATCACGGCCATAGGAACCTGCTTCAGAACGGAAGCAAGGTGTATGTGCCGTCATTTTCAATGGCAGAGACTCTTCTTCCAAGATCTCATCGCGTACCAGATTGGTCACCGGCACTTCTGCCGTTGGAATCAATGCATAGTTGCTGCTGTCAGATTCTTCTTCCAGCGGTTTGGTATGGAAAAGATCACCACTAAATTTAGGCAACTGGCCGGTACCATACAGAGTCGCATGGTTAACCAAATAAGGAACATAGGTTTCCAAATAACCGTGTTTTTCCGTGTGCAGGTCGAGCATGAACTGTGCCAATGCGCGGTGCATACGAGCGATTTGCCCTTTCATCACCACAAAACGCGCGCCAGTCAGTTTCACCCCGGCGGCAAAATCAAGCCCACCGGCCATTTCCCCCAAGGAAACATGATCTCTCACCTCAAAGTCATACTGGCGTGGTTCACCCCAACGGCTGACTTCAAGATTATCGTTTTCGTCTTTACCCACCGGAACCGAATCATCTGGCAGGTTAGGAATAGACAGAGCCAGATCGCGGATTTCATTTTGCAACTTGTCCAGTTCGGCCTTGGCTGCATCCAGCTTTTCACCCAACTCGTTGACTTCAAGACGCAATGGTTCGATATCTTCGCCACGCGCCTTGGCCGCACCAATCAGTTTCGATCGGGAGTTACGTTCTGCTTGCAGACTTTCTGTTTCAACCTGTAAAACTTTGCGGCGCTCTTCTTGTTGGCGCAACATCTCAACATCAAGTTTAAAACCTCTGCGAGCCAGTTTTTCGGCGACTGCGTCTAGCTCATTGCGCAGCATATTGGGATCGAGCATGCTAGTCCTGTGCTTGTAGTTATGGTTATACCTTTGAACTGGAATTGCAGTGTTGTTAGCAATGCCATGATTTGGGGTATAAAGGGTTATTGAAAAGAATTTAACCACGTAAGCAGTATAAACAGCCGCTTAGCAGTTCTATATAGCGCTAACCTTACCGCAACAGCAAGGCTAGCGGTAGCGTTTTATCGGGCTATTTTGATCCTGCTCAGCCAGCCATGCCAGCTTTTCACCAATTTTGCCTTCCAGACCTCTGGATGACGGTAAATAGTAGCGGGTTGAGGCCATTTCGGGTGGAAAATAGTTCTCACCGGCAGCATAAGCATGTTGTTCATCATGGGCATAGCGGTATTCAGCCCCTAAACCCATTTCTTTCATGAGTTTAGTCGGCGCATTGCGCAGATGCTCTGGGACATCAAAGTCAGGTTTATCACGCGCATCTTGCATTGCTGCTTTAAAAGCCGAGTAAACCGCATTACTTTTCGGTGCACAGGCCAGATAGACAATAGCCTGAGCAATCGCTCGCTCACCTTCAGCTGGGCCAACACGGGTAAAACAATCCCACGCTGATATCGCCACTTGCATCGCGCGAGGATCGGCATTGCCAATATCTTCTGACGCAATAGCCAGCAAACGTCGGGCAACATAAAGGGGATCGCCGCCTGCCGTAATAATTCGCGCATACCAATACAAGGCAGCGTCTGGCGCAGAACCACGAATTGATTTATGGACTGCCGAGATAAGGTCATAATAGCGGTCACCTTTATTATCAAAGCGCGCGCTACGCTCACCTGACACTTCTTTTAGCAAATCCGGGGTTAACACTCGAACCCCGTTGGCATCTATTTCTGCCATATCCGCCATCATTTCAAGGCTATTCAAAGCACGACGTGCATCGCCTCCCACCAATTCAGACATCATGCGGCGAGTTTCATCTGGCAGTTTTATATTCTGCCCACCATAGCCCCGACTGCTGTCTGACATCGCTTGATCAATAACTTTTTCAATGTCTGCGGCAGTGAGAGCTTTGAGCAAATAAACCCGAGCCCTGGAGAGCAAAGCCGAATTCAGTTCAAATGAAGGGTTTTCAGTGGTGGCGCCAATGAAAGTGATGGTGCCATCTTCAATATGGGGTAAAAATGCATCTTGCTGGCTTTTATTAAAGCGATGAACTTCATCGACAAATAAAATTGTTCGCCGCCCCGCGTCGCGGTTTTGGCGGGCACGTTCAATCGCTTCACGAATTTCTTTAATGCCGGAGGTCACCGCAGAAATACGTTCAACATCAGCTTGACCATAACGGCCAATAATTTCTGCCAACGTGGTTTTTCCGGTTCCCGGAGGCCCCCAAAGGATCATTGAGTGTAATTGCCCGGCAACGATTGCCCGCGGTAACGGTTTACCCGGAGCCAGCAAATGCTGCTGACCAATATATTGCTCCAACGTCAAAGGCCGCATACGCGCGGCCAATGGCTGAAACTCATTCTGGGAAAAATCGAGGGACATATTACTCACGCTGACCTCACTGCCGCTGATCGTCCAGCGTCACGCCTTTTGGCAGGGTAAACTTAAATTTGCTGGCATCTGCTGAGCTATTTTGTTGGCCTTTCAGCGTATAAGCACTGCGCTGCCCATCTTGCTCAACCGCAGTAAAGCTTTTAATGGTGCCCGTTGGCGTCACTGTGATAGCAAATTGCTTCAGATTACCGCTGGCACTTTTCGGCGTCAGCTCAAAATCATCGCCTTTCTGCTTCACATTATATTGTTTCCAATCATCTGGATTATTACGGGTAATAAGCATAAATGGCGTATTACCTGTGGCATTTTTCAGCCAGGTCGCCGTTGCTTGTTCAACAAATGGGTTATAGAACCACAATGTTTCACCATCAGAAATCAAAACACTCTCGTCAGGGGAAGTCATATGCCAATTAAATAAATTAGGTCGCTTCACCCATAACTCACCCTCGCCCTCTTGTACCGCAGTACCCTCTGAGCTGGTCACTTTTTGCGAGAAGTTAGCATGGAAACTGTTCACCTTGCTCAGACGAGCTTGTAAATCTGAACTGGCATCAGCCAGCGCGTGAGCCGACATTAACCCCGATAACAGACAGCAAGCAACAAGCAATTTTTTCATTATTCTGAATACCTTATAAAATTCTCTGATAAATATGGGGGGTACGCTTTTTGCATAAGGGCCGCAAAGCGGCCCTGTCTATGTTAATTGCCTCAGAGCAAAATATAACTACTCATGTGGCGGCGGGGCCAATACTTCACGATTACCGTTATGCCCCGGTGTACTGACGATCTGCTGAGCTTCCATTTGTTCAATAATACGTGCAGCGCGGTTATATCCGATACGGAACTGGCGCTGCACACCGGAGATAGATGCACGACGTTTCTCCAAAACAAAATTCACCGCCTGATCAAACAGTGGGTCCAACTCTTCGTCGCTATCCAGGCCAAGGCTACCGCCTTCACCTTCATCGCTGCCACTGAGAATGCTCTCAATATATTGAGGACGGCCTCGCGCTTTCCAATCATTAACCACTGCATGCACTTCCTGATCTCGGACAAAAGCACCATGAACACGGACCGGAATTGAGGAGTTAGGTGCCATATACAGCATATCCCCCATACCCAGTAGTGATTCTGCCCCCCCCTGATCAAGGATAGTTCGTGAGTCAATTTTGCTGGAAACCGTAAATGCGATACGGGTTGGGATATTGGCTTTAATCAAGCCAGTAATCACATCCACAGAGGGTCGCTGAGTTGCCAGAACCAAATGAATGCCGGCAGCTCGGGCTTTTTGGGCCAAACGAGCAATCAGCTCTTCAACTTTCTTACCCACCGTCATCATTAAGTCAGCAAACTCATCTACCATGACGACGATATAAGGCAATTTCACTAGCATTGGCGGTGAGATATCCATGCTATCGGAGGGTTTCCAGAATGGATCTGGAATTGGCCGCCCCATAGCTTCAGCTTGTGCAACTCGCTCATTATAACCGGCGAGGTTACGTACGCCCAAAGCCGACATCAGCTTATAACGCCGTTCCATTTCGCCGACACACCAGCGCAATGCATTCGCCGCATCCTTCATATCCGTAACAACTTCGGTTAACAGATGAGGGATCCCCTCATACACCGACAGTTCCAGCATTTTCGGGTCAATCATGATAAAGCGTACATCATCTGGTGTGGCTTTATACAAGATGCTGAGGATCATGGCGTTAACACCAACTGATTTACCAGAACCGGTTGTACCCGCCACCAGCAAATGAGGCATTTTTGCAAGATCAGCCACTACCGGTTGCCCCGCAATATCTTTACCCAACACGATAGCTAACGGTGATGGATTATCACGGAATTTGGCGCAATCAAGCACTTCGCGCAAATAAACGGTCTGACGATGTTTATTGGGCAGTTCTAACCCGACGTAAGGTTTACCAGGAATGACCTCAACCACACGTACGGCAATGGCCGATAGCGAGCGGGCCAAGTCACGAGAAAGATTGGAGATACGTGAAGCTTTGACACCCGGCGCTAAATCAAGCTCAAAGCGAGTAATCACTGGCCCTGGCGAAATACCGACCACTTCCGCTTTCACCCGATAATCCCCTAGTCGCGCTTCAACCAAACGAGCTGTTTGCTCCAAAGCAAACATATCAACTGGCTCTTCTTCCGCTGGCGGCGAAGAAAGGAGATCCAGCGTAGGCAATGGGGTTGTCGGTTTGACCAAAGGTTGGTCATTACGCATCAGGAACGGATGGATCAAACTGTCCATCGCCGGGGTTGGCTGCACCGGTGATACTGGCTGTGCTGATGCCGCAGGTTGCACTGGTGTTGATTGATCTGAATATACTTGGTGAGTTTGATTTGCCTCTGATGTCTGATAAGCCGAGACCTGTTCAATGTGCTCTGGTGCTGAAGGACGTTCCACAGGCGCAGGCTGTGCGGCTTCGTCAACATACGAAGAAAGCGTGAACAGAGGTTCACGTGGACTTTCATCAACCAGATCGGCAACAGGTGAGAATGTAAAGGCACTGCGAGTATCTACAGGCTGCATCTCTTCAACAACAGCATGTTCATATTGGCTATTGCCACTGTTTTCACCATGTGTTGCGCCATAGCGATGTTGCTGCTGTGCGGCAAAAGCTTGTCGTAATGCCGCCTCTTGCAAGGCTTGCTCATCTTCCGGCTCTACCGCTGAGAAAGTACTCACTCCCGTATCGGCTGATTGTCCATAACGTTCGGATTGCTGATCAGCGAAGGCTTTACGTAAGGTTGCCTGTTCTAGTGCATCATCATCTTCAGATATGACACCTGCGGTAACCATTGTCTCTGGAGCTTTAGGCGTTTGCACTTCTTGCTCACGTTGCTCCTGCTCCGCCATACGTTGAGACGGGAGTTTGATTCCGTAGGATGCCAGCTCGCGTCTTGTAGGGATGCGGACAGGATTAGGCCGTGGTAACTCCGGCCCTATACCTTGTTTAACCTGTGAACTGCTATCACTGCTAGCAGTAAATGCTGGCATAAACGTAGCTGCGGCTGCAGTTGTTGCGACAATCCCAGTAACAGAAGCAGAGCCAGGGCGACTGAGTGAGCCCATAGCGGCCAAGTTATCTGTATCTGCTCCTAATCCTGGATTCATATAAGGTGTATTTTCCACCTGATCGCTAAGTCGTTGTGCTGTAGAAAAATCAAATGGTGAATGGCTGGTCGGCGTTGCGGGCTTATCCCATGAACCCAGTTGAGGCTCAGGCCGTTCAACCGGTGGAGCAATATGTGTTGGCGCAGGGGACGTCGCTTCTTGTGGGATCTCAAAAGAATAGAGCGGCGGCGTTGCGGCGGCTTTATCGGCCATCGCCACTGCACTGTCGCTGATAATGTGTTCAGGCGGATTCCCAGCAGAAGATAATCCCGATTGCTCGCTATTATCTGTCGCACGCAATGTACTCAATAATGGATCATAATCATTTAATGACTCATCGCTTTCAGCCACAATGTCATCTGTCGGATTTACCCCATCCAATATTGGGTTAGCAGGCGTGTCAGTTACAGATGGTGCCGAGAACAAAACATCGTCGTCATCTGCATGGGCTGCATTTGCCAACAGCGCGCTAGCCGCGGCGGCCCCGGCTACTGCTTTGTTATTTGCACCGATACCCTTATCTTGCTCGACGGTATTCGCTTCTTCAATTTGGTCATCGTCATCTTCATCATAACGTTCTTCGCGACGTGAACGATTGGTCACAAATGTTAATGAACCTAAGACGACCCCACCAATTCTCTCAGCAATGACTAACCATGACCAGCCAGTGAAAAGCGTCAGACCGACAGCCCAGATACACAGCAACGTCAGGGTAGCGCCAACACCATTGAACCACGGCAACATGGCATTACTGAATAGACTCCCGATTACCCCACCGGAGGCGAAGTAATACAGATCGTCAATATTTAATGCAGCCAGCCCGCATGACGTTAAAATCAGCGCTAACGTGCCAATCAGGCGCAGCGAGAGAGCAAAGTAATCGATATATTCATTGGCATCACGCTGGCGGAATGCGGCCCAACACAACATCACCATAATGGCAGGAATTGCATACGCCAATACACCAAAAGTGAAGAACAATGTATCAGCCATCCAGGCACCCACACTCCCACCAAGATTATGGATAGGCTCGTGCCATGAGGTTTGTGACCAACTCGGGTCTGAAGGATTGAAACTAAGCAGCGCGGCCATTAGGAAGGCTGCCAAAATGGTTACTACAATCAAAACAGCCTCAAGCAAACGACGCCCACTGCTGAGTTTTTTCAAAGTAACTTCTTTATCTTCTGTATATTCCTGGCTCAAGAAAGGCTCTCCAGGTTCCTGTTAACTGGTATGAATAACAACGCCGAGAACCTTCCCGGCGCTGAAACTGTATGAATAAACAGGAGTGTAACCAAATTACTCAGGTTTTGCACCTGCCTGTTTATCGCGTTTTAATCACCAAGTGGCTAGTCTGCTTCACTTCTTCCATCACCACATAGGTCCGAGTGTCATTGACACCCGGCAGGCGAAGCAAGGTCTCACCGAGTAATTTTCGGTAAGCAGACATATCGGGCACGCGGGTTTTCAATAAATAGTCAAAATCACCGGAAACCAAGTGACACTCTTGAATTTCATCGAGTTTTTGTACTGCGGTGTTAAATTGCTCAAACACATCCGGAGCACCACGATTCAGAGTAATCTCAACGAAAACCAGCAATGATGCATCCAAATACTGTGGATTAAGCAGTGCAGTATAGCCATTAATGAAGCCCTGACGCTCTAAGCGACGAACCCGTTCCAGACATGGTGTTGGTGACAACCCTACTCGTTTTGAAAGCTCAACGTTGGAGATACGCCCATCCTTTTGTAATTCATTTAGGATGTTACGATCTATACGATCAAGCTCTTTCCCAGGACGTTTTTTATTATCTGTCATCTTATAGTCTCTCTTAATTTCCTTGAGTCTGCGACATACTCTCATCATCAATAAATTTAGAATATATAGCAAACAACGACCCGCAGCCTGTTTTATGCAAATATATCAATACGTTGTTATCTCACACCCTGTCTGTCCAATCGCATGCGAGGCACTCGATGATTATTAGCGTTGAGGAAGAGATAGCGCATCACGAACAGCCGCAGAAACATCCCCCCTACGGTTGTTCGAGAACATACTCCACATGCCATCCAGTATTAATCGAAAACATTCCAGGGCTTTCGATTGGTATCACTGATACCAAATCTGAAATTATGGCGCGCAGATAATTTCTTCTTCCTATGATGTTTTCGCAAATGCACAGCCGATTGTCAAAGTAAAAGAAGTTAAATCAGTAGAACGTGCCAGAATTAAAATCTTAGCCGCCCTCTGCGACCTATTTTTTCACCGTTTTTAAGCAATGAAATAGCGCTAAAACGCACCAGCACATTGCGGGTATTTTTTGAACTATCGGCTGGCAAGCCACATTCTTTATAGGGTCAAAGGGTTTTCAGACTATTTGGCCCATAACGTAAAAATGAATTTTGGTCTAATTAGCCCATTACCCTATTTTTGTTTAACAGCTAACTGTCGATTCTTAATACACTTAGTTCATTAAATAGGCATTACCTATCAAACAAATCGCTAACAACATTTTTGTCTGCTTTTTTTAATGCTCGAATTTCCCTACAATCGTTGACATTGTCCGACATTGTGGGAAAGAGGTATTCATGAGTACGGCTAAACATAGCAAATTGATTATTTTGGGTTCTGGCCCTGCGGGTTATACAGCGGCAGTTTATGCGGCACGCGCCAACTTGAATCCCGTATTGATTACCGGAATGGAAAAAGGCGGTCAATTGACCACCACCACCGATGTCGAAAACTGGCCCGGTGACCCGGAAGGTCTTACCGGCCCGGCACTGATGGAACGGATGCATGCTCATGCAGAAAAATTCCAGACAGAAATCCTGTTCGACCATATCCATAAAGTCGATTTACAAAACCGTCCATTCCGCCTTTTTGGCGATAGTGCCGAGTACACCTGTGATGCCTTGATCATCGCGACAGGTGCTTCTGCACGCTATCTTGGAATGGAATCGGAAGAGGCATTCAAGGGTAAAGGGGTGTCTGCCTGTGCAACTTGTGATGGCTTCTTTTATCGTAACCAAAAAGTTGCCGTCGTCGGTGGTGGCAATACCGCCGTTGAAGAAGCACTGTATCTGGCCAATATCGCCGCGGAAGTTCATCTAATTCACCGCCGTGATAGCTTCCGGTCAGAAAAAATTCTGATTGACCGTCTAATGGAAAAAGTGAAAAACGGCAATATCGTGCTGCACACTGACCGTACGTTAGATGAAGTGCTGGGTGACGATATGGGCGTGACAGGCGTGCGGCTGAAGTCGACCAAAAACAGTGAAACCGAAGAGTTAGCGGTAGCGGGCGTATTTATTGCTATCGGTCATAGCCCTAACACAGCTATCTTTGGCGGCCAGCTAGCACTGGAAAATGGTTACATTAAGGTGCAATCAGGTATCCAGGGCAATGCAACACAAACTTCAATTCCGGGCGTATTTGCTGCGGGTGATGTTATGGATCACATTTATCGCCAGGCAATTACCTCTGCGGGTACCGGATGCATGGCAGCACTGGATGCAGAACGCTATCTGGATGGGTTAGTTAACGATAAATAATCTCTGACATAACTGATTCAACCAATACCAACGGGCAGCGAACAAATATGTGAGCTGCCCGTTTTTAATTTCTATTGGCACTTTATTTTGCATATCGGCATGTCAATGAAAAACAGCAAATTATAGATATCGACTAATGCGGCAACTATCACAAGCATTATGGTTTCACCTCATGGCATGACGAGGTAATATTGCCCCTCGCTGGTTTGTCATCTCGAAAGGTGATAACCATTCTTTTGAAATTTTCCCGTACCTTGCGCAGACAAATTGCCCGATGAATAAAACACGACAGTATGAGTTGATTCGTTGGCTGAAAAAACAAAGCGCCCCCGCGCAACGTTGGCTCCGCCTGTCTATGTTACTTGGCCTTCTCAGCGGGTTATTGATTATTGCTCAAGCCTGGCTGTTGGCCACCTTACTGCAATCTTTGATTATCGATAAAGTCCCCCGCGGAGAATTAATCGCTGACTTTGCTTTACTGGCTGGAACTTTCGCCATACGTGCCGTGATCAGTTGGTTACGTGAGCGAGTTGGGTTTATTTGCGGCATGAAAGTGCGTCAACAAATCCGCAAAGCAGTATTAGACCGATTAGAACAACTCGGCCCAGCCTGGGTAAAAGGCAAACCAGCCGGAAGTTGGGCGACGATTATTTTGGAACAAATTGAAGATATGCAGGATTACTATTCTCGCTATCTTCCACAAATGTATTTGGCCGTTCTTATTCCGGTGCTGATTCTCATTGCTGTCTTCCCGATCAACTGGGCGGCAGGTTTAATTCTATTCGTTACCGCGCCGCTAATCCCTTTGTTTATGGCACTGGTGGGAATGGGGGCTGCCGACGCGAACCGGCGTAATTTTGTGGCATTGGCCCGTCTGAGTGGTAACTTCCTCGACCGTTTACGCGGTTTGGACACCTTACGACTATTTAACCGCGCCAAAGCGGAAACAGACCAAATTCGCGAATCCTCAGAAGATTTTCGCCGCCGCACTATGGAAGTGCTGCGAATGGCCTTCCTCTCCTCTGCCGTATTGGAGTTTTTCGCCGCAATCTCCATCGCAGTCGTTGCTGTTTACTTCGGTTTTTCCTATTTGGGGGAATTGAATTTTGGCAGCTACGGCCTTGGTGTAACACTATTTGCAGGTTTTCTGGTTTTGATTTTGGCACCTGAATTCTTCCAGCCATTGCGGGATTTAGGTACGTTTTATCACGCCAAAGCGCAAGCTGTTGGTGCTGCTGAATCACTAGTTACCTTTTTGAGCACTGACGGTGAAACTATTGGTCGGGGTGATAAAGTTCTTGATGGCACCGATTCCATCACTCTTGAAGCTAATGAATTGGAAATATTATCTCCTACGGGTACTCGTTTGGTCGGGCCACTAACATTCTCCCTATCAGCGGGAAAAAGAGTGGCTATTGTTGGCCTGAGTGGCGCGGGTAAAAGCTCATTGCTTAACTTGCTATTAGGTTTTTTACCTTATCGCGGCTCATTAAAAGTCAACAACATAGAATTGCGAGAACTGGACCCGCAAACCTGGCGTGACCAACTAAGTTGGGTCGGACAAAATCCGCATTTGCCAGAGCAGACGCTGGTCGCCAATATTTTGCTGGACCAACCTGATGCTAACAATGACCAACTACAACTGGCGATTGAACGCGCATATATTAATGAGTTCCTCAATGACTTGCCGCAAGGGTTAGATACGGAGGTCGGTGACCATTCGGCGCGTCTTTCTGTTGGTCAAGCCCAGCGGGTAGCTGTTGCCAGAGCGTTGCTGAACCCATGCCGGCTCTTGTTATTAGACGAGCCTACGGCCAGTCTGGATGCACATAGTGAGCAACTGGTCATGAAAGCGCTTGAAGAAGCCTCTCGTAAGCAGACGACACTGCTGGTCACGCATCAGTTGGAAGATACGCTCGGATATGATCAAATCTGGGTGATGGACAAAGGCCTTTTAATTCAACAAGGTGATTACTCCAGCTTAAGTCAAGCTGACGGTTCATTTGCCAATCTGCTGTCCCACCGCAGTGAGGAGCTTTAATCATGCGAGTACTTCTCCCCTTTCTGGCATTGTATCGCCGCCATTGGTTCCTAATTTGCCTGGGTATTGTGTTGGCAATCATCACCCTACTCGCCAGTATCGGATTGCTCACTTTATCCGGTTGGTTCTTAGCAGGAACCGCCATTGCTGGTCCCGCAGGATTGTATACTTTTAACTATCTGCTCCCTGCAGCAGGCGTGCGAGGAGCCGCAATTACCCGAACAGCGGGCCGCTATGCTGAACGCGTCGTCAGCCATGACGCAACATTTAGAGTGTTGGCACATCTGCGAGTATTTGCATTCCAGAAAATCTTACCACTTTCACCAGCCGGTATTGCTCGCTTTCGCCAAAGCGAGTTACTCAACCGCTTGGTCGCCGATGTCGATACACTCGACCATCTCTATTTGCGGGTAATATCCCCACTGATTGCAGCCATTGTTATCATAGCAGCCGTTACCTTTGGCCTGAGTTACATTGATGTCAATTTAGCACTGACACTCGGTGCCATTCTGCTCGGGTTATTATTGTTAGTACCGTTGATTTTCTATCGTGCCGGTAAACCTATTGGTCGTGATTTAACTGATCTACGCGGTCTTTATCGTTCACAACTGACCTCGTGGTTACAAGGCCAAGCCGAACTGTTGGTTTTCGGCGCATTACATCGTTTTCGCACTTCATTGGAGGAGATTGAACAGCGGTGGATGATTCGCCAAAAACAACAAGCATCCTTGGCCGGTTTAGCCCAAGCTTTAATGATTCTTGCTTCAGGTTTGACTGTTACATTAATTTTATGGTTAGCCGCCTCAGGAATAGGGGGTAACAGCCAGCCAGGTGCATTGTTAGCCCTGTTTGTTTTCACATCGTTGGCAGCATTTGAGGCTCTGTTGCCCGTTGCGGGTGCCTTCCAACACTTAGGGCAAGTTATTGCATCAGCAACTCGAGTTGGTCAGCTAATGGAACAAAAGCCCGAAGTGACCTTCCCGGATAGTGGCCCCGCCGCAGTCCCACTGGCGGCGCTAGAAGTGACAGGGTTGAGTTTTACTTACCCACAGCAGCCTTTGCCTGTTTTACAGAATATATCGCTGTCACTGGCCTCTGGTGAGCATATTGCGCTATTAGGCCGAACCGGCTGTGGCAAATCCACACTATTGCAGTTGTTAACCCGAGCATGGGATGCCAATGAAGGAGTCATCACGCTAAACGGGAAACCTTTAGCCAGCTTTGATGAAACGACACTGCGCCAAATGATGACAGTAGTCAGCCAGAGAGTACATATTTTCAGCAGTACATTGCGAGAAAACCTATTACTGGCCTGCCCTACTGCAACAGATGAACAACTAAAAATTGTTTTGGCACAAGTTGGTTTGGCTAATTTGCTAGATAACGATGAAGGGCTGAATGCCTGGATGGGTGATGGTGGACGGCCATTATCTGGGGGGGAGCAACGCCGTTTAGGTATTGCTCGTGCGCTACTGCATCCAGCGCCACTCCTGCTTCTCGACGAACCGACCGAAGGATTAGACGCAGAAACCGAGCAACAGATTCTGACGCTATTACGCCAACACTGCCAGCATAAGAGCCTGATCATTGTCACACATCGCTTATATGGGTTGGAATATATGGACCGAATCTGTGTTATGGATGGAGGGAAGATAGTTGAGCAAGGCAGCCACCAAAACTTGTTACAAAACAAGGGGCGCTACTACCAATTCCATCAGCGACATTAATACGAAGATGATGTGTAAATAAAACGCCTAAACATAGGCAGATAATCAGCAAATTTATAGCTAATATTAAGTAAAGCTGCTGAAACTAAAGCAGTATTGTTGTAATTGATGATTATATCCAAAGTCATTAGAGCCACAGCAAACAAAATGTGCGACAAATATATCGCCAATAATACTGTGGCTCCAAATACTACGGGGATGCCCAAATGGGCCTGTAAGTGTCACCAAGGGAATTTATGCGCATCACACAGCTCTCTTCTCAATCTTTTGCGTTCCCCTCGCCTGAGCTGGCTCTGCGCGAACCAAACGGATTGCTGGCCCTTGGAGGAGATCTATCTCCACCTCGTTTGTTGGCAGCCTATCAACGGGGGATTTTCCCCTGGTTCAGTCCTGGAGAAATGATTTTATGGTGGTCACCTGACCCACGAGCCGTATTGTATCCAGAAGATTTACATATCAGCCGGAGCATGCGCCGCTTTTTGCGCAACTGCCCTTATCGATTTACGCTCAACCACGCTTTTGAAGATGTTGTTCGTGCCTGTGCTACCCTGCGTGATGAGGGAACCTGGATTGGCGATGATGTACAGCAAGCTTATTACCATTTACATACACTGGGTCACGCCCATTCCGTAGAGGTTTGGTTGGAAAATGAACTGGTTGGCGGCTTGTATGGTATTTCAGTGGGCTCACTCTTTTGTGGTGAATCCATGTTTAGCAGAGCTAATAATGCCTCAAAAAGCGCTTTAATGGTTTTTTGTCATCATTTTACCCGTCATGGTGGAGAACTGATTGACTGTCAGGTCCTCAACGCTCACACTGCGTCGCTGGGTGCGATTGAGATCCCACGCAACTTTTTTTTGCAACAGTTGAGTCAACTCCAGTTTAGTCCACTACCGGCTGAATGCTGGTTACCGCAATCGTTGAATTTTTCATCCGCGATGCAGTAAAGCTCAACAGTTGAAAAGAACCCCACATTAGGCTTTATCCCCTCTTGCCGGCAGACTAATTTTGCTGAAATGGTGCGATGACCGCCAACACTTCTTTACATAATGTGGGTTTTTCGGCATTATCTTGCCGGTTAAAAACTAAGGTAGTTACACCTAGAGGATTCGATGGCCAAAGAAGACAATATTGAAATGCAGGGCACCGTTCTTGATACGCTGCCGAACACCATGTTCCGTGTTGAATTGGAAAACGGGCACGTGGTAACCGCTCATATCTCCGGTAAAATGCGTAAAAACTATATCCGCATCCTGACGGGTGACAAAGTCACTGTAGAGCTGACCCCGTACGACCTGAGCAAAGGCCGCATTGTCTTCCGTAGCCGTTAATCGGCTAATCTGTCGCCAGTTTAAGACTGGCGAGCTCTGAGGATGTAGTCCCCCCTCCGGCGCCCTTCCCGTTTATGGTTAGGGCGTTTTGCGTTTTCTTTTATTTGTCGATTTAGTGCATTTATTCACCATACAAATAAAAGTAAAATGTGCAAAGAAATAAAAAGGGCGATAGCTAAATTAGCTTATCGCCCTTTATTTTGCTCTCATATGAAGCTATGGCAGTGTTAACAGCCCACTGGCTTAGTGAACTGCGCCTTCAGTTTTGCGTTTTTGCGCACTCTGGAACTCGTAAGCCAACTGTTGCTTTTCTTTATCCAACCCAACAGTGACCGAGCCACCATCAACCAGAGAACCAAATAATAACTCGTTTGCTAGTGGTTTCTTCAGATTTTCCTGAATTACCCGAGCCATTGGCCGCGCGCCCATCGCCTTGTCGTAACCTTTATCAGATAACCAATCACGCGCTTCTTCACTCACTTCCAGTGATACGCCTTTAGCATCTAATTGTGCCTGCAACTCAACGATAAATTTATCGACCACTTGCTGGATAACGGTAGGAGATAAGTGGTTGAACCAAATGATGTTATCCAACCGGTTACGGAATTCCGGTGTGAACACTTTTTTGATCTC
Source organism: Yersinia fenwicki (assembly GCF_043099325.1). Lineage (NCBI taxonomy): Bacteria > Pseudomonadati > Pseudomonadota > Gammaproteobacteria > Enterobacterales > Yersiniaceae > Yersinia > Yersinia fenwicki. The sequence goes on along the minus strand of NZ_CP170755.1, from coordinate 1,706,904 downwards.
TTCCAGCGCATCAGTGCTATTGTCCTGCTGTTTAAAACCAATGGAAGTGCGCTGAGTCTCGCGGACGCCGGCATTGGTTGTCATCACCAGAATCACGTTACGAAAATCGGCTTTACGGCCATTATTATCTGTCAGCGTTCCGTTATCCATCACCTGCAAGAGCAAGTTAAACACATCCGGATGCGCCTTCTCAATTTCATCCAACAACAGAACCGCATGAGGATGCTTGATAACCGCATCAGTCAACAGGCCACCTTGGTCGTAACCCACATAACCCGGAGGCGCACCAATTAAGCGGCTAACCGTGTGGCGCTCCATATATTCAGACATATCAAAACGCAGCAGTTCGATATCCAGCGCTTTGGCCAATTGCACCGTCACTTCTGTCTTACCAACCCCAGTTGGGCCAGCAAACAGGAATGAGCCAACAGGTTTATGCTCATGCCCCAAGCCCGCGCGACTCATTTTGATGGCCTCAGACAACGCTTCAATCGCTTTATCCTGACCAAAGACCAGCATGTTCAGGCGATCGCTTAGATTTTTAAGCACATCACGATCACTCGCTGACACCGTTTTCTCTGGAATACGAGCGATGCGGGCAACCACAGACTCAATATCCGATACATTAACTGTTTTCTTGCGTTTGTTTACTGGCATCAGACGGCTACGTGCACCCGCTTCATCAATCACATCAATGGCTTTATCTGGCAGATGACGGTCATTAATATATTTGACCGATAACTCCACAGCCGCACGGATCGCTTTTGCGGTATAGCGTACATCATGGTGCGCTTCATATTTCGGTTTCAGGCCGTTGATAATCTGAACAGTTTCTTCTGGCGTCGGCTCAGTAATATCAATTTTCTGGAAACGACGAGCCAGCGCACGATCTTTTTCAAATATATTGCTGAATTCCTGATACGTAGTGGAGCCAATGACTCGTATTTTACCACTGGAAAGTAGCGGTTTGATCAAGTTAGCGGCATCTACTTGCCCACCCGAGGCAGCACCTGCACCGATAATAGTATGAATTTCATCGATAAATAGGATGCTATCTTTATCATTTTCTAACTGTTTCAGCAGCGCCTTGAAGCGCTTTTCAAAATCACCACGATATTTAGTTCCGGCCAGAAGTGACCCGATATCCAAGGAATACAATGTGCATTCTGACATAACTTCAGGAACATCGCCCTGCACGATACGCCAGGCTAAACCTTCGGCGATAGCTGTTTTACCGACGCCAGATTCCCCCACCAGCAGTGGGTTATTTTTACGCCGACGGCACAATACCTGAATGGTACGCTCCAACTCTTTATCGCGGCCGATAAGTGGATCAATACCGCCAACGCGGGCCAGTTGATTCAGATTGGTGGTGAAGTTTTCCATACGGTCTTCCCCTCCTGCCTGTTCTTCATTCACCGGATTTTCTGCATTCGGTGCCTGACCCGGTTCGTCCTTACGGGCGCCGTGGGAAATAAAGTTCACTACATCCAAACGGCTGACATCATGTTTACGCAGTAGGTAGGCCGCCTGGGACTCTTGTTCACTGAAGATGGCAACCAACACATTGGCACCAGAAACTTCATTGCGGCCTGATGATTGCACGTGGAAGACCGCACGTTGTAATACGCGTTGGAAACTGAGCGTTGGCTGAGTATCACGTTCTTCTTCACTGACCGGTAAGGTCGGTGTAGTTTGTTCAATAAACGCTTCCAGTTCCTGGCGTAACGCCACCAAATCAACTGAACACGCCTCCAGCGCTTCCCGCGCAGCTGGATTGCTCAGCAATGCCAGCAACAGGTGCTCCACGGTCATAAACTCATGTCTGTGCTCACGCGCTCTGGCGAAAGCCATATTGAGACTGAGTTCAAGTTCTTGATTGAGCATAGGCACCTCCCAATAATTGCCTTAATCAGGCTTTTTCCAGCGTACAAAGCAACGGATGCTCGTTCTCCCTGGCGTATTGATTTACATGTGCGACTTTTGTCTCTGCCACTTCAACAGTAAAAACACCGCAAATCGCCTTTCCTTGATAATGCACATTGAGCATCAGTTGTGTTGCACGTTCAATATCATAAGAAAAGAACTTTTGCAGAACGTCAATCACAAATTCCATCGGTGTGTAATCGTCGTTGTTAAGTATCACTTTATACATAGATGGCGGTTTGAGCGCCTCAATTTGTTTATCTTTGACTAAATGTTCAAAATTCAGCCAATCGTTGTTCTTACCCATTGCCTGCCCATCGTTTCACTGAACCATACAGGAGCAATACCTCACTCCGGTTATAAGACCATTTCATGCAGATATCTATTATTATTTTAACATCACTTATGCCATAACGCCGCTAGAGAAAGAAGTCAGTATTTTCACCTTAATAACAGTTAAATTGTATCCAAACACAGACAATAGCGTTAGCTGCATCAAACTTTGAAGAACTGCCCCGCTCTGACAAAAGCCGCCCCTTGACGTTAAGGCCATTTCCACTAGAGTGTATTTTCGTGAGCTGTTGGAGTTTTAACCAATTCGCGCTCACTTTAACCAGTGATTACCTCATCTCGAACTAGAATAGCCTTGCGAGGAACATAGAAGTATGGAGACGGGTACTGTTAAATGGTTCAACAATGCCAAAGGTTTTGGCTTCATTTGCCCTGAGGGCGGCGGCGAAGATATATTCGCTCACTATTCAACTATCCAGATGGATGGCTACCGAACGTTAAAAGCCGGTCAGATGGTTAACTTTGATGTCCATCAAGGGCCAAAAGGGAACCATGCCAGCCTGATTGTCCCACTCGGATTAGATATAGTACTGCAAGAAGCCAAACCGCAGGAACACGCTGTATTGGCCTGACACCGCGCACTTACCCGCTATATTTCTCGGGCACACCATCAGTTCAACACTCTGATGTAATCGGTATTTCCAGAGTGGTTTGTTGCACGGCGACATCAATTACGCTGCAAAATGCCAGCCAGTAATGGCTGGCATTTTTATTTCTGATACTTCTAATATGCGGCCAAATAAACCAAGATCAATCCTCTGACCAATCTATTCGCGAGCTAATGCATCAATAGGGTTTAACCGCGCGGCACTGCGCGCCGGTAAATAACCGAATACAACACCAATGACGGTTGAACATAAAAACGCACTGAATAATGCCACTGGAGGGAAAGCAATTTGCCAGTTAGGTAAAAACATCTCTACTATCAGGCCAATGGCGAAAGACAATGAAATACCGAGAGCCCCCCCTACCAGGCAAACCAGAATAGCTTCAATTAAGAATTGTTGCATAACATCACTGGATCGGGCGCCCACTGCCATACGAATACCAATTTCACGGGTACGCTCAGTTACCGATACCAACATAATATTCATCACGCCAATTCCACCGACCACCAACGAAATAACTGCGACCAATGTCAGGAACAACTGCATGGTGCGAGTCGTTTTCTCAGCGGTTTGCAGCAGACTATCCATGTTGTAGGTGAATATGTCTTTCTTACCGTGGCGCATAGTCAATAACCTGACCAGCTGTTGCTCGGCTTCTTTACTGCTATAGCCCTCTTTAATCCGGATAGTAATCGAATCAAAGTAAGAACGTCCCATTAAACGACTAGCCATAGTGCTATAAGGCACCCACACCCGCAGCGCTTTACTGCTACCAAACATGGATTGTTTTTCTTCCACCACGCCCACAACAGTGGCAGGCATATTGCCAATTAATATTACTTGTCCCACGACGTCTTTGATATGGGGGAACAAACGGCGCTGCGTATTGCGGTCAATAACAACCACTTGTGATTGCCGCTCAACCTGCTCGTGGGTAATCGCAGTACCTTGTTCAAGCTTCATGCCATATACCCGGAAATATTGATCGCTGACACCCGTGATACTAGCCGCCACATCAACATTGCCATAACGTAACCGCATACTGCCGGAGATAGTCGGGGATACCGCGCTGACGTATGACTGTGCTTTTAGCGCAGCCATATCATCATAAACCAACGCCTGTCGGGTACTGGGGTCGTCATCACCAAAGTCTTTACCAGGGTAGACATCGATAGTGTTAGTGCCGATAGCTCTTATATCCGCCAGCACCAATTGTTTAGCCGCATCCCCAACGACTAATATGGAAACAACCGAGGCAATACCAATAATGATGCCTAACATCGTCAGGGCAGTACGCATTTTATTGGCCGACATAGCACGCCAAGCCATCAATAATGCTTCACGAAAACGCCCCACTAATTGCTGCCAAGAAGGTGCGGGTGGCGTCAGGCTAATCGCATCAGAAGATACAACATCTTGCGCTATTTTCGAACCAGAGTCGGCCATGATACGGCCATCTTTAATTTCAATAACTCGCTCAGCCTGAGCCGCAACAGTGGGGTCATGGGTAACAATAATGACCGTATGCCCCTGCTGTTGAAGCTGTTTCAAAATAGCCATCACCTCAACGCTGGAATGACTATCCAGCGCTCCTGTCGGCTCATCAGCAAGAATAACCTGGCCGCCATTCATCAAGGCTCGAGCAATACTGACACGCTGTTGTTGCCCGCCAGATAGCTGATTGGGCTGATAGCCCACTCGCTCCCCCAACCCCAGTCGAGTTAATAACATGTTCGCTCGTTCACGGCGTTCATTTTTACACAAACCGGCATAAACTGCAGGAACTTCAACATTATGGGCCGCACTAAGATGAGGTAGCAGATGATAGCGTTGGAAAATAAAACCAAAATGCTCACGGCGTAACGCGGCCAATGCGTCGTTGTCTAGTGCAGCAACATCTTGACCGGCAACACGATAGACACCCGCACTAGGCTTATCCAGGCAGCCGAGAATGTTCATCAGTGTCGATTTACCTGAACCAGAGGCACCAATAATCGCCACCAACTCACCGGCATTAATAGTTAGTGAGACATCCTGCAATACATCAACGGTTTCTTCGCCGGATTGATAGCTACGACGGATGCCTTTTAATTCAAGCAATGCCGTCATTACGACTCCTCCGTGTCACCGCGGCTAACGATGACCTCTTCACCTACATTCAAACCAGAAATAACCTGCGCATCGACGTTATTACGAATACCAATAGTCACTTCGCGTTTTTCTTCCTTGCCGTCTTTGAGTACCGCGACTTGATAGCGATTGGTGCCTAATTCATCACCTAATGCTGATAATGGGATAACCATCGCCTGTGGGACATTTGCCAACTGAATTGCGACCTGCGCGGTCATTTGTAGTCGCAATAACCGATCGGGGTTCGGTACTTCAAAACGCGCTGAATAGAAAATCGCGTCATTCACTTTTTCTGGTGTTGGCTGAATATCTTTTAATACACCATCAAAGCGCTTTCCCGGGTCCCCCAATACAGTAAACGAAGCTTTCATTCCGGGTTTTAAATGAATTACATCTGCTTCTGAAACCTGTGCATTCACCAGCATCGTACTCATATCGGCCAGTGTAAGAATGTTCGGCGCTTGCTGTGCAGCAATCACAGTTTGCCCTTGTAAAGTCGTGATTTGCACGACATCACCGTCCATCGGAGCCGATATTTTGGTGTAATCCAAGTTAATATTGGCAGTATCCAAGCTAGCTTTGGTTTTATTAATTTGCGCATCAATGGTTTCAACTTGCGCTTTTTTCACTGCCAGTGCGGTGCTCGCTTGATCCAAATCCTGGCGTGACACGGCCTGTAATTTTGCCAATTCTTGCTGGCGACGTAGGGTGACCGCAGCCAATTGCAGTTCAGCTTTCGCCTGCCCCAATTGTGCATTCAAGTCCTGTAATGTCGCTTCCACTTCTTTAATTTGGTTCTGCGCCTGTTGTGGGTCAATCATCGCCAGCAATTGCCCTTGCTTAACTTGATCGCCAATTTCCACATAGAGTTTTTCCAACTGGCCACTGACCTGAGCACCTACATCAACTTTGCGCACAGCATCAAGTTTACCGGTTGCCAATACATTTTGTTGCAGATCACGGTTGGCGACTTTTACCGTTTGAAATTGAACCGGAGTCGGCGCCATAAGGTGCCTGATAATGAAAAAACTGCCAATAATTAAAACGGCAATTGCGATAAGCCATCGGCGCTGACTGCTACTGAACTGCATCAAATCAATTACCTTCCTTAAAAATTATAAATGATCAATCGTCTGAAAATAGCATCGGTAATGTTCATTTAACTAAACAACATATCAACACCCACCAGACTACAGCCGGAATCTAAGATGCATTGAGACTCCGTTTAGATCCCATTTGTTCCAATTAGCTCCGGAAATATATTGATACAACGGACTTAATCATGCACATCAACAACACCCCCGCATTAATCCCTAACAATATTAATCGTTGGGGGCTAATTACATTGCTGTTCAAAGGTCATCAGGCGCTGGGTGGTTCATGGCAAAAATCGCAGTTTCGGCTTAAATTTATCGCCCGAACCTTAATCAGCCCGCAACTGACCTTTAACTTACTGGGTGTACTGGTAAAGCAACCTTTTCTCACTAGTATGCTACGCGCCCAACCGGATTTACCTTGTAAATTACATCGCCCTTATTTGGCTAACACGCTTAATAATCGGCAAAAACTGGAAGTCCTACAGGCTCATTTCCAGTTGGAAAACCAATGTATTCCGGAATTATTACGCCGTAACTATTTGCACCATTCTCCCTATAAACTCACCGAGTTAACTGGCAAGAATGAGGAAAAGTATTCTATTAATTTAGGCGTTATTCCAAAACTCAATAAGGAGGGTGAAATTACGCTGATGCTTGCCAATGAGCAACAACAAACCCTGGCATTGCTCACATTTAGCCTCACCTATTACCAAAACCAAAAAACGCTGTTTATCGGTGGGCTACAAGGTGCTGATAACGAAACCCCACACAGTGAAATTCATGCCTGCACCAAGGCCTGTCATGGATTATTCCCGAAACGATTAGTATTGGAAGCCACCTGTTGCCTAGCTGAACTGATGGGAATAACACAGATAATAGCCGTCGGTAATGCCACCCATATTTATCAGAACTGGCGCTATCGGGCGAAAAAGAGAGACAAGTTACATGCAGATTACGATAACTTCTGGATATCACTCGGTGGAGAACAGTGCTCAGAAGGTCATTTCAATTTGCCCGCCAGAATCGCACGTAAGCCTATAGAAGACATTGCAAGTAAAAAACGCGCAGAATATCGCCGCCGTTATCAATTACTTGAGCAACTTGAAAATGGCCTGGCCGCGCATTTTTCACACAACCAGGAATGCTCAGGTTCAGTGATGCCTCGCTAATCAGCCCGGCCGCGCGCTAGCCACACTACGCGAGAGAACATTTTTTTCAACAAGGGCGGGATGAATTCAATGCCCCGTTCTCTGGCGTAGCTGGTCACTTCAATTGCTAAGTCTGGCTTAGAGGTACGATGAATGGCTTTTTCAATCACCCTGCGGGGTTGCATTTTGGCATTGGCAGGAATACCGGATATCCGGTGATATACCTCATCAAAGCCGGAGCGATATAAAAAGTGCTCCATATCTGGAGCGGGTAAAATGGTCAAACGATCTCGCTCGTGGTCTCGCTCATTGTCCGCCATATTGCGTACTGTAGCGGCATACTTTTTCCCTGCGTCATCACCGTCAGTCAGAACATGCCACTGAATCCCCATTCTGTTGGCAAATTTAAGTAACGGACGTAGGCCGCTCTGAGCAAACTCAATCACTTTTACACCTTCCGCTTCAAAGTGATAGCCGCACTGACGAGCCATTTCATTCAGCAACCAGATTTCAGTTTCCCCCTCAACCAGCAGCCAGCAACGGGCAAACAACGCTGAGGGGCGATTGACACGAATATGAAAAGCGATACGACGGCTATCTTCAGAACTCATACCACGAGGACCAATGCGGTAAGTGGCAACCCTGGATGATTCACGTACTAATCGACAAATGCTCTCAACTGGCACTAATGAAATGAGTTCCCCAGAGTTTGTCGTTGTCATGCGCTGGAGCGGAAGTTGGCTCAGTAACCCCCAGGCAACAGACAACATGATCGGGTGCAAACGAGTTTCCGGGTCTTCTACCAGCAGCAATGGACGCGCATGGGGATCAAGGCTCAGTGGCCCTTTCGCTTGCAATAGCGTTGAAAACATACCCAAAAGTATCAGTCTCATACTGCGGCTGTTAGGTTCGGCCACCATACGATTGATGCTATCGAGGGCGAGCCAGGCTTCACGTTCGGGTTGTGGCCGGTGGCGGTGGTTACGCAGGTTAGCAGATTGTGACCCTTGCTCGGCGAAATAGTGTTCTAACAGTTGACGCATCGCCTCCAAGCCCTGGCGCAGTTGGGTATTAGTCAGCTTTTGTGGATTCCGTACCAATTCACGACTTAACTGATCCAATTGCTGATTCAACGCCACTTTATCTGGCTGGTTACTGTTTTCAGCTGTGGTACTACGCAGTCGGCGAATAAAACGCGCATCTCGCAGGCGCAATACCGGATGAATGCGAATCACCCCACGCGCCAGTTTTTCAATATCATGCAATTCCAGTGGGCAGCCTTCTAAATCGAGGAAAGTGCGCCAGGTACATACAGTGCCATCATCAGCCAGCTCTCCTTCAATACGATAATAAATACGATGTAAACCATCGTCATTATTTATCCATAGCGGCGCCAACTGGCGATAACGAGGGGCGCGCCAATGACCAATATCTTTTTCGCAAAAAGTGAAAATTATTTGTAAGTGGCGCTCTTTAGCACTTTCATCACCAGCTGGGTAATAAAAATCCTGCGAGGTAAAATGATAAAGTTGAGGTTCGGGGGATAAAAGTAACGTGAGAGCATCTAATAGACTGGATTTACCCCAGGCATTCTCACCAATCAGCACCGTATTATCGTCAAGGTTCAATGAAATACGATTAATACCACGAAAACCGACAATATCTACACGTTCAAGATACATGCTACGCCTCCGATGCGAATTTAATCATACTGATACTATCAGATTACAGAGTTAACCTATTACCTGATTAACTCAGGCAAAAAAACCTTATAGGTCAAGTCGCCTGGCAACTAGAGCTACTTTACTCTTCATTTGATTTTAGATAGTTTATTGCGCCACAACTCATTATTCATCTGCATATGATACCCAAGTCATTGACGTTACAGCACGGCAAGTCACGACAATGAAAAAGGGTATAGGACGGTATAACTCGTGTATTCAGGATTGCTGATCATTCTTTTGCCGTTAATTATTGGTTACCTCATCCCACTTAGCCGCAAAACATTAATTCAATTGATTAACCGCTTATTAAGCTGGATGGTCTACGTTATTTTATTTTTTATGGGTATCAGCCTGGCATTTCTCGAAAATCTCAGTGCGAACCTGCTGCTTATATTCCAATACACCGGTGTCTTCTTCCTGTGTATTTTTTGTGCCAATTTACTGGCGTTATTTTTGCTTGAACGTAAAACTCCGTGGAAAAATACTCACCGTCAGGAAGCGTTACCGTCTCGTCTACATATGGCGTTGGAATCATTAAAGTTATGCGGCGTAGTCATTGTCGGTTTCTTACTCGGATTGAGCCAATGGGAGTGGTTGCAGTTTGCTGCTAAAGGCAGTGAAATGGCACTGATTTTCCTACTTTTCTTAGTTGGGATTCAATTACGCAATAGTGGGATGACACTGCGCCAGATTGTATTAAATCGCCGTGGCACCATTGTGGCCTTTGTAGTGGCGATCAGCGCATTAGCTGGCGGAATGCTCGCCGCAGTATTGATGGGCTTGCCGATTAAAACTGGGCTAGCGATGGCCTCTGGCTTTGGCTGGTATTCATTATCTGGCATTTTATTAACTGATTCATTTGGCCCTGTCATTGGGAGTGCCGCATTCTTCAATGATCTGGCGCGTGAATTAGTGGCCATTATGTTGATTCCAACACTGGTGCGCAGCAGTCGTTCCACCGCACTGGGTTTGTGTGGCGCGACCTCCATGGACTTCACGCTACCGGTATTGCAACGCAGTGGTGGGCTGGAAATGGTGCCAGCCGCTATCGTGCACGGCTTTTTACTGAGCTTGCTCGCGCCAATCTTGATTGCTTTCTTCTCTTCATAATTCTTCTTGTACGCAGTGAGCCACTGGGTTCACTGCGTGATTCCCTGCCAACAATAGTGAATGAATTCTCATTCGCAGCAAAAGTTGCGCCAAATCAAAACAAGTTAAAGTTGCATTAAAAAAGCCTTTTTAAACCTCTTGTGCACATCTATGCTCTTAAACACGCATTACAAATGCAACTTTAAAAGGAAAAATAATTATGTTCTGTGTGCAATGTGAACAAACTATCCGGACACCTGTAGGTAATGGCTGCTCTTATGCGCAGGGAATGTGCGGAAAAACTGCCGAAACCTCTGATTTACAAGACCTATTAGTGGCCGTATTACAAGGGCTGTCCGCTTGGGCATTAACCGCCCGCGAGCTGGGCATTGTTGACCATGAGATTGACAGCTTTGCACCCAGAGCTTTTTTCTCCACACTGACCAACGTTAATTTTGACTCAGACCGCATCGTCGGTTATGCGAAAGAAGCCATCTTGTTGCGCCAATCTTTGGCTATTCGTTGCCGCCTGATTGACAGCACGATTACAGTCGATCACCCGCTAGCAGAGCTACAACTGCACTCCGACGATATCCCTACCCTACAACAACAAGCCCAACAATTTGCGCTGAATAACGATAAAGCTGAAGTCGGTGATGACATTCATGGTCTGCGAATGTTGTGTCTGTATGGCCTGAAAGGGGCCGCTGCTTATATGGAGCACGCCTATGTACTAGGCCAGTTCGATGAGCAAATTTATGCACAATATCATGCCTATATGGCTTGGTTGGGCACTCAACCGCGTGATGTTGATACCTTACTGAATAATGCCATGGGCATTGGCAAAATGAACTTCAATGTCATGGCTATTTTGGATTGCGGTGAAACGCAAGCTTACGGCGATCCACAGCCAACATCCGTGAACGTACGCCCTGTAGCCGGTAAAGCCATTTTGATTTCAGGTCATGATCTCAAAGACTTACAAATGCTGTTGGAGCAAACTCAGGGAACCGGAGTCAATATTTATACTCACGGCGAAATGTTGCCCGCCCACGGCTACCCTGAGTTAAAACGCTATTCACATTTGGTCGGTAACTATGGCAGTGGCTGGCAGAATCAGCAGACAGAATTTGCTAAATTCCCCGGCCCTATTTTAATGACATCCAACTGTATTATTGACCCCAATGTGGGAAATTACGGTGACCGTATTTGGACGCGCAGTATTGTTGGCTGGCCAGGTGTCAATCATCTGGAAGGTGAAGATTTCGCTCCGGTTATTGAGCAAGCACTGGGGATGGCAGGGTTCCCATATAATGAGTTGGAACACCTGATTACTGTCGGTTTTGGTCGTCAAACCTTGCTGAATGCTGCGGATACAGTGATTGATCTGGTTGCCACTAAAAAACTACGTCATGTCTTTTTGGTGGGTGGATGTGATGGTAGCCGCACAGAGCGTAGCTATTTCACCGATTTTGCCCGCAGTGTGCCGCAAGATTGCATCATTATGACCTTGGCTTGCGGTAAATATCGCTTCAACAAACTCGATTTCGGGACCTTGGAAGGGTTACCGCGTCTGCTGGACGTCGGTCAATGCAATGATGCGTATTCCGCGATTATGCTGGCAGTTAAGTTGTCAGAAAAACTCGGTTGCACCGTCAATGACTTACCACTCAGCCTGGTGTTGTCATGGTTTGAACAAAAAGCCATTGTTATTCTGCTGACCTTATTGTCATTGGGTGTGAAAAATATCTATACCGGCCCAACCGCTCCGGGGTTCCTAACCGATAATTTGATGGCAATTCTGTATGAGAAGTTTGGGATGCGGCCAATTACTACCGTAGAACAAGATATGAATGCAATCTTAGGTCATTAAGTCACCGCCTTATGCCCGGCCAATGCGCTTTGCTGTCGCTGGCTGGGCATAAATCATATTTTGCCCCAAATGACCTGATTTGTTGTGAGGTACCCATGACTGATTTTATCCCCACTGATTGCCCTACTGCTATGACGCCTAACCGTCTGCAAGTCCACTCCATCGTGCAAGAAACCCCCGACGTATGGAGCCTACTACTGATTAATCATGATTTTTACCCTTATTTACCCGGGCAATATGCCTTGGTGAGTATTCGTAACAGTGATGAAACTCTACGCGCTTATACCCTATCGTCTACACCCGGTTTAAGCCCATTCCTCCAACTTACCGTGCGTTGTTTAGCGGAGGGTGAAGGCTCACAATGGCTGACTCAGCAGGTCAAAGAGGGTGATTATCTGTGGCTGTCCGATGCTCAGGGTGAGTTTACCTGTGCTCATTTTGATGATAACCACTATTTAATGTTAGCCGCCGGTTGCGGTGTCACACCGGTGATGTCAATGTGCCGTTATTTACTCGCGCAACGGCCAAAGGCCGATATCCGAGTCATTTTTAATGTCCGCACTCCGGCAGATGTCATTTTTGCCGATGCTTGGAAAAATCTGTTACAGCTGTATCCCCAGCAGTTACAGCTCACATTGATGGCCGAGTCAGATGCAACGGATGGATTTATTGCTGGGCGAATTAATGCCCAAGTGATGCAACAGGTCGCACCGGATATCACTCGCCGCCGCGTCATGGCTTGCGGGCCTGCACCTTATATGGATTGGGTTGAACAATATTGTCGTGAACAAGCGGTTCCGAGTGACCATTTCCAGAAAGAGCAATTCCGAACATCCGATGAAGCTATCGATAATAGCAATGAACTAACAATGACTATCAGTCACCCGCTACGCAGTGTGAAAGTTCCGGTTGGTACCTCGCTGTTATTTGCTTTAGAGCAACACAAAGTACCAGTGATGGCAGCTTGTCGCGCGGGTGTTTGTGGCTCTTGTAAAACTCGCATTCTGCACGGCGAATACACCACTAGCAGTACCATGACACTGACACCTGAAGAAATCGCTCAGGGCTATGTCCTGGCATGCAGTTGCCAGTTGCAGGGAGATGTTCAGCTGGCTTGAGGCATTTACATATCAGCCCCATAAATGCATATTGCCAGTATTCATGGGGCAATTATTGTTAAACGCGCCATACTTTGACCTCATAGAATAATGACTCGCCATTAATCCTTGAGGGAACAACTATGAAGCAAACCGTGGCAACACTAGTCGCAAAAACGTTGGAACAAGCTGGCGTTAAGCGAATTTGGGGTGTAACCGGGGACTCACTCAATGGTCTGAGTGATAGCCTGCACCGCATGGGAACTATCGAGTGGTTGGGAACACGCCACGAAGAAGTTGCCGCTTTCGCTGCCGGCGCGGAGGCACAGCTCACCGGGCAACTCGCTGTCTGTGCGGGTTCCTGTGGCCCAGGCAACCTCCATCTGATTAATGGTTTATTTGATTGCCATCGCAACCATGTTCCCGTGCTGGCAATAGCTGCTCATATCCCATCCAGTGAGATTGGCAGCGGATATTTTCAAGAAACTCACCCACAAGAACTGTTTCGCGAATGCAGCCACTACTGTGAATTGGTTTCAAATCCGGAACAATTGCCTCGCGTGCTAGAAATTGCCATGCGCAAAGCCATACTTAACCGTGGTGTTTCCGTAATTGTGCTGCCGGGTGATGTCGCACTACAACCGGCTCCAGAAGATGCCGCCGTGGTGTGGCAAACACCTAAACTGCCTTTGGTTCAGCCACTGATGAGTGAGTTGAATATTTTGGCCGAGACATTAAACAAAGCCAAAAACATCACACTGATGTGCGGCAGTGGCTGCGCGGATGCCCATGATGAAGTGGTGAAACTGGCTGAAATGCTGCAAGCACCCGTAGTACATGCGCTACGTGGTAAAGAACATATTGAGTGGGACAATCCGTACAGTGTAGGCATGACCGGGCTGATTGGTTTTGCCTCCGGCTATCATGCCATGATGAATGCCGATACGTTGGTATTACTGGGGACACAATTCCCCTACCGCGCGTTTTATCCCACCCATGCAAACATCATTCAGATTGATATCAATCCCGGCAGCATCGGTGCTCATTGCCCGGTCAATATGGCACTGGTCGGTGATATCAAAACCACGTTGAGTGCGCTGTTACCGCAGTTAGAAGCCAAAAGTGATAATACCTTCTTGACCAAGGCACTGGAGCACTATCACACCACGCGCAAAGATCTCGATGGGCTGGCAACCGCCAATGATAACCAACCCATTCACCCGCAATATCTGGCGCAACAAATCAGTCGCCATGCCACAGATGATGCCATTTTCACTTGTGATGTCGGCACACCCACTGTGTGGGCTGCCCGTTATCTGGAAATGAACGGAAAACGCCGTTTACTGGGGTCGTTTAACCACGGTTCTATGGCTAATGCCATGCCACAAGCCATTGGTGCGCAAGCCACCGACCCAAACCGGCAAGTTGTAGCCCTATGTGGTGATGGCGGTTTCACCATGCTGATGGGGGATTTTCTCACCTTGGCACAGCTAAAATTGCCAGTAAAAATTGTGGTATTTAATAACAGTGTGCTGGGCTTTGTCGCCATGGAAATGAAAGCCGGTGGCTATCTAACCGATGGAACTGACTTGCATAACCCTGACTTCGCCGCCATCGCCAACGCCGCAGGCATCAAGGGTATTCGGGTGGAGAAAGCCTCTGAGTTGGATGCAGCACTGGAAAGCGCTTTTGCCCATCCGGGGCCAGTCTTGGTGGATGTGGTCACCGCCAAACAAGAACTGTCGATGCCGCCACAAATCAAGTTTGAGCAAGCCAAAGGATTCAGCCTATACATGCTTAGAGCTATCATTAATGGTCGTGGTGATGAAGTGGTCGAACTGGCCAAAACCAACTGGTTACGATGATTAAATACCGTTAACTTCAAAGAAGTTCTCTCGGTTTTTCCTGCCACAGAAGCCAGTTTCATACTGGCTTCTGTGGCAAAAAATTGTTGTAATTTGCCCATCCAGTTAACAGTTTTCACACCCTATCCAGATAAAAATTAAGCAGACGCATGAGGCTGTTTTATTTAAATCCTCATTCATAATGTACGGCGTAAATCTTAATTAAGTCGAGTTAGTATTGGGGATAAATAAAATGGCAAAAGACACCATGTCAGATTTCTCACCTTCGGCGGAGTTAATCTGCATACTCAGAGCAAAATCCTACAGTGAGAAAAGAGAGGGATACAAAACAGATGATTATATCTCGCTATTAATTTCGCACTCTCTAACCTCTTTCTTTTCCATGACACAAAAGTCTTTTTTGATGCCGGGCAATATTCTTTCTCCGCAGATCCCCGCAGGTAGCTATGAGTTTTTAATTAGCCGGATAAAATACCTCGACGAATTATTTCAATTACGTGCCAGCGAATTCGCCAACATTTTCATTCTGGGTGCAGGCTTTGATTCCAGGGCGATTAGATTCCAGAGTCAACTACAGCAAAATCGAGTTTACGAACTCGATCATCCTGTATCTCAAAAAAATAAAATAGCGAAGCTACAAGAACTTAGCATTCCTACCCCCGAAAATTTACGCTATATCCCGATTGATTTTAATCAGCAGGATTTAATCACTATCTTACAAGATATTCCGCAAAAAAAAGGAGAGAAAAACCTATTCATATTGGAGGGATTAATTATGTATCTCCCTCCCAGCACCGTGAACCGTATTTTTTCAGCCATAGACACTTGCGCCCCCGATGGCAGTGAAATCATTTTCGATTATGTTTATTCCGACGTCCTCGACGGTGAAAACACCTCATATGGTTCGGTCGAAGTGTTAGAAGGATTAAAAAACATTGGTGAGCACTGGATTTTTGGCATCGAAAAAGAACATCTGACGGCGTTTCTTAATAAGTATCATCTGAAATTGTATTGTGATGCCGATGCCAGCACTTTGGAAAAACGGTTTTTTACCAATAAACAAGGGACAGTTCTGGGCAAACTGAATAAAGCGCTAGCAATTGCTCATGCAATTAAATAAAAACCAGAATAAAATCAGTGAACAGGCCTTGCTTGCGAGATGAATATCCGATTTAAAGTAAATAATATTTTGTCGGGCTTCTTTGGTTTAATATTCTCGCTATGATAAAGCCACTCTTTCCCTGTTCGCGAGAAAATTATGCTGATCGATTTACGCAGTGACACCGTTACGCAACCTGATACTGCCATGCGCCAAGCCATGGCTAATGCCGAAGTCGGCGATGATGTGTATGGCGATGACCCGACGGTGAATGCTTTGGAAGCCCTAGCCGCCAGGTTATCAGGTAAAGAGGCCGCATTATTCCTACCGACCGGCACACAAGCAAATTTGGTGGCACTGTTGACTCACTGTCAGCGGGGTGAAGAGTATATTGTCGGCCAAAAAGCGCATAACTATCTGTATGAAGCCGGTGGAGCCGCTGTGCTTGGTAGCATTCAACCACAGCCTATTGATGCAAATGATGATGGCACTTTACCACTGGATAAAGTTTTGGCCGCTATCAAGCCCGATGATATCCATTTTGCCCAAACCCGGCTGTTAAGTTTAGAAAATACCCACAGCGGAAAAGTATTGCCACTGAGCTACTTGCAGCAAGCATGGGCATTGACTCGTGAACAGAAACTGGCGCTACATATTGATGGTGCTCGTATTTTTAATGCCGCCGTGGCATTGAATGTCCCTCTGAGCGAAATCACTCAATATTGCGATACCCTGACAATCTGCCTATCCAAAGGGTTGGGTACACCTGTTGGCTCATTACTGTGTGGCAGCGCTGAATATATTAAACGCACGCGTCGTTGGCGCAAAATGACCGGCGGCGGCATGCGTCAAGCGGGTATTCTGGCAGCAGCAGGGCTATATGCATTAGAGCACAATGTAGCGCGACTAAAAGATGACCATGACAATGCTATCTGGCTGGAACAACAACTGCGTGCGCTAGGGGTAGAGATAGTGGCTCCGGGAGCACAAACCAATGTGCTGTATATTAAACAATCCGCTGAATTAGCCGCCAAACTAGGCCCGTGGATGCGCGAACGTGGGGTATTAATCAGCGCTGGCCCAATCACTAGAATGATTACTCACATCAATATCAGCCGTACAGATTTGGAAAAAGTCGTCGCGCTATGGCGTGAGTTTTTGAGCGAGTTGCGCTCATGACACCGCAGCGGATATTGGTGCTGGGCGCCAGTGGCTATATTGGTCAGCATCTGGTGCCGAGACTCAGTCAACAAGGGCATAGGGTCACAGCGGCGGCCCGCCGTATCGAGTGGTTAAAAGAGCAACCCTGGCCGGGTGTCGATTGCCGTTTTGTCGATCTTTACCAGCCCTCAACCCTTATTACCGCGCTACAAGATATTGATGTTGTCTATTATCTGGTGCATAGCATGGGTGACGGACAGGATTTGATTGAGCAGGAACGCCTGGCCGCCACCAATATGAAAGCAGCGCTCCAACAAAGTCCGTCAGTAAAGCAGATCATTTATCTCAGCGCATTACAGCCGGATGATAACAGTTCCCCTCATCTGATTGCCCGCAAACTAACCGGTGATCTGCTTTGTCAAAGTGGTATTCCGGTGACGGAGCTGCGTGCCAGTATTATCGTCGGCCCCGGTTCTGCCGCTTTTGAAATTATGCGCGATATGGTTTATAACCTGCCAATTCTGACACCACCGCGCTGGGTGCGCTCAAAGTCATCACCGGTTGCGCTGGAAAACTTGCTGATTTACTTAACGGAATTGCTCAATCATCCGGCCTCAGAAAACCGCATTTTTGATGTCGCCGGGCCGGAATACATTAGCTATCAAACGATGTTCGAGCGCTTTATTGCCATCAGTGGTAAACGACGCTGGCTAGTCCCTATTCCGCTCCCTACCCGCTTCATCTCAGTTTATTTCATCAATATGGTCACGTCGGTACCCACGTCAATTGCCAGCGCATTGATTGAAGGGCTAAATCATGATTTACCTGCGGATGGTGAGGCTTTACAGGCGCTTATCCCCCAGGAACTGATCAGTTTTGACGATGCAGTCAAAGAGACATTACGCCGTGAAGACGAAGTGGTGGATTCACCTGACTGGGGTTATGACCCTGAGGCTCGCGCCCGCTGGCGACCGGGTTATGGCTTTTATCCCAAACAAGCCGGTTGCCAACTCTACACCTCGGCCTCCAGTGAAGCACTGTGGCATGTGGTACAGCAAATTGGCGGCAAAGAAGGTTATTTCTATGGTAATCCATTATGGAAAACCCGCGCCTGGATGGATGACCTTGCCGGTGGTGGAGTGGTTTATGGCCGCCCGGACAGGGAAACGCTGGAATTAGGTGACTTGATTGATGGCTGGAAAGTTATCACGCTCAAACCGCTGCGTCAGTTGGCAATGATGTTTGGCATGAAAGCACCGGGTCTTGGACGATTAACCTTTACCATCAAAGATTTAGATGGCCGACGCAGTTTTGATGTTCGGGCATGGTGGCACCCGGCGGGCTTTAATGGATTGCTGTATTGGTTTGTGATGATGCCAGCTCATCTGTTTATTTTCCGCGGAATGGCAAAGCGCATCACCACTTTAGCGGTGCAATATGACCGCGAACGCAACCATAAGAGCGATGAATAACGCTGCAAATTCAAGTAAGCAGGGGATTCTGATTGCATAGCGCTGCATTTCACGAAAGAATGGCATCTTATTTGCTGGGCGAATAAATAAAAGCTCTAGCATTCTGATTTTTGGTGGGAACCGAATTCGCTATGAAGATATTGGTCACCGGTGCAACCTGTGGGTTAGGCCGAAATGCCGTTGAATATCTCCGTCGTCAGGGTATCAAAGTTATCGCCACCGGCAATAATCCGGCGATGGGTGCGTTATTGACAAAAATGGGCGCTGAATTTATTCATGCGGATCTGACGAATCTGGTTTCCTCGCAGGCGAAAGCCATGCTGGCTGATGTCGATACGCTGTGGCATTGCTCCAGTTTTACCTCGCCGTGGGGCACCGAGCAGGCTTTTGAGCTGGCCAATGTCCGCGCCACACGCCGGTTGGGCGAATGGGCCGCGGCTTATGGTGTGGAAAATTTTATTCATATCTCCTCACCTGCCATTTATTTCGATTATCATCACCATCGCAGTATTCAGGAAGACTTCCGCCCAGCACGTTTCGCCAATGAATTCGCGCGAAGCAAGGCGGCGGGAGAAGATGTGATTCAGCAATTAGCCCTGTCGAATCCGCAAACCCATTTCACTATTTTGCGCCCACAAGGTCTGTTCGGCCCGCACGATACCGTGATGCTGCCGCGTCTGCTGCAAATGATTAAGTATTATGGCACTCTACTGCTACCCCGTGGCGGTGATGCACTAGTCGACATGACCTACCAGGAAAACGCCGTACATGCGATGTGGTTAGCAACTCAAAACCAGAATACTCAGTCTGGTAGAGCTTATAATATTACTAATCAACAACCTCGCCCACTGCGTACCATTGTGCAACATCTACTGGAAGAGTTGGACATGCCCTGCCGTATTCGCTCAGTGCCCTACCCGATGATGGATATCATGGCCCGAGCCATGGAAAAACTGGGAAATAAAACCGAAAAAGAACCTATATTGACCCATTATGGTGTCGCTAAACTTAATTTTGATCTAACGCTGGATACCCACCGCGCTGAATTAGAATTAGGGTATCGCCCGCAGGTGTCATTAGATGAAGGTATTATCCGCACGGCTCGTTGGTTAAAAGAGCACGGCAAGTTACGTGGTTGATAATCGCCTTAGCAAGTCGGGTGTTTTCCTCACCCGACATTATCTATGTTAAGGTTATAGCCTCCCATTATTGTTACAAAGGGAGCCAATACTTATTTATCGCAGGTATTCTCTGATAGGGTAAGTGATTAAATAGATAATAAAACTCTGGGCGCTCAACCATGTCTTCTATCGTCAACAGCTTGATCCTGATTATTCTTTATTTTATTCCTTTTATTATTGCCAAAAATCGTAACCATAATAAAACAGCTTCTATTTTTATAGCTAACCTGCTGTTTGGATGGACATTAATCGGCTGGGCCGCGGCTTTCGTTTGGTCAGTGTCAGCGGATGTTGCCCCCTTAGGCGTCATATCTAAAAAAGACCTTAAGAAGCATCTACCTGAAATAAAATGTCCATTTTGTGGATCCATGAATATAGCTAACACCACCGTTTGCCATGCATGTGGTAAAGACAGTGCAATATTGGCAAGCAGTACTCGGCTAAATTCAGCCACTAAAATTGTCAGTTATGCCCGAAAAGACCCGTCAGAAGGGATTGTCGGTTTACAAGGCAAAACCGGTAAAAAATATAAATCTCAGATTAATATTAATAATAACTAGCCGTTTAGCCCGTGAATGGCAGCAAAAGACAGTGCAGGAAATAGGTTTATACTAATATAACGTTAATAACCACAATCACTTTCATAACAGATTCTTTCACTTAAGGTCATCATATGAAAAAGAAAAATATTATCCTGATTCTTCCTCTTGCCATTCTGCTTAGCGCTTGTAGTAATACCGTGGATCCAGCATACAAAGACATCAGCAGTCGCACGGTGCCTTGTATTGACGGTGGGCCGGACACGGTAGCGCAAAAATTCTATGACCTGCGGGTTCAGCAAATTGGTAATAAGAGTGGCTTGCCCAATGATAATCTGTCAGCTCAATTTCGCCCTTATCTGAGCCAGGCGCTTTATGAACAAATTCAAAAAGCCAGAAAGCAAGCGGGTAATCGCACCTCTTCTGGAGTAAATAGCACACAAACCATTAATGGCGATATCTTCACCAGTTTACGTGAAGGTAGCACCAGCGCGGATGTTGCCAGTGCTTCAACTATTCCCAATACCGATGCGCGGAATATTCCATTACGTGTCAATTTGACGCACCAATCGGCAGGTGGGCAGTCAGTGATGTGGCAAGACGAAGTATTAATGATCCGCGAAGGAACCTGCTGGGTCGTCGATGATATCCGCTTTATGGGCATCTCTGCGCCGGCCAGCAGCTTGCGCCAACTCCTGGGTGATCACTAACCCGCCCCAAATGCAGCCAATACTTCTGCAATTTGAAGGCAAACGAGTATCACTATAGATTTCGAATTGCAGGTAGGCGGCAAAAGAGTGCATCCCGATGAGCTTACACGGGTAAGTGATTCGGGTTAGCGAGTGCAGCCAACACCCCTGCAATTTGAAAGATGACGGGGATCGCTCTGTCAGATTTATTCATCGCATGACAAATTCCCTCTGATAGCATTCAAATCCAAATGTTATGCTATTTTCTGCCCCTGATGCTGGTTATTAATAAATTTTAACGCACAAAGATTGCATAAGTATGCCGCGGAAGTTACCATTCACGACATCATTGGCTATTCAGATTTGGCGCATGAGTATTCAACTTAACGGAATTAACTGTTACTACGGCGTACACCAGGCGCTGTTCGACATTACCTTAGACTGTCCTGCGGGCGAAACCTTAGTGTTACTGGGGCCAAGTGGTGCCGGTAAAAGCTCATTATTGCGTGTGCTTAACCTGCTGGAAATGCCACGTTCAGGCACCTTGCAGATAGCAGGTAATCACTTTGATTTTTCCCAAGCTCCAGGCGCAAAAGCTATTCGCGAATTACGCCAGAACGTGGGGATGGTCTTCCAACAATACAATCTTTGGCCGCACCTCTCTGTCACACAGAATCTGATTGAAGCCCCTTGCCGCGTGCTGGGTCTATCAAAAGATGAAGCTATGGCGCGGGCAGAAAAGTTGCTGACCCGTCTGCGTTTGACTGATTTTGCCGATCGCTTTCCGTTGCACCTCTCGGGTGGTCAGCAACAGCGTGTGGCAATTGCCCGCGCATTGATGATGGAACCGCAGGTTTTGTTGTTTGACGAGCCGACTGCGGCGCTTGATCCAGAAATCACAGCACAAATTGTTAGCATTATCCGTGAGCTGGCAGGAACAGGCATCACTCAGGTGATTGTAACCCATGAGGTTGAAGTCGCCCGCAAAACGGCCAGCCGTGTGGTTTACATGGAAAACGGCCACGTAGTAGAACAAGGTGATGCCAGCCACTTTACACAACCAACAACTGAAGCTTTTGCCAGCTATCTGTCACATTGATATCTATTTGGGAATTTGCGATGAAAAAATTAATAATTGCTGCCGTCCTTGCCAGTATCAGTTTGTCCGCCTCTGCCGCTGAAACTATTCGTTTCGCTGCTGAAGCCACTTATCCGCCATTCGAATTTATTGATGCCAATAATAAGATGCAAGGCTTTGATATCGATCTGGCTAATGCACTGTGTAAAGAGATGCAAGCCGAGTGTACCTTTACCAATCAGGCCTTCGACAGCTTGATCCCAAGCCTGAAATTTAAGCGTTTTGACGCGGTTATCTCTGGGATGGACATCACCCCTGAGCGCCAAAAACAAGTGGCCTTCACCCAGCCTTACTATGAAAATTCTGCGCTGTTTATTGCGGAAAAAGGCAAAGTGGCTGATTTAGCCGCCCTGAAAGGCAAGCGTGTCGGGATGCAAAATGGTTCTACTCATCAAAAGTACCTGATGGAGAAACACCCCGAAATTACCGCTGTGCCTTATGACAGCTATCAGAATGCCATTCTTGACCTGAAAAATGGCCGTCTGGATGCGGTATTTGGTGATACTGCGGTGGTCAATGAGTGGTTGAAGCAAAATAACCAATTGGCGGCTGTGGGTAACAAAGTGACTGACGCTGACTATTTCGGTACCGGTTTAGGGATTGCCGTTCGTCAGAACAACACTGAGTTACAGGGTAAGTTAGATGCTGCGCTGGCGAAAGTTAAAGCAGATGGCACCTATCAGACAATTTATAAAAAATGGTTCCAGCAGTAATTTAAGCACCCATGAATGAATTTCAACCTTTAGCAAGCGCCGCAGGTATGACCGTCGGCCTTGCCGTTTGTGCACTGGCCCTCGGTCTGGTTCTGGCGATGTTATTTGCTGTCTGTGAATCGTCACGATGGAAGGTCGTCAGCTACCTGACAACCGGCTGGGTCACCATTCTGCGCGGGCTACCAGAGATTCTGGTGGTTCTGTTTATCTATTTCGGCTCCTCTCAGTTGCTGATGATGCTATCAGACGGCTTTACTTTGAATATTTATCTGTTCGAGCTGCCGATTAAGCTCAATATTGATGATTTTGAAGTCAGCCCATTCCTGTGTGGTGTTATCGCACTGGCCCTGCTCTATTCCGCTTATGCGTCACAAACTTTACGCGGCGCTCTAAAAGCGGTGCCTGTTGGACAATGGGAATCGGGCCAGGCATTGGGCTTGAGTCAGGCAGCTATTTTCTTCCGCTTGATTATGCCGCAGATGTGGCGTCATGCCTTACCCGGCTTAGGCAATCAGTGGTTGGTGCTGCTAAAAGACACCGCATTAGTGTCACTTATCAGTGTTAATGACTTGATGTTGCAAACTAAAAGCATTGCCACCCGGACTCAGGAACCCTTCACCTGGTATGTTATTGCCGCAGCCATTTATTTAGTGGTGACCCTATTGAGTCAATATGTACTCAAGTGGATTGAACTCCGTACCACCCGTTTTGAACGGAGCCCATCCTGATGCTGGAATACTTACCCGAGATCCTAAAAGGGCTGCACACCAGCCTGACATTGACCATTGCCTCCTTGCTGGTCGCTTTAGTGTTGTCATTGCTGTTTACCATTGTGTTGACGCTGAAAACACCCATCGCCACGCCACTGGTCAAAATCTATATCACGCTGTTCACCGGCACCCCGCTGTTAGTCCAGATCTTTTTGATCTACTACGGCCCCGGCCAATTCCCGGCGATTCGTGAATACCCGTGGTTATGGAACCTGCTGTCGCAACCTTGGCTGTGCGCCATGATTGCCCTGGCATTGAACAGCGCAGCCTATACCACTCAACTGTTCTATGGCGCGGTGCGCGCAATCCCTGCTGGTCAGTGGCAATCCTGTGAAGCACTGGGGATGTCTAAGGCCCAGTCATTACGCATCTTGCTACCATTTGCATTTAAACGCGCACTCTCATCCTATTCCAACGAAGTGGTGCTGGTGTTCAAAAGTACTTCACTGGCTTACACCATTACATTGATGGAAGTAATGGGTTACAGCCAACTGATGTACGGCCGTACCTATGATGTGATGGTATTTGGTGCCGCAGGACTTGTTTATCTAGTGGTAAATGGGTTGCTGACACTGTTGATGCGGTTGGTGGAGCGCAGGGCATTAGCGTTTGAGCGGCGTAATTAAGATTAGTTTTATCACTTGCGATTTAGTTAACAGGATTTAGTGATCCGGTTCGGTTGTTAGGGCACCGAGTTACTTTTTCGGTTGATATTCGTTCAGTGATCACCTGAACTTCGCGGCCTCAACCGAGCAGGAGGGCAAGCCGGCCCTCCTGCACCTGCGGCTTGCGCGAAATATTGCCCTACGGGTAAACCTCCTGCGTCTTTCGGGCTGACGAGCCAGCGCGATTTGCAATCCATGCTCAAGCGCGCTTTTCGCGGGCGTCCATGCCCGCTCACTCTACCCTCCCTCCTTGTCGGCAATATTCCTGATTGCGCTCAAGGTCAAAAGAGAAAATCAAAATCATGGTTTTGATTTTGATTTTGATGTTAAAAGCACATTTGAGCTGCCGAGTGAAGAATGAAGGTAGGACGCGAGGCAGGGATGCCGAGCGAGGGCCGCTTGAGCATGAATGCGAATCGGCCCGGTCCATCAGCGGAATGATGAGTGAGGGAATCCACGAAGTGGGCAAGCGATACGTGCGCAAGCGCAGGGGTTCCAAAGGGGTTACGCGCTTGTAACCCCTTTGGCGGTTGAGGTACCCAATGGCAAGGTGATCACCGCAATCATGTCAACCGAACATGATCACAAAACGAATATCAACCGAAATCCAATCCAATTTAATGTCAGTCAAACCTTAAACCAAATACTCTCCCCTCCCTTTATCTCTTAAAAATAAAAACTAAATTTTTAATCACATTACTTGCATATAAATTCATAAAATGGCAATGTAATCCACATCATTCATCCAAATAAATTGCGATAAAGCATCATCAGTCATAATAAAATCAATAACTAATAACATCTTCTATTAAAAAAATTCAGACAGGAGTTTAAGCATGAAAAAGTTACTATTGGCAACAATCTTAAGTGGCATGGTTTTTAGCGCCACCGCCACTGAAACAATCCGTTTCGCTGCTTCAGCAACCTACCCGCCTTTTGAATCTATCGGTGCCAATAACGAAATTGTCGGTTTTGATATGGATTTAGCAAAAGCATTATGTAAGCAGATGGAAGCCACCTGTACATTCACTAATCAGGCCTTTGATAGCTTGATCCCAGCGCTTAAATTCAAACGTTATGATGCGGTTATTTCCGGTATGGACATCACGCCTGAACGTAGCAAACAAGTCGCATTCAGCCAGCCTTACTATGCTAACTCGGCCATTGTTATTGCTCCGAAAGGTAAATTCACTTCTTTCGCCGATCTGAAAGGCAAGAAGATCGGGATGGAAAACGGCACGACGCACCAGAAATATTTGCAGGATAAACACCCAGAAATTCAAACTGTGGCTTATGACAGTTATCAGAATGCGATTATCGATCTGAAGAATGGCCGTATTGATGGAGTGTTTGGTGACACCGCGGTAGTGAATGAGTGGCTGAAAAACAATCCGAATCTGGCAGCAGTTGGCCAGCATGTCACCGATCCACAATACTTCGGTACCGGCTTGGGTATTGCAGTGCGCCCGGATAACACCGCGTTGCTTGAAAAACTGAATAAAGCCATCGAGGCGGTTAAAGCTGATGGCACCTATAAGGCCATCAATGATAAGTGGTTCCCTCAGTAATACCCTTTCTACTTTCGCCCTACACTACAGCTTCAAGGGCGCAGGTTATACCCAAAGCCATTGGAGTTGTAGGTAGGCGGCAAGCGAACGCATCCCGATGAGCTTACTCAAGTAAGTGATTCGGGTAAGTGAACGCAGCCAACACCCCTACAGCTTCAAGGGCGCAGGGTAAGTAAGGTTAGGACTTCGTAGTGAGCGGTATGCGGAAACATATCAAATAACTGCACCCGCTCAATGCGATAGTCCGCCAACAAACTGATGTCTTTTGCCATTGTTTCGGCATTACAGCTTGAATAGAGAATGAATTGCGGTGCCATTTGGCTGAGGTATTCACACAATTTAGCACCAATGCCACGCCGTGGTGGGTTAACCAAGACCAATTGCGGCACTTGTGTTTCTGCGGTGGCGAATTGGGTTGAATCCAGGGCGGCAAAAGTGACATTTTTCAATCCCAATTGATCTGCCGACTGGCGTGCGCAGGCGATAGCTTCGGCACTGATTTCAATTCCGGTCAGCTGAGTTTCGGTATCCGCACAATGTAGACCAAAGCCCCCCACCCCACAAAATAGATCCCACATACTATCAATCTTCAGTTCGCGCACCCATTGGCCTGCTGTGGCATAAAGTGATGCCGCAACCTGTGGATTTGTCTGGAAAAAACTTTGTGGACGGATAAACAACGGCACCTGATTAAAGATTTCTGGTAGCGCCTGCTGTTTGCTTAATGGAATCTCCTGCTCCCCTTCCAAAATCGCCATATGTACTGGCTGAATATTTGCCGAGATAACCGCCAGTTGAGGTAATTGTTGTTGTAACCAAGGTAAAGCCGCCTGCAGCTGCGCCAGCTTAGTTTGTGAGCGCAGTACAAATCGCAACATTAGATCGCCGTTATAGGTGCTTTCCGTCAATAGCAGAAATTTCAGTTCACCGCGCTTGCGGGCAACGTTATAAGGAGTCAGCCCTGCGCGGGCAATAAACGTTTTTAGTACCGCAAATACCGGCGCGAAGCTGGCTGGATAAAGCGGGCATTCGCATAAATCGACCGGGGTGCCATCGCGATGCAGCATCCCTAATAATGGGCGCTCAACACTGCCGCTGACCACCATTTTGGCTTTATTACGAAAAGCACTTTCCTGCCCGAAGACCGGCGACAGCCACTGAGTGACGCGGTGATCAGATAGCAGATTTTCTAAATGATTTTGTTTATCCGCAAGTTGCTGCGGATAAGGTTTATCCAGCCACTGACAGGAACGGCAGCGACCCGCCGTATATTGTGCGCATTGCATTAATAATTAACCGTTATAATCTAAGATACTAAGATACAGCCGAGGCTATTAATAGGGGCGGATTGTAGCACTGTGTTACGCTAAACACTCATGTTGACGACCGAAAATAGCGATGCCAGGGGAAAAACAACAAGCCGAGAATAACCACATCGGGGATCTTTTGTAACAGCAAACTATGCAAAATTTCAGCACCGGTATCGCCTTCGATTCGGAAAACATCGACATCCAGTACCAGCCAATCCAGCGATGCCATCAGCAAATAGGTAACAACCAACAATTGACAGGCCACATAGCACCAGCGCGCCCAGTTTTGCCGTAGGCATACCGCCACGCCACACACTATTTCCAGCAACAAAATCAAAATACTGGCAATAAAAATCAAGCCAGAATCCCAGCTTTGCAAGCTTTCATAGATAAAACTGCCGGTGCCTCGCCAACCCAATGTCGCTGCCAATAGGATTACGCCGACGAAGCGGGTCGCAACAATAGCGGTTCCGGCAATTAAAACCGGGACGGGCGTGGTGGCGGCAGATGAAAATGCGGCGGTTGAAAATAACAATCTCATATTGCCTTAGCTGCCTCCCTGTTCGGGTTTTGTAACCTGATGTTATCCCTGACAATAACGCCGCTAGAAAGCGGCGTTATAAGCTAATGAAAGACTATCAGTTTTAAGGCTAATCAGCTATTTATAATCAATAACCATTTATTACCAATCAACCACGTGCAGCTTTGCGTAATTCACGCAACCGCTGTTTTTCCGAACGGGACATAAACCACCACGCGATTAAGCCGATAATCCCGACCACCAGCAAAATTAGTGTCGCCAGTGCATTGATCTCTGGATTGACGCCCATACGCACACTGGAAAAGACCAGCATCGGCAAAGTTGTCGCGCCCGGCCCGGCCACAAAGCTGGCTATCACCAAATCGTCTAGCGATAAGGTAAAGGCCAGCAGCCAGCCAGAAACTAATGCTGGGGCTATCATTGGCACGGTAATCACGAAGAAGACTTTCAAGGGGGTCGCGCCCAAATCCATCGCAGCTTCTTCGATTGACCGGTCTAATTCACGCAAGCGGGAACTGATAACGACGGTTACGTAGGCTGTGCAGAAGGTCACATGTGCCAACCAGATGGTGAACATACCGCGCTCAGCCGGCCAGCCGATAGCATGCCCCATAGCAACAAACAACAGCAGTAACGACAAACCGGTAATGACGTCGGGCATCACCAGAGGTGCGGTCAACATAAAAGCAAAACCGGTCGAGCCACGAAAACGACCAAACCGCACCATGACCACTGCGGCTATCGTCCCCAACACTACCGCCATGGTAGCCGAGGCGGCGGCAATAGTGAGACTCAGCCCAACCGCAGATATCATCGCCGAATCATTGAACAGCTCAATATACCAGCGGATAGACCACCCAGCCCACACCGTCACCAGTTTAGAACTGTTAAACGAGTAGATAACCAGCATCAACATTGGCGCATACAAGAAGGTATAGCCGACAATCAAGATGACCCGACGCCAGACCGAACGCACTTCCGGTAAGTTATTCATACCGCGCCTCCTGGCTCTTTATTCTGGTGCTTGTGGAACCAGATAATCGGTACTATTAGCAGCACTAACATCACCGTCGCAACGGCGGAGGCTACTGGCCAGTCACGATTATTGAAGAATTCTTGCCATAAAATACGGCCAATCATGATGCTATCCGGCCCTCCGAGCAGTTCAGGAATAACAAATTCGCCTACCGCCGGAATAAATACCAACATAGAACCGGCCACGATCCCCCCTTTGGTCAAAGGCACAATCACACTGACAAAGGTTTTAAATGGCTTCGCACCGAGATCCAGTGCCGCTTCCACCAATGAATAATCCAGTCGGGTCAATGCGGTATAGATAGGCAGTACCATGAAAGGCAGATAGGAATAGACCACGCCGATATAGACCGCCAGATTGGTATGCAGAATAATCAACGGTTGATCGATAACTCCAGTCCAGATCAGAAAGTTATTCAGAATGCCATTATTTTTCAGAATGCCCATCCAGGCATAAACCCGAATCAGGAATGAGGTCCATGACGGCAGGATCACCAACAGCAATAGGATATTGCGGGTGGATGACTTGCTGTGAGCTATCGCCCATGCCAATGGATAACCGATAATCAGGCAACACAAGGTCGATACCGCAGCCACTTGCAGAGATTGCAGGTAAGCATCGATATACAGCGGATCATCAAGGAGTTGCAGATAATTGCCAAGATTGAGCGAGATATCTAGCTTGCCGTCCAGCCAGGTCACCAGATCGGTATAAGGTGGAACTGCACGCGCCATCTCTGCCAGGCTGATTTTGAAGACAATCAGGAACGGCAACATAAACAGCAGGAATAACCATAAATAAGGGATGCCGATAACCAATTTGCGGCCATGCGACATTTGGAAACGTTGAATCAGCGCTTTAACCGGCCCCACCGCGCGCGTTGGTGGTTCTGCTGCTCCATGAGTAGATTCTGGTATCACAATATTTTGCTCCCCTAATGATCAGCTACAGGCCGATCAGTTACCCAAGACGACACAGCTGTCAGCATCCCAGCAGAGTTGTACTTCATCACCCCAGGTAGGCATCCCTTTGCGGTAACGATGGCCGTTTTGTAGCTGTGCAGTGAGCATCTGTCCGCTGTGTAATTTCACGTGATAAATGGATAAGTCGCCTAGATAAGCAATGTGTACCACTTCACCAACGGCAAAATTGCAGCCATCCTCCGGCACCTGTTCACACAACATCACTTTTTCTGGCCGCAGCGCGACAAAGACGGGAACACCATCAACCACAGACGCATCTGAATCCACTTTCAATGGATGGCGCAATCCGGGGCTGTCAATCACCAGCGCATCATCTAAGCGCTCTTTTAATACGCCTTCAAACACATTCACCGAGCCGATAAACTCAGCACTGAATCTGCTGTTCGGATGCTCGTAAATCTCTTCCGGCTCACCAATTTGCACGAACTTACCACGGTTCATAATGGCGATGCGCCCAGCCATGGTCATAGCCTCTTCCTGGTCGTGGGTAACCATCACGCAAGTTGCTCCGACTCGCTCCAGAATATCCACCACTTCGAGTTGCATGCGGTCGCGCAGTTTTTTATCCAAAGCGCCCATCGGCTCATCCAGCAGCAGCAATTTTGGCCGTTTGGCCAGACTACGCGCCAAAGCAACCCGTTGGCGTTGGCCGCCGGACAGCTGATGTGGCTTACGTTTGGCAAACTCTTGCATATGTACCAGTGTCAGCATCTCTGCCACCCGGCTTTTGATTTCATTAGCAGGCAGTTTGTCTTGCTTCAAACCAAACGCGATATTTTGTTCAACAGTCATATGTGGGAACAATGCATATGACTGGAACATCATATTAATTGGGCGCTGATAAGGCGGTACATGCGACAAATCCTGCCCATCGAGAACAATTTGCCCCTGTGTCGGCTGTTCAAAGCCAGCCAGCATTCGCAACAAGGTGGATTTTCCACACCCCGAAGCCCCTAACAGCGCAAAAATCTCACCTTTGTAGATCGTCAAATTGACATCATCTACCGCGGCCTGACCATCAAATGATTTGGTTAAATTGCGAATTTCCAGCAAGGGTGTAAACACCTTCTGGGATTTTGACTGTGGGCGGGGAATGACATCATTCACTCAGCGTGCTCTCCATAAAAGCAGAACAGGCCGCATTCGAGGTGCGGCGCAATAAAAAACAGGAACAGGAAGATAACCCCCCTGTTCCTACCATGATCTATTTTACTTATCCATCAATCTGTTATCAGCGACAGGCTCACCACCCGCAGCTGATTCTTATCAATGGTTTATTTGCCGCTTTTCACTTTGGTCCAAGCCCGAGTGATCACACGATCAATTTTCGGGTCTTGTACTTTTAGTGTGAACATTTTGGCTCTTACATCTGCCGGTGGATAAATACCCGGATTATCACGAACTTCTGCGTTCACCAACGGAGTCGCTGCTTTATTGGCATTGGCATAAAACACATGGTTGCTAATATTGGCAATCACATCAGGGCGCATCAGGTAATTCAGGAACTGATAAGCTTCA
The DNA here is from genome assembly GCF_043099325.1 of Yersinia fenwicki. Lineage (NCBI taxonomy): Bacteria > Pseudomonadati > Pseudomonadota > Gammaproteobacteria > Enterobacterales > Yersiniaceae > Yersinia > Yersinia fenwicki. The sequence goes on along the minus strand of NZ_CP170755.1, from coordinate 1,675,613 downwards.
TCCTGATTTTTGGCATCCGCAGGCATGGCAAACACGTCAAAGAAGGCTAATGCGCCTTCTTTCGGAATGCTATAAGCCACATTCACACCATTTTTGGCTTCTTTGGCACGATTAGAAGCCTGCATAATATCGCCAGCCCAACCCACCGCTACACAGATGTCACCGTTTGCCAGATCATTAATATATTGTGATGAGTGGAAATAACGGATATTAGGTCGTAGCTTTAATAACAGCTCAGTAGCAGGGCCGGTGTAATCAGTGGCCTGAATACTGTTGGGATCTTTACCTAAATAATTAAGAACGGTGGCAAAAATCTCACTTGGCGCATCCAGGAAGGAAACACCGCAGCTTTTCAACTTCTCAAGATTTTCAGGTTTCAGCACCAGATCCCAACTGTTTATCGGTGCGTCTTTCCCAAGTGCCGCTTTTACTTTTTCGACGTTATAGCCAATACCGGTGGTCGCCCACAGATACGGAATGGCATATTTATTATCGGGATCGTGCTTGCCAACCAGTGTCAGCAATTCAGGATCAAGATTTTTGTCATTCGGTAATTTACTTTTATCCAGCGGCTTAAATACGCCCGCAGACAATTGGCGCTCGAGGAAACTGGCTGACGGCACCACCAAGTCAAACCCGGTGCTCCCCGCCATCAATTTACCTTCCAACACCTCGTTGGAGTCAAACACATCATAGACAACTTTAATGCCGGTTTCTTTTTGGAAATTAGCCAGCGTATCTGGCGCGATATAGTCAGACCAGTTGTAAATGTGCAGTGTTTTTTCTTCAGCTGATGCTGAGACGGACGCGGCCATTAGCAGGCCAGCAGCAACACCCGATAACCACTTTTTACGTTGGGTGAACATCCGTTAACTCCTCCAGAATAGGGGGTAAATTCGTGCGATAAATTTGTATCTCGTGGGATACAACACGGTTGTCCTGCCGAGTGCTATTGCCACAAACACCAGATGCATGGCTATGCACGGTGAGTGATTATTAACCTAACAAGGATAATCACTGATTTTGCGGAGGAATATTATGCCCTTTGCAGAAACAGCAGCATAACCGCAGTTCGGAATTCACGCCAGACTCTAGGTTAAAAAACGCCTTTTATCGATTTTTTATGCACATTCTATCTATGTAATGCGTCAATAATGGTGTAAACGGCGACAAATATCTGGCAAAGGAGGGTAAAAAGCAGAATATCTTATGGTTTAGCGGGGGAATATTATGGTTTACCGAGATAATAAATAGTGTGCCACTGGTTATCAGCAGCACCCTGATTTTGATGCGCGGGAATCAATTAATGAATTTAGTGTATAACAGGGTAAGCGGTAGCGGTTTGCGGCAACTCATCATCGTCGCTGTTGCCAATAAATAATAAATCATTGGCGCGCGCTTCCAAAATAATCATCGAAATCTGCTCTTCACACTGCTGCATAAAATAGCCAAACTGGGCGAATGTGACCCCGACCTCAACAGTCAGTGACTGGCAGACAATCAGCTTTGGCAGATTATCATCCTGAATATCAATAAACGCTTTAACTGTCAGTGAGCTGGCATTAATTTGACTGAGATCTGCGACCAGCGGGATCAACGCTGTTGGGCGTACCTCGGCCAGAGCTGAAAACAGGATAACGTTATCCACCAAATCAATTTTGGCATCAAACACACCCTCAAAATTTTGCATATGCGGCAAATGCAGTGCCTGGCAGGAATCGCACTCAAAAAATGAGATACCGAGTTGATCCAGCCAACGCCGTAATAAGGCTAAATCCGGGACGATGAGTGAATCCATAACTACCTACCTCACGATTCTCATAATACGAAAAGTGCCATAGCTTACGGAATATTGGCCGACAGCGCTACTTCAATCCCGACTAATTTAATACCGCAGGAAAGGCTCAGTGATGACCTTACTTAGATTTGTTCTCCTTTTCGACACGCGCTTTATCTGACTCTTTCTTAGATTGGGGTCTGGAAATTCTATCTGCGCTACCTAAGAGCGGGCCAAAACCTTGGGCGACGCGCCAAACAATGCAGGCTGCCGCTGGGACCATCAAACCAATTCCGACAAAAATCATAATAATTGCAACTGTCGGTGTACCCATTGATCCCGGTAATGACAAATAGTCATTTATACTGAGATAGGCAACAACCAGTAATATCATCCCCAATGCTTCCAAGATAATCACAATCCGGGGCATATCTCCTAACGAGCGCATCTTTACCTCCGATAGGCTCTGTAGCCTTCGCACTTAATGTCACCAGGCGGTTGGAAACCCTCACCTGCAACACCGCTTTCATTGGCTATATATCAGCTTTTACTTAGTGTATTGAATCCCCACTATTTGTAACAGTGCCCATAAGCAAATAGGTAGGATTAATCGAACTAACAGGTAAATCCTGCTTTTTTTTCACTGCATCAAAAGGCATAGTAGTCAGTAGTCGAATGAGTAATACGCTATAAGTCATTTAGCAGCTGAATACATCAGTAACTGTTGGCGAAGTGATTATCTCAAATTAATCAAGGAGTTTTACATGTTTGCTGTGATTTTTGGGCGTCCTGGATGTCCTTACTGTGTACGTGCCAAAGAGTTGGCGGAAAAACTGGAAACTGAGCGTGACGATTTTAAATTTCGTTACATCGATATCCACGCAGAAGGTATCACCAAAGCTGACCTGGAAAAAACGGTCGGCAAACCAGTAGAAACCGTGCCACAAATCTTTATTGATGAGAAACACATCGGTGGCTGCACAGATTTTGAAGCCTACGCTAAAGAAAATCTGAGCCTGTTCCAATAATCGGCTGATAAAACGCCCTTATTGGCTAACGGTTAGCAACAGTGCGCCAAATTTAATGAGTTTTATCCGAAAAAGGGGTGCTTAGCGCCCTTTTTTCTTGCCTGCCATTTAGACCAGCCCAGCAAAAATCGGGTATTAAAGCTATATAACTCCACACTTCATCACTATGTAAGCATATCTCCTGGCTAAGGCAAACTTCCTGCTTACTACTGGCTGTCTCGCAACAGACCGATTAGAATAAACACCGCTATCGCTTACATTTATATTTCAGCTAGCGATGTTTTTTTGAATTAAAAGGTTTTGAATTTAAAGATATGTGTCGCTCTGGCTTTACATTAAGGGTGTATGCATCGTTGATCATCCTGACTAAATAGAAAGTCATACTCGTGAATATAAACGTCGCAAACTTGTTAAACGGCAACTATATCTTGCTGTTATTCGTGGTGTTAGCGCTGGGGTTATGCCTGGGCAAACTGCGATTGGGACCTATTCAACTAGGTAACGCTATTGGTGTGTTGGTGGTATCCCTGTTGCTTGGGCAACAGCATTTTACTATCAATACCGAAGCACTTAATCTGGGCTTTATGCTGTTTATTTTTTGTGTCGGCGTCGAAGCTGGCCCAAACTTTTTCTCTATTTTCTTTCGTGACGGCAAAAACTACCTAATGCTGGCGTTGGTCATGGTGGGCAGCGCAATGGTTCTGGCTCTGGGGCTAGGTAAACTCTTTGGCTGGGATATTGGCCTGACTGCCGGGATGCTGGCCGGTTCCATGACATCCACTCCGGTCTTGGTGGGCGCTGGCGATACTCTTCGCCATACCATCGCGAATAATCCGGCGTTACAACACGCCCAAGATAACCTGAGTCTGGGTTACGCCCTGACCTATCTTATCGGACTGGTTAGCCTGATTTTAGGGGCGCGGTATTTACCCAAGCTTCAGCACCAAGACTTGCCGACCAGCGCGCAGCAAATTGCTCGTGAGCGCGGCCTCGACACCGACAGTCAGCGCAAAGTCTATCTGCCAGTTATCCGTGCCTATCGCGTTGGCCCGGAATTGGTGGCTTGGGCTGATGGTAAAAATCTACGTGAATTAGGAATTTATCGTCAAACTGGCTGCTACATTGAGCGTATTCGCCGAAATGGTATTTTGGCTAACCCGGATGGCGATGCGGTACTGCAAGTCGGTGATGAGATCTCATTGGTCGGTTATCCAGATGCTCATTCCCGTCTTGACCCCAGTTTCCGTAACGGAAAGGAAGTATTTGATCGCGACTTACTGGACATGCGCATTGTTACCGAAGAAATTGTAGTCAAAAACAGCAATGCCGTCGGTAAGCGCCTGAGCCATTTAAAACTGACTGACCACGGTTGCTTTCTGAATCGCGTGATTCGCAGCCAGATAGAAATGCCGATTGATGACAATGTAGTACTGAATAAAGGCGATGTATTGCAAGTCAGCGGTGATGCACGACGAGTTAAAAGTGTGGCAGAGAAGATTGGTTTTATCTCTATTCACAGTCAGGTCACTGACCTGCTGGCGTTCTGTGCCTTCTTTATTTTAGGGTTAATGATCGGCCTGATCACCTTCCAATTCAGTAACTTTAGCTTTGGTGTTGGTAATGCCGCAGGCCTGCTAATGGCTGGGATCATGTTGGGCTTTTTACGTGCCAACCACCCAACTTTCGGCTATATCCCGCAAGGGGCGTTAAATATGGTGAAAGAGTTTGGTCTAATGGTCTTTATGGCTGGGGTCGGCTTGAGCGCCGGTGGCGGTATTAATAGCAGCCTGGGAGCCGTCGGTGGGCAAATGCTGATTTCCGGCTTAATCGTGAGCTTAGTGCCCGTGGTTATCTGCTTTATCTTTGGCGCTTATGTATTGCGCATGAACCGTGCTCTGCTTTTCGGCGCGATCATGGGAGCTCGCACCTGTGCACCGGCCATGGATATCATCAGTGATACTGCTCGCAGTAATATTCCAGCGCTTGGTTATGCAGGTACTTATGCCATAGCAAACGTATTACTGACCTTGGCTGGCTCGCTAATCGTTATTGTCTGGCCGGGAATATTAGGCTAGTGCGTAAAGAGGGAGACTCAAGGTAAAGCTAAACATTTTTTTAAGCTTTTTTCATTTGCCCAGAACTTTCTTACTGGACTGGGGTCTGATTTAATGCCACTGCTTTTCTTTGATGTCCCCATATTGAGGAGCCCGATAGTCCCGCCTTCTTAGGTTCAAGACTAGTCGGGTTTTTTCTTGCCTGAAATTCGAACATTCCATTCCTACGCTTAAGGCTTTCTTAAGACAAAATTATTACAGTTGAAACATCACTACTTCTGCTCCAGGCTATTTCGTGAAGATCAACAAACCTGTTCCTCAATCAAGCGCCACCACATCGACATTAAATAATACCTCAACGGCACTGACAATTAGGACAAACTCCCTTTACTCATTGCCGTTATCCTTTTATTTTTGGCAGGTTTTTGCATTGGTGATCAGTGGATTGCTGTTTCTTTGGTTATCCCGTGATGAGCAATTGGATTGGCTTATCAGTAATTATTGGTTTGATCCCGCCTCGCAACATTTTCCATGGGAAAATAATTACTGGCTGGATTTACTGAATCATCGCTTATTGAAAATAACCATTATCAGCGCTGCCGTCGTCACGTTGCTATGGGGTCTTTATCGCCACAATAAGCGCGTAGTGACCACTATGCTGCTGTTCGGCATCGGCCCGTTGGTGATAGGTGTGCTGAAAGCGACCAGTGCCCACTCCTGCCCTTGGGATCTGGTGGAGTATGGCGGTAAATCCCTGAGCTATGTGCTAACGGCAACAGCCCCGGTCGGCGCTGGCCCTGGCCACTGTTTTCCCGGCGGCCATGCCTCTAGTGGCTTTGCAGTAATGTCATTGTTTTTCTTGTTTTACCCCGAGCGGCCACGCTGGGCTTTATGGTGTTGGTTTGCGGGTGTGAGTCTTGGCATGTTGATGGGTTTTGGACAAATCATGCGCGGGGCTCATTTTCTTACCCACAACCTGTGGGCGGGTTGGTGGGTTTGGCTCAGCCAATTGGCTGTGTATTGGATGATCAGCGGTTTTTACAACCGTGATAAGGGTAAAGAATGATTGAACAAATGAATTACTTTTTCTTTTCCATGATAAATGCCACTCCAGCATCATCGCCATGGATAATTTCTTTTGCGACTTTTATCGCACGCGATTTGATTATGATTATCCCCATATTATTAGTGGGGATGTGGTTGTGGGGGCCACAAAGCAGTATGGACTCACAGCGTGCCTTAGTAACCAAAGCTGCTATCGCACTTGCTTTCTCCATGCTTTCAGCCTCCTGCATCGGGATGCTTATCCCCCACGACCGACCCTTTGTCGTCGGTTTTGGTTATAACTTTATGAATCACGCGCCCGATAGTTCTTTCCCAAGCGATCACGGCACCGCTATTTTCACTTTTGCTCTGGCCTTTGTTTTCTGGCACAAACTGTGGTCCGCTATCAGCCTGATGGTCGTAGCTATCGCCATTGCATGGTCACGAATTTACCTGGGTGTGCACTGGCCATTAGATATGGTGGGTGCATTTTTGCTAGGAATTGTCGGCTGTCTGTTTGCACAATTGGTATGGAACTTGTTCGGTGATGCTATTTCAAATGGCATGAAACGCCTTTATCACGTTGGGTTTGCCTTACCTATCAGCAGAGGATGGGTCAGAAACTAGCGCCCTCTATGTGACTCATCTCACATTGCCGGCAGATTAAAATGCCGGCCAAGTTCTCCGCAAGATCCTTTCACAATTTTAAAATGTACAAAAAATCAAATAATTACGCCGATGCATGGTGCTTCAGATGATTATTTAACCTTCATAAATGTAATTAAAATAACAAAATAAAATCTAAAACAGCTAAAAATGTGAGAATTAGCTTTGTTTTTTCCTAACAATGTTATTATTATAACAACAGAGCTAACTTATAGATAAACGAAAGGATAAAAATCATGACCATCAATTACGCTAATTATATTGACCATACCCTACTGGCAATGGATGCCACCGAAGAGCAAATTGTTAAGCTGTGCGAAGAGGCCAAGCAGCATCATTTTTATGCTGTATGCGTTAACTCTGGGTACGTTCCCGTTGCGGCACAGCAGTTAGCAAGCACCTCGGTTAAAGTGTGTTCAGTCATTGGTTTCCCGCTGGGTGCTGGCTTGACCGAAGCAAAAGCCTTTGAAGCCCAAGCCGCTATCAAAGCTGGTGCACAAGAGATTGATATGGTTATCAATGTTGGCTGGTTGAAAAGTGGCAAGATCGCAGAGGTTAAAGCGGACATCAAGGCCGTGCGCGATAATTGCGCCTCCACACCGTTGAAGGTAATATTAGAAACCTGCCTGCTTAGCGATACACAAATCGTACAAGTTTGTGAAATGTGCCGTGAGCTTGACGTCGCTTTTGTTAAAACCTCAACAGGTTTCAGCACTGGTGGGGCTAAAGAAGAGCATGTCAAACTGATGCGTGCCACAGTAGGCCAAGAGATGGGAGTCAAAGCCTCCGGCGCGGTTCGTGACAGAGCGACAGCAGAAACAATGATTAAGGCTGGCGCGACACGAATTGGCACCAGCTCTGGGGTTACTATCGTTTCAGGTCAGCAAGCATCGGCGTCAAGTTACTGATTTATTACATATCCAATAGATCTCACGCTGTCGGATGGAGAGTAACCCGTGCCGGCAGCTTGAAGAATGATGGGTATATACCCCAAATAATTCAAGTTGCAGAAAAGCGGCAATTGACTCAATCCCGATGAGCTTACTCAGGTAAGTGATTCGGGTGAACGAGAGCTGCCAACGCACATGTAGCTTGAAGTATGACAGGTAAAGCCCGGTTATTGCCGGGCTTACTGATTCCATGTACTGTTTGCACTCTTTGTTTTGTGCTTTTTACTTTACGCTTTTTACTTTACGGTACATGGTGTTAAAAATAACTCGTCAGGGATAGCTTATGGAAACTCGCCGTGCAGAACGTATCAATAAACTTACTCAGGCCCTTAAGCGCTCAGACAAGATCCATCTAAAAGACGCAGCTAATCTATTGCGTGTTTCTGAAATGACAATTCGGCGAGATCTGAGTGCCGAACCTACTTCAGTCATTTTGCTTGGCGGTTATGTAGTGATGGACCCCAAAAGCAACAATGCCAATAACTATTTTGTTTCCGACCAACAAGCTAAACAGGTGGAAGAAAAGCGCCTAATTGGTCAGTTAGCGGCACGTCTTATTGAGGAAAATGATACCGTTTTTTTTGACTGCGGCACCACAATTCCTTCAATAATCGATGAGATAGATGAGGAACTGTCGTTTACTGCCATCTGCTATTCCCTCAATACCTTCCTATCCTTACAAGATAAACCCAATTGCAAAGTTATCTTATGCGGGGGTGAATTCAAACCCAATAACTACATTTTCACCCCTATCAGCCAACATAATGAGCTGGATAATGCTTGCCCAAATAAAGCTTTTATCTCTGCGGCAGGCGTTTCTATTGAGTATGGCGCCACCTGTTTCAACTTTGATGAGATCTTGTTGAAACACCGTGCCATAGCCAAATCCCAGCATAAAATCCTAGTGGCTGATCACAGTAAATTTGGCAAAATAAAGCCTGCCAGTATTGGTGCGTTAACACTTTTTGATGCCATTGTGACCAACCGTCAGCCGGATAGCGAATTCAGCCAGTTCTTCTTACAGCACAATATCAAAACCTACTGTTAGGTTCTTCCCCCCCTTTACAGATATGGATAACGGCAAGATGCAGGGCACCGTATCTGGCTGTGTGCTAGATACCCCCTCTCTTTTATGTTATCCATTGGCTGACGCCCTTGATTATATAGTAAAAATCCTAGTTCAAAAAATACTCAGTGGATAACTCCCTCACCAATATCAGATAAAAAATGGATTATATTTAAGCAAAATAACCTGACGGCAAATAACCATATTTAAATTGTGGCTTAATGGTGTTTTTATCCATAATAAATTTAAAACACGATTCCATTGTAGAATTAATATCCACTTATATTTAGGTTTAAGGTAAATTAATTTAACATTTAGTGTTCTTTTAATGCATTCAATTAAAGGGATGACGTTAGTTTATTGTCTGACAATTACTAATTACACATTTTCATATGACAAATAAAGCATAGAGTGCCAATAATCACTCGCTGACTTATTCCTGTTCATCAACACTCTTATTGTTTTTTTCTTATTTCATTGTTTATATCACCGCCATTTCCAGATGCTATTGCCAATAAGCGTAAAAATATAAATACATTAAATATCATAAGGTTAAATAAACTCACTTTCTTTCGATTAATGATGTTCGTCAACAAAGCGGTGAAAAAATTGATTTTTACTAGATTCGCACGCCGGGTTAAAATATATTGCCCACCAAGATATTAAGGGATAAACAATAACTTGTTTATTTATTGTTCAGTAAGAAAGAGGTGTTTTCATTGTGCTTATTGATAGATTATAAACATTCACATAACACTTGGTTGTAAATTCGCAACAAGTCATGAATGTCGAGTTTATTGAGCATTTGCGAGCATGATCACGGTAGTTTTCACTACAAATCGCTATCTTGCCGCCAGCAAAAACTACTGTTCTTTACTGGACAACAAAAATATCCGATAAAGCGAATTCATCCTCATAAAATCGGTTAAATTTTGCACTTTAACGTTTAGGTATAAATCACAACCACGACACCAAAGTAATAACCAGGGTACCAACTTTAAACAAATCGTTTTGACTGAATTTTTCGCCTGATAACGTCGCTAAATAAGGCATTACAGGTACTTAACTTTCGGCTCTTAATTTAAAATTAACGTGTTCACATTGGAGATTTTTCATGGACACTACTCAAACAGGCACAATTGCCTCCTCGGGAAAAACTTCATCAAGTACATGGCGTAAAAGTGACACCATGTGGATGTTGGGTCTGTACGGTACAGCAATCGGTGCAGGTGTATTGTTCCTGCCAATCAATGCGGGTATCGGCGGCCTTCTGCCTCTTATCGTTATGGCTATTATCGCTTTTCCAATGACCTTCTATGCGCACCGTGGCCTGTGCCGTTTTGTGCTGTCAGGTAAAAATCCGGGAGAAGATATCACTGAAGTAGTTGAGGAGCATTTTGGTCAAGGCGCGGGTAAACTGATTACCCTGCTTTACTTCTTCGCTATCTACCCAATTTTGTTGGTCTACAGTGTCGCAATTACCAACACCGTTGATAGCTTTATTACTCATCAGATGCATCTGCCATCCCCACCGCGTGCCATTCTGTAGCTGATCCTTATCATCGGCCTGATGACTATCGTGCGCTTTGGTGAGCATGCCATTGTGAAAGCAATGAGTATTCTGGTATTCCCATTTGTTGCAGTATTAATGTTGCTGGCTGTTTACCTGATCCCTAACTGGTCAAGTGCTATCTTCGAACACGTCTCCATGGATGGTAATGGTACTGGTAGTGGTCTGTGGATGACTCTGTGGCTGGTAATTCCAGTGATGGTGTTCTCATTCAACCACTCCCCAATCATCTCCGCCTTTGCGGTAGCAAAACGCGAAGAATATGGTGTTGATGCTGAGAAAAAATGCTCCCGCATTTTAGCTTTCGCACACATCATGATGGTTGTTACAGTGATGTTCTTCGTTTTCAGTTGCGTCCTGAGCTTGTCTCCTGCTGACCTGGCAGAAGCGAAAAGCCAGAATATCTCCATTCTGTCTTACCTGGCTAACCACTTTAATACCCCAATGATTGCCTATATGGCACCGGTTATTGCCTTTATCGCTATCACCAAATCTTTCCTGGGTCACTATTTGGGCGCACGTGAAGGCTTCAATGGCATGATGATCAAATCGTTGCGCAGCAAAGGCAAAGAAATCAATCATGACAAACTGAACCGCATCACTGCACTGTTCATGCTGGTCACCACCTGGATCGTAGCAACCATGAACCCAAGCATTCTGGGTATGATTGAAACGCTGGGTGGCCCAATCATCGCGATGCTATTGTTCCTGATGCCAATGTACGCCATCCATAAAGTTCCTGCGATGCGTAAATACAGCGGCAAAATCAGTAACGTGTTCGTGGTCATCATGGGTCTTATTGCTATCTCAGCAATCTTGTTCAGCCTGTTCGGTAAATGATTCTGATGCTGGCTAACCTCCACGGCCAGCTCATTAGCATCAACGGATAATCGTTTCAAAAGCCGGTGCGTCCGCGCCGGCTCTTTTTCCCACGGCATATAAGCATTTTAATAATTAACGCCTTTACATGAAGGAGGCGAATAATATGGTCAGCGTTTTTGACATTTTCAAGATTGGTATTGGTCCTTCCAGCTCTCACACCGTCGGCCCAATGAAGGCAGGAAAGCTGTTTACCGATGATTTAATCGCACTGGGACATCTTTCTGCCATCACCCGAGTCACCGTTGATATTTACGGTTCTTTATCTCTAACCGGTAAAGGTCACCATACCGATATCGCCATCATTATGGGTCTGGCGGGGAATCTACCTGATACCGTTGATATTGATGCTATCCCAGGTTTTATCCGTGACGTAGCCGCGCGGGAACGTTTGTTGCTGGCAAATGGTAGCCATGAAGTCGATTTCCTGGCAAATGGTGGAATGAATTTCCATGAAACCAACTTGCCGCTGCATGAAAATGGCATGACCATCAGCGCACATGCGGGTGATGACTGCATTTTCAGCAAAACCTATTACTCCATTGGCGGTGGATTTATTGTTGATGAAGCTCATTTTGGTCAACAAGATAGCAACGCAGTTACTGTGTCCTACCCGTTCAATTCTGCCCGTGACTTACAAAAGCACTGTAAAGATACCGGTTTATCTTTATCTGGCTTAGTGATGCAAAATGAGCTGGCTTTGCACAGTAAAGCCGAGATAAGCGCACACTTTGCGGCTATTTGGGATGTAATGCGAGCCGGTATTGAGCGCGGTATTAATACTGAAGGTCTATTGCCCGGCCCGATGAAAGTCCCGCGTCGTGCCGCTGCATTACGGCGTATGCTGGTGACTACAGATAAGCATAATGCTGATCCGATGATGGTTGTCGATTGGATCAATATGTATGCCCTGGCCGTCAATGAAGAAAACGCTGCGGGTGGTCGCGTAGTCACGGCACCAACCAACGGTGCTTGCGGTATCATCCCTGCGGTACTGGCTTACTATGATAAATTCATTCGCCCGGTAAATGAGAACTCCTATAGTCGCTATTTCCTGGTTTCTGGTGTTATTGGTGCGCTGTATAAAATGAACGCATCTATTTCTGGCGCTGAAGTGGGTTGCCAGGGGGAAGTCGGTGTAGCTTGTTCAATGGCCGCAGCGGGTCTGGCTGAGTTGATGGGGGGCAGCCCTGCTCAAGTCTGTATCGCGGCTGAGATCGCTATGGAGCATAACCTAGGGCTGACTTGTGACCCAGTAGCCGGCCAAGTTCAGGTGCCATGCATTGAGCGTAACGCCATTTCTGCGGTGCAAGCGGTTAACTCGGCGCGGATGGCATTGCGCCGCACCAGTGAGCCAAGTGTCTGTCTGGATAAAGTCATCGAAACGATGTACGAAACCGGCAAAGATATGAACTCAAAATATCGTGAAACCTCCCGTGGTGGCCTGGCAATCAAAATTGTTGCCTGTAACTGATTGCTATTAGCATAGAAGACTAAGGGCGGCTTGAGAGCCGCCCTTGAAGTTAATGACAAACCTATTTTGTCGCACCGAGACTGACGGGGTGACTGTACCGATGGGCGCTCCGACGGCTTTCGCCGTTACGACCCATTCGGCACATTTCCCCGTTTATCAACTTTGTTAGCAGTCTGAAGGATGACTTGATAGCCGCCCTTTTGCTTAAAACTAGCTAAACAACTGACTGATTTTCATCATCACAAAATCCCAGATTCGGCTGAAGAACCCGCCCTCTTTGACTTCGTTTAATACCACCAATGGGCGCTGATCAATAGTTTGCCCATTCAGTTGAAAATCAATAGTCCCGACTACCTGATGCTTCGCCAGCGGGGCGCGCAACTCAGTCTCATTCAGCTTATAACTGGCTTTCAAATTCTTCATTTGCCCTTTCGGAATGGTGATAGCCGCATCCTCTGCCACGCCCAGTTCAGCTTGCCCTGTGTCACCAAACCAGACTTTCTGCGTCACAAAAGGCTTTGTGGCCTTAATCGGCACCACCGTTTCATAGAAGCGGAATCCCCAGGTCAAGAGCTTCTCACTTTCACTGAAACGGACTCTGTCACTGGGTGCGCCGAGCACAACAGAGATCAAACGCATCGGCCCGTCGGTAGCGGAAGCGACCAGATTATGCCCAGCGCCAGCGGTAAAGCCGGTTTTCATACCATCTACGTTGAGATTAGTACTCCATAACAATCGGTTACGGTTAATCTGACGGATTTTATTAAAGGTAAATTCTTTCTCTTTATGCAATGCATACTCATCAGGAACATCGCGGATCAACGCCTGCCCCAATACTGCCATATCATGTGCGGTGCTGTACTGGCCAGGAGCATCAAGGCCATGCACCGTCATGAAATGGGTGTTACTGAGGCCGAGCGCTTTGGCGTAATTATTCATCAAGCCAACAAAACTGTCCTGACTGCCAGCAATATAATCCGCCAACGCGATGCTGGCATCATTACCAGACTGAATCACAATGCCTTTATTTAAGTCGGACAATTTCACTTGATCGCCCGGTTTCAAAAACATCAATGAGGAGCCGCGCAGTGCCGGGTTACCGGTGGCCCAGGCATCTTTGCCGACCGTCACTAAATCGTCCGGATGCACTTTACCGGCTTTAATTGCCTGTCCAATCACATAGCTGGACATGATTTTTGTCAGGCTGGCCGGGTCAAGGCGTTGGTCACTGTTCCCTTCTGCCAGCACTTTTCCACTGTTGTAATCCATCAATACATAGGCTTTGGCGTCTATTGCAGGAGCCGCAGGAGAGTCAGCCGCGTGGGCATAAGGCAGTGCCAAGAGCAATAAACCAGCACTGAAAGTCAGCTTTTTTAGCTTAAACGGGGGAATAAATTTCATCATGAGGTCGCCAGAGTATCCTTGCAAATAATCGGAAATAAGTGGTATTCCCAAAAAAACCACTGTCCAATTAGCGAAAAAGTAACGTTTTTTCACTGGTACTGAAATATTAGCTTAGCCACAAATTAGTACCGTTCTAAATTTATCCCATTGCCGCGCCAATTGGGCATAGTTTTACGTTTTGTTTTGTAAAGAAGCTATTTTCATACAGTATTGATGGCTACACGGCTAACCGTCTGCCTATCTGAACATCCTTACACCTAAGCACCTAAACGTCTAAAAAATCATAACTATATTCCCAAAAGGAATATGAATGGGTTATTTGTTATTTTTAGTGCCTAAGCCGCTAGCGCTATTATCCAGCCATAGATGGTTAACCGAACTCATTCGGTTAACTCAATTTTTACTGGAGTCAATAATGGCTATCCCACGTTCGGTACTTGATCTTATCGGCCACACCCCCTTATTGGAACTGACCCGCTTTGATACCGGCCCGTGCCAATTATTTGTGAAATTGGAAAACCAAAACCCGGGGGGTTCGATTAAAGACCGTGTTGCACTTTCCATGATTGAACAGGCAGAAAGTGATGGTTTGCTGCAACCCGGCGGTACCATTATTGAAGCCACCGCAGGGAATACCGGTCTTGGTTTGGCACTGGTTGCCGCACTAAAAGGCTATAAGCTGATACTAGTAGTGCCGGATAAAATGAGCCAAGAGAAGATTTTCCATCTGCGCGCATTAGGCGCGCAAGTGCTGCTAACCCGCTCTGATGTGGGTAAAGGTCATCCGGCTTATTATCAGGACTATGCTCTGCGGTTGGCGCAGGAGACACCAGGTTCTTTCTATATTGACCAGTTCAATAACCCGGCCAACCCCGCAGCTCACCGAACCTCAACCGGCCCGGAACTGTGGCAACAGATGGGCGAACAAATCGATGCCATCGTAGTGGGCGTGGGCTCTAGCGGTACTCTGAGCGGCCTGAGCCACTATTTCTCCGAAGTTTCACCGACAACTGAATTTGTGCTGGCTGACCCAGCGGGTTCCATTTTGGCGGATTTCGTTGACAGCGACCGCATTGGTGATGCTGGTAGTTGGCTGGTCGAAGGAATTGGCGAGGACTTTATCCCGCCGCTGAGTAACTTCTCTCAGGTGAAAAAATCCTATCGCATTGATGATGCTGAAGCTTTCAGCACCGCGCGCACCCTGTTACGCGAAGAAGGTGTATTGGCGGGTTCCTCAACCGGCACCTTGCTGGCCGCAGCATTGCGCTATTGCCGTGAGCAAACCACGGCTAAGCGTGTGGTGACCTTTGTCTGCGACAGCGGCAATAAATATCTGTCCAAAATGTTCAATGACTACTGGTTACTGGAACAGGGGCTACTGAGTAAACCTCAACTGGGTGATTTGCGTGATTACATCACTTATAGCCATGAGGATGGCGCGACTGTTTCTGTCTCACCAGAAGATTCCTTAACCGTCGCGCATGCACGCATGCGCCTGTACGACATCTCCCAATTGCCAGTATTGGATGACGAAAAGGTGGTTGGATTAATCGACGAATGGGACTTACTGAACGCGGTGCAAGCCGATGCCTCTCATTTCAAACACCCTGTCAGCAGCGCGATGACTCGTCAGGTCAAGACTTTACAGAAAGAGGCCGATTATCGCTCTTTACTGGCGACCTTTAATGATGGGCATGTAGCGGTGGTATTAGATGGAGAGCGATTCCTCGGCCTGATTACCCGTACCGATGTTTTGAATACCTGGCGTCAAAAGCTGGCTTAATCTTCTCTTATTAAGGATTTTATCATGGCAAAGTTCGATACCCTAACCGTCCATGCCGGTTATACCCCAGACAGCACCGGTGCAGTGATGCCCGCAATTTACGCGACATCCACTTTCGCACAACCGGCCCCCGGCGAACACACCGGGTATGAATATTCCCGCAGTGGTAACCCGACACGCACCGCGCTGGAAAAAGCGATCGCAGAGTTGGAAGACGGTATTCGTGGTTATGCTTTTGCTTCTGGCTTAGCCGCCTGTTCGACAGTTCTGGAACTGCTGGATCAAGGTAGCCATATCATTGCTGTGGATGACTTATACGGCGGAACCTACCGTTTGCTGGAAAAAGTACGCAACCGCACTGCCGGTTTGCGCGTCACTTATGTCTCACCTGCGGATACCGCTGCATTGGAACAGGCCATTTTGCCTGACACCAAGATGATCTGGGTGGAGACACCGACTAACCCATTGTTAAAATTGGCAGATTTGACGGCGATTGCTGCTATTGCCAAGAAACATCAATTGATTAGTGTGGCAGACAATACCTTTGCCTCTCCGTATATTCAGCGCCCACTGGATTTAGGATTTGATATTGTGGTGCATTCAGCCACCAAATACCTGAATGGTCACTCTGATGTCGTCGCGGGTGTCGCGGCGGTAGGCAATAATCCTGAACTGGCCGAACAATTAGGCTTTTTGCACAATGCAGTCGGCGGGATTTTAGACCCGTTTAGTAGCTTCCTGACATTGCGCGGTTTACGAACGTTGGCTTTACGTATGGCGCGACATAATGATAGCGCCCAGCGCATTGCCGAATGGCTTGAACAGCAACCGCAAGTGGAAAACGTGTATTACCCTGGGCTAAAAAGCCACCCGCAACACGCGCTGGCAGCCAAACAGATGGCCGGTTTTGGCGGCATGATTTCAGTGCGATTGAAAGGCGATGATGAGTTCGCCCGCGCCGTTATTAAGCGCTCGCATTTGTTTACGCTGGCCGAAAGTCTCGGCGGTGTTGAAAGCTTAATCAGTCAGCCCTACAGCATGACTCACGCCTCAATCCCGCTGGAAACGCGCTTAAAACATGGAATTACACCACAACTATTGCGTTTATCCGTTGGGATTGAAGACACCGAAGACTTGATTGCAGACTTAGCCCAAGCGCTGAACGGCTAATATTCAATAAGACCCAAAAGGTAGGAATGGAGAACATTCCTACCTAAATACGCAGATATAGCTTAACGCCGATGAGCTAATGACCTAACCCACCGATCACCCAAACTTTGTACACCCTGAACCAAAATCACCAATATGATTAAGGTGGCGACCATCACTTCATTATTAAATCGCTGATAACCATAACGAATAGCTAAATCGCCCAAACCACCGCCGCCAATAACACCGGCCATAGAAGAGAACCCCACCAGCATCACCACGGTTAAGGTAATCCCCGCTAACAAAGCCGGTAAGGCTTCCGGTAATAGCACTTTTTGGACTACATGTCGCGCGGAGCCGCCCATCGATAAAATGGCCTCAATTCGCCCTTTATCAACTTCATCCAGCGCCGCTTCGACGACTCGGGCAAAAAATGGAATCGCCCCAAGTGTGATTGGCACAATAGCGGCAGTGCTACCCAATGTGGTGCCGATAATCCAACGGGTAATGGGAATAAGCGCAATAAGCAATACTACAAAAGGCATTGAGCGTCCCAAATTCACAATTGCACCGACCAATGTATTCAAGCGGGGAGCAGGTAGTACCCCATTCGGGCGCGAAACAAATAATAAAACACCCAATGGCAGTCCAATCAATATCGTGAAAAAGGTGGCAATCACCACCATATAAATAGTTTCACCGGTCGCATTGGTGAGCAATTCCAGCAGATCCTGCCAACTCATGCCACTGTTCATATCAGTTCAGCCCTCACACCACGCTCATTTAGAAATTGTAAGACTTCAGCTAAATTCAACCCGCCGTCTGGGTGGCTGAAATCAACTTGTAAACGTCCGACACGCTGACCACCAATCGATTCGACGCCCCCCCCAAGCAGGGTGACCCCGACCGCATGACGTTGCGCCAACTCACTGAGTACCGGCGAGGCCGAGACGGTATCAAAGAAAGTCAGCTCCGCCACCGGCGCGCCGGATAGTGATGCCGAGCCACGTGCAGGCAGCAATGAGCGCCCCAGACGAGAGTGAGGTGAAGAGAGCAAATCTGCTATCGCACCGGTTTCGACCACCCGCCCACGTTCCAGTAAGGCCGCACTATCACAGATGGATTTCACTACATCCAACTCATGGGTAATCAGCACAATGGTTAACCCCAGTTGGCGATTAATATCACTGAGCAGCGCCAATATCGAAGCGGTGGTTTCAGGGTCCAATGCACTAGTCGCTTCATCGGATAACAAATAGGACGGCTTAGCCGCCAGCGCCCTGGCAATACCGACTCGCTGCTTTTGCCCCCCGGATAGCTGCGAGGGGAAAGCATGGGCTTTATCACCCAACCCGACTAAATCCAATAGATCGGCCACGCGAGTTTGGCGTTGTGCTTTCGGCATACCAATAATTTCCAACCCAACGGCAATGTTGTCCCATACGTTACGTGAATGGAGTAAGTGGAAATTCTGGAAGATCATGCCGATATTCTGCCGTTGCAGGCGTAATTCGCGATCAGAAAGTGTGGTTAACTCGCGGCCATCCACTTGAATACGGCCCGAAGTGGGCCGTTCCAGTAGATTCAAACAGCGGATTAAAGTACTTTTACCCGCCCCGCTGCGACCAATAATACCGAACACCGAGCCGGTCGGGATCTCCAGTGAGATCTCCTCCAGGGCCATCATCGGCAGCCCCCCTTGCGTGTAGGTTTTACTCAGGCGTTCGATGCTAATCATGATTTGATGCCTGCCACCGGGATAACAGAACCGGCATATTTTTCAGTGATAAACTTCGCCACTTGCGGTGACTGCAAGTCTTTCGCCAACTGTTTGATGCGCGGATCATTTTCCAACGCAGGTGTGGTTACCAGAATATTGGCATAAGGGTTGCCGGCAGCCTTCTCTAGCCCCAATGCATCTTTGGCCGGGTTCAAACCCGCTTCCAATGCATAGTTGCCATTGATCACCGCTAAATCAACATCATCCAGAGAGCGAGGGATCTGCGGTGATTCAATTTCGAGAATTTTTAGATGTTTTGGATTGCTGGCAATATCCTTAGGTGTTGCCTGGTTTTTAGCCGGATCGGTAAAGCCCGGTTTTAAGGTGATCAATCCCTGATCTTGTAATAAATAGAGCGCACGGCTGAGATTAGTGACGTTATTCGGTACGGCAACAGTGCCCTTATCTGGCACATCAGCAAAGGTTTTATGTTTATGGGAATAGACACCCAAGGGTTCAATATGCACCGTGGCAGCAACGGCAAACTTCTGCCCCAGCGCTTGCTCTTGAGAATGCAGGTAGGGAACATGCTGGAAGTAGTTAGCATCCACATCGCCATGCGCTAACAGCTCATTCGAGTTAACGCCATTTGGGATTTCAATGACTTTTAGGTTCAACGACGGATCTAGCTTTTGCACGAATTGCAGAATTTCTGCATGAGGAACCGGATCGGCCGCAACCCGCAAGGCCTCGGCAGCCTGCACCGATAAAGTAAAAGTAGAGGTCAGTGCAGTCAATACTGCGGCGCGAACCAAGCCAGAAATGCGTGTTTTAGTCATGATAATCATCCCAAAAATAAGTTTTATAATTTAATATCAATTAGTTGTGATAGTTTCCACTGATGGTGAAACCACTTCTGGATAAAATTTCGCTGCTACATCCGGGTGAGAGCGCAAACGCCCTTTGAGATAATTAAGTCCCACATCACGGAACAGTGGATTATCGGGGTCGCTCGCCGGGCCTCGGGCCTCAGCGGCCAGTTCTGCGTTTAATGGATATAACGGAACCACGGCATCCAGACGTGCACCGAGGAAAAAAGCAATGGATAAACGGTCAGTCCCTGCTGGTGGCGTTTCGACCCGATGTACCGTGGCACGCAGATAACCATTACTGGCCAACTCCAGCAGTTCACCAATATTGACCACAAAGGTATCTGGCCGTGGCACGGCATCAATCCAACGCCCGTCTTCCACTTCAACCTGCAAACCGCGCTGCTGATCTTGCAATAAGAAGCTGAGGAAACCTGAGTCTTTATGCGCACCGACACCCTGCCCGCTTTGCGTGGTTTCTCTCCCCGGATAGCGAATCAGTTTGATATGTTCGTTGGGTTTATCGCCATACAGCTCATCAAAGGCGTTTTCATCCAGATTCAATGACAAAGCAAAGGCGCGCAGTAAACGCAAAGCCATACCCGTCATTTCGCGCTGCCATTGCAATAAGGCCGGTTTTAATTCGGGCAATGCTTCAGGCCACTGGTTTGGGCCTTGCAATCGCGCCCAACTCGGGGTGCCAGGTGTTCGAGGTAATGGTATACGCTCAGCACCGATATCAAACTGTTCACGCCAATCTGGCTGACCACGAGTGAGTTCTGAGGCCGCGCGGTTGTAGCCACGAAAGTGCGGTGAGCGCACCATGGCAACCGCCAGTTTCTCTTCATCAGGCAGAGCAAAGAATTCACGTGATAAGGTTTGGATTTGCTGTAATAACGCGGGGTCAATGCCATGTCCGGTCAGATAAAAGAATCCAATATCTCGCGCGGCATGGCGTAAAGCGCCTAAGAATGTCTGACGTTCAGTTTCACTGCCATTGAGCAATGAAAGATCCAATAAAGGTAATGTATCGATATTAATTGGCGATTGACTGCTTAAGTGTTGGTGACTCATTTTTCACTCCAGGATGTTCAGTGGGCTGTTTTTTTTGTTCAGAACCAATGAAGACTGGACAACCATACAAACGAATAATCAGCATATTTAGCTCCTGAGCTGTGGGGTGAAAGTAGGCAGACGACAACACTCTCTATTTAGCTTGGGCGGCTAACCAATACGGTTTTTAACCATAAGAAGCCGTTTTAAGAGCGTTCTCGACTAGATACTTAACAATCTATATCTAAACGATATAAATAATTAACACCGAAACTCAGCGGCGCACCAATATCAATCTGTTCTATGTTATTTCTTTCATTATTTTGTCTTATTTAGCCGCTACGCTGATTTGCTTTCCTATTTGGATGGAAAGTATTAGGTTAGCTATTGATAGCCGTATTTAGGTGAGTAATGACCAATGTCCAGCACTATTAAGTTTCACTTCAATCGCTTCACCTACCTGGAGGTGGCTTAATGGATTTAGCCTTGTTTGATCTCGATGAAACGCTGATAAGTGATGACAGTTCTGGCCTGTGGCTACGCTGGCTGGTTGATCAAGGCCTTGCCCCTCAGGAGCTGGCTGAGCAAGAGCAGTATTTGATGAAGCAGTATTATCAGGGGAGCCTGTCGATGTCTTGTTATATGGAGTCGACCTTGTCACCCTTGGTGGGCAAACATACGGCTGAAGTGGGTGGTTGGGTTGAGCGTTTTATTGAGCGAGACATTTTACCCCGCGTGTATCCGCAAGCCAGAAAGCTCATGAATTGGCACCGTAATCGTGGTGATTACATCGTCATTATTTCAGCCACCGGCGAGCATTTAGTTACGCCGATTGCACAACAACTCTCGGCCAATGCGGCATTATCTATCGGAGTAGAAGTAGAAAATAGCCGCTATACCGGTAAGACTTATGGCACGCTGACTTACCGCGAAGGCAAAGTTGAGCGGCTAAAACAGTGGCTCACCGAGTCTCCCCAGTTAGATTTTGAGCGCAGCTATGGTTACAGTGATTCCATCAATGACAAACCATTATTGGAGTATGTTGATCGTGCTGCGGTGATCAATCCGGGTACTGAATTGGTGGACTTGGCGATCCTACACAACTGGGATATCCACCATTGGCAACGGCGTTAAACAAGATGGGAGTTTGATATGCTGACGGTTTGGGGTCGGAATAATTCGACCAATGTCAAAAAAGTGCTGTGGTGTCTGGAAGAGTTGGGTATCAGTTATGAGCGCATAGATGTTGGCGGTCAATATGGCAAATTGAATGATCCATTATATCGCTCACTCAACCCCAATGGTTTGATCCCTTGCCTGCAAGATGGCGATTTTATTCTGTGGGAATCTAACACTATTGTGCGCTATCTCGCGGCACAATATGGCGATAATGCACTTTATCTGCCGGAGGCAAAGCAGCGGGCGGCAGCTGAAAAATGGATGGATTGGGCCACATCCAGTGTAGTGGAACCGTTCAAAACCGTGTTTATCGGGCTGGTACGTACTGCGCCGGAATTACAGGACAAAGCCAAAATTGCTCGAGGTATTGAGCAACTGAATACATTAATGGCGATTGCAGATGAAGCCCTGAGCAAACAAACTTATCTGTCGGGCGATAAATTCGGTATCGGCGATATTCCATTAGGCTGTCTGGCTTATGCCTGGTTCAATCTATCCATTGAGCGCCCAGAATTACCACACTTACAGCGATGGTACCAAAGCCTGCCCCATAGAGCTGCATTCCAGAAAGTGATTGATATTGGTTTAAGCTAATTAAACAGGGGGAGAAAAATAGCTCCCCCCCTGCGGCTTCAAGTACGAATCCTATCTCCGAAGTCATTGGAGTCGCAGGTAGGCAGCCAGCGAACGCATCCCGATGAGCTTACTCAAGTAAGCGATTCGGGTAAGTGAACGCCGCTAACACCCCTGCGGCTTCAAGTACGAAGGAGATTAGAAATCGTAGCTGGCACCCACCATATAACGGCGTCCATCCAGGACTTTATCGTTAACTTCGATATCCACTCGTTTATCCAGCAGATTATAGACGCCCCCCATCAGACGGAATTCTTTCGTTAACTGATAGTTAGCACCTAAATCCACAAACGTATAAGACGGTGTGGTAGTACCCATACTGGTGCGATTAAGATACTCGGAGGTTTTACCCCGGTAGTTAGCGCGAATCCAGGTTGCCAGATCTTCAGTGGTTTGCCAGTTCAATGTACCGTTCAACATGTGTTTTGGCATCTGATTCAATGGCTTGCCGGAGAACTGACCACTTTGTTGCTCAGATTGCGTAAACGTATAGTTAGAAGTCAGTGACCAATCTTTGCTGATATCCCAACCAAATGTCGCTTCCACACCGCGCGTCATAGCTTTATCTACGTTGGTACGGTCACTGATAAACTTATAGCTGTTGCCATTAATCATGCACTGGCCGGATGCGTTACCGGTAGTATCAGTACAGCGGCGAACTTCGGTAATTTTATCTTTAAAATCGGTATTAAAGAGCGTCACACCCGCATTCATACCTTCCTGGTTATCCCAGAGAATGCCTATTTCCTCACTAATACTTCTTTCCGGTTTTAAGTTGGAATTACCGACAATAATTGCCGGGTCACCTTTCCCTCCCGTGATTTGGCCCCAATTATCTGTTGCCTGACGTAAATCAGGTGAGCGATATCCACCGGAGACCCCACCTTTTAATGTCCATTGCTCGGACAAATGCCAAACACCGTATAACCGCGGCGTCCAGTGAGTTCCATAGTTTTCATCCTGATCCATACGGATGCCGCCGGTCAGCGCGAAATCATTGGTCATCTGCCATTCATCTTCAGCAAACAATGCCCAACTCCAGCGCGTCAACTTAGTGAGGTCTTTCGCTGAAGCTAGCTGATTACCCTCGTCATATAGTTCTTCATAGCGATATTGGCCGCCAAGAATTAACGTGTGGCTATCAAACAGGAAGGAAGTTTGGCTATTAAAGATATTATCGACACTTTTCATTTCACGCGATGGATTGCGGGTTTCATCGCGCTGTACATAACTGGTGGAATTGCCGAAATCATAATAACCGTGATGGGTAATCGCATAATTATTGCGGTCATATTGCACATCACTGCTTTTACCGTTTAACGCCACTGAACGCCCTGCGGTTGTATTTCTATCTTGCACATAATGGCCAATATCAAAATCAAATTCGTTTTTATCATCCGGTGTGAGTGTCAATGTCGCCGCACCATTTCTGAGGCGCTGCTCATTATAACCGTCGATAATTTTATCTTCGCTACGATGAGAAAGCAGACCACTGACTTTTAATCCCAATAAACCATCAATTAATGGGCCAGAGGCATAGGCGTTGGTTTGATAAATATCGCCAGAGTTGGAGTCTTCCTGCAAAGTCGCATCAGCACGCACGGTGCCGTGCCACTCTTTACCCACTTTACGGGTAATAATGTTAATGACCCCGCCCATAGCATCCGAACCATATAAAGATGACATCGGGCCACGCACCACTTCAATGCGCTCGATGGCCGCTAATGGGGGTAACCAGCCCTGTTCGATCCCTGATCCGTCGCTATTTGGCCGCGTACCACGGGTATCAACCCGCTTGCCATCGACCAGAATCAAGGTGTATTTCGCCGACATACCACGAATACTAATATCACTGTGACTTCCGCCGCCAGTAACAACCACCCCCGGTACATCTCTCAGCGCATCGGTAATATCGGTATAGGCCTTATTCTCGATTTGTTCGCGGGTCACCACAGAAATAGACGCCGCCGAGTCTTGAATACGTTGTTGGAAGCCAGATGCCGTTACCACCATAGTATCTGTAGCAGTGGTTTCAGCAGCAGATGCCTGAGATGAAATAATTGTCGCTATTACCAATGCCGCAGCATTAGATTTCCTAAAGGCCTTAGCCATTACACGTTCTCCATGAGGTATTAATTTACTCAGAGCCTTTCCATCAGGTTCTTTTGCCTGTAGCGATACCGTCTGACGGGCAGGTGATAAATATTACTTTTATAAAAATTGGCAATAGCTCACCAAAGCAGAAATAGCGCTTCCAACGATTCCTGCTTAATAGATAATTATTGTTTTATAAAACCTGTTACCGCATAAACATACCCAAAATGTATAAAGGGTATTAAATTGTTGGTTCCATGGCTAATCCATCAATTAACACTTGTGGTACCCCTTGTGAACAGTACTCAATTCGCCCTTTCACACCATAGACCTTGGCCAAACTTTGCGGCGTAATCACCTCTTTCGGCAAGCCATCGGCAATTAAAGTACCGTTTTGTAACATCAAAACATGGTCGCCATGACGCAAGGCTATATTGATGTCATGCACCACGACTACAGTAATAATATTGCGTTTGCGGGTTTCCTTACGCACTAAATCCATCACATGGAACTGATAATTAAGATCCAGCGCACTGAGCGGCTCATCCAGTAATAACAGTGACGGCTGGCGAATAAGTGACTGCGCCAAACCCACCAACTGCTTCTGGCCACCAGAGAGTTGATCCAGGTAACTGAGTGCCAGATGGGCTATCCCCAGTTGTTCCAATAAAACCATAACCTCAGCTTCACTACTGGCATTGCTGCGCCCACCAGAGGCTCGCTGTGCCACAATAATCGATTCCAGCACATGGAGATGCACACCGGCTGGTAATGATTGTGGCAAATACACCACTTTCTCTGCTCGCTGTGCAAATGGCATCTGCATCAGATCATTATTATCAAGCCATAGCTGCCCTTGGGCGCGGTTTAAACCAGCCATTGAGCGTAACAATGTTGACTTCCCGCTGCCATTCGGCCCGAGCAATACGGTGATTTTGCCACGCGGCAGTAATGGCACCGTCAAATTCTGAATGACCGGGCGTTTCGGGTAACCCGCATTGAAATTTTCAATGCGTAAGCCAGAAGTCATACATTTCCCCTATGGCGCAAAATGATGCTGAGGAAGAAAGGTACACCCACCAGCGAAGTGACGATCCCGACGGGAATGATGACACCAGGAATCAGGTTTTTCGACGCAATCGATGCCATGGACAGCACCAGTGCACCAATCAGGGCGCTGGCGGGCAGATAGAAACGGTGATCTTCACCAAAAATCATGCGCGCAATATGGGGGGCGACTAGCCCGATAAAACCAATCGGGCCGACAAAAGCCACCGCCAGCGCCGATAACATACTGATACGCAGCAATGTCCCCAACCGCAAGCGGCGAACATCAATACCAAAACTGATGGCCCGGTCTTCACCTAAACGCAATGCCGTCAGTTTCCACGAACTCATCATCGACAACGGCAGCATCAGAGCAAACACCGCCAGCATAATGCCCAGTTTGGCCCATGAAGCCCGTGCCAAGCTGCCCATCGTCCAGAACACTAAGCCTTGCAGCGTATCTTCGCTGGCAATGAACTGCATCATGGATACCAACGCATTAAAGGTAAACACCAGCGCGATACCAAACAACACCACACCCGAGGTCGCCACCCGCGTCCAGCGTGTAATACCGTCGAGCATTAATGCGGCAAACAGAGCAAAAATAAAGGCATTAACGGAAATAAACCACTGATCGGGCACCCCTGGAATACCAATTCCTGAGACAATCGCCAGTGCTGCACCAAAGGCCGCAGCAGAAGAGACGCCAAGGGTAAAGGGGCTGGCCAGAGGGTTATTGAGGATGGTTTGCATCTCCGCACCCGCCAGTCCAAGTGACAAACCAATCACCACCGCCATCAAGGCGTAGGGTAAACGGATATCCCAAACGATAACCCGCGTTCCTGCATCTGCACTGGCCGGATCAATTAACGTCTGCCACAGGGATGAAAAAGTCAGACCTGATGGCCCCATCGTGAAATCGAGTAGCAGGCAACCGAAGATGGCCAGCACCAGCACGCCCATGATGAGCAAGCGATGACGCACAATGTTCTGATAACGCGCCATAACATCCGCATCAATCTGGCGAGAGATTTTTGTCATGGGTTCAGTGGATACACTCATTTGTTTCTGCTACCGGCGATCTATATAACACTAACAATAAAACAAACGATAATACTTATCAATAAGATTGCTATAACTGATTTGATATAAATGCCAGTAACTAATTGTTTTAAAATATCATTTAATTAATACGGTGTGTTTTACCCATAATATTAACGAGGGAATGAAGCGAAGTTAGCGAAATTATTTGGTTAACTTCGTTCAAAATATCATCATTTTTGGGCAATAAAAAAGGGCGATAACATTATCGCCCTTCCATCATTGCATCATTTTTTTAGTCAGCAATCAGTGCTGTTTTTTTAGCTTCCTGATCATCATGACTTTCATCACGCCATTTCGGGAATTCCATATCTTTGTACTTGATCACCTTGGTACCACGGCTCAGTTTGTAACCGAACCAAATCACCAGGAATAATGGGATACCGATATAAGTGGCGGTCACGCCATACCAATCAATACGATCTTGCAGGAATGCCTGATAGTTTTGACCCAAAGTAATGATCAAACACAGGACAAAGGCAAAGATTGGCCCTATTGGGAAGAAGCCCGACTGATACGGTAAATCGTTCAAATCGCGGCCCTGCATCATATAACCACGGCGGAAACGATAATGACTGATAGCAATACCCAACCAAGCGATAAAGCCAGTCATGCCTGAGGTATTCAGTAACCACAGATAGACCGTTTGATTACCAAACATCGAACTTAAGAAGCACAAACCCGCGACTACAGTGGTGGCATACAGCGCATTACGGGGAACACCGCCGCGAGAAAGTTTGGCAAAAATACGCGGAGCCTTACCCTCTGAAGCCAAGGTAAACAGCATACGGGTAGAGGCGTACATGCCTGAGTTACCGGCTGACAATACCGCAGTCAGAATAACCGCATTCATCACCGCTGCCGCAGACAGCAGACCTGCATTCTGGAACACCAAGGTGAACGGGCTGACACTGATATCTTTAACATCGTTACGTAACAGACTTGGGTCGGTATACGGAATGATCAGGCTAATAATCAAGATAGCAAAGATATAAAACAGCAGAATACGCCAGAATACTTTGCGCACTGCACGAGGGATGTTTTTGCCTGGATCTTTTGATTCACCAGCAGCAATACCAATCAGCTCAGTTCCCTGGAAGGAGAAACCGACAATCATTGCCACACCAATCATCGCCGAGAACCCTCCGGCAAACGGTGCATCACCAATTGTCCAGTTGTGCCACCCTGCACTCTCGCCGCCTTTCATGATGCCGCTAATCATCATCACACCAATAATGATGAAGATAATAACTGTAGTCACTTTAATCAGTGAGAACCAGTATTCCGCTTCACCAAATCCTTTTACTGAGATGTAGTTCAGTAAAAACATCAGGGCGAGAAACAGCGCACTCCAGATCCAGCCCGGCGCATCCGGGAACCAGTAATTCATCACCAACTGTGCCGCGACCAGGTCAACGGCGATAGTCACCGCCCAGTTGTACCAGTAGTTCCAGCCAAGGGCGAAGCCGAAGCCTTCCTCAACATATTTTGATCCATAAGTCGAAAATGAACCGGATACCGGCATAAATGCCGCTAATTCACCGAGACTGGTCATCAAGAAGTAAACCATCAAGCCAATCAATGCATAGGAGAGCAATGCCCCACCAGGACCAGCCTGAGAAACTGTCGCGCCTGAGGCGACAAACAAACCGGTACCGATGGAGCCACCGATAGCAATCATGGCCAAATGCCGTGATTTAAGCTCACGACGTAAACGCTGTGCACCCTGTTGCACTGGGATTTTAGTATTTTGCTGAGTCATTCTTACCCTAATCCACCCTTAAAAAATAAGGCGGGATTGTAACAAATCCCACCGTCTCGGATAGTAACAATGCGCTGATATAAGATACCTTCATGATCACAGCTCAATTATTAGCAAAAGCTCAATTGTCAGAATAAATCCCTCTCGGATGGGCATTTTTGCCGCGATCTCCGTTTCTCGTGGTGTAAAACACTTAAAATTTTATGCTTCATGACGTCAATACACTTTACTTAAAACCACCGATTCAGGGCTCTTCCTGGCAATAACTGAGAAAGCGCTGCAAAGCGTTCGAGATATGTTTTTGCCGGTGATGAATCAAGTATAACGTCCTGATAAGTGGTGATAAAGGTATCTTAAGCTCAATCAGTTCACCGTTGGCAAGTTGGTCGGCAATCACCCGGCGCGACAAACAACTGATCCCCATGCCGTAGCGCACTGCCCGCTTGATGGCCTCAGAATTCCCAAGCTCCATCACCAGTTTAAAATGAGGCAATTTTGCCAGTAATAAGTGGTCGAGCACTTCACGCGTACCTGAACCCCGCTCGCGTAAGATCCACGAAGCATCGGCAAGCTCTTCTAACGTCAGCATTTTATGGCATAACGGGTTATCCGGCGCGGCAAACACCACCAGTTCGTCACGCAACCAGGCTTGTGTCATCAGCTCTGGCATATGGCACGGCCCTTCAATCAGGCCAAGGTCGCCACGAAAATCAGCAACAGCTTCAATCACATCCTGACTGTTACCAATATTCAGCTCCAGTGGGGTGCCGGGGAAATCACGCCGATATTTGGCAATCATGCCCGGCAACATATAATTGCCGATGGTGCTGCTGGCAGCAATGCGCAGTGCGCCTAAGTCTTGCAAGAAAAGCTGTTCAATTTCAACTGCTTGTTCTAGAAGCGCGAGTGCTTTTGGGTAAAGCAATCGCCCATGTTCATTGGTGACTAAACGCTTACCGACCCTATCAAAAAGTTGTACTCCTAATTGCCCTTCCAAATCCGCTAATGCTGCGCTGACTGCCGATTGTGAAAGCGCGAGCACAACCGAAGCTTGGGTCGTAGAGCCGCTTTTTAGCACCTCAGTAAAGACTTCAAGTTGACGTAAGGTTATATGCATAACGGTCTCTGTAGTAAGAATGGAGGACGCTATCATCATTCTGTTCGTCAGTTGTTGGATGTGAAGAGCTAACGTTTACCCAAAGTAATTGGAGTTGCGACCTGCTATTCCGATGTGCTGGCTCAGGTCAGTGCCCCGTATGAACAGCCCACGCAGCAACTTCAAGTAAGAAGGGTATATTAGTCACTAACGCACTTGCTGACGAAAGGATTATATAGCCTCAATTACCGTATAAGACTAACACCTTTGAGTAAAATCTGGAGGTTATCCGGGATGAATTTCAGCAGTAAAAAATGCTACTTATTCTTATTCTCCCGAAGGAGCAGATGATAAATAATTATCGCACCTCCACCTATAAGCACATTAAAAATCAACCAGATAACCAACAGATAGCTGAATGTCTGGGATAATGGAATACCACGCTCGCTTTTAAACGGATTAAAATGTGGTAGAGGGGCAAGATGAAAAGGATTCAAGTTATATAGATTGAAAAAGTAAGCGGCTAAATAAGGAGGAATCAATAAATTCATGAGTGGAGCAGTTATCAAGATAGCCCATAGTGCTTTCTCTGGTTTTACATGTCTCATTTTAAAAGGCTAAATCCCCAACGAATATTGAAATTCACCACATTGTAGCCCTTCTCCCCCACAAAACCCTGCCCAACAAATGTCGTCTAAGCCCCCAATTACCACTTATATCGATAGATTATAAATATATAATCAATTTATCTATTATATCTAAACCCGGTAAACTGTGCTCAATCTTGACAGGACATAGGAAAAAACATGGCGACTTCACATACAACTGAACTCTCCCGTCCACAGCTGTTTACTCTGACCCGTTATATTCCGGGCTTGGTGTTGACCGGTGTGATTACTGGGTTAGCGCTCAAAGTGGGTGACATGCCGTGGTTTATCGACATGGGGCTGGGAGCACTGACACTGGCCATTTTATTCGGTATCGTCGTCGGCAATACCTTGTATCCCTGGGTACAGCCGGTCTGCTCTGACGGGGTAGTGCTGGCCAAACAGCGCTTACTACGGCTGGGGATTATTTTGTACGGTTTCCGTCTGACCTTCCAGCAAGTAGCTGATGTCGGGGCGACCGGGATGATTATTGACCTGTTAACTCTCAGTTCGACCTTTATATTGGCCTGCTGGCTGGGTAAGCGCGTATTTGGTCTGGATCAGCAAACCGTAATGTTAATTGGTGCTGGTAGCAGTATCTGTGGGGCTGCAGCCATTATGGCGACTGAACCGGTGCTGAAAGCCGATGCCAGCAAAGTAGCAGTAGCTGTCGCTACAGTGGTTATTTTCGGGACACTGGCGATTTTTGTTTATCCATGGCTATATCAGTTGAATCTACATTACCAATGGCTGCCGTTTAATCAGGAAACCTTTGGTATCTTTGCCGGTTCGACTATTCATGAAGTGGCACAAGTCGTCGCAGCGGGTCATACCATTGGCCCCGATGCTGAAAATGCCGCCGTCATTACCAAAATGATCCGCGTCATGATGCTCGCACCATTCTTGCTGTTACTGTCGGCTTATCTGGGTCGCAGCAGCCTGAAGAGCAGCGGTCAAAAACGTGAAAAAAGTACCATCACTATTCCGTGGTTTGCGGTGATATTTATTCTGATGGCCGGTTTTAACTCACTGAATTTGCTGCCCGCAGCTTGGGTTAGCCACTTGATTACACTGGATACCATTTTGCTGGCAATGGCAATGGCAGCACTGGGGCTAACCACTCATGTGGGTTCTATCCGCCAGGCTGGGGTCAAACCGCTGTTATTGGCTTTGATGCTATTTGCCTGGTTACTGATCGGCGGTACGGGTATCAACTTATTGGTGCAGCATATTGCGGCGTAAAGCCGATATCTAAGCTGACTAATTATTACTTAAGGGTCGCCACTTGCACTGCGGCCCTTTTCTTTTCCCGCAGTTTATACTCTAAATAATTCGAGTTGCAGGAAGGCGGCAAGTGAGTGAATTCCGATGAGTTGACGCCAGTTAATGATTCGAGTGAGTGAAAGCATCCAACGCACATGCAGCTTGAAGTATGACGAGTTTATCCCATTCAATCGCGCCGCTATCAATGCCATAATGGCTGGATTATCAAAGGAGAATGGAATGAAATTTGTCGGTGCACATGTCAGCGCAGCAGGTGGAGTCGATCAGGCTGTGATTCGGGCGCACGAACTTGAGGCCACTGCCTTTGCTCTGTTTACCAAGAATCAACGTCAATGGCGCGCCGCCCCACTGGCAGAAGATGTGATTGAAAAATTTAAGCAAGCTTGTGAGCAATACGGTTATACCTCGGCCCAAATTCTGCCTCATGACAGCTATCTGATTAACCTTGGTCACCCGGTTACCGAG
The DNA here is from genome assembly GCF_043099325.1 of Yersinia fenwicki. NCBI lineage: Bacteria > Pseudomonadati > Pseudomonadota > Gammaproteobacteria > Enterobacterales > Yersiniaceae > Yersinia > Yersinia fenwicki. Next base: position 1,643,819 of record NZ_CP170755.1, on the reverse strand, counting down.
GCGTTAGAGAAGTCTCGTGAAGCCTTTATTGATGAAATGATGCGCTGCCAGCAACTGGGGCTATCATTACTGAACTTCCACCCCGGCAGTCATTTACTGCAAATAGACGAAGATAAGTGTCTGGCGCGTATCGCAGAATCCATCAATATCGCGTTGGATGCGACTGAGGGCGTGACCGCCGTGATTGAAAACACGGCGGGTCAGGGCAGTAATCTCGGTTTCAAATTTGAACATCTGGCCGCCATCATTGATGGGGTGGAAGATAAGAGCCGAGTGGGTGTTTGTATTGATACCTGCCATGCTTTCGCCGCCGGTTATGATTTGCGGACTGAAGCTGATTGCCAACATACATTCGGTGCGTTGGGGGATATTGTCGGTTTCGAATATCTGCGCGGTATGCATCTTAATGATGCGAAAAGCGAATTTAACAGCCGTGTTGACCGCCACCACAGCTTGGGTGAAGGGAACATCGGAAAAACCGTATTCAGCTATATTATGCGCGATCCGCGTTTCGATAATATTCCGCTGATTCTGGAAACCGTCAATCCAGATATCTGGGCTGAAGAGATAGTCTGGTTGAAGTCGCAAGCCGGAGTGTAAACACAAAGTGCCAGTCAGCATTAACTGACTGGCACTCATTAATATCTTTATCTGTGTTTAATAATACTTATGCCACTTTAGCGACCACTGCATCAGGGCGTTTTAGCATTGCGTACAGACCACCGGCCAGGACAGTACCGGCAATAATCGCCACCAGATATAACAGCACTGGATGGATGGCCCCAGGAATCAACAGCACGAACAAGCCACCATGTGGTGCCATCAGCTGCGCGCCGAAAGCCATAGACAGAGCACCGGTCAGTGCGCCACCCGCGATACAGCACGGCAAGACACGCATTGGGTCACGGGCTGCAAATGGAATTGCCCCTTCAGAGATAAAGCACAAGCCCAGAACCAGCGCCGCTTTGCCCCCTTCCTGCTCACCTTTGTCGAACTTATGCCGCGCCAGCAGTGTTGCCAGCCCCATCGCCAGCGGTGGAACCATCCCCGCCGCCATAATAGCCGCCATCGGTGCATAAACAGAAGAACTCAGTAGCGCCACCCCAAAGGCGTAAGCCGCTTTGTTCACTGGCCCGCCCATGTCAGTACACATCATCGCACCGAGAATAGCGCCCAGCAGTACCGCGTTCGCTGTACCCATGGATTGCAGCCAGTTAGTCAGACCTGTCATGATTTTAGCAACCGGTGTACCGACCACATAAATCATCACCAAACCGACAATCAAGCTAGCGACTAGCGGGATGATCAATATCGGTTTGAGTGCCTCCATACTCTGCGGCAAACGCAGTTTGGTACTAATAGCCTTGGCAACATAACCGGCCAGGAAACCGGCAATAATACCCCCAAGGAAACCCGCTCCGGTACTCACCGCCAACATACCGCCAATCAGACCCGGCGTCAGGCCCGGGCGGTCAGCGATGGAGAAGGCGATAAAACCGGCCAATACCGGTACCATCAGGGCGAAGGCAGAACCGCCACCAATTTGCATCAAGGCTGCAGCCAGTGTGCCTTTTACTTCAAATGCTTTAATGCCGAACACAAACGAGAGCGCAATACACAAGCCACCAGCAACCACCATTGGCAACATGTAAGAGACACCCGTCAGCAGATGGCGATACGGGCCGCCGGTCTCTGCTTTCTTAACCCCAGTGCTGCTGCCGGTTTTTGGCTGATAAATCTCCGCCTCTACCAGTGCTTTGTCCAGCTCCTGCATGGTTTTCTTCAGCGCCAAGCCAGTCGTTGTGCGGTACATAAGTTTGCCCGCAAACTTATCCAAATCCACTTCAATGTCAGCTGCCACAATCACTAAATCGGCCGCAGCAACTTCTTCCGGCGTAATAGCATTGCCCGCACCGACGGAACCGCGCGTTTCAACTTTTACCCACCAACCACGTTTTTTCGCTTCACTTTCAATGGCTTCAGCAGCCATGAAGGTGTGAGCTACACCTGTTGGACAGGCAGTAATCGCCACAATGCGTTTCGGGCCGGTCGTTGATGTGACGACGGGTGCGGCAGCAGCAGCAGCCTGATAAGGTTTAGCCTGTGCGATAGCCTGGGCCAGAAAGCCTTCAGGATCACGCACTGCTTTTTCCACATCACCGAGATACACGTTTTTGCCGTTCAGCGCACTGTCAGCCGGGACTGATTGCCCAGCCACAATCACCAGTTCGGCATCTGCCGCCTTCTCAACCCAGCTCAGTCCTGCTTTTGCCGCCGCAGCACCCAACATCAGTGACGCAAGGTGGCCTCTGGCCTGCCCGAGCGAACAGTCTATTATTAGTAGCGTTTTCATTTCGCCTCCGGAGATCAATTAAAGGGTTTCAGGTCCACTTTCGCCATCATGGCTGCCAGTTGTGGGCGATCCGTAATACCCACATTGCTCTGGCTAACAGCCAAAGCAGCGACTGCGGTTGCCAGGCGCAAGGTATGCTCACTGGATTCGCGCATTAACAATCCATAAATCAGGCCACCAACCATAGAGTCACCGGCACCTACGGTGCTGACCACATCACAGGCAGGAGGTTTTGCCAACCAGGCACCAGAGGCATTAACCCACAACGCACCTTCGGCCCCGAGAGATATCACCACGTGAGCAATTCCCTGGTCGCGCAGTGCATGTGCGGCTTCCACTACGTCACCCAGTTCAGGTAACGGGCGACCAGCCCAAATTTCCAGTTCACGACGATTAGGTTTCACCAACCACGGTGAAGCTTTCAGACCCGCAACCAAGGCTTCGCGGCTGCTGTCGAAAATAATGCACGGGCACTGGGAGCGCAGGCGCTTCATCCAGTCGGTAAAGTCATCGGGATTGACCCCCGCTGGCAAGCTGCCACTGACGGCGACCATGTCGAACTGCCCCAACCAGCTCAATGAGTCGTTGACAAAACGATCCCAATCCGGCTTGGTGACTTCAAAACCGGAGAAGTTGAAGTCAGTCACTTCGCCATCTTTTTCGGTCAGTTTAACGTTAATGCGGGTACGCCCGGGTACTACCTGAAAACGGTTGGCGATACCCAATTCGCTGAATAAAAGCTGGAAGCCATCTTGGTTATCTTTGCCAAGGAAACCGCCGACTGTGACATCAATACCTAAGTCTTTCAGTACTTTGGCAACATTAATACCTTTACCCGCTGCATGCAGACCGGCCGTTTTTACCAGATTCACTTCACCGCGTTCGATTTCCGGGCAAAAACCCACCAGATCATAAGCCGGGTTCAATGTGATGGTGGCGACTCTTCTGCTCATGCTGCCCCCTCGCCTAGACCGGCGGTGATAGCTTCACCAATGGCATCCAGCGCGGCTTGTGCATCTTCACCGCTGGCGGTAAAGCGCAGACGATTCCCTTTTTTAACCCCTAAAGCCACAACTTTCATTAGACTACGTCCATTCGCGGGTTTACCGGTACCGTCCAGATTGGTTACGGTGATTTCACTGGTAAACTGTTTGATTGTATTGACTAAAATCGTCCCTGGGCGCGCATGTAACCCATGCTCGTTACGAATAACAAACTCAGCGCTTAGCACTTCATTTTGTTCAATATATTCACTAGTAAGCAAAGCCAGCAGTGCGGCAGCATCGGCGTTCAGCAATAGGTCAGCTTTTTTCGCCAGCAGCAAATCGCTCAGGTAGTTCAGCACCGAGAGCGGCTGAACATCAGCTACAGATAATGTCAGCAATAGGGCAACTTTCTCACCGTGATGTTCAAAAGCGCTTGCCGGGCGGCTGACTGTCGCAGCACTGACCAAATTACCTTCGGTGCTGTCACTCAGCCAGATCCCCTGCCCCAAATTCAGCGGCTCACGAGTAATCACATCACTGACAAAGTGCGCATCAACAGCCCCAATTTGCTGTAAACGACCCGCATTCAGTGCTTGCAGCATGATCAAGTTATCAGCCGCGACATCGAGGGCGATGAGTGAAGTGTCAAAATGGAATTCAGCGGTTTTTTTCTCACCCATCAGCAAGCTGCGTAATTCTTCAGCTGAAGTCGTTTTTGCCATCTGCGCGGCAACCGCATCGTCACTTAATACATGCGTCAGTTGGCGCAATAATGCCAGATGCTCATCGGAGCGTGCTGCAATACCGATAACAATATAGGCAATTTGATCTTCGCCCCAGGCAATACCCTGCGGAAATTGGAAAACCTGAACGCCAGTGTTTAGCACCAGGTCTCGGGTATCAGTGGTACCATGTGGGATAGCAATACCATTACCCAAATAGGTCGAGGTTTGCTGCTCGCGGGCTAGCATCCCGTCAAGATAGCCGGCAGCAACATTGCCCGCTTGAGTTAGAGCAGCCGCCACCTGAGTGATGGCCTCATTTTTGCTGTCTGCGTGTGCAGCCAGATGGATATCTTTCGCCGATAATTGGAACATTATGTCTCCTCTCTTGCTGAAATTGAATCGTTTCAGCTTTAATGAGAAAAAGGAGCGTTACCCTTTATCATCTGATGACGAGATAACGCTGAAACGTTTCAAGGAGTGTGTTTCCGACTTAGAATATATGCAAGTTTTCTGCTTTTATTCTTAATAGATTTTTGACACTCCGCACATTTTTGTCTTTAACGAGTTTCTGTCAGCAGCAAAATAGCCCCATTTGCTGACAATTGCTGATACTCATGTCAAAGGAGCTAAACGATGTCTGTTGTTGTCGGTGTTGGCGTTATTATCGTCAATCAACAAGGTGAGATACTGCTCGGCAAACGTAGCAGTCAGCATGCACCTTACTGGTCAATTCCCGGAGGTCACATGGAGGCTGGAGAGTCTTTTGAACAAGCGGCACAACGGGAAATATTTGAAGAAACAGGTTTAAATATCAATGAGATGAAAGTTATTGGCTTGTGCAATAACCTGGCGACCTGGCGTGAAGAAGGTAAACATACGGTTTCAGTCTGTTTGCTGGCACAACACCCCGGTGGGCAACCTGAGCTGAAAGAACCGGATAAATGTCAGCAATGGCTGTGGTGTAATCCACGTGAATTACCCGAACCTCATTTTGAGGCCAGTCGTCATGCTATCGATTTATGGTTGAATCAGCAGTTTTACTTCCTCTACGACTAAAAATAGCGCTATATAAACCAATATATAACCAGTAAAATCAGCTGGTTATATGTGCTATCTCACAAAAATTCATCTATTAATCACATTTATATTCAGCAATTTGAACTAATATTGCTAAATAACCCTATAGAGTTAGTCATCAACAGAAAACCTCCCTACAATAGACCCACTTATTTTATGGGAAAGACTTATCGCGGGTAGATAAAGCTCTGTTGGCAGATTATCTGGCATTTTATCTAGTCGTGCATTTGATCCGTCCGTTTTACCAAAAATTATTAGATAAATAACAGTGGGTGTAATTATGAGCAACAAACAAACTGGCTTCGTGAAAAGACGCCGGTGGGGATGGTTATGGATTCTGTTGATCGGCATTATTATCGGTGCCGCGCTCCTCGCAGGAACTGCCACTGTCTTCCATAAAACCAGTGATACCGCGTTCTGCGTCTCCTGCCATACCATGCAGCAGCCCTTGGCTGAATATCAAGGTAGCGTACACTTCCAAAACACCAAAGGTATCCGCGCTGAATGTGCAGACTGCCACGTGCCACATGAGCCGCTGGATTATCTGTGGACCAAAGTCCGCGCAGTAAAAGATATCTACGGTGAAATGGTTGGCACCATCAATACACCAGAGAAATATGAAGCCCATAAACTCGCTATGGCCCAATCGGTGTGGAAAACGCTGAAAGAAAACGACTCAGCAACCTGCCGCTCGTGCCACAGTTTTGATGCAATGGATATCACCGGACAAAGTGCTGAAGCACGAATTCAGCACCCAGTCGCGATTAAAAAGGGTGAAACCTGTATTGATTGCCATAAAGGTGTGGCCCATATCCTGCCCGACATGAGTGAAGTGACTCAAGCCGGTGCCGCCGAACTGGCCACCGCAGCAGCACAAACACCGGCAACCGCTACTACCCTGTATACCATCGCCACTGAGCCGTTCTTTATGAATGCAGGTGACAGCCATAACGCCGGTAACCTGATGCCATCAACTGAAGTTGAAGTGGTGAAACAGCAAGGCGACCAAGTGTTAGTGGATGTGAAAGGCTGGCAGCAAGATGGCGTGGCAGAAGTGTTCTATGCCGCTCAAGGGAAACGCATCTTGAGTGTTTTATTGGGCGAAGATGCGCAAAAAGCGCTGAAAACGTTAAATACCCAAACTGATCCGGAAACTAATTTGGTCTGGCATCAGGTTGCACTTCAGGTGTGGTTACCGAAGAAACAACTGGTTGATGATCAACAGAAAATCTGGCGCTATGCCGCTGATATGATGTCGGCTAATTGCACTGGCTGCCACGGTTTAACCGCGCTCGACCGCTTCAATGCGAACCAATGGATTGGGGTAATCAAAGGCATGGCACCACGTACCTCCCTGACCCAGGAACAGTTACGCGTGATGACACAATATGTACAAAAACATGCCAGTGATATGCCGGCCAAGCTGTAAATAAGAGGCGAAAATGACTAAATACGAACAACAACCCTTGCAAATGAGCCGCCGTCGCTTTTTATTGGGCACCAGTGCGCTGGCCGCATTGCCTCTGATTGGTGGCCTGTGGCCAAAATCAGCATTGGCGCAAGCTATCAGCCAGGCATTACCGCAGTTTCTGGCACTACGTCAAGCGCAGAAAGGCATTCTGACCGGCGCGCATTGGGGAGCCTTTGAGGCTATCGTCGAAAATGGACGTATGGTCGGCGTGCAACCGATCAAAGATGATCCGTGGCCAAATGACCTTATCACTATGGCACCTTATCAAGTACATGCTGAGAACCGTATCAAATACCCGATGGTGCGCAAAAGCTGGTTGGAAGGTGGCCCCGGCAGCCATACCGAACTACGTGGCCGCGATGAATGGGTGCGCGTCAGTTGGGACAAAGCCACAGAGTTGGTGTGTAACGAAATCGTGCGGGTACAAAAAGACCACGGCCCACAAGCGCTATACGCCGGTTCTTATGGCTGGAAAAGTGTCGGTATGCTGCACAACAGCCGCACTTTGCTGCAACGTTTAATGAACCTGAGTGGCGGATTCCTCGGTTATGCCGGTGACTATTCAACCGGTGCAGCACAGGTGATCATGACTCATGTCATGGGGTCAATGGAGGTTTACGAACAACAAACTGCCTGGCCTAACGTAGTGGATAATAGCGAACTGGTGATCCTATGGGGCTGTAACCCAATGATCACGCTGAAAAACAGTTGGAACGTTCCTGATCACGTTGGCCAAACTGGTTTTGAAGCGCTGAAGAAGAAAGGCACCAAGGTCATTAGCATTGATCCGGTTCATAATGACAGTGCCAAATTCACTAATGCTCAATGGATTGCCCCGCGCCCTTATACCGACAGCGCGATGCTCATTGGGATTGCCCATACCTTGCTGACGGAAAAGCTGCACAATCCTGACTTTATCAAAACCTATACCATTGGCTTCGATAAATTCCAGGCCTATCTGCTTGGGGAAACCGACGGCCAGCCGAAGACAGCAGAATGGGCGGCCGATATCAGTGGTGTCGATGCTAGCGTGATACGTCAGCTGGCACGCGATATGGCGAAGCAGCGCACCATGATCATGGGCGGTTGGGGGATTCAGCGCCAACACCACGGTGAGCAACAACATTGGCTACTGGTAACGGTTGCCTCGATGCTCGGCCAAATTGGTTTGCCGGGTGGTGGTTTTGGTTTCAGCTATCACTACTCCTCCGGTGGTAGCCCAACAGCGAAAGGCGGTATTTTACCGGGGATTTCTGCCGGGAATGCGCCGAAGAACTCGCCATCACCGATTCCGGTGGCACGCATTGCCGAGTGTCTGGCAAATCCGGGTAAAACCATTGATTTCAATGGCACTAAAGTGACCTATCCCGATGTTAAAATGGTCTATGTGGCTGGCGGGAATACCTTCCATCAGCATCAGGATACCAATAACTTGGTGAAAGCCTGGCAACATCCTGAAACCATCGTGGTTAACGAACCCTACTGGACTGCCACCGCTAAACATGCCGATATCGTATTACCGGCCACCACCAGTTATGAACGTAACGATTTGGAAATGGGCGGCGACTATTCGCAGCTTTATGTTTTCCCGATGCATCAGTGTGTCCCACCACAACATGAAGCCCGCAGTGATTTTGATATTTTCGCAGCTATGGCTACTCGACTGGGGGTCATTGATGCCTTTACTGAGGGCAAAGATGAAACTCAGTGGCTGAAATCAATGTACGACGATATGAAGTCACAGGCCCGCACAGCGCGTGTCGCCCTACCGCCTTTCGATATGTTCTGGGAATCAAATAACTATATTCGCTTCCCCATTCCCGAGGCCAACAAGCAGTGGGTGCGTTTTGCCGATTATCGTGAGAATCCATTGCTCAACCCACTTGGTACGCCATCGGGTAAAATTGAAATCTATTCCGATACCATCGCCAAAATGGAGTATGCCGATTGTCAGGGGATCCCAACCTGGATGCCACCTCATGAATGGTATCGCGGAGCCGAAGCGAAAAAATATCCACTGTCGCTGAACACCGCGCACCCAATCAACCGCCTGCATTCGCAATTGGATAACACACCACTGCGCGAAAAGTACGCGGTAGCGGATCGCGAAGCCATTCTGATAAGCCCACAAGATGCCAGCGCACGTCAGATTGTGAACGGCGATTTAGTACGGGCATTTAATGATCGCGGGCAGATTTTGGTCGGTGCCGTGGTCACGGAGGATGTGCGGCCAGGCGTGGTACGGATAAGCGAAGGGGCATGGTTTGATCCCGCCGAGCCATCGGTACCGGGTTCAATTTGTAAGAACGGCAATATTAATTGCCTGACTTTCGATATCGGCTCGTCCAGTTTGGCGCAAGGTAACTGTGGGCAGATGGCACAGCTTGAAATTGAAAAGTACATCGGGCCAGTGCTGAAAAATACCGCTCACGCTGTTCCGGCTGGGGCTTAGTCTTTAGGCTGAGTAACTGGGGGCAATATTATTATCGCCCTCATATTACTGACAAATTGAACCAAGGGGAATCGTGCCGTTGGGGTCGTAACGGCGTAAGCCGTCGGAGCACCCCTAGGTGCGGTAAACCCTTGGCTCACCGTGCTTTGTCGCCGAGCCAATCATCGATTAAGGCGCAGTATCCACTTCCAGTTTAATCAAATACACCAGCGCCTTTTCGCGCGTATCAAAACACATTTCTGGTAATGCTTGCAGGCTGGCACATACCGCCGGGCGGGATGGCGAATGGAAAATACCGCAGCGCATATTGTCATCCAAATGCAGGCAGCGGGTATTGGCGGGCTTGCCAAATGGCATACCGGGGATCGGGCTGGAAATTGAAGGAGCAATACAGCAGGCACCGCAATCTGAGCGACAGTCCATCAGCAGGCTCCTGTAGGCTGGTGGAATAACAGCGGACAATAGCAACCCCCCTCCTTAACTACCAGCACAATCCTTGCTCAACAGCCCAATAACCGATCCAGCACACAGCTTCACCACCTAACCCCATCACTTTCAGTTTACTTTTTAACCTAAAAAATGCTTATTCAGGCGATATTCAATTACAACTGAACACCGAGCCAAGACTAATCACTGATCAAACTATCCACATGAGTATATTCATCTGTTTACAGCTTCATTGCCACCATGTACCATTGAGCTAGTACAAAAGAACTACTAACCATATTATCTATTCTCTAAGTCATGGAGCCGAATTAAATGTCGATGGAAGTCTCCCAACCACTATCACGCCCCTCCGTGCTTGGCGGCGCAATGATAGTCGCCGGTACCGCTGTGGGGGCGGGGATGTTCTCAATTCCCATCGTAACGGCGGGGGTATGGTTTAGCGGCTCAGTTATACTGCTGATTTATACATGGGCCTGCATGCTGATTTCCGGCTTGATGATTCTGGAAGCCAATCTGAACTACCCAAGTGGGGCCAGTTTCCACACCATGGTGCAAGACCTGCTGGGTAAGGTGTGGAGCTCCATTAATGGCGTATCTATCACTTTTGTGCTCTACATTCTGACTTACGCCTATATTTCAGCCGGCGGCTCAATTATTACCCATACGCTGGAAAACACCGTGGGCATTGGTCAAACCGGAGCAGGCTTTATCTTTGCCGTTTTGGTGGCATTTATTGTCTGGTTATCCACCCGCGCGGTTGATCGCTTAAGTACCATATTGATCGGCGGAATGGTCATTACATTCGTCATGTCAGTCGGTGATATGTTTAGCCATGTGGAAAGCGCGGTTCTGTTCAATCAGACCGATAGCAATGCCAGTTATTTGCCTTATGCATTAGCTGCACTGCCCTACTTACTCACCTCTTTTGGCTACCACGGTAATGTGCCGGGGTTGGTGAAGTACTACCATAAAGACGGTAAAGCGGTAGTGCGCAGCTTGCTGTATGGCACGTTGATAGCGTTAGTCATTTATATCCTGTGGCAGTATGCCATTCAGGGCAATATTGCCCGAGATGCATTCAAACAAGTTATCGCTGACGGCGGTAACATTGGCAGTCTGCTGAAACAGATGGATACCGTCTCAGCCAGTCAAGCCACCAGCCAACTGCTGAATGCCTTTTCTTATATGGCATTGGCCAGCTCATTCCTCGGCGTGTCTCTTGGGCTGTTCGATTACATCGCTGATTTCTTTAAATTCACCGATGACCGCGGTGGGCGTACCAAATCTGCATTAATCACTTTTGTTCCACCTACTGTCGGGGCGCTGCTATTCCCGAATGGCTTTATCTATGCCATTGGCTTTGCTGGTTTAGCCGCGACAATTTGGGCGGTTATTGTCCCAGCATTGATGGCGCGCGCTAGTCGTAAACGCTTCCCACAAGCGAGTTATCGCGCACCGGGTGGGCGCTTTATGATTGGCTTTATTATCCTGTTTGGCCTGATCAATGCTGTGGCTCATATTGCGGCATTAATGGGTCTGCTACCGGTGTACGCATAAGGTCGATTTTGTCGCGAAAATCTTACTCTTTTTTGCGCTATCTGCTTGCCTGAAACTGGCGGCGCGAGTAACTTGTCGCAACTTATCTTCAATCCTGATTGGCGGTTAATAAATGGCAAGAGCTAACGAAATAAAACGCGGTATGGCGGTCAACCTCAACGGCAAATTACTGCTGGTGAAAGATATTGACGTGCAAAGCCCAAGTGCCCGTGGTGCGAGCACTTTGTATAAAATGCGTTTTTCTGATGTGCGTACCGGTTTAAAAGTTGAAGAGCGTTTTAAAGGTGATGAAATCCTCGATACCATCACTTTGACTCGCCGCAGTGTGAATTTCTCTTACATCGATGGTGACGAATACGTCTTTATGGATGACGAAGACTTCACCCCATACAACTTCAAAAAAGAGCAGATTGAAGAAGAACTGTTATTTATTCCTGAAGGTGGAATGCCGGGGATGCAAGTTCTGACCATGGACGGTCAGTTGCTGGCGTTAGAATTGCCACAGACTGTTGATATGGAAATTGTTGAAACTGCACCAAGCATTAAAGGTGCGTCAGCCAGTGCCCGTAACAAACCGGCAGTAATGAGTACCGGCTTATCTATTCAGGTACCGGAATATATCAGCCCTGGCGAGAAAATTCGTATTCATATTGCAGAGCGCCGCTATATGGGTCGTGCAGACTAATACTCTTCATCTTTCAAGTTATTAAGGGCCGGAAAACCGGCCCTTAACTATTTTATACCCAAACTATGCCCTATAGATTTCAAGATGCAGGAAGGCGGCAAGCGAGATAATCCCGATAAGCTTACATAAGTAAGTGATTCGGGTTATTGAGAGCAGCCAACACACCTGCAGTTTGAAAGATGAAGGGCTATTTAAGCTCAGGGAAGAATGCGCGTTTGAGCGCTAACTCAACTCCGCGAACTTCTGCCAACCCTTTCAGTCGGCCAATCGCGGAATAGCCCGGATTGGTTTTCTTATGTAAATCATCCAGCATTTGGTGACCGTGGTCTGGTCGCATTGGAATCGGACGCCTATCTCCGGCAGCCTGACGACGTTGCTCTTCAGTTAGAATGGCTTTAACTACGGAGTACATGTCGACATCACCTTGCAAGTGACCGCCTTCGTGGAAGGTTTTTGGGTTCCCTTCACGACAAGTCGAACGCAAATGAGTGAAGTGAATACGATCGCCAAAAGTCTCGATCATCTTCACCAAATCATTATCTGCACGGACACCGTAAGAGCCGGTACACATAGTGAAACCATTATGGATACTGTCAACGGTCTCTTTTAGCCACTGCATATCTTCAATCGTGGAAACAATACGCGGCAGGCCAAGAATTGGACGCGGTGGATCATCCGGGTGAACGGCCATACGCAGGCCAACCTGTTCAGCAACCGGTATAATCGCACGCAGGAAATATGCCATATTTTCACGTAGTTGTGCTTTATCGATGCCATCATATTCGGCTAAGCGCGCACGGAATTGATCCAGCGTATAACCCTCTTCGGCGCCGGGTAGACCCGCAATAATATTGCCTGTCAACTTGGCAATATCGGCCTCAGTCATCGCGTCAAAGTAAGCTTTCGCCTGTGCTTGCTCTTCGGCGGTATAATCCTTCTCCGCACCAGGGCGTTTCAGGATATGTAGCTCGAAAGCAGCAAAGGCTATCTGGTCAAAGCGCAGTGCCTTGGAACCATCCGGCAATTGATATTCCAGATCGGTACGTGTCCAGTCTAATATCGGCATGAAGTTATAGCAGACGATATCAATACCGCATTCGGCAAGGTTACGTAGGGTTTGTTGATAGTTTTCAATATGTTGATCGTAATTACCGCTATGAGTTTTTATTTCCTCATGAATCGGTACACTTTCCACCACCGACCATACCAACCCTTTAGCCGCAATTTCAGCCTGACGCTGTTTGATTTCACTCACCGGCCAGACTTGACCATTCGGGATATGGTGTAATGCAGTCACCACTCCGGTCGCACCCGCCTGACGAACATCATCTAACGACACCGGATCATTGGGGCCATACCAACGCCATGTTTGTTCCATTTATTTTTACCTTCTACGTAAACTGTTCAGGTGCATACAATTTTGTTATACCGACTAATGCGGTTATCCCACGAATGCTTTTTAACTAACCATGTTTTATACAGATCATGTTGTTAAACAGATAATGTTGTTATACCGATTTCCAAGAGGTATCACTCAGCTTTATCCTTACTCTTTAAGCGCTTCGTGTCAAAAAGCAAAACCTCATTGGTTGATCCACTTCACGAATATAATCAATATTGGACTTACCAATTTTATTTTCTGTCATATGGCTTTACACTGCAAGCCGTTATTGCATGGCAACGAGCAAAAGAAAACGGTCAGTATGGTGTGGCTTTTTTCCTATAGAAGCCAAACGAAACTGGTCTAACAACTTTTATCTATCACCTCATGTGTGTCCCCTTTGCTATACCCATGAGGTCAATGATTGTGGAGCTACGAATGAACACTATTGCCAATAGCCGTCTTCCCGATACCGTACAGCAGCCTGCTTATGATAGAACTGCACTAAGAAGCCGTATTGTTCACATCGGTTTTGGCGCATTTCACCGCGCGCATCAGGCACTACTGACTGACAGGGTCTTAAATAAACAGGGAGGCGACTGGGGTATCTGTGAAGTCAGTTTGTTTGGTGCTGATGTCTTGATTCAAAACTTGCGCCAACAAGACCACCTCTTCTCCGTATTGGAAAAAGGCGCACAAAGTAATCAAGCCATTGTCGTTGGCTCGGTATGTGAGTCGGTGCATGCCCGTTTAGACGGCATTATGCAGGTGCTGGAGAAATTGGCCGAACCACAAGTGGCGATCGTGTCGCTGACCATTACGGAGAAAGGTTATTGCATTGAGCCAGGTACCGGCCAACTGGATCTGCAAAATGAATTTGTCCGCGCCGACCTCGCTATCCCTGATGCTCCCACTTCCGCCCCTGGTATTCTGGTTGAAGCGCTGCGGTTGCGTCGCTTACGCGGACTGGCGCCGTTTACTGTGCTGTCATGCGATAACATTCCAGAAAATGGCCATGTGGTGAAAAACGCGGTACTTGGTCTGGCAACAGCCCGCGACCCAGAGTTGGCGAGTTGGATAGAACAAAATGTCACTTTCCCTAATACCATGGTCGATCGCATTGTTCCGGCTGCTACCCCAGAAACATTACAAGAGATAGCCGATACCTTAGGTGTGGTCGATGCTTGCGGTATTGCCTGTGAACCGTTTATTCAATGGGTGGTTGAAGACAAGTTTGTCGCGGGTCGCCCTGACTGGCAAGTCGCTGGGGTACAGTTAGTTGATGATGTATTACCATTTGAAGAAATGAAGTTGCGCATGTTGAACGGTAGCCATTCTTACCTCTCCTATCTGGGGTATCTGGCTGGTTATCAGCATATTAATGACTGCATGGCAGACGAAAATTATCGGCTAACCGCGCATCGTCTGATGATGGCAGAACAGGCTCCAACACTGCGCGTCACCGGTATTGATCTGAGTGCTTATGCTGATCAGTTGATTGAGCGTTATAGCAATCCATCATTGAAACACCGCACCTGGCAAATCGCTATGGACGGCAGCCAGAAATTGCCACAACGGATGCTGGATTCAGTACGTTGGCATTTACAAAATGGTGGCCCATATCGTTGCCTGGCATTGGGTATCGCGGGTTGGATGCGTTATGTGAGCGGTGTAGATGATAACGGGCAACCTATTGATATTCGTGACCCAATGGTGGATAGCTTTAAAACATGCGTTGAGAATAGCGAAGATGGGATTGCCAGAGTACAGAGTTTATTGTCACTAAAACCACTGTTTGGTGAATCCTTGCCACAACAATCCGAATTTGTTCAAGCCGTAACAGAAGCTTATCTCAGCCTTCAGCAGTTTGGCGCGAAAGAAACGGTAAAACGTTTGGCTCAGCAGGGTTAATTTAGCGCGCTAACAAGAATGTGGTTCCTTAAATCCTATCAGAGCAGTGAGTGCAACATCCCTGTAGCTTCAAGGCCACAGGGTTTGCCCAAAGTCATTGAAGTTACAGGTAGGCGGCAAGCAAGCAAATCCCGATGAGATTACACATGTAAGTGATTCGGGTGAGTGAGTGCAGCCAACACCCCTGTAGCTTCAAGGCCGCAGGGTAAATTACTCTTCGAGTTGATATGGCGCAGACTCAAACAAATAACCATCAAAATCGGGATGGTTAGCATCTGAGATCTCAAGCAGTTTCAATTTTACATTTTCCAAATGCTGCCACATGGCTTGCTTAGCGGCTTTGCTATCTCGGCGTAGCACCGCTTGCAGGATTTTTTGATGGTCTTCCATCCATTGCCAACGGTAACTGAAATCAAGGGTGTGACTGTGTGCCCCCTGCCACATGGCGCTGGTTTTCCTGGCCTGCCATGCCTCTGCAACCATATTCGCTAGAACACTGTTTTGTGTCGATTGGGCCAGCAAGCAGTGAAACAACTCATCTGCACTTTCATCCACAGCACCAGCATCTAAAGCGGTTTTTTCCTGCTCGATGGCCTGACGCATTTTGATGATGTCTGCCTTAGTCGCTTGCATAGCAGCAAAAGCAGCGACTTCGCTTTCCAATAATTGGCGAGCCTGCAACAGCTCAAATGGGCCATAGCCACTGTCGGCGGACACGACAGACTCCCCATTTACGAGCCTATCGGGAACGTTCACCACATAGACTCCGGAACCTTTACGTACTTCCACTAATTTTTCCAGTTCGAGCATAATCAATGCTTCACGCACCACACTGCGACTGACGCTAAAGTTTTCGGCAATATCACGTTCAGGCGGTAAACGATCACCCAAATTGTATTGCCCACTGATAATGGCATCTCGCAGCTGACTACCGACTTCCTGATATAACCGCATAACCTTATTTCCTGCATCAGGTGTTAGCATTGAAAGGCTAAATTGGCCTGACCAAAGGGTGTCTGAATAACGATCAGTATATCATGTGGTCAAACAATTTCATTGCGGTCAAACAATTTCAATGAAGAAGAAAACATCCGAAAACTAACACGGCTTATCAGTGTAATAAGCCGTGTTTATAAGATGAATAATTGAGTTTATAGCATTAGAGGTAAGTAACGGTCAAAATACCCAAACTACGTTGCGGATTCAACCATTCCAAGCTTGAAGACGCCAACTGATTAGGTAACCGAGAAGTCAGAGACATATTACGTGAGAGGGTTTGTCGTTGAGTCAGTGTTTTACCATCACGATAACAGTGCGTTGTTATCGTTTGATCCGAAAATGTGGTATCACATGGACTTTCTACTATGGCTCCGGAAAATGTAATTGTTCCAGTCACCGACAGGTTAGACTGCGCGCTGCTTGCGGCAAAAGATATTGTCCATGAAAACAATATTGCTAATATAATCTGCATCCGATATTTGCTCATAACTACCTCGACTCTCATAACTGTCATTTTAAAGATAGAGGATTCCAAGCTGAGCAATGGAAATGATAGAGCATTTTTTATAGCGCTACTCTTTCAATAACTCACTAAAATTCCTCAATAAGACAAATTATATTTCCTATCTTGATATAACCATTAGGCGCCGTTCCTAAGTCCCCTAGGAAATACTCTGTGTTTTGGCTTTTTCCGTTTCAAAATAAGCTGACTCAGTGTTATATCCTCTCCATATAACTACGGCACTGATGGCCTTAAACTTAATAGGGCATTAAAAAAAAATTCATATCGGAGGCTACTGATGACAAAAACAAACTTGATTACCGGCTTTTTGGGATGTGGCAAAACCACCACCATTCGCCATTTATTGTCGCAAAAACCGGAACATGAAAAATGGGCGGTTCTGGTCAATGAATTCGGCGAGATCGGTATTGATGGAGCGCTATTGGCTGATAGTGGGGCGGTATTAAAAGAAATACCCGGTGGATGCATGTGTTGTGTAAATGGATTACCCATGCAAGTCGGCTTGAATATGCTGCTACGGCAGGCAAAGCCAGATCGGTTACTGATTGAACCCACGGGGTTGGGACATCCAAAACAGATTCTGTCTTTATTAACCTCGGATGTTTATCAACCATGGATCTCACTGCATGCCACTCTGAGCCTATTGGATGCACGCCAGTTGAGTGAGCCACGCTATACAGAAAATGAAAACTTTCGTGACCAGCTAGCGGCAGCCGATGTTCTGGTGGCAAATAAACAAGATGCCTATAGTGAGACGGATTATGCGGTATTAAAGCAATGGCATGAACAACAGCCAGTATTACGCCCACTCTATTATACAGAACAGGGGAAGATTGATATTGCTCTGCTGGATATGCCACACAGTAATTATGATGAATTACCCAACAGCGCTCATCATCACAGCCCAACGCGACAAAAAGGATTAGCCGCATTGAGCTTGAAAGGTAACGAACCTTGGCGTCGCGCCCTTAATCAGGGTCAAGGTTATCTGAGTTGCGGTTGGGTATTTAATGCCGATACCGTATTTGACACGGTACCATTATTGGAATGGGTACGATTAAATCCGGTAGAACGTATAAAAGGCGTGATGCGCATTCCTGAGGGCACTCTGGTAGTTAACCGCCAAGGACATGACTTGAAAATTGAAACTCGCCAGGTCCCCCCACTTGATAGCCGAATTGAACTCATTAGCACAACTGACCCTGACTGGAATTCATTACAGCATGAATTACTCAGGACTCGACTATACAAGGGAGTATAATGCGCCCAAATTTATTTACTGCATTGTTATTACATTGACAATTTATAGATTAAAGGCAATCGCATGACCCGTCGTAATTTGCCGACAATACTACTGCTCAATTTACTTGGGATAGCCCTGTTTTTCTCTTGGTATATTCCAGAAAACCACGCTTTTTGGTTTAAAATAGATTCAGCAATATTCTTCTATTTTAACCAGCATTTGCTGTCAAGCCCTTCATTTCTGCATTGGGTAGCGATCACCAACAATCGGGCCTTTGATGTTATTTCCCTGATTTGCATGGGGCTGCTTTATTTGTACTTCTATATGAAAGAAAGCACCGCAGGCCGACGTCGGCTAATCGTCACGGGATTTGTTATGCTGCTAACAGCAGTTATCCTCAACCAACTCGGTCACTTACTGCCCGTTTCGCATCCCAGTCCGACGCTGACCTTTGAAAATATTAACCGCGTCAGTGAGTTAACCGGCATTCCGACCAAAGATACATCAAGCGACAGTTTCCCCGGCGACCACGGTATGATGCTGATGATTTTTGCCTGTTTTATGCTGCGCTATTTTTCCCGGGATGCCTTTGCTATCGCCCTGCTAATCGTGGTTCTCTTTTCCATGCCACGAATAATGATTGGCGCACATTGGTTTACGGATATTGCGGTTGGCTCGCTCTCAATTGTTTTGGTGGGGATGAGTTGGATATTACTAACACCGCTCAGTGACAAAATCATTGATGTCATTAACCGGGGTCTGCCGGGCTCAAAAAGTCGGTAACCCGCGTTCTGCTTTATGATAGGGCAAAAAAGTCTATTTTTTGCCCTATCAGCAATTAACGCCTTCACTCATTTATTGTTACTAAACAGCTACAAATTCAGCTATCCGCTTTTAATATATTAATATTACATTATGTAACATTAACATTTTGTAAAATTATAGGCATAAAAGCTCTCGCCTTTTATTAATCATTACGGTAGTCTCAAAAACGTTTGTGCTCGGATACCGGCATTTCATCCTTATCCTGATTAATATTGTGCGTTCCTGCACATTTATATGGTTAAGTGATTGTCTCATCTGACCACAATCAATAATCTCGATTCGTTTGGCATTTTGGTAGCGACATCCGTCGTAAGGACAGCAAGGGAAAACAACAACAATGGTCAAGTCTCAACCTATTATGAGATATATTCTGCGGGTCATTCCTGCAGTTGCAGCAGCGGTAATGTTATCAGCGTGTAGTTCACCACAGACTTCGAACTTACATAATACGCAAACTGAGATGCGTGCAGTTAATGACAAAGATGGGCTTTTACTGCAAGCCTCTCAGGATGAATTCGAAGCAATGGTGCGCAACGTTGACGTCAAGTCGAAGATTTTAGAACAGTATGCAGGGTGGAAAGGTGTTCGTTATCGTTTAGGCGGTAGCACCAAACGTGGTATTGATTGTTCTGCGTTTGTACAAACGACTTTCCGTGAACAATTTGGTATGGATTTGCCACGCTCAACATCTGAGCAGCAGGATCTTGGCAAAAAAATCCAACGTACTAAGTTGCGCCCCGGTGATTTGGTGCTGTTCCGAGCAGGATCGACTGGCCGCCACGTTGGTATCTATTTAGGTAACGATAAGTTTGTACATGCATCGACCAGTGTCGGTGTGACAATATCGAGCCTAAATGAAGATTATTGGAATAAGCGTTATCGTGATGGGCGACGAGTGCTAAGTAGCGGTTCGCGCAGCTAACTGATTTTTATTCCTGTTGTCCGAGATACCAAACGAAATGATGAAACGCTGCCTTGGCAGCGTTTTTTATTGCCGAAATAGTTTTTATTGCCGAAATATAGTTTTGTAGTCCCTCGCCCTCACCTTGTAGGAAACGTCCTTTTTTTGATCAAAACACATAATTCAAGAGTTTTCTGTGTAAAATGCGCTCCGCTAAACCAAGAGTTTTCTGGCACTAAGACATATCAAACAACGATTATTTTTTCTGGAATAAAGTAGATTGCGTTACTAAGCTGAGAATTTGTTTTATGGATATGTATTTCTAAAATACGCCAATAGAAATGAAGTTCACTTGCCCCGCATATTTGATGCATTTAGATAGCATCTTTGCTTTATATTTGATTGATTTTCAAATCGATAACCTTATTAATGTCAATATTGCTCCCTAGCAAATCGGTAGCGCTGTGCTGCTAACTTACTTATACTCATAATACTTTATCGATCTTGCTGAGGAGCGGCGTAACATGGGTTCAAACAGTGCGTTCTCCCGCAATATTTTATCCAGACGCCATCTCGTTAAAAAAAGTGTCATCCTCGCGCTCTGTTTCTTTATTCTTTTTGCTGTTATTACGTTGTCATTAATTTATCGCAGTGGTGAGCGTAAATTAACATTGCAAAGCGACCATATTATCTCCTATTCGTCTCAGTTCCTGAGTGAACTCACAACGTCTATGTCTCAGCTCATTCCACTGAGTGCAAAAAATTGTGAACAGGCCAGCTCTGCGCTGCACTACCGCGCCGCATTTACGAATGGTGTTCGGGCTTTCTTATTAGTGCGGAATGATATCGCCTATTGTTCATCGGCCACGGGCGAAATGAATGTACCTGTCAGCGCGCTATACCCTAAAATTAATGTCTCCCAGCCATTAGATTTTAAAATTCAGCAAGGTACACCTATGATGCCAGGCAAAGCGGCAATAGGTGTATGGTTACGCGAAGCCGGCCGCGGGAATACCGGTGTATTAGCAACACTGGAACTCACTTTACATCCCTACCTATTGCTAAATTACTCGGATAATCAGGTCAACGGATTAGCTATCATTATTGATGAACTG
Source organism: Yersinia fenwicki (assembly GCF_043099325.1). Classification (NCBI taxonomy): domain Bacteria; kingdom Pseudomonadati; phylum Pseudomonadota; class Gammaproteobacteria; order Enterobacterales; family Yersiniaceae; genus Yersinia; species Yersinia fenwicki. Next base: position 1,623,168 of record NZ_CP170755.1, on the reverse strand, counting down.
GCGGTTACTACCTTTGACGCTAAAGTCATTCCTATCAGCCAGCTACCCACGCGTGATGCACGTGAAGTCCAGCTCCCTGGCTACCCAATTAAGATATTGATTTATCATACTAGCCTGACTGCAGATGATATTCGTTTGACTTTGTTGGGCGGATTGTTACTTGCAGGCTTAGTCGGTATTCTGGCTTATTATATTCTCATGGCCAGCCAAAGTGCGGAAGCTGAAATCTTACGTGGTATTCGGCGCGGTGAGTTCTTTGTTGAATACCAGCCCGCATTCCGGTCTGATGACCGTTCATTCTCTGGATTAGAAGCACTTATCCGTTGGCAGCATCCTATTGAAGGACGTATTTCCCCTGATCTTTTCATTCCCTATGCGGAAGCTCAGCATTTGATTCAACCGCTTACCCGGCATTTATTTGAATTAATCATAAAAGACAGCAAATTAATGGAAGCTCATGTTCCAGTAGGCGTTAAATTAGCTTTAAATATTTCACCTGTTCACCTTACAGATGATAGCTTCCGCAAAGATGTCACCCAGATGTTACAACAATTAAATACCAATGTATTTTCACCAGTATTCGAGATTACCGAACGGGGTATGGTTGAAGAAGAGTTAGCCATTGAACAATTTGCCTGGTTGCGTTCTCAAGGGATACAAATTGCTGTTGATGATTTTGGTACCGGGCACAGTGCACTGATTTATTTAGAACGCTTCACATTAGACTTTATTAAAATAGATCGTGGTTTTGTCAGTACTATCGGTATTAATACTGTCGCTGCACCGGTATTAGATGCAGTATTAATGTTGGCGAACAAACTCAATATTGAAACCGTCGCAGAAGGTGTTGAAACCGAACAACAACTCCAGTATTTAGCGCAACATGGGGTCAACTACCAGCAAGGATACCTACTCAGTAAGCCGCTATCTGTTGAGGATCTGGTCAAGTTTTGTAATAAAAAAACTTCGTAACAAAAACTCATTGGCTTAATGTTTGCTTTACCCTTGTAAACTGGTAATTTCATTTGAGATTATTACTACGCAAATAACAGCAGGAGATCACTACCAATATGTTGTTACGCCTATTTGCTACCTTGGCGCTATCAGCCCTGAGTTTTGGTCTGCAAGCTGAAACTATTAAAGAAGGTAGCTCTTTTGCCATATTGGGCGAACCTAAGTACTCATCAGATTTTAGCCATTTTGATTATGTCAATCCAGCGGCCCCTAAAGGCGGAGATATCACGCTCTCTGCAATTGGCACCTTTGATAACTTCAACCGCTATGCGCTGCGTGGCAACCCGGCTGTGCGCACTGAACGTTTATATGACTCACTGTTTAGTACCTCAGACGATGAAATTGGTAGCTATTACCCATTAATTGCCGAGTCAGCGCGTTTTGCTCCCGACTTTCACTGGATTGAAGTTGATATCAATCCTCGTGCCCGTTTTCATGATGGCAAGCCTATTACCGCCCAAGATGTAGCATTCACTTTCAATAAATTTATGACCGAAGGTGTGCCGCAATTTCGTATTGTTTATAAGGGCGTACAGGTAAAAGCCATTTCTCGTCTGACTGTGCGTTTTGAATTCCCAGAACCCAATAAAGATAAGATGCTGGGTCTATTTGGTTTACCTGTAATGCCTGAGCATTTCTGGAAAGATCATAAACTCAGTGATCCACTGAGTCAGCCGCCGGTCAGCAGTGGCCCCTATCGTATTGGCAAATATAAGATGGGCCAATTTATTACCTATGAGCGAGTCAGAGACTACTGGGCGGCCAACTTGCCCGTCAATCGTGGGCAATATAATTTTGACACCATCCGTTACGATTATTACTTAGACGATAAAGTCGCATTGGAAGCTTTTAAAGCCGGTGCTTTTGATTTCCGCGAAGAAACTTCACCTAAGAGTTGGGCGACCCAATATGTGGGCGGTAACTTTGCGAAAAATACTATCGTCAAACAAGATATCCTCGATAACTCAGCTCAAAATACCCGCTGGCTGGCGTTTAATGTCCAGCGCCCTATTTTTAGCGACCGGCGAGTTCGTGAAGCACTGACATTGGCGTTTGATTTTGACTGGATGAATAAAGCATTTTATTTCGACAGTTATCAACGTACTAATAGCTTCTTCCAGAATACGGAATATGCGGCTAAAGGTTATCCTGACAGCGCTGAATTAGCCTGGCTGGCACCGCTAAAAGGCAAAATCCCAGCGGAAGTATTCACTCAAATTTACCAGCCGCCACACACTGACGGCACAGGTAACGCACGCGATAATTTATTAAAAGCGCGCGAATTACTGAGCGACGCGGGCTGGGAAGTGAAAAATCAGCAATTGGTTAACAGCAAAACCGGTAAACCTTTTGTCTTTGAATTACTGTTGCTCAGCGGCAGTAATTTCCAATATGTTCAACCGTTTAAGCATAATTTACAGCGTTTGGGCATAACGATGAATATCCGCGAAGTGGATAGTTCTCAGTTTGTTAACCGCCTGCGCAGCCGGGATTACGATATGATCCCCACGGTTTACACGGCTTTCCCTTACCCTAGCCCGAATCTGCAAATCTTGTGGAGCTCGGCTTATATTGATTCCAGTTATAACGCTTCGGGTATTAAAGATCCGGCGATCGACCAATTGATTGAACAGATTATTAAACATCAGGAACAGCCAGAAGTACTGTTATCTCTGGGCCGCGCTTTGGATCGCGTGTTGACCTGGAACTACTTGATGATCCCGATGTGGTATTCCAATCACGCTCGTTTTGCTTATTGGGATAAGTTCTCGATGCCCGCAGACAGACCCACTTATTCGCTCGGCTTTGACAGCTGGTGGTTTGATGTCAACAAGGCAGCTCGCCTGCCAACAGAACGTCATTAGGGGGCGATTGTGGGCGCATATCTGCTACGGCGACTATTGCTGGTTATCCCCACTCTGTGGGCGATTATTACTATTAACTTTTTTATAGTGCAAATAGCCCCCGGTGGCCCGGTGGATCAGGCGATTGCCAACATCGAACTGGGCCATTCCAGCGGATATAGTGCCGGAGGCGGCGATAGCGGATTAGGTGGTGCTAAGGTTGGCCTGAATGCTGCACAAGTTGGTGATAGCAACTATCGCGGCTCACGCGGATTAGACCCAGAAGTTATTGCCGAGATCAAACAGCGCTTTGGCTTTGATAAACCGCTGCATCAGCGCTATTTCGAGATGCTTTGGAGCTATGTGCGTTTTGATTTTGGTGACAGCTTGTTCCGTGGCGAATCCGTTATGTCATTGATTAAACATAGCCTGCCGGTATCTATCTCACTGGGGTTATGGAGCACACTAATTATCTATCTGGTTTCCATTCCTTTGGGAATTAAAAAGGCAGTGCGTAGTGGTTCGGCTTTTGATACCTGGAGCAGTACCTTAATCATTATCGGCTATGCTATCCCTTCATTTTTATTCGCCATTTTATTGATTGTACTTTTCTCCGGTGGCAGTTATTTCGATCTGTTCCCGCTACGGGGGCTGGTGTCCAGCAACTGGGATACTCTGCCGTGGTACGGCAAGATAACCGACTATTTGTGGCACATCACATTGCCGGTTCTGGCCACCGTGATTGGCGGTTTTGCCACACTGACCATGCTGACCAAAAACTCATTTCTGGACGAAATTCGTAAACAATATGTGGTGACAGCTCGCGCCAAAGGTTTACCCGAAGAAAAAATCCTTTATCGCCATGTGTTCCGCAATGCCATGCTGCTGGTGATTGCCGGCTTCCCTGCCACTTTTATTAGCATGTTTTTTACTGGGTCATTATTGATAGAAGTGATGTTTTCACTAAATGGCTTAGGGCTACTGGGCTATGAAGCTACTTTGCAGCGCGATTATCCGGTGATGTTTGGCACTCTTTATATTTTCACGCTGATTGGTTTGTTGCTGAATATCCTCAGCGATATCACTTACACCTTGGTTGATCCACGGATTGATTTTGAGGGCCGTCAATGATCAAGCGACTAAGTGCAATTAATCAAGCCCGTTGGGCGCGGTTTCGCCAGAACCGCCGTGGCTATTGGTCACTGTGGATATTTTTAACACTGTTTATTATTAGTTTATTTGCCGAATTGATAGCCAATGACAAGCCGCTATTGGTGAACTATCAGGGTAAGTTTTACATGCCCTTTATGATCAACTACACCGAATCAACCTTTGGTGGCATTTTAACCACGGCAGCGGATTACCAAGATCCGTATGTTATTAGCCGGATTAAAGATAATGGCTGGGCCATCTGGGCTCCCATCCGCTTTAGCAACAACACCATTAATTTCGCGACAGACGTGCCTTTCCCCTCGCCACCGAGTCACACTAATTTGCTCGGTACTGACAGCACTGGCGGCGATGTATTGGCTAAGATCATTTACGGCTTCCGTATCTCACTGTTATTTGGCCTGACATTAACCTTGTTCTCCAGTGTGATTGGGATCTGTGCCGGGGCAGTTCAGGGCTATTACGGTGGAAAAATTGACTTGTTGGGGCAGCGATTTATTGAAGTCTGGTCTGGCATGCCAACACTGTTTTTAATCATTTTACTGTCCAGCATTGTGCAGCCGAATTTCTGGTGGCTACTCGCCATTACCGTGATATTTGGCTGGATGGGGCTGGTCGGCGTGGTGCGGGCCGAGTTTCTGCGTACCCGAAATTATGACTATATCCGTGCTGCAAGGGCAATGGGAGTGCGCGATCGCGTGATTATGTCGCGACATATGCTGCCCAATGCCATGGTTGCCACTCTGACTTTTCTGCCCTTTATTCTGTGCGGTTCGATAACCACCCTCACCTCACTGGATTTCCTTGGCTTTGGCTTGCCAATGGGTTCGCCCTCACTGGGTGGGCTGTTATTGGAGGGTAAAAATAACCTTCAGGCTCCGTGGCTAGGAATAACGGCATTCTTGGTATTGGCGGTGCTGTTATCTCTGTTGATCTTTATCGGCGAAGCGGTGCGTGACGCCTTTGACCCAAGCAAGGTGTACTGATATGGCGACCTCCCCACTTCTGGATATTCAAAATCTCAGTATCGCCTTTCGCCAGGCAGGTGTTGAACATCAGGTCGTTAGCGAGTTGTCATTACAAATAGATGCCGGTGAGACACTGGCTTTGGTCGGGGAGTCTGGTTCGGGAAAAAGTGTCACTGCCTTGTCGATACTGCGCCTGCTACCCTCGCCACCCGCGGTGTACCCCAGTGGTGATATCCTGTTTGCCGGTAAATCGCTATTACATGCCGATGAACCGACATTGCGCGGCATCCGTGGTGATCAGATATCCATGATTTTCCAAGAACCGATGGTGTCATTAAATCCGCTGCACACTATTGAGAAGCAGCTATCTGAAGTGCTGTCACTGCACCGTGGCATGCGCCAGGAAGCCGCCCGTACTGAGATTATCCAGTGCCTTGATCGGGTTGGTATTCGCAACGCCAAGGGCCGACTGGCTGATTTTCCACATCAGCTTTCTGGAGGTGAGCGCCAGCGCGTCATGATTGCCATGGCTGTCCTGACTAAGCCCAAACTACTGATTGCCGATGAACCAACGACGGCACTGGATGTTTCGGTGCAAGCCCAGATTTTGAGTTTGCTGAAAGAGTTAAAGCAAGAGATGGGCATGAGTTTGCTGTTTATTACCCATAACCTGAATATCGTGCGCCGGCTGGCTGATAATGTAGCCGTGATGCGTGAGGGGCGCGTGGTTGAGCACAATACTCGTCAAGCGCTGTTTAACTCACCACAGCATGCCTATACTCGCCAGTTATTGGATGCCGAACCACAGGGCGAACCACTGCCACTCCAGACAGGCTTGCAACCCTTACTTGAAGTCAAGGGGCTACAAGTGGCCTTCCCGATTAAACGTGGCTTGTTGCGCCGAACTGTCTCGCATCATTATGCTTTGAAAGATCTCAGTTTTGCTTTAAGGCCCGGTGAAAGCTTAGGTTTGGTGGGGGAATCCGGTTCAGGAAAAAGCACGACTGGGCTGGCATTGCTGCGCTTATTGCCTTCCCAAGGTGAGATTTGGTTTGATGGTCAACCGTTGCATAATTTCTCACCCAAACAGATGTTGCCTTATCGCAGTCGGATTCAAGTGGTATTCCAGGACCCTTACTCGGCACTGAATCCACGCTTGAATATTCAACAGATTATTGCTGAGGGGCTGGAAGTTCATCAGAAACTCAGTGCGGCACACCGCGAGCTCCGTGTAATTAAGGCGATGGAAGAAGTTGGATTGGATCCGGTGAGCCGCTATCGCTACCCAACGGAGTTCTCTGGTGGACAGCGCCAGCGCATTGCTATTGCTCGTGCATTAATCCTGCAACCTCAATTACTGATCCTCGACGAACCTACGTCATCTCTGGACAAATCGGTACAGGCACAAATTCTGGCGTTGCTGAAATCCCTTCAGCAGCGCTACCAACTCAGTTACTTGTTTATTAGCCATGACTTACAAGTCGTACGGTCACTGTGCCATCAAGTGATTGTGTTAAAACAGGGAGAGGTGGTAGAACAAGGGGACTGCCAGGCCATCTTTGCAGCGCCAAAACAGCAATATACCCAGCAATTATTGCAATTTGCTGACTAGTTTGGCGCACATCAGGAATCAGGGCATACGGAAGCGCCAGCATAAATCAGTGACGAAAGCTTAATCGCAAATCAGAAAGGATAAAGCGCAGTCATGGTCTCAGCAATAGCCACACCGACATCTTTCAGGCGGCACATGGTCGCACTTTCATCCTGACGATGAACAAACAGGCAAGGCTCACCTTCCCATTCCACAATCGCGGAGTCCACTTGTATCTCTTGTAGCGAGATATGGAGCCGCTGCATGATAATCTGCGCATGTGTACCATCATGGCTCAGTAACTTCAGTCCCATGAGGTCATTGTTGCTATCGTCTATCGCGGCTAGTGGCATCGGTTCAACTTTGACGCCGATAAACCCAGATAACCAACGGTAACTTTGCGGCAGACGATGTACTACCGAAAGTTGGATATTATTCACGTATTTTTCCTAGTCAAAAATAAAAATTCAAAAATCACAAAAGCACTACAATGACTCACACTCACTAAAGTTATAGCCGCTAACTTGTCATTATGCTTGGTTCAAACCTCACCAAAACACATTTTTTATAACAATTTAGAAACTAAAAATCTACAATACCATTTTTTGTGCTGTTTTTAACCATCATCCAGTTCCCAGCGCCAAGGCCAAAACTGTTGGTTTGGGATTTAGATCCCATTTTTCGTTATATTTAACCCTTTATGGCGGCTATCTCAACCATTTTTCTTGCAAACCCATTACCTAATGTCTGTCAATATTTTACATTTAACGAACAATTCATCGTCAAGCCAACCTAATAAAACAGATTTAATTAATTGATAAATATATAAATTCACTGATATCAACTTCTCGCTTACGAGTGAGAATAACAGGTAAAAATAACGTTATAAGAATTTCATCTTTTTTGATACATCGCTCAAAAAGTTAACAATATGGTGCCAGGTACAACTATGCAATAAATAATGATATGCATGCTTATTATATTGATTCAGCGCAAGAGTTTTGCCATTTTTAGAGGCAAATAGAGTGATATTTGATGATGTGAAAGGTAAAACAAGGACAAGGAATAAATAAGACTGAAATTGACAAATTGGCTACAAATAATAAACGTGAAGGGAGTCCCAGAGGCACCGACCCTTCACATTCTATTCAATAAGGCTATTTTACCGCACCTTTATTATGCGGACGGCTGGCATACAGATACAGCAGCATGGCGACAATGATACAAAATGCCATTGAACTGACCATCGGCCAGGCACTGCGGGAGGGGGCCATCGATAACAGCGTTCCCACTATCGCGCCAATACCAAAGCGCAAAGTACCGGCCAAAGAAGACGCCGTCCCTGCCATATGCGGGAAATCATCCAAAATGACTGCCATCGCATTTGAGGTAATCATCGCGATGCACCCGACATAAGCCGCAACACCCAACACCAGCGCCCAGAATCCTAACCCGGTAGCACAGACCACCAATAGCCAGATCCCCATGACAAATTGGACTAACATACCAAAACGGAACATCTTCAATGCGCCGAAGCGGCGAACATTACGGCTGTTGATCAATGTCATCAAGAATAAAAAGACAATATTCAGCGCGAAGTAATAGCCGAAGTTTTGCGGGGAAACTCCATTTAAATCAATATAAACAAAGGGCCCTGCGCTGAGGAATGAGAACATACCGGCAAAAGAGAAACCGCTGGCAAGCATGTAGCTCAGTACCCGCTTATGGCGAAATAAAGCGCCAAAATTGCCAATAGTGGTGCGCAAATGAAACTTCTGCCGTTTCTCTTGCGGCAAGGTTTCTTTAATAAATAACGCGACCAATATCGCCCCCACCAACGCCGCACCCGCCATGCTCCAAAAGATGGCGTGCCAGCTAAACCACACCAACAAGGCACCACCGATAATCGGTGCCAGCAATGGCGCGATAGTCATCACCAAGACGACAAAAGACATCATTCGTGAGAAATCATCTTTGGTGAACATATCTCGCATCAATGCATTAATCACCACACTGGCAGCAGCGGCTGACAAGCCATGCAGGAAACGTAAATTAATCAATTGCTCAACTGACTGCGCCATAGCACAGGCCATTCCCGCCAAAGCAAAGATAAGCGTGCCCCAGAAGATAACCGGCTTACGCCCGATGCTATCAGCCATTGGCCCATAGAACATTTGTCCAATGGCGAACCCCAGTACGTATGCACTTAGTGTCATCTGTACCGCACCACTTTCTACACCAAACTCCTGCGCAATAATGGGCATACTGGGCAGATACATATCAATAGCCAGAGGCATTAGCATTGATAGCAAGCCCAGGATAAAGATCAAGCCAACGTGGGATGTCCGGTTCTTTGCTTCATTTGGATTACTGGCATGCACGTTCGACCACTCCTTCAATAACCTACCAACCTACCGCGGGTAATATCAACGGCAAAACAGGGTGGAAATAAAGGTTCCACACTGCAATAGAACATCAATTACAAGTGAGGAGCGCCAACACTGGCAATTTCTTCCGGTGTCAGTGGGCGATACTCACCAGGTGCCAAATCATCATCAAGTTTGATATCGCCAATGCGCTCACGATGCAGTTCCAGCACGCGATTACCTACTGCCGCAAACATGCGCTTCACCTGATGGTAGCGCCCTTCACTGATGGTCAGCCGCACCAACTGTGGTTCGATAACCTCAAGTTGCGCGGGTTTAGTCAGAGACTTCTCATTATGCAACTGCACGCCGTCGGTAAACTGCTGCGCGGTATCATCAGCAATCGGCTGTTCCAGCGTGACCAAATAGGTCTTTTCACAATGATGGCGTGGAGAGGTAATGCGGTGTGACCATTGACCGTCATCGGTCATCAGTACCAATCCGGTGGTATCGATATCCAACCGCCCAGCGGCATGAAGTTTGTATGCTACGGGTTCATCGAGGAAATACAGCACGGTCGGATGATCCGGATCTTCGGTTGAACACACATAACCCTGCGGTTTGTTCAGCATAAAGTAACGTGGGCCAACCGTTTGTTGTAATGGGTTACCGTCAAATCTCACGTCTTGTTCTGGTGTCAGCTTGATAGCACCACTTTTGACCACTTCGCCATCTATGGTGACGCGTTTTGCCCGCAGCTCGCGCGCAACTAACGCCCGGCTAACCCCTAATTGCTGAGATAAAAACTTGTCCAATCGCATTGAATCTACTTTGCCTATTCATAGAGTCGTGCCACCGAGGGGCACGATACCCGCACTCACACCTGCCAACCACGACAGAATGCTAATTATACGGTGTGAAATTAATAAAACAGTATAGCGGCGGTTGCCATATCATCCTAGGAACAGTTACGCAAAAGCCGTTATTGAGAAACGACTTATCCGCGCGATCCCGCCTCTCGCACCGGCGGCAACACACAGGCATAATAATAGAAAGTCTTGAAGGTCAATGGCACTTATACGTTGCAGGAAAGTGTTGCAAATGGTGAATGAGTTCAACAAGTTGAAAATAATGATAAACATTACCGGGCTGGCAAAGTAATGGCCTTTACGTTACGCCCTTATCAACAAGAAGCGGTAGATGCGACCCTGGCTCATTTTCGTCGCCATGCCGAGCCGGCATTGATTGTCTTGCCCACCGGGGCCGGTAAAAGTCTGGTTATTGCTGAATTAGCAAAACTAGCTCGCGGGCGCGTTTTAGTGCTGGCGCATGTCAAAGAACTGGTGGCGCAGAATCACGCCAAATATTGTGCTTATGGTTTAGAGGCTGACGGATTAGAGGCCGATATTTTTGCCGCAGGCCTGCAACAACGCCAAAGTGAAGGGAAAGTGGTTTTTGGTAGCGTACAATCCGTGGCGCGAAACCTGTCTCTATTTGATAGTGCCTTTTCACTGTTAATAATTGATGAATGTCATCGAATCAGCGATGAAGATGACAGCCAATATCAGCAAATTATTCAGCATTTACGTACCACTAACCCACGTCTGCGCTTACTGGGGCTGACGGCCACCCCCTACCGCTTGGGTAAAGGCTGGATCTATCAATTCCACTATCACGGTATCACCCGTGGTGATGACAAATCCCTGTTCCGTGATTGTATTTATGAATTACCCCTGCGTTATATGATTAAGCACGGCTTTCTGGTACCACCGGAACGGCTGGATATGCCCGTCGTACAATATGATTTTAGTCGCTTGACCAGCAATAGCGACGGTATGTTCCGTGAGGCGGATTTAGACCGTGAGCTTAAGCAGCAGCAAAGAATTACCCCACATATTGTCAGTCAGATAATGGAATATGCCACCCATCGACGGGGGGTGATGATTTTCGCCGCCACCGTTGAGCATGCCAAAGAGGTCTATGGGCTTTTGCCCAAAGGTGAGGCTGCGCTGGTGAGTGCCGGAACGCCGGCGGCCGAACGGGATGCATTAATTACTGCGTTTAAACAGCAGCAATTGCGCTATTTGGTGAATGTCGCGGTGCTAACCACCGGTTTTGATGCCCCGCATGTCGATCTGATCGCCATTCTTCGCCCGACTGAGTCAGTCAGTTTGTATCAGCAAATTGTCGGGCGCGGGCTGCGGCTCTTTCCGGGCAAAGAAGATTGTCTAATTCTGGATTATGCCGGCAACCCCCACGACCTTTTCACCCCAGAAGTGGGTACCAGCAAACCCCATACTGACAGCCAACCGGTACAGGTCTTTTGCCCGGACTGCGGCTTTGCCAATATCTTCTGGGGAAAGTGCACTGAGTCCGGCGAGATTATTGAACACTATGGCCGCCGCTGCCAAGGCTGGTTTGAAGATGATCAAGGCGCACGAGCACAATGTGATTACCGCTTCCGCTTCAAATCCTGCCCATATTGTGGTGCAGAAAATGATATTGCTGCCCGCCGCTGCCATCAGTGTCAGGAGGTACTGGTCGATCCCGATGACATGCTCAAAGCCGCGCTGAAATTAAAGGATGCACTGGTACTACGTTGTGGCGGAATGAGCCTGGAAGCGGGTCAAGATGCAAAAGGCGAGTGGCTAAAAATCACCTATTACGACGAAGAGGGTACCAATACCAGTGAGCGATTTCGTTTAACCACTGCCGCACAACGGATGGCATTCGAGCAAATTTTCCTTCGCCCTCACCAACGGGCGCCAGGTATTGCGCTTAAATGGCAAACTGCCGCAGATATCATCGCCCAGCAAGCGCTATTGCGTTATCCCGATTTTGTTGTCGCCCGCCGTCGTGGGCAATGGTGGCAAATTAGGGAAAAGGTTTTTGATTATCAGGGCCGTTTTAGACGAGCTGACTCCCTCGCCTGAGCCGCATTTAGCCTGATAATTTCGCAGTTTCGTTTGCTGTCTGCTCAATACTTCGCTAGAATGTCGCCCGCTTTGCTATGGGTTTACCCAATCAAAGCCGAGTCTCGAACCTGTTGCTGGGTCGCCTGTAGCAGGGTAAATTTTCTTTAAGAGAAAACAAAATGATCACTATCAATGCAGAAGTACGTAACGACCAGGGTAAGGGTGCGAGCCGCCGCCTGCTTGCAGCAAATAAATTTCCGGCAATCATTTACGGTGGTTCAGAAGCAGCAATCTCTATTGCTCTTGACCATGACACCACCAAAAACCTTGAATTGAAACCGGGCTTTTATGATAATACTGGACTGACTCTGGTTATCGACGGTAAAGAAACCAAAGTTAAAGTGCAGGCTGTTCAGCGTCACGCTTTCAAGCCAAAACTGACTCATATCGACTTCGTTCGCGTTTAATCGCGTCGCTTTCGATATTCGGGACGCCGAAATAAAAAACGCCGCTTATGCGGCGTTTTTTATTGGCGATTCAGACAACTATCATTTACCTGAATTACGCTGTAGCTGGTCACGCAGATTCGGTGGCGTACCTTTAATGGTTAGCGTGTCTGTTGCCGCATCCCAAAAAATACGCTCGCCCAATAACAATGCATCAAAATTAATACTCAACCCACCGCCACTGCCGGCAAATTTGGTTAATTGACGCAACGTACCACGATCTGCCGGGAAGCTCTCTTCCAATGCATAACCTTGTTCGACGGAGAATTGCTGAAAATCTTTCTCACCCAACTTCGGCAACTCTTGCGCAAGTTCCTGCAAAGCAATTTCTTCACCGGCCTGCAACTGCTCATTACAGTAGCTATAAACCTGCTGGCGATATGCCTGACGTTCATTTTTACCCAGTTCCGCATCCGCGCAATAATCATCAACTGCCTGTAATAAACCACGGTTTTGCGCTTTAGTATCCAAGCCTTCAATTGCGGCCAGGAAATCCATAAAGAAGTCAGAAACTTTGCGCCCTATCCGCCCTTTAAGGAAGGTCAGGTAACGGGTAGATTCCGGGTTATTTTCCCATTCAGTTAAATCGATACGAGCCACAATATCGGCACGATTAATATCGAGATAATGGGTCGTGCTCAGATCAAGTTGCTCATTAACTCGCATGCTATTGCAACTGCTCAGCACTGAAATCAGCAAATATTCCACTGCGAGATAGCGGTATTGGCAAAACAACACCACCCCGCCCTCCGCAAACGGATATTTGGCCAACTCATCCCGCAAACGTCCAGTCGCGGCGCGGCTAAAGCTGAGGAAGTCTTCATCACCCTTACGGCTCCGTTTCAGCGCATCAGCCAGCTCACTTTGTTCATTAAACATCCCATAAGCTTTGCTTTTGGCACTGTATACTCGATGCAGCTCGGCCATCATTTCTTCAACTACAGCATTGGCAGGTAACAACGAATCGCGCAACACCACATCAAGCGTTTGTTCATCACGTTTGACAAGCTGGTGTAAGGCTATCTGGTCAATATCCAGACTCATGATAAATACTCCTTTTGGCTAGTGGCGTATTCAATCACTGATGCCTGAGGGCTGCAACCCAAAAGCTATCCAGCCCCCGAATTAATGGCTAATGATTCTTAATGCTATAAAATAGCGGAAAAGCGCGTCTCTATACGGTAAGATATGGGACTTTGTCAGGTGTTGAGCTCAATTTTTATGCCACAATCATCCCGTTATAGTGACGAACACGTTGAACAATTGCTGTCTGAATTGGTTAGCGTACTGGAAAAACACCGTACCCCAACCGATCTTTCTTTGATGGTTTTAGGGAATATGGTAACAAATCTGATCAATACCAGCATTGCTCCCGCGCAACGCAAAGTATTGGCTCGTTCTTTCGCTGAAGCCCTTCAAGCTTCAGTACGTGAAGACAAAGCTCATTAATTTATCGGCCAAGACTGCAATCTCAATATGGTGACAAATCGTCAGCGCTATCGTGAAAAAGTCTCCCAGATGATCAGCTGGGGGCACTGGTTCGCCTTGTTTAATATCCTGTTCAGCCTGGTGCTGGGTAGCCGCTATTTGTTTGTTTCCGATTGGCCGTCATCGCTGATTGGCCGTGTCTATGCCCTTGTCAGTTGGCTGGGGCACTTTAGTTTTATTGTGTTTGCCGCCTATCTACTGGTGATATTCCCGCTGACTTTCGTGGTGATGTCACAGCGGTTACTCCGATTCATCTCCGCCGCTTTCGCTACTGCGGGTTTGACCCTGTTATTAGTGGATACCGAGGTCTTCACCCGTTTCCACCTACATCTTAACCCCGTCGTGTGGGAATTAGTGGTTAACCCAGATCAAACTGAGCTGGCGCGTGATTGGCAATTGATGTTTATTGCCGTGCCGGTCATTTTTCTGGTCGAGATGCTTTTCGGCACCTGGGCATGGCAAAAACTTCGCAGCCTCAACCGGCAACGCTTTGTTAAACCATTGGTTGCTGTATTTATTTCAGCCTTCTTTGCCTCGCATCTAATTTATATCTGGGCAGATGCTAATTTCTATCGGCCAATCAGTATGCAGCGCGCCAACTTGCCGCTCTCATACCCGATGACTGCACGTAAATTCCTTGAAAAACATGGTTTGCTTGACCAAGAAGAATATCAGCGTCGCTTGATAGAACAAGGTAATCCAGATGCCCTAACGGTGGAATATCCTCTCAGCCCGATTGTCTTTAGTGACAACGGCAGCGGTTATAACCTGTTATTAATTGTGGTTGATGGCATCCGTGCTAATAGCCTACAAAAAGATATGCCAGCTTTGTCAGAGTTCGGTCATACCAATATTCAGTTTGACCGGCATTATAGCTCGGGTAATCGCCAGGATACGGGGCTGTTTGGTCTGTTTTATGGTATCTCCCCGACCTACCTCGACGGTATTCTTTCTGCGCGTAAACCTTCTGCATTTATCACGTCATTAAGTGCGCAAGGATATCAATTTGGGTTGTTCTCATCCGATGGCTTTGCTTCACCGCTCTATCGCCAGGCACTGCTATCCGATTTCACCTTGCCTGCGCCAGAAGAGCAAACAGACAGTGAAACCACCGCACAATGGCAGCAATGGCTATCAACACTCAATAGCAATGCGCCGTGGTTCTCATACATTAATTTGAATGGCGCTGTTGAAGCGCAAGATCCGGTCATGGGTCATAAAATTGCCCTCCCAACTGATTTCATTCATAACTATCAATCGGGTGCCAAGGATGTTGATCAGCAGATTGCGACCATTCTGGATACGCTGAAACAACGTGGCCAACTTGATAAGACCGTGGTTATTATTACTGCGGCTCACGGTGTCGAATTTAATGATACTGGTCATGATAACTGGGGCGCTGGCAGTAGTTTTAATCGACAGCAACTACAAGTTCCATTAATTGTTCATTGGCCGGGCACTCCCGCGCAGAAAGTGAATAAGCTAACGAACCATGAAGACATCATGGCGACACTGATGCAGCGGCTATTACACGTAAAAACTGCCTCAGAAGACTATTCGCAAGGGGAAGACTTGTTCGCGGCGCAACGTAACAATAACTGGGTGGCGACGGGCGATAATGGCACGCTGGTGATTACCACACCAACACAGACCATCGTGTTAGATAATAATGGTGAATATCGCACCTATGATGTGCAAGGCAATGAAATTAAAGATGAAAAGCCACAACTTCCGTTACTGTTGCAAGTACTCACTGATATAAAACGTTTTATTGCGAACTAGCTCTAAAAAATGAGTATGTCGCGGTTAAAAAAACAGCAAACGTATTGGCATAGTCTTGCATTAGTCACTGTAAAATGTAGTATAAATGTCACTGTATCGGCATGTAGCGCAGCTTGGTAGCGCACCGTCATGGGGTGTCGGGGGTCGGAGGTTCAAATCCTCTCATGCCGACCAAATATCCCAAAGAAAACCAATCCGTTAGGGTTGGTTTTTTTATTTGTGGGATGTAGCGAGGGTAAAACAATGGTGAAAGAATGGTAAAATCCCATAATTATTACAGCGCGATCAATTCCTACTTAAACGTAGCCCTCGCTTTCATTTCCATTGGCAAATACAACGTTGCTGCTGATACCCGAGTTCTTCTACTCAATTAACATGAAATGAACGATACCTCGACTCACTAACGTGCTGTACCGTTTTTTAACTTCGCGTCAATTCATGTGAACTTCGCGGCTTGCCGTGATATACCATAAAAGATCTCGATTGTGATTGGCATAGTCCGAGTGAGTTTGAGGCAATCTCTTCATCTCATATGCCCATTCGCTAATCTCCACCTCAATAGATATATCCATCGGCGCTCGTCACACTCTCCCTTCTGAAGCCAGTAACTGCCATAAATGTACGAATATTTCTAATAAAAATAACGAAAAATCACCCTCTATAGGAAAATTCCCACGAAAAGTCAGCATCCATTCCGATATACGCTTCCATCAGTTTATTGTCTAATCGTCAATACCAAACCAAACTTTGATATAGATCACGTTTTTATAGATTACTCATGTAACTGCAACATATCAGTTGACGTTTTTAAGTTGCAATATTGCTCGGACTATAAAAATGAAAAATTAGCGTACTTATGCCCTCTCTTCGATTTTTTCTGTAAATGTAGCAAACCCAGAGATGCCTACAGAAGAATTAAAAATAACCTATGCTTTGGCGGCGATGGACGAGCTCTACGCTGCGTAGCATCCGAAGTGCGGATAAGATATTTACTGTTAAGTTCGACGGTTCTATAAACATGGACTTTCTTACAGTATCTAATTCTCAGTTCATATAATTGAGGGCTATATTATAGCTTTCATTAAATCCACAATCATATTAATTGACCGCGATATATTTATATTATGAGCTAATGAAACTTTATGAAATCCTATATTCTCACGTTGATAATTTTTTCCGTTTTAATTGTATCTGTTTCCGCTCAGAGTGCCCTCCCAACCGCTGAATTAACAGTTAAAGGTCAGGTAACGCCCCCTACCTGTACCGTTACTGCTCCGGAGGGAGGGGTTTATAATGTCGGCGAAATCCCAGGGATAACCATTAAGTCTTCAGCAATTACAGTATTGCCCACAATAACCAAAAACTGGTTGGTTATTTGTGATCTGGAAACCTATCTGAGCGTCATGGGCAGTGAGAACCGTGTTGGTTCGTCTATGTCAAATGGTCAATATGGATTAGGTTTTGTTAATGACACAGGAAGAATAGGTGATTACTTTATAAATATGTCAAATGCAAAGGTTGATGGAGTTTCAAAATATTTTTACAAGCAGAATGAACAAGCCAATACGACTTTGCAATTATTGATTGGACCCCTTAATACACTCAGTTGGGTTCATGCAAACGCAACCAAAGCACCAGGTAAAGTATTCAGTGCAGATATTGGCGTCACACCGAGACTGGGCAGTGTCGCTACCATGAATGGCCCAATTACGGAAAATATTAAAATAGATGGTTCAGCTACCCTAAGTTTTATAATTGGAATTTAGAATATAACCATCTAAATTTAAGCAAGTCAGTTTTATTTAATGAATCTTAACATATCACCTTGGTTAAAGAATGATAATTACAAAAAAGCAAACTTAACTCTATTTGAACTATTCAAAACGATTAGAACTAAAGAGTAATATCCAACTGACTATTACTGAATAGCAGTCATAGTAGAACTGACAGGGCAAGAACATAGCATTACAACATTTCAAAAATACTTGAGCGCTCCGAAAAAACCGCATTAACCCAGTCGCCAAAAATAAATGTGCCACGCAGAGGATGAAATGATCATGATATATTGATTTATATACAGTTAAAATGGATAGCAATATATTATTTTCATATACAGTTAAATGCAACGAAACTCAGTGTCTGTGCATGTTTGAAGGTGTTAAGACGGATAACGTAGAGTACCGAGCTACAGGTTCAAATCATATAATGCCGACCCAATATTTCAAAGAGGAATACTGACTGATTTACGAGCGGCGAGTAATTATTAGCTTGCTTTACAAAAAATCGAACACATAAATATTATTAATTATAAAAACCCAATATTTTCATTACATTACCTATTTTAATTTACCGATATGCTTAATTAGCACAATATACCATTTGCAATACTTCAATTTCGTAGACTACATTCTTTATGGGAATATTTTATATCCATAAAGAATGTAATTGCACTTGTATTAATTGCAATTATATAAAATCACATAAATAACCTGAGGACATTATTATTATGGGCAGTAATAATAAGTTGAATAATGAAGATGATACTGCGGCATTATATTTATTGGAACAGGCTATGGGGTTTACTTTTCAAGCTTCATTGCGCGCCGCAGCAATTTTAGGAGTAGCCGATCATCTGACAAAAGGAGCGAAAACAGCGGAGGAACTTGGACAGGCAGTGGGAGCTGACTGGCGTCAATTAAATCGGGTATTACGCATGCTAGCTTCTCGTAATATTTTTGAAGAATTAGAAGATAGTCGATATTCACTTAATCCCGCAGCGCAATTCCTTCGCTCAGATAGCAGCAACTCACTTCGCTCGGCAGTATTAATGTTAACCGATAAAACATTTTGGCTCCCACTCGGTAATCTTGTCGAAAATCTACGAGGCGAATCAGCCTTTCGAAAGGTATTCGGAATGTCTTTTTATGAATACTGGTCACGAGATAACATTCCCGAATCAGAAGGTGATTTTCATACTGGCATGTCATCAATGTCCTCAGTAGAAAATGAATTCTTGGTGCGCAGCTATGACTTTCCAAAACATGCCACAGTGATTGATATTGCCGGTGGTTTTGGGGGATTACTGTTGAAAGTACTACAAAAGAATCCCACATTGCATGGTATTTTATTCGATCGCCCCGCAGTCTTGGCAAAGAATCGCCTTGGTGAATTAGGAGATGATTCACGTTGGGAAACCCAGACAGGTAACTTCTTTGAAAGCTGCCCGGCAGCTGATATTTATTTATTAAAATATATCACGATGGATTGGCCGGAAGAACAAGCAAGTCAGATATTACGCAGTTGTCGTAATGCAATGCGGCCTAACTCAAAAGTGCTTATCTTTGAACCCGTGATATCCAGAGAAGATACCAGGCAAGGTGGCAAAGAGATCGACCTTTTGTTACTAGGTAGTTTTGATGGAGGGCAAGCACGCACTGAGGAGGAACTTAAAACGTTGCTGGCCAGTGCAAATCTGAAACTTAATCGTATTATCGATACCGGAAGCTATGTATCAATCATTGAGGCTCTTCCAGACTAAATATAAGCATCTATTTTAAAGAAATACGGCGTAATTAAATGTTAAGCAAAGGTTTATTCGTATAATGGCTATCTATTAAACAATAAAGTGCTATGGGCAATGTTATAAAATATTGCGGCATTACATTGTCTATTTTATTAAAAACCAAATGTTAATAATAACAAGATTCATAAGTCTCTCAATATTAAATGGAAGAAGGTTATTCTTAATGATAGCTGTAAGTCTTTTTGCCAAACCTGGCTATAAACATATTTGATGATCTTACTCGCCACTCTCAGAAAACAGAGTGGCGAGAATCATACAAAACATTAATCAACGATAACGCGGCCATTAAGCGGCTGTATTGGCCGATTATTGTTATGATGAACAACAGACTGGAATTGATGTATTTGTTCAGCGGAAACATTAACAGGCTTATCAAGCACTAACCAGGTTACACCTTCAGAGCAAGGTGGCGTGGTAAGTGAACCACTAAAACGGTAGAAGTTGAACTGTTTGGGTAGCAATGCATTAATATCCAAAGGCCTATTCAGTATTGCCTGTTGGTCGATCGCGGTTGGCATTTGCTGCCAGGCCAGTGCCAATTGTGTATTAGCTTTTCCCAACTGGAATAACAGCGCTAAGACTACCAACTCACCTTTGTTATCTTTATAAACAAAATGAGCTTCCAATGGGAATTGTTTGCCATCAATTTCGTTTTCACTGGGGGCGTGAAAATGAAATTGTTGCAATGTAAACGTATCGCCGTCCAGCTTTAACGTATTACCGGCACTAGTGTTAATCTGGATCGTATGGCCGTTATTAACGATTTGTTGCTTGCCTTGCTGGAAATTTAAGTCCAATTGACTATGATGGGTTTTCAATTCACCATGAATATTAACGGGTGACTGATTTTTGCCCGTTTCACAAAGAGAAAAATCAGGAGAGAGTTTCCCCCAATGTGCCGGGTCTTCCTGCCCCTCATATCCCCAGTGAGCATGTTCCGCAGCGCTGGCGGAAAAGCTGGCTACCAGCATTGCAGCGAACAATAATTTTCCTTTCATTTCTTATCCCTATTAAGCAAAACCACATTACACCTGACGAACAACCCTATAAAGCATGGCTATGGCCACCGGGATAAAAGAGTAACTCAGCTTTTTTTTAGGATATGTCAGTTACTTCCTACAAAACGATAAAATTATTGTAATAGCCTAAATTTAAACTATTTTTTCATTAACGAAAAATGTAACTAACTGCGTTATGGAGGGTATAAAGGAGAAATTGGTGAAAAAGGCCGTTGTTAAACGGCCCTTCCCTGTTGGCTAGTTTATCGGAAAACTAAAGCTCTTCACCATTGCTGGCAATGACTTTTTTATACCAGTCAAAACTTAGTTTACGTGAACGCGCCATGGTGCCAGTACCGTCATCGTTTTTATCCACGTAGATAAAACCATAACGTTTGCTGTATTCACCGGTTGTGAATGATACACAATCGATACAGCCCCACGGGGTGTAGCCCATCAGGTCTACGCCATCTTCAAACACAGCTTTTTTCATCTGCTCAATATGGGCTTTAAGGTACGCAATGCGGTAATCATCATGAACCATGCCGTCATCAGCCACTTTGTCGATAGCACCAAAACCATTCTCAACAATAAATAGCGGCTTCTGGTAACGTTCATACAATACACTCAGTGAATAACGCAATCCGACGGGATCAATCTGCCATCCCCAATCGGATGCTTTAACATGGGGATTCGGTACACTGCCCTCAAAGCCAGAAAGCGAATTACCGCTACCGGGATTAACCGCAGAAACTGCGTTACTCATGTAATAACTTAAGCCCATGTAATCGGCACAGCCCTCACGTAGAGTATCAAGGTCGCCCTCTTCCATTTTGATTGTGAAACCACGGCGCTCCCATTCATTCAGGATATATGAAGGGTAGTAACCACGCATATGGACGTCACCAAATAGATAACGCTCACGCATAGCCTCCACCGAATACATCATGTCATCTGGATGGCAGGAGAATGGATAGAGCGGCACCATCGCAACCATACACCCGATCTTGAACTCCGGATTAATAGCATGACCCAGTTTGACTACTTTGGCACTGGCCACAAATTGATGATGCAGAACCTGGTACATCGTTTCTTCAGGATTTTCTTGCTCGGTAAACACCACACCAGAGCAGCAGTAACCAAATAGTGGATATTTCCAGTTACGTTGATTATTGATTTCGTTGAATGTCATCCAATATTTGACTTTGCTTTTATAGCGCTCCATGACCACTTCACTGAATTTCACGAAAAAGTCGACCACTTTCCGATTTTTCCAGCCACCGTATTCTTTAACCAAATGCCACGGCATTTCAAAATGAGATAATGTAATAACCGGTTCTATACCGTATTTCAGCAACTCATCAAACATGTCATCGTAAAATTGCAGACCCGCTTCATTCGGTTGCTGCTCATCACCCTTAGGGAAAATACGCGTCCAGGCAATGGAAGTACGGAAGCATTTGAAGCCCATTTCAGCAAACAGCGCGATGTCTTCTTTATAACGACCATAAAAATCAACCGCTTCATGGTTTGGATAGCGATAACCCTCTTGCACGCCATCAGTCATAACTCGGTCAACACCGTGTGCACCGCCAGACAATACATCAGCGATGCTTACACCTTTGCCGCCTTTATCCCAGCCGCCTTCAACCTGGTGTGCCGCAACTGCGCCACCCCATAAAAAATCTTTCGGTAATTGTTTGTGGCTCATAACTCTCTCCCTTAATACAATTTGGGTCATTCTTCACCCTGAAAATGAAAATCAATGGCGGATAATTAACCCGCCCGAACATTAAATATTCTAGCCTTGATTTATTTGTGCCTGAGCAATAGTTGCTTCAGATGCTTTAGCACTGCCTGGTTGTTCCACATTCTCTGGCTCATCGGTAAACCCAACCAACCAAGTGAAAACCGCGCCCAACACGAAAGCGACGGTAATAGACAGCAGGAATCCCAAGAACTGTGCCATATGTCCTTCTTTAAAGAAGACCGGCAACACCGCAATCCCCGGCAGGCAATAGCTCCATGACACCGCATTAAAAGATCCCGCGATAGCTCCACCAATCCCCCCTGCGGCGCAGCTGCATAAGAAAGGTTTCTTCAGTCGTAATGCCACACCATAAATAGCAGGCTCGGTAATACCGAATAAAGCGGTAATCCCCGCTGACAATGAAATTCCTTTCATTTCACGGTTACGTGTTTTTAAGTAAACACCAAACATGGTTCCGGCCATGGCAAAAACTGCTGAAGCTTGCAAGCCGGTAAAGGTGTCATAACCCAATGTCGCATAGTTTCCTACCGTGACCGGAGTGATGCCCCAATGAACACCCAATGTGACCAGTGGCTGCCAGAATGCACCAACCATAAACCCTGCTATCGCTGGGCTGAGATTGTAAAGGGTGTTGTAAACGCCACCAATTGCCCCACCAATCAGGTTACCCACTGGGCCGAACACCAACAAGGTTAAGGGCACGATAATGGCAATACAGAACATCGGGGTAAATAAGTTACGCACCACCATTGGCAATATTTTTTCGAAGAAGCGCTGCACGTAAGACATGGCCCAAACCATCAAAATGATCGGGATAACCGAGGCGGTATAGCTCAGGTATTGCACGGGAATACCGAAGAAATCCAAGTTGGGTGATGATAATGGAATACCAGCAATAGTATTCAAAATCTGGGCAATCTGCGGATTATTCAGTGCTTCATGCATCAATTGCTGAACGGCAGGATCTGCGGAGTTTACCGTGACAATTTTATTTGCCGTCAGCATGTTCATATAATCAGGGCTGATCAACGCACAAGCAGTAATTACGGCGGTAAAAGGGTTAACATTGAATTTTTTGGCCGCAGTAAAAGCCACCATCACAGGTAAGAAGGTAAATCCGGTCCAAGAGACAAAATTTAAAATTCGATAAGTACCGCTGGCGGCATCCATCCAGCCAATCGCAGCCAGGAAAGAAATAATCCCTTGTAAAATACCGCAGGCGGCCAGTGGATAAAGGAAAGGTGCAAAAATACTGGAGATAATATCCATCAACCGGCTAACGATACCGACTTTTGGTGCTGCCATCGGTGCACTTTCATCGATATTAATCAGGTTCGTGACATGCTTATAGGCATCACCGACGTGGTTACCGATAACCACTTGCATTTGCCCACCAGCTTCAATAACGGTAATAACCCCTTTAACACGATTTAATTTTTCTTTATCGACAGCTTTATTATCTTTCAATATAAAACGTAAACGTGTTGCACAATGTGTGACGGTAATCACATTATTATCACCGCCAATATACTTAATAATTTCTTGGGCGGTTAATGCGTAATCAATTGCCATTATTAATCTCCTGTCACGAATGCTGAGTATAAGATAAACAGAGTGTTATCGGATTATTATTAATATTTTTTCGATTGAGACTGGAGTTTAGCAAAAAGAAAGATGAAGTCACGATATAACAAAAACCATGAATTGGAATATGTAACATGTAAAAAACACCCTGTTTTATTGGGTGTTTTTATTAACTAATTGAGGGAGTTTTTTGCCGATAGTTTCAATAATATATAAAACGGGGATCTGAGTAGTAATATTATATTGTCCCTCTAATACAATAGGTGGCATGTGATAAGAGATATTTAAATCAGCCATCTTAGCCAAGGTCGAATTATCACTATTGGTCAAGCTAATAATCTTGCAGTGTTGCAGGCTAAACTGATTGGCGATACGGATGATTTCTTCCGTTTCACCAGAAACAGAGAGGATAATCGCAATCGCATCCTGATACATATCACTATTGATTGGATAATAAGGATCATCGATATAAGTGCTGTATTTTCCTACATTAGAAAAGAAACGTGCACTGTATTTTCCTAATGCACCCGATGTTCCTATTCCAACAAAAATAATTCTACGTGTAGCCGCTATTTGCGCGGCAGCGCTATCAATAAGTTCGTCAAACTCACTATTATTAATACTTTTAAAGTAGCTAATTATTTCGCTAATACCGAAACTGACCGGTGGTTTTTCGTCATGTTCTAAATAGAGTTTAAAACGAACACGAAATTCAGAGTAACCATCACAATTCATTTTTTTGCAAAAACGTAAAACAGTGGTAGTAGAAACACCCGCTGCGTCTGCCAGTTCCCTGATAGTCATGTACATCACTTTATCGGTATTTTTTATGATGTAGTTATAGACAATCAATTCCAGTTCGTTAAGCGATGATATTTCTTTATAGGTAAACATACTGGTACCTGAAACAATGCAATGGTGTGAGATGAGTAAATTTAGCATGAAATGCGGTTGTTTTACATTAAATAATACTGTATATTTGAACAGTGTTATTACTAAGGAAAGAAGCCATGCGAGTAGAATTAGTTTATGACAAACGGAATGTCGCCGGCCTGACTAACGCCAATGAAATGATTAAAGCTGAATTGACCAAGCGCGTGCATCAGGTGTTCCCAGGTGCCGAGGTTAAGGTCAAACCAATGCAAGCCAATGGCATTAATACTGACGCGACTAAACAAGAAAAATCGGTGCTCAACCGCTTAGTAGAAGAAATGTTTGATGAAGCCGATGAATGGCTAGTCCATGAGTTTTAATCACGATTAAGCCGGGTTATCTGACCTGGCTTATATTATTTTACCTGATAGAACCAAGCCCTCCCCCTAGTGCTAATACATCGCTTGATCTGTCAATCTTTCCGGTATTGATACTGATTTTGCAGTTTAAATATCACTATTTTTTTCAACTTTATTTGCATTTTTACCACTAAGTTAAGATTAAAAAGATAACCAAGCTTCTGTTTTTATTAGATATCGAGAACAACAAATCCCCTCCATTTAGTCACTGTTACATAAAGAAGTATTAACAATAGCTCACTAATTACAGTTTGTTACTGTGACCCAGCTCAAGTTTATCTCTGCCAAGCCGTTACTTGAATTACGCCTTCCCCTTTATTTAGGACCCTCTATGCTTGATTCCATTCGTTCACGTATCTTGGCTGCCTGTATTATCATCGTGGCGGGCTCCCTTGCCATTAACACTTACTTTAACTACTCCGTTGCCAACAAATATAACAGTAGTGCAATCGATAACACCTTGAAGGCGGTCACCGCCAGTCATGGGGTTGGAATTGCGGACTGGGTGGCGATGAAGACACAAATGATTGTGTCTCTTAAAGAGAGCGCATTGGCAGCGGACCCTATTGCAGCCTTACGCCAGGTTGCCGCTGCAGGTCACTTCATTAACGTTTATATTGGTTACGCAAATAAGACAGCCGTTTTTTCTAATCCTGATGGTATTCCTGCTGGCTACGATCCCACCGGGCGTCCCTGGTATTTACAAGCAGTGAAAGCGGGTAGCCCAGTGGTGACTCCCCCTTATATTGATGCAGGGACTAATCAATTAGTTGTGACTTTTGCATTACCTATTATTCAAGATGGTAGTGTGAAAGGCGTGTTAGCAGCCGATGTCACCATGGATAGCGTGATTTCGAACGTGAAATCCATCCATCCAACGGATGATAGCTTTGGTATGTTAATTGATGCGGATGGCACCATTATTGCACATCCCGATTCACAGTTAACCCTTAAGCCGTTGAGTGAGATAGCACCAACATTGGATCTTAAGACACTGCTAACTGCCACCTCCCCTACCGCAGCTGAGTTAGGTGGCAGCACTAAGTTGTTGCTCGCGCAAGCGGTACCCGGTACCCAGTGGTTTACCGTGGTCGCCCTAGACAAAGCTCATGCCACTGCGGGTATGCGTTCATTATTAACGACATCTTTAGTTACTCTGATCGTCATTATCTTAATTGCTGTAGTCATTATTAGTTTGATTACACAACGTGCGCTGACGCCATTGACACATGTACACAAAGCGATGGATGCCATCAGTTCAGGTACTGAAGACTTAACTCAGCGATTACCGGTCGAAGGCCGCGATGAAGTCGCCAAAATAGCCCTTTCATTCAATAATTTTGCCGATAAGCTCAGTGGCGTCATGGCGCAAATCCGCAATACTAGTGAGTCTGTCAGCATTGCCGCCAATGAAATTGCAGCGGGTAATCAGGATTTGTCGGGTCGAACAGAATCCGCCGCCGCCAGTTTGCAACAAACCTCGGCAGCATTAGAACAAATATCAGCAACCGTAGCGCAGTCTGCCAGTGCGGCAAGACAAGCTAATACAGCGGTGCTTTCTGCAGCTAATGATGCTTCTCGTGGTGGCGAGGTTATCGCTAAAGTGATTACTACCATGGAATCTATTGAGGCTGCTTCGGGTAAAATTGGCGATATCACCAGTGTTATCGATGGTATTGCTTTCCAGACCAATATTCTGGCCCTGAACGCAGCAGTAGAAGCGGCTCGAGCGGGTGAGCAAGGCCGTGGGTTTGCTGTGGTCGCAGGGGAAGTTCGCACATTAGCCCAACGAAGTGCGCAAGCGGCTAAAGAGATAAAAACACTGATTGACTCGACTGTCAGCAGTGTCGCCTCTGGCTCTGGGCAAGTGCGTCAGGCCAGCAATACCATGACTGAAATTGTGAGCAGCGTATCTGATGTCACAACAATAATGTCAGAAATCACTAACGCCGCTGATGAGCAAATGCGCGGCATTCATGAGATCAACAGTGCGGTGACGCAATTAGATACTATGGTGCAACAAAATGCCGCATTAGTGCAGGAATCGACCGCAGCCTCAGCAGCATTACAAGCTCAGGCAGCTGATTTGACCAGTGCCGTTAACCAATTCAGAATCTAACGCACCAGTTCAATAGCATGTGTTTTCGTTGTGTTTCAGCGGGTGACCTTTAACCCACTGAAACACAACGCTATTCAAGTAATATCCGAGCACCAATTTTAAGTGGTGAAAAATGATCTCCCGCAACGCCTGCCTCGGTTAATGCGAGCTTCAATTGTTGTGGCGGCTCATCCAGTGATTCATCAGCTAACTCAAACACACCCCAGTGGATAGGCACCGTCGTAGGTTGCTGTAATTGCTTAAATAACTGTACCGACTGCTGCGGGTCCATATGCTGCGCATTCATAAACCAGCGCGGGGCATAAGCGCCAATCGGTAAAGCGGCATAGTTGAATGGCCCCAATCTTTCACCAATGCTCAGCAATTGCGGGCAATACCCCGTATCACCGGTGAAGTAGAAATTAATTGCATCGCGTTTAACCACCCAGCCTGACCACAAACTTTGGTTGCGATCCCAAGGTGTGCGCATGCTCCAATGGCGTGCGGGCACACAATGAAACTCAAATTCAGCCGCGAGATGGGTGTCCCACCAATCCAATTCGTGAACATGGCGAGCACCATGATGCAGGAACCATTTTTTCAGCCCTAACGGGGCCAAAAAAGTCACGTCGGGGAATCGACGCAATAACTGGGTGATGGTCGTGACATCCAGATGGTCATAATGATTATGGGAAATCACCACCACATCAATATGTGGCAAGGCTTTAACGCTGGCCGGTGCCGGTGTTTTACGAGCTGGCCCGTAAAAATTGAGAGGTGATGCTCGATTGGAAAGTACCGGATCAAACAGAACAGTTTTGCCGCCAACGCGCAATAATAACGAAGCATGACCCAGCCACCATAATGCATCTTGCTGCCCACTAAAGTCTGCCAGTTGCCACCAGTCCGCAACAAACTGCTCATACCCCTGTTGCGGAGGCTTAGGCAATGAAAGGCGCTTTCGTTCCTCACGCCAGCGTTGTAAATCTTGTGGATGATGGACGACTGGCTCCAGATTTTGAAAGCCAAACTCGGTGTGGTGTGGCTTACTGGCATCATAATAAGGATTTTTCTTCGCCATTTTACCTCCTTCACTGCCAGCCACTGTTGCAGCCAGAAATATTCATGGGCCATGCCCGTAACCGCCCCACATGCTCAACATTGATATTTGAGCACAGCGAGCCACAAATCTTAATGCTGGTGATGATATTTCAGGCGACTGTTTAAAATCTTGCCATACCTATCACGGTCATGATTGCCGCAAGCGTGCATTATCACTCATTCGTATTCTTATGGATATTTTGTTTTTTAACGAAGATTCCCACTCACCACTAATTTGATTCATATCAACTTTTACTGCAATTCACGCCGCTTCAGGCCACAAAATCCTTTTTCGTGATCAATCCCTCACTTTTAAAAACACCGTACCTTTATAAAGAAAACGATTATCCATTATTTATAAAACATTGTTTTAATTTTAGGTGGCGATATAAATGAGTAAAGCGATTACAACAAGACACACACTGGCGTATGGGAGCGCCAACTTACTGGGGAGTGGCGCGCTGGCAATCAGCGGTGCCTGGCTGATGTATTTCTATACCACCTTTTGCGGCCTTTCTGTCGTTGAAGCAGCCACTATCTTTTCGATCGCCAGTATTCTCGATGCAATCAGCAACCCGGTAATGGGCTATATCACTGATAACTTTTACAATACCCGATTGGGCCGCTTGTTTGGCCGCCGTCGCTTCTTTATCTTGCTTGGGATTCCACTTGTATTAGTCTATCCAATGCTCTGGATGAGCGGGTTTGGTTTCTGGTATTACCTGCTAACCTACGCATTGTTTGAACTGATTTATACTTCCATCATGGTGCCTTATGAAACACTGGCCACCGAGATGACAACCGACTTCGCCAAGCGCTCGAAACTGACCGGTTCTAAAGCTATTTTCGGCAAAGTTGCTAACTTCCTGGCAGCCTTTATCCCCGGCCAATTTATTGCTATTTATGGCAAAGATTCAGCAACACCTTTCCTCTATACCGGTATCGCTTACGGTTTGATTATGTGCTGCGCCATGATCTGGCTTTACAGCTCATCTTGGGAGCGGCCAGCCAGCGAAGTGGTTAGGGAAACTACCAGCAGTCTAAGTCAGGCCTTGAAAAAACTCTGTATTGATATGGCCTCAACTTTCCATCTGCGTATTTTCCGCAAACATCTGGGTATGTATCTGTTCGGCTTTGGTGCTGAATGGTTGTTCGCATCTGCATTCACCTACTTTATTATTTTTGGCCTAGGTCAAGATGCCGCACTGGTTTCTCAGCTCAATAGCTTCAGTTCAATCATGCAGTTGATTTCTACCGCTATCTTTATCGGTATTTGCGTCAAAATGGGCTTTGCACGCCCGTTTCGTATTGCTCTGCAAGTAGTGATTGTTAGTGTAATTGCCTATGCGGCGCTCTACTTCACAGGCTGGTCTCAGACCACTATCGTGGTTGTGCTGTTCTGCATCACCGCTGTTTTCGGTCTAAGCACCGGCGGTATCTACTACATTCCCTGGACGGTTTATACCTTCCTGGCGGACGTAGATGAAGTGCTGACTGGCCGTCGCCGGGAAGGAATCTATGCTGGAGCCATGACGTTTGCCGGTAAGATGGTGCGCTCGATTATCGTCTTCGCTATGGGCTGGACATTAAGCCGCTTTGGCTTTGTTTCCGGGCAATCGAGCCAACCGGAAGTGGCGGTGCAAGCTATAGTTGGCGTCTTTGCCATCGGGGTTGTCTCACTGGCGCTGGTCGCTATTTATTACACTACACAGATGAAACTGGATCGGAAGAATCACAAGATCCTGCTGGAAGAGATTGATCGGATTAAAAGTGGCGGTGCTATGGCCGATATTCCGGCTCATGCCAGAGCCGTGACGGAAGAACTCACCGGTTGGAAGTATGAGCAGTGCTGGGGAAACAATCCCCTTGGTATGAAAGAATCATCGAATGTGATACCTAAACCGGTCACGGAAAGCTAATAGAATAAGATTGTCACCATAAACCGCAGCGGCACGACTCCGTTGCGGTTTCGTTTCCTCGCCACTCCTGACACCGCTTTTCCACAGTGTAAATTATTCGCTCACCCGCAAATTTCAGCAGGTTTTAAACCAATATCCGATTACTATAAGCCTACGAACACTTATTTTTCTTTTTGCACATGGATAAAAGATTGCTGAAACATTTCTCCCCTCCGCTACTGGCCGCAGCTCTGTTCGCCATGCCATTACGCAGCTATGCCAACACCGAGCTTTTGACATCACAAGTTGTTGATCAATATGCCGAACATATCTTCTATAACAGTGGGGCTATGGGGATGGCGCTAGTGGTTATTGATAATAATCAGGTGGTCAATCGCAGTTTTGGCGAAACCAAACCCGGTAACAATCTGCGCCCACGGCCTGACTCATTGATCCGCATTGCCTCTATCACCAAGCTGATGACCAGTGAAGTGATGGTCAAACTGGCCGAAGACGGCACGGTAAAACTGACTGATCCTCTGCAGAAATGGGCGCCTAAAGGTGCCAAAGTCCCGGCTTATAATGCTAAACAGCCGATTACTCTGCTCAATCTGTCCAGCCATACCAGCGGCCTACCGCGCGAACAACCCGGTGGTCCACAAAAAAGGCCGGTATTTACCTGGCCAACCAAAGATAACCGCTGGCAATGGCTGAAACTGGCTAAGGTCACGGTGCCACCCGGTGTAAAAGCGGCTTATTCGAATTTAGCTTACGACTTGCTGGCTGACGCGCTCTCACGCGCTTCAGGAAAACCTTATACCAGTCTGCTGCGCGATAAAATCACCGCCCCGCTGGGGATGCGTAACACCACTCTCACCCCAACGGCTGAACAATGTAGTCGTTTGATGGTCGGCGTCGGCAGCAGTCGCTGTGAAAACACTGTTGCGGCAGCAGGCAGCGGTGGGATTTATTCAACACCAGAAGATATGCAGCGCTGGATGCAGCAATTCTTAGCTTCCAATAACAGCGCGCGCAAAAGCACCGCAAAACGTGAGCAAGCGCTCTATTTTCAGCGCCGCGATTTGGTTTCATTAAAAGGTATGGATGTTGCTGGTCAAGCCGATGCGCTGGGGTTAGGTTGGGTCTACATGGCACCTAATGCCGAACTGCCGGGCATCATGCAAAAAACGGGCGGCGGCGGCGGGTTTATTACTTATATGGCGATGATCCCGGAGAAGAACATTGGGGTTTTCGTGGTAGTCACCCGCACACAACTGACAAAGTTCACCAATATGAGCGATGGTGTGAATCGATTGGTCGCTCAGTTGGCAAAGAATAGCTGACTTAATCAGCGGCAGTGAGGAATCCTGCCGCCATTCACATTTATCGGAAAGCAAAAAGCCCGTTATCTTATTCAGATAACGGGCCTTTAATTGGTGCCGGCACCAAGAGTCGAACTCGGGACCTACTGATTACAAGTCAGTTGCTCTACCAACTGAGCTATGCCGGCGTAATTTGGCGGAAGGATAGAGATTCGAACTCTAGGACCTGTTACAGTCGACGGTTTTCAAGACCGTTGCCTTAAACCACTCGGCCATCCTTCCAATGAGCGGCATTATCATCTATAGCGTGATGATATGTCTAGTGTTTCATTCAAAAAAAATTGAAATTTGGTTCGTTTGGTTAAACTTCAAGCCGAAATTGGTCAAAAAAAGTCAAAGCGATTAAAAATACACCCAAGACTGAAGATAAATATTAGAAGTTAGCAAAGCAAAATAGCAGGCACAAAAAACGCGGCCAAATGGCCGCGTTTTATCAGAAGCTATTTATCAGGATTAGAACTGGTAAACCAGACCAACCGCTACGATATCATCAGTGTTGATACCGGCATTTTTGGTGAAGTTATTTTCATCCAACAGGTTGATTTTGTAATCAACATAGGTGGACATGTTTTTGTTGAAGTAGTAAGTCGCACCGACATCAACATATTTCACCAGATCCTGGTCGCCGTAGCCATTGCCCAAGTCTTTACCTTTAGATTGCAGGTAAGCTAAAGATGGACGCAGACCGAAATCAAACTGGTACTGAGCCACTAACTCGATGTTTTGCGCTTTGTTGGCGAAGCCCGCATCAGTGTTATCATTGCTAAAGTTACCGAAGCGAGTCAGGTTGTAAGTCTGGGCATAAGTTGCGGCCAGATAAACATTATTCGCATCGTATTTCAAACCACCAGAATAGGCATCAGCACGGTCACCGTGACCAAATGCCAGGTTATTTTGGTCATCAGTACGTTTAGAACTAGCCATTGCCGCAGATGCACTTACACCCCAGCCCAGGTCATAAGATACGGACATACCGTACCCGTCACCATTTTGGCCTTGTACTGAACGGCCATTGTTGGTTTCAGTGCCGTCGCCATTTTTGCCCTGATATTGCAGAGCAAAGTTCAGGCCATCTACCAGACCAAAGAAATTGGTATTACGGTAAGTCGCCATGCCGTTACCACGTTGTGACATGAAGTTGTCAGCACCGTAAGTATCGCCACCGAACTCTGGCAGCACGTCAGTCCAAGAAGTTACGTCGTACAGCACACCGTAGTTACGACCGTAATCGAAAGAACCGTAATCAGCAAATTTCAAACCAGCAAAGCCAATACGGGTAAAGTTACCTTGGTCTTGGTCTTCTGCTTTATTTAAATTTGCCTGATATTCCCACTGGCCGTAACCGGTCAGTTGGTCAGTAATTTGTGTTTCGCCTTTCAGGCCAAAACGCATGTAAGACTGGTCGCCATCTTTACTCTTGTCGTCAGAAAAATAATGCAAACCATCAACTTTGCCGTACAAGTCCAGTTTATTGCCGTCTTTGTTGTAAATTTCAGCCGCGCCTGCGCTACCGGCAACTAATAAAGCTGGAACAAGCAGGGAAAGAACTCGAAGTTTCATCGTTATTATCCTCTAATTATTAGATCTAACTATGCCACTGCTCTTGCGAGCATATAATCCCAATAGGGTTATTCTATTGTGGTAATAAGATCGGGATTAATCTATACAGAAAATGCTACGAAGTCTCGGATAATGTTTCATAACCCCAAAAAGCATTTCAAAATGTAAATAACAGCGAACTTTCACAGAATTTACAAACACAGGTAAATATAGCACCCATAATCAAGAATAATTATTAAACTATATAAAACAGTTAGTTATTGAATTACAATAACAGCACAAATTGACAAGTAACCTCTATCAATTAGGAACTATAATAAATCCGCTATCATCATTATTTTACTATTTCCCTCATTGTGGCCCTCGCGGTCAGATAATTCGTAAGTGTTACGGCCGGTCTTTGACCGGCTTTTTTATTGCCTGCGATATATATCGTAAAGTATATTTATAACGGTGGATATGTTTAAAGAATGAAATGATAGCCAAGTGATATAGTTTCATGTTTTTATTTAAGCACGAATAGCTTAAGCTGTTGAGGACAATAAATAGCCAGGTAACTAAACTATTACCAGACTATTTATTGGTTTTACTTCATATTTTTCGTCAGATAAACACCCTATCTAGCCTGAACTCTGGCACAAATAGGGTCAAAAAATGCGGTAATAATATTAACGCTCTCTCAATGATTCCTTCACTTTATTCAGCGGTTTGATCAGATAATCCAAAACTGTTTTTTGGCCGGTTTTAATTTCTACGCTGGCCACCATGCCCGGTAATATTGGGAATAATTTGCCAGCCTTATTGGTCAGATCAGCCCGACTAGTGCGAACATAAATCCGATAGTAGAACTGATCTCGTTTGACCTCATCCTGCAGTGTGTCCGGTGAAACTGTTTCCACAACCCCGGTCAAATTGCCGTAGATAGATGCATCATAAGCGGTTATTTTGACTGTCGCTGGCAACCCTGGCCGAATGTAAGCAATATCGCGTGGGTTGATACGCGTTTCGATCAGCAGTTGCTCTTCGATGGGAACTATTTCCATCAGTTTACCGCCGGGCTGCAACACGCCGCCAACGGTTGAAACCTGAATATCCTTGACGATCCCACGCACCGGTGAAATAAGCGTGGTTCGCGTAAGCTGGTCTTGCTTACCGGAAACCACCTGCAACTGTGCATCTAAATCCGCATTATTCTTCACCTGCTCTTCTCTGGCTCTGACTGCATACTGATTGCGCGCTTCATCAATTTTACCGCGCAAGTCACTTATCTGGCGTTGTAACCGAATCACCTCTACCTGACTGGCTGCCCCTTTAGCCACCAGTGGCTCCGTCATCCGCAGTTCTTGCTGCACAAGTTTCAGGGATTGCTGCAAGTTGCTCACGGTTTCAGTGAGATTCTGCCGTCTGGAAAGATAAAACTGTGTTTCTCGTGCTACCAACTCAGACTCTTTTAAAGTGTCCGCACTGAAAGCCAATGCGGCGCCCGTTAGCTCGGCCCGCAGACGTTCCGATGATGCGCGCAAGGTCCGCACGCGAGCGGCAGCCTCACCATAATTAGATTGAAAACGGGTCGGATCGAGGCGAGCTAGAATTTGTCCTTTATTGATGATGGCCCCTTCATGTACCAATAACTCATTGATAATACCGCCATCCAGGCTTTCTATTAGTTGTGCGCGACTGGATGGCGTGACTTTCCCGGTGCCTACCGTGACCTCATCGAGAATGGCGAAATAAGCCCAAATGAACATCACAATCATCCCAACCAACATCAGCCAAACAATGGCTGACATGTGCCGCTCCTGATGCGCCCTCTCTTGTTGCAGGCTTAGACTGCTCATAGCTCACTCCTGTTAGACAGCACCTTGTTGCGATTTATTCGCCATCGAATTGAGGATATGGTCGCGTGGGCCATCGGCCACCACCCGTCCGTTATCCATAACAATGATGCGATCCACCAACTTTAATAACGCTGGCCGATGAGTCACCAACACCAACATGCGGCCATCTAACCAGGCATGCATCTGACGAATGACATAATCCTCCAACTGCTCATCCATCGACGCCGTGGGTTCATCCATCAAGACAACTTGTGGATTACGTAGAATCATGCGGCTCAGCAATACCATTTGGCGCTGTCCACCCGATAACCCCTGCCCACCTTCATTAATAATCCGGTCAAGACAGGCAGCATCCTGTTGCACCATAGCTATCGCACCACTGATCCTCAGTGCCTCTATCATTTCCTGCTCCGTGGCATGTGGGTGCCCCAGCATCAGGTTTTGCCGAAGTGAGCCAAAGAATAGGCGGGAATCCTGCGATAAAAAGCCCAGTTGGCGGCGCAAATCAGCGGGTTCAATGCGTTTGATATCCACGCCATCAATCACTACTTTGCCCTGTGTGGCAGTGGCCTGACCGGCCAATAGTTTTAGTAAGGTAGATTTACCTGCCCCCACCTTGCCCAGAATCGCCACTTTCTCTCCAGGCTTGATTTCCAGTGCACCGATAGCAACCACGTTTTGCCCTTTTTCTTCATCATAGGTGTACTGCACATTACGTAATTGGTAGTGACCGCTCAGTATTGGACAATGCGCTAACTCTCCCTCTTCGGGACGGTCTAACGGTTTTTTGAGCAGTTCATTCAGGCCGGTCATGGCACTTTTCGCATGCTGCCAGCGCGAGAAAACCATTGTCAGCTGCATTAATGGCGCGATAGTTCTGGAAGAGAGCAAACTGCTGGCGACCAGCGTACCGGTGGTAATCTCACCGGCCAGCACCAGGTAGGTGCCAAAAACCAACATTCCGGCATAAGTTAATTGCGATACCGTCGACGCCCACCCGGTCAGGCGCGCTCCCCATAGCCGCTGTTTCATCCCGATAGCAGCACTCACCTCATGGGTTTGCTCCCATTGGCGCTGGAAATATGGTTCAGCCTGTAAAGCTTTAATATCTTCAATACCTTCAATGGTTTCGACCAAAATGGCATTGCGCAGTGCCCCTTCACGCATGCCCTCTTTAGCCAGTTTCGCCATCGGGAATTGAATCAATAAACCGGGGATAACAATGAGTGGGATAGCTAAAAGCGGGATAACCACCAGCGGACCACCGATAAAGGCCATAATCGCCAGAAACAGCAGGACAAACGGCATATCTGCCGCCGCACCTACCGTGGTGGATGTTAGCAGTTCACGCACCTGATCGATTTCTCGAAGCTGGGAAATAAAGGATCCCGTCGATTTGGGGCGTGCTTCATTCTTGATGGCCATCGCTCGTACAAATAGCATCGATGACACATTAAGGTCGATTTTTTTACCCATCAAATCAGAGATCTGAGTGCGGGTCAGCCGAATGATATATTCCATAAATGCGGCGAGTAAAACACCAAAAAACAGTACCCATAATGTGGCGTATGATTGCGCCGGTATCACCCGATCATAAACCTGCATTGAAAACAGGATCCCCCCCAACGCCAGCACATTACCCAGTACTGAGGCGAGCGAGATTTCAGCAATTTTACGCCCGGCACCGCGAAAATTCTGCCAGAACCAGTGCTGCTGGTAGGGCCGAATAAATTCATCAACACGGCTATCGCGGCCACGGTTGGCAACCCCAACTATGACCACCCGGCCCTGGCTCCGCGCCACTAAGTCCTCCAGACTGATTTCACGTACCACATCGCCGCCATCACTGAGCCAATAACTCACCAACCCGTTGTCATTGATGTGTTCCAATACCGCCACACTGCCGGGCTCCAACTCCAGTAATACCGGGAGTAATTCATTGCGCCAGCGGACTTTTTTCAGCGGCATCACGTTGGTCTGTAAACCCAGCAGACCACTGAGTCGCTCCAATTGACGTAAACCAGTTAATTGCTCAAACCACCGCATTTGCTGGGCAAGAAAGTTCATATCAGCGGGTTTGCCATAACGGCTGGCCACTCTCGCCATTGCTGTTATCCAGACCTCTGTTGGCGTAGATTGCGTTGTCATGTTACCCCTGCCTTGTGGGCTATAATTTTTCTGGCGGGTAAAGCGGCCTGTCATACCCTAAATAATTCGAGTTGCAGGAAGGCGGCAACTGAGTAAATCCCCTGGAACTTACATAAGTAAGTGACTGGGGTGCGCGAAGGCAGCCAACGCACATGCGGCTTGAGGAATGACGGATATTAGAGAGTGGGTAACCTTTCACCACTCTGAGCGACCCGGTCAATTCCCAACATATCCACCAAATTATCGACGGCAGAAGCATAGCGTGCAGTGGCATCCCAGCCGTCATACAGCGCCATCAGCCGCATAGAGTCGGCCTGCAACACATCCTGCTCTACACTCAGCAAATCATTCAGGCTGCGTTTACTTAACTTATATTCATCCTGATAGACACTGCGGGTGTGTACAGCACTTTGCAGTTGCTGCTCGCCTGCCTGTTGGCGCTGTATGGCACCAATCATGTCGGCATAAGCCGTGGCTGCCTTTTGATTCACATCCAGCTTGGCTTTTTCCACTTCAGCTTGTGCCGCAGCGCGCATACCCTCAGCAGCCCTGACTTTGGCACTGACCGCTCCTCCTTGATAAACCGGCGCTTCAACTGCCAGTTGCACCTGATCATCCCAATAAGAACGTGACTCATTTTCATAACGTGTTCTGCCCGCCTGTATCTTTAAGGTGGGCCAATGCTGCGCCTGACTTTGCCTTACCCGTTGCAGCGCGGCCTGTTGTTTAGCCTCGGCGCTACGCACCGCGCTGCTGGCGTCATAAGGAATGGCATTCAGAGTGACTTTTTGTTTGAGCAGATCTTTGGGTAGATCCGGCAGGTTATCAGACACCACGCCGGTCAGTACCGTCAGTTGCGCCTGAGCCGAACGTTGCTGCGCCCGATATTGCTCCAGCGTCGCCACCATACCGGCGATGCGAGTTTCAGCTTGCAACACATCAGATTGCGAACTGAGACCCGCATCCGCTCTCAGTTGGGCGGTCTGTTTGACTTTATCCAGAGAGTCAATATTGTTACGCGCTACTACACTTAACGCCTGATAGCGTTTGACTTGCAAATAAGCTTGGACCGTACTCAGCCCCACGGCAGTCATAGTGTTGAACAGGTCATAGCGATAGGCCTCCGACAAAGAGGCCTGTTCATCAATACTGCCACCGGTTTTGCCAAAGTCATACAGCAGTTGACTCAGTTGGATTCCGGCTGACGCATTGCTATTCAAGCTGCCCGCAGAGTCAGTTTGATGTGATTTCCCAGTCGCTCCTTGCAAAGAGACCTGTGGATACCAACCACTTTCGGCAACCTCTAAATCCCCGTTTCCCACTCTTATCTGCGCTGCCGCCTGTGCAATCTGCGGATTACGGGCGAAAGCACGCAAGATAGCCTCGCGCAAACTCAGCTCTGCCAGTTGCTCTTCGCTCGGTGCAGCTTGCCAGTTAAAAGCTGGTGCCGTCGCGGAGTCAGCCGCCTGCACTGACGGCTGCCCCATCACCGATAACACCGTTATCACCCACAATGCGCCGGAGAGACGCCGGCGAGCAAAATATTCGGTTGTTCTTTTCATCGCCGACAGACTCCTGTGCCGATCATTTTTATAGTCTTTTTGCTCTTAACCGAGCCGGTGACTTCACACCAAATGCACCTGCAAGCCGTGCTGAATCAACACGTCTCCCAATGTGTTACTGCTGTCTAGCGATGAGTTGTGATAGACATCGAACGCCTGTCCATCAATGCTGCGTTGCCCTATGCTGCTCCACACTCCGTCTGGGGTATTACTGAGCGTGACTAGCCCGCCTGGTGCGCCCTTAATCAACAAATCATCCTCCGGCTTGTCGGTTAGCGTGAGCGCATCGCGTAAATCAAGCCGGATACTGTTGTTGCCGCTCTGACCTAAATCAATGATTTCGATATGCTCCACCTTCAGCCCTAAACTGGTCAGATCCCATGTTTGATTCACCCCGTCCAGCAGCAAAGTATCCATACCCAACCCACCATCGATATGGTTGAAGTTCAATGAGTTAACGGTGAAAACATCGGCACCACTGCTGCCGGTAAGCGCCTCGCCGGACATCACCACGCCATCAGCCAGATTTAGCGTAACGCCACCGATGGTATAGCCGCCCTCCGTCACCGTGGTGGTCAGAATGCTGTCGATAGGCTGTGCCAATGGTTCGACTAAATGAGAGGTATCCGTGTCATGGGTAACCGTCATGCTGGCGGCCTGAATATCATGATCGGCTGACAACAATTGGATACCAGAGCCAGAGAGCAGGCCAACCGATATGGCTTTGTAGTTACCCGCTTCATCGGTGACCGATACCGCTACCGGGGTGGTTAAGATGCTGACAACATTCAGCGCTTTGAGGAAAGAGCCAAAGAACTGCACACTCCAGTGCCCACTACTGTCAACAGTGCCTTCTAAGGTTTGACCCAGTAACGTCACTTTAACTTTGGTATTGGCCAGCACATTTAAGCTGGAACCAGAAACAATCAGACCATTGGTTGGCAGTTGCAGTAAGTTGCCGACATTACCCAATGCATCAACTCCCAGCAAAGGTAACGCATGAGTTTTCACAATAAAAT
The DNA here is from genome assembly GCF_043099325.1 of Yersinia fenwicki. Taxonomy (NCBI): domain Bacteria; kingdom Pseudomonadati; phylum Pseudomonadota; class Gammaproteobacteria; order Enterobacterales; family Yersiniaceae; genus Yersinia; species Yersinia fenwicki. The sequence goes on along the minus strand of NZ_CP170755.1, from coordinate 1,583,690 downwards.
CAGTGTTAACAGCGACATGGTTGCCCACAGCATCAGTGACCGACACACCAATTTTAGCGGAACCGTCTAGCAAACCGGTCAGGGCCGAAGGCGTAATCGGCACACTCCAGTGGCCATCACTGCCAATAATGCCGGTCAAGACCGCACCGCCAACAGTTACGATGATTTGCGAGCCAGCGGCGTGAGTGCTGGTGCCAGAAATCACTTGGGCCGTGGTCGATTCAGCCCCACTCAGATAGCTATCTGAAGCAAAGAATGGGTTCAGTGTTAAGGTCGGCAGACTTATGCCAACCGTGACCGGTGCTGTAGCGCTGGCACTGTGCCCGGCGGCATTGGTCAGGTTGGCGCTGGCGGTAAAACTGCCATCCAGCAGGCCTGCCAGCGCCGATGGCGGCACCGCAATGCTCCAACTGCCATCGGCTTTCACGGTGGTATTCAAGGTGAGATTACCTACTTTCACCGTCAAATTGGCTCCGGCAGCAGACGTACTGTGACCACTAATCGTTTGGGTTAACAGTGCATCAGCGGCATTGAGCAGACCATCACCAAAAATAGGGTCCAGTGACAGGGTTGGCGGGGCATTGGCGATGACACTCAACACGCCAGAAGCGCTTGCCGGGTTGCCCACTGCATCTTGCAGCGAAATATTCACTGTCAGTGGGCCATCGGTCACCAGCGTTTTTAAATCCACCGGCTGAATAAGCACACTCCAGTGGCCCCCCGCCCCCACCGTCGCCGTGTAGGGTTTGCCATTGAGAACCACATTGATTTGAGTTCCCAGCGCCACATTAGTGGTGGTGCCGCTGATGGTTTGCGCTACCAGCAAGTCCGCCACACTGAGGATGCCATCACCAAAAATAGGATTAACAGACAGTGTCGGCTGAACATGAATCAGCACATTAACCAATCCATTGGCGCTGGTGGCATTTCCGGCACTGTCCACCAAGGATGCGCTGATGGTTTGGCTTCCATCCAACAATCCGTTCAATATATTGCTCGGAACCTGAACACTCCAGCCACCACCCGTACCGATGATTGCTGTCAGTTGATTGCTGCCAACTTGCACCAGAACCTGCGCACCCACGGTGCCATTGACCACCGTCCCGCTGATGATTTGCGTCACTTTGCTATCGTCAATACTTAATAGCCCGTCGCCAAAAATCGGATTTAGAACTAACTTAGGCAGATTATTAATAATGACATTGACGCTGCCGAAGGTTGTTCCGGTGTTACCGGCGGAGTCGGTCACCGACACACCCACAGTCAGATTGCCATTCAATAATGCGGTTAAATCCGCTGGCTGAACCGTAATGGTGAAACTGCCGTTCGCCGTTGTGGTGCCAAAGAAGGTTTTCCCCCCTAGGGTGACTCTCACCTGAGTCCCCGCCTCCACCCCGCTGACCATACCGCCGATGATTTGCGCAATGGCGGTATCCGCCAGGCTGAGCTTACCGTCGTCAAAAACAGGATTCAGCGAAATAACCGGCAGGGTCACGTTCACCAGCAATGGGCGGGTTGCCGTATTGGTATTCCCGGCAGAGTCAGTCACCGAGGCGGTGACATTGAGTGAACCGGCCAGCAACCCATTTAATGTCAGGCTATCAACCGGCACACTGAATGAGCCATCAGCACCGATAATGGCTTTTAGCCGCGCCGTACCCAGCTTGATGGTGACTTCCGCGCCTGCTGGCATATTGTTAACTGTGCCACTAATGGTCTGATTTAACAGCAAATCAGCCGCATTCAGGATGCCATCTCCAAAGATAGGATTCAGGGTGACCAGTGGTAGATCGTGGGTCAACACCGTAATCCCCAATTGGGTATTAACAATATTCCCGGCGACATCTTTCACCGAAATACCCACTTGCAAGCTGCCGTCCTGTAACCCGCCTAATAGTGAAGGCAGCAAATCAACATGCCACACCCCGCCAGCTTGCACTTGGGCGGTCAATACTTGAGTACCGAGGGTGACAGTCACTGTCGCCCCCGCGGCCACATTATTAATCACCCCACCCAGCGTCTGAGTCACGGCGGACTCCACACTATTCAGGATGCCATCGCCACCAAACAGGGGATCTAAAGTGCCGAAGGTCGGTAAGTTATGCGTCAACACATTTAGCACCGGTGCGGGGAGGAGCTGCACCACGTTGTTATTAGCATCGGTTACGCTGATATTCAGTGTTAACGCGCCATTTGCTAATTGACTTAAATCGGCAGCGGGGAGAGTCAGTGTCCATTTACCATTAGCCCCCACATCCGCAATCTGTTCGTGCCCATTAATGGTGACTTTCACTTTGGCCCCCAGACCGGCATTCAATACGGTGCCGGACAAGGTTTGATCAACCAAAGCACCGACAGCATTGAGATAGCCGCCATTGAACAGCGGGTCGACTGTCAGTGCCAATGCCGGATTGAGCGCCACATTCATCGTGACATTACTGCTGCCAGGGTTACCGGCGGTATCGGTCACACTCAATCCCGCCACCAGCGGGCCATCCACAATTCCGCTCAAATTGCCCGGCAAAACAGTAATGCTCCATTTACCATCATTACCGACCACAGTGGTGAGTATGGTGCTGCCCAAGGTGAGGGTTAAGGTTTTACCCTCCGCCCCCAAAGCGGTGCCGGAGAGTATTGAGCCAAGCACATTACTGTTGAGAACCGGTGCCGCGACATCCAGTGTGATAAGCGCCGGGATAGTATCAACGACGATGGTGGCCGTTTTCTCGGCAGGATTACCCGCCAGATCAGTCAGTGTCACTTTCAGAGTATGTGAGCCTTGCGCCAGCGCCTGTAAATCAGCCATTGGAATACTGGCACTCCACTGACCCTGCGCCCCGATCAGAGCAGAATAGTTTTTACCGTTTAGCGTTACTGTCACGGTGCGCCCAATATCATCAGTTGAAGCCACACCACTCACTAACTGTGGTGATTTGGATTCAAGAGCATCCAAGATGTTATTGTCGGCAAAAGGCGAAAGCGTCAAGGTCGGCGGCGAACGGTCAACCAGCAATTCGACCTGTTCGGAGGCCGTGCCCCCGTCTACTGTAGCCGTTATCTGATAGTTGCCATCGGGGAAACTGAGCTTCGGTAATGTCACCGACCAGTTACCCTCCGCGCCGAAAACAATAGGGGCAACCAATGGCGTACCATTAATACTCACGACCACCGAACCGCCCTGTGCTCCCGCCCCTGTCACCTTACCGCTAATTGTAATATTCAAGGGATCATCAGCAGCATTGATAATATTGTCAGTGGCGATGGGATTAATGGTCAACACCACCGCTGGTGGGCTGAGATTGACATTCACATTGATTGGATTAGTGGTATGGCCCTCGTTACCGGCGCTGTCGGTCACCGTGGCACTGATGGTGGCAGAGCCGCTCAAAGTGCCCAATTGAGCGCTGTTCACCAGCGCGCTCCATTTACCATCAGCACCCACAATCGCGGTGAGATTGAGGGTGCCGAAGCTAATATTGACTAGGCTTCCTTGCGCCATATTGGTGGTGGAGCCACTCAACAGTTGGGGGATTTTGCTTTCAGCAAAGTCCAGCTCCGCGCCAAATAACGGCGCATCGACGGTGACGGTCGGTAAGTTATGGGTCACGACGCCGATATTGAGTGAATTGCTGCCGCTATTACCGCCGCCATCAGTGACATCCACTCTGATCGGTTGCTGTGCGCCATCAGGAATCTGTTTTAAATCAGCCGTCGGTACCGTGACACTCCACGCGCCAGTGGCGATATTGACATTGGCGTTATACACCACTCCATTTATTGTCACTTTCACGGTTTGCGCCGTGTTAAGCAGGCCGGTGGTGCCGGTCAGTAATTGATCGATTCCGGCCTCAGCCAGATTCAAGGTCGCACCAAACAGAGGGGGGCTAATGGTGGGCGCGGGCAGTGTCAGGAAGCTGTCAAAATTGGCTGACTGATTGTTACTGTTACCGGCGGAATCAGTCACGGTGACATTAATTTGATGCTGCCCATTTGTCAGGCCATTTAAAGCTCCAGCGGGAATAGTCACCGTCCAGTTACCGGTGCCAGCATCAACCAATCCGGCATAGCTGATACCCCCCACATCAATCTTCAACTGCACATTTTGATTATTGCCCGTTATCCCGGTTTTACCGCTGATCGTGGTTGCCAGTGCGGCTTCGGCAATATTGATGCTGGCACCGAAGGAAAGGGTATCAATAGATGGCGTTGGTACCTGCTGTTGTGAGGTAAATGTAATCTCGGGTGAAATAGTGACTTCATTACCACCACGGTCCGTGACTTTTATCCCGATGCTGTGTGGCCCACTTGCCAGCCCGACGAGTAATTCCGTCAGTAGCGGTAATGACCAACTGCCATCAGTGTTTGCCGTAATAGTTTGTACTAGTTTGCCATCTATTGAGATAGCCACCTGTTGACCGACGCCCGTTACGCCGGTGCTACCATTCAATGTCTGACCCAGCAAGGCTTCAGCATGATTGAGCACCCCATCACCAAACGGCAATACCAGTGTCGGATGCGGTAAATTGTGAGTCAGCACATCAACCTGGCTGGTCAGCGCGCCGCTATTACCGGCGGCATCTTTGGCGGTGACCGTAACATCCCAGGTTCCCTCTGGTAAGGCTTTCAACATATCGGGCGACAAGGTTAAGGCCCATTTTCCGTCTACGGTTACCGTTGCCGCATAACCGGTACCATTGATGGTCACGGTGACCTGTTGCAGCTTATCGCCGACAATCCCGGTACTGCCGGTTAATTGCCCGCCCGCCGCTGCTTCAGCCGCATTGAGTATGCCACCAATAATTGATCCTGCGTCAAACGTCGGCGCTGGGGTAATGTTCAATGCAGAATTAAAGGTCACTGACTCGGTATCACTGTTACCTACCCGGTCGGTCACGGTGATGGAAATAGTGTGCGAGCCATCAGTTAAACCATTTAATGCCCCGGCCGGTAACGTACAAATCCAGGTGCCATCCAAAGCCACCGTCGCAGGATAGGTCACCCCATCAATTTTCAAGGTAATGGTCTGTCCGCTACCGGTAGCTCCGGTATTGCCGGTCAGAATTTGACTGGCGGCGACCTCCAATTTGTTCAGATAACCATCACCAAACGGCAATGCTGGCAGGGTAATGTTCGGCACGTTATGAATTAAGATATCCAGATCGGCGCTAACCGAGGCTTTGTTACCCGAATTAGCATCCGTGGCACTCACCGTCACTTTGGTCATACCGTCGTTCAGGCTTTGTAGAGCTGCGGCACTGATATTGACCGACCAGCCACCATTCGAAGTCACACTGCCGCTATAATTCTTACCATTAATTGATACCACCACCGCAGTACCAATCGCTAAGTTGCTACAATTGCCCGTCAGAGTGGCATTGGCACTTATCTCACCGACACTTAATACGTTATCGCCAAACAGCGGTGCTAAGGTCAGTGTCGGCAGAGTATTGATGGCCACATTGAGATGAGTGATATCGTGGCTTTCATTACCGGCGGCATCGGTTACACTGACCTTCACTCCACCCGTTAATGGGCCATCCCCTAACAGCAACAGATCAGCGGAAGGAATGGTCAGGCTCCAACTACCATCACTTTGTACCTGCGTCTTATAATTATGACCATTTAGCGTTACGGTGACGGTGAGTCCTGTTTCACCGGCACAAGTGCCCTTCACCACCAGCCCCAGCAAGGCATCGGCCAGATTCAACACATGGTCGAGATTGGTTTGTACATCAACAGTCAGTAGCGGAGCCTGAGTATCGACTGTGACATTATGGGTCGAGCTGGCAGGGTTTTGCGCCACATCATTAACGGCGGCATTGATGACATTATTGCCTTGTGGCAGCGCCTGTACATCACCCGCCGGAACCGACACACTCCAACGGCCATCAGCCTGAACCACGCCTTGGTAATTCTTGCCGTGTAGACTGACAGTCACCGTTTGCCCTGCCTGTACCCGCTGGCTGTTGCCACTGATGGTCAGTGCTGACTGGCTTTCCTGATAATTGATAATGTCATCACTGGTGACCGTGGAGACCGTCAAGACAGGTTGGTTTGCCAGTGAAGCAATGACCGTGACCTGATGAGTGTCACTCGCTGAGTTCCCCGACACATCAGTCACGGTCACCTGCGCAGTTAAGGCTCCTTCCGGCAACTGACTGACATCGGCTGCCGGAACTGTCACTTGCCAGCTGCCGTCACTTTGCACAGTGCCGCTGTAGGTTTTGCCATTGAGCATCACACTGACGGTGCGCCCGGACTCAACATGGCTGGACACCCCATTGATCAACACATCTTTGGTGGACTCATCACGACTAATAAAGTTATCACCCGAGATGCTGCTAATCGTGACCGTTGGGAGATTAGCCGGCGAGGCATCGATGGTTAGCGTGCGGTCGACTATTGTTTGGTTACCGGCGCTGTCACTGATTGTCACTCGCACCGGATAGTTACCATCCGCCAGCCCTTGCAGCAGACTGTTACTCAGCGGAATACTCCAGGTGCCATCCGGTTGAACCAAACTGCTGTAAGTCACACCGTTTAACTGCACCGACACTGTTCGGCCTGCCTCAGATTGCGGCGCACTACCCGTGATATTGACGGTACTCAGGGCCTCAATGGCATTGATGATATTGTCATTACTGATAGGGTTAACCACCAGCACGGGGGCCATTTTATCCACCGTCGCGCTGCCAGTGTAACTGTTGCTGTTGCCTGCACTGTCGGTCGCGGTAACTGAGATCACCAGATTACCATTGGGCAGATTTTGTAATTCTGACGGTTGTAAGGTCAATTGCCAGTTGCCCTGACTGTCCGCCACCAGCGTGTGAACCACCCCGCCTACCGTCACCACCACCTGTTGCCCCGTGCCACTCACACTAGTGCTGCCACTTAATGTTTGGCTGGAGGTGACTTCTGTGGCATTGAGATAGCCATCAGCAAACGGCGTAGTCAGTGTTGGGTTTGGAACCGACTGGGTGACTAACTTGATATTCTCAGTCACAGTAGTGGTATTGCCAACACTGTCCTGAATCGAAATGGTGACGGGATAGCTGCCATCGGCCAACAAATTGAGGGTATTAGCCGGAATATCGACACTCCAACTGCCACTATTGCTAACCCTGGTGCTGTAAGTTTGACCATTTATCACCACATTAACTAAAGCACCCACTTCATTAGAGGTACCAAATATTGGGATGTTGGCTGCCGCTTCAGTGGCATTTATGACGCCATCAACGGCAATTTTCCCCACCGATAACTCAGGCGGCAATGTATCAACCGAAATGGCGGTAGTAGCGCTATTGGTATTCCCCGCAGCATCGGTAACCTGTACCTTTATTGACTGTCCGCCCTGCGCCAGTCCTTGCAACACGCTCGGTGGCAATGTTAATGACCACTGGCCGTCATTACCCACAGCGGCCTGATAGGTTTTGCCCCCGACAGTCACTGTCACCGACTGCCCTGCGCCCGTCACACCGGTGGTGCCATTTAAGCTTTGACTGGTACCAGCCTCGGTTTGGTTGAGAATGCCATCGCCAAAGGGGGGATTAGTCACAACCGCTGGCACACTATGGATATAAACCCCAAGTTCGCTGCTGGTGGATACAGTATTCCCAGCGCTGTCTATCGCGGTAGCAGTCAGTGTGGTTTTACCATCGGCCAACAAGGCCAAATCACCGGCGGGCAATGCCAGACTCCAATTCCCATTCGATCCGGTGACGGTGATGTAGGTTTTGCCATTTAGCGTCACCGTAATGGTCTGGTTGGCATTCAAATTACTGGAAGTGCCATTCACCGTGATGCCTGCCGCCGCTTCTTGCGCGTTGATTAGGTTGTCGCCGGTCAGTGGACTGATACCAATTCCGCTTTGAGTATTATTGACAATAATAGTATGGCTACCATTGGCGGCATTGCCATTCACATCACTGACCGTCGCAGTAATATTCGTCGTACCATTGGTCAGTAATGCCAAATCCCCTGCCGGAATGGTTGTATTCCATTTACCGGCGGAATCCACGGTTGTGCTATAGGTCTTCCCATTAAGGGATATCGTAATCGTTCGTCCAGCCTCAATGCCTGTGGTACTGCCACTGACAGTCTGACTCACCTTCTGTTCAGCACCATCCAGAATATTGTTATCCGCAAAGGCATTGATAGACAGCGTCGGGAAATGACGTGGATCGGCATCGAGCATGACATCTTGTGTCACGGTGGTGCTGTTACCGGCCGCATCCTGAACTTGCGTGCTCACGACATAACGCCCATCACCCAGCGATGACAGCGCACCAGCCGGAATAGTGACACTCCAGCTACCATCAGGCTGCACCATGCCGGAGTAGAGTTGCCCGCCGATACTCACTTTCACAATCGCGCCGATTTCCGAGCTGGAACCCCGAACAGTGATGCTGGCGGCGGCCTCTGCACCATTGATAATGTTATCTGTTGCAATCGGAGCAACAGATAAAGTGGGGGCTTGAGTATCCACTTTGAATTGAGTGTTTAGTGTATTGCTGTTACCGGCCGCATCACTGGCAGTAATCACCAGCAGCTGATTGCCTTGCCCCAATCCTTGCAATGTATTGGCTGGAAGCGACAATGACCAGCTGCCATCTGCGGCAACCGTGGCGACATAGGTCACCCCGCCAAAGGTCACACTCACTTTCTGACCACTGCCTGTGACACCGGTGCTGCCGGTTAATGTCTGGCCGAGCGCCGCTTCCGTACTGTTGAGTGTGCCGTCGCCAAAAGGTGGAGTCAGGCTGGCGGTAGGAAGCTTATGGGTATAAATGCCCAGATTTGCCGAACTGCTAATGGAATTGCCGCTAGCATCTGTGGTACTGGCGGTTAATACCGCGCTGCCATCGGCTAATTGAGCCAGGTCAGTCGCTGGAATCTGGGTACTCCAACGCCCATTCGCTCCCACCAGTGCGGTATAGATTTTACCATTCAATGTCAGGGTAATAGTTTGTCCGGAATTCACATTGAATGATGTGCCGCTGACCGTTACGCCAGCCGCCGCTTCAGCCGCATTAATCAGGTTGTCACCCGTCACTGGGTTGATACCCAGCCCGGTCAACTTATCATTGATGGTAATATTATGAGTTTCAGTCACGGCATTGCCGCTGGCATCCGCGACAGTTGCCGTGATGCTGGTATTGCCATTGACCAGCAGAGCCAGATCAGCAGCACTGACTTTGACACTCCAGCTACCATCAGCACCCACCGTAGCCTGGTAGGTTTTACCGTTCAGCGAGATAGTGACCACACGGCCCAACTCCACTTGGGTGGTGGTGCCACTGACTATTTGATCAACGCGCTGTTCAGCAGCATCGAGAATATTATTACCCGCAAAGGTATTGATGGATAAGGTGGGCAGATTGGCCGGATTGGCGTCCAACGTCACATTCGAAGTGACGCTGGTAATGTTACCCGCAGTATCCATTACCGTGGCCGTTAACGGGTGGCTGCCATCATCAATCCCTGTTAATGCGCCGGCAGGGATATCGACATGCCAGGAGCCGTCTGTCTGCACAACTGCCTGATAAAATTTCCCTTCGTAAGTGATGACGACTGTCGCGCCAATCTCAGAACTACGCCCACTGAGGGCTATCGGCCCAGCGGCCTCTATGGCATTAATGATGCTGTCACCCGCAACGGGATTAATCGTCAGTGTAGGGGCCTGAGTATCCACATTCACTGTCAGTAGCTGACTTTTGCTATTACCCGCTATATCACTGACAGTCACCAACAGCGGGATATTTCCTTGCCCCAGCACCTGTAAAGCCGTGGAGGGGAAAACCAGCGACCAACTACCATCCATCGCCACCACGGGGTGATATGTCACGCCATTAAAGCTCACCGTCACCGTCTGACCTACCCCATTCACCCCCGTTGAACCCTGGAGTGTTTGGTCGATCTTCACTTCGCTGCCATTAAGATTTCCATCACTAAAAGGCGTGTTGAATATCGCCGCAGGCAGATTATGAATATAAATCCCTAATGGCAAAGTGGCATCGGGTAATCCGGTAGCTTGCACCGTTAAGGTTATCGGGCCATCAGTCAGTTTGCCTAAATCCCCTTTCGGGATAAGCACACTCCAGTTGCCATTGGCATCTACAGTGCCGTTATAAATGGCACCATTCAATGTGACCGTCACTGGCGTATTCACCACCAGCCCTGCCGATGTACCCGAAACAGTGAGATCAGTTTGCGCTTCATTGGCGTTAATCAGGTTGTCGCCTGATACTGGGTTTATCCCCAAGCCGCCTTGGGTATTATCGACAGTGAAAACGCTATCTTTGCTGGCCGGATTGCCCGCAGCATTAGTGACTTCGATATGAATAGTGGCAGCCCCATTAGCGATCATCCCCAAATCAGCTGACGGTATCTGAGTGCTCCATTTACCATCCGCCCCAACGGTGGCGCTATAGGTCTTATTATTCAGCGTGATGAGCACTAACCTACCGGCTTCAACATGGGTGGTTTGGCCACTCAATGTCTGGCTCACTTTCTGCTCTGCGCCATTCAGATGATTGTCGCTGGCAAATGAGTTGACAAATAATGTTGGAAAGTTAAGAGGATCAGCATCAATCATCACACTTCCGCTGGCGCTGGTGCTGTTACCTGCACTGTTGCTCACTGTGGCCGATATCGGCTGTGAACCGTCTTTCAACCCAACCAACGCGCTGGCCGGAACATCCACACTCCAGCGCCCATTACTTTGCACCGTACCGGTATAGGTTTTCCCGTTAAATACCACGGTCACGGTTGCACCAATGGCAGATGATGTCCCGCCAATGGCAACTGTCGCTTTGACTTCAGCTGCGTTGATAATGCCATCACCGGCGACAGGAGAGAGGGTCAATGTTGGCGCGATAGTATCAACCACCAGCATGATAGTTTGCTGCGCAGTCTGACCGCTGCCATTGGTCACCGTAACCACCACCGGATAACTACCGTCATGTAAACCTTGCAGCACACCGGCCGGTAACAAAACGCTCCACGAACCATCGGCTTGAACTTTCGCCGTATAGGTGGTGCCGTTAATCGTGACATTCACCAACTGCCCAGCGGTAACACCCGTTGTGGTACCGCTCAAAATTTGATTGGAATTCACTTCGCTACCATTGAGGCGGTTATCGCCGGTCAATGGCTTGACTGTTAATGTCGGTGCAGGGTTCGGATTGCCGCCATTACCAGGAGGATCGATATTACCGCCGTTATTGCCACCGTTGTTACCCGCCGAACTGCTGGCACCGGCGTTACCATTACTGCTGAGGGATGCGGCAATGCCAATACCGCCGGCAATCGCCAGAAAGCCTAATGCACCCGCCAATTGCCCTGCCGTGCTGGCACTTCCTCCCAGCGCCAGTCCCGCTACACTATCAAGGGTGGCCAATTGCGGCACCAGAATGGCATCAGCGCCAGCGGCGGCGGCTCCCATAGCGGCAGGGAAAGTGGCATGTACCGGCGGATTGACACCATCATCAAACACCAATTCGCTGTAATTTCCTTCAGCATCGGCGGTAAAAAAGTGCTGATAACGCACTGTGGTACCATCTTTCATGTGCAAAATCAGGTCATTGCCCTGACGCTCATAGCCAGCAACACTGTCTGCCGTGCCATGAATTCGCACGATACTCAACCCGCTAAGCGCCACGACTGACTGATTACCAGCAACCTCTGAAATCAATGCCCCGTTTTGCCGCGAAATAATATCAATTGCGCCAACTGCTGAATTCGCCATGGATAACCTCAAAATCAAGCAAGTCACTATCTCCACGTAAGAACTTATCGGGGGGCCAGATAAGTCGGACGCCGGAGGGTAAATAAACACCTCAATAACGAGGGTTTAAGCTTGTTTCTGGTGTGGTTAATAACAGCAAAGAAATCAGCGCAATCTGCGTTTGTCTTGTTTTTTTAATGTGATCCCGAACAGCCAGCTGATTGAGACTACTTAAATATAAGTAGATAATATTAAAACTGTACAATTAATTTTTTAATTTAATTTACAAACATTAGTAATCAAAATAATAAATATCGGCTACCTCTCGATGGAAACCGATGAAATAAAAATAACAACTTAATGATAAATTTAATTTTAATCGTTTCAGCAATGCTTTCTACCATATGATATAACAATAATAACGTTAATTATTTACATACAGAAATGAGTATTAAAATTAATGTATTATAGTTACATTTACGCAACATTGCGGGGCGACTATTTTTTCATACTTTAGATTTATTGAATTATCCTACTAAAGCGACGAACTGCTCAAATATTGATCATAATGATGATAAAATAAGCATATTGGTGAATGGAGCGGCTAAGTTTCAACTAATACAGATAAATCCCTTCGACCCGCATTTCGCTTTGTGATAGAAACGTCTGTCTATATTTATTATTAATATCAATCGCAGATCCCATACCTCATGACCGCCAAAACACACCAATCAACAGTGCAGCCCGGTGTTGCGCAACAAGTCTCGACTCGGCTCGCATTTTTTATTTCCGGATTGGGAATGGCCGCCTGGGCACCGTTGGTACCCTTTGCCAAAGAACGGATAGGTCTTAACGATGCCTCCCTGGGCTTACTATTATTATGTATTGGCATTGGATCGATGCTCGCTATGCCCCTCACCGGAGTACTCACAGCAAAATGGGGATGCCGGGCGGTGATTTTATTAGCGGGGGCGGTGCTCTGCCTCGATCTCCCCTTGCTGGTGTTGATGAATACCCCCGTTACGATGGCGCTGGCGCTGCTCGTTTTCGGTGCGGCGATGGGCATAATAGATGTTGCAATGAATATTCAAGCAGTCATTGTTGAGAAAGCCAGTGGGCGCGCAATGATGTCCGGTTTCCACGGGCTGTTCAGTGTGGGAGGGATTGCCGGTGCCGGTGGGGTCAGTGCATTATTGTGGCTGGGGCTAACTCCGCTTACGGCCATCATCGCTACCGTCGCGTTAATGATTATCCTATTACTAACCGCCAATAAAAACCTGTTACAGGGCAGCGGAGAACCTCATGATGGCCCACTGTTTGTTCTGCCGCGCGGATGGGTGATGTTTATCGGTTTTTTGTGTTTTGTGATGTTCCTGGCAGAAGGTTCAATGCTTGATTGGAGTGCCGTTTTCCTGACAACGCTGCGTGGTATGGAACCCTCACAGGCAGGAATGGGTTATGCGGTATTTGCTATTGCGATGACGCTGGGCCGGTTAAATGGTGATCGGATTGTCAACGGATTAGGCCGATACAAGGTATTATTAGGCGGCAGCTTATGTGCTGCTGTGGGGATTATTATCGCGATAAGCATTGATAGCCCAATCGCTGCCCTTATTGGCTTTATGCTCGTGGGATTGGGGGCATCAAATGTGGTACCAATCCTGTTCACTGCGGCAGGCAACCAAACTGTCATGCCAGCGAATTTAGCGGTGGCCTCCATAACCACTATCGGTTACGCCGGCATCCTGGCAGGCCCCGCGGCCATAGGTTTTATTGCCCAGCTCAGTAACTTATCGGTCGCTTTTGGCTGCGTGGCCGTCTTGTTACTTACAGTGACAGCCAGCGCCAAAGCCGTCACGCGCTAACCAAGGGATATGCATTATCGTTATGCAAAATAACTCATCTACCAGTTCAGCTAACATTACGCGCTGCTTCTGGCTGTTTATCGTATTACTGCTCATCACCGTTGGGCTGTATGGCTATAACTATACCAATGCTTACCTAACAGAAAAAAAACACTCATTGAGCTATATCGCCACCGGTTTGCAGCAACGTATCGATGATTATCGTTACCATACCTACCAAGTATATGATTTTGCCAATAATCCGAATATCTCTGATAAAAATATTCTTTCCGCCCAAGAAGTACGTCTGCGCCCTGATATTTACTATATTGAAAAACCACGCAGAAAAACTGACGCCGTCATTTTTGGTAATCATGAACCCGCCACACTCGCCATGACCTTACAGTTGTCAGATTATCTCGACAGCCATTGGGGAGCGCAGAATGATACCTACTCAATGTATTATCTGAACGGCCAGGACAATAGCCTAACTCTCATCACCACTCAGGCCTTAAAGGAAGTCACATCACGTTTTAAAGAAAGCTATCTGACGGCCGCTGCAGAGTCTCGGCGAGCAGAAATGCTGCAACAAGCCAATACGCTAGATGAACGTGAGAGTTTCTCTCCACTACGGAAATTGCGCTTCCAGAACGCCTACTATTTTACGATTCGAACCACCTTCAATCATCCCGGTCATCTGGCGACGGTCATTGCCTTTGATATACCGATTAATGACTTGATTCCGCCGAATATGGCGCGCTCGAACTTCCTGTTGCAGCCGGATAAAACACCGATTAATGAGGGTATGGCACCGGAGGATACTGCCGCTGCCAGCGTGATGCTCAATGGTTATTGGGTTGAAATTTCAGCACCACTGGCCAACGCCGCCTTGAAAATTGTTTATCGTGTTCCGGTGACCGTGCTGGCTATTGATTTGCTGAGAAATAACTTCTGGCTGATCTTGTCCAATATATTGCTGCTGGCTCTGGCTATTTTGGGGATCTATTTTATTCGTCGCCAATTCGTTCGCCCAAGTACAGATATGCTTGATCAATTAGAAGTACAAAAATCACTGAGTCAGGAAATTATTACCCGCTTGCCACAAGGACTACTGGTTTATAATTTCAGTAGCAATACGGTGGTCGCCAGCAATCAGATAGCCGATAACCTGATGCCTCACCTTAACCTGCAAAAAATTGCCCATATGGCAGAACAGCACCACGGGGTGATTCAGGGCACAGTGAATAATGAAGTCTACGAAATCAGGATGTTCCGCAGTAAAATATCGCCTGAAACCTATCTCTTCCTGCTCCATGATCAGGATAAAGAAGTTTTGGTCAATAAACGCCTACAACAGGCCAGACGTGAATACGACAAAAGCTTGCAAGCCCGTAAGCTAATGCTCCATAACCTGGGAATTGAACTGAATCAACCCATTAATAACCTCAATCAAACGGCCAAAGAATTACAAAACACCACTGACCCGGCGCTGCAACATGAATTAACGAGCAAACTGGCTGAACAATCTGACAGTATCATTGAGCTGATTGATAATATTACCTTACTAACACGTTTGGAAACTCAGGATTGGCAACCAGAACAACATAGTTTCTCCCTGTCTGCATTAATTGACGGGCTGCTACTGGAAGTGCTGCCAGCGATAAACCAGAAAGGGTTAACTCTGTTTAATCATTATCTTGTTGGCCTCGACCAAAATTACATTGGTGATGAAAAAGTATTGCGTAAAATACTTTCATTGCTACTGCACTATTCTGTTATAACGACAGCTTACGGTAAGATAACGCTCAATGTAGGTCATGAACCTGGGCAGCCGGAACAACTGATTATTCAAATTACCGATACGGGTGTGGGCATTTCTGATGAAGAGATCAGTAATCTTAATTACCCTTTCCTCAGCCAAACATTGGCCGACAGATACAATCATAGTTCGGGGTTAACATTCTTTTTATGTAACCAATTATGTAAAAAATTAAACGGTCAATTAGAGATTCGTAGCAAAGTTGATATAGGTACTCGTTATACAATTCGGGTTACGATTGCTATCCAAAATGAGCAAGAGGAGGAACAAGAGAAATTATTGGATGGTGTTACGGTATTATTAGATATAACGTCGGAAGAAGTGCGTTCTATAACCTCAACATTATTGAATTCATTTGGCGCAAACTGCATTATCGTCGATGACCGTTTACCGGGACGAGACTATGATGTGACGGTGACTGACAACCCACAACATTATGATAACTTTACTTTATTACTTGCATCTGACGAAGTAGGAATGCAGCAGTTGCAGGATAATTATATTCGGGTAAATTATAATTTAGGAAGTGCAGTCATTGATGCAATATTATTATTAATCGAACAGCAGATTTCATCTGATGAACACATTGAAAAGTCTGAATCCATTGCTGCGGATGATATAAATGCTTACGAGCAACAACTAAAATCCAGTGACTATTATTCCTTATTTGTTGAGACAGTACCGGTAGATCTGAAGAAACTGTATACTGAACTTCAGCAACGTGATTTCATATCGCTTTCGCAGACCGCACATCGATTGAAAGGCGTATTTGCTATGTTGAATTTGCATATCGGCAAACAGCTGTGTGAAACATTAGAACAGCATATCGCAGATGGCGATCGGTTGAAGATCGAAAATAGCATCAGTCAAATTGATTCTTTCGTCACCAGACTGTTGCAGCAAGGTAACCCATAACCATGAACAACCTTAATGTAATTATTGCTGATGACCATCCAATTGTGTTGTTTGGCATCCGAAAGTCACTTGAGCAAATTGAGTGGGTAAACGTTGTCGGGGAGTTTGAAGACTCCACAGCGCTTATTAACAATTTGTCTAAACTTGATGCCAACGTGCTAATTACTGACCTCTCCATGCCTGGGGATAAGTACGGTGATGGCATCACATTGATAAAATATATAAAACGACATTACCCAGATTTAGCCATAATAGTACTAACGATGAATAATAACCCTGCAATTCTTAGCTCAGTTTTGGACTTGGATATTGATGGGATTGTACTAAAACAAGGCGCTCCCGCTGATTTACCTAAGGCTTTAGCAGCATTACAGAAAGGGAAAAAATTCACCCCTGAGAGTGTGGCTAAGCTGTTGGAGAAAATCAGCGCTAATGGCTACGGTGACAAGCGTTTATCACCGAAAGAGAGTGAAGTTTTACGGTTATTTGCTGAAGGTTTCCTGGTAACTGAAATTGCCAGAAAACTGAATCGCAGCATCAAAACCATTAGTAGCCAGAAGAAGTCGGCAATGCTGAAACTGGGCGTGGATAATGATATTGCCCTGTTAAACTACCTTTCCTCTGTCACTATTGACCAAGACAAAGAATAATCTCTGTTCCCCAACCCGGTGTTGCTCAGCAGCGCCGGGTTTATTATCCCCTTCATATTTGAAACTACAGCTTCAAGCTCAACACCATAAGCCAAAGTAATTGGAGTTGCAGGTAGGCAGTAAACGAGCAAATCCCAATGAGCTTACTCAAATAAGTGATTTGGGTGAGCGAGTGTAGCTAACAACCCTGCAGCTTCAAGTACAAAGGCTTTAGCGGGTTTTTCGCACCTTATCGCCATAATATCGCAACATCTGGCGCAAAGTATCTAATGTTACCGGCTTAGATAAACAGTTATCCATACCCGCTTCAATACAGCGCTGCTTACCTTCTGCCAAGGCATTAGCCGTGACACCAATCACTGGGAAATTATGATTCAGTTCTCGCAAGCGATGAGTCAGGCGATAACCATCCATATTCGGCATATTCACGTCAGTGAGTACAATATCGACACTATTTGTATTCAACACCGCCAGAGCATCCAGCCCATCATTCGCCGTAATGACCTGATAACCTAAAGCTGTCAATTGATCAGCCAATAACCGCCGGTTAATAGGGTGGTCATCCACCACCAGAATGTGCAGATCTGCATTCTCATCCAGATTGGTTTTCGGCGCGGGCAACGCCAGTGGTGTATCCTCAACGACTCGCTGATCCAGCAATATCCGATCCAATAATGGGATAATTTCCAACAATGTGGATGTGCTAAGCAACCAATAGCCTGGACGAGTTTCTTGTGGCAAACCAATATGTTCAATAGATAGTTGAATCCATGTCGATAATGGCGCGTTTATTTGCGGTAAATAATCACAGATAAGCACTTGATCCTGCAATGTTTGCTCATTGCTATAGCGTTGGATAGTCGCACCAAAGTGACTTAGCAGATCGAGTAAATAGCTCTCAAGACGAGCATTGCGGATATCCAACCATAGTGTCTTCCCTTGCCAGCGCTCACTCTTCGGCAAGACTGTATTTTGGGCATGATGTTGAACGCCTTTCAGATACAAAGGAATACGAATAGCAAAGATGCTGCCCATCCCCAGCTCTGAAATCACTTCAACATCGCCGTCCATCAGGTTGACTAATTTCTCACAAATTGCCAACCCTAATCCGGTTCCTTGAAAGTGGCGCTGTACCCCTGTCCCCACCTGGAAGAACGGATCGAATAGCTGATTTATCTCACGTGAATTTATACCTACACCGGTATCGCGCACGCGGAACTCCAGATAATATCCACGTACCCTCACCTGCAAAATGATGCAACCCGTATCGGTAAATTTAATCGCGTTATTGAGTAAGTTAGAGATAACTTGTTGTAGACGAACCGCATCACCCAACATCAGTCGTGGAACATCGGCTTCAATAAAACAGTAAAGGCCCAAACGCTTTTTCACCACTAGGGGTAAATAGTTCGCCGTAATATGTGTTATCACCTCTACGGTGGAAAACTCACTGGGTTCAATTTTAAGTTGCTCGGACTCTATTTTGGAGAAATCGAGAATATCACTGATGATTTTGAGCAATAACCCGGACGAGTTGTTCATCGCCGTCACCAGACGCTCAACACCGTGAGGTAATTCTTTGGTTTGTAATAAATCCAGATTACCAATAATGCCATATAATGGAGTACGCAACTCGTGACTGACGGTTGCCAAAAACATCGATTTTGATTGGCTGGCCTGCTCCGCCGCAGCCGCCATTTCCTGCAATGACTCTTCCATTTTTACGCGTGAGCTGACATCTACCAGCACGCAAATCGCTACATCTTCATTACGGTAGCGGGAGTGAACGAAGCTGATTTGTAGATTGTTGTTATTACTGGTCATCACATCGACAAAATTCGCCTGTTGCTCACAAATAATGCGCGTAATACGTTCACGGTCCTCATTGGTCAGCAAGTTAATATAGTTATGTGCTAATTCATTACTGAGGATATTGGTGCCGTCACTGATCCGCAGAATAGAAATACCCACCGGGGCAGAGGCCACAATTTTACGGTTAAACTGCTCATGTTCTTCTAAGCGCAAGGCATTATCTTCAGCTGGATGGAACATTTTTCGCTCAAACAACCAGGCCAATGTAAATATGACTACCGCCGAAAGAGCATTCAGCAACAATGCATTAAAAATTAATAGCTTGAATATCTCTATTATGGTTTTGACCGGCAAGGAATAGGCAATACTGAGGGGAGACGGCAGTAAATTCTTTTTCAGCAAAAGATAATTATAGTCGTCCACATAGCCAAAGTAAGAGGGAGTATCTGGGTAGCCATCCAACATCGAGGCATAGCGTTCCCCCGTCGCCAAGCGTAATACTGGTTCATTATTTTGATCCAGCAAAGTCACGCCAATGGGTAACGGGCCGGAGGAGATAAAATCTTCCAGACGAATAGTCTGTTCGGTCCCGACTAATGCTTCTAACTTATTCCCCACATAAAGCGGGCTAAGCACATACAAGGTGCCTATTTCAGGGCGAATACCGGGGACTATCCAATACAGCGGGCTGTCTTTATCTTGATTATTAGCCTCACGATATCGTGCAACATGTTCACTCAACGACTTAAGTAAGCTTTCTTGCTCCATCGGAACATTGCGAATATCGAAGTCCACCATGCACATGGTGTCGCTGCCAATAAAAAATATCCGATTAAGATCATAGGCAGCAGCGAAGTTCTCTTTCCAATACAAAATAAGATTACTGAGGGAATCTAATGATGAATGGCGAGACGAATTAAGTGTGGCGCAATCGGCTTCTGAATTGAGTGGGTAATATTTAGGCGTGGCTTTATTTTTAATAAAAGCGCCCGAAGCAATATCACTGCTCGCAGTATTGTGGTTGAGCCTGTTTTCCGCCATATATTTGATATCACGAATAATGTCGGAAGAATGTCTAATGTAGTTCTGCGCCTGCTCAAAGTTAGTATTATATTCCTGACGAATATCGGATTTTTTCTCGTTAAGGATGTTCAGGATATAAAAAGTGGTCAGCAATGCACCAAGTGACCATAACATGACAGCCAACACCCGAAATAGGTAACGGGAGATTTTCAGCGTCGTGCGAAATGAAGAAAGATATTTCAATCTGATACCATGATGAAAGCATCGCCGGGCAGGCTGTGTAATAACAGAATACACTACCCATGACTCATTAAAAAGTCAGCATAAAAAAGCCAGCTCGCAAGCTGGCTTCTGTTTCATTTACGCATTATGCGTTGTCATCATCTTCTGCTTCGTCAGCAGCATCTTCATCTTCTGGTGCATTCAGTGCAGCATCTTCGCCACTGCCCTCTTCACCTTCTAATGATTCACCCTCAAGGATGTCATCATCCTCCTCCGGCTCAGCCACGCGTTGCAGTCCAACGACATGCTCGTCTTCAGCGGTACGGATAAGTGTCACACCTTGGGTATTACGCCCCACGACACTCACCTCTGATACGCGGGTACGTACCAGTGTCCCGGCATCGGTGATCATCATGATTTGGTCAGTCGGCGCGACTTGAACCGCTCCAACAACCTTACCATTACGCTCACTGACTTTAATGGAGATAACCCCCTGAGTCGCACGGGACTTAGTTGGATATTCTTCCACAGCGGTACGTTTACCATAACCGTTTTCAGTCACAGTCAGGATTTCGCCATCACCACGCGGGATGATAAGAGAAATAACCCGATCATCGCCATTGAGGTTGATACCGCGCACACCGGTCGCGGTACGGCCCATAGAACGGACCTGCGACTCAGGGAAGCGAACCACTTTGCCCAATGCAGAGAACAGCATCACTTCGTTAGAACCATCGGTCAGATCGACACCAATCAGTTCATCGCCTTCATTCAGATTGACGGCAATAATACCGGCACTGCGTGGGCGGCTAAACTCGGTCAGTGCGGTTTTCTTCACGGTACCGCTGGCGGTGGCCATAAAGATGTGACGACCTTCTTCGTATTCCCGCACCGGCAGAATGGCGGTGATACGCTCATTTGGCTCCAGCGGCAACAAGTTGACGATCGGACGGCCACGTGCACCACGACTGGCTTCCGGCAACTGATAGACTTTCATCCAATAGAGACGGCCACGGCTGGAGAAGCACAAAATAGTATCGTGGGTGTTGGCGACCAACAGGCGATCAATGAAGTCTTCTTCTTTGATACGCGCAGCCGATTTACCTTTACCACCACGACGCTGAGCTTCGTAATCAGACAGAGGTTGGTATTTGACATAGCCCTGATGGGACAATGTCACAACTACATCTTCCTGATTAATCAGGTCTTCAATATTGATGTCAGAGGTATTCGCTGTGATTTCAGTACGACGCGCATCGTTATATTGCTCTTTAATAGCAACTAATTCTTCGCGGATAACTTCCATCAAGCGCTCTGGATTTTCCAGAATAAAGATCAACTCACCGATTAAGGTCAGCAGCTCTTTATACTCATCCAGCAGTTTTTCATGCTCCAGGCCGGTCAGTTTCTGCAAACGCAGATCCAAAATCGCCTGAGCCTGCTGCTCGGTGAGGTAATATTTACCGTCACGGATACCGAACTCAGCTTCCAGCCATTCAGGACGGGCAGCATCATCACCGGCACGTTCTAACATTGACGCAACGTTACCTAATTCCCACGGGTTGGCAATCAAGCCCGCTTTCGCTTCCGCAGGTGTTGCTGCACGGCGGATCAATTCGATAATCGGATCGATGTTAGCCAGCGCAATAGCCAACGCTTCAAGGATATGTGCGCGGTCACGTGCTTTACGCAGTTCGAAAATGGTACGGCGAGTCACCACTTCACGGCGGTGACGCACGAAAGCAACCAAAATGTCTTTCAGGTTAAGCAATTTAGGCTGCCCTTGAGACAGAGCCACCATATTGATACCGAAAGTCACCTGCAATTGTGTCAGAGAGTAGAGGTTATTCAGAACCACTTCCCCGACAGCATCACGTTTGATTTCAATCACGATACGCATGCCGTCTTTATCAGACTCATCACGCAACGCACTGATGCCTTCTACGCGTTTCTCTTTAACCAGTTCGGCGATTTTTTCAATCAACCGCGCTTTGTTCACCTGATACGGGATCTCGTGAACAATAATGGTTTCGCGGCCGGTTTTTGCGTCAGCCTCGACTTCAGCACGTGCACGGATATACACCTTGCCACGGCCAGTACGATAAGCTTCTTCAATACCACGACGACCATTAATAATCGCAGCAGTTGGGAAGTCAGGCCCCGGGATGTACTCCATCAACCCTTCAATGGTGATGTTTTCATCTTCGATATAGGCCAGACAGCCATCAATAACCTCAGAAAGGTTATGCGGCGGAATATTGGTTGCCATGCCGACAGCAATACCTGACGAGCCGTTAACCAGCAAGTTAGGGATTCGGGTTGGCATTACGGCAGGAATTTGCTCCGTGCCGTCATAGTTCGGCACGAAGTCGACGGTATCTTTTTCTAAGTCCGCCAACAATTCGTGAGCAATTTTAGACATACGGATTTCGGTATAACGCATCGCTGCGGCGGAGTCGCCATCAACGGAACCGAAGTTACCCTGCCCATCCACCAGCATATAGCGCAGTGAGAACGGCTGGGCCATACGCACAATTGTGTCGTAGACCGCGCTGTCACCATGCGGGTGATATTTACCGATAACGTCCCCGACTACACGGGCCGATTTTTTGTATGGCTTATTCCAGTCATTACCCAGTACATTCATCGCAAACAGTACGCGACGGTGCACCGGTTTCAGTCCATCCCGGACATCTGGTAACGCACGTCCGACAATAACGGACATCGCATAATCCAGATAGGAGCTTTTCAGCTCTTCCTCGATGTTGACCGGTGTTATTTCTCTGGCAAGGTCGCTCATTGAGCCGCTATCCCTCTACTAATTACCGGATTTAAAGGTACGAAACTATATCACAAATCGCAGATTTTGGCGAAACTGCATGATGTTTGTCGAAACGAGTTATGTATAATCCGCGCAAAGAAACAAAACAGTGAGAACTCTATCATGTGCGCAGATGTCACCGCTCTTAATCAGAACGTCGATGAACAAGAAATCGCCAAGTTTGAGGCAGTTGCCTCCCGTTGGTGGGATTTGGAAGGTGAATTTAAGCCGCTCCATCGCATCAATCCGCTGCGCCTTGATTACATTTTGCAGCGCGCTGAAGGTATTTTCGATAAGAAAGTACTGGATGTCGGTTGCGGTGGTGGCATTTTAGCTGAAAGCATGGCGCGTGAAGGTGCACAGGTTACCGGGTTGGATATGGGTTACGAGCCGCTGCAAGTGGCTCGATTGCATGCACTGGAAACCGGAACCAAGCTTAATTATGTTCAGGAAACGGTCGAAAGCCACGCGCAAAAACACCCGCAGTACTATGATGTTGTGACCTGTATGGAGATGCTCGAGCACGTCCCAGATCCTGCTTCGGTTATTCGCGCCTGTGCACAATTGGTTAAACCCGGTGGTCACGTTTTCTTTTCGACCATCAATCGCAATACTAAATCATGGCTGATGGCCGTGGTTGGCGCTGAATATGTATTGAAGATGGTACCAAAAGGCACCCATGATGCGAAAAAGTTTATCCGCCCGTCAGAACTGATTGGTTGGGTAGACCAAACCCCACTACGCGAACGCCATATTATCGGATTGCATTACAATCCGATAACAGACCATTTCAAGCTGGGCCGCAATGTTGATGTGAATTATATGGTGCACACTCAACGAGATGAAGCATAAAGCACTGGTTATTACTGTCAGGGAGCCAGTCACTTGATTGCTCTCTGATGGAGCACACTGCCTTAATGTATCTATTTTTTTATGTCTTCGCGCACCATTTTGTCGCTTTATACAGCGTATATCATGAAATTCGGCAGAAACCGTTTTTTTGAACAAAAAAAACGATAAGTTATGCCAATTTTTGCTTATGTTTAATAAAACAGCAAACGGTAAAGTTTTTACAATTTTCGTCAAATTCTTATCCCCCAGAATGGCGAGTGGCGAGCACCAGTAATGACGCAGCCTGTGAGCCTTTCGTAACAATTCACCCCCAAGTTATCCACACAATTTGGTGATCTTGTTCACTTGCCAAAAGTCTCAAAACTCACTATCTTGTTATCTATCTACCACCCACCCCCTATATGTTGTGTTTACATACTGAACAATACACTACGACCTCAGTGATTATCTTAATCATGGAGAGCGTAAATTTGTGCTGTATAGATGCTGAGTAAGGGGAACAAAGGTCACGAACACATGAACCAAAGCCTACTTGTTACTAAACGCGATGGCAGTAAAGAACGTATCAATCTGGATAAAATCCACCGGGTCATCGACTGGGCCGCGGAAGGTTTACATAACGTCTCAGTATCTCAAGTAGAATTGCGTTCACACATTCAGTTTTATGATGGCATCAGAACCGCTGATATCCATGAAACTATTATCAAAGCTGCTGCAGATTTGATCTCGCGCGATGCTCCGGATTACCAATATCTGGCAGCACGTCTGGCTATCTTCCATCTGCGCAAAAAAGCCTACGGCCAGTTTGAACCACCAAAATTATTCGCTCATGTGACGAAAATGGTGGATATGGGCAAATACGACAAACATCTGCTGGAAGATTACACCGCAGAAGAGTTCGAACAGATGGACACTTTCATCGACCATTGGCGCGATATGAACTTCTCCTATGCTGCTGTTAAACAGTTGGAAGGTAAATATTTGGTGCAAAACCGCGTCAGCGGCGAGATCTATGAAAGTGCCCAATTCCTGTACATCTTGGTTTCCGCCTGCTTATTCTCTAACTATCCGCGCGAAACCCGAATGGATTACATCAAGCGCTTCTATGATGCGATCTCTACCTTTAAGATCTCATTGCCAACGCCAATTATGTCCGGCGTCCGCACCCCGACTCGTCAATTCAGTTCTTGTGTATTGATCGAGTGTGGTGACAGCCTGGATTCTATTAATGCAACTTCCAGCGCCATTGTGAAATATGTGTCACAACGCGCCGGTATCGGTATCAATGCGGGCCGTATCCGTGCTCTGGGTAGCCCAATTCGCGGCGGTGAGGCTTTCCATACCGGTTGTATTCCGTTCTACAAACACTTCCAAACTGCAGTAAAATCCTGTTCGCAGGGTGGTGTACGTGGTGGTGCGGCCACACTGTTTTATCCGATGTGGCATTTGGAAGTTGAAAGCCTACTGGTGCTGAAAAACAACCGTGGGGTGGAAGGCAACCGCGTGCGTCATATGGATTACGGCGTACAAATCAACAAACTGATGTATCAGCGCTTGTTGAAAGGTGAAGATATCACCCTGTTCAGCCCATCCGATGTTCCGGGGTTGTATGACGCGTTCTTCGCCGATCAAGACGAATTTGAGCGCCTATATACCCAATACGAAAAAGATGACAGCATCCGTAAACAACGTGTCAAAGCGGTTGAGCTATTCTCCCTAATGATGCAAGAACGTGCATCTACTGGCCGTATCTATATTCAGAACGTGGATCACTGCAACACCCACAGCCCGTTTGACCCGAAAATTGCGCCGGTGCGCCAGTCAAACCTGTGCCTGGAAATTGCTCTGCCAACCAAGCCGCTAAATGATATTAACGACGAAAATGGTGAAATCGCGCTTTGTACCTTGTCGGCGTTTAACCTGGGTGCCATTGATAGCCTTGATGATTTAGAAGACCTGGCAGTGCTGGCTGTACGCGCGCTGGATGCGTTGCTGGATTATCAAGATTATCCGATTGCGGCAGCAAAACGTGGTGCTATGGGTCGCCGTACCTTAGGCATCGGTGTGATTAACTTTGCCTATTATCTGGCGAAGAATGGTGTTCGTTACTCCGATGGCAGCGCCAACAATCTGACTCACCGCACATTTGAAGCTATCCAGTACTATTTGCTGAAAGCCTCAAATGACCTGGCCCGTGAACAAGGTGCTTGCCAGTGGTTCAACGAAACCACCTATTCACAGGGTATTTTGCCGATTGATACCTATAAGAAAGATTTGGATACCATCAGCGACGAACCTTTGCATTACGATTGGGAAACGCTGCGTAAGGATATTCAAACTCACGGCCTGCGTAACTCCACGCTGTCGGCACTGATGCCTTCCGAGACATCCTCGCAGATTTCCAATGCCACCAATGGTATTGAACCACCACGCGGCTATGTCAGTATCAAAGCCTCGAAAGATGGTATCCTGCGCCAGGTTGTCCCTGAGTATGAGCGCTTGAAAGATGCCTATGAACTGCTGTGGGATATGCCAAATAACGATGGTTATCTGCAACTGGTTGGTTTGATGCAGAAATTCGTCGACCAGGCGATTTCAGCTAACACCAATTATGATCCAACCCGCTTCCCGTCAGGCAAAGTGCCAATGAAGCAGTTGCTGAAAGATTTGCTCACCACCTACAAATTTGGCGTAAAAACCCTTTACTATCAAAACACCCGCGATGGTGCTGATGATGTGCAGGAAGATATCCAAAGTCAGCCGGGTGATGACGACTGTGAAGGCGGTGCATGTAAGATCTGATTTTGAGTTCAGGCCCTCCTGATGATCCCTCAAGGGGTCATCAAGGGCCTATCTTCATTTGCCTTTTGCTGTCCCTGAGGAAATCATGGCCTATACCACTTTTTCACAAAATAAAAACAACCAGTTACTCGAACCGATGTTCTTTGGTCAATCCGTCAACGTGGCACGTTTTGACCAACAAAAACACGCTATTTTCGAAAAACTGATTGAGAAACAACTCTCGTTTTTCTGGCGTCCGGAAGAGATTGATGTTTCCCGCGATCGTATTGATTACAATGCCCTACCAGATCACGAAAAACACATTTTTATCAGCAACCTGAAATATCAAACGTTGCTGGACTCCATTCAAGGTCGTAGCCCTAACGTCGCCCTGTTGCCGCTTATCTCTATTCCTGAGCTGGAAACCTGGGTCGAAACCTGGTCATTTTCAGAAACCATTCATTCTCGTTCTTACACTCATATCATCCGTAATATCGTTAACGATCCAGCGATTGTTTTTGATGATATTGTGACCAACGAAGAGATCCTCAAACGCGCAAAAGATATCTCAGCCTATTATGATGATCTGATTGAGATGACCAGCTACTACCATCTGCTGGGCGAAGGCACCCATCAGGTGAATGGTAAGACTGTCGTGGTAAATCTTCGTGAGCTGAAAAAGCAGCTTTATCTGTGTTTGATGAGTGTGAATGCGCTAGAGGCGATCCGTTTCTACGTCAGCTTCGCCTGCTCCTTTGCCTTTGCTGAGCGCGAGCTGATGGAAGGCAACGCCAAAATCATCAAAATGATTGCCCGCGACGAAGCCCTGCATCTGACCGGTACTCAACATATTCTGAATCTGATGCGCAGTGGCGAAGACGATCCGGAAATGGCTGAAATTGCTGAAGAATGTCAGCAACAATGCTATGACCTGTTTGTTCTGGCCGCTCAACAAGAGAAAGAGTGGGCAGAGTATCTGTTCCGTGATGGCTCTATGATTGGTCTAAACAAAGAAATCCTGTGCCAATATGTGGAATATATTACCAATATCCGCATGCAAGCCGTGGGACTGGGCATACCATTCAATACCCGTACCAACCCCATTCCGTGGATCAACTCTTGGTTAGTGTCTGATAATGTTCAAG
This sequence comes from Yersinia fenwicki, assembly GCF_043099325.1. Taxonomy (NCBI): domain Bacteria; kingdom Pseudomonadati; phylum Pseudomonadota; class Gammaproteobacteria; order Enterobacterales; family Yersiniaceae; genus Yersinia; species Yersinia fenwicki. The sequence continues at coordinate 1,556,081 of NZ_CP170755.1, read as the reverse complement.
TTGCACCGCAGGAAGTTGAAGTCAGTTCTTATCTGGTCGGTCAAATTGATTCAGAAGTCAGTGCTGATGACCTGAGTGATTTCGAGCTGTAATCCATGAAATCTATCGTGACGTTGAGCACCACCGGTGCTCGACTTAACCGCCCCGCTAGCAGCCGTAACTTGTTAGAAACGCTTGAATATCATCAGGTATCCATCGAATACCAATGCCGCTCTGGCTATTGTGGCTCCTGCCGCCTGCGCTTGCTGAAAGGCGAGGTCTGCTATCAACAGCAGCCGCTGGCATTTATCCAGACTGACGAGATCCTGCCCTGTTGTTGTCAGCCAAAGGGCGATATTGAAATCGAGCTTTAAGCAGATAGATAAATCAACCAATCGGATTTCACCTATAATCAGCCTGTTGAATAGATGATATTTTTGTATCTGGAATTAAAATCATAGGGACAAAAGATGAAAAAACTGTCAATCGCCATAACTAGCCTGTTAATGGCCGCCTCTGCCAGTACTATTGCAGCTACCGAGCCGCCACTTAATCAACAACAGCCGTTAGAGAAGATTGCGCCTTACCCACAAGCTGAAAAAGGCATGAGCCTTCAGGTCATTTACCTCGATCCACAAGAAGACGAAAGCCGCTTCAAAGTTGAATTACTGATCGGTAAAACCATTGAAGTTGACTGTAACCGCCATATGCTCGGTGGCAATCTGGAAACCAGAACCTTGTCTGGCTGGGGCTTTGATTATTTGGTGATGGATAAAATCTCCGAACCAGCCTCAACCATGATGGCTTGCCCGGATAACACCCGCCACCCACAATTTATCGCCGCTAATCTGGGCGATGCCGCCATGCAGCGCTATAACAGCCGCTTACCAATTGTGGTTTATGTGCCGCAGGGCGTTGATGTGAAATACCGAATTTGGGAAGCAGGGAAAGACGTTAGAAGCGCGCAGGTGAAGTAAACCGCGCTCACAACGATATCAAACAAAAGGCAGAACACAGATTCTGCCTTTTTCGTTATCACGCAACAGTCCCGCCATGGTAGCTACAAAATCTCAACCACTTCCAGCCAACCGTGCTGACCACAAATCGGGTTGCCTTTTAACCAGCGGCGCAACATATCTAATGCCAGCATGGCACTACTTTCTTGACGAATGCGTAAACTATGTCGGCTGGCCTGATAACGCACCGTCTGGGCAAAAGTTCCATCAGGGGTGTGCAGCGCAACACTCAGACAATCATTTTGCATGGCCCCGACCGCCAACACCATTTGCGCACCACACAGCATCGATAATGACTGAGCGCGGCTCGCCACCTCGGCTAATGACTCCTGACAATGGGCCGGTAACAACTCCCCCCCAGCCAACGGAGCCGCGGCGCTTTGTAATTGCCAGTGCAACAAACCAGCGGTAAATTGTTCGCTGACGGCCAACAATAATCCACGTTGGTTCAATTGCTCACTCAACAATGCCGGTAAGCCGCGTGTGCCTTCGAATATTGTGCTCTCCCCCGCCACTGCTCTGACCTGCTGCCAAACCTCTTCCATCGCCGCTTGCTGCGAAGCTGGTCCGGTGAGTTTCAACTCAATAATAGGTGCAGATGAGCGATAACCCAGCACCGCGCCGTCCGGAAGCGGTAATGAGTCCAATTCGAGGGCCAAATCACTCTCTGAGCGGCCAAAGGTGGTCATGCGCAGGCACAATGGTGGCTCTGCCACATCAAAATGTTGACGTAAGCGCGGCATAATCTGCTGTTCAACCATCACTTTAAATTCTGACGGCACACCAGGGGTGAAAAACATCAAGCATTTATTAAGCCGTAAAGCGAAACCGCAGGCAGTTCCAACTGGATTATCCAACATTTCCGCATTCGCCGGAATATGGGCTTGCTTACGGTTAGTCGATGACATCACGCGTCCACGCTCTTGAAAGAAAGCCTCCATCCGCGCAATCCATTCTGGATGCTCAATCAGTTCCGTCCCGGCAGCTCGTGCCGCTGCCAACGCGCTCAAGTCATCGCTGGTCGGCCCAAGGCCGCCATTGACAATCAACACATCAGCCACCTGACTCCGCTCCGTCAGCACCTCAATAAGAGCGGAAAGTGAATCACCGACGGTTTCCCGACTGCTGATTGGCAATCCTTGATAAAATAAATAATCTGCCAACCATGCCGCGTTGGTATCAATAATCTGCCCATGCAGCACTTCATCCCCGGTACTCAACATCTCAACTCTGATCATTTTCGTCTCCATTGGCGCTTATACATTTACTTTATGAAGCTCCCTGCCTAAACACAATCGTTATCCATTATCAGAATGAATAACAATGGCAAAAGCCTCTATTTCAACGCCTTGAATGCCGTAATTAAAAGTTTACACCTTGCGTAACGTCGATTTGACACAAATGAGGCGATCTACTACCCTGCTGCACTCAATAATTTTAATATCCTTTCTTACTTGACGTTGTAGCGGCATTCATTCACCCGAATCACTGACTTCAGTCAGCTTATCGGGATTCATTGGTTTGCAGCCTTACTACACCGCCAATTAATTTGGGCATAAATTGTCATGTAGTAGAGGAAAGCGTGAAGAATCGCACTCTGGGCAGTATATTTATCGTTGCTGGTACGACTATTGGTGCTGGTATGTTGGCAATGCCACTGGCGGCGGCGGGAGTCGGTTTCGGCGTCACCCTCGCACTGTTATTTTTTCTTTGGGTATTAATGTGTTACACCGCATTATTGTTGGTAGAAGTGTATCAACATGAAGCGGCAGATACCGGACTTGGTACTTTGGCTAAGCGCTATCTCGGCCATCGAGGGCAATGGCTGACCGGCTTTAGCATGATGTTTTTGATGTATGCGCTGACTGCTGCCTATATCAGCGGCGCCGGTGAGCTACTGGCAACCAGCATCAGCCAATGGACTCAACAATCATTTCCGACCTACCTCGGCGTATTGTTGTTTACACTCGTGGCCGGCGGTGTGGTTTGTATTGGCACTCATTCTGTTGATTTATTTAACCGCATCTTATTCAGCGCCAAAATTATCTTCCTGATAGTCATGCTGTCACTGATGATGCCGCATATCGAAAAAACCAACTTATTGACGTTACCGCTGGAGCAAGGATTAGCACTTTCTGCTATTCCAGTGATTTTCACCTCATTTGGTTTTCACGGCAGCGTACCCAGTATTGTCAATTATATGGGTGGCAATATTCGCAAACTGCGGTGGGTGTTTATTATCGGCAGCGCCATCCCATTAATTGCGTATATTTTCTGGCAGTTAGCGACATTAGGTGCTATTTCCTCCCATACTTTTGTCGGAATATTGGCACAACAAGCCGGTTTGAATGGCCTATTGCAAGCCGTACGCGATGTGGTGGCCTCTCCTCATGTTGAGCTGGCCGTTCACCTATTTGCCGATCTGGCGCTGGCAACATCATTCCTCGGGGTCGCCTTGGGTCTGTTTGATTATCTGGCCGATTTATTTAAACGCCGTAATTCAGTACGAGGCCGCTTGCAAACCGGCGCGATTACCTTTGTGCCACCACTGCTGTTTGCACTGTTTTACCCACGTGGTTTTATTATGGCGCTGGGCTTTGCGGCAGTCGCATTATCCGTCTTGGCATTAATCCTACCCGCGATGCTGGCGTGGAAAGCACGTAAAATCCATCAGGGAAATTATCGCGTCTGGGGCGGGAAACCGGCGTTGGCCGCAGTATTTGCTTGTGGTGTTCTGGTGATTGGCATTCAGGTCGGGATAGTGACCGGCGCATTACCCGCAGTCGGGTAATTCAGTCCATAAATACGAAAGGCGCATATCCTGTCAGGAGTGCGCCCTATTATTTAATCAAACATTACCAATTTATCATTAAAATAAATTTATTATCCAAAACCATTGCCGTTGCAGCTAGGCGGCAAACGAGAAAATCCCGATGAGCTGACTCACGCCAGTGATTCGGGTGAGCGAGTGCGGTCAACAACGCTGCAACGTCAAGGACGAAGGATAATTAGAAGTTCAGCCCAGCGCCGATATACACACCATCCGCTACGCGATTATCACGATGCCCGTCTTTACCTTCCATATTAATATAGCGATAGCCGACATCGACAGTTAATGGGCGGAATACACTCCAGCGCAGGCCACCATTGGCTTCACTGTAGGACTTCATCCCGCTGGTCAGCTCTTCAGGCGCGAAATAGCCTTCACCGTACAGAGTAAATGATTTGTTGATTGGATAAGTTAACCCGCCACCAATGGCTACTGCGCCACCACTGCTGCCGTCTTCCGGTGACATATAAATGCCTTTACCGCCGACAGTTGCCATCAATGGGCCAAGCGGTAAGTTAAAACCGAGACCTAACCCGTAGACATCACCATCGTGATCACTACGCGCCCAGTTGCCACTGATAGCTAACCCGCCAGTGTTAGTGCCCATGCCAAAACCAAGGTTGGTATAATGACTACCCACTTCACCATTAAGACTTATTGCACTGGCTGAACTCGCCACAAGTAGCAGACTGGCGGCGCACGCGGCTAAAGATTTATTCATATTCTTCTCTCATTATCCATTATGTCACCTGTGAGGCTATTCTCACTGACAGGTTTTTCCGCCCCGAGTTTAACTGAAAAAAACCCTAGAAACACACGTAAAAACCGATTAAATACCACACTATTTCAAATGATTGTAAATAACCATGCAATTGACATGTCTTATGTGAGCAATGGTAACGATAAGGTTTACCTATTTGCTGAATACAGATAATAAGGCTACAACTAGTGTGGAGATCAAAGAATAAGACGCTGATGTTGTTTAAGTTATTATTTTGTCAATCGGACTTTTGGCAAAATCTCATGCTGCAAAACACCCGACGTGCAATCAGTTCAATAACTACATTGGAGAAAATGATGAGTAAAAATAAAGGATTAACCACTGCAGCAGGTGCTCCCGTCGTTGATAATAATAATGTTGTGACAGCTGGTCGACGTGGCCCTATGTTGTTGCAAGATGTCTGGTTCCTGGAAAAACTGGCCCATTTCGATCGTGAAGTTATCCCGGAACGCCGTATGCATGCTAAAGGCTCTGGTGCTTACGGTACCTTCACCGTCACCCACGACTTGACCCGATATACTCGCGCAAAAATTTTCTCTGAGATTGGTAAACAAACTGAAATGTTTGTACGTTTCTCTACAGTGGCAGGCGAACGGGGTGCGGCCGATGCTGAACGTGATATCCGTGGCTTTGCCATGAAATATTACACCGAGGAAGGTAACTGGGATTTAGTCGGGAACGATACACCGGTATTCTATTTACGTGATCCACTGAAATTCCCAGATCTTAACCACGTGGTTAAGCGTGACCCCCGCACCAACCTGCGCAATCCAACGTATAAATGGGATTTCTTCTCGCAGCTTCCAGAATCGCTACACCAGCTCACTATCGATTTCAGTGACCGTGGCCTACCAAAATCATATCGCCATATGCACGGATTCGGCAGTCATACCTTCAGCTTTATTAATGCCGCCAATGAGCGTTTTTGGGTTAAATTCCATTTCCGCTGCCAACAAGGCATTGAAAATCTTATGGATGATGAGGCTGAAAAACTGGTTGGTCAGGATCGTGAAAGTTCTCAACGTGATCTGTATGAAGCCATTGAACGTGGCGACTTCCCTCGTTGGAATCTACAAATTCAGGTGATGCCAGAGCATGAAGCATCGCAAACCCCATATAACCCATTCGACCTGACCAAAGTGTGGCCGCACAGCGACTACCCACTGATTGATGTGGGCTTCTTCGAATTGAACCGCAACCCAGAAAACTACTTTGCTGAAGTTGAACAGGCCTCATTTAACCCTGCCAATGTAGTGCCTGGGGTGAGTTTCTCTCCTGACCGTATGCTGCAAGGCCGCCTCTTCTCTTACGGCGACGCAGCACGTTATCGTTTGGGGGTAAACCATCATCAGATACCAGTGAACAGTGCTAAATGTCCATTCCATAATTATCATCGCGACGGCGCAATGCGTGTTGATGGTAACAGTGGTAATGGTGCGACTTATGAGCCAAACAGTTTTGGTCTGTTCCAGGAACAACCTGATTTCAGCGAGCCACCATTAACCCTAGAGGGAGCGGCAGATCACTGGAATCACCGGGAAGATGATGATTACTACTCCCAACCACGAGCATTATTTAACTTGCTCAGTGCAGAAGAGCATCAGCGGATGTTTACGCGTATTGCCGGTGAGTTATCACAAGTTCCGGAAGAAATTCAGCGCCGTCAGGTTGCACTGTTTGAGAAAGTGCATCCCGATTATGGTGCTGGGGTGAAAATGGCGCTGGGGTTAAAGTAGCCTTATTGTTGTAGTCGATTTGGTGATCAGGATCGGTTGCTTGGTGATCAGGTTCGGTTGTTAGAGCACCGGAGCTGATTTCGGTTGATAGTCGATTAGGTGATCGGTTCGGTTGATATGGGGTCGGTATTCACTTAACTACAGGTGCCTCAACCGCCAAAGGGGTTACAAGCGCGTAACCCCCTTGGAACCCCTGCGCTTACGCACGTATCGCTTGCCCACTTCGTGGGTTCCCTCCCTCATCATTTCGCTGACGGACCGCCGTGATTCGCCCCCTGCTCAAGCACGGCTCGCTCGGCATCCATGCCTCGCGTCCTACCTTCACTCTTCACTCGGCAGCTCAAATGTGCTTTTAACTTCAAGGCCAAAACCATGGTTTTTCTCCTTTGACGTTGAGCGCAATCAGGAATATTGCCGACAAGGAGGGAGGGTAGAGTGAGCGGGCATGGACGCCCGCGAAAAGCGCGCTTGAGCATGGATGCGAATCGCGCTGGCTCGTCAGCCCGAAAGACGTAGGAGGTTCACCCGTAGGGCAATATTTCGCGCAAGCGCGGGATTCCACAAGGGGGCCGCTGCCCCCTTTGGCGGTTGGTACATCGGAGGTTAAGTTAACTCAGTTGCTCTAACAACCGAACCCGATCACTAAATCAACTCAACTCAACTCAACTTAGCTACAAAATCCGCCACCCCGCGCCGCGATACCTTAATCCCCCCCATTTTAAGCTCTGCCGGTAAACGATAAAAAGCCACCGGTCGCTGGAATACCGCCAATTGTGGCGCTAACCAATCCGCTAATACGGCGTCATTCACCGAATCATCAGCATCAAGCACAGCAACGGGCCGGTGACCGAATTCAGTATCAGCGACAGGAATAACAAAAGCCTGCTGTACTCCTGGATATTGCAGTAAAACTCTTTCAATATCCTCAGGTTGAATACCCTCACCGCCGCTGAAAAATAGATTATCCAGCCGCCCCAGAATACGTAATTCGCCTTGCTGCCATTCACCACGATCACGGGTATGGAACCAACCATCACTGTCAGTCAGAGGCTGTAACTGCCCCTGCTGCCAATAACCGGCGGCCAGACATGCAGCTTTTACCCAGACTTCGCCCTCGACTAATTTCACCTGTCGCCCTTCCAGCGCGACACCGACACCTGGCAAACCGTCAGCGCGTTTAGCACATACAGTTGAAGCTGATTCCGTCAGACCGTAGCCACACCAGCAGCGAATTCCGCGCGCTTCGGCTTGCTCGGTCAGCGCAGTAGGGATAGTCGCCCCCCCGAGCAACACCTCTTTCAAGCTCAGTGGTTGTTCTGAACTGTCAAGCAAGCGCCAAAGCTGGGTTGGCACCAATGAAGCATGGCTGCAACCTGCAAGGGCATCAGATAACGGCGCACCCGCTTGCACAGCAAGGGTTGCTCCGGCACTTAACCAGCGCCAGACAATGCCCTGCCCGGAGACATGAAATAATGGTAATGATAGCAACCAGCAGTTATTAGCGGTGAAATCCATTAATCGCAACACGCCATCGGCGCTGGCCAGATGCGCCGCCAATGTGTGTACTGCCGCTTTGGGTAATCCTGAAGAGCCGGAGGTCAATGTCATGGTTGCCAGCCGTTGGCTGTCCCATGTCGGGATATTTTCCGTCGAATGTACCGTCGTGAGATTCAGTGGAGTAAAGCTTAACTGCGCAGGCAATGGTTCGGCCAAATTCAGCATGAAATCAATATCAAGCTGCGGCAGAAGTTGCGTCAACAGTGATTCTGGCAATTGGGGGTTAAGCGGTAAAACGCGCGCGGCGCACTGCAATGCCGCCAGATACGCCAGCAACAATGAATAACTGTTTTTACCGCGCAACACCACGCCACAACTGGGCGTCACACCTTGCTGTTGAAAACCGGCGGCCAAATTATCAATATCGGTAGCTAATTGTTGCCAACTGATCCGTTGCGCCCCCGAGCGAATTGCCGTCGCCCGAGGTTGCAGATTGGCCCAGTGTCTCCATGGAAATAAATTCCTCCAAGGCCAATCAGTTAGCTGTGCCATAGCACATCCAGTTGATCGACAGTCACCATCGGCAGTGTGCTATCCGGCCACTGACGGACACATTGCGCCTGCATCAGACTCAATGTATCCAACCCCGGCACAGTTGCTGGGGTTAGCCAATCGGCCAGGCGAGCCAACTGAGTCAGCCCCAAACTTGACTCAATACTGGAGCTAATAACTGCCACCAATCCTGCTTGATGCGCTTGCTGCACCAATTGCTGGCAACGCGCGATACTGCCCACCAGCGTCGGTTTGATGACAATGGCGGCCACACCCGGTTCGGCCTCCACCTGGAAATCCGCCTCGCGTACACTTTCATCCCAGGCAATAGCAATGCCGGTGTCACGAGCAAACTCACGGGATTCGGCACGGGTTTTACAAGGCTCTTCCAGAAACGCAATCCGTGAGCGCAATTCAGGATTAACATATTTGGCAAAACCGTCTGCTTTAGCCCGCGCCCAACTGCGATTGGCATCCAGCCGCAGTTTCAAATCAGGCAACGCCTCCAGCAACACATTAACAATCATGCCATCGCGCACCGCTTCATATAAGCCAACTTTCACCTTGGCAACTTTCTCGCCCGGTAATGCTTGTAACACGGCGAACAGCTCATCAGGATCGCCGGTACACAGCGGGGCTTTGCGGTAATCCGCCGACAGAGGCAATAATTTCTCAAGCTCCGCCAGCGCGCAACTGAGGCCAAAAGCTACCGAGGGCAAGGAGCTGAGACCAAGCTCCGCGCCATTTGCCCAGAGCTGTAACTCAGCGATTGCAGCGGCTTGTGCCTCTGGCAACGTTTCCTGGCTGAACTCTGGCAAAGGGGCAATTTCGCCCCAGCCGGTCTGCTCGCCTTGTTGCAATTTCACCAACAATCCATCGCGACTTTTTAGCCGCTGATGCCGCAGTATCACCCCCGCTTCCATCAGGATGCTATAGCGGTAAAGTGTGGCCGCGCGCATTACGGATTACGCTTGAATTTGCTGAAGTCGGGCTGGCGTTTCTCATTGAATGCGTTACGCCCTTCCTGACCTTCATCTGTCATATAGAACAACATGGTGGCGTTACCAGCCAGCTCTTGCAGACCCGCCTGCCCATCGCAGTCGGCATTTAATGCCGCTTTCAAGCAGCGCAGTGCCATTGGGCTGTTTTGCAGCATTTCACGACACCAGCGCACCGTCTCTTTTTCCAGATCAGCAAGCGGTACTACCGTGTTCACCAGCCCCATATCCAATGCTTGTTTAGCATCATACTGACGGCATAAGAACCAGATTTCGCGCGCTTTTTTCTGGCCAACAATGCGAGCCATATATGCCGCACCCCAGCCACCATCAAATGAACCCACTTTTGGCCCAGTCTGGCCGAAAATAGCATTATCAGCCGCAACGGTGAGGTCACACATCATATGTAATACATGGCCGCCGCCAATAGAATAACCGGCAACCATTGCTACAACTGGTTTCGGGCAAGTCCGAATTTGGCGCTGGAAATCCAGTACATTCAGATGATGAGTACCGCTGGCATCCTGATAGCCGCCGTAGTCACCACGGACTTTCTGGTCACCACCGGAGCAGAAGGCTTTTTCACCCTCGCCGGTCAAAATAATGACGCCGATATTGTCATCATAGCGGGCATCAGCCAGCGCCTGAATCATCTCTTTCACCGTTAACGGGCGGAATGCGTTACGCACATGAGGGCGGTTGATGGTTATCTTGGCGATCCCATCACTGGATTTGTGATAGCGAATATCTTCAAACCCAGCGGAGCAATCTTGCCATTCAATGGCGGCGTACAGTTGTTCTTCGCTCGGATAAAGCATAGTAAGCATTCCTTTAACGGGATAGTGGTGAAAATGAAGATGGTGGTAAAAATGAAGACTGTGATAAGAATGAAAGCACCAGCGCAGCAAAAGCCCCGGGGTTCGCCCGATGCGCATTGTGCCCTGCGCGGGGCAGTGTCCGTAATGGCAACTCATATTGATGAGCCAATTGCTGGAATTTGTGGTCGCGCTCACCACACAGATAGGTGTAAGGGACATTCAGGCGTTGCAGAGCCGGTAATAACCAGGGTTGATGCCCTAGTGAAGTGGCTTCGAGCATATCCGCCACCGCCGGGCCATGATTGTTGGCTCGCACCGCGATCAATTGCTCACGTTGCTGCGAACCCAAATCAGCAAATACATCCTGCTGATACCAGTCAGCCAACACCTGTGGCAAAGGTTCGTGACGAAAGCGCTGTGCCCATTGGCAATCTTGCTCAAAGCGCACTTTTCGCAGCTCATCACTTTCCAGCCCGAGATTGCCCCCTTCGACCAACAACCCTTGCAACCCAACCGCATCGCCATAGCAGGCGTGATACATCGCGATTCTGCCGCCTAAAGAATAGCCCGCCAGCCAATATTCGCGAATGCCATTAGCCTGCAACGTTTCGGTTATCTGGCGGCTGATATCTTCAAAGCCAGTAGTCGTTAGGGCGATAGAATTACCGTGCCCCGGCAAGTCGATAAGTAGTGAGGGGGTGTCGCCGCATAATTCCGCCACCGGTTGCCAGTCCTGACCGCTGCCCAATAAACCATGCAGCCAGACCAACCACGGCCCAGTATATTGCCGTGCCGTAGATTGGGAATATGGTTCGAGCTTACGGCATGCCAGCGTCATAATTGGGCCACCTGTTGTACCAGTTGTTGCAGTGTTTCGGCTCCTTCGCTCGACGGCACCTCTATTTCAATCAGTGTGACTCCACCGCGCAGCCAGCATTGATCGACTTGCTGTTTGAGCATCAACCAGCTTTCTGGCCGGGAATAACCTAAACCGAACATCGCAGCAGCATGTTCAAAACTCACATTCTGCGGCATGCAATAAAAACGCTGACGGTCAGCTTCAGGTGTCGGCAGCAGAGAGAAAATCTGCCCACCATTATTGTTCACCACCAGTAGCACCGTAGGAGCGGAGCTTTGACGCAATAGCGCCAGAGCATTGAGGTCATAAAGGGCTGATAAATCACCTACTATTGCCAGCGTTGGCTTAGCGGTAGCGCGCTGGACACCGGCGGCGGTCGATAACAAACCATCAATCCCGCTGGCCCCGCGATTACTGTAAACCGGATACCCCGCAGGCAACTGCCCCAGCGCATCAATCAAACGGACAATCAAACTGTTGCCGACAAAAAGCTGGCCGTTTTCCGGTAACAACTCAGCCAAACGATGGGCCACTGCCGCCTCACTGAATTGTTCGTTCAGCGCTTCTTCAACATGCGCATGAGCGTTTTCCGACCATATAATCAGCTCGGAAGCCCAAGGTGTGCGGCGTAACGCCGGATGTTGTTCTAACCACGCATTCACCGGAGAGATAATCCGACGACCACGGTGATTCGCCGGGTCAAGACGACCCGCGATGTTATCTACCAGCCAGTATTCTTGCGGCTGGCACTGTGCCTGCCATTGCAATAGACGTTTACCGGTTAAGCTACTGCCAAACTGTATGACTATGTGCGCCTGCGCCAGTACTCGTTGTGCGCCTGGGTGTGCGAGCCACAGGTCGGCACAAGCTAGCGGTTGGCCGGTTTGCGACAGCACATCGCCAATCAGAGGCCAGCCGAGTAATTCGGCCCATTGCGCCAACTGTTCGCCCTCTTCGGCGGTCATGCGCCCGGCAATCACCACGCCACGCTTTTGCCGCCAGAAAAACCAGTCAGCTTGCTCTATTTGCGGTAAATGACGAGATTGGCGCAGCCAGGGATGGCAATCTTGCCACCAGTCACCCAAGGCGGCAGACCAGTCGGCATAGCATTGTTCCTCACCACCATAGAGCGGTTCAGCAAATGGGCAGTTAACATGCAAACCGCCGTGGTGCAATTGCGCCATCGCACTGTCGATGGTTGAAACCAGCCAACTGGCAGGAATATCCGGGGTGGGGCGAGGCAGATTAAGGCTGACGGTTGGGTGGCTGGCGAACATGCCCTGCTGGCGAATCGCCTGATTGGCACCACAATCAATTAATTCTGGTGGGCGATCAGCGGTCAATAAGATTAAGCGCTCACCGGTAAGCCCGGCTTCAATTAAGGCCGGATAAAGATTAGCCGCCGCGGTTCCGGAAGTGACAATCACCGCCACTGGCTCAGTTGAAGCTTTCGCCAACCCCAATGCCAAATGCCCCAAGCCGCGCTCATCAAAATGAGTATGGCAAACCAGCGACGGATTAGCCGCCGCCGCCAAGGTAAGCGGCGTCGAACGGGAACCCGGAGCAATACAGATATGCTGCACACCGTGGCGACTCAACGCCTCCAGTAGTAATGCCGCCCAACGACGGTTAAAAACGCTTGTCGACATGGTTCGCCCAAAAGTCAGTTAACAGACACTGCGACCTCGATAATCAACGTGAGGAACCAAACTATCCGCTGAAAAAGCCCTGAGTGACTGATTAATGGTTAAATTTTTATCGTTATCTACAACAAAACCGGTTTGCATTGGTCCTATTTGACAGTTTACACCCGCAGCATAGGAGCCACAATCCGCCCACATGATTTGTACGGTTAACAACTCAGTGAGCGGTTAATTACTGCATTTTATTATTATCAGACTTAATATTTACTAGCAAAGTACGTAACCCTGCCGATTTATTGTTAATTTCCTGCCATTCTTGCTCTGCGTCAGAGCCGGCGACAATACCAGCACCGGCATACAAATGAATCTGTTTATCCTCCACCCAAGCCGAACGCAATGTCACACTGAATTCAGTTTGCTTGAGAGAAAGATAACCCGCAGAACCCGCATACCAGCCACGAGAGAAAGGCTCATTTTCTGTAATAAACTGCCGGGCAACATTGCGCGGTAACCCCGCCACTGCCGCCGTCGGTTGCAGCCGGTGCAAACAGTCAGCATCATTAGCATGATTAAGTTGCGCATGGATACAGCGGCGTAAATGCTGCACTTTACGCAGGCGGATGACTTCAGGCGGCATCACATCCACCGCTACCACCCCGCCTTGTAAACGCTGGCAAATATCATCGACCACCAGCAAATTCTCGCGTTGATTCTTTTCATCATGCATCAGCCAATCAGCCAATTCAGTGGCATGAACAATATCTTCATCATTTGACGCGGTGCCTGCCAGCGCTTCTGTTTCCAAATGGTGAAGCTGACGCAAATACAGGCGCTCAGGGCTAGAACCCAAAAATGCCCGCAAGCCATCAAAGCGCAACATAAAGTGGAAACAATGATGATTCACCTGACGGCTGGCGGCCATAAAAGCCCCGCACGAGAGAGGCTTATCCAGCATCAACCGAGTTGCCCGAGCCAGAACCACCTTCTCCATTTTTTGCTGCTCAATATTGCCCAATGCCTGTTCAATAAGGTGGCTCCACTGCGGGTATTCCGGCATATGGCTGGCAGCTTCAACCACCACGTCCAATGCAGGCAAAGGTTTGGCGGCAACCAGTTGATCAATAAAGGCAATGGCGAGCAAAGCATCTTGCGCAAGGGAGTTGTCGCTGACCAAATTTAGGGTCAAATAGGTATTTTTGCCGCGCCGTAAAATTTCGATACGCGGTAAAAACAAGAAACTGGTCTGGGTTTGTTTGGACGAGTCTGGGGAGGGTTCGACCATGCTGACCGGCTCAAAAGCATTCAGCCCCCAAACACGTAACCCCGCAATAGCGCTGTGCTGCTGGATAAATTCATCAGCCGATTGCACATCGTGGAATTGCCGGGTTTGCCCACAAACAGCGGCCTCTTCATGACCTTCGCGATGACGCCAATAAAATTGAGGGAAATGATATTGCGCGGCAAGCCATTCAAGCAATTGATTTCCCACTTGTCCCGGTGCGGGCAAGATAATTTGCCGAATACCGGCCTGGTCAGGGAAATTGGCACGTAACTTTTGCCGTAATTCGCCCAACAAACCAGAAAGTTGCTTCACGACCACCTCGGCAAATCAACAGAAAGAGTGGGATTATACGGGGCATGAATAATAAGAAAAGTCAGATTGAAAAGTTATTGTTAGTTATCACACTAATATTTGATATTGATGTTTTTATATACTCAACAAGGGGTATTTAGCGGTACGAATTCAACTCTGTTCGTTAAAAGGGGCCGTAGCCCCTCTTGAGATCGGGTATCTCAACGGCGGGCAAGCAACAATCCAACGACCAATCCAACCGTGGCACCAATCCCTACACTGCACCAAGGTTTGTCGCGCACATAATCATCGGTGCAACACGCCAGCGCTTTTGCCCGTTTGATATAGCACTCACTGCGGCCACTCAAACGGTACTGTACCTCCTTTAACGCTTTCTCTGCTCGCGCTTTGATTTCCTGATAACTTTCATCCGCCGTATCTCCAGAAGCACGCAGCACCTCTTCCAGAGTATCGGTTAGCATCGTTAAATCATCATCCAGCGAAGTTTGCTGTTCTTTATCTCGGTTCATGCGAATTCTCCATGAGTGAAAAAAGTCGTTTTTTAAGCTTAGTCGAAAAGTGCCGTACAGTATTGATTCAGGGCAGATAGAGGAACTTTCAGGATTAATCTGGGGCGGGCTGATGTGGTAACGATAGCGAGCGAGTTGATGAGTGAGCTTGCTGAAAATACTAATGAATACTTCTCATGCTAATCAATTGTATTGAAAAGTCTTTAAGCAATTGTTAATTTATATGAACAATTCGTTATGACCTCGCCCATCCGCGGCCATCGAACCTCTCAAAAACACGACAAAATATAAGAATAATTTTTTCAGCCGCGACCACTTCACGCAATCACCCGATCCAAGAGAAACTCTCGATGGAAAAAAATGCTTCTGCCACGACCATTTTAAGCAATAAAAATGGCGTCGGTTTCACCCGCAGAGAACTGTTAGTGGGCCTGGCCTCCACCATGGTTGCCACTTCCTTATTGGGCTATCCCTTTTTAACTCAAGCCGAGCGGCAGACCGCTGCCGTCAACCCACTGGCTTTTGCCCAATTCTTTAAATTGTCGCAAACCTTGACCGAGCATCAGGATATTGATCAAGGCATGTCAGCGCGTATCTTCACCGCACTGTATAGCAACGACGAACACTTCTCCTCACAAATCAGTCAGTTGATGACGCTCATGCAAGACGGACACCGTGCGCAACAACTGCAAGCACTGGCGCAGCAGCACCAGCTACAAAAAACCGTCAGTGCGATTGTTGCTGCCTGGTATACCGGAACTGTCGGTCATGGGCAGCAAGCGGTTTTGATTGCCTATAAAGATGCGCTGATGTACCGCCCCGCCAGTGACGCCTTGGTCGTCCCCACCTATTGCGGCAATGGCCCGCTGTGGTGGACTGCCACCCCGCCGGATATCAACCTGCCAAAACCTGTCAACGAGAGCCATTCCTGATGAAAAAACCTATTTTTAGTGCCGACGGCAATGCCTCGGCAGATGTCATTATTGTCGGTTCCGGCATTGTCGGTGGCATGATGGCAGACCAACTGGTTGCTCAGGGCTACTCGGTATTGGTATTAGAAGCGGGCTTGCGTATCGATCGCGGTCAGGCGGTTGAGAACTGGCGCAATATGCCTTTCGATAATCGAGCCGGTTCTGATTACCAAGGTTTATATCCACAATCTGAATTTGCCACCGCCCCACTCTACTTCCCGGAAAATAACTATGTCGAGCTGACCGGCCCCAGTGCCAGCAGTTTTAAACAGGGTTATCTACGCACCGTCGGTGGCACCACCTGGCATTGGGCGGCCTCCTGCTGGCGGCACGTTCCCAACGATTTTCAGATGAAAACACGGTATGGCGTCGGTCGCGATTGGCCCATCTCTTATGATGAGTTGGAACCCTACTATTGCCGCGCTGAAGATGAGATTGGCGTCGCCGGGCCGAACGATCCCAAGTTGCAATCCCCGTCCGAGCGTAGCAAGCCTTATCCAATGGATATGGTGCCTTGGGCGCACGGTGATATCCGTTTTGCCGAAGTGGTGAATCCACACGGTTACCAGTCGGTGCCTATTCCGCAGGGGCGCAGTACCCGCCCGTGGGAGGGCCGCCCAACCTGCTGTGGTAACAATAATTGCCAACCTATTTGCCCCATCGGCGCGATGTATAACGGCATCCATCATATAGAACGTGCGGAAATGAAAGGTGCTGTGGTATTAGCCGAAGCCGTGGTTTACAAAATTGATACCGATGACCAAAACCAGGTTACTGCGGTCCATTGGCTGGATAACAAAAAACAGTCTCATCAAGCGACCGGCAAAGTGTTCGCGCTGGCCTGTAACGGTATTGAAACCCCGCGTCTGTTGCTGCTGGCTGCTAATGAGAAAAACCCAAACGGTATTGCCAATTCATCCGACCAAGTTGGCCGCAATATGATGGATCACTCCGGTTTCCACTGTACATTTTTAGCCAAAGAACCGCTGTGGTTGGGGCGTGGGCCAGCACAAAGCAGTTGTCTGGTCGGGCCGCGTGACGGCGAATTCCGCAAAGATTACTCTGCAAACAAAATGATCCTCAATAATATCAACCGTGTATTACCCGCTACACAACAGGCGCTGGAAATGGGGCTGGTGGGCAAAGCGCTGGATGAAGAAATCCGCCGCCGGGCTGCTTATGGCGCTGATTTGTCGATAAGCCTTGAACCGCTGCCAGATCCAGATAACCGCCTGACATTAAGTCAAACCCGCAAAGATGCTCATGGCTTACCTTGCCCAGATATCCATTACGATGTCGGTGATTATGTGCGCAAGGGTGCCGAAGCCGCACACAAGCAACTGGAGCATATCGGCCAGTTGTTTGAAGCAGATGAATTCAAAATCACCACCAGCCTGAATGCCAATAACCACATCATGGGCGGCACCATTATGGGCAGTAACCCGCAAGATTCAGTGGTTGATGGCAATTGTCGCACCTATGACCATGCCAATTTATGGCTGCCCGGTGGCGGTGCTATTCCGTCAGCCAGTGTGGTCAACAGCACATTGACCATGGCTGCATTGGGGCTGAAAGCCGCCGATGATATGGCGCGTTCACTGGCGGGAAAATGATGAAAAAATTGATCGAAATTAGCCTGTTTTCACTGTTTTTATTCGCCGCTGACGTATGTGCATCAGAGCATGCATCACTCAGCGAACAGCAGTGGATCGAAAAAGGCGAACAAGTGGCTATCGCCTCTGACTGCCAGGCCTGTCATACCAAACCTGAAGGCGGAAAACCGTTCACCGGCGGTTATGGTATCAGCTCGCCGATGGGGATGATTTATTCCACCAATATCACCCCATCCCCAGTTGACGGGATTGGCAAGTACAGTGAAGCAGAGTTTGCTCGCGCGGTTCGCGATGGCATTCGTGCTGATGGCAGCCATCTCTATCCGGCGATGCCTTATACCTCTTACACCAAGCTAAGTGATGAAGACATTCACGCGTTGTATGTTTACTTTATGCATGCGGTGCCCGCAATTGATGAAGAGAATACTCCCACCGAACTTCCCTTCCCGTTCAATATGCGCTTTGCCATGCTGGGCTGGAACATGATGTTCCTGGATAAAGGCCGCTTCGAACCGGATACCAGTAAGAGTGATCAATGGAATCGCGGGGCTTATCTGGTTAATGGACCGGGCCACTGTGATACCTGCCATACACCACGAAACTTATTGATGGGAGAAGATACTGGCAAAGCCTTTGCCGGTGGTATGGTCGGGCCATGGTATGCACCTAATATTACGTCAGATCCCATCAGTGGTATTGGTGGCTGGAGCAATGCTCAACTGGTGGAATACCTGAAAACCGGGCGCGTTGCCGGTAAAAATCAGGCGGCTGGAGGAATGGCAGAAGCGGTACAAAATAGCCTGCAATATCTGTCGGAGGGTGATTTACAGGCGATCGTCCTTTACCTAAAAAGCACCACACCGGTACGTGATCCGCAGGATACTCAACCCGCCGACAGTTTTGGCAAGGCGTTGAATGTGGAGATTGGCTTACGCGGTCAACATCCGTCTACGGCGAATAACACTTTAGATAGCGGCGCTGCATTGTTCAGTGGTAACTGCGCCAGTTGTCATCAGCCCGACGGTAGCGGCAGTAAAAATCAGGCTTATCCTTCCCTGTTCAATAACACCGCCACCGGTTCTTCCAACCCAGCCAATCTGGTTTCCGCCATATTGTTTGGGGTCGATCGTAAGGTTGGCGATGAGCATATATTGATGCCCAATTTTGGCCCGCAATCTTATGTTAATCCGCTGAATGACAAACAGATCGCCCTGATTGCCAATTATGTCTTGCACAGTTATGGCAACCCGGCGATCACCGTCAGTGAAGCTGATGTTGCAGAACTGCGTGCTGGCGGGCCTGTGCCACTGCTGGCAAGGCTTCAGCCCTATATGGCTCCGGCCATGATTGCGGCGGTGATTGTGCTGTTAGCATTGATATTTGTTTTAGGCAGAAAGCGCCGTAAAACAAAGAAATAGCGGTGGTAAACAGCGGCAAAGAGGTAAGCGCCCTTTGCCGCTGAACTCCCATTAAAACCGAATACAGCACGCCCCTTGCTCTGCGCCAGTCAATTGTTCGCGTAATGCACCAAACAATTCACGACCACATCCCACATGGAAAGCCGAGATATCAGGTAATGCTGGGTGGCGAGTGGCCAGTTCGGCGTCATCCACCAGCAGCGAAAGTTCACCGCTGACGCCATCAACCCGCACCCGATCGCCATTGCGGATTTTCGCCAGTAAGCCACCACAATAAGCTTCTGGTGTCACATGAATAGCCGACGGCACTTTGCCGGATGCACCGGATAAACGACCATCAGTGACTAACGCCACCTTAAAACCGCGATCCAGTAATACCCCCAGTGGCGGCATCAATTTATGCAATTCTGGCATACCAATGGCACGCGGCCCCTGATGGCGCACCACCACCACACAATCTCTGTCCAGCGCACCTGATTCAAAAGCTGGCCCGACATCATGCTGGCTGTCAAACACCACGGCTGGCCCTTCAATAATCTGATGATCATGCGGTACGGCTGAGGTTTTCATCACCGCTCTGCCCAGATTGCCACTTAATACTTTAGTGCCGCCATGAGGTGAGAAAGGTTTGCTCAGACTGGCAATAACGCTGTCATCCAATGAATGCTCTGGCCCACTGCGCCATTGCAACTGACCCGCGTCCAAATAAGGCTCTTGCGTATAACGTTGTAGGCCGAACCCGGCCACCGTATGAACATCCTCGTGCAATAAGCCGCCTTGCAATAACTCTTGTATCAACAAAGCCACGCCGCCTGCGGCCTGGAAATAGTTAATATCCGCCGGGCCATTAGGGTAAATGCGACACAACTGCGGAATCACTTCCGACAGTTCAGAAAAATCATCCCAATCAATGATTATGCCCGCCGAGCGCGCCATCGCTACCAAATGCATGGTGTGATTGGTCGAACCGCCGGTGGCTAGAAGTGCCACAATCCCATTTACCACCACTTTTTCATCCACTAATTGGCCGACCGGCAAATAATTGCCACTGGTTTGCGTCAAACGCGTGACTTGCCGTGCCGCTGCGGCTGTCAATGCATCGCGCAGTGGCGTATTGGGCTGAATAAAAGAGGAACCGGGCAAATGTAGCCCCATCACTTCCATGACCATCTGATTTGAGTTGGCGGTGCCATAAAATGTACAGGTACCGGCGCTGTGATAAGAGGCAGACTCTGCTTCCAATAGGGCATGCCGATCAACTTTACCCTCCGCATACAGTTGGCGCACTCGCACTTTTTCTTTATTGGACAGGCCGCTGGCCATTGGCCCTGCTGGCACAAAAACCGCCGGTAAGTGACCAAATGACAACGCCGCCATCAGCAATCCCGGCACAATTTTGTCGCATACACCGAGATATAATGCGCCATCAAACATATTGTGCGATAAGCCGATAGCCGCCGACATAGCAATCACATCACGGCTCATCAGCGATAATTCCATGCCATCCTGCCCTTGCGTCACGCCATCACACATCGCAGGAACGCCCCCCGCCACTTGCCCGATCGCGCCCACTTGATGCAGCGCATCTTTAAGTTGTTGCGGATAATGCTCGTAAGGCTGATGAGCTGACAGTATGTCATTGTAGGAGGTAATAATAGCGATATCGCTACGCACCATATTCTTCAGAGAGGCTTTATCCTCGGGCTGGCAAGCGGCAAAGCCATGAGCCAGATTGCCGCAGGCCAATTGTGAACGGTGAACGGTATTTTCTTTTGCCGCACTGATGCGTTGCAGATAGGCGGTTCGAGTCGGCGCAGAACGCGCAATAATACGCTGCGTCACACGGATAAGAGTCGGGTTCATCGCCATTCCTTATTCAGTCAGCGGAGCCAAAAGTTCAATACTGCCCGCAGGAAGACCAATAAAATCCGCCAGTACCTGCAACAGCAAATTGTGATCATCCAAATGTGGCGCGCCGGAGACATTTACGCTGCCAATAATACCGGCTTGCTTAATCTGTAACGGGAAACCTCCGCCTAACGCGGCATAGTCACGTAAGCTGACACCATAGCGCTCCTCAAGGGAGGTTTGGCGCTGTTGCAGCATCAACCCTGCGGCATAAGAGCTGGTGCCCAATAACTCCACAACATTACGTTTGCGCCGCAGCCAGTCAGCGTTTTCTGCACTGGTACCCGGCATGGCGTAACTCAATAAAGTTTGCCCATTTACCCGGATATTGATAGCCAGCGCCACCCCTTGCCGCTCCGCCTGTTGCTTTATTTTTTCACCCAACTGCCAAGCGGTTTCATGATTGAAATGGATCAACTGTAGTCGTTGCTGATGCTGCTGGCTGAGGGTAAGTTGCTGTTGTAAATTCATGAGATTCTCCGGTGATAAATGGCGGCGGTCTTGATTGCAATAAAGACCGCCGACCCGGCTTAAGCGCGTTTTACTTTAGCTAAGCCTTTGTCAGCTATGCCCTTTCCCTTCGTGGTGACTGCAACATCACACTCTTTTGGTAAGGTTAAGGTAATCAGCCCGGCAATCATTAATGAGCCAGCTAACATGCAAACTGCAGCACTTTGACCGTAGAAGAAAATCATGACACCGACCAGATACGGGCCACAGAACCCACCCAAATTACCTAATCCATTAATCACACCGCGAGCGCCACCGGCCACTTCTGGCACAGCAATGCGCCCCGGAATAGACCAGAATGGACTGGTTGCAGCTTTGAGGAAGAATCCGCACACCACCAGAGCCAGATAAGAAATCAACACGTTATGGCGGAAAATAACGGATGTCACCAGACCGGCGGCAAAGCAGAACAGAGAAATCATTATCAGCAAACGGCGTTTACCGGTTTTATCTGATAGCGAAGAAATGACATAAATACCGGCGGTGGTGGCAATAAACGGCAGAATAGCCAGAATACCAATCGAGGCCATATTACCACCGGTCAGATTTTTCAAAATAGTCGGCAACCACAAGGTGTAGCCATAATCCCCGGTCTGATAAAAGAAATTCAGAGCAACCAGTTTCATCAAACCTTTATTTAGAAATACCGCTTTTAATGGTGCATTAGTGACTGGCGCATCCAGCATCCGCTCTGCCCGCTCACGTGCCAGTTCGGTGACCAGATAATCACGCTCTTTTTTCGACAACCATTTGGCTTCTTCAGGTCGGTCACTGATAACAAACCACCACATAATCAACACGACCGCTGACAGTGAACCTTCGAGGAAGAATAACCAGCGCCAATCTAGTGCATTGATAATAAAGCCAGATAAAGGTGCAGTGAACATGCCACCGATGGGGGCAAACATCATCACGAAAGCATTGGCACGGCCAATTTCGCGCTCCGGGAACCAGTTGCTGACCATAGTCAACACCACAGGCAACATGCCGCCCTCAGAAACACCCAGCACAAAGCGCAGGAATAACAATTGATAATGGTTCGTCACAAAGCCCGTCAAAATCGAGACAACAGCCCAGACGGCAAGGGAATAAGCAATAAATTTTCTGCCGCTGCCATGAACAGCAATACGGCCACCCGGCACTTGTAAAAATAAATAACCAATAAAGAAAATACCGCCCGCTAAACCGGCCATTTGGCTGGTAATAGCCAGATCACTTTCCATGCCGCCCGGTAGTGCAAAACTAATATTTACCCGGTCCATAAAAGAAATAATACAAGCAATCATTATTGGCACAATAACGCGGAACCAACGGGCATTAGGGATCTTACTGTCCATATAAACACGCCTCTTTCTCTAGCTGAATAATTCCCACACCATTCAGAAAATAGCGTAGAGAATGCCGCCAACAAATTAGGGTAATTTGCCAGTTATTTAAAATGCACGATGTGGTCTTTTATTTTTATTATAATAAGTTGAGGATCAATTTAATTAATCCTCATTTCTTTCTTAATTAGTAAGTAATAGCAGTAGGTGTTTTCTCACCCGCGAAGTGAGCTTGAATATTTGAAAATACAATATCACTCATTTGAATTCGAGTTTCGATGGTAGCACTGGCGATATGGGGCAGTAATACCACATTATCCATTTGGATTAATGTCTGCGGCACATTAGGCTCATCTGCAAATACATCCAAACCTGCTCCACCAATTTCTTTTTGTTGTAATGCACGGATTAAATCATCCTGATTGACCATACTGCCACGAGCAATATTAATCAGCAGAGCATGATTTGGCATCGCAGCAAAAATGGTTTTATCAACCAGACCAATGCTGTCTTTGCCACCCGATATCGCTATAACCAGAATATCGCTTTGTCTGGCAAGACTGATTAAGTCCGGAACATGCTGATACGGCAGACTTTCGATGTGGGCAGTGTCGGTATAAGCAATTTGCATATCAAAACCGGCTGCGCGGCGGGCAATAGCTTGACCAATGCGGCCCATACCAAAGATACCCAGACGTTTGCCGGTGACTTTAGAGGCCAAGGGTAAGCTGCTGTGCGGCCACTGACCGGCACGCAGGAATTTATCTGCCTGACAGAGGCGTCGTGAAGTCGCGATAATCAGCCCCAGAGCGGTATCGGCTACATCATCAGTCAATACGCCTGGGGTAGTGGTGACGATGATATTGCGCTCACGGGTATAGTCCAAATCAACCGCGTCAGTTCCTACACCAAATATTGAGATAATCTGTACTTCAGGTAAAGACGCCAGTACTTCGTTGGTCACACCGATATCACCACGAGTAACGATACCTTTAATACTCTTGCCCTGTTCAGCAAAAAAATCAGCAGTATCTGTAACTTCGAAAAGTTTATGAACAGTAAAATTCTGTTCCAGTTTCTCGGTTAAATAGTCCATTACCGGGGCAATAATCAATACGGCCGGTTTGAAAGAAGATGGTTTGCTGTTTTTCATAACGAGTACCCGATCATGTCAATAAATCAAAAACCAGAATGGCAGCGGATCATCATCAAATGATTGAGCCATTCAGCGAATATCGTTATAAGACCTGTTTTCAATGTTTTATTTTGTGATACAGGTCACTGTAAGTCATGTTAAGAAAACATGTTACCGGTAACGTGATCGACCTATCATTGCTAATGCTGAATTGTTTCAGCTAAACAAGTCAGCGTTAATTAGTTATGTAATGCCTTAATGAAAATGTTATGGATTGGCATAATTTGTTATATCAGGATTATTATTATGCCGGGTTGTCACAGACGAACATTGACTGCCATTCAATAACACAATGGCAGTTGCGGGTAATGCAGAGGTATTTCAGCAACAGCAGAAATCTTAGATAGTTCCACCGAGTGAAATACGATAATGCAGATCAACCTGTTCAATTGTAGGGATTTTTTTTATTTTCTTAATCAAGATTTCAGCGGCTACTTTACCCATTTCAAAACGTGGAGTGGTGACACTGGCCAGTACTGGAGTGGTCGCTTGGCCGATATCCAACCCATGAAAACCAGAGATTGCCATTTCTGCTGGTACCGCCATGCCCAATTTCAAGCATTCTTGTAACACACCCACCGCCATATCATCATTGGTACAGAAAATAGCATCGACTTGCGGATACATTTGTCGTGCCAATGCCAACATCCCAGCACCAATAGAGACGGATGAAACTTTATTAGGCGTAATATGTAGTGGTGCAAACCCCACGTCCGTCATTGCCTGGCTATACCCTTGATAACGTTTACGATCTCGCACATCAGACATTGAGCCGAAATAGACAACATTTCGCTTCCCGCTTGCCAGTAACGTGGCCGTCATATCATAAGCAGCCTGATAATTATTAAAACCGACCGTAATACGGTTGAATTGGGGTTCCAAGTCCATCACTTGCGCGACCGGAAGCTCTGAAGCATTCAGATATTTGTCCGCACGTAAGGTATGTTCAGAATCAGTGAGTATCAGCCCGGAAATCTGGCAAGAAAGCAGATTAACTATTTGTTCTTCTTCACGTTCTTTATTGTAGTTATAGTTGACTACCAGTGTTTGATAGCCACTGGCAGCAGTGACCGACTCGATGCCAGCCAGTAAATCAGAGAAAATCTGGTTATTAAAGGAGGGAACCAAGATACCGATTCTCGGACTTTTTTGATTGAGGCTAGTTTCGCCTTCCGAATCAGCACTGTAATTGACTTCAGCCATTACTTGGGCAATACGTTCACCGGTTTCTGTAGCCACTTTTTCCGGCGTGCGTAAATAGCGGCTGACAGTCATTTTAGTCACACCCGCTAGTAACGCGATATCCTGTAACGTAACACGCTGGTTTTTCATGGCATCTACCTGGAACAAAAGTGTGGGAAGAATATACTCGTCATACTTCAAGCTGCATGTACGTTGGCTGCACTCAATAACCCGAATCACTTACAACACAGTCAGCTCATCGGGATCCTCTCCCTTGCCGCCTTCCTGCAACTCGAATTATTTAGAGTAAAAAGTAATTATGCACTGTTAACGAAGATAATGAAAAGCATGTTACTGATTTAAAATACAATAACACTCATGCTTCCTATTATTTAGTTATCTTATTATCAATAGGTTAAACCAACACGCTCCCTATTGATAAGTAAAGCCCATACAAATAGCCCCCATTTATCGTCACCAAGGCGATGTCGCTCACGTAAGTGGTAACAGCTTGTCGTAACATGAATTAAAGTGATCTGTATCACAGTTTGGTAAGGCGGAAAACGGTTTGATAGGTACATGTTTTCGCACTGTCATTATTCAATAATATTGATTTTATAATGTCGATTAATAAGCGCCATTTCCATCAGGAATGACTATGAAGAATTTATTTTCGTTAGAAAAACGCAAAGTATTAATTACGGGTTCCGCTCAAGGCATTGGTTTTTTATTAGCAAAAGGCCTTGCCGAATTTGGTGCAGAAATAATAATTAATGATATTACCGCAGAACGCGCAGAAAAAGCCGCCGCAGAATTACGTGAAAGCGGTTTTGTTGCTTATTCTGCAGCATTTAATGTGACTGACCATGATGCTGTGAATGATTCGATTGCGCAAATAGAAAATAATATTGGTGCAATCGATATTTTAATTAATAATGCCGGTATTCAGCGCCGTCATGCATTTACCGAATTCCCAGAAAAAGATTGGGATGATGTAATCGCGGTAAACCAGAAGTCCGTATTTTTAGTTTCACAAGCAGTTTCCCGTTATATGGTTAAACGCCAACGCGGAAAGATTATTAATATTTGCTCAATGCAAAGCGAATTAGGCCGCGACACTATCACGCCATATGCTGCCTCCAAAGGTGCAGTGAAAATGTTGACTCGTGGGATGTGTGTTGAACTGGCCCGTTACAATATTCAGGTCAATGGTATTGCCCCTGGTTATTTCAAAACAGATATGACAAAAGCACTCGTGGACGATAAAGCTTTTACCGATTGGCTGTGCAAACGCACGCCAGCCGCCCGTTGGGGGGATCCGGAAGAGTTGATTGGTGCCGCAGTGTATCTATCTTCTAAAGCATCAGACTTTGTTAATGGTCATCTGCTGTTTGTTGATGGCGGGATGTTAGTTGCAGTTTAATCTTCGTACTTGAAGCTGTGGGGGGTGTTAGCAGCGTTCTCTTGCCCGAATCACTGACCTTAGTAAGCTCACCGGGATTCGCTCATTTGCTGCCTACCCACAGCACCAACTGCTTTAGTTAGATGACTCATTAATCAGGCACCGAGGAAAGTTATGTCTGGGAAATGCATTATTATTATGGGCGTATCTGGCACGGGTAAGTCCTGCGTGGGCCAAGCGCTGGCACAGGCACTTAACGCAAAATTTATTGATGGCGATGATCTGCACCCACGCGCCAATATCCAAAAGATGGCATCAGGTCAGCCGCTCAATGATAGTGACCGCGCTCCGTGGCTTGAACGGCTAAGTGACGTGGCATATAGCCTGCAACAAAAAAATGAAGTCGGTTTTTTAGTCTGCTCGGCGCTGAAAAAACAGTATCGCGACCGTCTACGCGAGGGTAATCAGGGAATTCGCTTTCTGTGGTTGACGGGCGATTACGATTTGGTATTACGCAGAATGCAGCAACGAGCGGGGCATTTTATGCCGGAAAGTCTGTTAAAAAGCCAGTTCGCAACACTGGAAACCCCTGATTCCCGCGAGCCAGACATCATTCCAATTAATATATCACCTGACATTGCTGGTGTTGTTAAACACTGTATTGCCGCGCTGGCGCAGGAAAATAACGTCAGTCACTGTGCTTAAATCCTGGGCATGATGCATACGCAGAAATATAGGAATAGTTATGATACTTGATGAACTGAAAAGTGCGGTGAATAATCCACTTTACCCAGATGCTATTCGTCGCACACTCGCCGCTATCAGCAAGATGGATTTAGACAATTTACCCGCGGGTGAATTAGACATTGAAGACCGTGAGATTTACCTCAATCATATTATTGCCTCATCTAAGCCATTGTATGAGCAAGCACCTGAATTACATCGTTATTATATTGATATTCATATTCTGCTGGAAGGCAGTGAGGTGATTGGTGCTTCACCATCAGCTCAGGGCCAGCGCCCTACAATGGATTTTGATACCGAACGGGATTACGGGTTATTTGAAGGCATTACCACCGAAACATTATTAACTCTGGCTCCGGGTGATATCGCCCTACTGTTCCCTGGTGAGTTGCACCGCCCAATGGGAACATTAGGTGACGTTGCACCGCTGCGCAAGATAGTGGTTAAAGTGGCGAATCATCTTATCTGACTTGATGTTATTTTGGTTAATATTCGTTCAGGTTATTGGTTCGGTTGATAGATACCTGATCAGGTTTCGGTTGTGAATCGTTAGGTGATTGCCTAATTTCCCCAGCCTCAACCGAGACGGGCCACAGGGTGGCGGCCCAACAGCGAAATGATGACGTGCGCTAGCGCAGGGCTCCAAGGGGGGTTACGCGCTTGTAACCCCTTTCTAAGTTGAGGCTGGTGATCAAGCGAACACCGATCTCATGTCAACCGAACAGAATCCTCTAATCAATATCAACTGAAGGTTCTAAGGAACGCCTTCCTTGCCGCTCCCTTCTCGCCGCCAACCACAACCCACTATTCTTCATCGCATAGCCAAACACCACCCCGACCAACAGCGAGACAATCACCAGTTTCCAGTCACCATTACCGGCAAATGTGGCACAGGCACCGATAAAAGTGCCGGGGACGAAGGATAACCACTGCTGGCAGGCCTGAATACACATCAAAAACGCTACAAGGCCAGTCAGAACATAACCAAAGATGGTCCATTCCGGTTGCAAGGCACTGCCCTGAATAATCATCATCGCCCAAAACACCCCGCTCACGCAGGTGAGCAGGGTGATCAGCAAACCTTTTAAGCCACCTTGTGGACAGGCAAAGTAGGCAGTACAGCCCAAAAAACCCGCCCAACTAATAAGCCCCAGGCTCACGGCAACGTAACCCCAGATACCTGAGAGAATGCCGGTGGTAATGGCAATCATCAGAATAATATTCATCCGTATTTACCTGCATAACAAAGGTTAAAAGAGAAAATGCATTGCATGAAAGTTGCGCAGTTTACCTGAACCAAGAGGAATTTTAGCGATTTTAATCACATTTCAAATGATGCGAACTATAGCGTTGCATTAATATCGTGATGTAAATCACATAAACATTGCTGTTATAGATCAAAAACAACACCATTGCGTTTATTCTGATTCTGAATGCCATTCAGCGATTGAAAATACTCAATTTGTGCCAGAGAAGGAACATTAAGCTTTAATTGCTCACGGAAAAACTCATAATAATCATTAGCACATGATGAGATATCATTTTCAGTGAGGTTTTCATTAATACTCAGTAGATAATTCTTAACATCTTTATAAATCTGGCTACTCTTCAAATCTAATGTCTCATCAGTCACTAAATATTCTTTTTGTATCTCTAACGTGGACTTTTTCTTCTCCTCATTATTTTCACGGTATGCGTTAGACCGTTTTTTTGACGCCACCTGTTGCTGAAACATAACGCGAATGACGGGATCGAGTATGGCCTTAGAAATAATCCTATACGCACTAGATTCTGGATCAATAGAATATGGAAGATCTTCAATCGGAGGAAAATGACTATCACTAATACTATTACTAACACTAGCTCTTACCTCCTTAATCACGTTATTAATAAGTTGTTCGTTTGGTAATTTCTCTTTCTCACAATAACATCTATAGTAAGAGTCAGTAATTCTGTGCAATACCTCTATATTGGGTTGATTGTTGTCAATACGTGACTTAAGAAAACCACGTGCATTATTCACCATATCGCCTATGACACTTGCGATAGGGCCTATACCTAAACGATCTTTTGCACCCTCTTTTTTATTAGTGGTTAATCCCAAGATATAAGAGACTAACGAAAGCGTACTTTCTTGTTTTTTAAGTTCTTCATTACCATTCCAATTCAGTGAATTAATTTTCATATCTGCAATAGAGTCAATTTCCGCCTGCACTCCTCTGGCGATGAACTTCCTCAAAACTTCTTCACAAAGTTCAGTTCGCCTAATGTTTTCAACCTTTTCTGATTTATATAAAACACGCTCCTCGATTATCAACCGCGATTGATCAACCAAAAAACAGCATAATGCATCGCTGCGTTTATCTTTATCTGCTTGAGCTTCCCATAACACATAATTACGGTGATCTTCACTTTTACCAATTTGATCCCAGAGCTTTTTATAGATAGATTTTTTCTTGTCATAATCATCGTAGTTAAACACTCGTTCCAAGTCACAAATAGTCTTATCTAAGCTCTTACTGACAGAACAATTAGAATCCATTTGTTGGAGTTGCTTGCTTTTGGATAACTTTTTTTCAGCAGAGTACTCTGGTGATTGAGTTATAGTGATCAGTTTTTTATTAGAAGAGTTAACAGAAACATTGGACGAGGAAAGACAAGACAGCATCAGAAATATCCTTGAAAATAGAGTGAAATAATCGGCCATAACAGTAACCGAATAAAACATCTCTTCCCCTCGGGGCTTCACCCTACTCCATCTGAAACAACCTTAAACAGCCCATAAAACAAAACCCCCTGCAAGTTTCAGCTCACAGGGGGTTGGAATTATCGCTTTAACGCCGTATTACATTAGCGGTTGCGCCAACTGAACCAACGAAATCAGCGGTTGCGGATAGATACCCAGTACCAGCACCAAAATCGCAGAAATTAGTACCACCACACCACCAGCAGTTAATGCCCAGTTATTTGGCGTATCGCGCACCAAAGTTTCCGGCGCACTCAGGTACAAGCTGACAGTTACGCGCAGATAGTAATACAGGCCGATGGCGCTCCCCAATACTACAGCACCGGTCAGCCACCACAGGTTAGCACTCACACCCATTGCCACGACAAAGAACTTACCAATAAAGCCTAATGTCATTGGGATACCGGCCAGTGACAGCATCATCACCGTCATTACCGCAGAGAGAATTGGCTTATGCCAGAACAACCCACGGTAGGAGAACAGTGATTCCGCATCCGGGCCTTTGTACGGGCTGGACATCAAGCTGACCACACCGAAAGCACCTAAGCTGCTGAACAGGTAACCGGCCAGATAGACGCCGACGGTTTCCAGTGCCAGTTGATGGGTTTGTACTGCCACCAACGCAATCAGCAAATAGCCAAGGTGCGCGATAGAGGAATAACCCAGCAGACGCTTGATATTGGTCTGACTGATGGCCATCAGGTTACCAAACAGAATCGAGGCCACAGCAATCAGCGAGAGCACTAAACGCACCGCTTCACTGTCAGCGACTGGCGCGTAGAGGAACAAGCGCATCACCACCGCAAAGATGGCAATCTTACTGGCGGTTGCCAGGAACGTAGAAACCGGGGCAGGAGCACCCTGATACACATCCGGCGTCCACAGTTGGAACGGCACCAGCGATAACTTAAAGCCAAGACCCACAATCATCATCCCCAGACCGGCCAGGATCAGCGGTTGGTGAATCATGGAGTCGCTCAGGCTTTTGCCCAGACCGGCGAATGACAAGTTGCCAGATTCCGCATACAACAGCGCCATACCAAACAGCAGGAATGACGATGCCGCCGCAGATAACAGCATGTACTTGATGCTGGCTTCCAGTGAACGCTTCTGGCGATAGGCATAGCCAATCAAACCAAACAGCGGCAAGGTAATCAGCTCGATACCCAGGAACAGCGATGCCAGATGATTGGCGCTAGCGAGCAATATACCGCCCATAGTCGCAATCAGCACCAGCAGGTAGAACTCTTCGCGGTTATCCGGATAGCCATTGAGCCACGGATAAGCAAAGGTGCTGGTCGCCAGACTGGCAACAATCACCAGCCCGGTGTAGAACATCGCGTAGCCATCAACCCGCATCAGCGGTGTGACATCTATCGGCCCGACCTGGCCGACAAAGTAGAGTGACAGCAGCGCCAGGTTAAGCCCGATAACCGTCAGAGTGGCGTTGATAAAATGATCGCGTCGCCACGCAATGGACAGCATCACAACCACCACCGTCAATCCGACGATCAACAGCGGTAGCATTGCGATCAGTTGTTGAGGAGTTATTGTCATGGCGAATTACGGCCTTGTTGTTGGAATAATAGATGAAGCATTGAACCACTGCTGTACATTACTCATCGCAGCATGGGATGTGTCGAGAATTGGCTGCGGATAAACCCCCAGCAAGACTAACAACACCACTAACAGCAGGATGATGGACAGTTCCCTTGCACTCATGCCCGGTAATGCTTCTTCAGATTTTGGCGCGCCGTAATAAGCACGCTGCATCATAATCAGCGAGTAAACCGAAGCAAAAACCAGCCCAAAAGTAGAAATCACAGTAATCACCGGAACGACCTGGAAGCTGCCGAACAGGATCATAAATTCGCCCACGAAGTTACCGGTACCCGGCATCCCCAATGTTGCTACCGCGAAGAACAGCGATAGCGCAGGCAAGTATTTGATTCGACCCCACAGGCCACCCATTTGACGCATATCACGCGTATGCAGGCGCTCATACAGCTGGCCACAGATGATGAACATACCGGCGGCTGAAAGGCCGTGAGCAATCATCTGGATAACCGCACCTTGGTAAGCCAGTTGGCTGCCGGTATAGATGGCAATCAACACAAAGCCCATGTGCGATACGCTGGTGTAAGCAATCAGACGTTTGATATCGGTCTGACAGAAGGCCATCCACGCACCGTAGAAGATGCCGATGACACCCAGCCACATGGCAATTGGCGCAAACTCATGCGAGGCATTCGGGAACAGTGGCAGGCTAAAACGCAGCAAACCATAAGCTGCGGTTTTCAGCAAAATCCCCGCCAGGTCGACAGAACCTGCCGTTGGAGCCTGACTGTGTGCATCTGGCAACCAACCGTGCAATGGCACCACCGGCATTTTTACCGCGAACGCAATAAAGAAGCCCAGCATCAACAGGTATTCAACATTGTGGGACATCGGGGTTTTCAACAAATCTTCATAGTTGAACGTCCAGATACCGGTGGCGTTGTAGTGCACGAACACCAGTCCCAAAATGGCAATCAGCATGATAAGGCCGCTGGCCTGGGTATAGATGAAGAACTTGGTGGCTGCCGCGATACGGGTTTTACCGTCTGATGCTTTGTGACCCCACAAAGCAATCAGGAAGTACATCGGCACCAACATCATTTCCCAGAAGAAGAAGAACAGGAACATGTCGATGGCGAGGAACACGCCGATTACCCCACCCAGAATCCACAATAGATTCAGGTAGAAGAAGCCCTGATTGCGCTGAATTTCACGCCACGAACAGAGGATAGCCAGCACACCCAACAGGCCGGTCAGCACCACCATCAGCAGTGACAAACCATCTAATGCCAGATGGAATGAGATGCCGAACCGTGGGATCCACGGCAAGGTGAATTCTGACTGCCACTGCGGGATACCCGCCGGATTCATCAGTGAATAGTTGCCCTGCACCCACAACTGCAAGGAGAGCACCAATGTCAGCCCCATCGCGAGTAGCGCTATCCAGCGCGGTACTCTGGTACCGAAGCGCTCACACTGCCAAGACAGTAAGCCGCCGATAAAGGGGATAAGAATTAGCCAAGGTAATAGCATGGCGTTTTGTGTCCCTAATTAAACGAAAAGCAACAGAGCCAGTACAACGACTGCACCCAAACCCATAGACGCGACATACCAACGCACCTGTCCATTTTCACTGACGGTCAGACCGCGATTACTCCAGCGCGAAAGTATCGCCGGGGTATTCATCAGTGAGTTCAGCGGATCACGTTGCAACAATCTTGCAATCCACAGATACGGGCGGACAAACACGTTATGGTACAGCCAGTCGAAGCCCCACGCATGGAACCACCAGACTGTAAAGAAGCGGCCCGGCGCACTTTGCGCGATGCTGTTGACCAGCTGACGTTTGCCCAGATACAGCATTGCTGCCAGTGCGATACCTATCACCACCAACACGCCGGAGAAGATTTCCAGCGGCATTTTGCCCTCTTCACCAAAATGAAGCTCTGGCAGCACCCCCGCCAGCGGCGGAGTGATCAGCGCACCAACAAATGTCGATAGCACCAGCAACACGAGCAGCGGCAGGCTGTGAGTGATCCCTTTGACCGAATGCGCTTTGGTTTTTGGCTCGCCGTGGAACACAATGAAAATCATACGGAAGGTATACAGCGCGGTGAGGAATGCCCCCACCAGCCCGGCGACCATCAGATTGATATGGCCACTGGCCAATGCGCCCCACAGAATTTCATCTTTACTGTAGAAGCCTGCAGTGACGATTGGCAATGCTGCCAGCGCTGCGCCACCCACCAGGAAGCAGATATACACCAATGGAATAGTCTTACGCAGACCACCCATTTTGAAGATATTTTGCTCGTGGTGACAGGCCAGAATTACTGAGCCCGAAGAGAGGAACAGTAAGGCTTTGAAGAATGCATGAGTCATCAGGTGGAAGATAGCCGCATCCCACGCCTGAACGCCGAGCGCCAGGAACATGTAGCCAATCTGGCTCATGGTGGAATAGGCCAACACGCGCTTGATGTCAGTCTGCACCAGCGCGGCAAAACCGGCCAATACCAGAGTGATCGCCCCGATGACCCCTACCAGATGAAGCACTTCTGGTGCCATCAGGAACAGGCCGTGAGTACGGGCAATCAGATAGACACCGGCGGTGACCATGGTGGCCGCATGGATAAGTGCGGAAACTGGGGTCGGGCCAGCCATCGCATCGGCCAGCCAGGTTTGTAATGGCAACTGCGCCGACTTACCTACTGCACCACCGAGTAACATCAGCGTCGCCCAGGTAATGGCAGTAGAGCCCATTTCCAGTTTCTGCGGTGCCAATACCATCAGTTCACGAATGTTCAGCGTGCCAAGTTCCTGATACAGGATAAACAGCGCGATAGCCAGGAACACGTCACCCACGCGGGTCACGATAAAGGCTTTCATCGCCGCCGCACCGTTAGCCGGATTGGTGTAGTAGAAACCGATCAACAGGTAACTGCACAGACCCACACCTTCCCAACCCAGATACATCAGCATCAGGTTATCGGCCAGCACCAAAACTACCATACTGGCGATAAACAAGTTGGTGTAGGCGAAGAAGCGGGAGTAGCCCTCTTCTCCACGCATATACCAAGAGGCATACATGTGGATAAGGAAGCCCACGCCAGTGACGACAGACAACATGGTCAGCGACAAGCCGTCCAGTGTCAAAGTCAACGGAATGTTGAAGGTACCGACCGACATCCAGTTCCACAGTGTTTGGTTAAACACCTGAACTCCGGTTGCTTTCTGACTGAGGAAGTCCACGGCAACATACAGTGTCACCAGTGCCGTCAGACCAATCGATCCCACCCCGACAGTGGCAGAGGTATTTTCAGACCAACGCCCACGGGAGAATGCCAACAGCAAGAAGCCCAGCAGTGGCAGCAGAATTGTTAAATATAATAGGTTCATCCGCGCATCTCACTGACTGTGTCAATATTCAGAGTATGACGGCGACGATACAGCTGTAACAGCAGTGCCAGACCAATACTGGCCTCCGCCGCCGCCAGCGTGATCGCCAGGATATACATCACCTGACCGTCAGCCTGACCCCAATAACTGCCCGCCACCACAAAGGCGAGCGCCGCCGCGTTGATCATCACTTCAAGGCTTATCAGCATAAACAGCAGGTTACGACGAATAATCAACCCCGTCAGCCCCAGCACAAACAGAATGGCCGCTAAAATCAGGCCATGTTGTAGAGGGATCATGCTTGTTCCTCCGTTTTTCTTTTCGCGCTTTCACTTGCGCCCAGCACTTCACCCGGCTTGTGTTCGCGCCCGATATGGAAGGCAACCACCAGACCGGCCAACAGCAGCATTGACGCCAGTTCCACCGCCAGTACATAAGGACCGAACAGGCTAATACCGACCGCTTTAGCATCGACCATTTCACCGCTAATACCGGAATCAGTGATTGAACTGATGGCATAAATCAGCACAGTAAGCAGTACCAATGCCAGTAAACCAGGGCCAATCCATAAGCTCGGTTTCAGCCAATCACGCTCTTGTTGCTCGACATTGCCCAGATTCAGCATCATGACCACGAAGACGAACAGCACCATAATGGCACCGGCGTAAACAATGATTTCCAACGCACCGGCAAAGTAAGCCCCCAGTGAGAAGAACACGGCCGAAATAGCCAGCAAAGAGATAATCAGGTACAGCAGCGCATGTACCGGGTTGGTGTGAGTGATAACGCGAATAGTCGCCACCACTGCCACCAATGCTGCAATATAAAATGCAAATTCCATGGACGCTGGCTCCTAAGGCATCAGACCTTTAACGTCGATCGGTTTGGCTTCATTTTCGGCTTCGCCTTTCTGCTTGCCGTCAATCGCCATACCGGACATCCGGTAGAAGTTATATTCCGGATATTTACCCGGCCCCGAGATCAACAAGTCTTCTTTTTCATATACCAGATCCTGGCGTTTGAACTCACCCATTTCGAAATCCGGCGTCAGCTGGATAGCGGTGGTCGGGCAAGCTTCTTCACACAGGCCGCAGAAAATGCAACGAGAGAAGTTGATACGAAAGAACTCTGGATACCAGCGACCATCTTTGTGCTCGGCTTTCTGTAATGAAATACAGCCAACCGGACAGGCAACCGCACACAGGTTACACGCAACGCAGCGCTCTTCACCGTCGGGGTCGCGTGTCAGCACGATACGTCCACGATAGCGCGGCGGCAGGTAAACCGGCTCTTCCGGATACATTTGGGTTTCGCGCTTGTGGAAGGCATGAAGGCCAATCATCCACAGGCTGCGCACTTGGGTGCCGAAACCAACCACTAACTCTTTTAACGTCATGGTTCATTCACCCCTTATTGAGCGTTGTACAAAATGACCGCGGCAGTCGCCAGCAGATTCAGCAGGGTCAACGGCAGGCAAACTTTCCAGCCGAATGACATTACTTGGTCATAACGTGGGCGCGGCAAGGATGCACGGATCAGAATGAACATCACCATGAAGAAAGCCGTTTTCAACGCAAACCAGATAAATGGCGGCAAGAACGGGCCTTGCCAGCCGCCGAAGAATAAGGTGACTATCAGTGCAGAGACAGTCACGATACCGATGTATTCACCGACGAAGAACAAACCGAATTTCATACCGGAATATTCAATGTGGTAACCATCGGCCAGCTCTTGTTCAGCTTCTGGCTGGTCAAAGGGATGACGGTGACAGACGGCAACACCCGCAATGGCAAAGGTCACAAAACCAAAGAATTGCGGGATAACATTCCAGACGTGCTCCTGAGAGTTAACAATATCCTGCATGTTAAATGAGCCCGCCTGCGCCACTACGCCCATCAAGGATAGGCCGAGGAACACTTCATAGCTCAGGGTTTGCGCTGAAGCACGCATCGCCCCTAACAGAGAATATTTGTTATTACTGGACCAACCGGCGAACAGCACAGCGTATACCGCCAGCCCCGCCATCATCAGGAAGAACAAAATACCGATATTCAGATCCGCAACCGCCCAGGTCGGGCTGACCGGGACGATGGCAAAAGAGAGCAGCAGCGAGGTAAAGGCAATCACCGGTGCCAAGGTAAAGATAGCCCGGTCGGAGAAGCGCGGTACCCAGTCTTCTTTGAAGAACATTTTGATCATGTCAGCCACCAGCTGCAATGACCCACCCCAACCAACACGGTTTGGCCCGTAACGGTTCTGGAACAAGCCCAGCAAGCGACGCTCGCCGAAGCTCATAAATGCACCGCAAGTCACCACGACCAGCAGAATCACTACCGCTTTCAGGACAGAGATTAAAATCTCAATCAATTCAGGGGTAAACCAGCTCATAGTACTGCCTCCCGCAGATTCTCAACGCGCGCACCCACCATAATCGGTGGAATACCCGGTAAGCCAAGCGGCAAGCCGACCTGACCCTGAGCCAAGGTTTCACTCAAACGCACTGGCAGACGTAAGGTCTGACCGGCACAGTTGAACTCGACCAACGTACCGAGGTTAACCCCGAGACGAGCCGCATCAGCAGGATTGACCATCACATAAGGTGCTGGCATGCGCTGCTGGATGACATCTGAACGCTGAGACATCTCTTCACTACCAAACAGATGATAGTAAGGGGCAATCTGCCAGTTTTCGCCGTTAGCAGTAAAGGCGGCGGGTACAGAATCAAAGTAACCGAGCGTTCCCTCCCCTGCTTCAATCAAGCGAATACCCGGATCACCAAAGCGCAGCTTACCGCCCACTTCAGCCTGGAATTTGTTCCATGCTTGCGGTGAGTTCCAGCCCGGCGCCCAGGCAAATGGGATCTGCTGACGGTCAGCCAGTGGGCTGTTGTTCCCTTCCATTGAGAAAGCAAACGGCGTGTCGATATCCTGCGGTTGGCGCGGTTCGTGTACACTGATATCCGCACGCATGGCAGTACGGCCACTGTAGCGGATTGGCGAACGAGCCAGTTTCTGACCACGGATACGGAAGCTGGCATCGGGTGCGGCTTCAACAATCCCTTCCAACTGCGGCAATGCTGCAACACAGGCAGCAATCACATGATCAAGCTGTGTCCAGTCCACGTGGCGGCTGGTGTAAGTTGAATGCAGCGAGTGCAGCCAACGCCAGCTTTCCAGCATGATGCTGTTGTTTTCCGGTTTTTTCGGGTCGTCATAATAGGTTGGGTCATAAACCTGGAAGAAGCGCTGAGCGCGGCCTTCCTGATTGACCAGCGTACCATCACTTTCAGCAAAACTGGCCGCTGACAGAATTAAGTTCGCTTTATCCATAATGGCGGTGCGTTGGTGATCAACCACAATCAGGTTGGCCACTTTATCCAGCGCCGCATCAACTTTATCTTTCGCCGCGTGGCGATAGAGATCGTTTTCCATCACAATAACGCTATCTGCATCACCTTGGGTCAACGACTCCAATGCTTGATCCAGAGAACCACCACCGATCATAGCAAGGCCGATGCTGTTAGCTGCGCTGGCCACGAAAGTCATACCGACATCCGAACCACGGCCTTTCAGGGCCTTCGCCACGTTGGCGGCGGCTTCAATGATGGCATCACTGCCAGCACTGCTGCCGGAAATAATCAGTGGTTTCTTCGCACCCGCCAAGGCTTGCACGATGATATCCACTTTACCTTTCAGATTACGATCCAAGTCAGCTACCGCAGGCGCAGATTCATCCAATGCATGCGCAATGGCGAAACCTAACCGGGCCTGATCATCCACTGGCGCACGATAGTTCCATGCCGCGATATCATCCATACGCGTGTTATCAACGTTGGTGATAAACAGCGGATGTTTGGCATGCTGGCCGATGTTCATGATGGCAGCAATCTGCCAGTCAGCCACTTTCTGTGCGGCGGCCATTTCACGTGCTTTGCCTTTCACGGCCTGGCGCACAGACAGCGCGATACGTGCACCGGTCTGAGTTAAATCTTCACCCAGAATCAGCACCGCATCGTAGCTTTCAATTTCGCGCAGTGAAGGCGTATAAACTCCGCCTTCTTGCAGGACTTTCAGCATCAGTTGCAGGCGTTGTTGTTCGCTGGCGGCGATGCCAGTATAAAAGTTTTCCGCCCCCACCAGTTCACGCAATGCAAAGTTGCTTTCCAAACTGGCACGCGGTGAACCGATACCGATGGTTTTCTTCGCCTGACGCAGAATATCCGCTGCACCTTGCATCGCCTGTTCGGCGTTCAGGTGGATCCAGTCATTGCCACGCAATTGCTGCGGCTGACGTGGGCGGTCTTTGCGATTGACGTAGCCATAACCAAAGCGGCCGCGGTCACACATAAAGTAGTGGTTCACGCTGCCGTTGTAGCGGTTTTCGATACGGCGCAATTCACCATAACGTTCACCAGGGCTGGTGTTACACCCTACGCTGCACTGCTGGCAGATACTTGGCGCGAACTGCATATCCCATTTACGGTTATAACGCTCGGAATGAGTTTTATCGGTGAATACACCGGTCGGGCACACTTCTACCAGGTTACCGGAGAACTCGCTTTCCAGCGTGCCGCTCTCGGTGCGACCAAAATAGACGTTGTCATGCGCACCGTAGACACCAAAGTCAGTGCCATCAGCATAATCTTTGTAATAACGTACACAGCGATAACAGGCGATACAGCGGTTCATTTCATGAGAGATGAACGGGCCGAGATCCTGATTTTGGTGAGTCCGTTTGCTAAAGCGATAGCGGCGGAAACTGTGGCCGGTCATCACTGTCATATCTTGCAGATGACAGTTCCCCCCTTCTTCACAGACCGGGCAATCGTGTGGGTGGTTAGTCATCAACCATTCAACCACACTCTCACGGAACGCTTTGGCTTCACCGTCATCAATGGAAATAAAGGTTCCATCGGTGGCTGGCGTCATACAGGACATCACCAAACGCCCACGCGTGTCGTCCGCGTTTTGGTATTGCTTTACCGCACATTGGCGGCAAGCGCCGACGCTTCCCAGCGCCGGATGCCAGCAAAAGTAAGGAATATCGAGTCCCAGGGAGAGACAAGCCTGTAACAGGTTGTCGGCCCCGTTTACGTCGTATTCTTTGCCGTCTACATGAATCGTAGCCATATGCATGCTTCCAAATGACCTACCTTACGGCAGGCGTTAATCAAAAATGCTGACCCCCACGGCAAACCGTAAGGGTATCTATGCTACCAGCGCGCTTTTAACAGGTTTGGTTGAATACCGGCTATGGCTCGGGTGTTGCCATAGTCTTTCGCGGCGATCCCGGCTTCGAATTCTTCCCGGAAATATTTGATCGCGCTTTGTAGTGGTTCAACCGCGCCCGGCGCGTGGGCACAGAAGGTTTTACCCGGGCCTAAGAAGCGGCAAAGCTGCTCCAGCG
This sequence comes from Yersinia fenwicki, assembly GCF_043099325.1. Classification (NCBI taxonomy): domain Bacteria; kingdom Pseudomonadati; phylum Pseudomonadota; class Gammaproteobacteria; order Enterobacterales; family Yersiniaceae; genus Yersinia; species Yersinia fenwicki. Next base: position 1,515,896 of record NZ_CP170755.1, on the reverse strand, counting down.
TCTCGATGTCGCCCGGCTGACCTTCGCCGCGCTCCAGTGCACGCAGGATCTTCACGCTCCACGGCAACCCATCGCGGCAAGGTGTACACCAGCCACAGGATTCACGGGCGAAAAACTCTTCCAGATTACGCACCAGCGGAACCATACCGATTTCGTGGTCTACCGCCATAGCCAATGCAGTCCCTAAGCGGCTGCCAGCTTTAGCGATATTTTCAAAATCCATCGGTAAATCCAGGTGGTCGGCGGTCAGGAAGTCAGTACCTGCCCCACCCGGCTGCCAGGCTTTGAATTTCAAACCATCGCGCATGCCACCGGCGTAATCTTCCAGAATTTCGCGAGCGGTGATACCAAACGGCAATTCCCACAGACCCGGATTTTTCACCCGGCCAGAGAAGCCCATCAGTTTGGTACCCGCATCGTTACTTTTACCGGCGGTAATTCCCTGATACCACTCCACGCCATGCTCAAGAATGGCCGGAACGTTACACAGAGTTTCAACGTTGTTAACGCAAGTCGGTTTGCCCCAAACACCAGAAGATGCCGGGAAAGGTGGTTTGGAGCGGGGGTTGGCGCGGCGACCTTCCAGCGAGTTAATCAGTGCCGTTTCTTCACCGCAGATATAACGACCCGCCCCGGTATGAACAATCAGCTCAAAATCAAAGCCGCTGCCCATGATGTTTTTGCCCAGCAAACCCGCTTCAGTCGCTTCAGCAATGGCTCGGCGCAAGTGCACGGCAGCTTCGATATATTCGCCACGCAGGAAGATGTAACCACGGTAAGCTTTCAGCGCAAAGGCACTGATCAGCATCCCTTCCACCAACAAATGAGGCAATTGCTCCATCAGCAGGCGGTCTTTATAGGTACCCGGTTCCATCTCATCGGCGTTACACAGCAGGTAGCGGATGTTCATGCTTTCGTCTTTTGGCATAAGGCTCCACTTTAAACCTGTGGAGAAGCCAGCACCGCCACGCCCTTTCAGGCCGGCGTCTTTGACTAAGCTAACAACATCAGGTGCTGCCATGCTTTTTAAGGCTTTTTCCGCACCGACATAGCCATTTTGGCTGCGATATTCATCCAACCATACGGGCTGTTTATCATCGCGCAAACGCCAGGTCAGCGGGTGCATTTCTGGCGTGCGCACAATCTCTTTGGTAAAACCTGAGTGGACTGTCATGGATATTGCTCCAGTAACTTCTCAATATCTTCAGGCTTCAGGTAACTATGCGTATCGTCATCGATCATCATCGTCGGGCCACGATCACAGTTACCCAAACAGCAGGTCGGCAGCAGCGTAAAGCGGCCATCAAAGGTGGTTTGACCTGGTTGAATGCTGAGTTTTTTCGAAATCGCGGCTTGGATCCCCTGATAACCAGTGATGTGGCATACCACGCTGTCACAGTAGCGGATCACATGGCGCCCAACCGGTTGGCGGAAGATCTGGCTGTAGAATGTCGCCACACCTTCAACATCACTGGCGGGGATACCCAACACTTCAGCAATGGCGTGAATCGCCCCATCCGGCACCCAACCACGTTGTTTTTGCACAATTTTCAGTGCTTCAATTGACGCGGCGCGGGCATCTTCGTAATGGTGCTTTTCATGTTCGATAGCATCACGTTCTTCAGCACTCAATTCGAAAACTTCTGCTGTGGTCGCCGGTTCAGCCGCATTGACTGCCAGGTTCGCCACATTTTGGCTTTCGTTACTCACCTGAGTATCTTTTTGGTTGCTCATAATTAGCGGTCCACATCAGACATTACAAAATCGATACTGCCCAGATAGACGATCAAGTCAGATACCAGGCTGCCACGGATAACCGATGGGATCTGCTGTAAATGGGCATAGCTTGGCGTACGTATCCGGGTGCGATAGCTCATGGTGCTGGCATCACTGGTCAGATAGTAACTGTTGATCCCTTTGGTCGCTTCAACCATCTGGAATGATTCGTTAGCTGGCATCACTGGGCCCCATGAAACTTGCAGGAAGTGAGTGATCAGCGTTTCGATATGTTGCAGCGTACGTTCTTTCGGCGGCGGAGTGGTCAGTGGGTGATCTGCCTTGAATGGGCCTTCTGGCATGTTTTTATAACATTGCTCCAGAATGCGCAGGCTTTGACGCAACTCTTCCACTTTCAACATCACGCGGTCATAACAGTCGCCGTTGTTACCGACGGGAACTTCGAAATCGAAGTTTTCATAGCCGGAGTACGGACGCCATTTACGCACGTCAAACTCAACGCCAGTCGCACGTAAACCCGCTCCGGTCACCCCCCATTCCAATGCTTCTTTGGAATTGTAGGCAGCAACACCGATAGAACGCCCTTTCAGGATACTGTTCTGCAATGCAGCTTTGACGTAAGAGTCCAGGCGTTTTGGCATCCAGTCAAGGAAGTCACGCAGCAGGCGTTCCCAGCCACGCGGCAGGTCGTGCGCCACACCACCAATACGGAACCAGGCTGGATGCATACGGAAACCAGTAATCGCTTCTACCAAATCGTACACTTTCTGACGGTCGGTAAAGGCGAAGAACACCGGTGTCATTGCACCGACGTCCTGGATAAAAGTACTGATATACAGCAAGTGGCTGTTGATGCGGAACAATTCAGATAGCATCACGCGGATGGTTTTAACGCGATCCGGCACTTCTATGCCCGCCAGTTTTTCAACTGCCAGCACGTAAGGCATCTCGTTAACGCAACCACCCAGGTACTCAATACGGTCGGTATAAGGAATATAGCTGTGCCAGGACTGGCGCTCGCCCATCTTCTCCGCACCACGATGGTGGTAACCCACATCTGGCACACAGTCGACAATCTCTTCACCATCAAGCTGCAACACGATACGGAACGCACCGTGTGAAGAGGGGTGGTTCGGGCCGAGGTTAAGGAACATAAAGTCCTCATTTTCGGTCCCGCGCTTCATACCCCAATCTTCTGGTTTGAAAGTCAGTGATTCCATTTCCAGATCTTCTTTCTGCTTGGTCAGCACAAAGGGATCGAACTCTGTTGCACGGGCTGGGTAATCTTTACGCAGCGGGTGACCTTCCCAACTCTGCGGCATCATGATGCGCGTCAGATGAGGGTGACCATCGAAGGTAATACCGAACATTTCCCAAGTTTCGCGCTCATACCAGTTGGCATTAGGGAAAATCTTGGTCGCTGTGGACACGTGCAAGTCTTTTTCAGACAGTGCCACTTTCAGCATGATATCGCGGTTACGCTCGATGGAAAGCAGATGATAGAAAACAGAAAAATCCGCGTCAGGCAAACCCTGGCGGTGAGTACGAAGGCGTTCATCTACACCATGCAGATCAAACAGCATGACATACGGCTTCGGTTGTTTTCTCAGAAACGACATTACTTCCAGTAATTGTTCACGCTTCACCCATACCACGGGCATACCGGTACGAGTTGCTTGGACAACAAAGGCCTCTGGCCCAAAACGGTTCGACAGTTCACCAATCACCGGATCATCAAGATGATCCCGGGTCTGCCATGCTGGCTGGGTGCTGTCGGACGTCGTTAAATCGGTCATTATTTATTCACCACACTGTTTTTTCACCACACTGAATGTGTCATTTTGTGGTCATTTGCCGCACACATGTTCTGGAAGAAAAACGGTTCTCTCCAAAAACAAATCACTTACGCACCAAAATCATATGCCTAAAGGCACATTAGATTTCGTCAGGTGTACGCAGGTTAGTTACTGCAATTCGTTCAGCATGCTTACGTTCTCTTTCTGGCTGCATGTTGGCGCGATAAACACCTTGATCACCCACAACCCAAGAGAGAGGACGGCGCTCTTTACCGATAGATTCCTGTAGCAGCAACAATGCTTGCATATAGGCTTCCGGACGCGGTGGACAGCCAGGGATATACACATCTACCGGCAGGAATTTATCCACGCCTTGTACTACCGAATAGATATCGTACATGCCGCCGGAGTTAGCACAGGCACCCATGGAAATAACCCATTTTGGTTCCAACATTTGTTCATACAAACGCTGAATAACTGGGGCCATCTTGGTAAAGCAGGTACCGGCCACGACCATAAAGTCAGCCTGGCGCGGAGAGGCACGCAGTACTTCTGCACCGAAACGTGCCACGTCATGTACGGCGGTGAATGAAGTCACCATCTCCACATAACAGCAGGAAAGACCGAAGTTATACGGCCAAAGAGAGTTCTTACGCCCCCAGTTCACCATGTCATGCATGGCGTTCTCAAGTTTACCCATGTAAACACTACGGTGGACATGTTGCTCGAGAGGGTCGCCGCTGACGGTTTCCTGAGTTTGCAGGGGGTAACGGTCGTTCTCACCGTTAGGGTCTATGCGGGTGAGCGTATAGTCCATGTTAATGCCTCGCTGTATTTATTGACCACTATACCCTTTGTACTTGGAGCCGCAGGGTTGTTAGCTGTGCGCTTTTCTCCCAATCACTTACCTGTTTTAACTATAGATAAGGTCATCGGGATTCATTTGCTGGCAGCCGTACTTTCAACGCCACGTTCTTTGGATATAGCTTGCGGATGATTGCTGGCGTATTTAACTATGCTCGGTTTGCTCACGCGACGATTAGAACGCACAGGAGTCCAATCCAGAGCGCCAATACGCACCAGATAAACCAAACCAGCCAAGAGCACCAAAATGAAAATGGTTGCTTCGATGAAGCCTATCCAGCCACTCTCACGGATAGAGATGGACCACGCATAGAGGTACAGCGCTTCAACATCGAAAATAACGAAGAACATGGCGACCAGGTAGAATTTCGCAGACAAGCGCATACGCGCCGAGCCTACTGAATCAATACCAGACTCATAAGGGACGTTTTTGGCACGGGCCCGAGCTCTCCCACCCAGGAAGAACGCACCTAGCAGCATCAAACCGCACAGCCCGATTGCGCCGATCAGGAATACAGCGAACGCCCAATGATGAGCGATAACTTCAGTGGTTGTTGACATACTCATTGCTTACTCATCAAAAGTGGCGTCGAACATCCTGCTCTTGTGTTGGCAGTTAGTGCACCACATCGATTCAAAGGGAAGGATAAAAACCACACAAAACACACTGTCTTAACAACTGTTTAGCCAGTGTTTTACTGTGGGCTTTTTACTCCTTTCAGTAACCTTTTGTCAACTTTGACAAAAGTAACTACAGATTAATTTACAAACGCACGATCTTACTTAACATTTGATGCGAACCTGTAAGCTAAATCGAGTCAGTAATTTGTTAAGTCAGAACATACACATATAAACCAACATTAATAGTTCGGACTAACTATACCATTGTCTCAGGAATAACCGGTTCTTCCACTCACTAGCTAGGGGTATTTTTTTGATCCAGAACACGTTTTGAGTGTTATTTCATAAATATTCGGCACAAAAAGTTGCTCTTTATTATTTACAAATACTGAAACGGCGTTTTAATAAAAATAAGTATGACATGATAAACGCGTTATTAACCATTATATAACTAAGGTTTATTGTTCGCTATCGACTCTCGAACACACGCTATGAGTAAAATAAAACAACGTTTTACTCATAAAATTAAACTGAACGGGCTAAAAAAGACTTTTAACAAAAAATGAAAATAAAAAAGCCCCTAAAATAAGGGGCTTAGATTGACCTGTTCGAATTCCGGCTTAATTTTGACCGTCGACTAAATAGTCAGAATCTAGCATTAAATCCGTACCGGACTGCAAACCATGTTGATGACCTGTCTGCATAGCTTCGAAAATGGCCAAGGCCAATTCATTGCTACACCGGCTATCTTTACATAATGAATAATGAGTTTCAGGCAGACGAGGTAACCCTTCTGTTTCACCCAACACCCGTAGATCAGGACTCATCATCTCAATCGGTCTGGCAGTAATACCCAGCCCTGCCCTTACTGCCGCACGAATGGCAGAAAGTGAAGAGGCGACATAGGCAATACGCCATGCAATACCGGCTCTGGTCAGATGCTCTATTGCCATATCACGGAATGGGCTTGGCTCATCCATAACAACTAAAGGCACTGATTCGCCGGGTTGGAATTGGTAATCGGCGGAGCAATACCACAGCGTCGGTGATGTTCTTAAAATCACATGGGGATGATTGTCGACCTTAGCGGTGGTAATCGCCAGATCCACTTCGCCATGACTCAGCATATCAGCAATGAGTGGGCTACGTTTTACCCGCACATCGATGGCCAACCGAGGATATAGCGTCGCCACTCGGTTTAGCAAGAAAGGCAACAGCGTATCGGCAGTATCATCAGATGCGCCGATAATGAGTGAACCTTCTACATTGCTATACATCAGTGACGTACAAGCTTCATCGTTGAAACGCAAAATTTTTCTGGCATAGCCAAGTAACTGGAGACCATGTTCAGTCAGTAATTTGTTACGCCCATGACGGGCAAATAACTCCTTACCGACTAACTGTTCTAACCGTTGCATTTGTTGGCTAACTGCTGACTGAGTTCGACAAACCGCTGCCGCAGCAGAGGCAAACGTATTCAAGTCAGCAACAGCTACAAAGGTTCTAAGCAGATCGAGGTCGAGATTAATTATCGGACGATTTGCATTTGTCATAGTGTATTCTTCACTTTTTTGAATTCTAATTACAAACTACCCTGGTGTTTATGTATTAGCGCCATCAATAAGGGACAACGCTAAGTATGACAGTACCCCACTCATTCGAGTAGGGCAAAAAATTTACTTATATTTCGTTACCGCTATCTCTTTTTAAAAAAACTATTGGCTGAGTTCTGCCTATGTTTGTGAGTACGGTCATAAAAAAGAGCTAAATCTTCGATAAATGAAGATTTTTTCCTTTAGAAACCCTCATTCTTGCAACCTTTATAAAGCTGCTCCTCACCTATTTTAATTAAATCAATGAAACCAACTTATCGGTAAATATTAAAAAATATCAATATTTCTTTTGCGGATTTTTTTATCTAATTGAGTAATTTCAAGTGGTAAGATTTGATAATCGATAAGCTTTTCTAAGATTAACATTAGCTGTTCTTAATAGTTTTCCTATTTACAAATTTGCCTGTTTTCTCCCTTCTATATATGTATGATGATATAAACTGTTGAATCCAGGTTTTCAGCTTAAAACGCGACGTAATTGGATACCGATCCCCTCACTTCTTCTCTAGTCTCTATCGCATAGAAAATGGATCTCAATTTTTATTGAAACCTCTTTTTTACTAATGCACACAGACGATGAGATCTGGCAGAAAAAAACTTCAGACAAACTCATCAATCACACAACGGCCGGTAGGTTTGACAACAAAAACACGGGTAAAAACACCTATACTTTACCCCCAACAGTCATTTGCACTAAAGGACGTGCATAGCGCTTCAAAAATCAACGGCGTCGGAGTACATTGAACATCTTGCAGTGTTCCACGCTGAGGACACGCTTTTACCAGCAAAAGGCTCACTTTTTTATGTCCCCCATTGAGAAATCCAGCAAACTGGACAACGTCTGTTACGACATTCGTGGCCCAGTGCTAAAAGAAGCTAAGCGTCTTGAAGAAGAAGGTAACAAGGTTCTGAAACTCAACATCGGCAACCCTGCCCCGTTTGGTTTCGATGCACCGGATGAAATTCTGGTGGATGTGATCCGTAATTTGCCGACTGCACAGGGCTATTGCGACTCCAAAGGCCTTTTTTCGGCGCGCAAAGCCATTATGCAGCACTATCAGGCACGCGATATGCGCGACCTGACGGTAGAGGATATCTACATTGGGAACGGCGTTTCAGAGCTGATCGTGCAATCCATGCAAGCATTGCTAAACCTTGGCGATGAAATGCTGGTACCGGCCCCAGACTATCCTTTATGGACGGCGGCAGTATCGCTTTCGAGCGGTAAAGCTGTGCATTATATGTGTGATGAAGAGTCAGGCTGGTTCCCTGATTTGGACGATATCCGCAGTAAAATCACCCCGCGTACCCGCGGGATAGTGATTATCAACCCGAACAACCCGACTGGTGCGGTCTACAGCAAAGAGTTGTTACTAGAAATTGTCGAAATCGCTCGCCAGAATGACCTGATTATTTTCGCCGATGAGATCTACGATAAGATTTTATATGACGAAGCGCAGCATCATTCCATTGCCGCACTGGCACCTGATCTACTGACGGTGACCTTCAATGGTTTGTCCAAGACTTACCGTGTAGCCGGTTTCCGTCAAGGCTGGATGGTGCTGAATGGGCCGAAGAAACACGCGAAAGGTTATATCGAAGGTTTGGAAATGCTGGCATCCATGCGGTTGTGCGCTAACGTGCCAATGCAGCATGCGATTCAGACCGCATTAGGTGGCTATCAAAGCATCAGCGAATTTATTCAACCTGGTGGTCGCTTATACGAACAACGAGACCGTGCCTGGGAGCTGATTAACCAGATACCTGGTGTTTCCTGTGTGAAACCACAGGGCGCGCTCTATATGTTCCCGCGTATTGATCAGAAGCGTTTTAACCTGAAAGACGATCAGAAGTTGGTATTAGATCTTCTGTTGCAAGAAAAAGTCTTGCTGGTACAAGGTAGTGCCTTTAATTGGCCATATCCGGATCATGTGCGGATCGTGACATTACCGCGTGTGGATGAGTTGGAGATGGCTGTTGGAAAACTGGGGCGATTCCTTGAGACATATCATCAGTAATTGGTTGATTTCGTGATTAGTTCGGTTGTAAGAGTAGATCGAATCATTGTTTCGGTTGTCAGAGCTTCACGGCTCACCTAATCCCCGATGCACCAACCGCCAAAGGGTGCGAGCGCGCACCCTTGTGGAATCCCGCGCTTCGCACGTATCGCCTGCCCACTTCGTGGGTACCCTCTTTCATCGTTTCGCTGGCGGATCGCCGTGATTCGCTCCTGCTCAAGCACGGCTCGCTCGGCATCCATGCCTCGCGTCCTACTACACTCTTCACTCGGCTGCTCAAATGTGCTTTTAAACATCAAGGTCAAAACCCGTATTTTGAATTGGATTTTGACCTTAAGCGCAATCAGGAATATTACCGACAAAGACGATGGCTCGAGTGAGCGGGCATGGACGCCCGCGAAAAGCGCGCTTGGGCAGGGATGCCCATCGCGCTGGTTCGATAAGTCCAACGGCTGCCGGAGGAGACTGCGAATAGCAGTAATATTTCGCGCCAGCCGCAGGTGCAGGAGGGCCGGCCTACCCTCCTGCTCGGTTGAGGCCACTGGGTTCAGGTGAACACTGAACCAATATCAACCGAAACTTGATCCGGGCGGAACCGAGCTGATCAAACCTCAACCCAATCTGATAAACTATCCTCAGACCTGCATTTAAAAAGTTACAAAGAGAGAAAACTATGAGTCACTTCTTTGCTCACCTATCCCGTTTGAAACTCATCAACCGCTGGCCGCTGATGCGTAATGTCCGCACTGAGAATGTTTCTGAGCACAGTTTGCAGGTGGCGTTTGTCGCTCATGCATTGGCTATCATCAAAAATCGGAAATTTAATGGCAATGTTAATGCCGATCGTATCGCGCTGCTGGCGATGTACCACGATGCCAGTGAAGTGATAACCGGTGACTTGCCTACCCCGATCAAGTATTACAATCCACAAATTGCTCATGAATATAAAAAGATAGAAAAAGTCGCGCAGCAAAAGTTGATTGAAATGCTGCCCGTCGAGTTACAACATGATTTTCTTTGTCTGTTGGATGAGCATTATTACAGCGAAGAGGAAAAAGCACTGGTTAAGCAAGCTGATGCCCTGTGTGCTTATCTCAAATGTTTAGAAGAATTATCCGCTGGTAACAATGAGTTCATCCAAGCCAAAGCACGGCTAGAGAAGACCCTCGCTATGCGTCAAAGCCCGGAAATGGATTATTTTATGGAAGTTTTCGTCCCCAGCTTCAGCCTGTCATTAGACGAAATCAGCCTCGATTCACTGGATTAAAGTTGAAGTTGATATTCAAAAGCACATTTGAGCTGCCGAGTGGAGAGTATAGGCAAGGAAAACGGGCAGGACGCCCGTTTTAGGGGTCACGCGCTTGTGACCCCTTTGGCGGTTGAGGCACCAAGGGGCAAGGTGAGCACCAATCTCATATCAACCGAACTAAACATAACTCTTACCCTGTAGCATCCCATTTAAAAAGGAAAAAGTATCGGCACGACCATCACACTCACGATCATCACCAACAGGGTAAACGGCACCCCTATTCGGATAAAATCACCGAATTTATAGCCACCGGGGCCTAAAACTAAGGTATTAACCGGGGACGAAACCGGAGTCATAAAGGCTGCTGATGCGGCAATACCGATAATCATCGCGAATGGATACGGGGAAAGCGACATCTCACGAGCCGCAGCTATGGCGATCGGTGCCATCAACACCGCCGTCGCTGTATTGGAGATAAATAACCCGATGGTGGCGCACAGCACAAATAAGCACAGCAACATCACCCTTGGCCCCATGCCACCAGCAACATCCATCAAACCGCGGACTATCAAATCTACCCCGCCCGTTTTTTGCAGCGCTTGTGCAAAAGGCATCATCCCGATAATTAGAATCAAACTCGGCCAATGGATTGAGCGATAAGCACTTTCCATATCAATACAGCGAAATTGCCCCATCAACAAACATGCCACCAACGCCGCTATCACATTCGGCACTTCGTCAGTTAGCATCATCGCCACCATCAACGCCAGACAGAACAAAGCATGGGGCGCTTGTGAGATAGCGGGGGCTACTTCATCAACTTCAGCGGGTAAATTCAGCACGATAAAATCACGGGTTTTCTGCTGCAACTGACGAATCAATTTCCAGTCGCCGATCACCAATAAGATATCGCCAAACTGTAATTTATCATCGACCAGTTTACCTTCCAACGTCTTACCATTACGGCGAATACCGACAACATTCAGGCCATAGCGGGTACGGAAGGTGACTTCACGTAAACTCTTTCCCAGCAGGGAAGAGTCTGGAATAAGAGAAACTTCGGCCATCCCGACGTTACGCGCCTGTTCAGAGAAATATTCACCACGCAGCACCATCGGCTCTAGCATCTGCTGAGTACAAAACTCGCGTAAATCTACATCGCAATCAGACATATCAATCAGCAAAACATCATTTTCGTGCAGCTCAGACGAACCGGTCGCACTGACCATGACCCGCCGAAAACGTTTCCAGCGCTCAATCCCGACCACGTTCGCGCCATAGCGGGCGCGCAGATGCAGTTCATCAAGAGAACGACCAATCAAAGGAGAATCGTGGCGAATCGCCAGGCGGCGGGCGCGGCCGGTGAGTTTATAATCGCGGATAAGATCACGGAAGGTACGGCGTTTCCATTGCTGCTCTTTTTCTGAACTTTCCGGCTTTCCCCCCAACCAGTGGCGGGCAACCAACATGTAGCCAACTCCCATCAGCAAGATGATAAGACCAATTGGCGTCACGCCGAAGAAACCAAAACCTTTAATACCTTCGCGCAACAACTCACTGTTCACCACCATATTGGGTGGTGTCGCGACCAGAGTCATCATGCCGCTGATAAGCCCGGCAAAACTTAGCGGCATCATTAATCGCCCGGGCGAAATCTTCATCCGACTGGCGACACTTAATACTACCGGGATAAAAATCGCCACCACGCCGGTTGAGCTCATAAAGGCCCCCAACCCCGCCACAGTCACCATCAGTAACGCCAGCATTTTGGTTTCACTGTGGCCAGCAACTTTTACCAGCCAATCCCCCACCTGATAGGCGACGCCGGTTCTCACTAACCCTTCACCAATGACAAACAATGCCGCAATCAAGATAACATTAGGGTCACTGAAGCCGCTGGTCGCCTCCCCTAATGACAGCGTGCCGCTCATCACAAAGGCAATAATGACCAATAATGCCACGACATCCATCCGCAGTTTATTAGTGGTAAACAGCACAATAGCTATCAGAAGTAGCGTCAACACCCATAATAGTTCGCTGTTCAAAATGGCCTCGTTGGCAAAAAGTGAAAAGGAATATTCAGCTCAAGTAAGTAAATCATTAAATTAAGACAGTACCGCTGTTTGAGATCAATAATGACTGTAAATTTATGCGCTTACCATCCCACAACGACATTAATTGTATTTTTTCCTGAAAAATAATTAACCAATATGTGATGCAGTATTCACCAGTAAAAAAATCCCACCAGAAACATTCCGATATTCAATAGGATTTAACCGCCTGACTATACTGATAATACTAAGTGACAATCCATCATTAGGGTTATTTGGCTGGAGCGGTGAATGATCGATATCACGGACTATCCGATTGTACTTTTTCTGCTGTCATGTGCCCTGTTGTATGGTTCAGCTTATGTCGGTCAGGCCTTTTTCCGACGAGGGCGGGATCTGGATGATAATATTCGCGAGAATTTTACCGTCATTCAAGGGGCGACACTCACCTTGCTGGGGCTGATTATCGGTTTTAGTTTTTCGATGGCGATCAGTCGCTATGATTTGCGTAAAAACTACGAAGAGGCGGAAGCCAATGCGATTGGGACTGAATATCTGCGCGTCGATTATTTGCCAGCTGCTTCCAGTGTCACGACTAAGGCATTGTTAATACACTATCTTGATCAACGGATACTTTTTTATACCACGCGCAATGAAAACTATCTGACTGAGATTAATGACCGAACTAATCAACTGGAAAATGCGTTATGGGCCGAGTTACTCGAGCCGGTGAATCAGCGCCCAGACCCTGTTATGGCATTGGTAGTATCCGGTATGAATGATGTTTTGAACTCAGCGGGTTACACCCAAGCGGCGTGGTGGAACAGAATCCCGCATGCAGCTTGGTTGCTGATGCTAATTATCGCGATTTGTAGCTGCACCCTTGTAGGATATGGCTCAAAGCAGGGTAAAAAAGGTAAGGTGATGACGTTGATATTGCCACTGGTTATCTCATTCTCTTTTATGCTCATCGCCGACATTGATAGCCCACGCGGGGGAATTATTCGGGTAAAACCACAAAATCTTCACAGCCTGGAAGACAGCTTAGCGCCGCTCTCCTCAGTACCATCACATTCCCAGTCGCGCTAAAAGCAAAAGAGCGCCATCAGGCGCTCAGAGGTTAATGACAAAGCTGTTGATAACTTAGTGAGTGACGGGTTTACCGCACCTCGGGGCACTCCGGTCGCTTACGCACTTGTATTTGAAACAAAGAGCGACCCCAACGGCACGATTCCCCTTCATTTGACTTTGTCAGCAGTCTGAAAGCGCCATCAAGCGCCCTCAATAAAATACTCACCAAAGTGATTAGCCGATAAAGCGAACTACCGCGCCATTTGCTGTTTTTTCAACAGCAATATGTTCAAGTGAGCTGAGAACTAAGTCCACTTGATCCAGTTTTGGTGTATCAGCAGGTGCATTCACGGCGATCACCTGGCAACCCGCCGCCAGCCCTGACAATATTCCCGCTGGTGCATCTTCCAGCACAATACAATCCGCCGGAGCCAGACCTAAACGTTCAGCACCCAGCAGGTAAGCATCCGGCATAGGTTTGCCATGCTTCACCTGTTCAGCAGTGACGAACACTTTTGGCTCAGGTAAATGACCGGCGGCGCGGCGTGCAGAAGCAACAGGTACCGAACCTGAGGTCACAATCGCCCACGGAATAGACAAACTGTTTAGCCGCGCCAACAATGACACAGCTCCCGGCAGCGCGGTTACACCATCAGTGTCATTGGCTTCAATATGCTCTAAAGCCAAAAATTCAGCTTGAAGTTCTGTATCACTCGCACCCGGCATAAAATGGCGAAGAGAGGTAATTGCTTGTTTCCCGTGGATAAATTCTAGAACTTCCGATGGATCAATGCCACGACTTTGCGCCCAGCCAATCCAGGCTCGCTCCACAGCAGGTAATGAATCAACCAGAGTCCCATCCAAATCAAAAAGAAAACCTTTACACTCCACAAGCACATCCTCGTTAGTCAATCCAGGTCTTGATCATTACGCACTATCAGGCATTGATAATTTGCGAAATCTCAACCGCACTCAAGTGATACTGGCGCGGGCATGATTGCCAGATAGCCAGCATACGTTGGTATTTGTCCCACATTGGGGTTTGGGAATTGAAACCGTGTGTTCCTGAGTCAAAATGGGTATAGCGGCCTTCGGTATTCACCATAAAGCGCACATAACTCAGATAACGCGATTCAGTAGCAGCATCAAAACCAAGGAACGCAATACGGCGCTCATCTAAATCTTGTTTGTCTTTCAGGTTATCCCAAGAGACTTGCAGGGCATGATGCATCTCCATGATATTAATGATAGTACGGCAAGTATCTTCGCTCATTTCACCAAAATCACGGTCCAGTTCACGCATTTGCAAACCAAAGCCACGTTCGACAATAGTTTGCTGGCGGCGATAGCGCTCAGCATTTTCCGGATCCAGCATGGTCATCATTTTGTACTGATTCGACAGAATCAGTCGTTGGGCGTTTGTCATATCCATCACTAAACTCCTAAGACATAAATAATGAGGAAATCATCGCATACAGAGTTGAGCCATACTTTGATTTGACAGGGGATTTTACGCTGCTGTTTATCAGATACATAAAAAGCCCCGGTTGCAGATAAAGCCCGATATGGATTCCCAACATTGCCCAATCAAAGGCTACCCTTACAAATCATCAAGAAATGTTTTATCCAACTGCTTGAAGGCGCGTTTGAGCACATCAGCCAAAGATTGGTAGGTCGGCGTTTGCTCAACAGGTGCGACGGCTTGCCCGGATTCAACCAGTTTATTCCGCACCTCATGGAACCACTGCAATAATGTCGGCGGTAACGGCGTAATAGCACGTTTACCTAACCACCATAACCCTTGCAGCGGTAAACCGCAGGCAAACAATGCCGTGGCAATGGCTGGCCCTAATTGCCCGCCAAGAGCTATTTGCCAGGTCAGTGTAAAGATGGCCAATGGCGGCATGAAGCGGATACCAAAGCGGGTCGCGGTCGCCACACGATTCTCGGGAAACACCGGCGCCAGGCGTTTATCAGCAGGCCAGGTCTTCATATAATGCTGGCCGCGCTGGAGTACCTGAAACCAACTTACGGAATCAGAGGGTTTTGTTGTCATGGCTCACCTCAACTTCACAAACAAAGATTAAAATTTTTTTTGTAATCCACTAACTAAAAATTAGTCTGTTAAATATATTTTGTTTTTAGGCGGCGCTATCGGTATCCTAGTCCGGCCTTTTGGCCGCTAGAAGATGACGCTAAATATGTCAACTTTTTGCAGCATTTAAATCAATTTTGTTAAATCGCGCGGTCTTTTACCACCAGGCATTAACGTTTGTACTTAATACTAAATCGGCGATTTTTCCTCCATCATGCATTTTTCGCTATCGCATGATGTTAATCATTAATGTCGACGCCAATATGCGCTACGCTTTTGGATAGATTGACGTTTTATTAACCACGTGTTTTCGCTGTTTTTGTACTCCGATACATTATCTGTATCGATCATGCAAAAACACATGTCGAACACGACTATAAATAGGTACTTCCATGTCGAGTAAGCTAGTACTGGTTCTTAACTGCGGTAGCTCTTCCCTTAAATTTGCTATCATCGACGCGACCAATGGTGAAGAACACCTCTCTGGTTTAGCCGAATGCTTCCATCTGCCGGAAGCCCGTATCAAATGGAAACTGGACGGCAGCAAACAGGAAGCAGCATTGGGTGCTGGTGCAGCACACAGCGAAGCACTAAATTTCATTGTTAATACTATTCTGGCACAAAAACCAGAGCTTTCCGCTCAACTGACGGCTATCGGTCACCGTATTGTTCATGGCGGCGAGAAATTCACTGCATCAGCTATCGTTACCGAAGAAGTTATTCAGGGTATCAAAGATTCCATCCCGTTTGCACCTCTGCATAACCCAGCTCACCTAATTGGTATCGCTGAAGCATTGAAATCCTTCCCGAATCTGGCTGATAAAAATGTTGCAGTCTTTGACACTGCCTTCCACCAGACCATGCCGGAAGAGTCTTATCTCTACGCCCTGCCGTACAGCTTATACAAAGAAAACGGTATCCGTCGCTATGGCGCACACGGTACCAGCCACTTCTACGTGAGCCAGGAAGCAGCAAAAACTCTGAACAAACCACTGGAAGAACTGAACGTTATTACTTGCCATTTGGGCAACGGTGGCTCAGTTACTGCGGTGCGTAACGGTAAATGTGTTGATACTTCTATGGGCCTGACGCCACTGGAAGGTCTGGTCATGGGCACACGTAGTGGTGATATTGACCCAGCTATCATTTTCCATCTGTATGATGCGATGGGCATGACCATGGAACAAATCAGCAAACTGTTGACCAAAGAATCTGGCCTGTTGGGTCTGACCGAAGTCACCAGCGACTGCCGTTATGTTGAAGACAACTACGAAACCAAAGCCGATGCACGTCGCGCAATGGATGTGTTCTGCCACCGTCTGGCGAAATACATCGGTGCTTACACTGCATTGATGGATGGCCGTCTGGATGCAGTTGTATTCACCGGCGGTATCGGTGAGAACGCAGCAATGGTGCGTGAACTGACCTTGGACAAACTGGGCCTATTGGGCTTTGAAATTGACCATGAACGCAACTTGGCAGCGCGCTTTGGTAAATCAGGCACCATCACCAAAGATGGCAGCCGTCTGGCTTTGGTTATCCCAACCAACGAAGAGCTGGTCATCGCACAAGACGCTGCTCGTCTGACCGCATAAGAATTTTTGACATATACCCAAAGTCATTGAAGTTGCAGGTAGGCGGCAAGCGAATAAATCCCGATGAGCTGACTCAGGTCAGTGATTCGGGTGCATGAACGTAGCCAACACCCCTGCGGCTTCAAGGACGAAGGATGTTCCCAAAGTCATTGAAGTTGCGGGTAGGCGGCAAGCGAATAAATCCCGATGAGCTGACTCAGGTCAGTGATTCGGGTGCATGAACGTAGCCAACAACCCTGCGGCTTCAAAGACGAAGGGCATAACCGTAAAGAGGTTTAGCCGTGTCCCGTACAATAATGTTGATCCCTACCGGCACCAGCGTTGGTCTAACCAGCGTCAGCTTGGGTGTCATCCGTTCCATGGAACAAAAAGGTGTACGCCTGAGCGTATTTAAGCCCATCGCACAGCCCCGTGCTGGTAACGATGCACCTGACCAAACCACCACTATCATTCGCGCGAACTCTAGCATCACTGCTGCTGAGCCGCTGAATATGAATCATGTGGAAAACTTGCTGAGTTCTAACCAGCAAGATGTGTTGATGGAAGAAATTGTTGCCCGTTACCACGAAAATACCAAAGACGCCGAAGTGGTTCTGGTTGAAGGTTTAGTGCCAACACGTAAACATCAGTTTGCTAACGCACTGAACTACGAAATTGCCAAAACGCTGAATGCGGAAATCGTGTTTGTTATTGCGCTGGGTAATGATTCACCAGACCAATTGAAAGAGCGTATCGAACTGGCTCGTTCCAGCTTCGGTGGCAGCAAAAACAAAAATATCACTGGCGTTATCATTAACAAACTAAATGCACCAGTTGATGAACAAGGCCGTACCCGCCCTGACCTGTCTGAAATCTTTGATGATTCTACCAAGGCCAGTGTGGCGAGTATCGATCCAAAACAGCTGTTTGCCAACAGCCCGCTGCCGGTTCTGGGTTGCGTGCCATGGAGCTTCGAGCTGATTGCGACCCGTGCAATTGATATGTGTAAACACCTGAATGCACGTATTATTAACGAAGGCGATATCAGAACCCGCCGCGTTAAATCAGTGACATTCTGTGCGCGCAGTATCCCACATATGTTGGAACACTTCCGCCCAGGCTCTCTGCTGGTGACCTCAGCAGACCGCCCAGACGTGTTGGTTTCTGCTTGTTTGGCAGCCATGAATGGCGTTGAAATCGGTGCTATTTTGCTGACTGGCGGTTATGCGATTGATGAGCCAATCAAAAAGCTATGTGATCGTGCCTTCCAAACTGGTCTGCCAGTATTTATGGTTGATACCAACACTTGGCAGACTTCTCTGAGCCTGCAAAGCTTCAATCTGGAAGTGCCTGCAGATGACCATGAACGTGTTGAGAAACTGCAAAACTACGTTGCCAGCCATATCAGCAGTGAGTGGATTGATTCTCTGAGCGCTACATCCGAACGTTCACGTCGCCTGTCTCCTCCAGCATTCCGTTATGAGCTGACCGAGTTGGCGCGTAAAGCCGGCAAACGCATTGTGCTGCCAGAAGGTGATGAGCCACGTACAGTTAAAGCTGCGGCTATCTGTGCTGAACGTGGTATTGCGACTTGCGTGCTGTTGGGTAATCCTGAAGAGATCCAACGTGTTGCTGCGGCCCAAGGCGTTGAGCTGGGTAAAGGCGTTGAAATCATCGATCCAGTTGCTGTGCGTGAGCAGTATGTTCCACGTCTGGTAGAACTGCGTAAGAGCAAGGGCATGACTGAAGTGGTTGCTCGTGAGCAACTGGAAGACAACGTGGTTCTCGGCACGCTGATGCTAGAGAAAGGCGAAGTTGATGGTCTGGTGTCTGGTGCTGTTCATACCACCGCAAACACTATTCGTCCACCGTTGCAGTTGATCAAAACAGCACCGGGCAGTTCACTGGTGTCTTCTGTATTCTTCATGCTGCTGCCTGACCAGGTTCTGGTTTACGGTGACTGCGCGATTAACCCAGATCCAACTGCTGAACAACTGTCAGAAATTGCTATCCAATCAGCTGATTCTGCGGCGGCATTCGGTATCGAACCGCGTGTAGCGATGATCTCTTACTCCACCGGTAACTCTGGTGCAGGTAGCGACGTAGAAAAAGTGCGTGAAGCAACGCGTCTGGCACAGGAAAAGCGCCCAGATCTGATCATCGATGGTCCGTTGCAATATGACGCGGCAATCATGGCTGATGTGGCTAAATCCAAAGCGCCTAACTCGCCAGTGGCCGGTAAAGCGACAGTGTTCATCTTCCCTGATTTGAACACCGGTAACACCACCTATAAAGCGGTACAACGTTCTGCTGACCTGATCTCAATCGGGCCGATGCTGCAAGGCATGCGCAAGCCAGTTAACGACTTGTCTCGTGGTGCGTTGGTAGACGATATCGTCTATACCGTGGCGTTGACCGCAATTCAATCAGCTCAGGCTGACGCTAGCGCGTCTTAATTTAACGATTAAGTATGTATAAAAACACCAACGCCAGCCTCGTGCTGGCGTTTTTATGTTCTGCCAAAATAGCGAGTCAGGAATTAACTATCAAGTGCTTTGCCGTGGTTCAAATTTATAGCTGAAATTCTGGCTCAGAGGTTCACTCTCTTCATCATTATCCAGCATATCAATCAGCATTTTACCGGCTTCCTTACCCATTTTTTTGTAATCAATGCGCATTGAAGTCAATGTTGGATAGGTTTGGTCACAACTATCAGACCCATCTAAACATGCCACCGCAATGCCGCTCGGGATTCTCAACAACCGGCGCTGGCATTCAAATAATACGCCGAGCGCAATATCTTCGTGACTGCATATCACCGCATCCAATTCTGGCTGGCGTTGGAGTATTTCTGTCAATGCATAGCGCCCAAACTGCAAACTGGCCGTCTCAGGTGTAGTGACCGTCTGGTCCGCATTTTTATAATGCTCTAACATCGCCTTATGCCAACCATTCAGTTGCTGGCGTTGCAGGCGGTTATCCATATGAGCGCCAATAAAACCAATATTGTGATAACCCCGCTCCAATAAATGTCGGCTTAACTCATAGGCCGACTCAAAAAAAGCCGCCTCAAGAGTAATTTTGGCCGCTTTGAAATAAGAACCGACTACGTTGACCGTCGGGATGTTGGCACGTTCCAGCAATTGATAGGTTTTCTCTGCCAGCTGAGAGCCAAATATCACTACCGCTGCCGGGTTACTTTGCAGCAATGTCATCAATATTTCCGCTTCTTTACGCTGGTTATATTCGTGGCAACCTAGTAATAACTGAAACTCATTTTTATTCAGAATCTGTTGCAGTGCCTGCATAAATCGGGAACTGGCTTTGTCCGTTAATGACGGAATTAAAACAGCGACAGTATCGCTGTGACCGGATGCTAATGCTCCAGCTGCGCGGTTAGGAATATAACCAAGAGTTTCAACCGCTTGTTCTATTTTTTCACGTAATTTATCTGAAACCTGCTCCGGCGTTCGCAGCGCTCTGGAAACAGTCATCGACCCTACCCCGGCGTAATTCGCCACATCCGATAGAGTGACCCGCCCGGTATTACGGCGCTTGCGCGTTTTTTCCATGCTGATTTCCTGCCTGATTAAAATTCTTGTCGGAGTAAAACCTTCCCACACTGGCCTCGACAATACATTGCATTGTATATGGCTTATTTGGAGATAGCCAAAGCCCTTGGTGCGACAAATGATAGCGCTATCACAAATTTTGATAGCGCTATCAGGTAGCGCTATCAATTGAGATATCCATCACATTAATGCCAATGATAACTATCTACTCTCACGTTAACAGTCATAGGGAGTCATATATATCATGTTAAAAACACTGTTAACGCCAGACGTCATTCAGGTCGTCAGCCAGGCGAAAGACTGGCGTGATGCCATCGCGATTTCATGTCAGCCACTGATTGATAATGGCTCGATTGAAGCCCGTTATGTCGAGGCAATTTATCGCTCCCATGAGGCTATTGGTCCTTATTACGTGGTCGGGCCGGGCATTGCCATGCCGCATGCCCGGCCGGAAGAAGGTGCCAATAAACTCTCTCTGGCGTTAACCGTCATCACCGAGGGCGTGACTTTCAATGCTGAAGGTAATGATCCGGTAAAACTGCTCATAGTGTTAGCGGCGACAGACAGCACTAGCCACATCGGGGCTATTTCTCAACTCGCTCAGTTGTTCGATAACGATAATGATGTACAAGCCTTACTTAATGCCAAAACGCAGCAGGATATTCTATCCGTTATTGCACGTTATTAATCTCAGCATTGAGTTCGAATAATAATTTTAAGGGGAAAGAAAATGAAAATTACAGTGGTTTGCGGTAACGGCTTAGGTACCAGCCTGATGATGGAAATCAGCATCAAAAATATTCTGAAAGAATTGGCGGTCAATGCCGAGGTGGATCATGTGGATCTGGGTTCTGCCAAAGGAACACCCAGTGACATTTTCATCGGCACTAAAGATATCGCCGAACAATTAGTTGCTCAGGCCGTGGGTGGAAAAATCGTGGCACTGGATAATATGATCGACAAGAAAGCCATGAAAGAGCGTTTGTCTGTGGCATTAACCGAATTAGGCGCTTTGTAACAGGAGGCTGGTATGGATTTCTTTCGCTTTTTAATGAGTGATGTTCTTTCCGAACCAGCGGTTCTGGTTGGTTTGATCGCTTTAATCGGCCTGATTGCACAGAAAAAACCGGTCACGGAGTGCATTAAAGGCACCGTAAAAACCATTATGGGTTTTGTTATTTTAGGTGCCGGTGCTGGCCTGGTGGTTTCATCCCTGGGTGATTTCGCCAACATCTTCCAACATGCATTTGGTATTCAGGGTGTTGTGCCAAATAACGAAGCTATTGTGTCGGTGGCACAAAAGAGTTTCGGTAAAGAAATGGCGATGATTATGTTCTTCGCTATGGTTATCAATATTCTGATTGCCCGCTTTACGCCGTGGAAATTTATTTTCCTGACCGGGCACCACACGCTGTTTATGTCGATGATGGTAGCTGTCATTCTGGCGACTGCCGGGATTAGTGGTGTAACGCTGATTGTGATCGGTTCTTTGGTTGTTGGGGTTGCGATGGTGTTCTTCCCGGCCATTGCTCATCCTTACATGAAGAAAGTTACCGGCTCAGATGATGTGGCAATCGGCCACTTCTCTACTCTGTCTTATGTATTAGCTGGCTTTATCGGCAGTAAGTTTGGCAATAAAGAACATTCGACTGAAGACATGAATGTGCCAAAAAGTCTGTTGTTCTTACGTGATACGCCGGTCGCAATCTCCTTTACCATGTGTATCATTTTCATCGTCACCTGCCTGTTCGCGGGACCGGAAGTGGTGAAAAGCCTGAGCGGTGGTAAAAACTGGTTCATGTTCTCACTGATGCAATCCATTACTTTCGCCGCGGGTGTCTACATCATCTTGCAAGGTGTGCGTATGGTTATTGCCGAGATAGTTCCAGCCTTCAAAGGCATTTCCGACAAGTTAGTACCAAATGCTAAACCTGCACTTGATTGCCCGGTTGTGTTCCCTTACGCACCCAATGCGGTATTGGTTGGTTTCCTGAGCAGCTTTGCCGCCGGTCTTATCGGTATGTTCGCCCTGTACTTGATGAATATGACCGTTATTATTCCAGGTGTTGTGCCTCACTTCTTCGTCGGCGCTGCCGCAGGGGTGTTTGGCAATGCTACTGGTGGGCGTCGTGGCGCTATCTTGGGTGCCTTTGCTCAAGGTTTGCTGATTACTTTCCTGCCTGTATTCCTGCTGCCAGTTCTGGGTGATATCGGGTTCGCCAACACAACGTTTAGTGATGCTGACTTCGGTGCGCTGGGTATTCTGCTTGGAATTATTGTTAGATAATCAGTGAGATAAGCTAAAAAAAAGCCCTGACAGATGTCGGGGCTTTTTTATGGCTGAATGAGATTAATCTTCGCGTGGTGTAATTTTACCGTAATCCTGCTCGTTGTTACGAGTTAACCACAGCGATAGTGCTTTCAGGGAATCCGGCGTGAACTCATCGCAACGCGCGGTAATTTCTTCTGGCAGCATCCAACTGACTTCATCTATTTCTTCCGCCTGCAATGCAAATGGGCCGTGTGAAACACAGCTGAACAAAGCCCCCCACACGCGGCAGCACTCTTCTTCAAAGTAGAACTGGCCATGTTCAGCAAAAGGCACGCCAGCAATGCCTAACTCTTCTTCCGCCTCGCGTCTTGCAGATTCAAGGTAGTTTTCACCACTTTGCACCACGCCACCGGCAGTTGCATCCAGTTTTCCAGGATAGAAATCTTTGCTCTCAGTACGGCGCTGTACCAGTATTTTTCCCATTCCGTCGTGCACCACAATATAGGTAGCACGATGGCGTAGTCGTTGAGCTCTCATTTGTTGACGACTGGATTGAGCAATCACTTCATTTTGCTCATCAACAATATCAACCCACTCGATGACTGCTGCTGGATTTTGCTCCACCATCCTCTAAAACCTTCTATCTAGGCGCGGTTAGATACGCGCAATTGTTAATCAAGAGTTTATAACTCGTTATATTATTTGGTTTTTAATGACAATTGGGTGACAGGTTCATCATTTTGTAGGGTCAGAACCTGTAAAACTCCCCCATCCAACATGCCATAACTCGCCGGATATCCCCCTTTTGGGATACTGACTGAGCCGGGATTAAAGCATATAACGTCATCTTGCCACTCTGCTTGTGGTAGATGAGTATGACCATAGACTAAGACATCTCCCTTGCGCAATGGCGGAAGCGCAGCTGGGTGATAAAGGTGACCATGCGTCAAAAATAAACGTGTTTCGGGCATAATAATCTGTTGCCAGCCAGCCATAATAGGGAACTGTAATAGCATCTGATCGACTTCGCTATCGCAATTACCCCGCACAGCAATAATCTGGTCTTTATAGGGATTAAGACATTCTGCAACAGTTGCCGGTTGATAACCTGTCGGTAACGCATTACGTGGCCCGTGGTTGAGTAAATCCCCCAATAGCACCAGCCATTGCGCCCCACTACGGTCAAAAATTTCCAGCGTTTTTTTAGTGGCCGGTAGCGATCCATGCAGATCTGAAGCAAACATTAACTTCATGGTATCGTCATCTCTTAGGTCTAATCTCAGTCAGTCTGGCGGCACCTGCCGCCATAATAAGTAATGAGAACTAAATGTGGCTTCATTCTATCATCCAATCCGCTAGATTAATCCGAGAAAAGCCGCTATCCAGCATAAGAAAATTTTATCGTAAAATACAATGCAGACCTAAAAGAATAATGTCAGCATTGCGCAAAATAAAATAGGAGAGGGATCGTTAAAGCGAGGATTGCGATACCAATTCATCCAGTGTCAACTGATTGAATAGATACCCCTGCATGGCATCAATATTACTGCCTTTAAGCTGCTCCGATTCGTCCTGATTTTCTACGCCAACCACAATCACCCCGAGACAATATTTCTTAATGTTGTTAATCAAAATCGGGAAGGTATGCTTATTGTGCTGCCAGAAGAAATGCTTATCAATTTTCACATACTCGAAAATATTGGCAGTCACTGCGTTTAGGGTAGAACCACCGCTGCCAAGGTCATCCAGCCATAGTGGATAGCGCTCAGCCAGATCGCGTAACAATGGGTTATTCATTCCATCAGATAAATTGGAGAATGTCTCCATTATTTCTAAACGCAAGAAAGGCAATTCATCAAGCATTTGACGAGTTGATTCATCTGTAACAATCACACTTGCCAAGTCAAAATCAATATTAATTGAGAGCAGAACATTATGAGTGATAAACCAATCCTTATAAGCCTTCACTGCACGTAATTGGTCATGGAATAAATCTATCTTTCCATCAACATCCAATTTATTAATAAAATTTTCAACATCGATGGGTAAATCTACCGATTTAGCTGAAAATCGGCTCAATAGCTCCACGGCTAATAAACTATCGTCTTGCTTATGTATAGGCTCACACACATAAGAACAATTAACTTCAATGTTTAGCTTCATGCGCACCTGAAAAGTGTATGGACAACAATGAGGCAGCAACCTGACCTCAATCGCAGGATTTATAAGCCGCCGTGAGTTTTTTATGAAATACTCAGCTTTTATTTATAAAATATCCAACATTACAAGGTGAAAGAGGTAAGCGGCCTCTTTTCCATACTGATGAGTATATTGGCTCTAGCAGCAAAGCGCGAACTCAGAACTTTGTTGTCATCGGTATGGCTTATAACCCTTGTTCGCGTTCAGAAACAATAAAGTAGATAGTCCTAACGGTTCTACTACATAATGGGTAATAGCCGAGTATTCAATACTGTATTAATCGGATAGATCAGCCAATTTATTTAGTTATTATTTTTTATTTTGTTAAAAATTTCACTCAGGATGTGCTCAGCATCGTGGGAGAAGAACGCAAGTTAGCCTATGCTAAAAAGAAATCAGGCTGCCGCTACCCCCAAAGAGCGTGGAGTTGCAGGTAAGCATCAAGTCAGAAGAATATATACGGAGATTGGCTATGCGTATTTTAATTACTGGAGCTACAGGGCTCATCGGGCGCAGTCTGACCGCATTTCTTTTATCGCAAGCCCATCAAATAACAGTTTTAACCCGTGATCCACAGCGAGCAAATGATGTTCTTGGTTCGCAAGTCACCTGCTGGTCGACATTAGATGACCAACATGACCTTAATCATTTTGATGCCGTTATTAATCTGGCAGGAGAGCCTATTGCGGAAAAACGTTGGACGCCGCAACAAAAAGAGATCTTATGCCAAAGTCGCTGGCAGATAACTGAAAGACTGACAACATTAATTAGGGCCAGTAGTCAGCCGCCAGCAGTTTTTATTTCAGGATCAGCCGTCGGATTTTATGGCGACCAGGGACAAGCCGTCGTCACCGAAGATGAAATCCCTCATGATGAATTTACTCATATGTTATGTGAGCGCTGGGAGAATCTCGCTCGGGCTGCTGAAAGTCATCACACTCGGGTTTGCCTTCTACGCACTGGCATCGTATTAGCTCCACATGGTGGAGCATTAGCTAAAATGATACCGCTGTTGCGCCTTGGGCTAGGCGGCCCGATCGGGGATGGTCGCCAATACCTGCCGTGGATACATATAGATGATATGGTTCATGGGATTCATTATTTACTCACCACTCATGGCCTTAGCGGCCCATTTAATATGGTGTCTCCTTATCCAGTCCATAATGAGCAATTTATTGCCACTCTGGCCGAGGTATTAGATCGCCCAGCTGTAATACGTACACCTGCTGCTGCAATGCGTTTGTTACTGGGAGAATCTGCCGCATTGGTATTAGGTGGGCAGCGGGCGATTCCAAAACGTTTGGAAGAAGCCGGTTTTGCCTTCCGTTATTTCGAACTGGAAGAAGCACTGCGTCATGTGCTGAATAAACCTATTCCATAAATTATCTATGCTTCAAGTCGGTTCTTGCAGAATTCAATAATTTTGAAGGGGGCATATATTACGGAGAATTAATATAACAATGAGATGAACATTACGCTCATCTCATGGGAATAAATTACTTCAATGCACCAGAAAGAAATTGCTGCAAACGAGGGCTTTTAGGATTACCAAACAGCTCAGCGGGCGGGCCTTCTTCTTCGATTAATCCTTTGTGCAAGAAAATAACATGGCTGGAAACATGACGGGCGAACTCCATTTCGTGGGTCACTACCACCATGGTTTTTCCCTCTTCTGCCAGTTTTTGCATAATTCGCAGAACTTCACCGACCAACTCTGGGTCCAGCGCAGAAGTTGGCTCATCAAATAGTAGTACATCCGGCTCCATCGCTAATGCCCGCGCAATAGAGACACGTTGCTGTTGACCCCCGGAAAGATGTACTGGATATTTGGCTCGCGCACGCTCATCAATGCCGACTTTATCCAGATAACGAATAGCACGCTCTTTGGCTACTGATTTACTCAGCCCGAGTACCTGCACCGGCGCTTCCATCACATTTTCAAGCACTGTCATATGGCTCCATAAATTAAAATGCTGGAATACCATCGTCAGCCGAGTACGTAGTAATTGCAGTTCTTTTTTATCAAAAACCTTTAATTGTCCGTCTTTATCGCGCACCAGTCGAATGTCTTGATTATTGACACTGATCGATCCTTCGCTGGGTTTTTCCAAGAAGTTGATGCAACGCAAAAAGGTACTTTTCCCCGATCCAGACGAACCAATAATAGAGATAACGTCCCCCGCTTTAGCTGAGAGTGAAACACCTTTTAATACCTCATGTTCCCCATAGTGCTTATGCAATTCGGTCACAGACAGTTTGGTTTCAGCTATTTTAGGTTTTAGTGTATCGGTCATAGTTTTTAATGTGTCAGTCATAAGGTCTCCGTACTTAATGCGATGCCTGAGGTTTTATATGTGCCAGCCAACGTTTCTCTGCCTGGCGGAACAGGCTAATTAGCGTAAAGGAGATAATCAGATAAAGTACGGCAGCAATACCAAAAGCATAAAACGGCTGATATGTCGCAGCGTTAATATCACGCGCTATTTTCAGTATATCTGGCACCGTGGCGGTAAAAGCCAATGCGGTTGAATGCAGCATTAAAATAACTTCATTACTATAGGCGGGTAAAGCAATACGCAGTGCGGAAGGTAAAATAATGCAGCGATACATTTTAAAACGCGAGAAACCATAGGCTCTTGCTGCTTCAATTTCACCGTGTGGTACTGATCGAATAGCACCGGCGAATATCTCAGTGGTATAAGCACACGTATTTAGCGTCAAAGCCAAAATAGTACAATTCAATCCGCTGCGGAAGAATGCATTGAGTAGATCGTTACCTCGGACTATCTCCAGGCTGTACATACCGGAATAGAACACCAACAATTGCACGTATAACGGCGTACCGCGAAAGATATAAGTAAATATCCACACCGGTAAGCGAATCCAGCGCCGCTCAGCAACACGCGCCACCGCCAACGGAATAGCCAGCAACCCGCCTATCACAACTGAGGTGATTAATAACCATAGTGTAACGGCCATGCCAGTAAATCGATAACCGTCGCTCCAAAGCAAGGCTTGCCAATATTGATGTAGGATTTCAATCATAGTTCGGCCCTCTTCACTCCGTGGGAATAGCGCCGTTCCAACCACAGTAAAATACCATTGGATAGAGTGGTAAAAATAAGATAAATCACGCCAGCTACCAATGCGAAGAAGAATGGTTGATAAGTCCCCTTTCCAGCCAATTGGGTTGCTTTCACCACATCGTTCAATCCCAAAATAGAGACTAATGCAGTCGCCTTGAGAATGACTTGCCAATTATTACCAATGCCTGGCAGCGCATAACGCATCATGGCAGGAAACATAATTCTGCGAAAAATCTGACTGGAAGAGAAACCAAATGCTCTGGCGGCTTCAATCTGGCCAGTTGGAACCGCCATATAAGCGCCACGGAATGTTTCAGTGAAATAAGCACCATAGATAAAACCGAGGGTGATAATCCCAGCTGAAAGGGGATCAATATTGATTTGTGCAAAACCAAGGGATTCAGTAATGCTATTCAGGACTATCTGCAAACCATAAAAAATAAGCAGCATCAAAACTAAATCAGGAACGCCACGTATCAACGTGGTGTAGCACTCAAATAAGCCAGATAACAGCCGATTCGATGATAATTTCCCACCGGCACCTATTAAGCCGATAATCACTGACAGCAGCACTGAGCACAGTGCTAGCTCCAGTGTCACCAGCGCACCTTCAAATATCAGTTTGGAATATCCATCCAGCATCTTGGTTATCCTATTCTACTGAGTAAGGAGTCTGGTTAATTACTTTGGCTAGTCGCTATAACGGCCCCTGCCTATTTAGGCTGAGGCCGTTACAACAAGCGGAATTAACCGCCGTAAACATCAAAGTCGAAATATTTTTTCGCAAGCTTGTCGTAGGTACCATCTTTGCGCATTTCTGCAAAGGCCTTATCCAGCGCCGCTTTCAGTTCTGCGTCATCTTTACGTAGGCCCATCCCCGTACCTATACCAAAGAATTGATCATTCTTAACTGATGGACCGGCGAAGGCATAACCCTTACCTGCTTCTTGTTTCAGGAAACCTTCACTGCCAGCCACTTCATCCTGGAAAGCAGCATCAATACGACCAGAGCTCAAGTCGGAATAAATCAAATCCTGATTCTGATAGGCGACAACATCAATGCCTTTTGGCTGCCACTCAGCATTGGCAAATGCTTCCTGAGTCGAACCTTGTAATACACCAACACGTTTACCTTTCAACGCCACCAATGTTGGTTCAATTTTGCTGTCTTTTGGCGCGATCAAACGAGCATTTGCTGCATAGAGTTTGTCGGTGAAGGCAATTTCTTTTTGGCGTTTTTCAGTAATTGAAAGTGAAGAGATAATGGCATCGATCTTTTTAGCTTTCAGTGATGGAATAAGTGCATCGAAATCACTTTCAACAAAAGTACATTTAGTATCAATACGATTACATAACTCTTTGGCGATATCGATATCAAAACCTACCAACTCACCACTGGCATTTTTTGATTCGAAAGGAGCATAAGTTGGATCTGTACCAATTTTGATATCTTTAGGAATAGCAGCAAAAGCAGTGCTGGCAGCAGCCAATGCTAATACGAGAGGCAGAACCAAAATTTTCTTATTCATACATAACCCTCAAATTGATTTTCGATGCCACAAAGCGCGTTAGTTTTCAGTACAACCCTTAGCGTCCATAAATCTACGTTTCCATAAATCGATGTGCAGTAATCGTGCCAGTAATCATTGGCGGGAAAAGCAAACTCCATCACCGCTTGCTTGGCACAACAACCACTAAAAATGGGCATAGGGTCGTAGGGAAAAACTGAATACGAAATCTATGTGACAGTATGCGATCTGAAACAGCATCATTGTGGTGCATAATGCGCCCTATTTCAGTGCGATGTTGCACAAATGTATCAATTAAGGGATAAATGTTAACCCGCGCCTTGCCAACGCGTAAATAAATCTTCAGGCAACTCAATATCGAACTGATCGATGACCCGATTAACTGTTTGATCGACCAAGTGTTGGATAGTCTGTGGGCGATGATAAAACGCTGGCATTGGCGGCATGATGACCGCGCCCAACTCAGCAGCTTGTACCATTAGTCGTAAATGGCCTAAATGTAGTGGCGTTTCACGCACGCACAGCACCAGAGGGCGGCGTTCTTTCAAAATGACATCAGCTGCACGAGTCAATAAACCATCTGTATAGCTATGAACAATGCCAGATAACGTTTTGATTGAACAAGGTAAAATGACCATCCCGCAGGTCTTGAATGATCCCGAGGAAACACAAGCTGCGATATCGCGAGAGTCGTGCACCACATCCGCTAGCGCCTGCACATCCTTTACACTGAAATCGGTTTCAAGTGCTAACGTCTGACGTGCGGCGTTACTAAGAATCAAGTGTGTTTCCACTCCCTCGACCTGTTGCAGCACCTGTAACAAGCGAACACCATAAATGGCACCGCTGGCACCGCTAATGCCAATAATAAGTCGTTTCATGGGAAAGTCCCTCAAGCTGGCTTTATGCCTTATAAATTAAGCATAACATAAAGAAATATGGCGAGACTTTGCCGTATCCGAGATCAATTAGCAAATCATCGCCCGCCAATTTAGCCCTAACATCCTGAGTTCTGTTGGCAACAAAAAAGGTGCACCGCGCCTGCACGCTGGTTGCACCTTTTTGATTCACACTCACCTTTTCACTAAGTAGACCCAATAGATTTCAAGACACAGGAAGGCGGCAAGCGAAAGAATCCCGATGAGCTTACATAAGTAAGTGATTCGGGTGATTGAGCGTAGCCAACACACCTGCGACTTGAAAGATGACGGGTATTACCCTTCGTTATGCATCTCCAGGTTTTCTGCTTCGTTATGACTACGTAATGCTTGCGCATCATCGTTACGTAACGATTCCAGATACTCCAGATAGCTTTGATCCACATCTTTAGTGACGTAAACGCCGTTAAAGACTGAGCACTCGAACTGTGTAATATCTGGATTATCTTCGCGTACCGCCTCGATAAGGTCACTAAGATCCTGGAAAATCAGTGCATCTGCACCAATCAACTGACGAATCTCATCCACTTCACGCCCATGCGCAATTAATTCATTGGCACTTGGCATATCGATGCCATACACATTCGGAAAACGAATTTCAGGAGCGGCAGAGGCGAAATATACTTTCTTCGCCCCAGCTTCACGCGCCATTTCAACAATCTGTTCTGACGTGGTACCACGCACAATAGAGTCATCCACCAATAACACATTCTTATCGCGGAATTCTGCACGATTGGCATTCAGTTTGCGGCGCACAGATTTACGACGCTCCTGCTGGCCTGGCATGATAAAGGTACGGCCAACATAACGGTTTTTCACAAAACCCTGGCGGTAGGGCTTATCCAGAATACGGGCGATTTCTAGTGCGATATCGCAGGAGGTTTCCGGGATAGGAATAACAACATCAATGTCCAGGTCTTCCCACTGTTTGGCAATTTTTGCGCCTAACTTCTGGCCCATACGCACACGCGCACTGTAAACAGAAATTTTATCCATAAAGGAGTCGGGGCGAGCAAAATAAACATACTCAAACAAGCACGGATTATATTTCGGATTTTCAGCACATTGGCGAGTGAATAATTGGCCTTTCTCGGTGATATACACCGCTTCACCCGGTGCAACATCCCGCAGGAATTCGAAACCAAGGGTATCCAACGCCACACTTTCAGAAGCGACCATATATTCATTACGGCCATCAGCGAGGGTGCGTTTCCCCATAACCAACGGGCGAATACCGTTAGGATCACGGAAAGCAACCATACCATGACCAATGATCATCGCGACGCAAGCATAGGCACCACGAATCAATTGATGTGTGGCGGCAACAGCGGCAAAAATGTTGTCAGATTCCAACGGATAATGCTGGAAACGGTCCAATTCGCTGGCAAAAATATTCAGCAGAATTTCTGAGTCAGAAGTGGTGTTCACATGACGGCGAGAAACTTCGAATAATTCCTTTCTCAGCTGGTGAGCATTAGTCAGATTACCGTTATGAGCCAAAGTGATGCCAAACGGTGAGTTAACGTAGAAAGGTTGAGCCTCGGAAGCACTGGAGCTGCCAGCTGTTGGGTAACGAACATGGCCAATACCCATATTCCCCTGTAAGCGCAGCATATGCCGGGTTTCAAATACATCCTTCACCAAGCCGTTTGCTTTACGCAGCCGGAACCCATTATGGGCATCAATGGTAACGATGCCCGCAGCATCCTGGCCTCGGTGCTGAAGCACCGTCAACGCATCATAAATCGACTGGTTTACCGGTGCAAAACCGGCGATACCGACAATACCGCACATGTTGTCTTTTCCTCATAAGCCGCTCCGAATCGGTAGTTGATTCGGTAAGAAACTCGACGTGCTCTGTAGGTAGTCAAAGAACCACCTGATGATATAACTGAACTGCGGGATTAATTGTGACTGCTTCCAGCCAACACTTTGCGAAAAGCCGGTAAACGTATCCAGAAAGAACAACATGGCCGAGACAATCAGAACGCCTCGCAGCGCGCCAAAACAGATGCCCAGTACCCTGTCAGTTCCTGATAGCCCGGTACGTTCAACTAGCGAACCTATCACATAGTTAACAATAGCCCCGACGATCAACGTCGCAATGAACAAAATGCCAATAGCAATCCCGTTACGAACCACTTCATCCTCAAAACGAGTGAAGTAGATAGCAAGGTAACTGTAAAAATGGCTGGCAACAAAAAACGCACATCCCCATGTTACAAGTGACAATGCTTCACGGACAAACCCCCGGATTAAGCTGACTAAAGCAGAAAACCCGATAATCCCTATAATGACGTAATCAATCCAGACCATGACTATTCCAATGACGAAATCGCCGCTTCATCCTGTTCGCGGCGAATTCTAACAGAAAAAGAAAACGTTTGCGTAGAGGAATTATTACCGTCGATAAATTAAAGTGCGGCGATTTTAAAAACAACAATCGCCGCACAAACTTAACGCTAAAACCCTATACACCCTGATGTCTTAACCTTTAATCAAATTTTAGCGCCCCGTGCCATAGGGCTTAACCTTCCCATCCAGACCACTTAATGAATTAAGCTCTGGCAAGGCCGATTGCAGTTTTTGTTTTGACGCATCAGGCCCAACATACACGCGGGTAATCTGGCCTTGAACTGGCGTCGCTGGCACCGTAAATGCGCGATGACCTGACAAGCGCAGCGTCGCAATAATTTCGTTAACTTTGGCCGCATTTTTCAGTGCCCCCAGTTGGACGACATAGGCCTGTCCCACTGGCGCTTTTTCTTCAGTAGCCGGTTTGCTTTCTGGTTGTACTGGCGGTTTAACCTCAGGTTTTGGCTTAACTTCCTGCGGTTTTTTCTCGACTAGTGCTGGCTTGGCTTCTACTGGCTTAACCTCAGCTGGTTTTTTCTCGACAGGTTTCACTTCAACCGGCTTACTTTGTACCGGTGGCGGTGCCACGATAGTCGGTTGAGACGGCAGGTTACCGGCATCATTAGCGGCCTGAGAGGCGGAATCATCTTTAGGGACTGCCACGGCTTGCGCTGCACCTTCCGGCGGCGCAATAGGCAGGGGCTGACTGACCGGCGGAACCGCATCAATCTCCTGACTATCACCGGGTTTTGGCACTAATGGGATGGCAGCAAACTCATCCTCATAATGCTTCTTTTTACCATCCAGCAGCCCAGGCAGTACAATCACGCCCAACGCCACCAGAATTATGGTCCCGACTAAACGGTTCTGGAACTTACTTGCCACTCGCACTCCCCATTTCAATGTCTTGATAAACTCAAGCTGTTACAAATCCATTGCTGCCATAACATGAGCAACCGTATGGAAAGAGCCACAGACAATGACCACATCCTGTGGTTCTGCATCCTGCATAGCCTGACGCCAGGCAGTTTCGACATCACTAAACTGGCGTGATTGCGCCAAATACCCGGCTAATTGCTCCGCGCTGGCCCCGCGCGGCCCTTCCAGCGGCGCACAGTACCATTCATCGACTTGCTCAGATAAGCACACCAGCGTACCACCAATATCTTTATCCGATAACATCCCAACCACCGCGCGCACTTTGCCCTGTCTCGGTAGTTGAGCCAGTTTATCAGTCAAATAACGCGCTGCGTGCGGATTGTGAGCAACATCCAAAATCAACAACGGCTGCTCACTGATTATCTGAAAACGCCCTGGTAAACTGGCAGCTTGTAGCCCCTGACGAATCACGTCTTCGTTCAGCGACAATCCAGAATAATGCAATACTGCCAGAGCCGTCGCAGCATTGGCTAGCGGCACATTCGGCAAAGGCAAATCATTCAGTTGGCGATCACCACATTGCCAGTTCCAGCCATTACGGGCTTCATCAACGGCGCCATGTTGGTTGAACTGCCAGGCAATATCGCGTTGATACAGGTGCGCACCGAGTGTTGCCGCAACGTCTGCAATTGATTGTGGCATATCAGGTTCCCCAACGACTGCCGGTTTACCCGCACGGAAGACCCCGGCTTTTTCACGGCCAATGCTTTCTCTGTCGAAACCCAGCCAGTCAGTGTGGTCGATCGCAATACTGGTAATGGCAGCAACATCTGAATCAACAATATTAGTCGCATCCAAACGCCCACCCAGCCCGACCTCCAGAATCACTACATCAAGCTTAGCCTGCTTAAACAGTTGCAGGGCAGATAAGGTGCCAAACTCGAAATAAGTCAGTGAGATACCTTCGCGCCCAGCTTCAATTTTAGCAAAAGCATGGCTGTGCTCCGCTTCAGGCAATTCTTGTCCCTGAATACGAACGCGCTCGGTGTAACGCAAAAGATGAGGTGAGCTGTAAACCCCAACCCGCATACCCGCTGCGAGTAAAATTGATTCCAGGGTACAACAGGTGGTGCCTTTGCCATTCGTACCGGCAATGGTAAAGACTTTAGGAGCAGGCTTAAGCAAGTCCAAACGCTCAGCAACCTGTTTAACACGTTCCAACCCCAGCTCGATTGGCTGAGAATGCAAGCGCTCAAGATAGTAAAGCCACGCGGCCAAAGGCGACGTGGCTTGGGGAGTTTGATGGTTGTTCATAAGTCCCGTCACTGGCCTTTATACCCATAAGACTTCAAGCTGCATGTGCGTTGACTGCTTTCATTCACCCAAATGATTGACTAGCATCAACTCAGCGGGGTTCACTCAATAGTCGCCTTCCTGCAACTCGAATTATTTTGGGTAAATATTTTCTTTTTTAAAGCGATAAAGCTTAAGTTCCGACCATGCACAATAACCGGGCACCACCTTATCAGAGTGGTGCCCGTTAAGATAATCAGGCATCGGCCTGATTATCTGCCACAGCCGCATCAGCCTTAACCCCATCCACGCTTGGTTGCGGTTGATGAGTCAATTTCGACAAAATGCTGGCCAGCGTCTCACGCATAACCGGACGGCGGACTATCATGTCGATAGCGCCTTTTTCAATTAAGAATTCGCTGCGCTGGAAGCCCGGTGGCAGTTTTTCACGCACAGTTTGCTCGATAACCCGAGGGCCAGCAAAGCCAATCAGTGCTTTCGGTTCAGCGATATTGATATCACCCAACATAGCCAGACTGGCGGAAACACCGCCCATGGTCGGGTCAGTCAGCACTGATATATACGGCAAACCACGCTCTTGCATTTTAGCCAGAGCGGCACTGGTTTTTGCCATCTGCATCAGAGACATCAATGCTTCCTGCATACGGGCACCGCCACTAGAAGAGAAGCACACCAGTGGACAGTTGTCTTCCAGTGCCTGTTCTACCGCGCGAACAAAGCGAGCGCCGACGACTGATGCCATTGAACCGCCCATAAAAGCAAATTCAAATGAAACTGCCACAATAGGCATACCTTGTAAGGTTCCTTTCATGACAACTAAAGCATCTTTCTCGCCCGTCTCTTTTTGTGCAGCTGAAAGGCGGTCTTTATACTTTTTGGAATCCTTAAATTTCAGGATATCCTTTGGCTCCAGTTCGCTACCCAGTTCAACTTCACTGCCTGCATCCAGCAGCATATGCAACCGCGCACGGGCTGACATACGCATATGGTGATCACACTTAGGACACACTTCCAGATTGCGCTCTAACTCGGCACGATAAAGTACCTGACCGCAGCTGTCGCACTTCGTCCACACCCCTTCAGGAATACTCGCTTTACGGGTTTGTGTAATATTGCTTTTGTTGAGAATTCGTTCAATCCAGCTCATCGATGACCTTTCTGTTTGAACCTGGCTGTTGCCAGTTCGCTGTTCATGCTTTAACCATCTCCCTGAAAACACCCCAATAAAAAATGCCTAAGCTATACGCCAATGCGGCGTCACTAAGGCACTTAACTCAGATTGTCCGCAGGAACAGACCACAAATGTGACTCATTAAACCATATTGGTTCGACAGTGTAGATAAAAAACTGGTCGAACCCGCGGCTTAGGTAACATTTTTACTGATTTTTCTGACGCGCTGCTGCCCGCCGATGCCGCCAAACCTCGAATACGCCTGGCAAGATTGACACCACGATAATGGCAACAATCAGCAATTTCAGATTATCCTGAACAAAAGGCATGTTACCAAACCAGTAGCCAGCATAGGTGAATAACAGCACCCATACCAACGCCCCAATCACGTTATAAGCGGCAAAATGGCGATAGGACATTTTGCCCATACCCGCAACAAATGGCGCAAAAGTACGAATAATCGGAACAAATCGCGCCAAAATAATCGCTTTTCCACCATGCTTTTCGTAAAACTGATGGGTTTTATCCAGATAACTACGACGGAAAATTTTAGACTCAGGATTACAGAATAACTTTTCACCGAATACCCGGCCAATGGTGTAGTTAATCGCATCACCCAAAATTGCAGCCGTGACCATCAGAGCAACCATAATGTGAACATTGATGTCATTGGAGGGCAATGAGGCTAATGCACCCGCCACAAACAATAGAGAATCGCCCGGCAAGAATGGCGTGACAACCAAGCCAGTTTCACAAAATAGAATCAGGAATAAAATGCCATAAACCCAGACGCCATACTGCGCTACCAACTCCGCTAAATGCACATCAATATGCAAAATAAAATCAATAACGAAACGTATAAATTCCATAAATAATCTCGAGTAGTCAACGAGCTTGATCTTTGATTAAGCGAGCTTAGCTGAACTTCCTTAGGTAATCCTTAGCCCCAAGTCACCAACTCGCCTAACTCATTTTGTTGCATGAAAATAAGGTTATAAAATCAGTCGTCCGCTAAGAAAAGCGGTCCCAATGGCATTTTGGGTAGAGCAAAGTGGTCAGGATAGTCAACCGAGACTAAATATAACCCTTCCGCTTTCGCGGTTGCCGCCGCTCGAGCTCTATCTTTCAGCGCCAGTAATTCGGCCATCCAGGTGACACTCTGATTGCCGCAACCAATTTCGATCAGGCTACCAACAATATTGCGCACCATATGATGAACAAATGCGTTGGCCTTGATATCTACCACGATATACGCGCCATGTCGGGTAACTTTGACATGTTTTACATTTCGCCAAGGTGTACGGGACTGGCACTGTATCGCACGAAACGAAGTAAAATCATGCTCACCGAGCAAACATTGCGCAGCCTGTTCCATTTTTTCGGCATCCAGCGGCATATAACAGTGGGTGACTCCTTGCGCCAAAACCGCTGGTCGGTAGCGATGGTTAAAAATAATATAACGATAGCGCCGAGCCGTGGCACTGAAACGGGCATGAAAGCCATCATCAACTGTTTTAACCCAACGAACCGCAATATCTGGCGGTAAATGGCTGTTGACGCCCATCGTCCAGGCGGCATCTTTGCGCTCGGCCGTGGTGACAAAATGAACTACCTGCCCCGTCGCATGCACTCCAGCATCTGTCCGTCCGGCACATAATACGCCGATAGGCTCATTGGCGACTTTTGACAGTGCGGCCTCCAGACAAGCCTGGACGCTGGCAACCTCTTGCTGGCGCTGCCAACCGAAATAGCGGCTGCCGTTGTATTCAATACCCAGCGCGATTTTAATCCCCACAGCCTCAACCACGGTATTTTCTGGCTGAGTCAACTCAAGTTCGGACATCAGTATAGTTGCTCCTGCAACAGGCGCTCCGCCGTTTCAATCGCCATCAACGCACCGCCGAAACGAATGTTGTCAGCCACAGACCAGAACTGCAACACTTCGGGGATACCATAGTCATTGCGGATGCAACCAATACTCAAAACATCACTGCCAGAGGCATCTGTCACTTGTGTTGGATAATCATCTTCTTCCGATAACTGAATATCGTCGCAACTTTCTAGCTCACTGCGGGCCTCCTCCGCGGCGATTGGGCGTAGCGCTTCCAGATGAACCACTTGTGCCTGACCATAGAATACTGGCGACTGGACACAGCTCACGGAGATAGGTAACCCTTCGTCTTGTAAGACTTTACGTACCTGATCCACTAAACGGCGTTCTTCTCGTACACTGCCTTCTTCATCAGCCAGCAGCGGTAAAACGTTAAAGGCCAATTGCTTAGCGAAAACACCTGGCTCAGCAGGAATGCCATTTAACAGCTTAGCGCTTTGCCCGGCGAGATCATCTACTGCGGCTTTACCGTGAGCGGAAGCAGAAATCAGCGCGGTAACATGCAAACGGGACAAACCAGCCTGCTCGGTCAGCGGCTTAATTGCTGTCAATAACTGGCTGGTCAGGCTATCGGCGACCGCCACAATATTGCGGTTGCGGTACTCCGCCAACACTTGAGGATTCACACTTGGCACCACCAGCGGCACATCTTGTTCCATGGCAAACAAGCCACTGCTGTCGATAACCAAACAACCAGCGTTGGCCGCTTCTTCAGCGTATTGCTGTGAGGCTTCACGGCCTGCAACAAAGAAAGCCAGTTGCGCCTGAGACCAGTCAAATTCTGCGGCATTTTCAACCAGCACACTTTTACCGTTAAAGCGCACAGTTGCACCAGCACTGCGCTCGCTGGCCAGAGGATACAATTCACCAACCGGGAGCTGGCGCTCATTTAACAGCTCCAGCAAAGCTTCACCTACTGCGCCCGTTGCTCCTAACAGAGCTATATTCCAGCCGTCAGACATGTTGGTTTTCTCCACTAACGTTCATTAAATTACAAGGATTTATACAAAGACAAAGGCGGTAAAATACTGCCTCAAACTGCTGACAAAGTTAAATGAAGGGGAAACGTGCCGTTGGGGTCGTAACGGCGTAAGCCGTCGAAGCGCCCCTAGGTACGGTCAACCCTTTACTCACTAAGCGATAAATAGCTTTGTCATTAATATCAGACGGTAAAACACCACCTGATATTCCATCATGATTAATCTATAGAGCGGCTTAGAGTCATTGAGTGCTGAATCCTAACTTTTGCAACAACTCAGCGCTGGCAGCATCATCGCACTGCACACAAAGTGATGACCATTCGCGCCGCTCTTGATAGCGCTTGCGCAGGCGGTCAAATTCGCCCGGCTGGCCAGCAACACGCCGTAACGGCGCATCATCGCGGCGCACATCATACACCAAGTGCATCAATCGTTTTAATTTGCCTTCGTCTAACTCACCATTTAGTCGTAACTGGCTGAATTCGGGCTGTGGCAATAAGCTGGCAAGCTCGACGGATTGTGGTTGGCCCAAATATTGACTGAATGCTTCGAACACTTGAGTTGTACCGCGCGCTTTACCCTCCAATGTGTATCCGGCGATATGGGGTGTCCCGATATCAACACGGGCCAATAATGACAGAGATAACTCTGGCTCTGGCTCCCACACATCCAGCACCACACTGAGCTTTTTGCCCTTTTCCAACGCACGGAGCAATGCAGTGTTATCAACCACCGCACCGCGACAGGCATTAATCAGAATGCGACCATCTGGCAAAGCAGCCAGCAACTCATCATCTGCCATGTGCAAGCTTTGGTAAGGGCCGTTTTTATTCAGCGGTGTATGGAAAGTGAGAACATCAGCCTCGCGTACCAGCTTTTCCAGCGGCCAGAATGTTTCGTTATCACCGCGATCCGCGCGTGGTGGATCACACAGAAGAGTCCGCACCCCGAGAGCTTGCAGACGAGCATTCAGCCGTGCTCCCACATTACCCACACCAATGATACCAACCGTTTTATCACGCAGTTGGAAGCCATCGCGTTCGGCCATCATCATCAGCGCAGAAAAAACATATTCCACCACGGCAATAGCATTACAGCCAGGAGCGGCGGAGAAGCCGATGCCCTGCTGTTGCAGCCAGTTTTCATCGACATGATCAGTGCCCGCGGTCGCTGTGCCGACAAAACGAATTGACGTGCCTTGCAATAGCGCCTCATTCACTTTGGTGACCGAGCGCACCATCAACGCATCTGCACCAGCCAGCGCATCAAGGGGAATTGGCCTTCCCGGCACTGCCTGCACATCACCTAACCGCTGAAATAGCGCATCGGCGTATGGCATATTCTCATCAACCAGAATTTTCACTTTGTTCTCCGGCAGCTTGCTGCCCTACAGATGAAAAACAGGGCGCTTAGTATATCTCCAAAATCGTTGGAGTTGCAGGTCGGCGGCAAACGAATAACCCTCGATGAGCTGACTCAAATCAGTAATACGGGTGCGTAAGCGTAGAAACCCCACTGGGGCGTCAAGGAGAGAGGGGATTGGTGCGGCGAAAACGCTCTGGTGTCGTCCCCGAAATTTGCTGAAACATGGTAATAAAAGCTGACGCAGAACTATAGCCCACATCAAATGCCACACTTTGCACCGTTTTCCCCTGTTCGAGTAGCGAAATTGCGTGTAAAAAACGTAAACGTTGCCGCCATTCACTAAACGCCATGCCTAACTCTTGCTGGCAACGGCGTGATAACGTTCGTTCAGTGGTATAGACCCGTTTGGCCCAAACTGCCAGCGAGGTATTATCTGATGGGCAGCGTTCCAGCGCCGCCAAAATGGGCGACAGCAACTTATCTTGTGAGGTCGGCAAATAAGTGCGCTGCACCGGTGATACTCTGAGCTGATCAATCAGCACAAGGCTTAAGCGCAAATCTTGTTCGCTTTCCGGCATTAATAAACCACGGGCGAAGCAATCCTCCACGATGGTACTAAAAATCGGGCTGACATTAATCAAACAAGCTGACGTAGGTAACTCTTTGCAATGTTCTAACGCGATATCGATAGCGCGAAAATGCATTGATTTACGGTTATAACTGGAATGTTGGACCCCGGCAGGGATCCAGACACTGAATTCAGGCGGAGCAAGAAAACGCTGTCCGCCAATACTCATTGCCAGTACACCCGATTTAACACAGATCAATTGTCCATAGGGATGGGTATGGGGCAGAAATTCAGTATTGGCATTGTATATCTCGCAGCGGAAAGAGAGATCCTGCGGCGCAGTATCGGCGACCATCGGAAGATTAGGTTTTATCACCGTCATATCAATACCCTAAATAATTCGAGTTGCAGAAAGGCTGCCAGCGAATGACAAATCGGTCGGGAGCAGATTTGAACGCTACTTGCAGCGGCCTCGTAGAGGCGGGGCCCATGGACGGGCCGAGTAACGAGTGCAGCCAACGCATATGCAGCTTGAAGTATGACGGGTAAGTTGTCTTAATCACAGCAACGATTGTCTGATTATCAGTATATAGAATAAATCAGACAGCGTTACACTGCACCGTATTAGTATCTTAATGAGAATTATGTTCATGAATGTGTTATTCCCCTTATTCGCGGTGATTATCTGGTCAATCAATGCCGTAGTCAGCAAAGTCTCCGCTACCGCTATCGATCCGGCGGCAATCTCCTTCTATCGCTGGGTGCTGGCATTACTGACTCTAACGCCATTTTTGCTGATGGGCGTTATCCGCAACTGGCAGGCCATCCGCATTTATTGGTGGAAACTGATGATTCTGGGGTTATTGGGGATGGTGTTGTACCAAAGTCTGGCTTATTACGCCGCCCATAGTGTCAGCGCCCTATTTATGGGAATACTCAGTTCGTTAATTCCATTATTGACCGTGCTTATTAGCATTGTGGTACTGCGTGTGGCACCTACCGTCGGGATTGCGCTGGGCAGTGTATTGTCATTAGGGGGATTGGTGTGGTTGGTCAGCGCGGGTAACCCGGCGCAGTTGCTGCAACATGGCATCGGCAAAGGTGAATTGATGATGTTCGGTGCCTCGGCATCCTATGCTCTCTACGGGGTATTAACCAAGCGCTGGGCGATTCAATTACCTAACTGGCAATCCCTATATATACAAATTGTCTTTGGTGTGGTGCTGTTATTACCGAACTTCCTGTTGGCCGCAGATGTTCAATTAACGGCACAGAATATCCCGCTGGTATTATTTGCCGGCATTCCTGCTTCTATTATTGCGCCTTATTTGTGGATCCACGGCGTCATGCGACTGGGAGCAAACACCGCGTCAATATTTATGAACCTGACGCCAGTGTTTACCGCCATTATTGCCGTCACTTTCCTGCATGAGCAGTTGCACAGCTACCATCTGATTGGCGGCGGAATTACCCTCGCGGGGGTGATATTAGCTCAACGTCTGCGCACACCATTACGTCGGAAAACCGCGCAATAAACGCTCTCAGGGCGAGGTAGCACTATTGCTCGGTGTTGCTACCTCACCCTAAGTATTATCTTTTCTATGCAGCATTAATACGCCCAATAAAACCAATGCACTGCCCAGTAATTGCGAAGCCGATAAGATTTCATCTAATAGAAAATAAGCAATTACAGCGGTGAACACCAATTCCAGGGTAAGTATTAAGCTGGCGACTGCCAGCGGAAGAGTTTTCAAACTCAGATTAAACAACCCAAAGCCCAGTAATGTCGGGCCCGCGGCCAGAATTAACAATAGCCACCAGCCAGACCATTGAACACCTTCTGTCCCGATGGATAAAAAGAACAGATTTCCCACCATCTGCTGTAACCCCTGTATCGGGAACCACAACAATATTTGATTGAATATCAACTGATACACAGCGGAAAGTCCAAACACATATAAAATGGTATTCCACACGGGATAGCGGCGATCCGTGGCAATTCGCCCGGCCAGAGTATAAAAGCTGTAACCAATTCCTGACGCCAAACCAACGAATAAACCCACAAAATTAAAATCTGCCGCTGTGATATTTACTCCATCACTGACCAGAAAACAGCCCATCATGCTAATGACAATAACGAAAAACTCACGCCAGCCCATATATTCGTTATAAAAAATCCAGCCCAGAAAAACGGTAAAACCCACCGAGCAATACACCAAAATGGTGGATATCGATGCCCCATTTAACGCCACGGATTCTGTCCATAAGCCATTAAATACCGCCAGCAACAGACCATAAGCCAAATAGAATTTGACCTGATCGCGGCGCAATTTGGCCCACTCGGGCTTGATCACTAATAA
The DNA here is from genome assembly GCF_043099325.1 of Yersinia fenwicki. Lineage (NCBI taxonomy): Bacteria > Pseudomonadati > Pseudomonadota > Gammaproteobacteria > Enterobacterales > Yersiniaceae > Yersinia > Yersinia fenwicki. The sequence continues at coordinate 1,472,728 of NZ_CP170755.1, read as the reverse complement.
AATAGGCAACAGAACAGCTGCGACCAACCCTGCCCGCCAGAAAGCTAAAACTGAAGTCGGTAAATGATAATGCGCGGTGAGAATGCGGATAATAATCCCAGTAAAACCCAATAACATGGCACTGATAAGAGCCAGTACATACCCTTGCCGTTTACCGATCAAGAAGCGGCTTCTCACCTGCGGAGCACAAATTATTGATGGGGGTAATCCCGCCGACATTGCCATAACAGCCTCATTAGATTAACGACATTGCTTAATTTAAGGCAATTTTACTCCGCCATTTTTTTGCCACCAGAGCCACTTACCTCCCGATTGATACAGGCCACTTTTTCTTGCTTGAAGCCTTGCTGGCATTGGGTATAGTAAAAGTATTATTTCTAGCCTGAGCCACTTTCGGCGTTATCACATGCATATTCCTTTAGATCGCCAACAAGACATTCCATTGTATCTGCAAATTGAAGAAGCACTGCGGCGGGCTATTCTCAGTGGTGTATTTGCTGATGGGGATAAATTGCCGTCAACGCGTACTTTGGCAACAGAATTGTCAGTCAGCCGCCTAACGGTGGATAACGCCTACGCCGAGTTGGCAGCAAAAGGTTTTTTGCAACAAAGACGTGGCAGCGGTGCCTATGTTCGCCATCTCCCGCCACCGCTAAGTCAGCCACAGCCGCTATTAACAGGGGAATTTCCACTCGACCGTTTTACCACCGTGACTTCACGACTGGACGGTTATGCTGATATTCCCCTCCCCCCAGACACCATCAATTTCGCCGCGGGCATTGGTAGCCCAAAGATTTTTCCACTGGATGAATTCCGCCAGATTTTACAATCGATATTGCGACGCCATGCTGAGGAAGCATTCAGTTACGGCGATTACTGCGGTTATTACCCGTTGCGCGATACCCTGAGCCGCATTCTTTCTGCGCAGGGTATCGCGACACGCCCAGAGCAATTGCTAATAACCAATGGTTCGCAACACGCCATCAGTTTGGTGAGCCAATCATTATTGGCCCCTGGCGATACTGTATTGGTAGAAGAACCTACTTATGCCGAAGCTATCGCCCTGTTTCGCCTACATAAAGTGAATGTTGTTGCACTGCCCAGCGATCAGCAAGGCATGCAATTGGATACACTGCCTGCGCTATTGGTTAAGCATCAACCCAAGCTCATTTATTGCATCCCTAATTTTAATAACCCGACGGGTCGCTGTCTGAGTGAAAGCCGTCGCCATCAGCTATTACATATCGCACGAGCCGGCGGAGTGCCGATTCTTGAAGATGATTACGTCGGGGATTTGCGCTACAGCGGCAAAAAACTGCCTTCATTGCGCTCACTGGCGGCACCGGGCGAGGTTATTTATGTCAGCACTTTTTCAAAAATGTTGCTACCCAGTATGCGTATTGGTTATTTGGTTGCTGACCAACCTCAATACACACAGTTGGCGCGTTTAAAACATGTTGATAGTTTTACCAGCTCGAACCTGATTCAGCGGGCGCTGGATGCCTTCGTTACCGTCGGACGATATGACAAACAGCTACGACGGGCATGCCGTTTATATCGCCAGCATCGTGATGTGATGGTCGAGGCTCTCACCCAGACATTGCCGCCAGATTGTCAGTTTGAAATACCTGATGGTGGGTTATTTATCTGGCTGCAATTACCACCAAATGCACCGATTTCGCGCTTGATGCCGCTGGCGTGGCAAGCGGGTGTGACTTTCGCCAAAGGTGGTGGTTTTCACACTCAGGAAGCCGACGGGGAGTTTACCCTGCGCTTGAATTTTGCTGCCAACTCCCCAGAATTGATAACTCAAGGAATAAACCGACTCAGTGCCGCTATCAGGGAGTGTGGGGCAGAAAATTAGCCCAGCCTAATGGCACTGGGCTATATATGAGAATGAGGAAAATATTACGTTAGAAGGACGCTAGCCACAAACGCAGTTTCATCCCCCAATAGCTGGTCCAGCCGCTGGTATGTTGCACCATTTTGCCTTGATAGAGGATAACCACGGTCGGCGTGACATTAATTTGCCACTGCGCTGATAACTCGCCTTGCGGGTCATTTATCACCGGCAACGGGTAACCTTTTTTACGGAGCCAAGTCTCAACTTGTGCGGGATTGCCTGACCTCAGTGCCACGGTCAGAACATTTTCACCCTCTTGCACCAGCTGATTGACACTGGGTGTGGTGTATTTACACACACCACACCATGTCGCCCAAAAATAGATAAGCAGCGGTTTTTCCTGACTCATTTCAGGTAACGAAACCGTCTTTCCTGCCAGTGTTTGCCGTGGTGTATCTGGCCAATTTGCGGGCGCTTGCGGGCGACGCAACTAATCCATTACCAGAGAAACCACCACCACGAGCAACAATAGAACCATCAGTTCTTTGCCCCAGCGCTTTAACCGATTCATTTACCCGCCAGTGCCAGTTGTTGCTTCACTATCTCTTCCAATTTTTGATAAGAAATCGCGCCCGGCACCATCTCGTCGCCAATTAAGGTGGCGGGAGTGCCCTGAATACCCAGTTGGTCGGCCAACTTCAAATTGGAGCGCAGCACATCCAGACTTTGCTCACTTAGCGCAGCCGGTGTCACCCCGGTTTTTTTCTGTGCAGCAGCAATACTGCTCGCATCGTGGAAGCCTTTTTTTGCCATCAAACGCTGATGAAAAGCCATCCATTGTTCCGGATGCTGTTGCCACAGAGTCAATGCCAATCGTGCACTGGTCACCGAGCTTTCCCCTTTGAATGGCAATGGTTTTATCACCACCGCCACCTGCGGGTACTCTTTGACTAACTTTTCCAGCAATGGGTCAAATGTTTTACAGAATGGGCAATTGTAGTCAGTGAAAGAAACCAAGGTCAGTTGCGGTGTCGTCGCGCCAAAACGCGGGCTGCCAGGGTCTTCATACAAGGCTTGTTTATTCGCCGCGATAAACTGGCTCAGTTGCTGTCCTTGGGCTTCATTGGCCTGCTGCTGCCAGGCATTGACCGATTGCTCCAGAATATCTGGATTAGAGATGAGCGTTTCACGGATCAGTTCTTTAATTCGAACTTCCTGTTCAGGGGTGAAAGGAGGCGCCGCCCATAGAGGGTTCGAAAACATAACAAACAGTAATACAGTCAATATTCTCATTTTTCATTTCCTTTCGCATCGGCCAATACTTTGAGCAGAACATCACGATCCAGCAGCGGAGAAAGTACGACTCCCTGCGGTTGCTGCGGCCCATAAATTTGGTTGAACGGAATGGCAACACTGCCACGTTCACGTAAAAAAGCGGTAATATCAGCAGAAGGGCGCGTCCAGTCTCCGCGTAACGCCACCACATCCGGCGCTTGCAAAGCCTGCTGCACATCATCACGCATCAGCACGTGTATCTTGTTAACTTTGCAAGTCACACACCAATCGGCGGTGACATCGACAAACACGCGTTTATGTTCGGCCAAGGCCTTCTTAATGGCAGTTTCTGTTAACGGCTGCCACGGAATATCGTCATGCAGCGGTTTGCGCCATAAATCTGCGGTTAATGACCCTACCAACAGCAATCCCCCAACAATCAGCATGGCGATTAAACTGACTATCGCGGCAATGCGAGTGCAGTAACGTCTGCCAATAGCCAGTAGCAGTGACAGCAAAGCTATTCCGGCGATGATAATGACCGTTTGCAGGCCGATATGACTGACCATCAAGCTAAGTAACCACAAGCTGGACGCGAGCATCAGTACGCCCATTGCTATCCGCAGGTGGTTCATCCAACGGCCGGGGCGCGGTAGGCACAGCGCGAGTTTCGGCCACGAGGCAACCGCCAACCACGGCAAACTCATCCCCACGCCAAGCGCGGTAAAAATCCCCCACAGTGCAGGTAAAGGGGCAGCCAGTGCGAAAGCCACGGCTGTACCGAGGAAGGGAGCAGAACACGGAGTTGCCAGCAAAGTCGCCAAAGCGCCTTGCCCAAAGTGGCCCGCCATCCCCCGTGCGCCCGGTTTCTCAATGCGTGGGGCGGCAATGCGGGTATTCAACGATGAAGATAGCTGAATCTCGAACAGCCCGAATAAGTTGGCGGTAAAGAGAGCGGTAACCAAAACCATAAAACCGATAAACCATGGATTTTGGAACTGAATACCCCAGCCAAGCGCATGATTACCCAGGCGCAGTGCCGTCATCAACAAGGCCAGCAACCAGAAGGAGGTGATTATCCCAGCAGATGAGGCCAGAAACTGCCAGCGTACCTGACGGCGAGTTTGATGCCCAGTTTGCAGAATGGAGCCAAGTTTCATCGCCAATACCGGCAGCACACATGGCATCAGGTTAAGGATTAACCCACCGGTCAGCGCCATCAGAATCCACGACCAAAACGAGAAACTGGATTGCGGTAACGTCAGCGCTGGCCCGATAGTCACCGTCGCCTCTTGCGCCAGCCCACCATCTACTATCACCAGAGTCAGCGACTTGCCGCTCAGATTGCCAGTTCCCTCCCCCCATCCATCGGTAGCAGGCACCCGCACGGATAGTTGATTATCTTGTACCGTGACGACCGGTTTGCCGAGGTCGACATCTTCGAGGGTATCGAAGAACAGCTCTGGCTGCTGCCAACCTTCATCACGCTGAGCAAGAATCTGTACTTCTCCCTGACTAAAACCCGCTTGAATTTGCTGAGTCAATGCATTGGCAATCGGCACTTGCCCCATCGCTTGAGCAAAATCGTGTTCAAATTGCTGCTGGTTTTCAGCACTGACTGCCGCAGACATATCCAAACTAAATGGGTAGTCAGTCAAAATGCAGACATTACTGCATGTCGACAGGGTTAATGTTCCGCTGAGTGTTTTGGGGACTTTACCGGAAATCACGATTGGCCAGACGGCCTGCTCATGATAGCCCTGAGTAGAAATTCCAGACACATCAAAACGTTGCGGTACCGGCCAGTACCATTTTACGGTTTCGAGAGGTGGCGACCAGGTCACCACGGGTGCAATGCCCCCTTCTCCCGGCGAGCGCCAATAGGTTTTCCAGCCTTTTTCCAGCTGAACGCTCAGTAACATACGTGTTTCATTACCAACTGAAGGCTCGGTACGGACTCGAACCTTGGCATGGTCATTTTGCGGACTGATCAGCCAACCGCTATCTGCCGCCCAAAGAGTTGGCATCCATAGCAGCAACAGACAGAACAAAGCTGTCTTGCTTAAATTGAACATTGTTTTTCTCCAGAAATAGATTAATTACAACAACATAGAGAGTTGTTGCGCTATTCCCGGAAAACGCATAATCGCAAATGCACCCTCAAACCGCTGGGTGATATGACTCTGGGCGGAGGGAACCGCATACTGATGGGTATGATGGGCACTAACAACAGCAGCAATAAGCCCAGAGAGAAAATGGCTAATTCGAACAGAACGGGGGGTGATGCCAACAAAGATTTGGCACTCAATTCACAAGGCGTTGGGGCGTCGTTTACATCAGCGACAACTTGTGATGATGATGGTAAAAGCAGACTTTGTTCCAACGCGTGCAAGCTGGCAATGCGTTGCGTCATACAAACCAGTATGACCAGGCAAGCCAGACAGAGGAACCACTTTGCGCCGCGTTGTCGTTTAAACATTATCCCTATTTAATCCTATCCATACTCAACGGTATCCGTGATCAACCTTGCATCGAGTGAATTATCCTTGGAATTGTTAAATCAATCCCATTCAAGGTTGAGCGCCCATCTTAGCGGTATAATTTAGATTATCAATCTCCGAACCTAAACAATCAGTCAAAGTGACATTTAATTACAAAGGTATTTAGCCAAAAAACATAATCTGACGGTATGGGTCGCGCTCATTTACAGGTATTATACCTGCAACCCGCGGGTCACCGTAGATCCTCCACACTGTCGCCTCCACTGCGAAGGACTGGTTATATGCAACCGTTGAACGGCCCAGGTGTTCCTATTGCCAATGATCGCAATGTTGCGCCGAACAAACAGCCCTCGGTGGGCCAAGTGGAAGAGCGAGCTTTGACCCCAGCACAGCGCACCACGCTGGAAAAGCTAATAGTGCGGATCATGGCACTCAGCCCAATAAAATCTGCCGAGATTTGGGCGGCTTTGCGCCATGACTTATCCCTTAGCAGCACCAGTGATTTGCTGGCTCGCCACTTCCCACCCGCAGAGCAGCTACTGCAAACTCGCTTGTCTCAGGCTCAGGAAAACCATACTAATCACCAGCTACGCCAACAGCTTACCGAGTTGCTGCCCCAAGGTAATAACCGCCAGGCGGTGAGTGATTTTATCCGTCAGCAGTTTGGTCATACAGTATTAAGTCAGTTGAGTCATGCTGAGTTGCAACAGGTGTTGGTATTACTACAATCCGGTACGCTGAATATTCCACAGCCTCAGTTAACAACGATAACTGACAGACCATTGCTGCCTGCGGAACATCAACATATTCAATCATTGGTAGCTAAACTCAGTGCTGCGACCGGTGAGCAGCCAGCCAAAATTTGGCAGGCACTATTTGATATGATGGGAGTGAAAAGTAATGACCCGCTACCCGCGCGTCATTTTCAGATACTCAGCCAGTTTTTACAGGCCAAAGTGGCTCTCAGTCAGCAAACCGCACCAACACTGATTAACCTGCAAACGGCCCTGAAACAGCCCGCCGATGCGCAGGAACAGCAGCTATTGATTGATTATAGTCAGAATCGTTTCCAGGCTAGCCCCACCACACCGCTGACGCAGGCGCAGCTAAACGACATTATTAATGTCTTATTTTCCGCCCGATTAGGCCGGGCGAATGCCGCACAGCACTTAGCCGAAGAGCGAGAAACCATTCAACCCTTGATTAACCCGCTGATTGCCGCCCTGCCACAGTCATTACAACCCTTGTTGCAAAAACCATCACTGGTCTTTGTCGCGCTGATTATTGTCATGGCTTTTTTATTGGCTATTTTTCTCTAAGCGCAGTGAACCACTTTATTGGCTCTGGATATTTCGCTCTAAGCCAATAAAGTGACTCCCCTTATCTCAGAGCACTAATAATAGCCAGCCGACCAACCCACTCCAGAATAAGAATGGCAGCGAATAAGCATGGAATTTTAGCCAGATGGCCGGTTCACCCGCCATTCGAAGTGCAATTAAATTGGCCATAGATCCTAAAGCAAAGCCAAAGCCACCCATATTAACTGCGTAAGCCACCAGCGCACTGGAAGGCAGGTAATTAAGTAATAAAATGGTCGCTGGAACATTACTGATAACCTGGGATAACCCGATACCCAATATATAAGCCGCAGCCGCAGATAATGTTTTGATTTCACTGAAGAGTGACTGTAAGCCAGGTAATTCAGTCAGTAAGCGCACATCAATAAACATCGCCATAAAGACCACGATCAAACTCCAGTCTATTGCCAGTAAAACGCGCCGTGCCAGTAATAATAACCCGGCAAAAACAACCAATAGCCCGTAACCCGCCCAGCCAAAATCCACACAAATAATAAAAATCACATACAGCGCTAAACAGCTGAGTAATAAGCGAGATTGGTAAGGGTAAACCGGGCTGGAAGCTTGTTTGCTGATTTTACGCGCAGGGAAACGCCACCAAGTCACGGCCAGCAAGGTCAACAAGATTATTGCCGCCAGCGGAGCCATTTGCAGTGTAAAACCAATAAATGACAGCTCTGAACGGCTCCATAATAGAATATTTTGTGGGTTACCGATCGGCGTTAATAGTGACCCTGCATTCACCGCCAGTGCTGAAAAAATAATCAGACGTGAAACCGGTAAAGCAGATATCTTTTTTAGCGTTAAAATCAGTGGAACAATGATAAACAGTGCCACATCATTGGTCAAAAAAGAGGACAACACTGCCGCTGACAAAACTAAAAACAGCGCCAGATGCCGCTCCGTCTGTAATGTATTAATAATCTTGCGACCGATGAAATCGAAGTAACCGCTCACCTCGACGCCTTTCGTCAGTAGCATTAATCCCAATAAAGTGACAATGGTGGTCCAGTCAATAAACTGTGGAAAGGTCGAAATTTTTGCAGGCATCAATGCGGTCAGGCCGATACCTAAAATCAACAGAATATGCAGCAAGCGGTCTTTCAAAAAAGGTTTGAAAACAGTTTTTGCTGCGTGATGGGTAGTCGTGAATAGTGTCATCAGAAGATCTACAAATAGCAGGGGCTGACAAAGAAGGCCACGTTAGCGCAGCTCGTCGTTTTATGCCAGCCCCTATTCTCTGCTTCTGACCAAACTTATCCGCAGTGGCCTCAAACTAGATTTGGGTATTTTGTTTTATCGCTTTTCTAAAATCATCCATGGAACAGAATCCTTTAGCATCAATCGGACACCCTTTAATTTCCAGTGTGACGCGTTTTGGCGGAGCTTGAAGTGACAGCGGTGTTTTATTACGGATTTGCTCGGTCGACAAATAGATATACTCAATCTTCATCAATTCTTTGTTTTGTTTAATATCTTTCCAACGTTCGAATACTACCTTACCGCTGATAGGTGTTTTCTCATACTGATCTGGCAACTGATATTCTTTCGTTTTGAGCGCGGCTAATAGTGACGCAATATTGGAGTCATGCCCAACCAATACCGCCAATTTGGCTTTTTGTGCCGCTAATTCATTTGGTGTTTTCTCACCCACCGGATCAAAGGCGGAACTGATAAAACCAACCAATTTCTCGGCAGCATTATCTGCTATAGCGGGTGAACCGAATAAAGTTTCATGGTAAAGATTTTTAATATCGATTAATTTACGCCACTCTTCAGAAGAGTGAATGCGCCCCCAGGCGACATCTTTGGCTGGAAAACCTTCATAATATTGCAACATGAAAGCATCCGAAGCACCGGTACCGAATCTTAGTGGACCTGTAATGCCCGGCTCTTTATTTTTTACTAACACGATATCAGTCGATTGCGTGCTCCAGTCACATTTTTTATCTATCAAGCAAGCAGGTGAATTTTTATAATCCAAAATCTTGGACAGTAAATCATAATTAGGCTGCAAGCGCTTATTCAGCCCCTCAACGCCACCTGGCCCGGCGTGTTGATTAATAGAAGCTAATGCCTTCTCTTTAAACTCAGGAGTGATATCCAAGGTAATGATTGGATTAAATACCGGGTCCATTTTGCCAATTTCTTTTTGGTGGACAACGGGAACATTACAGCCGGGGAAAGCACCAAATAAGAAATGCTGCGCGGTATCAATGGTTCTGGGTAAACTGTTGGCGTAGGTAAATACCGTCGTAGTTGCTGGGCATCCTTTTGATTTTAATAACGTAGTATCTGCCAGCCACTCGCGGAAATACCCGCCCATCATCGCCTCAAGCTCTGCTCCTTTTGGCGTCAGATAGCCTCCAGGTGTCGTCCATTGCGGCCATTTGTCCGGTGTTGCACTAGAAAGCATATCGCCATAATTCACTAGAGGTGCGCGTATACCATGACGGCTCATGACCAAAACCTGTTCAAGCTTATAATTATCGCTTTTATCTTGAGCCATAATATGGGGTGAAGCAGGAAGGAGTATTGCCAATAAGGTCAAGGTATACGCCGTTTTTACTTTTATCATCTCAAGCTCCGTCATCCAGTTGATGGTATATCCCTTTCTCGCTTGACGTTGCGGGGTGAGCTGCAAAGCCAAACACTGCGGATATAAGAATCCATAGACATCCAATTGCTACAGATTTGTTGCAACAGACATGATAGACATAGAAAAGAGATAAAAGCAGAGTCACATCACAGTTCCACTATTTGTTTATCCCGTCATACTTCAAGCTGCATGTGTGTTGGCTACGCTCAATAACCCGAATCACTTACTCATGTAAGCTCATGCTCATCGGCATGAGTTCCCTTGCAGCCTTCCTGCAATTCGAATTATTTACGCTATTTTGGGCGTCATCTAAGTATTAACGAAGGGGCGTTTTTATCCTTACTTAGCGCTGAGATTGCCACAGCGCTATTTTAAACAGAAGTCATTTTCTGGCAGGCATATCCGGAATAATTAAATCTCCACGTAATGCGTATGAACCCAGCACATTTTTGGTTTTTTCATTAAGCCATGCCACTATTTTCGCAGCCATCGCATCCATAGAATATTCAATCGCAGGAATGGTCGGCACTCCCGGATAATGTAATGACCCGGCCAGGCTAAATACCATAATGTCATCAGGAACAGATTTATTAAACGCCTGAAGCTGTGGAATAACGCTTTGAGCTTCCCGCTCATCCGCCACCAGTAGGGCATTAAAATTGAGTGTCGCACTGCTATTAAGCAGCACTTGTAACGCCACCGATGAAGAAGAGGAATCCATAAAGATCAGGTCACGGTTGAAGGGCAAAAAGTTATTTTCCAATGCTCGCTTATAACCCAAAAGCACTTCGTCCACATACCCACTGCTATCCGGATTTATTAAAGCAATCTTCCTTCTACCCTGCTTTATTAAATAATTACAGGCGGTTTCTGCGGCAAAAGCGTGATCAAAATGGATACTGTTAGTGGCATCGACATCCATACAATCGACCAGAATAATACTTTCATCCGCGAGATTAAGCGGGAAACGGGCACCAATGATCAGCACGTCATCACACAAACCACAGGTCAATTCATCCAGTGCCTGCATAACTTCAGCTTTGTTATTGGCAAAACGCAACAGCAGATGCTTTTGATGCTGACTCAGATGTTTTTCAAGCGCATACAGATAGCCGGTAGTTTGATTTATATTTTCCTGCGCACAGATAACACCAATGCACCCCGTAGACTGGCTCAATAATGATTGAGCGATAACATTTGGCCGATAATTAAGTTCATCGACCGCTTTCAGTACGGCCAGGCGGCTGGCTTCCTTAACGCCACGTGAACCACTCAACACCCGTGAGACTGTGGCTTTAGAAACCCCAGCTAAACGTGATACATCGTTGATTGTAGACATGATTCTCTCCTCGGCAGGCTTTAGTCCTTGCCTGTCATTCCTAAATACAGCTCGGCCCAACTATTACAGCTTCCTGAGTATAGTCGTTTCCATTTGTCATGGAAACCGAATTTCCATCACGTTTCAAAATAGTTATCCAAACCTCAAAGCTGTGATAGCCATCAAATAAATAATCCCTTTATATACTGGACTTTGATGGCTATCACAGTTCTCTCCACTTTGAATGGAAAACGGTTTCCGTATGATATCCAATCATTCTCGAAACAGCCGCATTACCTAATTGGAAAACGGTTTCCGTGGAGTGTCAAAATCGTTTTTCATCTCGTTTTTATATTTTGAGGATGGTTGTAGATGTTCAAGATTATGTTGTGTTGCTCTGCCGGGATGTCCACCAGCATGTTAGTTAAGAAAATGCGGGTCGTTGCCGATGAAAGAGGGATTCCTGTTGAGATTGATGCTTTTGGCGTATCTGAATTTGATACTCAGTTTCCGCGCTATCAGGTCGTACTCCTCGGGCCGCAAGTGAAATACATGTTAGGTATGCTCTCAGAAAAGGCCGCTGCTCACGGTATTCCTGTTCAGCCCATCGATATGATGGATTACGGAATGCAGCGTGGCGATAAAGTCCTGGACTATGCACTGTCGCTCATTAACGCGACCCACTAAGAAGGTGTTCAAATGAGTTCTCTTTATCAATCGATGGTTGCTGTTATTGAACAATCTATTACTCCGCTAGCCGGACGTCTCGGACAGCAAAAATATGTTATTGCTATCCGTGATGGCTTTACCGCAGCACTGCCTTTCATGATCATCGGCTCATTTATGCTGGTGTTTATTTTCCCACCCTTTTCTGCCGACACCACAATAGGATTTGCCCGAGCATGGCTGGACTTTTCTCAGACCTACCGTGCGCAACTCATGCTGCCATTCAATCTGAGCATGGGGGTGATGACATTTTTCATTTCGGTTGGAGTAGGAGCAAGTCTGGGTCGACAGTTTAATCTCGACCCGGTTATGACAGGTTTATTGGCATTTATGGCATTCTTGTTAGTTGCAGCTCCCTTTGCCGACGGCAAAATCTCGACGCAATACCTTTCTGGTCAAGGGATTTTCACTGCACTGATTACCGCTATTTATTCTACCCGCGTTTATGCCGCATTGAAGCAATACAATATTACTATTCGCTTGCCGAAAGAGGTGCCAACCGGTGTTGCGCGCTCTTTTGAAATTCTAATCCCGGTTCTGGTCATTATTGCTACATTGCATCCACTCAATTTATTCATTGAATCGCAGACTGGCATGATCATTCCAGAAGCTATCATGCATTTACTGGCTCCATTAGTTTCTGCATCAGACTCTTTGCCAGCAATATTACTGTCAGTATTGTTGTGCCAGATTTTCTGGTTCTCCGGTATTCACGGTTCACTGATTGTTACCGGCATCATGAGTCCATTCTGGATGACCAATCTAGCGGCAAACCAAGCCGCATTGGCCGTCGGCGCAACCTTACCGCATATCTATCTGCAAGGTTTTTGGGATCACTACTTACTGATTGGTGGCGTAGGTTCCACATTGCCACTGGCTTTCCTGCTGTTACGCAGCAAAGTCACTCATTTACGTACCATTGGTAAGTTGGGCGTAGTACCAAGCTTCTTCAATATAAATGAGCCTATTTTGTTCGGTGCTCCCATCATTATGAACCCAATAATGTTCATACCTTTCATTTGCGTACCCATGATCAACGCCGTGCTGGCCTACACTGCAACCAAACTAGGATGGCTTGCTCAAGTGGTTTCTCTGACCCCGTGGACAACACCGGCTCCAATTGGTGCATCCTGGGCGGCAAACTGGGCCTTTAGCCCTGTAATGATGTGCTTGATATGTATGATGGTTTCTGCCCTGATCTATCTGCCATTCCTGCGTGCTTATGAGCGCTCGCTAGTCAAAACTGAAGGGGAAAAAGTCTCAGGTAACGCACCATCACTTTCAGATACCGTCCGTAGCAACTGATAAAGAGAGCAGATTAATGAAATACCAATTTCCAGATAACTTCTGGTGGGGCAGCGCCAGTTCTGCACTGCAAACTGAAGGAGAAAGCCTGCGCGGAGGCAAAAGCCCCACCACCTGGGATGCTTGGTACGCCAGCCAACCGTCGCGCTTTCACCAACAGATTGGCCCGAATGATACCTCTACGTTCTATCGCCATTGGAAACAGGATATTGCTTTACTTAAGCAACTGAATCACAACAGTTTTCGTACTTCATTGAGTTGGACGCGGTTAATCCCAAATGGCGTTGGGGAAGTGAATCCTGAGGCAGTGGCTTTTTATAACAATGTGATAGACGAACTTCTGGCCCAAGGTATTACGCCCTTTATTACCTTGTTTCACTTTGATATGCCGATGGCCATGCAAGAAATTGGCGGTTGGGAAAACCGTGAAGTGATTGATGCCTGGAAGCACTACGCCGAAGTGTGTTTTGAACTGTTCGGCGATCGGGTTAAGCATTGGTTTACCTTCAATGAGCCGATTGTTCCTGTTGAAGGTGGCTATCTATATGACTTCCATTATCCCAATGTGGTGGATTTCAGACGTGCGGCGACAGTGGCATATCACACGGTACTGGCACATGCGACAGCAGTTAAAGCTTATCGCGCTGGTTCGTATGAGGGGGAAATTGGTATCGTGCTGAATCTGACCCCGTCATACCCACGCTCGCAGAACCCTGCTGATCTGCAAGCGGCCGAATATGCTGATCTCTTGTTTAACCGCAGCTTCCTTGATCCCGCATTGCGCGGTGAATATCCACAGGAGCTCATTGATTTACTGTGTGATTACGACCAAATGCCGCTACGCCTGCAAGGGGATAAAGCCTTAATTGCTGAGGGTATAATCGATCTGCTGGGCATTAATTACTATCAACCACGGCGCGTAAAATGCCGTGACAGTGCGGTAAACCCACAAGCACCTTTTATGCCCGAATGGCTGTTTGATGCCTACGAAATGCCTGGCCGTAAAATGAATCCTTATCGCGGCTGGGAGATTTATGAACCTGGTATTTACGATATTTTGACCAATTTACGGCTTAATTATGGTAACCCTCGCTGCTTTATTTCTGAAAATGGTATGGGAGTCGAAAATGAAGAGCGATTTATCCAAGACGGAAAAATTAACGATCAATATCGCATAGACTTTATTTCCGACCATTTGAAATGGCTACATAAAGGAATCAGTGAAGGTTGTCATTGCCTTGGCTACCATATGTGGACATTTATCGATAACTGGTCCTGGTGTAATGGTTATAAAAATCGTTATGGCTTTATTCAATTAGATTTACCCAGCCAGAAACGAACAATTAAAAAAAGCGGGGAATGGTTTACGGCTACCGCGGCAAATAATGGTTTCGATTAATTTAGGAATAAATCATGATTGAATTAGAAGAAGCAGTAATGGAAATTATTGTTAATGCCGGACAATCACGTAGCCTGTGCTTTGAAGCATTACAAGCTGCGCGCAAAGGCGACATTGATAAAGCCAAAAATTTACTACAGGAAGCTGATGGCTTTGCCCGGCAGGCGCACCATATGCAAACCAAGCTCATTGAACAAGATGCAGGAGAGGCCCGACAACCGATGACACTTATTATGGTTCACGCACAGGACCATTTAATGACTTCTTTGTTGGCACGTGAATTATCAGAGGAAATTATTCATCTTTATCAGCGCTAACTTTTAATTATAAAAAATATCATCCATCTTAAACGGAGAGACTATTACGCCAAAAATTCAAATAAAACTTAGTCTAATGAAATTATAGAAACAACCTTACTTTGGTGATAGCACTATTATTCTGTTAAATTCGGGCGGGATAATATCGCCTACTATAATAAAATACTAAATTGAGATAGCGATGAAAATATACAAACAACTACCATTAGCAATGGCGGTTATCGCCGCGCTTTGCCCTATTTCTGTACTGGCACAAGAAACAGTTACTACGATTACCACTGAGCAACTTAATAAAATAGTGGCCGACGCAGTAGAAAAAGCACTAGCAGAACGTAAAGAAAAAATAGAAGCGGCCACTATCCAAAAACCAAGCGTAGATATCGTTGAGAAAGCCTCTATTCCGCCAAGCCCGGATATGGCTATCCCTTACGGCCTAAAATTCAATGCTTATGCGCGATATGGCGCACAATTCCAGGCGGGTGACCAAAAATACGTCGGTGTTGATGGCTCCTATAATGGCTCTTCAGCGATTGGACGTTTGGGTAATGAAGGTAACGGTGGGGAGTTCCAACTTTCTAAAGCCTTTAAAGGTGATAATGGCGCTATATGGGATGTGGTGGTCATGCTTGACCATTGGGGTGATGAAGTTAACCTGAAAAAAGCGTACGCCGGGGTGACGAACTTATTTGAATCTCAACCGAATGCTTATTTATGGGCTGGTCGCGATTTCCATCAGCGCCCGCAACAAGGTATTAACGACTACTTCTGGATGACCCACGACGGACAAGGTGCCGGGATAAAAAATCTGGATCTCGGTGGCGTTCAACTTGATGCCGCGGCTGTTGGCGCAGTGCAATCCTGTAATCCTGAAGTTATCGCAGACCAATCAAATCCATCACGCATTACCTGTACTGGTGGTTCAGGAACCGGTGATAATGGCCATTATGCTTTAACATCCAAAATACATGGCGTGAAGTTGGGGCCGATTAATTTTGAATTGTTTACCAACTATGGTTTTGATTCTAAAGCTATTGAAAGCGAAGAAAAGTTGAAAGCCTGGCAGACTGCCGTTGTGCTTAGCCATACCGGTGAAAACATCGAAAATAAATGGGTTACCCGTTATTCAGATAATTCCGACAATAGTGTTTATAACAAAACAGCTGATCTCCGTACTATTTATACCAGTGTTGAGGGTACCTATAAGTTCACACCACAAACTTCCGTGACTTACCTCGCCGCATTCCATGATTATGATAGAAGCAACCATAGTGAGGACACTCGTCGTAACTATGGTGTGATTATTCGCCCAATGCATTTCTGGAATGACGTACATTCGACCTGGCTTGAAGCGGGTTATCAGCGGGTGGATTATGATACCGGCGGCGATAACAAAGGCTGGAAGTTGACACTGTCCCAGAACATTTCTATCGCGATGGGCGCAGACTTCAGACCAATGCTGCGCTTCTATGTCACCGGTGGTGAAGTCGATAACAACATACTGCCACCACGACCGACACCGAAGATACACGTCTTGACTCTTTCAACGTCGGGGCGATGTGGGAAGCCTGGTTCTAGTCCATATTCAGGATAGCCGCTGCGGCGGTTATCCTGAGGCAACACTGTATTGATAAATATCGCATTAATAAAAATCCCACCTCACATCATTTCCTCATATTGTCTTACCGTACACCTGCCGTTATCTTGGTATCCATGCGGAATCACACTTTCACCCGCCATAAGTAACAGATAGGAATAATAATGATGAAAGTTTTGGGCCTTATTGGCGGTATGAGTTGGGAATCAACTATTCCTTATTACCGGATGATCAACCAACACGTTAAAGAACAATTAGGTGGGTTACACAGCGCCAAGATTGTTCTCTATAGTGTGGATTTCCATGAGATTGAGCAGTTACAGGCCCAAGGTGATTGGCAAACTGCAGGCCAGGTGTTATCCGATGCCGCGCTGTCCTTAAAACGTGCCGGGGCAGAGGTTGTGGTGGTATGCACCAACACCATGCATAAAGTGGCAGATGATATTGAAACGGCCAGTGGATTACCTTTATTGCATATTGCCGATGCCACTGCGACGCAAATAAAGCAACAAGGGATCAATAAGATCGGTTTGCTCGGCACCCGCTATACCATGGAGCAAGATTTCTACCGTGGCCGTTTAACTGAAAAACACGATATTAACGTGATTACGCCCAACAGCGCAGACCGCGAAATCATTAATCGCATTATTTATGAAGAGCTATGTCTTGGCATTATCAGTGAAAGGTCACGTCAGGAATATCGCCGTATCATCTGCCATTTAGAAGAGCAAGGCGCACAAGGGATTATCTTTGGCTGTACTGAGATTACCTACTGGTAAATGCGCAAGATGCCACGGTGCCTGTGTTTGATACCACGGCGATACATGCTAAAGCAGCGGCTCAATATGCGCTTCAGCCATAGTAATACCGAAAGTCGATAGCATCACGGGCCAAGAATATCAGCCGATAATGATATTCTTGCCCGCCGCTTTTGCACTATAGAGCATTTTATCTGCGCGAATGAGTAATTGCTCCTGCGATTCGTTTTGTTCCAACTCAACCACGCCCAGACTCATTGTGACATAAATATTGTCATCCACCGGCATGAGCTCAACCAGTTTTCTAATTTTCTCGGCAATATTTTTAGCCTCAGCTAATTGCGTATTAGGCAACACAATCATAAATTCATCGCCACCCCAACGGCCTAAAACGTCAATCTCTCTAATGCTATTCCTAGTGACATCAACAATATGTGTCAGAGTTAAGTCACCCACCAAATGGCCGTATCTGTCATTAATAGATTTAAAATTATCTAAATCCAATGAAAGTAATGAGAGAGGCTGGCAAAAACGCTTAGCACGATTATATTCATGCTTTAGAACCTTTTCTAACAAATAACGATTCGCAGTGGAGGTTAATACATCCGTTTCTGAAAGAATTTTTTTAATATCTAATTGCTGTTGAAGCTGAAAATTACTTTCGCGTAACTCAGTAGTTCGTTCTTCGACTAATGCTTCCAAGGTTTTATTTTTTAATTCTAATTTTTCAAGACGATTTTTTCTGTCATGGATATTCCGGTGAGCACCTATCATTCTGGATACTGTGCCATCACTATTACGTTCAATCACCTTGCCGCGATCTTCAATCCAGATATAGTCCCCATCATGGGTTCGGCAACGATATTCAATCTGATATCTTTCGGCTTGTTGATTTATATAAGCATCGAACTGAAACATAACCCTTTCAAAATCATCTGGATGAATAATTTTCTCCCAAGTATGTACTGTATTCTCAAAAGCATGAGCCGGATATCCCAGCATTTCATACCAGCCGGTATTGCGGTAAACAAATCCATTGTTGGCATTCCAGTCCCAGATACCATCACTTATAACTTCAAGAATTTCATGAACGACGCGCTCATTTAAATCGGCAATCTTAAACTTCTGATCACTTTGATTATGGCTCATTAAACTACCCTGCAGTGTTGGTAAATTAGAAAGCAAAAATAGATTTGTTTAATTATTGTTCTAATATTGTGAATTAACGTTTTTTAGCAGGCAAGGATTTTTTAGCTCTAAATTTTACTTTAAAAGAATATAAGCACAGTAAAAATAGGTGAGATTAGCGTGAATACTTTACGATTCAATCACCTACTTTTTATAGTGTTATCTTTATCAGATCTTGAGTATAAGATATTTTATGAATAACATGTGATCTACCAGACCTCTTTTGTAAGAAATGCCAAAGTTAAGCCAAAAAATAGGTATTTTTGTTAATTAGACAATTTTAGAGAACTGTGTTTATTTTATAGCGAATAAAAAAGCCTGCGATCTCTCGCAGGCCTAATTATTAACGATCATGTAGCAGAAATATCTGCGATTGATCTTATTTCTGGTATTTACGCATGACCAAGGTAGCGTTGGTGCCACCGAAACCGAAGCTGTTAGACATAACAGTGTTCAGTTCACGTTTGGTTGGCTCAGTGACGATATTCATCCCCGCAGCCTGCTCATCCAGATTTTCAATATTAATGCTTGGAGCAATAAAGCCGTGCTCAACCATCAATAAGCTAAAGATAGCTTCGTGTACACCAGCGGCACCCAGAGAGTGACCCGTCATGGCTTTGGTTGAGGAGATAGCTGGCGTGTTATTACCAAACACTTCACGGATCGCGCCCAACTCTTTCACATCACCCACCGGAGTAGAAGTGCCGTGTACGTTCATATAGTCAATTGGTGTATCAACGCCGTCCATTGCCATCTTCATGCAACGTACTGCGCCTTCACCTGATGGGGCCACCATATCAGCGCCATCTGACGTTGCGCCGTAACCCACAATCTCAGCATAGATATGTGCACCACGCGCCAGCGCATGTTCTAACTCTTCAACAACAACCATGCCGCCGCCGCCAGCAATGACGAAACCATCACGGTCTTTATCATAGGTACGGGATGCTTTCGCCGGGGTTTCATTGTATTTAGTAGACAATGCGCCCATAGCGTCAAACTCGCAGGACATTTCCCAGCACAGTTCTTCACCGCCACCGGCAAACACCACATCCTGTTTGCCCAGTTGGATCAGTTCCAACGCATGACCAATACAGTGTGCCGAGGTCGCACAAGCGGAACTGATGGAATAGTTTACGCCTTTGATTTTAAAGGGGGTTGCCAGGCACGCGGAGACACCGGATGCCATCGCTTTAGTGACCATATAAGGGCCTACGCCACGCAAACCTTTCACGCGCATGCCATCAGAACCGGCCACCTGGTTACGGGGTGAGCCACCACCAGAGCCGACGACCAGCCCACTGCGGAAATTGGAGACTTGTTCTTCCGTCAGACCAGAATCTTCAATGGCCTGTTTCATGGAAAGATAAGCATAAACAGAGGCATCGCTCATAAAGCGCAGCACTTTACGGTCGATATTTTCTGTAATGGTCTCAGGTGCGAGCTTGACGTCGCCCCACACATGGCTGCGCATACCTGCGTCTTTAAATTCCTGAGAGAAAGTAATGCCAGAGCGGCCTTCCTGTAAAGATGCCAGAACTTCCTGCTGGTTATTACCAATGCTGGATACAATACCCAAGCCAGTAATGACTGCACGCTTCATTCAATACCTCTTCCACTTATTTTACATTCGGGATTTTGCAACGCACTTTAGCGTACAGTTGTACGCCGAACAAGTCCGATCAGCGTAATATACCCAGATAATTTTACGATTTGCACCCAGCGGGTCACATAGTTAGAATCGCCCTACCCCTTGAGATATGAGTCTTTCAACGTGAGCCACCCCCCAATCCAAACGGCAACATTAAGCTGGAATGAACAGGGTACACCTGTATCGGAACAGTTTGGTGACATCTATTTTTCTAATGAAGATGGATTAGAAGAGACTCACTACGTTTTTCTCAAGGGAAATGGCTTTCCCGAGCGCTTTGCACAACATCCACGTGAGAACTGTATTTTTGCCGAAACTGGTTTTGGTACTGGGTTGAATTTCCTGACATTATGGCGTAACTTCGCCCAGTTTCGCCAGCTTCATCCCGCAGCTAAACTGCAACGTTTACACTATATTAGTTTCGAAAAATACCCACTTCAGATCGCTGATTTAACCGCCGCCCATGAGCGCTGGCCAGAACTGGCCTGTTTTGCCGAACAACTCCGTGCTCAGTGGCCGTTGCCGATGGCAGGATGCCACCGCATTTTACTGGCTGAGGGGGCTATCACACTGGATCTGTGGTTTGGTGATGTGAATACCCTGCTGCCCCAGTTGGATTCCAGCGTGAATAATCAAGTGGACGCGTGGTTCCTTGATGGTTTTGCACCGGCTAAAAACCCTGATATGTGGAATGATGTACTGTTTAATGCCATGGCACGGATGGCAAGGCCCGGTGGCACATTCGCCACTTTTACGGCGGCCGGATTTGTGCGCCGTGGTTTGCAACAAGCAGGGTTTGACGTCGCTAAAGTCAAAGGGTTTGGGCAAAAACGTGAGATGCTAACCGGTACACTGCCACAACGCCTTAATGCCCAATCTGAGCCTTGGTATCACCGGCCATCGGCCACTCATTGTGATGATATCGCCATTGTCGGCGGAGGAATTGTCAGCGCTTTGACAGCACTAGCGTTGCTACGCCGTGGCGCCAAAGTGACACTTTATTGCGCCGACGCACAACCCGCCCAAGGTGCATCAGGCAATCGACAAGGCGCACTCTACCCATTACTTAACGGCAAAAATGATGCCCTGGAAATATTTTTCACCAGTGCTTTTACCTTTGCCCGCCGTCAATACTCTCAATTGGTTGAGCAAGGTATCCGCTTTGATCATCAGTGGTGTGGCGTCAGCCAGCTGGCCTTTGATGCTAAAAGCCGTGGCAAAATTGATAAAATGCTGCAAACCGATTGGCCGGCATCACTTGCCGCAGCGATGAGCCGCGAACAACTCAGTGCGCTGGCTGGGTTAGATTGCGCTCACGATGGTATCCATTATCCCGCCGGTGGTTGGCTTTGCCCATCAGACCTCACCATAGAGCTCATGGCGCTGGCGCAACAAAAGGGTATGACCTGCAACTATGAGCATGAACTGCATCAGCTAGAGCGGGTTGACGGGCTATGGCAGCTCATATTTAAACAATCGATAGCAAACAATAAGCAATCAACAGCAAACAAGCAACCGCAGGCAAGCAGACAACATGCCACTGTAGTACTGGCTACCGGCCACCGCTTATCCGAATGGGAGCAAACACAGCATCTGCCGCTGTCGGCTGTGCGTGGACAGGTTTCACACATTCCCACTACGCCGGTACTTAGCCAGTTGCGGCAAGTGCTGTGCTATGACGGTTACCTGACACCAGTGAACCCCGCCAATCAGCATCACTGTATTGGCGCCAGTTATCAGCGCGGTGATGTTACGACTGATTTTCGTGCCGACGAACAGCAAGAAAATCGAGATCGCCTGTTACGCTGCTTGCCTGATGTTAGTTGGCCGCAACAGGTGGATATCAGCGATAATGAGGCGCGCTGTGGCGTGCGTTGCGCTATTCGTGACCATTTACCGATGGTGGGCGCAGTACCGGATTACAGTGCCACACTGGCGCAATACCAGGATTTGCCGCGCAAAATCCAGCAAGGAGAAGACATTCCCCTCGCGCCGGTGTGGCCAGAGTTATTTATGGTGGGTGCTTTGGGGTCACGCGGTTTGTGTAGCGCACCATTGGTGGCAGAGATTCTGGCCGCGCAAATGTTTGGCGAACCGCAGCCATTAGATGCAGCCACGCTGGCGGCACTAAATCCTAACCGATTCTGGATTCGAAAATTACTGAAAGGCAGGCCGGTGCAACAGCGTGCTTCAACTATCTCTGGATAAGTATTATTGAAGTTGCTGCATGTCCAAAGACTGACGGGGTGACTGCACCGATGGGCGCTCCGACGGCTTATGCCGTTACGACCCATTCGGCACATTTCCCCGTCCTGGCTAGCTTATTAGCTGCCTGAGTTGAGGGCTATTAAGTAAAATATTTAGTGTGGCAACTGGGCGTTTTCCAATAAACGATCCCACAACCCCAATACTAAAGCCTGATCCGGAGGGGAAAGCTCACCGGCTTTGATGGCTTTATCCAGACTGGCTTGGACCCTTGCGTGTAGCTGCTCAGCGGAGTGCTCACCAAACTCTTCAGATTCAGCCACTGCCAATGTCAAATGACCACGCAGGTAACCGCCAGCAAATAAATCATCATCACTGGCGTGCTCTACCATATCATCAATCTGCGCCAGGATGTGCGTTTCAAACTCTGCGATCATCGTTTCCTCAATATATTCATTTTTTATATCCAAAATAATGGATGTTCAGTCAAACAGAAAACTAAGCTAAATCTTCCGGATAAGGGAAAAGCTCTGCCGCGAATGATGGTGTATTGTAAAACGATTGTAGCGCCTGAATAAAGCGCGCAGGTCGTGGGGATATTCCGTTTTCTAGATACCACAACACCTGTTCGCGTACTTTTCGTTGGAATGTGATGCGATCTGGCTCGCAATCACCTTCCAGATTGTCGCAACTGACATTGAACGGGAAACCCGCTGCCACGCAAAACATCCATTCCAGTGCCTGCGGCTTGATCTCAACCACTTCAAACTGGCTTTGAGTTAATGCATCGCGCCCATCGGGGCAATACCAATAGCCAAAATCGACTAATTTGCGGCGCTCTTCCCCGGCAATACACCAATGGGAAATTTCATGCATACCGCTAGCGTAATAACCATGAGCGAAAATCACCCGATGATAAGAAAACTGTTCATCAGCGGGCAGATAGATGGGTTCATCATCGCCTTTCACCAATTGGGTATTATATTCATCACTAAAACAGCCATTAAAAATATCGATTAATTGTTGATAATCATGAGTCATGCGTGGGTCCGTAACAGCGGTATCAGCAGCGGCATTCAAGCTCACTGTTCTGTTTGATATTTTCAGTTATGCAAAACAAATTATTATGCGAAAATATGTAATCCTAGCCAAGCGGAAATCTCAGCACCGTGGCTGTCATACAGTAGCTTGCAACTCATGACGAATGACACCACGACAATCATTGGGCGAATCAATTTCTGCCCTTTGGTCAATACCATGTGAGCCCCCAGGCGGGCACCCAGGACTTGCCCTACCAGCATCACCAACCCGATACTCCACACCACTTTGCCGCCGACAATAAAGAAAATCAGGCTACCGAGATTGGAGGTAAAGTTGAGCACTTTAGCGTGAGCAGTGGATTTCGCCAGATTAAAGCCACACAAAGTCACAAAAGCCAGAGCATAGAAAGAACCGGCTCCTGGGCCAAAGAACCCATCATAAAAACCCACACCACCGCCCGCTATCAGAGCGAATGGCAGTGCAGACAGACGGCGTTGTTGGTCAACTTCTCCGAGCTTGGGGGTCACCAGAAAATAGACCCCAATGCCTATCACCAACAGTGGCAGAATTTGCCGCAGAATATCGGCCCGCATATGCTGAACTAAAATGGCGCCTAACATTGATCCCACCACAGTGAGAGCAATGGTAAGCCTTTGTTCCTTTAGATTAACCGCGCCACGGCGAATAAAATAAAGGCTGGCGGAGAATGATCCGCCAACAGATTGCAGCTTGTTGGTCGCCAGGACCTGCGCTGGAGGTAACCCCACCGCCAGCAATGCCGGAACGGTCAGTAACCCGCCGCCACCGGCGATGGAATCAATAAATCCGGCCAATAAAGCGACTAAAAATAATATCCCTAAAACCGCAGGACCCAGGGTAAACCAATCCATGATTTATTCCGCAGCGAAATGGTTATCCAACAAAGCCTGACAGGAAGGTGGCAATGGTGGTGGTAAGGTTTTGTCCGGTTTAGCACTTGGCTGATGAGGCTGGAACCAACTTTCCAATTCCGCACCACACCCATCACCCGGAGGTGGCGTATCTTGGTCCAGACATTCCAGGCTGTCGGCCGGGCAACGCAAACGCACATGCATATGGGCACGATGCCCAAACCACGGCCGCACCTTATGCAGCCAGGTACGATCCGCACCGGCATCTAAACACAGCTGCTTTTTAATCGCCGGATTAACGAAAATACGTGTCACTTCATTATCATTGGCCGCAAGTTTAATCAGGTTTTCAACTTGCGGCTGCCACAATGCTGGCACCACGCGTTTACCATCGGCGGCAACCAAATCAATAGGTTGAGGTTTTAATAATTGCTGTTGGCTCCAACGCTGCTTCGGTAGTTGTAGCCAAATATCCACATCCAAGCCAGATTGATGGCTGGCATGACCGCTGCTAAAACGTCCGCCAGCGGGCATCGCCATATCACCAATCAACACTGTACCAAGCTGATTTTTTTGGGCTTTATCACTCAGGCGATGGATAAAGTTCAACAAATCCGGATGACCAAAATAGCGACGCTGATCCGGGCGCATCACCTGATAATCGGCTGACTCGAGTGGCAACGGCATCGCACCAATAACGCAGCCATTGGCAAAACCACCAATTGCCTGCGGAGAGCCCGCCACCGGGTGGGTAATCTGTTGCCATGGCGTCGCGGCCATCACCGGGGTGATGGCAATCAGTGCCAATAAGCCCGCTATCCATTTTTTCATTGTGCTTACCAGCGCGGAACGTCTGAAACCACATCACCACACTGTGCACGCTGGCGCAGCAGGTGATCCATTAACACAATTGCCATCATCGCTTCAGCAATCGGCACAGCGCGGATGCCAACACAAGGGTCATGGCGACCCTTGGTGATCATCTCAACCGCTTCGCCCTGCCGGTTAATAGTTTGCCCAGGAACCGTGATACTGGAGGTAGGTTTCAACGCGATATGTGCTACCACTGGCTGCCCACTGCTGATGCCCCCTAAAATGCCGCCCGCATGGTTACTTTGGAAACCTTGTGGCATAATTTCATCTCGGTTTTCACTACCACGTTTGCTCACTACAGCAAAACCATCACCAATTTCCACCCCTTTCACCGCATTGATACTCATTAGTGCATGAGCTAAATCAGCATCTAAACGATCAAATACGGGCTCACCCAGCCCCACAGGCACATGTTCAGCCACCACTGTAATTTTGGCACCAATAGAGTCACCGGCCTTTTTCAGCTCGCGCATCAGGGCATCCAGTGATTCCAATTTGCTGGCGTCCGGGTAGAAGAAGGGATTTTGCTCAACTTGATCCCAGTCAACCACGTCACAGCTGATATCGCCGATTTGTGCTAAATAACCGCGCACCTGCACACCAAATTTCTGCGCCAGATATTTTTTCGCAATAGCACCTGCAGCAACACGCATCGCTGTTTCACGGGCAGAAGAGCGACCACCGCCACGATAATCACGCACGCCGTATTTCTGCTCATAGGTGTAATCGGCATGACCTGGGCGGAACACATCTTTAATTGCGCTGTAATCTTGCGAACGTTGATCGGTATTTTCAATCATCAAGCCGATACTGGTACCGGTGGTGACACCCTCAAATACGCCAGACAGAATGCGAACTTGATCCGGTTCACGGCGTTGAGTGGTGTAGCGCGAGGTACCTGGGCGACGTCGGTCGAGATCCAACTGAATATCAGCCTCGGTGATGGGAATACCCGGTGGAACACCGTCGATAATACATCCCAAGGCGATGCCGTGAGATTCACCAAAAGTGGTGACGCGGAAAAACTGCCCTATACTGTTCCCAGCCATCACGGCTCCTTGAATTCTCGAATAAGCACTTGGTCAGAGCGAAACTCGTCGCCCTGACAGATTTAAAAGTCAATGATTAATCGCGATACATGCTGAAATGTGGCGCACAATCAATTAGTTGCTGTTTAGTCAGCATAAAGACACCATCACCGCCATTATCAAACTCCAGCCAAGTGAACGGCACCTCTGGATATTCATCCATCAAATGCACCATGCTGTTGCCCACTTCACAAATCAGCACACCATCATCTTGTAAAAAATCTGGCGCACAAGCCAGAATGCGACGGGCCAGTTTCAGGCCATCGCTGCCCGCAGCCAGACCCAGTTCAGGTTCGAAGCGGAACTCCTGTGGCAAATCAGCCATATCTTCAGCATCAACATACGGCGGATTAGTGACAATCAAGTCATATTTGATAGGCGGTAAATCGCGGAACAAGTCAGAGCGAATCGGCGTGACCTGATGCTCCATGCCATGCTGTTGAATATTATGCTCAGTCACCGCCAACACGTCATTGGAGATATCGACAGCATCCACTTCCGCTTCCGGGAAAGCGTAGGCGCAAGCAATAGCAATACAGCCGCTGCCGGTGCACATATCCAGAATATGTTTAGGTTGATGGCGAATCAGCCCAGAAAAATTGTTATTAATCAGCTCACCAATCGGTGAACGAGGTACTAATACGCGCTCATCAACGTAATATTCCATGCCGCAGAACCAGGCTTTATTGGTCAGGTAAGCAACCGGAATGCGTTCATTTACCCGGCGAATAACTCGCTCAACAATACGATGACGCTCGCTGGATGTCAGGCGCGCATTGCGCATATCTTCTGGAATATCTATCGGCAAAAAGAGGCTTGGAAAAACCAATTGCACCGCTTCGTCCCACGGATTATCAGTACCGTGACCATAAAAAATATTGGCCGCGTTAAAACGGCTAACTGCCCAACGCAACATATCCTGAATGGTGTGCAGCTCATTTACTGCTTCGTCGACGAAAATCTTGTCCAAGGTATTCTCCAGCTAAGGCATAAAATCATTATCTATGCCCCTAGTTTGCCATGAAGCACGCCACAAATCAGCAGCAATACACCAGTTGAATGATAACCAAATAATGAAATAGACATTAAAGCTATTAATCCTACTGTTACATTTATTTAGACAGATGCCTCTCAACAGGTAAACTGAGTGAATTGCATAAGTACGATGAACAGATAATGAAAAATAAATATCACCTGACAACAGATGAATTACAGCTTTTTAAAGAGTCGATAGCCGGGGCAAAGAAGTTAAAACAAGACACGATTGTCCATCGCTCGCCGCCCAAACTGGGTCAAAAAATTGCACCGGAGCGGTTGCTGCAAGAACAAGTTGATGCCAGTTATTATTTTTCCGACGAATTCCAACCACAGTTGGATACCGAAGGCCCAACGCGCTATGTGCGGCCAGGTGTTGACCATTTTGAAGTGAAAAAATTGCGACGCGGTGATTACTCACCCGATATGTTTTTGGATTTACACGGATTAACTCAGAAACAAGCCAAGCAGGAGTTGGGGGCATTAATTGCGGCTTGTAAACGCGAACATGTCCATTGCGCCTGTGTGATGCATGGACATGGCAAGCATGTTCTGAAGCAACAAACCCCCCTATGGCTGGCACAACATCCTGATGTGCTGGCATTTCATCAGGCCCCGAAAGAATGGGGTGGCACGGCTGCATTATTGGTATTAATCGAATTAGAACAATAGCCGAATTAGCTTATAGGATGCATTTTGCTGCCACATACATGCATGCAGTCTACCCATCACAAAGAGCAGAAATAACAAGAGCGCGACAGTGATGCCGCGCCCATTGATCATTGGCTCAAATGATACTTAGCCGTGGCAAGCTTTAGCTAAAAGCTGTGTCGGACTAACCTGCCAGTCAAAAGTCCCGTTGCCAGTCTCATCATCTAAATCAACACAAGCGATGGCCGACGTCGCAAACATCGGCGGGCATTGCCCCGGACAAAGTTCAGCCACTAAGTAGCCGACCAGCGGCAAGTGTGAAATGACTAGCACCGCAGCACAGTCTTCTTTTGCCAATGCTTGTAAATAGCAACTAACAAAAGCGGCATCCCCACCTGGCGTTAATTCTGGCATCACTTCCTGTTCAGCCGGAAGTGTCAACACTTCACGTACCACTTCCAATGTCTGCCCTGCGCGTAAATAAGGGCTAACCAATACCCTTTCTACATCAACGGACTGGTCGTTTAACCAGCTCGCGATCTGACGTGATTCATCTTGGCCACACAGAGTCAGAGGCCTTTGCGCATCACTGGCTGCATCAAGAGCCGCGTCGCCGTGACGCATAATGAAAACTTGCATATTGCACCGTTTTTGTTAACAAAATAACGCTATACAGAAACGCTTTGCGTGCTGTACCGCCGAAACCTTTGCTTGAGAGCAAAGAAACTTCATAACGATAACGCGCCGTCTCTCTATGGCGGCCGGGCATTTTGCCTGAAACTTGAGGTAAAGAAAATGGCTGTTTTTTACACCACTAACACCGACAGCCAACCTTAATTGGTTACAGAGTAACCATATCAACAGCTTAATCCAAACTCTATCACCTATGCAATAAGTGACAATTTATTCATTTTGGCACGAATAGTCACTTTACGTGATTCTAATTTAAGGTAGCGCGGGTCGACGCAGATGTATAGCTACCTTATCCGTTAGAATTGCTGGTGGTGATCTTGTTCACACTCTTAATTATGTGCGGTAATTGCCTCATCATCCATACTGTTTTCCGGCGGATAAAACCTTTTTTTCTGTTCAGCCATCGTGACCAATAATGAGCAAGGCTCAAAACGGTCGCCATATTGCTGGGCAAGTAAATTCAGTGTTTTTACCACTTTATCTGCGCCCAAGCTGTCCATATAGCGGAAAGGCCCGCCCAAGAACGGAGGGAAACCAATCCCGAACACTGCACCAATATCCCCATCGCGCGGATTACGAATGATGGATTCATCCAAACAGCGTGCGGCTTCATTCAGCATCATCATCGTGCAGCGCTGTGCTATCACCGCAGATTCGAGATGCGCTTTCGGTGTGACACCCAGTAAGGTGTACACGCTGATGTCCACTTGCTTACCGGGACTTCTTTTCCATTTAAAACCGCGACTTTTAGCGGGGTAAAGGTAGAAACCGCGACCATTTTTACGCCCTTTCCGCCCATCCTTCAAGATGACATCAAAAGAAGGCGGTGCGGCAAAACGTGCCCCTAACTTCTCCACCAGAATAGGCATTATTTTGGTACCCACATCAATTCCCACTTCATCCAGCAAGGTTATCGGGCCAACCGGGAAACCAAAATCGACCAGAGCTTTATCAACTGAATCTATAGGCTCACCGTCTAATATGCAGCGGGCTGCTTCATTGATATACGGAGCCAAAATACGATTTACGTAAAACCCGGCACGATCAGCCACCACGATCGCTGTTTTGCCCTGTTTGCGCGCTAAAGCAACCGTGGTTGCAATAGTTTCTTCGCTAGTTTTTGCATGTGGAATAACTTCCACCAGCGGCATTTTATCCACCGGACTAAAGTAATGCAGGCCGATAACCTGTTCCGGCCGCTGTGCCTGTGCAGCAATATCGCTGATTGGCAGGGATGATGTATTAGAGGCAAAAATAGTGTGAGGGGCCGCAAAATGCTCAATATCTGCCACCATCTGCTGTTTCAACGATAAATCTTCAAATACCGCTTCAACTACAATATCCACATTGCCAAAACCTGAATAATTGGTGCTGCCGGAAATCAGCATCATTTGGCGTTGCCGCTCAGCCGGACGTATCCGTTTACTGCGTACCCGCTTGTCTAAGGTATCCCAGGTATATTTCAGCGCCTGATTAATTCCGGTTGGATTGATATCTTTAATCCGTACCGACAACCCCGCACGGGTTGCGGTAACATTCGCAATACCGCCCCCCATCAAGCCTCCCCCTAATACTCCCACACGATGGATAGCGCGAGGCTGCGCTTTGCCACCTGTCTCTTTTTTCAGCGAGGTGGTTGCAAAAAACAAGCTGCGTAATGCGGCTGACTCAGGGGACATCGCCAGCTCACCAAAAGCTTTAGCTTCGGCCTCATAACCCGCTGGGCCGCTGTGGTCTAACCCTTTACGCACCACATCAATAATACGCTCGGTTGCTGGATAATGGCCTTTGGTCTTTGCCTGCGTTTTCTTACGAACGATATTAAATAACAGTGCCTTACCTAGCGGACCACTGAGTAAACGCTCCTGCCACGGCAAGGGCGGTTTATCAAGCCAACCGGCTTTTGCCCGCTGAATAGCCACATCCAGCAAGATGTCCTGCGGCACTACATCGTCCACCAGCCCCATTTTAAGTGCCTGTCGCGGACGAACCTGCCTACCCGTAAGTATCATATCCAGCGCCTTACTGACTCCCACCAAGCGTGGCAAACGCTGAGTGCCTCCTGAGCCCGGCAGCAGCCCTAATTGCACCTCTGGCAAGCCGAGCACGGTTTTATCATCCTGTGAGCAAATTCGGCTATGGCATGACAACGCCAGTTCCAAACCACCGCCAAGGCAAGCACCGTGGATCGCGGCGACTACCGGCACAGGAAATGCCGCGATTTGTGCCAGAATGGATTGGCCTTTCTGGGCCAAAATCCGAGCATCCTGCGCAGTGCGACAAGCGGCAATCATGGTGATATCAGCACCAGCGATAAAAGAGTCCGGTTTGCCAGAAATAATCACTAATCCCTGTAATTGGCTCAAAGCCTGTGCTTGCAGCAATATTTCAGCAATTTGTTCTGCGAATTCAGCTTTTAAGGTGTTCACTTTATCACCGACAACATCAACAGTAATGATACCAATATTGTCGGGCCGAACACTGAGAGTGAATACAGAATGGGCTGGAGCGACAGCTTCCACCAGAGTCGTTTCATCACCACTGCTAAGCGTATTTTCCTGACTCATTACTCCACCTCCAAGATCATTGCTGCACCCAAACCACCCGCAGCACATGCGGTTGTTAGCCCTAATCCCCCACCGCGGCGACGTAATTCATGCAGTGTTTGAGTAATCATACGCGCCCCTGTCGCTGCAAATGGGTGACCATAAGCAATCGAGCCACCTAATACGTTGAATTTACTCATATCAACCTCACCAACTGCCTGGCTACGCCCCAGTTTTTCCCGTGCAAAGCTATCACTGGCAAACATTTTCAGATTAGCCAGAGTTTGTGCCGCAAAGGCTTCATGCATATCGATAAGAGTTAAGTCTGTCAGGGTGATTCCAGCGCGATCGAGTGCTAATGGTGTAGCGTAAGAGGGGCCTAGTAACATATCTTGCCAGACATCAATGGCCGAAAAAGCAAAGCTGCGCAAATAACCTAACGGCTGGAGACCCAATTCTTTCGCTTTTGATTCACTCATCATCATGACAGCGGCTGCACCGTCGGTCAGTGGTGTACTGTTCGCCGCCGTGACACTACCGTGTTTGCGATCAAATGCCGGGCGCAATTTGGCGTATTGATCCATAGTGGAATCTTTGCGGATATTATTATCTTCAGTGATGGCATCACTAAAAGGTGGAATATAAGCCGTCATCACCTCATCGTGTAATAACCCTTGTTGCCAGGCCTGTGCCGCCATTTGGTGAGAACGCAGCGCTAGCGCATCCTGATCCTGGCGACTAATTCCATAGGTTTTTGCCATTTGTTCGGCTGTATCCCCCATGCGTAAGCCCGTTGAATACTCGGCAACCGCAGGTGCTACCGGCAGTAAATCGCGCAGTTTTAAGCGGCTAAACAATTTCAATCGTTGGGATAACGTTCGGGCTTTATTGACGTCAACCAAGGTCCGTGCCAGTGCTTTGCTGACACCAATGGGCAAAACAGAAGAGGAATCTGCACCGCCAGCAATCGCTACCGTCACGGAGCCAGCAATGATGCTTTCCGCCACATTCGCCACCGCCTGAAAGCTGGTCGCACATGCACGCGAAACACTGTAAGCGTCGGTATGCACACTCATGCCCGTGCCCAATACTATTTCACGGGCAATATTTGGCGCTTCTGGCATCTGTACCACTTGGCCGAATACCAGTTGATCAATCAATTCAGGAGCAACGCCACTTCTGGCTAGTAATTCACTGACCACAATTTTGCCTAAATCTACAGCTGGCACACCATGATAAGCAGTTGCCTGCTTGGCAAAGGGGGTTCGCAGGCCGCTGACTATGGCAATGCGATCGCCCTGGCGCGTCACTAGCGGTAATGGCTTACTCATAAATGCTCCTGATAAGTCAAAGTGGCTTTGATGAAAGCATAACAAATAACAGGTCTGACCTGATCCAATTATTGTTAACCAGATATTTACATTTGGTAAACCTATAGAACAGGAAAGTGAGAGCAGGAGCAACTTTTCGGACTAAAAATGGGAAATGAGAAGAACTGACAGGCAAATAACTTATCTGGAAGTGATAAATCAAATGTGATGAATTCAAAAGACGAATCAACCCTAAACAAACGCGAAGCTAAAAGCTCCGCGTTTTTAGGTATCCAACTGCACTGAATAGACTCACAGCAAGGTGTGAATTAACGCAGGCCTAACTGGAAAATCATGGTTTCAGCCTGACAAGCAAAAGTGAAATCAACGGTTAAACGCACACCACCGTCAGCTTCTTCCAGCTTATGCTCGATTAGGCAAGGTTCAGATTCAACAGCGCGCGCTTTTTCAGTTAGCGTTTTCAGCATAACTTCAGCTTCTGTACGATTGTCGAATACACAGCTATAGGAGGCAGTACAATCAGTATTGTCCATGATAGTACCTACATCTATGCAGCAGCAGGCTGCAGTTTCTTCCGCGCTACAGCGATTGTTTGTTGACCCAACAGTTGCATCTGACATCTTCAATTCTCCTCAACGGACATTTCAAAATAGGTGCAAATTGCCTATCAGATAGCGCAAATAGCAATTGGCGCAAACAAATAAGACATAGTGCAAAAAATATTTTCTCTGACGCTATTTTACTACCGTCAGTCATCTGGCACTAGAACTTACTGTTTATAGGCCTATTAAGTGACGGAAATCACACTAA
Source organism: Yersinia fenwicki (assembly GCF_043099325.1). Taxonomy (NCBI): domain Bacteria; kingdom Pseudomonadati; phylum Pseudomonadota; class Gammaproteobacteria; order Enterobacterales; family Yersiniaceae; genus Yersinia; species Yersinia fenwicki. The sequence goes on along the minus strand of NZ_CP170755.1, from coordinate 1,439,733 downwards.
AATTGTTTGTTCAATCATCAATAATGTAATAATTGCTACGAATTTGTGAGGCTTTTGTTAACTGCGTCTATTTTTTGCAATCAAATTCGGTCAAATGTAAAAACATACTTGCAACACCCTCGCTGGTCAGACCTATACTTCAGCCACTGGTCTGCTTTGTCTGACCGATAACGGACCCTACAATCCCGCATTCTCTTGTTACGGTATGTAACATTAATTAAAATAATGAGGTTTTGGTCATGAACCAGAAAAACCTGTTTACCCGATCAGCTCTGGCAGCTGCAGTAGCAATCATTTCTTCAAACGTTTCTGCGGCCGGTTTTCAGCTGAATGAATATTCAGCAGCTGCATTGGGCCGCTCTTTCTCTGGTGAAGGCGCTGTTGCTGACAATGCTTCTGTTGGTAGCCGCAACCCCGCCGCAATGACCTTGTTCGACCGCCCTTCATTCTCCGGCGGTTTCGTGTATGTCGATCCTAATGTTGATATCAGTGGAACATCACCAAGCGGCAAAAGTACCAGTGCTAAAAATATCGCGCCCTCCGAGTGGATCCCAAATATCCACTTTATTATGCCACTGAATGAACAGTGGGCAATTGGGGCTTCCGGTACTTCAAACTATGGTTTGGCCACTGAATTTAATGATGACTACACAGCAGGTTTACTCGGTGGTAAGACTGACCTGAAAACCGCAAACCTCAATTTAAGCGGTGCTTATCGTCTGAATGAAAACTTCAGCTTTGGCCTGGGCTTTAATGCCGTTTATGCCGATGCTAAAATTGTGCGCCACCTCGGTGAGGCCGGTCCACGTGTAGGCCTACCGGCAAGCACTGAAGCCACCCGAATGGAAGGAACCAAGTGGGGCTATGGTTGGAATGCGGGTGTTTTGTACGAAGTGGATAAAGAAAACCGCTATAGCTTTACCTATCGTTCAAAAGTGAAAATCGACTTTGATGGTGATTTCAGCAACCAATTACCGCGAGCTGTTGGGGGTACGGGGGGTGCAGTAGTTCCAGGCGCCCTAACCCTAAACCTACCAGAAGTCTGGGAAGTGTCTGGCTACAATAAAGTGGCACCACAATGGGCTATTCACTACAGTATGGCCTACACCAGTTGGAGCCAGTTCAAAGAGCTGAAAGCTACCGGAACCAACGGTAACACTCTGTTTGAGAAGCAAGAAGGCTTCCACGATGCTTACCGCATCGCACTGGGTACTACCTATTATTACGATGATAACTGGACCTTCCGCACCGGTATTGCTTTCGATGACAGCCCGGTTCCAGCAGATAACCGCACTATTTCGATTCCAGACCAAGATCGTTTCTGGATAAGTGCTGGTACCACCTACGCATTTAACAAAGATGCATCAGTTGACGTAGGTATTTCCTATATGCATGGCCAGAACGTGCACATCACGGAAAAAACGCCAACAGCACTGGGCGGCACAACTTATGAATTCGACTCTAAAGGTACCGCATTGCTGTATGGCGTGAACTTCAACTACGCCTTCTGATAGCAATTATTAGTAGCGTTGTTTTCCTAATAACAGTTGTCTACAAAAAAGCGCCTCACGGCGCTTTTTTATTTGTCGAGACAGCACACACCTGTCAGTTAGGTGAATCGATGCTTTCCAAATCTCCCTCAATAGCCTGAGCATTAGAGTTAGCTTCTGGCTTCAATTGTCCGCCGTTCGCCAGGAAGTCATTACGTTGGAAGTAAGCCTCACGCACCATCAGATATGGATCAGAAGAGTTACGTAATAAGCCATCTGAATCTAATAGCTGCGCCCGGGTTTCGACCCCTTCTAGCATCCATTTACCTGCCGACATCCAGAAAGTCAGATAACTCAGCACCGGATAGACGTAATCCACGGCATCACCTCCATCCTCACGGATCGTGAAGCTACCATAGCCCGGTAATACGACGTAAGGGCCATAGCCGACATTATAGTGTCCTAACGTACTACCAAAGCGGTTAGGAACTTTTTTGGCCAATTTTGGATTCGCCATACCGGCAACATCAATTAAGCCCCCCATCCCTAAAATAGTGTTTAGGAAGAAGCGGTTAAAGTGTTTCATGGCGTTGTACGGATCACCAACCAAGAAGCTGTTAACCATGCTTGCTGGCTCTTCAAGGTTACCCAAGAAGTTACTCATCCCATTACGCGCGGGTTGTGGCAAATAATCGCGCCAAACAACAGCAACCGGACGCACGATATAAGGGTCAAGAACCTCATAGTTAAAATTGAACATTGCCCGGTTAAAACCTTCCAGCGGATCTGAGCGGCCCTGCTCCATTTGATCCGGCGAGCTACTGGCGCAGCCTATTAACAATACGGTTGCAAAAGCCAGCCCAATCAGGCGGTAGTTCATATCTTTCTCCATGAAATTCTTTCCAGCCCTTTATATTTAAGGGATCTGTTTGTTTATCTGAACATGAATAGTTTGGGGCTGCCCTTTCGTGCCAAAATCCTGCACACTGCTTTCACCAAACCAATCACCTGGCTGCGAATTAGCAGTGCCATCCAGTGAGATACGCGCACGCACTTTCACCTGTTGCAACGAGGAGAGCATACGCTCCGGCATCATTGCATTGCTATCATCCAGTGTCACGGATAGCGGGAATCGGCTCAAAGGTAACTGTTTTACCGCAACGGGGATCGGGTTTGTGCCATCCGTTACCGAAATAATCAGCGCCCCTTGCTGGGGTAATTTCTGGGCAGCCTCTGGTGACAACGAGACCTCTATTCCCAGTGTAGCTGTTTCCTGCCCTGCCTGTGATTTCGCTTGCGCAATACTGCGTTTTATCACTTCGACGCGAGAATCACCTGCAGGCAGCAATTTTAGCATAACTTCCCATGCACCAATGGCTTGTTTGAAATCACCCTGCTCAAAAGCATTAAAAGCTAACAAGCTCATAGCGCGTAAGTCGGTGTGATCCTGCCCAACCATAGTACGTAACATCTTGGTTGCCAACTGATTATCTTGCGGATCGTTGGAGCGCGTCAGCACTTCAGCATAGCCCAGCCTAACATCATCATTATCGGGCGCTAGTTGGTAAGCTTTAGCAAAAGCTTGCGTCGCAGTAGTCGCATTATTCAAAGCCATGCCCACTCTGCCAAGCATCATCCAATCATTGACGTTGCCGCTATCTTGCTGCAACGAGGTGCGCAATCCCAGCCCTAAACGAGCAACTTCCTCCATAGTCAGAGGCTCAGCCCTTTCGTTGGCAACTCTGGCGCGTAACTCTGGCATCTGAGCTTCAACCTGATGCCACGCCTGCACTTGCGTTAAGCCGCCTGTTTTCACATATAATCCGACCGAAACGACCACCAGAATGACTACACCCGGTAATAAAACCCAGCGGTTGATTGGGCTAGTGTCTTCAGTGGATTCATGTGGAATATCTGTTAGCAGATTTTGCTGTAATTCCTGAATCAATTCAGGCCGCTGTTCCACTACGCCCTGTGCTTCATCTTCTACCAATTCAGATAACCGGTCTTGATAAATCGCCTTATTTAGCTCATCTCGAGTAGTTACCGATGAATTGCTCTCTTGTCGCAGCGCCGGAATGACCAATAAGGCACCCGCGACCGCCAGCAAAATAATCACTATCAGCCAAAAAGCCATTATGGTTGTTTCCTGTTCGTCTTTTTGTGTGGAGCCGAAGGTTGTTGTTGTTCAGCCAGCAGAATGTCTAACCGCTGCTGCTCCTGCGGTGAAAGCGAGGCCTCTTTTTCCACCCGCCGGCGGGCGCGTAGCACTACAATCACTGCACCAATCAGAACGAACATGGCCGGGCCGACCCACAAAATCAACGTTGCCGCCGTCACTGGGGGCTCATACGTGACGAAATTGCCGTATCGGGCTACCATATAATCGATAATTTGCTGTTTAGAATTGCCCTGCTGCTGCAATTCATACACTTTGCCGCGCATATCGGCGGCAATAATGGCATTAGAATCAGCAATGCTGTTGTTTTGACATTTAGGGCAACGCAATTGCTCTGTTAACTCACGATACTGCTGTTCCTGCTCCACCGAGCTAAAGGTGTAGGTATCAATGGCCGCAAAAACATTAGTCGCAAAAATACTCCAGCCCAATATCAGGCCCAGTACCAGGCTGAATAATCTCATGCGCCCTCCTGATACTTTTTATACAGTGGCAGGATTTCCTGCTGCCAGACGCGATCATTAAGATCACCGGCATGGCGATAGCGAATAATGCCCTGACCGTCGATCAAGAAAGTTTCCGGCGCACCATAAACCCCCAGATCCAGCCCTAACATGCCATCGCCATCATACAAACTCAGCGCGTAAGGGTTACCCAGCGCATTAAGCCACTGCACCGCTTTGGCGCGATCATCTTTATAGTTCAACCCCACCACACGAATACCCTGCGCCGCCAGCTTATTCAGATATTCATGCTCGGCACGGCAAGTCGGGCACCAGGTTGCCCAGACATTGAGCAGCATGGGTTTGCCGTCATGCAATACTGCCTGATCGAAAGTTTTCCCGGGTTGCTCAAGGGATTCCAGTTTAAAAGTCGGTACCGGTTTGCCAATGAGCGCAGACTCCAACATGGTGGGATCATCGCCATTAGCATTGCGGGTCAATTGCACCAAAAAAGCCACAACCAGCAGCAAAAAGAGTACCAGTGGAATGAACATCAGCTTATTAAATGAAGATTGAGATTTCATTATTTAGCCTCCGTCGCCGCGCCGCGTTTTAACTTTTTGCTCATCCGATAACGGGGATCAAACATACAGAAAATACCGCCGATAGCCATAAATACCCCGCCATACCAGATCCAACGGACAAATGGCTTATAATACAAGCGCACCGCCCATGAACCATCATCCAGCTCTTCACCCAGTGCGGCATACAGATCACGCGTCAGGCCACCATCAATGGCAGCTTCCGTCATCATCGAGCGGGCCACACTGTAATAACGTTTTTCTGCATGCAAAGTCGCTTCAGGTTTGCCGTTTCGGGTAACATCAATAATGCCTACACCGCCGGTATAGTTTGGCCCCTTGATATCATGAACATCGCGGAATACAAAGTGATAATCGTGGATATCGATACTATCACCGGCTTTCATGCGCACATCGCGCTCAACACTGTAATTCTGACTGAACGCGATACCGATCACGGTCACCGCCACCCCAAGGTGCCCCAGCACCATCCCCCAATGACTACGGGAAAGATGGCTCAGACCACGCCAGAAGCCATGACGATGAGTGGCGCGCTCATGCAACTCCATCACAGTAAGAATAATCACCCAGATAGCCATCATCAGGCCGACTACGGTCATTCCGGCAATGGTGTCTTGCAGCAACCAAGGGACTAATATCGACATCAACAAAGTGACCACCAGAGCCACACCCAAGCGTTTATAAAGCTTGCTCGGCTCATCGCGACGCCAGCGAACTAATGGCCCAATTCCCATTAAGAGCGCCATTGGTGCCATCAACCAGGTAAACATGGTATTAAAGAAAGGTTCGCCGATGGAGATACTACCCAAACCAAGCTGTTTGTGGACCAATGGCAGCAATGTGCCGAGTAATACCACCAACATAGCAGCAATTAGCAGCACGTTATTGCCCAACAGGAATGTCTCGCGCGAGAACACTTCATGCTGAGTCCGGCTGCGCACTTGTGCACCTTTAACTGCATATAGCAGTAAAGAGCCGCCGATAACTATCACTAAATAGGCCAGAATAAACATGCCGCGCGCGGGATCAGAGGCGAAAGAGTGCACCGAGACTAATACACCGGAGCGCACCAGGAATGTCCCCATCAGGCATAAAGAAAATGCGGTAATTGCCAGCAATACTGTCCACGCTTTAAATGTTCCACGTTTTTCAGTAACAGCTAATGAATGAATCAGAGCCGTCCCTGCCAGCCAAGGCATAAATGAAGCATTCTCTACCGGATCCCAGAACCACCAACCGCCCCAGCCAAGTTCATAGTAAGCCCACGCGGAACCAAGCACGATCCCCATAGTCAGGAACACCCATGCGGCCTGAGTCCACGGGCGTGACCAGCGAGCCCAAGCGCTATCGAGCCTTCCAGCCATTAAAGAGGCAATGGCAAAAGCAAATGCTACCGAGAAACCGACGTAACCCATATAAAGCAAAGGTGGATGGAAAATCAGCCCAACGTCTTGCAACAGCGGGTTCAAGTCATTGCCATCAATCGGGAAGTCCGGCAAAGTTCGGTTGAACGGATTCGAAGTCAGAATAATAAATAGCAGGAAGCCGCCAGTAATCATCCCCAATACCGACAACACACGGGCGACCGCATCATCCGGCATGGAGCGGCTACACAGCGCCACTGCCAGTGACCAACAACTGAGCAACAATACCCATAACAGCAGTGAGCCTTCGTGCGCTCCCCAAGTTGCCGCAATGCGGTAATAGACCGGCAGATGTGAATTTGAGTTCGCCGCGACATAAGAGACAGTGAAATCATTCACCACAAACGCATATACAAGGCATATAAATGAAAGTGCGATGGTGGCAAACATGCCGTAGGTCAATGGCCTGCCGGTTGCCATCATGCGGGCATCCTGGCGAGCAGCACCCCACTGCGGATACAAACTCAGCAATAGCGAAATAGCCAGCGCCAGACATAACAAGAAATTCCCAATTTCGGGCATCATGAGGCATTACCTTGCGCAGTAGTGCTGTTGTAGGCATCAGCCGGACGGGTATGGTTTTCTTTCATCGCCTCTTTGACTTCCGGTGGCGTGTATTTTTCATCATGTTTTGCCAAGACTTCTTTGGCATTGATGGTATTTCCTTCAGCAAACACCCCTTGCGCCACTACCCCCTGCCCCTCGCGGAATAGGTCGGGAAGAATACCGGTATAAGTCACTGTGACGGCACCTCGCGCATCGTAAACCTTAAAACTCATTTCTAGCGTTTTATCGTCACGCTTCACCGAACCTGGCATCACCATCCCGCCGATACGCAAGCGCTGACCGATTTCCGGCTTCTCATGGCGCTCGCCTTTGCCCTGCAAAATTTCGCCCGGCGTATAAAACAAGTCAATATTAGAACGCAGCGCATACAGCACCAGAGTGGTGGTCAAACCGATACCGATTAGAACCACAATCGCCAGATAGAGCCGACTTTTTCTACGTGGGTTCACTGTTGTTTCTCCTGCGAACGGGCTGCATTTTTGGCTGGATGATTCTGGGCCTGATTTGCCTGACGAATACGTTGTTCTCTCGCCTCACGGCGTTGAATATCTGCTAATAATTGTTTGTGCTGCCATACCGTGCATATCCATAGGCCAAGCAGCGATAAGACCGTCGCCGCTATCGCCAGCCAGACATAAAAGGCATAGCCTCCCATGGCAAAAAATGCCGCCCAAGAATTAAAGGCCGGATTCATACACGAGGCTCCTTACGCAGCAAAGCGGTGACCCAAGGCCGATGGCGCTCTTGCTGCAAAATCAGATTACGCAGGCGCATTAATGTCAGGGTGATAAAGAAGAATAGATAACCCAAAATAGCCCAGCGCAGCGGTGAGCGCATACTCGGATCAATGCTTTGCTGCATATTAGTCGAACCTTGATGCAAGGTATTCCACCACACGACAGAGAAATGAATAATAGGGATATTGACCACGCCGACCAACACCAAAATACCGGCGGCGCGCCCGGCCAGTTTGCGGTCTTCAAAGGCGTTATACAGGGCAATCACCCCCAGATAGAGGAATAACAGCACCAACTCGGAGGTCAGTCGCGCATCCCAGATCCACCATGTTCCCCACATGGGTTTACCCCAGGCCGAACCGGTAACCAGGGCAATAAAGGTAAATACTGCGCCCACTGGGGCCATAGCAGCCACGACGTTATCAGACATTCTCATTTGCCAGACCAAACCGACAAATGCCGCGATAGCCATCGACATATAAATGCCCATCGACCAAATCGCCGCCGGAACATGCAAATATATGATACGGAAGCTATCACCTTGCTGATAATCCGACGGGGCGAAACCAAAGCCCCACACCCAGCCCACAATCAGGCAGATAACGGCTCCGATACCCAGCCATGGAATAAATCGGCCACACAGCTGATAGAGCCGTTCAGGTTTAGCGAATTGATGAAACCATTTCCACATTTTTCATTGCTCACATTTAAATTGGACGAGCATCACCACATGGGCAATGCCAGTGCAGGGAACGGCGCGCAATCTGCTCTGACTGGAGTTGGCTACCGCGTTTAAGCTTTTGAAAATCGGTACTCTTTTCTTCTATTACTCATACCCGCCTAAACAGCTAGTGCACACTCACTCTCAATGCAGCAGCAGTAGCAAAAGGCGCCAGTGTCGCGCTCCCCGCCAACATCGCGCCCAAAATCGCCAGATAACCATCTATAGGTAATGACATTGAAGCGGCGTCAATGGCCGCAGTAGCAAATATCAGCACCGGGATATACAGCGGCAGCACCAATAAGCTTAATAAAACCCCGCCCTTACGTAATCCCACCGTTAGCGCCACACCGATGGCCCCGATAAAACTTAAAGTCGGCGTTCCCAATAGCAGTGTCAGCGCCATGGCAATCGCAGTGTTACTGTCAAGGGAAAGCAATAAAGCCACCAGCGGCGATAAAATCAGTAAAGGCAGCCCGGTAACCACCCAGTGAGCACACACTTTGCCTAACACCGTGAGTGTCAGTGGACTGGGTAACAACAATAATTGCTCCAGAGAACCATCGTGAAAATCATCACGGAAAAGTCGCTCTAGTGATAATAATGATGCCAACAATGCTGCCACCCAAACAATGCCCGGTGCAATGCGCGCCAGTAATTGCGGCTCAGGGCCGATACCCAGCGGAAACAAGGTGATGACAATCAGAAAAAACCACAGCGGATTAACGATTTCAGCACCTTTTCTGAAGGCAATTTTTAATTCACGGCGCAACACGCTAATAAACATTAATTCTCCTGCGTGTTGGTTAAACGGATTTTACGCACCTGCTGCCCGACACCATCCAACTCCTGATGAGTGGTGAGCAACACCATGCCTCCTTTGGCGGCATGTTCCACAAACAGAGCCAACAAGGTGCTGACACCCTGTTTATCAATTGCGGTCAGTGGCTCATCCAAAATCCACAATGGTGATTGGCTCAACCACAAACGGGCTAAAGCCACCCGTCTTTGCTGACCCGCAGATAACTGTGATACCGGCAAATCTTCATACCCCACCAGCCCGACTTGAGATAATGCCTGCCAGATAGCCGCACTATCAACCGGTTGAAATACCGACTGATAAAATGCCAAATTCTCAAAAGGGGTGAGTACAGATTTGATCCCCGTCTGATGGCCTAAAAAGAGCAAATCCTGATGATAACGGTCGCGGTCGCGACGAATATTCTCTCCCAACCAATTCACCTGCCCTTCGTCAGCATCGGCAAGGCCCGCCAGAATACGCAACAGGCTAGTTTTACCGGCTCCATTTTGCCCCTCTATCTGCACAATCTCCCCCGCAGCCACACAGAAACTGAGCTGTTGAAATAAGCTTCTTTCGTCTCGGATGCAGGTCAGATTTTTAGCTTCCAGCATGAAGGATTGTCTTCCACCGTAGGATTGTCAGTTCAGGAAAACCGAATGATAGCATAAAGGCTTAATCCTTACGTAGTGTGGGCCCAACGCTATCCCTACCCTTATAGAGGTAATATTCGGTTTAAGATCAATATTCTGTAGAAAAAAACAACAATATGAAAACCCGGTGACCTTTTACTTCTATTTGCATGACCAAAAAGTCGCGAATAAAAATTTGCAACTATGCTTATAGCTTGGCTGCTTTCTTTTTCCTCTACTAATCAGGAATTCCTTATGAATAATGAAAAACGATCTCAAGATAAGGGCAAATTAACCGTGGAAAGTAATGAGCCACATGAAGGGCAAGAAATTGAAGTCAATGAAAAGAAGCTCCCCTCCAAGGCGGCGGCCATTCATGAGATTATCCGTGTCGACGGAGAGAAAGAGTTAGAGCGCGATAGCTTCGCATTATTGTGGTCGGCGGTTGCCGCGGGGCTTTCAATGGGAGCATCCCTGATTGCCAAAGGCATTTTTCACGCAAAATTGTCTGAGACTCCGGCCAGTTTTCTACTGGAAAATATCGGTTATACCTTTGGTTTTATTATTGTCATTATGGCCCGCCAACAGCTCTTTACCGAAAATACCGTCACACCCGTATTGCCAATAATGCAAAAACCTAGCCGCCAAAACTTCATTTTATTATTTCGCCTCTGGGGGCTGGTGCTATTGGGCAACCTGATCGGTACAGGGATTGCAGCTTATTCCTTTATTCATATGCCAGTATTTGATAATGCAACGCGTGCGGCGTTTGTCACAATTGCCCAAGGGGTGATGGAGAGCTCAGCGGGAGAAATGTTTGCTAAAGGCATATTTTCCGGTTGGATTATTGCCACTATGGTATGGATGATGCCCTCAGCAGGCGGAGCCAAGATATGGGTAATCTTCCTGATGACTTATTTAGTCGCTTTATGCGATTTGACCCATATTGTGGTCGGCTCAGTAGAAATCTTCTATTTAGTATTTAACGGCTCAATACCCTGGCAGCAATTTATCTACCCGTTCGCGATCCCGACGCTAGCAGGTAACATTATTGGCGGAACCTTTATTTTTGCCTTGATAAGCCATGCACAGATTCGCAGTGATATGGCCCATCAACCTAAAAAAAGCGAAAAAGTAGACAGTGATTCACCGCCACCGCACCCGTAACGGCTCGTATTTTGCGGCTATGTCTGATGTTTTTTGCCAACAAATACTCATTATTCACCATCAGTTGGTGACAGAGTAACCAAACAGACAGCTAACTGCTTATTATCTGGGTCAAAATGCGTATAATACTCCGGCAGTATACTTCATCGGCAGTCACCCTGTAGATGAACAGGTCCCCGTAGTTAAACGGATATAACAAGCCCCTCCTAAGGGCTAGTTACTGGTTCGATTCCAGTCGGGGACACCATTAGCACTTCTCAAGATGTTCAATAAAGTCTAAAAAACCTTTAAAAACAACTGCATTATAAAAAACCACGTCCAAAGAAATCCCAAAAATACCCGTAACAGCTACACAAAACTTGTATAGAATGTTGTATAACGCTAGGTTCGATCTTATGGTTATACAAAAATGCTGCTAAATGACTTCAAAATCCGCTCCGCCAAGCCGACATTCATCCTTCGAGTGGATAGAATTAGTGATATACACCGGTAAAGAGTCCCGTAAACCACTAAATAGAGTTTACGGGATAAAATGTTAAGAACCGAAAAAATATTAATTATAAACTATCGCATCAGCATTATACTCGCTGGAATCGCCAGCCGTTCCCATTGCAACAATATAATAATATCCAGCCCCAAGTTTATCTGCTTTTTTATTAAGTGCATTTTTTACAGCTTCAGGAGAAAGAACTGTAGGATCTCCATGTACAGATATATGCCCCATTTCATGTAAATTATGGGCTTGAGTTTTACTAACTTCCACAGCAGAAACTGAGTAAGTTGCGTAAGTCACTAATAGTAATAAAAACATAGATTTTTTCATGAAATACTCCTTGAATAGTATTTAGCAGTTTTATAAAAATAGATGTCATCAATGATATAATTACCCATACCGTAATTACTCATTAAATATGCCTCTGCATAAATCGTAAGCGTAATCGATTTCTTTTCCGATATATAACCTCACCAATAGTCAGATATATACTGCCAAGAATAAACATAAATAGAACGTCCTTTGCTACATCATTTAGTGGCAGAGACATTTGATTAATACCCACCATCGCTTTGGTTGCCCATGTTGATGGAAGTAAATATGCTATAAAACGTACAGCGACTGGCATTGCCTGAAGTGGCCAAATAGTACCTGAGATAAAAAATACAGGAAGAGTTATAAAAGGTAATGTTAGATATATTAATCCAGAATGCAATAAACACTCAGTTATAATACGACTTAATCCTATTACAGAAAAAATAAATGGAATAGTTATGACTAGAACCTCCGTGATATTTGCAGTCTGCCGGTAACCAAGAACATTCGGTAAAATAATATATACGACGAAAGATAAAATAATCCAGATTGGAAATGTAGCACTAACACCACCCAAAAACTCCCGAAATAACATTAAGTCCCCATCCTCCCTTTTTAATCCTAACGTGATCGTTACGCAGGCAACAAGAAGAGATTGCTGAAGGATCATCGAAACCAGTCCAGGGAAAATAATGGCAGAAAAACTAATGCCTGCATTATAGAGATCAATAAGCGTTGGATTAATTGGTTGAAAAAATGAATTAAAATCTTTACTGCTCCAATTACTCTTCATTGCCAAGGATTTATTGTATTCAAAAATAGTATCCTCATACACTGATAATATATCCTTCTGTATAAGCCCATTCGGTAATCGATTAGTCGCATCACCAGATGCCTGAATAGATATATCCTCACCTTTCAGAATATTTTTTTCCGTATCCTTTGGAATAATAATGACAGCAAATATTTTTTTATTTGCAAGATCTTTTCGAGTATCCATTTCAACTGAATAGTGAATTATCTCAAGTCTTGACATTGAATTGAGCTTTCGGGCTAGCGAGCGACTCATATTTGAATGTTCTAAATCCACCAGTGCAACAGGTAATTTCCATACATGATTTCCATAGACTAAACTCATCATAGAAAGCGATATCAATACCAGCAGCCATAACGGCTTTTTTATCAAATGTATCAAGACATGGCAGAATGTCTTCCAATATTCAATCATTATGCCCCCATAGGATTCAGTTTGATTCTAAAATAGAGTCGACGGCGAATAAGAATAAAGGTCACAATGGGATAAATAAGGAGTATCCCGCATGACTTCATAATGGCCGTTGCTGATACATGACGTAAAAAAATATCGAACATTATTTTAAGTGCGTGAGTTAAGGGTTCTAGCTCTGAGACCAATTTTCCTAGGCTACTGAGAGAAAATTCCGGCATAGCCAGACCAGAGAAACTCAATGCAATACTGACCAGCAAGCCAATCAGTGTGAATGCCATGTTAGTCGAGGGCGTGAAAGTATAAAGTATTAATCCCAAACTTTGGGCCGCAAGAATATAACAGAACCCTACGCACAATATATAGAGTGGATTCCCGTTAATTTTCGCATCAGAAAGTGTAATAAGAATCGCTAGTTCTAAAACTAATAATAGAGTGAAAATGACTGTGTAGGGGATTATTTTACACAGTATCATAGCATTGAAACCAACCAGCGAATTAGTTTTCCCTGTGTGGCCAAGAATATAAATAGTTGTTGTAACAACAAATAATTGTATAAGATGTATCGTGGCTGCAAATTGTTGATAGTATACGAAACTACCACTAGGGTTAAAAAGGCTACTATAGACCAGATGAAGTTTGGATAATTTTATTGCCTGCTGTTCATTATGTGCATTTAGTATTGGACGATAAGTATTATTAATCTCCGCAACTAATCCTGAGAAATCCTGAGATGAGTAACTACCTGAAGCATAGAATAGCGCATTGTATAAGAAAACAACATTTGGACTATTACCTGAAAGTACATTTTTCTCGAATTTAAGTGGAATATAAAGTACGGCGTAAACATCCCCATATTCAAGAGCACGTTTGGCATTTTCCAGGTCATCACCATATGAAATTATTTGCGCATGAGAAGCAGCATTAAGTTGTCGCATAATCTTTTTAGATAAATGACTATGGTCATTATCTACAGCAGCAACAGGTATATCTAACAGTGTTCCTTTAGAGAAACTTGCATTGAGCAATGCAAATAAAAGCAATGGAAATATCCAGCATAGCCAATGATATATCGGCTTTTTAAAGGAGTTTTTTAGTTCTTTAATAACTAACTGAAAACAGACTCCAATATTATATTTTATAACTTCCATGACCATAATACGCTCATACCAGGGCGTAGCCCTTCTACTGGATCTAATGGATATAACCTGATCTCAAAAGTTTTCAAATCAAAGTCACCGGTTGCGCGTGTTGCTCTTTTCGTTGAAAAGTCACCAAGAGGAGCGATATATCTTATTGTGGCAGGAACTAATTTATTATTTAATGCCGGGATACGTAGTGTAACATTATCACCTTTATGAATATCCGAGAGAATATCCTCACGGATATCAAAAACAAAATAGGATTGGTCGAGATTAATTAAAACTAAAAGAGGGGAAAGTGCATTCAATAAATCGCCTTTCTCAGCGGGCATAGTACCCACTTCACCATTGATAGGTGATGTAACAAGTAAATCGTTGACTATTATAGAGGCTTCATTTAACTCTTGCTCTGAAGCGCGTAATGTCGCCTCAAAAGCTTCGCGCTGCTCAATCCGGTAACCATTCAATGCCTCATCTAAAAGTGACTGGGCCGATTTTAGCTTCTGCCTGTCAGATTCTTGACTACAAATGATTCATCTAATTCATCCTGAGAAACATAGTTTTTCTGTAGAAGTTTGCTGAATCTTTGGTATGTCTGCGCGGAATTTTTAAAGTTCTGAGTTGCTTCTAACAATTGAGCTCTCGCATAACGAATCTTTTCTTCACGTGTGCCGTTTTGCGACATGGCTAAATTTGATTTTGCCTGATCTCTTAATGCTTCATATTTTTTCAGTTGTGCGAATAATTCTGGGCTCTCCAGAGAGATTAAATTCTGACCTTGAACAACATCATCACCTCGCTCGACAAAACGCTCTATAACTCTCCCTTTCGCCTTGGAAGAAATAACCACTTCTGGTGCATCAACTTCCCCTTGTAACCATATTTCACTGCTATATGCCCTAAATAGTAATGCCATTGCCACTACTGCAATGAAAAAAAACAGTACACCAACAACGATGGTAAATTCTTTTCTTTTCATTAAATAACACACCTATAAAACTAGCACCGCTAAGCCAAATAACTACCGAGTTATCTTATGTATATAAATATTACGAGTTTAATGATGGCAAACATTGATCGAGATCATTAGCATGCTATTTATAACCAATGTAGATTAATAGCGCGCTAATCATTGATGCGCATAAAAATGGCCTTAAGGATAGAGACTTTCCGTTCAGTACAGAGGCGCAAATCAAAATCAATCTTTGTAGATTAGGAGTCAAAATGAAGATTAATGCAGTGGTGGTCTTAGGTTTAATCGCAACGTCGACCTACTTTCCTTCGGTAAATGCTGCCGAAATTTATAATTCTGATGGTAACAAATTAGATTTGTACGGAAGATTTGATGCAATGCATTGGTTCTCGGGTGACAATGGAATTGATGGTGATCAGTCTTATCTACGCTTTGGTTTTAAAGGGGAAACACAGATCAATACTCAATTAATTGGGTATGGACAATGGGAGTATCAAGCTAATCTTAATCGACCTGAAAGTGAAGATAACAAAAACTTTACTCGAGTAGGCTTCGCTGGGTTAAAACTACAAGATTATGGCTCTATCGACTATGGCCGAAATTATGGAGTACTCTATGATGTTGCAGCTTGGACCGACGTTATGCCAGAATTTGGCGGTAACACCTACGGCGCCGATAACTTTATGTTTCAAAGAGCGAATGGTCTGTTAACTTATCGGAACAATGACTTCTTTGGTGTAAATGACGATCTCAAATTTTCCCTCCAGTATATAAATAGCAATGGTGGGCCAAGTGAAACAAATAACGGTCGCGATGTATTGGCTCAAAATGGCGATGGTTATGGTATGTCTATTGCTTATGATATTGGAGCTGGCGTCAGTATATCGGGTGCATTCTTTAATGTTAAAAGAACGGATGAACAAAATGGGGCCAATAATAAGGATATTATCGGGCGTGGCAGCAATGCTGAAGCTTACAGTGTTGGATTAAAATATGATGATAATTCATATTATGCCGCAATAATATACACACAAGCATATAATGCAACACGCTTCGGTAACGTTGATAGTGCCGCCTATGGTTTTGCTGATAAATCACAAAATATTGAAGCTGTTATTCAATATGGGTTCGATAGTGGGTTTAGGCCATCACTTGGTTATCAGCAGTCCCGTGGCACGCAAATAGATGGATACGGCGATCAAGATATTTATAAAGATATTAATATTGGTGTTTTTTATTACTTTAACAGCAATATGTATGCCTACGCTGATTACCAAATCAATTTACTTCACAACAACAACTTCACAAGAGATGCACATATTGCAACAGATAACATGGTTGCTGTTGCCTTAAATTATCAATTTTAAGGAAAGGGATACTTTCATTTGATGTTCCATTCTAAAATGGACGAAAAGTAATGCCATACAATAATATATTACTGATTTCAGATTTCTGTAGAGGTTCAAGTGATTTACTTGAACTGGCAATATCCATTGCCACTCCATATCATTCACATATCTCTATTGTCATAGAAATCTATGAACCAGAATTATTTTTATTATGTGAACGCTCTATTTTTGAAGAATACAAAAATATACTATTTGCTGAGGCTCGTCTATTTTACAATAATATAACAAAGAACGTAGACTATCCGACATCTATTATCTACACATACAGTAATAAGTATCTTGAAAGCATCCTAGAAATACAGCCAAATTTTGATCTCATCATTTTTAGTAACTGTTCTTATAATCTCGGAAAGAAGTCTGACATTCTCATGAATGGAGGGAGCATGCAATTCAGTAGTGATGTGTTAATTGCTCATATATAAATCCATAAGTGTGGATGTCGATATGTGCCACTAAAATTGTATTACTTGTTTATTTTTAGAGTGCTTTTTAAAAGCACTCTTTTTTTATCGTCGGATATGGGAACAAATGACAGCCAATTTTAATGCAATCAATACTATCTAAATTTAATCAAAATATTTTAGTTCAACGTTTGAATTGTACTAAGTAGTGCCAGAGAAATAATTTGATGGTGTCAATAATTTACTTTAAATACAATAGGATAAATTTAATTTCGATTCCAATCGAGGACACTATCATCGCTTCTTACTCCTGCCTTTCTCCTGAAAATTCTTATCCCTCCTGTTGACTTATTTTACCGAAAGTATACTTTTCAGGACATGTATAAAATTCTCATTATTGTTCCTGACGGCGGCATGCTGTTCGAGTCTGCCGGTATTGCAGACATTCTGATGCAGGCTAACCAGTTGCATACGGAAGGCCTGGATCGCCCTCGTTATCATGTTGGCATTGCAACAACTCAGCTGCATCAGGTGATCCACGGCCAGTCCGGGTTAAACTTGCTTGCCGATCATCGCCTTCATGAGCTGGATCCCCGTGAACCGTTCGACACCATACTCATTACTGGTCGCGGTCAGAATGAGCAGGAAGGCACTGCTATTGTCGACTGGCTACATCTCGCCGCACCGTATGCACGCCGTATTGCCTCAATTTGTGGCGGTGCGATGCTGTTGGCGCAGGCCGGATTACTTAATGGAAGACGAGCAACGACACACTGGAAATTGCTGGAAACCATGCAATCGGCATTTCCTGAGGTGAAGGTCGAAGGTGGGCCGCTGTATATTCAAGATGGGCCGATCTGGACATCCGGTGGAGTCAGCTCCGGTTTTGATCTGACGCTGGCACTGGTTGAGGAAGATTACGGTTTTAGCCTTGCCCGCGATGTCGCACAGGATTTAGTGATGTATCTTCGCCGCCCCGGCGGTCAATTACAGTTTAGCCGCTACGATCTGCGGAAAAACAGCGGTTCTGGCCCGATAAGTGATCTACAGTCGTGGATCCTGGAAAATATTACCGCCGACCTCTGCGTTGAAAATCTGGCAGAAAAAGTGGCGATGAGTCCGCGCAATTTCACCCGCGTTTTTACCCGTGAAACCGGCGCATCTCCGGCACGCTATGTTGCCGAAGCTCGCCTTGCTGCCGCACGGCAACGGCTGGAGCAAACTACTGATATGCTGGACGAAATTGCCGTGCAAACGGGTTTCGGTAGCAGTATCAATCTGCGTCGCATGTTTGAAAAACAGCTGAACCTGACTCCGGGGGAATATCGCCAACGCTTTCATTGTCGCAAAATGGCGTAAAATGATCCTTTTTTGTCATTTACGCCAAACTGCTCTGGGCCTAAAGTCACTCCTAAGACAACACATAAGGAGTTCATCATGGTCAAGGTCGGTATTAATGGTTTCGGGAGAATCGGGCGCAACGTATTACGCGCAGCACTGGGCAATCCGGATATTCATATTGTGGCAATCAACGATCTGACAGACAGCAAAACACTGGCTCATTTGCTGAAATACGACTCTCTACTGGGTACGCTGCTATGTTCAGTAGATGCAGCCGATGGGCAACTGAATGTCGATGGTCGACCCATCGTGGTATTCAGTGAACGCGATCCGGCCCGTATCCCTTGGCGGGATGTGGACGTGGATATCGTTATTGAGGCGACGGGTTTCTTCACTGAACGCGAAAAAGCAGCGGTGCATGTTCACAGTGGCGGTGCAAAACGCGTCATCATCTCGGCACCGGGCAAAAATGACGATTTAACCGTAGTGATGGGCGTAAACCATCAGCTGTACGACCCGCAAAAACACTTTGTTGTCAGTAATGGTAGCTGCACGACCAACGGTCTGGCTCCTGCCGCACAAGTGCTGCACCAACATTTTGGTATCAAGCACGGTCTTATGAATACCACGCACGCATATACTAACAGTCAGGTATTGCACGACCAGCCCGAACAAGACTTACGCGGCGCACGAGCGGCAGCGCTGTCGATTGTGCCATACTCCAGCGGTGCCGCCAAAGCGTTAGGAAAAGTGATTCCTGAACTTGATGGCCGCCTGACAGGCTACTCGTTGCGGGTGCCCGTTCCTGTGGTGTCGATTGTCGATCTCACGGTGACGCTTGAGCGTGATGTCACTGCGCAGGAAGTCAATGATGCGTTCCGCCAGGCGGCCGCTTCTGAGCCGTTGCAGGGTATTCTGGGTTATAGCGATGAACCCTTAGTGTCGAGCGATTATCAGGGCGATCCCCGTTCATCTATTATTGATGGATTATCGACACTGGTTATCGGCGGAAATATGGTCAAAATCCTGGCTTGGTATGACAACGAATGGGGATTCTCAAATCGCCTTGTGGATCTGGCATTAATGATGAACCAGCGCGAACTATAATCAATGCAGCTCTCAAACATCCGATTTTATCGGGTGTTTGTACTGGCCCAGCCTGAACGCTACCTGAAGCAGCCAGTAACAATGATACATAACCAAAGGAGATTTTTATCTGGTAAATATATGGCGAATGTATAAATCAGGTAATAAATAAAAAGCATAAAGTTATTTTCTCTGGAAATAGCATAAAAGAATGATACTTTAGGCTAGCGATTTATTTATCTTAAATCTCTAAGTTAATCCCAGATTAAAAATCAATAAAAAAATACAAAAATAATTAAATTGTACATCAATATAAAAGAAATTAACTATTATTCTAGTCTTTGATTCAACGCAGCTATCACACTCTACATCGGTGCGAGATTTCCTTCCTCTCTCTTTTTCATCCGAAGCATGTTAACCGTGGTCAACCTAATGCTGACAAACTCACTGCGATATAGTATTTGGGAGGATACTAAACGGATAACGATCAGTTAGACTCATAGAAAGTTCAGAAAT
The DNA here is from genome assembly GCF_043099325.1 of Yersinia fenwicki. NCBI lineage: Bacteria > Pseudomonadati > Pseudomonadota > Gammaproteobacteria > Enterobacterales > Yersiniaceae > Yersinia > Yersinia fenwicki. The sequence goes on along the minus strand of NZ_CP170755.1, from coordinate 1,420,071 downwards.
ATATGATTTAAATCATTTTATTATTTTTTTAACTGACCGCCATTTCGCCTTCACAAATGACAAGCTGCCATTGTAATTTAATTTAATGAGATATTTATCGTAATAACTTTCCGTTTGAACGATATTTTATATGGAATTTACAAGCTAATTATTGGATATTTTTATATTATAAAAACACATTGAAAATAACTTTTTCGCGTGCATAATTCGCTGAATTATTTTATTCAGCCGTTTATCTGCCCCAACAGGGCAAATAAGGATATTCCCTGTGCTGCGTTCCCACTATTCAACATTAATAGCTGGCATATTGTTGCCTGCGGTAGCTATTCCACTTGCAAGTAATAGCGCGGAATTAGCCCCCGCACAGCAAAGTATTCATCAGCAGGAACGGCAACGGGCACTGGAAGAGCGTCTGGCACCAACCACACCAGATGTGCGCTTATCTGCGCCATCAGCATCCGTTGGCCGCATCACTTTTCCAGCAGAGAAACCCTGTTTTGTCATTGAACGCGTCACGGTTAGTGGAACTGAACCATTGCCCCGCTGGTTGCCATTGCAACGACTCGCCGATCAAGCGCAAAACCAGTGTTTGGGGGCCAAGGGGATTAACCTGCTTATGAGCCAATTACAAAATCGGCTAATTGATCATGGTTATGTCACTACCCGTACTCTGGCTCCGCAGCAGGATTTGAACAGCGGTACTCTGGCACTACAAGTGGTACCCGGCAAGATACGTCAGGTGACGCTGACCCCAAACAGTGACCACCATGTCACATTATTTAGTGCTTTCCCCGCACGCCCCGGTAACTTGTTGGATTTACGTGATATCGAACAAGGACTGGAAAACCTACAGCGCATCCCCACCGTGCAAGCCAGTATGGAATTGATCCCCGGCTCCGCACCCGGTGAGACAGACATCGCCCTGAACTGGCAGCAGAGCAAAATGTGGCGGCTGGCAGCCTCATTGGATGACTCCGGCACCCGCAGCACCGGCCGCTATCAAGGTGGCGCGACACTGTTTCTGGATAACCCTTTATCCCTGAGTGACCTGTTTTATGTCTCGGCTGGCGGCTCAATAAAAAATCGCGGCGATAAAGGTACCAATAACCTAACCGGCCATTACTCGCTGCCTTTCGGTTACTGGACCGCAGGTATTACCGCCAGCAGCTATGACTATCATCAGACGGTGGCAGGGCTGAATGGCGACTACAGCTATCGGGGGGAAAGTGAGAATGTGACACTGCAACTCAGCCGCCTGCTGCACCGCAACGCCAACCAGAAAACCACTTTTACCTACGATGTGCTGACCCGCTCGTCAAAAAACTACATCAATGATACCGAAGTGGAAGTACAGCGCCGTCGCACCTCCGCCTGGCGTATTGGGCTGGAACATCGCCACTTTATTTCGCAAGCCACACTGGATGCCGGTATCAGCTATCAGCGCGGCACCCGTTGGTTTGGTGCGATGCCCGCGCAGGAAGAGTATGTCGGGGAAGGCACCGCCCTGAGTAAAATTCTGCGCTTGAATGCGCAACTAGATATTCCTTTTGCCATCTTGATGCAAAAGTTTCACTACAACCTGCAATACCAGCGTCAAAGCACTAACACGCCGCTGACGCCACAGGATCAGTTCTCTATCGGTGGCCGCTGGTCAGTGCGTGGTTTTGATGGCGAGCGCACGCTGAATGCCGACCGGGGCTGGACAGTGCGCAATGATCTCGGCTGGTACACCCCGCTGCCAGGGCATGAGCTGTATGTCGGTGTTGACTATGGCGAGGTCGGGGGACCCAGCGCCTCTTATCTACTGGGCCAGCATTTGGCGGGCGGTGCCATTGGTGTGCGCGGCAATATTCTGAATACCCGCTACGACCTGTTTGCGGGCAAACCACTCTCTAAACCCGACGGATTCAAAACCGACTCGGTGACTCTGGGCTTTAACCTGAACTGGCAATACTGATGCACCCGCTTAACGCTTTACTCTGGGATGAGTTATGAATAAGAACCTGTACCGTATCGTATTTAACAAGACACGTGGCTTGTTGATGGTAGTGGCCGATATCGCCGCCTCCGGTCGGGCCGCCTCGTCACCCTCGTCAGGTATTGGGCATACTCAACGCCGTCGTATCAGTGCCTTGTCATCGCTGAGTTTTAGCCTGTTACTGGCCTTAGGCTGCGTCTCGTTATCCGCGCAAGCCAATATTGTCGCCGATGCCAGTGCGCCGGGTAACCAACAACCGACCATTATCAGCAGCGCTAACGGCACGCCACAGGTGAATATCCAGGCGCCCAGCAGTGGTGGCATTTCACGTAACGTTTACAGCCAATTTGATGTCGATAATCGCGGGGTGATCCTCAATAACGGACAGGGTATCAATCAGACGCAACTCGGCGGTTTTATCAGCGGTAACCCGTCGCTGGCGCGCGGTGAAGCCAGTATTATCCTCAATGAAGTCAACAGCCGTGACCCCAGCAGACTCAACGGTTATATCGAGGTGGCCGGGCGCAAAGCGCAGATGGTTATCGCCAACCCGTCGGGCATTACCTGCGAAGGCTGCGGTTTTATTAATGCCAACCGCGCGACCTTAACGACCGGTCAGGCGCAGCTCAATAATGGCCAACTTACTGGCTACGATGTGGATCGGGGTGAGATTGTTATTCAGGGTAAAGGCCTGGACAGCAGCCGTCAGGATCATACTGATCTGATCGCCCGTTCCGTTAAAGTCAATGCCGGTATCTGGGCCAATGACCTAAAAGTCACCGCCGGGCGCAATCAGGTTGACGCCGCGCATCAAAATATTACCACCAAAGCCGATGATGGCAGCGCCCACCCTACCGTGGCGGTGGATGTCGCCAATTTGGGCGGCATGTATGCCGGTAAAATTCGCCTAATCGGGACTGAAACCGGTGTCGGGGTGCACAATGCCGGTGAGATAGGTGCGTCAGCCGGCGATATTACTATCACGGCTGATGGCATGCTGATCAACAGCGGCCAGATCAACAGTACTCAGCATCTGGCGGTGAAGACTTCCACCGATATTGATAACTCAGGGGTGCTCTACGCCAGTGGTGATACCCAACTCACTACGGCGGGTAAGCTAAGTAACAGTGGCACCATTGCCGCCGCGGGGGATACCGCTCTGCGTGCAGCTGAAGTCAATAACAGCCGCAATTCTCTCTTAGGTGCGGGTGTCAAATCCGACAACAGCAGTGTTACCAGCGGCACTCTTAGCATTGAAGCCAACGGGTAGCTAATCGCCCAAGGGAAAAATGTCAGTGGTACGGCGCAGAATCTCAACGCGCACAGTATCGATCTGAGTGGCAGTCAAACCCAGAGCCGTGATATCACTTTGACCTCACAAGTCGGGCCAATTGATCTCAGCGGAGCCAGATTATCCGCCAGCCAGAATCTTTCTGCCTCAACCGCCTCACAACTGCGTACCGACAATGCCAATCTGGTTGCCGGGCAAGTGACACTCGACGCGCAAGCACTCTCCAATGTCGGGGGTGTGATAGCTCAAACGGGAACCACAGATTTCAATCTGAATCTGCCGGGTAATATTGATAACCGTGATGGCAAAATCCTCTCTGGTGGCAAACTCTCGTTACAAGCCGAAACGCTGAATAGCAATGGCAACAGTTTGCTCGATGCCGGAGTGCAGAGCGATGGCAAGCTGGCTCAGAGTGGTGAACTGAATATCGCCACGCGTCAGGCATTGATTGCCCAAGGGCAAAATGTGGCTGCGGGTGCTATGACGTTATCTGGCAGCCGTGTTGATCTCACCGGTAGCCAAACTCAGGCTGGCAATATCACTATAACGGCCCGCGACGGCGATGTTTCTACGCAAGACGCAACAGTGCTCACTCCCGGAACCCTTGCGATCACCGCCGCAGCAAACTCGAAACAAACCCTGAATAACAGTGGCGGTAAATTGCATGCTGATAATATCCAGCTCAATCTCGCCAAACTTGATAGCAGCAAAGGGGAAATTGCAGCAGCGACCGATATGTGGGTACGCCTGCAAAGTGATTTCACTCATCAGGCTGGCGCACGGCTCACGGCGGGGCGTGATCTGGCCTTTACCACCAGCGGCGCACTGACTAATCAGTACAAACTGGAAGCCGGACGAGATATGCAACTGAAGGCGCTCAGTATCAGCAACACCCATACTGATAACAGCAGCGCCCTACTGGCCGGTCGGGATTTGTCATTGAACACTGATAGCCTGTTTAACAGCGGGACTCTGTATGCCGCCGGTGTTGGGCAATTTACGATTAACGAAAACGCCGAAAATCGGGGCGAGATCTACACCGAACAACAATTGACGTTAGCCTCTGCGGGCAATCTGGCTAACAGCGGTGTGATGCAAACTCGCGGGGATATGCAGTTATCCACAGAGGGCTATCTCAACAATAGCGGCACCCTGTATAGCGCGGGTGACCAAATGGCGCTATCCACCAGCGGAGACCTAACCAATAAGGGCAGCTTGTACGCCGCCAGGGGCAATTTGCACCTGTTGACCAAAGGTAATTTGGATAACAGTGGCAGCCTCTATGGCGCGGGGAACAGCGAGTTAACCGTGCATGGCAATGCAGCTAACTCCGGCTCCGTTTATACCCAAGGCGCACTACAGTGGCAGTCTGACGGCAGTGTCGCTAACAGTGGTTCCATTGCCGCACTTGGCGACCTCCAACTGAAAGCCAACGACTTACTCAGTAGCAATCCATCCATGATAGCAGCGGGTTTGACAGCAAATGGTAGCCGAGCCAACAACAGTGATTTGACTATCACCACAGAGCACACCTTGATTGCACAAGGGCAGAATATCGCTACGGGTACATTAGCGCTGTCAGGTAGCCAACTTGATTTAACCGCTAGCCAGACTCAGGCTAACGCCATCACTCTCGCGGCCAAATCGGGCGATATCACCTTAACTGAAGCCGTGGTTAAAGTCGCGACGCAGTTGTCGGCTGGGACAACCACCCTACTACGTACTGATAAAGCCAGCCTGATTGCTGATCAGATAACTCTCACCGCGCAATCACTCTCTAACTTCGGCGGTGTCATCGCACAAACCGGCATCACGGATTTCAATCTCAATCTGGCTGGTTATCTGGATAACCGCGCAGGCACCCTGCTCTCTAAAGGCAACGTGGCGGTGCAGGCACAGCGCCTTGATAGCAACAGCACCAGCCTGTTGGGCGCTGGGATACAGAGTGATGGCCGTCTGACTGATGCGGGTAACCTGGCGGTAACCACTCATCAGGATTTGATCGCACAAGGTCAAACCCTCGCGGTCGGGGCCATGACATTAACCGGCAGTCGGGTGAGTCTTGCCGACAGCCACACGCAAGCCCGCGAGATGAATATTATTGCCAACAGTGGTGATGTCAGCACACAGCGCGCCAACATCATCTCTCTTGACTCGCTGACCATTACTGCGGGCGCAAATGCAGCTCAAAAACTCAATAACCAAGGCGGTGTACTGGCGGCGAATAATATCTCGTTGAATCTTGGTCAGTTTGATGGCAGCGCAGGTAAAGTCAGTGCCAGTCAGGATCTGACTATTGGTTTACTGAGTGATTTTAACAATCTGGCAGGTTCCACCCTCCAGGCTGGACGAGACTTAACCTTTACCACTCAGGGTGCCTTAACCAATAGTGGGCAGTTGTTAGCAGGCCGAAAACTCAGCACCGACTCCACCACCTTGTTCAACAGCGGCAGCATTATTGGGGCTGAAGCCACACTTAAAGCGCGAGATCGCATCACCAACTCCGGCCCTAAAGCCCTTATCGGCGCAACGGATGAAAATGGCACATTAACCTTGCTGGCACCGGTGCTGGAGAACAGTGATATCGTCACCAACACAGACAGCGCCCCGACCACCACCATTTTAGGTATGGGCAAGGTCATTCTGGCGGGTGGGCAAGATAATGGCGGGAATTATCAGACGGCGGCTCAAATTCTCAATATTTCTGGTCTGATTGAATCAGGCAAAGATCTGCTGGTTTACGCCAGCAAGCTGACTAATAGCCGTCATATCTTAACCGCCAATAGCAATTTCGTGGCGGCAGGTACAGTGAGTGGGACGGGCTACTGGACGGCGGAAAACCCCGACATCCCAGGCGGGCGCTATGCTGAGCCACCTCATGGCGGCTCCATGAACAGCGATTATATTGGCACAAACTATACCTCGACTACCGCCAAAAACAGCATCGATAAGATAAGCCCTGAAGCTCAGTTATTAGCGGGCGGTAACTTAATGCCGCATGTCAGTACGCTGGAAAACTTCTGGAGTAAAGTGAGTGCGCAAGGTGAGATCAACCTCTCGGGTGTGACGCTGAACCAAGATGGTTGGGGAAATGCACAACGGCTAATCGAAAGAACCACCTCCAGCGGTGAGTGGCGCTACCGCACCTATAAAGGCAATTTGTGGGGTACCGGTTGGGGGCCAGAGGTCAAAGAACATACGACTAACCAATACGCCTCCAGTCTTACCGCGAAAACCATTAGTGGCAGTGGGACGACGATTAACAATGGGGCAAACTCCGGTGCAATCTCTCCACCAAACAATCGTGACAATATTGGCAAGGACATTGCTGTTGAATTTAAAGATATTTCACTGACACTTCCCAGCGGTGGGCTGTATCAACTCAGTACAGACAAAGGTCACTACGCGCCAAACCCGGAAGGTGATCTCTCGCTTGGCAGTATCAATAGCCCGTCCGCCAACCTGGATCGCACCGGCCTCACGGCTCCTGATCGCGCGGTAAGTGGCGGCTACCTGATAGAAACCAACCCTGCATTTGCCAATCTGAATAACTGGAAAGGATCGGATTATTATCTCCAGCAGTTAAATAACGATCCTTCTTTCATCCATAAACGTCTGGGGGATAACGCCTATGAGCAGCGTCTGGTGCGCGATCAGGTGCTGGCATTAACCGGTCAAACGGTTGCCAGTGATTACCGTAGTGCACAAGAGCAGTTCGAGCAGCTATTTGCCGCCGGAATTGAATACAGTAAGGCATTTAATATTGCTCTTGGTAGCCACCTCAGTGCCGAGCAGATGGCGGCATTAACCAGTAATATCGTGCTGATGGAAACCCGTGAAATCGCTGGCGAAACCGTATTGGTGCCAGTGGTCTATCTGGCGGGGGTGAAGCCGGGTGATCTACAGGCCAACGGTGCGTTGATTGCGGCCAATAATATCGAACTCACCGATGTTCAGGGTTTAAGTAATCAGGGGGCCATCAAAGCCACCCATGATCTGCGCATTAGCATGGCAAAAGATATCACCCTGACCAGCAATGGTGGCCTGTTTCAGGCGGGCAATAACCTGCAACTCAGTACGTTGAACAGTGATATCGACCTGACCGGTGCGCGGCTAAACGCGACTAACCTGCAACTGGATAGCGGGCGCGATTTAATCCTGCGCACCGACACTGAACAACTCAGTAGCAACAATGGCTCAGTACTGCGCAATCAAACCCTGCTGGGGCCTCTGGCGAGTATCAATGTCAGTAACAACGCGGTGATTAATACCGAGCGCGACTTTATCCTGCAAGGCGCGAGCATGAATGTCGGTAAAGATCTTCAGGTCAATACCGGCGGCGACTGGCTCCTCAATACCGTCGAGCGCAGCGACCAGATAAGTGCGGATTATGGTTATGGACACGCCACCAGCGAACACATTCGCCGTCTGGGTAGCGAGGTGAATGTCGGTGGAACGTTGACCGCTAAGGTCGACAATCTGACCGCCGTGGGCGCAAACATCAATGCCGACACCCTTGATGTGCAGGCACAGAATATTAATCTTAGTGCAGCCACTGACAGCCTACAGGTCACCGGTAAAGCCTCCACCAAACGCCATAGTGACTCAGTGGATCTCTATGATGAAACCCTGCTCGGCAGCCAGTTGAATGCCAAGAGCGATATCAATTTACAGGCGGCGCAAGACATCACCCTCAGTGCCAGCGCGGTGCAAACCGATGGCGCGTTGAAGCTGGCGGCGGGTAGCGATGTCACCGTCACCACCCAGACCGAACAGCATGATGAGCAGCGCATTCATACCGGTAAGCACAAAGGTCTGGCTTCCAGCTCTACCACGCACACCGAAGATAACCGAAGCCAGACACTAGCAGTCGGCTCGATGCTCTCGGCGGGTTCTATCGATGTCAGCGGCAAAAATATCGCGGTCACCGGCAGTAACGTGGTGGCCGATAACGATGTCAGCCTACGGGCGAAAGAGAACATCACCGTCAGTACCGCGCAACAGAGCGAGAGCGAGTCTCACCTGTTCGAGCAGAAAAAATCCGGTCTGATGAGCACCGGCGGGATTGGTGTCACGATTGGGAGTCATAGCCAGAAAACGACTGATACCGGCAAAACCATCTCCAACGTGGGCAGCACGATCGGTAGTCTGGGCGGCAATGTCAACATGACCGCAGGTAAAGACCTGACGGTGCAAGGCTCCGAGGTGTTGGCCGGTAAAGACATCAATCTGACCGGTAAAAACGTCGCTATTTTGGCGGCGGAGAACCAAAGCAGCCAGACCCACAGCGTTGAGCAAAAAAGTAGCGGCCTGACACTGGCACTGTCTGGTACGGTTGGCAGCGCCGTTAACACGACAGTTACCACCGCCAAAGATGCCCGCGAAGAGAGCAATGGCCGACTGTCCGCGCTGAAAGGGGTTAAAGCGGCTCTCAGTGGTGTGCAGGCGGTACAAGGTGGGCAGATGGCAGAATTGAATGCCAGTGACCAAAATGCTATTGGCATTAGCCTGTCTTATGGCAGCCAGTCATCAAAATCAGAACAAACCGTCAATCAAACTACCCATCAGGGCAGCACACTGACCGCCGGTAATAACCTGAATATCACCGCCACTGGGAGCGGCGTGAAAGGGGCGGATGGCGATATAGTGGTGTACGGTAGCCAGTTACAGGCGGGTAAAGACGCCAGCCTGACTGCCAATCGTGATGTGATTTTACCATCCACTCAAGAGAGCCAGACGCTGGACGGCAGTAACAAAAGCAGCGGCGGCTCATTGGGGATAGGAATAGGTGCCGGTCAGGGTGGCTGGGGCATTAATGTCTCCGCCAGTCTGAACAAAGGTAAAGGCAGTGAAAGCGGCAACGGCGTGACTCACACAGAAACCATAGTCAATGCCGGTAACCAGCTCAACATCACCAGTGGCCGCGATACGATATTGCAAGGTGCACAGGTCAGCGGTGAAACCGTCAAGGCCGATGTGGGCCGTGACCTGTTGCTGCAAAGCCAGCAAGACAGCGACCGTTACGATTCTAAGCAACAAGACGCCAGTGTCGGCGGCAGCTTCAATTTCGGTTCGATGACCGGCAGTGCCAGCATCAATGCCAGCCGCGATAAAATGCACAGCAACTTTGACTCGGTACAGGAACAGACCGGCATCTTTGCAGGCTCTGGCGGTTTTGATATCACTGTTGGCGAGCATACTCAGCTTGACGGCGCAGTCATTGGCTCTACTGCCACCGCCGATAAAAACACACTCGATACCGGCACGCTGGGATTCAGTGATATCGGGAATAAAGCGGACTTCAAGGTTGAGCATCAAAGTGTGGGTATCAGCACTGGGGGTAATATCGGCGGTCAGTTTGCCGGGAATATGGCCAACGGCTTGCTGGTTGGCGCTCACAATGAAGGCCACGCCGACAGCACCACCCATGCAGCCGTCTCCGATGGCACTATCACGGTGCGTGATACGGATAAGCAACAGCAAAATGTTGATGACCTAAGCCGCGATGTCGAACACGCCAACAACGCCCTCTCCCCTATCTTTGATAAAGAGAAGGAGCAAAACCGCCTGCGCGAAGCACAACTTATCGGTGAAATCGGCAGCCAGGTCAGTGATGTTATTCGCACACAGGGTGATATCAACGGCCTGAAGGCAGCAAAAGAAAAACTCGGCCCATTGAAGGAAAATGCCACCGAGAAAGACCGTGCCGAGTATATGGAAAAACTGCGCAACTCGGATGTCTACAAAGACGAAATGAAGAAAAACGGCACCGGCAGCGCCCTACAACAAGGCGTTCAGGCCGCAACAGCCGCCATACAGGGCCTGGCCGGTGGCGATATGGCAAAAGCCCTGGCGGGTGCCAGTGCGCCGTATCTGGCTGAAGTGATTCACAATATGACCACCGATGCCAACGGCAAAGTCAACGTCGAAGCCAACCTGATGGCACATGCAGTACTGGGTGCCGTGATGGCTCAGGTGAACGGCAACAGTACGCTGGCCGGTGCATCGGGGGCGGTGATGGGCGAGTATATCGCCCAGCAGATGTACCCTGGCATCAACCGTGAAGACCTGACCGAAGAGCAGCGACAAACCATCAGCGCCTTGGGTACACTGGCGGCAGGATTGGCCGGTGGCTTAACCGGAGGTAGCACCGCTGACGCCGTTGCCAGCGCGCAGGCTGGGAAGAATGCACTGGAGAATAACTTCCTGCTGCAAATATTAGTTCCGCCTCCACCGGTTGCGGGACAAGCACCACAGAGTGAAGCTAATACAATTATCGCGCAAAAGCTGGATGCAGCCGTGAAAGAGTTTGGCCGTGATGTTGTAAAACAATGCCTCTCTGGTGGCGATTGCCCAATGCCCGTGCAAATTGCATTATTGGCTATTCAGGCAATGATTGGACAGGGTGATAATGGCCTTTCTAATACCGGTGGTGATCAGATTGCAGGAGCTGGGGCTGCGAATACGGGTGGAAACCAACTACCAGAACAGGGTATAAACCATACTGGAAATAATACAGGACAGGTTGATGTAGGGCCAAATAATACAGGTGGTAACCAGACTGTAGCGCAATCACCTAATAACACAGGTAATACAGAAGGTGCGCCTGATTTACCGACTAATTACGAGAGTAGTAATAAAATCACGCAAGGCGAGCATGCTGAGATCCGAAATAGTGAGGGGCGTCCGGTTGGGGCTGTCATTAATGATGTACAGAAATCACGACCAGCAGATATTTTGCTTCAAGACGATGGCCGTTGGATCGTTAAAGGTAGTGGTGGAAATATCCACATCATTGATCCTAATGGGGAAGTTGTAACTTCTTTCAAGAACTCTGACAAGAACACAGCGCAACGTTTAAATGATGGTCGGTGGAGTAGACCTGATAGCAGCCAACTAAATGAATTTAAAAATAAATTCTCTGACTATGTAAGGTGGTAATGATGGATGTTCTCAAGGTTGATTACATTCCAGGGGGAAACGTCACTTTGTTTGACGTTCGTCTCTCTGAATCTGAAGTTGTAGTTTTTTCAGACTGTTTAAACTATGTTTTGAAAAATTGCTCAGACGAACAAATAGATAGGTTAACAGAGTGTTCAGGCAAAGAAGAGCTATCTTGGTTTTTAGCTGATCTTTTAGGCCTGATGAAATCTATGGAACACAAGGAATATATACCTGAGAGATATAAAAATCTGGATTAATATATAAATCAAGATCTTTATAAATATCTATGTGTCTAACTCCGGTCACATGGCCGGGATCTTTGCTTCTAAGCCTTGAAACCTCATCTTCCCACTGTTGCAACCGTATCAATCCGGGCGCGGCGGTAATCCCCAGTTGTTCACCCTCGGTAATCCAGTCCCCGCCAATAATCAGCTCGCCATTATCTCGCACCCAATCCTCGCCCAGACCCGGGCGGTCTTGGCTGGCCTCGCGCAGTGCCTCCTAGGTGGCTTCATCGGTGTCGACAGTGATCCAGAGCTGGTGATACTGGAGCGTCAGTTGCAACGGGGTGCCAGCGGCAAATCCTAACGCGCCGCTTGCCAGCGTCAGCTCTGGGATCGGTTGAGGGGTAAAGGTGATGTTCATGCGACACCTCGCAACAGAGCGAGAGCGAGTCTCACCTGTATGAAAAGAAAAAATCGGGTCTCTCCACCAATGGGGGTATTGGGGTAGCCTGACCCATACTGAAACCCAGTTAAAAGCGGGCGATACGATGAGTATCACCAGTGGCCGCGATACATCCTTGAAAGGTACGCAGGTCAGCGGCGAAACCGTGAAAGTGGATGCTGGCCGCAATTTAACCCTGCAAAGTGAGCAAGACCGCAACAACTACGACAGCAAACAGACCAGCGTGAGTGCCAGTGGCAGCTTCACCTTCGGCACCATGACCGGCAGCGGGAGTGTCAGTGCCAGTAAGTCCAAAATTGACTCAGACTATACATCGGTACAGGAGCAAACCGGGTTCTTCGCCGGCAAAGGCGGCTTTGATATCACCGTCGGTGAACACACTCAGCTCAACGGTGCGGTGATTGGCTCGACTGCTACTGCCGATAAAAACAAGTTGGATACTGGCACACTCGGCTTCTCGGATCTCGATAATCAGGCCAGTTTTAAAACCTCGACCAGCAGTATGGGTCTGAGCAGCGGCGGTTTTACGGGTAGCCAAGACTTTATCAGCAATATGGGCGGGGGCATCCCCATCACGGGCGGTAATAGTGGTGATGCCAGTTCCACCACTCATGCGGCTATTTCAGATGGCACTATCACGGTTCGCGATACCGATAAACAGCAACAAAATGTCGCTGACCTGAGCCGCGACGTTGAGCATGCGAACAATGCGCTTTCGCCTATCTTTGATAAAGAAAAAGAACAGAACCGCCTGCGCGAAATCAATTTGATCGGGGAGATAGGCAATCAGGTTGCCGATATTGCGCGCACGCAGGGTAAGATAGCGGAAGAAAAAGCGCTGAAAGATCCGAAGGCGATTCAGGCAGCAAAAGACGCGCTGGCGGAGAACGGCAATCTGACGCCGACGAATAAGCAACTGGTCGAGCAGATACGTAATACAGCGTCAGCCAGTTACGGTATCGGCAGCGATTTACAACGGGCGATCCAGGCCGCGACAGCGATCACTCAGGGGCTGACCGGCGGTAACCTCGGCCAGGCTCTCGCTGGCGGCAGCGCGCCTTATCTGGCCCATGAAATCAGCAAATACCTGCCCGCCGATCAGAGTCTGGGCGCTAATCTGATGGCGCATGCGGTGTTGGGTGCGGTGGTGGGCCACTTCAGTAGCAATGCGACAGTCGGTGCCGTCTCGGCCTTCACGGCAGAAGCCGCCGCACCCGCAATCATCAAGGCCATGGGCTGGGATAAAGACAGTCTCACCGAAAAACAGAAGCAAACTGTCAGCGCGCTGGCGACACTGGCAGCAGGGTTGGCGGGTGGGTTGGTAGGTGACAGCAGCAGTAGCGCAGTGGCCGGTGCGCAGGCTGGCAAGAATGCGGTTGAGAATAACTATTTGAGTGCAGATCAAGGACTCGCTTTTGATAAAGAAATGCAGAGTTGCAAGGCTTCCGGTGGTGACTGTACGACAGTAATTGATAAGTGGAAGAAAATCAGTGATGAGCAAAGTGCAACGCTCGATCCTAAATGTGCTGAGAATCCTTTGCTTTGTCAGAACATTGACAAACCGATCATTGAGATGGGTTCGGAAATGGCACAGCGTCCAGAATGGATAGGAAATCTGCCTGGTGTGGACGTGATGACTGATGAGCAAGCTAAAATCTATGTTCAATATTGGAATGCACAAGACCTTGAAAAAATAGATGTTAATAGTCCTGCTTGGACGAAATTTGCGACGTTTATATCAGATCCAGAAAACCAAGCCGCAGTGGCTTCACTAGGAGTACTGGGTAAAGATCTTGTTCTTATAGCAAAAAATAGCTTCACGACTAAATCATTGTTTAAAGAAATGACAGATCAGGGTATTAAATTTACACCTGAAAACATTGTTAGTGCGGCAAAAGATTCCAGCGGGAAAATTATTTTCCTTGAAAAAGGTAGTTCTAAAGCAGGTTTGCAGCATATTGTCGAGGAGCATGGTAGCCAATTTGCACAAATAGGTGTGTCAGAAGCACGTATTCCTGATGTGGTAATGAAAGCTGTGACTGATGGTAAAATAGTTGGTTATCAAGGAGCTGGAACTGGTCGTCCAATCTATGAAACCGTGATAAATGGCAAGAAATACAATATCGCTGTCACTGTAGGAAATAACGGGTATATCGTAGGTGCTAATTTACGGGGTTCAGTGAAATGAGAAAAATTAAATTAATGGCTGATTATCAATGTCATCCATTATGGGATGTTTCCCCAGAAGACTATAGAGATATCTCGCCAGAAGAACTTCCAATATCTTCGGAATTAAAATATAGACTTAGGGAATGGGCTGAACGGTATGATGCCATACTCAATATAAATGATCCGGCTTCGTCTGGTTTTGAAAGCAAAGAGGAAGAAAAACAATTTATTGAGGATGGTCATAAACTAGTGCGTCTTCTTCAAGAAGAACTTGGAGACAGTTATAATATTACTTATCACTCTGAGTATTAATAGATCTCTGCTCTCGAGCCGGGATTTTACCTTTAACGGTCAGCAATTAACCTCAATCATCAGCCGCCCATGCTCAACAGCTACGGTTACGGGGTATTGAATGTCAGATAGCAGAGTCTGGGCGCTAATCTGATGGCGCATGCGGTGTTAGGTGCGGTGGTGGGGCACTTCAGTGGCAATGCGACAGTCGGTGCCGTCTCTGCCTTCACGGCAGAAGCCGCCGCACCGGCAATCATCAAGGCCATGGGCTGGGATAAAGACAGTCTCACCGAAAAACAGAAGCAAACTGTCAGTGCGCTGGCGACACTGGCCGCCGGGTTGGCGGGTGGGTTAGTTGGTGACAGCAGCAGTAGCGCAGTGGCCGGTGCGCATGCTGGCAAGAATGCGGTTGAGAATAACTCGCTGGGTGATATCGTTGATCAAAAAGTTTCCGGTGTATCGCAAGCAGAGAAATATCAGAATGCACAAAAGCAAATCGAAGCTGCGGTGGAGGATTTCAAAGCTCAGAATTGTGCCGGTATAAGTGCCGATGCGTGTTCAGCCAAGATGCAGGCCAATAGCGACGAATTGCTGAAAGGTGCCGCCGGTTTTGGTTTAGACTTTGTACCTATAATTAGTGATATCAAGAGCTTTGCGGACGCGCAGAGCGCGCTGGATTATCTGATAGCTACAATAGGTCTGGTTCCTGTGCTGGGAGATGGTGCGGGTAAGCTTATCAAGGCAGCAGAGACAGCACTGAAAAAAGGCGATGTTACTGAAGCATCGAAGTTACTCAATAAGGCCAGCGACGAAGTTAGTAGCGCCAAGTACTTCGGCCAGGAAAGAAAATATTGGTCTGATGAGCCAGTACAATTTAATGGCAATAAGGTCTATCAACGGAATGATTTATTCGATCCAAATGCTATAGATGCCAGGGGAAGAAGCAATATTCAGAGGATGGAGAAAGGGCTGGCCCCACTTGATGCGAATGGAAACTCTGTGAATTTACATCACATGTTGCAACGTCAAGATGGCCCTATTGCTGAGGTGACGCAAACTTTCCATAAAGAAAATCATGCTGTTATCCATATTAATGATAACAACATACCTTCGGGCATTAATCGGACTGAGTTTGATAAATGGCGCTCTAATTACTGGAAAGAACGCGCTCAGACTTTTAAAAGGTAGATGATATGAGTTTGAATGATATGAAAAATGCCATTGATATTATCAATGGTAAGATTGACGAGGCAGATTTTGATGGGCCTAAAGATGATGCGCTTATTAAATCTGCTGAGAAAGTGCTCGACTTAAGCTTTCCTACGACATATCGATACTTTTTGGAGAATTTAGGGGCTGGAGATATAGCAGGCCAAGAGTTTTATGGATTGATTACATCTGATTTTTTTAACTCAAGTATTCCTGATGCTGTCTGGATAACTATGCAAGAGCGAAATAATTCTAACTTACCAAGTAATTATATAATTATCAGTTCTACGGGAGATGGGGATTATGTAGTTTTGGACTGTGCTCAGCCAGGTATCGAAGCTCCTGTTGAACTATGGTCTCCTGGGGTGAATGACAATCACCTTGCATTTAAGCCCCTAGCGAATGATTTTGGTGAGTTTTTTTATAAACAGATACAAAGTATAGTTTGATCTAATTCCCCGGCCTTGGCCGGGGCTGTTACTTCTAAGCCCTAAAAACTCCCACTTCCCACCGCTGCAACCGAATAACACTGGGCACAGTGCTTATATCCAGTTGTTCCGCGTGGGTGATCCCGATATCCGTCAGCCAGTCGTGGAGAATAATGCAGCGAAGAATATTTCTTCCGGTTCAGGTTCAAAAATTGATGCCGGCAAATTTGGCCAACTTGAATTGGATGCAGCATTGTTGAAAGCGGGTATGGAATACTGTGCTGGCAGTTTGTTTCTATGTGTAAATAATCTTGGGCTCCAGGCGTCAGAGATTATTGTCCCGGGTGGTGTAGGGGCTGGCGGTGCGATAGGTGTTGGTAAGACAGTCGCGGAGGCGACAGCAGCGAAAGCCGAAGCTGCGGCGGTGAATTCTGCAAAGGAAGTCTGGAAAAGCTCGAGCGTTCAGTCTAGGGTCAACCTTAGAAATGGTGATAGTTCGACAGCCTCAGGGCTTGAATATGCCTGGAAGAAACATGGTGGTGAATGGGGAGCTAATAAATCACACTTCACAATGACGAAGGATGAGCTGAAAACGGTCTTGCAGTCAGATACTGTTGTGAAGACACCTGTGCAATACTCACCATCTACTGGTAACTATATTCGTACTGTGGATATGGGGAAAAATATTGGAGTTGATGCAATGAATAACAGGACACCAACATCAATTATGACCGTCATCACTGATAAGCAAGGTAATTTGGTCAATACGTTCCCAGGTAAGACGGTGGTGAGGTAACTATATGTTTATTGTTTACTTATGGGATAAAGTTATCGGTGAAAGCATTGCCTCATTGGAAGACTTTCCGGGGAATGAAAGCTTTTTAATCAGGGACGATCACTGTAAATACCCATTGTTATCTGAGTTATCTAACTGTGACATGGAGCTTTTTAGTGATGAGCAACTTGCAGATCTTCGTAAGGAGATTAATAACCTGATGAAAGATGAATCATCAGAGCAAGATGTTCATGATTACCTATTATCTGTGATTGCATTAATAGATCAGGCTAATCGCGATAATAAGAGTATTTTATTTTCGCCGTTTTAACGAACTACCATCGACCGATGGCCGAGGTGGTTGATCTCAAATTCTAGAGCCCCCACTTCCCACCGCTGCAACCGAATAACACCGCGCGCAGCGGTAATCTACAGTTGCTCAACATCGGTGATCCCGGACTCGGTGAGCCAGTCGCCATCAATCACCAATTCGCCGTTCTTCCGAACCCCATCTGCCCCTAAACTGTTGGTTGCCTCACACAATGCCTCCCGTCGGTGACGGTTGTTACCTATAGCCGGTGGTGACGGAGCGTCAGGTGCAACGGGATGTCGGTGTTAAATCCCAATACGGCTACTGGCACACTCGGCTTCTCGGATCTCGATAATCAGGCCAGTTTTAAAACCTCGACCAGCAGTATGGGTCTGAGCAGCGGCGGTTTTACGGGTAGCCAAGACTTTATCAGCAATATGGGCGGGGGCATCCCCATCACGGGCGGTAATAGTGGTGATGCCAGTTCCACCACTCATGCGGCTATTTCAGATAGCACTATCACGGTACGCGATACCGATAAACAGCAACAAAATGTCGCTGACCTGAGCCGCGACGTTGAGCATGCGAACAATGCGCTTTCGCCTATCTTTGATAAAGAAAAAGAACAGAACCGCCTGCGCGAAATCAATTTGATCGGGGAGATAGGCAATCAGGTTGCCGATATTGCGCGCACGCAGGGTAAGATAGCGGAAGAAAAAGCGCTGAAAGATCCGAAGGCGATTCAGGCAGCAAAAGACGCGCTGGCGGAGAACGGCAATCTGACGCCGACGAATAAGCAACTGGTCGAGCAGATACGTAATACAGCGTCAGCCAGTTACGGTACCGGCAGCGATTTACAACGGGCGATCCAGGCCGCGACAGCGATCACTCAGGGGCTGACCGGCGGTAACCTCGGCCAGGCTCTCGCTGGCGGCAGCGCGCCTTATCTGGCCCATGAAATCAGCAAATACCTGCCAGCCGATCAGAGTCTGGGTGCTAATCTGATGGCGCATGCGGTGTTGGGTGCGGTGGTGGGCCACTTCAGTGGCAATGCGACAGTCGGTGCCGTCTCGGCCTTCACGGCAGAAGCCGCCGCACCGGCAATCATCAAGGCTATGGGCTGGGATAAAGATAGTCTCACCGAAAAACAGAAACAAGCCGTCAGTGCGCTGGCGACACTGGCCGCTGGGTTGGCGGGTGGGTTGGTAGGTGACAGCAGCAGTAGCGCAGTGGCCGGTGCGCAGGCTGGCAAGAATGCGGTTGAGAATAACTTCCTGAGTGATAAGGACATCAAGACCTTCACAGAGAAGTATGCCGCTGCGAAGACCGATGCCGAGAAAGAACAGCTTGTTGCTGACCTGAAAAAGCTGGATGCAGATCAACAGAAACAGGCGTTATCTACAGGAATTTCAATTGCTGACCAGAAAGCAGAGCTTGAGAAACTGAAGCAACTTGCAGCGTCCCCAGACTGCACGAGGCAATGTCGCGAACTGACGAATTACTCGATATCACAACTTGAGCCAGTGGTGAATAACACACAGTTGCATAAGGACAATTTGACAAAGGCGGTGCTTGCGTCAACGATCATTGCATTGACGTTAGAGCAATCAGGGAAAACTAGCGAGAAGGCACCTGCAACGGGAACGACCAGCGCAAGCAAATCGACCTCTGCTATTGATGATATTATTAAGGGAGAGGGGCAAGCAGCAAAAGGGGCTACAGATGCTACAAACAGTAAAACAATTAATAATAGAATATTAGATAACCCAAGAGTCGGAGCTGGGGAAAAAGGAACAGGCAGTGGGAATAAAGTAGATCAACAACCTGATAGAGTTGTTACCAATATTAATGGAAAAGAGATCTCTATTTACTCAAATGATAAGAAACCTTTTGCAACCCAGGAGTTTTCTGCTGTACCTAAAGCTCATGGGTTTAATGATATAGTTGATAACTATGCAGGCTCTGCCACAACAACCAATTTAAATAATGGTGCTACACTTTATCAATTAGAAGGTAGTTTGAATGGAGTCGCTGGTCGATTTGAATGGATCGTAGATCCTAAATTGGGTGGAGTAAGTCACCGAATGTTCGTTTCTGAAGGAAAAATCAATGGGGTACCATCAAAACCATGATTGAAAAATTATTTGTTTTATCTAATCAGCTAAATATGACTGATTGGGGGATGATCCTCCTAGGCGCACAAGGAACTCCAGCAGGCAAGTTGTCTGCGCCTGAGATCAGTGATTTTGCATGTCAGAAAATAGCGATGTCTGATATTAAAGAATCCCTATTAACAGCTATTTCTGAGGTTGCTTTTTGTACATCTGTTACAGATGAAATTATTAGTTATTTAGAATTTATCTGTAATGAAGAGAATGTAGATTTGCAAATATCAGGAAGGAAATGGCGATGTGTAGCATTGTCGTTATTACTTGAAAACCTCCCAAGCGATTATGTATATGGGTCTATTGAATTGAATGATTTTTGGAATGAATGGGGTGAGCCGATTAACTCCCCGAATATTGTGCAGGGTGTTGGAAATAATATCTCACCATCTGAATATTATACGGCTGATAATTACCTTTTGTTGATTAATAAACATCAGCAATGGTTAAATGAAGAACTAAAGCAATTAATATAGTCAGAGATCCCGGATAAAGATGCCGGGATCTTTTTACCTGTCAGTCAACCCCTCTAATCCATTTCCCAGAAGGTGGTCGTTTAGCCGTGATCAGTTCGATAAACGCCAGGATCTTCTGTTGCTTACGCCCCGAAAGCTTACAGACCTTGCGCAGCATCTGCATGATCTCCGGCTCTGGCGGTGGTAGGGGTAATGGCTCTTCGGTGGTCAGTACCAAGCAACCCGTCATCACAAGTACCTTCAGCGGTGTCCCTGTCGTAAAGCCCGTACCATCCAGCCAGTTGCCCTCCAGCGTGATGGATGTTGCTGCATTATGCGTCTTCCAGCCGCGGATGTACCCACGGTATGACGGAGGGTTTTTAACTATGATACTTCTGTAGTAACGACATCTGATTTAGACTCCTGCTCAGCCATAGTAACTACCTCTTTAGTTGCTCATGGTTAGCGGAGTTGAAGTGTGTCAGCACTTTGATCCCACGTTAAAAATCAGTGGTTCCTCTCCTGGTCAACAGGCCGTATAGCCGACTCAACCCGATGCTTCACAATCACCGCATCAATAAGCTTAATGACCGTCTCCTGCTCTTCTGGCTGGCACTGCCAGCATCAATGCCAGCCGCGACAAAATGCACAGCAACTATGACTCGGTGCAAGAACAGACCGGGTTCTTCGCCGGCAAAGGTGGTTTTGATATCACCGTCGGCGAACATACCCAGCTTGATGGGGCGGTGATTGCATCTACCGCAACAGCCGATAAAAACACACTGGATACTGGCACACTGGGCTTCAGTAACATCGGGAATAAAGCCGATTTCAAAGTTGAACATCAGAGTGTAGGTATCAGTACCGGCGGTAATATCGGCGGTCAGTTTGTCGGCAACATGGCCAACGGCTTACTGGTTGGAGCCAACAATGAAGGCCATGACAATAGCACCACTCATGCAGCCGTTTCGGATGGCACTATCACGGTTCGCGATACCGAGAAACAACAGCAAAATGTCGCTGACCTGAGCCGCGACGTCGAACACGCCAACAACGCCCTCTCCCCTATCTTCGATAAAGAGAAAGAACAAAACCGCCTGCGCGAAGCACAACTGATTGGCGAGATAGGCAGTCAGGTCAGTGACGTTATTCGCACACAGGGTGATATCAACGGCCTGAAGGCAGCAAAAGAAAAACTCGGCCCATTGAAGGAAAATGCCACCGAGAAAGACCGTGCCGAGTATATGGAAAAACTGCGCAACTCGGATGTCTACAAAGACGAAATGAAGAAAAACGGCACCGGCAGCGCCCTACAACAAGGCGTTCAGGCCGCAACAGCCGCCATACAGGGCCTGGCCGGTGGCGATATGGCAAAAGCCCTGGCGGGTGCCAGTGCGCCGTATCTGGCTAAGTGATTCACAATATGACCACCGATGCCAACGGCAAAGTCAACATCGAAGCCAACCTGATGGCACATGCAGTACTGGGTGCCGTGATGGCTCAGGTGAACGGCAACAGTGCGCTGGCCGGTGCATCGGGGGCGGTGATGGGCGAGTATATCGCCCAGCAGATGTACCCTGGCATCAACCGTGAAGACCTGACCGAAGAGCAGCGACAAACCATGAGTGCGCTAGGTACACAGGCCTCAGTATAGCAACCCAATACCCAGACAATCCTCCCTCCCCTTTACTGACCTCAATCATAGTCTGACTATCCTTTAATGTGATAAAAAGTGTAAAATAGGTGAACATCGATACAGTAATCTGTAATTTGTCACTTTTTTATATTTATTAATTTTAATTTCAAGAGGTTAGTGAGATGGGTTTACCAAACTGTCCAAAATGCAATTCGGAGTATACATGGCAGGAAGGGGAAAAACTGAATTGCCCAGAATGTGGTAATGAGTGGTCAGAAAATGGCGATTCTGCAACTACCGATGAGGGCTTGGTAGTACGTGATGCCAATGGCAATTTGCTGGCCGACGGTGACGCGGTGACAGTGGTTAAAGATCTGAAAGTAAAAGGCAGCTCTTCAACCCTGAAAATTGGGACTAAAGTGAAAAGCATCCGCCTGGTTGAAGGTGACCACAACATCGATTGCAAAATTGATGGCTTTGGCCCGATGAAACTAAAATCTGAGTTTGTAAAGAAAAGCTGATAGCTCGGTTCCCCTTGCTCACCATAGTGTTACGGCGCAAGGGGATTATTTATAGCTGTATCCCCTCGCCTCCCCCCAGCCATAAAAATATCCCACCACTGCCTCTGGTCACTAAGGAATCACTGCCATTGTGGCTTTTCTCTTCTATCTTTCCATCCGCCACTCTATCGAAAAAACTTATTTAGATATATCTTTATGACATCTGCCTCTTGCTAATTTCGATATATCGATCTAGATTAGATATATCGAAACGTTTTCGATATATCTAAAGGAGATTCATTATGTTTGGTTTTTCAAAATGTGGTCATCGTTGTGGTGAAGAACACCATGAAGAGCAGCGTCGTTGCGGTGAAAAAATGCATCGCGGCGGCCGCCATCATATGGCAGTTGAAGCAATCGAAGCCGCAAGAGGCGGTAGACGCCGGCGCGGTGAAAAAATCCATCGCTTGTTTGAGCATGGCGATTTGCGGGTTGTTCTGCTGGCGCTGCTTGATAAAAAACCCAGCCATGGCTATGAACTGATTAAAGCTATCGAAGAGGCATCTTCAGGCTTATATGTACCAAGCCCAGGTGTTATCTATCCAACACTGACATTGTTAGAAGAACAGGATTTTGTTACTCCAGTAGCGACGGGTAATGGCCGTAAAAGCTACCAAATTACTGATGCTGGTAAAGCTGAATTGCAGCAAAATCAACAGATAGTTGATGCTATTTTTGCACGACTGGCACAAGTCAATCGCCGCTCTGAAAGCAATATGGCTGAAGGTATTTCTGATGCAATGCACCGTTTACGCCATATTCTACGTAGCAGTATGATGCGTTCGGATGTCACACCAGAGCAAGTTGAGCATATTAATTCAGCATTACTGACCGCAGTAGAAGCCATTGAAAAAACGTTAGAACCGAAGGCGACAGAGACTAATAACCCGGAGAAAAGCTAATGCCCGGTTACCGTTATAGAATCACCATTGAACCATTGACGGATCGCAAAGGTGAGCCTCTGGATAAAGCGCCAGTGACATTCGAAGCCGAAAATCACGATGAGATCCTCGGCATTATCGAACGGCTACAGGCGCGTGAAGATCTGGACTTTGGTAAAGAAAAAACAGCAGCATTTGCACTAGGTCTGAAACTGTTTTCAGAAACTATGATGGAGAATCGTAAGCATCCAGTATTTGCCCCATTGCGAACTGCATTTATGGATTTTATGACTAACTTGAAGAAAGGCTCTACACGCGATCGTGACGAGTGAATATCAGAGATTTAAAACAAAAATACAGCGGTATCCAAATCCTATTCGTCGCCGGGAACATTAGTCATAGCCACCATTCCCGGCGAGTTATTTAACTCAAATCGGCACCATTACTGGCAATGACTTTTTTATACCAATAGAAAGATTTCTTTTTCTTGCGTGCTAAAGAACCCTTGCCCAAATCGTCACGGTCAACAAAAACAAATCCATAGCGTTTGCTCATTTCCCCAGTCGAGGCAGAAACTAAATCGATACATCCCCATGAGGTATATCCAATGACCGGAATACCATCGTCTATAGCTTCCGCCATAGCTTTAATATGTTCACGTAGATAACTAATACGATAATCGTCTTCAATTTCACCTTGTGGATTAATTTCATCCTTGGCGCCCAGCCCATTTTCAACTAAGAAAAGTGGTTTCTGATAGCGGTCGTACATCATATTCATGGTGATGCGCAAACCTAAAGGATCGATGCCCCAACCCCATTCACTGGCTTGAATGTGTGGATTTTTCAAAGATTTTACAATATTAGCTGCGCTACTGTTATGGTCATTCATATCCGCCGACGCACAACGCGAAGCGTAATAACTAAATGAGACGAAATCCACCGTATGTTTTAGAATATCGTCATCACCCACTTGGGTAGCAATTGAAATTCCCTTCTCTCTGAAAAGGCGTTTTGTATAAGCGGGATAAGCCCCACGAGCCTGCACATCAATAAAAAATAGATTTTCCCTATCTTTTTCCAGCGCGGCCCAAACATCTTCGGGTTTACAGGTTCGCGGGTAAAAATTCCCTCCCGCCAGCATGCAACCTACCTGATTCTCAGGATTGACCTCATGAGCAATTTTAGTCGCTAAGGCGCTGGCGAGCAGTTCGTGATGAGCCGATTGGTATTTTACCTGTTCCTGATTTTCATTCGGCTCAAAGACCAAACCAGCACCTGAAAATGGGCTATGAAGCAGGATATTAATTTCATTAAATGTGAGCCAATATTTCACCAAACCATCGAAGGCCTCAAAACATGTTCGGGCATAACGCGTAAAAAACTCAACCATTTTTCGGTTACGCCACGAGCCATATTCCGTGACCAGATGCATGGGTACATCAAAGTGACACAGTGTTACCAGCGGCTCAATATTGTGTTTCTTACATTCATTAAAAAGGTCGCGATAAAAGGCAATGCCCTCGGTATTAGGTGTCAATTCATCGCCATTAGGATAAATACGGCTCCATGAAATTGATGTACGGAATACGGTAAACCCCATTTCCGCCATTAACGCGATATCTTCTTTATAACGATGATAAAAATCAATGGCCTGATGACTGGGGTAAAACTCATCATCTCTTAAGGTAAAACGCTTTTCCTGCCCTAATTTCACTGCCAAACGGTGTTCCCCATGAGGGATCATATCCACCGTTGTCAGCCCTTTTCCACCTTCAAAACAAGCACCTTCGGCCTGGTTTGCGGCTAATGCGCCGCCCCATAAAAAACCGTCGGGAAATGTTGATACTGACATTCAATACCTCTTTATTTAGTTAGTTTTCACTGCACTATGTGAAGCAGGAGAATCGGCACGGCTATCCGCACTATCTTCGACAGGGATATCTTCAAACCCCAGTAAGAGAGTGGTGACGAAAGAAATGACTATTGCCAGAATCATGACGCCAAACACCCATACAATGCTCATTGGATTAGCCGGATCGAAGAACTGAACACTGGTAAATAACCCAGGTGAGGCCATGGAATGGCTGGCTAGCCCACCTATTCCGGCTACGGCACCACAGATAAACCCACTGATAAGGCTGGCGATTAACGGGCGTTTGAGCCGTAATGCCACCCCATAAAGTGCCGGTTCAGAGATGCCCGCTACAATCGCGGAAGCCGCAGCAGCCAACGCCGTTTGGCGTAATTCCGGGTTTTTAGTGCGCCAGGCAACCGCCAAAGATGAACCGCCCAGTGAAAGGTTGGCACCAATCTCTGATGGCATCACCATGCCCTCTTTGCCCGTTTCGGCAATGGTCTGGATGATGGTGGGTGTAAAGACACGGTGCATACCCGTCATGACTAATAATGGCCAAAGTGCTCCCATAATTGCTACGGAGAGCCAGCCCAGATAATCATGAACGGTATACACCAAAGAGGAAATACCGCTGCCGATCCAGATACCCAGTGGCCCAATAAACATGATGGCAATAGGGGCAGAAATCAGCACGATCAGCATCGGTTTAAGGAAGTTTTTAGTCACCGCCGGTGTAATACGGTCAACCCAGCGCTCAATATAAGACAACAGCCAGGTCATGCAAAGTGCTGGGATCACAGTATAGGTGTACTTCACTGCCGTAACGGATACGCCCATAAATTCAACATGTTGGCCTTGTGCAGCTTTTGCCATTAAATCAATAAACGCCGGATGAACCAATACCCCGGCAATAGCGATAGCCAGCGACATATTGGTTTTGAATTTTATCGCCGCAGAAGCCGCCACCATGACTGGCAGGAAGAAGAAAGCACCGTCGCCAATTACATTAAGGATGATGAGAGTTGATGAGCCTTTCTCAAAAATGCCGGTCATATCCAGTATCATCGCCAGCAGTTTTACCATCGAACCACCGATAATGGCGGGGATCAACGGTGACATGGTGCCAATCAATGCATCCAGTATCCCTGCCCCAATCCGCTTTAAGGTGATCTTGTTTTTCTGGGGTAATACGTTTGCCGGCAATGCGCCTTCAGGCAACAATTTGAGCACTTCAGCAAAAGCATAACTCACATTATTTCCAATGATAACCTGACACTGATTTTCACTGTGTACCACACCCAACACACCGGTGATGGCTTTTAATTTTACCAGATCGACCACAGTCTTATCATTGAGTACAAAGCGTAAGCGTGTCATGCAGTGGGTCACGGCCCCAATATTATTGGCCCCACCAATGGCATCGACTATCTGTTGTGATATTGCGGCATAATTTTTTGACATGAGTAACAACTCCCCGTAATGGCGCGCACTGAGCTAAGTGTCCCTTCTGCACTGAGGGAATTCCTCATCGCCATGAACTCACAATTAGCCATAAAATTCATATAGTTATAAATTACTCACTGACCAGAAAGATCTTATCTATGAACATTTCAGACAAATAGGTAACCGGTTCCACATGAGAGTCTTAAAATATGAGATAGAATTCAATAGTTAGTTTTATTCAATTTTCATTCTGTGATGATGATCGACATCGAGAGGGAATTTATTCTGCCCTGCAACCTGCTTCTAGGCGGCGGTAACGTGTAGAATAGTAATAATTTTCAACGTGTCAGGAAGAGCCTATGTCTACAATGCAAGAAGTGGCAAAGAAAGCCGGTGTTTCAAAAGCCACTGTTTCGCGTGTTTTGTCGGGCAAAGGCTATGTCAGTGATGCGACGAAAGAAAGTGTCTTTAAAGCCATTGAAGAGACGGGATATCGGCCAAATTTACTGGCGAGAAATCTGGCAACCAATAAATCTGAATGCATCGGATTGGTGGTCACCAATACCCTGTATAACGGCAGCTACTTTAATGAAATTTTGTCTCAAGCTGCGCAAAAATTAGAAAAAAATGGTCGTCAGTTAGTTCTGGTTGATGGGAAACACAGTGCTGAAGAGGAACAAGAGGCTATTCAGTTCCTGCTAGACTTGCGCTGTGATGCAATAATAATTTATCCCCGGTTTTTAACTGTGGATGCCATGGATCTTATTATTGATCAATATAAACAGCCGATTATGGTGGTTAACAGAAAGCTGCGAAAAAATCATAGTCATTGTATTTTCTGCGATCATAAAGGTTCCAGCTATAATGCGACTCAATATCTTATTGAGCAGGGCCATCAAGATATCGCTTTTATTACCGGCTCACTTGATTCACCTACCGCAATTGAGCGACTTTCAGGATATAAGGCAGCATTAGCAGCATTTTCTCTTCCCGTTCAGGACAAACTGATTGTGCAAGGTAGATGGACGCCTACAAGTGGTGTCACTGCGGTTGAGTCTTTATTAGCCAGCCAGTTATCCTTTAGCGCAATTATCGCCAGTAACGATGATATGGCCATTGGGGCGATGAAAAAATTACATGAAGCCGGGTTAAAAGTTCCGGAAGATGTTTCCATCATCGGGTTTGATAATATTCCTATCGCACCTTTCCTGCTACCACCATTATCCAGTATCAAAGATCCCGTCAGTAGCATGATAAATGAAGTTATTAACAGGCTGATATCCATGCTAGATGGCGGCTATCTATCAAATGAAAATATATTTCAATCTGAATTGTTCATCAGAGATTCAGTCAGCCAAGGGCCTTTTTTTGCAGCAAATAAGGTCAAATAGCCTTATTTTTATAGTCCTGATATTAAAAAAGGAGCCAAGGCTCCTTTAAAATAGAACAATACAGCTTATTTAGCTCGAACACCTTCAACGGACAGGATCAATTCAACTTCCTGTGATGCTGGGCCTAAATCAGTGGTGATATTAAAGTCTTTCAACTTAATATTACCATTAGCTTCAAAACCGGCACGATAACCCCCCCATGGGTCATTACCCTGGCCAGTCAGCTTACTTTCCAAGGTCACTGGCTTAGTTACGCCATTTAATGTCAGGTTGCCGACTACAGTATAACCTTCGGCATTTTTCTTCACTTCAGTCGATGCAAATGTCGCCTGTGGGAATTTACTGACGTTCAGAAATTCTTTGCTGCGCAGATGTTTATCACGTTCAGCATGGTTGGTATCAACACTGTTAGTGTTAATCACCACATTCACTTTATCTGCTGCGGGATTCTTTTCATCAAAAGTGAAAGAACCATCGAAATCATTAAAACTGCCATATAACCAGCTATAGCCTAAGTGTTTAATCCGGAATTCGATAAAGGCGTGTTGACCTTCTTTATCAATTTTATATTCGGCGGCTGCGGCACTACCAGCGGTAAACATCAGTGCACCCACAGTCAGGCCCAATAGGGTCTTATTAAACATATTTAATTCTCCATAATACAGTTGGTTAATCGGTGCTACGTCCCAGCATCCGTTTAAGGGTAATATCACCATCAATAAAATGGTGTTTAATTGCGGCCAGCCCATGTAATAGTGAAAGCACCACTAAGGCCCAAGCCAGATAAAGATGCACAGTACCCGCAGTATCAGCCTGATCAGGTAAACTTGTTAATATTGCAGGAACAGCAAACCAACCAAATACAGAGATCGGTTGCCCATCAGCCGTAGAGATCAAATAACCGCTGAACATAATACAAAATAAGACAATATATAAAAACAGATGTGCTAATACCGCACTGACTCGTGTTAACTGGCTATAACTGGATAAAGGCTTTGGTGGCGGTGAAATAAAGCGCCAGATTACCCGAAATAACATCACAGCAAAAAGTATACAACCGATGCTTTTATGTATTTCAGGTGCCTGATGATACCAGCCATCATAGTAGCCTAAAGTCACCATCCATAAACCCAGAGCAAACAGTGCATATACTGTCAATGCCACCAGCCAGTGGATACTAATTGTGATACGGCCAAACTGTTCCTTGGTATTTTTCCAAAGCATAATGATTCCCTTTTGCTCAATTTATAGAACAATAGTCAAACATTATGAAACATAAAATCAACTCTTATTTGATATAAGATATATTTCAGTAACAGCAATCAGATATTTTGCAGAAGTTTATAATTTCTCAGTCAATATAACTGTCGGACTTTACTTAACCTGACATATACCCGTCATACTGCAAGCTGAATTTGCGGTGGCTATCTTCATTACTTGGCCCATCTATGGGCCTCGCCAGCAAACAGCGTACAAATCGGTTCCCGACCGATTTGTCCCCCAGCCACTTACTGCCATTGACCTTAGAATCAATAAGCTCCTGGGGATTTACTCACTAGCCGCCCTCCTGCAACTCGAATTACTTAGGGTATATCTAAGATGAAGACAGCCCTTTCACTGAGAAAACAGTTACTGAGGAGACTGTTGCAGTGTCCAGTTCAGCACCTGTGAGGCCAACTGATTACTCGCCAAGCCAAAAGCATCCACCACTTCATTCATCTGTGCGCCCTTAATAGGTTGTCGAATTTCAAAATGTCGTGTTGCCATAATTCTGCGGTCTGAAATACGCACCAGTCGGGCATCAAAACGGATCAGTACTTCACTGTTACCCGCTTGATATACCCCCTGAAATGCCGATAAATCGCCGCTCAGCTCAACATCAGCCTGAAGGCTATCATCGTCGCTGCTGACAGCAGAAATACGGCCATCAGTACGGAATTCCTGGATCAGGCGATTACGCACTAAAATAGGGGTCGGATCAGTCCAGCGCGAATTTTTGTAGACCGCTATTTCCTGCCCTTCTGGCTGCACAGCAATGCGCGAACTGTTGATAAACTGATTGGTGGCTGGTTGTGAAACTCGCAACGACCAATTTACTGCCTGCGCGCGCGGCGCATTTGCTGCGGGCGGCACGGGCAGTAAGTAAACCTGTGATACCGGCGCGCTGGGTAAAATGGTACAAGCTGACAGTAACATCGCCAGTCCGGATAACATCAACAGCCGCGCACCACGGCCGGTAGAATGCATTATCTTCAGAGATATCATCGAGGCGTAAACTCCTGTGTTCTTTCACGGCCACGCAGCAGAGCCGCAGGATTTTCTTCCAAACGGGAAACCGCCGCACGCAATGTGGCTAATGTTCTGCGCAATTCATCAACAGCAGGCCCTAATTCATTCATTCCTTGCATGCCATTATTGAGAGAAGTTTTATTTTCAGTGACCAATTTATTGAGAATGATGCTGGTATTTTGTAACGATGCCATCGTCTTGGCGGCATCATTAACCAGTTGCTTACCCTGCCCATCCATCAATCCATTAGCGTTGCGCAGCAAGCGATTGGTTTGCGCCAGTGTCTCATTAGCTTGTTTGCTGGCCTGGGCCAACTGCTGCAACATGGTACGAATGTCCTGACGTTGATCGGCGACCGTCTGGGTGACCAGTGCGAGATTATCAAGTGTGGTGATGAGCCGCTGTTGATTATCAGGTGCCAGTAGCTGGTTTAAGCGCATCAGCACTTCATTGGCGTTACTCATGAAATTCTCGCCATTGGCCAGCAATTGGCTCATCGGTGACGGAGTGGCAATAATAATAGGAATTTCGCCATCTTTACCCTCCAATAACGGGCTTGACGGGGTGCTGCTGCTAAATTGAATATTTGAGGTACCGGTAATACCAGCAACCGTCAGACGGGCTTGCGTATCTTGGCGGATAGGTGTCGAAGCAGAGACGCGAATCCGCGCCCAAACCTTATTAGGGTTCTCACTGTCCAAACGCAGTTGAGTCACTTCGCCAACCCGAATACCACTGTACTGCACGATACTCCCTTGAGACAGGCCACTCACCGGTTCATTAAAAACAATATCGTAGAGCTTGAACTGGCGATTAGAGCCGGCGTTTGTCAGCCATAGGCAGAATAACAGCGCGGCACTGACCACAATGAGAGTGAACAAACCAATGACAACATGGTGAGCACGGGTTTCCATTTACAACCTCTCTTCGCTATTAATCGCTGCCGCCGCCTGATAAGCAGCCCGGCCACGAGGGCCATGAAAATACGCCTGAATCCAGTCATCATCAGTTGCAGCCACTTTATCCAATGTATCTACCACCAGTACTTTCTTTTGTGACAATACGGCCACACGATCACACAAGGTATAGAGTGTATCCAGATCGTGTGTCACCAGAAATACCGTAAGATTCAGTGCATCCCGCAAGGTGCGGATTAAACTATCAAACGCCGCCGCACCAATAGGATCAAGGCCCGCAGTCGGCTCATCGAGAAACAAGATATCAGGGTCTAATGCCAGCGCGCGCGCCAATGCAACACGTTTAACCATCCCGCCTGACAATGAAGCCGGATATTTACTGCCCGCCCCTGGCGGTAAGCCCGCTAGCGCTAATTTAACCTGAGCTAACCGCTCTGCCTCGTCACGGGGTAAACCCGCATTTTCGATTAATGGCAGAGCCACGTTTTCCGTCACCGTCAAAGAACTAAATAATGCGCCGCGTTGAAACAATACACCAAATCGGCGTTCAACTTGAGAACGCGCCTGGCCCGATAGTGTCATTAAATCCTGACCAAACACATGAATCTGCCCTGCCGTTGGACGGCGTAATCCCACGATACTGCGCAGTAGCACTGACTTACCAGTACCCGATCCGCCCACCACACCGAGCACTTCGCCGCGCTGCACGTCAAGATTAAGATCCTGATGTACGCACTGTTTGCCAAAGCAATTCACCAGATTACGAATTTGAATGATTGGCTCTTGTATCATTTGGCTCACCATCCCATCTCCATGAAAAATAGTGCTGCGACGGCATCAAGCAAGATCACCACGAAGATTGAATGCACCACACTGGTGGTCGTGTGTACTCCGACAGACTCAGCACTGCCAGTGACTTTGAACCCTTCGAGGCAACCAATAATGGCAATCAGGAAAGCGAAAATAGGTGCTTTGCTTATTCCCACCAGAAAATGCTGCAATCCATTACTGCTTTGCATGATCGATAAAAACATGGTGGGCGAGATATCGAGAGCTAACGCACAGACCACCATCCCGCCGAAAATGCCGCAAACCATACCAATAAAGGTCAACATCGGTAATGAGATTAACAGCGCCAACACGCGTGGCAGTACCAACAACTCAACCGGATTTAAACCCAGAGTTTGGATGGCATCAATTTCCTCGTTCGCTTTCATCAGACCGATTTCAGCGGTGAAAGCACTGGCTGTACGCCCCGCCATTAAAATAGCCGTTAGCAGGACGGCAAATTCACGTAGAAAAGAAAACACCACCAAGTCGACGGTAAAAATACCGGCACCGAAAGTGGTTAATACTGTCGCCCCAAGGAAAGCAATGACCGCTCCCACCAGAAACGTCAGTAGCATAATAATAGGAACAGCATTGAGGCCGATTTGCTGAATATTGGCAATCAAAGAAGTCATTCGCCAGCGCGAGGGGCGGAAAATCGTGCTAAATAGTGCTTCGAGAGTCAGGCCGATAAAACCCAGTAACGATTTGATATCTTGCCATAAATTGTCCACCGACCGGCCGGTATTTGCCAATAAGTCAAGCCAAAATGAAGATGATTTCTCTGACGACTCGGAGGCTAAATCAGGTAAAACACGGCTAACTGTTTCCAATAAAGTACGGCGTTCTTCGGGTAGTTTAGGCGCAAGTTCACGCAGATGATTGACACGTTCTTCACCCAGAAGCAGTGCTAACAGTGTCGCGCCAGCAGTATCTAAAGCGCCTAATTGCGTAAGATCAAAGACCACTGACTGAGGCTGGCTAGCGCGAAATTGCGTGACGACCGGTTCCAAAACGCGGTAATACGCCAGCACCCAATCTCCTTTGATAGAGACCCGGACAGGTTGAGTTGAGCTGTCGATATCGAGTTGTGCTGTGAACGGCCGCGCGGTCATAGAAAAACCTTACTCTTTATTGGAATACGGTTTTGACATCATTTATCAATCAAAACCCAAATCACTACTGTAAATATGTATATCACACACTTAACTAAGAGCAATGACTAATGAATAAAGAGAGTTGGTAGACTCTAAACCGTTAATAAACAGTTTAATAAAAAAAGAAGTAGTGGGCGGGTATCAGGGGCCAGCAGGCCCCTTCGGTCAATGTGCAAATTGCCGTATTTTTTCCCCCGGCATCGCAAACCACACCACGGTCGCCAGCAGGATCAACAAACCGCTAGCAGTACCTAACACTAAGCTGTGCGAAGCCGAAAAAGCGATTTTGGCACTATTGAGCAGCGCGTCATATCCACCAAGGCTATTTACTACCTGAATGGTTTCACTGATAGAAGCACTGGCCTGTTCCGTCAAGCTGGCGGGCAAATCCTCCGGTAATACAATCGAGGATGTATAAGCCCGCGATAGCATCAAACCAAAAATTGCCACCCCCAAACCTGCGCCCAACTCATAAGCCATTCCCTCTACGGCTCCCGCCGCACCGGCTTTTTCTGGTGGAGCTGCACTCATGATTGCCGCCGTGGAGGCCAGCAGTGATGCTTCAATACTGAAACCGAGTAATATCATCCATCCCCACGCCAGATATACCTGCGTGGCAAAATCAGTCCAGGCCAACCCGAGAAAACTCAATGAACTGAAGGCGATACCGGCACTGGCGACAGTACGTAATCCCAGTTTGGCCACTAACCATCCCGATAAAGGCCCGCTCACTCCGCTGGCAATCATTAAAGGCAGCAGAAATATGCCCGCTTCAAGTGGACTTTTTCCCAACACAAACTGCAATTCTTGCGTCAGGAGTAATTCAAATCCCACCAGCGTTATCATCGCCGTCATTGCCATTGTTATACCAACGGCTATAACTCGCTGACTTATCAGACGAAAATCGATCATCGGGGCAGAGGTAGACAATTGATTGCGCACAAAAGCAAACAACATCACACCGCCAAACAAGGCCGTCAGCGACGTCGTTACTGGGTCGCCATTGCCGCGTAGCCCGGTTTTGGCTGCATAGACCAGCATCAGGATAGCAGTGATCAACACCAATGCCGGAGCCAATTTCCATGTCTGTTCAGTGCGCATCGGCTGGGTAGGAATAACCACCAATGTGGCAATAACCACCGCGATAATAATAGGAATATTGATTAAGAACACCGATCCCCAATAAAAGTATTCCATTAATAGCCCACCGACCAACGGCCCCATCGCCGCGCCCATGGTGCCAATAGCTACCCAAATTCCTAATGCTAAAGCTCGCTCGCGTTCATCAGTAAAAACATGGCGCACTGCGGATAAAGTGGCGGGGAGAATCATCGCCGCGCCAATCGCCAGACAAGCGCGCGCAGCAATCAACGCGGCAACCGACGGTGCCAAAGCAGCCCCAAGAGAAGCTATACCAAACAATACCGACCCCAATAAAGCCAGTCGTTTAAAACCGATGCGATCACCCAGTGCCCCCATTGGGAGTAATAAACAGGCCATCACTAACGAGTAAATATCGATGATCCATAATAACTCGCTACCGGTGGCAGACAAGGCTATCCCCAGCCGTGGTGCAGCCACATGAAGTACGGTTGCATCAATAGAAACAGGGAGATACATCAGAATAATAACGTAGAAAATCATCCACTTTTTAGACATAGAAAACGCTCGAATTAAGCATAATTTAAAACTGAACACCCGTTCAATTTCGCAATAATAGCGGAAAGTTGAACTGACGTCCAATTCATCACATAATGATGAAAATATTAATGTGTCAGATAAAGGAATCTCTTTGGCCTATTTGAATCGTGAAGAGCGACATGACACCATTTTGCACGCTGCGATGCGTGTCGCCATAACCGAGGGGATGAACGCTACCACCGTGCGCCGTGTTGCCAGTGAGGCGGGCGTGGCTGTTGGGCAAGTCCATCACCACTTTTCATCGGTTTCACGACTGCGAGCCGATGCTTTTCTATTATTAGTGAAGCAATCTTTAGCGGCTTTCGCGATAAACAGCCAAAACTTACCGGCCCACGAGCGGGTGCTCCTTGTTCTGGGTTATCCACAAGATGAAGCGGGTAAGCGAGAAACGCGCTTATGGAATGAAGTCTCGGTCATGGCCGAACGCGATGACTTGATTAAAGAGGCCTGCGCCATCTCAATGTCAGATTGGCATCAAGCCACCGTCGAGGTAATTGATGCCGGAATAGCCAATAATGAATTCCGCGCAAATATAAGCGCCAGTGATATCGCATGGCGCTTGATTGGGCTGGTCTGTGGTCTGGATGGATTGACACAATTAACCGAATTAGGTTTTTCGGAAACAGAAATACTGCGTCATCTGACAGCTACGATGAAAGCCGAATTATTAAAAAACCCTTAAGCTAACACCAGCCTCAGTTTGTATCTCACTCGTAATTTTACCGGAGATACAGGCTATAATGGCTATTTGACCCACCTATTCCCAAAATCATTGGCGTTGTAGCCAGCATCAGAAACTGCTGCAACATCAAGGAAGAACGGGATTTTTGAGAGCCAACTATGACTCAACAATCTACTGTCGCCGATGTTATCTATTACAACGGCATCATTTACACGGCAGATGCCAATAACCGGATGTGCAGCGCCATCGCACTGGGCCAGGGCTATATTCTGGCGACGGGCAATGATGAGCTTATCCCACAGTTTTCTGGCCCGAAAACCCAACTTATCGATCTGGCTGGCAAGTTTATGATGCCCGGCCTTATTGACAGCCATATGCACCCGTTTTGGGGTGGCAAACAGCTGATCGGTTGTAATCTCAATTATGCCGCGCTGAGTGTTGAGCAGACGTTAGATATTATCCAAAAGCATCTCGATAGTGATCCCTTTAAAGGTGAAAATGACTGGTTGACTGTGCGTGCCTGGCAGCGCCAAGCCATAACACCGGTAGGTGCAGATATGAGTCGTGCCGCCCTCGACTCACTTAATACTCGTCGCCCGGTGGCGTTGTTCTCGAATGACTGCCACACGCTGGCGGCTAATAGCCGCGCGCTTGAGTTGCTGGGGATTGATGAAAATACGCCCGTCCCACCCGATGGCAAAATTGCTCGCGACGTGAACGGCAAACTTACCGGCATTTTGGAAGATGCGCCGGCCATGCGCGCCTTTGACAGTATCCCTTCTGCCACGCCAGAAAAGAATGTGCAAATCGCCGCGCATGTGCAACAAGTCTTAAATGCTCAGGGTGTCACTACCGTGATGGATACCCGTGTATTTGCCGAACAATTGGTGGCTTTCCGCCAATTATATGAGCGCAACGAGCTGACTTTACGCGTTCTGGGTGCCAAAGAAGTCACACCAGACAGCCTACAAGGGCCGGAAGATGCGGCACGCGTGGTACAAGAAGTGGTGGACTTTGGTCGTCAGTGGGGAAATGAAGAGTGGACACCCGCGCCGGGGTTTGCTGTTGATCACTTGAAACTGTTTATCGACGGTGTTCTACAGCCGCCGACCATGACCGCCGCCCTGCTCGAACCTTATCGTGCCAACCACGGCACGGCAGAAAATCCAGACTGGCAGCCAACTAAACACTATGGCGACCTCTATTTTACCGCGCCAGTCGTCAATGCGGTGATGCTGGAATGCGCCCGTGCCGGCCTTCATCCACACACTCACACCGTGGGTGATGGTGCGATCGAAATGGTGCTGGATGCGGTGGAACAGATGCGAGCTGCCTTCCCTGGCAAAGATATCCGGCCGGGGCTGGCGCACAATGAGCTGGTGGCTACTCATCAATATGACCGCTTTGCCAAACTGGGGGCGACTGCCGTGCTCTCTTTCCAGTGGGGCGGTTTGCCGGGTGTATTGATTGATGAAGAGCGCGAAATGCTGGGTGAAGCCCGTTTCCAACATATGGAACCCGCGGCGCGTTTCCTCGATGCAGGGGCTCGTATTGCTTATGGGAGTGACTGGCCGATTGATCGTTTGGATGAATGGTACAACCTGCAAGTAGGGATGACCCGCCGCGCATGGCATCTTGACGGCAGCCCCGCTGGCCCGCGGCTGGATAATGATCGTGACCTGACGCTGATTGAAACATTACGCTCCGCCACCATTGACGCGGCGTATATGATTGCCAAAGAGCAGTATATTGGCTCACTGGAAACGGGTAAATTTGCCGACATTATCATTTTGAAAAACAACCTGTTTGAGCAGTCACCAGAGACGATTTATCAAACTCAGGTGGAATGTACATTGATTGGCGGTAAAGTGGTTTATCAGGCCGGATAAACCGGTATTTATACCCACCCGAGTCACTGATATAAGTCGGTGACTCGGGTGATAAACATGCCGAAATAAAAGGTAATTTACCTGGATGATCCGAGTCATCAATCTGGCAAATAACGCAGCAATACCAAGTCGGAAAGGTATTGGCTTTCAAACCTTACCCCCTTGTGTCAAAATCCGCTCCTTTCTATGTTAGATCTGCATAAAAATGCAGCTTAGCGGTGCTTGTACACACCAGGAGATGATACGGTAATGCCACAAAATATTCAGTTGCGCAGAGTGCTTAAAACCCCCGCGCTGGTCGCTTTCGGGCTCGCCTATATGGTGCCTTTGGGCGTATTTACTACCTACGGACAGGTGACTGTATTAAGTCAGGGGCATCTACCTATTGCCTATCTGGTCACCGTAGCTACCATTTTATTTACCGCCCTCAGTTATTGCCGGATGACTAACGCTATGCCGTTATCAGGTTCTGCCTATTCTTACGTTCAGCGTAGTTTTGGTGGAAAAACCGGTTTTCTGGTGGGTTGGGCGCAAATTTTGGATTATCTGTTCCTGCCAATCCTGAATTATTTAGTTTTGGGCATTTTCTTGCACGAGGCATTTCCGGCGATCCCCGCACCGGTATTTATTATGGCGTCTATTGTCAGTGTCAGCCTATTGAATATTCTCGGTGTGCGCCTGCTCACTTCGGTGAATTTCTCGCTGATAGCGGCGCAAATGATCTTTATCGTATTATTTATTGCTCTTTCTTTCAGTCAGGCTGATTTAAGCCCGGCTGCGTTAATGAAGCCACTGCTGGTCAATGCCGGTGATATGTCTGGATTATTATCCGGTGCCGCGGTGCTTTGTCTGGCATTCCTCGGCTTTGATGCCATCGCGACTATGGCAGAAGAAGCCCACGACGCGAAACGCACTCTGCCACGCGCTATTCTGTTTACCGTGATAAGCGCCGGTGCCATCTTTATTGCTGTGTCTTATGCTGCGCACTTGGCTTATCCAGACTGGAAATCATTAATCCCTTATCAGGATACCGCTAGCCTGATTATCTCCGAGCATGTCGGCGGTAAGTGGATGTATAACTTCTTTATGGCCACTTACCTGACGGGCGTTTATGCCTCGGCGATGACCGCACAGACCAGTGTGTCGCGTATCTTCTATGCCATGGGCCGTGAAGGGGTACTACCGCGAAAAGTGTTCTTCCATCTGCATCGCAAGTTTCATACGCCGTGGCGCGCTATTTTGTTCGTGGCGACCATCTCGCTGCTGGCGCTGTTCCTTGATCTGAATTTAGTGGTGTCGATGATAAGCTTCGGAGCACTCGGCGCGTTCACTTTTGTGAATTTGAGTGTTATAAAACACTTTATTTTCAATGAGAAGCGTCGTGGTATTTCAGCCATGTTTAAATATGGGCTGTTGCCAATGATGGGGTTTG
The DNA here is from genome assembly GCF_043099325.1 of Yersinia fenwicki. Classification (NCBI taxonomy): domain Bacteria; kingdom Pseudomonadati; phylum Pseudomonadota; class Gammaproteobacteria; order Enterobacterales; family Yersiniaceae; genus Yersinia; species Yersinia fenwicki. The sequence goes on along the minus strand of NZ_CP170755.1, from coordinate 1,381,706 downwards.
TGATGTCGGTGTGGTTGTGGCTTCATCTTGAACAGCGCGCGCTAGAGGTCGGCTTGTTGTGGTTACTGGCTGGTTTTATTTACTTGCTGTGGCTCACACGCGGTTGGCGTCAGTCTCCACCATCAGTTCATCCGGATGATATTTCTCATCTGCTGTGATTAGTATGAAGAGCCGCATAACGCGGCTCTTTTTTGTGATATCCGCTCAGCTATTAAAGGCCGCGACGCGCCCGACCGACCGCCTCACCTAACTGCCACACCGCCATCGCGTAATGGGTGCTGTGGTTATAACGGGTAATAGTGTAGTAGTTTGGCAAACCATACCAATATTGATAGCCGGTACCGACATCAAGACGCAACAAGCTGGCTTCCTGATAGTCGCCCAGCGAACCGGTCGGGCTTAGCCCTGCGGCAGATAATGTCGAAATGGGGTATTTTGTCTTAAAGCCATTATCGAGATTTGGCGCTTGCCCGTTGGCAGGAATAGCCACGGCGGCCCCTTTGGTCCAGCCGTGGGCTTTGAAGTAATTCGCCACACTGCCGATGGCATCCTCCGGATCCCACAAATTGATGTGGCCATTACCATTAAAATCAACAGCATAATCTTTAAATGACGATGGCATAAATTGACCATAACCCATTGCACCAGCGTAGGAACCGCGCAGACTGAGCGGATCATTGCCCTCAGCGCGCGCCATCAGCAAGAAGGTTTCCAACTCACCGGAAAAATACTCGGCGCGGCGCGGATAAGCAAAGGAGAGTGTTGCCAGCGCATCAATGATACGAGTCTTACCCATCACTCTGCCCCAGCGCGTTTCAACGCCAATAATGCCAACGATAATTTCTGGTGGAACCCCGTAGACCTCATAAGCACGTTGCAGGGCTTCTTCATGTTGGTTCCAGAAATTCACGCCATTTTGCACGTTATCTGGCGTAATAAATTGGTTGCGATAGCGGTTCCAGGCCCCATTTGGCCCGGATGGACGGCCAGAGGTCGGCGCTTGCTTATCCATCAAGCGGATAACAAAATCCAGTTTTTTAGTTTGCGCTAATACATCATGCAGTTGCTGACGCTCAAAACCATGCTCACGCACCATTTTATCGACAAAACGGGCAGTATCCGCATTATAGGCAAAATCACCGTCTGGCACGTGACCCACATGTTGCGGTTCAAGTAAAAAACCGCTTTGTGTCAGGCTATCTGACGGCGTCGCAGCCACAGGAGGCGTCGGCTTGCTGCTACAGGCAGAAAGCAAAATGAGTGAGGGAAGAATGACAGCTAAGTGACGCATCGTATATCCATAGACCATGCCAAAAAGTAATAGCTATGTTAAGTCATTGTCTGTAAGGAACAAACAGGAAATACGGGATTACATTGGGTTATTTACAATAGGAATCGCACAGTAGCCGGGGTCTTCACCAGAGAAAAACAGACTAAACCCTTTGAAGAATAAGGAATTACAGCAACATCAATGAAACATTTAGTATCAAATAATACGAATGATTTTCACTATCATTGCTAATTTCTTTCTATACAATCGAAATGTTTCTCCGTTGACTAACTCTCTCGTTTTCTTCTTTGACCTGTTAAAGGATGTCTTTATGAAGTTACGTTTATCCTCTCTTGGCCCTGTTGCTCTGTTAGCTTCCTCAATGATGCTGGCTTTTTCCGCCAATGCTGCATCCAATGACGAAGGTATTGTGGTGTATAACGCCCAACACGAAAATCTGGTGAAATCCTGGGTCGACGGCTTTACCAAAGATACTGGTATTAAGGTAACCCTGCGCAATGGCGGGGACAGCGAGTTAGGTAATCAGCTGGTTCAGGAAGGTAGCGCATCACCCGCAGACGTTTTTCTGACGGAAAACTCCCCGGCAATGGTGCTGGTCGATAATGCGAAATTGTTCGCCCCATTGGATGCGGCAACACAAGCTCAGGTAGCGACAGAATATCGCCCTGACCATGGACGCTGGACTGGCATTGCCGCCCGCAGTACCGTTTTTGTCTATAATCCAGAAAAAATTAGCGAAGCCGAGTTACCTAAGTCGATTATGGATTTAGCCAAACCTGAGTGGAAAGGCCGTTGGGCTGCATCACCTTCTGGGGCTGATTTCCAAGCCATTGTTAGCGCCATGCTGGAACTGAAAGGCGAAAAAGCCACGTTGGAATGGTTAAAGGCCATGAAAACTAACTTTACTGCCTATAAAGGTAATAGCACTGTAATGAAAGCAGTGAATGCTGGCCAAATTGATGGTGGGGTTATCTATCACTATTACCGCTTTGTTGATCAAGCCAAAACCGGTGAGAACAGCGGTAAAACTCAACTGCATTACTTCAAACATCTAGATCCGGGTGCTTTTGTGAGTATCTCCGGTGGCGGTGTATTGGCGTCCAGCAAGCATCCGAAAGAAGCTCAAGAATTTATGAAATGGATAACCAGTAAATCCGGTCAGGATGTGTTGCGCACCAATAATGCATTTGAATATGCCGTGGGTGTTGATGCTGCTTCCAATCCTAAGTTAGTGCCACTGAAAGATCTGGAAGCACCAAAAGTAGAACCGTCTAAACTGAACAGCAAGAAAGTGGTTGAGTTAATGACAGAAGCAGGCTTGCTGTAATACAGCCAACCTGCTGATAATATGTATTTTTAGCCCGTCGCGTCCCTGACCCGGCGGGCATTAACACGCCGAGTGCCTTGACGATTATGGCCAATGTAAACCCCGATGTTATCCCTATGCCACTGGGTCAGACAACTCAACGCCAATATAGCCGCCGCCCCGGTTCTGAGATTGTGGTTATTGCTGTGATGCTTTCTCTATTGTCCCTGCTGCCGCTGGGGTTTGTTATTGGCATTGCCATTGATACCGGTTGGTCAACGGTCAAGGCTCTCGTTTTCCGCCCTCGCGTGGGGGAATTACTGCTTAATACGGCATTACTGGTGGCGTTCACTTTACCGCTATGCGCCATTATTGGTGTGGCGTTGGCATGGCTCACCGAACGCACCACACTACCCGGCAGGCGAATTTGGTCACTGCTGGCTATTGCCCCATTGGCAGTGCCTGCTTTTGTGCAAAGTTATGCCTGGATAAGCCTGGTACCCTCAATGCACGGGCTTGGCGCGGGGGTATTTATCTCTGTCATTGCCTATTTCCCTTTTATTTATCTGCCCGCTTCAGCAGTATTGCGTCGCCTTGATCCCGGTCTGGAAGATGCTGCAGCATCTTTAGGTAGCACGCCCCGAGGGGTATTTTTCCGCGTAGTGCTACCGCAATTAAAACTCGCTGTTTGGGGCGGTTCGATATTGATTGCACTGCATTTATTAGCAGAATATGGCCTGTACGCCATGATCCGTTTTGACACCTTTACCACGGCTATTTTTGATCAATTCCAATCCACCTTTAATGGCCCAGCAGCCAATATGTTAGCGGGTGTCTTGGCGTTATGTTGTCTGGGATTATTGTTAATCGAGGCCACCAGCCGCGGCTATAACCGCTATGCTCGAGTCGGTTCGGGGAGTGCGCGCAGACAAACCGCTTATTCAATGGGAACCGCCCTCACCCTATTGTGTCTGCTACTTCCACTGGCGATGACCACCCTCTCGCTCGGTGTGCCTTTTATCACCCTCACCCGCTGGCTCTACATCGGCGGCATCGATGTATGGTTGAATGCTGAGCTATTTCCAGCCTTGAAACAAACGCTGGCTCTGGCGCTGAGCGGTGCCGTGATTATCACCCTGTGCGCTATACCAATGGCTTGGTTATCCGTCCGCTATCCAGGGCGTTTGCACCGGGTCATGGAGGGGTGTAATTATGTCACCAGTTCGCTGCCCGGTATTGTGGTCGCACTGGCGCTGGTGACCATCACCATCCGCATTGCACGGCCGCTGTATCAGACTGAATTCACGCTTTTACTGGCCTATTTATTGATGTTTACGCCACGCGCCTTAATCAGTTTACGGGCCGGAATTGCGACTGCGCCGGTCGAGCTGGAAAACGTGGCACGCAGTTTGGGCAAAACGCCCGCTCAGGCCATCTGGAGCACCACCATGCGGCTAGCGGCCCCCGGTGCGGCGGCGGGTGCAGCCTTGGTATTTCTGGCGATATCCAATGAATTGACTGCCACCTTATTATTAGCACCCAATGGTACCCGAACTCTGGCCACTGGATTCTGGGCATTAACCAGTGAGATAGACTACGTCGCTGCATCACCTTATGCCCTGCTCATGGTAGCGCTCTCCCTGCCACTCACCTGGCTCCTTTATTCTCAATCTCAACGTACGGCAGGATTATGAGCACGCTTGAACTTCAACAAATCGGTAAATCTTACCAATCGGTCCAGGTATTAGACGGCATTGATTTACAGGTGACAGCGGGCAGCCGCACAGCGATTGTCGGGCCATCGGGTTCGGGTAAAACTACATTGCTGCGTATTATTGCCGGCTTCGAAACGCCGGATAGCGGCAAGGTGATTTTGCAAGGAAATCCGCTATTTGACCAATCAACTCACGTCCCAGCGCATAAACGCGGGATTGGGTTTGTTCCGCAAGATGGTGCACTATTTCCACATTTTAGCGTGGCGGGCAATATTGCTTATGGGCTAAAAGGCAGCAAGCAAGATAAAACTCGACGGATTGATGAATTGATGGAAATGGTGGCACTAGATCGGCGATTAGCGCAACTTTGGCCCCATGAAATATCCGGTGGTCAGCAACAACGTGTCGCACTCGCCAGAGCATTGGCACAAAGCCCGGTATTGATGTTATTGGACGAACCCTTTTCCGCACTGGATACCGCTTTGCGCGCATCTACCCGCAAAGCGGTAGCTGAACTGCTGTCACAAGCCAATATCGCCTCCATATTAGTCACGCACGATCAAAGCGAAGCATTATCTTTTGCCGATCAGGTCGCGGTAATGCGCGCGGGCAAGCTGGCTCATGTGGGCGCGCCGCAAGAGCTTTATCTCAGACCGATTGATGAGCCGACCGCGACATTCTTGGGGGAAACACTGATTCTTTCCGCTAACATTGAGGCCGGATGGGCCGACTGTGCGCTAGGCCGTGTCAAGGTTGACGATGCAACACGCCAGGGGCAAGCACGCATTATGCTGCGCCCCGAGCAAGTGACTATCACACCACTGCCCTCCGCTCACCATTATCCGACTCACTGTTTGGCTAAGATTGTCAGTATTGATTTTGCCGGTTTTATTTCAACGCTCACGTTATCTATTATTGAGCACAACGACATCGTCGCAATCAAAACTATCAGCCGCGAAGGTATCTATGTCGGCTTAATGGTTGATTTGACGATTATGGGTCAGGCCCATATTTTTGTTGAGTGACAGACAACACATTTCTATCAACACGTGTCGACTAAAACATGGCAACAAGCACAAGTTATGCTCTGCCCACTCCCGCAGATTAGATTATGCTACTGAGCATCATGAATATCGGAGCCGCACCAAATGGATGAGATCCACGTCATCATATTGACCATCGGGCTATTTGTACTCACATTTATTAATCCCGGCGCTAACTTACTTGTTGTGGTTCAAACCAGTCTCAGCTCCGGTAAAAATGCAGGTTTACTCACCGGGTTAGGTGTGGCTTTAGGGGATGCGATTTACTCAGGATTGGGGTTATTTGGTATGGCAGCGCTGATTGCTGACGGAGGATCACTGTTCTCGGCAATCAAGATCGGCGGGGGTTTGTATCTGGTTTGGTATGCCTACAATATGGTGCGCCATCGTCAAGAACTGCACATGGGCATAGGTGCTGTCGCGGCTTGGTCAATTACGCCTTGGTATGTGTTCTTCCGCCGTGGCCTGTTAACTGATTTATCTAATCCGCAAACTGTGCTGTTTTTTATCAGTATTTTCTCGGTAACTCTCACCCCGACCACACCAGCATGGGCCAAAATGATCGCCTGGCTCGGCATTGTTGTGGCCTCAATCCTCTGGCGGTCATTGCTGAGTATGGTATTCTCCCGCCCTGCAGTACGCCGCGCGTATGGCAAAGTTCAGAACTTGTTAAGCGGAATTATCGGAATCGCTGTCGGAGCCTTTGGGCTTCGCTTAATTTATGAAGGAATAACTCACCGCTGATAGCAAAATCAGCATCACAAAGGCTTCGCTTGGAGCCTTTTTTGTTCCCGTCGCAATTGCCGATACTCCAACACTGTCAACACGATAACCACTAAGTCAAGAATAGTGATTAAAATCAGCATAATAGAGTGAGTAAAGGTATAGCGATAAAGTTGATAGATAATAAATAAGCTAAAAATGACTATTGCTGCTGGGTAATATCCCAGCTTTTTGCGCCACAATCCAATAATGACCCATAACTTAACAATGCCATGAATTAATAAATAAAACGCGGCGAAATGCAGACTGCTGATGGAAAGGCTTTGCGCTGCATGCAACAAATGATTGGCAATCACATCGCCACGATCTTCGATAAACTCAACTTGAGTGATGCGATGCAATATATTCAATAAAAGCTGTGGGGTGATAAAAAAAGTTAAAATACCCGCCACTATCTCCATGATAGCCAATATCGCTTTTAGCAGCAGGCTAACTTCAAAAACAGCATGAATATTCTTCTCTCCGAAGAGATTATTACGCTCAAAACGGTTTCTCATATTCAACATCGCACTCATTCCCTGCGTGATAAAGTGTTGAAGAGTATTGATATAGAATAGCAGTTTACACGGTGCCGGTTAAAGCACCGCTATTGAAATAGGCCAATATTAGCGTTTTAGTGTTTCGCCATTACTCTGAATGACATCCCGATACCAATAGAAACTTTTCTTACGGCGACGTTCCAAGCTGCCATGACCACTATCATCACGATCAACATAAATAAAACCGTAGCGCTTGGATAATTCAGCTTTCGACGCACTCACCAAGTCAATCGGCCCCCAACTGGTGTATCCCATTACCTCTACACCATCTTCAATAGCCTCGCTGACTTGCACTAAATGGTCATTGAGGTAGTCTATGCGGTAATCATCTTCAATATTTCCATTAGCATCCAGCTCATCTTTTGCGCCCAGACCATTTTCAACAATAAACAGTGGCTTTTGATAACGATCCCACAATTCATTGAGCAGAATACGCAATCCATCGGGGTCTATCTGCCACCCCCACTCTGAACTGGCAAGATGCGGGTTTTGTACCATGTTCATAATATTGCCTCTGGCCTGATGATTTAATTTTTCATCGGTAGTCACACAGCCACTCATGTAATAACTAAAGGAAATAAAATCGACCGTTTCTTTTAGTGCCAGTTTATCTTCTGCCGTAATCTCAATACTAATACCATGCTGCTTAAAGTAACGGCCCATATAGGAGGGGTAATAGCCGCGCACCTGTACATCGCCAAAGAATAACCATTCACGATTCTGCTGTAGAGTTTCTAACACGTCAGCAGGTTTACAGGTTAACGGATACATCAAACCGCCTAACAACATATTACCGATACGGCCATCAGGAATAATTTGATGCAAAGCAGTGACTGCTTTAGCACTGGCAACTAATTGGTGATGAATCGCCTGATATATCTCACTTTTACTGCTTTCTCGCTCTAACCCAACACCGGTAAAAGGCGCGTGTAGTGACATATTTATTTCGTTAAATGTCAGCCACAATTTGACCTTATGCTGATAACGCTGAAATACCGTTCGGGCATAATGCTCAAAGAAACCAATTGTTTTACGATTTCCCCAGCCGCCATAATTCTTCACTAGGCCATAAGGCATTTCATAATGAGATAACGTCACCAGTGGCGTAATATTGTATTTCGCCATTTCATCGAATAAGCGATCATAGAATGCCAGACCGGCTTCATTCGGCTGTTCCTCGTCGCCCTGCGGAAAAATACGTGTCCAGGCAATGGAAATACGCAGGCATTTAAAGCCCATCTCGGCAAATAGTGCGATATCTTGCGGGTAACGGTGATAAAAATCGATAGCCACATCTTTGACATAACTGTCGCCATTCACTCGGGGAACGATATCACCGAAAATACCGTATGGCTGTAAATCAGAGGTAGATAGTCCTTTTTCATCAGTAAGATAAGCCCCCTCTACCTGATTAGCTGCAATAGCCCCGCCCCAAAGGAAGTTATCTGGAAATGCATGTTTCATCTGTTTTCTCCTGAATCAGTATTAACGAATCACGGTTAATAACGGTGCTTGCTCTGTAATAGATGTCCCTTTGGCATAGAGAACATCCTGATAATCTTCACTGTTGCTGATAATGACCGGCGTGGTCAGGTCATAACCGGCGTTAATAATCGCCGTATAATCAAACTCCAATAGCAGGTCCCCAACATTAACTCGCTCTCCCACACTGACATGCGCGGTAAAATATTGACCTTCGAGTTTGACTGTATCAATACCGACGTGAATAAGAATTTCAGCACCTGCATCGGACTCAATACCTATTGCATGGTGAGTTTTAAATAAGGAAACCACTACACCATTAACCGGTGAAACAACCCGACCTTGCTGAGGAATAATGGCTATTCCCGCCCCCAACAAACCGCTGGCAAAAATAGTGTCGCCAACACAAGCTAATGCCTGTAATTCGCCGCTGATAGGGCTAAATATCACTTCACCAAGGCCATTATGGTTCTTGGTGATAGATAAGGTTTCAAGTGGATCTTCAATTTGTGGTGCCGCAATGGGGGTTGGCAAGCCAAAGAAGAAAGTGCCGATTGCGGCAAAAATCAATGCCGTCAGAGTGCCTATAATTGCACCCCATACGCTGGCATCAATGCCGGTGGTTGGAATTATCTGGGCAAAAGAGAAAATACTGACCAGACCAAATGAATAAACATGAGTCTGGCTATACCCCACAATAACGCCACCGATCGCCCCGCCGATACAACCGAATATAAACGGTTTTTTAGACGGTAACGTCACCCCATAAATAGCAGGTTCAGTGATACCAAATATACCGGCAGTAAATGCCGAACCCGCCAATACTTTCATTTTGGCATCACGGGTACGCAAAAAGACTCCGAGTGTCGCCCCTACCTGCCCCATGACTGCAGGTAATAACAATGGCAACATGGCGTCATAGCCCAATACACTCAAGTTATTAATCATCAATGGAACTAAGCCCCAATGTAGGCCAAAGATGACGCATATCTGCCATATTCCAGCTAATACACCCCCAGCCACCGACGGGGCTGCGGAATAAATAAATTGAAAACCTTCTGCTAATAAATGACTCAGCGAGGTCGCTAGCGGGCCAATCAATAAGAATGTGGCAGGAACCGTAATCACCAAACACAACAGCGGGGTGAAAAAGTTTTTAATACTGCTGTGTAAAATGCGATTAAACCTTTTTTCTAACCAACAACTGACCCAGGCCGCTAATATGATAGGAATAACAGACGAAGTGTAATTAATAAAAGTAACCGGAAGACCGAGGAAATAAAGGGTTTCAGCATCAGATTGCCCAGTGACATTAAATGCAGCCAGCATCAGGGGATGGACTAAAGCACCACCAATCGCCAAGGTAATAAACGGATTGCCACCAAATTTCTTACCCGCGGTATAACCTAGCACCAGCGGGAAAAAGTAGAACAAAGAGTCGCTGGCAGCGAATAAAATCATATAGCTGCCGCTGGTTGGGTGTAACCAACCGCATACCACACTGAGTGCTAGAAAACCCTTAAGAATACCAGAGGCTGCCATGATCCCGAGTAAGGGAGTAAAAATGCCCGAAATAATATCAATACAACGACTCAGTAAACCTTCTTTTTGTCGACTCGGCTGACGCACATTTTCATCACCATCAGATAAACCCGCTTGCTGCAATAATTCCTGATAGACCTCGCTGACATGGTTGCCAATTACCACCTGAAACTGCCCACCACTCTCCACCACCATAATGACGCCCGGATTTTGCTTCAGCGTTTGTGCATCTGCTCGCGATGTGTCCTTAAGTTTAAAGCGCAAACGAGTAGCACAGTGAATAACACTGCTAATATTGCTCTTCCCTCCCACTCCGGCGAGGATCTCGCTGACGATCGCTGTATATTGCATAATATGTTCCTTGGCTAGCGCGATTATTTACTCAGGTAAGCAAATACTCAGATAAATAATTATGGGCAAAAAAAAACCTGAATATGCTCTGCACCGCCATAAGCGATACCAACACATTCAGGTTTTGCCTGCCCTCGGCAGTCACAATCCTTTATTCTAAAATCTCTTTTGCTAATTGCTTAATCGGGCAAGTTTGAACATTCCCGACGAACCCGCTCAATATGAATAGTCAAAAACATCAGCTCTTCTTTGCTCAAATCCTGCTGATACTGCAATTTAATATGTTGCTGAACTTTCCCGGCACAGCGATAAGCCCCGATATAATTCTCTTTTATCGTATCGTGTAAAGAATCATCATCACTGATGACGTTATTGCGCCCCAACATGCGCTGCGCAAAAAATTTCAGATGCGTGACAAAACGGTGATAGCTTAGCCCGTTCTCATCATATTCCAACTTAAACTGATATTTTACGATATGCAGAATTTCCTGCATCACTTTGGTGACCTGCATGACTTCAGACATTTCGCTATTTAGCTGCGCATTCACTAAATGTAACGCAATAAATCCAGCCTCATCTTCATGCAATTGCACACCGAGCCGTTGTTCAATGATTTGCAATGCTTCACAGCCCAATCCAAACTCTTTCGGATACAGCCGACGAATCTCCCATAGCAATCTATTGGTGATATCTAAGCCTTGCTTGTGGCGTTCAATTGCATAGAAGCAATGGTCCGTCAGTGAGATATAGAGATTATTTTGCAGCTTCCCCAACTTAGCCGTCGCTAAAGTGATTATTCGATCACAAGTAATCATCACTTCTAATGGGATACAACTCAGTAACTCACTTAATCGCGAAACCCACTCATTGTCTTTCAGCGCAAATACTTTTTCTATCAATGTGTTATCCAGCAATTCACCCGGATGTTTTTGAAAGCCAAGCCCGCGGCCCATCATCACCTGCTCCTGTCCCTGGGGGTCAAGAACGATAACCACATTGTTATTAAGTATTTTAGCGATTTTCATGTGTTAGCCCTGAAAACAAAAAAACCCGACTCAGCAGCATTCATCAAGCTACTCAATCAGGTTTTGCCCGCCATTGACGGTAACAATCCAACTACCGCTAAATTAACATGTTACTACCCGACGACAAGCAGGTAGAGCTAAAAATCGTGATGCAGATCTCCTCTTGCTTTCGCCCAAAAATGTCCTGCGCAAAGGGAATGTCGATGAATAACAATAAAAGACCGATTACTGCTTCACTGAGCCGCAGTGAATTTATTCAACCATCTGCCGCAGTCAACGAGGCTGCGGCAATTGCCGATTTTTGTGACAAACAGGCGCTACTCAGACAATATTGCTCTTGCCCGTACTCGCCAATATTCATCATTTATGCCTAGACGCTAAATAAGTAACCCAGCATTGCTGATGCCAGTACAATGTCCTCATCTTGAAGTACCTTGTTCCTACAGGAGTTACACCGTGCACCATTACCCAGCCAGTTATACCTATGATGAAGCCAGCGGCGAATACCATATCCATTACCGCGACTTTCCAGAATCAGGTTCTGTGACTTACTCAGTCGATGACATAGAGTTAGAAGCACAAGATGGCATTAAAAATGGCATTGCCGCACAAATAGAAGAACAGCGCCCCGTCCCTACACCATCGGTATTGCAACCGGAGGATATTGCTATTCACGTACCTATTCTGGTACGGCTGAAAGCAGAATTGCACAATGCCATGCTTACCACCAAAACCCGCAAAGCCGATATGGCCCGTAAGTTAGGTTTGAATGCAGCTCAAATGGATCGTCTGCTGGATGTGTATTACGCCTCCAAGGTTGAAGCTCTGGAACAAGCCCTTTATTTACTGGGTTTTGAAGCTGATGTGGCGGTAAGAAAAATCGGATAATTAAACTCCCCCAATCGTTATCGCTTAAATTTAAGCCAAGAGAGTAACAAATTGTTATTAAGCGATAATTTAAAAAAACGTTAATAGCTTCACACTTCAATACATTGACTAACATCGATTACTGTTTCTGTATAAAAGTGTGATCTAGTGCATAAAATTACAGTATTGAAAATCGCTCTCTATTGGGATTACATTAGCGCCATCGACTCGCAACAGTGACTGAGTGACTCAGGCTGGCGGGGTGCTCCAAGGGGGAGTGGTTAAATGAAGTATTTCTTTATGGGTATCTCAATTATGTTGGTGGTTTGGGTTGGCACTTTCATGATGATGGTCGAATAGTTTTAGACTGAGATATTCACTACCTGACATCGTATAAAGGGCGCATTTGCGCCCTTTATCATTTTAGACTCTATATCATTTACCCGGCATCATTCTGCGTAAAGTATCATCGCGGCGAATATAGTGATGATAAAGCGCCGCCAAAGTATGAGCGCCAATCACGAAATAGCCTAAATTAGCAATTAATTCATGTATTTGTTTTAGATAAGCCCGCGCTTCATCATTCGGTGTCACCCATTGCGGGACTTGCCAGCCGAGTAAGAACCAAGTTTTCCCACCATAGGCCTGCGCCAAAACACCCAAAATTGGTAACGATAAAAACATCAAATACAGGCACCAGTGTAAAATATGTGCCCCTAATAGCTGCCAATCAGGCAATTTTGGTGTAATAGGAGGAATTGTATTTTTGTGGCGCAACCAGAGTCGCACCAGCATAAGCAACCAAACAGAAATACCAAAATTGAAATGCAGGTTTTTTACCAGGGCTCTGTCTTCATCAGGCACCGTGTCACTGAGCAGCATGGCTGCATAGGTCAAAATGACCATCAATAACGTCAGCCAATGTAAGGTAATCTGGGGTAATGAATAGCGATTTCTCATAGCCGCACGCTCCACTTAAATAACACAATTAAGACTAAGTATGGTGGTAAACAACTAAAGAGAAATCGCTAACGGATTAAACCGCGTCCCCTGATGCAGATTTACCCGGTTTCAGCAAACCATCAGCACGGAACATACTTTTAATCCCGCGTACCGCCTGGCGGATCCGGTCCTGATTCTCAATCAGAGCGAAGCGGACGTGAGTATCACCATAATCTCCAAAACCAATCCCCGGCGAGACACAAACCTTCGCATCAGACAGCAGACGTTTAGCAAACTCTAATGATCCTAAATGCGCGTAAGGCTCGGGAATTTTAGCCCAGACGTACATTGATGCTTTCGGATTTTCAACCATCCAGCCCGCTTCGTGCAGCCCACGAACCAAGGCATTGCGACGTTGGCGATATTGTTCGGCGATATCACGCACACACTGCTGATCCCCTTCCAGGGCGGCTATAGCGGCAACCTGTAATGGGGTAAAGGTGCCGTAGTCGTGGTAGCTCTTAATCCGCGCCAATGCATTGACCAACTCGGGGTTGCCGACCATAAAACCAATACGCCAGCCCGCCATATTGTAGCTTTTAGATAAGGTAAAGAATTCAACTGCAATATCTTTTGCACCCGGCACTTGCATGATTGATGGGGCTTTCCAGCCATCATACACAATGTCGGCATAAGCCAAATCATGCACCACCAGCACATCATATTGCTTCGCCAGCGCCACAACGCGCTCGAAAAAGTCCAGCTCGACACATTGCGCCGTCGGGTTAGACGGGAAACCGAGGATCATCATTTTCGGTTTCGGAATGGTCTCGCGAATAGCGCGCTCAAGTTCGCCAAAGAAATCAATACCTTCAGTTAGGGGAACCGATCGCACTTGTGCTCCCGCGATCACCGCACCGTAGATATGAATAGGATAACTGGGATTAGGCACCAGCACGGTATCACCGTGATCCAATGTCGCCAGCATCAAATGTGCCAGCCCCTCTTTCGAGCCGATAGTGACAATAGCTTCACTTTCAGGGTCAATATCTACCTGATAACGATCCGCATACCAGCGCGAAATCGCCCTGCGCAAGCGAGGTATCCCTCGAGAGGTTGAATAACCGTGAGTGTCTTCACGTTGTGCGACGCTGCACATTTTCTCAACAATATGCGGCGGCGTCGGGCCATCCGGATTACCCATACTAAAATCAATGATGTCTTCACCACGGCGACGCGCGGCCATCTTCAACTCAGCAGTGATATTGAAAACATACGGGGGAAGACGATCAATTCGGGTAAAACGACGTTTGGAAGGGGATTCAGCCATAATTTCCTCAAGGATACGTTAGCGCCCGGACCGTCCGAGCGACGCTGACCAGTAAATGGTCTATTAATGAACATATCCCAGCGCTGATTAACTGTCGATAGGCTGGTAATAAATATCCCACTCATCGGAGTTCAACACGATAGCTCAAATTCACTATCCAACAGCCCTAATACCCAGTCATCACACCATTGCCCATCCAGCTGAAAATTATCACGCAAGGTGCCTTCCAACTGAAAGCCGCAGCTCTCCAACGTCCGCCGCGAAGCCGTGTTCCCTACGGTGACCGTGGCTTTCATTTTATGGAATTGGCACTGTTGAAAGCCAAATCCCAGCACGCTCATCAGTGATTCTTTCGCAAAACCCTTGCCATGATAAGACGGCAATATGGCATATCCCACCTCAGCCTGTTGCAGCGGCAACCACTCAGCTAAAAAACCGGTCAGCCCTATAGCCTGTCCACTGTCTCTTTCGCGGATAACCAAGCATAACCAGTGATTGGAGGTTTTTCCCCACGGCATTAAACGTGATTCAAAGCGAGCGCGTATTTCGGCCATTTCCTGCGGATCAGCAATATAACGCTGAACATCCGGGTCTTGATGTAATTGTAAAAACAGCGGCCAATCCTGCTCGACAAGACTGTCCAGCATCAGCCGTGGTGTTCTCAAAGAAATGGGCGAGTAACTAAACATGGAGATCACTGGCACTATTTTTCCCTCAATTTGAAGAAGTTAGCCGTAAAAAGAGGAGAAAAATTAAAGAGGAAATTTTACGAAAACCTTATCCCTTTATTCTTCTCTATTTTACTTAAATAATGTTTACCTGAAGATAACAAAAAACAAACAAATGGTCAGCAAAACGCCACCATGACGCTGGCCTCAACCTACAGCTATTGGAGAATCAATATTATGTCTTCATTACAAATAGACGATATTCCCTCAGCAATCAAAGCCGTGAAACAACAGTTACGTCAAGCGCTACCCAATTATCAGCAGGTTTTCCAAGACGTAGAAGAGAATATCCGTCAACAAGTTAGCGAGATCCGCCGTAGTCTGGCTCAGGGTGAGAACCCGGTTCCACGTATTCATGCTGATGATATTATCAATGGCAAAGTCACTGACGAGCAAAAAGCCCAAATAAAACAACGGGGTTGCTGCGCTATTCTCGGGGTATTCCCGACCGAGAAAGCGGCAGCATGGAACCGCGAAATCGGTGATTATCTGGATCGTAATAATTTTGTCGAGCGCCTGAAAAATGCAGCGGAAGACAACTACTTCGGCACTCTGGCGGCCAGCAAGCCACAAATTTACGGCATTTACTGGTCAACTCCACAGGTTGAGGCTCGTCAGGACCAACGCATGAACGCAGTACAGATTTTCTTAAATAACCTGTGGCAAACCGAGAGTAATGGGAAGCAACACTTTGACCCTAACCAAGTGGTAACTTATGCTGACCGCACCCGCCGCCGCCCGCCAAAATCCTCATCTCTTGGCTTATCGCCTCATGTGGATGGTGGTTCTATTGAACGCTGGCTGGATGAGAATTTCCGCCATGTTTACCGCCATGTATTTTCTGGTGAATGGCAGAAATACGATCCCTTTGCTGCTGAAGGTCGCCCGGAGGTACGCGAATTCCCGTCACCCGCAGTATGTTCCATGTTTCGGACATTCCAAGGCTGGACTGCGCTGACACCGCAACGCACCCATGCCGGGACGTTAAACGTGATTCCAATTGCCAATGCCATGGCCTATATTCTGCTGCGTGCTTTACAAGATGATGTGGCTGATGATGACTTATGTGGCGCGGCACCGGGGCGCGCATTATCGGCCTCTGAACAATGGCATCCTCTTTTAATCGAAGCCATTTCCCCTATTCCAGATCTGGAAGCGGGCGATACTGTATTTTGGCACTGCGATGTTATTCATTCGGTAGAAAACGAACATAACGGTGAGTTTGACAGCAATGTTATGTATATCGCAGCTGCGCCTGGGTGCGAAAAAAATGCCGCTTACTTACCGCGTCAGTTAGCCAGCTTTATCGATGGTCGCTCTCCACCAGACTTTGCAGCCGATGATTTTGAAGTCGATTTTGTCGGCAGAGCCACAGTCGATAAGTTAACTGCCATCGGCAAGCAGCAATTAGGGATGACAAAATAATCTTCGTCCACCCGATACTCAGCCGGAGTTTATTGCTCCGGCAGACTCCCTTTAATAGCACGGATAAAGTAGCAGTCTTCCCCCATTTTCCTTATAGTGATTCGCTTATTCGCCCCAGGATTTGATGGTTTCTTACCGCCAACCCCCGGTTGTTACCAAGAGAAAACAGTGTGCACCAGATATTTGAAATGCTATTAGCGGTATTTGATCGTGCCGCATTGATGTTAATTTGCCTGTTCTTTCTGACCCGCACCCACCTATTTCGTCAGTTATTGCAAAAAGAGAAACACACGCCGCTAGAATTGGCTGCAGTCACTGCTATCTTCTCGTTATTTGCTATTTTCGGCACCTATTCCGGTATCAATGTTGAAGGCTCGCTGGTTAACGTGCGGGTGATTGCCGTGATGTCCGGCGGTATTCTATTTGGCCCGTGGGTGGGGATTATTACTGGGCTTATTGCTGGCTCTCATCGTTATTTAATTGATATTAATGGTATTACCTCAGTCCCTTGCCTCATAACCAGTATTATTGCGGGTTTGATGTCGGGTTATATCAACTTGAAAGTCAAGAAAGAGCGGCAATGGAGCATCGGTATTCTGGCCGGTATGATTTGTGAATCGCTGACCATGCTCTTGGTGGTTATATGGGCCAAACCGACGGCATTGGGCATCGATATTGTGTCTAAAATCGCCATTCCGATGATTTTAGGGGCAGTCTGTATCGGGCTGATTGTGCTATTAGTGCAGAGTGTCGAGGATGAAAAAGAGGTCATTGCTGCGCGACAGGCAAAGCTGGCACTGGATATTGCTAATAAAACCTTACCCTATTTTCGCAATATCAATGGCGAGTCATTGCGCAGTGTGTGTGAAATTATTCGCCATGATATCAAGGCCGATGCTGTCGCTATCACCGATACCCAACATATTTTGGCGTATGTCGGTGTCGGGGTAGAAACCTATAATATCGGCCATGAAATCATCAGTGACATTACCAAGGAAAGTATTCAGCGCGGTAAAATTACCATCCGCAATAATGATGAAGTCCACCGGACGCCCCAAATTCATTCGCTTATTATTATTCCTTTATGGGAAAAAGGTGAAGTGACGGGCTCACTGAAAATCTATTATTGTCATGCCCATAAAATTACTTATTCACTCAAAGTGATGGCGGTAGGTTTGTCGCAAATTATCTCAACTCAAATTGAGGTTTCGCGTATTGAACAACTGCGCGAAATGGCGAATAAAGCGGAAATGCGAGCATTACAAAGTAAAATTAATCCACACTTTTTATTTAATGCCTTAAATGCTATTTCTTCGTCAATTCGTATTAATCCAGATACCGCGCGTCAATTGATCATCAATCTATCTCGCTACCTGCGCTATAACCTTGAACTGAATGATGAACAAATTGATATCCGTAAAGAACTGCATCAAATTCAAGACTATATTGCTATCGAACAGGCGCGATTTGGCAGTAAGTTAACCGTCATTTATGATATTGATGATGACATTGCGCTAAAAATCCCCAGTTTGTTGATCCAGCCGCTGGTTGAGAATGCAATCGTGCATGGTATTCAGCCGTTCCGAGGTAAAGGTGTGGTGGTTATTGCGGTCAAAGACTGTGGCGATCAGATAAAAATCTCGGTGAAAGACACCGGCAATGGGATCAATCAGGAAACTATTGAGCGCGTGGCAAATAATGAAATGCCCGGCAATAAAATCGGCTTACTGAATGTTCATCATCGAGTGAAATTACTCTATGGCGAGGGTTTACAGATACGCCGAATGGAACCGGGCACCGAGATTTCTTTTCATATCAGTAAAAATGGCGGCAAAGTCCATGCAGAACCCAGTATTTCAGTCGGAGCTTAATCCGTGAAAGCAATTATTGTCGAAGATGAATTTCTGGCTCAGGAAGAATTAAGTTACCTGATCCAGCAGCACAGTAATATCACCATCGAAGCAACCTTCGAAGATGGATTGGACGTCCTTAAATACCTGCAAAATCATCAGGTTGATGCCATTTTTCTCGATATTAACATTCCGTCGCTTGATGGCGTTTTACTGGCGCAAAATATCAGCAAATTTTCCCATAAACCATACATTATCTTTATTACTGCTTATAAAGAGCATGCGGTAGAAGCCTTTGAAATTGAAGCTTTTGACTATATTTTAAAGCCTTATCACGAATCGCGTATTGTCACTATGCTGCAAAAGCTGGAAACCCTACATAAGCGTGACCGCCAAAATAAAGAACACACCAACAGCCCCACTCATCGCCCAACGGCCCATACCATCAATCTGATGAAAGATGAGCGCATCATCGTCACGGATATCAATGATATTTATTATGCAGCGGCGCAGGAAAAGGTCACGCTGGTTTACACTCGGCGCGAGGAATTTATCATGCCGATGAATATCACTGAATTTTACAGTCGCCTGCCTGAAGAGTACTTTTTCCGCTGTCACCGCTCTTATTGTGTGAATTTAGCCAAAATCCGCGAAATCGTACCCTGGTTTAACAATACCTATATTCTGCGACTCAGTGATTTGGACTTTGAAGTCCCAGTGAGTCGCAGCAAGATAAAAGAATTCAGGCAACTGATGCGCCTTTAAATGCATTTCATTCCTCCCCGAATGCAGCTCATTCCCCTTTCGATCTATTGCTATTAGCTCGCCCGTATACTGGTTTCATTCGGCGGGCTGATAACACCGCAATACAAGACTTTCGGTGATCCATCAGCGCGTAATTTTTAGGCTCCGACGCTATTGCTTACTGCTATCTCGTCAGCAATAGCCCCCATTCGGGCCGTATGCATTGATGTTTAAGGAGTCCGGCATGAGCAGTAAACCGGTAAATCGTTGGCTAATTGTTGTTGGTACCATCATAGTTCAGATGGGTTTAGGCACTATCTATACTTGGAGCTTATTCAATCAGCCGCTGGGGGAAAAATTTAGTTGGTCACTAGGGGCGGTTGCAACCACGTTCTCTATCACCAGTTTCTCTCTGGCTATCGCCACCTTGTTTGCTGGCCGTCTGCAAGAGCGCATTGGTATCCGTAAGTTGACGTTAATTTCCGGCATCATCCTCGGTTTGGGTTTGATTGCCAGTTCTTTTGCCACCTCGTTGGGGATGATTTATCTGCTGGCAGGGATTGTGGTTGGCTTTGCCGATGGCACCGCCTACATCACTACGCTGTCAAATCTGATTAAATGGTTCCCAGAGCGTAAGGGCTTGATTTCAGGTATTTCTGTCGGGGCATTTGGTACCGGTAGCCTGTTATTCAAATACGTGAATGCTAGTTTTATCGCTAATCAGGGGGTCTCACTGGCTTTCTTCTACTGGGGCATTATTGTGATGGTTTTGGTCGGAGCGGGTTCTTTCCTGCTGCGGGAAAAAACAGTCGCACCACAAACCGCTGCCCACCTGCCATCTGCGCTTGCTGGACGTGATTTCAGTGTCAAAGAGATGTTGGCAGTCAAAGAGTCTTACTTCCTGTTTATCATCTTCTTCACCGCATGCATGAGTGGTTTATATCTGATTGGTATTGTGAAGGATTTGGGCGTGCAGCTAGCGGGTATGGATTTGGCGACTGCAGCCAATACCGTGTCGGCTATCGCCATCTTTAATACTGCTGGACGTATTATTCTCGGAGCGCTATCCGATAAAGTGGGCCGCCTGCGAGTTATCAGCTTTACCCTGTTGGTGACCACTTTAGCCGTATCGGTGTTGAGTTTTGTCCCGCTGACTCATGCCCTGTTCTTCTTGTGTGTCGGTGCTATTGCTTTCTGTTTCGGCGGAAACATCACGGTGTTCCCGGCTATTGTGGGCGACTTCTTTGGCCTGAAAAACCATAGCAAAAACTATGGGGTTATCTATCAAGGGTTTGGTTTAGGCGCACTGGCGGGGTCATTTATTGCAGCACAGCTGGGCGGATATCACGCAGCCTTTATCGTTATTGCAGTGATGTCAGTGGTTTCTCTGTTATTAACCCTGGTTATCAAGCCACCGAAAGGGGCTGCTACCGAGGCAGAAAATACATCAACGGTTTCATCTGGGGTCACCGTCAGCAGTCACGCCTAGTCATTATAAGTTGTAAAAAAGCAGAGCATTGGCTCTGCTTTTTCATTTCAATCCAGTAAACGATGCTGTTTTAAGGATGAAGAGTATGCCCTAACTTCTGACGTAAATAAGCCCCCGCTCCCAGCAAACCGGGTTGCTGGTGCGTGATCATATAGACCGGAATATCCTGTAAGAAATCTTTGAAACGCCCTTTATCCTCAAAAGCACCGCGGAAACCAGAAGCTTTAAAGAATTCCATAAAGCGCGGTACAATCCCGCCTGCGATATACACGCCGCCAAAGGTGCTGAGATTCAAGGCTAAATTGCCACCAAAGCGCCCCATAATCACGCAAAATAGTGATAATGCGCGGCGACAATCAGTGCAGCTGTCTGCCTGAGCACGTTCAGTCACATCTTTCGGCGCCAGATTTTCGGGCAAACGACCATCAGAAATCACAATGGCCCGGTATAAATTGACCAGCCCTGGCCCCGAAAGCACTCGCTCAGCAGAAACGTGGCCCAGCTCCTGGCGCAATACCGCCAAAATCCGGTCTTCTTCTTCACTATTGGGCGCAAAATCCACATGCCCGCCTTCACCCGGCAAGCTTATCCAGCGGCTGTCCACATTAACTAAATGTGCTACCCCTAACCCCGTTCCAGCACCGTATACTGCCACCGGCTTGCCCGACCGCGGCGATGTACCACCAAATTGCAGCACATCCTGCTCAGACAACATGGGAATTGCCATTGATACGGCGGTGAAATCATTAATGATCTCTAAGTGCTTCAGACCGAGGTTTTGCTGCATAGCCGCGATAGAGAATGCCCACGTGTGATTGGTCATTGCTACCCAATCTCCGGTAATGGGACAGGCAATAGCAATACAGGCGTGCTCTACAGTGACCTTGTGCTCTGATAAATATTGCTTAATGACAGCTTCCAGACTGTCGTAATCTAGCCCTGAATATGTTTTTGCTTGTGATATTTCACCCGTCGCTACAGCGCAAAGCGCCAAACGGGCATTAGTGCCGCCAACGTCACCCACCAGGGCATAGCTCGTCATCAGAAACTTCTCCGTTACAGATATTCTTAACTTCAACTATGCCCACTGTAAAATCAGGTTGGCGAAACAACAATCTCAATGCTGGAAACCGTTTCGCTTTGGGATAAAGATCACATAAAAACGTTTCAGCAGCGGTAAATTGCCACTGCTGAAGTGAGAAATCACGTTTGTGATGAGCCAATATGAGTATTAAATGAAGGGGAAGCGTGCCGTTGGGCTCGTAACGGCGTAAGCCGTCGAAGTGCCCCTAGATACGGTCAACCCTTCACTCACTGAGCCATAAATAGCGTTGTCATTAACTTCATATTAGTTTGAACCACGCCCTTTATCGGCGACTTGCGTTAAGGCATCGGGCTGACGTGAGCGGAGAATTCGCGCCCGCACACTGTCATAAGCCCAGTTATAGAACATGGTGTAGGGCAGGAAGAACAAGAAGAAACCAATCTCCAATATAAACGCCTGTACCAGTGAAATCCCCAATGCGAAAGCCGCAATCGGTAAACCAATCACAATAAATCCGCCTTCAAAACCTAACGCATGGAATACTCGCACACGCAGGGTTTTCGCTACCCGGCTCACCGGCCAGAAAGAGTCGAACAGACTGTTATAAATAATGTTCCATAGCATCGCCACAGAAGAGAGAAGAATAGCCAATGTTCCCATTTGTAATACGGAACGATCGAGTAACCATGCCCCGACCGGCGCACAAATTGCGACGGCAATCACTTCAAAGCCGATAGCATGGATAATCCGCTCAAATAAAGTTTTGCGCTGAACTTGCATAAAACACCCACTTAATTAATCAATAACACAATGTCGAAGGTGATTATCATCGTTTTTTAAGATAGATTAAAAATAGAACCCATCGATAAAATAGATAGATTATGCACTACTCTCCCGAAGCGCTGATTGCGTTTGTTGAAGCTGCCGCACTGGGTTCATTCTCCGCTGCAGCGCGTAAGCTACGCAAAAGCCAGTCAACTATCAGCACCGCTATTGCCAATCTGGAGGCCGATCTGGGGTTAACCTTATTTGACCGGCAAGCCCGCCAGCCGGTATTAACCGATCATGGACTGCGCGTACTCTCTCATGTGCAAGAAATTTTAGCTGCCAGTGAGCGCTTGGATAATCTGTCAATCCGGCTGGCGGGCCAGGTCGAAACCCGTCTGACGTTTGTCTTGTCCGACACCTATCAACCGACCCATCATGAAAGTCTGCTGCGACGCTTTGAGCAACGTTACCCCGATATCGAATTTGAGTGTTTGATTGCTGAGGATGATGATGTGATTGATTTACTGCAACTGAGGCGCGCGCATATCGGCGTGGTAGAGGTGCAAAAAAATTACCCGCCAGATATTGCCGCCAGCCGATTAGCCGAGCAAACCGAAATGGCGATATTTGTGCAACGTCATCATCCGTTGGCACAATTATCACAGGTTCACCCGGAACAACTCGCCACCACCCGCCAACTCTGTCTCAATACCTATAACCGCACCGAGCGCAATCAGTCGCAGGGATTGATATGGTCAGCACCGAGCTATTTAATGTTGATGGAGATGGCGGTGCAAGGCTTCGGCTGGGCGATTTTACCGCACTGGATGGTTGAGCAATACAGTGATAAAAAACTGGTTGCCTTGCCAATCACAGGTTGGCCAAAAATGATCTCAATTGATGCAGTTTGGTCGAAAAAAAGCCCACCGGGGCCGGCAGGCTATTGGCTATTGGATCAATTAACCGGTGCTATTAAATCGCCGCATTACGGGCCTGAATAGATTTGGCCACATTAACCATTAATTCAGGCATATCCATTGGTGGCAACATCACCTCAATGAATGCTAATTGCTGGCAATTTTCGACCTGTCCCATCGCCTGTTGTAATTCATCAGCCCGCGTGACCCGGTAGGTCAATGAGGTTTTTTCCACCGCCAAGGCTTGTGGTAGCTGCGTCCAATCCCACTCGGCAATGTCGTTATAGCGTTGCTGTGGCCCATGAATAGCACGCTCTACAGTGTAACCATGATTATTAAGCAGAAAAATGATAGGAGTTAAACCATCACGCAGCATCGACCCCAACTCTTGTATGGTGAGCTGCGCTGCGCCATCACCCACCAACAATATGACTCTACGTCGCGGTTGCGCCAATTGCGCGCCATAGGCCGCGGGTAAACTAAAACCAATTGATCCCCATAATGATTGGGCGGCAAAGGTACAACCAGAAGGCAGGCGCAGTGTTGCGGCACCAAAACTGGAGGTACCCTGATCCGTCACCACAATATCGTCAGGCCGCAGGAAATGTTGGACGTGATACCAAAATGTCTGCTGGCTAAGGAGATTATCTGAAGGCTGCGCGGGCATAGGATGAGTGATGACCGGCTGCTGCCACTCTTCCTGTAAAGACAGGCATAACTCGTGTAGCGCATCAACGGCGGCTAGCATGGGGATTTGACTAAAAACCTGACGGCCAATCCGCACTTGTTCCGGCTGAACATCAATACAATTATCCTGAGTAATATGTTGGCTGAATCCGGCGGTAATGGTATCGACAAACCACACACCGACAGTGATAAGCACATCGGCCTCTTCGATATATTCTCTGACGCTGGCATCACTGGCTGCTCCGGCATAAGTCCCGATGAACATCGGGTGAGTCTCATCCAGAAAACCTTTTCCCATAAGCAACGTCGAATGCGGTAGATTCACTTCTGCCAGCCAATGATTCAGCGCGTGTCGTGTGCCAAACCTATCGGCGAGAAAATCTGCCAATAGCGCCACCCGGTGTGCCGACTGCAATTTTTGACGGGCAGCTTCAATAAAAGCCTGTAACGAGGTCGGGGATAGCATGGGTTGAGACAGGGCTAATGCCCCAGATTGGCTGGTTAATTCAGCCTCTCCCACATCAGAAGGGAGCTGTAAATAGACCGGACGCCGTTGATAAAGTGCCGCTACCAACAAGCGATCAATCTCAGACGCGGCATTTTCAGCAGTTAAGCTGGTATGTGCGCAAGCAACCTCTTTCGCCATCCGCGCGAAATGGTTGAAATCACCATCGCCAAATGAATGATGTAATAATTCGCCCGCTTTTTGTGAGCGTAGCGCCGGTGTGCCAACAATATGAACGATGGGAAGATATTCAGCAAAGCTACCCGCGATACCATTAATAGCGCTCAACTCACCGACTCCTGTTGTGGTCAATAACGCCGCCGCAGGCATGACACGGGCATAACCATCGGCCGCATAAGCCGCGTTAAGTTCATTCGCGCATCCCATCCATTGAATGACCGGATGGCTGATGACATGATCTAAAAAGTGAAGGTTGAAATCACCGGGAACACCAAATAGATGCCTGATGCCCACTTGTGCCAGTCGATCCAGTAAATAATCTGCTACCTTATAGTTGCTCCCCATCACTACACCGCCTCAATGCTTATTATTGTCAAATAAGTATTGAGAAAAACATAAATAAATCTAATGTTTTTTAAATTATTAATTAGTCCACACAGAATAGCGCTTTGCTGACAGACCTACTCTCCTGAAACCGAATGCAAACTCTGTGATCACACCAACTGTCGAAACCGGTGGAAACGCATACACTAAGGAGTTCTTTACTTTCATCAATAAGGGGCATCATGGTCTACCAAGCAGCTTCCTCCCGCTATCAGGAGATGGAGTATCACCGTTGTGGCCGCAGTGGATTAATGCTGCCAGCGATTTCTCTTGGCTTATGGCATAACTTTGGTGATACCACCTTGTATGAAAATAGCCGCAACCTGATTCATCGTGCTTTTGATCATGGTATTACCCATTTTGATTTAGCCAATAACTATGGTCCACCGCCCGGTTCTGCCGAACTGAACTTTGGCCGGATCCTGCAACAAGATTTGCGTCCTTATCGCGATGAACTGATTATTTCGTCCAAAGCGGGTTACACGATGTGGCCCGGCCCGTATGGGGATTGGGGCTCCAAAAAATATCTGGTCGCCAGTATTAATCAAAGTTTGCAGCGGATGGGGCTGGATTATGTCGATATTTTCTATCATCACCGCCCAGACCCTAATACCCCATTGGAAGAGACGATGGCAACGCTGGATTTACTGGTGCGCCAAGGCAAAGCTTTATATGTCGGCTTGTCCAACTACCCAGCAGCACAAACACGTCAGGCCTGCGAAATTCTGGCACAGCTCGGTACGCCTTGTTTGATTCATCAACCCAAATACTCCATGTTTGAGCGCTGGATTGAAGCAGGCCTACAAGATACGCTGGACGAGTATGGTGTTGGATCTATTGCTTTCTCACCGCTGGCGGGCGGTTTATTAACTGATCGCTATTTGGCCGGTATCCCATTGGACTCACGGGTAGCCAGTGACAGTAAATTCCTGAATCCTGAGCAACTTTCAGCGGAGAAACTGGCCAAGATTCGCCAATTGAATGAACTCGCGCTTGATCGTGGGCAGAAGTTGTCGCAAATGTCTTTAGCGTGGGTATTGCGGAGCGGGCGAGTAACGTCGGCGCTGATCGGGGCGAGCAAAATCAGTCAAATTGATGATGCTGTGGGTATGTTGGCAAATACCGAATTCAGTGACACCGAGATAAAAGCTATCGAAAATATATTAGTGTAAACGTTCTCTTTTTGACTATTCAACAGGGGGCTGACGCTCCCTGTTACGACCTGTTATCTCCCCTCACAGATAAATCCTAAATCTGTATTTTACAGTTTAATCCGAATCTCAGCGGCTGATTTCCTATTTAAGATGGCGCTATAGCCTATAAGGCCAGACAAGGATAAATAATGTTAAAAACGGCCATGTTTAAATCAACAATGTTAAAGCTAAGCGTAGTGAGGCCGAGAAGGATAAAACCGCTGTTACTGATAACCATCTTAGCCTGGTTCCCGCTTATCCCAATGGCGAATGCCGAGAGTATTGAGTTGCTCCCCGGTGTTTCGCTACAAATTGGCGAACAAGACCGCAGCGGTAATTATTGGGATAGTTATGACTGGCGTGACCAACAATGGTGGCAAAATCATCAAGGACGAGATTTAGGCGAGCGGAATCGTCATGGTCATTACTGGGACGGTCACCGCTGGCAACACAAAGATTGGTGGAAAAAGAACTACTACTATCGTGATGGGCATTATTGGAAATATGACAAACATCATAAAAAACAGAGTAAAAAACATCATCGCGGTAAAGGCCATGATCATGATTAGATGAGAATATCCCAGGCGAGTTTTTATCCTTAACTCGCCTTACTGATAAATTAAATCAGGCTCACCAATAAGTAAGCATTCAATCCCACCACCACCAATACAATCAGCTTCCCCAACATCTGAATCAATCTTGAGTTAACCATATCCCCCATCAATTCTTTATTGCCGGTAAAGGCCAACAATGGCACTAACGCCAAAGCAATACCGAAACTCAGCAATACTTGACTCATCACCAGTATGCGAGTGGCATCCATTCCCATCAAAATGACAATAAAGGAAGGTAACATAGTCACTGCTCGGCGCACCCAAATGGGGATATAAAACCGTACAAAACCCTGCATAACGACTTGTCCAGCCAAGGTTCCGACCACGGTTGATGACAGCCCGGCAGCCACCAAACTCAAGCCAAAAATGGTCGCGGCAGCATTCCCCAACAAGGGTTGTAATGTTAAATAAGCTTGTTCAATTTCCGCAATGCTGCCATAGCCGTTGAAGTGGAAAGCGGCAGCTGCCGTCGCCATCATCGCCAAATTGACGAAACCCGCAATCGTCATGGCAATGGCCACATCCAATTTAGTCGAGGCGTAGCGATCCGCTTTTGAGTTTTCCCCGGCGGTTTGCGTCAATGATGAGTGCAGATAGATAACGTGCGGCATTATGGTTGCGCCCAAGACCCCGGCGGCTAAAAATACTGCATCGCGGTTAGGGAGGTCCGGGATTAACATCCCACGCCCTAAAGCCGCTATCTCTGGGCGTGAGAAGACAAGTTCTACAATATAAGCTGCGGCGACAAACAACAGCAGGCCACCAATCACTAACTCTAATGGCTTTTGCCCACGCTTTTGTAGCATCAATATAAGGAAGGTCGCGATACCCGTGAGTACCGCCCCCTCAAGCAACGTCACACCCAATAGCAATTTGAACCCAATCGCCGCCCCAATAAACTCAGCCAGGTCTGTCGCCATCGCAATAATTTCAGCTTGCACCCAGTAAGCCCATACCGCAGGGCGAGGAAAACGGTCACGAATATGTTCAGCCAGATTTTTGCCGGTGGCAATACCGAGCTTGGCGGAAAGGAGTTGGATAAGCATGGCCATAAAATTGGCCCAAACCACGACCCATAATAAGGTATAGCCAAAGGAAGCACCGGCCTGAATATTGGTGGCAAAGTTGCCGGGATCGATATAGCCAATAGCCGCGATAAAAGCAGGTCCCATCAGGGAGAGTTTGATTCTCCTTGATGTACGGGAGGGCGTATCGACAACACGGCTATTCAACATTCAGTATTACCCTTGAAATACTTACGGCTACTTTCTTATCTTTAACAATATACAAATGATAATAATTATCAAGCGCATTTAGATCGGTAAAACTTATCTCTCTGATAGCTAATACCGCATAATTTGCCGTGTCGTCATCGTCAGTTGTTGGTTTCTGAAAAATTGAGTTAAAAACGGCATCGCAATTTCTGAGACTGAACACTACAATTGTTCAAACTAGCATATTTACACCATCCCTGTAGCATATTATTAACATCCTGTTTTTTGTGATCAACCCCGCTAATTTGTTTGCATTTATGAAAGTGAATTTCTATATTTGCAGACTACATCTCGTTTTTAATGTAGCCGTTACATAAAATGTCCACCAAAACCTAGCCTGCCTCTAATTTGGAGCACACATGTCCCATATTTTACAGTTTGCGTTGGCCTTAGTCGTAGTGGCCATACTCGCTCTAGTGATCTGTAAGGATCGTAAAAGCATCCGCATTCGGTTTGTTATTCAATTGTTGGTTATTGAGGTGCTGTTAGCATACTTCTTCCTCCATTCGGAAGTTGGATTAGGTTTTGTGAAAGGATTCGCCAGTTTATTCGACAAATTGCTTGGGTTTGCCGCTACCGGTACCGATTTTGTCTTCGGTAATATGGGTGATAAAGGTCTCGCGTTCTTCTTCTTAAGAGTGCTATGCCCTATCGTCTTCATTTCTGCCCTGATTGGTATTCTGCAATACATTAAAGTTCTGCCGGTCGTTATTCGTATCATTGGTACTTTACTGTCCAAAATTAACGGCATGGGTAAGCTGGAATCATTCAACGCAGTCAGTTCACTGATTCTGGGCCAGTCTGAAAACTTTATCGCCTATAAAGATATTTTGGGCAAAATGTCTGAAAAACGCATGTACACCATGGCAGCAACAGCAATGTCGACGGTTTCTATGTCGATAGTGGGTGCTTATATGTCAATGCTGGACGCGAAATTCGTGGTCGCAGCACTGGTGCTTAACATGTTCAGTACCTTTATCGTGTTGTCGTTAATCAACCCCTATAAAGCTGAAGATGAAGAAGAGTTACAACTGAGCAACCTGCACGAAGGACAAAGCTTCTTTGAAATGCTGGGTGAATACATCCTGGCTGGTTTTAAAGTTGCCATTATCGTTGCGGCAATGCTGATTGGTTTCATTGCATTGATTGCTGCCATGAATGCTCTGTTCAGTCTGCTGTTTGGTATCAGCTTCCAGGGTATTCTGGGCTATGTCTTCTTCCCGTTTGCCTGGGTAATGGGTATCCCTGCTCATGAAGCCCTACAGGTTGGCGGGATTATGGCAACCAAACTGGTTTCAAATGAATTTGTGGCAATGATGGACTTACAAAAAGTTGCATCAGAATTGTCACCACGCAGTGTAGGTATTCTGTCCGTATTCCTGGTTTCATTCGCTAACTTCTCTTCCATCGGTATCGTAGCTGGTGCGATTAAAGGGCTGAATGAGCAGCAAGGTAACGTTGTTTCTCGCTTTGGCTTGAAGCTGCTGTACGGCTCTACGCTGGTCAGTGTGCTGTCCGCTTCTATCGCGGGCCTGGTACTCTAACTATCAGAAAAAAAATCGTTTAAAAGGCGCTACGGCGCCTTTTTTTATGCCTGCGATTCGAGGATGAGTTATTTACTGTAGTGATGTTTATTTAGAGTCTAAAAGACTACAGGTATAAGTTGGTCATAAAAGAATAGGGATAATGCCATTTGGATGTTAAGAAGGAGAATTGGATATTAAGAGGGTGGAGTTACCGAGGTACTGGATAGAATGGTGGGTCGTGCGGGATTACTCGGCCGCTGGCCTCGCCCTTCGGGTCAACGCTAGCGCGTTGCTGTCTCGCTTCGCTCGGCTCGAACCTGAACGCAGGTTACTCGTATCATTCTAATACTCGCCCTTCGGGCCAACGCAAGCGTTGTTCAAAACTGACATGCAGTTTTGTCTCACCCACACGATATTTTAAAGTATGCGATTTCAGAGTTTGGGGGAGGTTACTGAGGCACTGGATATAATGGTGGGTCGTGCGGGATTCGAACCTGCGACCAATTGATTAAAAGTCAACTGCTCTACCAACTGAGCTAACGACCCATTATATAATTCTGAAAGTATAGAAGTGGTGGGCGATACCAGATTCGAACTGATGACCCCCTCCGTGTAAAGGAGATGCTCTACCAACTGAGCTAATCGCCCACTTCTACTACTTTAACACATTAAACATGAGTGATGAGTGGTGGGCGATACCAGATTCGAACTGATGACCCCCTCCGTGTAAAGGAGATGCTCTACCAACTGAGCTAATCGCCCTCATCTATCTCATTTAATGCTTATATTTCATTTACTTCGCAACACGTCGAGTTTGGTGGGCGATACCAGATTCGAACTGATGACCCCCTCCGTGTAAAGGAGATGCTCTACCAACTGAGCTAATCGCCCCGCCGTGTTGTTGGAGTCGCATTATAGGGATAGTTCGAAGTGAGTCAACGGTTTTTAAAACGAAAACAATCGTTCGCCGCAAATTTAAACAGGATGCGATATTTATCACCGCTAAGGGCGTTTCTTTAGCCGGATCTAATTGCATATCGGTAACATCGTTGAGGAATTGTCTCAGGGTGGTAGAATGTCGCCTACTTTTTCCAAATTCGAGCAACAGCCAGCTTCAGCTGGCCGGCATAGCGTAATAAGGCATCGAACCCAATGAAAATCAAAACCCGTTTTGCACCCAGTCCTACCGGCTATCTCCACGTAGGTGGCGCGCGTACCGCGCTGTATTCCTGGTTATTCACCCGCCATTTTGGTGGTGAATTTGTTTTGCGTATCGAAGATACCGATCTTGAGCGCTCAACTCAGGAAGCCATCGACGCTATTATGGACGGTATGAACTGGCTGAATCTGGATTGGGATGAAGGCCCGTATTTCCAAACCAAACGTTTCGATCGCTACAATGCGGTGATTGACCAAATGTTGGAAAATGGCACTGCATATAGATGCTATTGCTCTAAAGAACGTTTGGATGAATTACGCGAAACCCAAATGGCCAATAATGAGAAACCTCGCTACGATGGTCGCTGCCGTGATAGCCAGTGTAGCCACAGTGCTGATGAACCTTCTGTGGTGCGTTTTCGTAACCCGCAGGAAGGCTCGGTTATTTTCGATGATAAAATCCGTGGCCCAATCGAATTTAGCAACCAAGAATTGGATGACTTAATTATCCGCCGTACCGACGGTTCACCAACTTATAACTTCTGCGTCGTGGTTGATGACTGGGATATGGAAATCACCCACGTTATTCGTGGTGAAGACCATATCAACAATACCCCTCGCCAGATCAACATTCTAAAAGCATTAGGCGCACCTGTTCCTGAATATGCTCACGTTTCAATGATTCTGGGTGATGACGGCAAGAAACTGTCTAAACGTCATGGTGCAGTCGGCGTGATGCAATACCGTGATGACGGCTATCTGCCAGAAGCCCTGCTGAACTATTTAGTTCGCCTGGGTTGGTCGCATGGTGATCAGGAGATTTTCTCTGTTGCTGAGATGACCGAACTATTCACACTGGATGCGGTAAGTAAATCGGCCAGTGCTTTCAATACTGAAAAACTGCAATGGCTGAACCACCACTATATCAATAGCCTGCCACCAGAGCAGGTTGCCGTTCACCTGTCATGGCAGGTTGAGCAGTTGGGTATTGATACTCGCAACGGCCCTGAATTGGTCGAGATCGTTAAACTGTTGGGTGAGCGCTGTAAAACGCTGAAAGAAATGGCTGAATCTTGCCGTTACTTCTATGAAGAATTTGATGAATTCGACGCTGATGCCGCGAAAAAACATTTGCGCCCTGTTGCACGCCAGCCGTTGGAAGCTGTTAAAGCTAAACTGGCTGCCATCACCCAGTGGACTACTGAAAACGTTCACAATGCCATTCAGGGCACGGCTGATGAGTTGGGTGTAGGTATGGGTAAAGTTGGCATGCCATTACGCGTAGCGGTCACTGGCGCGGGTCAATCACCAGGAATGGACGTCACCGTCCATGCTATCGGTCAGACGCGTTCACTGTCTCGTATTGATAAAGCACTCGCTTTTATCAGTGAACGTGAAGCGCAGCAATAAAATCAAATCTATTTATCAGGCGACTGAATAAAGTCGCCTTTTTTATGCTGTTTGCCCACTGATTTGGCGGCTTTTTCAGCGCTTGGCGTGAGAAATAGAATTAGCCGTTGACACTGTTTCAGGGGTTTCATATCATGCGCCCCGTTCACACGATTTATTATGTGCGCATTGGGGCTATAGCTCAGCTGGGAGAGCGCTTGCATGGCATGCAAGAGGTCGACGGTTCGATCCCGTCTAGCTCCACCAAATTATCTTGTTTGATAAGATTCCAAGCTTGATAATCAGGTAGCATGATAGATAAATCAGCACGAACAACCACCACTGTGGGGCTATAGCTCAGCTGGGAGAGCGCTTGCATGGCATGCAAGAGGTCGACGGTTCGATCCCGTCTAGCTCCACCACTCTTTAAAAGACCGGCCTATGGCCGGTCTTTTGCTTTTTAGCATTTATCAGAATCATTCTCCGCTGCTATGCTGCTCCAAATACATTAATTACCGAGGAAACAGGCAATGAACCAGCAACAACAAATCATTGAATGGCTACGCGCAGATCCCTATCGGATGCAAGCATTGTCTATTGCCCGTGAACTTCAGTTAAACCAATGGTGCCTGGCCGCAGGATTTGTCCGTAATCTGGTGTGGGATAAGCTACATGGATACCCTTCCTCTACCCCACTTAATGATATTGATTTAGTCTATTTCGATGAGCAAGATGCCAGTGAGCAGCAGGATTTACAGCTCGAAGAACAACTTAATCACACAACTTCAGCCCTGCATCAATCGTTTCCGTGGTCAGTCAAAAATCAAGCCAGAATGCACCTGCGTAGTGGCCGCTGGCCTTACACCAGCACACAAGACGCCATCAGCTATTGGGTTGAAGTGGAAACGGCGATTGGGGCCTGCCTTAAAGAAAATGGTGATATTGAACTGGTCGCCCCATTCGGTTTGGCTGCTTTATTTAGTCAAACCATTACGCTGAATACCAAAAACGGTGAAGTCGACACTTACTACCAGCGGGTCAATAGCAAAGGATGGCAACAGCATTGGCCGCAACTGCAATTGGTGGTTTAGAACCAAGACTTAACGCGCATATAAGCACCAAGTGATAGGTTACTGATTAGCAAGTGATAAGATTGTGTAAAACCGCCCGCTAAAGCTAAAGGTTAATATCCCCTCGTCGATAAGCATTATTCCACCCACATGTTCTAAGGAATAATGATGTCGAATACTATCTCTACAGCATCCGTTTCAGTAAGCAGTAGCAGCTCTTCAGATAGCAGTACCGCCGCACAGATTAAATCTCTTAATCAAGAGATTCAAAAACTGACCGAAAAGTTAAGTACCTTAAAAGACTCTGGTTTGACTGCTGATGAGTTGCAAAAGCAGCAGCAACAAATTCAGAGTCAAATTGCAGCACTGCAAGCTCAAGTGGCTCGTATTGAGGCACAGGCGGCGGAAAAAGCCAAAGAAGGTAAAGACGATACAACCAGTGCTAGCACACCTACAGGTGATGGGGTAAACCGCCCTTCTGCTCAAAATCAGATTGACGTCTATATTTAATGCAGTTTGTGCCCTACAAAATAAGACTATGGCGATGATCTGCGGCTATTCATCGCCATATTTAAGTCTAAAAAATTAGCCCCGTTTGAGTGGTTTAACCAAACCATCCAGCCCTTCAATTTTAATCGCCAGCGTCATCTCCATCAACATCCCCAGCTTGCCTTGCGGAAACTCACCTTTACGGGCGAACCAAAGCAGGTACTCTTCCGGCAGATCGATTAACACCCGCCCCTGATATTTACCAAAGGGCATCCGGGTATTGGCTATCTCAACCAAGTTCTCTTTTTCCATACACCCCTCAGCCGTTAGGACGACTCACCGAGCAAACGGATCATTTCCGCTTCATCGATAACTGTAATTCCCAGCTCCTGCGCTTTCGCCAGTTTCGATCCCGCCGCTTCACCCGCAATCACCAGATCCGTTTTCTTGGAAACACTGCCACTGACTTTGGCCCCTAAAGCCGTCAGGCGATCCTTGGCTTCGTCTCGTGAGAGGATAGTCAGTGAGCCGGTCAGAACCACGGTTTTACCCGCGAATGGGCTGTCTATCTCTTCGGCTATAATTTGCTGCGGCTCGGGCCAAGTGATCACTTTTTCCAGCGCTTCGATCACTTTCTGATTGTGCTCTTCACCAAGGAAGTTCATCACGTGCTTGGCCACCACTTCCCCGACATCCGGCACACTTTTTAATGCCTCAATGTCAGCCGCACGGAGATTATCCAGATTACGGAAGTGAGCAGCCAAATTAGCCGCTGTAGCCTCACCCACTTCACGAATACCCAGTGCATAGAGGAAACGAGCAAAAGTCGTCTGTTTTGCCTTTTCCAGCGCCACAATCAGATTTTGAGCCGACTTCGGCCCCATCCGGTCAAGACCAGTCAGCTTGCCCGCAGTCAGCGTAAATAAATCAGCTGGGTTCTCAACATACTGTTTTTCTACCAATTGTTCGATAATCTTGTCGCCCATGCCATCGACATCCAGCGCGCGGCGCGAGACAAAATGCTTCAGTGCCTCTTTACGTTGTGCGGCACAGAATAACCCACCAGTGCAACGGGCAACCGCTTCCCCCTCAACCCGCTCGATATCAGAACCACACACCGGGCAGTGCTCAGGGAAAGTGATTTCTTTGGCATCCTGCGGGCGTTGCTCCATCACCACGCCCACCACTTGCGGAATAACATCGCCAGCACGACGGACAATCACGGTATCGCCGATACGTAGGCCCAAACGCTCAATTTCATCGGCATTATGCAAGGTGGCATTGCTGACAATCACACCTGCCACTTGCACTGGCTCCAGCCGCGCAACTGGCGTAATTGCGCCGGTACGCCCCACCTGAAACTCCACTTCACGAACTTGCGTAATCTGCTCTTGTGCCGGGAATTTAAATGCTGTAGCCCAGCGAGGTGCGCGCGCGACAAAACCCAGTTGCTCCTGTAAGTCGAGTGAATCAACTTTGATAACTACACCATCAATATCAAAACCTAGACCACCGCGGTCTTCTTCGACTTGCCGATAGAAAGCAATCACTTCCTCGCTACCAGTGCATAATTTCACCCGATCACTGACCGGTAAGCCCCAAGCCTTAAATTGCATCAAGCGCTGAATATGACTGCGGGGCAGTTCGCCGCCCTCTAATAAACCGACGCCATAGCAGAAAAAAGTTAATGGCCGTTTAGCCGTAATACGTGGGTCAAGTTGGCGCAATGAACCGGCAGCAGCGTTACGCGGGTTGGCGAAAACTTTTTCCCCTTTGCGACGAGCCTCGTCGTTAAGCTGCTCGAAACCCGCCAATGGCATAAAGACTTCACCGCGAACTTCGACGCGTCGTGGGAGTTTATCGCCCTGCAAACGTAGCGGGATTGCACGGATAGTGCGTACATTGGCGGTAATATTTTCACCGGTAGTGCCATCACCACGCGTTGCCGCTCTCACCAACTCGCCATCTTCGTACAATAAACTCACCGCTAAACCATCAAGTTTCAGTTCACAGCAGAATGTCAGGGGATCGGCGCGTTTCAGGCGGTCATGGACTCTTTTATCAAAAGCCAGATAGCTTTCTTCATCAAAGACGTTATCGAGAGAGAGCATTGGGACTTCGTGTTTAACCTGCTCGAAAGCATCGAGCGGCGCAGCACCCACGCGCTGTGTCGGTGAATCATTGGTAATCAATTCAGGATGTTGTGCTTCCAGCTCACGCAATTGCTGCATCAGGCGGTCATATTCAGCATCAGGGATCTCTGGCGCATCCAACACATGGTACAGATGTTCGTGATGGCGCAATGAGGTTCTTAGTTGATTAATTTGCTGAATTATTGATTCCATAGCTCACCATCAAAGATAAAAAACCCCCGGCATGCGGGGGTTCGGGTTAATTCGATTCATTGCGAGGCAACATTATCAGGCGGTTGCATTTGCATCCAACACTTCGCGGATGCGAGCCTTATATGTTTCCAATTTTTGCGGGGTCATCATGCGGCGTTCGTCATCCAACACCACACCACCGACATCATCGGCAATACGTTGGGCTGATTGCAGCATCAACTTAAAGTTTTGATTCGCGTCGCCATAAGACGGCACCATCATAAACATTGAGACACCCGGCGTTGAGAAGTCAGACATCGTGTCAGGGTCAAAAGAACCCGGCTTCACCATATTTGCCAGACTGAATAATACTGGGCCACTGCCAGCAGGGCTTAGATGACGATGGAAAATCCCCATTTCACCGAACTGGAAACCCGACTGAAGCACACTCTGTAACAACACTTCTCCACCCAGAGCACCACCGTGATGCGCAGCGACATGCAGCACCAAAACAGTTTCTTTCAGTTTTTGCGGTTTCACCTCAGAAGCCGCAACAGCAGGCTCTGGTTGTGATTCCGCATGTTGTGGAGCGACCTGAGGGGCATGTTCAGCCACATGTTGTGGCTCTGCGTAACGCGGTTGTGAGTCATGCTCTTCAACCGAGCCAAGCAAAGGATCACGCTGTGATTCATGCGGTGGTTGCTCAGCAGATAGTCCACCCAAAAGAGGGTCTTCATAATCTGTTTGCACTGAAGCAAAAGGTTTTTGGCGAGGCTCCGCCTTGACCTGCACCGGTTTGGCTTCAGTATGCTGAATCACCGGCAGTTCATCGTCGTCTTCATCAATATGATTAAACGAAGGCTTTTCTTGTGGATGAGCAGTGCGGACGCGCACTTCTCCTACCCCTTCATCGAGACTCTCGATCGGGGTTTCAACACGTTCTTGTTTCGGACGTTTAACTGGGCGATCGCGAAAAAGCGATGAGCGTTCTTTACGGCTGGTCCATAAACCATGCAATAACAACGCTATTATGGCGATCGCGCCAACAACGATTAATATCAGACGCAAATCCTGCATCATTACTATCTCTGTTGTTCCAATACATTGCCACCGCGGCAAACATTCACCCTTTAACTCTATTTCCCAACGAACACAAGTGCAAGTCCGTGCTCAATTTTCTTCGAAGAAAGATGATTATGCTAGATGTTTCGCTCACTTTTCATACAATATGTGACTATGCAGTGGGAAATCATACCGATATGATACGCAGGTCAATGAGCTTATAGAGAACGGAATGGCATGGCGTATACGCAAAAAGCGGTAAAAAAGGTCAGTGGTATCCATTATTTCGCCCAAGGATGGCAGTTAATCTCCCGTCCAGGTATCCGACGATTTGTGATTTTGCCCCTCTTGGTGAATATTCTGCTGATGGGTGGGGCTTTCTGGTGGTTATTCAATCGGATAGGAGACTGGGTTCCCCAATTGATGAGTTATGTCCCTGACTGGTTGCAGTGGCTCAGTTATCTATTGTGGCCAGTGATGGTGATTTCAGTGCTACTGGTATTCAGTTATCTATTTAGTACGCTGGCCAATTTTATCGCCGCCCCCTTCAACGGTTTGCTGGCCGAGCAGTTAGAAGCCATTTTAACCGGGAAGCCCCTGCCGGATACCGGTATTCTGGGGATTATGAAAGATTTGCCGCGGATTATGGCTCGTGAATGGCGTAAATTAGCCTACTACTTGCCTCGGGCATTAGTGCTGTTGCTATTGTATTTGGTGCCGGGTGTCGGCCAAACACTGGCCCCTGTTTTGTGGTTCCTGTTCAGCGCCTGGATGCTGTCGATTCAATATTGTGATTACCCCTTTGATAACCACAAAGTGAGTTTTCAGCATATGCGCAGTGCGTTGCGTCAAGATAAAGTTGATAACCTACAATTTGGTGCGCTGGTAAGCTTATTCACTATGATCCCATTACTTAATCTGGTGATTATGCCAGTTGCAGTCTGTGGTGCTACCTCAATGTGGGTTGATCGTTATCGCGACCAGTTTACGCAACCACCGCGTTAATTTGGCATGGGCGTGCCAGTCACGCCCCTATAGCCAAGGTTAAAAGTTAACTGTTCAGATTAAAAGCTATTGGGATTAAAACTTATTTCCTAATAACATATCGATATACCAATTACTTACTTCCATAGCCATACTGTTAGCGTATGCTTTGAACGTTTCCTACATTTTCATAGAGTTAAAGGACGGGCTATGAGCAAGATATATGAAGACAACTCTTTAACAATCGGCCATACGCCGCTGGTTCGTCTGAACCGTATCGGTAACGGGCGTATTTTGGCGAAGGTTGAATCACGCAATCCAAGTTTCAGTGTTAAGTGCCGTATCGGTGCCAATATGATTTGGGACGCCGAAAATCGTGGCATTCTGACCGCAGACAAAGAACTGGTAGAACCTACCAGTGGCAATACCGGCATCGCACTGGCAT
Source organism: Yersinia fenwicki (assembly GCF_043099325.1). NCBI lineage: Bacteria > Pseudomonadati > Pseudomonadota > Gammaproteobacteria > Enterobacterales > Yersiniaceae > Yersinia > Yersinia fenwicki. The sequence continues at coordinate 1,343,240 of NZ_CP170755.1, read as the reverse complement.
TTGTTGCAGCCGCGCGCGGTTATAAACTGACCCTGACCATGCCTGAAACCATGAGTATTGAGCGCCGTAAACTACTTAAAGCATTGGGTGCCAATCTGGTGCTGACCGAAGGTGCTAAAGGGATGAAAGGGGCAATAGCCAAAGCGGAAGAAATTCAAGCCACCGATCCAAACCGCTATATTATCTTGCAGCAATTCAGTAACCCAGCAAACCCGGAAATTCACGAAAAGACCACTGGCCCAGAAATCTGGGAAGATACCGATGGCGAAGTGGATGTCTTTATCGCAGGTGTTGGTACCGGCGGTACTCTGACCGGAGTCAGCCGCTACATCAAAAAAACCAAAGGCAAGGCCATCACCACTGTTGCAGTTGAACCGACTGATTCTCCCGTCATCACTCAGGCATTAGCGGGTCAGGAAATTAAACCCGGACCACACAAAATTCAGGGTATCGGCGCAGGTTTCATTCCCGGCAACCTTGATTTGAATCTGGTTGACCGTGTCGCACTGGTTACCAATGATGAAGCAATCTCTATGGCTCGTCGTTTGATGGATGAAGAAGGTATCCTGGCCGGCATTTCTTCCGGTGCCGCGGTTGCGGCGGCAGTCAAGCTCTCTGAAGAACCAGACTTTACTGACAAAACAATTGTGGTTATTCTTCCGTCCTCGGGTGAGCGCTATTTAAGTACGGCGTTGTTCGCAGATTTGTTCACCGAACAAGAACTGCAACAGTAGTTATACCGTCGCACTAAATGCTAAAAAAGCACCCTCATGGGTGCTTTTTTTGTGGCACGCGTCAAAGTTTTTACTACATAAAGATTGATTTTACCCTCTGGGTTTAGTATTTAACCGGTCAATTATTTTGATACGCGAAATTAATCAAGTATCCTGTGTGTCTCTGGCTGAATCGATTTATCAATTATGCAACACAATAAAAAATGTCATCACTGAACGCTGATTGAAGACATAAGGCAAAGAGAGCATTATTCTTAGATGTAGCAGTATCGATTTTAAGCCTGAACTCAGGTTGTATCGGAAACTGTCTTTGTGACTTACCTGCGGTTAGGGCATAGTCATGCGCGAGTTTGAAAGAAGAGTTATCCGCGCACCAATACAGGCTAAAGTTTAGGTTCTACACTAAACTTTAGCTCCACAACATAAATCCAATAAGTTGGGGAAATACAATGTTCCAGCAAGAAGTTACTATTACTGCACCAAACGGTCTGCATACCCGCCCTGCTGCCCAGTTCGTAAAAGAAGCAAAAGGCTTCCCGTGCGAAATTACTGTGACCTCTAACGGTAAAAGCGCTAGCGCTAAAAGCCTGTTCAAACTGCAAACTCTGGGCCTGACCCAAGGTACTGTTGTGACGATTTCGGCTGAAGGCGAAGATGAAAAGAAAGCTGTTGAGCATCTGGTAAAACTGATGGCAGAGCTTGAGTAATCGCACGCTCTTTTTTAGTTAACACCAGTCAAGAGTAAGGTAGGGTTATGATTTCAGGCATTTTAGTATCACCGGGTATCGCTTTTGGTAAAGCACTTTTACTGAAAGAAGATGAGATTGTCATCAACCGGAAAAAGATCTCTGCTGACCAAGTGGAGCAAGAAGTCGAGCGTTTCAAAACTGGGCGTGCTAAAGCGTCTGAACAGTTGGAAGCGATCAAGACCAAAGCTGAAGCAAGTCTCGGCGAAGAAAAAGCAGCCATCTTCGAAGGGCATATCATGCTATTGGAAGACGAAGAGCTTGAGCAGGAAATCATAGCCCTCATCAAAGATGATAAGCAATCTGCTGATGCAGCGGCTTATTCAGTCATTGAAGGCCAGGCGAAAGCGCTGGAAGAATTAGATGACGAATATCTGAAAGAACGTGCGGCTGACGTACGTGATATCGGTAAACGCCTTCTGAAGAACATTCTCGGCCTGACCATTGTTGATTTGAGCGCAATTCCGGATGAAGTGATTCTGGTTGCCGCCGATTTGACCCCGTCAGAAACCGCACAGCTTAATCTGGATAAAGTGTTAGGGTTCATCACCGATTTAGGTGGCCGTACCTCTCACACCTCGATTATGGCGCGCTCACTGGAATTACCGGCTATCGTCGGCACCAGCGATGCAACCAAACAAATCAAGAATGACGATTATGTGATCCTCGATGCGGTCAATAACAAAATCTATTTAAACCCAACGGCTGAAGTGATTGAGCAGTTGAAAGCAGTGAAAACTCAATATATCACTGAAAGAAATGATCTGGCCAAACTGAAAGACCTGCCTGCTATCACCTTAGATGGCCATCAGGTTGAAGTCGTTGCCAACATCGGTACTGTGCGTGATATCGCAGGTGCTGAGCGTAATGGTGCTGAAGGTGTTGGTCTGTATCGTACCGAATTCCTGTTCATGGATCGCGACTCACTGCCTACTGAAGAAGAGCAGTTCCAGGCTTATAAAGCCGTCGCAGAAGCCATGGGCTCTCAGGCAGTTATCGTCCGTACTATGGACATCGGTGGTGATAAAGACCTGCCGTACATGAACTTGCCGAAAGAAGAAAACCCATTCCTGGGCTGGCGTGCCATCCGTATTGCTATGGATCGCAAAGAAATCCTGCACGCACAACTGCGCGCCATCTTGCGTGCCTCGGCGTTTGGCAAATTGCGCATCATGTTCCCGATGATAATTTCGGTGGAAGAAGTGCGTGAACTGAAAGCAGAACTTGAACTGCTGAAGAGCCAATTACGCGAAGAAAACAAGGCCTTTGATGAAACCATCGAGGTCGGTGTTATGGTAGAAACACCCGCGGCGGCGGTCATCGCTCGCCATTTAGCTAAAGAAGTTGACTTCTTTAGTATTGGGACAAACGATCTAACTCAGTATACTCTGGCAGTAGATCGCGGCAATGAGCTGATTTCTCATCTCTATAATCCAATGTCACCATCGGTATTGGGCCTGATCAAACAGGTAATTGATGCGTCTCACGCTGAAGGTAAGTGGACCGGTATGTGCGGTGAACTTGCAGGCGACGAACGTGCTACACTGTTGCTATTGGGCATGGGGTTGGATGAGTTCAGCATGAGTGCGATTTCGATCCCACGCATCAAGAAAATTATCCGTAATACGAATTTCGAAGATGTGAAGGTGTTGGCGGAGCAGGCATTAGCTCAACCAACAGCGAAGGAATTGATGGATTTGGTTACCACATTCATCGAAGAAAAAACGCTCTGCTAATTCCACGATACTGGAACGCTGCCCAATATAAATACTTAGGAGAAGATCATGGGTTTGTTCGATAAACTGAAATCACTGGTTTCAGATGATAAAAAAGACAGTGGTACTATTGAAATCGTAGCACCGTTGTCTGGTGAGATCGTCAACATCGAAGATGTTCCTGATGTTGTGTTTGCAGAGAAAATCGTTGGTGATGGTATTGCCATCAAGCCTTCAGGCAATAAAATGGTTGCTCCTGTTGACGGCACCATCGGTAAAATTTTCGAGACTAACCATGCTTTTTCTATCGAATCAGACAGCGGCATTGAGCTGTTCGTCCACTTCGGTATCGATACTGTTGAACTGAAAGGCGAGGGCTTCAAACGCATCGCGGAAGAAGGCCAACGCGTCAAGAAAGGTGATGTGGTTATTGAGTTCAATCTGGCCCTGTTGGAAGAGAAAGCCAAGTCGACTTTGACTCCGGTTGTTATCTCTAACATGGATGAGATCAAAGAACTGATTAAGCTATCTGGTAGTGTCACCGTGGGTGAGACACCTATTATTCGTATCAAGAAGTAATTGCATACGAATGGAAAACGGCGCTCTTGGGCGCCGTTTTTGTTTAGTCATTTAATCTGCTGCAATCCAGCGCGGTACACGTAGTGTAATCACCAACCCACCCTGCTCTCCGTTTCTTGCTTCAACCTGCCCACCATGAGCCAAAATGACCTTACGAGTAATCGCCAGCCCTAAGCCGTAACCTTTACCCGACATTGCCGACTTAACGCGCACAAAGGGATCGAAAATACTGGATAACTTGCTCTCATCAACACCAGGCCCCTGGTCAGAAACCTGAATCTGAAAACACTTATCAACCTGCGAAAGCAACACTTTCACTTGTTGGCCGTGAGTTGAGAAACGCAACGCATTACGGACAATATTGTCGATCGCCCGCCGCATCAGCTCGGCATTCCCCTTGACGGTATAATCAACTTGCGGTGATACCTGTAGTAGGATTTCAACCCCCGGTACCTGCGCTTCATAGCGGGCATCATTAACGACCACAGCCACTAACTCACGCAAATCGAAATACTCTTCATCTTCAGCAATATTGTGGTTTTCAGCACGTGATAATGCCAGTAACTCGCCAATCATCTTATCGAGGCGTTCCGACTCATGCTCAATACGCTGTAATGAATTTTCGACATTATCGGGATTCTGACGCGCCAATCCAATCGCTAATTGCAATCGTGCCAGCGGCGAACGTAACTCATGAGAAACATCATGCAGCAGCTGCTCACGGGCGCTGACCAGCTCTTCCAATCGCTCGGCCATTGAATCAAAATCCCGAGCCACTTCGGTCAATTCATCATGGCGGCGGCGCATGACGGGCAACAATCGCACCGACAAATCCCCCTGAGCCACCCGTTCAAAACCCGCGCGTAATTGGCGCATCGGCCGTGTCAGATTCCAGGCCAGCAAGGTACTGAAAAATAAACCACCTAATACTCCCATCCAAATCATCGGGATCGGAATATTCAATATTTCGCGGCGGCTCTCACCGCCTCCGCCCCGCTGATTAACATCCCTTAGTCCATCAATGTCATAACTAATACGATAATTCTGACCATCAAGACCTTGAGTCCAGGTCGTCACTTCACGACTGTAAAACTCGGGATCGCGATTCTTAGGGGATTGCACCTTATCCGATGACAGTTCTGTTACCGGGAGAATTTGTGCCACAGGCAAAACCGAAAAGTGACTTTTCTCTGTTTCTGACCAGTTAGCCGTCATGGCATTTAGGGCTGGCAGACCACCACTTTGCAGTACCGAGGCCGCAGAAGCGACTTGTAATTTGGCAATACTGCGCACCATCTCACGCTCAGGCGGTTCATGGCGATTGCCGTAAAAGGAAAACACCAGCCACAGCATCTGAGTCATTAAAATGAAGGTAACCCAAAATCCCAGCAGGATTTTCCAAAATAACCGTCCACGCATAGCTGAGTGACTCCACCAATAGTCATTATCTGATGCGGTAGCCAATGCTGCGTACCGTTTCAATGTTTAAAGTACTGCCCGGCAACGCCGCAAGCTTTTGTCTGATATTGCTGATATGCACATCAACACTCCGGTCATAGGCCTCACGTGGTCGGCCCAAACCTTTATCAGATAGCTCATCTTTAGTCACCACACGATCGGGTGAACGTAATAGCAGCTCCAGCAAATTAAACTCAGAGGCAGTCAAATCAAAGGGTTTACCTTGCCATTCACTGCTGCGAGTCGACGGGTTAAGCGTCAAATCACCATGAGTAATAACACTATCATCAACCGATAACGCATCCGGATGCTCGTCAAAGCGGCGTAAAACAGCACGTAATCGAGCCACCAGCTCGCGCGGATAACACGGTTTTGGCATATAGTCATCAGCCCCCATTTCCAAGCCGATGACGCGATCAATATTATCGCCTTTGGCGGTCAGCATGATGATCGGTAAGCGGCTTTTTTTACGCACCTGCCGCAACACATCGATACCACTCATATCAGGCAACATAATGTCGAGGATCAAGGCGGTATAGTTACCAGACAACGCACCGTCTATACCCTCTTTGCCGGTTAATACCAGCTCGGCGGCAAACCCTTCGCCGCTCAGGTATTCTCTCAACATGCTGCCCAGTTCAACATCATCATCGACTAACAAAATTTTCATGTCTTAACTCTCCTGCCTGATTTCAGCTATTTTCATGCCTATTTGACTCACGCGCAGCCGTTTTTACTCAATCCTTACATATCCTTGAATTTCACTTAACTCACACCCGTTGGCCTTGGCGTTAAATTATCCCCTGACATTTGGCTTCACTATTTTGTTCATCGTGGTTCAAGGATCGTTGATTGATTATGCAAAAAGTTACAGGTTCGAAACGGCACCTTATGGGGCTGGCTATTGTGCTACTGATCGCCGTTGGCGTACTGTTCTTTAGACTGATTTCACCGCCGGACAAGCTAGGATTTATCACCGCTCCAGCAGAGATCCGCACTCTGGAACAAACGGTACTGGCAGATGGCACTATCAAGGCACAAAAGCAGGTCACGGTGGGCGCTCAGGTTTCAGGGCAAATCAAAGCCCTCCATGTCACCCTAGGGCAACAGGTTGAAAAAGGCCAGTTAGTGGCTGAAATTGATGATCTTACTCAGCAAAATGCGTTGAAAGACGCAGAAGAAGCACTAAAAAATGTGTTAGCCCAGCGCGCGGCCAAAGAGGCAACTCAGAAAAATAACCAATTAACCTATCAACGCCAGCAACAAATCCTCGCCAAAGGGCTTGGTGTACGGGCCGATTTTGATAGCGCTACAGCCACATTAGAAAGCACGCAAGCTGAAATTAAAGCCTTGGATGCCCAAATTGCTCAGGCTGAAATCGCCGTCAGCACTGCCAAACTCAACCTCGGTTATACCAAAATCACTTCGCCGATCAACGGTACAGTTGTCGCTATCCCGGTTGAAGAGGGGCAAACCGTCAATGCAGTGCAAAGTGCGCCAACAATTATAAAAGTGGCACAACTCGATACCATGACCGTCGAAGCCCAGATTTCCGAAGCTGATGTAGTGAAAGTCAAAGCTGGCATGCCGGTTTACTTTACTATTTTGGGCGAACCGGAAGAGCGCTTCAGCGCCACACTACGAGCTATTGAACCCGCGCCCGACTCGATTAACGATGAAACCACCACTACATCATCCAGCTCAAGCAGTAGCTCCAGTTCCACCACAACCGCTATTTACTATAACGGTTTATTTGATGTCGCTAATCCAAACGGGGCTTTACGTATTTCAATGACTGCACAGGTGTATATCGTATTGCGTAAAGCTGAGGATGCCGTCGTGATCCCAGCGACTGCATTGGAGAATAACAATGGGCGCTATCGGGTCCAGGTTGTTGATGACAATGGAAAAGTCAGTACGCACGCGGTCACTGTTGGACTCAATAATAATGTCGATGCCCAGATACTTTCCGGTTTGCAAGCCGGGGAGCAAGTGATTGTGAGTCAGGCGAGTACTGTTACCTCCAACAATAAGGCCCAACGTATGGGGCCACCGATGGGGATGTAACGGATGCTCAATCTCAATCAAAGTAAGATTTTGCTTCAGCTCGATAATGTCAGCCGCTGGTTTATCAGCGCTGAAGAACGTGTTCAGGTACTGAAGAATATTAATATCACCATTCACAGCGGCGAAATGGTAGCGATTGTCGGCGCATCAGGTTCCGGTAAATCAACACTGATGAATATTCTCGGCTGCCTGGATAAACCCAGTTCGGGTGAGTATCTGGTAGCGGGTCGCATCCCTCAACATTTGGACCGCAATGAATTAGCAGAATTACGCCGCGAACATTTTGGTTTTATCTTTCAGCGCTACCATTTACTGAATGATTTAACCGCGCAAGAAAATGTCGAGATTCCAGCTGTTTATGCCGGAGTTAATCGTGAAGAACGTCGCTTGCGGGCTGCCAACCTGCTCTCTCGTCTGGGGTTGATTGACCGCTTGGATTATCGTCCAAACCAACTTTCCGGTGGACAACAACAACGGGTCAGCATTGCCAGAGCACTGATGAATGGCGGAGAAGTTATTCTGGCCGATGAGCCCACGGGCGCACTGGATACCCACAGCGGTACAGAAGTATTGAATATACTGAAGGACTTACATCAGCAAGGCCATACCGTGGTGATTGTCACCCATGACATGTCGATTGCGGAACATGCTCAGCGGATTATCGAGCTCAGGGACGGCGAGGTGATTGCGGACAAACAAATGCGGCAACCAGAGTTACCCGCGAAAATAAGCACGATAAAAACGCCCGACATTGTCCATAAGCCACCACTAACCTCATGGAAAGCGCAGCGTGACCGCCTACAAGAGGCGTTCAAAATGGCCCTGCTGGCAATGTCAGCACAGCGCTTGCGCACCCTATTGACCATGCTGGGGATTATTATCGGTATTGCTTCGGTAGTCTCGGTGGTAGCATTAGGTAAAGGATCGCAACAGCAGGTTCTGGCAAATATTAATTCGATGGGTACCAGTACGTTAGAGATCTTCCCCGGTAAAGATTTCGGTGACATGCGCTCGGCGGCGATCCACACCCTGCGGGCCACAGACGCTGATGCTTTAGCACAACAAGGTTATATTCACAGCGTGACACCAACCATATCTACCAGCACCACCCTGCGCTATGGCAATAAGTCCGTCAGTGGCACGGTAAATGGTGTCGGCGAGCAATATTTTTTGGTACGCGGCTATACCCTCGCTCAAGGAATGGCATTTAATCGCACCAGCGTAGATCACTTGATGCAAGAAGCTGTTATTGATGAAAATACTCGCGATAAGCTATTTCCAAATGGGGAAAACCCGTTAGGCAAAGTGATCTTGCTCGGGTCCCTGCCCTGCCGAGTCATCGGTGTCGCGGCTAAGAAGCAGAGTGGCTTCGGCAGTGACGAAAATCTCAACATATGGATCCCCTATACCACTGCGATGAAACGTATGCTGGGGCAATCCTATCTGAAAAGCATCACGGTGCGGATGAATGATGATATTGATCTGGCGAACGCCGAACAGGGAGTAACCAAATTGCTGACACAACGTCATGGTACGCAGGATTTTTTCGTGATGAACACCGATAGCATCCGCCAAACCATTGAGAAAACCACCTCAACTATGACATTACTGGTATCGATGATAGCGGTTATTTCATTAGTTGTCGGTGGAATTGGGGTGATGAATATCATGTTAGTTTCAGTCACCGAGCGCACCAAAGAGATTGGTGTGAGAATGGCTGTTGGCGCACGAGCCAGCGATATTATGCAGCAGTTTTTGATTGAAGCGGTGCTGGTATGCTTACTGGGGGGCTGCCTCGGCGTGGTACTATCACTGGCTATCGGCCTATTGTTCAGCCAATTTAGCAGCAGTTTTTCGATGGTTTACTCCGCGACATCAATTATCGCCGCGTTTATCTGCTCCAGTTTAATTGGCGTGATTTTTGGTTTCTTCCCCGCCAAAAGAGCGGCGCAGATGGACCCTATCAGAGCATTGGAGCGAGAATAGGGTTTATATTTTACGCAACCGGCAAAGGGTGTTTTCATACACACCCTTTAATCAAAAACGCCGGTCGATAAATAGCGATCGCCACGATCGCAAATAATCGCCACAATCACCGCGCCCGGATTTTCGGCCGCCACTCTTAATGCTCCAGCTACCGCGCCACCTGAGCTAACACCACAGAAAATCCCCTCTTCTGTTGCCAACCGGCGCATGGTCTGTTCGGCTGAAATCTGCGAGATATCCAACACCTGATCCACCAGTTCGGGGCGGAAAATTCCCGGCATATAGGCCGCAGGCCAGCGGCGGATCCCCGGAATACTACTGCCTTCAGCCGGTTGCAGACCAATAATCGTCACATCCGGATTTTGGCTTTTCAGATATTCGCTAACACCGGTAATGGTGCCGGTAGTGCCCATGCTGGAAACAAAATGGCTCACTTTACCCGCGGTTTGCTGCCAGATTTCCGGCCCGGTACCGGTAAAATGGGCATACGGATTGTCAGTATTATTAAACTGATCCAGCACCTTGCCCTGCCCTTCGGCTTGCATTGCCAAAGCGCTATCCCGCGCGCCCTCCATGCCCTGCTCACGGCTGACCAAAATCAGCTCGGCTCCATAGGCACGCATGGCGGCCTGACGCTCCTGGCTCATGTTTTCCGGCATCAGTAATTTCAGCGGATACCCCTTCATGGCGGCAATCATCGCCAGCGCAATGCCGGTATTACCGCTGGTTGCCTCGATAAGCACATCACCCGGTGCAATGTCCCCACGCAATTCTGCCTGTTGGATCATCGCCAGTGCGGCACGGTCTTTCACCGAACCGGCAGGGTTATTGCCTTCCAATTTGACCCAAATTTCCGCCTTCAGCCCTTTACTTAAACGCTGGAGTTTGACCAAAGGGGTATTGCCGATGCAGTGTTCGAGGGTTGTCACTGTAAATACCTTTTTTTACTAATAAGAAAAAGGTGGCTACCAGGCCACCTTTTAGACTGCTGAAAAAGTCAAATGAAGGGGAATCGTGCCGTTGGGGTCGTAACGGCGTGAGCCGTCGGAGTGCCCCTAGGCGCGGTAAACCCTTCACTCACTGTGTTATCAGCAGCTTTGTCATTAATCAAAAGGTGGTTATTGCGCCACCTTTGTTCGCCATATACAGAAAAACTTATCAGGCGCTTTGGGCTAAAGCAATGGGTTGTAGTAATTGATCGCCAGAATATAAGCGAGCATTTAATCCACCAACATAATAACGAGTGCCGCGTACCGGAGTGTCAATGTTACCTTCCGGCAAGACCACACTAATGGGATCCTGATGCCAACCAATAGGTTGTACCGTTAATTGCCAGAAATGGCCGCGAGGACTGACTTCAAGCACCTGAACTGGCAGCGGGCAGCGCGAGCTTGATTGAGTACTGACTTCCATCTCCCAAGGGCGCAGGAAGAGATCCACGCTACCTTGGTGCATCGGCGTCAAATCAAGCGGCCAATGATGGGCACCGATAAACAACTGTGACCCCCGAATTTCGCCACTTAAGCGGTTAACTTCACCGAGGAACTCTAATACAAACCGAGTTGCTGGGTCGCGCCACACTTCATCCGGCGTCCCGACCTGCTCAATATTTCCCTGGCTCATTACCACCACGCGATCAGCCACTTCCATGGCTTCTTCCTGATCGTGCGTTACAAAGACGCTGGTGAATTTCAATTCTTCGTGTAACTGACGTAACCAACGGCGCAGCTCTTTACGCACTTGCGCGTCCAGTGCACCAAACGGCTCATCCAATAATAGAATTTGCGGCTCTACCGCCAGCGCCCGCGCCAAAGCAACACGTTGTTTCTGCCCGCCGGAAAGCTGCGATGGATAGCGGTTAGCCAGATGTCCTAATTGCACCATTTCCAGCAACTGCGCAACTTTCTGCTTGATAGCCGCAGTATTTGGTCGCTCACGGCGCGGCAATACCGTTAAACCGAAAGCGATGTTATCGAATACCGTCATATGGCGGAACAGCGCGTAATGCTGGAACACAAATCCGACACGGCGGTCACGGGCATGTAAGCGGCTAACATCGGTGCCGTGGAAGCTTAAACGCCCAGCGTTTTGGTTCTCCAATCCGGCAATAATACGCAATAAGGTAGTTTTTCCGGAACCAGAAGGGCCAAGCAAAGCCACCATTTGGCCGGAAGGAATATCAAGTGTGATGTCATTCAGTACCTTGGTACGACCAAAATACTTACTGATATTATCAATCTCAATGCTCATGCTTTTGCTCCTGTTCGAGACGAACAACCTGACGCGCTAAGCGCCATTGCAGGCCGCTTTTCAGAAAAAGGGTCACTATTGCCATCAGGGTCAGTAGCGCAGCGGCAGTAAATGCCCCAGCGGTATTGTAATCCTGATGCAATAACTCAACTTGCAGCGGCAAGGTATAGGTCTCGCCACGAATAGAACCGGATACCACTGAAACCGCACCGAACTCGCCAATGGCACGGGCGTTGGTCAACACCACGCCATACAGCAATGCCCAGCGGATATTGGGAAGTGTCACGCGGCGAAACATCTGCCAGCCTGAGGCGCCTAACAGCACCGCAGCCTCATCTTCCTGACTGCCCTGACTCATCATCACCGGTACCAATTCACGTACCACAAATGGGCAGGTGACAAAGATAGTTACCAGTACCATGCCCGGCCAGGAGAACATCAATTGGATATCGTGAGAATCCAGCCAACCACCCACCACACCATTTGAGCCGTAAAACAGCAGATACATCAGACCGGCAACCACCGGTGAAACGGCAAACGGAATATCAATTAACGTCATCAAAAGCTGCCGACCAGGGAAGACAAAGCGCGTCACCAGCCAGGCCAATACCACACCAAAGACCAAATTGACTGGCACGGTAATCAGCGCTACCAGCACCGTCAACCAAATAGCATGCAGCATGTCCGGGTCGAGTAAGTTCTGCCCTACCACCTCAATCCCTTTCGAGAATGCAGTGATAAAGATCCACACCATCGGGATCACCAACAGTAAAAATGAGAACAACGCGCCGATGGCGATCAATGTCCATTTGCCCCAATTGATCGGCGGGCGGACCACACCATGAAACTCGGAGATATCAGCCATCAGTGCCCACCTATCCGCCGACCAAAGCGACTTTGTAACGTGTTAATACCGAACAACAACACCAATGAAACCGCCAAAATAACGGAGGCAATGGCGCTGGCGGCCGGGTAATCAAATTCTTGCAAGCGGATGAAAATCATCAGCGAAGTAACTTCAGTCTTCCAGGCAATATTGCCAGCGATAAAGATAACCGCACCGAATTCGCCCAAACTGCGAGTAAAGGATAATGCTGTCCCTGCCAACAATGCCGGTGCCAGTTCTGGCATCACCACCAGTCGGAAACTCTGCCAACGGCTGGCACCCAAGGTCTCAGCCGCTTCTTCATATTCCGGCCCTAACTCTTCCAATACTGGCTGCACGGTGCGTACCACAAACGGCAAGCTGGTAAAGGCCATAGCGACCGCGATCCCTAACCAGGTAAAGGAGACTTTGATACCGAAAACATCGTTTAACCAGGCTCCGTACCATCCGGTGGTGGAGAACAAGGTTGCCAGTGTCAACCCCGCCACCGCAGTGGGTAAGGCGAAGGGTAAATCCATCAAACCATCCAGCAAACTGCGGCCGGGGAATTGATAGCGCGTCAGGATCCACGCCATCAACATGCCAAATACCGCATTGAATACACTGGCAACACCAGCGGCCAATAACGTGACTTTATAAGCGGCAACCACCTGCGGGTTAGTGATGACTTCCCAGTACTGAGCCCAGCTCATCTGGGCAACTTGCATCACTAACGCACTGAGCGGCAATAACAAGATCAGACAGGTGTAAAGCAGGCTGCTCCCAAGACTGAGGGTGAATCCGGGCAGAACCCGTTTACTGGATGCCGACAACATTACTGATGACCTTCTGCTAACAATTTATCCAGCACACCGCCAGTGGCGAAGTGGATGCTCATAACTTGTGGCCAGCTACCAAATTGCTCTTCAACCCGGAATAATTTGGTGTCAGGGAATTGGGATTTAGCCGCCTCCATGGCCGCTTTATCATAAACACGGTAGTTAAAGCTGGTGATCACCTGCTGTGCCGGTGGGCTGTAGAGGTAATTGAGATAAGCCTTGGCCGCTTTTTCAGTGCTATTTTTCTCAACATTTTTATCTACCCAGGCCACAGGGAACTCCGCCAGAATATCGACCGGCGGGACAATCACTTCATATTTATCGCTGCCATACTCTTTGCGGATATTGTTAACTTCAGATTCGAAACTGATCAGCACATCACCCAAGCCGCGCTCGACAAAAGTGGTAGTGGCACCACGTCCGCCGGTGTCAAAAACCACCACGTTTTTCAGGAAGCGCTTCATCCAATCACGGGTTTTGGCCTCATCTTTGCCATTAGCTTGTTCGGTGGCTCCCCAAGCGGCCAGATAGGTATAACGGCCATTACCAGAGGTTTTTGGATTCGGGAATACCAGTTTGACGTCTTCACGCACCAAATCATCCCAGCTATGGATATTCTTTGGATTGTCCTTACGCACCAGGAAAGCCATCGTGGAGTAGAACGGCGAGCTGTTGTTGGGTAACCGAGCTTGCCAATCAGCCGGAATAAGGTTGCCGCGGTCATGCAAGATTTGGACATCGGTGACTTGGTTATAGGTCACTACATCCGCTTTCAGCCCTTGCAAGATAGCCAATGCCTGTTTGGAAGAACCGGCATGAGATTGTTTGATAGTGAGCTTGTCACCGGGATGTTGCTGTTCCCACTGTTTCTCAAAGCCCGGATTTAATGCGGTAAATAACTCGCGGGAGACATCATAAGAGCTATTGAGCAGTTCAGTCGCAGAAGCCGTTGCACTGCCGAAGATTAACGCGCTAAATAAGGCAACACGGGTCCATCCATTTTTCTGTATTGAAATCTGTTTCATTTTGCACCTTATTCACTGGGTTCATTCGGCAACAAACTTATTGATTGAGAACGTTGCGCCGCTAAATTATGTTCAGTGTATTTATAACTAGGTGCATACCTATAACGCTTTTATATACCGTTTAGTGATGTGCAAGTATCAAATGCTCTAAGCCAGTCACCGCGCAGGTCGCCAGCCGTCGATTTCACTTATGTCTGGTCAATAAAAAGCCCGGCTAAACTGCACCGGGCCATAAAAATGCGTTCTTAGGTAGAAATATTATTTCTGCGTCACAACACTGGCACCCACTGGCCCGATAGCGCCACTGAATGGTTTGCCGTCAATCGCATCCACCATACGCAAACCGGATGGCCGCACCCAGCGCTGTACACGGGACGGCATATCAAAACCAATCAGCAGAATAACCACAAATGTCAGGCTGAATGAGAGTGAACCCAATGCCGTACCGAGGCTGAGGTGTTGAGCAATTGACGCCCCTAGAATCGGTGCCAGTGCCCCACCCAGAGCACCGACGTTATAGGTAAAGCCCAACCCTGCCGCACGTTGTTCAGTATCAAAGTAACCGCCCAGCAGTTTTGGTAACAACCCGGCAATCCCCTGGCCCAACATTTGTTGCAGGAATAATAATCCGCCAAGGAATAGGATGCTGCTGCCCTGAATAGCAAACAGTGGGATTATCAGTAACTGTGAAATCAGCAAACTGGTTACATAGGCTTTACGCGTCCCAAGCCAATCACCCAAAAACCCCCCAACACAGCAGCCCACTGCAGCACCGAACCCACTGAAGAACAACACATTGCCCACAGTATGCGGGTCATAGCCCAAATCCATTTTCAGGTAGGTGGGCAATAATGCCTGAATCGGCCACGAGTAGAGGAAAGCACAGAACACCACCACCATCAGCATCACACCGGTCGGCCAGCGGTCGCCACTGGTTTGCACCATAAAGTAGATGAAGACGGCGGCGCACAAAATACCGAGCACCACCACCACAGGGGTGGATACCATGCCGGTGAAGCAAGCATAGAGTGCGGCGGCGGCAAAGAGAGTTAACGCAATATTCAGGTAGCTCAAGTTGCTGCGATACAGAATATCCACCATGTTACCGTCTTTAATCTGCTTAGATTGCTGTTGTTTACTTTGTGCTTTTTCCCAATCTTCAGCTTCAGGCAGATTTTTACGTAACCACAAAGCAAAGATAATCGGCAGCAAGCCAATGTAGAAAAGCATACGCCAGCCAAATGCCGGAACCACATAACTGTACGCCTGAGCGGCTAAGACCGCGCCAATGGAGAAACCAGAAATCAGGAAACCACTGGCTTTGTTACGCATATTCTTAGGCCAGCTCTCCATCACGTAGGTAGAACTGGAGCCATACTCCCCCGCCATCCCGATACCGATAATCAGTCGGGCAATAAACAGCGTGGTGTAACCCGGCGCTAAACCACAAGCCAGCGTACCGAAAGAGAACAGTACGATGCTGGTGATCATGGCTAATTTACGGCCATAACGGTCACCCATTGCACCCAGTACCAAACCCCCGAACCAACGTGAAATAAACGCGGCTGAAATCAGACTGGTCGCCTGAATCAGCGTAAGACCAAATTCCTGTTTAATATCAGTCAGAACCAGAGTAATAAGAACAAAATCAAAGCCATCCAGGGCATAACCGATCCAGGCAGCAATAAATGCCTTCCATTGCGCAGGGGTAAGCTGCTTATACCAGCGTAATGGTTTGTCTCCACGAGATTGTACTGAAGTGCTCATAGCGTCGCTCTCTCCACCACCAGCCAAGCTCACTGGCAGAAACTGTTTTCCTCGTGGCAGGTAAACCATAGCAACTGATTGTTTAGCATAACTTAATCTGTCACTACCTGACGGTTTTCGCCACATTTATATTTATGTGGTTTCACTCCAAATAAAAACAAACAAAGGAGTAAAACTCCATTTGAGTTTATAAGATTAGCCCGCTATTTCAATCACAATGTGTTTAAAACGTGACAAAGATGGCGAAATGCTGAGGTAACTGAGATAAGCAACAGGATGCGGGGTATTTACCACCGCTGGCGGAAGATCCCCGCAGCGGCGGCTAGACATGGCAGCAGAAATAGATTACCGGTCATCCATTTTGGCTAACAGCTTGGGTTGTTTTACGTTTAATGCTTTCTGCCTGAGCCGGATCAGCTTTGACTAGCAAGGCGTAAATCAGGTCTAGCACGAATAATTGGGCAATTTTGGTACCAATGGAGTCACCTTGCAGCTGCCCCTGACGATTGCCGTTAATCAGCACATAATCCGCCAGCTCTGTAATGGCAGAGCCCATATTGTGCGTCAGCGCCACAGTAGTAGCCCCGGCCTGCTTTGCCAGCTTTAATGCATGTACCGTTTCAGCTGAGGTCCCCGAATGACTGATACCAATTGCTACATCACCGGGGTGCATCAAAGAAGCCTGCATATACATAAAATGATTATTTGTGGCCGCATCAACCCGCAATCCGATACGCATCAATTTACCTTTGGCATCTTCCGCGGTGATACCGGATGAGCCGACACCAAAAATGCAGATACGATCAGCTGGGCGCAATAGCTTAACCACCTGCTCGACACTCTCGATAGACAACAGATTCAAGGTTTCAGACAATACGTTATTAATTGCCGATTGCAATTTATTGCCAATCGCCAATGCATCATCGCCGTCTTGCACATCTGCATCTAACAGACTGTTTTCACTGTGATGGCGGGTTGCCATCTCAATGGCCAAATCCATTTTGAAATCTTGGAATCCTTTATAACCCAGAGTGCGACAAAAACGGATAATCGTGGCTTCACCGGCTTGTGTCAGCGCAGAAAGGTCAGCAATGGAAAGCTGAGTCACTTTAGCGGGTTCTGCCAGAATATAGGCAGCAATACGCTGCGCTGAGCGAGTCAGGCTATTTTGCATCGCACCTAAGGCATCAAGAATTTTACCTGGCTTAAAACGGGGGGCACCAGTTTTCACGCGGACACCTCAAGGGAAAGAGAATTGACGGACAGGAGACGGTTCTGCGGCGCATCATGACATAATTGGCCCATTTCGTGAAGAAAAATGGCGGTATTGTGCGGGGTGAGATCAATAAAAAACCCCGGGGGGCCGGGGAAGATGTCAAAGATAACGTGCTTTCTTATTATTTAAAAATCATAGGGATAATCAGTTATGTAATAAACTATGATGAACTTTCACCACCGCTTTTTTGATAGTACCAGAACCGGCGATTTGGCAACCTGGCTTATGCGGTTCACCCGGAAAAAATACTGCAAACATCCCCGGAAACATACGTAATTGGCTTTTATCTGGAATGTCAGCAATAAGCTGGTAGTCATCGTCAGCATGATAAGGTTCGAGATGCTCGGTGGGTTTCAATGCCGAGAATTCAATCCCTTCAACGCCACTGATAAGTAGTTGAACATCGGCATAAGTTTGGTGCATTTCAGCTTTCTTATTTTCAGCAGGTTGGGTGTCAAACTCCATCACGTTCATGAAAATAAGCTCGCCATCTATTTCATGACGCCCGCAATTCAATTCAGCCAACGGCGTCTTAGCCAAATAGGCTAAAACCCATTGCAGACGTTCTGGTAATCCGTTGAAAAAAGCTGTTTGTGTTAATAATCCGCTGATCATATTGACCTCAATATTTTTGTTCTGATGTTATGGCTTCAGTGATGATCTCGCCCACAATGCTGCCCCCAGCAACCCGCTATCCTGTCGGTGATAAGCCGCTTGTAGTGGCACACGATAGACTTGTGGCAAGGTTTTTTGTGCGCCAATGACCCGCTCTAAATACCCTGGTGCCAACCCGACACTGCCGCCCAGAATCACCACTTCCAGATCCAGCGCCATTTTCATGTCTGCCAGCATCTGGGCAATGGCGGTCGCGGAGCGGTTAATAATATTTTCCGCATGAACATTACCAAGTTGTGCCAATTCAAATACTTTGGCGGCAGTCACCGGTTGTTTCCAACCCAACGTTTCCGCACCGATTGCCGTACCGGAAGCCACACTCTCGACACACCCCTTACGGCCACAGCCACACAATAAGCCATGAGGATCGGCTAGCGTATGGCCTATATGTCCAGCCAGTCCGTGGTTACCGACCTGCAGTTTTTTATTCAACACGATGCCGCCGCCCACTCCCGTGGAAACCGTCACAAACATCATATTGTTTATCGAAATCAGCTTGTCCTCCTCAGGGCTTAATGCCTGATATTCAGCCCAGGCGGCCGCCTGCCCATCATTAAGCAGCACACAAGGTAAATCAGCGATCGATTGGATGCATTCTTGTAACGGAAAATCCGCTAAGCCCCCCAAATTAGCGGGATTCAGCGCGGTCAGGCGGCCACCACTGATAATGCCGGTTGAGGCAACAGCAATAAAATCAACCAGATGTCGATAAGGTGTAATCAGCGTTTCCAGCGCTAGTGCCAGTTGTGCAGCCCCGCCACGTGGCGTTGCCACCTGCTGACGGCCAACCAACATGCCGCTTTCAGTCACCACCGCCGCCGCAATTTTTGTTCCACCGATATCCAGTGCCAACACTTGTCCCATCTGGCGCAACCCTCTTGTACCTGTAATGATGTTAATAGAATGACTATGACAATTTTTCGGCCATAACTCCATTGTTATTTAAAAAATGGAGTATAACTCCTAAGTAAACGCTTTTGACCCGACCTATAAAAGGTTGACCATTGCGCCCTGCAAATAAAAGATCTAACATGACGGAGCTAAACTTCATTTAAAATATTCAATCGGAGCTAAAGACCGTGAGCAATCTGAACCTAAGCAAAATAAGTCGTCTCCGCCACCAGCTCCAGAATGGCCTTATCGCCTCGTGCCAACCCGTACCTGGCAGTGCTATGGATACGCCAGAAATTGTCGCGGCAATGGCATTGGCGTCACTGGCAGGTGGGGCGGTTGGCCTGCGTGTTGAGGGCATTAGGAATATTAAAGCGGTGCGCCGGGTTACCGATGCCCCAATCATCGGCATTATTAAACGTGATTTGCCTGACTCAGAAGTCAGGATCACACCGTGGTTGGAAGATGTTGATGCGTTAAGCGTCGCCGGAGCCGATATTATCGCTTTTGATGTCACCTGCCGCCCACGACCGGTTTCAGTGGAGGATTTATTCCAGCGAGTGCAGGCAACTGGCCGCCTGGCGATGGCGGATGCCTCTAATATTGAAGATGGTCTGTTAGCATACCGCCTAGGTATCGACTTTATCGGTACCACATTATCCGGCTATACCCAAACTCCCGTCCCTACTGAACCAGACTTACAACTGGTAAAACAGTTATCTCAAGCGGGCTGTAGTGTGATAGCGGAAGGCCGTTATAACTCATCCGCTTTAGCCGCAGCGGCAATATCAGCCGGTGCTTATGCCGTAACCGTTGGCTCTGCTATTACGCGTATAGAACATATTTGCAGTTGGTTTTGTGAATCGATTCAACAGCATGCGCTACAAGAACACGAAGCAGCAAAACTAACGAGTCACTGATGGCACAACAAGATGTCGCTGGTACTCAAAACTATTTTGGCTAACCACGCCCCACTCTCTCTGATTTATTAAGGATGCGTATGAAAAAGTTAACCGGCCTGATCGCAGCTCCGCACACTCCCTTTGATGAGCAGGGTGAAGTCAATTATCCCGTCATCGACCAAATTGCCGAGCATCTGGTGAATGATGGTGTGAAAGGGGTTTATGTGTGTGGCACCACGGGGGAAGGTATTCACTGCTCGGTAGAAGAGCGCAAAAAAATTGCTGAGCGCTGGGTAAAAGCAGCACAGGGTAAACTAAGCATTACCTTACACACTGGCGCACTCAGCATTAAAGATGCTGTTGACCTTTCGCGTCATGCCGAAACACTGGATATATTCGCAACCTCAGCCATCGGCCCATGCTTCTTTAAACCAGGTAATATTGACGACCTGATTGCCTATTGCCAGGCCATCGCGGCAGCCGCACCATCAAAAGGTTTCTATTACTATCATTCTGGAATGTCCGGTGTGAATTTGGATATGGAACAATTCCTCATCAAAGCTGAATCAAAAATCCCAAATCTGTCAGGGATTAAATTCAACAATGCGGATTTGTATGAATTCCAACGCTGTCTGCGCGTCAGCGGTGGCAAATTTGATATTCCATTCGGGGTAGATGAACATTTACCGGGTGGCCTAGCTGTGGGTGCTATTGGCGCAGTCGGTAGTACTTATAATTACGCGGCGCCGCTATTCCATAAAATCATTTTTGATTTCAATGCTGGTAATCAAGTTGCCGTACAACGCGGTATGGATCAGGTTATTGCCCTTATTCGCGTCTTGGTCGAATTTGGTGGTGTTGCTGCCGGTAAAGCTGCAATGCAATTACACGGTATTGATGCGGGTAATCCGCGCTTACCATTACGTGCACTGACCAAAGAACAGAAACAAACCGTGGTGAATAGAATGCGAGATGCAATCGCGATTTAATTGCAATAAATAACTCACAGCAAAAAAGATAAAGGCCGGGAAACCGGCCTTTCATCATTCAGAGGAGCTGCACTTATAAAGACAATAGTTTAGTCAGAGAGGGTGCAAAGTAATAACTGCCGGTTACTGGCTTACTAAAACCTAATAACAGATCGTGCTTACCGTCTATTGAACCAAACATGCTCAATAATTGCTGTTCGATATTGTGCAACCGCGCACAATAGGCAATGAAATACAAACCATGTTTGCCACTGGCAGTACCGTAAGGCAAGCTTTGGCGCAAGATTTTTAGCCCTTGACCATTCTCTTTAAGATCAACCCGGCTGACGTGAGAGGTATCGGGGCGTTGATCTGAAGGCAATTCCTCACTGCCATGTTTGGTACGTCCTACAATTTGTTCTTGTTTGTGTTCTGGAATACGCTGCCATTTTTTCAGATCATGTTCATAGCGCTGAACTAAGACATAACTGCCGCCCGCATCTTCTTCGCCATCAGCAATAACAGCCACCTCAGGTCGACTTTCACCTTGTGGATTCTCAGTACCATCAAT
The DNA here is from genome assembly GCF_043099325.1 of Yersinia fenwicki. NCBI lineage: Bacteria > Pseudomonadati > Pseudomonadota > Gammaproteobacteria > Enterobacterales > Yersiniaceae > Yersinia > Yersinia fenwicki. The sequence goes on along the minus strand of NZ_CP170755.1, from coordinate 1,321,926 downwards.
AAATCCAGTGAAATCACGCTCTTCAACCCAGCGGAAACCATGAGTCTCTTCTTCAACCGCAATAGCATCACCAAATGCAGCCACAGCAGCTTGCGCCAGAGTGAAGTTGATATCCTGGCGTAATGACTGAATATGAATTAATAAATCACGTTGGGTAGCAGGAGCAATCATCGGCGCTTTGCCCAGTGCGGTAAAAGGCTTTAACTCATTCGCACCCTGACCATTTGACAGGTCATGCCAAATATCTGAACCGAAAGCGATAACTGCGCCTAAATGCTCATTGGGGAATTGCTGTTGTAACTCTTGCAATGACTGACAGAATTTTTTACACCCTTGGCGAATGGCATCAAACTCGCCCTGCACTTTTGCTTCAATAAAAATGGCAAAACGGCAATGCTCCAGCAAAATGCCACTCTGAACTTGAGTCATGTTATTTCCTCACTAACAGCCAATATTAATTATGCCGAATATCATAGCTGAATCGATTAAAATAACCTTGCGTCAGCGCAAAATAAAATTGAGCCAGGGCCGGAGCTTTGAGATGAGAGAATATTATTAAGGCGCAGATATAAGCCGCGCCTTAATAATAAAAAGAGAACAATATTTATTCGCTTTTAGCGCGCCATATAATTTTACTCACTTTCCAGCTTTGTAAAGCATCGTCAGATGGCATTAAGCCCTCCGGACCATGCCAGTCACCATCAAATAAATAACTGACATGCTGACTATCTGGCGCAGCACATTCTATTTGTGCATGATCATCACCAGTACCTTGGCGGCACACACCAAAGGCTTTTTTATACAATTGGCTAAATGGTGTACCGATACTGACACCCCATTGGCTCGGAATATCTTTATCTATAACATCAATACGCTCTACCGTACCTTTTGGTTGGCCGGAGATAACCAACTTAATTTGGTCTTCTTTCATTGCCTGATAGAAAGACACTAACTTGCCACCATTAGTTGCCATACCGCTGCGCAGCCGATAATCACCGTTCAGCCCTTCTTTAATCTCATTTTCGCTCAGCGGTGTACTGGCTGTAATTCCACCAACACCTTTATCGGTAACTTGCATACTGCTACTACCGCCAAACCAATTAAGCGGAGACAAACTTGACCAAGAAAAACCGGACGTGGCTGAACACCCTGCCAGCAACAAAGGGGCTCCCAGTAATAAACAGCGCATCCCAGACAATCGTGGGCGAATACTCATCTAAAACTCCTAAAAAATCCAGTGCATCCCATAAGTTCTCCTGCAAAAAGACTATGCACAGAAGCAAGAGCATGACAGTTGAAAATGATAACCAGAGATTGGAGTCCAGCCCGCTGAAAAAGTGCCATCACACAGTAGGCTTTCATCATTCTTTCCTATAATTAGCAAATTTTAATGTGATTTTGGTCTAGTATATACTCTAAATAATTCGAGTTGCAGGAAGGCGGCAAGCGAGATAATCCCAATGAGCTTACATAAGTAAGTGATTCGGGTGAGTGAACGCTGCCAACACACATGCAGCTTGAGGTATGACGAGTATTGGGTAGCGAGGCTAACAAGGCCTCTGGTTTCAAATGCAATAATTCATTCATTGAAGGAGCAATAAAATGAAGAAACTGACATTAGCTGCAACCTTGGTTATGTTATGCAGCACACCATTCCTGGCGCAAAGCGCATCAACCGCGGCACAAGGTGGTTTTGACGGCCCGGCAACAACGCAGACTCAGCCAGCCGCTCAAGGCGGGTTCTCAGGGCCAAATGCCAGTAATACCACGGTAGATAAAGTGAAGAGTATGCGTGATGATGCCCATGTTACCTTGCAAGGGAATATTACCGAGCGTCTGAGCCATGATACTTATACTTTCCGTGATAGTACCGGCACCATTACTGTAGATATCGACAGTAAACGCTGGAAAGGCCAAACCATTACGCCGCAAGATAAAGTCCAAATCGAAGGGAAAGTGGATAAAGACTGGAACTCTGTGGAAGTTGATGTGAAAAACATCACTAAGATTCAATAAGCCATCTGAAAGTAAATGGAGTCGCAACCAACCTATTTGCGACTCCGCATAATAAAATCACTCATTAATATCATTGGATGTCTGAGCCATTTCAGTCACTACAACTATTGAATAAAAAGTGCGGTTTTAAATTAAATTCAACCCACTAAACTCTTAATACTCCTGATCCACAATCAACCGCTTGCCCAGCATGATGCTGTCTTGGGTTTCATAATCGAGTTTTTCATACATACCAATTACCGCGTCATTATCTTCGCGCACCATGATATTGAGCTTTGGGCAGCCGCGAGCGATGAGTTTCTTTTCCAGGCGGCTGATCAGCGCATTGGCAAAGCCACGCCCCCGGAAATCTGGATGAACGCCCAGATAATAAGCAGAGCCTCGGTGGCCGTCATACCCTCCCATGACCGAGCCGACTATCGCGCCACTGACTTCCGCTACTAGAAACAATTCGGGATCATGATTTAGTTTACGTTCAATATCCATTTCCGGATCATTCCAAGGCCGCAGCAAGTCACAATGCTCCCACAGCAGAATCACTTCTTCAAAATCACTTTGCTGAAATACACGGATTTCCATGGATATTCGCACCCTTGAGTCAAATGGATATGCTGATCATTACACAAAATTATATCACGCAATAATAAAGTGATATTTCCCATAGTGATAGTACGTAATGATAGGAGAACTGGATAAATCTTGTCGGATCCTAACTCACTCAGCACAACTCCACACCGAGAGTACAACAATGGCAGCAAATCGCGGTATACTTGGGCCCCTATAATTTCCCGGCTACCAGAACCCTTCAGAATGAACTTACCCGATATAGACCAAATAAAAACCTACCTTCTGGATTTACAAGATAAAATCTGTGCCGCACTGGCTCAAGCTGACGGCAGCGCCAAATTCACAGAAGAAAACTGGGTGCGTGAAGAAGGTGGTGGTGGCCGCAGTCGGGTATTGGTCAAAGGGGCAGTTTTCGAGCAAGCAGGGGTGAATTTTTCACATGTTTCCGGCGCAGCACTGCCTGCATCAGCCACTGCTCATCGCCCTGAACTGGCGGGTCGCAGTTTTCAGGCGCTCGGTGTGTCACTGGTTATTCATCCAAACAACCCTTATCTACCCACCAGTCATGCCAATGTACGCTTTTTTATTGCTGAAAAGCCTGGCGAAGAGCCGGTGTGGTGGTTTGGTGGCGGCTTTGATTTAACCCCCTTCTATGGTTTTGAAGAGGATGCGATTCACTGGCATCGAACCGCTTATAACCTGTGCCAACCTTTTGGTGAACAACTCTATCCGCGTTATAAAAAATGGTGTGATGACTATTTTTATATTAAGCATCGTAATGAAGCCCGGGGTATTGGCGGCCTGTTCTTTGACGATTTAAACAGCCCTGACTTTGATACCTGCTTCAACTTTACTCAGGCCGTCGGCGACGGTTTCCTGGAAGCTTATATGCCGATTGTCGCGCGGCGCAAAGTTCTAAGTTGGGGCGAACGTGAGCGGGAATTTCAGCTTTATCGCCGGGGCCGTTATGTTGAATTTAATTTGGTCTGGGATCGTGGCACGTTATTTGGTTTGCAAACCGGTGGTCGCACAGAATCTATTTTAATGTCCATGCCGCCACTGGTGCGCTGGGAATATAATTATCAACCAGCAGCGGACAGCGCTGAAGTGGCGCTGTACCGAGATTTTCTGCCCGTAAAAGACTGGTTAGCCGCAGGAGAACATCACTGATGCAAATTTGGGTTGATGCGGACGCTTGTCCGAATGTTATTAAAGAAGTGTTATTTCGTGCCGCAGACAGAACCGGCATGATGGTCACACTGGTGGCAAACCAGCCACTAAAAACCCCACCTTCAAAGTTTATTCGCACATTACAAGTTGCTTCTGGCTTTGATGTTGCCGATAACGAAATCGTGCAGCGCGTCGAAAAAAATGATCTGGTCATCACTGCAGATATTCCGTTGGCCGCAGAGGTGATTGAGAAAGGAGGAATTGCGTTAAATCCACGCGGTGAACGCTATACTCCAGATACTATCCGTGAGCGGTTGAATATGCGCGATTTTATGGACACTATGCGCGCCAGCGGTATTCAAACCGGTGGCCCTAATACCTTAAATCAGCGCGATCGCCAGCAATTTGCCAATGAGCTGGATAAATGGTTACAGCAAGCCATTAAAGCGCGAGTCTAAATATCAATAACTGAAAATTTAGCACTATCCCTGGCCCAACAGTCCAAAATGAGTAATTTGGTTTTATCGTGCTATATACTTTATATAAACCTTCACTGTGGGCGGGCATATGAAAAAATTTGATTACAATCTGGTGAAATTGCTGCAATGCCTGATTGAGTTTCGTAGTGTTACCCGCACAGCAGAAGAGCTGGATGTCGCAATTTCAACGGTTAGCCACGGTCTTGCTCGTTTAAGGCGTGAATTCAATGACAGGATTGTAATTAATACCAAAGAAGGTTTGGTTCCAACCACACTAGCAATAACACTCAACAGCCATTTTTCATCTGCAGCAGACCTGATTGATAATGCCATTGCTGCCGGAAAAGATAGTGATTCGGCCCAAAGCTCTCTGACAATCAGTGCCAACCCATTAATTCAGCATTGGTTAAGTTGCCAGATAGACCAACTGTCACAGTCTGGAGATATTAGCGAGAGTTTTACTATTAAATATGTTGATAATTATTATAGCAGCGAACAGCGAGTATCACGGTTAAGGAATAGTGAAGTAGATATTGACATTGGCTCTATTCTGAATATTGATCGGTCATTAGTCAGTTATCATTTAGGATCATTTCCACTGGGGGTTTTATTAAGTAATTCCCACAGTAGAATTTCTGGTGACGTAAGTAAAGATGATTGGTTGCAGGAGCAGCGCTTAATTTGGAATCTCAATATGCAAGGGGCGTTATTTGCTCCGGGTCGTTCGTTTAAAGATATTCATGTGAATAATAATGCAAAGATTCAAACAACCAACTCGCTTAATGCGGTAACTTTAGTCGCCAATACAGACTACTTAGCGATTTTCCCCTTTATGATGCAGTCATTCTTAGCGAAACAGTTCAATGTCCGCATGTCTCCACTCCCCTTTTCAAATGATGGTTTAGTATCATTTTATGCCTATATCCATAAAAAATCCGACTCAAATGAACTGATAAAAAAATGTCTCAAGATCATAGAGAGTCTTCATTAACGGAAACTAACAACATACAGCCTGATTAAGTAATTTATTATAAAGTTGCCCAACCGACTTAACTTTTAGTTTGATATAAATACTGTGTCGATGACCGCTCACAGTTTTCTCACTAATATCCAATTTCTGTGAAATTTGCTTATTTTTGTCACCTGATAAAATCAGACTAAGTATAGTATATTCTCTTTGTGTTATTTTAAACTTCCTTAAATAGTAGATATAAAGAATATCCTCAATGTTAATATCATTATTACTTCGCCCTTTAATGGCTGTGCTATCAGAAAATACCAATTGTAACCCTTGGATGCTATTGTATAAATCAAAAGACAGATAAGAGGTTTGCTTGATAACAATATGTTCTATTTCAAGAATTTTCTCACCAATAATACTGACTGTTTTGAAATTATGATATCGCATCCGTTCCTTCAGTGAAATTATCATATTTAACCAGTTTTCACCTGGCCAGGTATAATCAACTATTAAGAAATCGACGATATGCATCTCAACATAATCACAGACTTCAGCGATATCAGTAAAATTATTTAGTGATATTAAACGACTAGATTTTCTGAGTGGCATGACATCCGAGACTAGATAGTCTAATCCTGCACCAAAAAATGATGACTGACTTAAAGATACAACTGAAATCATTGGATTACCCTTGAGTTTAAATAAACGAACACAGCGCATCAATCTATTGATAATCATGTTATCAATACCAATAGACAAAGTAATTCAGACACACCTTGCTGTACTGGGAATAATCCTATTATGTAAAATCAAACAACAACAGATCTTAAAATGAAAAGACATTTAGCAAAAACAAAATCACCTTAAAAATCATAACATTAAACTAGGAAATTGTCTTTAAAGAAGATAAAATGAACAATTAATGGCTATTAAATATCATTGTAATTAAATATTTACGCTATAAAAACAACACATAGTATTATTAAATAATCACCAATAACTTTAGGCAACCTAAGTTAATCTAAACACAATCGATAATAGATCAGTTGTTATTTTATAAGATCATTTTATATATTCATATGACTTGTTGACAGGAAACCAGACTTGCATTCGCTTCTTTACAATTTAATAAAGAAGAGGGAGCTAATATAGCTCCCTCCTTTTTGGCTCACGAAGTTATAACACCAGAAACTACAATGGCTGGGTTTGCGCCTCTACCACCGCTAACGCCACCATATTCACGATTCGGCGTACAGAAGCAATCGGCGTCAGAATATGAATCGGTTTTGCCACGCCCATCAGCACCGGCCCGACGGTCACGCCCTCTGAAGTGGTCACTCGCAGCAAGTTATAACTGATTCTCGCAGCTTCCATATTTGGCATTATCAGTAAGTTCGCAGCTCCTTTCAATGGGCTATCCGGCATCAGGTTATGGCGGATACTTTCTACCAGCGCGGCATCCCCATGCATTTCACCGTCAATCTCCAGTTCAGGTGCCATCTGATTCACCAACTCAAGTGTGCGACGCATTTTACGCGCTGCCGGGCAATCGGATGTACCAAAACTCGAATGAGATAACAGTGCCACTTTGGGCTCAATACCAAAACGACGCACCGTTTCGGCCGCCATCAAAGTAATCTCGGCCAACTGCTCCGGTGTCGGGTCATCATTGACGTAAGTGTCAGCGATAAACGTGTTGCCGGTTGGCAGTAACAGCGCATTCATCGCGCCCGCCACATGCGCCCCCTCACGGAAACCGAATACTTTCTCGACCACATCATAATGCTCATGGTATGTGCCAATGGTGCCGCAAATCATCGCATCGGCTTCCCCCCGATGAACCATAATGGAACCAATCAGGGTGGGGTTGCCAATCACTGCACGACGCGCCTGTTCCTGGGAGACGCCACGGCGCTTCATGATTTGATAGTATTCGTGCCAATATTCATTAAAGCGTGGGTCAGACTCATTATTGACCACTTCAAAATCTTTACCAGCTATAATTTGCAGGCCCAATTTCTTCAGCCGAGTCTCAATCACGCTTGGGCGACCAATCAAGATAGGATAGGCCAGCCCTTGGGAAATAAGCTCTTGAGTCGCATGCAATACTCGCTCTTCTTCCCCTTCAGCCAAGACTACTCGCTTCATCTCTTTTTTCGCTTGGGAGAAAATCGGCTTCATAAATAAGTTAGTTTTGTAGACAAATTCCGTCAGTTTTTCGATGTAAGCACTAAAGTCAGTGATTGGACGGGTTGCCACACCGGAATCCATTGCCGCTTTCGCCACCGCCGGTGCGATTTTCACAATCAAACGCGGGTCGAATGGTTTAGGGATAATGTATTCAGGGCCAAAGGAAAGATCTTGTTCACCGTAGGCTGACGCCACCACATCGCTCTGTTCAGCCAGTGCCAGGTCAGCAATCGCATGCACACAGGCCAGTTTCATCTCTTCATTAATGGTGGTCGCGCCGACATCTAATGCGCCACGGAAAATGAACGGGAAGCACAGCACGTTATTGACCTGATTCGGGTAGTCCGAGCGACCGGTGCAGATAATCGCATCAGGGCGCACGGCTTTTGCCAGTGGTGGCAGGATTTCAGGTTCAGGGTTCGCCAACGCCAAAATCAGCGGGCTAGGGGCCATGGTTTTCACCATATCTTGCGTGAGGACGCCGGGGCCGGAGCAGCCGAGGAAGATATCTGCACCAGGCATTGCATCCCCCAAGGTGCGCTGACCGTTATCCTCAATTGCATAAGCCGCTTTGGTTTCGGCCATATTGGCTTCACGGCCTTTATAAATCACACCTTTGGAATCACATGCCGTAATATTGTGATGCTTCAATCCCAGTGCAACGAGCAAATTCAGACAAGCAATAGATGCCGCCCCCGCCCCAGACACCACCAGTTTGACATCGCTGATATCTTTTTTCACGACACGCAAGCCGTTGAGTACCGCAGCGGTGCAGATAATCGCGGTACCATGCTGGTCATCATGGAACACCGGGATCTTCATGCGTTCACGTAATTTCTGCTCAATATAAAAACACTCGGGCGCTTTAATATCTTCCAGGTTAATGCCACCAAATGTCGGTTCCAATGAAGCAATAATGTCGATCAACTTATCAGGATCAAGTTCATCTACTTCAATATCAAATACATCAATACCGGAGAATTTCTTAAACAGAACCCCTTTCCCCTCCATGACCGGTTTACCCGCCAATGCACCAATGTTACCCAACCCCAATACCGCAGTACCGTTTGAAATCACAGCGACCAGATTGCCGCGCGCCGTATATTTATAGGCAGCCAGTGGATCAGCCGCAATCTCTAAACACGGTGCAGCAACACCAGGAGAATAAGCCAGCGCCAAATCTCGTTGGGTCGCCAGCGGTTTAGTGGGCGACACCTGAATTTTTCCCGGAGTAGGATATTGGTGGAAATCAAGCGCGCTCTGTTTCAATTGTTCGTCCATTGTAGGTTCCCTTTGCTTTTATTCTTTGAGGTGGTAGGGAACCAGTATAGTGAGTGAATTATCACAATCTATGAAGCAGGGCATACTCTGGATAACATTTTTATATCAACAGCATAATTTACTGATCAATCCGTGGGGAATAATCAACAATCGGAGAGTTATCAACAATCGAGAATTAAATGCCGCGAAATAGCGGCAATAAAAAGTAAAGCAGCACTCTGATAAGAAAGAATACTAACCTAATAAATTGTGGATTTGCGCATACTGTAAAAGCATGATGGTTTTGCCATCTTTAATTCGACCATCTGCGATCATGGCAATGGCTTCAGTGAAGGGTAACTCAACCACCTCAATCACTTCATCTTCAACGCCGATATTATCAGTCACTTTTTGATCCGAATGATATTCCGCAGCGAAGAAATGAATAATTTCAGTCACGCCTCCCGGCGACATATAAGCTTCAAACAGCTTCTGTACATGATCAACCTGATAGCCAGTTTCTTCCATGGCTTCACGGCGAATACACTCTTCCGGTAAGTCGTTATCCAGCAAACCGGCACAAGTTTCCAGCAGCATGCCATCGGGATTGCCGTTGACATAGGTTGGCATACGAAATTGATTAATCAGCAAGACGGTGCTGTTTTGACGGTTATACAACAAAATCGTCGCGCCATTCCCTCGGTCATACACTTCGCGAATCTGTTGTACTGGAGTTCCATTATCATCTATTAAATCAAAGGTGTACTTGTGGAGCTTGAACCAGTTTTTAGATAACAATTCACTGCGTATATTTTCAATTTTGACTGACATAAGACCTTCTTTAATCCCCAAAACACCCTAGAATTTTATTTAATTAGCTAACGCTAGTCCTTGTTCATTTGCAATAGGAATAAGCACAATAAAAATGCCCCGATAACGGGGCATTTAAGACAAGATGTTGGGAACGTTGCTATCAGAATCCGGTAGGTACATCCTTCATGTCCGGCAACTTATGGGCGATGCCTTTATGGCAATCGACGCAGGTTTTACCTTCTTCAATCGCTTTACTGTGCATTTTTGCCGCCACCGTTTTCTGTGCCGTGAAGTCCATATTGTCAAAATTATGGCAGTTGCGGCACTCTTGCGAACCATTGGCTTTCATCCGCGCCCACTCGTTTTCCGCCATCGTCAGGCGATGAGCCTCAAACTTCTGCGGGGTATCAATCAAACCAAAGGTCTTGGCATACAGCTCTTTACTGGCTTTGATTTTACGCAGCATTTTCGGCCCCCACTCATGAGGCACATGGCAATCCGGACACGTTGCCTTCACACCACTGCGGTTGCTGTAGTGAATGGTTCCCATGTATTCCTGATAAACATTATCTTTCATTTCATGGCAGCTAATACAGAATTTTTCAGTATTCGCCATTTCCATACCGGTATTAAAACCGCCCCAGAAAATGATGCCACTGACAAAGCCAATCAGCAGTAACGTGCCGAGCGCCAGCCGGCTCGGCCGACGCCACCACTGCCATATTCGTTTGATCATGCCGGGCTTTTTAGTTTCACTCATAGTTTATTCTCACAATAGCCATCTCGCTTATTGACCAAAGCCAGGTGCTGGCTGGAAGCTATTACCGACAATCGGCGCTGCATCAGTTTGTGGCACATGGCATTGCAAGCAGAAGTAGCGACGTGGGGACACTTCACTCGATACCTTGCCATCGCGATCAATAAAATGGGTTGGGCTAACACGCGGCGCACCCGTAGTACGATAATGTTCAACGCCATGACATTGCAGGCAGCGGTTGGTGTTTTTACTGATTTGATAGCCATCAACACTATGTGGGATCAGTGGTGGTTGGTTAACATAATTCAGCGCCATCCGTTGTTGCTGTTTGGGCATTTTCACCTTGCCTTCTGTCGTACCAGAGACTTCCGGTGATTGACTTAAATCCATCTCGACATTGCTGGCAGCATTGACGACACCGGTTATCAGCAATACCGCCAGTAGCGCTATCACAGATAAAACCCGGCGATTGAATGCGTGTAACATCGTGTTATTCATTATTTTCTCCTGAGAACACCGCTCTTCCTGAACTGCGCGCTATTTTTTGAACTACGCGCTATCTTCTGAACTACGCGACAATCCGAGCCAATTTAACTGCACATTTCTTGAAGTCAGTTTCTTTGGATAACGGATCGGTAGCATCCAACGTCAGGTTATTCACCAACTGCGCAGCATCAAAGAACGGCATGTACACCAGCCCTTGTGGCGGGCGGTTACGGCCACGGGTTTCCACCAGCGAAATCACTTCGCCACGGCGTGAAATCACTTTCACTTTGTCACCGCGCCGTAAACCACGAGCTTTAGCATCCAATGGGTGAATGAAAAGCACCGCTTCAGGGAAAGCACGATGTAATTCAGGCACTCGACGAGTCATGGAACCGGTATGCCAATGCTCCAGTACACGGCCAGTGGAGAGCCACAGGTCATATTCCTGATCCGGACTTTCAGCCGCCGGCTCATAAGGCAATGCAAATATCACGGCTTTACCATCCGGTTTGCCATAGAAACGCACGTCCTCACCTTTTGGTACGAACGGATCAAAGCCTTCACGGTAACGCCACAGCGTTTCTTTACCATTCACCACCGGCCAGCGCAGACCGCGTTCCTGATGGTAGCGATCGAACGGCGCTAGATCGTGACCATGACCACGGCCAAAATCGGCATACTCTTCAAACAGCCCTTTTTGAATGTAGAAACCGAAATCACGCGCTTCATCATTCAATTGGTCAGCAGGAATTTCACTCAGTGGGTATTTATTCACCACATTGTTGGCAAACAACACGTCATACAGCGTCTTACCGCGATATTCCGGTTTCTTATTAATCAGTTCATCAGGCCACACTTCTTCAACTTTGAAGCGCTTGGCAAACTCAACTATCTGCCATAAGTCAGATTTCGCCTCACCCGGTGCAGGCACTTGTTGACGCCAGAACTGGGTACGGCGCTCAGCATTGCCATAAGCGCCCTCTTTCTCGACCCACATCGCGGTCGGTAAGATAAGGTCAGCGGCTAAGGCACTGATAGTGGGATAAGGGTCTGAAACCACAATAAAGTTACGCGGATCACGCCAACCTGGCATGCGCTCTTCATTGATATTTGGCCCGGCCTGCATGTTGTTGTTACACATCACCCAGTAGGCATTAAGCGTGCCATCTTTCAGCGCTCGGTCTTGCGCTACAGCATGTAAACCCACTTTTTCCGGAATAGTGCCCGCTGGCAGTTGCCATTTGGTTTCAGCAATTTGGCGATGTTTTTCGTTCGTGACCACCATGTCGGCAGGCAGGCGGTGGGAGAATGTCCCTACTTCACGGGCTGTACCACAAGCGGAAGGCTGGCCGGTCAGAGAGAAAGGCCCAGAACCCGGTTTAGAAATTTTGCCGGTTAACAGGTGCAGGTTGTAGCACATGTTATTGGCCCAAACACCACGAGTATGCTGGTTAAAGCCCATCGTCCAGTAAGACACCAGTTTCACTTTAGGATCAGCATACAACTGCGCCAGTGACTCTAATTGATCTTCCGGCACACCGCTCATTTTGGCGGTTTTTTCCAGCGTATATTCAGCAACAAAGGCTTTAAAATCATCAAAACTCATCGGCTCTGATGCATCACTACCGGGATTTTTGGCCGCTTTTTCCAGTGGATGTGTTGGCCGTAAACCATAGCCAATATCCGTTGCACCACGGCGGAAGTTCACATGACGATCCAGGAAACCCTGATCAACGGCATTATTTTGAATAATGTAATTGGCGATATAATTCATAATCACCAGATCGGTCTGTGGGGTAAAGACGATCGGGTTATCGGCCAGTTCAAAGCTGCGATGTTCAAAAGTAGACAGAACCGCAATTCTGACATGCTCATTCGTCAGGCGACGGCTGGTCATGCGTGACCACAAGATAGGGTGCATTTCCGCCATATTGGAGCCCCAGAGCACAAAGGCATCTGCTTCTTCAATATCGTCATAACACCCCATTGGCTCATCCATTCCGAAGGTACGCATAAAGCCCACCACGGAAGAAGCCATGCAATGACGCGCATTGGGGTCAAGGTTGTTAGAACGGAAACCGGCTTTCAGCAGTTTAGACGCCGCGTAGCCCTCCCACACCGTCCACTGGCCGGAGCCAAACATACCTACAGCGGTCGGGCCTTTTTCTTTCAGCGCATTTTTGAATTTTAACTCCATGATATCAAAGGCTTTCTCCCAACTGATCGGAGTAAAATCACCTTCTTTATCATACTGGCCGTCTTTCATCCGTAGCAGCGGCTGGGTCAGGCGGTCTTTGCCGTACATGATTTTAGGCAAGAAATAGCCTTTCACGCAGTTCAACCCACGATTGACCGGTGAATCCGGGTCACCTTGAGATGCCACGATACGGCCATTCTGCGTGCCGACTAAGACACCACAGCCAGTACCACAGAATCGGCAAGGCGCTTTATCCCATTTGATTGCGTTTGTTGTCTCACCCACGACCGCCTTGGCGACGGTGGGTATGGTCAATCCGGCTGCGGCTGCCGCAGCAACTGCGGCATTGGCCTTCATAAAATCCCGGCGACTGAGTTTCATGGCATTTCCTCACCTTGCTGATCCTGCTGGTGATAAACCAGCGATACAGCCAGCACACCATCCAGATTACGTGCTGACTCAATATAATTCAGGAGCACGTCTGAGCGCGCTGCCTGCATGACCACCACCAACTTACCCAGAGCGGTATCACTGGTGGGTATTTCTGTGCCCGGAATCGCCAGCAGGCTGTCGATGAGTGGCGCTATTCGCGCAGGCTTGGCTTGTATCACCAATCCACAGACATGCCATTCTTTATCGTCCATCTTCACTCCGGGTAAGGGTTACTGCCTGAACGGGGCAGCTGGGTACACAGGCACCACAGCCGGTACAAGCAGGAAGGTCTAATTCGGGCTGAGCAATACCGTTTAGGCGCGGACGGAATTTTATCGCCCGCGTTTCACAACTATCCTGACAACTGCGGCATTCAATATTGTGAAAAGGTAAACAGCGATCAGAGACATTAATTTTCAGCGACCAGGCGGGTTGCGCCGTTGAGGTAAAAACACCCACTTCACAGGCCAGCACACAGGCTTGGCAGAAATTGCACTCGGCACGCTGAAAATCTATTTCGGGAAATCCGCCACTGCCAGCAACCAATACACCCGTTTCACAAGCGGCAACACAGTTTTGGCAACGGGTACAACCAACAATAAAATCACTTTCGCTAACCGACCAGGGTGGCCGAATAGCCGAGGGCTGCTGTTTGCCTGATTGCCAAAAACCAGTCAGCAATTTACGCCGTGATAAATCAGTCATGCTGATATCCTTAACATCTACTGGCGCGCCCGCGTGTACTTTAGGAGAGTGTTCATTTAAAGCTCGGTGAGTCACACCAAAGCAATGATAATAATTCTTATTTGTATTATTAGATAATTTCCCAGTGTCTAGGTATTAAATACAGAATTATGAGTAATAAAATAATTACTCTTTAGAGTTAATCGTTGGTAGATATTGAGCAAGATCAATTAATTTAGTGGTTATTTGCGTGGTTTCTCACTGTGAAATCTATTTGCGTTATTACATTTTTTATATAACGATTTGTTTAATGAGAATGGCTATCAAAAAGAAATGATATTTTGGTGATTATTCTTTAGATAAACTGGCACGGTAAAATGAATTTGGCCGAAGTTTTGAGGTACACTTAACGCGTGGTTCAACTAACTATGATGGATAACATGGTTGGCCAAATCAATGCCGCCAAATAATCCACGTTCAACAGCCAGACATTTAATGCTATCGGTTACAGGGACATTACTTATCATGACCAAAAGTCACACTATAATGATCGTTGACGATCATCCCCTCATGCGCCGTGGGATCAAGCAGTTACTTGAGCTGGATAGCAACTTTGATGTTGTTGCTGAAGCCAATTGCGGTAGTGATGCCGTTATTGAAGCGGCCAAATCTCAGCCAGATGTCATTCTGCTTGACCTAAATATGAAAGGCATGTCTGGGCTGGATACATTGAAAGCTTTGCGTAATGAAGGTATTGATGCACGAATTATTGTTTTGACCGTCTCAGATGCACGCAGTGATGTGTACGCCATGATTGATGCGGGCGCAGATGGTTATCTGCTTAAAGACAGTGAACCTGAAATATTACTGGAAAATATCCGTCGGGCTTCAAAGGGTGAGAACGTATTCAGTGATGCGGTCACACAATATTTATCCTCGCGAGATGAGCAGATTAATCCATTCTCTGAATTAACCGAGCGCGAATTAGATGTTCTGCAAGAAGTCGCGCGAGGAATGTCCAATAAACAAGTCGCGTTCGAGTTACACATTTCAGAAGAAACAGTGAAAGTTCATATCCGTAATTTATTACGAAAACTGAATGTCCGTTCACGCGTTGCAGCAACCATTATGTATTTAGAAAATAAAAAATATTAATAGCCACCTTATTATCTATACTCTAAATAATTCGAGTTGCAGGAAGGTGGCAAGGGAAAAATCCCGACGAGCTTACTCTTTATTAAGGTCAAGGCCAGTAAGTGATTCGGGTTATTGGTCATAGCCAAGGGACATGTAGCTTGAAGTATGACGGGTATATAGCAGCCAAGTTATTAGATTACTTAATGGCTGCTAAAATAAAATCATGGTTATCGTCTATCCATTTTTTATTCAGCGGCCCCCAACTGTCTAACCGATAATATCCCGCATTATTGCGCACACCATCCTGTACAAATGTCAAGGTGATGCCCAAACCGGGCAGAGCTTTCAGCACATCCTGTAATGTTCGCCGTGGCCAGCCGGTCAATTCCATCAAGCGCGGTACATTCAGCGATGCCTCCCGGCTTATCAACCAACAAAGGTAGAGACGACGGGCAAATACCGGATTAAGTTCCATAACATTCTCCAAGGTTGGATAGCTACTCAATAGTCTACTTGATGCCAGAAAAAACACCTGTTTATCCCCGTCATACTTCAAGTTGCATGTGCGTTGGTTGCCTTCCTCCAACTCGAATTATTTAGGGTATATGACTATTTTCGCCAGCAAGGTGAATTAACTCGATTTTTACGATGTTATTTACAGCTTCTCCTTATTTTCTTCACGTTTTTCTCAGCATTCCCGCGTAAAGTGCAACGTGGATTCTGCTGTATTTAACCCTAGAGGCTGGCACTGCATGGCTAATTTTTTCATCGACCGCCCAATATTTGCTTGGGTATTGGCGATAATTTTGTGTCTGACTGGCGCATTGGCAATCTCAACACTGCCGGTTGAGCAATATCCTAATCTGGCACCGCCTAATGTGCGCATTAGTGCATCCTATCCTGGAGCCTCGGCACAAACACTGGAAAATACTGTCACGCAGGTCATAGAACAAAGTATGACCGGTCTGGATAACCTGCTGTATATGTCGTCACAAAGCAGTAACTCCGGCAGTGCATCAATAACCCTGACTTTTCAGGCTGGAACCAATCCTAACGAAGCTATGCAGCAGGTACAAAACCAGTTGCAGTCCGCTATCAAAAAGTTGCCGCAAGATGTACAGCAGCAAGGCGTTTCAGTATCTAAATCAGGGGATAACACCCTGATGATGGTGGCGTTTGTTTCCACTGATGGCAGCATGGATAAACAAGATATTGCCGACTATGTCGCCAGTAATCTGCAAGACCCACTCAGCCGTATTGAAGGGGTGGGCAGCATTGATGCATTCGGTTCCCAATATGCGATGCGTATTTGGCTTGATCCTAATAAACTCAATAATTATCAACTTACTACCCAGGATATTGTGACTGCGATTCAGTCACAAAACAGCCAGATAGCCGTGGGGCAATTGGGCGGAACACCTTCTGTCGATAATCAGGCGCTCAATGCCACGATTAATGCCCAATCACAGTTGCAAACTCCAGAACAATTCAGAGAAATCACGTTGCGAGTCAATCAAGATGGTTCACTGGTGACACTGGGTGATGTAGCAAAAATTGAGATGGGTGCCGAAAAATATGATTATCTGAGTCGTTTTAATGGTCAGGCAGCTTCGGGGATGAGCATCAAACTGGCATCAGGCGCTAATGAGCTGCAAACGGATGAATTAGTCAAAGCCCGTATCGCAGAACTGACCCCATTCTTCCCGCACGGCCTGGAAGCAAAAATTGCCTATGAAACCACCCCCTTTGTGAAAGCCTCCATCAAAGACGTGGTCAAAACACTGCTGGAAGCCATTTTACTGGTTTTCCTGGTGATGTATTTGTTTTTACAAAACTTCCGCGCCACGCTTATTCCCACAATTGCCGTTCCGGTGGTGCTATTGGGTACCTTCGCAATACTGTCGGCATTCGGATTCAGCATTAATACCTTAACCATGTTTGCCATCGTGCTAGCCATCGGTTTACTCGTCGATGATGCCATTGTCGTAGTGGAAAATGTGGAGCGCGTGATGAGTGAGGAAGGGCTTGATCCACGAGAAGCCACACGCAAATCCATGAGCCAAATTCAGGGCGCGCTGGTGGGGATTGCTCTGGTGCTGTCAGCGGTATTTATTCCGATGGCTTTCTTCGGTGGCACCACTGGGGCTATTTATCGCCAGTTCTCCATTACTATCGTATCCGCCATGGTGCTTTCAGTGCTGGTGGCATTGATTTTGACCCCGGCACTTTGCGCCACCATGCTTAAGCCTATCAAACCGGGACATCATCATGCCAAACGCGGCTTCTTTGGCTGGTTTAACCGCATGTTTGACCGCAATGCTCACCGCTATGAGCGGGGCGTGGCGCAGGTTTTACATCACAGCGTGCGTTATATGCTGCTGTATTTATTGCTTTTAGGTGGGCTGGCGCTGCTGTTTATCAAGTTACCAACCTCATTCCTGCCCCTGGAAGACCGTGGTGTCTTTATGGCTCAGGTACAACTTCCTGTCGGCTCTACTCAGCAGCAGACACTCAGAGTGGTTGAGAAAGTCGAGAATTACTTCCTGACGGCAGAGAAAAATAATGTGCTGTCGGTGTTCTCCACGGTGGGGTCAGGCCCCGGTGGTAATGGTCAAAACGTCGCGCGCCTGTTCATCAGACTGTCTGACTGGGAACAGCGAAAAGACAGTAATGATTCGTCATTTGCCATCATTGAACGCGCCACCAAGATGTTTAACAAAATCGCCGAGGCCAAAGTCTCTGTCAGTAGCCCCCCGGCTATTTCAGGTTTGGGTGGTTCGTCAGGTTTTGATATGGAATTACAAGATCACGGCGGTTTAGGGCACGATAAACTCATGGCGGCACGTGACCAATTATTACAGATGGCATCTCAGGATCCCGCGCTAACACGAGTTCGCCATAACGGGTTGGATGATAGCCCGCAATTACAGATAGATATTGATCAGCGCAAAGCACAAGCGCTGGGTGTGTCCTTGGATGATATTAACAACACGCTAAAAACGGCATGGGGGTCGACTTACGTTAACGACTTTGTTGATCGTGGGCGGGTGAAGAAAGTGTATGTTCAATCTGAAGCCACTGCACGTATGTTGCCGGAAGACGTTAACAAATGGTATGTGCGTAATAAAAGCGGCGGCATGGTACCTTTCTCTGCCTTTTCAACCACTCGCTGGGAGTATGGCTCGCCACGATTGGAGCGCTATAACGGCTATTCTGCTTTGGAAATCGTCGGTGAAGCGGCTCCGGGCGTCAGTACCGGCACCGCTATGGATGTAATGGAGGGGTTGGTCAAACAACTGCCTAATGGATTTGGTTTGGAATGGACGGGAATGTCCTATCAAGAGCGGCTCTCTGGCTCACAAGCCCCTGCCCTCTACGCCATTTCACTGTTAGTCGTATTCTTATGTCTGGCAGCATTATATGAAAGTTGGTCAATACCCTTCTCAGTGATGCTGGTTGTGCCACTCGGGGTGATTGGGGCGGTTGCTGCAACCTGGATGCGGGGCTTGGAAAATGACGTCTATTTCCAGGTCGGATTACTCACCATCATTGGGCTATCAGCCAAAAATGCTATATTGATAGTCGAGTTTGCCAGTGAATTGAACAATAAAGGCAAAGATTTAGTGGAGGCAACACTTGAAGCCTCTCGCCTGCGGCTACGGCCCATTCTGATGACTTCATTGGCATTTATCTTTGGTGTATTGCCAATGGCAATCAGTCAAGGGGCCGGCTCTGGTAGCCAACATGCGGTGGGTACCGGTGTGATGGGGGGGATGATTTCAGCTACCGTGCTGGCTATTTTCTTCGTGCCACTGTTCTTTGTCCTGGTGCGACGCCGCTTCCCCGGCAGGCTGGCATCTGCGAAAAATAGTGATACTCAGTAGAGCTGTAAAGGATACTGGGTGTACCTAAAGAAAGGTGACATTAACGATTAATGTCACCTTTTTATTTAAAGCAAATTAAAGAATAATAAGTCAATATATTAATTATATTTAAATAAGTAATTAAAGAATTAAACAAACAAGCAGCACTATATATTTACAGTTATATCTTGACCATTTTAAAATCATCATCCATATTTATTTTTCCCGTCATACTTCGGGAATAAAAACACAGCATAACATTAACCTCAAGAGAGTCAGGAGATATAATTATGGGTATTCTCGGCTTATTGCCAAATAAAATTGATGAAGATGAGTCTATTGAAAACAATGAACACCTTACTTGTTTAACAGAAAAGGAGTTAGCTGAACTGGAAAGTTAATAGCATCATAATTAGGGGGGCTCAGGCCTCCTTAATTAATTGTTAACAGGAGATAAATTAATGGAATTACCTCATGAGCGAGAAATTACATTAGTCGAAGCAAAAAGACGAATTCTGGCTGAGTTTCAGGATAACGCCATCACTCCTCACATAGAAAACATTGGCCTACATATCATTACGACCACATGTGATATTTATGATAAAAATAATAATTTACTCAGCCAAGGTGTGGGTAAAGGTATTGATGGCGCAGCTCTAACGGGTGCTTTTTATGAAGCATTTGAACATTATATTTCAACAAATCACCAAAGATTCGGCGAAATAACATTATGCAAAACCAATAAACTACAAAATACCTTGGACGGTACGGATTTCGTTAGAGATGTGCTACAAACTCAACCCAACACAAAAATTGCTTGTCGCCGTTATAGTAATATCACTGGCGATATTTCGATTTATTATCCAGCCGCTTTTTCAACGCCGGATTACGCAGATTTTCCCCTTGAAGGAGATAGTTTCGATTATCAGGTATTACGCCGCTATTCCAGTAATAGCGGCACCGCTATTGGTTCTTCTTTTCAGGAAGCGGCGCTGCATGCTGCAAATGAAAGTATTGAGCGTGAAGATTTATCTCAATTTTTGATTAATTACTTTTATCAAGATAGCAAAAAAGCATTACGCCTGGTTAATCCTGATTCGCTACAAGAAGAACTTCACGCTTTATGGTTAAATGCTCAGGCCGAAATAGCAGATCACATTACAGTACTCGAAATAAGCCAATCTTCAAGTTGTCGGACATTCATCGCTTTCGGCCATAAAACTTGCCAGGCGGTACATTTATTTGGTGCAGGAACCTCCCTCTCACCTTATTACGCTATATCTCGGGCAATAACCGAACTGATCCAGTTTCATTCTATTGTCACCAGATTCCCTTACCTCATTGATACACAGAAACATTCTTTACGGCGATTAGCACAGTGGCCAAAACTACGGCGTAGTTGTGAAGCTTATTTACCCGGACTATTAACGGATAGAACCTTACATAGTGTTGATATTCCAGAAGATAGCCCCATTGCGCCAGTAATTGAGCAATTATTGCAGGTAGAACGGGAGTTAAACATGCGAGGGTACCAATTGCTGGTTAATATTCTCTATCAAAGCACTTCTGGCTGCACTGTCGTCAATGTGTTGGTTCCTGGCTTTGAGCGTTTCTTTCTTATTAATAGCGGCAACATTGTGGTGCCTTGGATGGGCTATCAATATCAAAACAGCCAGTGATAATTGGCTGAGAGTAAAAGCGATAAACAGCCAATAAAAAAGGCAGGAACGATGACGTTTCTGCCTTTCTGCGGACGATACCCCGCCCCTGGATATGTATTAATAAAACAACAAAAGATAACAACTCTTACTGCCGGTTTATTCGCTTATGCCTTACGCAACATAGCATCGATAAACTCTTTCCACGTACCTAACTCAACATCGACCATAACTTCCTCTCTAATTATCGCGGTCAATTATACGCCTGTTTTTTGAACAGTCAAAATTGGAATCCATTTAGATGAGTGTGGAAATGAGATCTGCTTCAGAGATATTGAATTTGGTCTTTTGACTGCGTTTCTCTGGCAGTGAGCACTTTACTTGCCTGTTGGTTGATTCCGGAGTAGCGTGCTCAGATATATAGGGATAAATGCCGTTTTTGACACAACCCATTATTGGCAAAATGCAGAGTAAACCATGAAACACTCTATTGATTCGCTGAAAGAGTTGGGCCGTTACGATGATGCGGTGGCAATGGCGCAAAATTTACTGCGCAGCGACCCAGACAACGCCATCCTGCTGTATAAGATTGCCTCTCTTTATGATGTGCAAGGGCTAGAGTTGCAAGCGATCCCTTTCTATCGTGCGGCTATCGAGCATAATTTGGCGGGAAAAGAGTTACAGGAAGCCTATCTTGGACTAGGTAGCACTTACCGGGCGCTGGGGCTCTATCAGGAATCATTAAATACATTTGACGCGGCGTTAGTGCGTTTTCCACAAGCAAAAGAGATCACCTTGTTTCGTGCCATGACATTGTACAATCTGGGTGAGACCAAAGAAGCGGTTGCAGCATTATTGATATTGCTGGCTGAAACCTCAAATCATCAAGATATCAGCCTCTACCAAAAAGCTATTCGCCAATATGCCGCTGACCTAGACCGAATTGGCTAAATCCCTCAACTACACGTACACATTTACGCGCTAAACACTTCATAGCCGTCTGGATTCAAACCCCATTTTCCCGCATTATGGACAAACTTGGCAGCCACATCAGTGACTGGCCTTATATTTATCCTGCATAATCGCGCCATTCTAGCCGAGGTATTATTTTTCCATGTCAGATAATCCAGCAACCTCATTATTGTGCCTTTATGGCATTAAAAATTGTGACACCCTAAAAAAGGCCCGCCGCTGGCTGGAAGAACAAAACATTGCCTATCAGTTTCACGATTATCGTGTGGATGGGTTGAGTGACGAACGCCTACAAGGTTTTATCGATAAGCTGGGTTGGGAGCCATTGCTGAACACTCGCGGGACAACCTGGCGTAAATTGCCACAAGCCCAGCGCGATGCCATTACTGATGCACAATCGGCCAAACTGCTGATGTTGGAACAGCCTGCTATTATCAAACGTCCGCTGTTAGAAACAAGCAATGGTGAGCTGCTGCTGGGCTTCAAAATTGAAATTTATCAACAGTTTATTCAGCAACATCTTACTCAACAAAAAGTAACCCATAACCAAAACGCTATTGAGGTGCAATAACATGATCTGTCCGGTAATCGACCTGGCCCAACAATTAATTAAACGCCCGTCGCTCAGCCCTAATGATGCGGGTTGCCAGGAGATCATGATTCAGCGCTTAGAAGCTATCGGTTTTACCGTCGAACCGATGAATTTTGGCGATACTCTCAACTTCTGGGCCTGGCGTGGCGAAGGCGAAACACTGGCGTTTGCCGGTCATACCGATGTGGTTCCTACCGGCGATGAAAGCCATTGGAGCAGCCCACCGTTTGAGCCAACTATTCGCGGTGGCATGCTGTATGGCCGTGGCGCTGCCGACATGAAAGGTTCACTGGCGGCGATGGTGGTTGCAGCTGAGCGCTTTGTGGCCGCATATCCTAATCATAAAGGTCGCCTGGCATTTATGATTACCTCAGATGAAGAAGCCAAAGCTATTAATGGCACCGTTAAAGTGGTTAACGCCCTGATGGCACGTCATGAGCGGTTGGATTACTGCCTGGTAGGTGAGCCATCCAGTACCGACCGCGTCGGTGATGTAGTGAAGAATGGTCGTCGAGGCTCTATCACCGCCAACTTGCGCATCCACGGTATCCAAGGGCATGTGGCTTATCCTCATCTGGCTGATAACCCCGTTCACCGAGCAATACCTGCCCTGAATGAACTGGTGGCGACACAATGGGACGAAGGCAATGAGTTCTTCCCCGCCACCAGTATGCAAATCGCTAACTTGCATGCCGGGACTGGCAGTAATAACGTGATTCCCGGTGAGTTCTATGTGCAATTCAACTTCCGCTTTAGCACTGAACTGACTGATAGCATGATTAAGCAGCGGGTTGAGGCATTACTGGAGCGTCATCAACTCGATTACACCCTGGAATGGGTTCTATCTGGTCAGCCATTCCTGACTGCGCGTGGTGCCTTGGTTGATGCTGTGGTTAATGCCGTTGAGCATTACGCCGAGATAACACCGCAACTGTTGACCACCGGTGGTACCTCTGATGGCCGGTTTATAGCCTTAATGGGCGCACAAGTGGTTGAACTGGGGCCAGTTAATGCCACAATCCATAAAGTGAATGAATGTGTTCACGCTGCTGATTTACAACTGCTGAGCCGGATGTATCAGAAAATCATGGAGCAACTTATCGCATGACAGCTAATACATTGACCCCACAGATGGTCACCGGGCGCTCAACGGAACATTTAGTGGTGTTAACCGGTAATCACCGCATGCAGCCCCAGGCTGTTGATGCCTTTCTCGCCATGCAACGGGCAGCTAAAGTGGCCGGTTTTGATTTGCAGCCAGCCAGTACTTTTCGCGATTTTGATCGCCAATTGGCTATCTGGAATGGCAAATTTCGCGGTGAGCGACCAGTATTAGATAAAGACAGTCAACCGATAGACATTTCTCAGCTTGATGCAGCCAGCCGTTGTGAAGCTATCTTGCGCTGGTCTGCCCTACCGGGGGCCAGCCGTCACCACTGGGGCAGTGATTTGGATATTTACGACCCATCACTGTTACCTGTGGAGACAAAATTGCAACTGGAGCCATGGGAATACCAAGAGGGGGGATACTTTTATCCGCTGACTCAATGGCTTGATGCACATATGGCTGAATTCGGTTTTTACCGGCCTTTTAGCACAGACACCGGCGGCGTTGCTGCTGAACCTTGGCACCTGAGTTACCGCCCTCTGGCAACAACTGCGGAACATTTACTGACACCCGCCATCTTGCTGGAAGCCTGGCAATCACAGGATGTGGCGGGTAGTGAGTGGCTTGCTAATCATTTACCCATGATTTTTTCACGATTTATAACGATACCTAATAGATTTCAAGATGCAGTTAACACATAGCAATTTGAAAGATGATAGGTAAAGGAATTTAACCATGCATTGGCTCGCAGATTACTGGTGGGTAGTTCTCATCATACTTGTCGGCATGATCTTAAACGGTATCAAAGAGTTACGCCGCCTTGATCATAAGAAATTTTTGAGTAATAAGCCGGAGATCCCCCCCCACCGCGACAATAACGCGCAGTGGGATGATGACGACGACTGGCCGGATAAAGACAAGAAAAAGTAAATGAGAGGGAGCACAACTCCCTCCTGATTAATTTCCCGCAAGATCGTGGTGCAAATGAGTAATCGCTCGCGCCAACATGGGTTGATTAATCCCATGTCCGGTATTGGCATCCAGATCCAATGTCACCGAACATCCCAACGCCGTTAAGCTATTCGCTGCGGCTTTGGCCTGTTCTACCGAGATAACGCCATCTTGCTCCCCATGGATCAGATGAATAGTGACGTCAGTAATGGGCTGCTGTGGCAAGGTAGCGAAACGCCCGCTGAATCCGATGACCTGCCCGGCCAGCTGCGGCTGCGCTTTCACTCCTTCCAAAGACATAATAGTGCCCTGCGAGAATCCCACTAATGTTGTCTGCGCTGCGCTAAGCCCACTTTGTTGCTGCCAGTGACGCACCGTAGCAATAAATTCAGTCATCACTTCATCAATACGCCCTTGCCTACCCTGCTCGGTTATCCCCTGAACGGAAAACCACTGCCGCCCATTGCCCATACTGCTGGCAAATGGCCCATCAATACTGACCACCCGTGCCGCAGGAAAAGCTTGAGCAAAATGGCTACCGATCGGGGCCATCCCCGCAGCACTGTCGCCAACACCATGAAATAACAAAATTAATTGCTCAGGTTGTGCTGGTTGCTGCACCACAATGTGTTTCTGATTCATCGCGAGACCTTTAGTATCCAAATAATAATAGGATTAACTATAGGCTGCTGCTTTAAAAAGGATATTGGGTTTTATTGAGGGAGTTATTGGAAATAATTGATGTTAACTAAAGAATTGCACACCGGTTTTAGCTCAGCCATCGCTTCGGCAGCCTCTTGACGCCATTTGGTCACCAATGCTTTCCGCCCTGAAAGGCCCAGATGATGAATAATGTCCGCTGTCGTACGCCCCTGCTGTAAATATTGTCGTAATGCAGGAAGAGGGGCTTTTATTTGCAACACTTTCTCTTGCAACAACAGCCGCTGTAACGCAGGCAAACTCGCCTCTAATGGGCGCAAAGCAAAAGCAAACCCGGCAAGCTCGCGCCAGTCATCATCATTTAAGGTGATATCAGGTTGTTCTGGTGGGAGTATCAATACAGGTGTTTCCAGATCAATCCATTGCTGCAACCAATACCAGTCCCGCACTAATTGCTGGCGTGCCGCCTCACAGAGCATTTGCCCGGCGCGACTAAGAGGTAACACAGCCATTGCTGCGTAACAGCCGCTGCTGGCTTCTTTATGACTACCAATCCGCACCAGTTGAAAGCCGCAGGCTCTCCAAAAACACGCTAACTCTGCCGTAAAGCCAAAACTGACCGAAAGAAAATCCAACCCTTCCCGCTGTGCCCGAGCTTGTTCGGCAGCAATCATCTGCCGGGCAATCCCTCGCTGTCGCCATAATGGTGCTACCGCAACTCGACTAATTCGTCTGGATAATAAGATTGGCGCTTGCCATTGCCCGCTATGGGCCGCCAGTGATTGCGCCACCAAACTGCCTTTAGGTCGCCGTTGGCCGGCCCAAACCGCATGGGCTAATGCGCTCTCCAGCCCACCTTCATCCACCAGCCACAAAGCCCCAACCACTGAATCAGCAACCTTTGCGGCTGAAAAATGCATACCGGGCGCATCCATCAAACGCCGCAAATCAAGTGGTGTAGTGCGGTAATGGGCGCTGGAAAGCAAACCATAAAAGTGCCGCAATAACTCGAAGTTATTCAACCAATCAGACTGTTCACAGACAGTAATATCGATGGATGTCGTGGCTGATTCTGTCGGCGACAATTTATCATTTATCCGATCATCATCGAACAGCATAATATCGTCGATAATCTGCTCCAGTGGATCATGGCTGGCCCAGCGAATAGGATCTGTCAGTGTTAAATGATGCCAGTCACTTAAGGTCGCGCAAAACTTCAATAAGAAGCCACGTCCAGTACCTTCATAGCCCTGTACAGTCGTGGTTAATAAAGCCCGAGGAAAGTGAGCCAAAAGCGCCGATAGCAACGCAGTTGGGATAGTGGCGGCCTCATCAATCAATAACCAGTCAATATCACTGACATCATGTTGCTGGCAATAATCCAGCAGCGCATCTGGCGCCCAAAAACGCGCGCGCCCCTCTGCTCGCTGGCTTAATACTTGGGTGGCGGCCTTGCCCGGCCCAGTGACCCAACAATGGCCCGTAGATTGTGCCACCAGCATACCGGCCAGTGTCGACTTACCCCGTCCGCGCGCTGCTGTTAGCACCCAAACACCCTGCCTGGCCTGCATCAAGCGTTGAAGAATTGCCTGCTGTTCTGTGGTGGGGGTGCCGTCTGGCGGCTGCCAGTTTGGGCGAGCATCAAACTGCAGTGCAGGTGGCAACTTGCCCTGCTGCCACAAAAAAACATCGGGAGAGGCGAGAAGTTGGTGTTGCACATGACGGATAAAATTCGGCGTCGAGATAGGAGAACCCTGTTCACTCCAGCGCAGGCTGTCACTGTCGGGTAATAGTGCCCAATCGTCCCATGCAGGCACCAACAACAGTAGCCAACTTCCTGCCCGTAATACCCCTGACAATACCGCCAGCGCTTCTGTATTCAGGCCATCAGTGGCATCAAATACGCCGTGTAACCCCTCCTGCCCCAATAAGGTTTTAGCTGCCATCGGTCGAATACCATTGGCGCCAGGGGGGAAATGATCCCCGACCCACAGCCAATCGCCAGGCAGTTGTTCACTGAGATTTATCGCCTGCTGCCGCGCCCAATCAGCATCGCCACTGAGCATCAGCAAGCGCCGATGCCCCTGCTGTGCCATCAATGCCTGACTGGCGATAATCCCGTTGATCACGCTAGGATTTACCAATAACCAGTGAGAGCAAACCAGCAGCAATCAAAGGCCCAACCGGCACACCACGGAACAAGGCAACCCCCAACACGGTTCCGACTAATAGCCCAGCAACGACCGAGGGTTGGTGTGTCATCAGTGATACGCCTCGCCCACCAAGCCAGGACACTGCGACACCGACCACAATAGCCAGTATCGATTTCCACTGGACAAAGGAGTGCAACACTTCGCTGGCACTGATTTTCCCACTGGCAATCGGTGTCATCACGCCAATAGTCAGAATCAATATACCGATGGTTAAACCGTATTTTTCTATCCAGGGGAAAAACTGATTCAGTGGGGTGATACGCACCGCGATTAGTGTCAGAATCGCGAGTGTGACAGTCATGTTGTGGCTAATAATACCGAGTCCAGCCAGTACTAATAGGATTAATAAAGTTGGATCAAGAGCGGCCATTGTTATTGTGCCTTATCATAATGGTTATTCTGCCTTGCAATAAAATGCCGGCGGCGAATGCACCGGCAAAAAGTACGCTTATGATAGTCTCTGCTTACTTGAGGTTCTAGCGCTATTAGCGGGTGGCGAAGGTGTTGCAGCTATTCGGGTCCCCACTGTCGAACCCTCGTTTAAACCAAGTATAACGTTGAGCCGAGGTGCCATGAGTGAAGCTATCTGGCACTACGCGCCCTTGGCGCTGCTGCTGTAATCTGTCATCACCAATGGCCTGTGCAGCATTCAACGCTTCCTGTAAGTCGCCGACCTCTAATACATTTTGCGCTTCCATAGCTTTACCCCAGACGCCGGCAAAACAGTCCGCCTGCAATTCCATTTTGACCGATAAGCGATTAGCTTCCGCCTCAGAAGCGCCCTGTTGCTGTTGACGCACTTTAGTATCGATACCCAGCAAATGTTGCACATGATGCCCAACTTCATGAGCAATCACATAAGCTTGAGCAAAATCACCCTCTGCACCCAGTTTATTTTTCATATCTTCATAGAAAGATAAATCGATATAAACCGTAGTGTCAGCCGGACAATAAAACGGCCCCATTACCGACTGACCGGTGCCGCAACCGGTACGCGTTGCACCGCGATACATCACCAATTTAGGTTCTTGGTAGCTACGGCCCATTTTTTGAAAAATAGGTTTCCACGTGTCTTCGGTATCGGCCAGCACCACAGAGGTAAATTTAGCGTATTGGTCATCTTTGGCGCTGACTGAACCTTGTGGACGTGGTTGAGTCTGAGTTTGAGACATAGGATCACTGCCGTTTAACAGCGGCGTCAGATCAACACCGTAGTAACCTGCTACCAGCACCACAATCAGGATGACAAGCCCCCCTTTGCCACCAATAGGAGGCCGGAACCCGCCACCACCGCCAGATGAATCACCCCGCCGGTCTTCTACATTGTCACTTTCGCGACGACCTTGCCAACGCATAGCTTTACTCCCAGATATATTTCTTACGTATTATCGTAGAAAATCTGTGAAGCAAATACCATCAAAAGCAAAAATGATTAATACCACGGGGAAAAATAAGGCGAGATGAGGGGGAGACAGAGGCTATCTCCCCTTAAAACGGTTACGTCAGTGAAAACGTAATCGATTGCGTGGTTAGTCTAATTTTACGCCAATACGGTGTGCAACTTCTTCGTACGCTTCAATCAAACCACCCAAGCTCTGACGGTAACGGTCTTTATCCATTTTGTTTAGGGTTTTCTTATCCCACAAGCGGCTGCCATCGGGTGAGAACTCATCGCCCAACACCACTTCACCGTTGAACAGACCGAATTCCAACTTGAAATCCACCAGGATTAAACCTGCGTCATCAAACAGTTTGCTCAGCACGTCATTGGCCAAATAGCTCAGTTCTTTCATCCGTGCTAATTGTGCTTCTGTCGCCCAGCCAAAAGTCTTGCAGTAAGACTCATTGACCATTGGATCATGCATAGCATCGTTTTTCAAAAACAAGTCAAACAGCGGTGGGCTCAGTTCCAGGCCTTCTTCGATACCCAGACGCTTGACCAAAGAACCCGCGGCACGGTTACGGATAACACATTCAACCGGGATCATTTCCAGTTTTTTCACCAGCACTTCGGTATCAGACAGTAAGCTTTCCATCTGAGTAGGAATACCGGCTTCTTCTAATTTAGCCATAATAAAATGGTTAAATTTGTTGTTTACCATGCCCTTACGATCGAACTGCTCAATGCGCTGACCATCCAGTGCTGACGTATCATTACGGAACTCCAATACCAACAGGTCAGGGTTTTCGGTGGTATAGACGGTCTTCGCCTTACCACGATACAACTCAGCTAGCTTTTGCATCTTAATTACTCCAGTAATGTGAAAATATAACTCGCCATAAAATGACTAAACCCTAAATAATTCGAGTTGCAGGAAGGCGGCAAGCGAGAGACAAATCGGTCAGGAACCGATTTGAACAGCATTTATGCTGCCCGCAGGGTGAGCCTCAAGGATGAAGCTCATTAATCCCGATGAGCTTACTATTTCTTAAGATCAAGACCAGTAAGTGATTCGGGTGATTGAACGTAGCCAACGCACATGCAGCTTGAAGTATGACGGGTTTAAAGGGGCCGAAGCCCCTTTGGTTTTATTGAGTACTTATAGCACTAGTCTGGCTAAGCGCTGCCTGGAATACCGCGACCAGCGCATCATTCTGCGACTGAGTCAGCGTTTGCCCTTTAGGCCCGATGAACTGTAAGCTACTGCGGTTATCAAGGTCACCGACTTGCAGCTTATAATCACCGGTTGGTAATTCTGGGTCTTTGGCACCCAAGGCATCCCAACTACTGCTGCTCATCGATTTAACGGTAACGTTAATCGTACCCTGCGGGCGGCTACGATCCGTCACTTTCATGCCCACTTTTTCAAGTGCATTTGGCAGGCGTTCCCACAGTACAGCATACGGCGCACGCACAATCAGTTGCGGTAAGCCAGTATCATCGCTACCACTCTGGACATCAAGAGCACCGGCTGTACGTGCCGCCTGACTGTTTTCGCTATCAGAACGCACCTTATCAAGACCTTCGATAATGGCATTCAGCATGGCACCATTGTAGCGCTGGATCTCGGTATAGCTGGTAACTGGCTTGCCACCTTGTTGCAACTCAAGGGATTTAACCACCAGGGCCAACTGATAACCTTGCTCTTGCACACTTATCTGATAACGCCCTTCAAACTGGACATCTTCATCTGCACGATTCCATTTAATCCAGTCAGTTGTCAGAGTTTGGCTGGCATCCTGGCGGCTGGCGATCGTCCAGTTTTTGTCCTGTAGAACGCGGGTAACTTGCGCCCACAAGCTACGATTTTGCGGGCTATTTTCTAACAATAGCTTGCTGGTATCGTTAGCATTTTCAGCGCGAGAACCGCTTAACAATGCCAGTGGCTGAACGGGAGGACGGATATCCAACTGTTTGCCCACAGCGCCTTGTGTGTTGACAGAGCGGACATCATACTCACCATTTTGCACTGGCAGAATCATCCCTGCCGGTGAATTCAGTGGCTTCAACCCCGGAGCTTCAAGATAAGACTCGTCACCGCCAACCTGGCGTTTGTAGCGTTGGTCAGTGGTACAGCCTGCCAGCAACATCGCCAGCGAAACCCCCACAACCGTTACCACTGTCGACTTTTGCAATGTTATTGCCATCAAATTTCCCTAAGAGTTACAGCAAACCTGCGCTTTTCAGCGCGTCTTCCACAACCCGTTTAGCTGGGTCAGTCAGTGGGGTCATTGGCAGACGCAGAGTGTCATTCGCCATTAATCCCAGCTTCTTTGCGGCCCATTTCACCGGAATTGGGTTTGCTTCTACAAATAAATGCTGATGCAACGGCATCAAGCGCTGATTCAAACGGCGTGCCTCTGCAAAGTTACCCTGTGCAGCCAGCGCGCAAAGTTCAACCATTTGGCGCGCAGCAATGTTTGCTGTCACCGAAATAACACCTTGGCCACCCAACTGCATAAAGTCTAAACCGCTAGCATCGTCACCACTGAGCAGGATGAAATCTTCATCATCAACCAGCACTTGGATCTGACTTACACGACTTAAGTTCCCTGTTGCTTCTTTAACAGCAACAATATTTTTAATCTTGGCTAAACGGGCAATCGTCGGCGGTAACATATCGCAACCGGTACGCGAGGGCACATTATAGAGAATTTGTGGCAAATCGGTACTTTCAGCAATCGCTTTGAAGTGTTGATATAACCCTTCCTGCATTGGGCGGTTATAATATGGCGTCACCGTCAGACACCCCACCACACCGGTATCATTAAATCGCTGCGTGAGCGAAATGGCTTCGGAGGTAGCATTAGCACCGGTTCCGGCAATCACAGGAATCCGGCCATCAGCCAATTCGAGCGTCTGCAAGACAACATCAACATGTTCGTCATGGTTCAACGTCGCAGATTCACCCGTCGTGCCTACGGAGACAATCGCCGCAGTTCCACTGGCTACATGATAATCGATAAGTTTCTTAAGACTCGCACGATCGACATTACCTTTGTCGTCCATCGGCGTTATCAGCGCAACTATGCTTCCTGTAAACATCGGACTTCCCGTAAACATTGCCCACCCCCTCCATAAACAAGTTACTCATGGTACTTTTGACCTCTATCCAAAAGCAAGCAAACAACTGTGTTGTAAGCGCTTGGCAGCAGGTTTTTTTTATGTTTACCATGGTAACCCCAAAGAGCATGACAGGAAGAGCGATTTTGCCGCAGCTTGATGAACATTATCTGGTCATTACCGCACTCGGTGCTGACCGCCCTGGAATCGTGAATACTATCACCCGCCATGTCAGTAGCTGCGGCTGTAATATTGAAGATAGCCGGCTGGCCATGTTTGGTGAAGAGTTCACTTTTATTATGCTGCTTTCCGGCAGTTGGAACGCGATAACCTTACTGGAATCAACCTTGCCGCAAAAAGGCGCAGAGCTTGATTTGCTGATTGTGATGAAACGCACCAATGCACAAAATCAGAAAGCCATGCCTGCCACTGTCTGGGTGAAAGTCGAAGTGAATGACTCCCCTCATATTATTGAACGGTTTACCAATCTGTTCCATTGTCACAATATGAATATCGCAGAGTTAGTTTCCAAAACTCAACCAGCTGAAGGTGAGATTCCTCCTCGGTTACATATTCAGATAAGTGCGCACAGTCCTGCTAGCCAAAACAGTTCGATAATCGAACACGCTTTTTATCAGCTATGTACAGAACTCAATGCACAAGGCAGTATTAGCGTTGTGAACTATCCACAGCATGACTCACGAATGGAGAGTTAGTAATGAGCCCATTGAAAGCCGGTGATATAGCGCCGAAGTTTAGTTTGCCCGACCAAGATGGCGAGCAAATTAGTTTGGCCGACTTCCAGGGACAACGTGTCTTGGTCTATTTCTATCCTAAAGCCATGACGCCTGGCTGTACCGTTCAGGCCTGTGGTCTGCGCGATAATATGGATGAATTGAAAAAAGCAGGGGTCGAAGTGCTGGGTATTAGCACCGATAAACCTGAAAAGCTGTCACGTTTCGCCGAAAAAGAGCTACTGAATTTCACTTTACTGTCTGACGAAAATCATGAAGTTGCAGAGCAATTTGGCGTATGGGGCGAGAAAAGCTTCATGGGAAAAACCTATGACGGTATCCATAGGATCAGTTTCTTGATTGGCACTGATGGTAAGGTGGAGCATGTGTTTGATAATTTCAAAACCACTAACCACCACGAAATCGTTATGGACTATTTGCGCCAAAGTGCTTGAGTCATAGCACTCCGGCCCTGACCGATAAATTGCAAAAAAGAGCGCTCAAACGCTCTTTTTTATTGGCAATAAATTGAATGCTCCCCAAAGCCATTGCTGTTGCAGCAAGGCAGCCAGCGAACTCATCCGATGAGCTGACTCTGGTCAGTGATTCGGGTGAGTGAGTGCAGCTAACACAGGTGCGACATCAAGGGCGCAGGGGGGAGAGTTAATCCGCATCCGGGATAAACTCCTCCGGCCACGCATGGATAACGGCTTTAACCAAGGTTGCCAGCGGGATAGCAAAGAACACGCCCCAAAAGCCCCACATCCCACCAAAAATGATCACTGACAGAATAATCACCAGTGGGTGCAGATTCACCGCCTCAGAGAACAGTACCGGCACCAGCAAGTTACCATCCAAACCTTGTACCACCAAATAAGCGATAAAAAGCGTCCAGAAATCCGCGCCAATCCCCCATTGGAACAGTGCCACCAGCACCACTGGAATGGTAACAATCACCGCACCAATATAGGGAATCAGGACGGAAAAACCGACTAACACCGCCAGTAACAGGGCATAATTCATCCCCATCACGAAGAACACCAGATAAGTAGCAATGCCGACCACCACCATTTCCAACACTTTTCCACGAATATAGTTGGTGATCTGTTGGTTCATTTCCAACCAAACCTGACCTGCCAAACCACGATTACGCGGTAAAATACGGCGCACCGCATTTAGCATCTGCTCTTTATCTTTGAGCAGGAAAAACAGCATCAGCGGCACCAGAATCAAATAGATCGCCAATGTCAGTAAGCCGATTAATGAAGCCAGCGAGATTTTCACCACTGACTCCCCCATACCAGAGAGCTTGCTACGCAGGTTTTCTGCCATCATATCGACAATACCAGCGTCCACTAATGCGGGATAACGCGCAGGTAATGTCTGAGCAAACGCATTGAATTTATTAAGCATCTTCGGCATATCTGAGATCAGATGATTACCTTGTTGCCAAACTGTCGGGGCAACAACAAACACCGCCAGCAGCGCAATACCACCGAAGACTACCAACACAATACTGGCCGCCCACGGGCGTGAACAGCCAATACGCTGTAACCGAGCCGTTGGCCACTCCAAGAGATAGGCCAGAACAATAGCCGCCAATAACGGGGCCAAAATACCACTGAAGAAGTAGAGAATGCAGAATCCAGCCAACAGAATAACCAGTAAAGCGATAACCTGCGGGTCGGTAAAACGACGGCGATACCATTGTAACAACATCTCTAGCATCCGAAATTGCTCCTTAAATACTATGAGGAATCCGCAAGTAAGCGAATCCCTTAAACAGCCCCATGATGCAGAGGCATAACCCGAAGGTCCGGTTTACACGCCAATCGTTTCTTTATCGCCGTTGCCCTAGCCGCCATTCCTTTATATAACTATTTCTTTATATCTATAGGCTGACTAAGATAGCTGCGAGTCTCAGTTAAGGATGATGAGCTTAGCCTTTGACTTATTTAATACTATTTTTGTGATCTAACTCGCTTTCGTGATGATTGTACTGGAGAGCAGTGCAAGGAAGAAGAACTCTTGCACATCTCGGAGTCTAATTGTCATTACATCAGTAGGGGCAATCTCGTTTATGACATATCAGTTAAATAAAACAGGCCGGATAAGTAAGACGGTGATCGTCACACTGCTCAGCAGTTTACTGCTCACTGGCCCCATATCTGTCAATGCTGAGACACAGACACAAGATCTGCTACCCGATATCGGCACCTCAGCTGGGGCGACATTGAGTATCGATCAGGAAAAAGCCATGGGGGACTTTTATGTCCGCCAAATGCGTGCCAGTGCCCCACTGATTTATGACCCATTATTGACACAATACATCAATACGCTGGGTAATCGCTTAGTCGCAAATGCTTACTCAGTGCGCACACCATTCCATTTCTATTTGGTGAATAACGATCAAATTAACGCCTTTGCTTTCTTTGGTGGCAATGTGGTGCTCCACTCAGCCCTGTTCCGCTATACAGAAAATGAAAGCGAACTGGCCTCCGTATTAGCTCATGAAATATCTCACGTCACTCAACGCCACCTGGCGCGAGCGATGGAAGAACAGCAGCGTATGGCACCACTGACATGGGTTGGTGTGCTAGGGTCTATTCTGCTGACAATGGCGAGCCCACAAGCGGGTATGGCGGGTTTGAGTGGCACATTAGCAGGTGCTCAGCAGGGCATCATCAGCTTTACGCAGGGCAATGAGCAAGAAGCCGACCGAATTGGCATTCAAGTGCTACAGCGGTCAGGATTTGATCCACAAGCCATGCCCAATTTCTTACAAAAACTGGCCGATCAGTCGCGATATGCATCTAAACCACCGGAAATGCTACTGACCCACCCATTACCCGATAGCCGTCTATCTGATGCACGCAACCGTGCTAATCAGATGAAACCGCACCCGATTGCCTCGTCGCAAGATTACTTATTCGCCAAAGTTCGTATTCTGGGTATGTATGGCTCAACCGAAAACAACCTGACACCCGATCTACTTGAGACGTTGAGCAAAGGCACGACACGCGAACAAATGGCCGCCAAATATGGCCAAGCCATTTTGTGGTATCAAGCCAAAAAGTACGATGAAGCCCGTAATGAGTTACAGCCGCTGTTAACCCAACAACCGAACAATGTTTGGTTCCTCGATTTAATGACAGATATCGATTTGGGGCAAAACAAAGCGGCCAGCGCCATTAGCCGCCTACAAACCGCAACCGCTAAACAAAATAATGACCCGGTGTTACAGCTCAATCTGGCCAATGCCTATGTTCAAGGCAGCCAACCGGCGGCGGCTATCAAAATATTGCGTAACTACACATTCCGCTATCCGAATGACCCTAACGGTTGGGATTTACTGGCGCAAGCCGCAGCAGCACTTGGCCTGCGCGATCAGGAACTGGCTGCGCGCGCGGAAAGCCTGGCATTGAGTGGCAAATTAACTCAAGCCATCGGCTTACTGAGTGATGCCAGTGCGCGGGTGAAACTAGGGAGTTTGGAACAGGCGCGCTATGATGCGCGAATTGACCAATTGCGCCAATTGAATGAACGCTTCCGTAAATACCAGAAGTCCTAAGGAAAGTTACTATGAAAAACGTCACGATTTATCACAATCCGCGTTGCTCCAAAAGCCGGGAAACACTCGCGTTAGTTGAGCAACAGGGCATCAAACCGCAGGTGATATTGTATCTGGATACCCCACCTTCGGTGGCAACGTTAAAAGAATTACTACAACAGTTGGGGTTCAGTGACGCCCGGCAATTGATGCGCACCAAAGAGGAGTTGTATAAGGAGCTGAATCTGGCTGATAACGCGCTGACGCAAGAACAATTGCTGCAAGCCATGAGTGATAATCCTAAGCTTATCGAGCGCCCTATCGTGGTTTATCACGGCAAAGCGCGCATTGGCCGCCCACCAGAGCAGGTACTGGAGATTTTGTAGTCATTGCCTGAATGAATTCATGCCCTGTGTCATAAGAACGCGGGGTATTAAAGGCTGAGGATCTCTTTCACAAAGGGGATAGTCAGTTTGCGCTGCGCAGTAATGGAGGCTCGATCAAGTTGATCTAACGTCATAAATAAGGTGCGCATTTCTCGATCGAGGCGTTTTAACAAAAAACGGCCCACATCTTCCGGTAATTCAAAACCGCGTAATTTGGCGCGTAATTGCAAAGCCTGCAATTTTTCATCATCTGATAAGGGCTGCAATTTATAGATCTGCCCCCAATCAAGCCGAGAAGCCAAATCAGGCAAACCAAGATTTAACTGTCTTGGTGGGCGATCACCGGTTATCAATAAACGAGTACGGCCGGTTTCCACGATGCGATTATAGAGATTAAACATCGCCATCTCCCACTGTTCGTCGCCTGCAATACACTCAATATTATCAATACAAACCAGGGCCAGTTGCTCCATGCCATCCAATACTTCCGGCACAAAATATGCGCGTTTATCCAGCGGGACATATCCCACCGCCTCACCTTTTTGTGATAACTCGGCGCAAGCTGCATGCAGCAGATGACTACGGCCACCGCCTTCGCGCGACCAAAAATAGATATAACTGCCATGAGACTGATGAACTGCAGACTGGATCGCCGCTAATAGGGACGGGTTCTCCCCCGGATAAAAACTGGCAAAAGTTTCATCATCGGGAAGATAGAGTGGCAGTGAAAGCTGTGCCGGCGTATTCAGAAGCACCTCAACCAACAAAACGGGCGGGAAAACGTGGCAAGTTTACCACAAAAAATGACAACAGCATAAAAACCTGTCCTTAGGTAAAAAACTGGCCGAACTGACAAATACAGTTCGACCAGATCGCACTTTTACTTAAGCGCAGGCTCGTCTTCTCCCGCCTCGATAATTTCTTCTTCGGTGCGAATTAAGCTAATTACTTTGAACAACAGGCTCAGGCCGATACCCACGACTGTCGCCAGTGCCATGCCTTTCAGCTCCGTGGCACCAATATTCACTTTCGCACCGCTCACCCCAATTATCAGGATGACAGAGGTTAAGATCAGGTTTTGTGCTTTGTTATAGTCGACTTTTGACTCGATCAATACGCGAATACCTGATGCGGCAATAACTCCGTACAGCAGCAGTGAGACGCCCCCCATAACCGGCACTGGCACTGCCTGAATCGCAGCGGCCAATTTACCGACACAAGAGAGCATAATTGCCAGAATCGCTGCACCACCGATAACCCAAGTACTGTAAACACGGGTGATCGCCATAACGCCGATATTTTCACCGTAAGTGGTATTCGGTGTCGAACCGAAGAAACCTGAAATAACCGTCGAAATACCATTAGCAAACATCGAACGATGCAGGCCAGGGTCACGAATCAAATCTTTTTTCACAATATTTGCTGTGACCACCAAATGCCCAATATGCTCGGCAATCACCACCAATGCCGCGGGCAAGATAGTCAGAATGGCAAACCACTCAAAACGTGGAGTATAAAATGTCGGCAAGGCAAACCAGTGAGCATCACGAATAGGAGTCAAATCAACCACCCCCATAACGAATGACAAGGCATAACCGACCAGCACCCCAATCAGAATAGGGATAATGGCAAAGAAACCACGGAATAACACTGACCCTAGAATGGTCACACCTAAGGTCACCATTGAAATAATGATGGTGGTAGAATCGACTGTCACCCCTTCGGCAGGCAACAGCCCCGCCATCCCCGCAGCTACGCCAGCCAATTCAAGGCCGATAACCGCAACAATCGCTCCCATTGCTGCAGGTGGAAATAGGACATTCAACCAACCGGTACCGGCTTTTTTTACAATCAATGCCACCAGACAGAACAACACACCGCACATGATAAAACCGCCCAAGGCGACTTCGTAACCCAATGGCAGTAATAGCAATACTGGCGAAATAAAGGCAAAACTAGAACCGAGATAAGCAGGAATTTTTCCCTTACAAATGAATAAGTAAAGCAAGGTTCCGATACCGTTAAACAGCAGCACCGTCGCCGGGTTAATTTTAAACAGAATAGGAACTAAAACAGTGGCACCAAACATTGCGAATAAATGTTGGAAACTCAGGGGGATCGTCTGGAGCAGCGGTGGGCGCTCGCTGACGCCAATGGTGCGACGGCTCATTTTCTCTATCCTCTAATGAAAGTTATATGGTGTTGTGTTGAATGCTGAAAATTATTCAAAAAAAAGCCGACTATCGAGTCGGCTATCTAAAGGTTATTCCAGTATGCGGTAATGAGCGCAGGCAGTTTGGACACGGACAGCGCACAGAAACCAGAGCGTACACGTAGTACGTGAGGATTTCGAGCACTGCCCTGGTTCAAAATGGCAAGCGAATAGCATAATGGGGTGACCTTTTATTTGGTTCCGAA
Source organism: Yersinia fenwicki (assembly GCF_043099325.1). Classification (NCBI taxonomy): domain Bacteria; kingdom Pseudomonadati; phylum Pseudomonadota; class Gammaproteobacteria; order Enterobacterales; family Yersiniaceae; genus Yersinia; species Yersinia fenwicki. The sequence continues at coordinate 1,283,168 of NZ_CP170755.1, read as the reverse complement.
AATCTTATCACCGGCATCACCCAATCCAGGGATAATGTAGCCGTGTTCATTCAGGCCTTGATCGATAGAAGCCGTGTACAGCTCGACATCTGGGTGAGCGGCTTCCAGCGCTTTGATACCTTCAGGAGCGGCAACCAATACCAATACCTTAATACTCTTACAACCCGCGTTCTTGAGCAAGTCAATGGTTGCAATCATCGAACCACCGGTTGCCAGCATCGGATCAACCACCAGCGCCATGCGCTCATCGATATTTGACACCAGCTTTTGGAAGTAAGGCACCGGCTTTAAAGTCGCTTCATCACGATAGACACCCACCACACTGATGCGCGCACTAGGCACATTTTCCAATACCCCTTCCATCATGCCCAAACCAGCACGCAGAATAGGGACTACGGTAATTTTCTTACCCTTAATCTGTTCAATCTCAACCGGCCCGTTCCAACCCTCGATGGTGACTTTTTCAGTTTCCAGATCGGCGGTCGCTACGTAAGTCAGCAAACTTCCCACTTCAGACGCTAACTCGCGAAAACGCTTCGTACTGATATCATTCTCACGCATCAAACCAAGTTTATGTTTTACTAGCGGGTGTTTCACCTCAACGATCTTCATTATTTTTCTCCTGGTTAGGCGACTGGCGGCCAAAAAAATCGCGAGATTATACCGCCTTTTTTTTTGAACGCCACAATCAATAGCCTGATTCAGATCAATAGAAAATCATTATTAAGTCAAGAAGGCTAAAAATCGGAGTGATATCACAAGCCACTCGCAAACGTTTGCCTCCGCTGTTAGAATTGTCGCGTTTTCTTTAAACCGCCAACCGCCGTGGGGACCTCGCAGTGACCAACAAAACCTCTCTCAGCTATAAAGACGCAGGTGTAGATATTGATGCCGGCAATGACCTTGTTGATCGCATAAAAGGTGTGGTTAAACAGACTCGTCGCCCAGAAGTGATGGGGGGATTGGGTGGCTTCGGTGCCCTGTGCGCTTTGCCACAAAAATACCGTGAACCTATTCTGGTTTCAGGCACCGACGGCGTCGGCACCAAGCTGCGTCTGGCGATGGACCTGAAACGTCACGATACCATCGGTATCGATTTAGTCGCTATGTGTGTTAACGACCTGGTGGTTCAAGGCGCAGAGCCACTGTTCTTCCTTGACTACTTTGCCACCGGTAAACTGGATGTGGATACTGCCGCCAGTGTGATTACCGGGATTGCCGAAGGGTGTAAGCAATCAGGTTGTGCGCTGGTCGGGGGTGAAACCGCCGAAATGCCAGGGATGTATCACGGCGAAGATTATGACGTTGCCGGTTTCTGTGTTGGCGTAGTCGAAAAATCAGAAATTATTGATGGCAGCAAAGTTGCGCCAGGTGATGCGCTGGTGGCGTTAGGGGCCAGCGGCCCGCACTCTAACGGCTACTCTTTGGTGCGTAAAATTCTGGAAGTCAGCCAAACCAATCCAGAACAGACCCAATTGGAAGGTAAATCTCTGGCTGACCATCTACTGGAACCGACCAAAATCTACGTAAAATCAATTCTAAGCTTAATTGAACAACTTGATGTCCATGCGATTGCTCACCTTACCGGTGGTGGCTTCTGGGAGAATATCCCGCGCGTATTGCCGCAAGGGACTCAGGCAGTGATTGATGAAGCTAGCTGGCAGTGGCCAGCGGTGTTTAGCTGGTTACAGCAAGCCGGTAATGTCAGCCGCCACGAAATGTACCGTACCTTTAACTGCGGCGTCGGTATGGTTGTTGCGCTCCCCGCTGAACTGGCAGACAAAGCGGTTGAGTTGCTGACCGCATCCGGTGAAAAAGCCTGGAAAATCGGTGTTATCGCTGCGGCGACTGATGGTGCAGAGCAAGTCATTATCAATCCGTAATATTGATAATTCTCCCTGCAACTTCAAGTACGAAGGGTATTATGAAAAAGATAGTGGTATTGGTCTCCGGCCAAGGCAGTAATTTACAGGCACTGATAGACGCCCAACAACAAGGGCGTATTTCAGGCGAGATTAGTGCTGTTTTCAGTAATAATCCTGATGCTTATGGGCTAGAGCGAGCTGAATTGGCGGGTATTGCGCATCATGCTCTGGATGCCAAGGCTTATGCCGATCGCGCCAGTTTTGATTTAGCATTAGCGCAAGCTATTGATCAGTATCAGCCTGACTTACTGGTACTGGCGGGCTATATGCGTATTCTCAGCCCGGAATTTGTTCAGCATTATGCTGGGCGGATGTTGAATATTCATCCCTCTCTGCTGCCGAAATACCCCGGCTTGCATACCCATCGTCAAGCATTGGAAAACGGCGACCAGGAACACGGCACCTCAGTGCACTTTGTCACAGAAGAACTGGATGGCGGCCCGGTCATCCTGCAAGCTAACGTCCCGATTTTTAGTGATGATAGCGAAGCGGATATCATGTTGAGAGTACAAACTCAAGAGCATAGCATTTACCCGTTAGTGGTCGGCTGGTTTACTGATGGCCGTCTGGCAATGCGTGATAATGCCGCCTGGCTGGATGATAAACGCTTACCCACACAAGGTTATGCGGCTGAGTGAATAAGTTAGTCAATATTAATTAAAGGCGCTGCCATTTTAAGGTGAGCGCCTTTTTTAATTCCCTTGTGCTTACCCCTTACACTAATAGTATAATTTTGAAGGCAGCAGCCGCTGTCGTCATATGAGGAATAAGCATGTCTACCACTAGCAGCGTCCGGTTACGCCCTCTGGAACGGGATGATCTGCCGTTTGTCCATCAGTTAGATAATAATGCCAGTGTTATGCGTTATTGGTTTGAAGAACCTTATGAGGCTTTCGTCGAGCTGTCTGATCTGTATGATAAACATATCCATGATCAGAGCGAGCGCCGCTTTATTATTGAAAGCCAGGGCACCAAAGTCGGTCTGGTTGAGTTAGTTGAAATTAACCACATTCACCGCCGCGCTGAATTTCAGATTATTATCGACCCAGCCCATCAAGGCAAAGGTTATGCCGGTGCAGCGGCAAGATTAGCAATGGAATACGGCTTTTCCGTCCTAAACTTGTATAAGCTATATTTGATTGTCGATAAAGAAAATGAGAAAGCTATTCATATCTACAGTAAATTAGGCTTTGAATTAGAAGGCGAGTTAAAACAAGAGTTCTTTATCAATGGTGAATACCGCACTGCAATACGTATGTGTATTTTCCAGCCGCAATATTTGGCGAAATATAAGACACCATCGATAAAGAGTGCTTAGCCGATAATGAGATCATTGACGCTGTAGCAATCCAAACTGCTTCAGCGTCAATTTCACCCAAATGCCATCAACCATAGCGCCCAGTAATATAATCTTCTGTACGCCGCTGATGTGGTGAAGTAAATAACGCATCAGTAGCGTTATATTCCACCAACCCTCCTTGATGGATAAACGCGGTGTAATCTGAAACCCTGGCCGCCTGCTGCATATTATGGGTCACTAAGACTACGGTATACTGCTGTTTTAATTCGGTAATTAACTCTTCAATGGTTAATGTCGAAATAGGGTCTAACGCCGAGGTCGGCTCATCGAGCAATAACACTTCCGGCTCAATGGCAATAGCCCGGGCTATCACTAAGCGCTGCTGTTGACCACTGGAGAGGCGAAAAGCATTTTCGCGCAATCGGTCTTTAACTTCATGCCACAAGGCAGCAGCGCGTAATGAGCGCTCGACGGCATCATCCAATACTCGCCTATCACGGATCCCCTGCAAACGTAGACCATAAACCACATTCTCATAAATAGATTTTGGGAAAGGATTCGGCCGCTGGAAGACCATGCCGACCCGCCGACGCAGTGCAGCCACATCGGTGGTCTTATCGGTAATCACTTGGTTACCCAGCCGAATCTGCCCCTCAAGACGGCAGTTATCCAGCAAATCATTCATGCGATTAAAACAGCGCAACAAGGTTGATTTACCGCAACCGGAGGGGCCAATTAACGCAGTAACACGGTGGCTGGGGATATCAAAGGAAATATCATGCAGCACCTGTTTTTCGCCATAAAATAAATTGAGCTTTTCGACCGCTAATGCAGTTTGCTCGTGAGTCAATTGCTGCACATCTAACAGCGGCAGCGAATCCGGCATCAAAAGTCCCATATCTCATCCTGCGGATTAAAAAGTTCAGTCACAGCATTAAACCACGGTATTTTTCGCGCAGATGATGGCGAATTCCAATAGCCGCTAAATTAAGGCCTACCACAATAATCACCAGCAGTAGCGCGGTGGCAAAGACTAATGGCCGGGCAGCTTCTACATTAGGGCTTTGGAATGCCATATCGTATATTTGGAAGCTTAAATGCATAAATTTACGTTCCAGATGCAGGAATGGGAAAACGCCGTCCACTGGCAATAGTGGCGCTGATTTCACCACCCCCACCAACATCAAGGGAGCCGTTTCCCCCGCGGCTCGCGCTACCGCCAAAATCAACCCGGTTATCATCGCCGGGGCAGCCATCGGCAACACAATATGCCACAGTGTCTCGGCTTTACTCGCCCCTAGCGCCAATGATCCCTGTCGCAAGCTGGCCGGAATACGCGATAATCCTTCCTCTGTGGCAACAATCACTACCGGCAATGTCAATAAAGCCAGCGTTAATGCCGCCCATAGCACCCCTGGTGTCCCAAATGTCGGGTTAGGTAACGCTTCGGGATAAAATAGTTTATCCAGTGAACCACCGATAAAATAGACAAAGAAACCGAGGCCAAATACCCCATAAACAATGGAAGGTACACCAGCTAAATTCACCACGGAAATACGAATCATCCGAGTCAGCCAGTTTTTGCCTGCATATTCATGTAAATAAACCGCTGCAATCACCCCCAATGGCATGACAACAATAGACATCAGGATCACCATCAACACGGTGCCAAAAATAGCCGGGAAAACCCCACCTTCAGTATTGGCGTTACGCGGGTTATCGGTCAGAAACTTATGTGTTTGCACCGCGAAATGGCGTAGTTTCTGCCCAAGACTCATCTCATTGGGGTACCAGGCACGATTGATTTGACTCAGTGGCAGTGGATGAACTTGCCCATTCATATCGCGCAATAGCAGAGTGTAACGGCTTTGATCGCTTTGCAAGCCGCGTAATTTTTCCATCATCGCCTGATGGCTACGCTGGAGTTCACCCCACTCGGCTTCAATGCGGTCTTGCGCTTTGCCATCAAAGTCACCGCTAATTTGCAGGCGTTTTTTCTGTAGCCGCAATGCCTCGAACTGTTGATTCAGCATATTCATCTGGCGGAACTGAATGTCTTTGGACTGCCTGACCAGCGACTGTATGACCGGAATACGTTTTTGCAGTTCCTGAGCTAAATTATCGCCTACCACCGGCTGGCCGTTATCCAGCATTCCAGCAAGAAATCCATATGCCGTACCATTAATGTGGCGATCTAACACCAATAAATCTTTGGGCTGGCTGCGCTGTTGAATATCGGTGTCCAGCAAGCGATGAAAATCTTGCCCTTGTATCTCACGATTACCCGTCTTAATCAGATAACGGGTCACAGTTTCACCCGCTTCAGGCGGTAACATAATGCCTGCCTGCTCTAATTGTTCGCGTGGGATAGACTGCTGCTGATAAATTTCACCAATTACCCGGACAGGGCCAGCGGCGGTTTGTTTGAGTTCAAAAACGTAAACCGGGCTGGGCCAAAAATAACGCAACCCCTGCCCCGCCAACAATAAAACCACACCCAGTAAGGCCAGTAAGCTGACACTCACCGCCCCGGCCGTCAGCCAGATCCACGGCGAGCCGGAAGCAAACCATTTTTTAGTGAAGCCAGTCATCAGACAATCTGCTCCATTTGATAGCGTTCACGTAACCGCAAGCGAATGGACTCAGCGAGTGTATTGACTAAAAACGTGAAACAAAACAGCACCAATGCCGTCAAGAACAGTACCCGATAATGGCCACTGCCCATCACCGCCTCCGGCATTTCAATGGCAATATTAGCGGCCATCGCCCGTAACCCCTGGAAAATGCTGCCATCGATAATCGGTGTATTGCCGGTCGCCATCAGTACAATCATGGTTTCCCCTACTGCACGGCCAAAACCAATCATTAATGCGGAAAAAATACCGGCATAAGCTGAAGGCAGCACCACACGAATCAGGGTTTGCCATGAGGTTGCTCCCAGCGCCAGAGAGCCCTGACTCAGTGATGGCGGCACGCTAAATAGTGCATCTTCGGCCAGCGAGAAAATGACCGGGATCAGGGCAAAGCCCATGGCAACCCCCACCACTAAGGCATTGCGCTGGTCATAATTATCGCCCAACCATTCATGCAGCGGTACTCCCAGTACACCTATCGCCAGTTTTGGCCCGCACCAGAGTGCCAGCCAGCCAGTCAATAAAATGACCGGCAGCAAAATAATGACATCCCAGCCCGCGGGTAACTGGCGTTGCGTTTTTGCTGCCAATCGAGCGTTCCCCCAGCCACACAATAAAATCGTCAATGCCAGCAAGGGGGGCAACAATAAAACACCGGTCAAATACTGTTCGATAATCGGAGCCAGCCAAATACCGGCAATCAAACCGATCACTACCGTAGGAAAGGCACCCATCATCTCAATCGTTGGTTTAACTATTCGCCTTAGGCCCGCCGACATAAAATAAGCAGTATAAATAGCACCAGCCAATGCCAGAGGCACAGCGAATAACATGGCATAGCCCGCTGCTTTTAAGGTGCCGAAGATTATGGGGATTAGACTGAATTTAGCTTGATAGCTCTCTTGTGCCGAACTTGATTGCCAAACATAGGCCGGTTCGGGGTAATTCTCATACCACACCCTATGCCATAGGCTACGCCAATGGATGTCAGGGTAGCGATTGTCTAATTGATAGGCAGACCAACCGGCAGCATCCTCGACCAGCAGTTTATCGCCCCAAGGGGAGAATGCGGCATGAGTGATTCCCGCCACCAGTTTATGTTGTAACAGCGGTGCTGACTGGATACTGGAGAACAGTGATAGATCACCTTGAGGAGATAGTGAAGCAAACACCCGCCGCGTGTTTTCAGTAGTTAGTAAGCCCTTACCTGCAGGCGTAAAGCTGCGAATTCGCGTCAAATGATATTGGTTGTCTGGCCCTTTAGGTACATCAAACCATTGCGTGACAGCACCGTCCGGCGATTGAACCAGCAGTGACTTTCCCCCTGCTAATAAAGAAAGGTGCAATGGCCCTTCCGACGGGTGTTTGTCATCTTGCAATGAAACCACTTCTCGTAATGTCAGTTCAGCGCCAAATTGGTAGATATATACCTGATGGCCGGATAATAGATAGAGCAGGTGCCCGTCGGGTGCTAATAACAGTTGCTCAACGGCCTTGGGGACATTCGTCAGTTCAGTGACCTGCTGCCCTTGAGCAGTAAACATCCCAGCCATCAGACGACCATCGGCGGTAGTCGCAGCAACAGAAAAATGTTGCGGTTGGGGTTCAGCCAACACCAAATGACTCAGGTTTTGGCCTGTCAAATCCAGAAAACGCGGTTTCTCACCCAGCGGATATTGCCAGCTGGGCGGTGTCGCTGAAAAATCGGGTTGCAGCAGAATAAAACGACCTTTGTTCAGGCCAATGCCATACAAAGATTGCGCCCCCGCAGCACGACTGATTGATAGCGGTGGGGGCGATAGCGGGTGCTCACTGATAAGGCTTCCAGCGGGCGATTCACCCTGCTTATCCAGCCGAATGAAATAGCCTCTCCCCTTATCATCAATGCGATATCCTACCAGCCCTGCGGCATCAGCCCCCATAGCAAGCGTCGGCGCACTACGATTCACGGCAAATTGATGATGCAAATTAATGGATGCGGGCTTAAATAGAGGCAGAACAGCGTACAATAAATAGACGAAAATAAGCATTAAGGTCAGCAAAACCAACAGGCCACTGCCCGTCACTAACATACGCACCAGACGTTCAATGACAGCCCGGCGCTTATCTCTCCCTGATAGTGTTACTACGCCCGCTTGCTGCATAATCTTTGCTTGCCCCATGCCCTTACGCTATATATCGCCTATGTTATCAAGCCAGCGCCTATCTATGAATAGATATACCGCCAGATGACCGAGCATCTTATGTCAGTTTTGTGGCGTTTGCATGACAATGTAGGCGTTTTTAACCAACAACGTTAACTCGTGATATCTGTTGGACTTTCTTGTCAATCTTTCGCAATAATGATTGAGGACACTAAATACTCCCACAATAATCTTACTGGAGTTGCAATGGGTCAGGAAAAGCTCTACACCGAAAAAGAACTCAGTTGGTTATCTTTTAATGAACGGGTATTGCAGGAAGCGGCGGATAAGAGCAATCCACTTATCGAGCGGATGCGATTTCTTGGCATTTACTCCAATAATCTCGACGAATTTTATAAAGTCCGTTTCGCCGATCTGAAACGGCGCATTTTAATTAGCGAGGAGCAAGGCTCTGCCGTTACCTCTCGCCATTTGCTGAAAAAAATCCAAAGCAAAGTGGTGAAAGCTGATCAAGAATTTGACGGGCTTTATAATGATCTATTGCTGGAAATGGCGCGTAATCAGATCTTCCTGATTAATGAGCGGCAAATTTCCGAAAATCAGCAAATCTGGTTAAAGCAATACTTCAAACAGCATCTGCGCCAGCACATCACGCCGATTCTGATTAACCACGACACTAATTTGGTGCAATTCTTAAAAGATGATTACACCTATCTAGCAGTGGAAATTATCCGTGGCCAGGAAATAGCCTACGCGCTGCTAGAAATACCGTCAGACAAAGTGCCACGCTTCGTTAATTTACCACCGGAAGCCCCTCGTCGTCGCAAACCAATGATATTACTTGATAATATTCTTAGATATTGTCTCGATGAGATTTTTAAAGGCTTCTTTGATTACGACGCGCTGAATGCCTACTCCATGAAAATGACCCGCGATGCGGAATATGATTTGGTCACTGAAATGGAATCCAGCCTGCTGGAATTGATGTCGTCGAGCCTAAAACAGCGCCTAACCGCAGAGCCAGTACGCTTTGTTTATCAACGCGATATGCCTGATGAAATGGTGGAATTACTGCGCAATAAACTGGGTATCTCTAACGACGATTCCGTCATTGCCGGTGGCCGTTACCATAATTTTAAAGACTTTATCAGCTTCCCTAATGTGGGGAAAAGCAATCTGGTTAATAAACCCTTACCACGTCTGCGCCATATTTGGTTTGATAAATTCCGCAATGGTTTTGATGCCATTCGCGAACAGGATGTGCTGCTATATTATCCTTATCACACTTTCGAACACGTGTTGGAATTACTGCGTCAGGCATCATTCGACCCCAGTGTTTTGGCCATTAAAATCAATATTTATCGCGTTGCCAAAGATTCGCGCATTATAGAATCAATGATCCATGCCGCTCATAATGGTAAAAAAGTGACGGTGGTGGTGGAATTACAGGCGCGTTTCGATGAAGAAGCCAATATCCATTGGGCCAAAAGTCTGACTGCGGCTGGTGTGCACGTTATTTTCTCCGCGCCGGGGCTGAAAATTCATGCCAAATTATTCCTAATCTCTCGGCTCGAAGGCGAGGAGATCGTGCGTTATGCTCATATTGGTACCGGTAACTTTAACGAGAAAACAGCCCGTATTTATACCGACTATTCTTTGCTGACGGCTGATGCACGTATTACCAATGAAGTACGACGGGTCTTTAACTTTATTGAAAACCCTTACCGTCCGGTCAAGTTCGATAATCTGATGGTGTCACCACAGAACTCACGCTTGATGCTGTATCAATTGATTGATCAGGAAATTATTCATGCTCAGGCGGGCGAAAGCGCCGGTATTACCCTGAAGATAAATAATTTAGTGGATAAAGGCCTGGTAGATAGGTTATATAGCGCCTCCAGTGCGGGCGTGAAGATCCGGCTATTAGTGCGAGGGATGTGTTCGTTAATCCCTAATATGCCGGGGATCAGCGATAATATTCAGGTCACCAGTATCGTTGATCGCTTCTTAGAGCATGACCGAGTGTACGTTTTTGAGAATAAAGGCGACAAACTAGTCTATCTCTCTTCCGCCGACTGGATGACCCGTAACATTGATTATCGTATTGAGGTGGCAGTCTCATTACTAGACCCGAGGTTAAAGCAGCGGGTGCTGGATATTTTAGAGCTGCTATTCAACGACACGGTGAAAGCCCGTTATATTGATAAAGAACTGAGTAATCGTTATGTACCGCGTGGAAATAGGCGCAAAGTACGTGCACAGATTGCCATCTATGATTATTTAAAAGCGCTGGAACAACCAGACGCATCGAGCTAAAACTATGCCGCTAACCAACAATTCAATTACCTCGAAACCGCAAGAAATTGCTGCTATCGACCTGGGATCCAACAGTTTTCATATGGTCATTGCCCGCGTCGTCAACGGCGCGTTGCAGGTTTTAGGGCGTCTGAAGCAGCGCGTGCATCTGGCTGATGGTCTGGATAGCAATAATATGCTAAGTGAAGAAGCCATCGAGCGAGGTCTGGCTTGCCTGGCCCTGTTTGCAGAGCGTTTGCAAGGTTTCTCACCAGACAATGTCTGCATCGTCGGGACGCATTCACTGCGGCAAGCGGCGAATGCAGAGACCTTCCTCAAGCGCGCCGCCGAAGTCATTCCTTATCCGATCGAAATTATCTCGGGTCAGGAAGAAGCGCGTCTGATTTTCATGGGAGTCGAACATACCCAGCCCGAAAAAGGTCGTAAACTGGTGATTGATATCGGTGGTGGTTCAACCGAGTTGGTGATTGGTGAAGATTTTGAACCTCTGTTGGTTGAAAGCCGCCGTATGGGGTGTGTCAGTTTTGCACAACAGTTTTTCCCACACGGCGAAATCAGTAAGATAAACTTTAAGCGCGCCCGCCTGGCTGCTGCACAAAAGTTGGAAAACCTTGCCTGGCAATACCGTATTCAAGGCTGGCAATATGCTCTGGGTGCGTCCGGCACCATTAAGGCCACCTACGAAGTATTGGTGGAAATGGGCGAGAAGGATGGGTTGATCACCCCAGAACGCCTCGAAATGCTGGTTGATCAAGTGCTGCAATACAAACATTTCTCTGCACTAAGCCTGCCGGGATTATCGGAAGATCGCCAATCGGTATTTGTGCCAGGTTTGGCTATCTTGTGCGGTGTGTTTGATGCGCTAGCAATCAAAGAGTTACGACTGTCCGATGGTGCATTGCGTGAAGGCGTGTTGTATGAAATGGAAGGCCGTTTCCGTCATCAGGATATCCGTCAGCGCACGGCTAAAAGTTTGGCCGAACACTATAATATTGACCGGGAGCAAGCCCGTCGGGTACTGGAAACCACCGAGCAACTTTATGCTCAATGGATGGCGCAAAATACTAAGTTAGTGCAACCGCAATTGGAAGCCTTGTTAAACTGGGCGGCCATGCTGCACGAAGTGGGGCTGAGTATTAATCATAGCGGGATGCACCGCCACTCTGCCTATATATTGCAAAATACCAACCTGCCCGGCTTCAATCAGGAGCAGCAATTGCTGCTGGCAACCCTGGTGCGTATGCATCGTAAAGCCATTAAGCTTGATGAGTTACCACGCTTGAATTTATTCAAGAAAAAGTACTATTTACCGTTAATTCAGTTATTACGCTTAAGCACGTTATTGAATAATCAGCGCCAATCGACCACCACACCGGAAACACTGCGACTGATAACTGACGATAGCCATTGGACATTGCGTTTCCCGGCGGGTTACCTGGCACAAAATAATCTGGTACAACTGGATTTTGAACGTGAACAGGCATATTGGGATGACGTGGTTGGCTGGAAGCTAATTATTGAAGAAGATGTAGCGGAAGAAGCCGAATCTGAGGCTGACAAAGCGTAATCAACTACACCCCGATGAACTTACATGAGTAAGTGATTCGGGTGAACGAATCCAACTAACACCGCTGCAATTTCAAGGACACAGGGTAAATATGAAGAGACGGCCATCGACCCAACTAACAAAAATCATCTTGCTGGTGAGCTTTCTCATTCTATTTGGCCGCTTATTGTTTGCAGGGATCGCCTCTATTTCTCATCATCAGGAGCGACGTGAAGCACAACAAGTTGAGTTGTCAGTGGACAGTGAGCTTCCTGGCCCGCATGAGACAGATGTTAGCCCCTAGATTTTCACACTCATGCGCTCGTTTTATACACACGGACATTACACATTATGCCAGTACCAATCATTCCGGTTTCGTTTTCTGCTGCGGCCAAAAAAACCTCTAAAAATAACGCGAAAAAACTGGCAGAAATACGCAATCGAATCCTATCCCTCTTATTAAATAATAAAGCTTTAGTAGATGGCATTCTTGGCCGTCAGGATGAGCGGGAAAAATTCAGTGATGAGCAATTAGCTGAACAAATTTTAGAAATCAAAACACTGCTCGACGATCTGCACGCCGCTGACCTTGCCGACTTACTCGAAGCCTTGCCCAACGATGAACGTTTGGCATTGTGGCGGTTAGTGAAAAATGAAAAACGCGGTCAAACGCTAGTCGAAGTCTCTGAAACAGTGTGGGATACGCTGATCAAAGAGATGAGCGATAAAGACCTGTTAAAAGCGATGCGCACCTTGCATGTCGATGAACAGGCTTATCTGGCTGAATACCTGCCGCGTAACTTGATGGGCCGCCTGTTAACGTCACTGGATCCGGATCAACGCGCTCGGGTACGGGAAGTTATCCAATATGGCCGTGATACTGTCGGTCAGATGATGGATTTCGAATTGGTGACGGTTCGGGCTGATGTCACCCTCGCCACCGTGCAGCGTTATTTGCGTTATCGGAAAAATATCCCCGATGCTACAGATAAAATCTTTGTTATTGATCGTAAAAATACCTTACTGGGCGAACTGCCGTTAACCGCCATTCTGCTCAATGCGCCAGATACCCAGGTATTTGAGGTAATGGAGAGTAACCCGACAACTTTCCAACCGGAACAGAAAGCAGAAGATGCCGCAGGTGCTTTTGAGCGTTATGACTTGATCAGTGCCGCCGTTATTGATGCAAAAGGCAAACTGATGGGCCGTTTGACCATCGAAGAGATCGTTGACGTGGTCAATGAAGAGAGCGACACCACCTTAAGGCGCATGGGGGGATTGAGCCCGGAAGAAGACGTGTTCTCCCCTGTGGGCCGTGCGGTTCGTACCCGTTGGTCATGGCTGGCCATCAATCTCTGCACCGCGTTTGTGGCCTCAAGAGTCATCGGGTTATTTGAAGATACCATCTCACAATTAGTGGCATTGGCCGCATTAATGCCAATTGTCGCCGGCATTGGCGGTAACACCGGTAATCAAACCATCACCATGATTGTTCGAGCCTTAGCGCTGCATCATATCCAGCAGGGTAATGTCACCTTCCTGATGTTCAGAGAGTTAGGTGTTGCGCTGATTAATGGTCTGGTGTGGGGTGGGATTATGGGGGTGGTCACCTATCTACTCTATGGCGATCCGGCCATGGGCGGCGTGATGACGCTGGCAATGATACTTAACTTGTTAATGGCGGCACTGATGGGCGTCATTATCCCGATGACCATGGCTCGTTTGGGTCGAGATCCGGCAATCGGTTCCAGTGTCATGATCACAGCTATTACCGATACTGGCGGTTTTTTCATTTTTCTGGGACTCGCCACTCTATTCTTAGTTTAAGAATTATGATAATAAACAAATAATTAATTAAGCATAGAACCAGAAAATCGCAACCATCCATGCTTAGCTATACTAAACTACTGAATATAAGCGTTTTCAAATGCTGTATATTTTTATGTGATGGATTCCCCGTCATAATTAAAATGATGCGAGCAAAATAAGGTGTTCTATGGATCTCAGCGCGGCCGAAAAACCGGCTCCTGACAATAAAACTATTCTGCACATTACTATCATTAGCATAGTGGTGTTTTTGCTCGCACTATTTTGTATTCGCCTTTCTGAGCAATCAGAAAATCTAGCCCCATTATGGTTCCCAACCGCAGTATTGATGGTGGCATTATTTCACCATCCCTTACGCTATTGGTCGTGGCAATTATTGGCCGCAGGGATATGTATTATCACTGCCAATTTTATTTTATATGGCATCAGCTGGTTTCCCCTGCCCCTGACCTTGATAAACCTTACTGAAGCAGCTGCTGGCGCGTGGCTACTGCGTAAACTGTTATACCCCAAAGACCCGCTTAATAGCCTCTTCAGTTGGCTCAAATTCTCGGTCTGTACCGTGATTCTGGTTCCCCTGATCAGTGGGGTAGCTGCAGCATGGTATTTGGCTCCCCAAAACGGCAACTTTACCCAAGTACTGACCGTATGGTTTATGTCTGAAGCCATCGGCATGTTGTCGCTGGGGCCTGTTGGGCTACTTTACCGGCGAGGTTATTTTAATATTACCAACAAAACGAAAGCGCTGTTCGACATGACATGGATGATGATAGTGTCACTGTCAGCTTGTTATATCGGTCTAATGTATCTGCCATTTCCCTTTACTTTCATTATCATGGCATTGATTTGGGCCTCGATTCGGTTGCCTCGTTTTGAAACCTTTACTATCTGTTTTCTGGCCACATTGCTGATTGCGATGATGATCAATTTCAATCTGTTTACACTTCAGGCTGATACCAAACTGTCAGTGCAGGCATTTTCCTTTATTCCACTATTGATGGTACTGATTCCGCCTCACGCCATGGCGATGGTGATGCACGCCTTTCGCATGGAAAAAGAGCATATCGTTGAAAGTGAGAACCGCTTTCGTAATGCCATGGAATACTCGGCTATCGGGATGGCATTGGTATCGCCGGAAGGTAAATGGATGCAGGTCAACCAAGCGCTGTGCAAATTACTAGGCTACCGTCAGGAAAGCTTGCTTACCCTGACCTTTCAGCAAATAACTCACCCGGAGGATCTCTCCGCCGACCTGAAGTTGCTCGATGATTTGTATCATGGCCACATCCCCAGCTATTCGATGGAAAAACGCTATGTCCGCAGTGATGGCGAGGTCGTGTGGGCGCTACTGGTGGTCAGTGTGGTGCGAGACCATCAGCAACAACCGCTCTATTACATCTCACAGGTCGAAGATATTAATGATCTGAAAAAGAGCGAGATAGTAAATCGCCGCCTGATGGAGCGCATTACGCTGGCTAACGAAGCCGGTGGGATCGGTATCTGGGAGTTAGATATCAGAAAGCAGGTGATCAGTTGGGATAAACGGATGTATGAGCTTTATCATGTCCCGCTCAATACCTACGTTGATGATACAGTCTGGCAGCAATACATTCACCCGGAAGATATCAACCGAGTGAAACGTGAATACAGTGCAGTCCTTACTAAACGTCAACCGTACCAGCTTGAGTTCAGGCTATTGCTGGCCAATGGCGATATCGTCCATTTGCGTATTCAGGCCAATATGATTTGCGACAAGAATGGCAATATTCTGCGCCTGATTGGTACCACGCTGGATATGACAGAAATCAGAAATCTGACTGAAGCCCTGCATGAAGAGAAAGAGCGATTACACATCACTCTCGATTCCATCGGCGAGGCTGTGGTGTGTACTGACCAGGAAATGAAGATTACCTTTATGAATCCGGTCGCGGAGAAAATGACCGGTTGGGCTAATACTATCGCACTGGGACAGCCCGTCCAGCATATTATTAAGCTGACCAACGGCGTAGATGGGCCAGAAATTGATAATCCAATAGAGCATTGTCTCACTCATCGCCCTTACTCTTCGTTGAATGAGTCAATCGTATTGCATCATCGCGACGGGCCGTATTACGACATTCAAGAATCTGTCGCGCCACTGAAAACACTGGAGGGAACGATTGTCGGGGCAGTTCTGGTGTTCCAGGATGTCGGCGAATCTCGCGCCATGATGCGTAAACTCAGCCACAGTGCGTCGCACGATAATCTTACCGGCCTGCCAAATCGCGCCAATTTTGAAAATAACCTGAAAGCAGCTATTCAGAAAAGCATCGATTTTGACCAACAACACGCGCTGGCCTTCCTTGATCTGGACTATTTCAAAGCGGTTAACGACACCGCCGGGCATCCTGCGGGTGATGCACTGCTCAAAGAGCTCAGTCAATTAATGCGCCAGCATCTGCGCAACAGTGATTGTGTTGCACGTCTGGGTGGCGACGAATTCGGTCTACTGATGCTCAATTGCACCTTGCCTCATGCCAAAGCTATCACCCAAAGTCTGGTCACCATGATCAATGGCTATCATTTCTATTGGGAAGATAAGCTCTACCGTATAGGTGCCAGTGCCGGTGTCACGCAAATCAGTAGCAGCAACAGTCAACGCAGTGAAATCATGGAGCAGGCTGATATCGCCTGTTATACCGCCAAGCACAGCGGGCGCGGGCAGGTTTATCTCTACCAACCGAGGCAAAAGCTGCTGTTAGCTCGCCAGCACGAATTGCTGACTCGGGAAGATGTAGAAAATATTCTCAGTGAGAACCAACTGTTGCTACAGGTGACCCCGACGGCGCCGCCTAAAACGCCATTGGCCGTGCGCTTCTATCAGGTCACTTTCCAGATTGATCGACAAGACAATATCATTGTCAGCCAGTCTGCCTTCGAGGAGGCAGCGATGTTGTATAATTTGCAGCCGAAAGTCGATAGCTGGGTATGCGAGCAATTATTAGTTGATCACGCCCAGGCCATTCATCAGAAAGGGCTGGCACTGGCGATCCCACTGTCAGAGTTGGCGCTGCTCAAAGAGGATTTTCGTCAATCACTGCTCACGTTGGTACAACAGACCCTACTGCCACCGCACAGTCTGTATTGGATGGTAGATGAGTCTACATTGCTGCAATATCCGTTTGCGATTGGCAACTTCCTCGCCAAGCTGCAACAGTTGGGCTGCAAGCTCATCGTGAAAGAGTTTGGCCATAATCTGAATGATTTCGAATTATTAGCTGAGCACCACATTGATTACCTGAGATATGACAGTGAATTAGTCGCCCATATTCATGTTAATCAAATGGATGAAGTGCTGATAACCATTATCAATGGTACCGCACAACGAGCAAATATCGCCACACTGGCAGGCCCGATAGAGCTACCACCGACCCTGAGTAAATTGCTTGAGATTGGTGTTGATTTAGCCGATGGCGAAATGATTGGCCGCACAGAACCCTTATCTCAGGTACTTAACAGCGGCATCTCGTCATAAAATAACGCGATAAAATGGCCTGATATCCTGACTTGACGATTGCCCCACTGCCCACTCTAGGGTAAAGTCGCTCCCTTTTATTTGGCTTGGGGGCAATTATGTTCATTGGATTTGACTACGGCACAGCAAACTGCTCGGTTGCAGTGATGCGGGATGATGCTCCCGAATTGCTGGTGCTGGAGAATAATGACGTCTATTTGCCCTCAATGCTGTGCGCCCCTACCCGAGAAGCCGTGAGTGAGTGCCTGCACCGCCACTGGCAGGTGCCAACCGGTAGTGAGGAAAACCAGCAACTGTTACGCCGGGCCATAGCGTTCAATCGCGAAGAAGATATTCCGGTGACGGCTGACAGTGTGATGTTCGGCTTATCAGCGCTAGCTCACTATATCGAAGATCCTGAAGAAGTTTACTTTGTAAAATCACCTAAATCCTTCTTGGGCGCTAATGGATTGAAACCGCAACAGTTGGCGCTGTTTGAGGATTTAGTCTGTGCGATGATGTTCCATATTAAGCGCCAGGCAGAATCGGTATTGGCCGCAGAAATCAGCCAGACTGTGATTGGCCGCCCGGTTAACTTTCAGGGTTCAGGCGGCGAAGAAGCCAACCAACAAGCTGAAGGTATTTTACTGCGTGCCGCGCAACGCGCTGGTTTTCGCGATATCGCCTTCCAGTTTGAACCCGTAGCCGCTGGATTAGATTTTGAAGCCACACTAAAGAGCGAGAAAACCGTGTTAGTGGTGGATATCGGCGGTGGGACGACTGACTGCTCAGTGCTGCTGATGGGGCCTAAATGGCAAGGCCTGGCCGATCGCCAGCAAAGCCTACTAGGCCACAGCGGTTGCCGTGTCGGCGGGAATGACCTCGATATCATGTTGGCATTCAAGCAACTTATGCCGCTGTTTGGTATGGGCAGCGAAACCGAAAAAGGGATTGCGATGCCGTCGTTACCCTATTGGAATGCTGTTGCCACCAATGATGTTCCGGCCCAGAGCGATTTCTATAGCACGGTTAATGGGCGTTTCCTGCGGGATTTGATCCGTGATGCAGCTAATCCGCAGCAAGTAGAACGCCTGCTGAAAGTCTATCAACAGCGCTTAAGCTACCGCCTGGTGCGGGCCGCAGAAGAGAGCAAAATTGCGCTTTCTGAGCAACAACAGGTCGTTGCGGCACTGGATTTTGTGCAACCGGAGTTGAAGCAAAGTATCAGCCAACAGCAGCTCGCCGAGGCCATATCCCAGCCACTGCAACGCATTCAGGAGCAAGTCAGTCTGGCGCTAGCCACCAGCCACGTCACGCCGGATGTGATTTATCTGACTGGCGGTAGCGCTCGTTCCCCTCTACTACGCGCGGCATTACAGCAGCAATTGCCGGGTATTCCATTAGTGGGTGGCAATGATTTTGGCTCTGTTACTGCTGGATTAGCGAGGTGGGCGCAGACGCTGTATCGGTGATATTGATGGGGTGATTAGTGATTGATGATTAGTGATGGGTTCGGTTGTTAGAGCACCGGATCATTATTTCGGTTGATAGTCGTTCAGTGACCACTTAATCCCAGTCGCCTCAACCGAGCAGGAGGGCAAGCCGGCCCTCCTGCTCCTGCTCCTGCGTCTTGCGCGAAATATTACTGCTATTCGCAGTCCCCTTCGGCAGCCGTTGGCCTTATCGAGCCAGCGCGAGTCGCGTCCTGCTCCTGCGCGCTTTTCGCCGCCGTCCATGGCGGCTCACTCGGGCCATCGTCTTTGTCGGTAATATCCCTGATTGCGCTCAACATCAAAACCATAGCCCTTAGATTTTGATTTTCTCCTTTGACTTTCAAAGCATATTTGAGCAGCCGAGTGAAGAGTGTAGCAAGGGAAATCCGCCACGGACGGCGGATTTAGGCGTCATGAGCAGGGACGCGAATAAAGCCGTTCCGCTAGCGAAATGATGAGGGAGGGAACCCACGCAGTGGGCAGGCGATACGTGCGAAAGCGCGGGATTCCACAAGGGGGCCGCCGCCCCCTTTGGCGGTTGGTTCATCAGAAGTTAAGTTAACTCAGTTGCTCTAACAACCGTACCCACCCCCCAAATCACTTCCAACAAACTAAATAACGCCCACTTCCAAACAATTCTAATAAAAATAATCATAGTAATGTCGCCTTAATCACGATATTAAGGCCAAATTCCAAATCAGTCATAAAACCATCCGCCTTATTAAATTCTCACTATCTCTTACCCGACATTAATTCCGAATAATGGACATGCTTATTAACACCGCAGGCCACTATATTAGCGGCCAAGATGAAACGGCAACAAATATCCTTCATTGTAAAATCGGCCATTGGTGCCAAATAAATTAATGATTAAGCAATACCATTAACTGTCGTGAACTATTTCGGATTGGAGATTTATTATGAATATGACGATGAAAAAAAAACTGATTGTCACCTCTTTACTGGCCGCCTCGGTATTTGCCTCTACGGCAAATGCCTCAACAGGTACAATTAATGTTACCGGTTCAATTTCTGCAAGCCCATGTGTAGTAACCTCAACAGCTACAACAGTTAATATGCCGTTAATTACTAATGAGCAACTAGGCAACAGTGCTGGTGAGTTTTCCAAAGACTCTACTACAGACTTGACCATCAACCTCACTGGCTGTCCTGCTATCAGCCAGACAGCAACCGTAAAATTTAGCGGTAAAGCAGATACTGATAATATTGACGCGTGGAAACTGGCTGGTGTTGAAGGTGCTGCATTAGCATTGTTTGAAAGCGATGACGTTACACAAATCAAAATCAATACAAATGCCAAACCCCAAGATATGGCAAGCGCAACAAGCAAAGACCTTACATACAAATTAAAATATGTAAAAACCAGTAAAACACTTACAAGCGGGGATGCATCGGCTGCTGTTAATTACGAGATTACTTACAACTAACCCTCTCCCGCGCTAATACCTTTATTAGCGGTGTATTTGTTGTGTCTTTACTGCCCCGATATTTTATTCATCGGGGCAGTAACTTTTATTCTTTTTTGTTGCCACCAAGGCAAGACATTAATTTATTTAGAGAGAAAGATCATGTCGTGGTTGAAATCGTTATTCTTTATCGCCTGTTTAACCGGCGCGATGCAGTCAGCTCAGGCCGGTGTTGCGGTCGGCGGCACCCGAGTTATTTATGATGGTGCTAAAAAAGAAGCCACTTTATCCATTACCAATCAGGATAAAAACACCCCTTATTTAATTCAAAGCTGGGTCGATAATTTCGAGGCTATCAATAATAACAAAGTGCCGTTTATTATCACCCCGCCGTTATTCCGTTTAGATGGTCAGCAGGAAAGTAGCCTGCGTATTTTATTAGCTGGCGGCAATTTACCGCAAGATCGCGAGTCGGTGCATTGGCTGAATGTCAAAACCATTCCAGCCAGTAAAAAAGGTGATGGCAACCAGCTATTTATCTCAATTAAGAACCGCATCAAATTATTTTACCGCCCAGCAGGGCTAGCCGGTAAAGCCGCAGATGCCTATAAAGCCCTGCGCTTCTCGCGTCAAGGCATGCAATTGCAGGTGAGCAACCCCACTGCCTATCACGTCTCCTTCTATGCTCTGAAAGTGGGGAGCAGTGAAATTAAAGGCGCGCTGATGGTAGCCCCTCACGGCACTCTCACCGTTGACCTCCCCGAGGGCGCTATAGACTCGGTGAGTTGGCAGGCGATTAATGATTTTGGCGGCACTTCCGATGCTGCCACTGCCAGCTTATAACCCCAAATGATCACCATGACGCAGCGACATTCTGCTTTACCGCCCAACAGGTGGGCTTTAAAGCTGGCTATCCAGTTAGCGTTGGGATTGACCGCGTTATCAGCCCCTGCCTGGGCCGACGATTATTTCCATCCCGGTTCGTTAGAAATCAAAAACGCCAGTTATGCGGCGATTGATTTCAGTATATTCTCGCAATCCGGCGCGCAGTTACCCGGTACCTATCGGGTGGATATTTACCTTAACGGCCAGCAGATAGAGACGCGTGACGTTAGCTTTATTGCCGATAACGGCAGCTTATTGGCCGAAATCACCCCACAGCAACTGGCCGATTTAGGGGTGAAAGTAGCCGCCTTCCCCGCCTTGCAACAGTTGCCCGTAGATGTGCCACTGGCACAACTGGGCGATTTTATCCCAGCCGCCAGCAGCAGTTTTGATATTAATCACCAGCGGCTGGATTTAAGCATTCCGCAGGCGGCGCTGAACCGTGAGGCACGCGGCTATATTGATCCAAAACAGTGGGATCAAGGTATCCCCGCGCTGATGGTCAATTACAACCTGAGCGGTGCTAATAACCGGCAGGATAATCAGTCGGGCAGTAGCAGTAGTCATTTCCTCAACCTGCGCAGCGGGTTGAACTGGGGGCCGTGGCGCTTGCGCAACTATTCTACTTACAGCCAGAGCAGCAATGGCCAAGCGCAGTGGAATAACATTACCAATACCTTGCAGCGCGATATTCACGCCATTAAAGGGCAACTGACCTTGGGTGACAGCTATACCCCCGGCGATATTCTTAGCGGTGTGGCTTTCCGTGGCGCGCAGTTATCATCCGATGACAGTATGTTGCCTGATAGCCAGCGCGGTTTTGCCCCAGTCATTCGCGGCATTGCTGATAGCAACGCGCAAGTTACCATTCGTCAGAACAATAATGTGATTTACCAAACCTATGTGCCACCGGGGGCTTTCGCCATTGACGACTTGTACCCTACCTCTTCCAGTGGTGATTTGGAGGTCACCATCAAAGAGGCCGATGGTCGCGAGCGCAGCTTCAAACAGACTTTTGCTTCCGCGCCAATTATGCAGCGCGAAGGCAGCCTTAAATATGCCCTGAATGCTGGCCAATACCGTGGCGGGGGTAAAAACAGCCCCACTCCGCACTTTGCTCAGACCTCACTGGCCTACGGCATGCCGTTCGGCTTTACTCTGTATAACGGCTTATTGATCTCATCTGATTATCAGGCCGGTGCGCTGGGGATGGGGATTGGCTTAGGCCGTGTTGGTTCGGTATCCATGGATGTGACCCAAGCCAAAACCACCTTTGAAGATAGCACCACCCGTCAAGGGCAATCTTACCGGCTACAATATGCCAAAAGTTTTAGTGAAACCGGTACTAACTTCTCGCTCGGTAGCCACCGCTACTCCACCGAAGGTTTTTATGATTTCAGTGAAGCTAATCAACTGACCGGCGTGGGCAGCATTAACTCGCTGGGACGCAATAACAACTCTCAGGTACGTAGCAACAAGCGCAGCCGTACCCAGTTTCATATTAGCCAGTCACTGCATGATTTTGGCAGCCTGCATCTTTCCGCTTATCAGCAGGATTACTGGCAGCGCAAAGGCTACGAGCGCAATGCCACGCTGGGTTACAACGTGAATATCCACGGCATCAATTATGGGTTGAATTACAGCTTTAGCCAGACGCCGGGGCAACAACAAAACAGTCAACGCGTCAGCCTGAGTATCAATATTCCGTTGAGCAAATGGTTAGCTAATAGTTGGGCCAATTACAGTATTAACACCAGCAAAGGCGGGACGACCAGCCAACAGTTGGGCCTGAGTGGCAGTGCGCTCGATAATAATCTGAGCTACAACCTGCAACAAAGTCGCGCCAATCGCGGTGGTGGCAACAGCGGTAATCTGAGCAGCAGTTATAGCGGGGCTTACGGCCAGTTAAATGCTGGTTACAGCTACAGTGCGAACAGCAGTCAGTTGAACTATGGCCTGAGCGGCGGTGTGCTGGCGCATCCTTACGGTATCACCCTGTCACAATCCCAGAGCGATACCTTAGTATTAGTGCGCGCGCCCGGAGCCAGCGGTGTGGGCGTCGGCAATAGCCGCGGGGTAAAAACCGACTGGCGCGGCTATGCGGTGGTGCCGCATGCCACTCCATATCGCCAGAATAGCGTGGCGCTGGACACCCAAACTATGGGTGACAATATCGATATGGATATCACCAGCCAAAATGTGGTACCCACTCGCGGCGCGGTAGTGCTGGCTGACTTTACGCCACGCCTCGGTAGCCGGGTGCTGATTAACCTCAGTTATCAAGGTAAGCCAGTGCCGTTCGGTGCTATGGCCAGTTTGCAGGATGAGGCAGCCGACAGTGCCAATAACAGTATCGTTGGCGATGACGGCCAGGTGTACCTCAGCGGCGTGCCGGATAACAGCAATTTGCAGGTGCAGTGGGGCAATCAGGAAAAGCAGCAGTGTAGCGCGGCATTGACCTTACCAGCAGCAGAAACTGATATCACTTCGGCAGTGCGCATATTGGATGCGGTGTGCCGATAAATAAACTTAGTATGAGCTAATAAGTTATTAGCCTTGGTTAATAATAATCAAAGAACAATAAGATTTCTATGCAACAGAATTAAGTGGCCTATATGTAAAATATAATTTCTCGTTCTGCAATTGTTCTCTTATTTTGTAAACCTAAACAAATAGGTTCTGCGTCCGCCAGTGGCAATGTTATCAGGAAAACCATTAACATCACCGCCCGCTATTATCAAACTGAAAAAAAATTACCCCCGGTACCGCCAATGCTACTGCCACCTTTACTATGACTTATCAGTAATTAAAGCAGATTGCGGCGACAGTGAGTTAACTTTACTGCCGCCGCAATCTGCCGCTGTCAATAGTTGGAATGGGGTTTTCCTAAAAAGTCAGAAACTACTGTTACAGTATCTTATTTATACTTTCTCTGACTACAGCTTAATTCCACAATATAAATATTTCGTTTAATAGCATAACTGCTAGATTAGCCGACAGAAATCTTGGTGGCTGGCTATCAAGCAATAATAAACTTTATTCAGAGAGAATTTTTATGTGGTGGTTTAAACCGCTATTATTTATAGCCTGCCTAAACAGTGTGATATCCACAACTCAGGCAAGTATTTTAGTCAGCGATAGCGAGCTATTTATCGCGATGCAAAACCGTATCAAGTTGTTTGCCCATTCCGTCGAACTGCCGAATGCACTGGCTAATGCCTATAAAACTCTGACTTTCTCTCGTCATGGCGATCAATTGCAGATCAATAACCCCAGCCCATATAGCATCTCTTTTCACAGTCTGAAAGTTGGTGGCAACGAAATTAAAAGCGTCACCATGATTGCAGCCAAAAGTACGCTAACTCTTCATCTTCCTCCAGGTTATTCTGGTTCAGTAAGTTGGCAGGCCATTAGTGGCTTCGGCGGTATTTCACCGGTTGCTACCGCCATTATTCTGAATAAACCTAAGCGATGAATACTAGCCTTATTTTCCGCTGTACATACACCACTAAGCAGAACAGAAGATGATAATTAACTTAATACTTAACTGGGTGAAAAACCACAAACTTCCCTCTGCTGCCCAGCTAATTTTATTATTAATAGGTTTATGTGGGTTTATGCCATCCACCAGTTATGCCGATGTCCAATGTGATGTGACTAGTCCCGGTGAAATAAGAACAACCCCAGTTATCATGTATAATAATGATCCTGTCACCACTGAGAAACCGTTGTATATGCGCGGCAGTCGCATGGATTGTTTGTATACTCCCGCTCAAGAAAAAACAGGGAAATTAATTTTTGAAATAGACCCAGCCGCCACCAGTAATGCCACGTATCCTGAGATATTTAACACTAATTTAGCTGGAGTAGGTATTAAATACATTCTAACGGGTAATTCTAAATGCGCGATAAAGCCAAATACCACGATAATAAACTGTGATGTTAAATTCAAGAAATCCGAAAAGTTATTAATCCATTTTGTTATTAATAGACTATTTTTCAAAACAGGCCACCAGCAAGAATTTGGTACTATTAATCTCCCCCCTGGCAATATCAAATACTATCTGGAGGAGGATGGCCCGGCCACAGCCAAAAACCTGCCCGATATATTGGGTGCCGCCCAGGGGATAGTCAGCAAAAATGGCTGCACATTAGATACACCTAACCTTAATTTTGATTTAGGTGAACATAAGCAAAAAGCGTTTAGCGCTGTCGGTAGCCTTGGACGAGAGATAACCCAATCGATTATTTTATCCTGTGATCTCAAAACCAAATATAGCCTGACCGTTAATGGCGACGATGCGGGTAAATCGGGGGTGATTAAACTCACTCAAGAACCCGGTGTCGCTACCGGTATTGGCGTACAACTGTTTGCGGGTAAAAATAAGGAACCGATTATCTTGGGTAGCGCCAAAGAAATGGGAACTTCTGCCAACACAGGCACTGATTTAAAGGAAACTATCGATATCACTGCGCGTTATTACCAAACCGAAAATACTGTCACCCCTGGTGTAGCCAATGCCAGTGCCACCTTTACCATAACTTATGAATAGCAGTCTGGAGATCGGAACAGGTTTCGGTTGATAATAGTTCAGTTATCACTTTAACTGAGCAGCCTCAACTGAACCGGATCACTTCTTCAACACATCAACTAAAACAGTTTTAAATGTCAAAATTGTAAACTCCCCTCCCCAGCCCCTGACAATACTTTCATATTTCCTCCATTTTTATCCGGTAAATCCCCGCTAAACTAGTAACATAGATATACCCTTCATCTTTCAAGATACAGGTGTGTTGGCTGCATTCAATCACCCGAATCACTTACTTCAGTAAGCACATCGGGATTCTCTCGCTTGCCGCCTTCCTGAATCTCGAAATCTATTGGGTATTAATTTTTATTTTGCACCTGCGTGCGTATAAACAGATCAATAAAAGGGATTCTCCGCCATTATGAAAGCTCAATCCAAACGCACTTCCCGGTTACTGATGTTATTGGGGGTAGCGGTGGCGATTATTATTGCTGTGTTTGTCTGGCGTCATTTCAGTGCAGCCCCGCAGAGCAGTGCGCCCGGCGTACAACAAGCCGCGAGTGCCAACAGTTCCGCCCGCGCTGGGGGACGGCGTAATATGCCGATGTCTCCAGTACAAGCCGCCACGGCAACGGAACAAGCGGTGCCACGTTATCTCACCGGTTTAGGTACGGTGATTGCCGCCAATACCGTAACGGTCACCAGCCGGGTTGACGGTCAGCTCATGGCTATCCACTTTACCGAAGGCCAACAGGTCAACGCTGGCGACTTACTGGTCGAAATTGACCCGCGCCCATACGAAGTCCAACTGACCCAAGCTCAGGGGCAGCTCGCAAAAGATCAAGCCACACTGGATAACGCGCGCCGCGATTTAGCCCGCTACCAAAAATTGGCGAAAACTGGCCTGATTTCACAACAGGATCTGGATACCCAAGCCTCGCTAGTTCGCCAAAGCGAAGGCAGTGTAAAAGCTGACCAAGGGGCTATCGATAGCGCCAAACTGCAATTGACTTATAGCCGCATTACCGCGCCTATTTCCGGTAAAGTCGGGCTAAAACAAGTGGATGTCGGCAACTACATTACCAGCGGCACCGCCACTCCGATTGTGGTTATCACTCAAACACATCCAGTTGATGTGGTCTTTACCCTGCCAGAAAGTGATATTCCTGCCATTATGCAAGCGCAGAAAAATGCGGCAAAAAACAAGACTACTGTTCCCGTTGAAGCCTGGGATCGCACTAATAAACAGCTGTTGGCGCAGGGCTATCTGCTCAGTATTGATAACCAGATTGATACCACTACCGGCACCATTAAGCTAAAAGCCCGCTTTGCCAATGAGGATGACGTGCTGTTCCCGAATCAATTTGTCAACGCGCGCATCAAAGTGGATTTACTGCAAAATGCCGTGGTGGTTCCCACCGCTGCGGTACAGATGGGCAACGAAGGTAGCTTCGTCTGGACGTTAAATGACGAGAACAAAGTCAGTAAACACTTGGTTACTACAGGAATTCAGGATAGTAAACAAGTGGTTATCAGTGCCGGGCTGGATGCCGGTCAGCGTGTAGTCACTGACGGTATTGATCGCCTGA
Organism: Yersinia fenwicki; assembly: GCF_043099325.1. NCBI lineage: Bacteria > Pseudomonadati > Pseudomonadota > Gammaproteobacteria > Enterobacterales > Yersiniaceae > Yersinia > Yersinia fenwicki. The sequence continues at coordinate 1,256,061 of NZ_CP170755.1, read as the reverse complement.
CGGAAGGTTTACAAGTTGAAGTGGTGACGCCGCGCTCAGCGGATTCCACGCCAACCGATGCAGCAGAAAAGCCCGCTACGGATGGGAAAGCCACACACCGCAGGGGCGGAAAACCCGCTACAGATGCCTCTGCGGGCAGTACCACAACTGCGGCGGAGAAATCCTGATGCAAGTGATGCCTCCAACGCCGGGCGGTGGGCCATCACGGCTATTTATCCTGCGCCCTGTTGCCACCACCTTATTTATGGTCGCCATTTTGCTAGCAGGGATTATCGGTTATCGCGCCTTGCCGGTTTCCGCCCTGCCGGAAGTGGATTACCCCACCATACAAGTGGTCACACTCTATCCCGGCGCGAGTCCGGATGTGGTGACCTCTTCGATTACCGCACCACTCGAACGCCAGTTTGGTCAGATGTCTGGCTTGAAACAGATGGCGTCCCAAAGCTCCGGTGGTGCGTCGGTTATCACCTTACAATTCCAGCTCACTTTGCCACTGGATGTAGCCGAGCAGGAAGTGCAGGCGGCGATTAACTCTGCCACTAACTTACTGCCAAATGATCTGCCTTATCCACCGATTTACAGCAAAGTGAATCCGGCGGATCCGCCGATTCTGACGCTGGCCGTCACCTCCACCGCCATCCCGATGACGCAAGTGGAAGACATGGTGGAAACCCGCATTGCGCAAAAGATCTCGCAAGTCACCGGCGTCGGTTTGGTCACCCTTTCAGGTGGGCAGCGCCCTGCCGTGCGGGTCAAATTGAATGCCCCGGCGGTAGCGGCTTTGGGGCTGGACAGTGAAACCATTCGCACCGCCATCAGCAATGCCAACGTCAACTCCGCCAAAGGTAGTCTGGATGGGCCAACCCGCTCAGTAACCTTATCCGCCAACGACCAGATGAAGTCGGCTGAGGATTACCGCGACCTGATTGTTGCTTACCAAAATGGCGCACCGGTCCGCTTACAAGATGTCGCCACTATCGAGCAGGGCGCAGAAAATAACAAACTGGCGGCTTGGGCCAATACCCAGCAGGCCATTGTGCTGAATATCCAGCGCCAGCCGGGGGTCAATGTGATCGCCACCGCCGACAGTATTCGCGAAATGCTGCCGGAGCTGATCAAAAGTCTACCTAAGTCGGTTGATGTTAAAGTGCTGACCGATCGCACCACCACTATCCGCGCCTCGGTCAGTGATGTGCAGTTCGAATTATTGCTGGCCATTGTGTTGGTGGTGATGGTGATTTACCTGTTCCTGCGTAATGCCGCGGCCACGATTATCCCCAGTATTGCTGTGCCGTTGTCATTGATCGGGACGTTCGCCGCGATGTATTTCCTCGGTTTCTCAATCAACAACCTGACATTAATGGCGTTGACTATTGCCACTGGCTTTGTGGTCGATGACGCCATTGTGGTGATTGAGAATATCTCGCGCTATATCGAAAAAGGCGAAAAACCGCTGGATGCCGCGCTGAAAGGGGCTGGTGAGATTGGCTTTACCATTATTTCACTGACGTTCTCATTGATTGCCGTATTGATTCCACTGCTCTTTATGGGTGATATCGTCGGCCGCCTGTTCCGTGAGTTTGCGGTGACATTGGCGGTGGCAATCCTGATTTCAGCGGTGGTATCCCTGACACTGACGCCAATGATGTGCGCGCGCATGCTCAGTTATGAATCACTGCGCAAGCAAAACCGCCTGTCACGCGCCAGTGAGAAATTCTTTGACTGGGTGATTGCTCATTATGCGGTGGCGCTGAAAAAAGTCCTTAAGCACCAATGGATAACTTTAGGTGTCGCGCTGAGCACCTTAGTGCTGACGGTATTGCTTTACCTCATCATGCCCAAAGGATTTTTCCCCTTACAGGACAACGGCTTGATTCAAGGTACGCTGGAAGCGCCACAATCAGTTTCATTCAGTAATATGGCGGAGCGCCAGCAGCAAGTGGCCGCTATCATCTTAAAAGATCCGGACGTCGAAAGCCTGACCTCGTTTGTCGGGGTGGATGGCACCAACGCCACACAAAACAATGGCCGGTTACAGATTAACCTTAAACCATTGGAGAGCAGAAAGGAGCGCATCCCAGAGATCATTACCCGCTTGCAACAGAGTGTATCCGGCGTTCCGGGTATTAAGCTCTATTTGCAGCCGGTACAAGATTTGACTATCGATACCCAACTGAGCCGCACCCAATATCAGTTCACGCTGCAAGCAACCTCATTGGAGGAGCTGAGCACCTGGGTGCCGAAACTGGTCAGTGAATTGCAGCAACAAGCGCCATTCCAGGATGTGACCAGCGACTGGCAGGATCAGGGTTTGGTGGCGTTTGTGAATGTGGACCGAGATAGCGCCAGCCGTCTGGGGATCACTATGGCAGCGATCGACAACGCATTGTATAACGCATTTGGTCAGCGGCTAATTTCTACCATTTATACCCAAGCCAATCAGTATCGGGTGGTATTGGAGCATGACGTCAAAGCCACGCCGGGGCTGGCGGCCTTCAATGATATTCGCCTGACCGGCAGTGATGGCAAAGGCGTACCATTGAGCAGTATTGCTACCGTCGAAGAACGCTTTGGGCCGCTTTCTATCAACCATTTAAATCAGTTCCCGTCAGCGACCATCTCATTCAATTTGGCACAGGGCTATTCTCTGGGTGAGGCGGTGGAGGCCGTGACACAAGCGGAGCAGGCCATTCAACTGCCGGCGGACATCACGACGCGTTTCCAAGGCTCGACACTGGCGTTTCAGGCCGCACTCGGCAGTACGCTATGGTTGATTATTGCCGCAATTGTGGCGATGTATATTGTACTCGGCGTGTTGTACGAGAGCTTTATTCACCCGGTCACTATCTTATCTACCCTACCGACCGCCGGTGTCGGCGCGTTGTTGGCTCTGATGTTGACCGGCAATGAGCTGGATGTGATCGCCATTATCGGGATCATTCTGCTTATCGGGATCGTGAAGAAAAACGCCATCATGATGATCGACTTTGCGCTGGCCGCCGAGCGGGATCAGGGTATGACGCCGTATGATGCAATTTATCAGGCCTGCCTATTGCGTTTCCGCCCGATTCTGATGACCACCCTGGCCGCGCTGTTTGGCGCATTGCCGCTGATGCTCAGTACTGGGGCCGGTGCCGAACTGCGCCAGCCGCTCGGGGTGTGTATGGTCGGTGGGCTGATTGTCAGTCAGGTACTGACTCTGTTTACCACACCGGTTATCTATCTGTTGTTCGATAAACTGGCACGCAATACCCATAGTCATCAGGATATTGATACACCAGGATTGCCGAATGGACGGGAACAGCCGTGAAATTCTTTACTCTGTTTATTCAGCGCCCGGTGGCTACCACTCTATTGACACTGGCGATAACGCTAAGCGGGGTGATCGGCTTTAGCTTATTGCCGGTCTCACCACTGCCGCAGGTCGATTACCCAGTGATTATGGTCAGCGCCTCCATGCCCGGCGCGGATCCGGAAACGATGGCGTCATCCGTTGCCACACCACTGGAGCGCGCACTGGGAAGAATTGCTGGGGTCAATGAAATGACCTCAACCAGTTCATTGGGTAGCACGCGGATTATCCTGCAATTTGATCTTAGCCGCGATATTAATGGTGCAGCTCGCGATGTGCAGGCCGCACTCAACGCCGCTCAGAGTTTGCTCCCATCAGGGATGCCCAATCGCCCGACCTATCGCAAGATGAACCCGTCGGATGCGCCGATCATGATAATGACCCTGACATCGGATACTTTCAGTCAGGGGCAATTATATGACTTTGCCTCGACCCAACTGGCACAGAAAATTGCTCAGACCGAGGGCGTCAGTGATGTCTCGGTCGGTGGCAGTTCCCTGCCAGCGGTGCGGGTAGAACTTAATCCAAGTGCGCTGTTCAACCAGGGCGTGTCACTGGATGCGGTGCGTCAGGCGATCAGTGCCGCTAACGTGCGGCGCCCACAAGGTTCAATCGACAGCAGTGATCAACATTGGCAGGTACAGGCCAATGATGAGATCAAAACTGCCGAGGGTTATCGACCACTTATTATTCACTACAACAATGGCTCACCGGTGCGGCTACAAGATGTCGCCAATATCGTCGATTCTGTGCAGGATGTGCGCAATGCCGGGATGTCCGATGGTAAACCGGCCGTACTGTTGGTAATCAGCCGTGAGCCGGGCGCAAATATTATTGCCACCGTCGACCGAATTCGTGCCGAACTCCCTGCCCTGCGCGCCTCAATCCCCGCCTCAATTGAGTTGAATATTGCTCAGGATCGCTCGCCGACTATCCGCGCCTCACTGGATGAAGTGGAGCGATCACTGGTGATCGCCGTGGCATTGGTAATTTTGGTGGTGTTCCTGTTCCTGCGATCGGGTCGCGCTACCTTGATTCCCGCTGTCGCCGTGCCGGTTTCGCTGATCGGTACCTTTACTGCCATGTATTTGTGCGGTTTTAGCCTCAATAACCTGTCGCTCATGGCGCTAACCATCGCCACCGGTTTTGTGGTTGACGATGCTATCGTGGTGCTGGAAAACATTTCTCGCCATTTGGAAGCTGGTGTGAAACCGATGGTTGCTGCCTTACGCGGGGTACGTGAAGTCGGTTTTACCGTGCTGTCGATGAGTATTTCTTTGGTGGCGGTGTTTATTCCGCTGCTGTTGATGGAAGGATTACCGGGGCGATTATTCCGTGAGTTTGCCGTCACATTGTCGGTGGCAATTGGTATCTCACTGGTTATTTCGTTGACTCTAACGCCGATGATGTGCGCCCATTTATTACGTGCACAACCGGCAGGGAAACAACAACGTATTCGCGGGTTCGGTAAAGTACTGCTGGCTATTCAGCAAGGTTATGGCCGCTCGCTCAATTGGGTGCTGGGCCATACACGCTGGGTGATGGTTGTGCTGCTTTCCACTATTGCTCTGAATGTTTGGCTCTATATCAGCATTCCAAAAACCTTTTTCCCCGAGCAGGATACCGGCCGCATGATGGGCTTTATTCAAGCCGATCAAAGTATTTCGTTCCAGGCAATGCAGCAAAAACTGAAAGATTTCATGAAAATTGTCAGTGCTGACCCTGCGGTCGATAATGTTACCGGCTTTACCGGTGGTTCGCGCACCAACAGTGGCTCGATGTTTATCTCGTTGAAACCACTGAGTGAACGCAGCGAAACGGCGCAACAAGTGATTACTCGGTTGCGTGGGAAATTAGCAAAAGAGCCGGGAGCCAGTCTGTTCCTGTCTCCCGTCCAAGATATCCGTGTTGGTGGCCGACAATCTAACGCCAGCTATCAATTTACGTTATTGGCCGACGATTTAGCGGCTCTGCGTGAATGGGAACCGAAAGTGCGGGCCGCCTTGAGCAAGCTACCGGAGCTGGCCGATGTTAACTCCGATCAGCAGGATAAGGGCTCAGAAATGGCCCTGACCTACGATCGTGAAACCATGGCACGGCTGGGTATTGATGTGTCAGATGCCAATGCGTTGCTCAATAACGCCTTTGGCCAGCGGCAAATTTCCACCATTTATCAGCCGTTGAACCAATACAAAGTTGTGATGGAAGTCGCGCCTCAATACACGCAAGATGTGAGTTCGCTGGATAAGATGTTTGTGATTAACAGCGCAGGCCAGTCTATCCCGCTGTCCTATTTCGCTAAATGGCAGCCCGCCAATGCGCCGCTGTCGGTTAATCACCAGGGCTTATCGGCCGCTTCGACTATCTCATTTAACTTGCCCGATGGCGGTAGCTTGTCTGAAGCGACGGCAGCCGTTGAACGAGCAATGACAGAACTGGGCGTGCCAAGTACAGTGCGTGGCATGTTTGCCGGTACGGCACAAGTATTCCAGGACACCTTGAAATCCCAGCTCTGGCTGATTATGGCGGCGATCGCCACGGTGTATATCGTGCTCGGGATTTTGTATGAAAGTTATGTCCAACCGCTGACCATTCTTTCAACACTGCCCTCCGCCGGAGTCGGGGCATTACTGGCGCTGGAGTTGTTCGATGCGCCCTTTAGCCTTATCGCCCTGATTGGCATCATGCTATTGATTGGTATCGTGAAAAAGAATGCCATTATGATGGTCGACTTTGCCCTTGATGCGCAACGCAATGGCAACCTTAGCGCCCGCGATGCCATTTTCCAGGCCAGCCTATTGCGCTTTAGGCCGATTCTGATGACCACCTTAGCTGCCTTATTCGGTGCGCTACCACTGGTGTTAAGTAGCGGCGATGGTGCAGAACTGCGCCAACCGCTGGGGATTACCATTGTCGGCGGGCTGGTGATGAGCCAGTTGTTGACCCTGTATACCACTCCAGTGGTTTACCTCTATTTTGACCGGCTGCGCAGCCGCTTTAGTAAAAAGCCATTAATGAGACTGGAATAATGGCATTCGTTACATTACCCGGTCAGATTGGGCCATTAGTCGGGCCTGCGCTGGGCGGACACAAAGGATTAGGCTTGCCGCCACTGGCGATTGCCGGTCTGGTATTGTGCGGAATATTCGCGCTGGCCGGTTACTGGTGGCATGCCAAAGGTAACAGTTCGGCACTGTTCCCACTGCGGTTGTTCAACAATAAATCTTACTCTCTTGGCCTGATAGGCAGCATGAGCGCCCGTATCGGTAGTGGCATGTTGCCGTTTATGACGCCCGTTTTCCTGCAAATCGGGCTGGGATTTACCCCCTTCCATGCCGGTTTGATGATGATCCCAATGATTATCGGCAGTATGGGTATGAAGCGAATTATCGTGCGCGTAGTCAACCGTTTCGGCTACCGGCGGGTGTTAGTCAGTGCAACATTGCTGCTGGCGGCCGTCAGTCTCAGCTTCCCATTGGTAGCTTTGATGGGGTGGACATTACTATTACCGATCGTGTTATTTTTCCAGGGAATGCTCAATGCCCTGCGCTTCTCCACAATGAATACATTAGCGCTGAAAGATTTACCCAATCGTTTGGCCAGCAGCGGCAATAGTTTGTTGTCGATGGTGATGCAGTTATCCATGAGTCTGGGAGTCAGTACCGCGGGGATATTGCTCGGCGTATTTGCTCACAATGAAGCTGTCACAAACACACCGGCGACTCACAGTGCGTTCTTATACAGCTATATCTGTATGGCGATTATAATCGAGCTTCCCGCCCTGATATTTAACCGCGTGCCACCGGATACCGGCACTAACCGTAATCTGCCTCGCGCATCCGCGAAAACGGCCAACCGATAAAACAGGTGGAAATATCATGAGAATCGGCATTACCGGAAAACTGTTTATGGCGATATTTGCCACTTGTATGCTGGTGCTCATTACTATGCATTGGGGTGTTAGAGCCAGCTTTGAGCGCGGTTTCATCGATTATATCAAGCAAAGTAATGAACAAAGGATAGCTATGCTGGGGGATGCGCTTGAAGTGCAATATCAGCGCTACGGTAACTGGGACTTTCTGCGTAACAATGACCAAGTTATCTATCAGATAATGAAGTCTTTTGAGAAAAGTAGTGATAACAACCGCAACATGCCTCCGCATGGCTGGCGTGCCCAGTTTTGGGTGGTCGACAGTCATAATAATCTGCTGGCAGGCCGTACCGACCGGGTGCCTAAAGAAGCCAGCCGCCAGCCGATAACGGTAAATAAGCAGGTGGTGGGCTGGGTGATGTCAACTCCCCCAGAAAAACTGACTCGTAATGCTGATATTAACTTTGACAGGCAACAGCGCCGCACCAGTTGGATTATTGTCGGGCTGTCGACCTTACTGGCTGCCGCCGCCACCTGGATTTTATCGCGCGGCATGTTAGCCCCAGTCAAACGTCTGGTAGAGGGAACTCATCGGCTAGCGGCGGGCGATTTTAGTGCTCGCGTCGCTGTCAGTAGCCGTGATGAGCTGGGCCATTTGGCGCAAGATTTTAATCAGCTTGCCAGCTCATTGGAGAAAAATGAGCAGATGCGGCGCGACTTTATGGCCGATGTCTCACATGAGTTACGCACTCCGCTGGCGGTACTGCGCGGTGAACTGGAGGCGTTGCAAGACGGTGTCCGTGCGCCCACCCCAGAATCGTTAATTTCACTGCAAGCCGAAGTCGGGATACTGACCAAATTGGTTAATGACTTACACCAGCTCTCACTTTCCGACCGGGGTGCGTTGGCTTACCGTAAAACACAGCTCGATGCGGCCCGTCTGCTGCAAATTGCCATTGCCAGCTTCCGCGGCCGTTTTGAAAGCAAAAATATCACCCTCACTAGCCACTTTCCGGAACAAGCGGTGATGTTCGGCGATCCCGATCGGCTAAACCAATTGTTTCACAATCTGCTGGAAAATAGCCTGCGCTATACCAACGAAGGCGGCCAGCTAGACATTAGCGTACAACAAGAAGAAGAGACCTTGACGCTGCGCTGGCAGGACAGTAAACCCGGTCTGAGCGATGAGCAGTTACAACGTATTTTTGAGCGTTTTTATCGCACCGAAAGCTCGCGTAATCGTGCCAGTGGCGGCTCGGGGTTGGGATTGGCGATTTGTCACAACATTGTCGAGGCGCACGGGGGGAAAATTAGCGCCGAACATTCGCCTATGGGTGGTCTGCGGATTACGGTAGTATTTCCCCTATTCCATTCAATAGGGTAATTCATGTCATGCACGAACCGCTTCAGTCTGCCAGCCAGCCTGGCACCGTATTGATTGTTGAAGATGAACCCAAGCTCGGCCAGCTATTGGTCGATTATCTACAAGCGGCGGGTTACAGCACTCAATGGCTTACCAATGGAGCCGAAGTAGTCGCCGCTGTTCGTCAGTCTCCTCCGGCTATTATTTTGCTGGATCTGATGTTACCCGGCAGTGATGGCATCAGTATTTGCCGTGAAATTCGCCGTTTTTCCGATGTTCCAATCATGATGGTCACGGCGAAGACAGAAGAAATTGATCGATTATTGGGATTAGAAATTGGTGCTGACGATTATATCTGCAAACCATACAGCCCACGGGAAGTGGTGGCTCGGGTCAAAACTATCTTGCGCCGCTGCCAGCAACAGCGGGAACAACCCAGTGAGAGTGCGCCGCTGCTTATCGATGAATCCCGCTTTCAGGCAAGCTATCAGGGGCATCTGTTGGAACTGACCCCGGCAGAGTTTCGTTTGCTGAAGATCCTGGCGACCCAACCCGGCCACGTTTTTAGTCGCGAACAACTACTGAATAATCTTTATGACGATTATCGTGTGGTAACTGACCGCACTATCGACAGTCATATTAAAAACTTACGCCGTAAACTAGAAGCACTTGATGGAGAGAAGCCATTTATTCGCGCGGTTTATGGAATGGGGTATCGCTGGGAAGCAGAGATCTGCCGTTTACTGTAATGTCGCCTTCACAAAATCTGCATTATGTTGGTGGTGTATGAGCCCTTGACTACACTGATTAGAGATACCACCACCAACAGGAGAAACATTATGGCCACGGGTCACTATGAGATTAAGAAGGCAAAGAATGGGCAGTATCATTTCAATCTGAAAGCCAGTAATGGCGAAATCATTCTCACCAGTGAGATGTATGCCAGTAAAGCCTCTGCTGAAAACGGCATATCATCGGTGCAAAGTAACTCCCCACTGGAAAGCCAATATGAGCTAAAGCACAACACCAAAAATGAGCCTTATTTTGTGTTGAAAGCGAAAAACCATCAGGTTATCGGTGTTAGTGAATCCTACAGTTCCGAAACTGCCGCTAAAAAGGGTATTGCCGCGGTGATAAAAAATGGCCCGACCACCATTATTAAAGATCTAACACTGTAATTTTATTGATTCTATACCGCTATCTTACCTACGTATCCTAATAAAAATGTATTCGCGCGGGGCTATTTACCGCGCCTTTCACTCCTTAGGTTGATCCAGATCATTTAAACCTTACAAAAATTGTGCGATGGCTGATTTTCATGGTTGCCAAGGTTACAATCCTCGGCTTTTAACCACCCCCTCGGGCGTGGTTCTGACTTGAACTCAGACTGAGAGTCGTTATATGTCTTTAACAAAAGTATCAGCATCTTCAAAAAACATGCCTTTTACACCAGAATTATTATCCCCGGCCGGTACCCTTAAAAACATGCGTTATGCCTTTGCTTATGGCGCAGATGCCGTTTATGCCGGACAGCCGCGCTATAGCCTGCGGGTGCGTAATAATGAATTCAATCACGAAAATCTGGCATTAGGTATTCAGGAAGCCCATGCTTTGGGCAAACGCTTCTATGTAGTGGTGAATATAGCCCCCCATAACTCCAAGCTGAAAACCTTCCTACGTGATTTAAAACCGGTGATTGATATGGGGCCTGATGCCCTAATTATGTCTGACCCTGGTTTGATCATGATGGTGCGTGAAGCTTTCCCACAGATGGACATCCACCTGTCAGTACAAGCTAACGCCGTGAATTGGGCGACCGTTAAATTCTGGCAGCAGATGGGGCTGACGCGCGTAATACTTTCTCGTGAATTATCGCTGGAAGAAATCGCTGAAATCCGCGCACAAGTACCTGACATGGAACTGGAAATTTTTGTTCACGGTGCGCTTTGCATGGCCTATTCTGGCCGTTGCCTGCTCTCCGGCTACATCAACAAGCGCGACCCGAATCAAGGAACTTGCACCAATGCCTGTCGCTGGGAATATAACGTCCAGGAAGGCAAAGAAGATGACGTTGGCAATATTGTACATATTCATCAGCCAATTGCCGTTAAGAATGTCAAGCCTACACTAGGTATCGGTGCTCCTACCGATAAAGTCTTTATGATAGAAGAAGCTCAGCGTCCAGGTGAATATATGACGGCCTCGGAAGATGAGCACGGCACATACATCATGAACTCCAAAGACCTGCGCGCGATTCAGCATGTGGAGCGCCTGACCAAAATGGGGGTGCATTCGCTGAAAATTGAGGGCCGGACTAAGTCATTCTATTATTGTGCTCGTACCGCACAGGTGTATCGCCGCGCAATTGATGATGCGGTGGCCGGTAAGCCTTTCGATCCAACGCTACTTACCACCCTGGAAGGGCTGGCTCATCGTGGTTACACCGAGGGCTTCCTGCGCCGTCATGCCCACGAAGAACAGCAAACTTACGAATACGGTTATTCGGTTTCAGAACGTCAGCAATTTGTCGGCGAATTTACCGGTGTTCGCCGTGATGGGCAGGCTGAAGTGATCGTCAAAAATAAATTCTCAGTCGGTGATAGTGTTGAGCTGATGACTCCCAATGGTAATATCCAGTTTATCCTTGAAAGTATGCAAGATAAAAAGGGCCAACCGGCAGATGTTGCTCCAGGTAACGGGCATATCATGTATTTGCCGATTCCAGAGGATATTAATGTGGAATATGGCTTGTTAGTTCGGAATCTGGACGGGACAAATAGCCGCAATCCCCATGAAAAAGCGTAACGAGAAGCAATAAAAAAATAATGCCATCCTGACGATGGCATTTTTAGCAAATATTAGAAATGGATCTCATCAATTATAATAACACTGGGGTAGGATAGCTCGAGTACAATCAAGAACTAAAAAAGTTTTAAAGCAAGACTAGGAACCACCTCCTTGGCTAGCCCAATCTCCCTTGGGCTGGCCTTTTCTTTTTAATTCAATAAACTATTGATTATAGGCCACTTTCACCATTTCTTATTATTAATGATTCTTGTTAAGACATTAGATAATAATAAGAATAGCCCCTTATCACAAATAACCTACTCGAAATAAAAATTATTTTCGCTAAATAAACATTCCAGTAAAAATAAAATCTATTTTTATTATGGCAAACTATTACTGATATTCTACGTTATTTATTGAATAATTTGATAGATAAAATAAACAAGTATGGGTTACTGTTACTCTTATTGCAGATACTGACAGGAGCCAGTTATGACCTCAATGCCACATACCCTTCTCATCCTGAATGGTAAAGAAGCGGGTAATCAAGATGTTCGCAATGCAGTCAAAAACTTGCGTGATGAAGGCGTGACCCTCCATGTTCGCGTGACCTGGGAACAGGGTGATGCAAAACGCTATGTCGATGAAGCGGCGGCATTAGCCGTTGACACGATCATTGCTGGCGGGGGGGATGGCACTATCAATGAGGTTGCCAGTGCACTGATGGCATTAGCGGGATCCAGTCGCCCTAGTTTGGGTATTCTGCCACTGGGCACGGCCAATGATTTTGCCACCAGTTGCAGTATTCCTTTACAAATAGAAAATGCATTACAGTTAGCAGTTAAAGGACGAGCGGTTGCCATCGATTTAGCACAAGTGAATAACAAACACTATTTCATCAATATGGCAACAGGTGGCTTTGGTACTCGCATTACCACTGAGACCCCCGAGAAACTCAAAGCCGTGTTGGGAGGCGCGTCTTACTTTATACATGGCTTAATGCGCATGGATACAATCAAAGCTGACAGTTGTGAAATTCGTGGCCCTGACTTTGAATGGTCTGGTGATGCCTTAGTTATAGGGATTGGTAATGGCAGGCAAGCCGGAGGCGGGCAACCTCTCTGCCCCGATGCACTGATTAATGATGGTCTGCTGCAATTACGTTTGTTGATCGCTGAAGAATTGCTTCCCGCCCTGCTGACCAGTGTCTTTAGTGGTGAGAAAAACAAAAACGTCATTGAGACCACTTTGCCTTGGCTCGAAATCACCGCACCACATGACATGACTTTTAATCTGGATGGCGAACCACTCTCAGGAAAAAACTTTCGTATTGAGGTTATTCCTAATGCTATCCAGTGCCGCTTACCCCCCAATTGCGAGTTGTTAGGCTAAGACCTGAACATGGGCTATCAATGATTAGCCCATGAATCTCCTCAATTTTATTGCCATTTCAGCTTTGGCTGTTCCTCTGTATCATCCCAAAAATCGTTAAAGAGCTGCATTTCTCGCAGCAAAACCTTTCATTTCAATTCAATTTTCTTTTATTTTTAATATTCACTTTGAAAGGTTTATCTTTCAAAGTGTGATCTATATGCAATAAATAGATCTAAAAAATGATTATGGTAGTGCACATGGCGACAAACAAAATGCTGAAGTTCATTCTGATACCTCAGTTTTTTAAAACCGCATTAGCACGCGGAACACTAAATCTCTTTTGATAACAAAAGATTATAAAAACAGCCATAACCTCGATTACAGGAGAAGAAGAATGATTGAACTTATAACCCATGGAGCCGAGTGGTTTATCGGACTCTTCCAAAAAGGGGGAGAAGTTTTTGTTGGAATGGTCACAGGGATTTTACCTTTATTAATTAGCTTGTTAGTCATCATGAATGCACTGATCAAGTTTGTCGGTCAGGACAGAATTGAACGATTAGCACAACGTTGCGCGGGTAACCCCGTTTCGCGTTATCTGTTACTACCAGTGATAGGCACCTTTGTATTTTGTAACCCAATGACATTAAGTCTTGGGCGTTTTATGCCAGAAAAATACAAGCCAAGTTATTACGCAGCTGCATCCTATAGCTGTCACTCAATGAATGGTTTGTTCCCACACATTAACCCGGGCGAGTTGTTCGTTTATCTCGGTATAGCCAGTGGTTTAACCACTCTGGGTCTGCCATTAGGCCCACTGGCGGTTAGCTACTTCCTGGTCGGGATGGTAACCAACTTCTTCCGCGGCTGGATTACTGACCTGACGACATCCATTTTCGAACGCAAAATGGGCATCCGCCTGGATCGTAACGTACAACTTTAATATGTAATTCAAACACATACTGTGTGGAGCAGATCATGAGTGAATTTATCAGGATTGAAAAAGGCGAAGGCGGTTGGGGTGGCCCATTGGAGTTGCCAATCGTCCCCGGTAAAAAAATTGTTTATATCACCGCGGGTACCCGTCCAGCCATTATTGATCGCATTAGCGAACTGACGGGTTGGGAAGCGGTTGATGGATTCAAAGAAGGCGAGCCGCCTGCTGAAGAGATCGCTGTCGCCATTATTGACTGTGGGGGTACCCTGCGCTGTGGTTTGTATCCGAAACGTCGTATACCTACCGTCAACATCCATTCAACAGGTCAATCAGGGCCGATGGCGAAATACATACTGGAAGATATCTATGTTTCCGGTGTGCGTGAAAAAAACATTCATAAAATCAGCAAAACTGATGGCGCAACTGCCGTAACTGCACAAACAGAACCTGCAGTAGAAGTTGCACCGCAAGCGGCAGCAACTGCCGCCAAAGGTGGCCGTGATTACGATACCACGAAGAAAATCACTGAACAAAGTGACGGTTTGTTGGCAAAAGTAGGCATGGGCATGGGCTCTGTGGTTGCCGTGTTCTTCCAGTCAGGCCGCGACACCATTGATACAGTACTGAAAACCATCCTGCCGTTTATGGCCTTCGTCTCGGCATTAATCGGCATCATCATGGCATCCGGTTTGGGTGACTTTATTGCCCACGGTTTGACACCACTGGCCAGCAGCCCGATTGGATTAGTGCTTCTGGCGCTGATCTGCTCCTTCCCGCTGTTATCACCGTTCTTAGGCCCAGGGGCCGTTATTGCACAAGTTATCGGTGTATTGGTTGGGGTTCAAATTGGTTTGGGGAATATCCCACCACAATTAGCCCTGCCAGCTTTATTTGCGATTAATGCTCAAGCGGCATGTGACTTCATCCCGGTAGGTCTATCACTGGCTGAAGCTAAACAAGATACCGTCCGTGTTGGGGTGCCATCAGTGTTGGTTGGCCGCTTCCTGACGGGTGCGCCGACCGTATTGATCGCCTGGGCAGCATCCGCCTTTATTTATCAGTAAGACATGATCAATAAGACCGAAGCATTAGATTTTCTGTAATACATTCAACGGTTAAGGATGTACGTATGAATACTATTTACCAGACAACCATTATCAATATCGGAGACAGCGCCCGGGAGGCGCTGTTGGATGACATGCTCATCACCTTCCGCGAAGGAGCACCGAAAGATATTGAAGAATTCTGTTTTATCCACCAGCACAGCGACACCGATGGGGAATTACAGGCAGGCAACATTATGGAATTGGCCGAGATGCGCTATGTCATCACCGCCGTGGGTGAAGTAGCGACTCAAAATCTGCGTGAGTTGGGCCATATCACCATCCGTTTTAACGGTGATGAACAGCCCGAATTTCCTGGTTCCATTCATGTCATTGGCCCGACACCGACTGATGTTCCGGTCGGCAGTGCATTGAAATTTATTCGTTAATTTATTTTTGGAGGTGTGTATGACACAAGTAGCAGTAGTGATTGGTGGTGGGCAAACTCTGGGTGCATTTTTGTGCCATGGTCTGGCCGAAGCAGGTTATAAAGTGGCAGTTGCTGACTTGAATTCTGGCAACGCACAGTTAGTTGCTGATCAGATTAATGCCGAATATGGCGCAGACAGCGCACAAGGTTTCCAGGTAGATGCCACCAATGAAAGCAGCGTACAAATGCTGGCAAAAGCGGTCGATCAGCGCTTCCATCAAACCAATTTACTGGTTTACAGTGCAGGTATTGCCAAGGCAGCACCTATCACTGATTTCCCTCTGGATGATTTTGACCGCTCACTGCAAGTGAACCTGGTCGGTTACTTCTTATGTGCTCGTGAGTTCTCCCGACTAATGATTCGTGATGGAATTGCTGGTCGTATCATCCAAATCAATTCCAAATCAGGTAAAGTAGGCAGCAAACACAACTCCGGTTACAGTGCTGCTAAATTTGGTGGAGTAGGTTTGACACAATCTCTGGCACTGGATTTGGCTGATTACGGCATCACCGTCCATTCGCTGATGTTAGGAAATCTATTGAAATCGCCGATGTTCCAGTCACTTTTACCGCAATATGCCGCCAAATTGGGCATCAAACCGGAAGAAGTTGAAAAATATTATACCGATAAAGTGCCACTAAAACGTGGCTGCGATTATCAAGATGTGCTCAATACCCTGTTGTTCTACGCCAGTGATAAAGCCGCCTATTGTACTGGCCAATCAATTAATATCACTGGTGGGCAAGTGATGTTTTAACGTTGTTGGTATCAAGCCCGAATCACTGACTCGCACCAGTGATTCGGGTGCAGGAGAGCAGCTAACACCGCTGCAACGCCAAGAGCGAAGAGTATGAGGAGAAAATTATGTCCCCCACATCCGCACTAATCAGCCTTGTCATCATCGCCTGGGTACTGCAAATCTTACTTGGATGGTGGCAAATTAATCGTTTTAACCGTGCTTTTGACCGACTTTGCCAGCACAGTAAATCGGTCGGTGTTGGACGTTCTGGCGGGCGTTTTAAACCCAGAGTAGTGATGGCGTTGGCTTTTGATGAAAACATGCGTGTCAGTGACAGCATGATCATGCGAGGAATCAGTGTTTTTGCCCGCCCACGCACATTAGCGCACCTTCATGGGTTACATCAGCAGGATTTAATCCCGGATGTGATCTTCCCTACGGATACAGCATGTCAAACTGCACTATCATTAGCGATTAAACCGAAATCATGATATTTTCACAATGAAAGTTATTCTTTTTCATGTGAAAGTTATGCCTGAAAAAGAGGCAATGGAAATACTTGAGCAGGAATCGTTATGAAACCAAAGCAGCGACAAGTCGCTATCCTGGAATATCTCCAGCAGCACGGTAAAACGGCTGTTGATCAACTCGCCGCCCATTTTTCGACTACGGGCACCACAATCCGCAAAGATTTAACCAGTCTTGAAAATGAAGGCGCCGTTATTCGTACCTACGGTGGAGTGGTGTTAAATCGCGACGATGTTGAGCAACCTATCGACCGTAAAACACATATTAATACCGAGAAGAAAAAGCAAATCGCCAAAGCGGCCAGTAAACTGATTAATGACGGTGATAGTCTGGTTTTTGATGCAGGCAGTACTGTGCTGCAAATGGTGCCTCATCTGGCCAAATTCAACAATATTACGGTGATGACCAACAGCTTACATATCGTCAATGAGTTGGTCGAACTGGATAACGATCAGGCTATCTTGATGCCGGGCGGAACATACCGCAAAGGTTCAGCCTCTTTTCATGGCAGCCTGGCAGAATCGGCCTTTGACAAGTTTAGTTTCGATAAACTGTTTATCGGTGCAGATGGTGTTGATCTTAATGCCGGTGTCACAACGTTTAACGAAGTTTATCATGTCAGTACTGCTATGTGTCACGCCGCCAGTCGCATCATTCTGCTGGTAGACTCTTCCAAATTTGGCCGTAAAAGCCCCAATGTCGTTTGTGCGTTGAGTGCCGTTGATACCCTGATTACCGATAAAGGTATTAGCGCCGAGTATTTGCAGGAACTACAGAAAATGGGTATTAACATCATTCTGGTTGATAAAGATGACTAATCCACTGCTGACCTATGCCCGTGAAACACTGGAAATTGAACTGACGGAAGCTCAGCGTTTGTTATCGCGTTTGGATAATAATTTTGTCCACGCTTGCGAATTATTATTGGCCTGTACCGGTAAAGCCGTGGTTTCTGGAATTGGCAAATCCGGCCATATTGGTAAAAAAATTGCCGCCTCACTGGCCAGTACTGGTACCCCATCCTTTTTCGTTCACCCAGCCGAAGCTTTACACGGCGATTTGGGAATGATCGGCCCGCAAGATGTATTGATCTTTATCTCTTATTCAGGCCGCGCTAAAGAGCTGGATTTGATCCTGCCGTTGCTGGCGGACAGCCATATTCCGGTAGTCGCTATCACCGGTGGTTTAGAGTCGCCACTGGCGCAGGGTGCAGCCTGTGTACTGGATATCAGTGTTGAGCATGAAGCTTGCCCGATGGGACTGGCCCCCACCTCCAGTGCGGTAAATACGTTAATGATGGGGGATGCACTGGCAATGGCTCTCATGCGCCATCGCGGTTTCAATGCAGAAGATTTTGCGCGCTCGCACCCCGGAGGTAGTTTGGGTGCGCGGCTGCTCAATCGAGTCCATCATTTAATGAGAACCGGTGACCGCTTACCGGTGGTAAATGAATCCGACACCGTGATGGAAGCGATGTTGGAACTAAGCCGTACCGGATTAGGGCTAGTAGCTGTATGTGATCCTAATCAAAAGGTCGTGGGTGTTTTCACTGATGGTGATTTGCGCCGCTGGTTGGTCAAAGGAGGCACGCTGCAACAACAACTCGGAGGGGCGATTACCCGCCCAGGTTTCCGATTGCCAGAACAATGGCGTGCCGGTGAAGCATTAGAAGCGCTGCATCAGCATCATATTAGTGCAGCACCGGTGGTTGACCTGGATGGCAAACTGGTTGGTGCAATCAACTTGCACGATCTACATCAAGCTGGCGTTGGCTGATATCCCCGTCATCTTTCAAGTTGCAGATGTATTAGGCATTTTCCTGCAACTTGAAAACAATCAACCATCAGTGCCAGTTAGGGTCTTGCTCTAATTGCTTTTTCAACATAGCTTGAATACTCTCGCTCGGACGTCCCAACCATTGATAAGTAGCGAACTGACTCGGAGCATCAAGTGCTTCTGGCTTGTCGTCTACCGAAACCCGCATCCCCCATGCCTGCAAGACTTGTTTGTTATCCCGGCTAAAGACAACCCACATAAAATTATTACTACAATCATGGGGTTTACAAATCCGCCCCACTTTATACTGCTGCCCTTCCCAATTTATCACCTCATACGGCGCAGATGTCCCCACCCCTTTACGCGCCCATGCAGGTAAGTTTTTTTGGCTTTTCACCATTTTTTGCCAGCTATTTTTATACACAGGCTGTTGGAGTAAATCTGCAGTGGTAGGCAGAGATTTAGCTGGTGTGGGCTGAACAGGCGCGGAACTTACAGGCGCCGAAGCAACATTCGTCGCCGGTTGCGCGAAAGCCCAGGAACTGGCACTGAGTATCGCCGCAGTAACAAGACAATGGAGGGTTTTATGGCCTTTCATTATCGAAAATCCTTATTATCTGATGAATATATTCTCTAAATAGCTTGAAGTATGATGGGTATACTCGCCGAATATTGAACTAGCTTCTATATCACAAATTTGCAAACGTGCATGAGTTTGCCTGTCTATGACCCCCAACTGTAGAAAAAGTTGATCCATAGCACGAATTTTCATCCTAATTCTCGTTATACCGCAATCTGTATGACAGCTTGAGGTAAGCTATAAACCAGATGATGAGTTGATCGTTACCCCGAAAAAGGCCATGCCATGTTGACCCTTGAATTACCCGAAACCCCCGAAAAGCTGTATTACTCCGCTGAGGATGCCCATCCGCTAAACAAGCTCGAGAGCGATAAAATCGTTCAAATGGTCATCGATTTGGATGTCGCTAATTCTGATAGTGAGCATTACGTCACCGGTTGGATGGGGCTAAATAGCGTGGTGGTGATACGTAATTATCAAAACAAGCGCGGTACCGCCAACGGCTTTGTATTGAACAAAGGGGATCACTATCGGCTGAGTATTCAGTCAATTGAGTTTCGCATACCCAAGATGGTGTTGTGGATGAGTTTTCGCCGCAAGCCACGCACCATGGAACTGATAACTTACGAAACGTTAGGCGACCAACCCAGTGGCATGCAGCAATATCGTAATATCCTCGAAGAGGAATTACGCCAGCAACTTGATGAAGATTGGCGCGAGCTGAATGACTATCTGGGCGCAGCTTGCTGGCAAATCGAGAATAATGTTCCGTTGTGGCAGCAAGCACATCGAGAAATAACCTTGGATGCCATTAATCAACTCTCTGCGGCTCACATTTTCCGGACCAAACATTTGCAAGCTGATGGCAATTATGCCGGTTTCTGGGCAGGCGATTACTTTTTTGCCGCCAGGCAACCTACGGCCGATAACCCCTTACCCGCGATACAAATTTCTTGGCGAGAAAATGAAAAAGAGATCGGCAGCTATCAGTTCGATCTTATAAAAGATGAGGCAGGCGAGCCGAAATTATTACTGTGCATTCGCCCACGTAAAGGGGCTGAAAGTTACCTGCTTAACCGTTTTGATGCCCACCATTTGCAGCGGGCCATCGCGATGTTTACCATGACACAGCGCTATTTACTGGCATAAAACACGATCTTAATAAAAACCTGCGTCTTCAAGACAATGGATGCACAAAGCCATTGGCGTCGCGGGTAGGCAACAAGTGGACATATCCCGATGAGCTGACTCAAGCCAGTGATTCGGGTGTGTGAGCGCTGTTAGCCTCCCTACGGCTTGAAGGGCGAAAGGTATTACCACCATCGGTGGAAATGATGCACCGGCCCGATTCCCTGCCCCACTTCGAGGGTATCAGCTTTTTCCAGTGCCCCTTGCAGATAGTCTTTAGCTGCGCTGACGGTATCTGCCCAATGGGTATATCGTGGCCGTAATGCCGCCAGTGCTGCCGACAAGGTGCAACCGGTGCCGTGGGTATGTCGGGTATTAATCCGGCGTGTCACAAAGCGCTGTTCACCCTGAGCGGTAAACAGCCAATCTGGACTTTCTTCTCCGCTCAAATGCCCTCCCTTCATCAATACCCCCTGGCAGCCTAAAGCCAACAGTGCTCGCCCCTGCTGGCGCATTTCTTGCTCATTATCGGCGGGCAGACAATCCAGCAGTGCCGCGGCTTCAGGCAAATTTGGTGTAATCAAAGCAACCTGCGGGAGTAGTAAGCGACGCACTGCATCCACTGCCTGAGGTGCCAGCAGTGGGTCACCGCTTTTGGCGACCATCACGGTATCTAATACCACAAATGGAATGGGATAACGGCGCAATTGCGTGGAGACAATATCGACAATTTCCGCATTTGCCAGCATGCCTATTTTAGCGCTATCAATACGCACATCACTCAGAACAGAATCTAATTGGGCGGCAACAAAAGCCGGTTCAATGGGATAGACCGACTGCACACCACGAGTGTTTTGCGCCACTAAAGCGGTGATAACACTGGTGCCATAGGCCTGTAATGCAGAAAAGGTTTTCAGATCGGCCTGAATACCGGCCCCCCCGCTTGGGTCAGTTCCTGCAATAGTTAACGCATTGATACGCTTCATTAATACACTTCCCTACGCTGGCATAATCCAGATCAAGTTATTCAAGCTTGTTTCACAACATGTCAACAAGACTTAAAATACATATAAAACAATTGATAAATGGGATAAATCGTTTCACATAGTCTCAGTAAATCTCTACTAGCCTCGCCATAATCTTGGTACATTTGGGGACAAGGAAAACTGGATTATGCCAATGATAAAAACCAAGACTGATGTTCAGCGGCTCTCCGTACTTATCGATAAGACCATGAAAAAAAGAGAACGTGCTGAATAACAGACTCACAGGATTGTATCTGGTTGGACGTAGAAATCCATCGGGAACAAGCACTGCAAATCACTATACACGACCTAACAAGCTGACTTATCAATATGTCTATTCACTACTCCCCATATCAGGCCCAACCAAGCTAGCCAGTATACCCTTACCAGTAATTATCCTACGAACATGATCCTAATAACACTGCAGCTCTCGTGGAGAAAATAGACTCATCAAGGAACAATACCCATTTTTTGGCACAGTTTGATTAACTCGCTTTCCCACGCAACATTACGTTTTCTCATGGTCACTGGCGCCAGGAAAAACGAAGTATCAAAGAAGCGATGGTGAGAGCTGGAATTGATCTGAGGATTATTGAACTGCTGTGGGGTTATAGTATAAGGGTTATAACTTCAAAGATTCTTGCGGCTTACCAACCAAAAGCTATTCAAGAAAATATTGATAGGACATGGTCGGTTTGGTTCGATTAGTTTGAGCAGAACATTGCTTATCACTTTAACTACATTTAGTCAGCCATTAATACAGACTAAGTTTTTAGAAAGGTCTACACTCTAGTATATAGAGAGAGTGGAAGTATTGGGTATGTGCGGAAACATAATATAAAAAGAACATTACATGTGTGATGAAGCATGACTCATGTACTAGATTGAGCATCATAATACGTCGAGCATAATTTATAAAAAAGCTAAACTTTCAGGCCAGACCTCAACAGTTGGATTAAATTTCAACTAAATTCTAATATAGTATCAAATCAACCTATTGAATTTAGGCCATCTACTATTTATAAGCGCCTACAAATCTAAATAGGTTGATTTGAGTAATTTTAAATAATTCACACTGCTCAACTAATAACGATATGGCACTATCGTTAATTGAAAGTAATAAGCATTTCCGTGGATGCAGATACAGGGCCACTAGGAAGTGTGCTTCCACCCGAACACAAACGCCAAATTACTTTGTTAAGGATGGTTTGGACAGGCATATACAGACTTATACTGCCAATATTTATTGCCTGACTATTAAAGTTAATACCAGATGCACCATCACATACTCCACTGTCTGTGACGCCTGGAATTTCCCCTGTAATATAGCCCCCACCTTGAGACAAGGCTAACCGATTAATGGAACCCTCATAAAAACTGGTTAAAGCTCGGAACTGAACCGCAATATTTGCAGAGATCCTACCTGATGACTGCGAACAAGAAACATTAAATGAATTGGTTTGTTTAGCTAATTCAGTATTTACCGTTAAGTTACGGGCTACCGTGCCAAAGTTGATGACTGTCGGTGTATCGACCGTGCACTCCAAAGTAGTAACTCTTAAGTTCAAACTTGCGGGCAAAATTGATTGATATTTATCACCAACCGCTACCACCGAGAAACTCGATGCGTACATGGTGGGTATACCGGCTGTATATGTTGTTTGAGTACCATCGGCAACTAAAGCCCATGTCCCTGTTAGGTTGACAACCCGGGAGCCATTAGGACTATAAAAGTAACTATTAGTTGTCATGCTAGGGGGTAAACACCACTCAAAGCCTGATGGAGAGGTTAGTTCCCCACTGTCCCCGGCTCGGGTATCAGGTAAGCCTATTGTTCCTGTAATGGTTTTTGTTGAGCCGTCATAGGCCGTGTAAGTTGTTTTCACCGTAGCCCTTGGGATAAGCCCCACCCCAGGTGCTATTTGTATTGCCTTAAAGGCTCCAATCGTCGTTAAATCTGTCGATGACATGCAAACATAGCTCTTATCTGTAATATTCATCAAACCATATTGGGGGGCCATTGCTGCGTTATCCATTGGACCACTTAGCGTGACATTAAACGGCAGACCTTCCCAAAGTACACCAGTGCCTTTACCTATCGTTATAGTATCTGCTGCCACACAGTATGATGGACCTAAGAGCGCGATGATCAGCGCAAGAAAAGAAATTAATTTATTGTGCATAAGGCGTTTGTTCCGATTTTTAATATTCAAATACTTGGTTATTTTGGGACATTAATTCTCTTCACACTGCAAACTCAGCGTTCGAACGGGATTATTTTTGGACGCTGTAGAATGCAACTTGAGGTCATAGCTCGCCTGGCATTGTTGAGATTGACTGCGCCCCCATTTGGCTGTCAAATGTCCAGACTGTGATAAACCACTCAAATATACCTGGCCTGCATCACCAACGATTCCGGTGTTATTATTTTCTGCTTCGCCATCAACACTGACTAAAGTACCGAATGGCAAATATGTCCCATTCTTGCTCAGGGTAATCAGCGCCTGAGAACCGACTCGTGTTGCAAACTTGGCAATCACGACGGCACCTTTAGTAGGATATACATCTAGACTTGACTGAGTTATATCGACATCATCAGGCAGCGTGGCTGGATTAAGGCTGATCGTATTACGCTGATAATTTGATAAATAAGGAACTACAGCGTAGCCTCGCGAATCCGTCTCAACATTACCACTCATCACACTGGTTCCTGCTGCATCGGGTGCTTCTACAATAGCGACTGAACTTCCGAGAGTCTGACTGAAAGTGATACCGTGAGGATGGACGACCACACCACCATTCGCGCTCATGTTCAGTGATCGGTATTGATTACTATAACCATAGCCCACAGTGGCAGAGCCTTGGCTGCCTTGATATCCGAGATTGAGCGTGCTGCTATTATTACTATTTTTAGTGTTCGACGCCCCCTGCATGATGTTGTAAGAGAGACGATCATCGAAGGCTGTACCATTTATCCCTGCCTGCTGTTGTATCCGGCCCTGATTATCATGGGACATTTGGTAACTTGCATAACTCCGGCTTGCCAGCGAAGCATTGCTGAATAGGCTAAACGGTATCTGCATATTAAAAGACATCTGACGGTTCTGAGGCCAATCACCGTCTCCCTTAATGCGATCAATCGAATAGGCGACACTATAGTTCACCCCTTTGAAACTGCTGGAATAACCTGCAGAAAGCGTATTATTAATCTGGTCATTTTCCCAATAGTCATTCCGGGAGCCGGATAAATAGACGGCACCGTGGCTTCCCAGCTGCTGACTTACACGAATCTGAAAGTTTGATCGCTGCCTTCCCATTGCCCACGGTACTTGGTCGTCACTCAGCCGATAGCCGGTATTATTATAATCGGCAAAGCTGTAATAATTTTTCGTTGAATAGCGATACGCGGTTAAATCAACCGAAGTACCTGTTTGCAATAAACTCTTCGAATAACGAACTCGGTATGAATTTCCACTTTGACTAGAATCCTGGCTCTGAAATTGTGTTTTAGAAGTCGTTATATCGGCAGACAAGGCACCGAAAGCTCCCAACGATAAGCCACTACCGAAAACGAAAGAAGTATAATCTTTGGCAAACAGGCCGCCTCCATACAACGTAATATCGTATGGAAGTCCATAGATTAATGTTGCCAGAGCAAAATCTGCCTCTCTGGAGCCAACAGTGATCCCACCATTATAACGTCCTGCGGTGACCTCATATTTAAAGCCGCCAGGACGTTGCATTAAGGGCAAAGAAGAGAATGCCACGGTTTGAGTTCGAACACTCCCATTAGCTTCGGTAATTGTTACCGTCAGATCACCGCCTTGACCTGTCTGATAGAGATCGTCTATTCGAAAGGGGCCGGGTGGCACAAAGGTCTGATACACAACATTGCCATTTTGAGACACCGTGACACGGGCATTACTCTGTGCGATTCCGGTTATCAGCGGGGCAAAGCCTCTCAAGCTGGTAGGAAGCATATCCTCACTGGAGTTAACTTTAATTCCTCTAAATGGAATACTATCGAATACATCGTTACCTGCATTACTCTCGCCTACTAAGAACTCTGAGCGTAAGCGCTGCAAGTCGCGCTGCAAATAGATATGATTAAAACGCGTTTTCTGTTCACTAGCAGAACCATAACCATTCATTTTTATATCATTATAGGTATAGGTCATATCGCTACGCAGACGCCAAGCATCCCAATTAAATCCACCACTGACGTTAGCAAATAAATTGGTCTGTTCACTACCCGAGGATGCTTCCTGGCCAGATTGCCAGTTTTTACCGCCATTTAATGTATAATTCATCAAAAATGCAGGCACACCTTCATTCCAAAGGCTGGGATCAACATATCCTCTTGCCTTCGGCTGCATGGCTATTTGCGGTATACTGATATCAAGTCTCTGCTGCGGAAAATCGAATTTCACTGTTGAGTCAGAAATAATATCCGGCAAGTCCCCGATGGGTTTGTCCATCGCAAATTCGTTATATTTGATACTGCATTGAGATTGACACCCATTTTATCAAGAAAGGTAGGTGTTAATTCCGGGTATATTTTGCCATTATCTCCCGCGACAAACTTAACTCTATGCTGTCCATAATCATTTTGGTTAATATATACGTTAACCAAATATGTTCCCGGAGGAATCTGTCCCGGCTGCTCAAATATGCTCAAATCGACAACTTCGGAATTTCCTCCGCTGAGTGCTAACAAATTTGGATCAAAGTAATCTTTTGCATAGGCAGGGAATATGCCATATGACATCACCAAACCTAAAAATATTGGTGACAAAGCAAAATGTAAATAGCTTCTATTCATTATTACAATGTCCCTTTATGACTTATTATTAATATTATTATTTGCTGTGAAATATTGATTGAACCATAGTAGGAGTATTCCACCCATCTTCATCGATCAACTGCCAAGATATATCTCCTTTAATGCTTCCAGACAGCGAATATCGCCGTTCCCCAAAAGGAGGAACCATCATACGTAGGGATTTTTTATCTAAAGAGGTATTTCCAACTTTCAGCATTGAAAATGTTAACCAATAAGCCGTCGGGTTTTTAGCAATAAGCGTATCGCCATCAAACTCAAATTTAAGTTTATCTGCCACATCGGCTATCGCTCTTTTTTTAAGTCCCTCAGGGCGATAAAAGACTTTCATACTAGTAACTACAGTCATGACTAACTGACCATCATTTAACGATTTATCTTGAGCAGGAATAGCTCTCATCGAAATATAATAAACAGATTCACGATCGGTCGGAAGAGGTTGGTCATTCCGGCGGATGCGCAAATCCAATGTTTGATGGGGCTCTAGTCGTGCAAGCGGAGGCGTAACAATAAACGGCATCATGAGCTTGCCACTATAATTCAGAACAACATCGCCGGAATTTTCATCAACGGGCCGAATAAATGTTTGGACCAGATATGGTGCATCAGTCTTATTCTCCGCTTTAAGGATAACGCCTTTTTTTTCCTCCTGCGGATAAATAACACGTAAGGTATAGAATGAGATACCTTTTTTCTCTGATTCAGAATCAGAATTAGCCGCCATACAAAAAGTGCTCAGGCAGGATAAAAATAGTGTAATCAGTACATAGCGTAGTAAATAGAGTTTTATCATTGTTAACCAACTAATCAATTAATTATTTTTTTCGCAAAGTTTTGACAATCCACCATAGTCATTAATGACGTTCCATTTAATACTGTGGATAGGTTCTTTAAAATTATATTTCTGATGACTCAGGGGACTTATCATTGATGGGATTTTATCAAGATTCACGTCCCTATTATTTATATAAAGCCTACCCAATGTCTGATAATAAGCTGTCGGATTGCTGATTATATACCCTTCACTATTAGCAGTAATATTCAGGTTGCAATCACCCTCAGCGGAGGCTGATGCTATATTTTTTGGTCGATAAAATAACTTCACAACAAACCTAAAACCCATAGATACATTGGCTTTTCCATCATCCTGATTTTCATCTTTATTCTGGGATGGTATTGCTAAAACTGCCAAATAAAATACAGACTCTCTGTCTGAGGGTAGCGCCCCCTCTTGTTTAACTATACGAAGAATTTGCTGGCTATCACCTTTGAGTAATAATAGCGGTGGCGTAGCAACAAATGGTGCGGCCGTCAGCATATCTTTATCGCTATAAATACGTGTTTGAATGAGGTAACTTTTCGTACCACGATTATAAACCGTCATTGCTTGTGCCTTTTCGCCCTCAGGAAATATGACTCGGGTTTGCCCGAGACTAATGCCATCCTGTTGCGCATATAACTTTGTGCTAATGCATGCTAGAAAAATGACGACTAAAATTATTCTTTTCATTGTGGTAATATTTATTAACTCATCGATACACTAGATCAAACATGACGGTTGCAGATACCTTTCCAGGAGTCATCGTTGCACACCCATTATCGCTTCCACAACTAACGCCCGCATAAAATTTTAAACTTTGGTTCGTTGGTGTAATGCCAGCACCCCCAATCGAAATAGCACTCCCATCGCGTATCTCAGAGTTTAAATAATCTGGTACTGTATTACTTTGAACCAGCATGATCCCGGTACCATGTCCAACCTCATCGCTATTTCTAAATAACCACTTCCCGTCCACAAGACTCCCAGAGCCTGATACCAGAATAGAGTAGGCGGCGCTTCCACTGATAGATATACAGTTCTGGATATTCAGTTGAAATGGTTGAGCCGCAACGATCTTATTCGCTTTTAACTGCGATTGTGAAATATCACCTAATGAAAGCACATTTTTATCGAGGCTAATTGTGCAAGTCGCCTCCGCCAGTATTGCAGAGAAGTTTAAGGTAATTGCTAATGCTGCTGGCATATAAAAGTTCAAAGAGACAAAAAATAAAATATAAATACTCTTTTTTTTAAAAACGTTTAGTATGCGCATCGATACCTCCAACATCATTGATCGTCTGCCAGGATATATCTCCGGCTTTAGCTGATATCGGATAGATATGACTGCTAAATGGGGCAATCATTTTTTGTTCTGGAGTATCAAGAGCTACACTTTTCCCCGCAACATTCAAACTGGCAAAGCTGACAAAGTATGGCGATGTATTCGTTACTTCCAGGCCACTAGCTACTTTAGAAAAAGTAAGTTTTTCCTGTGCTTCTGCTGATGTCGTCTTTAGACCGTTGGGACGGAAGAAAAGCTTAATAATATTACCCACCCCAAACTGAGCCATGCCGCTTACTCCTGCAGTTTGTTGTTCACTCGCAGGTGAAGAGCTGGCAGGAATTCCGGTAGCGTGAAAATAAAATACTGATTCCCTATCTTGAGGAAGAGTGCTCCCTTTATAAGAAATACGTACCTGATTCGTGCTTTGCGGCTCTAATCTAAATAAAGGTGGGGTCACAAAAAAAGGTGCCCTAATAAATTTGTTTTGTTCAGAGCTAACGTTAGCCTGCACCAGATAAGAATTATTTTTCATGGTATTACGTAGTGTGACGCTTATGCTACTTTCATTCGCAGGATAGATAAGACGCGTTGCGTTAATGCCAAATCCATCAGCCTCTACTACCGTAGACGATAACAATAAAACCACCGCGCCTAAATAACTGTAAACATAGCGTGTCATACATAACTCCAGAATTAAAAGCGAGCATATACAACTCGCTTTTATTAAAAATATTAATTATATGCAAAACTAAAAAGAACAGGGGCATTTACTGAACCGATATCAGCAGTAGTAGATGTCGCAGCCAAGCCCGCTTGCAAACTTAATGTTTTACCATTCAAGTCTCCTGAAGCTGGTGTGCTAGCTGCAGCAGTAGCAACCAGAATTTTGTCTCCATTCTTAATATATGTAGTTGGAGTGGTGGTTTGACTAATCATAATACCAGTGTTAGTTCCGGTACTGTTGAACATATTAGAATTACCACCCAATGTTTGACCTGAAATCAACAGACTAGCTGTATCAGAAGCTGCCTTAGGTGTTTCACAGTTATTAATACCTACAGTAAACTTTTTCACACTTGCAGTAATTGGCACAGCTACAGAACTGAATTGTGCTGGTGTAAAGTTACCTAAGTCTAAATTATTAGTTGACAGGGAAACATCACAAGTTGCTGCAACCACATTCGCGGTAATAGTTATCTGCGCATTCGTTGCTGCATTAGCATAACCCACAGCAGTCATTAAAAGAGTGGCGGCTAAAGTAAATTTGAACATGGACTTAGACATATAAACTTCCCTTTATTAGTTTTTGAGTTTTGTTAATTTACAGATTACATAGCTACTTCGGCTGTCTATGGTTCATCACTACAAGTGAAATACTTAAATAGACATTAATCTCCGAACGCGAATTGATAGTACCTTGCAAAAATGCCGATAGCAATAAGTCGTAAATGGTAATTTTAAATAATTAAAATGCAAAGATAAGAATAATCACATACAATTTAATGCTCACATATAGCTTATTTAAGATAATTCCAAGGATAGTCAGTGCAACCTTAAACAAAACAAACGAAATATGTTATTTAAAAGAATTGAATTAGGATAAATCGTAACTTAAAAAAAATCTTTTTTGTGAATATAAGTTTTTATAGACATAAAAATAATTGTAAATTTTTGAAAATTCGCATATCTCAGCGCAACCATACGACAGAATTATTTACGGTGAGCACACGCCAGTAATACAGACGTCATGACTAAGAATGTGTAGTGTTTCGTCCTCTACCACTGCCCCTATGAAATGAGCCGGTGATTAAAGTTCTGATAGAGGAGATGAAGTGTTATCAGCGCTACGTATTTAAAAAACTCTTCAACTCCATCGCATGAAAGAATATATGTTGATGTCTTAAGTGTGTAAGTAGGAAGCACTCGGGAAGGGCTGATCAATTAAATTTTTGCATGAGGGATGAGTCTATGGCCGACTTTTAGAACCTTAAACATCGGGGATTACTTTATTTCACATCATATGAATGATGCAGAGGTGGGTATGTGTCTGAGGATTACGCGGTGAGTCACATCCGGAAATCCTTTCAGGCCATCCAGACAGGTAACCAGAATGTTCTGGATACATCAGTTCTTAAGCTCTGTCAGCCACATGCCCAATAGCTCTGTTGGGCCTCTAGTCTTAAATAGCCAGAGGACGGGATATGGCGTTGTTAATCACGCTGGCGCTGTTTCGACAGTAAATTTCGTCAGCATGTGGGAAATCTGATTAAAATCGGCTTCGGTTTAAGGCCGTTAGCCAATTCAGCCACAAAGCCTCTGAATTTCTTTTTGTCCATAATTAGCCTGTCTCCGTTGTTGAAGTGAACATATCAAAAACAGGCAATTACAGCATTTTAATTACAGCCTCCTACGTAAGCGTATGATGATTGAATTCATTATTTTTAAAATTAACCAAATAACAACTAGCTGTAGTTGACATCTTCAATATAAGAAAGTTTCATTATATATTCTAACACACTATTTACATGGTACTTAATCATAGCAGAACGTAAGTGCGAGCTCACCGTCTTGACATTAATCTCCGTAAGATTACTTATTTGCTTTTGGCTCTTTCCTTTCAGGATAAGCTCAGAAACCAACCTCTCTCTATTTGTGAGTCGGTCGAAGTTTATCTTTTCAAAAATTCTCTTTCTACTCTCACTACCACCGAAGATAATACTTCCGAACACTTCACTTACATTTGATAAACTTAATTTCTCTGTGAAAAAGAACGCGTTCTCATAACCATTTACACCTTTGATGACATTCATCATATTCTCGGTGCAAAAAACGATCACACCAACACTATTGCCATCACTATCACCATCACCAAATTCTTTATTTCTTTTGGGCAATTCTTCAAAAATGCTTTTTGATGATAGCACGACAATGTCAACCCAATAATAATCATCACTCCCGACTGTACATTTTATATTTTGTCTATCATACTCAGAACTCGATGCGTTATAAACGTTATCTAATAATTCAAACAATCCTTTTTTAAAAAAAAGATCACTACAATAAAAAGAAAATAATATATTTCCATATGCACGCATACATCTGATCCATTTTGTTCAACATTAATCGACCGCCAAGTGATCATTTCTATCAACCATTCGCTACAATAGCAAGGCAGGTCAAACATCAATGTTTTTGATTTAAGTCAATAAACTTTAATCCTGGTAAGAGAATGTAGAAATGTTAAATTCTCATTCCTCGCATTCATTACTAAGATCTTTCCAACCTCAACTATCTACGAACTGCAGTTCTACTGCCTAAAACTAATAATTAAAACTATGGCAATGGGAAATTTCTCCTATGCATTTTAAACGGACCAAAATTCATTCAGAATTCACCGATAACTTTCAATAGATTAAGGTAATCAATCTGACTTAATTGATAGAAAAAAAATAGATAGTTTTCATCTTTGATGAGTAATAAATCAACAAATCATCGCATTCCTGTATGTACTATCGTGCATTGTGCTGAATGTAAAACCCTCATGCTACAGTTATTTCGAAGCTAATATTATTACCTAGATATAATTTCATTTTTTCTCACTTTAATTTTAAATACAGTAAACAGTAAATACTAAGAGAGGGCATCTCTAGTACCCACAATGATGTTAACGTTAATAGCGCTAACTTAAACAATTCCCAAACGGCTATATCAAAAGTAAAATGTATACTAAAGTGTAATAAAAAAGAGGTTAATTGACATTATCTGAAATAATTGACGAAAGTGTACAATCGGAGCTTATATATTTACAGATTCACAAAACTGTAATTAATACACACCCCAAAATGGAGAAATTAATAATTAAAAATGTTAGAGTTTGTGAAGATATTTATTACCCAGCGACTGTAATTAAAATGCTGTAATTGCCTGTTTTTGATATGTTCACTCCAACAACGGAGACAGGCTAATTAGGGACAAAAAGAAACTCAAAGCCGTTGCGGCTAAACTTGACTGAAGGCATTAAACCTAAGCCGGTCTAAATCAGTTTTCCGCATGCAGACAAAACTGACTGTCGAAACAGCTACAGCGTGGTTAACAAAGCCATATTCCGTGATCTGGTCATTAATACTGAAGACCAAAAGAGCTAATGGGCATGTGACTGACAGAAAATGAAAGCATGAAGTTCTGGCTCAGTGTGCTTACAGAGCTTAAAAACCGATATCCTGGTTGCTTGTTTGGATGGTCTGAAAGAGTTCCCAGATGCGATACACAGCGTATACCCTCAGACACATATTCACCTCTGTATCATTTATATGATGTGAAACAGCATCAAATATGTGTTGTGAAAGGACTATAAGGCCCTTACCTGTGCGCTAAAAACGATGCATCAGGTACCTAAAGAGTAAGTCGCGCTGATGGTACTGGGTAGGTTCGCCGGTATCGGAGACGATAAATACTCGTCATCGGCCAAAACTGACGTGCGTACTGGAAAATAGCAATACTTTCTTCGACGACTCACCCGATGTGTGTAAACCCATCGTCACGGTGAATGCTATCGAGTCATTAAACAATGTGATCCGGCATGCAATAAAAAACACCAAGTGTTCCCGACGGACGACTCAGTACTGGAAGTGATTTATCTGGCGATGAGCCACATTATTATTGAGTTCAGTGACCGCCGGAGCTATCACCTATGATACGGGAGCAGTTACACAGAATAAAATAAACATTCGATTAACTAAGTACTCATCGCTATCAAAGATAGAGCCTAAAGATGCAGGCAGCATCAAATCAGACATTACCAAATAAAAACTGCTCTTCCGATAACATACGATATCGAGAAAACGAATGATTATAATATATTCAGCCTACATTAGTATCAAAAAAGGAACTAAACGTTATTAAAACTTATTATGTAACTTGTCAGATTAAAATTTAAAACAACAGTAATATTTCAATTCAATCAGGACTCTCTCTTTCGATTTATTTATTACACTTATCTAATCATAGGTTTTAATTACAGAATAAATATATTATAAACCTTCATTTTTTCAGCATTAACCCCATTAAAAACAATGATATAACCACCATTTTATTTATGTCACGCTGACAAATAATTATTTTATCCCCTGGAAAAATGATAACTAAATCGATAGTCAACCCAGCACTCTTGGAGATATAACCGAGAATGAACATTCAGATTCGTCAGCATCAAGAGAGTGACCGACCATTTCTGCGTACTATGTATTTGGCATCACGTCAGGCCACGTTTAGCTAGTTGGCTGAGGAGCCTTTTCGTCTGGAGGATTTTGACCATTCCACTCTGCGTGAAACCATTATGGTGGCGAGTATATATTAATGCATCAGCATAATGAAAAGGTTAAATAAGGCCAAGAACTCAATAATAGAAACGAAAAGAAAGTAAGGGAACCGAAGCTCCCTTATCTTGATTTATTAATTACTCTTCACGTAATGCTTTAACATCCTCAGCTTTGATATTCAAAGTGGGTTGGCCAAACTGTTGTAACAGATAGTTGCTCAAACTAACCACCTGCTGGTCAGTTAATGTATTGGCGAAACCGGGCATAAAGACCTCGCCATCATTGGTTTTGCGCGACACCCCGTGAAGAATCACATTAATCAGGTTATTTTGTGTGGATGCTCCGACCACCGAGTTCTTCATCAATGATGGGTAATAACCGTCTTTCACCCCCTCACCAGTAAAACTGTGGCAACTGGCGCAATTCCCCAGATACAGACGCGCACCATCGGTGTTGTTATCTGCGGTGAAAGGTATACCGCGTAAGGTATTAACACTGGTTGCCGACTGCCCCCAATCCGAGCGACTCTTGGTCTCATCATCAGGATTCAATGGTTTCAGCGTACGCAAATAGACAGCCATCGCGTTCAGGTCACTGTCAGTCAAGTAGCGCGTGCTATTTTCAATGACTTCCGCCATCGGCCCGGCAGCTTGCGCTTTACCGTCAACATGGCCGCTACGCAGATATTGCACGACCTGCTCTTGGCTCCAGCCACCGATTCCAGCATGTGGGTCTGAGGTAATATTGAATGCTGTCCAACCATCAATATCGGCACCAGAATAAGCTTTGCTGTCTTTCATCCCCATAGTGATATTACGCGGGGTATGACATTCACCGCAGTGCCCGAGCGCTTCAACAAAATAAGCCCCCTGATTCCATTGTGCATCCTTGCTGGTATCGGGCTGGAAGCGCTGCCCCTCAAAATTCACCAGATTCCAGAACCACAGGCCCCAGCGCTGATTGAATGGGAACGGCATGTCATTCTCGCGATTCGGCTGATGCACCGCCGGCAAGCTGAACAAATAAGCTTTAATCGCTTTTACATCATCATCCGTCAGCAAGGTATAAGAGGTGTAAGGGAATGCAGGATAGAGATTTTCACCGTTTTTACCTTTGCCTTCATGCAATGCACGCAAAAATTCCTCATCCGTCCAACTGCCAATCCCAGTTTCTTTATCGGGTGTGATATTCGGCGAATATAAGGTGCCCATTGGGGTTTTAAAAGCTAATCCACCGGCAAAGGGTTTACCCTCTTTGGTGGTATGGCACGCCACACAGTCTGCGGCTTTAGTCAGGTATTCACCCCGCGTAATTAAATCAGTATCTGCACTAGCAGATCCGGTTACAGCTAATCCGAATATGATAAACAAGAGTTTCACTGAGTGGCATAAGGTTTGCTTTTTCATGTTACACCTCAGCCTTGAGTGTTTCAGCGATACGTAGAGAGAGCGCGGCAATCGTCAGAGTACAGTTAACTGAACCGACAGTTGGCATCACGCTGCTGCTGGCAATAAACAAATTTTTGTGGTCATGGGTACGGCAATCACTGTCCACCACTGAATCTTTAGGATCATTACCCATAATAGTTGTGCCAGTAATATGATTATTATTGGCGAAGTTATTGTGGAACTGCACTTCTGTGCCGCCCATCAACCTGGCGGCCTCGGCATAGACTTGCTGAGTGTGCACCGCACTTTTGCGCACATAATCATCCATCGCATAGTAAAACTCTGGCTTTGGAATGCCGATGGCATCTTTCTCTGTTGGGCTAGGAATAATACGATTTTCTACATGCGGTAGGATTTCGTGGAAACTATCGAACTGCACAAACCGCGCCGCCCGATCGCGGATTTTCGCATCAAGTTGCGGCCCAAGCTGCAATTCTCCCTGCTTAAGTAGCTCA
Source organism: Yersinia fenwicki (assembly GCF_043099325.1). Classification (NCBI taxonomy): domain Bacteria; kingdom Pseudomonadati; phylum Pseudomonadota; class Gammaproteobacteria; order Enterobacterales; family Yersiniaceae; genus Yersinia; species Yersinia fenwicki. The sequence continues at coordinate 1,220,901 of NZ_CP170755.1, read as the reverse complement.
ATGGTGACCTGATCAGTGCGGGACAAGTTGGATAAATGAATCTTTTTCGCCGCATATTCGGATCGAAATGCACCATCTCGGAAACCAATCAAAGAGGTCATTTCCTGCGGGCCGCGCCCCGGCCATAGCGGTTCATTAGCCATAAAAGTCACGCCAGTACCGGGGTGATCCATCAGATTGCGCCCAACCATATCGGAGCTATTGCCAATACCTAGCGGATTTTTATCACTGATGGACATCAGCATCAGTTTCGGTGTTTCAATACCATTGGCCGCCAACACAAAATACTTACCCTCCGCGCGATGTTCATTACCCTGAGCATCCTTAAATAGGGCAGCGGTGATCTGTTGTTGGTCATTGACTTCCAGTTTATAAACCACGGCTTGTGGGCGGATAACAGCACCTGCAAGCTCGGCTTTCTCAACATGAGTAATGGCGTTATACATCGCCCCTATCGGACAAATTGGCATGCAATTATTGTTGCCACAACAGGTGGGACGGCCATCATAAGGGCGGCTATTTCGCGCCACCGGCTCGGTCACAACATCAAAGTGACTACCATTAAAAGTGTGACTGTTTAGCACGGTTTTAATGCGCTGTTCATTCCACGACAGTGGCAGCGGTGCCATTGGATAAGGTGCACTGCGCGGTGAGCCAAGATCTTCATCACTCGGACCCCAAACCCCTAACGCCTGCTCTGCGCGTAAATACCATTTTTCCAGCGCCGCGTAATCAATTGGCCAATCGCGTCCAACGCCATAGATTGTTTTTAGCTTGAAATCATTCGGCAGGAAACGCCAGGCGGACGCTGCCCAGTGCCAAGTGGTGCCCCCAACCGCACGAATATATTGGACATCGTAGGGGTGTTCGCCCTTTTGAATCAGATAGTTATTATTAGGGTTAGATTCAGGATGAGGGGCATAAGACGTTGAGGGGTAAGGTGCCATATTGTCTGATTTGTCGGGCTGATTGCGGAAGTTTTCCACAATCTCCCAGCGCGAAAGGCGCGGGCCTGCTTCTAGCACCAATACTGATTTACCTGCCATCGCCAATTGATGCGCAACCAAACCGCCAGCAACGCCGGAACCAATAACGACGATATCCGCCTTGAGTGTGTCAGCCATAAATGTATTCTCCAAAATTATAAGGCGACATCAGGCTTTGCAGCCCAGTATCCGGGTTTATTCGGGCAATAAGAGCGAATAACCAACACATCGGATACCGCATCGAACATCAACGCATTTTCATAACTGATAACTGTTGCATCAGTTCCTTCACCAATGACACCCACATACCAACCTTGCAAGATCTGCCGGGCAATCTGCTGTTGTAATGGCGGCCATTGATGAGGCTCACCAGTGGGTAGCGGTTGTAATAAGGCCAGTTTCTGGTCAAAACCACCGACTTTACCGAGCAATACTTGATAAATTCGCTGACCAACCTGCGCATTAAGCTGGCGTTTACCCGTCAGTGCGCGGGAAACCAACATGAATCTTTCAAAATTCTGCGGCGAAATTTGTGTTGATGCTGCGAAAGCATCCAAAGAGAGGGGGTTCATCAGGCTGCTGACCAGCCCGACACCGACATAGCCTAGCAGGCGACGACGCGAAATACCGCGCAACTGAGGTATCGCAGAGCGAGTTACCGACATGTTTTTCTCCACAAAAGAGCACGCACGCAGTATTCATCTGTTGAATAAATAGACATGCTATCGGCATGGCGTTAACAGATGCGGGTTACTGCGAGCTAAACTGCCGTATGAAATACGCAGCGGCAGTGGCAATCTTGACTAATAATGAATGGACTTCCCGCCTGATGGCGATGTGAGTTATAAGATAGAGATGTTAAACATTTAGTTTAGTTGTAAAGATTCGTCAAGATTATACATCCCTTAATGAGAGGGTAAAGATAAATGTGATTTGCGTCACATTTTGTAACTATGGTGGCTAGTTATTCTCCCATTCGATTAATACATCAACTCGATTTAGGACATAAGCGGCCTGATGCCAAATTTTGGTGTATTCATCTGAGACATAAGTCTGTAAAAACTCGATCAATAGTGTTTTTGTTTGCTCCAATGCTGGTTTATCGGTTAGTTGGTTTCTCTTTTGTTCGAAAAGTGCGTCCAGCGCTTCAACTTTTTGCAGGAAATCCGCCAATTCATCAGTCCATTGATTTATATGCAATCTATGCATTATTTGTGATAACAACCAAGGGATATAGTCACGGCTGAGATCGGTATTCAGTACCTGATAATCAGTTGAAGACCAGCGGGTGTTTATCCCTCCACACGGGGTATTATTTTTATCTTGAGTTGCGCTTAATTCGCAAATGCCTTTTTCCATATTAAGAATGTCGGCTAAAGCCAGGTTATTAATGAATATTGCATCCTGTGGTTTTCGATCACTAAAATTGATCGCCTGGCCAATATGCTCACCCACCTTAGGTCCAATGACGCCACCTCTGAAATTTATCTTTTGTGGGTTTTCATTAATATAAAAATGTAGAACTTTATTTTCATGTCCATTAACTAAAAAACGATATTGATCATCTGTTATAAAATTCCACCTATGTGTATATTTATTATAAGCAATACCATTATCACAGCGATACTCAATAGCGTTATCGCTGTAACTACTACGGTTATAAGTGAAATTGAGAGGCAAGTCATGCCCCTGCCCTACAGGAGTATTAATTAATGAAAGGCATGATGCTTCTTTTAATTTCTGTTCATCACTGTATTTATTATAAGAAATTAAAGATTTTGTCTCTGCATTGTAGTAAACATGCATACCTATTTTATCCCCACCAAAGTAGATATTAACATCATCAGCTTTATCCAAATGATTAACAATAACATCTCTATGGCCGGATTCATTTAATGTTTCAAAGGTCTCTTTATACTGAAGGAAAGGTCTTACTGCAGACGACTTCATACTCTCAATGTAAGATTCATCAAACCATATTACATTTTCATTAATTTCAACCTCAGAATGATAATCTTGGTTTCCTCGGTCAAATAGATGATTCATCACATTAGGTCGTGGATGCAAGCTTACATAAAAACCCTGCTCATCCAATGACAGCGCCGTGCCCGTGCTTTTATTAACCAGCACTATCTGATCTTTTATTTTTTGAAGGAGCCAAACCTGCCCTTTATTTCCTATATCGCAATAGCTAAATGTGACATCAGCAGTTAAATTGCCCTTTCTACGATCTGCCGGAAACAAACAATAGAGAGTACGATCAAACCCTTGTCCAGAAAAAGCGGTCATGATCTGCCCAGCGTGGCTATAAAAAATAGAGGAACTTTGACCGTCGATATCTATAGGTTGATCCTTTCTACTTAAAAGAATGCTGTGCCCACGGCTCAAATAATAATTGTAGCTGAGATACCTTTCTGGAAATAGATGAGAGTGATAGTTGAAAATAATTCGTTTATTATTAGAGTATAGTTTTTTAGGTAATACACGATAAGAACTTATATCTGATATCAAGCCGTGCCTTTCCAATTCAGCAGAATTAGTACTTTTATAAAACGATGCTGACTTCCCCGTAAATGAAAAATCACTAAAAACATCAACCTGGAGGTTTAGTGGTATTTTAATAGAGGCTATATTATTATTCCACTGACTAAATAGCCACTCATCCTCGGTATAATAAGGCACGCAGAACTTCTTTGAACCACTTTTTTCGATATAACCATCATTAGAGTAAAAACAAACATTATCCTCATCAAAATGATTAGACATTGAACTACATGAAATAAAAACTAATACATAAAACACCTTACCTATCTGATTATTAACATTCATGCTTTACCTTTAAAAGTAAGTAAGCAGAAACATGCTTTTTTTTTTGCATGACCCGACGTGCGATAATTAACTTTTTTATACTCACACACAAAAAAAACTTAAAAGAACAATCTGCGAAAAATTAATTCATTTTTTATTTACATTTAAAGATAAAAACACAGTTACTATTTTTCTTACGGCCAACATAAAAAAGCCTCCGAATTATCGGAGGCTTCATTTAGACTAGAAACAATATCTTATTAGAGAGATTTATTCCCACTCTATTGTTGCGGGTGGTTTACCGCTGATATCGTAAACGACACGAGAAATACCATTGACTTCATTAATGATACGATTTGAAACGCGCCCCAGGAAGTCATAGGGTAAATGCGCCCAATGTGCTGTCATGAAATCAATAGTTTCAACCGCACGCAATGAGACAACCCAATCATATTTACGACCATCGCCCATCACGCCGACGGAACGAACTGGCAGAAATACAGTAAAGGCCTGGCTGACTTTATTGTACAGATCTGCTTTATGCAGCTCTTCAATAAAAATGGCGTCTGCGCGGCGCAGTAAATCACAATATTCTTTTTTCACTTCGCCGAGAACGCGCACACCCAAACCTGGGCCTGGGAATGGATGACGATATAGCATGTCGTATGGCAGGCCCAGCTCGAGGCCAATTTTACGTACTTCGTCTTTAAACAGCTCTTTCAGAGGTTCAACTAAGCCCAGTTTCATCTCTTTAGGCAAGCCGCCCACATTGTGATGAGATTTAATCACATGCGCTTTGCCGGTGGCTGATGCTGCGGATTCAATTACGTCTGGATAGATAGTGCCCTGCGCCAACCATTTAACTTGTTCTTGCTTACAGGCTTCTTCGTCGAATAACTCAACAAATACACGACCAATAATTTTACGTTTGGCTTCTGGTTCATCAACACCAGCCAGTGCTGCCAGGAAACGATCTTCTGCGGCCACATGAACAATGTTCAGACCGAATTTATCGCCAAACATTTCCAACACCTGATCCGCTTCATTCAAACGCAGCAAGCCGTTATCAACAAACACGCAAGTCAGGCGTTTACCAATGGCACGGTGCAGCAGCATTGCAGTCACGGATGAGTCAACACCACCAGACAGACCCAGAATGACGTGGTCTTCACCGATTTGCTCACGCAAACGCACGATAGCATCTTCAATAATGGTGGCCGGGGTCCACAGTGCTTCACAAGCACAGATATCCAGAACAAAGCGCTCCAACAGGCGTTGACCTTGCTTGGTGTGTGTCACTTCAGGGTGGAACTGCACGCCATAAAAACGTTTTTCTTCGTTAGCCATAATGGCAAACGGGCAGGTATCAGTACTGGCTACAGTGATAAAGTCAGACGGGATCGCGGTGACTTTATCGCCATGACTCATCCAAACATCCAACACCGCTTCACCGGCTGGATTGATGGCATCTTTGATATCACGGATAAGTGCGCTATCAGTTTTAATTTCAACCTGCGCATAACCGAATTCACGTTGGTTTGAACCTTCTACTTTACCGCCCAGCTGCATTGCCATGGTTTGCATGCCATAGCACACACCCAGCACAGGAACCCCAGCAGTGAACACATAATCAGGCGCACGTGGGCTGTCATGTTCAGTGGTGCTTTCAGGGCCGCCGGAGAGAATGATGCCGCTTGGGTTAAATTCGCGGATCTGGTCTTCGGTCACGTCCCACGCCCAAAGTTCACAATAGACACCAATTTCACGAACACGGCGCGCCACCAGTTGGGTGTATTGCGAGCCGAAATCGAGGATAATAATGCGATGTTTATGGATATTTTTTGTCATGTGCGGCGTATTCCAAATATTAAAATAAAAAATAGTCATCTGATGGCTAGCACCAGATGACTAATTAACTTGTTATTAGCCCATGCGGTAGTTTGGTGACTCTTTGGTAATCGTCACATCATGAACATGGCTTTCTTGAATGCCTGCACCGCTGATCCGGACAAATTCAGCTTTAGTACGCAATTCATTGATAGTGCCACAGCCGGTCAGCCCCATACAGGAACGCAGGCCACCCATTTGTTGATGCACAATCTCTTTCAACAGACCTTTGTATGCCACACGCCCTTCGATACCTTCTGGTACCAATTTATCGGCCGCATTATCGGTTTGGAAGTAGCGATCTGAAGAGCCTTTGGACATCGCACCCAGTGAACCCATACCGCGGTAAGATTTGAATGAACGACCTTGATACAGTTCGATTTCGCCCGGAGACTCTTCAGTCCCTGCCAGCATAGAACCGACCATGACACATGAAGCACCCGCCGCAATGGCTTTAGCAATATCGCCAGAGAAACGAATACCACCATCGGCAATAACCGGAATACCAGTACCTTCCAGCGCTTCGACCGCATCAGCAATCGCAGTAATCTGTGGAACACCGACACCAGTCACAATACGTGTAGTACAGATTGAACCAGGGCCGATACCGACTTTAACTGCGCTGACACCGGCATCAGCCAAGGCTTTAGCCCCTGCACCTGTTGCGACGTTACCGCCAACAATTTGCAGATTAGGATATTTAGCGCGCGTTTCACGAATGCGCTGTAAAACGCCTTCGGAATGACCATGAGATGAGTCGATAAGTAAAACATCAACACCAGCAGCGACCAGAGCATCGATACGCTCTTCATTGCCCGCACCGGCACCGACAGCAGCACCAACGCGCAGGCGGCCATGCTCGTCTTTACAAGCGTTTGGCTTACGCTCTGCTTTTTGGAAATCTTTCACGGTAATCATGCCGCGCAAATGGAAGCTATCGTCAACGACTAAAGCTTTCTCGACACGTTTTTCATGCATTTTTTGCAGCACAACTTCGCGGGCTTCGCCTTCTTTGACCGTCACCAAACGCTCTTTCGGTGTCATCACCGCTGTCACGGGTTGGTCCAGATCAGTTACAAAGCGAACATCACGGCCGGTAATGATCCCAACCAGCTCGTAATCTTCGGTCACTACCGGATAACCGGCGAAACCGTTACGGGCGGTCAGTTCTTTAACCTGGCGGAGAGTAGTGGTAGGGGTAACAGTCTGTGGCTCAGTTACAACGCCACTTTCGTGTTTTTTCACGCGGCTGACTTCTTCAGCCTGACGCTCAATGGACATATTTTTGTGGATAAAACCTAAACCGCCCTCTTGTGCCAGTGCAATGGCTAGACGAGCTTCGGTTACGGTATCCATTGCTGCGGACAGCATAGGGATATTCAGGCGGATAGTTGCAGTCAGTTGAGTACCAAGTTCTGCCGTATTAGGCAAGACTGTGGAGTGGGCTGGAACCAGGAGAACGTCGTCAAATGTTAGAGCTTCTTTCGCGATACGTAGCATGGGCAATATCTCACCAAGGTGAATGTAAAAAGATAAAATATTGCCGTGGCATTATACAGAGCGTAATCGGTTGCCTCCAGCACTTTCTCACTATTTTTCTTGCCAAGCGGTTTGAGGCAGGTAATATCGATCAATTAAGTGCTTGTTTTAAAATTTGAACCAGGTCACATGTCACAATCTTCCGCGTCATCAATTTTTACTGTCAGCCGCCTTAATCAGACGGTGCGACAACTGCTGGAAATGGAAATGGGCCAAATTTGGCTCACTGCCGAGATTTCCAATTTCTCTCAGCCTTCGTCGGGTCACTGGTATTTCACCTTAAAAGACGATCGGGCGCAGGTGCGTTGCGCGATGTTTCGTAACACCAATCGTCGTACCACTTTTCGCCCACAAAATGGCCAACAAGTGTTGGTCAGAGCATCGATTACCCTGTATGAACCGCGTGGTGACTACCAATTAATTGCCGAAAGTATGCAACCTGCTGGCGACGGATTACTACAACAGCAATTTGAGCAGCTTAAACAGCAACTGGCCGCTGAAGGGCTTTTCGACCAAAGCCACAAGCAACTTCTACCTAGCCCAGCCAAACAGGTGGGGGTGATAACCTCATCCAGTGGCGCTGCTCTGCACGATGTTTTGCACGTTTTGCAACGCCGCGATCCTTCGCTTCCAGTTATTATTTACCCCACAGCAGTGCAAGGTGCTGATGCTCCATTGCAGATAGTCCGAGCCATTCAACTGGCGAATCTGCGGGGAGAATGTGATGTGTTGATCGTCGGGAGAGGTGGCGGCTCGTTGGAAGACTTGTGGAGTTTTAATGACGAGCGGGTTGCCCGCGCTATTTTTAACAGCCGAATTCCTATTGTCAGTGCAGTCGGCCATGAAACCGATGTCACTATCGCCGACTTCGTTGCCGATTTACGCGCCCCAACCCCGTCAGCCGCCGCCGAGCTGGTCAGCCGCAACCAAATAGAGTTGGTCCGGCAAATTCAGGGGCAGCAGCAGCGTATGGAAATGGCGATGGATTATTATCTGGCGCAGCGCAACCAGCAATTCACCCGCCTTGAGCATCGGCTGCAACAGCAACATCCGCATTTGCGATTGGCTCGTCAGCAAACACTGCTGTTAAAGTTACAACGCCGCCTGGAAGATAGCGCGCAAAACCAAATTCGCCTATTAGGCCGACGCACTGAGCGGCTGCAACAACGGCTGGTTCAAGCTCAACCGCAAGGGCAGATCCATCGTTATAATCAGCGGGTACAACAGCAGGAGTATCGCTTGCGCCAGGCATTAGAGCGCCAGTTGAATGGCTATCGTCAGCGTTTTGGCATCGCCTGCTCACAATTGGAAGCGGTCAGCCCATTGGCTACCCTAGCCCGCGGCTACAGCGTAACGCAGACCCCAGAGGGCAGCTTACTCAAAACCACGAAACAAGTGCATACCGGCGACAAGCTAACCACACGACTACAAGATGGCTGGGTGGAAAGTGAAATAACTCAAATCAAGGTGGCAAAAAAGCCCCGCCAGCGTAAAGTCGCTAACTAAGCGCCGTTATTATTGCTACAGCCAATAGACCTGCCGATTGGTATTAGGCCATCGGCAGATAACTAAAACGAATGCGGCTTTTTGAAATCAGTCCATGCCCATTCTGGCAAAAATAATCAACAGCTCCACACGCTTTCAACACCTGTAGCGGTTTAGCGCAATCAGGGCATTCAGCCTGCTGCTGATAGTTGCCATGACAACTAGAACAATGAAAGTGGCCACTTACTTCCGTCATTTTTTTCTGACAAACCGGACATAGCGCATCCATAAATTCTCTCCCAGCTGTTAATGAAAACTTACATCACACCCAGTGAACGTAAAAAGTAAATCCCCAGCGCGGTAGTGAAAAATGAACCGACGGTCGTTATCGCGATGATATTTGCGGCCAGCGTAGCATTTCCTCCCATCGCGCGGGTCATGACATAACTACCTGCGGCAGTTGGTGTCGCGGAAAATAGAAAAATAATACCTAACGTTGCACCACGGAACCCCATTAGCAGACCGCCCAAAGTCATCAATATTGGCACGATGAATAGTTTTGCCACCGAGGATAATGCCGCCACATTAGAAGAGCGGAACATTGCATGCCAATCAAGACTCGCGCCGGTGCAGAGTAATGCCAATGGGAGTGCCAATGCTGAGATATAGCTGCCAGTCTGAACAATCACATGGGGAATAGGTAATTGGGTTTGAGCATAGACTAAGCCGCATACCAGACCAATAATCAATGGATTAGTCACAATACTGCGCAACAGTGCCACTTTGCTGATTTTACCGCCCTGCCCACTCTGTAAACTGCGGGTCAGTGTTATCACTGACAGCATATTAAATAATATCACCGTCACTGTCAGATACATTGACCCCAGAGCGACCCCTTCATCGCCATAGGCCGTCATAGCAAATGCCAAACCAACGATCGCGGTATTGGCTCTGAAACCACCCTGCACGAACACACCACGCTCTCTTGGGTCTTTTACCAGCCACTTAGCGGCAATCTCGAGCAGGAGGAATGTCAGCAAAGTACCGGCAGCACCGTAGATAACCAAGGGCAAGTTATCCAGTAAGCTGACGTGATTGGTGGCAACACTGAAAAACAGCATACAAGGCAACGCCAGATTAAACACCACACGGGTCGCGCCATCACAGAATCGATCATCCATCAGACCACAGCGCCGTAATAACACACCGAGTAACATCATCAATAAGTTGGGTACTGTGACACTAAATGCAAAACTCCAGGTTTCCCAAGACATGGCTGATGTTCAACTCCTTTTGTTTACCGTTTAGTGGCTGAATATATGAATGGTTAAAGTTATTGGTTAATAGGCCATGCATTAAAAATGCAAAAAGCGCGGAATGCCCGCGCTTTGCTGATATTACTTACTTTTTTTCAAGTGCGACATCAAACGTTTACGTTTGCGCATCTGATTTGGCGTCAGAGTATTGCGTTTACCCGCAAACGGGTTCTCGCCCTCTTTAAACTGGATACGAATAGGCGTACCCATAACTTTTAATGAACGACGGAAGTAATTCATCAGATAACGTTTATAAGAATCCGACAGATCAGTAACCTGGTTACCGTGAATAACCACGATCGGCGGGTTATAACCACCCGCGTGAGCATATTTCAGCTTAACACGGCGACCACGAACTAGCGGAGGCTGATGATCTTCTTCTGCCATTTGCATAATGCGGGTCAGTAAGGAAGTACCCACTCGCTTGGTTGAACAGTCATACGCTTCCTGAATAGATTCAAACAGGTTACCGACGCCGCTACCATGTAGTGCAGAGATAAAGTGAATACGAGCAAAATCGACAAAACCAAGGCGCAGGTCTAGCATATCTTTGACCTGAGCACGGGCTTCTTCTGACATGCCATCCCATTTATTGACCGCTATAACAAGTGAGCGCCCACTATTGAGAATAAAGCCTAACAGAGACAAATCCTGATCTGAAATACCATCACGGGCATCAATGACCAACAGCACAACGTTGGAATCTTCAATTGCCTGCAAAGTTTTAATAACCGAGAATTTTTCAACTGCTTCAGTTATCTTGCCACGTTTACGTACACCTGCGGTATCAATCAGAATATATTCGCGTTCGTCACGGGTCATTGGAATATAAATGCTGTCACGCGTGGTGCCCGGCATATCATAAACCACCACACGATCTTCACCGAGGATACGGTTAGTTAGTGTGGACTTACCTACGTTAGGACGCCCAACGATGGCCAATTTGATTGGCAAACTCAGTGGATCAAAGTCATCCTCTTCGTCTTCTGGAATTTCATCTTCGTCGGCTTCTTGCGCAGCCCAATAGGCCGCGTTAGCTTCTTCATCTGTCAGTTCAGCTTCAGGCTCTTCAGCGTCCATGTAAGGCGCCATTACATCTTCAATCAACTGAGTCACACCACGGCCGTGGGAAGCTGCAATCGCATGAACTTCACCCAAGCCTAATGAATAGAAATCAGCTGTAGCGGTATCTGGATCAATACCGTCAGTTTTGTTGGCAACCAGGAAAGTAGCTTTTTCACGGCTGCGCAGATGTTGAGCAATGCCCTGGTCCGCAGGCATCAGCCCAGCGCGCGCATCGACCATAAACAGGACGATATCAGCTTCTTCAATCGCCAGTAACGATTGACCAGCCATCTTGGTTTCTACACCATCTTCTGTGCCATCAATACCTCCGGTATCGATAACAATAAACTCATGACCCTCGACCTCGGCACGACCATATTTACGGTCACGCGTTAGCCCGGGAAAATCCGCAACTAACGCATCACGGGTGTGCGTTAAGCGGTTAAATAAAGTGGATTTACCCACATTCGGGCGCCCGACCAGCGCGATGACAGGTATCATTTTTGGAGCCTCATTACTTAATTTTCAAAGCGTTACAGCACTGTACTGAACGTTCAACAGCGCAGTTTTTAGAAGACAAACGGCCCCTGAATATCAGGAGCCGCTTTGAACCCTTCCTCTTTGAAGTTGCAGCGGTGTTACATACTGCAACGCCAGTGGCTTGGGTATTAACCTGTCAGACAGGCATTTTAAATAAGGATTAACGGGTGAACGCGTATACCGTGCCGCCTCTTGCCTGCACCAGCAACTTATCGCTGGCAACCACAGGTGCACTCAGGAAACCGGAGCTATCTACGCTCTGCTGAGCAACAAAACGACCATCAGTGGTATTCACCCAGTGCAGATAACCTTCAGCATCACCTACAACCAGATAACCATTATACAGCACAGGAGCCGTCAAGTTACGATGTAATAAATCGCTTTGACTCCAAAGGGTTACACCACCATCAGCCTTCAATGCAACAATGCGATCATTCTGGTCGACTAAATAAATATTGCCGCCATCAACAATGATATCATTGACTGAACCCATTTCACGCTTCCACAGAATCTGACCAGAGCGCAGATCCAGTGCAGTCAGGTTGCCGTTGTATGCCAAAGCATAAACAACCCCATCTACAACGACTGGTGTAGTATCAACATCATTCAGGCGGTCAATTTCAGTAGTTCCAGTCACTTGGGAAATACGCTGTTGCCAGATCAACTGACCTTGCTCCAGCATCACTGCGCTCACGCGACCATTGTCGCCACCGACAAGTGCAGCACCAAATGCAACTGTTGGTGCTGATTCACCACGTAGAGACAATGCTGGTGTATCCAGATTTAATGTCCACTTAATGGCACCATCAGATTCATTCAACGCTTGCAACATGCCATTCGAGGTGTGAATCAGTACCACACCATCACTAACTACAGGGCGGGACAAGGCTTCGCCAGCGACTACCGTCTGCCAGGCCACCTTTCCATCGTCAGAGTTCAACGCATAAACCACGGCTTTCTCACTACCGACGTACACATGAGCACCTGAAGCTGTTACGCCACCAGATAACATCGCGGAACGGTTACTGGAAAGGAAGTTGGTTTTCTCAGACAGATCGGTTTGCCAAATTTGTTTGCCCGTATCAGCTTCCATCGCTTTCACCAGACCTTTACGGTCAGCGGCAAAGACAGAAGTTCCCTGCCAAGCTGGGCGCAGATGTGAGTAATAATCACCGACACCACCACCCACAGAAGTACTCCACACTTTTGTCGGCGTGAATTGATTCTCAACTTTTGGTAGTGGCGACATGGTAACCACATCTTCTTCACTGTTAAACAGTGAACAACCACTCAATAGGGCAACAGATACCAGTCCTACTAAGAGTGTTTTACGCAATTGCATGGGAAGTACCCCTTAGCTGGACAAATTATTCAATTTCATGCGCAGTAAAGCTTGTAGCGCCTGAGAAGCATTTGATTCGACACCTTTACTGTAAGCTGCGCGTGCACCCGCGGTATCACCTTTGCTTAATAATGCATCGCCACGAACATCTTGTGCCATCGCAGTCCAGCCGTCGCCTTGCACTGCATCCAGTGTTTTCAATGCTTCATCTGGTTTTTTCAATTGCAGTTGCAAACGAGCAAGACGCAGATTAATCAACGACAGCAGGTTTTCATCTTTTGTCTGGCCCAATGCTTGGGTAAGTTGCTGTGCGGCTTTATCAAATTCGTTTTGCTCAACAAAGTGGTGAGCCAGCTCTAACCCGGCAAGTACGCCGTAGTTACTTTTATTGCTCTGAACAAATTTTTCAGCGACAGCAACACCATCAGCGCTGTTGGCTGACAAAGCATCACTGGCTTGCTGATAGGCAGAGGAGGCTTCCGTCAAGACAGTATTTTGATGACTCTGCCAGTAACGCCAACCCACTAATGCACCAATCCCGAGCACCACACCCACGGCCAGCGCTTTACCATTCTCACTAAAGAAACGGCGCACTGCATCAACCTGGTCATTTTCAGTGGTATAGACTTCCACGGTGTCTCTCTCCTTAACCCAACATCAAAGCCAGACGCGCAGCAACATCCGCTTGCGCCAGCGTTTCTTGTTCACCATTCCGCAAATCTTTTACAACCACTTGCTGTGTCGCCACTTCGCTTTCGCCAAGTATTAGTGCCACACGCGCCCCCCACTTATCAGCGCGGGTAATTTGCTTTTTGAAATTGCCACCGCCGTAGTTAGTCATTAACTTTAAGGTCGGTAAAACATCACGCACACGTTCCGCCAGCTGCATCGCAGCACTTTGCGTTCCCTCACCTGATGAGATGAAATACACATCAACGGTCGCGGGTACTTTGAACTCTGGGTTGACAGCCTGCACCAACAGAACCAAACGCTCAAGCCCCATCGCAAAACCAACAGCAGGTGTTGAACGACCACCCAACTGTTCAACCAAACCGTCGTAACGCCCACCGGCACAGACTGTGCCTTGTGCGCCCAGACTGTTGGTTACCCACTCAAATACCGTACGGTTGTAATAATCCAAACCACGAACTAAACGCTCATTTACGGTATATGGGATACTGGCTTGGTCTAAAAGTTCACACAGACCGGCAAAATGTTGTTTTGATTCATCATCCAGATAATCAGACAGCTTAGGTGCATCGTTAAGCAATTGTTGAACATCTGGGTTCTTAGAATCCAGCACTCGTAACGGGTTGCTGTACATGCGGCGCTTACAATCTTCATCCAACACATCAACATGTTGTTCAAGAAAAGTCACTAGCGCTTCACGATAGTCAGCGCGCGCATCCAATGAGCCAATGGAGTTCAATTCAAGCTGCACATGCTCTGATATCCCTAACGCACGCCACCAGCGAGCTGTCAGTAGAATCAATTCTGCATCAATATCAGGCCCTTGTAGGCCGAAAACTTCCGCGCCTAACTGGTGGAATTGACGGTAACGCCCCTTTTGTGGGCGCTCATAGCGAAACATGGGGCCGATATACCACAGACGCTGTTCCTGATTGTACAGCAGACCATGTTCAATGCCTGCGCGCACGCACCCTGCGGTACCTTCCGGTCGCAGAGTCAGACTTTCGCCATTGCGATCGTCAAAGGTATACATCTCTTTCTCAACCACGTCGGTGACTTCACCGATAGCGCGTTTGAATAACGGGGTCTGCTCTACAATCGGCATGCGGATTTCGCTGTAACCATAGCCTGCGAGCACTTGCTTCAAAATGCCTTCAATTCGCTGCCATATTGCCGTATCGGCTGGCAGGTAGTCGTTCATACCACGGATGGCTTGAATGTTCTTTGCCACGTCTGTTCTCTATAGTTTTATACCCAGTTTACATGATGTTGCAGCGGTGTCGGCAGCAACGCCACTAACATTGGGCATAGTGCAAAAAATAAAGCCGATTATAGAGGCTTGCCGCCCACATATTCAATGGCGACAATTTGTTACCTCTACAGACTCATTCTAAAGCGGGCCATGCCCGCTTTCTGTATTCAACGATAACGAATGATCGTGCTACTTATTTTTCTTCCAGCATATTGATAACTATTCGATTACTTGCATCAAGCATCGATGCTTTTGCACGAATTTTAGCTTCCAACTGGTCGATCATCTTTTCATTATCAAAACGTTCTTTCTGACGAACACCATCTTCGTAGAAACCACTTTTGTTATGGGCGCCAGTCACACCGATAGTCGAGACTAATGCCTCACCAGGCCCATTGACCACACAGCCAATGATAGAAACATCCATCGGAGTAATCAGATCTTCTAACCGCTGTTCCAATGCATTGACAGTACCAATAACATCAAACTCTTGGCGGGAACAGGTTGGACAGGCAATAAAGTTGATCCCGCGAGAACGGATCCGCAGCGATTTAAGGATATCAAAGCCAACTTTAACTTCTTCTACCGGATCCGCAGCTAACGAGATACGTAGCGTATCGCCGATACCTTCTGACAACAGCAGGCCTAATCCAATTGCCGATTTTACGGAGCCACTACGCGCGCCACCGGCTTCAGTTATCCCTAAGTGCAAGGGATTATTAATTTGCTTGGCCAGCAGACGATAGGAGTTTACAGCCAAGAAAACATCGGAGGCTTTAACACTGACTTTAAACTGATCAAAATTGAGGCGATCAAGGATATCGACATGGCGCATCGCAGATTCAAGCAGGGCTTCCGGCGTAGGTTCGCCATACTTTTCCTGTATATCTTTTTCCAGCGACCCACCATTGATACCAATTCGAATAGGGATATTGTGGTGACGGGCACAATCAACCACAGAACGAATACGTTCTTCTGAACCGATGTTTCCAGGATTAATTCGCAGGCAATCAACGCCATACTCCGCAACTTTTAGCGCAATACGGTAATCGAAATGGATATCAGCAACCAACGGGACATTTGACTGCTGCTTGATTAACTTAAAGGCCTCAGCTGCATCCATGGTCGGTACTGAAACTCGCACGATGTCTACGCCAACACGTTCCAGTGCCTTAATTTGGGCAACAGTCGCATCAACATCGGTGGTTTTGGTATTGGTCATCGATTGCACTGCAATCGGCGCACCATCACCAATAGGTACTTTACCGACGTAAATCCGGGTCGATTTACGGCGGATAATAGAGGATTCATTATGCATTACACACTCTCCTTTACAGTCGTGTAGTTTTCGCAACGCAGTAGTCTTTCAAAACCATTATCTTCCACAAGACAATGGCCATTGCTCAGAACCACGGAGTTGTTTGTCAAAAACACAATATTACTCTACACCGACAGTCAGGCGGGCTACGCGATTAGCCTTAATAAACTTACTCAAATCTACTGGATTACCCTGATACGTAATCGTTAATGCACCTGGAGCACCAATGGTCAGCTTATAGGGAGCTTTCCCTGATAGATTGAGAGTCGCGCCCCCTTTTTGGATACCACTAAATAATGTTTTTCCAGTTGCATCAACAACCTGCAACCAACAATCAGCAGTAAAATTCATGACCAATGAGCCGACAGATGACGCGGTGCCTGTTACCCCAGCTTCTGCTGTAGGCAGAGGCGATTGCGTAGAAGAAACATTAGGCAAAGGCGCCTGACTTGGAGAAACAACCGCAGACTCCGCTGAAGTTGTTCCTTGAGGTGCTATTGTGTTGACAGGGCCGTTTGCCGAATCCACGGGTACTGCACTGCTCGTCGTAGGTGCAGTACCATTTTCTGTTGGTGTAGGCGGCTGGCTATTTACGATCGAAGCTTGACTATCTACCGGGTTCACAGGATCGCTATTATCATCAGATAGCGGCACAGATTGCCCGCCATTTTGCGACAGTTGAGCAGAAGACTGATCAGCCATAGTGACTATTTCTGCTTGCTGCGCCTGATGATTTTGCCACCACCATGCCCCTGTCAGACCGAGCACAACCAACACAATAAGCCAGGTGAAACTCATCAACCAGCCATCACGTTTTTTATGCTTTTTGCCCAATGAAAAACTTTGCATCGGGGCAACTTTTGCCGCTCTGATCGGCGCTTGTTTTGCCAACATAGGCAACAGTTCATCTTCTGGAAGGTGAACCAGTTTAGCGTAAGAACGAATGTAGCCACGGTGGAATGTCGAGGCGAGATTAGCTTGTGCTTTATCCTCCTCAATATCACGGATTGTGGATACTTTCAGACACAGACGTTCTGCAACCATCTGCTGAGTGAGCCCTAGTGCTTCGCGGGCTTGACGCAGGCGCACACCTGTCGTCTCTGGAACAGTTTGATCTTGGGAGGCTTCAGTATTCATTAGCTAGAAAATGCTGGTACTGTTTGGATTGTGGAAAACTTCGCGCAAGCTGCTTGCCATAGCGTTGAACACTATCTTGACGGCCTGCTAGCGCGGCGAAACGAATTTGTAACCATAAACTTTCAGCACTGGCTGGAAGTACATGTTGATAAACATCCAGTAATAGTTGCGCTTGAGCGCGATTCCCTTCTCCAAAGTGCCTTTGAGCTTCTGCAAGCAGCGGCTCACCTTTGTCCGGATCATACTTCAATGCCCGACTCAAGAGTACGCGAGCCTGGTCATTTTGATTAGCCCGTAAAAAGCAATATCCAGCGTTTTCCAGACTATCTGCAACCTGACCGTAATCAGGCGACAATACAGCTGCGCTAAACTGTTGTTGGGCCGGTACATACTGCCCTAAACTACACAGAAACGCACCGTAATTATTCAGTACAGTGCCATTTCCTGGTGCCAGTTTCATCGCTTGCTGATAGCGCTGCTCTGCCGCATCGTTTTCGCCGATGCGTTGCTCATAAAAAGCCATACCCAATTGAGCACGATAATCCTGTGGATCTGCCGCTACAGCCTTCTCAAGATTCTGCCGCGCAGCAGTAAGATCACCTTGCGCCAGATATTCTAAACCTAGTTGTAAACGTGTCTGCCCTGCGGCGGATTGGTTCACTTTTTCCGGCGATGAACCAGAACAGCCCGCCAATGCAGTCGCTATCAGGCAAACTCTCCACAGTTTTATCAGCTTCATGCTTGCTCAGTTGTCCTTATTTGTGAAGATACCCGTCTTCTTGCAAGCTACAGGCACGTTAGTTACCGCACTTACCCGAATCAGGTACTTATGTTATTCCCATTAATGACTTTTGAATAACCTTTTTAATATCGATTATCTAACAAATTATAATTTGAATAACAAACAGTTATGCCCAAACTAATGGCATTGTGAATCAGACTGTTTTAATGGCGATAGGTTCACCGGCCATTTTCTTTTTCAAGCTGCGCTTGGTGCGGTCAATCACCTCACCGGCCAATTGACCACATGCTGCATCAATGTCATCACCACGTGTCTTACGGACGATAGTGGTAAATCCGTATTCCATCAATACCTTAGAAAAACGATCCACCCGGCTGTTTGAGCTACGGCCATAAGGTGCTCCTGGGAACGGGTTCCATGGGATCAAGTTAATCTTACACGGAGTGTCTTTTAAACATTCCGCCAACTGATGAGCTTGCTCAGTGCTGTCATTGATGTGATCCAGCATAACGTATTCAACGGTAACCCGCCCACCATTGGCATTAGATTTCGCCAAATAACGGCGAACAGCGGCCAGGAAGGTTTCAATGTTGTATTTACGGTTAATAGGCACGATTTCATCGCGGATATCATCCGTCGGCGCATGCAATGAGATAGCTAAGGCAACATCAATCATATCGCCCAGTTTATCTAGTGCTGGCACCACACCAGAAGTCGACAATGTCACACGGCGTTTGGATAAACCGAAACCAAAGTCGTCCATCATGATATCCATCGCGGGTACCACATTATTCAAGTTCAACAGCGGTTCACCCATGCCCATCATCACCACGTTGGTGATAGGACGGGTGCCGGTTGATTTTAATGAACCGATAATCTTGGCCGCACGCCATACCTGACCGATAATTTCAGAGACTCGCAAGTTACGGTTAAAACCTTGCTGTGCCGTTGAACAGAATTTACATTCTAACGCGCAGCCGACCTGAGAGGACACACACAGGGTCGCGCGGTCACCCTCAGGGATATACACCGTTTCGACTTGCTGATCGCCAACTTTGATGGCCCATTTAATGGTGCCATCAGTGGAGCGCTGTTCTTGTGCCACTTCAGGTGCACGGATTTCAGCTACGCGCTGTAATTTGGCACGCAACCCTTTATTAATGTCGGTCATTTGCTCGAAATCATCGTAGCAATAGTGATACATCCACTTCATGACCTGATCTGCACGGAAAGGCTTCTCGCCCATCTCGGCAAAAAATTCGCGCATTTGCTGACGATTTAAATCAAGTAGATTGATTTTGCTGGTTGCTGGTGCTGCGGTTGCAACCGCGTTGTCAGGCTGAGGGGCTGCATCAATTGGCATTGATGCAGTTAATAATTGTTCAGACATGAGTTGTCGTGGCCTCGTTGTTACACTTTACGGCGCTGCGCTTTAAACCGGGTACGGCTTTCGAAACGGCGATGAATAAATAATAGAACGCCCCGGCAGAGATGTCTCCACCGGGGCGCAGCATTGTACAAATTTTAAAGCATGGATTCCATGATTGGAAAGGCGTACAGGCAACTTTATTGTTTCAGCTGATTAAACAAGCCAATCTAATTCACAAAATCAATTAATTAACGGGAGCAAATTTCATTTTCGCTGAAGAAATAAGCGATTTCACGCTGAGCTGATTCCACTGCATCAGAACCGTGTACCGCATTCGCAGTGAAACTGTCGGCGAAATCTGCACGCAAAGTGCCTGCCAGTGCGTTGTCTGGATTAGTTGCACCCATGATATCACGATGACGTTGAACGGCATTTTCGCCTTCCAGAACCTGAATCATGACCGGGCCTGAAGTCATAAACTCGACCAAACCATCAAAGAATGGGCGGTCTTTATGTTCAGCGTAAAAACCTTCAGCTTGTTCTTTGGTCAGATGCAGCATTTTTGCAGCAATAATTTTGAAACCAGCACTTTCAAAACGCGCATAAATAGCACCAATGTTATTTTTGGCAATAGCATTCGGTTTGATAATGGAAAAAGTACGTTCTACAGCCATGATAACCTCTATTGGGATTTCTAATATTGACCGGACTTGGAACCCGCCGCGTAAAGTGCTTTTTGGCTCGCGGGCAGTTCCTTTACTACAAAATTATGCCGACCCTGTACAGTGGCCGCCGATTATATGTGGGTGTTTGGCCCTTGCATACGGGAATCACAACATTTTATTAAAAAATATTTATCTTTATTCCTCACTTTTATGCACAAATCACACTTTGCATAAGAATCTTCTGGGTCCCGCTCTCATCAGTACTTGGTTATTAAAAAAACCTCGATATCAAAGTTCATTAATATATTGAAAACCCAACTTTTTCTTCACAATTGCGGATGGCTGGCTAATGACCTCCGATACCAATGTCCGTTTTCCTTTCATGGCCACATGCTCGGCCAATGCCCGCATTGCTGCCGTACCCGCCCCGCGAATAACACCGTTGGCAGTAGGATGAAGCACATCATCTGGCCGGGTTAACGATCCTGCAACCCCGACATCAAATTCATTGATATCTACCGCCATCGCTATGCTGACTATCTCACCGGATAAACGAACAATCACATAAATATAATCCTCACGTGGCGTTCTTAACCAACTTTGAGCAACATCACTCACCAAACTGGCGGCACAAATAACGTCATTCATTCCGTGATGCATATTGGGATTGCTTGCCATTTCAGCATTTGCAGTAATATATAAAGACTGCGAGGCTTGGCGATAGCGCTTGCGCCAATCCTCTACCACCGGCACAACATTTTGTCTGGCTGTTTGCGTGGTGGCAGTTTCGCCACTGATTATCTCAATATCAAAATGCAACTCAGGATGTTCAACCCACTCGCCATGATGTTGTCTTCTGGGCACCGTCTCGACAAATTGAAAACTTTGTAGAGCAAGTTCATAGCGCCCCTGGGGCAATGACTGTACCGCCAACGGAGGCAGCGCGTCTGTCTCTGGGTTATTGTGCCGTAAATAATCGCTATAGCTAAGCTGGGAAAAATCGAATGCTGTTTTTAATAGTGCCACATTATCAATATGTTCCGCGACGAAAGTTCGAACATTTTCAACCAGACGTTGGTCTATTTCAGGATCAGATACCGCATAGCCGGTATCCCCTGAATTAACAATGCGCGATATGACCCGGCCAAAATTTTCGGCATTCCAGGTACTAACACTGCTACCAAATAGCAATGTAAAGTCAGTTAAAATATTCAATGTCCAGGTAATACAGGGAGGAATAGCCTGACGGCGCGAACGCAAATGAGGAAGTATTTGGTCTTTCATCGAAACATGACAAGCTAGGGCGGTTGCAGGTAAAATCAATGAGTTACCATTCATATCAGAATTAATGTGAGTCAATATACCCTTAGGATCAGCCGAAAGATCTAGCATCATTTTTTCAAAAGCGAAAGATTCATTATCTTTTATTTTGGGTAGTGCTTTGGATGTACCAGATACTTGCAATATTTTATTATCAGTACTACTAAAAAAATCCCGCGCATCACTAATAAAATGGTCTACCTGATTACAACCCCCTTGAATAATATAATTATATAAGTTAAACAAAGGGTCCAACCAACAGATTTCTTTCCCTATAAAACTGCGCTCTATTCTATGGTGTTCTTTTTCAACTGTCAGGACTATTTTATCTATTATGACTGGTTGCTTACTATTCTCATTATGGATAAAAAACTGGACATTGGTATCATCTACATCAAATAAATAGCCCAATACAGGATAAATACTTATCACTTGATCACTAGAGGACTCAATAAGTTGAAATTCAAAATATCCACCACTAAATTTAGATAACAGGGATAATGTATTACTATGACCACTTAATTCAAAGACAGTAGCTTTACTACTGCGCTCATGAATAAATAAAATCTCCTTACCCTTTATTTTAAAAATTCCGCCACCGGATATACCTATAGAGTGATTATCTTCATTGGTTATATACAGACTAATCAACACTTGTTTTGAACCTATTCTTTTATCATCCCAATAGTGTCCAAAAGCATATTGTACAGGAACAAGCATGCTATCTTTAATGACACAGTATTTATCACAGAGAAAGTGTTCAAACTGAGAGACCCTCATACTAGTAATATTATTATTCATCCCTATATTTTCGAGGTTTAATTCAGACTGGCTCTCTGTTAGAGTAAAATAAACGCCACTATAGCTATCATCTTCATAGATAGTAGCTTGAGTATCTTTAGGTAGTAGAATAGAGCTTACTTTATCATTGAGAGGGTTTAATATATGCGTTCGTCGACCATGAGTCTCATTATATAAATCAATACGTTCATTACCTGAGATACAAATCGAATCACCAGTAAAATCATCATAGTCATAAAAGCAAGCGGCACTTCTGACCTTAAAGGAACTGATTGAATTATTTAAGCTTGCCCAGCGGCGTGAGAATTCTAAATCAACACTTTCTTTAAATGTTAAGTTTTCGCCTGAAAAATCGATATCTTTAAATACGGTCACTATCATCCCTGGGGGAATATAAATAGATGATACTCTATCATTCCATTCCGTTCGAAGATCACTTCCCGCCTGACCTTGAGAAGCACAAAAAGACTTCCCTTGATAACCTTCATCAGCAAAAAAACAAACTTTAGGCTGCTCAGCGAAAACATCAATAGTTGATATTATTAAAATTAATACTATAAAGGAAATTTTATAAATCATCTTATTACTCTCCAGCGATGCTCTATAATATGCTGGAGTTAATTTATCTAACAAATCAAAATTATAATATTACTTTATTTATCACAGAAAATTAATTAATAATGGAATATAAAAGCAAGTAATAGGTTATCAGCAATTAATTTAATACCTATATTCATTCTACGCGAAATAATACATTACTCACTAACCCACTCTCATCTAACACCGTAAGTTGATAACGGCCAGGCATTGATAATGTCTGTATCCATGCTTGATTATTTTCAGTCACTGCCACTTGTTCCCCATTGAGGAACCACCAATGTTGCCCGCCCCCACCTTGGGCTTCCAGGCGAAGATCAAGATGATTTTGGCCAGGCAAACGTTTCACTACCGCACCATCACGGATACCCAAAATAAGCAAAGGAGCCACATCCATGCCTCCCTGTGGCGGGCATTCACTACTTGCCGCAGGCAGCCGATAGCTGCGGCGCTCTGTCATCGGTAACCAAGGTTCGAGTGGCAATGGCCACAATGCTAATACAACCGGCATGGCGCCTTGGCAATCGGCAGCGACTCGCTGTCCTTGTGGATTCAACCAAATAGTGAACTGGCTGCCCTGCGTATTTTCCTGCCCAGGTGCAGTGAGTGTCGGCGGCAGGGTGCCATCCAGAACCCAGCTTTGTCGACGTTGGCGGCAATTAGTGTCTCCGGCCGCCAAAGGTTGACCACCCGGCCAACAGATCTCTTCGCGGCTGACGGACGATGGCCGGGGATCTCTGGGTAATGGGTGATCGGTTTGCTGTAACCTAGTCATCAGCAAGTTATTGACTTGATTGAGGATAGGGATAGCTGTGGCATAACCAAATTGTCCAGCGACCGGAGTACCATCTGGCCGACCGACCCACACACCAATGGTATAGCGTGCATTAATGCCAATCGCCCACGCATCACGGTAACCATAGCTGGTACCGGTTTTCCATGCCAACGGTACCGTGGCGGGTAAAATATCGTCCGGTAGTGGCCGGGCTGCCCCCGCCATAATTCGCCTGGTAATCCATGCCGATCCCGGTGAAAACAAACGCCGTTCCTGTATCTGCTGTTGGGGCTCAAACCGCAACGTTGCCGCCATTCCACCCCGCGCAAAAGCACTGTAGGCCGCGACTAATTGGTCCAGCCGCGAACCTGTACCTCCAAGGATCACTGCCAAACTGGGTTCACTGTGAAGTGGGAAACGTAAGTTCAAACCGCTATTACGTAAGTTAGCGGTAAAACGCTTAGGGCCATAAGCTTCGAGTAATTGTACCGCTGGCAGATTTAAAGAGCGCACCAAAGCTTCGCTGGCACTGACCGGGCCGTGGAAGCCAGTATCAAAGTTACCGGGTCGATAATCGCCAAACCGACGTGGCACATCTTGCAACAATGACTCAGCATGGATCAGGCCATCATCCAATGCCATAGCATACAGGAATGGCTTCAGTGTTGACCCCGGCGAGCGCCAGGCACTGACCATATCCACATGACCGAAGCGGCGATCATCCTGAAAATCGACTGAACCGAGGTAAGCAAGCACATTCATGGTGGTATGGTCTACCACCAGCAATCCCAATGAAGTTTTCTCGGGGAGTTGATGACGCCAACCTGCAGCCATGTCTTCCAGTTGCCGCTGTAAACCTGCATCCACAGTAGTGTTAATCACTTCCCGCTGGTTACCTACGGTTAAGCGCCGAGCGAGCAATGGCGCTAATTGCGGAACCTGGCGCGGTGCCAGCCAGATATCTTCTTGTTTGATATCAGCCACCTGTTCAGCCGACCACACCTGATAATCCGCCAGCCGACTTAGCACTTTATCGCGCGCAGCTTTAGCTCGCAGTGGATAGCGATCCGGGCGCAAGCGGCTCGGTGCCTGGGGCAATGCGGCCAATAATGCGGCTTCTGCCGGCGTTAATTGTGAGGGTGGCTTACCCAGATATGTCCAACTGGCCGCACCAATGCCTTGCAACGTGCCACCGAAAGGGGCGCGGTTAAGGTAGATTTCGAGAATTTTGTCTTTAGAAAAGTGCCATTCCAGCTGAGCCGTTCGCCACACTTGGCGTAACTTGCCCGCTAATGTGCGGGGATGTGGGTCAATCAGGCGGGCAACTTGCATCGAAAGTGTACTGCCACCAGACAGAATCTTTCCTGCGCGCAAATCCTGCCAGGCGGCGCGGGCCAGTGCCATTGGGTTCACTCCGGGATGAGAATAAAACCAGCGGTCTTCAAAGGTCAGCAGCGCTTGCAGGTAATAAGGTGAAACCTCTTTCAACGTCACCGGATAGCGCCAAACTCCGTCAGCATCGGCAAAGCGCCATAGCGGTGTCCCATCCCCAGCGACCACTACCCGCGCAACCTGCACTTCAGTCAGTGGAAGCGGCCAGCGTTTATCCGCCAGCCACAAGATAGCCGGAAACAGCAAGACAATAAACGCCAGCGCCCAGATTTTACGGCGATGTCGGAAAAAGTATGTTTTTAGCATCAAGGATAGATAGCTCCCCTTTTATCTGTAACCGTAAAAGGGGAGTAAGTGTTTACTTAACTATTTCAAGCTGCGGCACCGTGCTGCCCAGCGCCCGCCAATCTGGAACATACATCGATTCCACTTGTGGCGCAGGCACCTGATAAATACCCGGCGTCACTGCGCGTGCCAGATATAACAATGTCGTATGGCGATAAGCATCAACATTGACTGCAGCAACGTAGCGGTCATCTCGAAACTCCTGATGCTTGATATCCGACTGCTGCATATCCTGCATCAACTCGGTCACACTGCTAGCACTCTCTCCCAGACTGGCGCTGCTGTCGCCCAAGTTCTGGTTTTCCAGTTCCAAACCGGCTGGCAGCAAATCGACCACCAGCGCATCGGGTACCCGCTGATCAGCCCAGACATCTAAATGCACTAAAACCAACTCACCACTCTTCAATTGGGATAAGCGCAGCGGCTGACCATCAAGCCCGATATAACTGCGGGTGATATGTAAATTGTTGCTGTAAGGCACTGGCGTTTGCTGTGGATATCCCACCACATTCACGCGGCTATACAATGCAACGTCGCCGCGATTTTGTAATTGCATCCCGCCCACCAATTGTTGTGCTGACCAGTTTTGATTCAATGCTGCACTTTGCGTCAGTGTCTCGGCCTGCTCAATTGGCTCAACTTGCGATGCAATCGCCACTTGCCACGGCGTTTCCCCCCCACTCATCAATGTACGACCCGCGAGGAATACTGCATTGCTTTCCTGTGTTGATAGGTAGTTACGGCTGGTCAGCGCATCAGACAGTGCCAATAGGCGCGTATCTCGATCTTGCGCCAACAGGTTATTGTCTGTCAGCAGTGCCAAAATCAGGGCGTCATCGCGTAATGAACTGCCGTAATCCTCCAGCCAATAGTCTTTATCACTGCGGGTGGTATTCAGCCCTTGCGTAATGGCTTCTTTGGCGCGGGGCATATCTCCCATCAATTTCAGTGCAACACCCAGTTGTACCAACGGCAAACCAGAACGTGCATCATTACTGCGAGTATACAATTGGCGCAAAGCACCCAATGAAGCTTGCTGCTGTTGTGCCAAGACCAAGCCCGCGTAAGCTTGTACAGCAAAACGCGTGTGTTTGGTCTGTTCGCTGTAACGAATTTCAATTTGACTCGGATCTTGCAAATAGCGCTGCAAACGACTATTCGCCGCCGTTAGCGCAGCCACCGGCACACTGTACCCCTGCTGGCTGGCGCGATAGAGGAAGTCGGTGGCATACGCCGTCAGCCAGAATTCCTCCGGGCTATCATTGCTCCACAAACCGAAACCGCCATTATAGCGCTGCATGCTGAGCAAATGCTCGATACCGACATCAATGCTTTTACGCCGTTTTTCGTCACTCTCGGCCTTAATACCGAGTGCCGTCAGTTGAGCATAATTGCTGTACAACGACGGATACAACCCACTCACCGTCTGCTCCAGACAGCCATAAGGATAGGCATATAATTCAGTGATATAGCGCGCTAGATTCAGCGGTGGCCGGCTAGTTATCAGCAGTTGCCCTTGTAGAGTCTCAGGAGCCAGACCTCTGATCGCTTCCGCTGGCAGACTCCAGCTTTCACCGCTATGCAACACATTGGCGAAATGGCGCGTCTGAGCGGGATACGCTGGCCGCACACCTATCTTCCAATGATGCTGATAATTGGGGACTTTCTCATTAGGTAAAACCATACCGGTAATAGTCAGACCGATATCACCCTGCCCAAAACCATTCAATGCCCGCACCGGAATCAGCACTGTTTTGCGCTCGCCATTTGCCAGCGAAATAGTTTGGATTGGTGTGCCATTGAGTGCCAGTAAATCGCTGGCGACCCAGTTAAGTGACAGTGTCTGCGGCTGACCAGATAGATTACTTAAATCCAATGCCAGTTGGGTGCTGTCTCCTCCCGCCAGAAAACGCGGGGTGGCGAGTTGGGCAATCAACGGAGCCGCGACCACCACTTTAGACTCAGCTTTACCGAAATCTTCATCACTCCAGGCTTGCGCCATCAAACGTAACTCGCCGTTAAAGTCCGGAATAGCCAGCTCAATAGTGCCTTCACCCTGTGCGTTTAATGTCACCGGCTGGGCCTGTTGCGCCACAATAGTGACTTCAGTTATCGGTTTTTTACCGCCACGAGATAGCGCGTCTTCCTCATCTCCATCACCACCGAATCGCAGGCTCGCCAAACGCCCCTGCCCTTCAATTAATTGCCCGTAAACATCATATTGGTCGGCGCTGTAGCGTTTGCGGCCAAAGAAGGCGTCATAGGGATCGGGCGTGGCGTAATCACTAATATTCAGAATCCCGCTATCGACCGCCGATAGCAATACCTGCACTTTCTCAGGTAATGGTGCATCGGTGCGGCTAGCTTTTACTTTTACCGTTAAGGTCTGATTAGGACGAATACGCTCAGGTGATTCCAGCTCTAGTGCCAACTTGCGTGTTTCATCTACCAGCGGTAGATGCAGCAAACCAATGGCGCGTTTTGGGGTCGCCTGTTGTGACTTATCACCAGGGCGAATAACTGTCGCACTGAGATACAAATCATGGCGATTCCACTCTTTGTTAATCGGCACTTCAACCTCAGCGCCCCCAGCGGGAATAGTCACTTCCTGCCACCACAATGGGCCATCACTGGATTCCACCAGCAGATAGCCATTACCGGCAGCCGGTGCTTCAATGTGCAGTTTTACTTTCTCGCCTGGTCGGTAAGCCGGTTTATCCAATGTCAGTTTGACCTGGTCTGGCCGCACAGCACCACTGCCTGCCGTATTATCCTGCCAACTGTAACCGGCCCAGAAACGAGAGCTGCTGACTAATTCATTATCTGGATTACTCACCTCAATACGATATGCGCCCCACTCCACTGGGAAGCTGACTTTAGCGCTACCGTCTGCGGGAACATCTACTGACTGCTCTGCCAGTGTCAGATCTTTTTTATCATACAGTGACTGCCAACCATCACTTTCTGACCACTGCCAGTAGTAATCGCGGCGCTCACGCACCAACTTCACTTTCAAACTTTTCGCCGCCAGTTTTTCACCGTCAGCATTGGCATAAACAATGTCAAAATCAGCCGTGGTGTCCTGATCGACCATCGCCTGTGATTTATAACTGTCGCTGCGATAATCATAAACTTGCTGCTTATTGAATAACGGACGAATACCGACCAGCGCATCGGCTGGCCACACAGCTTGCTCAGCGCGCCGCGTGACTGGCCGCCCGCCGGACTCCAGTAAACTGGCCTGTAAAATCAGCTTTAGGGGGGATTGTGCATTCTCCCAACTGTTATCAACCTCAACGTCAGTTTGGCCGTCGCTGTTGAGTGTGGTATCAAACTCATCCAAGGTACGCGAAAGGTTTTCTTCAATAATCGAACCGAATTCAAAACCGGGTAATTCGGCAACCGCTTCGCGCAGTGGGCGCAGGAATAATTGGCCTTGCAATCGGTTACCGGATGCCGGAGCGCCATAGAGATAGCGGCCAGTAATGGCAAAACTGGCTTCGCTATCAGTGGCGATCGGCTCTTTACGGGTGGCAATATCAAGTGCCATACGTTCTGGCAGGAAATCTTCCACCTTAAATTTGTACAGGCGCGGCTGATTGTCGCCCAAATTCATGCGTAATGACCACTCGCCGGTCGGACCATTTTCTGCAATCGCGTACTGGTATTGATACAAACCATCCTGTGGCTGCCAAACAAAACTTCGCACCACTTGATTATCCGGCTTGAGAATATCCACTTTAACCGGTTGGGTGGTCAGTGGCTTACCATCGGCATCACGCAGCAACCCATTGACAATTAGCGTCTCTCCCGGCCGATACAAGTCGCGTGGGCCAAAGACGAAAAACTGTTTCTGAAAACCTTCTGGCCCAGCAATATCAAACTCAGCCAGATCCAGTGCCGGAGTATTGAGGTCAATCAGGCTGGTCTGCCCGTTTTGCGAGGCCAGTAGCAATTTTGCTTTGGCATTCTTTTCTAGTTGCGCATGGCCCTGAGCGTCAGTCTCAACCTGTTCCAGCACCTGGCCTTTTTCATCCAGTAATTGAAGTGACACGCCTTTCAAGGCCGCTCCGCCTGCCAATGCTTGGGTAAAGACATCCATCCGATCATGGTAACTGTGCAACGAAACACCAATATCACTCAGGGTAAATAAGGTGGCGGCATTGGTATAACTGTATTGCCCGGCTTGTTGCATCACCGCCAGATAGACACCCGATTCTTGCAACGGCTTGATATCGGCTAGTGGGAGCAATAACTTTTCGCGGGTATTGGCGGCAGGATTAAGATCAAAACGTCCGGTATAGACCAGATCAGCCATTTTCAGCAGTTCATCTGATTCCCAGTTCGACAATGCACTGCGGTACTGCCAGGTTGCGAGGAAATTAGCCAGACTGCTTTGCTTGATACGGAAAAAATTAACATCAACGCTATCAACATTAAGCGCCATCACTGGCAAGCCTTGGGCCAATTTACCCGGTAACAAAGAACCTTTGCTGGCAAAACCGACACTTGGCTTGATATCGCGAGTGGTTATTTGCTGCTGCTGTTGTTTACCCAGCTCAGCACCACCGATACCTTGCAATGTGCTATCGACTGTCAGCAGTAATTTCCGCTCAGGTTTAAGATGGCGTAGCCGCAGCTCCATCAGGTTGTCAGATAGCTCCCAGGCTCCGTCTATTTTTCCACTAACAGTATCAACCAGATGAACCCGTGAGGAGAAGTCTTGCTTGGGGTCTAATGGTTGCGAGAAAGTCAGTACCATGGCACTGGCCCCCTCTAGTTGTAACTCAGAGGCATCCAGTAAGGTGAGTGGCTGGCCGGCATGCTGCTTTGCCAATTCCGCTAACTTATTTGCATCGTTTATTTTGCTCGCCGGCGCTTTAGCTGCCGATTCACTTACCTGTGTAGCCACTGGGGCTGATGGTGCCGCCACATCCTTATTTTTGCTCCCATCATCGCAGCCCGCTAATAACAATAAGGTGCTGACCAACAGGGCGGCCTGGCACCCTTTCATTTTCGACATTAACCGCCGCAATCCGTTGTGGTTCATATCTTGCCCCGTGACTAATGATTAATGATTATTGACTCATAATTAATGATTAACTGAAGGAATGACATTTCTTAGCCAACTGCCCCATCTGCGCTGGTAAAATGCTTGGGTATGGGTCATCAGATAGTGACTGACTCCCCGCTCATTCTCATTTACCACACAAAAATCGACCGGGCCATCATCAGGCGCATGGTCACTGGCTACAGTGCCAGCCTCTTGAATCAATTGGTCAATCTCATCAATGGAGCCATCTACTTCCAGCCCAATCAATAAGTTAGGTTTTTCATCCACACTCTTATCATGTATCAGCGCCAGAAATGCACGCCGCACCGGTTTACGTTGACTGAACAGTTGAATCAAAGCATCAACCATTGCCGCCGGGTACTCTTCCGGTTGGCCCAGCAAAATTTGGCTCTCTTTATCCACTACCATTTCCGCCGGTTGAGCTAAACCGCCGTTTTCCAATAACATCGCCACTTCTTGCGGCCAAAACTCTTTACCATGCTCTGATTTTGGATTCAAAAACAGATGCGCACCCTGTGTCATTTCAAATAACACCCGTACAGGCATCGCGATGAAAGGCTGTTTTAGATCATTAATAGACAGTTTTTCACTGTCAAGCGATTGATCTTCGTCGATATCCAGCGCCTGCTGTAACACCTCTACCGAGATAAAGAATGGAATGACCGATTCACCATCCTGCTTTTCCCAATGCAGAATATTCACCCCATTGCCCGCAGTGAATGTCATTTCGCCGTCTTCACCGCGCTGCTCTGAATCGTCCACCAACACTAAAACTGTCGCATCTAACAATGCACGGAAAAAGGCGGTGCGATAAATAGACTCTGTCGCCGCCAGTTTTAGTAAGGATTCCAGGCTTTGGTCTTCGTCGTGATGGTGATGATCGTGCTTATCATCAGGGGACTGCGGCACACTCATGCTCTACTCCAGAAAAATATATTACAAAGGTCAATGGGAGGGAGGATAGGCGGAAGAGTAAAGCGTCCGCGCCAGGGATGGCGCGGCTCGAGCCTCCAGGAATTGATGGCGTTTTTACGATCTGCCTGTTCTCACTCCCCTTCACACACCAAACTGACTATTTTGCTTTCGCCAACAGCAGATTTGCAATGGTGCGCACACCTAAACCTGTAGCACCGGCCGACCATTGCTCAACCGCGCCTTTACGATAAGTGGCAGAGCAGTCAATGTGCAACCAGCCTTGCTGATACGCTTTCACGAAATGCGACAAGAACGCAGCAGCAGTGCTGGCACCAGCACTGTAAGCAGCGCCTGCGACATTATTCAATTCAGCAAAGTTAGACGGTAACTGGCTGCGATGGAATTCTGCCAATGGTAAACGCCAGAAAGGTTCGTGCTCACTTTTAGCACTGCTTAACAGCTCTTGCGCCAGTTCATCATCAAAGCTAAACAGAGCATGGTAATCATTACCCAAGGCCGTTTTCGCTGCACCGGTTAAAGTAGCTGCATCAATAATCAGCGGTGCATTCTGTTCCGACGCATCAATCAGACCATCGGCTAATACCAAGCGCCCTTCGGCATCGGTATTCATGATTTCAACCGTCTTACCATTGCGATAGCGAATGATATCACCCAGCTTAAAGGCATTACCGCTCACCATATTATCTGCGCAACACAAATACAGTTTCACACGTTCTTTCAAACCACGAGCTGCAGCCAGTGCCAATGCGCCGGTGACTGTAGCCGCTCCGCCCATGTCGGATTTCATCGAATCCATAAAGGCGCTCTGTTTCAGGCTATAACCGCCTGAATCAAAAGTAATACCTTTACCAACCAAGCACGCCATCACTGGCGCATCAGGATTACCGGTTGGGTTATAGTCCAACGCCAATAACACCGGCGCGCGATCAGAACCACGACCGACAGTGTAAATCCCGGCATAACCCTGCTCACGCAGATCTTCGCCTTTGGTAATACGGTAACTAACAGCATCGCATGATACTGAACACAGTAAATCGATCGCGTTTTTAGCCAGTTGCTCTGGGCCCAAATCTTCTGCTGGCGCATTAATAGTATCGCGCACCCAGTCAATAATTTTCAGCCGTTGTTCCAGCTCGGTTTTTTCGTTCTCTGGCAGTTCTGCCCACTCCACGCTGCGCTGACCTTTTGGCCCACGGAACCCTTGCCAGAATGCCCAACTTTGTTCCAAACCCCAGCCATCTCCGGCCAATTTTACGTGTTTGATGCCCTGCCCATCAATTTTACGGGCGGCACGTTGAATCGTGCCTAATTCATTTTTTCCCGTCAGGTGGATAGTCATCCCCTCGGCATCGGTACTCAACTGGGCTTTCTCTCCCCAACGGGCGTCTGCTGGGTTATTTGATAAGGTTACTTGCATCATTTCTGTTGTCATGAACTACCTCTTCATTATTATTTTTTGCTGTTATTCAGCTAGTTATACGTGGCCCTGTGTTAGCCACGGCGGATCAAAAGGTTCTACTCTAAAAAAATACTGTCTGCTATACAGTAACAGATAGAAAAAAGGGCCGCTCGTGCGACCCTCAGGTATTTATTCAAACTCATCTAACCAGACCAGAAGAATCGCTTCCAGCACTTTTTCATTTGATCCCTGCGGATCGTCATCGAAATCTTCTAAGTCGCAGATCCATTGGTGCATATCGGTGAAGCGCACTGTTTTCGGGTCGGTATCCGGAAACTGATCATACAGCGCTTCGCCAATTTCGCGGGTATCTTGCCAGGTTAAGCTCATATCAATGTTCCCACTTATGATTAATGCTCTCGCGCATGGTTAATGGTATAACGCGGGATCTCAACCACCAGATCTTCATCCGTCACTCTGGCCTGACAACTCAGACGACTCTCCGGCTCCAGTCCCCAGGCTTTATCCAGCATATCATCTTCCAATTCACTGCTTTCTGGCAGAGAATCAAAACCTTCCCGCACCACACAGTGGCAAGTGGTACAGGCACAGGATTTCTCACAGGCATGCTCGATATCGATTCCATTACGCAAGGCGACATCTAATATGGTTTCACCTTGAGTTGCTTCCAGTACTGCACCATCCGGGCAAAGGTCTTTATGGGGCAGAAATACTATTTTGGGCATGATTAAACCTCATCCACTGAATGGCCAGCCAAAGCACGGCGAATAGAAGCATCCATTCGGCGCGCGGCAAAATCTTGCGTTTGTGCATCTAACGCTTTTATCGCAGCTTCGATTGCGTATGGGTCAGTGCCCTGCATCTGCTGCTGTAATGCTGCCATCGCCTGAGCGATCGCAGTACTTTCTTGCTCACTGAGTAATGCCGAGTCTTCAGCCAATGCGCCTTGTAAACTTTCCAGCACACGAGAGGCTTCGACTTGTTGTTCCGCCAGCTTACGCGCGCCAATATCACTTTGCGCATTCGCCATTGAATCTTTAATCATATTGGCAATTTCATCATCAGATAGCCCATAGGAGGGCTTAACCTGAATCGAAGCCTCCACGCCGGTGGATTTCTCCATCGCCGTGACACTCAATAACCCATCCGCATCAACCTGGAAAGTCACACGAATATGTGCCCCACCCGCTGGTAGCGGCGGCAAATCACGTAAGGCAAAGCGGGCCAGGGAACGGCAATCCTGTACCAACTCACGTTCACCTTGTAGCACGTGGATAGTCATCGCACTCTGACCATCTTTAAAGGTAGTGAACTCTTGCGCGCGGGCGACCGGAATGGTGGTATTGCGTGGAATCACTTTTTCCACTAAACCGCCCATGGTTTCCAGCCCTAATGACAACGGGATAACATCCAGCAGCAACATATCACTGTCAGGTTTATTCCCCACCAGAATATCAGCTTGGATCGCTGCACCAATAGCGACCACTTTATCGGGATCAATTGAGGTCAGTGGCGTACGGCCAAAGAATTGGCCCACCTGCTCACGTACTAAGGGCACACGAGTCGAACCGCCTACCATCACCACTGCCAACACTTCGTCAGCCGTCACGCCAGCATCTTTTAATGCACGGCGACAAGCCATTAATGTGCGCTTAACTAATGAAGCGATCAGCGATTCAAATTGCTCACGGGTGATTTGTCCTTGCCAGCCAGCTACCGAGACATCAACAACCTCGGCATCACTCAACGCAATTTTGGCCGCGATCGCCGCATCAAGTAATTGCCGTTGGACACCATGATCATCACGGGAATCAATACCGGCTTGCTCACGCAGCCAATCAGCCAATAAGTGATCGAAGTCATCCCCGCCCAGCGCTGAATCACCACCCGTTGCCAACACTTCAAACACACCACGGCTTAAGCGCAAGATAGAGATATCAAATGTTCCGCCACCTAAGTCGTAAACAGCAATCACCCCTTCCTGGCCTGAATCCAGACCATAGGCGATAGCCGCTGCAGTCGGCTCATTAAGCAAACGCAACACATGCAACCCCGCTAAGCGGGCAGCATCTTTTGTGCCCTGCCGCTGAGCATCATCAAAGTAGGCCGGAACGGTAATCACGACACCGTCAAGTTCACCTTCTAGTGCAGCTCGCGCCCGCTGCGCCAATGCTTTTAAGATATCCGCAGATACTTGCACCGGGTTAACTAATCCGCTGGCAGTCTGGATCATCGGCAAACCATTTTCACTAGGCTGAAACTGGTAAGGCAGATTAGGATAGCGCTGCAGGATATCGGCCAAAGAACGGCCCATCATGCGTTTGACTGAACTAATAGTATTGACCGGGTCCAATGCCGCTAAATTGCGCGCATTCCAGCCGACATCAATATTATTTTGTTGATAGTGAACCACCGAAGGCAAAAGATCCCGCAGCTGTTCATCTGCCAGCGTTTGCGCTTTACCGCTGCGCACAGTGGCTACCAATGAATTGGTGGTACCTAAATCTATCCCTGCGGCCAACCGACGTTGGTGTGGCGCCGCAGTTAAACCAGGCTCACTAATTTGTAATAAGGCCATGTTGAGCTTCCATCAATCTATACTCTTCATACTTCAAGCTGCATATACGTTGGCTAGGTTCGTTACTCGGCCCATCCATCGGCCTCGCCTCTACGAGGCCGCTGCGAGCAGCGTTCAAATCTGCCCCCGGCAGATTTGTCACCCGAATCACTTACTGGTCTTGACCTTAAGAAATAGTAAGCTCATCGGGACTCATTCACTTGCCGCCTTCCTGCAACTCGAATTATTTAGAGCATATAAAAACGTGAGTGACGCGCCCTAATAATAAGTAGCTGGGCATTGCAGTCATCAATAAATTGATCTTTATTTATTTTTATCAACTAGATACAACTTTTCACTTCACTAAACCATCAAGATAAATCATCAAACAGCCGCTCTTCTAGCTGCTCAACCTGTTGCTGTAATTTATCCAGAAAACGTAATTTTCGAACCGTATCAGCGGCTTGTTCCCACTGTTGCTGATCCAATTGCTCAACCATCAGTTGGCTGCGCGATTTTGTCATCAAAGCCAGCCGGCTACTGAATGCAGCGAGTTGTATTTCAGCATCTGGGCTGCGTTCGATAGCATCAAGCTCTTCCCGCAACTCTAATTGTTCCATCAGAAAAGCGGTATCACGCAGTGTATGTTGTTCATTGCCTAAATCAAAACCCTGCAAAGATAGCATATACTCAGCCCGTTTTAACGGATGCTTGAGGGTTTGGTAGGCGTCATTGATGGTCGCGGCTTGCTGTAATGAGGCCAAACGCTCGCGTTCAGGCTGATTGGCAAAACGGTCTGGATGGAATTGGCGCTGCAATTCCTGATAGCGGGTCGTGAGTCGGCTACCGTCAATCAGATACTGAGCCGGCAGCCCAAATAGTGTGAAGTAATCCATAGCATGCTCAAGAATATATGATGGCTTAGCTGAAAGTTATACAGCCCTCTTATAACACAAGAGAGCTGTATGAAGCACAAGTGCCTGAGGTAGGAACAAAAACACGGGTCAGACGTTAAAACTTTCGCCACATCCGCACTCACTGGAGACGTTCGGATTGTTGAACTTAAAGCCTTCGTTCAGACCTTCTTTGACGAAATCCAATTCAGTGCCGTCAAGATAGACCATGCTTTTGCCGTCGATGATCACTTTCACGCCTTTGTCTTCAAAAATGATGTCGTCGTCGTTCATTTCATCAACAAATTCAAGGATATACGCCATACCGGAGCAGCCCGACGTCCGAACACCTAAGCGCAGACCCAAGCCCTTACCACGGTTATTTAAAAAGGCGCTGACCCGCTGTGCAGCACTGTCGCTGATTGATATCGACATAGACCTTCCTCAACTCTGATAACTTATACCCGCCATACTTCGAGCTACAAGTGCGTTAGCCGCCTTCCTGTAACTCGAGTTATTTAAAGTATCTATATTACAACTACTTGGCAGTATGTTTGCTTTTGTAGTCGGCGATAGCTGCTTTGATGGCATCTTCTGCCAAAATTGAGCAGTGAATTTTGACTGGCGGTAACTCCAGTTCTTCCGCGATCTGAGTATTTTTGATCGCTTCAGCCTGATCGAGAGACTTGCCTTTCATCCATTCAGTTACCAGAGAACTGGAAGCAATGGCAGAGCCGCAGCCGTAAGTCTTGAAACGCGCATCCTCAATAATGCCAGCTTCGTTAACTTTGATCTGCAACTTCATGACATCACCACAAGCGGGTGCACCAACCATGCCGCTACCAATAGTAGGATCTGCATTATCGAATGACCCTACGTTGCGTGGGTTTTCGTAGTGATCGATTACTTTTTCGCTGTAAGCCATGTGATTACTCCTGAGTCTTAAAGTCTGGAATTAATGGTGAGACCATTCAATGCTGCTGATATCCACGCCCTGCTTGAACATCTCCCATAACGGAGACAAATCACGCAAGCGGCCTATGGATTTACGTACCAGCGCAATGGCGTAGTCGATCTCTTCTTCTGTGGTGAAACGACCCAGAGAGAAACGGATTGAACTGTGAGCCAGTTCGTCGTTCATTCCCAACGCGCGCAACACGTAAGAAGGTTCCAGACTCGCGGAAGTACAGGCTGAACCCGATGAAACTGCCAGATCTTTCAATGCCATGATAAGCGATTCACCTTCAACATAG
The DNA here is from genome assembly GCF_043099325.1 of Yersinia fenwicki. Classification (NCBI taxonomy): domain Bacteria; kingdom Pseudomonadati; phylum Pseudomonadota; class Gammaproteobacteria; order Enterobacterales; family Yersiniaceae; genus Yersinia; species Yersinia fenwicki. The sequence goes on along the minus strand of NZ_CP170755.1, from coordinate 1,183,397 downwards.
TTGAAGCTGACGTTAAGAATGCCAGGTGCGCCATTCTCTAAATCGCCATTCAGGTAAACTTCTTCGATATCTTTAATACCGTTCCACAAACGCAGACGCAGTGAACGCAGACGGGCAGCTTCGCTTTCCATCTCTTCTTTGGCGATACGGTAAGCTTCACCCATACCCGCAATCTGATGCACTGGCAAAGTGCCCGAACGCATACCGCGCTCATGACCACCACCGTGCTGCTGGGCTTCGATACGAATACGAGGTTTACGGCGAACAAACAACGCACCAATGCCCATCGGGCCATAAACTTTATGGGCAGAGAAGGACATCAAATCGACTTTCAGTTTGCTCAGATCAATCGGTAATTTACCGACGCTTTGCGTAGCATCAACGTGGAAAATGATCCCACGACTGCGGCACATTTCGCCGATTTCCGCGATATCTTGCACCACACCGATTTCATTATTCACATGCATGATAGAAACCAAGATGGTGTCTTCACGCATCGCAGCTTCAAGCTTTTTCAGGTCGATAATACCGTTAGACTGCGGTGCCAAATAAGTCACTTCGAAACCTTCACGCTCCAACTGGCGACAAGTATCCAGCACAGCTTTATGCTCGGTCTTACAGGTGATGATGTGCTTGCCTTTCTTCTGATAGAAGTTAGCGGCACCTTTAATAGCGAGGTTATCAGACTCAGTTGCACCGGAGGTGAAGACTATCTCGCGAGGGTCAGCACCTACCAATGCAGCAATATCATTACGTGCAATATCAACAGCTTCTTCCGCTTGCCAGCCGAACTTATGAGAACGAGAGGCAGGGTTACCGAAAATGCCATCCAGAGTCAGATACTGCATCATTTTTTCAGCGACACGAGGATCTACCGGGGTCGTTGCTGCATAGTCCAGATAGATCGGTGTCTTTATTTTTGATTCGGTCATTGCTCTTATGCTCCGTACATCACTTCCAAAACGTAAAATTCCGCAGACTCTGCTTATGCACGCAGATTGACGTTAATCGTCTCTTGCGGTCGGCCATTAGCCGTACGGCGCGTATCGTTATTCTGACGATCCGCAACCTCAAGAATATCTTGGTTATTCACCAGTTCTGCCAATGTGATGTTGTTGAGGAAGCTGCTGATGCGCTCACTCAGATCACGCCACAGGGTATGGGTCAGGCAACGATCGCCACCCTGACAACCTTCTTTACCCTGGCAACGAGTCGCATCGACAGATTCGTCAACGGCGGTGATAACAGCACCTACCGCGATTGCTGATGCATCTTTACCCAGCAGGTAACCGCCACCTGGACCACGAACGCTAGCGACTAAGCCATTTTTGCGTAACCGTGAAAAAAGCTGTTCCAGATAGGATAATGAGATCCCCTGACGTTCAGAAATATCTGCCAGAGGAACTGGCCCGTCCTGGGAATGTAATGCCACATCAAGCATGGCGGTCACGGCATAACGGCCTTTGGAAGTCAGTCTCATAGCTAAAGTTACCTGTTGGTGAAAACAAGCCAGAATTCTGACATTCTTGAGTGTTTTAGTCAACTATTTAACCTAGTAAATCACTCAAGTATTATTTAACTATTCCATTTCAAATAATTTGGGTTAGTTTTCATAATAACTAATTGATATAAAGCATTAATTTTTACCGTTGTGCTCGCTGCTATCTGCCCCACGTTGTGGATACTTATCTTGTTTCTCAATAGATGTCAGCATCCCACGCAGGATATTCAGCTCTTGAGCTTCCGGGCGCGCACGGGTAAATAGACGGCGCAATTTACTCATGATCTGCCCCGGATGGGCCTGGCGAATAAAGCCGGTATGAGATAAAACCTGCTCCAAATGCAGATAGAAACGCTCCAAATCATCCACTAATGGATAAGGAGCTTCCTCTTCTTCTACTATTGGCGCAGCAGCCTGCTGGCGATCGAGGAAGGCCACTCGCACTTCATAGGCTAAAATTTGCACCGCCATAGCCAGATTCAGCGAACTGTATTCCGGGTTTGCCGGGATTGCCACATGATAATGGCACTTTTGCAGCTCATCATTCGTTAGCCCCACTCGTTCGCGGCCAAACACCAGCGCAACCGGTGCATGCTCAGCTTCGCGTGCGCTGCGAACACCACACTCACGCGGTTCTAGCATTGGCCAAGGCAAGGTGCGAGAGCGAGCGCTGGTACCTACCACCAAGCTGCATCCCGCCAGTGCTTCATCCAAGGTATCAACGATGGTGGCATTGCCAATCACATCGCTGGCACCGGCGGATAGCGCAATGGCCTGGGAATCCGGTTTGACTAAAGGATTGACCAGATACAAATTGGTTAATCCCATTGTTTTCATTGCCCTGGCTGTCGAACCCATATTGCCGGTGTGTGAGGTCTCAACCAAAACGATACGAATATTGTGTAACATACAAACTCTGAGGATAACGGGGAATCGGCATATCTTAACACAGACATATACCCAAGCTACGTTGAGATTCAGGTAGACAGCAACTGAGTGAGTCCCCCGAGAACGGAGATAACTAAGTGACCAGGGCAAATAAGGGCAGCCAACCCCGACATCATTGAAGGGTGACGGGTATAGGCATTTATCCTAACCCCTGCTATACTATGCGCCGTTTCTCGTTCTTTAACATCCTAGTGGAAGATACCCATGCATCCAATGCTGACTATCGCCATACGCGCTGCGCGTAAGGCCGGTAACCTGATTGCCAAACATTATGAAACGCCTGACTCCGTCGAAGCGAGCCAGAAAGGCAGTAACGATTTTGTTACCAACGTTGACCGCGATGCCGAGTCTATGATTGTTGACGTTATCCGTAAATCTTACCCAAAACACACCATTATTGGTGAAGAATGTGGTGAGTTGGTCGGCGAAGATGATGATGTACAATGGGTTATTGATCCACTGGATGGCACTACCAACTTCATTAAACGTCTTCCTCACTTCGCTGTTTCTATCGCTGTACGCATCAAAGGCCGTACCGAAGTTGCCGTAGTTTATGACCCAATGCGTAACGAACTGTTTACTGCTACGCGTGGTCAAGGCGCTCAGTTAAACGGCTATCGTCTGCGTGGCACCAATGCCAAAGATTTAGACGGCACCATTCTGGCAACTGGCTTCCCATTCAAAGTGAAACAACATGCTCCGGCGTATATCCGTATTGTCGGCAAACTGTTTGAACAGTGCGCAGATTTTCGTCGCACCGGTTCTGCGGCACTGGATTTGGCCTATGTTGCCGCCGGCCGTGTTGACGGTTTCTTTGAAATTGGCCTGAAGCCGTGGGATTTTGCTGGTGGCGAGCTGTTGGTGCGTGAGTCAGGTGGTGTGGTGACTGACTTTGCGGGTGGTCATAATCACTTCAGTTCTGGCAATATCGTGGCCGGTAACCCGCGCGTTGTGAAAGGTATTCTTCAGTCCATAGTACAGGCCGAAGTGAGTGACGCCTTAAAGCGTTAATTCTATACTCGTCATACTTCAAGCTGCATGTGCGTTGGCTGCGTTCAATAACCTGAATCACTTACTGATGTAAGCTCATCGGGATTTCTCTCTTGCCGTCTTCCTGTAACTCGAATTATTTAGAGTATATATGAATGACGGTTTGATACAAAAAAGCCAGTCGGCTAACACTGACTGGCTTTTTTATTGTGAGGATTAACGCCCAAATGGCCTAACTCCGCCGATAAAGTCAGGCTGGCTAGAAAAATAAAGTAGCACCCCAGCAAACAATAAAATGAGGCCGCCGGTTAAGGCCAATGTCGCCCAAGCTATTGCTCCCCAGGCCGCAGGTGCTCGTTTGCGACTTAAATGCACTGCCAGACGTCGCGCATAGTGAACAAACAACGCCAACAACGAAATAGTCAATGATGTGCCAATAGCCATAGCAATTGCCGACAAAATGCCCCACCAGTAAACCCCAATCACTTTGGCAAACAGCAGCACCATGATTGCGCCGGAGCAAGGCCTCATGCCCATCGCCAAAATAATCGCTAAACGAGTGCGCCAGTCACTGCCCGCCTCGAGTTCTTGAGAATTCGGCATATGGCGATGCCCGCAGCCGCAACTCTCACTGTGAACATGATCTGTACTCAACGGCTGTATACGCTGAATGCTAATTTTCTGCGGTTTCAATAGTTTTACTTGATGGTAAAGCCGCTTTATTGCGCGAAAACATAGCAAAATCCCGAGCACGATAACCAGCAGAAAACTGCCTTTTTCCAACCAGAAGCTGCTTTGATGCAAATAACGAGACGAGAGTTGCAACACACCCAGCAATACAGTAACCAGCATGATCGCGACACCACCTTGCAATATCGACGCAGCAAACGTCAGTTTTAGACTGTTTTTGAGTTGCGCAGGATGTGTTGCAAGATAAGTCACTATCACCACTTTACCGTGTCCCGGCCCCACAGCATGGAGCACGCCGTAGATCAGGCTGAACATCATCAACGCCAGACCGGTTTGATGCGGATTGGCTTTGACCTGTTGCAGTAACTGGGCCATCTGCTGATGCATACTTTTTTGCCAGGCTACTGTTTTGAATAGCAGTTCCGGCCAATAGAGCCAGGCAAGTTGAGCGGCACCGGCCAATAACATGAAGAAAAGCAGCAGCGGCCATAAATTGATTAGCCAATGTCTTGGCCGCGCAATGGGGGTGAGATCTACTGACATTGCACAGTTACCCGTTGGGCGAATTGTTTGCCAAGTTCCATATCTTCTCCCGGTGAATCACTTTTATCCAAAGACAGCGCATAAGCCTGTAAGGAAGCATTTGGGTTTGGTGTAAATAAGGTTAATTTGCAGCTTTTTGCCATTTCGGCCGACAGCCTAACTGCCTTATTATCGGCATAGGTCATATCCACAAAATAGGTCGGATCGTAAGTCGATATAATAAAAGGCTTTCCGACCAAGGGTTGCGGTTCAGCCAGCGGTAACACGAATTCCAAAACCGCCTGATGGCCTTTGCGAGACAAATGATACTCTGTCGGTAAATTTTTATATTTCACCGGTTTACCATCACGATAGATATCAGTGAAATAGTGCTGCCCTAATACGTTAGCCATCACTTCGGCTGCCAATTTCTTCCAAATTTCAGAGTCACTTTTGGCATTTCCCGCATCATATAGCAGGTCTGCAGAGGTGATTTCATCCATTGTCCATACCATTTTTATGCCCACTAATGTCTGTTTTTCACTGACAAAAGTGGCATCCATATCGATAAAACTGTGCGGATGCGCCTCCGCTATTTGGCTATAAATAAAAGTGCTACCCACTAACAGTAGAGCTATCAGCCGTTTGAATGCACTTGATTTGTTATAACATAACATAGCCTGCATGGATCAATCCTTGGAAATTCAGCAATAACTGTGATGTAAGTTGTAAGTCGATGTAAAAGCCCCTGACCTCAGTAAACCGGATAGAATCTCTTTTGCTATGCTTAAGACTGATGAATAACAATGCATCCATCACTGAAGGTTATATGCACTTGGACACTTATTCTGTGCCCCAGTTATACAGTCAACCACTATCCGGTCAACAACGCCGCTGCCACCTGCTACTGATGCTATTTATGCCCGCAAGCACAGTACACTTGGACACTATCAGCCAATTCAACGGCGTTGATCTGCCAACTACCCGGCAAGATATAGCTGAGGTTGCTAATGAAATCCAGCGTTTCTACCATTTGCAACTGAGTGCTAATGCGGATGAAAGCTGCTTGATGCAGGGCAATCGGCTGGACAAAAGGCTGTGCTTAATCCACTGGCTACGCCGGGGTGTACGCTATTGTCCTGAATTTATTGAGCACTATTTTGCTCCCCATTTATATGGTGCACTCTCATGGGATAAAAGACTGATTTCAGAGGCCTTACCCAAAATTATCACTCAGTGTGAACCCTTTCTGAACCGCCAACTTAATGAAAAAGATCGTCAGTTCTTACAACTGTATTTGGCTTATTGTACTTGGGAGAATCGGCAACATGCTGCCCCAGAGTTATCCCTCACCCAGCAACAATGGTTGACACGTAAGCCTGCACTGGCGGCCGCTGACAGTCTATTTGATACATTTAATCCACTGCTGGGTAACCCGCTCGATAAAATCGAACGCGACGTACTTATCTTGATGTTAACCATGATTAAGGCACACCGTTATCACAGTACCCAATCAGCAGAAGATTCACGTCTGATCACTGCTACTAACCAATTAGTCATGCGTTTTCAACAGCTCGCCGAAATGACACTGGGCAGCAATGAGATGCTGATGAATCAGCTTTTTGCACATCTCGCCCCTGCTATTGAACGCTGTTATTTCAATATCGGTATTGATAATTCATCACTGGAAGAAGTGAACCGACAATATCCCCGGCTGTTACGAACCACCCAGCAGGCATTGGTCGTGTTCGAGCAAGAGTATCAGATTCAATTTTCCGCCGACGAAGTTGCTCTGATAGCCATTAGTTTTGGTGCCTGGTTAATGCAAGAAAATGCATTACAGGAAAAGCAGATTTTACTACTGACACGTAATAATTCGGAGTTAGAACAAAAAGTTGAGCAGCAAATTCGTGAGTTAACGCTTTTGCCATTGCATATTAAGTACTTGCCCCATGATGTGTATCTCCAATCTGGTGCGCCCTCCGGAACAGCGGTGGTGCTAACTCCTTATGCTATCCACCAACCTGAATCAACACTCCCGCTGATTCAGGTGCTATTGCCCATAACTGAACAACAAAACAAGCAGTTACGCCATCTGTTGGATTTGCCCTAATGGGCGAAGTCTTCCTGGTTTGCCACCACCCGAGGGCGAATAAATAGCGCTGGAATCACTATTAATGCCATTACCCAGAACACCCCACCCTGATAATGTTCGAACAGGAACCCCGAAATAACCGTCATCACCGCAATTCCCCCCCCCATCGCCAGCGCAGAATAAACGGACTGCAAACGAATCACATCTGCCCCACGCCGGGCGGCAATAAAGCGCATCGCGGCCAAATGGCATACAGTGAATGAGCCGCAATGCAGGATTTGCATCAGGATCAACCACGGCAGTTCTGTCGTAGAAGCCATCAAACTCCAGCGAATAATGCCGCTCACGGCCGAAAGCAGTAGCAGGCTACGGGCAGTCCAGCGACGGAAAAGGACATTGCTGAATGCAAATACCAGGATTTCGGCCACTACACCCAGCGACCATAAATATCCAATTGTCGCCGCGGAATACCCCGCATCTTTCCAGTAAATTGAGCTGAAACTGTAATAACCGGCATGTGCGCCCTGTAATAAGGTCACACACAATAAAAAGCGCCACACCTGCGGCTCAGATAGCAACACTTTCCAGTCGGTGGCAGCTACATTAGCGTGCTTAACTTCTCCCTGAGGCATCACGCTCGGTTTCAACAATGCTCCCAGTAACATGGCTGAAACGCCGAACAGCAAACTGTAAAGAATCGCCGGGTGGCCCCAAACCGAAACTAACTTTCCGGTCAATGCAGAACCAATAACAAAAGCCAGCGAACCCCATAGACGAACCTTGCCGTAATCCATGGTTATTTGTTTTTGCCAGGTCGCCGCCAGCGCATCGGTAAGTGGCACTAATGGGCCAAAAAACAGGTTAAAACCAGCAATAATTAGCATCAACCAGGCCCAACCATGACCAAACCAAAAACCAACCGCAAAGGCTAATGTCAGGAGTGCCAGAATACGGATGGCAGTGACAAGAGAAGAGGGATCTTTAACACTGGGAGCAATAATCAAGCTGCCGAGAAAGCGGGAAATTAATCCCGCGCCAAGCAAAATACCTATAGTTTCAGGCGGTATCCCTTCCCCCTGCAACCAGATGCCCCAGAAAGGCAGGAAAATGCCATAAGAAAAGAAATAGGTGAAATAGCTGAGCGATAGCCAACGTGTTGATTGCAATACCATGAATCCCTCCGAGGTCAGCCGGTCACTGTGACAGAGGCCCCGTCAGCTAGCAACTTTGTCATTAGGCAAACATGTAATTTGAGATTGACTTCACATTTACATTAGGTAAATAACAAAAAACCCGCATTTAGCGAGTTTGAGCTTAATGACAAAACCATTGATAACTTAGTGAGTGAAGGGTTTACCGTATCTAGGGGCACTCCGGTCGCTTACGCGACTACGACCCCCACGGCACGATTCCCCTTCATTTGACTTTGTCAGCAGTCTGAAACCCGCATTTAGCGGGTTTTCATTAGGTTAGAGCGAATCTGATAAGATTATGCGTAAACCGGGAAACGGGCGCAAATGGCCAGAACTTTCTGTTTGATGCGTTCGATAGTGGCTTCGTCGGTGATGTTATCCAACACATCACACATCCAGCCAGCCAGCTCGCGAGACTCTTCTTCTTTGAAACCACGGCGAGTGATTGCGGGGCTACCAATACGCACACCGGAAGTAACAAACGGGCTTTTCGGATCGTTAGGCACACTATTCTTGTTTACTGTGATATTGGCACGACCCAAAGCAGCATCGGCATCTTTACCGGTGATGTTTTTATCGACCAAATCAAGCAAGAACAGGTGGTTATCTGTACCGCCAGAAACTACTTTGTAGCCGCGTTCCAGGAAAACAGCCACCATAGCTTTCGCGTTTTTAGCCACTTGCTGCTGGTAAACCTTGAACTCAGGCTCCATCGCTTCTTTCAGTGCTACCGCTTTACCGGCGATAACATGCATCAATGGGCCACCCTGATTCGCTGGGAACACAGAGGAGTTCAGTTTTTTATACAGCTCTTCATCACCGCCTTTCGCCAAAATCAAGCCACCGCGTGGGCCAGCCAGTGTTTTGTGGGTGGTAGTGGTTACGATATGTGCATGTGGAACCGGGTTAGGATAAACGCCCGCAGCAACCAGGCCCGCTACGTGAGCCATATCGACAAAGAACCATGCGCCGATGCTATCGGCGATTTCGCGCATTTTTGCCCAGTCAACAATACCGGAATAAGCAGAGAAGCCACCGATGATCATTTTTGGTTTATGAATTTCGGCCTGACGCGCCATATCTTCATAATCAATTTTGCCTGACTCATCAATGCCGTAAGGAACGATATTGTACAGTTTGCCGGAGAAGTTAACCGGTGAACCGTGGGTCAGATGGCCGCCGTGCGCCAAATTCATCCCCAAAACAGTGTCACCCGGTTGCAGCAATGCAGAGTAAACGGCCACGTTCGCCTGAGAACCGGAATGCGGCTGAACGTTAGCATAATCAGCGCCGAACAACTCTTTTGCGCGGTCAATAGCCAACTGCTCAACGATATCAACATACTCACAGCCACCGTAGTAACGCTTGCCCGGATAGCCTTCAGCATATTTGTTGGTCAACTGAGAGCCCTGAGCCTGCATAACGCGCGGGCTAGTGTAGTTCTCAGAGGCAATCAGCTCGATGTGCTCTTCTTGGCGCACCACTTCTTGCTCCATTGCACGCCATAAATCTGCATCATAATCGGCAATGTTCATTTCACGCTTTAACATCCGGCTCTCCTGACTTAGCTTGCTAAATAGACCTAGTGGACCACCCGTTTGGGTTCTGTCACACAGTGTAAACTGTTTCCCCCCCGTTAAGATAGGTCTTGACAGAGGTTTTTACGCAAACGATTGGCTTCAGACAGCGTAAGGCTTTGACCTGTTCAGACTTCATCCAAGACAACGGAATTATCCTCATATTCATTATGTGATTTTTTCATATTCTGTGAACTGACACGGCACGCTAATCCCATATAAGAATGATGTGCATTTACAAATTAGGCTGCAATCTATAAGATGTATTTAAAATACATGTACTGAATCACACACAATAACACCTGAAGTCATTGGCATCGCAGTCAGGGCGAAAGGGATAAATATTTAAGGAGCACCGCATGCTGGATAGTCAAACCATCGCCACCGTTAAATCCACTATTCCGTTACTGGCCGCCACAGGCCCCAAGCTAACGGCGCATTTTTATGACCGCATGTTTGAGCACAATCCCGAGCTGAAACACATTTTCAATATGAGCAATCAGTTTAATGGGGATCAACGTGAAGCCCTGTTCAACGCCATTTGTGCTTATGCGGCGAATATTGAAAATCTGGCGGCTCTACTGCCCGCGGTTGAACGTATTGCTCAAAAACACACCAGCTTGAACATTCAGCCTGAGCATTACTCGATAGTTGGTTATCACTTGATAAGCACACTGGATGAAATGTTTTCTCCTGGTCAGGAAGTGTTAGATGCCTGGGCGAAAGCCTACGGTGTGCTGGCTGATGTATTTATTACCCGGGAAAACCAAATTTATCAACAAGGTGAAAATAGTACCGGCGGCTGGCGAACCTTGCGCCGTTTCCGCATCATCAAAAAAGAGATGCAGAGTGAGGTTATTTGCAGTTTTGTGTTAGCACCTGAAGACGGTGGTCGGGTATTGGATTTCAAACCAGGACAATATCTGGGTATTTATATTGAAGATGAACGGCTTGAATATCAGGAAATACGCCAATACTCCCTGACAGCTGCACCAAATGGAAAAACCTACCGTATTGCGGTGAAACGGGAAGAGCAAGGAACAGTTTCCAATTATATGCACCGTGAATTGAATGAAGGCGACAGTGTGCGCATTGCCCCTCCGCGTGGTGATTTCTTCTTAGACATTACGCCAGATACTCCCGTAGCACTGATTTCTGCTGGCGTGGGTCAAACCCCGATGTTGAGTATGCTCAATACTTTGCACAATCAGAAACATTCCGCACCCGTGCATTGGTTACATGCCGCTGAAAATGGGAGAGTTCATGCTTTTGCTGACGAAGTTGCCGCTATTTCAGAGAATATGCCCAATCTCAGCCGCCATGTATGGTATCGCGAGCCGACCGACCAAGATAATCATGAGAGGGATAACCACTGTAAAGGATTAATGGATCTCAGCTCACATCAGTGGCTAGCAGCCGATCCCAACAGACATTATTACTTCTGCGGCCCGTTAGCTTTTATGCAATTTGTCGGCCGCCAATTATTAGCGCAAGGAGTTGCAGCCGAGCGAATTCATTATGAGTGTTTTGGCCCACATAAAGTCATTTAATTATTGAATTTTATTTCATTTCTCAGGGGATGCCATTCTCGCTCCCCTGCATATCCGTTATAAAAAAACCGCCTACTTATTGTTTTTAAATGTGGTAGAACGTGATTTAGATCTCATATATCCTAATTTAATATTGCCACGATGAGGCATTCAGATGAATGTCTAAATATTCATATAACTGAAAATTAATAATGTGGCTGACATTATCCCTTACTATTTATTGCCCGATAACACAGGGTAAATTAAGGCTGAATTGACCTACCATGAGTAAGAAATTCATAAAAAAAGAAGGGCTGGCATTGGTATCTATGGCGCGCTATTTAATTGGCGAGCGCTCCGGTAATCGGCTTAAAACCATCGATGAGTTATCTGATGATTTCGGTATCTCTGTCGGCGTTGTACAGCATGCATTAAAAGTGTTGGAAGCGGATGGCGCTATCATCGTTGAACGCCGAGGTCGTAATGGCACCTTGTTGATTGATCTGAATATGCCGCTTTTACTGCAACAGGCTGATCTAGGTAATATGGTGTGTGCCATGCCACTGCCTTACACCAAGCTTTATGAAGGTTTGGCCAGCGGTTTAAGAGAGCAATTTACCTTACTTCCCCTTTATTTTGCCCATATGCGCGGTGCTGAAGTGCGGATAGAATGTCTGATAGACGGTATTTACGACATGGCCGTAGTTTCGCATCTGGCAGCTAAAAGTTATCTGGATCAAGGAAAAGTCGCTCTGGCGCTGAATCTTGGAAATGGCTCCTACGTAGATGGTCACCAACTTATTTGCCGCCGTGGTGAGCAAAATAATATTCGTCGAGTGGGGCTAGATCCGCGTTCCCCCGATCAATGTCTGCTCACTGAGATTAAATTTGCCGGGCAACCTATCGAATTAGTTGAATTACCTTATAGCGATTGTATCGCACATATTAATCGTGGTGATATTGATGCTGCTATTTGGAATCTGGCGGATAATGTCCCTCATGAAGATTTGCAGGCAATAAAACTGCAAGGTGACGAACGTTATATTCAAGCTTCGCAAGCCGTTATCCTTATCCGGCCAGATAATCATCCGATCAAATTACTGCTGGAAAAAGGCATTAATGAGACATTACTGCTTAACCACCAGCGAGCAGTACAAAATGGCGAGATCGAACCTCGTTATTAGTCATATTAATTTGGCAGCAAACCAGGCTATTTTCGGGAGGCCACTCTTTGAAGATTTGTATTGATGCGCGTCTTAATATTCTATGTCAATCTGGGGTTATTGATCAGGATATTGCTCAGGGATTAGACCAGGTTATCAACCGGTTAGAACATTTTTGGCAATTACCGGTACATAGTGACCAAGGGGTAATGGCTATCACCCATATGGCAAATGCCTTAATGCGAACCCGACGTGGCGAAGAGATCGGTGCGTTGGACCCAGCAATATTAGCGGAAATTGTTCAAAGCAAAGAAATTCACTATATCCGGGAAATAAATCAGGATTTATTGGCTTATTTTTCATTAAAACCGGCAGAAAATGAAATCGGATATTTACTCGCGAACCTTTACGGTCTATACCTTTCTAGTGACACGCCTTTGTTGCGCTAAAACAGATTTGTCGGGGTAGTGCACCCAAAATACAACACCAGGTTTTCTTTTATAAAAAATATTCAAAATAATAATGATTTAACAAACGTAATTATGCCTAGGGCGGCCAGGACATAAAATGTTTTTAAAAACCCTATTAAAACAAAATACTAAACTTATTGATGCGGCTATCTCTTTCTGGCTTCAGGGAAAGATTTATCCTGATAGCTGTGTCATCGATGTAGAACAAACTGAAGCTAATGCCCGTTTGCTACTGCAAACTGCTCATCATCACCAAGTAAAACTGTATTTGATGAGTAAACAATTTGGCCGTAATCCGGAGTTATGTCGCCGACTACTGGCTTGCAGTTACCAGAGCACCCATTATCACGGCATGGTGGCGGTGGATTTTAAAGAAGCTCGACAGCTCTATCGCCACGCCATTCCTGTTGCTCATATTGGTCATCTGGTGCAACCACCCTCTGGCATGCTGGCGGAAATAATTCGTCAGCGACCAGAAGTCATAACCGTTTTCTCATTGGAAAAAGCGCTGGAAATATCACAGGCGGCACGTCGCCAACATATTATCCAACCCTTAATGTTGAAGGTTTTCCAATCAGGAGATTTGCTCTATTCAGGGCAAGAGGCGGGATTCGAGTTACATCATTTACCGGCTGTCATTGCGGCTCTGCGAGAGATGCCGGGCGTACGATTGGTTGGAATAACACATTTCCCTTGTATGGTGTATGATCCCCAGTTGCAGCAAACTTTGCCAACAGCCAACATGCAGACTTTATTGACCGCGCGGGATATTCTGCAAGCCGAGGATGTCACCATTGAACAGATAAATGCCCCCTCAGCAACCAGTTGTATCACCCTCCCTCAGTTGGCCCAATTGGGGATAACACACAGCGAACCTGGCCATGCTCTCACCGGAACTATCCCTGCCAATCAGCATAGCAACCAACCAGAACAGATATCCATGCTATATCTGTCCGAGATTTCCCATCATTTTGCTGACAATAGCTATGTTTTTGGCGGCGGTTATTATCGCCGTGGTCATTTGCAAAATGCGTTAATTTGGCACAATAACCAATTTAGCCAATCCTCAGTATTACCGATTGATAATGACAGTATCGATTATTATCTGCGTCTGGCGGGCCACTTCCCAGTGGGTAGCCCGGTTATTATGAGTTTCCGCACCCAAATATTTGTGACTCGTAGTGATGTCGTCTTGATAGATGGCATACAAAGTGGTACTCCCCGCATACTTGGCTGCTATGACAGCCAGGGTAATAGGCTGGGTTAATCAATAAAAAAAGCCACCAACCCAATACGTTAGTTTATTTAATGTATACCCATGATAGTCTTACACACTTACTTTCTTCGGAGCCTGCCCGATGATTAATCCCGATGGATATACCTACGCGCACGAACATCTCCATATTGATTTATCCGGATTTAAAAATAATTTGGACTGCCGGTTGGATCAATATCAACTCATCTGCGACGAAATGCGTGAGTTAGTGGGTAAAGGGGTGGCCAATATTGTCGAAGTGACCAACCGATATATGGGTCGAAATCCGCAGTTTTTATTGAATTTGATGCGTGACAGTGGCATCAATGTTATCGCTTCAACCGGCTATTATACCGACAGCTTTTACCCGCCTATGGTGCGCGAGAGTAGCGCTCAGCAATTGGCGCAAACCATGATTGATGAAATCGAGATAGGAATTGATGGCACAGAACTGAAAGCCGGTGTTATTGCCGAAATTGGCACCAGTGAGGGCATAATTACTCCTGACGAAGCCAAAGTCTTTCATGCCGCAGCATTAGCTCACCATGCCACCGGTCTACCCATTTCGACCCATACCAGTTTTAGCACTATGGGGTTGGAGCAAATCGCCCTGCTCAAGCAACATGGTGTAGTACTGGAGCGTGTAGTCATCGGCCATTGTGACCTGAAAGAACAGCCCGATCTTATTATGAAAATGATCGATATGGGTGTATATGTCCAATTCTATACCATTGGTAAAAATAGCTATTTTCCTGATGAACGCCGAATCGCGATGTTGATCACACTCGCTGAGCGTGGGTTATTGGATAAAGTCATGCTCTCTATGGATATAACCCGCCGCTCACATTTAAAAGCCAATGGCGGTAGTGGATTTAGCTATTTAGTTGATTCATTTGTTCCCATGTTACTGGCCGCAGGGATTTCCTCCGCTCAGGTGGAAATGATGTTGCGCCACAATCCTAATAAATTTTTCGCCATGCAAGGAAAGTGATTATGAAGAAGATTGGCATTGCCGGGCTGCAACGAGAGTTAATTCGCGAAATGATTGAGCAGACGGCACCTCATACTTTTGAAACATTTATTCTTTCGGATATGGATGCCGCAGTAAAAGTGAAAGAGGGCCAGTTGGATTATTATATTGGTGCCTGTAACACTGGAGCCGGAGCCGCATTATCAATGGCTATCGCGATTATCGGTTACAACAAAAGCGCCACAATCGCCAAGCCGGGAATCAAAGCCAAACCTGAACAAATAGAAAAATTTGTCACTGAGGGTAAAGTGGCGTTTGGCCTATCGGTTGAACATATTGAGCATGCTATCCCACTGCTGATTACACAGCTGCGCTAAGGGGGCCACCGTGGATTATATTCATATTATTGTGGTTGCCCTGCTGACCGGGATGACCGCGCTGCTTTCTCACCGTAGTGTCGCCGTGTTCCATGACGGTATTCGCCCTATTCTGCCACAATTGGTTGAAGGAAATATGAGTCGCCGTGAGGCAGGCAGTATCGCTTTTGGCCTGAGTGTCGGCTTTATTGCCTCCGTCGGTATTTCTTTCACACTCTCTACCGGTTTACTTAACTCCTGGCTGCTGTTCCTGCCGACAGACATCATTGGTGTACTGGCAATTAATAGCTATCTGGCCTTCGCGCTAGGAGCGGCTTGGGGTATTTTAGCGCTGACCAGCTTACCGGCCGTTAATACCGCATTGACCTCATTGCCAGTGAACTTTATTGGTTCACTCGGAGAGCTGAGCAGCCCGGTGATTTCCGCATTCGCCTTGTTCCCATTGGTCGCTATTTTCTACCAATTTGGCTGGAAAACTGCCGTCGTCTCTGCTTTTATCGTGCTACTAACTCGCCTGATCATCACTCGTTTCACCGGCTTATTCCCTGAATCTATTGAGATTTTCGTCGGTATGATTCTGCTTATCGGTATTGCCATCGCACAAGATTTACGGGCAAAAACCCACCTGGGAGGTGGTGGTGGACACTCTGTTTTCGAAGAGCGAACCCAACGAATTATTAAAAATCTCCCGATGCTGGCGATTGTTGGCGGATTAATTTCTGCGGTAGCCAGTATGAAGATCTTCGGCGGCAGTGAAGTGTCGATTTATACCCTGGCAAAAGCTTACGCACCGGGCATCACACCGGAAGAATCACTGGCATTAATCCATCAGGCATCATTGGCCGAGTTTATGCGTGGCCTCGGTTTTGTGCCGTTAATTGCGACTACCGCGCTGGCAACCGGTGTTTATGCTGTAGCCGGTTTCACATTCGTGTTTGTGGTGGGTTATCTGGTACCGAATCCATTGCTGGCAGGGATAATTGGTGCGGTAGTGATATCGCTGGAAGTATTGATGCTGCGCTCAATCGGCAAGTGGCTGGGCCGCTTCCCATCGGTGCGGAATGCTTCCGACAATATTCGTAATGCTATGAATTTACTGATGGAATATGCGCTGTTAATCGGGGCTATTTTCGCATCAATCAAAATGGCCGGTTACACCGGTTTCACTATCACTACCGCACTTTATTTCCTCAACGAGGCTATTGGCCGCCCGGTAATGAAGATTGCCGCACCTGTGGTTGCAGTGATTATCGCCGGCATTGTGCTGAATCTGTTCTATTGGCTGGGGTTATTTATCCCGGCATAAACCCGTTGTCCTTGAAGTTGCAGGGTTGCTGCATAGAAAGTAAAAAGCCCGTTCGTGGAAACGAAACGGGCTTTTTATTGATGACTCAAATATGCAGAATTTAAATCGCTTCTTCGTCTTGCTCACCGGTGCGGATACGGACTACGCGGGAGACATCAAAAACAAAGATTTTACCATCGCCGATTTTACCGGTCTGAGCCGTTTGCATAATCGCTTCTACGCAGGTATCCACAATATCGTCGGCAACAACAATTTCAATTTTTACTTTTGGCAGGAAATCCACCATATACTCAGCACCACGGTACAGTTCAGTATGCCCTTTCTGGCGGCCAAAACCTTTTACTTCTGTTACCGTCATCCCGGTGATACCCACTTCAGCCAATGCCTCACGGACATCATCGAGTTTAAATGGCTTAATAATCGCGTCAATTTTTTTCATGGTGAATCCCTGTTTTACCAATTCTTGCGGCCAAAGCCTGATGTAATCGGATAGCGTCTATCTTTACCAAAATTGCGGGCGGTGATTCGCGGCCCGATAGCAGACTGACGCCGTTTATATTCATTGATATCTACCAGGCGGATGACCTTACGCACGATAGTTTCATCAAAACCTTCAGCAGCCAAATCGGCGACTGACTTATCACGCTCAACATACCCTTCGAGAATGGCGTCCAAAATATCATAAGGTGGCAGGCTATCCTCATCTTTCTGATCAGGAGCCAATTCCGCAGACGGCGGCCGAGTAATCACCCGCTGTGGGATAACATATGAAACGGTATTACGATATTTAGACAGTTCAAACACCAGCGTTTTTGGCACATCTTTTAAAACATCAAAACCGCCCGCCATATCACCGTACAGTGTGGCGTAGCCTACAGCCATTTCGCTTTTGTTACCGGTAGTTAATACGATACTGCGGCGCTTGTTCGACAACGCCATCAGCACCACACCACGGCAGCGCGCCTGAAGATTTTCTTCAGTGGTATCGCGCGCGGTACCAGCAAACATCGGTGACAATTGGCCCATAAAAGCATCAAACATCGGCTCGATGGAGAGGACATCAAATTCGATACCTAAAATTTCAGCTTCTTCTTTGGCATCAGCGATACTGATATCCGCGGTATAACGGAACGGCATCATCAATGCCTGAACTTTATCTTTGCCCAATGCATCCACGGCGATTGCCAGTGTCAGCGCTGAGTCAATTCCGCCTGACAGGCCGAGAACTGCACCATTGAAACCATTTTTAGTGACGTAATCACGTACCGCTAAAACCAAGGCCTCATAGACCTGCGCCAATGGTGGCAACTCAGCGGCAGGCGCCATCATCGGTACCACTTCAAACTCATTGAGCTGCAATAAGGTGGTTTGCTCAGCAAATCCCGCCAAACGATGGGTCATATTACCGGCAGCATCGAATACTTTAGAACAGCCATCAAAAATCAGCTCATCCTGCCCACCAATTTGGTTGAGATATACCAATGGCAAGCCGGTACGCTGGCAATGTGCCGCCATCAGCGTTTTGCGAATATAGGGTTTCTCCCGGTTATACGGCGAGGCATTGATCGACAATACAATTTCAGCCCCCGCAGCTTTAACTGCATCAACCGGGCCATCGAACCATAAATCTTCACAGATAAGCAGGCCCAGACGGTAACCTTTTAGCTCCACCACACAGGTATCATGACCGGCAGAGAAATAGCGTTTCTCATCAAATACCCCGTAGTTGGGTAATTGCTGTTTAAAATAACGCCCCAGCAATTTACCGTCAGCAAACAAAGAGAGTGCATTATACAGATTGTCCGATTCACGCCATGGATGCCCCACCAATACCGCCGTCTGCTGCGTTGCCGCCTGCAAACGAGCTAATTGCGCTTCACAGCGTTGGTAGAAATCATCACGGTACAGCAGATCTTCTGGCGGATAACCGGACAAAGCCAGCTCGGAGAACATCACTAGATCGGCTCCGGCCTTCTGCTGCTCATGTAAGGTCTGCAACATACGTTCAGTGTTGCCTTCGATATCGCCGACCAGCCAATTTAACTGGGCTAATGCAATGGAAAGTGATCTGCTCATGGGTATTTAAACTCTGTTTCAGCTTTGTCAGGGAATAATTTTTGCCATTAATTCACAATAATTATTCTTTAAAATCATTGGCATCTAGCTCATGACGTGAGAGTAACTTGTAAAATTCGGTACGGTTACGCCCCGCCATTCTTGCTGCCTGAGTCACATTGCCTTTGGTGATTTGTAGCAGCTTACGCAAATAATTCAATTCGAATCGATTACGTGCCTCTACAAAGGTCGGTAACGCGGTATTTTCTCCTTCCAACGCCTGTTCAACCAGTGCTTCACTGATAACAGGTGCAGAGGTTAATGCCACACATTGCTCAATCACGTTCACCAATTGGCGCACGTTACCTGGCCAACTGGCCGTCATCAGCCGTTTCATGGCATCGGTTGAGAAACTGCGGACAAATGGCTTATGGCGTTTGGCTGATTCACGTAACAGATGGTTAGCCAACAGTGGAATATCTTCTGAGCGCTCATGCAATGCGGGGATCTTGAGATTCACCACATTCAAACGATAGTAGAGATCTTCGCGAAATTCATTTTTTGCCATCGCCTTGGGCAAATCACGGTGAGTCGCTGAAATGATCCGCACATCGATACTTAAATCACGATTACTGCCCAAAGGGCGTACTTTGCGCTCCTGCAATACTCGCAGTAGTTTCACCTGCAAAGACAGCGGCATATCACCAATTTCATCTAAGAACAGAGTCCCACCTTCGGCCGCCTGAAATAGCCCTTCGCGGCTACTGACGGCGCCGGTAAATGCCCCTTTGGCATGGCCAAAAAGCTCTGATTCCAGTAATTGTTCCGGCAAGGCACCGCAGTTGATCGCGATGAAAGCTTTTTTCGCCCGCGGGCTGGCGGCATGGATGGCTTGCGCTAATACTTCTTTACCCGTACCACTTTGCCCGTTAATCAACACGCTGACATCCGATTGTGCCACCATTTTGGCCTGCTCTAACAAGCGTAACATCACCGGACTGCGGGTCACTATCTCTTCACGCCAGGTATCATCACCGGCAGGAATAGAAAGCTCTAAAGCTGCATCAATTGCTTTATATAAGGCATCGCGATCAACCGGTTTAGTCAGGAAACTAAACACCCCTTGTTGGGTCGCGGCCACGGCATCAGGGATAGAGCCATGTGCCGTCAGGATAATGACTGGCATGCCCGGTTGATGCTTTTGAATTTCAGCAAACAATGCCATGCCATCCATTTCATCCATACGCAAGTCACTGATAACCAAATCAATCTTCTCACGCATCAACAGACGCAATGCTTCCTGCCCGCTTTCCGCGGTGGTGACATTAAAACCTTCACTGGTTAAACGCATCCCCAGCAATTTCAATAAGCTGGGGTCGTCGTCAACCAGCAGTAGATTGGCCGGTTTGCGTGGCGTCATGTGATTCCTTATTTGTCGCGGGTGGAACGTCAGTTGGCGGTACGACTGGTGCAGCATAAGTATCAGCCGGTTTTTCTACCGGTTGTGGCGTGAGTTTGCTGTCTACTGGCAGCTCGATTGGTTTACTTTCAACCGGGCTGGTGGGTGCGGCAGATTTAGTTTCCGCCGGTTTGGTTTCTATGGGTTTAACATCCGCAGGCTTGGTTTCAACCGGTTTAACAGACTCAACTTTAGTCTGAGGTTTAGCCTCAGCTGGCTTGGTTTCTGCTGACTTAAGGGCCGCAGCGGCTTTGCTGTCAGCATCGGTTTCTGGGATCTCGTTTTGCATTTGCTTACGTGATGAAAGCTGCCGTTCGATATCTGTCAGATTTTCCAGCTTACGAGTAGTATCCAGTAAATTATATTGCAACCGAACCTGGCTCTCTCTCAGACGGTCAATTTGCGCGTCGGACTCTTCTTGCAAGCGCTGATAACGTGTGCGCTCTTCTGCCAGGGAGATGCGCAGAACTTGCTGCTCACGCCATAGTTGAATCAGTGGGCGCACAGCACCGGGGAAACTTTGGCTATAACTGTTCAAGCGTTCAACCACTTGACGACGTTCGGCAATCGACGGTTCAGCGCTGCTCACCAAAATACCCAGTTTAAAGGCGGCTGACCACGTCACTACCGGTAATGTTTTGGCTAATACCCGTGCTTGAGTTGAACCCAAACGCTCTGCACAATCCATCGCCCGTAACCAATAAAGGGAATTTTCCAGCGTCTCTTTATCATCAAGATCCCACAGCACATCACAGGATAAGGTTCGATAATCAACGATTTTCGTTTCAGGTATCACCATCTGAACAGCTTGAGAGAAGCGACCAGCCGTCGGATTATCCGTACATCCCGTGAGTAATAGCGGAGCCAGCAACAAAGCTGGCCAAAAAATACCCGAGCCTGACCTTCCCACCTGCTTATGGGTAGTAGTTGATGTCTGACATGACAAAAAGACGGTCTTTTTAATAACGCTGCTCATAGACCATTTGTACATTATTTATTCATTCTCAGCGGTTAATGGCAATTCAACACGGAAACAGACTGCGGCGTAATCTACGGACACCAATTGCAAGTCGCCCTGCATACGTTTGATGCAGTCCTGAGCAATACTCAGCCCCAGCCCGCTGCCTTTCACGGCCCCTTTTCGCTGATGACTTCCCTGGAAAAAAGGCTCAAATATCATTGTTTCTTCAGATTCCGGGATCGAAGCACCGGTATTGGCGATATCAATTTGCACGCGGTTATTCACCTGACGGCTTCTCACCCAAATGGTACCGGATTCCTCACCATAGTGCACCGCATTGGAGTATAGATTATCTAATACCCGCATCAATAGTGTCGGATCTGCCCAACAAATATCCGCTTTCAGATCCGTCTCGGTACGAATCATCTTTGCTCGCGCTGGTAAGCTATGGGCTGAAATCACATCTTCAACCATTTCTACCAATTCGACATTTTCCAGCTCACCGGGGCCATCGGCCAGTTTACGGTTATAGTCTAATAATTGTTCAATTAATAATTGTAAATGGCGGCTACTGTTATCCAGGATAGCCACGACTTCTTTTTGATCTTGAGTCAGCGGGCCGGCAACCTCATCCGCTAATAATTCAGTACCTTCGCGCATACTGGCCAGCGGTGTTTTTAACTCATGGGAAATATGGCGTAAAAACTCATGGCGCTGTGATTCAAGCCAGGCTAAACGTTCACTGAGCCAAATAATACGCTGTGCCAGCGAACGTAACTCTCGCGGCCCTTTAAACAACGCCGTGTTACCCAGTGGACGCCCCTCTCCTAACCTATTAATCATTCGCTCAATGCCTTTAACCGGCCCGATAATCATGCGTGTGAATAACACCACCAGCAATACACTGACTAAAAACAGTAACAGAGACTGCCAGCCAAAAAATTGCCCACGTTCGGCAATATCTTTTTGCAGTTGCTGCCCGCGGGAGAAAATCACATCACGGGTGGCCTGTACCATTTCGGCATTTGAACGCGAAAATTGCTCTAATAATGCTGATGCACTTTGCTCTGGCCCACTATTTTTACATTTAATATCAGAAAGTTGCGTCAACAATTCACGTAGAGTCTGATAATAGCGGGCATCCGGTAGGATCGCCGCATGGGTATCGAGCATTTGAGCATACTGTTTACGCTGATGCTGATAGAGTTTTGCCAATGTTGCATCATCTAACACGCAATACTGGCGATAACTGCGCTCCATTTCGAGCGCCACGCTGGTCATTGCCTCGCTACGTCGGGCATCAGCCAACGTCGTGCGGTTAATATCGGCCGCTTGGGTGCTTAGATGGTCAAGGCTTTGATAAGCTTGATATGCCAGTACCAATAAAGGAAGCAGCACCAACAGAAATGCCATGAGCACCAATTGACGTAAAGAACGGGGGAACAAACGCCATCTTTTCAACGAAATCATCTCATTACCTATCATTCTGTTGTGATGCTAACTGACTTTGTCAGGATTACAATCCCTGTTCTCAATTAACATGGTCTAACCAGAGTAGAGATAAAAAAAAAGCACTTGGCTTTAAGCTAAGTGCTTTTCATTAAGGCTGCTGGTCCATTATCGTCAGAATCATCATCAGACCTGCTTTTATAATCAGTTGCAGTGAAAATGGAGAGCTTTAAATGTGACAACGGGGCAATAAATGCCCCGTCGCAGAATATGTGGATGCCCTTAAAAATCGTCTCCAGTTTGATGAAGCCTAGGCAATCATCGGGAGGATGAGACGAATAGCATCCAGACATGTCCAATATTGATGAACTACTCATCACAGCAGGACATAGGCGGCACCTCACTCAACGTGTCGTCCGATGTTTGATATGTGCATTCACACGATATCGGTTAGGGTGGACGATAGGTACCAGTCTTAGGCATCATTCGGTAGCTTATGAAGCGCATATTCCGCTTGACAGCGGGACTATCATAAAGAGGTGAATGAGCAACTGTAAGTGATAATGCAGATTACGTGCCAAGTTTTAAAAAACAAATTCAAGTGATTGATATTAAATAAAAATTAATTACCCCCCGCCTTAACCCCATCCAACTTCTGATCAAAAAAAGTCATTCAGTCACGTTTTGTCGCTGTTACCCGACACTGAAGCGCCATTTAAATAAAACACTTATAAATCAAAATGATAAATGTCTCCTTTTTGAGACAGACTCAAGTGCCATTGTCGCAATTTACCGACAAGGGAATAAAGGCATTTTAAATCAATTGGTTGAGATAGATACTTTATTATTCTGTTCATTGTCTGTAGCACTCCCCACCATACCACGTAGTGATACTGTTGAAATTATCACCATGTTATAAATTATGAGATTTCATCACTACGACAAATGACCCATTCTGGATGACAGTAAAAATTTAAAAAAAGAAAATAAAAAATTGCATTTTAATGCGAAAAAAAATAACTCACGATAATTAAAAATGACATCGAGGTTTACATGAAAATAATTAATAAAGTATTCATAGCCGTAATGATGGCACTCCTAATGAATATCCAATGTATATATGCTGTAAAAAACACATTACTAATATCACCAAACCATATGCCACAAAACATACAAAAAACAAATCATACCCATGATGAAGATAGCCCTGCTCCACCTCAGTTTGAGGTGGACGACTTTGAATATAACTATCATCTAGCCAACAAGGAGAGCTACGTTTCTTTTATTCTTAGTTCACCTGAGTTTGTTAGTTACTACATTTATCTAATAAATACGGAAAATACTATTTCCCATGAAAAATCTGGGTTTATTAATCATAATTCCCAAAAAATAGATCTGAGTCTGCAAAATATTATCGCCGGTAACTATGATCTGGTAGTGGAAGTTTATAATAATGAGAAAGTATCAACTAAAAGGACGTTTCCACTTTTATTTAAATAAAAAAAAGGGCATCGTCCGATGCCCCTGCTGTCATATTCAAAGCAAATTGATTTATCCCAATTGCTTACGAGCATTACGGAACATGCGCATCCACGGGCTATCTTCACCCCACTCTTCTGGATGCCATGAGTTACTGACAGTGCGGAAAACGCGCTCAGGGTGTGGCATCATGACCGTGGCCCGCCCACTAGCACTGGTCACCGCAGTGATACCGTTAGCCGAGCCATTAGGGTTAGCCGGGTATTGCTCGGTAACAAGACCGTCGTTATTCACAAAGCGCAATGCCACCAAATTACTTTGCTCCAGTGTCGCCAGATGTGCGGTATCACGCACTTCAACTCGCCCTTCACCATGTGAAACAGCAATTGGCATCCGTGAACCCGCCATATCCTGCATAAACAGTGATGGGCTATTTGTCACTTCAACCAGACTGAAACGCGCTTCAAAGCGATCAGACAGATTGCGGACAAACCGTGGCCAGTGCTCAGCGCCCGGAATCAGTTCACGCAGATTAGACATCATCTGGCAGCCATTACACACGCCCAACGCCAGTGTTTCAGGTCGATGGAAGAAAGCTTCAAACTCATCACGTACACGGTCATTGAACAAAATAGACTTCGCCCAACCTTCGCCCGCGCCCAGTACATCACCGTAAGAGAAGCCACCGCAAGCCACTAAGGTCTGGAAGGATTGCAAATCAGTGCGCCCTGCCAGCAAGTCGCTCATATGCACATCAATTGCATCAAAACCGGCGCGGTGGAAAGCTGCAGCCATCTCGACGTGAGAGTTAACCCCTTGCTCACGCAGCACGGCCACTTTTGGTCGCGCTTGCTTGATGATGTAAGGTGCGGCGATATCTTCTGCTGGATCAAAGGTTAATTTCACATTTAAGCCAGGATCGCGTTCATCCTGTTTAGCCTGATGCTCTTGATCGGCGCAATCTGGGTTATCGCGTAACCGCTGCATCTGCCAAGTGGTTTCCGCCCACCATAAGCGCAAGGTACTGCGTTTTTCGCTATATACCCCATCAGTGCCACTGCGGATGTCAAAGATATCGCCCTCAACAGCGCGGCCCAGATAGTGGACACAATTTGCCAGACCGTGATCTGCCAGCACTTTTTCCACCATGGTGCGCTGCTCGGCCCGCACCTGAATAACGGCCCCTAACTCCTCGTTAAACAAGGCCGCCAGCGCATCATCACCCAAGGATTGAATATCCACTTGCACGCCACAATGACCAGCAAAAGCCATTTCAGCCAGTGTCACTAACAGGCCACCGTCAGAGCGATCGTGATAAGCCAATAAAGCCTGATCAGCGACTAAACGCTGCATCGCGTTGAAGAAACCAGCCAGCTGTTGCACATCGCGCACATCCGCTGGTTTGTCCCCTAACTGGCGATAAACCTGAGTCAACGCCGTAGCACCCAGCGCATTGTGGCCCGCGCCCAAATCAATCAGCAGCAACGCATTATCACCTTTATCGGTGCGTAGCTGTGGAGTCACGGTGTGGCGAACATCTTCGATACGCGCGAAAGCCGTAATCACCAAGGACAGCGGCGAGGTCATTTCTCGCTGTTCGCCACCTTCCTGCCAGCGGGTTTTCATCGACATGGAATCTTTACCCACTGGAATGGTAATTTCCAGTGCAGGGCATAACTCTTCACCGACTGCACGTACCGCGTCATACAAACCGGCATCTTCACCCGGATGGCCAGCTGCGGACATCCAGTTAGCCGACAACTTAATGCGCTTAAGTTCGCCAATTTGAGTCGCCGCAATATTGGTCAAGGCTTCGCCGACGGCCAAACGGGCAGAAGCGGCGAAATCCAGCAAGGCCACCGGCGCACGTTCACCCAGTGACATGGCTTCGCCATAATAACTGTCCAGACTGGCGCTAGTTACCGCGCAGTCAGCTACCGGAATCTGCCATGGGCCGACCATCTGATCACGCGTTACCATACCGGTTACAGTGCGGTCACCAATGGTTATCAAGAAGGTTTTCTCGGCAACTGTTGGCAAATGCATGACACGTTTCACTGCATCCGCAATGCTGATATCAGCCCGCTGCAATGCCTCACCTTTCGCCTGTAGGCGGGTGACATCACGTAGCATTTTTGGTGTTTTACCCAACAGCACATCCAGCGGCATATCAATCGGTTGATTGTCGAAATGGCGGTCATTCAGGGTCAGATGTTTTTCTTCCGTAGCTTCACCGATAACAGCATAGGGTGCGCGCTCACGGCGGCAAATTTCTGCAAACTGTGCCATTTGTGCAGGAGCAACGGCCAGAACATAGCGCTCCTGGGATTCGTTACACCACACTTCCAGTGGGCTCATGCCCGGTTCGTCATTGAGGATATCGCGCAGTTCAAAGCGACCACCACGACCACCATCGCTCACCAACTCCGGCATGGCGTTGGACAAACCGCCAGCACCGACATCATGAATAAACAGAATTGGGTTGTGGTCCCCCAACTGCCAGCAGCGATCAATCACTTCCTGGCAGCGGCGTTCCATTTCTGGGTTATCGCGCTGTACCGAAGCAAAATCCAGATCTGCATCAGATTGGCCGGATGTCATGGAAGAAGCCGCCCCACCGCCTAAACCGATGTTCATCGATGGACCACCGAGCACCACCAGCTTGGCACCAACGGTAATTTCGCCTTTTTGCACATGATCCGCGCGGATATTACCCATCCCGCCCGCTAACATGATTGGCTTATGGTAGCCGCGTAATTCAGTACCGTTATGGCTGTTCACACGCTCTTCATAGGTACGGAAATAACCCAGCAGCGCCGGACGGCCAAATTCATTGTTAAACGCTGCGCCACCCAATGGCCCTTCGGTCATGATGTCCAGCGCCGTCACTATACGATCTGGCTTCCCGAAATTCTCTTCCCACGGCTGTTCAAAACCAGGGATACGCAAGTTAGATACAGAGAACCCCACCAAACCGGCTTTCGGCTTGGCACCACGCCCGGTGGCACCTTCATCACGGATTTCCCCGCCTGAACCGGTAGCCGCGCCTGGCCACGGCGATATAGCCGTCGGGTGGTTGTGAGTTTCAACTTTCATCAGGATGTGCGCCTCTTCCTGATGGTAGCCATAAACACCCTTTTCTGGCGCAGCAAAGAAGCGCCCAACCTGAGAACCTTCCATCACTGCAGCATTGTCTTTATAAGCAGACAGTACATAATCTGGTGTCTGTTCAAAGGTGTTTTTGATCATCTTAAACAGCGACTTAGGCTGGTCAACACCATCAATTTTCCAGTCCGCATTAAAAATCTTATGCCGGCAATGCTCAGAGTTGGCCTGAGCAAACATATACAGCTCAATATCTGTCGGGTTGCGCCCAAGGCCAGTAAAGGCGGCGAGCAGATAATCAATTTCATCCGGAGCCAGTGCCAGACCTAATTTAATATTGGCCTGCTCTAGTGCACTGCGGCCCTGTGCCAGAATATCCACTCGTTGCACTGGGACTGGCTGGTGGTGAGAGAACAGTTGCTCGGCTTGCTGCAAATCAGTAAAGACCGTTTCCATCATGCGGTCATGCAGCAGTGCCGACAATTGTTGCCATTGGGTTTCAGTCAGGTTCGGGCCTTGTATATAGAAAGCCAGACCGCGCTCAAGGCGCAGCACCTGTGGCAATGCACAATTGTGGGCGATATCTGTTGCTTTGGAAGACCACGGAGAGATAGTGCCCGGCCTTGGGGTAACCAGGAGTAAACGCCCTTCTGGCACATGTTCGGGGAGAGATGGCCCATACTTAAGCAGCCGCTGGAGTCTGGCGTGTTCGTCAGCACTCAATGGGGCGCTAACATCGGCAAAATGAACATATTCTGCATAGATATCATCTACTGGCAGATGAGCATCCTGGCAACGGGACAGCAGTTTGGTAATTCGAAAAGCCGACAAAGCGGGCGAACCACGCAGTATTTCCATAATCTAAGTTTCTCTCTCTTCGAAGCGACTGGAACAGCACTTCATTGGGCGCAGCACTCATTGGCGCAAAACAGGGGAAAACGCGCGCTATTATAGTGAATCTACGTCGCCGACGAAACCGTTTGCGTAGCTATTATTAATAATTGCGTCAGAAAGTGTCGTTATCTTTAAAAGATGAACACCAAATAAATAAGCTCTCAATAAAGTTGCACACTGACGAATTGTTGCGCAAAATGCCACTCCACTGGGGATTTAACCATGTCGATTTCAGCTTCACGACACATCTATAAAGAGCGCTGCCGAGAGATAACTATTTGACGCGCATAAAATTAAATTACTTTGTCATCGGTGTAGTTGCCTTACTTCTGGCCCTCGCACTGTGGCCCAATATTCCTTGGCGTAATGGCCAAGAAGGGCAACTTGACCGTATAAAAGCCCGTGGTGAACTGCGAGTTAGCACCATTAGTTCACCGCTTATCTACTCAACCGGAAAGGATGGCCCTTCCGGTCTCGACTATGAGCTGGCAAAACGTTTTGCTGACTATCTGGGGGTTAAGCTGATGATAACCCCTCGTCATAATATCAACGATCTGTTTGATACTTTAGATAGTGATGATGCCGACATGATTGCTGCCGGGCTGATTTATAACAGTGAACGTCTTAATCGGGCGCGCACTGGCCCTGCCTATTATTCCGTGTCGCAACAATTGGTCTACCGACTGGGTTCTCCACGGCCAAAGTCATTCAGCGATCTGAAAGGGCAGCTGATTGTGGCGTCCGGCTCAGCCCATATGACCACATTAAAACAGCTTAAACAGACCAAATATCCTGACCTGAACTGGGGGTCATCTGTCGATCGCTCAGGAAAAGAGTTACTGGAGCAGGTCGCTGAGGGCAAGCTCGATTATACCCTGGGCGATTCTGTCACCATTGCTCTGCTGCAACGTATCCATCCACAATTGGCAGTCGCTTTTGATGTCACGGATGAAGAGCCGGTGACTTGGTATTTCCAACAGAGCCATGATGACAGCCTGTATGCGGCGATGCTTGATTTCTACAGTGAGATGGTAGAAGACGGCAGCTTGGCGCGCCTGGAAGAAAAATATCTGGGTCATGTTGGCAGTTTTGATTATGTCGACACGAAAACATTCCTGTCCGCCATCGACAATGTTCTGCCCTTTTTCCGACCACTATTTGAAAAACATGCTGGCGAAATTGATTGGAAATTACTGGCAGCCATTGCTTATCAAGAGTCCCATTGGAATCCACAAGCGACCTCCCCAACTGGTGTGCGCGGCTTGATGATGCTCACGCGAGCAACCGCTAGTGGTTTGGGCGTCAAAGACCGGGTTGATCCAGAGGAAAGCATTAGAGGCGGCTCGGTTTACTTACAGCGGTTGATGCAAAAGGTACCCGATACCATTCCCGAAGATGAACGAATCTGGTTCGCACTGGCGGCATATAATCTGGGTTACGGTCATATGCTCGATGCTCGCAAGCTGACTAAAAACCAGAATGGCAATCCAGACAGTTGGGTTGACGTAAAAATGCGGCTACCAATGTTGAGCCAAAAGCGCTACTACCCTAGCACCACTTATGGCTATGCTCGCGGTCATGAAGCCTATAACTACGTCGAAAACATCCGTCGTTATCAGGTTAGTTTAGTGGGATATTTGCAGGAAAAAGAGAAGAAAGCAGCGCAGCACGCCGCGATTGAAGCTGAGCTCGGCAAAGCTTATCCGGTTGTTGGTCCCGGCTGGTCAATCAATAATTAGCACTTCTTTCAGATTCCTGACTCCATTATTGCCAACTCTTTTAGATTGCCAATAATGGAGGGGAAACGTGCCGTTGGGGTCGTAGTCGCGTAAGCGACCGGAGCGCCCCTAGGTGCGGTCACCCCTCCACTCGCTGAGCTATAATTAATCTTACTTATTTTTACTTACATCTCGCGTGGTTCAGGATTTTCCTGCTGTGCGAGTTTCAGTGCTTTTTGCTGTTCGCGCCGCAGGCGGAAAAACGCGCTCAATTGGTGAGCACAGGCGTCGGCCAGCACACCCGCTGTTATTTCTATCTGATGGTTCATCCCTGGGTGGCGTAAAATATCTACCAGTGATCCTGCAGCACCGGTTTTCAAATCATTCGCGCCATACACTAACCGGCGGACCCTGCTGTGCACCATCGCTCCAGCACACATCACACACGGCTCCAGAGTGACATATAAAGTGGCATCTATTAGGCGATAGTTCTGCACGATTTGCCCCCCCTGACGCAGCGCCATGATTTCAGCATGAGCAGTAGGGTCGTTATCACGAATCGAGCGGTTCCAGCCTTCACCAATCACCTTATTATCCAGCACCAATATTGCGCCCACCGGAACTTCACCCTCTGCTTGCGCACGTAGCGCTAATCCCAATGCTCGCTGCATCCAGTATTCATCACTGTATTCCGCTGGCGATGCACATTCAGAAGACAAATTATTATCAGTAGACACATTAACCTCTCTGGCACTTTTGCGGCGTGCATTATACACAGCAATCGGCTGCTGCTATACCCATTAAGTTCACTATAAAGTAGCTCAATGCATCATGTTCGGTTAATGTTCCGACAAGGTAATAGCCACTCCTGATATAAATAACTAGTAACTCGATATGGAAGCCAAAAACATGAAGCTCAACAAGAAGAGTGCGACAATTGTGCGCAAAACCCTTGATGGATGGGCCAAAGAAGGTGTTATTCCTGCAGAAGAGCATCAACGCTTGTTGGAAAATATTGATGTTCAACCTTTTGACTGGCGCAGGTTGGCAGGTTACGCCTTTCTTGCCGCACTGGCATCACTGGTCATCGCCATTGGCAGCCTAATGGCTGATACTTTCCTGCTCGCCTGGATTAGCCAATTTTTCCGTTTTGATCCCCCTGTTAGAGTCGTCGTTACGGGTATATTAGCAGCGACCTTTTACGGCTGGGGTTTTTACCGACGCCGACAAGATGCCAGCAAAGTCTATAGCAATGAGGCCGTGTTATTCCTCGGTGTCATTTTTACCGCCGCCGCTATCGGCCAACTTGGCGAATGGCTGGATAACGGCAGTGGCCGCATCTCGGTATTATTGTTGCTTGGCACGGTGATTTACGGGGTAGTCGGCTGGTTTGGCCGCTCACCACTGGTGTGGCTGTTTGCTCTGCTGTCACTGGGGAACGCATTTGGCGCAGAAACCGGTTATCTGTCCGGTTGGGGTGCATACTGGTTGGGAATGAGCTACCCCGTTCGCTTTATCGCCTTTGGCTTACTGCTTTGCGCCAGTGCATTGATACTACAACCGCAACTGGCTGCACGTCGGCTGGATCGGGTTTCGCAGGCGATGGGGCTGCTTTATCTGTTTATTGCCCTGTGGCTACTGTCTATTTTTGGGAATTACGGCGATATCGACCATTGGTATCAAGTGCGCCAAATTGAGCTAATGCACTGGAGCCTTTTGTTTGCACTTGCTGCGGCGGCAGCCATCTGGCTAGGGCTAAAACGCGATGATGCCATGCTACGCGGTTTTGGCCTGACATTTTTGGCCATCAACCTGTATACCCGTTTCTTTGAATTCTTTTGGGATGCCATGCCGAAAACAATTTTCTTCCTGTTACTTGGTATCAGTTTGTGGCTACTGGGGCAGCACGCTGAGCGGATCTGGCGGCTTGGTCACCACGAAAATGATGTGACTCACTAGTGAAATGCGGCGAATAACCTCAGTGGGCTTTGACACCCACGATGGCTTAATCCAACTGCTGTAATTCGCCGGTTTTACTGACTCGCCAGCGGTGTTCACAAAAATATAGCAGCGGATTATCTTGCTTACTGTCGCTGTAACCGCTGTGGAGTTTCAGCGGTACCCCTAAGCGCTGCTCTAATTGCACCACTTTCTCTGGCCCTAAGCAGCGCAGTGGCAACACCCAGCCGCCATTACGTCGCGCCATGCGGCTTCCCACCAGACGTAAATGATGAATAAAGTCTGAATCGTGATAAACCTGCTCGACCAGACGCTGTGGTGAGCCGGTAATAAGCCACACCTGGGCATCAGTACTCTCCAGATATTGACGTAAGCGCATCATCACCACCGGGAATTCAGTAACTTTTTGGCGAAACTCATTTACAAAACGCAATTCCAAATCCCTCAGATGTGCTTCGCTTCGACCAAAAGTGATCGCCCACAACAGCAAACTCATTGGCCAGCGTGCACAACGCCCACCCACCAACAAACCCAAGCCAATAACGGGCAATAGTGGGATAACCAATAATAGATTCAGTGGCAAATGGCGCAGCAGAAAACGCAAAAAACTGCCAAACATATCTTGCTGATGTAAAGTGCCATCTAAATCAAAGAAGACAACACGTTTGGCACTTGCCGATGGTGCCTCGGCAGTTGCGCTTGCTGGCTCTGCATTTGAAACCTTGATCATTGAAATCCCATAAATTTAATCAATTAAAATCTGCTACTACGTTTCAATACAATATCATTGTATTGGCATCTGAAGGCCAGTGATAACTAACCTTACAATGCAGCCCGCAAATAACCATGATGCTGTCGTAAGTCCGAACAAGCTTGCTCGGCGCTGACCCCTTTTAAGATCATCAATATCGCTGGCTTGACCTCAAACTCAGTTTGCGACAAGGCTTTTTCAGCCTCAGCACGGCTGGCTCCGGTGGCTTCAATCACAATGCGGCATGCACGATCGACTAATTTCACATTAGTGGCTTTCACATCCACCATCAGGTTTTGATAGACTTTACCTAACTTCACCATCGCACCGGTTGATAGCATATTCAGGACTAATTTTTGCGCCGTACCCGACTTCATCCGAGTAGAACCAGTAAGCGCTTCTGGCCCCACTACCGGCGAAATCGCGACCAGTGCTTCTCGCGCGATAGGAGAGTCAGGATTACAGGAAATAGCCGCAGTGGGGCATCCGAGTTGGCGGGCAAAACGCAGTGCACCAATAACATAGGGGGTACGGCCGGAAGCGGCTAGCCCTACCACCATATCTGTTGCGGTCAACTGTAAATCTCGCAAGTCCCGCTCCCCGAGTGATGCATCATCTTCAGCACCTTCCACCGCTTTGAGTAATGCACCGGGGCCACCGGCAATTAATCCGATCACCCTACCATGAGGCACACCGAAGGTCGGCGGGCATTCCGAGGCATCTAAAACACCAAGCCGCCCACTGGTACCTGCACCAAGATAAATCAGTCGGCCTCCGTCCCGTAAGGCTTTAGCCGCTAAATCTACCGCCTGTGCAATGTTGGGAATCACCAAACGAATCGCCTCGGGTACTTTCCTATCTTCATCATTAATACGGGTCAACATCTCCAATGTGGAGAGCGTATCCAGATCCATCGTGTCTGGATTGCGACTTTCAGAAATCAAAGCACCCAAGTTCATGATTTTTCCTCATTAGATTTTCTATTCATGATGATTTCGTTGTAACTGAAAATGTATAAAAGTGACTGTTTTCTTGTCCCATTCACCGGACTCTCACAAAAAAAGGGTGCTATGCTCCCTCACTTGGCCCTTTGATTTTATTATTTATGGGTATTATTAACCAACCTGGCAGAATAACCTCCCATATTCAGGAACTGATTTATGAGTAGTCTTCTTCGCATTCGTCAGCTCTATCCAATGCTGGCACAAAATGATCGTAAGATAGCTGATTTCTTGCTGACTAATCCTGAGCAGGCACGTCAGCTTAGTTCTCAAAAACTGGCACAGCAAACCGGCGTTAGCCAATCTGCAGTAGTGAAGTTCGCACAAAAATTAGGCTATAAAGGCTTCCCGGCACTTAAACAAGCCTTGAGTGAGATTGTGGCTGCTCCCGAGCAAGCCGTCACTCTTCATAACCAAATTGTAAGTACTGACAGTTTAAAAACAGTGGGCGAAAAGTTATTGGCGGAAAAGGCTGCCGCACTGCGAGCGACGTTGGATATCAATAGCGAGCAGCGTCTAACTGAAGCATTAGACATGTTGCGCTCAGCGCGTCGCGTTATTCTTACGGGCTTGGGTGCCTCTGGTTTAGTAGCAAAAGACCTTGCTTATAAGCTATTGAAGATAGGTGTTATGGCGGTATCCGAAACAGATATGCACGCACAATTAGCGGCAGTGCAGGCCTTGGATACACGAGATCTACTGTTGGCTATTTCCTTCAGCGGTGAGCGACGTGAGATTAATTTGGCGGCTGAAGAAGCACAACGATGTGGTGCGAAAGTATTAGCGCTGACCAGTTTTACCCCGAATAGCTTGCAGCAACGGGCTGATCATTGTTTGTATACTATCTCAGAAGAACCAGCCATACGCAGCGCAGCCATTTCATCGAGCACTGCGCAGTACGCGCTGACTGATCTGCTATTTATGGCAATGATCCAGCAAGACCTTGAAAGTGCGCAGGATCACATCAAGCACAGTGCTGCGCTAGTGAAAAAACTGGTCTAAGGATGCCAGAGGGGTATAATCCTCCGCTGTTAAGAATACCCGACCTAAGGTAAGAGGAACCATGGCCCTGTTAATCACTCGTAAATGTATTAATTGCGACATGTGCGAGCCGGAATGCCCTAACGAGGCAATTTCTATGGGTGCAGAAATCTATCAAATTGACCCCATGCGCTGCACAGAGTGCGTTGGTCATTACGAAACCCCAACCTGCCAGTTGGTCTGCCCTATTGATAATACGATTTCTATCGATCCCGCTTGGGTGGAAACTAATGAACAGCTGTGGGACAAATTTGTCCAATTGCATCACGCCGATCGTCTCTGATTTTTATGGCTGAATTATCAGTGCCTCCATTGAAGCACTGATAATAAAATCAACTCAAATCCGCTCTAAACAAACAGGCTAATCAGCAATACCATTGCCAAGCCCACCACTGAGTTAGTCAACTCAAGCAAGCCCCAGGTCTTCAGTGTGTCTTTAATGGACAAGTCGAAATACCCTTTAAACAACCAGAATGAAGCATCATTAATATGGGTAAAGGTATTGGAGCCTGCCGCCGTTGCCAGTACCAACAGTGCCGGATCGACCGAGGTAATGGTATGTGTCACTGGGTCCATGACTGCTGCACCAATAATACCCGCTGCTGTCATTGCAGACACCACGCCTTGCCCAGTTGACAGGCGAATAAGTACAGTAATTAGCCAAGCCATGATATAGGGTGATACACCGCCAGCCGACATCAACATGCCGATGGTATCGCCAATGCCAGTATCAATGATGACCTGTTTGAGCGCACCACCCGCACCAATGATCAAGATGACCATCGCAATGCCTTTGACCGCCCCCTCAAATGAGTGCATGACCCATTCCATCTTATGACCGCGCCCGGTACCAAACAGAACAAAGGCAACCAGCATGGCGATAAACATGGCAATAGGCGATGAACCGAGGAAGTTCAGGATGGTGTACGACGTCGTTCCTTTCACCAGCCAAATGTTGGCAACAGTGGTAAAAATCATAATAAAAGCAGGGATTAATGGCACCAAGATTGAAGTGCTGAACGACGGCAAGTTGTTCTCATCCAGCGGATTCTCTGCTTTCAGGAAAGTTGGCACTGGTCGTTCCAGGTTGCCAAGGAATTTGGGTAAAATCAGCCCGGCGCAAATCACTGAAGGGATGGCAACCAGAACGCCATAGATATAAACCATCCCCATATCAGCGCCATACGCGCTAACCAGTGCAACTGGCCCGGGCTGTGGTGGGAAAAGGGAGTGGGCAGTAGTCGCAGCTGCAACTGCCGGGATCGCCAGCTTAAGGAATGGGATCTTAGCTTCAACGGCAATAGCAATGATTAATGGTGCCAAAATGATAAAGGCAACTTCATAGAACATCGCCAGACCAAAGATAAGGCCGATGATAATGACAGCAAATTCAACATACTTAAGCCCAAACCGTCGCAATAGCGTCTGAGCTATCTGATGTGCAGCTCCAGAGTCGACCATGAGCTTGCCGATCACCGCACCAAACACGACGATTATCGCCAGTTCACCGAGTGTCCCGCCAAACCCCGCTTTAATAGTATGCAGAAGTTTCAGCAAGTCCATCCCGGCGAGAGTACCCACCAGCAGAGCCGCCAACAGCAATGCAATCATTGAGTTAATCTGATAGCGTATATTCAGCACTAGCATTAAGCCAATACCCAATACCACCCATAGGATATTAATCCATTCCATCTTTTACTTTCCCCAGTGGTTAAACATCAAATTTTTCTAATATCACTGTTGTTATATTGGTCAGGCCAATTTACTGATTTTGTGTGACGATAAAATCGCTTTAATACTGAACGTTTTTGTCAAAAACACGTACTTATGCGTACTTATTGTTCATCATACTCAGCAATTTGGTATTACAAGTACCACCAACTGGCCGACCAAATGAAGCATTGGTTAACCAACTTGTCGAGCAGATCGCAAAATTAAGATTTATTCTGGGGAATTTTCATACACTGGTGGGGTATAAAGTGCGCATATTTCAGATGGAAAATGAAGGGGATATGAGAGTCAGAACCTACAAGCAACTAGAATGGGGAAGAAGGAGCGCATTTTCATGCCCCCCTTAAGATCGGTTAGCCATGGCCTGGCAACCATAGGAAGTTTTTAGCTTTCAATAATCACCGTAGCACAGGCATAACGGCGCTCATCTGCCAGAGTCACATGTAACGATTTGACACCGAGTTCTGTCGCCAACTCTGCCGCTCGTTGATGTAAACGTAGCGTTGGTTTGCCTAATGCATCGTTGACCACTTCAAACTGGTTAAATGCCAAACCATTACGGATACCGGTTCCAAATGCTTTAGCCGCCGCCTCTTTAACGGCGAAGCGCTTGGCTAAAAAACGGATTGGCTGTTGGTGCTGCTGATAATGTTGCCATTCCGCAGGACTAAGGATGCGCCGAGCCAGCTTTTCACCACTGCGTTCTACCACCGCCTCTATCCGTGAAATCTCAACAATATCAGTGCCTAGCCCAATAATAGCCATTAACGACGCGCTTCCCGCATCAAGACTTTCATATCGGTCACAGCAGCAGCAAGGCCTGACATAACCGCCTGACCAATTATTGCATGACCAATATTTAGCTCATGCATTTCCGGCAAGGCGGCTATGGGTTGGACATTGTGATAGGTCAGGCCATGACCTGCGTTAACTTTTAATCCTTTGCTGGCAGCATAGGTTGCCGCTTTAGCGATCCGTACGAGTTCAGCCTGTCGTGCTAAATCTGAAGTAGCATCAGCATAAGCGCCAGTGTGGATTTCAATGTAAGGAGCCCCGACCGCAACAGCAGCATCAATTTGGCGCATATCCGCATCGATAAACAGTGAAACCAGAATACCGGCCTCAGATAGGCGGCTCACGGCGACGGTCATTTTATCAATTTGACCTGCAACATCCAGCCCGCCTTCGGTAGTCACTTCCTGACGTTTTTCTGGCACTAAACAGCAAAAATGAGGGTTTATCTCACAAGCAATACCCACCATTTCATCGGTGACGGCCATTTCCAGATTCATGCGGGTTTGGATCGTCTCACGCAGGATACGCACATCACGATCAGTAATATGGCGGCGATCTTCACGTAGATGGACAGTGATGCCGTCGGCACCCGCTTGCTCAGCGATAAAAGCGGCCTGCACAGGATCGGGGTAAATGGTCCCACGTGCATTTCGTAATGTCGCAATGTGATCAATATTAACGCCCAGCAACAAATC
This sequence comes from Yersinia fenwicki, assembly GCF_043099325.1. Classification (NCBI taxonomy): domain Bacteria; kingdom Pseudomonadati; phylum Pseudomonadota; class Gammaproteobacteria; order Enterobacterales; family Yersiniaceae; genus Yersinia; species Yersinia fenwicki. The sequence continues at coordinate 1,145,718 of NZ_CP170755.1, read as the reverse complement.
AGCCATGACAGCCCTCCAAATATGGATGCATCTTGAATAGATTAATGAGCATGCAAAAATGCTTGCCAATAAACGTGTAAGTGCCTGGCAGTTTACACCGAGTAGGCGGCCAGCGGATAGGCTACAGCAAGGGAAAATTGATGATGAACAGTGTAAACAAGTAAGCTGTTGGTACTAGGGTAAGGGTTCAGATGGCGGTTTAATCACAAATTGACGGAACAGTTCGCGACTTTTGAGTGGTTTCCCCCCCAGATAGGGCTTCAGAGCAATGCGAGTAAAACGCTTTGCGGCACGCAACGTATCTGCATCGGGAAATTCGCGATTAGCCAGAGCCAATAATTGGCGGCCGGTAAAACTGTAGTGATCAACAACCAAACTGGCAATAAACCCTTTTTCTTCACGATAGCGGTAGGTCATGGTGTCGGACACCGGTTGACCACTGCCAGCGCAATGGAGGAAGTCAACGCCATAGCCAAGGTGGGCCAGTATCGCCAACTCAAACTGGCGTAAAGCATATTCAGGTGAGCCATCGCTGCCCGCGAGTGATTGTAGGCAATGCAGATAGTCGAAGAATAATGCAGAGTAATTGGTTTGATGTTCGAGTACGCGCGAGAGCAGCTCGTTAACATATAGGCCGCTGTACAACATTGATCCGGTCAATGGGAGGGCTAATGAAACCGGCTCGGCACTACGTAAGGTTTTGACTTCACCACGCCCTGACCAACGAACCAGTAAGGGTGTAAAAGGCTGCAAGCAGCCCTTTAGATTGGAACGGCGACCCCGCGCACCTTTTGCCAACACCCGCATGCGGCCCTCCCCTTCAGTGAATAAATCCAGCATTAAACTGGTTTCACTGTAAGGACGCCCATGCAGGACAAATGCGCGTTGCCAACCTTCCATCGGCGTGTCTTATTTCAGATCGTCGGTATAGCCTAAGCTGCGCAATGCACGTTCGTCATCTGCCCAGCCGGATTTCACTTTCACCCACAGCTCAAGATGCACTTTCGCTTCGAACATTTGTTCCATGTCCTGACGGGCTTCAATACCGATGGTTTTAATTTTTGAACCTTTATTACCGATGACCATTTTCTTCTGGCCTTCGCGTTCCACCAAAATCAATCCATGGATGTTATAACCACCGCGTTCATTTGGTACAAACTGTTCAATTTCCACCGTCACAGAGTACGGCAATTCCTCACCCAGGAAGCGCATCAGCTTCTCACGAATAATCTCTGACGCCATAAAGCGCTGAGAACGGTCCGTGATGTAATCTTCTGGGAAATGATGATCGGCTTCCGGCATATGCTTGCGCACGATGCTGGCGATGGTGTCCACATTCATCCCTTTTTCCGCAGAGATAGGAACAACATCCAAGAAATTCATCTGCTGGCTTAAGAACTGGATATGTGGCAACAGCTTAGTTTTATCTGTTACGTTATCGACTTTGTTGATGGCTAATAAGACCGGGCATTGCAAACTGCGCAGCTTATTAACTACCATTTCATCGTCAGCAGTCCAGTTCGTCCCTTCAACCACAAAAATGACTAATTCTACATCACCGATAGAGCTGCTTGCCGCGCGATTCATTAAGCGGTTAATCGCACGTTTTTCTTCAATATGCAGCCCTGGGGTATCAACATAAATGGCCTGATAAGGCCCTTCAGTGTGGATCCCCATAATACGGTGACGTGTGGTTTGCGGTTTACGTGAAGTGATGGAGATTTTCTGCCCCAGCAATTCATTCAGCAAAGTAGATTTGCCCACATTCGGGCGACCTACAATCGCAATAAAACCACAATACGTTTTTTCTACTTCGCTCATTCAAGCTCCAACTGTTTCAGCGCTTGTTCCGCTGCCGCCTGCTCAGCTTTACGGCGACTTGAGCCTGCACCTATTACCGGTTCATTCAAGCCACTCACCTGGCAGTGGATAGTAAATTCCTGATCATGTGCTTCACCACGAACCTGCACAACCAGATAAGAAGGTAATGGCAGATGACGACCCTGTAAATATTCTTGCAGGCGCGTTTTTGGATCTTTCTGCTTATCACCAGGGCTGATTTCTTCTAATCGACTGTGATACCAGGCGAGAATCAGCCGTTCAATCGTATGAATATCGCTGTCTAAGAATATACCGCCGATTAACGCTTCGACTGTATCTGCCAAAATTGATTCACGGCGGAAACCACCACTTTTCAATTCACCCGGCCCAAGGCGTAAACATTCACCGAGGTCAAACTCACGGGCCATTTCGGCTAGCGTATTACCTCTAACCAAGGTTGCTCGCATCCGACTCATATCCCCTTCATCAACACGAGGGAAACGGCGGTACAACTCATTGGCAATAACGAAACTTAATATAGAGTCACCCAGGAACTCCAAACGCTCGTTATGTTTGCTACTGGCGCTACGATGAGTCAGTGCTTGCAGCAAGAGCTCCTGCTGTTGAAAAGTGTAGCCCAGCTTCCGCTGTAGCCTATTTATTACGATGGGGTTCATGAGTTACCAATAGATCAAGAATGCGTCAAAAACTACAGCAGACGGAACAGGTCTGATCGGCCAATAATACCAACACAAAACTGTTTCGTTTGCAGTGGCCCCCATAAAAGAGCCAACTTTTATCGCTCGAAAGGTTATTCTACAACGAGTGGAAATATAATGCTGCGTTTAAATACCCTGTGGGCTTGAAGTGACAGCGGTATTCAGTGCCGCTGTCACTCCGATGACTCAAGGTAGAGTCAGTATTAATGTATTCCACCAATACGACTTAAACGCACACCCGTTGGCCACTCACCTTCTTGCTTTTCAAAACTCATCCAAATAGCAGTGGCTTTGCCGACCAGATTACGTTCTGGTACAAACCCCCAGTAACGGCTATCTGCGCTATTATCCCGGTTATCACCCATCATAAAGTAATGACCTTCTGGAACAACCCATACCCCTAATGGCTGATTAGGTTGTTGATAATAAGCACCAAGCTGCTCCTGGCGACCAGGAACGGTCAAAATCTGGTGCGCAACCGGGCCAAGAGTTTCGGTACGCTCTCTCAAACGCACACCACCATCAGGTACAGCCTGATTTAGCGGAATTTGGAAGAAACCGGCAGAATCCTCACCATTACCGCTATAACGGAATGTTTGCACAAAATCGCTAGGCTCAGATGCACTGTAAGTAATCGGCAATGCGCTATCACAAGAAGCGCCGGTATTACATGCTGGTTGAACCGTCACTTCTTTACTGATTGGATTATAACTTACGCGATCACCCGGTAAACCTACCACTCGCTTGATATAGTCCAAACGAGGATCTAACGGATATTTAAACACGGCAATATCACCGCGTTTTGGATGCCCGGTAGGAATCAGCGTGGTTTGAGTAATCGGATCTTTAATACCGTAAGCAAATTTCTCTACCAGAATGAAATCACCAATCAATAAGGTGGGCATCATCGAACCAGAAGGAATCTGGAAGGGTTCGTAAATAAACGAACGCACGATAAATACCAGAGCTAACACCGGGAAGACTGAAGCACAAGTCTCTATCCAGCCTGGTTGTTTTGCAGCAGGAGCGAGAGTCTTGTTATCAACAGCGCTCCCAGTTTGCGCCTTGATAGCCGCAGTTTGCGCATTAACAGCCGCAATTTTTGCCTGGCGGGCCGGCCCCCATTTAAATCGCTCGAAGCACCAGATAATCCCTGTCACTAGCGTTGCTATTGCTAAAATCAAGGCAAACATGTTAGCCATTAAAACTCCTTATTTACTGTCTTTTCCGACGTGCAGAATAGCCAGGAAAGCCTCTTGCGGTAATTCAACGTTACCGACCTGCTTCATACGTTTTTTACCGTCTTTCTGTTTCTGCAGAAGTTTCTTCTTACGGCTAACGTCGCCGCCATAGCACTTCGCCAGTACGTTTTTACGTAGCTGTTTAACAGTCGAACGAGCAATGATGTGATTACCGATCGCGGCCTGAATCGCAATGTCAAATTGCTGACGTGGGATCAGTTCTTTCATTTTCTCAACCAGATCACGGCCACGATACTGTGCGTTATCACGGTGAGTGATGAGCGCTAAAGCATCAACACGTTCATTGTTGATTAATACATCAACACGCACCATGTCAGAAGTCTGGAAACGTTTAAAATTGTAATCCAATGATGCATAACCACGAGAAGTAGATTTCAAGCGATCGAAGAAGTCGAGTACCACTTCAGCCATTGGAATTTCATAGGTCAGTGCCACTTGGTTACCGTGGTAAACCATGTTGGTCTGCATACCGCGTTTTTCAATACACAATGTAATGACGTTACCCAAGTATTCCTGTGGCAACAGCATATGACATTCGGCAATAGGTTCGCGCAGTTCTTCAATATTATTCAGAGCAGGCAGCTTGGAAGGGCTATCAACGTAGACCGTTTCCTGAGCAGTAGTAATCACTTCGTACACCACCGTTGGTGCCGTCGTGATAAGTTCCAGATCGTACTCGCGCTCCAAACGCTCCTGGATAATTTCCATATGCAGCAAGCCTAGGAAGCCGCAGCGGAAACCAAAGCCCAATGCCGTTGAACTTTCTGGCTCATAGAACAAAGAGGCGTCATTTAGGCTCAACTTGCCCAATGCATCGCGGAAAGCTTCATAGTCATCAGAGCTAATCGGGAACAGGCCAGCATAAACCTGTGGTTTGACTTTCTTAAAACCAGGTAATGATTTTTCAGCCGGGTTACGAGCCAATGTCAACGTATCGCCGACTGGCGCGCCAAGAATATCTTTGATCGCGCAAACCAACCAGCCTACTTCGCCGCAATTCAGCACGTCACGGTCAACACGTTTTGGCGTAAAGATACCCAAACGGTCGGCGTTGTAGCTCTGGCCTGTACTCATGACCTTGACTTTATCGCCTTTGCGCAACGAACCATTCTTGATACGGATTAATGACACTACGCCCAGATAGTTATCAAACCAGGAGTCGATAATTAGCGCCTGTAATGGGCCGTCCGGATCGCCCTGAGGTGGCGGAATATCACGCACCAAACGTTCAAGAATATCAGGAACACCTACGCCAGTTTTTGCCGAGCAACGAACAGCATCAGTTGCATCAATACCGACAATGTCTTCAATTTCTTCGGCTACACGTTCAGGATCAGCAGCAGGTAAATCGATTTTATTCAGAACTGGAACCACTTCCAGATTCATTTCCATCGCGGTATAGCAGTTCGCCAGCGTCTGAGCTTCAACGCCCTGCCCTGCATCAACGACCAATAAAGCCCCTTCACAAGCCGCCAAAGAGCGGGAAACTTCATAAGAGAAGTCAACGTGGCCAGGGGTATCGATAAAGTTGAGTTGATATGTTTGACCATCTTTCGCGTGATAATCAAGTGTCACACTTTGTGCCTTGATGGTAATACCGCGCTCACGCTCCAGATCCATGGAATCCAGTACTTGAGCCGCCATTTCACGCTCAGATAAACCACCACAAATCTGGATAATGCGATCCGACAGCGTCGACTTACCGTGGTCAATATGGGCAATAATAGAAAAGTTTCTTATGTGTTTCATTTATATGAATTTTTCTCTAGTCGTTGTCTTTAATTAATTATTGGTGGACACAGCGATGGACTCAAACCCAAAACTACCCACATAAATATGCACGCATCTTACACTGTAAGTCAGCCTCGTGAAAGGCATCACACTTAGCTTGTTACCTGATTTATGCTGTTAAAAGACGCCCGCACCTTTCTGTTGGCCGCTATAGTCAAGATGCAATCCTGATTCAACAACTCACTACATTTCTATTTCTTCAGTATGGATATTTATTAAATCACTTTAGGAAAATGCTCATTTACCCTATAGATAGATAATCTAGAGTATTAATGTGACTATGTAGTAACCAAGTGAAATATTGTCTTGGCGGCGGGAAGATAAATACTATGATTGACGAAGGAAAAATACTTAGCCGCCATGAGTTAAAAACTAAAAACTCAAAACTAACTATTGGTATAATAATATTTCCATTAGGATTAAGCCTCGTACTAATTAGTTTATCATTTACAACTTCTATTTTTTCAACTCACTCTATTCTTTCAATTTTATGCGTTGCTATTGCCGGTATATCACTGAGTTTGCTGCTTTACTCACGCCAGTATGATCATCCGATATTTACCTATTTCCTTTATGAAAAAGGCGTACGCGTTTTTAATCATCGCAGTGGAAGTGTTTATTTCATATCATTTAATAAGATACAATATATTTATAAATATCACGCAGGAATAAATCCTAATGGAGAAGTTAACGCCATGGCATTCCGTACCTCAAAAAATCAGCCTTGGAATATTATCATTAATAATATCGCCAACGCATATCCTCTCATAAATACTATAATCCATCAGCAGGTTATGAATCTCGGATTAACAAGCTTAAATGGATTATCACTAGGTAAGACAATTGTATTTGATATCGTACGGGGAAATGATACTTGGTTAAAGTTACTAATATTTAATTTCATTAAGATAAGAAAAACACAAATAGATACCATCCCACTTTCACTGAGCGCGCACTCATTAGTGACAACAAAAGTGACTATTAATATTGAAGATATACAGCGTATAGAAACCTTGCGTGAAGCACACCATGACAAAATACGATTATTTGATGCAAAAGGTAACACACTGTTTTCAATAGACTATTCATCTCTTATAAGTGCTGATCTTTTTATTGCCCTGCTGGAACACATGATACAGAACCGAATACCAGCCTATTACGGCTAATAAAAATGAATAATTACTCTTGCTGGATACGCATAGCTGCTGGCGGTAAACCAATCTGTAAAACCATGGGTTGATAATCGCTTTGCCCCTCAATCTTACTCGCTATCATCTTAGCCAATAAAAATCCAAAACCTGCCCCCAAAATAGCACCCAGTGCGGTAAAAGCATCGGTAATAAATAAGGCTTGAAACAAAGCACCACCAGCAATTAATCCGACTAATGGGGTTAAATAAACCAAAGCAGCAGAGCGCAATAAGCCCCCCTCACTGATCCCCACTTCGACCTTTTGTCCAGGTTCAAGTGGTTGGGAAATTGTTATTCTTAATTGGTGTTGCGACTCTGGCCCCAACTCATTTAAGAGATGGCTACCACACCCAGTACGAGCATTACAGCTTCCACAACCAGAATGTGGTTCACAACGTAAGAGTGCCACCCCATTTTGCCATGAGACAACTGTTGCCCATTCCTTCATCATTTTGCAGACTCCAAAACGATACTATCGGCAATACGCTTAGCAGTTGAAGGGGGTAACTCGCCGACTACGGTAAGCTCTACATTATTACGTGCTTCTGTATGAACCGTGCGACGACCTTGGCGCAGTGATTGTTCGGAAGGCGCATCTTTACCAGCTGGATTCACATTCACTGAAAAGCTAAACAAGCCATCAGAATAGAGTCGAGATTCAGTTGGTGTATCCATATTAGGCAATGTGCGGCGACTACGCGAAACCTCAGTAACTCCCTCAGGCAACCAACGCGGAGTCCAAGCGAAATCCACCTTATTCTTTGCTGGCAAAGCAAGCAGCGGCGGCAACGGTAGCTTTAAGACTCCTCGCAGAATCTCCTGAATCGGCTCGCCGATAGCAAAAGAAATCACCCGAAATTGCTCAAGTGTTTCACCATCACGATCTAACAGGTCTACCCGCATCGGTAGTTTTGTTGTTTCATCCATCCAAATAATATAGCTATATCGCGTACTATCACGGGCAACTACGCGGATAACCTGGCATGGCCTATCGGCAATACGGGCGCGGCCTAGTGCTATATAATTATAATATTTTGATAGTTTATCAAAATCAGGGAATACAACAGAAGGTAAAGCATCAACAATATGCTCACCGCTCAACGTGAAAGAGTCAAACCCTGGCTCGAAATAACTAATCTCGTCACCACGCTGTATGATCTCAGTACGCGGGCCATCCATGCGCAGTAATTGCGCTAGCGTTTTTTTATCTAATATGGCATGGCGATAGCGAAGAGAATCGATCCCTTGCTTGTTAACGTTTATATACGATAACTCATAATTGAGCGATTGACTGGCAGCGCTCATGTCCTGCAACATTGCTATCGGCGCTGTTTCCGCCGCAGCAATTGTTGGCATGAACAGGCTGCCCGCCATTAAACAGGCGGAAAACCAAAGTTGCTTCATTACTGCTGCTGCGTTCCTAAGGACTGAGTTCCAGGGACCTGAATAGCGGCTTGTGTAGATGCTGAAGGCGCCTGCGACACATCAGTTTGTGGCAAACGACGTTGCAATTCAAAATCTTGCAATTGCGTCATCATATTAACGCGGCGACGTTGCTCTTGAACTTGATGCTGCTGAGTTGTTCCAAAAGAACCATCAGCAGGCACACCAAAGCTGACAGGTGATGCTTTACCCATCATCGGTAATGTATTAAAAGCCGGAGCTTCTGGCTGTAAGTTGCCGGATGATGTAGGTTGGTTATACTGCTGAACGCCTACAATAACAGCAAGTGAAACACACGCAGCAACCCCTACTTGAGTAATCTGACTAGCCCATGGGCGAACTTTTTGCCAGAAAGGCATTTTCTGCCAGACATGAGGTTGCGGCTGAGATTCAGGCACAGCAATAGGAACAAAACGAGCAGGCTCATTTTTGAGCGCCTCTGCGACACGGCTGGCGATATCCAGATGCAAGACTTCACCAACGTCCCCCCGCAGGGTATCACGGATTAAATGATAGCTCTGCCAGCTTTGCTGTAGCACTTTATCTTTAGATAAAGAACCTATCAGCTCACTATCAAGAGTTTCTCCGTCCATCAGAGCGGAAAGCTTTTCTTTCTGCATGCCAAATACCCTTTGTTTGTCCGCTTATCGCTGAATCAGCGGCTGAACTTTGTTATCGATAGCCTCTCTGGCACGGAAGATACGGGAACGAACAGTACCGACCGGACAGTCCATAATTACAGCTATCTCTTCATAGCTTAGACCATCTAACTCCCTGAGCGTAATCGCCATCCGGAGATCTTCAGGAAGTGACTCTATGGTTTTAAAAACTATCTGCCTCAATTCTTCTGACAACATTAAGTTCTCAGGGTTCGATATTTCTTTTAATGCACCTGCATTTTCGTAATTTTCAGCATCATTTGCATCCACATCACTGGATGGTGGACGCCGCCCCTGAGCGACTAAATAGTTTTTCGCCGTATTAACAGCAATACGGTACAACCAAGTATAAAAGGCACTGTCGCCACGAAACGATTCCAGGGCGCGATAGGCCTTAATAAAAGATTCTTGAACTACATCAGGGACATCACCCTGAGGCACGTATCGGGATACGAGGCTCGCAACCTTATGCTGGTATCGAATTACCAGTAAATTGAACGATTGCTGATCACCTTTCTGGACCCGTTCAACCAGCATCTGATCCGTTAACTGCTCGCTCATCCGAGGTGAACTCTCCCGAAATCTATCCCCACGCTAAAAGTAGTACTGCCAGCCATATCTTTATTTTCCTGAGCAAGCACACGCTTGGAGTTTATAAAATTTGCAAAGTTCCATGTTGCCAGATTATTTGTCTGAATATTCTTTAGACATCTTATAGCCATAGCTTTTGCTCTGGCAGATAGGCTAACATGAATTTCACTCTTCTTCTGCACACATCATACGATATGCAATCATCATCTGAACACGTTAGCGATGTATTGATCATCGGAAGTGGCGCTGCCGGTTTGTCATTGGCATTGCGTCTCGCGCCACATTGTAAAGTCACCGTTCTGAGCAAAGGGCCACTTAATGAAGGTGCCACTTTTTATGCTCAAGGAGGTATTGCTGCCGTTTTTGATGAAACTGACAGTATCAGTTCACATGTCGATGACACCCTGATTGCCGGGGCCGGGCTTTGCGACAAAGAAGCCGTCGAGTTTATCGCCAGCAACGCCCGCTCTTGTGTGCAATGGCTTATTGATCAAGGTGTTCTTTTTGATACCGAAACCAATTCCAGCGGCGAAGAACGTTACCACCTTACCCGAGAAGGTGGCCATAGCCATCGCCGTATACTACATACCGCGGATGCAACAGGTAAAGAAGTAGAAACTACCCTGGTGGGCAAAGCAAGGGCTCATCCGAACATTTTAGTGAAAGAGCGCTGCAATGCAGTAGATCTTATCACGTCCAATAAAATTGGTCTGCCGGGGACAAAACGTGTCGTTGGCGCTTATATCTGGAACCGCGAATTAGAGAAAGTTGAGACTTTTCGTGCCAAATCTATCGTATTAGCGACAGGCGGTGCCGCAAAAGTTTATCAATACACCACCAACCCGGATATTTCCTCCGGTGATGGTATTGCCATGGCATGGCGTGCCGGTTGTCGAGTTGCTAATCTGGAATTTAACCAGTTCCATCCTACTTGTCTGTTCCATCCGCAAGCTCGCAACTTTTTACTGACCGAAGCCTTACGTGGCGAAGGCGCCTACCTTAAACGCCCAGATGGCAGCCGTTTCATGCTCGATTTTGATGCCCGAGGCGAACTCGCACCACGAGATATCGTCGCGCGCGCCATCGACCACGAAATGAAACGCCTTGGCGCGGATTGTATGTACCTCGATATCAGCCATAAACCGACAGATTTCGTGATGCAGCACTTCCCGATGATCTACGAAAAACTGCTGTCATTGGGTATCGACCTGACTAAAGAAGTCATTCCAATTGTTCCAGCCGCACATTATACCTGCGGCGGCGTGATGGTTGATCAGCACGGGCGCACAGATCTGGACGGGCTCTATGCGATTGGCGAAGTCAGCTATACCGGTTTACATGGCGCTAACCGTATGGCATCTAACTCGTTGCTTGAATGCTTGGTCTATGGCTGGTCTGCGGCCGAAGATATTCTTTTGCGTTTACCGACGGCCAAGCTGGCTCCGCATTTGCCAGACTGGGACGAAAGCCGTGTTGATAACTCCGATGAACGCGTTGTCATCCAACATAACTGGCACGAATTGCGCTTATTTATGTGGGATTACGTCGGCATTGTACGTACGACCAAACGCTTAGAGCGGGCCTTACGCCGTATAACAACATTACAGCAGGAAATTGATGAATATTATGCCAATTTCCGTATCTCGAATAATCTGCTGGAATTGCGTAATCTGGTACAAGTTGCAGAGCTAATAGTGCGTTGTGCTATGGAGCGCAAAGAGAGCCGCGGATTGCACTACACCCTTGACTATCCAGAACAACTTGAGAATCCAAAACCGACTATTCTCCATCCATAATACCATTCAGGGCGCACACATTTTTGTGAGTACCATATTTTGTAAGCACAAAGTATCGCGCCCTACTCCCTCTTTTCCTGCGCGTTAACAACCCGCTAGTAGTTTAAGTAAAAATCGCTGATTAAAGCGCAGAACTCAGGCGAATAAACCCCTTCCGATTGACGTAAATCCAGTTGCTGGAATTCAGTCTCGCCAGCTTGGCGTGATAGCGTTAGCAACATGCGATGTAATGGCTTACTGGGACGATCTCTGATATCAATCTGGCAGCGAATAAACCAATTTTGTTGCACGGCAAGACGGGAAAGTTCTTCCCCCAAATCGTGGGGTAAAACCACACAAAAGACACCGTCCACTGTGATAAGCTTCTCCGCACAATTCAGCAAAGCATTGTGGGTTAAAGAGCCGGTGTAACGTGCAGTATCCCGAGCTTCATCGCGACATGCGACCGCCGGAGCAAAATAAGGTGGGTTACTGACAATCAGGTCATACTGATGAAGATGGTTTTCAGCAAACTGATGTACATCTTGCTGATAAATATGAACGCGATCCGCCCACGGAGATTGTGCTGCGTTACTGCTTGCTTGTTGCGCCGCCTCAGGCTCCAGCTCTACACCATCAATCATGGCCTCGGATGTCGAACGTTGGGCAATCATCAAAGCAATAAGCCCACTGCCGCAGCCAATATCCAGTACTTTGCGCGCTTTTTCTACCGGTGCCCAAGCACCCAGTAGGACACCATCTGTGCCCACTTTCATCGCGCAGCGATCATGTGCCACAAAGAATTGTTTAAAAGTGAAACCACCACCGCGTAACATCGTTTTTTTTTTCAATTGCTCGCCCACATTAGTCACCAGAATCTATAACCGGCGTAGCATAAGACAATATGATTGAAGGGAAAAGACATCATTACCGCTTAAACAGGTGAAGAATTCGGCTAACCCGTCTATAATCGGCGCCCCAAGTAGAGGAAGACCATGACTGTAACCAATTTTTCCGAACTCGATCTCGATGAACGCCTGATTGACGCATTGCGCGACAAAGGCTATGAGCGCCCGACTGCCATTCAAGCCGCGGCTATTCCACCAGCTATGGATGGGCGCGATGTATTGGGTTCGGCACCAACAGGTACCGGCAAAACTGCCGCCTTTTTGCTGCCCGCCTTGCAGCATTTGCTGGATTTCCCACGCAAAAAATCTGGCCCGCCACGGATTTTGATCCTGACGCCAACTCGTGAGTTAGCCATGCAAGTGGCAGATCAAGCCCGTGAGCTTGCCAAGCATACCCAACTGGATATCGCGACCATAACTGGTGGTGTCGCTTATATGAACCACGCGGAAGTCTTTAGTGAGAATCAGGATATTGTAGTGGCGACAACCGGCCGCTTGCTGCAATACATCAAAGAAGAAAACTTTGACTGTCGGGCGGTAGAAACCCTGATTCTGGACGAAGCTGACCGTATGCTTGATATGGGTTTCGCACAGGATATTGAAACTATCTCGGCAGAAACCCGCTGGCGTAAACAGACCTTACTTTTCTCAGCCACGCTAGAAGGTGAAGCTATCCGTGAGTTTGCGGAACGTATCCTGACTGAGCCGGTAGAGCTGGAAGCTGACCCATCACGCCGGGAACGTAAAAAAATTCAGCAATGGTATTATCGCGCAGACAATATTGAGCACAAAACTGCCTTGCTCGTGCACTTGCTGAAGCTACCAGAAGTACAGAAATCCATTATTTTTGTGCGTACTCGTGAAAAGGTACATCAACTGGTCAGTTGGCTACGCGAAGCTGGAATTAATGCCTGGTTCCTTGAGGGCGAAATGGTTCAGGCCAAACGTACCGAAGCTGTGATTCGTTTGAGCGATGGCCGGGTTAACGTTCTGGTTGCAACGGATGTGGCTTCGCGCGGTCTGGATATCGACGATATTAGCCACGTGTTTAACTTTGATTTGCCGCTGACTGCTGACGTCTACCTTCACCGTATTGGTCGTACTGGCCGTGCAGGCCGTAAAGGGGTTGCTATTTCCCTGGTTGAAGCGCATGACCATTTATTGCTGGGCAGAATAGGCCGTTATCTGAAAGAGCCATTGAAGCCACGAGTGATTGATGAGCTGCGACCAACCAGTAAAGCACCAAGCGAGAAAAGCACGGGTAAACCCTCTAAAAAGGTTTTAGCTAAGCGTAAAGAGCTAAAAGAAGCCAGTAAAGAGAAAGCGAAGGTTAAGGTTCGCCATCGCGATGCGAAGAATGTGGGTAAGCGCCGTAAGCCAAAGGACAAGCCCGATACCAAGAGTGCGAGTTAATTCTGCACCCAGACAAAAAAGCCGCTTATAAATAGCGGCTTTTTATTTGTTATCAAACGGATTCAAACTACAGATCCTGATTTTACAGCGAAGTGCTTCTTGTCAGCATTTCAGCCTAAAATAAGCGGTTCGAACACTATTGCTGGTAAACCTCTGCAAGTTTTTTACCCCGAAGCCAAATATCTAATTGCTGATATTTTTGTTGCATTTCAGCACTTTGGATATTCAGTGGCGTCATCGCTAAATACTGCCGGAATGTCGCACCCTGCTTATTACGGGCTTCGGGATCTGCACCAGCTTTGAGCAAACGCAATGCTAAATCCGGTGCATTGCTTTTACCTGCTAAATGTAACGGCGTATCGCCCATACGATCGGCAATATTTGGATCAACACCAGCGACCAACAACAGGATCACCTGGATCTCGCGTCCCGCCATGATAGCAGCAGCTAAAGGCGTTGCGAGTGTCACACTATTCCTGGCATCAGGCCGAATATTGTTTTTAAGCAGAATTTGCATGTAATGCGCATCTTGCACACTGGCAGCAGTGTGCCAGGCAGTATCGCCCTGCATTCCGGACTGAAAAGGATCTGCATTTTCTTGCAACAATGCCGCCAAACTTTCAGGTTGTTGATTGAGGATAGCCCACTGCATAAGTGTCACGGCCTGCTCACCTTGCTGTTGCAGCAATGATTTAGTCGCCAACTGATGGATCTGCTTCACATTGCCATGAACAATCGCATCTGCAATTGGCATGACCAGCGGATCGGTAAACGCGATATTAATCTCTGTCATTGCCTGCCCCTCAAAACTGATTAATGACATCAAAACACCGTAGATAGCGTAACGCAAATGGCATTTCACTCTCATTGTCAGTGTTGATTCAGGCATACTGCCGCTCCCAAGGTTGTTGTTCATTCATGGAACTGAGCACTTTATCAATACCATGTGCCGCAAGGCTACGTTCGAGATGTCTGTGTGGCAGCCAGTCATTTATCCCCGTCAGTTTATCACTATTAGCCAATATGATCTTATGACCAATAGCATCAGGAATAAGTGAGGTTGACTCCTGAGTATCCGTCAATAGGTCATGTTGCTCACTATAACGTCGTATGCCACCACTCTCCGCCGACTGCCGCGTCTGAGCTGGATTCATGCCCAAACGATTTAATGTGTGGTCAGAAACACCGGCGGCATTAAATGTTACAGCAAAAGTTCCACTGGCTAATGCAGCCGTGGCTGCCAGCCCACCACCTAATGAATGACCGGTAATGACCAGTGCATCACCAAATGCCATTTTGGCAGTTTTCCCTAGAGCAACAGCCTGATTATATTGAACATCCTCATAACCTGTTGCTTGTCGGATATTACTTAACCAATCCTGAAAATCATTGGTACCCGAGAAAGAGAGGACATACTGTTGGTGATTGCTGTAGATCCCAGCCTGAAACCCTGAAGCTGTATTAGATAGGCTCGCCGGATCGATGCCCGCCGAAAGTAACGCGGCATCACTCAACCGTGTAAATCCGCCAACGCTTCCCGTTGCGGGTGCGTAAACATCTTTCGCCAGTAATGCTAATGAATAGTCCGCTTGCTGTGATCCTTGTCCACTTGATATCGGTACATTGTCGCTGGCAGCTAAAACACGTTCATTACGTGATATTCCAAGGCTGGCCACCATGCTGTAATAAATATCATTACCTGCCTGAGAGGAGATTAGGGGAGAAGGTTCTCTTTGAAGCTGGTTCGAAGATCCGTCAGGAGTAGAGTTCTCTTTCTTGACCTGCTCTATGGTTTGCACTTGGCTCGTCAACCCCACTAATGGAACAGGTCGGGCCAAACTAACAGATATACTCATGCCAACTCCTTGTCGATAGATAATTCCATTATTGAGTCAACCTCAATATTGAAATTATCTATCGACACATCGGATGAGTTCTTAAATATAAATGGTAAGTTTTATTAATATAAATTGAATATTGTGATCTCGGTCTAACTTCTCAATGAACCAATCACAGGAACAAAAAAAGGGAGCCACAGAGGCTCCCTTCAGAATTTGAGACTTAATTATTATGACAAGAATTACAGGCTTTCAGTGAAAGTACGAGTAATCACATCACGTTGCTGTTCTGGTGTCAGTGAGTTGAAACGTACGGCGTAGCCGGATACACGAATCGTCAACTGAGGATATTTTTCTGGATGTTTAACTGCATCTTCCAGTGTTTCGCGGCGCAGAACGTTTACGTTCAAATGCTGACCACCTTCAACACGCACCGTTGGTTGTACTTCCAACGGAACTTCACGATATTCGATCTGGCCTAACTCACTTGCCGGAACGATTTGATCTTCTGCGTAGCCAGCTTTCGCACAAACACAGCGTAGTTCAGCTTTTTCAGCATCCAGCAGCCAGAAAGAGTTCAGCAAGGCTTCATTGTTAGCTTTAGTAATTTGAATACCAGTAATCATTTGGTGCCTCCGTAATACGGCTATAAATTCCAAGGGGGAGAAACTATCTTGGTTATTTGGTAAAACCATTGTTGTCTTATTGTTCTGTATACCAGTCAGACCGCTGCAATTCTTTGACTTAAATCAACCTTTCGGCCACCACGGCAATCACGCCACTGGCAAATTTATGTTTTATATCAATTTTATCAATCTGGGTCAGAGCAATTATTTTTGTAAATTTTCAACATTTTTTTACATGGAATGGTCAAATAAACACCATCACGTCACAGACTTGGGTTTAGCGGTTTCACTCACAGGTTTGAACCGGTAAGCTAGAGCACATCAATATCTTACAGAAATCCAGGAGAGTGTTTATGCCTGCCTCCCTTACCTGGCACGATGTGATCGGCCAGGAAAAAGAACAACCTTACTTTAAAGATACGCTGGCCTATGTGGCAGCAGAGCGCAATGCTGGCAAAACCATTTATCCGGCACAACACGATGTGTTTAATGCTTTTCGCTTGACCGAATTGGATCAGGTCAAAGTGGTTATTTTGGGTCAAGACCCTTACCACGGCCCTAATCAGGCGCATGGATTATCATTCTCTGTCTTGCCAGGAGTCCCAGCCCCCCCCTCTTTGGTCAATATCTACAAAGAGCTGGCTACTGATATTCCCGGCTTCCAACGCCCCAATCATGGTTTTTTACAAAGCTGGGCCGAGCAAGGTGTATTGCTACTCAATACTGTACTGACTGTCGAAGCAGGTAACGCGCACTCACATGCTAACCTTGGCTGGGAAACCTTTACCGATAAAGTCATTGCAGCATTGAATGAACATCGTGATGGTGTGATTTTTATGCTGTGGGGAGCACATGCTCAGAAAAAGGGCCGTATCATTGATACCCAGCGCCACTTTATTTTAAAAGCTCCACATCCATCACCACTCTCCGCACATCGCGGTTTTCTTGGTTGTAAGCACTTCTCACAAGCGAACCAACTCTTGCAGCAGCATGGTCAGCAACCGATTGACTGGCAACCTAAATTGTCAGCGGCTGAATAAAACGTCATTTACTGAATAAAACAAACAAAAAAGGCACCCGCAAAGGTGCCTTTCCACATCAGGACACCTTAAGCTTTCGCTTTAGATACCGCGACCATCGCCGGACGTAACAAACGGCCATTCAGCGTATAGCCTTTTTGCATCACCATCATGACGTGATTTGGCTCGTGATCCGCAGATTCAAGCATCGTCATTGCCTGATGAACTTCAGGGTTAAACGGTACGTTAGTCTCGCTGACAACTTGAATACCGTATTTACCGACTGCATCAAGCAATGATTTCAGAGTCAGTTCGACGCCTTCTATCATTGCTGTCAATTCAGCATTGGTTTTATCGGCGGTATCCAGCGCACGCTCCAAATTGTCAATCACAGGTAATAACTCGGATGAGAATTTTTCCAACGCAAATTTATGCGCTTTTTCAACATCCAGTTCGGTGCGACGACGGATATTCTCAACTTCAGCCTTGGCGCGTAGCAAGCTTTCGCGCTCACGCTGTACAGCTGCAGCCAACTGCGCTTCAAGCTCGGCAACACGCGGATCTACACCTTCACCCGTCTCTTGTGTCGCTTCCACTTGCTGCTCTGCTGCATTTTCCATTTCTTCCGAGACTTGCTCGTTTGGTGTTTTCTGTTCTTTACTACTCATGGATATCTCCGCGTTTTAGCATTAATCTCGCTACTTGGCTTATTATGGGGATCAAAACCGGGGATTCAAGGGAACCGGTCATATTGTGGGGTAAAAGACACCCCATTGAGGAAAATCACGGCAATGAATAATAAAAGATTCAATTGTATTGGTATTGTCGGTCACCCACGGCACCCGGCCGCACTTGCCACCCATGAAATGCTCTACCACTGGTTAAACGCCAGAGGCTATGACGTTATGGTGGAACAACAGATTGCAAATGATCTCAATTTAACCGGTGCCGTTACCGGTAGTTTGGCTGATATCGGCCAGCAAGCCGATTTGGCCGTCGTGGTTGGCGGTGATGGCAATATGCTGGGCGCTGCTCGGGTATTGGCCCGCTATGATATCAAAGTGATCGGTGTCAACCGAGGCAATCTGGGCTTTTTGACCGATTTAGACCCCGATAATGCTCAACAACAGCTTTCCGATGTACTGGAAGGCGAATATCTCAGCGAACAACGTTTCTTGCTGGAAGCACAAGTCACTCGAACAAATCAGCAAAGCCGCATCAGTACAGCAATCAATGAAGTGGTGTTGCACCCGGGTAAAGTAGCCCACATGATCGAATTCGAAGTGTATATTGATGATCGCTTCGCCTTCTCCCAGCGCTCTGATGGTTTAATTATCGCCACACCTACGGGTTCTACCGCTTATTCACTCTCTGCGGGTGGCCCTATATTGACACCAACACTGGATGCCATCGTTTTGGTTCCCATGTTCCCGCACACTCTGACTGCTCGCCCGCTGGTTATTAATAGTAGCAGTACCATCCGCCTTAAGTTTTCCCAAATCACCAGTGACCTGGAAATTAGTTGTGACAGCCAGATAGCACTACCGATTCAGGAGGGTGAAGAGGTTTTAATTCGGCGAAGTGATTTTCATCTCAATCTCATTCATCCTAAGGACTACAGTTATTTCAATACGTTAAGTACAAAACTGGGCTGGTCAAAAAAATTATTCTAAAAAGTGCATCAGGGACTTTACTGTATATAAAACCAGTCTATACTGTATTCAAATACAGATATGTGTTTATGTACAGGAGATTTACCATGCTGGCCCAATTAACCATCAGTAACTTTGCTATTGTGCGTGAGCTAGAAATTGATTTTCAACCTGGAATGACGGCAATCACTGGTGAGACGGGGGCGGGTAAATCCATCGCCATAGATGCATTGGGGTTATGTCTTGGCAGCCGTTCAGACGCGAGTATGGTGCGTTTGGGAGCAACCCGCGCTGATATTTGTGCTCGCTTCTCGCTAGCAGACACCCCATCAGCCCGACAATGGTTGGAAGACAATCATCTGGATGATAGCAACGAGTGTTTGCTGCGGCGTGCTATTGGCTCTGATGGCCGCTCAAGAGGGTTTATTAATGGAACAGCCGTGCCATTGTCCCAATTACGGGAACTGGGGCAGCATCTAATTCAAATCCACGGCCAACATGCCCATCAACTATTGCTAAGGCCTGATCATCAAAAGCAATTGCTGGATGCTTACGCAAACCAATCTGTCCTGCTCACTGAAATGAAAGCAGCCTATCAAATCTGGCACCAAAGCTGCCGTGCTCTGGCACGGCATCAGCAACAATCGCTGGAGCGTAATGCTCGTCATGAGCTATTGCAATATCAGTTAAAAGAGCTGAACTCATTTGCCCCACAAGCCGGGGAATATGAACAAATTGATATCGAATATAAACGTCTGGCAAACAGTGGTCAGTTGTTATCACTTAGCCAGCAAACCCTACAGTTACTGTCTGATGATGAGCAGAATAATATTCTCAGCCAACTCTACTCAGCCAAGCATCAGCTCACTGAGTTGGCAGGAATGGATGAGCAATTTAATAATTTGCTGAATATGCTGGAAGAGGCCTCGATCCAAATCAGTGAAGCTAGTGATGAATTGCGTCACTATGCCGAACAATTTGATATGGATCCGAATCGTC
This sequence comes from Yersinia fenwicki, assembly GCF_043099325.1. Classification (NCBI taxonomy): domain Bacteria; kingdom Pseudomonadati; phylum Pseudomonadota; class Gammaproteobacteria; order Enterobacterales; family Yersiniaceae; genus Yersinia; species Yersinia fenwicki. The sequence goes on along the minus strand of NZ_CP170755.1, from coordinate 1,126,012 downwards.
TGTATGAACTGGAACAACGGTTATCTCGTCAATTAAATCTGGCTCGTAAACACCATGTTACGCCGGAAGAGTTACCACAATTTCATCAACAACTACTGGATGAGCAAGAACAGCTCTCACAACAAGAAAATGATCACGAGCAGCTCAGCCATGCAGTAAATACTCACTATCAGCATGCATTAGCTATCGCCAAGCTGTTACATGAAGAACGCCAACATTATGCTAACGAATTAGCAGCGCTAATCACAGAAAGCATGTGCGAACTGTCCATGCCACATGGCAAATTCACTATTGAAACGCTGTTTGAACCTGAGCACCTGAGTGCTGAAGGGGCTACCCAAGTCGAATTCTGTGTTACCACAAACCCCGGTCAACCACTACAGCCACTGGCTAAAGTTGCCTCAGGGGGTGAGCTTTCTCGTATCGCATTAGCAATTCAGGTCATTACAGCGCGTAAAATGGACACGCCCGCACTTATCTTTGATGAAGTCGATGTGGGTATCAGTGGACCAACAGCAGCCATAGTGGGTCGCCTGTTACGCCAGTTGGGTGAATCAACTCAAGTTATGTGTGTCACTCACTTGCCGCAAGTCGCAGGTTGTGGTCATCAACATTTCTTTGTGAGTAAACAAACTGATGGCACTGAAACTGAAACTCATATGCATCGATTAGATAAAAAAGCCCGTTTACAAGAGTTGGCGCGCCTTCTGGGCGGTAGTGAAGTGACGAAAAACACCTTGGCAAATGCAAAAGAATTGCTCGCAGCATAGAAAAGATTAACTTTTTTCCTTTCCAGAGGTCCCTGTAAAGGTTTCCAACTGCTGCAAGGTCTATTATCATCGTCATCCTACGCCCTAAAGGAATGTGATTACTATGCGCTGTAAAATGCTGACTGCCGCCGCTGTGATGCTTGCAATACTTACTGCGGGTTGTTCAACGCTGGAGAAGGTGGTCTATCGGCCTGATATTAATCAGGGTAACTATTTATCACCTAATGACGCGTCCAAAATTCATAAGGGTATGACACAGCAACAAGTGGCATATACCTTAGGCACCCCAATGCTACAGGATCCGTTCGGCACTAAAACCTGGTTCTACGTATTCCGCCAGCAACCTGGTCACGAGAAAGTCACACAGCAAACATTAACGTTAACCTTCGATAGCAGTGGTGTACTGACTGATATCAAAAATGATCCAACGTTATCAGGAAATTAATTTAACCGAAGATTGCAGAACACATTGAGGAAGGGAATGCTGATTAGGGTTTAGGCTCAGAATCTACTAATGCTGATGCAGCCACATGACGGTACTCATTTTTCTTCAACGCGATCCAGGGCTACCACAAAAATAAGGCGCAAACTGTGCCTTATTTTTTTGCTTGTTCAGCGCGCTGCCGGCGTAGCTCTTTAGGGTCTGCAATTAATGGGCGATATATCTCAACTCGATCCCCATCATTAAGCTTATCGCCAAGCTTCGCCGGGCGACTATAAACCCCCACTTTATTCTTTGTCAGATCAATATCAGAGCGTAATTCAAGCAGACCGGAAGCTTTAATTGCTTCTTCAACTGTGCTTCCAGCCTCAAGGGAAAGAGTACGCAAATATTGGCGTTCAGGTAAGGCATAAACTACCTCAACGCGAATATCAGACACTGTAAACCTCTTTCGCTCGCTGGGTGAAAGCCTGCACCATATTACCGGCTAATTCTTTGAATATTTTACCAAAAGCCAACTCAATCAACTTGTTAGTAAATTCAAAATCAAGGTGCAATTCAACCTTGCAGGCATCTGCACTTAGTGGAGTAAAATGCCATCCCCCCATTAATTTACGAAACGGCCCATCAACAAGTTGCATATCAATACTCTGGTTATCAGTGAGTGTATTGCGTGTCGTGAAGGTTTTGCTTATTCCGGCCTTGGCAACATCGACTGCTGCTGTCATTTCATTTTCAGTAGTATCAAGTACCCGACTTCCAATACAACCCGGTAAAAACTCTGGATAAGAACGAACATCATTAACCAGTTGATACATCTGTTCTACGCTAAATGGCACCAACGCAGAGCGGCTAATTTGTGGCATAACATTTCCTGTGAGACATAAAACGCACTGATAATACCATTTATCCACCGCTAGACAAAAAATCTACTAGTCATTCCTGGCAACAAATGAGACAAAATGCACAGGCATCGTGCGGGAAAGGATTTCATTCGCCTCCGCATACAGTATAATGATCAATACTATGACAAAGAAAAAAGCATACAAACCCGGTTCCGCAACCATTGCGCAAAACAAACGTGCCCGACATGAATACTTCATTGAAGAAGAATTCGAGGCAGGTCTTTCATTGCAAGGTTGGGAAGTAAAATCTCTGCGTGCTGGCAAAGCCAACATTAGTGATAGCTACGTAACCTTCAGAAACGGTGAGGCATTCTTGTTTGGTGCCACCATTACGCCGTTAAACGTGGCATCGACACATGTTGTCTGCGAGCCAATGCGTACCCGTAAACTGCTACTCAACAAACGCGAACTGGATTCGTTGATTGGTAAAGTAAATCGCGACGGATTTACTGTAGTTGCCCTTTCTGTATATTGGAAAAATGCTTGGGTTAAAGTTAAAATCGGTGTCGCCAAAGGTAAAAAAGACCACGATAAACGCGATGACATTAAAGATCGTGAGTGGAAGTTAGACAAAGCGCGCATCATGAAGCACGCAAATCGTTAAGTAACTGGCTTAGCAGGACATAGTTCTGTTATACTAGCGAAGTTCTTTGGGGCTGATTCTGGATTCGACGGGATTCGCGAAACCCAAGGTGCATGCCGAGGTGCGGAGGCCTCGTAAAAAACCGCAAAAAAAATAATTGCAAACGACTCGCAATACGAATCTGCTGCTTTAGCAGCTTAATCAGCCTAAGAAACTGAAGATTCCCTCTCTCCCTAGCCTCCGCTCTTAGGACGGGGATCAAGAGAGGTCAAACCTAAAAGAGATCGCGTGGACACCTTGCCTGGGGTGAAAGCGTTAAACCCAATCAGGATAGTTTGTTAGTGGCGTGTCCGTCCGCAGCTAACCGGCGAATGTAATGACTGGACTAAGCATGTAGTGCCGACGGCGTAGTAATTTCGGACGGGGGTTCAAATCCCCCCAGCTCCACCACTTTTAGTTTTACCGAAGTATAGTAAAGTCTACTAAGCCCTCATGGAACCAGCCTTGCGGGCTTTTTTACGTCTATAGTAGTCTACCGAGAATTGCTAGAAACCACTACTTATGGCACCCTCCTTGGGACCCAACACAAAGGGTCCAAAACTTGAGGGTCCCAAAATGGCAAAACTCGCAAAAAAACTCACGGATACTGAAATCAAAAGCACTAAACCTTCAGACAAAGAAATCAACTTGTTTGACGGTGATGGCTTAATGCTAAGAATCGCCCCCCTCTCAAGGGGTGGAAAGAAAAATTGGTATTTCAGGTATGCGGTGCCAGTAACTAAAAAGCGAACAAAGGTAAGCCTCGGAACCTACCCCCACCTCACGTTAGCAAGAGCAAGAGTTTTGCGGGATGAATACCTATCCTTACTTGCCAATGGCATCGATCCACAAGTCCATAACAACGATAAAGCTAATGCATTAAAGAATGCTACTGAGCACACGCTACAAGCCGTTGCTCGAAAATGGTTAGATGAGAAGGTAAAGACATCTGGTATATCCAAAGACCATGCAGTAGACATCTGGCGTAGTCTTGAACGAAATATCTTCCCCGGATTAGGCAATGTTCCTATCAAAGAGATCCGGCCTAAGTTATTGAAGCAGCATCTTGACCCAATTGAACAACGCGGTGTATTGGAAACCCTGCGCCGAATCATTTCCCGCCTGAATGAAATCTTCCGCTGGGCAGCGACAGAAGAACTTATTGAGTTTAATCCTGCTGATAACCTCGGTCAGCGTTTTAGTAAACCTAAAAAGCAAAATATGCCCGCCCTTCCCCCCAGCGAACTACCAAGATTTATGGCTGCACTGGCGAATGCTTCCATACGGCTGGAAACACGTATGCTGATTGAATGGCAATTGCTTACTTGGGTTCGCCCCGGAGAGGCTGTTCGTGCGCGTTGGGCTGACATCGATACAGAGAACAAAATCTGGAACATACCCCCCGAATTTATGAAGATGAAACGTCCTCATAAGGTGCCGCTCAGCAAAGAAGCTCTTCGTATACTCGAAAATATGCAGCCTATCAGCAGCCATCGAGAGTGGGTATTTCCCAGCATAAAAACCCCACTGACCCATATGCATGAGCAAACAGCCAATGCAGCGTTGATCCGTATGGGGTTAGGTGGTGAATTGGTTGCTCATGGGATGCGGTCGATAGCAAGGACTGCTGCAGAAGAAAGCGGTAAATTTAGGACTGAAGTGCTTGAGTCAGCTTTAGCTCATACCAAAAGCACTGAGATTATAGCTGCTTACAATCGTGCTGAATATCTTGCAGAAAGAAAGGATTTAATGCAATGGTGGGGGGATTTCGTTCAAGCGCAGAAACATAAGGCTATTGCAGCATGAAAGTAGATTAGTTGCGGCAACATCATGGTGCTGTATTTTTATACATCACATAATTTTGTAATAGGAAGTGTTTACTGCTTTTTTCTAACCCGTTGTTATGGTTCAAGCTTCAAGCAATGATTTTAGGTCCATCACTATGTTATTGCTTGAAAATGGTATTATATGACAAGAGAAACTTATATGAAGAGCAAGATTGAGGGGCCTGATGAACGCTGGAGAGATTGGAACTGAAGCCGGACGTATTTTTGAATACAACTTACCAAGCCATTGGATTTTCCGAAGTCAAGAAGATCAAAATGATTTTGGTATTGACGGAGAAATTGAACTCAAAGATGGTAGTGGCAAAGCCCTTGGGAAAGAGAGCGTTTTCAAAGTTCAGATTAAGGGTGAAGAGAACTCAAATTTTATTCATGATAATAGCTTATTATCATTCACACTGAAAACAGAGCGTTTGAGATATTACTTTGAATTTAAAGTTCCTGTTATTTTAGTTGTAGTAGAAATCACATCTGAGAAAATATTTTGGCTACCCATAACAAACAATGAAACATTGAGAGAAAAGGCATCAAAATCTAATCAAAATGAAACAGTTCAAGTTCATATCCCAATTGAGAATACACTGGTCAGAAAAGTCATTGCATCAGCAAATAAAATATTAGATGCTGCCATAGATTGTTGGGATTACTTGAACATTAAGGGACTTAAAGATTCTGTTGTCAGATATCCAATCATTAGCCCTTCATCACTCGATAAGAAAATTGAAGATATAGGAGAAGCATTATATAAAGCATATCATCAGCAGCTGGATAATCTTTTAGCCGAAAGAAAATATGATGCTGTTTTTGAGCGTTCTACCCAAATAAGAAATTCACCAATAGTTCCGGCAAAAGATAGATTTATCGCAGTATTATATTACTTGCAAGCATTCGAAATTTCTCCTTACACTAATATCAAGAGAGAAGTTTACAGAGAAAATTTTTTTATTTGCCAGAATTTGATACTATTAGCCAGAGAGCAAAAAAGTCGGATTCACAGATTAATTGCTTTAGGAAAATCAAGGAAAGCAAAATTTAAGGCTCAGCTGGAGCAGCTTCATGCTAGTCATCATTCAGTCAATCACTTCGAAGAAAAATCTTTAGAGCGTTATATTTTCAATGATCAAACTCAAATAATGTATAGAGATTGCTGTATTTCCCTACAAAAGATCATTGAGTTATGTAATCGTATGACAAGAGATGAACAGTATCACAATCTCTCAGATTTTTTTGTTGATATCTATGCATCAATTTTAATATTCAAAGGAATCCATGAAGCAAGAGGTTCTAAGGAATCCATTGATTTTCTAGATGATTGGTATGAAAGAATGTCATTATTAGTAATGACATATTGTGTATTATCAAAAGATATTGAAAAAATTGAAAAATTATACTTCCTTACTGCCACTTTACTAAAACAAAACCCTAAAGCAACCCAACCCCATCGGAAGATGATTCTTTCAACTTTTCCTGATTTTGAGGAAGCCCTAACAGAAATAGAGAATCATGTTATCAGTCTTGACAGTCAAAAAGATTTTTATGATCTTACAACTGAAGAGCAAAAAGAATACTTCTTAAGTATGGCCAAAAATCTAGGAATGGATCCTGATGACCCACAAGGAGAACATCATGAATTCCTTAAAATTGGATTTGCTAATTATGACCCCACAAATATAATGAAAAATTGTGAGCATTTATTTGTTCATTATCGCCCCGGAGGAATATTTGCCCAATCATTAAGAATGCATTCTCTAGGTGGTATGCATCTTTTGATCTGCTTAAAACACAGACATGCACAAGGAACCGGAAATTTATTAAGTCAATTATATGATAGTACTGGCAGCTATGATTTCGGTAATAGCTTCAAACAATCAAATTGTGATAAATGCACGGATTGTAAACCCAGAGAGGATAGCTGGTCATGGAGTCTCAAATGGTATTCAAAAGAAGTCGAACGTCATAAAACTCTTCTTAAGAAGTATAGATTTTAATTACCTAAGGTTGTTTAGAGTTCAGATTAAGTGGTCGTCTAATATAGACCACTTAAAATACATTCATCTCTTTAATACTAATGGAAAGCTAATGACGTGTAATAATACTATAAATAAAAGAATTACGCCACGGCCTCCACGATCACAGTTAGTCCATACCACACATAGGCTAATACAATATATGATTGTATATCATAACGAAGACTCAACAGATGAAGAAAAACAAGTAGCCATTAGTAAAATGAAGATAATAATTAACAAATCTTATCATTTTTCTGCATTTTGTCGTTGGATGGTGAGGATTTAGATAAATTATTATCTAATTTTATGAACTAAATATCCAATAGCACATAATCCCCCTGCATAGCAGGTGGCTTTGACACTCCCCCTAAATAGATGCTAAATATGCTATAACTCAGTGTCCCACGCCGCTGTCCGTCAAGGAAAATGGCTTAATGCAGACAATTTAAATGGGCTTTGACCCTGACTATATCGACTAACTACACGCCGTTGCCGACCATGATGCAGAATAAACCATATGACATTTTTCCCAGTTTACACACGATTCGCAGGAAGGTATCGTGACTCCAGCCCAGCCGGTTTGTAAGGTGCAATAATTGCCATAGTTAGAACCTCCCGGTTGCGTCCAGTAGCGTGCTATAGGGATTTTATTAGCTGAACATACAGGATTACTACCGTAAATAACTTCGACCTTTCCACCTGAACCCCAAACACCGGATTGGCAAGACAGCATATCCCCTGCACTTGATCGCCCAATCAGCCCATTAGGTGAACAGGCTACGCCAGATACAGCAATCCCATTTATCTGAACATATTCATCTGATGTGATACGCCCCGTCGACTGGATATAACTGGAATAAACACGCTTACTGTTAATATCCGCAGTCGTATTGATATTGCCAGTAGCGTTAATCACATTATTAACCTGAACAATACCGCCATAGGTTGAAGCACCACCGACCGATAAGGTAGACCTTACTTCTACAGGGCCAGCTAAAGTCGAATTCCCTACAACGGTTAAGGCACCGCCAACATTGGTTGATCCTGTCGATTTTAATATCTCAGCCATCACAGTGCCTGCAGCAGTAATATCTTTGGCGTTATTAATATTTTTGCCGCCCATATTCAGATCTCCCGTCATTGGCAATGTGCCATCACGGCGCAGATAAACCGAATACATTGATGAGTCATAGCCTACACGATAGGCCAATAAACCTTCTGTAGTGATATTGCTGTAGTCAGATGATTTTTCATTCCATTGACCACCATAACCAGAAGCTACAGTGGGTGAACGGGTCATTCCGCTGTCTATTCCTGCCGATTGCATCGCTTTACCAAGGAGGTCATAGCGAACTTTCCCGCCTTCATTCCATATTGCCGTTGTCATCACAAGGCCATTGATCACATAGTTAGGAGCTATACCTGAACGTTTCAATAAAACTTTATATGAAGATTTATTGGCATTTATCCCGGTATAACTAACAGGCAATAGTCCTTCATTAATTAATGTCTGATAAGTGATTTCACAGCCATTGAATGAACAAACTCTTGGCCCCGGATCATTGGATTGACTGGTGCTGCTTATCAGGGTTGAAAGCTTGTCATATCGAATGTTGATATAACGGTTAACCGCTTCACCGATTTGCTTTATCTGCGCTCCCACCGCATTAGCTATAACAACTTCTTGTTCGCTTTTCATATCTTGAAATTTAATAAAAGCCATTGCAGTGCCAACCCCTAAAACCAATACTAACTCTAATAAGGAAAATCCTTTTTTATGCTGTTTAATCATTTTCTTGTCCTTTTTTATTTTCACGTAATCATTAATTAGCAAAAATAAAAAAGAGGTCAAGATGAACAAAGGATATTTTTAACATAGCGGAATAAAGAAATAGACTACCGCGCCCTTCTGGGACTTGCTCAACAGTTCACCGGCTTAAAAACAAGTTTTAAACCGGTTCACCGTTCGGACGTGAAATAAAATTATATCAGGATTTAGATTTATTAATGATAGTATCAAGATAAATTTGACCTCGTTCACGATAGTTTTCAATATCATTCTCATGAAGAGAATAAATATCCAGCAGGATACCAAACACTAATTTCTTATCTACTTGACTAATATCACACCCTAAAACTTTAGCAACTTCTGCGCCTAAAATTATTTTCTGTCGTGTATTTAATTTTTTATCGTCTTTTTTCTTTTTAGATTCCAAAAAGTAAAGCCGTTCTTGTGCTGTTGCGATTTGTTGTTTAATTGTCTTTTCTGTCATAAATCCCCCTTAGTATTTATTTTTATTTCTGTAAAGGATATTCACACTTTCATGATCAGAACTCAGTTGTTTCTTTATTGATTTTATCTTCAATCGAAACTTACTTTTCTCTTGTCTCTCTTTTGCTTTTTCCCTTATATATATTATTGTTTTTTCTGCTTCTAAATAGGCTTTTTCAAAATCAGTGAATATCCCGTCATCAAGCAGCCTTTTGGCTTCCAAATCGATAGCCTCATCGTTTTTTTTAAACATATATGCCCCTTGTATTTTACTCCTTTTTATTCATTAGCATATTTGCAATAAAAATCAATGCCATGAGTGCTATTTATTTCACTATCCATAAGCTCAATAGTCCAATATTAATTCCCCACATTATTGCATTAACGCCAAGTAAAACTAATGCCACATCGTTAAGTTCACCGAACCTCATATTATTTCCTTTTTATATCTTCTCTTTATTACCTACATCATATTTATTTAAATAACAAATTATTGATAACACTAACTGCCATTAATCCGCCATGAAACGTATTTATGCAACACGATTGTAGATAATAGTTATTTCCAAAGCCTCTTACTCACCACGTTACTTAATTTTCCCCATTCCTGATTTTATTTTCATAGTCTAATAGATAACTCGTCTTGTTCTTCGGACATTCATTGCAAGCCATCTAATAACATTAACGGATAACATCTTCCTTTAATCTATATTGCGCCGCTTAATTCGGCGTTTTGTTTTCTCTTTATTTACAATCTTTCATATTAGTTGTATTAATTAATAAGGAGAGCTTTTACATTGTTATCAAAACAATGCCCACTTATACACTCACTTCGTGAGCGTGTGGGCCCTACCGGGGGTTGCCTGCCGCAAGCTAAAAGCAAAACCAAGGTCAAGACATAGAGTTTTTCTTGCAAAAAACTAACAGCAGCATGGTTATATTTGAGGTTAATTAGTATATGGCGATATTTCATCTGGAGTTTAAAATTGTGAAACGTTCTGAGGGCATGTCTTCCTGTAGGAAGGCTGCCTACCATGCGCGTTGCAAAATAACAGATGATCGCACAGGCAACACATATGATTTCAGCCACAGATCAGATTTATTCTATCATCAGATATTAGCGCCTGCTTCCGCACCCGCCCATATTATTGAAAACTCTACCGCCCTATGGAATGAAGTAGAAAAGGTTGAGCGTCAGAAAGATGGTCAAACAGCCCGTTATTTTGATGTTGCTATTCCCTGTGAGCTTAACAATGAAGATAAAATAAAATTGGTTGTTGAATACTGCCAGAAAATTTTCGTTGATAAGGGCATGATTGCAGATATCGCCTTTCACGATCTCGATGGCACTAATCCTCATGCACATGTGATGTTGACATTAAAATCGATCACCGCCGATGGCTTCGGTAAAAAAGAAAGAAGCTGGAACGACAAGAAAAACGTGATCCTTTGGCGTGAATCGTGGTCTGTGATTGCCAATCGCTATCTGGCTGCCGTTGGCAGTAGTGAGCGTATCGACCACCGTTCTATTGATGCTCAACACAGTGAAGCACTCGAAAACGCCACTATTACATTGGATGTTGAAGAAAAAGCGCTATGGATTGCCAAGGCAACAGCAACCAGCCGTCCAGCTATGCAACGTGTTCATCGTGCCAAGTGGAACAGTAAGCACGTTCAGGAGAATCGTGCTACTGAACAGGCTGTTCGTGATGAGATGCAACAAGAAGCTCAGGCCACTTACAACACCTTCAAAGATTTAGATCTGCAGATCGTTGTTGACCTCAGAAGTTTCACGGTATCTGAACTACCTGAACCAGTAGAAATTATCCTGACTGAAACAGGTTCACAATCCGCTTCATCTACAGGGCAAAAACCTGTTCTGGTTGCTCCTACGCCACATACACGCACTAAACTGAAAACCTCATCCTCTTCAACACCCGGAGCAATTAAACGCGCTCCAGTTAAGACTAAGAGGAAACAGGTTCAACCACAGAAGGCAAGTATCTTTAAGCGCTTTACCTTACTAATAGCTGAATTCTTCAAAGAAAAATTTATCTGGGCCAAGAAGAAACCTGCACCTGTTTCCGTGGATACTGAGCATGATAAGCGTATTGCTGAAAACTATGTCTTTGACGAGGTTAAGGGTATCTATGTTTCACGCTCTGAGCATGAAAAACGACTAAGGTTGAACAGTGACACTTATAGACCAACCAAGGATGAGATAAGACGCTTCCCAAGCCGTCCAAAAGAGGAACAGCACAAGACCGATAACGATCTGGACTATACCCCTGCTCCACCACCTGTATCAGGAAGAAGCAGGAATCATCCATCATTGAAACCACAGAAAAGTTGATGAAGAATATAAATAGGATATCATCTTGGTAATCATTTCATATCAGTTAATAATGATTTTTATATATAAATGAACCGCCATTACAAAACGGTTCATTTGAAATCATTATATTGATTACTTTCTTTTATTTTTTAACTTGTTATTAATTCTATTTTTTGCTTCCCTCTTAGTAAGTTTCTTTCTGTTTTTTTTCACCTTTTTACTTTTAATGTTGATATTAGAATCTACCGTACTGTTTTCAGCCCCCGGATAATTTACCACCTCCGACAATTCAACTCCATTATAACTCGCCGCTGCATCCATGTTAAATTTTAATTTGTCATACTCAGTGAGAAGTACTTCCGGATGACAAAATCTAGCCATTATAGGTAAATTTAATGTATTCTCCTGATAAACATGCTGATAATTATTTTCATCCAGATTAAACTGGATTATTTTATCATGAAATATACCATGATTTTTTATTTTATTTTTAGCTAACGGATTATGAAAAATATAAACACCATCATAGATTGATTCAGGATGTTCTGGTGATACATTATGAATTAGATATTTTCCTTCATGATTATATCTAATATTCATGACAAATGCGGGATCATGACCATCTGACTTGCTTAAAGCAGATAACTTACCTAATGTTGTTGTCGGAGAAAATATGATTGCCGAAATATCAGAAAAACGCTCATTTTTAAATATCCCTAACGGGATCTCAACTTCCTCACCATTGCTTTTCCTTTTTACAACTGAATCCTTGATAGAATATTTGTCTTTTTCTGGAGAAAAATACAAGCCATATAGTAAAGCAAACATCGAAAAAATAGATTCTTTACCATAATTGATTTGATTATATGAAGATAATGCTATAATAAAAGGTACATCTTTTTCTATCCAATCACATTCTACATATTCATTTAGGTATTTCTTTAATTTTGTATCTATAGCACTAGAGTTCCTCACAATCGATTCATTTATAAACTTTGAAAACTCCTCATCACTATCAAAACGTTTTAAATTATTAAACACATCATTTATAGTTCTTTTATCCTCCTTATCACCATCATCTTTTATATTCGAGACAACAGCCTCAATGTACATTTTTTCCGGTGATTCCACAATAAAATCAGGTCTAGAATATTTTTCTTTAACCTTAAATCCTTGTTCTTTTAATAAAGCATGGATAAATATCTCCCAAAATGATGAATGAAATGTTGTTTGAAACTCAATCTGGAATTTTTTATCTCTGTCATAAAAGCCATCTGCTAATGATTCAAATTTTTGTCTAGCCTTGTAATAGTAAACTTCATCTTTCAGCATCAAAAATTTTTTATGCTGCGGCTTATTATTATTAATATTAAACACATCCATATTACAACCTCATCACATTTATTGAATACAAATAACACATTACTAAAGAATCATATAATACCTTAACGGAATATAGAAAACGAATAGTATTCAAGCACTTGCATTCATTTAATATAAAACCTATTTTTTCGGACTTAATCATAGAATTCATCTGCACACTAATCGTATTATCTACATGATTAAAATATATTAATAACGAATAACATACAAAAATAATTAATAAAGATTCCTATTAGAAATAGGTTCCATAGATAACGGATGCATAGCAGCCTGTATAGACGTGAATCCCCTTCTGACATTTCAGACAGAAGGGGAATCGGATAATTTTGTTTTTTACAATAACTTTTTAGTTAGCTTTCCAGCCATCATTGGTCTTAACCAGAACAATCTTAGTTTCAACAGGTTCATCCATACCCCTCACACCAGAAAAGGCACTTTTATCAACCCAACTTGGAACACCTGCCAGTTTCCATGTAAAAGTCACTTGCGTCATTTTAACGCCATTACCTTCACTTGGTTCAGTCCAGCTTTTGATCTCAGCAACAGCACGATGCCCAACACAGGCCCCCTTCTCACGGTTCCAAAAATCAACCTCTTGGCCTTTATCAGTGACCTCTAAAACAGTCACGCTGCCAAAGCCATTAGGTTGCTGTGAAACAGTCAGTAATCCCTGTTCAGCCAGACCATTTAAGATCTCATCACTGGCATTGTATCCAGAAGAACGATACCCGTTGTTAACCTTCACCGGGAAACCTTTATTAAAAGCAAAGTCATTGTCCTTCAGTGAGTAACAAAGTTCTGATGTTGAGAGCCTTGCATTGATCGCTTTTTCAAAATCGCCCTTTTCACCGCAACCGGATAACAGCACAGTAAGCCCAGCAGCAACTAATAATTTACGCATCGTTTTATCCCTTTTAATGATTGATGGTGCCATTGCTCAATACAACCAGACGAACTGGCATATCCGCGTTGTTGACGGTAGTGAATCCCCGGACTTCGAAATTGCTTACCGTTCCGGTGACGCTGACTTTCTGGCCTTTCTTATAGGTAAGAACAGCATCATCAAGGCCAGAGTAGTAATTGATCCACACCATACCGCCGCAATAGCTGGTATCTGATGTTTTGAAGAGCAGGTAATAGTTGGCATGAGCCGCTTTTGGCATACCATTGAGCATATCGCTGGCACTCCTGCCTTTAGTGACTTCAAGAACAGTGGCATTAGCAATTGAGATCCGTTTACCCGTCCAGTTCTTTTCTGCTGCCATTGCATTTTCTTCATAGTCCTTACAGACAGGACCAAGGCCAGCAACTGAGGATGCCGGGCCGGTATCTTGTTTTGCTGTGGAAAGACCTAATGCGTTATCTACTGTTCCGTTCAATGAGGATAACGAGGTATTAATCGCCCCATTGACCTTATTCACGCCTTCATTAAGTTGCTGGCACCCTGATAAAGCTATAACCGTCAGTGCCAGCGATAGCGCAATGCTTTTATTCATACACACCCTCGAAAGAAGTCAGTTTGAGAGGATAAAGGCCGTTCCGGCACCAATAAGATGGCTCTAACGAGGCATTGACTGATACGAAGGAACAAACCAACTTTTTAACCAATTGATAGGATTAAATTATTTTTGTTTTTCGTCATATCGTTTGTAACGATCAAAATCAAACTTATGATAGTTATTACCTATCGCACATTAACTATCGATCGTTTATATCAATTAAAAACCCGATCAATAAGAGCAAATCAATCGACAAAAACTATCAATATTGATTTATAGATCGTTTTAATCGATCATTTTGTTGCTATATCGAGAGTGGATGAGTAAAGTGAGATGAAACTCAGAGAGCGATTTAATGGCTGTTTGAGTAAAACAGATGAAAAAATTCATCTGACAATATGTAGTTATTCATACAATATCAGGGAAAGTTTTAACAACTTAAAGATCATGATTTATATAGTGACTTAATAACAAGAAAGGCCAGCATTAGACTGGCCTTATTAAGCCAAGAGATGTTTCAATTATTTTCTCCTCAAATCTGAGTTTTATCTAAGCATTTAATATATTTCATCAAAATAAAATATTACAAAAGCACTGCAAACCAAATGCATTGAATGATTTATATTCATTGATATTTTTATCTTTAAATTTAACACCAAGTTTTATAAAAAAGTTTCCTGATATCATTGTTCTCTTAGTTTTAGTAAAAACTTATTGAGATCTTTTTTGAAAACATTTTTATCTTATGAGCTAAAGCTTATGGTGCTGTCGCACGGCTACGCCCCACGATGATATCAAAATTGTTTTCTTCACTCGGTGAAGTAGTTTGCATCTATTTCAATGCTAAATATGAAGGTAAGTGAAACAACAGTGAAGAAACAGTATCATTATCAATGATAATATTACTCTTAATCTCATATACCATATATGATAAAAATATCAATTAATAGCAGCGCTTTGTGATTGTTATTCACAATCACTCTGCTGTGAGGAGCTTGCCTCCGATAATGATGGATTTATCCATAAAAAATCGCGGCGTAGCCGCTAATACAATGACACGGAAAAACAAATTAACAGAACGTCATTAGGTGCCATTTTATTCGGCACTCGATAAATAAAAAGAAAAGCCCGTCATCTGTTATAAAAATCTAGGGCGAACGCCCAATCCTCTTAGTTCTTATATTTCTTATACTTCTTAAGGGAAAATAACTCATTTAGTAACAATGAGTTAGAAGTCTATTTTCTTCATTATTGTAGATCTTTCTTCACGATTGTAGATTTTTCTTCGTGATTGATGGTGATTACTTCATTATTGATGGTATTTACTTCATTACTCCTATAAAAAATGAAGATAAAACTTCAAACTATATTTGACATTTATATTAAAAATATTATATAGATTAAAACATAATAATAAAAAGGAGTATTTATGGCTGGAAAAACATTTAACCAAAACCCATTTATTTTCGAAGATGATATTGAAATAGAAACCAGAGGCCGAAAAAGAACTGTGGCGCGTGGAGAGAAGTTTCAAACACCCGAAGGTGATAAATATGAAAAAGTCATCCACTCGATACAAGAAGTGGATAAAGCTAAGTTCGTAAAAATATTCATATCACGAGTCCGGGTTTTATTTGATCTAACCCTTACCGGCAACAAGCTTTTTTATATTTTTATGTTCGTGATGTCTGACGTCATTGGTAAAGATGAAGTCTATATGAACTTTGAAAAAGCAAAAGACATTGCAGCTCAATGTGACTTTAATTTATCTAACCCTGTTTACTATAGGGGCATCAAAGAACTTATTGATAAAAAGATCATCGCACCAAGTAAATCAAAATATATCTATTACATTAACCCTGCAGTTCTTTTTAATGGTGATAGAGCCAAGTTTATTGAAGAGATTAGAGTCAAGGAAGAAAAAAAGCTAAAGTAATATATACTACAGCACTAAGAGAAACCGTAGATTATCTATCCCGGCCTCGTGAGAGGCCAGATATCAATCATAATGGTTAGACTAACCCTTCACTTATTTTTTCTTTCAAGATAACACCGAGCTTCTCTATGACTTGGTCTAAATCTACCTCATCAAGGTTTTCATTATATCCATAGGTCTCAACCATATTTTCAAAGTTATTGAATATATACATAACGATATTGTTCATCAGAAGTTTCAATAAAATATCGTTGCTTAATGAATCAGTTCTATTACCATTGTAATAGCTGCTGATTTCATCAATACTTTCCTGACATGCTATTAAGGATACTGCATAGAAGAAAAATGAATCTTTATTTCTAAAATCTTTGACAGTTAATCTATTTTTCATTTAACACCTCATTATATTTAGTGCAAATTGATGACGCAGTTCTATCAGCCCCTTTCGGGGCTAAATAAGCATTACTGGTATTTTTATTAACTTACGATATACGTTAATATAGAATTATTATTCCTATTGAAAATCAGTACTCGTTTATTTCTAATGCCTCTGTGTGAGTTTCAAACAGTGCTCTTTTCACTGCTTGGAAATCAACATCTGCTAGTTTTTCATCTGCGCCATAACGTCTGACATAGTGATTAAAGTTTTTCTCTATGAGACTCATTATTTCTGAAAAGAATACATCCATAAATGGAATATTCATTGCTCGATCACAAAATACACTATAACTTTCTTCTGTATCACTGACCGCCTCTACATAAATCCTCATTGATAACACATAAAAAAACTCTGTTGCTGTATTTTCAAAAGTTTTAATCTTCATATTTATCACCTTATTTTAGTTAAAAGAATTCCATACAGTTTTCATCTGTATTTTTTATAACGATATTTTTATTTTACGATATTGAAATATCAGGCCGATTTATTTCGGGATAAATCAATCATCTGATCAATCCATTCATCTATTTCACTCTCGACAAATGCTATTGCACGCTCACCAAGCTTTATAGGTTCAGGGAAACGATCTTGACTAATAAGTTTATAGATCCAAGCTTTGCAAAGACCCGTTCTTTTCAGCACTTCAGGTAAACGGATAAATCTTTTTCTTTCTGTCATACATTTCTCCATTGTTGTTTTGATGGAGGTAGTATCTTCAGATCGCTTATGACGATCAACTCTCAAAAAGCACGAATTGATCAAGATGTGAGGGATTTTTAGGCAGATTAGAGATGGGAGTAACGAAAGCCAGTTGCCGTGGGCTTTGAAGCATTTTTGCAAAAAGTGCTATTTTTTACTCTATTTGAAGTTATTTGATATTTTGTTATTTATCATGCGGTTAATTTCTTTGAGTTTAAATTCTGAACTATCATCTGTTATTCATCTTGCTTCAGGCTAAAAAATGTTTGGGTAGGTGTAAGATTTACCACTGAGCGTTAAATATGCTATTTCTGACCCTAATAGATTTTGATGCTTGTCGTGAGTTCAACTCCTCAGCATTAGCGTTATCGATGATTTTAACGCTGAAAGACGACACAACTTTGCTCATGTTGTTTCTTTGGTCCCTTCATTGAACCCTCAATTAAATATAAAAACAAAATAATTATAAAAATCAATTTATTATACGCTTGATTACAGGGACCCCAGCCAACTTTTGATAGGACAGTGACCGGACAGTATCATATAAACCAGTGACTTATGATAAATGACCGGACGAAGCACTGACCTAGTTTAGACCAAAAAGGATACGCAAAAGATACGCGACTCCTTTGAAGATTAAAAAACCTCTGCTAACCCAGAGGTTTTTTTTCGCCTGTTGAGCGCCGTCATGGGGTGTCGGGGGTCGGAGGTTCAAATCCTCTCATGCCGACCAAATATCCCAAAGAAAACCAATCCGTTAGGGTTGGTTTTTTTGTTTGCAAGATCTGACTGGTGTGGCTGTGGTGTGAAACTGGTGTGAAACAATCGCTGGCTCACCAAGCAAGGACGGGATGGATAGTCACTGCCGCCAGTGATTCG
Organism: Yersinia fenwicki; assembly: GCF_043099325.1. NCBI lineage: Bacteria > Pseudomonadati > Pseudomonadota > Gammaproteobacteria > Enterobacterales > Yersiniaceae > Yersinia > Yersinia fenwicki. The sequence continues at coordinate 1,107,978 of NZ_CP170755.1, read as the reverse complement.
GGATTGGTAGATATTCATGATCGGCGTCCCGTTGTTTTGCCTCCAAGTGCTGCTCGTGAATGGATGAACCCGGCTACTTCGCCAGAAAGAGCAAAAGAGATTGCGTTGGAAGCGTTGACGCCCGCTGAAGAGTTCGACTGGCATCCAGTGACAAAAAAAGTTGGCAATATTCGCAATAATGCTCCTGAGCTTATCAAGCCGTTGGATGCGGTATCTATTAATATTCATCAACAATAATAAAATCTAATTTGCCACTGATCAGTGGCTTGCAAAGGATTTTGTAACCATCGCTATCGAAATGATCGGCAACCTGACTTAACGAGTCGATATCATTTAAAGACTCAACCGTCCCAAGATAAAACCAATTATGAATAACATGGTATTGGGTTAATTGTGGACTAGCTTCTTTTATTGCAATACGCCCAGGATACTGCCAGCAACAGAGTTGCAGCAAAGACAACGCCTCAAACAAGCGTTGGTTATGCTCTTCTGTTGTTTCTCTTCCACAGCACGCACCTGCACACTTACGCAAACTGAAGCGAAAACAAGCCCTGTTTTTTTGCTGTTTCTCAATACCAGTCAATCCATAACAAAGCTGATGTTCATCTGCTATAGAACGCAGCCTTTCAAGTGCTGTTTTTTTGTTACTGAATAATCCATAAAGATTTGGTGTCGATGAAAAGTTGATATCCTTCGCATAAACAACCTCAACATTACCGTTGATAAATCGCAGAGAACAGAGTTGTTTAGACCGCCTTAGTCGTTTATTGAATAGCGGTTGAAGCTTTTTAATCATCTGAGCTTCGAGCAGTAAAGCCCCTAATTCCCCTGCAGTTTCAATACAACTAATCCTGGTCGTTTGCCGCAATAATTTAGCCTCATCTTTCGCTCGAAAGTGCGACATAACGCGCGAACGAATATTGATACTTTTACCGATATAGAGCGGCATTGTGTCACTCAATCCATGAAATACATAAACACCGGACTCTTTGGGCAATGTTTCAAGATGTTCCAATAAATGCTCTGGATACTGATAAATATCAGGTTCTAAATAAATGTCTCGTTCTCTCATCGTCAGCACGCTTTTACTTTCAATAGCTCATTAAAACGGGTCGTATATGCAGGGGATAACATCTCTCGCTTCATCTGCCAAGATTTCTCAATACCTTGCCCCGCAAACCACACTTTTCCCTTGCCTGATTTATTGATATCGTCCAAAACAGCCATCAGAGCTGCACTGTTGGCCTTTGGCTGGTTATCATCAAACAACCCTAATTGAGCCACACCCTGGCTGTAGAAATCCCCCAGCATAACCCCCCCCTTTTTGATAACGATAGCCATCCTTCCATATCGCATCAAGGCATCCCAATGCAGCAGCGATAATATCCCGTGAGTCCTGAGTGGGGATATGAAGCTTAGTGCTCACTATATTGCCATAGTAAGGCTCATTGAGCGCAAAAGGGCTGGTTTTGATAAAGGCTGATATATGCCTGCAATATTGATGCTCGCCGCGTAGTTTCTCAGCCGCACGCACGGCATAGCCGCAGATAGCTTCGTGCATATCCTGATAATTGGTGATCCGCTCACCAAAGGAGCGGCTACACGCAATCTGCTGCTTAGTCGGGGCGAACTCTTCCAACTCCAGGCATTGCTCGCCATTCAGTTCTCTGACCGTTCGCTCTAATAGCACATTGAAATTTTTACGCACAAACTGTGAATGAGTATCAGCCAGCTGTAATGCCGTGGTGATGCCCAGTTGATTCAGCTTTTTACCAATGCGGCGACCAATACCCCAGATGTCCTGTACAGGGGTTATTGCGAGTAGTTTACGTTGTCTAACAGGATCGGATAAATCCAACACACCACCCGTCTTACTCCACTGTTTGGCTGCATGATTTGTCAGCTTAGCCAGGTTTTTTGTTTGGGCTATCCCTACACCTACAGTGAGGCCAGTCCACTGCAATACCTGTAGTGGTCAAGCAAAACTGGCCACGGCTTTAGAGTTTTTCCAGAACAATCGCTCTGATTCATTTGGCGTCAAACCACCATTATATTGATGAGGTCTGAGCTGGCTGTAATATCCCGTTATGTCATTCGTTATCGCTGTCCTGACTTCGCTAAAATTAGCGTATCCATTATCCGGTACCCACTCCGTTTTCAGACTTCTAAAAAAACGTTCCATCGGGCTGTTATCCCAGTAATTCCCTCTGCGACACAGGTTTTGCTTTATCTGATATCGCCACAATAACTGTCTGAAATTCCTGCTGGTATAGTGGCTGCCTTGATCCGAGTGATACAGCAAATTAGCGGGCTTTCCTCGCGCTTCCCAAGCCATGGACAGCGCTTTACCTGTCAGTGCAGAGTCCGGGAAAAATGACATCGCCCAGCCAACTGGTTTACGGGAAAACAAATCAAGCACAACGGCTAAATAAGCCCAGCGTTTACCCGCCCAGATATAAGTCACATCACCGCACCAGACCTGATTAGGCTCTGTTACTGCAAACTGGCGTTCCAGATAATTGGGGATCTCTACGTGTTCCTTAGACGCCTTTTTATATCGATGACCAGGCTGCTGACAGCTGATGAGATTAAGTTCTTTCATTAGCTTTGTTGCCCGCCAGCGGCTCAGTTTTACGCCTTTGGTAGTGACCATCGCGGCAATATTACGTGCACCTGCGGAGCCATGACTTTCGCGATAGCTTTCACGAACAAGACTGAGTAATGCCACGCGTGCGGCATCAGGCTTCTTTGGCTGCCGCCAGTATTTATAGCTGCTGCGATGAACCCCAAACACGTTGCACACAACGGCAACAGGAAACCGCGTCCTGAGTTTCTCAACTAACGAGAACTGTTCAGGGAGTCTGGCATCAAGAGCGCGGTAGCCTTTTTTAATATATCTCTTTCCATTTCAACGCGTTGAAGTCTTTTCTTCAGTTCGCGTATTTCAATCTGCTCAGGTGTCATGGGTGGCGCTACGGGTGATTTCCCTCCTCGTTCTTCTTTCAACTGCCGAACCCACTTATCCATCGTGGATTTACCGACATTCATTGCCGTGGCAGCGGCGGCAACGGTGTAATGCTGATCGAGTACAAGCTGGGCAGCTTCGAGGCGAAACTCGGGGCTAAAATTGCGTTTGTTACGTCCGATCATAATGTCACCTGTTTTGACTATGAGGCGATGATATCACCTCTATTCAGGTGGCCAAATTAACTATGTCACTACACGTGACTCCGGCCCAGCCAGTTTGTAAGGTGCAATAATTGCCATAGTTAGAACCTCCCGGTAGCGTCCAATATCGTGCTACAGGGATTTTATTCGCTGAACATACAGAATTACTTCCATAAATAACTTCGATCTTTCCACCTGAACCCCAAACACCGGATTGACAAGACAGCATAACCGCTTCACCGACTTGCTTTATCTGCGCCCCTACCGTATTAGCGATAGCAACTTCTCGCTCATTTTTCATATCCTGAAATTTAATAAAAGCCATTGCAGTACCAACGCCTAAAACCAATACCAACTCTAATAAGGAAAATCTTTTTTTATATTGCTTAATCATTAATTAACAAAAATAAAAAAGAGATTAATGCCCTGACATATAAAAATTTTACATTAGCTTTAAATAAAACTTTAAATATTCAACTACTGATAGTTAGCATTTACTTATTATAAGTAGCCGTAGATATATCAAAAAAAACAACACAATAAAGATGTTATGAATAACGAATCATGATACTATACATTTATTTTATAAGTGATAATGATGGGCTTTTATTTATGTTTACAAAAAGAGAAAATTTAGAAGATAAAAAATTAGATCTTGAACATTTATCAAAAAAATTTCAATATGAAATAAAGTACCTATCCCAATACCTTTCGTTCACACAAGAGTTAGCTGATAGGAAGGGAGAAGAATTAATGGACGAGATGTACTCGGATACAGAATCAAATCCAGAGAATGAAAGTATAATCCAACAGATTTTTGAAAATGAAAGAAAATCTCTATTAAGTTATTATCACCACTCAGCTATTGTTCTTATCTACTCAGTTTTAGAAAGTATCTTGTCAGATATATGCTATGAGGTAAAATCTATTACATTGGCAAAATTTTCCCATAATGATCTATCTAGTGGAAATTTAATAAAAAAGTCAAAAGATTATCTTGAATATACTTCAGGTTTAAATTTTTCTTTAATTGAAGGCGAGTGGGGTAAAATTGGCCAATTCCAAAAGTTAAGAAATATGATAGTACATCAAAATTCAAGTTTTACAGGAAGTGTTGAATCAATAGACAACCAAAAAAAAACCATTAAAAATAACTTTCCTAAAATAGAAATATCCCTTGACGATAAGTTTTACATTCTCAGTAATGAATTAGTGATTGAGTTTATTAATTTAATTAATGCATTTATATTGAAGATATTTTCCCATATTAAATCTATTACATATCAGACAGAAGCTGACATAATAAAAACATTATCACCCACCGATGATATCCCATTCTAGAAGTTCATACCACAGCATTATTCTGGGTACAGTTCACCGGCTTAAAAACAAGTTTTAAACCGGTTCACCGTTCGGACGTGAAATAAAAAATATCAGAATTTGGATTTATTTATGATCGTGTCAAGATAGATCTGATCTTGCTCACGATAGTTTTCAATATCATTCTCATGAAAAGAGTAGATATCAAGCAGGATACCAAAAACTAATGTTTTATCTACTTGACTAATATCACATCCACGCACAAATCTACACGTATATGAAAATGTTTTGCCCCATTCACGACTTACCACCTCAATAGGCATCCCTGCCCTCTCATCTGATAATTATGGGGCCCTATAAAAATTAATAGTACCTTATCTACTGTTGCCATCAATGTTTCTGTTGTATTGTGTGGTTTTCTAGTGCTTGATGTATTGACCAGGTAACTAATTCGTGTAAGTAGCTCGAGGAAGGGATATGAAAGAATATGTAATTCCTGCAATCTTAGTCTTGGCTACTGTTATAGCTATTTCCGCAATAGCCGCGATCACAATAGCCTTGCTGGGCGATGGCATAAAAATTGGCGATATGACTTACTATCTGAGTTAGTAGACTGTATTTTTTGCGAAAACTAACCTACTGGCGGATATATGGAGATAAACAGCACCATAGTTGTTATCGTCCTCATACTTTTTGCTTTTGTGGCTGGATATATAGTGTCTGAGATGTTTGCAAGGTAATCCTCTGCTAGCCCATAGCTTAAGGAAGAGTAATGAAAGAGTATTTAATATCTTATGGCTAAGTGCAGCTTAGAAAATGAACAAGCCCCAAAATGGGGCTTGTTCATTTTCTAACTTTTCACGATATAAAACTTACAACGGATAACGCAATATTGCGTTTAGATCCCCCCCATAGGGTAGGTCTGCACTTCGCACTGCCAACACCTTACCACCTGTTCCCAAAGCTCGTTTCGCTATCTCATCAACGACACTGTGATTCCTCTCATCAACATCGAATGAAATTTTTCCTTCATCATCAATAGTGCCACTTACGTTACTATCAATATTGATCAGTAGTAGATCAATGGCACCAAAAGTGGCTGCACGCGCTGCATCAGATAAATCCTGTGTAACGCGCCGCTCACTTGCACGCATTTCAAAACGTTTTTTCAGATCACTCAATTGTGCTTGATAATAACGCTCCAATAGAGGACGTACTTGAGTAACTAATTCAGATATACCAAGGTGTTCTGCATTGCAGGAAAGAGTTTCATCGGTAAGATTAGGTAACGAGTTAGTCGAGCGATATATTGAGGCTAACGGTTCAGTGCTGACCAAAAAAAGTGGGTAATTATGGTTAGCAAATACTGGTCGCAATACGTGATCTATTTGACGTGTATATTGTGCCAATCGAACCTTATGATGAACCGCACCATGGTGATGATCATTTAATGCTGCATCTCCCATAGCATCACGTTTATGAGATGGCATGTTGGGAACTGCTACTTCTACCGCTGGCACATCGGCAAAGAACTCAATTAGGCGGGCCTGATTTTCAGACAGCGCTAATATATAAGCTGAATGAGGGAATGTGAGTGCTCGTAGTAAAGGTTTAAGATAGAAACGATCGCTGATTTCGAGCCGATTAGACAATTCATTCGCTAAACGATAAGTAAAAATATTGTTTGGCGTTGCCAGGATAGCTAAACTACGTGCGTGCAAATTCCAAAAGTCAGGGTCTTCTAATACTGAATAAAGTTCTTCTTCCAACAGTGCAAGGCGGCGTTTGTCTAAACCTTTATCAGCAGCCTGCAATAACGCCTCTTTAATAAAGTTACCTAACTGAATTTTACTGGCATCTAACTTTTGACGTTGTGGTGATGTTTCAAGGTAAATAGAAATGCAAACATCAGAACGGATATCAGATAAACGGGAGAATTCTTCACAGCCTGGAATATCAACGTGTAGCATAGACTACCTCGCAAATGTACAGTGAATTATGCAATATGATTTTATTCAACTCACATAACGGGAATAGCAATCTTGTATTAGCACAGAGATACTACCCACACCGTTAATGTGGTGTTTTTAGTATAGTTATTTTCCTTTTACACATAGAGAAATAAGTCCTACATTCCATTGTTAATTAGATAATTAAAGAATACTCCTCGACATAATAAACTAAGCGAAACGTATTAAGAAAAATGAAAAACTGACTAGGATAGTTTGGTGACTCAAAACTCTGTCTGTTCTTCGAATTTTAGTTGAAAATTAATTATCAAAATCGCACGAAATTTATATCTTTATCCCCATAAAGATAACGGCTATCGTTGTTGCAGCTCGTGAATGGATGGAGCAGGATACCTCACCAGAAAGAGCAAAAGAGATTGCTTTGGAAGCGTTGACGACAGCAGAGGAATTTAGCTGGCATCCAGTGATAAAAAGTTGGCAAGATTGGTCCTGAACTTATCAAGCGGTTAGATGCGGTATCTGTTGATTTTCATCGATAATAATAAATCTAATTATCCACCGTTCACTAGCTTGCAAAGGATTTTATAACCATCGCTCTCGAAATGGTGGGCAACCTGGCTCAACGCGTCGTTGTCATTTAAAAACTCAACCGTCAATAGAAAATTTTCAAGGGCAGTTAATCAATAAGGACAATAGCGCATGCAAATTCCCACGCTTCAAACAGAACATCTGCTACTGAAACCATTAGTTGCCGAAGATGCTCTGCAGATTCAGCAGCTCTATCCACGTTGGGAAATTGTTCGTTATATGGTTTCATCGGTACCTTGGCCTTATCCCGATAATGGCGCTGAAAATTACGTTAATAACGTTGCGCTGCCTGATATGGCGAAAGGAATTGCCTGGTTCTGGACTATCAGAAATCGAGAGGCGCCTGACGCACTCATGGGCTTAATCTGTCTGTACGACGTTGAAGATAACAACCGCGGATTTTGGATGGCGCCGGAATATCAGGGGCAAGGCTTTATGCGCGAGGCGAGTATTGCGGCTACGAATTACTGGTTTAATACATTGAATAAGCTAGTGTTGCGTGCGCCTAAAGCAGCCATTAATTACCGTTCTCAGCGTATCTCAGCCAGTAGCGGCATGCGGCTTATCAGGACTGAAAAGAAAGAGTATGTCAGTGGTCTGCTAGATTCAGAGCTGTGGGAAATTACTCGTGACGAGTGGAATGCCAGTCAGATCAGCTGATATTAGTCATGGAAGGTCCGCTCCTCGCAGTGAGTTCAACGGGCGGTGTGAACACTGCATGAGTCGATAGTACGCTTCTCAGCAGGGAAAAAACTTCCCTGTGGAGAGTCATCCTGATGGCTTGGCAGAAGCACATAAAAGTTTATCAAAGTTAGCTGAGGAGCTTTCGGAAAAGTGCGATTAGTGACTGTCCATTGTCGCCAAGTGGCATGAAAAACTCCTTATCTGTTTTTTCTACGACCAGAACTGCCCGTTTAGCAAGAATCTTGCCTGTTTCTGACACCACAATAACTTTGGAACGGGTATCTTCTGGATGTGGGGATCGTTGAATATATCCTGATTTTTCGAGTGCTCGAACTACCTGAGAAATCGTCATTGTATCGCTGCCCGTTAGCTGTGACAGTCGCGCTTGCGTCAGTGACTCTTTTTCCTGGAACCAACTGGCGACTGCCAGAACAACGAATTGCGTATGAGTCAGCCCCAAGGGTTGCAGGGCATTTCGTTGCTCACGTTGCCAGCTATTAGACACTCTCCACAATAAAAATCCCGGGCTGTCGTCCGGCCCTTCAAAATGGCTTGGAAGAGATTTGTGGCTTTTAAATGGCATATATATTAACCCTTTTATTAGGCAAGATATTTTGCCAATCCAGCCATAACGTCCGGAAAGTCCGAGCTAATGCCCTCTCCGAGAGCCTGGGCATCCGGCCCCTGTGTGCTGATTGCGTAGATAAGCTTACACTGACCTGTACCTAATGCTTCAATGCGGTGCTCCACTCTGACCAGGGTCTCACAAATCAGGGTCTCATCAATAAAATGTTTTTCTTCAGATACATCGATGAGCCGACTACGGATAATGTCCCCATCAGGTAACTCCATCGAAAACCATGTTCCCCCGAGAAACGGCCCCTCCAGCTTTATCGATTTAACTCCAGGATTCCATTGTTTCCACGTGGATGTGTCGATAAACGCCTGCCATATATTTTTAGACGTGCTCCGGACGTCAAGTTCATAGGACTTATTCCAATGGTTCTCTTTGCTCATAATTATCTCCAGTCACAAATACATGTGCACTTATAATATTCACACTTACAATATCATGAGCATTATCGTTGTCAAATAGAAGTAAACATCTGGGATATGTTGACCGCGACTCGATGTTCAAAACACCGTGAAACAGTAATGACTTTATCACTTCCGCTTCTCGCTTATGGCCGACACAGTCATAACTTAGCGCTGGCTTTGTGCCAAAAGAGGACGTTGCTGAATTTATAAAATATATATAACGGATGGTCTGGAAGGTGATTTTAAAAAGAGAAAATGTATAAATCTTGAATACAATATTTGAAGAAAATTTCGTTATATCTCATAAACCCAATTCTTTTCAACACATTGATACTATTGACTATAACTAATAGTCCTAAGACTTTATAAATGCAATGACTTTAATGAAACAGGACGAAAAATTCATTTTTTAAGCCCGATTTTTGGCTTTAGACAAGCGGTCAGAATGACGTTCACTAGCTACACTTCTGATTAAGTATCCAGCGTGAAATAGCATTGAGTGCTCCAGGTGAATAAGCATATTCCCCGAACAACAGAAACGCGCCCTGCTTCCAAAGAGGAAACTCAGAGGGGAGTTGATAGTCAAACCACTTGCTACGCAGCAGCCCGTGAGTAGCACTTGGTATCAACCTTAGACAATGGGGGGTATTAGCGGGTAATGTTCTTGCCCATACAGCTAGTGTTTCATTAGGATCCGCATTTCGATCATTTTCTCCCATAATTATTAACACAGGTGTATGCATCTCTGAGATATCTTTTGTCGAATCTGCAAGAGAGTTCCTACGTTCGAAGTCCTGTCGCGTACAGCGAGATAAGCATGGGCGCGAAGCCGTTTCTTCCGTGAATTGCCTGTCAAAAATCGCTGCTTCAAGTTTTTTAGCATTCTGAATATCAACAGCAGTACGCCCCTCAAGTTTAAGCCGTTGCCCCGTGTAATATACCCCCTGATTTCTCCAGTTTATTGCAGCACCGATCAATACAACAAACTCGGGTGTCGCCAGTTGGCTTACATGTGGAACTACCCAGCCAGCCTGCGAAAAACCAAGATATCCTGAACGGCTTTTTTCCAGTTCAGGTACTTGTTTTAGTTTTTGTAACGCCAGAGCTGCCTCTTCTGCACGATCGGTCATTGTCTGTTCCAGCCAGTTACCTGAACTTGCTCCCACGCCGGGTTTATCCCATGAAAATACGGCTATTCCTCGTGCAACAAGGAACTTAACCATCGGGATATATCCATCCTCTGACCAGCGATTCTGAGCACCATCACCATGAATTATAAGTACAACCGGCGGATTCAATGTGTCAGAAGGAAGAATCAACGTACCTTGCAAAATATCATTATTGTGTTGAAAGACGATATTTCGCTGTTTCCCATAGCCTGAAAGGTCAAAATCAAATAAACGAATGAAGAAAATAATAGTCAAAATTATTGCGAATATAAAAAAAGAGATAATATTTTTCATCAGTAAATCACCAACCTAAATAGACTCAAAAGCACCCTTGCTTTTATTAGTCATTCCCTTATTAGTAGGATCGCACTCTAAGCTAATAGGAACTCAAACTATCAAATTTATTGAAAATAGCCATGAATCCTCCATGCCACAAGTTAAGCACCGCTTCTCGCTCATAGTTATCAGGGCCCACCCTGTGGGCTGGTTAGTAATACAAGCGGAAATTTTTATAAGTTTCAGTATGTAAAATGCTAGGACATTCTTCTGATCGGAGATGCAGAAACTTTGTCCATCTTATAGAATTTCAACAACCTCAAACTCTTCTGCGGTCAGCTCCATATCAACAGAAAAATAACCTTCACGAGTAAAAAATCGCTGATGTTCTTTCTGCCAGTACTCAAGGCTCAAATCACCTTCACCTTCCTTTCGGGCAAACTCGTCGGTAACATCACAAAAACGCACCAGTCGCATTGAAACCAATCTGATAACGCATACTGGTACATTCTGGCCATCAAGGATGATGTTATAACTCCCAATTCTGGGTGGGTATTCTTCTTGCTGATAAGATGCAAAAGAGCCGCATGAGGCTGTTTTAATTCCTTTTTTAATAAGGCCTGCAAGTTCGTTGGCCAGTTCTGGGCTATCACCAATTTGCCAAGCATTCGCGCTGGGATACTTCACCTTTAATTCATCAACTGCACACATTAAAAACCCTTCTTAATCATATATAAAAAGAAATCTCATACATGTTTTGAGCATGAATTGCCCGAACATTTACATTGATGCTTTCATATTACTATCTTAGTCAGCTTTTCGCTCATAGCTGACACAGTTATAACTTATGTGCCAAAAGCTGACATTTATCGAAGTAGTGAGTAATAATGCAGTGAGGCCATCAATGAGTTATCAATATTAATCCTGTTAAAGCTTCTAAGGTATATTCTTCGCAGACCGGGGCGATTAAATGAAGTGGATCTCAGCCTAGAGACCGCAGCCTCAGTTTGAGACTGTTTTAGCAGAGCGTACAAAGTGATGTTAGTTTAAATAGACTTAGACCCTGACAATAAAAAAGGAGAGAACGTGCGGGCAGGAATGAAAGAAAAAATTATCAGAACTTGTGAGGCAAAAATCGTGGCAAAGGGCAGTAATGTAGGTCTTTCGTTCTATGCTTTTTTTGCCAATAAAAATGATGACCCAGAGCTTCTGATGGAGGTGGCGCATTGGTGGATCATGGAGATGAGATTGGATCATTTTGAAAAGGCTGAAAAGATAAAATCTCTCGTTTTAGCCATGTAAGAAACTAGTCAAACGTTCACAGCCGAAGGGCACTTTGTACCCGCCGCTAACAAACCAGCATTAGCGTTGATGGGGCCATCAGCGCCACATATTTTATCCGGTTACAGCAATGCGCTGAACGACTAAAATTATATTTTGTACCCTGTTTTTGCTTTCGCTTTCATTTCCTGAATCTCAAACTGTTATCTACTACAGAATTGTGGGTATTTTGTCTCTATCACCCTATCGCTTCTAGCCGCTTTGGCACATTCAAGAGTGGAATTAATAAGTACAGTATGGAGTGATCAGATATAAAAATTTTACCGAATTATGATTCTTGCTATTCATCATGTAATCTTCTGACCGGCCTTACTATCGCATGCATATCGCTTTCTTGTTCAATGCCAATATGGGCAAAAAATGTGTCGGGGTTAGCACTGATCTGACAATGATTAGAGCCTTAACTGTTTATTTCATCACCTAGCGCCCAGTAAATATTTACTCAAGCATGAATAATAAGAGACTTTATGAATAACACTCATAACCCTCCTAACCCCGCAGAATCGAATAACGAATTGCGAGTGTGGCAGGTTTTAAAATCACCAAAACTTATGACCCGCGAATGTCTCGCCGGTGTTGTGACAGCGTTAGCACTGGTACCGGAAGTTATCTCATTTTCAGTCATTGCAGGGGTCGATCCTAAAGTGAGTTTGATCGCCTCCATCGTCCTTTGTTTCACGCTTTCCATCCTTGGAGGCCGCCCAGCAATGGTATCCGCTGCGGCGGGTTCGGTTGCTTTGGTGATAGGCCCGATGGTTCACGCACACGGCGTCGAATACATATTACCAGCGGTAATTTTGGCTGGGATAGTTCAAATCTTTTTCGGCCTAACAGGCCTGTCGCGCATGATGCGCTATATCCCTCGTTCGGTCATGATAGGTTTCGTTAATGCGCTCGGTATTCTGATATTTTTTGCTCAGGTACCGCACATATGGGGCCAGTCAAGTCTGGTATGGGTTATGTTTGTCATTACCCTTATCATTGTTTTACTGCTCCCGCGTATATTCAAAAGCGTACCCTCACCACTAATAGCCATCATCGTTGTTACTGTGGTAGCTATTCTGATGGGCTATAGATTGCCCAATGTGGGCGACGAAGGAGCAATGAGTGCCGATTTGCCCGGCTTCACTCAATTACTTGTTCCACTCAACTGGCAAACCTTCCAAATAGTATGGCCCACCGCGTTAAGTGTCGCTTTCGTCGGTCTGATGGAGTCTTTGTTAACAGCGAAGTTGGTCGATGACATTACCGATACACAATCCAGTAAACGCCGGGAATCCTGGGGACTGGGTGTTGGCAACATTCTCGCAGGTTTCTATGGGGGTATCGCGGGTTGTGCAATGATTGGTCAAACTATCGTCAATGTGGAATTAGGTAAAGCACGTAGCCGAGTATCCACCGTGGCGGCTGCCGTGGTGTTACTGGTATTGGTTACTGGTCTAAGCAAATTGCTGGCACAAATCCCAATGGTCGTACTAGCAGGTATAATGATGGTTGTCGCGGTGAAAACCGTTAACTGGCACAGCCTGCAACCGGCCACACTTAAACGAATGCCGTGGTCTGAAACACTGGTGATGGTGTTAACCGTTCTGGTTACAGTTTGGACCAGCAATCTTGCGTTGGGCGTACTGGCAGGTGTTATTGTCGCCATGATCCTATTTGCTCGCCGCATCGCGCATGTGATTTATGCAGAACGAATTCTGAGTGACGATGGTAAAAGTGTACGTTATACCGTGCGCGGCCCCTTATTTTTTGCCAGCAGTAATGACTTGTTCGAGCACTTCGACTATGCGAACGATCCTAAGCGAATCGTCATCGACCTTACACATGCGCAGATTTGGGATGCCTCCACGGTAGCCGCGCTGGATGGCATCGAATATCGCTATCAAAGATATGGTGCAGAAGTCATTATTGAAGGATTAGATACACGCAGCAGTGATTTTCATAACCGCCTCAGCGGAAATTTGAGGTAACGATATTGACCACAGCAGCCCAGCTTGATGGTGGGCTGCATTTAACTACAGACAATAGTTCTCAACAATCCAAATACGACCCTAATCTATAGCCAAGCTGTTCAATAGATTGCTTTAATACTGGCGACGTTAATACTTCCAACTCAGTAAGTCGTGGATAGCAGTAACCGCTGGTCATCAGAATTTTGTCGACAAAGGCCGGGTGACACATCACCTCAATGGTATTAATTCCATGTTGATCCGCTGTTGCTAGCAACTGCAAAAATGACTGTTCTGTCAGGTTCTCGCCATAAAATCCGGCATCAAACCATTCGGTGCTACGGGGATTATTCAGTACCAGACCCTGCTGTTGCGCCTCATACCGATCGATACGCAATGGTAGTGATTTTTCGTGGGCAAAAGCTTCAATCAACGGATAAATCTGAGGCAACATATGAACATGATGATGGCTATCAATATGAGTTGGTGGGCGGCCAAACACAGCGACGAATTTGTTAAATTGCGCAGTCAATTCTTGGGCAATTTCATCCAAATCTAACTCACCCGCTTCGGCCCGCGCCCATAGCCATTTACCCAGTTCACCCTTGGCATCCATCAATGAAGGCATGGTAGTTAAGGGCCGACCGTAAGTCAGAACAAAATGCATACCGACTGGTAATGCAAGGTTTTGCTTGCTCAGTTCCGCCGCATGATAAATATCTGCACAATTCATCATTGCAGTGGTTGATGAAACAATACCATGCCGAAATGCGTCAATAATCCCGTAATTTTGGCCTTTGCATAGACCAAAATCATCAGCATTAACAATTAGTAACTTTTCCATTGAGGGTGCCTTATCGGTCTATTCCGGGAGACAATATCAAACCGGAAACTAATCGGATAATCCGTCTCTGACGCAGTTAAATTTCTTGCGGTAATTTCCCGGCGTAAAAGAGGTCAATTTCTTGAAATTTTTGATAAATAAAGTGGTATCACTGTATCCCGCTTCGAAAGCAATATCGGAAACAAAGTAATTGGTCATTTCGAGCTGAGTTTTGGCAAAATTGATTCTGATTTCATTAATAATCTGCATTGGCGTTTTCTGATAATAACGCCGAGTAGCACGAGTCAGGTATTCTTGAGTTTTTCCCGAAAGCGCAATCATGTTTACCAATGCTTTCTCACCAAACATCGATTTATCATGCATTTTGTCGATACTGTTTTTTAACCACTGCGGTATGTCATCGTTAGTTTCAGTCTCTTTATAATGGCTGATACGGTTAGTCACATAGAATGTCAGCAGTTCGATCAATTCAGTCAGCTCATCTTCCCTAAAATGTGGCGCAGAAATAGCTGATTCAATATAAGAAAGAAAATCACCTTTCAGGCGATAAGCCTGCGAAGCCACAATAGGCCGGGAGAGTAAATGGGAATAGTGCTCTTCAAAGAAAGACTTTCTGATCCCAACATTTAATATTCGCGTGGCACCAAAATCATAGAAACTTTGATGATGAGAACCCATGGGGATAAAAACAAAATCGCCACGTTCTAAAAAAACGCGCTTACCATTAATTTCCTGATAACACATGCCGGTTAATATCAGGGTATATTCATAATAATCATGTTGGTGTAAGCCTGTCGCGCTCTCCGTTTTGTTATAAATAAACAGATGGAATTCTTTTCCGTTAAAAAAGTCTTTTTCACGTACTAATCTGACTTCCATCTTATTTACCTTCACTCTCTTATTTTAAACACGAACAGCCGACTGTATCGATTAACCTATTTTCTGATGTAATTCAATGAGTTCAGAAATTAACTCTCGGGCTAACATCGCATTCATCAAGTGATCCTGGGCATGCACTAATACCAGCGTAACTCGGGTTTTCCCCTCACCTTGATCGGCTTCAATAAGCTGAGTTTGTACCAGATGCGCTTCATTCAATGCCTTGCGCGATTGTGCCATCAGCTCTTCTGCTTGGGTAAAATCACCTGTTTTGGCATGTTTCAATGCTTTATAGGCTAAACTCCGGGCTTGCCCTGCGTTGATAATCAACCCCATGACCACATCTTCCAGTTCATCAGTAGGTTGCACATCATCAACGATTTTATCTAAATCAAACATACTGTTGCTACTCCGTAAATTAAAGCCGTTAATTAAAGCCGTTTTGCCTTGCAACATCCGCAAACCAATAACCACTTTTCTTTATGACTCTCGATTGATCTGCGATATTCAATCGCACTAATCCATAACGATTTTTATAAGCATTAAGCCAAGACCAGCAATCAATAAAAGTCCACAGATGATAGCCTTTACAATTACAGCCCTCTTGCAAGGCTCTATGTAACCATTTTAGATGCTCGCGAATAAACTCAATGCGATATTCATCCTCAACTCGGCCAGATGGGGGGATAAATTGCTCTTCGCCCTCAACACCCATGCCATTCTCAGAGATATAGCAGGGAATATTGCCATAATTCTGTTTCAGGTCTGTCAGAATGTCATACAGCCCTTTTTCATAAATTTCCCAGCCACGATGCGGATTAACTTTCCGTCCCGGCATCTCATAAAAGCTGAACAAATCTTCTGGCGTTTTCACCTGCCCCTGAGGGGTTGGAATATCTTTCGCCTTGACCCTTCTTGGCTGGTAATAATTAACGCCTAATAAATCAACCACGCCATTAGCGATAAGTTGGCAATCGCCGGGTTCGATAATGGGTAGCAAGTCATGCTCACGCAATAATACAATCAGCTCGTCAGGGTAAGTGCCTTTAGTGACAGGATCGAGAAAGCTACGATTAAGTAGCAGATCGGCGCGATTTGCGGCTACATTATCGGGAATGCTATCAGAGCGAGGATACGTTGGAGTGAGGTTCAAAATGATGCCAATATCACCTCCCTGGTTAAGTTCCCGATAATTTTTAACGGCTCTAGCGTGAGCTAAGACACTATGGTAGGCCACAGTTACTGCACGGTTAAAATTTACCACACAAGGATAATGTAAGTCGTTCAGATAGCCAGCTTCGACCGGTACAACTGGCTCGTTAAAGGTAAACCAGTGTTTTACTCGGTCACCAAACAAGGTAAAGCAGATTTTGGCATAGCGAGCATAAGCATCAACCACCGCGCGGCTTTCCCAGCCTCCTTGCTCTTGCATGCACAATGGCATATCAAAATGGTAAAGGTTGATAAACGGCGTAATGCCATTTGCCAGTAAGGTGTCAATAACCGCGTTATAAAAGGTGACGGCTTTAGGATTAAGCTCGCCGTCACCGGTTGGGATCAGTCTCGACCATGAAATCGATGTCCTGAAAGTGTTATGACCTAATGCTTTTAACAGCAAAATATCCTGCTGATAATTATCGTAAAAGGTGGAGGTGTTTTCCGGGCCAACTTGGCCATGAAAACGTTCTGGTGCAATGTCATACCAATAGTCAAAGATATTCTGGCTTTTACCATCCCGCAATGACGCCCCTTCAGATTGGGTTGCAGAAGTGGCACTACCCCACCAAAAATTCTCGGGAAATTGATATTTCATTCCAGCCTCCAACCTCATACGTTAAATGGGTTTCATCATTAGAATTTCAAGCTATCAGCTATTTCTTCTTCGCTTTGAACTTCACTGTCTATCGCGTTTTGTGCTTTATTCGCAATAATCACAAAGGGTAGATAAATCATTGTGGCAATACCAAGGTTGAACAAACTTAATAGCATCGCCGCAATACTGCCGTTGGTGTTAAAGAAAGCCCCCAATCCGACAGGCATGGTCCAGGGTGCAATATTGGTGATTGGCGGAATAAACCCGGTGTAATACGCAATAGAAGTGATGATGGCTAATACCGGTTGAACCAGGATAAACGGAATAAAGAACAGCGGGTTCATAATAACCGGTAAACCAAACAGAATCGGTTCGTTAATCTGGAAAATACTGGCTGGAGCGCCCAGTTTTGCCACCTGACGATAATCTTCACGGCGAGAACCAATAAAGATAGCAATAACCAGCCCCAGTGTTGCCCCGGTTCCGCCGAGGAAGATATAGGAATCAACAAAAGGTTTGGCCCACATATGGAATTCTTTGCCAGCAGCCAAGGCCGCAGCAACAGAGCCATATTGGGTATATGTCGCCACGTTTTCCAATGCAAATGGCATCATAATGCCACTTTCCAATGCAGATAATGCCATCGCAC
Source organism: Yersinia fenwicki (assembly GCF_043099325.1). NCBI lineage: Bacteria > Pseudomonadati > Pseudomonadota > Gammaproteobacteria > Enterobacterales > Yersiniaceae > Yersinia > Yersinia fenwicki. Next base: position 1,090,287 of record NZ_CP170755.1, on the reverse strand, counting down.
CGTGTATCCCGAAGAACCACAACAGTGAAGAGCACATCACATACACCCAACCTACAACACTGCCCATCTTAGACAGCGGAGCTGAAATGGTGTCCATAATGATCTGGTGGAAGTTGGTGCCATGTAATCCAAGGGCATAAGCAATCACCCCCATGATGGATAGAATGATAAAACCAGGTATCAATGCAGAGAAAGAACGGGAGACTGAAGTTGGGACACTGTCTGGCAGGCGGATAACCCAGTTACGGCGCACGATGAAGGCGAAGACCTCTGCCACTACCAAGCCAATAATAATACCGGATATAATATTTGCGCCACCTAGCCAGTTAGCACCTACTGCATAGGCATCGCCAACACTGTATGGGGTCACGGTCATAAAGGCAGCAATCGCCAGCAGTGCTGAAGCCAGCGGATCGACTCTTTTCTCTTCAGCCAGAGCCATACTGATAAAGAATGGCGTCATTAACGACATGATACCGAGAGTACCGTTGTAAACGTTGCCGCCTATCGCTTTAAAACCATTGAGCGTGGTGATGGTATCGGCGTCCAGCCGGACACCCATCGAGAAAAAGAATGACCCTTCACCAAAACTCAAGAAAACATTATTGATAAGTACAAACATAGCACCCGTCAGGGTCAGCGGCATCAGCCGAATAAACCCATTCTTGATGGCATTAATATGTTGCTGTTTGCCAATTTTAATGGCGAAGGGCAATATGGCCCTTTCCAGAGAATTAATAAATGCGCTCACAGTGCTCCCCTTATTGTTTTGCTTTTTTTATTGCGGCAACAGCAGCTTTTAATACCCCTAAACCATCGACTTTGCCGTACAGGATAGAATCAATCACTTCGACGGGTTTGTTCGGGAACATTTTTGTGACTTCTGGCAACATATAAGCAATCTGTGGCCCTAAGAGGATCACATCGGCTTCAATCCCATGCTGCGCAGCCAGCGCTTCCGGGTAAGCATTAATAATCACTGGCACTTCATACTTCTCTGCTTGTACTTTCATTTTGGAAACCAGTAATGAGGTAGACATACCGGCAGAACAAAAGAGATAAATTTTTTTCTTTTCCATACCCAACACCTTTTGATGTTCAAAAGACACAAGTTATTTATATGCCAGTGCAATGGTGAATTCCCTTTACCTGTACTTTATCGTGCCCCTTGCCCAGCCCCATTGTTTCTGGTTGTCGGCAGTATACGGAGTTGACAGCCAATCCAGTAATTCAAACATAGCAATAATCGTCTTAGATTGACTTCTCACATTGATAGCCTTCACATTTCTCAGTTATTACAATGTGATGGTTATCGCAAAATGATTATTTTTTTGCTCGGCGAATTAAGTTTAATTCATTTTTATTTCATATAGTTAGTTATTATTAGCTGATTTAGGAACAGCGAGACACGACGATAAAATCGAGTGAAATCGATAAAAGAATAAATTAGGAAATCTTATTGGTTTGATAATCGTTTCATCCAAACTTTCTTACTTTTTCAGTGGGTTCAGCGCAACAGCTTTATTCGTGAAGCGAAGAGCATAGCCGCCATTCCCCTCCCTATACGAACAATATACAGTCCATGAGGGCAAAAATAGCCGATTCCAACTTAATACTCTAAAGTTAACAGGTGCTTGCCTATTTATGGAGTGACGAATGACGTTATTAGAAAATAAAATACCATCCTCTCGGCTGCATTTTCAGCGATTAAAATTACTCTTGCTGAGTATATTTTTCTCCGTATCTGCTATCGCCACTCCAACTCCCACAGTGACGGTAACTGAGCTACAGGATGGGTTGGAACACCCTTGGTCACTAGCATTTCTGCCGCATAATGGGGTGATTTTGATCACCGAACGTTCAGGGCAACTTCGGTTATGGCAACAAGGAAAACCACTGTCAGCCCCCTTAAAAGGCGTGCCTGCGGTGTATGCTAAGGGGCAAGGTGGCTTATTGGAAGTCGCCTTATCACCTAAATTTGCCCAAGACAGGCGCATCTACCTCAGTTTTGCTGAAGAGGGAAAGGATGGAAAAGCCGGTACTGCGGTGGGCTATGGTCGCCTTAATCCGCAAGGTACAGCTGTAGAAAACTTCACGGTATTCTTCCGTCAACAACCTAAATTATCAACCGGTAACCATTTTGGTGGCAAACTAGCTTTTGATAAGAAAGGAGACCTTTTTATCACTTTAGGTGAGAATAATCAGCGCCTGACCGCTCAGGATCTGAGCTTGCACCAGGGTAAAATTGTGCGTCTAACCCCAGATGGTAAGGTACCGAAAGATAATCCCTTCGCCAATCAGTCACCGGCAAGACCCGAAGTTTGGTCTTATGGCCACCGTAATCCACAAGGGTTGGCGCTTAATCCTTGGAGTGGCGTGATGTGGTCCAATGAACATGGGCCAAAAGGCGGCGATGAAATAAACATCCTAATAGCGGGAAAAAACTACGGTTGGCCACTGGCAACACATGGGATGAACTATTCGGGTTTGCCGATCCCTGAAGCGAAAGGTACTCATGTAGATGGGACTGAACAGCCCGCCTATTACTGGGAAAAATCTCCAGGTATCAGTGGGATGGCATTTTATAATGCCGATCGATTCCCTGCCTGGCAGCACTCGCTGTTTATCGGCGCATTAGCGCAAAAAGAGTTAATTCGTTTACAACTGGATGGCGATAAAGTTATTGGGGAGGAGCGCCTGTTGGGTGATCGCGGCGAAAGAATCCGCGATGTGCGCATCGGGCCTGACGGCTATATTTATCTGTTGACAGACGAGAGCGACGGTAAGCTACTCAAAGTCGGTCTTGTCGCAAACAAATAACCCACCAATAGTGAAAAATCTCCCAGGTAAAAGTGTGTCACTCAGAACCCGACGCATTGCCACGATCCGCCAGATAGTTCGGTAATCGTTGATGAAGCTATACTTCAGTCGGGCTCTCTTGCAAAGTATCGCGCTGCTTTTTTCAGTATGTCCCGCCGTTCCTCCGTGCGTTTAAGCTGTGTTTTTAGTTTTAAGATCTCAGTTCTGGCCTCGATCAGGTCGCTTACCTGTCGTTCACTGTTATCCGGCTTGATACTTCGCAGCCATTTATAAATGGCTATGCGCAGAAACGCCAGGACGCCGGAAACTTCAGCAACAGCGTAGCCACGCTCAGTGATCTGACGGGCGGCCTATTCCTTAAATTCAGGTGAGAAATCGTGGTGTGCCCATAGACTCCTCTTATGCTCAAAATATAGGGCAGAATTGTCTGCCGGCACAGAGGCATTCCAGGCCGCCTGATAAACCGCCCAACTTTATGGGAGCAGTTCAAAGATGTGGCTTAAAACCACCAATTATTCTCACTAATTTTTTAGTTGTTCCTTAAATTTTCTTTAACAAAATACTTTCCACTGTCAAATTTGATATGCCATTCCAATATGTTCTAAATTCCATTAAGTTTTTCTTCTTATTATGTATTTGAAAATTAAATTTTAGCTCCTTTTTTTTATCATTAGTCCCATATATTGGCGTTAACATAATTTGTGTTCCTGATATAATATCGAGGATATCAAACGAGCCAATTGGTACTGAAGTCATTCCAGAGCTCTGATATATTATTACAAGCTCATAATCCCCTTTATTTAGAGGAACATAAGGACCATAATTAATAAAACCAGGGCTATCTATATTTTGCGTTGCGAAACGAGTTGAATCTGATATTTTCCCAGTTTGAGACGGTAAGTCATTGGCCAAAAAAATGATTTCATTAGGATGCGATTTTTTGGATAAACCTGACAATAATATAAGGGCAAAAAAGAAAACAGTTAAAATAGATGCATAATTGTAAACATTTTTGCGCATAAACCCTATAAATAAAAAAGCACAAGTCAGAATAAACCAGGCATAGTTAGGCACACATCCAAATGCCCATTCCGAATTATATAGCATGGGTAGCCAAGAATGAATCGGATAATAGAATATTGAATAGGAATCAAACCATGCCCCACTGCCCTTATTGTACAGAACAGCACCATTAATTGCATAATGGTAAAAAAAGTATAGCTGCAATAATAGGCTTCCAGATATAATCAGATAAAATATTTTCTCTCTACTTCCCCCTAATTTAAGTAATCCATAAATTGTAGGAATAATAAATACTACTGCAGCAGTCCATCCAAAACGCCCTGAAAAACTATAACCCCCGTACCAATTTGGATGAAGGGCGTTAGGTACTATTAAAGATAAGAAAACCAGCCCCCAAACTAATGTAAATGTGCGGTTAGACTTGTACATCCAGCCAATAGCAAGAATACCGATAAAATTAACGGGGTTCTGAAATAAAAAACCTTGGTTTTGATCAAGGTAAAGACCAACCAGAACCATTAGGCTCGTTTTACTTATTTGAAGTGCGCCCGATTGGTACGGCCCTGAAATTTGCCCGAAAGCATAATAATTATAAAATGCCAATACTATGAACGATACAGCAGAAATTACAAATATACTGATAATTCTGTGAGCGTCTTTTGATTCTAAATATATTTTAGCTGAAATCACTAAAATAAGTAGTATGCTAGTTGCAGCAAATTTTATCTGGAGCCATGGTAAAAATACAATGACGCCAGATAATAAAAGCTCTTGAATTTTTGTACGTTTTTTATGTGCAGTGAAGAACCAATAAAGACCAACAAGTGCTATCAAACCAGCTAATATATCTGGATATATCTGATTCGACGCAGGAATGAAAGGAAGAGATATTGTAGTCGCAGTTATTGTCCAGAATATTTTACTTTCACTTTTTGAAAGTAAAATAGAAAACTTCCATCCAAAATATATGACCAAGGCACTGCAAAATATCATAAATATTTTGGCACCAATAATCCCTCCAAGCATAAATGGAATCGAGATCAATAATGGAAGCCCTATATTATGGACATTAAACAATCCATGTGGACCAGCGATGGCATGGGTATTAGTTGGCGATGGTTCTGCATCATTCGGTGCTAGACCAGGTTTAAATATTGCCCTTGTTTCAAACTCTTCCTTATACGGTTTGGTTTGCTCTAGTGAGGCATGTTTTATTATGCCACTAGCCATCACTAAATAATGAGGCTCATCCCCCGTAATTCCATTTATTTCTTTTTTATCCCAAACTGTAAGCGTCACTAAAGAAAATACACTGAAAATTAATAAAATTAAAGCAATGGAATATTTTTGCACTTTTAGATATCCATCTTGTTAAAGATAAAGGAGGGTAAATGCCGAATTATCATCATAATTAATCGCCATTTCCCAGGTGTATAGATAACCGTTTTCCCCGCCTTAATACCGTCAACAATCTGCTTCGCTACACTTTCTACTGCCGCAAGTTTAGCGCCTTGAACTGCCAGATGGGCTGTCATAGGTGTATCGGTTGGTCCAGGGTTCACTAACACAATATTCACTGCCGTGCCAGCAAAACGGTGTTGTAATCCTTGTGCATAACGCGCAACCAGACCTTTTGCCGCACCGTAGACATAATTTGATTTACGGCCCCGTTCGCCAGCAACTGAGCCGATTAAGGCTAATGTGCCATGATTGGCTTTGGCCATATATTTGGCAAAGGCCTCGGCATAGAGCACAGGAGAAACACCGTTAATTTCAATAGCGTCTCGGCAAGTTTGTAAATCATTCTGGCATTCGGTTTGCTCCGGCAATGAGCCATGCGCAATTAGAATAATATCTATCTCACCTTGCGAAACAATGCCATCGACTATCGCTTGGATAGCTGCAGGATCCAAGAATTCTGCCTGTACAATTCGGATGTCAGATTGTGGGCTACGAATCTTGAGATCAGTGGCTACCCGCTCAATGCGTTGCTCATCACGGCCAAGCAGTGTCAGATCCGCTGGCTGGCTCTGTATCCATAATCTAGCACAATGTTCGGCGATAGCCGAAGTAGCACCAACAATGATGATTCTTTTCTTATTATTCACTTTAGCTTCCCATCAAACGGCGTGAAAGTTCGGAGCTGATGCCCGGATCACGGAATTTCTGAAACTCTGCCAATAGCGGGTAACCCGCTTCAAAAAGGTCTCTAGGCATGCGCGCATCTTTAGCCAAATATATTCGTCCACCAGCCTCACGCACAATCGCATCCAAGCGCTCAAAAAGCTTATGAGTACGTGCCCCGTGATTAGGAAAATCTAACGCCAGGGTTACACCGGGCTGGGGAAAGCTCAGCATACCAACCGACTGGCGATGACCAAATGTTTTAAGTATAGCAAGAAAAGAACCATCACCCGAACGAGCTATTTCTTTCAACATAGCCTGAACTGCATCTTTACCTACCTCACGAGGGACTACACTTTGGTACTGGTAAAACCCCTTAGGCCCATACATCCGATTCCATTCGAGTAGATTATCCAAAGGGTAGAAGAATGGTTCGTAATGAACAATAGCTCGCCCAGCCTGCCACTTTTTGAGCGTGTAATAAGCTGTATTGAAAGAACGTAATGACAATTGATTGACCAAAGAAACTGGCGGCACAATAGGCATGGTCAATTTACGACCTTTCGGCTCTGGCCGGTGTCCTATATCTGCTGGATTACCGCGCATAAATAACCCTCGCCCACCTCCACCTGAAATACAGTCAATCCAAGATACCGTATGTTCCCACTGAGTTTCAGAGTCATCAGAAAGACGGAAAAACTCATCCAGATTAGCAAAAGGGGCAGTCTCGGTATCCAGCCATGGGCCTTGGACACGACGTAATTGGATCTCAGCTTGAATAATCACACCGGTCAACCCTATACCACCAACAGTTGCTGCAAACCATTCGGGAAAGTTCTGAGGGCCGCAACAAATAATTTCGCCATCGGTACGTGCCAGCGTAATGCTCTGGACATGATCCCCAAAGGATCCTTGTACATGATGGCTCTTGCCATGAACATCGTTGGCAATAGCCCCTCCAACAGTTACCATCTGGGTACCTGGAGTTACCGGAAGAATCCAGCCACGAGGAATGGTCAAACGTTGAATATCACGGAGTAATACACCCGCTTCACAGATAAGACGACCGCTAACTTCATCAAATGCTATCAAATGGTCCAAACCCGTTGTCATCCAAAGCACCCCCTCTGGATTCAAACAAACATCTCCGTAGCTGCGCCCCATTCCATAAGCCAACCCTGGATAAGGCCCGCTCATGATTTGGTTACTGACTTTATTTGGATCATTCAGGCTGATAATATTATGCGGGTGGGCGTTGAGACGCCCCCAAGAGGATACTGGTCTCATACGATCTCCATACGGAATACGTAGCGTTTATCGAGTTGATATTTGGTTAAATACCCGATGGCCAAGCCGATGATGCCGCCCACATAGCGCATCTCCTTGGCGTCGAAAAAGTAGTAGAAAGAGAATTCAAATCCCCAAAAAAGCAATGTAGTAACCAAACCCATAACAGTATAGAGCGCGAAAGTTTGAGTGTCATGAGCGACACTGCGAGCATTAAACCGGAAAATATAGCGCTTATCGAGAATATACTTGATAATAAGACCAACCCCAGTACCAATAATAACTGACGCTAATATACTAAATTTTCCACTATATATGCGGACAATAAGATCCTGCACACCAATGTTTACTGCCGTTGCTATTAATGCGAAGATGGCATAATTAAAGGCAAGTTTCCTAGAAGAAAACATTTTGATAATTTTACCTGAGGCTAAAAATAGTAAATGGATGATACCATGAAGGTACGCTCACCTCTAGTTCAGATACTTGGACTAATCAAGCTGATGAGACCCAAACAATGGATAAAAAATGGCTTCGTGTTGGCCCCACTGATATTCTCAGGGGATTTTCTTGATGTACATGCGATAAATCAGGCCTTATTGGCCCTGCTGCTATTTTGTGTGGCTTCTTCAGCAACATACATTCTCAATGATATACGCGATATAGAGAGTGACCGACTCCACCCAAAAAAATCCAAGTCTCGCCCATTGGCTGCGGGGATCGTTTCGATTCCAGCCGCATTGCTCCTACTGGGATGCCTTTATGTGGTATTAGTGTGGGGATGGTTTGTGGTGCCGAAAGTAGTCATGGTGATTGCAGTATATTTGTTACTCAATCTGGCTTACACCTTTGTGCTCAAACACCAGCCTGTTGTGGATATATTCACTATCGCTCTCGGCTTTGTTTTACGAGTGTATGCTGGTGCCATGGCACTTGATGTCCCCGTATCTTCTTGGATGTTCATCACTACCTTGTGCCTGGCACTGTATCTTGCCGCCGTAAAACGACGCCAAGAATTGAGTCAGAGTGGTACAGAAGGTAGAAAAGTGCTTGAAAAATATTCGGTCTCATTGGTAGATCGCTATGCCGAAATGTCTGCTACTGGCGCTTTACTATTTTACAGTATGTTTGTGATGTCGGCCAAACCGGAACTGGTTATTACCGTTCCTATGGTTCTCTTTGGCCTATTCCGCTATTGGTTTGTCGTCGAAGAATTGGATGGAGGCGAATCACCAACAGATGCGCTCTTTGCAGACTGGCAGTTATTACTTACGGTGCTGTTGTGGATTGCCGTATGTGGTTGGGCATTGTGGCCAGTACAGGGATAATTATGGACATATCTTACGCACTTACCCCTTTTATTACCTGGCTTATTGCCGGAATCATGAAATTTATAATCAATAGCATCAAGGCTAAGCAACTGGCTTTTGGCTTGATCGGTTATGGTGGGCTCCCCAGTAATCATAGTGCCATTGTTACCAGCATGGCAGCCCTTATTGCTTTCAAAGAGGGGATTCATCATCCCGCTTTTGGTGTAGCAATTACACTAGCTTTCATTGTAATACTGGATGCCAACAGCCTACGCCGTCAAATAGGAAAGCATGCAGTTTTAATTAATAAGTTAATGGTCGATACTTTAGATAACCAGCAACTTCGTGAACGTATGGGTCATACACGTGTTGAAATCGTTGCAGGTATCATAGTAGGAATCGCAGTAGCGGCGGCTATCAATGTGGTTCTTTCTTGATGGAACACAGGATCCCTCATAAACCTATACTAGCCCAACCTAACAGAAGTCAAGTTGTAATCAAGGTGATCTCACTTATCATCGTGGTAGGGATAGTACTTTATGGCGGAATTACAATACTGATTAACAGAGAAGCTTTCGCCGACGCGATTTTAGCGTTTGATAATATCTTATGGACGCAAGTTATAATGCTGTCCTTATCAAGTTATTTGTTACGATTCATCCGCTGGCATAGTTTTATCGTTGCATTAGGATATAACGTTCCCGGTATCCGTAATTTAGAAATCTACCTTGCTGCATTCGCTTTCACTCTGACACCGGGTAAAATTGGTGAAACTGTACGTTCGGTTTATCTTTACCGCTATGGCGTCAGTTATCCACATAGTATCGGTGCCTTTATTTCAGAACGGTTTCTTGATCTGATCGCTGTTGGTGTATTAGCTTCGTTGATAATTTTTATATTTCCTCAGTATCAATTTTGGTTGCTGGGCATAATCGCCTTATTTATAGCAATAGTATTCCTTTTACGCTCTAGATTATTGTCATTAATAATTAACCAATTAGTGAAAGGTTCTCTAAAAATATACGTCATCCAAAGCATATCCGCTGTTACCTTTTTATTATCAAAATATCGACTTGTGGGATGCGTAACTTTGAGCCTTATGGCTTGGACTATGCAGGGAATTTCTCTTTACCTGATTGTTAATGCACTCAACTATGACTTACCAATTGTCAATATCATCGCTATTTATTGCCTAAGTATTTTGGCTGGAGCAGCCTCTTCTATTCCCGGTGGCTTGGGGGCAACAGAAGTGGCAATGACATTACTTCTATCGGCGGTCGGCGTTGGTCAATCTGATGCAATTATTGCCTCAGTCATCAGTCGAGGGCTGACGTTATGGTTCGCAGTTGGTATAGGCGCGGTCGCGATGGCCAAAACAGTTCTGACTCAACCACAGTATTTGACGCGGAAATAGAAAAGTCAGTTCTAATGACAAAACTGACTTTCCTTTTGCAATAAACTTGCCATCAAATGACGGTGCACTTAGCGCGTCGAAGATGCCTGCCATAAATTGAGCTGCTCATCGGCAACATGCTGATCAATAGTACGTAATTCCTCTGCACTAAAGTTCAGGTTATTGAGAGCAGCACAGTTTCCCTCTAATTGTTCTGGCCGGCTGGCACCAATTAAAACCGATGTGAAGCGTCTATCTTTCAACAACCAGCTTAATGCCGTTTGCGCCAAAGACTGCCCACGTAGTTCAGCTAATTCGTTCAACAATTTGATGCTGCGCAGATTTGCTTCTGACAACATAGTTTCTTTGAGCGAACCGCCGCTTCTTTTTTCATACGGGAATCATCAGGAATACCATTGAGATATTTCGCGGTCAGCAACCCTTGTGCCTGAGGTGAAAAAGCAGAGGAATTTTCCATTGCTGCAATAATTCCACCACCTTTATTGTTCGCTCAGAAGAATAGGATGAAATTCCAACATATAATGTTTAACCACTTCGCTAAAGCTGATGCTGTTTCTTCCATTGGCGTATTTTCATCAATACGGTGCGAATAGAATATATCCACATAATCCAGTCCCATACGTTTTAGACTTTGATCCAGGCTGGCCAGCAGATATTTCCGCGAACTGCCAGTACCGTAGGGACCGGGCCACATGTTATAACCGGCTTTAGTCGAGATTATCAGTTCATCACGATAAGGCTTAAAATCATCTTGTAGCAACTTACCGAAGTTTTGTTCTGCCGAACCTGGCGATGGAGCATAATTATTGGCTAAATCGAAATGGGTTGTTCCTAGGTCAAAGGCTTTACGCAATAAAGTTCTCTGCGATTTTAATCTATTGTTAAAACTGCAATTATGCCAAAGTCCAAGTGACAATACGGGAAGCTGCAAGCCGCTTTTCCCACAAAAGCGATATTACATTTGGTTGTATCGAGAAGGATCTGCGTCGTAAGGCATGATGGCTCCATCTCCATTTATTGTATTTTTGAAACAGTATTCCTATTTTATTGCCATCCTCCACAACTGCAAGTAAACCCCTCTGATTGTAAAAATTCTTACTCTACATTTCTGATATCCGAATGATCTCATAACTTATTTGTACTACAATTATTACCACTCTAGGGAATAACTATGGAGGGTTTTGTATGACTGCAATCGATGTAATGTGGGTTGGCCTAGGTGGAGGGATCGGCTCACTATTACGATGGTGGATAGGGCTCGGAATCGGCAAAATATATAAAGGTAATTTTCCCCTCGGTACTTTTATAATTAATATTTCGGGGGCATTTGTAATCGGTTATCTAAGTATTCTTTTTAGTGTCGACTGGCGCGATCGCTATGGCGATCTCATCAATGCCGCCGTATTAACCGGTATTTTAGGCGGTTATACCACCTTCAGTAGCATGCAATTAGATGCGGCAAAACTATCTACAACCCGGGGCAGAGCCATTGCTGCTGGATATCTGATTATTTCTGTATTAGTTGGTTTAGCTGCAGCCGCATTGGGTGCATGGCTGGCTTATTAATCAGAGGGACAATTTATTAACCGGATAATGTTATTAATCGGAGAGCGTTGTTAATCGGAGATAATTGTTATGCCGAATCTTATTATTTTAGTTTTTGTTGGTGGTGCTTTTGGTGCCATGTGTCGCGAATTTATTATGTTATCAGTTCCACGACTGACAGATGGCTTCCCGATGGATATCTTTGTAGCCAATATCATCGCTGCATTTTTATTAGGGTTAGCCACCTCATTCTTTAAAAACGGTAAAATTAACCAATATGTCCACCTGATGGTGGGTACCGGTATTATGGGCGGTCTTTCAACATTTTCTAGTTTCGTATTTGGTGCCGTCGAAATGATGAAAACCCCCAGTGAGGTTTTAGTCTCAATTTGCTACCTGGTCATCAGCCTGATTGTTGGTTTTATCGCTGTTGAATTGGGTTTAATGGTGGGGCCAAAAGAAAAACCTAAAGATCAACAAACTGCCACGCAATAAGAAAAGGCAGGGATAGCTCAAGGTATAAAAAACACCCTCATAATGAGGGTGTTTTTTATGTGTACCTGCCGATAATTCAATATATTTAATCTAATTTTTGGCAATTGCCAAAGAACATCTCGGTAATAAGAGAGTTATTAATCGTATCGCCATTTAAGGTTCTAACCAGCAGTTCGCTACCTAACAATGGCAATGAGAACACCATATCAGGGTTAACTCGTTTAACTTTTTGCATATTTTGCGTTTCATTAACTAGAGCTAATGTTTTCGTACTCTCACCGGCAATCTCTTTTGCTGCCAGAATGGTAAAGGTGTTGTCGGCATCATTGTTGCATAATGCGATAATATATTTTGCCCTGGCAGCACCGGCTAACTTCAGTGTTTCGACAGAAGAGGGATCGCCCTCAATAATATCTGCATGTCGAGGAAAACCGTGTTGGCTGCCCACTGCGCAAACCACAGTAACATCATCACCCCGGTCATGCAGACCGTTATAAACATTTAGCGCCAAAGAACTGGAACCGACAATAATAAAATGATTTTTACGTTCCACGTGAGAGATCCTACCTTTAACAATGCGTTTAATATTATTACTGACTATCGGGCCGGCAATAGAAGCAATCGAAGTCGCAAAGACTGTAATACCAGCAATAATCACCGTAAGAGTGAACATTCTCGCCACAGTGGTATGCGGAATAATATCCCCGAAGCCCACTGTCGACATACAAACAATCGCGAAATAGAACGCTGTAGGTAAATCGGTTACTACAGGTGCGAACTCATCACCCATGTAAAGTGTACCCAACATACTGTAGACAATTAACGAAGAAACACTTGCTATCGCAAAGAATGTTGCACTCCCAAGACTGTAATGATCAAACTCGCGCCAATAAAATAGCAGCGCAACAAGGACAATAAGTGAATAAGTGGTCAGTTTATTCTGATCTTTCAGAATAAAGAGATTGATAACAACCAGAGCGAACAACAGTAGCACGGTCAGAAACCACGCAGTACGCGTCTTCATTGAAATTGCAAATGCCATCAATATCAATAGCAGACCGATGATAAACTTTGGAATTTCAAATAATTCAAGGAAACTTAATGCCTCCTTCCAGGTGCTGAAATTGTTTACCGCATCGGTTGAATGAGAAAACGCTCGGAAAAGCACCGGACTTAACACCAGCCCCCCATTAATAGCAACTAAAATAGCCAATAAAAGGGGTATTGATACCTTGGTTTTAATTTCCTGTAATATTTTCATCAAGAGAGTGGCTAAATTGTTATAGGTAACTCACAGTATAGATAAAAAACAATAAAAATCATGGTTAAATATGATTATTTTTGACTAAAATCAACTGATAATTCGGTTATCACTATAAAGACATATCACATGAAGAATTTTACATTTTGTAAAGCTATTCATACTCAATAATTAGTAAAACAATGGGTATATAGTTGGCAAGAATGCCATTATTGGTTAATAATATACAGGTTCTCTGGCATATAGGAAATTCCAGCGTTCGTAGCCTTGAGTGATATCTATCACTCTTAAATTAATTATCTTAAATATTTCATTATATTTAACAGATAAATAAGGAAATAAGCATGTTCTATAAATCACTTCGTAATATTGCATTGACTGGCTTATTACTTTCCGCTGCCGCAACAAGCTTTGCAGCAACCACTAGCACAACGGCGACTACCCCAAGTGATATGACCTGCAAAGAGTTCCTGGATCTGAATCCTAAATCATTTACTCCAGTTGTTTATTGGGTATTAAATGATGACACTCAATATAAGAAAGGTGATTATGTTGATTTGCATGAGACTGACACTATCGTGACACCGAAAGTTGTCGAAGTCTGCAAAAAAGCACCTGAAAGCAAACTATCTGAAATTAAAAAGGATATTTTAGGTTTTGCTAAAAAACATATGTAATCTGTAAAGCAGATAAAAAAGGCGCTTATTAAGCGCCTTTTTTATTTATTTCATTTATAATTAACGAGTTATACTTAACTTATCATATCCACGAACATAATAGTTAACCGCAGAAACTACCCAGCACAGTATAAACATACCAATAATCCAGTAACCTATCTCACCTAAGTTTTCACTGATATTATTTATTGGCGTCCAAACACCACCTGTCAAACCGAGCTTATCTGCAATTAATCCCAACGCCTCAATCCCACCGATAAAGAATGCAATAATAACTGAAGCTGCTGTGATGGTAATGTTGTAATACAATTTTCGTATTGGTTTAGAAAAAGCCCAACCATAAGCGCCAATCATGACAAAATTATCAAGCGAGTCGATAAGGGCCATCCCAGATGCAAATAAAATGGGGAAAACCATAATTGACCATAAATTCATACCATGGGTGGCACTGGCAGCAGAGATTCCTAAAACCCCAACTTCGGTTGCAGTATCAAAACCCAAACCGAATAAAAAACCAACGGGGTACATATGCCAACTTTTATTCACCATGTTAAATACACGTTTGAATATTCTGGCAAGAAGTCCACCGTTATTGGTCACTAATAGGTCAAGCTCTTCATCTTTATAGACATGTCCTGCTTTGACCTGTTTAAACTTTTTATACACTGAAATCAGAATGGTTAAATTAAGAAAACCAAACAGTAATAAAAACAGTGATGAAACCATCGTACCAATCAAACCACCGGTTTCATGAAACCATGCCATATTATCTTTAAACGCCATCGCGGTAGCGGCGATAGCCAGTGAAGCTAATATGACAATAGTTGAATGACCGAGGGAGAAGAATGTTCCCACCGCAATCGGCGTCTTCCCCTGTTGCATCAATTTACGAGTGACATTATCAATGGCTGCAATATGGTCAGCATCAACAGCATGACGCAAACCAAAGCTGTAAGCCAGAAATGCCATCCCCATCAACACCGCATTACCATTAAATTCAGTGAAAGCCCAAAGCCACGCCAGGCCATTAACTATCAATAAACCAATTAATAAGTAAATGGCATGACGTTTAGTTTGCTGATTGCCAAATGCACTACGTTTCTCTATCCCAGTCGACATATTCATACTCCAGAATAAATGACTATTGTCTATGCGCTGGCATTACATCTTTATTAGGAACCAGGAATAACCACGAAGCGAGAACAAATGGCATCGTCAACGTTGGAATACCGATAGGGGACAATAAGATATTCAGAGCGCCCTGTACTATAACCGTAAAAATAACGCCGATGATGGTATAAGCCAATACACGCCAACTGGGTTTATTAAAGGTCGAACCTAAAGCTATTGCAGTCAATACCGCACTAAATGCATAAAGCCCGGCATCAATACTGCTCGGGTTTGCGCCAAGAAATATAGCGGTAAATATCGCCAGTAACGATCCCCCCACTGCAAATATTGCCGCCCAAAGCGATTCTACCGCCAGCCCGATAATAAAAAGAATACCGCCAATCAAACTACTAAATAAGAATACTTGCGAAACACCACTGAACATATTAACAAAAATATTGCTACCAGCTGCAGCTGCACTGGCATCTAATACCAGAGGATGAGGAAGCGCAGGTGCCGGTAATCCACTACTCTGCAGACCAGTAAAGGCGTAGCTCGCCAGTAATATCATCCAGGTAGTGAGTACAAAAGGTGCGGTTAATGCCGCAACTTTCCAGGTTTTCAAAATATCGGCGATACAAGCCATAACAATAACCGACACGATGCTACCTAAAATAATGCACGCCCAGACTGTCGGTGTGGCAACCAAAAATGTCGGTAATGCCGTCCCCACTAAACACCCGTTATAACCGTATAATCCCGCGCGCCATGATTTACGATCGCGCATCGTTAATCCAGTGAGTGTTGCCACTACCGTTCCCAGCACACATCCATATGCCACTGCCGGATTACCTTCACCGTAGGCTCCGACAAATATTGCGATAAAAAAGAATAGCCCAGTCAGAGGGTTATTCTGAAACATCACTTGAGCACAGCCGCGTAGCGTTGTATCGATAAATTCAATGAAAACATTCGAAGCACTGAGTTGTGCCCAACCGGATTGATTGCCCGTTTTAGCATCCATTATTTTATCCTTGTAACTTAAAACTGCAGCTCTATTAACTGCATTCATTTTTCGTTGCAGCGATATTTTGCTGCAACGCCGATGACTTTTAGCAAAACCTTAGCGCCACAAGAATTGTTCCGGCAATGTAATACCGAGAATTTCCTCACGTGCTATTTTCCAAAACTGCCGGACTTCAGCCTTAACACCGGCGCTATCAATACCGAGGGCTTTAAATACCAATCCGCAATCATTTGGCAAACGCGTCGCGCCACTGGCAATACCGCCTTTAATATCAAAATGAGCCGGTACCCGCGCCAGAATGCGGTCATGATGCTCTTTGGGGGTTAATAAGATCACATTGCCAAACGCATCAAATGATTGCATCACCCCAATAGCATCAAGACTTTCTGACTTTGGTTCCAATATATATTTCTCAACAAATAGCTCTTTACCTGCTGGCAGTTCTTTACCCAAAAAAACGTGCGCTGCTACTCGAGAGGAATAAACATCAAAACCAAAGCGCTCATCTGCATGGTGATATTTACGCCCAGACATCAGAACTTCCGAATAAATCGCCGTCGCTGTCGGATGAATATTAATGGTGGTATCAGTAATAAAACGCGAGTTACGATGTGGAATAAGTGGGTCTGGCATAAATTCAAGATACCCCCCCTCTTCCACCGTAAAATTCTGTATTTGCGACGCGTAGTTGGCATTCATCATATGAACTTTGGTCGCCGACTGTGTAGTGACATGGGCGCAAGCCCCCGCCTCCACAATCACGTCAGTGGCTAGACGGTCACCTTGTAAAATGCATCCTGAAGTCGAGATCATGGTGACACAAGGCAGTTCGGGCATTTCTTCATCCCAGTACAGTGCTTTTTGCACCATTGAGGGCACCCGCCTTTCCATTTCGGCCAAAATACTGCGATGTTCACGTTTGGCAAATCTCAGTTTGAGATAGCCGCTTTTCCCTACCGCCCCGCTACGCATTTGCGCCGGTTCATCTTGGTACTCCGCGAGTTCCGGTGCGTTAATACCTAATGCGTGAGCGCGAACCCGTGAAGGAGTTTCCACGATATTCTGGCTCTGCGATGTCATGCATGTTCTCCTTGTGGCTGCACATGGGTAAACAAGAAGTCGCGCATAATCATATCCACCAACTCTTCAATGCCCTGCCCAGTTTTACAGTTGGTCAGAATATAAGGGCGCTCGCCACGAACCACTTTGGTGTCACTTTCCATCACATCCAGGCTGGCACCGACATAAGGGGCGAGGTCAATTTTGTTGATGACAAGAATGTCCGCCTGAACCAAACCTGGACCATTTTTACGCGGGATTTTTTCCCCTTCCGCCACATCGATGACATAGATATAGAAGTCGGCTAAAGCCGGGCTAAAGGTCAGTGTCAGGTTGTCGCCACCGCTTTCAATCATGATGAGGTCGCTGTCAGGGAAGCGCTCTTCCATCTCTTCCACCGCAGCAATATTCATACTTGGGTCTTCGCGCACCGCAGTATGTGGGCAAGCACCGGTTTCGACCCCGAGGATCTTCTCTTCATCCAGAATGCCTTTCAGGGTACGTTTCACCTGTTTGGCATCCTCGGTAGTGACGATGTCATTGGTAATGATCAGAGGCTTAATACCCCGTTTGATCAGAATAGGGGTGATCACTTCGATAATGGCGGTTTTACCTGAACCCACCGGGCCACCAATACCAATGCGGGTGATCTTTTTGCGTTTATCGGTTGAATGGCTATTCACGGGGTAATCCTCTTAGTTTTATCTGATATTGGCCAAGTAGTTGGCCAATAAGCTGTCCTCGGCGAGTCCACTCACCCAGCACTCAGAAGTCATTTTATCAATCAGTTAAATAGTCGATCAGTTGCTAAACAGACGAACATGCGCTTTCACATGCACCGCCGCCAGAACATCAACAATAGGGACATAAGAAGACATCTGTTCAATATCGCCAATTTCGGCAATATCACAGAATTTCTCAATGTCGTGATTCAATTCAAACAAGATATGCTGTGTGTCAAAATGGGTTACGCGCATCAAACGCATAGCCGCACTTAATATCGTCACCGCCACACCATATTGGTGCATCACCACCACTTCCCGCTGCCCAATGCCCTGCGCTGCCATGACCACCGCCTGAGTGACCGGATAAGTCCCAGCGGTATTGCCATTTTTTATCTGCTCCAGCCACCAGCTTATCAGCGGATGTTCCACCACATGGATTGACATCTCCGCCAGTTTTTTCCCCATACGGGTTGCCATCAGGCGACTTTCTTCATTGAGTTTGCGATTATTTACGGCCCAGTCAGCTCGGATAATGCCGTCACGATCGTCGGCCATAACTGCACGATGGGCAGCAACTACACCCATGCCATCACAACTGGCCGCCTGCTTGAGTGCCGTCAATACAAAGCCTTTTAATGTTGGTACGTCTCGTACGACGCCAGTTTGAATGGCGGACTCCACGCCATTGGAAAACGTGAAGGCCCCGACCGGCAGTACGGAATCACCAAATTGCATGATACGAATGAGATCTGATGCATTCATTGCGGTGCCTCCCTGCCAGAATCAGTGTTTATGGTCGTGATCGTGATCGCCGTGGCTATGACTGTGGTCATGGTCGTGGCTATGTGCATGCCCATCGCCGTGGGAATGAATCGCGTGAACATGTAAGCCGGAGCCATGGGGTTCATCCAAAGGGCTGGCAACATGAACATGAGTATCGGTATCTTCAGCCCCGCCGAACAGCAGACGCGCTTCGGAATTACTCAGTAACGGCAGAATTTCCGCCCCTTTAACAAAACGGAAAGGTAAATGCTGGAACCCGTGGGTTCTCATCACCGAATCCATCATGGTGGTGGCCACTGTCAGAGGCACATAAACCTCGTTATTTTTTGTAACCGCTTTCCAGTGCTGGTTACCCAGTGCATGCCCCAGTTCAAAGCAGGTTTTAATCAATTCATCTGGTGAACGACTTTTCAGTTCACTCAGATCGATAACCATCACATCACGTAAATTGATTTGTACTACTACCGCGACATTGGTTTCTTCATCCCACGCCAGCACATCCCCATCAGCCAGAACGACGTGTCGGTCGAGCGAAATACCCAGATCCAACCCCTGCGTGCTGAGTTTACGGCAACGGCTTTTTTGCGCTTCACGTTGATCCAAAACCAAGAGATCAAAAGTGGCGTTTTTGAGTTTCTCTTGCCAAACCGAATCTTTTTTCACATTGCCAAGAATGTGCTCTATCAAAATCATATATTGACTCCTTACCTGTATTTTTGGCAAAAGCCAGTTGCCCACAGTAATGAAATCCGTTTCTGTGCCACACATCCCGGCTATTGTTTTTCGCCCCATCCAACAGCCAGATGACACTTACCATGAGCAAACTGAATGCTTAATAAACTGGATTTGAGTCCAGATTTATCTATTAATCAGCCAAAGCCTTGTTAACCAAAGCTCTTGTTAACCAAAGAAATAACGTTGGTTCATCGACGCTGTATCAATAGGCTCACAGGTGGCATGTACGCCATCCACTTTCACCGCAAAGGTTTCAGGGTCTACTTCAATGTTTGGTGTTTGGTCATTACGCACCAGGTCACGTTTAGAGATGGTTCGACAGTTTTTAACCGCCATAACCTGACGCTCTAATCCGGCTTTCTCTTTCACACCATCATCCAGTGCGGCCTGAGAAACAAAGGTAACGCAAGTGTCTTGCATGGTTTTACCCATAGCGCCAAACATTGGGCGATAGAACACTGGTTGTGGCGTTGGTAATGATGCGTTCGGATCCCCCATTGCCGCCCAGTTGATCATGCCGCCTTTGATAACCATCTTAGGTTTCGCACCAAAGAAACGTGGATCCCACAGCACCAAATCGGCCATTTTACCCACTTCAACTGAACCGATGACATGGCTGACACCTTGTGCAATCGCTGGGTTAATGGTGATTTTTGCCACATAGCGCAGTACACGGAAGTTATCATTACCCGGCGCATCTTCTGGCAATTTGCCACGTGATGCTTTCATTGCGTTAGCCGTTTGCATCACTCGTAGCCAGTTTTCCCCAACACGCCCCATGGCTTGTGAGTCACTGGAGAACATGGAGATAACCCCCATATCGTGCAGAACGTTTTCTGCCGCGATAGTTTCCGGACGCACACGACTTTCGGCAAAGGAGACGTCAGCAGGCACATTCGGGTTGAGGTTGTGACACACCATGATCATGTCGAACAGTTCGGCTTGACTGTTAACCCCGTATGGCAGGGTTGGGTTAGTCGAACTTGGCAGTACGTTAGGCTGGCTGGCAACACGGATGATATCCGGTGCATGGCCCCCACCTGCACCCTCGGTATGGAAGGTATGGATGGTGCGGCCTTCGAAGGCATCAATGGTGTCTTCTACATAACCACATTCGTTTAAACTGTCGGTATGTACGGAAACCTGAATATCCATTTCATCTGCCATCCGTAATGAATGGCGCAGGGCGTTTGCTGTTGCGCCCCAGTCTTCGTGAACTTTATAGCCGACAACACCGGCAATCGCCTGTTCCAACAGTGGGCCACGGCCAAAAGAGTTACCTTTACCCAGAATACCCACGTTGACTGGCAGGCCTTCAACTGAGCGCAGCATCTGGCGAATATTCCAAGGGCCAGGTGTTACAGTCGTCCCATTAGTACCGTCGGTTGGGCCAATCCCTCCACCAAAGAAAGTTGCCACGCCATTAGAGAGCGCATGGTAAGCCTGTTGTGGGGAGATTAAATGAATGTGGCTATCAATACCGGCGGCGGTCAGAATCAAATGCTCACCGGAAATAGCATCGGTGCTTACACCAACGACCATGCCGGGAGTCACGCCATCCATCACCCCTGGGTTACCACTTTTGCCGATACCGGCAATTTTACCATCGCGAATACCGACGTCGGCTTTGATAACCCCTAAACGGGCATCAACAATGGTGACGTTGGTTATGACTAAATCCAGAACACCGTTATCGCGTGTCAGATGGTTATTCGCGCCCATTCCGTCACGTAATGACTTACCGCCACCGTAAACTGACTCTTCACCATATCCACGCAGGTCTTTTTCGATTTCGATAAATAGATTGGTATCACCCAAGCGGATTTTATCGCCGGTCGTTGGGCCAAATAGACCCGCGTATTCTTGCCGAGAAATTTGAGGCATCTGTCGCTCCTTTCTTTTTCCGGTACGCGTAACTTTCATCTTTCAAGTTGCGGATGAGTTAGCTGCTCTCGCTCACCCGGATCACTTACTTGGGTAAGCTCATCGGGACTATCACGTTTGCCGCCTTCCTGAAACTTGAAATCTATGGGTTATAGCTAATTACACGTATGCGAATTTCGATGATTTGTTATTTACATAAGGCGTTATTTAGATGATTTAAAACCACGCTCAGCCGCTCGACGGATAGCTTCTTGCTTATCCGGACGTTCACTATTAGGAACCACACCTTCACCGGTCCAACCATCTACCAGGTTATTAAAGCCATACAGTGTTTGCTTGCCACCAAAAGGAATAAGCGGAACTTCGGTTTCATCTCCGGGTTCAAAACGGATTGCGGTTGTTGAAGAGATATTCAGCCTTTTTCCGTATGCCGCTGCACGATCAAATTCCAGTGCGCGGTTAGCTTCAAAGAAGTGGAAATGTGAACCCACTTGAATTGGCCGGTCACCGGTATTACGAACTTTCACTTTGGTAACGGGCTTATTTTCGTTAAAGGTGATCGGTGTATCGGCTAAAATGCAACCACCCAATGGAGTATTTTGTTCTGCATTATCTTTAGTGCTTTTCTTTGCGCTCATGCTTTGATCCTCTGCAAAATTCAATTCAGGTTTTTACTCGCATGTTGCCGTCACTTATTTAATAGGGTCGTGTACTGTGACCAAACGGCTACCGTCAGTAAAAATTGCTTCGACCTGAACATTCGGAATCAGATCTGCTACCCCGTCCATCACATCATCTTTGGTAAGAACTTTACTGGCTTCTTTCATCACATCTTCTACAGATTTGCCATCTCTGGCCCCTTCCATTGCAGTGACGGTGATAATAGAAACAGCTTCCGGATAATTGAGTTTCAAGCCACGCGCTTTGCGCTTGAACGCCACATCTGACAGCGTGTAGATCATAAGCTTTTCAACTTCTCTTGGGGTGAGCTGCATAAGCCCTCCTGTATCTGGTTAAGAAAGTGAAAGTGAGAAAAATAGCCTACAAAAAAAGACGAGCAAACCCCGGTTATACCAGGGGTATATATTCCTGCTTAAGGGATTTTCCCGTCAGAGTTATTTGTATATCCATTTTTCGGGGTGGGTATTTTTTACCGTATTTAGTTATCTCAAGCAATAGTGAAAGTGTATTTGTTAATATTTTCTTACTAAAATAGAAAATAGCTGATGAATTTATCCACAGTGATAAATATATGGGCGAATTAATTAACCATTTGCATTCCATAGCTAATCTCATAGCTACTAATCCCCTGTATTTAATACTCTGCTCCAGGATATTTCCTCTTAGCAGAGAAACTTATAAATTGCCATAAAAAAATCATCTATAATCAGTATAGACCAAAATCTGAGAATTTCATCATTAATTAAAAATTTAGTAAAAATGACAATACACGAAACAGGAATGAGCAAATTTAACACATAAAAAACAATGACTTAAAAACAAATAGCTAAACTTTCACTTGTCAAAAATAGCGCCTTCGGCAGGCGTTATACTGATTTTTACATCAAGAGCAATAGGGTAAAAAAACAGCAGTTATTTTAGAAAAATGCAGTTTTATACAATGGCGATGAAAACACAACAGATCTCCATTTCGGATTAAATATAATTCCATTACAAACAAATATTGGCAATATACTATCTGAAACAGATTGATGAACCTGTCCAATATATAAACTATTATCCCCATCACCTCCCAAAAACCTATTTATAACAACTTAATAATAAAATGATCTGAGTCAATTTATTTATAAATTTCCATTTAATAAAATGGCTAATTTAATGTCCCACGCTTACATTAAATTACATTATTGTTCTATTTTTAATATCTCATTTATTTAAGATTAATTATTACTATGTCTAACCTGTCTTTATCATGGCTAAATCGAAATGAGATTTAACTACCGCTCTTGGATAACGCGGCTTTTCAATTTCTCTTTCAGGTATCCATATACGTGAGCACACCTTCTGCAATAAAGCTTTATTGTGACTGAAAACAATTAAGCCCAATGGCCGGCGCTCTGACTCTTCCAATAATACTTGCCAAATTTGAGCCTGAATATGAGCATCCAGTTGTGCAGTGACTTCGTCGGCAATTAAATAGCGCGTCCGTGGGTCCAGAGCGCGCAGCAAGGCAATTCGCGCGAGTTCCCCGCCAGATAATTCATCAGGCCGGCGTTTTAGCCAAACCGGGTTTACAGCCATTCGTTCAAGCCATTGTGCATCGGGTCGCCAGGCATCATGTAAACTCTCGCCGGTTGTCCGATAAGGATTGAAACTTTGTTCAGGGTGTTGTGGCACTAATTGAACTGGGCAATAACCTTTTTTAGCCAGTGGTACGCCATCGATTAAAATTTTCCCGGAGGTGGCCGACTGCCATTGTGCTAATACCCGCCCCAGAGTCGTTTTGCCAAAACCACTCGGCGCTGAAATACCCAATCGCTCTGCCTGAGTCAACGCAAATGAGACCGAATCCCACAGCCGTTTCCCGCCCTGCTCGATAGTCAGATTATCGACACTAAACATATTCCGCCACCTCCGTGGGCGACATTCGTTGACTGACAAATTGCTGTTCAGGTAAAGCCGCCCAAAGTGATTGCAACCATGGGCTGCCACCATTATTTTTTAGCTCATCGGCGCTTAATGTTTCATGCAATTCGCCTTTATGTAATACCGCAATTTTATCGGCAAACCGTGCCGCCAAGGCTAAGTCATGAGTAACCCATAAAATACCGCGTCCTTGCTGACAAAAAGCGCGTAAATGGGTCAGTAACTGGCAAGCATGCTCATCATCGAGCCATGAAGTCACTTCATCCGCCAAAATATAACGAGCATTCGTTAGGGTTGCACAACTGGTCAGCACACGTTTTGCCATGCCGCCAGAGAGTTGCCGAGGGAAGTCATGGACCAACCCCGGTGCAAGATTGTAGCTTTGCAGTTGCAGCGCGACATCTTCCAGCCGGAGTTTTACCCCGCTGAGTTGAGCTGCTCGGGTCATCTGAGACCCCACTTTTATCAGAGGATTCAGGGCGCTAACTCCTTGCGGGACATAACATAAGGTTTTCCCGCGCCGTTCAATTTTATCTTGGGTGCCCAGAACTTCGCCATCCAGAATAATCTCACCACGGCAACGCATGTTTTCCGGCAACAAGCCCAATACACTTTGCAGCAACAGGCTCTTCCCTTCGCCACTCCCCCCGACCAAGGCGACCAATTCCCCTGGGTTTACTTCCAGAGAAATATTATTCAGCAAAGGATGCCAACTTTTACGACCTAGCCAGCGATAATGGGCAACATCAATGGCAAACCTTGAAAATCTCAGCATCAGGCTATCCTCACCCATAGTTGTTGCAGTGCTCGGGCAAACTGGTCAAATATCAGCACCAACCCGACCAAAATCAGGCCAGGGAAGAAGGCCAGCCACCATGCTCCACTGCTCAGATAACGAAGGGCATCAGCCAATAAAATCCCCAATGACGGCTCATGAGGAGACAATCCAAAACCTAAAAAGCTCAGTGCCGCACTGTGTAACACCGCATGAGGGAACATCAGCAGCGTACCTACGATCCATTGTGGTAGTAATAACGGTAGCAGATGATGACGCCAACGGTAAAAATTACTGTTACCTAAGCGATGTGAGAGCATCACATAATCAGTTTCACGAATACGTAAGATCTCGGCGCGCAAAATCAAAGCAAGTTTTGGCCAGTGAGTTAATGCCACTGCCAAAATAACGCCGTGCTTCCCTCCCCCCAATGTGAAGCAGATCAGTACTAATAAGAGTAAATGCGGTAAAGCCAGCATACTGTCAATCAATCCACGGATCAGATAATCCAGTGTTTTATTTATTGAACATAAGCTGGCGGTGAGCATCGCCAACAGGCCACTGGCAAAGGCAGCAATCAAACCAATTTGCAAGCTGGTAGTCATTCCCTGAAAACAGCGCAGCCACAGGTCACGCCCTAAACTGTCCGTGCCAAACCAATAAGCCGGTGACGGTGGCTGGCGGCGGGCCATTAAATCCATCGGAATTTCAATGGGGTATATTGCCCACCCGTAAACAACCAATGTGGCTAATAGCGCGATGGAAACAAAAAGCCGGAATAAAGCTCGGTTTGGGTTATAAGTCATAATTGCCGCGCAGCCCCTCTATTCAAGCGGTGTAACAGGGCATTAGCGATACTGTTACCACAAAAGACCAAGATGGCGCAAAACATCACAATCCCCATCAATAACGGGATATCACCGTGTAACCCGGCATCAATGGTCGCCTGTCCCAACCCTGGGTAAGCAAAGACTTTTTCCGCTAATAAAGATCCACCCAATAATTCTCCCACCGATGCAAATTGCAGACACAACGCGGGGGTAATAGCATGGCGCAAAATATGGAAGTTGACCAATGACCACCCTTTATCCCCCTGCGCTTGGGCATAACGAATAAACTCACTGTTCATCACTTCAGCCACTCTGGCACGGGTATGCAGCGCAATATTACCGACACCCAGTAATCCTAGCGCTAGCATTGGCAAAATCAGATGATGCAGCTTATCACCCCAGCTGGCTGCTTCTGCATTACTCCCTGGAGTCCACGCACAGCAAATCGGCGCCCAGTTCAGTTTCACTGCAAATAATGACAACAGTAATAGACCAATCCAGAAAGTCGGCAATGAGGCTAGTAAGTAGGATAGGCTTGAGATAACACGATCCGGCCAGCGGTTAAGGTAGCGCCCCGCCGTTAGCCCTAGTAATAATCCGACAATGCCGGAGAATAGCCATGCCGAAAAAAGCAAGGCGAACGAGGTAGCAAAACGCTCTCCGATAACGTGTGAAACCGGCGCGTTATATAACATCGAATAACCGAAATCCCCTTGTAATACTTGGGTAAACCAATGCAGGAATCGCTGCCACAATGGTAGATCCAGCCCCCAACGCGCGGCAATCAGTGGATACTGCTCCGGTGGCACATGTAGCAGATCACTGCCGATATAGGCGCGTATTGGGTCAACCGGAGAGAAACTCAGTAGCGTAAAGGTACCGACTGCCGTGACCAGCAGCAGGCAAGCTAAACGCAGGGTAAATAATGAAAAACCCTTCATTACTGACAAGTCCATTTCCAGCTATCGAGGCTATTAAGCAGTGACCATGAACCGTGAATTTCCGGCGCACCTTTACCTAAATCGACACAATTATTGGCCAGATATGTGTGCTGGATATTCAGTAACCAGGCCCATGCTGCATCGCCACGAATACCGGCACCTGTTGTTCCATCCCAATCCACTTGTTGCCAAAATGGCACTGCTTGTTCCCAGGTTTTGGCATCCAGCGCTTGTTGCAGATGTTTATCCACCACCGGGTTCTGATAGTAGCCTGGATTATAATATTCAATACCCGCCGCTTTGCTGCTGTAGTGGTGATACAACTCCATCGGGTCAAGGCTACCCCAACCAAACAGAGTAGGATTGGCGTGCATATTACGCTCTACCGTTTCCCAACTGCCGGATTTTAAATCGACCTCAATGCCGATAGGTCTAAGCATGGAACGTACTGCCTGCGCTAAGTCGCGGCGAGTGGTATCGCCACTGGCATACCAAAGTGTGATTTTAGCCGGAACACCGTTTTTCTCTCTAACACCCGCACTGTTCAGCTTCCAGCCAGCCTGTTCCAATATCTGGTTGGCTTTTTTAATATCACCATCTTTGATGGTTGAGTCTGGATTATTCCATGGCAACCCCTGCACCCCAGTGTAAGCAGGGATAGCGTGGCCTTCCATGATTTGGTCTGCCAGCAATTGGCGATTAATGGCATAGTTAATCGCTCGGCGAATCGCGACATCGGCGGTGACATCATTACCAATTGGGTAACCCTGTGCATCCTTTTTACCCGCAGGCGTGGTCGGGAACACAATACCCCGGTTTTCCACACTCGGTCTGACCCATAACTTCATGTTATTAATTGGACCAACCGCCATTGATGGGGGAATACGAACGACCCCTAACTGCCCACTTTGGGCCGCGGCAAAAGCGCTATCCTCATCGAGGAATACAAAAATGAGCTTGTCGAAATCATTTTTGTTACCCGCATAATAAGGGTTTGCTTCGACAATCATTTGTTGACCCGGCTGGAAGCTCACTAAGCGGTACGGGCCAGCACCAATAGGTTTTTGCGCATAGGTTTTAGCATCGTATTTATCGGCTGAAACAATCCCAAGTGAGCCCAATACGTTCACAAAGGTGCTTTGTGGCGCTTTCAATTGAATGCGAACATTAAGAGGATCAATTACTTCTGCACTGACGAAGTTACCCATATCAACCTTGCCGCCACTAGCCGCCGCATTGTTGTAGGTAAAAGCCACATCTTTAGCGGTCAGAGGTGAGCCGTCGGAGAATTTGAGGTCTGGTTTGAGTGTCAGAGTCCAGGTTTTGCCGTCATCACTGGTTTTATAATCGCTTAGTAAAAAACCATTCCAGCTAAGATCTTCATTTTGTTTGAGTAACGGGCTGTGCAGCAGCAGATAACTGCCATGACTCCAACCGAGCATGGGATCAAAACCTTCGGTTGGTTCGTCACCAATAGCCAGTTGTAGTGTGTGATTTGGCGTTGCAGCACTGACTGGAACAGAAAAAGCACTTAATAGAGCGGCTGTCAGCAAGGTATTTCGGAGCCATAGACGTTTAGACATGAATCATCCTTTGATAAATTAGCTAGCGAATATAAGGTATTACCTGTTGGACAAAGATTCAACAAGTAATTAAGCGTAGCACTAAACATTAATATGGGTAATACGCACCTTATTCAGCATTAATGACTGATTTTCAACCCAATTATTAGATATTTAAAGCATTTATGTAACAAATTTCAGGTTTAAATGAGGAAAATCAAAAAAAACCAAGGTAGATATAAAATGCCTTATCAATAAAATTGATCTACGTCTATAAAAGCCACAAAAGATAGAGAGATTAAAATGATAGAAATAATCATTAAGGGAGCGGATTAACAACAGAATCACCTATTATTTAGAGATGAGTAATAGGTTTTACCTATTAATTAGACTACTTACTAGTTAAGGGAACTTACTCAAACTGATAAATGATATATTAATCCCTTAAGATATTATCATTTATTTAAAATAATCAGAAAGAATTGCTAATAATAAGGTAAGCCCCAATAGAGGATCAACCTCCGCTGATTGAAACTTACCATAACAGGCGGGAGAAGGGAGTGATTAGATAGACATTACTGAGTATAGAGATGTCTTTAATAACCAATCTGAAATTGACTGTTTTTTATTCACCACCCAACATTGAACGTAAAATAGCGCCTGCATCATCAGGGGGAAGTTTCAATATTTGGCTGTACATATCAATAGACATATCGCAGATCTTTTCACGATCGACATCAGGGCTGGCAGGGTTTGAGAACATCTGCAAATCATCTCCATACTGCTGCTGCATTTGCGTCACAATAACATTAAGCTTGTTCTCATAATCTTGATTTTTCGGTTTTATAACCCCACCAGAGGAGGCTCTAAACAGGCGGTTAATCGAGTCCAAATCCCGTAATTGCAGCTCTTTAGGTAGAGCTTTTGTAGCATTAACTTCCCCACTCACTTGTGGAAATAATGCCTTGAAACAAAGATGTTCGCTGCGATTATTGGCCTGATAATAACGCAATTCCTCCAAGATAATATTCATATAATCGATAACGTCTTTATCGGGCGCATGCCGGATTCGTTGTACGATTAAGCCTGAAACAGTCTGCTTCATTTCATCAATCAGTTGTTGTTCAGAATGTCCTTCTTTCTTTGATTTGAGGAAATCATCAATCAACTGAGTATAAAGGGCTGGCTCTTGCTGTTTCAGTGTTTGGAAGACAGGATATCCCTCAAATGAACGCTCTATCTGCACTCGATCATTGCCTTGGAGTCCATTCAGATTAATGTAATGGTAATAAATAACATTCCCAACAATCATGGGGATAATAACCCATAAAATAGCGCCTAGTTTGCCCAATTTATTTCTGTTACGTAACCCTGTAGTGATAATACCTAAAACCGCAGCAACACCAGCAGATATCAAGACCTCCGTCCAATTCACAACCCACTCCTTTATGTTATAAATATTAAAATAGAGAAACTATTTAATCGTGACTTATATTAAAAATCTTAATCAACTTTCAATCCGCCAGAATCAAGGCCTTTGACTGAAGTTCACTAGGGAGTTTGGTACGTCATTTCGTAAAAATAATCACTAAAAGGCAGTTCATAAATAGCACGAGTACTGTCCATTAGCGGAGGAAGAATCCTTGATTCACAGTGTGTGGAGTCTTCGGTTGGATACTCGCGCTGACAATAACCCCGAGTACTATCAATAAAACCCATTTTAGGGGTTCGTTTGAGCACCAAAACTTTGCCCTCGCGAACAGCCGCCTGCGGTTGAATGAAGAAAAAACTGAGCTGCGATACGAACGCGGTGACACAAATGGCGACCACGACCACCCACAGATAAACAGAGCGCATATAGAATTCCTGCAATGAATAAAACTGCTATACCCTAAATAATTCGAGTTGCAGGAAGGCGGCCATTGAGTCAATCCCCAGAAGCCTACACAAGTATGTGTCTGGGGTTAACGAAGGAAGCCAACGCACATGCAGCTTGAAGTATAATTGGTATATTACTCTACCAGCTAACGCGTTATAAATGCCAAGAATAATAGCGGTAATAATCCGAGGGATATAAAGCTAGACTCAAATAGAACAACCACACCGAATCACATCTGCATTTTTATTCGTGGAACCCACCAAAGGTAGCCCCTCATCTCGCCACCCTGTCACCCCTCCTATCATCTCTTTAACCGCGTAGCCAAGCTGGCTTAGATTGACTGCTGCACGATGAACACCATTACAGTGCGGCCCGGCGCAGTAAATAACAAATAGCGTGTCCATTGGATAATGAGAATACAAAGTAGCCGTCATTAATCGATGGGGAATATTGATAGCTCCTGGCACATGTGCCGACTCAAATGCAGCCTCACTACGCACATCCACCAAAACAAAGTCCACTGAACCTTGTTCCTGGCTAGAGTAAACATCCGAACAATCCGTTTCAAATGCCAAACGCTGAGAAAAGTGCTGCAAGGCCCGCTCTGGAGATGCGGGTGGAATCTGACTAACAAAACTGCTCATATGATTTCTCCATTAAATAATCCGAAACATCACTTTATGAAATGGTGCTAGCCGATTACAGTGGCAGAAATGACAATAAACCACTGAGATGCGCCAATGAATCATTCAGCCACCGATAGTGTGAGACAAGAGCCAGGTCTGGTTGCCACCTTAGCTTATGATGGTCTGTGCTTGTTTGAGTTTGGTATTGCGCAGGAAATATTCGGTCTGGCTCGCCCAGAATTTGATTTCCCTTGGTATCAGCATCAAGTGGTTGCCGTGGATGAACACATTTCTACGGCTAATGGTGGCCTACACATTCACGTGGATGCCGGAATGGCCTTACTGGAACAGGCTAAAACTATTGTTATTCCCGGCTGGCGCAGTCCAGACACCCTACCCTCGGCCGCGCTTATTGATGCATTGCTGCAAGCCATTGCACGCGGCACACGTATTATTTCTATCTGCTCCGGTGTTTTTGTGCTGGCAGCGGCTGGTTTATTGCGCGGCAAAAGCGCCACCACTCATTGGCGCTATACCGACTATTTGGCCCAACGCTATCCCGAGATTCATGTTGATGCGAATGTGCTGTATGTCGATGAGGGGCAAATTATCACCTCGGCAGGTAGCAGCGCCGGAATAGACGCCTGCTTGCACTTGATAACCCGTGATTTTGGTGCTCAAGTCGCCAATCAGGTGGCACGACGATTAGTCATGGCCCCACAACGCATTGGTGGGCAGCAGCAGTTTATTCCTACACCGGTTGCTAAAGCATCTCACCGGAATATGGCAAAACTGATGGATCGAGTGCGTGGGCAGTTAGGCCAAAATTGGACCATCAACCAGATGGCTGCAGAATTGGCGCTCAGTGAAAGAACCTTTTTGCGACATTTTTGCGCGGCAACCGGCCAAACACCTAAAACATGGCTTCAACATGAGAGAATGCATAAAGCGAAGGCGCTACTGGAAAAAGATCAAGTTAATATTGCTGGAATTGCTGAGTATTGTGGATTTCAGACGATTGAAGGTTTTAGAAATGCATTTCGCCAAATAGTGGGGGTTACACCTGCGGTATATCGGCAGCAGTTTAAATATAATTAGCTGAAAAAAATTTGGTAAATGGAGCATGATATCTGACAGCATAAAACACAAAACCCCGCCGTAGCGAGGTTTTGAGGTTGTTGGTCATTTTATTAAAGACAATTTAATAAAAATAATATTATTGGCGATTTGATTGTGTGCTCCGGCTAATGCCATCATCGCTATCGCAATTATTTCAACCCATAATTTAACCAACAATAAATCAAGCCTAAACCAGATTTATTTACAGCGAAACGCTAATTATCGCAGTGTATATTACAGTGCAACTACGTTTACAGCTGAAGGGCCTTTCTGGCCTTGTTCGATGCTGAACTCAACGTTCTGGCCTTCATCAAGAGTTTTGTAATCATTACCCTGGATTGCAGAGAAATGTACGAATACATCTTTGCTGCCGTCTGCAGGAGAAATAAAACCAAAACCTTTACCAGCATCAAACCATTTAACTAAACCAGTCATTTTATTAGACATAGGATATTTCCTTCATTATTTTGTGCCAATAGATGGCAATTGAGGTCTGCTTATCAAGAGTTACTTATGGGGGCACTAAAGAAGGAAATTCGTCGGAGAAGTGATGTCTAAAAATATCGCTTTAACTAGGAACTGCTTTACTTAAATGGCTTACATAAATAGGTCTGTGCTACAAACCGATGAAGCTATTAACGCATGCTGAGATATTTTTAGCAAGGTTTATTTATTTCGTACATTAATGAATGATGAAACCGAATTATGATAAAACTAACATTGATATGGCTTACATTGGTAATAAATGACACATTCTATCGGATGAGGTTATGCTCAGATTTCGCTATACTGCCACTGAAAATCGGAAGCCGTCATAAAAGGAAAAGCAATGATAATGCGTGAGATTGAAGTAAAGTTTCTTAATGCAATGAGCGAATTGCAGTCAACTTTTGAGAAGCAACATCAGACATGGCAAGCAAGTTATAACGCGCTGCAACATGAGCTGGAACAGTCAAAAGCGCGAGAAACTGCATTGCGGGCTAAAAATGATATGCTGCTGAGAAAGCTCAACACAGCCAATACATTGCCTGAGCAACACTCGTTGGTCAGACAGATCAAAATGCTGGGCGCACACCTTGATGCATTGGCGAAAGATGCCGCTGCGTTTAATCATCATCTGAATAATCAGCAGAAAAACAGCGATAATTTTAGTGGCGATAATCAGTAAACACTTCGTTGATTTATCGATAGCAGCGACTGAGCAGCCTGATAATTTTACGTGGTCAATTTCACCTTTTATGGCGCAAAGAAACACTACATGACGTGGATAATTATTGCTGTTTTGATCGTGGTTTTCATTGTGGGTTATCGTGTACTGACGTCAGATACCCGCAAAGCCGTGGATACACTGGCTAATTTACTGAAGATAAAACCGATTTATATTGAATCCATGCTGCAAGAGATGGGGCAGCGTCAAACACAAATGTTTATTCGCTCCACCAGCAATGGCTATGCTGAAGATGTCAGAAAGGCAGCTTATCTAGTTTTTATCTACCAAACCTTTATCAAAGATCCTTCCGATGAAAATGTGATGCAATGGCGAAATACGCTCATTCGTTCGCACATCTCCCCCATGCTAACCGCTGAACATACTGAAGCGGCTTTGTTCTATTTTGCTGAACTGGATCTGGATGCTTTTGAATTAGCGCAATTTCGCCGCAATTATAATCTGCAATTTAATCAGGAAACTGACGCCGTATTGCATTAATAATGGCATTACGGCGCGACGAAATGAATAGCGACAAAGGTGGGCAAACTTTACGGAAACATACTGTTCAGGTAGCGCAATAGCATTTCTCTTGAGCTAAATCCGTGAGCAATACCGTAGCGATCTTCTGTTTCTCCCGCGAGATAAAGCGGAAACTCCAAATACTTGTCACTGATGCGAAGTGTTGCCGTCGGGGTGGCAAACAACAAACTTTTATCTTTTTGCGCAGGGTGGATAACTAATGCAGTCCTGCCCATCCGAGCTTCCCGGTTGACGTAAATGTAATGCTCCGCTTTTCGATAACCGTAAGCCTGATCAACGGTATAATCCCGCTCAAAACCAGCATTCTCCAAGACTCTAGCCACTTCATCTGGCCGTAAATACATTTATTTCCCCTCTTTTGACTACTATTGAGCGACCTTAACGTAATAAATAAGGGAAACCACGTATTTATTGGCTCAGAGCGGCTATTTCGGAATAGTCTATACGCCATCAAAGCGAACGGCATTGTCCCGACGCTGTTGTTGCTGTAATAACCGCAAGGTGAGCAATACCCCGAAGGCCACTATCAAGGCGGCCCCCAGATAAATTGCCGGTATGCCAAATTGGCCAATAGCTACCCCCGCTAATGGGCCAGTAATCCCCAGCCCCAAATCAAGAAATGCGGAATAGGTGCCAAGTGCGGTACCCTGATTCTGAGGTTCCACTTGTTTAACAGCCTCAACGCCCAAGGCAGGAAAGACCAGCGAAAAACCGGCACCGGCCAGAAATGCACCGACTTGAACCATCCAGGGTACCCCCGCCCCCCAAATCAGCAACAAACCGACGATTTCTATCAAAAAAGAAACCGCCGTCACTTTCAAACCACCGTGGCTGCTAATACTGTTGCTGAATAGCAAGCGGATGCCGACAAATGCAACGCTAAACAAAGTCAGGGAAAATGCGGCGCCATCCCACCCTTTGTCGGCATAGAAAAGTGTAATAAAGGTGGCAATCACCCCGAACCCCACGGTACCAAAACCCAGCCCCAAACCGTAAAGCCAGATCTTCCCCAGCACCGCTCGAAAGGCAATACGCTTGCCCGTTACCACCGAAACAGCTGCTTTACGGCTGGCTAATACTAGCGCCAACAGCACGACCAGACAGATAAACCAGGCGATACCCGCTAATCCCCAATGCAGATTAAGATAAACACCAAGTGGCGCTCCTATCGCCATCGCGCCATAAGTTGCCACACCATTCCAGGAAATAACCCGCGCCGTATGGATAGATCCCACAACTCCCATGCCCCATAAGGTCGATCCGGTACTGGCAAAACTTTCGCCTACTCCCAGAAAAAAACGGCCAATCACTAACATTAACACACTGATTAGTGGCAGGTTATCCGACCAAAAAGCCAGACCGCAGAATATCCCGCTAATACCACAGCAACTCAAACCGAATAACACGACTTTTTTTGGCCCTAATAAATCAGCATATCGCCCGGCATGTGGGCGACTAATCAAAGTGGCAAAATATTGGGCGCTGATAACCAAACCAGCCAACAGTGAACTGTAACCCAAATGGTTATGTACAAAACTGGGTAATACCGCCAGCGGCAGACCAATAGTCAGGTAACAAACGAAAGTAAAAATAACAATCGAGAGGATACGTTTATTGATTTGGCGAGTGCTAAGTGGCGCACTATTCACCACCGCAGGGGCTGAATCAGCAGACATAAACTGGGCTCAAACAAAAAAGAACGTGTCCTCACAATACGCCGATCAGCTTTCAGGCTGAATCAAATATGTATAATAAAATATTATTTACTTATTATTTCGCGCCTGCTGATGCTCACGCCATAGTGACGGAGTCACTCCCTTGACCCGCATAAATTCGCGATTGAAGTTAGATTTAGTTTGAAACCCTGCCTCCAACATTATATCTATCACCGGCTGCTCGGTTATCGCCAATAACTGTGCAGCCTGTTCAATCCGCAATTGATTAACATATTGTGAGACATTTTGCCCAGTTTGCTGATTAATCGCCTGTGACACTTTTCGCGCAGGTACGCCAACCTTACGTGCCAATTTAGATAAGTTGAGTTGGCTGTCCAGATACAGATTATTGTGTTTTAAGACTGATAGGATAGTCGAGAATAATTCATCCAGCGGTTCGCTCTCCGGCTTACCATTTACTAATACCTCGGTGATAGGATCCGCACGATGAGCGCTGGTGAACAACGTGTAACACATTACCAATGTAATCAATAAATTACTGATACTGACTATCACCCCTGCTTGATTTCCGGCAAAAAAGGCATAGTCCACACTGATAATGATGTCGCCCACCCCAGATCCCATGAGCAAAAGAGCCATCAGCAACCATAAACGATAGCTAAGCCAACTTTTTTCTAACGAAACCTGTTGTAAGCGATCTTCACCGGGGCGCAAGTAAAACAGTACTGCCGCGCCATATAGCAAATAGCTAATAATCACGACAGCATCAAGCCACTGTGGTGCCAACCATACGCAAAACACGGTGCCAATAGGTGCCAGACAATGTTTCCACCATTGCCCCATCCCCACATTCCCTTTGGCAGTGCTTAATAAAGCTAAATAGGTCAGTGGGGGAATAGTCATGGCAACTATCGGTTGTAAGCCATTAAACAGAGTCAGATGATAACCATACCGCAACCCAATCAGAGCACTTTGTAATGCACAAACTAACAATAGCAGCAGCAGAAAAACGCCCTGCCGATGGGCTCTAATCAAATAAAAAAACAGACCAAAACATAATAGAGACAGTAGAAAAGAGACCGGGATCAGCGGCATACCATTGCCTTAACAAATAGATATCGTGAATAGCTGTTTTGCAGTGTAGATAGACAGGTGATTGAAAACAAGCAGGATCAGGGACTGGATCATGATCGAGGTCGCAACAGAATCCATGACTCGCTACCGTCATGGAAAACTCAATCGATCAGGATGTTACATCATGAAAACTACGCTTTTGTCTCTCTGCTTTCTGCTGTTTTTTCCACTGACGAGTTACAGCTGGCAGACAGCAGTAACCCATATTTCATTCCATGACCTCCAACGCAATCGCCAACTTGATAGCATCATTTACTACCCGACAACTGTTCAAGGGGAAACTCAATTGCTAAGTGATACTGCCGTTTTTCAGAGCATCTCTGTTTTACCCGACGCCCCCCTTGCTGAGGGTAAATTCCCATTGGTGGTACTTAGTCACGGCAGTGGCGGCAACAATACCAGCCTGGCGTGGTTGGCGGATAAACTGGTGCAACAAGGTATGGTGGTGGTCGCCGCCAATCATCCGGGCAGTACTACCGGAGATTCAATCCCCGCGCAATCAGCTCAATTATGGTTACAAACTGAAGATATCACTTTCATCATCACTGCATTACTGTCAGACCCGCGCTGGAAGCTAGCCTTGGATGAGCAAGCCGTCGGGGTGATAGGCCATTCAAAAGGAGGCTACAGTGCTATCGCGGCATTAGGAGCTACACTTTCCCGCCCACATTTTATTGCAAGCTGCCAGCAACAACCTGACCAGCCTCATTGTCAGTTTTATACCCGTGCAGGCGTGAAGTTAGATCAGTTATCTGCTGATAAATTTGAAGGAAATTATACAGATAAACGCCTGCGTTTTGCGATTGCGCTAGATCCGGGGATGGTTCCTTTTTATCAAAAAAGCAGCCTGCTTCACTTGAGCGCTCCACTGCTACTGATCAACGCTGACTATTTTATTTCACCGAATGAATCCCTGAATTTGGGCGGTGCAACATGGGTAAAACAACTGAATCAGCCAGGTATTACCGCTGTGATGTTAACCAATAGTGGGC
This sequence comes from Yersinia fenwicki, assembly GCF_043099325.1. Taxonomy (NCBI): domain Bacteria; kingdom Pseudomonadati; phylum Pseudomonadota; class Gammaproteobacteria; order Enterobacterales; family Yersiniaceae; genus Yersinia; species Yersinia fenwicki. The sequence continues at coordinate 1,053,117 of NZ_CP170755.1, read as the reverse complement.
ATTTTGATTTTCTACCGCTATGTAAACCGGCGGCGGCGGCTATTTTGGCAGAAGAAGGAGAAGCCTTTATTTGTGCAACCCCGGCAGTTGAAAGAGAGAAATTACATCAGCAGACAATTCAGCAAATAATAACTTATCTTCAGAAACTGCATATTTTGCATTGAGATTAGATAACAGAATCAGTGAGAAACAGCGCACAGGCGAGTAATACACCACTCAGAGTCATCACACTGAAAATCAGTTCGAACAGATAGCGATTGATCATGATGGTTAGCCTATAAAAAAAGACACCCGGTATTAACCGGGTGTCTGGAATTGGCTAGACTGTGCGGGGTGATGTCGCCCGCATTCCGGCGTTATTATGCTGCTGGAGCAGTAGCTGATTTTTTAGCAGTTTTGTGGTGTTTTTTAGCTGCTTGTGCTTTTTGAACTGGGGCTTTTTTTACTGCTTTTTTAGCAGCCTGTGCTTTTTGCACTGGAGCTTTTTTCACTGCTTTTTTAGCGGCCTGCGCTTTTTGAGCTGGGGCTTTTTTCACAGCTTTTTTGGCAGCTTGTGCTTTTTGCTCGGTAGTTTGTTTAGTCGCTTTGTGTTTTTTATGATGAGTTGCTTTAGCTGGTGCAGCTTTTTCTACGGCTGGAGCAGCAGTAGTGCTGGTTGCAGCGGGTGCTGCTGTAGCGGCCGCAGTTGTTTCGGCAGCGAAAGCAACAGAAGACAGACCCATGGTTGCAGCAACGATCAGCGCTAATACTTTTTTCATTTTAAAATCCTCAGAGTTTGTTTCGCTAAGCCCCCGGTGGGGCCGTTGGAAGAATCATAGAGGAATGGATTTTTTCTTTCCGTGAGTGATTGGTTTCACTGAGTAACCAAATGTACAAAGCATGTTCTGGCTATTTATACTTTAAATAATTCAAGTTGCATGAAGGCGGCAAGCGAATAAGCCCCGATGAGTTGATGCCAGTCAATGATTCAGGTGCGAGAGAGCAGCCAACAGACATGCAACTTGAAGTATGACGAGTATATTACCTATTCAGATTACTCCTGAAGTTGATTAACACTTGCTGTGATGGTCTACGCTTAATGTTCATCAAGAAAAACGGAGAGTCAAATGTTCAAGAAATCAGAAAAAGTAGAAAGAGATCTCGATCAGGACGTGACCCTTCTGGCGGATACTCTCGACGATGTCTTGCGCTCATCGGGCGACAAAACAAAAGAAGAGCTGGCCAAGGTGCGACACAATGCTGAAGGTGTATTACGTGATGCTCGAGCGCGTTTTAGCGGCTCAACCAGCTTAAAACAGCATGCTCGAGATGTTGCCGGTAATGCCGATAATTATGTGCATGATAAACCTTGGCAAGGTGTTGGTATTGGGGCTGCCATAGGCCTGGTACTGGGTGTACTGCTGGCACGCCGCTGATATCTGTTCGCAGGCCGATAAACTGACAGCCCCTCATTGCTGTGTCTACTGTAGTTTTTGCTGTTTGCTTATCGGTGGCCCGGGTGATATTCACTGCGGGCCATGTTTTTATAACGCCAATCGATTTATCAACCTCAATAATTTTCATTTCTCGCTCCCGCTAAAATCACCTTTGTCAGCTTTGCCACCTGTTTATCGACCTCAGCTTCAGAAACAAAATTGGTAAACCCCATCAGCAGCGCATTATCCACTCTGCTATTTTTTTCTAACGCCCAATTTGATACCGCTTCAATCGCCAGCCCCTGGCGCTGTGCTCGCGCCGCAACAATACTGTCAGAAAAATGCTTATCCAGCCGCGCCAATAATTGAATACCCCCCGCCTGTTGTTCAACCTCTACAACTCCCGCCAGTTGGCGCATAAGGCTGGCAGCCAATATTTCACGGCGCTCAGCATATAAATGGCGCATACGTTTAAGGTGGCGATAAAAGTGCCCCTGACTAATAAATTCAGCCACACTGGCCTGTATCAGTGGCGGGCTGGCACAGCTACGCAGTTGACAGCGGTGGTTAAAAACAGCCACTTGCTCAGGCGGTACCACCAGATAAGCCAGTCGCAGTGCCGGAAACATCACTTTACTAAACGTCCCGGCATACAGCACTCGCCCGTGGCTATCCAGACTTTTTAACGGGGGAAGCGGCCGCCCCTGATAGCGAAACTCGCTATCGTAATCATCTTCAATAATCCATGACTGCTGTTGCTCAGCCCACTCCAGCAGCGCAATGCGTCGCGCTAAGCTGAGTGCCACCCCCAACGGGCTTTGATGCGCTGGCGTGATAATAGCAAAGCGGGCATTGGGACAATCATTAATAGCAGCCGTCACATCCATACCATCGCTGTCCACATTGACGGGGTACGAAATAAGCCCGGCCTCGCGGATCAGTTGCTGAGTGGCAGGATATCCTGGGTTCTCCAGCCAACCGCTATCTCCCGGCGTCAATAACGTATTAATCACCAGATCCAGTACAGACTGATAACCCGAGCAAATAAATACCTGCTCAGGTTGGCAACTGAAACCACGAGATAACTGCAAATAATAGGCAATTGCCTCACGTAACGCCGGTAATCCGGCTACAGGAGGGTGCCCGAGTGAGGTGATGGTCAGACTATGCACCTGCTTGGTGATAAGTCGCCCCCATTGCGCGCGTGGGAAAGCATCCAGCGCGGGTAGCCCCAGCTGGAAGGGGCGAGCCATCATACGATCAGCCGAGAGAGAATGATTAATCACTACGGGTTGTTCGTCTTGTTCTACCATTTTCAATGGGGAGAGAGGAGCATCGAGTAATTGAGCGGAAACATAAGTCCCCCCCTGCCCGCGGCTTTGCAAGAAACCTTCAGCAATCAGTTGGGCATAGGCATTTTCCACCGTTCCCCGCGCCACCCCCACTTCGCTGGCCAGTACCCTCACCGAAGGTAAGCGCGTATCCGGTAACAAAGTACCCTGCACAATGGCATCTTTAATACGCTGATAAATCTGGCGATATACCGGTTCGTTATGTTGGCGATCCAGCTTAAGCAGATGTGAAAACAACTTCATCATGGCCCACTAAAATAAGTCATTTATGGCCCTATAGTATAGGTCATGGTGTTGTTAGAGTAGCGGCTTATTGAAGGGCCAACATCACACAGGTACATATCATGGTTGAACAACGTCTGTATTTTTCCGAACTCTCACCGACTACCTACAAAGCGCTGGTGAGCGCCTCTATGTCTCTCGATAAAAGCTCGTTGCCAAAAACGCTGATAGAATTGATTTTTATGCGGGTATCACAGATCAACGGCTGTGCATTTTGCCTGGATATGCACGGCAAATTCTTGCGCGATCATGGTTTCGATAACGCAAAAATGGATGTCATCGCGGGCTGGAAACTCAGCAATCTTTTTAGTGAAGACGAGCGTGCCGCCTTAGATTGGGCAGAAGCAGTGACTCATATCACCATCAGCGGCACTCCTGATAGCACCTTTAATGCATTGAAAATGCATTTTACTGATGCTCAGATTTCTGATTTAACTTTCGCTATCAGCATCATGAATGCATTTAACCGATTAGCGGTCAGTCTGCGTCAGTAAGCACTTCCCCCATCGCCACCCAGCAATAAAATATTTTATCTCCCTTTATTCCCTTGGAATTTGTCGCCAGCCCTGTGCTGGCGGCTTTACCTCTCAATTGTGTATGACCCAGAGCAAAAAACTACATATAGTGTGGTTGAATTAATAAAACACTAGATATAGTATTAAATCTATCACTCGCGAGAATGAAATCGGGGTTGATAATCAGGGGCAGGTCATCGAGACACACCAACAATCTGCTAAGACTGCCTTTTATCAAACATACGCTAAATAGTTCGAGATGCAGGAAGGCGGCAAGTGAATGAGTCCCGATGAGCTTACATGAGTCAGTGATTCGGGTGATTGAACGTAGCCAACATACATGCAGCTTGAAGTATGACGGGTATAAGATGAGAATGCGAATCATGAGCATTATTATTTACAGTAAACCTGATTGTGTCCAGTGCAATGCAACCTATCGCGCTTTCGATAAACAAGGGATCGCTTATCAGGTTGTTGATTTAACTGAAGACTCACAGGCTTTAAATCACATTAAATCTCTTGGTTATCAGCAGGTTCCAGTCATTATTTCTGGTGATGACCATTGGTCTGGCTTCCGCCCAGACAAAATAAGTGCATTGGTTCAGTCGGTCAGTGCCTGATGAGGGCAAAAAAATGAATCCGTTGGTGTATTTCTCTAGTTCTTCGGAGAACACCCACCGCTTTGTCGGAAAGCTGGAGCTACCGGCAATACGTATTCCCATTGCGGGGGCGCGGGAAAAGCTACGAATGGAGCAGCCCTATATTTTGTTAGTACCCAGTTATGGTGGAGGCAGCCCGGTCGGCGCTGTGCCTATTCAGGTGATTAGGTTTCTCAATGATCCCCATAACCGTTCATTGATTCGCGGTGTGATTGCTGCGGGTAACACTAATTTTGGCGACGCCTATTGCCTGGCGGGGAAAATTATTTCCCAAAAATGTCAGGTTCCTTATCTGTATCGCTTTGAACTACTGGGTACAGCAGAAGATGTGGCAAACGTGCGCAAGGGAGTAACTGAATTTTGGCTACGACAGAACTGAGAATCACCGATTCATCCAGCAGTGAACTTGACTATCACTCACTGAATGCGATGTTGAACCTCTATGATGCCGATGGGCGTATCCAGTTTGATAAAGACCGCCTGGCTGCAAGGCAATATTTCTTGCAACACGTGAATCAAAACACGGTGTTCTTCCATAATTTACAGGAAAAACTCGATTATCTGGTGGAAGAAGGATACTACGAGAAAGAAGTGCTGGAAAAGTATGACTTCAGCTTTATCAAGAGCTTATTCCAGCAAGCTTATAGCAAAAAGTTTCGCTTCCCGACCTTCCTTGGCGCGTTTAAGTACTACACCGGCTATACCCTGAAAACCTTTGATGGTAAACGCTATCTGGAGCGCTATGAAGACCGTGTTTGTATGGTTGCTCTGACATTAGCTGCAGGCAATCAGCAAGTTGCGCGAGATTTAGTCGAAGAGATCATTACTGGCCGCTTCCAACCCGCCACGCCAACCTTCCTCAATTGCGGCAAGAAACAGCGCGGTGAGTTAGTCTCCTGCTTCCTGCTGCGCATTGAAGACAATATGGAGTCCATTGGTCGTTCCATTAACTCGGCACTGCAATTATCTAAACGTGGCGGCGGTGTCGCTTTCCTGCTGACTAATATCCGCGAAGTCGGTGCGCCGATTAAACGCATTGAAAATCAGTCATCTGGCGTCATCCCTATCATGAAAATGTTGGAAGATGCTTTTTCCTATGCTAATCAACTGGGCGCACGCCAAGGGGCCGGGGCGGTCTATCTCCATGCTCACCATCCGGATATTTTGCGTTTTCTCGACACAAAACGCGAAAATGCCGATGAAAAAATACGGATTAAAACTCTGTCACTGGGTGTGGTTATCCCCGATATTACTTTTGAGTTGGCAAAGAATAATGAAGAAATGTACCTGTTTTCGCCTTATGACGTAGAACAGGTTTACGGCGTTCCTCTGTCTGAAATCAGTGTCAGTGAAAAATACCGCGAGATGGTCGATGATAAGCGCATCCGTAAAAGCAAAATTAAAGCGCGCGAGTTTTTCCAGATACTGGCAGAGATCCAATTTGAGTCCGGTTATCCCTATATGATGTTTGAGGATACTGTGAACCGGGCCAACCCGATCAAAGGCCGGATTAATATGAGTAACCTGTGCTCGGAAATTTTGCAGGTTAATTCACCAACAGAATACAACGACGACCTTAGCTATCGCCATATCGGGAAGGATATCTCCTGTAACCTTGGCTCACTGAATATAGCCCACACCATGGATTCACCAGACTTTGGTAAATCGATAGAAACCGCCATTCGCGGGCTGACGGCAGTCTCTGATATGAGCAATATCCGCTCAGTGCCATCAATTGAAAAAGGTAATCACGAGTCTCATGCTATTGGCCTCGGGCAGATGAATCTGCACGGCTATCTGGCACGCGAACGTATTTTCTATGGATCAGAAGAAGCACTGGATTTCACCAATATCTATTTCTACACCGTGGCATATCACGCTATCCGCGCCTCCAACCAGTTGGCGATAGAACGCGGTAGTCATTTTAAAGGTTTTGACCAATCGAGTTATGCTTCTGGTCACTATTTCACCAAATATATTGAGGAAAGCTGGCAACCTAAAACAGCTAAAGTGAGTGCGCTATTTGCCCAAGCAGGTATTTCCGTTCCGGATCAACAAGATTGGGCAGCACTGCGCCAGTCCGTGATGGAGCACGGGATTTATAATCAGAACTTACAGGCGGTGCCCCCGACTGGATCTATTTCATATATCAATCACTCGACCTCCAGCATCCACCCGATTGTCTCTCCAATCGAGATCCGCAAAGAAGGCAAGATTGGCCGGGTATATTATCCAGCGCCTTACATGACCAACGATAATCTTGAATATTATCAGGATGCTTATCAAATCGGGCCGGAGAAAATCATCGATACCTATGCCGAAGCGACCCAGCATGTCGATCAGGGGCTATCACTGACCTTGTTTTTCCGCGATACCGCCACTACCCGCGATATCAATAAAGCGCAGATATATGCTTGGAAGAAAGGGATTAAAACTATTTATTACATTCGACTACGTCAGATGGCGCTTGAAGGGACGGAAGTTGAAGGCTGTGTTTCCTGCTCGCTGTAATTATTTAGGGTATGAGCTGTGCTGAATTAATCAGATCGGATCGAGGAATTAATCACATGAGTACAACAAAAACGATAAAACACGTTAGTGCCATCAATTGGAATAAAATTGAAGACGATAAAGACCTGGAAGTATGGAACCGCCTGACGGCTAACTTTTGGTTACCGGAAAAAGTCCCGCTATCAAATGATATTCCTTCTTGGGCCAAACTAACGGCTGATGAGCAGCAACTGACTATTCGGGTTTTTACCGGGCTGACATTGCTCGATACTATTCAAAATACGCTGGGTGCACCGGCGCTGATTAAAGACGCCATTACCCCCCATGAGGAAGCGGTATTTTCCAATATCAGCTTTATGGAAGCCGTGCACGCACGCTCTTATAGCTCCATATTCTCTACCCTGTGTATGACATCGGATGTGGACGAGGCTTATCGCTGGAGTGAGGAGAATGGCCCGCTGCAAAAGAAAGCCGATATTATCCTTCAGCATTATAATAATGACGACCCACTGAAGAAGAAAATTGCCAGTGTATTTTTGGAATCATTTCTATTCTATTCCGGATTCTATTTACCTATGTATTGGTCAAGCCGCGCCAGATTAACTAATACCGCAGATCTTATTCGGCTGATTATTCGCGACGAGGCAGTTCATGGCTATTATATCGGCTATAAATTCCAGAAAGGATTGGAGAAAGTAGATAATAATCGACGTCAGGAAATAAAGAATTTCGCTTTCGATTTGTTGCAGGACTTATATGACAATGAAGTGCACTATACAGAGAGCCTATATGATGGAGTTGGCTGGACAGAAGATGTGAAAAAGTTTCTCCATTACAATGCAAATAAAGCATTAATGAATTTGGGTTATGAAGCCCTATTCCCTGCCAGTCAGGCTAATGTCAACCCAGCCATTTTGGCTGCATTATCGCCCAACGCTGATGAAAATCACGATTTCTTCTCTGGATCAGGTTCGTCATATGTGATCGGTAAAGCGGTCAATACTGAGGACGAAGACTGGGATTTCTAAACCTCCCGACTCAAAAAAACTCCCCTTTTCGCTAATATAACAAAGGGGAGCCATCCCTTTCTGGCGACCCGAACAAGATGGCCGGATTGCCCCAGCCAAATCTAAAAATTCATCTTAACCCCCATTTGGCTACAGGCCAGAGTATCAGGGGGATTCAGCGTTTTCATTGCAGGAAATGCATTCTCAACAATATAGAAAATATATTGTCTATATATGTGCAATATTCACACTATTAACACTCAAATTAGCCATTAGATTCATTATCAATATTAGCCAATTTATCTAAAGTAAAAAACCACAGTATTAACGCAAGTAAATTAACAAGTTAAAAAGCTATATATTGGAACGAGGACTATTACAGAAATGATTATAGGAACATTGAGGGTTGTCTCAGATTCTCATTGTGTTAGGGTATATGGCGCTCTATTTTTTCATCAGGATAATATTGATCGAATAAACATAATTCAAAATTGACAAAGGAATACACCAGCTGCATGGCAATTAAACTCGAAGTAAAGAACTTATATAAAATATTTGGTGAGCATCCAGAACGGGCTTTTAAACTGCTTCAATCAGGTAAGAATAAAGAGCAGATATTTGCCAAAACTGGTTTGTCCGTTGGCGTTAAAGATGCCAATCTGGCCATTGAAGAAGGCGAGATATTCGTCATCATGGGGTTATCCGGTTCCGGTAAATCCACCCTGGTACGCCTTCTCAATCGTCTGATAGAACCCACTCGTGGTGAAGTGCTTATCGACGGCGAAGATATTGCCAAAATATCTGATAGTGCCCTGCGCACCGTACGCCGAAATAAGATAAGCATGGTCTTCCAATCCTTTGCATTAATGCCTCATCTGAATGTGCTCGATAACACGGCATTTGGCATGGAGTTAGCTGGCGTGCCGCAAGCGGAACGTCATGAAAAAGCCTTGGAAGCATTACGTCAGGTGAGTTTAGAAAGCTACGCTCATTCTTATCCCGACGAGCTGTCAGGTGGTATGCGTCAGCGCGTAGGTTTAGCCCGCGCTATGGCCAATAACCCCGATATCCTATTAATGGATGAAGCCTTTTCAGCACTCGACCCATTAATTCGTACGGAAATGCAGGATGAATTGGTCAAACTACAGGCCAAGCATCAACGCACTATCGTCTTTATCTCTCATGATCTGGATGAAGCCATGCGTATCGGCGATCGCATTGCCATTATGCAAGGCGGCGAAGTGGTACAAGTCGGTACACCGGATGAGATACTTAATAATCCGGCAAATGACTATGTGCGCACCTTCTTCCGTGGTGTCGACATCAGCCACGTATTTAGTGCCAAGGATATCGCACGTCGTCGCCCGGTATCCTTGATCCGCAAAACACCGGGTTTCGGCCCTCGTTCAGCGTTAAAACTGCTTCAGGATGAAGACCGCGATTACGGCTATGTGCTGGAGCGCGGGCAGAAGTTTATTGGCGTGGTATCGATAGATTCACTGAAAAAAGCATTGGCAGAGAACCAATCACTGGATAGTGCCTTATTGGCTGATCCAGCACCGGTTCCGGCGGATATGCCCCTCAGTGAACTGATTTCACTGGTTGCACAAGCTCCGTGCGCGGTTCCTGTAGTCGGTGAAGACAACAACTATATCGGTATTATTTCCAAAGCCATGCTGTTGCAGGCCTTAGATAAGGAGACGCCAAATGAGTGATCAAATCCAAAACAGCATGACCATAGACAGCAACCCATGGGCGACTGATGCCGCAACGTCAGCAGCACCGGTCGCGACCGACTCTGCGACTCAGACCTTGTCAGCCGCTGCTGACCCTTGGGGAGCGAGTATGGCCCAGGGTAGCCATGCCGCAGGCAGCGCGAGCCATGAGGTTGCTTCTCAGGCCGTACAGAGCCAAGCCGCACAAAGTACCGATTGGCTAAATAGCGCTCCGGCAGCAGCGCCTGAGCATTTTAGTCTGATGGACCCGTTCCATAACACTTGGGTGCCACTGGATTCGTGGGTTACCCAAGGTATTGATTGGGTGGTGCTACATTTCCGCCCGCTGTTCCAAGGCATTCGTGTGCCGGTTGATTTCATTCTCAGTGGCTTTCAACACTTATTGCTGGGCATGCCAGCACCGGTGGCGATTCTGGTTTTCGCATTAATCGCCTGGCAGTTCTCTACCTTGGGGATGGGGGTGGCAACCTTGGTTTCCCTGATTGCCATCGGCGCGATTGGTGCATGGTCGCAAGCTATGGTGACACTGGCACTGGTTCTGACTTCGCTGTTCTTCTGTATCCTTATCGGGCTACCGCTCGGGATATGGTTGGCGCGCAGTAATAACGCTGCACGAATTATTCGGCCTTTACTCGATGCGATGCAAACCACGCCAGCCTTCGTCTATCTGGTACCCATTGTCATGCTGTTTGGTATTGGTAATGTCCCGGGTGTCGTGGTGACCATTATCTTTGCCCTGCCGCCCATTGTTCGCCTGACTATTCTGGGTATTAAGCAAGTACCAGAAGACCTCATCGAGGCAGCGGAATCCTTCGGCGCGAATCCACGCCAGATGCTCTTTAAGGTGCAATTACCACTGGCGATGCCAACTATCATGGCCGGTGTTAATCAGACCTTAATGCTCGCATTGTCGATGGTTGTTATTGCTTCAATGATTGCCGTCGGTGGGTTGGGCCAGATGGTGCTGCGCGGTATTGGTCGCCTTGATATGGGGCTAGCCGCTGTCGGTGGTGTTGGTATCGTGATTCTGGCGATTATCCTTGACCGCCTGACCCAATCATTGGGCCGTGACCGTCGTAGCAAAGGCGTTGGCCGTTGGTATGCCACTGGTCCTATTGGGCTCATCACCAAACCATTTAGAAACACTAAATAACGTCAACTTATTACGCTCAATATCATCCCCAAAGTCATTGGCACTGCGGCAAGGCAGCAAGCGAGTAAATCCCGATGAGCTTACATCAGTAAGTGATTCGGGTGCGTGAACGCCGCTAACACAGCGGCAGTGTCAAGGACGAAGGGGATAAGGGGAAAATTATGCGAACGACTCGAATCTTGGCCCTGGCCCTCACCACACTGATAAGCACTCAGTTATCCGCCGCAGAATTGCCAGGCAAAGGTATCACTGTCCAACCGCTGCAAAGCACCATTTCGGAAGAAACCTTCCAGACCTCGCTGGTCAATAAAGCGCTAGAGAAGCTCGGTTACGACGTCCAGCCAACCAAAGAAGTTGACTATAATGTCGCTTACTCTTCTATTGCCGCAGGTGATGCGACTTACCTGGCCGTAAACTGGGAGCCGCTACATAATGATCAATACGCAGCCGCAGGTGGCGATGCCAAATTCTACCGTCAGGGTAACTTCATTGAAGGGCTGGCACAGGGCTATTTGATCGATAAAAAAACTGCTGATAAATATCATATTACGAATATTGAGCAGCTAAAAGATCCAAAAATTGCAAAATTGTTTGATGCCAATAACGACGGTAAAGCGGATCTCACCGGCTGTAATCCAGGCTGGGGTTGTGAAGCTCCGATTAACCACCAGATCCAAGCCTATGGCCTCAGCGATACGGTAACCCACAATCAGGGTAACTATGCCGCCATGATTGCCGATACCATCACGCGCTACAAAGAAGGCAAGCCAATACTGTATTACACCTGGACGCCATATTGGGTCAGTGACGTGCTGGTTCCCGGCCGCGATGTGGTGTGGTTACAAGTGCCATTCTCTTCCCTGCCGGATAAAACTATCGACACGCAGCTTTCTAACGGTGCTAACTACGGCTTCCCACCGAGTGTGATGCATATCGTTGCCAACAAAAAATGGGCTGAAGCTAACCCTGCTGCCGCCAAGCTGTTCTCCATCATGAAATTATCAATTAATGATGTGAATGCTCAGAATATGCGGATGCATGCCGGTGAATCATCAGATGCCGATATCGAACGTCATGTGAATGGTTGGATCCAAGCTCATCAGGCAACCTTTGATGGCTGGGTGAAAACAGCCTCTGAAGCGGGTAATACGAAAGCTACGCAGTAAATTCTAAATGGGTTTATTGATGGGGGAGTTCTATTATTTTGCCCCCTGCGGCTTCAAGTGCCAAGGGTATACCCAAAGTAATTGGAGTTGCAGGTAGGCAGCAAGCGAATGCATCCCAATGAACTTACTCAAGTAAGTGATTTGGGTAAGTGAGCGTAGCTAACACCCCTGCGGCTTCAAATACAAAGGGTATAGATACAACGAAGCCCTGAGTTAGCAATAACTCAGGGCTTCTGAATGTTGGCGGTGCGGACGGGACTCGAACCCGCGACCCCCGGCGTGACAGGCCGGTATTCTAACCGACTGAACTACCGCACCACGCTGCTGTTCCGGTTAAGAACGAGTGGGATATTACGTATGCAATACAATCTCGTCAACACTTTTCCCCGTAAAACAAGCCGTTTGCACAGTTTTTCATCTGGATGTCACTTTATTCAGCGTTTGTACTATTTCTCTGCGTTTATGCTGTCGTCCGTCTCTAGTGGCATACGCCATAGGCAGCTACCGCCCTTTTTCATCACCAAATCCAGACGTGACTCATGAGCGGCTAACTCATCTTCAGCGGCATAAATTATTTTCAGCCCCGATGCTGGCCGGATAATACGCTGAATATCGTCTGAGGAATTATTCTGCGACTGATCACCTTCCATTGAGAAAGAAAGTGACGTCTGCCCGCCTGTCATCGCCAGATAAACTTCTGACAGGATTTCGGCATCGAGTAACGCGCCGTGCAATGTTCGCTTGGTATTATCTATCTGATAGCGATCGCACAGGGCATCAAGGTTATTTCGCTTGCCAGGGAACAAGCGGCGCGCCAGTAACAGGCTATCCGTGATGGTACAGAAGGTTTCGGTTTTCGGAATGTCCTGCTGCAACATTCGAAATTCGTAATCCATAAAGCCGATATCAAACGCCGCGTTATGGATGACTAGCTCAGCGCCGCGGATAAACTCGATAAACTCCGGTGCAATATCCGCAAATGTGGGCTTATCAGCTAAAAACTCGTCGCTGATACCATGAACCCCGTAAGCCTCCGGATCGACCAAACGGTCAGGTTTGATATAAACATGGAAATTTCTGCCGGTCAGACGACGGTTGATCACTTCAACTGCGCCGATTTCAATAATCTTATGGCCTTCATAATGAACGCCCAGCTTATTCATACCGGTAGTTTCAGTATCCAGAACAATCTGTCTGGTCGGTGTAACTTGCATATTGCCAGTGCTCATAGCGCTCGTTTATGTCAGACTTAACTTTTAATCAGATAGGAAGAGTCTACCAGAGATGACTAAACAGGTAGAAATTTTCACCGACGGATCTTGCCTTGGCAATCCAGGCCCCGGTGGTTACGGCGCAATTTTGCGTTACAAACAGCATGAAAAAACCTTTAGCGCTGGCTATTTCCTGACAACAAACAATCGCATGGAACTAATGGCTGCTATCGTGGCACTGGAAGCGTTGACCTCACCTTGCGAAGTCACTCTTAGCACTGACAGCCAATATGTGCGCCAGGGGATTACTCAGTGGATTCATAACTGGAAAAAGCGCGACTGGAAAACCACCGACCGCAAACCGGTGCGTAATGTCGATTTATGGCAACGACTGGATCTGGCTATTCAGACGCATAAAATACAATGGGAATGGGTAAAAGGCCATGCAGGACATCCGGAAAATGAGCGTTGTGATGAACTGGCCCGTGAAGGCGCAAACTCACCGACGTTAGAAGATACCGGTTATAACCCCAATTAACCTTTCAACCATAATGTGACTGCACCATCAAGGTTGATCACGATAGCTTTTCGTTGCCCCAACAGCTCGGCTGAACCACGGTTTACGGGCGCCGAACTTCATCGGATTAAACGTTAACGGAATAGTGCGTTTGCGGGCAACAATCAAGCTGACACACCCCAACGCCGGCAGATGGGTGCTAATAAAGCGCCCACCTTCTCTATGCCACGGCAAGACATGAAAGCGCGACAAATATAAAACTTCATAATTTAATAAACTTAGCCAATCCAATAAACGCATCTGAGTAAACATGCGGCTAACATGGGGTTGCCGCTGGCGCAATAACGGCACCAACTTCCCTGCCCCTAAAAGGCTCATTGGATTAAAATTGCTAATAACCAACCAGCCGTCATCAATCAGTACCCGATCCACCTCGCGTAAAATGCGGTGCGGATCAGCAGCATAGGCTAAAGTATGGGACAGTAAGCAAGCATCCACCGATTTTTCAGCAAAAGGTAACTGATATGGGCTGGCAAGCACCTGCATATTTTTGCCCTGCTCCCCCACATTTACCTGATGGGAGATAGCGCATTTATCGCTGGCGATTTCGGCACTCAAATGGCCTATCTTCAGTAAGTGGAAACCAAAGAATTTCGGCCACCAGGGCTGCAACTGCAGTTCAATTGCCGCACGATAATACTCTCCCCAAGGTAACTCAGCCCAAGATGCGGGCGCATCGATCTTTTGGCGTGTTTGTGCTGGTTTCATGTTTTAACGTCTTCTTTCAAACTGTTGCCAATAAAAGAGGTATCTAATGAATCTTATCAGCATTCCAGCATTTCAAGACAATTACATTTGGCTATTGGCGGACACACAAAAGCACTGTGTCATTGTTGACCCCGGTGAGTCAGCCCCCGTGCTGGCCGCACTGAGTCAAGGCCAGTACCTTCCTCAGGCCATATTATTAACCCATCATCATAACGATCACGTTGGGGGTGTCGCTGATTTGCGCCGCCATTTCCCCGAAATTCCAGTCTATGGGCCACAAGAAACTGCAAATAAAGGCGCGACAATTATTGTCAATGGGGGAGATAACCTGAGCATTGGCGGCAGAAACTACCAGGTTATTGCCGTTCCCGGTCACACCCTTGGACATATCGCATACTACAGCAAACCTTATCTTTTCTGTGGTGATACGCTGTTTTCCGCCGGCTGCGGTAGGCTATTTGAGGCCACTCCGGCGCAAATGTACGCGTCGATTCAACAGCTCGCACAACTCCCTGACGAAACCTTAATTTGCAGCGCGCATGAATATACTCTCGCAAATCTTAAGTTTGCCCGTTTTATTCTGCCCTCAGATCAAGACATTGCTACATATCAGCAGAAAATCATGCAATTACGAGCAAAAAACCAACCTAGCTTACCCGTAAAATTGCAAACTGAGCGGAAAATTAATGTTTTCTTACGTTGCAATGACATTGATTTACAAAGAAAAATAGGTGTAATGTCTCCACCAGACTCACTTGTCTCAGTTTTTTTCGAATTACGTGCACAGAAAGACCGCTTCTGAGCTTTTAGTTGTGTTTTTTATCGAAGCAAAGTATGATTGGTCGTCTTTTAAGCAACTACATTGACACACACATGAAGACCAAAGCGATATTTCTCGCCTCAGTCTTGCTTGTCGGGTGCCAGACGTCCAAGGTGGGCGTTCAGGCTCCTGTACAACATGCACAGAGTTTGTCTTCGGCAGGTCAAGAGAGTGAAGCAGGAGAGTACACAAATAGCGCCCGAGTGGGCAGCGCGCGATGGCTAGATAGTGATAGTGGCCTCGCGCAGCAAGATTTGTGGAACTTCATTAGCGACGAGCTGAAGATGAAGGTTCCGGAAAATTCTCGGATCCGTGAACAGAAGCAAAAATACTTAAAAAATAAGAGCTATCTCCACGATGTAACATTACGGGCAGAGCCGTACATGTACCTGATAGTCGAGCAGATTAAGAAACGTAAGATGCCGATGGAATTGGTACTGCTACCCATAGTGGAGAGCGCTTTTGATCCACACGCGACATCATCCGCCAACGCCGCAGGGCTGTGGCAGATAGTGCCAAGTACCGGTCGAAATTATGGCTTGAAACAAAACCAATGGTATGACGGCCGCAGAGATGTGGTGGCTTCTACCAAAGCAGCGCTTGATATGATGGAGCGCCTGAACAAGATGTTTGACGGTGACTGGTTGTTAACAGTCGCGGCTTATAACAGCGGTGAAGGCAGAGTCATGCAAGCGGTGAAAGCAAATAAGGCAAAGGGTAAACCGACGAACTTTTGGGCGTTGTCGCTTCCTCGTGAAACGTCAATTTATGTCCCAAAAATGCTGGCCTTGGGGGATTTAATCAAGAACAGCAAAAAGTACGGTATAAACTTGCCTGATACTGACAAAGACCGTGCACTAGCGCGAGTTGATGTTGGTCAGCAGATAGAGCTAACTCAGGCGGCTGAGATGGCGGGGATGTCACTAACAAAGTTGAAATCCTTTAACTCTGGGTATAAGCGCAATGTAACGGCACCCACTGGACACGGTCCTCGTTATATTATGTTGCCGAAAGCCCATGCTGAGCAGCTTAAAGATTCATTGGCAGATACTGATATTGCCGCCGTTCAACCAACCAAGTTGGCACTGAACAGCACAAAATCAGCATCAAGTTCGCAGTATAAAGTTCGCCCGGGCGATACCTTATCTACGATTGCCAAGCGGTTGAATATCAAGACCAGCGATTTGCAGAGTTGGAACAACTTAAGTACCAAGAGTACCTTAAAAGTTGGGCAAACCCTGCAACTGGCAAGCAATACAACCAGTAGCAACAGCATCACCTATCAGGTTCGTAAAGGTGATTCATTTGCCAGTATTGCCAAGCGTCACGGTGTAAACACCGACGATGTGATGCGATGGAATTCGGTAGTCAGCAAAGCTAATAAATTGCTGCCAGGTTTGAAATTGACGCTGTTCGTTAACGGCAAATCAACCCCGGACGCATAAAGTCAGAATCGCTATTAACGCTGTTAAAAAGCACCCTTCGGGGTGCTTTTTTTATGGCTGGAACTCAACCAAAAGTGGATTGTGATCCGAGGCTCGTGTCACTAATACTGAAGCATCTGCCAGAGTAAGACCGCAATAAAATACAAAATCGAGAGGTCTGCCAAAAGCACGGCTGCGATTATCGGTACTAAACTCAACTTCTTTCAGACCCAAACCTTGGGCAAAACGCTGTAAAGCATTAACCCGCTGTCGACTCCAAGCATTGAAGTCTCCTGCTAAAATAACCGGGCCACGGTGCATCGCAATTTGTTCACCAATCGGCTCTAACTGTTTACTATAAACATCAACACCCAAACTAAAATTCACTGCGTGAATGTTCACAACCATCAACAAGCGGCCATCATGAATAGGATATACAGTAATTAAGGCAGACTTAGACAAACGCAGCAGTGGCTCCCGTTCTCTCAGTGGACAACAGTAGACTGGGTGAGTAGCCGCTAATGTCATCACCCCTGAGGGGTGTTGAGGCAATGCAAACGCAGGAACCTGATCAGCCGCCTGATAATGAGACGTAGCAAACCTCACCAACTCGGGTGTTGTTTGTGCTTCTTGCAGTAGCATCAGTTGAGCATCGCGCCCGAACTCTTTAAGCACAGATAACCATTGCGACCGCTGCTGCTTAAAGATATTCCACACCATTACACGCAGAAATTCAGTTGTCGGCAATGGTGCGCCTGGCGGTAACCCTTGCCCCAATTGTTTAGCTGAGCCAGGGAAAATCTGTTCAACCGGTTGACCTGCAACATACCGCATTGCATATGTTCGTTTCGGCACTTTAATGGCCTATTCCTTATTCGAAATCACTCTGGTTTATAAGATAACCGCAGCGTGTAGTTCACTGATTATACGCTCAGATGTTTCGGTCAGTAATGTCTTTTGCCCATGTTATCTTTTTGATATTGGGATACTCAGGGATAGATTCAATCTATGTTGTTCATAATTCACTAATAAGGTCTCTATGAACAAAAAAACCGAGGATAATGATAAAGTGCCCGTATCAGTAAAAATAGCCAGATCATAAAAACACCGTACTTCTTTTGTTAAAACAAGCGTCCCTGATGGCCCGGACGTTTTACTTTTCTACCTGCCCTCACCTTGGAAAATCGAGGTATGAGCCCACAATCTATATGCGAGCTGAAAATGAAAAGCTGAAAGTAGAGTTAGCTGATAGCCACCTGATTTGAGTGTTTTTTATCTAGCTTACCGCTTAACCTCATCAAGAGTAATGCAGCAACAACGATTATCCCACCAAATCCATGCGAGTCACGGCCTGCCCCCAAGAATTGATCCTAACGCAATTCCTATGCTAAATGCTGCACGATTCAAACCAGAGGCGACATCAACAGTATGTGGTGTAGATTCCTCTGCCTCTTGCATCACATAAACCTATAAACTTGGGACATGACCAAAGGCAAAAGCCCTTATAATCAGTAATATGATCAGCGCCGCCTGTACCTTGAAGGTAATGGTATTACCTGCCTGTCAGATTTTATGATCCAGCTAGATCTGTAATGTGGGGATTGGGTACCGAGACTACGAGAACAGACTTTGCCACTCGCAATGCCGATTAATGCTGTGTATTACAGTGACCCGGTAGCCAGCAATCGGCTGAGCTGTTTCATTGATTTTATCCATCAATGTCTAATATCGACGAATCCGACAAAATAGAAACCACCTCAGACGAAGTAGCTTCGTCAGTACTTAATCTAAAGTTAATCCCACTTTGGTGCTAAACCATCAGGGCTTACCAGCCGTTCGCCACGATCTAACGTAGCGATCAGCGCCATATCTTCTGCGCTCAGCTGTATATCCCGAGCCAACAGATTGCTGGCTAAATTAGCCACTTTGGTTGATGAAGGAATAACACTGTAACCCAATTGCATCGCCCAGCTTAAAATGACTTGTGCAGGTGTCGCACCGTGCTGCTCAGCAATTTTCTTAATAACCGGCTCTTCTAATGCCTTGCTATAAGCCAGCGTCATATAAGAAGTGATTGCAATACCATTTTGCTGAGCAAACTCAACAACCTTGCGGTTTTGCAGCAATGGAGATAACTCAATTTGGTTAGTCGCTATAGCTTGAGCGCTGACCGCAGCTATAGCCTGCTTCATTAAATCAATAGTGAAGTTAGAGATACCAATCTGACGGGTTAATCCCAACTCTTTGGCTTTCATCAACTCAGCCATAAATTCAGCAACAGGCACTTCATCATTTGGCGATGGCCAGTGAATTAATGTCAGATCCACATAATCGGTTTTCAGCTTCTGCAAACTCTCTTGCAGGCTGGGAATTAATTTCCCTTGTGCTAAGTTTGCAATCCAGATCTTAGTGGTGATGAATAGTTCGTCACGTTTAACACCGCTTTCTGCGATAGCCTGACCAACTGCGGCCTCATTTTCATATATCTGTGCTGTATCGATTGCCCGATAGCCCAATGTTAATGCCTGGCTCACCGAATCAATAACAACTTGATCTTGTAGGCGAAAAGTTCCTAAACCGAATGCAGGTACGCTCATTGTAATTCCTCATTTTGAAGGGAGTTGATTTGTATCGAGGTTAATATGCTGTCGGGCAAAAAAACCATTGGTGTAAAAAGCTGGCAGCCACCGGGAAGCAAGTAACTCCGCTTCCCGGTAAAAATCTGAAGTGATTATGCCAAGAGTTTTATTGCCAAAAAATGCCACATTCAACACAATACTTTTGATAAAAAATCAACAATAAGGAAATTAATGATGACTATGGCCAGCGACGGATCACCAAAGACGTATTGATGCCACCAAAGGCAAAGTTATTGGTCTGGAAGAATTCAGTATCAATATAGCGCCCCTCCCCCATCAGATAATCCAGATCACCGCAGGCAGGATCTGGATCTGTTAGGTTAATGGTAGGTGCGAAGCGCCCAGCCCTCATCATTTCCAGACTCATCCAGGCTTCAAGAGCCCCGCAAGCTCCCAAGGTATGACCGAAATAACTTTTCAGAGATGAAATTGGCGTCCGATTACCAAAAACAGTAGCCGTAGCCTGACTTTCTGCAATATCCCCACGCTCTGTCGCTGTACCATGAGCACTGATATATCCGATATCAGCCGCCGCCAATCCCGCACTTAGCAAGGCTTTTTCAATGCAAATTTGCATGGTCTCTTTTTGCGGCTGAGTAATATGACTGGCATCGCAGTTAGTGTAAAAACCCATGATTTCACCATAAATTGTGGCACCACGTGCTTGCGCATGCTCCAATTCTTCCAGGATCAGCGTGCCGGCGCCTTCACCTATAACTAAACCATCGCGCTGACGATCAAAAGGTCTTGGTGATAACTTTGGCGAATCATTTAGCTGGCTGGTCGCAAACAATGTATCAAATACTGCCGCTTCAGAAGGGCACAGTTCCTCAGCCCCGCCCGCTACCATCACCTTTTGGTAACCATGACGAATAGCCTCATAGGCATACCCGATTGCCTGACTACCGGAAGTACAAGCACTTGAGGTAGGGATAACTCGCCCACGCAAGCCAAAAAACAACCCGGTATTGACCGCCGCGGTATGTGGCATCATTTGTACATAGGTCGTACCGGTAATATTATTGGTATGCTTTTCAGTCAGCATGGTGGCAAATTCACTGACCGGCTTGGTGCTGCCCGTTGAAGATCCATAGGCAATTCCCGTATTACCATTGGTTAGCACATCTTCCCCGATCAGCCCCGCTTGCTCCAACGCCAGCTCAGTCGCACGAGTCGCCAACAGCGATACCCGCCCCATTGAGCGAATCCTCTTGCGGGTGTAGTGCTCGGGTATTATGAAATCATTAATCGGCGCGCCTAAATGCGTATTCAGCCCCTGATACTCTTCCCACTGCGGCATATACTGCACCGCGTTTTCGCCCGCATAAATACGTGCCGAGATATCAGCCCAACTGTTACCAAAGGCGGTAACGCCACTCATGCCAGTAATCACAACTCGATTGGTGGCAACCATTCTGCTGCTCATACCATTCCTCCATTGATTGAAATCACCTGACGAGTAACGTACCCAGCAATATCTGACATCAGATAGCTGGCTAATCCAGCCACTTCTTCAGCCTCTCCCATCCGTTTAAGGGGGATCATGCGCATCGCTTCTTCCAGAGCTATTGGCTCCATATTGATCATTCCGGTATCAATCAATCCAGGGGCAATACAATTCACGGTAATTTTGCGTTTCGCCAACTCTAGAGCCAGAGCTTTGCAAGCTCCGATAACTCCAGCTTTAGCCGCACTGTAATTCACCTGGCCGCGATTCCCCACCACCCCCGAAACGGAGGAAAGCGCAATAATTCGCCCGCCTTTACGCAAACCGATCATGGGCATCACACAGGGATGTAAGACGTTGTAGAAACTGTCCAGATTGGTATGAATAACACCATCCCAATCCTCTTCCGTTAGTGCAGGGAAAGCGCCATCGCGGGTAATACCGGCATTGTTTACTACGCCGTAGTAGCCACCATAAGTCGCGATATCCTGCTCCAGAACATCTTTGCACTGTTGCCTGGCACTAATATCAAAACAAATTAAGCGCCCTTCACCACCAGCATCAATAACCTGCCCCAAAGTCGCCTCAGCGCCAGCAACATCTCGGTGATAATGCACAACAACTAAAAAACCATCTGCTGCCAGACGAAGAGCGATAGCTCGCCCTATCCCTTTACTGGCCCCAGTGACTAAAACAGAACGCTTCATGCACTATTCCCCAATGTAAGTTTTTTTATTTCTTCGGCATCAGGCTGATAAGTATTTAACCTACCGCAAGCGACCTGCTTTCCTGCAATGCTGATACTGCACTCAAAACTGCCAATTTTTTCATCTTGTAAGATTAAATGAATACAGACCTGAAGCTCACTGCCAGCCGGGAATACGGCAAGCTCACAACTGATGGCCCGCCCCCCCAACAACATTCCGATAGTCGGTGGCACTGCTTGTTGCAAACCGTGCCAGCCACGCCAGACACCAATAGTTTGTGCCATTAATTCGATAGCAAACCAGTTGGGTAGACAACCATAAGCATCAAGGAAGGGGCCGAGAACGCTATCTTTAGAGACAGTAACTCGACACTCTGCATTGCTCTCCCCTACAGCATGAACTTCATCTAACATCACCATAGGTGATTGGTGTGGTAAGTAGTACTCAGCAGAATGCATCATCTGCCAGCCCCTAATATCAAACACGCGTTGTTACCACCAAAAGCGAATGAGTTAGACAAAATAACCGGTGTCTTGAGCATTGCTGGCCCAGTGACCAAATTAATCTCGGCCAAAGTTATATCTCGAGATCCTTGAGAAAAATCTTGTCTTGGTAGCGGTAAGGAATGACTTAGCATCAGCCAACTTAGTGCGGCCTCAGTTGCCCCTGCGGCACCTAAAGTATGTCCGGTAAGATGCTTAGTTGAACTACAGAGGGTCTGATGACCAAATACCCGATTTACGACCAGTGCTTCAACCTGATCATTTAAACGAGTCGCCGTACCATGCAGATTAATATACCCCACATCAGTGGGCTGCAATCCGGCCTGACTTAATGCCATTTTGATGGCCTGTTCCGCACCGCGTCCTTCGGGATGAGGAGCAGACATATGCCAGGCATCCGAGGACTCTCCCACCCCTAATAGGGCTACAGGGGAAGGTTCGCGTGATAATAAAATTAATGCTGCCGCCTCACCAACGTTGATCCCTTTACGTTCTGCTGCAAAAGGAATACAGCGATCAGCCGACAATGATTCAAGACTGTGAAAACCGTTGATGGGCATACGGCACAAGCTATCTGCACCGCCAACTATCGCTGCATCAACCATCCCGGATTCTATCAAGCGCTTGCCACTAATAATTGCCCTCACGCTCGAAGAACAAGCCGTGGATACGGTATAACTCGGGCCGGTTAAACCTAGATAGCGAGTGAGGAAGATGCTGGGATCACCTAACTCTTGCTGTTGGTAATGATATCCCGCAGGAAACTCACCTGAGCCGGATTGATATTCCCTGACCGCCCGTTCCCCTTCGAAAATACCGGAAGTGCTGGTTCCCATAATCACGGCAACTCGTGATGCACCATAGCGGGCGATACATGCGGTAATTTCAGGTTGAATTTGCAACAAGGCAGCCATCAATAGTCGGTTGTTACGGCTATTGTGTAGCGCGAGTTGTTCCGGTAATAGAGGTAACTCAGAATCAACCGCGCCCAACCAAATAGGTGAATCATCCAAGAGCCAACCCGACCGGGGAGCCATTCCAGGGGCCAGTCCGGCACAGAGGTTATCCTTCACTTCAGATAACGAAGCCCCCAGGGCATTGACCATCCCAACGGCGGAAAAATAGACCATCGTCGCTAGCCCTCCACATTTTGGATAGTAATACGATAGTGAAACACAAACTGCTCGATAGCTATTGGCTTACGGATACCGCCTGACATTTGGTAGCTAATCTCTGTCACTACCTGCCCCTTATCATCGTATAACCTGCGTTTATCTCCCTCATCCACCAGCCGCCAATTTGTCGGTAATAACGCAAGCCATGATGCAACAGGCCAATAGCTCAACATAATATCGGCAAGAACCTGATTAGCAGGGGGTAATCCAACAATTTTTATTGTTTGTTCTAAATGAATCCCCTGCTTGTCATAGGCTACTTTAAACAAGCGGATACCCAGAGGAGATAGCCCAACCAAGGTTAAGCGCTGCCCATCAGCGTGGAGGAGAACTAATAATGACTGCTGTTTTCCCTGTGCTGTTGCAGTCAATAGCTGCTGCTGATCAATGGGCTCAACTATGATCGGTTGTGGTAAATCTACCCTCACTCCCGGTTTAAGCCAGGCTTTAGGCTGTGTTTGGTCCGGTGAGCTTACACACCCCACAATCAACAACGCTAAAACGACTAATATCCCACTCCGTTTATCGATCACGGATGCTCTCCTTTTGGCTTGGGTAGCGCTAAAGGCGCTAATAAAAAGGCGGTAAATACACCACTGCTCAGCACAATGCCAAAGCTGCTGATGGCTTGGGTATGACTGAATACCAACATGCCAAAGGTCAATTGAGTCGTGAATACGGCCATAAAGATGGCAAACATTGATGTGCTTGGCGTTCCACGGGGGTTGGTGAAGAACAAGGTGTAATTGATGCCAATCCCCAGCACCAATATCAATGCCAATAGAGAGAAGAGATTCAATGAATGTCCAGTGAGAGAAAGCACGGCCAGCCCCATTCCCAATGACAGTATCGTGGGAGTGACACAATACAAGCCTCGACTGAGGCCGAATCGCCAACAATAGACCACAGCGATAACAACCACCGCAATCAATAACAGCCATGATAAATAAGCACGATAAAGAGAGAATAGCGCGTTGAATTCCGTTTTCCTGTCAACCCAGGTTATCCCCTGTACTGATTTGGCCAACTGCTGTAACGCGACAGGATTAGTGACACCACTTACAGGGAGCAGCATCGCTGTTCGCCCATCAGGTAATGAGAGCCAAAGCAATCGCCACCCTTCACTCACCACAGAGTCAAGCCATTGAGGTGGAGTGACCCACATTGTCGAGCTACCCTCTGTAGGCAATTCAGGCAAAGAAACACTCATACCAGCCTGTTGTAGTTTTTCGATAATTGTTGGGGTTGCTTGCTTAAGTAGTGCTAGATTTTGTTGTTGTCTAAGTAGTGAAGGTAATGGCAATACTCGATAACTTTCAATCCATCCTGCTTTTTTAGCCTGTGATAGATAAGGAGAGAATTGTTCTAAGCGTTGTAATGCTTGTTCAGGATTATCACCATAAACAACAAACCATTTTTGGTCACTGTGTTGCCCCGTAAGTGCAGCAATACGCTGTTCCTGCTGTTGGAACTCAGGCGGCATTGCCTGCAATTCACTGATATCATCATTCACTTGCAATGTAGCTAACCCAATGATAATAAAAATAATAATCAAAATAGGAAAGCCCAGTCGCAATACTCGATTACATTGCCAACTCTTTAACCACAGATGAATCAGTTTTAAGCTCGGTACCGGACGAACCGGTAAACGCTTAGCTAATATCGGATACCAGCACATCACTGTGATACAAGCAGCAGTCAGTCCTGCGGAAGCAAAAACAGCCAACTGCTGTAATCCGGGGAAAGGTGCGATGAGCAAAATCAGATAAGCTATCACGGTAGTCAATAGTGCCATTGACAGTGCCGGGAACAGTTTCCTCAAACTCGCAAGCGGTGTCGTCTGGCCGCCATGCGCCATACGGTCAGTCAAATAGTAAAGGGTATAATCCGCTGAAATACCGATGATACTGGCACTCAATACCAGAGTCATAACATGGACTTCACCAAAAATAAGTAGCGTGGCAACCGTCCCTGCTAATGCCCCGATGGTTACAGAGAGAAGGCATAAACCCAGTGGCAATAATGATTTGAACATGAGAAGGATCAGCAGGAATACTCCAGCGACAGATATCAAACCAATGGTCGAAATATCACTTTCAGCCTGCTGACTGGCGTAATTACTGTAAAAAATAGTGCCTCGTTCCAACACTTCAGTGCCAGGCCAACGTTGGTGAAGTTGTTGCTTTAATTCAGCCAATGAATCCACAGTGCTGCGCGCACTAGTCATATCATAAGATGAAGCGCGTAATTCTCCGTGAATCAAATACCATTGGCGGCCATGACTGTCTTTAGCCACCAACCAACCCTTATTTAGGCTTAATGTGCCGCTATTTTGTTGTTGTGCAAGTTGTGAGCCGCGTATCAGCAGCAAGGGGTCATTCTTTAATTCTTTACCGCTCACCCCGGCAAATGCCGAATAAGTTTGCCCAAGTATCCATTGTGCTTGAGCATCGCCGCCGTGGCTTAAACGCAGGCGTGTCGCATCATCCAGCAATACATTACGATGCTGAAAGAAAAAAACACCCCATTCCTGTTGCCGCTGAGCAGTCATTTCACCACTGACTTGCTGTAGCGCTGGCATTTTTTGTAACTGCTTTAACCACCAGTTCACCGGCGCTAATGTGTCATTCTCCGGGCTGACCAACCATACTAATTGGCGATCAAGGCGTTGGTTAAACCCCGCAGTCAGCTCAGCGGGAACACCTGCCAGCTCTTGTTTCGGCAACAACGCCAGAACACTGCTATTCATCTGACTACGGGGGATTAACCAGAGCAATGTTGCCAGCAATAGCAGGCAGATAAGTAACCAGCCGATAGCCAGTTTTCGATGGCAATCAGTGCGCAAAAAGCTGCTGTTCGGCATGGCTCAGTGTCTTAGGCTCAGTTAATTGGTTGAAAAAACGGATATGAGTTCCATCTCCCTGCATATCTTCTATATCAATCGTTTCCAGAAAATATTGACCATGCAAAGTGATGGATTTAAATAACTTATCCAATGGTGTCGTTTTCGGAGTCAGTACCAATACCCAACGGTCTTGGCCACTATCGGTAAAGGTTAACGTAAAATTTTGCTCCAGAACTGATGTATCAGCATGGAACAATGCAGTTAATAAATGATTAAACTGGAACATTTGAGGATTACTGTCCGCAGTAATCACTTGTGAAGGCTGGCCATCCATGGTTTGTACCATCCGCTTGTCATCTAACAACAGCGTCAGAACAAAAGGTTTCTGCTGTGACCACCAAAGCCCTTTCTCACGAGAAATAAGTAGGCTACCGCTTGATTTTAAAGGTTTATCCATACCACTTATGCTACGTTGCTGTTCAAAATCGGCACGCAGTACCGGTTGCTCCCCAAATCGCTGTTGCAGTGATGTCAGTGTCACTGCATGGGTAGTGACACTGAGGCAAAGTAGTATGGTTGCCAGAATAGATTTCATAGAGTGATACCCATTTTCTCTAACAGCACCGCTGGCGAAACAAAATTCATTTCTTTTGTCGACGCCTTAACAGCAACCTGAATGGTATATCCCGTTGTCATGCGCTTGCCGCTGGCGGCATCATAAATCTGGTATCCAATACGTAAGCGATTTTCATATTCTTCGATGGAAGCACAAATATGAATGCGCTGCTCAAATTCCAGCGGAGCAATGTATTTCACTCGCGTGTCAACTATCGGCCATACATAGCCTGAGGCCTGCATCTCCCGATAGCCATAGTCGATTTGATTCAGTAATGCCTCTCGGGCAATTTCAAAATAACGGAAATAATTGCCGTGCCAAACTACCCCCATAGGATCGATATCATGGAAAGGGATGTTATGGACTATCCGGGTAGCAAAACGCGGGTCATCGGGTAAATTCATTTCACAAATTTCCTTGGTTTGGCTTCCCATCATTTAGATGCCAGAAGTCATAAAAATTAAACCAATCAAGTGGGGCTAATAGAGAGTAATACTCCAAACGGGCGGCGTAGCTATCTACGGCGTTTTGCAAAGCAGATTGCCGGGTCGCTCGCGGTAATATCAGCGGATCAGCGAAAGGCTCAAAATAAACATGTAATCTTGCCGAACGCTCCGTGCCAATAACACCCGACGCCACCATCGATTTCGCTTGTCTAGACAGTTTTAAACCAAACATTAGAAACACAGGGCAACGCAGTGCAGCAGCCAAAGCAAAAGGCCCAACAGGAAAAGGAGCGGGGTACCCTAAAAACGAGCTCCAAATGACTCTTGGTTGGTTGTCTCGCTGATAAGGACTAACAGAGGTACGGTCCCCGACAATAGCCACCCATTCCCCTTCATCCAGCTTTTGACGCAATAAAATGGCTGTATCTGGCCCAATAGATGTAACCTGAATCAGGTTAATCAGAGCATGTGGATTAATTTCCTTCATAACCTGATTAAAACGAGCCGCATGGTGAGTGAAAACTAATGCATTGACCTTTACACCAATAGATAACTCAGCCAAAGCACGACAAGACTCTATATCCCCTAAATGGGATGCCAAAATGAGTGATCCTTGACGAGTAGCTATTTGTGCCTCACAGCGCTCACGCCCTACCAAGACCACATCTTTGCCAATCACTAAATCCCCTTGCCAACTAGCCAATTTATCAAGCATGGATTCACCAAATCGCATGAAATGCCGAAAGCTATTTAAGGATGTCGGTAAGGGATGATTTTGCTGTTTGGCGTAACTCAGTAGCCGCTGTAAGTACAGAATTGAAGCTTTGCGTTGACGATGCCCAGTGAGCCAAAAATAACTGATAACGGGGTATAGCATCAGATTGAAAGCAGTACGACCCAGAATCTTGTAACTGCGTAGCATCAACCGCATGCCCCATAAGCCACTACGCTCTTTAGTTTGAGACCAATGGCTTTCGGGCTTTTGCAGATAACGCTTAAGTAATATAGGTATGCGTGGCAACATGCCAAAGAATAAGCGAGTGTGCATCCAGGAAATACGCAGATTGTCATGTAACGCATCAAAATGCGAAATACCATTTTCAGGATACGTAACCTTTGTTGGTAAGAAACGGCTTTCTGTACCCTGCCAATATAATTTGACCATCACTTCGGTATCAAAATCCATCCGTACACCCAATGAATTTTGGGCAGCTACAGCCAATGTTTCAGCGACAGGATAGACACGAAAACCGCACATGCTGTCTTTTAGCGACAGAGATAATGTCTCAATCCATACCCAGAAGTGAGTGATATAGCGGCCATAAAGTCGCGCTTTCGGTACCGATTTATCGTAAATCGGTCGACCTGAAATGAGGCAATGAGGATATTTTTCCGCTTCAGCTAACATGATCGGAATATCCGACAAATGATGCTGTCCGTCAGCATCGACTTGTAAGCCATGGCTATAGCCATATTTTTGTGCCACGGCCAATCCATTCAGTACCGCATTCCCTTTCCCCCTATTTTCAGGGTGTGTTACCAGCACAACCCAAGGATATTCCGCCGCCAAGCGCACTAGTTCGTTTGCAGTATCAGTATCACTACCATCATCAATTATCAGGCAAGGGAGTTGATATATAGCCAACTGCGATAATACTCCCGCCATGGTTCCACCATGATTGAAACAGGGTATCACCAGGCACGGTGTAAACGGGGTTACTGACATAGGGAGATCTTTCCGCTGCTTGCAGTTATTTCCCCATGGACGAGGTATTTGAATATCAACTTATGTTCCGTTCGCGCCCAATTAAGCACTAAGATCACTTGATCCTCTGGCATCAGTGGGCGCTGAAATTTTACGACATCAATACTCTTCACCGCAGGTAACTCACCTAGTAACTGATTTGCGTAGTGCATAACCCAATTAATTTGGGCCACACCAGGCAGTATCGGACAATCGGGAAAATGGCCACTAAACCACTGTAATTTAGCAGGCAATAAAAGACTGATATTTGCGCAGTGATTACCTGTTATTGTTTGAGTGATAACAATAGGGAACATCATAAAAACAGCTCCTGTAGCAGCGCATAATCGCGCTTTCCTTGCAAATTAACAGGCATAATATCAATCACACGCAAACGACGTGGCAGAGAGACAGGTTCAAGCCAATTCCGTAAACTACGTCGCAAGTTTTGAGTAAAAGAACCCACTGTTGCAGTTGAAAGCTGCTCCTTGCCATAGTCTGTCAACACTACAACAGCAGCAATACTCACTCTTTCGTTTTGGGTTAAAACCAATACCGTTGCTTCTGCAATATCAGGAAGTGATATTAGACGCTGTTCTATTTCCGTCAGCGAAACACGCTTCTCTTCTATTTTTACGATTCGATCTTTACGCCCTGCCAGGTAAAAACTCTGCCGATTATCTGATAGCTCAATAATATCGCTCATCGGCATACCCGTTGATTCATGTATCAAGGCAGAGTAAACAGTAAAAGTATTATCACTATTAATCGCTAGTGTTACCCCTGAGAAAAACTGCCAGGGTTGCCGTTGCTCTAACTGTTGGCGATAAGCAATCAGACCTGTTTCCGTCGCGCCATAAATCTCTGTCGGCAACATACCCAAGGTTTTCAGAGTAGCTTGGGCGTCATCGAAATTGAGCGGCCCGCCAGCAGAAAAGATCTGCTGACACTGTATCGGGGGTAATTTCGTATCTATGCGCTTTAAAAACGCGGGGCTACTAATGAATATTGGTGAGAATAATTCAGGTAGTTGCTGCAGTTGTTCATGGTAACCAATCAACTCGGCCTGAAAGGGTATGCCTAACGAGAGTGGTAAAAAGAGTCGAAACGTCAGTCCGTACAAATGTTGATGAGAAACCGAAGCAATAATTAATGGGTTGCCCTTTTTATCAAAATACTGCCCCCATTTTGCAGCCAACCAATGGCTTTCAGTATCCAGACTAGCAATAGATTTGACCACGGCCTTAGGTGCACCAGTAGAACCTGAGGTGAAAAGAATTAAAGACGGATCGGAAGGCCAATCAGGAAGTGGATGGCAAATAGTATTAACTGGGGCATGGTCTATCACCATTACAGTCGGGCAATTAAGATTCAGCGATTGGTCAGTCAACATGCCATCAAACTGATGCGATTGTTCCTTAAGCACTGCCTCGCGCGCGTGACCGAAAATAATTGGTGTTTTTTTACAATAGAGCGTGGCAAGTAATGCAACAGTAAACCAATAGCTATTTTCAAAACACAACGCCCAACGGCTTGTAGAGAAAATAACCATTCTCTCCACAAGATAAGTAACATCACACCTTAGTTGGCGTAAAGTTACCTTCTTCGCGCCGCATAGAGCGATAATCAGGGCATCATCTCGAGAATGATCCAACCAATTAGCCATAGGCAGATTTACTGCTGTTG
Source organism: Yersinia fenwicki (assembly GCF_043099325.1). Classification (NCBI taxonomy): domain Bacteria; kingdom Pseudomonadati; phylum Pseudomonadota; class Gammaproteobacteria; order Enterobacterales; family Yersiniaceae; genus Yersinia; species Yersinia fenwicki. Next base: position 1,022,773 of record NZ_CP170755.1, on the reverse strand, counting down.
AACCCTTTTCCTGATTATCCATTCCATACCCATCAACGAACCAATAAATAAATAGCTCAAGCCACCGTTATATAAGGCCCATAAATGCATATCCCCGTACAAACAAGTTGCCAAAGCAATCGTGCCATTTACTGCAAAAAACACGCACCATATCTGAGTCACTTTTCGGGTATAAACCACACCCTCTGGTGACAATTCAGGCTCAGTCAATCTTGCCAATCTTTCAATTATGGGAGGAGGGCGAAATAAAGAGCAGGTAAAGAGCATCAGTAAAAAGATATTTACTACTACAGGATAAAACAGCAACCACTGGGCTTTTCCTAAGCCCCAACTTGCCAAAGATAGGGCAATACCAGCAAGTGCAAACACTTTACCTAACCAGAGTTGTTGTTTAATTTTGCTGCGTACAACAAAGAAGCGCAATATAAACATCAAGAGCAGTATCGGGGCTAATACATGTAATCCCCAGCGCTCCAAGCCAAACCAGACCGCCAGTGGGTAGGCTATAAATGCGATAACCGTAAAGACTTTGAGCAAAACAGTCAGGTGACCAATAAATAAATTACTCTGATTATCTGTCACCTGATTTCACCACTTATGGTTTGGTATTCAATAAATTATCGACTGCATCAACAATATCTTGAACAGTTCGAACTGATTTGAACATTTCCGGTATTATTTTTTTACCGGTAGCTTTCTGTAAATGCACAACCAGATCAACTGCGTCAATACTGTCTAACTCTAACTCTTCATATAACTTTGATTCTGGCTTAATATCAGACTCATTAATATCAAAAAGCTTCACCAAGAGCGATGTAACCTGCTGATAGATTTCTTTTTTTTCCATTATTACAATATCCTGTCAGTTACGCTGTTCAGAAATAAATTTCGCAAGCGTTTCTACCGAATAAAAGTGCTGGCGCATATCGTCGCTCTCCGCAGAGAGCACGACGCTATATTTATTTTTGAGTGCTAATCCAAGTTCTAGAGCATCAATCGAATCTAAACCTAAACCATCACCAAATAATGCAGCCTGTGAATCAATATCATCCACCGACATCCCTTCCAGATTTAGCGCATCAATAATTAGTAATTTGATCTCACTACTTAATAATTCCATTAACTCTTTCTCTTAGATTCAGGCATTAAGGCACAGGTTAGATGCTTAGTCAGTCGCCTTGCAGCAAGCGCTAGCGATAAATCACTATCATGGATAAATTCATTACTATTGATTTTATTTTGAACAATAATATTAAATTGAGGCTTTACCGGCGGGATATTATACCATTTAAGTTCTTTAGTCAGCATCGGAGGATTACAATCAATATAAACAATTCGGATATCACACCCGCTATGCAATGCAATATTCGCGGCTCCTCGTTGTAAACTCAGTTCGCAGCCAGCAGTTGTTCTTGTCCCTTCAGGGAATATAAGGATACTTCCGCCCCTGGCTAAGCGAGCTTTACAGTGTATTAATAACCTATCGGACTCAGCATTAACCAAATAACCCGCAGACTTGATAACACCGGCAACAAATATATTATTTAACAATGCTTCCTTGACAATACAATCACACCTTGGCATATGTGCGGCCAGCAACACATAATCTAATAAGCTTGGATGGTTAGCAACAATCAAACAACCTGAGTCCTCAGAGAACAGCTTATTATTTTCTATTTGATAATCGAAAACACCGAGAAATCTGGCTATACGTAGAAATAGCTGAAAACTATAACGAATACTTTGCTGAGTGATCTGACTTCTGGTTGCTTCTGAGCGAATAATCAAGCGTAAAGAGGAAAACCATAAAAGGGATAATAACAATCCTCCTAAGCCAAAAAGCATGAAACAAAAAGCTGTTGCAACAACTCGCCATGAACGATTTAGCAAAGACGAATGCTGGGGCGCAGTTTGAACTACAAAAGAACTATCCATCACTGGCTCCATTGCCAATTATTTTGCTGACCCGGTATTACGAAAGAAGACTTTTCATTCAACCAATTACGCAAGAAATTAAGCCCCTGCGGTAATTCAGAATTAGTACTATCGATGCTAGAAATACCCTCACACTGCAAATCATTACCAGTAGTTAACAATAATGCTAATGCATAGGGTAACCCTATCGGAGACGTCTGAGAATGATAAAAGTCAGGCATAATTCCATCGAAATCGACTAATAGCACCCGTTCAGCGCCACAAGCGAGCATTCCTATGGCTTCGAGGATACCTTGTTGAAAACTATCTATTCCTGCTGCAAGTGACGTTACAGGCAATGTATCGCTTGCAGTGATAGTTAACCATCCAGATGCGGTATTATGAACTGACATGGCAAAATCGGTTGGAGAAATGCTCCGCTGCTGATGGAGGCATTGTAGTATCTTGTAAGTACGCTCCAATTCTCCATGGCGGCTGGTAAATATTGCCATATCGGCAGTTTCTGCCTCTAACAATGAAAGCCCTGCTTCAACTGCTAGTCGGCTACCTATACTCATCCTTCTGGCAGACATCATAGGTATATGCAATGACTTAGGTAAGTCCCCTTGCCAGGCAGCATGACTTGAACAATCCTTCGCCCAAGTAAACCACTGCTCACGAACTCCCATACCTGGAGCTAAAGCACACCAATTCAGTATATTCAGCGAATGAGCCACGATCTCCAGACTTCCCAAGTAGCAAGCAGTAAAGCGAGACAATTTATTCTATTTCCAAGTAAAAAGCATTTAAAAATTTGATTATTCTCTTTTTATTAGTAATTAGTTATATTCATATCTTGAATGAAAGAAAAAAAATCAAAATAAAATATTTTGTTTATCGGCATATTTTTAATAATCTTTAGAACAATTCTAACTTTATTCGTATTTCTGTGAAGAAAATCAATAAATATAAATAACAACATCTATATTACATTTATGTAAAATAAAATCAATATAAGAATATTTGTGTATTTGAATGAGTCAGAGTATTTTACCTTGGCTATACAGCATGCTGCGTTACTCCTCTAATGGACTAACATGAAAATTATTAATTAATTGGATCATCATGAAATTATTAAAGACGCTTTTAATCGGGCTTATATCTCTAGCATTTATCACTGGATGCTCTAGTACCACGCCAATACAAAACGTGAGCCAAACAGTAATTGGTAATCATACGACTGCCGAAGTACAAAAAGCAATTATAGCCGGAGGGATAAAACGAGGCTGGATAATGACACCTGCCTCTGACGGTGTGATTAACGGAAAACTAATAAATCGCGACCATACGGTTGAAATCCAGATCAATTACAGTGCTAATAATTATCAAGTCAAATACATTGGCAGTACTAATATGGATGCAAAAAACGGGAAGATACATTCAAAATACAATCGCTGGATAGCTAATTTGAACAAAGACATTCAGATTCAGCTCAGTCAGCCATCGTTATAACATCATAAATAACAATAAGTTATTATAAAAACTCACCATTCAAAAATAATCATACTGGGTGGTGAGCTATTACTTGGATTACGAGGACGTAAGCTTGCGCTACGGATATGACAAGGATCAAATCAGTGCTTTGGCGGCAATAACTGAAGCTCAAAAAATAGCTTTTGCTCCGATGCTATTTCAAGCTGCACTTAACCTGAGGGAATCAGGAATTCTAGCCGCATTAGATAACTTAGGTAAGAACGGAATAACCTTGGATGAGATTGAAGGTCATTGTTCGCTAAGTAGATACGCCATCAATATCTTATTGGATATGGGGCTGAGTGGTCACATTCTCTACCAGCAGGGAAAAAGATTTTATCTGGGTAAGATTGGCCATTACTTGTTACATGATCAAATGACCCGCGTAAATATGGATTTCACTCGAGACGTTTGTTACCAAGGATTATTCAGTTTAAAAGAATCCCTGGAAACAGGCAAACCAGCGGGATTATCTGTGTTTGGTGAATGGCCGACAATTTATCCAGCACTGAATGAATTGCCCAGCGCAGCCCGCGAGAGTTGGTTCGCCTTTGATCACTTCTATTCAGATAATGCCTTTCAACTTGCTCTAAAGACAATTTTTGATCTTGAACCTAAACATATATATGACATTGGTGCTAATACCGGTAAGTGGGCTCTACAATGTGCAGCCCATGATCCTAATGTAAAAATAACGCTATTGGATTTGCCTCAACAGATAGCTTTAGCCAATGAGAATGTCAAAAGTAAAGGTTATAGCGATCGTATTAGTTCGTATCCGGTAGATCTGTTACTGGCAGATGAATTACCAGGGGAAGCAGATGTTTGGTGGATGAGCCAATTTCTAGACTGTTTCAGCGAAGAAAGAATTATACATATTCTAAAACTTATTCACTACGCAATGAAACCAGGTAGCTATGTATGCATTATGGAGATATTTTGGGATAGACAGCAATTCGAAGCCGGTGCATTTAGCTTAAATGCATCATCTCTTTATTTTACATGTATGGCTAACGGTAATAGCCGTTTTTATCACTCAGATACATTCTATCAGTGCTTATCTGCTGCAGGGTTCTATGTCGAGAAAGATATTGATGGTCTTGGCATTGGTCATACGTTATTAGTCTGCCGCAAAGAATCAGCTTAGTACGAAGCCCTCAGACTGAGGGCTTATACACTTCCCCACTACTATGCCCTGCTTTATTCATGCTTAGCCACCAAGGTTTTTCATTCGCTGCACTCTGTTACATTATGACCATAATTAACTAAGAGATATCCGCGTACGAGTATTAGCGCATGGCTCGATTAAGAGAGAGGTCATCGGGGGAGAGATTTAGCAGACTAAAATAGATAGAAGTTAAAATGCAAAAAAACCCCTGAATCATTGATTCAGGGGTTTTGCAATAAGTGGCGGAACGGACGGGGCTCGAACCCGCGACCCCCTGCGTGACAGGCAGGTATTCTAACCAACTGAACTACCGCTCCACCGATTCTTTTACGTGTATCTTCCTGATACCTATCCTTTACAGGACCAGCGCTCCTCGCTGTGCAAAACCGCTCATGGCGATTTTGTCAGTTACCAGATGTCATTCTGATAACTCGTGTTTGATGCCTGGCAGTGTCCTACTCTCGCATGGGGAGACCCCACACTACCATCGGCGCTACGGCGTTTCACTTCTGAGTTCGGCATGGGTTCAGGTGGTCCCACCGCGCTATGGCCGCCAGGCAAATTCTGTTTTAATTAACCCGCTACACAGTTTCCCGCACAGCCAGCCAATCCAATCTCGGAACTTCGCTGAAAATCAATCTCACTCTCTCAAATCCAAAACACCTTCGGTGTTGTAAGGTTAAGCCTCACGGATCATTAGTACTGGTTAGCTCAATGCATCGCTGCACTTACACACCCAGCCTATCAACGTCATAGTCTTTAACGTTCCTTCAGGGGGCTTAAAGCCCCAGGGAAGACTCATCTCGAGGCAAGTTTCCCGCTTAGATGCTTTCAGCGGTTATCTCTTCCGAATTTAGCTACCGGGCAATGCCATTGGCATGACAACCCGAACACCAGTGATTCGTCCACTCCGGTCCTCTCGTACTAGGAGCAGCCCCTCTCAATCTTCCAACGCCCACGGCAGATAGGGACCGAACTGTCTCACGACGTTCTAAACCCAGCTCGCGTACCACTTTAAATGGCGAACAGCCATACCCTTGGGACCTACTTCAGCCCCAGGATGTGATGAGCCGACATCGAGGTGCCAAACACCGCCGTCGATATGAACTCTTGGGCGGTATCAGCCTGTTATCCCCGGAGTACCTTTTATCCGTTGAGCGATGGCCCTTCCATTCAGAACCACCGGATCACTAAGACCTACTTTCGTACCTGCTCGAGCCGTCACTCTCGCAGTCAAGCTAGCTTATGCCTTTGCACTAACCTCACGATGTCCGACCGTGATTAGCTAACCTTCGTGCTCCTCCGTTACTCTTTGGGAGGAGACCGCCCCAGTCAAACTACCCACCAGACACTGTCCTCACCCCGGATTACGGGGCCGAGTTAGAACATCAAACATTAAAGGGTGGTATTTCAAGGTTGGCTCCATGCAGACTGGCGTCCACACTTCGTTGCCTCCCACCTATCCTACACATCAAGGCTCAATGTTCAGTGTCAAGCTATAGTAAAGGTTCACGGGGTCTTTCCGTCTTGCCGCGGGTACACTGCATCTTCACAGCGAGTTCAATTTCACTGAGTCTCGGGTGGAGACAGCCTGGCCATCATTACGCCATTCGTGCAGGTCGGAACTTACCCGACAAGGAATTTCGCTACCTTAGGACCGTTATAGTTACGGCCGCCGTTTACTGGGGCTTCGATCAAGAGCTTCGCCTTGCGGCTGACCCCATCAATTAACCTTCCAGCACCGGGCAGGCGTCACACCGTATACGTCCACTTTCGTGTTTGCACAGTGCTGTGTTTTTATTAAACAGTTGCAGCCAGCTGGTATCTGCGACTGGCTTCGGCGCCGAGAGCAAGTCTCTTTACCTAATGCCAGCGTGCCTTCTCCCGAAGTTACGGCACCATTTTGCCTAGTTCCTTCACCCGAGTTCTCTCAAGCGCCTGAGTATTCTCTACCTGACCACCTGTGTCGGTTTGGGGTACGATTTAATGTTACCTGATGCTTAGAGGCTTTTCCTGGAAGCTTGGCATCAACTACTTCACCACCGTAGTGGCTCGTCATCACACCTCAGCGTTGATAAGCAACCGGATTTACCAAGTCGCTCCGCCTACATGCTTAAACCGGGACAACCGTCGCCCGGCTAGCCTAGCCTTCTCCGTCCCCCCTTCGCAGTAACACCAAGTACAGGAATATTAACCTGTTTCCCATCGACTACGCTTTTCAGCCTCGCCTTAGGGGTCGACTCACCCTGCCCCGATTAACGTTGGACAGGAACCCTTGGTCTTCCGGCGTGCGGGTTTTTCACCCGCATTATCGTTACTTATGTCAGCATTCGCACTTCTGATACCTCCAGCAACCCTCACAGGTCACCTTCAACGGCTTACAGAACGCTCCCCTACCCAACAACGCCTAAGCGTCGCTGCCGCAGCTTCGGTGCATGGTTTAGCCCCGTTACATCTTCCGCGCAGGCCGACTCGACCAGTGAGCTATTACGCTTTCTTTAAATGATGGCTGCTTCTAAGCCAACATCCTGGCTGTCTATGCCTTCCCACATCGTTTCCCACTTAACCATGACTTTGGGACCTTAGCTGGCGGTCTGGGTTGTTTCCCTCTTCACGACGGACGTTAGCACCCGCCGTGTGTCTCCCGTGATAACATTCTTCGGTATTCGGAGTTTGCATCGGTTTGGTAAGCCGGGGTGGCCCCCTAGCCGAAACAGTGCTCTACCCCCGAAGATGAGTTCACGAGGCGCTACCTAAATAGCTTTCGGGGAGAACCAGCTATCTCCCGGTTTGATTGGCCTTTCACCCCCAGCCACAAGTCATCCGCTAATTTTTCAACATTAGTCGGTTCGGTCCTCCAGTTAGTGTTACCCAACCTTCAACCTGCCCATGGCTAGATCACCGGGTTTCGGGTCTATACCTTGCAACTAGACGCCCAGTTAAGACTCGGTTTCCCTACGGCTCCCCTATTCGGTTAACCTTGCTACAAAATATAAGTCGCTGACCCATTATACAAAAGGTACGCAGTCACACCACGAAGGTGCTCCCACTGCTTGTACGTACACGGTTTCAGGTTCTATTTCACTCCCCTCGCCGGGGTTCTTTTCGCCTTTCCCTCACGGTACTGGTTCACTATCGGTCAGTCAGGAGTATTTAGCCTTGGAGGATGGTCCCCCCATATTCAGACAGGATGTCACGTGTCCCGCCCTACTCATCGAACTCACACCATATGCATTTTTGTGTACGGGACTATCACCCTGTACCGTGCGACTTTCCAGACGCTTCCACTAACACATACGCTGATTCAGGTTCTGTGCTCCTCCCCGTTCGCTCGCCGCTACTGGGGGAATCTCGGTTGATTTCTTTTCCTCGGGGTACTTAGATGTTTCAGTTCCCCCGGTTCGCCTTGCATGGCTATGTATTCACCATGCAATAGTGCAACGAATTGCACTGGGTTTCCCCATTCGGGTATCGTCGGTTGTAACGGTTCATATCACCTTACCGACGCTTATCGCAGATTAGCACGCCCTTCATCGCCTCTGACTGCCTAGGCATCCACCGTGTACGCTTAGTCGCTTAACCTCACAACCCGAAGGTGTCTTTACAGACAACTTGCGTTGTAATTATTTGAGAGACTCTAATACAGGTTAATCCTTATCTCAGTACCTCTACGGAGAGATAAGTTTCAGCTGTATTGTTTCAATTTTCAGCTTGTTCCAGATTGTTAAAGAGCAATATCTTAAACACGACTTGTTAAAGTCATCTTTAAGATATTCAGTTGATAATGTCTTTCACACATTATCGGATTGGCGTCCCCAAGGGGATTCGAACCCCTGTTACAGCCGTGAAAGGGCAGTGTCCTAGGCCTCTAGACGATGGGGACACGGAGTTCCGATTAAACCGAAATCTAACCGTTTCGTGTCAGCATGAGTCGAAACTCACAACATCAACAGGTGCTCTTGCTCGTTTACATTCATCAGACAATCTGTGTGGACACTGCGCAATGCGTATCGTTAGGTAAGGAGGTGATCCAACCGCAGGTTCCCCTACGGTTACCTTGTTACGACTTCACCCCAGTCATGAATCACAAAGTGGTAAGCGCCCTCCCGAAGGTTAAGCTACCTACTTCTTTTGCAACCCACTCCCATGGTGTGACGGGCGGTGTGTACAAGGCCCGGGAACGTATTCACCGTAGCATTCTGATCTACGATTACTAGCGATTCCGACTTCATGGAGTCGAGTTGCAGACTCCAATCCGGACTACGACAGACTTTATGTGGTCCGCTTGCTCTCGCGAGTTCGCTTCACTTTGTATCTGCCATTGTAGCACGTGTGTAGCCCTACTCGTAAGGGCCATGATGACTTGACGTCATCCCCACCTTCCTCCGGTTTATCACCGGCAGTCTCCTTTGAGTTCCCACCATGACGTGCTGGCAACAAAGGATAAGGGTTGCGCTCGTTGCGGGACTTAACCCAACATTTCACAACACGAGCTGACGACAGCCATGCAGCACCTGTCTCACGGTTCCCGAAGGCACTAAAGCATCTCTGCTAAATTCCGTGGATGTCAAGAGTAGGTAAGGTTCTTCGCGTTGCATCGAATTAAACCACATGCTCCACCGCTTGTGCGGGCCCCCGTCAATTCATTTGAGTTTTAACCTTGCGGCCGTACTCCCCAGGCGGTCGACTTAACGCGTTAGCTCCGGAAGCCACGCCTCAAGGGCACAACCTCCAAGTCGACATCGTTTACAGCGTGGACTACCAGGGTATCTAATCCTGTTTGCTCCCCACGCTTTCGCACCTGAGCGTCAGTCTTTGTCCAGGGGGCCGCCTTCGCCACCGGTATTCCTCCAGATCTCTACGCATTTCACCGCTACACCTGGAATTCTACCCCCCTCTACAAGACTCTAGCTTGCCAGTTTCAAATGCAGTTCCCACGTTAAGCGCGGGGATTTCACATCTGACTTAACAAACCGCCTGCGTGCGCTTTACGCCCAGTAATTCCGATTAACGCTTGCACCCTCCGTATTACCGCGGCTGCTGGCACGGAGTTAGCCGGTGCTTCTTCTGCGAGTAACGTCAATCACAAAGGTTATTAACCTTTATGCCTTCCTCCTCGCTGAAAGTGCTTTACAACCCGAAGGCCTTCTTCACACACGCGGCATGGCTGCATCAGGCTTGCGCCCATTGTGCAATATTCCCCACTGCTGCCTCCCGTAGGAGTCTGGACCGTGTCTCAGTTCCAGTGTGGCTGGTCATCCTCTCAGACCAGCTAGGGATCGTCGCCTAGGTGAGCCATTACCCCACCTACTAGCTAATCCCATCTGGGCACATCCGATGGCGTGAGGCCCGAAGGTCCCCCACTTTGGTCCGTAGACGTTATGCGGTATTAGCTACCGTTTCCAGTAGTTACCCCCCTCCATCAGGCAGTTTCCCAGACATTACTCACCCGTCCGCCGCTCGCCGGCAAAGTAGTAAACTACTTCCCGCTGCCGCTCGACTTGCATGTGTTAGGCCTGCCGCCAGCGTTCAATCTGAGCCATGATCAAACTCTTCAATTTAAGATTTGTTTGATTTGCTATGAGTTAACATAGCGATGCTCAAAGATTACTTTCTGCAAATATGCATTCGAACCGAAGTTCAAATGTGTACTGCTTTGGTCACTCTTCAAGACTTTGATATTTCTTCTGCCTGCCGAAACAGGCTTCGATATCGTCTTGCGAGTGCCCACACAGATTGTCTGATAAATTGTTAAAGAGCGTTCGTTACCCGTTTGCCTTGCGGCGAATCTTACGGTAACGCGGGAGGCAGATAATACGCTTTCCCGCTACAGAGTCAACAACTTAATTAGTTAATTCCCTCTGTTCTTCCCGGCCACTCTGTGAAGTTGCTCACAGCACCGTGTCGATGGATGCGCATTATAGGGAGCCGCTTCAGAATGGCAAGGTTTTATCTTAAAGTTTTTTCTGACTGATGATTATTTGAACGTTACGACTACTTATGATGCATTTTTATGGCTTTCGGCAGGTCAGCCAGACTATTTAGTACCAAATCCGCGGCTGCCTCACCTTCCGCTGTCACAGGTTTGCCAGTGCGAACCAATACTTTAGTACCGATATTTGCGGCTGATGCTGCCTGCATATCTTCAATTTTGTCGCCAACCATATAAGAAGCAGCCATATCGATATTCAATTCACTTTGTGCTTGCAGTAACATGCCTGGCAATGGTTTACGGCATTCACATGTTTCACGGAAGTCCGCTACACTGCCATCAGGGTGATGCGGGCAGAAATAGATACCATCCAAATCAACACCGCGATCAGCCAGCGACCAATCCATCCACTCGGTGAGGCTCAGGAATTGCTCTTCAGTAAAGATACCGCGTGCAATACCCGATTGGTTGGTGACCAAAACCAGAGCAAAGCCCATTTCTTTCAATTCACGGCAAGCATCAATAACACCGTCTATAAACTGAAAATTATCAATTTCGTGGACATAACCGTGGTCGACATTAATTGTACCATCACGATCTAAAAATATTGCGGGGACGGGCTGAGTCACTTATATGCTCCTGAGGGCTGTTAACACCACTAGTATCGCATGTTTTATTGCCGATTGAGAATGGAAGAGAATCAGTGTTGCCAGTTGACTTAGCCATCTAGACGCCTTAACATCCAACCCATACTTTGGTTTTGCCAAAGCTGACTTTTTATCTAGCCACGGAAATAACGATAAAATAAGAATAATATGATTAAACTTTCTCACATCAGCAAAGAGTTTCAGCAGGGTTCGCGCACGATTACCGCGCTTTCAGACGTGAGTCTACACGTCCCCGCTGGGCAAATTTATGGCGTCATTGGTGCCTCAGGTGCCGGTAAAAGTACATTGATTCGATGCGCCAATATGTTAGAACGCCCTACCAGTGGACAAGTTCTGGTAGATGGACAAGATCTCACGACCTTATCTGAAGGGCAGTTGACTCGCGCACGCCGCCAGATTGGCATGATTTTCCAGCACTTTAATCTACTCTCTTCCCGCACGGTGTATGGCAATATCGCACTGCCGCTTGAGCTGGACAGCACACCACGCGCAGATATAAAGAAGAGAGTCACCGAGTTGTTAGATTTAGTCGGGCTTGCCGATAAGCAAGATGCGTATCCAGCGAATTTGTCCGGTGGGCAGAAACAACGCGTCGCAATCGCCCGTGCTTTGGCGAGTAATCCTAAGGTTCTGCTATGTGATGAAGCCACCAGCGCATTAGACCCAGCGACCACCCGCTCAATTCTGGAACTGCTTAAAGATATTAATCGTCGTTTGGGTCTGACCATTCTACTTATCACCCATGAGATGGACGTGGTGAAACGTATATGTGATCAGGTTGCGGTTATCAGCGAAGGTAAATTGATTGAAAAAGACAGCGTCAGCGAAGTGTTCTCTCATCCGAAAACCCCGCTAGCTCAGCAATTCATTCAATCAACGCTGCATTTAGATATTCCAGAGGATTACGCACTGCGTATGACTCAAGAACCCACCAAAGACCAAGTGCCACTGCTGAAACTGGAATTTACCGGTCAGTCGGTTGATGCCCCGTTAATATCACAGGCTGTACGTCGCTTTAATATTGATATCGGTATCCTTAGCTCGCAAATGGACTATGCCGGTGGCGTTAAATTTGGTGTCATGCTGGCAGAGTTGCATGGCGACAATCAGGATGGCCTCGCTGCCATCAAGTTCTTGCAAGATCATCATGTAAAAGTAGAGGTTCTGGGTTATGTCTGAGGCAATGATGTGGTTAATGGGCCGAGGCGTCTGGGAAACTCTAATGATGACGTTTGTCTCTGGCTTCTTTGGTTTTGTTTTGGGGCTACCGGTTGGTGTTCTGTTATATGTCACCCGCCCAGGGCAAATTATTGCGAACAATAAAATTTATCGCATCCTATCTGGGGTTGTGAACATCTTCCGTTCCATACCTTTCATTATCTTATTGGTATGGATGATCCCATTCACTCGGATGATCGTCGGTACCTCCATTGGTTTACAAGCGGCAATCGTTCCATTAACGGTCGGTGCAGCTCCGTTTATTGCCCGCATGGTGGAAAATGCCTTGCTGGAAATACCATCAGGTTTGGTTGAAGCAGCCCGCGCAATGGGTGCTACGCCAATGCAAATCATCAAGAAAGTGTTGTTGCCTGAAGCCCTGCCAGGCTTGGTGAATGCAGCAACTATTACCCTAATTACCCTGGTGGGCTATTCCGCTATGGGGGGTGCAGTAGGTGCCGGTGGCCTAGGCCAAATCGGCTATCAGTATGGCTACATTGGCTATAACGCCACAGTGATGAATACGGTATTAGTATTGTTAGTTATTTTGGTTTACCTGATTCAAATCAGTGGTGATCGGATCGTAAAAGCGGTTACTCACAAATAGTTATTAATACATAAATTACCCAGCGACGGCCTCACACAGCGGCGCATACTTATAGAGGAAAGGATATGTCTTTAAAATTCAAAACTATCGCGGCAGTCAGTGCATTGATTGGTACTCTGGCCTTGGTAGGTTGCGGCCCAGCAGAAAAAGATCCAAACCACATTAAAGTCGGCGTGATTGTGGGTGCTGAACAGCAAGTTGCTGAAGTTGCACAGAAAGTTGCAAAAGACAAGTACGGTCTGGATGTTGAATTAGTCACTTTCAACGACTATGTATTGCCAAATGAAGCTCTGAGTAAAGGTGATATTGATCTGAATGCTTTCCAGCATAAACCTTATTTGGATCAGCAAATTAAAGATCGTGGCTACAAACTGGTTTCTGTTGGTAACTCATTCGTTTACCCAATTGCTGGTTACTCTAAGAAAATCAAATCATTAGAAGAACTGCAACCTGGCTCTCAGGTAGCACTGCCAAATGATCCGACTAACTTGGGCCGTTCTCTGTTACTGCTGGAAAAAGTCGGTCTGATTAAACTGAAAGACGGTGTTGGTCTGCTGCCAACCGTACTGGATGTTGTTGAGAATCCTAAAAACCTGAAATTGGTCGAGCTGGAAGCCCCTCAGTTACCACGTTCTTTGGATGACCAACAAATCGCTCTGGCGGTTATCAACACCACTTATGCTAGCCAAATCGGCCTGACACCTGCCAAAGATGGTCTGTTTGTCGAAGACAAAGAGTCACCTTACGTTAACCTGATCGTTGCTCGCGAAGATAATAAAGATGCGGAAAACGTGAAGAAATTCGTTCAGGCTTATCAGTCTGATGAAGTTAATGATGCAGCAAACAAAGCATTCAACGGTGGCGCAGTTAAAGGCTGGTAATGACCAGTGGGCCATTTTGCTGAATATTAGGTTTCCTAAACTCAGTGTTTGCTAAATATATTGCAAGACGGGCAACAGCCCGTCTTGTTATTTGCATAATAGATTGCTTCAATAGCGCCTCTTAAATAAAAAGGCTGAGGAATTTCTATGCGTGCGTTACCTCTGTGTCTGTTAGCCCTCTCGCTAACTGGATGTTCCATGCTTCAATCAAAGCCATCCACCACAGAAAATCCGGTTAAGCAACCGCCTCCGGTTATCAAACCCAGCCCTACGGCAGCCCCGCGCCCGGCACCGGTCAAACTTTATAAAAGTGCAGAAGAATTGGTTGGTAAACCTTTCCGTGACTTAGGCGAAGTGTCCGGTGAGTCGTGCCAATCCACCGTTCAGGATTCCCCACCAAGTATTGCAACCGCTCGTAAGAGAATGCAGACTCGTGCATCGTATATGAAAGCCAATGCGGTCTTGCTGCATCAATGTGAAATACTTAGCGGTGTCCCCGGCTGTTATCAGCAAGCCGTGTGTCAGGGTTCTGCACTGAATGTTTCATCAAAATGAGTGTGTTTTCATTTAATCAGATTGGCGTTATCCGTTCGCCCTATAAAGAAAAGTTTGCCGTACCGCGGCAGCCTGGTCTGATTGAAGATGGTGGGGGTGAGTTACAGCTTTTAGCGCCCTATAATCAAGCAGAAGCGGTTCGAGGCTTATCTGATTTTAGCCATTTATGGGTGATGTTCGTTTTTCATCAAACAATGAATGGGGGTTGGCGGCCTACAGTTCGTCCACCGCGCTTAGGTGGTAATGCCCGAATGGGGGTATTTGCCACCCGCTCTACCTTTCGTCCCAACCCGATTGGCATGTCCCTTATTGAACTGAAAGAGGTGCGATGCCAAGGAGGTGAGGTAACTTTGGTGTTAGGCAGTCTGGATTTGGTTGATGGTACGCCCGTAATTGATATCAAACCCTATTTGCCTTTCGCGGAGAGCCACCCACATGCCCGAGCAGGTTTTGCACAAGCAGCACCTGACGCAGACATGCAAGTTTGCTTTTCCAGCATCGCTGAACAACAGTTAGTACAGCAACAACAGCGTTACCCGCACTTACGGCGTTTTATTACCCAAGTCTTAGCACAAGATCCGCGCCCTGCCTACCGCAAAGGCGATAGTGAAAGCCGTGAATATGCTGTTTTACTACTGGAATTTAATGTGCGCTGGCGGGTTATTGGAGACCAAACGGAAGTGTTATCAATCGACCCATGCTAAATTTCACCCTGCTGTCTTTTGACAACCGGTACTCGCTGGTAAACTAAACCACTTTTTACTTTTTGGCTGCCTCTATTTGTCGCAGCGCTAATGGAATCAAAACATCATGCGTACTAGCCAATATTTGCTCTCCACTTTGAAGGAGACACCTGCTGATGCTGAAGTGATCAGTCACCAGCTGATGCTCCGCGCCGGGATGATACGTAAACTGGCCTCAGGTCTTTATACCTGGTTGCCGACCGGGGTTCGGGTATTGAAGAAAGTCGAAAACATCGTGCGTGAAGAAATGAATAACGCCGGTGCAATCGAAGTCTCAATGCCTGTAGTGCAACCGGCTGATTTATGGCAAGAAAGTGGCCGTTGGGAACAATATGGCCCTGAGCTGTTACGCTTTGTTGATCGTGGCGAACGCCCTTTTGTGCTTGGCCCAACTCATGAAGAAGTCATTACAGACCTGATTCGCGGTGAGATTAACTCTTACAAACAGTTGCCGTTGAATTTCTTCCAAATCCAAACCAAATTCCGTGATGAGGTGCGCCCACGTTTTGGCGTGATGCGTGCTCGTGAATTCCTGATGAAAGATGCTTACTCTTTCCACACTACTCAGGAATCATTGCAGGAAACTTATGATGCGATGTATGCCGCATACAGTAAGATCTTCGAGCGTATGGATCTAAACTTCCGTGCTGTGCTGGCAGATACCGGCTCGATTGGCGGCAGTGCATCTCACGAATTCCAGGTGCTAGCGGACAGTGGTGAAGACGATATCGTGTTCTCAACCGAGTCAGACTATGCCGCTAACATTGAGTTTGCTGAAGCGCTGATACCATCTGCACCTCGGACTGCCGCCACAGAAGAGCTGCGTATCATTGATACTCCGAATGCAAAAACCATCGCTGAATTAGTTGAGCAGTTCAACCTGCCGATTGAGAAAACAGTGAAAACCTTAATGGTTCATGCTCACGAAGAGAGTGGACATAAGTTGGTTGCTTTGCTGGTTCGTGGTGATCATGAATTGAATGAAATCAAAGCCGAGAAATTGCCACAAGTGGCCAAGCCACTCACTTTCGCCACCGAAGAAGAGATTCGTGCAATTATCGGTGCAGGCCCTGGCTCATTAGGCCCGATTAATCTGCCGCTACCCGTTGTAGTTGATCGCAGTGTGGCGGTGATGAGTGATTTCGGTGCCGGTGCCAATATCGATGGCAAACATTACTTTGGCATTAACTGGGAGCGCGACTTGCCGCTGCCACAGGTTGCTGATTTGCGTAATGTGGTTGAAGGCGATATCAGCCCAGACGGCAAAGGCACTCTGCAAATTAAACGCGGCATTGAAGTCGGTCATATCTTCCAGTTAGGCACTAAATACTCGGAAGCGATGAAAGCCACGGTTCAGGGTGAAGATGGCCGCAATCAAGTGATGACCATGGGTTGTTATGGTATTGGGGTGTCCCGTGTGGTTGCTGCAGCAATTGAGCAGAATCATGATGAGCGCGGTATTATTTGGCCAGATGCGATTGCCCCATTCCAGGTCGCTATTTTACCAATGAATATGCACAAATCTTTCCGCGTCCAGGCGCTGGCAGAAGAGTTGTATGCCACACTGCGTTCACACGGTATTGACGTTATTCTCGACGATCGTAAAGAGCGTCCTGGTGTTATGTTTGCTGATATGGAATTGATTGGCGTGCCACACAATATCGTGATTGGGGATCGCAACCTCGACAGCGAAGAAGTGGAATACAAAAATCGCCGTGCCGGTGAAAAGCAAATGATTAAGACCAGCGAAATTATTGATTTCTTGCTGAGCCAAATTAAACGCTAATTGATTGCGTATAAAAAAAACCGCTGGATAGTGAATAACTACCAGCGGTTTTTTATTATCTCACCAAAACCCGTTATCGATTCTCACAGCTCTTATTAGCATTAAACTGGATATCATCTGCTGGGATCAGCATTTTATCGGACTGCCCTTCCTCCATTGACGGTCGAATATCAAAATAACCCTTGAGAGTCAGGAAGACCGGCTCACCGACATTTTTGCGAGCTTTTAGATATCCCTTCTCCAACGCGATATTATTTTCCACTGGGAAAGTTTTGCCCGTGACACAATCAGTGAATACCGCAGCATCAGCGAAATATTTATACATACCGCTTAGTGGCATTGGGGTTTTAGGTAAAGACTGGTCGGTCGGTACTAACTGATAATTCAAATTAGATTCAATCGATAAACCTTGTTGATCAAGCATCACCAAATTTTTACCGACAGGCCGGAAATAACGTTTCTCTCCCTGGCCGGTGGTTAACACTAATTTATCTGCCGTCCGTGCCCACTTACCATATTCGGCGAAAGCCTGATCGCCTTCTCTACTCCCCCGATAAATCTCTTTCAAGACAAATGTTCCATCGCTGTCGAGGAATAACGAGGTATCCAAACCACTACAATCAGCACAGGGTAAACCCCCTTGATAACTTTGCTGCATCGGTTGTAAAGCCGGTTCAACTGGCTGATACCGATTATTACAACCTAATAGTGACAGTGCGCCTACTGCCAAAAATAGCGTTATTGTTAATTTACTCACAGTCATTCTCCCATACTGTGTCCGATATAAAAGGATGAAGCCGCCTTATTCGCCATAGGGGCTGATATCAGCATCAATCCTGATGTATTTTGCCGCGCAGTGCTTTTGTCGCCCCTTTGCGGACTTTACTTTCAACCCGCCTAATTTTTGAACCTTTAGTGGGTTTCGTCGCTCGGCGTGTTTTTTCTACCACCATCGACTGGCGGATTAATGCCACCAGCCGCGCTAATGCAGCCTCGCGATTCATATCCTGGCTACGGTATTCCTGTGCTTTGATAATGATGACCCCTTCGGCAGTCATCAAATGGCTGTTGAGCGATAATAATCTTTCTTTATAGTACACTGGCAGGCTTGAAGCCTTAATGTCAAAGCGCAAATGAATGGCTGTAGAAGTTTTATTAACGTGCTGCCCCCCCGCCCCCTGAGCGCGGATCGCCGTCAATTCAATCTCGCTGTCGGGTAAGCTGACATTGTTAGATAGAATCAACACGCTTATTGCCCATCGCCTTGCCATTCATCAAAACTAATTTCCAGATTATTCTGATCATCAGATAACCAAATAGTTCCCTCTTGCAACGTGGCCTGCAATGACATATTGCGATTAGACAGCGCCGCCAATTTTGCCATTTGTTCATCATCCAGGAAGCGTACCCGAAGATTACGGTGCCCAGATAACTTTTCCTTAACTTGTGGCCACCATACTTTAGCGGCCCTTTCACTGTAGGCATAGAGCACAACTTGCTGTGACTGGTTACAAGCTTTACGCAACCGTTTTTCCTCGGGTAACCCCAATTCGACCCACAGTTCGATACCATTGTGATCATTGTGACGCCAAATTTCTGGCTCATCATCAGCGCTCAAACCTTTGGTAAACTGCAAACGTTCATCAGCATGACAAATCCACGCCAATAAACGCAGCATCATACGCTGGTCAGTTTCGGATGGGTGTTGAGCGATGGTCAGGTTAACATCTTGAAAGAAATTCCGGTTCATATCGGCGATGTTAACTGCGGCTTTATAGATGGTTGCTTTTAGTGCCATGAGTGACCTCTTAATTAACTGGCTGATAGTGTACTTGATTAGGTCTGTTTGCAGCCAGCCCGGTATAAAGAGAGTTATTAGTGGTATCAATACTAAAAAGAAAGCTTCATTCTGACTCTAATATCTCTACTACTCCTGTGCTATAGTCCTTATAAGTTCAGAGTTTATCTTCGTAGGTTGACAGCGCGACGTTTCCGCAGAGAATCTACTGGGTTAAACTTTTCCGGGAGGATTACTGTGCAGCAATACTGTGAATTAGTGCGCCGTTTTTATGCACAAATTGCTAGTGGTGACCAGGGCTACGTGTCAGATGCACTGGGTTGTGTATTGAAAGCATTGGACGAAGTTGCGGCTAATGACGCACTCCCGTCCTCCGTTAGGGAACAGGCGGCCTTTGCCGCCGCTAACTTATTGGTGAGCGATTATGTCGATGAGTGAAGAGTATCAACCCATCAATTGTGATGACTACGATAATCTAGAACTCGCCTGCCAACATCACCTGATACTGACGTTGAAGTTGAGAGGCGGTGAGATCGTAGAAGGAAAAGCTAGCGATCTGCTGCTGAGAAAAAAGGTCGAATACCTGATTGTCGAGCAGGAAGGAACAATGCGTGAATTACGTCTTGACCACATAGCCAGCTTCAGCCATCCCGAAATCGGGACTGTAGTAGTAAGTGCATCATAGTTTCTACACATTTACAGACGGGCCGCTGAAAAGTGGCCCGTTTTGCTTTTAAGGCTGGCCAATCTGCTTTAAGGCTTTAAACTCGCATAATAGGCTGCCAGATCAGAGATATCATCATCGGTTAAAGGTGTAACATAAGCTTGCATCACTCCAGCTTGTCCTCCAGTCCGCTCTCCTTTTTTATACGCTTTTAATGATTGCTCTAAATACATAGCATTTTGCCCAGCCAAATTAGGATACATAGGGACTGAAACCTTGCCCTGAGCACCGTGACAAGCCACACAGCTGGCTGACTTTGCACGACCCGCTTCTATATCACTTTTTGCCAGTGCCGAAAAACTACATAAACTGAAGATCACTACGCTAACAACTAGTTTCATCATTGCTCCTCAAAATAAATGCTCTTACTTATTCTTATTATTCAATTCCGGTTTGGCCCAATGAAGGTGCCAGCACGGTTCATTTTCTTTAGCCTGCCCAGCTTGAGTGACAAAGACACCCGCCGCCGCAATCAACTGCTCACCAAAATACAGTAACGGAATACGTTCTCGCTGCCATGGCGGGATACCTAACTCTTGCCATAGTTTCTTGCTTTGGCGTGAATGCTGCCGCCCGACAATTTTAATATTGCCTTGCAAGCCAAAGCGTATGCTTATTTCATCGCCAATGGCTGGGGCTTTAAGGGCTTGCCCGCCCTCAGTTGTAAAGCTCAATGTCCCAAGGCCCACAGGCAGAATCAAAGGGGCTGGCACAACTGGCACCGAGCTAGAGCCAGCCTGAACTTTAGCCCAAGGTAGATGCGGTATTCGTATTTCTGTCACTGGCGATAACAGGTACAAATATTGCCGAAAACGGCGAACCCGGTGTGCCCCGAGAGTTAATTGAGGCTCTGCATCTTGTCTGGCCATAGCCACTTCCAACCACAAACGTTGCAGTTGGCTCTGCGATGGCATTGCGGCTCCCCATTGTGCTAACCAACGGCGTAATATCGCTGCGCGTTTAGCCTCTGAAGCCACTAATAACCCCTCGACAGACAGCGCTCCCTCTGCATTTTGTAGCTTTTGTAGACTATCCGCCAACAACTCATCCAATAGTTGCTCCTGCCCAGCACACAAACCGGCACTGCGTGCCGTGGCTTGAGCAAAGTGCGGCCAACGCTGAGTCAGCAAAGGTAAGACTCTTAATCGTAGGAAATTGCGATCAAAACGATCATCCTGATTACTATCATCTTCAATCCACTGCAATCGCTGCACTTGAGCATAGTTCTCAAGTGTCTCACGGGAAAATGCCAATAATGGCCGCCATAATTGACTATGCGCAAAAGGCATTTTAGCCGCCATGGCGGATAGGCCAGCCGGGCCACTGCCGCGTTTGAGTGCCAGTAAGAAAGTTTCACATTGGTCATCTAAATGCTGGGCGGTAACTAACACTTCATTCGCGGCTAAATGTGAGGTAAATGCTTGATAACGTGCCGTTCTCGCCGCAGCCTCAATACCAGCATGACGTGCATCAATAGTGACTCGCACCACTTCGAGCGGGATTCTCCATTGCTCACATTTCTGCTGGCAATGTTTTACCCAACTGTCTGCCAATGGGTTCAAACCGTGGTGAATATGAATAGCGCGAATCATCAAGTCAGGGATAAGTTGATCACGCAGGCAAACCAATAAATGCAGCAGTACACTGGAGTCCAAACCACCACTGAACCCGACCAGCACATGGCGCTGCTCGCCTAAGTGTGCGAACAGTGGGTTAAGCAAAACATTTGATGTAGCAGGAGTGGCGTTCATCTTATTCCGCTGTCAGTGCATAGAGCTCCAGAGGTAAACCATCTGGGTCACTAAAGAAAGTAAAACGTGCTTGTGTGTAGGGATCAATGCGGATTGCTTCGCAAATTACACCTGCGACTTCAAGTTCCCGCACTGCCAGTACAATATCATCGACCTGAAAGGCCAAATGCCGTAAGCCACATGCTTCCGGGCGACTGGGCCTTGCGGCAGGGGACGGAAAGGAAAAAAGCTCAATCGTATACTGCCCGTTTAGTGCCAGATCAGCTTTCCAGGAATCCCGCGTTTCGCGATACACTTCACTCATGAGACTAAAACCTAAAACCTCACAATAGAATCTTTTACTCGCCTGATAATCTGAGCCAATTATCGCAATATGATGAATCTGACGTATTGCCAGCATATATCACTCCAACTTAGTCTTTTGTATCGAGTATATTGACCCAGTAACGCCCCTCATCATCGCGCTTGGCACCATGTATATCCGTTTCAAACCCAGGATAACGAGCACCAATAGCACAAAGCATCAGAAGGAAATCCAATACTGCGCGGCTCTCTTCGGTAATCATTTCACCCGGCATAACTAATGGAACCCCAGGTGGATAAGGTAAGATCATGTTGGCGACCACTTTGCCAATCAAATCAGCCATATCACAAGCAACTATATTACCGCGTATCTGCTGTTGGAACATGCTATAAGGCGTGAGTTTCATCTCTGGCAATACATCAAATGACTTGCGCATCAGGCGAGGTAAATCATGTTGGCGGATCATGTTATGAATACCTGCAGCTAGATCCTGAATACGCATATGACGATAAAAATCAGGATCTTCCGCAAACAGATCTGGCAGCATATTTTTAATCCGCAAATTAAGATCAAAAGCGCGCTTAAAATCGGTCAGGCCGCGCAATAAACTCATCGCCTTAGTTTTATCAATGCCGATACTAAATAAGAATAGCAAATTATAGGGGCCGGTTTTTTCTACCACGATCCCACGTTCATCCAGAAACTTTGCTACCAATGCGGCGGGGATTCCTTCCTCTTCAAGTGCTCCTTCGTGACTCATTCCCGGCGTCAGAATGGTCACTTTGATCGGATCAAGATACATATGATCAGCATCTGCAGAGCTAAAACCATGCCACGCTTGTCCCGGTTGGAGTGGCCAGCAGGCTATTTCGTCAATATCTTCCGGCTGCCAAACATCAAAGAACCAGTTATCACTTTCTGAGCGTAAGCGGCGCACTTCCTTGCGAAAATGCATAGCCCGTTCGATGGAGCGCAAAATCATGCGTCGGCCAGGATTGCCACGCATCATTGCCGCCGCTGTCTCCATTGAGGCGACAATTCCGTAATTAGGGGAGGTCGTGGTGTGCATCATGTAAGCTTCATTAAAGGTACTCTCATTGTAATCACCTTTAATATGAATCATTGATGCCTGAGAGAATGCGGCCAGTAATTTATGGGTTGATTGCGTTTCATAAAATACTTTTCCCGCCATCCGCTCACCACTCATACCACTTTTACCCTCATAAATTTCATGAAAGTTGGTATAAGGAACCCAAGCCGAATCAAAGTGAATGGAAGGAACATCCAATGTCTGCTTAATATAATCCGTATTATAGAGCAAGCCGTCGTAGGTCGAGTTGGTTATTACTGCATGTACCGGCCAGCTGGCATTCTTAGTCTGCGCAACTTTTGCCTCAATGGAGGTTTTAGTAAATTCACGCTGTGGGATCCCTCCTAAAATGCCATAAGCATTACGTGCAGGGCATAAATAGAGAGGAATAATATCTCTCATCATTAATAGATGTGTCAGAGATTTATGGCAATTTCGGTCAATCAGTACCGTACTGCCTGCAGGTGATGAGTACATACCAATGATTTTATTCGCCGTCGATGTGCCATTAGTTACCATATAACTCTGTTCGGCATTAAATGTGCGGGCAATATATTCCTCGGCCTCCAAATGTGGCCCGGTATGATCTAATAGTGATCCCAATTCAGTAACAGAGATTGAAATATCCGCTTTAAGGGTATTCGCACCAAAGAAATCATAGAATAAACTCCCCACGGGACTTTTTTGAAAAGCAGTTCCCGCCATGTGTCCAGGTGTACAAAAAGTATACTTACCCTCTTTGACATAATTAAACAGTGCTTTGGTTAAAGGTGGGGTAATACTATCCATATACTCTGTCGTATATTGTTCAATATGTTGAGCAATATCTTCAGCAGCATTCAGAGTATATTCAAAGAAATAAAGTGCCATACGCATTTCATTCAAACTGACGTCAAGTGACGATGTAGTATTGATAAATGCATAAAGTGGGAGATATTCGTTTAGATCATTAATCTCAGTGCAAAGCTCATTACTGTGTTGGTCCCAATCAAAAATCACACCAATAATGCGTGCATTATGCTCAATAAGCTTGAGCAAATCACCACGACTCTTAGGATAGATGAGCTGAAAACCTCTGGCGAGCAGGGCATCGTTCAACTCTCGAATAGGCTCATCTTTATAATAAACTCCCATCGGCCCCATGATTGCGATGATATTCATTGGTGAATCCTCAAATTGTTCACTAATCATCTATAACAACATGAAAATTCAACACAGGATATCTTTTAGCCGAAAATTATGAGGTTAAACATTATTTTGAGATAAATACTCAGTCTGCATCTACGATGTTTAAACAATATTATTTATCTGTTTATAAATGATCAGTTACAAACTGAGCGGATATAACATGGCAGGGTGGCTTGCCAGCGTGAGCTGGGGGCTAATAAATAAAAAATCCGGTACATAATATATGCACCGGATTTCAATATCTAACTTAAATGACCTGCAATGTGGACGCAGTTACTCAGCAATAACCATAGTTCATCAGACGCTGGTAACGACGATTTAATAATTCTTCGTCATTCAGCACATCCAGATCGCTGAGATCAGCCAGAAGCTGTGCTTTCAGTGAAGCGGCAATCGCCAGATAATCACGATGCGCACCGCCCAAAGGCTCAGGAATGACGGAGTCGATCATTTTTAGTTCTTTCAAACGATGAGCAGTAATACCCATGGCTTCTGCGGCTAGAGGCGCTTTATCAGCACTTTTCCACAAAATAGAGGCACAGCCTTCTGGTGAGATAACGGAATAAGTGCTGTATTGCAGCATATTCACTTTATCGCCGACCCCGATTGCCAAAGCACCGCCCGAGCCGCCTTCGCCAATAACAGTACAAATGATAGGTACATTCAGGCGAGACATCTCACGCAAGTTACGCGCAATGGCCTCAGATTGACCACGTTCTTCAGCACCAACACCAGGATAAGCCCCGGGGGTATCAATGAAAGTAATGATTGGCAGCTTAAAGCGCTCAGCCATTTCCATCAGACGCAATGCCTTACGATAACCTTCGGGAGCTGGCATACCAAAGTTACGGCGAATCTTCTCTTTGGTTTCACGACCTTTTTGATGACCAATGATCATCACCGGGCGACCATCCAGGCGAGCGATACCACCGACGATAGCTTTATCGTCAGCATAGGCGCGATCACCTGCCAGCTCTTCGAAATCAGTAAAGATATTAGCGATATAATCCAGGGTGTAAGGGCGACGAGGATGACGTGCCAATTGGGCAATCTGCCATGCACCGAGATCCGAGAATATCTTCCGCGTCAGCTCGACACTTTTCTCACGTAGACGCTGAACCTCTTCGTCCAGATTAATATCTAATTTTTCGTCTTGACGGCTGACTGCGGTCAGCGAGTCAATTTTCGCTTCCAGCTCTGCAATCGGCTGTTCAAAATCAAGAAAATTCAGACTCATAGCATTCCTATTTTAGTCAAATTCCAGTTCCACCTGCTCATTACCTACCAGCGTTCGCAAATCTATCAATAAGCGATCGGTGGGCGTCACGCGCCATGTAGCTCCAAACCGCAGCCTGGCGCGTGCATCTTCCCGTTGGTAATAAAGATGCACTGGGATCGTCCCCGCTCGATGGGGTTCCAACGACTGACGGAGACGGTTCAAAAGCTGGTCATCAATTTGCCTGTCGGTCAGCGATATAGCAAGCCCACGGGCATATTTTTCACGAGCTTCACTGATGTCCATTAACTCACGGGCGGTCATTTTAAGTCCACCACTAAAGTCATCAAAGCTGACCTGTCCGGTGGCTATCAGGATACGGTCTTTTTCCAACAAATGCTGATATTTTTCCAACGCATCGGTGAATAACATGACCTCAAGACGCCCGGAACGGTCATCCAAAGTACAAATGCCAATACGATTTCCGCGTTTTGTCACCATAACTCTGGCTGCGATAACCAGCCCCGCAGCCATGGTCATTTTGCCCCGATCCGTCGGATGCATATCTTTCAAACGCAGCCCGCCGGCATAACGTTCTATTTCCTTCAGATACTGGGTGATCGGGTGGCCGGTCAGGTATAGCCCCAGCGTTTCCCGCTCACCGTCTAAAACAATTTGCTCTTGCCACGGCGGCACATTAGCATAAGATTGCTCAACCTGCTCTGGCGCATCTGCCAATACACCAAACATATCAACCTGACCAATAGCTTCTGCCTTGGCATGTTGGTCTGCTGCCTTTAATGCCTCACCCAGCGAGCTCATTAATGCTGCCCGGTGTGGCCCCAAACGGTCAAAGGCACCAGACATAATAAGCTTTTCTAAAATTCGGCGATTGAGTTTTTTAGTGTCAACTCTGGCACATAAATCAAATAACTCTTTGAAATAGCCACCCTCTTTACGGGCTTCCAACATGGCCTCAATAGGCCCCTCGCCCACACCTTTGATTGCGCCGATGCCATAAACAATTTCGCCCTCATCATTTACATGGAAATGATACAGGCCGCTGTTGATATCCGGAGGCAAAATTTTCAGCCCCATCCGCCAGCACTCATCAACCAGACCAACCACTTTATCAGTGTTATCCATATCGGCTGTCATTACCGCAGCCATAAACTCAGCCGGATAATGAGCTTTCAGCCATAGCGTTTGATAAGAAACCAATGCATAAGCTGCGGAGTGTGACTTGTTAAACCCATAGCCGGCAAATTTCTCTACCAGGTCAAAGATTTTAATTGCCAGCTCGCCATCAACGCCTTGGCTTTTGGCTCCATCTTCAAATACAGAACGCTGTTTTGCCATCTCTGCCGGGTTTTTCTTACCCATCGCGCGCCGCAACATATCTGCGCCGCCGAGTGAGTAACCAGACAGAACCTGCGCAATCTGCATAACCTGTTCTTGGTACAAAATGATGCCGTAGGTTGGCTCAAGCACTGGTTTTAGGGATTCATGCTGCCATTCAATGTCAGGATAGGATATTGCTTCGCGGCCGTGTTTACGGTCAATAAAGTTATCAACCATCCCTGATTGCAACGGGCCGGGACGGAATAACGCCACCAGTGCGATCATATCTTCGAAGCAGTCAGGTTTTAGACGCTTGATAAGATCCTTCATTCCCCTGGATTCGAGCTGGAATACCGCTGTCGTTTCAGAACGTTGCAGCATATCGAAGCTTTTTTTGTCATCCAGCGGAATAGACGCAATATCAATCGGCTCTAATCCGGTTTTCGCGCGGCGGGCGTTGATCATCTCCAACGCCCAGTTAATGATAGTGAGCGTTCGCACACCAAGGAAGTCGAACTTCACCAATCCGGCATATTCCACATCATTCTTATCGAACTGTGTAACCGGGTTGTTCCCTTCCGCATCACAGTATAGCGGGGCGAAATCGGTAATTTTTGTTGGTGCGATAACCACTCCACCGGCATGCTTACCGGCGTTACGCGTTACCCCTTCCAATTTTCGCGCCATATCAATCAGCGCTCTAACTTCTTCATCCGCCTCATAGATTTCAGGCAGTTGTGGCTCAGCAGCGAAAGCTTTCTCCAGCGTCATGCCCGGATCAGGCGGGACCAATTTGGAGATACGATCAACAAAACCATAAGGATGGCCCAGTACACGGCCCACATCGCGGATCACCGCTTTTGCTGCCATAGTACCAAAGGTAATTATCTGAGAAACAGCATCACGGCCATACATATCCGCAACGTGCTCAATCACCAGGTCACGTTTCTCCATGCAGAAGTCGACGTCGAAGTCAGGCATTGATACACGTTCGGGGTTTAAGAAACGTTCGAACAGTAGGTCAAATTCCAGTGGATCAAGGTCGGTAATCTTCAACGCGTAAGCAACCAGGGAACCAGCACCAGAACCACGCCCCGGCCCTACCGGCACTCCGTTATCTTTCGACCACTGGATAAATTCCATTACTATCAAGAAGTAACCGGGAAAGCCCATCTGGTTAATAACTTTTAGTTCGATTTCCAGACGTTCATCATATGCAGGACGCTTTTGTGCCCTAACTTCAGGATCAGGGAACAAAAACTCCAGTCGTTCTTCTAAACCTTGTTTAGACTTTTCAACCAGGAAGTCTTCTGTGCTCATATCACCCGTTGGGAACTGGGGTAAAAAATATTCCCCAAGCCGGATCGTCACATTACAACGTTTAGCGATTTCAACACTGTTAATCAGCGCCTCAGGAATATCCGCGAACAGCTCACACATCTGCTCTTCGTCGCGCATAAACTGCTGCGGGCTATAGTTTTTAGGTCGCTTAGGATCAACCAGAGTAAAGCCGTCGTGGATAGCCACGCGGATCTCGTGGGCATCAAAATCTGATTCATCGATAAAACGTACATCATTGGTCGCCACCACGGGCAAACCACGTTCGGTTGCTAACGCCACTGCGGCATGAAGGTAGTTTTCTTCATCCGGGCGGCCAGTACGGATTAATTCCAGATAGTAACTGTCAGGGAAATGCTCTTGATAAAACTCAAGGCACTGATCAACCTGAGCATGATTACCCCGCAGGATAAACTTACCCACATCCCCCATCCGACCACCTGACAGCAGAATCAGACCTTCTTTATGCTTAATCAGCCAGTCACGGTCAATAATAGGGCCAGCGGCGCCATAGCCGCGTTGATAAGCTTCAGATATCAGTAAAGTAAGATTTTGATAACCTTCATTATTGCGTGCCAGCACAGTCAAGTGAGCTAATTCATCACCTAAGATTTCACTTTGCACATAGAAGTCTGCGCCGATGATAGGTTTGACTCCGGCACTATGCGCGCTACCGTAGAATTTTACCAAGCCGCACAGGTTGGTAAAATCGGTAATGGCCAGAGCGGGCATGCCTAATGCAGCAGCTCTCTTCACCAAGGGTCCAATCTTGGCTAATCCATCGATCATGGAGTAATCGCTGTGAACACGCAGGTGGACAAAACGAGGTTCGGCCATATCCAGACACCAGAAATTAGTGGATTGAATCACATCCCAAGCAACTCATTGCCAAGGAATTATACCCATACGTTATGGATGTTGTTTTGTGGTTTACCCTAAACCCAGCACGCGTTTAACCGGCCCAAAACTGCGCCGATGGTGCTCTGTTGCCCCAAAAGTTGTCAACTTTTCTAAATGGACAGCGGTTGGATAGCCTTTATGCTGCGCGAAACCATATTCAGGGAATTGGAGATCCAACTCAGTCATTTCACGATCGCGCGTCACTTTAGCCAGAATTGAAGCGGCACTTATCTCAGCCACTCGACTATCACCTTTCACAACAGCCAATGATGGCATAGCCAGTTTTGGGCAGCGGTTACCGTCAATCAAGACATAATCGGGCGCAATATGCAGCCCTGCGACTGCTCTTTGCATTGCCAGCATAGTGGCGTGCAAAATATTAAGCTGGTCAATCTCTTCAGGCTCAGCGCGCCCAAGGCTCCATGATAAAGCTTTGTCTGTGATTTCATCGTAAAGTGACAATCGGCGCTTCTCACTCAGTTTTTTCGAGTCAGCTAGCCCCACTATTGGCCGTTTAGGATCGAGAATGACCGCAGCAGTGACAACTGCTCCCACTAGAGGGCCGCGACCAACTTCATCCACCCCCGCAATCAGATTTGCCTGCGGGTAAATAAAGATATCAGTCATCGCCCTGCTAGCTCCAATACAGCCTGTGCTGCCTGTTCATCTGCACCACAGCGGATGCTCTGATGTAATATCAGGAAACGCTCTTTCAAGGCCTCTACTGCCGAGCCACCTTGTAGTAAAGGTAGCAGCGCATCAGCTAACTTTTGCGGCTGGCACTCTTGCTGCAACAGCTCAGTCACCAGCTCTTCACCAGCCAACAGATTAGGCAACGAGACATAAGGTGTCTTGACCAGTCGCTCAGCCAACCAGAATGTGAAAGGCTTCATGCGATAACCGACAACCATAGGGCACTTGGCTAACATACATTCCAGTGCAGCAGTACCGGAAGCCAGCAAGGTCGCATCAGCAGCAATCATTGCCAGACGAGCATTACCATCAAGTAAGTGCACTGCTAGGTCAGGTGCCGTTTCGGCTTTAATTCGCTCAAACTGCTCACGCCGCTTGCTGTTCACCAGAGGAACCAACACTTCCAGATTAGGCAATTGTTGCTGCAAAATGGCAGCAGTGCGCAGAAAATCACCACTGAGCATTTCTACTTCAGAATGGCGACTACCCGGCAATAAGGCCAAACAAGGTGTATTTGCTGCAATACCAAGCTCTGCTTTTGCCGCGTTCTTATTAGGAGTTAGCGGCATGGCATCAGCCATGGTATGGCCGATGAAACGGCAGGGAACATTGAAACGATCGTAAAACGCTTTTTCAAAAGGAAGGAAGGCGAGCATCATATCGGTGGCTTTGCCAATTTTGAAAACACGTTTTTGCCGCCAGGCCCATACAGATGGGCTGACATAATGAACGGTGCGTATGCCACGCTGTTTCAAGCGCCCTTCAAGGGTAATATTGAAATCAGGGGCGTCAATACCGACAAAAACATCCGGCGAGAGCTCACTAAAACGCTGAGTTAGCTCTTTTCGGATTTTTAGTAGTCGTGGCAGACGTTCTAATACTTCAACTACGCCCATCACTGCCAATTCTTCCATCTCAAACCAAGCTTCGCATCCTTCAGCTTGCATCAGTGGCCCAGCCACACCAACAAAGCGGGCATCAGGAACCTGAGCTTTCAATGCACGAATCAATCCAGCACCTAAGATATCGCCAGATGTTTCTCCGGCGACTAAACCTATAGTTAAAGGACGCCCGCTGCTTGACGGTCGATCAACAGATAATGGGGTATTTTGCATAAGTCAGCGAATAATGCCGCGAGTCGAACGAGCAAAGAAATCAATGAATGCTTGAACTGACGGATGTTGCTCTGCCAATTCGGCAATTTCGGGCTTCACTTCATCCAACGTCCGGCCACTGCGATACAATAATTTGTAGGCATTGCGGATAGCATGGAGTGATTCTTTGTCGAAACCACGGCGCTTCAGCCCTTCGATATTGATACCGAATGGTGTCGCATGGTTGCCTTGAGCGATGACAAAAGGAGGCACGTCTTGAGCAACACCAGAACAACCGCCCACCATCACATGCGCACCAATCACGCAGAATTGATGGATAGCAGTCATTCCGCCAATAATGGCAAAATCGTCGATTTCTACATGACCACCCAATGTTGCATTATTCGCAAGAATGCAGCGATTGCCAATGATGCAGTCATGGGCTATATGGGCATTGATCATCAGTAAATTATCGCTGCCTACTTTCGTTAATCCACCGCCTTGCACGGTGCCACGGTGGATAGAAACACTTTCGCGGATACGGTTACGGTCACCAATCTCAACACGAGTAGGCTCGCCTGCATACTTCAGATCCTGATTTGCTTCGCCAATAGAAGCAAATTGGTAAATCTGATTATCACAGCCGATTTTTGTTATTCCATTAACGACGACATGGGATTTCAGTTCCGTGCCAGCGCCGATTTCCACCTGGGATCCGACAAAGCAGAAGGGGCCGATATGAACACCAGCACCAATAACTGCACCTTCTTCGACGATAGAACTTGGATGGATAACGGCGGTTTTGTCAATCACGTATCAGGACTCCTTAACGTCAGGCTTGGCAACTTCAGACCTTGTAGCTTCAGACTTTGTAACTACAGGTGTTGCTGGTTTGCTGCGAGCACACATCATGGTTGCCGTACAAACAATTTCACCATCAACTTTCGCAACACCAGTAAAGCGGGTCAGACCACGGCGTTCTTTAACAAACTCAACTTCCATGATCATTTGATCGCCAGGGACTACTGGACGTTTAAAGCGGGCTTCATCGATACCAGCAAAATAATAAAGCTCACCGGGTTCAAGCTTACCGCGGCTCTTAAACGCCAAAATCCCGGTAGCCTGAGCCATTGCTTCTAATATCAGCACACCAGGGAAGATTGGCTTACCTGGGAAATGGCCTTGGAAAAATGGCTCGTTGAAAGAGACGTTCTTCACCGCACGCAGAAATTTTCCTTCCTCAAAATCAAGGACGCGATCTACCAGCAAAAACGGAAAACGGTGCGGCAGTAGATCCAAAATCTCTTCAATGTGCAGAGTATGAGTGTCAGTAGTCAAAATACTCTTCCTGTCTAAAAAACTGATGCTATCAACAACACGGCCTGCACTGCCCCAAAAGGGAGGCATTAGGCAGGCCGCAAATTAGGAACTCTTTACTCCCTTCGGATTTGAAATTGCAACGGTGTCAGCTGCGTTTATTCACCTGAATCACTTACCTATGTAAGTTCATCAGGACTCATTCGCTGGCTTCCTATTTGCAACTCCAATCTCTTTGGGTATCTACTTTTGACATCAATGCCAATAAGTTTGATTATTTGCTCAGAGCTTCGGGCTTAAGTGATTATTATTTATCGATTTTTCGCTCAATAGCTTTTAAGCGTTTATTAATCCCATCAATATTCATCACTAGAGCTGCTGTTTTGCGCCACACTTTATTGGGTTGTAGCGGAATACCGGAGGAGTATAACCCAGGTTCAGTGATTGGACGCATCACCATTCCCATTCCGGTGATTGTGACTTTGTCACAGATCTCCATATGACCATTGATCACACTGGCGCCGCCAATCATACAGTAGCGCCCAATTTTGAGGCTACCTGCCATGATAACACCACCTGCAACTGCGGTATTGTCGCCAATCACAACGTTATGTGCAATCTGACATTGGTTATCAATGATGACGCCATTGCCAATAATCGTATTATCCAGTGCCCCACGGTCAATCGTTGTACAAGCACCAATCTCAACCCGGTCGCCAATATGTACAGAACCGAGCTGTGGTATTTTTACCCAATTGCCACGATCATTTGCATAGCCAAAACCATCTGCACCAATGACCGCACCGGATTGAATCAGACAGCTTTGCCCGATTACCACTTCATGATAAACGGAAACATTGGCCCACAAACGGCTACCCGCACCAATGTGAGTATTCTTACCAATAAAACAGCCCGCACCGATAACCACGTTATCACCCAGCACGGCACCGGACTCTATCACTGCATTCGCACCGATAGAAACATTCACACCCAGCGTTGCCTGTGGAGAAATCACCGCACTTGGGGCGATCTCTTGCGCGGGTTGAGGTGTGGTATCCATTACCTGAGCCATGCGTGCATAGGTTAAATAAGGGTTTTTAACCACCAGGGCCGCAGATTTACAGAACGGTAAGTCAGCCTCAGTCAACACCACAGCACCAGCATTGCAAGTTGCGAGTTGTTCCTGATAACGGCTATTTGACAAAAACGTGATTTGCGATGGCTCGGCAGAATGCATAGAAGCGATGCCGGTGATGACGATATCGCCATCACCGTGCACCTGTGCATCCAACTGCTGGGCTAAATCAGCCAGTCGAATTGAAGGCATGTTTTATTTAACCTGTTTCAGCACGTCAGCAGTGATATCTTTAGAAGGATCTGCATATGCAACAGCATTTGCATCAATCACCACGTCATAACCGCCTTTGCTAGCAACAGATTTAACAGCATCCTGAATACGGCTCAGGATTTTATTACGCTCTTCCATCTGACGACGGCGATTATCTTGCTCGAAAGCCTGGGCTTTAGTAGAGAAAGTTTCACGCTGTTTCATTACGTCGTTTTCCAGTTTAGTACGATCACTGGCTTTCATGGTGGAACCATCACGTTGCAATTTCTGCATTTTAGTCTGCAGATCGCGCTCCATTCCTTGCAGTTCGGTTGCACGGCCTTTGAATTCATTTTCCAGCTGTTTAGCTACGGTTTCACGCGCAGGTAATTGTTGGAAAATGCTGGAAACGTTGACAATAGCAATTTTGTCTGCGGCTTGAACGCTGGCAGAAGCTGCCAATGCTAAACCAAGACCTGCGGCACACAACCACTTTTTCACTATAAACTCCTTACCATTACCTGTTTGTGTCAGAGACACCTTGAAGTGCACTTAATACTGAATTATACCAAAGAGCGCGCCAGCCTGAGCCGACGCAACTTTAGGTTATTCCAACTACCAGTGCTGTCTTTAAAATTCAGTCGTACTTCGCCAATCAATTACCACGTTTTACCAATGTTAAACTGGAATTGTTCTGACTTGTCGCCTTCGTAATCTTTAACCGGTTTAGCATATGAGAACACTAAAGGCCCCAATGGCGACATCCATTGTAGTGCCACACCAGCCGAGACACGAATATTACTGGCTTTACTGTAATCAGGAATACCCGCTGCTCGTGTTTGAGCAGTATTTTCCCAATTGGTATCCCATACGGTACCTGAATCAATGAAGACTGAGGTGCGTACAGAGTTCGAATATTTCTCACTAATGAACGGTGTTGGTGTAATCAGCTCTAAACTGGCCACCGCCATCGCGTTCCCCCCTACCGCATCGGTAGAGTTATTAACTGTAGTTCCATTATTGGCATAATACGCCGCTTTTGGACCAATGTTATTAGAGCGGAAACCACGGACAGAGCTGGCACCACCGGCATAGAAGTTCTCGTAGAATGGCATTTCTTTCGAGCCGATACCGCCACCGTAACCCAAGCGACCACGGCCCAACAGCACCCATGAACGATCTTCATCTAATGGCTGGTATGCCGATGTATCGAATGTGACTTTGTAGAACTCATTATCTGAGCCAGGTACAGTCACTTTCGTATTCACCGAGGATTTAACACCCGAAGTTGGGAAGAAGCCACGGTCAAGGTTGTTGTATGTCCAACCCAGATTCAGCGTAAAGTCATCAGTAGTAAAGCCCGCACGCCCAGTATAGTCAGGACGTTGACCTACTGACTCTAGATAGCGCCACATCGCAACTTGCGGTTCCATATCAGACAGATCATTGTGAACATAACCTAAACCAACACGCAATGAGTTATTCTCATTGATTGGGAAGCCTAAGGTACCGTCAACACCATAACTGCTATTGGTATAACCGGATAAATCTGCGTTATCTGCTTTAAAGTCATTATAGAAGATACGCCCGCCCAAACTGACACCATCAACGGTGAAGTATGGATCGGTTAAGGTAAACTCAGCATAGGTCTGGTAGTCGTTTTTCGTGCCGTTAATACCGACAGTATTACCCGTACCCAACCAGTTATCTTGCTGCACGCCAACCTGGAAGCTCACACCACTCTCAGTACCGTAACCGATACCAAAGTTCAGGCTACCAGTGTTTCGCTCTTTAACTTTATAAGTAACATCGACCTGATCAGCCGTTCCCGGGACTCGTTGAGTTTCAACATCAACAGTCTCGAAATAGCCTAAACGGTTCAGACGTTCTTTACCGGCTTCAACTTGGTCATTACCCAGCCATGCGCCTTCCATTTGACGCATTTCGCGGCGCAACACGGAGTCTTTACTGGTGTCATTACCTTCGAAACGGACATTACGGACATAGAAACGGTTACCCGCATCTACATTGATATGCAGTTTGACGGTTTTATCAGCATCGTTAATTTCAGGCTGAGATACGACACGCGGATAGGCATACCCATAGCGGCCTAACATCTTCTTGATGTCTTCTTCCATGCGCGTAACTTTACTGCCGTTAAACAGTTCACCGGGCTCAATCTTGGTCAGTTTATCCGCTTCAGATTGATGGCCCGCAAGATTACCACTCACAACCACGCTGTTAAGCTTGTATTGGTCGCCTTCAGTAATATTGATAGTGATGTAGATGCCTTTTTTATCTGGTGTCAAACTCACTTGGGTTGAATCAATGTTAAATCGGGCATAACCACGATCCAGATAGAAACTGCGTAAGGTTTCAAGATCACCAGCCAGTTTCTGCTTCTGATATTTACGATCACCCACCACGTTCCACCACGGCACTTCATCACGTAATTGGAAACGTGAGATAAGTTCATCCGTTGTGAAACTATGGTTACCTACAATGTTGATCTGCTGAATTTTCGCAGATACACCTTCGGTAAAGACTAGTTTTAGATCGACACGATTACGTGGTAATGGCGTAACGACAGCCTTCACTGAAGCACTGTATTTACCCACACTGTAGTAGAAGTCTTCGAGTCCTTTTTCAATGTTAGATATAGTGGTACGGTCCAAGGCTTCACCAACCCGGACGCCAGAGGCTTCCAGGTTCTGCTTAAGCATGTCATCTTTCACCGCTTTATTACCGGAGAAAGTGATGCTGGCAATCGTTGGGCGTTCTTTGACTTGAACAATCAGCGTATCACCATCGCGCAGGACGCGGACGTCCTCGAAGTTGCCTGTAGCAAACAACGCGCGAATAGTTTGACCGATGTCATCATCACTGACGGTATCGCCTACGCGAACCGGCATATTAAGTAACGCCGCACCGACGGCGACCCGTTGCAGGCCTTCGAAATGAATATCTTTCACTACGAACCCGTCTGCACCGTATACGGTGGCGCTGCCAAACAGCAGCGACGCTATGAGCAACTTTTTCATCGCCATCGTTGTTATGCGTTCTTCCTAACCTATCCCCTGTCGTTAAAGACGGGAGAAATCATTGAAAAGTGCAAGTCCCATTAATAACACCAGCAAAATCGAGCCGATGCGATAACTGAAGTCTTGTACTCGCTCAGAAACCGGCCCACCCTTCAGCTTTTCTATCGCCAGGAAGAGCAGATGTCCACCATCTAATACCGGTAACGGGAACAAATTGATAATCCCTAAGTTGACACTGATCAGCGCCAAAAACATCAGGTAATACACCAATCCGTACTCAGCTGAAACCCCAGCACCTTGCGCAATAGATATCGGGCCACTCAAGTTATTCAGCTTAACATCACCAGTAATCAGTTTACCCAACATGTTTACCGTCAACCGCATCAACTGCCAGGTTTTATCCCCAGCTTGGTAGAGTGCAGTAAACGGGCCATATTGGCGAATTGTTTTATATTCATCCGGAAGCGGTATAACTTTCGGCACTACACCCGCAAAACCTTCACTGCGGTTTTCTCCAACCGATTTTGTATCTGGTATCAAGGTTAAAGACAAGGGGGTACCGCCCCTTTCAATATCTAACACCAGCGCTTTACCGGGGTTATCTCGAACTTGTAAAACAAATGTTTGCCAACGATCCAGCAACTGCCCATTAACTTTAACTACCCTATCCCCTGCTTGTAAACCCGCCTTTTCTGCCGCTGACCCTGACTGGACTTCTGCCAAGACGGATTCAATCTGCGGGCCACGTGGGATAATGCCTAATGCAACCACAGGATCTTGTTTATCAGGCTCAAATTGCCACTGACGCAAATCGAGTGTCTTTTGCACCACATTGGCAGAGCCAAATGGAGCAACACCAACTTGCGTTTGCTTGTCACCAATTTTGCTGACTAAAGCCAAACGAACAGAATCCCAATCAGGCGTTTCGATACCGTCGACAGACTTAAGTTCCATTCCCGGAGAAATATTGGCTTGCGCAGCAATGGATTGTGGCGAAATATCACCCACAACCGGACGCACGCTTGGGACGCCAATGATAAACACCAGCCAGTAAGCAATAATAGCAAAAATGAAGTTGGCAATAGGGCCCGCACTGACGATTGCAGCACGTTGTAAGACTGTTTTATTGTTAAAAGATTGATGGCGAAACTCTGGTGCAACCGCCTCTACGCGTTCATCCAACATTTTAACATAGCCGCCCAACGGGATAAGGGCGATAACATACTCGGTTCCCTGACGATCGGTCCGACGCCATAGCGCTTTACCAAAACCAATCGAAAAGCGTTCAACACGAACACCACAGCGCCGTGCCACCCAAAAGTGGCCGAACTCATGCACTGTAATTAAGATTCCCAGTGCGATAATAAACGCGGCAAGGCTCCAGAGTATGCTCATCATATTCCCTAAACTCCCCGTCAGTGACGGATTAAAACACTAACAGCATTAAGCAGGCAAATACCGGCACAGCTGCGGTCAGGCTATCGATACGATCCAGTATCCCACCATGACCAGGAATCAAATGACCACTGTCCTTGATTCCCGCTTCACGTTTAAACATACTTTCGGTCAAATCGCCGAGTACCGAGGCCAATGCAGCGACCACGGAACAGATTAACAGTTTTTCGGGGATGATATCCAATGGAGCATATCGACCAAACAACCATGATATCAGAGCTGATGTCAGTAAACCGCCAATTAATCCTTCCCACGTTTTACCCGGTGAGACTTTAGGCGCTAATTTATGTTTACCGAATAATTTACCGAACATGTAAGCGCCAGAATCGGCGCCCCACACCAAGAGCATCACATACAGCAGCCACCAGGCGCCGATATTGTGATCCTGTTCATAACCATACTGGCGCAGTGCCACCATACCCCAGAAGAACGGGACGATGGTCAGAATGCCGAAAATCACACGTAACAGACGTGAGCCGCGCCAGACTGCCGCAGAACGTGGATAGGTTAGTACCAACAGTAATGCCGCAATCCACCACCCCATAGAGAGCCAGAGAGGGACACTCACCTGTGGAAGATGAGCTGAATGCTGGTACACGGGTAGGCTAAGCAGCATTGATATCAGTAAAAAACCACAAAGTATGGCCAACCAAATACGCTGAGAACGACTGGCAAACCCGGCTAATTGCCCCCACTCCCATGCTGCAAGCATGCAGACGACGAGAGTGACAATAGCAAAACCAACCGGCGGAAGCAGGAATAGTGCACCAATGACAACCGGAATCAAAATCAAAGCAGTTATGAGACGATACTTCAGCAAAAGTTCCCCCTAGGATGCAGTGGCATCGATAGGTGTAGTTCCCCCGAAGCGACGCTCGCGTTGTGCAAATGCATTCAGCGCACCTTCAAAGACATGTTCATCAAAATCAGGCCAGAGTACATCAGTAAAGTAAAGCTCAGCATAGGCGATTTGCCATAACAAAAAATTACTGATGCGATGTTCACCACCGGTTCTGATCACTAAATCTACCTCAGATTGTTCATGTAGGCAGATATATGAGTTTAGCGACTCTTCACAGATATCTTTAGGTTGCAATTCTCCTCGCTGTACCTGCTCAGCTAAGTGGCGCACGCCCTCAATAATATCCCAACGACCACCATAATTGGCAGCAATGTTAAGTTTCAGACCGTCATTATTTGCCGTTAACTCTTCTGAGCGACGGATCCGTTGCTGCAAACGTTCACTAAATCGACTGATATCACCAATGACCGATAAACGAACATTATGTTTATGCAGACTTTTTACTTCGCTGTCCAGCGCACGAACAAAAAGTTCCATCAGTGCGGTGACTTCTTGTGCAGGGCGATTCCAGTTTTCACTGCTAAAAGCATAAAGCGTGAGCGCATCTAACTGATGAGTGGCAGCAAAACTGACAGCCCGACGAACTGATTTCACTCCCGCTTTATGACCGAAGACCCTTAATTTACCCTGTTTTTTAGCCCAACGCCCATTACCATCCATGATGATAGCAACATGGCGTGGAGTCAGGGGTGACAAGTTAGCCCTATCTTCATTTACAGACGACATAATGCGAACTCATTTCCTCAATAAATCAATTGTTCGTCCCGAACATTAGGCAGCAAGCGCACAAAAAAAGCCGTGTACCAAGTCACGGCTTCTTAAGTGACAGCCAAAATAGACGGTTTAAATACCTATTGGGCCACTAATCAACAGTCTATCTGTCCATTGACGATGCAGACTATATCATCTCAGCCTTGCCCTAACAAATTCCCACATCAGCCTACAAGGCTTTTAATTGTTCAATTTTGCTATTGCTTGGACGGCTGTATCACGGGCTTTACGATCAATCGCCAATACCTCATCTACACTGGCTGGCTCTGATAATGTTAACTGCTCGACTACAATACGATTAATGACTGCAATGTCGGTGAAACGAATTCTCGAATCTAAAAATGCCATGACGGAAATTTCATTAGCGGCATTCAGTGCTGTTGTTGCGGCCTGACCTGCATTAGAGGCATCGATAGCCAGCTTCAAGCAGGGATAACGTTGATAATCCGGCTCAGCAAAAGTCAGCTCGCGTATCTTACAGAAATCCAGCGGGGCAACGCCTGAATTTACTCGCATGGGGTACGCCATCGCATGCGCAATAGGTGTCCGCATATCTGGGGTACCCATCTGTGCCAATACGCTGCCATCATGGTAGCGCACCATCGAATGAATGACAGATTGAGGATGTAAAATAACCTCTACCTGTTCTGCGCTAGCATTAAATAACCAGCGTGCCTCAATATACTCTAGCCCTTTGTTCATCATTGTCGCAGAGTCGACCGAAATCTTACGCCCCATAGACCAGTTTGGATGTGCACAAGCCTGGTCTGGAGTGACATCTGCAAATTGCGCTAATGGCGTTTCACGCAGTGGGCCACCAGAGCCTGTTAAAATAATGCGGGAAACACCATTATCACTCAGTGAAGAATAGCCTAATTGAGACTGAATCTTTTCAGGTAAACTCTGAAAAATAGCATTATGTTCGCTATCGATGGGTAGCAATTGTGCACGACTGTGCTTCACTTCATCCATAAAAAGCTTGCCGCAGGTAATCAGCGACTCTTTGTTAGCCAGTAATACTTGTTTACCTGCACGGATAGCTGCCAGCGTGGAAGGCAACCCTGCGACGCCGACAATAGCAGCCATCACCTGATCGACATCGCCTATCGCCGCCAGTTCACACGCTGCTTTCTCGCCGGAATAAACCTCAGTTCGTGAACCCTTTTCAGCCAATAAAAGGCGTAACGCTTTAGCCGAGGTCTCATCGGACATAGCTGCATAGCGGGGGGCAAATTCGAGACATTGTTGCGCCATCTGGTGGACATTGCGACCAGCAACCAATGCGGTGATTTTGAATAATTCGGGATTAGTACGCACAACACCCAGAGTGCTGTTGCCGATGGAGCCTGTAGAACCAAGAATAGTCAGTTGCTTCATGAGAGTACTCTGAATAACTGTGTTTATACCCGCCATACTTCAAGCTGCATGTGAGTTGGCTGTTTTCGTTCACGCCAGTCACTTACCTATGTAAGATCTTGGGGGATTAATGAGCCTCTGTGAGGCTCACACGATAGGCTAGCATGAATGCCGTTCAAATCGGTTAACACCGATTTGTCGCTCAATTACCGCCTTCCTGCAACTCGAATTATTTAGGGTACTATGATAGGCGCGGCATCAATCTAATAAAATATTGAACCTGCTAAAACAAAGCGCCGCCTAAGCGACGCTATGTTGTTGTCGGCAAAGATTAGAAATCCATCAACTCGGTTTCTTTGGCCGCCAATGCTGCATCAACTTTCTTGATGAAAGCATCGGTCAGCTTTTGTATATCATCTTGAGAGCGACGATCTTCATCTTCACTGATCTCTTTGTCTTTCAACAAAGCTTTCACTTTTTCGTTTGCATCGCGACGCACGTTACGGATAGAGACACGGCCTTGCTCTGCTTCTGCGCGAACAACTTTAATCAAGTCCTTACGACGCTCTTCAGTCAATGCTGGCAGTGGAACACGAATAACAGTACCCGCAGAAGAAGGATTCAGACCTAAATCAGAGGTCATGATCGCTTTCTCAACAGCGGCGCTCAGGCTGCGGTCAAAGACGGTCAACGCCAGAGTACGGGAGTCTTCAACAACGATGTTAGCCAACTGGCGCAATGGCGTAGCGGTGCCATAATACTCAACCTGAATGCCATCAAGAATGCTTGGAGAAGCGCGACCAGTACGAATCTTACTAATATGGTTCTGGAAGACTTCTAAGCATTTCTCCATGCGTACTTCGGTATCTTTTCTAATTTCGTTAATCACGTTGTGAACCCTTGAAAACTGGTTACTTGTCAGGCCATAACTTAAGTATAGCCGGTGAATATACAAACCAACAGTTGCTGGCTAGAGGGGCGAGCGTTCAATCCAGATGCCCCTGATAGTACGGGAAGTCACTTATTTAGTCACAGCTGCCGCTTCTTTGGTGATCAGCGTCCCTTCATTCTCACCCATTACCACGCGACGTAAAGCGCCAGGTTTATTCATGTTAAAAACACGAATGGGTAAGTTGTGGTCACGGGCCAAAGTAAACGCTGCCAGGTCCATAACTTTCAACTCACGTTCTAAAACGTCCTGATAGGTTAACTGTTCGTACAGTGTTGCGTCAGGATTTTTCACTGGATCTGCGGAGTAAACCCCATCGACTTTTGTTGCTTTCAACACAACATCAGCTTCAATTTCGATACCACGCAAACAAGCCGCTGAATCTGTTGTGAAGAATGGGTTACCCGTACCCGCAGCAAAAATAACCACACGGTTGTGACGTAGCAGGCTGATTGCTTCGGCCCAGCTGTAATTATCACACACACCATTAAGTGGAATAGCAGACATCAGGCGGGCGTTCACATAGGCACGGTGCAGTGCATCTCGCATTGCCAGGCCGTTCATTACGGTAGCCAGCATTCCCATGTGGTCGCCCACTACACGGTTCATCCCAGCTTGTGCCAGACCGGCACCGCGGAATAAGTTACCACCACCAATCACCACACCGACCTGAATGCCCAATTCGACTAGCTCTTTCACTTCTTGAGCCATGCGATCCAAAACGCTTGCGTCGATACCAAAACCTTCTGCACCTTGCAGGGCTTCGCCACTAAGCTTAAGCAGGATACGCTGATATACGGGTTTTGCATTGGTTGCCATGGTGTTCTGTCCTAAGCAGCAGTAATAATATTGGAGACTTGATCGCCAGGGTTCAAAGCAATTTGGGGCGTTGAAAACTGATCTGACCAAGTTTATACCCTAGATAATTCGAGTTGCTGGGAGACGATAACTGAGCCAGTTCTCAGTCGCTTACATCAGTAAGTGACCAAGGTGAACGACAGCAGTCAACGCACCTGTAGCTTGAAGTATAACGGGTATCGAATGGATAAAATGGAACCGCCTGATGGCGGCCCCATTTTTAGCATTAAGACTGTTTGCTCATTGCTGCAACTTCAGCAGCAAAGTCAGTCTCAACTTTCTCAATGCCTTCGCCCACTTCGAAGCGGATGAAGTTTACAACGTCAGCGTTGTGCTCTTTCAACAGATCGCCAACCGTTTTGCTTGGGTCCATAACGAAGTTCTGACCAGTCAGAGAAACTTCACCGGTGAACTTACGCATACGGCCTTCAACCATCTTCTCAGCAATTTCACGTGGCTTGCCGGATTCGATAGCGATGTCCAACTGGATTTGGTGCTCGCGAGCAACAACTTCAGCAGGTACATCTTCTGGCTTAACGTATTCAGGCTTGCTTGCAGCGATGTGCATAGCAATGTGCTTAACCAGCTCTTCATCAGCGCCAGTTGCCGCAACCATAACACCGATACGTGCGCCGTGCAGATAAGTACCCAGAACATCGCCTTCCAGAGCAGCAACACGACGAATGTTGATGTTCTCACCGATTTTAGCAACCAGGTTAGCGCGTTGTTCTTCAAACTTAGCTTTCAGAACGTCGATATCAGTGATTTTGTCAGCCAGAGCTGCATTGATAACTTCTTCGCCGAATGCTTTGAAGCCAGCATCTTTAGCAACGAAGTCAGTTTCGCAGTTCAGCTCCAGAATCACACCGAATTTACCGTCGGCTGATACTTTAGCCAGGATGATACCTTCAGCAGCGATACGGCCTGCTTTCTTGGCAGCTTTAGCCTGACCAGACTTACGCATATTGTCGATGGCAAGCTCGATGTCGCCGTTAGCTTCAACCAGCGCCTTTTTACATTCCATCATGCCTGCGGCAGTACGCTCACGCAGTTCTTTTACCAAAGCAGCGGTAATAGCAACCATTTCAATTTCCTCGGTTCTCTTGTGAAAACAAGATCTCACATTAGATACGCAAAGGGGGCCTATAAAAGGCCCCCTAACCAACATATTTCAATACCTGGTTAATAAGGGCTCAC
The DNA here is from genome assembly GCF_043099325.1 of Yersinia fenwicki. Classification (NCBI taxonomy): domain Bacteria; kingdom Pseudomonadati; phylum Pseudomonadota; class Gammaproteobacteria; order Enterobacterales; family Yersiniaceae; genus Yersinia; species Yersinia fenwicki. The sequence goes on along the minus strand of NZ_CP170755.1, from coordinate 979,198 downwards.
AACGAGCCTGACTTATTATTCAGCTTCTACGAAGCTTTCTTCCGCTTGAACGGCCAGATCTTGAGAACGACCTTCCTTGACGGCATCAGCAACAGCATTCAGGTACAGTTTAACTGCACGGATTGCGTCATCGTTACCTGGGATGATGAAGTCAACGCCATCGGGATCGGAGTTAGTATCAACGATAGAGAATACCGGGATACCCAGGTTGTTAGCTTCTTTGATAGCGATGTGTTCGTGATCAGCATCAACAACGAACAGTGCGTCTGGTAAGCCGCCCATGTCTTTGATACCGCCCAGGCTGTTTTCCAGCTTGTTCAGTTCACGAGTACGCATCAGCGCTTCTTTTTTGGTCAGCTTATCAAAGGTGCCGTCTTGAGACTGGATTTCCAAATCTTTCAAACGTTTGATGGACTGACGAACAGTTTTCCAGTTAGTCAGCATCCCGCCCAACCAGCGATGGTTCACGAAGAACTGGTCGCAGTTGTTGGCAGCTTCTTTTACCGCTTCGCTTGCTGCACGTTTAGTACCAACGAACAAGATCTTACCTTTACGGGAAGAGATCTTTTTCAATTCAGCCAGAGCTTCATTGAACAATGGTACGGTCTTTTCCAGGTTGATGATGTGAACTTTGTTACGTGCGCCGAAGATGAAAGGCTTCATTTTCGGGTTCCAGTAACGGGTCTGGTGACCGAAGTGAACACCGGCCTGGAGCATGTCGCGCATGGAAACAGTTGCCATGATTAAAACCTCTATAGTATCAGTTGGGGTTATGCCTCCACGTGTCCCATAACGCCGACCCCATAAGCGATTGATGATAATCAAAAACTTTAGGGCACCCCGGCGTATGTGTCGACACGTGTGTGTTATTTACACAATGAGTGCGATTGGTATTACTCGACTAAACAACGCCTTCTAGCCAGAACATGTCCAGGAAGAGAGTGCGGTTCGCCGGCGCGCTTTATACCATAAACAGCCACAACACACCAACTTTTGTTGTATTTAATGTTGTCACTGCAAACGAAAGTTTGGCAGCAAATTGCTGGGCTGGTACCATTAGCAACAGATTTTTTATTAATCGATATTCACCTGCTTATTCATATCTATATTTACTAACGGCGGCTGGTCATTCATAGCCCCTACGGACACTTTTGCATGGCAATCTCAATCAAAACACCTGAAGATATTCAAAAAATGCGCGTTGCTGGCCGCTTGGCTGCTGAAGTGCTGGAAATCATTGAGCCTCACGTAAAACCAGGCGTCACTACCGGTGAGCTTGATCGTATTTGTCACGACCATATCACCAACCACCAGCAAGCCATTTCAGCTTGTCTCGGTTATCACGGCTTTCCAAAATCAGTTTGTATTTCAGTGAATGAAGTCATTTGCCACGGTATTCCAAGTGACGAAAAAGTTCTGAAAGATGGCGATATCGTCAATATCGACGTTACCGTGATTAAAGATGGTTTTCATGGCGACACATCAAAAATGTTTATTGTCGGTAAGCCGACCATTCTTGGTGAACGCTTGTGCCGTGTGACACAAGAGAGCCTCTATCTGGCTATCAAAATGGTTAAGCCGGGTATCCGTCTGCGCACTTTGGGTAAAGAGATCCAGAAGTTTGTAGAAGCAGAAAACTTCTCAGTAGTACGTGAATATTGTGGTCACGGCATTGGTGAGGGTTTCCATGAGGAGCCACAGGTTCTGCACTATGATGCTGATGACGGTGGTGTCGTGCTGCAAACGGGTATGGCTTTTACCATTGAACCAATGGTCAATGCTGGCGATTACCGGATTCGTACCATGAAAGACGGTTGGACAGTAAAAACTAAAGATCGCAGCTTGTCGGCACAGTATGAGCATACTATTGTGGTAACTGATAACGGCTGCGAAATAATGACGTTGCGCAAGGATGACACCATCCCCAACATCATAACGCACGAGTAATAATGATAAGCCGGCAGCAGCCGGCTTTTTTATGGGCTGCGTCTTTTACCAGGTAAACATATGTCTGACAATCACACCGAGCACTCTGTACCACCCGCGGTAACGAAGGTCATTCCTGAGCAGCCCGCATCACCGACTACCTATCTTGATAGCCAGCTTAATTGTCCAGAACTCAAGCATCGGCTAGAGGATTTCCAGTCCTGGTTGGCTGATGCATTTAATGGCGGAATCAGCGCGGAGACATTAATTGCTGCACGCAGTGATTACATTGATCGCCTGTTAAGCCGACTGTGGACATTCTATGGCTTCGATGACGTGCCAGAAACCGCGCTGGTCGCCGTCGGTGGCTACGGCCGTGGCGAGCTGCACCCGCTATCAGATATTGATGTGCTGATTCTGTCCAAACAGCGCCTCAATGACGAGCATGCACAGCGCGTCGGCCAGTTGATCACCTTACTCTGGGATCTGAAACTGGAAGTCGGCCACAGTGTGCGCACTCTGGAAGAGTGTTTGCTGGAAGGCTTGGCTGACCTCACCGTTGCTACCAATATGATTGAATCGCGCCTCATTTGTGGCGACGTTGCTCTATTCCTACAGATGCAAAAACATATTTTCAGCGACAACTTCTGGCCCTCGCCAAAATTTTTTCATGCCAAAGTGGTGGAGCAACAAGAGCGGCATAAACGTTATCACGGCACCAGTTATAATCTGGAGCCGGATATTAAAAGCAGCCCCGGTGGATTGAGGGATATTCATACTCTTCAGTGGGTTGCCCGTCGCCATTTTGGTGCGACATCGTTGAGTGAGATGGTTGATTTTGGTTTTCTCACTAAAGCTGAGCGCAACGAACTGATTGAAAGCCAAAGTTTTTTGTGGCGAATCCGCTTTGCCTTGCATTTGGTACTAACCCGCTACGATAACCGCCTGCTGTTTGACCGCCAACTGAGTGTTGCCCAACTTTTGCAATATCAAGGTGAAGGGAATGAGCCGGTCGAACGCATGATGAAAGATTTTTATCGTATGACTCGTCGGGTCAGTGAGCTGAACAACATGCTGTTGCAGCTATTTGATGAAGCCATATTAGCGCTAGATGCCAATGAGAAACCACGGCCGCTGGATGATGAATTTCAGTTACGTGGCGATTTAATCGATTTGCGTGATGAAAATCTCTTTGTTGAGAAACCTGAAGCCATTATGCGTATGTTTTATCTTATGGTGCGCAATCAGGAAATTAAAGGTATTTACTCCACCACGGTACGCCGTTTACGCCATGCCCGTCGTCACCTGAAGCAGCCATTATGTAATATCCCTGAAGCACGCAAACTGTTTATGGCTATTTTACGCCATCCGGGTGCGGTTTCCCGAGCGCTATTACCTATGCATCGCCACAGCGTGCTGTGGGCTTATATGCCGCAGTGGGGCAGTATTGTCGGGCAGATGCAGTTTGACCTGTTTCATGCTTATACCGTTGATGAACACACAATTCGAGTGTTACTTAAACTCGAAAGTTTCGCGGATGAAACCACCCGCCCACGCCACCCTCTTTGTGTCGAGCTTTATCCGCGCTTACCTCAGCCTGAACTATTGCTGCTCGCGGCGCTGTTCCATGATATTGCCAAAGGGCGTGGGGGTGACCATTCAATATTGGGCGCGCACGATGTACTGGAATTTGCCGAACAGCATGGGCTGAACTCACGCGAGGCCCAGCTCGTTGCCTGGCTAGTCCGTTGCCATTTATTGATGTCAGTCACCGCTCAACGTCGTGATATTCAAGATCCAGCGGTGATACAGCAATTTTCGGCAGAAGTACAAAGTGAAACTCGCTTGCGCTATTTAGTCAGCCTGACAGTAGCTGATATTTGTGCCACCAATGAAAACCTGTGGAATAGCTGGAAACAAAGCCTGTTGCGCGAACTTTATTTCGCCACAGAGAAACAGCTGCGTCGCGGTATGCAAAACAGCCCAGACTTACGCGAACGCGTCCGTCATCATCGGCTTCAGGCGTTGGCACTGCTGCGCATGGATAATATTGATGAAGAAGCGCTGCACCATATCTGGAGCCGCTGTCGAGCGGATTATTTCCTGCGCCATTCACCCAATCAATTGGCCTGGCATGCTCGCCATTTACTGGAACATGACTCAACCAAACCATTGGTACTGGTAAGCCGCCAGGCTACTCGTGGTGGGACCGAAATCTTTATCTGGTGCCCTGATCGCCCGTCATTGTTTGCCGCTGTGGTGGGTGAGTTGGATCGCCGCAACCTGAGTGTCCATGACGCACAGATTTTTACCAACCGAGATGGCATGGCGATGGATACCTTCATTGTATTGGAACCTGATGGCAGCCCATTAGCGCAAGATAGGCACCCTATTATCATCCATGCCATGCAGCAAGCGATGACTCGACAAAACTATCAACACCCACGGGTGAGACGTTTATCGCCCAAATTACGCCATTTCAGTGTCCCGACTGAAACCAATTTCTTACCAACACATAACGAACGCCGGACTTATCTGGAGCTTATTGCTCTAGACCAGCCGGGCTTACTGGCACGCGTCGGTGACATTTTCGCTGATTTAGGGTTATCACTGCATAGTGCGCGTATCACCACAATCGGCGAGCGTGTTGAGGATTTATTTGTGTTAGCTGATAAGGATCGCCGTGCTTTAAGCATTGAAACGCGTCGAGAATTAGCACAACGGTTGACAGATACCCTCAATCCAAACGATAAACTGTGATACAAATAACTTTTTAGTCATTAATTTTCTTACAATCGACCACCCAAGATCATTGACGTTATTGCTCACATTGCAATGGCTTCAAGCAAAGGGTAAAAACATCAGGAAAGAGAACAGGATGCAGCAACTACAGAACGTTATTGAAACCGCTTTCGAACGCCGTGCAGATATCACTCCCGCAAATGTTGATACCGTCACGCGCGAAGCGATTAACCATGTAATTGATTTACTGGATACCGGTGCCCTGCGGGTTGCAGAAAAGATTGACGGTCAGTGGGTTACCCATCAGTGGCTGAAAAAAGCCGTGCTGCTATCTTTCCGCATCAATGACAATCAAGTCATGGAAGGTGCAGAAACGCGTTACTACGATAAAGTCCCAATGAAGTTTGCTGGCTACGATGAAGCCCGTTTTCAACGTGAAGGTTTCCGTGTCGTACCACCGGCAACCGTGCGTAAGGGTGCATTCATTGCGCGCAATACTGTACTAATGCCTTCCTACGTTAATATCGGCGCCTTTGTTGATGAAGGCACCATGGTCGACACATGGGCAACTGTGGGTTCTTGCGCACAAATCGGTAAGAATGTTCACTTGTCTGGCGGTGTTGGCATTGGTGGCGTGTTGGAGCCACTGCAAGCTAACCCGACCATTATCGAAGACAACTGCTTTGTCGGCGCACGTTCAGAGGTGGTCGAAGGGGTTATCGTTGAAGAAGGCTCGGTTATTTCCATGGGCGTATTTATCGGTCAAAGCACCCGTATTTATGATCGTGAAACGGGCGAAATTCATTATGGTCGCGTTCCGGCAGGCTCTGTCGTCGTTTCAGGTAATCTGCCATCAAAAGACGGTAGCTACAGCCTGTACTGTGCGGTTATCGTGAAGAAAGTGGATGCGAAAACCCGTGGAAAAGTCGGTATCAATGAGTTATTACGCACCATCGACTAAGATTGAAGATAGCGGGCTAATCCCCCGCTATTTTTTTGCCTTGTGAGTTAATCACATTTTTTGGCGAAAATTACCGTCATAATCATAAACTGTGGAATATATACCTATAAGGATGGCGCTATGTATGACAATCTGAAAAGCTTAGGAATCACACAACCAGAAGATGTCGATCGCTATAGCCTGCGTCAGGAGGCCAATAACGACATTCTGAAAATTTACTTCCGCAAAGATAAAGGTGAATTTTTTGCTAAGAGTGTGAAGTTCAAATACCCACGCCAACGCAAAACTGTGGTTGCTGATAATGCAGGCCATGGCTATAAAGAAATCAATGAAATCAACCCAAATCTACGCTATGTCATTGATGAACTTGATCAACTGTGCAAACGCGATCAAGTTGAAGTTGATTTGAAACGTAAGATTCTGGATGACTTGCGTCATTTAGAAAGTGTAGTGACCAATAAGATTGCTGAAATTGAAGCTGACCTGGAAAAACTGACCAACGGCCGCTAAGCAGGTTGTATCACTAAAGTCATTGGTGTTGCAGGTGAATAAACATCGCTCTCACCTGCAACTTCATGAGTAAAGGATTAATACCCTAAATAAGTAGACGGCCCCACTGCTCCACCCACGAAGCCGAAACCACCTCTGGCTCAGGATGTTCAATGGCATCAATCTCTAGCCTTTCGCCAATTCTCGTCGCACCCTGCTCTTGTAATAATTCATCAAATGCGCGCCCGGCTCCACAAAAATTATCATAACTGCTGTCACCTAACGCAATGATGCCATAGCGCAATTCAGGTTGGAATCCAACCTGATCACGCACGGCAATGAAGAGCGAAGCAATGCTGTCTGGGAAATCACCCTGCCCGGTTGTCGATGTCACCACCAGAGCATAATGTTGACGATAATACTGCCAGGCCTCTAAAGTGCCCTCATCAAACACTTTGACCTCATGCCCTTGTTCTTTCAGTATACTCTCGGCCTCTTCTGCAACTAAGAGTGAGTTACCGTACACAGTGCCGACAAAAATTCCGACCTGAGCCATAAAAAGTTGTCCTTTTAACGAGAAAAATTACGCACTATCCTGACTCGCCGTTGCTGCAAACTCAACCCTTTCAAGATGAGGGACAATACCCAGCCAACCAAAATGTGACATCAGTTGTTGCCAGGATTCATCCCAACGCGCCGTCAAACTGAGCGGTTCTCCGGTCACGGGATGATTCAGATGTAAATGGCTGGCATGAAGCATGAGCCGCGAGCAATCAAAATGCTCTGCGATCCCACGATTCTGACGCAGATCGCCGTGGGCACTGTCACCAATGATTGGATGGCGAATATGCGCCATATGCCGACGAAGTTGATGTTTGCGGCCCGTTTCTGGTTTTAGCTCCATTAAACTAAAGCGCGAAGTATCATAGCGCCCGATGGCAATGGGCACTTCCACTTGAGCCAAAGCCTGATAATGGGTAACTGAAGGCTGTGGTGCTTTATCGGGGCGAGCAAATTTATCCGCAATCTTGTCTAGTTCTTCAGTCATCTCATAATCAATAGTGCCATCTTCTAGCACATATCCACGAACGACCGCATGATAGGTTTTCTGAATCTGATGTTGTTCAAATTGCAACGAAAGGGTACGAGCTACATCGCTAGACAGCGCCATCAGCAGTACACCCGATGTCGGACGGTCCAGACGATGAACGGTATAAACATGCTGACCAATTTGATCACGTACCGTTTGCATGACAAATACGGTTTCATTGCTATCCAGCCAACTACGGTGAACTAACCAGCCAGCAGGTTTATTTACCGCAACTATATGTTCGTCTTGATAGAGTATTTCCAGCATTAGTGATTTTCTTTATTCAGCAGGTCATCGAGACGCTGTAATTCTACCAGCAGCAAAGTGCAATCCGGGCTATCCTCGCCAGTCAGCGCTTCTTCAAAATAAGGTGTAATAGCAAAACGCGTGGGAAGTGGCCCTTTCGATTCCAACAATGCATACATCCGAGGGATAAGTACCCATTGTAACCACTGCTCAGCATCCATAGTATCAATGCTAAAAGGCTCATTACTTTCAAAAGCCTCTGCTTGTGGCGGAACTGTTTGCCAAAGATCAATTGCCCGCATGGCAAGCTCGATATTTTGTAGGCTCTGGCGCACCTGATTTTCTGTATTCATGATTATGCTCTCAACCAAAAAATAACCATTCACCGGGCTGGTTCAACGGCGGCCAAGCATACCATTGAAGAACAAGATGCCCAAACTCACACCCTAGACGACTGGAGTAGATTGAGCAAAATATGGATAAAAAAAGGGGTACTGTTTTACCAGTACCCCTCTATTCGTTTCATAGCAATCCAGCTAAAAGTGATGCTCCCTGCTCAATCCTTGAAAACTTTTCCGTGTGGTTATCCTAACCAGCAATCCGTCGCGTTGTCCTACACCATCACAGTGCCAATCCTGAAGTTATCCTAACCCGCCAATCATCCTGAACTGGCTCTCAATCTCCATCCTGGAGGTGTCCTTTGTTTCTTCCTGAAACATCCCTTCACTCATCCTAAGCAGTCCCTGAGTCCTTCATCCTGAAGTGGCACCATCCTGATACCGTCCTTTCCGCCAGATCCTATCGGGCGAGTAAAGGATCGCTTAATCGACAAAGAGAGGCAAGATACTGTAAGAAGAATTAGGAGGATGCTTTTATATATAAAAAAATGAATGTTTATAACAAAGTGATTTTATTGAAGATAAATCTAATACAATAATTTCACATAAAAAGAATAGAAGTGATCTCTCACAGCCCGTGTGAGACATCTCTCACACGGGCTGTGCTGGAATGGGCAATAATTTTATCTTTATTCAGGAAATACAGGACGTAATGCATCCAGAAAATGAGCAAGAGTCGATGCTAGTAATGTTCGTTTGCCGCGACCAAACTCCTCTAACACCACATTGCCACTCACATTACACAGAGAGGCCATGGTCATTTCCGATTCCGTTGTTGCTAAAAACAGCGTTGGCGAGAGTTTCAGTCTTTTCTGTGTCACCAAATGACCAATGAGATTTTCCTGCAAACGAATGAAATCGTCTTCGCTCCAGACCTGAAGCAAGGTGAAACGGTGATCACCTAAATCAGCTTTCATATCCCCGGCATATTGCTGGGTATAAAACTCATGGATATCTGGATGAAGCTGAATCTCCAATGCCCGTTCAACATTGGCAAGATTAGCTTCACCAACAAAAGGCTGCGGCAACCAGAACACCTGATTATCTTTAGTTTCTATATTACAGGGAGAAGGAACCCCATAGAGCTCCTCACTGGCAGGTGGCCGCCCGGTTTGCTGTTGCCATAAGTCAATATAGCGCTGAGTAAAGCTCTTGAGTGCCGTTGAAACGTTCTGATCCATTCTTATTCTCTGTATCGCGGCGGCTTGCACTGCACCAAGGTAAAGACGTTACCCTACTTAGAAATGCAGTTAAACGCGGCATTAATTGATAAACTACAGCTATTGTACCTTTCTCTCATCATGGGAACAGCATGTCTTCATATCAAGACCACAAGGCTCTGGCGGAACTGACGCTGGGCAAACCCACCGCATATTGCGATCACTATGACGTGACCTTATTGCAAGCCGTGCCACGCAGTATGAACCGCGAACCTCTCGGTTTATATCCAGATAGTCTACCCTTTCATGGCGCTGATATCTGGACGTTATATGAGCTATCCTGGCTAAACAGTAAGGGCTTACCACAAGTTGCTGTAGGTGAAATTAGCCTAAATGCTGATAGCGTTAATCTCATTGAGTCAAAAAGCTTTAAACTTTATCTCAACAGTTTCAACCAAACAGCGTTTACTGACTGGGAAAGTGTACGCACTACTTTGCAACAGGATTTATGCGCCTGTGCCCAAGGAGAAGTGAGTGTCACCCTATACCGTCTGTATGAAATGACACATCAACCGATAGCCAACTTCTCGGGAGAATGTCTGGATGAGCAAGATATCTGTATCGACAGTTATGAATTCAGTGCCGATTATCTACAAGGTGCAGCAGGAAAAAACCGCGTAACAGAGAGCCTGGTCAGCCACTTGCTAAAATCCAACTGTCTGATAACCCACCAGCCAGATTGGGGTTCTGTCCAAATAAGCTACAGTGGCCCACAGATTAACCGAGAAGCCTTGCTGCGCTATCTGGTCTCTTTCCGCCATCATAATGAGTTTCATGAACAATGCGTCGAACGCATTTTTAATGACATTATGCGTTTCTGTCAGCCTGAGAGACTATCCGTTTATGCGCGCTATACCCGTCGCGGAGGACTGGATATCAATCCATGGCGTTCCAATACTGATTTTGTGCCATTGACCAGCCGCCTGGCGCGACAATAAATGCGTACACCTGCGCAACTTTATCAACAACAGCACGTTAGTATTGGCAAAACGTGAGCGACGACGTTAAGGTGAATTATAGGTTCCTCATGCTATTTTCAGTATGAAAATCAGTAATAGATACTTAGTGGTCTCTCTGATATTCCACGGAAAACAGAAAGCAGCGCTCTGATACATAGGCATTACCACCCTTAGGGGTGTAAAGGAGTAACTTTGATTACACATGTCAGCCCACTCGGCTCAATGGATCTGTTATCACAGTTCGAAGTGGATATGCTCAAACGTACAGCCAGTAGTGATCTGTACCGTTTATTCCGTAATTGCTCATTGGCTGTTCTTAACTCAGGTAGTCTGACGGATAACAGCAAAGAGCTTTTATCTCGCTATGAAACCTTTGATATTAATGTGCTGCGCCGCGAACGCGGTGTAAAACTCGAACTGGTTAACCCACCAGAGCATGCTTTTGTTGATGGTAAAATTATTCGCTCTTTGCAGGCAAACTTGTTTGCGGTCTTACGTGACATTCTGTTTGTTAATGGTCAAATCGTAAACGCCGAGCGTTTCCAACACCTGAACATGGAAAGCTCTAACCATTTGACCAATTTGGTTTTTTCAATTTTGCGTAATGCCCGCGCCCTACATCTTGATGAAGATCCGAATATGATTGTGTGCTGGGGCGGCCATTCAATCAATGAAACCGAATATTTGTATGCCCGTAAAGTCGGCAGCCAGTTGGGGTTGCGTGAATTGAATATCTGCACCGGCTGTGGGCCTGGAGCCATGGAAGCACCGATGAAAGGTGCCGCGGTGGGTCATGCCCAACAACGTTACAAACAAGGCCGCTTTATTGGTATGACCGAACCATCAATTATTGCTGCAGAGCCACCAAACCCGTTAGTCAATGAACTGATTATCATGCCAGACATTGAAAAACGGCTAGAAGCCTTTGTGCGTATTGCTCATGGCATCATTATTTTCCCTGGTGGCGTGGGAACCGCAGAAGAGTTGCTCTATTTGTTAGGTATTCTGATGAATCCGAATAATAAGGAGCAGGTTTTACCCCTGATCCTGACAGGGCCAAAAGAGAGTGCAGATTACTTCAGAGTTGTGGATGAATTCATAATGAACACTCTGGGCGATGAAGCACGCAAATACTACCAGATAATTATTGATGACCCGGATGAAGTCGCTCGTCAGATGAAAAAAGCGATGCCATTGGTGAAAGAAAATCGCCGTAATACCGGTGACGCTTATAGTTTCAACTGGTCTATGCGTATCGAGCAGGATTTGCAACATCCCTTTGAGCCGACTCATGAGAACATGGCCAACCTGGACTTGTCCCACAATCAACCCCCAGAGAAGCTGGCTGCTGCATTGCGTCGCGCTTTCTCCGGCATTGTTGCGGGTAACGTCAAAGAAGTAGGTATCCATGCCATTGAAGCTCACGGGCCATTCAAGTTGCATGGTGATCCTCAACTAATGAAACATATGGACCAGCTGTTACAAGGTTTTATTATCCAGCAACGGATGAAGTTACCCGGCAGTGCTTATACACCTTGCTATGAAATCTGTAGTTAAAGAATAAATAACTCTCAGTGATAGCGCTGGTACGGGCTTCCGACTGGCGCTACCTGAAGGTTGTTTGAGCACCGTCAGCCTCGCTCGTTATAGCAAAGCAGGGCCAATAAAATAGCCCTTATGGGATAGGTTTTAAGACCGTTCATGCAAATCCACCTTCTTATTGTTGATGCCCTTAATCTGATTCGTCGCATTCATGCAGTACAAGGTTCACCTTGTATTAATGCTTGTCAGCATGCGTTACAACAGCTTATTTCACATAGCCAGCCAACCCATGCAGTCGCCGTTTTTGATGAAGATGACCGCTCGGACAGCTGGCGTCATCAATCTCTGCCTGATTACAAAGCGGGCCGCTCGCCAATGCCAGAGAATCTGCAACAAGAAATGCCGCTGATCCGTGAAGCATTTCACTCATTAGGGGTTAATTGCTGGAGTTCGCCGGGCAATGAAGCTGATGACCTTGCTGCCACATTGGCAATAAAAATTGGTGGGGCCGGGCATCAGGTCACGATTGTGTCAACCGACAAAGGCTATTGCCAACTGTTGACACCTAATGTTCAGATTCGCGATTACTTCCAAAAACGCTGGTTGGATATGCCATTCGTCAAGCAGGAGTTTGGCGTTTTACCACACCAATTGCCTGACTACTGGGGGCTCGCGGGGATCAGTAGCAGTAAAATTCCGGGAGTCGCCGGTATTGGAGCAAAAACTGCCGCGCTGTTATTGCAACAAGCCAGTAGCCTGGAGGGACTCTATCAGGAGCTAGACTCGGTGCCAGAGAAATGGCGTAAAAAGTTGCAACAGCATCAGGAAATGGCCTTTATTTGCAAACAAATAGCGACACTGAAAACTGATTTGCCATTAAGTGGCAACTTGCAGCAACTACGTTTAAATCGATGATATCAATATAAAATACTAAGGGGCCAACCGGCCCCTTACGTGTATACCCGTCATACTTCAAGCTGCGTGTGCGTTAGCTACGCTCAATAAGTCGAATCACTTACGACAGTAAGCTCATCGGAGTTCTCTCCCTTGTGGCCTTCCTACAACTCGAATTATTTAGGGTATATATCAATCACCAAATTTTAAAAACGCTCATCACGACGGCCCGGCACACCAGACCAAATACGCCGCACATGCACCGTAACTTCTTCGCGATCATGGTAGAGCTGCTTAGCCTGAATATGGGCATTAATGCCATTTTCTTTTAGCTGTTCATCAATCATTTCCAGGTTTTCCGAAACAACTTCAAAACGCTTTTTCATCGGTAACTTCAGGTTAAAAATCGCCTCACGACACCAACCATTGACCAGCCATTTAATAATAAGTTGGGTGACTTTAGCCGGTTTTTCCACCATATCGCACACTAACCAGTAAATATTGCTACGTGTAGGCTCATATTTAAAACCGTCTACGCGATGGTGTGTCACCTGCCCGGTATCCATCAAGCTTTGTGCCATCAAGCCATTATCAATGGCCTGAACCATCATGCTGCGTTGCACTAACTGATAAGTCCAACCACCGGGGCAAGCTCCTAAATCGACAGCATGCATACCACTGGCTAAACGCTCTTCCCATTCGTCTGCGGGGATAAACACATGAAAAGCTTCTTCGAGTTTAAGGGTTGAACGGCTTGGTGCATCAGATGGGAACTTAAGGCGCGGGATCCCCATATAGAACGGAGAGTTATTGTTGCTATAAGAATAACCAACATAACAACAACCCGATGCAATAAAGAATACATGCACCACTGGCCGATGAGGATTCTCACGAGCAGAAAGAATTTTTTGCTCACGCATAGCATTACGCAACGGCACCGTCAACTTACGGCAAAACTTAAGTAATTCTTTGCTTTCATTGGTATCAGCAACTTCAACCCGCAGTTCACCGGCTTTCTCGACAACACCGGTTAACATACCAACAATTGGCGATACGCGATCTTCTGGCGGTAGATCTTTCAGTAGCTCACCCACAACCATCATTTGGCGGGCGAAAATCAATTCGCGGAATGGCACTTCACGAATCAAACGATCCGCATCTTCCAACTGATAACATTCAAACAGCACATAACCGCTATTTTCTTTTACCCGAGCGAAACCAAAGATTTCGAGCTGTGCTGCTTTGGCGGTAATTTCCGCCGCACACTCTTTCTCAAAACCTGAGCGGCAATATAAAGCAATTTTATTATTCATGGCGTTCTGCCCTTCTTCTTAGACGCAGCGCGCCAATCAACATCAAAATCCATCCCGCCAGAAGACATACTCCACCCACTGGCGTGATATATACCCACAATTTCAGGTGCGATAGAGCCAGGCAGTATAAACTGCCACTAAAGAGTAATATTCCGAGTGCTAATAAGGCACCACTCCAGTAAAACCAGATACTTATCTGCCGTTGCATGGCAACAGCGAGTGCCAGGATAGCCAGCGTATGGAATCCCTGATACTCCAGCCCGGTATGAATCCAAGCCATTTCATTCGCACCCAAAGAGGCGCTCAATACATGCGCGCCAAAGGCACCGAAAGCAACATAAAAAAAACCGCTCAGGGCAGCAAATATCAGCATTAAACGACCATTCATCGCCATTAACCTTAAATTAATATCGCCTAATAATTAAAATTAGTTCTCGTAGCGAAAGCGCAGCTTTTCCTGCTCGCTAGCCGCTCTTGCCAGTATCCACTGACGAAAGGCGGCTATTTTACCCAGTTCTGCCTGACTGTCATGACAAACCAGATAAAAAGCATTTTTACTCACTAGCACATCACTAAATGGGCACACCAATCGACCCGCTTCAATCTCAGATTGCGCCATAACGTTATTCACCAACGCAATACCTTGACCATGAACAGCAGCCTGAACCACCATCGCACTGTGGCTGAATATTGGGCCTTGCTGCACATTAATCTGCGGTACACCCAATTGACGGGTATACGCCATCCAATCTCGGCGGGAAGTATCATGCAATAGAGTGTGATTAGCCAGATCTGCCGGTACTTTTAATCCATTCTCGCCCATTAGTAAGCTGGGAGCACAAACTGGAAGCAAGAATTCGGCATACAGGCGCTCAGTACGCAAACCGGTCCAATTTCCCCGACCATAAAATATTGCCACATCAACATCATCAGCGAGCTTGTCCTCTTCTCGGTCTACCGCCTGAATTCTGACATCAATGCCCGGATAAGCCGCATTAAACCCAGAAAGGCGAGGAACCAACCATTGGATAGCAAAACTGGGGGGAAGACTGACGGTCAGAGCACCTTTAGCACTACGTGCCTGCAATTTGCGAGTGGCTTCATTGATGGAGGTAAAAATCTCTTTGATATCGAGGTAATAACTCTGCCCTTCTTCCGTCAGCAGCAAAGAACGGTTACGCCGACGGAACAGTTTTAGTCCGAGAAAGTCCTCCAGTGACTTTATCTGGTGGCTAACAGCAGCTTGCGTGACAAATAATTCATCAGCCGCTTTAGTAAAACTCAGGTGACGTGCGGCCGCATCAAAGACCCGCAGGGCGTTCAGGGGTGGTAATCGTTTTGACATGAATTGGATACTTTTTTATAACGGCTCATCTTCAGATGAAACCCTTTGTTTACTTATTAGTTTTTGTAATCCGAGACATTATAAATTGTCCGTTGAGGATGCGCCAGCAAATACCTATAGTGGCGGTACTTCCCAAGCCGGAACGAAAAGTAGGTTTAGTATCCAGGTACTGAATTGCTTTTGGCTTTGTGGTTGTGATGTTGTGTTTGCAAATGGTCTGGTGTGCCAGACATAGTAGCTAAGCTACTGTTTTTTTTCACTTCCTGTACATTTACCCTGTCTGTCCATAGTGATTTTATGCAGCACCGCTATTTTCGCGGTGCTTTTTTTTGGCCTTATTTTCAGAGCCTGCTTATTTTTTTTCAAAAACTAAATGTAAGCGCCACTTTGATTTGCACAAAGTTATGCTTAAATTTAAGTTGTTGTAGCGGGTATCTAAACCAGATCAGGCTTCTTTTTGGGAACAACTTCGCAGTTTAACTACTTGCCCTCAGCCATTTCTTTTACTTCTGAACGATTAATTTGCTGTTCGGTGCCATTGGCATCGGTATAGCTTATCATCCCAGTGTCATCATCTACTTTAGGTTTACCATCAGCAACGATAGTGCGACCATCATTAGTATGCATGACGTAGTTGCTTGAACACGCTGCTAAGGTAAAAGTGAGCATAAGTGCAGAGATTACGGCAGCTGTCTTTTTCATGGGTGACTCCTTGCAGATTAAAATGCTAAAAAAATCGTTTCTATTACCAGACAAATGGTTATGTCCGTTACTATTTAGCATAACCCGCTTGAGACATATTGCCAGCCACCAAAGCCATTAGTGTGCTAATTGTGGCTAAAATGAGACAGTTCCGAAGTGAACCAAAGGATGTGAACAACAGAATGAAGTCTTTTAATCCAACGGATTTTCGCCAGGAATTTCCGGCAATTAACGATGAAATAATCTATCTGGACAGCGCAGCGACGGCCCTGAAACCGCGCGCCATGATTGAAGCGACACAGTTATTTTATCAGCAAGACGCCGCAACAGTACATCGTAGTCAACATCAATCTGCGCTGTCATTGACTGCTCGTTTTGAAGAAACCCGCCAGCAGGTAGCTGACTTTATTAATGCGCCAGACGCAGAAGATATCATTTGGACGCGCGGTACCACTGAAGCCATTAATCTGGTAGCGCAAAGTTATGCTCGCCCTCGCCTACGAGCTGGGGATGAAATTATTGTTAGCGAAGCAGAACACCATGCCAACTTAATACCCTGGCTAATGGTTGCCGAACAAACGGGTGCCCGAATCATTAAGTTGCCGATCGATCTGGATCATCTGCCCAACCTATCGTTATTGCTGCAGTTATTTAGCAATAAAACCCGCATATTAGCGCTAGGTCAGATGTCTAATGTGACTGGCGGTAGTCCACCATTAGCAGAAGCCATTGAACTCGCCCATCAACATGGCTGCATCGTTATGGTCGATGGAGCGCAAGGCATTGTTCATAGTCCAGCAGATGTCCAAGCGCTTGATATTGATTTTTATGCTTTTTCCGCCCACAAGTTGTATGGGCCAACCGGTATTGGCGTACTGTATGGCAAATCTGAACTGCTAAAAGAAATGCCCGCCTGGCAAGGTGGCGGTAAAATGCTAACCCATGCCTCATTCGGCGGTTTTACTCCCCACGAAGTGCCCTATCGCTTTGAAGCTGGGACTCCTAATATTGCTGGCGTGATGGGTTTATCGGCCGTGCTCAGTTGGCTCGAACACATAGACCTGGACGAAGCCGAAACTTATAGCCAAAACCTGGCGACATTAGCGGAGAATAAACTTGCTCAATTGCCCGGTTTTCGTAGCTTCCGTTGCCAGCAATCAAGCTTGTTAGCATTCACTTTTGATGGTGTTCATCACAGCGATTTAGTGACGTTATTGGCAGAACAAGGGATCGCGCTACGCGCTGGACAACATTGTGCTCAACCATTAATGGCAGCATTGGGGATAAGCGGTAGCCTGCGCGCTTCATTTGCGCCTTATAATACAGAAAACGACGTGGAAACTTTGTGTACGGCGATCGCTAAGGCCCTGGAATTATTACAAGATTAATCGCTAATAAGAGAAAAAATGATGATTGCCCCACACCCATTTGGTCACGATATCACTGCTGCTAATCTACTTGAGACATTCAGTGCTCATAAACAGTGGGAAGACCGCTACCGCCAGTTAATCCTGCTGGCCAAAGAACTTCCGCCCTTGCCCGAAGCATTAAAACAAAATGAACTGGAGCTAACGGGGTGTGAAAACCGAGTGTGGCTGGGTCATGAGCGCTTACCAGATGGTCGTTTACATTTCTACGGTGATAGTGAAGGCCGCATTGTTCGTGGGTTGCTGGCCGTTATTCTGACCGCCGTGGAAGGCAGAACCCCGCAGCAGGTACTGACAGAAGATCCCTTGGCATTGTTTGACCAATTGGGCTTACGGCAGCAATTAAGTACCTCGCGCGCCAGCGGTTTACACGCGCTGGCGCAGGGTGTGCGGGAGATTGCGGCTAAATATGTGCAATGATGGTTACTATCCTTGACGGGCGGCTTTCGCCATCATTTTCTTCAATGCATGGGATACCGCAACAAAGCCAAACGTGGCGGTGACCATCGTGGCCGAGCCAAAACCGGAGGTACAATCCATCTTTTTCGGCCCTTCAGCAGTGCTGCGCGATGCACACACAGAACCATCACTTTGCGGGTAAACTAATGGCTCACTGGAGAACACACAGTCGATTCCCAATTTGCCTTTGCTGTTTTTCACTACGTTAAAATCACTTTTTAGCCTTTCACGTAACTTCGCCGCTAACGGATCCTGAATGGTTTTCGCCAGATCCACCACCTCAATGCGAGTCGGATCAATTTGCCCTCCGGCACCACCGGTGGTCACTACCGGGATTTTATATCGACGACAATAAGACAGCAGTGCTGCTTTGGGGCGAACACTATCAATAGCATCAATAACATAGCTAAAGTTTTTATCTAAAAGCTCGGCAACATTATCCGCAGTAATAAAATCATCAATACAAGTCACTTGGCATTCAGGATTGATAGCTAAAATACGTTCTGCCATCACTTCTGTCTTAGCCTGCCCGACATTGCTGCGTAAAGCATGGATCTGACGATTAGTATTTGTGACGCAAACATCATCCATATCAATCAAGGTAATCGCACCAATACCTGTACGCGCCAGTGCTTCTGCCGCCCATGAACCCACGCCACCGATACCGATAACACAAATATGCGCCTGCGAAAAAAGTGTCAGCGCTTGCTGCCCATAAAGGCGTGCAATACCACCAAATCGCTGTTGATAAGCTTCGGAATAGGCAGTGTTCATAGACTTGTTACCTTCATAACTTATTACCTTTATAGCCTGTAGAAATAATACGAATACAAAAGCGGCCAATTGGCCGCCTGAGAAAAAGTAGAATCAATCACATCAGCTGCAACCTACTGGCCTTGATTCCTGACTAATAGTGAAGAACCATCGCCTGATTGAGCTGTTGCTTTGCCACTTTGATAAGCGGTAAACAGCGGCCCATTACTTTGCGCATTTTTTAACACCCAAACGCGGCCATAATGGTTGTAGAAGCCAGCAGCTTGCCCTGCTTCGTGGCCAATCCCCTGATAAATATCAAAATGTTGGCCTTTAATTGCGCCACCGACATCCAGTGCCACCATCAAGCGCATCTGATATTGGCCGGTGAATTTACCCTGATTATCCAATAAAGGAACTTCGGCCAGCAGTGTTGTGCCCGGTGGAATCAGTGAACGATCAGAAGCAACTGAGGCTTTGGCTATCAATGGTACAGCACTGGCTCCCTTCACCGGCGCATACATTTCCGGTTTGAAGAAAACAAAGGATGGGTTCTGCTCTAATAACTCTCTGACCTCAGCTTCACTGTGAGTTTCAGCCCAATGACGGATAGCTTGCATCGACATATCCGCTTTGGCCACTTCCCCACGGTCAATCAGCACTTTGCCAATGCTGCGATAAGCATGACCATTTTTCCCCGCATAGCCGAAGAAAGTCAGTGGTCGCCCATCACCATAATCAACATATCCACTTCCCTGTACCTCCATCATGAAGTTATCTACCAGCGAATTGGTGTAGGCGATAACTAAATTTTTACTATCCAATGCGCCTGCATATATAGCGGCACGATCAGGTAGACGCCCTTTTCGTTTAGCAGGCATGCGATAAAGTGGATGGCGGAATTCGCCTTGTGGGGTATAGCGAGCCTGAAGCACCGGCGTGTAGTAACCGGTAAATTGTACATTACCGAAATTATCCACGCCCTCCATCTGATAAGCATTCAAACCAAACAGGCTTAACTTACTGGTATCTGCTCCGGCTAACATCCAATTTTCCACCGCATTGAATGTATTGCTGTTGCGGTTATACAGACCCGGTGAAGATTGGTTAATCACTTTCACCTGATCAGAGAAATCTTTGGCGTTGACTGGCTTACCTGTTGCGTGTGGTTCATTCACTAACTCCAGTGGATGCTCCAAACGCCCATCTTTATATTGCTGCCCACGATCGGTTGGCCGAGATTGGCAACCGGCCAGAACGGCAATCATTACTCCACTCAGTAGGTATTTGCCCCAACGACTTGTCATTTCGCGCCTTCTCTTCTCTTACTTATTTTATCTACTGGATTTTATCTATCGGCGAACGATAACAAACGCCTATAGATAAAGGAATCAGCATGCAGAAAAAAATCCCCTGACGCTGCTGTGGGGAAAAAGGAAACAGATAGTTGATAAATTAATCGAAAAACCATTTTTACCATAATTAAGTGGCAAAACTACTTGCAACAGATCTCATCCAGAGTATAGTGCGCTCAATCGGACGCGGGGTGGAGCAGCCTGGTAGCTCGTCGGGCTCATAACCCGAAGGTCGTCGGTTCAAATCCGGCCCCCGCAACCAACCGATACTGGCTACCAGCAGTATCAAATGTTGTCCGATAGTCTTGAAAGCTAAGACGAATTAGGTAAAATAGCAGTTCAGCAGTAAAAATGTAATGACGGACGCGGGGTGGAGCAGCCTGGTAGCTCGTCGGGCTCATAACCCGAAGGTCGTCGGTTCAAATCCGGCCCCCGCAACCAATTACATGATTAAGTCATAAAGCAGTAAGATAGATATTGTATTAAGACGGACGCGGGGTGGAGCAGCCTGGTAGCTCGTCGGGCTCATAACCCGAAGGTCGTCGGTTCAAATCCGGCCCCCGCAACCAATTCTTAATCATTTCATATCGCCATCAGACACCCTCAAGGGTGTTTTTTTGTTTCTGGCATTATACCCGTCATACTTCAAGCCGCATGTGCGTTGGCTGCTTTCGTTCACCCGAATCATTGACTGGCGTCAACTCATCGGGACTCTCTCGTTTGCCGCCTTCCTGCAACTCGAATTATTTAGGGTATATTTCGATTAATAGCAACATTCATTAAAGTCGGGCCATCGCTCCACCATTAGCAAAATAAGCTTTGATACCGGCAAATATGGATTCGGCCACTTGCTGCTGAAAATGACTGGTTCGTAACTTTCGTTCTTCTTCCAAATTGCTGATAAACGCCGTCTCAACCAAAATTGATGGAATGTCAGGTGCTTTCAATACAGCAAAGCCCGCTTGATCAACACGGTTCTTGTGAAGTTTATTAATTTTCCCCATACGGTTGAGCACTTCTTTACCAAATTTCAGGCTGTCATTAATCGTCGCGGTTTGCAGCAAATCAATCATGGTATGGTCAAGATAGCGATCACCACTCTTACTGACACCGCCAATCTGGTCTGACTCATTCTGTGTTTGCGCTAAAAAACGCGCAGCAGTACTGGTTGCCCCTTTAGTCGATAACGCAAAGACAGAGGAACCTCTGGCTGCCTGACTGGTGAAGGCATCGGCATGAATCGAAATGAATAAATCCGCACGCAGCTTGCGGGCTTTCGCCACCCGCACTTTTAATGGGATAAAGACATCTTCATTACGCGTCATAAATACCCGCATATTCGATTCTTTCTTAATCAGTGCCTGTAACCGACGAGCAATTTGCAGCACAATGTCTTTCTCACGGGTTTTATTTCGCCCGATCGCTCCCGGATCTTCCCCACCGTGTCCTGGGTCAAGCATGATGACAATCGGCCTATCGCGCCCTGCTTTACCCGCTTTTGGTGCCTCAGCAGGTAAAGTGCGTTCCACATTGCCTTTATTATAATCTTCCAATAATGCTAGTAGCGGATCATCTTCAGCCGAAGTTTTACCTTCTTGTGGATAGAGATCCACTACCAGGCGATTCTTGAACTCAGCAAAGGGTTTAAGGGTAAAGAGCTGTGGGCTAATACTTTGTTTCAACTCCAAAACCAGCCGAACAGTGCTTTTATCAAATTGCCCAACCCGCGCCTGCTTAAGGTAAGGGTCACCGGACTGAACTTGCTTAGTCATCTCTTTCAATGCGCTATTGAGATGCACGCCTTCAATATCAACCACGATCCGATCCGGATTAGTCAGCGCAAATTGACGATACTTGAGCGGTGTATTGGATTCCAAGGTGACGCGGGTATAAGTTGAAGAGGGCCAAATCCTGACGGCAATAATATGGGAAGAAGCAGCAAATCCAACCCGGCTGACACTCAGTAGCCAGGTCGCGGCAGCACCTTGTAGTAGACGCCGACGCCCAGAATTATGATTTGAATCTGCCATGTAACTCCAAAGTAACTACCAAAATATGAATAAAAACCGAATAAAAAAATTCATGAGGAAAAACTTTAACGAATCGATCCCACGCTGTCATCAGAAAAACATTTTTATGTTATTCAATTTATTAATACACATAAGCCATACATATGCATTTAATAGCAATTTCGTGCTTGCCATCTTGGTCAAAAAAGAATAAAAATACAAAAATATCGAATAAAAATTCAAAGAGGGTCTGCCGTGAAGGAACGTAGTACTGAACTGGTCCAGGGATTTCGCCACTCAGTTCCCTATATCAATGCGCATCGCGGCAAGACATTTGTTGTCATGCTAGGTGGCGAGGCAATTGAGCATGAAAACTTTTCTAGTATTGTTAACGATATAGGATTGTTGCATAGCCTTGGGATCAGGCTGGTTGTGGTCTATGGCGCTCGTCCACAAATTGACAGCAATCTGGCACAGCATCACTACGAACCTGTTTATCACAAGCACACCCGAGTCACTGATGCCCGAACGTTAGAAATGGTCAAACAGGCAGCGGGTTTATTGCAGTTGGATATCACTGCAAGATTATCGATGAGTTTGAATAATACTCCGCTCCAGGGTGCGCATATCAATGTGGTCAGCGGTAACTTTATTATTGCTCAGCCATTAGGTGTGGATGATGGTGTTGATTATTGCCATAGCGGCCGTATTCGTCGGATCGATGAAGAAGCGATTCATCGCCAGTTGGACAATGGCGCTATTGTGTTGCTGGGGCCAGTTGCAGTATCAGTGACCGGCGAGAGCTTTAATTTGACCTCTGAAGAAGTTGCAACTCAATTAGCTATCAAACTGAAAGCTGAGAAAATGATCGGCTTCTGTTCATCGCAAGGGGTGACAGACAGCGAAGGTAATATTATTTCAGAACTGTTCCCGAATGATGCTCAAAAACGCATTGAAGACCTGGAGCAAGAGGGTGATTACAACTCAGGAACAGTACGTTTTCTGCGCGGGGCCGTTAAAGCGTGCCGCAGCGGTGTACGCCGGAGCCATTTGCTGAGTTATCAGGAAGATGGCGCTCTAGTACAAGAACTGTTCTCTCGTGATGGTATCGGTACCCAGATTGTCATGGAGAGTGCAGAACAAGTTCGTCGCGCGACCATTAATGATATTGGCGGCATATTAGAGTTGATTCGCCCACTGGAACAACAAGGTATTTTAGTACGCCGTTCACGCGAACAGCTTGAGATGGAAATAGACAAATTCACCATTATCGAACGAGATAATCTGACTATTGCCTGCGCCGCACTTTATCCTT
This sequence comes from Yersinia fenwicki, assembly GCF_043099325.1. NCBI lineage: Bacteria > Pseudomonadati > Pseudomonadota > Gammaproteobacteria > Enterobacterales > Yersiniaceae > Yersinia > Yersinia fenwicki. Next base: position 956,053 of record NZ_CP170755.1, on the reverse strand, counting down.
TCCCCGAAGAGCAAATCGGTGAAATGGCCTGTGTCGCGGTGCATCCGGATTATCGCAGTTCCTCCCGTGGTGAAATGCTGTTAAAACGGGTAGCAAATCAGGCGCGGCAGATGGGGCTAAAAAAACTGTTTGTGTTAACCACCCGCAGTATTCACTGGTTCCAGGAGCGCGGTTTTACTCCCGCAGAGGTTGAAGTGTTACCTATTCAGAAACAGGAGTTGTATAACTATCAGCGCCGCTCAAAGATTTTACTGGCAGATTTGTAATCTGAAGGGGTATTCGCCCCTTCGATATTTTCACTTCAATTGATTCAAACGATCCACCAATCCGCTCACGCGAAGGGTAGGGGTACGTATCGCATGACCCAATACTGTATCACTGCAATATAATGTCAAACGCTGTCGTGCGCGGGTAATCGCGGTATAAACCAACTCTCGAGTTAACACTGGCATAAATGTATTGGGTAGAACTAATGCTGTATGCTCAAACTCCGACCCTTGAGATTTATGCACGGTCATAGCATAAGCAGTTTCATGGCTAGGAAGACGACTCGGCTGCACCGATTTGATATTACCGTCAGGTAATTGGAAATGTACCCGCAGCTCGCCTTCAGAATCAGGCAAAGCAATACCAATGTCACCGTTGAATAAACCGAGTGCACTGTCATTAAGCCCTATCATCACCGGCCTACCAACATACCAACGGCCCGATGGCCCTGGCGTTCGCTCTATTAACCGCTTGCGATGCAATAGTTGTTCGATCCGCTCATTTAAGCCACTGACACCAAATAGCCCTGTGCGTAATGCGCACAACAGTTGATAGCGGCCAAATGCAGCAAGTACATCTACCGCATGAGCACCTGCGGCTGCCAGTTCAAGATAGTGCTGATAACCAGCAACACAGTCCTCGAGCAATACCTGATAATCATCGGAATCTGTTAAAGAAAAGCGCTCGATATCCGAATATGTACCGTTAAAAACGGCTAACGCATCACGATATCTCCCGGCATTAACCGCTAAAGCAAGTTGCCCAATACCGGACTTTTCATCGAAACGGTAGCTTTTGCGCAGCAAACACAAGCTATCGCGGACATTGACGGTATCTGACTCCACTTCACCAATCGGGATATTTCCCACTAATGTGCATCCCGTTAAGCGAGCTAACTGTTTAGCTCTAGGCTCGCTGTAACCCAATTCAGCAAAGCGGCATATATCACCCAATACCGCACCCGCCTCTACCGAAGCCAATTGGTCACGGTCGCCGAGAAAAATCACCTGAGCTTTGGTGGGTAATGCTGCAATGAGCCGCGCCATCATGGGCAAATCCACCATTGATGCTTCATCGACCACCAGTACATCAAGGTTTAGCGGATTACCACGGTGATACCGTAAGCGCTGGCTGTTAGGTTGTACGCCCAATAAACGGTGCAACGTGGATGCTTGATCTGGGAATAACTTGCGCTCATCATCAGTCAGTGAGAGTTGGCGAATGGCGTTCCCCAGTGATTCAGTCAACCGAGCAGCAGCTTTACCGGTTGGAGCCGCAAGTTGGATACGTAAACGTTGCCCTTGACTCAGTTGTATCAGTGCCGTTAATAGCTTGGCTACCGTCGTCGTTTTCCCCGTTCCTGGGCCACCGGAAATCACGGAAATACGGCGGGTAGCCGCTACCGCAGCGGCCACTTTTTGCCAGTCAACCTCACTTTCTGCCGGCCCAAATAGGCGATCAAGCGTATCTCTTAATAATGTTTCGTTGACGTCTCTGGTTTCGTTACCATCGCTGCCTTCGTTGATAAGCGACGCCATATTGTCACTGGCAATAAAGCGCACTACATCACCTTCGTATTGCCACATCCGTTGTAAATACAAACGGTCATTTTGCAACACTAAAGGGGTGGGTTGTGAACCATCACTGACTGCCGGGGAGCTATTGAGTTTTTGTATCCAATGCTGTTGATCTGGCGCACCTACAGCCTGCCACAGTGCTTGTGATAGCGCTGGCTGTCGGCCACCAAACAGCTGATCTGGCTGCAAATAACTCAATGGTAGACACACGTGCCCAGCTCCAGCTTCAGCACTGAGAACAGCGGCTGCCAGTTGCAACATGGGATCATCATCACCGGCTATCATCCGCGAGAACTGAACATCCAGTGGCCGTAGTAAGTGGTCACGAACCGCTTGCTCCAGTAACATCATCATATTGATGTGCCCTCACCGGTTATCGCCATACCACTGTTGTCACTAATATACGATCCTACTTCACGACCACTGAATAAACCGTCCATTCTCTCAATAAGTTCTCGTTCAGGGCGGCAGCTAAAAATGCCGTTCCCAGGATGTTGTTTATCAGCACCACGTAGGAAGAGATAAATGACACCACCAAAGTCGCGCTGATAGTCATAATTAGCCAGCCGATGACGCAAATAGCGGTGTAATGCCAGAGTATAAAGCTGATATTGCAAGTCATAACGATGCTCAGCCATAGCTTCAGCCATAGCATCATGGGTATAGGCACTGCTGTCATCACCCAACCAGTTGGATTTATAATCCAGTAAGTAATATTTCCCCTGCCAGCAGAAAACCAGGTCAATAAACCCTTTCAGCATTCCTCTGACTTGTTGAAAATCTAACACCGGGCACTGGCGAGAGAGTGGATCATAGTGCTTGATTAAGGTATCTAGCTCACGGGCTTGCAATAACGTGTCTATCGGCAAATAAAATTGCAGCTCAGCTTGCTTGCTCTGTGGCGTCAATTGCGCCAATGTCACACCGGTTTCATTTAGAGGGGTTTGTACAATGTCATTTAGCCACTGATACAGCATCGGTGACCACTGTTCGCCAAAACCTTGTTGCCGTAATTGCTCTGCCAGCCAGTCTTGTTCAATTGGTTGGCTGAAATCCAAAGGCTCAAGTAAATCATGCAAGAAAGTGCCGGGGGCCGCACCTCGGGGGAAAGTATGAGGGGTTAACTGAGGCTCAGTTATTAATTCTTGCTCTCCAACAGCATCAGTATCCAACCGAGGTAATAACTCTTGTAACGGCACACTCAACGCCTGTAAAGCTCCGCTTTTGCTCGAACCATGCTGTTGTAGGCCCGAATAGCTGGTCACTCGCCAAAAATCGTGTATTTGGCGACTAAACTGACGAGCGGCAAGGGCTGGCAACTCATCCTGCTGTGGCTGCCAAGGTGTCTCATCCAGTTGTCCGGCTTTTGAAACAGAAATTTCTCCATCTGCTAGTGCCGCCAACTCTGCCAGTTTATCAGCAAGATATTGTGCATCTCCCGCCTGACTTTGTTGTACCAGATAGCCTAATGCGCTGAGATGCATATCACTTTCACCCTGTTTTTTTCGCCCCCCTTTAATCAGGGGAGCAATACCTATGCTGCAATGATAAACCGCACGGGTGAGTGCAACGTATAATAGCCGTAAGTCTTCAGCCAGACGTTCTTCCTCCGCCAAAGCCTGACTTTCTTCATCAGCATTCAGATCAAGTAATGCTTCAAGGCTGTGGCGATCATGGTAAAGCACATCTTGCTGCTGGCGGAAATTGCCCACAAAAGGTAACCAAACTAGCGGGTATTCCAATCCTTTGGATTTATGGATAGTAATGACTTGTACCAAATGGCGATCACTTTCCAAACGAAGTTGTTGGTTATCAGACTGATGATTCGGTTGTGCTATTTGTTGCGCCAGCCAACGGATAAGTGCGTGCTCACTATCAAGCTGTGATGCTGCTTCTTGCAATAATTCGCCCAGATGCAGCAAGTCGGTTAGCCGCCGTTCACCGCCCTGAGTTGCCAGCAGATTCTCAGCTAAATGGCGCTGAGCCATAATCTCCCGCAGCATCGGGAGCACTCCACGGCGCTGCCAGTGTTGGCGATAACCATCGAACTCATCAACCAAAGCATCCCAAGCCCGTTCATCGTGATTCAACTCATCCAACATTCGTGCATCCAACCCTAATATACCGGTCGCCATAGCACTGCGTAATGCCCGCTCCTGCTCGGGAGCCAAAACAGCCTGCAATAGCCACAGCAGATCTTTGGCCTCCGCAGTATCAAATACGCTGTCACGGTTGGAGAGATACACCGATGGGATTGCCAATGCACTCAGGGCATCGCGAACCAATGCCGCTTCAGACCGGCTACGCACCAATATGGTGATATCTGACGCCTGAACTGGCCTTGAACTTGTGGCTGTCACTAATTGTGCCAAACCTTTTTGCCCAGCAGTAAGCCAGTCTCGGATTTGGACGGCACATTGTCGTGCCATCAATTGTTGGTACTCACTAACCCCAACACCGTCCCCAGACTGCAACCAGAAAGACATAGCTGGCTGTTTTTTCCCTTTTATTTCAAATGATAATTGCTTATTTTTTTGCGCAGGTGCCACTTTTATAAAGGGAATTTGTTTAAACAAAAAAGGAACATCGACCAGACTAAAAAGCCGATTAACTGATTGCACCATTGGGAAGGATGAGCGCCAGTTAGTCTCTAATGTGTAGTGGGTACTTACTTCTGAGCGAGCGCGTATATAAGTAAAAATGTCGGCGCCACGGAAAGCATAAATAGCCTGTTTAGGGTCACCAATCAGTAATAGGCCACACTCCTCTTGCCCACCATAAAGTGTGTGAAAAATTCGGTATTGTTGCGGGTCGGTATCTTGAAACTCATCAATCATTGCTACGGGATAACGAGTGCGAATGGATTGAGCTAACAATTGTCCGCCAGGTTGCTGCAATGCCGCATCAAGTTTACTGAGCAGATCATCAAACCCCAGCTCTGCCCTCTGGCGTTTTTCTTGCTGCACAGAAGTTCGTATCTCGCTGATAGCCCGGGCTAAAATCAGATCTCTGAGTGTCAGAGGTTGTTCGAATATACGGTCTATAGCATGGAAAACATCATGCTGGGGAGCCTCACCCTTTTTGGTTTTTGCAAATAATACGGATTGGCGGAATTTCTCTAACTCTTTGGGCAACTGATAATCGCCGGTTTCTTGCTCAGCCCAGCTACCGACTTTTTCCAACCAGTTAGGTAAGTATCGAGCACTGTAGCTGCGTTTATCAACACCAGACCCACTAATCAGTGCCTCTAACTCTGGAGCAACTGCGCGCCATTGCGCCTTAACTGCATCAATTTGTACTACTATCTGCTGATGTCGACTGAGTATCGTTTCATCATCACCAGGCGCTTGTCGAAATTTTGGCGTTTCACCTTGTAAGTAAGCAGAAAGATCTTTAAGTAATGCCTCTGGCCCGCTCCACTCCTGACTAACCGCTCTGGCAATAGTTAACGGGAGCGGATAGCAATGACGCCGCCAGAAATCAGCGCAAGCTTGCTTGCGTAATGGCAGCTCATCTTGCACCAAGGTTTGTTCGAATAAGATGCCCGATTCAAAGGCATTGTTAGCCAGCATTCGCTGACAAAAGCCGTGAATAGTATAAATTGCCGCTTCATCCATCTGGCGCTCAGCTGCCAGTAATTGTGCTGCGGCCTCACTCAAATCAATGATTTCAGCTAACAAAGCCTGATGCATTGGATCATCACTGACTCCCCGTACGCAGGCGATACGCAACTCATGAATATTGTCACGAATTCGCCCTCTCAACTCCTCAGTTGCTGCTTCGGTAAAGGTCACAACCAGGATTTCCTCGACCATTAAGGGACGACGAAACGCCGCCTCCCCGCCTAAGCCAAGCAACAGTCTGAGATAAAGAACCCCGATAGTAAATGTCTTACCAGTACCCGCGGAAGCTTCAATTAGCCTCTCGCCATACAAGGGGAGCGTTAGCGGCTCCAGCCGCTGGGGAGTCATTGATGTCATGGAGCCAATACCTTCTGCGGCAATGTTGCTTGCAAGGCTGACGTTGATGGGTAGGTCGTCCATCCTTTAAGCACCGCATACCCGCCCTCGGTTTGCCCCTGGCCTTTAACCTGAGAAAGCAGTGCCAAACCTTGTGGTTTAATAACAGCTTGCTGGAAGAAATCTGCCAATACTGTGTTCGTCAGCAACTTCACCTGAGTAATCATTTTCTCACGGCTATCAAAGGCAAAATTATTGCGATTAAAATCATTGCTGTATCGGCTAGCTTCTTCATCCAGCGTTTGTGGGCGTTGCAGTAATTGGTTGATTAACGCTTGTTTATATTGTTCAAAATCAGCCGGTTTCATTTCTCGCAGCCGCTTCTCAGCTTGTGGGTAGAACGCAAGATAGCGCTGATAAAGATAATCAGGCTGCTTGCTATTACTTTGCAGTAAGAAACCTAAACCCCATTGACGTCCAACTGACATTGGGAAGGCAAATACTGCGTAGCCGAGTTGTTCTGCTGTGCGCAGTTGATCATAGAACCACGGCTGCACAATTTGCCCCAACAAAGCACTGTAAGCCATGCCCTCAATTTCGGTATAACCCGTCGGCACATAGACTGCGGCCAACGCAGCGTCAGAGCTGCTACCAAGCCGTTCCATATTGGCAAGCTGGGCTTTATCAACCACGATATCCTCACCAGTCCACCAGGTTTTTCCAGTCAAACTGAGTTGTTTTTTCAATGACTCGGCCAGAGATGTCACCTGCTCGGCAGTCATATTGCCTACCGCTAAGACTTCTACCGCAGACTGCTTGAGAAGGTCATCGCGATAAGTCACAACATCCTGCACGCTGATGCTGTCGAGCAATTTACGTCGCTCGCTGCGTTCTGAATAGGGAACATGAGACAGTAACTTCGCTGGCTGAATAGCCAATTCATAAGCCTTACCCTTCTCAGCGACTTCCAATTGCTCACGATACCAAGACTTAGCTTGTGCCAATCTCTCTTTTGTTGGCGTGAAACTGGAATAACCTTCAACCAAAGAAGTCAGCAACTGCGGCATCCGCTGAGTGAAGCCATTTGCACTGACATACAAGCCATTATTCGGTGCGGTTGAGAAGCTGATCCCACCGATTGAGGCCTGATAACTCAGCTCATCCAGTGACAGCCCAGCCAGATAGTCAGTCAAAGCAAAAAGAACCTGATGACGGGCGGTGTCCAGAGCATGCGGATTACGGAAAGCAACGGAGATATCGGCTTTCGGTTCGTCAGCAAAATACTGACTTGGCATATAGAATACCCGCAGCCCTGATTGTTCAGCTACTTTCTGTGGTCGGGTGATATTTTTATCAGCTTTGATTAAAGAGAAGTTATCCGGAATATAGGGGTTAAGTGCCGGTAAACTCAGCGTGATATCTTTCCCCAATTTCTGCCATTCTTGCATCTCTTGCGGGATGATTTTGTTGACCTGATAAGGAGCATCAACAAAATAAGCGACTTTGTTATGAGGTTCTTCTGGGCTGACAAACCAGATACGGGCATTTTCCGGTGTCATCTCAGCCAGTCGTGCAGCAATGGCTTTCGGATCATACTTATCAGCCAGATAAGGAGCATCAAGCACATGCTCGACAGGCACCCGCAGCATCATATCCACCAGCCACTCAATATAATCCATATCTCGCGTGATTGAGGGATAGCGGTAATCCAGATTTAACACATGGGCGATTTCATCAAAATAACTCTTTTTAATGCCATCTTTGTGCAGCATGTTGATGTAATCGAAAATGGCCGCTACTACGATATCTCGATTGGCCAGGCCCTTATCGGTAAGGGATACTGAAATGGAGAATACGCCGCCATTTCTGTCTACCATCGGGTCAGCACCTGCATTGATTGCATCAGCTAACCCTTGTTTTTGTAACCAGTCAGACAAAGTATCTTTACTGCGATTACCTATCAAATAACTGATATAGGTATCTGTTTTACTCCGAAATTCGGCACTATTGTTCTCAATGCGAAATTCGACTTTCAACTGTTTACGCGGTTGAGCCGGAACATAGTGAATAATAATACCGGTTTGGTCAGCGGTGACCGGAGGTACTGTAATCGGTGGTACTTTTGCATCCCGATTCGGAATTCGACCAAAAGTATCAGCGGCTAATTGTGCTAATTGCTCCAATGATTGATTGCTATACAGTACCCCCACCATCAGATTGGCCGAATAATAGCGATGATAGAAGCTCAGAAGCTCATCATGCAATTTACCATCTGGCTTGTCTTTAAGTGTGTCCAGATTGCCACCGGAGAAGCGTGCGCTGGGGTGAGCTGGATTAAGTGTTTCCGCATTCACCTGCGCCATGCGCATGCCATCGCGTGAGCGAGCCATCGTCAATTCTGCATTCACAGCATTGCGTTCACGGTCGGCATTAATTGGATCTAACAGCGGTTCTGCAATAGCATCAGCCAAGCGGTCAACCGCCGGGGCCAATGCATCATTTTCAATTTCAAGATAATAAGCAGTTCGATACGAAGCCGTACTCGCATTATGGCTCCCACCATGCTTTTTCAAGAATTCAGAGAAACTACCAGGCTCAGGAAAACGCTTAGAGCCCATCAGTAACATATGTTCTAAATAGTGGGCTAATCCCAGTTGGTTATTAGGATCTTCCAGTGATCCAACAGGCAATGCCAAAGCAGCTAAAGACTTAGGTGCTTGTTCATCAGAGACCAACAACACTGTCATACCATTAGGCAATTTTATTGCCTGATATTTACGCAGATCATGTTCACTTTTGTGAATAACTTCTGCCAGTGGTTGCCATGCAGGAGTGTCAGCCCAACTGAATGGGGCTAGCAAACCTAATAAGAAAAATATGCCAATGATGCGGGCAAACTGTTTATGCATTCCGTTTCTCCCCTAACCCCTTTAAAATTGCCGCTAAAACATATATCCGGCTTCTGGTATTCAATATGCACTAAAATCTGGTTTGGTCATGCATAACTATCACGCCTTATTATGGCGAGCTATTGGTAATAAATAACGTTCGGTTTCATTTAATATCGTGTCGAGATGTTGGTTATCCATCAGGCGAAATACCCTTTGTATATAGTTATCCTCGCCCTCTCCAGCAATCCGTTGGTCACCTTGCCAAACCTGTAAAAGTTTCATTCGGGCTTTGGTTTGTGTTTCTTCATCCCACAAAATTTGCCCCGAATCGCGATCAAAACACTGACTCAACCATGCCCAGCCGCTTTTACTCAATAGTAGTAAAGGTTCGCACATACCTTGTTGATAGCCACTGATTAACTGCTGTAAATATTGCCGTGCTTCATCGCAACCCAGTGGGGCATAACGCCATGCTGTTCCTTTACGCCCATACATGCGGCTTTCACCCTCACCGCCAGCCACGCAATACACCAAATGTTCAATCCACAATAAAAGACCATCGACCGCGGTCAGTGCCGCAGGGCGCCAGCGAACTAAGCCATCTTCCTGAATTTGATGCATCCATCCAGTCAGGGTGGTACCCCCAAACTCAATATTTAGCTCAATACTGTGGCTCTCTTTACGTTCAATACGAATTTGTTCAGCTAATGGCAGCATTTCTTGTTGCTGATTTTCCCAGTAAAGCTCGCCGAAAGAACCATAAGGAAGGTTGCCCGCCGCACGGGCACGGGTGAAGACAGTATTGATATCACTCTCTTCAATCAATGCATTCAATAGTTGAGTATTAAATTGATAACGGTTGAGGTTATCCAAAGTAAAGGGTTCTTCATCGGGTAACTCCGTTTCTTCAATAACGAAATTCACCCCCAACCGGAGTTGGAAAAATGCCCTCACAGGGTGGCGATAGAAGCGGATTAAGTCATCAAGAGTGATTTCAGGTAAGGGTTCTGGAGGCAGAGGCTGATTAAATTCTGGGTGCGCCGCTCCTCTGGACTCAGCAGAAGGTAACCATTCAGCGGCATAGCTTTGTAACTCACTATTTTGGTTAAAATTCTCTGCTGCAAACGGCATACGCGCATGCCAGCAGAGTAAATGTTGAATGACTCGTTTGGCACTGTCATCTGCACTGAGTTCTTCATCGCCTGGCAAGTGATAACTTTGTGAAATGTATTCAATCAACTCACTAACCAGAACTGAAGGATAGCGCTTACTGTTGTCTTGAATCGAGCGCCCGATATAACTGATATAGAGCTGCTGCTGGGCGGAGAGTAATGCTTCGAGGAACAGGTAGCGGTCGTCATCACGACGGCTACGGTCACCGCGCCGAACCTGTTTAGCCATCAAATCAAAACCTAATGGCGGTAGTGTTCGTGGATAAATACCGTCATTCATCCCCAATAAGCACACCACTTTAAACGGAATAGAACGCATCGGCATCAGCGTACAGAAATTGATTGGCCCCGCGAGGAAACGCTGGCTAATACGTTCATTGTCCAGACGTGAAGCCAGTTCATCCCGTAACAGATTCAGTGGCACGATATCCGGATATTGGGCAGCAATACCATAGCTGATAACCTTCTGCCATTGCTGCTCAATCAGAACCAGCACCGCTTCAGTATCATTATCGGGCTCAAAGAAGGTATCTAATAATTGACGACATAATGGTAGCCATTCACTGAGTGAGCGAGACTCGCTCAATTGCTGTCGCCACCGGCTCAATTGCATCAACATATCCGCTAATTGCCCAGCAAGCTCAGCCGCTAAACCGCTGGATTCGTCATAGGGCAAAACCCCTTGCCAGTCACCGGCATTGCTGTCCATAGCATAACCCAGCAGCATGCGGGTTAGGCCAAAATGCCAGGTATGCTGGCCGGTTGCGGGCAGAGATAACTCACGCACATTGTCATCATCTAATCCCCAGCGGATACCTGACTCGCCAACCCATTGCCGTAAACGGCGCAATCCATCTTCGCTAATACTAAATTTATTGGCTAAAACGGGCACTTCCAGTAGGGCTAATATCTGCTCAGAAGTAAAACGGCTCTGGGGCAAATCAAGTAGAGAGATAAAAGCCTGAAGTGCGGGATGTGCCTGGCTAGCCTTGCGGTCTGAAATCGCAAATGGCAAATAGCGATCTCCTGTGGCATTACCAAATGTGGCCTGAATATAGGGGGTATAGCTATCAATGTCGGCGACCATGACAATAATGTCACGCGGAGTCAGTTCAGGATCGGCCTCCAATAATCGCAGCAGATTATCTTGTAAGACTTCAACTTCGCGCTGAGGGCTGTGGCAGACGTGTATGCTTAGGGAACGATCCTTGAGATCTAATACTCGCTTTTGGTGGCTATGCGCCAATGTCTCTGGCGTAGTACCAATAATGGCGTGGTCTTCGAGCTCCAGCATATCGTGTTGAATACCATGTAATAGGTTATCGGGTTCGATATCAACAAAAGCATGCACCTCTTGGATCTCATCAATCTGAGATAACAGATACATGTGGTCACGACCAAGCCGCCCCCATGAGGCTAATAACGGATTACTCAGGTCTTGTTCACCATCAGCATTAAACAGTTGCTCCGCCTGCTCAGGCTCACGGAACAGTTTTACTTCCACCGACTCACGATAATGTCTGCGTTTACGGCTTTGCAGTTTGGCCAGAAAAGCATAATCCTGAATATCTCCCCAGAAATAACGGCACGGGTTAGTAAACATCAAATGGATATCGATGTGTTTACCCAGTGCCTGTAAGGCCTGTAAATAGATTGGGGGTAATGCGGATATACCACAGATGAATACTCGTTTGGGTAGCCCTACCGGACAAACATCTGATTCGAGAAGTGTGCGAATAAATCGCTGATAGAGATTGGCGCGGTGCCATTCCGGTTGTTCTAATTGGCAGGTATAGCGCGTTAATTCAACCCACAGTAAAGCTTGCCACTGCTGAGCATCATCTAAATTATCAATGAGTTGACCGCGTTCCCAACTCTCAAGCCATTCTGGGCGGTACACCAGATATTGGTCAAAAAGGTCAGCGACTCGTGCCGCAAGCTGGTGAATTTTACGTTTATCGCTATCATCACTTAAATAGCGTTTCATCGCAGAAAATACCGGATTCTCCAATAGGTCAGGCAATAACCACATGAGTTTCCATGTCATGGCATCTTTGCTAAATGCGCTTTCTTTTGGGATGCCGGGTAACACACGGGTAAACATTTCCCAGATAAAGGTCGCAGGCAATGGAAACTCAATATTAGCCGCAATGCTAAATTGTTGAGCCAATTGCATTTGTAGCCATTGGGCCATACCTGGGCTTTGCACCAGTACCACTTCTTGCTGAAAAGGGTTATCCAACGGTTCTCGCTCTATCAGCGCAGTCGTCAGCGCTTTGAGTAAATCCAATTGATTAGAATGATAAACCGTGAACATGATGACTCCCTTAAGGCACTGTGGAAGATATCCATAAATGATTAAACCAGCTGATTATCACTTGTGGATAAATCCTGAGGTTTAATACTCTAACTTGATAATGAATGAGCGCAATAGGTTATCGTCATTATCCTATTTATAGCTATACCCAAAATAATTCGAGTGCGGGAAGGCGGCAATTGCATGAATCCCGATGAGCATACTCAGGTAAGTGATTCGGGTGAACGAGAGCAGTCAACGCACATGCAGCTTGAAGTATGACGTGTATATACGGCTAACTCCCCTTACTCGTATGACAAAACCAACGACTTAATTCTGCCTGTTGCTTCGGTTGTATTCTCAGGATAAATGTAAACTCCGTGCACTCCCCATCAATTCGCTTTATAAACTGATGATATTGCCAGTGAGGTTTGAGTCCGGAGATACGTGCCTTAGCCGGCTTGTCGCCACCGCTGTCAATATGTTGGTTAAGCAAAGACCACACTTGACGTTGCTGCCATAAAGAAGAAAAACCCTGTAAAAGTGCCTGATGATATTGCAGCAATCCCAGCAGCGAGACTGAGAAAAAAAGTGCTGCGATTAAGGCCTCAGGCAGGCTAAACCCCTGTTGGGTATGATTTTTAGCATACCGTCGCCAGATACTATATTTTACTAAAGGCAAAATTTAGCATCCTTGTCCGGGCAAAAATCCAGCCAACCATGAGCAGCTTTCACCAATCTATACTGTCCTTTATTTACTTGTTCTGTATTCAGTTTAGTTCGTTGGTAAAGCATCAAAGACGGCTGAGCTCCGAAAGATTGGCTCTCTCCCCTAAGAATAAAAAAACCAGCCAGCGAGGATGGTCTAATGCAGGCTTTTAAGCCATATTGTGGCTGCTCATGACAATGCCATATTTCCCTCCTCTGCCACGGCAAGCTGAATGACCAATTCTGGGTTACGCCCCAATTCAATGAGGATGTCGCCTGATTAAAAGCACGCAATTGGCGCTGTTCCTCCGCAGTAATTTTATGAATATTATCCAATTGTCGATGTAAGGCTGACAGCCAAAATAAACCAAGCGTAAAAATAGTAGCGATGGCAGCCAAAGTACTCGCCCCCCGCTGTTGCTCCAGGCTCATAAATTATCCCCACGAATGGTATAAGTCAGTTGACGATGTATTGCTGGATTACCTCTTTTTTGTCCCGCTAATTGCACGCGATAAACCTGATCGGAGGTTTGCAGTGACAATCGGCTAACAGAAAAATGCGTTATAGTGATTTCTTTCGGATCAAGCAGCTTTTCCCAACCACCGCCAAAACAGTTCAATTCTCCGCGTTGGCCTTCTAATGTTTTTTTACGTAGGCGATAACCAAAGTATTCGGACTCCTGATGTTTTGCCCCTTCCCACCGACCATTAAGGTTGAGGTCATAAGCAACAATCAGGCAAGAGTTTGCTGCCTCCCCTTGATATTGTTGGATGGTAATTGCCTCTCCCTGACACTCGCCGTGACAAAATCCCGCCCGCCGAAGATCCTTTTCCAATACCGCCATAACCTGGCTGAGAGCTAACTCCAGATGATAATGTTGCTGCAATATTGATATTTGCTTGTGTAGTTGGGGAAAAACTTGTGTGGCGGCCATAATAATCATGCTACCAACACTCAGTGCCAGCATCATTTCTGGCAGGGTGAAGCCAGCCCTGTATTTCTGTGAAAAGTGACTTGGTACGGAGACATCCAGCCTCTTTGCTATTTCTGGCATAAATGAATCCCTCCTATTGATTGCTCCTCACTACATAGCCGAATCCTCCCACGGCTAGAGATAATTAACCGGATACGCCCGGCCGGGTTACTGAGCATAATATTTCCTGCCTGCGCCGTATTTCTTATGCCATAAAAACCGATTTCTTTATTTAAAGAAATCGTAATAAAAACATCAGAATAAGGTGGAATAAATATTTCCCCCTTTAATAGAGAACAGGCTATTGTTGGCTTATCACTACTGCCTAAACACCCCTGTTCGTCTTGCCGTATCCACAATAATGTTGTGCTATTGCTGCGATTAGCTTTGGCCTGTAAATGTGTTAAAAAAGCAAGTAACTGGCGAGCACTGTCCGCGAGCCTCTCCCTTTGCCGGTAATGGTGCCAACTCTGTGCCCCCCATACCGTCATAATACCAGCCAAGGCAATGACTAATAACAGCTCAATAAGGCTAATACCTTTTTGTTTTTTAATAAAATTCCCGCTGACTAAACGCAGTTTATGAAGTCGTAGATTGGTTTTCATGGCGTGAGTTTACGCCGTGAAAAATGGAGATCCAGTAGCAGTTAATTAAGGCTGGAAGTGGTACGCAAAATTTTATTTATAGCAACAGAAAAACCAATAGAGGTGCGACACGCCGCGCAATTTATTGCCAATAGACGTAGCAGATAAAATGAAAGGAATGGCTATTAAAGGAGGTTCTTCAGTCTAAGAAATAGTGGGTATGAACCCTAAATAATTCAAGTAGCAGGAAAGCGGCAAGCTAGATAAAAATCACTCGGGAACTAATTTGAACAGCAGTTATGCTGCCCACAGGGTGCACCTCAGAGATGAGGCTTATGTATCCCGATGAGCTTATACAAGTAAGTGGTTCGCTGCCGGTAGTAGATTTGAACGCAGTTAGTAGAGGCGAGGCCTATCGATGGGGCGAGTAACGAACGTATCCAACGCACATGCAACTTACAGTATGACGGGTATAAACCGGAGCCAAATGGCTCCGGTTTAACATCAAATAGCAATCGGGGCTTTGATTCCTGGGTGAGGGTCATATCCTTCAATTTCAAAATCTTCGAAACGATAGTCAAATAATGAAGCAGGTTTACGTTTGATAATCAGTTTCGGCAGCGCCCGTGGTTCACGGCTTAATTGCAGATGAGTTTGCTCAATATGGTTGCTGTATAAATGCGTATCGCCCCCAGTCCAAACAAAATCACCCACTGCCAAATCACATTGCTGCGCCATCATATGTACCAGTAATGCGTAGCTGGCAATGTTAAATGGTAAGCCGAGGAACACATCGCAAGAGCGTTGATATAGCTGACAAGATAGCTTGCCATCAGCAACATAAAACTGGAAGAAAGCATGGCACGGTGCCAAAGCCATTTGATCCAACTCACCCACATTCCATGCAGAAACGATGATACGACGGGAGTTTGGGTCTTGCTTAAGCTGTTGCACTACCTTACTCAGTTGGTCAATTTGGCGGCCATCAGCCGCGCCCCAAGCGCGCCACTGCTTACCATAAACCGGGCCAAGATCACCGTTTTTATCTGCCCACTCATCCCAGATTGAGACGTTATTTTCCTTCAGATAACCAATATTGGTATCGCCGTTGAGGAACCATAACAACTCATGAATGATGGAACGCAAATGGCAGCGCTTGGTGGTTACCAGCGGGAAACCATCTTGTAAATTGAAACGCATCTGATGCCCAAAAATCGACAGCGTCCCAGTACCGGTGCGGTCATCTTTAGCAGTGCCTTCTTCCAGCACTTTTTTCATCAAATCCAGATACTGTTTCATGTTACCTCACGAAAGTTGTTGCGCAGGACGGCGATACGCCCAAATCATCATAATAATACCGGCCAGAATCATAGGTACAGAGAGGATCTGCCCCATGCTGATCACGCCGTCGAACAAGCCAAGCTGGGCATCAGGCTGGCGGAAACACTCCACAATAATCCGGAACGCACCATAACCAATCAGGAACAGGCCTGAAACACTGCCCATAGGGCGCGGCTTGCGGATAAACAGGTTCAGGATGATAAACAGCACCACCCCTTCCAGAATCATTTCATATAGTTGCGAAGGATGACGTGGCAATACTCCGTATTGATTGAAGATTGCCTGCCACTTAGCAGGGTCGGCGGCAACAATCGCAATATCTTCGCCCCGAGAGGTCGGAAACAGCATTGCCCATGGAGTATCCGTTGTGACCCGGCCCCACAGTTCGCCATTGATAAAGTTACCCAGACGGCCAGCACCTAAGCCAAATGGGATAAGGGGGGCAATAAAATCAGCAACCTGAAAGAAATGGCGCTTGGTGCGGCGTGCAAACCACAGCATCACACAGATAACACCAATCAAACCGCCGTGGAATGACATGCCACCATCCCACACCTTAAACAGGTACAGGGGATTATCGAGGAACAGCGGCAGGTTATAGAACAGAACATAACCAACACGACCACCGACAAACACCCCGAGGAACCCGGCGTAAAGGAGATTTTCGACTTCTTCTTTGGTCCAGCCACTGCCCGGCTTATTGGCCCGACGAACCGCCAGCCACATAGCGAAGACAAAGCCCACCAAATACATCAGGCCATACCAATGCAGAGAAACTGGGCCAATGGAGAAAATGACCGGATCGAATTTAGGAAACGCCAGATAGCTATTGCTCATCTATCACCACGGAATGTCTCATATTTTGAGAAAATTAATGTTCTTGCCCGGTTAGGGCTACAGGTTGCGCATAATAGCATAGCCTGGGGGCACTCAGGGGAGCTGTAGTAGGTAAAGTTCTGTAACATTACTTTCCACCGCGAATCAAGCCACCTAACCCTCTACGCTCCATAAATGCCGCCGTGAGATGGCGTACATCCGTGGTCATTTGGGCGTTTAATACCCGCTCAGCCAAGGCTTGAGCATCCACTAAGTCGATATTGCGCAGCAGATATTTAATGCGCGCCACACTGCGGCCATTCATACTGAGGTTGCGATAACCCAGCCCGACCAGCAGTAAAGCCCCCATCGGGTCACCCGCCATCTCACCACATAAACTCACTTGCAGGCCAGACTGTGTCGCCTGAGCTAAAATGTGGCTCAGCACTTGTAGCATCGCCGGATGT
Organism: Yersinia fenwicki; assembly: GCF_043099325.1. Taxonomy (NCBI): domain Bacteria; kingdom Pseudomonadati; phylum Pseudomonadota; class Gammaproteobacteria; order Enterobacterales; family Yersiniaceae; genus Yersinia; species Yersinia fenwicki. The sequence continues at coordinate 939,001 of NZ_CP170755.1, read as the reverse complement.
AAACTGTCATACAGTGAAGCAACTCGGGTGTTATTACGGTCTACCGCCAGTAAATATTGCGTCAGATCGTTGGTGCCGACTGAGATAGAATCGACTCGCGATTTCAGATACGGCAGCATAAATATCATCGCTGGCACTTCAACCATCACACCCAATTTGGGCTGTGGCAATTCATACCCCAGAACTTCCTGGACTTCACGGCCAGCACGATCAATCAGACGTTTTGCCTCATCGACCTCTTCCAAACTGGTGATCATCGGCAATAAAATACCCAGATTACCGGTTCCGGCATTGGCCCTCAGCATCGCTCTGACCTGGATCAAAAAGATCTCCGGCTGATCCAGCGTGACACGGATACCGCGCCAGCCCAAGCAGGGGTTCTCTTCACTGATTGGCATATAAGGAAGCTGTTTATCCGCACCGATGTCCAATGTTCTGAGTGTGACCGGTTTGTTTGGGTAAAGCTGTAACATGCCTTGATACTGTGCCACCTGCTCTTCCTCTGAGGGAAAGCCACTTTGCAGCATAAAGGGAATCTCGGTGCGATAGAGGCCTACGCCATCCACTCGCCCACCCAGCAGTTGTTCATGTTCCGGGCTAAGGCCCGCATTGAGCATCACCTGGATCCGCTCACCACTTTTCAGCGCGGCGGGTTGCTCAACATCATCTTCAGCCAGCTTACTAAGTTCAATCTCTTCCGTGACCAGCCGTTGATACTCTTTGACCAGTACCGGCTCGGGATCAACCAGTACCTCGCCGCGATAACCATCAACAATCAGTAACCGCTGGTTCAGCAACGCAGGTTGAATATCTGCGCCCATTACCGTCGGGATCCCCATGGCGCGCACCAGAATAGCAGCATGGGAGTTAGCTGCACCATCCCGCACCACCACACCAGCGAGGCGATCTTGTGGTACTTCAGCCAATAATGTGGCGGTTAGCTCATCGGCAACCAGAATAAAACGCTCAGGCCACTGGCTGGCACCAGAAGTGCTGTCGTCGAGATGAAACAGCAAGCGCTGACCCAATGCCCGCAAATCACTGGCGCGTTCGCGCATGTAAGTATCTTGCAAGCTGGCAAACTGCGCGGCAAATTGTTCGACGACTTGCTTAACCGCCCATTCCGCCACTGATCCGGCATCAATTTGAGCGAAAAGTTCGCGCTTTAGGCGAGCATCATTGAGCAAGTGGGAATAGAGATCGAAAATCGCCGCGCTCTCTTTTTGTGAGCTGGCGGCGAAGCGCTTACTGAAGCGACGGAATTCGGCTGCGGCCTCTTCAAGCGCTTGTGTCAGACGTTCACGCTCTTGGGCAGTATCGAGTGTCGAGGCCTCGTAAACCAAATCGAGGGAAGGCTGCGAAGTATCCTGCCAGCCCTCCGCAACCGCGACCCCAGGTGCCGCAGCGAGTGCACGGATCCGAGTTTGTCGGTATTGGCCAAAAATAGCATTGAGTTGAGATTGAGAAAGAATACCCGCCAGTTGTGTTGCCAGCGTGACCATGAACGACTCTTCGCTCTCATCAAACTGACGATGTTCACGTTGCTGAACCACCAGCACACCAAGTAATTGGCGGCGATAAATAATAGGCACCCCGAGAAACGCCCGGAAGCGATCCTCTTTAACTTGGGGAACATATTTAAAACTGGGGTGACTTTGTGCATCAGCCAGGTTAATGGGCTCGGCCAAGCGCCCTACCAACCCGACAATTCCTTCGTCAAAGGCCAGCGTAATGGTGCGACCACGGGGCTTTTTCAAACCCCGTGTTGCCATTAGGTAGTAACAACGGCGGTCATTATCTGCCAGATAAATCGAGCAAACTTCCGTGTCCATCGCCAGACAGGTTTCATTGACCAACAGCTCTAACGCATCCGTTAGGCTAGTTGCCATCGCCACTTTCTCAACTATTTCTCGCAAACGCGTGAGCATGATCGGCTTAACTTAACCTCTTTTACGGCGATAAGCGGGTGGTACCCGTGGCGGAGCAGCCTCCTGCACAGGCATTACGGTTGGAGCAAATTCTTTCATCACGCGACGATAAACATCCCGTTTAAAAGACACCACCTGACGCACCGGATACCAATAACTGACCCATCGCCAGCCATCAAACTCCGGAGTACTGCTACGTTGCATGTTGATATCGGCTTCATTACACATTAACTGTAGTAGAAACCATCGCTGTTTTTGGCCGATGCATACCGGCTTTGTATCCCAACGCACCAAACGTTTTGGTAATTTGTAGCGTAACCAGTTACGGGTTGAAGCCAGAATTCGGACATCCTTTTTGTTAAGTCCGACTTCTTCAAAAAGTTCGCGATACATTGCCTGCTCTGGTGTTTCACCGGGGTTTATCCCCCCTTGAGGAAACTGCCAGGAGTGCTGACCGTAACGCCTGGCCCACAACACCTCACCCTGCCGATTACAAATTACAATACCCACGTTCGGGCGGTAGCCATCATCATCGATCACCGGACTACCTCGATAAGCTTAAAACTCAAAGATGCTCTGATTGTTTCACACTAGCAACAGGCGGTAAACCACTGCTTATCCGCCAACGAAACCTGATAACTCTGGGATAACTCACAGAAATTAGCAAAGTTATAAACATCCTAAGGGCTACGCCCCCTATTTTATTCACTTTTTCTGTGGATATAGGTGTGCAGAACTCTAGGGAAAAGCGGGTACAACTCATTTTAACGTAATTATACGCCAAAAATATCTAAAAAAATAAATGTTTAATTTCAACAAAATAACAGGTTTTACACAGGTATTTACGCTACGAAAATGTGATCTACATTCGTTTTGGATCTGAGGCTGGCTAAAGATCCATCAATGTGGTTTTTATCCACAGATAATGAAGCAAAGTTATGCAAAAAACAGCAAAACGCGCAAAAAAACCCGCCGTCAAGGCTGTAAATTGAACCAGTGATCGTGATTTCTTGGGGTTATCCAATAAATCTGTGGATAAATAGGTGTAAGATCCTGTTCATTATTCCTGTCAGCAGGTGCACAAGATAGCCAGAGTAAATGTATTTTCCGGGCGGAAGACAAGAAAACTTCCGTTAAATCATGCTATTATTTGTTTCTGCTGGACTGGATAACAATACATCTACGGTCACTTTTATTTCAGCTCACTTTTTAATCGACTTTAGCAGGTTTCCACCCTATGTCTGTTTATTCACTGCCCCCGGCCCCCCCCACTGATGAGCATCAACTTTTTCAACGTGCTGAAGCACTCTCAGGTTTTACTCTCGGCGAATTGGCAAGCAGAGCGGGTTTGCACATTCCAGCGGATTTAAAGCGGATAAAGGGCTGGGTTGGTATGTTGCTGGAATTCTATCTGGGGGCCAGCGCGGGCAGTAAACCTGAACAGGATTTTGCCGATATTGGTATCGAGCTGAAAACCATACCTATCAGCGCCCAAGGCAAGCCGCTGGAGACTACCTTTGTCTGTGTTGCCCCCCTGACCGGCAATAGCGGCATCACTTGGGAAAGTAGCCATGTACGACATAAATTGGCCCGCGTGTTGTGGGTGCCCGTCGAAGGTGAACGCCAAATTCCGTTAGCACAGCGCCGGGTTGGTGCTCCTTTATTGTGGAGCCCGAATGAGGAAGAGGAAGAATTACTGCGCTGCGATTGGGAAGAGTTAATGGATCTTATCGTTTTGGGTAAAGTTGAAACTATTACGGCTCGTCATGGCGAAGTCTTACAGCTGCGCCCGAAAGCGGCCAATAGCCGTGCATTAACTGAAGCTATCGGCGAACACGGGCAGCCCATCATGACCTTACCGCGCGGTTTTTATCTGAAAAAAACCTTTACCGGCCCGATGCTGGCCCGACACTTTTTGCTTTAACAGATGAATCCTATTATTCCGCTTAACCAATAAACGCGTATAATTGTATCTTTGTGTTTCCGTAATTTCCGTAAGGTGTAAGGCACAATGTTTGAATGGATTGCCGATCCAAATGCCTGGTTGGCGCTAGGCACACTGACTATCCTCGAGATTGTTCTCGGCATAGACAATATTATTTTCCTTTCTTTAGTGGTCGCTAAATTATCTAAAGCGCAGCAAAACAAAGCCCGTCGTCTTGGCTTGGCCGGTGCGATGCTTATGCGTTTGGCATTACTGGCTTCTATCGCCTGGGTCATCCGCCTGACTGAGCCGCTATTTACGCTGGCTGGTCATGGCATCTCGATGCGGGATATCATCTTGCTGTTGGGTGGCTTGTTCCTGATTTGGAAGGCTAGCAAAGAAATTCATGAAACCATTGAGGGCAGTGATACCGATCACAGCAGTAATGTGAGTTCTTTCTTTGCGGCTATCGTGCAAATCATGCTGTTGGATATCATTTTTAGTTTGGACTCGGTAATAACTGCGGTAGGGCTGTCAGACCATCTGTTCATTATGATGGCCGCCGTCGTCATTGCCGTGGGTGTAATGATGTTTGCTGCCCGGCCGATTGGAGAGTTTGTTAACCGCCATCCCTCCGTCAAAATGCTGGCCTTATCTTTCCTGATTTTGGTCGGATTTACCTTGATGTTGGAAAGTTTCCAGATTCATATTCCGAAAGGCTACATCTACTTCGCCATGTTCTTCTCAATGGGTGTTGAAACCCTCAACCTCATGCGCGGAAAGAAAAATAAGCCCGTAAAATAAAAATATCGTGGGTGCGATTCGTCGCACCCCTTTCCCACTATTTTCTGCACTTTTTCTTTGTACTCTTCCCCCTGCCGCAGTGCTTAGTTATAGTCGGATAAGGCGGGTTTGACTTAGCCTGATAACTTCAGACACAAAGGAAGGTCGGCAATGCAATATCATCGTATCCCCCACAGTTCATTAGAAGTAAGCCTGCTGGGTCTGGGCACCATGACTTTTGGTGAACAAAACAGTGAAGCCGATGCCCATGCTCAACTGGATTATGCCGTTGCAGCCGGTATTAACTTAATTGATACCGCAGAAATGTATCCGGTTCCCCCCAAACCTGAAACCCAAGGGTTAACCGAGCAATATATTGGTAGCTGGATAAAAGCCCGCGGTAGTCGAGACAAAATTATTTTAGCCAGCAAAGTCTCCGGGCCGTCACGCGGAAACGATAAGCCTATTCGCCCTAATATGGCACTGGATCGGAAAAACATCCGTGTCGCGCTGGAAGATAGCCTCCGACGCCTCAATACTGATTATCTTGATATTTATCAGTTACATTGGCCGCAGCGAGAAACCAACTGTTTTGGTAAACTGAATTATCGTTACAGTGAACAAACCGCTGTTGTTACCTTACTTGAGACACTGGAAGCGCTGAACGAGCAGGTGCGCGCCGGTAAAATCCGCTATATCGGCGTCTCGAATGAAACACCTTGGGGTGTAATGCGTTATCTGCAACTGGCAGAAAAGCATGATTTGCCGCGTATTGTGTCGATTCAAAACCCCTACAGTTTACTTAACCGCAGTTTTGAAGTCGGTTTGGCCGAGATAAGTCAACACGAAGGTGTGGAACTACTGGCTTACTCCAGCCTGGCGTTTGGTACCCTGAGCGGTAAATACCTCAATGGTGCGCAACCTGCCGGGGCGCGTAATACCTTATATAGCCGATTCACCCGTTATACCGGGCCACAAGCTCAATTAGCGATAGCTGAATATGTAGCGTTAGCAAAACGTCATGGGCTGGAACCCGCGCAGATGGCACTGGCTTTCGTACGCCAGCAACCTTTTGTTGCCAGCACATTGCTGGGTGCAACCACATTGGAACAACTGAAAAGCAATATTGATAGCCAGGATGTGGTGTTGAGTCAGGAAGTATTGAATGCATTGGAAGAGATTCACACCCGCTTTACCTTCCCTGCGCCTTAATCCTGTCTCTCTTCAAATAGCCAAAAGGCCGCTTAATGTGGCCTTTCGTTTTTATCATCGAATCATTCAGCGGCTTTACGTCGCTGTTGACGCCACTGCCAGCCCCAAAGTAACGCGATTGCCAGTGCGAATATCACGCCGAAGCCAACCCCCACCGCTATCACCGGCACGCCAAGTTTCACCACCACTGAGAATAAGCCCAGCATCAGCAACATCGCGGTGTTTTCACCGAGATTTTGTACCGCAATAGCATTACCGGCACCGACGCTATTCTTGCCGCGCTCCTGCAATAAAGCATTAAGCGGAACCACAAAGAATCCGCCCAAAATCCCGATGATAATCAGCAGCAGATAGGCCATCGACATACTGTGTTGCAAAGCAAAAATCGCCACCGCCACACCAATGAGTACCCCCGCTGGTAAGCAACGTTTCACGGTTTTCAATGTAACAAAACGGGCCGCAGCTCCCGCCCCCACAACAATACCAATTGCCACCATCGCATTGAGCAGTGTGGGAGTGGCATTATCCGTAATCCCTAGCGCAATGGGCACCCAGAGCACCAACAGGAAACGCAGAGTAACTCCCGCGCCCCAAAATAGACTGGTTCCCGCCAGTGAAAAGCGAGTTTCACCATCGCGCCATAAAACCCGACAAGCGGTAAAGAAGCTGCCGGTCATTGCCCGAGGTCGCCATGAACTGCCTGAACGAGCAGCAGCTAGCTTTGGGATAAACATATTAGCGACCACCGCAATGGCATACACCAGTGCACACACACCCAATGCCGCGCCCAAGTGCCAGTCTGCCAACACGCCTCCCGTGACCGAGCCGAGTAAAATAGCGGCTATGGTTGAAGCTTCCATCATACCGTTGGCTTTAACCAACTGTTCGCCAGAGGTAATTTCACCCAAAATGCCATATTTAGCGGGTGAATAAGCCGCAGCCCCCACGCCTACCAGGCTATACCCCAAAAACGGATTAAAACCAAAACAGATCACCAGCGCACCGGCTAGCTTCAAGCCGTTCGCCACCATCATCACCCGCCCTTTGGCAAAGCTATCGGCAAATTGCCCGACAAACGGAGCCAAAACGATATAGGTCGCGACGAATGCCATTTGTAAAATAGGCTGACTCCAGTCGGGATATAACTGCTGCTTAATTAATGCCAGGGTGGCAAAAAGCAGTGCGTTATCACCAAAAGCCGAGAAAAACTGCGCACATAGAACCGCGATCATCCCTCTGGATAACAACGGCTTATCTGCTAATGCTTGCTGACTCATGCGCTCATCTCCGGATCTTCCGCCATTTTACTTAATGTCACAAAATCAGGTTTGCCGCTCCCCAACAGAGGCAAGGCTTTCACCACCCGAATGTCGCGCGGTACAGCCAGTTCAGGCACACCGCTTTCCCGCGCTGCTTTAACTAATTTCTCGCGGGTTATCTCACTGTCGGTAGTAAACAACACCAAGGCTTCCCCTTTGGCGCTATCTGTTTTCGCGGCTGCCGCATGCTGCCCTTCTGGTGAAATTCGCAGTACAAGCTGCTCGACACTTTCCAGTGATACCATTTCTCCGGCTAATTTAGCAAAGCGCTTCATACGGCCACGAATGGCGCAGAATCCTTGTTCATCGATAGCCACAATATCACCGGTGTCATACCAGCCCGCCTCCTGCTCACCCTGTATATTTTCAGCGGAAGGTCGTTCCAGTACGCCCGGTTTCTCTACCCGCAGGTAGCCGCGCATAATATTCGGGCCGCGCAACTGTAAGCGCCCGCCGTGTTCGATTCCCGGTACAGGAATCACCCGAGATTCCATCCCCGGCAAAATGCGGCCCACCGTATTCACTTTTGCCGCCATCGGCACGTTAATTGCCACGACTGGCGCGCATTCCGTCACACCATAACCTTCCAAAATACGAATACCAAACTTGTCCTGCCAAATCTGTTTGGTGCTATCAGCCAGCTTCTCAGCGCCAGCCACCACATAACGTAAGCGGGCAAAATCGTATGGATGGGCAAAGCGAGCATAATTACCCAAGAAAGTGGACGTGCCAAATAACACGGTACAGTTACAGTCATACACCAATTCAGGTACCACTCGATAATGCAGTGGGCTTGGATAAAGGAATACACGGCTGCCGGTCATTAACGGTGTGAATAAACCGACAGTCAGACCAAAGGCATGAAACAGTGGCAGCGACGACATAAAACGATCACGCGGCGTAAAGTCTGCAATGGTGCGGATCTGCTCAACGTTTGCCAATAAGCTGGCATGTGAATGCACCACGCCTTTAGGGTTGCCTTCTGAACCGGAGGTAAACAAAATCAAGGCACTATCATCGGCTTTTTGTGGCACTATCGCCCGACGCGGGCAGCATAAATGGAATAAAATCCATAACTTATCAGCCAGCGTAACCGTCTCTTTTAAATCTTCCAGATAGACCCAATTGGCCTCTGTGACCTGTTCAGGTAAATGTGTCAGCTTGCCTTTTTCCAGAAACTGGCGCGAGGTGATGATAGTCTTCAGGGACGCAGCAGTGATGGCACTTTTCAGGCCTTTGGCACCGGAGGTGTAGTTAAGTAGCGCCGGGATACGGCCACGGAGAGTCGCACCGAAAATCGCCGCTGCCGTGATAGTCGCATTGGGTAATAGCATCCCCACATGCTCTCCCTGCGCAGTAAAACGTTGCAGGATACGGCTGACACCTAAGATTTTCTTTAGCAACGTTTGATAGCTATCTTCTTTAAAGGAAATGTCTTCGATGCACGGTTTAAAACGCCCATAACGCGTTTGTGCGGATAGCAACGCTTCAAAAAGTGTTTCACGTGGCACGATAGCCATCCGCGCCGCCATCATAATGGCGTGTAAGCGCTCACCCGCCAACACCCGGCGGTCGCGAGCACGCGGCGCTTGTGGCATAGGTAAAGTGGTCGCGGGCAGTACATGAATACTGATTTTCGGGAACCAACGGACTTTTAGGACATTTCCCAGTCGCCCGAAGCGGGTAAATTCAGGACCTTCCAAACGGATGGGAACCACTGCTGCACCTGATTTCGCAGCAACAAATGCTGCACCATCATAGATTTTCATTAATGAGCCGGTCACCGTGATGCGCCCTTCGGGGAATATCACCACCGGCCTGCCCCGTTCGACCATTCTAACCAAGTGTTTGATTGCCATTGGCTTGGTCGGGTCAAGCGCGACAAAGTCCACATAGGGTCTCAACCAACGCATATACCAGCTTTCAGTAATGTTGGAATAGACCGCAAACACCGGTTTTATCGGGAGAAACAGCGCTAATAAAGCCCCATCAAGGAAAGAAACGTGATTTGGCGTAATGATCAGTTTTTGGTGCGAAAACTGGTCAGTAATGCCATCAATGGTGACGCGAAATAACCCACGAAAAAGAGCGCGCAGCAAACGATAAGCCATGTCTGTTTCTCTATAAGTCGATGAATATACAAAGGAGAGAATACTATAGAATGAGAGAGAATAGCGCGAAGAGGGTGCGGCAGAGAGAACAAATAAAAAAAAACCTACGCATCTGCGTAGGTCGGTGCAAATAAAAAACTGGCTTTAACACACAGCGTATGTTGATTACTCACCAATTAATACCTCTGGGATCACTACTGTATCCGTTTAAGTGAAACCTCAGCCAGCAAGCAATCGCAACATTTACGTGCAAAGTGTAACCAGGAGTGAACATTGTCAGAAAGCCGAAAAGGTTTGTAATTCATTGCGGTACATCCTATGCATCAGTATCGCCGAATAAGTTCAACTGTATTAATACAGTGCCACCTCAACCAAACAACTCATCGCGTTCGGGCCTTGGGTCAAACGAGAAGTACCAATATCTAATGTCAGGACATTAGGATTACCGGATTGCTCAACTTGATGTTGTTTACCACCAAAGCCGGGATCAAACCACGCCCCCGTTGCCATCAGCACCACACCACGCGTCACACCGTCAGTAATACGGACTCCTGCCAGACAACTTCCGCGTAAATTACTCACTTTCACTTGGCTACCTTCCGTAATTTCACGATGAGCGGCATCCTGTGGGTGCATATAGAGGGTTTCGCGACCGGCGGTTTTATTCCCCTGCGCCAAGGGAGCAGGATCAAGCTGGCTGTGTAGGCGATCACTCGGCTGGATAGAGATCAAATGCAGCGGCCATTGCTCAGCCTGCGGTGCACCCAGCCATTCAATAGGTGGCTTCCATTGGGCATGCGGGGCAAAATCCTCATATTGGTAACTGGCAATTTTTTCACTGAATAATTCAATTTTACCGCTCGGCGTCTGAAGAGGATTAACCTGCGGATCGGCGCGGAAAGCATCGAAGAAAACGAACTCTTTCTGCGGAGCCGGTAAATCCACATGTCCCCGTTGCCAGAAAGTCTCAAAATCAGGCCATTCCACCTCATGGGGCTGTTGTGCAACACCGCACTCCTGATAAATATGTTTGACCCACGCCATTTCATCGCGTCCTTCGGTAAAGGTGTCGCGATAACCTAACCGCTCAGCTAAATCAGCGAAAATATCAAAATCGTTCCGAGCCTGATGTTGCGGGGCAATGGCCTGATGCATTGCCAATACATAGCGATCCCGAGACGATCCACCAATATCATTGCGCTCCAGCGAACTGGTGACCGGCAATACGATGTCTGCCATTTTCGCTGCCGGTGTCCACCAGATATCCTGTACAATCACGGTATCCGGCTTTTGCCAGCCCTCCACCAGCCGATTCAATTGCTGATGATGGTGGAAAGGATTGCCGCCCGCCCAGTGCACCAAATGAATGTCCGGATAGTTATGGGTTTCCCCCTGAAACTGATAAGGCTGCCCCGCTTGCAGCAACATGTCACAAATCCGTGCCACCGGAATCGCCAGTCCCGCTGGATTTTTCCCCACCGGCATACTTGGCCCCGGGGTATCAATTCTGGGATTACCCACGCCATTCATTGAGCCGTGGCCAAATGAGAAACCGCCGCCGGGTAAGCCCACTTGCCCTAACATGGCCGATAACGCAATGACCATCCAATAAGGTTGTTCGCCGCGATGCGCGCGCTGGACAGAATAGGAGCAAGTCATAAAGCTGCGCACACCAATAAGTTGCTGTGCCAACTGACTAATTCTCGCCGCCGGAATACCGGTAATATCGCTGGCCCAGTCTGGGGTTTTCGCTATGCCATCATTCACTCCACGAATGTAATCAGCTAATTGCTCATAGCCCACACAATGAGAAGCCAGGAAAGCCTTATCCTCGCCCTCAAGGCGCTGAATTTCATGCGCCAGTGCCAACATCAGTGCCACATCGGTGTTCGGACGAATGGGAATCCATTCTGCATTCACAAAATCCGGGCAATCATCACGCATCGGGCTGATGTTGATCACCGGCGTGCCCTTTTGTGCCAATTTCTCTAGCCAGGGTTTTAATGAATGTTCCGCCGAACCGCCAGAGGACACCTGAGCATTTTTCAGCGCCAATCCACCGAACGCGATAAACAGTTCGCAGTGTTCCACCACACTGGGCCAAGAGGTCACCCTGCCCGTCAATGGGCTAAAAGTCCCGATGACATAAGGTAAGAAAAACTGTGCCGACCCCCAGCTGTAGTTACCCAGTTGATCAACACCGCCGCCGCCACTGAAATAGAAACGCCTGACTAATGAGCGAGCGTGATGTAAACGCCCAGCAGAAGACCAGCCGTAGGAGCCGGTAAACAGCCCTGATGGGCCATACTGGTCTCTCACACGGCGATTCTCTTCTGCAACTAAACCCAGCGCGACATCCCAGTCCACCTCAACAAAGTCTTCCCGCCCACGCAAAGTGCGATCACTTTTTTCACGTTGCTGCAGCCACGAGCGACGCACTGCGGGTTTGCGGATACGTTTGTCGGAATACACCATCGGGGTAATGGAATCCAATAATGGCGAAGGATTAGGATCATCAGCAAAGGGCTCACAGCGGATCAGTTTGCCATCTTCGACAACTGCGGTATAAGCGCCCCAGTGGGCAAGCTGGGGGTAACGGGTGATGGACATGGCTATCTCAGGCGATTGAATAGATCATAAAAGTAACATTCACATGGTGGTAAGCCCAAAGCATAATTTTGACTAAACATAATCGTTTTGGACTAATCTGCCGCTGGCTATTTTATTGGTAGGCATCTGACAGGGTGACTTCGTTTTTTGCTAATCTCGAGCCATATTCCTAATTTCCTTTTCTTTGGTTTTTCTCACCAAGTTGCGATCATCCCCCCTTGCGGACAGCTTCATTTTCCGCAAAACTGAGTGATGTAAGCGATTACCCTGAAAATATCTGGAAGAAAAATGGCCACTATTAAGGATGTTGCCAAGTTGGCGGGCGTTTCCGTCGCTACGGTATCTCGCGTTATCAATAATTCGCCCAAGGCCAGTGAAACATCAAGAAAAGCAGTCTGCAGCGCCATGGAGCAGTTGCAATATCACCCGAATGCCAATGCACGGGCGCTAGCGCAGCAATCCACAGAAACCGTCGGGATGATTGTCTCTGATGTATCAGACCCCTTCTTTGGCTCTATGGTCAAAGCGGTAGAGCAAGTGGCTTATGCCACCGGTAATTTTCTATTGATTGGAAACGGTTACCATGATGCAGAGAAAGAGCGTCAGGCTATCGAACAATTGATTCGTCATCGCTGTGCCGCACTGGTGGTTCATGCCAAAAAATTATCTGATGAAGAATTGACGTCATTAATGCAGCAAATACCTGGCATGGTATTGATTAACCGCACCCTCCCCGGTTTTGAAACCCGTTGTGTGGCGCTGGATGACCGTTATGGTGCCTGGCTGGCAACCCGACATCTGATTCAGCAAGGGCATAAACGAATAGCGATTATTTGCTCCAATCATCAAATTTCTGATGCCACTGATCGTCTGCAAGGTTATCTGGATGCTCTGGAAGAGTTTGGTATTGCGGTTGACGACCGTTTAATTTCCTACGGTACGCCGGATGAAATCGGTGGTGAACAAGCCATGACTGACTTACTTGGCCGAGGCCGAAACTTCACTGCGGTCACTTGTTATAACGACTCGATGGCAGCAGGGGCATTGTCCGTGCTCAGCGATAACAGTATCGAGGTGCCACAAGAGATCTCACTGATCGGTTTTGACGATGTGTTGATCTCTCGTTATCTGCGCCCGCGGCTGACCACCATTCGCTATCCCGTTGTGGCAATGGCGACACAGGCCGCAGAATTAGCACTGGCGCTAGCCAATAACACGCCACTGCCTGAAACCACCAATATGTTCAGCCCAACACTGGTGCGTCGCCATTCGGTCGCCAGTCCACAAACTATGACTCATCTACAAACTATGACTCACCCACAAACACCCGTAGATGACTGAGGCATCTGGTGGTCATTATTAAATCAACTCTAATGCGATAAGTTCTTCAATGGTTTGGCGGCGGCGGATTAAACGCGGCTGCCCCTGTTCAAACAAGACTTCTGGCAATAATGGCCGACTATTGTAGTTTGAAGACATTGAAGCACCATAGGCACCAGTGTCATGGAATACCAGATAATCGCCAATATTGGCGGCGGGTAATTTACGAGTCTCTAGCCCGCCCCCCGCTTCCTGAGTAAACACATCTCCTGACTCGCAAAGCGGGCCAGCAACCACAGTATCAATCAGCGGTTCGTTAGCAAGTGAGCGCCCGTCAGCTGGCAACACTGAAATATGGTGGTAACTGCCATACATGGCTGGTCGCATCAAATCATTGAAGCCCGCATCCACCAATACATAATGCCGACGCCCCATATTTTTCACCGCCCGAACCTGTGCGATTAACACTCCGGCTTCAGCAACCAGGAAGCGACCGGGTTCAATCTCAAGACTGACTGGATGGCCTAAATGCGCGGCAATCCGCTCGCGAGCGCTGTTCCATAAGCCGTAATAATGCTCGGTATCAATCTCATCATCGCCAGATTGATAAGGGATTGATAAACCACCACCGGCAGAAATAGCACTGATATCCTGCCCCAGCGCAATCACCTGTTGCACCATGGCATCACACACTTGTTCCAAATGCTGATAATCAACACCAGAACCAATATGCATATGTATCCCCACCAGCGTTAATCCATATTGCTGAATTTTCTCAATGGCTTGCGGCAAGTCCTCATGCCAAATACCGTGTTTGCTGTTTTCACCGCCAGTATTAGTTTTCTGACTGTGCCCGTGGCCAAAACCTGGATTAACCCGCAACCAAACCGAGTGACCGGGCGCATGCTGCCCCAGTTGATCAAGCATATCAATGGAACCCGCATTAACCGGAATGCTTAATTCTGTCACGCGCAGTAAGGTAGCCTGATCCAGTAAATCTGCGGTAAAGACAATCTCAGCAGGTTCCTGCCCCGGCTGAAAACCAGCCTGCAAAGCGCGCTCAATTTCGCCCAGTGATACCGAATCAACTTTCACGCCTTGCTGATGCATCAATCGCAAAATATGAATATTTGAGCAGGCTTTCTGTGCAAAGCGAATCACATCAAAATGCCGCAATTGATTGATTTTTTTAGTGATAATTTCGCCATCATAGGCCCAGGCCGGGCAACCAAAACGTTCTGGTAAAGCAATCAGATTTTGGGCCGTCAGTGCCGAAGAGGTATCGTTAAGTGCGCGCGGCATAGGTCTTTCCTAATAGTGGGGTCAATATATGGAGCGAAATAAGGATTTCGCTGATGGGTTATTATTAACAACATCGTAGGTGTGAAGAAAATATCTATTTACCCTTAGTCTATTCATTTATGATATGGGTTAGATTAAACAATCGCCACCACAGGAGAGCTGTGATGCCCGCCATTTCCCTACGACAAATAGAAATCTTTCATGGTGTTATGACCACCGGTAATCTGACTGAAGCCGCGTTATTACTCCAAACGTCACAACCGACTGTCAGCCGCGAATTGGCTCGTTTTGAGCAATTAGTCCAATTAAAACTGTTTGATCGCGTACGCGGGCGGCTATATCCCACAGTGCAAGGCTTGCGCTTATTTGAAGAGGTTCAGCGCTCCTATTATGGGCTTGATCGTATTAAACAGGCCGCCGAAGGGATACGCCAATTCCAACATGCGCAGCTTTCTATTGCCTGCCTGCCAGTATTTTCTCAGTCATTGCTTCCTGCGGTGTGTAAACCTTTTATTGACCGCTATCCGGAAGTTAGCCTGAGCGTTATCCCGCAAGAATCACCTTTATTAGAAGAATGGCTTTCGGCCCAGCGGCACGACCTCGGCTTAACAGAGAATACACAAACCCCGGCGGGCACGGTGCGCCATGCACTGATGACCGTAAATGAAGTTTGCGTATTACCCTGCGGCCATCCCTTGCAGGAAAAAGCCGTACTGACTCCGCAAGATTTTCAGGGCGAGAACTTTATCAGCCTGTCAGTCACCGACAGTTATCGCCAGTTATTAGATAATCTCTTTACCGAACAAGGTATTAATCGAAGATTAGTTTTGGAAACTCATAGCGCAGCTTCAGTTTGTGCCATGGTGCGGGAAGGTGTGGGGGTCTCTATTGTTAATCCATTAACCGCTCTGGATTATATTGGTACAGGAGTCAATGAAGGTGTTTACATTCGGCCATTCAGTGTTGATATTCCTTTTACTATCAGCCTGATACAACCCATACATCGCCCATCATCCAGCCTGGTCGATACCTTCATTGAGCATTTAAAACAGCAGGCAATCACCTTCCAACAACGTCTGGCAGCGGTGATTGCCCAACAATACTCATCTCTTAATTAAAGCGCAGTGGCCTTGCCGGCGCGCGCCCGGGAAAACGTAAACAGACATAACAGCAAACCAACAACCGCCAGTGCAGCGGCGGCCAGTGGGACGACGGTCAATCCCAATCCTTTGGCAATCACCATACCTCCGCCCCACGCACCTAAAGCATTGCCAACGTTAAAGGCCGCAATATTAAGTGTTGATACCAGATTCGGGGCTTTTTTGCCGTAAGCGACCACGTTAATTTGCAAGGCAGGCACGGCTGAAAATGCCGCAGCAGACCACAAAAAGAGTGTCACTTCCGCGGCCAGTAATGAGTAACTTGTCCAACTGAATAGAGCGGAAAATACTGCGATGAGAAGGAAAGTCGTCGTCAGGCTCACGGATAAACGCCAATCCGCCAACCGCCCCCCCACAATATTGCCCAATGTCAGGCCCACGCCCATCAACAACAAGGTCCAACTGATGCCATGCTCAGAAACCTGAGTCACTTCAGTCAGAATTGGGGCGATATAAGTAAACAGGGCAAACATAGCAGCAGCAAAAAAGACCGTCATCAGCAAAGATAACCAGATCCCCCCTCCGCGCAGAGCAGCAATCTCCTTGCGTAACTCGGTTGGGGCTTCCTCCTGAGAAGAAGGCAACTTGCGGTAGAGTGCTGCCAATGATAATAAACCGATGACCGAAACAACCCAGAATGTTGAGCGCCAGCCGAAAGCTTGCCCCAACGCAGTTCCTAAAGGCACTCCCAGCACATTGGCGAGTGTCAGGCCGGTGAACATCAGAGCCACTGCGGATGCCCGTCTATTAGGGGCTACCAAATTAGAAGCAACCACGGCGCCAATACCAAAAAAGGCCCCATGACTCAGTGCGGTAATAACCCTGGCTAACATCAGGAAATCATAACTGTATGCCAGTGCGCACATTAGGTTACCAATGATGAAAATCACCATTAATAACAATAGTGTCTTTTTACGTGGCAATTTGGCGGTCAGGACAGCCATGATAGGCGCGCCGATAGCCACTCCCAATGCATATCCGCTGATTAACCAACCTGCCGTTGGAATCGAAATGTGCAGATCACCCGCCACCTGAGGCAGCAACCCCATGATGACAAATTCAGTGGTACCAATAGCAAAAGCACTTAGTGCTAATGCCAGCAGCGCAACAGGCATAATAAAGCTCCCAGGCAGATCAAAAAGTTACCAGTAATGATTAATTAACCGGTACGTTGTAGTGAGAAGAAACAAGGTAGATGAGGGCCGAATTACCGAATAAAGCCGCAATAACCCTATTATTTATAATTATTTAATATCCCAATTTGCTATACCCTAAATGATGGGCATAAATAGAAATAGCATGAGTTAAGGAATAGTGACCAGTAATGAACAGAGTTATAACTAGCATGATAAGTAATATATTTTGCTCTTCACTGATAACTGAATGAAATTCAAAATAATTTAAGCTCTGTATCAATAATAAAAATATGTTTGAGAATGTAACCATGCAGCTAACACCGCTGCGGTTTCAATTAGGCAGGCCCACAAACTAATTGAAGACACAGCAAGGCAGCAAATAAACGAATCCCGATGAGCTGACCCAAGTCAGTGATTCGGATAAGTGAATGCAGCTAACACCGCTGCGGTTTCAATTAGGCAGGGGGTGGGTAGTAAACCACTCCACCAGAAAGTCTAGCATCGACCTTAATGTGGCTGGCATTTGTCGGCGCGAAGTATAGATACCATAAATTCCCATCGCCTGCGGCTGATAATCGGGCAATAACCGGATTAACTCACCACTGGCAATATACGGCGCGGCAGAGTAACTGGGCTGCAAAGTGATACCGGCGCCCTCTAGTGCTCCGCTGAGTAAAACAACTGATTCATTGGCACTGAGATTTCCGCCTACCGCAACCGATGATTTAACGCCTTGTTGGTCAAAATGCCATAAGCTTTTGCCAAAATCAGAGTATGTTAGGCAGTTGTGCACGGCCAAATCAGGTGGAGTTTTCGGCGTTCCTTTGGCTGACAAGTAACTCGGCGCAGCACAAACAACTGAATGGCAGATAGATAGCGGACGAGCGATTAAGTTTGGATCTAAATCATTAGTAATACGCAGTGCTAAATCAATACGTTCCTCTACCAGATTGACGGAGCGGTTATTCATTTGTAAATCGACTGCGACCTGAGGATAACGGCGTAAATAGTCAGTCACCGCTATCGCCACTGCACTTTGCCCGAGGGATTGAGAGCAACTGATCCGCAACAAACCGCGCAGTTCTTCATTTTCTTGCCCCTCGACTAAATCCATATCCTTAGCAAATTCAAGCATATGCCGACAACGCGCCAGGGTCGCTTCCCCCGCATGAGTTAAACTTAACTTGCGGGTTGTCCGATGTAATAAACGAGCCCCGGCCCACTGCTCCATCTCAGCCAAATATCGTGTCACCATGGCTCGCGACATCTCCAAAACCTCCGCAGCGGCAATCATACTGCCCCGCTCAACAATGGTGACAAAGACCTCTGCAGCGGTAATTCTATCCATAATTAGCTCGATTTAAGCAACAAACAATTGTCCATTATCGGGTTTTTATATCGATATAAGCAATCTATTATCTAGCCCATACCCCAATCACTCTCAGGAAAACAAGCATGTTAAATAAAACACTATTACAAGTGGCCTTTGCGGGCCTGACAACTTTCGCTGCGGTATCAACAGCTCATGCCGCTGAACAGCTAAAAATGGAAGTCTATAATCCCGGAGCAAAAAGCATCTTCCCGGTATCGTCTGAAATTATTAGCGGCAAAACAGAAATGGCTCTGATTGATGCGCAATTTCAGCGCAATGATGCGGAAACGCTAGTGAAGAAAATTAAGCAAAGCGGCAAAAAGCTAACCACTATTTATATCAGCCAGGCAGATCCTGATTTCTATTTCGGCCTGGATGTCATTACTAAAGCATTCCCACAAGCCAAAGTCATCGCCACACCGCAAACTATTGAAGAAATTAAGGCCACTAAAGAGGGGAAAATGGCTTATTGGGGTCCTATTCTCAAAGAGAATGCTCCAACACAAGTCATTGTTCCACAAGAGTTGCAAGGCAAAAGCTTTACTGTTGATGGGCAGGAAATTAGTGTCGAAGGGTTAGATGGGCCATCGCCAGAAAAGACATTTGTCTGGATCCCGTCATTGAAAGCCGTGGTAGGTGGTGTCGCGGTCTCAGGCAATATTCATTTATGGGTCGCCGATACTCAAACTCCTGAGTCTCGCCAGAATTGGCTGACAACACTGGAAAAAATCAAAGCCTTAAAACCCGTCACAGTGGTTCCAGGACATTATCTTGATAACGCACCACAAACATTGGAATCAGTGACATTTACTCAAAACTATTTAACCACGTTAAATACAGAAATTCCCAAAGCAAAAGACTCAGCCGAACTGATTACAGTAATGAAAAAACATTATCCCGAGCTGAAAGATGAATCCAGTTTGGAATTAAGTGCCAAGGTACTTAAAAACGAAATGAAATGGCCGCAGTAAACTGTTAATGCTTATCGTCACTCAATGAGCGCACCAGAAAAGACAATAGAGGAAGATACGATGACTGCCACAAAGTTACATTACATTTTCGATCCATTATGTGGCTGGTGTTATGGTGCCGCACCGCTGGTACAAGCTGCACAAGATATTCCTAAACTCACGTTGATATTACATGGTGGCGGAATGATGTCTGGGGCTAATCGTCGACAAATAGACAACCAGTGGCGTGGATATGTAATGCCCCACGACCGACGTATTGCGCAGCTCACTGGGCAAATTTTTGGCGACGACTATTTTAATAAATTACTTAATGATACCTCAGTTGTAATGGACTCCACGCCGCCGACTGCATCAATTCTGGCAGCGGAAGAACTTGCGGGCCGCGGTGCAGAGATGCTTCATCGCATCCAACATGCTCATTATGTTGAAGGACATCGTGTTACAGATACCCGCGTATTAACTGAACTGGCGGTGGAACTTGGGCTGAATAATGATGCATTTATTCATGCCTACAATACTGCACTAATAACATCCAACCAGCATATTGCTGAAAGCCGCGCATTACTGGCTAAAGTACATGGGCACGGCTTCCCAACCTTTGCACTGGAAAACGAGCAAGAAAAAATAACGCCTTTACCTGCTAGTGAATATTATGGAAATCCATCTGGCTGGCGCGAATTATTAACAACTATCATGACACATTAAAAACTCAGAGTGACCTCCTCATTAATACGTTGAGGAGGGCATACTGTGGCAGGTAAACAAAAACGCGCTACCGACTGGTTTAGCTGAAATATTTGTTTCTGCAACACTTCAGAGGCTTGAGTAGATTGATTGACTAAATCAGCATTCAGTCGGGTGACTTCATTAATCATTCCTACCCGTGCGGTAATATCTTCAATACCTTGACTTTGTTCTTGTGATGCGGCCGATATTTCAGCCATTAAATCAGTCACTTTTATCACCGAGCCAATAATTGCACGTAAATTGTCACCTGAGCGCTCCACCAGAGCGGCACCTGCTGATATAGATTTTGAAGAGCTACCAATAAGGCGTTTAATATTCAGAGCAGAATAACCACTTTGGTGCGCTAATATTCCCACTTCACGTGCAACAACAGAGAATCCCCGCCCGTGTTGACCAGCATGAGCAGCTTCAATTGCAGCATTTAAGGCCAGAATATTGGTCTGAAAAGCTACCGATTCTATCAAAGTGATGATCTCGGCGATCTCCTGTGAGCCTACTGAAATATCAACCATCGAATTAACTACGCTAGACATCATATCTCCACCTTGACTGGCAATATTTTTGGCTTCATTGGCCAATTGATTTGCCTGATCTGCACTCTTAGAATTCTGTTTTACACGCTCGGTAAGTTGATACATATTCTGTGTTGTGGTCGCCAATGACTGAGTTTGTGATTGCGTTTGCTCAGAAATACGATG
This sequence comes from Yersinia fenwicki, assembly GCF_043099325.1. Classification (NCBI taxonomy): domain Bacteria; kingdom Pseudomonadati; phylum Pseudomonadota; class Gammaproteobacteria; order Enterobacterales; family Yersiniaceae; genus Yersinia; species Yersinia fenwicki. Next base: position 918,408 of record NZ_CP170755.1, on the reverse strand, counting down.
ACTGTCTGCGGCTATTTGATTAACACCCGTTAGAATAACATCGACTCCCCCGCGTACCTGGCTAACCAAAGCCACTAACCCTTGTTGCATATGGCATATGCTGACCGCCAACAACCGAACTTCCCGGCTAGCAAAAGTGTTATGCTCAATCTGATGAGATAAATCTCCTGCAGCAATCACATGAATTTGGGCAATCAGATAATTTAGTGGTCGAATAACCCAGCGGGTAACACCTAACCAAACAGAGAATGCAAGGCACAATAAAACGACCAAAGCAATGATAACGGCCTGTTTTGCCGAGAATAAAGAAGAGATCAATTGGCTATCCATTACCGTGCGATTATTTTCGCTTTCCTGTAAATAACCGTAATACTTTTCAGTAAAATCACTTTGAAAACCTTGAATCGGGACTTCAAAAAAGGCACCGATATTGTTGTTCTTGACCAATCCCTGACTAATTTCTGATAGACCTTGGTACAACTGTAGGTAGCTTTCCTTCAGAGCAATAAACTCAGGCCTATCGTCATTGGCAGAAACCAATAATAACTGACGGAAATTATCTTGTGACTGCTGCATAGATTGTGTTGCTTCATTCAAAAGACTCTGCCAACTACCCTCAGAACCTGTCTCTTTATCGACCATATAATAGATACCGGCTCGATTGAGTTTATCACTGGCAATTAATAACTCCATTCTAGCGCGATCCATTAATACTTCTTGCTGATGGGTATGGTGTATTTGATCAACATTAGACTTTGTGTTATCCAATATATGAGATAAATATCCGATGGAAAATAGTTGGAGCACGGAAAATAGGCTAATAACCAAGATAAGGCCCGATAAGATCCCAAATTTAACATTCGCAAATAAACTTATAGATTTAACACCAGACACAAGTTTCATAACAAAAAAGCCAATTCGAGAGAACATTATTTTCACACTAAGTTGTGGGTAATAAACCAATGTTACGCATCAAATATGACAGATATATTTCAATAAACAGATAGATATATTCCAGGAATCAAATACGGATTAACAAAAGCAAGCTATTCACAGTGTGTGACCAGAGATAGTGTCCATAAAAATAGAATAACTTACAGCATAACGTGCGTTTAGAAAATCATTCAAATAAAGATTATTATCCCCTTCTATGGACAGCGATAACATCTTACCTATGTAAGATGTTTTTTAGAATTCACCACATCAAATACTATATTTCCCCTGGCTTTAATATAGCCATTACCATTATACATATCTGAAGATGAGTTTATTTCCTTTCCTACAATACTGACTTGTGAATAAACATGATAAAAACCTGTGGTATGTTCTAAATCATAATTATTTTCCCAGCACTGCTCCAGATCCACCATTGGATAAAAATAGGAGTTGAGTCTCCCAAAGATATACCCTACTCCTACTCCAAACAAAACAGCTATAAATGTTTTTTGAATTATATCTTTATGCATGTTATGCCTCCCGGTTGTAATTTGCAGATCGTATATTCATTATTTTTTTTAAGAAAATATAAGTCTCTTTATTATAGAAAGATAAAAAACTCCTATTATGTATTTCATTTATATCTATAGCGAGAGGCGATTTTTTCACATTGATAATTTTTATTTGATAACAATTAGATGTAACATTAAACGAAGTAGCTAAACAAAGACAAAAAATCATGCATACAAAAAATCTGCTTGCAAGAATTTTCTGTTTAGGTAGTGATCCAGTAGTATTATTAGCAAGACTATCCAGTACCTCAGTTTGAGTCACTGGTAAAATTTCAGAGGAGTTATTGGAAGTAAAATCAGGTTTTACACCAAGGCAATACCCTTTTTTGGGAATCGTAATGACTAATTCATGTTTTTTATCATTTAAAGCATGACGTAAATTACTGATGGTTTGAGTTAATGTATTGTCAGTAACGTAACTTTCACTCCATATTTTCCTCTCGATATCTTCACGACAAAGTACATCAGGGTAGTGAAAACACAGCAAAGACAACACTTCGGACTCTTTATTTCTTATCTTGATGACACATTCCCCTTTGCTGAGGGTTCTCTTTAATGGAGTAAAGACGAAATCTCCAATAATTATGTCATTCATTTTGTCTCTCACACTTAAAAATATAATTTAAAAACCAATATCTACAATACCACCGCAGTCTTACTAAGAGATCATAAAAAAAGCAAAAACAAAAAATTCAAGAAAAATACAATAGTTATAGAAATATTAATAAAAAATAGAAGTCTATCAAAATACACCAATGAATAATAAAAAACGAATGCCGTTGGCATGCGAATTATAAGATACGGTTTATAACGTAACATAAAAAGTGACAAAAAATGATAATAGAAGAATAGCATTCTACATATTTAAAAGAAGATCGCGCCACAGTAATGACTGGGTAATACAATTAGGTAAAAGGTAACAATCAATATCAATAAAATGCAAGACTATAAGCCAAAAAAATAGTAGATTAAAAAACCTAAATCACAATCTCGATAAAACAGTGACTAGCATTAAAATAATAGTAAGCATCTCAAAAATCATATATCGCCGACTTGTCTCTGATTAAAATATTGCGATAAACCGTGTAGATAAAAACACTAAGACATGGGTATTTTATAGTTATACGGTAAAGGACTTAGACAATTTTGACAAAATTGCCTCGGGGAAACAGATTAAGATCGTTTTTATAAATAGCCACTTCCTTATGATCTAATTAATTTCCGCGTAAGGTATTCGATAGCATGATTAGGAAAAAATAAATATCAATATTTAAAAGATATCTACCCATATTCTAAGCGCTATATAAAAATCGATTAAAAACATATCAGAGAACATTGTATTACATATCAACTCATTACTTCTTACGTAAAATAATCTGGCCATTAATATAATTTTCATTTTTAGTGGATTTTATGTCTACATTACTTATCTCAATATTTTCGTCCTTTAACAGCAAAATATAAAAGTCCAGAAAATCAATGAACTTTATGTTTTCAATACTGAGTGAGACAGAGTCGTGTGCCATATATGTACGTTCGAAATTAATTACGCCATCATTAAGTAATGTCGCCAAAGCATTATCAATGCTTTCATGATAATGTTCGCTCTTTTTAGCTTTTGTAACCTTTTCCATTTTTAACTTTTCAGCCAAAGATGAAGAATTAACAAGCTTATTTTCCAATAACGAATGTTTTTTTAATAGATCTTTAATTTCCATTGAGAAATTCACACTAAAACATAAAAAAACAAATGCTATCACTAATATTGAAACAGCTATCCATTTCCTTAAACTCATAAACTATATTCAAATATAATGTCGGATGTACCATCATTATTAGTGATTTTACTGATATTCAGTTGATGAGCTTTTCTATCGATTTTATTTAACACTTGTTCTACTCCATATCTATTTATAACATTTATATTAAAGCTAGCCTTATTCTCATCTTTAGCAAAAACAATACTATTCATGTTGACGTCTAACTCAATAAAATTTTCGACCATACCATGCAGTAAATTAATAAAATCCGGTTTGACTACATTCTCAACTGAATGAGAAAAATCATCAAACTTATTAAGGTTATTCACATTTATATATTGTTGTACTAAGGGGTATTCAATATGGAAATTGTGCAAAGCTAGATTCAGAATATGAATATCTTTTAACATATCTTTTTTATGAAACCATAAATTAAAAAACATCACAATGGCTAATAATAAAAATAGGCAAGCAGATCTAAAAAGAGAATCATTTCTCATGGACTTTTTTCCATGACAATAATATCGCCCTGTCAGTAAATTGACATGATTATTTTTAATATTACTAGCCATGATGCATAGTGCATCGCAATAATCCGTAGAATGGAGGCAAGAAGTTCGACTATAAAAATGGCTAAATCTATTTTTAGAACAAAAATGAAAAGGTGATAAGCATAAGCCCTTAAATATAGCATCCTTAACTACGAAACCCGATACTTCACTGTTTCTTATTAACCATTCATCATCCAGCTTTACTGGAAAGCATCTTTCATCATTAAATGGTAGGGCTAATACATCTGGAATCATAGCGGTAGGGGACACACCAACATTTTCTAACCACCCCAGCCAACGGCTCATTAACTTATGCTCAACGGCAGCTATATAACAAAAGTCACTATCTGACTTCAATATTACAGTGTGAAAATATTCTATATTACTCACTATTGTTTTCTCGATAGAGAATGCAAGTGATTGTTCTTTTTTTAAAAAACTCTTTTCTATTATATCTATTTTCCTAAAGATAATATGGCTTGTTGAAACTAATATTTTAACATCATAATTTAAAAGAAATGGAATATTACCCAATTCAGAATGATCACATAACCGCCCTGAATTGCTATGCTCCCCCTCCACCATTTCGGTATACCAGTAAATAGGGTCGCTTGTATGACAACCCAATCGAATAATCAGAGTCTTGAATGATAAATCTGCATTTTTCATATCACTCATTATAAGATAAACCTTCGTTGTAATACGGTAATGGCATTCTCTCTTACATGAAAAAGACTCATCAACTGAGAATCACTGTTATCGATTTGAAAGTTGGATGAAAAATAATATTCCTTATGAGAAAACTTTAATATACTAACTCTTTTCAATTCATTTATCCTATCCCTGTCAACTTTTGAATTATTTGCAAGGGTTCTAAAGAAAGATTCGACTGTACCCCATCCTTGAAGAGGTTTAGATAATATTGCCTTATTCATATTACTCTGCGTAATCTCGCTCATAAAAATAGCTTGCATTAATATGCTATTTTTAACATCCAGCATATTAATATTAATAAGCAATTTATTATCATTTCTTGAACAAAGTAGTGGGGCTATAAGCGAAAAATTCTCGCTACTAATATTGAGTTGTTGATCAATTGTGTTCCCCATCTGGAGAACTTGTTCTATAGTTCCCCAATCTCCATCAATACGGACTAAATTAGACGTACCTGAAATATTTTTGGAAAGAATTATCATTATTTCATTAAGAACAGATGAAGTGATATCATTTAACTGTAAGATATTCCTTAGTACCAGCCACGCATAATATGCATTATATTTATTCGTGTTATTAAAATAGCCATAAAGAGTATTTATATTGAAACAATTTGTTCTGTCAATTAATCTATAATGTACATTTACATTGTTTATTCTAATAGTAGAAGGGGTTGTTAATAACCTAATATAAACACGACTAAAACTCCCATCAATCAAAATTTCTTTGATTATATTATTTAAAAAAAAATCTTCAGATCCGAGTAACAACTGCTTTTCATCTTGCTTAGTTCGGCTATCACCGGCAAAATAGATAATATTTGACAAATAGAAATAAGTAGCAGAAACCATTGCACTCATCAGCAGAATGCTAGACAGAACAAGTAATAGGGCAATACCTCTCTGTTTCATGTTTTCACCATTTACTAAACAGTACTATTTAATAAAATAATACTTTTCTTGATAGTTCCTATATTTTTCATCTCAATAATTAATTCAATCCCCTTGGGTAAAAATGTCGTATCGCTCCACTCATTTAACCATCTATCTCTATAATAGACCTTAATACGGAATGCCGTAACACCGTCAAGAATTTTTAATACTTTAGGCTCTTTAGTATTTAAGCTATATATTAATTTTTCTAAGTAGCCATTTCGTAGACGATATCCTAATACTTTAGATTGTGAGTAATATATCAAGTCCGTGTTAATACCTATATCACATAACAATAAAATACCAAAATCATCACTATTCAAAAAAAAACGTCCAATTCTGATGCCATTACTAATGATTTCAGCGTCAGTGGGTTGAGAGTATATAATGGCATGTGAGACATCCTGTTCAAACATGTCAATTATCCTTTGTAACCTATTAACTTGTTTTGCCTTTATATTAACGGTACGACTTCCTTTACTGACAACTGTTATGGCCTGATAAACCGTCAAACTCAGCAAAGTGCATATAATTATAGTCAGTAAAACCTCCACTAATGTTGAACCTTGGATATTTTTTTTATTCATTAATAGTACGATATCCTTCGAGAATGAAGTCAGGGTTCTCACTATTTTCTTGACTGCGAACCTCAATAATAATAAGACTAATATTTTCCATTTTTATTTCTTTTGACTGCCAATACCATAAGTTATTGATAATAAAGTAACTTCCATTTTTCCAATTTTCACTTTGAGTTTTTTTTGTTAATTTAATATCTACTAAAATATTATCAGCTACCCAAGAAGCTACCATTTTATTCTCTAGTCTTTTTACCTGTATTAATTGTTCACTAGTCACAATCATAAGGCCAATGCCCACGATAGAAAAAATAGCCATCGCGAGTAGAGATTCCAATAATGTAAAACCAGTGGAATATTGCAAATAATCACCTGTTTACTGTCTATGGTCCTCAGTTTTATCAATCTTTATCTTTTTTAGTTTCAATAAGTGACGAAGACCAACTGCCTATGTCATCGTCAGTCCCTATCTTTCTATCTGATCCTGAAGAAAATATATCAATTTCTTCATACCGACCAGGATTATTCATCAAATATGGATTACCCCATGGATCATTCGGTAGACGTCTAATATAGCCATTTTTAGGATAAATACGCGGTATCGGTAATTCTATTGGTTTGATCACTAATGAACTAATACCTTGATCCTCCGTTGGATAATGACCATTATCTAACTTGTACATATCCAAAGCATTTCCTATGGCTGCAATATCACTTAACGCTTTTTGCTGATCAGCTCTACTTTTACTGCTCATTACGCTTGGAATAGTCAGACTAGCAAGTAACCCTAACATTATAATAATCACCATCATTTCTAATAATGTAAATCCCTTACATTCAACATTCTTCATATATATCCTTAATTGAAAATCAAAAGAGCAAGTTATTCATTTCAAGTATAGGTTGGAATATTGCTAACACAATGAAAAATATAAAAGTAGCCATAAAAATCATTATTATTGGCTCCAATAATATTACAAGTACATTTATCTCTTCAATTATCTCTTGCTCCTGCACATCTATTATTTTTCTTAAAACAGCATCCAATGTCCCGCTACGTTCTCCCGATGCAATCATATGAATAGTCATCGGAGAGAAAATATGAGTATTTGATAAAGATAATGAGAGGCTACTGCCTTCACTGACTAATATTGTAGCATCATCTAGTCTCTGTTTAATATAAAAATTCGTAACTACACTAGTGCTAATATCCATCGATCTGATTAAGTTAACTCCGTTAGAATTTAGAATTCCCATCATTCTTAAATATCGAGAAACATTTACTTTAAATATTAAACCACCAAGTATCGGTAATTTCAAATAACAAATTTCAAAAAAAACATTTATCTTCTTTATTTTGGATGCATTATAGATACCAAATAAGAAAACAACTAAAACAATAATAATAGATAAAATATTGCCCTCAAGCCAATGACTCGTTACTATGAGGACTCTAGTCGACAACGGTAATACTCTGTCATAGGAGACAAACTGCTCAATTATATTAGGGATTATCAGTGTCAATAGTATAACAGTAACTCCTATAGATATTAAAATTAAAATTGTTGGATATAGTAGTGTTTGAATTAATTTACTTTTTAACTTTCGCACTTGCTCAATATGGTTAGCGAGACTAGTTAATACAAGCCCCAAATGACCCGATAACTCTCCTGCGGCAATCATAGATAGGTAAAGAGAATTAAAAATGGCTGGAAACTGCGAGAGCGAATCAGAAAAGGAATGTCCCTCAAGTATTTTTTTTCTTATTTTATGAATTATACTATCAACTTTACTATTTGTACTTTGATTTTCAATTAAGGCCAAAGATTCATCTAACGGGATTGCCGCATTGATTAAAATGGACATTTGCCTAGTGATTAAAACAAGTTCTTTATTACTCATTGTATTTGGGAATATCATCCATTCTGAAAACCTACTGATTCGTTTTATTTTTACATTTAATAAATATAGTTTTTTTTGATAAATAATTTGTCTTGCGATTAATACATTACTAGCCTCAACACTCCCTTTTATTTTAATTCCTTTATTATTTATCGCGACATATTTATAAACAGGCATGTTTATCCTCTAAACTTATCCTCATAACTTCTTCGATTGTTGTGAAGCCTGAGACAACTTTATCAATTCCATCTTGCTCTATGCTTAGAGTATGTTTTTTTGCCAACTGACTTAAATCAAGTTCGCTTCTTCCTCTATAAATAGCTTCACGAAAATTGTCATCAATAACCAATAGTTCGTGTAAAGCCATTCTTCCTCTATAACCTACTGCATTGCACTTATCACAGCCTACTGCGCTAAATCCGTATCCATCTACAGATGTTTGATCATGATTAATTAACTCTTGTAATATTTCTTGTGGGTACTCATATTGTTTTCGACATTCAGCGCATAACTTACGGACCAGTCGCTGAGATAATACAGCTAATAATGAACTTGATAACATAAAGGGTTCAATCCCCATATCTTTTAGTCGGGTTACGGCACCAATAGCGCTGTTGGAGTGCAATGTTGATAATACTAAGTGCCCAGTTAAAGAAGCTTGTACTGCTATTTGCGCAGTTTCGACATCTCTTATTTCACCTATAAGAATAACATCAGGATCTTGACGCAAGATTGCCCTTAAGCTACGAGAGAAAGTCATATTAATTTTCGGGTTAACCTGCGTCTGGGAAATACCATCGATATCAAACTCAATAGGATCTTCGACTGTCATGATATTCCTTTCAAGGGCATTTATTCCCATTAAAGCAGCATAAAGTGTGGTACTTTTACCTACCCCTGTAGGGCCGACAATTAATATAATACCATGAGGTTTGAGAACCAATTTTTTCATGAGATGACAGTTTTTTTGCGACATCCCTAAAGACTCTAAATCTAACTTGAGGCTATGTTTATCTAATAATCGCATGACGACGCGTTCACCATGATTTACGGGTAATATTGAGACTCGAACATCCAAAGATTTTCCGGCTAAACTTAGCGCTATACGTCCATCCTGCGGAATGCGTTTTTCTGCAATATCTAATTTTGCCATGATTTTAATCCGTGACACCAATAATAACGCAACTCGTCGAGGTAGCTCTAATATATTTTTTAATAAACCATCAATACGAAATCTTACCGTGATTTTTTCACTGAAAGACTCGATATGAATATCTGATGCTAGTTCTTTAATTGCCTCTGCCAAAATTGTATTAATTAGTTTTATTACCGGAGCTTCATTATTACTATCGAGTAAATCTTCACTCACTGGTAGATCACCATTAAATGAGTAAGTGGCTATTTCATCACTTATAGTATTCATTATGTCATGCGACTGTATTGAGCTATTCTGATACACTGCCGCAAGATTGTTATCAAACTCCTCGTCAGTAACGAAATTAAGTGCAATAGGTTGATTCCCAACTCTGTTTCCTTCAAGTATTGCTTCAAGGGAGGCGGAATTACGGCAGATGAGTTGATATCCCTTATCTACGGGAGATAAAATCACGCCATTATCTCTTGCCCAGTTAAAAGTGAGTGGTAACATTGCTGATGTGTTTTTGATCATGGCTTCATCTCGACCATTTCATAGAAATTTATTATGTCATTCTTGAGTCTATTAAAAACATCATAGCTAATTCTATCCGCTACCATCTCAATTGATCTATCCATATTAGTATCAATAGAACGTAATTTATTATATTCAGCATATTTATCTACTGTAACCTGGCTATAGTCACTTGTTTCCCTGAGTATTGTTGGCCTAATAAAGAGAATTAAGTTACTTTTTTCAATTTTTACTTTGCTCTGCCTGAACAGGCCACCGATAAAAGGGATATCACCTAAAAAAGGAACTTTATTGATAACTTTATTGATTTTTTTATCTAATAATCCTCCCACTACCACGGTCTCGCCACTTTTGACTAATACAGCATTATTAACAACTCTCTTATTAAAAACCGAACCTAAGTTATTCGCATTGACGTCAGAACTATCAGCAACGCTTGATACCTCTTGCCGAATTTCCAATAAAACTGAATCACCTTTATTTATCTGTGGCTTGACTTTTAACATCACCCCCACAGGTTGTCGTGAAATCGAGTTATAGACCTTGTCTGTCGCTGTGGTTTGCGTTGAGATAAGGACTGGGACCTCTTGACCTACATTGAACTCGGCCTCCATATTGTCCAGAGTGACAATACTCGGAGTTGCAAGAATATTATTATTTGAATTAGTTGCCAGGGCGGTGAAAAGACCATCCCAGTTCCCTTTATAAAAGCCCGCTGTTAACCCTGCAATCATCATTGGTATAGGATTTTCACCGCTATTATCTGTTTTTATGCTGTTTGGCTTTTGAAAAAAATTGGTTCCACCATAAAATTTATTAGCCCATTGGATGCCAAGATTTAGACCTTCTCCATTTTGAGTCTCAACTATAATGGCTTCTACCAGAACCTGTGCCCGCCTAACATCCAATTTTTCAATAACTTGATCTAATTCTTTCATTACTTTCGGATCGGCAGTAATGACTAAAGCATTGGTTTGATCATAGGCTTTAATTGAAACATTCCTAATACTACTCTTCCCTGTCATTTTTTTATTTTTATCACCCTGGCCCCCTTGACTGACACCGTTCAACACATCCAATAACTTAGATGCCTGCGTATATTTCATGTAGACAACTTTAGTATTGCCATAGCTATCATGTTGATGATCAAGCTTCTTTATCATTTGAATAGCATTTTTCCTGATGTGACGATCGCCGCTGATTATCACTGAATTCGTCCTGTCATCCGCAATCACGCCCCCAACATTGAATGATTCTTGTTTGGTCGTAGTATTGACTGGATTAATAATCTGATTAACCAATTTAACAATATCGGCGGCAACAGCATGATTTAGTTTATAGAGTTCAAGCTCTGTCTCTCCTGGTTGATCTAATGCACTGATAATAGTGTATAAATGGTTGACTATCGCTGCACGTCCTGTAATTAATATTACATTTGAAGGATCATAATGAACGATGCTCCCAGATTCTGAATTATCATTTAATTGACGTAGTAGTGGAGATAAGCTTTTAGCTGATAAATGTTTAAGTTTAATCACGCGATTAATGAGTTCATCACCCTGTGGGTTTTCCGCATTCTTTTGCAGTGGAATAAAGGAACTTTTTGCACGTTTTGCGGGAATGACTTTTAAAATATTGTTGGGCATTTCGACTACTGTATAGCCATAAACATCAAGCACATTCAAAAAAAATTGATAGTATTTCTCCTCATCTAAATGTTCATAGCTACGAACACTGATAAATCCTTGTACTTTTGGGTCTATAATTATGGTTTTATTGATGTTTTTACTTACAGTATTAATAAATTCCTTTATATCCGCATCTCTAAAAGATGCAGTGAAAATTTCACCATGCCCGACCATAGGAAATATAGAAACCAAAATTACTATTTTAAATAAATAATTATGAATAGTTTTAAGTATGAAGAAAATCTTAATTAAATTATAAAGTTTATTTAACTTATTGCGGCGCATAAAATCTCCATTACATTGGCAACGCAGAGTATATAATTATAATATCATCAAGGAGTAATATGATTTGTTTTCATTAATTATGATTTTATTATTTAATATTTTAACAATAGTAATACTCGTATCGCCTTCTATTTCATTACCCATGAGATATAAATTTTGCTTTCCGTTAAGCTCTATAATAGCAATTGATTTTTCTTCATTTGTATGCACTAACACACCGACTAGTTTTAAAGCTCCTATGTAAAGTGGATAATTTTCTACCTTATCACTCTCTCTGATTTCATTTTTTGATTTATCATCACTGTTTCTTTTTTGAAAAAAATCATATTTTTTTATTTCAGCTACCATTTTAGCTTTTTTGTTCAACTCATTGGTTCCAATAATTTCGCCTTCATAGAGTACTGGAACAGTTCGTTTATCCTTGGCGACTATCCGATTAAAACCAACATTAATCTGATAAAAAATGCATAATATAATGATTACTTCTAATATGTATATTTTGTTATTAGTTAATATCTTATAGGGTGTCATGACTATCTGATTAAAAAGTAACAACACCCTTACCTCTCAAATAACGTAAATTAAACATAAAAACAGAATAAGTGACTCTCTATTATTAATAGCCAGTAAATCTATCTGTCATCTGATTTGATACCATTGCACTGAGTATCCCCGAGTCTAATCTCAGCCCATATCTATTAATGGTTTTAACAATACCATCGGGAATACCTGCATTTTTCAAATGCACTCTAAATTTATGTATCAATTGATGATAATTATTATCAGAAATGCTTTTATGGTTTTCATACCAAACCACTTTAATAATATCTTGTTTCCTATTAACATCATTAAACAAACACATTACCAATCTCTTTTGTTTTTCATTAATATCAATAGTCAATTTCTTAGAGTGGAAGTGTATTTTGTTCATACAGCAATCCAGTGATATCTCTTTTTCATAATCAATCACTCCTTTACCATTAATATCAATGAATTTACTGCCAGAAACAACAGAGACTGTATCAACATACATAAATAACCCCTACAAATATATTCACTCAGTTAATAGAAATAAATCACACTATAGATGTGATAAGAGAACTAGTGATTAGTATTGCGTTTACTTAATGAATAAAACCAATTAAATTATATTTTTTAATTATATTTAATATAGTAAATGTTTTTTAATGTAAAAACTTCCCATCTAGCCTGGATATAAAACCAGTAAAATGTCATAAAATAATAAAATCAATCAATATATTATCATTTATAATTAAATAACTCGAATCAATAGATTAGGTATTTCTATTTTAATGCCTAATCTTTGTTTTATTCACTTCGAAAACCACAGGTAATCACAGAATTAACATACAATGATAATCAAAAAACTCAAGGAATAAATATTATTTAATAATATCAAATCAAGTTATTTACTATTAATACATAACAATAAAATTACAAGCCATGTTTACTTCTATCTATAAAAATCATTTATTATTTATGTGAAAAAGCAGTGAGTCAGGATATTTTCATTATTCTATGAAGATTACAGCCTTATCGCGCAAATTTTTATTTCATCATATAACCACAAAATTTAAGTACTACCAAGAGGGTTATGTCAACAAAAAAAATATAGGGTTGATAAATTAATGTTAACACGGTTATTTACTGTCCATATTCCCCTTGAAATATCTCAAGGGGAATTGAAAAAGCGCGTCATTACATAAAGAAATCGACTTTCCCGCCATTCAGATTATACATACTACCAACTATTTTGATTTTCCCTTCTTTCTCTAACTTATTAATTAGTTCGCTATTTTTTCGAATTTCTTCAATCGTGTGTTTCACATTATTTTTTGCAACAGCATCGACATACTTTTCATTCTTGCTGCTTTTCTCACCATCAAATTGGGTTGCCTCAATGGCAGGCTTAATTTTATTGAGTAGGCCAGTCAGATTGCCTAATTCAACATTATCGATAGCCCCTTTGACTGCCCCGCAAGCTGTATGTCCCATGACCAAAATGACTTTTGCACCCGCAGCAGCACAAGCAAATTCCAGGCTACCTAATAAATCGTCATTAGAAATGTTGCCAGCAATTCTGGCATTGAATGTTTCACCAATCCCCGTATCGAAAATAATTTCCGCTGGCGCTCGGGAGTCAATGCAACTCAAGATAACGGCTGCTGGGAATTGCCCATCTGCACTACTGCGCTTTTGTGCTAGATAATCGTGTTGCTGCATTTTTCCGGAAACGAATCTTGTATTGCCTTGCTTCAAACCTTCAACGATCTGCTCGGGCGTTAATTTATCCCGCTCTTCTCGTGTCAGTGAGGCAGCATATGATACCTGAGGCAGCCCTAGCCCAATTCCACCAATAACACTTGCCGCGGTGATGCCTAAAGCTGCTTTTAGCACTTTCCTTCGGCTACTTGGATGACTATCTTCCGAACAACAACCCGTTATCTTACTCATACTATCTCCTTGAAACTATTGTTGTCATTTTCGTTACTGCATAATTAATGAGCAGCATATTAAATGTAGTACATCCATCTTGCTTTACACGGCAGCCAAAATGTAGATCGTGAAATATCAGCCTTTTCTCGATTGTCTAATAATTTGCGTTATAAACCACTATTAAGCTCTCGATGATGGTCCCTCATCCACTGCGCCAGGGAGTCCAGTGTTGGCTTTAGTGTTTTCCCCAAAGAAGTAATCTCATATTCAACCCGCGGTGGTACTTCGGCATAGATTTTGCGATGAACCAGCCCACGTAGTTCGAAAGCACGTAACTGGCGAGTTAGCTCTTTTTGTGTAATTGGGGCAATAGCCCGTTGTAGCTCGCCAAATCGAATAGGCGCGGCAGTCACTATCAAACGATAGAGAATAGGTATTGCCCACTTTCCAGCAATAAGTTCAACAAATTGCACCATTGGGCACTTCTCTTGCTCGATGGCACTACCAGGTATCGATTTATTTTTAGGTGTCAGGGGCTGATATGCAGTCATTACATTCCTATTGCATCATTAGTATCAAATTGGTACCTACTATACTTTAGATACTTTTGTATTAAAAATGGTCTTCCACTGCTATCAAATGAAAGGCTCACCATGAATCGTTTAAAAGATAAGTATGCGCTGATTACCGGGGGGACTAGCGGTATTGGATTAGAAACTGTGCGCCAGTTCCTGGCTGAGGGAGCGACTGTCGCCATCACCGGCCGCAGTGAAACAGCATTGCAGGCAGTACATGCCGAACTTGGAGAGCGTGTTTTACTGTTAAAAAGTGATGCCAGCAACATCACTGACCAATCGCAACTGGCCGCTGAACTAGCTAGAAACTGGCCACGTCTGGATATCGTTTATATCAATGCTGGTGATGTGACTCATAATCCAATAGAAGAATGGGATGAATATAGCTTTGAACGAGTGCTCTCAACCAACCTGAAGGGCCCTTTCTTCCTGTTGCAATCTTTGCTTCCACTTCTGGCCAATCCTGCCTCTGTCATTCTCTGCGGTTCGGCAAGTGTTCATATTGGTTTATCACAAAGCAGTGTTTATGCCGCCAGCAAAGCAGGATTACTGTCGCTTGCTCGAACCCTGTCTGGAGAATGGGCTGAAAGAGGCATTCGAGTTAATGGATTAAGCCCCGGGCCAACGCAGACTCCTGCATTACAAAAACTGGGGTTATCGGGCAGTGAAGAAGAGAAACTGACTGAACAAATTCGCCAATTGGTGCCAATTAAAAGAATGGGAACACCGGCTGAAATTGCTCACGCGGCGGTATTTCTGGCTTCAGATGAATCCAGTTTTGTCGTCGGTACTGAGTTCCGAGTCGATGGCGGAGTCAGCAGCCTTTAGCAGGGAATTAGTCACTTACTGAACATATTGTCTTCAAAATAAATTAGGTGCAGATTGAAATATATTTTTAGATAGCACACTAAAGTGAGACGAAATGATGAAGGCTGCAATCGTCAAGACATTGGGAGAGGCCCCGGTTTTAGGGCAATTTGCTGACCCCCTCCCCTTACCCGGTGAAACAGTGGTAAATGTTATCGCCGCGGGTATTAAACAACTTGATCGCGCCATAGTGAGAGGAACACATTATTCAAGTCCGAAAACGCTCCCTATTGTGCCTGGTACCGACGGCATTGGATCTCTATCGGATGGTTCGCGAGTATATTTTGCTTCATTCCGTCATCCTTTTGGCGCGATGGCGGAAAAAGCGGCAGCCTCTTGGTATGTACCGGTACCGCCAAAGGTTAATGACGCCACTGCAGCGGCATTGATTAATCCGGGATTAGCTGCGTGGTTGCCTCTTGTCTGGCGGGCTAAAATCCAACCGGGTGAAACAGTGCTGATTCTTGGTGCCACCGGCACTTCCGGCAAACTGGCTATTGCCGCGGCGCGTCATCTTGGTGCGGGTCGAATTATTGCGGCGGGTAGGCGTCAGGAGGTATTGGCAACACTGGGTGCCGATGTCACGGTTGACCTGACCTTACAAGAAGCGGATCTGGCGGAAGCATTTGCTCAAGCCGCAGGGCCGACCGGTTACCATGTGATTGTGGATTATATCTGGGGGCCTGCGACTGAGGCGCTTTTCACCGCACTGACCCGCCACGATTTAACATCTCACACCGATGATTCAGAGCGAGGCATCCGCCTGGTAAATGTTGGCTCAATGGCTTCTCCGACGTTACAGCTTCCTTCCGCCGTCTTACGCAGTGCCAATCTGCATATACTGGGCAGTGGTACCGGGAATTTCCCGCCGATCCCTGAGTTGAAGCAAATTGTGACGGATATCTTCAGCCTCGCGGCACAACAAAAAATCAGCATTGATACCCAACTTCATAAGCTGGATGAGGTGGAGGATGTTTGGGATCTGAACAAAAACAGTGATATCCGCTCTGTTCTGTCCATCAGATAAAGTCGGCATCGGGTTGGGCTATGAACACCAACCCGTATTAGCCGTATTAAGATGTTTTAACAAAACGATCAAGTTGCCGACGCAATTGGATGTTTTCTTTTTTTAGCTGCTCAATACGTTCAAGCAGCGTCAAGGTCATAGCCACACCAGACCAGTCCAAATCCAACTCATGTCGCAAGCGCCGAGCGCGTTGAAGGCTGTTCAATGCATCCGCATCAAAAACCCAAATCGTGGCCTCGGGTTCTAATGGCATAATCATACCTAGCCCTACAACCTCGACTAATTCATCTTGCATGATCCCCGTTGACTGACATAACTCAGTCACAGTGTAGGTTATCTCTATTTCAGCCATAATCTGTTACTCCCATCCAGTCCGAGGATTAAATGCTGCCTGCTCAGACAGTTGTTGCCAAAGCGCCCGCGTTTTCTCATCAGGTTTCGGTGGCATAACCACTTTAAGGATGGCGTACAGATCGCCCGTTCCTTTTTTGCTGACCAGACCTTTGCCTTTAATGCGCAAACGCTGCCCACTTTGGCTACCCGCCGGGATGGTTAAGGCAATTTTCCCCGTCAATGTCGGTACCTCGACACTGGCCCCCAATGCCGCTTCCCACGGAGCTAACGGCACCACTATTTGTAAATTCTGACCATCAATATCAAACAACGGGTGCGGTGCAATGCGAATGTTCAGGAATAAGTCACCATTGGCTCCGCCTGCAATGCCCGGTGCCCCCTGGCCTTTAAGGCGAATACGTTCGCCATCACCTACACCGGCAGGGATTTTTACTTTCAATGTCTTCGAGGTTTCAGCGCCAGGGAAGCCCGAGGTATCAATGGTTGGGATCTTGTAAGAGATAGAACGTATTTGTTCAGTTAAGGTTTCTTCTAAAAAGATGGGTAATTCCATCTCAAGATCCTGTCCACGCACCCCATGAGATGCCCGATGAGATGAGTGTTGAGCTGAAGAAGCGCGGTTGCCAAAGAAGGATTCGAAAAAGTCCGAGAAGTCATGAGCGCCACCATCAGTATTACTGTGCCACTGTTGACCACCAGTATTGTATTGATCAAACTGATGTTGGCCAAACTCTGGGTCATTACGGTGCAATCTTAATTGATCATATTCAGCTCGCCGCTCGGTATCTTTTAGTACTTCATAAGCCTCAGCAACTTCTTTAAATTTACTTTCAGCATCATCTTCTGAACTGACATCCGGGTGGTACTTACGTGCCAGCCTGCGATAGGCTGTCTTAATCTCTTTTAGGGAAGCCGTGGGCTCGACACCCATTACGGCATAATAGTCTTTGAATTCCATGCGGTAATATCCTTAAATTCATTACTTGATTAGGTATATCCCCATTAGACTTAGATAAAACCTATTTATGTCTATTTTCAATTTTTTCAACCCCATCAAGTGGGTAACCCTAACAGTAAACTATAGCGCTAACTGTCTAGTTGTGGGCTATCAGTGTCTATTGGTAGCGACATATTCATCCTATAAGCATTACAAATCATATAACTGATCTGAGCACTTATTCTCCGCAGGTAAGATTCTTTTCTGATTAATTTGCTTTACCGAAGAACGAAGCACTAATTTGCCTTGCAGGAGGGTATTACTGATAGGCGCATCTGGTCGCAATAAACGCCGTTGCAATAACTGGATAGCTTCCGCTCCCAGTTCGTCACGCGGAACATGTACTGCAGTGAGAGGAACATCATGAATTTCGGCCAAATTAAAACCGTCCATGCTCATGACTGAAACTCTCCCCGGTACGTTTATATTCAATTTATTCAGTGCATTAACGGCGCCCACCGCCATATAATCGCCCCCTGCCAAAATAGCCGAAGGCAGTTGAGTGTTATCTTCACAACCCGCAATAAATGCGGCGATCGCCTGTTCGGCCTCAGCCGCACCGAAACCGTGAGTGGTCACCAGATGTTGGTTATCATCAAAATGCATATTATTGTTAGTGAAAGCCTCTTTAATCCCCACCAACCGCAGTTCCATCGTGTTACGACGTAAACATTGTAATGTCAGAATACGCCGATGCCCTTGCTGTATCAGATAGTTGGCAGAAAACTCGCCAATCGATTGATGGTCAGGAGAAACACTGTCTAATGACATTTCCTGATCGCGGCAATTAATCAAGACCGACGGTTTATGCACTCCCGCCGCTAATGCATGGATACGCGGGTCATCGATGCCAATAATGATGGCCGCTTCCGTCTGAGGATTAGTCATTTTCTCCAGAAATAGGGAGATATCGCTGTGCGTTTCAGACAATCCGCAGTAGCGAATCATCACCTCATGTTGACTGACGGCTTCAGTTATTCCCTGAATGACTTTGTAGTAAAAGATATCAGTACGCACATCAAAAGCCCGGTGTGGTGCAAATACCATAATGTTATTGAGCATTAACCGCCCGCTGGATAAATTCTGCAAAATTCCCTGTGACTGCGCATAGGCCATAACTCGCTGTTTTGCCTTAGCGCTGGTGTTCGCTTTACCGGCTAATACTCTGGATACTGTGCTAATTGAAAGGCCAGTCTGATTAGCTATTTCTTGTATTTTTAGCTTTCCATTCATTTTGTGATCTCTCTCAAATTAGCAAATGAAAAAATTTTCATAGCCGGTAAATAGCTTATTCAGTGCATTACAAAATATAAATGCTGAAATATTACTCAGTTTATGAAAGTTTTTTCAAAAAAATGCGTATTCAAGCCAATTTAAGCTAGTTACTTTGTTTTTACCAAAACAATCAAGTTTTGGTAAACCAATTTTAAAAACTTATCAGTCCGGTTATTTTTGATTAAATATAAAAATACTAATAATATCAAGTGATTGTATTTTATTAGCCAAATTTAGTGTGAGTCATGTCACATTAAAACTCAGCATAATCTTAATAACTAAAAATAGATCTTACCAAAACAATAAGTTGGTCAGGTTAATTTGCCACTGACCAACACCAGGAGGCTGGGATGAGTGTTGAGATTAATCAGTCCGCGAAAGTTGTCGGGCGACGGAAAATAAAATCATTGCGCTGGTGGATGCTGGCGTTATTTCTGCTTGGGGTCACTGTTAACTATATTACCCGTAACTCGCTGGGCATTTTGGCCCCTGAGTTAAAAACCAGTCTGAATATGACCACTGAGCAATATTCATGGATAGTGGCCTCATTCCAGTTGGCTTACACCGTGTTTCAGCCGCTCTGTGGGTGGTTAATTGATGTTATCGGTTTAAAAATGGGGTTCCTGATTTGCGCCAGTGTTTGGGCTGTGGTGTGCATGATGCATGCCGGAGCGGGCACATGGTTCCAATTAGCCGTGTTGCGCTTCTTCATGGGCAGTGCAGAAGCGGCAGCCACACCGGCCAACGCCAAAGCGATTTCTGACTGGTTCCCGAAAAAGGAACGCCCTATTGCCGCGGGCTGGGCTGGTGTGGGCTTTTCAATTGGCGCGATGTTAGCACCACCAATTATCGTGCTGGCCCATGTGGCACTAGGCTGGCAAGGCGCATTTCTCTTCTCCGGCGCCTTAGCCATGGTTTGGGTACTGTTGTGGTGGCGTTTTTACCATTCACCGGATACCCACCCCAATCTGAGTAAAGAAGAGTTTGAACTGATTCATCAGGATAATGAGCCAGTATTGCCACGGCTGCCATTCCTTAAATCGCTAGCTATCCTTAGCAAAAACAAGAAATTCTACGGCATTGCTATCCCCGCATTTCTGGCGGAACCCGCCTGGGCCGTGTTTAGCTTTTGGGTTCCGCTGTATTTGGCGACCGAGCGCGGTATGGACTTAAAACAAATCGCTATGTTTGCCTGGTTGCCTTTCCTCGCCGCGGATATCGGGAGTGTTGCCAGCGGCTATTTAACCAAACTCTATCAAAAATGGTTCGGTTGCAGCCGCATTAACTCGGTGGTGGCCAGCTCAGTCACCGGTGCCTTCATGATGGTTTCACTGGCCTTTGTGGCTATCACTAAAGACCCGTATCTGGCAATTGCATTGATCTCCATTGGCGGCTTTGGCCATCAGGTTATCTCCTGCATGCTCAGTGCATTAGTGGTTGAATCTTTTGATAAAAACCAAGTAGCGACTGTCAACGGGTTACGAGGATCTTCAGCCTGGATAGCCAGTTTCCTGTTTACTTTATTGATTGGTGCTGTGTCCGACACCATCGGTTTTAATCCACTATTTATCGCCATGGGCTTCTTCGATTTGATTGGTGCCGTGTTCCTGGTGTCCCTGTTTGCTGAGCGCCGCAATAAAAATCAACCGGCTGCCTGATGTATTCCTTTAAGAGATGAGCTGTTATGAAAACATTAAAAAACTGGCTGTTAATCAATGAATACCCCGACCATCTGGAACTACTGGTTGATGACCGTCATATATTTTGTCTGTATGTGTTAGAACCAAACCTCTGCCGGGTGCTGATTAAACGCAATGGCGAACTGGCGCTGAATCGCACCTGGAGCATAGCACCAGAGGGTGACGTTCCGTGGTCTGGGCGTGATCGCCTGAGTTTGGCGGGGTTTTCTGTGCCGGGTTACCAGTTGGAGCACCATAAAGAGAAGTTAATAGTGAGCACTGACTGCTTACGAGTCACCATTCATCAACCGTTGTATTTGGAATGGGAATATAAAAATCAGCATGGTGAATGGCAGCCACTGGCGGCAGACAGGCCAACCAGCGCTTATCTTCTCAGTCCGCAAGGAGAAGCCATTGCTCACTATCAGCGCCGCTATCCCAATGAGCAGTATTATGGACTGGGTGAGAAAGCGGGCGATCTTAACCGCGCGGGTCGCCGCTTTGAAATGCGCAATCTAGATGCTATGGGCTATAACGCTGCCAGCACTGATCCGCTCTATAAACACATTCCTTTCACGATAACCCGTCGTGATGATGTTAGTTTTGGCCTTTTTTATGACAATCTCAGCAGTTGCTGGTTGGACTTAGGTAACGAGATTGATAACTACCATCTTGCCTATCGGCGTTATCAGGCTGAAGCTGGCGACCTTGATTACTATATGTTCCTCGGCCCGAAAGTGCTGGATGTGACAAAAGCCTTTGTGCGCCTGACCGGTAAAACGCAATTTGGCCCTAAATGGAGCCTCGGCTACAGCGGCTCCACCATGCACTACACCGATGCACCTGATGCTCAGGTGCAGTTACAAAAGTTCATTACTTTGTGTCAACAGCATGATATTCCATGTGACTCATTCCAGCTTTCGTCCGGCTATACCTCCATCAACAATAAGCGCTATGTGTTTAACTGGAATGACGAAAAAGTGCCGCAACCAAAGGTAATGAGCCAGGCATTCCTGCAAGCCGGTATCAAGTTAGCAGCGAATATCAAACCCTGTTTATTGCAAGATCACCCAATGTATCAAGAAGTTGCCGAACGCGGACTCTTTATTCGCGATGGTGAAAGTGGGCTACCCGAGCGCTCGTCATTTTGGGATGACGAAGGCTCTCACCTTGATTTTACTAACCCAGAAACCGTAGATTGGTGGCAGACAAATGTCACTAAGCAACTGTTAGAACTGGGAATTGGTTCAACCTGGAATGACAATAACGAATACGAAGTGTGGGATGGTGAAGCGCAATGTAATGGATTTGGTGAAGCTATTGCCATCAAACACATCAGACCGGTAATGCCTTTGCTGATGATGCGCGCCTCAATGGAGGCTCAACAGGCATTTGCGCCAGAAATGCGCCCATATCTGATATCACGCTCTGGCTGCGCCGGAATGCAGCGCTACGCCCAAACCTGGAGTGGCGATAACCGCACCAGTTGGCAAACCCTGCGCTATAACATCCGCATGGGGCTGGGCATGAGTCTGTCCGGACTCTATAACCTCGGTCACGATGTAGGCGGTTTTTCGGGCGATAAACCAGAAGCGGAATTATTTATTCGCTGGGTACAAAACGGCGTAATGCACCCACGGTTTACCATTCACTCATGGAATGACGATAACACCGTCAATGAGCCGTGGATGTATCCCGCTGCCACACCAATGATTCGCGATGCAATGGCATTGCGCTATCGATTATTACCTTATTTTTACACGTTGCAATGGCAAGCGACTCATGATGATGAGCCGATGTTACGCCCAACTTTCCTCGATCATGAGCACGATAATGGCACATTTAAGGAAAATGACGATTTCATGTTGGGGCGTGATTTACTGGTCGCCAGTGTGGTGGAACCGGGCCAGCGCCAACGTCAGGTCTATTTGCCAGATAATCATGTCGGTTGGTATTGTTTCCATACCGGCCAATGGTATAGCGGCGGGCAAACCGTTGTTTTAGATGCGCCACTCGAGCGCCTGCCTCTTCTGGTACGCGCCGGTGCCGCACTGCCACTGTCTCGACGTATTGCTTTCGTGAATGCAGAGCAAGATACCCAACGCGAACTGGCTCTTTATCCCACCAAAGGAGGCGGCCAATCCAGCGGGATGCTGTTCGAAGATGATGGTGAGAGCCATCGTTGGCAGCAAGGGGCAGCATTGTGGTTGAGCTGGCAAGTGACGACCGACAATCACCGCATTGATATCACTTTTGAACGTGCGGGAAGCTATCAACCCGCCTGGCATGAATTGACCATTAACTTACCAGAACATGAGCATCGTGAGTTATACATCAATGGTGTTGCCAGCCGTCAGTTACAGTTAAGTCAGCTCAGCTAGTATATTGATTAGTAGTGAAATATACCGGCGGGTTCTATTACAGAGCCCGCTTATTTTTTATATCAATCACTAATCGATTAGCGCAAAAGTTTTAATGCACCAGTCAATGAACGCACCCACTTCTCCGGCCCAACCAATCCCAAACCATCCAATTGCTCATCAGCTAGCTGAACGTAATGGAAATGCTGCTTCGTAGTCTTGAAAACTGTGCATCGAGCGCGCAAATGCAGGGAAAGGCACAATCGCCCGCTCATGAGTGGCCGCTAAAGCTTTCAGCAATACTTCTTTCATCTGCGCAGCATTCGCCTGCAAAATAGGTACTGGCAATTTTGAGCTAACATCAATTTCTTGCCCTGCCGAATCGGACAATGCCGTCCCTGCCAATTGCGGAAATTTAGCCGCCAAGCCAATCCCCACCGCACTGGTGGTATTGGCAATCAAGCCAACCGGAAGTTCGGGATTAACGATAATTGCGATACGTATTCGATCTGCCACAGCCATGCCCTTTTGCCAATAATGATGTGTACAAGATCATATCTCTCCCGCGTGGGTAAGTGCTTTCTTTTATCAGCTTCATTCAGCTAATATTGGTAAAATATACCCAAACAAAATAATAATCAGGTAAAAAATGCCATCATCATGGATAACATCGGCAGATATAAAGATTCTCAAGCAATTACAACATTCTGGCCGGATGACCAACCAAGAGTTAGCCGATAAAGTGGGGATGGCGACTTCTCCGTGTTGGCGACGGGTGAAGCAACTTGAAGAAAGCGGCATTATTACCGGCTATCAGGCCAATATTGATCGCCGAAAAATAGGTTTGGGGATTTTGGCCTTTATTCGGGTGAAAATTGACAGCCACAGTGAAGAAGAAGCGAGGTTGTTTGAAATGCAGGTTGGGGCGCTGAAACCAGTGATTGCTTGTTATGCCGTCGCAGGGGATGCCGACTTCCTGCTACAAGTGGTTGCCGAAGACCTCGACAGTTTCTCCACTTTTGCGATGTCGGTTATCCGCCGACTTTCGGGGATTAAAGAGATGCAAACAACATTCGTCCTGCGCGAAGTAAAACCACTGGATCATTTACCGCTGGAATAAGTCACACGGAAAGGCATCAATCGATGCCTTTTATTTATTTGGCTACTTTCTATGCAGCCAGCACCCTGTTACGCCCTGACGCTTTGGCACGATAGAGCGCCTCATCCATGCGTTTAAACAAACTATCAGTATCTTCTCCCACCTGATGTTGCGCGACGCCGATGCTGACTGTGAGTTGTGGCAAGTTAGGTTGGCAGATCATCTGGATAGTTTCTCTAATAGATTCAGCCAATTGCAATGCCCCTTCCAGATTAGTGGAGGGCAGAAGAATGGTAAATTCCTCGCCGCCCCAGCGGAACACGATATCGCACTCGCGGATGATAGACTCCAGTGTTCTTGCCAGGAAAATCAAAACCTCGTCGCCCTTATGATGCCCAAGTTGGTCGTTAATATTTTTAAAATGATCGACGTCCAATAAAATTAAACTGAAATTTTGACCGTAACGCTGGCTCTGAGCATGTGCATGTTCGACTAAAGGAAAGAACTGACGCCGATTGCCTAACTCTGTCAGTGGATCTTTCAAAGCTGCATGTTCTAATGCCTGTTCAAGCCGTTTCTGTTCCGTAATGTCATGAATAATACAAAGCATCAATCTTATGCCATCTAACTCAACTGGCCCAGCATAGGTTTGGACATGACGGGTATTTCCATCCGCTAATTTATGCATAAAGTTAAGTGGCTTATGCCCGCCCGGTAATTTGGCGACCTCATTCATGACAGGCAGCACATCCTTTCCCATACTATTAATTTCCCAGGTGTGTTTCCTACACATTTCATCCCGTGAATAGCCATAAAAACGGGTTGCCGCCTGATTAGCATCGACAATTAACCCCTCTTTCGACGGATCAATCAGTAGCATTGGAGCTGTATTGGTACTAAAAAATTGCTCGTAAAAACTCTGTTCGCTGCGGGAATAAGCTTTTGCCATTAGCTTGGGGCTGGTCGGTTGGGTTACCACACTTTCTGATATATAAAGCCCTTCAAAAATAATAACCGCGCCATAGGGTTCTAGCTGAGTTAAGGAGAGACGGCAACTCAGAGGAAAAGCACTTTCTTCTGTCTGGATAGTCCAAATTTCAATAACGGGATCATTAACAGCCAGAGCAGGGAGATAGGCATTCAAATGCTGCTGTGCATGTGCTGAAAAGCGCCCACTACGCATGCGCGTCAACTGGATGTCACCGGCAATTTTTCGGGCTTCCTTGTTAGCAAACAATATTTCCTGAGTTTTGGGTAATACCACCCAAATCGGGGTACTTAAGATATTTAATGCATCTAAGTCAGTTGCAACCATAGGAATACCGAAAGATATTTGGCATGAAAACAGAATACAGCTAATTCATATTTTTAGAACAATAGTTTTTCTGCAACCAGCCTAGCCATCCAGAAGCGAAGTACCATAAGAGTTGTCAATCGAGCACATCCAACTACCATCGTTTTCATGACGAAATACATAAGTCGCACGACGCGTTGTGGTCACAGTGCCTCCCTGCTTATCAGGAAAATGCAGCACCGTCTCCATAATAACCAAAGCATCCCCAGCACCTTCGATAACTTGCATCTCCCCCTGCTCAACCACGAGTTGATTTTTAAAGTGGTCAGAGATAGCGATAAATGCTTTTCGGATATTATCCTTACCTCTGACAATCATCCCTGGCTTGATGACCAGCGCAGCATCTGGCGCATAATGCTTCATCAACTCATCAAAATTCCGCTCAGATATTGCTTTGTCACATGCTGTGATAACTTGACGTATTGGATGCGCACTCATTGAAATAAACTCCATAAATTTGGGAATGGATATGGCATAAAATATTTTTTCGATGAATCTTAACTGTATCATCATAAAAGATATGTCATGCAGGTAACGTGGTAACTACAGCATTCCTAAGTGGAGTACTTACTCATATTAAAAGTAAAATAAAAAACTGAGATTTCACTGCCAGCTAAATTACCCCGTAAATAAAAATAACAATGGCCGTCGAGCAAAATTTCTTAACGGCTGCGCAGGTTAAGGTAATACCGCCCGCTTAGGTCTTGGTTCTTATATCAATAGTTATAGTGGTACATCTGCAGCTATAGGCGTTAAACCTAACGTCAAGTTTAATCATTGTTTACGGGACACATTTACAGTGCTCATATCCCAAACATCAGCCATCGCTAATCTTTGTTTCTCTCGTATGTCAGGAGCGGCAAGAACGAATAAGGAACGACTTCCTTGAGCTTTATTTCAGTCAGTTACCCGCATCATCGACGACTTTCTCACCACCTTCCTTGGTAAAAGCCTCTTTTTGGGCATCAGAAAGAATCTCCAATACCACTTCTGACGGGCGGTACAACCGAGTACTCAGCGACGCCACCACGATCGGACGATTAATCAGGATCGGATGTTGTAGCATAAAGTCGATTAACTGGTCGCCAGTAAAGTAATCTTCAGCAAGCCTCAGCGTTTCATAAGGCTCAACGTTTTTACGCAGCAGCGCCCGCGCCCTGATCCCTATGTCGGCAATAAAACCAACGACCATCACAAACGCTAGCGTGGCATATTTACTGAACCCTCACTTTCACATATTACATTCGAAAAACCATATCGAAGTTTCAACCCAGATGCTGGCACTATCCCTTGAATATTCTAGAAATATTATCCTGCACTATTAACTAAACACTCAGATTAATAATTAGTTTTCTCTCACATCTTTTCAAGAAAATGTTCGCGTAAGCCCCCCACCCTTGCCAAACTAGCCAGATAAACTAACAAACGGAGAGGGAATTCTCATGGGTGTGCCTCAAACTAAATCAGAACTTCTTTTAGCAATTGACAAAAACTACAATAAATTGTCAGGTTACCTCGAATTAATTCCGCCAGATTTAGCATCAGATAAATCAATGGAAGGGCATGCAAAAGACACTGTTATGAGTATTTGCAATCTTGTCGCCTACTTACTCGGCTGGAATAAATTAGTTATCAAGTGGATAAGCTTTGATGAAGAGGGACAGCCGATAGATTTCCCGGAAACAGGTTATAAGTGGAACCAGCTTGGTCTGCTCGCCCAAAAGTTTTATCGTGACTATAGCGATTTGGATTTACTCTCGCTAAGAAACCAACTACAGAGCGCAAAAAATGAAATCGTTGAATCTATCAATAAGCGATCAGACGATGACCTGTATGGAAAAGCGTGGTATGGAAAATGGACAATGGGAAGAATGATTTCTTTCAATACGTCTTCACCCTACTCCAATGCCTGCGGCAGATTAAGAAAATGGGCAAAGGAAAATAGCCTGAAGCTATGAGTAAAGCTCCAGGAAATTTTGGGCGTGAGAAAGTGGATCGTCTAAGTCAGCTAGCGCCCTTCTCAAGCATAACGTTCAAAAAGTATAGATGTCTGCATTCCTTCCCAGTCTGTATTAATCTGTCGGGCATTTAGCTTCATCTGGGGGTACCTTTTAGGTGGGTATAATTTGATACCCCCATATATACCCCCCGCTATAAGTAGATTTCAATAGACGAACATGTATATAGGAATAACTAGATTAGCCTGAGAAGTGCAGATTTACTGGGTTTGATGGACTTCGGGAGATACTGAGAGACGTTAAGTTGGAGCGGGTGAAGGGAATCGAACCCTCGTATAGAGCTTGGGAAGCTCTCGTTCTACCATTGAACTACACCCGCTTCGGTATGCGGTTTGCATTATAACCGGTTCTTTGACGTGGGCAAGCGAAGATATAGTCTAAGCGCAGGTATTTTAAGCAATTAGATTAAACCAAGTATAACTATCGCTGTTTTGTTTGATAAAAAGGGCGCGGGAGCGCCCTAATAGATTTACCGTTAACCGGGGTAACTTATTTCACCGGACGCATCGCTGGGAACAAGATCACGTCGCGGATGGTGTGGCTGTTGGTAAACAACATCACCATACGGTCAATGCCGATGCCTAGACCCGCAGTCGGCGGCAAGCCATGTTCCAATGCAGTCACATAATCTTCGTCATAGAACATCGCTTCGTCATCACCGGCTTCTTTGGCGCTAACTTGATCAGCAAAGCGTTGTGCCTGATCTTCAGCATCATTCAGCTCAGAGAAACCGTTACCAATTTCACGGCCACCAATGAAGAATTCGAAGCGGTCAGTGATAAACGGATTATCATCATTACGTCGTGCCAACGGAGAAACTTCTGCTGGGTATTCAGTGATGAAGGTTGGTTGAATCAGGTGGCTCTCTGCGGTCTCTTCGAATATTTCGCATTGAACGCGGCCCAAGCCCCAGCTCTTCTCAACTTTGATACCTAATGATTCAGCGATAGCCACCGCTTTATTCATATCGTCTAAATCAGCCACATTAGTTTCTGGACGATATTTGCAAATAGCTTCTTTCATGGTCAATTTGGCAAAAGGCTTACCAAAATCGAAGGTCTGGTCGCCATACTGCACCACACTGCTACCCAGCACGGTTTCAGTCAGTGTCCGGAATAACTCTTCGGTCAACGCAATCAGATCTTTGTAATCCGCATAAGCCATATAGAGTTCCATCATGGTGAACTCCGGGTTATGACGCGGCGAAACGCCTTCATTACGGAAGTTACGGTTGATTTCGAACACTCGCTCAAAACCACCGACAACCAGGCGCTTCAGATACAACTCTGGGGCGATACGCAAGTACATATCGATATCCAGCGCATTATGATGAGTCACGAATGGACGCGCTGAAGCACCACCAGGAATCACTTGCATCATAGGAGTTTCGACTTCTATAAAGCCTTTTTCCACCATGAAGCGGCGAATACCTGACATCACTTGTGAACGAACTTTGAATGTATTGCGGGATTCGTCGTTAGCGATCAGATCCAGATAACGTTGACGATAGCGGGTTTCCTGATCAGCCAGGCCGTGGAATTTATCCGGCAACGGGCGCAGCGCTTTGGTCAGTAAACGCAATTCGTTACAGTGGATAGACAGCTCGCCAGTTTTAGTTTTGAACAACTTACCGCGCGCGCCCAAGATATCGCCGAGATCCCATTTTTTGAATTCTTCGTTATAAACGCCTTCCGGCAGGTCATCGCGGGATACATACAATTGGATACGGCCACCGACATCTTGCAGCGTCACAAATGATGCTTTGCCCATAATACGGCGAGTCATCATACGGCCAGCAACGGTCACTTCGATATCCAGCGCTTCTAATTCTTCATTTGTTTTTTCACCGTACTCGGCATGCAGCTGGTCTGAGAGGTGCTCACGACGGAAATCATTAGGGAAAGCAATCCCTTTTTCCCGCAGTGCAGCCAGTTTTTCCCGACGAGCTTGTAACTCACTATTGAGTTCTTGCGCTTGCTCAGCGACTTGTGTTTTTTGCTCTGACATCTCAGTTCCTTATAGCCCGGCTTTCAAACTTGCTTCGATGAATTTGTCCAGATCGCCATCCAGTACCGCTTGCGTGTTGCGTGTTTCCACACCGGTACGCAAATCTTTGATACGAGAGTCATCCAGAACATAAGAACGGATCTGGCTACCCCAGCCGATATCGGACTTGTTATCTTCCAGCATCTGTTTATCAGCATTTTTCTTTTGCATCTCAAACTCATACAGCTTCGCTTTCAGCTGTTTCATGGCTTGATCTTTGTTCTTATGCTGAGAACGGTCATTCTGGCATTGAGTCACGATATTGGTTGGAATATGGGTAATACGTACCGCAGATTCTGTTTTGTTGACGTGCTGACCACCCGCACCTGATGCGCGGTAAACGTCAATACGCAAGTCCGCCGGGTTGATGTCGATATCAATATCGTCGTCAACTTCTGGATAAACAAAGGCAGAACTGAACGAAGTATGGCGGCGGCCACCAGAGTCAAACGGACTTTTACGTACCAGACGATGTACGCCAGTTTCAGTACGTAACCAACCAAACGCATAATCGCCGATGATTTTGATAGTGGCTGATTTTAAGCCTGCAACATCACCATCAGACTCTTCGATGATTTCGGTTTTGAAACCTTTGGCTTCAGCCCAACGCAGGTACATACGCAGCAGCATGCTGGCCCAGTCCTGAGCTTCAGTACCACCGGAACCAGCTTGCAGATCCAGATAACAGTTGGCGCTATCATATTCACCAGAGAACATTCTGCGGAATTCGAGTTGGCCCAATTTGCCATCAAGGATATCTAACTCAGCAACCGCTTCGTTAAATGTCTCTTCGTCGTCAGCTTCAATAGCCAACTCCAGCAAGCCAGTCACGTCGTCCATTCCTTGATCCAGTTGATCAATGGTGGAGACAATCTCTTCCAGCGAGGAACGCTCTTTACCAAGAGCCTGAGCGCGCTCAGGTTCATTCCAGACGTCGGGCTGTTCCAGCTCAGCGTTTACTTCTTCCAGTCGTTCTTTCTTGGCATCATAGTCAAAGATACCCCCTGAGAACGGCTGTCCGATCAGACAGGTCCTGAATTCGGTTTTTTACCGGGTTTATTTCAAACATGGTTTAAAGTCTTACGTTAAGTCGTAGATGACGGAATGTCATTATACCCGTCATACTTCAAGCTGCATGTGCATTGGCTGCCTTCGTTCACCTGAATCATTGACTAACGTCAACTCGCCAGGATTTACTCAATTGCCACCTTTCTGCAACTTGAACTATTTAGGGCACAGAATTGGTAATTCTAACGGATCTATACGACGGTTTATAGCTTGTTGGCTATATTTGTAGCTATCCCTTTCCTATTTGCTGCTGCAACTGTGTTAGCGGCTCTCAGTCACCCGAATCACTGACTAATGTCAGTGATTCGGGATTATGGGCCTCATCAGAGGTTCACACTGCGGGCTAGCGCAAGCGCCGTTCAAAATGGTTTACAACCAATTTGTCATTCGTTGGCTTCCTTGCTGCAACACCAACTACTTTGGGTATAGAATAATATTGTGGTTTACTAATACGGCCACAGATGCTGAATCAGCAGCTGGACACTGCGGTTACCGCGATACTCATTAATATCGAGTTTATAAGCCAGCTTAACTTCACGCACACTGCTATCCGGCCATAAAGTCGTATCAATATTAAACGCGATGCCATCCAGTAAAGGCCCGCCATTCAAAGGCTCAATCATAAGTTTCAGGTGGCGCTCCCCCACCAGCCGTTGTTGCAAAATACGGAATTTCCCGTCAAATGTGGGTTCAGGGAAGGATTGCCCCCAGGGGCCGCCATCTCGCAACAACTCCGCTGTTTCCAGTGATAATTCGTTGCCATTCAGTTCACCGTCTGACCAGATAACGCCCTCCAACTGCGAGGCATCCATCCATTCACCGACTAAATCTGCAAAGCGCTGACGGAATTCATCGAATTTATCCTGTTCCAGTGATAGTCCCGCTGCCATAGCATGACCGCCAAACTTCAGCATCAACCCTGGGTTTAAGGTATCCAGGCGCTCAAGAGCATCTCGCATATGCAAGCCTGCCACACTACGCCCCGAGCCTTTCAGTAAACCGTCACCCGCTGGGGCAAAAGCAATAACTGGCCGGTGAAAACGCTCTTTAATGCGTGAGGCCAGAATCCCGACCACCCCTTGGTGCCACTCTGGGTGAAACATCGCGATACCATAAGGTAATTCAGTGCTGGTGCGCTCTAACTGGTCACAAAGTTGCAAGGCTTCAACCTGCATACCCTGCTCTATCTCGCGGCGCGTTTGATTAAGCGCATCAAGATCAATTGCCAGTGCTCTGGCCTGAGCAATATCGTCACTCAGCAACAACGCCACCCCGATAGACATATCATCCAAGCGCCCAGCCGCATTAAGCCGTGGGCCAAGGGAGAAACCCAGATCGTTGGCGGCCAATTGGCGCGCATCGCGATTGGCGACCTCCAGTAATGCACGAATACCTGGCCGGCATTTCCCTGCACGAATACGGCTTAGCCCCTGATGCACCAAAATCCGGTTATTAGCATCTAATGGCACCACATCGGCAACCGTTCCCAGCGCCACCAAATCCAGTAACTCAGCCAGATTAGGTATCGCTAAAGCTCGCTGTTCAAACCAGCCACTGTCTCTAAGACGTGTACGTAATGCCAGCATCAGATAAAAGGCGACGCCCACTCCGGCCAAGGATTTGGAAAGGAAATTACATCCTGCCAAATTTGGATTGATGATCGCTTCTGCTGCTGGCAAGGTTTCCCCCGGCAGGTGATGATCGGTAACCAACACCTGGATACCCAGAGCATGGGCCAAATCCACTCCCGCATGAGAGGAAATACCGTTATCGACAGTGACGATCAGTTCTGCACCACGGGCAGCAACTTGCTCGACAACTTCGGGACTCAGCCCATAGCCATCTTCAAAACGATTTGGCACCAGATAATCAATATTACTGCCACCCATGCTACGTAAAGCGAGCACTGCCAACGCCGTACTGGTGGCGCCATCGGCATCAAAATCACCAACAATCACAATACGACGTCTGTCAGCTAATGCTTGCTGCAACAGAGTCACTCCGGCTTCAATTCCGTCGAGTTGCTGCCAGGCAAGCAGGCCTTTTACACCGCGTTCCAATTCTTCTGCACTTCTTACACCACGGCTGGCATAAAGGCGGCGCAGCAATGGATGTAACTGGTCTGGCAAATAGCTATCATCCACCGCCTCACGACGGCGAAGTTGAGTTTTCAATGTCACGGAAGATTAACCCGCCGCTTTTGAGGAAGCCTGGTGCTTATTCAGCATCTGTAACATTTCTTTTGGCTCCAGATATCCTGGAACGATAGTGCCATTTTGCAACACGATGGCTGGGGTGCCCTGAATACCAAACTGCACGCCTAACTTATAGTGCTCAGAAATATCGGTTTTACAGGTTGCAGGTGATATATCGACACCTTTCATTGCATCATCGAATGCTTTGTTGCGATCAGCCATACACCAGATTGAGCGCATGTCTTTTTCTGCCTGAGAGCTCAACCCCTGACGTGGGAAGGCCAGATAACGCACGGTAATCCCCAGCGCGTTATAGTCACTCATTTGTTCGTGCAATTTATGACAATAGCCGCAGGTGATATCAGTAAACACGGTAACAACGTGCTTCTCTTGCGGTGCTTTATACACAATCATTTCTTTGCTCAATGCTTCCAACTTTTTCACCAGCATCTGGTTGGTCACATTCACCGGTTGGCTACCGCTCACATCGTACAGCGGCCCTTGCAACAAGTGTTTACCATCGGCGGAAATATAAAGCACACCGCTGTCAGTCATCACGGCACTCAAACCGGGGATAGGTGATGGTTGAATGTCAGCTTTCTGAATATCCAACTTTTTCAGTGTCTGTTGAATAGCGGCATCATCAGCGTGAGCCAGCCCGGTGAATGCAGCGATAACGATCGGCAGCAGTAATAAACTTTTTTTCATTTATAAATCCTATCTTTTTCCACTCGGCATAGTTTTCATAAAAAACAATTATGCACGCGGATGATGCTGTTGATGTAGCAACTTCAAACGCTCAGTCGCTACATGGGTATAAATCTGGGTCGTCGACAGATCACTGTGGCCCAGTAACATTTGTACCACACGCAGGTCCGCACCGTGATTTAACAGATGCGTGGCAAAAGCATGCCGCAATACGTGGGGCGAAAGCCGTTCACTATCAATACCGGCAAGGATCGCATAGTGTTTGATTCGATGCCAGAAAGTCTGTCTCGTCATTTGCTGGCTGCGATTGCTCGGGAATAACACATCCAGCGAATGGCCGTTGATGAGCCACGGGCGGCCATGCTCCATGTAATTCTCGATCCAGTACACCGCCTCTTCACCCAATGGCACCAGGCGCTCTTTATTTCCTTTACCGATAACTCGCACTACCCCTTGGCGCAAACTCACATCGCTGATGGTCAACCCAACCAGCTCTGACACCCGCAGACCGGTGGCATAGAGGACTTCCAGCATCGCCTTATCGCGCAATTCTAGCGGGATATCGACATTGGGGCAGTTAAGTAATGCATCAACCTGCGCTTCGCTTAAATCTTTGGGTAAGCGCTGCGGTAATTTGGGTGATGACAGCAGGGCTGTCGGGTCATCTTCGCGTAATTTTTCGCGGTATAAATATTGGAACAGTCGACGCATCGCACTGAGCAGCCGAGCCGAACTGGTGGCTTTATAACCGCCCTCAATGCGCTCGGCAAGGAAAGACTGCAAGTCATGCGGACCGGCGCGCAATAAATCGCTGCCATGATGCACTAACCATCCGCTCAGCGCATGTAAATCCAAACGATATGATGCCAGTGTATTCTCTGCCAGATTCCGCTCCAGCCACAGGGCATCAAGAAACTGTTCAATCAGCGGGTTATTTTGCTGTTGCATGACTGTTTCTCTCTTTGATTGGATGGACAGCCATTATGCCTGATGACGGGACAAATCTGGTACACTCGATGCTATTCCTTATTAGTAATGCTATGGCTATACATCATGAAGATTGGTCTCTTTTACGGCTCCAGCACCTGCTATACCGAAATGGTGGCAGAAAAAATCCGCGACATCCTCGGCGAAGATCTGGTTGATTTACATAACCTAAAAGATGTCAGCCCCCGAGTAATGGAAAAATATTCCATTTTGATTCTGGGGATCCCTACCTGGGATTTCGGCGAATTACAGGAAGATTGGGAAGCTGTTTGGCCGCAATTAACACAGCTTAATCTCAAGGGAAAGATTGTTGCCATGTATGGTATGGGCGATCAATTCGGTTATAGCGAATGGTTCCTTGATGCTCTTGGGATGCTGCACGACCATATCGCGCCGCTAGGGGTGAAATTTATTGGTTTTTGGCCAACAGATGGGTTTGAGTTTACCAGCCCGAAACCGCTCAGTGCCGACGGTAAACACTTTGTAGGGCTGGCGTTAGATGAGGTTAATCAATACGACTTGAGTGAAGAGCGCATCGAACAATGGTGTGATCAAATTCTGCTTGAGATGGATGCCCTGCTTTGATCGGATAAACGGGCATCCACAGTGCCCGTTTGCTATACCCGTTTCTACTTATACAATTTTATTTCCATAACCGGAAAGAGTCTTGAGCATCGCCCCCAGCTATAGCAACATCGCTCGATATCTCTTCATCTTTTCGTTCGCAATGTGTTAATTCTGCATTTTTTTGCCCGATTAAACGTTGTGGGGAAGCCACTTGATACCAGTCTAACCGCCGGGTCAGTAACATGACTGCCGCGAGAATAATAAACAGTAAACCCGCACCTAATAACAGCGCATTGTCTTCTGATTGTAATAGTCCAAATAATACGCCGTACAGCAGTAATAGTCCGCTTGCAAACAATGCGCCACGCAACCACCCACCTAGCACTGCACTTAAATAGACAGCAATCAACATACTGCAACTCAAACTGGCGATAATATAAGCCAGCGTGAACCCTAAATGTTCAGAGAACGCCAGTAACATGAGGTAGAACAACACTAATGCTGCGCCCACCAGCAAATACTGAATAGGGTGTACACGCAATGACGTCAGGCTCTCGAACAAGAAGAAGCTAAAGAAGGTTAAGCCAATAAATAGAATGGCATATTTAATGGCGCGCTCAGTTAACTGATAGTGGTCAACCGGCTCAATCAAGCTGGTGGTGAATGCAGGCAGTTGGTCAAAATCAAAACGTACATTATCACCGGAAAAGTTGATATTCATGCTGTTAGCCAACCAGTTACTGCTCCAATGTGCACGGAAGCCTTTTTCCTCTACTTTACGTTGTAATGGCAAAAACTCACCGACAAAATTAGGATGCGGCCAGTTGCTCTGTAACGTCAGTTCACTGCTACGCCCGACGGGCACAACTGAAAGGCTGTTGGTGCCTGCCAGTGTCAGTTTAAAATTAACATCAAATTTGCCCTGGCGAACCTGCTCGATAGTCAGCTGTGCATGCACACCTTGCGCCGTGCGCCCCAGGAATGCCCCCGGTTCGAAATTAATTTTTGTATCGCCCAGGCTTAACGGCGAAATCTGCTGAATCCCTCGCGAATCACTCAGTGCCAACACTAATGACGGCATGCCGATGGTGACACCTTCGCGATCTAAATCATCTAACGAGGAAGACTCAAATTGCCCGTGGAAATAGAGTTCCCCCTGATAGACCTGAGCCTGATAAATACCCAATTGGCGAACTTCAACATCCGGCGCACCAGTGATTGTCATTATCTCCGGCAATAAATAGCGATGGCGGCTCACCCGCTGCCCCTGTTTCTTACCATCAACTTCGGTTTCAATCCATTCGCTGTAAGGCACGACAATCAGCGGCCCAAGGATCTTTTGTGCGCGGCTGGTGCTGTCACTGACTTTGTCGACCACACTTTGGCGGTAGCCACTGCGTTCATTGATAACATTCAGCAGCATTTCTTTCGGAATCATCATCAAAAGAATGAGCCCCAATAACGCGGCTATTTTCCAAAACAGTACGGATTTGAACATGACGTGCTCTCCTTTAAGGTCAGGAGAGCAGCTTAAGCTCGTGAAGTGAAAGGAAAATGAGGTTATGTGAAGTGAAAGTGAAGTCAGCGACTTAAGTGATAGCTAGCGGCAAGGTTAAACGAGCACACACCCCGTGTGGCTGGCGGTTTTCAAGGGAAACATTCCCTTGATGAATAACGGCAACTTCGCGCAAAAAATTCAGCCCCAATCCGGTACTTTTTGGGCTATTAGGCCGCGCTAGTGAATAAAAACGGTCAAAAATCTTCTCTTGGGCATAATCCGGGATGCCACTGCCGGTATCTTCAACGGTAATCAGATATTCACCCGCTTGCCTGGTACCGCTTAATGTCACTTCGCCATCCGCTGGGGTGAAATCCAATGCATTATCAATCAGATTGGTCAACGCTTGACTAAGCAACAACCCGTCACCGGTTAATGTCGCACTTTCGGCACAGATTAAGCGCAAGTTAATACCTCGGCTGACTGCCTGAGCTTCTTTGGCTTCTATCGCTTGCTTGATGATGCTGCTTATTTCTATTGGGGAAAGTTGCACGTCAACCCGACTTTCCAGTCGTGCCTGTATCAGCATCTTATCCACCAATTGCTGGATACGCACACTTTGCTGCTCAATATTCATCAGAAAACGCTGAGCTGTGACCGGCGGTGGAGATTCGCGTAGTAGCTCAGCCGCACCAGTAATCGCTGCCAGCGGGCTTTTCAACTCATGAGTTAGCGTGTGGACATATTGCTCAATATAAGCTTTGCCCTCTAATTTAAGTCGCATGCTTTCCAGCGCTCGTGCCAAATCATTCAGTTCGTTGCTACCCATCGCGGGTAGCGCAACGTTCTGCCCCTCAGAAACCCGTTCGGCATAATCGACCAGTTTGCCAATAGCCCGATTGATCCACCAGACAAACCCCAAGCCAATTAGCAGAGCCATCCCAAGTAATACGCCACCCGCCAGCAAGATTTTACGCTCACTGCGCTTGATTACCGGAGCCATAGAAATATTGGGTTTGCCCACACTGAGCACACCAATAATCTTATTCTCGGCAATAACCGGAGCGGCCACATACATCACCGAACTTTGTTCATCTGTAGGATCAGTGCGGGTGCTGCGGGCGCCGTAGTCACCCCGCAGTGTCAGCCAGACATCATTCCAGCGCGAATAGTCTTGCCCGACGGCTTTACCGGATGAATCAAAGATCACCCGTCCCTCAGCATCAGTCAGATAAACCCGGTATTCATTGCGATCCTTGCGGATACCTTCGATATTTGCGCCGATTGGCCGCAGATTGAGTGAAGCAAAAGCTTGCGCCAACTGACCACCAGCGACTTTATTTTGCAACATATCCTGACGAGCGAATTGCGCCAACAAGGTGGCGGTATCGACCAATGTTCCTTCCGTCGCGCGCCGCACCCCGGGCTTAACTTCCTGCACGAAAATACGAATGACAAAATAACCGGCGATGGCGACTATCAGAAAATAGCCCAGCAACAAACGCACACCTATTTTCATCAGAAATGGCTCATGTTCGATACGTCAGGCTGTAACCCAGTCCACGATGGGTGCGGATTGGCGACTCTTCATCGTTAGTCATACGCAGCTTTGAGCGCAGCGTTTTGATATGGGTATCGACGGTGCGATCCTGGCTCTCTTCTGCTTGCGCCCAGACAATATCCATCAATTGCTGGCGTGAAAATACACGATCAGGTGCCAGTAATAAGGTTTTCAGTAGCAGATATTCATAGCGAGTGAGCCATAAAACCTGTTGATGATAAATGACTCGCGCCCCCGCTTCGTCCAGAGTGAAATTGCCGAATTGATGCAAGGTGGCAGAAGTAGCCAAGGATTGAGATTTTTGCAGCCGCCGTAACACGGTGCGAACTCTGGCGCTCACCTCACGCGGCGAGAATGGTTTCGCGATGTAGTCGTCAGCGCCGATTTCCAAGCCGATAATCCGGTCCAGCTCTTCGCTACGCGCGGTTAAAAAGACCACCGGCAGTTCTGGTACTTGGGCCAGTATACGGCGACACAGGTCAAAACCGTTAATATCAGGTAAGCCGACGTCAACTATTGCCAGCACTGGCGGCCCATTGGCCAAAGCAGCCAGGGCGGGTTCCCCCCGGTCAAACCACCGGAGGGTAAAACCTTCACTTTCCAAGGTATAAATTAAGGTGTCAGCGATACTCGGCTCATCTTCCACCAGCCAGATTAAGGGCTTCATTAATTAATACCTTCATCGGAGCCAAATGAATGGCGTAATAGGAGACACAATCCCCGCCATTCCTCTTCAGACATGCTGTCCGCCGCCAGCCATAAACGCTTACGGGTTGAGCGATTGCTTGT
The DNA here is from genome assembly GCF_043099325.1 of Yersinia fenwicki. Lineage (NCBI taxonomy): Bacteria > Pseudomonadati > Pseudomonadota > Gammaproteobacteria > Enterobacterales > Yersiniaceae > Yersinia > Yersinia fenwicki. The sequence continues at coordinate 879,340 of NZ_CP170755.1, read as the reverse complement.
CTGTTGTAAACTCAATAACACGCCATAACGGGTGATCCACGGCTGCTTAATGACAACCCACTCGTGCCGTTTCCATAGCACTATATTGCCGGGTTTCAGCCTGATCTCACCTTGGCAAGACGTAATATTTTTCTGGCTGCGGATACACTCAAACACCACTAACGTCAGTAACACGAGCCACAGCGCGGTATAGCCCTGAGGCCAAGGCGCAACCAGCGTGAGTGTGACCAGGACGCCGTGAGCTAATAGAGAGAAGAGTTGAGTGTGCCAGGATATCCGCAGGTCACATCGCCACTGGGCCACGGGCTTTATTTCGTGTTTGAATCAGTTTGACCATTTGACGCAGCTCGCTATCCTGCGGTTCCCCGTGATTCATCAACCAGTTAAATAAATCTGGATCATCACACTCAAGCAAACGGATAAAAACCTGTTTCTCGTTATCGCTCAAGCCATCATATTCATATTCAAAAAACGGCATGATAGAGATATCCAGTTCACGCATACCCCGACGGCACGCCCAGTGAATACGGGCTTTATTATCGATTTCCATGTCCTGATTGACTCCTCAAAAAAAGGATACTGATAGGCTAGGGACGGGATTATGCTGTTTTTTCAATCATATTCAGCATTCCGCCATAGAATCTGCGGCTATTGTACCTCAGATATCGTCGAATTCAGATATTGAATAATAATGGCCATTCCGTGGAATTACTGCTTGCAAAGCTACCCGGCTATTTTACCATTGGAGCATCGGTTCACTGTGCCGCGCTGATTAAGTCCCACTTATCCGCAGGTACTATTTATTTTAGGTAAACCATGGCTAATAACACTCCATTTGCTGCACAACCACTGGTCACCTCTTCCGAGCTGCCACTAACATTAGTCTCTCTTAATGACTGGGCGCTGGTGACGTTAACGGGCGCAGACCGCGTAAAATATCTGCAAGGGCAAGTCACGGCTGATATTGATGCGCTGCCCGCAGATCAGCATGTACTGTGCGCCCATTGTGATGCTAAAGGGAAGATGTGGAGCAACCTACGGTTATTTTATCGTGGCGAAGGGTTAGCCTTTATCGAACGCCGCAGTGTGCTTGATAACCAATTGAGCGAGCTGAAGAAATATGCGGTGTTCTCCAAAGTGGTGATTACCGCACAACCTGATACCGTTTTGCTCGGTGTGGCGGGCGCACAGGCAAAAGCTGCACTGGCGGAGATTTTCGCCGAGTTACCTGATGCTGAACATCCGGTAGTACAGCAAGGTGATAGCACGCTGTTGCATTTCTCGCTGCCCGCCGAGCGCTTCCTGCTGGTGACCGATACCGAGCAAGCGCAACAGTTAGTGGAGAAACTGGCTGACCGGGCGCAGTTTAATAACAGCCAACAGTGGCTGGCGCTGGATATCGAAGCAGGTTTTCCTATCATTGATACCGCTAGCAGCGCGCAATTTATTCCACAAGCAACAAACATTCAGGCGTTGAATGGCATCAGTTTCAGCAAGGGGTGTTATACCGGACAGGAAATGGTCGCCAGAGCAAAATACCGTGGTGCTAATAAGCGCGCACTCTACTGGTTGGCAGGTCAGGCCAACCGAGTGCCAGCGGCCGGCGAGGATTTAGAGTGGCAGTTAGGTGAAAACTGGCGTCGTACCGGTAGCGTATTGGCCGCCGTCGCACTCAGTGATGGCACGGTGTGGGTTCAAGCAGTGATGAATAATGACTTGGCGGCAGACAGTGTGCTGCGCGTGCGTGATGATGAGCAAAGTGTGCTTTCAATTCAACCGCTACCCTATTCATTGGAAGAAGATAAATAATACACTCTGAGGCCGGTTCTCCGGCCTCCTAATCAAACATACAAGTAGATCGCCATAAAGTGGCAAACACTGCCGCCCAACACAAAACCGTGCCAAATGGCATGACCGAAGCGAATGCGCTTGGAGGCATAGAAAATCACGCCCAACGTGTATAACAAGCCACCAATAGCCAATAATGCTAAGCCGCCAATCTCAAGCTTTACCGCCAGTTGATAAATCACAATCAATGAAAGCCAGCCCATCGTCAGGTAAGTCACCAGCGACAGCATTTCAAAGCGATGTGCAAAGGCCAATTTGAAGATGACGCCCACCAGTGCCAATCCCCATATCACCGCCATCAAGCCATGGGCTAACGGAGAGTCCAACCCCACCAATAGAAATGGTGTATATGTCCCAGCGATTAAGATGTAAATGGCGCAATGGTCAAACTTCTGTAGCCAGAGTTTCGCCTTGCGATGTGGGATGGCGTGATACAACGTCGAGGCTAAAAACAGCAGAATAATACTGCCGCCATACAAACTGTAACTGGTTAACGCCTTGGTATCGGCCCCATTATCTAACGCCTGCACCAATAGCAAAACCAAACCGATAATGCCAAACACCACGCCAATACCATGACTGATGCTATTGGCTATTTCTTCTGCCCACGGATAAGACGGTGTTGTCGCTACGGCGGGGGTGACCAGGGTCGAGGGTATAGCTGATTTATTCTTCAATACTAATTATCCTGAAAATGAATCGTTATCTCATCCGATGAGCGCAATAGTTATTCAAAAGCTGTACAAAAAGAGTGCGTACAGATTAACTGAGAATAATTCCAGTGTACACGTGTACGCTTAAATATTCTGTCAGTACATGTAACCCGCCGTGTCTGTGGTTCAAATTAGGATGACAAATCGAGCTTGAGCAGCAATTATTGCTCAGCGCCAAAAACAAAGGGTAATTTATGTCATTAGCAGTCTTGGATTTTGGTCCACTGACAGAAACTATTCAGTTTCTGATGGAAATCGATAGGCTAAAAGATATTCGCCACAGTTGTAGGCGGCACAGCAAAAAGGTTGGCTGAAGTAACTGAATACTCGCTTATTTCCCACCGGCTAAATCCAATACACTGCCAGTGACATAAGAGGCATGCTCTGACAGCAACCAGACGATTGCCTCTGCCACTTCTTGTGGATGCCCGCCGCGTTTCATTGGCAGTAAGCTTTTTACCCGATCAACTCGCCCCGGCTCACCCCCGCTGGCATGTATATCGGTATAGATTAACCCCGGACGAACGCCATTCACTCGGATGCCCTCTGCCGCCACTTCCAATGATAAACCGGTGGTGAGTGTATCAATGGCCCCTTTGGAGGCGGCATAATCAAGATATTCACCTGGCGCGCCTAGACGGGCTGCGGCAGAAGAGACATTAACAATCGCACCGCCATTACCACCGTGGCGCAATGCCATGCGCTTGACAGCTTCGCGGCTACATAAAAAGTAACCCGTCACATTGGTACTCAATACCCGATTAATCCGCTCAGCCGTTAATCCTTCGATGCCCGATTGGGTAAACAAAATGCCCGCATTATTGACCAGTGCGGTGATCGGCCCAAGCTGGGCTTCAAGTTTTTCAAATAGCGCAACTACTTGTAGCTCATCAGCAATATCGGCTTGTAACGCCACAGCTAACCCACCGCCAGCGGCGATCTCTGCCACCACCTGTCGGGCAGCTTGTTCATCATTGATATAATTTACCGCAACCCGATAACCGTGCTTTGCTAATAACAATGCCGTGGCACGGCCAATGCCACGACTCCCCCCTGTCACTAACGCGACTTTTTTATGCATATCCCATTTCCTTATTCCGTCGTCAGTCATTTTCTCAATTTGAAGAGTAAGAGTAGGCATTAATAGAGTTAATACTAATAAAGTAAAAGGGCCGCTTGCGCGACCCTTTGTTATTTGCTGCAAAAAATTACTCGTAATCACTTATTGGTACACATGAGCAAAATAAATTACGGTCACCGTACACATCATCCAGACGTTTCACGCTCGGCCAGTATTTATTCTCCATCACACCTGCCACCGGGAATACCGCCAACTCACGGCTGTAAGGATGCTGCCACTCACCGACCAGCTCAGCTTGAGTATGCGGCGCATTCACCAACGGGTTGTCTTCCAGTGGCCATTCAGCACGAGCCACTTTCTCGATTTCCGCGCGAATAGCCAGCATGGCGTCGATAAAGCGGTCTAACTCAACTTTACTTTCTGATTCAGTCGGTTCCACCATCAACGTGCCCGCCACCGGGAAGGACATGGTTGGCGCATGGAAGCCGAAGTCGATTAAGCGCTTGGCGATATCCATCTCGCTGATACCTGTTGCTTCTTTCAGTGGGCGAATATCTAAAATACACTCGTGCGCCACACGACCATCATGGCCGGTATACAGCACCGGATAGGCCTCTTTCAGGCGAGTTGCAATGTAGTTGGCATTCAGAATCGCGACCTGACTGGCTTGTTTCAGTCCATCAGCCCCCATCATACGGATGTACATCCAGCTGATAGGCAAGATTGATGCACTACCAAATGGTGCCGCTGAAACCGCGCCCTGTTGGGTCGTCATGCCATCAATTTGCACGACACTGTGGCCCGGAACAAATGGCGCTAAATGCGCTTTAACACCAATCGGCCCCATACCTGGGCCACCACCGCCGTGTGGAATACAGAAGGTTTTATGTAAGTTCAGGTGAGAAACATCCGCGCCAATATAGCCCGGGGTAGTTATTCCAACCTGCGCATTCATGTTCGCGCCATCAAGATAAACCTGACCACCAAACTGATGCACAATCTGACAAACTTCACGGATGGTTTCTTCGTACACGCCGTGAGTCGACGGGTAAGTCACCATAATACAAGAGAGCTCATCACCTGCTTCACCCGCCTTCTGGCGCAAGTCATGCAAATCGATATTCCCTTGCTTATCACAGGCCACCACCACTACGGACATACCGGCCATTTGTGCCGATGCCGGATTGGTGCCGTGAGCCGAGCTTGGGATCAAACAGATATGACGGCTCGCCTGATTGCGGCTTTCATGGTAGCGACGAATCGCCAGTAACCCTGCATATTCGCCTTGCGCGCCAGAGTTTGGCTGCATACAAACCGCATCATAACCCGTTAATTGCACCAACCATTGTGACAGTTGACCAATCATTTGTTGGTAACCCGCAGCTTGTTCCGGCGGGCAGAAGGGGTGTAATTCAGCGAACTCCGGCCAGGTGATGGGGATCATCTCTGCTGCGGCATTCAGCTTCATGGTGCAAGAACCTAACGGGATCATCGCCTGATTCAGTGCCAAATCTTTGCGTTCTAAACGATGCATATAACGCATCATTTCGGTTTCGCTGTGATAACGATTAAATACAGGATGAGTCAGAATGGGGTCCTGGCGCAACATACCCGTTTGAATCGACTGGCTATTCTGGCTGACTTTTGCATCAAGCAGGTCAATATCGAGACCGTGGTTATCACCGGCTAACAAGGTGAAGAGAATTTGAATATCTTCACGTGAGGTGGTTTCATCCAGCGTGATACCTACTGCGCCATGAATATCAGTTCGCAGATTAATACCAAAACTCAATGCGCGGGCCAATACAGCAGCTTTGTCTTTCACTTCGACAGTCAATGTATCGAACCAATGTGCGAAACGCAGTGCCAGACCCGCTTGTTGCAAGCCCGCAGCCAGAATATCAGTCATGCGATGAATACGACCCGCGATGCGCTGCAAGCCTTGTGGGCCATGATAAACCGCATACAAGCTGGCGATATTGGCCAGTAAGACCTGAGAGGTACAGATATTGGAGTTGGCTTTCTCGCGGCGGATATGTTGCTCGCGAGTTTGCATCGCCATACGCAACGCGGTATGACCAGCAGCATCGCGGGAAACCCCGATAATCCGACCCGGCATTGAGCGTTTAAACTCATCGCGGCAAGCAAAGAATGCCGCATGTGGGCCACCGTAGCCCATCGGTACCCCAAAACGCTGAGCAGAGCCAAACACCACATCAGCGCCCTGCTGACCCGGTGCGGTCAGCAGCACCAGCGCCATAATATCGGCGGCAACGCTGGTAATGATTTTGCGTTTTTTCAGCTCAGATAGCAGTGCTGAATAGTCATGCAGTTCGCCCGTGGTGCCGACTTGTTGCAGCAACACACCAAACACGCCTTCTAACTCCAGCACTTTTTCAGCACGGTCAACAATCACTTCAAAACCAAAGGTTTCTGCGCGGGTCAGAACGACATCCAGCGTTTGTGGATGGACATCATCGGCGACAAAGAAACGATTAGCGTCTTTTAATTTACTTGCACGTTTTGCCAACGCCATGGATTCTGCAGCTGCTGTGGCTTCATCCAATAAAGAAGCTGAAGCCAGATCCAGGCCAGTTAAGTCTTGGGTGAGTTGCTGGAAATTCAGTAACGCCTCAAGGCGACCCTGTGAAACTTCTGGCTGATACGGAGTGTAAGCCGTGTACCAACCGGGGTTTTCCAGCATATTACGTAGAATAACCGGCGGCGTCAGAACCGGGCTGTAGCCCATGCCGATATAGGATTTATAGCGCTGATTCTGGCTGGCGATCCCTTTAAGTTCTGCCAACGCCTGATGTTCTGTGGCGGCTTCCCCCACCGGAGGCGGGCTTGGCAATTGGATATCTGCCGGAACAATCTGCTGGATCAATGTACTTAACGAGTTGGCACCAACAGCGGCCAACATCTGTTGCTGTTGTTCAGTAGAGGAGCCGATATGGCGCTGAATAAAAGCATCGTTATGTTCAAGCTGGCTGAGATTCTGAGTCATGTGCTACAAATTCCTGAATAGGGCATGGGACGGGGTTGTTGACAAAGTGCGTGCTACTGAGAGAACAGGCAGATCGTAAAGACGCCGTCAATCCATCCCTGGAGGCTCGAGCCGCGCCATCCCTGGCGCGGACGCTTGACTCTTCTGCCTGCTCTCACCGCCAAAGATCAAGTCATCGGGGTTTGTCAGCAGTTTGGCTCCCAAAAACGGGACCACGTTCATCTACTCGTCGATAGTCGCCTGATAGGACTCGGCATCTAACAAACTATCCAACTCACTTTCATCAGAAGCTTTGATGCTAAATAGCCAGCCATCGGTATAAGGCGCGCTGTTCACCAGCTCAGGGGAGCTTTCCAGTTCAGCATTCACAGCGATGATTTCACCACTGATTGGCGCATAAATGTCAGAAGCAGCTTTAACGGATTCAGCAACAGCACAATCGCTGCCAGCGGAAACTTCACTGCCTACTTCAGGCAAATCCACAAACACCATGTCACCCAGTAGCTCTTGCGCATGCTCGGTGATCCCGACGCTGTACACACCATCACCATCGGCACGAACCCACTCATGAGATGACGCATATTTCAAATCTGCTGGTACATTGCTCATTGCTGCTCCTTAAAAAGGGTAGAGCCAAAAAGGTGTGGCTCGTAGAATTCGGAATACTCTAAATAATTACAGCGCGACCGGTTTACCCGCCCGCACAAAACCCGGTTTTGTGACCCGCACTGGCATTTCACGGTTGCGGATTTGCACTACTGCATTTTCGCCTATCCCCGCAGGGACACGGGCCAGCGCAATACTAAAGCCCAGTGTAGGAGAGAATGAACCGCTGGTTATCACGCCAACATGCTGATTGCCCGAATCATCAGAAAAATGCACCGGTAACTCATTACGTAATACACCTTTTTCGGTCATGATCAAACCTACCAATTGCTCAGTTCCGTTAGCACGTTGCTGCTCAAGTGCTTCGCGGCCGATAAACTGGCGGTCTTCTGGCAACCAGGCAACTGTCCAGCCCATATTGGCGGCAAGTGGCGAAACGCCTTCGTCCATTTCCTGACCGTAGAGATTCATACCGGCTTCCAGGCGCAAAGTGTCACGAGCACCAAGGCCAGCAGGTTTCACACCGGCAGCCAATAATTGTTGCCAAAATTCGACAACCCGCTCTTTAGGTAATGCAATTTCGTAACCTGCTTCGCCGGTATAACCGGTGGTGGCGATAAACAAGTCATCAACCTGAATACCAAAGAACGGTTTCATTCCTGCGATCGCTTGTTGCTGCTCAGGAGTGAGTAAGGTCGCGACTTTCTGTTGTGCTGTTGGGCCTTGCACTGCTACCAGTGCCAAATCATCACGTACAGTGACATCAACCTGATACGGCTTAGCATGCTGAATGAACCAGTTCAGATCTTTTTCGCGGGTAGCAGAGTTAACCACTAAACGGAAATAGTCTTCGCGTAGGAAATAGACAATCAAATCATCGATAACACCGCCGGAGGCATTCAGCATTGCGGTGTAAAGGGCTTTGCCCGGTTGGGTCAGCTTGGCAACATCATTAGCTAATAGATAACGCAGGAATTCACGGGTACGGGCACCGTGCAAGTCGACAATAGTCATGTGCGAGACATCAAACATACCGGCATCCTGGCGCACGATATGGTGCTCGTCGATTTGGGAACCATAATGCAATGGCATCATCCAGCCATGAAAATCTACCATGCGCGCACCGCACGCTACGTGTTGGTCATACAGCGGGGTCTGCTTAGCCATCTACTCTCCCTCAAACAGTTTCATGCCATGGATGTCTAGTACTCTGACTTACCATAAACAGGCATATACCCTAGATAATTCGGGTTGCAGGAAGGCGGTAACTAAGTGAATCCCCAGGAGCTTACATAAGTAAGTGACTGGGGGGAACGAAGGCAGCCAACACACATGCAACGTGAAGTATGACGGGTTTACGCAAACGATACCTTTTGCTCAACGTTATCACCGAATCTATTAGGTAACCATAAGGTAAAAGAGGCAATAGCACCCACTAAGGCGACAAAAGGCAGGGGTATTGTGCAGAGTTTTCCACTGTAAAAATGCGCCCAGAGGCACATAATTAACAATTAAACCGTAAAAATAGCGATGTTATATAACGAAACAACCAAAACCCTGTCAGAATCAACTTGTCAGGTTTTGGTTGTATATAAAAAAAACTAATGCGAAAAGTGGGCTGAAATTAGATTATTTCAACTGAGGCGGCTTTTATATCCTGGATTATTCATCAAGCCAATCAGGCAAATCATTTAACCCCATCGCCTGACGCACTAACTGTGGTTTGATACCCGGTAAGTTATCAGCCAATGTTAGCCCAATATCACGCAGCAGTTTTTTAGCGGGATTATTTCCGGCAAATAAATCACGAAATCCCTGCATACTGGCAAGCATCACCGCAGCACTGTGTTTACGGCGACGTTCATAGCGGCGTAAATAAAGGTGTTGGCCAATATCTTTGCCCTGACGCTGCAAGCGCCGGAGTTCTGAAACCAATTCAGCAGCATCCATAAAACCTAAATTCACCCCCTGCCCGGCCAATGGATGCACAGTATGGGCAGCATCACCGACCAGAACCAACCGATGAGCGGCAAAACTACGCGCATATCGCCCGATCAATGGGAAGGTTTGGCGCTCGCTTTCAAGCTGGCATTGCCCCAGCCGCATATCAAACGCCATTCCAAACTCACGGTTAAACTGCTCAGCGGACAGCGCGGTTAACTCGGCGGCGCGCTCAGGTGAGACTGACCAAACAATCGAGCTAAGATGTGGGTCGCTAAATGGCAGGAATGCTAAAATACCGTCGCCATGAAACACCTGCCTGGCCGTGGCCTGATGGGTTTCTTCAGTGCGAATAGTGGCCACCAGCGCGTGATGGGCGTAATCCCAAAATGTCAGTGGGATATCAGCATGTTGGCGCAACCAAGAGTTGGCCCCATCAGCCCCAACCACCAGTTTGGTGCTCAGCATCCGGTCATCTGTCAGAGTAATAAATGCTTCACTTTCGCCCCAAGCCACCTGTTTGATACTGGCGGGGGCCAGCAAGGTGACATCAGCCAATTGGCTTGCTCGTTGCCAGAGTGCCTGCTGAATGACCTGATTTTCAATAATATGTCCAAGATGGCTAAAACCATACTCATCGGCGTGGAAAGCAATTTTGCCAAAACTGTCTTGGTCCCACACTTCCATGCCACTATAAGGGCTGGCGCGTAGAGCCAAGATGTTATCCCACACACCAGTTTTTTGCAGTAAGCGCTCACTGGCTGCATTGATCGCCGAGACACGAAGCGCTAACTCACCGGTCACTGGCGCAGATAGCGGCTCTTGTTCTGGCTGGTGTTCCAGAATGGCAATGCGTAGACCGCTGCCTTGCAACCCACAAGCCAGTGCCAGGCCGACCATTCCGCCACCAGCGATTACCACGTCATATGATTGCATACCGAGATATATCCCATGAAAATATGAACTTTATTTACCCGATAGATTTCTCGATGCAGGAAGCAACGTGAAATATGATGGGTAAAACTAGCGACCGACCCATCCCAGTGTGCGCCGCGCGAAAGTATCACGGATTGCAGGTATTTGCTCCATCGACATCAAAGCAAGATTGCGGCCAACCACCAACGGCCCATAGCGGTTGGCAAACAGGTGAATTAACCCATCAGTGATGCCAATGGTTGCCCGTTGATCCGGTTCCCGCCGCTGTTGATATTGACTGAGTACCTTATAATCACCGGGATCATCCCCCGCCCGCGCGATAGTTTCTGCCAATGACATCACATCACGCAGACCGAGATTAAACCCCTGACCGGCAATCGGATGCAATGTTTGGGCGGCATTACCGACTAATGCCAGACGATGACTAACATGGCGCGTGGCAGTGAGTAATTGCAGCGGGTAACTGTGGCGTTTGCCAGCATGGAGCATTTTCCCCAAACGCCAGCCAAAAGCGCGCTGTAATTCCGCCAGAAAACGGGCATCATCCCAGCTATCAACTTGGGCTCTATCTTCTTTGGCATGACACCACACCAATGAACTGCGCCCCTGAGACATCGGCAGCAGCGCCAACGGCCCATGACGGGTAAAGCGCTCAAAAGCACGCCCGTTGGGTAGCTCAGAAGTCGTGACATTAGCGATCACCGCAATCTGTTGATAATCCTGCTGCTGCCACTGAATGTTACAGGCCTGAGCCAATGCGGAATGAGAGCCATCCGCCGCCACCAGCAGTTTAGCGTGAAGCTGTTGGCCGTTATCCAATGTCACCGCGGCAGATTCAGCCGTGCGAACCACATCAACCATTTTGGCCGGGCAATGCAGGGTCACTCCCGGTGCCTTCTGTAATAAAGCAAATAGCCGTTTACCCGCATCAAACAACTCGATAACCTGACCCAGTGCCGGAACGCGATAATCTTGCGCCCGAAGGTTCACAAAACCGGAATGGCCACTATCACTGACGTGAACATGTTCTATGGCGGTGGCACAATCGGCCAGAGCCGACCAGAGGCCAATACGATCCAATTGCTGACAGGTGCCGTGCGCCAAAGCAATGGCTCGCGCATCAAAACCCGGATGCAGCCTGCTATCAGGACGCTGCGCTTCAACCAACGCCACCGGCATCTTCCCGTGCGTAAGGGATGAAATAGCCAGCGCCAGTGTTGCACCGGCCATACCGCCACCGACAATTATCACGCTCATCAGTTATCTCGCTGCTGCCATCAGGGCTTCAATCTCATCGGGATCTTTTACCACACTGGCGGTCAGATTTTCATTACCCTCTGCGGTAATCACGATGTCATCTTCAATCCGAATGCCAATACCACGATATTGCGGCGGAACATCGGCATCTGGCGCAATATATAAGCCCGGCTCAATAGTCAGCACCATACCCGGTTCAAGAATGCGACCACGCTCACTGTTGGTATAATCACCAACATCATGCACATCCAACCCCAGCCAGTGGCTCAGGCCGTGCATAAAGAATGGCTTGTGTGCCTGTTCAGCAATGAGCTGCTCGATATCTCCTTTCAGGATACCCAAATCAACCAAGCCGGTGATCATAATCCGCACGACCTGCTCCGTGACTTCGCGGATACTGGTGCCTGGCCGGAATAGCGCCAGTGCTTTGTTGATGGAGGCCAACACGATGTCATAAATCTCGCGTTGCGCTGGGGTGAATTTGCCATTAACCGGGAAAGTACGCGTAATATCACCGGCATAGCCCTGATATTCACAACCCGCATCAATCAGCACCAATTCACCATCCCGCAGTTCACACTCATTTTCGGTGTAATGCAGAATGCAGCCGTTCTCACCACCGCCGACGATCGTGTTATAGGCCGGATAACGCGCACCATGACGGGTAAACTCATGCAGAATTTCCCCCTCCAGTTGGTACTCGAACATTCCTGGGCGACATTTCTCCATCGCGCGGGTATGGGCTAATGCGCTGATTTCACCGGCTCGACGCAGCACAGCAATTTCTTCCTCTGACTTAAACAGACGCATTTCATGCAGCCATGGTCGCCAATCAGTCAAAGTTGCGGGTGCGCGTAGATTTTTACGAAAACCATTACGTAACTTTTCCAGCGCTGCAAAAACAATTTTATCTGCATAATCATATTGCCCCTGCGCGTGATAAATCACATCAAGGCGATTAAGCAGCAAATAGAGTTGCTCGTCGATTTCATCGAAAGGTAATGCGCGATCAACACCCAACTTCTCAGGTGCGGCCTCTTGCCCTAAACGGCGGCCAAACCAGATTTCAGCGGTTAAATCCCGCACCCGGTTAAACAGCACACTGTGGTTGTGAGTCTCATCGCTTTTCACCAGAATCAGCACCGCTTGCGGCTCATTAAAGCCCGTCAGATAGCTGAAATCGCTATTCTGCCGATAGGGATATTCGGAATCCGCACTGCGCGTGGCCTCTGGTGCTGCAAAAATAATAGCAGCACTGCCCGGGGCCATCTTCGTCAACAGCGCTTGACGGCGGTTCTGGTATTCTTGCTGAGTCATTACACTCTCCTGAAATATCCGATTTTTATCATTTAACGCATAACACTGACCCGTCTAGTGTAATGTCGGCTTGCGTATTTCCGGTGCAGTCGGTTTTTCTTGGGTAAATTCGATATGACACAAGATAGCCGCGACACGGACATACTCAATGACTTCTTCCAGTGATTGAGCTAATTCTTCCTGATCTTCATCTTCGTCATACCCTAACTGAGCGATATTCCGTAAATCATCAATAGCCTCACCCACTTCGTCTTTCACTTGCGCCAACTTCGGTTGCAGCATTCCAAGCCCTAACAGGAAATGGTTTACCCAGCCGGATAATGCATCAGCACGGTCAAAAACAGTCACTTCTTCCCCTTCAGGAATCAGCAACTGAAACATAAAACCTTCGTTTTCCAGCGCTTCTTGTGTTGCTTCATGTAACTGTTGTAACGGCAAACCCAGGGCTTGCGAGAAGGCAACACCCTCATTGGTCAGGTCATGCACCAGTGCGCGCCAGCCATCGTCTTTACTGCCTCCGCAAAGCATGCCGCTGATCAGGCCATGCATTTCAGCAGGGGTTAATGCCACTGCTTGCTGGTTCAATGCCAGAGCCAGTGATTGGTAAGTTGGTAATGTATTCTCTATAGACATGCGTATTGGTCATCGTTGGCAGGATAAGTTCGTGTTATGCTACCACCAAGAAAGGTCGCTATACCAGAAAACGCAATGCACTATATCCTATAGATTTCAATATGCAGGAAGCAGCAAAGCCTCTTGTCACTTGAAAAATAATGGATATATGCCCTAAATAATTCGAGTTGCATGAAGGCTGCGATTGAGTGAATCCCGCTGAGTTGACGACAGTCAATGATTCGGGCGAGCGAGAGCCGCCAACGCATATGCAGCTTGAAGCATGATGGGCATAAAGGGGTTGTATCTTGGTATTGAGATATATATAGTGACGCCCGCTTTGCAGCTACGAGCATTTTGCCTCTGGTTTTCAGGGCTGGCGCGAAATTAGTCAGGAAGGTGGCATGTCTGCACAACCAGTAGATATTCAAATTTTTGGTCGCTCGTTAAGAGTTAATTGTCCGCCAGAACAACAAGACGCGTTGAACATGGCCGCAGAAGATCTTAACCAACGGTTGCAAGATCTGAAAGTTCGCACTAGAGTCACCAATACTGAGCAGTTAGTTTTCATCGCGGCATTGAACGTATGTCACGAATTAGCTCAGGAAAGGTTGAAAACCCGTGACTATGCATCCAATATGGAGCAACGTATTCGGATGTTACAACAGACCATTGAACAGGCATTGCTTGAACAGGGTCGCATCTCTGAACGTCAGGATGCACAGTTTGAATAAATCTCTGTTGAATGATAGATTCAGCAGTGAGTAAAGAATTTCTCTGAGGTGTTCGTCAGCGGGTCAGTCCCCTGAGCCGATATTTAATACCAACAGAATGTAGTGCCTCCGTAACTGGTGCGCATGCTCGGTCCGCCGAGAAGCCTTAAGGTTGCGACGCTGCGTTCACCTTGAACCATGGGTTCAAGGGTTACAGCCTGCGGCGGCATCTCGGAGATCCCTTTCTTATCGTGTAATACGTATTTACGGTTATCACGTTCGTTTTGATACAGGCAGTTTTCTTCTTTAAGTCAATAACATGCCTCTAAATCCGCAGTATGCCCTTCAGCGGCAAAAAATTCGCAGTGAAATCCGTGAGCGTCGGCGTCTTTTGACTCCTGAGCAACAACAACAATCTGCCAATCTGGCCGCGAAACAAATCGCTTCCCACGATAAAATTCAGCAAGCTACTACTATTGCACTATTTCTCTCTTTCGATGGTGAGTTAGATACGGCCCCTGTTATCGAATTACTGTGGCAGCAGAAAAAACAGATTTATCTGCCGGTACTTCATCCTTTCTGCTCCGGCCATTTGTTGTTTCTCCACTATCGTCCTGATAGCCAGCTCATTCGTAATCGCCTGAACATTCTGGAGCCTCAATTAGATGTGCGCGATGTCTTGCCATTGAAACGACTGGATGTAGTGATAACGCCGCTGGTGGCGTTTGATGAAGATGGACAACGTTTAGGTATGGGGGGCGGATTCTATGACCGTACGTTGCAAAACTGGCAGCAGAGTGGCCCCTATCCTATTGGTTTAGCTCATGATTGTCAGCAGGTAGAGCACTTACCGAGTGAACATTGGGATGTGCCGTTACCAGAGATTGTGACACCGACAAAGGTGTGGCGGTGGTGAGAAGGCCTACGCAACGGTATAAAAAATAACAAAAAACCCAGCATCAGCAGATACCGGGTTGTCAGTTACTATCCACGCTACCAATACAATAAATATTAGTACAATAGGCGCGAGCGGATAGTCCCCGGAATCGCTTTCATTGCCTGTAAGGCTTTTTCTGCGTTTTCCGCATCATCAGTCTCAACGTCGATAACGACATAACCAATATCAGCGCTGGTTTGCAAATACTGTGCGGCAATGTTGACGTTCTGCTCAGCAAAGATTTTGTTGATGCTAGTCAGGATGCCTGGGCGGTTCTCATGGATATGCAGCAGGCGGCGAGTGTTATCACCGTGAGCTGGCAGAGAAACTTCCGGGAAGTTAACCGCAGACAGCGTAGAGCCGTTGTCGGAATACTTCGCCAGTTTACCAGCGACTTCATCACCGATATTTTCCTGCGCTTCTTGGGTTGAACCACCAATATGCGGGGTCAATAGCACATTATCAAACTCGCATAATGGTGAATTGAACGGGTCTTTATTGGACGCTGGTTCTTCAGGGAAAACATCGATTGCCGCCCCCGCCAAATGATTGCTTGCCAGCGCATCACAAAGTGCTGGGATATCAACCACCGTTCCGCGTGAGGCATTGATCAACATCGCGCCCGGTTTCATCAGAGCCAACTGCTCAGAGCCAATCATATTTTTGGTGGAGTGGTTCTCTGGCACATGCAAGCTAATCACATCACTCATATTCAGCAAGTCAGACAGATGACGTACCTGCTGTGCATTCCCCAGCGACAGTTTATTTTCAATGTCATAGAAGAATACTTTCATGCCGACACTTTCAGCCAAAATACCTAACTGAGTCCCGATATGGCCATAGCCGATAATGCCCAGTTTTTTACCGCGGGCTTCATAGGAACCGACTGCTAGTTTGTTCCACTCGCCACGGTGCGCTTTGGCATTGGCGGATGGTATACCGCGAAACATCAGCAATAACTCGCCCAGTACCATTTCGGCTACCGAACGGGTATTGGAGAAAGGTGCATTGAATACCGGCACACCACGTTTAGTCGCCGCTTTTAAATCAACCTGATTGGTACCGATACAGAAACAACCTACTGCAACCAACTTTTCTGCGGCTGCAAAGACTTCTTCGGACAGATGCGTGCGCGATCGAATGCCGATGAAGTGGGCATCACGAATAGATTCTTTCAGTGATTCGGTGTCTAAGGCACCTTTATGATATTCAATATTGCTATAACCGGCTGCACGCAGATTATCAACCGTGCTCTGGTGCACCCCTTCCACTAACAGAAACTTAATTCTGTCTTTCTCCAGTGATACTTTTGCCATGTCCCCGACCCTATTTTCAGACTTCAGATGTGGCTGCCGATATCGAATGAATCCGGTCAGCACCCAGTCAACATAACAAATATTTCGCCGGCAGCAATACAAACGATTGCCTGGCTATCAGCATAACAAACAGTGAAAATGTTAATTTACGGAATAAAAAACCAGCAGAAAGTGAGTTAATGGCAGGTTAAGAAAATGAAATGAGAAAATGTGATATATATCACTAAATTTAACCATTTTAAGAAAAGATATTTAAAAGCAAAAATTATCAGGATGAAGCAACCAAACCTCATCCTGAATACAGATTAGCTGATCACTTGAGTTCTACGGTTTTAACACCATCAGCAGTGCCAATTAGTGCAACATCAGCACCTCGATTGGCAAATAACCCCACAGTGACAACACCGGCAATATTATTAATTTTATTTTCAAGCGCAATGGCATCCAAAATAGTCAGATTATGGACATCCAAAATAACATTGCCGTTATCAGTCAAAACATTCTGGCGATATTCAGGTAATCCGCCTAATTTCACCAGTTCGCGAGCGACATAAGAACGCGCCATCGGGATAACCTCGACCGGCAGCGGAAATTTACCCAGCACATCAACCTGCTTGGAAGCATCGGCAATACAGATAAATTTACGTGCAATGGCCGCAATGATTTTCTCGCGGGTCAGAGCCGCGCCGCCGCCTTTAATCATCTGCATTTGGCCGTTAATTTCATCAGCTCCATCGACATAAATGTCCAACTCGTCGACTTCGTTGCAATCAAACACCTGAATGCCATAACTTTTCAGTTTAGCGGTAGAGGCATCAGAGCTAGAGACAGCTCCCTCGATCTGGCCTTTGATGGAAGCGAGAGCATCGATAAAATGTGCCGCAGTTGAGCCAGTACCGACCCCAACGATAGTGCCAGGTTTGACATACTGTAATGCTGCCCAGCCCACTGCTTTTTTAAGTTCATCCTGAGTCATGGTAAGTTCACGCCTTGATGTGAAAGAAAACCTGACGTCATTATAGAGCATATAAGTGATAAAACGTCGCAATAAAGCCAACTCATGTGATGGTTAATTTTAGCTGGATCACAGTCATGTTGGTTTATTTGTGGCGAGCCCTATGGCATTCCAACGTAGATAAATGATCAAAATGTGGCATAGTGCGGTATTAACTTAATATTTGGAGAGATGACTCCGATGAAACGCCCAGACTACCGTACGCTACAAGCGCTGGACGCGGTGATCCGTGAACGCGGCTTTGAACGCGCTGCACAAAAACTTTGCATCACCCAATCGGCGGTATCTCAACGCATTAAGCAGTTGGAGAATCTGTTCGGTCAACCACTGTTGGTGCGCACTGTGCCCCCCCGGCCAACGGAGCAAGGGCAGAAATTACTCGCCTTGCTGCATCAAGTCGAATTGCTGGAAGAAGAGTGGCTCGGCAATGATAACGGTGGTGATACACCGCTGCTACTATCATTGGCAGTCAACGCCGACAGCCTGGCAACCTGGCTCCTGCCAGCATTAAAACCGGTATTGGCAGACTCGCCTATCCGGCTGAATTTACAAGTCGAAGATGAAACCCGAACTCAAGAACGGTTACGCCGTGGCGAAGTGGTGGGTGCGGTCAGTATCCAGCCGCAACCGCTGCCAAGTTGCCTGGTCGATCAGCTCGGCGCACTGGATTACCTGTTTGTTGCCTCAAAACCCTTTGCAGAACGTTATTTCCCCAATGGGGTGACCCGCTCGGCATTGCTGAAAGCACCTGCGGTCGCCTTTGACCATCTGGATGATATGCATCAGGCGTTTTTACAGCAGAATTTCGATTTGTCGCCGGGCAGCGTGCCCTGCCACATCGTTAACTCATCAGAAGCGTTTGTACAGTTGGCAAGACAAGGCACCACCTGCTGTATGATCCCGCATCTGCAAATTGAAAAAGAGTTAGCATCCGGTGAGTTGATTAATCTGACGCCGGGATTATTGCAACGGCGGATGCTGTTCTGGCATCGATTCGCGCCAGAAAGTCGGACGATGAGAAAGGTAACTGACGCCCTGTTATCTTACGGGCGTCAGGTATTACGGCAAGACTAGCTTATTTGGCAGCAGAGGCTGGCGTGTTAGAGTTAGTTTTCAGCTCAAATACCACATCAACCTGATCATCGAAATGAATAGTCTGCTGTTCGTAAGTTTGGGCAGCATCAGTGGCTGGTGCTGCTTCAGCACTTTTGAACATACGCGCTACCGGCATTGGCTGGTAGTTAGCAACATGGTAGCGAATGCTGTATACCGGCCCTAATTTCACCTTAAATCCATCAGCCAATGCACCCGCCTGACTAATGGCATTTTCAATGGCTTTTTTACGCGCCTGTTCACGGTAAGTGTCCGGGTTGGCAACACCCAGTTCCACGGCACGAATCTCATTCAGGCCTGATTTTAACGCGCCATCCAGTAACTCATTTAACTTATCCAGTTGGCGCAGTGTCACCTGAACCTGCCGTACCGCACGATAACCCTTCAATACGGCTTCACCGGTTTTTTGGTAATCGTATTCAGGCTGGGTGCGAATATTAGCAGCATTGATATCTTTTTTCTCAATACCACTCTTACGCAGAAAATCAAAATATTGTGCGACGCGGATATCTGCCTGTTTTTTGGCATCTGCGGCATCTTTGGCTGAAACACTCACTTCAATGTCAATAGTAGCGATATCCGGTGTTGCATCAACACTGGCGGTGCCGGAGGTAACAACATGCGGCCCTTCTGGCACTTCGGCGGCCTGAACTTGTAGCGCCAAAGGTAACGTCCCTAATCCCATCATTGCGGCCAAAGCCAATGTCTTCAACTTCACGGAAGCCTCCTAAGATAATCATAATAAAACTATAAACTAAATAATTCGAGTTGCATGAAGGCGGCAACTGAGCGAATCCCCAAGAGCTTACACAAGTCAGTAACTGGGGTGAACGAAGGCAGCCAACACACATGCAGCTTGAAGTATGACGGGTATAAGACAACCGTAGCATATCTTACTGAATTAGGGATTCGGATTAATGATAAAACTTACAGGTTCAATCCTTGTCGTGCTAACTGAAAAGCGATAAACCACATCACTCCGCCCACCAACAAATTGATTATCCGCTGTGAGGTAGGCCGATTAAGCCACGGCGATAGCCACGCAGCCAGTAATGCCAGAGCAAAAAACCAGGCAACTGAGGCGCTTACGGCACCAAAAGCAAACCAAGGCCGAACATCCGGCAATAACTGGCCTCCCAAGCTCCCCAGCACCACAAAGGTATCCAGATAGACATGCGGGTTAAGCCAAGTCACTGCCAATAATGTCACGATAATGCGCCAGCGCCCTTGAGCACCAGCGGCAACTGCAGCAGATGAGCTATCTCCACGCCATGCGGCCATCAGCGCCCCCCAGCCATACCATAACAAAAACGCCACGCCGCCCCAGGTGACCAGAGCCAGCAGCAAGGGAGAGCGGTTCAGTAAGGCGCTACCGCCAAAAATACCGGCGCAAATCAAGATGATGTCACTAAGGGCGCACAGTGATGCACTCATCAAATGATGTTGCCGCTTAATTCCCTGATTCATCACAAAAGCATTTTGCGGCCCAAGGGGGAGGATCATGGCTGCACTCAGGGCAAAACCTTGCAAAAATACGGCTAACATACTGTTACCTTTAAATAATACTCAAGACTGGTTGAGATAATTGGAGAGGAATTAGCAGCATAGTACGGGGATAAAACCATCAGAGGAAATTGATATTTCTTATCTACTATAAGTAAAACTAATAATTAATAAACTGAAGCTCGCACGGGAGAAAAATAAATGAAAAAGAGAAAAAACGGGCTAAAAATAGCCCGTATTGACCGCTGGCCAAGTCAACTGAAGGGGAATCGTACCGTTGGGGTCGTAGCGACAGCGTCGCCGGAGCGCCCCTAGGTACGGTAACCCCTTCACTCACTGGCTATCAGCAGCTATGCTGTCGGAGCAGATTCTGCTTTATTAACCTGATGCAAATGCACGTCCATCTGTGGATATGGAATGCCGATTTTGTGAGCATCCAATGCACGTTTGAAGTTTTCCATCAGATCCCAATACACTTCCGTGGCATCGCCATTAGTGGTCCAGACTCGCACGGTAAAGTTTAATGACGAGGCAGCCATCTCATTCAGACGCACGGTAACCCCTTTGTCATGCATAATGCGTGAATCGGCTGCAATAATGTCACCCAGCACTTTCTTCACCACATCAATATCAGCATCGTAGGAAACACCGATAACCATATCTGTACGACGGTTCGGTTCACGGCTGGTATTGATTATATTGTTGGCGATAATTTTACCGTTCGGTACAACAATGATTTTGTCATCAACCGTCCGTAGCGTGGTTGAGAAAATCTGTACCTGCACCACGGTACCTGCTACACCACCCAGATCGACGTACTCACCCGCTTTAAAGGGACGGAAGGCCACCAGCAACACACCTGCGGCAAAGTTGGACAGAGAGCCTTGTAGCGCCAAACCAACGGCTAAACCCGCCGCACCGATGACCGCAATCACTGATGCGGTTTGCACCCCAAGACGCCCTAGAACCGCCACGATTGTGAAAGCCAGAATGCTGTAACGCACCATTGCTGCCAAAAAATCCGCAACAGTGATATCAATTCCGCGCAATTTCATCACTCGGCCAAGCATGCCAGAAACCACTTTGGCAATGATCGAACCCACAATCAGAATCAATAAGGCTGCGATTAGATTAACCGCATACTGAATCAGTAACTCCTGATTATTCACCAACCAGGTACTCGCTTCATTGATTCCATCAACTACGTTTAATTCTTCCATTTAAACCACCCTACAAAAAAGCCCCCGCTGGGGAGATTAAGCAAAAATTACCGCCATTGTTAACCAATATGACAGCCATGCCTGTTTAGGGTAACCAACAATAGGTCGTGTTGCCAATTTTGATCGCAGGCAAACGAACGAAAATAGATACCCACTATCACTTCGTCATTATCTCTATGCAGCCAGCGCAATAAACGAAAAAAGGCCCCGCAGGGCCTTTTCAATCAGTCAAAGTGAGACTGAATTACAGTACGTCGATTGCGTTCAGTTCTTTGAATGCCAGTTCCAGACGGGCAATCATTGAAGTCTGAGCAGCACGCAGCCATACGCGTGGATCGTAGTATTTCTTGTTCGGCTTATCAGCACCTTCTGGGTTACCCAGTTGGCCTTGCAGATAGCCTTCGTTCTTTTTGTAGTAGTTCAGAATACCTTCCCATGTTGCCCATTGGGTATCGGTGTCGATATTCATTTTCACTACGCCGTAGCTAACTGCTTCTTTGATTTCAGCAGCAGTTGAACCTGAACCACCGTGGAACACGAAGTTCAGGCTGTTGTGTGGCAGATTGTGTTTCTTAGAAACATAATCCTGAGAATCACGCAGAATAGTTGGGGTCAGTTTCACGTTACCTGGTTTGTAAACACCGTGCACGTTACCGAAAGAGGCCGCAATAGTGAAACGCGGGCTGATTGCGTTCAGTTTTTCGTACGCGTAATCAACATCTTGTGGCTGAGTGTACAGAGAAGAAGCGTCCATGTGGCTGTTGTCCACGCCATCTTCTTCACCGCCGGTGCAACCCAGTTCGATTTCCAGCGTCATACCCAGTTTTGACATACGAGTCAGGTACTTGCTACAAATTTCGATGTTTTCTTCCAGGGACTCTTCAGACAGGTCGATCATGTGAGAAGAGAACAGTGGTTTGCCGGTTGCAGCGAAGTGTTTTTCGCCCGCATCCAACAAGCCGTCTAACCACGGTAGCAATTTCTTGGCGCAATGGTCGGTATGCAGAATGACTGGAACACCGTAGTGTTCAGCCATCTGATGCACATGGTGCGCACCAGAGATAGCGCCCAAGATTGCCGCACCTTGTGGTACGTCAGTCTTAACGCCTTTACCTGCGATAAATGCTGCACCACCGTTAGAGAACTGAACGATAACTGGCGCACCCACTTTGGCTGCTGTTTCCAGCACTGCGTTGATAGAGTCGGTGCCTACACAGTTAACCGCTGGCAGAGCAAATTTGTTTTCTTTTGCTACTGCGAACACTTTCTGAACGTCATCACCTGTGATGACACCTGGTTTTACGAAATCAAAAATTTTAGACATGTACGTTGTCCTGTTTCGTCGACTGAAGATAGCAGCTATCCGAAAGGATAGGCCCTAAATGTAAATCGGTTTTCGCCAGCCTAAAGCCCACGAGCTTCATTAGCTAAAAGCGAAACATTGGCTAAAAACGAAACGGGCGGCTCTCGCCCCCCGTTATCTAAATTACTGCTTAGCGCGCTCTTCCAGCATCACAACTGCTGGTAGTTTTTTCCCTTCTACGAACTCAAGGAAAGCACCACCGCCGGTGGAGATGTAGGAGATTTTGTCAGCAATACCGAACAGATCGATAGCTGCCAGAGTGTCACCACCGCCCGCGATTGAGAATGCTTCGCTCTCTGCGATGGCGCGAGCCACTATCTCGGTCCCTTTACGGAAGTTAGGGAACTCGAACACACCAACTGGGCCATTCCACAGAATAGTTTTGGCATTTTTCAAGATCTCAGCCAGACGCTCTGCAGATTCGTCGCCCAAGTCCAGAATTTGTTCGTCATCTTTGATTTGGTTAGCTGGTTTCAGCGTTGCAGTGGCAGTTTCAGAGAACTCGGTCGCAACACGCACATCTGTAGGTACTGGGATATCACAAGTTTCCAGCAGACGTTTTGCTTCTGGAATCAGGTCTGCTTCATACAGAGATTTACCGACGTTGTTGCCTTGAGCGGCAACGAAGGTATTGGCGATACCGCCACCAACAATCAGTTGGTCTGCAATTTTAGACAGAGCACCCAATACAGTCAGCTTGGTTGAAACTTTAGAACCACCTACGATGGCAACCATTGGACGCGCTGGGTTACCCAGTGCTTTGCCCAAGGCTTCAAGTTCTGCTGATAACAGCGGGCCAGCACACGCGATAGGGGCAAATTTACCTACGCCGTGAGTAGAAGCCTGTGCGCGGTGAGCAGTACCAAAAGCATCCATCACATAGACATCACACAGTGCTGCATATTTCTTGGACAGCGTTTCGTCGTCTTTCTTTTCGCCTTTGTTAAAGCGAACGTTTTCCAGAACAACCAACTCGCCAGCTGCAATTTCAACGCCGTCCAGATAGTCTTTCGCCAAACGTACCGGAGCAGACAATTTGTCTTTCAGGTAATTAACCACTGGCAGCAAGGAGAACTCTTCGTTGTACTCGCCTTCGGTCGGACGACCCAAGTGAGAGGTAACCATTACTTTAGCGCCTTGCTTCAATGCCGCTTCAATTGTCGGCAGAGATGCACGGATACGCGCATCAGAAGTCACTTTGCCATCTTTTACCGGAACATTGAGGTCCGCACGGATCAGCACGCGTTTGCCAGCCAGATCCAGATCGGTCATCTTAATTACAGACATGGTGAATCCTCTTGTTGATTCTCTTTAAAGTTGCATAAGCTGCACATCAACGTTGATAAAACCGCAGTAAAACACGGAAAAAACAATACGTTAGCATGCCATACTAGAAACCACTTCTGGCCATCGCCAATGTCGTATCCAACATTCTATTGGCGAAACCCCATTCGTTATCGCACCATACCAACGTCTTAATCAGGTGCTGCCCACTAACCCGCGTCTGGGTGCAATCGACAATCGCACTGTGCGGATCATGGTTAAAATCGGTCGACACCAATGGTAATTCCGTATAGTCAACTATACCACGAAATGAACCTCTTGCTGCCTTTTGCAAAAGCTGGTTAACCTCGCTCACACCAACCGGGCTTGTAACGCTGACGCTTAAATCGATAGCCGTTACATTGATCGTTGGCACTCGTACCGAGATAGCTTCAAACCTGTCACAAAACTTCGGAAAAATACGGGTAATCCCTGCCGCCAGTTTGGTATCAACGGGGATAATGGACTGGCTTGCTGCTCGGGTACGGCGTAAATCCTGATGATAAGCATCAATAACAGGCTGGTCATTCATTGATGAATGAATGGTGGTGACAGTGCCGGATTCGATGCCAAAGGCTACATCCAACAACTGAATAATAGGAATAATACAGTTCGTAGTACAGGAGGCGTTGGAAACAATTCGGTGGTCCGCCTGTAAGTCCTGATGGTTAACACCATAAACCACTGTAGCGTCCAAATCATGTCCACCGGGATGAGCAAACAGTACCTTTTTGGCACCGGAGGTTAAATGCGCCTCGCCATCTGCACGGCTACCATAAACACCGCTACAATCCAGAACTACATCAATTCCTAACTCACCCCAGGGTAACTGCCCTATTTCTGGCTGATGTATCAGCCGGATAATATCGTCCCCGACGTATAATTTGTCACATTCCTGACGAACATCCCAGGCAAACCGGCCATGGCTAGAGTCATACTTCAGCAGATGGGCCATCCCTTCTGCATTAGCTAACTCATTAATTGCAACGACTGAAATCTCGGCCCGACGACCTGACTCATACAATGCGCGTAAAACGCTACGACCAATACGGCCAAAGCCATTTATCGCTATGCGGATTGTCATGTTACTTCCTATTTCTGGTTATTATCATGCAACCCCATAGCGTACTTCAGCGCACCCTTAGATGTTAATCGTCTTATCACAATTCAGCCAGAATACTCCCGGCTTTTTCCTCAGCGAAATCGTCTGAAATGGAAAATGAATCATGACTGAAACGCTTCAGCCAGAATAAACCAAACTAATCATAAAAGGAATATCTGCCTGATAAAGGGCACAATTCATCCATCAACTGGTGAAAAAAAAGACCGCCGAAGCGGTCTTTTAACAGGTGCATTACTGAGATTCTCATCACCATTTACAGTGATTCATCGCATTGGTAACGTCATGCTGTTTGAGCAAAAACTATTTCAACAACGCCTGAGCTTTGGCCACTACGTTTTCTACGGTGAAACCAAACTCTTTGAACAACAATTCAGCTGGAGCAGACTCACCAAAGCTGTGCATCCCCACCACTGCGCCATTCAGACCGACGTATTTGTACCAGTAATCAGCAATGCCCGCTTCAACTGCAACGCGCGCGCTAACCGCAGATGGCAATACAGATTCACGGTAAGCCGCATCTTGTTTGTCGAATGCATCTGTCGATGGCATAGACACAACCCGCACTTTACGACCAGCAGCAGTCAGTTGATCAGCAGCAGCAACCGCCAATTCAACTTCAGAACCAGTGGCAATAAAGATCAGTTCAGGCTGGCCCGCACAATCTTTCAGCACATATGCGCCTTTAGATATATTGGCTAACTGCTCAGCAGTACGTGGCTGTTGTGCCAGATTCTGACGAGAGAAGATAAGTGCGCTTGGGCCGTCTTTACGCTCCAGTGCATATTGCCATGCTACCGCAGACTCAACCTGGTCACATGGACGCCAAGTGCTCATATTGGGTGTCACACGCAAGCTTGCCATCTGCTCAACTGGCTGATGGGTTGGGCCATCTTCGCCCAGACCGATAGAGTCATGGGTGTAAACAAAGATGCTGCGGATTTTCATCAGCGCGGCCATGCGTACTGCGTTACGGGCATATTCCACAAACATCAGGAAGGTTGCGCCGTAAGGGATGAAACCACCGTGTAGAGCAATACCATTCATAATGGCGGACATACCAAACTCACGCACACCGTAGTGAATGTAGTTACCCGCTTGGTCATCGCTCAGAGATTTAGAGCCAGACCAGATAGTCAGGTTACTTGGAGCCAGGTCAGCAGAGCCACCGAGGAACTCAGGCAACACTTTACCGAAAGCTTCCAGCGCATTTTGCGATGCTTTACGACTAGCAATTTTGGCAGGATTGGCTTGTAACTCTTCGATAAATTTCTTGGATTCAGTCGCCCAGTTAGCTGGCAGCTCACCGCTGACGCGGCGTTTGAATTCAGCAGCCAGTTCCGGATACGCTTTAGCGTAAGCGGCGAACTTCTCATTCCAGGCAGCTTCTTTTGCTTTACCAGCTTCTTTAGCATCCCACGCGGCATAGATATCCTGTGGAATTTCGAATGCTGCGTATTTCCAACCCAATGCTTCACGGGTCGCGGCAACTTCATCAGCACCTAATGGTGCACCATGTGAATCATGGGTGCCGGCTTTCTTCGGTGAACCAAAACCGATAATGGTTTTGCACATCAGCAGTGATGGTTTGTCGGTCACTTTGTGTGCTTCTTCGATAGCCGCCTTGATGGAATCAGCGTTATGACCATCAACACCACGAACCACATGCCAGCCGTAAGCTTCGAAACGAGCAGCGGTGTCATCGGTGAACCAGCCTTCAACATGGCCGTCGATAGAGATACCGTTGTCATCATAGAATGCAGTCAGTTTACCCAGCTTCATGGTACCAGCCAGTGAGCAAACTTCATGAGAGATGCCTTCCATCATGCAGCCATCACCCATAAAGGCATAAGTGTGGTGATTGACGATGTCATGGCCTGGGCGGTTAAACTGTGCACCCAGTGTGCGTTCTGCAATCGCAAAACCCACCGCGTTGGCAATGCCCTGACCCAATGGGCCAGTGGTGGTTTCTACGCCAGCGGTATAACCATATTCAGGGTGACCTGGCGTTTTAGAGTGTAACTGACGGAAGTTTTTCAGTTCTTCCATTGGCAGATCATAACCAGTGAGATGCAGCAAGCTATAGATCAACATGGAGCCGTGACCATTCGACAAGACGAAACGGTCGCGGTCAGCCCAGTGCGGATTAGTTGGATTATGGTTCAGGTAATCACGCCACAGAACTTCGGCAATATCTGCCATGCCCATAGGGGCGCCGGGGTGGCCAGAATTCGCTTTTTGCACTGCGTCCATGCTTAGTGCGCGGATCGCGTTGGCAAGCTCTTTACGAGAGGACATGTTTTACTCCAGGTCGGATTAAAAAAATCGTTCAAGGTTACCATTTTCTCAGACTCAGCATTGAAACGGCAATCACTAAAACCAAATGAGCTATAACTTCCATATTTATAACCAATGGAATCTGCTGATTTTCAGAATAAAGCTATAGTACTCACGCTGACAGAGCATTAATCTCCACTACCCATTGTCAGTCATAGTGCGCAAGAGTAGTAGAAGTCGCGCTGACACAATAGCTATTAATGCAATTGCTGTAATGTAGCAATAAATACCACATAACCACAGGAAGAAAGTGTTATGAAAATTCGTACATCAATGATTGTACTGAGCCTTACCGCATTACTTAGCGGCTGCCAAAATATGAATACCGACGGCTTGATGCAGTCGGGTGCTCAGGCCTTTCAGGCGGCAACCCTGAGTGATGCTGATGTCAAAAACCTCAGTGAGAAATCATGTGCGGAAATGGATCAAAAGGCCCAGATAGCCTCCGCTGATAGTGCCTACGGCAAACGTCTGGCTAAAATCTCAGCCGCATTGGGTGATAATATCAATGGCACCCCAGCAAACTATAAGGTTTACGTCACTAAAGATGTGAACGCCTGGGCGATGGCAAATGGCTGTATCCGTGTTTACAGCGGCCTGATGGACATGATGACCGACAATGAAGTGGAAGGCGTACTCGGCCATGAAATGGGTCATGTAGCATTAGGCCATACCCGCAAAGCCATGCAAGTGGCCTACGGTACAACAGCACTACGCACAGCAGCTGCATCCGCGGGTGGGGTTGCAGGGCAACTGTCGCAGTCTCAGTTGGCTGACATTGGCGAGAAACTGGTGAATGCTCAATTCTCGCAAAAACAAGAAAGCGAAGCGGATGATTACTCATTCGATCTGCTGAAAAAACGCGGTATCGATCCAAACGGTTTAGTCACCAGCTTCGAAAAATTGGCGACCATGGAGGCAGGCCGTACTAGCAGCATGTTTGACGATCACCCATCCTCACAGGCCCGAGCCGACCATATCCGCCAACGCATTGCCACTGAAAAATAAGAGTTACCGCCATATAAATACGCACGTCCCACAACAGGGGCGTGCGTCCTATAATTCGTATATGAAAACGGCTACTCGTTATCCCCAGTCAGATTAATCTCGATCTGATCACCCTTGATCCGTACAGGATAGGTGTTCAAATCGCGATCCCCCGGCTCACGTAAGCATTGTCCGGTTCGAATATCAAACAGTGCGCCGTGCAATGGGCACTCGATAGTTTCACCATCCATGAAACCCTGACTTAACAATGCATTGGCGTGGGGGCAAATGTCTTCCATTGCGAAATATTCCCCCTCCACCAGATAGATACCTATCCTTTTACCCTCAGCCTGAGCAGAGAAAGGAAAGTCCGGCTTGACGTAATTGACCTTACAAACAGTTAACCACCCCATTGAATAGCCTCCACCAGCACAGTACAGATAAAATCACTTATATCAGTGTGGTTGAGATTGAGCCAATCGCCAGTAGGTGTAGCAACAAAAAGGGCAAACCTGAGTTTGCCCTTAAAGTGATGTTAATCAGCAGCTAATATCTATTCATCTTCAAGATAAGTATAACCATACAGACCGGCTTCAAACTCTTCCATAAACTGAGCTTGTAACTCGGCATCTAGATCGGTTTTTTCCACTTGACCACGGAATTGCTTCAGCAATTTCGCTGGATTCAATTGCACGTATTCCAGCATATCTGCGACGGTATCACCTTCGTCGGTCTGTTCAAACTCAACCGTGCCATCAGGGAAGACAAACACATCGACTGCCGCGGTATCGCCGAACAAGTTGTGCATATTACCCAGGATTTCCTGATAGGCTCCGACCATAAAGAAGCCCAGCAGTGGTGGGTTTTCTGCATCATACGGTGGCATCGGCATAGTCGTTGCCACACCATCGCCATCGATATAATGATCGATAGTCCCGTCGGAGTCACAGGTGATATCCAACAAGACAGCACGGCGCTCAGGTGGCTTATCTAAGCCCTCCAATGGCAACACCGGGAAGAGTTGATCGATACCCCACGCATCCGGCATTGACTGGAACAGCGAGAAATTCACATATAGCTTGTCAGCCATACGTTCTTGCAGCTCATCAATGATTGGTCGGTGTGCTCGGTTGCTCGGATCCAACTGCTTTTGGATCTCGTTGCAAATACTCAAATACAGTTCTTCAGCCCACGCCCGTTGCGTCAGTTCCAACATGCCGTGAGCATACTGGGTATGAACATCGTGCAAGTCCATCTGGCTATCGTGAAGCCATTCGCGCAGAGAGCGACGATTTTCTGGTTCTTGCATTTCCAACCAGGTGTCCCACAAGCTTTCCAGGGCGCGTGGCGCATCGGCTGCTGGCGGTTGTGGCTCATTGAACTCATTACGTTCCACGCCGATAACATTGGAAACCAGCACGGTATGATGTGCGGTAACTGCACGGCCCGACTCAGTAATTACAGTTGGGTGCGGCAAACCATGTTCATTACAAGCATCACCAATCCCCCAAATAACGTTATTGGCATATTCATTCAAGCCATAGTTAACTGAGCAATCTGATTGGGAACGGGTCCCTTCGTAATCCACGCCTAAACCACCGCCGACATCGAAACACTGAATATTGACGCCCAGTTTGTGGAGTTCCACATAGAAACGGGCAGATTCACGTACGCCAGTGGAGATATCACGGATGTTGGACAGTTGAGAGCCTAAATGGAAATGCAGCAGTTGCAGGCTTTCCAGACTATTGGCTTCACGTAGCATATCAACCAACTGCAACACTTGGGTCGCGGACAAACCGAATTTGGATTTCTCACCACCGCTCGCCTGCCATTTGCCGGAGCCTTGTGAAGCCAGACGCGCGCGAACACCCAAGCGCGGGACGACGTTCAGGCGCTCGGCTTCTTCCAGTACCATTTTGATTTCTGACATCTTTTCGATGACCAGATAAACCTTATGGCCCAGTTTTTCACCGATCAATGCCAAGCGGATATATTCACGGTCTTTATAGCCATTACAGACGATGACTGAGCGAGTCATACCAGCATGCGCCAGAACTGCCATCATTTCGGCTTTAGAACCCGCTTCCAGCCCTAACGGCTCACCAGAATTGACCAGTGACTCAATAACCCGGCGATGCTGATTGACCTTAATTGGGTAAACCAGGAAGTAATCGCCTTCATAACCAAACGACTCACGAGCACGTTTAAATGCATCATTAATTGAGCGTAGGCGATGTTGTAAAATTTGCGGGAAACAGAATAACGCAGGCAGGCGTTGCCCCTGCTCAAGCTGCATCTTTTTGACCAATTCAGCTAGATCGACACGTGCCTCACGGACATCCGGATCAGGACAAACACTGATATGACCGAGCTCATTGACGTCATAGTAGTTGCCACCCCAGTAGGCGACGTTATACGTGCTCAGCATCTTGCTGGCATTACGATCATTCATGGCAACCTCCTGCATGGAGCGTAAAGAAACATGTGCGCCCGCAGCTGACGGACGGCCAATCAAGTTATCATCAGACATAATTCGCCTCTATTGCGATACTGACGATAAAGTCAGCCACTATCGCAGCTACAACCAACAAGGACAACCCGCGTGAATGCCAAATTGGCAGAATATTACGCTGGAAAGCGCGATCCACGAGCGGTTTATCTCAGCTATTCATTACCCAAAACAGGGTAAAACACGTTTAAATGTAAAATACGTTTGACTGTAAATACGTATTGAGATTTTGTGAATCGGATTAGCCGCAAAGTCCTTAAGCTAGCCAGACTCAGTGCTGTAGGCGGTAATTAACCGGCCCGCGAATCCTGCGTCGCACCCATATGGGTGTAACATCGCCTTGATGGTGTACAAGAAAGGGAGGTTGCAAGGGGGGATTGAACGTCAGAACGACGCAGCTGTTGATGTGCAGCAACCAGTAGACAACGGATCATTAATCCAACCACCTCCACGCATGCCGTTCGTGATGAACGAACAAGACTCAATATAATAGACATAAGTAACAGTACGATGACGCCGCCATTTTAGTGGTCATTGTGATGATGCGCTCACAAGATTGAGTGCCCATCACTAAGCGCTAAACACTAAAAATCCCACAATGCGCTAATGTCATCTTCTGCCATCTTCATCATTGCGTATCAAATAAGCTGCGCGCGCAGTTTATACCTATTACACGAACAAAATGCAAAATGAAAATGGCCTGTATACCCTAAATAATTCGAGTTGCAGGAAGGCGGCAAGCAAGATAATCCCGATGAGCTTACCGTCGTAAGTGATTCGGGTTATTGAGTGTAGCCAACGTACATGCAGCTTGAAGTAGGATGGGCATAACTGTACCAAGCGGTAAATAAATCAAGTAACAACCAAAGTAAGAAATATCTTGATGCAAAAAGGGCTGGCATTAATATCAAAAGCTGACCTAAAATAGACGTCCAGATGTTAATACATCCATCCATTTTAATTGCTAGAATGTCTGTGTCGTTACAATAATTATGACGGACTTCTAAAGGGATAGACTGCTAAAGGCTTTGCCTAAAGGTGCGTTGTAAAGCGCAATGCAACAAAAAGCCCATTAAAACAACGGCTTTGGTTGCTTGACTTCAATGCTATGCAGTGACATTTCACTTGTATTCAAGGTAAAGAAAACAATGGCTAAACACCTATTTACGTCGGAATCGGTTTCCGAAGGGCACCCTGACAAAGTTGCCGATCAGATTTCCGATGCCGTACTTGACGCAATTCTTGAACAAGATCCAAAAGCACGTGTTGCCTGCGAGACCTATGTCAAAACGGGTATGGTATTAGTTGGCGGTGAAGTTACCACTAACGCGTGGGTAGATATCGAAGAGATCACCCGCCGTACTGTGCGCGAAATCGGTTATGTTAATTCTGAGATGGGTTTTGACGCTAACTCTTGTGCCGTTTTGAGCGCAATTGGTAAACAGTCTCCTGATATCAACCAGGGTGTTGACCGTGCCGATCCACTGGAGCAAGGCGCAGGTGACCAAGGTTTAATGTTCGGTTACGCTACCAACGAAACCAGCGTTTTAATGCCAGCGCCAATTACTTATGCTCATCGTTTGGTCGAGCGCCAGGCTGCTGTACGTAAAAATGGCACTTTGCCGTGGCTACGCCCAGATGCAAAGAGCCAGATTACCTTCCAATATGATGACGGTAAAATTGTTGGCATTGATGCGGTGGTTCTGTCAACTCAGCATTCAGATGATATTAGCCTGACAGATTTACAAGAAGCGGTGATGGAAGAAATCATCAAGCCGGTTCTGCCAGCAGAGTGGCTCATCAAAGAGACCAAATATCATATTAACCCAACCGGTCGTTTTGTTATCGGTGGCCCAATGGGTGACTGTGGTCTGACCGGTCGTAAAATTATCGTTGATACCTACGGCGGCATGGCACGTCATGGTGGCGGCGCGTTTTCGGGTAAAGATCCATCTAAAGTTGATCGTTCTGCTGCCTATGCTGCTCGCTATGTGGCAAAAAATATCGTTGCGGCTGGTTTGGCTGATCGTTGCGAAATTCAGGTTTCTTACGCTATCGGTGTTGCAGAGCCAACTTCTATCATGGTGGAAACATTTGGTACCGGCAAGATAGCGGAAGATAGATTGGTCGCACTGGTGCGTGAGTTCTTCGAACTGCGCCCTTATGGCCTGATTCAAATGCTGGATCTGTTGCATCCGATCTATCGCAAAACCGCCGCATATGGTCACTTTGGCCGTGAAGAATTCCCTTGGGAAAAAACTGACAAAGCGGCTTTGTTGCGTGATGCTGCTGGCCTGAAATAACTTTCAGTCGGTAAGATCTCAATCACAAAAACCCCGTCAGCCGGGGTTTTTTTATGCTTGATTTTTATGACTGCCGATAACGCTCAATCAAGCTGAATATAACCATTCCTGCCACCATCGCGGCGGCAAAGATAATACCTTTGTACATCCCCGCGCCCAGTAATACCAACGCCGGCCCTGGACATATCCCCGCCAGCCCCCAGCCAATACCAAATAACATACTGCCACCTATTAAACGGCGATCAATACGGGTGGATGTTGGTAATTGGAGAGGATATCCAAGCAAACTGGTTTTGCGCTTTTTCGCCCAACCAAAACCGAGAATCGCGACCCCCACTGCGGCGGCCATCACCAGCGCCAATGATGGGTCCCACAAGCCGCCAATATCCAAAAAACCAAGTACCTTAGCGGGATTCGCCATACCTGCGACTATCAATCCCAGACCAAAAACCAGCCCGGCAAGCAATGAAAAAAATAAATTCATATTCCCTTCCTAACGCCTAAGCGAACAGATTTCGAACCAGCCACACGGTTGCAAAACCGGTAAGCATAAAGCTCAGTGTCGCCAGCAATGAACGCGGTGAGAAACGCGCTAAGCCACAGACACCATGCCCACTGGTGCAACCAGCCCCGTAACGAGTCCCGATCCCGACCAATAATCCGGCCACTATCAGAACCGGCAAACCAGCATCAATCTGGATCACCGGCAGGGTCGTAAATAATGAATAAATGATAGGAGCCATAATCAAACCAAGGAGGAAAGCAACGCGCCAAGAAATATTCCCCGCTTTTGGCGGCAATAATCCACCTAAAATGCCACTAATACCGGCAATACGGCCAGTACAAAGCCATAAAATTGTCACGGCAATGCCTAATAGCGCGCCACCCGTCAGTGCACTGAGGGGAGTGAAATTAGCCCAATCGATAGTCATGCGCCCTCCTTCTCTTGTGGGCAATAAAGCTGATACAGCACCTCAAGCAGTGCCAATACTTTACTATCAGCGATCGAATAAAATATACGTTTCCCCTCTCGGCGCGTGTTCACCAGCCCATCACTACGTAGCACAGCAAGTTGTTGCGAGAGCGTCGGTTGGTGAATACCCAGAGCCTCTTCCAGTTCGCCGACCGCCTTTTCTCCCTGACTCAGTTGGCACAACAACAACAACCGATCTTCATTTGCTAATATTCTCAGCACATCGCAAGCCTGCCCTGCCGCATATCTCATCAGATCCATACTGATGATTTTATCGTTATTCATATGCCTCTCTAATGTTTCCGCTTCATTATATATTTTTATATTATATATATTTGCATAATGATCAATTGAAAATTGTCCGACCTAGTGGCTTGCATCTGGCTATCTGCCGTTTTATTCTTCCGCGATATGAGTTCATTAAGAATCCCCATCGCGCTACAGCAAGCAGTCATGCGCTGTTTGCGCCATAAATTACAGCTGGCTAATCAGCACCTTGGCACCGATTATCCGGAGCCGAAAATCAATTATCATCAACGTGGTACCAGCGCGGGCAGCGCTTATCTACAATCCTTCGAAATTCGTCTCAACCCAGTCTTATTACTGGAAAATCAACAGCCTTTTATTGATGAAGTTGTGCCTCACGAATTGGCCCACTTGCTGGTTTATCGCCAATTTGGCCGCGTTCCTCCGCATGGTAAAGAGTGGCGTTGGATGATGGAGCATGTCCTGCAAGTCCCAGCCAGCCGTACGCATCAGTTTGAAGTCACCTCTGTGCGCAGTAAGACTTTTAATTATCAGTGCAAATGCCAGCAACACGCCTTAACTATTCGCCGCCACAATAAAGTTCAGCGCGGTGAGAGCGAATACCGCTGTCGCGAATGCGGTGAAAAACTGCAATTCATCGCGAAAAAAGCGGTTAGAAATTAATGTTAGTTGTTATAAAACAGCAGGTTAATTTGCCATTTATAGCTATTATCTATAACCTGCCTGTTTTTCATTATCGGGCTGTTTTGAGATATGTTACGCAAACTTCTATTCCTGCTGGTTTTGTCCTCGCCACTATTTCCACTCTCCAGTTACAGCCAAAGCATCAATAACTTTTCTCAGGCCAAAGCCGTTGCTGCGAAAATTAATCAGGATGCACCCGGCAGCTTTTATTGTGGTTGCAAAATTGACTGGCAAGGTAAAAAAGGGGTTCCGGATCTGAGAAGTTGCGGCTATCAACCTCGTAAAAATGCTCAACGCGCCGCACGGATTGAATGGGAGCATGTCGTCCCAGCGTGGCAATTTGGCCACCAGCGCCAGTGCTGGCAGCAAGGCGGGCGTAAAAATTGCACCAAAGATCCGGTCTATCGCCAAATAGAAACTGACCTGCATAATCTGCAACCTGCTATTGGTGAGGTGAATGGTGACCGCAATAACTTCATGTATTCCCAGTGGAATGGCGGCAACGGTCAATATGGTCAGTGCGAGATGAAAGTCGACTTCAAAAATAAGCTGGCTGAACCCCCTGCGCGCTCACGTGGTGCAATTGCCCGTACCTACTTTTATATGCGCGACCAATATCAACTTCGGCTTTCCAGCCAACAAAGCAAACTGTTCGAGGTGTGGAATCGTCAATATCCGGTGACAAACTGGGAATGTCTGCGTGATGAACGGGTAGCAAAAGCACAAGGGAATCATAACCCTTATGTACAACACGCTTGCCAGCAGCAAAAAGGCTAATCTAGTATACTGGTCAAAGTTTTCGTTTCAGGGCTCAAACAACTCATGCGCATACCTCGCATTTATCACCCGCAGCCTTTGCAGGCAAATACCGAATTGGCGCTCAGTGATGAAGCAGCCAATCATGTCGGCCGCGTGCTGCGAATGACTGAAGGCCAAAGTCTGCAATTATTTGATGGCAGTAATCAGGTTTTTGCAGCTGAAATTATCCGTGTGGATAAAAAAAACCTGATTGTCCGGTTGGCCGAAGGGCAGTTGGAAGATCGTGAATCACCCTTGAATCTACATTTAGGCCAGGTCATTTCCCGTGGGGAAAAAATGGAGTTTACGGTTCAGAAATCCATTGAACTGGGTGTCAATGTGATTACTCCGCTATTTTCCGAGCGCTGCGGCGTTAAGCTAGATGGTGAACGTCTGGCAAAGAAAATTCAGCAGTGGCAGAAGATTGCTATTGCGGCCTGCGAACAATGCGGGCGCAATAAGATCCCGGAGATCCGCGAAGCAATGCAGCTATCTGAATGGTGTGCAGAGCAAGATGACAGCCTTAAGTTGAATCTGCATCCTCGAGCCAACAACAGCATTAACACCCTCCCCTCGTCACTCAACAAAGTGCGTCTGTTGATAGGCCCAGAAGGCGGCCTTTCTGCTGATGAAATTGCCATGACCTCACGCCTTGGATTTACTGATATCCTGCTAGGGCCGCGAGTGCTGCGTACTGAAACTACCGCTCTTACCGCAATCACTGCTTTGCAGGTGCGGTTTGGCGATCTGGGATAAAATTCGTTCCCGTTAGGAGAGAAGAATGATCAAGCTCGGCATCGTAATGGACCCAATCTCGTCCATCAATATCAAGAAAGACTCCAGCTTCGCTATGCTGTTGGAAGCACAGCGCCGTGGTTGGGAACTGCATTATATGGAGATGGGTGATCTTTATCTGCGTGGTGGTGATGGACGTGCCCGTACCCGCCTGCTAAGTGTGAAACAGGATAAAGACGACTGGTTCAGTTTTGGTACAGAGCAAGACATCCCGCTGCATGATCTTGATGTCATTCTGATGCGTAAAGATCCGCCGTTTGATACTGAGTTCATCTACGCTACCTATATTCTGGAACGTGCGGAAGATAAAGGCACGCTGGTGGTGAATAAACCACAGAGCCTACGCGACTGTAACGAAAAGCTGTTTACTGCGTGGTTCCCTGAATTAACGCCAGATACACTGGTCAGCCGTAGCAAAGACCACATCCGCAAGTTCCATCAGGAACATGGCGATATCATCCTAAAACCTCTGGATGGTATGGGCGGCACCTCAATATTCCGCGTGAAACAGGATGACCCTAACTTGTCGGTTATTATTGAAACACTGACCGAGTTGGGCAGCCGATTCTGTATGGCGCAAAACTTCCTGCCAGCGATTAAAGAAGGCGATAAACGCGTGTTAGTGGTGGATGGTGAACCCGTGCCTTACTGCCTGGCGCGTATTCCGGCTCAAGGTGAAACTCGCGGTAACCTGGTAGCCGGTGGACGTGGCGAAGCCCGTCCACTGAGTGAAAGCGATTGGAAAATTGCCCGCGCTGTTGCACCGGTACTGAAGCAAAAAGGCTTGGTTTTTGTCGGTTTGGATATCATCGGCGATCGCCTGACTGAAATTAACGTTACTAGCCCGACCTGTATACGTGAAATTGAAGCCGCTTTCCCAGATGTATCAATTACCGGCATGTTGATGGATGCCATTGAAGCTCGGTTAGCAAATAAATAACCTAAAAATGACTTGAACGCTGCTTACAGCGGCCTCATAGACGTAAGGCCCAGGGATCTGGGCCGAGTCATGAGCGCAACTAACACCCCTGCGGCTTCAAGGACGAAGGGGAGCCGTGACTTTATTCGCATTTATCCGCATACTGACAAGAGTTCATCCCTTAACTCAGCGAATCCTCTATATAACATAATGAATTTACAGCATCATTTTCTTATAGCTATGCCTTCACTTCAGGACCCACACTTTATGCGCTCAGTTATCTATATCTGTGAGCATAATAAAGAGGGTGCCATGGGTTTGGTGATTAACAAGCCGATGGAACAGTTCACTGTAGAAACTGTACTGAAAAAACTAAAAATCAGCCCAACACCACGAGATCCCTCCATTCGACTGGATAAGGCGGTATTGGCTGGTGGCCCGCTAGCAGAAGATCGTGGGTTTATCCTGCATTCGCCGCAGGAAGGTTTTGGCTCCAGTATTCCTATTTCACCAGAGACCATGATAACGACCTCTAAAGATGTACTGGAGACGTTAGGAACACCGGAGCAACCGAAAAACTTGTTGGTAGCCTTGGGCTATGCGGGTTGGCAGCAGGGGCAGTTAGAACAAGAACTGCTGGATAATGCCTGGCTGACCATTGAAGCAGATACGCATATCCTGTTTAACACCCCGATTGCTGAGCGCTGGCAAGCTGCGGCCAATAAACTGGGTATCAATATCTTTAATATCGCCCCGCAAGCAGGACACGCCTGATGGCTAATCGCACGATTGTCGCCTTTGATTTTGGTACTAAAAGTATCGGTGTCGCTATTGGTCAGGAAGTCACTGGCACCGCCCGAGCGCTAACCTCTTTTAAAGCTCAGGACGGCACGCCGGACTGGCAAAAAGTTGAAAAATTGCTGAAAGAGTGGCAACCAGATTTAGTCGTCGTTGGGCTACCACTGAATATGGATGGTACCGAACAGCCGCTAACGGCGCGCGCGCGCAGGTTTGCCAATCGACTGCATGGCCGTTTTGGTGTACAGATTGCCTTACAGGATGAACGTCTCAGTACTGTCGAGGCCCGCGCTAATTTGTTCGGCAGTGGCGGCTATCGCGCGCTGGACAAAGGCAGTGTCGACGCCGCCTCTGCGGTAATTATTCTGGAAAGTTGGTTTGATGAGCCAGCGGGCTAACTTCGCTGCGTGTGGCTTTCTGCAAGCAACTTCCTACGTTCTGTTTTCGCAATCCTACCCAGCATTACCTACGTGGCATGGCACCCATGCTTGCACAATTGTATACTAGATGGATGCCAATCAGCGGCTCAAAATATTGCACACCCTTCGCGGGTGTTTTTTACATTTATTGAGGTTTTCTCATGACAAAAGTAACTGTTGCTGCGACTCAAATGGCCTGTTCTTGGGACCTGCCTAAGAACATTGAAAATGCCGAGAAACTGGTACGTCAGGCTCATGCCAAGGGTGCACAAATCATCCTGATTCAAGAGCTGTTTGCCGCACCTTATTTCTGCATTGATCAAAGCCCCGAGCACTATGCACTGGCCCAAGAGCTGGATAATAGCCCACTTATCCAACATTTTTCCAAGCTAGCAGCCGAGCTGGAAGTGGTATTGCCATTGAGTTTCTTTGAGAAAGCCAACAATGCGTATTACAACTCACTGGTCATGATTGATGCTGATGGCTCTGTGTTAGATGTATACCGTAAAACCCACATTCCTAATGGCCCGGCTTATCAGGAAAAACAATTCTTTATCCCTGGTGATACCGGCTTTAAAGTCTGGCAGACCCGCTATGCCAAAGTTGGCGTCGGTATCTGTTGGGATCAGTGGTTCCCAGAAACTGCCCGTAGCCTGGCATTGCTGGGTGCAGAAATCATTTTCTATCCAACTGCTATTGGGTCTGAGCCTGCTTATCCTGATATCGACAGCCAGCCGCACTGGACTCGTGTTCAGCAAGGCCATGCAGCTGCGAACCTGGTACCCGTGATTGCTTCTAACCGCATTGGTACTGAGAAAAGTAAATATATCGATGGGTTGGAAATGACCTTCTACGGCTCTTCATTTATTGCAGACCAAACCGGCGCGCTGCTGGCTCAGGCCAACAAAACCGATGAAGCTGTGTTGGTTCACCAGTTCGATTTGCAGGAAATCGCTGCTCAGCGCGCGTCATGGGGCTTATTCCGCGATCGCCGTCCAGAAATGTATCAGGTACTTGCCACTTCTGACGGCAAAACCCGGAGATAATGTATGTCTGTTAAAAGCCCCGAGTTACAAAGCGCTGCGTCACAAGCCCTGCCGGGTACTCCGCAGCATGATGGTTTCTTTATGCCAGCCGAATGGGCCAAGCAAGATGCCGTCTGGATGTTATGGCCATATCGCCAAGATAACTGGCGCGGTAAGGGTATTCCCGCTCAGCAGACCTTTGCAAAAGTAGCGGAAGCCATCAGCCGCACAACTCCAGTATTTATGGGGGTTCCCGCCGAGTTTATGGCGCAGGCCAAAGCAACCCTATCAGCCAGTGTCACACGGGTAGAAATGGCAAGCGACGATGCCTGGATGCGTGATACTGGCCCGACTATGGTCATCAATGGTGCTGGCGAACGCCGCGCGGTTGACTGGCAGTTCAATGCCTGGGGCGGTCTTAACGGCGGTTTGTATGCCAATTGGCAGCAAGATGAAAAAATTGCCGTTCAAGTGAGTGACTTCTTGAATAATGCCCATTACAGCGCACCATTAGTACTGGAAGGTGGCTCTATTCATACCGATGGTGAAGGCACTTTACTGACTACCGCAGAGTGTTTGTTGAACCCTAACCGTAACCCGCACCTTAATCAGGCACAAATTGAACATCTGCTGCGTGAATATCTTGGCGTCACACATTTCATCTGGTTACAAGACGGCGTTTATAACGATGAGACCGATGGCCACATCGACAATATGTGCTGTTTTGTCCGCCCTGGTGAAGTCGCTCTGCATTGGACTGACGATCAGCAGGATCCGCAATACGCGCGTTCTGTTGCCGCCTTTGAAGTATTATCGAATGCCGTCGACGCCAAAGGCCGTAAGCTAAAAATCTGGAAGCTGCCCGCACCAGGTCCACTGTATAACACCGAAGCCGAGACTTTCGATGTGCTGTCTAGCGATGCCGTGCCACGCACCGCCGGTGAGCGGTTAGCCGGGTCTTACGTCAACTTCCTGATCAGCAATCAACAGATTATTTATCCGCTGTTGGATAGCCGCACTGATGGGCTGGCGCATGATCTGTTGCAGCAGATATTCCCTGACTATGCAATTGTTGGCGTCCCTGCTCGCGAGATTCTCTTAGGAGGCGGTAATATTCATTGTATTACCCAGCAGATCCCAGCCGCCTAGTTACAGTTGCCCTTCGTACTTGGAGCCGCAGCGGTGTTAGCGGCTCTCACTCACCCGAATCACTTACCAATGTAAGCTCATCGGGATGCATTCGTTTGCTGCCTTGCTGCAACATCAATTACTTTGGGTAACATCTTTTTAATGAGAGCCGCAGCGGTGTTAGCGGCTCTATCTCCACATTGACGATTAACATGCTTCATGGACTCACATGACGTTCAGCCAATACGCCCTGTTTTTGTCGCTGCGTCATGCCCTGCTCAAAAGTTTGCATCCCCCATTGTCTTCCGCTCTGTATCACCGAGGGGAGTTGGTAGGTTTTACCTTCACGAATCAAATGACTGGCCGCCGTGGTCTGTGTCAATATCTCAAATATGGCGATACGTCCACCTCCCACTTTATGACACAATTTCTGTGCAATAACTGCGCGCAAGCTGGCCGCTAATTGCGCCTGAATGACCGCCTTTTCTGCCACAGGAAAAACATCCACCAGCCGATCGATAGCTTGAGTCGCAGTGCGAGTGTGTAATGTCGCCAGTACCAAATGTCCGGTTTCAGCAGCAGTCAGTGCTAAACGAATCGTCTCTTGATCCCGCAACTCCCCCAATAAAATGATATCGGGATCTTGGCGCAATGCTCCAGTGAGCGCGCTACTGAAAGAATGAGTGTGACGGCCCAACTCCCGCTGCTGGATCAAACAGGATTTACTAATATGAATAAACTCGATCGGATCCTCTAGTGTGATGATATGGCGCGCCTGCTTCTGATTCATCGCACTGATCATCGCGCTCAATGTGGTGGATTTCCCACTACCTGTCGCTCCAGTCACCAGAATCAAACCATTATCTTGTTCGATGAGCTGATTAATAATGCTTGGAGTATCTAACTCATCTAGCGAGGGGCTAATTGCAGAAATCATACGGAAAGCTATCGATTTCCCCTGCTGTTGCTGAAAAATATTCGCCCGCAGCCGCTGCCCGGCACTCGTGGTACAAGCACAATCCACCTGCCCACTTTGCTGTAACTGCCGTTGTTGCACATCACTCAAGAAATATTGGCTTAAGCCGTTAAGCCAACTGGCATTGACGCGCGGCCAGTGAGTAAAGGTTTTCAGTTCACCATCAATGCGCAATACCGGATGATAACCAGTACAAAGGTGCAGATCCGATGCATTATGATTTACACTATCCGCCACCTTATTAGCGAAATCCTGTTCGTTGAAGCCACTATCGGCATGTTCAGGCTTTTCTAACGCAATGTATTTGGTGGAAACACCATTAAATTCAGGGTTATCCGAGTCTGTGTTTTTATCATCCAGACAAGTGAAATCCATATCAAACTCCTGGGTCCATATGAGCACAATTGAGCAGAATCTACAGGATGTCAGAGCGAAAATCGCAGCCGCTGCACGCAACTGCGGGCGCTCTCCAGAAGAAGTGACATTGCTTGCAGTCAGTAAAACCAAGCCTGTGACCGCTATCGAAGAAGCTATCGCCGTTGGACAATACGCTTTTGGCGAAAACTATGTGCAGGAAGGGGTAGATAAAATTCACTATTTCTCAGAAAGTGCCCATGCCTCGCAGCTTGAATGGCACTTTATCGGCCCGCTGCAATCCAATAAGAGCAGATTAGTCGCAGAGAATTTTGCCTGGTGCCATACCGTCGATAGGCTCAAGATTGCACAACGCCTAAGTGCTCAACGCCCGCCAGAAATGCCAGCACTGAATATCCTTATTCAGGTCAATATCAGTGATGAGCAGAGTAAGTCCGGTATTGTATTGGCGGAGCTACCCGCTTTGGCAGCCAGTATCAGTGAACTGCCTCATCTACATTTACGTGGGCTGATGGCCATTCCGGCACCTGAAACTGATTATCAACAGCAACTGGCGGTATTTGAGCAAATGAATCAGGCCTTCTTGACTTTAAAAACTAGCTACCCTCAGATGGATACACTTTCCATGGGGATGACGGATGATATGGCCGCAGCTATAGCGGCTGGCAGTACGTTGGTGCGCATTGGTACCGCGATTTTTGGCTCCCGCGCTTAACTCCCGGTGGCTTCAAATATAAAGAGGGCCCCAAAGTAGTTGGAGTCACGGTAAGGCAGCAAAGGAGCGACAAATCGGTCGAAGATCGGTTTGAACAGCATTTATGCTAGCCCGAAGGGTGAGCCTCAAAGAGGCTCATTAATCCCGATGAGCTTACTTATCTCTTAAGATCAAGACCAGTAAGTGATTCGGGTGAGTGAGAGATGCTAACACCGCTGTGGCTGCAAATACGCAGGGGATGAGGAGAACTGAATTAATGAAACATCGCAATATTACATTTATTGGTGCGGGCAATATGGCACGCGCAATTATCGCGGGCTTAGTGGCAGGTGGTTACCCCGCTAAAATGATCAGCGTTTGTGCACCTTCAACTAAAAACCGTGATGTACTTGCCGCCGAATTTGGCGTAATGAGTAGCGACGACAATATTACCGAAGCGAAAAAAGCAGAAGTCATTGTTCTAGCCGTTAAGCCGCAATTAATGGCTACGGTATGCCAACCCTTGCAGGAAAATATCGATTTCACCGGTAAGCTGGTGCTGTCTATTGCCGCAGGTGTACAGGTAGAGCGTTTCTATGCACTGTTGGGCGGTAATATCAATCTGGTGCGAATCATGCCCAACACACCATCGCTGGTGGGGAAAGGAATGAGCGGCCTTTATGCGCCTCAGCAAGTCTCGCAAGATGACCGTGATTTCACGGCTTCACTGATGAGCTCAGTGGGTAAAGTTTGTTGGGTAGATGATGAAAACGGCATTAATAACGTTATCGCCGCCGCAGGTAGCGCACCGGCCTATTTCTTCCTGTTTATGGAAGCGATGCAGCAAGAAGCCGAACGTTTAGGTTTTGACAGTGACACCGCCCGTATGCTGGTGCAGCAAGCGGCATCTGGTGCTACGGCATTAATGGAAGCCAACCCGCACTTACCACTTTCAACATTGCGTGAGCAGGTAACGTCTAAAGGGGGGACGACGGCCGAAGCAATCCGGGTATTTAACGAACAACACTTACCTCAAATTGTTTCCAGTGCCATGCAAGCTGCTATTGTGCGAGCAAAAGAAATGGAAAAGCTGTTCTAACAGCGGCAAAATTTACAAAACACGACA
This sequence comes from Yersinia fenwicki, assembly GCF_043099325.1. NCBI lineage: Bacteria > Pseudomonadati > Pseudomonadota > Gammaproteobacteria > Enterobacterales > Yersiniaceae > Yersinia > Yersinia fenwicki. Next base: position 835,283 of record NZ_CP170755.1, on the reverse strand, counting down.
CTGGTCCTGATACTTTCCCGTTAAGATAGGGGCCGAGAAAGTAGGCAAATAGGCGGTCTATTTACCTACACACCATATTGAATTAAGGATTAAGGCAACTCATGCTAACGCTGACTTTTCTGGCCAAAACGGTCATTGACCTGTATGTGATGGTACTGCTGTTGCGCATCTGGATGCAGTGGGTTCACAGCGATTTCTACAACCCATTCTCACAATTTGTGGTGAAAATAACCCAACCGATTGTCGGCCCGTTGCGCCGAGTCATCCCTTCTCTGGGGCCGATCGACAGTGCATCGCTGCTACTGGCATTCTTGCTGATGACCATCAAGTATCCGCTGCTAGTACTGATTCAGAGCGGTTCAATGTCACTCAGCTTATATAACTTGCTGTTTGGTATTATTTCATTAGTAAAAGCGGCCGGTTATCTGATTTTCTGGGTGATGATCATTCGTGCGCTAATGAGCTGGGTCAGTCAGGGCCGTAGCCCAATGGACTACCTGCTGTATCAGTTAACTGAACCTTTAATGGCACCGATTCGTCGTATTTTGCCCGCTATGGGCGGCATCGATTTCTCGGCGATGGTGGTTATTCTGATCCTGTATCTGATCAACTATTTAGGTATGGATCTGCTAGGCGAGCTTTGGTTCGTGCTGTGAGTGCAGTTACCCCATTGCTGGACGGGCTGGTTCTCAGGCTATATATTCAGCCGAAAGCCAGCCGTGACCAGATTGTCGGTTTACACGGCGATGAACTTAAAGTCGCCATTACCGCCCCACCGGTTGATGGTCAAGCTAATGCTCATTTGATCAAATTTATCGCTAAACAGTTCCGGGTAGCAAAAAGCCAAGTGATTATCGAAAAGGGCGAATTGGGGCGGCATAAACAGATCAAAATCGTTAACCCGCAACAGATCCCACCCGAAGTTGCGACACTGCTCGAATGATAAATACTTCCCGCTAGAATTGGGCGACAGATTGTCGACCTAAATGTAATTCAGGACTCTTCCATGCAAAAAGTAGTATTAGCCACCGGTAACCCCGGCAAAGTGCGTGAGCTGGCAACCTTGCTGGCCGATTTTGGTTTGAATGTTGTCGCGCAAACCGAACTGGGCGTCGAATCTGCCGAAGAGACCGGCTTAACCTTTATTGAAAATGCCATATTGAAAGCACGCCATGCCGCACAAGCCACCGGTCTACCGGCTATTGCTGATGACTCAGGCTTGGCCGTTGATGCTTTGGGTGGAGCGCCCGGGATTTATTCCGCCCGCTACGCCGGTGCTGATGCCAGTGATCAACAAAACCTTGAGAAACTGCTGGTCGCGTTGAAAGATATTCCTGATGAGCAGCGCGGTGCCCAATTCCATTGTGTACTGGTTTATATGCGCCATGCGGAAGATCCAACGCCGTTGGTGTTCCATGGGCAATGGCCAGGTGTGATTGCTCGCCAACCTTCTGGCACGGCTGGATTCGGTTATGACCCTATTTTTTATGTCTCGGAACTGGGTAAAACAGCCGCAGAGTTGACTCGTGAAGAAAAGCACGCGGTGTCCCATCGTGGTCAGGCACTGAAACTGATGTTGGATGCCCTGCGCAATGCTTAAATTACCCCCGCTTAGTCTCTACATTCACATTCCCTGGTGTGTACAGAAATGCCCTTACTGTGACTTTAATTCCCATGCACTGAAAGGCGATGTCCCACACCAGGAATATGTAGAACACTTGCTAGCGGATCTTGATGCCGACGTGCCTCTGGTCAAAGGTCGCGAGATTAGCACTATTTTTATTGGTGGTGGCACGCCAAGCTTACTCAGCGCCGAGGCGATGCAACAGTTACTTGATGGCGTTCGAGCCAAATTGCCACTGGCAATTGATGCTGAGATCACTATGGAAGCCAACCCCGGTGCCGTGGAAGCAGATCGCTTTAGCGGCTATCAGCGCGCCGGTATCAACCGTATCTCCATTGGGGTGCAAAGCTTCAGTGCCGAGAAATTAACACGGCTGGGGCGGATACATGGGCCGGATGAGGCCAAGCGTGCTGCAGAACTGGCAACCTCACTTGGGCTGCGCAGTTTTAATCTGGACCTAATGCACGGTTTGCCGGATCAGTCACTGGAAGAAGCACTGGATGATTTGCGCCAGGCCATTGCTTTAAATCCACCACACCTGTCTTGGTATCAGCTAACGATTGAGCCAAACACCGGCTTTAGTTCGCGCCCACCGACCCTGCCGGATGACGACGCACTGTGGGATATCTTCCAGCAAGGGCATCAGTTATTGAGTGCCGCCGGGTATCAGCAGTATGAAACCTCGGCCTATGCCAAACCGGGTTATCAATGTCAACATAACCTAAACTACTGGCGATTTGGCGATTATCTGGGCATTGGCTGTGGCGCGCACGGTAAAATCACTTTTCGTGATGGGCGAATATTACGCACGATAAAAACCAAACACCCGCGTGGTTTTATGCAGGGTAAATATCTCGATAAGCAGTACGAAGTAGAAGCAGCAGATCGGCCTTTTGAGTTCTTTATGAACCGTTTCCGCTTACTGGAAGCCGCACCACGGGCTGATTTCACCCATTTTACCGGATTAGCTGAAAGCACAATTCGCCCACAACTGGACGAGGCATTAGCGAAAGAATATTTAATCGAAACAGAGGAATACTGGCAGATTACCGAGAAAGGGAAGTTATTCCTTAACTCGCTGTTAGAACTGTTCTTGTAACGCTACCAGTTTTATAGAGATAAATGAGAAAAACGGGTTCAGACGACATCTTCCGTCTGAACCTGCCAAACCAAAATCACGTTATACCCAATAGATTTCGAGTTGCAGGTAGGCGGCAATAGAATGAACCCAAGGCGTTGAGATAACTCAATGACTTGGGTAAGTGATAGCGGCCAACAACCCTGCATCTTGAAAGATGACGGGGATATTAGTTTAATGCTTTGAGTAAATCCCTACGCTGCTGCTCCAGAGCCGTCACACGTCCACATACTTCGTGCCCAAATTGCTGGAAATCCTGTTCCTGATTATTCCATTCGTTTTGGATAGCCTGCTGCAGCCCACCCAGATTACCCATAATGGCCTGCAATGGATTATTACCGCCACTGCCGCTGGTCGCCTGCTTAACACCCATTTCATTGAGGCTGTCTTGCAACACACCCCCCATACTCTGTTGCACCAACTGACGACCGTCTTTTTCAACCTCATCAATAGCTTTATGATGGAAAGTTAAGCCGTCGCTGCGTTTCTCAATGATACGACTCATTTGTTGTTTAAGCTGTTCATTCAGCGTTGTCAGCCGGTTACGCACATTGCTGTTACTCCCCAATTGCTGAACAATCACTTTATCCAATGAAACCCGCGCTTTTTCCAGGCGCTGCTGCGCTCCCTGATCTATCCACGGTAAATCTTTGCGCAAGGCCGTCTGATAGCGGAAAGCCTGCTGGCGCTGCGCATCGGTCAGAGTTAATGTCTTACCATTACGTGTAACATCACCGTCGGGTGAAATCTGCAAATTACCGCTGGCACCCACCACCTGTACGGATTGCGGGCTGATAATTACATCATCCTGCGGCTTTACACTGCACTGATAATCAGCTTGTACCTGCCAGGCAGTCAGCATCAATACTGCGAGACCGACCGTTCGTAATGCTTTCAATTTAAGTAACATAAGACTCCTAAGAAGCTCTGTGCCATCGCGTATTTCTATGGCTTTATCGCTATTTATAACGTGCTAATCCCCACCCTGCCAGAATTTACTTTAGGCATGAAGGGGAGCTGTCCTAAAAAATAGAGCGGCCAATCCGCTGTGCCAATAGCTCTAAGGCGGCCGTTCCAGCCAGAGAGTTCCCCGCATGGTCTAATTCCGGTGACCAAACCGCAATACATAACTCATCAGGCACAATGGCGATAATTCCACCCCCGACCCCCGATTTACCCGGCATACCCACGCGGAAGGCAAACTCACCAGCACCATCATACATACCACTGGTAATCATCAGAGCATTGATTTGCCGCGCTTGCATTGGTGTGATAAGCGAGCCATGCCCACTAATACTGCGCCCCTGATTTGCCAGATAGACAAAGCAGCGAGCCAGTTCGACACAACTCATGCGCATGGCGCAATAGTGGAAATAGGTCTGAAGTACCGTCAGAACATCGTTGTTGAAATTACCAAACGACTTCATTAGATAGGCAATAGCAGCGTTGCGATCTGAATGTTCAAATTCCGAGCGCGCCACTCGCGGGTCGTAGCTAATGTTGTCGTCATTCACTAACTGACGCACCACTTCTAACATCCTTTGCTTTGGCGCACTCAGGCGGCTTTGTAGCATATCGCATACCACCAGCGCCCCGGGATTAATAAACGGGTTACGCGGCTTGCCCTTTTCTAACTCTAACTGCACCAGCGAGTTAAACGGCTGGCCTGATGGCTCTTTACCCACTCGCTGCCATATTTCCTGCTCCCCATAACGGGATAATGCCAGCGTCAAACTTAATACTTTTGAAATCGATTGAATAGAAAAGCGCTCATTAGCATCTCCGGCCTGATATATCGTGCCATCCAGTGTACAGACTGCGATACCCAATTTGTCAGCCGAAACTTCGGCCAAGGCTGGGATATAATCTGCCACTTTCCCTTGACCAATCAGCGGGCGCACCTGCTGCAAGATATCCAGCAGCAAGCTATTATCTAAACCTGTTGTTACCCCTAAAGCTGCTGCCACAACAATGCTCCCAATCAATTTCCGGTAACCGTTTCCGCTAACAGCTTCTGATAAAAACAAAGGCGCCTGCATTAGGCGCCCTTATCAATTATCTACCGTTAAAACGGAAGATCAATCCCACCAGATATCAAACAGCTCACTGGTTTCTACATTTTTCAATTTGCGAGCTTCCAGCCACTTAGTCACTAGTGCACGGTGTTCATCAGTGCAATGACCAATCTCTTGCAGGCAAATCAGACCTTCCCACTGCAAATAGCCGCTGCCATCAAATGCCAGGCCATTTGCCTCAATGACTTCATCGATAAAAGCATCGACAGTTTCATCAATAACATCAACACCAGTGCCTTCTGGGAAAGTCCACTGTACAGAAAAACCTAACTCCTGAAACTCGTCGATATGCATTTTTTTGCGTAAACGACGACTACGATTCTTAGCCATTATTCTTTCCTCTCAAACATCAGATCCCAAACGCCATGTCCCAGGCGCTGGCCGCGTAATTCAAATTTTGTCAGCGGACGTGAGTCCGGACGAGGCACATAATCATTCTGCTCTGAAAGATTGCGGTACCCGTTCGCACCTGACATCACCTCCAGCATATGTTCCGCATAATGCTGCCAGTCGGTCGCCATATGGAACACGCCACCTACTTTTAATTTACTTTTTACTAATTCGACAAAAGGTGCCTGGACGATACGACGTTTATTATGGCGCGCTTTGTGCCAAGGGTCAGGGAAAAACAGCTGAACCATGTCCAGTGAGGAATCCGGGATCATATTTTCCAGCACTTCGACCGCATCATGACACATAACCCGCAAGTTATTCAGGCCAGCTTCATTTGCTGAAGCCAGGCATGCGCCAACGCCCGGAGAATGTACTTCTATTCCGAGAAAATTCTGCTGTGGATTGGTGGCAGCCATAGTGACCAGCGAAGTTCCCATACCAAAGCCGATTTCCAATACCACTGGCGCTTCACGGCCAAACAAGGCAGTAAAATCAACAGGGGTCGGCTGATATTCTACGCCCATCACCGGCCAGTAGTTATCGAGCGCCAGTTGTTGGCCTTTGGTCAGGCGCCCCTGACGGCGGACAAAACTACGAATACGGCGCATCGCGCGACCGTTTTCATCAAATTCCGGAGATATGACGTCATTTATCATGGTGCTTTCTGTCTGTTGGTTGCGTATACGAACGCGCATTATGCAAAGATACGCCAGTTTATCAACTCTGGCGGCCATAAGTACAAAATTAAGCTGTAAATAACCTATTAATACGCATTAAAAGCAGCTAACACCGTTGTAGCGTCAGGAACGAAGGGGGTTTACAGTCTGAAGAGTCTATGCTGCAATCCAGCTCTAATTTATTTCTCTGCCGGATATCGATACCTGCTTATGATGCAAGCGCAACAATTCGCGCACGTGGTACTTGAGTGGTACCAACGCTTTGGCCGCAAAACATTGCCATGGCAATTGGATAAAACACCGTATCAAGTCTGGCTATCAGAAGTGATGTTGCAACAAACACAGGTTGCAACGGTCATTCCTTATTTCCAACGCTTTATGCTGCGTTTCCCTGATATTCGTGCTTTAGCCGCTGCTCCGTTGGATGAAGTTCTACATTTATGGACGGGTTTGGGTTACTACGCCCGCGCCAGAAATCTACATAAAGCTGCCCAAACGGTTGTTGAACGCCATCAAGGTGAATTCCCGACGACTTTTGACGAAATTCTCGCATTACCCGGCATAGGCCGATCCACGGCTGGTGCGATTTTATCGCTCTCTTTGGGGCAGCATTTCCCTATTTTGGACGGTAATGTTAAGCGAGTTCTGGCTCGTTGCTACGCCGTTGAGGGATGGCCGGGTAAAAAAGATGTCGAAGGGCGACTGTGGCAAATCAGTGAGGATGTGACCCCAGCAAAGGGAGTAGGCCAATTTAATCAGGCAATGATGGATTTAGGCGCTATTGTCTGCACACGCTCCAAGCCCAAGTGCGAACTTTGTCCATTGAATATAGGTTGTCTCGCTTATGCCAACCATAGTTGGGCGCGCTATCCAGGTAAGAAACCCAAGCAGACGATACCGGAAAAAACGGCCTATTTTCTGTTGCTGCAAAACGGCTCTCAGGTATGGCTCGAACAACGCCCACCCGTTGGGCTGTGGGGCGGGTTATTCTGTTTCCCACAGTTTGCCGAGCAAGATGATTTGGATAGTTGGTTGCAACAACGGGGTATGGCTGCCAGTAAGTTGCGGCAGTTAACCGCTTTTCGTCACACCTTCAGCCACTTCCATTTGGATATTGTTCCAATGTGGCTGGATACTGCATCAGCTCGTGGATACATGGATGATGGGGCAGGTCTCTGGTATAACTTAGCACAACCACCGTCGGTAGGATTGGCCGCCCCAGTTGAGCGTTTATTACTTCAGCTAGCAAAAGAAGAAATGGCAAAAACTAAGTTAGCAAAACCATAACGGGCAACACCGCCGTCTATCCAAACAGTTTTATTTGACGTCAGTCTTAGAAGAGGATTTAGCATGAGCAGAACGATTTTTTGCACCTTTTTAAAAAAGGAAGCTGAAGGACAAGATTTTCAGCTGTATCCAGGTGAAATTGGTAAACGTATCTATAACGAAATCTCGAAAGAAGCCTGGTCACAATGGATAACTAAACAAACCATGCTGATTAATGAGAAGAAGCTCAGCATGATGAATGTCGAAGACCGTAAATTGCTGGAACAGGAAATGGTCAATTTCCTGTTTGAAGGGCAGGATGTTCATATTGAAGGTTATACTCCGCCGAGTCAGTAATCACTCGGGGCCAACACACTGGTAACGTACCGTATGACGGGTATTACCCTAAATAGATCGAGTTACAAAAAGGCAGCTAACGCGCTGGTAACTTGATATATGACGGGTAAATTCCTCATCAAGATATGGCTTGTAAGATGAAGAAAATTTTAGCTTTGTTGGTCATTGCACCTTTGTTAGTGTCTTGCTCAGGCAATAAAAATCAGACAGATAACGAAGCCTTTATCAAAGACACGAACGGTTTCGAAATTTTAATGGGTCAGTTTGCCCATAACATTGAAAATATTTGGGGATTAAAAGAAGTCTTAATCGCGGGCCCCAAGGATTATGTTAAGTATACGGATCAATATCAAACCCGCAGCCATATCAACTTTGATGCCGGTACTATTACGGTTGAAACTATTGCCACGACTGATCCGGCCGCTCACTTACGTCAAGCCATCATTACCACATTATTAATGGGCGATGACCCAGGCTCTATCGATCTCTATTCTGATGCCAACGATATCCAAATCAGCAAAGAACCGTTCCTTTATGGACAGGTACTGGATAACAATGGTGAGCCTATTCGTTGGGAATGGAGGGCTGCACATTTTGCCGATTATTTACTGCAAAATAAAATGCAAAAACGCACGTCTGGTTTGCATGTTATCTGGTCGGTGACTTTGCAATTAGTCCCTAACCACTTGGATAAGCGAGCCCATAAATACCTGCCACTGGTACGGCAATCAGCCGAAAAATATGGTGTAGAAGAATCACTGATTCTGGCAATTATGCAAACAGAGTCGAGCTTCAACCCTTATGCAGTCAGTGGCTCTGATGCGCTAGGTCTGATGCAGGTTGTTCAGCATACTGCCGGGCGGGATGTGTTTAAAATGAAAGGTAAAAGTGGTCAACCTAGCCGCAGTTATCTATTTGATCCTGCTAATAATATCGATGCAGGCACAGCCTATCTATCCATTTTGCAAAATACCTATTTAGGCGGTATTCAAAATACCACTTCACGCCGTTATGCAGTTATTACTTCCTATAATGGCGGTGCTGGGAGCGTGTTGCGGGTATTCTCCAGCGACAAGAACCAGGCAGTAAATATTATTAACAATATGGCACCAGGTGATGTATTCCAAACGCTAACCACTAAACACCCATCAGGTGAATCTCGCCGTTATCTGGTGAAAGTGAATAGCGCTCAGAAGAGCTACCGCCGCCACTAATAACGCTGTAACCTTAGTCGAAAAGATATCTATGGCACAGTTCGCTGTGCCATTTTTTATGGCTAAAATTGTGATCAGCGGATAATTACGTACATTTGAATAGCAACCATTCGCAATAAAAAGATTATAGTATCGCTCACTATTTTCGATTCACTACTGGCAGATTGAACTAATGGACTTTGGACTTACCGCTTTTGAAATGGTGGCAATCTTCTCCACCATGGTCATTGCCTATATTATTTTTGGTATTACTGGTTTTGGTTCCGCGTTAATTGCCAGCCCGGTTTTAGCACTATTTATCCCCGTAGCAAAGATTGTCCCATTGTTAGCCATTATCGATATGGTTGCCGCAATCACCAACGTAGCGCGTCATAGCCGCCATGCAGATATTGCTGAGCTCAAGCGCCTGGTGCCATTGATGATTATTGGCAGCTTGATAGGAGCAACGGTACTTCTGCGAACCCGCCCCGATATTTTACTATTGGCGTTGGGCATATTTGTCATTCTATATGCAATTTATTCTCTCAGCCGACGCAAACCACAAAAGCAGTTCAAGCCTACAGCCGCCATTCCTCTTGGCTTAATTGGCGGTATCTTCAGTGCATTATTTGGTAGCGGCGGGTTTATCTATGCTATTTATTTATCTGGACGGATAGCCAGTAAAGACAATTTACGGATTACGCAGACGACACTTATTGGCCTAAGTACCCTGACCAGAGTGATTTTATTTGCGCTGGCCGGAGTTTATATGGACTTGTCAATTCTATGGATGGTATTGCTGTTAGCCCCTGGCATGTTAGTCGGATTGGCGATTGCCAATAAAATCAGCTTGGGGATCAGCCGCGAACAACTGATTAAGATCATAAACATCTTACTACTGCTTTCAGGTACTGTTTTATTGGTACGTTATTTCGGTTACTAATTATCCTTAGAGGGATAAGCTATAGTATGACAGCCGACATTCTCATCGGCTGTCTATTTGTTTTCAGATTACTGAGTAATGACATAACCCAAAATACGCCGCCGCTCCACATCACCTTTTTCGATATAAACACCCTGCAATTCCGGTGAGAAGCCCGGCAATAAATTGATCCCCTCCTCTAATGCAAGGAAATAGCGCTGCACCGCCCCACCCCACATTTCCCCCGGAACGACACACAACACGCCCGGCGGATAGGGCAATGCACCTTCAGCCGCAATACGCCCTTCCGCCTTAGCAATAGGGATCAGTTCAATATTGTCACGGATAAATTGAATATTGGCATCCTGAGGATTCATAACAACTTGCGGGAAGCTGGCTTTTCGGAACATATCCTTTTGCAGCTGCTTCACATCATAACGGGCATACAGGTCATGCATCTCTTGACATAACTGACGCAAGGTATAGCCGCGATAACGCTCTTCGTTTTTACGATAAATCGTCGGCAATACATCATACAGCAGTGCATCTTGCTCAATATAGCGCTCAAATTGCACTAACATATCAACCAGATGGGCCATTTTACTTGGGTTTTCCGCAGGCGTCAGCAGGAACAAGATCGAGTTCAGATCGCATTTTTCCGGCACAATGCCATTTTCTCGCAAGAAAGTCGCCAGTATCGCTGCTGGCACACCAAACTGGGTATATTGTCCAGTGCTGGCATCAATACCCGGCGTGGTCAGCAATAACTTACATGGGTCCACCAAATATTGGTCTTGGTTATATCCTTCAAACCCATGCCAGCTCTCGTTTGGCTCAAAATTAAAGAAGCTAGGATCATTGGCAATAATGTCCGTATCATAATCCTGCCAATTTACTCCCCTCACTGTAGGTGGAATAAATGGCCGCAACATTGAGCAACGCTCTAATAATAACTTTCGAGTCTCGATACCGAGTTTGACACAGTCCATCCACATACGGCGCCCACTATCGCCAGAGTGTATTTTGGCATTGACGTCCAATGCCGCAAATAAGGGATAAAACGGGCTGGTCGAGGCATGCAGCATAAATGCATTGTTAAAACGCTTATGGTTACAGTGGCGCTTTTGCCCTTTGATGTGGTTATCTTTTTTATGTACTTGCGAGGTTTGGGAAAAACCAGCCTGCTGCTTGTGTACCGACTGAGTCACAATAATCCCAGGATCGTTTTCATTGAGTTCCAGCAACAACGGCGAGAAATCTTTCATCATCGGGATAAATTGTTCATAACCCACCCACGCCGAATCAAACAAAATGTAATCACATAAATGACCAATACTATCAACCACCTGCCGTGCGTTATACACCGTGCCGTCATAGGTACCTAACTGAATGATAGCCAATCTGAATGGCCGTGCATCACCCGCACGTTCAGGAGCAATCTCACTTAATTGCTGGCGTAAATAACGTTCATCGAAACAGTGCGCATCGATACCGCCAATGAAACCAAACGGGTTACGGGCAGTTTCTAAGTAAACAGGCGTTGCCCCTGCTTGAATCAGTGCACCGTGGTGGTTAGATTTATGGTTATTTCGGTCAAATAACACCAAATCACCGCGGGTCAGTAAAGCATTAGTAACCACTTTATTGGCCGCTGAAGTCCCATTCAAAACAAAATAGGTTTTATCTGCATTAAAGACCTTAGCTGCATATTTCTGTGCCTCTTTTGCCGCACCTTCATGGATAAGCAGGTCGCCCAATTTGACATCAGCGTTACACATATCTGACCGGAAAATTGTCTCACCATAGAATTCAAAAAACTGACGACCAGCAGGGTGTTTACGGAAGAACTCACCGCCTTGATGGCCAGGGCAAGCAAAGGTCGAGTTTTTCATCTCGACATATTTCTTTAATGTTGAGAAGAAAGGCGGTAATAGATTTTTTTGATATTCGCTAGCGGCAACCTCTACCTGAGCATTATAAAATGCCTTATTTACCTCACCGAGTGTGATGACGCCTTTAATCAGGGGTAAATACTCCGCAGAAACCGTCTGTTCTGCTGTGACAGCAACAAAAATAGGAATAGCAAAGCCCAGGTCATATAGCTTTGACAATATACCGGCATTCGCATCTTCTATCGACATCACCACGGCGGCAACATCCGTAAAATCAGTCTGATTGAGATATACCATTCCGCGCTGACTTTCTATATAAGAAGCCAAACGAGCACTTGTTGCTATTTTTAATTGTGTCATGTCACTTACTCTCAAACGGTCAGGTATGAGGCTGCCACTTTGGCATATAGATAGCATCACATTGAGAAACTTTTGTGATACCGGCAAATTGATATCTTCGGTGTGCACTTCTCACAGCAAAAGAAAAGCCAGAATAGTGAATAAACTGGTATCAGCATCGACCAATAGACATCAGTAAAATCAGAGAGTTGGCTCTATTTTTAATAATGCCTAACAGTGAGCAACACGTAGCCTTACCGCATAGAAGGGATAATAGACTTAATAGAAATGGAGTAGAAGAAGTGGCTCGCGAGGCGCTGAATATGCATTAGATAGTGTGAAAATGCCATAACCGCCCCCTGCTTAAACTCTCAAAATGATATGGACTAGTCGAATGAATAGTAACGCTAAATTCGCGCAATAATTACATGTTTATGGGAGCGATTCAACCCTTAAAACTCAATAAAAATGCATATTTAGTGAATATCTAAGCCATTGTTATCTAACGACCTGAAAAATAAAAAAACTATAAATCAAACAGATGAAACAGTTCATTACGATGAAAAAATCATCGCACTAACATTTTTTAGCGAATTTCGCATGAAAAGAGAGCAACTGATCGCCTTTATATGAGAAACTCATTGACGATTTGGCGCCAATACGGTTTAATGCGCCCCGTAGCCCGGATAGCTCAGTCGGTAGAGCAGGGGATTGAAAATCCCCGTGTCCTTGGTTCGATTCCGAGTCCGGGCACCACTTTCACTTCTATGTACGTCTCCCAAACTCCACAAAACTCAAGTATAATCACTGCCATACATCATTTTCTGACATTTCGAACTCCACTGACCTCAACTCAACTCTCTCTAAATCAAGTTGCATCTGGGGGCTTTTCAGGGGGCTCTTCTTGTTCAATGAAATTTGAGGCCCCCATATGGCACTGACAGCCCGGCAGGTCGAGACCGCTAAGCCCAAAGAGAAGGACTATAAACTCTCTGACGAACGTGGTCTTTTTCTCCTGGTAACCACCACAGGAAAACGATACTGGCGTATGAAATACCGTATCGCCGGTAAAGAGAAAAAGTTATCTATTGGTGTTTACCCAGAGATATCCCTGGCTGATGCGCGTGTAAAACGTGATGAGGCCAGAAAGGTGATTGCTGAGGGTGGCGACCCGAGTGAGAAAAAGCAGCTCGAAAAACTCGCCAAAAAGATATCTGTCGTCAATACCTTCAGGGCGCTCGCTATGGAGTGGCACAAGCACAAGTGTATCTCATGGTCGGAAAGCTACGCTGAGAGCGTTATGGAAGCGCTGGAGAAGGATATCTTCCCACATGTGGGCAAACGTCCCGTTGCAGAGATCCTTCCTCTGGAGATGCTGGAGGTTTTACGCCTGATAGAAAAACGCGGTTCGCTGGAAAAATTACGTAAGGTCAGGCAGTACTGCAATCAGATCTTCCGCTACGCCATCGCAACAGGACGTGCGACGATTAACCCAGCAGCAGAACTGACCGGTACGCTGACCGCACCAAAAACCGAGCACTTCCCTCACCTACAGGCATCCGAGTTACCCGCATTTCTTGCCAGTCTGGCTGATTACCATGGCAGTTGCATTACACGCATGGCAACCAGCCTGCTGTTGCTCACAGGAGTGCGCACTATTGAACTACGCGCTGCAGAATGGCAAGAGTTTGATCTGGAGAATGCGTTATGGACAATCCCTGAAAGCCGCATGAAGAAGCGCCGTAAGCATCTGGTGCCTTTGTCAGGCCAGGTACTGGCGATACTGCAGGAGCTTCACACCTACACAGGTCAGTATCAACTGGTATTTCCTGGACGCTGCAATATCAACAAGCCGATGAGTGAAGCCAGTATTAACATGGTGATCAAACGTATCGGCTACGATGGCAAAGCTACCGGTCACGGTTTTCGGCACACGATGAGTACCATTTTGCATGAGCAGGGTTTTAATACAGCCTGGATCGAGATGCAGCTCGCTCATGTGGATAAAAACAGTATTCGTGGGACGTATAACCACGCTCAGTATTTGGATGGGAGGAGGGAGATGATGCAGTGGTATGCAAGCTACATCGACAGTCTTTATGCTCAGTAAAAGCGGATGACAAAATAGCCGATACTGACGAGGTACACCAGCTCAGCCTTTGTGGCTGGGCTGCCCGGCTATTTATTTTTTTGACAAAATATTGTCAGTGCAACCGTCTTTTTCGGAACGCAGCAGGATAATCGCATCTGAATCGATCACTGATTCGTTCGCATCACCATTGTAGTGATGTGATGAACACCCCTTCCTAAGGGCACTGTTCATTTTTTTGAAGAAATCACACAATGGTATTGTCCGATATGCATTACGACAATGAGTTTAAATACATAATCAACATACATGGAATATAAACGGACAAGAAAACAGCGCTTCGTTCGAAAACAGTAAGATGATTTCCTTTTTTAAAAAAGGAAATCAGGCCATTCAATCTAAAAAATACAATAATTTTATTGGCTGAACTCAATTTATTTACACATTCTTGAATTTTTATATAGATATACAGAGAAGCAATAAATGCCATAAGGATCGAAAATGCAGAGAGATGATAGTGTTCAAAGATCTCCCAACCACGGAATACAAACACTCCTTCCATAAAAATAAGAAATGAAAACCATCTTGTTTTTCTGTTATTCATGCATTTCCCTTATAAAACAACTGATAGTTCATAGTGTATATTAGGGGCTTACACACCGCGCCTTTATCTCTCAGGTGCATAAGCAGGACTCATATTTGAATACGTAACATCGTTATGGCCGAATATCAATAACAGTACCAGCCGGAACACGGGACCATATTTCCCGCATATCGCTTATTCACCGCAACACAACCATCTGTCCAGTCGAAATGCGGAAAGCAGGTCCGAGCCATCCCCAACCATTAGGCAGTCCGTAGATCATGATGTTTTCACCTGCCGGATAACGTTCTGCCTGACTGCATTGGATATCATGAGTATCAGGAGAGGAAATGTGCAAAACGAGCTACTTTTCTATGCTCTTTTATTACGGCCCTGGATTACAATTAATTCAACTAATCTTAATATGATTGGTTGATATTAATGGAGCCTCTAATTCGCTACACATGATTTGTATAGTGATGTTACCCTCTCCCTGAGATACAGGGATAACAGCAATACTTTCCAGGCTAATTTCTCTGGTATGAGGAAGTTTATGCTGTGCGATTTTTAGAATGTTATCATCTATATTCCCTGTGTTATTAGTATTGAGGAGTCGATTCAAATTTTTCAGCGATGAGAAAGGTCTTTCAATTTGATATGAGGATAAATGGCTATGTATACCGCCCAGCGCTGAAAATTGTGAGGAAATGCTCAGAAATTTATCACCGACAGAATTTTTCATCCGGTGTTTTTTTCGGGCCTTATCCACGGGCGATTCCAGCATGTCCATGCTAATATAGTTATAATCATCTATTTCATTTTTCCATATAACCTTCACAACATCAGGAAATGAAATCTTAATGTAAATGTCACTGGCTGGTTTTGTACCGTGGTTAAATACAATAGGTTTAATTAACAAAGAATTTTCTTTATTCTTAGCTATGTTATTATTATCCAACCATTCTTTGAATTTTTTATCACTTGGAAGTTTACTGTTATACTTATCAATCTCCTCTCTGGTAAGATACTCATGTAATTCACCGGGGATATCATTGAAATCGATCCATTCTGGACATTTAAAATGACGATCAGGAGTCCATGTCAAATTGATGTTGTCTTCATCAAAGATCTTGATCCCAAGATTTGGTGTACGATTGGAAAAGAGTTTTTCATATTCTGCAAGTTTTTGCTTTAATTTTCTGTTTTCTGCCGATAGCTCGGTAATCTCGGCCAGAACTTCAGGACCTGCTACTTCGCTTGCTCTCGCCCAGCCAGTTCTGGGAATACGTTTGAACGCTTTAGGTAAAGCAAGAGCAACCTGAGTTGCCAGCTCATCAGGTGTTGACCAGAAGTTGCACATTTTGTTAGCTTGCGCTTTGTTTATAAAATCATCAAGCTTTATTGCCAGTTCTGGATTAGTTTCCCTTTCTCCAGGTAATGTTGGGATATCCCGATTACGTATGAACGCAAGTACAGGAATACCTAATTCACGGGCATAATCATATTCTCTTTCGGTATAGCTGAACTCTTGCTCCGGAGACAACGAACCATATCTGTGCCCGATAATGACAACATAATAATCACTACCCTCTATAGTCTCCTTGATTACTTCCCATTGTTCAGCATCATCTGCGCCAAACATCTCCATCCCAACAGGAAAATGGTAAGCTACAAGTATTGTATCTATGACTTTTTTTCTGACTTCAACGAGATCTTTGTAGGTTGAACTGACAAAAATCTGATATTTTTTGGATTCCATAACGTTTCTTCTGCAAAATATTAATTGATTGTCTGTAAAACATATTCTGTGTCGTGATTGTTACACACCCTATTTTTCCTGCTGCAAAATCAAACTATACTTCGACATCTCAATCACCCGCTCGTCATCAGGTTCGAGGTCATAACGCATCAGCACCAGACGCCAATTATTCGTACGAATATTTGGCGTTCTGTAATATACAATATAGCAATACTCCACATCTTTTTATCCATTTTTAGATCAATGCTGACAGCCAGTAAAGAGAATGGACTAGTGCTTCCTGATTTTAGATATTTTTACAAGTGCGCCAATCAAAATTACCACCCCCTCTAAAATTGGTCATGACTCAAATGCGTTGTAATGGTGTCTTTCGATATAGGTGCCAATAACCTTCTCATGAAGTTCTACTGAGCGTGAATAGCATATTGTTTTACGTGCAAGCCGCTTAATATGTATACGTAAATTGAGATTATGTCTCTCAATTCGCTGGGTAAATATCTTTCCCACCAGATGGATTTCTGACGGGACTTCACGGCTATAACTTCCCCAGTCATCCGTCGTGATAAAACCCAAGCTAAAAGGCTGAAACAATGCCAGAAGGCGGCGACAAGTTTCATCGGTTCGCGGGCCAAAAACATGGGCAATAACCTGTTTTCTTTTTGTATCAAAGGCATACCATAACCAGTGGCGATTTTTCTTGTTACCGACAAAAGACCATTGTTCATCAACTTCACAAATGAGTGTCACATCTTCATAAGCAACAGCACGTGTTGTTACCTGTTTTGGCGAGAGTTTTTTAATGTACGCAGGACGGTATTCATACTGATATTCAGTACCCGGCCAGATTCACGAACACCCGAACCATTCATGGCCATATCGACAATCTGCTTTCTGACACCAGGCTTATGGGCGTTATAGCGATAATTAAGCTGAAAGGTTCGTCGACAATCCTGGCAGTAATACCGCGGGAACCCTGCTTTCCCCGAACCATGCTTACGGACAGGTTCAGTCTGATGACAATATCGGCAGGAAACTTCAATCGTGACGGTCATACAGCTCCTGAAAAAGCGGGGAGTTTACTAAATTAACGCTTTGGCGTCATGACCCTAAAATTCTGTTCAGGATAGTTATCAGGCAGTGTCAGGGCTTTTATGCCCGGGCGTCCGTTCTTTTTTGATCCTGTATGGCATTACCAAGTGGATTGAGTGACATCGGATTTCAATAGCGTAATAGGTCTACTCGTGCTCAGTCAGATATCCATGCTTTTTTAGCATATCGTCGCAACCCTTGTTTTTCGGCCTGCCGGTGAACCGAATTAACGGTCCTGCCTGGTAACATCGCGACAATTTTTCTCCCCTGCACCGGATAAAATTGTCGGAGAATGCTGAGTGCGTATTCCGACCCAAACCGACCATTGATTCCGATTTAATCCGATCGCACTTTCCGATTTAATTCGACCACGAATTCCGATTTGTTTCGGCCAGATTTGGCCTTCCGTCGGAATCCGTGATCCTGGCTCCGGAATCCGTGATCGGATTGTCGGAATCGGTGATCCTGTTGTCGGAATCCCGCGCTTTTCACTTTTAAAACAATGGACAACACTTCTTCCTGATAACGCATCTTCCGGAGGAGTGTCGCCATGGCAAGACTGAGAACGCGGATGAGTAAAATTAAAGAACTGCTGCGCCTGAAATTTGACTGTCACCTGCCCAACAGGAGCATATCGGCCTGTCTGAATATCGGGTGCAGCACCGTTTCGGATGTGGTCACCCGCTTCAGGGGGAGCCAGCTGGCGTGGCCCCTGCCGGAAGAGATGACGGAATCACAACTCGAGGCGTTGCTCTATACCGGACGCGCCAGCGACAGCCATAAACGGATGCCGGACTTCCCGCTGTGCCATCAGGAACTGAAGCGTAAGGGGATGACCAAGATCCTGCTCTGGCAGGAATATCAACGGGAAGCCGGTGAAAATGCCTACGGATACAGCCAGTTCTGTAACCTCTATGGTGAATGGCTGAAGCTACAGAAGCGCAGCATGCGTCAGCATCATGTCGCAGGAGAGAAGCTGTTCCTCGACTTCTGTGGGCCGACGATCCCGGTTATCAACCCGGATACGGGTGAGGTCCGGCAGGCACAGATCTTCGTCGCCACACTCGGTGCCTCGAACTACACCTATGTCGAAGCCTGTGAAAACCAGCGCCAGGAAAG
Organism: Yersinia fenwicki; assembly: GCF_043099325.1. Taxonomy (NCBI): domain Bacteria; kingdom Pseudomonadati; phylum Pseudomonadota; class Gammaproteobacteria; order Enterobacterales; family Yersiniaceae; genus Yersinia; species Yersinia fenwicki. The sequence continues at coordinate 816,768 of NZ_CP170755.1, read as the reverse complement.
CTGGCTGATGGCCCACGTCAGGGCGTTCGAGTTCTTCGGCGGTGTTCCTCAGCTTCTGGTGCCGGATAACCTGAAAGCGGCAGTCAGCCGCGCAGACCGCTATGAGCCGGTACTGAACGAAAACTACCGTAAGCTGGCCCGGCACTACAACACGGCGGTGATCCCGGCCCGACCGCGCAAACCAAAAGACAAACCCAAAGTCGAAAATGCCGTTCTGGTCGTGGAGCGCTGGATCCTGATGCGGCTGCGGCATGAGGTGTTCCATACGCTGGCTGCGCTGAATCTGGCCATCAGCGAGCTGCTGCAGGAGTTGAATGAGCGGCCGTTCCGTCGGTTACCGGGTTGCCGGAAAAGCCTGTACGAACAGCTGGACAAGCCCGCACTGAAGGCGCTCCCGCCATACCGGTATGAATACGTTGATATCCGCCGGGCGAAGGTCGGCCCGGACTATCACGTGCTGTACGGCAAACATGCGTACTCCGTCCCTCATCCACTGGTTGGCAGCCATATCGATATCGAGGCTGGCGCCCGACTGGTTCGCCTCTATCACCGGGGAGCACTGGTTGCCCAGCATCCGCGGGCACAGCAACAGGGTGGCTTCACCACGCAGGCAGAGCATATGCCGGAATCCCATCGCCGGCAGCGATGGAGCCCGGAAAGGCTGCTGTCCTGGGGAGAGAGCATCGGCAGCGCGACCCGTGCCGTGGTGGCCTGGCATCTGCACCACCGGGCACATCCGGAACAGGCTTACCGGACCTGCCTGGGGTTGCTCAATCTCAGTCGCGAATATGGTGATGCCCGGCTGGAGAATGCCTGCCAGCAGGCGCTGTTACTGGAGCGACCATGGCGGCAGGTGATCCTGAATCTGCTGACCAACCACCGGGACCGGCTGAAAGACGAAGCGCCGGATGAATCCCCTGTCGAGCACAGCAATGTACGCGGTGCCGGGTACTACCACTGAGGAAACCATAATGCACAATAACCTGCTGGAACAGATACGGGCCCTGCGGCTGGGGCATATGAGTAACGCGCTGGAGCTGCAATGGTCACAGCCGATGACTTACACCTCGCTGAGCTTCGAGGAGCGTCTGGGGCTCCTGCTGGAGCACGAACTGCTGCAGCGGGAGGTCTCGAAGGTCAATCGCCTGCGACGACAGTCGAAGCTGAGGCTGGATGCGCAGCCTTCACAGCTTGACTACCGGCCGGAACGGGGACTGAACCGGCAGTTGCTGGTACAGCTGCTGACCGGCGCTTATGTCCACCGTCATGAAAATGTGCTGATCACCGGGCCAACAGGGTGCGGGAAAACGTATGTTGCCTGTGCCCTGGGTGAGCAGGCCTGCCAGCAGCATATCCAGGTGGTGTACTACCGGCTGACGCGACTGCTTGATGACCTGAATATCGGCCATGCCGACGGGAGTTACCAGAAACAGCTGCTACAACTGTCGAAAAAGGAGCTGCTGATCCTTGACGACTGGGGTCTTGAAAAGCTGAACACCCGGCAGTCCTCAGACCTGCTGGAAGTGATGGAAGACAGATACCAGCGGGGAAGCACTATCATCATCAGCCAGCTACCGGTGAGTGAATGGTACAAACTGGTGGGTAACCCGACGGTTGCAGATGCGCTGATGGACCGCCTTCTGCATAACGGACATCGTGTTGAGCTCAGGGGAGAGTCAATGCGTAAACTGGCGCAAACCGATCAGACGAGTTAAAAACTAAAGTAAGAAATAACCAGCGCGGGAAGCGCGATCGAAATCACCGGAATCACTGACCGGAATCATCGGAATACGCACTGAGTTCTTCTGACGTCCATGCCTCTGCTCTTTTTAATCCTAATTTGGTCGCCTGCGTAGCAATAGCTCGTCTGGAACGATGAGGTAATAATGCATGAATTTCATTAAGATTATCTGAGTTAGCGTATTCAGAGGTTAATATCGCGTTCTCTTCAGGAGTCCATTTTCTGAGTCGCGCTTTCCCGAGTTTCAGAACAATAGCTCTGTTCCTCACAGCACTGACTGTTTTGTTGAGAGTAGTGGCGATATCCTCAACATCCATATGACCATAGTGCTCTTTCAAAAATTTAATTGCATCAGGATGCCAATCCCGGGCATCGGTAACACCGGCTTTAGCTGCCTGTTTTCTGATAGATTCCTTATCACGGTGCGGCAACAGAGTCTGCACCATGACAATACCAGCACCGTGTGAATAATATTTTTTCACTATCGCAATTTCAGCTGGCGACCATGGTTTAGCTCCCGTACGACCAATACCAAGTTTTAGCGCCATTGCTCTGACTGCCGGAATACCTCTCCCCAGGAAATCTGCTATCTGCTGCGTTGGGAGTTTGCCGTAGCTCTTTTCGACATACTCCATCTCACTGATACTCCAGCGAGAACAATGGTTTCGTCGGCGTAAATTTTTAACAGACATCTGTTATTACTCTAATCACTCAATGTTTTACATCAGTCACGCTGTTTTTCCTGTGCCAGCGTAGAGATTTGCGCCCGGAGGTGTTGCTCGACCTGCCGGACCTGCAGCTGACGCTGTTGCGAGTCTTCAGGGCGCAGCTTCAACTGCCGAAGCTGTTCTTCCACCGGCACGGTCTGTCGGAAGCTTGTCAGTATGCCAAAGACCTGCGATTTAAGTTCACTGACGGTAATGTATTTTCCTCTCTGACCATCAAGCGCATTCAGTTTATCAGCAAGTGCCTGAAGCTGCGTCATACCTTCATGCCAGCCATTCATTGTATCGAAAGGAAGTACTGAAACATTAATCTGTTGCTGCCACTGTTGTAGCAGAGGCTTTGCCTGTTCCGGCCGCAATGCCTGAACCTGTTCGATGAGTTTTCTGGCGTAAGTTATATTCCAGTCAGGAAGTAATTTATCCAGTCGGTCAAGCTGCGGTTGTGTCTGAGCGATAAGGTCCTTCGGTAACGAAGTTTGCTGACGCAACATGTCCAGTTGTTCAGGTGTGAGAGGTGCAGGTAATGGTGCCAGTGAGGCTGCAAGCTGGGTCTTTAGTGGATCAGGCTGGTGAAAATACTGCCAGCCCCACACTGCAACGGTGCTCATCACCAGCATAGTACACATCCCGGCAGCGAAAAATTTCCACTTTTTAACCGGAGCAGGCATTGCCGCCAGCACTTCCACGTTCGGCTGCGGTTCCGGCTGCGCAACATACACCCACTTCACTGCACTCTCTGGCGTATCTTCATCCGGACCACCTGCAAAGTCTCTCATGGATGCTGTCACAGCATTCATCACGGTGGCAGGCAACACAATACCTGGCTGAATGTTCGACCCGGTGCTGGTAATGCCATCGCTGTTTTCCAGCCGGACAGCACTGTTGTGCATCAAAGTACGCAACGTATCGAGCTGGCTGAGATGCTTAAGCTCCAGACGCTGCAGCACCTCTCCTAGGCCACTGAGCAGTTGCTCCGCCCGGTACAACTGGCTGAGGTCACTGTAATTGAGCGGGAGCGAACGCATCCGTTGCTGCAGACGCTGACTCAGACTGCTGAGGATTTCCATGCGGGCATGGACTGGCTGAGGCCACAGCGCCCCCCACTGATGGCTTATCAGCGCCTCGATTATCGTCAGACCTTCATTGAGGCCGAATAAGCCAGCCAGTTGCGTACGGGCCAGCGTGTACCAGGCCGCTGTCTGTAACTCCACGCCATTCTGCTCAAACAGTGAGAGACAGAGTTTTTCGACATAATGCCAGTTCACATCCGGACGCGCCGGATGGGTCAGCTTGCCCAGTTCATCACGCAGGACGGTATAATCCGGCAGCGCCCTGGGGTCGCCGCCGGTTTTGATTTTACGCGTGGGAATGTCATTCATGACCAGTTGTCCATTTGACGTATCAGGAGAGATTAAAGGTTATCGTTTATGCGGCTTCGCTTTCTGCATATTCGAGACTCTGCAGATACTGTAACGCTACCGGGTCAGCAATATATTCAACCTGCCCGTGGTGACGCTCAACCTCATCGATTATCCGACTGAGTTCAACCCGAAAAAATTCCTTACGCAGATTAATTCGGTTTATCCGGTAGCTTTCCAGATGGTCATGCAATGTCTTTTCAAGCGCAGGGGCGTCATCGCAGGAAATCATGGCGTGGACGTCAAAATCAAACGGCACGGCTGCCCCACTCAGTTCTTTCACACGCTCCATAGGCTCCAGCCGTCGGGTCATACCGATTTTAAATACGTTTTCACCAAAGGAGCCGATATTCGAAATCACATACACATGCCCCTGCTTCGTGAGCTGGGCCATAGATTTGGCGCGTTCATACTGCTGATGCACGTCCTGGATTTTCTGCTCCAGCTCCAGACGCTGTCGTTCCAGCTCTTCCCTGTGGGCACCTTCGGCAGCTAGAAGGGCTTCGTCCAGTAAACGCTGCTGCTCCGCAAGGCGTTGCTCTTCCTCTTCTGCTTCGCGCTGCTGCTGCTCCAGTTCATCCTGACGCTGTTTTTCTTCCCGCATCTGACGCTTGAGCTCAGCCTGGTATTCTTTTTCTTCCTGCGCTTTTTCCAGCAGGGCGACCTTATCCAGAAACTGCTGTTTTACGCTTTCCCAGTCGGCATTATCTTCAAGTTCCAGAAAGGTGATTTTCTCGCTGATAGCAGCGTAAGCATCTCCCTCCTTCATGAGCTGGTCATACCTGCTTTGCCAGTTATTCACCGTGGTGCCGGAAAGCAGGGTTTTAACCTTAAACTTATACGCGGAGTCCACAATACGCTGCAGTGCCCGTGAGGCTTTATTTCTGGCATTGTGAAAGTCATCCCACTGACCGGAAAGCTGTTTCTTTTCCTGATACAGGCCGCGAGCCACTTCAGTACTGACAGTTTCTTCAAAGGCTTTCTCTTTCTGTGCCAGGTCCGACATGGCCTGTTCGAGTTCTGCTGTTTTCTTCCGGAAACCCCGGTAAATGAAAATTCGTATTATCAACGCACCAGCTATCAGTAAACCAAAAAACAGACCGATTATTCCGGCCGGATTCGACACAGATTCAATAAATCGCTCATTAATATTGATTAATGCTTTTACCGCAACATAAATACCCCAGGCAATGACGCCAATAATAACCAGGATAATACCCGCTGCATTGTCATCTTTTTTTCTTCGTGCCATGCTTTATTTCTTTCCTTTCTTCTTACAATCTTAACTATTTAATCTGAATAACGGGCAAGAGCCTTTCCTGTACCCGATTAATACTGGTTCCCTGAGCAAATCGGTAAATGTGTGTATCCGGGCTTGCTGGCCATATAGAGGGGAGCGCATGTGGGCTGGCGGGGTTGGGTACTGACTGGTTCGTCGTTTTCTGCAACGGGTTGCGGCTCCTGCTTTTTCGCAGTTGTCACTTTTTTCGTCTTAGCTTTGCGAGCGGAAGTAGACTGTTTTACCGGATTGCTGGTTGCTGAGGAACCATACCCGGAACAAAATCGTTTCGACTGACTCAGACTCCCGTCATTACAGACAAAACGACCACCCGATGTGCAGTGCGCTATCCCACCTTTCGAACCCGAGCAGGGCTGCCTTCCACGCGCAGCATCAGCCTGCGCCGTAAAAAGAACTCCTGAGACCAGAAGGAAGATTAATTTTCTCATTTCCATATCCATGATTTATTTCGTTACTTTGGGGTGAAGTAATCCGAAAGCTATTAACCGTTTCGTAAGGAAAATTGGCAATGACTCAAAGCAAAAAAATAATGATTCATTTTTCAGCCCCCGCTATGGCAGAAGCGCCAGGATCAAACTAAAAAATGTGCTCTCATCAAAATCCTGCCCGGGACGGGATAAAGCACCAGGCGGAGTAAAGGTCCAGTCACTCACGGTACCTGACCGCATGAACAAACGCCCCAGTGGAATCACACGACCTCCATCATGAAAGGTCGCCTCCACGCACCCGGTCACGCCCTGACCGTACAAAAATACCGGCATAAATTTTACGGCCCGGTCGTCGACACGCAGGACGATACCGGAAATATCAAAAGTTCCGCCCTCCACCAGCAGGTCCGTGACGGATGCCGTGAACGTCTCCACACTCAGTCCGGTATCCACCAGCCACACGTCCATCTGCTCCTGAAGCTGGGTGATGCGCAGGCGAAATTCTGCGATATCGGCCAGAGTCTTGCTGGTAAACGAGACCGGGGCAGGCTGTCTGGCCTGCAGTTTTTTGAGGAACTGTGCTTTTACTGACATGGTGTTCTCTGGCCTTACAGACGGGTTGTCGTATCGAGATACTGCTGTTGCTTAAGGTGTCGCAGGAGAACCCGCCCTTCCGGCATAAACTCGGTTCCGTAACGCACCAGGCCGATACCCTTGAGTTCGGCATCGATGGCATAACGCAGCTCACCCGGAATGTCCTGCTCAAGCAGAACGACCACTATTTTCTTCAGACGGGGCTCATATTTCAGCAGCACCTCAGACAGGGTTCCCATCAGCTCATGGGCGGTACCCGGCATCCCCTGCAGGATTTTGGTCATATCCGGCAGGCCATAGTCCGGCAGATGCGCCAGCGTACCGGCGCGGCAGTTAAGTATCCGCTGCATGTTGTCAAGCACGGAGAGGATAACCTGGTTCTGCTCACTGACCTGTGACAGCGGAAGACCACCAGTAAAATGGCCGGTGAGCATTTCATACAACGAGGGTGTGTTGTGTCCCTGGGGCATCAGTCATCCTTAAGGGGTTGCAGCGTCAGATGGTTATTGCCCGCTTCCAGAATGCGCGGCTTATCCGGATCCAGATCGTCACGCTGAATCACCTGCTTCCAGGTGTTATTCACCATATCCGGGTGGCGGAACAGCCCCACCACGGCCACGAACTGAGCGTCTTCTTCCATTGGCATATTGAGGTTTGCATCACCGCCTGGTTTCACCACCACGTCACGACTGGCAAGCCAGTCGGCTTTCAGCACAGTGTCACCGTCTTTGAGCAACTGCTGATAGACCGTTTTGTCAAAAGTCTTACGGTCTTTGAGCTGGTAAACACGGACCACAACGGGTTCGGATAACGAGTTGCTTTCACGCGCATCGGTGTTCAGCGCTTCACGGGCGGTAAAATCCAGATGCAGCACCTTTATCTTCTTGTGAAAAATGGCGGTATAGGCTGATTTAGTGCCATCGGAGATGCCCTGCGTGACGCCACAACCGGTCAGGCTTAATGCCAGCAGGCAGCATGCAGATTTAATCAAACTTGTACGTAACACGTCGGTTTCCTTGTTGTGGTGTGGCGGGCTCCAGCCCCGTGTAATAACCCAACTCCGTGGTAAAGGTTTGCGGGATGTCGTCAGCCTGCTCCCCTTCTTCCGCGCCCAGCACGCCGTTCAACCCGAGCCAGAATGGCCCCTCACCCAGCGGCGGGACGGCTAACAGCCGGGTGCTGGTTGTCAGGGTGATTTTTGCCTTAAAGCGCCATCCCAGGTAGACGCGCAACATCACCAATAAATCCTGGTACAGCAGGCCGTTCGGCTTCCAGCCCTGCGATTCCTTCTCGTCGTCAGTGGCCAGCGCAATCAGCAGCTGGCTGTTGGCGTCCATCGCTTCATCGCCAAGCGGCGTATTGCCGTCCAGCAGAAAATCTTCATCGCCGTAAAAACCCAGCGGCTGGCTGATTTCCACCGGTCGCAGGCAGTACGGACTGACCTGTACCCGGGTATGCGGTGCCAGCAGGCTGACCAGTGCCTGCATGCCCTGCTGAGTTTTTCCGGGCTGCTGCAGCACACCGAGCAGCGCCAGAAATCGCGAGACGGGTGTGGCGATATTTTTAGCTGTTCCGGGAATGCCGAGCCCCACCAGACCCAGCAGCGACTGAGAGATGCTGTCCGTTCCGCCGGGCTCGAAGCTTGCCGGGTAAGAGTATTTACGCCAGATGCGGTAAAACTGCGTCAGGATGCGGTGACTGAAGATATCGAGAAAACCCTGCAGCGCTTCATGCCCATCGGCCCGCAGCGTAATGTCATCGAGATACGCGGTCGGCAGCGGTGAATCGACGCCGTACATCCCCATAAACGTGGTGCGGATAACCGGCGGTTTACGGTCATCATCCTCGTCGTATTCGACGGCCTTCATCTCACTGGCCGGAAAGCCCATCCCCGGATGCGGGGCAAAGCGCACCGGGTCATCCGCCGGATGGCTGGTTGAGCCCATCAGCGGTTTATCCGGATTCAGTTTCTCCAGCAGCTGACATAACCGGTAAAAGTTAATGCGGTGCAGGTCGGCTTCCAGCCGCGGGGTCAGCCGGGAATGCGGCGATTGTGCTTCTCTTCCCATTCCAGGCGCTCTCCGGTTGGTTGCAGTATGATAATCAGGCGATTAAACAGGTAGATGTCGGTGTAGAGCGCAAAGAAGCGGCTCAGCATTTCGCCAAACAGACAAATGTCGCCCCGTCCGGCAAAGCCATGGCTGTCGAGCGTCACTTCAATCTGTACGCCACGCACCAGGTAGCCCTGCTCAAAGCGCTCAGTTTCGCTATGTTTCACCTCGATGATGGCTTCGAGACGGCGGCGGTTCATCTCGCTGTTGGTCCACTCATACAGCGCCAGCGTGCCACGCAGCACTTCGGCGTTATCCATCATCGAGAGAAAACTGCTGCCGAGATGGCTCAGCACACGCCAGTGGAAACGGTCCTGCGCCGGCGGATAACAGGGCAATGTCGGGGCACAGAGATTACGCACGGTAATACTGGCGGAGGTGGTTTTCATCACCGTATCCAGCACCGTGCTCTGCAGAGCACGGCGCGGCAGCTGCCCGTTAGTGCCGGTCAGCGTCAGAGACAGGTGTTCGTCTTCCGGGACGGTGTGGTTATCAAAGGCTTCCCCTCCCAGGATAAGCCAGGTGTTGTGCAGCCCTGACGGGCCCCGCCGCACGCGGGTGTGATAGTAATACTCGGGGGCTTCATGACGCATCATGCCACCTTTGTGGCGGAAGCTTGAGAACGGCACGTAGGCATGCTGGCCTGAAGACATCACTGAATCCACAGCGTAAATCTCGGTATGGCCATCCTGTACGCGCATCGGACGCAGCATGTACTCCGTCTGCAGCGAGTTCAGTGTCAGCGGATCTGATTCCAGCGGGAACAGGTTAATCACCGGCACGCAGTTCATGCGCAGATGTTTTTCCGTAAAGCTGAAGTCATGCTCCCAGCGCTCCGCCAGCACCACGTCGATTTCAAACCAGGGGAGCTCAGCCGGGAAGGCCACGGTCTCCAGACCACGCAGGCCGGTGAACATGAATTTCTCGCGGAAGGTGAAGTACTCCAGCAGCAGCTGGTAGCCACTGAAGCTACTGTTTCCCGTCGGCCACAGCGCATCGTCATCACCAAACCCAAGTGCAGTAAAGTGACCATCAAACGGTCTTCTGTCCACATCGCCGGGAAGGCGCAGCCACATCCGGGCCACGTTCATGGTAAAAGCTTCGTGCATGGCACAGGCCAGCGGCGCATCAGCGTTAAGGTAGAGCGGTATATGGCTGAGGTCGACACGACTCCAGTCCGCAAGACTGCTGCAACTGAAGCGAAGCGTCACGATTGAGCGGCCATCCGGATCGGTTGCCAGACTCGCCCGCGCAAGCGACAGCGGCTGGAGGTTGATTTCTTTTGTGGTGGTATAGCGGCAGCGCGTGCCCTTCTCACCAATCGGCCGGGAATGGACCTCGAAGCCTTTGGCTACCCGCATCGGCTCCTTCATCTGGAGCCAGTCCGGGGAGAATTCGACCACGGACAAGGACGGGATGGTTCGCAGGTAATGCGGCCACAACAGGCTGACCAGCCCTTCAGTCAGTTCCGGCAGATCGTCGTCCAGCTTCTCGCGAAGTCGTCCCATCAGGAAGGCAAAGCCTTCGAACAGGCGTTCGACATACGGGTCGCGTGCGCTCGCTTTATCAAGATTGAGCATTGCCGCCTGTTCAGGGTGGGCCTTAGCAAATTCTTCACCCGCTTCGAGCAGGTAGCGCATTTCGGCGTCGTAATAACGCAGGGTTAAATCATCCATTCTTTTTTCTGCTTAGTTAATTGCTGCGTGTTAAACACTGAAGCAGACTTCGCGAGTCTGGCGGGAATATCAATAAGAAACGAGACCCATCAATGCTGAGCACAAAGGGAGGGCTCTATGGCATATTTTTTTGCCATACCAGGCATCCATCCTGAAGGGATCCCCCGACATTCGGTGTAGCCTTTATCCATGAGTGATGCTGTGTATCTTTCTGAAAAGATGAACATTCCAAGGACAGTAAGCCCCAGGATGATAAACACTGCCTTCAGTAATTTTTTGCCTGATGTAACACTTATCTGCTTTCCGGTAAAAACAACAGGAAAAAGCATCGCTAATAATGGAGCGAAAAAGAAGAAAAAAGCTGCAGCGAAAAACACCCAAAATGAAAAATTGACTACATCAGGATAAGACAGATATTCAGCTAATTTATACATTCCGAGATATGAAATCCCGGCGGCAAGCCCCATGAAGAATGCAACCCCAGCAAAAACAATCACACGCTGTTTAAATGAACACTTCATAAATAACCTATCATGACTCTGCATTGTAATAACACAACATTAAGTAACTCATATTCATTTCTGCTTGATTAACTGCGGTTTTATATGCGATGGCAAAACTGGTTGCGTCATTTAACCAGATGATTTTAAATTTCTTCAATTTACGACGCATATAGACGGATCTTTAACGTAACGGGTTGCAGTTCCTGCCATCCAGCCTGATGGAATACCATTACAACGGACATATCCCTTGCTGAGCAATTGTTTGGGGTACAAACAGGAAAATAATACACCTAATATTACAATAGCAATACAACTCCACTTCAAATAAGAAACATAACTATCCATTGTTTTGAAAGCGAAATCCTTTCCCCTAACAATCATCAGAATGAAATAGATAAGTGGAAAAATCATCACAACAGGCAACGCAATTAATGCAATGCTTAACCATGAAAATACAATGCTATCTTCGAAAGAAAAGTATGCCCGGAATATACTATTCCCAAGATAAATACTCAGCACACATAAGCCAAGGATTATGACTATAGCAAGAAAAGGTCGGATTTTTTCCTCAAACATCAATACAATCTCCGTTGAATACTCGTCAGATTATCCCGAATATAACTGCGAACCTCCTCAACAATCACATCCTTTCCTTTAATTAACATTTTTTCAGCAAACATTGCCCCAAGATCCAGCAATCCCTGTTCAGCCTCTCTGGCTTTGTTTGCAAATTCTTGTTGTGCTGACTCTATATAGGCTACAACCTTGTCAGTCGCACCAAACTTTTCATCAAGAACATTTAAGGTAATGGCCGCGACACCGCCAACGACGACAACTATCGCTAAGTTTGCAACGATCCATGGAGTTACCAGAACCAGTCCCACCCCCCAAACGACAGCAGATGCTATACCAATTTTAACTGCATCTGTTGCCAGACTACCAATGAATTCAGCGAAGGATGTTTCATCATTCATAATGTAGTCGATAGTGCGATATGCTGCAGCCACATAAAAAGTTAATCTAGCACCTTCTATGATCGATTTCGCCAGACCATACTTACCTATGCCTATATCTACAACCTTAGGGTTCTTTGCAGCAAATACTGGCGCATTTAATATTTTCCTAACCCCAGGGTAGCCACTTATTTTAATCAATTCTGTGCCTTTATGATTCACATATACCGTGGCCTTTATACCAAAACTACCTAACTGCCCAACCAACATGGATGTTGTGACGACATCTTTTATATTTGTTCCATAGTTAACAATTATTTGACCTGGTGTGCTTTCAGTTATTGCAACCCAACCGTGCTTCCACGCCCCCCAGGATGACAATAACTCAAACACTTCGGGTAAAGTTAGTAGCATGATGTCTTGGTTATTTTGCTTAAACATCATTCTTAACTTTGCATCAGGTAAATCATGTGTGTTTTTTAACACAGGGTAATCAGATACGAATCCCGTTGGCTTTTGCTCCCCTGTAAGGTATGAGGGCAACTCCGGGGAAGTTTGCACCGGTGCCACAAAGCCTGCTGCTGATTCTGTAGTAGATGCCCCGCCACTCTTCTCGTATGTATCATCCAGCATCGACGGAATAAATTTTGCTTTGCAGGGGCAGGTGCTGTAACTGTCGAGGGTGCCAGCCATACGCCGGTCATGAATGGTGTCGTTATCGATACCGCCGGCAATTTTAAAAAGCCCGGCATGCTTGCCGCAGGTCACACTGTCCCGCTCTCTGGCAACGGGTTTATCAAAGATCGTGTGATCCTCTGCACCCGTCGTTATTCTTCCGCCACAGGTTGTTTTATCACCCTGTACCAGATAGTTACCTTCTGCCATGTGTGGCTCTCCTTGATAAATTCAGTCCTGATTATCCGCACAGTACCGCGCTGCTTGCCGGGTCGAGCGCGATAAGACCCGCCAGAAGCCGTTCCATCTCTGGCTGGAAGCGCGATTTGTCGGTTTCACTGCGGGTGGCTTTCATACGCAGCAGCCGGAGGCGGCGGGATTTGACCTCAAACAGCAGCTCTGGCGTCCACTGTGCCAGGGTGATGGACTGTGCAGCCCCATCGAGTTCACCCAGCAGATGCAGGGCCAGTTCATTCTTCCCCTTCTGCTCGGCCACGCGGGCCATCAGCAGGCGCAGCAGCCATTTATCACGGGTGCTGTCTGTACCCGGGCGGGTCTGAAGCCACTGCAGTGTGGCATCAAGGCCTTCACTGTCCGCTTTCGCCAGCGCTTCCGGCTCCAGAGCCAGAATATCGTTGTCTATGGCACTGACGGCGGTGACGGGCTCATCTTTCCAGCCCGGCATATCGTCCAGCACGCTTTCGCTTATCCAGTTCAGCGTGACCTCATCGGCAAACGGCGTCCCGTCGTTAAAGGCCAGCGTTTCCAGTCCGGTGAGGCGGCGAAGCAGCCCTTTCAGGTCGGCCACGATAATCTCTGCGAGGACGCTCTGCCCGGATTTCAGCAGCGCCTGATGGGTATACCATTGCAGATCCAGCCAGAGATGGTTGGCGCCACGGGAAAAGGCACTGTCTGCCTGTTCCAGCATTTCCGACCAGCTTTTCTGCAGATACAGGCGCTTGAGCATGGCCCGTTGGTCAGCGCGCGGCGGTTCGATGCGCGTTTTCCCTTCCGCGTCCGGAGCCGGGATCGCCCTCAGCGTGTCATGACGCAGGCTTTTCATCAGCCGGTGTGCGGCAAGCCAGCCATCAGGCTGTTCACGCAGGTAGCCCGTCAGCGTACGGGCCTGTGTCAGCAGATCCTGCCCGGACGTGATGCGGGTCAGCACGGGGGCCGTGCTCCCCGTCGTGTCAGGTACGGATGCTGGCGTGCTGCTGGCGTTCTGCGGTACTACCGCATCCACGCCGCCCGCTTTCATCAGACGGGATCCCAGTGCGCTGTAAAGCGCATTCAGCTCTGGCCGGGAGGCTTCCGGCTCTGACTCCAGGCATTCCTGGATAAGCAACAGTGCGCCGACAGTACGCTGTGCGTCATCACCCACGACTTCCGGATACAGCGACAGGCTGTCGAGCACGCGGGAGCCTGCCAGCCATTCCAGGGCGGCTTTACGGCTGCGGTCGCGCTGCGGGTGCAGCTGCGTGCCAAAGTGCTGCAGCATCCTGGCCAGCAGCTCCAGTCCTTCGGCGAGCCCGGCCTCACCCTCCTGATGCAGGCGCGCCCAGCAGTAATAGGTGGCAACGCGAATGTCCTGGGCGGTGGTGGTGAGCAGCTTTTCCGCCAGCTGACAAATCAGCGCGGTATCGATGCCGGAGAGTTTATTGACCTCTTCACGGATACGCTGGAAATCATCGTCGTATCCGGGATCTTCACCGGTCGGGTGACTGTCGCTGACCGGTGTTGTCCAGTGATGCCAGCTTTCCGTTCGCGCCTGTGCCTGTTGCTTCAGTTGGGTTTCATCAGCCTGACAGGCCGTCACAAGGTTTTGCAGTGCGCTCATTGCGTTATTCCACTCCGTCCATGTCACTGTTTCCTGAACTCATCAGAGCCTGCGCCGTAGCGGCGCTGTCCACACTGAAAATCTGGTCCGGTAAGGTGAATCCCCGGAGATCAAGCAATGCCAGCGGGCCTTTACCCAGCTGGGAACGCAGCACCCACTGCAGTGTGCGACCATCCGAAGCGGTGAAACTCATCATCCACTGGCTGCGGTCAAGTTGCTGACGTTTACCCTGCTCCAGCCAGCGGATGAAGCCCCAGGTCCCGCTGTAATCCCCGAACAGCCGCGCACCGGCGCTGGTTGAGGTCCAGGTCAGCATGGTGCCCGGTTTATAGGTCTCGCCTGGCCAGCGGAAGGTCTGCCAGTCGGTCATCTGGTTGAAGTAGTGCAGCTGTTGCCCGTCAATGGTCAGCTGGGTTTCCACCACCTGCGGTACAGGTCGGGCTTGCAGTTCGAAGCTGATGCCCTGGCTGCCGTCGGTAAACAGGATGTCTGACAGCTGGCTCAGCTGGTTAATAGCACGCAGGAACGCCGGGTTGAACGTCAGTCCCTGGCTGTTCACTTTATCCGGCACCCACTGACTGCCCTCTTTGTGCAGCACACCACTGAGCTCCGTGGTCAGGAAGCGCTCAATACGTCCGCTGTCCTTACGCAAAAATTCGGCGATCATCGGCAGCGAGGCTTCGCTTTTACTGGCGGCAAACGGATAGCGGCCATCAAAGGCCGTGTGCCAGTTGGCCACCACTGAACGACTCCACTTGTCATTGAGGCTCGCCGCAGACGGTTGCAGAACCGTTTCCCAGGCCTGGGTCAGCGGCTGCACAAACATCGTGCTGCCAAAGCCACTCCATTCTTCACCGAGGCTTGCAGAAATCAGACTGCCGTATTGCTGGGTATCGGTCAGGTCAACGCTTTTGCCCTGGAACACCGTCTGGGCCAGGGTCTGCATCATCTCCTGCGGATCGGAAGCGCTGGCGACCTGCTGCAGGCGCAGGCGAACACGGGTAATGCGCGTCAGGTAAGTCTGCAGGCTCAGCGATGTATCAGCCGACATCACGTTGCTGCCGGTGTTTTTGCCCATCAGGGTTAGCAGCGGACCAAAGGTTTCATCCATCGGCCCCTGTGGACCGGATGCTGTCTGGTCAATGGCAGGCTTCTCACTTCCGCCCACCAGGTCTTTGGCTGACTTGATGATAGAGTCAGACAGCCCTTCGCTTTTCTGACCGGTCTGCCCCTGCCAGGCGATGGTGTTCATCAGCGCAATCAGCGGCGACTGACGAACATCACTCATCAGCGTGAGCTGGTCGGTAACATCCGCGATATTGTTCGCCGGATTAAGCCGCAGGCTGTTGAGGAAACTCAGCCAGCTGCCTGCAAAGTCGGTGAAATAGCGTTGCGTCAGACGGGCTTTCAGGGCTTCCGGCGACAGGTCAGCAGACACGGTCTTATGGCTGTCACTCAGCACCCAGTCGATTTCATCCCGGCGGGAAGTCGCTGCTTTCTCAATTGCCTGCTGAATGCCGCCTTCCCAGGCCTGACGCGTGAACATCCCCGGCACCACTTCTTCGGTGGTGAACAGGCGGCGGGCATCGGTACCGCTGGTCATATCTTCCAGGGTGACATCCGCAAAATTGCGACGAACGGATTTGAGCATGTTTTCATACAGCGTGCTTTCGGCGTTACGGCGACCAATCTGCTGGAGCAGCACCTGACGACTCTGGCTGACCAGCTGCGCGTCCGGAGTGATTTTCCACTGCGGCTGTTTCGGCAGTTCGTAGAGATAGAAGGCCCACAAATCCGGTGACAGGCTCTGCCACAATCCGGTGGAAATCCCGGTTCGCGTCGGCTGCACGGATTTCATCGTTTCGGCATAGAACACGCCGTCAACCTTATCCGGACGTGACATCATCAGCCAGGCCTTGAGCTGGTCATACCCCGGTTTTGCCAGCTGTGCGCGCTGATCACTGTTCGGTGCCGAGTTTGCGAGCGCACTGAGCTTCTGCTGCAGGGCCTGGTTCGCCGGGTCACGGATAAGACGGTTATTCGCCACCCCGTACCACGGCAGCATGGCATTGAGTAATGGCTGATTATGGTCGAGGCCAAAACGCTGGTACCACGGCGAACCCTCGCTGATGTTATGCTTCAGGCGGCCCGCATCATTGCGCAGACCATGCAGCGCCGTCAGCTGGTAATCTGAAACGGAAGGGTGCTCCACCAGGGCATGAGCCTGTTCAGCAACAGACACAATCTGCAGGCGGTTTACCGCAAACGACAGCAGCGTTCCCGTCCCCCAGATGCCGATGATGGTCATCAGCGACCAGGCCAGCGTCTGTTCCCAGGCCATCCCGACCCGGCGACCGCGTACCCGGGTACAGTCGTCCACAATCCCCTGCCAGGTGACAGGTAACGTCAGGGCATGGCGCTGTGATGCCGGAATAAATTTCTCTTCACCGGCTGCCACCGGTGTTGTTCCCTCAGGGTCTTCTGCAAGCTGGCTCTGTGGCAGGCTGAACATCAGGCCACGTAACGGGATGCGTTGCTGAGTGGCATACATCCAGGGAGCCAGTTGCTCTGCCCAGCAGCGGATACCATCAGCCTTCAGAGACTGGCCAAGACGCAGCAGAAAGTCGTTTTGCCGGTGTTGAGCAATCTGACTCACGCCCTGCTCCCGTAGCCCCGAGAGCATCGACTCCAGCTGATGGGTGACATCGTCAGTCCTGGCACGCAGGGGGAACGACGCCCCCACGGCCTGTTCGGTACGGTTTGTCTGTGACCAGCCACTGTCACAGAGCTTCCATATCCATACGGGGGCCGAATAGCGCAATAACTCGCTGATTTTTTCTAGTCCGCGCAGGTCGTTGTCGCTGATTTGTGGTGTAAGATTCAGCGTCTGTGGTAGTACCCGGACAATACCATCCAGTGGGCGACCCCGGCGCAGTTTGCGCAGGGCAGAATATTTTTCTTTGTCGTGTTCAGCGGTCAGACTGCCACCATAAATCAGCACCGTGCGGTTCCCTTCCAGCCACTGATTCTTCTGCAGACCGGGGACCAGTTGCTCAATGGCTTCTTCGTTACCCGTAACCAGTAACAGGCGGACCTTACGGCGCCAGAAAAGGCCAAAGCGTGAATGCAAATGGCGGCGAAGGGTGTTACTCATCACTACAGCCGGACGAACAGCAACCTTCTCAGTTTCCCGTTTCTTTTTCTCGTCATCACCGTTTGTGCCATCTACCAGGTTATCAAATTCAGCCTTCCCGGCACTGCGAACCGCAACCAATAGCAACAGTGAAGCAAGTAATGCACATCCCGTGACACAACCTCCGGCAATCAACCAGTAAGTCTGTTGCTCGCTGTCAGGCTGAAGACCTGCCATGTCCGGATGTTTCCAGACAATAAATGTCATGGCGGCCAGCAGGGCTAAGAAGAACACGGCGACAGCAAGGTAGCGGCCTTCCGTTGTTTTCGGTAATAAAGCTTTCAGCCTCACGCGTCCATCTCCTGTCGGGAAGCAATCGGGGTAACGAGGGTGCTCCACAGCACATCCTGTGTGGTGTCACCGCTGATGATCATCTGCGGCAATTGAGTTTGTCGGGCAATTTCTGTGGCTGCAGCGATGGCCAGCCAGGGTGCAGCTGCACCGGCATGACCCATTGATACGTCAAGGTTTGCTACCGCGTCGTCTTCAACGGACTGAGCAGGATGCTTGTTCTGGCTCTCAACAACCTCCGCGCGTTGCTCTTTCGTCAAGCCGGCAAGCCACAGGTGTTTAACGATATTTTCTTTGACCGGAACGTTATAGGCTGCCATTCGCATCCCATCTTCCAGTCTTCCTGGCGGGGCAGGGTCCGGGCGATGCAGCAGTGCAACAGGTTCGAGAGCCTCCTGTGTCAGGCGGTTGCCGAGGAGAATGGCCACTGCCGCTTCAGCAGAGTTATTTGAAACCACTGGCGCAATCTGAAGTGACACAATAAGCAGCATCGCAGGCTCTTTAAAACGATTGTTCATCCAGCTATCAATAACGCCAGGACCAGATCCGTCGAGATACTCAACAGCGCACGCTATGCCACTCTCCTGCCACTCTTGTTGCCAGATATCACGAACAGCTGTGAGCGACAGTGATGATGAAATATCAAGAACAACAACCAGTGAGGCCTGTGCGGGGAACTGATCGACAGGCAGACCGGTAATCAATTCTAAAAACAGGCGTGAGATAAGTGATTCAGGAGTATCTTCCGACCCCACCACAATGCGGCTCACTCTTTTACTTTTCTCGCCCTTCCAGTCAGGCTGGGAGGCGATGATGCTTTGATTATTCAGCATCGCGGCCGCAACAACATCCTTCGCCATCTCAGGATAAGCAGTTATAAATGTCGTATTCAGCACTTGAAGTGCGCGTCGAGCCCTCCGGGTTTCGCATAAAATCCATTGTTCCCGGCGTCTGTCAAAACCATTCGCTTTACTGTCCTGCAATGACCAGACCCACATACGAATAATGAAGCTCACAGTCCATGCAACGATCGGCATGCCAATAGCAATTAACCAGAAGTGCCTGTTATCGATGTAGCGTCCGAATATACGCATAAGGATTACACTAATGACTAACATTGCTGCTAGAACAGCGAACCAACGGGATGTTTTTACCGGGGCTGGTCGTGGATAACATTCAGGAAGATGCTTAAGGGAATACGACATTCATTCTCTCATCCGTCAAGGATTTAAAATATTAACCATAATTAATTATCATCAAATGAAATGCTCTCGAGAAGTTTCAACGTATCTTTAGAAAGGTCTTCCCCCTTATCATCAAAAGAGCTATCCCCAGAACCACATAGTGCGTTATTGTTATGTATTAAACAGAAATAAACGCTCTTACCTATGGCTCCGCCCTTGAGTTTCGCCATGTTATTAACAGCCATAAAACCAGATGCATTTTTACTCTTTACATTTATAAGAGATAAGTGGTTGATTTCACCATTTTTCACATACGTTTTATCTGAAACTGACTTCCAGATTTTATTTTTATAATCGTAAATGATTTTATTATCAGTGCCACTAACATTAACCCCCTTATTATTAATTTGCTGTGTATCATATCCAGCTTCAAATGCTTCACCAGAATATAAACAACTCCATTGTGATATTGGTGTTTTTTTCTCATAATACTCATCATCAGTTAATGCTGGATATTTATAATCTGTGAAATGTACATTGCATGCATCAAAACTGGATGATGAAGAAACATCTGCATTAGAGTCCGAAGACAGCGCCCTGGTAACTGAAGTACCCTCAGGTCCAACAACAGGAGTTGTAGCCATAGCGTAGGAACTAACACAAAGAAAAACCGATACATATAACAATTTCATAAAGTTTACTTCCTATGTTTATATCCTTCTGGAAAGTCTAAAACCAAATTTCCAGATGCATTAGGTAATTTATTTTCTGTTAAAATAGCAATAGAAACTCCGTAGGCACAGCACCTTGAGTCAAAACCATTGAGTGAGTGATGGTAGAGCGATCCTATCCTACCTGGCAAGTTAACTGCTGCACTTGCTTTCCAAAAGCTAGGGCTTCGGTAGTAATACTTCGTTCCATGATTCGAATTAACGGAAACTCGTTCTAAAACATGCTCTTCATCAGCATATTTAGCCATCTTATTTTTCACCCAATAAAAACCAGCACTATCGGCAGCTAACATACTATGCGAATCACTTACGTCATTCCTTAGCTCTATAAATTCTGCTGAAAGTGTAGGAAAGTGATGATCTTGCAATGCAGCATTAGATCTAGTCGCGGGTGGTTGTGCTGCAATTGATGCATAAGCATCAACCAAACTATGCTTCAATGGTTCTTGGACTGTTTTACCAATATATTTAAAATAATTTAAGTAGTTTTCTGGGTTTGTTAATTGCAAGAATCCGCGTCCGTACCACGGAGCGTACCAAAGATTACTGCCATTTCCTTCATGAAGAGTACTTATCCATCCAGTTTCTTGAATAGCATTACCTAGAAAACAGGCGATCCTGAATGGAGTATTAATGCAATGCTTTCTCATAGAGAAATTCAGGTTTGATATCTGGCTACTTAGTATGGAGCCAGACTCTCTTAAATTGGTATTAATGGCTTCCCAGGCGAACCTATTCCTACCTGCTTGCCGTAAAGCATGACTAGGTACCATTTGTTTCATTTCAGCGAAACTTAACCATCCGCAATGTCTAAAGTGATTAATAATATTCTTAGGTTCAAAATGCCATAATCTTCCAGAGCTTAATTCTCCTGAGTCAAAACACAGTGCTTCAGCGTGAGCCTTAAACTTCGCATAATCGCCTTCCGACATCGGCGCATGCTCATCACTGCCGGTCTTTAGCCACGAGAATCGGGTATCTACGGTGCTTATTTCCCACTCAAACGGGAAATGACATACCAACCTGCCGCACTGATTGTCATAGTCGCCATTTTCATTCAGCGCAGCAATCGCTGCGGAATTACACTGGCTATTGGAGTCCGCGTCATCGTCAACCAGTTGCCAGCCAGTCCAGTGGGGAAAATCTGCGTCACTGAACTTCTTGATATTCGGATCCGCGAGGTTAACCACTCCTTGCCCGCCCGGATAATTGACCGTCATCCATAGTGGCGCGTCTGCTGGCACCAGAGTCTCATGGTCGGTATTGATGACCCGCCCAAAACGAAGCAGTTCAAATCCCGCGCTAGGGCTGTCCTGGTATTTGGCCATGGCGGTTTTATAGAGGTTGTACTCGTAGTCCTTTCCATCCGCATCAACTAAAGGTTCTCCCACCAGGAGGTATTTCCCTTCAATTTGAGCATCCTTCTGTCGGGTCACCATGGTGCAGCTTCCCTTCTCAAGGGTCATACTGGCATACAGGGGAACCGTGCTGGTACATCGCTCAGTCAGCCCGTCAGTGGACGTGCCGTTATGTGCCGGGGCTTTGTCGTAAAATTTAGTTCCGGATGGAAGATAAAAATGAATGTCCCCGTATACGGCATCGGTTCGGCCATCTTTCGACACGTCAAGTTCGCGGGTATTCCTGCCCGTTAATTTGCTGATATTGTCATCGTCGCAGAATATCTGGAAATGGAAGGCATTCACCGCATCAACCATTCCGGAGGTACCGAGCGGATCTTTCCGGTACACCTTCTCGCCGGCTTTCACTGTCGATTCAAGTGATTTCAGGTGCATATACAGCGAATAAAAGACCACTTTCGCCTCATCACCACTGCCGATCTCAGTTTCGTGTTTCAGCAGCACATAACCGTCATCGCTGCCTTTAACGCCAGGCTTATCTGCATTGAGGTTCAGTGGTGCCTGGTCTCGCTTTTCGATACCCGAACTTTGACGAAGAGACACAACAGAGCCATCGGCTATCGCCCGCACACGTTCTGCAGGGATACCGCCATCGGTGTGCCGGATGTGGATACCACCATGCCATGAACCATGTGCATTGACGGGATAACCACGGCGTTCAGCCACAGTCATTACTCTTTCAATCCACGTCGCATCGGTTTCAGTCGCGTCTTTCGCTTTCAGGAGCGGAGGGCTGATAATCATGTTAGGACTCCTTGTCAGGAAAAGCTGAAGGTGTTGGTCGGTTCAGTGGTTTCAGGAGCGACACTCGGGAATTGTGTGGTGTTGCTGGCTTTATCTTTGCGGCCGTAATGCCCGGCCCTGGTCCTGTACTCACCCAGCGTGGCGGATTCAATCCCGTTGGCATCCAGGTTGATGTAGCTCCCGCCGCCATTGATTACTACACGCTTATTTGCCGTTATGTGGATCTCATTCTCAGTACTGGTAATGTTCAGCTCGCCGCGCGCGACCAGTTCCATCAGGTCATTTTGTGCCTGAATTTTTACTGGCCCCTGGTTGGCAATGAGCTTAATACCGAGCTTACGCACAAACACGCTGAGCGCATTCCCAACCCCCACAAACAGATTCTTCACCACGCTGATATCGGCATTCTTGCCGGCAGTGGCGATCAGGTTCTGACTGGCTGAGAGCTGAAGATGCTGTCCGCTGGCCAGTGCGATGCCGTCCGGCGCACTCATCAGCAGCACCGATTTCTTGAGCTCCGTCAGTTGCTGCTCCAGCAGTTTAATTTGCGCCTGCAGGTCAGCCGGGTTCGCCGTCGCTTTCTGCGCATCCTCTGAGATGGACGTCATCTGCTCCCGGGCATCGCCCAGATTGCTGACGGCTGGCTGCATTTCCAACACCTGGCCCTGCGCCTTCGCCTGACCGTCTGCCGTAATGAACATCCCTTTCTGAGCACGTATCGCGCCCCAACTGTCACTTCTGAGCTCAAAGCCTTCCCCGCGCTTCTGACGCTCAGCGTCCACGAGATGGCCAAGGTTCAGCTGGCTCTTGCCGCCATACTCGGTTGAGAGCTTGATATGCTCCTGATTTTCCGAGTCATCCAGGCGGAGTTTGTTGTTTTTTGGGGTGCGCAGGACGTTGCGTTTGTAGTTCTGGATGGTGACGTGGTCGCCGTGCGCTGAATCGTGCAGCACGCCAGAGATGTACGGACGATCCGGATTGCCATCTTCAAAACCAATGGCCACTTCGGTGCCTGCCAGCAGCGGCAGGTGCAGGCCGTAGGTGTCACCGGCATACGGGCGGGACTGGCGCACCCACAGGCTTTCAAAACCGGTCTCCCAGTTATCGCGGTCGAACAGCATGTTGACGCGGTAGCGGCCATCGCGGTCGATATGGCCGTAGGTATCGTTCTCTTTGGTACTGGTGACGCGCGCCGGTAGTGTGCCGGCCATCACCGGACGGTCACCGGGCTCCGGGCGGAAGCCAAAATCGGGGCTGTCCGGGATACCCTCAAAATTAACACCAAAATCTTCGTCACGACGGGCGTGCGTGTGCATCGCAGTGATGGCCACGCCATGCGCAAACACGTCAGCCACCTCATAGCCGCCAGTGACTTTTAATACCTGGCCGGGGAAGAGCGTCGGGCAGCTGGTGATGCCCCGGGGCTGTGTCTGACCATTCAGGTAGCGTTCGTGGCGAATACGGGCACAGAACGCCCCGGATTCCGGGGCCGGATGGCGGTCGTATTTACTGCCCGGCGTCAGGTAATTGTCGGCATAGTGATAGGCATCACCGTAGGTGGTGGTATCCCCCCGGGTCACATCGACCTGGATGTTCATGTCCTCGTTTGCCGCGCGGTAGTTGTAATCGCGGGTGCTGACCTGCTTTTGCACCACTGCGTGGTGACATTCCATGCCCCAGACGGAGTCCACTCCTTTTGAGTGCTGGCCTGACGGCGGCACCGATGGCAGGGTCAGGCCTTTCTCATAGCCCTGCTGGCTGTCGTAAAATTCCACCACATCGATATTGAGGCGCGTGTCGGTGGTAAAGCGGAACCAGATGCCCACTTCGCCCAGCAGGCGGGTGATAAAACGCAGATCGTCCTCGCCGTACTGCATGACCTGCTCACGACGCGGATAGTCCTGGGTCAGTGAGAACAGAAAATCCTGGCCGCGCATGTTGTGACGCTCGCGCAGGATTTTTTCAACAATCTGCGGAACCGACATGTCCTGATAGATAGCGTTCTGATGTGAACGGCTGAGCAACGCCAGGCGTGGGGTCAGCGTCAGGGCATAGTGCGTTTCGTCTTTTGAGGTACTGAGGCGTTCAAACCCACTGACTACCCCCTGAATAACGCGAACGGCCTGTTGCACCTTAATGCCGTAACCCTGATCCACCGGTGCCTGCAGCGTCATGGAAGCGGCTTTCATCAGCATCATTTCCTTGCTGATGGCATGATCGCTACTGGTGAACTCAATACGGTAGCTGAACGGTTTGCTCAGGGCTTCGTGGCCCTCAAAGGCCAGAACGTCCAGCCCGGACTCGCAGCCTTTTACCGCCAACAGATGGTGATTGTGGCTGAAGCGGATTTTAAGATTCGTGCTCATGCGTCAGTTCCTTCTGGTTCAGTGGCTGGGGTATCAAACTCCAGCACAATGCCCTCATCGTCGGTCCACTCCAGGGTCAGTAATTTGGGCTTCTGCTTCGCGGCCATATGGGTCAGCAGCTGCTGACTCAGCACCGGCAGGATTTGCTGGTTGAGAAGACTGTCAACGTTACGCGCGCCGGTATCCGGCAACAGGCAGGCTGCGGTCAGGGTGTCATACAGGCTCTCGCCAGTCTGCGTGGTCAGGCCGTAGTGACGCTTCAGGCGCTGGCTCACCTGACTGAGCTTCATCTCCACGATGGTGCGCATGGCAGATTCTGCCAGTGGGCGATAAATCACCGTCTGGAAACGTGCCAGCAGCGCGGGCTGGAAGTGGTCACGTAAAATCGGGCGCAGCAGTTCGTGCAGGTCGCTTTCGCTGGCGTCTGGCTGTTCATCCAGCAGTTGCATGAGGTGGTCGCTGCCGAGGTTCGAGGTCATCAGGATGACGGTGTTACGGAAGTCGATTTCACGCCCTTCGCCGTCGCGCATAAAACCGCGGTCGAACACCTGATAGAACAGGTTCATCACGTCCCGGTGGGCTTTTTCCACCTCATCGAGCAGTACCACGCTGTACGGACGCTTGCGCACCGCTTCGGTCAGAATGCCGCCCTGGCCGTAGCCGACGTAGCCCGGAGGGGAGCCTTTCAGCTGGGAAACGGTGTGCGGCTCCTGGTATTCGGACAGGTTGATGGTAATGAGTGACTTTTCACCACCATACAACACATCGGCCAGCGCCAGCGCGGTCTCGGTTTTACCGACACCACTCGGACCGACCAGCAGGAACACGCCCTGAGGGCCGTTCTCAGACGTCAGACCGGTTTTTGCCGCCCGCAGACGCTGGGCAATGGCATTCAGGGACATGTCCTGACCCACCACGCGCTTACCGATTTCAGCTTCCAGGGTCAGCAGTTCGGTCTGCTCGTCTTTCATCAGCGAGGAGAGCGGTACGCCGGTCCAGTCGGCAATCACGTTCGCCACGGTGCGAGTGTCCACATCCAGCGACAGCAGCGGCGTGCTGCCCTGCAGCGCGGAGAGCTGGTTTTGCAGGTGGTTGATATCCGTCTGACGGCTGATGTCCTGGCGCACTTCGAGCAGTTGTTCCGTCAGGCTCAGCTCGCGACCGTACTGGCTTTCCAGTTCGTCGAGTTCGACGATCAGATCGTTCTGCTGTTGTTCAATCACCGCCAGACGTTCGCCGTGCTGATTGTTGCCCAGCGCGATATCTTCCAGCAGCGCCTGCTTTTCGATGTCCAGCGCGGTGAGCTGCGCGCGGTACTGCGTCAGCGCTTCTGGCACGGTGTCGAGGCTCATGCGCACGCGGGCGCTGGCGGTATCCAGCAGATCAACCGCTTTGTCCGGCAGCTGGCGGCCCGTCAGATAACGGCGGGAAAGCATGACGGCAGCGCGGACGGCATCATCGGTAATGTGTACGCCATGGTGTTCGGCATAGCGGGATTTCAGGCCCCTGAGCATCAGGCAGGCGGTGTCGTCGTTCGGCTCGTCCACTTTCACCATCTGGAAACGACGCTCCAGGGCCGCATCACGCTCGAAATACTGTTTGTATTCAGACCAGGTCGTTGCGGCAATAGTGCGCAGTTCGCCACGGGCCAGTGCAGGCTTCAGCAGATTGGCGGCATCCGCGCCGCCCGCAGAGTTACCCGCACCAATAATGGTGTGGGCTTCATCGATAAACAGCAGGATCGGCACCGGCGACTGCTGCACGGCATCGATGACATTTTTCAGGCGCTGTTCAAACTCGCCTTTTACGCCTGCGCCCGCCTGCAGCAGGCCGAGGTCCAGAGTACGCAGCACCACCGTTTTCAGGCTCTCCGGCACGTTGCCCTCATGAATGCGCAGCGCCAGCCCTTCCACCAGGGCCGTTTTACCGACGCCCGGCTCGCCAACCAGGATCGGGTTGTTTTTACGGCGACGGGAGAGGATATCCACCATCTGGCGGATTTCAGTATCGCGACCAAACACCGGGTCGATTTTGCCCTCTTTTGCTTTGGCGGTGACATCGAGCGTGAATTTATCCAGCGCGTTCTGCAGCGCAGGCGACAACTCGCCTTGTTTGCTTTCAGAAACGCCGACCGGGCACCCCACGAACTCAACCGCATCGCTTTTGACTAATTCTTCCTCCAGCTGCATGTCCGGGCGCTCGTCAGATTGCGTATCCAACAACGGGCGCAGTCGCTCAAGCTGGCTCTGGCCCAGCGTCAGCAATGGCCACAGGCCATCGCAGCGCGCCAGTTTTGGTTGGGCAACCAGCGCCATCAGCAGATGGACACTGCGGATCTGTTCTTCCCCGGCAAGGGAGGCCAGTAGCCAGGCTTCCTGCAGGAGGGTCTGAATGCTGGCGGACAGCTGTGGACGCTGACGAACTGAGCGGGGCTGATTATCCAGCCAGGCAAGCATGTCCTGCCACAGCGCATCCATATCCCACTCATAACGGCGGGCCAGCACCGTCAGGTCACCTTCACCCTGCTCAAGCAGCTTCAGCAGCCAGTGCTCAGGCAAAATTTCTGCATGCGCCCGGGTCTGGCAGAGCGAAGCCGCCCCTTCCATCGCACGGGCACAGTAAGGGTTCAGACGTCGCAGCAGAATGGCTGGATTTTCCATGACTTTCTCTCTTTGTCGTTTCCTGGACACGCTACCGCCCCTCGCTGTTTCCCGGGAAGGGGACCAAAGCGCATACGGTCAGGCTGGCAGTTTGTGGGGTTCTTTGCTGAACGCCCGCACAAGCAGGCGTTCAGCAAAAACAAAAAAGCGGGCAGGATGCGCTGCCCGCTTCTGGTCTTACGCGGTAGCGCGTTCGTTCCAGGAATCGGAATGAATGATGTTGCCGTCTTTGTAGGTCCAGGTGATTTTTTCGTAGCGCAGTTCAATGCGCTCAAGGTGGTTATGCTTCTCTTTGGACGGATCCTTGATGTCGTACATTTCAGGATTCACCTTCACCACTTTCACGTTTTCAAGCTTGGTGTTGAAGTACTCAACTTCCTGACCCGCGTCGTTGATTTTGTACCACTTGAATTCAGCAGACTTCAGGGTCTGGCCCGTGGTCACCGCCTTGTACAGGTACGGGCTTGCGGAGTCGATTTCCTTGGTGAACAGGAACGGCGTGTGGATACGCGTGCCGGTCAGCTTGCCGGTGTTGTTGTCGGTCGGGATGTACAGATCGTGTTTCTGTGCCACCACTTCGATGCTGCCTTCACGATCCTGAACGTCCACAGACCCTTTGATGTCCGCGCCGCCGTCGTCTTTCAGCCAAAGATAAACAGGAATTGCCATGTGATTTACTCCATTACAGTTTTATCTGCGCCATCATCCGATGGCGCCTGGGGATTGCCCGGTATCTGACAGGCGTCTGCCTGCGGAACCAGACTGATTTCGACACGACGGTTAAGTGCGCGCCCTTCCGGGGTGTCGTTCGTTGCGATCGGACGGCTTTCGCCATAGCCCTGCACCGCAAAACAGCTTTCCGGCACATCGCCGGTGTCACGCATCCAGTTGCGTACCGCGTCGGCACGCTCACGGGACAGCGTCTGATTCAGTTGGGGGTTGCCGGTGTTATCGGTGTGACCACTGACCACAATCAGCCAGCCCGGTCTGGCCTTAATACCCACCAGCGAGTTAACCAGCAGTTTGGTGGAGCCGGGTTTGAGGTCGTATTTGCCTGAATCGAACAGCGACATGCTGTCGAGGCGAACGATTTTCGGAACCGGTTTGGGTTTCGGCTGCGGTTTGGGCGGCGGTGGTGGAGGCACATACGAGCGGATCGCTTCCAGCACCGGTATGCGCAGATGCCCGCCCTGATACAGACCCAGACTCATGTTCAGCGGTTCACCGTTACGCGACCAGCTATCCAGCAATGCACCGTCCTGACGCAGCACCTTCACGGCCTCTGCCTTCGGGCCGTAATCATCCATCGAAATGCGGTCATAGTGCGCAATATCAAAACCGACACGCTGCAATAACTGGTGATTATTCCAGCCGCTGCAGAGCAGTGTCGCCATCGCTGCCAGGGTGAACATCCCGAGCGCACAACGCAACGTCCTGCCCCGCGGTGTCAGCCCCTGGCCTTCCGGCAGCAGCGGCAGAACAAAGTCAGGGAACAGTGACATCACCGTGCTGTCGGTGCCAACGGGCTGCCATCCAGCGACGTGTTGCATCGCGGTGTGGCGGGATAATGAGGCTGTCCAGAGGGATGAGGCCAGGCTGCCGTCCAGAATAGGTCCTGTCCCCCACAGTACGGCGGTCGGGGCAATGGCCGGGATATCCGGATTTTCATCCATGAAGACCGCTTTGACGTGATGGTGGAACCAGCTCATCAGGCTGTTCATCAGCACCTGTTGCTGCATCGCCATTGCACCACCGGTGGTGACCCAGCTGGAAATCGAGCAGGGCGCTGACGATCCTCGCCAGACGCTGACCCCTTCGCCAGGTATTGCTGCCTGCCAGAGCATGTCGTTCATCATGGCGCTGCCTGCCTGACCGTTCAGAACCAGTGGCACGGAATGACCACTCTCCTTACGCAGCTGGCTGATTTGCCAGCGCAAAGCCAACAGACGGCTGGTCAGTGCTTCACGGTCTGCGTGCTTCTGAGGGCAAACGCTGACCATCACCGACAGCTGCCGCCCCCAGTCGGGGCGAAGCCATAACAGCTGACGTGCCACCTGCTCCAGGTCCTGATGGTCTTCCACACGGATCCAGCACCCCTGGGTGACGGTCAGGACCTGAGAGTGCTCCGGCCAGGCCTGTGGCAGATCGCCGCAGACCAGTACCACCGGCTGACGGTAAGTCGCATCAGGCAGATCGTCGGGGCACAACGTCGATTCATGCTCAGCACGGCGGCTGGCCACAATCCAGCACGCCAGAATGGCCCCCAGCGTTGCCAGCAGAAGCAGGATCGAGACCAACCGTGACACTGGCAGAAACCCCAGGCACACCACGGTGCTCAGCAGAGCGGCCCACAATGCCAGCCCGCGCTGTTGTGCAGGACTCATTTCACCGCTCCCGGCAACAGGGCTTTCAGGGTCTGGTCAAGCCAGAAATCCAGTCCCCACCAGAGGGCCGCCACCACGATAAGGCTCAGACCGATACGCACCGGCCAGGAGGCCAGCCAGCCCCCCGTGCCCCGTCCGGCACGACTTTCTGCCAGTACCGGATGGGTCTGCGGATAGCTGAAGGGAGCGACGTGCTCATTGAGCGCACTGACGAGGGACTGCCGCGCCGGATCGTTCAGAGACCGGTAGCTGCCGAGGAACCCCAGCATCATCACACGCTGAAAACAGGTCAGTACTGCTGCATCGGGGGCAGGGTCGCGCAGAACGTCACGCATCCTGTCACAGAGTGTATCGCCTGCATCCATGGTCCCCAGGAAATGCCCCTGTAGCGGAATGTTGTACCACTGCACACAGGCGTCATCCTCCAGACCCCGACCTTTCACCGCCTCATCGAGCAGGGCACACTGCGCGGCAAGAATGTGCTGACAGCCCGCCTCATCCAGCTCGCGCGTTTTTAGTTCCTGCTGGACACGCTCCACATCGGCAATACAGCGCTCCCACAGGACCCGCCCCTCTCCGTCCTCAAATTTCGGACCGTGACGCAGGCTGATGACCTGCAGCCAGGTATCCTGCATCAGGTCATCAATATCGATGGACGCGGCCGGACCGCGTTTACGCTCACTCATGTTCTCAGTACCGCAAAGAGTTCAAGTTCAGGCTCGCCGAGCATCCCCGGCACATAAAACATGCAACTGCCGCTTTGCAGCATCTCGGTGGCCAGTGGGTGCGTCACATCGAGGCTGAAATACTGATTTTCCAGGCGCAGCGGAATGGCGGCCGGCACATGACGCAGTGGCGTCAGCGGTACACCCACGCGGGAGGAGTTGACGATACTGCGAACGTGATCGGGGCTGCCGACTTTGCACTGGCGCGGGAACTGCTCCTGCAGTTGCGCCACGGACATCGGCGAACGAACGGAGAGGTAATAATCGGCCCCTTCGCGCAGACGCGGATCGTGCAGCCGAGCCTGCCAGAAGTGCAGACGCGGATCGTAATCCAGTTCAATGGACACCACCCGCGACGGCAGACTGGCTTCCAGCAGATCGCCCAGCAAATCAAACAGCGGCGGGAAGACGTTATTCAGTTGCTCATGCTGCCAGGCCGGAATGGCGCTCACCTGATGCTCCAGCGAGAAAGTCAGCAGGCTACCGGCCAGGCGGGCGAGTTCGGGATACAGACGCTCCGGCGGGCTTTGCGGCTGACGCTGGAACTGCCCCAGTACCGGCTCAGCACTGTTCAGCGCATTGAGCAACCAGAACAGGGACACATCGGCCACGGCAAAATCGGCCATCCGCTCATTGCTTTCACGGCGCATGGCCATCAGACGAGTCAGACGCGCACGCAGTTGCGTCATCAGCTGGTCCAGTTGGGTGACCAGCCAGCGGCTGCCCTGCAGCGCTAACAGAGGAGGAAGAAAGGCCTCATCAAGCGCCCAGTTACCCTGCGAGTCCTGCTGCAGACGGGCAACCGGACAGGTCAGGTAATCGCTGTTGTTCTGATGGGCAAAGCGCAGCGTCAGTTCAGGCTGAATGACCGCAATCTGGCGGGTATCTTCACCAAAGCGGTTGCGGACATCCCGCCAGCGCTGGCGGAAACGTACCGGGCGTTCGGCCACTTCATCAGGCTTTAGGCAGTTGCCACCATTGGCCCGCAGCAGCGGCAGGGCGAGCACCACCGTCACGGCCTGCGACTCGCTCTCAAGCGACAGCACCGGTGGCAGGTCGTCCGCATTATCCGTATCGATAAGCGTCCCGTCAGGGAAGCGGATGTGCAGATGACGGGCCTGCAGACGGCCCAGCTTCAGGGCATCCGGCTCAAACGTGGCCTCGATCATTCCCCAGGGCTGGGCAAGACCCAGCCGGGCGATACATTCCGCAGACCAGGCCGCATACGCGGCCTGTTGCTGGAAGTGTTGGGGAGAGACCATCTGACCTCTGCCCCATAACGGTTGTTCCGTTTTCATGGGCTTCCTGCCTTAGCTTAGGATTTCGCCTTCGGCATCTGGGAAACCAGCGACAGGTTGACGTCCATTCCTTCCACCTGGAAGTGTGGCACGGCGTACAGCTTCACGCGGAAGAAGCCCGGATTATCCTCGATATCTTCCACCACAACTTTCGCATCACGCAGCGGGTGAGAGGCCTGCAGTTCGTCGCCCGGGTCGGTCATTTCGGTCACCAGACTGCGCACCCAGGTATTGAGTTCAAGCTCCAGCAAACGGCGGTCCTTGGTGGTGCCGATGTTTTCACGCTGAATCAGCTTCAGGTAGTGCGCAATACGGGACAGCAGGAAGATGTACGGCAGACGGGCGTTGATGCGGCTGTTGGCCGTGGCATCCGCGGTGTCATACAGGGCCGGCTTCTGGGTGGAGTTAGCGCTGAAGAAACAGGAGTAATCTCTGTTCTTATAATAACTTAGTGGAATAAAGCCCAGATTCGCAAACTCAAACTCACGGGTTTCCGGTATCATGACTTCTGACGGGATCTTGACCTGATTGCCGGTGCCCAGATCGTACAGATGAATAGGCAGGTCCTGGACGGCACCACCGGCCTGCGGGCCACGAATTTGTACACACCAGCCGTTGTTAATGAAGCTGCGTACCATGTTAGACGCAAAGGCAAACGAGGCGTTGGTCCACAGGTATTTATCGTGATCCGGGCCTTTCACTTCTTCCACATAGTTAAAGCTGCGCACCGGCACGGTATCCGGGCCATACGGCAGGCGACCCAGCACACGTGGCATCACCAGACCGATATAGCGGGCATCATCCGTCTCACGGAAGGATTTCCACTTGATGTACTCCGCACGATCGAAGTAGTTACCAATGTCCTTGATGGCCGCAACTTCCTCCATCGAATCCTTGAGGAAAAATTTCGGGCCAGCGGAGCCGATAAACGGCATGTGGGCAGCGGCGGAGACTTTTGATATATTACGCAGCAGCGCGACATCCTGCGCTGACGCATCAAATTCGTAGGCGGAAATCAGCGCGGCAATCGGTTCACCGCCCGGGGTGTCGTACTCATCAACATATGTGTGTTTATACAGTCCACTCTGGATGATTTCCGGGCTGTCTTCGAAGTCCTGACGCAGGTCTTCTTTGGACATATCCAGCAGCTCCACCTTCACGTTCTGACGGAAATCGGTTTTATCCACCAGGGACTGCACTCCGCGCCACAGGCTTTCAACAGCCTGGAAGTCCGGGTGGTGCATAACCGCATCCAGCTGGCGGCTAATCTGGTAGTCCAGCTCCGCAATGTGGTGGTCGATGAGGTTGCGGTCGAGCTTCTCCACTTTTGAGCCAGATTTTGTCAGGCACTCCAGGAACACCTGCATCCCCGCGGTTAAACGTTCATCCGCCGTTGCATCCGACATCGCCTGCGCGTCCTGCCAGATATCCAGCGCACTCAGCTCGGACACCGGGTTCAGGTTGATTTTTTCAAACAGGGACGCATAAACCCCACCCGCAGCAGGACGTTCCAGCACCAAGCTTTCGCCACCAGCCGCATTCTCATTTTTTACAGACATCAGCATCTTCCTTATTAATCCGTTAAATCATCGTGACCGTTATGGCTGTTTAGGTGCCAGAGCAGACAGCTCTGAGCGAAGTTCTGCGCTTAACGCCGGGTCGAGCAGAATTTTTTCCAGCTCTTTACGGAAAGCCTGGTTGTCCAGCAGGTTCGCTTTTAAATCGCGAAGCAGATTGCGCATGGACAGCATCGCCTTCAGCTGAGGGATTTGCCGGGAGACCTGCTCTGGGGTAAAATCTTTCATGCTCCGGAAGGTCAGACTGATGTTGTCTTCGCTGCCGTCATCAGCAAGCGTGTTTTTAACGGTCAGACTGACGTTTGGGGAATATTCGGACAACACTGAATCGAAATTATTTTTATTCAAATCAACTTTTTTGCGCTCAGACAGGGGCGCAGACTCCTGACCATTACTGAAGTCGCCCGCCACCAGCAATTTCAGGGGGAGCTCCGTTTTCTTGCTCGCGCCCCCCGTATGCAAATCAAGTTTTAAATTAATACGCGCTTTAGGGATTTCGGACTGAAAGGAAGAGTTAGACATGGCTGCCCCTGTTCTATGGAGTGATAGAAACGGTCAATGCCAGTGAAAAATAAATAAGAAAAACTTACCCTGCCAGAACAAGTTTCCGGTTCGCGTCATCCGACGTAAATATAAATTCCGGAACTAAAAAGCGGGCGCATTCCATCCACCAGCATGCCGATATTGTATTTTCTGGCATTCATCTAACATCAGGATTATTGCCATGAACAGTGTTTTAAAAGTTTACCCTTGATTATAAAAGCCAAAACATGTAACAAATCATTACATCAATATAATTAACGGCAAAGATGACGCCTTATTACTTTATTGGATTATTATCACAAAAAAAAACATTGCACACAGCTCAGGGATGTATAAAAAACACTCAGAAGTTCAGATGAGTACACAGCATGAAATAGCGTCTCATTAAAAAAATGAGTTTTGATGTTTTTATAAACAAGCCGCTCTCTGCAATATAAATACAGATGGCACATCAAGATATTCATTCTTTTTACTAATTTAAATAATGCTTATGTTAGTTGAAGAAAACTTTATGTTTGCTCGCCAGGGCAGATATGGTGTAGGCATCAGGGAGTGAGTACAAGCAGCAATAACAGCCAGTCTGATTGCGAAAATCAAGAAGCGGTTTTACCAGAGAGCTCAAAATGTTGGTTTTATTGCTCAGGTTGTAATGCAATCCGGTTAGAGGCCATCACGACTAACGGGAGGACATAAGCCTGAAAAACCTCTGTACATGCTGACAGGTTGCCCGTCGCCAGAAACTCAACCGGTGCAACCAGTTTGCCCTCATCCGAAAATCCACCAGTCAGTGCCGACTTCCTTACCAGCAGTGAATTCGTATCGCTGTATTCCTGGACCAGAAGCGCTTCATTGTCCCAGTCCCTGTCACTCACCGCTGCATTGACCCAGCCCTGCGATTTAAGCTGTTCAATTGCGTACGTCAGCCGGTACAAATCCGACTGAGCGGAAACAGAACCTGTGCAGGAACGCCACAGATATTCAAGGCGATTAAGCAAACTGGCAGCCAGGCCGTTGTTGCGCCCCAGTACCAGTAACCCCTCAATATCGGATGCAATGGTTCGTGGAAACCGTTTATGCTTATACGCCACCGTTAACCAGCGTAGCAAAAATGTATGCGTACTGAATGGCGACAATGCCTTGCCATCCTGCTGCGCGGTACGTAATGCGACAAGGGCGCACCAGGCAAAATGCGCAAGTAGTGTGACGGTTTGTTCCGGGGGGAGAATATCGTGAGTGTTTTTCATACAGGAATTATATCGGCGCTGCAGACATTGGGGAAGGCCAGTATAAGGTTCATATTTTCAGGCCTGATTAACTGACGCCCTCCAGACTGGAGCAACCATAACCTTCACGGAAAATCTGGCCGTCATCACAGGATGAGGCTATTTCATTCACCCTGGCCTGTAATTGACTAAATTGTCGGGTGAATGAACACCTTTCAGTGCGACTGATAATGAAAGACAACATGCTGGTGACGTTGTTATCCGCTTCCGTCACCGTACGCCATGCATCGTCGATAATGGCATACACCTCCTGCTGCACGCCATCAGTGGATGGTTCGTTTTGCGCCACGCCCAGCGTATCCATGTTCATCATCAGCACCGTTTTGCATTCCGGAGCACTGACCGCTTCCCGTATACCAACGGACAGACAGACATCCTTGCCCGACAGTGTGATTGTTAGATATTTTTAGCTACTTCATTGAATTTCTCTCGTAAGTAGTCTTTTACCCGCAATATCTGCGAAATCGCACTATCGGCGTTATCCATTTGATCCTGGATAATCTGCAGTTCAGGTGGGAGTGGGATCTCCATATTGGCAAAATGCGTAGCAATATAGGGTTCCATATGTTTCATCCATTCTGGTTTTTCCCCTATACGCTCTTCTAACGTAAGAGAAGCCGATAAGCGTCGATTAATCTGATCACTCAGACTGTCGCCCTGTTGTTTAGCGATTTCGCTGAGGATGCGTTTAATTTGATCATCCAGCATAATATTTGAACGTGTTTTCATACAACCTGAACCCCATCCGTTTTGTGTGTATACAAACAACAATACACACCAATCATGCGCATGTAAAGATCGATTATTTTTGTGATGGTAAGCCCCGAACTCACCAGAAGACAGTGGCAGATCTAATGTCCATGCGAGGCTAGTGACGGGCGGAGTACTCAGGTATTCGTGGAAATAGCCGGGGGCTTCGGTCAGCACTTCGTCATGTACCGTCAGTATGACGGTCATAACCGTTAACTCCCGCTCCAGTGCAACCAGTATGAAAGTAGTTTCCTTCGACGAGAACATTCGTGATGATATCCAGGTCGCTTAAAAGACAGCACTATCGCATTTTACCCGCCCTTTGTTTTATGCTTAAAGGAAAATAAACAAGGGGTACAACGTGAATAAAAATGATTTAACCTGGGTGGACAGAGCCCCCCGTCCTGACCTTTCCGACTATCCGAGTGAACGGTCATTGCCTCCTTATCCGGTCTATCTTTTCCCGGAAATATTATCGAAGCCTCTTGGTGCCTTACATCATGGCACTCAAATCCCTGTTGAGTTAATCGCAAATACCGTACTCACCGCAGCTTCGCTTGCCTGTCAGCCGCTCATTGAAGTGATCCAGCCACACACAAATACACCAACACCCTGCTCTCTCTACTTTTTTTCAATTGCAGAATCTGGTGCAGGGAAATCCACTGTCAAAAATATCATTATGAAACCTTTCTATGATTTTGATGAAAGAATGCGGCACGAATACAGTGATAAAAAAGCGGATTATGATGCAAAAATAGAGGTGTGGAAAATAAAGAACAAAACACTCATTAGAAATCTCCGCAAGGCCATTGACAAAAATTTCAATGGAGAATTCGAATCCAGAAAAATTGTTGAGCACACTAGGTCAAAACCCCGGGAGCCAGTACCGCCTCAGATTATCTATAATGATACTGCAGCAACCGATCTGATTTATGGCCTCAGCCGATATCCCAATGCCGGGCTCATTACCGATGAGGCGATAACTTATTTTGGTAATCGCCCCAAGAACAAGATAGGTTTTTTGAATAATGCCTGGGATGGCAGTTCATATCACTTCCGTCGAGGGGGAACTATAGACTGTCATTTTACGCCCTGTTTAACAGCATCACTCATGACACAGCCCGGGGTGTTTGAAAGCTTTATGGAAGTACACGGTAAAATATTCAAAGAAAGTGGCTTTTTATCCCGTTTTTTATTCATCAGAACGGATAACCTTGAACACTACGGTGCTGAGGCATTAGCACATGGAGAGCACTGGTCAGAAATCAGAGAATTTCATGAAAGACTGGATTTACTGCTTAACAAACAAAAAGAACGCATTGATAATAATGAAACAGCAAAAACGCAGTTAACACTGTCAGATAATGCACTTAATATCTGGAAGAAACACAGAGAGTCATTATTAAATAAAATAAAACCAGGTAACGAGCTTTATTATATTCGCGAATTTGCAGTTAAATCCAGCACAAATACACTAAGAATGGCTGCCATCTTTCAGTACATCTGCAACGAGAGCGCAAATGAAATCAGTGAAGATATCATGGATAGCTGTATTGAAATCACTGACTGGTACCTGAATGCAACTAACCGGATTTTCTTTGACACACCTGAGCGTATTGAATTTACACAGGACGTCCTTAAATTGTACCAGTTTATACTGTCTCGCTCTAAACAAGAGAACGGAGCCATAACAACAGGTGAGATTGAACAGTATGGACCAAATAAGCTAAGAAAGGTGGAGAAGCTGACGCCAGTCCTGAATCACCTCGTTGGCCAGGGAGATGTTATGCTCTACAATTCAATATCCAGCGACACCATTTATATTTCAGCACTTAATCATGATGGTATCTTCTCGCAACCAAGAAACACTCCTTCCCGTAATATACGCACGGCAGACTCTACAGCTTTCAGACCTTGCTTCCACATCGATTTATCAGATATCAGATTAAAAGCAAAATAATTTACAAAATCAAAAACACCTTCATATGAAGGCTTGATACCACAACCATTGCAGTACAATAAACGAACAATTATTTATCTTTTACTGTATTATTTATTCTTAAAACCCGCTATTTCATACGTTTTAGCGGGTTTTTATATGTTTGAATTATAAAAATTACATAAAAATGCTCAAAAAACAGCCTCTCAACATTCGCACCTTAGAATCGTTCACTGTAAGATATGCGCCACACTCTCAAATTCGAAAGCACAAGAATGCGGTGAAGGAGTGCAACTCTCATCCCCTACACCTCTGTAAAATTATATTTAAATAAACATACTATTTATTTTATAAGAATACACAACGGTATTCTGGCAACATTATACCGGGTTGCGACAGGCGTAGCACCGCTATAAGTCGCGAGAGATTGTAATACGCTCCAGTACCCAGGCTTCGATTTCACTTTTAAGCCAGCGTGAACTACGCCCGAGTTTAATCGGCTTAGGAAACAGTCCTTCCTGTATTAACTTATAGAACCATTTATCACTTAACCCGGTGAACTCAGTGATAAAAGCCATATCCACGAGTTTATCACTCAGCAGACTGGTATTAGTGTTAGCAGTTGTCATGACGTTTTCTCTCTGTCTTAAGGAAAGGGAAGACAGGAGCACCGGTAAATGTTAATCCGGCACTCTGTCATAACATCTGCTGTATGGGTAAAAAAATACTTATACGTAATTAGTATTGACTGCAGCCAAAATTACGCTGACCGTCTGAATAGTCCTTGCTGTATTCTTTAGCCAGGTAATTGATACGAGTCGTCACTACAGCATACTGCGTAGTAAAATCAGGACTGTTTTTACTGAGGTGGTAATAACCGTTGTCAGGAAACTCCACCAGTGAGTAATACTGCGAATGGTTAAGCTCCAGTGCCCGTACCCAGGCTTCCATAATCATGAAGGCCAGATTGTGTGAATACTCACCGTTCACTGACCGATAATTCCCCGGATACGCATAATTTTCGCGATTAAGGAGCAGTGCAACATGATAGTGTTTCTTACCACAGTTACTGAACTCACGGGTCCAGATATAACGGATCCTGCGGGGGTGAACCCGCTTACCTGCATTCTGTCTGTTCAGTAAATTTGCATTAACCTGAGCGTTCAGGGAGGAAATGAATCGGGTAATTAACGATGAATCAGCGTTATAACAGGCAGTATTGAAATCAGGTAGGCGTAAATCGACCCTCAGGACTAATGTACGGGAATATTCATTCAGTGATTTATTGAGGGTTTCCTGAATACGTTTAACATGGTTCCGATTCAGTGGGTAGTGGTAGTGCGTATTGAAACTCATAAGTGATGACCTTAAGTTAGTTGTTCAATAAGATACAATGCTGGAGTAATAAATTACTTTTAAAGAATGATGAGGAGATATAGCAGGTCTGTGACCAGACCACCTGCGTACTGTATGACTGTCAAGAGTATGCCGTGGGTGTAATGCCCTTCAGTTGGGCACAGCAAACAGTGTGTTTAATACTTGTTGAATAAGGATATTCTCATAATGAAATCTTTAGAATAACACCCTGTCAATTACACTTCTTATTTCAATAGCAATAGTCTGATAATAACACCTCTACAGTGATATTCTTCTATATAGGTATATTACCAACCCGACAGGCAAAAGCTTAATATCGACAAAACTACAATAGAAGAAGAAAATATCAATCAACGTTATTTCAGGATCAACAAACCGATTATTTTACTCTCAAGTTAACGTTAATCACTCATATAATATAACAACCTATATGATCATAATTTAACCGTCTAACAGGCAACATTTACGCCACGCAAAATACCTGATATTCGACAGATAATGCCCCGGATCCACACAGCGACGAAGGCCGCTTAACGTAAATGCCACTGAGCACACCGTCCTGTAGGCCCCACACTTTCCAGCAAATTTTCAGATACACATCACCCTTCTGCAACAGGGCCAGGTAATCGTTAAATCTGCCTGCTTTTCGATAAGCATTTTGCTCAACCACGATCGATTTTGTCGATCGGTTCGATCGAATTTCATCGTTATCCACCGCACTTTTGTGGCTATAGAATCCTCAGGGGCTTTCTGTAGCGACCTGAGTTTCATTAAAAATCATACAGATAAATAAAAATCCCGGTACGGAAGCTGTGCTTTCGGGTTCCCGGTAAGGAGATAAAGAAATGAAAAGAAAACTAATAAACACCGCTTTAATGCTGACCTGTGCGCTGGTGCCCACCATGGTACAGGCCTTTGGTAATCATGAGACGTGGAGCAAGGGCTGGGCCCAGGGGACGTCTGAGTTTGTGATTCTGGGTAAGGGGCAGTCACAGCTGTATCTGGCCTGCGATGATTACGGCTCTCAGCCTGCCAGCGTCATATTCACGGACGCCACGGGACTACAGGTCAGCATGGACAGCGGCAAAACGCTTCAGGTCCGGGTTGACGGCGGTGAACCCATTGACATCAGCGACTCTGACAATCATGCAGGCGATAACAGCCTCACGTTTGCCTGGAACGCACTGCGCACCGGTAAGCTGGTGCTGGTCACCGGTGATGGCGTCCGCCCTGCCCTGTTCACACTGAATGGTGCCGGTAAAGTCCTGCCCGCCTTTAACACTCACGGGTGCGTATCAAAATTCGCACTCTGACCCTGAATGTCAGGCAACCGTCTGACTTATCACTAAAACCAGTAAGGATACATGTTGTATGAACGATATTTCTCTCCTCAGCCAGCGACTGGCAACACCCACCCTGCATTTTGTTCTGCTCAGCATCGTCACCTTCGGTGTCTGGCCGCTGCTCTGGCTGTACAAAAAGCAGGAGATTATCAGCGAGACAACGGGATATCCGCTTTACGGCAATCTGTTCATCATCTGGCTGGCCGTCTGCTTTGGCGTCGGGCGACAGATGGCGGCAATGGCCTCTCCGGACCTCGCAGGCTACGACCCGACCAGCGATGCCCTGCTGGGGTTGAGTGCGGTGCTGTCACTTGCCTGTGCCGTCATGTATATCGTCTGGGCTTTCAAAGCCCGTACTGCACTGCGCCATTATGCGCTGAATACCTTCCGCTTTGACCTGAAGATGAACGCGTTCTACACCGTGGTTTTCAACGTTTTCTACATCAACTACTGCATCAACGATATGCCGCAGGCCCTGGCAAAGCACCGCATTATTCATCAGCAAATTCAGACGACGTCCGATACCCCATCTCAGCCGTAACCCTCAGCACATTGTCACGCAGCTGCGCTTATATCAGCTTTAACCCAAAAGACGGGTATCAGCGCTCTGGCGTGGCTCCTCTAAGGAATACATTATGAATATCAAATACGGGTTGATACCCGCTTTACTTTTACTGCCGGCATCGGTGATGGCCGCTCCGACGCCTCCGATAAAAGTGGAGACCAGTAATCAGGTTCACCCCGCCGGAACGCGCTACGTCACTGTAGTGGTCACCTCCCTGGATGACAGTATCAAAGTTGAAAACATAGACGTGAACCGGGGTAATTGTCGCATCGATAACAAAAAGTTTATGTCCTCCGTGAACAAAGAAACTATTCTGCCTGCCACCCTGCACTACGGTCAGTCAGTCAAAGTGAATTTTTATAATAACTGCGTGGCTTCAGAAGTCATCGTGACTACTGATAAGGGAGGATGGCGTTACACCTACCACTGAGCCTTCCAGCTCTGATTTAAAATCACCTGTTAAAAAATGTCACATCACCCACGGGCT
This sequence comes from Yersinia fenwicki, assembly GCF_043099325.1. Lineage (NCBI taxonomy): Bacteria > Pseudomonadati > Pseudomonadota > Gammaproteobacteria > Enterobacterales > Yersiniaceae > Yersinia > Yersinia fenwicki. Next base: position 775,949 of record NZ_CP170755.1, on the reverse strand, counting down.
GCCGCTGCGCAGTCCGGAGTAAACCCTATGACCTTTCTGAAAATGCTGATGACCGCCCTGGGTCAGGTACTGACCTGGTGTGGCGGGCATCAGGCCCGACAATATATTGAAATCCGCTTTCGTCAGGCCGGTTACGATGACGACAGCATTGATGCCGCCAGGGAAGCCGTGACGCTTCTGGTTAGCGCACTGATAACCGCACTGATGACGCAGATACTACAGCTTCTCGACCCTCTCTGAATTTTAGCTGTTTTCCATAATGTACACCGCCCCTGCCTCCTCACGGAGCAGGGGCTTTTGCTTTTATGCCGTTAAATCAACCATAAGGAATTAACTATGCGTTTAGCCAGCCACTTTGGGCGAACAAATCAGATCCGCCGCGATCGTCCGTTAACCCGTGAAGAACTAATGCAGGTCGTTCCCAGCGTCTTCAGTGAAAATTGCCACGGATCCAGGAGCGAAAAATACGCTTATATACCCACCATTACCCTGCTCGAAAACCTTCAGCGCGAAGGCTTTGAACCCTTCTTCGCCTGCCAGTCACGCGTTCGAGACCCGGGCCGCCGGGAGCACACCAAACACCTGCTGCGCCTGCGTCGTACCGGCCAGATAACCGGTCAGCAGGTTCCCGAAATCATTTTGCTTAACTCACACGATGGCAGCAGTTCATACCAGATGCTGCCGGGGCTGTTCAGGGCCATCTGCACCAACGGGCTCGTCTGCGGACAGTCGTTCGGTGAAATTCGTGTACCGCATCGTGGCGATGTGGCCGGGAAAGTGATTGAAGGTGCGTATGGAGTACTCGGCGTCTTTGATCGGGTGGAAGAGAAACGCGATGCCATGCAGTCGCTGCTGTTACCACCACCTGCACAACACGCCCTGGCAAACGCCGCACTGACCTACCGCTTTGGTGAAGAACACCAGCCGGTCACCGCCACGCAGATACTGACACCCCGCAGATATGAAGATCGTCAGGACGACCTGTGGACCGTTTATAACCGTATTCAGGAATCATTGCTGAAAGGCGGACTGAGCGGACGCACCGCAAAGGGTAAACGTACTCACACCCGCGCAGTAAACGGGATTGATGGCGACGTTAAGCTCAACCGTGCGCTCTGGGTGATGGCGGAAGAACTGCAGCAGGCCCTGAGCTGATGCAGCACATTCCTGCTAATGCTCACCAGGCAGAAATCTGGCCTGTCTCCCTGCAAAACCAGCCCGGCAGCCGTTCCATCTCCGACGATGACCTCTGCGCCTGGTGCAGGAATCTCTGCTACCGGCCTGGCGAACTCAGCTTGTGCCGATTGTCTGTGGCTGACGGCATCTGGCCCTCACAGTGCGATGCCGATGGCTATGCACAATCCTGCCCACAGTTACGCCTGAACGCACTACCTGCAGATATCACCAGCCGGTAAAACGGCGCGCCTGTTACCAAAAAAATCAAGCGACTTACACGCTCCTGCTCAGCGGGAGTGCGCTTATGACCGTTACAAAAGGAACAACTGACATGACCGACATTATCAACCTTAACGATAACAACCTGTTACGCCAGAAATCTGCCAGTGAAGTCTCCACACTGACCGCCACCCTCGTACAGGACGAACAGCGTGTTGGCTTCTGGCCACAGCACTTCGGCAACATACCGCAGTGGATAATCCTTGAACCCACCGTCTTTGCCTGGATGGACCGCTTCTGCGCGGACTACAGCGGCGGCATCTGGAATTTTTATACGCTGAGCAACGGCGGCGCATTTATGGCCCCGGAAGCAAATGAGGAAGCCGATGATAAATGGTCACTGTTCAACACCATGAATGGCAACGGTGGCGAACTCAGCAGTGAGGCCGCCGGAATAGCCGTCTGTCTGATGACTTACAGCCACCACGCCATGCGCACCGAATGCGACGCCATGACGGAGCACTATTACCGTCTGCGGGACTACGCGCTCAACCACGCGGAATGCAGCGCTATCATGCACATCATCGACTGAGGTCAGCTGCTATGGAACAACAGTTACCACTGTTTGCCCGTGAATTAGCCCCTGCCGACCAGCAGACAGTCAGGGAAGCCTTGGCCCTGCTGGAGCGCCAGTTACGCGAACCCGGCGCGTCATTTACCTCAAGTCATGCCGTCCGTGACTGGCTGCGTCTGCAGCTTGCCTCACTGGAGCGCGAAGAGTTTACCGTGCTCTTCCTCGATAACCAGCATCGCCTCATTGCTCACGAAACGCTGTTCACCGGCACCATCAGCCATACGCAGGTCCATCCCCGCGAAGTGGTTAAGGCTGGTCTGAAGCATAACGCGGCGGCGATTATTGTCGCTCACTGCCATCCGTCAGGGCACGCTGAGCCCAGCAATGCTGATCGTCAGGTCACTACGCATATTCAGCAAGCGCTGGATCTGGTCGATATTCGCCTGCTGGACCACCTGGTGGTGGGGGGTATGGAAATCGTCTCGTTTTCTGAGAGAGGCTGGCTTTAAGGTGGAAAATAGCGATGAAGATTATCAGTAAACGCCAGGCAATGGCGATATACCGCCAGCACCCTAAGTCCCGACTGTTTCGCTTCTGTACCGGGAAATACACGTGGTCCGGCAGCATCTGCCACTACGCCGGTCGGGAAGTGCAGGATATCAGCGGTGTACTCGCGGTCTTCGCAGAACGTCGTCAGGACCGCAACGGCCCCTATGTCGTATTACGCAGCGTCACGCTGAATTAACTCAAATTTAAGGAGAGCTAAATTGTCGAATACAATACCAACCGTAAACCACGATATCCCTGAACCCTGGTGGGGGCTTAAACGCAGTATAACGCCCTGTTTTGGCGCCCGCCTGGTGCAGGAGAACAACCACCTGCATTACCTGGCTGACCGCGCCAGTATCACCGGCACCTTTAGTGACGCGGATTTACGCCATCTCGACCAGACATTTCCGCTGCTGCTTAAACAGCTTGAACTGATGCTGGTTTCCGGTGAACTCAATCCCCGCCATCAGCACGGTGTCACGCTCTACGCAAAAGGGCTGACATGCGATGCCAACACCCTGGGTAGTTGCGGCTATGTCTATATTGCGCTTTACCCAACACCTGCAACAACCGCGTAAATCTTCTTGCTACTTATCTTCGTTTTAACCCATCAACAAAGAGATCCAGCTATGCAAACTCAACAACTATCCTCAACGGGGGAGACCTCACCACGCCCGTCACCGGTGGAGATCTGGCAACGGCTTCTGAGCCACCTGCTGGATCGTCACTACGGCCTGACGCTCAACGACACGCCTTTCGGCAATGATGGTGTGATCAAGGAACATATCGAAGCCGGTATCTCACTGTGCGACGCCGTGAATTTTATCGTGGAAAAGTACGATCTGGTACGTACCGATCGCAGTGGTTTTAACACAGAAACCCAGTCGCCACTTCTCACCAGTATCGATATTCTCCGCGCCCGCAAAGCCACCGGGCTGATGACCCGCAACGATTACAAAGTAGTGACCGATATCACTACCGGCAAATACAGCGGGGCGACTCAATGAAGCTGTCCTTCACCGTGGAGGCCGATAGCATCAATGTACTGGCCCTCAACATAGGCCGGATCGTCGTGGATATCGATGGGATTGAACTGGCTGACCTGATCAATGTGGTCTGTGACAACGGTTATTCACTTCGTGTTGCTGATGCTCCAGGAAAGCTGGTCGTTGAAGATCCGCTTCCGCCCATAGCCCGCGTTAACGGTATCCAGTGCAGTACCGCGCATATCACCGAAGCCGATAACACTCTGCTGTTTTCCCTTTCACACCAGAACGAAGACTTTGGCGACAGCGAGTGGATTCTGTACACCGGGTCGGGCTATCTGCTCCACCTGGGGGCGTGGTCGTTTCCGGTATTACGCCTCAAACGTCTCGGCCTGTCGAAAGCCTGTCGTCGCCTGGTGGTAACGCTGATGCGCCGTTACTCCGCTGGCATTATTCACCTTGATGCCTGTGGCGAAGTGTTGCCCGGCGTTGCTACCTTTGACTGGTAACCCAGCCTCAATCACCACATGGAGTTCTAATGCCAGAATTAACCACTGAAGCCGCTCTCAACATTCTGATTGGCTGGCTGCGGGACAATATCGATTGCGATACGGAGATCATCTTCGACAACGACGAAGATAACACCGACTCAGTAGCCCTGTTGCCCTGGATTGAACAGGCGCTCAAAGATGTTCGCGATCTCCGTCATCTTCAGCTTCTGCAACAGTCCAGGACAGATTAGCCAGCAAACTATACTTTGAGCGCGACAGCTCAACGGCTGGCGCTTTGATTTATATCGATCGTTGCTGTCCTGACGAAACGGGAGAGTAATAAATTTTACGAGCCAGCTTCAGGAGGAAAAAAGCATCGCTCAGGCTGCTTATGCCGGGCAGTAACTGGCGAAAGGTTATCCGTGCGTAAAAGCTGATACGCAGCGCTTGCTGGTTACTGACTCTGCGACGGTAGAGTCCGAGAAAATGGCGGCACTCTACCAGAGCATGCCTGACCAGGGCGCGTCGTGTAGCACTGTGTTGCTGTTGCGTACTGAGAGCGAGAATCTCCGCGATCACATCAATATAGCTGGCCGCGCGGATATCGTAATAATCCTGACGATGGGTAATGGATGCGGGATTGCTTATGTAGGTGTAGTCCCTGCGATCTGCGAAATAAAACCGGCCGTTTCCGGCTGCGAGGTGGATTGTCCAGAGAATATCTTTGTGGCTTTTACCTTCCTGGAATCGCAGGTCATGCTTGCGGATATACGCCGAACGAGCGAGCTGTAGCCACAGGTAGTGCGGCCATTCGCGCTGTTTCACGCAATGGCGTATCCACTCATGGCCAGTGAGCGTCTGACCGTAAGGTTGTTTGCGGTGTACGGGGGCGAGTTGGTGACCGGTACCGTCGGCCCGCCAGCCATTGAACACGGCAACATCGGCCTGAGCTTCATGAGCCGCGTGCAATCGTTCCTGCAAAAATCCGTCGGCTACCTGATCATCGGCGTCCAAAAACACCACCCACTCACCACGGTGCATTTCCAGCGCAGCGTTACGTGCGGCATACACGCCCTGATTTTCCTGATGGATAAGAATCAACCGCTCATCGGTGATAGCACTGAGAATATCCCACGTCCCGTCGGTAGAGCCGTCATCCACGGCTATCACCTCCGTGCGAATGGTGGTTTCACTCAGCAAGGTATGAACAAGAGTACCAATACTGCCAGCCGCATTGAAGACAGGGATAATAACGCTGATATTAATAGTGTTTTTCATCTGGTAAGTAAATTTTATTAAAATGAAGTGGTCAGCGCTGTCAGTCACTGGCGTATGGCCGCCATTGTCAGGAAGATCGTTCCGGCGATTTAGGGACTGGCTCAGATACGGTGCGCTTTTCTCTGATTTCCTTGTTAACCGTCATCAGGCAGTCGTCGCAGTAATCTTTATCGAGTCCAAAAATCCGGTCCAGGACACCCCTTTTCTTATTACAGCGCGTGCATCTTTTCATCACATCTCCGTTACGTTATTTCGCTTCCGTGTTCGCAGAACAAAAGGCGGCAGCCCCTCGTTAAGACAGGAAATGGATTGATAAACAATCAATTAAATTCGTTTTCGGGATTGTGGCACAGGGACAACCAAGCGGGATAATTCATTTTGCAGATCAATATTCGAAAATCGATCGGAATCATCGATCGATAATTCCGCTTCTGTTTTACCTGCTATCCCGTTGAACCCACTGACACACAACACCTGGCCCGCATTCATTACGGGCCTTTTCTATTTATGGAGAATTTAACATGCAGACAGAAGCCGAAGTATTAACCGACCATACCGACGTGATTTGCTCCACCAGTATTGAACGCATCGTCAGCGGGCGTAACGCTGCGCTGGCACAGATTGAAGCGCTTATCAGCAAACTGGACGAAATATCGACACTGACCGGCAGCATCGGCGGCGGTAAAGCCAATGAATGGGGAGTACGGCAATACCGTTACGACTGCTGGTTGATGGAGAAACCTGAAACAGCGATGAAGGCCATTACCCGCAACATCGATCGCAGCATCTGGAAAGACCTGATGAATAAGTCTGGAATGCTGGCGCTCATGGACGCGCAGGCCCGCAACGAGTGGTACAACAGCCTGGAGAAAGACGATATTCCTGCTATCAGTGAAGAAAATATCCTTAGCACTTTTAAACAATTACATCTGAATAAAGGTGAAGTCTTTGAACGTGGCGTGATTAACGTGTTTAAGGGGCTGAGCTGGGATTACAAATCGAACTCGCCGTGTCGGTTTGGGAGAAAGATCATCGTCAATGGTCTCGTGAAACATGACCGCTGGGGATTTGGTCTGAACTGGGGCTGGCAGCGTGATCGCCTGGCCGACCTTGAGCGCATGCTGATGCTTCTCGATGGAAAACCTGTTCCCGACAACCGTGCTGACGTTACCCGTCGCCTGGGAGACCATATCCATGAGAACAGGCACAGCAATCGTTACGAGGATGAGATATTTGTGATTAAGTATTTTCAGAAGGGAACGGCGCATATCACCTTTAAGCGACCAGAGCTGGTCGATAAGCTGAACGACATCATCGCCCGGCACTATCCTGGCATGCTGTCTCGTCGCTAAGGCTGCTGTGAAAATTAACAGTGGTTAGTTGACAAAATAAAAATAATGCACCATCATCCTAGTTGACAAAATTTGGTTTTTGCACTGTAAGGAAAGTGACCCGATGCAAAATTACCCACTACCCTGGACGTTTCACCCTCAGTTAACCGAAGAGCGTTTATCTATCATTGCAGAGATACTTCTTACCGTGCAGGAAGATACGCATGATCTTTTATCTTCTAAAGATGATGACAATTACTCTCGCGCTACATGCACGTTTGCACGCCAGAAGAACCGTATAAAGCGTCTATGTTTGTCGAAAAAACATAGCTGGCTTGGGCTAATAAATCCTAACAATGACTATACAATCACTATTGGTGGGCTCCCAATACGTTCCTTTACTGATGATCCGACGAATCCGCAAAGGGCTAATTTTTTCCGCAGGAATAGCGTAGACCAGCTCTTTGCATCACAGGATACAGTTCCAACGATTTGGCGTTTCGTTGTCGAGAAGCCTGAGTTTGAGGGCGAGGGTGGTCGCGTGCACTTCGCGGGTTATAATGCACTGGAAGAAGTGCTTTCTTTATGGAGTTATGGCGACGAACGAGTAACAGTGCTGCATTCTACAGACGATACTCCGCCAGCACCTGTGAAGATTGAACTGGATGATATCAGCGCTTCAGTTCCTGAAAAGGAAAAGAAAAGTGATAACGGATAATAGTAGGTGAAAAGTGTTTAACGGTTCTAATTTGCGATTGGCTCGTCTGTATCACGAGCTATCACTGGAGCAAGTAGCTGAGCGGGTCGATAAGACCCGCCAGTACATACAGCGGCTGGAATCTGGCTCGGCTGTTCCAACTCCTGAGCTTGCACATAAATTAGCCGCCGCGTTGCTGGTTATGCCTGAATTTTTTGAGGCGCAAGAGCAATCTCCAGTGAATGAAGAGATCGTTCACTTCCGCAAGCGTAGTTCTACTCGTATGGCAACCAAGTGGGCGACACTCGCTAAAGCTGAATTGTATCGTCGTCTGATTGAGGTTTTTGATGAGTATTTGAATTTACCACCAGTCAGATTTCCTGAGCTGCGGGTAAATACTCAAGAGGATATAGAAAAAGCTGCTGAGCAATGCCGCACAGATTGGGGATTAGGCCTTGGGCCGATCGATAACATGACCCGTCTTGCTGAAAAGCTGGGAGCCTTTGTGACTTCTTTCGATTCTATTTCTGATGATGTGGACGCACTTTCTGTTCCTTTAAGTCGCCCGTTTATCGTAAGAAATACAGCTAAGAAATCGCCGTGCCGTCAGCGTTTTGATATCGCTCACGAAGTTGCACACTTGATTTTGCATGAGGGCATCTCGACGGGAGACAGAGTAACAGAGTCACAAGCTAATCGCTTTGCATCTGCTTTGCTTCTCCCACGCTCAGCAATGGCAAAATATTTTCCTCGCCCAATCGGTGGCCGTATCGACTGGCAGGGGCTGAGTCAGTTTAAATTGACGTGGAAAGTGAGCAAAGCAGCAACCATTTACAGAGCTCATCAATTATCACTATTAACTGATGCTCAATATAAAACTGCGTTCTTCGGTCTGAAACGCAAGGGGGAAGCAATTGATGAAAAAGAAGACTATCTCATTCCTAGTGAAAAACCTGAGCTTTTCCAACGGGCAATGAAGTTTCTTCTCACGGATCTGTCTGTCGATGTTGAATCACTGGCTAAACGATTGCACATCATGCCAGCTATGTTGGCAGAGTTGGCAAATGATGATTCGTTATCAACTTTTGCTACTGATGAGGTAGCGACAGAAAACGTCGTGTCTTTGTCGGCATACCGAATGAAAACCGCTTAATTTTAGCTCCCGCTTCGGCGGGATTTTTTATGTTGGTGTAGGTCTTGGGGGACAACCCAAAAGTTCGAGATTACACCTCCACTCCTGATACTCACACTGTAGTTCGCAAAACCTATCCAGCATGTTACCAGCTAAACACTGAGGAACCTGATTATGATATCATTTTCAAACGCTGATGGTGCTCACTACGATTCCGTAAATAGTCAGAGCACCATGCCACAAAAAACAATTCAAATAGACGTAAAAATTCCCGTTCAACCGTCAAATTTTGACGCTTTGCAGAAGGGGGCCTTAATGGGGGCCTCAAAGTTTATGGAACAAGATAAAAACCATACTAATCAATACAATTACAAAACAAAATCCATTCCGAGTCCGGGCACCACCTTATTATCAATGGACGTCAACCGACGTCCATTTTTGCATTTAAAATCCTGCTGTTACTGCTATCATCCCCCTACTCCATATCGACTGAATTCAACCTGATTCTACCTACATCAAGTTACACCTGTGGGCACAAATGCGGGTACAGTCCAGTTCGATAATTATTATACCCACAAAATCTCTTCCGGAGGCCATCCATGGCACTCACCGATGTGAAAGTGCGGTCAGCAAAAACCGAAGATAAACCTTACAAACTGACTGACAGCGATGGCATGCATTTGCTGGTTCATCCCAATGGGTCAAAATATTGGCGGCTACGTTATCGCTATCTCGGTAAAGAAAATACCCTGGCATTGGGCGTCTAACCGCAGCCAGAACATCCTGCGTACCACTGCCCGTAATGAACTTCGCATGGAAGATAAGCGCGGTGAGGAGCATATAGCTCTCTCCACTGAGTTCGGTAAAAGCCAGCTAAACCAAGGGCATATCACCGATGCTCATAATAAACCTCGCGGTCAGGGTTTTGAGCTAAGAACCGATGAACGAGGCGTTATTCGTGTCGCAAAGGGGTTGTTTATCAGCGCCGACGGGCAACAAAAAGCGACAGGAGACGTGCTGGATATGGAGGCGGCATTGCGGGAAATCGACATCTGCCTGCACCAGACCCAGCAACTAGAAATGGCGGCAGGACAGGCACAGGCCCTGAAAGCTGACATAGACAGCCAGATACGCATGTTTAATGAACGCCTGAAACCACTCAACGAAACGTTGCTCTTCTCCGCCCCGGACGGAATGGCGTTCACCTCCGGTGAACATATGCAGCTTGCCGCCAGTAAAAACGTCTCTATCAATGCCGGGGGCGATATTAGCGTGGGCGTGATGGGCAATATGACTGTGCTGGCGGGTGACAACATCGGCCTGTTTGCGAGAACCGGGCAGTTAAGCCTGAAATCCGGTGAAGGTCCGACAGAGATGCAGGCCCAGAACGGCAATATGCGGCTGTTTGCGGAGCAGAAACTCAGCATCACGTCAGAAGAGGACATTCTGTTTGCGGGTAAGAAACGCATCACGCTGATTGGTGGCGGCAGCTATCTGAAACTGGAAGCGGGGAAAGTCGAATACGGCACGACGGCAACCTATATGCGGCGCGTGAAGTGGACCATGACGGCTGCTGCGCAGAGTATGCCGATGAAAATGCCGCGTATAGGGACTTCGCATATCTACTCGGCTATCTATCAGTTACAGGACAAAAACGGCAATATTCTGGTCAATACACCCTATCACCTCGCCACTCCATCAGGCCAGACCGCAACGGGGTACAGCGATAACGAAGGCCGCTCCGTGCCGGTTTATACCCGTCAGCAGGAGAATGTGGAACTGCATGTCCTGACGAAAACACCACAGCCGGAAGAACACATGTGGTTTGTGGGGGAAACCGATATGCAGCAACTGGAAACCGAACTCAGGGAGAACCAGTCATAATGAAAATGCCCGATTTACCCGATACTCCGACACCCGATATTCCCACCGGAGCGACCAACCAGCCGATGGACTGCACCACGACGGGCGTCGAAATGGTCGAAAAACAGTCGCGTCTACCGACCACGGAAAACCGTCAATACCTGCATATCAAGGTGGAATACGCTATGCGTTTTCCGCAACTGTCCGCGCAGATCCGTCGGGAAGGTAAAACTTACCGGATGAGTCTTAAGCAGACCATGATGAGTGGGCTTATTCGCGTGGATGAAATCGCCCGAAATTACTACTGGAATTACAAGGCGGAGGTGGCGTTTGATATGCGCACCACGCCGCCACGTCCTTTTCTGAGCAGTACGCTGCTGAAAAAAGACGGCGCAGGCAGACGCCACACCACCAATCCCTTCCCGGTGCCCGGCAGGGGGATTTATCGCCGTCCTGACATCATTATTGTTAAAGATAAACAAGATCGCTGGCCGGGACTTGCGGGGCCGGACAGTGAAGGCAATATGCACAGCGACAATCTGGCCCGTCTGGTTGAGGTGAAGTTTCCGGGGGATGTTCTTTATCGGGATCAGTACGACGAATATATGCAGATTGTTGGCAATAATCGTATACGAATGACCATTCTGGAGATCCACGACTGCCGTCCGAAAGAGCAGCAGTGGGTTGACCAGGTGGTCAACGTGACGATGAAAGCCTGGCAGACCAGCGGAGCCAAGTACTGGCCGCTGATTCTTTACCCACCGATTTTTATGCCCCGTCCTCCATCCACGCCCGTTGCCGCCAAAATAGAGCCCTGGACTTACGCCGGTAAAGCCGTCGCTGACCTCAGTGAGGGTGCGGTGCGTGGCGTGGCTGAAGGCTGGAACGCTCTGTCAAAAGAGACGCAGCAAGCCCTGAATTCTGCGGCCAGCTGGCTTAACGACAGCGGTGAGTGGGTTTACCAGCAGGGAAGCGAAGCCTGGGTCTGGGCCAGCAAAACCGGTCAGTCAGTTAAGTCCTGGACTAATGAACAGATTAAAGCCGCATGGACAGAAATTCAGCACGCCACCGATATGACGCTCGAGATGCTCAAACAGGTTGACTGGGTGCAGGTTTTAACCAATGTCGCGAAAACGATCGGCGTTATTTTGGTTGCCGTGGGTATCGGCATTCTGGTGGTGACACTGGGTATCCCAGAAGCCATTATTGGCGCATTTTTACTGATTGTTCGTCTGGCAATAAGCGCCTGGGAAACACTGGCGGCTATTCTCGGTACGGGGACGGCAGCACTGGCAGCCGGTTAAACAGGAGCAGGTATGGAATTGCAGGATTTTGAGCTGAACTACATCGAGAAATGGCTGCCGGAAGCCTCCATGAAATACAAAGACGGTAGCCCGGCGGTCAATCTCGGTCTGATTATCACCGTCTTTTTTAAAAACGGCCATACCCCGGAAACCCGCCGTAAGATGGTGGAGTGCGTGGATCGCTTCTATGGTGAGTTTACACCCTGGCTGAAAAAAACCATCACCAAAAACTGGGTGGGTATTACTGATAAGAATTACGCCAAAAAGCGGCAGGAGATCCTCGACTCAACGCCCGAGGAGATTTTTTCCTGGTATCTTGGGAGTGCAGAGAAAGATTTTTTGGCCCCCGATTACGACATTCTTATCATGGGTAAAAGGGTGTTTCATAATGACAATGACCGTTCAGTTATCAAACTGACATTCCCATTGTCCTTGCTAAAAGAACCTGATGGAAAGCAGCGTTATGAATCGTGGATTATGTGGCTCTGTGACACCTTCATGGTGGAAAGTGGTTATGCAGGACTGTCGTTTGTTCTTCCTTACGCATTTGAGCGGATGTTCCCCTATGAATTTTCCTTAGCACAACGTTTTTCCGGTGTGATGGTGGATTCTCTTGGCTTCCTCGATGGTGTTAATTCAACTGAAGGGCTGAAAGGTGCCTGCTGGTATACCATTGTGGGCACGCCGTGGCTGGAAAAACTGGGGGGAGCAGAAAAATTAAAGTATCGTTTAGCCAAAACGCCTGAAATCAGCCTGTTGCCCTATAACAATGGTGTCGTACTTAAAGCTGGTGAACTTCCCCCTCCACTGGGCGAGTTGAAAACAGAAGGCCTGCCGCCGCTACTGGTGAAGGTGAACCAGATTATTCGTCCTGTGCGACAGGATGGGCATAACAGTCTGCACTTCTATTCGGAATACGAGAATTTTCAGTTTGATAAAGAGTCCTCGATGAAGTGGTTTGCCCGCTTTGATGAAGCCAGCGCCCTGCTGGATAAAGGCAAAACAGGGAAATCGAACGACCCTGTTCGCATCACTCGCTGGACTGATGAAATCGCGCCCTATGCCGGGCAGTGGGCATCGATTGTTAACGGTACTACCGAGTATATTCAGACGCGTGAAGGGCAGAAAATGCCGTACTTTGAGGATAAGTACGGTAAGCAACACCGCGCGTGTTGGAAGTTGTTGAAACGTGATGATAAAGGTAGCGTCTATACACTTCCAGAGTAACGCCATGTGCTAAATCATTCTCATAGGGGGCGAGCGCCTGCTTGCCCCCTACAAAGACCCGAGGGTAGAAATGAGCGAGTTAAGCGCAGAATGTAGTGGTCAACAAGAATTGGCCACGGCTTTAGAGTTTTTCCAGAACAATCGTTCTGATTCATTCGGCGTCACCCCCCCGTTATATTGATGAGGTCTGAGCTGGCTGTAATATCCCGTTATGTAATTCGTTATCGCCGTCCTGACATCATTATTGTTAAAGGTAAACAAGATCGCTGGCCGGGACTCGCGGGGCCGGACAGTGAAGGCAATATGCACAGCAACAATCTGGCCCGTCTGGTTGAGGTGAAGTTTCCGGGGGATGCATTTTCAGAAGATCAGTACAACGAATATATGCAGATTGTGGGCGGATTTGGTCATGAAGATAGCATGACCATCCTGGAGATCCACGACTGCCGTCCGAAAGAGCAGCAGTGGGTTGACCAGGTGGTCAACGTGACGATGAAAGCCTGGCAGACCAGCGGAGCCAAGTACTGGCCGCTGATTCTCTACCCACCGATTTTTATGCCCCGTCCTCCATCCACGCCCGTTGCCGCCAAAATAGAGCCCTGGACTTACGCCGGTAAAGCCGTCGCTAACCTCAGTGAGGGTGCGGTGCGTGGTGTGGCTGAAGGCTGGAACGCTCTGTCAAAAGAGACGCAGCAAGCCCTGAATTCTGCGACCAGCTGGCTTAACGACAGCGGTGAGTGGGTTTACCGGCAGGGAAATGAGGCCTGGGTCTGGGCCAGTAAAACCGGGAAGTCGGTGAAATCCTGGACTAATGAACAGATTAAAGCCTCATGGACAGAAATACAGCACGCTACCGATATGACGCTCGAGATGCTGAAACAGGTGGACTGGGTGCAGGTTTTAACCAATGTCGCGAAAACGGTCGGCGTTATTTTGGTTGCCGTGGGTATCGGCATTCTGGTGGTGACGCTGGGAATCCCGGAAGCCATTATTGGCGCATTTTTACTGATTGTTCGTCTGGCAATAAGCGCCTGGGAAACACTGGCGGCTATTCTCGGTACGGGGACGGCGGCACTGGCAGCCAGTTAAACAGGAGCAGGTATGGAATTGCAGGATTTTGAGCTGAACTACATCGAGAAATGGCTGCCGGAAGCCTCCGTGAAATACAAAAACGGCAGCCCGGCGGTCAATCTCGGTCTGATTATCACCGTCTTTTTTAAAGACGGCCATACGTCGGAAACCCGCCGTAAGATGGTGGAGTGCGTGGATCGCTTCTATGGTGAGTTTACACCCTGGTTGAAAAAAACGGTCACTAAAAGCTGGGTGGGTATTACTGAGAAGAATTACGCCAAAAAGCGGCAGGAGATCCTCAATTCAACGCCCGAGGAGATTTTTTCCTGGTATCTGGGAAGCGCAGAGAAAGATTTTTTAGCCCCTGATTACAGTATTTTGATTATGGGAAAAAGGATTTTTCATAATGATAATGATCGCTCAGTCATAAAATTGACATTCCCATTGTCCTTGCTAAAAGAACCTGATGGAAAGCAGCGTTATGAATCGTGGATTATGTGGCTCTGTGACACCTTCATGGTGGAAAGTGGTTATGCAGGACTGTCGTTTGCACTCCCTTATGCCCGTGAGCGAATGTTCCCCTATGAATGTGCGCTGGCCCAGCGATTTTCCGGCGTGATGGTGGATTCCATCGGTACGCTTGAAGGTGGTGGAGCCGTCATTGGCCTGAAAGGTGCCTGCTGGTATACCATTGTGGGCACGCCGTGGCTGGAAAAACTGGGGGGAGCAGAAAAATTAAAGCATCGTTTAGCCAAAACGCCTGAAATCAACCTGTTGCCCTATAACAATGGCGTCGTACTTAAAGCTGGTGAACTTCCCCCTCCACTGGGCGAGCTGAAAACAGAAGGCCTGCCGCCCCGACTGGTGAAGGTGAACCAGATTATTCGTCCTGTCCGGTTTAATGGGTCGAGATCCCTTCATTTCTATTCGGAATATGAAGGACTTCAATTCGACAAAGAATCCACTATGAAGTGGTACAGGCGTTTCGACGAAGCCAGCGCCCTGCTGGATAAAGACGAAACAGGGAAATCGGACGACCCTGTTCGCATCACTCGCTGGACTGATGAAATCGCGCCCTATGCCGGGCAGTGGGCATCGATTGTTAACGGTACTACCGAGTATATTCAGACGCGTGAAGGGCAGAAAATGCCGTCCTTTGAGGATAAGTACGGTAAGCAACACCGCGCGTGTTGGAAGTTGTTGAAACGTGATGATAAAGGTAGCGTCTATACACTTCCAGAGTAACGTCATGTGCTAAATCATTCTCATAGGGGGCGAGTGCCTGCTTGCCCCCTACAAAGACCCGAGGGTAGAAATGAGCGAGTTAAGCGCAGAACAACACCAACTGGCGAAGATAATTCATGATTATGCCTGTCGATTTCCTTCGACAAAAAATGGTGATGCTCATCTACTACAGGGCTGCTATGACTATAATGGAGGCATTCAAACAAGTGCTCAGTAGCTCGTCAAAAATCCAAACTGACTACATTTGTCAGCAATACAGCACGCCACCGCTATGACGCTCGAGATGCTCAAACAGGTGGACTGGATGTAGGTTTTAACCAATGTCGCGAAAACGGTCGGCGTTAAGTTGGCTTGCCTTGATTTTGATCGACTCAACACGTCTGCGCGGCAGTTTTGAACCACTTTGGTGCACATTTTGGGGCAAAACTGCGTCAAAATACGGACTTCATCAGGGTGCCAGTTACGCGCACTGGTTATTCCCATATCCCGCGCCTTTTCCGTAATCGAGTGTTTGGCCCGACCAGGCAATAAATCCTGTGTTTTGACTGCGTGATATAGTCAGTCGCCCATCACCTACGGTGATGCCGTTTCGGGCAATGTGAGTAATGCATACCGATTCAGCAGTTGACTAAACCGGCTGTCAATCTGTTGGCGCAATGCTGAAGATGGTTTTTGTCCTGACTCGGACTGCACCTGATACTGACGCAACAACTCTTCCAGCGGTAAGGTTTTTGCCAACGGCTGCTGTATCGCAAACACCACCGTTTTCAGCTCCGAGACAGTCATATAGCGCCCCTTCTTTTCATCCAATCCATTCAGTCGCTCCGCCAGTTGCCGCAAACGCTCTTGCGCCAATGCATAGTGTTCCAACTCCACTAATGGTGCAGCACCGGCTTCTCGCTGTTGCCATAACGTACTCAGTCGTTTGACTTCTTGACTGGCAGGCCAGAGTTGCTGTGCTTGTGATAACAACCCATCCCCCCGCATTTGTGCCCATAACGGCGATAACTGTGTCAGCTTTTCCAACTGTGAGCCACTGGCTTGCAATACGGGGTCTGCCAGTCGTGCCAACTCAGCATCTGAGGTCTGTTTTCTCAGTTCATCGATTGAGTTGGCTGCCAGCGGCGCAGGTAATGGCGCGACACTGGTCAGCAACGCCTCTCGCAACGGATGGGATGACAGCGATTGCCAGATAAAGAAACTCCCCGCCATCAAAACCGCCATCAGCGATAACCCAGCGACAAAACCGTGCCCCGCTTTCCAACGTGATGGGGGCGGCGAAGGCGGCGACAACTCCACCTCAACACGCACCGGGACAGGTTCGTTAACAAGATAGACCAGTGGTTCGCTGACTGCAGCCGATGAGAATGTCGGTTGAGACTGTCGTTGTGGTTCAGAGACACCGGCATGGCGTACCGGAATACTTAATCGGTCTGGCGTATCTGCGGCAGCCTCGGTGCTCTCCAAACGTAGTGCTGCGTTATGCAACATCAGGCGCACCCCATCCAATTTACTCAGATGCTTAAGCTCCAGCGTTTGCAACTGCGTACATAGCTGTTCCAACGCACGCTCTGCCCGGTACACCTGAGCCAGATCACCGTAGCATAACGTCATGGTGCGCCAAACTTGCTGCAACCGATCACTCAACCAGGCCAATAACGCCACCCGGGCATGCGTTTGCGGCGGCCATAACGCACTCCACTGATGAGACAGCAAGCCTGCCAGTAGCTCCAACCCTTCACACAATCCGGCAAGACCGGCAATGTGCGTACGTGCCAAGGTAAAATCTACCGCGGTCTGTAACTCAACCCCGTTCTGGCGAAACAGCGCCAAACAAAGCTGCTCGACCCGCCTCCAGTCAACATCCGGGCGAGCTGGATGATGTAATTTGCCGATTTCGTCACGTAAGGCACTAAATTCAGCAAAATGGCGGGGGTCACCGCCGGTTTTAACCGTACGCTCGGTATTCGATATCATGTGTTTGTTTTCCCTGAATAGGCGTTAAAATGAGTCGCCCGGATTGAGATAATGTTGTTGTTTAAGATGTCGTATCAGCACCCGGCCCTCTGGCATAAACGCGGTGCCAAAGTGCACCAGCCCAAATTCTTTTAGCTCGGCGTCAATCCCATACTCCAAATGCCCCGGGGTGGATTGCGGCAGCAGCACCACGTTGAGGCGTTTCAGCCGTGGCTCATATTTCAGCAGCGTAGCGGAGAGCGTATCTATAAGTTGATGCGCTGTACCCGGCATGCCCTGTAATATTTTGGTCATATCAGGCAGGCCGAAGTCGGGGAGATGTGAAATAGCGTCAGCTCGGGAGTTCAAGATACGTTGGATATTATCCAGTACCGATAAGATGACTTGTTCTTCTTCACTCACAGCATCGAGGGGTAAATCGCCCGTGAAGTTACCGGTAAGGACTTCATATAAAGAGGGGGAGCTTTGGTTCATGGTTTTTTATTCAGCATTATTAAATAATAGAAGACCTAAACTTCAGGGGTAAATATAATAAATTACACTTATGGAATAAGAAAAATTAAATTTTATTATTTTCATCAAGTCCACATTTTCATTTATTACAACTTGCACTAAAGACAACCACATACCTTTGACTAAAGATAGTAACCATTTGATACCAACTCTATTTCGACATTATTTGCACAGGCTATATTATCTTTATCGTTAAATGTATTTTCGATACTATTATTGTCCCAACATCATTGGCGACATCAAATAGCTTATATGCAGCTCATGCATCCGCATATGTGATTCTCACTAGTAAATATAGCATCCAGCCCACTAGCAACCGATCATCAAAAACATCTCTTTGATTAAACCTATACTGTTCCGTATCTAACAAGATATATTTAAAAAACCATCCATCACACTTTATCACCTCATCAATAACAGAGATAAAACTATCAACATCATTGTTATTCGACAACTGTTTAATCATTATCGATAATAAATATCTTTCACTCGAAACTGCTGGGGTATTTTTATAGCAAATAGTTATTATACTATCATCTTCATTCTCATCGGCTAGAACAATTTTTATAGATTTATTGTTATCAATTAAATAATCCACATAGGACAGTTCTTCTTCTGTAATACCCAACGCATTAATGGCTATCATTCGTTTTGAAGGATGAGCGATTAACCAATCACTTCCTTTTTCTTGCCATGCAGGCATCACATCAATAATGTGCTTTAACTCATTCAATAAATCATAGAGTGTTAATTTTTCTATTTTATAGAGTAATGACTGAATTTTATAATACATACAAACCTATTAGATAGAGAGTGAGTTTTCATATATTAAAAATTCCATTATTATTCACCATTAATAATTCAACTTTATATTTTACCTCTCTGTACTATTAATACTAACAACAATATAATCAGAAAAACGATTTACTGACACTCTCTAATTTTCCAGTTCTTACTTGAACCCAATGCATACGGAAAAAGTGTACACGTCTAGTCCAAGTGTCCTGTCCATTTTCGTGCGCCAGCAAACTCCACTTCTTACAAGAGTCACAGAATAAAGTTTAATTACAAGTCAAACCACTTAGGAAAATGACCATTTGCAACAAGTTCTATTTCAGCATTATTTTCGCAAATAATATCTCCAGCGTCCTTACCGTTAACTTCTTCTTTTGTAATAATTATGCTTCCTAATTCCTCAGGTAAATAAAAATTTCTAATGCTGAAGGTACTTCATTCCGTTCAATTAATTTAGGTAGAAATAACATCCAACCAACTGGTAAGCGGTTTTCAAATACTGAGTGTTGTTCCATTCTGTATTGTTCTGTTTCAAGAAATATATAATGATAAGCCCAAGATACAAGCAATAATATATTTTCTAAAATCCTCAGGAAATCTTTTTTCTATATTGTGTTCGAGGTTATCTCACAGCCAAAGTCAGTGAGTATCTATTCTCCGCTATTGCAGGGGTGTTTTTGAGCCAAAAAATATTTGGACTTTCATCTTCTTTATCTCCAGCCAACACAATACTTACCGGCTTTTTTAGCGATGACCTCATCTATATATTCTATAGCCTCAGGTGTAACCTTTGATTGAGTTATAGCAACAACTGTCTTCGATGGATTAGCAATCAGCCACTCCTTTAGTTTCTCATCCCAAGAAGGTAATAAATTGATAAAATCATTTATCTCATTAAGAAAATTATCTGCTGTTGCAACATTCGTTATATATAAGATACTTTGGATTACATATAACATTAAATCACTTTATTTACATCAATAAAAAGCTAAAATGTATTTAATTGTCATAAACCCGAGAGTACCATCAAAACATATTCAATTGAGACTCAAAAAATAATAACAAACTCGATACTTCAGTAAAAAAACTTGAACTCAGTGGCAAAAAATTCTAAATCCTTATCGTAAAAGTTGATTAATCTTTCTCAGTAGCTAAATAAACATCACCCTTATCATCCCTCTCCAGTAACGATCAGCAGGCTTGATGTTTTTTGCCATAAATATCCTCAAATACGGGTAACGTCGGCCCTTCACGCAGTTGAATATACTGCGTCGTGCCGTTAATTATGCTTGCCCAGCGTCCAGAATGAGGGGCTATTTCATTTATCCAACGGGTGATGCGTACCGGTTCGTATGAGTTTTCTATCTCCCCATTATCCAGCAGGTTACTGGCCTCATCGAAACGCCTGTACCACTTCATAGTGGACTCTTTATCAAACTGTAAATGTTCGTATTCTGAATAAAAATGTAGAGAACGTGATTCATTAAAACGTACTGGCTGAATGAGTTGATTTACTTTTACCAGTAAAGGCGGTAAACCCTCTGTTTTTATTTCACCCAACGAAGGTGCGAGTTCTCCAGCGTTCAGAATAGTGCCGTTGTTGTATGGCAATAGGCAGATTTCGGTGTGTTGGCTAAACGATGTTTTAACTTTTCTATCCCACCCAACTTGTTCAGCCACGGCGTAACGAGAATGGTATACCAACACGCACCTTTCAGGCCAATGACGGCTCCACCACCTTCAAGCGTACCGATGGAATCTACCGTAACACCAGAAAAACGCTGTGCTAAAGCAAATTCATAGGGAAACATCCGTTCAAAAGAGTAAGGGAGAATAAACGATAACCCCGCATAGTCACTTTCTACCACGAAGGTGTCACATAACTACATTAGCCAGTTCTGATAACGCTCTTTACCATTTAATTCTTTCAGCAATGACAGAGGGAACAACAACTTAATAACAGATCGATCATTATCGTTATGGAAAATTCGTTTACCCATAATAAGAATTTCATAATCTGGTACTGTAAAATCGGTTTCCGTACCACCTAAATACCAAGAAAAGGTCTCCTCTGGGGATGAGTCCAAAATCGACTGCCGCTTTTTCTGGTAGTTTTTATCAGTGATTCCCACCCATTTAGGGGTTAGCGTCTTCTTTAGATGTGGCTAAACACGCACTCTACCATTTTGCTGCGAATTTCCGGCGTATGCCCGTCTTTATATTTAACGGTCATTTCCGGTAGCCATTTCTCGATGTAGTTCAGTTCACAATCCTGTAATTCCATCATCCCCCGTTATCCGGCCGTTACCACCGGATCCATCATTCAGGCAATGGGTTTTCAACTCACACGGTGGAAAGAGTTAAAGCTCTGTCATTAGCGGCAACCAACCAAGATCCAGAAGTTTTATTTCTAGCTCATTAGCTTTGCTTATGTGTTCTTTATTTCGTCCATCAAAGATATCTATAGTTGAGACAACAATAGTTCCTTTTTGCTTTTCAGCAGCCATCACAGGTACTATTCTAGCAGCCTCAGGAATTAACTCTGGTAATAATATCGCTGGAATATAAATCATCCACCCTACACAAATTCGATCAGGGAATACATTTTCACTATTATTCCAATAGCCATTAGTATTTATTGATGCATACACATGTCCTTTATTAGAAACAAGGAAAGTTAAAAAATCAATGACTTTTTCTACATTTACATCTGTTTTGCCACAGGTAATACTAACATCCAAAGTTGTTTTTTTTATATTTTCGACATGCTTTTTTATATAGTTTATTGAACAAACTTTGCTGTCAGTTTCACCATCCCATACACCTTCTATTATTAACGGGTAATCTTTATTTATTTGACTGCGCCATCTTTCAACAACCTTAGGTTCAGCCTTGTCATGGTCAAATACAACATACTCAAGCGCTTGCTTTCTTGAATATCCTTTTTCGTACCATCGTTTTTTTGTCCCCAACATTCCATCTATCAATTCAGAAATATAAAACAATTCATCAAGGCATAACTCAACGTCAGGACGTAGAGTATCTTCATAGTAAGCATTTGTTGATATTCTTATCATGGCACCCACCTTGTAATTATGTCTTTAAAGTCTTTAAACATTCTCGAAAAGTATCGATAGCTCACTGGCTGCATAAAAACCCAAACGACTTTTAAAGGTTGATTAACCGTCGCAACAGCTTGGTGCCGTGCAGCTTGACTTAAACCACTTTTGTAACCTTTCCACCATCCTTTAGGATCGCCAAAAGCATCGAAAAACTGATCATATCGTGCCTTAGCTTCCCAGAACTGACACAGTTTATCTTTCCAGCCGTCAAATGAAACACCGCAGTACTTAAACTCCTGAATCTGCTGCGTTTCAGAGTTATAAAATGTGCTGCAAATACGCGTCTGGTAACTAATGGTAATAATGCTCCAGCGCGAGCAACGTCTTACCATAGGTAATACTTTTCCTTCCGGAGGACAGTTTTTACACGTTTTTTCGTCGGTTTTAGTCTGTGCTCCCGTGTTGGCCTGTGCTCGCGTTTTGGTATCCACCCCCACATAACTCACGGTTTCCGAATGATCCATATCGTCTTCCCAGAAATCACCGTGAGTTTCAGCGCAGACATCCATTGGCTCATGTAGAGCAGGATCGTAAGCTTTCCCCTGGTAATCAAATCCGCCTTTGCTGCTGCCCCATGCACCCCCATATGTAGGATCCGACATACCGTAATCGTCCCAGCCTCCGTCATTTCCTGACACTGGATATGTAGGCGAGCCAATGGCACCGCCCGCTGCTCCTGCACTACCTGTCGCAACTCCTGTCCCTATACCAATGAAGGCCATCAGAGTTCTCTCCTTTCCCTGTTTATCACCACATGTTTAAAATCTTTCAGGCGCTGGTCCGCTGAATAGCCGTTGTAAGTTTTCAGCCATTTTTCCACTTCAGGTTTCTGGTAAAACTCCGGATAAAAAACCTCCAGTCGCAAAAAATCCCGCCTCACGTTTTTTTCACTCAATTGCAACGTGTTTGCATAGTCCAGCGCTTTCCTCAGGCGGGCGAGGAATATGTCATCCGGTTCTTTTATCTCCGGGTATTTCTTCTTCAGTTTTTGAGCTGTATCTCGGACAAAGTCATCGTCCTCCATTTTATTAACTTCGGTGCACTGCTCTTCCGTCAGTTTCAGCATATAAATTCCTTTTGCTTCAATGAATAAACACGTTTATCCACAGTCGAGTACCATTGAGCGATATTCTTGGTTAATTTCCAGTGCTGCTGTTCGTTCAGTTGTTCACCGAGCCTGACCTGAACTCTAGGATCCTGAAGACGCAGCAAAGCAATTCTCCCATTAGGCAGTTCAGCATTCAGGCACTGTTGTAAATGTGCTAGTAGCTCAGAGAGTGATAATGCAGACAGGATCCAAGATACAGCAGGCAGATGTTGTTCAAGTTCTGCTAACTGTTCTCTGAATGCCATAGCCGTGTGCATATCAATTAGCCAGGGCCCTGCGAAAGCAATTCTGGAATCAGGATATTTATCAAATAATGGCAGGACAGCACTATCAGTGGCTTGAAGCTCCTCACCATAGTGGCGCTCATACTGGAGGCCATCCACCAGGGCAAACAACGAGGTTCTTGTCGATGCGATCAACTCCTGGCTTGCAAGGCTGAAACTCATATTCATGATTCACCTCTAACAACAAAAGTATCGCCATTCATCGCAGCCTTCATCAGGCAACTGAGACAAATGCCACTCCCAGCCACCGCCTGAAATGGCATTGTCGTTGCCGCCGTCATCGCCGTCCTTTTCAACTTCCGCACATACTGGCTTGTCGTGCCGTACTCTATTTTTCCCGGCTCGATTTTCAAGTAACTGCCGCCGCCGTTGAGCGTGATACGCTTTTTACCCGCAAATAAGATGTCATCGGCTGAAGTGAGGGTAAGTTTCTGTTCGGCAAATAGCCGCATATTGCCGTTCTGGGCCTGTATATCAACCGGACCTTCGCCCGATTTCAGGCTCAACTGCCCGCTACGGGCAAACAACCCCAGCTTGTCGCCGGTCAGCACAGTCATATTGCCCATCACACCGGCACTGATATCGCCTCCGGCATTGATCACCACATTGTCACTGGCACTTAGCTGCATATCTTCACCACTGGTGAGCGCCACGCCCTGTGGAGCCGAGAAATGAATAACCTCATTAAGTGGCTCCAGCCGCTGCGTAAACATCGCCCTCTGGCTATCGATATCAGCCTTGAGCGCTTCTGCCTGTCTGGCGGCAGCTTCCAGCTGTTCAATCTGCTGCTGAAGGTGGTCTATCTCTTTCAGCGCGACATCCATATCTAATACTTGACCAGCTGCTCTCTGCTGCCCATCGGCACTGACAAATAGCCCTTTAGCCGCACGTATTGCACCGTATTCATCGGTGCGTAACTCTGCGCCCGTCCCACGTGCTTTCCCCTGCGCATCCACCAAATGGCCGTGACTCAACTGGGTTTTTCCAAATTCGGTGGCGAGCTTGATATGCTCCTCGCCCCGTTTGTCTTCCATCCGCAATTTTGTATTGGCAGGCGTCCTGAGAATATTGCGGGTGTGGTTATCTCGGGTGACGAGATCTGGGTATTCTGAGTCGTGAAGTGCATAGGCAATATAGGGTAAATCAATATCGCCTTTGCTGAACGCTATCGCCACCTCTGCACCATCGATCAGTGGGGTATGCCAGCCATAAGTTTCACCGGTATACGGCTTCGCCATTCGTAACCATAAATAGGCAAACCCTTGTTCTGTGCCGTTACGGTCAACATCCAGTTTGACTCGGTAGCGGCCCGTATCATCCAGCCAAGCATACGGGTCGTTCTTCTCTCGGCTCTCTATTCTTGCCGGAAGTGTGCCGTGGATTTGTGGACGCGAAATTGCCGTCGGGCGAAAACAATAACGTTCACTGTACGGTATGCCCCACACCGAGACATGCAGGCGGGAATCGCGGGCGGCGCTGAAGGTGGTGAGTGTGATAACCACGCCTTCATTCATGGCTTCAATCACATTCCTTTGCGGCTCCAACACCATACCCGGTGTCAGGGAGGACGCATTACTGAATAAATGAAGACGGGCGGATTGATTTAGCTCACGTTCATGATGAAGTCGGGCATAAAACGCACCACTTTCCGTTTCCGGTTCGGGGTCTGTATCATCACCTGCCGTCAAATAAGGGGCACTGTAATGGTAATGTTCACCCGTGGTCACCGTATCGTTACGTACATCAACAGTGGCGTCCAGTGGCGTCGTGGCTAAACGGTAGTTGTAGTCACGGGTGCTGACACCCTGGGTGACAACATGATGCCAGCTGCGGACGTTCCAAACAGACTCCACAGCACCATCGTCAAGGCCAGAAGGTTCACTATAAGGAAGACGCACATCAAACTGGTAATGTAACTGGCTGTCGGCAAATATCAGCATCTCCTGTTCCGTTGCTGACTGCATTTCAGAGCGGAACCAAATACCCACTTCAGACAGTAACCGCTGGATAAACTGTAAATCCGTTTCCCGCCATTGGGTTATTAATTCTCGCGGCGGATATGTCCGTTCAAGACGAAAGTCAAAGTCTGGCCCTTCCAATCCATGTTTACGAAGGACCCCTTCCACGACTTCAGGTACGGACTGATTCAGGAAAACCCCACTGCTTTGAGTATGAGAAAGTAACGCCAAGCGAGATTCAAGGATGACACGGTAGTGCGACTGGTCAACAGAGGTGGACAGCCATTCCAGTTGCGTGAGCACCCCGTAAACCACTTTGCCGCTGTGCATCCGCAAAGTGGCATACTTCATCAGGACTTGCTCAGGCGGAATATTCATCGCCGGAACGGAAAATTCAATATTCCAGGTAAAAGGGGTGCTTAACGCCTCACGCCCGCGTAGTCGCAGTACATCCAGTTTCACTGTGCTGTCATTAATTTCCAGCACATAGTCGGACTGACCATCAAAAAGCGGTAACCGGTTATCCATAACGTTATTCCTTTATCGGCACCAGTGAGAACCCATTGCTACCTAATTCAATAGTACGTGGTTTGTCTGGGTCAAGTTCATCTCGGCTCAGCACCAGACGCCAAGTGTTCTCTTTCATGTCTGGACGATTAAACAACCCTATGATGGCAACGAATTGCGTGTTTTCATCCATTGGCATGTCCAGTGTGACGTTGCCTTTCGGCATCACCAATAAAGACCTTGAGGCCAGAATATCGTCTTTAAGTACCGTATCGGCATTACGCAGCAGGGTCTGATAGTCGGCCGAATCCACATTCTTTCTATCTTTGAGTTGATACACTCGCACCATCGTCGATAACGGTGTTTGCTCACCGTCAGCATTAATCGCTGCACGGGGAGAGAAATCCAAATGCAGCGTTTTTATCTGTTTATAAAAAATGGATTTCGTCAAATTAACGGTTCCATCCTTGACGGTCTGAGTCAAACCACAACCCGCCAGCAGGACACTCAGGGTAAGGAGGAGAAACAGCCGCCATCCAGTGACTAGTGTTGCCATTCAGAAATTCCTTTTATTGAGTCATGAAAATAGGAGGGAATTATTCAAAGCGGTAATGACCATCTTCTGCCGGAGGCAAAGGCGCGCATGTCAGCCCTTCATAGCAGCCCAAGCTGACAGTGATAAATTGTCGGTTATCGTTGAGCTTTCCATTCTTCAGTCCGAGCAAGCCAGTGCGTCCCAATTGGATACGTTGGTTCTTTTCAAACCGAGGCTCGGGTAGCAGTTTGACAGGCACAGTTAGGCGCAACCGTACATCACTCCGATATCCCAAGTAGACTCGCATCAGCGCCAGTAAATCGGTATGTAGCGAACCGCCGGGAAGCCAACCATTGGCTTCTGTGGGATTAGACGTAAATAGCGTGACCTTTACGCGACTGTTAGCCTCTTTGGCTGTTTTACCTAACGTCGCCCGCTGGGATAACGACACTCTATTTTCGCGGCTCATACGACAGCGAGGAGTCACGTGGATTTTAACAGGATCATGCTGAACAACCGTGGCTTCAGTATCCGGTGCCAGTAGATTGACCAACGCGCGGATCCCTTCGGCATTACGTGTGGGTAACCTCATCGTGCCTAATAGCGCTAAAAAACGGGAAACTGGCGTAGCGATGTGTTCTGCCGTACCAGGAATACCAAGCCCCACTAGCCCCAACAAACATTGGGACGTTGCGTCTGCACCCCCCCCCTCAAACGTCGCGGGGTAGGCATACTTTCGCCAAATACGATAATACTGGGTGGTGATGCGGTGATTAAATATATCCAGAAATGCCGTTAGGGCTTCATGTCCTTCTCGGCGTAAGGCTATATCATCCAAATACGTGCTAGGTAACGGGGAGTCCACACCGTACATGCCAAGAAATGTGGTCCGTACGGTGGGCGGTAAGTCTGGATTATCTTCATCGATTTCAACGACTTTTAACTCGCTAACTGGAAATCCCATTCCCGGCCATGGACGAAAGCGCACAGGATCGGTTCCTGGGTGACTAGTTCCCCCAAGTAAAGGGGAATTCGGCGAGGCCTGCTCCAACAACTGACAAAATCGATAAAAGTTAACGCGCCAGATATCTTTACTTAATGCTTGTGTCAGCCCGGTACGTGCTGACTGTGGTTCTCGCACCATCTCAGTCGTTTCCCTGTGGGTTGCAGCACCAGCGTTAACTGGTTGAAAAGATGTATATCGGCGTAGAGTGCAAAGAAGCGATGCAGCATCTCACCAAATAAATTCACATCGCCAATCCCTGCAAAATTATCCTGATTGAGGGTAACTTCGATATCCACGCCTCTTAGCATGAACCCTCGTTCAAAACGGCGAATAAGCGTGTGTTTTACCGCGACAATCGCCTCCAGACGGCGGCGATTCATCTCATCATCCGTCCAGTCGTAGAGCGCCAAAGTTCCTCGAAGTACTTCTGGGTTATCCATCATGCTGAGGAAGTTTGAACCTAGGTGGCTCATCACCCGCCAGTGAAAGCGATCATTCGCTGGAGGGTACAGCGGCAGACTTGGTGCCGACAGGTTGAGCACTCGAACAGGCACTTTGCCCGTTTTTACCACCCGATCCAGTAGGGTACTTTCCAGTGCTTTACGGGGCAGTTGGCCATTAGTGCCAGTAATGCGCATAGAGAGCGATTCTGGTTTTTCTGCCAGTTGTTCCATTTCAAAAGAACGCCCACCGAGGATAAGCCAAGTGTCGTACAAGCCTGATGCCCCGCGTTTGACACGGGTGTGGAAGTAGCGTTCCGGCGCATCGTGACGCATCATGCCACCTCGATGACGAAAACTGGTAAAGGGCACGTATGCATGTTTCCCGTTTTTAACTGCGCCATGGATATTGTCTACGCTATATATTTCGGTATGCCCATCCTGAAGACGCAGCGGCCGCAATAGGTATTCGTTATCCAAGGGATTGAGTGTCAGCGGATCGGCTTCTAGGGTGAAGAGATTGATCACGGGAGCACAATGCAAACGAAAGTTTTCAGTCTCAAACGGCAAGTCAGGCGACCAAGCTTCATTGAGTACAATGTCAATTTCGAACCAGTTGTTATCTGGTGTCAGACCAATGGTTTCTAATCCATTCAGTTCCACAAACATAAACTTCGGCCGAAAGCTAAAATACTCAAGCAATAACTGATAACCGCTAAAAGCAGACTCGGCTTTAGGCCACAGTCTGTCTTTATCCTCAAAGCCCATGGGTTTGCACCAACCATCAAACGTTCGGCGTTCTGTACGTGTTCCCGCATGACGGGCATACATAGTATGAACATTGCGGGTTAATGCCAGATGCAGTGCAGAGCTAACAGGACTTTCTGCATGAAGATAAATGGCCACTTTATCTATCCCCGCTTTCGCCCAGTCCGTCTTTTCCGTACATTCAAAACGTAGGCGTATGGCAGAACGTCCATCGGTTTCTGTCTGCAACTGCGCATCCGCAAGGTGTAGCGGTTGAAGTGTGACATCCCGAGTGGTGCGGTATTGGCAATGGGTTTTATGTTGCCCTACAGGACGGGACAAAACAGAAAAGCCCTCCGTCAATGACTCGGCCTGACGTAAGTTACGCCAATCGGGTGAAAACTTGACAATTGCCAAGGACGGAATGGTGCGCATGTAATGTGGCCAGAGCAGGCTGACTAGCCCTTCCGTGAGCTCAGGTAGATCGTCATCAAGTTTTTCACGCATGCGACCCATGAGGAAAGCGAAGCCTTCGAATAGGCGCTCCACGTAGGGGTCTCGACCACCAGGTTTATCCAAGTTAAGCATGGCTGCTCGGTCTGGATGGGCGCGGGTAAATTCTTTACCGGCTTCACGCAGATAGCGCATTTCGGCTTCATAGTAGCGCAGCGTTAAATCATCCATGCCTAGGGCTCCTAAAAATCATCAAAGAAAAAATAACGTTAGCCACAAAGCACCATCGCTCGAGCCGGATCGATGGCGATAAGACCGGCCATCAATGTCTCCATTTCTGGTGTCAGCCGAGCTTTATCAGACTCGCTACGGCTCGCTTTCATACGCAGTAACTTCAAACGGCGAGCCTGCACTTCAAACAGTAAAGCCGGTTCCCAGTCACTGAGCGTCAAGTGCGGCCCTGTCACGGCGAGTTCTCCGAGTAAATGCAATGCCATATCGTTGCGCCCATATTGTTCTGCCACCCTTGCCATCAGTAGCCGTATCAGCCAACGATGACGGGGAACATCCATACCAGGGCGCGTCTGTAGCCAAGTTATTGCGGCCTCTGGGCCCTCGCTATCACCTTTTTCCATGGCCTCGGTTTCTAACGTAAGCACATCATCAGCTTGGCTATTGGCAACACTGACCGGCGCATCATGGAAGGTCAGTTTATCTTCGCTCACTTTCTCGTTAATCCAGCTCAGTGTGACCTCATCGGCAAATGGAGTGCCATCGTTCCAAGCTAAAGTTTCCAATGCAGGAAGACGTTTCAGGAACAACCGTAGATCGAGCAAAATATATTCAGACCACGCCTCCCAAGGCTGGCCAGCACGATTTAACCCTTGCCAGAGGTACCACTGTACGTCGAGCCAAAAATGGTTCACACCTTCGCAATACATCTGGCTAGCCTGCTCAACTAACTCAGCCCAACTCTGCTGACGATATAGGCGTTTGAGCTGTGCGAGGTACTCCGGTTTTGGTGGTTGAAGTCGGGTACGACCGCTGGCATCCAAGGCTGGGATTTGGTCGACCGTATCCCAACGCACTGTTTTCATCAGACGGTGTGAAGCCAGCCAACCTTGCGGTTGCTCACCGAGCCAGCGGGAAAGTAATTTTGTCTGATCCAGCAAATCACGACCTGACTGGACGGTAGACAACTGAGGAGAATGGCGGGTAACGACGGCGGATGCTGGCTCTTGAGTGCTGCTGTTTTGCGGTACAAGCGCTCCCAGTCCCCCGGAACGCGCCAAACGATTTTCAAGTGCAGTGCACAATCCAGAAAAAGAAGGTTGCTCATTTTCCGGCCAATGACTGACCGCAACATGCAGATGATAGAGTGCAGCAGCCGTCAACTCAGCATCCGCACGCGCGACCTCTGGCCATAGCGCAAGGCTATCGAGTACTTTTGCACTATTAAGCCACTCCAGTGCGCTCTTACGAGCAACAGGACGTAGCGGATAGCAGAGGGAACCAAAGCGAGTTATCATCGCCGACAGCAATGTTAAGCCCTCTGCCAGCCCTTTTTCCCCGTCACGATGAAGACGTGCTTGAATATACCAAGTCACTACGCGGATATCTTTGGCGGTCTGACAGAGGAGTTTCTCTGCTAGCTGGCACAATAGTTCTGGGCTGGCCCCTGAAAGCTTGTTGATCTCCTCTCTCATCGACTGGAAATCGTCTTGATAAGCGGGGTCTTCACCGGCATCTGCCTCAGGGCTGATTGGCATCAACCAGTTACTCCATAGGGATGAGGCGTTTTCAGCAAGGGAGAGTAATTTCTGTTGTTCAGCCTTATCTGCTGCACATAGGGCTAATAATTCTTCCGGTGAACTCATGCTTTCCCCCGCTGGTTTATTTTTTTCATCACACTCATTACGCCCACTGCCTCGTCACCGTGGTCATTCTGCTTCTGCAATAAATTGTTCAATGCTCTCTGCCCCCGGCTCAATATTGAAAATTGACTCAGGCAGGCGGAACCCTTGAAGTTTTAGGAGCGCCAGCGGCCCGTCACCGAGCTCGCTGCGTAGGATGAACTTGATGGGATTTCCGTCTTGAGTCGTCCAAACCAATTGAGTTCGACCGCTATCCAGAGGGGTCACTTGGGCCCTATTAAGTAATCGAATGAAGCCCCAATTACCTTGGATATCAGCATAGAGTCGCATGCCTGTATTGACGCCACGCCAGCTAAGCTGAACACCGGGATAGTAGGTATTCCCCGGCCAAGTGAAACTCTGCCAACTCTCCATCTGGTTAAAGTAATCCAGATTCTGCTCATCAACGGTGAGTTGTATTCGAGCGATATCTTTAGATGGGCGCGCCATGAGTTCGAAATGCACATTGGCATCCCCTTGGGCAAATACAATGTCCGAAATATCCGCTAACTGGTTAATCGCATTAAGGAAGGCCGGATTGACTGTCATCCCTTGGCTGGCTACAGGATCTACCACCCAGCGATTGCCTTCTTGATGCAGAATCCCAGCGAGGTTAGCTTTCAGGAATGCGGTAATGCGCCCTGAATCGCTACGCAGAAACTGTGCTAGCAACGGTAGCGAAGCATCACTGCCCGTCGCTTTAAATGGATAACGACCAGCAAAAGCTTTATTCCATTGATCAACAATAGAATTCTGCCAACGGGCATTTAGGCTACCGGCTGCTGGAGCCAGCACTTGTCTCCATGCTAGGTCCAGTGGCTGCACAAATAGCGCCTGACCGAAACCGCCCCATTCCTGCCCAAGACTCGCAGCCATCAAACTGCCATAGTCGCGAGTATCTGTCAGATCGATGGCTTTGCCCTGAAAGACCGTCTGGGCCAACATTTGTGACATCGCCTGTGGGTCTGGTGCGCTGGTGACTTGTTGAAGTTTGAGGCGAACTTGTGTGACGCGAGCTAGCCATGACTGAAAACTCAGATTATCGTTGTTACCCGCTCCGTCTTTGCCTTCGATAACCCCTAATAATGGAGCAAATACGCTGTCCAGCGGACCACGAGGTCCTTGGGCTTGCTGTATAAATTGTTTAGCATTCTTTTCCCGTCCCATCAGTTTTTTTGCTGAATCTACAATTGAATCCGCCAATGCCTCACTTTTCTGGCCCGTTTTCCCCTGCCAAGCAAGCGTATCCATTAATGCAACTAACGGTGATTGGCGTATATCCGCCAGCAGATTGAGTTGAGCAATAGCCTCTGAGAGTGAGCTCGCCGCATGCCATTGAATGCTGTTAACCATATTCAGCCAAGCATTGCCAAAGTCAGTAAAATAGCGATCCGTAAGTCGCGCTTTTAGGGCTTCCGGCGACATCTCACTATCCGGTTGATATGTTTTGTCCGTCAGTACCCAATCGATTTCATTGCGACGGTTTTTCACCACATCATCAATAGCCCCTTGGACTTGTTCTTCCCAAGCCTGACGGGTAAACATGCCCGGTACGACCTCATCTGTACTGAATAATGTTGACGCATCCGTATCACCGGTCATATCAGCCAGCGTTAAGTCTGGCCAGTTGCTGGCAATACGCTTGAGCATATCTTGATACAATCCCGCATCTGCGTTGCGTTGCCCTATTTGTTTGAGCAAAATTTGGCGAACGGTACTAATGAGTTCGGTATCAGGTTTTATTTTCCATTCCGGATGTCTCGGGAGGTTTTGGGCATAAAAGCCCAGTAATTTCGGTGCCTGCGATTGCCAAACCCCATCAGGCACACCTTCTCGTTTCGGCCAAGACTGTATCGTGTTTTTCGACAACCAAACCGCATCAGCTTTATCAGGATGAGACAGCATCAGGTAGCTTTTGAGCAGATCGTAGGCACCCTGTGTCCCCTGTACTCTGGCCTCGCTCGCCGGAGGCAACTGCACAAAAGCGTTCAGTTGCTGATGAAGATGTTTAACAGTGGCATCGCGCATGAGCTCATTGTTATTACGGGTATACAGTGGCCAGAGAGCGGCCAGAGTGTCACTATCTTGATTAAGCCCAAAACGGGTATACCAAGGCGCGCCTTTTGCTTCACGGTTTTGTAAACGGGCAATGGTCTGTTGAAGGACGAGTTGATTACGCAGACGTTCTGGCAGTGGCTGTTTGATATCACCGGCCAGTCGGGCTGTCTCTTGCGCCTGATATATTTGCGTCCGGTTGACACTCAGTGACAACAACGTACCCGCAGCCCAAAAAACAACCAGAGCCAAGAGTAAGAACCGCAGCACCTTCAACCAATCGACAGTCAATTTTTTCGCGGTCACATTTTGGCTGTCTTCTATCACGGCCTGCCAAGCAGGGTTGCTCTGCCGAACGTGAGGTGTGATATCTGCACCGACAAGTTCTGGGCTAATCATGAGGCCGCGAAGGCGATAAGCAGCAGTCCCCTGCATCAGTCCGCTTAATAAGGCTGTCAGTCGGGCTTTTAGCTCACCTTGTAGACGGGAAGACAGTCGCAACAGCCAGTCATGACGCGAATTATTCAATATCTGCGCCATCCCGGCATGACGTAACCGAGGAACCAGCTCATCAAGAGAAGAAAGTGCCTCTTCTGGCGAGGTGCGTAATCCGAACAAAGTGCCTACTGGTGCCCTTTCTCTTTCTTGCTGTGAGCCGTCTTCTTTATCTATCAACCACAACCACACTGGAGCCTGCCAGCCCAGCACTTTATCGGTTCTCTGGCGGTTACGTAAGAAGGCATCACGTTCGATGGCCGAGGGAAGCGAGTCAGTATTGAGCACTTGCACTATGCCGTCTAGCGGGCGGCGTGGTCTCACCTGTTTCAATGAGGACAGGAACACGCTATCCGACAGCAACTGAGCATCACCCGCATGGACGAGAACAATGCCGTCACCTTCCTGCCACAGATCACGCGTTAACCCTGGAACCGCTTTCTCAACATCAGCGCTATCTCCCTGTACCAGTAGGATGCGGACTTTGCTTTTCCAGAAACGCCCATAGCGTAGGTGAAGGTGCTCGGTGAGGGAGGTTGCGCTTAAATTATTGGCTACAGCTTCAGAATGAAGAGTGAAATTGGCTTCGTCACGACTAACGGATTGCTGATTCTTTTGGAACGACAGCCGCACACCAGACTTACCCGCGCGTTCGAACCCTTTTTCGATGAGCCATCCCAGCAAGATGATTGTTACGGCCATGGACAGACAGAGGGTGAGTAGTCTGGTACGGTCTAATGGACCAATCCCTGTCCAGTCAGCCATTTTTTCTGGCATAGATAAAAATAAAAAGGTGATGATGACTGTCAAAAAAATCAAGACAGAAACAATAGCCCCGATGAGTGTTTTTATTTTCACAATAAGTCCTGATTTATCCCTGTTTTATCACCGGGTGTAATACCGACAACCCAGATTTCAGCTGTGTCAGTTTCAGCGACAACAATCTGTGATCCTCCCTGTTGAGCTAGTGTTGCCGCGAGGATGGTAGCAATCCAAGGTGCGGCCTTGCCGGTATAGCCCGTCGTCTGATCCACATCGCGGCTTTCTTCAGTCATACTAAATACCAGCCCATTCTCTTCACAGGCTGAACTCCACTCCCCTCCTACAGCCAGTGTGTTACCAGTAGTGAATGCCCCTTTCACCATTTTTGCGGAGGTTTTACTCCATAACAGAGCTCTGCCCAAGGTTTTGGAGAGTGTACTAATGCTGCCTTTTTCAGGGCGATGTAGCCTGACAGCATCGGGAAAGTCGGAGTGATATCGGTTTAGTAGGAGGGCCCAGGTCATGGCTTCACCTTCATCTTCCTGAGGCATTGCACGTACCACAGCGCTGATAGAGACAAAAACGGCTGGTTGCTCCCATTCCTCATCCAGCCAAAGATCAAAAGCGGTCAAACCTTTACTGCGCAATAGACGAAACGTTCTGCCAGTCTGTGACATGAGGAGGTTCAGAATCTGCTCATCAGCATCCTGAACACCCGTAATATCACAGTCGACCATTAACCCGCAGGGGACGCTAACGGGAACTTTAGCCAGTACAGGCTTAATCTGGCTAACGATTGTCTTCATACCAAGGTCGAGATCTTGAGATTGTTGGTGGTCATTAAAGCCCGGTAACCTGGAATGGCGAACAGGCATTCCACCTGCTCTAGGTATTTGGACATGGAGTTGAGACTCGGCGGATTTAATGGCTTTAAGTAATTTCTCCGGCCCAGTACTAAGCTGTGTGATAATCCCAGAGTTTAAAATCCAAGCGAATCTCTGCCCCCGCGTAGTTTCTTCTGTGAGTAATTGCAACCGCTCACGGTCCCATGATGCAGCCCATACCTGGTCACATTTGTAGCCGAGTCTGCGGATACTAAACATTAAGCCCCATAGGCAAAAGGGTAATCCTGATGCCATAAACCAGAATACCGGCCCTGAACGTTCTCCATTCCATAATCCAAATGTCATAGCATTCCCTATAACCATGATGGCTCCAAGGAAATATAACCAACAGCGGCTATCGGGCCGACGGATCTGAGGAGCCACTTCAGGGATAGCATCCAGATAGACAGACATCGTTATCCCACCTTCGCTGCCGAAAATGAGCTAATCAATGTGCAACCACAGCCACATTTATGCCCATGAAACGCCACTGGGATCCCGTTATCCAAATAATTTGGATTACCCTCAACAATGGTGGTCGGGCCATGCCCCTTGATCGGGCAGGAAACCTCATCGCCTTTTCGGGCAACACCAATACCACCAAATTTCATATTTTCTGAACTGGTTAATACAGTGCCACCATGAGTAGTTTTATCGCCTTTACGAATAATATTCAGCATGTCTGTCTCGGAGATTAATTATTACTAGTAGCTTAATATTGGAGGGTTTTCATTCTTGTTATTATTTACGTGTTACTTCTGAATATATAACCATTAACTAAAAAATCACTGACAGGGAAATATAGAACTAATAATATAGTTCCAAAATCAATCAGGGAATGATTTGGTCACAACTCGACTACCTTGTTCTTCTTCATTGAAATATATTTTTTTCACCACCATCAAACTGCTGAGTAACAATAAGGTTACCTGGCCCACTCCATTTGTATTCGATGAGAATACAAACATTATTACACTTCATGGAAAAATTTTTTCCAAATACTATCTCCCCCTGAAGATTTTCTCTATCACTACTAGCTAATTCATTTCTATATTTAGAATAGGATTCTAGAACACTCATGTTTTTATAGTAACAATCGACAATATCACCATTCTCATAAACTTGTTCTATAGTTTGTTCCTTATGCACACACTCCGCATTAGAAACCTTATCCCCCTCACTCAATTGAGAATAAATAACGGCTCTATTTTTAAGGACAAAAACTAATGAACCATCAATCTTAATAAAGTATGAAAATGGATATATACATTCAATCGAAGGATTTACCGGAGTAATTAATTCCAATGTATTATTCAGTTCAACATTGTAACCAGACAAAAAAATATTATATAATTCAACAGTTTTTTGACTACCCCAGTATTGCAAAGGGGTCATTTCTTCCTTGTGGTACTCATATTTACAAACACCTTCTACAGTTACATTTTTATCATCAATAACAATCTCTCTTCCTTTAAAAACTTCATTTATTGAATATTCCGCCACATCTTGCCCTTGCGGATCGATACGTTCAGAAACTACATAACGCTTCCATACTGTTGTATTATTATTCGAAAACGGGAGTGAAGGCGCAGAACCATCCACTTTCGCGTTTGCTAAAGACGAAATTAAAATAAATATAAAAATCAGTAGCGACTTAATCACTATAAAACACCTTATTATCAATGAGAGGAATCGTAAATGTTGTTTAAAAACATGTTATTTTCTGCAGACCGTCTTCTCACTAGCCCTGTATCACCCTGATTAGTTATATCTAAAAATTCATGAGCAGCTAACTCATATTCCTCAGAGTTAATTAGTCTTAATAAGGCAGGTGCTTTATTGGCTGCAAAGAAATACTCCCCACAGTTAAATAACAAACTAACAAGGGCATCAAATTCATACTGATATAAATCAACGTTAATATCTCTTCTAACACCATTTTCAAATCTAATTAAATCAGCCTCAAAAATTTCTTTTGCTTTATCCTCAGTAATCCCCCCTTGATACTCAGATGGTAATGTAATATTCTCGCACAGTCGCTTCTCTATTAAATGTCCAAAACCTATGGTGCAATACCCTTCTGAATCATTATAAGCAATAAGGCCTAACGACTCCCATCCTGTGATAAAGTCCTTCCCTTTTTCAGATGTATGTAGTGTATTGATGTTCAGAAGTTCTCCATCAGAGGCCTTACTCATAAATGTATTTGTATATCCCTCTGATAATATGTCGATAGGGTCAGTCAAGTCATCACGTCTTAAAAATGGAGGACATGTTCTATCAGTAAGAGGTGTATTAATGTTATAAGCAATTTGGCCAGAGTATAGTTCAAAATGCAGCATATAAACTATGGCACCACCGATTGTAAGTGTTGGTTGGCCTGTAGCTGAATTTACAAGCTTGCCTGTATTACCAATATGATGTCCCTGTTTTACTTCATCACCTATTCTGACAGCGATACTTGGTGGATCCAATTCCCCGTATCTAACAATAAATTTGCGGCCATCAGGTGTTGTATGAAGAATCGTTATCTCATTCGTTCTATCATAGAATTGACTGGTACCAAGAACTTTTCCATCACAGATCGCTACCACTTTTTCATATGGTTTAGTATATAAATCCCTCGCCGCATGCTTCCGGCGACCACCACTACGATTAGTACCGTATGCAGCCATATTCTGTTGATGCATATTCCTCCAGTCATATTGGGCCCACACGTGCTCAGGATCGTTTTCTAGCTTCACTATTAATGGGAAAATCACTTGTTTTTCCAGTTCCAAATTTATCGCATCCAAAAACACCACCGGGTGCATATGCCATGGATTTGGCCCCAGTCCCGCGACTTTTTCCATCCACTTTATTTTCTCGATAAACGCTTCCGTATACGTTTTCCACTGCGGCGCATCTGTGGTCAATGTGTCCAGATAAGTTTTCCAGAGTGGGTCATCCTTACCGTAATACCACTCACTGCCATGCTTGGCTATTATCCGGTAACGCTGATCGCGATAAGAAGTGTTATGCACTGCCTGCAGGTATTCTTGCTCTGAATACTGCCCATCATGATTACTGTCTATTCGCTCAAGCAAACGTTGGTAGTTATATTCGTTTAACGTATGGCTGGTACGCGTTTCATCCTGCGCCGCTTTATACATCTGTTCCAGAATGCCTTTTACAACATTATCCGGTTGCGCCACCCCATCTAGCAGATTAAAACTCGCCGACGCCTTATCTAACGTCACAAAACCCAGCTCACCTAACGCATACTGCGACAGTGTCTTCACACTGTTTGCCGCCAGATACCCATTTTCCTTGTGTATCTGGTAATAAGCCGGTTGTCCATTGACTTCCACTACCGGCACTTTCGATAATGTCACAATACCCGAAGCCAGTGTTTTGCGCGTACTGTCCACCATCTACCCCTGAGCATCCTTCGTCAACAGAGACGCTGCCTTCGAGTACTTCAGAAAAGCAGGATGTTGCTCACCCACATGCTCTGGGTTAGTGAGAAACGTCGAAAGCTTATCATCCATGCTAAAACACTCAATATGCACCTGATAGCGAGAGCGTATCCCATTCTCTTCCGGCAGTTGGAAAAAACCCATATGCCCGATACTGTCACCCGCCTTAATGGCTATAGCCGTCGGGGGGATGACCACTTCACCAAATACCGGCTCACTTGCCGAGGTCGTTGGTGTCACCGGTGTTAAACTATTGCCATCAGAAACCACCCAAACACGATCGCCTTTCTTCTGTTTACCCACATCACGTCCCAGCGTGACCAGGCTAAAGATATTCACTGCATCCGTTGGAGCGGCACCCGCTGCAACTGCTACAGGTCGGCTGACCTGCTGTGCGGTATTGCTCGGTTCATAGCTCAACGGGAACCCTGCTGATAGCTTGCCAGTGGCTTTGCTTTGCATTACATCGTCACGACTCAGGTAATACGACCAGTCTGTGCGGGAGGTGCAGCTCACCTTACCTGCGGGCTGAGTATCGTAAGCCGGTGTACATTTCGCCCACCAGGATGGCACCGCCACTGACGGAGCCGCCTTTAAGCTCCCCCTATCTGATACTGTCCAGATGTTCGTTCCCACACTGAGCGTGGCGCCAGCCGCATTTTTTGTCTCTTCCGCTATCGTGACTTCAGTGAACTGCCGGCGATCACTGCTGCGGGTAATGATCTTGTCACTCAGGGTCAACGGCGTATTTTTAACGAGTGTTCCGGCAACATTGCCACCGTTAGGGGCCAACACATCGTCCGCGCTGGCGTAATACCGCTGAGAACCCGCGCTCTTTCTATCGCGATCCCCGCCCTGCTCTGCATAAGCAGAAAAGGGGGCCAGATTCATATACAGCGTATAAAACGTCAGTCCGCTGTTATCGGTATCGCCCGGCTGAATGTAATGTTTCACTAGCACAAATGATGTTGAGAAGTGCAGGTTTTCATCTCGCCACGGGATCGCACTACTCTCGTAGTCCTGACACATCCGCCAAGCAACAATCTCACCATCTGCCATGCAGCGAATGAACTGCTCTCCTTTATAGGGTTCACGGCGATACTGTTGTTCAGCATCACTGTTGG
This sequence comes from Yersinia fenwicki, assembly GCF_043099325.1. Classification (NCBI taxonomy): domain Bacteria; kingdom Pseudomonadati; phylum Pseudomonadota; class Gammaproteobacteria; order Enterobacterales; family Yersiniaceae; genus Yersinia; species Yersinia fenwicki. The sequence continues at coordinate 736,670 of NZ_CP170755.1, read as the reverse complement.
TACTCAGAGCACACCAAGGGATGGTCGCATCTGTAATGTGGATACCTCCGTGCCACATCCCCTGACTTCCTACCAGGTACTGCCCTGAACTTTCACCGTCCAGTTTCGACAACAGATCCTCCGCGGTGGAAAATGCATGACCATTCTTATTCGAGGGAACGGGATAACTGAATTGGGGTAGTTTTGCTGGCATAGATGACCTTCCCTGTTAATCGCAGGCCCATTTGGCAGAATTTTTAGTAGTGACCGTGACGTCGGTCTGTTTAAAGTCTGGGGTTTCGAAAGGCAGACTGCTACCAGAACCTGGCACCAGATAATTCGCCGCCTTCACAATATAATCCCCTGACGAACCATGCTCTATCCCGCTCTGGCTCAATTTCAGATATGACCCACCACCGTTTAGCGTCAGCGTTTTGGGGGTTGTGATGATGATTTCATCCTCACTGCTGGTAATCGTAACCTGCTGCTTGGCGAAGAGTGCCATGGTGTTGTGCTGCGCCTGAATCTCAATATCGCCCTGATTAGCCACCAATTTCGCCCCCTCTTTATGTACAAACAGTCCCAGCGCCTTTTCGACGGAAACGGAGAGGTTCTTCATTGCGCCAATATCGAGGTGCTGCCCTGCATTTATCATAGTATTACGCGTGCTAGCCAGCTGTAGATGCTCACCGGAAGTGACAGCAATCCCCAGCGGCGCACTCGCCAAGACAACGGCTGACTGCAAACCTGACAAGCGATCTTTGACCAAATTGAGTTGAGTCTGAATATCCGCAACAAGTGCACCTGCCTGTTCAGCAGCCGAATTCAGTGCCTGCATTTCGCTATTAGCTTGGTTAATCAGGCTAACGGCCGGTGCCATTTCCAGTACTTCACCTTGAGCTTTCAACTGATCATCAGCGGTCAGGAAAAGACCTTTGGCTGCACGGACGGCACCGAATTCGTCAGTGCGCAGTTCAAACCCACTGCCACGCTTTTCACGTTGCGCATTGACCATATGCCCCATGTTCAGCTGACTCTTACCAAACTCCGTTGCAAGTTTAATGTGTTCCTGCTGACGAAGATCCTCCATCCTGAGTTTGTTATTCGCTGGGGTTCGCCAAATGTTACGTGTGTGGTTATCACTGGTGACATGGTCAGGATATTCAGAATCGTGCTGTGCGTAGGCAATATAAGGTCTATCCGGATCGCCGCTGTCGAACACCACTGACACTTCGGTTCCATCAAGCAATGGAGCATGCCAACCGTACGTGTCACCAGCATAGGGTTTTGCCATACGCAACCATAAATAGGCGTACCCCTGCTCTGTACTATTGCGGTCGAAATCTAGCTTCACGCGATAGCGGCCTTGACTATCGAGCCAAGCATAGGTGTCGCCTTTCTCGGTGCTTTCTACTCTGGCAGGAAGAGAGCCAGAAATGATCGGGCGGTTAAGTAGTGCGGGGCGATAACAAACTGTTTCACTGTATGGAATACCCTCAAACTCCAACCGGAAGCTGCTTTTACGTGAACCATGGCTGCGTACTGTCGTCACGACAATACCGTCTTTTAAACCTTCCGGTAGTGCGCCATCCGTTTCCAATACCTGGCCGGGGGATAACAGTGGGCTGGTTGAACGTCCACTAACAGTCAACTGGCCGTTAAGGATACGTTCATGGCGCAATCGGGCATAAAACGCCCCCGTTTCTGTGCTCTGCACATCACCTTCTGACAGGAACGGTTCCGCATAATGGTAGACTTCGCCTGTTGTAATACCTTCTGAACGACTGATACTTTCAGCACTGTCCTGTGGGATGAGCGCCTCACGATAGTTATAGTCACGAGTCGCGACGCTCTCGCTCACCACGTTGTAGGTGGTTTGGATATCCCAAAGACTTTCCTGCCCACTGTCGCTCATACCTGCGGGGTTTCGTAGCGGAAGACGGACACCGAACTGGTATTGCTCCTGAGAATCCTGAAATATCACGACGTCCTGTTCAACACGATTGTCCATTTCAAAACGCCAGTAAATGCCAACTTCTGCTAGTAGTCGTTGCACAAACTCCAAGTCACTTTCACGCCATTGAGTAATGAGTTCGCGCGCGGGGTATTCCTGTGACAGGCGGAACTCAAAGTCTGGGCCTTCAAAACCGTGCTTACGCAGGACCTGTTCCACGACTTCAGTCACGGATTGGTTAAGGTAAACCTCATTGTTTTTCGTGTGCTTCAACAGTGCAATTCGAGGTACTAGCGTCAGTGAATAGCGAGTTTCATCTTCCGAGGTAGAGAGGCGGCGAAAAGATTGCACCACACCATAGATGGTACGCTCTGGCACCGCAGCCCCCCCCTGAAATACGGGGGTTTGGAAAGTAAAAGAGCCGGGTTTAAGCAGCAACGTGTCACAGGCAATATCAGACTCACTGCAAGTGAGTGAGACGTTATATTGCCATGGGCGGCTGAAAGACTCTTCGGCATGAAAACTGAGTACGTCCAAGAAGTGCGGACAGTCATGTACATCCACATGGTAACGGGACTGTCCCTGAGCTTGCCTTAACTGACTGGCTACCCCACTCAATATCGAATTACTCATCTCTCGCTCCTCCATCACCAAACTCCAGCGTGATCCCTTCGGCTTCATCCCAGCCCAATGTCAGCGACGTAGTGCGCTGTTGCTCGCTCATGCGACCCAGCAGTTGCTGGCTTAATACCGGTAAAATCTGCTGATTCAGCAGGCTGTCGATGTTACGCGCACCGGTGTCCGGCAACAGGCAGGCGGCGACCAGCGTGTCGTACAGGCTTTCCTCAATCGTGCAGTGCAGGCCGTAATGTTTGTTCAGGCGTTTAGCGACCTGCGCCAGTTTCATCTCGACGATGGTTCGCAATGCGATGGCGCCCAGTGGCCGGTAGATCAGGGTCTGGAAGCGGGCTAATAGCGCTGGCTGGAAGTGGTCGCGCAGGATTGGGCGCAGCAGCTCATGCAGATCGCTATAGGTCGCTTCCGGTTGTTCATCCAATAACTGCATCAGAGGGTCACTGCCCAAGTTGGCCGTCATCAGGATGACAGTGTTACGAAAATCGATTTCGCGCCCTTCGCCGTCGCGCATAAAACCACGGTCAAACACCTGATAGAACAGGTTAATGACATCGGCGTGCGCTTTCTCAACTTCGTCAAGCAGCACCACGCTGTACGGGCGCTTGCGCACCGCTTCGGTCAAAATGCCACCCTGACCATAGCCGACATAGCCCGGTGGCGAACCTTTCAGTTGGGAGACGGTGTGCGCCTCCTGATATTCGGACATGTTGATGGTGACCAGCGATTTTTCACCGCCGAACAGTGTATCGGCCAACGCCAGCGCGGTTTCGGTTTTACCCACCCCACTCGGCCCGACCAGCAGGAACACGCCCAGAGGACCATTTTCGGAGGTCAGCCCGGTTTTGGCGGCGCGCAGGCGTTGCGCCATTTCAACCAGCGCCACATCCTGACCGACCACCCGGGTAGAGAGGTGATTTTCTAGCTGCAACAAATCGGTCTGTTCATCTTTCAGCAGGCTACTCAGCGGCACGCCCGTCCAGTCAGCGATAACTGTCGCCACTGTGCGAACATCAACATCCAGCGACAGCAGCGGCGTATTCCCCTGAATCTGGCTTAATTCTTCCTGCAGCGTGACCAGATCCGCCACGTTAGCGATATCTTGACGCGCTTCGACGATAAGTGAAGTCAGTCGTTTCTCTTCCTGATATTGCTGTGCAAGCTGCTGTTGCTCAATCACCAGTTCTGCGCGGCGTTGATCAATCTCAGATAAGCGCGTTGAACCGATATTCGGCAGCAGGAGCAAATCTTGTTCGATGGCCTGTTGCTCCATCGCCAATGCAGCCAGTTCGGCGTTAATTTCCATCAGCGCTTCGGGTAGCGTGTCGATACTCATGCGCACCCGGGCACCGGCCGTATCGAGCAGATCCACCGCTTTATCCGGCAGTTGACGACCGGTCAGGAAGCGCCGCGACAAAGTAACCGCAGCAATGATCGCAGAATCTAAAATGTGCACGCCGTGGTGCTGGGCGTAGCGGCCTTTTAAGCCGCGCAGCATCAAGCTGGCTTTGGCGTCGTCCGGCTCATCGACTTTCACCATCTGGAAACGGCGTTCCAGTGCCGCATCGCGCTCAAAATACTGCTTGTATTCCGACCAGGTGGTGGCCGCGATAGTGCGCAGCTCGCCACGGGCCAGTGCCGGTTTCAGCAAGTTGGCCGCATCTGCGCCACCGGCCTGATTACCGGCACCGATTATAGTGTGGGCTTCGTCGATAAACAGCAGCACCGGTGTTGGCGATTGTTGTACCGCCTCGATAACATTTTTCAACCGCTGTTCGAACTCACCTTTGACCCCAGCCCCGGCTTGCAACAGGCCCAAATCCAGGGTGCGCAGACTGACGGTTTTCAGGCTGTCCGGTACGTTACCTTCGGCAATACGCAGTGCCAGCCCTTCAACCAAGGCGGTTTTACCGACGCCCGGTTCACCCACCAGAATCGGGTTATTTTTACGGCGGCGCGACAGGATATCGACCATCTGGCGGATCTCGGTGTCACGGCCAAAAATCGGGTCAATCTGCCCAGTTTTCGCTTTGGCGGTGACATCAAGGGTAAATTTATCCAGCGCCGCTTGCAGAGCATCGTTCAATTGTGTCTGACCGCTGGCAGAGGTAGTGGTCGCTGCCTCATCGGTCAAATTGACCGGGTTGTCTGCCAGCGCCGCCGCTTGCTGAAGTTCAGGGCGCTCGTCGGATTGGTTGTCCAGCAGCGGTAGTAAGCGCAGTAGTTGCGTTGTGCTCAAGCTGAGTAATGGCCAAGCCGCATCGGCAACCAATAATGACGGTGTATTTATCAGGGCCGCCAGCAGATGGGAGGAACGTACTGCATCCGCGTTTTCCTGCAACGAGGCATCCAACCAGGCACTTTTGATCAATTGCTGTAATGCGACTGAGAGCTGAGGTTTACCTTGCACCGTGCGCGGCAAGGTGTCCAGATGGGCCAATAATCCCTGCCACAGGCTGTCCATATCCCACTCATAACGCCGGGCAATCACTGTAATATCACCTTCGCCCTGCTCTAACAGTTTCAACAACCAATGTTCAACGGTTATCTCGGCATGGGCGCGGGTTTGACACAGGGTTGCCGCACCGGCCAGAGCCTGCGCGCAATAGGGATTTAACCGACGTAATAAGTGTGCTGAATGCGTTGTCATAAATTCTTCCTTGTGTGTCATTTACCCTGTCAGGCACGCTACCGCCCATAGCCATATCCTAAATAAGGAAACCGAGGCCCATAAGGTCATCTGATAAAATGTGTATGCGTTTAGCGGAATACCTATGCACCGATACTCAGCTAAAAACACAAAAAAGCAGGCGGCGAACCGCCTACTTACGGGGTTACCCTAAATAATTCGTGTGGCAGGCAGGCGGCAAGTGAACGAGGCCCAGGGAGCAGAGATAACTCTGTGACCAGGGTGAGCGAACGTAGCCAACGCACCTGCGGCGCGAAGAATGACAGGTAACTATGCGGTAGCGCGTTCGTTCCAAGAATCGGAATGAATGATGTTGCCGTCTTTGAAGGTCCAGGTGATTTTTTCGTAGCGCAGTTCCACCAGTTCCAAGTGGTTGTGCTTCTCTTTCGCCGGATCTTTCACGTCGTGCATTTTCGGCGCGACTTTAACCACTTTGACGTTTTCCAGTTTGGTGTTGAAATATTCAACTTCCTGGCCAGCGTCATATATGCGATACCATTTGAACTCGGCGGTTTTCAGCGTCTGACCGGTGGTCACAGCCTTGTACAGATAAGGAGTAGACGCATCGATTTCTTTGGTGAAAACGAAAGGAGTATGAATACGGGTACCGGTCAATTTGCCGGTATTGTTATCAGTTGGGATGTACAGGTTATGGTCCTGTGCCACGATCTCAATGCTGCCTTCACGATCTTTAACATCTACGGAACCTTTAATGTCCGCACCGCCATCGTCTTTCAGCCACAGATATACTGGAATTGCCATGGGTTACTTCTCCATTTCTTGAGTTGATACGTCACTTTCATCCTGTGACGCTGTTTTTACGTCTGGTACCTGACAGGCATCAGCCTGCGGCACCAGACTGATTTCGACCCGACGGTTAGCCATGCGGCCTTCCGCCGTATCGTTACTTGCGATGGGCCGCGTTGCCCCGTAGCCCTGTACGGCAAAACAGGTCGGCGAAACGTCGCTGGTTGACAGCATCCAGTCCCGTAACGCTTCGGCGCGCTTAAGCGACAGAATTTGGTTGGACTGCGCATCACCGGTAATGTCGGTATGTCCGGCAACCACAATCAACCAGCCTGGTTTAGCTCTGATATTGAACAACGCGTCGACCAGCATTTTTGTACTGCCAGACTTAAGCTGAAATTTGCCCACATCAAACAGTGATAGGCTATCAAGGCGAACGGTCTTCGGTGCTTGTTCATCCATAGGAGCCAGAGCAGACGGCGGGGGAATGTAGGTATCAATTGCCTGTTGAACGGCTAACCACAAACGTTGTCCAGGATATAGCCCCAAACTGTATCGCAGCGGTTCGCCTTGCCGTTGCCAACGTTCAAGCAACAAGGCATCTTGTTGAAGAACAGCAAGTGCTTGCGATTTGGGGACATAATGATCCATTGGGATGGCTCGCCAGCGCTGTAAATCTGCCCCAACCTGCTGGATCAGGCTCCTATTATTAGCAATAGAAAACCCGACTGCCGCCAGTACGCAGAACATAAGAAAGCGCACCAGATGGCGAGAGGAGCGCCCGCCTTGTACTGGCAAGGCATAAGGCGATAACAGTGGTAGCACCGCATCAGGAAAACGTTCTGACGTGACTAAGTTCATCTGAGTTTTAGGGAGGTGAAGGCATGTTCGGCGATAGAGCCAGTGAGCCCAAAGAGAACTATTTTCTCCGATCTGATGACCTGTTTTCAGTACAACAGCAAAAGGGTGTACCGGAAGATAAAGACTGTCAGTTTTCGCCAACTCATCCAGTAAGATTTCACGGATGAAGGTGAATGCCTGACTGAGAATTGGAAAAGTCGTCAAGCTGGCTGATGTTAATTGCCATTCTTGCAATGAAACGGGGGCTTCATCTGTTGGGCATACAATAGTGCCGCTGCCATGCACAATATTCCATGGCGTTTCAGGCCCTGAAAACTGACAGTTCAGCACCACGGGTAATTGCAAACCTGTCATCGACTTTAAATGTTTAACCTGCTGACGCAGTGCTTTCAGCGATGCCCGCAGAACGGCCTTATCCTGATGCTGATCCGGCAAACAGACGTACATGATTGAAAGTTGCCCCACTTGATGGGGCTGTTGTACCTGGATGTTGTGCACAACATCGCTGAGTGCAACAACATCGCCGACGCGAAGCCAGCAACCCTGCCCGGTATTTCTCAGCGGTAAGTCGGGAAATAGCACATCCAGTCTATCACCACATACCAACACCACAGGGCTCTGGTTTTCAATGAGCGGTAAATCTGATGTGGTGAGGGTATCGGTTGCACCCAGACGACGCCATACAAGCACGCAGGCGATCATAACAATCACTAGCGTGAGCAGGGCTTTGACCCAAATTGCAATCGGGAAGAAGTTCCACATCAGCCATAACAGCACAATGGCACTGATGAGTACGTGAAACACCCTAGAGACGATGGCTGTTTTACGCATTATTGGCGCAACTCCGGCATCTGAGCAGACAACAACGTTTGCAACCAGTGATGACCTCCCCACCAGACGCCCACCGTTAGCACGACAGCAAAGATGACCCAAAACCAAACCGAGCGTAGCAGGCTGTAACGACGACTGCCGGTTTTGTGGACTATCAGGGATAAACCGATATCCGGTGGTGAAACGCGTTCGTTCAGGGCTTTCAGCGTTTCATCTCTCTGGGTCTGGCTAACCGTTTTCACGCTGTACAACCCCTGAAAACCGAGAGAAAGCACTCGGTGATAGCACGTCAATACCGCAGTGATAGGCGTAGGTTGACGTAGCACTTCAGCAATACGATCCCAAATTGCTTCACCCGCATGTAACGAACCAAAAAAACGTGCCTGAAGTGGAGCAGTTCGCCAAGCACGCTGCCCCTCGTCAGCACTGATAGCCCCACTGTCGTTTGTACCCACTGATTTACGACTCATCACTGTTTCATCAAGCAAAGCACACTGCGCATAAGATATATGCTCAATACTGGCGTCGTCGTATCCCGCTTTTTTCAGCGCGTCACGAACATTCTCAACCTGCTTTAGACAATTTTGATAAAGCGCATTACCATCAGGCGTGACAGCACCATGGCGCAGCAAGGTGACCGTTAGCCAGGTTTCCGTCATTAATTGGTCAATATCGATTTCTTGTCTCATGAACGCAACACCGCAAATAATTCAAGTTCCAGAGAACCTAGCAGAGACGGGACATAGAACATGCATACGCCTTGATCAAGCATGTCTCGGGCAGCCACACTTTCCATGTCGAGTGCGAAATACTGATTTTCCAGACGTACGGGCAATGCAGCAGGGACTCGACTAACCGCAATCAATGGAATGCCGTTGAGTGCCGCACTGTAGATCTCATTCACTTCATCTGGGGAGCCGGCTTTACAAAGCGCGGGGAATCGATCAGCAATTTGCCAGGCAGGAATATCGGAACGAACAGACAGATAAAAATCAGCGTCTTCACGTAAACGAGCATCGTGTAAGGATGCTTTCCATGTTTGCTCATCAGGACGTGACATTTCCAAAGCTATTACCCTAGATGGCAAACTGGCTTCTAAGAGATTCGTGATGAGATCAAACAATGGCGGGAAGGTATTTCCTGGTTCTGCATGATCATACCCAGGTATCGCGTCAAGGTCGCTGTCGAGGGAGAAGGTCAGCATACTGCCTGCCAGACGAGCTAATTCAGCCCATACCTGCTCAGGATGACGAGCGGGAAAACGTTCATATTCAGTCAGAACACGAGCATGAGAGTTGAGAGCATTGAGCAGCCAAAAGAGGGAAACATCCGCCACGGCGAAATCAGCTAGGCGTTCGTTACTCTCACGACGCATCGACATCAGACGCTGGCGGCGTGACCGTAATTGACGATTTAGCAAAACCAGACGTTCACGTAAAGCGAAACTGGCTGAGAAAAGCGCCATCGGAGGAATGAATGTAGGATCCTGACGCCATCCCCCCTGCCCATCACGAACTAAACGAGTCACCGCGCAGGTCTTCCACGACTCATTATTTTCATGTTGATAACGGACAGACAGATTAAAATGCGCCACTGCCATAGATTCTTCTTCAGGACCAAAGACATCAGGAACCGTAACCCATCCTTCGCGGTAACGTAGAGGACGCTCAGTCGTCGATGTCTCCTGCTGTACATTAGACATCCCCGTTTGCATCAACGGCAGCGCAATAACAACGGTCACGGATTCTTGACCAACGAGTTGTTCAGCGTTCAGCTCTCGGGCTGCGGGGGATAAATCACTATTTAGCGTATCAATCAGAGTGCCATCAGGAAGCCAGAGCCGAAGATGCCGGATTTGTATAAGCCCAGACGAAAGTAAACTGTCGTCAAACTCTATCTTTTCCGTCCCCCACGGGAACGGGGAGGCCAATGCTGACACACCAGCACTTCTAAAAGTTTCCCATTCTGATTGTTGTTGGAACTGCTGAGGGGACAGCAAAGCCCCCTCGTTCCATAACGGACGATAAATTTTCATCGTATCTCCGTTTATGCCTTAGCCTTCGGCATCTGGGAAACTAATGACAGATTCACATCCATGCCTTCAACCTGGAAGTGCGGCACGGCATACAGCTTCACGCGGAAGAAACCAGGGTTGTCTTCGATATCTTCCACCGTGACTTTCGCATCACGCAACGGATGGGAAGCCTGCAAATCATCACCTGGATCAGTCATTTCAGTGACTAGCCCACGGATCCAGTTATTCAGCTCCAGCTCCAACAGACGGCGGTCTTTGGTAGTGCCGATGTTCTCGCGCTGGATCAGCTTCAGGTAATGCGCAATACGTGACAGCAAGAAGATGTAAGGCAAGCGGGCATTAATGCGGCTGTTGGCAGTGGCATCGGCAGTGTCATACAGCGCCGGCTTCTGCGTAGAGTTAGCCGAGAAGAAGCATGAGTAATCACGGTTTTTGTAGTACGACAGCGGAATAAAGCCCAGATTGGCAAATTCAAATTCACGCGTTTCCGGGATCATCACTTCTGATGGGATTTTGACCTGATTACCGGTACCCAAATCGTACAGGTGGATCGGCAGATTGGTGACTGCGCCACCGGCCTGCGGGCCACGGATCTGTACACACCAGCCATTTTTGATGAAGCTTTTCACCATATTAGCGGCAAAGGCAAACGAGGCGTTGGTCCACAAGTAACGGTCGTGATCCGGGCCTTTTACCTGCTCAACATAGTTAAAGCTGCGTACCGGTACGGTGTCTGGGCCGTAAGGTAGGCGTCCCAGCACGCGCGGCATGGTCAGGCCGATATAGCGGGAATCATCCGAGTCGCGGAAAGCTTTCCACTTGATGTATTCGGCGCGATCGAAATAGTTAGCGATATCTTTAATCGCCGCCACTTCTTCCATGCTTTCTTTACCAAAGAACTCGGGGCCAACTGAACCAATAAATGGCATATGAGCCGCCGCCGCCACTTTGGAGATATTGCGCAATAACGCGATATCCTGCGGGCCACGGTTGAACTCGTAGTTGGAGATAGCCGCGGCAATTGGCTCACCACCGGGGGTATCGTATTCCTGAATATAGGTATGAGCGTATAACCCGCTTTGCACGATTTCTGGCGCATCTTCAAAATCCTGCACCAGATGATCTTTACTGATATCCAGCAGTTCGATACGCACGTTTTGACGGAAATCGGTTTGATCAATAAGGGATTTCACGCCACGTGGACTCAACACGCTGGAAATCAGGGTGATGCATCACCGCATCCAACTGGCGACTAATTTGATCATCCAGCGCCGCAATGTGGCTATCCAGCAAGGTTTTATTCAGTTTTTCCACTTTTTTGGACGACTGTTTCAGCAGGTCTAAAAAGACACTGACGGCAGCGGTGACACGCTCATCAGTCGTGGCATCCGCCATGGTATCGTTGTTTTGGAAAGCATCCAGACCGGTCAATGAGGAGACTGGGCTCAGGTTGATTTTTTCAAATAAAGAGGCGTAAACCCCTTGGGCTACGGGAAGGTTTTTCTCTAATACGTTCGTCGCAGTACCCTGCGCAATATTTTCCTGTACAGACATCAGCATATTCCTTTTCTTCTTTCTACAAGCAGCCAATCCGGCGATTAACAGTCTTTGGGGGCCAATGCCGCCAGTTCAGCACGCAGCTCATCGCTCAGAGCCTCGTCTTTAAGGATGTTTTCCAGCTCACGGCGGAAAGTGGCGTTGTCCAGCAGATTGGATTTGAGGTCACGCAGCAGGTTACGCATTGCCAGCAAGGCACGCAGTTGCGGGATTTGGCGAGCCACGTTTTCCGGTTCAAAATCTTTCATTTCACGGAAAGTCAGGGCAACAGCGGTATCGGTGTTATCGTCAGCCAGGGTATCAGGTACTGCGAGTTTCAGGCTCGGGTGGAATTCCGCCAAAACACTGTTAAAATTGTTTTTGTTGATATTGAGCTTCTCACGCTCAGACAGCGGGCGCTGTTCCTGACCGTTGCTGTAATCCCCCATTACCAACAATTTCAGAGGCAACTCCATTTTCTTTTGAGCGCCGCCAGTATGTAGGTCTAACTTAATATTAATGCGTGCTTTGGGTATTTCATTTTGAAAGCTTGAAGAAGACATCGACATTCCTTGTTAGGGAAGAGAATTAAGGAAATCCATTCCTAATAAAATGAATAGAAATAATCGACATGACACGGCACAACATTCACCGCTCACTGATCAACTCAGCGCGTATTAAAGTAAAAACGCTTTGTAGATATCCCTATTCAATCATTGGATGGCATGAAACAGTATCAGGCAGGTATTTTTCACACGCATTGGCATATCAATTAACTACCCGTTCGAGCAGTGTAAAAACGTTAGCCGTCTAATACCAACGAGTTATATGTAACAAAAGGTAACAATATATGTTTCGAAAAAAAATACAACATCATACTGATGTATAAGACATTTCTGACATTCTGAATATAAACCCCTACAATTAAAGGAGTTAATAAACATAATGAAAATTAAACTAATACTTTATAGAACTTATTGTAGGAATATTCCTATAAATGTTTTTTTCAGAAATGTGATGTGTATTCGAGGTATTTCAGAACCAGGTAGGATCACAAGAGGCTTATCGATTACCGACTTGAATCAGTTAATTCCTAATAACTATATTGATGAAGTCTGAACGGGCTGTCATACCCCAAAATATAATTCGTTATCGCTATGCTGGCTTTCTAAAATTCACGTATTCATTATCCGACACCCACTCCGTTTTCAAACTTCTAAAAAACACTCCATCGGGCTAGTATCCCAGCCATCCCCAGTGCGACTCAGGCTTTGCTTTAACGGATACATCCACAGTAACGGCCTGAAATTCCGACTCGTATAGTGGCTATCTTGATCCGAGTGATACAGTAAATTAGCCGGGTTTCCTCGCGTTTTTCAGGCTATGGACAGCGCTTTAGCTCTCCATGCGCCCAAAAGATCGCTGTACACCAGGAGGTAGCAAAATGATGGTGTTATTTGACAAATAAACTACTATTAGCAGCCAGATGAACATCAACCAGAGTGACGAATTTCTACTTAAGTATTTTGATTGTTGTAATAAAGAAAAGGTAACTTATGAATAAAAATCAGATAGCTAAAATTCTGTTAGGTGCCATGGCCTTTGTCGGTACCATCACACTAATCCCCGCAGCACAAGCCTGTACCAGAGCTGTTTATTTGGGGCCAGAAAATTTAGTGATAACCGGCCGGTCGATGGATTGGAAAGAAGACCTTCACTCTGACCTGTGGATATTCCCACGGGGAATGGAGCGCACCGGGAATGCAGGGCCAAACTCCGTGGCCTGGACATCAAAATATGGCAGCGTGATTACCGCAGCCTACAATATTGCCACCACTGACGGCATGAATGAAAAGGGCTTGGTAGTGAATATGCTGTGGTTGGCTGAATCCCAATATCCAGAGCCAACCTCCGCTAAACCCAATATTTCGCTGGCTGCCTGGGGCCAATATGTTCTTGATAACTTTGCCACCGTCGATGAAGCGGTGAATTACTTTAAGAAAGAACCTATTACGGTCTTAACCAGCAAAGTACCCGGACAGGAAAGGCTGGGTACTATTCATCTCACACTATCTGACGCCAGTGGCGATAGTGCTATATTTGAATATATTGATGGCAAACTCACTATCCACCACAGCCGGGAATATCAGGTTGTCACTAACTCACCGACTTATGACAAACAATTAGCTATCAACTCGTATTGGCAAAGAATTGGGGGTACTAACATGCTGCCAGGCACCAATAGCTCCAGTGATCGCTTTGTTCGGGCGCAGTTTTATATTAATGCCATTCCCAAATATACCGATAAGCAACTGGCTACCGCGAGTGTATTGAGTGTTATTCGTTCGGTCTCCGTTCCTTACGGTATCAGCACGCCGGATGAGCCAAATATCTCATCCACTCGCTGGAGAACGCTCTCCGATCAGAAAAATAAAATTTATTATTTTGAATCCACGCTGATGCCAAATACATTTTGGGTCGATTTTAATAAGATCGATTTTTCGAAATCTGCTGACGTGAAAAAACTGAAAGTTAATACGCCACAAGCGACTCAATATACCGGCGATGTCTCAGCACATTTCCAGCCAGAAAAGCCTTTTGTATTTGAACCGGTTACTCAGAAATCCTAACGTAACAGATGGGGCTGCATCATAATAAAACCGGAAGATAAGAATAATCCGAATGCTATTAGCATAGTGTTATTCTTACTTCCAATATTTATTGGCTCAGAACTCGGCGCATTAACACTCTTCCCACTAATGCAACAGTGCCAGCGATTCTGAAGTATTCGTCATTTTACCCATCACAAAAGCCAAATTAGCGGCTGCGACCAAAGATGCGGCATGCGCGTCAGTGCTCATTTGTTGTGCATTCAACAGCCCATTAGCAGCCTCGTTGGCAACCGTTATCGTGCCGACGCCATTGCGATAAGACTCCAGTGCAGCGTCATAGGTAATGAACGAGGTTTTCACCAGAGTTAATGCCGCCTGATTCGCTTCAAGCGCAGAGCGCAAAGTATCAGCTGCGACAACAATTTCGCGCACCGCCAACTCTTGCGTTTTCTTAAACCCTTCGGCAGCAACCGCAGCTCGAGATTCCGCCTCTTTCACACGCGCGGCACGTATCCCACCATCGTATAGAGGAACACTGACACCGACTAAAATACTGGAAGATGAAGTTTGTGGACTAATACCCGGTAGGCCCTGAATATCAAAATGCCCATCACCGCCTGCCACAGCCCCGGCCAGATAGACTTTCGGCAAGAAATCGGCTTCTGTTGCTTTGATACCCGCTTTGGCCGCCTCGACTGCTGCATAGCTGGCTAACACATCTGGCCGCTGAGAGAGAGCCAGCCGAATCATCTGTTCGGTTGGTGCGCTCATCCCATCCGGTAAAGCACGATCTTCGACATAAGCGACTTTAATATCCAATGAAGGAGAAACCCCCATGGCACCCAATAATGCCTGATAAGCATCACGTTCAGTGCCCTTGGCCACCACACGGCGTAACTCAGACTGTGCGACCTGCTGGCGTGCCAGTGCGACTTCAACTGTCGTCGCGATACCATTTTTGCGCCGTTCCTCGGCAGCAGCTTGAATCTTTAGGCTATTTTTCAGTGTTTGTTCTGCTATCTGGCGCTGAGTTTGTGCAGCACCATATTGGAAATACGTGCGAGTAACATCATAGATTAGCTTCTGGTGCATACCATTAAAGGTCACATTGGCGGCATAAGAAGTCTGTTTCGCGGCATCAAGCAACGCGCTGCGCTGACCAAAATCAAAAATAAGCCACTGTAATGCCAAGGCAGGAACCACCGCACTCCCGCTGGTTTTTAAATCCTTTTCGTTGCCGATGGCATAAGGTAAAGGAGTCGTCGTACGATGGTAACCACCAATCACACTGGCTGAAATTATGGGTAAAAATATCGCTTCACCCATTCCGACCGCCAGCGCAGCCTGCCGTGCTTGTTGCCAGGCAATGCGGGTATCTGGATTTTGGCTCTGGGCGATATCAATCAACTCAGGTAACGAATAAGTATGCTCGCTTTTTATGCTGGGCGGCGCTGCTAATTCCGCCACCAGCGGGTTCGGCGGTACAGAAAAATTGCCACTCCGTATAGGGGTATTCGCATCAGCCGTCCAAGGTTCGGTATAAGATGCAGGTGCAAGATCCAAGCTGTCTGTAGCACAACCGGCGACCAGCATACTCAGACTCAATACCGAGCCAGTCAGACCTCTTTTGGCTATCCGGGCCATCAATACAACGTGCATCATCATGTCATCCAATTCCCAGAAGTTTCTCAAGCCGCTTTATACGTTGTTGAATAGTAAGTTCAATCGGTGATACTCCCTGCCGTGATGACTCGCTATTCTCTCCCTGCTCATCCAATAATGTCGCGGTATCGCTACCTGTCGAGAGCCGACGCAGTTGTGCCACATCAGAGGCCGACTTTTCCGTCGGTAGAAACAGCACCGGGCATAACTTACCCATCTCTGCCAGTATGGCCTGTAAGCGCGCGCACTCTTCTCGCGAGGGGCGTAATTGTGCGGGTTCAAAGGGGATTAGCGCCAACTCTTCTTGCGCGCTGGTGATCTCCGCCTCAACCGTTGTCGCTTCTCTCAGTGCCGCAGGCCGGGCATCGGGCGTTAATGTGGCCAGGTTTGTCAGCCCCTTCATGGCCTGACTAATATGGACCTGAACCGCATCTACAATCGCCACCGGCCACAGTCGGGTGAAAATCAAATACACCACCAAATTACCCAGCAAAATACCCAGCACCCTATCCAGAGCTACGCCCAAATCGGTACTTGGCCCGAAACCTTGCAATACCGTCAGCAGGAAAGCCAGCCCAACCTGAACACCGGCATAGGCAATACGTTCACTGCCACATGACACCCAAGCGGCCAAGAGAATGCAACCAAACACCAGCGCCATCAATTGCCCGATATCGTTGATATGGGGAATGATGAAGATAATCGACAGCACTCCCATTAATGCGCCGACCAAACAACCAATAATCCGCAAGACTAGCTTATGTACCGTCTCACCGGTGGTGCCCAATGCAGCAACATAACAAGTGATCATGGCGGTATGAATATCCTGCCAATCTAGCGCAGTGTAAATCAGATAACAGATCAACGCCGCAGCGGTAGTTTTCAGAGCGAACTGCTGATGAACAGGATTGGTTAGGGCGTCTGCGGCAAAGAAGGTGGATTTCGGAGCATTCAGGTCTTGCCCATTATCGGCGGTTGCCAGTGCTGTCAGCGCGCTCCTGATTTCATTGATTTCATCGCTGGGATCGTCAATGGCGAAGTGAGGGGTAAGCGCAAGATGGCCTGCAGCAATCGCCTGCGCCGCATCACGACAGTAAGCCGCCAGCTCAAGGCGTGCTTTTTCCGATGACGTTGCAGGTAAAGCCGAAGTCGCCAACAGTAACCGGTAACTGCTTTTTACCGCCCCCTCAAGCCAGACAGCTTCAGCCGAAGGCCGTAGATGGAAAATACGCACAAAAAGCGCCCGTTGCTGATGCTCCTTTTGCCCTTCTTGCAGCAGTTCCTTAACCCTATCCATAGTGGCCGCATCGGGTTGACGCAATGCCTCGGCCACCGCCAATAATCGCTCAGCTAGGCTGGCGCGCAATAACGTCTGAGGTGCCCGACCAAGGAAAAGATTAAAACCAATAATCAGCAACATCGGCGAAACAGCCATTAGCCAAGCATACAACAACCCGCGCGTTGCCACTTCTCCCATGGGGATATCACTCAGTAACGTCATGACAAACGCAATCACCAGCGCAATAATACTGCCGGCCGGGCCGAGCTTACTGGCTGAACCGAGATAGAGAAATAAAAATGAGCTGACAATCAAGGCTGCCATGCGCAGCGGTGCAGCTTCCAACGTGAAGTGGATAAGCAGGAATACCAAGCCGACGACCAGCGACACCAATATAGTGATAGCAATAGCCATCACCATGCTCTCGACACCATCAGGTTTCATCACGAAAATAATGAGATAACAGCTAATCGCAGATTCTGGAATGCCATATATCATGGCTATCATCGCCATCAATGCACAGAGCGCGGCAACACGCCACGCCTGAGCTACCCTGCCAGGGAAATAGGCTAAATCTACTTTTGCCTGACGGATTATGCCGCCAAGCGTACCGTCAGCAACCCTCGTCATTTCGCACGATAACCACAGCAGTCGCCCCGATTCGCATCAGGTCCTCCGGCGGTTTTTCCAGGCTGATTCTCACTGGGAAACGCTGGACAACACGCACCCAATTTAATGACTTCGGCACATAAGGCAGGCCACGCGGGATATTCAACATATCTTCAGAACTTACGCCCCAACCAATCCCCTCTACTCGCCCCTGAATCGCACGCTGTCTGTCCGCCATAACATAGACGGTAGCGCAATCCCCCACCTTGATATGCTTCAACTCCGTTTCGCGGAAAAATGCCGAAGCATGCCAGTGTTCGGTATTGATAAGTGTAAAAATAGCCTGGTCCGGGACGACAAACTCCCCGGCAGAGACAGTCAACCCGACCACCCGGCCATCATGGGGCGCACGGATTTGCGTATTCGCCAGTTCCCGTTCGGCAATAGCAAGTGCCGCGCGACGTGCCACCACCAGCGCTTCCGAAGCAGCGGTGCTGCTGACCAACGCCTCAGCGGCAAATGACTGTTTTAATGCCTGTTTTAGGCTGACTTCTGCATCATGTTTCGCCGTCGCTGCATCATCCACCTGCTGGGCGGTAACATAGCCTTTAGAGAGCAGGGGTTGTAAGCGAGCCAACGTCTGAGTGGCTAATTTGAGATTGGCTTGCGCCCGAACAATCTGTTCATTGGTAATTGCCGCATTGGATTGCTCCGCGACCACAGTTCGTTGCTGGGTATCGCGGGCAGCTTCTGCCATTTTCAACTCAGCTTGTGCTTGCTCGACTTGCAAACGATAGAGATCCGGCTCAATGGAAAACAATAAATCACCACGCCGGACTTTGCTGTTTTCCTCAACATTGATTGAGATAATACGGCCCGGAACGGAGCTGGCAATATGTACCACGCTAGCACCCAGCTCCGCATCTTCAGACAGTGGATTCAATGTGGTCTGCCGCACCGACAACCACCCTGAGATCACTGCTGCAACAACAATAACACCAGCTACAATGAGTGCCAGTCGCCGCTTATGCCCACTCCCTTGGAGTTTATTCATATTCATCATTCATCGCGTAAACAGTAATAGGGAACAGATGAATGCCACAGCAAGCGCCAGGCAGACATACACCAACAGCCGCCATGGCAGCACCTCATCAATACCAACGCGAATAAACAGAACACGAGCAATCACCGCAGTGATTATCCCGATAAAAGCGCAAGCCATCCAAGAAGGAAAATAGGAACCCACTAGCGAAAATGAGGGAGCCTCAGCACCGGAGCAACCACTCAGGGTGATCGCCGATAACAGAACCCACGGCCCACGCCATAGATTCTGTTTCACACAGCTTAAAAGCATCAAGAAAAACCACGGCTGCTTCCTAAGGGAAGTCATATAATTCATTGAACAACCTCAATTAACTGGTGCCACCCTATCAGAAGTCAGGGTTTGTCATCATAAAAAACTATTAATGATCACTGCCCAGCGTGTTTTTGAAAATTTGCCCATCTTTCATAATGACTCTAAATGCTTTATCTGGCTGCGCTACGAGTTGGATATCATCCAAAGGGTTGCCATCCACCAGAATCAGGTCAGCCAGCGCACCATTTTCCACCACACCCAGTTTTCCGGGATAAGGGTTTCTCGGGCCAGAAAAAGCACAAAGTTCAGCGTTCACACTGGTCGCCATTTTGAGAATTTCAAGCGGTGAATACCAGCGCGTTAACTTGGCTAATTGCGCCCCTTGTCGGGTTGCCAGTCGGGCATCAAACAGCGTGTCAGTACCCCATGCTGTCTTGATGTTATATTTTTTCGCCAACATATAGGCGGTATCAGTCCCTGCCACCATTTCAAGTTGCTTGGCTCGCGACGCCGGGCTTGGTGTTGGCACCGCATCTTCATCGTCAAGGAAAGGTTGCAAGCTCCACCAGATACCTTTTTCGGCCATGAGTTGCACAGTTTCTTCATCCAATAACTGGCCATGCTCAATACACTTAACTCCGCCTTTGATAGCCATAGTAACAGCACGAGGGGTGTAGGCGTGGACGGTCACATAGGTGCCCCAGTTTTCCGCTGCGGTAACCGCGGCCTGGATTTCAGTGACAGAACCTTCCGTCACATCGATGGAGTCATACATGGAGCTGACACCACCACCAGCCATATATTTGAGTTGCGAAGCACCCCGCATGAGTTGTTCTCTGGCCCGTAGCAATACCTGATCAGCACCATCGGCAATTGCCGTCATCCCCACACGCTCAGCGTAACTTAAGGGGTCTGATGGAGTATGTGGCAATTCCCCCAGCAAGCGAAAATCACCGTGCCCACCGGTTTGAGTGATAAATGCACCAGAAGGGAAAATGCGTGGGCCAGTAGCGACATGTTCATCAATAGCTCGTTTCAAACCAAAAACCGGCCCGCCCATATCACGTACCGTGGTGAAGCCGCGCATTAAGGTGGCATCAGCTTCAGCAATGGCCAACGCCTGAATATAGTTAAAATCCGCCGTCATGGCGGTCATCATCGATGGGCGAGCCATAATGGCGTGCCAGTGAGCATCAATCAGCCCTGGCATTAATACGCAGCCACCGCCATCAATAAGCTCCACATCCGGTGAGAGCGGAGTATCCGCAGGCTCCACCGACTTTATTTTGTTGCCTTCCACTAATACTCGCAGCCCGTCTCGTAGTTGGTCTGATACACCATCAAAGACACGAACATTAATAAAAGCCATCACACGTACCGCATTAGCGGCAACATCTCTTTTTTGTGATTTTGTTCCCGGTACAGCCGCCGCAACCGTTGCCGCAGTAATAGGGGCTGATTGCGTCGCTTTCTGGGAAAATACCGTATTGATGCGTATGAATGCAGGGCTATTGCAGAGGCAACCTTCACCATGAGTATGGGGGAGCTGAATCAATGGCATGTGAGACATAAAGTTCTCCTTAATGAACAGTGCCCCAATAAATAATCAGAGGGCGCGCTGTCGATCATAGAACAAATTCTCCGATAACAACTTATTTTTATGACAAAAGTTAACACGAAACAGTGATATGGCTCTGATCCTACGATGATAAACGAGTCATCACGTTGTGACTTTCAGGTTATTGAATACTGTCAAAGTCTGATAAATAGGATTTTGTGTTCTGCACCCGTTGACTAAGATCAGTATTTAATTGAAAAGAGGCGCTACTGCCTTTGTAACTGAGCGCCCTGCTAGCATTATCACTTTAATAATTCAGTGACTGGGGTGCGTCTTTTCCCTGCCAGATATCGGTATTCAAATTAACCGATTTCAGAATTTTATTATCAAATTAAGTTAATCCGTCCATATTGACGACCAGCGGTGGAGCAGACAACCCATCGAGAGTCGCCTGAAATGCATCGGCAAGATCTGAGATAGCGACAACGGAGATATCAGCGAGTGACTTCTTCCAAATAATCCAGCACATCCTGTACCCGATGCCAAGTCATCCAGGTTTTGTCGTCCAGCGGTTGTTCCGTATATTTTTCTACCGCTGACACTAACTCCAGCATTTCCAGGGAATCAAGATGGAGATCGATAATCAACCGCGATTGCATATCCCAATTTTGGGTTGCGCCCGCGTAGGCGCGAATTTCGGTTAGTTCTGACTTAAGCCAGCGCTGATGAGAATTTTCTGATTTCATCACTTGGCCTCTGACGAATTAATGGGGGAACGACTATTGGTGAATTTATCCGCGCGATATTGATCTTTCTCAGTGAGAGAGCGAGTCTGTGCACCTTCTTGAGTCAGTACCACATTAGCCCCCTTATTATTGATCCAGGATTGCGTTGGCCCAGTGCTATTTTTCCCAAAACCAACAAATTGATTACCCTGAGCATTGACCGAAGAAGAGTTGTTCGGCTGAGTGCCTCCCAACCTGTAAGCTAATTTATTACTGAGATCGCGTGTCTGTGCACCTTGCTGCGTCAGTATCACCGTAGAATCATTGTTCGCCAGCCCAGATTGGGTTGACACCGAGGTAGCCCCCACTTTCATACCAAACGAAGTTCCCTGAGCATTGAGCTGCTTCTCAGCGACGACCTTAGCGGGAGTTGCACGATAAGTCTAATCCGTTTGTTGCAATGTTCCCTCTGAGTTCACCTGAAGATCCAGCGTAGTTATAAAGTTAGGTTTTTGTCCTGGGACGAGTAAATCCGCTTTATAACTCACTTGCGCCGTATCCTGTTGAATCTCAGCCTCAGCCATAGCGGGAACCGCATGATAAATACCATCAACATCTTTCGGTATCGTTTCTGAATTCAACACATTATCCGACACCGGGATATCTTTTGCTGTGGATAAACTCTGTCTATTGTGCACTTGAGGCGCATTCTGCTGAATCTGACTCGCCCCAGCTAATGATATTGGCGCAGAGTTCTGTTGCCCAAAACCAACAAATTGATTACCAAAACTATTTAGTGATGTGGGCTGTTTTTGCTCTACACTCCCCTGCACATAAGCCTGTTTTTGGCTGAGATCACGAACCTGCCCATCACTCGTTAGTGTCACCTTGGCATCCTTGCCTAACCAGGATGGTGCTGGCCCCTTGCTACCATATAACGTCCCCGAAGAATTAAGGGATTTATTGGCCGTGGGGGTGTTAGCGGAAGTTGCATACTTAAGATTTTCAGTCGGCGACGAGCTAGGAGTGCTATCAACTTCGTCGAGTAATTGAGCTGAAGAGTCCACCCTATCCGCGGGTGTTTGATTGGCCGTGGTACTCTGCGACTTATCATTCTCAGGTTTAGTGGTAGCCGCCGTGTTTGACAAACTAATATTTGTGGTCGAAATATTATTTGAGACCAGCGACGGCGCATTATAAGTAATATTATAGTTATTAGTAATATGAGTAATATTCGGTGCGGCAGGCCCAGGATTAGCTGCATTATTACCATCAGCCGAGCGAGGCTGGCCTATATCATTGCTGACGGCAGGCCCTGCAGCGGGTGATACTGGTGCGTCTGGTGCTGCAATATCTTGTCGTATCAACCCTGCCATTATTTGTGTTTTATGCTCTAACTCTTTGAGCAGAGAATACATTTTCACGGCTTTATCACCTACCCCTTTGAACTCAAAAAATTCTTTTTGAAGTTCGGTGATCATATTGTTGGTTTTTTCGTTTTCACCTGCAAAAAGATGATTTTCTACATTTGCAGGATTCTCCTTCAGCATTTGCACATAATCCGCTGACAGCTTTCCATCTAGCTTGGCAATAATATCTGGATAGACATATTCCTGAAGATAATTAGAACAAAGTTGCTTCAGGTTATCTTCTGCTTTCGCTTCTTTCGGAGATAGTTCCATCTTTTCTAAAATGGCGGAGGTAAATGTTTTCATTGCCTTAAGTGCCAAACCTGAATCTTTAACCTCCTTTGTCATCGCATTGTTGAACGCCTTTGCTTTAGCCATCAGACCTGCATCTTTCTTATCCGCCGGTAACAGGCTAAATAATGCCAATGCCGATTTAGTACCTGAATTCAATGTGGCGGTTTTTAAATCACGACTACCACAGAGTTCCACCACTTTATTAAATGATTTTGACTCATTGAGATTAGGCTCACTCTCTTTCAAATCTTTGAGAAAAGAAGCGATATGGTTAGCCGTATTAACGTCCGATAATGGTTTGCCACTTGCAGAATTTTGGCTGAAAGAGATTACACTATGGCTATCAACGCCTTCCCCGGAGGAAACTGGCAAAGATTGTGAATTAACAGATGAAATCCCAGAAAGACTATCCGCCAAAGAGCTTTCATTGCGGGCAGCAGGTTTGCCAGAACCCGAAAATGAGGAAACGGAAGCAGAAACCAGGCGTTCCATAGGGCGCGGCGCAATCATAAATAACCTACCTTATATAAATAGCTTAAAATTTTTGTAATACAACAGTGCGCACCGGTTGCAAAAAATATCCAGCACTGTGCGGCACACCGCTCTCTAAATATTTTAAGACAGTCATATTATTACTAATCTGCGTCACGCTGCTTGAATAAGCAGCAGGGCATAACACCTGCTGCTATTTATTTATTGAAAATAGCCAGCATTATAACGATGTAAATCTTGCGTCATTTGCTGTAACAGCTGAATCAAGGTTTCGAAGGTACTGTTATCCTGGCGAAATCTCTCCAGCAATTGAGATACACCGCTATTCACCGCATTTTTCTGACTATCGATGGCTGATTGTAGGCTTTGGAAAGATTGTGAATTCATATCACTGCCCTCCCAACGAGAGTCACTGCTTGCTACACTACTATATATATTCCTGATAGCGCTTAAATTAGGTAATACGTGGATTTTCCCATCCGAACCTGATCGTTTTACGATATAACCATCTCCCAATTTCTTTTGCCAGAAGTTGAATGCAGCATCATCACCACTAAAGGTATAAATTGGTTTTGTTGAGTTATCATTAGGAGACCATTTGTAATAATCACTCGTACTACTCACTTTGAAATCTGTATATTTAGCAAATGATTTATCTAGCGTCTCTAAAAAATCCTTAGGTTTAAAATTTATTTTTCCATCACTACCGGCTTTTATAAAATCACTTATTTTACCGATAGCAGTATTAACATCCTTCATAAACTCAGCCGCTTTCTCATTAATTTTGGCGTAAGTTTGCTGATAATCACCATGAAGTGTTTCAATCAAATTTTCCAGGGCGTTTATATGAGGAGGCGTTGCTACCTGATTTGAGGTTGATCTGACCTGACGTCTCCCCATGGCCATGTAATCATCGTCACTGAGATTAAAATCTCGCTGTAACTGGCGAGATGCTCCCTGAACCTCTTGCCAATCCAGCTGTGTATCCTGCAGCGCCTGCTGAACTTCCACACTATTGGTTGTGGCAGTCAGTTCACCGGCTTTGGACAATTCAAATGTCACCACCGGGCTGTTTTTCCATTGAGCAAAGGTGTAACTCAAGGTTCGACGCCCGGCTATCGCTTCACTTTCTGTCCGCTCCGACACCGCGGTCATTACTGCCTGAGGTGTGGTTTTCACCTCTTCAGGCTGAGCCACCGTCGATGCTGATGTCGCCAATTGCTGTCCGACCAATTGTTGTGTGTTCAACGCTGGCGCGCGATCATTACTTAGCGTGCTTTCCTTTTTTTCCGCTGGCGGCAAAGACGGGGCTGATTCTCGCTCAGACTTAGATGTAACCATGATCGACGGTTCAACTGCTGAACGAGCTATATCTGTCATATCCTGAGAAATAGGGGTGTCAGACATCTCTTCTTTATTCTCTGTCCTGATAGAAGAAGGGGCAGTTACCCTTGGCATCTCAAAATTATCTCTGGTAGCTGCAATCAGGCCAGCCAGTGACTGCTCACCTTTATCCCTCGAGATACCCTGCGACTGAGTCAATGTTTCTGTCAGTTGTGCCAATACTTCTGTCGCCTTGTCCGCGACGGGTACTGGTTTTGCCCGACTTTCTGCCATAACCTGCGGTTGCTCGGCAGCCTCATATCCCTGCACCAAAGCGCCTTGTTTCTGTAGCGCCACCCACTCAGGCTGTTGCGCAATACTCGGCAACGCTATCTGTTTACTTAGTGGCATGCTGTTTATCGCCATCATCGGAGCAGGTACGGAGGGCGATAACTGCTCCTCGGCCTGTTTTTTGCGCTGCTTTGCCCGAGCCAGCAACTCCACCATTTTCTTTTGCACTTGCTGCTGAACTGATTTCACTGACTGCCCATTATCGCTGCGCAATGTTTCTGGCCGAGATGCGACGGTCGGTTCATCGGTTCGAATATCAGTAGAGGCGCTATGAGTTACCTGTTTTATTGCCACCATATGTGGATAGTTCCTCAATTTCGTATTGCTGTTGAAGCTCTCTATTTAAACGTTTTCTGCTGCTTTCACGCCTCAGATAAGTTCGGAATTTCTCACACCGATTATCGGTTTCCCTTAACAGTCGCTGCATCTGCCCCTGCTTCTTCTCGAGTGCTATCTGCTCCGCCTGAATGTTCTCTAGGTCATATAACTGACGAGCAATTTCCGCCAATAAAGTGGCTTTATGACGTTGGCGTTCAAAAAAGGCTTCGCGGGTCAACTCTGCGGATTGGTCATACAGGCTACTTTGAGCTTCCATAACCTGTATCCGTGTGCGGATATCATGTTGCTGCTGTTGCAGCGCTTGTAACGAACGTCGCAACAACTGCTGCTGTTGTTTGACTCGTTCCAGCCGCCGCTCCGTTAGGCTCAGCAGATTCCTTACCATCAGTTTGCCAGCTCACTGAGTTGCTTGAGCGTAGCGGGAAAATCTCCAGACTCTTCCATTGCTTGTTGCAAGAAGCCTTCAATAACTTCTCTGTTATCCAGCGCATGATCGTTGTCGGTATTTTCACCGCGCTGATACTCACCGAGATCGAGATAGAGCTGAATTTGTGCCAATCGCCCCAGCATGTCGCGAGTGTTCGCCGCGTCCTGACGATGCTGTGTGGTAGTGACCTTGGAAAACACACGGCTGATACTGTGTAAAATATCAATCGCAGGGTAGTGACCGCGCCCGGCGAGTTTTGCACTCAGGTAGATATGTCCATCGATTATTGAGCGAATTTCATCGCCAATCGGATCCGATTCTTCTTCGCTCTCCAGCAGTACGGTATAAAAAGCCGTAATAGAACCCAACTGCAATGCGCCGGGGCGCTCCAATAACAGTGGCAACTGCTCAAAAACCGATGCCGGATAACCTCGCCGGGCGGGAAGTTCTCCCGCCGCCAATGCCACATCGCGCAAAGCGCGGGCATAACGCGTCATAGAATCGACAAACAGCAGCACATCCTTGCCCTGATCACGAAAATATTCCGCCATCGCCGTTGCCAGTAAGGCGGCATTGCAGCGCTCAACCGCCGGGCTGTCTGACGTGGCGTACACCAGAATGGTTTGCGCGGCACGCGGGGAGACCTGCAATTCATGAATGAACTCAGTCACCTCACGGCCTCGTTCACCAATTAGCGCAATGACACAAATATCTGCCACCGCATGGTTCATAATCATGCTCATCAGGGAGGTTTTGCCGCTACCGGCCGCCGCAAAGATCCCCATCCGCTGCCCCTGTCCACAAGTGAGCAAACCATCAATCGCTCTGACTCCCGTCACCAAAGGCGTGGTGACGGGGCGGCGCAAATTGACGCTGACTGGTGGGCTATCAACCCGACACAGAGTGGTTAATGGTGGCGCTGATGATGCCGTGGCATTGCCGAGCACCCCGACGTCTTCTCCGGCAGCGTTATAAATTTTCCCCGCCAGATGTTCTCCCATCTCAAAGACAAAAGGCTGGCCAGTAGGGCGGATCACCACATCACGCGTCAGACCCTGCGCTCGACCAATCAAACTCAGGACGGTCTGCCCCTCTCTAAACCCCACCACCTGAGCTTTTGCAATCACTTCCGACAGACGTAAATCGCGTTCAATCAGACAGATTTCACCAATAAAGACCCCATGCAGCGGGGCCTCTAGCAGGCAACCATGTATACGCGATGGGTGTGCACAGCTATCAAAGAGATTCATAAATTAGCCAGCTAATAGGGTGGATAATCGATGACTGCGCTCATAAAACTCATTTAGACTGTCAGCAAATAATTGAGTGTCATTCAACGCTGGCTCACGCAGTATTGCGGAAAGCACTAAGGTGTCTTCCCTGAAACTCAATGCGGGCTGCCCGATGTGAAAATTACGCGGGGCGTATTCCAGCAATTCGCTCAATAAATTTTGCCCCAGTGATTCAAGATGATTCATTTGGCATTCAGAAATTCTGCACCACAAAATAATATCGTCGGTCAATAAATCGATATTAATAGGCGGCGCTTCATTTAGCTCTAACTGAATAGTTGAATGACAATCAAGCTGTGAGTTAATTAAATCCTGACGCCCTTCAGTAGATAAAAAAGAATTCAATGCATCAACAAAACGATATTTCATGGTAGTTATCCTTACACGGTTTTAATTACGTTAACTTTCACTGTTTCGGAGATCTCATTAAATGAGAGCACCTCCAATTCAGGAAAACGACTTTCAATAATTTTTTTCACAAAACGACGAATATCAACTGGCACCAGCACATTCATATCCCGAATTGAGAGATAGTTGTTTTCTATTGCCTGGGCAAAAGCCTGAATAATTTCATCGGTTTTTTCTGGGGCAAGACTAAGGAAGCCACCACCGGAAGCCTGACGAATCCCTTGGCGAATCATGTCTTCGTATTGATCATTAATCATCAGAACATTCAAACGCCCATCAGTAGCAAAACGAGATGAGATGTAACGAGCCATGGCACCACGGACATATTCCACCAGCATCATGCTGTCTTTCTCTTTTGGTACCCACTGCACCAGTGTTTCCAAAATCAGTTTCATATTACGGATAGAAATTTTTTCCATCAGTAGACGCTGAAATACTTCCGTTATCTTTTGTACTGTTGCATGGCGGTAGCACTCTTTTAATAACTCAGGATATTTCTTTTCCAGATCGTCTAGCAGGTTTTTAGTTTCCTGAATCCCAAAGAACTCATTAATATGATGTAATAACAAAGTGCCGATACAGTCGATAATTTCACTAATATCATCGCGCGCCATGAGACCCAGTTGTTTAACCTCATCAGCATGTTTACTAGCAACCCAAGTACTAACGGCCCCATATTCATCACTAAATTGGGTCAGCTCCAACCCCAGATATTCCAGTTCGTCGTTAACAGTCAAAAGACGTAAACCACCAAAGCTAATGTTGTATTCACCGGCACGAACTTCATTTATCAGCACAATAATTTTGTCGCTTGATACTATCGGTGAATAGTTAATGGCAATATCAGGTATGCGGTAGCCATAGCGCACAAAAATATCTTTCTTAATGCGCGAGAGAAAACTGTTATCCTCCAACAATGACTTATGAACCTGGCTCACCGAAATAATAATTGGCAGTGTTTCCGGTACATATTCATCTTCTGAAACTTTACTTTCTCGTCGAGTTTCACCTTCCGCTACCTCAGGGCTAACTTCAGTGTCACTTTGGCTTTCACCGGAGGTACCCTTTTTCTCTTTACGTTTCTGAAGCTTGCGATGCCACAGCAGTGCCACCATTAACCCAGATAAGAACAGGAAAATGAACGTCGGAAAGCCAGGTAGGAAACCGATACTAAAGACAATGAGAGCGGTGATTAAGATGGTGAAATCTTTGGCAAACAGCTCAGAAACAATGTTTTCACCTAAGTTTTTATCATTGCCGCCCACACGAGTCACAATAAAGCCTGCACTGATGGAAATAAGCAGAGCAGGAATCTGCGCCACCAAACCATCACCAATGGTCAATAAGGTGAATGTGTTCAGTGCGGTAGGCATATCCATGCCCAGTTGCGCCATTCCAACTGAAATCCCACCAATTAGATTGACAAAAATAATGATGATCCCAGCGATGGCATCGCCTTTAATGAACTTCATCGCGCCATCAAAAGAGCCGTACAATTGGCTCTCATTTTCCATATCACTGCGCTTCTGTTTTACTGTTGCCTCATCAATCACCCCGGCACGCAGATCAGCGTCAATGCTCATCTGTTTACCCGGCATGGCATCAAGTGAGAAACGCGCCGCAACTTCGGCAATACGCTCCGAGCCTTTGGTAATCACGATAAACTGCACGATAGTCACGATAGCAAATACCACCATCCCGACAACTAAATTATCCTGAATAACAAACTCGCCGAAAGTAGCAATAATATCGCCAGCATCCGCCTCCAGCAAAATAAGACGACTGGTGCTGATCGATAACGCTAATCGAAATAAAGTGGTAATTAATAAAATTGAGGGGAAAGAGCGAAAATCCAATGCCCGTGTAATATAAAAAGACCCCATAAAAATTAGCACCGAAATCATAATATTCAGGCCAATTAACAGATCTACTAAAATCGTCGGTAAAGGGATAATCAGCATGGCGATAACCATAACCATGATGATCAACACTAACAGTTCAGGACGATTGCGAATATTTAATAATAGTTCGCTAAGTTTATTCATGGCATGTTCTCTTCTTCGTCATGTAATACCCGTCGAGCCATAACAAGCTCTTTTTCCATAAAGTGACTCATACTTTCCCTCAACCCATCAATAAGATGATCGCGATCTTCCGGCGAGGGGAAAATACCTGTCGGCAATACAGAAAAGGCAATAATTAAAATCTGCAAAAACCGCGCTCGCATATCCGTACTGAGTGCGCTGAGTTGCTTAGAATAAAAGGCAACTAAGTTGTCATTAAAATTTTCTTGACCACGAATGCCGCTGATAAATAATTTGCTGAGTATCTTCTCTCCGCTCAGACCAATAAAAGAAAAGTCTGTGTGAGCAAAACGCTGGCGGAATATACCGTCCAAAGACTGCATCTCTCTTAATCGGCTAATTCGATTAAATAGAGCACCAAATTCACTGACATTAATATTTCCTAGCGGTAAGACTTGTAAATCACAAGCCAAAGCCCGAGCCAGGTAACAGATGATATTTTCACGTTCCTGAGCCGCCAGTTCATCTGCCCACTGCTCATACAGATAAATTATCGGGCCGTCATAACTGAGAAACTCGCGGTATACCATTCTCAAATCACCCGCGGACTGCTGCATTTTTTGCGCAAATGCTTTGGCCACCAGAGCAATATTGATACCCGCTTGCGCACTACGATCGAGATCTTCTGCCTCTAGCTGCTCACGCAATGCTTCCAGTTGTTCGAGCTGCTTGCGCTTTAATCGGCTGCGGTGAATCAATGCCGCCAAAGCCATCAGCAAATCGCTGGTATCGGTAAAATATTGAAGCAACAAAGCACGTAACTGCTGCGGTGTCGTCAATTTGCTGTTAAGCGCACTTTCAACCCGCAGGATTTTTTCATCTGCCTGTGCATCCAAAATTCGTTCCGAAAAACGCGTCCACTCTTCCTTGCTGTCTGTAGTTGGTCCACGGCGGCGCACATGACTGGCTGCCAACATGGACATTGAGGCATATTCGCTACTGTTATCAATAACTCCCTGTCCACGCGCCGCTTCGTCAGCATCATCATTAGCCTGTGCGGCAGAACTACTTTTGTCACGCTGACCCACTAAAAAGCGTGAGTTACCGCCAACCGGCCCTATTGCCACGGCTGGCTCGCATACTTCTTAAGAAACTCAACGGTGCCGCGCAACTTGCTATCATGTTGGGTCAGACGTTCATTATCAGAGAACTGACGACCGTCCCAGGCTTCATTTTCATCCAATAAACGTGGCTGAATCAAAAAGATACGGATCATCTTCTGCTGGTTATGTGAACGGTACTTAAACAGGTTACCCAACAATGGAATATCACTTAA
Source organism: Yersinia fenwicki (assembly GCF_043099325.1). Classification (NCBI taxonomy): domain Bacteria; kingdom Pseudomonadati; phylum Pseudomonadota; class Gammaproteobacteria; order Enterobacterales; family Yersiniaceae; genus Yersinia; species Yersinia fenwicki. The sequence continues at coordinate 705,908 of NZ_CP170755.1, read as the reverse complement.
CAGCGGAATGCGGGTTTCCCCCTCTTCAACCTGATCGCGGGTATATCCACCAATCAACAGGCTTTTATCGCGGCCAATACGTGCCACGGTATTGATATTGGTGCGGTTAACCTCGGGTAGCCCGGCGATATCGGCAAGTTTGCCCGAGTTGTCACGGTTTAATCCGCCATCTTCAATGTTGACTTCCATTTCAACGCTGGCCCCGCCAGAAAGGCGCGGCAGCACACTGATCATGGTGCCGTAGGTCACCTGTTGCAGTGAGGCCACTCGCTCACCCTCGACTCGGGCATAAAAACTGGTGTTGTTATCAAATAGTGCCGGAACATTCTCTTGCGTCAGGATGACCGGGCGAGAAACGATACGGGCATTACCGGTTTTACTGATCGCGTCAATTTGTGCCAGAAACGTTTTGCTGTCGCTCAGCGTACTGCGGTTAAAGGTGACTGTACCGCCAGCCACGCCGATATTCCCAGCCTCCCAGCGCACCCCCAGATCGTCAACTTTGCTTTGCGTTACATCGATAATCCACAGTGATAGTTCCACCTGGCTACGACTGTTATCCAGGGTATGAACTAACTGACGAACATAACGAATCTGCTCCGCACTGCCTTTCACCACCAAACTATTGCTGTCGGGATACGCGACCAGTGAGAACGGACTGCTGGTTTTAGCAGCACTAGCTAGCCTCATTGCGCTGTTGCCGCCGCTAACTGATGGCGGCGCCGGAAAACCGGCATCGATAGTCGGCTCGCCCTCTTTCGGTTGTATCGTCAGAGTGCTTTCCGATGTGGTGCCATTGTTACCTTGGAACAGTGCATTTAATGCCGTTAGCATCCCGGGAATAGTGACGCTCTGCCCACGTTGGTTATAGGTACGATCGGTTACCGATGAGTGTTTTAACGGGATAACCGCCACTTCACCGCCACTGGCCAGATCTTCCTGCTTAATACGCTCATCAAGATAAGCGGCTGCCGCACTAATTAATTCCACATACAGCGGTGGCCCTGAGACAAACAGTAAGCGGTTATCGCCTTGGGTACGGACGGGAAAACGCTTATCGTAAATCCCGGTTTTCTGAATATAGTTAAGCACTTGCCCACTACCAGCAGCCTGAGTATGGACAATGACACTGCGCATTTCGCTGTTGTCATAAACATAAATCCCTGCACCATCGTCATACCACACCAGCGCCATACGTCGGGACAGTGATTTAAACGTCTCATCAGCATTGGCCAGATTAAAGTTCCCAGTGACGCGCTTTTGTGCCGCCAACTTACTGAGAATAATCGGTTTCTCCAATCGCTCGGCGACGGCATCAAACAACTTACCGACCATGACGTTATTCGCGACAAAGGAGTCATTAACGTTTTCCTGCCCGACGGGCAATGCGGTAATCACCTCAGCGTTGACCTGGCACATATTGCCCGCCAACAATAAGAGTGAAAAATAGATCACTCCTCTGTATTTAACTTTCATATAAAATAGACTCCAAACGTCTTATTTCTGAGGGTGTTAACCCCAACTCTTTTTTGAGATCATTAGTAAAATGCGAGGCCGAGCAATATCCGGCATCAAAGCCCACATCCAGAATTGAACCATCACTTTCTATAAGTTGTAATACGGCGGATGCCATACGCACACTCATCATCTTTTTCTTAGCCGTCGCCTTAAAGCTCTCTCGATATAATTGCCTGAAATAAGCTGCCGAGACACCATAGCGCTGACTTAAATAATTAATGCTGACATTATCTGTCTGTTCCGAAGCTGATAATAAGAAGCTCATTATTCCGTATGCTTCATATTTTCTTAATAGATCACACCAAGTATTGAATTCCATTTGGTTACGCAGTATTAAGTCAATCACGGTATTATTCACCGACATTTTGGTCGTACCATTTTGCGTATCGATGGAAATCACCTCTGACCACGGTCGTACCGCTGCAGATAATTTCACTTCAGTATCCAAAAATGATTTACCCAATGCAGAATCAATCGTTGCGAGAAGTTCGGTGAAACTGGCTAACGTGATACTGTGCAAAAACCAGTGAGTTTTATCTCCCTCAATCTTGCCGGGGTTATTGCAAATAAACAGTGAAGGTTGAGCAATGACGACACTTTCACCCGAATATACAGAGCGAAACGTCAATGCCAGCGCCTGATCATTAGGTACAGCCAGTACCAGGCTATCCTCCAGGGATAAACAATGGCCCGATGGGGTTACCGGCTTAATGTCATTATTTATTGCTGTCATCGTTCTTCGTCTCCAGCTCGTTATTTGAGTTGCAGCACAATGAACGATGACGTCGATTTATTAAACGGAATCACTCGGAATAGCCATGACTCCCACGGGTCATTGACTTGGTAAGAAATAGTCCGGTCAATTCCGCTGACAAAAAATTCGTACTCGGCTTTACTTAGCGCCAATTTGGTTCAACGAGAAAATATTATGAGGGACACAGACAACCGCGTCTTAATAATGAGGATTGCCAGTGGGCCTCTAAGCGGTAATGAATTAATGCTCAAAGCGGGTAGCCACCGGATAATTATTGGCCCTGAGCAAAGTTATTCAACAGAAACAGATAATGACGGCTTCACTACCTATTATTTACCGAGTGAGCAGGGTAATTACCAACTGGCCTTTGTCTGTGATAATGACGCAACTTCAGCGCCTGAAACAGAGAACACTGGGCAGTGGTATCTCACCCTGAGCGGTGATTGCCCTGATATTAAACAGCCAGTGATATTTCAAGAAGTGATGCTGGCCGAGCAGTTTCCGGTGGTGATCAAAATGCTGAACACGCCGTGGAATAGTGAAGAGAGTTCGCCTCTTAGCGTACAAATAGCCGATGAGGAAAGCACAGTAAGTCATGTCCGCACTCGCTCATCAGCAGAACGTAAACTTAATCCAGTTTATGTGGCCGGCATTATGCTTGCCGTACTCACAACCGTCATTGGTTGGAAACTGGTTAACTACAACAGTGAAGCACGGCAGGTCAAAACGCTGGAAACGCTGCTTCAGGGCAGTAGCTCCCCATTGACCGTAACCACCGGTGGTGATGGTCAAAGCCTGGTGTTAGTAAGAACACAGCGTGATTTGGACTGGAGCACTCAGCGTTTATTGCGAGAGCATTATCAAGAACCGGTGATATTGAAAAAAATCGCCAGTTTAGAAGAAGAGATCGAAACTCAGCTTGGCAAGCAATTACCCGGCTTGTTAAAGGTGGATTTAACTCTTCCTTGTCAGCCAGTGATTCGCTGGTTAAAAGGCGACTATCCCGCACCAGAAAATAAGCTGATTAAACAGACACTGGCTGATTTTCTCGGCTGCTCGGTAAAAACTCAGTTAGAGAGTTACACCGCAACTGAATTGATGCACAAGGCAGAGCAAGGACTAACGGAAAGTAATGTACCCTGGCGGGTGAGTAATAAAAGCGGCACCTCTGTTTTTATTATTAATGCCAGTCTGAATGATAGGCAGGCGCTGTCGGCAATTGATTTTTCCAAACATTTCACAAAGAGATATGGCGTACGTCATATACAGTTCTCTATCTCTTTGAGTACGAATCATCTGGCAGGAAAGTCGCTCGTTAATAATCCGAACGGCTATGTCCTATTAGATAATAACCATTGGTACTTTAATCAAGTGTCATTTTAAAACTAAGTAATAAGGATATATATTATGGCTGTACCTGTACCTGTACCTGGACTTGCACAAAATGGTAATTGGAGCACTTCTAAATATGAAACTGTTGATGACCAATCAGATAAAAACTGGGGGATGCAATACCGTAGTGGCGCATTACTAAACAAGCGTGTTGAAGAGCTGGCAGACGAATTAAAAAAGGAACTTGAAAACCCAAATAACGAAATGGATAACCCAGTCGTATTGGCAAAAATATCGGCCCTTAATGGGCACTATAACAGTGCGCGCCAGGCACAAAGCAATATTATGAAATCGATTAAAGACACCTCTCAGGCAATTATTCGTAATATGTAAATTCATTATTCCGCAATAATATCTCACCGTGTTATTGCGGAACCATTAAGGATAGTTTATGTCAATGTTTATCAATCTCGCGCCGGCCGTTCAGCCGGTAATGGAACAGAATATTCCGGCAAGCGGCTCAGTAGAAGACCGCGTAAGAAATTTGTTTGCCAACTACAGCGTTAATGCCAGCCAGGAAAAGGCCGCCATTATTAGTCAGGTTAATAATGGCGATGCAACTAACCCAGCTGAATTATTAAAATTACAAAATCGAATGGGCAATTATAGCCTCAGCATCAATTTGATCAGTACATTAACCCATAAGAGTGCCTCTGCGATCGACTCTGTCTTAAAAGCCCAGTAAATCATGAATAAGCTGACAAAACTTCTGCTGATAAGTACTTTCTGTCTGCTGTCTGGTTGTGATAACCAGGTACTGCTCACGGAACTTAGCCAGCGCCAAAGCAATGAAGTCCTGGCAGTCCTACAGGAAAATGGCGTGGAAGGAACACGTAGGGAGAATGGAAAGCTGGGTAATTCCATTAAGGTCGCGCGCAGTGATTTTGTTACCGCAGTGGATTTGCTACGTCTGTACAACCTGCCTTCTAAAGAGTCAGTGGAAATTATTCAGGCGTTCCCAGGGGATTCATTGGTAGCATCACCGCAGGCAGAACGCTCACGTCTGCTTTCCTTAATTGAGCAACGGCTGGAACAATCGCTACTGACCATTCCCGGTGTAGTAAACGCCAGAGTCCATGTTAGTTATCCTTTAAATGGCAATAATCGGGTCAAAGAACCGCAGCAGGTTTCCAGTCTGGTGACTTATTCCGGCAATGAAGATCATAAGCTGATGATGAGTAAAATTAAGTTATTTCTCACTAACAGTTTTGCCGAGGCTAGCTTTGATAATGTTTCAGTGGTGGTAGTCGAGCGCCCTCCATTACAGCGTCAAATGAAAAATGAGCCAGAATTTCCTGTGCCTCCGGTGCTATTGGTTGGCATTGCTGCCGCTTTAATGACAGCTGCCGGTGCCATGTTGTTACTTTGGCGTCGAAAGCAACAAAACAGCAAGCAAGAAGCACCGTTGAGCATCACGGAGCAAAAATCATGACAGCCAATCCCGGTCGGTTTAGTTTCGCTTGTCAGCAGAAAATCTTGCTGGCACCGGGTGGCTACTTTCACGTCGAGCACAGCGGTGTTGATTACCCCGCCCTACCTCAGGTATTACAGCAAGCTCACAATCAGCGCTTGCTGAAGCAGTATCAACTGCCTGCACCTGATAGAAATACGCTGCTGTTGCCCGATTTTATTGCTGAACATTGGGCGCTATTGCCGAATATGGCCTGGGCGCTGGGGGTACTGTTGCTCCCTGCACCACTCCCGTGGTGGGTGGAGACATCTCAATATGCTGAGTTACATCAACGCGTGAATGTTAATTTCCGTCAACCGCAGGAGGCACCATCATCGCCACAAACACTGCTGGCGACAGGTGCGGCGCAACTACTGGCAGGTCTGGCCCCATTTGGCAGGGTGTATACCGCCCGCGCCAGTTACATGTTCAGTGCCATAACCCGACAATTAATGGAAGCGCCGGTGAAAAATGCCCTTCCGTGGAATGTGATAGAAGGAGCCTGCCGCTATGTCACCACAATCTGAACCGGATATCCGGCAAACCGCTGTTGAAAAAGTCTTGATTAAACATCAAGCCATGAAAGCGAACCGCTATCAAAAAGTACTGATAGAGCAGGCTAAAAAACAGGCCTCGGAACATTGTCAGCAGGCGCAACAAGAAGCAGAGGAAATACAACGTATTGCTTACCAGCAAGGCTACCAGGATGGGCTACAAAAACTGTTAGCTGATCTATTGCTCGGGTTGGAATCAAGCCAGCGCCAATATCAACAGGCACTGGCCAGTAGTGAAGCCCGCTTGCAAACGCTGTTGGAGGAGATGTTTAGTGATCCACGGACGTATGAAATTGTTAGTGAACACTTTATCCGACAACATCCTGAACCTATTCAGATTCAAATGCACCTGCCCCCCTCATTGTTGAAGAAGCTAAAACCTGTGCTGGCAGAAATTCAGCATATCAGTTTAGTGGGTGGCACGGAGGAGAGTATTGCGCTGGAGGTAAATAATGAAATCCTCCATTTCTCACCACCGAGCGCGGCGCAACGGACGTTACCACATGTTTTATCTCTGCCTGCGCGCTGCTCTATTTTGCAGTCCAAAAAGGCGTTGTATCAGAAATTTTCCCAACAACTTAGTCAATCAGGAGAACCACATGTCAATTTCGATGATTCACTCAGCGCTGAAAATGACAGCAACAGTCCCGAATGTTAAACCTGTTTCTCACAGTAATAACAATATACAGCAGCGTGTTGCACAAGCATGGCAAGATAATCCCGCAGGAAAAATATCCACAGAGAAAAATGGATCTGCGCAACAACCTTTAACAACGGGGCAATCAGCAATTGATGACTTTGTTGAAAGTCTACGCACCACGCAAGACAAGAAAGCGCTCTTCGGCCTGCTCAATAGGAAACTAATTAGCCTATCATCAACAGAACGAACAACATTTATTACCGGACTGGTTGCAACACTCAATACATCCGAGGTGCCGGGAGATAACACTTTACTGAAAGAAAAGTTTGATCCGGCTTATGCAATGTACATTGCCAACAACATGCTCTTAACTCAAATGAAAGAAGAGGTTTTCTCCAAAATGGGGCGAGTCCCTGATGAGGATGACGAAGAGTCAGACGAAATTTAAATTTATATTCCTATGAAAACTATTATTTATTATTTATTATTTATTATTTATTATTTATCAATCATGTTATTTCTGGTCCCCGCTGCCGCACAAGCATCTTGTTTATCTAATGCGGCTATACGCTGGGATGTGCCAGAAATCATTCTCGAGGCGATTATTATTCATGAATCGGGTGGTCAACCGCACGCCCGTAACATTAACAAAAATGGTAGTCATGATTATGGCCTGATGCAGATTAATACCATTAATATTGCACCGCTAAAATCTAAGGGGATCATCAATGATAAACAGGCGCTGATGCATCCCTGCACCAACATCGAAGCTGGAGCCTATTTGCTCAGTCAGAAATTTAAAAAACATGGTTATAGCTGGCGCGCAGTGGGCGCGTATCATTCAGAAACTATCCAGTATAGAGATAAGTACGCCAGTAAAATTATGAAAATAGTTAATTCCGGCCCTGATTTTGCCCAGAAGAATGCATCACTGCTAAAATCCTCCCCCACATCTTAATATTTAACACCAAAAATAAGACAAAATCTTAAACACACAGAGAGCACTCTCCAAACGCATGGAGAGTATTCTTTAATATACCCCTATCAGTCTTTCTACCGTTGAGAACCTTTTAAGGAGAAGGTATAAAACACGCCTTGAACTTAGTTAATCTTTTACGAAGGCGAAAATATCATGACTAATAATGAACTGACCCCAACCAACGTTGTTTTGTGTGAAGGTGTTATTTTTAATTCCTGGAAGAGAACATTGACCCAACAAGAAACTGTCGTGGTTCTTTCAGAAAGTGAGTCGTGTCTGTTAAAAATGCTGTTGGATAAAACCTGTAGCAAAAGAGAAGTCATGTATGCAATTTGGGAAAAACGTGGCGTTATTGTAACTGAGAGTAGCTATTATAAATTGGTGAGACAATTACGTTGTTCATTTAAGAAAGCCAATCTGGATGAAACCCTGATTGCCACCTTACCAAGAATTGGTATTTCATATACCGGCACCAAGAAAGCACTGGCTATCGAGTCAACATCAGTAGCCCCAGTCAAAAATAAAGTTGTACGTCAGAAAGGTATCATTGATGCAGTTATTACAACCTGTACACTGACTATCGCCGCAACTTGTTCTTTTTTTTATATGTTCACCGTAGGGTAATCCAATGAAGTTTATTTTTAAAAATCATACACACAGTTATTCCTATTGTTTAATTTTATTACTGTCTTTAATTTTATCAGGCTGTACCCTTCCGACAAGTAATAGCCGTAATTATAATGGGGATTACATTCAGGGAAATATTCAGAGCAATAATAAGATAATACCTGAAAATGTTAAAATTACGCTCTCACTTTCTCAGAATAAGGCATCTGGAGAGAAAGAATTCACGCTTCATGAGTATAATTTTGTGACTCAAACAAAAAGTCTTACAATTCCATTTCGCTTGCAACTGCCGAATGAGTTATCATTATCTTCGCAGCCTCTTAATATCAGTGTAAGGGTAGAGAAAGAGGGGCAATTAATTATGATGAGTGACAAACTCACACCGCTCCTACGTCAATCAAGTGAAAAACTATTACTGACAGTCAATGACAGTTAGTTTTTGCCTCACTTGATCGAGGCCTTTATGACGCAAACGAAAACGCTCAATATAGCAATGATCGAAGATGAACCTTTCAGTCGCCTTGCGCTGATGGAGATCTTAAAAAAATACCCTTATCATCACAAAGAACCAGAACTCCAGCTTATTTACAGTGACTTTTCGCTACAGGTTGTCGGTTGTGTCAGCAATACACCCGAACTCATCACGCTGCTAGAAAGCAACCCTGAGATTGAAGTACTGTTGCTGGATTATTCACTTGTAGCTGGCGAGACAGATGAGAACGAGGATGCATCACTGCCTCAGGATGGCGTCGGGCTTATTAAGCGCCTTATACAGTTGCGCCCCGCATTGAAAATTATTGTTCATACCGCCCATAAAAGTCTGGCTGTAGCTCGTCTTGCCTGGCAAGCGGGGGCATGGGGATTTGTGCAAAAGAGCAGTGACATCCAGGAGCTGTTTTTTGCTATTTCGTATGTCGCCCGTGGTAAAAAATTCTTCCCTATTGAGCTGGCAGCCCTGTCTCAACCCACAGAGCAAAATACACACCATACTTTAACCGGGCGTGAAACCGAAGTACTGCGGATGCTACTCAATGGCTTGAAGCAGAAAGAAATCAGTGTGCGCCTTAATATTAGTTTTAAAACGGTATCCAACACGAAAACGCGTGCCTTCAAGAAACTGGGGCTGACTTCAAACACTGATTTCTTTAAATATGCTCATGAAATTTCTCTCTAAATTCTATCTGATACTGATATTTACGCTGCTGTCATCGACAGCCGTTTATGCTACGAGCACCATCAGTTTTACACCGCAAGAGCTGGATTATATTAAAACTCACCCGGTAGTGAACTACGGTATTTTCCCGAACTCTTATCCAATTGAAACTTTTAATAGTAACGGGGAACATATTGGGCTGACACGGGATTATATTGACTTAATTGCCGCGGCCACCGGGATACACTTTAAGCCGGTACCAACGAATGACGACGACGAATCTATTGCAAATCTGGAACACGGCAAAATCTCACTACTTACCAGCACTTCCAGCGCCTTTGTCAAAGCCAATAACCTGATCAGCAGTGTACCGATTTTTTCTACCTGGCCGGTCACTGTCACGCGCAAAGCCACACGACATATCGTGACTCCGGATGACCTGCAAGAGGGTTATGTTTCCATCACTGACTATTTATCACTGATTGAGTGGTTTACTGAGCAATTTCCTAATATTAATTACAAGATATCGCGTTCGCCCGAGGAGGCTATCGGTGAGGTGATACACGGGCGAGCAAAAGCCGCAGTCGTCCTTTCGCCCACAGCTCTCTATTACATGAACGTAGTTCACCCCGGGCAGCTAAAAATGTCCCACCCTCATAAAGTCAAGATTCCCAGAGTGATGAGTGCACGACCCGAAGACCAAATCCTGATCGATATTATCAATAAAGTCATCGCGTCCATTTCCGCCAAACAGCAATCTGAACTCATGGCAAAATGGATGCTCAGCGACACTATTTCGCAACCGGATAATACCCAACCAAATTGGTACTACTATAGCCTGGCCACTGCCTTATTATGTCTGTCGTGTTTTGTTTTTTATCGTAACCGGCAGCTAAAAATAGCATTCATCCAATTGGGTTCAAAAAACAATCTCGAGCTGTCAGTTATTGCGCACGAATTGCGTACGCCACTGATTGGTATTTTGACGGCCTGCGAAGGTCTGGTAGACAAAATAGCTTCAACCAACCAGCGCGAAAGACTTGCTAACGTAATTCATGTCACCCGCGAATTACTGGATAATCTTGATTTGTCACTCGATAACGCCAAAATCAATGCCGGTTCTGTCACTCAAAACCCACAACCACAGTTACTGGTCGAATTATGCGATACCACGGTCAAACTATTCACCAGTTTTGCCGAAACACACGGCACCACACTTCAGGTTCGCTACCTGTCAAAGCAGTTTTTTTTACCTCACTTGATCGATGGTACCTTGGTTTCTCAGGCGCTGAACAATATCGTCAGTAATGCCATTAAGCACACACATGGCGGTATGGTATTGATTGAATGTTCATTGCTGCAAGTGGACGGTAAGAACATGTTTAGCATTGAGGTGATAGACACCGGCACCGGGATCCCCTGCAAGATACTGGCACGGCTTTCAGAACCCTTTTATCAGGGCAAACTCTCTCGCTCGGACAGCAATACTCCTCACCCCAAGGGCACCGGGCTGGGATTGTTCGTCGCCAAGAAAAATATGCATATCACCGGCGGGCATCTGGCTATTGCCAGTCAGCCGGGGGTCGGCTCACGGGTGACCATTGCCCTACCTGCAATTGCTGCCCATTATGTTATCGAAAAACCACAGACTGAAGGGTTGCATATCTTCATATCTGTGGTGCCCCCCACCCCGCTAAGTAGAGAAATTACCCAGATTCTGGATGGCTGTGAGTTACCTTATTGCTTCACTGCTGAGCAACGCTCGACAGCCCCCCCAGGGCCTACGATACACTTACAACTGGATTTGTCTCAGAATCACTGGCAACTGCACAATCAGCAGGGTGAGTCTGTCATTGTCCCTCGTCCGCTGTATGCATCAGCACTCTATCTTGCCATCATCGAGTTATGTAATGAGCAGTCGCCGCTCAAGAGCCGCAGTGATAGTCCCGAGATACACTCCCCTGCCACCATGACAGAATCACGGCGTCTGTTGGTCGTAGAGGATGAACCACTGTTACTGGAGGTTCAGTATGAACTGTTTAGCCGTATGGGGTTTCAGGTGGATGCAGTGGCAAACACGCAACAGGCTTATCAGAGCTGGTTACAACATCACCATACTATTATTGTGACCGACTGCCGGCTCGATGAGAGCGACGGCTTTGAACTGGTTCGTCACCTGCGAAAACTGATGCAAGATACCCCAGAGCCAGTGCTGATTATCGGTCAGTCGGCTTCACTGCAAGTAGAAGATGCACAGCGCGCCCGCGAAGTCGGCATGGATTACCTGCTACAAAAGCCGGTTGCACGCGAGCAATGGCATCAATTGATACGTGACTATTTCGCATCAGAGAAATAATAACAGACAAGCCAAAGGGAGCTACTTGGCCGCGAAAAGTGAAAGCAGCCCTAGTGATTGAGTGACAGACTATTACTTTTACATAATCTAGCGAGGTCACACCATGTCGATTACTTTTTTTAAGCCAGCTGACAGCTTCAGTGTATTTAATAAAAAGAGTCACCCTGCTCTTGCAGAGTGCACTAACGCAGCAGAGAATCTCCAAAAAAAATTAATAAAGTAGCCAATATCCTTAAGGGTTATGCCACAGAGCATAATATTATTAAATATAATGCTGACAGTGGAGAAACAACACTCTTTAATGTGTCAGATAATTAAAGATAGCCCACAAAGTTTGAAGCTAGTTGCAGATGTATTAATGAGTACTGGCCGCTTTAATAATGAGCTAAAAGAACCTTCTTTTATTAGAGAAATCTCCAGGTTGACTAAATCTTTAGATAAATATAGTAAGCAGGCTGAAAAAATTGAGAAAAAGGATCTACAGGCAAAGCTACGCACGTTGCGAGAAATAGTAGCAGCGGAAAATAAATTAGATAACATGAAGTTAAATAGTGGCTTACCAGAAGTAGTCAAAACACAGAAAACAGATAGCAAACAAGAAATAGCCAAGATAAGTGAGACACGAAAACTACTAGGGCAAGATATGACTCCAGAGTGTTTTTCGGCACGTAAAAACATGGGAATTCTTATTGAATATTTTAACGCCAACTCTGGCACTTTCAAGGAAAAAGGACTATTTCGAACTCCCGGTTCCAAAAGGGAAATTGAAACCATTACAGAATATATGAATACGGGCATTAAGACCAAGGAGAAAATATTCAAATATTTAAATGAGTTTAAAGACATTCATTGCATTACTGGTACATTTAAAGAATATTTAAAATTGACATTAACCACTGACGATAAAAAAACTATTCAACGTTTGGTTGAAGGTCATGCTAAGTCCCCTCAAAAGGCACCATGGCTAAAACAGCTACCATCACCAATACAGGAATTGCTGCCTTTCTTAGCTAAAATTGAACGTAATAATAAAACAAACTTAATGACCGCTGATAACCTGGCCAGAGTATTCGCGCCACACTTTCAACAAAACTCTACTGAGATAGATGGTATCAAACAGTTAAAAGAATTAACTGAATCGTATATACCGTACATAAGCCATTTAATCAGTTATAAGAGTAACCACCCAGCACCAGTACCATTACCACGATTTAGTAAACCCAAATAAGGCTATTACAGCCAACTCAGCAGTGTTGGATGACTACGTAAATGAAAAGGGGTATTTCGATATATCATCTGAAGCATCAGGACATCCTTCCGCGATTAATCGTTGCTTACAGATTGCGTGCACTAAAGGAAGGATGGTTCAGGTAGGCGTGGCGATAATTTTCTCATAAGGATGGCATATGCCTGCAGGTACGCTTCTATCCTCACCGCTATTAAAGAAAGTCATCGCTAAAGTTCACCGTTCATACCTACTCAAGTAAAGGCTCTTCTCCCTAACTATGGCCCAAGCGCCTTGCGAATCAAGCATGTGTATTTTGTTTTCTGTTGTGGCAATATACATAACATATATGTTTCGTATAGGTGCTTTATGGGAATTGTTAAAATCTCCGATTTGATGCATGAAAATCTCCGTATCGCCAGTAATGCCATGAGCCGGTCAATTAACGCACAAGCCGAGCATTGGCTCAAAATGGGTATGCTGGCAGAGCTTTATCCCCAATTGAGCCACCATGAGCTGGCACGAGTACTGGTTCAGGCTGAATTACAGGGTGGAGCCGACATTGCCAGAATCATCCAGAGTGAACCCCATACATTTAATAAAGAAGAGAATGCGCAATGACGACAGTAAAAATTCACTCACCGGCAGAAATTGAAATGGCGCGAGCGGCAGGCCAAGCCGCCGCGAAAGTGCTGGAAATGATCACACCTTATGTTCGCGCGGGGGTCACAACAGATGAAATTGATCGGTTATGTCACGATTACGTCGTTAACGAACTGAAAGTCATCCCTGCCAATATAGGCTATCACGGCTATGCGCACACCGTTTGTACCTCGGTCAATCATGTGGTTTGCCACGGAATTCCGTCGGATAAAAAACTCAAAAATGGCGATATCGTCAATATTGATGTCGCCATTATTAAAGATGGTTGGTATGGCGATACCAGCAGAATGTACTATGTTGGAGAGCCATCCGTCAGAGCTAAACGGTTGGTGGATATCACTTATTTATCGATGGTTGCCGGGATTAAGGTCGTAAGGCCAGGGGCAACACTCGGGGATATCGGAGCAGCTATTCAACAAGTTGCGGAAGATGCAGGTTTTTCTGTGGTGAGGGAGTATTGTGGTCATGGCGTGGGTCAGGAATATCATACCGCACCACAAGTACTGCACTATGGGACTCCGGGACTAGGTATGCCGCTGAAAGCAGGAATGATTTTCACCATTGAGCCAATGATTAATGCCGGTAAAGCCGCCACCAGCGTCCTGTCTGATGGTTGGACAGTCGTCACCAAAGACCGTTCTCTTTCAGCACAATGGGAACACACCATTGCCGTGACGGAAACCGGTTACGACCTACTGACACCTTGGCCTGAAGGCACCGGAGAATACGCTGCAATTTAGTTACTCTGGCTGCTGACAAAGTTAATTAGCGGGGAAATGTGCTGAATGGGTCCCTACTTGTTTAAAATACAAGTGGCGTAAGCCGTAGGAGCGCCTATTGATACAGTCGCCCCGCTAGTTTCCGAGTCATAAAATAACTTTGTCATTAGCCTTAACGGTAATAAACCGCGATATGTTGCTCTTGCACTTTTTCTATTCTGATTTTTATATCAAAAATTTCTTCTAGGATATCCGGCTGCATGATTTCTTCGGGTGCGCCGCGATAGATAACCGCACCGTCTTTCATGGCGATAATATGGTCGGAATAGGCAGAAGCAAAATTGATATCATGAATCACTAAAATGATTGTTTTCTTCAATTCATCCGCCGCACGCCGCAATTGCTTCATCATCGCGACACAATGTTTCATGTCCAGATTATTTAATGGCTCATCCAGCAGGATATATTTCGTATCCTGACACAACACCATCGCCACATAAGCACGTTGCCGTTGTCCACCCGACAACTCATCAAGATAGCGGTCTTTCAGCGGCATCAGATTGAGGAATTCCATCGCCGCATCAATATATTGGCGATCGTTTTCATTGAGCCGCCCTTTCGAATAAGGGTAACGGCCAAATCCTACCAAATCTGAAACTGTCAGTCGGCTGGTAAAGTGGTTTTCTTGCCGTAGGACTGAAAGGATAGTCGCCAATTTATCCCCGGAGGTTTGGGCAACATCCAGCCCGTTAAACTGAACACGCCCGAGATCTGGCGTCAGTAAACGGCTCATAATCGACAATAACGTCGACTTACCCGCACCATTTGGCCCGATAATTGACGTTATTCCGCCAGAAGGAATGCTCTCATTTATATTACTGAGTACCGTTGTATTCTGGTATTTTTTATTAATATCCGTTATTTCAATCACACCGGAGCCTTTTTTATTAAAAGATAAATAAACAGCGCGCCACCCACAAACTCAATGACCACAGAGAGTGTTCCCGACATGTTCAGCAAACGTTCAAGGATCAATTGCCCACCGACCAGCGTAATGACCCCTAGCAGAAAGACCCCTGGCAACAAATATTGATGCCGGAATGATCCTACCAGCGGATAAGCCAGATTCGCGATAAGCAGACCTAAGAAGGTTAATGGCCCGACAAGTGCTGTTGATATAGCGACCAGTAACGAGACTAATAGTAAGATAGTGGTGATCTTTTTCTGGTAAGCAACGCCCAAATTAATTGCTGTATTTCTACCCAAAGCAATAATATCGAGGCAATGGCGCATGCGCCAAATGGTTATCGCCACGAGAATAATTATCCCAGTAGAAAGCGCAATAATTTCCGGCGCGGCGCGGGTAAAGGTAGCAAATACCCGGCCCTGCAAAACAGCAAACTCTCCGGGGGAGAGCAGGCGCTGCATCAAGCTGGATAAACTGCGGAACAACGTGCCACATACCAACCCGACCAATAGCACCTTGTGCAGATTAATCCCTACTCCGGTCAGCAACCAGCGATAGAGAAATACTGAAAACAGCAGTAGCAAAGCCGATTCACAAAGAAACTTTCCAGTAATTCCGAGCACCCTGAACCCATTAGCATCGACAAAAAAGATCAACATAGTTTGGATCAGGATAAACAGCGCCTCAAGTCCCATCACTGACGGCGTCAAAATCCGGTTATTAGTGACAGTTTGGAATAACACGGTGGCAATACCGGCGGCAAAGGCAACCAATACCATAGTGGCTAAAATAAGGCCACGATGCACCAGAACATATTGAATATTGCCTCTAAGATTAATGGTCATGAAAATAACCATTGCGATAAGAGCAATAATACTCAATAACAATAATCGTTTTGCCGGGGAGCTTAAGCTTTTATTTTTCTCTTGGGATAGAGAGTTTAGTGAAGAAGACTCATTAGCCTGCATGACGTTTTGTCCTAACAATTAATAATAGGAAAACGAGTGCGCCAATTGCGCCCAGAATAACGCTGGCAGGTATTTCAAACGGGTAACTGACTAATCGACCAATGATATCGCATAACACCACTAGGCCACCGCCACACAACGCCACCCAAGGGATGGTTCGCCGTAGGTTATCACCCATCGCCATGCTGACAATATTGGGAACTATTAATCCGAGGAAAGGCAGTACACCGATCACTACCACTACCACGCCGCTGGTGATAGCAATAATGGACATCCCCATGAGCATAACCCGCTGATAATTCAAGCCGACATTAACCGAGAAATCCCGCCCCATACCAGCGACAGTAAAGCGGTCAGCGATCAAACAAGCAATCAACGTCAATGCACCCACTATCCACAGCAGTTCATAGCGGCCTTGCAACACACCCGAGAAATCACCCGATTCCCAACTGCCCAATGATTGCAGCAGATCAAACTCCATTGCCAAGAAAGTGGTGACTGCGCTAAATACCGCCCCCAGCATAATGCCGGTCAGCGGCACCATCAGCGCCGATTTCATTCTCATTCGTGCCAGTAGCAGCATAAAAAGTGCGGTACCGCCCATAGCAAAAACGGTCGCTACTAACATCTTAACCATTACCGGTGCGGCGGGGCTAAATACCATAACCAACAGTAAGCCGAGACTGGCCGACTGGGTGGTACCGGCAATCGAGGGTTCGACAAACCGGTTCTGAGTGAGCATCTGCATAATAAGGCCAGCAACACTCATGGCACTGCCAGCCAGAACCAAGGCTAATGTTCGCGGTACACGGCTTATCAAAAAGATGTCGCTCATGTCGGGATCTGACCACACCTCGGACAAGGTGACATTCCCGGCACCAATAAATAGGCTGCATGCCATAAGGCCCAGTAAAATAACCAGGCCTGCTATAAAGCTAAGATTTTTCATTAGTGGGTATTACTGCGCAGCAGCTTGTTTATCCAGCACTGAGCTGATTTTATCCATCAGTTGCATATAGCTCTGCACACCACCGGCAATATAGAGCGAGGCAGAATCGAGATAAATCACGTGATTATTTTGCCATGCTTTGGTCTTGCGAATCAGAGGGTTATCCAAGATTTGTTGTGCAGACTGATTTTCAGTACGGCCAATGGCATTATCGCGATCAAGGACAAATAACCACTCAGGGTTAGCATTGAGGATAAACTCAGAAGTCACCACGTTGCCATGATTACCGGCTTCAGTGAAGCTGGCCGCAGGAGTGAAGCCTAACTCGTCAAAAATAAAGCCAAAACGCGACCCCGGTGTGTAGGCCGACATTTTTCCGCCACTGACCATCACTACCATGGCAGACCCAGCATTAGCTGACTTCTGCTTGATAGCATCTATCTGAGAAGTAAATTTACCCAGCAGTGTTTTCGCCTCTTCTTCTTTACCGAAGATAGATGCTAATTGTTCCGTACGCTGTGTCAGACTTTGGGTAAAGTGCTTAGGATCGATATCCAGTGCGATAGTCGGGGCAATGGCACTCAGTTTGTCATAGGCGTCTTGAGCACGCCCCCCAGCGATAATTAGGTCAGGTTTAGCCTGACTCAGGGCTTCATAGTCAGGTTCAAATAAGGTGCCGGCATTCAGGTATTCTGAACCGGTGTATTTGGATAAAAACGCCGGAAGGTGTGTGCTGGTTTGGGGAACACCGGCCACTTTGATATTCAGGGCATCGGCCGTATCCAATACGGAAGGGTTCAGTATGATGACTTTTTGCGGATTAAGTGGAACCTGAGTGGTGCCTTGTGCATGTTCGATACTGATTTTTGCTGTGTCTTCAGGGGTTGCCGATGAGTTATCACACCCGGTAAGCACCGCTGTGAGCGCCAGTAATGATGAAAATAAAGCTAAACGTAATCGCATTTTCTCTCCTGAAAAGTGGGGATGTAGATATCCTTGATTGGGAACGACAATGATTTGCATTAGTAATATCAGGATAATACCGATATATGTCTGTTATTAATAGTTTAGGTCACCGAATCAGCGGATAAATCTTCACTCGGACGAGGAATCAAACCCGTCATTCAAGTTTTTCAGATGAGAGTTTTAACTCTAATTAATTGTTTTAATTAAATATAAATTCAACCATGACACATACTGTTCCATGATTTCGCCCCGCGCAGATTGGCAGTCAGCAGCTCTGATGATAAAGGGTAGTTCCTAGCGCTAAACCGTCTCAACTACTGATAGGAAACTATCGGTTTCTATCAGGCGGTTTAATTTAAGTATTCTTATCTATGGCTGGCTTTATTGTATCAGCACCCAAATTTCGTGAAAATCCCAAGCAGTTATATGACAGTTTCGTGAACAATCTCTAAAGTAATGATAATTAATTTGACCTATCTACGCGGGTAGATACACTAAAAAGACGAAACAATATTAATGTTATCTAATATTTTCTCGTTTAACTCAGTTTTGCTGATTAAGCCCGGCAACGGAGTAACAGACGTATAAAGACACATTAATGCGTGAACACGATGCTTCAACACCAGGGGAACTTTTTTAATGACTTCACTAAATAGCTCGGCGGCAGACAATGCTCCATCAGAGAGCATGGCTGCAGAAGAGCGTTTGGCTACGCCCGAAGGTCGCAAAGACTTTTGGCGCGCAACCTTTTCGTGTTGGCTCGGCACGGCCATGGAGTATGCAGACTTTGCACTTTATGGTTTAGCGGCTGGCATAATATTTGGTGATGTCTTCTTCCCGGAAGCAACACCTGCAATCGCGTTGTTATCCAGCTTCGCCACTTACTCTGTCGGCTTTATTGCCCGCCCTATTGGCGCGCTGCTGTTCGGTAGATTAGGTGACCGCAAAGGCCGGAAAGTGGTGATGATTACGACCATCAGCTTGATGGGAGCGTCCACTACCATGATTGGCCTGATCCCAAGTTACGCCTCTATCGGCTTGTGGGCTCCGGCCTGTCTGGCTTTCTTGCGTTTTATGCAAGGTCTGGGAGCGGGTGCCGAACTGTCTGGCGGCGCGGTGATGTTGGGGGAATATGCCCCAGCTAAAAGGCGAGGTTTAGTCTCCTCCATTATTGCATTGGGATCTAACAGCGGTACGCTGCTGGCGGCACTGGTGTGGTTGCTGGTCTTGCAGATGGACAAACAAACTCTGCTTGACTGGGGCTGGCGCATTCCATTCCTTTCCAGCATTTTAATCGCTGGTGCAGCACTGTTTATCCGTCGTCACATGCGTGAAACTCCGGTCTTTGAGCGCCAAAAATTGGTGTTGGAACAACAGCGCCAACAAGCATTAGCCTTCGGCCGCGAGCATACGGCCGAAGTGGATAATCGCACTTTCTGGCAGCGCAGCAAATCGTTTTGGATAATGGTGGGCTTGCGTATTGGCGAGAACGGCCCGTCTTATCTGGCTCAAGGTTTTATGATTGGCTATGTTGCCAAAGTGCTGATGGTGGATAAATCGGTGCCCACCATGGCGGTATTTATTGCTTCCTGTCTGGGCTTCTTGATTATTCCATTGGCCGGCTATCTATCAGACCGCTTTGGCCGCCGTATTACTTATCGTTGGTTCTGCTTGTTATTAATTATCTATGCTTTCCCGGCATTTATGCTGTTGGAAACCCGCGAGCCGATTATTGTAATGGGGACTATCATTGTAGGTATGGGTTTGGCGTCACTGGGTATCTTTGGGGTGCAAGCAGCATGGGGTGTCGAGTTATTTGGTGTGACTAATCGCTATACCAAAATGGCAGTCGCGAAAGAGTTAGGCTCCATTTTATCCGGTGGGACTGCACCATTAATAGCGGCAGCCATGTTGACACTGACTGGCCACTGGTGGCCAATTGCACTGTATTTCGCCGTAATGGCGGGAATTGGGTTTGTTACCACGTTCTTTGCACCAGAAACTCGTGGGCGTGACCTCAATTTACCAGAAGATGCGGTTTAGTAGTAGAAAACGCCATTCTCTGATGTAACTATCTGTTATTCCCAGTAAAGTGAGTTTATTCCCACCTTTACTGGGATTTCCCCAGATATCTCCTTCAGGGATGTTTAGTATTGAGGTAACTTTGGTCAACCCGCAGTCTCGTCGTATTACACGTTCTGATGTTGCTCGCGAAGCAGGAACTTCTGTGGCGGTAGTGAGTTACGTCATTAATAATGGGCCACGGCCCGTTGCTCCTGCCACTAAACAGCGCGTGCTTGATGCGATTAAAAAAACCGGTTACCGCCCCAATGAGATTGCCCGATCATTAGCGCGTGGGACCACTCAAACCTATGGCTTAATTGTTCCCAATATTTCCAACCCTTTTATCTCTTCAATGGCCCATGCTCTGCAACGTGAAGCCTTTGCCAACGGGCAAGTGTTGTTATTGGGCGACGCGGGAGATGACCGACAGCGCGAACGCGAACTTATCAATAATCTGCTGCATCGTCAGGTTGATGGTTTGTTGTATACCAGTGTTGACCGCCATCCCTATATCGAATTAATTCAGGCTACTGGTACGCCTTTTGTCATGCTCGACAGAGTCGACGATGCACAACAGATCAGTGCTATTCGTGTGGATGAACGCGCTGCGGCATTTCAGGCAACTCAACATCTGATTGACCATGGTCATCGTGACATCGCCATTATTTGCGGCCCGCTGGACATGCTCAACACTCAAGATAGATTGAACGGCTGGCGCGATGCATTGCAACAAGCAGGGCTAAAAGTACGTAATGAGTGGGTTTTTTCGACCACATATACCCGCCCCGGCGGGTATCAAGCCGCGCAACAAATGTTGAAAGGGGCATTGCCACAGGCACTTTTCGCCACCAATGAATTACAAGCATTAGGTTGTTTACGCGCGATGGCCGAGCATAATCTGATCGCACCGAGAGATCTGGCGCTTATCTGTTTTAACGGCACCATTGAGTCTGAATATAACGTGCCCTCATTAACGACCGTACGCCAGCCGTTGGATGCCATGGCGAAAACCGCCATCGAAATGCTAAAAAATTGGGACGGTAAACCGACTATTCGTGAATTCGATTTTTCGCTGCAAATCGGTGAATCCTGCGGTTGTTCCCATACCCAAAGAAATTGATTTCCCATTATAAAAGTTAAAAACATGCGTTTAATTATTGATTGTGACCCAGGAAATGGCGTACCCGGCGCCAATGTCGATGATGGTTTGGCACTCGCACTTGCCATCGCCGCCCCAGAAATAACATTAGAATTAATCACTATCGTGGCGGGAAATACCCCAAGCGAAGTAGGATTTTCTGTTGCCCATGATTTAGTGAGCCGTCTGGGATTAGATATCCCCATCATTCGAGGCGCGTCGCAAGCTCTGGTGGAGCCAGCGGCACTTTGGCGCGATAAACTCGATAATGGTGCTGCCAGAAATGGATTAACCGCACTTTGGCAACAAACACCCGTGCCACCCAAGGTGGCTTCCGGCGCGCCGTTAGCGGCCCACGCCATCGGTGAGTTAATTTGCAATAACCCCGGTGAAATAACCTTAGTGGCTATTGGCCCACTGACAAATATCGCCCATGCCATGCAGCTTTACCCGCAAATGGCGTCATCGGTGGCAGAAATTGCTATCATGGGAGGTGTCTTTAATGTCGAGGGTTATCTTAAAGACACTAATTTTGGTATCGATCCCGAAGCTGCACATGTGGTGCTGACCAGCGGTGCTAACATTACACTAGCACCTTTGGATGTCACTACGCAGACCCAAATGCTGCATCAAGATTTGGATAAGATAGCGCAAATTGACTCGCCACTCAGCCGCTATCTGGTAGAAACCCTGCGCCCGTGGATCAGCTACTCGATGCAAACACGCGGTCTGCCGGGCTGTTGGGTTCATGACGCATTGGTTGTCGCCTGGTTACTGGATAAAAGCATTGTAGCCACCACTCGCGACTATATTGATGTTGCGCTGGGAGGGGCACTGACCCGTGGTATGACATTACGCTTTAGCCCGGAGAATCTGCGTTTGGATGTCGGCATTCCGGCCCCACAGGGCAAACCGGTAAAAATACTGCAAACCGTTGATAATAAAAGGCTTCTGGATACTATCTATCAATCCTTAAGCAATTTCACCTATGCCCAAAATAATTCGAGTTGCAGGAAGACGGCAACTGAGAAAATCCCCGGGAGCTTACACAAGTAAGTGACTGGGGTGAGCGAAGGCAGCTAACGCACATGCAGCTTGAAGAATGACGGGAATAATCTGGAGCCACTCACCACAATCTGAGACTGACCATGCTGACACTGCTTCATCTGCTTTCATCCGTCGCCCTGCTAGTGTGGGGCACACACATCGTCCGTACAGGTATTATGCGGGTTTATGGTGCTGATTTACGCCGAGTTCTGAGCGCCAGTATCCAGAAAAAACCAACGGCATTTATGGCTGGGATTGGCGTCACCGCGCTGGTACAAAGCAGTAATGCTACGGCGTTACTGGTGATTTCCTTTGTCTCTCAGGGACTGATTTCATTGTCCCCTGCCCTGGTGATTATGCTAGGGGCCGATGTCGGCACCGCACTCATGGCGCGGGTGCTGACCTTTGATCTCTCCTGGTTGTCGCCCCTGCTGATTTTGGGCGGGGTAATTGTCTTCCTCGGGCAACGCAAAGCGCGTGTGGGCCAGATGGGGCGAGTGTGTATTGGTCTCGGGCTGATTATTCTGGCGCTGCAACTGATTGTCACCGCTGCCGGGCCGATTACACAGGCGACTGCGGTTCAGGCTATTTTCTCCTCCCTGACCGGCGATACCATTCTGGCGCTACTGATTGGCGCGCTGTTTGCCATGATCAGTTATTCCAGTTTAGCTGCCGTGCTGCTGACCGCGACACTCGCGGCCACCGGTCTGGTGCCGCTGAATATCGCGCTCTGCATTGTAATTGGTTCAAATCTGGGCAGCGGATTTCTGGCCTTAATCAGTAGCCGTGGGCAGAATGCCGTCTCCCGTCAAGTGGTGTTGGGGAGCCTGCTATTTAAGGTTATTGGCTGTATTTTGGTGCTTCCCTGGATCAATATGTTAGGGCAATGGCTGTTCGGGCGAGACTTACCTGCCGCCGAAGTGGTTATTTACTTCCATGTTTTCTATAACCTGCTGCGCTGCTTGTTGATGTTGCCACTTGTTGGAGTGATGGCTCGTATTTGTAGCCGGTTAGTCAGTGATGATCCCAATACCGCACAACCCTCAGCACCGCGCTATCTCGATATTACCGCTATCGATACTCCGTCACTGGCATTAGCCAACGCAGTACGGGAAACCCTGCGCATGGGGGATGTGCTAGAGCAGATGTTATTTCGCTTTAAGGAAGTGTTGGAAGGTAATAAACAGCAAAAGCATGAAGTGAGCTTGTTGGAAGATGAAGTCGACATGCTGTATAGCGCGATAAAACTGTATTTAGCCCAAATTCAGCAAGATGAATTAGGTGAGATTGATTCACGGCGATGGGCTGAAATTATTGATACCGCAGTCAATCTGCAGCAAGCGGGCGATATTATTGGCCGCATGACCTCGGATGTCGCCGCCAAATCACTCAATGCGCGTAAGCCGTTTTCAGCCGAAGGGTTGGAGGAATTAAATACCCTGCATGCCCGGTTGGTGACGAATCTGGATTTAGGGATGTCAGTGTTTTTATCGCGCGATATCAATAATGCCAAGCGCCTGCGCCGCGCCAAACATCGTTTTCGCTTACTAAACCGCCGTTACTCTCATGCTCACGTTGAGCGCTTGCATCAACAAAACGTGCTAAGTATTGAGACCAGTAGCTTGCATATGGGATTATTGGGGGATATGAAGCGCTTGAACTCATTATTCTGTTCAACGGCATATCATGTATTAGAAGTGCAAGAAGAAGCATTGGATTAAGTCAAAAATGGGGAGTAAAAACGCTCCCCAAATTATCTTAGATAAATAGCATTAAGAAAATATATCCAAAACATTTAACCAGCCCAATCTGCAAGAATTTGCTGTGTGGTTTTTACAGTAATACGATTTCCCGGAATGGCAAGTTCGGACCAAACTTCATTATGTTGCGCGATAAGCTGCTGGGCTGTGACGTGTTGCCTATCCGCAGTGGTATGGGCATCAGAGGCAATGGTCAGAGCGTATCCCTTGCTAGCTGCAATTTTAACTGTGGTATCAACACAATAATCCGTGGCACAACCGCAGATAGTGAGATGAGTCGCCCCCAATTTAGCAATAACATTATCGAGTGAAGTTCGATAAAACGAATCACAAGCCGTTTTGTTCACAGATATTGCGCTTTCAGGGTGATGAAGCTCCGGCAATAGCTGCCACAACTCACTCCCCTCGGTCATTTCATCTTCAATGTGCTGTATGAAAATAACCTGGTCAGCATGATCTATCAGTTGATTAATACGGGCTACTCTACCGGCGCTATCAAAACGAGGATTAGCTAAAACGCCATTTTGCATATCAATGACGACAACCACTTTTTCTCGACCCATAGCCAACCTTTGCCTTTTATGCGAAATATTGACCTAAGTTAAAACAAAATCAGCTGGAACAACATAGGTTAAGTAAATTCAGGCTTTATCCCAAAGGCTAACTCTAGAACAGAACAGACTGGTCTCTGCCGCTATTTTTCGCCTGATAGAGGGCTTTATCTGCTAACTCAATGGCATCATCAAATGAGCTATCTTTGACATACAAAGCGGCACCAATTGAGATAGTAATGTTTAAAGAGTGGTTGTCCGGAGTAAAAAATAGGGTGTCTCGAATATGTAAAATAATTCGTTCCAAAATCTCACTAGCAATCTTTCTATCAGCAGTATGAATCAACAACAGAAACTCCTCACCACCATAACGCCCCAGAAAATCATTTCCTCTAATTATTGATTTCAGCTCCTGAGCAATATCATATAAAATTTTATCACCCGCCGAGTGACCATGACCATCATTGACCTTTTTGAAAAAATCTATATCAATCAAAGCAATAAAGCAGTCTTTTCGTGTTTGCTTAAAATTATCCAAATGACGATTGATACTAAATCTATTCGGTAGCTTAGTGAGTTGGTCAGTCGAGGACTGAAATTTCAGAATAGAGAATTTGCTGAATGTTTTTTTAAAGCGGGTAAAAATCAGATAGAGCATTGAGAGTAGGATGATACTCATTGCTGATTTAAATATGGAACGAGGAAGAAATCCCAAATGTACTAGCCTATCAAAATTAAGGGCTATATTTATGCACTGAGGAATGAATATCGAGAGAAAGAAAGTATAATATTTTTTGTTATCCCAAATTTTCAGTGCTATTGATAAGAACATAAAGGACATTATAAAAATATCATAAAACGGTGATAAGCCGAACACAAAAATAGCATGAATAACATAACTGACCAATAATGAAATGGGGCCGAAAACCAATGCGGTAAGCACAATCGGACTGATGATCAATCCATACAGTGTAGTACTGGTTTGATTATGAAAATCGGCCAGGTAAGTTGCTGTAAAACCTGCAATTATCCCCATCAAAATTTTATAATGAAGTTGATTGGGATCTTTTCGGGTAAGAATATATAGATAAGGTAACGAGATACAAAAATAGATAATGCACACCGCATTAAAAGAACTGGTCAAAACACTTTGTATCAGTTGAAACATAATGAAATCTTCTGTACATAATAAAACCGATTATGATAAACATCAGTCGGAAATTCAGAGAGGAAATACTGATGACATTGGTTGTTTTTGTCTAAGATTACATATGGCATCATAAAGAAAAAGATTATAGCTCAAAAAGTGTTTTTTTATAAATAACTTATTCATCGAGTATTTTATTTTTAATAATTTTAAATAAAAATTATCTTACCATGACATTTTAAACCAACATAACAAGCATAGACAGGATTTAATAATTTAAAAACACCAATAATATGATATTACGCACCTCTAAAGATACCCAATAATAGACAATCAGCCGCTAAGCTGATTATCTAATTAACCTTTATCTTAGACTGACTGTAGTCAGGATTATTTCTGCAAATGCAATGTTGTCATACAAGTTTGGCTTTCAGCTTGGGTCGCAAAAGGTGATATCGCTTTGAGACCTTGATAGCTCATTTCAATCGTCCCTTCTATATTACGTGGTAACCACACACCAATAAAACCATTCTGATAGCTGCTCAGTGTATCTTGCAGAATAACTTTCCCGGCTTTATCAGTAATTTTCACATCAAATACGGTATCAGCCAATTCACCACGACAGCCTGATAAACTGTGGTTAAAACAGGGATGGGTTTGGTTTATATAAGGAGCAAATGAGAGATAGAACTTATCTCCCACCGGGAAAGAAAACTGCTGCTGCCCATCTGATAATTTTAATTCAGTCCCTGTTACCGCAGCTGAATAGGACAAAGGCCGTTCTTGTTTGGATTGATCGATAGTTTCAATCATCTGCTCAGTGGTTTTTCCAGATAAACCATGTTGAGCCAAAAATTCTGTTTGTGTCGTCGCCAAGGCGAAATGGCTGAAAGTGACGGCGGCTAAAGCAATAATAGCCAGTCGGGCAGTTGAAGCAAATGTCTTTTTCACTGTCATGGTATCCTTCCGGTAAGAGGAAAATATTTAGGTAAGTTGGAATCATGACCGATAATTTAAACCCTCCCCCAAGGGGAGGGTCAAAGACAGATTTGAATGGAAACGTAAGCTATTGTATAGAAAAGAATTTTATTGATCCAGATCAAACTAAAACTGTGATACTCCTCTCAAACAGTTTTAATTAATATCCGGATGTTGAGCAATCAGATTCTTTCTTTTTTTCTCAAGCTCCACTATTTGCTCGTCAATATCCTCAATATTTTGTTCAATGTGATCATGATGTTCCTGCAATATCTCTTTGGCTTCGGCCTTATCTGAAGCCGCAGGTGTAGCCCCTTTCAACGGCTTATTTGCCGTTTCCTTCATAAACACCCCAGTAACCAAACCAATAACCGCTACCACCATCAGATAATAAGCTGGCATAAACAGATTCTGAGTGGTTTCAACCAACCATGCGGCTGCTGTCGGTGTCAGGCCTGCAACCAATACAGAGATATTAAAGGCAATAGCCAGTGCGCTGTAGCGAATATGGGTTGGGAACATTGCCGGTAATATCGATGCCATCACACCGGTAAAGCAGTTAAGTAAAATCGCCAGAATCAACAAGCCACAGAATATCAAACCGATAATGCCACTGTTAATCAAAATGAAGCTTGGGATAGCGAGAATAAACAGCCCAATACTGCCGCATATAACAAAAGGTTTACGGCCAAATCGGTCACTCATTAACCCCATGACGGGCTGAACAAATAACATACCCAACATGATGGCAATAATAATTAATACACCGTGATCTTCTGAATAATGCAGGCTGTGAGACAGATAGCTCGGCATATAGGTCAGCAGCATGTAATAAGTGACGTTAGTTGCAATCACCATACCGACACAAATAGTCAGGTTCTTCCATTGTTTAGTCAGAATTTCGCGGAAAGAAACCTTCGGTGGCTGAGCAATATTATGGCGCGAGTCGTTATCTATTTTGTCGACGTGTTGCTGGAAAGTCGGTGTTTCTTCCAGCGCATGGCGCAAATAGATACCAATAAGCCCTAATGGGGCTGCCACAAAGAACGGGATACGCCATCCCCATTCAAGGAAACTAGCCTCGCCGACAATACTGGATATCAGTAATACAACTCCCGCCCCAAGAACAAAACCGGCAATGGAACCAAAATCCAGCCAACTGCCGAGGAAGCCACGTTTTCTGTCCGGTGAATACTCAGCAACAAAAATAGCTGCACCGGTATATTCGCCGCCAACCGAAAAGCCCTGCGCCAATTTGGCTAATAACAGCAAGATGGGCGCCCAAATACCTATCGAAGCATAGGAGGGAATCAACCCAATACAGAAGGTACTGACTGACATAATAATGATGGTGACTGACAGAACTTTTTGTCGCCCATACTTATCACCCAATGCACCGAAGAATAGGCCACCGAGAGGCCGAACCAGGAAAGGAACGGAAAAAGTCGCCAGTGCGGCAATCATCTGAATACCGGGGTCAGCGCCGGGGAAAAACACCTGACCAAGTGCAAATGCGACAAAACCATAGACCCCAAAGTCGAACCACTCCATAGCGTTGCCCAGCGCAGCTGCAGTGATAGCTTTCTTTAGTTTAACATCATCAATGATCGTAATGTCGTTGATTTGCATAGGTTTAACACTTTTTCTTCGTAGTCCCATTTTTTCTTCCTTATGTTCCTGATAGTTCCACTGCATAAAGTATGAAAATGATGGTGCGCAGCAATACCCAATTAGTATTAAAATTTCGTGAGATATTTATAAGAATAGTTGTAAAACGAGGAGGTGCGTAGGTGACCTAGCCTGCAATTATTAAGATATATTAACTTATTATCACCCAAAATGCATTAATAACAACCATAAAATAACGAAAAAAATGGATTTTTATATCAAATTCACTATAAAAATCAGATACATATTTTATGCTGCGACCAACTACATAAGTGAAGCTTATACGCCAGATAAACTTCTCTCATGGTCACTAATCAGTCAAACTCGAAGATATAGCATTGTCAGAGGAACTCTTCAGATCATTTGAAATCGATCAATCTGTCTCTGTTGACGATAATGCCCCCGCAATCATCATTCATCTCACTATCTTATGTACCATACTCCGCGATATATGGTTTCTTGGCAAAATATAGCTATCAAAATATAGCTATATAGATGTTTTCTTTCTTACTTCTTCATCCATTTCCCATATATGCTCGAGATGCTCATTGATTATACCATAAGTGTTTTTTGCAAAAATCATGTGCTCTCTTCTTTCATCCCCAATAATAACTAAGATACATAATGTTGACTATCAGGTTTTTTATTTTAGACATAAAATCGTCTTGCGATATCTGATATAAGATGAATACAAAATCACTGAGGTATTCTTCACAGCCAAAAATCTATATTAATATTACGGACTAGAAAAATAGCGTTGCAACACTATTTTGAAAAAAATCGGTATGCCGCATAAAACCCGGAGTCAATAAATCAATAATAATGATGCTGCCATCGCAATATTTTAACCTCACGAAATTTTGACATTAAGAAAACATATAGGCCACATCAAATAGCAATATTTATATCAGAGTGATTAAACATCTATCACTAATAAATATCCATAAAAATAATGATCTTTTTTACTACTAAACGCAGGTATTCATCTCAACGAATGAATGATAAAAGGCGAGGAGTTGATACACAAACCTCGTTCAGGTTTTCAGATATCAACTCGTCGCCGACTATAGCACTTTAGTGCGGGAAATCGGATTTTGGTTAATTAATGCTGTGGGTCATTATCCGAAGGCTGTTTACGCGATTTTGCCCATTCGCGTAACCGCTGAATATGCAGATACAGGGCAGGAATAAACAAAATTCCAACAGCGGTGGCCATCAACATCCCGCCAAACACAGTGATACCAATAATCTGACGACTCATTGCTCCCGCACCACTGGCAAACACCAACGGCATCACGCCAAGGATAAACGAGATTGCCGTCATCATCACCGCGCGGAAACGCTGTTTGGCGCCATCTTGTGCTGCCTGTGCAATAGTCGCCCCCTCTTCCCGCCGGGCTTTGGAGAATTCGACAATCAATATCGCATTCTTGGCCGCCAGCCCTATCAAGAGCACCAGTCCGATTTGTGCGTACACATCATTGGCAAAGCCCATCGCTGACAACCCTGCAACCGCACCGCCTACCGCAAATACCACCGAGAGGATCACCACCAGCGGTATGCTCCAGCTTTCATACTGAGCCACCAGGAACAGGTAAGCGAACACTAACGCCGCCAGATAAATAAACACGACCTGCCCGCCGGTTTGCTGCTCTTGCCATGACATCCCGCTCCAGCTATAGCTATAACCTTGCGGTAAATTCTGTGCCAATAGCGCCTCCATCGCCGCCATTGCCTGTCCAGAACTGGCCCCATCAGCCGCAGATCCGCTAATCGCTACCGAGGGGAACTGATTAAAATTACTGATAAACGGCGCGCCAACTGAGGGGGTCAAAGTGACTAGATTCGCTAAACTGACCAATACGCCGTTATCACTGCGCACATTTAAACTGTTGATCTGCGCGGTACGCTGACGGAAATCCATATCATTTTGTAATTGCACTCTAAACATACGGTTATTGAGGGTGAAATCACCGGCATTCATCCCCCCAAGTGAGGTCTGTAAAGTCTGGAAAATACGGCTAACTGGCACCTGTAATAACGCCGCACGATCGCGATCAATACTTAGGTTAGTTTCAGGGACTGAAGCACTGAAGGTGGTAAATACCCGGCTCAGTTTTGGGTCTTGATTAGCAGCAAAAATAACCCCCTGACTCACCTGTGCCAGTTCCTGTGGGGTTTGCCCCAACAGGGCTTGAATCCGCAAATCAAAACCCGAAGCACTGCCTAAACCGGCAATCGCCGGTGGGTTAACTGCCATGATCATCGCGGAGGGAATGGCCGCCAGATTGGCCTGAATACTCGCCAGCACCTGATCAATATGTGGCCGTTGCCCCCAAGGTTTGAGCATCACAATCGCAAAACCGGCATTCGGCGAATTATTGCCACTAAGCAAGCTGAACCCAGTGATTTTGATCACATCCTCGACCGCATCATTGGCAGTGACCTGCTGGTACATCTGCTCCATTACCGTCTGTGTGCGATTCAAAGACGCCCCATCGGGCAGCTGCAAGCTGACAAAGAAATAGCCCTGGTCCTCTTCCGGCAAGAATGAGGTCGGCAAGCGGCTATAGCCCCACCAGGTTGCCAATCCCACCAACAGCAATGCGGCAATACTGAATACGGCGCGGCTACTGATTCGTCCTGTTAATGAGACATAGCCATCACGGGCACTGTCCAACCCGCGGTTGATACCACCAAACACGCCGGTAGTCGACAACGTACGGCGCTTAAGTAATACCGCACATAGCGCGGGGCTCAAGGTTAATGCATTGATACTGGATAAAATAACCGCTGCCGAGAGGGTGACAGCAAACTGTCGATACAGCTCTCCAACAATGCCGGGCAAGATAGCAATGGGCACAAATACCGCCATCAGCACCAGTGTGGTGGCAATAATTGGCCCTGCAATCTGGCTCATTGCCTGTTTGGTTGCTTGCGCTGGGGTGAGATCTGGATCATTTGATAATAAACGCTCGACGTTTTCGACCACCACAATGGCATCATCCACCACAATAGTCAGGGCCAAGATAATAGCAAATAGACTGAGCGTATTTGCTGAATAACCAAAGACATACAACACAGCAAAGGTGCCCAGCAGTGAAACCGGAATGGTGAGCGCGACAATGAAGGTCGCCCGCATACTTTGTAAAAACAGATACACCACCGCTAACACCACAATCAGCGTCAATGTCAGTGAAAGCGCGATTTCGTGCAAGGTTGCGGTGACCGGCAAAGTGGAATCGTAGTTGATTTCATAGGTCAGATCGGGAGGGAAAGAGGCTGACAGGCGAGCCATCTCATCCCGCACGCCATTTGCCACATTTAACGCATTGGCACCGGGTACCGGATAAACTACCAAAAAGGCTGACTCAGTTTGGTTTTGTGCCGCACTGACTTGATAGTTTTGCGCCCCGAGCGCCACGCGTGCAACATCACCCAGCCGAATCATTCCCCCCTGGGAATTGCTGCGAATAATGACATTGGCAAATTCCTGAGGGTCACTTAGCCGCCCTTGCCCGCTAATGGTCAGGGTTTGCTGCTGGTCTGGCGTCGACGGCGACGAGCCAACCTGTCCTGCTGCTGCCTGCACGTTCTGCTGTTGTAATGCAGCTACAATGTCCTGCACGCTAACATTCAGAGACTCCATGCGTTGCGGATTCAACCACACGCGCATGCTGTAATCCCTCGCACCAAACACCTGCACATCACCCACACCATTGATTCGCGCAATAGCATCACGCAGCTGTATGCTGGTGTAGTTACTCACAAATAAGGCGTCATGAGTCTGTTTCGGTGAAAAGACACTCACACCTAGTAGCAGGTTAGAAGCGCGTTTGCGCACTGAAATACCGTTCTCATTCACTTCAGCCGGGAGCTGAGCGCTCACCTGAGAAATACGATTTTGCACCTCAACCGCCGCCATATCGGGGTCAGTACCGCTGGCAAAAGTAATACTCAGTTGATAGCTACCGTTATTGCCACTGGTGGACTCCATATACAGCATATTGCTGACACCATTGACCTGAGCCTCCAGCGGCGACGCAATAGCTTGCGCCACATCGCGGGCACTGGCTCCCGGATAAACAGCACTGACCGACACAACCGGCGGCGTGATATCCGGATATTGTTCGACTGGAATCACATGCAGTGACACCCAGCCAACAAGGGTTATCACTAGCGCAATAACAATGGCGAATTTGGGGCGACGAATAAAGAAATGTAGCATCTGTCCTTCCTCTTAGTTCGCAGTCAGTGGCGTCGCAACACTGGCGCTCACTGTCATACCCGGACGAACATGCTGTAGCCCCGACACAATCACTCTCTCGCCCACTTTCAGCCCATCTTTCACTTCATATTGCTGTTCAAACTGCTCGCCGAGGGTAACCGGCCGCACTTCTACCTGATCTTTGTCTGTAACTACCAACACAAAATGGCCCTGCTTATTCTGTTGCAATGCGGCAATTGGGATGGCGGTAACCGCTTTTGCCGTTTCGGCAGCCAGCGACACATTCACCACCCCACCGGGCAATAACAAATGTCGAGGGTTATCAAAACGGGTGCGAATCGTCACCGTGCCGGTCTGTTTATCAATTTGATTATCAACAGATTCAAAAATACCGCTT
Source organism: Yersinia fenwicki (assembly GCF_043099325.1). NCBI lineage: Bacteria > Pseudomonadati > Pseudomonadota > Gammaproteobacteria > Enterobacterales > Yersiniaceae > Yersinia > Yersinia fenwicki. The sequence continues at coordinate 673,050 of NZ_CP170755.1, read as the reverse complement.
TCTGGATATTGCTTACCATTTGCCAGTTGAATATGCGGAGTAAAATGCACAAATGCCAATGCGCTGTTGTCGCTGGTAGAGGCGGCGCCGGTGGTGGATAACTGATAAGTGGCAGTGATGTAATCTCTTTCATTTACCGCTATAGCCACCCGAATAGGGTCAAGTTGTACAATACTCACTAAGGTGCCACTGGCTGGGTTAATTAAACTGCCAACATTGAAGCGACTATGACCAATTTGGCCGCTAATCGGAGCATAAATACGGGTAAAACTGAGTTGCAGTTGCTGAATCTGTAAGTTTGCTTGCGCCTGAGCTACCGCCGCTCGATTGATATCTCGCTGCGCTTGAGCTTCATCGACCTCAGCCTGGCTGACCGAGCGGTTATTGCCTAAACGCTGTAAGCGGGTGAAATTCACCTGCGCATGGTTGGCGCTGGCGGTTGCACTGTCTAACTGGGCTTGTGCCTGAGTCACAGACGCCTGATGCAAAGCTGGATCAATTTCATATAGGAGATCACCCTGCTTAACCATCTGGCCTTCAGTAAACAATCTGTCGGCAATAAATCCTTCTGTTCGGGTTGTTACATCCACTGCCTGAATAGCTTCCACCCGTCCGAGAAACTGCAATGCGCTATCAGGAGTTGCTGAGGTCACCACTGCGACTGTCACCGCCGGTAAAGGTGTTGCGGCATTGACGCTATGAGTGCTAATACCCAGTATTAATACAGCAGCATATACGGGCAGATAATCGCGCCGAGCACATAAGACTCGCTGCACGTTAAGCATTATCGTGTCGCGAACCCAATTTAGTGTAGACATGGTCATTCATTCCTTGCTCTCGGCGGGTAATTAATTTCGACAGGATGTAAAAAGCTTAGCTTGATTAATAATAATCTGAAGTCACTTTAACGCCTTGCGACAAAAATTCATATTGTTGACCGCTACCAGGGCCATAACCATCTCAGTACACCTAAATAGATTCATAGCGCAGTAAATAGGGTAGGTAAATCGCATATTTGGCTTTATTCTCATTCTTTTCGAAAGAAAAAAAGCAAGAAAACATCATATTATTCTAAGCTCAAATAATAAGTCAGATGAATTATGCTAGTTTGTATTGCCTCTGAGCCTTCATTTCCTGTGGATTAAACCGATATTTAATAAGTATGCCCCAGAGATTTCCAGTTACCGGGAGATGCAGTAAGCGAGAAATTAATCAGTCTGGAGCCAATTTGGACGATGACGGGTATAAAGGAATTGACTATGACAAACTCCACCCCGCCAGAACCGCGGGCAAGAGGGGAAAATGTTTTCTTTGCCAAGCGGACTTTGCAAGCCATGGCATTGCTAGTTGCGGCAACGATTATTATTGCCGCAGCGGGCATTATCTACATCGCTTCACAATTAAATGAACAGGCGGTATCTCAAAGTCGGTTTATGGTGGAAAAAGCATGGGAAATGCGCCAAAAATCCATAAAAGCCAGAATAAAAGATAACGCTTTTTGGGGGGATGCTTATAAACATTTGCATGTCACAGTTGACTCTGACTGGGCCTTTATCAGCCAAAATATGGGGCCATCACTTTACAAAAACTTTGGGTATGAGGGTATTTTTGTTATTGATGGGCAAGGTAACTCTCGTTATTCCGTCATTAACGGCCAATTGGCGGATACCCGCCTACAAGACTGGCTCCACGAAGATATTACGCCGTTTATAGATTCGGTGCGTAGTCAGGCTGAAAAAGAGTATGCAGCCACGGAAATCATCAATGTGAATGGGCTACCGGCAGTCATTGCTGCGGCCGCCATCACCCCTGGCAATGACCCTCGAGTTCAAGCAGTTGCTGGCCCGCCGTCAGTCCTGGTCTTCGCCAACTTATTGACCCAAAGTGAGTTGAATATTCTGGGGGAGAATTACGGTCTTCATAAACTCCGCATTCCCCAAGATGAAAAAGATGTCGCGTCCAATCCCTCAGTACAATTATCGTCGAATGACAACAGTAGTGTAACCCTGCTTTGGAATCAAAACATGCCAGGCGCTCAACTACTCAATATCTTGCTGCCACTGCTGGGATTGGTTGCCTTGGTGCTTGGACTGAGCGGTTGGTGGGTTCTGCGCCGTGCCATGACCGAGGCACGCGCTGCCGATGAAAATAAAGCAGCGTTAATCGCCAGCGAAGAGCGCTTTCGTCACGTGGCGGAAGCGGCCACTGATTGGCTGTGGGAAACGGATGCCGATCTACGCATCACTTATCTATCTCAACGATTCTTAACTATTACCGGGCTAAGTGTTGAGCACTGGCTGGGACGTAATCTCGATTCACTGTTAAATTGTGACGTGATCCCGCTGCGCTCCTGGCTGCAATACACACATTTGACTGAGTCGCGCAATGAGCTGCAATGCACTTATTTCTCAGCCAAAGGCGACAAACGTATTTGTCGGATTTATGCCAAACCTATCATTAAAAATGACCAAAACATTGGTTTTCGGGGTACCGCGTCGGACATCACCCGAGAGATAGAAGCGCAGGAGCGAATCCAACATCTTTCTCTCCATGATGCACTGACCGGTTTACCCAACCGCCTGCGAATGAAAGAGTTTTTGGAAAACAAACTGCGCAACCTGGCCGCTGCACCGCATCCGTTAGCTATCCTCAATGTTGATCTAGATCAATTCAAACCAGTTAACGATACTTTCGGTCATGTCGCGGGCGATCAGGTGTTACATCAGGTGTCTGAACGCCTGAGAAGCTGTTTGCGCGATCAGGATTTAGTGGCTCGCCAGGGAGGGGATGAGTTCATTCTGATTATTAGCGGACTATCTTCAACCAAAGAAATAGAACAGCTCTGTGCCCGTGTTATCTCACGTATCGAAAGCCCATATCTCATTAATGAGAAAGATATTTTCATCAGTGCCAGCATCGGTATTGCCTTAGCACCGCGAGACTCTATGCAAGCTGAGGAGCTGTTGCGTTTTGCTGATATTGCCATGTATGAGGCTAAAAACAGTGGCAGCAACCGTTGGAGTTTCTATTCCAGTGAAATGAATGACCGCCTGATGCAGCGCAGTGAACTGGAACGCTTCTTGCGCCAGGCGATTAAGCATAATGAATTCAGTCTTTACTATCAGCCGCGCTATCGTATTAAAGGAACGCAACTCACCGGAGCTGAAGCACTGGTGCGCTGGAACCACCCAGTATTGGGGCTGCTGATGCCAGACCAATTTATTGCTCTGGCAGAAGAAACCGGCCTTATCACTGCCATCAGTGATTGGACAATGCTTCAGGCCTGTCAGGATGCGGTAACATGGCCGGCATCACTGATTATATCAGTCAATATTTCTGCTATTGAATTCAGAAGCCAACGGCTAATTGAACGAGTACGGCAAGTCCTACTGTTGAGCGGGTTACCCAGTCATCGGCTGGAACTGGAAATCACTGAGCGGATAATGATTGAAGATGCAGATGGAGCATTTAAAACCATGACAGCCTTGAAAGCCTTGGGTGTGCGTTTATCAATGGATGATTTTGGAACCGGATATTCGTCACTAAATTATCTGCGTCGTTTCCCCTTCGATGGTCTGAAAATTGATAAAAGCTTTATTGATGAACTCACACAATCCCATGAGGGTCAGTCGATTGTGGAGGGTATTATTAACCTCGGCCATGCCTTGTCCATGACCGTGACCGCTGAGGGGGTTGAAACCACAGCACAACTTGAGCATTTGCAAACGTTAATGTGTGATGAGGCTCAGGGTTATCTGTTAGGAAAACCGATGAAATTAAGTGAGCTGTTAAATATTACTCATCAGGCTGGATACAGTGAATAACCTTTCAAGAGTTACCGCTCAGCCTCCAGATTAATAGCCTCACAGAGGCTGAACGGTAATAGGTATTTTACGAGGCGGGTTGGCTTTTGGCTTTGAAATTAATAATGTCGTAGACCAATCCATCTATTGTACTTTTTACTTCATCAGCGGTAATAGGTTCACCACTGTTACTCACTTCCTTACCATAAGCTTTACGTACCACGACAATGACCGGTTTTCCGGTATTGGAGTCGATAACCTGTACTTCCAGGTAAAGTGCGGCTTGTTGTGCCCTATTACCACTGGCTGCCATGGTTCCGGCAATAACAGCGGCGATAGGTATCATCTCATAGACTTCAAGATTTTTATCTTCGGCGGAAACAGCAGTAATGGCGGCCCGAACAATCAGTGTATTACGTCTTTTCGGAGAATTGACTAGCGGCAATTGGTGGCTAATAGCTTCTTTAAGTCTTTTATTCGCGTAAGCCAGTATTTCGTCTAATGTTTTCTGATTTACTCGATAAGTAGGTGTAGAACTTGGATAATAGACCAATGGTGTATAATAAACACCGGTGTATTTCTTAGCATTAAAATCAGGGGAGACCCACCTTAATACTTTTTGGCCACTCGCGGATTCAGCTTCTTGTAACTTACTATAATCACTAATAAAACCGGAGTATTGCGCGCTGGTTGTTACGTTTGAAGTGCATCCTGCCACAAATATTCCGATGGTAAATAACGCCGCTATTTTATAACTATTCAGAATGGCCATTGTATTTTCCTATATGTTTATTAGGGAACTAAAAAACAGGGATGTAGAAAAAGACCAAGAAGACAAAAAAATGACAGTTCTCTCCATTCAAATTTTAAACCATGCCAAAACATTTGCTGAATATTATTTAAATAATAAAAAGCCTCCCAAAGAGGCTCATAATTAATTTGAATTTGGAAATAAAATCAGGCGAGACTTAATACGTCAGGGTTTCCAATTGATACAGACCATCAAGGAAGGCTGGCACAAAACTCCCCGGCCCTGCAACGTGTTGAGAGACTTGCCCTCCCACCTGCGACATAATCCGACAAGCGGTCGCAACATGGTGCAAACGGTCCCCTTCTAGCGCACAAAACGCCGCCACTACCGCAGACAACGCGCAGCCGGTTCCGACCACACGAGTCATTAGCTTATCGCCACCGGTCACTGCAACATCGCGCTGGCCATCAGTGATGTAATCTACCTCTCCCGTCACCGCAACCACTGTCTGGACGCGCTGTGCTAATTGGCGAGCTGCCGGTAATGCCGCCCGTGACGTATCGACACTATCAACACCACGCCCCATGGTTGCCATACCACTCAATGCCATGATCTCTGAGGCATTTCCGCGTATAGCCGCAGGTTTTAGGGTGAGTAAATGACGGGCAAAATCAGTGCGATATGCCAGACCACCCACAGCAACCGGATCGAGTACCCATGGCGTGCCCGCTTGATTCGCCGCGGTTATCGCGCTCAGCATCGACTCTGCTCGCGCCCGATGCAAAGTACCAATATTAATAAGCAAACTGTTCGCCATCGTACTGAATTGCGCCGCCTCTTGTGGCTCTACCACCATCGCAGGGAAAGCCCCCAGTGCGAGTAACACATTGGCTGTAAATGACTGCACCACTTCGTTGGTCAGACAATGTACCAATGGCGGCGTGGCACGAAATTGCTGTAAGCAAGCGCTGGCCTGTGCATCTGGGAATAAATCCATCAAATAATCCTCCAATAGCCACTTTTGGTCGCACCAACTCTAACAAGGCAACCTTTCTGTTGTAGTCGTTTGATATTACCTGTGATCAGCTGCGCGCAGCCGCTATTAATGCCTGCCCCAGCGCCAGACCACCATCACCGGCTGGCAGGCGCTGGGGCATCAATAGCTGGAAATCATGCAATTGTTCGCAGAGTAATTCACGGAGCAATCGGTTATGCAGCACGCCGCCAGAAAATGCAATAGTTTCAATGCCAAAGCGCTGTGCTGCCTGTCGGGCCAAAGTTGAAAACCCCTGTGCGAGAGCGAAATGGAAAGCATAAGCCCTTTCAGCCGGTGCAGCATCAAAAGCCAGCCATTGACGCCAAAAGGTCGCTAAGTCCAATTGATTATCGCGCAGCGGCACAGTTACGGGAGGAACTGCTCTGGAACTTTGCCATGCCAGTGCCTCCAGCAGACATGCCGCCTCACCCTCCCAGCTGATGATCTGCGGTACAATATTTAGCGCCGCCGCTACCGCATCAAATAGTCGCCCCGCCGACGAGGCTAATGGCGCATTAATACCGCGCACAATCGCTCGCGCCAGTACTTCACCCTGCGATTGAGGGATAGCCCCCGCTTCCGGCAAGTTTTGCCAATTCGGTACAAAGCGCTGAAACTGCGCCAGTAAATTGCGCCACGGCTGACGTGAGGCTAGATCCCCACCGGGTAAGGACACCGCAGGCAAACCGCCAACATATTCACAATTCACATAATCCACTCGTAGGCATTCGCCGCCCCATAACTTCCCTTCCGCGCCATATCCCAACCCGTCCAGCGCCAAGCCTATCACCTCACCAGCTTGACGCGGCCAACCATGTTCTGCCAAGCAAGCTGCCAAATGAGCATGATGATGCAGCACTTCCACGCAGGGAATGTTGTGCTGTGCCGCCCATTCTTGACCAAATTGGTGACTAACATAATCGGGGTGCGCATCCACCACCACCGCCTGCGGGGTAAAATGATAAATATCGCAAAATAGCGCGAGTAACTGCTGCTGTTGCTGCGCAATATCGCGATCGTCCAGATCACCCAAATGCTGACTTAGCACCGCGTTGCTGTCTCGCAGCAAGCAAAAGGTATTTTTCATATCGGCCCCCAGCGCCAAAATAGCGGGTTGCTGGCTAAACCCTGGCGGCAGCTCGAAAGTGTCTGGTACATAACCTCGGGCACGGCGCAGCATTTCAGCCCCGCGCGGTGTCAGGCGCACCAATGAGTCATCTGCGCGTTGCACGATTTCCCTATCGTGCAGCAGCCAGTGATCGGCAATGTCACTCAAGGCACTCAGGGCCTGTTGATTACTCAGTGCAGGCGGCTTACCTCTACCATTACCGGAGGTCATCACCAACGGGCGCGCCACTTGTTGCAGCAGCAAATGTTGCAGTGGGTTAGCAGGCAGCATCACGCCAATTTCGGGTAACTCGGGCGCGAGCGCGGCACAAAGTGGGCTTTCCGGCGACTTTGCCACCAGAACTATCGGGGCGGCCGGGCTGCGTAGTAAACCGAGCAATGCAGCATGATCAGCACTTGGTACACAGCTTTGCAACCAGTCGGTATCCGGTAACATTACCGCCAACGGCTTAGATGGCCGATGTTTACGCGCGCGCAAGCGGGCCACGGCGACAGCATTGGTGGCATCCACCGCCAGATGAAAACCACCCAATCCTTTGACGGCCACAATTTCGCCCGCCAACAGCGCAGCAGCGGCTTGCTCTAGTGCGGAAAACCCCTGCGCCACGGCCTGCCCGTCAGCTCTCGTCAGCCACAGTTGCGGGCCACAATCCGCACAGGCATTGGGCTGGGCATGAAAACGGCGGTCTGCGGGGTGATCATATTCGGCCTGACAAGCCGTACACAACGGGAATTTACTCATGGCGGTAAAGGGGCGGTCATATGGCATGCGCTGGATAATAGTAAAACGTGGGCCGCAATGGGTGCAGTTGATAAAGGGATAATGGTAGCGACGGTTAGTGGGGTTATTCATTTCACTCAGGCAAGCATCACAGGTCGCGGCATCCGGTACAATTTGGGTGTCCATCTGCCCGGCCCCGCTGTGCTGAATGACGAAATCCAGCGGCGGCTGCGCCCAGTGGTAGGGCGTGGTGGCGATGCTGTCAATATGCGCCAATGGCGGGCAATCTTGTGGCAATGCTTGTAAAAAATCCGCCACCGCTGGGGCTTGCCATAGGTGAACCGTCACCCCCGCGCTGTCGTTACTGACATCCCCTTGCAGCCCAAAACGGTGAGCAAGTTGCCAGATATAAGGGCGAAAACCCACCCCTTGCACTTTGCCCTTTATCCGCAGACTAAGACCGTTTTTATCCACAGAAACTCCTTCACGAGGTTGCTAGCAACCTATTTTATAGCCAGGAGATTGCGGGGCGACTGCACCGATGGGCACTCCGACGACTTACGTCGCTACGACCCATTCGGCACATTTCCCCACTTATCAACTTGTTAATCGCCTGTTACTTCCATGACAAATGGGATCCCAAAAGTCATTGGAGTTGCAGGTAGGCAGCGAGTAAGTAAATCCCGATGAGCTGACACTAGTCAGTGATTCGGGTGCGCGACCGCAGCTAACACCCTTGCGGCTTCCATGACAAATGGGATCAGCAGATTCGAGGTAGCGGCTCATCTAACGGCAAATCCAGTTTACGTGAAACACCAAATGCGCCGCATAACCGCACCTGTTTATTCTCAGTCACCTGCCCGATTACTGCGGCATCACGGCCCAGTGGATGGCGCTGTAATTCAGCTAAAACAGCATCTTGCGCCTCAGGTGAGACCACCAGCACCAGCTTGCCCTCATTGGCAAAGTTGAGTGCATCTAGCCCAAGTAATTCGCAAATGCCGCGTACCGCCGGTTTTAATGGTAAATCCGCTTCGTTGATTTCCATCCCACAGCCGCTGGCGGCGGCAAATTCGTGCAGAATTGCCGTAACCCCACCGCGAGTGGCATCACGCAGCGCTCGCACACCCGCAATATGGCGTAGTGGCGCAATCAACGGTGCCAGTAGCGCGCAATCACTGGTCAGTTCCACCTCCAACCCCAAACCTTCGCGTAGATTCAGGATGGTTGCGCCATGATCACCTAGGGTGCCGCTGACGATGATCCGATCGCCCACACGGATCATCGCCGTTCCCCACTGGATATCCGCTGGGATCACGCCGATGCCAGTGGTATTGATAAAGATCTTATCCGCCGCGCCGCGCTGAACCACTTTGGTATCGCCGGTGACTATCTGAATGCCCGCTTGCTGTGCGGTGACCGCCATTGAATGCACAATGCGCTCCAGAGAAGCCATCGGTAGCCCTTCTTCCAGAATAAAACCACAGGAAAGATAACGCGGAGTCGCGCCACTCACCGCCACATCATTGGCCGTGCCGCACACCGCCAGTTTGCCGATGTCACCGCCGGGAAAGAAAATAGGATCAATCACATAGCTGTCGGTCGATACCGCCAGTCGATCTCCCTGTATAACCAGATCCGCCAGCGCAATACGCGCCTGATCTTCCCGCTCATTCAGTGCCGGATTAGAAAACGCCGCCAAAAACAGAGATTCGATCAAGCTCTGCATTGCCCGCCCGCCACTGCCATGTGCCAGGGTAATCTCTTTTTTATTCATTTAGTTGTGACCCATTGAAGATAATACCCAAAGTAATTGGAGTAGCAGATAGGCAGCAAGCGAACGCATCCCGATGAGCTTACACAAGTAAGTGATTCGGGTAAGTGAACGCCGCTAACCCCCTGCGGCTTCAAGTACGAAGGGCTATCGGTATTGGTGATAGGCAGAGCAAGCCCCTTCGGAGGAAACCATCAGCGCCCCAAATGCATTATCTGGTGTGCATTCGCCACCAAACAGCGGACATTGATCCGGTTTGCAACGTCCGGTCAGTACATCGCCGCAACGAGATCGCGGATCATCTGCCACTCGCTGCTGCTGCGGGGTGAAACGCTGCTCAGCATCAAACATCTGATAAGCCGGGCTAAGTTGTACACCGGAATCGACGATTTCGCCCAATCCACGCCACTCGCTGCGCTCTTTGGTTACAAATACCTCGGTCAGCGCCTGTTGTGCTAGCAAGTTACCGCTGTCGGGAACAATGCGCCGATATTGGTTTTCAACCTCACAGCGCCCACTGACCATCTGCTCCAGCAGCATCACCAGCCCTTGCAAAATATCCAGCGGCTCAAAGCCGGTGACCACCAGCGGTTTATTGAATTGGCTGCATATGAAGTCGTATGGCGTAGTGCCGATCACCATGCTGACATGGCCGGGTGCGAGGAAACCGTCAATGCGCACATCGGGTTGTTGTAGCAGGCTGCGCAAGGTCGGAATGATGGTGATGTGCTGGCAGAACACGGTGAAATTGGTCAGCCCCAGTCGTTTGGCCTGTTGCAGTGTTAAGGCCGTGGCGGGCATGGTAGTTTCAAAACCGAGGCCGAAAAATACCACTTCGCGATCCGGATGCTGCTGTGCCAACGTCAGGGCATCCAGCGGCGAGTAAACCACACGGATATCTGCTCCGCGCCGCTTGGCATCCAGCATTGAGCCATTACGCCCCGGCACCCGCATGGCATCGCCGTAAGTGCAGAAAATCACCTGTGGGTGAGCGGCAATTTCCAGGCAACTGTCGATACGGCCCATCGGCAATACACACACCGGGCAACCCGGCCCGTGAACAAATTCCAAACCGTCTGGCAGCAGTTTATCCAGACCAAATTTGAAGATTGCGTGCGTGTGGCCGCCACACACTTCCATAATTTGTAGCGGCAAGCGTTGTTGATCGGCAAGTTGTGGCAGTAAGTTTTCGATCCGCTGTAATAATGCACTGACCAGTGCCGGATCGCGGAATTCATCAACGTAGCGCATCATTAGCCCCGCTGGCGACATCATCCAGATCCAGCCCAACAGCTTGCATATGGGCTAATGCCGCCAGTGTTTGCTGGGCTTCTTCTTCATCAAGCAAGCTCATAGCAAACCCGACATGCACCAATACCCATTGGCCGAGCAGATCAGACGGTGACTCGTCGCACACCAACGCGATATTGATTTCACGTTTGACACCGCTCACTTCCACCCATGCCAGTTGATGGATATCTTCCCCCACCCCTATAATTTTGCCGGGTACGCCTAAGCACATCGCTGCGCCTCCAGCCATTCAAGCCACATATCCATTCCCTCGCCACTACTGGCTGACAGCGCAATCACCTGAATTTCAGGATTCACCTGACGGGCATAATGAATACACTGCTCAATATCAAAATCCAGATACGGCAGCAGGTCGATTTTGTTGATAATCATCAGAGTGGAAGCGGCAAACATATGGGGATATTTCAGCGGTTTATCTTCGCCTTCCGTCACCGAAAGCACCGCCACTTTATGCCGTTCGCCCAGATCAAAGCTGGCCGGGCATACCAAATTACCCACGTTCTCAATAAACAACAGGCTGTCATTACTAAGATTCAAGCGGTCCGCGGCATCATGCACCATCTGCGCATCCAGATGACAGCCTTTGCCGGTATTGACCTGAATCGCCGGGACACCGGTGGCGCGAATGCGTTCGGCATCATGAGTCGTCTGCTGATCACCTTCAATCACCGCGCAAGGCACTTGCCCAGCCAGCAGTTGCAAAGTGGTGGTCAACAGCGTGGTTTTGCCGGAACCGGGGCTGGAAACCAAATTCAGCGCCAGAATATGTTGCTCGACAAAATGCTCACGGTTATGGCTGGCTAAATGATTATTTTTGCTCAGCACATCTTGCTCGATCTGTAACAAACGGCGCTGCCCCATGCCCGGCGCATGGCTACCGGCTTCACCCTGACCATAATGCAGCCCTTGCTGGTCAGCATGAACTTGCGGGGTGAAAGGCTCGGTGGCAGGGACGTCTGTGTTATCGGGTACGATGTGTTCAGATGCAATGGTCGCCATCGGCTCTGGCGCTTTGCCATGATAGTGATGATGAACATCGCCCTGATGGTAATAGTAGTGGTGGTGAACAATCACCGGTTGTGTCCCCTTGGCAACATATTTTTGTTTATGTTTATGCTGAATCTTTTGCGCCGAAGTATCACATTCATGCTGATCATGGTGGTGATGATCGCGGTGGTGGCCGTCATCGTGATGATGGTGGTGATCGTCATGGTGGTCGTGGTGGTGATCATCATGTTGATGATTGTCGTCGCCCTCGATCTTTCTCTCGCCGCTGGCGCAACCACAAGTCGTACACATAGGAATTCACTCCTTCAGAATTATTCCACTTCTATCTGTTTCACCTGCAAATTGCTGCCACTCTCTACTTGCAGAGCATGGCTGCCGCAATGCGGGCACCCGGCATCATGCCGTTCAATGGCAACACTGTTGCTGCACTCCCAACACCAGGCCACCGCGGGCAAGGTGCTGAGATGCAATTGGCAATTTTCTGCCAGTGTTTTGCGGCTGGCGGCCTCAAAACTGAAGCGTAAGGCACTCTCTTCAATACAGGAGAGCGCGCCAATTTCCAGCCAGACCGCGGTTATCCGTGTAGCACCGTTAAGCCGCGCCTGTTTTTCAATCAGCTCCAGCGTGCTGAGACACAAACTGATTTCATGCATGCTGATTCTTTATTTGGCTAACTTTGTTAAACAAAGCTCGCCGCCGTGGGTTGGCGGGAGCATCGGCATCCATCACCGGCAGTGAGAGCGCCATACGTGCACTTTGTTCCGCCAGTTGTAACGCCCGTTCAGCGCTGAGTGAGGTGTCCAGCGGTGACATCAATGAGCGGCTCAAATACTGACCGCAGCCTGCAATCTCGCTAACGGTAAACCCCATGCTGCCGCAAGGAAGTGCCAGCATCAGGCGCTCCCCCACTGCACGACGTTGCCAGCTCTGCTGCGGCCCCGGTAATACCACCAAACTCAGCATCCACGGGGTCAATAACGCACCGATCCATTGCTGCTCGAATAACTGAAATCCGCAGGCACGCAGCGGAATGTGGTCACGGTAAAATGGCAAGTCGCGCATTTCCTCGGCAGCCACCTGACCGAAAACCTGTTCCAGCAATGCCGCTGGGTTTTGTTCATGACCGGCAATAACATCAGACATGACTTTCTTCTCGTGCCTTAAGTGTGATCCCACTGGCCTGTAATGCCGCCAGAATCTGTTCCAGCGCTGGCTCTATGGCCCGCGTGACTGTCGGCGTCAGGCCGATATTCGGTGCCAGTGATTCGGGCACCACCCCCACCAGAGTCAGCTGGCGCGGGAACTCATCGGTCAATTGCAGCGCCATCAGCACATCACATAACCCCAACTGATGCGGTGACACTTTGCGGCTAAACATCGTCGGGATCTCTTTATCGCGCAGTACCGCAACACTGCCCGGTGGTTGCCCGGTCAGCACTGCATCAGCCACAATCAAATGCTCACGATTCGCCATAGCTTCCATCAGTTCCAGCCCAGCCGTGCCACCATCCAGCACGTCAAGCTCCGGTGGGATGTGAAAGCGCTGCTCCAGCGCTTCAACAATTCGCACACCGACAGCTTCATCGCTGAGTAATAAATTACCTATACCTAATACCAAAATCCCCATCACAGCACCTTGACTTTGGTCACTTCGTTGCCCGTTGTATCAACAATATGTACAGCACAGGACATACACGGGTCGAATGAGTGAATGGTCCGCACCACTTCGAGTGGTTTGGCTGGATCTGCAACGGGTGTCCCCACCAGCGCTTGCTCGTAAGGCCCCGGCTCATCGTTATAATTGCGTGGGCCAGCGTTCCAGGTTGATGGCACCACCGCCTGATAGTTGGCGATTTTGCCATCCTTGATAACCACCCAGTGCGACAACATGCCGCGCGGCGCTTCTTCAAAGCCCACGCCACGGATTTCACCGCTCAAAGGGATATCCGGCTTGATAAAGGTTTCGACATCACCAGTACCAATGTTGGTGACCAGCGCCGTCCATTGCTGGGCCAAGGTTTCATGCAGCACACAGCAATGCACCGCACGGCCAATAATACGCCCCAGAGTCGAGGGTAATTGTTCGGCGGTAATGGTCTGCCCGCTCAGTTTGTGGTAAGCCGCACCGATATCAGTGAAATGCTGTTTAGTCGGTGCATATCCGGCGGCCAACCCGCACATGAGCCACGCCAGCGGCCCCACTTCCACCGTTTTGCCGTAGAAAGTGGGGGCCTTTACCCACGAATATTTGCCGTCTTCCTGCCAGCCGGTGTAATTCGGGTTGGTTTTCCCCTCCCACGGTGCCAGCGGTTCGTCATCCTGATACCAGGCGTGTTTGCCGCTCTCGGCAATGCCTTTAATCAAGTACGGATCGTTGTGATTGGCGATCGGGCGGAAAGACCCTTTTTCCAGATATCCCCCCGGTAACAGGAAGGTTTCCCCTTTACGATCGGTTGGCAGCTCCGGCACGCTAAGGTAGTAATCTGCCCCTTTGCCCAGATTGAGCCAGTTCGGATAGTGAGCGGCGATCACCGCGGTATCGACCTTATAAACCTGCTCAATAAAGCTGCCCAGCCGGTCAATAAAGGATTTCACCAACATCAGGCGCTCTAGATTGAGCACACTGGGCATATCCAGATTAATGGGGTTGGCAACCCCGCCTACTGCCAGATTCTGAATATGCGGTGTTTTGCCGCCGAGCACCGCCACTATACGGTTGGCATCGCGCTGGCACTCCAGTGCTTGCAGATAATGCGCCACCGCAATCAGATTGACCTCTGGCGGCAATGCCATCGCCGGATGGCCCCAGTAGCCATTAGCAAAAATACCTAACTGCCCGCTGGCGACCAAATCTTTGATTTTCTGCTGCACACGGGTGAATTCTTCCGCGCTGTTCAACGGCCAACTGGACAACCCACTCAGCATCGCGGCCGCTTTTTGCGGAGAAGCTTGCAGCGCCGAGGTGACATCCACCCAATCCAGTGCCGAGAGTTGATAGAAATGCACGATATGGTCATGAATACTGTGCGCGGCCAGAATCAAGTTACGGATATGCTGAGCATTAACCGGCACTTCCATTCCTAATGCATTTTCCACCGCTCGCACCGAAGCAATGGCGTGAATGGTGGTACAGACGCCGCAAATGCGCTGCACAATCATCCAGGCATCGCGCGGATCATTGCCTTGTAAAATTTCTTCCATGCCACGCCACATGGTGCCGGAAGACCAGGCTTTAATGACTTTGCCGTCCTCAATTTCGCAGTCGATCCGCAGGTGCCCCTCAATACGGGTGACGGGATCAATGGTGATGCGTTGGCTCATGCTTTACCTCTGTCTGATTATTCTTATGTAACTGTCCGTGAGCAGGAAGCACCGGCAACAGTCGAATCAATAAAATGTAGGCGCAGACCTCAATGGCAACGAAGCCGATGGAGATCAGGATTTCACTGGTGGTGGGGAAGTAGTTATAGCCGCCGCCGGGGTTGAAGGCTAAGAGTGAGTAATTAAGCCGCCACAGCGCCCCACCACTTATCATGCAAAGCGCTCCGATAAACAGTAAGCGGCTATCTTCTCTGGCCCGCCGAATGCGGAAGATCAGTAGCGGCAAGGCCATCAGGACAATTTCAGCCCAGAAAGCGATGGCATAGCGGTCAAAATGCCACAAGTATTCCGTCTTATGGCGCACCATAACTTCACCAAGACGTAGCACAATAAACAGCAGTAAAAAGACGTCGATGATGGTGGTTAATCGTCTGAATAATGGCGCTTCATTGGCTCCCCTTCCTCGTAATCCGGCCTGTACCAGAGAACCTTCGAAAATAACAATCGAGAAGCCCAAAATGGCGGCGGTCAGTAGTGAGAACAGCGGCAACATCTCGTAGCTTTGCCATAACGGATGGATCTTGGCACCGGCGGCGATCATTAATGATCCCATTGAAGACTGATGCATGGTCGGCAACAGCGCACCGAGCGCGATAACAAAAAACATCACTTTGTTCAGCCGCTTAAGCGAGACTTTCCACCCCAACCGTTCAAACAGCGCCGGAGCAAACTCCACTGCCATCACGCCGATATAAATAGTCATACAGACGGCGGTTTCGAATAGCACCGAATTGACGTTGAAATGGCCGGGAATAAAGAAGTAAGGCAGGTTCCAGTATCGGCCCACGTCGATGGTGATGGAAAGTCCACCAAGCGCGTAACCAAACAAACTGGCGAGCAGTGCTGGGCGCACCAACGGGTGATATTCACCCCGATTAAACACGTAAACCGCCCAGGCCAATGCCCAACCGCCACACGCCAAACCGGTGCCGACCAGTAAATCGAAAGCAATCCAGATCCCCCACGGGAAACCACCATTCAAGTCACTGACCGACCCCAAACCCAAGACCAAACGTTTGACAATCAACAGCGCGCACAGCACAACAAAAGGCGCTAACAGCATCACCGGCCAACTGACCAGCCGCCCACCCAGTGGGCTGGATTTATGCATCGTCATCATGACCGTCCTTTTTATCGTGCTTGTCAGTATCACTGTCTTTGCGCTCATCACGGGTATTGCGATGCACCAACGCAGTAACTCCAGCCAACACCGCCAGCGGCAGGATCATGCCCTTGTACAAGGTATGCTGGACATGCTCAGAACGCGCGCCGGTCGCCAGCTCTGCCAGAGGAGGCAAATCCAGTTTCTCGGTCGGGATGCCCGCCAGCACCAATACCTGAGTGCCACCGCCCTCCTTCTCGCCATAAACATGCGGATCATAGTGGGCAACCGGATGCTCGTAGGTGTCATTGGCGCTGAGAGTTTGGCGTGGGAAGCGGTAATTTTCGCCCGGTTTCAGCGTCAACCGCCGCTGCGCCTCGGACAATAACTCCTCGCGGGTGCCAAATATCACCGCTCCAGTCGGGCAAACCTCGACACAACCTGGTAAGCCGCCGTTATCAAGCCGCTCGACGCCCTTCTGGTTGCACAATTCACATTTATGAATCTGGCCAAACGGATTGTGATAATCGTATTTCGGCACATTGAACGGACAACCAACCATGCAGTAGCGGCAACCGGTGCAGACATCCGGGTCGTAGTGAACAATGCCGGTTTTAGCATCTTTGCGCAGCGCACTCACCGGACAGACGGAAACACAATTGGGATCAACGCAGTGCATGCATTGCTTTTTGATATAGGCGTAACCGTCTTCCAATTGATCTTTATGAATGCCCGCGCCGCTAGTCCAGACCTGAATGATATTGTTGGTGTAGGGGCTGAGTTTGTCGTTGTCTGACCAAAGGGCCTCGCCACTGGCATAGACCTCACTATGATTGACCTGCTGACATTTGCTCACGCAGGCCTGACAACCAACACATAACGTAGAGTCATACAACATGCCCAGCGCACCGGGGATCGGTGGTCGATTCTGTACCTCAGCTTTGCTGTTGGGGGAAAGCCCCGCCAACAGCACGCCGCCGGAAGCTAGTTTGAAAAAGTGACGTCGATTCACGGCTATTCCTCCCGCGATGAGTGATCGTCATCTTTGCGGCGCTGCTTCTGTTGCCGCCCCAGTTCACGAACCGTCATCAGGCTGACACCGGCGACCAATCCCACTACGCCGCCCAGTAGTGCCGTCGCGGTCGTCGAAATCTCGCCGCCTTCTGGATTATGAATGAGGGGTTTTTCAGCACGCGGTGTTGGATTCTCGACATTCGCCAGTTGGGCGATGCCTTTGGTGAACCCAATTCCTTCTTCATTACAGCCATAGCAAGGGTGCCCAATCCCCACCGGCCAGACCCCGCCGCCAACATCGCAGAACTCCAGTGTCGGGCAGTTGCCGTAGGTCTCCGGCCCTTTGCAGCCAAGATGATAAAGGCACCAACCCTGCCGATGACCTTCATCACCAAACTGACGGGCAAAACGGCCAGCATCAAAGTGTGGTCGGCGCTCGCAGTTTTCATGGATCAAGCGACCATAAGCAAAGGTCGGACGGTTTTTGCTGTCCAATGCCGGTGACCGCCCGAAGGTAATGATATGGGCCACTGTTGCCAGGAAATTATGTGGATTGGGTGGGCAGCCAGGGATATTTATTACAGTTTTACCCGGTAGTGCTGCTTGTAAACTCACCGCGCCGGTCGGATTCCCACCGGTCGCTGGCACACCGCCCCAGGCGGAGCAGGAACCAATGGCAATAATGGCAGCCGCATGTTCTGCGGCTTCACGGATATGCTCGACAATCGGTTTACCCGCCACCATGCAGTAAATTCCACCGTCTTTCAGTGGAATCGACCCATCCACCACCAGCACATATTTTCCTTTGTATTGCTCGATGGCCCGGTGTTTATTCTCCTCCGCTTGCTCACCAAAAGCGGCAGAGAGCACTTCGTGATACTCCATTGAGATAACACTCAACAGCAAATTCTCAATGGTCGGGTGAGTTGAACGTAACAGTGATTCAGTACAACCGGTACACTCCTGAGCGCCAATCCAGATAACCGGCGGGCGCTGGGGTGAACTGACTGTGTTGGCAATTTCAGCGGCAGCCTTGCTGCTGAGACCCATGGTGGCCGCCAATGCGGCACAGAGCTTCATAAAATCACGACGGTTAACGCCATGCTGGGAAAGCATGTCTTTTTCCCCTGTATTATTATTCTATTGTTCACATACCCGATATTAACAACGGGTATATCCCCATTAAAAACGTGGCTTTCTGTTAATAGTTTGTAACTCTGCAACTTTAATTAAGTTGATCTTTATCAATGGAAATTGATTGAATTAGCGCGGGGGAAATATCTGTGAACTAAAACCGTTTCAGCAACTATTTCATTTGCCAGAAATTTAAAAATCTGTCAGGTAGCAATATGAAGTGGGTTAATACAATTGAATATCATTAGGCCAAAAAGTGTGATTCGCCATAATGAATTTAATTAATTATTAGTTTTTTTAGTTACTTAACTAGAAACGAAAATTTCATTACTATAGAAAATGAAATGAAAAAAATTCGTAAATATAAATCTAACCAGGGAATTTATAATTAATTTAACAGCGACACTAATATGAATTGTTAAATCTGGCGACTATCAGATTTTTATTACTCTCATTCATTTTGAAGATTTATCACTCGTGTTTTTATCCTTTTAGCCACACATCTTAATGTTAAAAAACGGATCAGCATGGGATAACGGGTAAAATACAATGAGTTAATTATATATTTTGTGCATGAATCAATTTATGGCAAAGCAAGTCGTGCTATGATTAATTTACCGGTCACTATTCAACCGGTTATGTGATAAATGTTATCTGGCAACAACTTCAACCAGGAAGGGTCTCTATGATTAAGCCACTCATTGCTGTTGCTATCGCCGTTGCCACACTCAGTGGCTGCGCCAATAATAATACTCTTTCAGGCGACACATTCAGCAGTTCTCAGGCCGGTCAAGCCCAGGCTGTCAGTTATGGAACGCTGGTCTCGGTACGCCCGGTCACGATTCAGGGCGGAGATGGCAATAATATTGCCGGTGCCGTTGGCGGCGCGGTAGTCGGCGGGTTCCTGGGTAACACTATCGGTGGCGGAACAGGCCGTCGTCTCGGTACCGCGGCGGGGGCTGTTGCTGGTGGGGTTGTTGGTCAGCAGGTCCAAAGCATGATGAACCGCAATAGTGGGGTTGAATTGGAAGTGCGCCGTGATAATGGCACCACCTTCCTGGTGGTTCAGGCTCAAGGGGTAACGCAGTTCCAGCCGGGCCAGCGAGTCACTATTGCAACTCACGGCAATACGGTCACCATCACACCTCGATAAATACTCACTATGTCTCAAGTTACTGGGAGGATTAACTGCCTCCCTACACCACGAAATCAATAAGGTATCTAATAGCTTTATTTCATCATCATCGCCAGTGGCAATACCTAATTCCAGCAGCGAATAGCGTTCAGATTTATTATCACCCAGAGTAATAATCATATTCTTCAATTCTACAAACTGAACCACTTTGTCGCCACGGACAAAAGACTTACTGACAGCCACTAACTCATGGTTTAACTTCGCCCAAGACGCGTTATAGCTAAATAGAATTATGCTGGTTAAAATAATTAAACATAGAAATAACCACATTCTCAAAGAAAATTTTTCTGCCTAATAAAGGTATTGACGAGGAAAGATCAACAAAAAAACCGCCTATTCATCAATACTGCAAACCGCTCCCACTAACTTCTCCAGTTTATTAAAGACACTGCCAGCGATCGTGCTTTAGTCTTTACCTTTCACCAAAGGTAAATGCATCCCTTAATGATGAGAAGTACTGATACGACCACTTGCTTAGGATTGTCGAAAAATAATATGAAAAACTGCACGTATATCGTTAATTATTGGTCAATTGATATGACTTCGGGTTTTATTACTCACCAAATCACACAAGAACAAAAGCGGTTGGGTGAATATCAGCTCAAACTTGTTTCAGCTTTACTGGAACATACCGGTGAAGTTTTATCCCGCGAGCAATTAACCCTACGGGTATGGCAACACCGAGTTATTGGTAACAATAGCCTGCCGAATGCTATTCATACTTTGCGTGTCGCGCTGGGTGACGAAAATAAGCAGCAGCGGATTATTCAAACTATTCCGAAAATGGGTTATAGGATAGACCCCTGCTTTTGCAACATGATTGCTACTGCCGAAAGAACTGAAACCGAGCGGGTTAAGTTCAGTGAACCCGTAGTTAACGAGCAGAAGTCTACTGTTTACATCATGTCAGAGCAAACAGCGGATTCCTCAGAAAATGAACAAGCTGCAATGACGGTAGAAACGGACCATCACTCACGAGTATCGATACTTAACGCAATAATGCCTGTGCAAGGTATTTTCAGCAACAAACGTCTTTCTGCCTGTTTGTTATTAACCATCATGGTAATTTTCAGTTTGGGCTATTTGATGCAGGAACGAAATGGTGGCTCAAAACATCAGACCATCGAGCAGAATTCGTACGATTACATGAGTTCATTCCAGCCAGCAGTGAGTGATGATAATTTATCATTAGCATCAGAACGCTCATCAACTTCAGAGTAATTCTAG
Organism: Yersinia fenwicki; assembly: GCF_043099325.1. NCBI lineage: Bacteria > Pseudomonadati > Pseudomonadota > Gammaproteobacteria > Enterobacterales > Yersiniaceae > Yersinia > Yersinia fenwicki. Next base: position 652,465 of record NZ_CP170755.1, on the reverse strand, counting down.
TCACTACAATTGGCTGAATGTCATCAGGAATTAATGGATTTGATCGCACATAATTGCCTATTTAGTTTAGATAGGTGGAAGTATAAAAATGGGCAATTACATAAAAACATCACAGTATTGATATACTGATTTTATCGGCGATAAAACATGCTATTTTCACAGAAATAAAATAGCATGTCATTCGTGGGGTGGATATTAATCTCCATTAAAATAAAAGTTATAATTAAATATTCTATTTTTCTTTTTTTCCAAAAAAGACATCCAGAATGATAGGCTTGTTTATTTTTATACCCAGTCATTTCTTCAAATAGAATATTTATTAATATCTTTATTGATATCTAAAAAATGAAAATTAACAACCTTACTTTATATTTAAAGCCAATCAATAACATATGCTAACTTAAAATTATTTTTATAGCCAAATTCATCTAGCAATAACGTACCACCATCAGCTTGCTCAAATTTACCGGCAATACTGGAGGGCGCGTTAGCAACAAAACCATGATCATGATTAGAAAACACCCCGCCAGCATCTTGCTAGTAGGGTGGCAGCTATTCAAATTAATATTATTAAGCAGCCTGAGTCTTATCCGATAGATTAAAAGCAGACACCGCTTCTGTTAGTTGACGGGCTTGTTCTTCTAATGAAGCAGCTGCGGCAGCAGATTCTTGTACTAAGGATGCATTTTGCTGCGTGACTCCATCCATTTCAGCGACGGCCTGACCAATTTGGCTAATACCACGACTTTGCTCATCTGAAGCTGAAGCAATTTCGCCCATAATATCGGTCACATTCGTCACCGCCTGAACAATGCTGTCCATGGTTTCCCCCGCTCTTGAAACTTGCTGTGACCCCATATTAACCCTTGATACCGACTCACTAATTAGCCCTTCAATTTCCTTAGCCGCCTGTGCGCTGCGTTGTGCTAAATTGCGGACTTCACTGGCAACCACTGCAAAACCCCGCCCTTGTTCACCGGCACGTGCTGCTTCAACCGCCGCGTTTAATGCCAGAATATTGGTTTGGAATGCGATACTGTTTATCACGCCGATAATATCGGCGATGCGGCGTGAGCTTTCAGTAATGCTGCTCATGGTCGCAACAACATCATTAACAATGCGGCCTCCATTTTTGGCTGTTGTAGAAGCATTCTCGGCTAACTTGCTGGCCTGATGGGCATTCTCGGCATTCTGTTTCACCGTCGCATTTAACTGTTCCATGCTGGCAGCGGTTTCTTCCAATGCCGCAGCTTGTTGCTCGGTACGCGAAGAAAGATCGGCATTTCCAGCGGCTATTTCGCCAGCACCAGTGTAAATCGCATCGGTACTACTTCGAATAGTCGATACTGTATTTACCAGGCTATTTTGCATTTCTTGCAAGTATGGGATTAATTGTCCAACACAGTTACGGCCAAATCCAGACATTGGCCTACCTAATTGCCCTTGTGCTAATCGTCTAAAATGCACCTTAATTGAATCCAGTGGGCGCACCAAATAGCTAACAATATAACGATCGGTTAATACCAAAATAACGATGCCAGCAATAAGTGCCGCCAGTAGCGCCCGCTCACACCATGTAACCAGAAATTCCACTCGCAAACTGGCTGCCTCTGTTGATTTATCCACTGCCGAATTGTATTTCTCGATTGTGGCGCCAAACTCTCGGCTGAATTGTGGATACTCATTGTTAAACATCCGGTTATAGTCTTCAAAGCGACTCGCAGACACCGCTTTAAACATCGGTTCAATCCCTTTATCCAACAGTGTTGACCAGCTTTGGATGGTTTTCTCTGTCAGAGCCGTATCCATTTCTTCATGAGATTGCAGCTTAAATTTCTGCAATGCTTCTTGTGTGTTTTTAAGGGCAACACCGGCTGAAGCTAATTCACGATCAGCATCGGCAATTGCCCCATTTTGACGATAAGCAGCAGCACGAGTTAAACGAGTAACCACACGGAAATATTGGTCATTACCCCGATTAATAATATTAACGCTTTTCTGTTGCTCCGAACTCAAATGGAGGGACTGCGTTAATTGGTTAAGTGAAAATAATGTCAATGTTGAAACGCCTCCCCATAGCAACAAAAATACAACAAGAATAGAGAATAACGCCATCCTGATGGTGATATGTTTTAGAAAATTCACGGGAATACCCCTGTATTTTATTTTTTTAGTTTATTTCCTTGAGATTTCAAGGTGTTTATCGCTGATAATTTAGGCAGGGAAAAAGCTGATTATCAGGATTAAACAATAAAATAGCATAAAACCAATACAAAAGATCAAGCTCACCGATCAATAGCAGCTAACCGATTGATTTCATCTATTAAAATGTAAATGACCATCGTTTATTTTGATTTTAAAAATCATTAATAAATTTCAGTATTTTTACGAAATATGTATTTATTTTGAATATAAATACAGCGCCGATATTCTTATTAAATTAAAAAATCATAAGCAAACAAATTAATTTAATTACAGGTAGGTCATTACCCATTTTTTCATTAACAGAATTAAATATCTTATTAAATAAGATTTAGCGTGATAAATAAAATACTAACAAAAATTCATATCAAACCATCAGGCGTGATATACAGCAAAATTAATCTATTTATCCGAGTAGTTTTATGTGGTGTTTTTTTGAGCAATAAAATAGGAACAGAGAAATAATCTTTTTATTCATTCAAATGTGATTAGACATATCACACCGCATATGATCGCTGGCTCCAACATTTAGGTAATCTCACTGTCACAGCTCTCTGTGACACGGACGATTAGCAATGGCTAGCCACAGAGGGTCTGCGATTATTAACCGCGCACAAATGATAATAATAATTACTACTATTCATTTTTTGCATGCTAAATTACGACTTATTTTCAAACAGTATGAGCAAACAGCGATATGTTCCATTACCCACATGCTATTCAATCCCAAGGATGGCGCTCATGGTTGGCTGGGCTGGCTTGCCTGAGTCTGATGTTCAGCTTATCCGCTTGCAAACCTGCACAAGAAAAACACACTTCACCGGCAGACGAAAAACCATCGGCATGGACTCGTACCGTAGAAACGGCGAAAGGGCCGGTGACACTGACCCAGCAGCCCATGCGGATTGTTTCCACCAGCATCACTATCACCGGAACTTTGCTGGCAATCAATGCTCCAGTCATTGCCAGTGGGGCGACCGTACCTGGTACCACAGTAGCTGATAACCAAGGTTTCTTTACTCAATGGTCAGAGGTTGCCAAAGCTAAAAAACTGGTGCCGATATACCAGACAGAGCCAAATGCGGAAGCTGTCGCGGGAATGAATCCAGATTTGATTATTATTTCTGCCACTGGCGGAGATTCAGCGTTGAAGTTGTATGAGCAGTTGTCGGTTATCGCCCCCATATTGGTGATTAATTATGATGACAAGAGTTGGCAGCAGCTGGCGATTTTGCTTGGGCAGGCGACAGGGCATGAGGCTGATGCGCAGCGAGTCATTGCAACATTCACTGATCGACTCAATGAGGTAAAGCAGAACATTACGCTGCCACCACAACCCACCTCAGCCTTTGTCTATCAAGCGGCCGACAGTACCGCCAATTTGTGGACTGAAAATTCAGCGCAGGGAAAATTGTTGCAGGAATTGGGCTTCACACTGGCTCAGGTTCCTGATGCAGTGAAAGGCAATACCAGTATGGGTCACCGCAAAGACATTATTCAACTGGGTGGAGAGAAGCTGGCCGAGGGCCTGAATGGCGAGACTATTTTACTGTTTTCCGGCGATCAACCGGCAATTGATGCATTGAAAAGTAATAAGTTTTTAGCTCATATCCCCGCAATTGAACACAATCGAGTGTATGCCGCAGGCTATGATACCTTCCGATTGGATTACTACAGTGCGAGTAAATTGTTAACACGGCTTGAGGAAATGTTTAAAGCTAAGTCTTAATCATCTTAAAGCAGGGCGATAGAGAGAATATTAATCTTACTTAGCATGGGGTTTTACCCATGCATTCTCATAATAAGTCGTGTTAACATATATTAGAAAATAATAATGATAATTAAAACGATAACCATTTATAAATAATCAGCATTTGTTAAAAAGAGTGACAATGCCAGCGACTGTTCCCCCAAACCAATTTTCATCAAAGCGGCTCAAACCTGCCCCTGCACTCGGTAAATGCACTCGACCTCACCGTGGACTTTTACTATTACTCAGCATTGTTATATTGATGCTAGTGATGGCCGCCAGCTTGATGCTCGGTGCCAAAGCCATCCCCTTTTCAGTGGTCTGGCAAAGTTTACTGGGCGAACACAGCAATGCTGATAGTATTTTAATTCTGGAGTCCCGCCTACCCCGCACCTTGATTGGTGTGCTCGCCGGTGCCGCCTTAGGGTTATCGGGTGCCGTCATTCAAGCACTGACCCGTAACCCACTAGCTGATCCGGGAATTTTGGGGGTCAATGCTGGGGCCAGTTTTGCCGTGGTGATAGGTATTACTCTTTTTGGCGTTCATGCCATTCACGGCTATATGCTTTCGGCCTTTATCGGCGCGATGATCACGACCCTAATCGTGTATTGGGTAGGAACTCAGGGCGGCGGGCGAGTCAACCCTTTGCGCCTAACACTCTCTGGGGTGGCTATCGGGGCAGTATTACTCGGGATCTCGACCGGTATCTCATTGACACATCCACAGGTCTACGACCGGGTTCGCTTCTGGCAAGCAGGCTCACTGGATATCCGTGATATGTCGGTCGTGGCGGCAGTCGCGCCCGCTATTCTTCTCGGCAGTGTAATTGCCTTGCTATTGGCACGCCCTCTCAATGCCATGCACATGGGGGAAGATTTAGCCGCCGCAATTGGTGCACGCATTGCCCAAACCCAGTTTTGGGCCGTGGTGACAGTGACCTTGCTGTGTGGTGCTGCTACCGCCGCTGTTGGTCCGATCGCCTTTGTCGGCCTGATGGTGCCACATATTGCCCGCTGGATTGTCGGCCCGGATCAATGCTGGATCCTCCCTTTCACCCTGGTAATGACCCCCATTTTGCTATTAGTTTCAGATATTGTGGGGCGCTTTCTGGTTCCCGGTGAATTACGAGTTTCCATCGTGACGGCGTTCATTGGCGCTCCTTTATTGATCTGGCTGGTTCGCCGTAATAAAAGGATGACCGCGCTATGAAACACGCCACTCCGCCGTGGTTATTTGGCCGTTCTAATGGCCCCATCAATCTGCGCATCCAGCCCCGTAGCTTGATGGTCGGTGGGTTGCTGCTATTGGCCTGCTTGCTGGCGGCCATGCTGGCTTTAATGGTCGGGACATTACCGCTTACTCCGGGGCAAGTATTTGAAGCCTTATTCGGCCATGCCAGCGGTGCGGCGAATATTATCGTCAATCAATGGCGTTTACCGCGGGCAATGATGGCGTTGATTTTCGGGGCCGCACTGGGGGTCAGTGGTGCCATATTTCAGTCTCTGGTACGTAACCCATTGGGTAGCCCCGATATTATCGGCTTTAATGCAGGCGCTTATACTGGCGCGTTGGTGGCGATTACTCTGTTCAATGGCAACTATTTTGAGATTGCCAGTAGTGCACTGGGAGGCGGATTACTGTCTGCTATCGCGGTATATCTGTTGGCCTACCGTCAGGGGATTCAGGGCTTTCGGCTGATTATTATCGGTATCGCCATGGGCGCGATGTTAACGGCATTTAATACCTGGCTGACTATCACCGCTTCATTAGAAGCGGCTATCACTGCCGCCGCCTGGGGAGCCGGTTCTCTCAATGGTTTGACGTGGGCAAAGGGCCTGCCATCAGTGATGTTTATTGCCATCGCCGCCGTGGTGGCTATGTTACTGAGCCGCCGTATGCCGTTGCTGGAAATGGGTGATGATGCTGCGGGCGCTTTAGGTGTTCCAGTCGAAAAAACGCGGTTGGGCCTGATGGCTATTGGCGTCATTTTAATGGCAGCAGTCACGGCGGCGGCAGGGCCGATTTCCTTTATTGCACTGGCCGCACCGCAAATCGCCAAACGCCTGTCAGGCACATCATCAGTGACATTGACCGCGTCTGCGTTAATGGGAGCCCTGTTATTAATTGCCGCTGATTTGTGCGCCCAACATCTGTTTTCACCTAATCAATTGCCAGTCGGTGTTGTGACTATCAGCATCGGTGGTCTGTATCTTATTTGGCTTTTAATCCGCGAGTCTGGACGATCATGAGTAATGCTAGTTCCACCACTTCACCTATCCCTCGCTTACGGGCTGAAGCGCTGACCTTGGGTTATGACGGCAAGATAATCAGCGAAAACCTGAGTGTCGCCATTCCTGATGGTGAGTTTACGGTTATCGTCGGCCCCAACGCCTGTGGTAAATCGACACTGCTGCGCGCCTTGAGTCGCTTACTGAAACCGCAGGCAGGTCAGGTGATTTTGGATGGTAAGAACATTGCCAGCCTTGATACCCGACATGTTGCGCGCCATTTGGGCTTATTACCACAAAGCTCGCAGGCACCGGACGGGATCAGTGTGCTGGACCTAGTGGCGCGTGGCCGCTACCCTCACCAGAAATTATTGCAGCAATGGACACTGGCTGATAAGCAGGCAGTCAGCGATGCCATGCAGGCCACTGGCGTCAGTGAACTGGCAGACAGGTCAGTGGATGCTTTATCAGGCGGGCAACGCCAGCGGGTTTGGATAGCGATGGTGCTGGCCCAGCAAACACCATTATTGTTATTGGATGAGCCAACCACCTATCTGGATATCGCCCATCAGATTGATTTACTTGAATTATTTAGTAACCTGAATCAACAGCATAACCATACCCTGGTTGCTGTGTTGCATGATCTGAATCATGCCTGCCGCTATGCCACGCATATTATCGCCATGCGCGATGGAAAGATTGTCACCCAAGGAAAGCCGCGTGAAGTGATCACCGCAGATCTGGTGGAGCATGTCTTTGGTATGCCCTGTTTGATCATTGATGATCCAGTGTCGCACACCCCTCTGGTTATTCCAAAGGGGCGGTTTAAGGTGTGACTTAGGCTCCGATTTTAGTAGGCAAGCAAGCGGTGTAATCCATCAATCAACCCACCGCGCCAGCAGAGCGAGTCATGCCCGCCAGCATAAATCCGATAATGTAATCGATGCCCCGCCTGACGCAGCGCCTCGCTCATGGCCTCATTAACCTGATAAATCACATCTTCACGGCGACCCGCCTCCATAAAAATATTCAATGGATGATCATTACCCAAACCTTGGTAAACCTGTTCTGTCAGCCAGCCCTGACGCTCGGCAGTTCCGGCAGTCAGAGCTTTGAAGTTATCAACATCCGGCCACCAGAAGGAACCGGACTGACTCAGCACACAACCAAAACGCTGCGGCCAATGTAATCCGGCATATAGCGAGGCCAATCCACCAAAACTTTGCCCTGCCACCACGGTGCGCGAGGCTTGGTCAGTAAAGGGTTGTCGCGCAGCAACTTGCGGCAATAACTCTGTTTGTAGCGCCAGCCAAAAATCCTGATTGCAAGGCAACTCTACTGAGCGATGGGGCTGGTCAATAATGTCGATCAGCACATACACACTGGCGGGCAAACGTCCGGCATCAGTTTCATTATCCAGCACACCGAATATCGGTTGCCTGGTCGCCCAATACTGCCCATCAAGCAAGATAGCCAATGGCCGCTCGGCGTTATCTGCTGTGCCGTGTGTGTGGTAAATCCACACATTGCGGCTGTTACCTAGCAATTCGCTATGCCAGGTAATCAATTGCAGCCGTTGCGTATCCGTTGGGAGTTGCTGGCCTGCATCAATTGGCTGCCAGGCGGTCTGAGGTAGGGCATCAGTTAAATGCACCGCAGAAAGTAGCCTTCCGCGATAGCTGGAATGGGGGGCGGTGTGATTGAACGGATCGTTTTGTGCCAAATCCATCAAGGAGATCCACCAATTGCGCTGTGCCTGCCGGCGTTCTTGTGGCGTTCCCTCAGGTACATTCAGGCAATGTTCCGCAGTAACCGGCATAAAACTGTAGCTGCCACGAAAATCAGATTCCACTTCAGCCTGCCAATACCACACATCTGTTTGGCCCAGGCGTTGTAGGGTTTCAGGATGAGTACTGTGATGGTCTGTCACGCCGTTAACATCAATGTAGACACGACTATAAGTCGGTTCATCTGCCTCTGCTACCGGCTCCCGCCAAAGAAACGTCAGTCTGACTTTATCCTCAGATATCGGCTCCACCAGCGGCGTTCCCCACTGTGCAATCTGCTGCCACCATGATTCACTACCGGCTAAAGTGTCTGCTAGTAAGCGCTGGCTATCAGGATGTTCATTCGTCGTGCTCACACTCAATCCTCTTGATTTCATTGCCAAGTCTATTCACCACTCATCGCACAAAGGTATGCCCGCAAGTGGTCAGGTTAAATACATTTGAGGTTAATGATAAAGCTATTGATAACTCAGTGAGTAAAGGGTTTACCCCACCTCGGGGCACTCCGGTGGCTTACGCCACTACGACCCCAACGGCGCGCTTCCCCTTCGTTTGACGTTGTTATAAATCCAATGTATTTGTTATTTCCATATGAATACAAATAATATTGAGAAGTATTATTATTTGCAATAACATAGTATGCGTTCTTTCTTGAGCGTCACCTTATTCCCGAATATGTATAAGGATACAGCCGCAACTGATTGAATGGGCAGAAATCTTTTTTATATCCATACCGGATAATAAATAAATCTGGGTGGATCCAGCACTTTTATTATTGTATTTCCAGGTAGGGATAAATCATGTTTGATATTTCCGGCAAGAAAATGCCAAGGAAATTGCCATTCCAGGCAAGCTACACCTCAAAAACCTTATTATTGACCTCCGCACTGATATTCATACCCTCTCTACAGACTTTAGCGGCAGCTACCGCGCAAGAAACGGTAGCAGCAAAAGAAGATAAATTAGTGGTAGTTGCCAAAACGGATAGCGGACAACAAGATACGGGTTTTGCCGCCAAAAACAGTTCAACCGGCACAAAAACTGATACTCCGCTGATGCGCACTCCGCAATCTATTTCGGTTATTACCCGCCAGCAAATACAGGATCAAGGCGCAACTTCTGTTGCTCAAGCATTGCGTTATACCGCTGGTGTGGTACCGGAATATCGCGGTGGCTCTAATATGAATGACGAAGTGATCATTCGTGGTTTCGGCTATGCACCGCGTTTTCTCGATGGCTTGAGCTACAACTCACTGGGTGGCGCACGGCGTGGTGGTCAGATTGATCCGTGGTTATTGGCGCGGGTGGAAGTGGTTCGTGGCCCGGCATCAGTGCTGTATGGCCAGGTCAATCCGGGTGGTCTGATCAACATGGTCAGCAAGCGCCCAACGGCTGAAAGTATTCACAAAGTGCAGATAGGAGCGGGTAATAATAGCCTAGCGGAAGCTGCTTTTGATTTCGGCGGTATCTTAGATGATGAAGGGAAAGTTCTCTATCGCCTGAATGGGATTGGCAGAACGCAGGATGATGCGGTGAATACCTACAAGCAGGAACGTTTTGCTATCGCCCCGGCAATAACCTTTATTCCGAATGAAGACACCACCTTTACCTTATTAACCAGCTATCAGAAAGAACCCAAAGCCGGTTCACGTAACTTCTTACCGGCGACCGGCACGGTATTTGGTACCGCTTACGGCAAAATACCTTACGATTTTAACGTCAGTGATCCGTCATTTGATCAATCTGAACGCGAGCAAACCTCAGTCGGTTATGCCCTTGAGCATTACATCAATGACACCTTTAAATTCCGTCAGAATCTGCGTTACAGCTATAACAAGCAAGACTATAAGTATCTGGTCTTTATGGATTTACTGGCCGATAGCCGCACCATGACACGCCGCCCACAAATTGAACGCCAGACCACCGCTGAGTTTGCAGTCGATAACCAATTGCAAGCTGATTTCTGGACCGGTCAACTCAACCATACGGTGCTCACCGGGTTGGATTACAAACGCACCCGCATTGATAGCCGATTCTACATGGGCACGGTACAGACAAAATATAATCTGGATTGGGTATCACCGGTTTATGGCCTGAATATCAAAGACAGTGACCTGTCACTGAATAGTAGTGATTTGACCAAACTGGATCAGGTGGGGGTGTATTTACAAGATCAAATCGAACTGGATAAGTGGAACTTCCTGTTGTCCGGGCGCTATGACTGGTCACAGTTAAAAACCATGAACCGTAAAACCGTCATGCAAGATCAACAAGACGATCATGCATTTACCGGCCGTGGCGGTGTGTTGTATGCCTTTGATTCTGGTATCTCACCCTATGTTAGCTACAGCACCTCATTTGAGCCAAGTACCGCCAAAGGTGCACCTGGTACCGGTGCATTAGACCCGGTCACGGCACGTCAGGTCGAACTCGGCGTTAAATACCAGCCGCCGGGCAGCAGCACTTTGCTGACCACCGCACTGTATGATTTACGTCAGAAAAACATTAGCCAATACGATCAGTCACTGGCCTATAACGTACCCATTGGCGAAGTTCAGTCTCAGGGGATCGAAACGCAGTTAAACAGTGAGATTAACGATAATATCAACCTTATTGCCGCCTATACCTACACCAAAGGGAAAGTACGTGAAACCAAGACCGCCGCTGAATTAGGCAAAATGCCCGCTCGCACACCCAGTCATTCGGCCTCACTGTGGGGTATGTACAGCTTTGATAAAGGTGTGATAGATGGTTTATCCACCGGTGTTGGCGTGCGCTACATCGGCACCAGTTGGGGTGATGCGAAAAACAGCTTTAAAGTCCCGGCGGTTACGTTATATGACTGGATGATGCGTTATGAACTGGGGCAAGCTTTACCATCAATGAAAGGCACCAGTTTGCAGGTCAACGTTAATAACGTATTTAACAAAGAATATGTAGCCAGTTGTGCACAAATGGCGGCCTGTTTCTATGGCAGCGGCCGTGTTGCTACCGCCACCGTCAGTTATTCCTGGTAGATTTTCACTTTCAGCCGCGCCGGTTATATATGCTGGCGCGGTTTTTACCCTAATGCGTTTTTATCCTAACGAATAAGAATTGCTTAAAGAAAAGTAAATTTTTGCTCCAACCTATGCCATCTTAGCGGTTTTATTAAAAATAAATATAATAAATTCAACAGTATAACCTTTAGGCAACCTTTCATTTCATTTAGCGTAACCGGACAATCCATTCTAAAAACAGTGGGATAATTCTATACTCGCCAATAGCATCATTTAATTGCGCCATATTCAGGGTAAACATGCCAGCATTTAAAGGAATATCACAGCTTATGCACCGAACGCGCGCCTGTAAAAAGCGCCTGTGCGGCATGCTGCTGATTACCTGCTGGTTTTTTCTGAATACCCAACTGGCGATAGCCGGCCATCAGTGTGATATAGCCCCTGCCGACTCGCCGGTCTTTAGCCAGCATCAAGGGCATTTACAATCAGACCCGATGCAACACATGTTGTCGGCGATGGAAATGTCTCATGGTCAGGCGCAAAACTCTCTGTGTGAAAAGCATTGTATTCCTGACTCAGTTCAATCTGACAGCGGGATGCTGGTACTGGCAGCTTTGCCGACCCACACTGAATTAGTGTTGGCGGATATACAGCAAGCCCCACGCATTCACCGCCTTGACTGGCATATGCCGCCCATTGTCGGGCCACCCACCGAAATCGCGCTCTGCCGATTTAGAGAATAGATCCAGACAGATTTAACCACATTATTCACGCGCCTTGCGTGCTGTGCTTATTTTATGTTTTGGAGCTATTCCTATGAGTACTTTATTTAACGCCGTATCTACCACTTTAGTTTGCGCTGTTGTTCTTTTCTCTGCCCCGCTGTTGGCCGCCACCCTATCAATAACAGAAAGTATGCCGATGTCCCATAACCACGGGGCAATGATGGCTGATACCACCACGACCCATACCAATGACTATCACTCTCGTGGGCAAATAAAAGCCTGGAATGCCAGCAGCGTATCCATCGCCCACAGTGCCATTCCAGCCCTAAACTGGCCACCAATGACTATGTCCTTTGACCTGCCGAATAACCTTGCTGCAACCTCAATCCCAGTAGGCACCCAGGTCACATTTAGCTTCCGCCAGACTGAACAGGGCTATCAGCTCACCGCCATTTCAGCACAGCAACCGTAAGGCGGGAGCCATCATGAACCCCTTATTGAATCACCCAATGCCGGTGCGGCCTGCGGCTGCGTTGCGCTTAGGAATAGCCCGCCTGTTGATGGCTGCGACATTCAGTTTACCCGCCCTGAGCCACGCGGCGGACATCACTCTGGATCAGGCGCTGGTTTCCGCAGAGCGCTACTCTGCTGAGTTATCTGCCAATCAGCATCAGGTTAATGCGCTGGAAAATATGGCCAGTTCTGCCACCCAACTGCCTGATCCCAAATTGAAATTTGGTATAGAAAACCTGCCTGTTGGGGGCAACAATGCCCGCCGTTTTACCCGCGAGGGCATGACCATGCAGCGGATCGGCATCATGCAGGATTATGTCAGCAGTGATAAACGGCAAAGAAAAGCCGATACCCTCAGTGCCGAAGCGCGTAAAACTGCAGCGGGCAGCGAAACCATCCGTACCCGATTACAAAAGGAAACCGCGCAAGCCTGGCTGGATCTGGCGCTCACCGAGCAAGCCGCGAGTGATGCCAAGGTTTTAGTGCAGGAGAGCGAAAAACAGGTAGCACTACAACGGGCTGGAGTTGCCAGCGGTGGTGCGTTACCCAGCAGTGTGCTGGATGCACGTCTGACCCTGGCGGCGATGCAAGATAGATTAACCACCGCACAACGCGACGTGACTTTGGCGCAAACCCAACTGACCCAGTTAACCGGTATTGATGTTCAGCACGTCGATGGCCCATTGCCCAAGTTCTCCCGCCTGCCAGCGGATATCACCGTATTGCGAGACACCATCAATCAACATCCGGAAATCTTGCTCGCCAGCCGCGAAGCGGAGGTTGCTAAAGCACGTTCGGCGCAATCAGCCATTGCGGCGATACCGGATGTCGGTATTGAAGTTTATTACGCCAAACGTGCAGAAGAATATGAGGATATGGCAGGAGTGATGGTAACCATCGATCTGCCGCTATTTCGCTCGCAACGTCAGGATAAAGACTATGCCGCGGATGTCTCGCGAACCTTGGAAGCCAATGACCAGCTTACCCTATTGACCCGCGACCATCGGGCGCAGCTCGACACGCTGCTGGCGCAATATCAGGCTACACAGCAATTATGGCAGCGACAGATTAATGATGTTTTACCGCTGCAAAAACAACGTGTTGATTTGATGATGGCACAGTATCAAGCCAATAAAAGCGATTTGAGCAGTGTACTGGAAGCCCGGCGCGCCCTGCTCGATAGCCAGCTCAACACCAGCAATGCCGCCAGAGAATTAGCTCGTACCTGGGCTGCTATCCGTTATCTGACCCCGCAGGAGAGCGTGCGATGAAAAAGTATTTTAGCCTGACTTTAGTGGCCGTCGCCGCCATCATTGGCATCGCGGGTTATCTGCTCGGAAAACCGGCATCACATACCACATCAACCGTTGCTGCAAGCCCTGAAGTCGTAGCAGAAAACAGCCGCACAGTGCTGTATTGGTACGATCCGATGTCCCCCGGCCAACGCTTTGATAAACCGGGAAAATCACCGTTTATGGATATGGAACTGGTACCGCGCTATGCCGGTGAAACCGCGGAAGATGGCGGCGTCACGATCAGCGCCCGTCAACAGCAAAACTTGGGGCTGCGCACCGCGTCAGCAGAAATGCGCACACTCAACTATCGCCTTACTGGCTACGGTACCGTGGCAACAGATGAGCGCAGTGTACAAGTCATCGCTGCCCGCGCTAACGGCATTATCGAGCAATTATATGTACGCGCTAATCAGCAGCCAGTGACAAAAAATCAACCCTTGGCGCAGTTATGGATTCCCGATTGGAGTGCTGCTCAGCAAGAATATCTGGCTATCCGTAAATTGAGGGACGGCGCATTGACTGCGGCGGCTCGCCAGCGTCTACAACTGCAATTTATGCCGGAAGAGGTGATTCGCAGTGTCGAAAAAAGTGGCCAGCCACAAACTCGGGTGACACTGCGCTCCCCTGCCAATGGCTATGTCAATAAACTGGATATCCGTGCCGGTTCGCAAGTCACAGCAACGCAATCCCTGTTTGAGTTAGCCAGCCTCGATCCAGTATGGATCGTGATGGATTATCCGCAATCTCAAGCCAGTTTAGTCCGGATCGGCAGTGAAGTTACTGCGACTACGGCCAGCTGGCCGGGTGAGTCCTTTCACGGCAAAATCAGTGAATTATTGCCCAATATGGATCTCACAACCCGTACTCTTAAAGCGCGTATCACCTTGGAAAATCCACAACAAAAGCTCAAACCAGGTATGTACCTGAATGTGCAATCGACACAAACGGATACGCTTGAACCGGTGCTGGTCATTCCACAGGAAGCCTTACTGATGACGGGCAATCGCAACACCGTATTACTGGCAGAAGGAAATGGTCACTTTAAGCCGGTTGAAGTCAGTGCCGGGCAAACTCAGGACGGTTGGGTCGAAATCAAATCGGGGCTGAGTCATGGTCAGTTGGTGGTGACCTCCGGACAGTTCCTGATTGATTCAGAAGCCAGCTTGCAAAGTGCCTTGCCACAAATGGCTGACACTCCAGAAACCGTAGTGCCAGCCGTTGATAACACCGTATCGGCGCCGGTCGATATTTACTCGGTACAAGGGGAGGTCAATGCGATTAATGGCTCAACAATCACGCTTTCTCATGGCCCGATAGCCGCCTTGAAATGGAGCGCGATGACGATGGATTTCCTGCTACCACCGGGCAAACTATCAGCGGATATCCATGTTGGTAGTGAAGTCAATTTCACCTTTACGTTGACTGAGCAAGGCGCGCAGATCCGTCAGATCCAACCGGTAAAAACCAATAACGCCAATAACAACATGGATACTCATGGGAGTCACTTATGATTGCCGCCATTATTCGCTGGTCGTTGCGCAACCGGCTATTGGTGCTGTTGGGCGCAGTAATGATGGCCGCCTGGGGGATTTGGTCACTGCAACAAACCCCACTGGATGCGTTACCAGATTTGTCGGACACGCAAGTGATCATTCGCGTCAGTTACCCTGGCAAAGCCCCACAAGTGGTGGAGGATCAGGTTACTTATCCGCTGACGACCACCATGTTGTCGGTGCCCGGCGCTAAAACTGTGCGAGGTTTTTCCATGTTCGGCGATGCCTATGTCTATATTTTATTTGATGATGGCACCGATCCTTACTGGGCGCGCTCAAGGGTACTGGAGTACCTCAGCCAAGTGCAATCTACCCTGCCCTCCGAGGCTAAAGCGGCTCTGGGGCCAGACGCCACCGGTGTCGGCTGGATTTATGAATATGCACTAATTGATAGAACCGGCAAACACAGTCTGGCCGATTTACGCGCGTTGCAGGATTGGACACTGAAGTTTGAACTGAAAACGGTGCCCAATGTGTCGGAAGTTGCCAGTGTCGGCGGCATGGTACGCCAATATCAGGTGATTCTTGATCCGGAAAGGATGCGTGCGCTGAATCTATCTCATCAGCAAATCGCCAGTGCCATTGCCGACAGTAATCAGGAAGGCGGCGGCTCAGTACTGGAAATGGGGGCCGCCGAATATATGGTGCGCGCCAGCGGCTACCTGAAAACGCCGGATGATTTTAGAAATATTGTGATTACCGCCCGTGATGGCATTCCTATCTTACTGTCTGATGTTGCCAGCGTGCGCATGGGGCCAGAAATGCGGCGCGGCGTGGCCGAATTGAATGGTGAAGGGGAAGTCGCTGGCGGCATCATTGTGATGCGCTACGGCAAAAATGCCTTAGAAACCATCAACGGCGTGAAAGAGAAGCTACAACAGATTCAGCGCAGCTTACCCGTCGGAGTAGAAATTGTGCCGGTTTATGACCGCTCACATTTGATTACTCAGGCCATCGACAGCTTGTCATTTAAGTTGTTGGAAGAGTTTTTAGTGGTCGCGGTTATCTGCTCGCTGTTTTTGTTCCACTTCCGTTCGGCGCTGGTCGCCATCATCACCCTGCCCCTTGGCATCCTTGGTGCCTTTATCGTTATGCACTATCAAGGGGTTAATGCCAATATTATGTCGCTGGGTGGCATCGCCATAGCCATTGGTGCCATGGTAGATGCGGCGATCGTCATGATCGAAAACATGCACAAAGTATTAGAACAATGGCGGCGGGATCACCCCGGTCAAACACCCGTCAGCCAAGATTATTGGCGCATTTCAGAGCAGGCGGCGATTGAAGTCGGCCCGGCTCTGTTTTGCAGTTTATTGATTATCACTTTGTCATTCATTCCGGTCTTTACCCTACAGGCGCAGGAGGGGCGGATGTTTTCCCCACTGGCCTTTACGAAAACCTATGCCATGGCGGTTTCTGCCGGTTTAGCGATAACGTTGGTGCCGGTATTAATGGGGTATTTTATTCGCGGAAAAATCCCTGACGAAAATGCGAATCCGATTAACCGCTGGCTCATCGCCCTTTATCACCCGGTATTGACCGCGGTGCTGGCGCGCCCCAAAACTACCCTGGCCGTCGCAGGGATGTTATTGCTGGTAACCTTGTACCCGCTAAGCCACTTGGGCAGCGAGTTCATGCCCGCTTTGGATGAAGGCGATTTACTGTATATGCCCTCAACCTTGCCGGGAATTTCAGTGCGAGAAGCCAGCCATTTGCTGCAACAAACGGATCGTTTAATCAAAACAGTACCCGAAGTGGATACCGTGTTTGGTAAAGCGGGGCGTGCAGAAACAGCCACCGATCCCGCGCCACTCACTATGATCGAAACCACCATTCGGTTTAAACCCAAAGAACAATGGCATCCGGGCATGACTATGAATAAGTTGATCGAGGAACTGGACGCCACGGTCAATGTTCCCGGTATTGCCAATTTGTGGGTGCCACCGATCCGCAATCGACTAGACATGCTATCTACCGGGATCAAAAGCCCGGTGGGGATCAAAGTGAACGGCAAAAATGTGCAGCAAATTGAACAGGTGGCACAGCAAATTGAGCAGGTGGTACGTAAAGTGCCGGGCGTAACCTCAGCGCTGTCTGAACGGCTGACCGGGGGCCGCTATGTGGATATCGACATCGATCGCAAACGAGCCGCCCGCTATGGTGTTTCAGTCAAAGAGCTGCAATCGTTGGTGGAAACCGTGATTGGCGGACAAAACATCGGTGAAACCATTGAAGGCCGCGAGCGCTATCCCATCAATCTGCGTTATCCACGGGAAATTCGTGATTCACTACAGAAATTACGCGACTTACCGGTTGTCACCGCCAGTGGCGGGCAAGTGGCATTATCTGAACTGGCGGATATTAAAATCACAGAAGGCCCGCCAATGCTGAAAAGTGAAAATGCGCGCTTATCCGATTGGGTTTATGTCGATCTGCGAGGGCGGGATTTAAAATCGGCCGTCACAGATATGCAGCAAGCCGTCGCACAGCAAGTCAAACTGCCGGAGGGCGTATCACTCAGTTGGTCTGGGCAATTTGAATATCTGGAGCGGGCAACAGCGAAACTGAAAATTGTCCTACCGGTTACCTTGACTATCATTTTCGTGCTGCTGTATGTGACTTTCAGCAGTGTCCGCGATGCCGCCTTGATTATGGCAACCCTGCCGTTTGCCTTGATTGGCGGGGTCTGGTTGCTCTATGGGCTGGGCTATAACTTTTCAGTTGCCGCCGCCGTCGGCTTTATTGCGTTGGCGGGGGTAGCGGCAGAGTTCGGCGTGATCATGGTGCTGTATCTCAATCAGGCAGTGAAAAAATATCAACGGCCCGGTATCCCGATGACGGCCAAGGAAATGAGTGCTGCCATTCACGAAGGTGCGGTATTGCGAGTTAGACCAAAAGCCATGACAGTCGCCACGATTATGGCCGGCTTGCTGCCCATTATGTGGGGAGGTGGTACTGGTTCGGAAGTTATGCAGCGCATCGCCGCCCCGATGATCGGTGGAATGGTGAGCGCGCCATTGCTTTCCATGCTGGTTATTCCGGCGGTGTATATGTTGCTACATAAAAAAGACAGGAAACAACACTAAATCTCAAAAGTATGACTATAGCCCTGCGTTCTGGTTTGCAGGACTCAGGGCTTTGTTATTGATTTCTCATAACTTCTCAGCGCGCCCAGTACGACGAAAGGTTAAGTTAATCCGGTATGCTCTCGCAGCAGGAGAACACCCAGCTTTGATCGGCAATACACCATGATAATTCAAACGTGATGGCTCCCCCCACACCACCACATCACCTTCGCTCAATAAAACTCTCTGACATTTAGCTTCACGGGATGCGCCACCAAATTGAAATACCGCTGGCAGGCCCAACGAAATGGAGACAATGGGTTGGCGTAAATCCAATTCATCTTTATCTTGATGCAAGGATAACTTAGCCCCCACCTCATAACGATTTATCAAACAGGCATCGGGCTGAAAATGCGCAAAACCGGCTTGTTGCGCCGCAGAAACTGCCAGCGATATAAAACTTTGCGGCATGGCGGGCCAGCGTAATTCTGTTAACGGATCAATCGAGCTGTAGCGGTAACCCCGAGCATCGCTAACCCATCCCAACAGACCACAATTACTCATGGCGACCGACATCCGGTAACCACCTGGAGTAATTAAATGCCGAAAAGGAGCTACGGTGGTGATAGTAGTGATCTCAGCCAACAGCGAGGATGCCTGCTGTTGTGCAAAATGATGTAAAACAAAAGCGCCAGGAGCTAACTCTTCAATCCAAGGCTCATTGGGTAACTGAGAAAACAGATCCATGGTCATGATGGCCTCACTATATCTCAAGATAACGCATGACTAAAATCAACATAGTTTACGCTACGTACTCATTTAGCGTCATAACGTTATCGCCCAATTTTCTTCATCTTTATAAAGTGAAAATAGTAAGATTAAAAATCTTAAAGATAATAAAATTCAGAATAACGACATTTCAATAACAGTTAAACAAAAGAGAGAGGATAATAGGAAAATGATAAATAATGATAAATAATAACAAAAAATAGTATATTCAGGTTAAATACCCGCTTGTTTAGTGAAATTAAATTATGCAAAAATATGCAGCGTAGTTATTTAAAGAATTCTAAGAGTTAAAACAAAGACAGATAAGTAATAGATTAATAACCTTAGAATTAACAATACATGGTAAAAAGCCATTTTCAACATACACAACATCAAAGAGAAATACTTACTTAGCGTAAATCTTATTTATCGATAATAAGATAAAAACTCATACACCGCAAAGAGTAAATATACACCTTATACAGGATAGGTAGCCGTCGATATGGAGACAAATGAGATTGTGTTTGAACTAGAAGGAACAGTGCTATTTTCTCCAGCACAGCGTTGCTTGAATGGCCCCAATGGTTCAGTGGTAATTTTAACTGAAAATAATCTGAGATTCTTACAATTGTTACTTGAAGGAGTAACTGAGAAAGAACTGATTATCAATCAGGTATGGAAAGAACAGCGCGGAGCTATCAGTGAAAGTAGCTATTATGGGCAACTCTATATGCTGCGTAAGGCTTTTATTCAGGTAGGGCTGAATGAATCTCTTATTCATACTATTCCACGCAAAGGGGTTCGTTATACCGGTTCAGTAAGTCAGGTGATGACAAGTAAGGGACAAGAAAAACAATCAAAAATTGATGATAACCATGAGGTGATTGCGCCCCCTGCTCTTTCTCATATAGCTACGCTTGCTGTGCCTACACATAGTGCGATATCACCAGTTGCTCCGGTACACATTAAACAAAGTTTTTTGCAAAGCAATCGCTGGAAAAAATTGATCTCATTACTCGCTTTTTTCTCTTTCTGCTGGCTCTCATTTCTCTCAGCCTTGGTCATTATTATCTTATTAGATCGAAGCAAGTAAAAGCCTTAATAGATTCACTTAAATAAATATGATTTTAAAAGACTAAATGATGGTATTAAAAAGGATTTAATACTGACAAAAGCATTTAATAGCTGCCACTACGAACGAGGCGAAAATAAAAATATCAATTCTGGTAGTAGCGATATACGGCCTCAGTACAAAATTTAAAGTGCTGGGAAAATCTCAATATAATTAACAAGGATAGTAAATCATGATAAACCTAATAACTAAAGGTTATGTAGCAGTACAAGTTAATGCGCAAGAGTTTCTGAAAGATAATCGTGGTTCTATTATTGAATACGTCATGATTATTGCATTAGCGGGTATCCTTATTACTGCGGCTAAAGACCCACTAACCAAGCTGGTAACCGATTTAGTTGCAGCAGCTCAAGTAGCTGTGACTAAATAACTTATATTCAACACTGTTAATATGGCAGCACAAGGCTGCCATATTTTAGTCATAGCTAGTGCAGGAAAAGTAGTGAATATATTACAAATATCGTTAACCACATTTTTAGTATTGCAATTACTATTAATCTGTTATAGCGATATTCGCCATCGGGTCATCAGCAATAAACGGGTGACAACAGTTGCCATCAATACGTTGTTCTTAAGTCTAATCATATACGATGCGGTTAGCTTTATTATTCCTCTATTAGCATTACTTACAGGATATATTGTCTTTTACTTCAAATTGATAGGGGGCGGCGATGTTAAATTAATCACCGTACTCTTGTTTGCATTAAATCCAGAACAATCACTTAATTTCATTCTCTATACGGCAATTATGGGCGGAGTTGTGATGATAATAGGTCTACTGTTCAATCGTGCTGACATTCACCAGAGAGGTGTCCCTTATGCTGTTGCGATTTCAGCTGGCTTCTTAATATCTTTTTTTCCCTAAATACCAATCGCATCACTGCAGTTAATATAGGGTTATTAATATGAATCGTAAGTTTATTTTATTATTATCTATTCTTATTATCGCGATAGGTATCACTGGCATACTGATGGGATCCGAAGATGATAAAAAAGTAATAAATAATCTCACAACAAGCAACGGTGAAAATGTCACTATTGTATTAGCACAAACTACCAGAGATTTATCTTCAGGCACTTTATTAAACCATGAAGACTATGCAGTAAAAAAATTAAGTGTCTCAGAATCCAGTGAACTGATAAATAATGACATATCAGGAAATAAAAACATTAACAGCCACTTATTAAAGACCAACACGTTAGCTGGATCCTACATCACGAAAGACATGTTAGTTTCACCTGAAAGTGATGAATTTAATTATCTGAATTTACAGAAAGGCCAGATTATCTATAAGTTCCAAATAAAACAAAAAGATGATTATTTACTGGATGCACTGAGTATTGGTAATATACTGACTCTCCAGTTAATGGTTCTTGAGACAGATAAAAGAAAAGGAATGGAACATGGCACTGGCATTAATACAAAAGAAATAAACGATAAAAAGAAACAGAGCTATTCATTGAATGATGTAATATCTAACATGAAGATATTAAGAATAAAAAAGTATTCTACCAGTGAGTTATCAGAAAAAAATAACAATAATCAAAAGACTGAAGACATGTTAGTAGGTTATATTGCCGTCATAATAAAAACAGAGGATCTTGAACTTATACATATCGCAGAAAAATCAGGTGATACATTACTAATACCAACTAAAAAAGATGATGACAATAAGGGTATATCAAAAAATTTATATGACATCATTCCTAAATTACGTACAACAAGAGAGCTAAGAGGATGAAAGTATTTAAGCTCGGGTATAGAGTTTGTAGCATATTAATTTTTATGTCTATTTTTATCCCTTGGCAAATCTTGGTAAATTATGCACATGCTAAACCTATTTTATTATCCACTGGCGAGTCATATATTCTTAAAACACAAAATGAAATAGATACTGTCTTTGTTTCTGCAGCAGCGATAGCTGACTATGAACTCATTGGTAAAAAAAGCGTTATTGTTTACGCAAAAAAAGAAGGAGTAGCAGAGTTTATCTTATTCGACATAAACAATAAACCGCTTATAAAATCAAAAGTTTTCGTCAATAACATCATTACTGCTGCACATAAGAGAGTTCAACTCGAATATCCAGATAGCAACATAGAGATAAATAAAGTAGGTGATAGTTATGTGCTAACGGGCACAGCAGAATCAGAGGATGCTAAAGACACTATTACCACTATTGTTGGTGAGGCTATTGGTAGTAAAAAAAAAGGAAATAGCGATAGCCAATTTATTAATCATTCTGATTATTCAGCTATTATCAATAAAATTAAATTACCACAATCCAATCAAGTGAATGTGAAACTAACAATTGCCGAGGTCACAAAAGATTTTACTGAAAATATCGGAATAAATTGGAGCACACCAGGAGACTCAGTTGGTAGTTTTCAATTTTTCAAGTTCAATGCAAAAGGAATTAGTACCTTAGTTCATGCTATTAACGACAATTCTATAGCTCGTGTTTTAGCTGAACCAAACCTCTCGGTATTATCAGGTGAAAGCGCATCATTTCTAGTCGGTGGTGAAATACCCATCGTGAGTACTACACAAAATAGTAAAGAAATTAGCTATAAAGAATTTGGCATAAAACTAAACATTGGTGCCAAAGTAAATGATAAAAAACGTATTCGTATTATCTTAAATGAAGAGGTCAGCAGCATAGGAAAATCATTTAATATTCAAGGAGGAGACTCCTATCCTTCATTAAGAACACGCAAGGCGGCCACAACATTAGAACTGGGAGATGGGGAGAGTTTTATTTTAGGCGGGCTTATCAGCAATACGGAGAGGGAGTCACTGAAAAAAATACCATTAATTGGAGATATTCCTATATTAGGTGCATTTTTCCGTAACGCACAAACAGAACAAAGCCAAACAGAATTGGTGGTGATAGCAACTGTGAACCTGGTGAATCCAGTCTCAGAAAAAGAAATTGAGTTACCCGATTTTATGCATACCTCAACACTTGAGCGATTTTTTAATTTTACCCCTATAATGGAAGGGAAAAGAGAAAAAATTGCCAGGGAATTTCTACGTAAAGGTGGTTTTATTAAATTAAACTATCAATAATAGGTATGATAATACTATTTACTCACATAAGTCAGGCAGCGCCAACCATCAAACCGATTGATGATGATCATTCATTTTATATAATGAAAGAAAATCAAGAAAAAAAAATAAATAATCCCAGCATCAAAAATTATAATGTTTGCATTAAGAATAAAAGTTGTAATTATAGTACTAATGATTTTCGTCACGAAAAAAAAATGGAAGTTGGTTGCGCAGTAAAGACGAATAGAAAGAAGTCAATATTAATGGTGACATATGCAATTAATCCTAAATAAGGACTTACTGAAGAAACAAGATAGTAAGGTTAAAAACGCTATCGTAGTTATTTCCAAGAGAAGTTGGCTGATAGAAAAAGTATCAGAGAAAATCCGCCTGGCGGATATAAAAAATATTAAGGAAATAAATAACAATATATTCATCACATCATCAATTCATTTATCAGAACAAACAATGGGTGTTATTATTGATGTGGAGGATAATAAGAATATAGAAGAAATAATAGATTTAGTAAAAACTCATACACCGCGAAATTGTTGGTGCATATTAGTAGGCGACATAGACTCAATCAGTATTGCACAGCAATTTACGGAGCGAGGGATATTATACTTAAATATACACTCACAATCCGATGAGTTAACTCAACTATTACTTAAAGGCATTCAGATAGAATCAGAGAGGAAAGCTTTCTTTATTAGTACCCTTGGTTGTAAAGGAGGAATAGGAACTACGTTACTCAGTTATCATTTAGCGTATGAAATCACTCGAATAAAAAAAGCGCCCACATTATTATTGCAAGGTAATCAAGGTTCTCAAGACCTTGACCTTGTTACAGAGAAGAAAATGAGCGCAGAGGTCACTGAATATCATAAAAACCTAGACCTTATGCTATGTAAAGAGAATGAATTAATTGATATTGATAACCTAACAAATAAAAAACATAATTTCATCATTTTAGATCAGCCTATCAATAATGTTTCAAAAGAAAAAATAATCGATTATATTGTCCAATTCAACTGTATTATTATATTACTTGATAACAGTATGATGTCAGTTCGTGTGGCCAAGGAGTTTATTTCAACCTATGACAGATTCCAAAGAGATAATAGGCAAACTACTCGACTAATTATTTGTTTAAACGAAAGTAGGCCTGTAACCAAAGATATGTTAGACAGCGCTGATATACAATCATTATTAAAACGAGATATAGACGTACATATACCTTATATAAATAGCACTAAATCATCATTAAGTGATCCTAACTACTTCGGTAGAAAAAAATCCAAAATAAGTGAGCTGGCAAAAAATACGCTGGGTATAAAAACAAAAAAAATGATTAATGAAATAATCTGGATAAACAAAGTAATAACGATATTTAAAGGAAGAAAATAACAATGGGAATATCATTAATCACTCAAGAATTAATTCGTGAAAAGATGCTGTCAAATATTGACATAGATAAAGTCGAACATCTTATTACTGACTATAGCAAACTTAGCGAGTTATTATCTCAAACATTTGATGACTTATTTAATGATAATGAATACCAACTTACAACTCAGGATCAGAAACAGATAATTTCAATGATTGCTGATGAAATTACGGGATTTGGACCATTAAGAGAACTCATGGAGGATGACTCTATTAGCGATATTATGGTCAATGGCCCTAATAAAATATTTATTGAGCGATACGGCCTGATAACCTTAACTGATCGTCATTTTATTAATAATACTCAACTAACAGATATCGCCAAGCGTTTGATGCAAAGAGTAAATCGCCGTATTGATGAAGGCCGCCCCTTAGCTGATGCTCGATTAATTGATGGTAGCCGTATTAATGTAGCAATGAGCCCGATTGCGCTTGATGGAACTGCGCTTTCAATTCGAAAATTTAGTAAAAATAAACGAAAATTAGAAGACTTAGTTGATATGGGAGCGATGAGCAGTGATATGGCAAATTTTCTGATTATTGCAGCTAGTTGTAGAGTCAATATCATTATTTCTGGCGGCACCGGCTCAGGTAAAACAACTTTGCTCAATGCATTATCAAAGTATATCTCTCAAAATGAGAGAGTTATTACCTTAGAAGATGCAGCAGAGTTAAACCTTGAACAGCCTCATGTTGTCAGAATGGAAACTCGACTCGCTGGTTTGGAAAATACTGGGCAGATCACTATGCGGGACTTGGTGATTAACTCATTGCGGATGCGCCCAGATAGGATAATTATTGGCGAATGCCGGGGTGAAGAAACCTTTGAAATGCTGCAAGCAATGAACACCGGACATAATGGCTCAATGTCAACATTACATGCTAATACCCCTCGCGATGCTATTGCCCGTTTGGAAAGTATGATCATGATGGGGCCAGTTAATATGCCCATCTTCACTATCCGGCGGAATATAGCGTCTGCAATCAATCTTATTGTCCAGGTTTCGCGGATGAATGATGGTACAAGAAAAGTACGCTATATCAGTGAAATTATGGGGATGGAAGGCGACAATGTTGTATTACAGAATATATTTTCATTTAAACCAAAAAAGATACGTGATGAACAGGGTAGAATTCAGGGTGATTTCATCAACCATGGATTATTCAATCGCTCCTCCGTCAGAATAAACGCTGACATATATAACTTATCTCAGGAATTAAATAGTATTTTTTCCATGGTGGAAAAATGATTTATTACGTAATATTACTTTCTGGATTATCATTACTATTATTAAGTAATCTTAAATGGATGAAAATAAAGAAATCAGTCAGTGACTCGGAAAAAACAAGATCTAGAAATATTTTTTTTATGAATTTACTTTTGAAAAAAATGTTTTCAGAGTGGTTACACTATTGTCATGAAATCACTAAAGAAAAAAATAAGCCTCATATAATTATCCCTATAGTTTATTCAATATGCATTTATACTGCCAATATTTTTTGGTTTCATTTAAACATATTTATCATTCTACCTTTTACATTAATAAGCATTATATATTTTCAATTAATAGTATCGAGGAAGGCACACCATTCTCTTTTTAAACAGAACTTCCCAGAAGTCCTCTTGATGATAAATATGGCAGTCAGTAGTGGTGCGAATATTAATCAAGTATTAGAGCGCTGCGGACAAGAAATCAGCGGCCCATTAGGGCAGGAAATGAGTCTTATTTGTCGAAGACTCAATCTGGGTGAATCACCAGAAACTGTTTTTTATGATGCTTATAAACGGTTTAATTATCCCGAATTTTATTTCTTTATAACAATTATCTTGCTTAATCTACAACAAGGCGGTCAACTAAAAGAATTGATTAATAGATTATCGCAAGTGATAACAAAAAATAAAACATCCGAACAGAAAAAATCAGTAATGACTGCTCAAACAAGGACGTCAGTTAATATCATTTCTATTATGCCTATTGCATTCTCTCTTTTGCTATATTTTATTGATCCTACAAATATAGACTCCATGTGGAACCACGCCATAGGAAAAGTCATTTTTTACTATATTATTATCAGTGAAATAATCGGTATTTATTTAATAAGAATAATGCTAAGGAAGGCGTTATGAAGATAACTTTTATTTTATTTTTATTATTAGGATTTACGATCCTATTTAGATCGAAATCAAAAGTAAAAAGACTTTTGATATATAACAAGTTAAATAAAAATGAAAATAATCAAGAAAAAAAAGATAGTAAAAAAGACATCAATGAACAAGATAAAAATATCTCTCATTTCATCATCATTCCTTTTTTTCTTAAAAAAATAATTTACTTAAAATCGCTCATTGTAGTTTTAAACCTGATAATAATATCTTTGTTAGTGACATTAGATATTATATTAGTTAGTTTTTTAAATTTAATAACTTGTGGGTTAATAGTTTTAACGTTGACCATATACATTCCTAAGGTAGTCATAAAAAATGTTGTCACCAAAAGAACTGAGTCTGTACTTAGATCACTTCCCTTTTTCATTGATATTACAGCTGCGTGTGTTCAATCTGGAATGACAATAGATAACGCTCTTAGTTATGCCGCGAAAAAATTCAAATTAATCAACTCAGATTTAAGTTTAATTATCATTAAAATGACTAAACGAGCAGAGTTGCATGGGCTAGAGTCAGCAATTAAAGAGTTCCATCAATGCTCTTCAGCCACAGAAATAAGAATGTTTTGTAATACACTTCAATACAGCATCATTTTTGGCTCAAGTATATATGAACAACTTAATAAATTATCTCAAGACATGAGAGAGATGCAATTATTAGTAACAGAAGAGAAGAACAGTAAATTATCAGCAAAAATAACATTCCCACTATTTATATTTATTCTTATTCCATTTATCGTATTAGTTATATCACCGAGCATATTAGAGATACTTACCTATGTACAAAAAAACCAATAAATTTATTATTTTTACAATTTTCACTTTACTACTAAATGGTTGTTCCTGGAAAAATAACATGAGTCAAAAGGATTTTTATTATCGTGAAAACATTTTAACCAAAGCAAATAATTATGGTGGGCTAATTAACTTATATAGTAATAAATTAAAAGTAAAAGAAGATGATAGTATCAGACTAAAACTAGCTAATGCTTACTATCTTGCAGGTGATACTCATTCCTCATTATATTATTTGGGCCCTATAGCCCATAAGAGGAATGAATATATTTATTTATTACTCGCAAAAAACCTTATTAATAATAATGATAATGTAGGGGCAAAAGTTGCTGTTGATAAATTATTAGAGATGTCACCAAGTAATGCTGAAGGTCATAATATTAATGGTATTATTTTAGCAAATAATGGTGATCTCAACAAAGCGGAAAAAGCTATTGAAAAATCCAGACATCTATTTATTTCTGATGAAACTGCCATGAATAATCTTGCTGTAATAGCTATACTCGATGAACGCTATAGAGATGCTGTCAGAATATTACTCCCTGATTATCTGGCAGGGAAAAGAGGCAGCTTAATGTTACATAACTTAATATTTTCATTGGTAAAACTTAAAGACAAAAAATATGCCAAAAAGATAATCATAGCAGAGAAAATAACTCGAAAACCTGATGAGTTAATACTTGCACTTAGTCAAGTTAGTACCCCATACCAAGGTAAATTATCTGAAGAGATCAAACAATGAAGGGAATGCTTCAATATTTTTTTCACTCAAATAGAGGCTCTATCACTGTAGAGTTCTCATTCGTACTTATTTTATTTTTATTTATTCTACTGTCTGGTGTTGAAATTGCTCGTTTGTTTTATATTTCCGCGAGTTTGGATTTAGCTGTTTCTGAAGCAGCGAAATCAGCTAAGAACAAGGAACCCACTAATAATTCTAGCTATACTTCTGTATTACAGCAGAAATTAACCACACACTATGGCGTGTTAGGCTCATTTATCACTACAGAAAACGAGATAAAAACTAATGTTGTTTTTAGTGAAAATATTTTAGATATGATTAACAATAAAACTTCAAATAACAATAAACTCCCTCTAGCCAGATACAGCGTAAGTTATTTATATCGTCCCGTTTTCTTTCCTCTTTCACTCTCTTGGGCGAATACATTATTATTAAGAGAGGTTATTTTTGTGCAAGAAAACTAACCCCAAAAATCTACTTTCAAACACTCATGGTGCGGTTATTGTTGAGTTTTCTTTTATTATTTTCGTCATAATTATCTTTATAAAGACGTTACTGTCAGTTTCAGAGTATTATTCTACTATAGGAAAATTAGATCGAATCTCATATTCATTAGCTGGAATAGTGCGTGAAAGAACCCTCTTATACCAGAGTGATAATGAATTAACACAATTGCAAGTTGATCAATTAAAAAAATTAGCCGAAAATATGTTATCTAATTCAGGATTAGCTGAAGATAACCTTGCTATAAAGATAGAAACTGTACACTTCAATCCCACTCAATCATCAGCGGTCGGAAATAAAATCATCAACAATGCGAAAAGTTTATCATTCAACATTGGTTCTTGTGGGCCGGATAAACCACTTAGAGAGTTAATCCAATTATCATCATTCAGTAATACCGGAAGGTGGATACCTCTGTATCAAGTGACATTGTGCTTACCTGCCAACACTTGGTATAACACGTTATTTAATCAAAAAGGTGCGACCACTTTTATTAAGTCATCCGCCATGACTATAGAACGCTAACTTATAAATAACACCGATAAGACTATCACAATAGTAAAGGCTATTTATGTTTAAAAAGCACATTAATTTTATAAAAAATGAAAGCGGCGCTATATTACTACCATTTATTATCCTATTACCTTTTATTATTGGACTGATTTTTTTGTCTTTTGAAATCTCTTATTTTATACAAAAAAAAGCCAAACTTTCGGATGCCATAGAACAAGCCACATTAGCGCTGACTGTGGAGAACGACAGTAATAACCCCACTGCAACACAGATAGCAAGAAACACTGCCTTGGTAACTTCTTATGCTAATGCCTATCTGCCATCAGAAAATTTTACCGTCCCGGAAATCGAGATAATACCTCATTCTACTCATCTTGAATATCGGGCAACAACAACAATGAGTTACGCCCCTCCATTCTTAACCAAAAGTACTATTACAAAAACAGATATGAATATCCGCATGACTGACAATGCGACAGCCAGAAAAAACATATTTTCAGCGCCAGTTGAAAAAACTGAAGTGGTTTTTGTTGTAGATTATTCCACTTCAATGAATGAGCCATTTAATAAGGGAGAATCAACTAAAAAAATAGATGTATTGAGAAGAATATTTAAAAAATTAAATGATACTATATTGAGAAGTGATTATGTTAAGAGTGTTGGATTTGTTCCATTCACATGGGGAACGAAAAAGAGAGTTAAAACTAAAGAGGATGTTAATGAGTATTGTCACTTTCCTTACTCCCCCAAAAAATATAGGCCAAATAGAGATTATCTACGCGGATACACATCTGAAGAGTTAATGAACCTCCCTGAGTTAAGCCACATAGAAGGTCTTGATAAACTCGAGTCTGGCAACATTAAGTACGATGACTTTATCAAAATAAAGAAAGAATTGTATAGGGTGTATGGAATAAAAGGAGAACCTATAGATTATGGATATGGTTCATACTTTGAAGATGATAGAGATAAAAACCATGTGGCTATTGAACGTCTTAATAATATGTACTATGCAAAAACGCCTGTTTTTGTACAAAGTATAATAGCTAAAAATATCGACTATACAGAAACTATTAATTCAATAGTAAACGACTCAAAGACAATTGATATTCCTATGAGTGATATATATTTAAAAAGTTTATGTCTAAAAAATTCTGAAGCACATTCTTTAGTGCTAGATGATACTAATGATAGTTTGAGTAGCATAGAAGAATTTGAGCCAGTCGGGGATACATTAATAAGCTCTGGGATATTAACTGGTAATAAACTACTGAGGGAATCAGATAGTACAAATAATAAACTGATGGTTATTTTATCTGATGGCAAGGATAGTGTTTCTCAATATAACGTAACAAAAATGCTTATAGCAAAAGGAATGTGCGATAAGATAAAACAAAATAGTATCAGAATGGTATTTATTGCTATTGGATACTCAGCAGATGATTCAGGTAGCATTGATTGGAAAGAGTGTGTTGGTGAAGGCAATTATTATGAGGCATACAATGCCCATGAGCTAGAAACCGATCTTCGCCAGGCTTTAGGGGAAACTAAAATTCGTGAAGTTGGCCGTAATATACCTAAAAACTGAGATCAGGCGCAGTAATATTCACCGCGCCTGCTTTGATTATTTCGCGCCGCCCGCTTCCATGCCGACTAACCCAACTTTGAGATATCCTGATTTACGTAATGCATCCATCACGCTCATCAGTGTTTCATAATCCACCACTTTATCCGCCTGGAAGAAAATGGTGGTTTCTTTATTTGATTGGGTCACTTTATCCAGCGCAGCCGCCAGTGTATCGCGGTCAACCTGCTGATCACCAACATAAAGCTGATTATCGGCTTTCACTGTCAGAAATACCGGTTTCTCTGGCCGCGGCTGTGGTACCGCTGAAGATGCGGGTAAATCAACTTTGATATCAACTGTGGCCAATGGCGCTGCCACCATAAAAATAATCAGCAATACCAGCATGACATCGATGAAAGGGGTCACGTTAATTTCGTGCAGTTCACCGCTTTCATCAAGGTTATCGTTCATCCGCATGGCCATAAATCACCCCGCACGCAATTGATGAGGTTGCTTAGGAGACTTTGCTTCAGCGCTGCTGCTCAAATCAAGATCACGGCTCAGTAGTAATAATACCTGCGCAGCAACATCCCCTACCTGAGCACGGTAAGACCCAATCAAGCGAGCGAAGATATTATAGATAACCACCGCGGGGATTGCGGCCACCAAGCCGAGTGCTGTCGCCAGCAATGCTTCTGCAATACCCGGAGCAACAACCGCCAGATTAGTTGTTTGTGAGTGGGCAATACCGATAAAGCTATTCATAATGCCCCAAACCGTACCAAATAAGCCGACAAATGGAGAAATAGCACCGATGGTTGCCAGGAAGCCGTTGCCTTTACCCATTTGGCGGCTGATGGATGCCACTCGGCGCTCCAGACGGAAAGCAGTACGTTCTTTAATACCGTTGTTATCGTTCGATTCTGCCGATAACAAGCGCTCATTTTGTGCCTCACGCAGTAACAGGCCGCTGATACTCTCTGGAGAAAAAGCCTCTGCCCGCTCGGATGCAGTATCAAGGTCAGTAACCGTACCAATAACCTCATGCTCTTGCTGTAAGCGGCGACGTGCGCGGAATAACTCGGTACCTTTGGAGAATAAAATAGTCCAGGTCACAATGGATGCCAGAACCAGACCTATCATTACGCCTTTAACCACCACGTCGGCATGTTGATACATGCCCCAAACAGAGAGGTCCATTGCCAGCCCCTGTGGTGCTGGAGCCGTTAGTGACTGCACCATTGGCGCTGATGTGGTAGGGGTAACAGTGTCTGCATTAGCAGGAGTTGCCGCGACTGGGGTGATTTCCGGCGCAGGTAACGGGGTTGATGTTGCCGTAGCAGCAGATGCAGCAACGGCACTGCTGTTGCCTGGCGCGGCAAATGCATGACTGGTTAAACCTACCACCAGCAATAATGCCATCGCACCTTTCATCATTCGGCCCTGCACGAATGACTTATCTTTAATTTTTTTGCCAGCTGTTTTCACGCTGTGCCTCCACCCAATATACAGATCAATTTAAGGACGAAATCAGCTGCCGATCATATCAAACAAATGGGGGATTGATAGTAATTATCATTAGTATTTACGCCTATTTTTTGAGAAAAAACAAGAATTGCCCTGATATCAGGGACTACGCGGCATGATAATCGGGTAGGAGATCTTGGCTGTAAAGACGGAATGACATGTGGTGTAAAGATAAGAAAGGATTAATTGCATAAGCTACGCCCACATCATTAAGGCATCACTTAACGCCCCTTCCTTAATAAATTCCCTATTTTGCTACTTACGCAGCATTTTTACATCGCAAATTAACAGAAAACAGCAAGTCACCCTCTTGAGTTATTTTCATGGTGAAAGCTACTCTCACACCACAATCATCATGCTAACGTAAGTAATAAATACATCCCAATAATGAATGCTGGCCATCGAATAATGGGCACGCTGATAAGAAGGTGACAACGCGACATGTCTGCAAATAAACCTACGATAGAAAAACTGGAAACAGCCTTAGTTAGCGCGGGCAGGAGTAAGAGATTCACCCAAGGCTCGGTCAATACCGTTATTCAGCGCGCATCTTCTCTGATATTTGACTCGGTGAAAGCGAAAAAACATGCCACGATTAATCGCGGCAATGGTGAGTTATTCTATGGCCGCAGAGGCACGCTAACCCACTTCTCCTTGCAAGAAGCGATGACTGAACTCGAAGGCGGCGCGGGTTGTGTGCTTTATCCTTGCGGTGCAGCGGCTATCAGCAATGCCATTTTATCATTTGTTTCCACCGGTGATCACGTGTTGATGACCGGCTCGGCCTATGAACCGGCGCAAAGTTTTTGCGATAAAATTTTATCGCGCATGAACATCGCCACCACTTATTTCGACCCCATGATGGGCGCGGAGATAGCCACATTAATCACACCGGAAACCAAAGTGGTTTTCCTTGAATCACCTGGCTCCATCACCATGGAAGTGCAAGATATTCCCGCCATAGTGAAAGCTATCCGTACAGTTGCTCCTGAAATGATTATCATGATGGACAATACATGGGCGGCAGGAGTGCTATTTAAAGCATTGGATTTTGATATTGATATATCCATCCAATCAGGTACTAAATATATTATTGGCCATTCCGATGCCATGCTGGGGATTGCTGTTGCCAATGAGCGTTGTTGGGAGCAACTGCGGGAAGACTCATACCTGATGGGGCAAATGGTGGATGCCGATACCGCTTATCTTGCCAGTCGAGGCTTACGTACGCTGGGTGTGCGCTTAAAGCAGCACGAAAAAAACAGCATTGAAATTGCCAACTGGCTAGCAAAGCGCCCGGAAGTTTCTACGGTTTATCACCCCGCACTGCCCGGCTGTAAAGGGCATGAATTCTACAAACGAGATTTTACCGGCTGCAATGGTCTGTTTTCTTTTGAATTAAAAGAAGAGTTAACGCAGCAACAATTAGAGGCCTATCTCGACCACTTTACCCATTTCAGTATGGCTTTCTCATGGGGTGGATTTGAGTCCTTGATTCTGGGTTATCAGCCCAAAGATATCCAGGCAATCCGCAAATATGAGGGAGAGGGAATCAAAGGCACACTATTGCGTCTGCATATTGGACTAGAGAATGTGCAAGATTTGAAGGACGATTTAACCGCTGGGTTTGAGCGCATCAAAGCCACGCAGTAAAACTTCTGAGTGATAGGGTTTGTTAATGCGCGGTGACAATATCTGCGCATTAATCCCCTCTTACATTAATAATATCAACAGCACGTATATATACCCTCAAAAATTTGGTTATTGAGGATAAGATCAATGTGGATCAGCGCCATTACGGATACACTAGGTAAGACCTTACAACAATATCCTCACACGATAGGCAAACAGGAACAGAAATGGATGTATTACGCGAAATCCTTCATGCCTTATGGCAGCAGGATTTTAGTAAACTTGCCGACCCGAATGTGATTTGGGTTATTTACGGCATACTCTTTACCACCCTCTTTTTAGAAAATGGTTTGCTACCGGCTTCTTTCCTCCCCGGTGATAGCTTGTTGCTATTGGCGGGTGCATTAATTGCCAAGGGTGTCATGGGATTCTTGCCCACCATGATAATTTTGACCGCCGCGGCCAGCCTGGGTTGTTGGCTGAGTTACTTGCAAGGGTTGTGGTTGGGGGATACCAAAGTGGTGAAAAGGTGGCTGTTACAACTGCCGGTTCACTATCGCCAGCGCGCCCATAACCTGTTTGTGCGCCACGGTTTGGCGGCGCTAATTATTGGCCGATTCCTGGCTTTTGTACGGACTTTACTACCGACTCTGGCAGGCATTTCCGGCTTAAACAGCACTCGTTTTCAGTTCTTTAACTGGCTCAGTGGGCTGCTATGGGTGGGGAGTGTCGTGGGGTTGGGCTTTGCACTGAGCCATATTCCGCTGGTTAAGCACTATGAAAATCAAGTCATGACAGCATTGATGATTTTGCCGATTGTCTTGTTACTGGTAGGGTTGGTTGGTACGCTGGTGTTGGTCTGGTGTAAACGTAAAAGTGTGACTGAGTAAAGCTCTGCTACTCAAGCAGTTAAACGGCGCTTGATGCGCCGTTTTTCTTGAATGTCACCTCAGTTAGTACGCAGCTTGGCGACTTCTTCGCTCGGCGTGAGACCAAAATAGCGCTTAAACTCACGGCTAAATTGTGATGCGCTCTCATATCCCACCTTATTCGCAGCGGTACTGGCTTTTAGCCCATCGTGTAGCATCATCATTCGCGCACGGTGCAACCGGTAAGATTTCAGATATTGCAGCGGAGAGGTGTTGGTCACCGCTTTGAAATTATGATGAAACGCCGAGACGCTCATGTTCACATCCGCGGCTAATTGTTCAACATTCAAGTTATCTGCAAACTGATTTTCGATACGCCGCAATGTCTTGGTAATTTGATTGAAATGACCGTGGCGATTAACTAATGCCTGCAATGCCCCGCCACACTTGCCACACAACACGTAGTAGATAATTTCCCGCACGATTTGTGGGCCAAGCACTTTGGCATCACGCGGTTTGGACATCACATCCAGTAGCCGCTCGGTGGCGCACAGCATCTCTTCAGTTAATACAGATGAATTGACGCCGGAAGTATTGCCGAAAGGTTTATCCAGCTCATCATCACCAATATCGATTAATAAATCCTGTAGCATCTGGCTATCAATATGAATAGAAATCCCAGCCAAAGGCATCTCTGGACTGGCAAAAGTCTCACACTCGAATGGTAGCGGTACTGTCATGATCAGATAGTTTCTAGGGTCATACTGAAACACTTTACTGCCCAGATAACCGACTTTGTGCCCTTGAAAAATAATCACCACGCTGGGAGTGTACATTACCGGGGTACGCGGTTGATGCACGGTGGAATACAGAATCTTTACTCGAGGTACCGCAGAAAGCGTTAAACCATTGCCCTGAGCCAACAGAGTAATCTTCGCCGCCATCTGCGCCTGAATATTATCAACTTCAACCATAGTGCCCTCACCTGCCCTGTTAGCCGGATATGACCGACTACCTATCTTACAAATTATTTATTGTGCATATAATCTGACACTAATTGTGCCTTATTTATCCCAATTTCCACAGTATTTTGTAGGAATAGGCAAGAACAAGGCAGGAATGTGTCAATAGAAAGTAGGTTGATTCAGCTTTGCGGTGCAATCACTGAATCCTTAGAGGATAAAACCATATTAATCAATCATATAATTGGCATTAAAAGTATTAATACTCGTTTTATGATATTAATAATAATAATTCATATTTAATATCTATCAATGGTTTTTCTAGATTGGTTTCACATATAAATAAGCTTTTATCTTAATATCTCAATGTATTTATCAACATGCTATAGGTATGAAATTACATTTATCGAAATTTTAGGATTGGTGGCCCCTAGAAAAAAACGTTATATTGATTTTATAAGGAAGTTATAGAATGAAGTATTATCGGACATTATTAAATTTAATGGTTTCAGGAGCATTATCTATTACTGCAGTGAACGTTAATGCCGCTAAACCTGGTTGTGCCGGTGAAGAAATACCATCGATAAGCAATGCAACACTCATCTGTGCTACCGAACTTGGCATTAAACCCAATCAAGAGATAGATCTATCAACTGAAATTCGTGCAGCATTGTCTGATGGTAAGTCCATATTTTTCCCTGCTGGTAGATATCTTATTGGCAATGATATTGTGCTGAATGAAAAAAAATAGTTTGGTGGGTTCTGAATCCGGTACGACGATTTTTTATGGTGTAAATCAGGATAAGTCCATAACTATTGGCAATAAAGTTTATGGCGTCCCTGTTAACCAACTGACAATACAAAACATTATCTTTGATAATGCAACGGTTGATTTTTACGGTAACAAAAAAAACATAGAAATAAAAAACAATGCTTTTATTAATACAATTTCTGCAGAACAGCAACTTACTGTATCGCATCATCCTTTCACTATTCATGGCAATGTTTTTTTGCGGGATAAAAACCATCCTGGAAAGGGTATTAGCACCTATAGAAACTCTAAAACAAGAATTGAGAATAATGTCATAGGCGATATCTCTGACGAAAATATCCTTCTAACGATGAATTATTATGATATTGGTACCTTTAATGTCATTAATAAAATTAAAGAATCAGCAAAAAACCAGCAACTTAACGTTTTAGATGAACAAGGGCACTTTATATCAGCATGGTATGCGACCGATGGACTAATTAACTCCAACTTTAGTAACAATGTTATTTCTGGTAATACACTGAATTGTTTAGATGTTAATAAAAAGACCGGCAACTCTAAATGTACAATGATCAGAGACCACGTTATTTATATAAAACAATATAATAATGTGAATGTGGTTAATAATTACTTTAGTGGTTGGCCCCTTGGTGCGACTGGTCATTTAAAGTTCCGGAATGCATCACATCTTTATTTTGCTGGTAATTATCTCAATAAAACTGAATTCAATGCCAGACCTTACTCTGGTGGAGTTAATCTAAATATGAATAACACATTCATATTTAATAATATCATAAAAGAGAGTGTCGTTAGCTATTGGCAGAATTTTACAGATACCGATGATCAATATATAAATACGAATAATTTTACAGTTTTCGATAATTTATTTATCGCTGAAGATCAAGCTATCAAGCGGATCAGTGGTACCTGGCGTAGTACTCATGGTGAATTCTTAGAGGCTAATAATCTCTATGCTGATCAGACTCCAGTGGGGACTCAAGAGTTTAAGTCGGTGGATATTATCAGTGCTAAAGAACGCTTGCCTGCTGACAAAGCAGCATTGTTAGCAGTGAAACCGATTCCATTATGGAAAAAGGTAGGCGATATCAGTGGCAAAGAACTGAAAGATAACCAATTGGTCAGATTAGATATTGAAACTGACGGTTATCCATCTCAATTTGTAGTTTATGCACCCGATAGAAAAGATAATTATCACCCCCACCGTTGGGCGGCAAAGTTAACAGCTTTATTTAATGAAAAAATAAAAGGGGCGTGTGCCGGGGTACTAACCAATAGCGTGACCACAGACAATAGCTGTAAATTTATGGCGCCAAAAGGATCAAGTTATTTAAACAATATTTATACCACTGAAGGTGGGGCTGCCACTTACACCACCAAGATCATCGATAAATATCTCGAGGTTGGCTATATTTCCGGTTCAAAAATCCAACTGGGTCAGACTGTGAAATTAGCGGTAACGTTCGAGGATGGAACACATAAGGAAGTGACTTATACGCCTGACGACGAAAGCCGCACAGCAGACCATCGCTGGACAACCGAGTTGGCACATAAAATCAATGCCAATATACCGGGCTTGTGTGCAGGTCAGTATGGTGAATCCACAGACCAGGGCAATAACATCTCTAAATGCGGATCCGTAATCCCCACGAGCTCATCATATTTAA
Source organism: Yersinia fenwicki (assembly GCF_043099325.1). Taxonomy (NCBI): domain Bacteria; kingdom Pseudomonadati; phylum Pseudomonadota; class Gammaproteobacteria; order Enterobacterales; family Yersiniaceae; genus Yersinia; species Yersinia fenwicki. The sequence continues at coordinate 614,215 of NZ_CP170755.1, read as the reverse complement.
ACAAGATTTATACTGTTAACGGCCAGTCAGCAAAAATAGCTATCAATACTCATTAATTATTAAGCCTGAAAAGGTAAAATGCTGGCAATTAATTAAACGGACAGATAAATTTATTTTCTGTCCGTTTTTTATACATTACGATATCGAGTTAGACAGTGGCAAAGCCCACAACATCCATTTCGAAAAATTACTTTACAAAATAATCTGACAATAAATTATGCAATATTTTGCTTGTTTTCTACAGTGATTTAGAGAAATAGGCAAGAGCAAGGCAGAAATGTGCATTGAGGTATGGCATCAGGTTGCCGACAATAGCTATCACAGATACGGCGATAAAAACTATTGCGCCGAAAGCGAACCTTCAGTTCTTATTATTCATTACCCAACGCTGGAAGACAAATCATGCAAAATTTTACCCTTCACACCCCAACGAAAGTACTGTTTGGTACTGGCCAAATCGCGCAACTGACGAAAGAAATTCCTGCTAATGCACGTATTTTGATTACTTATGGCGGCGGCAGCATTAAACAAAATGGTGTGCTCGACCAGGTTCACCAAGCACTGAAAGGCTTTGATTTTCTAGAGTTTGGTGGCATTGAGCCGAATCCTACCTATGAAACTCTGATGAAAGCGGTTGAGGTTTGCCGGAAAGAGAAAATTACTTTCCTGCTGGCAGTTGGTGGTGGTTCTGTATTGGATGGCACTAAATTTATCGCCGCGGCCGTCAATTATCCACAAGACCCGTGGCATATTCTGGAAACTACTGGCAGCGATATCAAAGAAGCTCTGCCGATGGGTTCAGTATTAACCTTGCCCGCAACAGGCTCCGAAGCTAATAACGGCGCAGTTATCAGCCGCCGTAGCACGGGTGATAAACAGCATTTCTTCTCCGCTCATGTGCAACCGCTTTTTGCCGTACTTGACCCAGAGGTGACTTATACTTTGCCACCGCGTCAGGTCGCCAATGGCGTGGTCGATGCTTTTGTTCACACTATCGAGCAATATCTGACTTATCCGGTCGATGCCAAGGTACAAGATCGCTTTGCTGAAGGCTTGTTACTAACACTGATTGAAGACGGCCCTAAAGCTTTAAGCGATCCTGAAAATTACAATGTACGTGTCAACATTATGTGGAGCGCGACTATGGCATTAAATGGCCTGATTGGCGCAGGTGTCCCGCAAGACTGGGCAACACATATGCTGGGTCACGAACTGACCGCACGTCACGGGCTGGATCATGCACAAACATTAGCGGTGGTATTGCCGGCTTTGTTGGTGGCGAAGAAACAACAAAAACGCGCCAAACTGCTGCAATACGCAGAACGAGTTTGGGGGCTGCATGACGGTAGTGAAGAACAACGAATTAATGCTGCCATTGAAGCAACTCGTGACTTCTTTGAAGGCATGGGTGTCGCCACTCGCTTGTCCGCTTACAAACTGGATGGCAGTACTATTCCTGATCTCATTAAAAAGCTAGAAGAGCATGGTATGACTGCGCTTGGTGAGCACGGTGATATCACTTTAGCCGATAGCAAACGTATCTACGAAGCTGCGGTCTAATAGTCATAGCTTGGCGGAATGTTAAGAGGTTAATAATATGGTTCTTTACAGTCCGCCTTTGAGCTATTTCCAGGCAAGCTAATAAGTCGAGTCATCACGACTAGACTTAGATCATCGGCAACAGGCTGATACAGCCCAATCACGACCCCAAGACATTGCAGTTGTAGGCTTCCTTGCAACTGCATATACGAAGGGTACGTATGCTAAGGAGATAAATATGGCGACGCAACCCATTATCAAATTGCACGATGGAAATCTGATGCCACAGCTCGGCCTTGGCGTTTGGCAAGCAAGTATTGAAGAAACACAAATTGCTGTCAGCAAGGCGCTGGAGGTGGGCTATCGATCAATCGACACTGCGGCTATTTATAAAAATGAAGAGGGTGTTGGTCAGGCGCTGAAATCAGCACATGTCGACCGTGATGAGCTATTTATCACCACTAAGCTGTGGAATAGCGACCAGGATAATCCGCAGCAAGCCCTGAAAGAGAGTCTGAAAAAACTTCAACTCGATTATGTGGATCTCTATCTGATCCATTGGCCAGATCCAACACAAGATCGCTATGTCAGTGCCTGGCGTGAGCTGATCGCATTGAAAGAGCAAGGGTTGATCCGCAGTATCGGCGTTTGTAACTTTAATATTCCCCATCTACAGCGGTTAATTGACGAAACTGGCGTTGCGCCTACCGTCAATCAGATTGAGCTTCATCCCTTACTACAGCAACGGCAAATCCATGCCTGGAATGCCACTCATCATATTGCGACAGAATCCTGGAGCCCGCTGGCCCAAGGCGGAGATGGCGTTTTTGATCAGGCAATTATCCGTCAGTTAGCGCAGAAATACAGTAAAACACCCGCACAGATAGTGATCCGCTGGCATCTCGACAGCGGGTTGATTGTGATTCCGAAATCGGTGACACCTACGCGTATTAGAGAAAACTTTGAAGTGTTTGATTTTAAATTGCACAAAGATGAACTGACGGCAATTTCGAAGTTGGATAGCGGCAAGCGGCTGGGGCCAGACCCGGATGTCTTCGGATCTGACCGCTAGTTTAATGCTTGGCTTTCCCTCTGCCTGCACTACCGAAAGGTTTATTTCCCGGTGCTCTGTTTGCGCCGGGTTTGTTGCCTGTTGTTTTCGGTGCTGAACTGCCGGTCGTTGTCTGCGCCGCTTTGCCCGAAGGTGCTTTACTCGCAGGAACCTTACCTGCTGAAGCTACATTTGTTCGGTTACCCGGCTGACGCTGACGCGTGATCGAGGTGTGCTTGGTCAGCGCTGGCGTATGCTGGCGATACGCCCGACGTGCTTCACGTTGTTCTTCCAGCGTAGGAGCAGGAACCAAACATTCGCGGCGGCTACCAATCAAATGTTGTAACCCCATTTCTTCTAATGCTGTGCGGATCATCGGCCAGTTAGCAGGATCATGATAACGCAGCAATGCCTTATGCAACCGACGCTGACGATCGCCTTTCGGCACCACAACATCTTCACTCTTGTAGTCCACTTTACTCAGCGGATTCTTGCCGGTGTAATACATGGTGGTGGAGTTAGCCAACGGTGATGGATAGAAGTTCTGCACCTGATCTAAACGGAAGCGGTTTTTCTTCAACCAGAGCGCCAAATTGACCATATCTTTATCTTCGGTTCCCGGATGAGCCGAGATGAAATACGGAATCAAATATTGCTCTTTACCCGCTTGCTTGGAATAGGTATCAAACAGCTCTTTAAAGCGCTGATAGCTGCCCATCCCCGGTTTCATCATTTTTGAAAGCGGCCCTTCTTCAGTGTGCTCCGGGGCTATCTTCAAGTAACCGCCCACATGGTGGCTGGCTAGTTCTTTGATATAACGAGGATCTTCTACTGCCAAGTCATAGCGGACACCGGAGGCGATCAGGATTTTTTTAATCCCTTTCAAATCCCGCGCTCGTCGATACAGAGAAATGGTCGGCTCATGGTTAGTATCCATGTGCTGGCAGATTTCAGGATAAACACAAGATGCACGTCGGCAAGTTTGCTCGGCTCGCGGCGACTGGCAACGCAGCATATACATGTTGGCTGTCGGGCCACCCAAATCAGAGATAATACCGGTAAAACCAGGAACTTTATCGCGAATTTCTTCTATTTCACGAATGATGGAATCTTCAGAGCGGCTCTGGATAATGCGTCCTTCATGTTCGGTAATTGAACAGAACGAGCAACCGCCGTAGCAGCCACGCATGATATTAATCGAGAAACGAATCATATCGTAAGCCGGGATCGGCGATTTCCCATAAGACGGATGCGGCACACGTTGATAAGGCAGGGCAAAAACGCTGTCCATTTCTTCGGTGCTGAGCGGGATTGCCGGCGGATTAATCCAGATATAGCGGTCGCCATGTTTTTGCATCAAAGCTCGCGCACAACCGGGATTCGTTTCATGATGTAAAATCCGCGAAGTGTGGGCATACAGCACTTTGTCAGCTTTCACTTTTTCATAAGAGGGCAGCAAGACATAGGTCTTTTCCCAGGGCTTAGGTTTGGCAGCCCGCACAGTAATAGGTTTGGCTTCTGGTTCGGGAACGCTGTCTGTTGCACAGGGTAAATCGTCACCGTAAGGGTTAGGAATCGCTTCGATACGGCCCGGTTTATCCAACCGTGTAGAATCCACACCACTCCAGCCCGGCAATGCCGTTTTGCGCATCACAACGGTGTTACGGACGTCCTGAATATCAGCAATTTTCTCACCCGCCGCCAAGCGGTGTGCGACTTCAACCAGAGGTCGTTCACCATTGCCGTACACCAGCATATCGGCTTTGGCATCAACAATAACCGAGCGGCGCACAGTATCCGACCAATAGTCATAATGAGCGATGCGGCGCAAGCTGGCTTCAATCCCACCAAGCAAAACCGGCACATGGCTATAGGCTTCTTTACAGCGCTGGCTATACACCAACGTGGCGCGGTCTGGCCGTTTACCACTTTGATTATCCGGTGTATAAGCATCGTCATGGCGTAACTTGCGGTCAGCGGTATAGCGGTTGATCATCGAATCCATATTGCCCGCAGTGACCCCAAAGAACAGATTTGGCTCCCCCAATCGCATGAAATCGTTTTTATTGGTCCAATCAGGCTGAGCAATGATTCCCACACGGAAACCCTGAGCTTCCAGCATGCGGCCAATGATAGCCATACCAAAACTGGGGTGGTCAACGTAAGCATCGCCGGTGATCACAATAATGTCGCAGCTATCCCAGCCTAATATGTCCATTTCTGCGCGAGACATCGGTAAAAATGGCGCAGTGCCATAGCACTCAGCCCAATATGGCTGATAAGAAAACAGGTCACGCTCTGGCTGGATCAGGCTGGTACTCATGGCAATACTCTTTGAATTGGGGAAAGTTGAGGTGGTTCGGGTTAAGAAATCATCACCGGGCGGCGATTATACGCATTTATCCATGAAAAGAGGAAGGATATATCTTTTGATAATGTGATTAACGCTAGCAGTTAAAACAGGATCACCGAACGATTATTCATCGAAACAATGATCCCATTCTTCTTAACCGAGCGTCGGTGCCGCTTGTGTCACCAACTGACCTACGGAGCCGCGATCTGCCATCTCAAGGCTTTGGCTGTAGAATAGGAATGGAAAATGCTCGGAAGAAACCTGATTGAAGTACACCAGTAGCTCCACACTCCCATCAACCCAGACGGTATCTTTCCAGCCACGATCTTCAGCCATCGCCGGTGCACCATTCACATTTTTCACCAAGAACGAGACGCCCTGTATATGGAATGCTTGCGGCATGTCTGCGTGTATGGTCCAGCGCTCCCAAGTCCCTTGCTGTGCTTGAGCATCAACCCGACTCATATCCCAGATAACGCCATTGATTCCCGGCAGGTCATCCCCCAAGCGAAACTCTCGGGTACGCACCACACTGCCATCAAGAATCTGATCAGAGAGCAAACGCATTGGCAAGTTATCAGTAACCAACGGCAGCAAGCCGGTCGGCTTTAATGTCAGAACCAAAGTAGAAATTAAAATACTCGATGGCTCAAATAGCCCGCGCAGTCTGTCCATAATCCCGGCTGACTCCCCCGCCGTGATAGACACTTCACTACCCTGCGACATATCAATAACCACTTCACGCCGCTCACCGGGAGCCAGTGAGAGCTGTTGTACTGCAACTGGTGCAGGCAGGAAACCTTGATCACTGGCCACCACATGCAGTGGGCGACCGTCACTCAATTGCAAGGTATAGCGGCGGGCATTGGACGCATTGAGTAAACGTAAGCGCACCCAACCACGGGAAACTTCAACAAATGGGCTTTGCACCCCGTTAACCAGCAATGTATCGCCGATAAAGCCGCCTTTGGCGGGCGGGTCGTATTCCGGCACACCAAAGTTATCAAGCCGCTTATCCTGGATAATAATCGGAAAATCATCAACGCCGTAATGGCTTGGCAATGGCATCGCTTTGCTGGCTTCATCTTCCACCAGCCACATACCCGCCAGCCCATTATAAACGTGGGGAGCCATGCGGTTGGGCGTATTGGCATGATACCAACAAGTTGCAGCGGGTTGGCGTACCGGCAAAACCGGTGACCAATCAACGCCAGGGGAAATCATGCGTGCCGCCCCCCCCATTAACGTACCCGGCACCTGTAACCCACTGATCGTCATGGATACCGGCTCAATCAGGCGATTGCTGTAAATGAGCTTAACATCATCACCGCTGTACACCCGAACCGTCGGCCCCAGATACATCCCGTTAATACCCCACACCGCAGCTTTCTGCCTGCCACTGAATGCCCAATGCGCCCGTTGTAAAGTCAAAAACAGCGGTTGACCACGACGAGATTCCAGTAAAGGTGGAACAGGTAACGAGGGTTGCTGGGTACTATTAGCCTGTGCCCTCAATGGCAACGAACCCGCGCCAAGCGCTAAGCCCGTAGCCTGAATGAACTGGCGACGACTGAGTGACATATCTTCTCCGTGAAAACCACAATCAAACCTACTGCAAAATTTTGCCTGACTGCGAATAACGCTGAAGGACGGCAAAACGCTCACGACCAGAGTCGTTTAAATAAAAATAAAAATGGATTCAGGCAAAATAATCAATGCTGAATCAACCTACGGCAAACAACTCATAGATTATTTTTCAGTTGCTGCCTGTTGGGCTATTTCTGCATCAAGTTGCTCAATTTTAGCCAGCATTAAATTGCGGCAATGCTCTGACAACTCGCGCACGCGTTCTTTACCATAACCAGTGGTATCAACGGGTGGCATTATTTCTACAATAACTTTGCCATTTGACCAACGGTTTAACTTGATATTATTGGTGCTGGATACGCAGATTGGCACAATGGGCACCCCAGCCGCGATAGCAGCATGGAAGGCTCCGGTCTTAAACGGCAGCAAACCACGGCCACGGCTACGAGTTCCTTCAGGGAACATCCAGATAGAAACGTTCTTTTTTTTCACTTGCTCAACCACTTGAGCAATAGTGCCATGTGCTTTGGCGCGATTATCGCGGTCAATAAGCAGGTTGCCAGTCAACCAATACAATGGGCCAAATAGAGGTATCCACAACAAGCTCTTTTTGCCCACAGTGACGGTGCCGGATTGAACCACATTAGACATCGTGACCATATCGTAGTTATTTTGATGGTTAGCGATGTAAATGCAGGTACCGTAGTTCGCTGCTTCTGCCGGAATCCGTTGTTCAACGGTAATCCCAAATAACACTGACATCCGGCCAAATAGATGGGCGAATGTGGCGAGATTACGCGGATTTCGTGGGCGAAACAGGCAATAAATCGAACCAAATACACACACCAGAACACAATATAAAACTGCCAGTACCGTGCGCAAAATTAATAGCATAACAACCTCTTAAACACTTATTTTTATGAAACACTCACTTCTATTAAACACAGACTCTTAGATTTGTAATCGGCGCTAGTATAGCGGCTTCCTGATAAAATACCGCGCAGATTCCTTACCTAATGATGTTACGCGAAAGCGCGCGAATGATGCGCGCGCTCTGTTACATCGACTAGCTACCTCATGATTCTTCATTATCTGTTGGTGTCGCCCGCTCTGGCGCATCAACATCAACACGGTCAATACGCTGTAGCCCACGAGGCAATGGTGAACCTTTGCGACCGCGTTCGGCACGGAATTTCTGCAAATCTTCCGGCCGTAAGGTTAGCTTACGTTTGCCGAAGTGAAGTGTAATTGACGTTTGCGGAGGTAAGACGAATAACCATACCAGGCGATCTTTACCCGCCGCCGCATCTGCCGCCGGGATCGAGACAATTTTATTACCTTTACCTTTTGATAATTCAGGTAAATCCGCCACTGGGAACATTAACATACGGCCAGCCGCAGTTATGGATAACAACATGTCATCCGGCCCATAAATCTCTAATGGTGGCAGCGCTTTAGCATTTTCCGGCAAGGTAATCATGGTCTTGCCTGCACGGTTTTTGGCGACCAAATCATTGAAAGTACATACAAAGCCATAGCCGGCATCTGAAGCCATCAATAACTTCTGGTCATCTGCGGCCATGAGTACGTGTTCAATATTGGCTCCCGGCGGCAGAGTCAACTTACCGGTCAACGGCTCCCCTTGTCCACGCGCAGATGGCAGAGTCAGTGGATCTAGTGCGTAGCTGCGGCCGGTGGAGTCCATAAACACCACTGGTTGGTTGCTCTTACCGCGGGCGGCTGCACGGAAACTATCCCCAGCTTTATAACTTAGCCCACTCGGGTCAATATCATGGCCTTTGGCACTGCGCACCCAGCCCATTTCTGACAGCACGATGGTCACCGGCTCAGACGGCACAATGTCATGCTCACTCATGGCTTTAGCTTCTTCACGCTCAGTCAGCGGCGAACGACGATCATCACCATAAGCGGCTGCATCAGCCTGAATTTCTTTCTTAATCAGAGTATTAAGTTTGCGTTCTGACGCCAACAAAGCTTGTAACTGGTCACGTTCTTTGGCTAATTCATCTTGTTCACCACGGATCTTCATCTCTTCCAATTTGGCTAAATGGCGGAGTTTCAGTTCGAGGATCGCTTCAGCCTGAGTTTCAGAAATTGCGAAACGCTGCATCAGCAGCGGTTTTGGCTCATCTTCAGTACGGATGATATGAATAACTTCGTCGATATTCAGGAAGGCAATCAATAAGCCTTCTAAAATATGCAGCCGCTTCAGTACTTTTTCCAGGCGATAATTCAATCGGTTACGTACGGTTTGACGACGGAAGACCAACCACTCGGTTAGGATCTCCACCAGCCCTTTCACCGTTGGGCGATGATCCAGGCCGATCATATTCATGTTGATACGATAACTTCTCTCCAGATCCGTGGTGGCGAACAGATGGTTCATCACTTGATCCAGATCGACGCGATTGGTACGTGGAACTATTACCAGACGAGTAGGGTTTTCATGGTCAGATTCATCACGTAAATCTTCAACCATTGGCAATTTCTTGGCGCGCATCTGGCTGGCAATCTGTTCCAACACCTTAGCACCAGAAACCTGATGCGGTAGTGCAGTGATGACCGCGCTGCCGTCTTCTTTTTTCCACAAGGCGCGCATCCGCACCGAGCCACGACCACTCTGGTAAATCTTACGAATCTCATTACGTGGCGTGATAATTTCCGCTTCAGTCGGGAAATCAGGCCCTTGCACAAACTCCAGCAACTCTTCCAGTGAAGACGTTGGCTTATCAATCAGCGCAAGCACCGCCTGCGCAATTTCTCGCACGTTATGTGGCGGAATATCGGTCGCCATGCCCACCGCAATACCGGTCGTGCCATTGAGCAGAATATTGGGCAGGCGTGCAGGTAGCATTTTCGGCTCCTGCATGGTGCCATCAAAGTTCGGTACCCAATCGACAGTTCCCTGCCCCAACTCCCCCAACAACACTTCTGCATATTTGGATAAGCGAGATTCGGTATAACGCATTGCCGCAAAGGATTTAGGGTCATCCGGTGCCCCCCAGTTCCCTTGTCCATCAACCAATGGATAGCGGTAAGAGAATGGCTGCGCCATCAGTACCATTGCTTCATAACACGCGCTGTCACCATGTGGATGATATTTACCCAGCACGTCACCCACGGTACGGGCTGATTTTTTGAATTTAGCGCTATTGTTCAGCCCCAGTTCGGACATTGCGTAGATAATGCGCCGTTGCACCGGCTTCAAACCATCGCCGATAAACGGCAACGCCCGATCCATGATGACGTACATGGAATAGTTCAGATAGGCGTTTTCAGTAAAGGTGTGCAGCGGTAAGCGTTCTGCACCGTCATGAGTCAAATCACTCATTACTCAATTATCCTCAGACTCTGGAGGCGATCACTGTCAGTCAGCAGATCGGCACCGCAAGTTCATTGTCAATTTCTGCCCGCGATAGTACCTCATCTGCGGGGTTACTGTCACAACCCACAGAATCAATGTCGTGTCGGCTGATACGCAATTTTGCAGTTAAACCGCTGCAATCCAGGTGCTTTATTGCTTATGAAGCAACAGTGTTATGCATTGTTGTCTATTTTTCTCTGGTAGAGAAACCATTAGCATACTCAGTATTCCGGGTTGGGCAGTTTCAAGCCCCTATTATTTAAATGAGTTATAGCTTTAAAAAGGTATATCAATGAGTAACGTACTAATTATTAACGCAATGAAAGAGTTTGCGCACTCCAAAGGGGCGCTCAATCTGACTCTCACTAATGTCGCTACCGATTTTCTACAAGAAAATGGTCATCAGGTTAAGATCACGACTGTTGACCAAGGTTATGATATTGAAAGTCAAATTGAAAACTATCTGTGGGCCGATACTGTCATTTATCAAATGCCGGGTTGGTGGATGGGCGAACCCTGGATTTTGAAAAAATATATTGATGAAGTCTTTACCTATGGCCATGGCCGCTTGTACCAAAGTGATGGTCGTACTCGTTCAGATGCCACTAAGAGCTATGGTTCTGGTGGTTTGATTCAGGGTAAAACCTATATGCTTTCAGTGACCTGGAACGCACCTCTTGAAGCATTTACTGATCCGAATCAGTTCTTCGAAGGGGTCGGTGTTGACGGTGTTTACTTGCATTTCCATAAAGCAAACCAGTTCCTTGGCATGAAGCCATTGCCGACATTCATATGTAACGATGTGATTAAACAACCCGATATTGAAGGTGACATTAACCGTTATCGTCAACATTTGGCCGAAAACTTTAAGTGTCAGGCTATTTGATATCACAGCATCACACTTAAGTTGGAGTCACTATGATTACCGTTTTTGCAGAAATAAAGGTCAAACCGGGCCGTCGCCAGGCGGTGTTGAATGCCATTGAAAAACTGATACCTGTCGTGCTGGCGGAAGAGGGTTGTGGCGGTTACGTGCCGATGATTGACGTACCCACTCAGCTTGACTGGCAAAAGAATTCGCCGGACTCAATTTTCATGTTGGAGAAGTGGCAAAGTGTTCACCATCTGGAATTGCATTTACAGATGGAACACATGCATCAACATCGTGAAGTGATTAAAGATGATGTTCTGGATGTGAATATTCATATTTTAGATAACGCTTAATCAACCGATCCCCAAAGTAATTGAAGTTACAGGCAGGCGGCAAGCAAACACATCCCGATGAGCTTACTCAAGTAAGTGATTCGGGTAAGTGAGAGTGGCCAACCCCCCTGCGGCGTTAAGAACGAAGGGGATCTTTTAGCCAATGACTGCCCTGCAACTTGATCTGCTCACTCACGTAATCCAGAAAACAGGTAATCCGCGCTGCAAGCTGAGTATTGCGATAATAAACCGCGTTAATCGGCTGCCAGGTTTCCAGAATTTGATCTGCCATTACCTCAACTAAACGCCCCTCCAGCTGATCTTCTCGGGTCATAAAATCAGAGAGTTCGACGATCCCTTCCCCCTGTAAAGCCAACAAGCGCAGTGTTTCACCACTAGAGGCGGCCAGATTAGGGGTAATTGATGTGCGCCCACCGGGCAATTGAGGTAGCGACCACTGATTAAGAAACTCCGGCTGAGTGAAACCGAGCAAGCTGTGATTTGCCAGGTCATCAATGGTGTGGGGAGTGCCGTGGCGTTGCAGATAATCAGGGCTGGCGAGGATACGCACCCGACTGGCCCCCAGCAGACGTGCATGGATGGTCGAATCGCGCAACGCACCAATACGAATCGCAATATCAGTGCGTTGTTCTAGTAAATCGATATTCAGGTCATCGGTATTCAGTTCAAGAATGATTTGCGGATATAGTGCGCGGAAACCGCTGATCATCGGCAAAATCACATGCTGCATAAAAGGAACTGCCGCATTCACCCGCAACCGCCCGGCAGGTTTTAGCCGCCGTAGCGCAATCTGCTCTTCAGCATCATCAACCGCACCGAGGATCTGCCGTGCGTGAGAGAGGAACAACTCCCCCTCTTCCGTCAATTCCAATCGCCGAGTGGTACGGCGCAGCAAGGTGGTCGCCAGCTTCTGTTCCAGCCGACTTAATGCCCGGCTGATGCCCGATGTGGTTTGTCCGCGCTGCTCCGCAGCCGCCGTAATAGAGCCGCAGTCGACGACCGAGGTGAACGCCAGCAACTCTTCTAAGGTGACCTTCATCGATCAGACCTCAATCTCGGCGGTATCCCCTTTCTCTTGTAGCCAATTACGGCGATCTTCTGAACGCTTCTTCGCCAATAGCATATCCATCATCGCCATTGTTTTATCAATATCGTCATCACCAATGGTCAACTGCACCAAACGACGAGTATTGGGATCAAGCGTTGTTTCGCGTAACTGCAACGGGTTCATTTCACCCAATCCTTTAAAGCGCTGTACATTCGGCTTGCCACGTTTGCGTTTTAGCTGCTCCAACACACCGGCTTTCTCTTCTTCATCCAGCGCATAAAATACTTCTTTACCCAAATCGATGCGATACAACGGTGGCATGGCCACATACACATGCCCATTACGAACCAGGGCACGGAAGTGGCGCACAAACAGTGCACACAGCAAGGTGGCGATATGCAAACCATCGGAATCCGCATCCGCAAGGATACAGATTTTACCGTAGCGCAGTTGGCTCAGATCTTCGCTGTCGGGGTCAATACCAATCGCAACTGAGATATCATGGACTTCCTGCGAGGCCAGGACTTCATCAGAAGACACTTCCCAGGTATTCAGGATCTTCCCTTTCAGCGGCATGATCGCCTGATATTCACGGTCACGTGCTTGCTTGGCAGAACCGCCCGCGGAATCCCCTTCCACCAAAAACAGTTCGGTCATGCTTAAATCTTGCGAAGTACAATCGGCCAGTTTGCCGGGCAGTGCCGGGCCGCTGGTCAGTTTCTTACGCACCACTTTTTTGGCCGCACGCATGCGGCGCTGGGCGCTGGAAATAGCCAATTCAGCTAGCTGTTCAGCCGCTTGTACGTTCTGATTCAGCCATAAGCTAAATGCATCTTTTACCACGCCGGACACAAAGGCCGCGCACTGACGCGAGGAAAGTCGCTCTTTCGTCTGACCAGCAAATTGTGGATCTTGCATTTTAACTGACAACACGTAAGCACAGCGTTCCCAGATATCATCTGCCGAGAGTTTGACGCCACGCGGCAGAATATTGCGGTATTCACAAAATTCGCGCATCGCATCAAGCAAACCCTGACGTAAGCCATTAACGTGAGTGCCACCCTGCATGGTTGGGATCAAGTTGACGTAACTTTCAGTCAGCAACTCGCCGCCCTCCGGTAACCATAACAGCGCCCAATCAATCGCTTCGGTATCCCCGGCAAAAGAACCGACAAACGGCACTTCTGGCAAGGTAATCAAGCCGTTAACCGCTTCCATTAGATAATCGGTTAAACCATCAGCATAACACCAGCGCTGCTCAGTATTATTGACCTGATCTTTAAAGACGATTTCTACACCGGGGCACAGTACCGCTTTCGCTTTGAGCAAATGAGATAAGCGAGATACTGAGAAACGCGGGCTATCGAAGAAAGAAACATCTGGCCAGAAATGTACGCTGGTACCGGTATTGCGCTTACCGCATGTGCCGATAACCTGTAGTTCCTGCACTTTGTCGCCATTTTCAAAGGCAATGCTGTAGATTTGACTATCGCGACGCACCGTCACTTCTACACGCTTGGATAAGGCATTCACAACTGAAATACCTACACCATGCAAGCCACCAGAGAACTGATAGTTTTTATTTGAGAATTTACCGCCTGCATGCAAACGGCACAAAATCAGTTCAACCGCAGGAACGCCTTCTTCAGGATGGATATCAACCGGCATTCCACGGCCATCGTCAATCACTTCCAGTGATTGATCGGCGTGCAGGATGACATCAATGCGACGGGCATGTCCTGCCAGTGCCTCATCGACGCTGTTATCAATCACCTCTTGACCAAGGTGGTTTGGTCGCGTGGTGTCCGTATACATTCCCGGACGACGACGCACTGGTTCTAAACCGCTGAGTACTTCAATGGCATCAGCGTTATAGCTGGATTCAGTCATGGTTTGATTAATATTCGGCTAATGGTTGGAAGGCTAGCGTCGATAGGCCTGACAGGCCATAACGGCCTGCGGTACCCTACCCGCTGTATTGGGTGATGCTTAAACCGCCAGATATCAAGCGGTCGCTAGCCCTAAAAAAGTCACAATCGGGGAGAAATAATGATCAAAACCGACAAAGGCATGATTCCCACCTGATTCTACTGTTTGCCGACAAGAGGTGTAATAGGCAACCGCTTGACGGTAATCGAGGACTTCATCCCCGGTTTGTTGCAATAACCAGAGTAAATCCGGTGATTCCAACTTTTCAATCTGCATAGCTTTCAGATCGTAAATATGCCGAGACTCTAACACATATTTTTGCCCGGTGTAGGGGTTCTGATTTTCGCCCAGATAATCACCGAGTAGCTCAAATGGCCGGACTGCCGGGTTAACTACCACTGCGGGGATACTGAATCGCTGAGAAAGCCAGGTCGCAAAATAGCCACCAAGAGAAGAGCCAACAATACCCATGGATTGTCCAGCTTTATCCATGACGATGCTTTCCAGCATTTCTGCTGCCTCCGCCGGATAAGGCGGTAATTGAGGTATCAGCATCTCAATATGAGGATGGTGTTGCTGCAACCAACTTTTGAATGTCGTTGCTTTGACCGAGCCAGGCGAGCCATTAAAGCCATGAATATATAGAAGAGTACTCATCAATAACCATCCGAGTCCATGTCCGGGCAGAACTCATCACTGGCTAATCGACGAACTTCAGTTTCAAGTCTTCCATCAGGCAGTAAGTCGAGGTAGCGCCATCCCGGTGCCACGGTATCAAGTGTAAAATTAGTACAGTGCGGTTTGAACTGCACGCAAGTAGAAGGGCTAGCCAACAGGCGCTTACCATACCAATCAAGATCCAAATCCTGATGGATATGGCCACACAATAAGGTGGTTACACGCGGATAGCGGGTCAATACTGCCGCGAGCATATGTGCATTACGCAAGCTGTGCTGATCAAGCCAGGTGCAGCCTGAAGGCATGGGATGATGGTGCAATAATATCAGTGTGTAGCGTTCTGGATGTGCCACCAGACAGCGCTCCATCCACTCCAACTGATACTCACTCAATTCACCATAAGGAACACCAAAGACCTGACTGTCCAATAATAGAATTTGCCAGTTATCACCCACCAAAACATGCTTTGAAGGGGCGATGCCAGCACTGGCTAAGGCATCCACCATAGCCGGTTGGAAATCATGATTACCAGGAAGCCAGACACAGGGCGCTGGCAAACGGGAGATACCCTTTGCGAAATTTTGATATGCGGCAACAGAATGATCCTGAGCCAGATCACCTGTTGCAACAATAAGATCAAAGGAGTGTTGCTCAGCAATAATCGCATCCAGCACAGCGCGATAACTGCGAGAAGTATTTACACCCAGCAAGGTCTCATGTTCCCCCGCGAAGAGATGGGTATCTGTTATTTGTAAAATTCTAACCCTGGCCCCACTCGCCATAGGCAGTTTAAACAGGCTTTCCAAATGGTGTCCTTGTTTTTGCACCCTTCCCAACCAGATTCGTCATGTAGCTTTATCTTTGTAGGTCAGGCTATAAGTCTGTCTAACAAACCGGAACTGCCACCGCTCCATGCGCCAAGCAATAGCGCAACCAGTCAGCAAGAAACTGGTTAATTTGATGCTTTTCGTCCCGCTGATGCAACTTTTTATTCGGATAATCATAACTTGCTTTGAAGCGGAAGATCTGCTGACTGGCACACACTTCCGCGACCATAGCATCATGATAAAGCCGTACCACCATAGAGGGTAGGCTCCAGTATCTGACGGCGGGCTCGATTTGGACAATCTCAACGACAGAAGTGTAGCGGGTCGATTCAATAATTGTCAGTTGATAACTGGCGCCATTAACCTGATAAGCCACGCTTTCGCCCACTTCGTCGACTCGTGGTATCAAACGACGTAATTGGGCAAAGTTAGTTTCGCATACCCGCATCATCTCAGGGAAATCAGGTGTGTAGCGCTTATTCATTATTTTCTCTCTTTCTTATTACCGCCATTCTGCTCTTAGCGACTGATGGTGCAACGCCAGCCATTGTAATGCAATGATTGAGGCTGCGTTATCAATAGCACCTTCGTCGACCCAGCGACAGGCTTGCTCACGGCTGACAACATGTACCCTGATATCTTCATTTTCATCGGCCAGCCCATGAATCCCACTCGCCGTTGTTGCATCGACTTCCCCGACCATAATGGACAACCGTTCACTGGTGCCACCAGGGCTGGCTAAGTAACTCAGCACAGGTTTACAGCGGCCAATATGAATTCCCGCTTCTTCCTCAGCCTCGCGCCGCGCTACTTCCTCAACGGTTTCGCCCTCTTCAATCATCCCTGCAACCATTTCTAATAACCAAGGTGATGGGCTGCTGTCAATGGCAGCAATACGCAACTGTTCAACCAACACCACTTCATCACGCACCGGATCGTAAGGTAATAGTACAGCGGCGTGGCCGCGCTCAAAAATCTCGCGTTTAACTTCTCCACTCATTTCGCCATTAAACAAACGATGACGAAATCGGTATAAATTCAGTGAAAAAAAGCCCTTATACAGTGACTCTCGTGCAATAATTTCCACATCGTTTTTATCGAAAGTCACCGGTGAGGGTTGTTTTGATGACATATACTTCTCTCCAGATGTCAGTATCAGACCTAAATTGTACTTTTTGATGACAGCCAAACGACACAGGCTACACCCTAAATAATTCGAGTTGCCGGAAGGCGGCAAGCGAGTGACTAATCGGTTGAAAACCGATTTGAACAGCATTTATGCTAGCCCGCAGGGTGAGCCTCTTCGAGGCTCATTAATCCCCATGAGCTTACATAAGTAAGTGACTGGGGTGAACGAAAGCAGCCAACGCACACGCAGCTCGAAGTATGACGGGTATCCAGGATTTTAAAATAGCAAGCATAGCGTTAGCCGATAGAAATGATTTTGATAAAGATTATTTGACAAAGATGGCCGATACAGATTAGTTGTCTGAATACTCACATAGCTTTGTGTTAGATTTAGGTAAATTAAGGCAGGATGGCACAATCAGCCACCTCATCCCATTGGCAGACTCTGATAGAATCGGCAACAATTCGTCTATCGACAGCTACCATAGTAATATTGTCGCACAACTGCTGCACAACAAGGACTGCAAATGAAGAAACTGCTCCCCCTTCTTATCGGGCTGAGTCTGGCTGGTTTCAGTAGCATGAGCCAGGCAGAGAACTTGCTGCAAGTTTATAAGCAAGCCAGGGATAGTAACCCGGATTTACGCAAATCAGCGGCTGACCGCGATGCTGCATATGAAAAAATTAATGAAGCTCGCAGCCCACTGTTACCACAGTTAGGTTTAGGTGCGGGTTACACCCATACCAATGGCTTCCGTGATGCTTCTGATAACCCGGATAGCAATTCAACGTCAGGCTCACTGCAACTGACGCAAACTATTTTCGACATGTCCAAATGGCGCGTTCTGACTTTGCAAGAGAAAGCCGCCGGTATTCAGGATGTGACGTTCCAAACCAATGAACAAGCGCTGATTCTGAACACGGCAACCGCCTACTTCAATGTCCTTAGAGCCATTGATAGTTTGTCTTATACCGAAGCGCAGAAACAATCCGTTTATCGCCAGTTAGACCAAACAACCCAGCGCTTTAATGTCGGTTTAGTGGCTATTACCGATGTGCAAAATGCCCGTGCTAGCTACGATACCGTGTTAGCAGATGAAGTTACTGCGCGTAATAACCTCGATAATGCGCTGGAAAACTTGCGCCAAATTACCGGCGTTTACTATCCAGAGCTGGCATCACTCAATGTTTCTCGTTTGAAGACGGAACGCCCACAAGCCGTAACTAACCTGCTGAAAGAAGCTGAAAAACGTAACCTTTCATTGCTTTCTGCACGTTTGAGTCAAGATTTGGCGCGTGAGCAAATTAAGTCAGCAGAAACTGGGTATATGCCAACCATCGATTTGACGGCATCAACTTCAGTCACTAATACTCGTTACAGTGGCGGTACACCAAGCACTCAGCAACAGAATAACGATGCGGGTCAGAATAAAATTGGCGTACAACTGAGCTTACCGCTGTACAGCGGTGGAGCGACTAATTCTGCCGTGAAACAGGCACAATACAACTTCGTTGGTGCCAGCGAGCAGTTGGAAAGCGCACACCGCGGTGTGGTGCAAACTGTACGTTCCTCATTCAACAATATCTCAGCCTCCATCAGCAGCATCAAGGCTTATGAGCAGGTGGTTATTTCTAACCAAAGCTCATTAGATGCAATGGAAGCGGGCTATCAGGTGGGCACTCGTACTATTCTGGATGTATTGACTGCAACGACTAACTTGTATCAATCCAAACAGCAATTAGCCGACGCGCGTTATAACTACCTGATAAATCAGTTAAATATAAAGTCCGCTCTGGGCACGTTGAATATGAACGACTTGATGGCACTGAACGGTGTACTGGATAAACCCGTCCCGACATCGGCCACCAGCCTGGCACCGGATAACGCTAACCAGAATGCTTATGCTGATGGTACCAGCACGCAGGCTGCACCGCGTGTTACCACGGTTAGCCAACCGACGACCACAGCGCCAGCCGCTGCGCGTAACGGCAACCCATTCCGTAACTGATTTTACGGATTTGGACTCACCGGGCATAGCATTAAGCCGTGCCCGGTTTATTTTTCTTGACTCCCTCTCTTGGCTCCCCAGCATTTTTCGGCAATGAAAAAAGCGAAGTTAGTCGCAGCATTTCGTATAACTTTGTAAAGTCTGCGTCTCATCAGCCCTCACGCTTTAATTTCATACACATTTCCCCTATTCTTAGGACACTTACTGGGAAAGGGCATTGAACGCCCGGAAATGAGACAAATAAAGATGAAACGGACTCAAAACATCAATCAAGAGACTTTCCGTAAATCCTGGCGCAGCTATCGCCTGGCGCCAGTTGCTTTAGCTATCAGTGCCGTATTTATGCTGGCTGGCTGTGAAAAAACCGATGAAACCGTCTCTTTGTACCAAAATGCTGATGATTGCTCATCGGCAAATCCGTCCAAGAGCGCGGAATGTACCACTGCTTACAATACGGCTTTGCAGGAAGCAGCTAAAACTGCGCCCAAGTATGCAACTCGTGAAGATTGCGTAGCGGAATTCGGTGAATCACAGTGTACTCAAGCTCCTGCGCAAGCAGGTATGGTACCAACATCTTCGTCACCTTCTGAAACAACTGCCGCTGCACCACAGCAAAGCGGTAGCATGTGGATGCCACTGATGGCGGGTTATATGATGGGCCGAATGATGGGCGGCGGTGCAAGTCAGCCGTTGTTTACCTCTAAAGCACCTAATAGCCCGGCTAACGGCAAGTTTGTCGATGCAACTGGCAAAAACTTTGGTTCAGCCACCACTGGCCGTACTATGACAGTGCCAAGAACGGCGATGGCTCCGAAGCCAGCGGTGACCAATACCATCACCCGTGGCGGTTTTGGTGAGTCAGTAGCTAAGCAGTCTTCGATGCAACGCAGTGCGGCAACCTCATCCAAAACCAGCACGCGCAGCATGGGTGGCTAAGGTCTGATTAATGAAACGTTTAGCGATTAGTGAACGCCCGGACTGGCGCGAAAAAGCCACTGAATTTGGTTTCCGTTTCCACACCATGTATGGCGAACCGTACTGGTGTGAAGATGCATATTACCAATTCACACTCGCACAAATTGAAGAGTTAGAAGATACCACCGCAGAGTTGCATCAGATGTGTCTGCAAGTGGTTGAGAAAGTGGTTAATAGCGATCAACTGATGGCAAAATTCCGCATTCCAAAACATTGCTGGGATTTTGTTCGTAGCTCATGGAAGACCAATCAGCCTTCACTCTATTCGCGTCTTGATCTGGCCTATGACGGTGTCAATCCAGCTAAATTGCTGGAAAACAATGCAGATACCCCAACGTCATTGTACGAGGCTGCTTTTTTCCAATGGTTATGGTTAGAAGATCAGATCAATGCAGGCAATCTGGACTCAGAGTCTGATCAGTTCAACAGCATGCAAGAGAAGCTCATTGAGCGTTTTGCTGATTTGCGTGATAACCACGGTTTTAGTTTACTGCATCTGGCTTGCTGCCAGGACAGCGAAGAAGATCGTGGAACTGTGCAGTATCTGCAAGATTGCGCATTAGAAGCCGGTTTGCCGACTGAATTCATGTTTATGGAAGAAATTGGCTTAGGGGAAAAAGGGCAATTTACCGATCTGGATAATCAGGTTATCAGTAATCTGTTCAAGCTCTACCCGTGGGAATTTATGTTCCGCGAAATGTTCTCCACTAAACTGGAAGATGCAGGTGTACGCTGGCTGGAGCCGGCCTGGAAGAGCATTATCTCCAATAAAGCCTTGCTGCCACTGCTGTGGGAGATGTTCCCAAATCACCCTAATCTGTTGCCTGCGTATTTTGCTGAAGATGATCATCCAGCCATGGATCATTATGTCACCAAGCCGTTATTCTCGCGGGAAGGTGCCAATATCCAGATAGTGGAAAACGGAAAAGAAGTGGCGCGAGTTGATGGGCCATATGGTGAGGAAGGTATGATTGTTCAGCAATTCCATCCTTTACCTAAGTTTGGTGACAGCTACACGTTGATTGGTAGCTGGTTGGTTAACGATCAACCATGCGGCATTGGTTTGCGTGAAGACCGAGAATTGATCACCCAAGATCTGTCACGTTTTTACCCACATATCATTTTGGGTTAAAGCTGCGTAAGAGCAGATATAAAGGCTAATACCTTAAAATTATTGATAAAACTGAACCAAGGGGAAACACTCCGTTGGGGCCGTAACGGTGTAAACCGTCGGAGTGCCCGTAGGAGTGGTCAACCCTTGGCTCACTGACTTTATCAGTTCAAGCGTTTTTTATAACACCTAACTATCCAATTCTTACCGACAACATACTCAGCGATCCCATCTCAATCCCATCGGTTGGAATCGAAATCGGCTCTTCACCATCCCAACTCCCCAACACATACAGTAATGGCAGATAATGCTCAGGTGACGGGTTAGATAACGCTGCCCCTTCATGTTGCATAAAGTTCACCAATGGATGGCTACTACCCTGATAATTCAGGTTATCCCGTACAAATTGGTTGAAAGACTCTGCCCACGGATACGGACTACTTTCCCCCTGCCATTTCACCATGCGCAAGTTATGTACCACGTTTCCGCTAGCGACAATCATCACGCCCTGCTCACGCAGTACCGCCAGCTTACGACCTAATTCATAGTGATACTCTGCCGGTTGTGTGCCATCAATACTCAATTGCACCACCGGGATATCCGCATCAGGGTACATTTTGATCAACACTCCCCAGCTGCCGTGGTCCAAACCCCACTCACTGGTATCAGCTTGCACGGCAATAGGTGCCAGTAGTTGCTGAATCTGGGTTGCCAACTCTGGCGAACCAGGAGCCGGATATTGCGTATCAAACAACGCCTGTGGGAAACCACCAAAATCATGAATCGTCCGAGGTTTCTCCATCGCAGTCACCGCGGTGCCTCGGGTATACCAATGAGCGGAAATAGCCAAAATTGCCTTTGGACGCGGCAATGTCTCACCCAACGCACGCCATGCCTGAGTGTGACTGTTTTCTTCCAGCACGTTCATCGGGCTACCGTGGCCGAGAAACAGTGCAGGCATACGAGAGGTGTTCATAGATAATCCTTACTGTTAAGAAAAAGTGCGGCGCTAAAACCATAAACAATACATTACGCGCTTTTTTTTCATTACACAGCCGGATAACAGTGATGAAGATATTCAATAATTTTGAAAAGGAAAAATCGTGGAAAAACATCAAGGATAGAGGGAACGTCACGAAATAGCCGGGCGGCGATCTATTCGATAGAATACTGGCAACCCGGTGTGTAAACCACGTTATCAATAGGCAATATCAGTAGATATTGCCATCAGAAATCAGCTGGCTTTTTTTTCTTGAGACTGGCGGTACTCAGCCAAGTCATCAATAGTTACGACTGGCATATCATGCAATTTGGCAAACTCAATCACTTCTGGTGCATGCGCCATGCTACCGTCATCATTGGTCAGTTCACACAAAACGCCCGCTGGTTTGTAGCCTGCTAAGGTCGCTAAATCGATGGAAGCTTCCGTATGCCCACGGCGTGATAATACACCACCCGGCTGACCGCGTAGAGGGAATACATGGCCTGGACGATTAAGGTCAGTAGGTTTTGCGTTATCAGCGATTGCCGCACGGATAGTGGTCAAACGGTCAGCCGCAGAAACCCCAGTTGTCACGCCTTTAGCCGCTTCGATTGTTACGGTAAATGCAGTTTGGAACTGGCTGGAGTTGTTGGCTACCATCATTGGTAAATCAAGCTGCTGACGGCGTTCATCAGTGATACAGAGACATACGATGCCACTGCCGTGGCGGATAGTCAGCGCCATTTGCTCTACAGTCATTGCTTCAGCAGCAAAAACCATATCGCCTTCGTTTTCACGACTTTCGTCATCCAACACCATAACGCCGCGGCCATTACGCAGAGCGTCAATAGCACGTTCAACACGCTCAACAGGCGTGCCGAAATCTGATAGAAGGGTCTGATTCATGGTAAGAAACCTCATTAAAATTATGGATTACCAGAACCAGGGCGGTCTTGAGGAGTAAATGGCCACTTTAATATATCAATAACTGCATATATCAATATAAATAGCCGAAATAACGCAAGCGAGCTACTTAATACAATAAATAGGCTCGGCAGATACCGTTACTCTCTCCCATCCGGACTATAACCGTCGGCCCCGGAATTACACCGGATCTGCTGACCTCTACCCTGCTCTCTTTGATAAGAGAAACAACGTGAGCGCTCGCGGGCTTTTGCACCACGACATGATATGCCGCAACACAATTTACCGCCGGTGGGGACTTGCACCCCGCCCTGAGAATAAGCCCTACGACTATAGCGCTATTGATTCGTCGGAGCAATTAACAAAATGGTGATTGAGAAGGTTTATACATTCGGCATCAAGCATTACACTAGTAGGAGTAACTTCACATCTAATTAGGGAAATACCATGATTGACCCGAAAAAAATTGAACAAATCGCTCGCCAGGTGCATGAGTCTATGCCGAAAGGTATTCGCGAATTCGGGGACGACGTCGAAAAGAAAATTCGGATGGTGCTGCAATCACAGTTAACCCGTCTGGATTTGGTTAATCGTGAAGAGTTCGACGTGCAAACTCAAGTACTGCTGCGTACCAGAGAAAAGCTGGCGTTGTTGGAACAACGTATGAGCGAACTGGAGGCCAAGTTCAACAGTGCTCCGACCACCGCTGAAGCAACGGCCACTATTGATGATAAAACCGGCGAGTAATCTGAGTCGATTATTATGATTGGGGCGCCATCTGGCGCCCTTTTTAGTGCTGTATTATGGCTCCACGCGACGTCGACATTAGCATCCACAACAGCGCAAACATCAGTAAAGCATATAAGCTCTTCCAACCAATCATCACCAGCAATACACAACACAGAATACTGCCAATCACCGACATTATCCGCGAGCGCCCACTTAATAAGCGGATCCCAGCCAGCATGCACAGCAAATAAATCAGCACAAAGATGCCGTTGGCATACACAATCAGCAGATCTAATGGCAGAGACAGCCAGTAAGTCAGTAAAGTAAACAGCAGGCAACTACCAACTACTGCCGTCAGTGCATTCACTGGAGTTTGCCCGACAGACAGCTGTGCCAACTTGCTTTGTGGGCGCGCCTGCGACCACACCATGCGAGCGAAACTCTGGGTATAAATATTTACACTGGCAAAACAAGCTAAATAGCCAATAATGCAGGCAATCCATAGCGCATGTTCACCGAACAGTTGCACCACAATTCCCGGCAAGGAGGCGGCAGCAGCTTGCTGTTCACCATAGGCATGGAAATGCAGCACCGCCACGGTACATCCCCAATAGACCGCACCCGCGACCAATAGTCCGACCATCAGGGCGCGCGGAAAATCACGTTCTGGGTGACGGAATTCTGTCGCCAGATGAGCGAAAGCTTCCAGCCCGACAAAGCACCAGAACATCACTGCCAGCGCACTGAACATATTCGATGGGATAATATCTTGTGGTACGGGCCAAGGAATTTGTGATGGCTGAATGTCACCCTGCCACCAAATAGCCACCACCAGCGCGATGACCAGTAAGGCAATCAATGTTTGCACGTTGGCACTGGAGCCAGCACTGCGGGTTCCCAGCAACCAAATAACCAGCAAAGTCACCAGTTGCACCATCAATAATCCGCTGTCACTCCAACCAAAAGTGGCTTGCCAGAAACCAGCCGCAATTTGGAGCGCGGCGGGTAAACCGACCGGAATGACGGACAAAAATAGCCAACCGGTGACTTTGCCAAGCTTCGGCCCGAATGCCATGGTGACAAAGTGGGCCGCGCCACCGGCACTGGGAAAGTGGCGGCCTAAAGCAGCAAAGGCGATAGCAATCGGGAAAACCAGCACAATCAATACCGGCCAAGCCCATAAACTATCTTCACCGGCCAACATTGCCGCCAGTGCAGGCACGGCAAAGACACCGGTTCCCAACAGTGAAGTAGACAATAACCCAACTCCCTGGGCCAGACTCAATTCCTGTTTTAGTCCACTCACACACTTCGCCTTTTCTATATTTATAGCTGGCCTATATCCAAATTAATGGGGGTATAACACGACTAGACTAGAGCTGAATCACCCCAAGCCATTCTTGATGGACTGAATAATATTAGTGGTAGAAACACCATCTTCGAAATTCAGCACTTTCACTTCCCCACCAGCAGCCCATACCTCTGCACTACCGGCAATTTCATCAGGTTTATAATCCCCGCCCTTCACCAGTAAATCCGGCAAAATATCGGCAATTAAGCGCTGCGGAGTATCTTCTTCAAATGGCACCACCCAATCCACAGCTTCCAACGCGCCCAGCACAATCATGCGCTGATCCAATGGATTCACCGGGCGTTTCTCACCTTTCAACCGTTTGGTAGAGGCATCACTGTTCACTGCCACAATCAGGCGGTCACCCAGCTTACGGGCATTGGCTAAGTAAGAAACATGACCGGCATGAAGGATGTCAAAGATGCCGTTAGTCATGACAACTTTTTCACCACGCTGGCGGGCCTGAGCCACCGCTTTTTTCAGTTGCTGCTCGTCCATCACGCCGAAACCGGTTTCAGCACGGCCACGAATCGCATTTTCCAGCTCAATCGGGGAAACAGTAGATGTCCCCAATTTACCGACCACCACACCGGCTGCGGCATTGGCCAGGAAACATGACTCTTCAAGCGAATTTCCAGCCGCTAATGCAGCCGCTAGCACACCAATAACCGTGTCACCGGCACCGGTCACATCAAACACTTCTTGTGCTTGAGTCGGTAAATGTAATGGAGATTTGCCCGGCTGTAATAAGGTCATCCCTTGCTCAGAACGGGTCACCAGCAAAGCGGAAAGCTCAAAGTCAGCTACCAGCTTCATGCCACGGCTCACCAACTCTTCTTCGCTTTTGCAATGCCCCACCACCGCTTCAAACTCGGATAAGTTTGGTGTCAGTAGTGTTGCGCCACGATATCGTTCGAAATCGCTACCTTTGGGATCGATAAGCACCGGAACTTTTGCTTTTCGCGCCAGTTGGATCATCTTCTGCACACTGTTCAGCGCACCTTTAGCATAGTCGGACAGCACCAGAGCACCAATCTGTGGCAGCGCTTGTTGAATGCGCTCAAAGATAGGTTGAGGGTCAACGCCATCAAAACCTTCTTCGAAATCCAGGCGAATGAGCTGCTGATTACGGGAAAGTACCCGTAGCTTGGTGATAGTTGGATGAGTGGGCACCGAGACAAAATCACAACGCACCTGCACTTCGTTTAGCTTGCTGGTCAGTGCGCGTGCGGCATCATCAATACCCGTCAACCCAACTAATCGGGAGATAGCGCCAAGGGAGGCGATGTTCATCGCAACGTTTGCAGCACCGCCGGGGCGTTCTTCGATGGTATCAACTTTGACAACCGGCACCGGTGCTTCTGGTGAAATGCGGCTGGTTGGGCCATACCAATAACGGTCTAACATGACATCACCAACGACTAATACACCGGCGCGGCGAAAGTCAGGCAGCGTGACTTTCATACGTTAGCCCCCCAAAGTGAGCTGTTATTAACCCCGAAAACACACATCCCTTCGCTCCAATTTTGTGTTTGTTATATGGTGACGGATAATATCACAGACGCCCTGCATACCATTAATAACTGGAATCTATACGCCCGAAGGCGCTGCAACCAACCATTTATGCCAACTGGCGGCTACTTGTTTTCTTTCTGTGGCAAAACAATCAGCTGAGACCTTGCTTGATTGCTCCTGCAATGCCAGATGATGAATTTCATCACGCATGGTGACATAAGCGCGAGTCAATGCCGCCGCTTCCGCCTCCGGCATAATATCGTAATTGGCCATTAGCTCGAAAATTCGCACATTATCAGACCAACGGGTCAAGCGCGGTTCGTTGGCGGCATAGCGCAGCACCAAATATTGAGCGATAAATTCAATATCGGTGATTCCTCCCTCATCGGCTTTGATATCAAAAACATCACGCTGTTTACTGCCTAAATGATTGCGCATCTTCTCGCGCATTTCGCGAACTTCCTGCTGTAATTGCGAGCCTTCGCGCGGGCGACAAAGAATTTGCTGGCGAATAGCGTCAAACTTTTGTTGCAATTCAGGGCAACCATAGACAATGCGAGCGCGCACCAGCGCCTGATGTTCCCACGTCCAGGCTTCATTTTGCTGATAGTCAGCAAAGGCCTCTATGGTACTCACCAACATACCCGCTTCACCGGATGGTCTTAGCCGCGCATCAACTTCATACAAAATACCTGATGAGGTGCGAGTGCTGAATAAGTGCATCACGCGTTGTGCCAAACGCAAATAGAACTGGCGGCCATCAATACTACGCTCACCGTCTGTCATCACATCCAGCGGGCAATCAAGCAAGAACACCAAGTCCAGATCTGAGCTGTAACCCAGCTCCCAGCCACCCAATTTGCCATAACCAATCACAGCAAAACCACGACCTTCGCGCTGTTGCAAATGACTTGGCTGACCATAACGGGCCACCATTTGATTCCATGCTTGCTGGATAACCGCATCAATCATGGCTTCTGCCAGATAAGTTAAGTGATCACTCACTTTCATTACCGGCAGCGCTTCGGTGATATCTCCAGAGGCAATACGCAATTGTTGCGCCTGCTTAAACTGACGTAACGCCTCCAGTTGTTGCTCCTCATCATCGGGCGGCACCCGTAACAAGTATTGACGCAATTCATCACGATAGGCACTGGGTTCCAAAGGCTGATAGAGTGATTGCGGATCAAGTAATTCGTCCAATAACAGTGGATAACGGGCGAGCTGGCTGGCGACCATCGGGGAGGCAGAACACAAGCGAATAACATGCTTCAGTGCCGCGTGATATTCCACCAGCAATTCCAGATAGGTGGTACGAGTCACAATACTTAGCAACAGTTGAATCAGTCGGCTAAGAGCAACATTAGCGTCTGGGCGTGGGCAGACTTCAGCGAACAGACGTGGCATCAGTTGATCCAACACCTCTCGGCCACGCGGACCAATGGTGCGCTTATCCACATCATGGCGAAAATGATTAATTGTGACCAATAATTGGCTGCGCGCCGTTTCATCTAAATGTGGTGTTAGTGGCGCTAAATCACTCTCTTCCAATGCATCCTGCCACAAACTTTTATACAAACCGTGACTGGGATCTTCGCCAATATCGGGGGTATCGTCGCCAATCAGATCATCAAATACCAAACGCACTGCTTGCATATGCTGTTCTAGTGCAGCATTCATCGCTGCCCAGTCCACATAGCCCATACCACAAGCTAAACGGGCCTGGTTCAAGGTATCACCGGGCAAAGTCTGAGTTTGCTCGTCGGCAATGGCTTGCAGTAGGTTTTCCAAACGGCGCAAAAATAGATAGCTACCACTGAGATCCGCCACCTGTTGTTCCGGCAATAATCCCAACTCGGCCACGGCCTGTAAGGTCGGCAGCAAAGCACGCTCTTGTAGACGCGGTTCACGGCCCCCCCGAATCAACTGAAATACCTGGGTAATGAACTCGATTTCACGAATTCCACCCGCGCCCAGTTTGATATTGTCTTTCAAGCCGCGCCGACGAACTTCACGGGCGATCATCCCTTTCATATTACGCAGCGACTGAATCACACTGAAATCGATATAACGGCGAAAAACGAAGGGGCGTAAAGTTTGGCGCAGTTCCTTGCTGTAGTAGTCTTCCGCTCCACCCATCAGGCGAGCTTTCACCATAGCGTAGCGCTCCCAGTCGCGCCCTTGCTCTTGGTAATAATCTTCCAGTGCAGCAAAGCTCAACACCAGCGGGCCACTATCACCAAACGGGCGCAGACGCATATCTACCCGATAGACAAAGCCGTCTATCGTTTGCTGGTCTAATGCTTTAATCAGCCGTTGCCCCAGGCGAGTAAAGAACTGGGCATTATCCAACTGACGCCGCCCACCCTGGGTCTGGCCACTTTCTGGATAAGCAAAGATCAAGTCGATATCCGACGAGAAATTCAGCTCGCCGCCACCTAATTTCCCCATACCTAAAATAAGCAAAGGCTGCGGCACACCTTCACTGTTACAGGGCGTACCGAACTCGCGACAGCACGCCTGATATAACCAGTCGCGTGCAGCAATAATCAGACTTTCAGCCAACCAACTTAGCTGTTGCAGGGTATCCGTCGTGGTGCTGGTTTCCAGTGCCTGCGACCAGGCGATACGCACCATAATTCGGCGGCGAAATAGTCGCAATGCTGCTAGCAGCGCGGCTTCATCTTGCACCTCGGCCAGTGCCTGACTGAGCCATTGTTGATAAAATTGCCACTCCTGGGGTTGTGGCGGCTGCTGATGCAGCTCATCCAGCCAATCAGGGTGAATCAGTAACATATCACTGACAAAATCACTCAATACCAATACTGCGATATCTTCTTCACGTAAGCTCCGTGGAGCCGGTAACTCATAAAAGCGCTGCTGTATATTCTGCGCCTGAATCTGTAATTCTGAAGGGAGTGGCAACATATCATTCCTCAAGCGGCAATCGATTAACGCACAGCCCCATTCAACCAGAACGCGGGCTGAGACAGCGCTTCTTTACGGGCGGTATCACGCCAGTGACCCTGCCGCTCCATAATGGCCTGCTGTAAACCAAACCAGCCATCAATATATGGATGCCATTCACTTTGTGGATAGAAACCGGAAAGTAACTGGAAAGACATAATCTGCCGGTTTAAACGCGGAAGTTGTGCCAAATAACCGTCATCATCCATATTATGGCCAAAGGCCTCTTTTAGGTCAGCAGCGCTACGGCTCAGCATGATGTCGCAGAAGCGTTTGAACGAACCCTCAAACTTGGTTCTCGCTTTGTCATCCATAAATGGCCGCCAGCCAGAAGTCACCAACCACGATGTGAGCGCTAACTTACATTTCAGATAATCGGCGCTATAACAAATGAGCTCAGCCTTAGCATTTTTCGGCTCTAACTGGGGTTCCAACGCAATTAATGCCGCACGTAATTCAGTGCTGGCTTTGCGTGGCACCAACCCACCAAAAATAGCCAATGTCTGACGAATCATCCCTAAAGCCTCGATGATCATTGGCTTGGCCGCAGTCTCACCGCGCAACCATAATTCCTCATGATACTGCCAGTGGTCCAACGCCATTTCCAGCCCGGCAACCATGCCTTGCTCGACGGTTGATTTCGGCGCAGGTTGTAACACTAATAACGGGCGCAATGCACATGCCGGATTGCCTTGTGCTAAATGATAGCCGCGTGCCGCTTTACTCAAGTTTCCCTGTCGTAAACCCCCGATTTGTGCCAGTTCAGTCGCCAATGCCAGTAAATCGGTCTGATTGCCTTTCTTGAGTTCCAATTCAATTTCACTCAATGGCTCTGACAACTCACCTGCACTAATAGTCCCTTGGTCAAGAGCAAGCTCTATCTCGCTCTCACCGTAAGTAATTACCCACTTCTCACGGGTAAAATCGGTACGGAATAATGGCTGTAACTCGGCTTGTAGCGCGTCAACCGCCCACCCCTCTGGCCAAATATCAGCGGGGAAACGCGCCAGATCTAATTTATCATTATCAATATCAACGTTATATTCAGGCCGTTGATGCAAACCGCCGACCACTTTGCCGCCAGTCTTAACTGTCATTTCATAGTGGCCATCATAACCACGAATACGTAAGCCAATATCATGTTGGCGCAGACGGTTTTCCGCCGTTTCAAAATAGATATTCGTCAGAGTTTGCGGCGCAGAATGCTGGCTTTGCCAAGAGGTGATTCGCTCTGGCAAAGCGGCAATGGCCGCAGGAGTAGCAATAAATTTTAATTCTATTTCAACGGTCATAATTTCATTCACACCGGTATGTTGTGAGATTATGGGCATTATGCCTTTTTCGCGGTGATTTGCCTGTTTTACACAAACTTCTCTGCTAGAAAACAAAAAACACGCATGCGGCAGCCCTGAGTCAAACTCTATTTTAACCTGTTTTCACCGGACTACCCTAAGGCTTCATAAGACAAATTTTCACCGTCGTTAAAATAAGCAATCAAAGGGCTAAAGCCGCGCTGGCTATGAGAGTAAGATAGTTCTCATTCCGGTTTATGCGTTGCGTCGGCAAACTGAACACACTACTATCGTCCCATAAATTCACTCATAAATGACTCTCTAATGCAGAAATTACGCCTAATTTGCCTCACTGTGCTAAGTCTCACTCTTTCCTTGAGCGCTTACGCTGAAGAAAAACGTTACATCTCTGATGAGCTGGATACCTACGTTCATAGCGGCCCCGGTAACCAATACCGTATTGTGGGTACGCTAAAAGGTGGGGATGAAGTTACCCTGATAAGCGTTAATGACGGCACAAATTACGGTCAAATCCGCGACAGTAAAGGGAAAACCACCTGGATTCCACTAGATCAATTGAGCGAAACACCCAGCTTACGCGTTCGGGTTCCCGACCTTGAACAACAGGTCAAAACACTCACCGATAAACTGGCTAATATTGATAATAGCTGGAATCAACGCACCGCTGAAATGCAGCAAAAAGTAGCCGCCAGTGATAGCGTTATTTCCGAATTACAAAAAGAAAATGAGTCATTGAAAAACCAGTTAGTGGTGGCTCAGAAGAAAGTCAACGCGGTAAATCTGCAATTGGATGACAAGCAGCGCACTATTATTCTGCAATGGTTTATGTACGGCGGCGGTGTTGCGGGGATCGGCTTATTACTGGGCCTGATTCTGCCACATCTGATCCCCAGCCGTAAAAAGAATAACCGCTGGATGAACTGATCACGGTTCAATAAAACTGCAACGTCAAGAACGAAGGGCCTATATGGAGATCTATTTAGTCGGCGGTGCCGTACGCGACAGCTTATTAAACCTACCTGTGACCGAGCAGGACTGGGTGGTAGTAGGCGCTACGCCAGAACAGCTACTCGCGCAGGGTTACCAACAGGTCGGTAAAGATTTCCCGGTATTTCTTCACCCCGTCACCCATGAAGAATACGCATTGGCCCGTACCGAACGTAAATCAGGCCAGGGCTATACCGGTTTTACTTGCTACGCCGCCCCGGATGTCACTCTGGAAGAAGATTTACTGCGCCGCGATTTGACCATCAACGCTATTGCGCGTAATAGCGAAGGTGAATTATTTGATCCCTACAATGGCCAACAAGATATAGAGAACCGAGTATTACGCCATGTCTCAGATGCATTTGGTGAGGATCCACTGCGGGTTCTGCGAGTAGCTCGTTTCGCTGCCCGTTTTGCGCATCTGGGCTTTACTGTCGCCTCAGAAACTCAATTATTGATGGCAGCAATGGCTAGAAGCGGCGAACTTTCTGCTTTGACACCAGAACGCGTGTGGAAAGAGACCGAAAAAGCACTCAAAACGCAAAGCCCGCAAATCTATTTTCAGGTATTACGCGATTGCGGCGCACTGGCGGTGCTATTCCCAGAGATTGAGCGATTATTTGGTGTCCCTGCGCCGGAAAAATGGCACCCGGAAATCGATACCGGCATTCATACTCTGATGACGCTGGCTATGGCGGCGCAACTCAGCCCTGCGGTTGATGTGCGCTTTGCCGCACTCTGCCATGATCTAGGTAAGGGCCTGACACCTAAAGAGCTCTGGCCCCATCATTATGGGCATGGCCCTGCGGGCGTGAAATTGGTCAAACGGCTATGCCAGCGTTTACGGGTACCAAACCCAGTGCGAGATTTAGCAAAACTGGTCGCTGAATACCATGACCTCATCCATACGGTGAATAAGCTCCGGCCTGAGACCCTGCTTAAACTGTTCGATGCTATTGATGTATGGCGTAAACCAGAACGCCTTGAGCAAATGATAATGACCAGCGAAGCTGATGCTCGAGGCCGTACTGGATTTGAAGAAAACCCCTACCCGCAGGGAGACTATTTACGTGCTGCATTCCGTATTGCTAGTGGAGTCTCAGTGCAGGAAGTGGTTGCCAGTGGGCTGCAGGGTTTGGCTATTCGTGATGAACTGAAACGCCGCCGCCAGCAAGCTTTAGCCGAATGGAAACAGAATCAGGAAGTGGTTTCTCCCTAAATTGACTTTCTGGCGATAAAACAAAAAAGCCCTGATAATTCAGGGCTTTTTTATATTTTGCTGCACTTTTTATACCCTAAATAATTCGAGTTGCAGGAAGGCGGCAAGCGAGAGAACCCGATGAGCTTACATAAGTAAGTGATTCCGATGATGAACGTAGCCAACGCACATGCAGCTTGAAGTATAACGGGTATATTACATAAAGACCCAGTACACCGCTCCCGCGACAATAAAGCGATAAATCGCAAAAGGTACGAAAGAGATACGCTTAATCAGTGACAGGAAGGTTTTGATAGCAATTAGCGCGACAACAAATGCGGTGATAAACCCAACGGCAAACATCGGTAAATCGCCCCAACTCAAGAAATGTAGACTCTTATACAAATCTAATCCGCTGGCCCCGAGCATCATCGGTACGGCTAAGATAAAGGAAAATTCAGAGGCTGCGTAGCGGTTTACACCGACCAGCATCCCACCTGAAATGGTGGCACCCGAGCGGGAAAAACCCGGCCATAACGCCAAGCACTGGAAACAACCAATGGCAAAAGCCTGCCGATAGGTAATATCATCCAGCCCGATAGCCTTAGGATTTTTAGGTTTAAACCACTCCGCGGCCAGCAAGAGCAAACCGCCGGCGACTAATGCATACATGACACTTTGCGGGTTAAATAACGATTTAATGACATCATGGAAAGCCAATCCCAAGCCAACCGCGGGGATCATCGCCAGCAAAATATGGCCTAATGTCAGGTGGCCGTTGGTTTTCCCTTCATGAGGCACTTTACCAAAATGGATACCGATCAGGCCAAATAAGCGCCGCCAGAACACTACCACTACGGCTAGAATCGACCCTAACTGAATAATGACCTCAAAGGTTTTTGCTTTGTCGCCGGTAAAGCCTAATAGCTCACCGACAATAATCATATGTCCAGTAGATGAAACCGGCAGGAACTCAGTAAGCCCTTCAACCACGCCCAAAACAAAAGCCACAAACAGCGAATACATATCCGTCATCTACGATACCCAATGCCCTGTAATAGAAATCCACAAAAAAACGGCAATGTGAGAAACAGTGCCGTTCAATTTCAGTCTGTAAAAAATATCACGTTAATCAATAATTCGGACCATATTATCAGTATAGGGTTGCATTTTTATGTCGTGGCGCGGAAAAAATCAGCCAATCCGTTGACCGCGTTCAATAACCACACCGACATTACGCGCCTGAGCAACCGCTCCCGGCTTGCTCACCTTAATCCGCACCCAAGGCGAATTAAATCGTTGCAACAATAGATCGGCAATCTCTTCAGCCACTCGCTCAACCAGCGCAAAACGCTGTATTTCTACGTGTTTGATGACTGCATCGCTGATATCTGCATAGCTCAGGCAATCATTGACATCATCGCTGGCAGCAGCTTTGCGGTTATCCCAACCCATTTCGATATCGAACACGAGTTTTTGCTGAATGGTTTGTTCCCAGTCATAAACACCGATGGTGGTTATGACACTGAGTTCCTCAATAAATACGATATCCATCACGTCATTCTCTGTTTTTGTGCCTGCCGGATACCACTTCCAGCCGAATATGCGTATTATCCACAGATGTTGCGATTAAAACGATCAATATTCAACAGGGCGGTGTTATGAGTGCTATCGCGCTTGGCATGATTATCTTCGCGTATTTGTGTGGCTCAATTTCCAGTGCTGTCCTGGTATGTCGAGTTGCCAAGCTACCCGATCCGCGTGAACATGGCTCCGGTAATCCCGGGGCCACCAACGTACTACGTATCGGTGGCCGCGCCGCCGCGGCAACCGTACTGATTTTTGATGTGCTGAAAGGTATGTTACCGGTTTGGATAGCTTACCTGCTGCATGTTTCGCCACTGTATCTTGGACTTACTGCTATTGCTGCCTGTCTGGGCCATATTTATCCGGTATTTTTCCACTTTAAAGGCGGCAAAGGCGTCGCCACTGCCTTTGGTGCCATCGCACCTATCGGCTGGGATCTGACTGGCCTGATGACGGGCACTTGGCTACTGAC
This sequence comes from Yersinia fenwicki, assembly GCF_043099325.1. Taxonomy (NCBI): domain Bacteria; kingdom Pseudomonadati; phylum Pseudomonadota; class Gammaproteobacteria; order Enterobacterales; family Yersiniaceae; genus Yersinia; species Yersinia fenwicki. The sequence goes on along the minus strand of NZ_CP170755.1, from coordinate 579,346 downwards.
GGTTTTATTAAGCGGCTATTCATCTTTGGGCGCAATTATCAGCGCGCTGATCGCACCATTTTATGTCTGGTGGTTCAAACCACAATTCACCTTCCCTGTCGCTATGCTCTCCTGTCTGATCCTGATGCGTCATCACGACAATATCCAGCGTTTATGGCGCGGCAAAGAAAGTAAAATCTGGGACAAACTCAGAAAGAAAAAGCAAAAAACCTCCGCTGAAGAAGCCGCAGAGTTGGAAGAGAAAGAAGAAGATTAATAGCAATGTGCTCAGTGCGGAGAGAACAGGCAGATCGTAAAGACGTCGTCAACACGTCCATGTAGGTTCAAGCCGCGCCATCCTTGGCGCGGACGCTTTACTCTCTACCTGCCCCCACCACTTAAGATCGAGTTATCGGAATCTAACGTTGGAGATTTAAATAGCGAGTCCAGAATGACGCTAGCACAGCCCCGCTCAGACTTTCGGCAACTCAGCCAAAGGCCAGCGCGGCCTAACCGACACACTCAACTCGCTATTCACACCACTTTTCAGCCTGATCAACCCAGCATAGGCGATCATCGCACCATTATCGGTGCAAAATTCTGGCCGGGCGTAGAATACTTCGCCGCCACGTTTTTGCATCATTTCAGCCAATTTACTGCGCAACGTGCGATTAGCACTCACGCCGCCAGCAATCACTAAACGTTTAAAACCGGTTTGATCCAGCGCGCGTTTTGATTTGATTGCCAGTGTATCGACCACCGCATCTTCGAATGCTCGCGCAATATCAGCCCGAGTCTGATCATCAGTGCCGTTGGCACGAATAGTATTAGCGGCGAAAGTTTTCAGGCCAGAAAAACTGAAATCCAGACCCGGACGGTCAGTCATTGGGCGCGGGAAAGTGAACCGTCCAGCCGTTCCAAGCTGTGCCATCCGCGACAACATTGGCCCGCCGGGGTAATCCAGACCTAGCAATTTCGCTGTTTTATCAAAAGCTTCACCTGCTGCATCATCGACAGACTCGCCCAGCAACAGATATTCGCCAATGCCAGTCACACTAATTAATTGCGTATGGCCACCGGACACCAACAAGGCGACAAACGGAAACTCGGGTGCATTTTCTTCCAGCATTGGAGCCAATAAGTGGCCTTCCATATGATGAACGGGCACGGCGGGAACACCCCAGGCAAAAGCTAATGCACGCCCTACAGTGGCACCGACCAGCAATGCGCCAACCAAGCCGGGGCCTGCGGTATACGCCACGCCATCAATATCTTTGGCGGTCAAATTAGCTTCTTTCAATGCAGCCTGAATCAATGGCACGGTTTTGCGCACATGATCTCGGGAAGCCAGTTCAGGCACAACGCCGCCATAATCAGCATGCAATTTAACCTGACTGTACAATTGGTTAGCTAACAGACCGGTTTCATCGTCATACACTGCAATTCCGGTTTCATCGCAGGATGTTTCTATACCCAAAACTCGCATTACATTTCCCATCATTCACGTGCGGCTGGTAGTTTAGCATAACCGTGTCGCTCGTCATGATTTCTGATACCAAATTGAACGGAAAACCGGCATTTTGGCTATCCAACAGGATGAATGTTGTTGATAGTTGTCACATTTGAAAATAATGTTGATAAATTCGATCAATGGCCCTGTTTAGTATATAATCAGCGGCCGTCGCACTCCTGGCACCAACTTTCTTGTAAAGAACGAGGGCGACATCACAGGGGCGTGCCTGTTTCAATTTGCTGTGGTGCTTTACAAAGCAGCATCCATTGAAGTAAAATTCCGCACCATTTTGAGAAGGCTGGCGATTGGCCAGCAGCAAACCGATTTCTATTGAGGTGAGAGGCACATGCCGGTAATTAAAGTACGTGAAAACGAGCCATTCGACGTAGCTCTTCGTCGTTTTAAACGCTCTTGCGAAAAAGCAGGTGTATTAGCTGAAGTTCGTCGTCGTGAGTTCTATGAAAAACCGACTACCGAACGTAAACGCGCTAAAGCTTCTGCTGTAAAACGTCACGCGAAGAAATTGGCTCGCGAAAACGCACGCCGCACTCGTCTGTATTAATTCTTCGGGGGTAACCCCACCGCGTAGTTTTTTATGTTCTAAGAACGCGCAGATCGAGTAGTTGCATATGAAGGCCGTGCTTTCCGAAAGGAATGCGCGGCTTGTTCTCGTTTATGGACTGACCGAATAGGGGCTTATGGCTGGACGAATTCCACGTGTATTTATCAATGACTTGCTGGCTCGCACCGACATCGTCGATCTTATCGATGCTCGGGTAAAGCTGAAGAAGCAAGGCAAAAATTACCATGCGTGCTGTCCGTTCCATCATGAGAAAACACCCTCATTCACCGTTAACGGCGAAAAACAGTTTTACCACTGTTTTGGCTGTGGTGCGCATGGCAATGCTGTTGATTTCTTGATGAATTACGACAGGCTTGAGTTTGTCGAAAGTATTGAAGAATTAGCCACCATGCACGGGCTGGAAGTGCCTTACGAGGCAGGAACCGGCACCACCCAGTTAGAACGCCATCAGCGACAAAGTCTTTATCAACTGATGGAAAGCCTGAGTGCATTCTATCAACAATCACTCAAAGGCCAGAATGCTAATCAGGCACGCGAATATCTTAAACATCGCGGTTTGAGTGAAGAAATCATCCAACATTTTGCTATCGGTTTTGCCCCCCCAGGTTGGGACAACGCCTTAAAACGTTTTGGTCGCGATGGTGAAAGCCGTACCGCGCTGAACGATGCCGGGATGCTGGTGACTAATGATACAGGGCGGGTTTACGATCGTTTTCGTGAACGTGTTATGTTCCCCATCCGCGATAAACGCGGGCGGGTTATCGCTTTTGGCGGGCGAATTCTGGGTGACGGAGTGCCGAAGTACCTCAACTCCCCAGAAACAGAAATATTTCATAAGGGCCGCCAGTTATACGGCTTGTATGAAGCGCAAGTGAGCCACCCTAACCCAACACGGCTACTCGTCGTGGAAGGTTATATGGATGTAGTGGCACTGGCGCAATTTGGTATTGATTATGCTGTTGCCTCACTGGGTACAGCTACAACTGCGGAACATATTCAATTATTATTCCGCGCAACGGACAACGTAATTTGTTGTTATGACGGCGATCGTGCCGGTAGAGATGCCGCCTGGCGCGCATTAGAGACAGCGTTGCCCTATCTAAATGATGGGCGTCAGCTACGCTTTATGTTTTTGCCTGATGGCGAAGATCCAGACACTCTGGTACGCAAAGAAGGGAAAGATGCATTCGAACAGCGGATGGAGGAGGCGCAGCCACTCTCAACCTTCTTGTTCGAAACATTAATGCCACAGGTGGATTTGAGCAGCCCAGATGGGCGCGCTAAGTTAAGTACACTGGCACTTCCATTAATCAGTCAGGTGCCTGGTGAAACCTTACGGCTATACCTGCGCCAGCAACTCGGTAATAAGTTGGGTCTGCTTGATGACAGCCAGCTCGATAAGCTGATGCCAAAGCAGGCTGAAAATGCAAATACCTACCAGCCTCCCCAGCTAAAACGCACAACCATGCGTATACTTATAGGGCTACTGGTACAAAACCCACAACTGGCGACACTCATCCCCTCACTACAAGGTGTCGAGCAAGCCAAGTTGGCCGGTTTACCGTTATTTATTGAGTTGGTTGAGACGTGTTTAGCCCAACCAGGGCTGACAACCGGGCAGTTATTAGAACGGTATCGTGATAATAAATTCAGCCAACAACTTGAAACTCTCGCAACATGGAACCACATGATTGTTGAGGACATGGTTGAACAGACTTTTGTCGACACGCTAACCAGCCTGTATGACTCCATATTGGAGCAACGTCAGGAAACACTTATAGCGCGTGATCGTACTCATGGATTAAACGCCGAAGAACGTAAAGAGCTTTGGTCTTTGAATCTGGCGTTAGCCAGAAAAAAATGAAACACCCAACGGCTTAATTGCCGATAAATGTGGGGGCAAATCCCCACAATATGCCGTCATGGCGGGCAGCGGCGACAAAAAAAAGCCCCAAATGCTATTGTTGGCGGTTTCGCCGACCGACACCAACCCAAATACTCTGAAGTGTGGATACCGTCTTATGGAGCAAAACCCGCAGTCACAGCTGAAGCTACTTGTCACCCGTGGTAAGGAGCAAGGCTATCTGACCTATGCTGAGGTCAATGACCATCTGCCGGAAGATATCGTCGATTCCGATCAGATCGAAGACATCATCCAGATGATTAATGACATGGGCATACAGGTGCTGGAAGAAGCCCCTGATGCCGATGATTTAATGCTGGCCGAGAACACCACTGATACCGACGATGACGCGGCTGAAGCTGCTGCACAGGTGTTGTCCAGTGTTGAATCCGAAATCGGGCGTACAACCGACCCGGTGCGTATGTACATGCGCGAAATGGGTACCGTTGAGCTATTGACGCGTGAAGGCGAGATTGATATTGCCAAACGTATCGAAGACGGTATCAATCAGGTCCAGTGCTCAGTGGCTGAATACCCTGAAGCGATTACTTACCTATTGGAACAATATGATCGCGTTGAGGCGGGTGAAGCCCGTCTATCTGACCTGATCACCGGCTTTGTTGATCCAAACGCCGAAGAAGATATTGCGCCGACTGCAACTCACGTTGGTTCTGAATTATCCACTGAAGAAATGGATGATGACGACGACGAAGATGAAGACGAAGAAGAAGAAGAAGACGACAACAGCATCGATCCAGAGCTGGCACGCCAGAAATTCAGCGAATTGCGTGAGCAGTACGAAAACGCACGTTTGGAAATCAAGAAAAATGGTCGTAGCCACGCCAATGCTGCTGCTGAGATCCTGAAGCTTTCTGAAGTGTTCAAACAGTTCCGCCTGGTACCGAAGCAGTTCGACTATCTGGTCAATAACATGCGTGCCATGATGGACCGCGTTCGTACTCAAGAACGTATCATCATGAAACTGTGTGTTGAACAGTGCAAAATGCCGAAGAAGAATTTCGTTACCCTGTTTGCCAGCAATGAAACCAGCGATACTTGGTTTGCAGCTGCAATTGCTATGGGTAAGCCATGGTCTGAAAAACTGAAAGATGTTTCAGACGATGTGCAACGTAGCTTGCAAAAACTGCGTCAGATCGAAGAAGAAACCGGCCTGACCATTGAGCAAGTGAAAGACATCAACCGCCGTATGTCTATTGGTGAAGCGAAAGCGCGTCGCGCCAAGAAAGAAATGGTTGAGGCTAACCTACGTCTGGTTATCTCTATTGCGAAAAAATACACTAACCGTGGCTTGCAGTTCCTTGATTTAATTCAGGAAGGCAATATCGGTTTGATGAAAGCAGTAGATAAATTCGAATACCGCCGTGGTTATAAGTTCTCAACCTATGCAACTTGGTGGATTCGTCAGGCTATCACCCGCTCTATCGCGGACCAGGCACGTACCATCCGTATTCCGGTGCATATGATTGAGACCATTAACAAACTCAACCGTATTTCGCGCCAGATGCTGCAAGAGATGGGTCGCGAGCCAACGCCGGAAGAGTTGGCTGAACGCATGCTAATGCCGGAAGACAAAATTCGTAAAGTATTGAAGATTGCGAAAGAGCCAATCTCAATGGAAACCCCAATCGGTGATGATGAAGATTCACATTTGGGTGATTTCATTGAAGATACCACTTTGGAACTGCCGCTGGACTCTGCCACCTCTGAGAGTCTGCGTTCTGCCACTCACGACGTGTTAGCTGGCCTGACCGCGCGTGAAGCGAAAGTTCTGCGCATGCGTTTCGGTATCGATATGAACACTGACCACACTCTGGAAGAAGTGGGCAAGCAGTTCGACGTCACCCGTGAGCGTATCCGTCAGATAGAAGCTAAGGCACTACGTAAACTGCGTCACCCAAGCCGCTCTGAAGTGCTGCGCAGCTTCCTTGACGATTAATCGTCGGTTGCCGTGACAAGCACACAAAAACCCCGGCCTGCCGGGGTTTTTCTTTTTGGCCATTCAGGCCCTTCTTAAGACCAATATTCATGCGCCGTTAGCTGCTATGTCCGTAAAAAACCTTAATTTTGCGCAGAAAACATCCATCTGATTTATCAGCTCTAGACCGCAGGATAAAAACTACCGTATAATCAGCGTCCAAGTTTGGCCCCTTAGCTCAGTTGGTTAGAGCACGCGACTCATAATCGCTTGGTCACTGGTTCAAGTCCAGTAGGGGCCACCAAATTTGTAAGGAGTCAGATGAGCATTCATCTGACTCCTTTTTATTTGGTTTGAATGAATGATTGCACTACCCAAGATAATCATCATAAAAAAGGGGGGCAGCTGTCACAACGTCAAAGAAAAATAATAGGATTTAAGGATAAATTTTATATTTCTCTCGTAACTTCAGATAATTATCAAGATCGGGCTGCCAGCTAGATTCCAGATGATTCACGGTTTCATCGATAGTTAATTTCTTCTTGTCTGCCTCTTCCATTAATTTAACCAGATTGCGCGTACCTGCTAATTTAGCCAACCATGTTGGTCGTATTAGAAAATACTTCTCCTGATGTTCCAGATAATTTGCTTCCATCTGAGTTGGGATCACCATGGAATAACCCGCATCTTTAAATTTAAACCACCATTCAACAAAGTAACGTATCGTCGGCTTAATCTCAGTTATATTGGCGGCATTAAATCTTTCGCCACACACTTCTTTGCCCGCTTGCGGCCACCCTGTCTTCTGCTGGTTAATATCTACGTGATAGCAGGTGTTAATATAAAACTTCTTGGATGGGAAACCCAACTGCTCAAAGGGATAGTCTGAACCTCGGCCCATATTGACACTGGTTGCTTCAAATAATCCCAAAGAAGGGTAAAGCTGAATAGCCAAATCACTGCGTAAATTTGGCGAAGGTCTTACTGGCAATGAATAAGGCGAATTATGTGTGTAATTGCCCATGGCGATAACAGTCAAATCTTCGGGAGGAAACTGGTAAGCTTTGATACCAAATGCCTGCCAATTAGAATCATTGAAATGTGTTAACCAGCCCTCATTTATTATCATACGAGCAAACTCTCCAGACGTCAGCCCGTGCACTATAGGGACAGGATGCATACCAATACCAGAAATGTTCTCCTCTTCAAGAATTGGGCCATAAACATGATTTCCGAGCGGGTTCGGACGATCAAATACCATAAACTGTTTATGAGACTCCTGCAGACTTTCTAACATATGATGCATAGAAATAGTGTAGGTAAAATAACGAACACCAACATCCTGTAAATCATAAATAACGATATCAACATCAGATAACTGCGCTTCAGTGGGATGTGCTCTCATTCGCCCATCTTTATCTCTTCCATATAAAGAAATAATAGGAAGACCGCTCGGTTTATCGATGTGATTATCATCCCCCAGTCCGGCATCTGCATTCCCGCGGATACCGTGCTCAACAGAGAATAACTTTGTCACTGTAAAATGGAATTTATTTTGCTCGGATAACAATTTATCGATGGTATGACGTCCTTCCTTATTAATCGAGCTTTGGTTGACCATTAAGCCAATACGCTTATTTTTAAGCAGTGGCCCATAAACATTTTCCTGGTCAATGCCTAAAATAACTTTTTGCGTAACGCTGGCATGTCCAGTAGTTATAATAAATAGTCCATACAGACATAATAATATTCGCAGGAAATACCCCATCCCTAGTCTCTCACTATTAATAAATTGATGTTCTGACATCTCTTATTAAGTATCAGAAATTATGCCTCAACTCCACAGCCCAAAACCAAAAATTATTGCTGGTTTTGTTGTTGTTAGTCCAGGTTTGCTCAGGGCGATAATAGGTGTCAGCAAAAATTGAAGTCTGCTTCGTTAACGGATAGAGCAACTGTAAACCATAGCGACTGCGATTCTTTTCTTTATGTATAGTTTCATGATTATTCGAGTCACGAAAACTCTGCGATCCTTTAACCAAGGCCAGACGCGTATAAGGCATAAACATAAGACCATTATCAAACTTATAGCGGTAAATTCCCCATAAGAAATGCTCTTTATTATAAAGCGTATTGACCAATTGCTCATCAATGTATAAATAGTTTAACCAGAGTGAGTTTTTCTGATTAAAGATGATATTGGTGCCAGCAAAATGCTCATTGATTTGGCTCCAATCTCGTTTATATACTCCATAGTTCCCTTTAGCACGAGCATAGTCTAATTTACGATCAATCAGGCGAAATGAGAAACTGGCGTTAAAACTTAGATTCTCAGAATATTGATAATATGCCTGTGGACGGATCCAAATTTCATGCCGCTCTTCACCTTTACGAACATCCCCCTTGTACTCAGGAGTGGCCAATGCTGGATTGCTTATTGAAGGATAATGCCAGTTATCATTACGGTAGCCTAAGCGTAATTTCGTATTACCACTCTTACCATCGTAGGTGAAAGGAAAAGTTCTGGTGACCCCTGCCTGCCAACGAGTACGATCATACTCTGGATTATTATCCAGATATGTTTTTAAAAACTGAACGTCATATAGCCACAGTGAGTCATTCTGGTAAATATAGGCTCCAACATAAGGTGAGGTTGCCATACTGCCTTTAATAAACTTCCAACTTTCATCACTGTCTATCTCTTGTTCTGCACCAACATAAGTTTCGAAGTTCCAGGATTTTTGCCTTAACTTATCCTGTATTTCTTTTTTTTCATTTTCTATTTGCTGAATTCTCTTATTTAATTTATAAATCTCCTGGTCATAGTCAGTTTCAAATTCATCTGCTAATACGGGCGAACACATTGCTAGTGTGCTGAAAACCACCATTCCTTTTAAGATATTCATTTTCACCTTCCGTATTTTATAACGTCGTTAATCCATAACCACGTGGATAGAGTATCTGGCTATTATCAGGACTTCTAATATCTACTGGTAATTTCCCATGTGGCTCTGCCAATACATCTAATGTCCCTTTTGGCCCCTGAAATAACGTTCTTAGCCCACTACGGATATTAGTTTCTAAACTGTTTCGTACATTATTGGTTACATCGAACCCCGTAATACCATAAATAGCAATATTAGCCCTTACACCGGATAAATAAGCAATATCATAAGGATTACGACTTGATATAACGACTAAAGAAATATTAGCCTTATTGGCTTCATCGATGATTCGCTGCGCATTAATTGGTTCGACTTTAAGATTGTATGTAGCAAGAATAATAATATCCTGGCCTTTAATTTGTTCGGCGATATATTGAGAACTTGCCTCACTTTTATCCAGTTTTATTACTTCATCTTTAATGGTAAAGTTAACATTAAATTTATTAGCAATTTCATGAAGATGTTTAGTAATGAGTTCGTTGCGTGGTTTCTCGTCAGAGAATACTATTATGTTATTTTGTGGTTTTACTCGATAAGGTAAAACATGATCATTTTTGATTAACGTGATAGCCTGTTCAGAAATAAAGTTTTCAATATTCTTATGATTTTTTGATGCGACAACTTTTTCCGCGATAGCAATATCATGCGGTTCAGGAGAAATACGCTTATTCAGTTTGGTGTAAATGACTCGCTGGGCTGAGTCCTCAATACGCTGTTTAAGCTCAGGATCTTTTACGGTTTCGATTTTTAAATAATCATAAAGTGCATCGAGTTGTTTAATACTGGCACGATTTTTAATTTCCATTGGCATTAAGACAATATCATTACCTGCCATAATGGCCTGTTTGATAGACCAGTTACGTTCAAAGTTACTGGTAATCGCGCCCATATCCATAGCATCTGTCAGGATCAAGCCATCAAACTTGAGCTGATTACGTAAGATATCAGTCAGAATGGGCTTTGATAATGTGGCTGGAGTGCCCACTTTTTCGCCCTTAATATTTGTTAACATTGAATTATCCAGAGCTGGCACAACCACATGGGCAGTCATAATTGCATCAGTAACTGGCATGACTTCAACAAAGGGTTTCAGTTCGACTTGCTGCCATGCAGTTTTATCAATATTGACCGTTGGCAAGGCAAAATGTGTATCCGAGGTGACATTCCCATGGCCTGGAAAATGTTTGAGTGAGGTGAGTACATTGTATTTGTGAATGCCACTGATATAACTACGGGCTAACTCCGCAACCAGCACCGGATCATTGGAATATGAACGCACGCCAATGACAGGGTTATTCTGGTTATTATTAACATCAACGACGGGGCCAAAATTAAAGTTAAAACCCAAGCTAGATAATTCATAACCGTGGATACTTCCGGCCTGCTGAGCAAACTTAGATGATCCAGTAGCCCCTAGTGCCATATTTCCTGGCATTTCAGTACCCACACGTAGCCGGGTGACATACCCTCCTTCCTGATCGGTGCTAATAAATAGAGGGAGATTGCTGCGCGCATTTTGAAGATTATTAATTAACGTAACTGTTTGTGGAGTATCAATCAGGTTTTCACGGAAAAGAATAATAGAACCTAAATGATAATCGCGAATCATCTTACTAACAGCCTCATTAATTTCAATGAATGCTGTTTTATCGCTGTTATCCGCATGCCCCCAGGAACGAATATCAACCATTAATATTTGCCCCAGTTTTTCTTCAAAACTCATTTTTGAAATGACTTTTTCAGCAGATATCTTTGGCGACGACCACATATCTTTAAGTTGTGCATCTGGAATAACATCTGCATAAGCACAGGTGCTAAATAAGAGAATCGCAGGTATTAATTTTTTCATTAACTCCTCCATTAGTTATGTGAGTCGGGCGATTTTACTTTTTAGCTCGCACAATAAAGTGATAATTATCACAGTTGATTGATTCGCCTTTTTACTCGAATAAGGAATAATAACACTTATTTTTTGTGAATTCATTTCCGTAAACCCACTATACAAGGCAGTAAAGCCAGGAATAACTTATTACCATCAGGAATACTTATTAATAAATTAGTGTAAATATAATCATCTAATGGCAACGAGAGTTTGTAGGTAATTTCTGATAAAAATAAAAAACTGAAAGTAGCATAGGGCAATGAGATAATTAAAATATATTACCTTCATTACCTTCATTACCTTAAATTTATGAATTGATATGCCCTCACATCAGTCATCCAAATTGTTTATTGTCATACTGGCATTTAGAATCAAGGGTTTAGCTATTTCTTTCCGTTGCTGCATCAGTGCCAAGAATATCAGATCAGTTAGGGTATTTTGGGCCGTTCGGGAAGAAATTGAAGAACTCCGCCACTCATTTTCATCCGAAATACTTTCAAGGACATAATCAGCGATCTTAGCCAACGGCGAGACTTTACTGCCAGTAATCGCGATGACAGTTGCTCCTTGCGCTTTAGCAACTGTTGCAGCAATTCTCATGTCTTTTCTTCTGCCGGTGAAAGAAAGAACAATCTGTACATCTTTGGGTGTGAGGGTGAGTGCTGCCGCAATCTGCACATGTAGATCGGCTTCAACCAGGGTCATTATGCCTATTTTTTGTAATTTATAGCTCAGATCTTTTGCAGTAAGTCCTGACCCCCAAATACCCACTATTTGTACGCGTTGAGCAGTATTAATGAGCGAGATCACTTGCTGGAAAACAGAAAAATTAATTTTCCGCGTTGTTTCCATAATTGATGCCATCTTTTCATGCGCAAGCTTTTGCGCCATCACCATCAATGAATCTTCGGATGAAATAGAATTGTGTAGCGCTTTATGTGGATAGGATTTAAATAAGTTATTTCTGCTTAATTCTTCACTGATGGCGATTTTTAGTGCTGGAAAGCCTTTCATGCCAATCTTCTGACTAAATTTGACAATCGCAGATTGGCTGACGCCTGCATCCTCTGCAAACTGAGAGGAAGATATACTGAGAATAGACTCCGGATTATCAAGAATGCACTTCGCTATTTTTTTTTGGTTTTCAGCCAGTTCAGGTAGTAACCAGGTTATTTCATTCAAAATCGACATCAAAGATTTCCCGTTAAAGATAAAAGATTATTCCAGCCAAATACCTTTCATGACTAAGGTGTAACTGCATAAATGTAATGAAGATAATTTATTTATTTGTTCTATTTTATCTGTATTTATTCCTCATAACCCCAGTAATTAGAATAGATTTTACCGTGATATATATCACGTTTAATAAATAATTAATTACTTAACATCGCCGATAATTTAAATAAAAGGAAGTCCCCATGACAATTAATCTAAGCTCAATGGTTACGGAAAGCCGAAACCCTGCCAGTGCTCAAATTGATACTCTTTCAGCACTGGAGATACTCAAGATTATCAATCATGAGGATAAAAAGGTGCCCTTTGCAGTTGAGGAAAAACTGCCCGAGATTGCCCAAGCCGTTTCGCTTATCGCCGAGTCTTTCGCGCACGGCGGTAGATTAATTTACTGTGGGGCTGGTACTTCCGGGCGACTGGGAATTCTGGATGCTAGTGAGTGCCCGCCAACCTATGGGACGCCGCGAGAAATGGTCGTCGGCCTTATCGCTGGCGGCAATACAGCTATTTTACAAGCGGTTGAGAATGCAGAAGATAGCCACGAAATGGGTGAGCAAGACCTGCGAGACCTACATTTCAATGCACGAGATGTGCTCGTTGGAATTGCAGCCAGTGGTCGCACACCTTATGTGCTGGGGGCGATGGCCTATGCCCGTAGTGTTGGGGCTAGTGTAGTGGCGATTTCTTGTAATCAGAATAGCGAAATGAGTAAAGCGGCAGATATCGCTATTGAGGTGCTAGTCGGCCCTGAGATTGTCACGGGGTCATCACGGATGAAAGCAGGAACTGCACAGAAGTTAATTCTGAATATGCTGACAACTGGCGCAATGATTCGTAGTGGGAAAGTGTATAGCAATCTGATGGTAGATGTTGAGGCGACAAACGCCAAGCTGGTGCAACGTCAGGTAGATATTGTTGTTCAAGCGACGGAGTGCTCCCCCAAGGAGGCACAAGCTGCACTTGATGAATGTAACCGTCACTGCAAAACAGCCATTATGATGATTCTGAGTGGTATGTCTGCAGAAGAAGCTGCCGATATCCTTATAAAAAATAAAGGATTCATCCGTAAAGCGCTTAAGGAGATCAAAGTATAAACATGGCGAAAATAACCAGCACTACGATAGACCAGATCTTACTCTTGATTGGTGGGAGTCAGAATATCATCGTCTGTGGAAACTGCATGACGAGACTGCGCCTGACCTTAAAAGATCGTCAACTCATACAGCATGAAAGCTTAAAAAAGATACCCGGAGTAATGGGGATCGTTAACGGCGATGATCAGTTACAAATCATTCTCGGGCCGGGCAAAGCTCAAACTGCCAGTGAGATGATGAATAAAGTGCTGAGTTCTGAACCGCAGCCGCAACATGAAAGTACTCAGGATGCAGATTTGCATGTACTGGCCAGCCAGACAAAACAACAAATGAAAGCGAGACAACAAAGTACTGTTCACAATTTTCTGACCAAATTCGCCACCATATTTACCCCACTCATTCCCGGATTTATTGCCGCAGGATTACTGTTGGGGATCGCAACATTGCTCCAGCAAACACTGGCATTGGATGGAGTGATTCAATCCCCGTGGTTGGCGGCGCTGATTGCTTACATGAAAGTATTCAGTATCGGTTTATTCACCTTTCTCAGCATTTTGATTGGCTTTAATACACAGAAAGCTTTTGGCGGGACAGGGGTTAACGGCGCAATTATCGCTTCGTTGTTTATTTTACGCTATGTGCCGGAAGGCACTGTCGGCTACTACGGCGGGATGGAAAGCTTCTTTGGCCTGGCGATTGACCCACGCGGCAATATCATCGGCGTTCTGTTGGCCTGTATGTTAGGTGCCTGGATTGAGCGGCAAGTGCGTCGTTTTATTCCCGATAATCTGGATATGATTCTGACATCGGCAATCACGTTATTGATTACAGGTGCAATCACTTTCGTTGCCATCATGCCAGTAGGGGGCGAGCTATTTAAGGGCATGTCATGGCTGTTTATGCATTTAAATGGTAACCCGTTCGGCACCGCGATTCTGGCTGGCTTATTCCTAATTGCCGTGGTGTTCGGTATTCACCAAGGTTTTGTTCCGGTCTATTTTGCCTTAATGGACGCACAAGGTTTCAACTCATTATTCCCTATTCTGGCGATGGCAGGAGCGGGCCAGGTGGGTGCAGCACTGGCACTATATGCCCGTTCGCCAAAAGGTTCCATCCTGCGCACACAGATTAAAGGGGCCATTTTCCCAGGGTTATTAGGGATTGGTGAGCCACTTATTTATGGTGTGACATTGCCGCGCCTGAAACCTTTTATTACGGCGTGTTTAGGTGGTGCTGTAGGCGGCTTCTTTATCGGTCTGGTTGCCTGGTTGGGGCTGCCGGTTGGGTTGAATACGGTATTTGGCCCATCGGGATTGGTGTCTATTCCACTCATGACATCGGCCCAGGGGATTTTTGCCGGGATGATGGTTTACGTGGTTGGTCTTCTCATATCATATGTGGCGGGTTTTATTCTGACGTGGTTTTTCGGCCATAAAGATATTGATTTAAGCTAGTTACGATATTTAATTTGGCCCTGCTGCACCGCAGGGCCGCTATTAGAGATTAAAGCGAACCTTTATAGAGGTTATATCCCAACTGTTGCGCCACTGATGCCACCATTTTTTGGCCACGTACACTATTGCCTACCGGGTCAAGAGGCGGCGAAAATGCCGCAATGCCCATGACACCCGGCACGACCGCCAGGATCCCGCCACCGACACCACTTTTACCCGGTAAACCCACGGTATATGCCCAATCTCCAGAGCTGCCATACATCCCTTCCATGGTCATTTCAGCCAAAATAAATGGCGTATTACTGGCCGTCAGCACCCGCTTTTTAGTCACCGGGTTGACTCCCGCTGCCGCAAAGGTTGCCCCCATCGTGGCCAGTTCAATAGTATTAAGCAATGTTGAGCACTGACGAGTATATACGTCACAAGCCTCCATCGGGTCGCAGTACATAGCCTGAGCCGAATAAAGCAGCCATGCAATGGCACGATTATGAAAATTGGTGGTTTGTTCTGAATGGTTAACTTCATCAGAAAGTGCAATTGGCGCACCAACCAGTTGCTGTTGCATATCCAAAATCCGTGCCCAGCGATCCTCTCTATTACTGGCCTTAATCGCACTTACTGTCGACATCGCTCCTGCATTTACCAATGGCGACAAAGGTTTACCATTGTGCAGCTCCAACGCAATGACCGAGTTAAAAGGTAGACCGGTAGGATCTGCGCCTATCTTGTCTTGCACAGCTTGCGGACCAATATCTTCTAACGCTAAGGCAAGAGAGCACACTTTCGAAATAGATTCCAAGGCAAAACGAAAATCGGTATCACCTTGTGAAATAATATCACCATCAATCGTGACAATAGCTAACCCAGCAAGCTGACTGGGAACACTGGCCAGATAAGGAATGTAGCTGGCATTCTCCCCTCCGGCGAGGGTGGAATATTGTGAATAACTATCCTTTACAACTTGATTCAGGCGAGCTAGGTCAATAGTCATAACACTGACTCCAACACTAAATATTATTGAGCAGGGGGCCGAAACCACCCTGCATGAAGAGGAAGAACGTTAACTTTTCGGCGCTTTTGCTGCCGCCGCAGTGACGTCATTGGTATGTGTCGCCGAAGTGTTCGGAATACCTGGATGACTATTTTCTGCTTGCCAGGTAAATGGGGCAAAATCACTATTGGCATCACGCCAGTGGGGTTTGCGAACGATATATATCAAGAATGGCAACACAACAAAGAACAGCGTGCTGGCGATCAGAATGCCGACATATTCTGTTGGACTGCCTACTGTAATTTGGCTGGGGGGAATAAAGCTGAATACGAAAGCCAAAATTGACCCAATAAGCCCCGCTCCACCAATAATCCACATGCCAATTGCCCCTCCGGGAATATGATATGGGCGTGGACGATTCGGCTGGCTATAACGCAGATAAATAGCAGAGCTGAACATCAGCATATACATGATGAGATATAAAATAACGGTCATTTGACTCATTATTTGATACGCCGCCTGCACCGAAGGTAATACTACAAACAGTATTGCCAACAAGGAAACCAGCAGAGCCTGTAGTAGCAGAATATGGGTCGCCATGCCATTCTTATTGGTATGTTGCCACCAGCGTGGCAAATAGCCCGCTTTCGCCACTACCAACAAACCTGAAGATGGGCCAGCAACCCAAGTCACCACCCCCGCCAACACGCCAATAGCCAAAGCAAAAGCAACCACTGGCCCCAACCATTCCAAATGCGCCCACTTGAACATATCATCGTAAGCCACTAATAGGCTTTGCGTCAGGCTAATTTCAGACTGTGGAATAATAAAGGCGATTGCCAGAGTTCCTAATACGAAAATAAGTACCGTCCCGACAGCGGACAACATAATAGCAATAGGATAGTTTCTATTCGGGTTATCCACATCTTTAACATGGATGGCATTCATCTCCATACCGGCATAGAACAAGAAAATACTGGCGGCCAGCACTACGTTATCAAAGTTGGTAAAGTCGGGAACCACCTGATCCCAGGCTAATTCTACTTGTGGGGCCCCACCGCCAATTAAGTAAGAAAAACCCAACACAATCAAAATTACCGCAGGAATAATCGTACCGATAATACCGCCCCATTTTGAAACTTTGGCGAATGTATCGACGCCTTTAAAGGCAATAAAGGTGGCGAGCCAATAAATAAATAGCACTATTCCCAAGACAAAGAATTTATTGGCAGACAGGGCCTCGTCCCATCTTTGTTCTGGGCCAATAAAGGCCAGTGATACCGCGGCAAATGTCAGTGCGGTGGGGAACCAGACGGTGACCTCAACCCACAGCATAAACATGGCAAGAAAAGCTAACCGCGGACCAAATGCTTCGCCAACCCAGCGAAATACCCCGCCTTTTTCAGGCCAACCTGTGGCTAACTCCGCTGCCACCAGTGAGACAGGAATTAAGAAAAATACCGCAGCAAACAGATAATAGAAAATTGAACTCAAGCCATATTCGGCTTCAGCGGGTAATCCCCTGAGGCTAACTACAGCCACAATATTCATGATCGCTAGTGTAGCGATACTCAGCTTTTTAACGGGAACAGCGGATTTACCTGTCCCGGAGCTATTATTCGACATAATTTATCCACCTTATTTGCGGGCATAACGCCATCTTGAAGGTTAATAATCAGAATAAAGACCACTATCCGGTTTATGTATGGCTAAAACTATTCTGACTTGCCTCGCCTCCAAGAGATGGATGTTCACTCAGATATTTCAGTGAGGATTTAAAATCATCCAAGAGCAGCCCGGCGAAATCCATCTCGAACCCACGACGGCACATAATGCGCATAACTACCACATCAGACATCTTGCCACTAAGGGTAAATGCGGGAACCTGCCAGCCACGAAGCCTTAAACGCTCGGAGAGGTCGTAGAGGGTATACCCCGCCTTGGCTCCTTTTTTGATGCGGAAACAAATAGCTGGAATGCCCTCGTATGGGCCACCGCTGCAATAGAATTCATAAGGCCCAAGCGGGGCTATTTCTTTAGCGAGGAATTCAGCTACCTGATAGCAGGCGCTTTGTACTTTGGTATAACCTTCACGACCTAAGCGTATAAATTCATAGTATTGGGAAATAACTTGCCCCGCCGGACGTGAAAAGTTGATAGCAAATGTGCCGACCTGACCACCAAGATAATCGACATTAAATATCAGTTCTTCAGGCAACGCCGCAGCATCACGCCAAATAACCCAACCACATCCCAGCGGGGCCAGCCCGAATTTATGCCCGGAAGTACTGATTGATTTGACCCGTGGCAAGCGGAAGTCCCACTCAATATCCGGCGCAACAAAGGGAGCTAAAAAGCCACCGCTCGCCGCATCAATATGCATATCAATATCGAGGCCAGTATCCTTTTGCAGTTTATCCAGCGCGTCATGCAAGGGTTTAGGTAATTCATAATTGCCGGTGTAAGTCACACCGAAAGTTGGCACTACACCAATAGTATTTTCGTCACAGGCCTCTATCATCCGCTGCGGGTCCATAAATAATTGCCCTGGAATCATAGGGATTTCTCGAATTTCCACATCCCAATAACGTGCAAATTTATGCCAGCAAACTTGTACTGGCCCACAGACAAAATTAGGCTTATTGGTGGGTTTACCTGCCGCTTCCATTTTTTTGCGCCAGCGCCACTTCATAGCCATGCCACCCAGCATGCAAGCTTCTGAAGAACCAATGGTATTCGTCCCTACCCCTTGCTCACCGTTTGGTGTTGGGGCATTCCACAAATCAGCCATCATATTCACGCAGCGCATATCTATTGCCGCTGATTGCGGATATTCCTCTTTATCAATCCAGTTTTTATTTATCGAAAGATCCATCAGTTTGTGGACATTATCGTCATCCCACGTCTGACAGAATGTGGCGAGGTTTTGTCGCGCATTACCATCAAGAAATAGCTCATCACTGATGATTTGAAAAGCAATATCCTCACGCATCTCCTCTTTAGGGAACACTTTATTTTCTGAAATATTACGAATCGCTTTAGAGCCAAAGCGAGAGTCTAATAAATCTGAGCGATAATTATCCAGAGACTTTCTAGTCATTTCCTACCCCTATCCTAAATGATATAAAATTCGATTAAAAATGATTGAAATCAAAAAATTATAGAAATTAAAATTATTTATTATTGAGCACAGAAAATATATCGATAGAGCACTATTATGATTTCATATGCTAATAAACGTTAGCACTGGAAAAAAAATGTGCCACTACAAATACGAATATGTTTGTTTTAGGTAGGGGTGATTATTGTATTATTTTCATGCTAGTTTCTATTTATTAAGAAATTTTACGAGTAGTCTTTTCGAAAAGATATTCCTCCTTTTTTATCACTCAGGTTCTGTGAATAAAACTATTTCTATAGTGAATTATTTAACATTTAATCACTTTTTCCCGATGGCAATCACTGGCCTCCAGAACCTGACCTTGCTGCGAAGATACCGCCAATTTACTGATAGGTCGCCCACTCAGATTATCAACTAAAATAGAATGTTTCTCGCCCGCTGAAAATAGATGCTCTTCGCCCCATTGGCGTAAGCTGACAATAATCGGGAATAATTGATGGCCCTTCTCAGTCAGCACATATTCATGGTAAGCGCTGCCATCAGAGGCGGGAGCTACCCTCAAAATTCCGTGTTCCACTAGATCGCGCAGACGGCCAGCCAAGATATTTTTCGCCAATCCAAGATTGTTACGAAACTCGCCAAAGCGGCGAATCCCATCAAAAGCATCACGAATAATCATCAACGACCAGCGATCTCCCAAGATCTCAAGTGTTCTGGCAACTGGGCACTCTGCTGCTTCGGCCTGCTCTTCACTCATTTTAGACATTCTTTGACTCCGGTCTGGCGTAGAAAACTAGTTGCATATTAAAACCACCTCTGTTAAAAATCAATTAAGTGGTTTTAATTAGAAACCAGACTATGAATCAGGCATTTTATGTCCACTGTAAAAGAATCGGTAAAAAATCGCATCCAGCCATTACCTAAACCGGCTTTTACGCCGCACCTCAGCTCAATTATGGTACTGCTTTTTGCGATGATATCGGCCATGGCTGTGGCCAATGTCTATTTTGCTCAGCCTCTACTAGACATTATGGCGGGGGAGCTGAACGTTAGCCCATCGACGATTGGCCTGGTGGTAACACTGACACAAACAGGTTATGCCCTGGGGCTCATATTCATAGTACCGCTGGGTGATCTTTGGGATCGTCGAAAATTAATTATTGGGCAGTTATTGCTGTCTGCTGCGGCATTGACCTCGGCAAGCTTTGCCCCCACTTTTTCACTGCTACTGATAGCAATGCTGATTATCGGGCTGATGGCTGTTGTAGTGCAGGTAGTAGTTGCCTTTGCCGCAACCCTGGCACCCGAACAACAAAGAGGAAAAGTGGTGGGTAAAGTCACCAGCGGAATTGTATTGGGGATTCTGTTGGCGCGCTTTATCTCCGGTGTAATGGCCGATTTTGCCGGTTGGCGTTCAGTCTATTTTTGTTCAGCTGCAATGATGTTATTGATGGCAATAGTGCTCTATCTAGTGATACCTCCCGCAGCTAAATCAGCTCCGTCATCCTATCGGCAACTGCTGCTTTCGCTGTGTGAGTTATTTATCAATGAGCGTGAACTTCGCATACGAGCAACCCTCGCATTGTTGATATTTATGGCTTTTAGTGTGCTATGGACAGCAATGGTATTACCACTGAGCAGCCCACACTATGCTTTGTCTCATAACCAGGTGGGGTTATTTGGACTCGCGGGTGTCGCTGGAGCATTAGCCGCAAGCCACGCTGGGCAACGTGCCGATCGGGGATTGGGGGCGAAAACAACACAGATTGCCTTGGTGCTGCTGCTATTTTCCTGGCTTCCTATCGCATTTTTGCCCCACTCCTTGTGGTGGTTAGTTATCGGTGTAGTGATATTGGATTTTGCCGTACAAGCGGTGCATGTCACCAATCAGAGCATCATATTTGCACTCCGACCAGACGCCCAAAGCCGTCTGGTCGCGGGTTATATGCTGTTCTACTCGATTGGCAGTGCCGTCGGGGCTATCGCCACAACTTGGGTATTTGCCCATGCTGGATGGTCAGGTGTTTGTATGCTTGGCGCGACAATAAGTGCCGTTGCAATCCTGTTTTCACGTCTGACTTACAGAAAAGATTCCATACATGTAATCAATTGAATATCATAAATTTTATTTATGTTTCTATTATTCGGCTTATACTAATGTTAGTTATCTATAACTGAGTTCAGACCTTACAGGAGTAGTCGTTATGCTGAATATAGATCGGAAATACCTTCTGAGTATTGATGAAGGAACCTTAAAGAAACAACGGCTTATCATGCGAATCATTGCCATATTACTGCTGCTCGGTGGGATTTTTTGTCTGATTAACCCATTAGCTTCAGGAGCGGCCTTGAGTATGATTATCGGTATTCTGCTGTTGCTCAGCGGGATCGCGATGATAGTTGGGATGATAGCCAATCGCACTAATAACCTTTGGCCGATGGTCTCCGGTATATTGCTGGGTGTGGCATATATCGTAATGGGCTATGTATTTATTACCAACCCTGCGGTGGGAATGATAAGTCTGGCGATAGTGCTGGCGGTGCTGTTTGCCTTCGGTGGGGTTATGCGCCTGATAACTGGCTACAGAACATGGGGATTGCCGGGTGCATGGCTGCATATTTTACTGGGGATATTGGACTTAGTTATTACCTATTTGCTGGTCAGTGCCGGGCCGTTGATGTCAATCACTATGGTAACCACCTTGGTGGGGATTGAAATGCTCTTCAGCTCATTTAGCTGTTTTATGGTCGCGGGTTTATATAAACGCCAATCTTAATTCTTCTTCCTTAGCGGTATCGTGGACTGCGATACCGCTGTCCTGGAAATATTTTCATGTTCTCTAACAATTATTGATACTCGCCGTGGGAACTGCCACAGTGATATCCATCTACTCAAATTAATTGCCCAAAAAAAATATAGGCAGGTTATGTGAAACTCACTGATTTTTTAATTGCTCTATTGATCACTGCCATCTGGGGCGTAAACTTCTCTATTATCAAACTTGGTCTAATTACCGCAGATCCGCTTATTTTAGCGGGTATTCGCTTCACTCTTTGCGCGTTACCAGCGGTCTTTTTTATTAAGAAACCAGAGACTTCATGGCGTTATATAATAGGTTACGGACTCTTATTTGGTATCGGTCTCTGGGGGATTGTTAATCTGGGTATCAAAGCCGGCGTATCTGCAGGAATTGCATCTTTAGTGCTGCAATTTGGTGCTTTTTTTACTATGATTCTTGGCGCATTCTTATTTCACGAGAATCTATCGAAATATCAATATAGGGGTATTATCGTCGCACTATTAGGGCTAACTAGCATCATATTTATCAGTGACGGCTCAGTGACATTTATTGGTCTGGCTTTGGTATTATGCGGCGCAGTGGTTTGGGGGTTAGTCAGTATTATTATTAAAAAATCTAATACTAAGCAGGTATTTTCATTTTTGGTATGGTCGAGTTTATTCTCTCCTATTCCACTGTTCATTCTGAGTTATCTCTTTAATGGGCCAAGTGGATTTACTGAATTCGTTATGCATTTTAATACAACCACGCTATTTTCTATTTTGTTTCAGGTTTATCCAAATACATTATTCGCCTATTGGGTGTGGAATTCATTGCTCACTAAATATCCCGTTTCAGTCGTCGCACCGTTATCCCTGTTAGTGCCGATTTTCGGCATGCTAGGCTCAGTGATGATTTTCAATGAAAGTATTCCCTCTGGGAAAATTATCGCGATGGTATTCATTATTAGCGGACTAATTATAGGTCTATATGGTCAACGACTGAGGAACCTACTAAAGAAAAAATCTTCAGTTTCCCTCATTGAATAAAACGCAGTCATATTCATGACGGCTATCACAATCAGCACATTGTGATTTCCCAAGTTGCATTGCACCGTCTAAATTTGAATAAAAAATCTCATCCGACCACTGGCGAAACGCAGTTGTAACGGAGAGGAATAACAATAATGGAGACTGCAATGTTAGCTTACCCTCACCTGCTCGCCCCCTTAGATCTTGGTTTCACCACCCTGAAAAATCGCGTATTAATGGGCTCGATGCATACTGGGCTGGAAGAGTTGCCTGATGGTCCACAACGCCTAGCGGCATTCTACGCTGAGCGCGCTGCAGGAGGCGTCGGCCTGATTGTCACTGGTGGTATTGCGCCCAATAAAAAAGGCGTCGTGTATCAAGGTGCATCGGTGCTAAATGACGCCACACAAGTGCCACACCATCAAATTGTGACTGATGCGGTACATCGTGCAGGCGGTAAAATCGCGCTACAAATTTTGCATGCGGGCCGTTATAGCTATCAAAAACAGCCAGTCGCCCCCTCAACATTACAAGCTCCGATTAACCCGTTTGCCCCTCAGGCATTAAGTCACGACGAAGTGCTGCAAACCATTACTGACTTCGCTCACTGCGCACAGTTAGCCAAACAAGCGGGTTACGACGGCGTCGAGGTAATGGGGTCTGAAGGGTATTTGATTAATCAGTTTCTGACCGCGCGAACTAATCAGCGCAATGATGAATGGGGTGGTGACTTTACTCGTCGCATGCGTTTTGCCGTTGAAATCGTACGGGCCGTTCGAGCGGCAACGGGCCCAGATTTTATCTTGATTTACCGCCTCTCGATGCTCGATTTAGTGGAGGATGGCTCCAGTTGGGATGAAATTGAACTGTTGGCGCGAGCAGTCGAGCAAGCCGGTGCTACCTTGATTAATACCGGTATCGGCTGGCATGAAGCCAGAATTCCTACGATCGCCACCATGGTGCCACGCGCTGGATTCAGTTGGGTGACCCGCAAATTGATGGGGAAAGTGAATATACCGCTCATCACCACCAACCGGATCAATGACCCCTCAGTGGCAGAGCAAGTTCTGACCGACGGCTGTGCAGATATGGTATCGATGGCACGCCCCTTCCTTGCTGATGCGGCTTTCGTGCAAAAAGCGGCACAGGATAGGGCTGATGAAATTAACACCTGTATCGGATGCAATCAGGCCTGTCTGGATCAAATTTTTGACGGCAAGCTGACTTCGTGTTTGGTCAATCCTCGCGCCTGCCGTGAAACCGAAATGCCCGTATTAGCGACAGAAGCGCCAAAACGGCTTGCTGTCGTCGGTTCTGGCCCAGCCGGATTAGCTTTTGCCGTCACCGCCGCCAGCCGTGGCCATCAAGTCACACTCTTTGATGCCGCAACCGATATTGGCGGCCAGTTTAATATCGCCAAACAGATCCCCGGCAAAGAGGAGTTCTACGAAACTCTGCGTTATTTCCGCCGTCAATTAGTGCTTCATGGTGTTATTCAACAGTTGAATACTCCAGTTCAGCCGGAGCAACTGGCTGATTTTGATGAAGTGATCCTTGCCTGCGGTATTCAGCCACGGTTACCTGCTATTAAAGGTATCGAACATCCCAAAGTACTCACCTATCTGGATGTCTTGCGTGATAAAAAACCGGTGGGAGAACGAGTCGCTATTATTGGTGCGGGTGGAATTGGGTTTGATACTGCCGAATATCTCAGCCAATCGGGTGATTCCAGCAGCCTGGATAGCCGCGCATTCAGCCAAGAATGGGGCATTGATCAGGATTTGGCCCATCGCGGCGGTTTATCTCCCGCCGGGGGAAAAGTCCATCTATCACCACGACAGATTTTTCTGTTACAACGAAAAAGCAGTAAAGTGGGTGAAGGATTAGGGAAAACAACCGGTTGGATACACCGCACCAGCCTGGCTATGCGCGGAGTGAAAATGCTCAACAGTGTCAGCTACGAAAGTATTGATGATGAGGGCTTACATATCATTCGAGCAGAACAAGCCAGTTGCCTGCCTGTCGATACCATTATTATTTGTGCCGGTCAGGAGCCGCGCCGGGAGTTGCATCAACCCTTGCTGGAAATGGGAAAAACGGTGCATTTAATTGGTGGTGCTGATATCGCCGCCGAACTGGATGCCCGTCGGGCAATAGATCAAGGAACGCGGCTGGCGCTGGCGATATGAGCATGAAGTTAGCTAAATAGGAGCGAGGTTAATTATAGTTTAGTGAGTGAAGGGTTGACCGCACCTCGGGGCACTCCGACGGCTTACGCCGTTACGGCCCCAACGGCACGTTTCCCCTTCATTTGACTTTGTCAGTAGAATCACAGGAGGTAGAAGCCGCCTGTGACTCTACGATTAGAAATCGCTGTACGACATGTCGAGGCTACCCGACCCACCACCCTCAGAGCGTGATGAGGCCGTCTTCACGGCCTTGAGCACCATAAACTTCTGATTGGAATCCAGCGTCTCGCAGTTTCCAAATAACCGTTTTAGTTTGTGGAAATAATCCAGATGACGGTTACCAACAATCATCAGTTCGCCGCCCACTTTCAGACAGCGTTTGGCATCACAGAACATCTGCCAGGCCACATGGTCACTGACGGCGTGTTGTTGATGGAATGGCGGGTTACATAACACCAACTGTAAGCTCTCGCGCTCAACACCAGCCAAACCATGACTCACCATAAATTCACAACGCGGCAAATCTTGCGGGCGGTTATAGGTCACATTCAGCTCACTGGATGCCACCGCCATGTATGACTCATCAACGAATAACATTTCTGCCAGCGGGTTTTGCTCCAACGCGATTAAACCCACTACCCCATTACCGCAACCCAGATCGGCTATTTTACCCTCAACATCATAGGGCAGAATTTCCATAAAGAAGCGCGCACCAATATCCAAATTATTGCGCGAGAAAACGTTCGCATGGTTATGGATGACATATTCGGTATTTGCCAGCGGCCAATCGATCGTTTCCGGCGCATCCTCAGCCAGAGGAATATCGGCCACTTCGCAGTGAATCAGGCGTGCTTTTTTCCATGCCAGCGTGGTTTTGGTCGGCCCGAGAATTTTTTCGAACAATTGCAGGGTTGAATTATGCACATCACGAGATTTCGCCCCGGCAATAATCACCGTGTCTGGCGCAACGACACGACGCAAAGCACGTAATTGATGCTCCAACAACGCCAAAGCTTTAGGGATCTTAATCACCACCAGCTTAGGGGCCTCAGGCAAAGCATCCATACTGCTCAGCAATGTGACAGCGTCTTCATCCAGATGGTTTAAACGTAAATTATGTGCCGTTGCCAGTTGGCTCATATAAGAGTCGCTGACACTAAACGGGCGATAAGCATGTAAAGCACAGGTCAGCGTACCGAACTGATCATTAAACACCAGCACCGGACGGCCATCAATTTGGTTTAAGTCAATGTTTTGTAGCAGATATTCATCTGCTGCTTCCCATGCCTGTAAGGTATTGGAATTTTCTTGTGGGGGGAAACGCTCAAGCTCAAAGCTTTGTGTCCCCAGTAAGACTTGGCTCATCACCGCTCCTGGCTTCTATTAGAAATAACAAATTTGGGCTGTTTATCCCCTAAAACAGGCGCTCAGTAAAATGTTTTTTTACTTAAATGCTGTTTTAGGTACAGACATGTAGCCTTCGGCTATGCCGTTGGAGGCAGATTTTACACTTTTGCGCTGAAAACATCCTGCTAAACCATAGCTCTTAATTATAAAAGGAGATAAATATCTCTTATTAAAATATGAGAATAATAAATCACAAGGAAATTAAGACTTATTAATAAATAATTTCCGCATGAAAAAATAAAACATTATAAATACTAAGTCACATTGCAACATAATCAACAGTTACAAGACTTACTGATCATAGTCATTATAAATTTAAATCAACCATCAGAACCTCACCCCCCAAAACAATAAGTCATGGGGTACTCAGCCATTATAAGGATTAGTGATATTAAATTATGGAAAATATAAATAACTCAAGAAGAAACATATTAAAAAAAAGCCCTATAGCTAAATTTATTGCATCCGTATTATTTATATTAGGGAGTGCATCTACAAACGTAAACGCAAATATAGCTAACACTCATGAGGGAGCAGTGAATGATGAAAATGTAAAACTAATATTGAATCAAAAAGCAAAGAATTCCAGCCTAAATGGCTCTAGTTCATTAACACTCACTGATAAGGCGGAAGCTTCCGATACCATAATTGATACCGATAGTATATCTTCATTATTTTTATTAACAGGAAAAAGTCAAGCCAATACCACTAAAATTCGAAATGGTAGGATGGAGGTAACAGACAGCGCCACTGCATCTAAGACCTTTATCGGTTTAACTAAAGAGGAAAATGAACCGCTACCAGCAGATCCTGAAATAACGGGAAGAATGGATATATACAAAATCGGAAAAGCCGAAGATACCACGGTTGGAATGCATGGCGAATTCTACCATGGTGGTAGTGGAACTGCAGAAAAAACACATATTAAAAAAGGAGGGAAATTAGTCGTTCAAAGTATCGAGATATTATATCCAACACTATCAAACACCTCAGTTGAAGGTATCTTAGAATTAAACAGTGATGTAAACCTAAATGGCACTACCGAATTTTCGCCTGGCTCAGAATTAAAAACAAATGGTTATGATATTATAAACGATGGAGATATTATTTTCAGCGGCATAGGTGGAGGAATAGTAGCAAATATAGAAGGCAGTGGTTCATTAACTATAGACAGCCCTGAGAAAACATTCACATTACAAGGTAGCAGTTCTAGTACATATATGTACTCCGGCCTAACACATATACGAGCAGGTACATTAAAACTATTAGAAGCAGATTTTTCTTCCAGCCCAATTATAGGTAAGGCGGATGCTGAACTCATATTATCTCATAGTACACTAGATACAAAAGTTAACGGTGTTCGTATGATTATCGATGGGAAAAGTAAATGGTATATGGCTGGAGATTCAAGTGTTGCTGCACTTAATATTTCAGAAAATAGCCAGATCCATCTAAATCATGGCCAGGCAGGTAATAAATTAGCTATTGCAGGGGATTATCACAGCGATGGCGGAACGCTAGTTTTTTATAGCAAGCTAGAGGGAGATGAGTCTGAAACTGACAGTATGTTGGTTGAGGGTAATACATCGGGACATACGAAGATTGTAATTAATAATTTAGGCGGTAAAGGTGCGAAAACTGATTTAGGTATTCCATTGATTGAGGTTAAAGGTGAATCTAATGGTGAATTCGAACAAGATGGTCGTGACGTCGCTGGCGCGCATGAATATTTTCTCAGACGTGGGAGTGAAGCTGATCTTAACAAGAACTGGTATATGATCAGTGATGCTGCAAATATTGAAAAGAAACCTATGGCTGAGAAAAAGGTAGAGGAGGTTATACCAGAGTCAGAAGTAAATAAGACAAAGGTAAATCCACAGCTACCAGAGTTAGCAAAAAATGATGATTCAGATAACTCAGGCGATGGTCTATATCATCAGGTTGAAAAAACACGCAGCAAGCATGGCCTCCCTGGCCCTAGCAACAATCCAGTAAGTGCATTATTCGCTTATCTACCAGAAAAAATAAAAGAAGAGGAGGCTGAATTAGCTGCCACATCTCAAGAGAAGGATTGGAAAAAAAATTCAGATAACACGCTAGCAGCTAAAGGTGCTGAGGAACAAGAAAATCCGCAAACAAAAGACACTGTAGTAACAGCACCAAATAAAGCCAAAACTGAGAACAAAAACATTCCCCAAAAAACCTATCAGCCCGTTTATCGCCCAGAAAATGGCAGTTATATTGCCAATCTATCAATGGCGAGACATCTATTCACCTCTGACTTAGACAATCGTTCTGGGAATTATAAATATAAGGATGCTGCTACCGGAGAATGGCGCACTTCCAGTATGTGGATACAAACTCAGGGTGGAATAAAGCAGTTTGGTAATACAGTTGACCAACTGAATATCAAAGGGAAATACTACTCAATTCAGTTTGGCGGCGATGTTGCTCAGTGGGATATTGGCACGCAAGGCAGCGGGCGAATCGGTATGTTGGCTGGGTTGGGTAAAGCAACCAACCACAGCA
Source organism: Yersinia fenwicki (assembly GCF_043099325.1). Classification (NCBI taxonomy): domain Bacteria; kingdom Pseudomonadati; phylum Pseudomonadota; class Gammaproteobacteria; order Enterobacterales; family Yersiniaceae; genus Yersinia; species Yersinia fenwicki. Next base: position 550,776 of record NZ_CP170755.1, on the reverse strand, counting down.
AGTCTAAGGTTACAGGCTATTATTCTAATGGTTCTGTTAATGGCTATAACCTTGGTGTATATGCGACCTGGCTATCGGATCAGCAAAATAAGACAGGGCTTTACATTGATACCTTGGCGCAATACAGCTGGTTTAATAATGCCGTTAACGGCCAAGAACTAGCAGAGGAAAAATATAAGTCCTCCGGTTTTACCAACTCAATAGAAAGCGGTTATACCTTTAATATTGGTAGTACTGAGCAATTGAGTTACTTCATCCAGCCCAATGCAAAAATCACCTTGGTAGGAATCAATGCTCAAAATCATACTGCAACCAATAAAGATATCATCAATTATACTAACAAAGGCCAATTGATAACCCGTATTGGTGCTAAAACATATCTGCAAACCACCAATAACTCAGGTCAAGAATTCATGCCATTTGTTGCTGTTAACTGGCTTCATCAAAATTACAATACCGGCACACAACTTTCAGGACAAGGTATTGAGAACATCAGTAAAAACAGTGCTGAAATCAAAATTGGCGTAGAAAGTAAAATTGACCAACGTTTGCATGCCTGGGCAAATATCAATCATCAGATTGGAAATTATAATACCAACGATACTAATGCCTTGGTTGGCATAAAATACGCTTTCTGATAACAATAAAAGATACCTGTAAATATAATATTGCAGGTATCTTCACTTTAACAATACGTCACAACTCACATACCCTCTCCGGTGTAAAAATAATATTGGTATTGCTCCTCTGTGGCTAATAGTTAGAAACCATTCAAACGGCTGGATTTTTCTAAGCAACCGGATTTTGTCTAACCCATTGGAAAACGCTATTATCAGCATCAAGATACACAAAACTATTGGCAGCCAGAGCACATATATATGCAGGAACTCACCTATCTGCAAGGTTATCCAGAACACTTACAGTCCCAAGTACAGCAGCTTATCAGTGAACAGCGGTTGGGAAGTGTATTACGGCAACGCTATCCGCAACCTCATGATTACAATACAGATAAAATGTTGTATCAATATACGATAGATTTAAAGAATCAATATCTGCGGAATGCTCAACCACTCAGTAAAGTGGCCTATGACAGTAAAATCCAAGTGATGAAACATGCGCTAGGGCTGCACACCGCTATCTCCAGAGTGCAAGGTGGCAAATTAAAGGCCAAAGCAGAGATCCGGGTAGCTACGGTATTTAAAAATGCCCCTGAAGCTTTTTTAAAAATGATCGTGGTGCATGAATTAGCACATTTGAAAGAGAAAGATCACAACAAAGCGTTCTATAGTTTGTGCTGCCATATGGAACCGCAATATCATCAATTAGAATTTGATACGCGCCTTTATCTGACACATTTGGATCTGTTTGGTGCGATTTACTAGCCTTTAAAAAACCAATCCGTTGTTCGCGGGGCGGTTCAATGTGTTTTTCTTCTGTAAGAATGGAGTTCACTATGATTCGCTTCGCTGTTATTGGTACCAATTGGATCACCGCGCGCTTTGTTGATGCCGCCCACGAAAGTGGTAAAATGAAACTGGCTGCTGTTTACTCGCGTAAATTGGAGCAAGCTAAAGAGTTTGGTGATAATTATAACGTTACTGAATGTTTTGATGATCTTGAAGCTATGGCGGCAAGCGATCAGATTGATTCAGTGTATATCGCCAGCCCAAACGCCTTGCATTACTCCCAAGCCAGATTGTTTCTCAGCCATAAAAAACACGTTATCTGTGAAAAGTCATTAGCCTCAAATATTGCAGAGGTTGAAGCGTTGACTGCCTGTGCCCGCGAGCATGATGTGGTGTTATTCGAAGCGTTTAAAACGGCCTATCTTCCTAACTTTATTCAATTAAAACAATCTCTTCCGCGTGTGGGGAAATTGCGTAAAGCCTTTATCAATTTCTGCCAATACTCTTCACGTTACCAGCGCTACCTGAATGGCGAAAACCCTAATACCTTTAACCCAGCATTTTCAAATGGCTCTATCATGGATATCGGTTACTACTGCCTGGCCAGTGCTTTGGCATTATGGGGAGAGCCTAAATCCGTGATGGCGAGCGCGAGTTTATTACCGAGTGGTGTTGATGCGCATGGTACAGTTTGCCTAAATTATGGTGATTTTGATGTGGTGATTATCCATTCAAAAGTGAGCCAATCCGATATTCCCAGTGAAATACAGGGCGAAGATGGTTCATTGGTTATCGAAAGCATCTCTGAATGCCTGTCTGTGGCCTTTACCCCCCGAGGCAGCCATTCACAAGATCTGACGCAGCCCCAGCATATTAATACTATGCTGTATGAAGCTGAGGTTTTTGCCAATCTGGTTGAAACCAATCAGGTCGAACATGATGGCTTGCAACTGTCATTACTGACGTCACGTATCCAGACGGATATCCGCCGCCAAACAGGGGTTATCTTCCCAGCGGATTCCCAGCCACCGGCAGTATAGCCAAAGTCATTGGTGTTGCTGGTAAGCTGCGCATATGAAGGATACATAGTTAATATTTTGTTTCAGCGATTGACGTGTCGGCCATTTTCCATTATTTTTGCGCGGCAAAGGGGAGTAACTTCATTGCCGGTTTGCCGTCATTACGGTGCGAAAGCACCCGGTTACCGGGCACCTCATTAATGTTCTGGCATCTGTTTAGATGCTTCCATACCCAAAATAATTCGAGTTGTAGGAAGGCGGCAAGTGAGTGAGTCCCGAGGAGCTTACATCAGTAAGTGACTGGGTGAATGAATGCAGCCAACGCACATACAGCTTGAAAGATAACGGGTATACATTAATAGAGTTGTAAGTGAGACCTTGCCGGAAGGCGAGGTTTGCTTGCAGCTCAGACATAGCGGCTGGCGTCTTCCGACGTTGGCCGTTTTTGTTTTTATGAGGTTCCTTAATGATGAATACCGTGGGTACACCCTTATTGTGGGGTTGTTTTGCCGTTGTTGTGACAATTATGCTCGCCATCGACTTATTGTTGCAGGGGCGTCGTGGCTCACAAACCATGACTCTACGTCAGGCTGCCTGTTGGTCGCTGGTGTGGGTGAGTTTATCTTTGCTGTTTAACGCCGGTTTCTGGTGGTATCTGACCGAAACTATGGGCCGGGAAATCGCCGACAAACAGGCGCTGGCCTTCCTCACCGGCTATCTGATTGAAAAAGCACTCGCTGTCGATAACGTCTTCGTCTGGCTGATGCTATTTAGCTATTTTGCTGTTCCTGCCAATTTGCAGCGCCGAGTACTGATTTACGGTGTATTGGGCGCGATCGTGCTGCGTACTATCATGATCTTCGCAGGAAGCTGGTTGGTATCACAATTCAGTTGGATTTTGTACCTGTTCGGCGCCTTCCTCCTGTTTACTGGTATCAAAATGGCATTGGCGAAAGAAGACAGTACACCGATCGGCGAGAAGCCGCTGGTACGCTGGATTCGCAATCACCTGCGCATGACTGACGAGCTACATGGTGATCGCTTTACTGTACGCAAAAATGGCCTGCTCTATGCCACGCCATTAGTATTGGTACTAATTCTGGTAGAACTGAGTGATGTGATTTTTGCCGTCGACAGTATCCCGGCTATCTTCGCGGTTACCACCGATCCCTTTATTGTTTTGACCTCTAACCTATTTGCGATTTTAGGCCTGCGCGCCATGTATTTCTTGTTAGCAAACGTGGCTGAGCGTTTCTCCATGTTGAAATACGGTTTATCCGTGATATTGGTGTTTATCGGTGTCAAAATGATGATTATCGATCTGTTCCATATCCCTATTGGCATTTCATTAGGCGTGGTGGCAGGTATTCTTGCCCTAACATTGTTAATTAATACGTGGGTAAATCATCGTGCAGATAAGCATTTAGCAGCAGATAATACTACCAATAAATAGTTATCATCACGATACAATATATTATGCGGGGTGGTTACTGCCCCGCATTTATCTCGCTTATTTCGCCAGCAACCAAATGTTATTGCCATCACACAAATGTAAACGAAATGTTATGCAAATTTGATCTGCATTGGATTTTGCCGATTGTTTCTTTCCTGCTCAATAGATTCCCTTATACTGTCAAAGCAAACACACCCAGTTACAAATAATACAAAGTTACAGGTGTGAAAACTCTACCCCAAATAATTCGAGTTGTAGGAAGGCGGCAACTGAGTGCACCCCGATGAGCTTACTTAGGTAAGTGATTCGGGTAAGCGAGGGCAGCCAACGCACATACAGCTTGAAGTATGACGGGTATCAGTGCGTAGCCCCGTTCCGGCTCATGCGCTAATTAACTAAAGATTGGGAAGAGGTATCACTGGAAACTATGGAAAAGACACAGTCTGGCTTTATCGGATTTATTATCCGCGGCAGTTTGGTCAAGCAAATTCTGGTCGGGTTGATTGCCGGGATTATTTTAGCGCTGGTATCAACTCAAGCCGCACTGGCAGTGGGTTTGCTGGGTACATTGTTCGTCGGCGCATTAAAAGCAGTCGCCCCTGTTTTGGTTTTGATGCTAGTTATGGCCTCCATTGCCAACCATAAGCAAGGCCAAAAAACCAGTATCCGCCCTATTCTGTTTTTATATCTGTTAGGCACATTCTCGGCAGCTCTGATTGCGGTTGCTGTTAGCTTTATGTTCCCATCCACTTTAGTATTGGCTACGCAGAACGCGGATATCACCCCGCCAGGTGGGATTGTTGACGTACTGAAGGGCTTGTTAAACAGTGTGATAGCAAACCCAATCCATGCGCTGCTGAATGCAAACTATATCGGTATTCTGGCCTGGGCTGTTGGTCTGGGTGTTGCTTTGCGTCACGCGGCAGATACCACCAAGGCATTGATTAATGATATGTCTGATGCCGTCACTGTGGTGGTACGTGTGGTTATCCGCTTCGCACCATTAGGTATTTTTGGTCTGGTGGCATCCACGATGGCCGAAACCGGCTTTGGCGTGTTGCTGGGCTATGCACACCTGCTGGTGGTATTAATTGGCTGTATGTTAGTCGTAGCGTTAATAGTTAACCCACTGATTGTTTACTGGAAAATCTGCAGCAATCCCTATCCACTGGTCTTCGCCTGCCTGCGCGAAAGTGGCGTTACCGCTTTCTTTACCCGCAGCTCAGCCGCAAATATTCCCGTTAATATGGAAATGTGTAAGAAGATGAACTTACACGAAGATACATACTCCGTTTCTATTCCATTGGGTGCCACCATCAATATGGCGGGTGCCGCTATCACCATTACCGTGTTAACGCTGGCGGCGGTTCATACCTTAGGTATCCCAGTAGATTTGCCAACTGCGCTGCTATTAAGTGTGGTGGCTGCTATCTGTGCTTGTGGGGCATCCGGTGTTGCCGGTGGCTCATTACTGTTGATCCCACTGGCTTGCGGTATGTTTGGTATCCCCAATGAAATCGCTATGCAAGTAGTGGCGGTTGGTTTCATTATTGGCGTATTGCAGGATTCAGCTGAAACTGCGCTGAACTCGTCAACTGACGTTATTTTTACCGCCGCAGCTTGTCAGGCAGATGATGCCAGATTAGCAAATCCTGATCCGCTGGCGAGCCGTAAATCAGTCTGAACCATATTATAGAGATAACTATCGGGGGCAATTTGGCCCCCGTTTCTTATTATTTTGCGACGTTCTTTTCGACCAGAAAAGGGTCTATCCCTTGCCGTTGCAGACGATAAAAACGGATAATATTAAAGCCATTAAGTAATAAGAAACTGCCCTCAATCAATGACCCTCCGATCGACCCCAACCAGACGTTATGAATAACCCAACAAACGGTGGAGACCCACATCACGCAGCGGGTTGTTAGGCCTGTAGTGCGAAATATCGCCCAGGTGCTGATAACGGTGCCAAAAATTGGCAAGATCTCGATGGCATGCTGCATACGCCAGAGGCCAAAAGCCACTATCAGAATAATAAACACCAACATAGCAATACTGCTGCGGGTCTTAGCCGCGACCAGATTACGTAATGCATTCAGCATAGCGCTGCTACCGGCAGCACTGGCCCCCATCAGGAAGAAATGGCAGCCAATAATGGCGCTATAAGCAGAAAGTTGTAACCTGAAACGCCGCTCATCGCGGTTGAAGAACATGGTAATGCCGACAAAAAATGCCAGCACACCAACGGCTTGAGCAAACCAATAGAAAGTCATGAAGGGATAATCCTGGTGTACGGTAACCGTACAAATTAATAAGCAAACGGCACTCCCCTTCGTGCTTGAAGTCGCAGGAGCTAGCTACCTGCGACTTCAATACCTTGGTAGAGTGTCTTATCCATAAAAAATAAAACACCGTTTCATATTAATCAAAAGGCACAATATTTACAAGGTGACACCGCTTTTAAAGATTGCCAGTTCACGGAAGTCATTGACTTCATTGCGCGCGGGTTTGCCATTGGCAATGTCGACAATCAAATCAACAAACTCTGCCAGCAAATCATCCATTGACGTGCCATGAATCAGTTTACCGGCATCGAAATCAATCCAATGGGGCTTTTTCGCAGCCAGTTCACTGTTAGTTGCCAGTTTCACTGTCGGCACAAAACCGCCATAAGGTGTACCACGTCCGGTACTGAACAACACCATATGACAACCTGCGCCCGCTAATGCACTGGTGGCTACTGCATCATTACCTGGTGCACTGAGTAAATTCAGCCCAGGGTGCTGTAAACGCTCACCATACTTCAACACATCAACCACTTTGCTCTGACCCGCTTTTTGGGTACAACCCAGTGATTTCTCTTCCAGCGTGGTGATACCACCTGCTTTATTGCCCGGAGATGGGTTTTCGTAAATCGGCTGGTTGTGCGCAATAAAGTACTGTTTGAAGTCATTGACCATGCTAACCGTCTTTTCAAACGTCGCTTCATCACGGCAGCGACTCATCAGAATCCGCTCAGCGCCGAACATTTCCGGCACTTCGGTTAGAACAGAAGTTCCGCCATTGGCAATCACATAGTCGGAGAAGCGGCCCAGTAATGGGTTAGCGGTGATACCAGATAACCCATCAGAACCCCCGCATTCCAGACCAAACTTGAGTTCACTCAGCTTACCCGCAACCCGTGGGTCATTGCGCATAACCTGATACAAAGCATGCAGATGCTCAAGACCGGCTTCGACTTCATCATCCTGCTGCTGACAGACCATAAAGTGCACACGATCTTCATCAACCTGCCCCAACGTGGTTTGGAAAACGTCTACCTGGTTGTTTTCACAGCCCAAACCGATGACCAGCACCGCACCAGCATTGGGGTGACGCACCATGTTTTGCAGCATGGTACGGGTATTTTCGTGGTCCTGACCCAGTTGTGAACAACCGAATGGATGGCTGAACAGATAGACCCCATCAATACCATCCGCGTCTTGTGTTTCTTTCAGAAAACGTTGTTGGATCTGACGGGCGATCCCATTCACGCAACCTACCGTTGGGATAATCCACAATTCATTGCGCACCGCCACATCTCCGTTGGCCCGGCGATAGATCTGCACTTCGCGATCTGCCATTTGCGGTGGTAACTCACTGAATTCTGGCTGATACTGATACTCATCCAGATCGCTAAGGTTAGTTTTAGCATTTTGCGAATGAATATGTTCGCCGGGCTGGATCAGGGTTAATGCATGGCCGATCGGCAAACCATACTTAACGATCATTTGCCCCGGTGCGATGGCCGTTAAAGCAAATTTATGACCACGCGCTACTGGCTGAGCCAATTTAACACTGAAGTCTCCAATTTCGAGAACATCATCTGTGGCTAAATCTTGCAGTGCGACAGCAACATTATCCAACGGGTGAATTTTTATAATACTTTGCATAGTTAAACCTTTAGCTGTATGCCGCGACCGCAGCTCTCATTCCGCTGTCAATGATGGTCTGTAGTTGCTCTGTCACTTGATTTGCCAGTTGTGGTACCGCAGTCAGATCCTGTCCCCAATGGGCGGTATCAGACAGTACCGTGTTAACCAATTCAGCCAGCTTGATATCGCCGTGCTTTACACCATTCCACAAGGTGGAATAGCGCTCCAGCCAGTGAGCATCATCCTGCAACGGGTAAGTTTGACCATCACGTTCACCACGATAAAAGGCGATCAGAGCGGCCAGTGCAAAAGTCAGGCGTGGCGGCAACTTGCCTTGTTGCTGCTGATAAGTTAGCAATTGCGGTAAAATGCGAGTACGGAATTTGGTCATGCCATTCAAGGCAATAGATAACAACTGATGCTGAATGAACGGGTTACGGAAACGGCTCAATACAGCCTGAGAGAATGACAACAACTCGTCTTCCGGTAAATCCAATACCGGCACAATCTCTTCAGTAATGGTTTTCTCAACAAAGCTGCTGATTTGCGCGTCATCCATCGTCTGACCAACCGTGTCCAGCCCAGACAGGTAAGCCACTGGCACCAATGCAGTGTGCGCACCGTTCAGAATCGCAACTTTGCGTTCTTTATAAGGTTTGATGTCATCGACGATACGGACATTCAGGTCTAATTTATCGAGGCGAAGCTCTTGTGCTAATTCTTTTGGCCCTTGGATAACAAACAGATAGAAGTATTCGGCGGTATCCAGGAAGCTGTCTTGATAACCTAATTCGGCTTGCAATGCTGCTACTTCATCACGCGGATAACCTGTCACAATGCGGTCAACCAATGTGGAGCAGAACGTGTTGTTCTCAGTCAACCACTGGGTAAATGCCGCAGGCAGTTGCCAATGGCTGGCATAGCGTAGAACTAACTCACGCAGCGCTTCACCATTATAATCAATTAGTTCGCAAGGCAGCAGCACCCAACCTTTGTCCGCGGCACCGGAAAAATGCTCAAAACGTTCGAACAGTAAACGGGTCAATTTAGCTGGGAAAGAACTTGGCGGTGCATCGTTGAATTGATCCGCTTCGTTCCAGGCAATACCGGCTTCAGTGGTGTTCGAAAACATAAAGCGAATATTAGGATCACGAGCTAGCGCCAGATATTCATCAAACTGGCGGTAAATATTAATTTCACGGTTAACCGAACGGATCAGGCGGGATTCACGCACCGCTTCGCCTTGTTCGTTCAGACCGCGGATCACCGCAGTATACAGGCCATCCTGAGTGCTGAGTGACGGTGGAAAATCGGTGTCAATCGGACGGATCACCACAATCCCGGCATTGAGATCGGTGTGCTCATTCAGTAAATCGATCTGCCAGTCAACAAAGGCTCGCAGGAAGTTACCTTCACCGAATTGAATGATTTTGTCAGGGTGGCTACGGCCAGGAAAGTCACGACGGTTCAAAGTTTGCATCAGGATTCACCTCATAACGCATACAGCCGGGCGTTAAATATTCAATATGTTAATGTTATAAGGGGCTGATATTCAGCCCCGAGATTGTTATTAGTTATTCATCACAGAAGCAGTTCAGCGATTACAATTCGATGGCAAAATATTGCTTAGCGTTATCAAAGCAGATGTTTTTCACCATAGAACCTAGCAGTTCAATATCCGCTGGAGCTTCGCCATCCTCGACCCAGCGGCCAATCATTTGGCACAGGATGCGACGGAAGTATTCATGGCGGGTATAAGACAAGAAGCTACGGCTATCAGTCAGCATGCCGACAAAGCGGCTCAGTAAACCAAGCTGTGCCAGTTGGGTCATTTGACGTTGCATGCCATCTTTTTGGTCATTGAACCACCAGCCAGAACCAAATTGCATTTTCCCGGCAGCGCCTTCGCCCTGGAAGTTACCCACCATAGTGCCGATCACTTCGTTATCACGTGGATTCAGGCAGTAAAGGATGGTTTTTGGCAGTGCATTACGCAGGCCTTGCGCATCCAATAAGCGAGATAAAGGTTGAGCCAGTGGCTGGTCATTGATGGAGTCAAAGCCGATATCCGGCCCGACCAGATTGAACATGCGGCTGTTATTGTTGCGCAATGCGCCGATGTGATATTGCTGCACCCATTCGCGGCGGTGATATTCGCCAGACAGGAAGATCAACACGGCTGTTTTGAACTGTGCGATTTCTTCAGTACTTGGCTGATTACCCGCCAGGCGGCGAGCAAGGATGCCGTCCAGCGTCGCTTCATCTGCTTCACCGTAAACCACCACATCCAACGCATGATCAGACACTTTGCAACCATGAGCGGCAAAGTGATCCATACGTTTATTCAGCGCGGTACACAAATCGGCGAAGCGACTAATTGACGTGTCAGCGGCAGCTTCGAGGCGCTGCATATAGTCATTGAAACCTGCGGCTTCAATATTGAAAGCTTTATCTGGACGCCAGCTTGGCAAAACTTTGATATTGAAACTGCCATCAGCAGCAATCGCTTTATGATGGCGCAGGTCATCGATCGGGTCATCAGTAGTACCGACCATTTTGACATTCATCTGCTGCATGATACCGCGGGCAGAGAAGCTATCCTGAGCCAGTAGTTCGTTTCCGCGCTGCCAGATTTCATCTGCAGTGGCTGGGGACAATAACTTACCTGTAATACCAAACGGGCGGCGTAATTCGAGATGCGTCCAATGGTAGAGCGGGTTACCAATAGTATGAGGAACCGTTGCTGCCCAAGCATCAAACTTCTCGCGATCACTGGCATCACCGGTACAGAAACGCTCAGCCACACCATTAGTGCGCATCGCGCGCCATTTATAGTGGTCACCTTTCAACCAGATGTCATACAGATTCTTAAAACGGGTGTTTTCTGCAATCTGTTCTGGGGGTAAATGGCAGTGATAATCATAGATCGGCTGATCTTTTGCATAATCATGATAGAGACGACGGGCAAATTCGGTGTCGAGCAAAAAGTCTTCGGTCAAAAACTGCGCCATATTAGGTTCCTCACTTGAGTACATCTAGAGTACTGCTTTCTGTTATCGCGAAGTTATCACACCAATTTCATCTATCGTCCAGCATTTTTTGTAGATAGAGATCGCAAAAATCTAACAAAAAGAACAAATACCCAACATTTATAGTCCATTTAGTCCCTTGCGGCACTAAGTCTGGTGGGTTCTATTATTCCCTAATTGAAAAGTGGTTTTTGTGATATCACTCAACTTTTAAATCTGTATGACAAGTTATTGTTGCGTCGCCATCAGTCATCTCATTCGTCATGTTCATCAAACGCACTGATTTGACCTCAATGGAAATACCTAGAGTGAGCGCCGCGCCAGCACTACGGCCTCAAACAAGAGAAGGGATAGCCAAAGAGTTGAAGTTGGCACAGCACGGCCAGCCTCAATTAAATAAGAAGAGCCAGGTACCACCGCGATGTCGGATTGGACCAAATTGCGCCATGAAACGTCACGACAGGCGGCGTTTCATGGCAGTAATCTAAGACTGGGAGAAGTTATAAATGATGCGTAAAATTAAAGGCTTACGCTGGTATATGATCGCTTTGGTCACCGTTGGCACCATATTAGGTTACCTAACACGTAACGCTATTGCCGTTGCCGCACCAACGTTGCAAGAGCAGTTACATATCACCACTCAGCAATATTCTTATATTATCGCCGCTTATTCAGCCGCTTACACCCTGATGCAACCGGTAGCCGGTTATATTCTGGATGTGATGGGGACGAAAGTCGGTTATGCCATGTTTGCCGTTATGTGGGCCATATTCTGTATGAGTACCGCATTAGCCAGCAGCTGGGGTGGTTTAGCGATCGCTCGTGGTGCTGTGGGTGCAGCAGAGGCAGCGATGATCCCTGCGGGTCTGAAAGCAACCAGTGAATGGTTCCCGGCAAAAGAGCGTTCTATTGCTGTAGGATATTTCAACGTAGGTTCTTCTATTGGCGGCATGATTGCACCACCATTAGTGGTGTGGGCTATCGTGATGCACAGCTGGCAGATGGCATTTATCATCACCGGTGTACTCAGCCTGATTTGGGCCATTGCCTGGTTAATCCTGTACAAACACCCGAAAGATCAGAAAAAACTGTCTGATGAAGAACGTGAGTACATCCTGAGTGGTCAGGAAGCGCAGCACTCTACTGCAAACTCCAAAAAGATGTCCGCACTACAGATTATCCGTAACCGCCAGTTCTGGGGTATCGCAATTCCACGTTTCCTGGCAGAACCCGCCTGGGGAACATTCAACGCGTGGATCCCACTGTTCATGTTTAAAGCTTATGGCTTTAACCTGAAAGAAATTGCCATGTTTGCCTGGATGCCTATGCTGTTTGCCGACCTGGGCTGCATTCTGGGTGGTTATCTGCCACCTTTGTTCCAGAAATACCTGAAAGTTAACCTGATTGTGTCACGTAAGTTAGTGGTAACAATGGGCGGCTTGTTGATGATTGGGCCGGGGACCATTGGCCTGTTTACCAGCCCTTATGCTGCTATCGCCCTATTGTGTGTTGGGGGCTTTGCTCACCAATCATTGTCTGGCGCACTAATCACACTGTCTTCTGACGTCTTTGGTCGTAACGAAGTGGCCACCGCCAACGGCTTGACGGGAATGGCAGCCTGGACTGCCAGTACCATGTTCGCTCTGGTGGTAGGTGCTTTGGCAGATACTATGGGCTTCAGCCCACTGTTTGCCGCACTGGCGGTGTTTGACGTGTTGGCCGTCGTGGTTATCTGGACGGTGCTGCAAAACCGTCCGGCAGCGGAACCGGCTATTGATCCGGTGCAACAAACACCAGCCGGACAGAATTAATTCACATCACGATTTGAAGTTATTGACATCACCAGCCCGGCAAAATCTGCCGGGCTTTTTTATACCCGGCCTCCCCCTTCTACCGCACATTTTCCATCATAACTGTGATAGCAATAACTAGAACACAATTGGGATAAGTGGTATAACAAGTCCCATTGTATCTCCTACGGGATATCATGCCTTCCAGACAAAATGAGCCGCAAAATTTGCTGCCTCAATTGATCCCAAGAGCCTTAATCATGGAATTCACAGAAACCAGACGGTTGTACCAACAGTTAGCCGCAGAGTTAAAGCAGCGCATCGAAGCCGGTGTTTATCCGGTGGGCGATAAATTGCCCGCAGAACGCTACATTTCCGAAGAAATGAATGTCAGCCGCACCGTGGTCCGTGAAGCGATTATCATGCTGGAAGTAGAAGGCTATGTAGAAGTGCGCAAAGGCTCCGGCATCCATGTGATGTCGAATAAACAAAAGCACTTGGTTATGCCTAACCATGGCATTGAATTCGCTACAGCGGGTCCTTTTGAGCTGTTACAAGCGCGCCAATTGATCGAAAGTAACATTGCCGAATTTGCGGCCACGCAAGTGACGCGACAAGATATCGTGCAATTAATCGAGATCCAAAAGCATGCGCGGCAAGAGGATCGTTTTCGCGACTCGCAGTGGGATTTGAAATTCCATGTACAGGTAGCGCTGGCGACACAAAACACCGCCATGGCAACGATTGTCGAAAAAATGTGGAGCCAGCGGGTACATAACCCTTACTGGATCAAGCTGCATGAACATATCGATGATAAATCGATCGAGAGCTGGTGTGAGGATCACGACAGGATCCTCGAAGCCTTGATGCGTAAAGATCCTTACGCGAGCAAGCTGGCCATGTGGCAACATCTGGAAAATACCAAGCAGATGCTGTTCCGCGCAACCACCGATGATTTTGAGTTTAATGTGGACCGCTATTTATTCACTGAGAACCCGGTTGTTCACCTCGATATACCCAGTGTTGCCAATAGTGTTGCTAATAGCAAAAACTGATCTCTATCCTATAAAGAGATAATCCGTGGGGGGAGAAAGTGACTCTATTCTTTCTCTTCCCGGCAAGATTATGCCGCTTTGAGGTCAGTAAATGTCGAGTTCTGTCAGCAAACGTCAGTGTCATGCCTGTTTTTTAACTATTGCTTAAAAAACACTCAATTAGCATCTATATTTCCCTGTTTCATATCCTGCTATTTTGCTAAAGTGACAGCACTTTTTTATTCGGATATGTTGGGAGCGAAACGCAAATATATGCGCTGGTTGTTTGCTCTGTTTATTGCAGTGTCTGGCTGGGCCGCTTCGGCTTCCGGCAACCTGCTATCGCCCACGCACCCAACACCAGGTATCGCCTTACCTGCGCTTGACTGTAACTATGTCAGCAGTACTTCATCATCGATGAATATAGCTTCGTCAGATTTGCGTCTGCAAAAAAAAGCCTTTTATTCTCAATTACGTTTAATGGGCATGCCCGCCAAAAAAACCGCCATAAAAAACCGGTTGGGTACACTTAAATTTATCGGTCCAGTTAATCCTTCGCTTGCCAACAACATCTGGCATGGCACCTATCTGGCGATGTACCGCAGTCATCGTGCGGATGAAATCTACAAACAGCCACGGCAATCTCAGCCGCTGCTGAATTATTCCAATTGGATATTCCATGCATCGACACAGCAAAATCGTGTGGGTGGTTGGAAAGAGAGTAATACTCAATATAGCGGGATGCTTACCTATCACATTATGGCGTGATGCTTTTTCTATTGTCGTAATACATGGGCATCGCAACAAGAAGTAAATTTACCTCAAGATATCAGCGAATTGGTTTGCCCTGGTTTATTTATCATAACCATCGCTAAGACACGAGAAAGTATCAGATATCTTTGTGATCGTGTTTATATCCATAACGATGCATACAACAAACAATGACGTTTTAGGAATACCAGATGGATATCATTAAAGAACTCTTACATGCTTTATGGGCACAAGACTACGAGACGCTCGCGAACCCGTCGTTAGTATGGGCCATCTACATCCTGCTATTTGTGATACTTTTTCTGGAAAATGGCTTGCTCCCGGCAGCCTTTTTACCTGGCGATAGCCTGTTAATTCTGGTGGGCGTACTGATTGCAAAAGGTGCCATGAGTTTCCCAGTCACACTGGTGGTGTTAACCACCGCAGCCAGCCTGGGTTGCTGGGTCAGTTATATTCAAGGCCGATGGCTGGGGAATACAAAGGTGGTACAAGGGTGGCTATCCCACCTTCCAGCACATTATCACCAACGCGCGCATAACCTGTTCCACCGTCATGGGTTATCCGCACTGTTAGTCGGGCGTTTCCTGGCATTTGTGCGCACCTTGTTACCAACAATTGCCGGTCTTTCCGGTCTGAATAATGCACGCTTTCAATTCTTTAACTGGATGAGTGGCTTCCTGTGGGTGTTGATCTTAACCACGATGGGCTTCGCTTTTGGTAAAACGCCGGTATTCCTGAAATACGAAGATGAAGTGATGTTTTTCCTGATGTTACTGCCTCTGGCACTACTGGTGATCGGCTTGTTTGGTTCTTTATATGTACTTTGGCGCAAAAAAAATACCACGTCAGTGAATGATAGTAATGACAAAGGTAAGCCAGAGTGATTAACCTCCGTGGCCGTTTTGGCCGCCAAGTTTGGCACTATCTTATCCTGCCGGTGACAGTTTTATTGCTGGCAGCCCTGCTGTTTACGCCCATTATTATGTGCACCGAAAGCGCGCTAAAAATTCGGCCTAATCAGCATGGGCTGTCATTACCTGATGGTTTTTATCTGTACCAGCATCTTGATCAGCGGGGGATTCGCATCAAAAGTATCACTCCAGAAAATGGCAGTTTGGTGGTGAGTCTTGAGTCTCCAGAGCAGCAACAAGAAGCCATTACAGCCTTACAAGATATCCTGCCAGGCGGTTATGTCATTGTCTCCAGTGAGTCAAAGAAACGTCAGAGTTTATTGCCCGCACTCAGAAATAACCTACAGAATGTAGGATAATCCGCATCCCGGGGAGTGGTTTTTCCTTAATTATTGCCAGATTATCCTGCTGATTTATGATTAATCTATAAAAAATCCTGTAATAGACTTGGGTATCATATAATTCAGCGCTATGCTTAGTCATTCATAGTTGCCTATTTCATCCCGACTCTTGTTGTAAAAGGAAGCAATACCATGTTGTTACGTACTATTTTTTCTCCACGGGCCTTTCTCCTGCTAGCATTACCGATGACCGTATTTTGCAGTGTCGCCCAGGCAAATGAATGCGATATCAAAGCCAATGAGATCCAACAACAGATTGATTATGCGAAAAAACATGGCAATACTCATCGCGTCGCAGGTCTGGAAACGGCCTTGAACCAAGTTAAGAATAATTGTACGGTTGAAAGCCTGGAAGCCGACCGCCAGAGCAAAATTAAAGAAAAGCAGCACAAAGTCGCTGAGCGTCAGGAAGAGCTAAAAGAGGCTCAAGAAACAGGTAATGCTGAGAAAATCACTAAAAAACAGAAGAAGTTAACGGAAGCGCAAGCCGAGTTAGAGCAAGCTCTGGCACATAAGTAGCGACTCCGGGTTTAAATACAGACACAGTGAGTCATTTGAAAATTATTAGGATAATTAACCTATCAACTTTCAGAGAAATTCACTAGATTAAGTATTCACCTCAGTTATTCTAAGGAGTTATTAAATGCCACAAGATAAAACCTCTGAACATTTGCGCGCTGAACTTAAGTCACTTGCGGATACTTTGGAAGAAGTGCTGCAATCTTCGACCGATAAGCCGAAAGCTGAGCTAGATAAGCTACGGGCCAAAGCGGAAAACGCGTTGAAAGATACGCGTGAACGTCTTAGCGAAACGGGTGATAGAATCGCCGCCCAAACCAAAGAAATTGCTGATAAAGCCGATAACTATGTCCATGACAACCCTTGGGCTGGCGTAGGTATCGGTGCGGCTGTTGGCGTGGTGTTAGGCGTTCTGTTGTCTCGCCGCTGATTATGGCTGAACTTCCTCAAACTAAGGGCCCCGGTAAAGGGGTCCTCGATACTGTCCACCGCATCGCTACCATCGTGGTTGGCATGGTCGAAACCCGTATTCGGCTAGCGGCTATTGAACTGGAAGAAGAAAAAGCAACACTGATTCAGTTGCTGATGATGGCGGGAATTACTCTGCTGTTTACCGCTTTCGGTTTGATGAGTCTGCTGGTGTTGGTGATATGGGCGATTGATCCTGCTTATCGCTTAGTTGCATTGGGGTCGACAACGGCAGTGCTCTTAGCACTGGCGATAATCGGTGTTATCTGGACACTCACCAAAGCGCGCCATTCCACCCTGCTGGGGTCAACCCGCAAGCAACTGGAAACGGATCGCGAGTTATTGGAGAAAGAGCGTTGAGTCGCCGTCAATTAGCACAGGAAAAGGCCGCATTGTTACGGGAGATCCAGCAGCAACGTCTGGATCTCGCTAACAGCGCCGCGCATTGGATCGAAGTCACCGCACCTTATGATCGTGGCTGGGCGAAAATCGTCAGTATGCGAAAATATCTGATGGTGGGTTCAAGTCTGGTGGCGTTATATGGCATTCGCCATCCCAGTAAGTTAATCCGCTGGTCGCGCAGAGCGGTCAGTGCATGGGGTGCTATCCGATTGTTTCGCAGTACTTTTTTATTACGTTGATCCCTCATTCCACTGCACTGTACTGACACGCAGCCATCATCTTATGTTTGATAAAGCCAGCATATCATTCAGCCTGCTGTAGCATCATTCCCCATAAGCAGGCTTTTATATTCTGTCACTTCAATTTTTTTGATAAAAAACGACAGTTTTACTTGCTAACAACTTATCAACTTCTCGACTAACATTCTCTCATCAAGTCAGGGCGTTTGCAGAAATACACCGGCAAACAATCACATATATACTTTTTGATTAAAAATTAACGCCAGCAGATGCCAGGCATTAATACAAAACACTTTTTGGAGAAGTCGTCGATGAACAAATTACAAGATACTGGTCTGTTGGTAGCACGTATTCTGATGCCAATTCTGTTTATTGTTGCCGGTTACGGCAAAATGGGTGATGCCTATGCCGGGACCCAACAATATATGCAAGCAATGGGTGTCCCTGGTTTCTTCCTGCCACTGACTATCCTGTTGGAATTTGGCGGCGGTTTGGCCATTCTGTTTGGTTTCCTGACTCGCACCACCGCGCTGTTCACTGCCGGTTTCACCATTCTGACCGCACTGATCTTCCACACTAACTTTGCGGAAGGTGTTAACCAACTGATGTTCATGAAAAACCTGACCATCGCTGGCGGTTACATTGTCTTAGCGGTTGCCGGCCCTGGTGGTTTCAGTATCGACCGCCTGTTGGGTAAGAAGTGGTAAGGCTATACTTTAATATGCAATCCCCCAAGTAATTGGAGTTGCAGCCAGGCAGCAAACGAATGCATCCCGATGAGCTGACTCAGATCAGTGATTCGGGTAAACGAGAGCAGCTAACAACTCTGCAATTTCAAAAACGAAGGGGATAAAATGGGACAACTTGTAGACGGTATTTGGAAAGATATTTGGTATGACACCAAATCTACCGGTGGTCACTTCAAGCGCAGTACCTCACAGTTCCGCAATTGGATCACGGCTGATGGCCAGGCTGGGCCCCAGGGCAAAGCCGGTTTTAAAGCCGAAGCAGACCGCTACCATTTGTATGTTTCTCTCGCCTGCCCGTGGGCGCATCGAACTTTACTTTTACGTACTCTGAAGGGCCTGGAGTCACTGATTTCTGTTTCCGTCGTGCATCCGCTAATGAAAGAGCATGGCTGGACATTCGGTGATGATTTCCCCGCCGCCACCGGCGATTCGCTTTATCACCTCGATTATCTTTATCAACTCTATTTGCGTGCTGACCCCCACTATAGCGGGCGCGTCACCGTTCCAGTGTTATGGGACAAACAGCAGCAAACGGTTGTTAGCAATGAGTCAGCCGATATTATTCGTATGTTCAATAGTGCTTTTGATGGCGTGGGTGCCAGAGCCGGGGATTATTACCCATCCGCATTACAACGCAATATTGATGACATAAATGGGTGGGTCTACGATCAGGTTAACAATGGTGTATATAAAGCGGGCTTTGCTACCACACAAGCAGCCTATGACGAAGCCGTCAATACCCTGTTTGATGCCTTGGCGAAGCTGGAGCAGATTCTGGGAAAACACCGTTATCTGACCGGTGACCAACTTACCGAAGCGGATTTGCGTTTATGGACCACATTGGTACGTTTTGATCCCGTGTATGTCACACATTTTAAATGTGATAAACACCGGATCAGCGATTATCTAAATTTGTACGGTTTCCTGCGTGATATTTATCAAATGCCAGGTATTGCCGAGACGGTAGATTTTGCTCATATCCGCAATCACTACTATCGCAGCCACGACACGATTAATCCTTATGGCATTATCTCCATCGGCCCACAGCAAGATCTGCTGGAGCCACATGACCGAGATATCCGTTTTGCTTAGTTAACCGATTAACGCACAGTCGCCGTTTATTTATTCACAAAGAGTTTAGGGATCTCGCGCAGACACCACGACTTAGCCTCACCCATACTGTCACGCCGCCAGGCCATAATAATATCGGCCTCGCGGCTGTATTCTGGCCCGACAACCCGTAAGCGCCCTGCTTCAATATCTTTCTCAACCATTTCATACGGCATGGTCGCCACCCCCAAACCGGCCAGCAATGCCCGCCGCTTATCTTCGATGGTGCTCACCGTTAACCGCTGCTGTTTATCCAGCAATTGCACGGTCAAAACCGGCCGTTCACGAGCGGTATCGGCTACAGCAACACCACGGTATTTCACCCGAGTTAGCTCTGATAGCGGCTCTGGTTCCTGATGGATTGGATGGTCAGGGCTGGCCACATAAACACTGGTGACTTTGTACAGTTTGCGACTATTAATTTCCGACGATGCGCGAAAATGCATGTCTGGCGCAATCACAATATCTGCTCGCCCCTGCTCCAACCGTTCCCAAGCACCTGCCAATACTTCAGTAAAAATAGAGACTTGCGTATTTGCTTTCAGCGCCAGTCGATCAATCAACGGGAACAGTTTCCATGCCGGAGACAACGTTTCACTGACGATAGTGATATGGGTTTCCCAACCACGCGCCAATGCCTCAGCATCCGTGGTCAGCTTATCTGCAGCTTCCAGCAGTACTCGCCCACGATCCAACAGCATACGACCCACATTGGTAAACTTGGTGCGATGCCCGGAACGGTCGAATAGCACCACATCCAGCTCTTCTTCGAGTTTTTGCATGGTGTAGCTCAATGCCGAAGGTACACGCCCCAATTCATCGGCAGCTGCAGCAAAACTGCCACGGCGGTCAATGGCATCCATCACTCTCAAGGCTTCTAACGTTAGCGCCCGATCTTTGCCCATCGTTTTCTCAATCAGGAAATTTGAATATAGTGACCAGATTAACTGGCTAACAATCTGGCGTCCAGACGCTTACCATTTGTTTATCGATTAATATCAGCAAAGAGCGATCATTGTCATGATTACATGCAGAACAGCAAAACAGTGCGGGCAAGCAGACTTTGGTTGGCTCCAGGCGCGCTATACCTTTTCATTCGGCCACTATTTTGATCCAAAATTATTAGGCTATGCTTCACTGCGCGTGCTGAATCAGGAGGTTCTCGCGCCGGGTGCATCATTCCAGCCGCGAACTTATCCACGGGTTGATATTTTGAATATCATTCTACAAGGCGAAGCAGAATACCGAGATAGCTTAGGTAACCATGTGCGCGGTAAAACTGGCGATGTCCTGCTATTTTCTACCCAAGCGGGTGTTAGCTATAGCGAGCATAATCTCAGTGCCGACAAACCATTAACGCGAATTCAGTTATGGCTCAATGCTTGCCCCGAGCAAGAAAGTCAATCGGCTCAGCATTTATCGCTGTGTACCCAACCATTAAGACTATTGGCTTCCCCTGATGGTGAAAAAGGCAGCCTGAAGTTGCGCCAGCAAGTGTGGATCCATCACCTGAATTTGGCAGCGGGTGAGCAATATACGATTGATTTGCACGGCTCGAGGGCTTATCTGCAATCTATTCACGGAACCGTAGAAGTGACAGGCCCGCAAGTGAGCGAAGCTCAGGGCTTGACCTGTGGTGATGGCGCTTTTGTGCAAGAAGAGCAGCATTTAGTGATTAGAGCGCAAACCCCCCTGCGGGCATTGCTGATTGATTTACCAGAATGACCGGGCATTCGCCCGGTCGATTTTAAATGCTGCAGTCGTATTTATATCTATCATTGATGAGCTTCTTACGCTTTCAATGATGCCATATCAATAACAAAACGGTATTTCACATCACTTTTCAGCATACGTTCGTAGGCATGATTAATATCCTGAATATTAATCATTTCGATATCTGAAGCAATGCCGTGCTTCGCGCAGAAATCCAACATTTCTTGTGTCTCAGCAATACCGCCGATGCATGAACCCGTCACCGAACGCCGTCCCAAAATCATCGGTAAAGTGCTCACCATTGGGCTGATATCCCCCAGGAAACCGACAAATACCAATGTGCCATTAATATTCAGCGTCGGCATATAAGGGTTGATATCATGCACATAAGGCACAGTATCAATAATCAAATCAAACTGCCCTTTGGCCGTAGCCATTTGTGCATCATCGGTAGATAAAACAATATGATGAGCGCCCAAACGACGAGCATCCGCCTCTTTGTTAGGTGAGCGGGTAAAGAGAGTCACTTCAGCACCGAGCGCATTAGCCAGCTTCAAGGCCATATGACCCAACCCACCCAGCCCCACCACTGCCACTTTACTGCCTTTACCCACCTTCCAGTGACGCAATGGTGACCAGGTGGTGATGCCAGCACACAGCAGTGGTGCGGCCGCTTTTAGATCCAGGCCAGCCGGCATCTTTAACACGAAATCTTGTGATGCAATAATAGATTGTGAATAACCGCCATAGGTTGGGGTATGGTCATGGCGGTCAATACCATTGTAGGTCTGCACATTCCCTTCTTCGCAATACTGCTCTAATCCCTGTTGACAGGGTTGGCAATGTCGACAGGAATCCACCATGCAGCCAATGCCAGCAAGGTCACCGACCTTGAACTTTGTGACATCCTTACCCACTGCAGTGACGCGCCCAACGACTTCATGACCGGGAACTATAGGATAGGTACTAAATCCCCAGTCATTACGCGCCTGATGCAGATCAGAATGGCAAACGCCGCAGTAGAGCACCTCCATCACCACATCATCGGGTCGAGGAGCACGACGAGTAAACTCAAAGGGTGCCAGAGGAACTTTTGCTGACGTGGCAGCATAACCGAGCACTTTCATTGTCATGGTGTATCTCCGGTATTATAAACACTGTGATTTACAGCTCGATAAACCTTAAAAAGATCAAGGTAAGCGGTATAACTGTAGACGCTACGAGCCATTTCACCGTGATTCCTGAGGGTGTTCAGGTGACAGATCAAAGTCCGGTCAGTTTTTCCAGTGCTTCAGGGTAGCGCTCCCCGATTAATGTCACTTTTGCAGCAGCGCTGTCGATTTGCTGAAGATCTGCAGCGGTCAACTCAAGGTTGGCGGCACCCATATTTTCTTCCAGCCGATTGAGCTTGCGTGTCCCTGGAATCGGCACAATCCACGGTTTTTTTCGCCAATAACCAAGCCAAGGCAATTTGCGCCGGTGTCGCACCTTTTTGCTGCGCCACATCCTGAATCAAGGCTATCAGCCCCTGATTCGCTTTTAATGCCTCCGGTGTGAAACGCGGCAAAGTGCTACGGAAATCATCACTGGAAAACTCGGTGCTTTCCGTCATTTTACCAGTCAAATAGCCTTTACCTAGTGGACTGTAAGGCACCAAACCAATACCTAATTCTTCCAGCGTGGGGATAATTTCCAGCTCCGGTTTTCGCCACCACAAAGAATATTCACTCTGTAGTGCAGTAACCGGCTGAACCGCATGGGCACGACGAATCGTTGCAGCCCCCGCCTCGGA
Source organism: Yersinia fenwicki (assembly GCF_043099325.1). Lineage (NCBI taxonomy): Bacteria > Pseudomonadati > Pseudomonadota > Gammaproteobacteria > Enterobacterales > Yersiniaceae > Yersinia > Yersinia fenwicki. Next base: position 528,059 of record NZ_CP170755.1, on the reverse strand, counting down.
CAAACCAAAGTGTTTAACTTTGCCTTCTTTAATGAGATCTTGTACCACTCCAGCCACATCTTCGATAGGCACATTCGGATCCACACGATGTTGATAAAATAGATCAATAACATCGGTTTTCAGGCGCTTAAGAGAGGCTTCCGCGACTTTCTTGATATGTTCAGGTCGGCTATTTAAACCCACCCATCTTGGCCCACCATTCGGATCGGCCTGAAAACCAAATTTGGTCGCAATGACCACCTTATCGCGCAAAGGAGCCAACGCCTCACCCAATAATTCTTCATTGGTATAAGGCCCGTAGACCTCTGCGGTATCAAAGAATGTCACCCCAAGATCTACCGCTTTGCGTAGCAATGAAATCATTTCCTGTTTATCTGTTGCTGGGCCATAGCCAAAGCTCATTCCCATGCAACCTAAACCCATTGCTGACACTTCAAGATTACTGCGGCCCAATCTGCGCTTTTGCATTGTCTCTACCCCTGTCTATTGTTGTTTACCATCACATGGCATTCACCAAATGAATATCGGTTGCAGAAAAGGTAGCAAATGCCTGAGCGGAGTATTAGAGGGAGAAATACGCATGAGTATATGAATTTAATTCATAAATTGAGCTACACTCAAAATCCTCAAGGCTAACAGGCAGGAACCCTGATGTTAAAAGAGAATTTTAACGATTTAATTTCATTTCTTATGGTCGCCAGAGAACGTAGCTTTACTAAGGCTGCGGCGAAACTGGGGGTTTCCCAATCAGCCTTGAGTCACTCAATTCGCGGGCTGGAGGAGCGCCTTGAGCTGCGCTTGCTGACCCGCACCACCCGCAGTGTTGCCCCGACGGAAGCCGGCGAAAGGTTGGCAAATAGCCTCGAACCCCGTTTTGCAGAAATTGAGAGCGAGCTGGATGCACTGAGTGAGATGCGGGCCCGCCCCGCGGGAAATATTCGTATCACTGCCGGTGAACATGCTGTCGATTCAGTGCTCTGGCCGGTGCTGAAATCCTTTCTGGCCGAATACCCTGATATTAATGTAGAAATCACGGTCGACAATACCTTAACCGACATTGTAGCAGGCCGTTTTGACGCGGATATTCGCTTGGGAGAACAGGTCGCAAAGGATATGGTCGCCGTGCGGATTGGACCAGATATGAGTATGGCCGTGGTAGGCTCCCCTTCTTATGTGGCTAAATATGGCATCCCAACCACGCCAGCAGATTTACAAAATCATCGCTGTATCAATATGCGCCTACCAACTATGGGTGGCCTGTATGCGTGGGAGTTTGAAAAAGAAGGGCGTGAGTTAAAAGTACGTGTTGATGGTCAGTTAACTTTCAATAGCATACGACAACGTATTGATGCCGCCGCCATCGGTTTTGGTCTGACAATGGCACCAGAAGATGCTGTGAAAGCTGAAATTGCCAGTGGCAACTTAATTCGCGTTCTGGAAGAGTGGTGTGAGCCTTTCCCCGGTTACTATCTTTATTATCCCAGCCGCAAGCAACATACCACTGCATTTTCGTTACTCGTCGATGCTTTACGTTATCAGCGATGAACAAACAAAAACCCCGCCGAAGCGGGGTTTTATGGAATGAGTGGAGTTGACCGGTAAGGCAACTAGCCAAATGAAAGGCCGTTTCCTGCTGCATTTACACGCAGTTATAAGGTTAGTGTGTATCTCAGTTTGTATCCCATCATAGCAAGCTAATTGTCTTAGCGCAGCCCGATGATGTATCTCACTTGCTGGGGGAGCCCCATTATCTGCACTATTTCGTTTACTCCACATAAAACACAATTTCAGTTTTAATTGCCTGATCCATCATTATCCCTTACCTTTTGGGCAGATTGCCAAAGTGATATTGGCAAATGGGTAAATAAGGGATAATCATGGCAACAGGATATTGGATAGTCAAAGGTGATAAGACAAGCTGTGGCGGAATAGTGCATGAGGGGATGCCAGAGAGACAGTTTGCAGGTCATCCGATCGCAGTGAATGGCAGTAAAGTCTCGTGCGGCAAACACCCCGGTAGCTATAGCGTGGGGGGAGGACATCCGGGCGAGATAGTGTATGGGCATTACGTTGCCAGCACGCTGTATAGCCGCTCGACGTGTCCATGCAAAGCATTTTTTATCCCGTCACAGACATGGGCATCTCATGGTCCTTATCAAGGAGGGCAACAGCAGACAGTGGCTTCCCGGGCAGCGGTAGATTCAACGACGACTGAGCCACAACAGTTCGCTCAGTCGGCTAAAAAAGCCAGTTTCCCCCCCTATCTCACCGGTGAAAAACCACTTTCTGAGTTTGTCCCAGATTACCCAGTGTTACGTAATACCCATACTCTACCGGATGACGCTTTACGCGCTATGTTGGCACGAACCAATCAAGATGTGATGCTACTGACTCTCTCGGAGAGTTTGGAAGTGCTCCAATCATGGGGTTGGAAAGACACGAAAACAGCTTGGGTGGAAACGACTCAGTCCGGTGTCGGGCAAGTGATGGTTAATTACGGTGTGAATGGAAAGGATGTTGTCACCACCTCGATGATTATTGCTCGATTAGGTGACTTCGGTATTAGGGCTACGGTCTACGTTAATCATAAAGGCACTGAGTTAATCAAACTGACAGGCTACGCTGGTGTTAGAAAAGTATTAACCGCGCCGGTATTTGCATTAAAAAACCCGAAGGTGGTTGATTTGGGTATTGGTAAGTATGGGCTGAAAAACTCGATTATCAGTGGTGCACGATTAACGTTTTATGTGGCAGCAGCTTACCGAACGCTTGATTTTATATTGAACGATGCCAACTCACTGGCTGAGTTTATCGGTTCCTTGGCAACTGATGTGGTGAAAATAGGTATTGCGTCGGCTGTTAGTTGGGGGATTGGGACAATCGCTCTAGGCGTTGTTTCTACCGTTGCAGTTCCTTTGGTTGTAGTCGTTGTCGCTGGGTTGGTTTCTGCAATTGGTTTAAACTATTTAGATGATAAATTTGGTTTTACAGATCAAGTTGTTAAGTGCATTGAAGGTGCACAGCAAGAATTTTTAGAAAAAGCTCGCGAGGTGGAACAGGGGCTTTGGGATTTGGGATTTGGGATTTGGGATTTGGGGGCAATGTATGCAGATAAGATGCTTGATAAAGGTAAAGACGTTATTGAGTATGAAGTCAGAAACTATATCAAAGAAGTATTGAGTAACTTTAATACTAGGTGGTTTTAATGTACGAACTCACATTAAAAAGAAGAGTATCTATGTTTTTTGGTGTGCTATTTTTAGTTATACCTTTAAGCGTAGGAGGTGTATATCTGACTTTAGATACCATAAATGAGTATTTATCATTTCCTGATATTATCGTTTTCTCATCTTTTATCATATATGGAATTACGTGTTTTCTTATACTTACCCCTCTTACCTTTCTTTCTATTCCCCCTATTTTTTTAGGTCGTCAAGCACCCGATTCCATCCAAAAGCCTCTATCTAGATTTATTGTCTTCTGCTTTCTTACATCTATTATTTTTCAGATAGGGTTCAGATTTTATTTTATAAATGAATTTGAAAAAAGAGGATATGTAGCTTGTCAGGGCATACCATCAGGCTGGATGCCGGGAATGGCAACTAAATATGTAACGAGTCAAGCGCTGTGCTTGAAAAAGCCCAATTGAAACGCTCTTCTCTCAGAGAATTTCTTAAGCACTCAACGACCGCCACTGCTACTGACAGTGGCTTTTCATTTTCAATAAGCTATTCAGTGCCGCTTAGCCGTTTCCATAAAGTACAAAACCTAGCGCCGATCTTTCTCAAATATCACCCATCATCTGTCTTAGATACCGAATCGGATGGTTTCACCCTAGAAAGGGTAGTAGGCATTGCTGGCGATGAAATATATAAGGTATTTGAACAATGACCGAGGGATTAATTAAACAGTTGATTTTGCTATTGGCTGTAATTTCGGCAATTTTAATATACTTTTCATTCTTCTATTCATATCTTAAAAAGAATAGTCATATAAAATTATGTAAGCTATTCTCAGATAGGTTCGGTTCTTTACCAGAACTATTTTACCCTATAGAAATGGGGGTTTTATGTTTACTTTTCAAAAAGATACATACTTCCATGTAATTCTGACATTTAAAAAACATTCTTGGCCTGTAAGAAACATCCCAGATGAATATTACGACTTTATAAGGAACCTCCCTCCCCAATTTACTCGATGGATAAAAATAAAATTCTATCTTTTTTTTATTGGTTTAGCCGGATTATTCCTAAGTGCATTGCTATTCTCTTACTTAAGATAATTATTGATATCAATTGGGAAGATCATTTTGAAGTGATTGACTCTCGGCCCCGTAATAGCGAGCTACTCGTCTAGAGACAGTCATTCCTTTAACTTTGTACTGCACCAAACAAAAACCCCGCCGAAGCGGGGTTTTATGGAATGAGTGGAGTTGACCGGTAAGCCGGGTTCTGTCGTGGACAGTCATTCCTCTAGGCCAGCAATCGCTCACTGGCTCAAGCAGCCTACCCGGGTTCAGTACGGGCCGTACCATGTGAACCCCTATTTGGCCTTGCTCCGGGTGGAGTTTACCGTGCCACGGACTGTTGCCAGCCGCGCGGTGCGCTCTTACCGCACCCTTTCACCCTTACCTGATCCCACTTGCGTGGGCCATCGGCGGTTTGCTCTCTGTTGCACTTGTCGTAGGCTTGCGCCTCCCAGGCGTTACCTGGCACCCTGCCCTATGGAGCCCGGACTTTCCTCCCCTTCACCTGTCTCCCCCGAAAGGGACGGCAGCGAAGCGGCGACTGTCTAGTCAACTCCGCGGCGGATTATAGTCACATTAGCGCTGAATGTCATCTTCCCGTTGCACTAGATCACCATCAAGCTGTTCAAGTGCGTACTTATAAAGCGCATTCTTTTTCACGCCGTGGATTTCAGCGGCCAGCGCGGCCGCTTTTTTCAGTGGCAGCTCTTTTTGCAACAGCGCTAAAGTGCGTAAGGCAGCGGCAGGCAGTGCATCATCAACCTGTACTTTATGGCCTTCGACTATCAGCACCATTTCGCCACGACGGCGGGTTTCTTCTTCCTGAACCCAAGCCAATAACTCGCCAACCGGCGCGCCGTGGATAGATTCCCAGGTTTTGGTCAGTTCTCTGGCGAGTACCACATAGCGTTGTGGGCCAAGTACGGTTACCATGTCCTGTAAACTTTCCAACAAGCGGTGAGTTGATTCGTAGAAGATCAGTGTTCGAGGTTCCTCAATCAGCGCTTGCAGAGTATCCTTACGTCCTTTGGTTTTTGCTGGCAGGAAGCCTTCGTAGCAAAAACGATCTGAGGCAAGACCCGCGGCGGAGAGTGCGGTAATCGCCGCGCAAGCGCCCGGTAATGGCACAACTCGGATGCCAGCTTCACGGCAACGGCGCACCAGATGGTAGCCCGGATCGTTAATAAGTGGCGTACCTGCATCTGAAACCAGCGCAATACTCTGGCCTTCTTGCAGTTTCGCCAGTAAATGATCGGCTTTTTGTTGTTCGTTATGGTCATGAAGTGCAAACAGGCGGGCGTTGATCGCGAAATGCTGTAACAGCAACCCTGTATGACGTGTATCTTCTGCCGCAATCAAATCAACGCCTTTCAGTACCTCTAACGCCCGGTGGGTAATATCCCCTAAATTACCGATGGGGGTAGGTACCACATAAAGCGTAGATGCAGAAATCACTGCTCGATCGTGTTGATTCATTGTTTCATCCGAATTACCGATTTAATATTGAGCATCTTGAAAAAAACATCACTGGATACAGTATGCTTTCCTCAACATTCGTTCGTTCCAAAGCAGGGCTTGTCCCTGTTGTTCTGGCTGCGTTGATACTGGCAGCTTGTTCAGGCAGAGCACCACAGACGCCGCCACCCACAAATATACAGGACGAAGCAAGCGCTAACTCTGACTATTATCTGCAGCAGTTGCAACAGAGCAGTGATGATAACAAGGCTGACTGGCAATTACTCGCCATTCGTGCCCTGCTACGTGAAGGGAAGCTCCCTCAAGCGGCAGAACAGCTCAGTACTCTGTCCGCTAATCTGAGTGACGCGCAACGTCAGGAGCAGCAATTACTGACCGCAGAACTGCTGGTGGCTCAGAAAAATAATCCTGCGGCTGCTGATATTCTTGGTAAGTTGGATGCAACTCAGCTCTCAGCTAACCAACAGGTTCGCTTCTATCAGGCACAAATTGCCGCCAATCAGGGTAAAGCCACATTGCCGCTGATACGTGCCTTTATTGCTCAAGAACCCCTGCTAAAAGATAAAGCACATCAAGATAATATTGATGGAACCTGGCAAGCGCTGGCGCAACTCACCCCACAAGAATTGAATAATATTGTCATTAACGCAGACGAAAACGTGCTGCAAGGCTGGCTAGATTTGCTGCATGTATATCAGGATAACAAGCAAGACCCTGATCTGCTGAAAGCCGGTATTAAAGATTGGCAAAACCGTTATCCACAAAATCCGGCGGCGAAAAGCTTGCCAACGGCATTAACGCAGATCAGTAACTTCAGCCAGGCATCTACGGCGAAAATTGCTTTATTGCTGCCATTAAGTGGCCCGGCACAAGTCTTTGCTGACGCCATCCAACAAGGCTTTACTGCGGCGCAAAATGGCTTGCCAGTGAATGCCCCAGCGCCGGTGACACCAGATGCCACGGCCACGACACCAGCTGATGCCACTGCAACACCAGTGACTGACATTGCCACGCCAGCGCCAGTGGCAACCCCTGTTGCCACCAGCAATGCACAGGTAAAAGTCTACGATACCACCACTCAGCCCGTTGCTGCTTTGTTGGCACAAGCCCAGCAAGATGGTGCCACATTAGTTGTCGGCCCACTGCTGAAACCTGAAGTGGAACAACTGAATGCGACACCCAGCACCCTGAATATTCTGGCGCTAAATCAGCCGGAAGTTAGCACTAACAGCCCGAATATCTGTTACTTCGCCCTGTCTCCAGAAGATGAAGCTCGTGATGCAGCGCATCATCTGTGGAGCCAGGAGAAGAGAATGCCATTGTTGCTAACCCCGCGTGGTGCCTTTGGTGATCGCGTTGCCAAAGCCTTTGCAGAAGAGTGGCAGAAACAAGGTGGGCAGACAGTATTGCAACAAAACTTCGGCTCTACTGCTGAGTTGAAACAAGCCATCAACAGTGGTGCAGGCATCCGCCTGACAGGCCAACCGGTGAGTGTTTCAAGCGCACCTGCCGCAGCACCTGCATCAGTCACCATTGCCGGCTTGACCATTCCTGCACCACCAGTCGATGCACCAGTGGTATCAACATCTGCTGGCGGTAATATTGATGCGGTATATATCATTGCAACACCTGCTGAGTTGACACTGATTAAGCCAATGATTGATATGGCGACCAGTACACGCAGCAAACCAGCGCTGTTTGCCAGCTCACGCAGCTATCAGGCAGGCGCTGGCCCGGATTATCGGCTGGAAATGGAAGGTATTCAGTTTAGTGATATCCCATTGATGGCAGGGGCAAATCCTGCGCTGATGCAACAAGCATCGGCCAAATTTGCCAACGACTATTCACTGGTACGTTTATACGCCATGGGCATTGATGCGTGGACATTATCGAATCATTTTGCTGAAATGCGCCAAATTCCTGGTTTCCAGGTGAGCGGAACTACCGGTGATTTAACCGCATCAGCCGATTGTGTTATCACCCGTAAATTGCCTTGGCTGCAATACCGCCAAGGCATGGTAGTACCGGCGGCGTAAAGTGATCAGGGGGCACCCCTGCAACTTCAAGGACGAAGGGAATATGAGCCAAAGGGATACTGGCACACACTACGAAAACCAAGCCCGCCACTATCTTGAGCGGGCAGGTTTAGTGTTTAAAGCAGCAAATGTCACCTATCAAAGTGGTGAGATTGACCTTATCATGCGCGATGGCGACACTTGGGTATTTGTTGAAGTACGCTTTCGCCGCAATGGCCGATTCGGCGGGGCTGCCGCCAGTATCACTTACAGCAAACAACAACGGCTACTCCGAGCCGCCGCCATTTGGCTGGCGCAGCGAAACGCCTGTTTTGCTACTACACCGTGCCGTTTTGATGTTTTTGCCATCACTGGTAGCGAGCTAGAATGGCTGCCAAACGCCTTCAATGCGGATTGATGATTCCTTTTCGGTTTTATACCGGAATTTTAAATATTAAGTGAGTTAAATCAACGTGCTGGATAGAATCAAAGGTTGCTTTACAGAAAGTATTCAAACCCAGATTGCCGCGGCTGAGGCACTACCTGATGCCATATCCCGTGCAGCAATGACGTTGGTTCAGTCACTGCTCAACGGCAATAAAATTCTCTGCTGCGGTAATGGGACTTCTGCAGCTAACGCACAACACTTTGCAGCCAGCATGATAAACCGTTTTGAAACAGAGCGACCAAGCCTGCCTGCCATAGCATTGAATGCTGATAATGTTGTGCTGACAGCCATTGCCAATGACCGTTTGCATGACGAAGTCTATGCAAAACAGGTGCGCGCGCTCGGTCATGCCGGAGATGTTTTGCTCGCCATTTCCACTCGTGGCAATAGCCGTGATATTGTGAAGGCGGTCGAAGCAGCAGTCACCCGTGATATGACCATTGTTGCGCTTACAGGTTATGATGGTGGTGAACTGGCTGGCCTGTTAGGTCAGCAGGATGTGGAAATCCGCATACCTTCGCACCGTAGCGCCCGGGTTCAAGAATTACACATGCTGACAGTGAATTGCTTGTGTGACTTAATTGATAACACTCTATTTCCCCATCAGGACGATTAAAGGAGCACGAATGAAGGTTGGTTATATTTTTGCCATGCTATTCAGCGCCCTGCTATTACAAGGTTGTGTCGGTGCTGTCGTAGTTGGCAGTGCGGCCGTTGCAACTAAATCTGCCACAGACCCTCGTTCTGTCGGCACTCAGGTAGATGATGGCACACTTGAAGCCAGAGTCGTCAACGCGCTGAGCAAAGATCAGCAGATAAAGAGCCAAACACGTTTTGTTGTGACAGCTTACCAAGGAAAAGTTTTGCTGACCGGGCAATCGCCAACTGCTGAGCTGTCCAACCGCGCCAAGCAAATTGCAGCCGGTGTTGACGGTGCCACTGAAGTGTATAACGAGATGCGCCTGGGTAAACCGGTCGATCTGACGACTGCATCAATGGATACCTGGATTACCACCAAAGTCCGCTCACAGTTACTGACCGCGGACTCGGTTAAATCCTCCAATGTAAAAGTGACCACAGAGAATGGCGAAGTGTTCCTTTTGGGCCTGGTGACTCAGCAAGAAGGGCAATCAGCCGCTCAGATAGCCAGCCAGGTCAGTGGCGTTAAGCATGTAACCACTGCATTTACTATTGTAAAATAATCAATTAGTTAGAAGAAGCAACACTATCATGGGCCGGGAGAAATCCAGGCCCATTTTTAGCGCTACAAAACATGAAGCCATTAATCTAAATCATTCGCCTGTATGAAGTCTTTCCCACCCAATTGCCGCATTTGGCGCAAAATCCACTGTTGGCGGGAAATAACATAACCGGATGCTGCATTCGCCTTAAAACGCAGTGGATTGGGCAGAACTGCGGCTAATAGAGCAGCTTCTGATGCGCTCAATTTGCTGGCCGGTTTATTGAAGAAATGGCGAGCGGCTGCTTCTACGCCAAAAATACCCTCACCAAACTCCGCAATATTCAGATAAACCGTCAGAATACGCCGCTTGGTCCACACCAACTCAATACCGGCGGTCAATCCGACTTCCAGCCCTTTGCGTACCCAGCTACGGCCATCCCACAGGAACAGATTTTTGGCAGTTTGTTGCGATAAAGTCGACGCACCGCGGATACGGTTTTGGTTACGCTGATTATGGGCTAGCGCTGACTCTATAGCACCGACATCAAAGCCCCAATGCTCGGGGAATTTTTGATCTTCCGCAGCCATTACCGCCAACGCCATGTAAGGTGAAATCTCATCCATCGGCACCCAATCAGAGTGCGCGACGTACGAAAAATCGCCGGTCAACCAGGCACCGAGTTGTCTTTCAATCATGACCATGGAAAAGGGAACCGGTAGGAAAGCAAAAATCAAAATACCGGCCAACCACAGGGCAACAATGCCGATGACGGCCCGTTTCCCCCAATACCAAAGCCAATTTAATCCACGGCGGACTAAAATCATTCGGTTAAATCCAGCACCTTCGCCACCAGTTTATCAATTCCTTTTGCTGCTTCAGAAATTGATGCCGCCAACATGTAAGCAGGTGTTGTGACCACTTTATTCTCTGCATCGACCACGACGTCATCAGCAGGGCAAATAACATGCTCGCCCCCCATAATTTCAATCGCCTCAATGGTATCGGGATCGTTACCAATTGTTAGACGAACAGGCTTACCCAATAACTTTGGTAACATAACGGGAGAAATACACATAAACCCAATTGGTTTGTTCGCCTTATGCATTGATTGAGTTAGCTTATATAAATCCGGATCGATAGCACATTCAGAACTCTTAATAGCAAAATCGCTGAGGTTCTTTGCCGCACCAAAACCACCAGGAACAATAAGGGCATCCAAGTCCTCTGGATTAGCGGAGGAAAGTGCTTTAATCACGCCACGAGCAATGCGTGCGGACTCCACTAAAACATTCCGCTGCTCGGTGGACTCTTCACCGTTAAGATGATTAATAACATGGAGTTGTGGCTTATCTGGTGCGAAGAATACAATACGTGCTCCAGCACGATCTAATGCCAATATAGTTAAGACAGACTCATGTATCTCTGTGCCATCGAAAACGCCACACCCGCTAAGCACTACACCGACTGTTTTCATCACACCTCTCCTTTTCTTACTCTGTCAATTGCTTAACTCGTTCTAGTGACAAAGACGTATCTCTATCACATATTTTAATGAATCTTGTAACAAGAGCGCTTACATTTGCTATGTTATTGCTTGTATGATGTATGAAAGAATTCTAACAACCTGCAAATCCACTCGAAATCGAAATTATTATGCCCTAAATAATTCGAGTTACAGGAAGGCGGCAACTGAGCGAATCCCCAAGACCTTACATCAGTAAGTGACTGGGGTGAACGAAGGCAGCCAACGCACATGCAACTTGAAGTATGACGGGTATTGCAGGTTGACGATTTCCCTGGTGTTGGCGCAGTATTCGCGCACCCCGGCCTCGGTCGGGGTTATTTTTTTTCAGCTTCAGCTGCCCACTCACGTAACACCTGAACATCATTACGCCATTCTGATTTTAATTCATCGACCCAATCTTGCACGTTGTCCCACCATGCGGGCAGTGTTGGGGTTTGAATTTGCTGTGCAAGTTGCTGGATATGACGTAAGCCAACGGAACCGGCCGCCCCTTTAATTTTATGCGCTTCCTCCGTAATACCCTTTTGATCTCGCGCCGTCATGTTTGAATCCAATACAGCCAAATAGCTCGGCATCATTTGCTCAAACATTTCCAGACTTTGATGAATTAATTGTGGACCAACCAAATCGATGTATTGTTCCAGCATGGCAGTATCAAGTAACGATTCATGGGTTTGCATCACAATGTGTTCCTGTTTTTTAGCGGCAGAAGAAGGCTTATGATCCCAGAATTGCTTAATCATGGCCGTGAGCGCAGGAACAGATAACGGCTTACTCAGCACATCATCCATCCCAGCATCTAAATACTCTTTTTTGTCTTTAAGCACGTTGGCAGTCAAGGCCACCAATGGCGGTAAGGATTGCTGCCCATAATCAGCCCTAATTTGGCGAGCAATATCCAACCCACTCATATCTGGCAATTGAATATCCAGCAGTACTAAATCAAAATCATCGGGTTTGAACATCGCCAGAGCGTCATGACCATTCATCGCCACCTCGACACTGTTGCCCAGTTTTTCCAACACTGAGCGCGCAACAATGACATTCAGCTCGATATCCTCCACCAGCAATATGTGAAGAGCTGGGAGCGGGGTATCGTCGCCTAATGGTGCACTAGACGCGGCCTGCACGACAGGTGCTTTAATGGTCAGGGTAAAGCATGAACCGGCCCCTTGGATACTTTTCACCGTAATATCGCCGCCCATGCTCTGTGCCAGACGTTTAGACACCGCCAGCCCAATGCCGGTGCCGGTTGCCGGACGGCCGCCATTACTGTCTTTTACCTGATAATACATGGCGAAAATCTTGTCCTGCTCGTCTTCAGGGATCCCCATGCCGGAATCTTCCACTTCGAAAATCAAGCGGTCATTGCTTTCACGCCTAACCCGCACCACAATTTCACCTTGCTGGGTAAACTTCACTGCGTTGCCGATTAAGTTCCATAAAATCTGACGCAAGCGGGTGCCATCGGTAATCACTTTCTCCGGCAATGGTAACTGCGGTTCCATAATGAACTTCAGCCCTTTCGGTTGCACCAACAGGCCAGAAAGGTTCTCTAAATCCGCCATAAAGCCAGTAAAATCAATTGGTTGATTATCAAGCTGAACTTTACGTCGCTCCAATTTATCCATCTCTATAATATCGTTGAAGATATTACCGAGAGTAATAGCACTGACATGAATGGTTTTCAGGTATTTTAGTTGTTCGCTGTCTAATTCGGTATCTAACAGGATACGGCTTAGGCCCACAATGCCATTAAGCGGCGTCCGCAGCTCATGGCTGATGGTTGAGATGAAAGTCGTCTTATCCCTACTGGCATTCTCCAGCGCATCCTGATAGCGCTTACGCTCAGTTATATCGCGCCCAAACCCCATCAACCCATGTCGTTTACCGACTCGGTCATAAAATGGTACTTTTCGCAATTCAAAACAGGCTTTACGCCCATCGGGATACACCAACCATTGCTCATAAGTCAGAGAAACGTTGTGACGGAAAACTTTCTCATCGGTTTCCATGACTTTTTCAGCGATGTCCGGCGCATAGACATCTTTAGGGGTCAAGCCGACCAACTGTTTCTCACTTTTGCCAGTCAATAGTTCCATCGCCCGGTTACAGCCGGAGAACTCATTATCTTCGTTACGGTAATAAACCAAATCAGGTGAAGCATCCAAAAAAGAGCGTAATAAGGCCGACTGTTGCCCTAATTCAACCTGTGCCTGCTCACGGTGGCCCATCTCTTCTTTCAGTTTGTCGACCACTTGCAGGTGAGCTTTCTCCGCTTTCTCACGTTCGACAATTTCCTGATTGAGTTGAGCAATGTTTTCCGTTAGTTGTTTATTCAGCTCTAAATCGCGATAACGCATTACTTCAAGCTTATCAACCAACCGGGATAAGCGCTGGCGCGACTCTTCCAGTTGCTCAACCACCACCGACAGGAAATACACAGCCCACGGGGTTATCAGCAAGCCAAAGAAAATGGAACGCACCAGATCGAGGGTTTCCACCGAGCCACTCAATACAAATGTCACCGCCATCTGAACCACCATGGCCAGTAACACCAGCACAGATGCCAGCAGCAGTGAGAAGCGAACCAGCCCTAACTTAACCATTAAATCAACGTAGTACTGGGCTAATACCCTGATTTGCTTCATAGCAACCCCTGTCTGTGTTTCTGGATATCCCTTGGAATCTATACCCAAAGTCATTGGAGTCGCAGGTAGGCAGCCAGCAAGCGAATCCCGATGAGCTTACACAAGTAAGTGATTCGGGTAAGTGCGCACAGCTAACAACCCTGCGACTTCAAGTACGAAGGGTATAAATCATACCGTAAAACTGGGCCAAGATAAGATGGCTTGCTGAGAAGTGTGGAAAAGATTGCAAATCACAATGAGAGATTGAGAAACAAAGCGCAGTAGCCGATCACAGCGCAGAGGCTTGCCCGCCATGAGCCAGCATATAATTATTCAGCTCATTCATACCCGTCCAACGATTCGCGCACCATAGTGGCGCAAGCAAAGTTGGTCTGCGGGCGCTGGCAGAAATGCGGTGATAGACAATTCCGGCGGGGGTATGGCGGATCATTTCACCGGCGGTAAACACATAATCTTCCAGTGCCAGTTCGGGCAAACGCCCCGCCCGCCATGCTTTGGCCATGATACTGCCCTCCACGATATGCAGTGGGTGCAGTTTTATCCCATCAACGCCAGTGACCACCACTTTCTCCAGTGTTTCCATACACTGCGCCTGCTCCTCACCGGGTAGACCGACAATCAAATGGCAACACACTTTTAACCCTCGGGCACGAGCGCGACGGGCTGTTTGTTGGTAACAGGCAAAATCATGACCACGGTTAATACGTTTGAGTGTTTTATCATTAGCAGTCTGTAACCCCAGCTCTAGCCAAACTTCATAGCCTTGCTGGTGATAGCCACTTAATAAATCCAACACCGCGTCTGGCACACAATCGGGCCGAGTTCCCACACACAAGCCGACAATGTCAGCTTCAGCCAAAGCTTGCTCATACATCACCGCCAGCGCATTGACCTCTGCATAAGTACTGGTATAGGCCTGGAAGTAAGCCAGGTAGCGTTTTGCCCGATTGGCTTTTTTAGCTTGCTCCGCCAATTGCTGCGCAATGCCCTGTTGCTGCATTTGTTCATCAGCAAATGAAGCCACATTACAAAAAGTACAGCCCCCGCGACCAAGGGTTCCGTCCCGATTAGGGCAGCTAAACCCGCCGTGTAGCGTGAGTTTATGAATTTTTTCACCATAGCGGCGCTGTAAATCCGCACCAAACATATTGACTAATTGCTGCAACTGCATAATCTTGGCACTGCCTGTCAAAAAAGAGCTTTAGGCTACCCGCTAGCGATATAATTCGCGATGACAGAGATCAACTCCCAAGCCCTTGGGTGCAACTGTGCATAACCATTCATTATAAATGCAAATAAAATCACTTGACCGATGATTAAATTTTCTTATTTCCACTCTGTTCTGAGTGCTTCTATTACAATTCAGTGAAAAATAGTGTTAAAAACCAGAAAATACACACCATACAGAACATTACCCCACAATCCCCGCCAGCACTAGCATGGTGCAGAGATTTGTCGATTGCACTATAGTGAGACAGCTCACACTTTACCATCAACCCTATGAAGCATAGTGGCATGAAAAAATGCCAATAAATTCATATTTTTCATTACCATAAACCTCTTTATTACCTTAAAGATAGTTCTTAAGCCTATATTTGACCTGAGTATTCTTTCTCGCTAAGTTGGAAGTCCGCTGGAAGCTTTCTAGACGGGCAAACGTCTAGTCATAATTATGCAGTAATTTAAGACTCCCTCTTAAAACAAGTCTTATACCACTTGTGAGAACCGTCACAAGAGGCCATTGCCGGAGGGCGGAAAAGCAGATTTGCCGCGAAATACGCGCCTGTCAGCCCAGCCCGCCTGATGTCGAGATGGTCTTCTGGAGTCGGTTTGTGAGAGTCTCGCAGAGCCTGGGGAGGTTCACTGATATGTTGTACGATAAATCCCTTGAGAGGGACAACTGTGGTTTCGGCCTAATCGCCCACATAGAAGGCGAACCTAGCCATAAGGTCGTGCGTACCGCAATACACGCACTGGCCCGCATGCAACACCGTGGCGCGATACTTGCTGATGGCAAGACCGGCGACGGCTGTGGCCTGCTATTACAAAAGCCGGATCGTTTTTTCCGGATGGTCGCCGAAGAACGCGGATGGCGTTTGGCCAAAAACTATGCCGTCGGCATGATGTTTCTCAGTCAGGACGAAGAACTCGCCAAGGCAAGCCGCCGCATTGTAGAAGAAGAATTACAAAACGAAACGCTGTCGATTATCGGCTGGCGTGAAGTGCCGACCAACCCAGACGTTCTTGGTGAAATCGCCCTCTCCTCCCTGCCTCGGATTGAACAAATTTTTGTGAACGCCCCTGCTGGCTGGCGTCCACGCGATATGGAACGTCGCCTGTTTGTGGCGCGTCGCCGTATTGAGAAACGCATTGCAAACGACAAAGATTTCTACGTTTGTAGTTTCTCAAACCTGGTCACGATCTATAAAGGCTTATGTATGCCTGCGGATCTGCCCCGTTTTTATCTTGATTTGGCTGATCTGCGTATGGAATCGGCTATCTGCCTGTTCCATCAGCGCTTCTCAACCAACACCGTGCCGCGCTGGCCACTGGCTCAGCCGTTCCGCTATCTGGCGCACAATGGCGAAATCAACACTATCGCCGGTAACCGCCAATGGGCACGGGCACGCGCTTACAAATTCAAAACGCCATTAATCCCCGATTTGCAGGATGCGGCTCCTTTCGTCAATGAGACCGGCTCGGACTCCAGTTCACTGGATAACATGCTGGAGCTGTTCCTCAGCGGCGGGATGGACTTGATTCGTGCGATGCGTCTGTTAGTGCCACCGGCCTGGCAGAACAACCCGGATATGGATACCGACCTGCGCGCCTTCTTTGACTTCAACTCCATGCATATGGAGCCATGGGATGGCCCGGCCGGGATTGTGATGTCAGATGGCCGCTATGCTGCCTGTAACCTTGACCGTAATGGCCTGCGCCCTGCGCGCTATGTTATCACCAAAGATAAGCTCATCACCTGCGCTTCTGAAGTCGGTATCTGGGATTATCAGCCCGATGAAGTGGTGGAGAAAGGCCGTGTTGGCCCCGGCGAACTGATGGTTATCGATACCCGCAGCGGCAAGATCCTGCATTCCGCCGAAACAGATAACGATCTGAAAAGCCGCCATCCGTATAAAGAGTGGATGGAGAAGAACGTTAAGCGCCTGGTGCCGTTTGAAGATCTACCAGAAGATCAGGTAGGTAGCCGCCAGTTAGATGACTCACAGCTCGAAACCTATCAAAAGCAATTCGGTTACAGCAGCGAAGAGCTGGATCAAGTCATCCGCGTGCTGGGTGAAATTGGTCAGGAAGCCACCGGTTCAATGGGTGATGACACTCCATTTGCGGTGCTTTCCAGCGGCCCGCGTATTATTTACGATTACTTCCGCCAGCAATTTGCGCAGGTCACCAACCCGCCAATCGATCCGCTGCGTGAAGCACACGTGATGTCGCTGGCGACCAGTATTGGCCGTGAAATGAACGTGTTCTGCGAAGCTGAAGGTCAGGCGCACCGTCTGAGCTTTAAATCGCCGATCTTGCTGTTCTCCGACTTCCAGCAGTTAACCACCTTGGAAGGCGAGCACTACCGCGCTGATCGGCTGGATCTCACCTTTGACCCCGCAGAAACTGATCTGGAACAAGCGGTTTTGGCCTTGTGCGAAGAGGCTGAGCGCAAAGTGCGTGATGGTGCCGTGATGCTGGTGCTGTCAGACCGTGCCATTGCACCTCACCGCTTGCCGGTTCCGGCACCTATGGCTGTGGGTGCTATCCAGACTCGCCTGGTAGAAAAAAACCTGCGTTGCGATGCCAATATTATTGTTGAAACCGCCAGCGCCCGTGACCCCCATCACTTCGCTGTATTGCTCGGTTTTGGTGCTACTGCGATTTACCCTTATTTAGCTTATGAATCACTGGCTAAATTGGTTGATACCCAAGCTATTGATAAGAAGTATCGCGATGTGATGCTGAACTATCGTAACGGTATCAATAAAGGGCTGTACAAAATCATGTCCAAAATGGGCATTTCAACCGTGGCATCATACCGTTGCGCCAAACTGTTTGAAGCGGTTGGCCTGCATCGTGACCTGACCAATCTGTGTTTCCAGGGCGTGGTAAGTCGCATCGGCGGAGCCAGTTTCAGTGATTTCCAACAGGATTTACAGAATCTGTCCAAACGCGCCTGGCTGAAACGCAAGCCACTGGATCAGGGCGGATTGCTGAAATTTGTCCACAACGGCGAATATCATGCGTATAACCCGGATGTAGTCAGCACCTTACAAACTGCAGTCCACAGCGGCGAATACAGTGATTATCAGGTTTACGCCAAACTGGTGAATGAGCGCCCGGTAGCCACATTGCGCGATCTGTTGGCCATTAAACCGCAAGGCACCCCGATCCCTGTGGATCAGGTTGAACCAGCTGAATCTCTGTTTAAGCGCTTTGATACTGCTGCCATGTCTATCGGCGCACTCAGCCCGGAAGCCCATGAGTCATTAGCCATCGCAATGAACAGCCTCGGCGGGTTCTCCAACTCCGGTGAGGGCGGCGAAGACCCCGCGCGTTACGGCACCAATAAGGTTTCTCGTATCAAGCAGGTAGCATCAGGCCGTTTCGGTGTTACACCGGCGTATTTGGTGAATGCGGATGTTATCCAAATCAAAGTAGCACAAGGTGCAAAACCGGGTGAAGGCGGCCAATTACCGGGTGATAAAGTCACGCCGTATATCGCCAAACTGCGTTATTCCGTGCCAGGTGTGACCTTGATTTCCCCACCGCCGCACCATGATATTTATTCAATCGAAGACTTGGCACAGCTGATTTTCGACTTGAAACAGGTCAATCCGAAAGCAATGATTTCGGTGAAACTGGTTTCTGAACCCGGTGTTGGCACCATTGCCACCGGTGTAGCAAAAGCCTATGCCGACTTGATTACTATTGCAGGATACGACGGTGGCACCGGTGCCAGCCCACTGTCCTCAGTGAAATATGCGGGTTGCCCGTGGGAACTGGGGCTGGTGGAAACACAACAAGCACTGGTTGCCAACGGCCTACGCCATAAAATTCGTCTGCAAGTGGATGGTGGTCTGAAAACGGGTGTTGATATTGTTAAAGCGGCGATTCTGGGCGCAGAAAGCTTCGGTTTCGGTACTGGTCCTATGGTGGCGCTGGGTTGTAAATACTTACGTATTTGTCACCTGAATAACTGCGCAACAGGTGTAGCAACCCAGGATGAAAAGCTGCGTCGTGACCATTACCACGGCTTGCCTGAGCGTGTAGTGAACTACTTCCAGTTTATTGCCCGTGAAACCCGCGAAATCATGGCTGAGCTGGGTGTGAGCCAACTAGTTGATTTGATTGGCCGTACTGACATGCTGTTGGAACTTGATGGCATCTCAGCCAAACAAAATAAACTGGATCTGTCGCCAATGCTGAAAACCGCAACGCCACATCCAGGCAAAGCGCTGTATTGCACCGAAAATAATCCACCGTTCGATAAAGGCTTATTGAATAAAGAGTTGTTGGCGCAAGCCGAGCCGTATATTGAAGCTAAACAGAGCAAGACGTTTTACTTTGATATCCGCAACACCGACCGTTCCGTGGGTGCAGCGTTATCCGGCGCGATTGCCACCAAGCATCGCGACCAAGGGCTGGCAACCGATCCTATCAAAGCCTACTTCTCCGGTACTGCCGGTCAGAGCTTTGGGGTGTGGAATGCCGGTGGCGTTGAGCTGACCCTAACAGGCGATGCCAACGACTATGTCGGTAAAGGCATGGCCGGTGGCCGCATTGCGGTGCGCCCTCCAGTGGGTTCCAACTTCCGCAGCCACGAAGCCAGCATTGTCGGCAACACTTGCCTATATGGTGCTACTGGCGGCAAGTTGTTCGCTGCTGGTCGTGCCGGTGAGCGTTTCGCGGTACGTAACTCCGGGGCAATTACCGTCGTGGAAGGTATCGGCGATAACGGTTGTGAATATATGACTGGTGGAATTGTTTGCGTACTGGGTCGTACCGGAATTAACTTCGGTGCAGGTATGACCGGTGGTTTCGCTTATGTCCTTGATGAAGATGGTGAATTCCGTAAACGTGTTAACCCTGAGCTGGTTGAAGTTCTGGATGTTGATCAATTGGCAATCCATGAAGAACATCTGCGCGGCCTGATCACTGAACATGTGCAGTTGACGGGCTCTAGCCGTGGTGAAGAAATTCTGGCTAACTGGCCGGAATGGGTGACCAAGTTTGCTTTGGTTAAACCGAAATCCAGCGATGTGAAAGCACTGTTGGGTCACCGTAGCCGTTCCGCAGCTGAGCTGCGGGTTCAAGCGCAGTAAGGGGTTGAAATGAGTCAGAATGTTTATCAGTTTATCGACCTACAGCGTGTAGATCCGCCGAAAAAACCGCTGAAGATCCGCAAAATTGAATTTGTTGAGATTTACGAGCCATTCTCGGAAACACAGGCTAAAGCACAGGCAGACCGCTGTTTGTCGTGCGGTAATCCCTATTGCGAATGGAAATGCCCGGTGCATAACTATATCCCTAACTGGCTGAAACTGGCCAACGAAGGGCGAATTATGGAAGCAGCGGATCTTGCTCATCAAACCAATAGCTTGCCAGAAGTCTGTGGCCGCGTATGCCCGCAAGACCGTTTGTGCGAAGGGTCTTGTACTCTGAATGATGAGTTTGGCGCGGTGACCATCGGTAACATCGAACGCTATATCAGTGACAAAGCCATTGAAATGGGCTGGAAACCTGATATGTCTCATGTTCATCCGACCGGTAAACGTGTGGCGGTGATTGGTGCTGGCCCCGCCGGGCTGGCCTGTGCTGATGTTCTGGCGCGTAACGGTGTACAAGCGGTGGTGTTTGACCGTCATCCAGAAATTGGTGGCTTACTGACCTTTGGTATTCCGGCCTTTAAGCTGGAAAAAGAAGTGATGATTAAGCGCCGTAAAATCTTCTCCGAGATGGGTATTGAATTCCAATTGAATACCGAAGTCGGCAAAGACATCACTATGGATGCGCTGTTGCAAGAGTATGACGCAGTGTTCCTCGGTGTGGGCACTTACCAATCCATGCGCGGTGGCCTGGAAAACGAAGATGCATCTGGAGTATATGATGCCCTGCCGTTCCTGATTGCCAATACCAAACAGCTGATGGGCTACGACGCTGCACCTCACGAGCCCTATATCAATATGCAAGGCAAACGCGTTGTGGTGCTGGGTGGTGGTGATACCGCGATGGACTGTGTACGTTCCTCCATTCGCCAAGGGGCAACTGATGTAGTTTGTGCCTATCGCCGTGATGAAGCCAACATGCCGGGCTCCAAGCGGGAAGTGAAAAACGCGCGTGAGGAAGGCGTTGAATTTAAATTCAATCTGCAACCTTTGAGCATCGAAGTGAACAGTAACGGCAAAGTCTGTGGTGTGAAGATGGTTCGAACCCAACTGGGTGCGCCAGATGCGCAGGGGCGTCGCATGGCTGAGCAGATCCCAGGCTCAGAACATGTTCTGCCAGCAGATGCTGTGGTTATGGCATTTGGCTTCCGCCCACACAGCATGGAATGGCTGGCCGCTCATGACGTAGCATTGGATAAACAAGGCCGTGTTGTGGCACCAGAACGCACTGATAATGCCTTCCAGACCAGTAACCCAAAAATCTTTGCCGGTGGTGATATTGTTCGTGGCTCTGATTTAGTGGTGACCGCCATTGCTGAAGGCCGAAAAGCAGCAGAAGGCATCATGAATTATTTGGAAGTTTGACACCAAAGATCCTGTCATATACATGCAAAACATCGAGGGCTGGTTATCCAGCCCTTTTTATTGTCTTTTTTCGCGCGCAACGTCATTCACTCAAGATTTTGTAACAATCTCAGCCCGCCTTATTTGCAGCATTTTGACCATGAAGCGCTATAGTAAGGGCCGAGTTTAGATTTATTTATACTTTATGGGCCAACACTTCCAGGCCCGACACAGCTATTTTCCTGTATATGTTGTTACGCCTTGTTTTAAAGAAAGGATCATCTGTTATGAAATCTCACTTACTTTTTATTGCTGGCGGCTTACTGGCTATCAGCGGAAGTGCATTTGCAATGTCACTTAATTATCAAGAGGTTGGTTATAACATTGAGGCTCGGGGTGCTCGAGCTGTGGTGGCTGAACTGGCAAAAGCGGGGCAATTACCTGCGGTAGAGAATAATATCAAGCTAGGTGATGATAACTGGATTGCCATGGCCCCTAAGCTGGCCGATGGTGGTAATGCAAGTTTCACCGCGGGCGTAAAATCAGCCCTATCTTCGGCGCTGATTTATAATCCAGCCGCAGTACTAAAAGCAGTAAGTGACAGCAAAACACTCACATTGTCAGACATTTGTACTGCACCAGCCGATGCTAAAGACAGTGCTGCGAAAGCCAGTTTCCAACAGCGCGCCACTCATACTCTGTCAACTATCAGAAATAGCGATATGATGAGCCAGCGTGATAACTGCCTGGCCGAATTGAAAAAGTTATCTTAGCGTTAATAGTACAATACAAATAATCAGGGCGGCCAAAGCCGCCCTGATAAAACATTTACCGAGAAATTAAAACGACTACTTAACAACACGCAATGCTGGGCGACCACCACTACGTGGCGGTTGCGGCGGCTCATCATCTGGTGAGCTACCATCACCTTGCGGTGCCTGAGTATCATCCGTTACCAACATCAAATTTTCTGTCGGTGTAGTCTCGTCGTTTTCTTCTTCCATGCCAACAAAATTGCCATCAGCATCAGAATCGTAAGCTTCTTCAGGTTCAAACATAGTGCCAGAACCATTTTCCCGCGCATAGATTGCCATCACCGCCCCCATAGGGACAGTAACTTGACAGGGAATACCACCAAAACGGGCATTGAAACTCACGCCTTCATTACCCAGTTCCAGATTAGCCACGGCGCGCGGTGCCACATTCAATACAATTTGCCCATCACGGGCGAACTCCATTGGCACCGATACACCCGGCCGTGTGACATCCACGACCAGATGTGGAGTCAGTTGATTATCAATCAACCACTCATAGAATGCGCGCAACAGGTAAGGACGGCGCGGAGACATATCAGACGTCGCCATAAAAATTAACCCCGGGTTTGCAGGCGCATTTCACGTTCAGCTTCAGTCAGAGAAGCCAGGAATGCATCACGCTCAAACACTCGAGTCATATAGCCTTTCAGCTCTTTAGAACCCGCACCGGTGAATTCAATGCCCAATTCTGGCAAACGCCATAGCAACGGAGCCAGGTAGCAATCAACCAGACTGAATTCTTCGCTCATGAAGTAAGGTGCTTCATTAAACACTGGCGCGATGGACAACAGTTCTTCACGCAACTGTTTACGTGCAGCTTCTGCTTCCTGTGCATTACCTTGCTCGATTTTGTGCAGCAGGGAATACCAGTCATGCTCAATACGGTGCATCATCAAGCGGCTGCTACCACGTGCAACTGGGTATACCGGCATCAATGGTGGGTGAGGAAAACGCTCATCCAAATATTCCATGATGATGCGGGATTCATACAGAGTCAGCTCGCGGTCAACCAAAGTAGGAACTGTACGGTAAGGATTGAGGTCAATCAGGTCCTGCGGCAGATTATCAGCTTCAACCTGCTCAATCTCAACACTGACACCTTTCTCCGCCAGTACGATACGTACTTGATGGCTAAAAATGTCGGTCGGGCCGGAAAACAGCGTCATTACCGAACGTTTGTTGGCAGCGACAGCCATGAAAACCTCCAAGATTATCTAGAAAACAATGCGAATAGCCCACGGTGACGTTGCTATCCTGAGTCGTTTTACCGCCGGTTCGCAATCAAGGTAGTTGCTGCCGTAAATAAGCCTTGGTCGAGAGAATAATTCAGCCAGGGAGATACACGGATGCAAACAGTTCGCCGAACAGGCACAAAAGTGAGTGATAGTTTACCAGATTTTGCATGTTTTGTGGGGATGCTGCTGCGATTTCATCAATAATTGTCTATCAGACAACAGCTTAGCGATAAAAATATAATGAATAAAATGATGGAAGTGTGTTTTTCAGCTATTTATCTTGTTTCATACCAATAAAAAAACCCGGTGAGACACCGGGTTTTTACCATTAATCTGCTGCCATGACGGCAAAAAATTAACGCTTGGAGAACTGTGGACGACGACGTGCTTTACGCAGACCCACTTTCTTACGCTCAACTTCACGCGCATCACGCGTTACGAAGCCAGCTTTACGCAGTTCACCACGTAGAGACTCGTCATATTCCATCAGTGCACGGGTGATACCGTGACGGATAGCACCAGCCTGACCTGAAATACCACCACCTTTAACAGTGATGTACATGTCAAACTTGCTAACCATATCCAGCAGTACTAGCGGTTGCATAACAACCATACGGCCAGTTTCGCGACCGAAGTACTCTTCGATGCTACGTTGGTTAATAACGATATTACCGCTACCCGGCTTAAGAAAAACGCGTGCAGCGGAACTTTTGCGGCGACCAGTGCCGTAGTATTGATTTTCAGCCATTGCCATAATCCCGATTAAATGTCCAGAACTTGCGGTTGCTGTGCCGCATGATTGTGCTCAGTACCTGCATAAACTTTCAGTTTACGATACATTGCACGGCCCAGCGGACCCTTCGGCAGCATGCCTTTAACCGCGATTTCAATCACACGCTCAGGACTGCGGGCAATCATCTCTTCAAAGGTCGCTTGTTTGATACCACCGATGTGACCGGTGTGACGGTAATAAATCTTGTCTGTACGCTTGTTACCGGTTACGGCAACTTTTTCTGCGTTCAGAACGATGATGTAATCACCAGTATCAACGTGCGGGGTGTATTCCGCTTTATGCTTGCCGCGTAAGCGACTAGCCAGTTCAGTAGCGAGGCGACCCAAGGTCTTACCATTCGCGTCAACAACATACCAGTCGCGTTTTACAGTTTCTGGTTTAGCTGTGAAAGTTTTCATTATAAAAGCTTACCCAATTAATAAGTTACACGTTGGTGAACACCCAAACGTTCAAAAACAGTTGAGGCTCACACGACCATCAGTCCAGCAAACCTACCCCTTCGAATAGCCAATGCTGGCACTATACAAAGTTCTGGGAAAAAAACTTTGTTGTAACGTGGGGTCGCAAGATTATAGAGAAGTCGACGTCAAAGATCGAACTGTTTTTGGCAAGAAAGGTATAAATTAAACATGTTAAGTTAGGGCGAAGAATAATCGCCCTGCACAGAATAGCATTTTAGTCAGTTAAAAGTGAATAACTGCGGCGCAGATAGCTTTTACCACACGTGCGATTACGGTAAGTGCGGTAAAGAGAGGTATTCCTCACTTTGCATCTCTTGTAGCCGTGATAAACAACGCTGATATTCAAATTTAAGCCGCTCACCACAATAAATTTCGAACATTGATGCTTCCGCTGCAATGATCAATTTCACCCGCCGCTCATAAAACTCATCAACTAATGCCAAAAAGCGTCGAGCGGTATTTTCATCTTGCGTCGCCATTTTGTGGACATTATGCAGCAATACGGTGTGGTAAAGCTTAGACAGCGCGATGTAATCAAGTTGGCTGCGCGCCTCTTCGCATAATGTGTGGAAGTCTACGGCCAGCACGCCTTGCGCCGAGCAGATGGCAGACAAAGGTCGGTGATTGACCTCTAGAATAGGTGCTTTTTCGCCCTCTTTCTCTTTACCCGCAAGACCTGCAAGTTTGACGAAAATATCCTCCATAGCCTGCTCGGTTTGTGGATTGAGCGGCGTCAAATACAGGTTTGCCTGAGTCAATGTACGCAGACGATAGTCAATACCGGCATCAACATTCATCACATCACAATATTGTTTAATCAGTTCGATGGCAGGTACGAAACGCGCTCGCTGTAAACCGTTGCGGTACAAGTCATCCGGTGGAATATTGGAGGTTGCGACTAGGGTGATACCACGCGCAAACAGTGCTTCCAGCAATGTTGCCAGCAGCATGGCATCAGTAATATCCGAAACAAAGAACTCATCAAAACACAGCACATCCGTCTGCGCTTTGAAGCCATCAGCGATAATTTCTAACGGATTTTCATGACCTTGCAATGTTGTTAGCTCTTGATGCACTCGCAACATAAAACGGTGAAAATGCAGACGCAGCTTACGATCACCCGGCAAACTGTGGAAAAACAGATCCATCAGCCAGGTTTTGCCCCGCCCAACGCCCCCCCACATGTATAAACCTTGAGCCGGAAGTATTGGTATTTTTGGCGCGCTGCGGCCCAGTAAGCGCCCCAAGCGCCCTCGTATACCATGACTAGCCGCAGGGGTACGGTGTTGACTCAGTTCCTGATAAAGGGTGTCCAGTCGTGCTACGGTGCGCCGTTGAACATCGTCTGGTTGGTAGTCGCCGGCATCAATTGCCTGCTGGTAAAGTGCTATAGGTGAACTCGGTTGCATGTTTATCAATAATCCCTGATAAAATAATTATCTACTTTTGGCAGTACTTTCTTGCTGATTTATCGGGCAATCGCAGCATTTACCGACTTGGTCGCTGCAGAAAAAACCTAATAACCCTAGGCAAAGTTGCATCAGGATTCCACTCAGACAAGGTTAACGGTTATAGTGGGTATTATTAAGTGAAAAAGCCCTGCTGAACAATGAAGTCAAAAAAGGAGTCATCATGACCTGGGAGTATGCGCTTATTGGGTTGGTTGTTGGTATTGTGATTGGCGCGGTGGCTATGCGCTTTGGCAACCGTAAATTGCGTCAGCAGCAAGTGCTGCAAAATGAGCTGGAGAAGAGCAAAACAGATCTGGAAGAATACCGTCAGGAACTGGTTGGGCATTTTGCCCGCAGCGCAGAATTGCTTGATAATATGGCTCGCGACTATCGCCAGCTTTATCAACATATGGCGAAAAGCTCCAATAACTTATTGCCGGACTTGCCAATGCAAGATAATCCGTTCCGCTACCGTCTGACTGAATCTGAAGCTGATAATGATCAGGCACCGGTCAAAATGCCACCTCGCGATTACTCCGAAGGGGCATCAGGCTTACTACGCCCGGAACATCAGACTCGAGACTAAGCTAAATTTCTATCTATACCCTAAATAATTCAAGTTGTAGGAAGGCGGCAAGTGAGATAATCCCGATAAGCTTACTGTGGTAAGTGATTCGGATTATTGAGTGTAGCCAACTCACATGCGGCTTGAAGTATGACGGGGATATAAAGCTGACTACAGCACTCACCGCTGTAGTCAGCACATTTACACTTCTATACTTACCTCTTCTTGAATTGCTTTATCCTAACCCCTATATCAAGTGACATCTTAGGGTGCTTATTTTTAGAACAGCAGTAGCCTTTTGAAATAAGTGAATTTTTTAGCTAATTCAGAGTCTAAAATTTTAACAGGCCTGTAGCAGCCATCCCCCTATTCATTCACCGTTAGGTATTGAGAGAGTTCAAATCAATGAAGAAAAAGTCATTATTTCTTAGTGCATTGGCCATGAGTGTCGGCTTAGGTCTCGCATCTGTTCCTATGGTGAACGCAGCAGCTCTCCCTGCAGCCGTCGCAGGGCAATCAGTCCCAAGCTTGGCCCCTATGTTAGAAAAGGTGCTGCCAGCGGTCGTCAGCGTTCACGTTTCTGGTACTCAGGCACAGCAGCAGCGCTTGCCAGAAGAGTTCAAATTCTTCTTTGGCCCCAATGCGCCAACAGGTAAAGAGAGTAATCGCCCATTTGAAGGTTTAGGATCTGGTGTCATTATTAACGCGGAAAAAGGTTATATATTAACCAACAACCACGTTATCAATAACGCAGATAAAATTCGTGTTCAGCTCAATGATGGTCGTGAATATGATGCCAAACTACTGGGCCGTGACGAACAAACTGATATCGCTTTATTACAACTAACTGATGCCAAGAATTTGACCGCCATTAAAATCGCAGATTCTGACAACCTGCGAGTCGGTGATTTTGCAGTCGCCGTGGGCAACCCATTTGGTCTGGGGCAAACCGCGACCTCAGGTATTATTTCCGCACTGGGCCGCAGTGGTTTGAATCTGGAAGGGTTAGAAAACTTCATTCAGACTGATGCCTCTATCAACCGAGGTAACTCGGGTGGCGCGCTGGTTAACTTAAACGGCGAATTGATTGGGATTAACACCGCTATTTTGGCTCCAGGCGGCGGTAATATTGGTATTGGTTTCGCGATCCCAAGCAACATGGCGCAAAACCTCAGCCAGCAGTTGATTGAGTTTGGTGAAGTGAAGCGCGGCCTGCTGGGTATTCGTGGTAGTGAAATGACCGCTGACATGGCTAAAGCCTTTAATATTGATGCTCAGCGAGGTGCTTTCGTCAGTGAAGTCTTGCCAAAATCTGCAGCATCTAAAGCGGGTATAAAAGCGGGCGACGTCTTGGTTTCTGTGGATGGCAAACCTATCAGCAGCTTTGCTGAGTTACGCGCCAAAGTGGGCACCACCGGGCCGGGTAAAGCCATTAAAGTGGGCTTATTGCGCGAAGGCAAACCACTTGAAGTCACCGTCACTCTGGAGAACAGCAGCCCATCATCAACTAGCGCTGACACCTTATCCCCATCGTTGCAGGGTGCATCGCTGAGCAATGGCGAAATCAAAGGTGGCAGCAAGGGTGTTAAAGTTGAAAACGTGACGAAAGGTTCTCCGGCAGCACAGTCTGGCTTGCAGAAAGACGATGTGATAATTGCGGTAAACCGTGTGCGAGTTAAGGATATCGCCGAGTTACGTAAAGCTATTGAAGCCAAACCAGCTGTCATTGCACTGAATATTGTGCGCGGTGAAGAGAATATTTATCTTTTAATCCGCTAATTTGCAGAAAAATCGGACACAGCACAATGCTGTGTCCGTCAAACTCATGCTATTCTCCGGTTACCTATTCATTTATGCCTTAAAATTCATGTTTCTTAAGCTATTGCGTTCTATTATTTTGGGGCTAATTGTTGCCGGTATCTTGCTGGTCGCAATGCCTATGCTCCGCAGTCCGGGTCATTTTTTTTCCGGCAATGGTGATAGCGTAGATGAAGAGGTTCCTGCCAGTTATAATCAAGCAGTGCGCAGGGCTGCTCCTGCCGTTGTTAATGTTTATAACCGCAGCCTAAGCTCTACTCAGGATGGATTAGCCATTCGAACCTTGGGTTCTGGCGTCATCATGAGTGACAAGGGTTATATCCTTACCAATAAACACGTTATCAATAATGCTGAACAAATTATTGTCGCATTACAAAATGGCCGTATCTCTGAAGCATTGCTGGTCGGTTCAGATAACCTGACTGATTTAGCCGTTTTGAAAATTGATGCTGTAAACCTGCCTGTGATTCCCATTAATATTAATCGTGCTCCACACATTGGTGACGTCGTGCTGGCAATCGGTAACCCCTATAATCTCGGTCAAACCGTCACACAAGGTATTATCAGTGCCACTGGGCGTATTGGTTTAAGTGATTCTGGGCGGCAAAACTTCCTTCAGACAGATGCCTCAATCAACCAGGGTAATTCCGGTGGTGCGTTGGTAAATACCTTGGGTGAGTTGATGGGGATTAACACTCTGTCCTTTGATAAAAGCAGCAATGGCGAAACCCCAGAAGGAATTGGCTTTGCCATCCCGACGGCACTTGCAACCAAAGTGATGGAAAAACTGATTCGTGATGGGCGAGTTATTCGCGGCTATATTGGGATTACCGGCGAGGAATACCCGCCATTCAATGCCAGTGGCAATAGCGGCGAGCGAATCCACGGTATTAAAGTGAACAAGATATCGCCAAGTGGCCCGGCGGCAAATGCCAACTTACAAGTGGGCGATATTATTCTTAGCGTTAATAATAAGCCTGCAACATCCGTGATAGAAACCATGGACCAGGTGGCAGAGATTCGCCCTGGAACCACCATTCCGGTTTTATTATTACGTAATGGCCAACAAATCATGGCACAAATCACTATCAGCGAATTGGATCAAAACGAAGTTCTTAGTCAGCAACCTGCACCATAATTTCTCTTATGTATGGCTAAAAAAAATGCCAGCTCGATATCATCGACTGGCATTTTTATGACTCGATCAGAAAAGGCTTATTCGCCTTTTACACGTTCGATTTTAGCGCCTAGCGCACGCAATTTATCTTCGATACCTTCATAACCACGGTCGATATGATAAATACGGTCAACAATCGTTACCCCGTCAGCAATACAACCTGCGAGTACTAAACTAGCAGAAGCACGCAAATCGGTTGCCATGACCTGAGCTCCAGACAATTGCTCAACACCATAGCAAATCACAGTATTGCTCTCGATTTCTGCATGTGCGCCCATACGAATCAGTTCTGGCACATGCATAAAACGGTTTTCGAAAATAGTTTCGGTGATGACACCCGTCCCTTCAGCCACTAAATTCAATAAGCTGAACTGGGCCTGCATATCTGTTGGAAAACCTGGGTGTGGAGCCGTTCGCAAAGTAACCGCTTTAGGGCGTTTACCATGCATATCAAGGCTTATCCAGTCGTCGCCAACTTCAATATCAGCACCTGCTTCGCGCAGTTTAGCCAGTACGGCATCCAGCGTATCAGGGCGAGTCTGACGACAAACCACTTTGCCGCCCGAGATAGCAGCCGCAACCAGGAAAGTCCCGGTTTCAATACGGTCTGGCAGCACTCGATACACACCACCGCCCAAACGAGCAACGCCTTCGATGGTGATACGGTCGGTGCCTGCACCACTGATTTTAGCGCCCAGCGTATTCAAGAAATTCGCTGTATCGACAATTTCTGGCTCGCGAGCAGCATTTTCAATGACCGTGGTACCTTCCGCCAAGGTTGCAGCGCTCATAATGGTCACGGTTGCGCCAACACTGACTTTATCCATCACGATATGTGCCGCTTTCAGACGACCATTGACAGAGGCTTTAACGTAACCTTCTTCCAGCTTAATTTCAGCACTCAGCTGTTCCAAACCGGTGATATGCAAATCGACTGGGCGTGCGCCGATAGCACAACCACCCGGTAATGAGACCTGCCCTTTACCAAAGCGAGCAACCAGTGGGCCCAATGCCCAAATAGAGGCACGCATGGTCTTAACCAAATCGTACGGTGCGCAGAACTCATCCACCCCACTAGCATCAACAAAAACCGAGCCAGAAACAGCGTCACGCTCAATTTTGACGCCTAATTGGCTTAGCAACTTAATGGTGGTATCAATATCTTTTAGCTTTGGGACATTTTGCAACTCAACCGGCTCTTCCGCTAATAACGCAGCAAATAATATCGGTAATGCCGCGTTTTTTGCTCCGGAAATGGTGACTTCACCGCTTAGGCGGGTCCGCCCCTGCACACGAAACTTATCCATTGTGACCACTCTTTGTTGTCAAATTCGAATTCACCGCCCGCTTAAGAAACTGCCGGTAGACTAGACTGTAGGCAGTTTTGAAGCCAGTAGCATTAAAAGCCGTTTAGTTTGCGATCCCGCTGCCACTCTTGTGGCGTATAGGCCTTAATCGATAAGGCATGAATACGGTTATCAGCGATATATTCCATCAAAGGCGCGTACACAGCCTGCTGTTTTTTCACCCGGCTCATATCGGCAAATAAGTCACCCACAGCAATCACCTGAAAGTGGCTGCCGTCACCGGTAACATGAGCTTCTTGTAATGCCAATGCTTGCATCAGCACGTCTTTAATTTCGTTAGTATCCATAAGATTCATTCTATTTTATAAGGATCATAGCCAGTTCAACATATTAGTGGAATACGGCTTTCTCTGAAACTAAAGAAAAGCCCCTGTTTTGCTATTGCACACAGAGGCTTGAAAACTTTAGTTATTTGCTTTGTGAATAAACGACACAAAATAGCGCTAACTTAATGCTACTTGCTATGTGTTGCTTGTTTCTACAGGGGTGATTGTTTCTACCGGGATGACGTCACGCAGATTGTACAGTTCAATCAAGGTAGATAGCCGATCACTGACACCGATAATCGCTAGTGAGCCGCCTTGTTTGCTGCGCAATTCACGAAAGTGAACCAGTAGCGCCAGACCAGATGAGTCAACACGACGTAATTGGCTCACATCAATGCGCGTCTTATCGGTCAATAATGCTTCACGCTGTTGCCACAGAGGTAACAGCGTTTCGCGATCCAATTCACCTTGCAGTACCAGCGTTTCCTGCTGAGACTGCCAATTCAGCTCATCTGCCATAATCACTGCTTATCCAGAGTTATCGGCTGTTTCGCGGCAATCAGCAATTGTTGAGTCAAACCATCTACACCTTTCTGACGCAAGATAGAAGCCCACTCATTTTGCTTGGTACTGATCATGCTAACCCCTTCGGCTATCATGTCATACGCCTGCCAGTGGCCAGTTTGGCTATTTTTACGCCATTGGAAATCTAAACGCACTGGCGGACGACCATTAGGGTCAAGGATAGTCACGCGAATGGCAACAATATTGGCATCACCCAACGGTTGGTCCGGTGCAACATCGTAAGTTTGGCCGTGATATAGCGCCAAGGCCTGACCATATGCCTGTTCCAGATATTGGCTGAATGCATTGAAATACGCCTCGCGCTGTGCAGGTGTAGCGGCTTTGTAATAGCTGCCCAGTACTAACGCACCTGCATATTTAATCTGAACGAATGGCAATAACTCTTCACGTACGATCGTACGCAAATAGTCTGGATTCTGTTTAATTTTCGCTTGTTCAGTTTTCAGGCGCGTGAAGGTTCTTTGCGCGGCTTCATCCATCAGACGGTATGGGTTGGTCTGATCGACAGCATTCGCCAGTGGGGCGACCACCAACAATGCGACCATAAGTAAACGTTTAAACATTCAGATACCCTCTCAAGGATGTTGGGTTGCAGGTAAGCCGCCATTTGCTGCCGCGGATGCTGATGCAGCAGTTGGTTCACTGGCTGGCGTACCAGAATTACCATCACCGCTACTCTTGTACAAGAACTGGCCGATAAGGTCTTCCAGAACCAAAGCAGATTTGGTGTCTTGAATAACACCACCATCTTTCAAAATACCGGTGCCCATATCGGGGTCTTCAAAGCCGACATTGAGTGCCAAGAACTGTTCACCCAATAAACCTGAAGTACGTACCGCCAGGGAGCTGGTGTCTGGGATATGGTTATAGCGCTGCTGGATATCCATCGCCACACGTGGGCTATAATTTTTGGTATCCAGCGTTATCTCAGCGATCCGACCCACTACGACACCACCAATTTTGACTGGGGAATTGTTTTTCAGGCCACCAATATTGTCAAAAGTGGCATAAATCCGATAAGTCGGCTGATTGCCCACTGCTTTGATATCGGCCACTTTTAAGCAGAGGAACACGACCGCCAGAATAGCAATCAGTATAAACGCCCCTACCCAGACTTCACTTTTCTTCGTTTGCATCGACTCAGTTCCCAAACATCAGTGCTGTCAGCACAAAATCTAATCCCAATACCGCCAGTGACGAATGCACCACAGTACGGGTCGTTGCCCGGCTAATCCCTTCAGATGTTGGGACTGCATCATAACCGTTAAATAGCGCAATCCACGTCACGGTAATAGCAAATACCAGGCTTTTAATCAGGCAATTCAGTAAATCTGTACGCCACTCAACGGCATTTTGCATCGCTGACCAGAAGAAACCGCCGTCAATCCCCTTCCAGTCGACACCGACTACAGAGCCGCCCCAGATGCCTACAGCGACAAAGATAGCCGTCAATAGTGGCATACTGATAAGCCCTGCCCAGAACCGGGGAGCAACCACCCTCCGCAGAGGGTCAATCGCCATCATTTCCAGGCTGGAAATCTGCTCTGTGGCTTTCATCAGACCAATTTCTGCCGTCAGGGCTGAACCGGCACGGCCAGCAAAGAGCAATGCCGTCACTACTGGCCCCAACTCTCGCAGTAATGATAAAGAAACCATCATCCCGAGGCTGGCTTCCGCACTGTAAGTGGTGAGGATCAAAAAGCCCTGCAAGCCCAAAACCATACCGATAAACAGACCGGAAACCACAATAATCAGTAAGGATTGCACCCCAACGCTATATAGCTGCTTGACCAATAATGGCCACTGTTTTCGCGGTTCAGGCCGGCCAACCAGCGCATTAAATAGCATTAAACCCGCGCGACCAAAGGATGCGCAGACATTAATGCCCCGGCGACCTAGAGACGCCAAAGCCTGTACTAACATGAATACTCCATCAGCCTAACAGCTCAGTTTTATAATCACCCGCCGGAAAACGGAACGGCACCGGCCCGTCGGCAATACCATCAAGGAACTGACGCACCCGCATATCGTCATTGGCTTGTAGCTGCTCGGGTGTTCCTTCAGCAATCACATGCTGATCTGCCACTATATAAGCATAATCAGCAATGCTCAGCACTTCCGGTACATCGTGGGAAACCACCACACAAGTGACTCCCAGTGCATGATTCAGCTCATCAATCAGCTTTACCAGTACGCCCATGGTAATAGGGTCCTGACCGACAAAAGGCTCATCAAACATAATTAATTCCGGATCAAGAGCAATTGCTCGCGCCAACGCAGCACGACGAGCCATACCGCCTGAAAGCTCAGCTGGCATTAAATTAGCCGCACCACGTAACCCCACGGCTTCTAACTTCATCATCACCGTGCTGTGCAGCAACTCTTCGGGCAAATGGCTATGCTCCCGTAATGGGAAAGCCACATTCTCAAATACCGTTAAATCGGTGAATAACGCCCCCGATTGAAACAACATGCTCATTTTCTTGCGCACATCATACAAACGCTGACGAGAAAGCGCCGGAATATTATCGCCATCGAACCAGATTTCACCGGTATCTGGTGCAAGTTGCCCGCCAATGAGGCGCAGCAGTGTGGTTTTACCAATCCCCGAAGGCCCCATAATCGCCGTGACTTTGCCGCGCGGGACCGTCATGTTGATATCGGCGAATATCGGGCGCTCACCACGGGTAAAACTCATCCCGCGGATCTCTATCAAATTCGACGCCAGTTGGTTCATTATCATTCGTCCCTTAGGCCTTTTTATGGCTCATCTAGCGCCAATGTTACAGCAAATGGCGATAA
Organism: Yersinia fenwicki; assembly: GCF_043099325.1. Taxonomy (NCBI): domain Bacteria; kingdom Pseudomonadati; phylum Pseudomonadota; class Gammaproteobacteria; order Enterobacterales; family Yersiniaceae; genus Yersinia; species Yersinia fenwicki. The sequence continues at coordinate 493,443 of NZ_CP170755.1, read as the reverse complement.
CGAGCGCAATTGAGAAGTATTCTGACAATTTATTAACGCTTTTTCGTAGCCAAAGTTGCCATAAGTTTTACTTTTCTGGCTCTCACAGTCAAAATTAGGAGGTAACCCAGATTAGCGTAAAGCGCTTTTAGTGATGTCGACCATCGGTTACCAATAGCCAGTTTATGCCAACGGATCGGTATTATACCTAATAAAGGACTCTGCATGTTTCTTGCAATAACACTATTAATCATTGGCTTGGTGCTATTAGTGTACGGCGCTGACCGATTAGTTTATGGCGCAGCGGTGTTAGCCCGTTCTTTCGGTATCCCGCCACTCATTATCGGGATAACCATTGTAGGTATTGGCACCTCGCTGCCGGAACTGATTGTGTCCGTCACTGCTGCGCTGAATAACCAAACGGATATGGCCGTTGGCAATGTACTGGGTTCTAATATTACCAATCTCTTGCTGATTGTGGGTGGTGCCGCCCTGATACGCCCACTGACCGTGCGCTCAGAGATTTTACGTCGCGAGTTACCCTTGATGTTGGTCGTGACGGTATTGTGTGGTTTCTTGCTGGCAGATAACCATCTTAGTCGGGGCGATGGCGTTATATTGCTCTTGGCAGCCGCCGCGTTTATTGTCCTGATGGTAAAAATTGCCCGTCTGGCCCATTCGCAAGGAAATGACATTTTCACTCGCGAACAATTGGCGGAATTACCGCAAGACAGCAGTAATACCGTCGCATTATTATGGCTGGTGCTGGCCTTCATTATTTTGCCGCTGTCAGCCAAAATGATTATCGACAATGCCACTGTTATCGCCAGAGTCGCGGGAGTCAGCGAACTGGTCATCGGGCTGACTGTTATTGCCATCGGTACCAGTTTACCTGAATTGGCGACATTCATCGCGGGCGCATTGAAAGGTGAAGATGATATGGCGGTTGGTAATATCATCGGCTCAAATATTTTTAATATCGTTATTGTATTAGGCGTTCCCGCATTACTGTCCCCTGGTGATATCAACCCCGAAGCGTTCCAGCGAGATTATTGGGTCATGCTCGGTGTCAGTGTGATATTCACTGTACTTTGTTTGGGGCGTAAACATCGAATCGGCCATATGGCAGGCGCTCTGTTATTATGTGGGTTTATTGCCTACCTGGCGGTGCTACTTTTTACTCCCTTTAGTGCCGCATAACATAAACAATGCCGCATACAGGAACCCAGTATGTCTTCTTCTGATTTACAGCCGAGTATGGATTTACAACCAAGAGTAGATTTCCAACAGGCGGGTAAACAAGTTCTACAGATTGAGCGCGAAGGGTTGGCACAGCTTGATCAATATATTAACGATGATTTTACCGAAGCTTGTGAGGCAATATTTAACTGCCACGGTAAAGTTGTCGTTATGGGGATGGGTAAATCTGGCCATATCGGATGCAAAATGGCCGCGACTTTCGCCAGCACCGGCACTCCGTCATTCTTTGTCCATCCCGGCGAGGCCAGCCATGGCGACTTGGGGATGATCACGCCGCAAGATATTGTATTAGCCATATCCAACTCGGGTGAGTCCAACGAGATTCTGGCTTTGATCCCGGTACTTAAACGCCAGAAAATTCAGCTTATTTGCATGAGCAACAACCCTGAAAGCACTATGGGTAAAGCGGCTGATATTCACTTGTGTATCAAAGTGCCGCAAGAGGCCTGCCCGCTGGGATTAGCACCGACCACCAGCACCACGGCAACATTAGTGATGGGTGATGCGCTCGCCGTGGCCTTGCTACAGGCCCGGGGCTTCACGCAAGAAGACTTTGCACTCTCCCATCCGGGGGGCGCACTGGGGCGCAAGTTGTTATTACGAATCAGCGATATCATGCATACCGGAGCCGACATTCCTCACGTCAGCCCTGATGCCTCATTACGCGACGCATTACTGGAAATTACTCGGAAAAATCTGGGTTTAACCGTAATCTGTGATGACTTAATGATGATTAAAGGTATCTTTACCGATGGTGATTTGCGCCGGGTATTTGATATGGGTATTGATTTGAATAATGCGAAAATCGCCGATGTGATGACCAGCGGTGGCATTCGAGTTCGTCCCTCCTTGTTGGCAGTAGATGCTCTCAACCTAATGGAGTCACGTCATATTACTGCGGTGTTAGTCGCCGATGGTGACCAATTGCTGGGTGTGGTGCATATGCACGACATGCTGAGAGCCGGTGTCGTTTAATAAAAGGTAAATTATGAGTAGCATTGTATATCTGGACACATGCTATGGCCCGGTGGCTAGCAGCGTTATGGAACGTGCGGCCAACATTCGCTTATTGATCTGTGATGTTGATGGCGTCATGTCAGATGGCCTGATTTATATGGGCAATCAGGGTGAAGAGCTGAAAGCTTTCAATGTGCGGGATGGCTATGGTATTCGCTGCCTGATAACCTCCGGTATCGAAGTGGCTATTATTACTGGCCGTAACGCCAAATTGCTGGAAGACCGTGCCAACACTTTAGGTATTACCCACCTTTATCAAGGGCAATCTGATAAGCTGGTCGCCTATAACGAGTTATTAGTCGCCTTAAAATGTCTGCCTGAGCAAGTTGCTTATATCGGCGATGATCTGATTGATTGGCCGGTGATGGCACAAGTCGGTTTATCTGTCGCGGTGGCGGATGCCCATCCATTGCTCATTCCCAAGGCGCATTATGTTACACACATCAATGGCGGCCGCGGTGCAGTACGCGAGTTATGTGATTTGATATTATTGGCCCAAGGTAAACTCGAAGGTGCCAAAGGATTGTCGATATGAGTAAAACAAGACTATGGATAACTTTATCCTTAGCACTGATTGCTTTAGCCCTGATTGGCTGGAACATTTCCGGTTTTAATCAAAAAGATACACAAGCTACGATTGATGATAATGAACCCTCATCGCAAAGCCAGCATACGGTGACGGTAGTTTTTAATCCGGTCGGGCAACTGAATTATAAATTGGTGGCAGAAGAGGTTAAGAACTTCAGCGCACAGGAGCTGACCTGGTTTACCAAGCCGGTGATGACGATGTTCGATGAGCATGCTGTCGCCACTTGGACAGTACGAGCAGATCGCGCCAAGCTGACCGATGATAAGATGCTTTATTTGTATGGTCATGTTGAGGTTGATAGCCTAACCCCTGACGCACAGTTACAAAAAATTAAAACTGATAACGCCCAGGTTAATTTGATCACTCAGGATGTATTCTCCGATGATGAAGTTACCCTCTTTGGTGTTGGATTTACATCTAACGGCATGAAAATGCGTGGCAACTTGCGGGATAAAACCGCCGAGCTGATTGAAAAGGTTAAAACCTCTTATGAAATCCAAAAATAAAATTCTTCATCTTTTGCTTGCCAGCTCACTTTTGGCCGCAAGCCTGCCCGCGTTAGCGTTAACCGGCGATACTGATCAGCCCGTCCTGGTCGACTCGGTTAAACAAGCATTGGATATGGGGGCCAATACAGTCACCTTTACCGATAATGTGGTTATCAAGCAAGGTACCATTGAGATTAAGGCTGATAAAGTCGTGGTGACCCGCCCTGGCGGCGATCAGAGCAAAATGGTCATCGAAGGTTTTGGTAATCCCGTGACTTTCTATCAGATGCAAGATAGCGGCAAACCGGTTAAAGGCCACGGCCAGAAACTGCGTTACGAAGTCGCTAATGATTTTGTGGTCTTGACCGGTAATGCCTATCTGGAGCAGCTTGATAGTAATATCAAAGGTGATCGCATCACGTATCTGGTGAAAAAACAGCAGATGGAAGCCTTCAGTGATAAAGGCAAACGTGTTACCACCGTGCTATTACCGTCTCAATTACAAGATAAAGGGCCAGCAGCTTCAGGCCAAAAGAAGAGTAAATAATCATTTATGGCAACATTAATCGCAGAAAAACTGGCTAAGGCGTATAAAGGCCGTAAAGTGGTCGAAGACGTTAGCCTGAAAGTAAAATCCGGTGAAATTGTCGGTTTACTTGGGCCGAACGGTGCGGGTAAGACCACCACTTTTTATATGGTCGTCGGCATTGTCCAGCGTGATGCCGGGCGCATTGTGATTGATGACGAAGATATCAGCCTCTTGCCGTTACATGAGCGCGCCCTGCGCGGGATTGGCTATTTGCCGCAAGAAGCCTCTATCTTCCGCCGTCTGAGTGTCTTTAACAATTTGATGGCGGTGCTGGAAATCCGTAAAGACCTCTCATCTGAGCAACGTCAGGAGCGGGCTGATGAGTTAATGGAAGAGTTCCATATTACTCATTTACGTGACAGTCTGGGCCAATCGCTTTCCGGCGGTGAACGCCGCCGTGTCGAAATCGCCCGTGCGCTGGCTGCCAATCCCAAATTTATTCTGCTGGATGAGCCGTTTGCCGGGGTTGATCCGATTTCTGTTATTGATATCAAAAAGATAATTGAGCATCTGCGCGACAGCGGCCTCGGTGTACTGATTACCGACCATAATGTGCGTGAGACGCTAGACGTTTGTGAGCGGGCTTATATTGTAAGCCAAGGGCATTTAATCGCTCACGGCACACCACAGGAAATTTTGGCTGACGAACAAGTTAAACGTGTTTATCTGGGCGAAGAATTCCGTCTTTAATCCAATACCAGACACTGTTAATGATTTTGTTAGTCATCAGGAAAATTGATACCGCATTATGAAGCAAGGTTTGCAACTCAAGTTCAGCCAACAACTGGCTATGACTCCACAGCTGCAGCAGGCTATTCGCCTGTTGCAACTTTCTACGCTAGAACTCCAGCAGGAGATTCAGTTAGCGCTGGAGAGCAACCCCCTGCTTGAGCAAACTGATCTTCATGAAGAGATAGATGCAAAAGAAACAATAGACAGTGAATCGCTTGATACCCGCGAAGCACTGGAACAGAAAGATATGCCGGAAGAGTTACCACTGGATGCGACTTGGGATGAAATTTATACCGCAGGCACGCCATCAGGTATGGGCAATGATTACAGCGACGACGAACTGCCGGTCTATCAGGGGGAAACCACTCAAACTCTCCAAGACTATTTGATGTGGCAAGTAGACTTGACCCCGTTCTCAGAAACTGATGCCGCCATTGCAACGTCGATCGTCGATGCGGTTGATGAAACTGGCTATCTCACTGTGTCACTGGAAGACATTCTGGAAAGCATGGGGGATGAGAATGTCGCATTGGACGAAGTCGAAGCTGTACTCAAGCGAATACAACACTTTGATCCCATTGGCGTAGCCGCGCGTAACCTGCGCGAGTGTCTATTGGTACAGCTATCGCAATATGACAAAGATACCCCCTATCTCGCTGAAGCACGTTTGGTCATTAGCGAATATCTGGATTTGCTAGGCAACCATGATTTCCGTACGATGATTCGTTTAAGTCGGCTAAAAGAAGATACACTTAAAGAAGCCATTGCTCTGATTCAGTCACTGGATCCGCGCCCGGGTCAGTCTATCAATACAGGGGAATCTGAGTATGTGATTCCAGATGTTCTGGTACGAAAAGACAAAGGGCACTGGACGGTCGAGCTTAATGCCGATAGCATTCCACGCCTGAAAATCAACCAACAGTACGCAGCGATGGGCAGCAATACCCGTAATGACAGTGATGGGCAGTTCATCCGTAGCAATTTGCAAGAAGCAAAATGGTTGATAAAAAGCCTTGAGAGCCGCAATGAAACGCTATTGAAAGTAGCACGTTGCATTGTAGAGCAGCAGGTAGCTTTTTTTGACAATGGGCCTGAATTTATGAAACCCATGGTGCTGGCAGACATTGCCCAAGCCGTGGATATGCATGAGTCGACAATTTCCCGAGTAACTACGCAGAAGTTCCTGCACAGTCCTCGAGGAATTTTCGAACTGAAATATTTCTTCTCCAGCCATGTCAATACAGATAGCGGAGGCGAAGCTTCTTCTACTGCGATTCGTGCACTGGTGAAAAAATTGGTTGCGGCAGAAAATCCAGCCAAACCACTTAGTGACAGTAAACTGACCACACTATTATGTGAACAAGGCATTATGGTGGCTCGGCGAACCGTCGCGAAGTATCGAGAGTCGTTATCCATCCCGCCGTCAAACCAGCGTAAACAGTTGGTTTGACCTGAACTGAGAAGGAAGACACTATGCAACTCAATATTACCGGACATCATGTCGAAATAACCGACGCATTACGCGAGTTTGTTACCACTAAATTTGCCAAACTTGAGCAATATTTTGATCGAATTAACCAGGTGTATGTGGTTTTAAGTGTCGAAAAAGTAAAACAAATTGCAGAAGCCACGGTACATGTGAATGGAGGCGAGTTGCACGCAAGTTCAGAGCAGGAAGATATGTACGCCGCAATTGATATTTTGGTTGATAAACTGGCCCGCCAGTTGAACAAACACAAAGATAAATTGAAACAACATTAGGAACCCTTGTTGCTGTTATATACCCTAGATAATTCGAGTTGCATGAAGGCGGCAACTGAGCGAATCCTCAGGAACTTACACCAGTAAGTGACTGAGGTGAACGAGGGCAGTCAACGCACATGCGGCTTGAAGTATGACGGGTAGACAGCAAAGGTTCTACACTCGCTACACAACCTGATGCCAGCAGAGAAGAATATTCCGCTGGCATCAGGCGTAAAACAGCGCTTAAGTGAAAGATGAAATGATCAACGATCCAGCATTGCAATTAAGCTCGGTATTAAATATCGAGTGCACCAAAAGCTCCGTACATTGCTCAAGTAAAAAGCGGGCTTTGGAAATTATCAGCGAGTTAGCTGCCAAACAGCTTAACCTGCCATCACAGATCGTTTTCGATGCTGTGTTAACCCGCGAACGCATGGGCAGTACTGGCATTGGTAGTGGTATCGCGATACCACATGGCAAGCTGGAGGAAGATACACTGCGCGCTGTAGGTGTATTTATCCGCCTGGAGCAACCCATTGCTTTCGATGCTATTGATAACCAACCGGTTGATCTATTATTTGCCTTGTTGGTTCCAGCAGATCAATGTAAAACTCACTTACACACTTTGTCTTTAGTGGCTAAGAGATTAGCTGATAAAACAGTGTGCCGTCGTTTACGAGCAGCGCAAAGTGATGATGAGCTTTATCAGATCATCACTGAATTACCGCCAGAAACAGAGTAATTAGGTAAGCAACGTCGTTTTATCCGTTATGCCCGGCTCCTGTAGCCGGATTACTGGGTTCTACAAGGGGAGTCACTCACATGGTGCTGATGATTGTCAGCGGCCGTTCCGGTTCAGGGAAGTCTGTTGCTTTGCGCGCATTGGAAGATATGGGCTTTTATTGTGTCGATAACTTGCCCGTGGTTCTGTTGCCGCAATTGGCAAGTACACTTGCCGATAGGAATATCTCCGCTGCAGTGAGCATTGACGTACGCAATATGCCTGAGTCTCCTGAGGTATTTGAGCATGCCATGACCCAACTGCCAGACAGCTTTTCACCGCAGTTGCTGTTTTTAGATGCTGATCGCAATACCCTGATTCGTCGCTATAGTGATACCCGTCGTCTGCATCCGCTGTCGACTAAAAACCTGTCATTAGAAAGTGCTATCGATGAAGAGAGCGACCTGCTGGAGCCTTTGCGCTCGCGGGCTGACTTGATTATTGATACCTCTGAAATGTCAGTGCATGAATTAGCTGAGATGCTCCGCACTCGCCTATTGGGTAAACGTGAGCGCGAGTTAACCATGGTGTTTGAATCCTTCGGCTTTAAACACGGCATCCCTATTGATGCAGATTATGTCTTCGACGTACGCTTCCTACCTAACCCGCACTGGGACCCTAAATTACGCCCGATGACAGGTCTGGATAAGCCGGTGATCTCCTTCCTTGATCGCCATACTGAAGTGCATAACTTTATTTATCAGACCCGCAGTTATCTGGAACTGTGGTTGCCGATGCTGGAAACCAATAACCGCAGTTATCTGACGGTAGCTATTGGATGTACCGGCGGTAAACACCGCTCAGTCTATGTTGCTGAACAATTGGCCGATTATTTCCGCGCCCGCGGTAAGAACGTCCAATCACGTCATCGTACTCTGGAAAAGCGTAAATAAATGACAGTTAAACAAACCGTTGAGATCAAAAACAAGCTGGGAATGCATGCCAGGCCCGCAATGAAATTGTTCGAGCTGGTTCAGAGTTTTGATGCAGAAGTGATGTTACGTAATGACAGTGGTACCGAAGCCGAAGCCAGCAGTGTGATTGCACTGCTGATGCTTGATTCTGCCAAAGGCCGCCAGATTGAGGTTGAAGCTACCGGGCCTGATGAGATTCAAGCGCTGGCAGCAGTGATTGAACTGTTTAATTCGGGATTTGATGAGGATTAAGTTTTCATTTTGCGGTTCGGTTGATATTGGATTAGATGATAGGTTCGGTTGTTAGAATTTCATTACCCACTTAATCTCCGATGCATCAACAACCAAACCAGTCACTGAACAAATCATATCTAAACAAACATTACCCAACTTAAGATATTTGAAATCAAAATGTACCAGGTAATCGTTTGCTAATCATAAAAAATGCGGCGATCCCCTCTTGCAGAGAAATCCCACGCGAGTATAATTCGCCACAATTTGCCGGGAGAAATGATGAAAAGCCGTTTGAATTTTGCTAAACATCGTCGTTTTGTTGAAAATGATTCTATCGATGGTCGACAAAATAGACTGCTAGCAGGCAGCCAATTGCCATTCTTTCTCCCGTTGCTAAACCGATCCTGAAAGGCCCCTCATTGAGGGGCTTTTTTTTGTCTGCCGATCGGCACCGGATTCATCTATTACCGTATGACAACTGATTAAAGAAACCAGGGTAGCCCGAGACCACGGGCAACTATAGAGGAGAGCGAAAATGGCCAACCCGTTGTATCACAAGCACATCATCTCAATTAACGACTTATGTCGCGAGGAACTGGAACTGGTATTGCGCACCGCTGCCAGTTTGAAAAGCCACCCGCAACCCGAGCTGTTAAAACACAAAGTGATCGCCAGTTGCTTTTTCGAAGCCTCAACCCGCACCCGTTTGTCGTTTGAAACCTCAATTCATCGCCTTGGGGCATCCGTTGTCGGTTTTTCTGATAGCAGCAACACCTCGCTAGGTAAGAAAGGTGAGACACTAGCTGATACCATGTCAGTCATCAGTACCTATGTCGATGCCATTGTCATGCGCCATCCACAAGAAGGGGCTGCACGCCTTGCCACCCAGTTCTCCGGTAATGTGCCGGTGGTTAATGCCGGTGATGGTGCCAACCAGCATCCAACCCAAACACTGCTCGATTTATTCACCATTCAAGAAACCCAAGGCCGACTGGATAACATCAATATCGCTATGGTCGGTGATCTAAAATATGGCCGCACCGTGCATTCACTGACGCAAGCGCTGGCAAAATTTAACGGCAATCGCTTCTTCTTTATCGCCCCCGATGCATTAGCAATGCCAGCTTATATTCTTGAAATGTTGGAAGAAAAAGGCATGGAATACAGCCTCCACGAAAGTATTGAAGAAGTGGTACCAGAGCTGGATATTCTCTATATGACCCGCGTGCAAAAAGAGCGCCTTGACCCATCAGAATATGCCAACGTCAAAGCACAGTTTGTCCTGCGCGCGGCTGATTTAAATGGCGCACAGGATAATCTCAAAGTGCTACACCCGCTGCCGCGTATTGATGAAATCACGACTGATGTTGATAAAACGCCTTACGCTTACTATTTCCAACAAGCAGGTAACGGCATTTTTGCACGTCAGGCGCTGCTGGCATTGGTATTAAACGCAGAATTGGCTCTTTAAGGGGATTGAATATGACTCAGGATTACAAACTACAGGTTGAAGCGATTAAATGCGGCACCGTGATTGACCATATTCCGGCGCAAATCGGGTTCAAATTGTTGTCGCTATTCAAACTGACCGCGACCGACCAGCGCATCACTATCGGGTTAAATTTGCCGTCTAAGAGATCAGGTCGTAAAGATTTGATTAAAATAGAAAATACCTTCCTGACAGAGCAACAAGCCAACCAATTGGCTATGTATGCCCCCGATGCCACAGTCAACCGCATCGACAATTACGAAGTGGTGAAGAAGCTGACACTCAGTTTGCCAGATCATATCGACGGCGTCCTCACCTGCCCTAATAGCAACTGTATCAGCCATAATGAACTAGTCGATTCCAGCTTTAAAGTGAAGGCCAAACAAAGTGATATCCACCTTAAATGCAAATATTGCGAGAAAGAGTTCGACCATCAGGTCGTGCTACAAGCGGATCAAATGTCGTAAGCAGGTTGATACCTAAAGCCCAAACCCAAAGTCATTGGAGTTGCAGGTAGGCAGCAAGCAAGGAAACCCCGATGAGCTTATTTATGTAAGGTCAACGACAAGTAAGTGATTCGGGTGACAAATCGGTCAGGAATCGATTTGAACGCTGCTGGCAGCGGCCTCGCAGAGGCGAGGCCCATGGACGGGCCGAGTAACGAACGCAGCTAACAACCCTGCGACTTCAAGTACAAAGGATTTTACAATAGTGGCAATATTTGTCGTTGCGGAGTATCGCAAACTTGATTTGCGTTGGTTGCTGTAATTGAACCTACCTTTATAATACAGAAATAATTAAACCCAATAGATTTCATGGTGCAGGAAAGCGGCAAACGAAGAGTCCCGATGAGCTTACTCTCGTAAATGATTCGGGTGACTGAGTGCAGCCAACACACCTACAACGTGAAAAATAACGGGTTCCTTTCCGCATTACGTAAACCAGGAGTCTACATGTCCCGCACTATCAGCACTGAGCTCGCCCCTGCCGCTATTGGCCCTTATGTCCAAGGTGTCGATCTGGGCAGCATGATCATCACTTCCGGCCAGATCCCGGTGGATCCGAAAACCGGCCTGGTGGCTGATGACATTTCAGCTCAGGCACGCCAATCACTGGAAAATGTGAAAGCTATCGTTGAAGCCGCTGGCCTGAAAGTTGCCGATATCGTGAAAACCACGGTATTCGTGAAAGATCTGAACGATTTCAGTACCGTTAACGCCACTTACGAAGCTTTCTTCACTGAACACAATGCGCCATTCCCTGCGCGCTCTTGTGTAGAAGTCGCCCGTTTGCCAAAAGATGTAAAAATCGAAATCGAAGCTATCGCAGTACGTCGCTAATTCTGATGTGATTGCGTCTACGGCTGGTGCTTACCGGCCGTTTTTTATTATCCCGCCCCTATTTTCTCTCCGACTTTCGCAATGCGCTATTGCAGATCATCATCTGTAAGATGTCACAACATCCTGCTCAGTCATAAAGCATCTTGCTCAATCATTGCACCCAAATAGTGCTGAAATCGCGCTAACGTCCCTTATTTTGCCAGTTTGACGAGCTGGCACAGTTTATGCGTGATCCCGAATACAGCCTGTTCTGTTAGCGAGGTGATAATGCTGAACATCGACCTTTCCACACCACAATTTTTCGATGAAATGTTACTGGCTGAGGGGAAACATCGAGGCCATTACGACGCCTACTGGCAATGGTTGCAACAGGCCGACCAACTGACAATTGCGCGTAAACGCGAAGAGGCCGCGCTGCTGTTTCACCGAGTGGGCATTACCTTTAATGTGTATGGTGACGATGATGGCGCAGAGCGACTAATCCCGTTTGACAGTGTGCCGCGCATTATTCCGGCAAGTGAATGGCAGATGCTTGACCGCGGTATTCGCCAGCGAGTTCAGGCGTTAAATGCATTCCTGCATGATATCTATCACGAACAACATATTCTCAAAGCCGGGATTATTCCGGCCGAACAAGTGCTGGCTAATGACCAATATCAACCCTGTATGCAAGGGGTGAACCTGCACCGAGACACCTACGCTCATATTATTGGCGTGGATATGGTGCGTAATAGTGATGGTCTTTATTACGTACTGGAAGATAACCTACGCACCCCGTCCGGCGTCTCTTATATGCTGGAAAACCGCAAAATGATGATGCGACTCTATCCAGAGCTATTCGCCGAACAGCGCATTGCACCGGTGGAACGCTATCCTTCCCACTTGTTGCAAACCCTGCGCGAAAGTACACCGGTTAATGACCCTACCGTGGTGGTACTCACCCCAGGGCGCTTTAACAGCGCTTACTTTGAGCACAGTTTTCTGGCTCAGCAGATGGGGGTCGAACTGGTCGAAAGTGCCGATCTGTTCGTCAAAGAAGGGGCGGTATTTATGCGCACCACCGCTGGCCCCCGCAAAATTGATGTTATCTATCGTCGTGTTGACGATGCTTTCCTTGATCCATTGGCTTTCCGCCCTGACTCCATGCTGGGGATCCCCGGATTGCTGTCCGTCTATCGAGCCGGTGGGGTTGTATTAGCCAATGCTATTGGTACTGGTGTTGCAGATGATAAATCTATCTATCCGTATGTGCCGGAAATGATTCGCTTTTACCTCTCTGAAGAACCTATTCTGGCGAACGTTCCAACCTGGCAATGCCGTCAACCAGCTGATCTCTCTTATGTTTTAGCCAATCTTGAACAAATGGTAGTGAAAGAAGTTCATGGTGCCGGGGGCTATGGCATGTTAATTGGTCCTGCGGCGACACAAGCTGAAATTGCACAATTTCGCCAATTACTACTGGCGCGGCCACAAAACTATATTGCGCAGGAAACTCTCGCCCTCTCCACTTGCCCCACTTTTGTAAACAATGGGTTGGCTCCACGACACATTGATTTGCGCCCCTTTGCTTTATCCGGTGCGGAAATTCGTTTAGTCCCTGGTGGGTTAACTCGCGTAGCTCTGGCACAAGGCTCGCTGGTGGTTAACTCCTCACAAGGCGGCGGCACCAAGGACACCTGGGTACTGGAGGATGATGCATGCTAAGTCGAACAGCCAGCGAGCTTTATTGGATGGCCCGTTATCTTGAGAGGGCAGAAAACATTACCCGGGTACTGGATGTCACTAACCGGCTCTCGATGATGCCCACCAGCAATCGCGTGAATTTTGATTTACTGGTTCCCCTTAGCCTGAGTAATACCCAGGTTTTGTTTGCCGAGCACTATCCGCAGGTCTCGATGACCCACCTGCTGAATTTCTTCGTGCTCGACAGTAATAACCCCAGCAGCATTTTCAGTTGCTTACAGATGGCATGGAATAACGCCCATGCAGTACGCGGTAGCTTATCGTCCGAAGTGTGGGAAAGCATTAATGCCACCTGGATTGAGATAAAGCAGTTACGCCGCCAAGGGATTAGCGCGGCTGGAATCGATGCCTTTTTTGATTGGGTTAAGGAGCGCTCACATCTATTTCGTGGCGCAGTATATGGCACCTTGCTGCGTAGCGATGCGCTCTATTTCATTCGTCTGGGCACCTTAATTGAGCGGGCTGACAGCACTGCACGCCTATTGGATGTGAAAAACCAATTACGAGATAACGACGATGATCCGGTGCGAGAATATTACCGGATGGATACCTTATTGCGGGCAGTCAGCGCCCGTGAGGCCTACCACAGTTTGTATAAACAGCAACTGAGCCGCGAGGCTATTGCTGAGCTACTGATTTTACGTAATGAAATTCCGCGTTCCCTGTTGGCCTGTATCAACGATATGGAACAGCAGCTGGCATTGATTGGTGGTAATCGCAGTAACCAGCCTCGGCGGTTGGTCAGTATTTTGCTCGCTGAGTTGCGTTTTAGCAGCATCACAGATGTCATGGCCGATGGCCTGCATGTCTACCTGATGGATTTTTTAGGCAAGATAAATGCTATTGCCGATAGCATTCGTCAAACCTATCTGGAGGTCCAATGAGACTGAATGTCGATCACAGCACCCATTACACCTATGTCCAGCAGGTGCAGCACAGCACACAATATCTGCGCCTGACCCCGCAGGATTCAGCTCATCAGCGCATTTTATCCTGGCAACTGACTTTGCCGGAAGAAGCCATTTGCACCACGGATGCCTTTGGCAATGTGCTACATGTTTTGACGCTGGATAAACCGCATCAGGCCATCACTATTCAGGCTCAAGGCGTGGTCGAGATTGAAGATAATGTCGAGGATGACAGTGGCGACCACCTCTCTCCATTGGTTTTTTTACGCCACAGCCCACTGACGCAACCGGATGCTGCTATCCGTCAGTTTGCGGCAGGTTATTGTGAAGGGGTTAGCAGTGCCGCAGGGCAATTGGATTGCCTGACACATCTAATGGGAGAGCTGCTGGCTAAAATGCCCTACAGCCCCGGCACCACGACGGTACAAGACAGCGCAGCGCAGGCTTTTGCTGCCGAACAAGGCGTTTGTCAAGATCACACCCACGTTTTTCTTGCCTGTTGTCGAAGTTTAAATATTCCAGCACGCTATGTGAGCGGCTATCTTTATACAGAATCCTCCAGTCATGTTGCGACTCATGCTTGGGCTGAGGTCTGGCTGAATGGCTATTGGCAGAGCTTTGATGTCACCAATAATACCTGCAAACCCAATCAGCATTTGAAACTGGCGGTGGGCATAGATTATCTGGATGCCTGCCCGGTGCGCGGTATCCGCCGAGGCGGTGGTTATGAAGATATGCAAACCATAGCTGCCGTGCATATGCTATCAAACCCGCGGCTGGATATGTCGCAATAAACGTACCTGACTTAAGGATTGTTATGACCTACTGTGTGGCCATGCGGCTATCGTCCGGGCTAGTGTTTGCTTCTGATTCCCGCACCAACGCCGGGGTGGATCATATTTCCACTTTCCGCAAATTGCATCTATTTCAGCTAGATGGTGAACGAATGCTGGTGGTGCAAAGTGCGGGCAATCTTGCTACTACACAGAGCATTGTCAGTTTGCTGCAACGCCGATGTTTAGACTCTGAGCTGACTAATCTGATGAATGTGCCGTCGATGTATGAAGCGGCCACATTGTTGGGCGAAACGGTGCGGGAGGTGATTAACCGGGACAGCGGCGCGCAACAAAACAATGGCGGAACAGATTTTAGCTGTAACCTACTGTTAGGCGGTCAGATTAAAGGTGAAGGGCTGCGGTTGTTTCATATTTATCCGCAAGGAAATTTTATCGAAGCCACGCCAGATACGCCCTATTTTCAAATTGGTGAAAGTAAGTATGGTAAGCCCATTATTGATCGCGTGTTGAGCTACGACACCGCACTGGATCAGGCAATGCAATGCGCGTTGATTTCAATGGATTCAACCTTGCGCAGTAATCTGTCGGTGGGATTGCCGCTGGACGTGATGATCTACCCGCTGGACAGTTTCAGTACCGCCCAGCAGTACCGGATCACGGAAGATCACCCGTATTTTATGATGATCCGTAAAGGGTGGGGTGAGGGGCTGGTGAGTATCTTCTCTCAGCTTCCGGGGTTGAAGCTGGGGGAATAATAGAGTGAATCTGGTTTCGGTTGATATGAGATTTGTTCTCAATGCTGGCATTACCATCTCAACCGAAACCTGCGCCAAACTGGACTGGACTGATCTAAGCAAATCAATCCCTAATCCAATAAATCCCCTCGTAAGCTCGTAATTCCATGGCCTGCGGCTGGAAGGCGCTTTCACCATAGCTGCTCATCAACAGCTGCCAGTGACCATCCAGCTCGATATCCTCTGGCTGCCATTGTTGCGGCTCACCACTTAGATTCGCCACCACCAGCAGCTGCTTACCTTGCCAACGACGTAAATAACACCATAAATCTGGGTGCTGCGGGCAAAGATCCTGATAGCCCCCAAAAGTGAACACATCGTGTTGCTTACGCAGGGCTATCAGATATTGATAGGCATAAAATACCGAATCAGCATCTGCCAGCGCGGCATCGACGTTAATCTCACCATAGTTACTGCAAGGCTCAATCCACGGAGTTCCTTGGCTAAAACCTGCATTATGACTGCGGTCCCATTGCATCGGGGTACGACCATTATCACGGGATTTAGTCGCCAAAATTGCTAATAACTCATCAGTATCGCGACCTTTTGCTCTTAATTCGGCAAACATATTTAGACTTTCAACATCACGGTATTGATCAATAGAGCTGAAGTTTGGATTGGTCATTCCAATCTCTTCGCCCTGATAAATATACGGTGTGCCCTGCATACCGTGCAGCACCATCGCTAACATTTTAGCAGCAGGTACTCGCAGTGCCCCCTCATCACCAAAACGCGAGACAATGCGTGGTTGGTCATGGTTACACCAGAACAGCGCATTCCAGGCACGATTATGCATCCCCTGCTGCCATTGGTTAAAAATCTGCTTAAGTTCGACGCGATCTGGCGGCATCAGCGACCATTTCTCTCCATTGAGGTAATCCACTTTCAAATGATGGAAATTGAAGGTCATCGACAGTTCATCGCCACCCAATGCAGCATAGCGCTGACAATGCTCTAGACGGGTGGAAGACATCTCACCTACCGTCATCAGGCCGCGCGGTTGAAACACATCACGGCTCATTTCTTGCAAAAATTCGTGGATACGTGGACCATCGGTATAGAAACGGCGGCCATCGCCGTCAAAGTCATCGGGGAAGTCTTGCTGCTTGGACACCAAATTGATCACATCCAGACGTAAGCCATCCACGCCAATATCCGCCCAGAACTCACATACTTTTTTCAATTCATCGCGCACGGATTGGTGTTCCCAGTTGAGATCAGCCTGCTCTGTGGCAAATAAATGCAGATAATACTGGCCACTGGCCGCATGCCATTGCCAGGCATTGCCACCAAATTTAGAACGCCAGTTGTTAGGTAAATCATCCCCCTTCCCGTCACGCCAAATATAGAATTGGCGGTAAGGGCTGTTGCGGTCTGTTGATGCTTTAAACCAGGCATGTTCAGTGGATGTATGGTTGAACACCATATCCATCACAATACGAATACCGCGCTGATGGGCTTGTTCCACAAGATGTTTAAAATCATCCAGGGTGCCATAAGCCGGATCAATGGCGCAGTAATCGGCCACGTCATAACCATTATCCACCTGCGGCGAAACATAAACCGGCGTTAGCCAGATAGCATCAACACCCAGTTTTTGCAGATAATCCAACCGGTGCGTCACCCCCGCCAGATCACCGAAACCATTACCGGTGCTGTCCTGAAAACTCTTCGGGTAAATCTGATAGATGACGCCGTTTTGCCACCAAGGGATAGGATTATTCATAGCAGACTCTTATTCATTGAGAAAATAACTCCGCCAGGGAATAACCACTGGCGGAGATTTGCGATTCAGACCGGCAATTCACCGCGGCTATCTTTGCGTTTATAAACCAGTATGGTCAGCACCAGTGGTACGACAATCGCCACTAACATTGCCAGAGAATAAATCGCCCAGAACTGCGGTTTTATCGACAAAATGCCCGGCAAGCCACCGACACCAATACCGTTTGCCATCACCCCTGTCAGCCCGCAAATCAGGCCTGCCAGTCCAGAACCAATCATGGCGCACAACATTGGGAAGCGATATTTCAAGTTGATACCGTACATGGCGGGCTCCGTCACACCGAGATAGGCTGAGATGGCCGCCGGAACAGAAATTTCTCGTTCATTGATCTTACGGCTAATAATAATGATACCCAGCACCGCAGAGGCTTGCGCGATATTAGATAAAGCAATCAGCGGCCAAACAGGTGTACCGCCCATGCTCTGAATCATCTGCATATCAATAGCCAGTGTGGTTTGATGCACCCCGGTTATCACTAACGGTGCATACAAGAAACCAAACAGCGCAGCGCCAATAGGGGCGAAACTGCCGGTCATCACGGCTTTCACTCCCCATGCCACACCATCACCAATCATGCGACCAAATGGCCCAATCAAGGTGTGAGCAAGGAATACGGCCAGCAATAAGGACACCACAGGCACGATAACTAAGTAGAGATAAGCAGGAATAATTTTCTTCAGATTGGTTTCAATCCAGCCCAATGCTAAACCAGCCAGAATAGAAGGGATAACTTGTGCCTGATAACCCACTTTTTGGATAGTAAACCAACCGAAGTCCCATACATCAGGGATCTGCTGCCCCAACAGATAAGAGTTCATTAGCTGCGGAGAAACTAGCGTAATCCCCAGTACAATCCCCAATACCGGTGTGCCGCCCATTTTCTTCACCGTCGACCAACAGATAGCCACTGGCAGGTAGAAGAAGATGGCTTCGCCCAGTAACCATAGGAAGTCGTAAATGGTTTTCCACGCCGGATACATCTGCGCCAGCGTTTGGCCTTCGGACATTGGGATGTCGCCGATCACATTACGGAAACCGAGGATCAAACCGCCGCTGATCAAAGCCGGTAACAGCGGAAAGAAGATCTCGGCAAAGTGAGAAATACCACGCTCAAACCAGGTCATATTTTGGCGCGCAGCCAGCTTGGTTTGTTCTTTATCTGCTTCATTTTGGCCAATTTTAGCAATTAGCGCTTGGTAGTAATCATCGACTTCCGGCCCGATAACCACTTGAAATTGGCCGGCATTAGTAAAACAGCCTTTGACCATCGATAGCTTTTCGATCTCTTTAGGAAATGCTTTGGCTGGATCATTTAGTACAAAACGCAACCGGGTAATGCAATGACTGACGGTGGCAATATTTTCTCTGCCTCCCACCAGTACGATCAATTGATCGATGTCTTGTTGTTTTACTTTGCTCATTTCAGCATACCTTTCGTAAAGGTGGGATCGGTTCCAAGTGGTTTATTTAAGGTTAGCCAACTATTTATTTTTATGGAATGGGAACGTTCCCAACTTGCGTTCAAGATCACAATTTGACAATTTTCGTACAAATTTTCATCGAATATTAGTGAATGCTAAAGCGCCCCGAGACCCCACATGAGCGCGCAGGGAGCATAAAGATGAGAAAAAAGCCTCAAGCCAATTGACCGGGGATGATAATTTGTTGAAGGGGTTGGTTATTATTAAGTTGATCAAGCAGTTGCTGTGCCGCTTTCACACCTGCACTACCATAACCCAGTTCGACTGACAGGCTATTGGGGAACAAGAAGTGCAACAGCGGCGTGTTGCCGATACCACATACCTGGATGTGCTGTTGCCCTTGCTGCTGCAAGTACTTACTTACCCCCATAGCAATGGTATCAGAGGCACATACCAGTGCGGAGGTATCCGGTTTTATCACTTGAGGCGCGAGCTGAAAGCCGCTCTGATAGCTCAATTCTCCCAATGCCACAGTAGAAGTCAGCCCATGTTGCTGGCAGTAATCAAGATAAGATTGATGACGACGCATACCGGTCGTAGCATCCGAGGGCTGCACACCGATATAACTAATATGGCGATGCCCGGCCTGACGCAGTTTATCCATCAGCAGCCGCACCGCTCCTTCATCGTCATAACAAACCGAAGAAAAACCTGTGTATTCTCGCGCCAGCACCACCATTTTGTCCTGCCACGGTGCGAGCATGTCTGTGGTTAATCCGGTGAAACCAAACAGAATCACGCCATCCACATGACGCTGTTGTAAAACATGCAGATGCTCTCTGACCAGCTCAGGATCAAACTGGCTCTCCATTAAAATAGGATCGTAACCTTGCTGATAGAACAGCGGCAACATGGTGCGCACCGCCTGATTCTCAGATGGAGAATCCAGACGCGAGACAATAATCCCCACCACTTTATCACTCTGACCCCGCATCGCACGGGCCGATTTTGATGGGGTAAACCCCTGCTGACGGATAACCGCCTCAACTCGCTCGCGCGTCTGTGGGCTGACACTGCCTTCATTGTTCAATACCCGTGAAACCGTGGATTTTCCAACTCCACTCATGCGGGCAATATCCTTAATGGTCAAACGGTTTTGCATGGTTTACCTAATGTTTAGGTTTGAATACATATAATAAACTGATTATTTATAGCTACAGTATTATTTATATTTACCAGAACGGTGGGAAGCATACCATGCCCTGAATCAGACTCAGCGCATGATATCACCATGACTGGTAACATATTATTACCCTAACGGATGAAATTCCCGTCAGGGTGATTTTTGCCGTGGCAATAATTATCACGTAGTTTATTGTATGTATAACTGTTTAAGCGCGATGGTGTGCCGCTCAAACAAAGCGATTCTTCACTCACCGGAGGTTAATTACCCAGTGGACCCTGTTCCCTCAATCTACACCCTTTGGGTGTACCGATAAGGTAATTCCCCGTCTGACGTGGCTGCCTTATCGGATAACAATCTGATAAGCAGTCACTGCGCATTCTCCCTGCGTTGGTTTCTACTGCTGATGTTTTTGCCCTCTCTACGGCAGGTTTGTCGTGGGTGCTACCTGAAGAAAATTCAGGTATGACAGTAAGGTTTGAGCCATGCAAATTAAAAATTTCACCCGCCAATTGCTCAATGTATTGAGCCGCAACCTGCCCCGCCGCCTGATCCGTCGGGAAACCATGCTTGAGGGGGTTTCAGCAGGAAGTACGGCAAAAGATATCCCCGCAGAACTGGCCCGGCAGCGTTTGCAGTGTGCCAATGAAACACCGGCGCAGCTTTATCAACGCTTTCACAGCCACCCCGAAGGCCTGACTGAGCAAGAAGCCGAGGCTATTCGCCTAAACAGTGGCAGTAATTTGATTGAAAATCAGCAGGCTACCCCGTGGTGGGTTCACCTATGGCACTGTTATCGCAACCCCTTTAACTTGCTATTGACCATTCTGGCCTTAATTTCTTACGCCACGGAAGACCTCACCGCCGCGCTGGTGATTGGTGCTATGGTGCTGATTTCCACTCTGATGCATTTTATCCAGGAAGCCCGCTCTAACCGTGCAGCAGATGCGCTGAAAGCCATGGTCAGCAATACCGCCACGGTGCTGCGTAGTGATGCCCATAGTGGAAAAAGCGAACATCGCGAACTGCCGATTTCCCAATTAGTGCCTGGCGATATTATTAAACTCTCTGCCGGTGACATGATCCCGGCAGATTTACGTATTCTGGTGGCAAAAGATCTGTTTATCAGCCAAGCCGCCCTGACTGGTGAATCTCTGCCGGTGGAAAAAGTGGCGCAGTGCCGGGAATGTGATGAACAAAACCCATTGCAGCGGGATACCCTGTGCTTTATGGGAACCAATGTGGTGAGTGGATCAGCACTGGCCATCGTTATCGGTACCGGTAATCAAACCTATTTTGGCCTGTTGGCTGAACGTGTGACCCATCAGGATGAACAGCCCAATGCTTTCCAAAGTGGTATCAGCAAAGTCAGCTGGTTGTTGATTCGCTTTATGTTGGTCATGACACCCATTGTGTTGTTGATCAATGGGTTTACCAAAGGTGATTGGTGGGAAGCAGCACTATTTGCTCTCTCCGTTGCCGTGGGTTTGACCCCAGAAATGCTGCCGATGATTGTCACATCCACATTGGCAAAAGGGGCGGTAAAGCTGTCAAAACAAAAAGTTATCGTCAAACGGCTGGATGCTATTCAAAACTTTGGCGCGATGGATGTTCTGTGCACTGACAAGACCGGCACCTTGACCCAAGATAAGATTGTGCTGGAGAGCCATACCGACGTATTTGGAGCCAATTGTGAGCGGGTGCTGCGCTATGCCTGGCTCAACAGTTACTACCAAACCGGCTTGAAAAACCTGCTGGATGTGGCGGTACTTTCGTCCATGACTGATTCATCCCAGTCTGCTGAAATACTGGCGGGTTACCATAAAATCGATGAAATCCCATTTGATTTTGAGCGCCGCCGCATGTCCGTAGTGGTCAGCGACCAATCAGATTATCACGAGTTAATCTGCAAAGGCGCATTGGAAGAGATGCTATCTATTTGCCGCCATGTCCGCCAGGGAGATGACGTCATCCCAATGACCGATGCGCTGTTGGCACGTATCCGCCGCGTTACCGATGAGCAGAACCAGCAAGGGTTGAGAGTGGTAGCAGTCGCCACTCGGATTTTGCCAGCATATCAACGCAATTATGCGGTTATCGACGAATATGATTTGATTCTTGAAGGCTATATCGCCTTCCTCGACCCGCCAAAAGAGAGCACCGCGCCCGCACTACTGGCATTGAAAAACAGTGGCGTCAGCGTAAAAATTCTTACCGGTGACAATGAGTTAGTGGCGCGTAAAGTCTGTAAAGATGTCGGGCTGTCTGTCGAAAAAGTTTTGCGTGGCAGTGATATCGAACAAATGAGCGAGGCAGAACTGACTGAAGCCACCCGCACCACCACCGTATTTGCGAAGCTGACACCGATGCATAAAGAGCGCATCGTGCAAAATCTGCGGGAGGCAGGCCATGTGGTCGGCTTTATGGGCGATGGTATCAACGATGCTCCCGCACTGCGGGCGGCGGATATCGGGATCTCGGTGGATTCGGCAGTAGATATTGCCAAGGAAGCGGCTGATATCATTTTGCTGGAAAAAAGCCTGATGGTACTGGAACAGGGCGTGATAGAAGGCCGTCGCACCTTTGCCAACATGCTGAAGTACATCAAAATGACGGCTAGCTCTAACTTCGGCAATGTTTTCAGTGTGCTGATTGCCAGTGCATTTTTACCCTTCTTACCGATGCTGCCGCTGCATCTGCTGATCCAGAACCTGATGTATGATATTTCTCAGATTGCCATTCCATTTGATAATGTCGACGAAGAGCAACTGGCAAAACCACAACGCTGGAACGCCGGTGATCTTGGGCGCTTTATGGTGTTCTTTGGGCCGATAAGTTCAATCTTCGATGTTTTGACCTTCAGTTTGATGTGGTGGGTATTTAAAGCTAATACGCCGGAAATGCAGACTTTGTTCCAGTCTGGCTGGTTCGTTGAAGGGCTGCTGTCTCAGACCTTGATTGTACATATGATTCGTACACGTAAAATTCCCTTTATTCAAAGCCGCGCTTCATGGCCGTTGTGTCTGATGACACTAGCCGTTGTTGTCGTCGGTATCGGACTGACCTTCTCGCCACTGGCCGGATTCCTACAATTACAGGCTCTACCACTCTCATACTTCCCATGGCTGATTGTGATTTTGGCAGGTTACATGGTGACGACACAGCTAGTGAAAGGTTGGTTTGTTAGGCGATATGGCTGGCAGTGATTCGATTTAGTTATCGCTTCGGTTGATATGGGTTCAGTGTTCACTTAACTACAGATGCCTCAACCGCCAAAGGGGTTACAAGCGCGTAACCCCCTTGTAACCCCTGCGCTTACCCACGTATCACTTGCCTGCTTCGCAGGTGCCCTCGACTCATCATTTCGCTGACGGGACGGTGTGATTCGCATCCATGCTCAAGCACACCTCAACCCGCCGTCCATGGCGGGTTGCCCTTGCTACACTCTTCACTCGGCAGCTCAAATGTGCTTTTAACTTCAAGGCCAAAACCATGGCTTTTATCCTTTGACGTTGAGCGCAATCAGGAATGTTGCCGACAAGGAGTAAGGGTAGAGTGAGCGGGCATGGACGCCCGCGAAAAGCGCGCTTGAGCAGGAGTGAATCGCACTGGCTCGTCAGCCCGAAAGACGTAGGCGGTTTACCCGTAGGGCAATATTTCGCGCAAGCGCGGGATTCCACAAGGGTGCGCGCCCGCACCCTTTGGCGGTTGGAGCCACGGCAGTGATGTGAACTGTGAAGTATTAACAACCGACTCATCACCGTATAACACCACCGAGTCGATCACTCACTTAATCGGATAAAAATAAAAAATGAATTAAATTCGACTCAAACAATCAATCGCAATAGCCTTAAAACTATCAAAATGCTGGCTGCTCAATAAACGGCTCATCGAGCGCTCGCGCACAAAGGTCACGAACAAATCATAAATCGCCATCGCTTCTTCATAGTCGGTTTTGCTGATAGCTAACAGGAAAATGACATGAGCTACTTCGCCATCTCCCCAGACAATACCATTAGGGGCCAACAAAGTGACCACTACTGTTTTCTTGGCTAATAGGCCCAGGGAATGTGGTAATGCTATCCCTTCACCCAGCATGGTAGAGACAATCGCTTCTCGCTCCACCACGGACGGGTAGAAATCCGCATCCACAAAACCTTCTTCTTCCAGCTGACGACAGACTTTTTTAAACAACTGCTCCTGCGTCATCGGCTGGTCGATAATCATAAAGTGTTGACTATCAAAGAACTTTTCCAGCATGTAAGGCCGGGTACGATCAACTAAAACCAACTTACCAAGCTGCTCTAACTGATATTCAGTCGGGAATGGGGACATCACGACTACCGGCTTGTTCTTTTCTGTTAGTCGAGAATTAGAAATAATGAAATCTTCGTCGATATTATTAAGATTTTCGTAATCACGCAGGGAAATGGTTTGAGTCATCACAATTTGCGGATACTTACGCGAGATCTGTGCCTGAATCATTCGGGTAGTGGAATTACCGGTATCACACACCAGCATCACCTGCGGATGGCGCTGATAACCAATGTTGTAATGACGCTCCAAACCCACCCCAATGTGCAACACCAGATAGCCAATTTCATTTTCACTTAAGCTGTAAGGCGTATATTTTCCCCAACTGGAAACCGCCGCCAATGTGACATCATAGGCCATCGGATAGTGCTGTTTAATGTTGTATAACAATGGGTTAGGAATCGTAATCTGATACTTCACCCGGGTTATCATGGTCTTGATATGGGTGAGTAAATCAACCCGCAGCTGCTTATCGCCCTGCAAATTGTAGTTATAGTGAGCATTAATGTACGAAAGGATGTAATCCACCAGCGTCTCTTCATCATCGGCATTGATTTCACTCGGTCGACTGGTATTTAGCTGGCTGGCCTGCACCCGACGGGCGGCAATATTCACCCGCAAATAAGCTTCTTCAGCCGCTGAAATATCTTTTTCTGACAGCAACTTAAGTTCGGCAGCCAAACGGCCCGAGGCTAACTTAACCGCTTCATCTACATCTTCAGCATCAAAATCAGATAAGGGATAACCGTCGGTAATACGTTTTATTGCCACCGCACAGTAGAAAATCAGATATTGCTCACCTTCATCGGTTAACCGTACGGCATATTGCGCGAGTAATTCATGCAACAACCGCGTCAATTCTGGAATGGTTTGGATACTTAAAAACTCATTTTTTAATAACGGGTTATCAGCATCTTGCAGTTGTAACTGAAACAGTAAATCTGTCAGGCAGGTACGGATGGCCAACTCAGAACCAAACAACTTCATACCGTAACGAGGCTTGGTTTCGATGGTCAAATGATAGCGGTTTAACCTTTCTCTCACCTCTGCCATATCATTTTGCAAGGTGCCACGGCTGACAAACCATTCATCGGCTAAATCTTCTAGCTTCAATGAAAAGGCTGAGGTTAAAAAGCGGATTAACAGATAATGCATCCGCTCATTGGCGGTGCGCGGCGTCAGGTGCACCTTACGATTTTGCTGCTGTAGGCTACGGAAGCGGTCTGTATCGTCCACCATCAGCCGATAACCGAAGCCACGATTATGCACAAAGTGCGCGCCATAATGCTCCAGAATCTCATTCAACGCCGTAATATCAGCCCGTACAGTACGTGTCGAGACCGCAAAACGTTTCGCCAACTCCTCCTGAGGTAGCGTTTCCGATTGCAGCGCATCGAACATATAGGCCAGGCGTTGATAGGGAAATCTCACTGCTCCACTCCGTTATTCAGAATATTAGCTCTCCCCCAGACAGCATGGCCGCAGGGGGCGCGTACCTCATATCATTTGTTCTGTGCAGCCGGGACGAACACCATTTGCGATGGGCTGCCGACGGCGGTATAGCCTGGTACAAAGGTCAATTTGCCACTTTGTGGAGAGACTTTAAAACGCGTTATGTTATCGCTACGTTGATTCATGGCGTATAAATAGTGCCCCGTAGGATCAAGCACCAGCGTGCGCGGGTAGTCACCCCGTGTCCATACGTCCTCTACGGCCTTAAATTCACCGTCAGCGCTTACGGCAAATTGGCCGATACTATTATGCAGACGGTTCGCGACATACAGGAATTTGCCGTCTTTCGAGAGCGTCAGGCCCGCTGCAAAGTTGGTGCCGCGATAATCAGCCGGGAGTGACGACAGAGTATGTAGCGGTTTCAGCGTACCTTTTTCCATATCCAACTGATAGCTGGTGAGGGTTGAGGCTTCTTCGTTGATTAAGAATAGTGTTTTGCCGTTAGGGTGGAACACGAAATGCCGTGGGCCTGCACCGGCAGATGAGGCATCAATGAACGGCGGCGAGTTCGGTATCAATTTGCCATTATCCGCATCAAAGCGGTATTGATAAATTCTGTCCAACCCCAGATCGGTGGAGAACACGAATTTGCCACTCGGTGAGCTGGCTATCATATGTGCATGTGGGCCATTGTGGTCACTGATGGCGAAGCTTCCTTCCACCGCAGCCGCAGGTCTTGCCGCCCCAGCAGGGCCTTCATCTTGCTGTACCGAACTGGCCTCAGTAAGTTTTCCGCCACTTTGTACCGGGAAAACAGCCACGGAACCGCTAATATAGTTAGCGGCCAGTAAGTGGCTGCCCGATGGCGTTAATGAGAGATACACCGGCCCACCCCCCTGAGAGTCAACCTGATTAATCAAAGTCAAATTACCATCAGCCGGGTTGATGCCGTATGCCGCAATCGAGCCGTGCTTGCCACCCTTGAAATCCGCAACCTCACTGGCGACATATAAGGTTTTCCCCTGAGCATCCACCACCAGTTGTGCTGGATTCGCTAGTGAGCTAACCAGCGTTTTCTCACTTAATTCACCCGATTCAGTATCAACCAAGAACCGGTAAACCCCTTCCCCGTTGGGATTATAAGTACCGACATAAGCAAAAGACTGATTGCCAGGCTGTGCAGCATGCGCCAGTGGATTAAACAGCGCGACCATAGCCAGAGCAATACCTGCGGACAGGTCTTTCAAACCAGAATCTGTTGAACAGTTATTCATGTTGGTCCTTACTCATAGGGAAGAGCGACCAGAAGGTAGGTGTAGCCGCAAGCCAAACCGCCATACCTACCTCCGCCGATACTGAGTTTCTAACAGGTAAATTAGTGGGTTATTGCACGATCTTTTTCACGATATCCAATAATGTTTTCACATCTTCCGGGCGGGTATTGCCGGTCTTGCTATCAATAATCGAGCTATAGATATGCGGGATAACTTTCGTCACACCCGCGTCCAGTGCGATTTGCACAATTTGTTCGAAATTATCCAGATCAATACCGCCGGTTGGCTCCAGCCAGAAACCGGTGGCTGCGCAAGCCTCAGCCACAAAACGGTATTCATCAATAGAATCCAACCCATTCATCGGGAAGAATTTTACCGAGCTACCGCCCATATCTTTCAACATCGCAATGGCGGTGGTGACCGGCACAATCGCGTCCTTTTGCTGTGAACTGAGCGGGCCGGTTGAAATCCTCACATAACCGACTTTGCCAGTCGGTGATATCAGGCCGTTGACCACAGTATCGTGTTGGCCCAGCAAGGCACGGCTGGTACCGACGCCGGTAAACACCTGATTCACATGCTGCGGCTGTACCTGTTGCGAAATCTGACTCACCATCACCGACTGCTTGGGATCACCCGCACCTAGCCCTACCGACAAAGCATTGTCGATAATAGCGGCGTACTCACGCATGTCTTTGACTGCACTATCAACATCGGGGTAATTCTTCGATAACACGCCCACCAGCACATGGCCTTCAGCAGCCTGATAAATCGCGCGCGCATTGTCTTTAGAACCGGCCAACACATTCAAGCACACGCGGTCACGGTAATAATTTGGGGTCAGCTTCATTGATTAGGCTCCTTTAACCAGGTGGCTAATACAGGTGTAAATAGTCTCAAGTTGCGCTGGCGTGACACTGCGCACATCTACCTCAATCTTGCCTTCATTGGCTTTGTAAGCACGGAAGTAAATAGCGATGTCGCCATTTTTTAGCGCATCAACCAAATCGGGTGTCAAACGGCCAATTTGAACTTCATCAAAACTGATTTCCGCGCGGGCAATATCGCGCCCCGCCGCATCCCAAACCACTTTGGCTGAAACCCCATCAATGGTATTCAACTGGCTGATAAACGGCGTCATTTTCTCTATCATCTGCTGGCCAGTTTCTTTCTCCAGCGTGATGTAACTTTCGATAGCGCGGGTCAAACCAAGGATACCCTCTTTACCCACTTTCATTGCCCGGCCGATGCCGTTTGATTGCAACTTCACCCAATCCACATAGGTTTTTTTGCCCAAAACCAAGCCACTGGTTGGGCCTTCAATCGCTTTGGCTCCGCTGTAAATCACCAAATCAGCGCCCATTTGGTAGTAGCACTGCAAATCTTCTTCTGCAGCCGCATCAACAATTAATGGCAGTTGATGCTTACGTGCAATCACCACCGCTTGTTCAACCGACAGAATGCTTTTTTGCACACAATGATGGGATTTTATATACAAGATTGCCGCAGTATTCGGCGTGATCGCAGCTTCCAGCTGTTCTGGTAGGCACTCATTGGCATAGCCCGCCTCTACCACTTTGCCGCCGCCCAATGTCACCATAGTATCGACTGGCGCACCAAAGTTAACATTGTGGCCCTTGGGTAAAACAATTTCATGGGGCACCGTGCGCGGTGCGGCATGTAGATTAACCAGTAAATTAGCGTTGTCTTTGACAATCACGGCCGCGACCGACTGGGCAATCCCGGCTGAGGCGCAAGACACCACCACCGCGCTTTCTACATTCAGTAAATTCGCAATATAAGCGCCGGTCTGATTCACTAAATCTTTCATGACAAAGTAATGATTCAGGCCCAACTCTACGGCTTCAACCACATCCTGTCGTGGCGTCGAAACACCCAGCATCGTCATGCGGCCAGAAGCATTAATGACATGCTTTAACTGGTATTTTTCATAGACTGAAGACATCTTTTGACCTCCCTTCATCAGTTAATACTAAGTCACCGGCGACGACCGCGGCCAGTGGCACCAGATACTTCTCACCGGTTACCGATTTCCCTTCAGAATCATTGAATACTTGAGGCTGCTGTTTCAGATCAAAAATAGTAAAATCAGCATCATAGCCTGTATCCAGTACCCCTTTATCGGTCAGGCGCAGGGCATGCGCGGCATTTTCTGTCACACAGCGAATGACTTGCTCAAGGCTCAGACCGAGGGTAAAAAATTTGGACATCACGGTCGCCAGGCTATGGACGGGGCCGTTCAGGCGGTTGCGGCAATAAATGTCGGAACTGATAGTGTGCGGATAAATACCTTGCTTGATAGCAAGCTCAGCCACATCAAAGCTAAAACTGGCGCTGCCGTGGCCCACGTCTAACAATACGCCGCGTTTCAGCGCCCGCTGGATAGACTCACGTAATGCGCCCGCAGGCGTCAAAATTCGGTTTGGTTTACCGTTATAGCAATGAGTAATAATATCGCCCTGGGTCAATAATTCGGCAATTTCATCCAGATCTGGTGGGTTATTACCGATATGCACCATCAGCGGTAACTGATTGTTTTCTTGCTGAATTTCTTTAGCACGCACCAAAGGTTTGATGCCATTTTTACCGACTACACTGCTGCTCATGCGCGCTTTAATGCCAAGAATAAAACCGGGATTGCGGGCTATCGCCTCAGCCACACTTTGCTTATCAATCTGCGCCATATCGGCTAATTCGTTTTGTGTCACAATCCCGGTTTTCGCAATATTCAGAAAAGCGTAAACATGGGTTTTAGCCGCGCGGGTTAAGCGGTAAAAATCGTCCACATCATTGGCTCCGGTGCTACCCGCATCCACCACCGTGGTAACGCCACTGGCAACCCCGACTAAATCAGCCTCATCATGATAAATAGGCGATGCGGGGTAACAGTGGACATGGGAATCAATCCAACCTGCACTGAGGTAATATTTCCCCGCCAAATCCAACACTTTTTTAGCGGAATAAATCTGAGATTTTGTCTGATTTTCTTTATCTTCAGTAATAACCGCACTGACCGTGACTATTTTTCCATTATTAATTGCGATATCAACCTGGCGACCGTCAACTAATAGAGCTCCGGTAATAATAAAATCATACATTATGTTCCCCTTCTTACTTGACGTCGCAGCGGTGTTAGCTGCTCTCACTTACCCGAATCACTTACTTATATAAGCTCATCGGGATGCATTCATTTGCTGCCTTGCTGCATCGCCAATTACTTTGGGTAAATGACCTTCTTACTTGACGTCGCTACGGAGTAAATATCCTGTTATTTGAATATTTACGCCGTGGATTAGGAAATGGCGACTGGGAAAATAGAACCTAGAATCATGGCCCCCAAAATTGCACCGCCAGTAATAGGTTTATTCCAGAGATAAAATAGTAATGCGCCAGCCAAAGAACCAATCCCAATTGGAATTGATGCAGTAATAGCAGACAAAATAATCAATGGCCCCAAGAAACGACCAGACGAATTACCTGCCCCCATCATAACATCAGCACCGTAGGTTGAATTACTTTGGTTGATAGTGAATTTACGCGCCAGAATGATCAGATAACCAATAGCTAAACCAATAATCAGACCAGTAGCCAAAGAGGCAGCAAAATTAGCAACCGGGAAGACAAATCCGGCCCCCAGCAATAATGCTGGTACTCCCAAACCAACACCGGTTTGAATGGCACCGCCGATATCTAAAATACCGACGAGTGAACCTTCAATAATTCGGGCGAATAAGAAGCTGGCACCAAATGCTGCAACTGCACCATAAACACCGGTATCCATCCCTGCACGTAGCATTGAAACAAAAGCGACTTCGTTAAATGCGCCAATTCCATATAAATAATACATATGGGTACCCGCAAATACGCCGGAGGATAATAATCCTACAAAGATCGGAAATGACCAGTCGGCATACCAGAAATTATTCTTGGTTTGTTCATCCATCATCAAGCTCCTCTCGCTGTGTTATTTTCCGCTTAATGCGTTATGAATAGTATCGAGCCATACTGGTGCACTCAGACTGAATGATTCCAAGAATTTCAGATCGAATCCGCGGAAGAAACCACTGAGCACGAATAACAGAACAATCACTGTCATCATAATTTTTGTGACTTTATTCCAACCACTTTCCTCAACACCTTTCCCAATTAAAATACCCAAAACCAAGCCAGGTACTGCGTTACCCATAATTAACTGTGCCAAACCGCCGAAAATAGTGGCCCAGAAACCAGAGCGACGCCCGGCATCAATGGCAGCTAACCAGAAAATAACCGGCATCACCGTGTTAACCAGAATATTTGCCGCCGGTACCAGCACTTTAATTGCTGTGACTTGCAATGCAGCAGGAACGGCTGATGCTGTGGTATTTAAGAAACTGACTACAATAACCCCGATAATCCCGCAGGCAATCGCCATCTTTTTCGGGTTATGCATGGTTTCCGCCACATTGCGATTTTTAATCATCAATGCTGCGGCACCCCAGTTAGGAATAATGCGGTGGTCAACGTCTTGAGTAAAGGCACCTGCTGCCACTGAAGAGGCCCAGGCGTTGAAGAAGAATCCTAATCCAAAGGAGAAATGCGAAGCCGGATCACCCTCACACGAGTTTAACTCGCCCAAAGTACGAAACGCCCCCATTCCCTGTATGGTCGGTGCATGGAACATACGGGCGGCCCCAACACCAACCCCCACACCGACCAGTCCGCCGATAATAATCGACTTAAAAAGAATGATTAGAAACATCAGTATATCCTTTTCATTTAGATATGAAGACGACCTTATCTGTATTAATGATTGTCACGTTCACGGTAATATCTAATTCGACGCTGTAGGTTTTTCTTTCCCGCGGCAGGAAAAAGAATAAAAACTTTTCATTTTTGACTGATAATTCGGCTTTTAATACTTTTACGTCTTGTGGTTCAATCCGCAGCAAAATATTTTGTGTCGACTTCAACACCGTATTCTGGACATTACCGAGTGCATTGGCGAAAGCCTTACCTTTAGTATCGCCTTTGCCTTTTACTTGCACCTGAGTGGTATATTGCTCTTTCATTACGGCTGACCATATTTCTTGATATAGGCTTCCACTAGCTTTTGCCCTAACTCTTCTTTGTCCATAAATCCGAAGCCTAATACCTTGCAGCCTTCGTTTATTGCCGTCACACCCTCTTCCACTGAACGCATACCGTATTTTGCTTTGTAACCATATTTATTTTGCGCCGTAATAGCACCCGCGCCACCGCTACCACAGAATGAAATACCGAAATCTGCTTTTTCGCTATTCATCACATCACCCAGTTTCATATCTGCGGCCACACCGGGAATAACCACCACGCGACCACCAGCTAATTCAACACCTTGCCCAACTTTCTGGCCTTTTCCTAAACGGTCGCCAATCACAACGGTAATTTGACTCATAGTCTCTTCTCCAGATCAGGTTTTTATGGGTTATTATCTTTCGCTACTTCAAAATGCACCGACAACAAATAAGCTTCTTCAATGGGTAAATTAGGAAATTCATCGACCACCTGTTGTGCCATTTGCATCGAATGTGCTGAAATCTCATCAAATAATGATTTCTCCACTTCAGGTAACGGCTCGCCTGTTATTGAGCGCAACACCATAGCCCGAATGTGTGATGTCAACATCTGCTGTTGAACTGCATTGGTAAAAATATTTTCGGCATTTAACATCGCGGTAATTTCAGCTAATACCCGCTCAGTGATGATAATGGCCTCTTTCATTCCAGGGTCTTCGACTGCATTCAATGCGGCTAGATCATTCACGCTAGCAATCCTCTATTCCTTGCGGTTACAACTTTATGACTGCAAAGATAAGTTCAGTTATTTATTCGACCTTGCCTCTGCGCGATAACCTCACCCTACCTGCAAGCGGAATAGCTGTGTAGCGGCATTTTTTCCAGTTCAAAGTGGAAATGTAATGGAGTGATGGGATCACTTTCGCAAATAGCGATGTTAGATAGCTAACTTAATCATTAACAACAAAATAACTTTTATATAAATGCACAGCGAAAGCGGGCAGCGGAAAAAAGTTCGTGATCCGGATCTCTTTCTTTTCTAGTCGGAAGAGCCTAATATCAGATTAATATTAAGCTATTTTCTAACACCCCCTCTCCTATGGCGTGGGGGTGTTGTTTTTATGTTTTGCTGAAATTGAAATTGGAGAGTGGTATGACCAAGCCAACCATCACGATTAACGAGCTGGATGCTGAACGTTTGGATGCGTTACTGGCGCAACCGGCCTTTGCCGGTTCAGTGGTCGCAACAGCGCTCAATGAAGAACTGGATCGTGCAGAAATTCTGCCCCCGAATGCTATCCCGGCAGATGTAGTGACCATGAACAGTCGCGTGCGTTTTCGCGACCTGAATAGCCAGGAAGAGCATATTCGCACTTTGGTTTATCCAGCGTCGCTGAAAGACAGCAATGAGCAACTCTCCGTCATGGCGCCTTTAGGTGCAGCACTGTTAGGATTGCATGTTAATGACGAAATAAGCTGGAAATTGCCGGGTGGGGATGAAGCCCGCATTACGGTGCTGGAATTACTGTACCAACCAGAAGCTGCCGGTGAATATCACCGCTAATTGATGTTAGGAGGGTAATGACCTAAAGCCATTACCCTCTTTCCCCGATCAGCGGTACTTTTTGTGATAAGTATCGCGCGTCGGTTTAAAGTCTTGTGCCGCCTTTTTAGCTTCATCTAGCTTGCCTTGATCGGCCAATGCCAGTGCGCCATCAATCTGTCCAATCAATAAATCCAAACCATGGCGAAAATCTTTCACCTCAGGGCTATCCTCGGCTTTATTTTTCAATTTGCTAGGGATCCCTTTCTGCGCATCAAGTGCTGCTACTCGCATTGCCTGTAAGCCTTTCTTGATGACATCAGTAGAATCAGCTTTCAGCACTTTGCCGTAGTTCTCAGCAATAGTATCCATGTTATCCGCCACACTCGCGGCCATTGCCAGGCTACTGGCACTGAGTAATGCCGCCGCGATTAATCCCATGATTGTCTTGCCCATTTGCGTTCCTTATAATTATTGTTAATTTAATAGTTACATTGCTCCTACTTAACATAGGCAATAGAAAACTAAACTGACAATAATTTTTTGTAATCAGTTAAGAAATGGAACTGGGCTGGATTCAGACAAAAAAAAAGCTGGCAACAGATGCCAGCCTTAGATTTATAGCAACAAATTATTATTCGCCCGCAATCTTCATGGCAGGTAATAAAATAGAGCCACATTGAATGTTACTGCGCGTTTCGATGTCACTGCCAATGCTGACGATATTACGCAGCATATCTTTCAAGTTGCCAGCGATAGTTATCTCGCTGACCGGATACTGAATCTCACCGTTTTCGACCCAGAAACCGGCCGCACCACGCGAGTAATCACCGGTCACGGTGCTGACACCCTGGCCCATCAATTCAGTCACCACCAAACCTTTATCCAGTTGCTTTAGCATTCCCGCGAAGTCCTGCCCCTGACCGGCAACACGCCAGTTATGGATGCCACCTGCATGTCCGGTACTTTGCAGCCCCAATTTACGGGCAGAATAACTGGTTAGCAGATAGGTTTGCAGCACCCCATCTTTGACAATTTCACGTTGCAGCGTACGTACACCTTCACTGTCAAACGGTGTCGAAGCCAAACCACGCAGTAAATGTGGATGTTCTTCAATCGTCAGCCACTCTGGTAGAATCTGCTTGCCGAGGTGGTCGAGTAAGAAAGTGGATTTACGATAAATATTGCCACCGCTGATGGCCGATACCAAATGTCCAAACAGGCCAGTTGCCACTTCTGCGGCGAACAGCACGGGCGACTGCATGGTAGGCAGCTTACGCGGCGATAAACGGGATAAAGTACGGCGAGCACACTCTTCACCCACCCATTCAGGACTGGCTAAATCTTCCATTCGGCGGCCAATGGTATAGGCGTAATCTCGCTCCATATCCCCATTGTGCTCCGCAATCACACTGCTGGAGAGTGAGTGGCGGCTAGAGCAGTAGCTCTGCAACATACCGTGGCTATTGCCGAATACCTTAATCCCGTAATGGCTGTTAAAACTGCCACCTTCCGTATTAGTAATCCGCTTGTCAGCCTGTAATGCTGCTTGTTCAGCACGAGCGGCCAGTAAGATACCTTGCTCTGCATCTAAATCACTCGGGTGGAACAAATCCAAATCCGGTGCATCAAAGGCTAGCAATGATTTCTCAGCCGGGCCAGCGTAAGGGTCAGGGGAGGTATAACGGGCAATATCCAGCGCTGCCTGTACTGTACGGGCGACCGCATCTGGATTTAAATCGGTGGTGGAGGCACTGCCTTTACGCTGCTGGTGATAAACGGTAATTCCCAGCGCACCGTCGCTGTTGAACTCGACGTTTTCCACTTCGCCAAAGCGGGTACTAACACTGATTCCGGTGGTTTTACTGACGGCAACTTCGGCCGCATCAGAACCCGCGCGGGCCAATTCCAAAGCCTGTGCAACAGCTTGTTCCAGCGTTTTACGCTGTTCTGCAACTTGAGTGACTACTTTCATCAGTCTGCCATAATTAATGAGATAATCGTTCAGGAAAGTGTCGTAATGAAACGACTTACACGGATAAAATAGATAACACGATGGTTCTGAGTCTATCAGAGATCTTTGCACAATTTCGCAGAAAGCCAACAACCTGCTAGGCTTTACATGAGTTTATATCACTGAAATTAAAGGATTAATTTCTATCAATGTCCACACATTGACCACATCTAGTAAACATGGCCTCGCTTGCGAGGCTTTGTTTTATCTTGCGTCATGCGCGTAAAGTTAGCAAACGGCGTTTTACTTGATAGCCGTTATGACTGTTTTTGTTGGTTTTCTGGCCGAGATCAAAGTGAGTTTCTCACCCGTTTTTACAGTATCAAAATTTCCCCTCAACTTTGCGCAATCCCTTGCGGCGTCTGGCTTGCCGCACAATTCTATTTATTCTCCTGAACGCTTTCCGTTTTGCATTTGATCGGACGTAAAACATAAAATCCCTTTAAAATCATGACGTTGAATTTCTTAGATCACATCGAGATCGTTCCAATTACTGTAATTCACTGAAATCTATATCACTCGTTACAGTTAGAGATCCATGCGAGATCTTTAGCGTTGGCGCGGTCTGGCGTGGGTGTTTGTAGAGTTACCAAACTGAAATAATTCCCCCAAATATTTTGTGCAGGCGTGGTGGGAGTGTGCGTTTTACTTCCCGTTTCTTTTACGTGGCCGGATTTACCCCGCATGTTTCATGGGTGGGTCATGGTGCGATCATCTTGTTTGAATTTGAATCTTGAGGTGTATTAGGTGGTGCGTGTCATGGCGTGGCTCTCAGAACGTCAGGCGCGATGTACTCCGGCCTTACTGCGCGGGCAGTAGGGAATTTTCCTGTAATTTTTACCGGGATATTACGTAATTTTGTTACTTTTTTTTGGGGGTAGGTACCGCTGCAGCACAGACAATTATGTCTGTGCTCGATGTCAGCTAGGCAATAAAGGGGCTGTACTTGGCGGTAAGGGCTTGTGTGCGGTTGGCCGTGGCGGTGAAATCACCGGCATTCAGTGGGCCACCGGTATTCTGGTGCGTGTGGCCTGCCGTCTGTTGTGCCAGGGTTTGGATCACATCCAGCGTGTCGGTTAACAATGTCAGCACATTGATATCATCGGTACCCAGGCGCACCGATGGCGCGATTAACTCCTGGGCTGCGGCCACACTGCGTCGAATGCCGGCGATTTTCTCCGTCAGCGCGCCGGCAACGTCAGTCGTTTGGTTCTGTCCAACGGTAATATTTTGGTTCTGGCCAACATCGTCATTTTTGTCTTTGCCGACCTTGGTCACCATATTGGCTGATGTACCTATTGAATAGTCGCCCTCGGCAAGTTGTATCACCTGGCCGGCCATCAGGGTTTTAGTTCCCAGCACGGTGGTGCTGTCATTGGCTTTTACCGTGGTGTTGCGGGTCGTGGTGGTACGGCTTTCCTCGTCACTGGTCACACTGCGCCGGCTGCTGGTTTCCTCAATCGCCTGGTCAGTGTCACGTTGCCAACTGCCGTCAACTGTCACGCGCTGACTGACGCCGGCGCGCTGCTGTTGTAACTGTTCGCCCGGTTTCACTGCGGGCAGTGATAGCCCCTCAGACAGTATTTGCCTAATCATCGGCTTGTCAGGCCGGCCATCAGCAAAACCAATTTCTACCAATGTCCCCTCTGGCGGGAATTGGAACATACCGCCCTCACTGCTGGCCATCGGAATGGGAAGCGGTACCGCGTTATATTCCTGCGCACCGGCGGCGGCGTTGCCGTTCTCGTCCAGCAACTGAACATTGACCGCATAACGTGGCCGGAATGGGTCGGACGGGTCGCCCAACTCGGCGGCATCGGTCGGACTCATTACCCGCGCACGACGGGGCAAATGTAACCCCGCCCCCAACTCTGGATAAAGTTTTTCAATCTGACGCTGTTCCGGGGATTTCTGCGCCGGCTGGCCCTGGCTGTTTAATGGCGTCCAGCTCAATGTCATGGTGTCGTCGCTCACATCTACCTTGGTGATGCGCCGGCCATTCACAATCACCCCCGGACGGATCGCCGGGATAAGTGGCAAGGTAAGACTGTTACCGCCGCCGCCGCCCTGGGCGAATTCCTGCGGAATATCAACCGGTGTTTGTGCAAAACGGGAATCGGCATAGCTGCCGACATAGACGGTGCCGTCAGACAGTTGGTACCAGACATAATCCGGGATGCTGAACGCGCGCCCCAAATTGAGCATCAGTTGATTACCGCTACCATTGTGTTGGAAATGGGGGATCGGGGTATCGGTATAAGCGGCATTTTCCGGTAATACAAAACGCATGTTGGTTGCTTTGCCGACCGCGTCGGTAACATCGCGTAACGTGGGGTGTTGCAGTGAGCACGGCCACGAACGCTCGAACACACCAACCAGCTCCCGCACAAGTAGTCGTTGCGCGCCATTTTCAGCCGGCGCGCTACGTTCAACAAATCCGGTTAACCAACGGTAAATAGATGTGTTATAGCCCAAATCCAACCGCACTAATTTACCGGTACACTCCTGGTCAGTTAATGCAGTGATAAAACCCAGGCCGCACCCATTGAGTGAGAGCGAAAGGTTTAAGCTATTGGCGGGGATTTCATCATCGCCAATGCGCAATGTTACAACGGATTTCATGCGCTCCCCCCGGCTGGGCCGATGGCGTTATCGACCTTTTGCAGCACACTTTCAAACCATGATCGACTTTCTGCTGTCTCGCCGTCTGCTGCACCGGCTGTAGATGTGCCGCCGGCGGTCTGGATAGTGGCATTTTTACCACCTTGGCTGGCCTGTTGTGCTTTGCGTTCGGCCACACTGGAATATTCAGCCAGGGTAAAATTAACCAGCCAGGCCATTTTATCGGTTTGCTCTGCGGCATCCACACCGCTGGTAAAGGTGGCTTCCCGAAATTTGACCGCCTGAGCTAATGAGTGGGCGACACGATAACGTTTTTTACTGCCATCACTGTTCTTGGCTTCGGCCAGGCTATAAATTCGCGTCAACATGGCGGGATTGGTGTAGTGAATTAACCCGGACACGCGCAACTCTTTACCCTTGGTGCCTTGTTCTGATTTGCTGGTACTGCTGGCCTGGCCGCTCTGGTCTTTGTCCTGTATTTGCATGGTGAGCGTTACCAGAATGTTTTTTAATAAAATCGCCTCCCCATCAAGGGCCAGCGTGACAACATCACTCATGATTGACCACCATTGCGCGCAGTGGGGCCAAATCAGCGCCCACAAACAGGATTGCCAGGCTGAATATAGCCTGGCTGTCGGGAATGTCTTTTTTCATCTCGGCGATCGCCGTTTGGGTATTGCCCTCAACTGACAGCGACCAAACCGGCACACTGGCCCCCTGCAATTGTGCCAGGCTATTTTTTGCCTCGGCCAGTAGTGCGGCGCGTTGTTGGCTGAATGCGGTCAGGGCCGAACCGATAGCCGCACTACTGCTGCCGGCTGCGGTATCACTGATTGCTTTTTGCAGGGCTTGCGCCCCGGATGCCTGGCGCGCGGTAGTAACAGATAGCGGCGCGGCGGCGGGTAGGCCACCAGGGCGCGCGGGAATTTGCATTTTACTGACATCCAGACTTAACGCGGCTTTGGCTCGTCGCTGAACCTGGGTTAATGCCGGGATGGGGAATACGTCGCCGGCGGCAGTCAGCAACGTAATAAATTCACCCAGGGTATTGGCCGTGATAAGCAATATCAGCACGTCCTGATTATTGTCAGTGCCGGCCAAGCGGCTGGCGAGTGCATTAATGGCATTGGCCGGGCTCAAAAACGAGCCTGATTTTTCCGTCTGGCCCACACCAAACGCCCAGGGGTGAACGGCCACGGTGGAACACGTAATCGGGGCCAGATTAGCCGGGATGCGCAGTAATGATTTACGCCACATAGGATGCATCCGGCCAAATCGGTACCCGGTAGCCATTATTGACGGCTTCAATCAATAACCATTGGGGCAATTCTGGCAATTCAACTAACGGCCAGCCGGCGACGGTCGGCCATGAACGGTAAATCGCACGGACGCCAATGAGTTCACCGCGTTGTTCCTCGGTCAGTGGTGCATCATCGATAGAATAATCACTGACCATCAGGGGATCGGTTGCAATAATAAACGTGTCGCGAAACATGCGGGCGGTTGCTGCCAGCAAATTATCGTTTATTGCCCATTGCACACCATCCCATCGGGTAAACCTTGCCGGTGCGCTGTCTGTAGTATCGGCAGGATAATCACCCAAATCAACTACCGTTACTTGCTCACCAGAAAGGGTGCTATAGCGAATTTCACCGCGATAATCTTTTTGATATTCCCATGCCAGCCCATCATGAGTGCGGCAAACCGCAAAACCTTTTTTTGCTGTTCTAGGTGAGTCTAAATAAGCATTGGCGGGTAATCCTTGCCCTACATTTAGGAACTCTTTAGATGCTGCGATAAATTCGCCCGTATCCGGCGCGGCGTTATATACCGTGACTTCACCGGCAGTGAGTGCATATCCATCTTTATCAAATTTAATCGCCATTACGCAGCCCTCACAATGTAGTTAAAGGCAATATTTCGCATACGGTTTTCATGGGCAGTAGGTACTACCGCTGAGGCATCAAGCCGGAGTCCCTGCACATTACCAGGGTTAGTATTCTGCCAGCCAACATACTGCCAACCATCTTGGCGAATAAAAGCCCCTGAAAAATCACTATTTTCAGTGCTTTTCCCACCGGCGGGAATATAGGAGCCGGTAATATTTCGAATGGCATCGCCCTGCTCAGAAAGCAAACCGCGCCCAGGGTCAACACCGCGCCCATCATCCCAGGAGCGAATAACATCACCCCGCATATCAGGGAGTTTGCCAGAGGGATATTTTGCGGCT
Source organism: Yersinia fenwicki (assembly GCF_043099325.1). Lineage (NCBI taxonomy): Bacteria > Pseudomonadati > Pseudomonadota > Gammaproteobacteria > Enterobacterales > Yersiniaceae > Yersinia > Yersinia fenwicki. Next base: position 453,150 of record NZ_CP170755.1, on the reverse strand, counting down.
AGTTTTGGATAGGTTGCCGTACTAAACGAGCCGCCATTGAGTTTAAAAAAAACAATACCCAGCGTCGTCGCAGGGATAGCAGCCAGTGGATACGGCAGCGGAATACCGATCGGGAACACTGCGTCAATTAATGCTCTCACGGCCACATTGGATGCAACATCACTTAACCCCAAGTTAGCTAGCGTTTGCGCTACTGCTGCTGGCCCTAACTCCTTTATCTCGAATAGCAGGTTTTCTATCTGCAAATATTGGTCATGCGGATTTTCTGCCCTAACGTGATCGCTGATAGCGGTAACGACATAACTCATTACCTGTTTAACCGCTTTTGGCGTTGCGGCCAGGGTTTCGCTCTCACTATCAGTAGCGCTATTCAGTTGGACAAAACCTTTTGCCGTGAGTGTGCCGTCCGGGTGGTTACGTGATTTCTCATGTTGTGCCAGGGCGTCGTCGGTGAGTGAGCCTTTGGGCCGTAAATCGGTAATATTGCCGGCGGCGTCGATACTGGCGACCGCAAACACATAGTGCATAAAACCGGATTGGCTGTAATTTTCCAGCGTTGGTGCGACGGTGATTTTTATCACAGCCTCCCACTGGCTGGTAATGTTGCCCTGCAAGCTGACATCAGCCCAAATCTTGGTCACCGCTGCGGGTACTGCAATGTTGCGATTAGCGGGTAGGTCGGCACGAATGCCACCAATGTAGCCGGTGCCTTGGGTGACAAAGAATTGTGAGCCAGTTTTAGCCACCAGATAGCCCGTACCAAAGAACGCCCCTGGGCCGTAGTTATCAGCATTAATGAGCCGCTGCATTTCATCAATACCGGTCAATCGGGCGGTAAAATCAATTTGCCAGGTTTCTGCCGGGGTAGTGATGCTGGTTGCGGTTGCCGCGCCGTTGTACTCCATTAAGAATGAACGTGTCAGGACGTTACCTTGTTGGCCGGTCACGTTGGCGATTTTGCGCTGGGTCGGTGCGTGCACAATCATCGCGACGGTTCCGCTGGCCTTATTGACCAGGCCGATCCAGTTGAAATCAAAATCGCCGATTTCTGTCCCCATGGTGACGGAATACACCACCGCATTATCATTGACCAGCCCAATTTTATTCACCGTCTGGCGGTGAACAATTTGCGCCGCCGGCGGCAATATCTCGGCGCGGTTAATGGGGACGGTATGATCCAGACCTGGGACATAAGCCAGGACAAACTCATCCAACACCACGGTGTTACCGGCGGCGGCTTCCTGAGCTTTCCATTGCTCAAAAGCAAAAGTAATCGCAGTTTGTGACATTAGTTTTTCTCCATCAGCGATGCGCCAAAGGCGGCGTTTGTCACTTCATTTGATACGGTGCTGGCGCTGTAGCAGATATACTCACACCCCACATGACCGGCACGAATATGCATATCCGCCGGCGTGATAATTTCATACCGGTAGCGGCGGCAGGTACGGCCATATTGGCGAATGATATTCATCAGTAATTCACTGTTTTCAGCCACCTGGCTATCAGTGACGCGCACGGTTATCACATCCCAATCAATATCCGGTTGCCGCTCCAGCAGTTCGACATAGCCCACGCCCAGGCGGGCGAAGATGGCAATAAATCCGGCAACTGAACCCGCGTCTTTGGCATTGATAAAGGCAAAATGTACCCGCTTGCGAAACAAGGTGAGCGGTTCACCGGCAAATCGAGTCACATCGCGCTGATATGCCAGCACATTAAGCAATGGCACCACGCAAGTTAGCGGGTCGGTCTGGTTAAGCGGCCATCTGATCCAGATGTAAACCTTTTGCCAAAACGCCAGGCAGGCGCGCATAAATTTGACTGGCTCACCTTTATTCAGCCATACCGGCAAGTTAAAAATGGGTAGCTTATCCATTGGCATTCTCCAGTGTCAGTTCGCCCAGACGCGGGACAGATAGCTCACTGATAATGTCGTCGCGTGAAAAGGTTATCGATTCAATTTCAACAAAATGATCGTGCAATTCTTCCCCCAGGCGCGACATAGAAAATCGACTGTGCGGCCAGGTTTTTTGTACGGTGTAATCGGTATTTTCTCGGAATGCACAGCCGATCAGATTGCGGATATTTGCCAGTAACGCGGTGACTTGTTCATCCTCTAAATTGCTGCTATCGAAAAAGTGAAGTGTCACGGTCAGGTCATAAATGACTTCTGGCAACGGTAAGCACAACACATCGTCACCGTGGCCATGATTGCCCTGGCTCATCACATAGTCATTCACCGTTTCGATAAACGGCTGGCTGGCGATGCCGGAATCCAGCAATAGATAAACGTTGGCGGTACCGGGCCCGCGCGGTGCATCGTGTAAGAAAAATATCCGGTCGGTGGTCAGCCCGGCAATGCCGGCAATTAATCCACGGTAAACCGCATCAATATGATATTGACCAGGCAAATTAAATTGATTACGTACCCGGTCGCGCAAGTCGTCGTCTTGTTCGGTGTCCGCGCCTGGCGCAATTAACCAGTTATCCTCATTCACTGCACTGGCGATACCGTTCACCGCGACCGGCAAGATACGAAAATAACCCGGTGCCAGGTTGTGGCCGCTGCCGGCAGTTTCTGCAATAACCGCAATTAGCGCACCGCTTACCCCTGCGGGTATCACTGTGTCGGCCAATGTCATTAATTTATAGACAGTGCCGTTAATGCGTTCGGTCTGAATAAGGGTGCCGGCGGGTACGGTGATTTCAGCGCTGGCGGTGTCTTTGGTGAAACGGATCACGCCTTGGGCGGTGCTGGCCTCTTTGCGGGATAAATTGACCGCCCAGGCAAAGAGATCCACAAATGTGCCGCTGGCGGTTGCCAGGAATAAATTAGCCATGACGGTATTAACCAGGGCATCAATCAACCACATCACAGGGGTAGTCACGATGGCCTTAATTAACCGCCAGAATGGGGACATATTTGATGTATTGGTCACTACATTTTCATTATCCACCGTTTTTTCGAATTCAGCGTGAACCTGGGTTTCTGTCGTCGGCATCCCCTGCGCGGCAAGAATGGCTTTATAGTCAGGATTGGGGCGATTATTCATGATAAATCTCGCGTTGACAGTGGGCCGAAATCATAGGTATCAGCCGTAATAAAATAATTTCCCTGGCTATCGTCCGTAATGACAATGGTACCCGGCACAATGCGGCTGTCGGTTTCAGTCAATAGCTCCATTTGCAACAAGATATCGGCACGCAATACCGGGCTGCGTTCGGCAATCAATAACTTGACCAGGCCGGATTCGATAATCCGGTGTACGCAATCCTGTGCAATGCTGATGCGGTTATTACACAACAGCGGTTCATTGCCGGATGAAAGCGTAAAGTCCCCGTCGGTTATCAGCAGGTCGATGTACAGTGGTTCACTCATCCGGCGGCAAGCTCCCTTGATTCCATGATGCTATCCAGCGTGGCCCCATTTGGCGGGTAAATATTCACTTCACCGATAGTATTGCCGGTGCGTATGGTGCTGGTCTGATTGCTGTTGTTGGTGGTCAGCGTTTTGGCTATCCCACCCTTATTCATGGCTGGGCTGACCAATCCAGCCGGTACGGGTAAGTTGGTGGCCGGCGCGGCTGCGCCGTCCTCACTTTGGCCTATAGGCTTAAGGTCGATATTGACGCCAGGGATTTTATTTAACTTGCTCACTATCCAGTTATAGGTCGCGCCAAAGGATTCCGTTAGGTAGTCCCATAAGCCACTAAACACATTGCCGATAGCGTCAACAAAGCCGTTAAAGGCTTCGACCGGCGACAAGCCGCCAAAGAATGCAACCACCATTTCCCAGCCCAAGGTAATGGAGGCCCACACACCGGCGAACATCTCCCCTACCTGGCCGGCAATCTGCATTACCCATTGAAACGCGGCGCTGTCCAGTAGTGCGGCCTTAAGCTGATCCCAATGAGAAATTACATACCAGACGCCCGCCGCCAGTGCGACAAGCCCGGCAATAATCAAAGTGATAGGGCTGGTTAGGAGTTGCATACCCACGCCGGCCAGCATGGTGGCAATACCGTAAGCACGCATTGCTACCGTGCTGCTTATCAACATCATGCGAGTTGCAATGAGCGTGGTGCGCATGAATTTTAGTGCGACGTTATAGATCCCAGTGACGAAGGTGACTAACTGAATGGCGCGAGCCTTGATATTGAGTGCCCACGTCAGGGCCTTGACTGTGACGGTGACCACCGTCAAGATCCCCTTCAAGCCTATCCAGATAAATCTCGATACGCCCATGACGATATTGGCAATCGCACCGGCTGCGGCCATACCGAGCGTAGCCATAGCGATGTAGCCAATCCAGCGCGCAATATTGGGAAACATGTCCAGCCATTTGGCAAACTGTGTGCCGGCATTAATCGCATAATCAGCCAGGGGGGATATGGCCGGAATAAGCTGCATCCCCACGGCAATTCGAATGCGTTTCCAGACCTGATCCACCCGTTCCCACATATCGGCCATTTTTTTAGCCATTGCCACCGCATGATCTAATCCCTGGGTATTCCCCATATCACGCATATGTTGGCGCAATTTATCGGCCTGGCCCCAGGTGGCGGTTAATGCTTGTGCGCCATCGCCAAAGGCTTTGTTTAATGCGGCTTGCGCCTTAACGTTGCCCTCAATGGTGTTACCGAATTTCACCTGGAGTTTTTGCAAAATGTCGGGGAATTCCAGCATTTGGCCTTGGGCGTCAGTAAAGCTAAGGCCCAACTGTTTACCACCCTCAATGGCGCTTTTCAGGAAAGCGTCGTAAATCCCGCCGGCCTCGGTGCCTTTGGTCTGTTTGAGCATTCCCATGACGGCGAGTTGTTCATCCATCCCCGCGCCCATTTGCAAGCCGGTGCCTTTGCTGGATTTGACCAACTCGCGAATCTCATCAAGGCTCGTGCCAAAGTTCTGCACCATGTAAGCGCCTTTAGACGCCATCATTTCGGCAAACGGAATATTGCCCATTTCGCTGGCGGTGGTGCGGAAGTTATTCGCCATGTCGGCCATATAATTGGCGGCACCCTCGGCGCTGCCTTTGGTGGCTACGGCCAGAGTATTAATGGCGGTGGTATAGCGCGGTAACTCATTGTCGGTGATGCCGGCAATGGTACTTTTGATAATGGTTGCCGAACTGATAAAGTCGGCGGCGTTCTTGCCGTAGGCAGTGCTAAACGTCTGCGCCGCTTTAAACATTTTGTCTAAGGCTTGTGTACTGACATTGCGGGTAGACAGCTCGTCTAAGGTCTTTTGAACCTCGTATGCAGGAGCAAGCAAAGCCTTGACACCCTGCGCAACACCCCACAGCCCTATGGCCCCGACCGCGATTTTCTTAAATGCCTGTTGGGATTTCTTGGCGAACTGATCGACAGACTGTTGCGCTTTGCCGAGCGGCGCGCTCAGGTTGTTTTTAAGACTCAACAGAAAAGACAGTTCTTTCATGATTATCCCTACTCACCGTTAAAGGCTTTACAAATCCCGCCGGCGACTCCGTTTATTGTGCTTTCTTGGAAATATTCAGCCAGCCAGACCGCGCGCGCCAGGCTCATGACGTCATCACCTTCTTGCGGGAGGTAATGACGCCGAAGCGTCATATATTGTTCAAGCGGGTTAGCCTTAATCGCTTGAATCAGCGCGTTTATTCCTTTACTTCGATATCTGCATCAGGTGCGTAAATCTCATTCACTTTCTTAGCGATTTGCGCCGCCATGCCGGGGAATTGCAGCAATTCGGCCAGACCGTCGCGAGACTCCGGCACAACAATGCGTTTCAGGTAGGTACTGATCGCGCCGACGATATTTTCATCGCGCGCCGACTCATTCAGGCACTTGTTATAGGCAACCAGTGTCGGGGCGAATTGCACCGTAATACCTTTTACAACCAGGGTGATCACGTCTTTGGTTTCTTTGCTCATTTCTCTCATTCCTTTCGTAAGTAAATTTCGGCGATTAACTGGTTGTGCCGCGCGGCGCAATCCGGGTAAATCTGCGCATATTGCTGCAATGTGTTGCTAAAATCGGTGCCAGTATTACCGGCCAGCCGTGGCAACGTGACCGGGCAAGGGGTTAACAGGTTTTCCTGATAAGGTACGCTCGGCACTTTCCGCGCTGGCGTTGAACAACCGGACAAACTCATCAGTAGCACAAACATTGCTAAATACCGGTTTAATGACCTCAGTCCTGATAAGTCGCTCTGTATGTACTTCATTCGCCCTTAGCCCCGCTAATTTGTCCTCAAGTTGCCGCGCCGATGTTCCGGCAATCTTTTCAACCTGTACTCGGTTGGCTTCTGCCAGTTGATTCATTGCCAGTTCGATTTTTGCCTGGCTCTCACCGTGCATCGTCCAGCCCAGCCACCAAGCTGCAATCAGTAGCAGTACCGCCGGCAACAATTCGCGCATCACTTCACCCCGTTATGTTCCAGGCTAAAATGATTGCCATCTTTGAAGCGCCCGCCCCAAGTGCCGCCAATCGATTCCCAATACTCACCCAGGGGTTTATAGGCTTCGCTTTTGTCCTGGTACTGGCCGTTAATAAACAAATTGAAATCCACTGCCAGGCGTTGTGTGTGCAAGCTGTTGGTGATGCCTTTGCCGTTCCTGGCGTTTAATGCGGCCTGTTCCGGGGTGCGGTAGGCTTCGCCAAAGGTCAGGCGGTAGCCGTGTTCGTCAGCCCAATTGATGAGCTGGGCGATCATGATGGTAAATACCGCCTGTTTTTCGCTTAATGTCATGATTCACTTTCCTTTTTAATTCGCCCTAAATAACGGGTAAGCAACCTTGTTAGGAGTAGCTCGATGACACTGGATCCGGTAATTCCTAGCGCCGATGCGATGGCGAGCAATTCCAAAAGGCCCAGACCGGGTAAATGAATAAGTGCCATACCCGCCAGTAATGACGTCGCCGAACCTAAGATGATGCGACCGACAATCAGTCGGAGGGTGAGCGCTTCGTTACCGACCAACACCTGGCCGAGAGAAATAAAGCCCCCAACCCCGCCCAGCATCAGCACAATGCGAATAAATGATGTTTCTCCGTTTGGCATATGCATCACTTACCCGACCAGGTCGCGGACATCGGACATTGATAAAATAGGTGTGCCGTCGATACGCACAAAATCCGGGCTGGTCACAAAGAATTTGACTTTATGAGTTGCGGTTTCACCGCCTTTCGGGTCAAAGGCTAGCGGGCTGGTGACTACCAACTTGCAGCCAAACAATTCAACGGATAATTCTTCATCACCGGTGTTGGCATAAAAAAGAATGTCAGTAGTCGGGATTTGGCGGTAACTGCCGGCTGATTTAGCTGCCGCACCAATTTTTTTAAAGTTCTTGGTGTCCAGCTCCATTTCACCCTCAGCGGCCACATCACCTGCTACGTAACCGTCAGGTACCCCGCGCGTTTGTGTGGCGGCGGTGTTGTCGGTGATATCCACTGAAATGGTTTTCACATGAATATTTTGTGTTCCCAGGCTAATGTCGAATGCATTACCCCCGATACGGGCCTTAGTCATAATTAACCCTCCGTGATAGTAGTGATCGACTCATCAAGCATGATGCCGACGGTGATTGTTTTAGCGCTGCCGTAAGGCCGTACCACAATGTAAATACTCACCGTTTCACTGTCCGACCAGGTAATGACCACATCGCCCGCTTGCGGTGACTTCACCTCGCCGGGGAATGTCTCGCCGTTAACTTGGACGCTGTGAGACATATCGCGCAGGGTGCGGGCGAAATAAGTCTGGTGTGCGGCAATGCTGCCCGGTGTACTGTTCATTGAACGGTCGCAAATTTTGGCGATAGCCTGAATGCGCACCCGACGAGAAGCTTTATCAACAATCCGCACATTCTCAATTTTCTGGAAATCGCCGCCAACCACGTCTAACGTGCGACCATCGGCCCAGTACATACCCTCATAATCGGGGTACCACATCGGCACGGAATAACGAAGGTCATGCATGGCGCGCAAATGGGCCAGAGTGACTTCAACCCCGTTGCTATCAACCGGCATATCTGCGGTATTAATCCCCAGGCCGATCAATGCACCGGTTTTCACTCGCGCCGGGCTGTCTGCTACGGTCACGCTGCGGTTGCATAAGCGGCCCGCCAGAACGCCGGCTTCATTGCCCCACAATGCTGGCACCAGTTGCACCGATTCGGCGGCAATGCTGGTTTCCAGTTCAGCCATAAAGGCCAGGTATTCCGACCAGGTCATTTCTGTTAGTAATTCTTTTTGCCCGGTCGGGCTGGCAACGGTCAGCATTGACCATGCCCAGCGGCCATATTTATTCGCCAGGTCGGCGCGCAGGGACGCATACAAATTAATTTTGGTGCGCCCGGCATTAATGTCGGTGATGGGAATAGTGCAAACAATCCCCTCAACAGATAAGTGCAATTGCGCGTTAATAATCGCCTGAACGTCGTCACCAGGTTGAGCATCAGTCGGCAAAATGATGGCGTAGGCTTGCCAGTTTTGACCGCCATTGCGCTGGCCGGCGCGCACGTTCTCACGCAGGTCAATATCTGCATCAACCAAAACCACGTCGATATCAGATTGTGAGTCGAGGGCAATCAAATCACCGGGGTTATCAGAATCAGCGGCGGCACTGCCAATAAACAAGACTGTGCGCTCTACTTCGTTAATCCTGCCCTGGCGCTGGTTAAGCTGGTTTAGTGTTACTGTGGGCCATGTCATTTTTTTACTTTCCCCTTAATGTCTTGCGCCCGGACGCCACCGCCGTAATTGATGGCTTGCATCTGGCGCGCCAGCATTTTGTTAAATTCATCGTCATTGACTGCCAGCCATTCGCGGCCAGGCAGGGTGATCGTCCAGCTTCTTTTTGACTCTTTCCCCTCAAGGCCGCGAATAATGGCCCCGGCTTTGCGTTGGCTCAGGGTTCGCATAATCTCAGCTACGGAGGGTGCGCGAGGCGCACTCACCGGAAATACGACATAACCCAAGTCCAGCAATTTTTTTGCCTGGTTCAGCGTGGCGTTTGCGGTGCTGTCTTGCCCTTTAGCCGCTTTTTGAGCGGTCATTGAGGTGGTAAAGCCCACCTGTTGCATTCGGCCCACCACACCGGGCGGCGTTTTTTTATTGCCCCGCAAATAAATTCTTGCTGAGTCGGACGCTGGCAGTTCACCAATAACCATCATTCCCGGCAGTTTGGTCATCATTTTGGCTTTACGCTTGTCAGCTCGTCCCGGCCACTTCACGCCCTCTGCGTTTTCCTGCCGCTTTTGATGGCGACGAGCGGCAGGCATGACACCTGATTTCAATATTCGCCAGAGCAAGCGGCGGCGCTTGGCGGGGGGTAACTCCAGATTCTTTAACGTCTTCTGGAGTGCGCCCCACTGAGCGGCGTTGAGCGTAAAATCAGCCTGCATCACGCTCACCCGCTGAGTGGGTCGGTGCGGCGATGCCGTTTGCGCCTACAATCCAGCCGGCCGTTGCTGTATTTACTACAGGGGGTGCGACGCGGTAACGCTTGCCTTTTAAAGGGATGATCCCCTCACTCTCGCTTTCAACCAGAATAATGTCGTCAGCCAGTGGTACGGTGATAAACAGGGCCGCATCCTCGTTATCCGTCAGTTGTAAAATGACGGTCGGAGGCGGCATTTCATCCAGGTTGTAATGCTCGTTGGCGTGTTCAGTCAGCCACACCATGACCAGGGCAAATAGTGTGTCTGGGTCATACTGGCGATAGGGCCAGCGTTCCCAGGCTAACGTCGCCTGATATTGGCGTATGGCTACACGGCGCTGACCTAGCCCCCACGCCTTAGCTGCGTGGATGATTTCAATATCTTCCATCCAGGCATCGGCCCCGGTGGTTTTCATCAGCCGTTCGGGCAAGTGGCTACTGACAAAATCATATAATTCATCCAGTTGCGTCATACCAGATGCACTCCCACGCGGCCCCGGCCCTTAATGCCACGTAATACCACTGCGGCCTCGGCCAGTAATGACGCTTTTGTCTGCGGTGCGTCCTGATTGGTGTTGTCCTCGCGCCGGCTAACAGCGGCAAACTCCCCCATCAAGTCGGCTTTTGTCCTGGCGTAGACCGCTTTTTTATATTGGGCGGTTAGTACGTTCTCGCCCTCCATCGTCGGGCCGGGTACTGCACTGGCAGATTGATACCCTTTACTTTTTTGCTGCATTACAAAGTTGGCTAACGAGGTGTTAACTTCGGCAACGGCGGCAAGCATGGCTTGCACCACGGTTTTTTCGTTAATGGTGGGCGGTATGCTGCGCTCACGCTGGAATTCATCCAGCGCCAAGTTAGGCCAAAAACCGTCATTGGTTAACGTGGATTGCTGAAAACCGTTATCACCGGGTCGAAACATAAAAACCTCTCGTTATGGGGTGCGGGCTGACAAGTTTCCACGGCCCGTTAGCGCTTGCGCTACGGCCTCCACTTCGCCCGCCCCGGCTGGCCGGGTGTCGGTACAGCCCCGCGACAACGTCAGGGGGCGGAGTTCACAATTTAAAAGGCTATTATTCGACTACAGCACCCTTGGGTAGATCAACAGGGGCATAGACCGCGAAGCCGGGATGGCGATCATCTTCAACCGCCTCTAACTCGCTTTCGTTAAACCAGTCTTTTAGCGCCCGACCGTCAGCAGTCTTGTAGAAAATGAAATATTGGTTTTCAGAGTGCGCATATTCGGCGCGACCGATAACCTCTCCCCACTCATCACTAATTCTGGGTTCAACTACTTGATTTAATTCAAATTTAAATTTCATCGTGATCGCCTTTTGATGGGTCAGATTCCGCTATTTCAGCGGCTTGTTTTTCCAGGGCGCGAATGCGGGAAGCAATGCGCTTACGTAACGTTTCTACCCCGATTTTTTGATGGAATCCCTCAGCTTGGGCGAGTAACTCATTCGCCCGCTTTAAGGTCGGGATATCACTGATCGCGGCGGCGGCGGGTTTGCCGTCTTTGTCGCGTAACAGGAATTCGCCGGCGAACTTGAACCATTTGGCGGTATGCCTTTCGTTTAACCGCCAGTTCTCGCGCACGTTGGTAAAGGTGCGGGAAAAATACGGCTCAATACTGCGGCCCGCTTGTGATTCGCCAGCGGCCCATTCCAGAATGATGTCAGCCACAAAAGCCGGGAATTTAGACTTGATTTTGTCCGGTGTCGCCTGACTCTGAGATATGGCAATATCGGCCCAATCCAGCGCCTTATCGATATCGCCGGTATCAAATAACCAGACCACGCAATAACCGAAAACAGGGTATGGGTAGACCTTGCCCGCCTTGAGATAACGCTCGGCATACGGAAGCCATTTAGGTAACAACTCCCGCGCCTTTAGCTCTATTTTGTCGGCAACACGCGATAGAACGCCCAGGCGTTTAACGTCTTTTTCCAGGCTCAATAGCTGCAAGTGCAGGCTTTCGTCTGCGCCTGGCTCGGCTTCTGTCGGGGCGGTATGTCGTACCCTTGCCTGAGCTAATGCCTGTGCCCGGTATCGTAATGGGTTAAACGCCATGGGGTTCCCTCCGTTTAAATCTGTGTGTTATCCAGGACAGGGGTATCTTGCCCTGGAGTGCCGGGGATCAAGCCATTCAGAATGGCAAAGTTAATATCCTCTTCGGCTTCAATGGTGATGGCCGCTTCGTCAATCGCGCCGTACAGCATCGGGTGCCCCAACGCATAACCAGAGTTACGCCACCATGCATTTTCAAAACCTAGGCGGTCTTGTACATGCTCCGCGCGGCGGTATTGGTGATTGCGCTGGTTATAGACGTGCAGGTTTGCCAGCGTGGTCACAACCATGCGTTTGCCTGGCAGGAATGGCGCTACATAGACGCGGCGACCGGTCACCGTATTGGCGAGCATTTGGGCGGCAATATTTTCTGTCGGTTTACCGGCCTCCTGGAATAAGCGGAACTGTTCGGCAGCAATCAAGTCAGAGCCGATCAACAAGACAATGTCCGGCTCATTCTGGAATTGGCTTGGAATAGTGGTACTGATAAGCCAGGAAGCCATCGCATCCAGCGTTTTAAAGATACCGTTCTCACCAAGGGTTAATTCACCGTCACCCGGATTGATCACGCGCGGGGTGAAGCCCGGAATACGGTCTTGCTCAGGTGTGGCGGGGTTCGCATGTAGAGTGTCGAAATTCTTCGCGATTTGGTGCCAGCCGATATTAATATCTTCCCCGTTCGGGTAGGTATCCTCATCGGTTTCAAGAGCCGCATGCGTACCATTAAAGCCCACACGCAAGATATCGTTCGCAAAGGAACGGAGGGTAAACTCGGCAACATGCTGAATAAATTCATCATCTGTCGTACCGGAATGAATCCAGTCAGACAGCGTTTCCCACGCTAGACGGGTGCATGAGTCGGTGGGGTATAATTGGTAAACGTTGCCGGACAGCCCCACATCCTTGGTAAATCGACCAGCTTTACGACGACCGGTGAACAGCCCTGGATTACCGACATCAATCACTTGACCGCGAATCTGGTCAACATCACGTACAGTGATCAATGGCATAAACCAACCTTGCTCCATCAGAGCCAAACGCAAAGCCGTTTCCTGTGGCGGGCTAATACTGAATCGACCAATGCCATTCGCCGTGATAGGGAGTATGGTCACATCCGAACCGCTAGCCTCACCAATGCGGCGCGCATAGTTTTGTGTCAGGGTATATAACTTATTCATTGGCATAATGAGTGCTCTCGTTTATTTGTCAGTGCGTTTACCGCAATGGCGATTTAATTCTGTCTGTTCCGGTTTAATTAACCGTAAATCAGAAGTTGTAACTCTTACCGCTGGACGCATTAGGAGCGGCGTCGGGTAATTTGGTGGTGACTTGTTCAAGCTTGTTGAACTTTTTATCAGCAGCGTTGAGTTTGTTTTTAAGTTTGCTGAATTCACCGCCTGTCACCTCGTCTTTAATTTCGGTCACTTCTTCCTGGACGGTGACCAATTCTGTTTTAACTTCCGCGAGGGCTTCCTGAATTTCGGTCACGTCAGTTTCACTGGCTTGCAACTCGGAAATAATGGTTGCTTGCTCTTCAATGGTTTCCGCTTGCTCTTCGACGGTGTCCTGTAATTCGGCTACCGCTTCAACAATTGTCTGAATATCTTCATCAGAAAACTTTCGGCTGGAACTGGAAAATAAACGGGACTTTGGTTTGACCGGTTTTTTATCACTGCCTTTATCGGCAAGATTAAAAAGACTGCGGAATAACGCTTTCTTTGGGTTTGAATCTTTGGATGACATATTTAATTCCTCGGTGTCGGCAACATCACTAATTACTAATGCCTCTAGTGCGCCGTAGAGTTTTCCATTTTTATTTGCACTAAAGCGCATGCGCTCAGTGCCGATGCTGGCCGGGGAGCTGGTGACGCCCAAGCCCTCAAGATAGGGCTTTCCGGTACCACGAAAATTCAGGTCGTCCGTAGGCTCGATAGAGCAAAACAGCATTTGCCCGTTGCGGTTGGCGTACAGCAAATCCATACCAGGACAAAGTCGGGCTTTAAGGCGCATCAAGCCGTCTTCTATCTCGGCTTTTAATTCCTGAACTTCGCCGCACGCGCCATACCAGCGCTCATGCTCCGGCCAAATCATGGCGGTATAGATTTGGGGGTCGTAACTTTCTGCCATATCGACCAGCCATTGCGACGGAATTTCCCGACCGTCAACCGTTGCACCCTCAGTCGCTATGCGAATAAAATTCGTTGTCAGTTGTGAACTGGGCATAATTAACCTATTTAATAAATCGGCTTGGCGTGGTGATGGTATTAACTCCACTCAGTATTACGGATTGCTTTTATTATTTCATTTATCAAACTTCTTATTAATTCGCAATAAAGGCGTATTGCGATTTATTGCGGCATTTAATTGTCATTTTGAATAAATAAAGCCGCCATAATGAGGCATGAGCAGAAAATCAAAATATCCAGAGGAATTAATAGGCGTTGCGCGCTCGTTATATTTAAAGCGCTGGACAGCCCAAGAGATAGCCGCTGAATTAAATCTTAATTCAACGCGGATTGTTTACTATTGGGCTGATAAAGGCGGCTGGCGCAGTTTATTAAGTGAGGAAGATTTAGAATCAGTTATTAACCGCCGTGCGGCTGTGTTGGTCGATAAAGCCAATAAAAATGATATTGAGTTAAAAGAACTCGATAAATACATTGATATGCACTGCAAGTTAATTGTCAGCCGTCATAAACATACTGAAAAAATTCACGCCATGAATTTAGAGGCGGCGGCGAGGGGGATATCTGCTACGGGAGCCGGTGGCACCATTGAGGCGATAGCCAGTGAGGGCGACGACGACAATAAAAAGAAAAGCGGCAAGCGTGGCGGTAAACGAAATAATGTGGCCGGCATTGTGGCGGCTGATTTTGACGAGTTTGTTGATGGTTTGTATGACTATCAAATCACACTGCGGGAAGCAAAGCTGCACCGTAACCGGATATGGCTGAAATCACGCCAAATCGGTGCAACCTGGTACGCCGCATTTGAAGCCCTGGAAGATGCCATTCTCACCGGCAACAATCAGGCGTTCTTGTCGGCCTCTCGCCCTCAGTCGCTTATTTTCCGGCGCTATATCATCAAGTTTGCCTTTGAATTGTTCGGCATTGAATTGACAGGTGACCCTATTGTATTGAGCAATGGCGCAGAGTTTCATTTCCTGTCAACCAACAGCAGCACCGCCCAGGGCTTTTGCGCCAACGTCTACATAGATGAAATTTTCCATCAGCGTGGGTTTACCAAACTAAAAGAAGCGGCCGCTGCGATAGCCACACATACCTATTTACGCCGCACTTACATTTCAACACCCAGCGCTAAAACGCATCAGGCTTACCCGTTCTGGACGGGTGACGAATGGCGTAAAGGCAAAAAGGCGCGGGAAAACGTCGACTTCCCGACCTTTGCGCAAATGGAAGCCGGGATTATGTGCCCGGATAACCACTGGCGTTATATCACCACGGTTGAAACCGCCGTTGCTGACATGGAGGAAAAGGCCAAAGTCTATGGCGATGCCGCCATTCTTATCAATCTGGAAGAGATACGGGAAGAAAACAGCGCAAGCGCCTTTAACCAGCTGTACATGTGCCAGTTCGTCGACATCGGCGATTGTGTCTTTCGCTTCGACCAGTTGGAAAAATGCCTCACCAGCGTGAGCACCTGGGAAGATCACGACGTCAACGCCATGCGGCCATTTGGTAACCGTGAAGTGTGGGCCGGTTATGACCCCGCCCGCAGCGGTGATACCGCCTCGTTTGTCCTGGTAGCCCCGCCGCAAGTGGACGGCGAACCGTTCCGGGTGCTGCATATCGAAACCTGGCACGGCTTCGCCTTTAAATACCAGGTTGGCCGCATCAAGGAATACATGGCCCGCTACAACATTACGCATATCGGCATAGATACCACCGGTATTGGCGGGCCGGTGTGCGAAATGGTGCAGGACTTCGCGCGCCGTGAAGTGACACCGATCCGTTACAGCCAGGAAAGCAAAAACCGCCTGGTGATGAAGATGATCGATGTGGTCGAGCACAAGCGTATTGCCTGGGATATTGAGGATAAAGGTATTGCGGCCAGCTTTATGGCCATTCGCCACACCACCACCAAGAGCGGCGGCGGCATGACATTTGTTGCTGACCGTAGCGCCGACACCGGCCATGCCGACCGATTCTTTGCCATCGCCCATGCGGTGATAAACGAGCCCATCAACAACGAACGCAAGCGGAAATCCGGCTGGGCGGGACGTCTGACAGGAAAAAATAATGAACAAACGCAAACAACGCTACAACGCCAGACAGCAAAAATCCAATGCGCAAGCTATGCCGGCACGGCGTGGCACATTCAGTATCGTAACGACCGACACACCGATGCCCATACTGACGCAGGGAACGCAGTACCACGAAATCTGGTACGACTCGACCGCCGACCACTGGCGGCAACCCATCGACCGGTTAGCCCTGGCGCAACTTGCCAACATGTGCGGCCAGCATGGCGGGGTTCTGTACGCCCGCAAGAATATGGTGGTGAGCGACTATGCCGGCGGTGGTCTGAGCCTGGGCGAAATGGGCCAGGCGGCTTATGACTATTTGCTGTTCGGTGATATCGCTATATTGAAAGTGCGTAACGGCTGGGGCGATGTAGTGGATTTGGTACCGCTGCCGGCGCTGTATGTCCGACGACGCAAGGACGGGGATTTTTCGGTCTTGCAGAAAGGCCCGCCGCTCATCTACCCGGCGCGCGATGTGATTTTTTTGCGCCAGTACGACCCACAGCAACAGGTTTACGGCTTACCGGATTATATCGGCGGGATGCACAGCGCCTTACTCAATACAGAAGCCACTATATTCAGGCGGCGCTATTTCCATAACGGCGCGCATACGGGCGGGATTATTTACACCACCGACCCCAATTTGAGCGACGAAATGGAAGAGGATATCGCGAAAAAAATTGAGGAATCCAAAGGCGTGGGTAACTTCAAAATGATGTTTATCAATATCGCGGACGGTGGCGAAAAAGGGGTGCAATTTATCCCGATTGGTGACGCCGGCGTGAAAGATGAATTCGCCAATATTAAAAGTATCAGCGCGCAAGACGTGTTGACCGCGCACCGTTTCCCCTCTGGCCTGGCGGGGATAATCCCCACCAACGGGGCGGTGATGGCAAGCCCGGAAAACGCGCGCGATACCTATCGAAAAGATGAGGTGATCCCGCTTCAACGAATGTTCGCCAGTGCAGTGAAGCATGATCCCGAAATCCCGCCCCATTTGCACCTGCAATTTGAGGGGCTAAACAGTGATGGATTGCCACTGACCAAGCCGGCTGATAATGAGATTGTTATCACGCCAGGTGATGGGGTGTAACGTATGAGAAATAAGCGGCAAAAAGTGCTAAAATCATCTCAAGATGGCGGTTTTTCGGGGGATGGTATGGCGACAATCAAGGTTATTTGCACGGCGTGTGGTGCGCGGATGCATAACCGCAAATCAGTATGGCAAGCGCCCCAGCTTGCAAACCTGTATTACACCTGCACCAATGTGGAATGCAGTGAAACCAGCGTTTATGAATTAACCCGCTCACATACCGTTAGCCCTAGCGGCTTGGGTGATAAGGGATTGATTAAAGCTTTGCTGGAAAGGCTGCGGCCAGATGAAAAACAAATAGCCCTGGACTGGTTACAAGGTCAGCCAGGATAAGAGAAACCCGCCGAACGGCGGGTTTTTTGTATAGCTACGGTACGAATATCAACGGTTTATTGGGTAGAACAGTTATTTCTACCATATGTTTCCCATTAATCTCCGCCGACACTTTGGATACCATAATGATATCAACCAATATTTCATTAATAACTTGCCTATTGAGGGCGCACTCGATTCGCAACTGGTCACCCTCGACAGGGCGAGAACCGAGTTTATAGGGGAAAATTAACTTACTTAACATCCCAAGCCTGATCCGTTCAAAATAGTCAGGGCCAACACAGATATCAAATACAGTCATAATCTCACTCCACACTCTGCGAGGATACAATTCTCAGTGGCTGCGTGTGCAGTGAGCTTTGCAATTCTTCACAGCCTTGGAGCCCCTCGCGAATATCGTTGTTAATGTGATCGATAAATACCGATATTTCAGAGGCTGGTATTGAATCGCCACAATGCTCTTCGTAACGGGTGATTAAGTTTGAGAGTGTACTGGTGGCTTGCATCGCGCGAGTTAAAAGGTGATAGGCGTCTTCTTCAATCATATGGGTGAACATGGGTGAGCCCTCAATAATATGAGTAAATCACCACCGTTGAGGTGCAAATCTCATAAGGGGTGGTGAGCTGACAGGGTTTGCACTACCGGTCACCCAAGACCCGGCGAGCCTTTCGACTCCCCTGCCAGCCCACCATTGTTTAGGTTGAGTCTGGCCGGCGCATAAAAAAACCGCGTAACGCGGCATGCGTTGGGTGATATCCGAGGTGCAAATCCCGGCAGCGGATTTTGCCGCTGCAACGAGACTATGGATCGGATATCACAAATAGTCAATCGGAGCCCTTACGTTTGACTGTGTATAAACAGCCGTCCTGACCGGCCCGATAATCTAGCTCATCAATACTAACAATCTGCCCTATCGCAAGACGGCGTAAGCCTGCGCGACTGATATCAAGCTGCATTGAGTTCGCAAAATCATCGATTTTATCAACCAATACATTAAGTTCAGGCGACAGCGCCCGCTCTCCGATGGTCGGCGGTCGAGGCTCTTTGGGTTTATCGTCACCGCCATACCTCGGCGGCGGTAATTTCCGCAACCGCTCACGCATTTCTCGCCGTTGGGTGAACGTTATTTTGGAAAAATCACTTAAATCAGGCGGTGGTGTTGTGCGTTTTTTACGCTGCTTTAGGGCTTCGTCGTCGGGGTGGGGACAGTTATTGCCACGAGTCCGAGGGGCGATACTGCCGCCCTCAACTGCAAAATCAAAATCAAGGTCAACGGCTGCGGCCGCTTCGCTGGCCTTGGCTTGGTTGTCGTCGCTGCCCGTCTTGCGTACCATTTTCCAATTGTCGGCGTGGGTACAGATGCGGGATTCTTCGCCCAGGCTCGGCGACCAGACGCCATAAATCTTAGTGCCGTGTTCGCCGTAGTCGTTGGGAGTTTCTGACTCGATGTAAGCGGTGCGGATAAGGTGATCTTTGCGGGGTTTGAGGACGCCACCTTGTTTTAGGATGTACGTTGCCATGCAGCCGGCATCCGCTGCGGCTAGTACATCATCCATCGCTTTATTGGGTAATACCTGTTTCCATTTCCCCTGTTCCGGTTTGGCCTGGCGTTGAAGCTGGCCGGCCAGCAAGCGTAACTCGCGGTATGCCTGGCGGGAGGGGATGCCAAAGAAGCGGAATTGCTGGACACCGTGAAGAGAAGCCCAGGCAACCGCCCGTTCGGTATCTTCGCCTAGCGGCTGTCCGGTTTCTTTACCCACTATTGGTTTACCGGTCTTTTTATCCAGCTTTCCTCTAATGTTGCTGCCGCGCACGTTCTTACCCAGGTACTTAGTTAGGTAGCTGGTGATGGTGCCTTTGCTTTTGAGTACCGGCTTCACATCAAAACGGGGCTTGATGTTGCTTCCCAACTCTTGGCGGTCTTCACGAATGGCAAACTCTCGCATCACCTGAGTTATCTTGGCGCGGTCTTGTTTTTTCATGATGCACATCAAATGCCAGTGGACGGTTCCGTCATGATGGGGTTCGGCAATGCGCACGCCATACCAGCGCAATTTTAATCGGTTGAGTTTTTTCCTGATGCCGGCAAAAAGGTTAACCAGATAATCACTGCTTTCCCTGACAGTTTTTGTGCTCCATTTTAGATTAGGTCTGCCGTCTTTAAGGGTGGCGTGATACCTGGATGGACAGGTTATTGTGTAAAACATCGCCTTATCGCCACGCATTTCTGCCAGATTCTCCAAGCCCTTACAGGCGGTCATCATTTCGATGTAGCGTAAGCGTGGGTTGCTGGCGCTGGCTTCGACCACCTGCTCCATATCCATGACAAAACCACTGTCATTAATCAGGTCGTGGGCGCGGATAAACTCAGCAGAGCGCCGCCATTGTTCGCGCTGATGAATAAGCGCTTCCTGGCTGATATAGGGGGAGGATTTCTTATGTACCAGCATGACGGCGCGCAGTTGTTCCTCTCGCCACTGACAACGCAGCCGCCATAACCGACCTTTCCACCAGGTGGCACAGCGTAGACGAGCCAGCGCGCCGGGGATTAGGTCATAAGGTATTTGGCCCCTGTGGCGTAATTTATCGTTGAGAGCGTCCCAATTAGGTGGGGTGATCGAGAACTTTAGGGCTTCGTTAGCAACAGCGTGATAAATGCGCAATATCTGGCTTGGAGTGGCATTTTCAACCGGGAGTGCCATCATTTGGCTATCAAGCAACATATCCATATGGGCTGCGGCCATTGTCGCCAGTGTGGTTACCTCTTTTTTATTAAGTTCGGCCAGGTGCAATAAACCGTCCAGTCTCTCGCGGCTGGCGATGTGTCTAAGTGCGGCGGTTTGTTGCTTTTCTCTCATTGCGTCCAGGCGTGACAATGCTTTCTCGACAATTTTGGTTAAGAAATCATTAGCCCGCTCGTCGCTACGTTCCCGACACAGGTAATCAATGCGTCGCTGTATAGGTTGACGAATAAATTTTGGCTGGTCGTTAAGATTAGCCTGGGTTTTTAAGCTGCGATTATGGTGTTCGGCTTCTCTGGCTAAGGCCAGCCAGGCAAGGGTTATTTCACGCTTAACCTCATCGTCTTCGAAATTATCAAGCCGCCACTGATGCCGAGTTTTGGCCTTGCGTTCCTCGTCAGTCAGCGCGGCTTCGGTGGCAGCTTTCTTGTTTTCAATATCTTTATGGTAGGCCGCTATCATTTGCGCTAGCGGGGTGAGCTGTACCGGCGCAATATTTTGACGCGGGCTTATGCCGGTGTTGGGTTTATTCCAAGAGTAAACCCCGGCAAACGTTTCATCGTTTCCGGGGTAAGGTTGTGGCGGGGTGGGCTGAATTCTGCCGCGTGCGTTGGTCATTGCGGAATGCTGGCGCAGGGCGTCGGCATTCGGCGCGACCGGTAATGGGTGACCTTGTAGACGTAGGCAACCGGAACTTCCATTTTCTCGGCGATGATCGCAGGCTTTACACCTTCATCGTAAAGCGCGCGGCAGAGTTCAACATCATAGTCGCTGTATCTGGCGTTGCGGTTGCGTTCGCCAATATTTGACGGGTTTATACCTTCGGTAAATGCTTTCTGCTGCACCGCTTTTGGTGTCCGGCCCAGGTGTTCGGCAATATCCTGATATCGGATTGTTGTTGCCGCTTCACGAAGATAAGCTAACTCATCCGGTGCCCAGGATTTGCAGCGGAATGAGGTTAGCCCATTAAGAAATGCCTTTCGCCTGACTGCCGGCACTGACCTACCCAAACGTTTGGCAATATCCCGATATCGGGTTGTTGCGATATTCTCACGTAAATAAGCTAGCTCGGCTGGTGACCAGGGAGCGAGGTGGCGGTTTAAGGTGCTCATATTGCACCGCCGGATTGCTCAATACTTTCTTTTAGCGGTTTTAATATATCGTCAAATAACTTTATATAGATATCCGCTGACTCTTTCCCATGTAAAAGGCCCATAGCAAAAGCATGCGCATATACAATTGTACGAATTCTCTCAACCGTTTCTATTGCGCCTTGTTTTCTTGCTGCTTCTAATTCAAATATTGCTGACATATCAATCTCCATAAATAAATCTCCCCCGCCACAAGGTGGTAGGGGATGTTCAATTTTATTTTTCGTCTGACGGTCGTTTGTATTTGTTGATGTTCAGCAGTACACGCAAAGCCATTGCGCCCGTTTGTATGGCTTCATGTCGGATCGCTTCTAAATCACCATCGTGATAATGGTAATTAACGGCGGCATCGGTCAGGTCGCCTGATTTCTCACTGAGAATAGAAACAGCGTGAAGTGCATCAGTCGGCCATTGGGGGTGTATTGCTGACGCGCGGACTACTTCATCAATTATTTCGGTTGAAAGAGGTAGATAGCGCGCAACATTGTCGGGTTTATGAGTAAATTCGCAGACAAGAAACGAACGGCCTGATGAAGCCAGCGCGTCGAAGGGATGATGATTAGACCACCCCGCATTTACATCTCTTTCCTGTTCCGCTTTAGGTTGTGCCTTTTGAAATGCTTCCGCTATGCGCTGGGCTATCACGCGGTCGGTTTCGGTTTTACTTATGGCGTAAATGGCTCTGTCGGTAGCCGTATCAATATCCATACCGCGGTGAAGTATATTTTTCCCCGCGTCTGTAACAGCGACAGCGTCAAGAATTGCAGTCCAGCGCTCATGAATGCGCACGTGTTTAGCTGTCATGGGTTCCATATTTTCTGCTTTTAACTTCACATTCTCGCGTCGCAATATATTCACTTCATTATTAAGACGCTCAATTTCAGTTGCGGCATTTATCAACTGTGGGATGCAGTGCTGGGCGGAGTCGCTAAAAAAAACATCGGGTGAGCGATCCTTAATAAACTCAATGGCGTGAGTCAGCCCTTTAATTGCATTTATGGTGCAGTCATTGGTTCCTTTATCAAAAGACATAATTATTTAACCTCTTTATTAATAGTGGATGAATTAACAACGGGTTTCATTTCTGATATCCATGTGGATAACTCTTTAAATACTTCCACCTTTGAAATGCTGGAAATATTCAAATTAGTCAGTTTATTTTCTAACCGCTCAAGCAATAACAATCGTTCAGAACGGCGGGCATTATTAAAATGCTCGACCAGTTCTATGTCGTTTATCTCATTTGTTAATTTTATCGGTGCAACACTCATTCTATTACCCCGCCTTTAGATAATGGGAATCCCGACGCAACAAAGCGCCTGTTAATTTCAGGTATTTATTTAATTACTTTTATTATCCGGTAAGGGTTCACAATCTATATAGGTGATCCGTTCCGGTAATAAGCTGGTTGATGCCCGCCATCTATTCAGTGCATCAACTAAATTTCTCTGCTCTTGCGGTAGCAGCTCCTTAAATCCTAAGCCATGCCTTGCCCTGGGAATGTCTGCAAGGTAATAAATGGCACCTTTCATTTTTGGGTCTGTCTCGCCCATTTCATTAATCAGTGCCGGTATAACTCCCTGGTGTTTTTTGCTTGGGAGCAAAGACCAAATTTCAGCTACATGCTGTAGGCCGTGCTGCCGCTCTTTTAATGTCAGCGGAACGGCGCGGGCCTCTTCGGTGTTTGCCATACATCCCCCTACGCAAATATTCCCATCAGACGCGCCCACCAACGGGGTTTAGCCCTGGGCTTTGTCATAAATGGAGTACGACAACCTTTAATAAACTGTACTTCGCTAGCCTTAGGCTGAAAATCGCGACCGTCTGGCGCTTCAATCCAGCCACGCATGTGCCGATGGTGCGTTACTTGCTGGCCGTTCCGTAGCATTGCAGCCAGTGACGGGCATTGATTAGCGGTCATTAAGTGATCTCCATCAAATGAATAGTTGCCGGGGTACTGCATCGCGCCCGGCGCGCGTTTTTTGTGGTACTGTTTTTGCGCCGGCTAATACTGTGAGAAGAAACCCCGGCGCTATACCCACCAACTACAAAAGGAAAATGCATGAGCAATGATATCGATGCTGAACTGGATAACATGGCTAATGGCGAACTATGGGAATTCTTTAATCTCGTTGGGCCAGGCCAGTCTTATGTAGGTATCCGCTTTGAATACGACCTTGAAGAACACGAAACGCTACCCGATGCCAAAAATTTAATTACCCTACTTACACTTGAAAAGGCGAAAGCGCTCATTGAGGAGCTTCGGATTCAGGTAAGTGAGATTGAGGGTCGGAGTGTGCCGGTTCAGCCTGAAAAGCCGCTTCACTAATTGCCGCCGAAATAATATTTCTCATTTCTCTGAAACTTACCCCAGGTGTGGATGTGCGCACCTTTCCTGGGGTTCTTGTTAGAAAATAGCCGGGTGCCACCTCTACAGTTAAGCTCTTACCGTCCGCAATTGGTTCTGCTAGCTCTTGTGACTTATCGTCGGAGGCGGGGGCATAAATAAAGATATTTTTAAATTCGACTTTACCGCCCAGCCCTTCCATTTCCCTTATGACGTCCCCTTTCATTTCGTCGTCAAAATCTGATTCGTTGGCGTAAAGAATAAACCCAGCGTGTGCGTCGTTGTGGTAATAGCGGCGGCGGAAAACGGTTTCTTCGCGGCCTAAGGTAACGGGCTTGCCATCAGCAGGAATAATGGCGGCGGCAATGTCGTCAATTTCTGCGAACGTGCGTATAGTGTCGCCATTAAGGAATTTAATTATTGAGCCGGGAGCGTCAGGAAGTACTGACTCAACACTTTCAGTATTAAGAATAAAGTATTTGTCGTCTTTCTTTATTTTGACAAAATTAGACATATTTAAATCCTCGCTCGGTTAGTAAGAAATAAAACCCTTTCGCAAATCTGTTATTTGAGGAAGGGCTTTAGCCCCTCAAAACTTCATTGAATGGTTCGGGTAATGTCTTACCGGCACTGAAACCCTGGACTGCATCCCTCAATAATGGGTACACCGTTTCGTCACCCTCGCCAGTGGTCACGGCCAGCGTTGTTAACATATCCAGATTGGCAATGGTATTTGCAGTAATAACCTTACGTTCACGAATGAAGTTGAATTTGCCGATATAGCCCTGGTCAAGCCGGATGCGCGCCGCTTCCATGTGAAAATGATGGGTCTGTAACACGATGTTGGCGAGTTGTAGAATCAGTGACTTTTTCATTTCAATCCCTCATTTCGTGGAGTGTGTCGATGTATTCAATGGCTTGCGCCAGTGCGTCGAACTTGCCGTAAGACTCATCACCCTGGCGAACGTGGTAACGGGTGATGTGGTCTATCTTGTTACGGTCAATGCGAGTAATGGAAAAACCAAGGTAACCGTGAGTGTGATCGCTAATGCGGGTTAGCTCATGGATGGGGTTATTGGGCGATGGGGTAGTCATGCCGTTGCGCTCTGATTCGGGGCTTCTCCACCTTTGATATTCCGCATCACGGTTAGCTTGTCCTTGCGAATTATATTCTCAATCCATTCCCGCTCTGCTCCAGTGCAAAGGGCGCGAGTTTTCGCCATCGCTTCTAAATATTCATTCCACATGATGAAACGGCGTGGTCGCTTGGTGCCGGGACGGCCCTCGCGGTGAACCGGTAACTGATTGCGATCCATCATGTTCACAACCGAGCCATAACTACGGCCGGTACGTGCGCAGAATTCGCGCGGTGTAATTGGCTCCGGCTCAGAAAACTTTGGCGTATTTCTATCTATTGGCATCTGTTAACATCCTTAATGGCTCTCTTCTGATGCTTCATGATGGCTTTACTTGTTATGTGAAGCCCCCTGATGTATCGGTTGAGTTGGATTATGTATGTATATTTTGGAAAATGCAAAATGAAAATTGATATTGCAGAAAAATTAAAACTAATGAGGGAAAGTGAGCGGATTACAAGTAGAGCCGAAGCGGCTGATTTACTTGGCATTCCTCAGAATGCTTTATGGAGGTACGAAACCGGCGATAGCGTGCCAAAAGGCGATGTGATTATGAAAATTCTCAATCACCCACGATACAAAAAATATGCCCTCTGGTTTATGACTGGCGAAATAGCTCCTGAATCCGGGCAAATCGCACCGGCTCTCGCACACTATGGGCAAAACGAAATAACCTCACCGTCCTCAGGCAAAAAGACTGGGTAACTCTCCATAATGATTTTTTGTGCTTCATTGATTCATTAAGTTTCTGTAATAACAGCAACATCGGAGGGCTTCGCAATGTCGATTAAGAAGCTTGATGATGGTCATTACGAAGTGGACTTACGGCCGCACGGGCGCGATGGAAAACGCATCCGGCGTAAATTTGATAGAAAGAGCGATGCACTCGCTTTTGAAAAGTATGTGATCGCCAACTTCCATAATAAAGAATGGTTAAGTAAACCTGCTGATAAGCGGCGTTTAAGCGAGTTTATTTCGAAGTGGTGGGATTATCACGGGCGTAATTTAAAGCACGGTAGTAAGCGCCTCAATGCAATTGAGGGCATATGCAATGACATGGGTGATCCGATGATGTATCAAATTACCAACCGTTTACTCATGGATTACCGTGCAAAACGGTTGGCTAATGGTATAAAGGCATCCACAGTAAATCACGCACTTGCTGTACTTAGTGGTGTATTCAGTGTGATGATCGAAGCTGAAGAGTTTTTTGGCGAGCACCCAATAAGATCGCTTGCACGCCTTAAGACGCAACAACCTGAAATGTCTTATCTATCATCGGAAGATATCACCAGACTATTAGACACGGCGAAAGGTGATGCGCGGCGTATAGCCATACTCTGTTTGGCAACTGGTGCCAGGTGGGGGGAGGCTAAGAGCCTTAAGGCAGAAAACATCATTCATAACCGAGTGACGTTTATTGAAACGAAGAATGGGAAAAAACGTTCCGTACCTATTTCACAGGAGATCGCCGACCAGGTGAAAACTATAGAAACCGGGCCGTTGTTTAAAACTCATTACCTGACGTTCTATAAGCTAATAAAAAAAGTAAAACCTGACCTCCCTCGCGGGCAAGCGGTACATGCTTTACGGCACACATTCGCAACCCACTTTATGATGAAGGGTGGAAATATAATCGCACTCCAACGAATACTTGGACATGCGAACATTCAGCAGACCATGACTTATGCGCACTTTGCACCCGACTATTTACAGGATGCAATAATGCTAAACCCGCTAAGTGGAATGTCCACAAACCGTCCACACTTGTGAGGTTTTGGGATGTTGTAGGATGTTTTTAGACGCCTAATGATGCTTTAAGTTGTTGATATCCGGTAGTCCAGCCCGTGGCTACTGGATATGCAATCCCACAACCTGCTACGATTAGCCTCTTTTTAAGGAATTTGACCATGAACAAACAGCCCGAAGACTGGCTAGATGAAGTCCCAGAAGATAAAAACGACGATGACGATGAAATTATCTGGGTCAGTAAAAGTGAAATTAAGCGTGATGCCGAAGCGCTGAAAGATCTCGGTACCGAGCTGGTTGAGCTGGGTAAAAACGCGCTAGAGAAGATCCCGTTAGATGAGGATCTGCTGGCTGCCGTTGAATTGGCACAGAAAATTAAGAAAGAAGGCCGTCGCCGCCAAATTCAGTTAATTGGTAAAATGCTGCGCGCCCGCGATGTTGAGCCGATTCAAACCGCGCTGGATAAGCTGAAAAATCGTCATAACCAGCAAGTCTCGCTATTCCATAAATTGGAAACACTGCGCGACCGTTTGGTTGAAGAAGGCGATGATGTCATTCCAACCGTGTTGGAATTATATCCAGAAGCTGATCGCCAGCAACTGCGTAGCTTGGTGCGTAATGCCCAGAAAGAGAAAGCAGCGAATAAACCGCCGAAATCGTATCGCCAGATCTTCCAGTATCTGCGTGAATTGGCAGAGAAGCAGTAGTCTATTCAATCAGGCGTAATCGTCGCAGGCAGCTTGAGTGCGGACAGCGCGCAGAACCCGGAGCGTACATGCAGTACGTGAGGAGTTCGAGCACTGTCCAAGCTCAAGATGGCAAGTAAAATAGTCTGATTAGACAATATTGAAACGTAAGCTGCCCGCCAGCTCCTCTTCTGCCTCTTCGAACAATAAAACTATTGCTCCAAAACGGCGTTTCCGGCGGTGATTGAAATGAATAAATTCAATCTCTACCGGTAAAGCTATCTCGCCTGTGACCACATCCCACAGCGCATCCAGATTGGCACCAAAACTTTCGCTCAGCGCAAATTTTTCGGCGAATGCGCGATAAAAAGTAGGAAGATCAGGTATATGGTCAAAATCGAACACCACTTTTACCATCTTTTCACTCCATCCGAATGAAATGCTTGTAGTGATCCTGAGTTAGATAAATCAGGCCGTCATTGGAGTAGAGCAACCGATCAGAACCACGATGCCCACAACGATAATTTACATCAGCTTCACGCCAGTTGCGGCCTTTGGCTTCAGGCAACTGACGTTCACGGTTAGAAAAACGATCGCCGCCGATAGCTTTTCCCGGTAGTACCTTACACAAGTTCCCTTCTTTTGGGTTCCAGCCCTTTCCACGCGCCTGCTGTTTGGTAATGTAAAAATCCGGCAGGCGGTGATGAGATTGCAAATATTTAACAACCTGTTGGTGCTGAGTCAATTGCTCAATAGAAGCAGGAGCCGATAACCGCGGGCGTTCAAGCTCCGGCGACTGACCAATATCACGAGCAGTGACATTATCAACGCCTCGGAACGCCACCACGACTAGCAGCAATAACACCGCCAGAATGGCCATAAGTCGTTTATTCATGGTTCTCCTTAACCTTCTGGCTTCCAATCATGTTTTGGCTACTCATCGCGATAACCCACTGCTAACTCTACCCACCAACGTGATACCTTTATCTGAATTATAAATTACCCAGATGCAAGGTTTTCACTTCCATAAACTCATCCAGCCCCAGCACTGAACCTTCTCGCCCAAGGCCAGATTCTTTAACGCCACCAAAAGGTGCCAGCTCAGTTGAGACCGAGCTTTCGTTCACACCAATCATACCGCTTTCTAGTGCGTCTGAAACCCGGAATACCCGTTGCAAGTTCTGAGTATAGAAATATGCTGCCAATCCAAATGGAGTATTATTCGCCCGCTGAATGACTTCTTCTTCCGTTTTGAAGCGGAAACAAGCAGCCAGTGGGCCAAAGGTCTCCTCAGAAGCCACTTTCATTTGTTCGGTGGCATCAGCAATCACAGTCGGTTGGAAAAAATTGCCGCCCAAGACATGGCGACTGCCACCGGCCAATAATCGCCCACCTTTCTCAAGCGCATCTTTTACGTGGTCTTCCACTTTCTCCAGACCTGCCAGGTTAATCAGCGGCCCCATGTTGACGTCTTTATCCATGCCATTGCCAACTTTCAGTTTTTTAACCTCAGCGGCCAGGCGGGTAACAAACTCGTCGTAAACGCCATCCTGAATATAGAAGCGATTGACGCAAACACACACTTGCCCGGCATTGCGGAATTTACAAGCCATGGCTCCCGCGATGGCAGCACCTAAATCGGCATCATCAAATACGATATAAGGTGCATTCCCACCTAACTCCATGGAGATTTTCTTCATGGTAGCGGCAGCATTACGCATTAAGGTCTTACCCACTTCGGTCGAACCGGTAAAGGAGATTTTGCGCACTTCAGGACTGGCCATGATGGCATCGCTGATAGCATGGGTATCACCGGCAACACCATTGAGCACTCCTGCGGGTACCCCCGCCTGCTCGGCCAATGCCAGTAATGCAAAGGCAGATAGCGGTATGTTATTGGCCGGTTTAATCAGCCCAGTACAACCTGCCGCCAGTGCTGGCCCGAGTTTGCGGGTGAGCATCGCCAGTGGGAAGTTCCATGGCGTGATAGCCGCAACCACACCGACCGGTTCACGGGTCGCCAGAATGCGGGCACCTTCCTTGGCCGGCGGAATGATTTCGCCATTGGCTCGCTTAGCCTGCTCACTAAACCATTGAATAAAGCTGGCGGCATAAGCAACCTCACCTAATGCTTCTTTCAATGGTTTACCTTGCTCAGAAACCATTATCTCGGCCAATGACTGTTGATGTTCCATTATCAACAAATACCAGCGCTGTAAAATCTCTGCTCGCTGTTTAGCGGGGGTTTTGCGCCAGGCAGGAAAAGCCTTACTGGCTGCTTTAATGGCGGCCTCGGTTTCATGTTTACCGGATTTAGCCACTTTTGCCACCAATTCACCGGTAGCAGGATTGCGGACCTCGAAAGTATCCTGCGCCTGATGCCAGGTGCCGCCAACGAAGTAACCAATATGATAAATACCGTCGCTGTGTCGCTGGGATTGTAATGGATTGCGTGATGGATTATGTGCTGACATCTTGTCGACCTCCTGCGGGAAATGATGCCCCCCATCAATGGAGGGCGAGGAAGGATAGTTCCAGATTCAGTATAGCCCTTGAAAAAGCGATGAGAACAGCTTAGCTCCTTTCGAGTATTTGCTAAATAAGCGCACTCTGATATCGGTGCA
Organism: Yersinia fenwicki; assembly: GCF_043099325.1. Classification (NCBI taxonomy): domain Bacteria; kingdom Pseudomonadati; phylum Pseudomonadota; class Gammaproteobacteria; order Enterobacterales; family Yersiniaceae; genus Yersinia; species Yersinia fenwicki. Next base: position 423,542 of record NZ_CP170755.1, on the reverse strand, counting down.
GCATGTCTGCCAGTCGTTTTACCGGTCGGGTAACAGATTCAGGTGATTGATAATCAACTAATTTCTGCTGATACTGGTCGAGTTCCTGCAATAATCTGGCGAAGTAATAACTGCGCTTCTGGGAGTTCTTCGCATTAATGACGCGATCCGCGGTGTAGCGAATTTGCTTATGGAAAGCACTCAATTCAGCATTCACCGGAACTTCCGTTTTATTGAGCCGCTGATGGGCGATAATCAAAGTTAAAGCCAGACGATACTTATCTATATCACCAGGGAACATCATCAAAAGCTGATTCAGTTGTTGATACAGCGCGGGTAAATGGTTTTCATTGCGGCGCGCTTTATTGGTGGTAAGCGCGGATACTGCACTGTAAACAAAACGATTTAACAAAGTTCTGCCGGTTCTTTCCTTAGCATTATCGCGGATCAACAACAACACAATCAGGGAAACAAAACAGCCGACAATTTGACCCAATGCGCTGTCGAGAAACAGGCTGACATTAAATTTCATCGGGTTACTCAACACCATAATATTGATAGTACTGGCTAGCGTACCAAGTGATCCCAAGCGCCGTTTTTGCACTTCGATACCAATAATAAAGGCCAACAACCCCAGGCTGATACACAGCAATAGCATACTCTGCTGCGTAGCGGGGATGATAAACATAAAGTACAACGCCCCAATGGGCAGCGCCATTATCACCCCTAGCAGGAAGTCTATCGCTACCATGCGAGGGTTAGGGGTTCGCATTGCCAGCGATGTCACCACTGCAATCATCACCATACAACCCGCACCGGATGTCCAGCCAGTCCAGAGCCAGAACAAGCCACCAATTGCTGTTGCAATACCGGTACGCAGGCCATTAATCATCGCGTGATGACCCTCAGCTGAGACATGCTTCACCGGTACCACGCCCGTTAGAATATCTTCCTCAACCAGACTAATACTGCTGTTGGTATGAATCCCCTTTGATAATAATAAATAGCGAGTTGCCGCCCCAACCCAACTACTGATGGTCGCGGGAATGTCCTCACTGTGGCTGCCACCGATAAATTGGCGCAGTTTTTTCATTCGTTGATGAATTTCAGCCGGTGTTTGTGCCGGTTCGCTCAACAGGGCTTTCAGTTCAGCGGTTAAGATATCGGGGTAATTGGCGAGCACCAGATAGGTTTCACACGCCTGGGTGATGAGTGTTAATGACTCGGTATGTAAGACCTGTAAACGGCGATTGCAGCGCTGCCAACGAGAAGATTCCATCATTAGATAGCTGCGCATCCCATTGAGTGCATTCGTATTTTTGACTAAATCATTCCAGGCACGATCGATATCGGTTTTTTCCGCTGGGCGAATACACAGTTGTAGCAGCTGATATTGATCCACTAACACCTTATCCACCAGCCGATCGATATCCTGCTTGATTGATCGCGGCGAAAACAGCAGATCAGCCATCACTGCACAGACGATCCCCAGCACAATCTCACTACAGCGCTCAACAGCAAACTGAGGGGTCAATAGCGGGGTTTCACCGGTTGTCACAATGATGATAAGCGCGGTATAGCCCGCCAAACCAAAGGCATAGGAGTTTTCGACGCGCACCAGTGAGGAGATCCAGGTACACACCCCAGCCCACAAGCAGCACAGCATCAAGGTCAAGACCGGCGCTCTGATGGTCAGAACAATTATAATCAGGCCGCCAATACAACCGATGAATGTTCCGATAATACGCAACCAGCCACGATGACGGATTGCACCAGAGAACGGTTCGCCACCGGCGGCAAAAGCCGGGCCAGCGGCCACAATCGCCGCCGTCAATACCGACCAGCGCGGTGTTTCCAATTGCAGATGGAAGCCCAGAAACAGTGCCGCCACAATGGCGAAACTAAGCTTAAAAGCAAAGCGCAGGCGGATAAAAGTCGGGCTGCTCATGTTAGCCAAACTCGCGCAGACGATGCATTAATTTCACCATCGGTGATGCCTGATTAGGGTCGAGATCCGTTGAGCCAGTAATAACCACTGTCGCGGTAGTACCTGCCGGATACGAATGCTGCTGATCTTCGCTATCTAAACGGATCTTCACCGGCACACGTTGTGCCAGTCTCACCCATTCCAGATTATTATCAATGGTCGCCAACCCTTTGCTATCCGCACTGCTACTGCTATTGGTGACCCCCGCAGAGATACTATCAACCGTGCCATGCAGAATGCGGTTGCTACCCAGCGGAGTAATTTCCGCTCGATGACCTGGCTTAACCCCTTCCAGCTTAGTCTCTTCCAAGTAGGCTAAAATATAGAAACTATCTTTTTTCACCAAAGCTACCGCCGTTGCACCACGGTTTATAAACTCTCCGGCGTGGACATTCAGGTTTGTCACCCACCCTTCGGCGGGAGCACGCACGGTGGTACGTTCCAGATCAAGTTTGGCTAAATCCCGCACCGCGACAGCTTTCGCCAATTGATGGCGCACGGTTTGTAATACGTTGTTGGACTGGTCAATCTCTTCTTGTGACATTGCCTGAATCCCCAGGCGTTGGCGTCTACCAGATTCCCGTTGTTTCTCGGCGGCTAGCGTCTGGTAATAGGCAACATCAGCTTCGGCCTCAGCCAACGCTTGTTGATAGCGCGGCTGGTCAATCACAAACAGTACTTGGCCTTTCTGCACCAGTTGGTTGTCTTTAACCGGCACATCAGTAATCAGGCCACTGACGTCAGGGGCAATAGCAACCACATCGGCGGTAAATTTTGCATCACGAGTCCAAGGCGACTCAGTATAAAAGGCCCAGACTTTGAAAATAGCCATAACAGCCAGTAAAACCACCAACAAGGTGATGCCGATGCGAATTATTTTTAATGAAAAAGTGCTCACGGCGACCTCAGGAAAAAAGACGAGATATTAAGTAAAAAAGACAACCATACAGTGCGGTATTAAATAGCGCTGGATGCCAGACAAACTCATAAATACCCGTGGGCTGCAACACACGGCGTAGAACGAAAAAAAATGCCAGCGAGAGAATCAGTTCAAGAAATATCGGCGGAAAAGAGAGACCGAAAATAACCATCACCGGAAGTAAACTCATTCTGTAAATCCTTCATGTTATAGGGTGTCGGTGAATACGCCCGGATGAATAGTCTGATACTCAGTTGAAACACATCCAATCACAGCAGCCACGACCAAAAGCACCAGCTATAAGACTGACTTATAGGTTAAACTTGATTGTTTAGTATGACTGCACTTGGACGAGACGAGGTAACACTTCGGCTACGTGGCTTTCAAATTTCGGACTGTTCTACCGACAGCAGTATATTAGCCTGCTTATTATCAAGTTATCTACAATGTGTGATCTAAATCACTTTTAAGCCAGAGTTAACAATCAACACAGAGTGAGCCATGGAAAGATTAAAACGGATGTCAGTCTTTGCCAAAGTCGTCGAATGCGGCTCCTTTACTGGTGCAGCACGGCAGTTGGCAATGAGTGTATCGTCGATAAGCCAAACGGTGTCAAAACTAGAAACCGAGTTAAATGTGAAACTGCTTAACCGCAGCACGCGACGTATTGGTCTGACGGAAGCTGGCCGAATTTATTATCAGGGATGCCGGCGTATGTTGCAGGAAGTGCAGGAAGTGCATGAGCAATTGTATGCGTTTAATAATACCCCGACCGGTACACTACGAATCGGTTGTTCTTCAACTATGGCACAAAACGTGCTGGCGACCATGACGGCTGAGATGCTGAAAGAATATCCAGGGCTTTCTGTCAATCTGGTGACAGGTATCCCTGCGCCGGATCTGATTGCTGATGGCTTGGATGTGGTGATTCGTGTCGGAGCTTTACAAGATTCAGGGCTATTCTCACGCCGCCTTGGTTCTATGCCGATGGTAGTCTGTGCGGCTAAACGTTATTTAGCACAACATGGCACACCGGAAAAACCCAGTGATATGACGAACTTCTCCTGGCTGGAATACAGTGTACGGCCAGATAGCAATTTTGAATTAATCGCACCTGAGGGTATTACCACTCAGATATCGCCACAGGGCCGCTTTGTCACCAATGATTCGCAAACCATGATCCGCTGGCTTAAAGCGGGTGCGGGCATCGCCTATGCGCCATTAATGTGGGTTATTGAGGAAATAAAACGCGGTGAGGTGGAAGTGCTATTCAAAAAATACCATTCAGACCCACGACCGGTATATGCACTATATACCGAGAAAGACAAAATGCCGCTTAAAGTCCAGGTCTGCATTGATTATTTAACCGAATACTTTAAACGCGTTGCAGAGGTATATCAGGGTTATCGATAAATACATCCGTTATTGGGCACTCAACTTGCTACTGAACTGAGCACCCAAAATACGGTGTTATCTAACAAACCTTACGCCGTACCACCTACCGTCAGATTATCCAACTTCAGGGTCGGTTGACCGACGCCAACCGGCAGACTTTGGCCTTCTTTGCCGCAGACACCGACGCCTTTATCCAGCGCCAGATCGTTACCGACCATCGAAATCTGCTGCATGGCTTCAATACCCGAACCAATCAAAGTGGCCCCTTTCACCGCGCTAGTGATTTTGCCTTTTTCGATTAAATAGGCTTCGGAGGTTGAGAATACAAACTTGCCGGAGGTGATATCCACCTGGCCGCCACCAAAGTTAGGGGCATACAGGCCATATTCCACACTGGAAATAATCTCTTCCGGTGTTGATTTACCCGCCAACATATAAGTGTTGGTCATACGCGGCATCGGCAAATGAGCATAGGATTCACGGCGGCCGTTACCGGTCGGCGCAACCCCCATCAGGCGCGCATTCAGCTTATCCTGCATATAGCCTTTCAGAATACCGTTTTCAATCAGCACGTTATATTGACCCGGCACTCCTTCATCGTCGATAGCTAATGAGCCACGGCGGCCTTGCATGGTGCCATCATCCACCACGGTACACAGCTCTGAAGCCACCAGCTTACCCATTTGCCCGCTGAATACTGAGCTGCCACGACGGTTGAAATCACCTTCCAAGCCATGGCCTACTGCTTCGTGCAACAACACGCCCGGCCAACCTGCGCCCAGCACCACCGGCATGGCACCAGCAGGTGCTGCGATCGCGGACAGATTCACCAGCGCCATCCGCACCGCTTCATTGGCAAAGTTATCGGCACGCACTTCACCATCCACCGTTTCCAGGAAGTAGTCATAGCCGAAACGACCACCACCACCGCTGGCACCGCGTTCACGTTTGCCGTTATCTTCCACTAATACGCTGACTGACAGGCGCACCAGTGGGCGTACATCTGCCGCCAGTGTACCGTCGGTGGCGGCGACCAGGATTTGCTCATACACGCCGGTCAGGCTGGCGCTCACTTCCTGCACCCGCTTATCAGCAGCACGCGCGACTTTATCTACGCGATGCAATAGAGCGATTTTGTCTTCACGCGACAGACTTTGCAGCGGATCAAGCAGCGGATACAGTGCTTGATGGCGAATCTCACCCAAGGTATGCACTTTGCCATTGCCAATATCACGCACAATACTACGTGCGGCATGAGCGCTTTGCTGTAAAGCATTCAGAGTGATTTGGTCTGCATAGGCAAAACCGGTTTTTTCACCGCTGACAGCGCGCACACCTACACCCTGATCAATATTGTAAGAGCCATCTTTGATGATGCTGTCTTCCAACACCCAGGCCTCGTGGTAGCTGGACTGGAAATACAGATCAGCATAATCGAGGCGGCGCTCAGCCAACTGCCCCAATACTGAGAACAAGTCCTGATGGTTCAGCTTGTTAGCAGCGAGTAACTGCTCACTGACAAACGAGAGGCTCATAGTTTTCACTCTTATTTAGATGATTGTTTTGAATCAGATAATGGTGGTACCAGCGATGACACAAAGCGATTGTGCTGCAATACCGGCATCTGGTTACGAATAGTTTTCAAACCTGTGGTTTCGATTTTGACTTTTAAGGCCGAAACCGCATCTGGATTCTGCCCAATGATTTTACCCCAGGCATCGACTGCCATGGTGTGACCCCAGGTACGGCGGGTTGCACCATGACGCCCCACCTGTGCCGCCGCCAGTATTACGCACTGGTTTTCAATTGCCCGGGCGCGCAATAAAATCTCCCAGTGAGCTTCACCGGTCACTTTAGTAAAGGCCGCCGGAACTGAAATAATCTCGGCACCCTGCGCCCGCAGAGCCTGGAACAGGCCGGGGAAGCGCAAATCATAACAAACCGTCATGCCAAGGCGACCTACCGGCGTATCAACCACAGTAAGGTGTTCACCCGGCTGATAGGTATCAGACTCACGATAACGGCCATGCACATCGTTGATATCCACATCAAACATATGAATTTTATCGTAACGGGCTTTAAGCTCGCCTTGAGCGTCAAACAGTAAGCTACTGGTGGTGATAAGGTCCGGTGACTCACGGCTTATCATCGGCATAGAGCCTACTTGAATCCAGACACCATACTTACGCGCCATCTCGCGGACTTCTTGCTGTAATGGCCCGTCATTGTGTTGCTCGGCATGATGACGATATGAGGCTGCATTGGCAAATAGCAATGCATTTTCCGGCGTCATAACCAGTTGAATACCTGAATTTAGCTGTTTGATCTGCTGCTCAATTTGAGCCAGATTGTCACGGGTATTTTCACCGCTGCATAACTGTAATAATGCAACATTGGCATTTTTCATGGCGCCTTACTCTCCTTTAGTTGGCGTAACACTTCATGGATAGTCGGTTGATCCAAGCTGCCGGTAATCTGGTAGCGAATCAACGAAATCTTGCTCCATAACGGCCCTAAAATCTTCGAGGCCGCGAATACTGCCGCTCCAACCACCGGGTTAATCGCAAAAGCAGTTGCGACACCAACAGTGGCAGAAATCTCTGGCGTAATGACCGCTTCCATAGCTATTTGACGTTTCACCAAATCAACATTCCCGCTCATCGCGATATCAGCCGCCAGCCCATCAACCACTAAGTCATTGGTATACATCACGCCATTTTTAATATTGGCAGTACCGCGAATAGAATCAAACGCAAAGTCACGACTAAACGTATCACTAAAATCAAGCTGGAGCTTACGTAATAGTGCGTCAAAACTCACCAGCCGTAATAACTGACCCGCTCGGCCGCCACCAAGATCGGTCAGTTGACCTCGGCCCAATCTATTCTTTAACGTGCCATTCAGGGTATTAATCTGCGGTTGCCACGGAACCCCGCGCCAATTGACATCAGCATTGATATCAAACGAGGCACCTTTTATCGGCGTCGTCAGACCAAAGAACGAAATAGTTTCATCAATTTTCGGCCCACTCAGCACCACATTGAGCGATGTTTTGTCACCTGAACTGTCTTGCTGCCACTGCCCGCTAATTTTCGCTCGTCCGTTACCCGCTTCGATTAGCCCATTGGTCAGTGCCAGAATATTGCCTTTCGGAGTCAAATCCGCATTAACGCGCCCGACACTCTGCCCGAGAATCCAACAATCCTTACAGCGAAGTTGCAGGGCTGGCCAGTCATGGAAGCGGATATTACTGAGGCTTTGTGGCTTCTGCGATGCCGCTTGCGCCAGTGGATCTTTCTTTTCACTTCCCGTCCACTGCGGGTTGTAATAAAGATAATCAATATCGGCATGCCACGGCCCACTTGCCGCCATTAGCAGGCGACCATCCACTTCCTGACCTTGTGCCGTGACTTTCGTCCCGGAGGGTAACGGATCGACCTGTAAGGTCAGATTGTGCCAAGCCTGGCCGCCTACCAAGAGCTGAGGTGTCTGCAATATCAGTCGTTTAGGAAGAATAACATTAGACTGACCGCCCTTGATTGCCGGTTGATCTGACGCGGCAAAAGGCGCGCTGACTGCCGCAAACTCCTCCCCCAACAATGCCAGCCAGCGCTCACCATCGAGGTTAGGCAACTTGAGCACCAAACCTTTATCATCTGGCAATAGCGGCGCTTTCTGACTCTCTGTTTTCAAAATAGAGGCGGTCTGCCAGATAGCGCGCGCCAACTCCACTTGTTGTTTTTGCATCAACCATTGGCTATTAAAAGCATTGTGACTGCCCGCACGACCCGATAAGGTAAAACTTTCAAGACCACCGACTGCTTGTATCTGTAGTGGTAATGGCTCACCACTTGATTTATCGAGTGGTGAAGGTAAGTGACTACTCACTTTCTTAAGATCGGCAGTCACATCAATTTTGTAGTCCGGCTTACCATTTTTAGGCAATTGCACCATGACCTTACCTTGCCAGTTGGCGCTGCCACTCAGTAACTTCGCCACATCGCCCGGTATGCCCGGTAATTTGGCGGGTAGCCAATCACCGTGCAGTCCAACATTCACCAAGAAGTTCTTTGGTTGTTCTTCAGTAGTAAAATCAACGGTTAATGGCTGCCCAAACCAGTTAGCTGATAAAGTATCACTCTCAAGATTGCCGTCATTGAAACGGAATTTGCCGCTGATATTCTCCAGTTGGCTTTGCAATGGCTTCACCAACAGGCTGTTATTTTTCAGTGTGACTTCACCGCTGGCATGAGTAATGCGGTTTTCTTCCAATGGGATATCTAGATGTAAGCGCCCACTAACATCACCTCCTACCTGCAACTCTTCCAGTGTCCCCGCTACCGAATCGTTGAGTGGAGTCTTAGTAAAGTAGTCATGGACGTCACGCCCAGCACCGGCGACTTCAGCATCAACATAGAGTTTTTCTTTCAGATAATCCGGAATGATAGCGCTGATATTACTACCAGTAACTTTACCCAGCATGGCATGAGGTGCATTCATCCACAGGCCTTCATTGAGAAAATCGAGGTCGATGGCTAAATTATCTAACGTGGGCCAATCCGGCTGGAACTGGAAGGTAGCGTTACGCAGCGGAACATAAACCTGGAACTGGCCCTCTTTATGTTTATAGGGGAAATCGTGAGGATTACCGTTGTAAATCAGCGTGGCATTGTCTACCTGCCCTCCGTGCAATGCCTCAGTCAAATAATCAGCCAGCTTTCCACCCATTAAAGGCACTGGGAAGTAACGCCAGGCATCTGCCGCATCATACAAACGAATACCCGTTAGAATCTTAAGCCACGGCTGCCCCATGTCCGGTTGCATGTAACGGAAACTACCGTTGGCCCACAATGATTTAGCCCTAACATCCAGCTGATCACTCCACATCTCCCAGCCTTTATCATCAACCTGCCAGTTCACAGCACCGCTAGCCTGACTGACCTCTAACGGTGCACGGAACATATCGCCATAAGGTAACGTGCTGTTTTTCAGATTGATATCCAGCCGTCCAAGCTCGACGGAGCCGCTGAGTGAACCTGCAAAATTATTCACTCCTGGCACCATATCCCAATGCTGCCAACTGATATCGTGCCATTTCGCCTGAAAACGGGTCTTTTGCGGTTGGCTGATAGGTATATCCAAAGCCAAAGCATCGACGATCCCTTGAGGCCTTAAATCAGCTAAGTGATTCATAAGCTCGGGGGTCAACAGTGATAATGTGGGTAATAGCGGCCCGACTCGCTCTAACTGAATATTAGTGGCACGAATGCGTAACTCTTGAGATTGGTCTGGTCCAATAAATTGACTATTTTCCGGCAACCACAGCGCTGACAAATGCCCTTTTGGCCAAGGTTGCCCATCGGTTTTCAGACTCAATTCCGGCGCATCAATTTGCCAACCATTACCCTGACGACGACCTTCCAGCACCAAGTTATCTACTGCTAACTGATGGGATTCGCCCTGCGCAGTCCAACTGGCTTGCCCCTGACTGAGCAACGCATTGCCGCTGTAGATTTCACCACTTTTGATACTCAACCACGCCGCCAAACTAAACTCAGCACTTTCCAACCCGGTATTGGTGTGTAGCCAGCGGCTAATCCAGGGTTTTACATCAATATTGTCGGCCTGCATATAAACAGTGCCGTTGCTTAAAATCCCCTGATTATCATGCAAGTCCATCCGCACCATTAGCACGCCGTGCTGACCATTAATGGTCGACAGGCTGATTTGACCTTCAGCACGATGCCGGGCTGGGAAGTTAAGCCAAGTGAGCTGTGGGATCTCTAATTCGGCGCGTGGGCCAGAGGGGGTAAGAAAAGAAATACGGCTGTTGCGTAGATCAAAGTGATCTAACTGACGTAAGAAAATATCAGTGATAGTGCTGGCTTCAAAGTTGTTGTCATTGCTTTGCTGCCTGTCTAGCGTGGTATTGAGATCCAGCTGCAATTGATAGAAAGTCATGTCGCGAAATTGCCAACGGCGATGCAACAATGACTGCCATACGTCAAGCGCAAGAGTCACCCGTTGCACTTGCCAGTCGGCTTTCGGCAACTTAGCGCGAATATCACGCAATTCCAATGTCGGGCCAAAGGTTTCCCACGTCCCTTGCATGAACCCCACTTCCAGTGGAATACCGCTGATGGACTGAATCTTGGCCACGATTTGTGGACGGTAATCGTTGATAAGAGGCAACATCATGCGTAGCCCACTGACCAACAGTGCAACCACAACAATTATTGTGGCGCCTGTCGCAAACATTATCCTGGGCAGTCGCCTCACACTTCTCTCCTTGCCATCCGCTGCAAGCTGTAAGACCGGGGGGATCTTACATCATCACCACATCAAATTGTTCTTGGTTATACAGTGGCTCAATCTGAACTTTCACTTGCTTACCGACGAAGATTTCCACTTCAGCCAGTGCATGAGACTCTTCACCTTTCAGCGCTTCCCCCACCGCTGGAGAAGCATAAACCAGGAAACGGTCAGAATCATAAGCATGGTGAACACGGACGATTTCGCGCAAGATCTCGTAGCACACGGTCTCTACCGATTTGACCGTGCCACGGCCACGGCAGGTTGGGCACTCATTGCATAATACATGCTCGATGCTCTCTCGCGTGCGCTTGCGAGTCATCTCTACTAAGCCTAGCTGGGAGAAACCGTTAATACTGGTTTTTACTCGATCTTTAGTCAGAGCTTGTTCCAGCGAATGCAGGACTCGCCGACGATGCTCTTCATTACTCATGTCAATGAAATCAATAATGATAATTCCACCCAGATTGCGCAGCCGTAACTGGCGCGCGATAGCTTGAGTAGCCTCAATATTGGTATTGAAAATGGTCTCATCAAGATTACGATGACCGACAAAAGCACCAGTATTAATATCCACGGTCGTCATGGCTTCAGTCTGATCAATAATCAGGTAACCTCCTGATTTTAGCTCAACTTTACGCTCCAATGATCGCTGTATTTCATTTTCGACATCATAGAGGTCAAAAATGGGTTGCTTACCCGCATACAGCTCCAGTTTTTCGGTCATTTCTGGAATATATTCACTGGTAAATTCCACCAGCAAATCATAGGTCAATTTTGAGTCAACACGGATTTTATCCAATGCTGCACCGGCGAAATCACGTAGGACACGTTGCGCCAGCGCCATTTCACCGTACAACTTATATTTGGTGATATTGCGTTTTTTACGTTCCTGAACCTTCGTCCATAAGCGCTTGAGGAAAGCGGCATCAGCGGCCAGCTCTCCTTCACCAATCCCTTCCGCGGCGGTACGGATAATAAAACCACCTTGCTCATCGCAATACTCTGCCACGGTTTTTTTCAGGCGCTCACGCTCAGCTTCACTTTCAATACGCTGGGAAACGCCAACATGGGCTGCACCCGGCATAAGCACCAGATAGCGGGAAGGTAGGGTAATATCGGTGGTCAGACGTGCGCCTTTAGTGCCAAGCGGATCTTTCACCACCTGCACCATGAGATCCTGCCCCTGACGAACCAGCTCAGCGATGTCGCGCACGTTAAAATTTTTCTGCTCATCCCCAGCCACGCATTCGGTGTGGGGCATGATATCGGAAGCATGAAGGAAGGCGGCCTTATCCAGACCTATATCAACAAAGGCCGCCTGCATCCCCGGTAAAACCCGGCTAACACGACCTTTGTAAATATTACCGACGATCCCTCTTTTGGCTTCTCGCTCGATGTGTATTTCTTGCAGGATGCCACCATCAATATAGGCAACCCGCGTTTCAGACGGTGTAATATTGACCAGTAATTCAGCTGTCATGTATTCCTCTCACATTACGTAGCGCAATGAAATTACTTAGTAATTCATGGGTTTCAACCAACGGCAAACCCACCACGGCATGATAACTGCCTGTAATGGATCTGACGAAACAACCACCTTTCCCCTGAATACCGTAAGCGCCCGCTTTGTCCATGGGTTCACCGGTAGCAATATAGTCACTGATTTCCAACTGGGATAACACGCGAAATGTCACATCTGTCACAACCATAGCAGATAACATATTTTTTCGGTCAGCGAGAGACACCGCGGTGATCACTTGGTGCTGCTGCCCAGACAATGCACTCAGAATTTGCTGTGCATGCGCTTTATCCCGTGGTTTTTCTAATACCTGCCCATTTAACACCACAATGGTATCTGCGCCGAGTACTGGCAAATCCTGCGGTGCGACACTCACCCCTGCTCGAGCTTTGTCCTGTGCTAAACGCTGGACATATTGTTGTGCACTTTCCTCGGCTCGGCGCTGCTCCTCAACGTCTGTTTTCAGTACCTCGAAAGGAACATCAAGCAGAGTTAGTAATTCACGGCGGCGCGGAGAACCAGAGGCGAGATACAGGGCGGTCATGAGTCTTAAATCCTTATTGCACCGTAAATTGACGGCGAATTTTACGCATTAACAAAAACAGCCAAGGCCACAGAATACCGTTGACCACACTACTCCAGAACACTTCGGGACGGAATGAGACATTACTGACTAAAAACTCAGACCAAAACACCACGACATCCATCGTCAGCGAGAGCAGCATCACAATAAGCGCCTGCTGCCACAAGGCCATATTGCGAAATAGCTGAAACTTAAACGCAACCAGATAAGCAATAATACTCAATGCCAGCGCCCGCACACCGAGAGTAGAACCCAAAATAAGGTCCATAATCAGCCCGAGAGTAAAGCCCGTCCCTACATTCACGCGATGCGGTAATGCCATAACCCAATAGATTAATACTAATGCTAGCCATGAGGGCCTGAACATATATATCTGTTCAGGCCACGGCATGATTTGCAGCACCATGGCAATCAGAAAGGATAACCAGATAACCCAACGACCATTACTGCTGTAACGGTTCATGGTGAGACTCCCGGAGCAGTCACTGCTGTTGGGGCCGTTGCTGTTGGCGGTGCCGGAGGGCCCATCGCATCTGCGGCCGGTAATACTTGCGACATCATGGGAGCCAAACGCTCATTTGCGACGCGACGGACTTCATCAGGTGGTAATGGCATACCCCCATCACGATCCGCGCCCCATAATAACAACAGGTAACGTAAGCGTTGTAAATCAGCGGTCGGGCGCGCTTGAATCACAGTATAGGCTCGCTGGTTATCAACTTTAACGGAAGAAACCACGGCTACCGGATAACCCTCAGGGAAACGGCCACCCAAACCGGACGTGACTAATACATCCCCAACACGAATATCTGTATTGTTAGGCAAATGCTCTAATAATAAGTCATCAGTGCAACCACTACCGGCGGCAATCACCCGAATATCATTTCGTAGAACCTGAATAGGAAGCGCGTGGGATGTATCACAGATCAATAATACGCGGCTGGTAAATTTACTCACCGCTACAACCTGGCCTACAACGCCACGGTCACTGATAACCGGTTGGCCTTCGTACACCCCATTGTTAGAACCTTTGTCGATAACGACTTGATCACTATAAGGATCCGTCCCACTGGACATCACCTGCGTCACCATTTTTTGTTCATCCTGACGCAACGGAGAGCCGAGCAATTCACGTAAGCGGTTATTTTCCTGCTTAAATTGCCCCAACAATTGAAGATCAGTATTTTTTAGCAATAGCTCTTGGCGCAACGCACGATTTTCAAGCTCCAACTGTTGGTGGGTAGCCAGAGTTTCAGAAACGTTGTCGAGAACTTTGCGTGGCCCATTGGCCAGAAAATAGAAAGGGCTAACGGCGGTGTCCATATAGGTACGTATTTTAACAAATGTACCCAATCGGCTATCCGCAATAACCAAAACAATGGCTGCAAGAACGGCAAAGAACAACCGTAGTTGCAGGGATGGACCCCGGCTAAAAATCGGCTTCATAAATTTTGCGTATTCCTCGACGACAAAAAAAGAAGTACTTGACCTGATGCGTACAAAATACGGTTATCCGATCAAGCCCTCTTCTTTTGTTTTGGCTGACTATTCTTCGCTGAACAAATCGCCGCCATGCATGTCGATCATTTCCAACGCTTTACCACCGCCGCGAGCGACGCAGGTCAATGGATCTTCTGCTACCACAACCGGGATACCTGTTTCTTCCATCAGCAAGCGATCCAGATTACGCAGCAATGCGCCACCACCGGTCAACACCATACCGCGTTCAGAGATATCAGATGCCAGTTCTGGCGGGCACTGTTCCAGCGCAACCATAACTGCGCTAACAATACCCGTCAGCGGCTCTTGCAGCGCCTCAAGGATCTCATTGGAATTAAGAGTGAAGCCACGTGGCACACCTTCTGCAAGGTTACGGCCGCGAACTTCAATTTCCAGAACTTCATCACCGGGGTACGCAGAACCGATACTGTGCTTGATACGTTCAGCCGTTGCTTCACCAATCAGGGAACCGTAGTTACGGCGCACATAATTAATGATGGCTTCATCAAAGCGGTCACCACCGATGCGTACGGAAGAAGAATAAACCACACCGTTCAGAGAGATAACGGCCACTTCTGTGGTACCGCCACCAATATCCACAACCATTGAACCGGTTGCTTCAGAAACCGGTAAGCCGGCACCAATTGCCGCAGCCATAGGTTCTTCAATCAGAAACACTTCACGGGCGCCTGCGCCCTGAGCAGATTCACGGATCGCACGGCGCTCAACCTGAGTTGCCCCGACCGGCACGCACACCAATACACGCGGACTTGGGCGCATAAAGCTGTTGCTGTGAACTTGCTTAATAAAGTGTTGCAGCATTTTTTCAGTGACAAAGAAGTCGGCGATAACACCATCTTTCATCGGACGAATTGCTGCGATATTGCCGGGGGTGCGCCCAAGCATCTGTTTAGCATCATGGCCCACAGCCGCAACGCTCTTCGGGGAACCGGCACGATCCTGGCGAATAGCAACCACTGAAGGTTCATTCAGTACAATGCCTTGTCCTTTAACATATATAAGGGTATTGGCGGTACCCAAGTCGATGGACAAGTCGTTGGAAAACATGCCACGAAATTTCTTAAACATAACGAAAGGATAATCCTGCAAGCTGGGGGCGGAAAATAAAATCCGCCTACTTTACCAACCACACGAAGCAGCGACAAGGCGCAAAAACGTCCTGATTCGGTGAAAAAGTAGCTGCGTTATTGACATATCGTTTCATCACGAACCCATGTTATTTGAAAAGATTGAATAAACCTTCAGCACAACACAGATTCTGCGCAACGACCGGCGTAACACAGCACATAAAATCTAACATTTAACCTGATTCTCGTCGGAAGTAAGCACCCACCAACGATTTACGGAAATGACTGGCACATTCTACGTTAATTTTTGCTCAACGATCAGGCTAAACATGGCCCTAATACGAATATTTTTTCTTTCCAGGGTTTAAAAGCGTTGGCGGAGCAAAAAAATTGCCCTGTCCACCGTAAACACCTTTCTCCTTTAGCGTTTGCCATTCTTGACGAGTAAGAACTTCTGCCGCAAAAACTTTTGCATGCGTTCCCGCACAAGCACCGGTCAGACTCTCGACAAACAACTGATTCTCATAACGCAGATTAATGCTTCTAACTAATCCCGGATGAAGTTTAATCATTTCAACCCGAAGAGACTTAATATATGACGTACTGACCACCGTCAATCCGGCCTGCGACACCAGGATCTTACACCCCACCCCCAGCAGTAAACGCATCATTGGGCGGATTTGGCTGATATATTGACACACATCTGCCTCTGCAAGTTCAAAGATAATTCGCTCTCTATCTGATTTTCTACATTGCAATAGCGTATCCCGCAGCCAGCGCTGGAAAGGACGCTGCAATAATGAATCAACGCTGATAGAAAATGCCAGAGTTTCATCCGGCCATAATGCTAATAAAGGAATTATCCGATCAATTTTTTGGCGGTCATAGCGCTCACCCAAACCGAACAATTGCACCAGTGGAGTAAATTCAGCGGCGCGCAATTCTTGTTCACCATCATAAATGCGGCTAATTATTTCTCGATGGTGAATTTTACCATCAACTGTAACAACCGGTTTCTGATAAAGCCGAGGGCCGCCGTTAGCCAGCGTTTGTTCTAACAAAGTACGCCATTTGACACTGCCACGGCCTTTTTCTGCTACACGAGTATCATAGACATACCAGCCGTTGCCCCCATACATCGCCGCATTTTTGGTCGCTTGTCCAGCATTATCCATTATCTGCTCTGCGGAATCGCCATTGCGGTACGCCACAATGCCAATATGCAGCAGTGACTCACGATCAATAACCTGTGGCTCGGGCAATGCCCCAAGCGCATGCACCAATTGTGCAGCGATAACATCGGCATCTTTTAGCGTTTTATGGGGGAGTAAAATAGCGATATCACTGTGATGATAACGGGCCAATAACGCAGAGGGATGGCGGGTAACAAAAGTCGAAAGCAGGTTAATCAGCGAATGCATCAGCTCTTGCACTTTCTGGTGATCATCCGTTTCAATTAAGCTGTCAAAATCCGGTAACTGCACCATCATCACAACCCCGTGGGCACCAGGCTCTTCCAATTGAGTCGTCAACTGATTATCAAAAAACTGGCGGTTACTGAAGCCGGTTTTGGCGTCCTGTGCGGCAAAAATACGAATTAATGTATCAACGCGATTACGCTCTTCTCTTACTTCTATCAGCTCAGCCAATAGATGGTCTATAGCACGGCTGGCACAAGGCGGCCATTCGTGGCCGTCACTATTAATGGCGTGTTCACGTTCGCCATTCAGGATCCGTTTAGCCCGCCACTCAAGTTTTTCCTGACCTGCGGTTTGTTCACGCAACCAACGGAAACTCAGCAACAGTGTTATCGCAATAATCACCACCACCAACGACAAAATAGCAGCGGCATAAAGGGAGCGGGCATAGCTGTTCAAGGGGTCAATATAAGTGAAATGCATTGAGGTCCCCGGCTGATGCAACATAGGAACAACTAAGCTACGGTGGCGGTTTTGACTGTCCCAGGGGGCATAAATGGCAGGGAGTTTTAGTTGGTACAACGTGCTGTTTTTATTCTGAACGCTCACTTCCAGCACACCTAGCGTTCGCATCATGATGGGTAGCCATTCGCGTTCTTTATCAGCAGGTTGTAACAGCAATGACTGATCATAAGCTGTCACAATGGTCTGGAGGCGGTACTCCATTTTTTTCTGGCATAAGTGAAAGAAACTGGCCGTGCTACCCAGTAGCACTAAGCACATCGCCAATACGACCAAAAAGGTCATAAATACAGAAAGTTTGGTTGTAAATCGCATCCTTTAACCTTGCGAAGCGCAATTCAATGAAAAAATGCCTCAGTCCCTTCGAGAAAAATACTATATGTCAGAATGCCGACATAATACTGATTTTTTACTTCGTAATGCGACAGAAACACAATAACTCAGCCTTTTTCTCTGAACTTTGGCTAATCCTCTTTCAAGAATAGTCACGGACGAAATCAACCACCTGATTTTTGTTCTTGATCAGGCTCGAGGGTTGATGTTGTCGCTATATTAGCCCACTCTTAAATCATTCTTTTTCTGTTTTTCTGGAGTGCCATATGCGAGCGCTTGTACTTGAGCAAACCGAAGGTCGTACTACCGCAGAAGTGCGTGAGATATCTCCTTCACAATTGCCAGCCGGTAATGTCACAGTTGATGTCATTTGGTCCAGCCTGAATTATAAAGATGCACTGGCTATAACGGGCAAAGGAAAAATTATCCGTGAATTCCCGATGGTGCCAGGCATCGATTTTGCGGGCACAGTTCACAGTAGCGAAGATCCACGTTTTCATGTCGGTCAGTCAGTTTTACTGACCGGTTGGGGCGTGGGTGAAAATCATTGGGGCGGTTTGGCAGAACAAGCTCGCGTCAATGGTGATTGGCTGGTTCCTATGCCTGACGGGTTGGAACCGCGTAAGGCCATGATTATTGGTACCGCTGGGTTTACTGCGATGCTGTGTGTCATGGCGCTAGAGGAAGGTGGCGTGACGCCTGAAAGCGGTGAAGTGGTCGTCACTGGCGCCAGTGGTGGTGTGGGCAGCACTGCAATCGCTTTACTTGCCGCCCTGGGCTACAAAATCGCCGCCATTTCGGGCCGAGATAGCAACAGTGATTACCTGAAAAGCCTAGGCGCTCATCGAGTGCTATCGCGCAATGATTATCTTGATGCTTCGCGCCCACTGGAAAAACAATTATGGGCCGGTGCTATTGATACCGTTGGCGACAAATTACTGGCTAAAGTGCTGGCGCAGATGAATTACAACGGCACCGTTGCCGCTTGTGGTTTAGCCGGTGGCTATTCGCTCCCGACGACCGTGATGCCATTTATTCTGCGTAATGTGCGGTTACAAGGGGTGGACTCAGTGATGACACCGCAACATCGCCGCCTGCAAGCCTGGCAACGACTACAGAAAATTTTGCCTGAAAGTTTCTATCAGCAGGCCTCGCAGGCCATTACCCTCGCCGATGCCCCGACTATCGCCGCTCGCCTACTGGCCAACGAAGTCACCGGCAGAACCCTGGTGAAAGTACGCTGATCCCGTGTCGCCGGAGGCTCATACCTCCGGCCTATTATCTGTATTGTAATGATTTTCAAATTTCTCTCTGCTCCTCTAGCACTTATCTCTATAAGCCGCCATGATTAATGTCAATGAGGTTGGTATGTCTACCCTGTTTGACGGAGTCATTTTATGCGAAATTTTTTATCCCATTCACTGCGTAATGCTGCCATGCCGCGCAAACTGACCGAAGCTGATGTGACACCAGAAAGTGTCTTTTATCAGCGCCGTAAAGTATTACAAGCATTGGGAATCACTGCTGCCACACTGGCATTGCCCACATCAGCTCAGGCTGACTTGCTAGCATGGTTTAAAGGAAATGACCGACCCAAAGCCCCTTCTGGTAAGCCGCTGGATTTCACTAAATCAACGGTTTACCATCCAGACTTGACGCTAACGCCGGAAGATAAAGTCACCGGCTACAATAACTTCTATGAATTCGGCTTGGATAAGGCCGACCCTGCCGCCAATGCCGGAACACTGAAAACCGAAGGTTGGCAGATAAAAATCGACGGTGACGTCGCCAAGCCCATGACACTCGATATTGATGACCTGACAAAACGCTTCCCGCTCGAAGAACGCATTTACCGTATGCGTTGTGTTGAAGCCTGGTCAATGGTGGTACCGTGGATTGGTTTTGAGTTGAGCAAATTGCTGAAACTGGTTGAGCCCACCAGCAATGCTCGCTACGTTGCATTTCAAACACTTTATGCGCCGGATCAGATGCCGGGGCAGGAAGATCGCTTTATTGGTGGTGGCCTGAAATACCCTTATGTCGAAGGATTACGGTTGGATGAGGCCATGAACCCACTGGCCTTTATGACCTTGGGTGTCTATGGCAAAGCCCTACCGCCACAAAATGGTGCGCCACTGCGCCTCATCACCCCGTGGAAATACGGGTTTAAAGGGATAAAATCCATTGTTCATATTCGTCTGACTAATGAACAGCCACCGACGACCTGGAACCTGAGTGCGCCCAACGAATATGGCTTTTATGCCAATGTGAACCCACATGTCGATCATCCGCGCTGGTCGCAAGCAACCGAACGCTTTATTGGCTCTGGCGGTATTCTTGATGTTCAGCGTCAACCAACACTGTTGTTTAACGGCTATGCCGATCAGGTAGCCTCACTCTATCGTGGCCTGGATCTACGGAAAAATTTCTAATGCGGCTTACTTTACGACAAATCAAGTGGCTCAAGGTGGCTATCTGGCTGGCCGTTGCACTGCCGTTTCTATGGCTGATCTTATCGGTAGATCAAGGCTGGTTCAGTGCTGACCCAGCCAAAGACATTCAACACTTTACTGGACGCATGACACTGAAATTGTTACTGGCGACACTGTTGGTCACGCCGCTAGCGCGCTATGGCAAGCAACCGCTGCTGATCCGCTGCCGCCGGTTGTTGGGTTTATGGTGTTTTGCTTGGGGAACCTTGCACTTAGTCAGCTACTCGGTATTGGAACTTGGACTGAGTAATATTGGCCTACTGGGGCGTGAGCTGGTGACCCGCCCTTATCTGACGTTGGGCATAATCAGTTGGCTGTTGTTACTGTCACTGGCTGTGACATCCACCTTATGGGCGCAACGAAAAATGGGAGCCAACTGGCAAAAATTGCATAATTTGGTGTATGTTGTCGCCATTCTTGCACCAATTCATTATCTTTGGTCGGTAAAAACTCTATCGCCACTCCCCATTCTTTACGCAGTGACGGCAGTGATATTATTGGCGTTACGTTATAAAAAATTTCGACAATGGTGCCGCTAACTGTCTGAACATATCGCGGTTATCCCCATCATAAATAATGTTGGAAGCACAGTTCGTTATTTTTTCTATTGAATATCTTCGCTGATAAGACCAGTATTTAGCTGCTAATTGCTACGATATCATTATAATGCCCGACCTTAGTACCGATCGCAGTGTCAAATTCATCGTAAAAAGGTGACAAATCGGTGACATCAGGTTATTTTTTACGATGATGTACTAATTGCCGGAGATACCAGCACAATGTCGGATAAGTTTCACATTTTGCTTCTGAATGGCCCGAACTTGAATCTGCTTGGAACCCGTGAACCGGAAAAGTACGGTTACACAACATTGGCTGAGATTGTCAGTCAGTTAGAGGCTCAAGCTCAGGGAATGGATGTGGTGCTATCCCACTTGCAGTCAAATGCAGAGCATGTGCTGATCGATAGAATTCACCAGGCTCGGGGTAATACCGACTTTATCCTGATTAACCCGGCAGCGTTTACACATACCAGTGTTGCACTGCGTGATGCACTGTTAGGTGTGCAGATCCCGTTTATCGAGATTCACTTATCTAACGTGCATGCCCGGGAGCCTTTCCGTCATCATTCATATCTCTCTGATATTGCGGTTGGCGTAATCTGTGGACTTGGCGCAGACGGCTACAACTTTGCTTTACAGGCAGCGGTAAATCGCTTGTCAAAATCCAACTAGACCCGAAATAATTCGAGTTGCAGGTAGGCGGCAACTGAGCGAATCCTCATAAGCTTATTGATTTTAAGGTCAATGGCAGTAACTGGGGGGTGAACGAAGGCAGTCAACACATATGCAACCTGAAGTACGATGGGTATAATTGCAACACACAAAGAGTACGGAATCACACTCATGGATATTCGTAAGATTAAGAAACTGATCGAACTGGTTGAAGAGTCCGGCATTTCAGAGCTGGAAATCTCAGAAGGCGAAGAGTCAGTACGTATCAGTCGTGCTCCCGCCGCACCAAACTACCCAATGATGCAACAGCCTTATGCTTTTGCTGCACCACAGCAACAGCCAGCACTGGCCGCCGCCGTTGCTCCAGCACCTGCTGAAGCCGCAGCACCAGCAGCCATCAGTGGCCATATCGTGCGCTCCCCAATGGTCGGTACGTTCTACCGCACCCCGAGCCCGGATGCTAAAGCCTTCATTGAAGTAGGTCAGAAAGTTTCTGTTGGTGACACTCTTTGCATCGTTGAAGCGATGAAAATGATGAACCAAATCGAAGCAGATAAATCCGGTACTGTAAAAGCCATTCTGGTTGAAAACGGTCAACCGGTTGAATTCGACGAGCCTCTTGTCGTCATCGAGTAACGAGGCGTTCCATGCTTGATAAAATCGTAATCGCTAACCGCGGTGAGATTGCGCTACGTATCCTGCGAGCTTGTAAAGAGCTGGGGATCAAAACTGTTGCAGTTCACTCTGTTGCGGATCGTGATCTTAAACACGTGTTATTGGCTGACGAGACTGTCTGTATCGGTCCCGCACCTTCTGTTAAAAGCTATCTGAACATTCCAGCGATCATTTCTGCTGCTGAGATCACCGGCGCGGTGGCTATTCACCCCGGCTATGGTTTCCTGTCTGAAAATGCTGATTTTGCGGAACAGGTAGAACGTTCAGGTTTCATCTTCATCGGCCCACGCGCCGAAACCATTCGCCTGATGGGTGACAAGGTTTCCGCAATCAATGCCATGAAGAAAGCCGGTGTACCTTGCGTACCAGGCTCTGATGGTCCACTGGATGACGACACTGCCAAGAACAAAGCCTTTGCCAAACGAATCGGTTATCCGGTCATTATCAAGGCATCAGGTGGTGGTGGTGGTCGTGGTATGCGTGTGGTGCGTCATGACAAAGATCTTGAGCAATCCATTAACATGACCCGTGCGGAAGCCAAAGCGGCTTTCAATAACGACATGGTTTACATGGAAAAATACCTGGAAAACCCACGCCATATTGAAATTCAGATTTTGGCTGACGGTCAAGGTAATGCTATCTATCTGGCTGAGCGCGACTGTTCTATGCAGCGCCGCCACCAGAAAGTGGTTGAAGAGGCACCAGCACCAGGTATCACCAGCGAAATGCGCCGTTATATTGGTGAGCGCTGTGCGAAAGCCTGTGTGGAAATCGGCTATCGTGGCGCGGGGACTTTCGAGTTCTTGTATGAAAACGGCGAGTTCTATTTCATCGAAATGAACACACGTATTCAGGTTGAACACCCAGTCACCGAAATGATTACCGGTGTCGATTTGATCAAAGAACAGCTACGTATCGCTGCAGGCCAACCTCTCTCCATCAAACAAGATGAAGTGAAAGTGCATGGCCACGCCGTGGAATGCCGTATCAACGCCGAAGACCCAAATACCTTCCTGCCGAGTCCGGGTAAAATTACCCGTTTCCATGCGCCGGGCGGTTTTGGTGTGCGTTGGGAGTCTCATATTTACGCCGGTTATACTGTGCCTCCATATTATGACTCCATGATCGGCAAGCTGATCACTTACGGTGAAAACCGTGATGTTGCTATTGCCCGCATGAAGAATGCGTTGGCAGAACTCATTATCGATGGCATCAAGACCAACGTTGAGTTACAGCAACGCATCATGAACGACGAAAACTTCCAGCATGGTGGCACCAATATCCACTATCTGGAGAAAAAACTCGGGTTGCAAGAAACCTAATATTTCGCCTTTTATATCAAGGCCGGTAAATTACGAGGTTAATGATAAAGCGCCCGTAGTGGTGAAAACAGGTAGATCGTAAAGACGCCGTAAAATCGTCCCTGATGGCTCGAGCCGCGCCATCCCTGACGCGGACGCTTTACTCTTCTGCCTGTCCTCACCTTACAAGATCGAGTTTTTGAGTTTTGTCAGCAATCTGAGGCCGGTAAATTACCGGCCTTTTTCTTTTCATTTGGTTAATTTTCTTTTGATTAATAGGGTTGGCATTTCGCATAGTGGTATGCCAATCACACTGCAAGGCTAAGATAACAATGGGATTTCCCAAATTAGTTGGCCTCGCAGCCAGGCAGCAAACAAATGAATCCCGATGAGCTGACTCAGGTCAGTGATTCGGGTGAATGAGTGCAGCTAACAATGCTGCGGGGTTAAGTAAGAAGGGAGAATATGGACACAAGGTTCCTACAAGCCAATAAAGAAGCACGCTGGGCCTTTGGCTTAACGTTGGCTTATCTGGCTGGGTGGATAATAACGGCGTATTTACCGGGCAACATCGCTGGGATAAGCGGTCTACCGGCCTGGTTTGAAGCCGCCTGTATTGCACTGCCACTGCTATTTATTGTGCTGTGCTGGTTAATGGTACGCGTCATATTTCGTGATATCCCATTGGGGGACGACAATGCAAACTGAGGTCGTCCTGCCATTAGTGGGCTATCTGGCCATGGTATTTGGCTTATCAGTTTATGCTTATACCCGCCGCAAAACTGGGAATTTCCTCAACGAATACTTCATTGGCAACCGCTCAATGGGGGGATTCGTACTGGCAATGACCCTAACCGCCACTTATATCAGTGCCAGCTCATTTATCGGCGGGCCGGGTGCCGCTTATAAATACGGCCTTGGCTGGGTGCTGTTGGCTATGATTCAATTGCCAGCAGTATGGTTGTCACTGGGCGTATTGGGTAAGAAATTCGCCATCCTGGCACGCCGTTATAATGCTGTAACCCTTAACGACATGTTGTATGCGCGCTATCAGAGCCGCTTATTGGTATGGCTTGCCAGCCTCAGCTTACTGGTGGCATTTATCGGTGCCATGACAGTACAATTTATCGGCGGTGCTCGTTTACTGGAAACAGCAGCGGGTATTCCTTATGACACGGGTTTACTGATTTTCGGTATCAGCATCGCGCTATATACCTCTTTTGGTGGTTTCCGCGCCAGTGTACTCAACGACGCCATGCAAGGGCTGGTGATGTTGGTCGGTACTATTTTGCTATTGGTGGCGGTTATCCATGCCGCAGGTGGTCTACATAAAGCCGTCGAGACTCTACAGCATATTGATCCCGCACTGGTTTCTCCACAAGGTGGCGATCAGATCCTCGATCTGCCGTTTATGGCATCATTCTGGATCCTGGTATGCTTTGGGGTTATTGGCCTACCACATACCGCCGTACGCTGTATTTCGTACCGTGATAGTAAAGCAGTGCATCGCGGCATTATCCTCGGCACCATTGTGGTAGCAATCTTGATGTTCGGTATGCATTTAGCTGGCGCATTAGGCCGGGCAGTGTTGCCAGACCTGAAGATTCCGGATCAAGTGATCCCGACACTGATGATAACCGTGCTGCCCCCCTTTGCTGCCGGGATCTTTTTGGCGGCACCGATGGCGGCGATTATGTCGACCATTAATGCCCAGTTGCTGCAATCCTCTGCCACCATCGTGAAAGATTTATACCTCAATCTGTGGCCGGAAGAGCTGAAGAACGAGCGTAAACTGACACGTATATCCAGCATGTCGACACTGATACTCGGGCTATTACTGCTGCTTGCTGCCTGGCGTCCGCCAGAAATGATTATCTGGCTGAATCTATTAGCCTTTGGCGGCTTGGAAGCCGTATTCCTCTGGCCACTGGTGTTAGGGTTGTACTGGGAGCGCGCCAATGCTCACGGTGCCCTTAGCTCAATGATCGTTGGTGCGATATGCTATACCGTGCTGGCCAGTTTCGACATTAAGATTGCAGGTTTGCATCCGATAGTGCCATCTCTGGTGCT
The DNA here is from genome assembly GCF_043099325.1 of Yersinia fenwicki. Taxonomy (NCBI): domain Bacteria; kingdom Pseudomonadati; phylum Pseudomonadota; class Gammaproteobacteria; order Enterobacterales; family Yersiniaceae; genus Yersinia; species Yersinia fenwicki. Next base: position 398,214 of record NZ_CP170755.1, on the reverse strand, counting down.
TAACCTGCTGGCGTTTTATATCGGTAATCAGTTTGGCGATAGGGCGCGAGCGCGACAGCCTGTTGTAGTTAGCACTGATTAGAAACGATTAATTTATATTAGCTCGATTATATACCCAGTAGATTTCAAGATGCAGGAAGGCGGCAAGCGAGCGCATCCCGATGATGTTTACACCAGTAAGTGACTCGGGTGAATACGCGCACCCAACCCCCTGCGACTTGAAAGATGAAGGGGATTAAACTTTTGAGAGAAAAGCTATGCCTTGGATCCAACTAAAATTAAACACCACCGGTAATCAGGCCGAATCCCTTGGGGACGCGCTAATCGAAAGTGGCGCAGTATCCGTAACTTTCCAGGATACCCACGATAACCCTGTATTTGAACCGCTGCCAGGTGAAACTCGCCTGTGGGGCGATACCGATGTAATCGGTCTGTATGATGCGGAAACTGATATGGCAGAAGTGATTGCCATGCTGGAATATAATCCACAGCTCGGTAAAGGTTTCATCCATAAAATTGAGCAGTTGGAAGATAAAGATTGGGAACGTGAATGGATGGATAACTTCCATCCAATGCGTTTTGGCGAGCGTCTGTGGATCTGCCCGAGCTGGCGCGATGTGCCCGACCCTACTGCCGTTAATGTGATGCTTGACCCTGGTTTAGCCTTTGGGACCGGTACTCACCCGACTACCGCATTGTGTCTGCAATGGCTCGATGGCCTCAATCTGACAGGGAAAACAGTTATCGACTTCGGTTGTGGCTCTGGCATCCTGGCGATAGCAGCGCTAAAACTCGGTGCAGCGCGCGCTATTGGCATTGATATCGATCCGCAGGCTATCCAGGCCAGCCGCGATAACGCGCAACGTAATGGCGTTTCAGAGCGTCTGGAGCTGTATCTCGCCAAAGATCAGCCAGCCGATTTATCTGCTGACGTGGTGGTCGCCAATATCCTGGCTGGCCCATTACGCGAACTGGCGCCACTGATTAGCGTCTTGCCGGTTTCGGGCGGCCATCTTGGCTTGTCAGGTGTGTTGGCAACGCAGGCGGCGGGTGTCGCACAGGCTTACGAGGATAAATTCACTCTCGACCCAGTGGCAGAGAAAGAAGAGTGGTGTCGCATCACCGGTATTAAGAAGTAATACCGCCAGCAAATTATTGGCGTTACAGCTTACATTCATTGCTACGACGCCAATGATCTGACGGCAAATTAGTTGTGACGCCAAATTCGAGGAATAGCGCTAGCATTTCCCTGCATCATACTGCAATCCATCAAGCATTATTTTTAACTAAAATGAGATGTCTAACTCATTTATATCTGTTCTTTATCATTGGTTTGATGAATAAATCAGCACTTTCGACCACAATCATGCTATGCCTGTAGTCGATAATTATGTTGTTTAGTAGAAAATACTCAAGCGCACAAATTAACCATATCCACATAACGTCATGTTATATATGGATTAATGATTAATTAGCTCAGATTGACCTATTATTTATTGCTCTTTTTTCATCAATTGGTCAAAGTTTGGCCTTTCATCTGAGAGCAAAAATGCGTAATATACGCGCCCTTACGGACACAGTGTGGTCATTCTTTGTCTATGCGTATTGGACACATCCAGCTTACAAATTGCCTGATTGCCGCCCCGATGGCTGGTATAACAGACCGCCCCTTCAGAGCGCTATGTCACGGCATGGGGGCTGGGATGACTGTATCTGAAATGCTCTCCTCTAACCCAGAGGTATGGCGGACGGATAAGTCGCGTTTGCGCATGGTTCATAGCGATGAGCCAGGAATTCGTACCGTGCAGATTGCCGGTAACGACCCGGATGAGATGGCAGCAGCCGCCAGAATCAATGTGGCGAATGGTGCACAAATCATCGACATCAATATGGGATGTCCGGCCAAGAAAGTGAACCGTAAACTGGCAGGATCTGCATTATTGCAACATCCTGATCTGGTCAAACAGATCCTCTCCGCAGTGGTTAATGCGGTAGATGTGCCGGTAACGTTGAAGATCCGGACTGGTTGGTCTGCCGAACACCGTAACTGTATAGAAATTGCCCAACTGGCTGAAAATTGTGGTATACAGGCCCTGACGATTCATGGCCGAACCCGTTCTTGCCTGTTTAATGGCGAGGCGGAATACGACAGTATTCGATCAGTTAAGCAGATTGTTTCCATTCCCGTTATCGCGAATGGCGACATCACTGACCCGCATAAAGCCAGAGCGGTGCTCGACTACACTGGGGCTGATGCCCTGATGATAGGACGTGCCGCTCAGGGAAGACCTTGGATCTTCCGGGAAATCCAGCATTACCTGGACACTGGGGAGCTGCTGCCACCGATGCCACTTGGCGAAGTGCAGCGCTTGTTGAACGGGCATATACGGGAATTGCACGACTTTTATGGTCCAGGCAAGGGATTTCGTATTGCACGTAAGCACGTCTCTTGGTATCTCCAGGAGCACGCCCCTAACGACCAGTTTCGGCGCACATTCAACGCCATTGAGGATGCCAGCGAACAGCTGGAGGCGTTGGAGGCATATTTCGAAAATCTTGCGTAAACAGAAAAAAGAGCTGACAGAACTATGTTCGAACAACGCGTAAATTCTGACGTACTGACCGTTGCAACCGTAAACTCACAAGATCAGGTGACTCAAAAGCCTTTGCGTGACTCGGTTAAACAAGCACTGAAGAACTATTTTGCTCAACTGAATGGTCAGGATGTAAGTGACCTGTATGAGTTGGTACTGGCTGAAGTTGAACAGCCATTGTTGGACATGGTGATGCAATACACCCGTGGCAACCAAACCCGCGCTGCCCTAATGATGGGCATCAACCGTGGCACGCTGCGTAAGAAATTGAAAAAATACGGCATGAACTGATACTAGTCAGTTAAGGTGTTGTTTAAAAAGGCGTACTCCACACGGAGCGCGCCTTTTTTATTAGATCATATTCAGGCAACTTCTACTCGATTTCGTCCGTGCTGCTTCGCGCGATATAGCGCTTCATCAGCCCGTTTCAGTGTATCTTCTGGCATTCCTTCTCCATTCCAAAACGCCACACCCAATGAAATCGTGATAGGTCGAATGTCTGCCATCACCATCATTTCTACATTTTGCCGTAGCCGCTTGGCGACCTGTGTGGCGACTTCAGGCTCCGTGCCAGGTAACAACATCAGAAACTCTTCACCGCCACTGCGACATAGGATATCGCTGTCACGTGAACTTTCGCGGATTTGTATCGCCAATTGCTTGATAACCTCATCGCCGACGTCATGACCATAAGAGTCATTAATCTCTTTAAAGTGATCAATATCCAATGCAATAACAGAAAAATGCTGTCCGAGCTGCGCGAGAGGCTCAAGTGTTGTCGCTAGGCCACGTCGGTTATACAGGCCAGTCATGGGATCGGTTTGGGCCTCAAACCTCAACTTACCGATTTTCTTTTGCAACAGACTGATGCCGATCAGCAATGCTCGTTTGAGCTGAGTCGATTCGAAATACCATGAGGGAATCTCTTTAATGCTGCTGGCAATATCTGGCTTATCCATATCATTAGCACTACCTGCCAGAAGCCACAATGGGCGAGCGATTAAGCGGGATAACAACCAAACTCCCAACAAGGTCAGTAATGCCAGTGGTGCTATGTGGCCCAAGCCTTTAAGCATCAAACCTTCCAGAGGTTTCAAAGTGGATGACTCTGGTCGCAATGTAATAATCTCCCAACCTGGCGGCTCCACAACGGCATAACCCGCCAGCATCGACTCACCATTGTTGATAGTCACCATCAAGCTGCCATTGTCAGCTTTTTTGACAGCCTCGGTAATCGGCTTCGGCTCCAGTATCTCGCCAATGCGATTAACATCCCGGTGATACAAAATGCGTCGATCACGGTCGAGTACCACAATGTAAGAACCATCTCGATAATAATGCTCACCCAATAACTCATTTAAAATACTTTTCTTACGCAGATAAATCGTCCCGCCTATATAGCCGCGATAGTGTCCATCTGGCGTGATGATAGGTGACGATATATTGATAACCAGATTATTGGCTGCTGACACATAGGGTTTACTGATAAGCGGACGCCGGACTTTTAGCGCTTCCGCTGCTCCTGGCGAGGTCAAAGTATGGCCCAAGAGTTGTAGGCTATCTGGCGATGTTGCACGGACAACGCCGTGAGCATCGGTTATCACTACCGAATTAAAACTGTCTGTTTGGTATTTGAGCCGTGCGGTTTCTGCTTGCAGAACAGTCTGATCATCAAAATGATTAGCGGCAATCATGCTGCTGTAATGAAGCTGCTTTTGCGCACTTCGTAAAAAAATTTCAGTGCTTGACGCCAGCTTAGTGGCATAAACACGGTTAGCTTCCAGTGTGTTATCAATCAACAGCTGCCGTTGAACCCGATAGCTGGCATAGAAGCTATTTGCCAGTGTCACAAAGGCACTCATCACAGCCAGAATGAGGATTAAGCGACCTAAGTCGAGGCGGAAAATCTTGGTTGAAATCATCGAGCGTAACAAGACAACATTCCTGAAGAGGTTAATCGGCGATATTTGGTATTGACGTTAACATGAAAAGGAAGCGGGAACTCGCCTATGTGAGCATCTGCTCATTATTTATCTCCTCAAATGCATCATTATCACGCTATAGTCATTATTAACAGTTATCTATACCCTCAATAATTCGAGTTGCAGGAAGGCGGCAACTGAGTAAATTTCCTGGAGCTTACATGAGTAAGTGGCTGGCAGCCAACGCACATGCAGTTTGAAATATGACGGGGATATGGCTTTGGTGATTGTTAGCTAACGTCTGATTTGTACTGATAATTAGGGGGTCATGATGAATAAACTGGTCATTGTTGTAGCACTTGCGGCTACCGTATTAAGTGGGTGTGCCAACAACCGAACGGCGTCTGGTGATACTTTCACTGCTTCTCAGGCACGACAAGTACAGACTGTGACTTACGGCACGGTAGTCTCAGCGCGGCCAGTCACCATTCAGGGTGGTGATAAGAATAATATCGCTGGTGCCATTGGTGGGGCCGTAGTGGGTGGCTTCCTGGGTAATACTATCGGCGGTGGTCGTGGTAATAGCCTGGCGACAGCGGGCGGTGTCGTTGCTGGTGGTATGGCGGGTCAGGGTGTGCAAAGCGCAATGAACCGCAGTGAAGGTGTTCAACTGGAAATCCGTCGCGATGATGGCAGCAGCATCGTTGTCGTACAGGCACAGGGGCCAACCCGGTTCAGTGCAGGTCAACGCGTTATCATTGCCAGTGATCGAAGCGGTACAGTGACAGTTTCACCTCGTTAAATTCAAGTACCGGGGGGATTCCCCCGGTACTTAGCGGCCTAATGCAAAAAAATGCAGTTTTTTTTATTGGTCTAATTGGCTGTTTAGTCACATTAAAATAGCCAATTTCATGCATGCTTAGCTAAAAAAACCATTGATATTAGTTATAGCAGTCGAATATTGGGTTGCCACGAGTAATTTGTTGTGGTTAAATAGCGTCATCGGTTTGGAACACAGACCTTATGAAAGCAGTTTTAGTAAAGCAGTCCTCAGTTCAAGCGTTATCCATAGATATCCCTTCTCCGTGAGTCTCCTCCTAAGTGCCCAATAAGTTATCCTCTGAAAAACAGACCACGCTCGCTAACATATTGTGGAAAAACAGTATGGTGGCAAAAAAAATAATTGAAGGAAGTATCTCTATGTCTAATAAAATGACTGGTTTAGTAAAATGGTTTGACGCTGGTAAAGGTTTTGGTTTCATTACGCCTGCTGATGGCAGCAAAGACGTGTTCGTTCACTTCTCGGCTATCCAGAGCAATGATTTCAAAACCCTGGATGAAGGTCAAAAAGTTGAGTTCTCTATCGAGAACGGCGCTAAAGGCCCATCAGCGGTAAACGTAGTCGCTCTGTAATTCAGTGTGATTAGGGGAAGCAGGCTGCCAATAGCGATGACGGTTAGACCCGAGCAGAGCACCTACTCCCCAGTAAAGTAGTACCCGGTTGACAGTAACATTTATGCAAGCAGTTTTAGTAAAGCAGTTCCCCGTATTAGCGTTATCAGACAGATATCTCTTCTCCGCGAAATTCCTTCTAAGTGCCCCATAAGTTGTACCCAAGCCTATTCGCTCGCCAATGGCGGCAATCAAAAATAATTGAAGGAAGTATCTCTATGTCTAATAAAATGACTGGTTTAGTAAAATGGTTTAACGCCGATAAAGGTTTTGGTTTCATTACTCCTGCTGATGGCAGCAAAGACGTGTTCGTTCACTTCTCTGCTATCCAGAGCAATGATTTCAAAACCCTGGATGAAGGTCAAAAAGTTGAGTTCTCTATCGAGAACGGCGCTAAAGGCCCATCAGCGGTAAACGTTATTGCTCTGTAAGAGTCAATAATAGATATCTAAATCATTGAACTACAGTTTTAATGATGCAGGTATATCGGAATGATTTACGATAGCGATGAAGGTGATAGCCCTGAGCAGTTAAATCATTCTGAATAAAAAAAGCCCGCCTTTGTGCGGGTTTTTTTGTGTCTGAGAATATCATCCTATCTCTGATAATATAAGTATATGTTCAGATAAACCTGACATATTCAATGTTCAATATTTATTCATTATATCTTAACGGATATCTTCATTCTGTACTGCTGTTTACACTTCTCTCTCAGGCCCTTTACCATCTTGTCTATTCGTGCAAAATTATGTTGTTTTAACAGATAAAATCCCGCGCCATATAATTAATAAAGTAGAGTAATCGCCAAATTTAGTCTGAATTACCTTGTTCAGAGTAATATATTTATTTCACCAAACATCCCTGCTCCGTACAATATAAAAATGACTTTGATCAAAATCATGACGTTATTTTATCTATACAGTTATTTCATATAATCACAGCCTTAATAATATAACTATTCCCTACATCTGTTGGCGATGATTAACACTGCACATAAAATAGCATTAGGGTAAATATTCATGTCGATATTCAAAACGCGTATAGCAAGGATGCTGCTGATCCTATTTATTGGGATAAGTATCTGGTTTAGCCCAGTACCGGAATCGGTGGATCCACGAGCCTGGCATCTCATGGCGGTCTTTGCCGCAACAGTTATTGGCCTGATTCTCTCGCCATACCCGCTAGGGGCAATGGCCGTGTTTAGTCTAACGGTCGTGGCCGCCACCGGTTTGTTGAGCATTAAAGAGGTGCTCGCCGGTTTTGGCGATCCAACCATCTGGATGATAGCCTGTGCTTTCTTTATTTCACGCGGATTTATTAAAACAGGTTTTGGCCGCCGAGTTGGATACTTATTTATCAGTAAGTTAGGTCACAGCTCATTGGGTCTGGCTTACGGCTTGGTGCTAACAGATTTACTGTTTGCGCCCGCAATGCCATCAACCTCTGCCCGTTGTGGTGGCATCATCACCCCGCTGTTCCGCTCAATATCTGAAGCTTATGAATCCACACCAGACCGGGGTACTGAACGAAAAATCGGGGCTTTCCTGGTGCAATGTATCTTCCAATGTAACGCGATTACTTGCGCCATGTTCCTGACCTCAATGGCCGGTAACCCGATGATAGGCAAGTTGGCCGGCGAGATGGGCATCACCATTACCTGGACTAGTTGGGCATTGGCTGCGATTGTCCCCGGTTTAATCTCTCTGGCGGTCATTCCGTTGCTGCTATATCGCTTTTATCCACCGGAACTGAAAAAAACACCGGAAATGCGCGCACTGGCTCTCGTGAAACTGAAAGAAATGGGGCCGATGAGCCGCAATGAATGGATCGTGTTATCTGTATTCGTTGGGTTGGTAACTCTGTGGGTATGCGGTGCAGCACTGAATATCGATGCTACTATGACGGCCTTTATTGGTCTGGCTATCCTGCTGCTGAGCGGTGCACTAACCTGGGATGATGTCATCGCCGAGAAAGAAGCATGGCACACGGTGATTTGGTTTGCGGTATTGCTAACCCTTGCCAGCCAACTGAATAAACTGGGATTTATAAGCTGGTTTGGTGCCTCAATTGCTGGCTCAGTACAGGGCATGAATTGGGTACCGATGATGGGTATTCTGCTGCTGGCGTACTATTACAGCCATTACATGATGGCCAGTGCCATCGCTCATATCAGCGCTATGTATGCGATTTTTGTTTCTATTGCTATCGCAGCGGGCGCCCCGCCAATGCTGACAGTACTGGTGTTTGGTATGTTCAGTAACTTATACATGGCGACCACCCATTACTCCGGCGGCCCAGCGCCAATCCTGTTTGGATGTAACTTCATCCCGCTGGCAACCTGGTGGAAAATCGGTTTTCTGATCAGTTTAGTGGTCATTCCTATCTGGCTGATTATCGGTAGTGCCTGGTGGAAAGTGTTAGGGTTCTGGTAAGCATTCCGTGCACTTAAAGTTAAACACCGCGCTAATATATCGGCGCGGTGTATTTATTAGCTGCTGATATTCCTCCACGACAACCGCCAGAACACATTCCCCCCTCAACCCTTGATCTTGTTATTTCATTTGCCGCGGTTATGATATAATTCGCCAAAAGCTAATCTCGCTTACCGATAGCCCCTGTTTTGTGACCATTCACTACGCGACACCGCTTTTAATGTAAATGTAAATAATGTGTCAATTATCGTATTTGCGAAAACGATAGTCGACCTATGGTGTCTGAAGATATGTACCGCTATCGAATTATATCCTTATGCGCTACACGCTCGCACTTAACGTATAACGATAGAGTTCCCTATGATAAAACCGCAGAAGTTTCATATTTCCCTGCTCCACCCACGCTATTGGCTGACTTGGTTTGGCCTTGGCTTACTGTTTCTGTTAGTCCAACTACCCTATCCAGTGATCAATAAGTTAGGAATTTGGCTCGGCCGTACCTCAATGCGTTTTCTTAAGCGCCGAGTTTCTATCGCCCGACGTAACTTGGAACTGTGCTTCCCTGATATGGACAACGCTACCCTCGAACGGACTATTGTGGGTAATTTTGAATCCTTGGGTATGGGGTTACTGGAGACCGGTATGGCATGGTTTTGGCCCGATGCGCGCGTCAAACGCTGGTTTACTGTTTCCGGACTCAATAACCTGAAAAAAGCGCAGGAAGGTAATCGCGGTGTCTTGGTCATTGGTGTGCATTTTATGTCACTGGAACTGGGTGGCCGAGTGATGGGCCAATGTCAGCCGATGATGGCAATGTACCGCCCACACAATAATAAAGTGATGGAACTGGTGCAGACGTGGGGGCGTATGCGCTCCAATAAAGCAATGTTGGATCGCAAAGACCTGCGTGGCATGGTGCAGGCCCTGAAGAAAGGTGAAGCCGTTTGGTTTGCACCAGATCAGGACTACGGCCCACGTGGCAGCGTTTTCGCGCCCTTGTTTGCGGTAAATCAAGCCGCGACCACCAGCGGTACTTTTATGTTAGCGCGTCTGGCAAAACCGGCATTACTGCCGTTGGTGCTGCTGCGTAAAACGGATGGCAGCGGTTATGACCTGCTTATCCAACCGGCATTGGAAGATTATCCAATAGACGATGAATTAGCCGCCGCCCGTTACATGAATAAAGTGATCGAAAAAGAAATCATGCGCGCGCCTGAGCAATATCTTTGGTTGCACCGCCGTTTCAAAACCCGCCCAGCGGGCGAAGCATCACTCTATTAAGTCATCGTGTTCATAGAAAAACCCGGTCTCTGCCGGGTTTTTTATTGCCGTAATTCCACTTTGTATGGCGAAATTACGGCTGTATAACCACCGGTGCTGCACTGCCTATCTGTGTCGCACTTTCACTTATCGCAATAGCATTACGCCCCGGTAATGTCTTACAAGCCGCTCCAACGACTGGAGGTGCCGTCGTGGGATAGACATCTTTGGGTGAGATATAAACCGGCGTGGTAGCGACAAAACCGTCACTGAAAGTGGCTTCAACAAAAGTCGCCTGCCAACCAGAAGTGGGGACCGTCAGTGCGATATCAAGTGTATTATCTGGTGTGACTGCCAGTGGGAACTCGCTGTAGCGCACATCACAAGCATAGCGAAAATCACGTGCCTCACTGTTCGCAGCAGTCCACAACAACACTTTATCCGGCGTCTCAGATAAGCTTATCGTCAATGTTTTCACCTTATTTTTTATGGCGATGCTGGTATTGACTTGCGGCATTGACATGGATTGGCGTACGCGATTAACAAAAGAAATAAGTGACTGTTCGCTGAAAGTCTTAATACCCGAGTGACTAGAATTTGGTGCAACCCGCAGTGCTTTCTCACCGGGTAATTCGTCGTAATAAAAATCTGTATTGTCAGGCACGTAAAAATCATCGCCACTGGCATTGATAATATATTTCGGAATACTAAGCCGTGATTGGTACTCAGTCCCCATGTACTGGAGGGGATCAATAATTTGCATCAATTTAGCAAAACCGGCCGTATCCAACTTTTTATCAACTTCATCCAAATAATAAGGGGTAAAAGCGATGGGCCAATTGCCACCATAAGATTGATACATGTGTTCCAATGCAGCGCGAGTATCCAGTAAATCAATAACAAACGGCGCGATGGCTATAACGCGCGAATCCGCAATCGCCGTCAACCAAGTTGTCCAGCCACGTTTGGATAAGCCGGTGACAATAAAACGGTCTAATGCTTTCTCCGGCAAAGCTTGTTGGGCCATCGTCATAGCTTGGGAAATCGCCGCCGCCATTGGGACTTGTAAAGGTAATATTGTACGAGACTCCGGCGCATCCATAAATAAAGTCCAACTACGAGCGACACTGTAATCCTCTTTACGTGGTTCATTATCCTGCTGATATTCAAGATATTGATTGGGAATAGTGCTAATCGCTATCACTACCGTTTGGGTTTTGCGGGCAATATTTTGCAATGACTCGATGGAAAAGTCAGTCGGCCCGGAGACAGGAACCGTATCGCTAGGATGGTTAGTACCATTATTAATCACCACCAGCCCTTGCGTTGAAGTACTCTCACTCGGAATAAAAACCTCAACTTTATGCTGCCAGGTAGCAGGAGTGACTAACCCCTCTGGTGACCAATGCTGAGAAGTCAGTTGGCAGCGGCGCCATTCCAACCCCGGCAAATTCTCCTGACTCAGCAAATGGTAGAGAAGTGGTTCTGTGGCTAATTTATCTTTGTAGCAGGATAAAACCTGAGAGAAATCAGTATTGCTGCATTTTGTCGACTCAACATCCGTTTGTGCCAGGCAACGTGTCGTGAGTAGCCACGGCAACACACATATCAAGACAGTTAAATAACGAGGCATAATCCCTATCCTTTTATCTAATTTAGGTAAAAACATTCCCAAAGGGATTAGATAACGGATTGAGAATTCAAAAAATCCGAATTTCACCTGTCTTGCCGATTTTTTATATTAAGACACAGATAAAACACCAGCAGTAAATCCATTCGGCAGCCTGAAATCCTACAGATTCAGAGCATAGGAATTTTCTGCCCTAAAAAACACCAATTTGCCCTGAAATGCCCTATTAAAGGGCGTTTTATCCTATCGGCAGCCCCCAGAAAGAGTTAACCCTTAGTAATTATCCAGTTGTTCAATGAAATATAACTCTGGCACTCCATTTGCTAATACCAAACTGGCTACACGCCAACAGACAGCGACGGTGCATCACGGGTGCGCTACAAAATCAAAATAGGCATGACTTTGCCTCACAGGACGCTTTGATGAAAAACATAATGATTTCAACGCTGGTTGCTGCTGCTTCATTAGTGGCATTAGCGGGTCAGGCCCACGCGGGCACGACTTTGGATGCGGTGAAGAAAAAAGGCTTTGTGCAATGTGGTATCAGTGATGGGTTACCTGGCTTCTCATATGCAGATGCCAGCGGAAAATTCTCCGGCCTTGACGTTGATGTTTGTCGTGGTGTGGCTGCTGCCATCTTTGGTGATGCAGAAAAAGTAAAATATACCCCGTTGACAGCCAAGGAGCGCTTCACCGCGCTGCAATCAGGTGAAGTTGATATTTTATCCCGTAACACCACCTGGACATCATCCCGCGATGCTGGAATGGGCATGTTGTTTACCGGCGTGAACTATTATGACGGTATTGGTTTCCTGACACACAATAAAGCCGGGCTGAAAAGTGCCAAAGAGCTGGATGGTGCCACTGTGTGTATTCAAGCCGGTACCGACACTGAGCTGAATGTCGCCGACTACTTTAAAGCCAATAAGATGCAATACACCCCGGTCACCTTCGACCGCTCCGATGAAAGTGCCAAAGCGCTGGATTCCGGCCGCTGCGACACGCTGGCTTCCGACCAATCTCAACTGTATGCATTGCGTATCAAGTTAGGTAAACCAGACGAATTTATCGTATTACCGGAAGTTATCTCCAAAGAACCACTGGGGCCAGTGGTACGCCGTGGCGATGAAGATTGGTTTGCCCTTGTACGCTGGACATTGTTTGCCATGCTGAACGCAGAAGAAATGGGTGTGACATCGAAAAATGTCGAAGAACTGGCAGCCAAACCGACCACTCCTGATATGGCTCATTTATTAGGCCAGGAAGGCAATTACGGTAAAGATCTAAAAGTGCCGAATGATTGGGTAGTTAAAATCGTCAAACAAGTGGGCAACTACGGCGAAAGTTTCGATCGTAATGTGGGAATGGGCAGTGAGCTGAAAATCAAACGCGGCCAAAATGCGCTGTGGAACAATGGCGGCCTTCAATACGCCCCTCCGGTTCGCTGATGTAGACTCCCCTCCGGCAGGCTAGCCCTGCCGGATGAATGACACAGACCGAGGCCCACACTATGTCACAACGCCCAACCGTCAAAGGTGCCTTTTCGCTGACCAATCCAGCAGTGCGCGCCTGGCTGTATCAAATTATCGCGCTATTGATACTGCTCGGATGCGGTGCGTACCTTTTCCATAACACCATCACCAACCTGTCAACCCGAGGTATTACTTCCGGCTTTGCTTTCCTGAATAACAGCGCTGGCTTTGGCATTGTTCAGCATCTTATTGACTACGAACAGGGCGATACCTATGGCCGGGTGTTTCTGGTCGGGTTATTCAATACCTTGTTGGTCTCCGTATTGTGTATTTTCTTTGCTTCAATACTGGGTTTCTTTCTCGGATTGGCGCGCTTGTCCGATAACTGGCTATTACGCAAACTGTCGACCATTTATATTGAGACATTCCGTAATATTCCGCCGTTACTGCAAATCTTCTTCTGGTACTTTGCCGTTTTGCGCAACCTTCCGGGGCCAAGACAGAGCCTGGATGCTTTCGGCGTGGCATTTCTGAGTAACCGTGGTTTATATCTGCCATCCCCTGAATTTGTCGCCGGTTTTGTGCCCGCCCTGATGGCTGTGTTACTGGCGGTTATCGCCATCATTACATTGCATCGCTATAACCATTTTCGTCAGTTACATACCGGGCAATTCCGCCGCACCTGGCCTATAGGCTTGGCGCTGTTAATCGCCCTGCCCACGCTGGCTCATTGGCTATATGGCCCGGCACTGCACTGGGATTTGCCGCAGTTACGGGGGTTTAATTTTAAAGGCGGATTGGTGCTCATTCCCGAACTGGCTGCCTTAACACTGGCTCTGTCGGTTTATACCTCAACCTTTATTGCCGAAGTTATCCGCTCGGGCATTCAGTCCGTGCCTTATGGTCAACATGAAGCCGCCCGCTCATTGGCGTTGCCCAATACCGTCACCTTGCGCCAGGTGATTCTGCCGCAAGCGCTGCGGGTGATCATCCCGCCGCTGACCAGCCAATATTTGAATATCGTCAAGAACTCCTCACTGGCAGCGGCAATTGGCTACCCCGATATGGTGTCGTTGTTTGCCGGAACAGTACTAAACCAGACTGGCCAGGCGATAGAGACCATCGCCATTACCATGTCGGTCTATTTGGTTATCAGTCTGTCCATTTCATTTTTAATGAATCTCTACAACCGGCGCATTGCGCTGGTCGAGCGTTAAGGGAAGCGAATGACGATGATATTAACCCGCGAGCCACCCAGCACGGTACGGCCCGGCAACCCATTAAGCCGTATGGTTTTTTGGGCCAAAAAGAATCTGTTCTCCAGTTGGACTAACAGTTTACTGACCCTTTTGTGTCTATGGCTGATGTGGCAATTGATCCCGCAGCTGCTGAATTGGGCCGTTTTCAACGCCAACTGGCTAGGTACAACGCGCACTGATTGCACCCGAGAAGGTGCCTGCTGGGTATTTATTCATGCACGCTTTGGCCAGTTTATGTATGGCCTTTATCCTATTGATCAGCGCTGGCGCATCAATACCACGTTGATTATTGGCTTGGTCACACTCATCCCGCTGTTCTGGCGCGCAGTGCCACATCGCGGCCGCTATCTGGTGGTTTGGGCCGTGGCCTATCCATTATTGGTATGGGTGATGCTATATGGCGGTTTTTTCGGGCTGACTCGCGTTGAAACGCGCCAATGGGGTGGGTTGACACTGACCTTAATCATTGCAGCCGTCGGGATTGCTGGCGCGTTACCACTCGGCATTTTGCTGGCACTGGCACGCCGCTCCAGTATGCCCGTGGTGCGCATTCTATCGGTGGTATTTATCGAGTTTTGGCGCGGGGTGCCATTAATCACCGTGCTATTCATGTCCTCGGTGATGTTGCCACTATTTATGACCGAAGGCACCAGCATCGATAAGTTGATCCGCGCATTAGTCGGGGTGGTGTTATTCCAATCGGCTTATATCGCAGAGGTGGTGCGCGGTGGCTTACAAGCCCTACCCAAAGGCCAAACCGAGGCCGCCGAATCACTCGGGCTGGGTTATTGGAAAACCCAAGGGCTGGTTATCTTGCCGCAAGCGCTAAAAATGGTGATTCCAGGGCTGGTGAACACCATTATCGCACTGTTTAAAGATACCAGTCTGGTCATCATCATTGGTCTGTTTGACCTGTTCAGCAGCGTACAACAAGCCACTGTCGACCCCGCCTGGCTGGGTATGTCGACCGAGGGCTATGTCTTTGCCGCTGCCGTTTATTGGATTTTCTGTTTCAGCATGTCGCGCTATAGCCAGCATCTGGAGAAGCGCTTTCACACCGGACGTTCCACACATTGAGGCATAACATGAGCGACAAGATGATGATTACGCTGGAAAACGTCAATAAGTGGTACGGGCAGTTCCACGTATTGAAAGATATCAATTTGCATGTACGCCCAGGCGAACGCATCGTGTTATGTGGCCCTTCTGGCTCGGGAAAATCCACCACTATTCGTTGCATTAACCACTTGGAGGAGCATCAGGAAGGGAAAATCATGGTGGATGGTATTGAGCTGAATGATGATTTACGTAACATCGAGCGGGTACGCAGCGAAGTTGGCATGGTGTTCCAACACTTTAATTTGTTTCCGCACTTAACCGTGATGCAAAACTGTACGCTGGCCCCGAGTTGGGTTCGTAAAATGCCGAAGAAAGAAGCGGATGAGCTGGCGATGCATTATCTGGAGCGCGTGCGTATTGCGGAGCATGCACATAAGTTCCCCGGTCAGTTATCCGGCGGGCAGCAGCAGCGAGTAGCCATTGCTCGCTCTCTGTGTATGAAACCCAAAATTATGCTGTTTGACGAGCCGACCTCGGCACTGGATCCGGAAATGGTGAAAGAAGTGCTGGATACCATGATCAGTCTCGCACATGAGGGGATGACCATGCTGTGCGTCACCCATGAGATGGGTTTTGCTCGCACCGTCGCTGATAGGGTTATTTTTATGGATCGCGGGGAAATTGTCGAGCAAGCGCCCCCGGCTGAATTCTTCTCCAATCCAAAATCAGCGCGCACACAGGCATTTTTAGCACAGGTTATTCACTAACAAATTCATTACTTTGGGAGTTTCATTGGGTACTTCCGGGTGAGGGCATCCTCACCCTTTTTTATCGCGGTTACCACAGCAGATGCCCCATCAGCGGTGCGCCGATAACTGTAATAATACCGGCCAGCATCATCACCAGGCTGGATACCACGCCCTCCTGTTGCCCCATCTCATACGCTTTAGCCGTGCCTGCTCCGTGAGAAGAAGCCCCAAGGCCTGCGCCTTTTGCCAAACCACTGCGCACAGAAAGGCGTAGGAATAGCAAATCCCCTACCGCCATCCCGAATACCCCGGTAATCACCACAAACAGTGCCACTAAATCCGGTTGCCCACCCAGCTGTTTTGCCGCTTCCAATGCAAACGGTGTAGTAATAGAACGCACCGCTAAACTGCGCTGCACCTCTTCCGATAGCGTTAATAACTTCGCCAGCCACACCGAGCTGACCACCGCCACGGTAATAGCGGTGATAACTCCCGCAGTCAGAGACAACCAGTGGCGGCGAATAATCGACAGATTCTCATAAACCGGCACCGCAAACGCGATGGTTGCTGGCCCCAATAGCCACAATAACCAATGCGTCTCACCAATATAATCCTGATAAGAGATATGGGTAACCACCAGCAGCAACACCAACACCATCGGCGTCAATACCAAGGGCATCAGCAATAATGACCGGCGGCGGCGATAGAGTTTTTTATTGGCGAAATACAGTGCCAGCGTGGCAAGGAAACACGCAATACTGATAATAAAATCATTCATGATGATTAGACTTGCGGCGCTGTAGCCACACCTCAAAACGGTAAACCCGGTCAACCACCAAACCCGTTGCCGCCAGGGTCAGTGAGGTACTGACCGCGATAACGGCAAAAATCTTCCAACCGTCCACCATGATCAACTGAGCATAATTTACCACCGCCACGACCGCAGGAACAAAGAACAACAGCATTTCAGCCAACAACCAACGTGAACCAGCCTGAACCCAGCGCACCGGCAAAATCCGCAGCATAATCATAGCCAGCAGCAATAGCATGCCGACAATATTGGCGGGTAATGGTAGATGGAAAACGCTAACCAGTTGATCAGAAATAATAAATATCCCAGCATACAGTGCTACTTGAACCGGTACCTGTAAACGCATGAGAACAGACGGCGCAAAACTGCGTAACGCCAATGACATGAGAAACCCCGATGGGAAATTTTACCAGTGCTCAGTATAGGCCGCGGGCAACCTTGCGGAAAATGAATTAAAATCATTGGAATCATGCCTAAATGGCATACTTTTCCGCTCCGCTCACAGGAAAAATAATGGATATCCGAACACTGCGTTATTTCGTCGAAGTCGTGCGCCAGCAAAGCTTCACCCGAGCTGCGGAGAAGTTGTTTGTCACTCAACCCACCCTCAGCAAAATGCTGCGCAATCTGGAAAATGAGTTGGAGTGTAGTTTACTGACGCGTGAGGGGCGACGTCTGCATTTGACCGACAGCGGGCAGGCAGTTTATCAGCGTGGGCTGGTGATTCTCGACCAGTTTCAGCAGTTGGGAGCGGAGCTGGAAGACATTAGCTCATTAAAGAAAGGCAAGCTACGTCTAGGCATTCCGCCGATGGTTGGCACGCAAATGGCGGTACTTATCAGTGAATTTCGCGGCAGTTACCCCGGAGTAGAACTGCAAATTGCTGAATTTGGCGGTTTAACTGTGCAACAGGCGGTGCTCTCTGGGGAATTGGATTTAGCCCTAACGGCCCTCCCCGCTGATGCCGATTTACCGCTAACGTCATTACCGCTGTTCAGTCATCCATTGTGTGTGGTGGTGCCGCGCACCCCGTTTTGGCTTAATCGCACCACCCTCAGTATTCCTGAGTTAGCTGACCAATCCATCCTGATTTATAACGAAGATTTTGCCCTCTATCGCCAGCTAATGGATGCTTTTGCTGCCGGGGGATTTACACCGCAAATCGCCGTGCGCAGCGGTCAGTGGGACTTTCTGGCCGCGATGGTACAAGCCAATATTGGGATCGCCATTTTACCGGAACCTATCTGTCAGCGGCTGGATAAAAATGCACTGTTATGGCTACCATTAGAACCATTGATGCCTTGGCAATTAGGATTGATCTGGCGTCAGGGAAGTTACCTTTCTCACAGTGCGCAGGCGTGGATTAACCGCTGCCGTGAGTTTTGGCCCAATGGTTCGTTGGTGGAAATAAAACCGGCTACTGATCAGTAGCCGGATTGAAGAATATTAACCTTCTTTTTCGATCAGCAGCGCTTCCAGCAAATCCAGATCGTGCAACAGTTTTTGCAGAGTTTCGTTGCTGATTTTCTGTGTAGCACGCAAATGATACAGCTCACCGCGTTCAGCCCGCAGCGCGGTTAAGCGAAAGCGCCGCTCCAGATTTTCGATAAGTAAAGTGTTCTCGATTTCATCTTTACTGCCCGTTCGTCGACGCAAAGTCCCGATGACGCGAGAGCTGACCTCTTTTAGCAATTCAGGATCGATATTCTCCTCACTGCTGGCCGCCAGGCGTTCTTCCATTTTATTCAAGCTGACAATCGCCACTTCTGCCGCTGCCGCCCGCGCCAAACGAATCTCTTCGCGGCTAGCGCTTTTATCGGCAACAATTACGCCGCGCAATAATGGCGGTAAAGCAATAACCCCGACAATCACCGACAACAAAATGACGCCGGTGGCGATAAACACCAATTGATAACGGGATGGGAAGGCCGAACCATCACTGAGGAATAAAGGGATGGACAGCACACCGGCCAGTGTAATTGCCCCACGCACCCCGGCAAACGAGGCAACCCACAGTTCGCGGGTGGTGTAATTACTGAACTCCAATGGCCGCTTGCTCAACAAACGCTTACTGAGTTTCTTCATCGACCACAGCCAGCCAAAACGCAGCACCAGCAATGCACCATAAATGATGGCGACGTCGGCAAACAGATTCCAGGTTTGAATCGTCGGATCTAACTCAGCCTGCACAATTGAGGTTTCGAGAATCCCCGGTAATTGTAGGCCCAGCAGGATAAACACCATGCCGTTAAACACGAATTCCAGCATCGACCATACACTGTCGGCACGTAATCGCATGGTGAGCGGAGCATTGCGGATCACACCAGACTGACTAATGGTCATACCCGCCGCCACTGCGGCTAAAATACCGGACACACCAATATGTTCTGCAATCAAATATGAGGCAAATGGCAACAGCAGCAATAAGACGATTTGTGTTGCCGGATCATCGCCACTCCAGCGGCTCATCAGGCGCAGCGACTTACTGTATAGCCAAGTAACGGCCACACCAGCCAGCAGGCCACCAATCGCTACTTTCAGGAATTCCAGCGTCGCGCCGGACACTGTAAACACCATAGTGCCCATGGCAACGGCAATAGCAAACTTCAGCGCCACCAGACCGGAAGCATCATTCATCAATGCCTCCCCTTCCAGCACGCCCATAATTGATTTAGGTATACGCCCTTTCCCCACGATACCAGACAATGCAACGGCATCGGTAGGCGACAGCACTGCCGCCAGCGCAAAGGCGGCAACCAGCGGAATACCAGGCACCATCCAGTAAATCAGATAACCGATACCCACCACTGTGACCAATACTAAGGCCAAAGCCAAACCAAATATTTCCCGCCCGTGGTGAATAAACTCCCGCGTCGGTGTTTTCCAGCCATCAGCAAACAGTAGCGGCGGAATAAACAAAACCAGGAATAATTCCGGGTCAAAATCAACATGCAAACCAAAGTGGGGCCAGGCCAACAAAGCACCACAGACAATCTGCATAAGAGGGAGGGGAACTTGAAACGGTAACATTCTCGTGACAACGCCAGAAAGCGACACCACTAAAATCAGAATGAGGATTGTAAAAAAGATTTCCATGCTTTCCTTAGACTCAACTCAACGCAACACAAAACCTGATCGTACTCACCCACAAACAGGGGCGACGTGCAGCTTTTGATAGTAGATCAATTTTTTGTGCAATGGGGAAAAAAATCGGTAATTGATGGCAAGAAAATACAAAGAAAGTAGGGGTATTATCGAGCGTAATGGCATCGGGAACATATTCATCCCGATGCCAACCAAGACTCAAGGCTTAGATTGCCCAACCGCCAGCGTAGAATGCCACCAGCGCCACAGCGATAATTACAGTGCCAAGATTCAGCTTACGCCATTCACCGGAGCAAATACGGCCAATCACCAATGAACTGAAGCCCAGCATAATACCGGTCACGATATTGCAAGTCAGCACGATAAACACCGCGCAGAGCAAGCCAGACATAGCATCAACGAAATCTTCAAAGTCCAGTTTAGAAACGTTGCTCAGCATCAGCAAACCGACATACATCAGGGCCGGAGCAGTTGCATAAGCTGGAACCAAATAGGAGAGTGGTGAGAGAAACAGAATCAGCAAGAACAAGATACCGACGACGGTCGCTGTCAGGCCAGTTTTGCCGCCTGCCGCAGTACCGGCCGCTGATTCAATGTAAACTGCCGCTGGCGCTGCACCCACTAAACCGGCGAAGATGCTGCTGACGGAGTCAGAAGTCAGCGCTTTACCGCCACTGATAATCTGGCCGTCTTTATCCAACAAGTTTGCTTGCCCTGCTACCGCACGGATAGTGCCAGTGGCATCAAACACCGCAGTCATCACCAGTGCCAGCACACTTGGTAGCACCACGGGTTTCAGCGCGCCCATAATATCAAGACTAAAAATCAATGAGTTGCCGTTTTCATCTGCCAGACTTGGCATGGCAAACAATCCTTGATACTTAACACTTGGATCAAAAATCAAACCGATAATTGAGATGGCAATAATCACCAACAGAATGCCACCCGGCACCCGCAGTTTTTCCAGACCAAAAATCACTGCCAGACCTAATAACGTCATAATGACGGGGAAAGAGGTAAATGCGCCCAGCGCGACCGGTAAACCTTCAATTGGGTTTTTGATAACCAGACCGACACCGTTAGCAGCAATCAGCAGCAGGAACAGGCCGATACCAATTCCGGTGCCATGCGCCACCCCCATTGGCAGATTACGCAATATCCACGAGCGAATCCCCGTCACGGAGATAATGGTAAACAGCACCCCCATCAGGAATACCGCCCCCAGAGCCACGGGAATACTGATATGTTGGCCTAATACCAAGCTAAATGCAGTAAATGCTGTCAATGAGATGGCGCAACCAATCGCCATCGGTAGGTTCGCCCACAAGCCCATCAGCAAAGAACCTAAGCCCGCGACCAGACAGGTGGCAACGAATACCGCTGTTGGTGGGAAGCCCGCTTTACCCAACATGCTCGGCACAACAATGACCGAATAGACCATCGCTAAAAAGGTCGTCAGACCGGCCAGCACTTCCTGACGTACATTACTGCCACGTTCACTAAGCTTGAAAAACGCATCAAGCGAACTCTTCGGCTTTACAGCCTGGTTCACTTGAGGATTGTTGCTAGACATGGTTATGTCCCCTGTGTGTCATTTAAAAGTCGTCAACAAGTCACGCGCCCTTTCCATACGTAATCGTTTCCGTCCATGCCGATAAACTCGCCAATTCCCCCAATGTCGATATGACGGAGAAAATAGCAAACGATTAGCTGGAAACACACATGACTGAAAAAATCGAAGTTTAGGGTAGATGAAATTCAAAGCAAACGATTATCTAGCTATTCACAGCGACTAATCAACATCAGAAAGCGGCATTTAATGCATTTTCTTACATTAATTTGTCTGGGGGCATGTAATTCGAGTTACATGAAGGCGGGAAACGAAGTGTGAGCGAGCTCACACCCGTTTTTCTTATCTAACTCTTGATAGGCTTATCCGTTTTCTAATTTGAACGCGCCGCCCTTTTCAATCGCCTGTTGATAAGCTGGGCGCTGATGAATACGCACTAAGAAATCTTGCAGTTTCGGGAACCCCACAAGGCCGCTGCGCATATTTATTGCCTCAATAGGAAAACTCATCTGAATATCTGCGGCACTGAAATCACTTCCCGCAAACCATTGATTCTTTTCTAAATACTGTTCCAGATAATCGCGATGAGTAGCAATTTGCTTATTCAGATAATTTTTCTGCACCCCATCACCCAATGCTTTGGCGACCGGACGAATAATCCACGGAACAGGCGGCCCACCGAAACGGCTAAAGATAAGCTTCATCACCAGCAATGGCATCAATGAGCCTTCGGCGTAATGCATCCAGTAACGAAATTGCTGTCGATCATAATGGCCGGTGGGCTTAAACAAGCCTTGCGCATCATAGGTTTCCTGCAAATACTCGATGATGGCACCCGATTCCGCCAGTGTCAGATCGCCATCAGTAATCACCGGTGATTTCCCCAAGGAATGGATTTTTTTCAACTCCGGAGGTGCCAGTAAACTACCAGGATCGCGCTCATAGCGCTTCAACTCATAAGGAACTTGCAGTTCCTCCAACATCCATAAGATTCGTTGTGAACGTGAATTATTCAGATGATGAACAATAACCATGATCAATCTCCATGGGAGGAATATCAGAGTATTGATTATAAGCATAAAAAATATTTTTGTTTATGGCGCCGTGAGATGAAACATGACGTTACGCTCTGCGAGCAGAGTAAACTCTGCCCGAGATGATAATTTAGTGTATTAATGGCTGCTGTTTATTTTTTAAGGAGATATCCTTTAATTTCTCTGTAGGGACATTACAGACTATTTCGCGAATAATTCCGGCGATCGACTTTTCTGGGAAGCTTTCCCATTGCCCAATACTATCGCGTTTGGCGATAACCTTTCCTTTAGCGAAAAGCTCAGAAAAATACACTCTGTCGAATATTGCGCGTTCTGGTCTGTCACAGTTGATAACATTAATAGCACTCGAACTTTTGATCGATACGCCATCTGATTTGGAAATAACAGTAGCCTCTTTATAGTTATTGATTAAATAAAACTGGCGTAGATGAGCGTTGCCATTATAAAGCGATATACTTTCGAAAGATAAATAAGTCGTTGTATCTTTATTATCAACTAATTTAGCCATATGAGGAGGAATATCTACTTTTTGAGTTGCATGGGGTGCGCACCCTGTTAACCATGCTATTCCTGCAATAATAAAAAATCGTTTCATTATTCATTCCCTGCGGCAATATCTGGTCGTTCCTGGAGCAGAAGAGCCCGATCGATATTGCCCTGAATGGAACAGCTCAGCAAAGATTTGCCATTTTTGTTACTCAGCATCACGACCTTTTCAGCACTATCTTTCGCTGGAGCAATACCATCAATAGCTGAAGGATTCGGCTGCCATGGTTGTGTCAGTTCGACTTTGATTTGTGGATGAGTTATATAAAGTCCATTATTATTTTGCCATTTCACTTCGGGCGTTAAAGCGATAACTTTCTCGACAGGCTCATCAATTAATACTCCCCAGAAATAATATTTACCTAACTTCCCTAGATCTTCACTCTGCTCATAATAACCGGAGAGGGTCAAGTCACCATCGCGGAATGTATGAGTAAAGTAAGCAATTGTCCCTTCTTTATCCGTCACCGGCACCCAGGCAATTGCTTTATGGTCATCTTGGACACGGACCACTTTTTTCAGCGCTGTACGCTGCTGATAGAGCGTTTCGAAAAACTGAGGATTACATTGTATAAGACTGTCGGTAAAAGTAGCGGCAATGCTGCTACTCATAGAGACACCTAAAAACGAGGTAATAAATAAAACTTTCGATACAGACATACCTATCCCTTTTATCATCTGCTGCACGTCTTTTAGCAGCGCATTAGGCTTAGTCGCCAACCCGGTGACTCGCTAAGGTTTTTTTATCGGCAAGCTCAACAATGTACTTTAGCCCTTTTATTTTTCTTAACATCGATTTAGTCATGTGATGGCCGATGCAAACTCTATTATGTGTAGCCATAAAAAAACCCCGCCAAGGCAGGGTTTATTTCTATCACCAGTGTGACTGGTACTAAGCAAGTCGTAGGATCAGAACGGAATATCGTCGTCAAAATCCATTGGTGGCTCATTGCCGCCTTGTGGTTGTGCTGCTGGCGCTGATTGAGCCGGGCGTGAAGCCTGCTGGCCACCGCTGAACTGGTTGCCACCTTGTGGCTGCTGAGGTTGACCCCAACCGCCTTGCGCGCCACCGTCTTGTGGTGCACCACCACCCGCCGGAGCACCACCGCCTTGACGGCCACCCAGCATTTGCATGGTGCCGCCCACGTTAACCACAACTTCAGTGGTGTATTTCTCAACACCAGCCTGATCTGTCCATTTACGGGTTTGCAATGCGCCTTCGATATAGACCTGAGAGCCTTTGCGCAAATACTCACCAGCAACTTCCGCTAGTTTGCCGAACAACACCACACGGTGCCATTCCGTCTTTTCTTTCTGCTCGCCGGTTGCTTTATCACGCCAGCTTTCGGAAGTGGCCAGGGTGATATTGGCAACAGCGCCGCCATTCGGCATGTAGCGGACTTCCGGGTCTTGGCCCAAATTCCCGACCAAAATCACTTTGTTTACGCCTCTGCTGGCCATGTGAACTCTCCTGATGAAATAAATTTTGTACAGTATAAACCAGTAAGTTTAACACGCTAGCGGGTAAACGGCACAACTGATCATCGCTGCGCAATGCATTACAAATTTATTGCAATAACGGCCTTAATTGCACTCGGATACTGGATATCCATTCAGGTTTTTTTGTGTCATAATTATCCGTTTCGTACTGGCTGTGTACTTTTGGGATGTTGGAAATGCACCTGTATATCCCCAAAATAGGCACGGGAGAGGCTCAGTTTACATCCGGGAAATGTTTGAATGGATAATATCGAAGTTCGGGGCGCTCGCACCCATAATCTTAAGAATATCAACCTGATTATTCCGCGCGACAAACTGATCGTGGTCACCGGTCTATCGGGTTCAGGCAAATCCTCACTGGCATTTGATACCCTGTATGCCGAGGGCCAACGCCGCTATGTTGAGTCTCTCTCCGCTTATGCGCGCCAATTTCTATCGCTGATGGAAAAACCGGATGTCGACCATATTGAAGGTCTCTCTCCGGCCATCTCCATCGAGCAAAAATCGACCTCCCATAACCCGCGTTCTACCGTGGGCACCATCACTGAAATTCATGATTATCTGCGTTTGCTGTTCGCCCGTGTCGGCGAGCCGCGCTGCCCGGATCATGATGTGCCGCTTGCCGCGCAAACGGTCAGCCAGATGGTGGATAACGTCATCAGCCAGCCAGAAGGCCGCCGCCTGATGTTACTGGCGCCAGTGGTAAAAGATCGCAAAGGCGAACATACCAAAACGCTGGAAAATCTGGCAATGCAGGGCTATATCCGGGCGCGGATCGATGGCGAAGTTTGCGATCTGTCTGATCCACCGAAATTAGAACTGCAAAAGAAACATACCATTGAAGTAGTGGTCGATCGTTTTAAAGTGCGCGAAGACCTGGCTCAGCGTCTGGCTGAATCATTTGAAACCGCATTGGAACTTTCCGGCGGCACTGCCGTGGTTGCCGATATGGACGATCCTCACGCAGAAGAACTGCTGTTTTCCGCTAACTTTGCCTGCCCCATTTGCGGCTATAGTATGAGCGAGTTGGAGCCGCGTCTGTTCTCCTTTAACAACCCGGCCGGTGCTTGCCCAACCTGTGATGGCCTGGGTGTACAGCAGTTCTTTGACCCAGATCGTGTGCTACAAAACCCTGAGCTGTCACTGGCAGGGGGCGCAATTCGGGGTTGGGATCGCCGTAACTTCTACTACTTCCAGATGCTACGTTCACTGGCTGATCATTATAAGTTTGATATCGAAGCGCCATTTAACTCGCTGGATGCCACCATCCAGAAAGCCATTCTGTATGGTTCTGGCAAAGATACCATTGAATTCAAATACATTAATGACCGCGGTGATACCACGATACGCCGCCATCCATTTGAAGGTGTGCTGCACAATATGGAGCGCCGTTATAAAGAGACGGAATCCAGTGCGGTACGCGAAGAGCTGGCTAAATTTATCAGTAATCGCTCCTGTACTTCATGTCATGGCACACGTCTGCGCCGTGAAGCGCGTTATGTCTTTGTCGAAAATACTACATTGCCAGAAATCTCAGAACTGAGCATCGGTCATGCGCTGAGCTTCTTCCAAAATATGAAACTCAGCGGTCAGCGAGCACAGATTGCCGAGAAAGTACTAAAAGAAATCGGCGACAGGCTGAAGTTCCTGGTTAACGTCGGGCTGAATTACCTGTCATTGTCCCGCTCTGCGGAAACCCTCTCAGGTGGTGAAGCGCAGCGTATTCGTCTGGCCAGCCAGATTGGTGCCGGTTTGGTGGGTGTCATGTATGTGCTTGATGAGCCGTCCATCGGTTTGCATCAGCGCGATAATGAACGTTTGCTCGAAACATTGATTCACCTACGTAATCTGGGTAATACCGTGATTGTGGTAGAACATGATGAAGATGCCATTCGTGCCGCCGACCATGTGATTGATATCGGCCCTGGTGCCGGTGTGCATGGTGGTGAAGTAGTTGCAGAAGGGACCGTTGATGACATTATGGCAGCGCCTAATTCACTCACCGGCCAGTTCCTCAGCGGTAAGCGGGAAATTGCCATTCCAGCCCAACGCGTGGCAGGTGATCCAAGCAAAGTGTTGAAGTTGATTGGCGCCAGCGGTAACAACCTGAAAGATGTCACTCTCACACTGCCCGTTGGGTTATTTAGCTGCATTACCGGTGTTTCTGGCTCAGGTAAATCGACGCTAATCAACGATACCTTATATTGCATTGCACAGCGCCAATTGAACGGGGCGACCAGTAATGAACCGGCTCCGTATCGTGATATTCAAGGGCTGGAGCATTTCGATAAAGTTATCGATATCGACCAAAGCCCGATTGGCCGGACTCCGCGCTCAAACCCGGCAACCTATACCGGCATCTTTACCCCTATTCGTGAACTCTTTGCGGGCGTACCTGAGTCACGCGCTCGGGGCTACACGCCGGGTCGTTTTAGCTTTAACGTGAAAGGCGGCCGCTGCGAAGCCTGTCAGGGCGACGGGGTGATTAAAGTTGAAATGCACTTCCTACCTGACATTTATGTCCCTTGCGATCAGTGTAAAGGTAAGCGCTATAACCGCGAAACACTGGAAGTGAAATACAAAGGCAAGAGCATTCACGAAGTGTTGGCGATGACTATCGAAGAAGCACGTGAGTTCTTTGATGCCGTTCCGGCATTGGCGCGCAAGCTGCAAACCTTGATGGATGTTGGCCTGTCATATATTTGTCTGGGCCAGTCGGCAACGACCCTATCGGGCGGGGAAGCACAACGCGTCAAATTGTCACGCGAACTATCAAAACGTGGTACTGGCCAGACACTCTATATTCTGGACGAACCGACCACCGGCCTGCACTTTGCTGATATTCAGCAGTTATTGGCGGTGTTACATCAGTTGCGGGATCAGGGCAATACCATTGTGGTCATTGAGCATAATCTGGATGTGATTAAGACCGCAGACTGGATTGTTGATCTGGGGCCAGAGGGCGGCAGTGGCGGCGGCGAGATTTTGGTTTCCGGCACACCAGAGACCGTCGCAGAATGCGCAGCATCACATACGGCCCGATTCCTCAAACCTATGTTGCAGCGTAAGTAGCCATTAAATCAGCGCTCCGGGGCAATCCGTCAGTTGTCCTGGAGTGTTATTTTTAGCCTTCAGACAACTAACTCTTGCCGCCGATGCTCGGGTAATCCCTGTAAAACCAATTGGTAAGAACGGTCTATTAATGAATAGAACTGTGAGTTTGGTAATTTGCCATCCAGAAATACCGTGTTCCAGTGCGCTTTGTTCAAGTGTTCACTTGGCACGATCTCCGGATGTTGCTCTCTCAGGCTTTCTGCCAATTCAGGGCTGGTTTTCAATGAGATAGAGGGGCGTCCCTCCGTCTCGCCTACCATAGCAAACATCACATCCGCTACTTTAATCTGATTCGCCTGCCACTTCTCATGGTCACTCTGCTCTGCTCCAGGTTTGGACATGCAGTATTCCAGTAATGCTGAATTATTCATGCGGATATCTCCTGTAATGGGCCGGTACCGTCTCGCGAAACGGCCTCATAAGTTATTTATTCCATAAAGGCTTCATTAGGCAGTTACGCATGCTGAACCATCAGTTTGCGCCTTTCAAAACAGCTTTACTGTGAGCAATGAATGATCGTTTAGCATGTATCAGCCACATCAATTAGTATATTATTTAATCGATTTACAGCCATCGGTGTTGGGATAAACAAGTAGAAGATGAAGATAACTCACGGAAAGGTAGCGAAAAAAATAAACAAAAAAGGCGATATTTCTATCGCCTTAATTTAAATCATGTGAATAGCAGATTACTGTACCGCGGCAAAAGCCGCCGCAACACGCTGAACATTACTGTGATTGACGCCCGCCATACACATCCTGCCACTGGCAATCAGATACACACCAAACTCTTCACGCAGGCGATCCACCTGTTCTGCGCTAAAACCAGTGTAGCTAAACATCCCGCGTTGTTGCAGCAAGTAGTCAAAATTACGATTTGGTAGTGAAGCTTTCAAGGCTTCTACCAACGTGCTACGCATTTCAATAATACGTAGGCGCATTTGCTCCACTTCAGCCTGCCATTGCGCTCGCAATTCGGTGTCATGCAGCACTTTGGAAACGACTTGCGCACCGAAGTTAGGTGGGCTGGAATAGTTACGGCGAACGGTGGCTTTCAGTTGCCCTAAAACACGGCCTGCGACTTCTTCACTCTCACACACCACAGATAAACCGCCGACTCGCTCGTTATATAAAGAGAAGATTTTAGAGAAAGAGTTACTGATCAAACAGGGTAACTCAGCTGCTGCCATCGCGCGGATAGCATAAGCATCTTCATTCAGTCCGGCACCAAAACCTTGATAAGCGATATCCAGGAAGGGAATCAAATCCCGGCCTTTAGCTACTTCAATCACTTGATCCCATTGTGCATTAGTGAGATCCGAACCCGTCGGGTTATGGCAGCAAGGGTGCAATAACACAATGCTTTTGGCGGGTAACTGCTGGAGTACAGCCAGCATTTGATCAAACTTCACGCCCAACTTATCGTTATCGAAATACGGATAGGTATTGACCTTAAAACCTGCACCGCTAAAAATAGCAACGTGGTTTTCCCAAGTAGGATCACTGACCCAGACTTGAGAATCAGGAAAATAATGATTCAGGAAATCAGCACCAACTTTTAATGCACCGGAGCCACCCACGGTTTGAATTGTCGCCACTCGCTGCTGTACCAACATCGGATGATCTGCACCAAATAATAGCTGCTGGATAGCAGTACGATAGGAGTGGAGACCTTCCATCGGCAAATAGACTGGTGTTCCATGTGGCTGAACATTTAATTGTGATTCAGCAACTTGAACCGCTTGCATCAGCGGGATCTCACCCAGTTCATTGTAATAAAGCCCGATGCTCAAATTTACTTTATGAGCACGGTTATCGACTTTAAAACTTTCCATCAGCGACAGGATCGGGTCACCTGCGTAGGCGTCAACATTTTGGAACACGGCGCTGCTCTCCTTTAACGATAATTATTGTCTCTAGCAGCTTACCTTATTCCCCTAAATATTCCATCGCGACGCGGGAGGTCAGCTTAGTAATCAATTCGTAGGCGCTGATACCAGTGCAGGCTGCAATTTTCTCAACCGGCAGCTCAGCGCCCCACAGCAATACCTCGTCACCCACTTTATCTGTCGCATTTGGCCCGAGATCAACAGAAATCATATCCATTGAAACCCGGCCCACAATGCCAACTTCGCGGCCATTTAGCCACATCGGGGTGCCTGAAGGAGCGCTGCGCGGATAACCATCGCCGTAGCCGATCGCCACCACCCCCAGACGGGTATCGCGATCACTCACCCAAGTACCGCCATAACCTACAGGTTCACCGGCTTTATGCTCACGTACCGCTATTAGGCTGGATTTCAATGCCATCGCTGGTTTTAGTTCAAAATGACTGGCATAAGGCTCATCCATTGGTGAAACCCCATACAGTATGATTCCTGGGCGAACCCAATCACGGTGTGCTTCTGGCCAGAGCAAAATACCGCCAGATGCCGCGATAGATTGCTTGCCAGGTTTATCGGCGGCGAAAGTATCAAAACAGTCTAGTTGCTGGCGGGTGGTATCCACTTGCGGCTCATCCGCCCGGCTAAAGTGACTCATGATATTGACTGGCTGAATAACATTCTTACACGCGCTTAAGCGCTGATAGAAAGCCTCCGCGTGCTCTGGACGCACACCCAAACGGTGCATGCCGGTATCCAGTTTCATCCAAACATGAATAGGAGCAGAGAGCTCGGCAACTTCCAGCGCTTCCAATTGTTCAATGCTATGTACCGCAGTTTCAATGCAATTAGCCGCTAGAATAGGGAGATCTTCTGCCGCAAAAAATCCTTCCAACAACAAAATCGGTTTCACGATCCCACCGGATCGGAGCATCAAGGCTTCACCGATCCGCGCTACACCGTAGCAATCTGCATCTTGCAAGGTATGCGCTGTTTCTAATAACCCGTGGCCATAAGCGTTTGCTTTCACAACAGCAATCAGGCGGCTTTGCGGCGCTATACGCCGTACCTGTTGCAAGTTATGTCGCAGAGCGCGGCGGTCGATTACTGCTGTTGCCGCTTTCATTTCTTATCCTTAATACTCAATAGATGTTATGCCCAAAGTCATTGGAGTTGCAGGTAGGCAGCAAGCGAACAAACCCCGATGAGCTGACACCAGTCAGTGATTCGGGTGCATGCGCGTAGCTAACAATCCTGCGGCTTCAAGTACGAAGGAGGATTACTCATCATCGTATTGCGGGCCGGCATAATTATCAAAGCGCGACCATTGACCATTAAACTTCAGTCGAACAGAACCGATCGGGCCGTTACGCTGTTTGCCCAAAATAATCTGTGCAATCCCTTTCTCATCACTGTTTTCGTGATACACCTCATCACGATAAATAAACATGATTAAGTCGGCATCCTGCTCGATTGAACCTGATTCACGTAAGTCGGAGTTGACCGGCCGTTTATCCGCACGTTGCTCCAAGCTACGGTTAAGCTGAGAAAGTGCCACGACCGGCACTTGTAGCTCTTTTGCCAATGCTTTCAGGGAACGTGAGATTTCGGCGATTTCCAAGGTACGGTTATCCGAAAGCGACGGCACCCGCATCAATTGCAGGTAGTCGATCATAATCAGGCTTAACCCACCATGTTCGCGAAAAATACGTCGCGCACGGGAGCGCACTTCAGTCGGAGTCAGACCAGAGGAGTCATCAATATACATATTGCGTTTTTCCATCAATATGCCCATGGTGCTCGAAATCCGTGCCCAATCCTCATCATCGAGCTGGCCGGTACGGATACGCGTCTGATCGACATGGGACAATGACGCCAACATACGCATCATGATCTGATCGCCTGGCATCTCCAGACTGAAGATCAATACCGGCTTTTCCTGCATCATCGCAGCGTTTTCGCACAGGTTCATTGCGAAAGTAGTTTTCCCCATCGACGGGCGCGCGGCGACAATAATCAAATCTGACTTCTGCAAGCCAGCAGTCTTCTTATCCAAATCGGTAAAACCGGTTGAAACCCCGGTAACGCCATCATGTGGCCGCTGGTAGAGCTGCTCGATACGCGCGACCGTGGCTTCGAGGATCTGATCGACGCTTTTCGGTCCTTCATCTTTATTGGCCCGGCTCTCGGCAATCTGGAATACCTTCGATTCGGCTAGATCCAGCAGATCTTCACTGCTACGCCCTTGCGGATCGTAACCCGCGTCAGCAATTTCATTCGCAACCGAGATCATTTCACGTACGACTGCACGCTCACGAACGATGTCAGCATAAGCACCAATATTCGCTGCACTTGGCGTATTTTTCGATAGTTCTGCCAAATAGGCGAAACCGCCTACCGATTCCAAATCACCCTTTTGCTCCAGTGACTCAGAAAGCGTGATCAAATCGATTGGCTTGCTGTTTTCCAGCAAACGCTGCATTTCAGTAAAGATTCGGCGATGTGGGCGGCTGAAAAAGTCATTGCTGGCAACGCGCTCAGAGACATTATCCCAGCGCTCGTTATCCAGCATTAAACCGCCCAACACGGACTGCTCTGCCTCCAGCGAATGAGGCGGGAGTTTCAGCCCTTCCATCTGGCGATCGCGTGGCTCTGTCATATTGTTGGTAGGTTTTTTTGCTGCCATGAAAAGTGTTCTTTACCTCTATTATTGCGCCAGGATAATGGTTGCTATAGGAAAATAGTGCCGCTTAGTATACGCGATGATACCCGAAGGGTAATTATGAATTCCCTATTACTTATCGGTATTAGCAAGATCTCGGCTCCTGGTGTAGAACCCTATAGGGTAAAATATATCTATCGTAAAGGAGCTAACATGGCAAAGCATATTCAATTTAGCACCACAGGTGGGCCGGAAGTGTTGCAATATCTCGATTTCACGCTGGCGGCCCCCGCGACGCATGAAGTTCAGGTAGAAAACAAAGCTATCGGAATTAATTATATTGATACCTATGTGCGTAGCGGCCTTTACGCACCGCAGCACTTCCCGAGTGGACTGGGAACTGAAGCCGCCGGGATCGTGACAAAAGTAGGTTCGGCAGTTAACTCACTAAAAGTGGGTGACCGAGTGGTTTATGCTCAGTCAACTCTCGGTGCTTACAGTGAAGTACATAATGTTGCTGCGGAGAAAGTTGCTCTGATCCCAGAACAAATCTCTTTTGAACAAGCCGCAGCTTCATTCCTTAAAGGGCTGACTGTTCAATATTTATTGCGCCAAACTTATGAAATTAAACCCGGCCAGGTGTTCTTATTCCATGCGGCAGCCGGTGGTGTCGGGTTGATTGCCTGCCAATGGGCAAAAGCGCTGGGTGCCAAATTAATTGGCACAGTGGGTTCTGATGAAAAAGCCGAATTGGCTAAAGCCAATGGAGCGTGGGCAACCATCAACTACCGTACAGAAAATATCGCTGAGCGGGTGGCTGAACTGACGAATGATGAAAAAGTGGATGTGGTATACGACTCGGTGGGCAAAAGCACCTGGCTGGACTCACTTAATAGCCTCAAACGCAGAGGTTTAATGGTCAGCTTTGGTAATGCCTCTGGCCCGGTGACAGGGATAGACCTTGCTATACTCAACCAAAAAGGCGCGCTGTATGTGACTCGCCCATCTCTTAATGTTTATGTCACTAACCGACAAGAACTGGAAAGCGCCAGCCACGAACTGTTTTCACTGATTATCAGTGGCGCAATTAATGTGGATGTAGCCAAAGCTCAGCAATTCCCGCTAAGCGATGCTCGTCGTGCTCATGAAATATTAGAAAGTCGTCAGACAACCGGCTCCAGCCTGTTAATTCCTTAATTAAGGATTTTAGTCAATTAATAATGGATAGTTGGGTATTACTATCCATTATTAACAATTATAGTTTATTAAAAAAATTATTTCATATTACTTTTAGCGTATTAACCAGTGCGTCCTTATTGTCCTCTTTGGGTTATCTATATATCCTCAGTTTGTAATAGTTAAGTAACATAATTTCATTACATACATTGAGGTTTTAATTATGCATGATTCAGAAATCAATAGAGATATAAAAACATTACTGAACGCTTTTTATCGTGACAATAGAATTAGCAATGAAGAACTGCAGATACTACGGGACTTTGCTGATGAAAGGTTTGATTTATTGCTCAGTGAATTCGGTGAAAATAATAGTTTATCTGCATTTCAAAAATCCACTGATGTCACCGTTCAATTAATGCAACAAAGCTTTTTTGATATAAAAAAGAAATGCAATAATCAAGAAGAGAAGATAATTATCAAAGAAGCATTTGTCGCTCAAATAGTTTATATTATTGCTAACTACAATCGATTTTTTACTAATATCTAATACTAACGATTCCTCTTCTCACGTGGCTTAATTTAATATTTTAGATACTTAGTTTTTAGTCATTCACTTTACACTATAAAAGTAATAACCAGGGCCTCTAACAACTAGAAGCCCTGGTTACACTGCTTTCTTTAGTGCAAACGTAGGGGTACTACAGGGTAGACTGCCAGAACTGAGTGCCGTTTATACAGCTATTGTTAGCTCTGTCAGGGATGAAAATGTGATCCCAAACTGTATCGGACTGCATCCTAGCAAGCTCGTTTGAGAAAAAATACGTTTTCCCCCAGATTTATCCTACTAATCTTTCAGGCTGTGATCTCTGCTGCAAGAAAGCGAAATTTTAGTAATGCCTTACAGTAGGTTTCTGCATCGAACGCCATATCCAGACCACCACAACGGCCAGAATCAGCCAAGGTAGTAGCTTAAACATCATGATAAATAACCCACCCAACATCATAAAGGCCGCCGCAACCAATAGAGCTGCAAAGATACCCAGTAACGAAATACCGGTCACCATAAGCATGATAAAAAAGCCGATAACAAAGAAAATTTCAAACATGGCAGGCTCCTAAATAACTGTTTATTCCCCCACAATCACTTGATTAAATATAACAATCAGTTCGGGGATTTTATAAGGAGTATTACAAGAAACGTGCCAATCGCGAAAAGACGGGTAACCACTTGAATTTTATTATTTTAGATAAAAACAAGCCTGCCAAAACAGCAGGCTGGCGTGGTCAATTTCACTAACTTATAGTCATTTTTCTTAAGAACTGTGCTGTGGGCGGGTCACCAGAGCCAGCGCCTGTTCGACAACGGAAACATCTGCTCCAGGCTTATGTGCATTTTCACTCAGATGACGACGCCACTGGCGCGCGCCAGGTATCCCTTGGAAAATACCCAAGATATGACGAGTGATATGCCCTAAATAAGCACCGCGTGACAGTTCTTGCTCGATATAAGGAAAAAGAGCTTCAACAGCTTTAACACTATCTACCACCGGCGCATTTGGGTCAAAAAGTTCACGATCCACTTGCGTCAATATACTGGGATTTTGGTAAGCTTCGCGGCCCATCATCACCCCATCAACATGTTTAAGATGTTCTTTAGCTTCAACCAGTGTTTTCACACCACCATTAATGGCAATGGTCAGTGTAGGAAAATCACGTTTAAGCTGATAAACCCGCTCATAATCCAGTGGAGGTACTTCACGGTTCTCTTTCGGACTTAAGCCTGAGAGCCACGCTTTGCGGGCATGAATGGTGAATATATCGCATTCACCACGCTCCGCGACAGTTTGCACGAACTCACACAAGAACTCATAACTATCCAGCTCATCAATCCCGATGCGGGTTTTCACTGTAACCGGAATAGAAACGACATCACGCATGGCTTTTATACAATCAGCAACCAGACTAGCCTCTGCCATCAAGCAAGCACCAAAACGGCCGTTTTGCACTCGATCAGACGGGCAGCCTACATTCAGGTTTATTTCATTGTATCCGCGAAGCTCAGCCAGCTTGGCACAATGGGCTAATGCCTGCGGATCACTGCCACCCAGTTGTAGTGCGACAGGATGGTCTTGCTCGCTATAGGCCAGATAGTCTGCTTTACCATGAATAATCGCACCTGTTGTAACCATTTCGGTATACAACAAAGCCTGTTTGGTCAACAAGCGATGAAAATAGCGGCAATGACGATCTGTCCAGTCGAGCATCGGCGCGACGGAAAAACGCTGTAGGGGATAATGTGGCTTATCAGCCTGAGTGCTGGAAAAAGTCTGAGCTTGGTACATTTACTGTAGTTTCATCGGTTATGACTGCATCAATTACCCATTAATATTACTCATTGAGTAAACCAAACAATCGGAAAGAATATGTGATTATACCATAGAACTTTATAATGGCAGTCTGAGTGATAGTTGTAGCTAACACATGGCAACACGCGACTAGCAGCTTTGACTTGCTAAAGTTGTGACACTCCGCGACATCCTATTTTTTCATCTATCGGCGATTAGCTGTAAATATGATAAAATTGGCACCATTCAAATGCTGCGGGATGTACATGATGAACCCTATCAATCAGGAAAAGCTGCTTGCTCAGGCTGAAAGCCTGTGCCAACAACGAAACGTCCGGCTGACACCGCAACGTCTTGAAGTCTTGCGTTTGATGGCGCAACAGCCTGGTGCAATCAGTGCTTATGATCTGTTGGATTTACTGCGTGTTTCTGAACCACAAGCTAAACCGCCAACAGTCTATCGTGCATTGGATTTCTTGCTTGAGCAGGGGTTTATTCACCGTGTTGAATCAGCAAACAGCTATGTGCTATGCCATCATTTTGAAGAGCCAACTCATACTTCGGCATTATTTATCTGCGATCGCTGCAAGATAGTGACTGAACGAACAACTGTTGGTATCGAGGAAGCTCTGGCACAGTTAGCAAAACAGTCTGGTTTTACCCTGCGCCATACGGTGGTTGAAGCTCATGGTTTATGTGCTGAATGTGGGGAAGTCGAAGCATGTGAAAGCCATGATCATTGTGGTCATGACCATTCTATTGTGACTAAAAAGAAGTAGTCCCTGATGATAAAAGTAGACTGTCGCCTGATAGGCGGCAGGATAAGTATGAGAGGAATAATGGCTATAGAGAATAAATAAGAATTTAAATAAAACAAGACACATCCTTGTGTCAATTCGATATAAATAAGATACCTGAAGAGTATTGCTAATTATTAAATTCACCACTAAGTTTTAATGTGAAGAATATAAAAAACTAAAGGTTATTTAATAAATAAGTATTCTATGAATACCAGAAGCTCGATTTATTTATATCGATATCAGTTTAACACCGCTACCAGCGATATTTGCTGTGATCTTCCCAAGCCTTAACTTCTTTCTCGGCTTGCTCTTTCTGATAGCCGTATTTCTCCTGGATTTTACCCACCAGCTGGTCACGCTTACCTTCAATGACGGTCAGGTCATCATCGGTTAGTTTGCCCCATTTCTCTTTCACTTTACCTTTAAACTGCTTCCAGTTACCGTCGGCTTGATCTTTATTCATAATATCTCCGTTACCTTTGGATTAGTCAGTTTATTTAATTAAATACGGTAATAAATAGTTTAAATTTGAAATCGTTCCTTCGCTTACCGTATGAATAACTGTAGCAGAGGATACTGATAATTAAAGTCAGATTAATATTAATCACTGATACTTGAGAAATAAACAGAAAGGAAAAGCTGATAATATTCAGTTAAAACAGCAAGTAATAACTTATTATCGGAATATTCTCAAACTAGATTGAGTTGAATATAAAAGGGATAAAATTCTTTATATACCCTTCTTACTGAAGGGTATATAAATCAACGCGAAAATCAGATCCAGTCGCCATTACGGATGACACCAACGGCTAGACCTTCAATAGTAAAACTTTGTTCACGTAGATCGACTACAATCGGCTGGAACTCACTATTTTCTGGCAGAAGTTGGACGATATTACCTTGTTTTTTCAAGCGTTTTACCGTTACTTCATCATCAATACGCGCAACAACCACTTGCCCATTACGTACATCTTGGGTTTTATGTACAGCGAGCAAGTCACCGTCCAGAATACCGATATCTCTCATCGACATTCCATTTACCCGCAACAGGAAATCCGCACTCGGCTTAAACATGGAAGGATCGACTTTATAGTGGCCTTCAATATGCTGCTGCGCTAATAGTGGCTCCCCTGCGGCAACCCGGCCAATCAGTGGTAAACCATCTTCTTCTTCCATCAATAGACGGATACCGCGAGAAGCGCCGGAGACAATCTCGATCACACCCTTACGGGCCAGTGCTTTTAAATGCTCTTCAGCGGCGTTAGGAGAGCGAAACCCCAGGCGCTGCGCAATTTCGGCACGGGTCGGTGGCATACCTGTTTGCGCTAGGTGATCGCGCACAAGGTCATAAACCTCTTGCTGTCTGGTAGTAAGTGCTTTCATTCCGCCCCCTGTTTGTTTATACAGTCTTGCTGTGAGTATATACAGGTAAGTGAGTATTGGGAACCAAAGAGTGAATAAAAACAGGGATTAATCACTGTTTACATCCACAGCGCTGTTTATCGCGTTGTTTATCGCATTCTTAGCCGACATGCTGCCAGAGCACTGTTACCCATATAAATAACGCCAACAAAATGGCCAGACATACGGCAGCAGACCCCATATCCTTGGCCCGTCCTGATAGTTCGTGGAGTTCACTGCCGATGCGGTCCACCACCGCCTCAATAGCACTATTGATAACTTCAACAATGACGACTAGCACCACACTCGCGATCAATAAAATACGTGCTGTGGCCTCTATATCTAACCAAAAGGCCAGTATGATAGCGAGTATGGCAGCCACTGCTTCCTGGCGAAATGCGGCTTCATTTTTCCAGGCTGCGGTTAAACCTTTCACAGAATAACCAGCAGCTTTATAGATTCGGGTTAATCCAGTTGACTGATTTGCCATATTTTATTGCCTTTATCTTAAGTTAATGATGATTTTTGCCGCTTTCTGTTGTCTCATCACCACAGATCTCAAAACCAGTTTCTGGTATCCTTGCGACGAATTGCTAACAAGAGGCTTCATGTAGTTATGTCAGGTTGGCGTAAAATATATTATAAGTTATTGAATTTACCACTTAAATTGTTGGTAAAAAGCAAGGTTATTCCGGCAGATCCTGTGACTGAGTTAGGGTTAGACCCGTCTCGTCCTATTCTGTACGTTTTGCCTTACAATTCTAAGGCTGATTTACTGACTTTGCGAGCGCAGTGTCAGGCTCAGGATCTGCCCGACCCATTGATTCCATTGGAAATCGATGGTGTGCAGCTTCCCAGCCATGTCTTTATCGATAACGGCCCAAGGGTATTTCGCTATTACGCCCCGAAGCAGGAATCGGTAAAAATATTCCACGATTATCTCGATCTGCATCGCAATAACCCGGAGTTGGATATTCAAATGCTGCCGGTGTCGGTGATGTTTGGCCGCTCTCCAGGGCGTGAAGGCCACGGTACGCCACATCTGCGCGTACTGAACGGTGTGCAGAAATTCTTTGCAGTATTGTGGCTGGGCCGCGATAGCTTTGTGCGTTTTTCCACC
The DNA here is from genome assembly GCF_043099325.1 of Yersinia fenwicki. NCBI lineage: Bacteria > Pseudomonadati > Pseudomonadota > Gammaproteobacteria > Enterobacterales > Yersiniaceae > Yersinia > Yersinia fenwicki. Next base: position 359,295 of record NZ_CP170755.1, on the reverse strand, counting down.
ACAGTTTCACTGCGCCGGATGGCCAGTGAACATGGTACAGATAAAACAATTGCCCACAAACTGGCGCGCGTAGCGCGGATGCACTTCTCACGTCAGCGTTTGGCTGCTGTAGGCCCTAGCCTGCCGGCACGTCAAGACCTATTCAAGAAACTGTTAACATCCAAAGCGATTGAAAAAGCGGTCGCCGATGAAGCTCGCACCAAGAAAATCTCCCATGAGAAAGCGCAGCAAAACGCCATAACGTTGATGGAAGAAATTGCCGCCGACTTCTCTTATGAAGCCGTGCGTCTGTCGGATCGGGTTTTGAGCTGGACGTGGAACCGCTTGTATCAGGGGATTAACGTCCATAATGCTGAGCGTGTACGGCAGTTGGCGCAAGATGGCCATGAAATCGTCTATGTGCCTTGCCACCGCAGCCACATGGATTACCTGCTGCTATCTTATGTCCTTTATCATCAGGGGCTGGTGCCGCCGCATATTGCTGCCGGTATTAACCTTAATTTCTGGCCCGCTGGCCCGATCTTTCGCCGCTTAGGTGCGTTCTTTATCCGTCGTACCTTTAAAGGCAACAAGCTCTATTCCACCGTGTTCCGTGAATATCTGGGTGAGTTGTTCACCCGGGGCTACTCAGTGGAATACTTTGTTGAAGGCGGGCGTTCACGTACCGGCCGTCTGTTGGAGCCCAAAACCGGCACTTTGTCGATGACCATACAGGCTATGCTGCGCGGCGGTTCACGCCCAATCACCTTGGTGCCGATTTACATCGGCTACGAGCATGTGATGGAAGTGGGGACTTACGCCAAAGAGCTACGTGGTGCAACTAAAGAGAAAGAGAGCCTGTTACAGATGTTGCGGGGCTTGCGCAAGCTGCGCAATCTCGGTCAAGGCTACGTCAACTTTGGTGAGCCAATACCGTTGACCACCTATCTGAATACCAATGTGCCGCAATGGCGTGATGCTATCGATCCTATTGAAGCACAGCGCCCAAGCTGGCTGACGCCAGCGGTGAATGACTTGGCCGGTAAAATTATGGTCAGAATTAACAATGCGGCAGCAGCCAATGCCATGAACTTGTGTTCTACCGCATTGTTAGCATCACGTCAGCGTTCACTCACCCGCGAGCAGTTACTTGAGCAACTTGATTGCTACTTGCAACTGATGCGCAATGTGCCTTATGCGAAAGATGTCACCGTGCCGGATAAGACGCCGGAAGAGCTACTTAATCACGCCTTGAATATGAATAAGTTCGAGGTGGAGAAAGACAATATTGGTGACATTATCATCCTGCCACGGGAACAAGCCGTGCTGATGACCTACTATCGCAATAACATCCAGCACTTGCTGATCCTGCCATCGCTGATTGCTAGCATGGTAATGTACCAGCGGCGCATTACCCGTGCCGAATTGTTACGCCAAATCAGCATGATCTACCCAATGCTAAAAGCTGAATTGTTCCTGCATTACAGCAAAGAGCAACTGCCACAGACCCTAGATACGCTGATTGATGAACTGGCGCGCCAACAGTTGATTTGCGACAAAGGAAGTGAGTTGGTGCTGAACCCAGCCCGTATTCGCCCACTGCAATTACTGGCAGCGGGAGTGCGAGAAACCTTGCAACGTTATGCGATTACCCTTTCATTGCTTAGTGCGAACCCCAGTATCAATCGGGGTGCGCTGGAGAAAGAGAGCCGCATTATGGCACAGCGTTTATCTGTGTTGCATGGGATTAACGCGCCGGAATTCTTCGATAAAGCGGTGTTCTCAACCTTGGTGGGCACATTGCGGGAAGAGGGTTATATCAGTGACAGCGGTGATGCTATTCAGGAACATACACTCGAAGTTTACAATATGCTGAGCGCATTGATGACACCGGAAGTGAAGCTGACGATTGAAAGTGTCAGTATGCCAGCAGAAACCAATAACCTGCTGCCAGAACCTGAGGCAGAGGATAAAGAAGAAAACTAACTCTTCGCTCTGTTAAGTAAAAACAAGAATGGCCGGATTCATCATCTGGCCATTTTTTTATAGATAACTAATGAAGATACCGAGAAACAACACCAATCCTACGTAATTATTATTCAAAAACGCGCGGAAACATGGATCACGTTCACGTCCAGCAATTATCTTCTGTTGGTGGACAAACAGAGTACCAGCCAGCAGAATTGACCAATAAAATGCTCCGCCAAGATTCATCAGCCAGCCAATAGTCACCATTAGAACCAGCGTTGCCAGTTGCAGCAAACCAATAATCAGCTTGTCCTGTTGACCAAACAAAATCGCAGTAGATTTGACGCCAATCTTCAGATCGTCATCACGGTCAACCATCGCATATTGGGTATCATAAGCCACCGTCCAGCAGATATTGGCCAATAAAAGTAGCCAGCAGACCAAAGGTAAACTTTCGCTCACGGCGGCAAAACCCATTGGGATTGACCAACCAAAAGCTGCACCCAAGACCACCTGAGGCAGATGTGTCACCCGCTTCATAAAGGGATAGACCCAGGCTAATGCCAGTGCTGCCAATGATAGCCAGATAGTCATGCTATTGAGCGTGAGTACCAACCCGAACGAGAGCAATACCAAGACGACAAACAGGACTTTACTTTCTTTCTCGCTGATAAGGCCGCTAGGTAATGGCCGTGATGCGGTGCGTTTCACAAAACCGTCAATGCGGCGGTCAGCATAATCGTTGACGACACATCCAGCCGCGCGCATAAAAAAGACGCCCAAGACAAAAACAATCAATATTTTGGTGTCGGGAATACCTTTCCCTGCCAACCATAACGCCCAGAGGGTCGGCCACAACAGTAGTAATGAGCCAATGGGTTTATCAATGCGCATCAAACGGCAATAAGCCCGCCATTTGCTTTGAAATTCACTTCCCTTCAATTTCTCACTCTCCAAAATCTCCCCCCTCTTAAATCGAATACAGCGGCGAGGCGGGTAAAAAAACTTCCGTCAACAACAGGGGTTTACCAGACAAGCGCAGTAACGAACGGCGCGCCCAAAGCTCCTCTTGCCGCCCTACCTGAATATAATCCCGGGTTAAATTGTTGCCACCAAATAAATAGCGCCCAAGGGGTAATGTGCCTAAATCCACCAGCGCCCGATCAGGGCCAGAGAGTGTTTCTTCGGGGATAATAGTACGCCCCAGTAGCCACGGCTCATTATCACCACACAATACAATCTCGCGCAGCCAATAGCGCTTACTTATCGGCAGATGTTCAGCATCTTCGCCTAATGCATGACGTGTAATAAAGCATTCTCGTTGTGGCTCGACATGAACCCGCTGGCAATGTTGCTCAAAACGTCGGGTCATCGAGCCTAATTCCATCAACCAATCCGCGATAGCAGCCGGTAGATTTGGCTGTTCAATAGCACACCATTGGATAGGCTTTATAATTGATGCATCGCCGGTAGACATGCAGTTAGCTCCCTGCTGGGGATAAAAAACCCATCCCGCTAAGTCGTCAATAGGGAGCCATTGTAGCGCAGAATGCGTGTCCCGCGACATTAGGTTGCTTTTTATTACCTAACAAAATGAACGGCCTAATGACGCGTATATTCTTCAATATGATCGAGGATAAGCTCAAACTTACCCTTGAATCCCAAATGTTGCTTGGCATCTATTGGTGAATAATATCCTTCCTCTGCGTCACCGAAATCGATAGGATAAAATGTGTTACTTTCCTCATCATATAAAAAATTATTAAAGCCAAAATCATTATGAATACAGTTGTAGCGCCCTAAATCCTCGACCATACTTAAAAAACGCTCTCTCGCATTAGCTGGGTAAATCTCGGTCTTAATCTGCGCCAGCGTTTTGCCTGGCACGCGATACATTCTTATATAATGTTGGTTACCTTTATTAATTAATTCAGCAGCACCTTCACCGTAGTATCGATTAAAGAACTCAACCTCTTTCTTGAACACATTATCTATAAGATATGGATCTTCCGTACCTATTTTCTTAAGAACAAAATCGGGGTTATTGGCATCAAGATAGACTTCAGCTGTCAATCCGCTACCAATTTTTTTACCTAATTTAATTTTAGGATTAAATTTAGAACCAGAATCTTTTGATAACAATGGCCCGCCCCCCGGTAACCTACCTTGTGGCGAAAATTCAGGGCCTTGCTTCATGACCACCCCCAAGTCCTTGCCGGTCGCTAAATCAACTTCCCAATAATAAGCACCGCTGATCCCTTGTCTGACCCACGCCTCACGTATTCCATCTGCCATTTGTGGATCTTTAAGCTCAATACGTTGTATTTCAATTGGCTTTCCGTGTGGGCTTTGTATCATTTGGCGATCAAGTTCAGTTGCCGTGGGTGATAGCTCAGGAAAACCTGATGCGGCTGTGCCCCGCGGAAGGGGTTCAATCAACTTCACCCCCCGCTCCATTCCCCTGAGCTGCCCGGCCTCCATCAGCATGGCCACCATACCCGCCGCCATATTTTCCTTTTCGTTACGAGAACGCGGTCCTTCAACTCTGGCGATAGTACACATAGGGTTCGGCAGTGGGAGTTTACACACCCAGTGTTCTTCTAACGATGTCCAGGCATTGCGCCAAAAACGCGCATTCTCAGACTCTGGCCGATAGTCACTGGCAAGGGCATTGATTTTATTTTGTAGCGCCCCGCCAACAGGCCGCTGGCCTTCAGTAATTAATATCTCTATTGCCTGGGCCCGGATTGCAGGATGAGAGCTGATCTGTGTATTGTATTCATCTTTTTTAGCTTTCATCGTTTTAGCCACGTCAATCAGTCTGCCGTTATTACCTGTCAGCGACATATTTTCAACAGTACGATCACTCGCATCTCGACGCCGTTTGAATTCATCAAAAGGTGAATCGAATTTTTTCTCTGAAAAACCAAACTGAGGATCCTGACGGTAAATATATTGCCGAGGTAAATAAATGTCCCTTACCTTATTTTCTGCCAGAATTTCTCTGATCGCATGATCGTCATTAAACGCAGCAGGAGGATGACGATAAGCTAAACGCATATCGAGATAATTTAACTGTTGTTCTATTTTTTCTGGTTCGGTTTTATAAAGTCGGTCATACGCCAAAATGTATAAGGGCTGATCGGGCCCACAAAGTTTAGCCAGAGCTTTAAGCTCCACCTCAAACCGCTCATGTTCCAAATCTATAGCTGTGCCAGCAACAATGTTGTCCGCCAATTGTTTTATGCGTTCAAAGGTAGTCTGAGCGTTTTCAGACAAATTGGACATATTGATATATCCAGCCATATGTTTTATAGCACTTGCTACTTGCTCTAAAGTGAGAGGTTCAACTTCATTCGATTGACTGAAATGAGATAAGAAAATAGCCGTCGGGCTATAACTCGCCCCACCAGCTTGATGCAACTGATCTTCTTCTTGAAGCAACAGCTGATACAGTTGCTCGGTATTCTTGCCTTCCAGTTCCGCAACAGCTTTGCCTTGCAATTGGTAATGTAATTTGAGGGTAGTTGTAAGAGAAAACGCCAGGCTGCCTACCGCATGTTCAAAATCGAGAAATTGCGTGAAATCCTGCTGGCTACAGGCATCAAATCCAATTTGGTCGCACCCGTTTAAAATCATCTCCGCCAATTCTGATGATTGCCTTTTTAGGTGGCTCCCTTGGGCATTTTTTGGTGCAAAGCCATTGGCGAGATAAGATTCTGATGATAGCAATATCGCCGGTGGGGCATTCATCCCTTCGTGAATAACTCTTAATGCCCTGAATGCCCGAGCAACCGGTCGTTCCGGCGAACCCAATTGCTCCTGCCCCCAATCGTTCAAATCCGCACGGGGAATCTCCGCTATTTCACCATAACGATTGCCATAATGGGAATAGTTATAAAGTAGCGCCGCCTGAAGTTGGATCTCTTTATTTTCAGGTCGATAAATTGCGGCTAATAACTCAGCCAACGTAAGCTTATCTGTTTGTCCTAGCCGCCAGGCAAGACTAAGAGCAGCGAGTGGCGTAAGTTTTTCATCTTGGGAAAGCGCCAATCCTTTCTGACGTAATCTAAAAAGAGTTTCTCGTTCCAAACTGATAACTCGAGCCTTTTCATACCCTTGAACTGGCGTTAATCCTGCTCTTAAATGTGATAAATCATCTAAAGTATTCGCATACTCCACACCTTCAACATCATGAAGTTGCAGATAAAGATCGACAATTTTCCCTACACGGGCATCACTGATTTCTGGAAACTGTCTAGCCCACGTTTTTTGATCCAATTCTCTGGAGCGCTCAATTAGCTGCATCGCGTGGCTGAACGCCGGGTCCACAGTAGAACTGACGTTGGGTAACTCTTTTACCAATTTTTCTAATAGAAGATTATCTCGTGCCGTCACTTTTAAAGGTAATACTTTCGCCTCCATAAGGTAGGTGAGTTCCGCCATGATAGAACTTAGAGTTAATAGCGAAAGGTTATCTTCTGCCATCTGTGGAAAACACGGTTGCACCGCAAATGGAGTCGACCAAGGCTGTGCGGCAGCCCCTAAATAAAGTTTATTTTCCTTTAACATCAAATAGTTCCTTTAATTTAATCAGCTGAACAATAAACTATCGTTTAAAGTGATCTCATGTCATTTATGATATCGACAAAAAACCTATCGCATGTCTTATAAAGGCTCATTTACTCTTTGTATTTCTACAAAAAATAAATAAGTGGATTTGATATTTAAAGCAAAATTAACTAAAACACGGTGTAGTGAGCGGCAGTAGCCGTTATTAAATCTAATAAGAAAAAAGGTGCGCCGAGGCGCACCAATCATCCAGCCATATTCGGCAGTGCCGGGATTTACCCCTTGCCTTTTACACTACCAATAAAGGTTTTTCGGGCTGAAGTTGAGCCCAAATGTTCCGCTTCGTTCAACAATTTCAGCGCCTTATCAACATCACCGGCTTTCACCGCGTCTTTAATCGCCTGGTTGAAATAGTTTTCAGTCTCACTCAGCATTGGCTCTGCCGGTTTTGCAGCTACTGGTGCCGCGACTGTCGCAGGCTGAATAGCGCTGCCCACCACGACAGGTGCTGATGCCGGTGTTGACTGTATTAAGCCAATCATCACATTACCCATACCTTGTTCGGCAGTGGCTTTAATTCTCAAGTTGCCGGTTGGGATATGCTTGGCGATAGGATCCGGAATATCGGGCACCGCATTTCCTACGCCCATAGCATAAGCCTTCGCCGGATCCAGTAGCTTGGTGGTTTTAGCTAGATCATCACGGGTGGTATAGACCAGCAGATAGATCTGTTTTTGTCCCAGCGCCGGAGTCAGCTTCATCACTCCTTGCAAGCGATCGCTGGTCATGATGCCCGCTTTTTCATAAGTGAAATAGCTGGACGGATAATAAGCCGCCGGGCGCATTTGTTCGTCTAACACTAAAACACTCGGAGCAAATAATTGGTTGTCTGTCACCAAACTGCTGAGCGTGATCTCCATTGATCCACGATCGGCTGGTAAAGTAACAGCGGCTACAGCACCGTCCACATTCCCTTGCGAGATTTGTGGGCTGGAGGCAGTCAATTTGATATCTTGCGTCGCCGGTGGCACTAATGGTTGCCACGGCAATTGTTGTAATGTCGCGGTACTGATCGTCGGCGCGATAGAAACATTCGCAGGGGAAATCGTTGATTCGGCTTGTGCTGCAAGAGGTGCAGTGCCCCCCAGAGCCAATGCCAGACAGAGTGTCAGCAGATTCTTTTTCATTGTTATACCCTCGTACATTAAGCGTCAGCGCTAACTGTGCACAGGCAAGGTCGGCAAAGTTAACCAATCTACCCGTCATACTTCAAGCCGCATGTGTGTTGGCTTCGCTCAATCACCCGTATTGCTTACTTATGTAAGGTCATCAGGATTATGAGCCTCAGCTCACCCTACGGGCCAGCGCAAGCGCTGTTCAAAATGGTTTACAACCAATTTGTCTCTCGCTTGCCGCCTTCCTGCAACTCGAACTATTTTGGGTATGTTTCTTGTTGTCAGCAGAATGCGAGCCATCGCCCGCACACCAGTAACACAGTTATTTCAGCAAACAGAACAGCCGCCCCAAAGGACGGCTGTATTACTTTTGTTACCACCAAGCTTCGAATTGCGCGCCGAAGGTCACTTCATTGCTCTTACCACGGCTATCGGTACCAATGGTCCCGTTTTGCGCTAACCCATTGTCTGGGCTTTTATCAACATTGTTGTAGCCCCACTTCTCATCCCAATTAGCATAAGTTGCGAAGACACGGATTGCCGGACGAGACCAAATGCTGTCACCTGCCTGCCATTGTTGTGCCAGGGTCAGTTTGTATTGACCGTTACGGTCACCAGTACGTTGTGACTTAACATTGTCGTAGCCCGCTTCCAGCAAGGTACTCATGATTGGCGTCCATTTGTACATTGGGCGCACACCCACGCTGTACCATGTGGTGCCGTTGTTGTTGTCCCAGTCAGTATCCTGATACAACGCGACATACATCATGTCCCACTTCTCTGCCAGATTGATGGCACCGTGGTCGATAACACGCAGCATGTGGCCGTTGTTGTTTATAGACGTCCCTTGTGAATGGCCGCTGTTCCATGAAGTCATAGAGTCAGTCGCATACTGGACCACAAATTTGTTAAAGCCACCCATCATGCTTTGGGTATGTTCAGCGGTCAGTAACACGCCATCTTTAGAAGCATTAGGTGCTAATGAATAATCGTCCTGGGTGTTGGCGCGGCCATAGTCCACACCGAATTCCAATGAGCCGCCTGGGTTGGTTTCTAAACCGGCTAAACGGATGTCATACACATCGTTGATGGTTTTATCGGCATCTTTGCGCTGATTATTGATCCAGGCGCTTGAACCACCCGCTTCTGAGTTACGAGTTGCTGCCACAGACAATTTACCGAAGCCCAGATCAATGGCTTCTAAACCTGCACCTGGGCCGGAAATATCCCAGTAGTAGAAGTCAATCATATGGACGTCATGACGTTGATAGAAACGTTTACCGGCCCACATGGTGGAACCCGGCAAGGATTCAATCAGATTCTTACCCTGCACGTTGGCTTCGCGGAAAGCCGGATCGGTGGATTCCCAATCATCACGTTGTGAAACGGAATAGGCGACGTTGGTATCTAAATAGAAGCTTTTATCGCCTTCTTTCCACAATTCCTGGCCTAATTTAAGTTCCGCATAAGTTTCACACTCGTTACCCAGACGGTATTTACTTTGAGCACCGGTTGTTTTGAAACATTGTTGTTCACCGCCACTTCCCGTCCAGCCGATACCGGAGCGCGCATACCCGTGGAAATCAACAGCCAGAGCTTGAGTGGAAAGGACACCAGCGGCAACAGCCAGTGCTATCGGTAACTTGCGCAGAGTAGTCATCAGTAATCTCCTGTTATATTTGCCTGTCGGCATGCGTGCTTAACATTTTCCGAAACCGACCGTCGTGGTAACTAGACGCCCAGTTCTTGGTACAATCGCTTACACGCAGTGCCATCTTCACGGAAAAGATGGCAACGGTATGGCGGCAGACCGATGGCGAATGTTGCACCTTCTTCTACCAGCACCACGTCGTTCTGGCGGTAGACCAGGTTTTGACGTATTGCAGGGATTTGGATGTGAATTTGAGTCTCATTACCCAGTTGCTCTACCACCTGAATCTCACCTTCCAGCGTGACTTCAGAGGCACTGCTTGGCAGCAGATGTTCCGGACGGATACCCAAAGACATATTTGCACCGACATGAACTCGCTCACCTTCCACCGGCAGCCACACTAACTGGCCATTAGGATTTGGCAGTTCGATCTGCACCTGATGAGGTTCAACGGCGGTCACTTTAACCGGTAAAAAATTCATTTTTGGCGAGCCGATAAAGCCCGCGACAAAGCGGTTGGCTGGATAGTGGTACAGTTCCAGTGGCTTACCGACTTGCGCCACATTGCCGGCATCCAGCACCACAATTTTGTCGGCCAATGTCATGGCTTCGACCTGATCGTGGGTGACGTAAATCATGGTGCGTTGTAGACGCTTATGGAGGCGTGATATCTCAATACGCATCTGCACTCGCAGTGCCGCATCCAGGTTGGAAAGCGGTTCATCAAGCAGGAAGACATCCGGCTCGGCGACCAAGGTACGGCCGATGGCCACACGCTGGCGTTGGCCACCGGATAGCGCTTTAGGTCGGCGTTCCAGCAGGTGAGCCAGTTGCAGCACTTCCGCTACCTGATTCACTCGTTGGTTAATTTCTGCTTTCTTCGCACCGGCCAACTTCAGGCCGAAAGACATGTTTTCTGCCACAGATAGATGGGGATAAAGCGCATATGACTGAAACACCATGCCAATACCGCGCTCTGACGGTGGCACTTCATTCATCCGTTTACCGCCAATCAACAACTCACCCGAGGTAATATCCTCAAGACCGGCAATCATCCGCAGCAGCGTTGACTTTCCACACCCGGATGGCCCAACAAAGACAACAAACTCACCGTCATTGATTTCCAAATTGATGTCTTTGGAAATCACAGCCTCACCAAAGGCCTTATAAACGCCGCTCAGCGTTACATTAGCCATCTGTTACTCCTTTGCTTACGCAAACAACTTTTCATGTGAACCTGACTGAAGAAAAATGGCGGAAGCAAATTCCGGCATGACCCATCGATTACTCCCAGTCCCCTGATGACTCTCTTGCTGCGCGCCGTACCGCCATGCCTGAGCAAGGTTGCCCCGGACGACGTCGCGGCCTGAGTATAGGGCCGCACGTTGGTTAACGCTGCAACGTCCTGATCGACCTGGGTAGTAATTAACCGAACAACCACATTTGGTTGGTGACGCTGTTTCAATGACGGCGATAATGCGGCAGTCGCACTATTTGGTAATCATCCGTAACAAAGTTTTTCATGGGGGAGGAGATGGGAGGATGAGGGAACGACCACTGCGAGTAGAAGTTCCATCACAAATACAAATACGTGACCTGACACGCAAATTTCGACCTACATTATTGTGTCTGACACCACAGAATAGGCTGCAGTGTTAAGTCGGTCACAATAACTCGTTGGGGGGCGTAGAGAGGGGGAGGATGATGCTGTATCCAGTTGTGACTCAATATGTCAGCGTAATGTATTAGTCCCTGTAATAAATGTTTTGGTCAGTGCAATAAGATAGATGTAATGACTCACAAGAAAGTCGGTACCCACAAAATTGGATAAAAGGATTGGATTATGACTCGCAGCTTCACAAAATCCGGCATTGGTAAGACCGCACGTGTTTTGGCTCTTTCAGCGTTAACCACACTGGTGCTCTCTTCCTCTGCTTTTGCCAAGATTGAAGAAGGTAAACTGGTTATCTGGATTAATGGCGATAAAGGCTATAACGGGTTGGCGGAAGTCGGTAAGAAATTTGAAAAAGATACCGGTATCAAAGTCACTATCGAGCACCCAGATAAACTGGAAGAAAAATTCCCACAAGTGGCTGCGACCGGTGATGGCCCAGACATTATCTTCTGGGCACATGACCGCTTTGGTGGCTACGCGCAATCTGGTTTGCTGGCCGAATTGCACCCATCTAAAGCCTTCCAGGACAAACTGTTCCCGTTCACATGGGACGCCGTGCGCTTTAATGGCAAACTGATTGGTTACCCAGTGGCGGTCGAAGCACTGTCCCTGATTTACAACAAAGACCTGATCAAAGAAGCACCGAAGACTTGGGAAGAAATTCCTGCACTGGATACTACCCTGCGTGCTAATGGCAAGAGCGCCATCATGTGGAACCTGCAAGAACCCTACTTCACCTGGCCACTTATCGCCGCTGACGGTGGTTATGCCTTCAAATCTGAAAACGGCGTCTATGATGTCAAAAACGTTGGCGTGAATAATGCCGGAGCTAAAGCAGGCCTGCAATTTATTGTCGATCTGGTGAAGAACAAACACATCAATGCTGATACTGATTACTCCATCGCAGAGGCGGCCTTTAACAAAGGCGAAACAGCGATGACTATCAATGGCCCGTGGGCATGGTCTAACATTGATAAAAGTAAAATCAACTACGGCGTGACGTTACTGCCAACCTTCCACGGCCAACCTTCCAAGCCGTTCGTGGGTGTTCTAACTGCCGGTATTAACGCCGCCAGTCCGAACAAAGAACTGGCGACTGAATTCCTGGAAAACTATCTGATAACTGACCAAGGCCTGGCTGAAGTCAATAAAGATAAGCCTCTGGGCGCTGTTGCACTGAAATCATTCCAGGAGCAATTGGCAAAAGACCCGCGTATTGCGGCAACTATGGCTAACGCCACCAAAGGCGAAATCATGCCAAATATTCCGCAAATGGCCGCCTTCTGGTATGCAACCCGCAGTGCAGTGTTGAACGCCATCAGTGGGCGTCAAACCGTGGAAGCTGCATTGAACGACGCAGCAGCCCGTATAGTTAAGTAACTGTTTCACCTGCAAAAGGGGCGCGGTTCGCTGTGCCCGACACCGTTTTCAGTCGTAGAAGTCGCTGATAGAATGAGCTTAAGGGAACATTATGCAGTTATCCCACACCGAATACCAAAACCGTAAAAAGAAAACCGCCTGGTGGCAAAGTGATGCGCTTAAGTGGCTTATTATCAGCATATTAAGCTTATTCACCTGCTATTTAATCGTGTTGATGTATTCTCAAGGCGAATATCTTTTTGCCATCGTGACGCTGATTCTGGTGACTCTAGGGCTGTACGTTTTCGCCAATCGCCGTGCTTATGCCTGGCGTTATGTTTATCCCGGCGTAGCAGGGATGGGCCTATTTGTTCTGTTCCCCTTGATTTGTACTATTGCCATTGCCTTTACCAATTACAGCAGTACCAACCAATTAACCTTTGAACGCGCCCAATCAGTATTACTGGATAGACAATTCCAGACCGGTAAAACCTATACTTTTGGTCTTTACCCCAGCGATAACCAATGGCGTTTACAACTGACGAACCCGGATGATAGTAACGTACTGATTTCAGAGCCTTTCAGCTTTGATGCGGTCAATGGACAGTTACTACACCTTGCCCCTGCCAGCGCTGAACAGACTGGCGAGCGTGCTTCACTGCGGATTATTACCCAAAATCGTCAGGCACTCAGTGGCGTGGTGGCAGTCTTGCCCAATGGGGGCGAGCTACGCATGAGTTCACTGCGTCAATTCGCCGAAACCAGCCCGCTTTACACATTAGCTGCTGACGGTAAAGAACTCAAAAATCAGCAGACAGGTGTGATATATCGACCAAACCTTGATACTGGCTTTTATCAGGCAATCAATGCTGACGGTCAGTGGGAAAATGAAAAACTCAGCCCCGGTTTTACTATCACCATCGGCTGGAAAAACTTCCTGCGGGTACTGCAAGATGAAGGTATCCAAAAGCCCTTTATCTCGATCTTTATCTGGACCATCCTCTTCTCAGTCTTGAGTGTCATCCTGACCGTTGCCGTCGGTATGGTGCTGGCTTGCGTGGTGCAATGGGATGCCCTGAAAGGGAAAGCTATCTATCGCGTGCTGCTGATATTGCCCTACGCGGTTCCGTCATTTATCTCAATTTTGATCTTCAAAGGGTTATTTAACCAAAGCTTCGGGGAAATTAACCTGATGCTTAATCAGCTATTTGGTATCAAACCCGAATGGTTCAGTGACCCCATTACTGCTAAAAGTATGATTTTGATTGTGAATACCTGGCTGGGTTATCCCTACATGATGATCCTCTGTATGGGGCTGTTAAAAGCCATCCCTGATGACTTATATGAAGCATCGGCTATGGACGGTGCAGGGCCTTTCCAGAATTTTTTCCGTATCACCTTCCCGCTACTGATTAAGCCGCTGACCCCGCTAATGATTGCCAGTTTTGCCTTTAACTTTAATAACTTCGTTCTGATTCAGTTATTAACGCGAGGCGGCCCGGATATGATTGGTACCAGCACCCCAGCGGGATATACCGATTTGCTAGTTAACTATACCTATCGTGTTGCCTTTGAAGGTGGGGGTGGGCAAGACTTCGGGCTGGCAGCGGCAATTGCAACACTGATTTTCATTCTGGTAGGCGCACTTGCGATACTGAATTTGAAAGCCAGCAAAATGAATTTTGACTAAGGAGGAGATGCAGATGGCTATGGTTCAACCTAAATCCCAGCGTTTGCGTCTATTTGGCACTCATTTCTTAATGCTGTGCTTTATCGCGCTGATTATGTTCCCGCTACTGATGGTGATTACCATTTCACTGCGGCCCGGTAACTTTGCCACTGGCAGCCTGATCCCGGATCAAATCTCCTGGGAACACTGGAAACTGGCTCTGGGCATGAGTGTAACCCATGCTGATGGTAGCGTGACTCCGCCACCATTCCCGGTGATGTTATGGTTGTGGAACTCAGTCAAAATTGCGGTGATTACCGCCATTGGCATTGTCACCCTCTCCACCACTTGTGCTTACGCCTTTGCCCGCATGCGTTTTCGCGGCAAAGATACCTTGCTTAAAAGTATGCTGATTTTCCAGATGTTCCCCGCAGTGTTGTCACTGGTGGCGTTATATGCCCTGTTCGACCGCCTGGGGCAATATATGCCGTTTATTGGGTTGAATACTCACGGCGGCGTGATTTTTGCTTATATGGGGGGGATTGCCCTGCATGTTTGGACCATCAAAGGCTATTTCGAAACCATTGATAACTCATTGGAAGAAGCCGCCGCTCTGGACGGCGCTACACCATGGCAAGCTTTTAGGTTGGTGCTGTTGCCACTGTCGGTGCCGATTTTAGCTGTCGTCTTTATTCTGTCGTTTATTGCCGCGATTACCGAAGTTCCGGTCGCGTCTCTGCTGTTGCGCGATGTGGACAGCTACACTCTGGCAGTGGGTATGCAGCAATACTTAAACCCGCAAAACTATCTGTGGGGCGATTTTGCCGCTGCCGCCGTGTTATCGGCCATCCCTATCACCGCCGTCTTCTTACTGGCGCAACGCTGGCTGGTCGGTGGCCTCACGGCAGGTGGAGTGAAAGGTTAAATTGATGCTAAAGGGGTGACTGTTCCTACGGGCGCTCCGGTGGCTTACACCACTACGACCCGAACGGAACATTTCCCCTTCTATCCGTATTATCAGTTATTTAAATTTATGCCGCTGCTTCACTTGCTGTATTTTCCCTCTGGTACTGTGTCTTTGGCGGCCTTGATGGCCGCCATTTTTATTCGCGCTTCAGCCGCTCGGTATTGGCTAAATACAAAGTCACCACCAGCAGCAATATCGAACCCGAATAAATCAGCGTATCAATTGGATTTTCATGATCGACAATGATCAGCCGGATAATTGCGGTGATCCCAATATAAATAAAATAGCGTAGTGGGAAGTGATAACCGGACTCAAAGTACTTAACAATCAATGCGATAAACTCGAAATACAGAAAGTAGATCACAATCCCTTCAATCAGCATGTAAGAAGACGCATCCTGATTATTGACGAATAAAACCTTGCCGAGATGGAAGGTTTCTTTTATCAGAAAGACCACCAAAATAGCGGCCAATGCAATCAACCCCACATTCAGTAAACGCTGTAGATTTTTGGCTATCCACTGTGAGCGCGAATTTTTGGCCATAAATACTCCTATTGAAAGTAGGTGAAATGATCCGGACCCAAAAAAAGCCCCTTACATTAGTAAGGGGCTAATAAGCGCGGATCAAAGAGCTTAGCCCGTTAGCTTAACGCCAGCTCTTGAAACGGTTAATCAACGCATTGGTAGAACTGTCATGGCTGGTGACATCTTTGTCATCTGCCAGTTCTGGTAAAATACGGTTAGCCAGTTGTTTACCCAGCTCCACACCCCATTGGTCGAAGGTGTAGATATTCAGGATAATCCCTTGTGTGAAGATCTTGTGCTCATACAGCGCAATCAATGCACCCAGGCTGAAGGGTGTGATTTCGCGCAGCAAGATAGAGTTGGTTGGGCGGTTGCCTTCGAAAACTTTGAATGGCGCAACATGAGCCACTTGCTCAGGTGTTTTACCTGCAGCAGCAAATTCTGCTTCAACTTCTGCCAATGATTTGCCGAAAGCCAGGGCTTCGGTCTGTGCGAAGAAGTTAGACAGCAGTTTCGCGTGGTGGTCACTCAGTGGGTTATGACTGATAGCCGGTGCGATAAAGTCACAAGGAACCAATTTGGTGCCCTGATGGATCAACTGATAAAACGCATGCTGGCCGTTAGTACCAGGCTCACCCCAAATAATTGGGCCAGTCTGGTAATCAACTGGTTTACCATCACGGCCAACATATTTACCGTTGGATTCCATATTGCCCTGCTGGAAGTAAGCCGGGAAACGGTGCATATATTGGTCATATGGCAGGATAGCTTCGGTTTCTGCGCCAAAGAAATTGTTGTACCAGATGCCAATCAACGCCAGCAGAATCGGCAGGTTTTTCTCAGCCGGAGTTTCTGCAAAGTGTTTATCCATAGCATGTGCGCCACTGAGCAACTGTTCGAAGTTTGCGAAACCAACTGACAGCGCGATAGACAAGCCAATAGCAGACCACAGGGAATAACGGCCACCGACCCAATCCCAGAACTCAAACATATTGTCGGTATCAATACCAAAATCGCCTACGGCTTTAGCATTGGTCGACAATGCCGCAAAGTGTTTAGCAACATGTTTCTCATCACTCGCGGTAGACAAGAACCAGTCACGTGCACTGTGAGCGTTAGTCATGGTTTCTTGAGTCGTAAAGGTTTTTGATGCGACCAGGAACAGTGTGGTTTCTGGATTTAGGGGTTTCAACGTTTCAGCAATATGAGTGCCATCCACGTTAGAAACGAAATGCATATTCAGATGATTTTTATACGGACGCAGCGCTTCGGTCACCATGTAAGGGCCGAGATCTGAACCACCGATACCGATATTTACCACATCAGTAATCGCTTTGCCGGTATAGCCTTTCCATTCGCCGCCAATCACACGGTCACAGAACTGTTTCATTTTCGCCAGTACCGCGTTTACTTCTGGCATCACATCTTTGCCATCGACCACAATCGGCGTATTGCTGCGGTTACGCAGAGCAATATGCAGCACAGCACGATCTTCGGTGCGGTTGATTTTCTCACCAGAGAACATGGCCTTAATTGCACCAGCCAGATCAGTTTCTTTAGCCAGAGCTTGCAGTTTTTCCATGGTTTCGCTGGTAATGCGGTTTTTGGAGAAATCCACCAGCATTTGATCGTCAAAAGTCGCTGAAAATTGGCTAAAACGCTGGTCGTCCTTGGCAAACAGACTACTGATAGTGACATCTTTCATCTGTTCAAAGTGTTGCTGTAACGCTTTCCAGGCAGCGGTTTGACTAGGATTAATATTTTTCATAGCGGCGCTCTTCTAGGCTTAAGGATTAATGAAACGAATACTTTGATTGTATCCTGTTACCCTGTGATTGAGATCTCTTTTCTTGCGATAGGTATTATCTCTCGAAACAACTATTGATCTGATCCATGTTTCTCAATACCTCGGTTCATCTTAAGATTTTTAATCATAATCTGAAGACCTTCAATCAGATACTCTAAATAATTCGAGTTGCAGGAAGGCAGCAACTGAGTAAATCCCCAGGAGCTTACATGAGGGAAGTGACTGGGGTGCGCGAAGGCAGCCAACGCACATGCAGCTTGAAGTATGACGAGTATAGTGGCCGCTCACATTCAGGCCAGTATCCAATCAATTTAGTGATATGAGAGAGCATATTATTAAATATGAAAATACCTCATAGCCATTTCATTGACAGAAAGTGGATAACCCGTTATTTCCTTGTACAGAGAAAAATACCGCCGACCACCCGAGATGGCATCTGACACGAGGTTTTTTAGATGATTTCCGCTTCACAACGACAGGCTTCACAACAACAGTCTTCACAACAACAAGCTCGCAGTGCCCCATCCCAGACGGTAGTCGCCAAATTTGGTGGTACTAGTGTGGCTGATTTTGATGCCATGAGTCGCAGCGCGGACGTCGTTTTATCGAACCCGGATGTTCGTTTGGTAATTTTGTCGGCTTCAGCCGGGATAACCAATCTGTTGGTCGCGCTGGCCGATGGTTGCGAACAGGAAACTCGCGCCCTTCATTTAGATGAAATCCGCCGCATTCAATACAGCATTCTCGCTAAACTTTCTGGCCCAGCCGTTATTCGTGAAGAAATTGACCGCATGCTGGAGAACATTGCCATGCTGTCAGAAGCGGCCAGTCTGGCTACCTCGGCAGCACTGACGGATGAACTGGTCAGCCACGGCGAATTAATGTCGACATTATTGTTTGTCGAACTGTTACGCCAACGCCAGGTGGCGGTGGAATGGTTTGATGTGCGCAAGATTATGCGCACTAATGATCGCTTTGGCCGAGCCGAGCCAGATACCCACGCATTATCCGAACTGGCCCAGACCCAATTAGCGCCACGTATCGAGCATGCCATTATCGTAACGCAAGGTTTTATTGGTAGCGAAAGTAAAGGTCGCACCACCACGCTAGGCCGAGGTGGCAGTGATTACACGGCTGCATTGTTGGGAGAAGCGCTGAATGTCAGCCGCATTGATATCTGGACGGATGTTCCAGGGATTTATAGCACTGACCCGCGGGTAGTTCCCGGTGCAAAACGTATTGATAAAATCGCTTTTGAAGAAGCTGCTGAAATGGCGACGTTTGGTGCCAAAGTGCTGCATCCGGCAACTTTATTACCGGCCGTGCGTAGCGATATCCCAGTATTTGTCGGATCGAGCAAAGATCCCGAAGCAGGCGGTACCTTGGTGTGCAATGAAACGTACAACCCTCCGCTATTCCGGGCCTTAGCATTACGCCGTAAACAAACTCTGCTAACCCTGCATAGCCTGAATATGCTGCACGCACGCGGTTTTCTGGCCGAAGTTTTTAACATTCTGGCGCGCCACAATATCTCGGTTGATTTGATAACCACCTCTGAAGTGAGTGTAGCACTGACACTGGATACCACGGGCTCGACATCGACTGGCGATAGCTTGTTGACCAGCTCATTGTTGACAGAGCTTTCCTCCCTGTGCCGGGTTGAAGTGGAAGAAAACCTGGCATTGGTGGCGATTATCGGGAACAACCTATCGCAAGCCTGCGGGGTGGGTAAAGAGGTGTTTGGCGTGCTTGACCCATTCAATATCCGTATGATTTGTTACGGAGCCAGCAGCCACAACCTGTGCTTCCTGGTACCGGGCACTGATGCCGAGAAAGTGGTGCAAACACTGCATCACAATCTCTTTGAATAACTGATTATTTGAATAACTAAATTGTTTAAATAACTGAATTGTTTAAATAACCAGCAATACAATAATGTAGTTTTATAACAAACCGGGCGCTTTCGTCCGGTTTTCTTATCTCTAACACTGACGATTAAGGATACTCGCTTCATGTTAGCCAAAATTACCCGGCTGTTCCCACTCTGGGCATTACTGCTCTCAGTTGCGGCCTATTTCCGCCCGACAACCTTTGTCGGCATTGGCCCCTATGTTGGCCCGCTATTGATGCTTATTATGTTTGCGATGGGGGTGACTTTGCGATTAGATGATTTCAAACGCGTGTTATCGCGCCCGGCCCCCGTCGCGGCGGCAACATTCCTGCATTATCTGATTATGCCACTCACCGCTTGGATTCTGGCAATCTTATTCCGTATGCCACCCGATCTGTCTGCCGGAATGGTATTAGTCGGCAGTGTTGCCAGCGGAACAGCATCCAATGTCATGATTTATCTAGCTAAAGGTGATGTTGCGCTCTCCGTGACTATCTCTGCTGTTTCGACATTGG
Source organism: Yersinia fenwicki (assembly GCF_043099325.1). NCBI lineage: Bacteria > Pseudomonadati > Pseudomonadota > Gammaproteobacteria > Enterobacterales > Yersiniaceae > Yersinia > Yersinia fenwicki. The sequence continues at coordinate 339,541 of NZ_CP170755.1, read as the reverse complement.
TCGGCGTATTCGCTACCCCACTGCTGACTCGTTTATATGTGGATGCCACCATCAGTGTGGATATCGTCGGTATGCTCAAAAGTATTCTGCAAATCGTGGTTATTCCTATTACTGCGGGCCTGATTGTCCATCATACCTTCACTAAAACCGTCAAACGTATCGAGCCTTATCTGCCAGCAATATCAATGGTTTGTATTGTCGCCATTATTAGTGCGGTAGTCGCCGGTAGCCAGAGCCATATTGCTTCTGTCGGTTTCGTGGTGATTATTGCGGTTATTCTGCATAACGGTATTGGTTTGCTAAGCGGATACTGGGGTGGGAAACTGTTTGGTTTTGATGAGTCAACCTGTCGCACATTGGCAATTGAAGTCGGGATGCAAAATTCAGGATTAGCCGCCACTCTGGGTAAGATTTACTTCTCCCCCTTGGCCGCACTGCCAGGCGCGCTGTTCTCGGTTTGGCATAACTTATCTGGCTCACTGCTGGCAGGTTATTGGTCAGGTAAACCGGTAGATAAAGAGAAAAAATAGATAATTATCTAATACCCCAAGAAATGAGTATTGCAGGTGAGTGATAGGCTCCCCTGCAACATCTCATCTAAGCGTCAATCAATCAGCATCATAACCCAGGTTCGGGGCCAGCCAGCGCTCGACTTCACCTACCGGCATACCTTTACGGGCAGCGTAATCTTCAACTTGATCGCGCTGAATCTGCGCCACAGCAAAATATTTACTATCCGGATGACTGAAATACCAGCCCGATACCGATGCCCCAGGCCACATGGCATAGGACTCCGTCAGTTTCATCCCGGTATGAGTTTCCACATCCAGCAACTGCCAGATTTGGCCTTTCTCTGTGTGCTCTGGGCAAGCCGGATACCCCGGAGCCGGGCGGATCCCTTGATAATTTTCCCGCACTAACTCTTCGTTGCTCAGATTTTCATTCGGTGAGAAGCCCCAATACACCTTACGCACCCGCTCATGCAGATATTCCGCAAAAGCCTCTGCCAGCCTGTCAGACAGCGCCTTAATCATGATTTTATTGTAATCATCATGTTGAGCATCATAGGCATCGGCCAATGCATCCTCTTCCAACCCGCCAGTGACCGCAAAGGCACCATAATAATCAGCTTTACCGCTGGATTTAGGTGCGACGTAATCAGCCAGACAATAGTTCGGAAAATCGGTTTTTTCGGTTTGCTGGCGTAAGTGATGACTAACCACCAGCACTTCATCACGTCTTTCATCATGATAAATTTCGATATCATCGCCGACACTGTTGGCCGGAAATAGCCCGACGACACCTTTTGGATGCAGTAACCCCTCCGCTGATAGTTTATCCAGCATCTCATTAGCATCAGCAAACAGGCGTTTGGCCTCTTCACCGACCACTTCATCTTCCAGAATGCGCGGATACTTCCCCGCCAGCGACCAGGTCATAAAGAATGGCGTCCAGTCGATGTAGTTACGTAGAGTTTCTATGCTGGCTTCCACCGCCTGCACGCCTAACTTATGTGCCACCGGTGGAGTGTAGTTTTCCCAATCAATAACGGTTTGGTTATCTCGTGCCACTTGCAAACTGACCGGCGGAGTACGTGGTTTTTTTCGCGCATGTTGAATGCGGACAGTTTCGTATTCTTTGCGAGTTTTCGCTATAAAATCATCTCTTTGCGTATCAGATAACAATGCTGAAACTACGCCAACACTGCGCGATGCGTTAGAGACATAAGTGGTAGACCCACTGTAGTTCTGCTCAATTTTAACCGCGGTGTGTGCTTTGGAAGTGGTAGCCCCCCCAATCAGCAGCGGCAAGGTAAACCCCTGACGCTCCATCTCTTTAGCGACATTCACCATCTCATCAAGCGATGGCGTAATCAGGCCGGATAAACCGATAATATCGACCTTTTCTTCCCGCGCGGTACGCAGAATTTTTTCGGTCGGCACCATCACACCCAAGTCTATGATTTCATAGTTATTACACTGCAACACCACACCGACAATGTTTTTGCCGATGTCGTGTACATCACCTTTAACTGTCGCCAGCAAGATTTTACCGGCCGTAGTGCCTTTCTGTTTACTGGCTTCAATATAAGGTTCGAGATAGGCAACCGCTTGTTTCATCACTCGGGCGGATTTTACCACCTGCGGCAGGAACATTTTCCCCTCGCCAAATAAGTCACCCACCACATTCATCCCTGCCATCAGTGGCCCTTCGATAACCTCGATTGGCCGATCGGCCTGTTGGCGGGCTTCCTCAGTATCCAGCTCTATGAACTCGGTAATCCCTTTAACCAGTGAGTATTCCAGACGTTTTTTCACCGGCCAGCCGCGCCATTCCGCTTGCTGAATCGCCACCTCATCACTCTTACTGCCACGGTATTTTTCTGCCAGATCCAGCAGGCGCTCAGTGCTGTCATCACGACGATTAAGAATGACATCCTCAACTGCATTACGCAGTTCATCTGACAGATCGTCATAGATTGCCAACTGTCCGGCATTCACGATCCCCATATCCATTCCATTACGAATGGCGTAATAAAGGAATACCGCATGAATAGCTTCCCGCACCGGATCATTACCACGGAAGGAGAACGAAACGTTGGAGACTCCGCCTGAAATCATGGCATGCGGCAGTTCGGCTTTGATATCGGCACAAGCTTCAATAAAGTCGACGGCGTAGTTGTTATGTTCTTCAATCCCGGTAGCGACGGCGAAAATATTCGGGTCAAAAATAATATCTTCCGGCGGGAAGCCAACGGTTTCAGTCAGAATTTTATAGGCGCGGCGGCAAATCTCTATCTTACGCGCGCGAGTATCAGCCTGCCCCTGCTCATCAAACGCCATCACCACCATCGCTGCACCATAGCGCCGCACCAGCTTGGCATGATGAATAAAGGCATCGACACCCTCTTTCATCGAAATGGAGTTAACGATGCCTTTACCCTGAATACATTTCAGACCTTTTTCGATAACATCCCATTTGGAGGAGTCGATCATAATCGGCACCCGGGCAATATCGGGTTCACCGGCAATCAGATTCAGGAAGCGCACCATAGCAGCTTCAGCATCCAACATGCCCTCATCCATATTGATATCGATGATTTGCGCGCCACTTTCAACCTGCTGACGAGCCACATCGAGCGCTTCGCCATATTTCTCTTCTTTTATCAGCCGCTTAAAGCGAGCCGAACCCGTGACGTTTGTCCGTTCACCGACGTTAACAAACAGCGTATTAGCATCGATTGTCAGGGGTTCCAGCCCTGCTAAACGGCAAGCGACCGGAATATCCGGCAACGGACGTGGTGCAACGCCAGCGACAGCTTTAACCATCGCGGCGATATGTCGTGGCGTGGTACCGCAGCACCCGCCGACAATATTTAAAAACCCTGCCCGCGCCCACTCACCAATCTGTTCGGCCATCTCTTTGGCTTCCAGATCATATTCACCAAAGGCATTCGGCAAACCGGCATTCGGGTGCGCACTGACATAATATTCAGAAATTCGTGATAGCTCAGCGACATATTGACGTAACTCATCCGGTCCCAAAGCACAGTTTAGGCCAAAAGAGAGCGGCTTCACGTGGCGCAGAGAGTTATAAAAAGCTTCAGTGGTTTGGCCGGAGAGAGTACGACCAGAAGCATCGGTAATGGTGCCGGAAATCATCACCGGCAACAGCATACCCATAGCTTCAAATTCAGTTTCGACAGCAAAGGTGGCTGCTTTGGCATTCAGGGTATCGAAAACCGTTTCAATCATAATTAAATCAACACCCCCCTCAATCAGGGCACGGGTCGATTCACGGTAAGCCTCAACCAACTGATCAAAACTGACATTACGAAATGCCGGATCATTCACTTTCGGTGAAATAGATGCGGTGCGGTTGGTCGGTCCAAGCACCCCGGCAACATAGCGTGGTTTGTCAGGTGTGCGGGCAGTCCATTCATCAGCACAGAGACGGGCCAGTCGGGCAGCTTCATAATTCATTTCAGCTGACAGCGACTCCATCTGGTAATCCGCCATAGCAATGGAGGTGGAGTTGAAGGTATTGGTTTCGAGAATGTCAGCGCCGGCTTCAAGATAGGCATTGTGAATCGCAGTAATGACTTCAGGCTTGGAGAGCACCAATAAATCATTATTCCCTTTCAGATCACTGGGCCAATCAGCAAAGCGCGCACCACGGTAATCCGCCTCTTCCAGTCGATAGCTCTGGATCATGGTTCCCATGCCACCATCCAACACCAAGATCCGTTGTGCTAATTGTTGGTGTAATTCCTTAACCTTATTATTTGTTACTGTGTCCACCACTGTCGCCTCTTTACCCTGTTGCCTTGCCATTATCCGATGCATCTTTAATTGTTTATTCGTATCAGACATGCTGAAAAATTCATCTGTCATCCTAGCACAAGTTGTCAATGTAATGAGTCCAGTCACAGTTGAGACTTTTTCAGGTAGGAAACCAAACTCATCGGATGAGCAATTCCTGAAGTTTTCATGCATAATTAAAAACGAAAATGAGTTCCATAATAATAGACAAGAGGCTTATTTATGGCGTTACCGATTGCGATCAAACGGGGGAAGAAACCCAAGGCAGCTGCGCAAATGGCGACAGCTCCAACTGGCCAGGTTCAATCATTGACCCGGGGCCTTAAATTACTGGAATATATTTCCGAAGCACAGGGTAGTGTCGCACTGACAGACTTAGCACAACAGGCGGGTTTACCTAATTCCACCACTCACCGCCTGTTAACCACCATGCAACAGCAAGGTTTCGTTCGCCAAGTGGGGGATTTAGGCCTTTGGACGATGGGCGCACACGCCTTTATTGTCGGCAGCAGCTTTTTGCAAAGCCGCAATTTACTGGCTATGGTTCACCCCATGCTGCGACGTTTAATGGATGAATCTGGTGAAACCGTCAATCTGGCAGTGCTGGATCACAGTGACTATCAGGCCATTATTATCGATCAAGTACAATGTACCGCTCTGATGCGGATGTCCGCTCCGATTGGAGGCAAGCTACCCATGCATGCCTCGGGTGCCGGTAAAGCATTTCTCTCCACCCTGCCAGACGAGCAACTGGTCCAGCTTTTACATAAAAAGGGGCTGCATGCCTACACGCAGCATACCCGCACCAGCCCTGCTAGTTTGAAAGAGAATCTGGCGCTGATTCGCAAGCAGGGTTATTCATTTGATGATGAAGAACATGCCCTCGGTCTACGCTGTATCGCCGCCTGTCTGTTCGATGAACATCACGAAGCCTTTGCCGCAATTTCTATTTCCGGCCCGATATCGCGCATTACCGACGATCGTGTCACAGAGCTAGGCGCATTGGTTATTCATGCTGCGAAAGAAATCACTCAATCATACGGCGGCGGGAATCGTAATTAATTAAATAATCGAATGCATAAAAACTTTGTCGTTCGGTGAGAACAAGCAGATCGTAAAGACGCCGTAGATTAAGCACAGTGATCTAAGGGTTTACCGCACCTAGGGGCACTCCGGCGGCTCACGCCGCTACGACCCCAACGGCACGATTCCCCTTCATTTGATATCGTTATTCATCTGTATTTTTCAATCCAACCAAGGCGTAGCGAGCGAAAGGAGTTTGGGTGCGCCCTGCGCGCAGAACCTGGAGCGTATATGTAATACGCGAGGAGTTCGAGCACAGCGCAAGCCCAAAATCCGCACACGCAGTAGCCGTTAATTTAAAGTCCGCTGGGAGAAGCGTTGTTTTCGTCGATAGGCAAAAACATCCTCCACATGCCCATCACGGATACGCTGCTGCAAACCACGCCAGTAACTGGCATGGAACAAGTCGCTGTGCATTTCCTCAAAAAAGTGCCGAACTTTGCGGTCACTACATAAGAAATGGCGAAATTCTTCGGGGAAAACATCATTGGGAGATACGCTATACCACGGCTCACTGGCCATCTCATCTTCCGGATAACGTGGCGGCGGGATATCGCGGAAATTCACCTCAGTCATATAACAAATTTCATCATAATCGTAGAACACTACGCGCCCATGACGAGTTACCCCGAAGTTCTTAAATAACATGTCGCCGGGGAAAATATTCGCCGCCGCCAGTTGTTTAATGGCATTACCGTATTCTTCAATAGCATCCTTCAACTGCTGATCATTTGCCTGCTCCATATAGAGATTCAATGGCGTCATCCGCCGCTCCATATAAAGGTGTTTAATGATGATTTGGTCGCCTAAGTCTTCCAGTTTTTCCGGTACTTCCCGCTGTAATTCAGTCAGTAATTCTGCACTGATGCGATGCTTATCAATCACAAAATTCTCATACTCTTGGGTATCCGCCATTCGCCCTACTCGGTCATGTTCTTTAACCAATTGATAGCACTCTAAGACTCTCGCCTGACTGACTTCTTTTTGTGGCGCGAACTGATCTTTAATGATCTTAAAAACCCGGTCAAATGATGGCAGAGTAAATACCAACATCACCATCCCTTTGACCCCAGGCGCAATAATAAACTGTTCGCTGGATTGATGAACAAAGGTTAGGTATTCACGATAGCTTTCGGTTTTACCGTGTTTTTGGCAGCCAATCGCCATATACAGTTCAGCAGTCGATTTGCCCGGCAAGATTTCCCGCAGCCATTCCACCATTGCCGCAGGTAAGGGGGCATAAACCATAAAATATGAACGGGCGAAACCGAACACAATACTAGCCTCGGCCTTGCTGGTGAGGCAGGTATCAATAAATAGCCCGCCTGATTCATTGTGATGGATAGGTAGCAGAAATGGATAGACCTCGTCAGCCAGTCGCAGTTTCCCCACCAACCAAGCGGCTTTATTACGATAAAACAGTTCATTAGCAATTTGAAACCGCGCTGCTGCCAGTTGCTCATCGGTAAAGTTTTGCCGCAATGCAGTCGCAATGTAGCCGATATCGCGGGGCAGATCTTCCCAAGGTAAACGCAGCGGCAAATCATTGAGTACCACCTGCAACATACCGCTCAAATCTCCCTTGGGGGCAAAATCACGCGCCAAGGGACGGGGAATTTCACGAAAGCGCCGCTCCGGTTGTGAACTGAAAACAAACAGCTTATCCGGGGTTAAATCGCGGTGTTTAAATAACCGACAATAGACTGAATTAAAAAAACTTTCAGCGATTTCAAAGCGCGGATAATCGGGGAGCAAGTCGGTATAAATATCTTTTACTCGCGTTAGAAAATTCACATCAAAACAGCGCTGATCAGTGATGTGTTTCAATTGCTCCACCACCAGACCCACATGACTATCATAGAGGTGAATACGCTTTTTCATCGCCTGCTGTACCGCATGCCAATCAGCCTGCTCAAAACGATGTTGCGCCCCCGCAGTGATCTCCAGAAAGCGGCCATATTGAGCATCAAACCCCTGCAAAATTGTTTGCGCGATTAATTGTTCCAGCTTTGTCACCATACTCACCTCCGTCATACGGAACAGAGCCTGCATAAGCAGGCTCTTGATAACACACTCTTTCACTCAAATAGTGGAGCTAAAATTGCTGTTCTTCCGTCGAGCCGGTCAATGCTGTCACGGAAGACTCACCGCCCTGAATGATATTGGTGACTTTATCAAAGTAGCCGGTACCCACTTCCTGTTGATGAGACGCGAAAGTGTAGCCGCGCTCAACAGCGGCAAATTCTGGCTGCTGAACCTTCTCAACATAGTGTTTCATGCCTTCTCCCTGTGCGTAAGCATGCGCCAGATCGAACATGTTGAACCACATGCTGTGGATACCCGCCAGTGTAATAAATTGGTATTTGTAACCCATTGCCGACAGCTCGTCCTGGAAGCTGGCAATCTGTTGGTCCGTCAGGTTCTTTTTCCAGTTAAACGATGGAGAGCAATTGTAAGCCAATAATTTACCTGGGAATTGTGCGTGAATCGCATCAGCAAAACGTTTAGCTAGCGCCAAATCTGGCGTTGAGGTTTCGCACCACACCAAATCTGCATACGGGGCATAAGCCAGGCCGCGACTGATGGCTTGCTCAATACCAGCATGAGTGCGGAAGAATCCTTCAGCAGTGCGATCGCCAGTAATGAATTCGCTATCATGCGGGTCACAATCAGAAGTCAGCAAATCAGCGGCATCAGCATCGGTACGGGCAATCAGCAGTGTTGGCACACCGAGAACATCAGCAGCCAGACGGGCGGCAACCAACTTCTGAATCGCTTCCTGAGTCGGTACCAAAACTTTACCGCCCATATGACCACATTTCTTCACGGCAGCCAGTTGGTCTTCAAAATGTACGCCGGCAGCACCCGCCTCAATCATAGCCTTCATCAATTCGAATGCGTTCAGCACACCACCAAAACCGGCTTCCGCATCGGCTACAATCGGCAGGAAATAGTCGGTATAACCTTTGCTACCTGGCTCAATATTATTTGACCATTGAATCTGATCTGCGCGACGGAAACTGTTATTGATACGTTTAACCACTGCGGGAACGGAGTCAACCGGGTATAGCGACTGATCCGGATACATGCTGGATGCGGTGTTAGCATCAGCCGCGACCTGCCAGCCTGACAGATAAATGGCCTCAACCCCTGCCTTCGCCTGTTGCAGCGCCTGACCACCGGTTAACGCACCTAAACAGTTGATATAATCTTTACGCGATTTGCCGTGCAGTAATTCCCACAATCTCTTCGCACCGTGCTGCGCCAAAGTGCACTCTGGGTTGACTGAACCACGTAATTTAATCACTTCTTCGGCACTATACGGGCGAATAATGCCCTCCCAGCGCGGTGATTTCCATTCCTGTTCCAATTGCTGAATTTGTTGAGTACGAGAGGTAGTCATGGCGATATTCCTTATTATTTAATTTTGTAGGGTTAAATAGGATTTGATACCTAAAGTCATTGGCGTTGCAGCCAGGCAGCAAGCGAACGAGTCCCGATGAGCTGATACAAGTCAGTGATTCGGGCGAATAAACGTAGCTAACACCGCTGCAACTTCAAGGACGAAAGGTATTTCAGGCTAATAGTGCGTAGCCGGGTAGTGTCAGGAAGTCGATAAGCTCGTCTTGTGTTGTAATTCGCTCCATCAAACGCGCAGCTTCTTCAAACCGCCCGCTATCAAATCGCTCTGCGCCAAGCTCCAGCTTCACCACCTGCATTTCTTCACTCAACATATTTCGGAACAGCTCTTTCGTCACCGTTTGACCATTACTCAGGTTTTTCTGGTGATGTATCCATTGCCAGATAGAAGTACGGGAAATCTCTGCTGTCGCAGCATCTTCCATCAGTCCATAAATCGGCACGCAACCATTGCCAGATATCCATGCTTCAATGTATTGCACAGCAACCCGGATATTGGCGCGCATCCCTTCTTCCGTGCGTTCACCGCTGCAAGGCTCCAACAATTCAGCTGCGGTGATAGGTTGGTCCTGCGCTCGGCTAACCTCTAATTGATTTGGCCGGTCACCCAGCACCTTGTTAAAGACTTCCATCACGGTATCGGCCAGTCCTGGATGGGCGACCCATGTACCATCATGGCCATTACTGGCTTCTAACTCTTTATCCGCCCGGACTTTATCCAGTACTTGCGCATTTTTTACCGGATCTTTATTCGGGATAAATGCTGCCATGCCCCCCATCGCTAAAGCACCGCGTTTATGGCAGGTTTTGATCAATAAACGAGAATACGCGCTCAGGAATGGTTTATTCATGGTGACCGATTGGCGGTCTGGCAACACACGATCACTGTGGTTTTTCAGTGTTTTGATATAGCTGAAGATATAGTCCCAACGACCACAATTGAGTCCAACAATGTGATGGCGCAGGTGGTAGAGGATTTCATCCATTTGGAACACGGCAGGTAATGTTTCAATTAATACCGTGGCTTTAATGGTGCCTTGCGGTAAGTCGAAGCGCTGCTCGGTAAAGGTGAAAACATCACTCCACCAAGCAGCTTCCTGATAAGACTGCATCTTCGGCAAATAAAAATAAGGGCTGCTGCCATTGGCAAGTAATTGCTTATAGTTATGATAGAAATACAAAGCGAAGTCGAACAGACCACCAGGAATATCTTCCCCCTGCCATTTCACATGTTTCTCCGGCAAGTGCAGGCCGCGAACTCGCGCAATCAGTACCGCAGGGTTGGGTTTGAGCTGATAAATCTTGCCAGATTCATTTGCATAGGAAATCGTACCTTTTACCGCATCATGCAGGTTAATTTGACCATCAATCACTTTGTCCCAGCTTGGTGCCAACGAGTCTTCAAAATCAGCCATAAAGACTTTTACGTTAGCATTGAGAGCATTAATCACCATTTTGCGCTCAACCGGCCCCGTAATCTCTACCCGACGATCACGTAAGTCAGCAGGAATCCCCTGAATCTTCCAGTCACTCTCACGAATGGAATTAGTTTCCGAAAAAAAATCCGGCAAGGCACCTTGGTCGATATTTTTTTGCCAGGATACCCGTAAGGCAAGGAGTTCACGACGTAACTGTGCGAATTTCACCACCAAATCGGTCAAGAATTCGATCGCTTCATCCGGTAAAACCTGTCTTTCAGCAGCATTAAAATGCTGTGTAAAAACTAACTCCGTGCCGACTAACTGTTGTGTCATTTCCCTTCCCCTTTCCAATTTCACCGCTTTCACATCAACGCTAATGTAGCGTCATTCTTGGCTTCGTATCGGATAATGTGTTCCAACCGGAAATTGAAGGCTAGATTATATGGTCACTTTTCACCCCGACAGGACTAAGAATAATCAATTAATTAAGAAAATCAAAAACGATTTCCATTTTTATTTAAAATATTTTTTTAATCTTTATTTATCATATCGTTAACATAATGGTGAGTATTAGATAGATAGGAACTAGCTTCCATTAATGACTTTATCTCATGGTAACTCGTTGTTTGATAAAGAGATCAGACCAGTTTAAGTTAAGATGAATGGGGTATATTCGAGCAAAAAATAGAAAGGCGGCTCGATTCAGCCGCCTTTATTAACATTCTGGGAGGGGAAAAGTTAGTCGAGAGTCGGATTCATATGACGTAAATCAAATGGTGTGATTTGGTAAACGTAGTAGTTCAACCAGTTAGCAAATAACAGATGCCCGTGGCTACGCCAGGATGCTTTGGGGGATAATGAAGCATCATCATTGGGGAAATAATTGAGTGGGATTTGTGGATTCAGACCAGCAGCCAGATCACGTTGATATTCTCCCGCTAAGGTATCAACATCATATTCAGGATGACCGGTTACAAAAGCGACCCGCTTGTCTTTACTGGCAAATAAATATGCACCGGCCTCTTCTGAGGAAACCAGAATATCCAGATCAGTGTATTGCTGAAGTACCTCGACGGGGAAATCGGCATAACGAGAGTGTGGGGCCAAGAATGTCTCATCGAAACCACGCGTGAGTAGCGCCATTGGTTTATCTGTTTGATGCTGGTAAATACCTGAGAGTTTAGTCTCACGCGTCATTTTAGGAATACCATATAAGATATTTAAAGCTGCCTGTACCGCCCAACACACGAATAAAGTTGAGGTTACATGGTCTTTTGCCCAGGCAATAATACGCTCAATTTGCGGCCAATAAGCAACATCACAGAAATCGATCAAGCCCAGGGGAGCTCCTGTCACAATAAGCCCGTCAAAATTTTGCTCCTGAATATCTTCAAAATCACAATAAAAGTTGTTCAGGTGCTCAGCTGGCGTATTTTTTGACTCGCGACTATCAATTCGCAACAATTGAATATCAATCTGTAGGGGTGAGTTCGAGAGTAAACGCAGGAATTGATTTTCCGTCTCAATTTTTTTAGGCATCAGATTTAAAACCAACACCTTCAGGGGACGAATTTCCTGAGTTTTTGCACGCGATGAGGTCATAACAAAAACATTCTCATTACGTAAAAAACTCACTGCTGGTAATTCATCAGGAACCCGAATTGGCATGCCTATATCCTCAATATATCCATTTATACGTTTAGACTTCTAGATGCCTGAAGATAGCGGATTTTTGGAGGAAAGTCGAGCAATCTGCTGCAACCTGAAAATGTTTCATTGCTGAAATTTCAGCCTATAAAATATAGTGAGCAGCCATAATCATTTTATATACTGCAAAAATACAAAAATCCTCTGCAGATATAGGTAGTTAAGTGTCATTTGGCGATGTAATTTCAGATATATTATATGGAAGGTAGTGGCGATTGAGGCAATCTATTATCGGTTACTAGCCGTTTATTGGTATGTAGATATTTATCGAATAGTAGAAAAGCAAAAATCCCACGCTTTTGGCATGGGGTCTTTACTTGATTTGATACCTGGCAGTGTCCTACTCTCGCATGGGGAGACCCCACACTACCATCGGCGCTACGGCGTTTCACTTCTGAGTTCGGCATGGGGTCAGGTGGGACCACCGCGCTATTGCCGCCAGGTAAATTCTTTTCTACAACTACCGAACTTTAACCCATGTAACTGGTGCTGATACCCAGAGTCGAACTGGGGACCTCACCCTTACCAAGGGTGCGCTCTACCAACTGAGCCATATCAGCACGCTAAATTTGATGCCTGGCAGTGTCCTACTCTCGCATGGGGAGACCCCACACTACCATCGGCGCTACGGCGTTTCACTTCTGAGTTCGGCATGGGTTCAGGTGGTCCCACCGCGCTATGGCCGCCAGGCAAATTCTGTTTTAATTAACCCGCTTGGTATCTCTACCCAGCCAGCCAACCCAATCTCGGAACTTCGCTGAAAATTAATCTCACTCTCTCAAATCCAAAACACCTTTGGTGTTGTAAGGTTAAGCCTCACGGATCATTAGTACTGGTTAGCTCAATGCATCGCTGCACTTACACACCCAGCCTATCAACGTCATAGTCTTTAACGTTCCTTCAGGGGGCTTAAAGCCCCAGGGAAGACTCATCTCGAGGCAAGTTTCCCGCTTAGATGCTTTCAGCGGTTATCTCTTCCGAATTTAGCTACCGGGCAATGCCATTGGCATGACAACCCGAACACCAGTGATTCGTCCACTCCGGTCCTCTCGTACTAGGAGCAGCCCCTCTCAATCTTCCAACGCCCACGGCAGATAGGGACCGAACTGTCTCACGACGTTCTAAACCCAGCTCGCGTACCACTTTAAATGGCGAACAGCCATACCCTTGGGACCTACTTCAGCCCCAGGATGTGATGAGCCGACATCGAGGTGCCAAACACCGCCGTCGATATGAACTCTTGGGCGGTATCAGCCTGTTATCCCCGGAGTACCTTTTATCCGTTGAGCGATGGCCCTTCCATTCAGAACCACCGGATCACTAAGACCTACTTTCGTACCTGCTCGAGCCGTCACTCTCGCAGTCAAGCTAGCTTATGCCTTTGCACTAACCTCACGATGTCCGACCGTGATTAGCTAACCTTCGTGCTCCTCCGTTACTCTTTGGGAGGAGACCGCCCCAGTCAAACTACCCACCAGACACTGTCCTCACCCCGGATTACGGGGCCGAGTTAGAACATCAAACATTAAAGGGTGGTATTTCAAGGTTGGCTCCATGCAGACTGGCGTCCACACTTCGTTGCCTCCCACCTATCCTACACATCAAGGCTCAATGTTCAGTGTCAAGCTATAGTAAAGGTTCACGGGGTCTTTCCGTCTTGCCGCGGGTACACTGCATCTTCACAGCGAGTTCAATTTCACTGAGTCTCGGGTGGAGACAGCCTGGCCATCATTACGCCATTCGTGCAGGTCGGAACTTACCCGACAAGGAATTTCGCTACCTTAGGACCGTTATAGTTACGGCCGCCGTTTACTGGGGCTTCGATCAAGAGCTTCGCCTTGCGGCTGACCCCATCAATTAACCTTCCAGCACCGGGCAGGCGTCACACCGTATACGTCCACTTTCGTGTTTGCACAGTGCTGTGTTTTTATTAAACAGTTGCAGCCAGCTGGTATCTGCGACTGGCTTCGGCGCCGAGAGCAAGTCTCTTTACCTAATGCCAGCGTGCCTTCTCCCGAAGTTACGGCACCATTTTGCCTAGTTCCTTCACCCGAGTTCTCTCAAGCGCCTGAGTATTCTCTACCTGACCACCTGTGTCGGTTTGGGGTACGATTTAATGTTACCTGATGCTTAGAGGCTTTTCCTGGAAGCTTGGCATCAACTACTTCACCACCGTAGTGGCTCGTCATCACACCTCAGCGTTGATAAGTAACCGGATTTACCAAGTCACTCCGCCTACATGCTTAAACCGGGACAACCGTCGCCCGGCTAGCCTAGCCTTCTCCGTCCCCCCTTCGCAGTAACACCAAGTACAGGAATATTAACCTGTTTCCCATCGACTACGCTTTTCAGCCTCGCCTTAGGGGTCGACTCACCCTGCCCCGATTAACGTTGGACAGGAACCCTTGGTCTTCCGGCGTGCGGGTTTTTCACCCGCATTATCGTTACTTATGTCAGCATTCGCACTTCTGATACCTCCAGCAACCCTCACAGGTCACCTTCAACGGCTTACAGAACGCTCCCCTACCCAACAACACCTAAGTGTCGCTGCCGCAGCTTCGGTGCATGGTTTAGCCCCGTTACATCTTCCGCGCAGGCCGACTCGACCAGTGAGCTATTACGCTTTCTTTAAATGATGGCTGCTTCTAAGCCAACATCCTGGCTGTCTATGCCTTCCCACATCGTTTCCCACTTAACCATGACTTTGGGACCTTAGCTGGCGGTCTGGGTTGTTTCCCTCTTCACGACGGACGTTAGCACCCGCCGTGTGTCTCCCGTGATAACATTCTTCGGTATTCGGAGTTTGCATCGGTTTGGTAAGCCGGGGTGGCCCCCTAGCCGAAACAGTGCTCTACCCCCGAAGATGAGTTCACGAGGCGCTACCTAAATAGCTTTCGGGGAGAACCAGCTATCTCCCGGTTTGATTGGCCTTTCACCCCCAGCCACAAGTCATCCGCTAATTTTTCAACATTAGTCGGTTCGGTCCTCCAGTTAGTGTTACCCAACCTTCAACCTGCCCATGGCTAGATCACCGGGTTTCGGGTCTATACCTTGCAACTAGACGCCCAGTTAAGACTCGGTTTCCCTACGGCTCCCCTATTCGGTTAACCTTGCTACAAAATATAAGTCGCTGACCCATTATACAAAAGGTACGCAGTCACACCACGAAGGTGCTCCCACTGCTTGTACGTACACGGTTTCAGGTTCTATTTCACTCCCCTCGCCGGGGTTCTTTTCGCCTTTCCCTCACGGTACTGGTTCACTATCGGTCAGTCAGGAGTATTTAGCCTTGGAGGATGGTCCCCCCATATTCAGACAGGATGTCACGTGTCCCGCCCTACTCATCGAGTTCACAGCAAGTGTGTTTTTGTGTACGGGAGTATCACCCTGTACCCTGCGACTTTCCAGACGCTTCCACTAACACACAAACTGATTCAGACTCTGGGCTCCTCCCCGTTCGCTCGCCGCTACTGGGGGAATCTCGGTTGATTTCTTTTCCTCGGGGTACTTAGATGTTTCAGTTCCCCCGGTTCGCCTTGCATGGCTATGTATTCACCATGCAATAGTGCAACGAATTGCACTGGGTTTCCCCATTCGGGTATCGTCGGTTGTAACGGTTCATATCACCTTACCGACGCTTATCGCAGATTAGCACGCCCTTCATCGCCTCTGACTGCCTAGGCATCCACCGTGTACGCTTAGTCGCTTAACCTCACAACCCGAAGGTGTCTTGACGACAACTTGCGTTGTGATTATTTGAGAGACTCTAATACAGGTTAATCCTTATCTCAGTACCTCTACGGAGAGATAAGTTTCAGCTGTATTGTTTCAATTTTCAGCTTGTTCCAGATTGTTAAAGAGCAATATTTCACAACACACTGTGTCTTGCGACCGCAGTACGTTTTGAAATAATTTTTATATGGTGGAGCTAAGCGGGATCGAACCGCTGACCTCCTGCGTGCAAGGCAGGCGCTCTCCCAGCTGAGCTATAGCCCCATATAAAAAGCAAATCACCTTATTGCTGCAACTCAACAGGGAATGGTGAGTTGGTGGGTCTGAGTGGACTTGAACCACCGACCTCACCCTTATCAGGGGTGCGCTCTAACCACCTGAGCTACAGACCCAACAAGGTACTAAAGCCCGACTAATTTCTCAGTCCGGCCTTATTTGCTCGTTACTTTCTATCAGACAATCTGTGTGGACACTGCGCAATGCGTATCGTTAGGTAAGGAGGTGATCCAACCGCAGGTTCCCCTACGGTTACCTTGTTACGACTTCACCCCAGTCATGAATCACAAAGTGGTAAGCGCCCTCCCGAAGGTTAAGCTACCTACTTCTTTTGCAACCCACTCCCATGGTGTGACGGGCGGTGTGTACAAGGCCCGGGAACGTATTCACCGTAGCATTCTGATCTACGATTACTAGCGATTCCGACTTCATGGAGTCGAGTTGCAGACTCCAATCCGGACTACGACAGACTTTATGTGGTCCGCTTGCTCTCGCGAGTTCGCTTCACTTTGTATCTGCCATTGTAGCACGTGTGTAGCCCTACTCGTAAGGGCCATGATGACTTGACGTCATCCCCACCTTCCTCCGGTTTATCACCGGCAGTCTCCTTTGAGTTCCCACCATAACGTGCTGGCAACAAAGGATAAGGGTTGCGCTCGTTGCGGGACTTAACCCAACATTTCACAACACGAGCTGACGACAGCCATGCAGCACCTGTCTCACAGCTCCCGAAGGCACTAAAGCATCTCTGCTAAATTCTGTGGATGTCAAGAGTAGGTAAGGTTCTTCGCGTTGCATCGAATTAAACCACATGCTCCACCGCTTGTGCGGGCCCCCGTCAATTCATTTGAGTTTTAACCTTGCGGCCGTACTCCCCAGGCGGTCGACTTAACGCGTTAGCTCCGGAAGCCACGCCTCAAGGGCACAACCTCCAAGTCGACATCGTTTACAGCGTGGACTACCAGGGTATCTAATCCTGTTTGCTCCCCACGCTTTCGCACCTGAGCGTCAGTCTTTGTCCAGGGGGCCGCCTTCGCCACCGGTATTCCTCCAGATCTCTACGCATTTCACCGCTACACCTGGAATTCTACCCCCCTCTACAAGACTCTAGCTTGCCAGTTTCAAATGCAGTTCCCACGTTAAGCGCGGGGATTTCACATCTGACTTAACAAACCGCCTGCGTGCGCTTTACGCCCAGTAATTCCGATTAACGCTTGCACCCTCCGTATTACCGCGGCTGCTGGCACGGAGTTAGCCGGTGCTTCTTCTGCGAGTAACGTCAATCACAAAGGTTATTAACCTTTATGCCTTCCTCCTCGCTGAAAGTGCTTTACAACCCGAAGGCCTTCTTCACACACGCGGCATGGCTGCATCAGGCTTGCGCCCATTGTGCAATATTCCCCACTGCTGCCTCCCGTAGGAGTCTGGACCGTGTCTCAGTTCCAGTGTGGCTGGTCATCCTCTCAGACCAGCTAGGGATCGTCGCCTAGGTGAGCCATTACCCCACCTACTAGCTAATCCCATCTGGGCACATCCGATGGCGTGAGGCCCGAAGGTCCCCCACTTTGGTCCGTAGACGTTATGCGGTATTAGCTACCGTTTCCAGTAGTTATCCCCCTCCATCAGGCAGTTTCCCAGACATTACTCACCCGTCCGCCGCTCGTCACCCAGAGAGCAAGCTCTCTTGTGTTACCGCTCGACTTGCATGTGTTAGGCCTGCCGCCAGCGTTCAATCTGAGCCATGATCAAACTCTTCAATTTAAGATTTGTTTGATTTGCTATGAGTTAACATAGCGATGCTCAAAGATTACTTTCTGCAAATATGCATTCGAACCGAAGTTCAAATGTGTACTGCTTTGGTCACTCTTCAAGACTTTGATATTTCTTCTGCCTGCCGAAACAGGCTTCGATATCGTCTTGCGAGTGCCCACACAGATTGTCTGATAAATTGTTAAAGAGCAGTGCGTTAGCAACACTTGGTTGGTAACGCGAGGTGCGCATATTACGCTTTCCTCATTCAGAGTCAACATTTAATTTTGTTGAATTTCTCTGTTCTCTTTGCCGGTCACTTAACTACTTGATTCGTTGTGTGCCGTCTCGATGGATGCGCATTATAGGGAGTCGAATTTTTTGCACAACTCTTTTTTCGTGTTTTTTTCTTGTTTGAATACTTTTCACTCCTTACGTGCAGATCTTGGTCGATCCGCTGTATTTTCACGGCGATCACCGTGCTCAATTGGTTGTAATTCCATCAGCAAAGGCTAGTATTGCCGGTAAAGTACTTTCTTATAAAGAGGCTATTATTATGTCCGATGCTATTCGCCCCTATCTTCATTACTTACCTACGCTAGGTGCACACGTCATGATCGATAGATCCAGTGTGATCATTGGTAATGTTGTTTTGGGTGATGATGTCAGTGTCTGGCCGCTAGTCGCCATTCGGGGTGATGTCAATCAGGTGAGTATTGGTGCACGTTCTAATATTCAAGATGGTAGCGTGCTACATGTTACTCATCAATCAGAGCATAATCCCGAGGGAAACCCTCTGATTATTGGCGAAGATGTGACTGTCGGACATAAAGCCATGCTTCACGGCTGTACTATTGGGAATCGGGTATTAGTAGGGATGGGTTCTATTATACTAGATGGCGCGGTTATAGAAGATGATGTCATGATTGGAGCGGGCAGTTTGGTTTCCCCTGGAAAGCGATTGATTAGTGGTCACCTTTATATGGGTAGCCCAGCCAGACAAGTTCGCCCTCTAACACCTGCTGAATTAGAAGGCCTGCTTTATTCTGCGGGTAACTATGTGCGCTGGAAAGATGACTATTTGGCAGAGACCAAATAGAAGCTAATTTCTGATGCAGGGAATGAGTTATGCCTCTCCCTGCATTGTGCCATATCTTTCTATTTAGCCTAACTCATCGCGCAGCTGATTTAATACAGGGGTAATTTCAGGCATGACACCATGCCATAACTGAAAAGCATGTGCAGCCTGCCCCACCAACATACCCAAACCATCGGCATAGCTTGTCACCCCCAAACGCGTGCTCCACGCTAGAAATGGTGTACTATCCGCTTGATAGAACATATCGTAACAGCGAGTTTGTGGGCTAATAATATCCATAGGTAAGTTTGGCACTTCGCCATGAATACCCGAAGCTGTTGCATTGATGATTAAATCAAACGGCTTCCCACTCAGATCTTGCATCTCGACAGCATCTATATCCCCTAAATGGTGGAATATTTCTGCAAGTTGCTGCGCTCGAGCATAAGTCCGGTTAGTGATAACGACTTTGCAACCATATGAAAGTAAAGGAAGGATCGCACCTCGAGCCGCCCCACCAGCACCCACCAATAAGATACGATCTGTCGTCTGGATCAAATGCTGTCGTTCAAGATCACTGAGTAAGCCAATACCATCAGTGTTGTCACCTAACAGACGTCCGTCTTTTAATTGCTTAATCGTATTCACGGCTCCCGCTAGTGATGCACGATCGGTCAATTCATCACACTTTGCGTGAGCACGTTCTTTAAACGGTGTCGTTATGTTTGCACCTATCGCCCCACCGGTAAAAAAAGACACTAATGTCTCTTCAAAGGTTTCATTCGGGGCCAAAACCATACCGTAGCAATGTTCAATACCGGTTTGCTCAGCAAAGAGCGCATGGATCCTTGGCGACTTACTGTGCCCAATAGGGTTACCAAACACTGCGAACTTCTGATCCATGCTATTTCCTACCCTTGACGAAAATGTTTGCCGGTTAGTGCATCTCTAATTTCAGATGGATTCAAACGCCCACCAACCAAACCTGCCAGCACTGGCAGAGAAGAGCCAAATTGTCTTCTGACTTCTTCAGTTGTGCGGCATGGTTCTTGCCCACTTAAATTCGCGCTGGTTGAAACCAAAGGTTTGCCATATTGGCAACAGAGTTGCTGTACAAGTGGATGATCACTCACTCTCACTGCCAATGAATCAAAACTGCCCGTTAGCCAGCGCGGTGTCTCAAGACGAGCGGGGATGACCCAAGTTACCGGCCCTGGCCAAACGGAAAAAATAGTCTCCCGCTGTGAATCAGTGAGTGTCGAGTCATCCACATACGGTTTTAACTGTTCATAATTGGCAGCAATCAGAATCAGTCCCTTCTGCCATGGTCGCTGTTTTAATGCTAATAAGGCATTTACTGCTTTTTCACTATCAGGGTCACAGCCTAAACCAAAAACAGCTTCTGTCGGATAGGCAATAACCTCTTCTTGTTGCAATGCCTGCAATACATCCGACAAAGCGGCTCTATTTTCATTTCCACTCACGTTGTTATTACTCACTGACGACTGCCTTCCCGCATAACTTACTGGCGCAAAAACGTTTTACACCTTGTGCTGTTCTCTTTTCCATTAACAATGGATAGTGGCAATAAGCACACTCTCCCGCAATGGGTGGCTGATTAATTGTAAATTGGCAATCGGGGTAACGATTGCAGGCATGGAAGGCTTTTCCAAACCGAGATTTGCGCTGTAGCAATTTTCCTTGTCCACACTGTGGGCAGTCGATCGATGTTTCATCCGGTTTATCAATGACTTCAGTATGATCACATTGCGGATATTGGCTACAACCAATAAACATACCAAAACGCCCTTGCCGCAATACCATATCCGAACCGCATGCAGGGCAATGATGCCCTTCCAGAACTTTCACGATATGACCATCAGATTGCGCTTTCAATGGCCGCATATACTGACAGCCTGGATAATGTGAGCAACCAAGGAATGGGCCATGACCGCCGCTGCGAATGACTAGCGCCGATCCGCACTCAGGACACGACCCATTATCCTTGGCAGTAACTGTTTTTGTCATAACGCCTTCTATATAAAGTTATTTGTCCGTGATATTACCACTTAGTGCAAATAACCTTCATTGACTTCAAAAAGTAACTCTTCCATCTGCTGATAAGCACTTTCATAACCCGGAATATTAAAGAGCACCATTAACACAACCCACTTGAGATCCTCCAAATCAATCTCATTCGAGTCTAATGCCATAATACGGTCGATAACCATCTCACGAGTATCAAGGTTTAACACCTGAATTTGCTCAAGAAACAGGATAAAACCACGGCAAGTAACATCCAGGCGTTGGGACTCTTCTGCCGTATAAATACGCAGTGCTTGCGGATCCGCAGCATAGAGATAAGGTGCTTTCTGCCCATCTTGTAGGTCAGCGAGAGCCTCTAACCAGTTCAGGGCGTTGTTGATATCCTCACGATAGAAACCTGCTTGTGCAAGATCGTCAGTAATCTTGTCTTGATCAACAAGCATTTCCGACTCGTTATGCATATAAGTTTCAAATAAGTAAATTAGAACGTCGAACATGGCCTGCCCTCCTTAATCGGACATAGCCGCCGGGTACAGCTGCGATCCATCCTGCTAACTCCAGCTCGAGCAATTTGCTGACGATATCTGGCACAGGTTGGCCGGCGCGTTCGGCGACGACATCAACGGGTGTCACCTCATCTCCTACGTTAGCCAACACATCGGCAAATGGCAATTCAACTTGCCCTTCGGATGAAGAAATAATTACTTTCTCGGGTAATGATATCCATTGTAGCGTTCCCCCTATCTGTTCAACGACCTCACAGGCTGATCTCGCCAAGTAAGCTCCCTGCTGGATTAACCAATGTACGCCCTCACTAGTTGCACTGCCTAGTGGCCCCGGTAAGGCAAAAACATCTCTCCCTTGCTCCATAGCATAGCGTGCAGTAATTAAAGAGCCACTTTTCAGTGTAGCTTCGACCACCAATACTGCGGAGCTTAACCCACTGATAATACGATTTCTTCTAGGGAAATGAGTGGCAACAGGTAATGCTGTTGTTAGAAACTCGGAGACTAAAACCCCACCGTGATGCTCAATTTCTAGCGCTAATTGGCTGTGACGACGTGGGTATATGTTTTCCAGACCGCTACCTAATACCGCAATGGTTTTTCCTTTGGTATTCAAGGCCGCCTTGTGACATATTCCGTCAATCCCCATAGCCAAGCCACTGGTGATAACTAACCCAGTAAGAGCCAGTTCTGAAGCAAAATGTCGCCCCCAATGTTCGCCATAATGACTAAAATGACGACTCCCCACCATGGCAACTTGTGGTCGATAAAGGACATCAAGTTCGCCAGCTGCATAAATGACTAATGGAGGGGAGGAAATATGAGTCAAACGCGGCGGATAGCCGGGTTCACCATAAGCCAGTAAGTGATGAGCAGAGTCAGCAAGCCAAGTTAGGGTGGCATCAATATAACGAGGGTCTACCTGAGTAAATTGCTGACATTGCAGCGGTTCTAACCCGTAGGCAGCTAATCTCCCGAGGTGAACATCACCACTGGCAAGTAACCTTCTAACCAAGGCACTGCCTTTTATTGCTCCTAGCCCTTTGACCTGACTCATCCTGAGCCATAATTCCGCCGCTAACATATCGCCTCCCTGGCTTGCTTCCTAAGCTGACACCGATTTGTTCAATTGGTAGACGATGCTGTCAATCAAGGCCGGAAATGTCTAGAATAGAGATTGAATATCATTCACTACTCGGACGCAGATCTAGATATTTATGTCAGTATTACAAGTATTACATTACCCAGACGAGCGGCTGCGCAAAATTGCAGCGCCAGTTAAAGAAGTCAATGGTGAAATCCAGCGTATCGTGGACGACATGTTCGAAACGATGTACGCAGAGGAAGGTATTGGCCTTGCTGCAACACAAGTGGATGTTCACCTGCAAATTATCGTCATTGATGTTTCGGAAAATCGTGACCAGCGTTTAGTGTTGATTAACCCTGAACTGTTGGAAAAAAGCGGTGAAACCGGCATTGAAGAAGGTTGCTTATCCATTCCTGAGCAACGTGCATTGGTTCCTAGAGCAGAAAAAGTCAAAATCAGAGCGTTAGATCGTGACGGAAAACCGTTCGAGCTAGAAGCTGATGATTTATTGGCAATTTGTATTCAGCATGAAATGGACCACTTGGTTGGTAAACTGTTTGTGGACTATTTATCACCACTGAAACGTCAGCGCATCCGCCAAAAGCTGGAGAAAATGGCCAAGCTGAATGCTCGTGCTAACTAACCCCTTTTAATTCAGGAAACCAATGTGTCTGATTCTTTGCGGATTATTTTTGCCGGAACTCCTGACTTTGCAGCGCGCCATTTAGGCGCGCTGTTGTCTTCTCAACATCAGATTGTGGGTGTTTTCACTCAACCAGACCGCCCGGCTGGCCGAGGGAATAAACTCACTTCTAGTCCGGTTAAGGTCTTAGCCGAACAACACGATATTCCCGTTTTTCAGCCAAAATCATTACGGCCAGAAGAGAATCAGCACCTGGTTGCCGATCTTAATGCAGATATTATGGTGGTGGTCGCCTATGGCTTAATTCTCCCCGCATCTGTTTTGGCCATGCCACGCCTAGGTTGTATTAATGTCCATGGTTCTCTGCTGCCGCGCTGGCGCGGTGCTGCGCCAATCCAACGTTCATTATGGGCTGGCGATGCAAAAACCGGTGTGACAATAATGCAAATGGATGTCGGGCTAGATACCGGTGATATGCTGTATAAAATTGAGTGTGATATTCAGCCAGAAGACACCAGTGCTACGCTCTACGATAAGTTGGCGCAGCTTGGCCCTCAGGGCTTATTGGTAACATTACAACAGTTGGCCGAAGGCACTGCACAGCCCGAAGTACAAGATGAAGCGCAAGTTACCTATGCAGAAAAACTCAGCAAAGAGGAGGCCAAATTAGATTGGTCACTTTCTGCTGTCCAGTTAGAGCGTTGTATTCGTGCTTTCAATCCTTGGCCAGTCAGCTATTTCGTTGTTGATGAACAACCCATCAAAGTTTGGCAAGCACAAGTACTCGCCACTGTTGATAAAGTAGCACCTGGCACAATCATTTATGCCGATAAACATGGCATCCAAGTCGCTACCTCTGATGGTATTTTGAACATTACACAATTGCAACCCGCCGGAAAGAAAGCTATGTCCGCTGCTGACTTGCTAAATTCACGACGCGAATGGTTCACACCCGGTAGCCAGCTAGCATAAAAGATCTATTTAATCATAGACCCAATAGATTTCATGGTGTAGGAAGGCGGCAAACGAGAGAATCCCGATGAGCTTATTTATTTTAAGGTCAATCGCAGTAAGTGGTTCGGGTAATCGAGAGCAGCCAACGTATCTGCAACTTGAAAGATGACGGATATAAGTTTCATTGCCCGGTATATCATCATCGGGCCACTTTCCCTTTATTTGCTGACGTTTGTCGGCTTTTTTGGTTATGAAAAACACATATAATCTCCGCAGCATCGCTGCTAAAGCAATTAGCCAGGTATTGGATCAGGGGCAATCGCTCAGTACCGTTTTGCCTGGGCTACAAAAAAGTATTTCTGATAAAGATCGCGCATTGCTGCAGGAGTTGTGTTTTGGCACTTTGCGTGTCCTCCCACAGCTAGAGTGGTGTATCCAGCAGTTAATGGCACGCCCAATGACAGGTAAGCAGCGTGTTTTTCATTATCTGATTATGGTTGGGCTTTATCAGCTGATATACACACGTATTCCGCCTCATGCGGCACTGGCAGAGACAGTCGAAGGCGCAACCGTACTCAAACGGCCGCAGTTAAAAGGGCTAATTAATGGCGTACTGCGCCAATTCCAACGTCAACAAGTGGAATTACTGGAACGAGCTGCAAATAACGATAGCCACTACCTTCATCCGAGCTGGTTATTGGCACGAATTAAGCAAGCCTATCCTGATCAATGGCAGCAGATCCTAGATGCAAATAATCAGAAACCACCAATGTGGCTGCGCGTAAGCCGACTACACCATTCACGCAGTGAATACCTCGAGCTACTGAAGCAAGCCAATATTGACGCTCTGCCTCATGACTTTTATCCTGACGCAGTTCGCCTTATTACACCTTGCGCAGTCAGTGACCTCCCCGGCTTTGAGCTTGGCTGGATAACGGTGCAAGATGCATCGGCACAAGGCTGTGTTGATCTGCTTGATCCACAAAATGGTGACCAGATCCTCGATTTGTGTGCCGCTCCGGGGGGCAAAACAACCCATATTCTGGAAGCTGCGCCAAAGGCCCATGTATTAGCTGTCGATATAGATGAACAACGCCTCAGCCGGGTTAAAGAAAATTTACAACGCCTGAAATTACATGCAGACGTGCGAGTCGGCGATGGTCGAATGCCAGATGAATGGTGCGGTGATCAACAATTCGATCGAATCCTGTTAGATGCCCCTTGTTCAGCAACGGGTGTTATTCGCCGGCACCCAGATATCAAATGGTTGCGTCGAGACAGTGATATTGCCGAGTTGGCCCAACTTCAATCTGAGATAATTGAAGCTATCTGGCCTAAACTGAAAAAAGGTGGCGTAATGGTTTATGCTACCTGTTCTATATTGCCCGAAGAGAATCAGCAGCAGATCGCCACTTTTCTGCAACGCCACAGTGAAGCAGACTTGGTCGAAACTGGCACAGTTTCAACTCCTGGCAGGCAAAACTTGCCTCATCCTGAGGATGGCGATGGTTTTTATTATGCAAAATTGATCAAAAGATAGTCGTGGCCTTTGCTACCTCAAACCTAATTTCAGTGTGAAACAGAGAACGCTATGAAAATAATTATTCTTGGGGCGGGGCAAGTTGGCGGTACCCTGGCAGAAAATCTGGTGGGTGAGAACAACGATATTACCGTGGTGGATGTCGATTCCGGCCGGTTGCGCCAGTTACAAGATAAATTTGATTTGCGAGTCGTGCAAGGGCACGGTTCGCACCCGCGAATTTTACGAGAAGCCGGGGCAGAAGATGCCGATATGTTGGTTGCAGTAACAAATTCTGATGAAACCAATATGGTTGCCTGCCAAATAGCATACTCGCTATTTAACACACCAAACCGTATCGCTCGCATCCGTTCAGCTGAATATATTCGTGAAGCAGATAAGCTGTTTCTCCCGGAAGCGGTCCCTATTGATCATTTAATATCACCCGAGCAGTTAGTTATAGATTACATCTATAAACTAATCGAATACCCCGGCGCTTTGCAGGTCGTCAATTTTGCTGAAGGTAAAGTCAGTATTGCTGCGGTCAAGGCCTATTACGGCGGACCATTAGTCGGAAATGCATTATCATCTTTACGTGAACATATGCCGCATATCGATACCCGAGTCGCGGCTATATTTCGTCAAGACCGGCCAATCCGTCCGCAGGGTTCTACAATTATTGAAGCTGGTGATGAAGTCTTCTTTGTTGCCGCCTCGCAGCATATCCGAGCAGTGATGAGTGAACTGCAACGGCTGGAAAAACCCTATAAACGCATCATGATTGTCGGTGGTGGAAACGTTGGGGCAGGCTTGGCGCTACGATTAGAAAAAGACTATAGCGTAAAATTAATCGAGCGGGATCAGCAACGCGCTGCAGAACTAGCAGAAATGCTGCACGATACAATCGTATTTTATGGCGATGCATCAGATCAGGAATTGTTAGCAGAAGAACATATTGAACAGGTTGATGTCTTTATTGCCATTACTAATGATGATGAAGCTAATATTATGTCCGCCATGCTCGCAAAACGCATGGGTGCTAAAAAAGCAATGGTATTAATCCAGCGTAGTGCGTATGTCGATCTGGTTCAGGGAAGTGTTATTGATATTGTTATATCACCACAACAAGCCACTATTTCCGCGCTATTAGGTCACGTCCGTAAAGCCGATATCGTTAGCGTATCATCATTGAGACGTGGGGTTGCAGAAGCGATAGAAGCCATTGCTCATGGCGATGAGACCACATCAAAAGTAGTAGGACGAATGGTCGAAGATATAAAGCTGCCACCGGGAACAACTATTGGAGCAATTGTTCGTGGTGATGAGGTTATTATTGCTAATGGGAACTCGGTTATCAAACAGGGGGATCATGTTGTGATGTTTATTACCCACAAGAAATTTGTCCCCGATGTGGAACGGTTATTCCAACCAAGTCCATTCTTCTTGTAATCAAAGACGATTAAATCAAAACTATTCCGATAGAGAATCGAAAAATTTTCCTATAATTATCGCTGTATCCAGTTTTATTTAGCTAAAATTAAGTAGTTCATTTTAAAGGGGGTGTTGGTTATGAGTTTTATGAAGGAGTTTCGTGAATTTGCCATGCGTGGCAATGTGGTCGACTTAGCTGTCGGGGTAATTATCGGTGCCGCGTTTGGCAGAATTGTTTCTTCACTTGTTGCCGATATCATAATGCCACCATTAGGCTTATTGCTCGGTGGAGTAGACTTCAAACAATTCCATTTCGTATTACGTGCGGCCGAAGGGAATATTCCAGCTGTAGTGATGAATTATGGTAGTTTTATTCAAAGCGTTTTTGATTTCGTTATTGTTGCGCTGGCTATTTTCTCCGCCGTTAAACTGATGAATAAATTACGCCGTGAAAAAGCGGAAGAACCTGCAACGCCTCCAGCACCTACAACAGAAGAAAAACTACTCGCAGAGATTCGTGATTTACTGAAAGCGCAACAGCCAAAATAACTACAGCTTTATTTAACGTTAAAAGCCATCATTTGATGGCTTTTTTATTGGTTTCAAATCGAGAAGGCCAGTGGTAATAAATCTATTGATCGCTTACCACTGGCCTCCCAGTTACCGCCTTTTGCGTGCTTTTCTTTACGCTGATAGCTCCCTTTGCCTTTAACATTCTTCTCAATACGTTGCCTGAAAAGAGGATCATGCAGAAGGGCTTCCAACGCGTTATCCTTGATTTTTCCTTTGGTATGCCGATATGTCGTCATAGTCGTGCCTCACTAATGAAAGTATTGACTAAAAATCCCACGAATAATACTGCTTGTGTGAATTGATTAAAACTATCCATTTGAAAAATTTAATTCCTGGCTAACTCTTCAGCAGCACCCTGTTCCAACGCCTCCAGAATTGAGCAATAAGTCGTGGCATGCGCACTGCCACAACATGCATCACTCAACCGTTTTAGTGACTCACGCATTCTTTTTAGCTCTGTAATTTTACTTTCTACATCGAGTAACCGAGAATCCACAATAGCTTTCGACTCCTGGCAGGTATGATGTTCAGGATCGACGCGGATCGACAGTAGTTCAGCAATTGTTTCTAATGTAAAACCAAGCTGCTTTGCATAACGAATAAAACGCAAGCGCTGCAAATCTTGTTCAGTATAAAGTCTGTAACCACCTTCAGTCCGTTCACCATGATCCATCATGCCTTGTTTTTCATAATAGCGAATAGTATCCGGCGTCACGTCAGCAAGTTTAGCGATTTGCCCAATTTTTAACATGCATTACTCCTCTTTAGACAGTTTATATGACACTTTATGCTGATATTCTTGATGCAAAAAATCTGTGCTAAGACCTGCCTGCTTTAATTTTAACTCTAATAAAGCCAATCGTTTATGTAAACTCTCATAGTCTTCATGCTGCTTGTTGAGATGTGACAATAAATCAGTGATAGTGAGTGCTTCCTGCCTACCCTGTAATTCGGGAGGAAGGTATCCCGCATTCTTCAGTAATCTGTATCCGGCCCTTAACTCAACGGGAACGAAGGTATCATCATCGAGTATTAATGGTTGACCATTGCCAGGTAAATTATCGAGTTCACCTTTTTCTTGAGCATTGATAATGTGTCTTTCAGCCCATTCGTCAATTAATCCCATATTCCTCCTAGAGATCAGTGTTCACAAAAATGGAATGGCGATTAAGATTAATGGATTGGCAGGTAAATAATAAGAGGAAAGAAGAAAGATACGAGAGGTAATACTTATCTTACTGAATTATGGACGTAAAAAAACCGGGCAAGCCCGGTTTTTTTACGCGTTTACAGATTACTCTGCAGCAACTACTTCTGCTTGCGATGCAGCACGATCAACTAACTCGATGTAAGCCATCGGTGCGTTGTCGCCTGCACGGAAGCCACACTTCAGAATGCGAGTGTAACCACCGGCGCGGCTCGCGAAACGCGGGCCTAGCTCGTTAAACAGTTTTGCCACGATCTCGTTATCACGAGTACGGGCGAATGCCAGACGACGATTAGCTACGCTGTCGGTCTTGGCAAGAGTAATCAGCGGCTCAACAACGCGACGCAGCTCTTTCGCTTTCGGCAGGGTCGTCTTGATTATCTCATGACGAACCAAAGAGCCGGCCATGTTACGGAACATAGCCTGGCGATGGCTGCTGTTACGGTTCAGTTGACGACCACTCTTACGATGGCGCATGACCTTATCCTTCTCAGTAAAACCTTAACCTGTGATCCGGTTACTCGTTATCAGCAATGCTAGCCGGTGGCCAATTTTCTAGGCGCATGCCTAAAGAAAGACCACGTGATGCGAGCACGTCTTTAATCTCAGTAAGAGATTTTTTACCCAGGTTAGGCGTTTTCAGCAACTCAACCTCGGTACGCTGTACCAGATCACCGATGTAGTGGATAGCTTCTGCCTTGAGGCAGTTAGCAGAGCGGACAGTCAATTCCAGATCGTCAACAGGGCGCAGCAGGATCGGATCAAACTCTGGCTTCTCTTCTTTAACTTCCGGCTGACGTACATCACGTAGGTCAACGAAAGCTTCAAGCTGTTCAGCCAAGATAGTTGCCGCACGGCGGATCGCCTCTTCAGGATCGATCGTACCATTGGTTTCCATCTCGATAACCAACTTGTCCAGGTCGGTACGCTGTTCTACACGCGCTGCTTCAACATTGTAGGCAATACGCTCTACAGGGCTATAGCATGCGTCTACTAACAAACGACCAATCGGGCGCTCATCTTCTTCCGAATGAATTCGGGCAGAAGCCGGCACATAACCCCGACCACGTTGAACTTTGATACGCATACTAATAGATGCGTTCTCATCGGTCAGGTGGCAGATAACGTGCTGCGGCTTGACGATTTCGACATCACCATCATGGGTGATATCGGCTGCAGTCACAGGGCCAATGCCAGACTTATTCAGGGTAAGAATAACTTCATCTTTACCCTGAACTCTCACCGCCAGCCCTTTCAGGTTGAGCAGGATCTCCAGGATATCTTCCTGTACGCCTTCTTTGGTGCTGTACTCATGCAGTACACCATCAATCTCAACCTCGGTCACCGCGCAACCCGGCATAGATGAAAGCAGAATACGGCGCAGTGCGTTGCCGAGAGTATGGCCAAAGCCACGCTCTAACGGCTCAAGGGTCACCTTGGCGTGCGTCGAACTGACTTGCTCGATATCTACCAGGCGCGGTTTTAGAAACTCTGTCACAGAACCCTGCATTGTGTCCTCTCTTTGGTACTAAGCTTTACTTGGAGTAAAGCTCGACGATCAGGTGTTCGTTAATGTCCGCAGACAGATCAGTACGTTCAGGAATACGTTTGAACACACCTTCCATCTTGACAGCATCAACTTCCAGCCAAGTCGGCTTTTCACGCTGCTCAGCCAGCTCCAAAGCTGCCTTAACACGAGACTGCTTTTTAGCTTTCTCACGGATGCTGACTACGTCATTCGGAGATACCTGATAAGAAGCGATGTTAACAACGCGACCATTTACCATGATAGCTTTATGACTAACCAGCTGACGTGATTCAGCACGAGTTGCGCCAAAGCCCATACGGTAAACTACGTTATCCAGACGGCCTTCCAGCAATTGCAACAGGTTAGCACCTGTGTTGCCTTTCAGACGTGCTGCTTCTTTATAGTAGTTACGGAATTGACGTTCTAGAACACCATAGATACGGCGAACTTTTTGTTTCTCACGTAACTGCACACCGTAGTCAGACAGACGCGGTTTACGCGCACCGTGCTGGCCAGGTGGTTGTTCAATCTTACACTTGGTGTCAATCGCGCGAACGCCAGACTTAAGGAACAGGTCTGTGCCCTCACGACGGCTCAGCTTGAGCTTAGGACCCAAATATCTTGCCATTTTCTCTCTCCAACAAACCTAAAAGCAGCGTTATACGCGGCGCTTTTTCGGCGGACGACAACCGTTATGAGGGATCGGAGTCACATCAGTAATATTAGTGATGCGGAAACCAGCCGCGTTTAACGCACGGATAGTAGACTCACGGCCCGGACCAGGTCCTTTAACCATAACTTCCAGATTCTTGATACCGTATTCTTTCACTGCGTCAGCGCAGCGCTCTGCTGCAACTTGCGCTGCAAACGGAGTAGACTTACGAGATCCACGGAAACCGGAACCACCTGCTGTTGCCCAACCCAATGCGTTACCTTGACGATCTGTAATAGTAACGATGGTGTTGTTGAAAGAAGCATGGATATGAGCCACACCGTCAGAGACTGTCTTTCTTACACGCTTGCGTGCACGAATAGGTGCCTTTGCCATTATTCAATCACCCCGATTATTTCTTGATCGGTTTACGCGGACCCTTACGGGTACGTGCGTTGGTCTTAGTACGCTGACCGCGAACTGGTAGACCACGACGATGACGCAAACCACGATAAGTCCCAAGGTCCATCAGACGCTTGATGCTCAGGGTCACCTCACGACGCAGATCACCTTCTACAACGTACTTGGCAACTTCGTCACGCAGCTTCTCGATTTGCTCTTCAGACAGCTCACTGATCTTAACATTTTCAGCAATACCCGCAGCAACACAGATAGCCTGTGAACGGGTCTTACCGATGCCGTAGATCGCAGTTAAAGCGATAACGGTATGTTTCTGATCAGGAATGTTAATGCCTGCTATACGGGCCACTATGCACTCCTACTATTTTATACAGCAATACCATTCTGAAAAGCCCGTTTTCAGGATACTCAAATAGCATTGCAGTCACATACAAAAGATTGGCTGGCTAATCTAGCCAGCTCAACCCAACTTTGCAAGAAAAATATGCAAGATAAATCAGCCTTGACGCTGTTTATGCTTTGGTTCGGCACTGCAGATTACGCGAACGACACCGTTACGCTTAACAATTTTGCAGTTACGACATAATTTCTTGACGGAAGCACGAACTTTCATTTTTACTCTCCGTAACTTCTCAAACATCCCTGAATTAGCGGTTATAGCCTTTCAGGTTTGCTTTCTTCAATGCAGACTCATATTGACTAGACATCATCAGAGTTTGCACTTGAGCCATAAAGTCCATGATGACCACCACTACGATAAGTAGGGAGGTACCACCAAAGTAAAATGGTACTTTCATCGCGTCACGCATGAACTCCGGGATCAGGCAGATGAAAGTAATATACATCGCACCAATTAA
This sequence comes from Yersinia fenwicki, assembly GCF_043099325.1. Lineage (NCBI taxonomy): Bacteria > Pseudomonadati > Pseudomonadota > Gammaproteobacteria > Enterobacterales > Yersiniaceae > Yersinia > Yersinia fenwicki. Next base: position 307,330 of record NZ_CP170755.1, on the reverse strand, counting down.
GGTTAGACGCGTCATTACTTTATCGATGTACTTCGCCGTTTGCTCTCCCGGACGAATTCCTGGCACGAATGCACCGGACTTCTTCAGGTTATCTGCTGTTTCACGCGGGTTAAACACCAACGCCGTGTAGAAGAAACAGAAGAAGATGATTGCAGACGCATAGAGTAACACATAAAGCGGCTGTCCCGGCTGCAAATACATCGAAATAGTCGTCAGCCAGTTCCAACCTGTCCCACCCCCAAACCATGATGCAATCGTGGCAGGGAACAGAATTATGCTGGAAGCAAAGATTGCAGGGATAACCCCCGCCATATTCACTTTCAACGGTAAGTGTGTGCTCTGTGCTGCATAAACACGACGACCTTGTTGACGTTTAGCATAGTTAACGACGATACGACGCTGACCACGTTCAATGAAAACAACGAAGAAGGTTACTGCAAACACTAATACTGCAACCAACAGCAACAGGAGGAAGTGCAGGTCGCCTTGCCGAGCTTGCTCGATGGTATGGGCTATTGCAGGTGGAAGACCAGCAACAATACCAGCAAAGATTATGATTGAAATACCGTTACCGATACCACGCTCAGTAATCTGTTCGCCAAGCCACATGAGGAACATAGTCCCCGTGACCAAGCTAACAACAGCGGTAAAATAGAAGGCAAAGCCTGGATTGATTACCAGACCTTGCATCCCAGGCATATTCGGTAGACCGGTAGCAATACCGATCGATTGGAATATAGCCAATACCAACGTGCCATAGCGAGTGTACTGACTAATCTTACGACGGCCAGCCTCCCCTTCTTTCTTTATTTCTGCTAACGCTGGATGAACCACCGTCAGCAGTTGGATAATAATCGATGCCGAAATATACGGCATGATACCCAAGGCAAAGATAGAAGCACGACTGAGAGCACCACCAGAGAACATGTTAAACATTTCAATGATGGTCCCTCTCTGCTGCTCGAGCAATTTAGCAAGCACAGTGGCATCGATACCAGGAATCGGAATAAAAGAGCCGATACGGAAAACAATAAGCGCACCGATAACAAACAAAAGTCTGCGCTTCAGTTCGCCTAATCCGCCTTTAGCACTTTGAAAATCTAATCCTGGTTGCTTAGCCATCTGCTACTTATTCCTCAATTTTACCGCCAGCAGCTTCGATAGCAGCACGAGCGCCTTTGGTGACACGCAGACCACGAAGAGTTACCGCACGAGTGATTTCGCCTGAAAGCATAACTTTCGCGAACTCAATCTGGGTACCAACAACGTTAGCGGCTTTCAGCGTGTTCAGGTCGATTACGTCGCCTTCCACTAAAGCCAGTTCAGACAGACGAACTTCTGCCGTGATCATAGCTTTGCGAGAGGTGAAGCCGAATTTCGGCAAACGACGATATAAAGGCATCTGACCACCTTCAAAACCACGACGTACGCCACCACCAGAACGAGAGTTCTGACCTTTGTGACCACGACCAGCAGTTTTACCCAGGCCAGAACCGATACCACGACCTACACGCTTCGGCGCATGCTTGGCACCTTCAGCCGGAGACAGAGTATTTAAACGCATCTGTTACTCCTCAACTTTAACCATGTAGGAAACCAAGTTGACCATACCACGCACAGCAGGAGTATCCTCACGCTCTACAGTATGACCAATACGACGCAGACCTAAACCGATCAGAGTTGCCTTGTGTTTCGGCAAACGACCGATACTGCTTTTTGTTTGAGTTACTTTAATAGTCTTTGCCATGGTTATTTCCCTAGAATTTCTTCGACGGATTTACCACGCTTAGCAGCGACCATTTCTGGAGATTTCATATCTTCTAGAGCAGCGATAGTTGCACGAACCACGTTAATCGGGTTAGTAGAACCATATGCTTTAGCTAAAACGTTATGAACCCCTGCAACTTCCAAGACGGCGCGCATTGCACCACCGGCAATAATACCGGTACCTTCAGAAGCTGGTTGCATGAATACACGGGAACCTGTGTGAGCACCTTTAACAGGGTGCTGCAGAGTGCCGTTATCCAAAGCAACATTAATCATAGCGCGACGGGCTTTTTCCATCGCTTTCTGGATCGCTGCCGGAACTTCGCGTGCTTTGCCGTAGCCAAAACCAACGCGACCGTTACCATCACCAACTACTGTCAGTGCGGTAAAGCTGAAAATACGGCCACCTTTTACGGTTTTAGATACGCGGTTTACCGCGATCAGCTTTTCCTGCAGTTCGCCAGCTTGTTTTTCGATGTGAGACATCTTACACCTCTACCTTAGAACTGAAGGCCAGCTTCACGGGCAGCATCTGCCAGTGCCTGGACTCGACCATGATATTGGAAACCGGAACGGTCAAAGGATACTTTCGTGATCCCTTTTTCCAATGCGCGCTCAGCAATAGTTTTGCCTACAGCTGCTGCGGCATCTTTGTTGCCGGCGTACTTCAATTGCTCATTGATAGCTTTTTCTACAGTAGAAGCTGCTACCAAAATTTCAGAACCGTTTGGTGCGATAACCTGCGCGTAAATATGGCGTGGGGTACGATGTACCACCAGGCGAGTCGCACCCAGTTCTTTGAGCTTGCGGCGTGCGCGGGTCGCACGACGGATACGAGCTGCTTTCTTATCCATAGTGTTACCTTACTTCTTCTTAGCCTCTTTGGTACGCACGACTTCGTCGGCGTAACGGACACCCTTGCCTTTATAAGGCTCAGGACGACGGTAGGCACGTAAATCTGCTGCAACCTGACCAATCACCTGCTTATCAGCGCCTTTCAGCACGATTTCAGTTTGGGTCGGACATTCAGCAGTAATGCCAGCCGGCAATTCATGGTCAACTGGATGAGAGAAGCCTAAAGCTAAATTCACCACGTTGCCTTTAACTGCGGCACGGTAACCTACACCTACCAATTGAAGCTTCTTGGTGAAGCCGTCGGTAACACCAATGACCATTGCATTAAGCAGTGCACGAGTGGTACCCGCTTGGGCCCAACCGTCTACAGCGCCTTCGCGTGGAGCGAAAGTCAGTGTATTTTCTTCTTGCTTAACTTCAACAGCACTATGGACGGTACGAGTCAGCTCGCCGTTCTTACCCTTAATCGAAATAACCTGACCGTTGAGTTTTACCTCTACGCCGGCAGGAATGACGACGGGTGCTTTTGCAACACGAGACATTCTTTCCTCCCGAATTAAGCTACGTAGCAGATAATCTCGCCACCAAGACCAGCTTGGCGAGCTGCACGATCGGTCATAACACCTTTAGAGGTAGAAATAACAGCGATACCCAAACCGGCCATAACTTTTGGCAGCTCATCTTTTTTCTTATAGATGCGCAGACCTGGACGGCTGATACGTTGAATGCTTTCTACCACTGCCTTACCCTGGAAATACTTAAGTGCTAATTCCAGAACAGGCTTGGTGTCGCCTTCGACTTTAAAATCTTCAATAAAACCTTCTTCCTTCAGAACGTTGGCAATTGCCACTTTCAGCTTGGAGGAAGGCATGGTGACCGCGACTTTGTTTGCGGATTGACCGTTACGGATACGGGTCAGCATATCCGCGATCGGATCTTGCATGCTCATCTGTCTTTACTCCCGTGATTCAATTGGTGACAATTACCAGCTAGCCTTTTTAAGGCCCGGGATTTCACCGCGCATTGCGGTTTCACGGACTTTAATACGGCTCAACCCGAACTTCCGCAAGAAACCATGCGGACGACCAGTTTGGTTGCAGCGATTACGCTGACGGGACGGGCTGGAATCACGCGGCAGAGACTGCAGCTTCAGAACAGCATCCCAACGTTCTTCGTCGGATGAGTTCACACCAGAGATAATAGCTTTTAATTCCTCGCGTTTAGCGCGGTATTTTTCAGCTAGTTTCACGCGAACGACTTCGCGTGCTTTCATTGATTGCTTAGCCATCAGTAACCCTACCTTACTTGCGGAATGGGAATTTAAAAGCAGCCAATAATGCACGGCCTTCATCATCGGATTTCGCAGTAGTGGTAATGGTAATATCCAAACCACGCACACGATCTACTTTATCGTAGTCGATTTCCGGGAAGATGATCTGCTCGCGCACACCCATGCTGTAGTTACCACGACCATCGAATGACTTAGCGGACAAGCCACGGAAGTCACGGATACGAGGTACAGCAATGGTAATCAGACGCTCAAGGAATTCCCACATGCGTTCGCCACGCAGGGTTACTTTACAGCCGATCGGATAGCCCTGACGGATTTTGAAGCCTGCAACAGATTTGCGTGCTTTGGTGATAAACGGCTTTTGGCCGGAGATTGCTGCCAAGTCAGCTGCTGCATTATCCAGCAGTTTCTTGTCAGCGATCGCTTCACCAACACCCATGTTCAGGGTGATCTTCTCGACCCGAGGGACTTGCATGACAGAGTTGTAGTCAAACTGAGACATCAGTTGTTTGACCACCTCGTCTTTGTAGTAATCATGCAGTTTCGCCATCGTATTACTCCAAATTACTTGATAGTTTCGCTATTAGATTTAAAGAAACGGACTTTTTTTCCGTCTTCGAATCTAAAGCCTACACGGTCAGCCTTACCAGTTGCCGCGTTGAACAGCGCAATGTTGGAAACTTGAATTGCAGCTTCTTTTTCAACAATGCCACCTGGTTGGTTCAGGGCCGGAACCGGCTTCTGATGTTTTTTAACCAGGTTGATACCTTCAACAATGACCTTACTAGCAGACAGGACATTCTTTACTTTACCGCGCTTACCTTTGTCTTTCCCGGTTAGCACGATAACTTCGTCATCACGACGGATTTTCGCTGCCATGGTTCGCTCCTTAGAGTACTTCTGGTGCCAGAGAGATAATTTTCATGAACTTCTCATTACGCAGTTCACGAGTTACCGGCCCAAAAATACGCGTGCCGATTGGCTGCTCGCTGTTATTATTTAAAATAACACAAGCGTTGCCATCGAAGCGAATGACAGAACCGTCCGGGCGACGTACACCCTTCTTGGTGCGCACCACTACCGCCTTCAGAACATCGCCTTTCTTCACCTTGCCACGAGGAATTGCTTCCTTGATGGTGATCTTGATGATGTCGCCGATGCCTGCGTAGCGACGGTGCGAGCCACCTAGAACCTTGATACACATTACGCGACGTGCACCGGAGTTGTCGGCCACGTTCAGCATAGTCTGTTCTTGGATCATGTTAGTGCTCCGCTAATGTCAACTACTACTTTAGGACCCAGAATAGGTCGTTTAAAAGCCCCATGAATGAGGGCGCAGCATTATAACACCGCTTCCAAATTATGGGTAGAAAAAATAAACGGCCCACTTTCTGAGCCGTTTATTATGTTCGAGTTGGCTACTCTATTACAGAATCGCTTTCTCTACAACGCGAACAAGTGTCCAAGACTTAGTCTTTGACAATGGACGGCATTCGCGGATTTCTACCACGTCACCGATTCCACATTCATTGTTCTCGTCATGTACATGCAATTTCGTCGTACGACGGATGAATTTCCCATAAATTGGGTGCTTCACCACACGTTCGATAGCAACAACCATGGATTTCTCCATTTTGTCACTAACTACGCGACCTTGCAGAGTACGGATTTGGTCAGTCATTACGCACCCGCCTTTTCAGTCAGTAAAGTCTTAACACGTGCGATATTACGGCGCACTTGTTTCGACAGGTGAGTTTGTTGCAGCTGGCCACTAGCCGCCTGCATGCGCAAATTAAATTGCTCACGCAGCAGGTTGAGCAGCTCAGTGTTCAGCTCTTCAACGCTTTTTTCACGCAGCTCTTGTGCTTTCATTACATCACCGTCTTAGTTACAAAGGTGGTTCCTACAGGCAGTTTCGCTGCAGCGAGCTTAAATGCTTCGCGAGCAGTTTCTTCCGGCACACCAGCCATTTCAAATAAAACTTTTCCTGGCTGGATCAGGGCAACCCAATACTCTACGTTACCCTTACCTTTACCCATACGCACTTCGAGCGGCTTCTCGGTGATCGGTTTGTCCGGGAATACACGGATCCAGACCTTACCTTGACGCTTAATTGCACGTGTCATCGCACGACGGGCTGCTTCGATTTGACGAGCCGTCAGGCGGCAACGGCCACAAGCTTTCAGGCCGAACTCACCGAAGCTAACATCCGTACCTTGCGCAAGGCCACGGTTACGGCCTTTGTGCATCTTACGGAATTTTGTACGCTTTGGTTGTAACATCAGCGATTCTCCTTACTTGCGGCCTTTACGCTGCTGCTTTTTAGGTTGAGCAGCCGGTTCCGGTTGTTCAACAGCAGCCATACCACCCAAGATCTCACCTTTGAAGATCCATACCTTAACGCCGATTACACCATAAGTGGTGTGCGCTTCAGATGTGTTGTAATCGATATCCGCACGCAGTGTATGCAACGGAACACGACCTTCACGGTACCATTCGGTACGCGCGATTTCAGCACCGCCAAGACGGCCGCTTACTTCAACTTTGATACCTTTAGCGCCAAGACGCATTGCGTTCTGTACAGCACGCTTCATAGCACGACGGAACATAACACGACGTTCCAGCTGTGAAGTGATGCTATCAGCAACCAATTTTGCGTCCAGTTCCGGTTTACGGACTTCGGCGATGTTAATCTGTGCAGGAACGCCAGCGATATCCGCTACGACCTTACGCAGTTTTTCGACATCTTCACCTTTCTTGCCGATAACGATGCCAGGACGAGCTGTGTGAATAGTCACACGGATGCTCTTCGCTGGACGTTCGATAACGATGCGAGAAACGGAAGCTTTCGCTAATTCCTTAGTCAGGAATTGGCGAACTTTAAAGTCGCTGTCCAGGTTGTCAGCGAATTCTTTGGTATTTGCGTACCAGGTAGAGTTCCAAGCTTTGACAATACCTAGTCGAATACCATTAGGATGTACTTTCTGACCCATTGCTAGTCTCCAGAGTCTCAGCGATCGGACACAACCACAGTAATGTGGCTGGTGCGCTTCAGGATGCGATCTGCACGACCTTTTGCACGCGGCATAATGCGCTTCATGCTAGGGCCTTCGTCTACGAAAATCTTCGTGACTTTCAGATCATCGATGTCAGCGCCATCGTTGTGTTCTGCGTTAGCAATGGCAGACTCTAGTACCTTCTTAACCAAACCAGCAGCTTTCTTGTTGGTATAGGCCAGAGTTTCCAGAGCTTGCGACACTTTCTTACCGCGAATCAGGTCCGCTACTAAGCGAACCTTCTGAGCAGAAGAACGAGCGTGGCGATGTTTAGCGATAGTTTCCATCTCTTCCTCCTACCTTAGCGCTTTTTAGCCTTTTTATCGGCCGCATGGCCGCGATAAGTACGGGTCGGCGCGAATTCGCCCAGTTTGTGACCGACCATTTCATCGGAAACAAAAACGGGAACGTGCTGACGACCATTATGGACAGCGATGGTCAAACCGATCATATTTGGAAAGACCGTTGAACGACGGGACCAAGTCCGAATTGGCTTCTTGTCTCCGCTTTCCACCGCTTTCTCTACCTTCTTCAGCAAGTGCAGGTCAATGAAGGGACCTTTCTTGAGAGAACGTGGCATGGCTTATCCTCTAATTATTTTTTACTACGGCGACGTACGATGAACTTATCAGTACGCTTGTTGCTACGGGTCTTCTTACCTTTGGTTTGAACGCCCCACGGGGTTACCGGGTGCTTACCAAAGTTACGACCTTCACCACCACCGTGTGGGTGATCTACCGGGTTCATCGCCGTACCGCGAACGGTAGGACGAATACCACGCCAACGACTAGCACCTGCTTTACCCAGGACACGCAGCATGTGTTCAGCGTTACCGACTTCACCTAAGGTGGCGCGGCAATCAGCTAGAACTTTGCGCATTTCGCCTGAGCGCAGACGCAGAGTAACGTAGGAACCGTCACGAGCAACGATCTGAACGTATGCACCAGCAGAACGAGCCAATTGGCCGCCTTTACCTGGTTTCATTTCTACGTTATGAACCGTTGAACCAACTGGGATGTTACGCATAGGCAGGGTGTTACCTGCTTTAATTGCAGCATCAACGCCAGATTGAATCTGGTCACCAGCTTTCAGGCCTTTCGGCGCCAGGATGTAACGGCGTTCGCCGTCTTTGTACAGAACCAGCGCGATATTCGCGGAACGGTTCGGATCGTACTCCAGACGCTCTACCACAGCAGGGATACCATCTTTGTTGCGTTTGAAGTCAACCAGACGATAATGTTGCTTGTGGCCACCACCGATATGACGGGTAGTGATACGGCCATTGTTGTTACGGCCACCGCTTTTGCTTAATTTCTCAAGCAACGGGGCATAAGGCTTACCCTTGTGCAGCTCAGGGTTAACCACTTTAACAACGTGGCGACGACCCGGAGACGTAGGTTTACATTTAACAATTGCCATTGTTTACTCCTCCGACTTACTCTGCGCCGCCGATGAAGTCCAGATTCTGGCCTTCTTTCAGGGTGACGTAAGCTTTTTTCCAGTCGCTACGACGACCAACACGCTGACCGTGACGCTTACTCTTGCCTTTAACCAGCAAGGTGTTAACGTCTTCGACTTCGACTTCAAACAGTTTCTGCACTGCAGCTTTAATTTCTGCTTTGGTCGCGTCTTTGGCAACTTTGAGAACGATGGTGTTATTCTTTTCCATCGCAGCGGACGCTTTTTCAGATACATGCGGCGCGCGCAGTACTTTCAGCAGACGTTCTTCACGAATCATGCCAGCATCTCCTCAACTTGCTTCACAGCATCAGCAGTCATAACCACTTTGTCGAAGGCGATCAGGCTAACTGGGTCAATACCGGCTACATCACGGACATCAACCTTGTACAGGTTGCGAGCTGCCAAGAACAAGTTCTCGTCCAGTTCACCAGTGATGATCAGTACATCTTCCAGAGCCATATCTTTCAGTTTCTGTGCCAGCAACTTAGTTTTAGGTGCTTCAACAGAGAACTTTTCGACAATGATCAGACGATCTTGACGTACCAATTCGGACAGGATGCTTTTCAGCGCGCCGCGGTACATCTTTTTATTTACTTTCTGACTGTGGTCCTGAGGCTTCGCAGCAAAGGTCACACCACCTGAACGCCAGATTGGGCTCTTTACAGAGCCTGCACGCGCACGGCCGGTACCTTTCTGGCGCCACGGTTTTTTACCGGAACCAGTTACTTCGGCGCGGGTCTTCTGAGCACGAGTACCTTGACGGGCACCTGCTGCATAAGCAACAACAACCTGATGTACCAGCGCTTCGTTGAAATCACGACCGAAGGTAGTTTCGGAAACAGTCAGCGCGCTTTGCGCGTCTTTCACTATTAATTCCATTGCTATCCCCTTACGCCTTCACAGCTGGTTTAACGATCAGGTTGCCACCGGTTGCGCCCGGTACAGCACCCTTAACCAGCAGCAGGTTGCGCTCAGCGTCAACACGTACTACGTCCAGGCTTTGAACGGTTACACGTTCGTCACCTAGGTGGCCTGCCATTTTCTTGCCTTTAAACACTTTGCCCGGAGTCTGGTTTTGACCGATAGAACCCGGAACACGGTGAGACAAGGAGTTACCATGGGTAGCATCTTGGGTACGGAAGTTCCAGCGCTTAACAGTACCGGCAAAACCTTTACCTTTAGACGTACCTGTAACATCAACTTTCTTAACGTCTGCAAAAATCTCGACGCTAATTTCTTGGCCAGCAGTGAACTCTTGACCTTCTGGAAGGCGGAATTCCCACAGACCACGGCCAGCTTCTACGCCAGCTTTAGCGAAATGACCCGCTTCTGGTTTAGTAACGCGGTTAGCTTTTTTAGCACCGGTAGTTACTTGCACAGCACGGTATCCGTCGTTCTCCAGGCTTTTGACCTGAGTTACGCGGTTCGCTTCAATTTCGATAACAGTTACTGGGATTGAAACGCCATCTTCTGTGAAGATACGAGTCATGCCCACTTTCTTACCGACTAAACCAATCATTGTTTCAACCTCTCAATCGCTCAATGACCTGATTAACCCAGGCTGATCTGCACGTCTACACCGGCAGCCAGATCCAGACGCATCAGAGCATCAACGGTTTTCTCGGTTGGCTCAACGATGTCAACCAGACGCTTGTGAGTGCGAATCTCGTACTGATCGCGCGCATCTTTATTGACGTGCGGAGAGATCAGAACGGTAAAGCGCTCTTTGCGAGTTGGCAGCGGGATCGGACCACGAACCTGCGCACCAGTGCGCTTGGCAGTCTCGACGATTTCCGCAGTTGATTGATCGATCAAACGATGATCAAACGCTTTCAGGCGGATACGGATTCTTTGGTTCTGCATGAGACCAGAGCTCCAATTATTTATAAACGTAAATGATTACTCCTCGCACCCATTTCGATTGATGGGGGAGTGTAATCGTTCAACATATAACTCCCATATCGGGAGTATTGTTCGGTTCTAGCACTAGGCTGTAGCCGACAGATTAGTTTCAATCTGACCTATCAAGATTAGGTAGGCCCGCGCATTATACGTAAATACCAGCAGGAAGCAAGCCAGTGTTGAAAATCTATGCGAAAACTTACCAGATAATTTAATTAGGTGGATATATGGCTATGTTTGAAGGTTTGCAGATAAGTAAGAGTGAGACCGATTCTGCTCTCACTCTTTTAACTCAATATAATGTGGCGGGTAAGCTAGCGATTGCACGCCAAGCGAAGGAGTTAATCTTTTGCTAATTGAGCCTGTGAGTAGTTCTGTATTCCCAGACGTTCGATAAGACTAAGCTCTGTTTCAAGCCAATCTATATGACCCTCTTCTTCAGCCAAAATTTCCTTTAACAAGTCTCGGCTGACGTAGTCATGTATCGAGTCCGCATAGGCAATGCCTTCGCGCAGATCCTTTGCTCCGGCCAACTCAAGGGCTAAATCGGATTTAAGTATTTCCTCAACATCCTCACCAATGTTCAACTTACCCAAATCCTGTAAGTTAGGAATACCTTCGAGAAATAAGATGCGTTCGATGTATTTATCCGCATGCTTCATTTCGTCAATGGATTCGTGATACTCCTTATCATTAAGGCGCATCAGTCCCCAGTTTTTGAACATTCGTGCGTGGAGAAAATATTGGTTGATAGCAACTAACTCGTTTCCGAGCAGTTTGTTGAGATGTGCAATTATTTTTTTATCGCCTTTCATAGATAACCCCTCCGCTTCCAGTACTAAAAGTGTAGTACCAGATGGCAAAGTATGGAGGAAAACTTCTCCCAGCTAACTATTAGGCAACATCATTCATTTCTGGAATGTTTGCGCGTTCCTCGATCAATATTTCTCTCGCCTGTCGAATGCATTTTCCACAGTCGGTACCAATCGGTACTAATTGACGCAGTTGTTGAATGGTATGTGGGTGGTGCTGACGGACAACTTTACGGATAACTTTGTCAGATACCGCATTACACAGGCAAACATACATAAAATGACTCACTTCTTAACCAGTATCTACAGTGTAAATAAGAATGCGAGTTATTTCAATTAAGATTATTTTCTGTGAGCAATGAAAAAGGGCGCCGAAGCGCCCTCTATTTGATCAATAAAATAATTAATCAATAAAACAATTAAGCGATAACTTTAGCAACAACACCAGCGCCTACAGTACGGCCGCCTTCACGGATTGCGAAACGCAGACCGTCGTCCATTGCGATTGGGTGAATCAGAGTAACAACCATGTTGATGTTGTCACCTGGCATCACCATTTCAACGCCTTCTGGCAGTTCGATGGTACCGGTTACGTCAGTTGTACGGAAGTAGAACTGAGGACGGTAGCCTTTGAAGAACGGAGTATGACGGCCGCCTTCATCTTTGCTCAGAATATAAACTTCTGATTCAAAGGTAGTGTGTGGCTTGATAGAACCTGGTTTAGCAAGAACTTGACCACGTTCGATATCTTCACGCTTGATACCACGCAGCAGAACACCAACGTTCTCACCAGCACGGCCTTCGTCCAGCAGTTTGCGGAACATTTCAACGCCAGTACAAGTAGATTTAACAGTATCTTTGATACCAACGATTTCTACTTCTTCACCAACTTTAACGATACCGCGCTCTACACGACCAGTTACAACAGTACCACGGCCTGAGATAGAGAATACGTCTTCGATTGGCAGCAGGAATGGCTTATCAACCGCACGTTCTGGTTCTGGGATGTAAGTATCCAGGTAGCCAGCCAGTTCGATGATTTTATCTTCCCACTCTTTAACGCCTTCCAGCGCTTTCAGAGCTGAACCTTTAACTACTGGGATGTCATCGCCTGGGAAATCGTAAGCAGAAAGAAGTTCACGAACTTCCATTTCTACCAGTTCCAGCAGCTCTTCATCGTCAACCATGTCGCATTTGTTCATGAATACGATCATGTAAGGAACGCCAACCTGACGACCCAACAGGATGTGCTCACGAGTCTGTGGCATTGGGCCATCAGTTGCAGCAACAACCAGGATAGCGCCGTCCATCTGAGCAGCACCGGTGATCATGTTTTTAACGTAGTCGGCGTGCCCTGGGCAGTCAACGTGCGCATAGTGACGTGACGGGGTGTCATATTCAACATGAGAAGTGTTGATGGTGATACCACGTGCTTTTTCTTCTGGTGCGTTATCGATCTGATCGAAAGCACGAGCGCTACCGCCGTAGGTTTTAGCCAGAACGGTGGTGATTGCTGCAGTCAGGGTAGTTTTACCATGGTCAACGTGGCCGATAGTACCGACGTTTACATGGGGTTTGGTACGTTCAAATTTTTCTTTAGACACGACTATATTCCTTACTCTTGTGCTCTCCCACTGATGAGAGAGCACTGGATCATTGTTTTAAACCCGAAAGCTTATTTGCCACGGGCTTCGATAACGGCTTTAGCGACGTTACTAGGTGCTTCAGCATACTCCAGGAATTCCATGGAGTAAGAAGCACGGCCCTGAGTCTGAGAACGCAGGTCAGTAGCATAACCGAACATTTCAGACAACGGAACCTTGACGCGAACGGTTTTACCGGTAGCAGTATCTTCCATACCTTCGATGATACCACGACGACGGTTAAGGTCGCCCATTACGTCACCCATGTAATCTTCAGGGGTTTCGACTTCAACCTTCATGATTGGCTCAAGCAGAACTGGTTTAGCTCGTTTGAACCCTTCTTTAAAGGCGATAGAACCGGCTAATTTAAACGCCAATTCTGAGGAGTCAACGTCATGGTAAGAACCGTAGTGCAGACGGATTTTAACGTCAACAACTGGGTAACCAGCCAAAGGACCGGCTTTCAGTTGTTCCTGGATACCTTTATCAACAGCAGGGATGAACTCTTTAGGAATAGAACCACCAACGATTTCGTTGACGAATTCATACCCAGTGCCACCCGGTGGTAACGGAGACATGTCGATAACAACATGACCGTACTGACCACGACCGCCTGATTGCTTAGCGTGCTTACCTTCCACGTCCTTAACGGTATCGCGGATAGTTTCACGGTATGCAACCTGAGGTTTACCGACGTTTGCTTCCACGTTAAATTCGCGGCGCATACGGTCAACCAGGATATCCAAGTGCAGCTCACCCATACCAGCGATGATAGTCTGACCAGATTCTTCGTCAGTCCAAACGCGGAATGATGGATCTTCTTTTGCCAGACGACCCAGAGCCATACCCATTTTTTCTTGGTCGGCTTTGGTTTTTGGTTCAACGGCAACAGAGATTACTGGCTCTGGGAACTCCATACGTTCCAAGATGATCGGATTAGCTGGATCACACAAGGTGTCACCAGTCGTCACGTCTTTCAGACCAATCGCTGCTGCGATGTCGCCAGCACGAACTTCTTTGATCTCTTCACGTTTGTTGGCGTGCATCTGTACGATACGGCCCAGACGCTCACGCTGTGAACGCACTGAGTTCAACACGGTGTCACCGGAGTTAACAACGCCAGAGTACACACGGAAGAACGTCAAGTTACCCACAAACGGGTCGGTTGCAATTTTAAACGCCAGTGCAGAGAACGGCTCTTTGTCGTCTGAGTGACGAACTGCCGGAGTATCTTTACCGTCGTCCAGAATACCGTTGATAGCTTCAACATCAGTTGGTGCTGGCAGGTATTCGATAACTGCATCCAGCATTGCCTGTACGCCTTTGTTTTTAAACGCAGAACCACAGGTAACCAGGATAATTTCGTTGCGCAGAACGCGTTGACGCAGAGCTTTCTTGATTTCTTCTTCGGTCAGCTCTTCGCCGCCCAAATATTTGTCCATCAGCTCTTCTGACGCTTCTGCAGCAGATTCAACCAGATTCTGGTGCCATTCAGCAGCCAGTTCAGCCATATCAGCCGGGATCTCTTCGTATTCGAAGGTCACGCCCTGATCAGCTTCGTTCCAGTTGATCGCTTTCATTTTTACCAGGTCGATAATACCGGTAAATTTCTCTTCCGCGCCGATAGCCAGTTGCAATGGAACTGGATTCGCGCCCAGACGAGATTTAATCTGACCAACAACTTTCAGGAAGTTAGCACCCATACGGTCCATTTTGTTAACGAACGCAATGCGTGGAACTTTATATTTGTTAGCCTGACGCCATACGGTCTCAGACTGTGGCTGAACACCACCAACTGCACAGTAAACCATTACCGCGCCGTCAAGAACACGCATGGAACGTTCTACTTCGATGGTGAAGTCAACGTGCCCAGGGGTGTCAATGATATTGACGTGATGTGGTTCGAACTGTTTAGCCATACCAGACCAGAAGCAGGTAGTAGCCGCAGAAGTAATGGTAATACCACGCTCCTGCTCCTGTTCCATCCAGTCCATGGTGGCTGCGCCGTCATGGACTTCACCGATTTTATGGTTTACACCGGTGTAAAACAGGATACGTTCGGTAGTGGTTGTCTTACCGGCGTCGATGTGAGCGCTGATACCGATATTACGATAGCGCTCAATGGGTGTTTTACGAGCCATTTGATTCCTCTATTCCTAGGACGTTCATTCGGTTAACACATGCGGGCTAACTATTAAAGCGCCCGCATGGTTAGCATAACTACTGCGTGGTGATTACCAGCGGTAGTGCGCGAACGCCTTGTTAGCTTCGGCCATACGGTGAACGTCTTCACGTTTCTTAACAGCAGAACCTTTGTTCTCTGCTGCGTCAGACAGTTCATTCGCCAAGCGCAAAGCCATGGATTTATCACCGCGTTTACGAGCAGCATCAACGATCCAACGCATTGCCAAGGCATTACGGCGAACCGGACGAACTTCAACTGGTACCTGATAAGTAGAACCACCAACGCGGCGAGACTTAACTTCGACAGTCGGGCGCACGTTGTCCAGAGCTACTTCGAAAGCTTCCAGAAAATCTTTACCTGAACGCTGAGCCAGGGTCTCCAGCGCGGTATAGACGATTGCTTCTGCAGTAGATTTTTTACCATCTACCATCAGGATATTTACAAATTTAGCCAGCAATTCAGATCCGAACTTAGGATCTGGTAAAATTTTACGCTGGCCAATTACACGACGACGTGGCATGGAAATACTCCGTTGTTAATTCAGGGTTGTCCAAAACTCTAAGAGTTTATTTTGACATTAATGTGAAAATGTTTGGCCTTACTTAACGGAGAACCATTAAGCCTTTGGCTTCTTCACGCCGTACTTAGAACGTGATTGCTTACGGTCTTTAACACCTGAGCAGTCAAGCGCGCCGCGAACGGTGTGGTAACGCACACCTGGCAAGTCTTTAACACGACCGCCACGGATCAGGATCACGGAGTGTTCCTGAAGGTTATGACCTTCACCACCGATGTAGGAGGTGACTTCAAAACCGTTAGTTAAACGCACACGGCAAACTTTACGCAGTGCGGAGTTAGGTTTTTTCGGAGTGGTTGTATATACGCGGGTACATACACCACGTTTCTGCGGGCATGCTTCCAGCGCAGGAACGTTGCTTTTAGCAACCTTCATGCTGCGTGGCTTGCGAACCAGCTGGTTAATCGTTGCCATTATTAAAAAAGCTCCTGGTTTTTTGCTTCGTAAACACGTGATAAATCCCCCTCGTTTGCACTACTGGCAGAGAACGAGGACGCAGAATTTTATGGCTGACTATCTAAGGTGTCAAGAAATATACAGCATTGACTGCATTACCATGCCAGTTGTTGCTGATGTTTTAGGGTCAAATCCACGAAGTGAGTATAGCTGATTAGCATCGCACTGTCTGAAATTTGACCACATAAACCGCGCGCAATCACATCATCTTCCAATACAAATAGCGAAGCCGGGTTATTTAACAATAAGTTAAGACTTTCACTGTTTTTCAAAACGGCCATCACACCATCTTGCAGGAATAGAATCGCATCTTCAGATGTGACTAATCTCAGCAATGCAGATAAATCGCAGTGATAAGGGGAATGACTGACGGTAAACAGCATTATGGCTACCCAAACCTCATTAAAAAGTCAGCACAACATCATAATTTGCCAAGTGGCGGCGCAAATTTACCGGAGATAATACTTCGACATCAAGTATCCAATCCGTCACTTCACTTAATCCGCGCTGCTGCAATGAGTCTTCACAAATATAAAAATGCTCGACATCGTACAACGGTAAGACACCGAAAGTAGCAATATAGTTTCTAGCGAGAATTTTTTCTGGCTGCTGCTGTGGGAGTAATTGCAATACACCATCGGAAAGGAAGAATACGCCCAGATTTTCACTCAGTGCAGATGTTGCCAGCAAAGCATCCAGTCCCTCGCGACCAGCTGAATTACCATGAGGGCCTTGGGTGAAAACAAAAGCGACACTTTTCATTGTCATTAAAATTGCACCATACGATCACAGGTTAATGCTGCTTCTGCCAACGCACCCAGCCCGCCCAAGGTAAAACCGGGTTGCAGATTTGCCGCTGCCAAGTTGAGTTGCTCGGCTTCATGTCGGTCAGTAACACCGCGGCGCAATGCCGCCGCCACACACACATTCAATACGACAGCATGTTCGCTCGCTAATTGTTGCCATGCGCGAACCAAGTCAAATTCATCATTGGCAGGTGCGGTTAATTGGTTAGCATTCAAAACGCCTTCGCGATAGAAAAAAACACTAACCAAATTGTGACCTGAGTTTACCAAAGCTTGAGCAAACTGATAGGCACTGCTGGCCTGCTGGGTGCCATAGGCTGGCCCCGTGACCATCAGGCAGTATTTCACGCCCGACATTAACGCTCATGCCCCACAAGATCACCACTTTTGAACTGGCGAATGTAGAGATAAACCGTGTGTTTAGAGATGTTTAGCCGTTCAGCGACCTGGTTAATGGCATCTTTGATATCAAAAATCCCTTTCTCGTAAAGATTCAACACAACCTGACGATTCTTCGCATTGTTCGATACATTGCGATCGGCATTCACTTCCTCGATGGTGAACTCCAGAGTCTGTGCCACGAGGTCATCAACCGATGAGGCAAAGTTTACTGAGGAAGGGACTTCTTGTGTTTCCGGCGGCATAAACGTCTGAATGATTTGCGAGAAAGGTACATCCAGATTCATGTTTATGCATAGTAACCCGATAACACGCTGGTCACGGTTTCGGATTGCGATAGTAACCGATTTCATTAACACACCACTTTTGGCGCGCGTGAAATAAGCTCTTGAAACACTGCTGTCGGCACCTGCCATATCATGCAACATCCGCAGTGCAAGGTCAGTTATAGGAGAACCAATCTGCCGGCCTGTGTGTTCACCATTCGCAATTCTTACCGCAGAGCTTTTCAGGTCTTCCAGTGAATGCAGGACAATTTCACAGTGGCTGCCAATAAGCATCGCCAAGCCATCAACGATAGCTTCGTATGATTTGAGTATTTCATGGTCCGTCTGACTGAACGGACGCTCATCCAGTAAATCCAGTTCACTGGTTTCGCTACTGAGAAGCGAATTAGACATCGAAGACACCATCCTCTACGTAAAGCCTGTCTCAATACCATTGGCAGACTCATAACTCAATATCCTGAATTTTAAGTCTAGCAAAGATGCCGAGATAAAATCCTTGCGTTCGCGCGTGATATTGACGTTAAGCCCACAAGCCATAAATCGTCAAGTTATCAACGAGCAGAAGTGCAAATTGATATACCGAAAAAAAAACCGCCACGACAATTATCGCGGCGGTTATCAGTATAACCAGCACTCAGCTACGACAGCGAATAAGCTAAATTACTTCTTAGCTTTTGCGTCAGTAGCCGCTGGCTGTTCTTCTTGGGCATCAGCTTTAGGTGCTGCTTTGATATCCAACAGTTCTACATCAAAGACCAGAGTAGAGTTAGCAGGGATACCTGGGACGCCAGTTTTGCCATAAGCGAGTTCTGGTGGGATAACCAGAGTGATCTTCCCGCCTTTCTTGATTTGCTTCAGGCCTTCGGTCCAGCCTGGGATAACACCATCAAGGCGGAAGGACAGTGGCTCACCGCGTTTGTAGGAGTTATCAAACTCAGTACCATCAGTCAGTGTCCCTTTATAGTTAACTACCACGGTATCACTGTCTTTTGGTGCATCACCGGTACCGGCTTTCTCTACTTTGTACAGTAGACCAGATGCCGTTTTCTTCACATCTTTTTCTTTAGCGAAAGTTTCGCGGTACTTAGCGCCTTTATCGGCGTTTTCTTTAGCATCCTGCTCCATTTTGGCTTGAGCAGAAGCTTTTACGCGCGCTTCAAAACCTTGTAAGGTTTTTTCGATTTCTTCGTCTGACAGTTTGCTTTTGCTGGCAAAGGCGTCCTGTACACCGGCGATCAACTGGTCTTTATCCAGTTTAATGCCTAACTTCTCTTGTTCTTTAAGGGAGTTGTCCATATAACGCCCTAATGATGCACCTAATGCATATGCAGATTGCTGGTCATCGTTCTTAAATGCGCTATTTGTCGTTGCAGCCGCATCAGCGACTTTAGCTGTTTCCGCGACTTTAGCTGTTTCCGCGACTTTAGCTGTTTCCGTGGTTTTAGCTGTTTCAACGGCTTTAGCTGTTTCAGCTGTTTCCGCTGTTTCCGCAGCGAAAGCCGCAGAGGTATTCAGGGTCAGCGCCATGGTCGTTGCCAGTAGCGTTACTTTAAACAGTGATTTCATCCATTTCTCCATTGGCTTAAGGACACTTACCCCAAGCAACGATTCTAAGTGTAACTTGTACTATAACTGTCTGTGCGAACACAAAACAATCTCTATGCTGATGCTATTAAGTGATATTAAGACTTTTTTTACTACAAGAAGTTTCGTTTTATCGATATCTTGACCCTTACGGGGTAATCATAGAGTTTTATAGGTAGAATCAACCCTCCCTACCTTTTCCATATTATCACCGCATGGAAAGTAGCCAAAGGGTATGGTTTGCAGTCATGAGAGGAAATTAAGATGGAACAATCCCTGTTTGAACAACGGCTGGAAATGCTGGAAAGCCGTCTGGCATTTCAGGAAGTGACAATTGAGGAACTCAATTTGATCGTGACGGAGCATCAGATGGAAATGACCAAACTGCGCGAGCATCTACGTTTATTGACCGATAAACTACGAGAATCTCAGTCTTCCATGATGGCCTCGCCAGCAGAAGAGCCGCCACCGCCACACTATTGAGCAAAAAGCCAGCCACAAGGCTGGCTTTTGACTGACCATATCAAATTTTAGCAACAGGTCAGATTTTAGTGACAGCCACAGCCGCCTTTACCACAACCACCTTTGCCATGTTCATGACCGTGGTCACTTTCATCATGGCCGTGGCCGCCGCAGCAACCGTCACCGTGTTCATGGTGATGATCATGCTCACCATGTACGTGACCATGTTGCAGCTCTTCTTCTGTTGCTTCACGGATAGCAACCACTTCAACGTGGAAGTTCAAATCCTGACCCGCCAGCATGTGGTTACCATCAACCACAACATGCTCGTCTTCAACTGCAGTGATTTCGACCGGTACTGGACCTTGATCGGTATCAGCCAGAAAACGCATGCCAACTTCCAACTCATCAACGCCCATAAAGACGTCTTTAGGTACGCGCTGCACCAGATTTTCATCATAGCTGCCGTAACCTTCGTCAGCATTCACACGCACATCAAAGCTGTCGCCAGCTTCGTGGCCTTCGAGCGCTTTTTCCAAACCAGCGATCAGGGAACCGTGTCCGTGCAGGTAGTCCAACGGCGCGCTCACCGGAGACTCATCAACTAAAACACCGTCTTCTGTACGTACCTGGTAAGCCAGGCTGACCACCAAGTCTTTTGCTACTTTCATGATATCTCCTACCCTTGGAACAAAAATTGGCACAGATTGTAGCGGAAATCTGCACCGCTGTACTCACCAGCATAAAAAATCGCGAAGGATAACGCTACTCCGGATGGAAAATACCGATCACTTGTTCATGTGGACGGACGTGTTTCTTAACCTGCTCATCCGTTTGACGCTGATGGTGACCGCACTTAACACACTCCACCACTTCAACCTGATCTTCACGCCACAAAGCCAGTGTATCCAATGCCTTACACTGTGGACAAACCGCACCGGCAATAAATCTTTTACGGTTTTTTGTTTTATTAAGAGCGTTTGTCATCGTTTTCTCCGGCATTATTCGTATTCATCCCAGCCATCTAACTGCCGACTTTCATGCAGCATTTCTCGTTGGAAAATATCTTCCAGTTCACGGCGGGCTTCTTTAACTCTGGAAATTTGCGCCACATCACCATGATGCTGCGGCACCAGTTCACGCAACATTCGCATATCGAGCCGCCGAAAATGTTGCTGCGCACGATAGGCTTGATGGGGGTGCATACCTAACCCCAGTAATGTTTTTCGCCCCAGTTCTAGCGCACTGGAGAAGGTTTCGCGCGTAAAGTCTTTGACGCCATTTTGCAGGAGTTCATGGGCTTCAACACGCCCTCTGGCTCGTGCCAGAATGTGCAGGTTTGGGAAATGCTGCTGGCACAGATGTACGAGCGCCATGGTGTCTTCCGGCTCGTTACAGGTGATAACAATAGCTTTGGCCTTTTCTGCCCCGGCAGCGCGCAGTAGTTCCAACTCAGTAGCATCACCATAGTAAACTTTATAGCCGTATTTGCGCATCACACTGACCGCACTGACATCGCGCTCCAACACAGTAATGCGCATTTTGTTCGCCATCAGTAAACGGCCAATCACCTGACCAAAGCGCCCAAAGCCCACAATAATCACCTGTGGATCATTGTCTTCAACAAAGGGTTTCTCGTCGCTCTCCTCTTGCGCGTTGTAACGACGCACTAAAATACGGTCGATACCCTGCATCAATAACGGCGTGGTCATCATTGATAGAGTAACCACCACCAGCAATAACGCCAGTTGTTCGGCATTTAAAACATGTTGAGAGAATGCTGCAGAGAACAAGACGAAAGCGAATTCACCGCCCTGACTCAGCACGCCGGCAAATTGCAGGCGTACCGAACGGCGCAAACCAAATGTCCGTGCCAGGCCATACAGCACCGTACCTTTGATAAAGACCAGCGCCAGAACCCCTAACAGAACATCAAGCAGATGAGTAAACAGAACGCCAAGGTTCAAAGCCATCCCGACTGAGATGAAAAATAGCCCGAGCAGCAAGCCCTTAAAGGGTTCGATAGCGATTTCCAGTTCATGCTGGAATTCACTTTCCGCCAATAAGATACCCGCAATAAATGTCCCTAATGCCATAGATAGGCCTAGTGCATCCATAAACAGTGCCGAACCTAATACCACGAGCAAGGCCGCCGCGGTGAAAACCTCGCGCACACCAGTGGCCACAATGTAGCGAAACAACGGGCGCAGCAGATATCGGCCACCAATCAACATACCGGCAAAAGCCGCCACTTTAATGCCAATTTTGACCCAATCATTAGCAGCGCCACCGCCACCAGCCAAAATAGGAATCAATGCCAAAGCCGGGATAACCGCCATGTCTTGGAACAGTAAGACCGAGAATCCGAGTTGACCGCCTTCATTGCGATTCATCCCTTTTTCACGCATCAGCTGTAATGCCATCGCTGTTGACGACATCGCCAAACCAATACCGCCAATCACTGCGGCTTGCCAGGCAAATTGGGTAAAATAGAGCAATGCCCCTAATACTGTAGCGGTTATCACCACCTGACCTGCACCGACACCAAAAATAGATCGCCGCAACTGCCAAAGTTTCGCTGGATTCAATTCCAAGCCAATGATAAACATCAGGAAAACAACACCTAATTCGGAGAAGTGGAGAATTTCGTCAACATCACGAATAAACCCCAAACCCCAAGGCCCGATGGCAATACCGGCTATCAGATAACCCAATACCGCACCGATACCCAAGCGCTGCGCAATAGGAACCGCCACCACAGCGGCAAATAGAAATAATAAAATCGCGGTCAGTAGCGCCGAGCCTTCCATATTCAGTGCCCTCCTGTCGCTAGCGGTGACTGCAACCACTGCGCATAAGCTTGTGCATGGCTGGCCAGAACTTCCGGCTTTTGTCGCCGCGCCCAGTAAATAATCATCGGACTCATCCAATGCATATGACACATAGCTGCTGTCAATTCAAAAGGCCGCAAAATATCTTCCATTGGATAGCGGTTATACCCCCCTGTGCGATAAGCTCCCTCCGGCTCGCCAGTGGTAATCACCGAACGCCAGTATTTACCGGTCAGTGCATGCCCACCCACCCCATTGGCAAAGCCCCGCGCCAACACGCGATCCAACCATTCTTTCAGCAATGCCGGGCAACTGTAGGTATAGAGAGGATGTTGAAAGACAATAATTTGATGTTCACGCAGTAACTGCTGCTCATAGTGAATATCAATAAAAAAATCCGGATAATGTGCATACAGGTCGTGCACAGTGACATGTTCTAACTGCTGCACCGGTTGCAGCAAAACCCGATTAGCCACCGAGTCTTGTGACTCCGGATGGGCATACAACAGCAAAACCTTCGGTGGCTGCGACATCATTCCCCTCCAAAGCGTCGTCAGGGTCCGGTTTTTCCGTTACCATGCTTCGCAAAGACCAAAAAAGACTAAGAATTTGTACCCAAGTCATTGGCGTTGTCAGTTGGCAACTTCAAGAACCCTGGGAGATAAATACCCTAAATAATTCGAGTTGCAGGAAGGCGGCAAGCGAGAAAATCCCGATGAGCTTACTGTGTTGTAAGTGGATTCGGGTTATTGAGCATAGCCAACGCACATGCGACTTGAAGTATGACGGGATAATTTAACATACTCTAAACATACGGCACTCTATGATTGTTTTTTCCTCGCTACAAATTCGACGTGGTATTCGCGTCTTGCTGGATAATGCAACAGCAACGATCAACCCTGGGCAAAAGGTCGGGCTGGTCGGTAAAAACGGCTGTGGTAAATCTACGCTGCTGGCGTTGCTCAAAGGCGAACTGAGCGCCGATGGTGGCAATGCTACTTTTCCCAGTAACTGGGCACTGGCTTGGGTCAACCAAGAAACCCCTGCCCTGGATGTGCCGGCGATAGAGTATGTTATCGACGGTGACCGCGAATATCGCCAATTGGAGGCCGAACTTCAGGCCGCCAATGAAAAAAATGATGGTCATGCCATTGCCACCGTGCACGGCAAGCTCGATGCCATTCACGCATGGACTATTCAATCCCGTGCTGCCAGTTTGCTACACGGATTGGGGTTTTCTCAAGAAAGTTTACAGCAGCCTGTGCGCTCATTTTCAGGTGGTTGGCGAATGCGTCTTAACCTGGCACAAGCACTGATTTGCCGCTCCGATTTACTGTTACTGGATGAGCCGACCAACCACTTGGATTTGGACGCCGTGATCTGGCTAGAAAAATGGTTGAAAAACTACTCCGGCACACTGGTGTTGATTTCCCATGACCGCGATTTCCTTGATCCTATTATCGATAAAATTCTGCATATTGAACAGCAGACGCTGAATGAATACACAGGTAACTATTCATCCTTTGAACGTCAGCGTGCCACCAAACTGTCACAGCAACAATCGATGTATCAGCATCAACAAGAGAAAGTTGCGCATCTGCAAAGTTACATTGACCGCTTCCGTGCTCAGGCGACCAAAGCCAAACAAGCCCAAAGCCGCATTAAAATGCTGGAGCGGATGGAACTGATTGCACCGGCCCATGTAGATAACCCGTTTCATTTCAGTTTCCGCACGCCAGAGAGCTTGCCAGATCCACTGTTACGCATGGACAAAGTCAGTGCTGGTTATGGCGATCGCACGATTTTAGAGTCCATTAAGCTCAATCTGGTGCCTGGCTCGCGCATTGGTTTGTTAGGCCGCAACGGAGCAGGTAAATCTACCCTGATCAAGCTGCTAGCCGGAACATTGGAACCACAAAGTGGTGAAATCGGTCTGTCCAAAGGGATTAAATTGGGTTACTTCGCCCAGCATCAGCTTGAATTCTTACGAGCAGATGAATCTCCACTACAACATATGAGTCGATTGGCCCCCAAAGAGCCGGAGCAACAGCTACGTGATTATCTAGGGGGTTATGGTTTTCAGGGTGATCAGGTTACTGACCCGACAGCCCGTTTCTCCGGAGGTGAAAAAGCACGTCTGGTGTTGGCTCTGATCATCTGGCAGCGCCCTAACCTACTGCTGCTTGATGAACCGACTAACCATCTGGATCTTGATATGCGCCAGGCCCTGACCGAAGCATTGATTGATTTTGAAGGCGCATTGGTGGTGGTTTCCCATGATCGTCATTTACTGCGCTCCACCACCGATGATCTTTATCTGGTACATGATGGCAAAGTGGAGCAGTTCGACGGTGATCTCGAAGATTATCAACAGTTTCTGGTGGATCTACAGCGCCAGCAAAGTCAACAGGATAATCCAGCCAAAGAGTTGTCCGGCAACAGTGCGCAGCAGCGCAAAGATCAAAAACGCCGTGATGCTGAGTTCCGCAGCCAAACCCAGCCGTTGCGTAAGCAAATTATGACGCTGGAAAAACAGATGGATAAGCTCGGCAGCGAGTTAGCAGCCATCGAAGAGCAACTGGCTGATTCAGCTCTCTACGATATTTCTCGCAAGGCTGATTTAACCCAGTGTCTGCAACAGCAAACGCAAGTGAAAGCCAAGCTGGAAGAGACTGAAATGCAGTGGCTGGATGCGCAAGAGCAGTTGGAGAATCTCACCAAGCTGTTCGAAGCGGGATAACTCGCCTTTCAAAAAATACCTCATTAAGGATAATAAGGTTATGAATAATAGGGATATTAGCGTGATAGTGCCGGTGTTTAATTGCGGCGCTTATCTCGCACTACTCTTAGATTCACTGTACCAGCAGTCTGGCGTGTCATTGGAAATCATCGCCGTTAATGATGGCTCAACCGATAATAGCCTGGCGATTTTAGAAGATGCTGCGCGCAGTGACTCGCGACTGATCATCGTGAATCAATCCAATCAAGGACTTTCAGCCGCCCGTAATGCAGGTATAACTCGGGCGACTGCTCGCTGGATTGCTTTTGCTGACGGTGATGATTGGCTTGCACCCAATGCATTATTGACTTGGTTGCAGCAAGCTGAGCAACAACAACTAGATTTACTGGTAGGCAATGGTTTTAGCTTTACTGCTGATCCTTGCTTACCCCCAGATAGTCCTTTGTTACATAAACAATCGTGGGGTAAAACACTTAGTGGCCAGCAATGGATTATCCGCAGTGTTGAGCATAATGAATGGCCACATTACGCATGGCTGCAATTAATTCGCCGCGAACTCATTAATACTCACCAGTTGGCATTTATTCCCAAAATGCTCCATGAAGATATTCTGTGGACGACTCATCTGGCGTTTGCCGCACAACGTATTGGATTCTGTAATGCGCCGTTTTATGGTTACCGTACCAATTTGCAATCCATTACACACTCAGCATCAGTTCACACCTTATTGGCTCGCGCCAATAGCTATCTCCATATTATTAAAGCGTTAGTTAGCCTTGCCAGGGCACAAGAACTACCTTTACGCGCTGCACTGTTACGCCACGCCAATCAAGAGAGCAGCCATTTTTTAGGGCTAATGCGTAAGAGATTACCGCCGTCACCAGAGCGTACAGCGTTAGCCATTGAGTTTCGGGAGCTCGGTTTACCCTCGGCCCTATATCAGGGGGCGAGTAATATCCATGAGTTTTGGCGGGCATTACGTTGCTCCGTGATTTTGGCACGTTTAGCACAACAAAATCATAACCCTTAGAAATAGATAGATAACTTATACTTATTTCCGTGAATACTTAGAAGGTTTTAGTGTCTAATAGACAATAAATTTTCGGTAGGAATAGGTGTAAATGCAGCGCATTTTGGTTATCCGGATAGATTTCCTTGGTGATATGGTCTGTACCACAGCGTTGTTGCATGCACTCAAGCAACGTTGGCCAGCAGCAGAAATTCATGTATTAGCGAATAAATACAATCAGGCGGTATTGGCTCGCAACCCTGACATTTCTGCAGTTCACACCTATGTTTACAGTAAGCAATGTGAAAGGAATCAGCAGCATGGCAGAATTAAGGCTATCGTTAACCGTCTGGCACTGATTCGACGATTACGGCGATTGCACTTTGATCTGCTGATTATTCCTAATGGCGGCATGAACAAAAACAGCATTCAATTCGCTAAACTACTGGGTGGTGCGGATGGTCGCTGGCATACCACTGAAAGTGAGTTCGACGATCGCAATCCTGACCATGTGACCAATCGACCCATACGCCATGAGGCACTCTCAGGTTTCACGCTGGTACCAGAATTAGAGCCCGTTGATATCGACGCATTGCAACTGCACATCTATCCAGATCCACAATTGCAGGTGAAATGGCGAACAGAATTAGGTGAAAAAGACCGACCGCGGATTGGCTTGTTCATTTCCAACAAAGCTCCGCAACGTCGCTGGAGTTTGGTGAAATGGCAACAATTGGCGCAAAAACTCAGTGATCAGGCAGATATCATCATGTTGTATGACCCAACAGATCCTCCGAGCGAAGAACAGTTGGCCACTTTTCAGGGCCGTTGCCTATTCACCCCCAGCGTTGATGAGTTTGTTGCAGCCATAAGTCTGCTGGATATGGTTATTTCAGCTGATAGTTCACCGGTGCATGTCAGCTCTGCATTGCAAATACCGGTGGTCGCGCTGTTTGAATCGCGGCCAGAAAAGTACTTGCGCTGGTACCCTTTGGTTCACCATGTCTTGTTACATGCGGGGCCGCAAGTTGAAGACATCACGGTCGATGCCGTCGAAAGTGCAGCCCGCTCATTATTGGGCAACAAATAAGATAGCCTATTAAGGCCGAAATACCGGCTTATCCCCGAGAATAGTCGCTCTGTGCATAATCCGTCGCTGCGGTAGATAATCCGCATTAGCATAATGTTGGGTAACGCGGTTATCCCAGATAGCCACGTCATCCTGTTGCCAGCGCCAGCGCACTTGAAACTCCGGCTTGGTGGTATGTGCAAATAGAAAACGCAGTAGCGCATCGCTCTCTTTCTCACTCAGATCCACTATTCTGGTAGTGAACCCTTCATTAACAAATAATGCCTGACGCCCACTCACCGGATGAGTACGCACTACCGGATGGAGCAATGGCGGATTCCTCTCTTTTGCCAGCAACCAGCGCTGATGGTCTTCTGGCGTTGCGCGGTGCTTATGCTCGGGGAAAGAATGGGTGAAATCATGCTCTGCCCGTAGCCCAGCTAAAAGCTGTTTAAACGGTGCTGAAAGGGCTTCATAAGCGGCAATGCCACTGCTCCATAACGTATCACCACCGGTGCTCGGCAATTGCTTGGCAGCCAGAATCGCACCTAAAGGTGGCGTCTTGATAAAAGTGACGTCAGTATGCCAATTATCATTATCCGGCGGATTATTATCGTGCGTATCTAAAACAATAATCTCTTCACACTCTTTCGCGTGAGGATAAACCGGATGAATATGTAAATCACCAAAGCGCCCGGCTAAATCGCGTTGCTGTAACGGGGTAATCGGTTGATTGCGGAAAAACAGGACTTGATGCTTGAGCAATGCATGATAAAGCTGTTCAAACTGGCTATCCCCTAACGGGCGGGTGATATTCACATTTTCAATCAGAGCGCCAATATACGGTCCCAACGGCGTCACTACCAAACGTTCATTCATTGCTGTGCTCCATACCAAGGCGTTAACCGGCGTTGAATTGCCCGCAAACTTAATTCCATACCAAAAGCGATAATGGCAATCACACTGATGCCCGCAATCACTACGTCGGTGGCGAGAAATTCTCCAGCCGATTGCACCATAAAGCCCAATCCACGAGTCGCAGCGATTAACTCAGCCGCCACTAATGTTGACCAACCGACACCCAGCCCAATACGAATGCCGGTTAAAATCTCCGGTAATGCGCTGGGCAAAATAACAAACCATAAAACCTGCCAGCGGCTGGCACCCAATGCGCGTGCCGCTCTCACTCTTACCTGTGCCACACTGCGTACGCCTGCTACCGCAGCCAAAGTGATCGGTGCGAATATAGCCAGATAAATCAGCAAAATTTTTGATGTCTCGCCAATACCAAACCAAATCACCATTAGTGGTAGATAGGCCAGTGGTGGCACAGGACGATAAATCTCAATAAGCGGATCCAGCACGCCACGCACTGTGCTGCTCAGCCCCATAGCAATACCGGTGGGGACGCCGAGAGCTATAGCGGCTAACAGGGCAATTAAGATACGCCCCAAACTAGCCGCCAAATGTTGCCATAACGTGGCATCCATAAAGCCCTGTGGGCTGGCAGTCACCAATAACTGATGCAGAACCTGTTGCGGTGCGGGCAAGAATAACGGGCTGATAAGCCCAAGTGCGGTAACAGCCCACCACAGCGTCACCACACTCACCAATGTGGCGATGCTGAGCCACAATCCTTTCGTCGCCGGTAAACGGTACACAGGCTTCTTAGCGATCAAGAGCGCTGGGCGCAGGGTATCTGGCGTTGGTAATGAAGTGGCTTGCGGGCGTAAATTGGTGTCGCGTAATGTACTGTGTAGGCTCATATCAGGGCCTCCCGCTGTTGGAAGACTTTACCCAGCACATATTCGCGACGGGCAATAAATTCAGGATCAGACTTAATGCTGCGGCAAGCTTCGCCATCGGCATAGCGCTGACCAAAGTTGAGCGATAATCGCTCGACCACCAGCCCTGGCCCCGGTGACAGCAATATCAGTTCGCTGGCAAGAAATACCGCCTCTTCAATATCGTGAGTAATCAGTAGAATTTGTTTGCCGGTATCACGCCAAATAGACAGCAGCAGCTCTTGCATCTGTTCACGAGTAAAAGCATCGAGCGCACCGAACGGCTCATCAAGCAGTAATAAGCGCGGATCCACCGCCAGCGCTCGCGCAATCCCCACTCGCTGGCGCATCCCTCCGGAAAGTTGCCAAATGTAGTGATGTTCAAAACCCGCTAACCCGACCCGATTAAGCATTTTCAGCGCGGTTGCCTGCCGCTGTTGCTTGTTCAAACCAGCCAGTTGCAGGCCAAACTCCACATTGCTGACCACATCGCGCCACGGCAGTAAGCCCTCATGCTGGAACACCACTCCCCGTTCGGCACTCGGGCCGTGAACCGGAATATCATCCAGAGTGATGCTGCCAGCTGAAGGCTCCATAAATCCGGCAATCAAATTCAACAATGTGGTTTTGCCACAACCTGATGGCCCCAATACCACGACCAACTGTCCGGATGCGATTTGTAATGACACATCCTGTAAGGCAGGTTTGCCCTGATATTCAGCCCACAGGCCACTGACATTTAACATGATGGCTCCTAGGACTGCGGGGTCGCCTGAACATCTTTCACAAAGCGGTCAGTGACGAAATCACGATAATCACTGGCCACCTGCGGGATCTTACCCTGCTGTTTGAGGAACGCAGCGGTATCACGGATAGCTTGATCCACCGGCTGACCCAGTTGTGTTATCTGCTCAGCCACCGGCAAATAAGTGTTGCCTTTCACCAGTTCTGGCACTTGTTCTGGCGGAACACCGCTTAAGCGCGAAAGCTGGCTCAGATGTTCTGGATTTTTAAGCCATTGATCAGGTTGAGCCAAGTAAGCCCCTTGAGCGGCCAATGCACTGCGGGCAAAGGCGGTCACCACTTCAGGATGGGCCTGAGCGAAATCCTTGCGTACCACCCAAACATCCAGGGTTGGCGCGCCCCATTGCCCCACTTGCGCGGAGTCAGTCAGGACAGTACCGGTTTTGGCTAATTCGTTGACAGCAGGAGCCCAGACATACGCGCCATCAATATCACCACGTTGCCAGGCGGCAGCGATAGCGGGTGGCTGTAAGTTCAGAATAGTGACCTGATCCGGCTTGATACCCCAATGCTTCAGAGCGGCCAGTAGGCTGTAATGGGTGGTAGAGATAAACGGCACAGCGATGCGCTTACCAATTAAATCCTGCGGGGTTTTGATCTCTTTTTTGACCACTAATGCTTCAGAGCTACCCAGTTGCGAGGCCAATAGGAAAACCTCAATCGGGACATTCTGGCTGGCCGCAACAGCCAGTGGGCTGGAGCCGATATTGCCAATCTGCACATCACCCGAAGCAAGCGCTCTAACGACACTAGAGCCACTATCAAATTTACGCCAATCTACCTTGGCACCGGAAAGCTTGGCAAAGCTGTTATCCGCTTGCGCGACTTTGGCTGGTTCCGCAGAGGTTTGATACGCCACGGTCATATCAACAGCATGTGCGCTGGTCGCCACCAATGACAGAGCCAACAGCGCCCCACCCGCTCGCCAGATGCCGCTAACTGCGCTGGCAAGGCTTGTAGAAGAAAAGGTTATCGTCATGGGTTCACTCCGCTCGGTTAACAGTGTCATTCGTTATGGTTGCGACCCTAAACAAACTTGGTGCGCTGAGATGACAGTGATACCTGAAGGAGTAACACCGCTAAAGGAATAAAAAATTATTCTTTATTCCTTTAAGCGATAACAAATTGACTCACAATAGAATTCTTATCCGTAACAAACAGTTAACTAAAATGTAATTTCGCCTTTAAGGAAAATGCGGGATGCACCTGAAATAAAAGTGCGCTCCCCGACTAAAGTGCAGAATAGCTCACCACCGCGCGCAGATATCTGGCGAGCATGCAACGATGTTTTACCCAACCGCGCCACCCAATATGGCATTAACGTGCAATGAGCTGAGCCGGTAACCGGATCTTCATTGCTGCTCAGGGTAAAGTAGCGCGAAACAAAATCGACCTCATCACCCGGCGCAGTCACAATCACACTTCGGCCGGTATAAGCAATCAGCGCCACCAGATCCGGCTGTAATTGACGTACTTGTTGCTCACTCTCCAGCACTACCAGTACGGATTTTGCCTGCCATACCTGCTGAATATCGACGCTAAGTAGTGCCTTCAGTTCAGCCGCAATCGCAATCTTCTCTGGGGGCAATGCAGGGAAATCCAGTGATAGTCGGCTAAAGTTATCCGTGTCGCGCTTGACATGTAAATCACCACTGGCGCTACGAAAACAGATATCGTGCAAACCGGGGTTGACCACGTTGAACATCACATGCGCCGCCGCCAAGGTGCCGTGGCCGCATAAATCTACTTCACGTTCTGGCGTAAACCAACGGATTGCCGATTTATCTCCTTCATCCCAGACAAAGCTGGTTTCCGGCAAATTGATTTCCGCAGCGATACACTGCATCTGTGCTGCCGACAGCGGTTTTTTCAGTAAATACACGCCAGCAGGGTTACCGGATAACCCTGTGCCGATAAACGCATCCACATGAAAATAGTTATAAGCCATTAATTAACCCCACGGTTAATACTCTAAATAATGTTTGCAGCTGCCTCGAAGACACGGGGCCCATTAATGGGTCGAGTAATGAAAGCAGCCAACGCACATGCAGCTTGAAGTATAACGAGTATGATCAATGCCAAATAAGCAACACACAGGCCGCCGTCAGCAAGCCCATCGCGATATTAAAGGTAAACCATGCCCGGCGACTGCGTAACAGACGACCGATCAATGTTCCAAAACCCAGCCAAATGATACCGGCCACCAGATTCACCATAAACATACCAAGACTGATCATTAAGATGGAATGATTATAGGCTGCACCTGCCATGCTAAAGCTGGCGACTGATCCTAATCCCATCAGCCAGGCTTTTGGGTTAAGGAACTGCAATAACCATCCTTGATACAAACGCAGCGGTTTTGGTGGAGCAACATTGGTGTCTAATTTTTCATAGGCCGAAGTGGCAATTTTCCATGCCAGCCATAGCAGATAAAGACTACCCAGGATTTTCAGAATTAAGTGCAAAGAAGGGTAGATCAGAATCAGGCCACCGACACCAAACGCCACCAGCAGTAGCATGCTTTGCATGCCTAACATAATGCCTAACATCAACCAGATAGACCGCATAAAACCAAAATTGGCCCCAGCTGAAGTTAACAGCATATTGTTTGGGCCGGGAGTGATAGCGGCAACCCAGAGAAAACCTACCATTGAAAGAAATAAACTCAGTTCCATGAGACGGGTGCCTCTCACCCAAAATGATGCGCGATATACCCATGAAGCTAACAGTGTGCTATTGATCACACAAGAGCAACAACATGATTTCCATTCACCATATGCATGAAATATTTCGTCCGCTGGCCGGTGCCAGCAACCCACATCTGCAAACGCTGCTGCCACGGCTGGTCAGGCGGCGGGTTCAACTGCAACCTTTTTGGCAACGGCTGGAATTGCCCGATGGGGATTTTGTCGATCTGGCCTGGAGTGAAAACCCCGAGCTGGCACGGGATAAACCCAGAGTCGTGCTATTCCACGGGCTGGAAGGAAATTTTTACAGCCCCTATGCCCATGGCTTGCTACGCGCCTGGCAAGATAAAGGGTGGCTGGGTGTGGTGATGCATTTTCGCGGATGCAGTGGCGAACCTAATCGTAAATCACGTATTTATCATTCTGGTGAAACAGAAGATGCCCGATTCTTTCTGCGTTGGTTGCGGGAGAGCTATGGTCAGGTTCCCACCGCTGCGGTTGGCGTCTCTTTGGGTGGCAATATGCTGGCGCTCTATTTGGCTGAACAAGGGCAGTTGGCCGCTCAAGGACAAGAGAGCTTATTAGAGGCAGCCGTGGTGGTTTCTGCACCACTGATGCTTGAACCTTGTGCTAATCGTATGGAACAAGGTTTCTCTCGCGTCTATCAGCACTATTTGTTGAACCAACTGAAGTTAAATGCCACCCGCAAGCTGTTGCATTACCCCGGAAG
Organism: Yersinia fenwicki; assembly: GCF_043099325.1. NCBI lineage: Bacteria > Pseudomonadati > Pseudomonadota > Gammaproteobacteria > Enterobacterales > Yersiniaceae > Yersinia > Yersinia fenwicki. Next base: position 274,133 of record NZ_CP170755.1, on the reverse strand, counting down.
CCTGCCGTTGGATCTGCCTCAATTGAAAGGATTGCGGCGAATCAAAGAGTTTGATGATGTCATCACGGCAAGAATACATGGCTTCAATGATGCACTGGATTACTATCGACGTTGCAGCGCTTTACCGTTATTGCCGCAAATTACGACTCCACTGCTTATCATTCATGCCAAAGATGATCCATTCATGACGGCCGAGGTCATCCCGAATCTACGCGAGTTACCGGACAATATTGATTATCAGTTAACGGAGCATGGCGGCCATGTCGGTTTTGTCAGTGGCTCATTAAAACATCCACAAATGTGGTTGGAACAACGTATTCCAGCCTGGCTTTCCCCCTATTTGGAGCAACAGTCATGATCATCCCCTGGCAGCAAGTCGACAGCGAAACGCTGGATAATCTGCTGGAAGCCTTTGTGCTACGTGAAGGCACGGACTACGGCGAACATGAGCGGTCATTGGCACAAAAAGTCGAAGACGTGCGCCGTCAATTAGCCAGTGGTGAGGCCGTATTAGTTTGGTCAGAGTTACACGAAACCATCAATATCATGCCGCGCGGTGCCTTTCGTGCCGGAGCCGAAGAGCAACCATAACCCCTGCGTTGTCACCCTATTCTCTAAGTAAAATCAGGGTGACAAGCCGGGCACTTTGCCCTAAAAATACCCATTAACAAGAAAAAATAGACCGTTTAAGCCCGCCCACTGAGGATCTCACCCCATGGAGTTACAGCTAATATGTCAATTAAACATCCGGTTATAGCCGTCACCGGCTCAAGTGGCGCAGGGACAACCACCACCAGTCTGGCATTTCGCAAAATTTTTCAGCAATTGAATATCCGCGCAGCGCAGATTGAAGGTGACAGCTTCCATCGTTATACCCGTCCTGAAATGGATACCGTCATCCGTAAGGCACGGGATCAAGGCCGACATATTAGCTATTTTGGCCCAGAAGCCAATGACTTTGGTCAGTTAGAAGAGAGTGTGTCGCAATACGGCGAGCATGGAACCGGGCGCTCACGTAAGTATCTCCATACCTATGATGAAGCCGTGCCCTATAACCAGATCCCAGGCACATTCACCCCTTGGGAGGCGTTGCCGGAACCCACTGATGTGCTGTTTTATGAAGGTCTGCACGGCGGGGTCGTGACCGAACATCATGATGTCGCAAAACATGTCGACTTGCTGGTCGGCGTGGTACCGATAGTCAACCTGGAGTGGATTCAGAAATTAGTCCGTGATACCGGCGAGCGCGGCCATTCCCGTGAAGCGGTCATGGATTCGGTGGTGCGATCTATGGACGACTACATTAATTACATTACGCCACAGTTCTCACGCACCCATATTAACTTCCAACGTGTTCCGACGGTTGATACCTCAAATCCGTTTGCCGCCAAAGCCATTCCGTCACTGGATGAAAGTTTTGTCGTCATTCATTTCAGAGGTTTGGATCAAATCGATTTCCCCTACTTGCTCGCAATGTTGCAAGGGTCGTTTATTTCCAATATCAATACATTGGTCGTACCCGGCGGGAAGATGGGGCTGGCAATGGAGCTGATTATGGCACCGTTGGTGCAGCAATTGCTGGAAGGTAAAAAAATCGGTTAATCCTTCGTCCTTGAAGCCGCAGTAAAGCAATTGCTGGAAAGAAAAAATAATTTGACGCTATCCCAACCCAAAGTAGTTGGGGCTGCAGGTAGGCGGCAAGCGAACTCATCCCGATGAGCTTACATAAGTAAGTGATTCGGGTGAGCGAGTGCAGCTAACAACCCTGCAGCTTCAAATACGAAGGGGTTAATTACGCGATGTCACGGATTTCAAAACTATGGGTAATGGTCGCCGCTTTCCCCAACATTAAAGAAACCGAGCAATACTTCTCGGCCGAGAGTTCAACCGCGCGCTCAACGATTTTATCCGTCAGGCCTTTGCCACTGACAATAAAATGCAGGTTAATTTGCGTAAACAGGCGCGGAGCTTCTTCCCGGCGCTGGGACGTTAACGTCACTTCGCAATCGCGCACATCGTTACGCCCTTTCTGTAAGATAGAAACGACATCAATTGCACTACAGCCACCGGCCGACATTAACAACATTTCCATCGGACTTGGCGCTTTGTCTCCAGCATTCCCATCCATTAAAATTTGATGACCTGAAGCGGACTCACCTAAAAATGTTAGCCCTTCAACCCACTTTACACGTGCCTGCATAACTCTTGCTCCCGGTTAAATTTTCCGATTCAGACTACGCTTTCATTTACAAACTGGCAATGTAACCCGATGTTCATCATGCTGAAGCGATACAACACAAGACACTAGCCTCATCCTGTGCTACAAACAGAACCGAAAGTATTGTTTTTAGAATTAAATAGGGTAGCTTCTCAATACTCAGTGAAGGGTTTCTATCCGGTACGTATCTTGGCTATACCTTTCGGCAGTTGAGCAAATTAATATGCTAAGAGAAAGTGTATTTTATAAGCACGCCGTACAGGGAACTCTGAGCCCTGTTAAGTTAGGCAGCGATAACAACAGAGGATAACAGCGAATGGTTCTCGGCAAGCCACAAACAGACCCGACTCTCGAATGGTTCCTGTCTCATTGCCATATCCACAAATATCCATCGAAGAGTACGCTAATTCACCAAGGTGAAAAGGCCGAAACGCTTTACTACATCGTGAAAGGCTCCGTTGCGGTGCTTATCAAAGATGAAGAAGGTAAAGAGATGATTCTCTCCTATCTAAATCAGGGAGATTTCATCGGCGAACTTGGATTATTTGAAGAAGGCCAAGAACGTAGTGCCTGGGTCAGAGCAAAAACTGCCTGTGAAGTGGCTGAAATTTCTTACAAAAAATTCCGCCAGTTAATTCAGGTCAATCCAGATATCTTGATGCGCCTGTCTTCACAAATGGCGAATCGCTTACAGATAACATCTGAGAAAGTGGGTAACCTTGCTTTCCTTGATGTGACTGGACGCATTGCACAAACGCTGCTTAATCTGGCAAAACAACCTGATGCCATGACCCACCCAGATGGGATGCAGATAAAGATTACTCGCCAGGAAATTGGTCAAATAGTTGGCTGCTCCCGCGAAACTGTGGGGCGGATACTAAAAATGCTGGAAGATCAAAATCTGATCTCCGCACACGGTAAAACGATTGTCGTTTACGGCACTCGTTAATTCCCTATAAACCGGTGCCGCTACCTCGGCACCGGTTTTCTTCATTTATACCCGTTATACTTCAAGCTGCATGTGTGTTGGTTGCTTTCATTACTCGGCCCGTCCATGGGCCTCGCCTCTTCGAGGCCGCTGCAAACAGTGTTCAAATCGGTTCCAGATCGATTTGTCACCCCAGTCACTTACTGGTTGTTGAGCTTACAGTAAGTAGACTCTTGGGAATTTGCTCAATTGCCGCCTTCCTGCAACTCGAATTATTTAGGGTATTATTTTGTGTAATTAATAAATTTCTGGGCCTATATGAAATGGCAACGGCTTATTTATCATCCTGAAGTTAATTATGCGCTCCGCCAAACACTGGTTCTCTGCTTACCGGCGGCGTTGGGATTTGCCTTTGGTGAATTGCGGCTGGGGTTGATGTTCTCTCTGATACCGGCCTGTTGTAATATTGCTTCGCTCGATACTCCCCATCAATATTTCTTCCGGCGGCTGATTGTCGGCGGAACGCTCTTTACTTTCAGTAGTTTTCTGACTCAACAATTACTGCTGTGGGATATCCCATTGCCGGTAGTGATGCTTGGTCTCGCATTAATGTTGGGGGTAAGTGGTGCCATCAGCCAGCTCAATGGCCGGCTGCTCCCAGCCGCATTGATCGCCGCGATTTTCAGTCTCAGCATGGTAGGTCGTGCGCCTATTTGGCAAGCACCATTGATGTGTGCTGTGGGGACCCTCTGGTACGGGGTATTTACCTGGCTATGGTTTCGGTTATGTAAAGACCAACCCATCCGCGAACCACTGAGTCAGCTTTACCATCTGTTGGCCGATTATTGCGATGCTGCGTACTCTTTGCTCCGTCAGCGCCAGAAAGCGGAAAAGATGATGCAAGCCCTGCTGGATAGACAGCAAGGCATTATGGATAAAATTAACCAACTTTATCAACAGTTTAACCTGCTACACAATGCCACCCAAAAAGAGCAAAAGCGGCTACTGATTCTCTTCCAGATGGCGCTTGATTTGCAGGAACATATCACTGCGGCGATGAATCAGTCAGAAAAGGCGGAAGAACTGATAGAGCAAAGTTCGATAGAGGCCATCCTTGAGCGTAATATGCAGATTATCTCAACACAAATGCGCACCATCGCCGATAATATTCTCTATCACCACCGCGCGAAGACTCATTTCAGTGCCGGTGATGCTCTGGTCGAGCTGGAAGAAGTTGCCCAGCAACATCCAGATAATCCGGTGGCACAATTCTGCTATTACCATATCAGCCACATTATCCAGATTCTGAGTGACCAGCGCCCGCAATATGAACGCGATTTGATGTGCAACCAACTACCTCAACCATTCTGGCCCGCACTTGTCAGCTATTTATCATTTAAATCCAGTGCATTGCGTGATGCAGGCCGCATGGGCGTGACGCTGGCAGCAGGTAGTTATGTCGGTAGTCTGATCCATCTGCCTAAACCTTATTGGATTTTACTCACCATCATGCTGGTGACGCAGAACGGCTATAACGCCACTAAAATTCGGATTCACCACCGAGCTCTAGGTACTCTGATTGGGTTGTTACTTGCAGCGGCCCTACTGCATTTTCAAATGCCGGAAGGGACTACGCTGAGCATCATGTTGCTCATCACACTGGTCGCCTATCTGGTTCAACGCAAAAACTATGGCTGGTCAGTCATCTTTAGAACCATCACTACAGTGTATATCTTGCAGTTATTGACCGGAGAGGGTGCCGACTTTTTAGTTCCACGATTGCTGGATACCTTAATCGGCTGTGCATTAGCCTTCGCCAGCGCACTATGGTTGTGGCCACAGTGGCAAAGCGGTTTGCTACGAAAGAATGCGCATCAAGCACTAGAGAGTTATCAGAAGATTCTACGCATCCTACTGAAACCAAACCCAGATATTGGGCAGCTCGCCTATGAACGCATTCAGGTGAACAAAGCCAGCAATGCTGTTCTGAGTTCACTCAATCAGGCCATGCAGGAACCAGGATTTAACTCAAAATATTTAGCCGACATGCGCCTATGGGCCACCCATAGCGAGCTTATTGTTGGGCATATCAATGAGATGACTATCCTGACTCGCGCCTATCCATTAGAAGAATCACCGCTGGAATCAGATAAACACCACATTCAGCTGACTGTAAAATTGGCGGAAGAATATTTACAGCTTTGTGAGATGGCGATTCAGCAATGCCAGCAACGGCTGGAGTCGGATAATAGTGAGGGGAATAACGATTTTGTTCAAATGTCAGATATCAACCCTGATACACAAATATCTGAATCGGAACGCAATTTACGACGCATCTTGTCACATCTCAGCGTAATGCATACCGTTTCATCTCTGGCATGGCAGCAACAACCGCACCACGGTATTTGGCGTCGGGGCAAGTAACAGAGAAGCGCCTAAAGTGGAGAGGTTAAAATCTCTCCACGGGCTTATTTACCCTTGCACCAGGCTAGCAATCACATGTTCCAAACGCGCCATACCTTGCTGAATATCTTCTTGCTCAATCACCAGCGAAGGTGCTAATCGCAACACATCTGGCCCGGCATTGAGGATCATCAAGCCATTCGCTGCCGCGGCTGTCAGGAACTCGCGCGCGCGCCCCTGGTATTGCGGTGCTAATTCAGCGCCAATCAATAGCCCCATGCCGCGGATATCACTGAACACATGATACTTGTTATTGATATCTTGCAGAGCTTGCACAAATAGGCCGTGGCGCTGTTCAATACCATTAAGTACCTCAGGGGTGTTAATGACATCCAGCGCGGCTTCTGCAACCGCACAGGCGAGAGGATTGCCGCCATAGGTGGTGCCATGCGTGCCTACCGCCATCACCGATGCAATTTCCTCTGTGGTCAGCATCGCACTGACAGGGAACCCGCCCCCCAGAGCTTTAGCTGTCGTGAGGATATCTGGCGTCACACCATAATGCATGTAGGTAAACAGCTTACCGCTGCGCCCCATACCGCTTTGCACTTCATCAAATACCAACAGCGCTTTATGTTGATCACAAAGCGCACGAACCCCTTGTAGGAACTCAGGCGTGGCAGCAGTAATCCCACCTTCACCCTGAATAGGCTCCAGCACGACTGCACAAGTGTGGTCGTCCATGACGGCTTTTACCGCCGCCAGATCATTAAATGGCACGTGGATAATATCCGCCGGTTTTGGGCCAAACCCATCGGAATACTTTGGCTGCCCACCAACAGATACAGTAAACAGCGTGCGCCCATGAAATGCATTATGGAACGCAATGATTTTAGTTTTATAAGGACTATGGCGTTCAATGGCGTAATGACGCGCTAACTTAAACGCCGCCTCATTCGCCTCACCACCCGAGTTGGCGAAAAACACCCGATCGGCAAAGGTTGCTGCAATCAGTTTCTGCGCCAAACGCAGTGCTGGCTCATTGGTAAATACATTACTGGTATGCCATAACATTTCACCTTGCTGATGCAATGCTGCCACCAGTGCAGGATGGCAATGACCCAATGCAGTAACCGCAATTCCACCTGCAAAATCAATGTATTCCGTACCTTGTTGATCCCACACGCGGCTACCTTTCCCTTTTACCGGGATAAACTGCGCAGGCGCATAAACAGGCAAAATAACCTGATCAAATGTACTGCGAGTTACTGCTAACTTATCTGCCATTACGCTGTCCATCCTAATAAACCATTGAGCTGCCAATTTATGACACGTGAAAATATAATCATAAAATATGCATAAAAAATCATAACCAAGCAAACAAAAAATCAACCAATGGACAAAGTAGATCTCAACAGATTAATTTTTAAGGAAATTATCTAATAATTGATGGCCTTGCTCGCTAAGAATGCTCTCCGGATGAAACTGCACCCCTTCCAGTGGCAAGGTGCGATGGCGGATACCCATAATCTCATCCATCACTCCGTCCTGCTCTGTCCATGCGGTCAGTTCAAAACAATCAGGCAATGAATCGGCGGCAATCACTAAAGAATGATAACGGGTAACCGTTAGCGGCTGATTAAGCCCACAGAAAACACCCTGCCCACTGTGGCGAATTGCTGTCGTTTTACCATGCATCACTTGTCGCGCCCGCACGATACGCGCCCCAAAAGCCTGCCCTAGTGCCTGATGACCCAAGCATACGCCCAGTATGGGTAATTTATCAGCAAAATGACGAATAGCATCCAGGGAGATCCCGGCCTCATTGGGGGTACAAGGACCGGGGGAAATAACCAAATGAGAAGGTGATAGTTTTTCAATATCAGTTAGTTGTACTTCATCATTGCGTTTAACCACCACCTCTGCGCCCAGCTCGCAAAAATACTGGTACAGGTTGTAGGTAAACGAATCGTAATTATCGATCAATAACAGCATTTCATATCCAAAAAATCAGGTTAGCGCTTGCGCCCACCAGTAATTGACCCCAGAACACCGCGCAAAATTTGTCGTCCCAGATCGCGTGCCATACTTTTAGCCGCAGTCTGAACGATACCATCACGCTTGCCACCACGTGGGCCAGTAGAACCAAATAGCAAATCATTCAGTCCATCCATCAATCCGCCGCCCTGACTACTCGGCTGCTGCGGAGCTGTCGAACCGTCTGGAGCCGCGTCTCCCAAGGTGGAGGAGCCACCTGCTGATAACTTCTCATAAGCCGACTCGCGATCCACCCTCTCTTCATAGCGGCCATACAGTGGTGAATGATTGATCGCGTGATTACGTGCTGCAGTGTCCAGTGCACCCATTTTAGATTGCGGGGCAATCACCATAGCGCGCTCAACGATATTGGGCCGCCCTTTCTCATCAAGGAAGGAAATAAGTGCTTCGCCAACACCCAGCTCGGTAATCACCTGTTCGGCGCTGAATGCCGGGTTAGCGCGCATCGTTTGTGCCGCAGATTTAACCGCCTTTTGATCCCGTGGAGTAAAGGCACGTAGAGCATGCTGCACACGATTGCCCAATTGGCCGAGAATTTTATCAGGAATATCCAATGGGTTTTGTGTCACGAAATAGATGCCAACCCCTTTAGAGCGAATCAGCCGTACCACTTGCTCAACTTTATCCACCAGCGCAGTCGGGGCATCGGTAAACAACAAATGGGCCTCATCAAAGAAAAAGACTAATTTAGGTTTATCGACATCACCCACTTCAGGTAATTGCTCAAAAAGTTCAGCTAGCAACCAAAGCAGAAAAATTGCATACAGTTTTGGTTGATTAATCAGACGGTCAGCGGCCAGCAGATTGATAACCCCTTGCCCATTGCTGTCAGTTCGCATCAAGTCGTGAATGTCCAACATCGGCTCGCCAAAAAATTGATTAGCGCCCTGCTCTTCTAAAGTCAGTAAACCGCGCTGGATAGCGCCAATCGAGGCGGGTGTAATATTGCCGTATTGGGTGCGGAACTGTTTTGCATTATCGCCAACGAATTGCACGATGGCGCGTAAGTCTTTCATGTCCAGCAGCAGTAGGTTGTTGTCATCCGCAATTTTAAATACCAATTGCAGTACACCACTTTGCACGTCATTGAGATCAAGCAAACGTCCCAGCAGTAACGGGCCAAGATCGGAAATGGTGGCTCGGATTGGATGGCCTTTTTCAGCGAAAATATCCCAAGGCACAATCGGGCACGCTTGGGGTTGCCAGTCTGACACCCCAATAGCCGCCAACCTTGCTTGCAGCTTTTCAGACTCAACACCTTCAGCACCGATACCGGATAAATCGCCTTTCACATCAGCCAGAAATACCGGCACGCCAATGCGGGAAAATTGCTCGGCCATTTTTTGTAGCGTGACGGTCTTACCCGTACCTGTCGCACCAGTAATCAAGCCATGACGGTTTGCTAATGCCGATAAAATTACTAAATCCTTTGCCGGCTGTGCCTTCGCGATAAGCAATGCTTCACTCATAAACCGTTACCCCCAACTGAGACAGATAATTGATTATATGCAACCTGGTCAGGCAAAAGGATTAATTTCTGATGAGGATGGGATGTTAGCAGGGTATATCAGCCTTCGGGGAAGAAGGCTGACGACTAAATCATTAAGGTAAAACTTTTGCCGACAGAATAGTGATCGGTTTCACCGGCACATTTTGGTATGGCCCGACGTTTTCTGTCTGAACCTGAGAGATTTTCTCTACCACATCCATCCCCTTAACCACTTTACCGAACACGGCATAGCCAAAGTCACGTTGGCCATGATCGAGGAAAGCATTATCTGCCACGTTGAGGAAGAACTGGCTGGTGGCGCTGTCTTTATCTGCGGTACGGGCCATGGAAATGGTGCCACGCAGGTTACGCAAGCCGTTATCTGCTTCATTTTTGATCGGCGTTTTAGCCGTCTTTTGTTTGAAATCGGCAGTAAAGCCCCCGCCCTGAATCATAAAACCGGGGATAACGCGGTGGAAAATAGTGTTGTTGTAATAGCCGTTGTTGACGTAATCAACGAAATTCTGTGTTGAAACCGGTGCCTTCTGGCTATTGAGTTCCAACTCAATATTCCCAACCGACGTTGTTAACAACACATGAGGTTCACCGGCGGCTAAAGCTGCGGGCACCACGGCGCTTAGGGAGCAAATTGCAATGAAGGTCACTAAAGTACGTTTGAACATTAACGGTTCCTTTCTGTGGGATGCGAACAACGGAAAAGCGCTTTGATTCTAGAGAGCTGACCCGCTCAATGCCACCCATTTACGGTTATTTACGTAACAGAATAGGCATTTTCGCAGAAAACTCACTACTTCGGCCATTAAACCGCATCGTAGATATTAATTAGCGAAACTAAATCATCTACCCAATCTCAGACAATGCTGAAATTCTGCAACCGGGATCACGTCTTGCTTATTTCCTTGATCTAAGGCTGTCATTTTTGCGAGCAGCATCCCATTTTGTTTTTGGTTAATCGTTAGTCTTCTCTCAAATGAGAGCGCTCTCATTTATAATTTACTCATGTGGAGGCCAAATATGAAAACCTTTAAAATTGCCATTGTTGGCGGCGGCAGTAGTTATACCCCTGAGCTAGTCGATGGATTAATTCAGCGAATTGACCAACTACCAGTTACCGAACTGGCACTGGCTGATGTCGAGTTAGGCCGTCAAAAAGTGGAGATTATTGCCGCACTGACCCGCAGAATGCTGGATCGTCACGGGTTGGAACAGGTGAAAGTTAGTGTTCACTTCTCATTGGATACCGCCATTGAAGGTGCCAGTTTCGTTCTGACACAATTCCGTGTCGGCCAACTCCCGGCACGGGCGGCAGATGAGCGCTTGGGTTTGAAATATAACTTACTCGGACAAGAGACCACGGGGGTCGGCGGTTTTGCCAAAGCGCTCCGTACTATTCCGGTTATGCTAGATATTGCAGCGAAAGTTGAAAAGCTGGCACCGGATGCCTGGATAATCAATTTTACCAACCCAGCCGGTATCGTCACCGAAGCAGTAACCCGCTATAGCAAAGCGAAGATTATTGGCCTGTGTAATGTTCCGATCAGTATGCACCATATGATTGCAAAGTTACTGGATGCGCCTTATGAAGATATTCAGCTGCGTTTTGCCGGCCTAAATCACATGGTATGGGTGCATGAAGTGCTCCAGCAGGGTAAAAACGTCACCGCAGATGTGCTAAACATGTTGTGTGACGGAGCTTCACTGACCATGAACAACATCAAAGAAGCACCATGGCCACCGGAGTTCCTGCGAGCAATGGGTGCTATCCCCTGCCCTTATCATCGCTATTTCTACCAGACACAAGATATGCTGGCAGAAGAAATGGCTGCAGCAGCTGAACGCGGCACCCGCGCAGAACAAGTGATGCAGGTAGAAAAAGAGTTGTTTGATCTGTACGCTGACCCACATCTGGATAGTAAACCGGAACAACTCAGTTTCCGTGGTGGATCATTTTATTCTGAAGTAGCACTGGAACTTATTCGTGCAATTCATAATAATTTAGGTACGCAACTAGTTGTGAATACGACAAACCGTGGTGCGATTCGTGGTTTGTCTGATGGTTCCGTGGTAGAAACCAACTGTATTGTTGATGCGCAAGGTGCACACCCACTGACTTTTGGCCCTTTACCGGTTTCCATGCATGGGCTAACCCAGCAAGTCAAAGCCTATGAGCGTCTGACGATTGAAGCTGCAGTGCACGGCGATCGCCGTAGTGCTTTGTTAGCATTGGTGACCAATCCACTGATTGGGAACGCCAGTATTGCTCAGCCACTACTAGAAGATGTTCTTCAGGTAAATAAACTTTACTTGCCGCAGTTCGCAGATTTGTAACATTCATTCATTTTATACTCTACGTAATTGGAGTTGCAGTTCCCCCTGCAACTTCAAGTATGAAGGGGATTGGAGTCAGCAATGGTCACACTGGAAGACGTCGCGGTATTAGCCGGGGTATCCCGCGCTACGGTATCCCGCGTGGTCAATGGTGATACCAATGTTAAAGCGCAAACGCGTGAAAAAGTAGAACAAGCGGTCGCAGTTTTGGGCTACACCCCGAATCCTGCCGCACGGGCACTGGCCTCCAGCCAAAGTAATACGCTGGGGTTAGTGACCACATCCTACCGTGGAGGTTTTTTTGGGGCTTTGATGGATTTTGTCCAAACTGAAGCCGAATCTCAGGGTAAACAGCTGTTAGTCACTCAGGGGCGGGATAACGCAGATAAGGAATGGCAGGCTATTCAGCGCCTGTATAACCTACGTTGCGATGGATTAATTCTGCATGTCCGTTTTCTCAGTGATGAAAAGCTACATCAGTTAGCGGCAGCAGGCCGTTCGTTTGTCTTATTGGATAGACTGGTTCCCGGTCTGGAAGCCCGTTGTGTTACGTTTGATCATCGCCGTGCCAGCCAAATGGCAACACAGGTACTTATTGATGCTGGCCATCGCCACATTGCTTGTATCAGTGGTTCAGCGCAGCGCCATTCCAGTGAATTGCGTCGTCAAGGCTTTATCGATGCGATGCAATTAGCCGATTTAGATCCGGTAGCTTGTGTGGAAGGGGTTTATGACCTGGAAAGCGGCTATCAGCGTGCAGATGAGATTCTCAAGCGCCCCCCCCACCCCACCGCTATATATTGTTGTAACGAAGAAATGGCTATTGGTGCTCTGCTCGCTATCAATAAGCATCACTTGCAAGTCCCACAGGATATTTCGTTGCTTTGCTATGACAGTGGCGAGCGCGCCCCATTTGTCCGCCCGGCATTAACCAGCTTACATTTTCCCATTGTAGAAATGGCGCGATATGCCACTCAATTGCTAATAAACCCATTGATTCCCAATGCCAGTTTCCCACCTGCGATTATCATGCGCGAGTCAGTTATGCCGCCTAAAAAATAGTATTTATGTAAACTCTCCGCTGAGTAACATGCATCTTCCTGCCACTCTTTCCTTGTGTGAAAACAGACTCAAAATATCCTCATCTCCTGTCATATTCAGAATATTTATCAATGCATCTCCACTGCAAATTGTGACACCTCACTATTTTTCGCAATCGTGTCCCACTCATTGCATTAAAAATTGAATGTAAATCACAAAAACTGACTATGCCTGTGCTAGGATCCGCCGCCTCAGTGCAGAAATGGTTTTAGCGCTTTTTATATAGGCTCTTACTATTATTGACTTAACATTATGCTGACACAGGCTCCATCTATGAATAACAGCAATCGCCTTCGACTCACTTGGATCAGTTACTTTTCATACGCGCTGACCGGTGCGTTAGTTATTGTCACCGGGATGGTGATGGGAAATATCGCAGAGTATTTCAATCTGCCTATTGCCAGTATGAGTAACACATTCACTTTCCTTAATGCCGGTATTTTGATCTCTATCTTCCTGAATGCCTGGTTGATGGAAATCATTCCATTAAAACGTCAGTTAGTCTTTGGTTTCATTCTGATGTTAATCGCCATTGCCGGATTAATGGTTGGCCATAATCTAATGATCTTCTCCATCAGCATGTTTATTCTCGGCGTCGTCAGCGGGATAACCATGTCGATAGGTACCTTCCTGATTACCCACATGTATGAGGGACGTCAGCGCGGTTCACGCCTGTTGTTCACCGACTCATTCTTCAGTATGGCCGGGATGATTTTCCCAGTCGCCGCAGCAATGCTGCTGGCACGCCATATCGAATGGTACTGGGTCTATGCCTGCATCGGCTTGTTATATGTCGGTATTTTCGTGCTAACACTGTGCTCTGAATTCCCGGTTCTGGGCCATAAAGCCACCGATCAAAGCAAGCCTGTGGTGAAAGAAAAGTGGGGTGTGGGTGTGCTGTTCCTGGCGATTGCCGCACTCTGTTATATCTTGGGCCAACTCGGTTTCATCCAGTGGGTACCGGAATACGCTACCAAAACCTTCAACATGGATATCAATCAGGCTGGCCAATTGGTCAGTAACTTCTGGATTTCCTATATGATTGGGATGTGGGTATTCAGCTTTATCCTGCGCTTCTTTGACCTGCAACGCATTGTCACCGTGTTAGCGGCGCTGGCAACATTGGCGATGTACATGTTTGTCAGTACGGATAATCCAGAGCACCTGAGCTACTACATTCTGGCGTTAGGTTTTGTCTCTAGTGCCATTTACACCACGCTGATTACGCTAGGTTCACTGCAAACCAAAGTGTCTTCACCAAAACTGGTGAACTTCATTCTGACCTGCGGTACTGTCGGCACCATGTTGACCTTCGTGGTAACTGGCCCGATTGTAGCTAATAGTGGTGTTCATGCCGCACTGGCAACCGCCAACGGCTTGTACCTGACCGTATTTGTGATGTGCCTGATCCTAGGCTTCTTCACCAAGCACCGCAGCCACGGCCACGTGACTCATTAACTTAGCTGTTTGATTGCCCTGCCGCCATATCGGTTGCAGGGCAATTCTGTTTATACGCTTTATTTAAAATTTACCCGCTCTTCCTGACCGAGATAAATCCAGCTCTCTGCTGGTTGTGTCTTCGCTATCACCCCCCCGTGGCGGATGGAATAATGCACCGGCACTTGCCGCCGCACCGCATCAAAACCGTTTTCTGCTGGCAGAATAATCAGATTGGCACTGTTACCCGGCTGCACACCATAATCTGATAAATTTAGGGTTCTGGCACTGTGGGTGGTTATCAGATTCAATCCATCATTGATTTGGCCGTATCCCATCAACTGGCAGATATGTAACCCCATATGTAATACCTGCAACATATTGGCGGTGCCCAGCGGGTACCACGGGTCGAACACATCGTCATGACCGAAACAGACATTAATCTGTGCCGCTAGCATCTCTTTCACCCGCGTAATACCCCGCCGCTTGGGGTAAGTGTCAAAACGCCCTTGCAGATGAATATTCACCAGTGGATTGGCTACAAAGTTAATACCTGACATTTTCAGCAAGCAGAATAACCGAGAGGCATAAGCACCATTATAAGAGTGCATCGCCGTGGTATGGCTGGCAGTCACCCGCGCGCCCATGTTCTCCCGGTGCGCCAATGCTGCCACTGTTTCGACAAATCGCGACTGCTCATCATCAATCTCATCACAGTGAACATCCACCAGCCGCTGATACTTTTGCGCCAATGCAAAGGCGATATGTAGCGATTCGACGCCATATTCGCGGGTAAATTCAAAGTGAGGAATAGCGCCAACCACATCAGCACCCAGCCGCAATGCCTCTTCTAACAGCGCTGCACCATCAGGATAGGAGAGAATTCCCTCTTGCGGGAAGGCCACAATCTGCATATCCACCCACGGACTGACTTCTTCTTTGACTTCCAACATGGCACTTAAAGCCGTCAAGCTGGGGTCCGAAACATCAACATGGGTGCGGACATACTGAATACCATTAGCTATTTGCCACTTCAGTGTTTGCCAGGCGCGCTGCTTAACATCATCCCGGGTCAGTGAGGCTTTACGCTCAGCCCAGCGCTCAATGCCCTCAAACAAGGTGCCGGATTGATTCCAGCTTGGCTGCCCGGCAGTTTGGGTGGTATCCAGATGAATATGCGGCTCAACAAATGGCGGCAATGCCAGCCCACCTTGGGCATCCAATACCCCATCACCGGTTACTGGCTGCTCCGGTTGCGGCACAATCGCCGTGATTTTGCCCTCGGCAATGGCTATCTGCCACAGCCCCGCTTGCCCAGCAAGGCGGACATTATTAATTGTGCTTAATAAATGATTCGTTAAAGATTGGCCCGCCATAGATGACTCCATGATTGCTTTCGTTATTACGCTTTAGCTTACCCGACCTACCGCCACTCGCCGATTTTCTTTTACTAAAACACCGTTTTAATTTAATGAAGAAAAAAAGCGAAACTGAAACCATTCAGCCAAACATGAATGAAATCCACAACTTATAAAAAACGTTAAAAATCAGCCATCTACCACCTTAGAGGTATATGGCTGGCAAATTGATTTACATCAATGAGTGCGCTGTGCGGAAGATTAAGGTGAGGGTAGAAAATTAAAAATTGAGGCAAAAATGAGCAAAGTCAAACTTGCCATCATCGGCAACGGTATGGTCGGCCACCGCTTTATTGAAGACTTATTAGATAAAGCAGATAAAGATCAATTTGAGATAACCGTCTTTTGCGAAGAACCGCGCATCGCTTATGATCGGGTTCATCTTTCTTCTTACTTCTCCCACCACACTGCGGAAGAACTGTCATTAGTTCGCGAAGGTTTTTATGAAAAGCACGGCGTCAAAGTGCTGGTTGGCGAGCGCGCTATTACCATAAACCGCAAAGAAAAAGTCATCCACTCCAACAGCGGCCGTACTCTTTATTACGACAAGCTGATTATGGCGACCGGCTCCTATCCGTGGATCCCGCCGATTAAAGGCAGCGAAGGGCAAGACTGCTTTGTTTACCGCACCATTGAAGATTTAAATGCCATTGAAGCTTGCACCCGCCGCAGCAAACGCGGGGCAGTCATTGGTGGCGGATTGTTAGGGTTGGAAGCCGCAGGCGCACTGAAAAGCCTCGGCGTAGAAACCCATGTCATTGAGTTTGCTCCGGTATTAATGGCTGAACAGCTTGACCCAATGGGTGGTGACCAACTGCGCCAGAAGATTGAGCGCATGGGCGTCAGAGTTCACACTGGCAAAAATACGCAAGAAATTGTCCATACTGGACAAAACAGCCGCAAAACCATGCTGTTTGCCGATGGCACTCAGTTGGAAGTCGATTTTATCGTCTTCTCCACCGGTATCCGTCCACAAGACAAACTGGCCCACCAATGCGGTTTAGCCACAGCGCGCCGTGGTGGTATTGCTATCAATGATTATTGCCAAACCTCCGACCCGGATGTGTACGCCATTGGCGAATGTGCATCATGGCAAGAACGGACTTTCGGGCTAGTCGCACCAGGTTACAAAATGGCCCAAGTGACGGCTGACCATTTACTGGGGCGCGAAAATGCCTTCCAGGGCGCAGACATGAGCGCCAAACTCAAGCTCCTCGGTGTAGACGTGGGTGGGATTGGTGATGCCCACAGTCGCACTGAAGGCGCGCGAAGCTATGTTTATCTCGATGAAAGTAAAGAGATTTACAAACGTCTGGTGGTCAGTGCCGACAACAAAAAACTGCTCGGGGCGGTGCTGGTGGGTGATACCAGTGATTACGGTAACCTACTGCAATTAGCGCTGAATAATATTGAGCTACCGGAAAACCCCGATAGCCTGATTTTGCCAGCCCATGCGGGCAGTAAACCAGCGATGGGGGTTGATTCCCTACCGGATACCGCACAGATCTGCTCCTGTTTTGATGTCACCAAAGGCGATATTATTCAAGCCATCGGCCAGGGTTGCCATACCGTAGCAGCGCTTAAATCGGCGACGAAAGCCGGTACCGGTTGCGGCGGCTGCATTCCCTTAGTGACCCAAGTGTTGAATGCCGAACTCAGCAAGCAAGGCATTGAAGTTAATCACCATTTGTGTGAACACTTCGCATATTCACGTCAAGAGCTATATCACCTGATCCGTGTCGAAGGGATTAAAAGCTTTGACGCCTTGCTGGAAAAATATGGCAAAGGTTATGGCTGTGAAGTATGTAAACCGACGGTGGGCTCACTGCTAGCCTCCTGCTGGAATGAATATATATTGGAGCCGCAACACACCCCGTTGCAGGATACCAATGATAATTTCCTCGGCAATATCCAAAAAGACGGCACTTACTCGGTTATCCCGCGTTCACCGGGTGGGGAAATCACGCCTGATGGTCTGCTGGCCATTGGCCGCATCGCCAAACAATATAATCTCTATACCAAACTGACCGGCTCACAGCGCGTCGGGATGTTTGGCGCACAAAAAGACGATCTCCCGGCTATTTGGGCGCAGTTGATTGAAGCGGGCTTTGAGACCGGACACGCCTATGCCAAAGCACTGCGTATGGCAAAAACCTGTGTCGGTAGTACCTGGTGCCGCTTTGGGGTTGGCGATAGTATTGGCTTCGGTGTCGCACTGGAACACCGCTACAAGGGCATCCGTACACCACACAAAATGAAATTTGGTGTTTCCGGCTGTACCCGTGAGTGTTCAGAAGCACAGGGAAAAGATGTCGGGATTATCGCCACCGAAAACGGCTGGAATCTGTATGTCTGTGGCAACGGAGGGATGAAACCGCGTCATGCAGATTTACTGGCTGCAGATCTGGATAAAGAAACCCTAATGCGCTATCTCGACCGCTTTATGATGTTCTACATCCGCACCGCCGATAAGCTGCAACGCACCTCGGTATGGCTGGAAAGTCTGGAAGGGGGCATTAACTATCTACGCGCCGTCATTCTCGATGACAAATTGGGCATTAACGACCAGCTCGAAGCGGATATTGCTCGCCTACGCGATAAAGTCACCTGCGAATGGAAAGTCACCGTCGAAAACCCGGCTGCACAAGTCCGTTTCGCCCACTTTATCAACAGCCCGCTACGTGACCCGAATGTACAAGTAGTACCTGAACGTGAACAACATCGCCCGGCCCGTCCGGATGAACGCATCCCTGTTCGGGTGCTGGAACTGGAGGATAACTTATGAGTCAGTGGATTCCACTTTGCCCATTAGCCGATATTTTGCCCGGTAGCGGCGTATGTGGCCTGATTGGTGAGCATCAAGTCGCGGTATTCCGTCCTTATGCGGACGAACAGGTGTTTGCCATTAGCAACATCGACCCCTTCGCACAGGCCAGTGTGCTCTCGCGCGGATTAATTGCGGAGCATCAAGGTGATTTGTGGGTGGCCAGCCCGCTAAAAAAACAACATTTTCGCCTACATGATGGCTTCTGTCTGGAAGATGAGACGCGCTCGGTTGCCCATTTTGATACGCGGGTTCACGACGGCATTGTGCAAGTCAAAGCGTGATAGATAACTGGGGGATCCGGTCAATCTGGATCCTTAACAAAAATAACATCAATCATCCCCAAAGATATTGGCGTTGCAGCAAGGCAGCCAACGAGCTAATCCCGATGAGCTTATTTATTTTGAGATCAACGGCAGTCAGTGATTCAGGTTGGTGAGTGCAGCGAACACAGCTGCAGCGTCAAGAGCAAGGGGACTGGGATAGAGTATGTATACAGACACCATTAACAAATGCGCAGCCAATGCAGCGCGTATCGTCAAGCTGGCGAAAGAAAGCCCACTGGGCTTTTGGATTGGTTCAGCGATGGCCGGTGCTTATGTCGGCCTTGGCATTATTCTGATTTTCACCCTGGGCAATCTGATTGATCCCGCTTACCGCCCATTAGTCATGGGGGCCACCTTTGGTCTGGCGCTGACTTTGGTGATTATCGCCGGTTCAGAGCTGTTTACCGGCCACACCATGTTCCTGACCTTTGGGGTCAAAGCGGGCACCATCAAATCCAGTCAAATGTGGGCTGTACTGCCGCAAACCTGGCTGGGGAATCTGCTGGGTTCTGTTTTTGTTGCCCTGCTTTATTACTACGGCGGCGGTAACCTGCTGTCAGTGGATACCAGTTTAGTGCACACCGCGGCGCTGGCAAAAACCTCTGCGCCAGCTATGACCTTATTCTTTAAGGGTGTACTATGTAACTGGCTGGTTTGTCTGGCGATCTGGATGGCAATTCGGGTAGACGGTGCAGCTAAATTTATCGCTATTTGGTGGTGCTTGCTGGCCTTTATTGCCTCCGGTTACGAACACTCCGTAGCAAATATGACGCTGTTCGCCTTGTCTTGGTTCGGTCATCACAGCGAGGCTTACACCCTGAGCGGTATCGGTCATAACCTGCTGTGGGTGACACTGGGAAATACCCTGTCAGGCGCGGTATTTATGGGACTGGGTTATTGGTATGCCACCCCACGGGAGCAACGCCCACAGCCTGCGGTAGTCAATGCGCCACAAGCCGTAAAAGAGTGAGTTATACGAGATTAATGGCAAAACCAGTGAGTGAAGGGTTTACCGCACCTAGGGGCGCTCCGGCGACTTACGTCGCTACGACCCCAACGGCACGATTCCCCTTCAATTGACTTAGCCAGCAGTCAGATACCCGAATTCACCAGCTCTTAGGGGCTGGTTTTACCCCCTAGCGGCCTCAACCTGAAGGATTGCCCATGGACTACTTCCCGATTTTCTGCCAACTGCAAAACAAAGCCTGCCTGCTGGTCGGTGGTGGTGAAGTGGCCGAACGTAAAGCCCGCTTATTGCTTGATGCGGGTGCCGCCGTCACCGTGAATGCCTGTGAATTTACCGAGCAGTTTCGCGATTGGGCGGAACAGGGGCTGCTTTCATTAGTCAGCGGGGAATTCGCACCGGAACTGCTGGCAGAAAAATGGTTGGTAATTGCCGCAACTGACCAAGTGGCCGTCAATGCGTTGGTCTATCAAAGTGCCAACCAACAGCGGGTATTCTGCAATGTGGTTGATGACCCAAAACGCACCAGTTTTATTATGCCATCAATCATTGACCGCTCTCCTATCATGATAGCTATCTCTTCTGGCGGAAAAGCACCGGTATTAGCGCGATTGCTGCGAGAAAAACTGGAAGCTATGCTGCCACAGCATTTGGGCCAATTGGCACAGTTGGCAGGTCACTTACGTCAGCGGGTTAAACAGCATTTTACCGCGATGACTGACCGTCGCCGTTTCTGGGAAAAACTGCTCACCCACGACCGTCTGGCGCAATCACTGGCTAATGAGGATCAGGTACAAGCCGAGCAACACGTCGAACAATTGTTCAATGCACCACTGTCTGATCGCGGCGAAGTGGTATTAGTCGGAGCCGGGCCGGGGGATGCTGGTTTGCTGACATTGAAAGGTTTACAGCAGATTCAGCAAGCTGACGTGGTGGTGTATGACCGGCTGGTATCCGATGAAGTGATGAATTTAGTGCGACGCGACGCCGAGCGAATTTTTGTTGGTAAAGAGTCTGGCCGCCACACCGTGCCGCAGGATCAAATCAATCAGATTTTGCTGCAACAAGCACAACAAGGGAAACGTGTGGTGCGTTTGAAAGGCGGCGACCCGTTTATTTTTGGCCGTGGCGGCGAAGAGCTAGAAACACTAGCAGACTACAATATTCCGTTTTCTGTGGTACCGGGAATTACCGCAGCATCTGGCTGCTCAGCCTACAGCGGCATTCCACTGACCCATCGTGATCACGCCCAAAGTGTGCGGCTGATTACCGGCCACGCCAAGAAAGACAGTCAGTTGGATTGGGCCAATCTGGCGGCAGAAAAACAAACTCTGGTGTTCTATATGGGACTATCACAGGCCGGTGAGATTCAGCAGCAACTGATTCGACACGGTATGCCAGCGACAACCCCTGTTGCTCTGGTCGAGAATGGCACTTCGCGACATCAGCGGGTGGTAAGCGGCGAACTGAGTCAACTGGCACTGCTTTCTCAGCAGGTCAGCAGCCCGAGCCTGATTATCGTCGGCAGTGTTGTCAGCTTACGTGAAAAACTGAATTGGTTTTCCAGTGCGCAACATGACAAAGCAGAGATGAAGGAACAAGTTGAAAGAGTGGGTTGAGCTAAATTTGAGTCAGAAGGGGGAAGGCTCCCCCTTCGAATGACTTATTGATTCACTTATGGATGTGCAACAAAACCAATAGCTTCATACACTTTCGCCAGTGTATCTTGTGCGCGAGCACGCGCCTTAGCCGCGCCTTCACGCATCACTTCCTGCAAGAAAGCCTCGTCTTCGCGATATTGATGATAACGCGCCTGAAGCTCGCTCAGCATGCCAGAAACTGCATCGGCAACCGCACCTTTCAAATGACCATACATTTGGCCTTCAAACTGGGCTTCCAGCTCCGGAATAGACTGGCCTGTCACACCTGACAAAACATCCAGCAGGTTAGAAACACCGGCTTTCTTCTCGGTATCATAACGGATAACCGCTGGCTCATCAGAATCGGTCATGGCGCGTTTAATCTTTTTCACCACAGATTTAGGATCTTCCAACAATTCGATGACGTTATTACGGTTATCATCAGATTTGGACATTTTTTTGGTCGGATCCTGCAACGACATCACCCGCGCACCGGCTTTTGGAATAAATGGCTCTGGGATTTTGAAAATATCGCCATAGAGATTATTGAATCGGCTAGCGATATCACGGCTCAATTCCAGGTGTTGTTTCTGGTCTTCACCAACCGGTACCTGGTTAGTCTGATACAGCAAAATATCCGCCGCCATCAATACCGGATAATCGAATAAACCGGCGTTAATGTTTTCAGCATAACGGGCTGATTTGTCTTTGAACTGGGTCATGCGGCTCAGTTCGCCGAAGTAGGTGTAGCAGTTCAGCGCCCAGCCCAGTTGAGAGTGCTCTGGCACATGGGATTGAACAAAAATGGTGCTTTTCTGCGGATCAATACCGCAAGCTAGATACAGCGCCAAGGTATCAAGCGTTCTTTTACGCAGTAACGTTGGGTCTTGACGCGCAGTGATTGCATGCAGATCAACAATGCAATAAATGCAATCATAGTCATCCTGCATCTGTACCCACTGACGCAGCGCACCCATGTAATTGCCAATAGTCAATTCACCGGACGGCTGCGCGCCGCTAAATACGATAGGCTTTTGTTTATCGGATACAGCAGGTATTTCAGTGGGTTTACTCATTTTATACTTCCTGATCTTTTAAAGATGATAGCCCGATGGCGGGCAACAGACAGGCAAAGTGCTCCAGCACACAGTCAGGATGACTGGTGGCAATAGCTTCACCATAGTTATATCCATAGGTCAGCCCGACACAGGGACAACCCGCCGCCTGTGCGGCCATAATGTCATTACGTGAATCACCAACAAACAGCATCTCATGGGCATGCAAGCCAAGTTTGGCCAACAATAAATACAATGGAGCTGGATGCGGTTTCTTCACCACCACATCATCACCGCCAATAATGACGGAGAAATAATCGGCAATACCCAACGACGTCAGCAGCGGTGCAACAAATGGCGTGGGCTTATTGGTAATAAGGCCCATCGGCAGGCCACTGGCCGCCAGTTGATCCAATGTCGCTTTCACTTGCGGGAATAGCTGACTTCCCTGCTCAACCGTCTGGGCGTAATAGTGGTCAAACAATTCACGAGTATGCGCCACAGATTGCGCATCTGGCTCGCAACCAGCCCAGCGCAATGCACGCTCGACTAACACATCAGCGCCGTTGCCAATCCAGGTTGATACCAAATCCTTACCAGCAACCGGCAAGTTTTGATGTGACAGCGCCATATCAATCGCGCTGGCAAGCCCCGGAGCGCTATCAACCAATGTGCCATCCAAATCGAAAGCCATACCGCGAATAGAGTCGAACTTAGTCATTGGCAGACATCGCCAACTCACTGCGCATGGCATCAATGACTGCAGCGTAATCTGGCTGATTGAAAATAGCCGAACCGGCAACAAACATATCTGCACCTGCTGCCGCGATATCGCGGATATTATCCACTTTAACACCACCATCTACTTCCAAACGAATGTCATAACCGCTGTCATCAATCAACTTACGCACCTGACGCAATTTATTCAGCGTTTCAGGAATGAAGGACTGACCGCCGAAGCCGGGGTTCACCGACATCAACAAAATGACATCCAGCTTATCCATCACATAGTCGAGATAGCTAAGCGGAGTGGCAGGGTTGAACACCAAACCCGCCTTACAGCCATTCTCTTTGATGAGCTGCAAGGTGCGGTCAACATGTTCTGAGGCTTCAGGATGGAATGAGATGTAGGTGGCACCTGCTTTAGCAAAATCAGGGACAATACGGTCGACCGGTTTCACCATCAGATGGACATCAATAGGGGCAGTAATACCGTAATCACGCAGAGCCTTGCACACCATCGGCCCGATAGTCAGATTAGGAACGTAGTGATTGTCCATCACATCAAAATGCACAACATCAGCACCAGCGGCGAGCACCTTGGCGGTATCCTCACCCAAGCGGGCAAAATCTGCTGACAGAATAGACGGGGCAATTAAAAACTTTTTCATCCGCTTCTCCAAACGTGTCTCTTTGCTTTATGAGGCGTCAGCATGACAAGCTTTCTCTCTCATAAACCATGGGGTTTGAATCTTTACTGAGCGGTAGTCCCCACTCAGCTATACAGCGCCAAAAGCTCATTCACTTTACTACGGCCAAGGATATTACGGCTGATAGTACGGCGCGCTTTTACCACATGCAGTGACGCCTGATGATACCAATCGCGCGTCAGTTCTGTGTCGTGATTAGAAATCAGAACCGGGATCTTGTTTTCTGCTGACAGTTGGTAAGCCAGACGAGCCAGATTCTGTTGATCCACTAGACCAAAGTTACTGGTGTGATATGCCGTAAAGTTAGCCGTCGCTGATAATGGCGCATACGGAGGATCGCAGTAAACCACAGCCCCATGCACAGCTTTTAGCAAAGTTTCCTGATAGTGCTCACAAACAAAAATGGCATTTTGCGATTTTTCAGCAAACCAATACAGCTCATTTTCCGGGAAATAAGGTCTTTTGTAACGACCAAAAGGTACATTAAATTCACCGCTCAAATTATAACGGCACAAACCGTTATAACAGTGGCGATTCAAGTAGAGAAACAATAATGCACGGCGATAGGCATCGCTGCTGGCGTTAAACTCTTGACGCAGTTGATAAAACTGTTCGGAATGATTGAAATCGCCGGTGAATAAAACGCGAGCATCCCGCACGAAGTCATCAGTGCGGTCCTTCACGATATTGTAGAGGTTGATCAGATCACTGTTGATATCGGCCAGTATGTAAGATTCATACTCGGTGTTAAGGAACACCGAACCCGCACCGACGAATGGCTCTATCAAGCAGTCTCCCGCTGGTAGATGGCGTCGAATGTCATCAACCAGCGGATATTTCCCACCAGCCCATTTTAAAAAAGCGCGGTTTTTCTTCATGCCGTCAGTTAGCTACTTAATAATTCAGAGCCGCAGATTGTACTCTGTTTCAGACAGCACATCAGCGCACAAATAAGAATGATTTATTTTCTAAGGTCTTGCTGTACTTGTTGTACAGGTTTAACCCACGGTTTTTTCGCCTGAACATCGGCAGGTAAGGTGGCTATCGCCCTTTTTGCATCAGCAGAAGAGGCGTAGTTGCCACTCACCAGGATGTACCAAGGCTTACCATCACGTTTAGTTTCATACACATGATAGTCAGATAATTTTTGCTGCTTGGCATAAGCATTCAAGGTATCTGAACGCGATGCACTGCTCAATTGCAACGTAAAGTGACTGCCAGGAGCATTCTTCAATGCGCTGCTGCTGCCAGCTGAGCCTGACTTCACCCCTGCGGAAGCAGCTGGAGCAACAGCCGTAGTCGGATTTTTATGGCTAATTGCAGGTTGTTTAGTCGCAGCTGCGGCCTGCTTCTGCGCCGGGTGGGTAATGGTTTCCCTTGCTACTGGCACTTTGGCCCCTTTCGAGGTCGAAACCGTCGCGGGTGCTGTTGGCAATGTGGATGTCTGACCATCATTCATGTTCTGAGACAAGGTATCTACCTGCCCCTGAGTCTGAGAGAGTGCGTCAGACATATTACCCGGTAATTCAACACGTTGAGTCGGAGCGTTGGTAGAAGACTGCGGCGCGGCCTCGGTAGGCGTCGGAGAAATCGGCGGAACATTGATATCTTGTGGCTGAGCGCTGTTCTTCACGCCATTGGCATCATGACCATCGGTAGTATTATTTGCTACACCGGGTTGGGTATTATTGCCGCTGGTCAGTGAGGATGAATCAGACAGATTGATGTTTCGCGTAGCATCCACATTTGGATTTTGTTGGGATGCTTCATGCTCTGTCGGTGCTTTCAGGGCTGAACCGATGGCAATAATAATCAATAACAGCACTAAAATGCCGATACCAATCATCATATGTTGGCGTGAAACAGCAAGCTTAGGCCCAGTCGAAGACTTACGGGCACGTGTAGGGCGACGGTCACTGCTATCTGGTTTCAGATCGTCTTCCGGCTTTAAATCATCCATCTAAACCCTCCAACTAGAGGCAAAAGCCTACCGCATATATCATTGCAGCCCGGCTGATTGATTTTACTGACTGCTAACAGGCTAAACCGCCCGCAGCAAAGGAATATGATAAAACGTATAATATCGTACTTATACCATTTTCTATAACTGGCAATCAGTGATAGATGCCAGCACCATGTCATGAGCGATACCGCTACGAATTTCTGACTGACCTATCGCAGTTGGCAGTACCAGACGAAGCTCTCCGGCCAGCACTTTTTTATCTCGCATCATGTGGGTTAAATAGGATTCTGGCGTCATTTCCTGCGGCCCGCTAACTGGCAGACCGGCACGTAAAAGGAGTTTCTTGATACGCTCAACATCTTTAGCTGAGAACTGGCCCAATCGACGGGAGGTGTTAGCGGCCATCATCATACCGGCAGCAACAGCTTCCCCGTGTAGCCAGACGCCATAACCCATTTCGGCCTCAATGGCATGACCATAAGTATGGCCCAAATTGAGTAAAGCGCGCATCCCGCTCTCTTCCCGTTCATCGGCAGCGACAACATCGGCTTTCAATTCACAACAGCGACGGATGCAGTAGGCTAATGCCGACATATCCAATGCAAGAAGTGAGTCGATATTGATTTCCAGCCACTCAAAGAAAGCTGCGTCAAGAATGATGCCGTATTTGATAACTTCAGCCAGCCCGGAAGCAAGCTCACGTGAAGGGAGGGTTTTGAGACAGTTAAGGTCAACCACCACCGATGCGGGCTGGTAGAAAGCACCAATCATGTTCTTACCCAATGGATGATTCACTGCGGTTTTACCACCGACAGAGGAATCCACTTGAGAAAGTAAAGTAGTAGGAACTTGAATAAAGCGAACACCGCGCTGATAGCAAGCAGCGGCAAAACCGGTCAGGTCGCCTACTACACCGCCCCCCAAGGCGACAAGTGTAGTATCACGACCGTGCGGTTTTTCCAGAAGGGCAGAAAATACCTGCTCCAGAACGCTCAGAGATTTATACTGCTCGCCATCAGGTAAAATTACCTGATCAACTTTAATGCCACCTTGTTCCAGTACTGCCCGGAGCGAATCCAGATAGAGTGGCGCTAGCGTTTGGTTGGTGACCAGCATAACCTGGTCACCCGCTTTCAGCGGCTTAAAAGAGGCTGGATCATTAAATAATCCAGCAGCGATCGTAATCGGGTAGCTACGCTCCCCTAACGTGACAGTAATCTTCTCCATGTCGCGCCCAGTAACCTTCTTAACTTACGCCCGTGGGCATTAGTAAAATGCTAAAATCAATTACTTTCCAGCATGTTGATAATCTGGTTAGCAACAACTTTCGCGCTTTGATCGTCAGTGCGGATGGTGACATCTGCAATTTCTTCGTATAACGGATTACGTTCTTTTGCCAGTGCTTCTAACACTTCACGCGGAGGCGAATCAACCTGCAACAACGGACGTTTTTTGTCACGCTGCGTACGAGCCAACTGCTTTTCGATAGTGGTTTCCAAGTACACCACAACGCCACGGGCTGACAAACGGTTACGGGTTTCTCTGGATTTAACAGAGCCACCACCGGTTGCCAGCACAATGCCTTGTTTTTCCGTCAGTTCATTAATAACTTTTTCTTCACGATCGCGGAAACCTTCTTCGCCTTCCACGTCGAATACCCAGCCCACGTCAGCTCCGGTACGTCGCTCAATTTCTTGATCAGAGTCGAAAAACTCCATATTGAGTTGCTGAGCTAACTGACGACCAATAGTGCTTTTGCCGGCACCCATAGGCCCAACCAGAAAGATATTGCGTTTCTCTGCCATGTTTTTGGTATTACTAAGACTATTCGTTAATGATAACCCGCCCCGCCAATCAAATTAGCAACGGGACCTAAACTGAAACCTCATGAGCGATAGTGCGAGATCAGACGGAAAATTATCTCAGCACTTCTGGTAGTTTGGCAACCGAATAAATCGTTGTACACGTCGTGGGAGGGAAACCATACGTTTTTATCGGCGTATCAACGTTATTAAAAACCTCGGAGCTCAATTCGGTAACCCTTGTAAGCTAAATCCGAGGCAGCGTCAAATTTAGAAGCCTCCAATCACACAAAAAGTTGCAGAAAGTCACCAAGATTGGTCTGTTTTCATAAATCAGCACTTCGTAATACTCAAGCACTGATTAACCTTGGCGTGATGAAAATAACTAACTCCCGACGACTTTGTTGCCGGGCATCCTGTTTAAACAGCCCACCCAACCAAGGAATATCGGCTAATACAGGGACTTTATTAAGCCCATGACTGCTTTTTTGCTGGAAAATCCCGCCTAACACAATCGTTTCGCCATCATTTACCGTAATTTGGGTTTGTATTTCCTGCTTATCTATTAATAAAGTTTCACTATCACCACGTTTCATCGCCATTCCTGGCATATTTTGGCTGATTTTTAAGTTTAAAGTAATTTTACCATTCCGCAGTATTTTCGGTGTGACCTCCATCCCTAGCACCGCTTCTTTAAACTCAATCGTAGTCGCCCCTTTTTTACCCTGCGAGACAGTATATGGAATATCAGAACCTTGCTTGATACTGGCAGTTTGTTGATGGGAGGTCACTAACCGAGGGCTGGCAATTATGTCGACCTGATTTTCCTGTTCCAGTGCGCTCAACTCCAGTTCCAGTAGCCGCCCCCCGATGCGGGCAACATTAAAACCAGCGCTGACGGCACTATTTGGTAGAGGCAAATTTACATTAAAATCACTCATTCGAAGTGACGAGGTGGGTTTGGTATCCCCCATACCCCAGCGTACGCCAAGTTCTTGCAAGTTTTCGCGGCTGATGGTCACGATATGCGCGGCCAACTGGACTTGCTGTAAAGGCAAATCCATCTCTCCCAGCCAATTTTTTAATAATGCTAATGATGCGGGAGTATCGCGAATCAATAATGTATTGGTACGTTTATCTACCACCACACTGCCCAACGTGGACAGTAGCTCCCCTTCCGCCAGATTCAAACTATCTGCAACTTCTTCGGCATCGGCATATTGTAAGGCGAAGCTCAAATTGCTCAGTAATTCCGGCGCGTTTTTTTGTTCCGCCCGCAGTCGTCTTTCCTCACTATCCTGTTCGGTGAAAACCATCATCACCGCCCCTTCCCGCTCGACTTTCAAGTGACTCATCCGTAAAACGATAGCAAGCGCTTGATCCCAAGGAGTATCCACTAGCCGGAGACTGAGATTCCTGCCAATATCTGATGCAATGACTAAATTCAATTGTTGATAGTCCGCCAGTGCTTGTAACACCACGGAGACGGGAGCATCTTGAAACTCCAGTGAAACTGGCTTGCCACTTTTGGCATCAATGGCAAAAGAAGTGATTAGCAAAACGCCGCACAACAGAAAGGTAGATAATGGCTCTCGCGTCATACAACATACATTCCAAAGCCGGTTTTTGATTTTAAATATATTTGTGATTTTAAATCGCGAGACTCTCATCAGATTCATTCCTTTTAATACTGATTATTAATGGGTTAGCGCATTGAAAGCACCACAGAACCCGATGAGCCTGAGCATGGCCGTTCTACGTTGACATGCTGGAGACTCACCTGTCGCTCACTGATGTGAGTTACCTGCCAATAGGGCAATAAGCGTGTTTCTATCGCCACCTTTTGCCACTGCCCCTCTGAACGTTGTACCCAGCCAATATGATAATCTGCACCGCGTACAATGCCCTGCAATCGCCATCCGGCAAACGTTTTCCGCTCATCATCACAAGATGCTGTTGATATTCGCTCAAAAGGATTGCGCCCAAGCTCTGCCAATAGGGATTCTGCACCCACAGCCGGAACCTGTGATACTGCGACAAGTAACCCTCCGATCACCCACGCACTCTTACGGTAATCACTCACTTCCACCTCCAAAAAAATACTCTTGTAGTGTTAGTTTTACGGTCAGTGCATTTTTATCACGTGTAATATCAGTTAGTTGTATTTGAACCGATGATGAGGTGGAGACTAACTGACGAAGTAAATGGAGTAATCCATAAAAGTTGATCCGTAAGGTTGCAGCCCATTGCTGTTGCTCGACCAAATCTGCTCCGCCGCCCCCTACAAGCGCTTCAGATTGCCGCTGCCAACTTATAACCTGTCCACCAAAAGGCCCAATCCATTTGCCGACTAAATGTGCTATTGAGCTAGCGGGTTGCTGTCGCGATGCTTCTGCCACACTCAACGCGGTCAGTTCCTGTTGCAGAGAAAATAGCGATGGCAACAGTGCCAACTCTGACTGTTGCCGCTCAACCTGTTGCTGGTGTTGGATAATTTCCTGAGTGCTGAACTGCTGCTGTTGCCATTGAGGACGTAGCAGCATGCTATAAGCACCTAAACCAATCAGCCCCAGTAGCCCCCATTGATATAAGCAGAGCTGCCAACCAGGCCGATCCAGCCAACGTTGCAACTGTTTATTCATCACTGATACCCTCCTGAGGCCAATCTACCTGTGCCATAAACCGAAAATGCCCATCATCCCGCTGAGAAATCCGCTGCAGGCGTACATTTGCCAATAGAGGCTGTCGGCCCAATTGCGCTAAAAAATGATGGATCGCGGCGTAATCTTGGCTAACCGCCTCGAAAACCAGCTTATCGCTTTGCGGTGTCAGGCTGATCAACCAGCAGTTATCGGGAATTTGCTGGGATAGCTGTTGCAATAACACCGAATAGCGATGAGCAGATTGATACATCTGTGCTCGTTGCTCTGCACGCTGTTTTTGCGCCATGAGTTGTTGCACCTGTTGATGCTGCTGGCTCAATACTGTCTGCTGTTGCAAAAGTGCCTTCAGACTGCCTTGTTGGCTAATTTGTCGTGAGTGTGACTGCATCTGCATAGCCACCAGGGTGATGGCAAAAAAAATCCCTTTACACAAGCCTATGTTGCGCCAAAATCGGTAACGAGATAACTGACGCGCTGCACGCCATGATGAAAAGTTAACTTGATACATCAGTCATCTACCGGGCGTAATGCCAGCCCTCCGGCTAAGGTGAATTCTGCCGGTGATGAAGGCAAGGGAGGTTGATACTGAGTAAATGCGGCAAAAGGTGACCAGAGTGCAGTATTTTCCGGTGCAGGCTCATCCATGATACTGCTGTAATACACGTTGACTGCCTTATCACTCAATTCAGAATATTGGCTATCAAGTTGCGTCAATAAAATAGATAACGAATTGAGCATATTAGAGCCGCTCTCCGGTGCACCGTCAGTATCAATGGCTACCACACCGAAGATAAACGGCATGTCATTGGAGGAAACCCATAACCACTCATGCGCCAGCCGATGGACTAACCAATAAGGCCCTACCAAACCGGCTGCCGTCGCCATATAACGTAGAGCGCAGGGGGTGATATCAATGATGTGTGATGGCAGATCAGCCTGTTGTAAACATTCTTGCCATTGACGAACTTCTGACTGGCGGGCAGCAGTGGTTAATAATTCACCGCCAGATATCGCCCGATAATCCAGTGCCAACTCCTGACTGCTTACCGGGAAAAGCTTACTCGCCAACGCATGAATGAAACCCTCGCGTTCAGGTTCTCGTAGCCGCCGATCCGGTGCGGGAATGGTCTGCTGCAATATGCGCTGTGCTGGCAATGCAATGCGTAATGAAATATGTCTCGGTAATTGTTTGCGTAATAATTTGAGTTTGTCGCTAACCACATCTGGCTGTTGTAAAATACCCTCCCGCACAGCCCCATAAGGTAAGGTTTGATGCCACCAGAACCGCAGTTGCCAACCATAGCGCCGTCTGACAACTGCCAAGGCGCGTATCGCCTCCATTTGAATATCTAGCCCAACCTGCCAATATTGTGTGTACATCTTTGTCGACCTCCATGTCGAGACAGAATAAAAGAACGTATCCATGTAACGGGCTTGCCTTTATACTACGGCGCGGTTGTTTATAAACTGCCCAATTGACATTGAATGGGAAATCTCAGGTGAAGTTCGTAAAGTATTTTTTGATCCTTGCGGTGTGTTGCATTTTACTGGGAGCAGCCTCGATATTTGGCCTGTACAAATATATTGAGCCTCAGCTACCCGACGTTGCCACACTGAAAGATGTCCGGCTGCAAACACCTATGTTGGTGTATAGCGCCGAAGGCGAATTGATCGCCCAATACGGTGAAAAGCGCCGTATCCCGTTGACATTAAAACAAATTCCACCAGAAATGGTGCATGCGTTTATTGCGACGGAAGATAGCCGATTCTATGAGCATCACGGTGTGGACCCGGTGGGTATCCTACGTGCGGCTTCTATTGCTATGGTGTCGGGGCGCGCCTCTCAAGGGGCCAGTACCATCACCCAGCAGTTAGCGCGAAACTTTTTCTTAAGCCCGGAACGAACCTTGATGCGTAAAATCAAGGAGGCTTTTCTGGCGATTCGCATTGAACAGCTACTGACCAAAGATGAAATTCTTGAGTTATATCTGAACAAGATCTATCTGGGTTACCGCGCCTATGGTGTCGGAGCGGCGGCGCAGGTTTATTTCGGTAAAGAAGTTAACGAGTTGACTCTCAGCCAGATGGCGATGATTGCCGGTTTGCCAAAAGCGCCATCAACGTTCAACCCGCTTTACTCACATGACCGCGCTGTTGCGCGTCGTAATGTGGTGCTGTCGCGCATGTTGGATGAAAAGTACATCACCCAAGCGCAGTACGATCAGGCTCGCAGTGAAGAGTTGGTTGCCAACTACCATGCACCACAAATTGCTTTCTCAGCACCTTATCTGTCCGAAATGGTGCGGCAGGAAATGATTAAGCGCTATGGTGAAAACGCCTACACCGACGGCTATCAGGTCTATACCACTATCACCAAAAAGCTTCAGCTCGCGGCGGTGGATTCCTTACGCGCCAATGTGTTGGCTTATGACATGCGCCACGGCTATCGTGGCCCATCCAATGTGTTATGGAAGGTAGGCGAAAGCGCATGGAGTCGTGAGCAAATTATTGATTCACTGAAAACACTGCCAGTCTATGGTCCACTGTTGCCTGCGGTTATCACTGAGGCAAATGCGGAACAGGCAACTGCCATGTTGGCTGATGGTAGCAGCGTGACATTACCGATGGCCGGTATGCGCTGGGCGCGTCCGTATAAATCTGATAATGCTCAGGGGCCGACACCTAAAAAAGTGACTGATGTAGTTCAGCCAGGTCAGCAAATTTGGGTCAGAAAAGTGGATGACAACTGGTGGCTCGCTCAAGTGCCAGACGTCAACTCCGCCTTGGTTTCTATTGACCCCAATAATGGTGCAATTAAAGCGCTGGTAGGCGGTTTTGACTTTAACCAAAGTAAATTCAACCGTGTTACACAGGCATTGCGTCAGGTAGGTTCGAATATCAAACCTTTCCTGTACACCGCGGCAATGGACAAAGGTCTCACCTTAGCAAGCATTCTCAACGACTTACCGATTACGCGTTGGGATGCGGGTGCAGGTACCGATTGGCGACCAAAAAACTCGCCACCCACTTATGACGGCCCGATTCGTCTGCGTCAGGGCTTGGGTCAATCGAAAAACGTGGTGATGGTTCGAGCCATGCGCGCTATGGGTGTGGATTATGCGGCTGAATATCTGCAACGCTTTGGTTTCCCGGCACAAAACATTGTGCATTCAGAATCATTGGCGCTGGGTTCCGCTTCATTCACGCCATTGCAGCTAGTCCGAGGTTATGCGGTGCTGGCAAACGGCGGCTATTTAGTCGATCCGTATTTCATCACCAAAATCACCGATGATACCGGCAATGTGCTGTTTGAAACGAAGCCGAAGATTGTTTGTGAAGAGTGTAACTTACCGGTCATTTACGGCGACACGCAGCGCTCTGTAGTGCTGTCCGATGATAACACCGAAAACGTGGCGACTTCACAAACCAATAACGCCAGCAATGTGCCAATGCCGGAGCTGGAACAAGTCACCCCAGCGCAAGCTAAGCTCAATAGCGATGAGCAGTATGCGCCGCATGTCATAAGCACGCCGCTGGCGTTCCTGATTCGTGATGCATTGAACTCCAACATCTTCGGTGAACCGGGCTGGATGGGGACAGGCTGGCGTGCTGGGCGCGACTTAAAACGCAAAGATATCGGCGGTAAAACCGGTACCACCAATAACTCGAAAGATGCCTGGTTCTCCGGCTATGGCCCGGATACCGTGACCTCAGTCTGGATTGGTTTTGACGATCATCGCCGCGACTTGGGTCGTAGTAGTGCATCTGGCGCAATTTCTGATCAGATTTCAGGTGCTGAAGGCGGGGCGAAAACGGCTCAACCGGCATGGAATGACTTTATGAAAGTGGCCCTTGAAGGTTTGCCGGAAAAACAAGTCGCGCCACCACCGGGTATCGTCAGTGTAGTGATTGATAAGCAAACAGGTAAGCTATCCACAGGTGGGCCAGGTAGCCGCTCAGAGTACTTTATCGAGGGGACACAACCCACCGAATATTCTGTACATGAAGCGGGTACGACGCTGATGGATAACGGCCAGACTCACGAACTGTTCTGATAATTGAGTCACTGCTAATAAGCCGGGTAATCGCAAGATTGCCCGGTTTTTTGATGAGAGCAGCTCAATATTAAGCGATACCCGCTTTAGTCAGAAATGCCTGGGCCAAAAATAGTGCGCTAACATTTCGGGCTTCGCAAAACCCCGGTTCGTCGAGAAGCGCCATCATATTCGCAATCGGCCAACGCACTTGTGGCAGCGGTTCTGGCTCATCACCTTCCAGACTTTGCGAATAAAGGTTTTGCGCGACAACAATGTTCATTTTGCTCGAGAAGTAGGAGGGGGCCATCGTCAGCTTACTAAGGTAATCAAAACGCTCAGCGCCAAATCCAACTTCCTCCATCAATTCACGATTAGCAGCGTCTAATACGCCCTCTCCGGGATCAATGAGCCCTTTAGGGAAGCCCAACTCATACTCTTCGATACCCACGGCATATTCGCGGATCAGCAGCAAGTCATTGCCAATAATGGGCACAATCATAACGGCTTCGCGATTCGATGGGCGCATACGCTCATAGACACGTTGCACACCATTGCTAAACTCCAGACTCACCGCTTCAACAGTGAACAAGCGGGAGCGGGCAATCGTATCTATTTTATGTATTTTAGGTTTTTGCAGGTGTTTCATAATGGCCCCAAATTAAAACTCGCCGCCGGTCGGACGCGCATCGGGGTAGTCAGGCCCATAATATGGTTACTTAATAAGCCACTTTTTACCTATGCGGATGAACCCGACTCTTTATACTGGATTTTATTAGAACTTGATCACATTGTGCGTTAATGAGAACCTTTATCGCAATGTCAGTTAGATATAATTTACCTGTTTTTAACATGGCGGCGAGTTTAGTCAAGACTCAACCGGTTAATTATCATCCTATATCTGCGCAACATTAGTTAAAATTTGTGTTTGAAAATAGGATTATGCTGATATTAACAATGTTTTAGCCTTGCTATCCTTATCAGTCTACGGGTAGTTTAAGAGCACTTGTATTAGGTTATTTGATGAATAACGCTGTTATATGCCTCTGTACTGTGTTTATGCGTAATATGTACCCTAAATGATGCAAGTTGCAGCAAGGCGGTAAATGAAATCCGCCAAAGCACAAGCAGTTTGCCGCATGTTGGGTATGATGCATTATTTCATAGAGTTGATGTAAGTCAGGGGCGCTCGGATGGGGATGGGATGAGCACAATAGTCTTAATATTGGCCTTACTGTTGACCAGTCTGATCGCAGTAGGTTTGCTGTGGTGGTTCCGATTCCGCCGATCTATCCCCGTAACTGCAACACTGCCGTTCGCGAAACCCACGCATCGAAAACTGACACCGGAAGAGCGGGTCCACATTGAAAATTACCTGCTAAACCAACAAGATAAAATCGGGTTTAAACCCCAGTCAACGTTTGATACCCTAACCCTGACAGACAGTGCACCTTCGCACACGAAACTGATTTTAACACCTCAAAGTGACAATGTTTATGCGGTAACCCGCGCGATTACTCGCTATGGTGTGGCAACTGACGAGCCAAATAAATGGCGCTATTATCTTGATTCTATTGAAGTTCATCTACCGGCCTCATGGGAACAATATATTACTCAGGATAATGACGTCGAACTTATCCAAACCCAAACGATCCCTTTGGTTATTTCTCTTAACGGGCATACGCTAAAAAATCATCAGTCTGAGAACACTTACCAGCCTATTTTATCTTCCGTGGCGCAAAACGCGTCAATCCGCAAGGCGGATAGCGAGCATATTGAGCTACTGAATATCCGCAAGGAAACTCCGGAAGAATATGCCCTGCATGGCACTAACGGCTTGAAAGAAGCGGGGGCCATTTGTTTGGCATTGCTGCTACTGTTCTTTGCACTGACTGGCCCTGCGGTAACGCTGCCCTGGCTTATTATTGTGGCGGCAACACTGACTGGCTGGGCATGCTGGAATATGTTCCGCCCACTATCTGAAAAAGATTTGCGGGAAGTTCATTGCTTAAGCGGCACACCAAAGCGCTGGGGCCTGTTCGGTGCGTCAAATCAGGGGCAGATGAATAATATCTCGCTCGGGATTGTCGACCTGATCTACCCGGCACATTGGGGGCCCTATTTTGCTCATGATTTGGGCAAAAAAACCAATATTGATATCTATCTCAATCGTCAGGTTGTACGTCAAGGGGCGTTTTTATCCCTGCATGATGAAATGAAGCACTTTCCCCTACAACGCTGGGGAAAAAACCTGACATTAATGGCCGGATCACTGTTGGTGATGGCGTTATTACTGATTTATGTGCCACTGGGGCTGCCACTAAAATTAAGTGTCGCCTGGTTGCAAGGCGCACAAAGCCAGCAGGTGACCAGCGTTGAAGCATTAGAAAAAATGCCGCTCCGTATTGGCGATATGCTGAAAGCGCAGGGAATGGGGATGTGCTATGTCCCGCCGAACACTCAAAACTCGCACAGTTTTGTTTTCACACCTTTTGATTGCTCCGGTATCTATTGGAATAACGCAGCACCATTGCCGCAACCTGAATCTGAGATCATTGAAAAGGCAGCATCACTGGTGGCTACCGTCAATCAACAGCTACATCCCCAAGGTTCGGATGCTAACGTTAACCCACAACTGGCAACTGCTATTGAAAAATCCGGTATGATTTTGCTGGATAACTTTGCGGATATCGTCTTAAAAACACAGGCATTATGCGGTGGTGATGCTGATTGCATTCGCCTGAAAAATGCTTTGGTGAATTTGGGTAATGCCAAGAATTGGTCAGGGCTGGTGAAACGAGCACAATCAGGTACCTTAAAAGGCATGAATGTGCTGTTACGCCCAGTCAGCGCCGACACGCTGGAAAATCTGGTTAAGACGGCAACCTCATCATTTGTTTACCGTGAAACACATCTGGCAACAGAAGCCTTAAACAGCCCTCCGCCGGGTGGGTTCCTGATTACCAGTGATGAGGGTAAACAGTTAGTCAATCACCCAGCTCCCTCGGTTCCTCTGTTCGATTACAGTGCATTGGAGCAGTGGCGCGAATTGCAACGGCTCTCGGGGCTACTACTCAATACCCCATTTAAGGCAGAAGGTATCATTACCAATATCACCACGGATGCCAATGGAACTCGCCACATTGCATTACACAGTGAACCGGATATCGTGACACTCGGTCGCTATTTGGGTACCAGCCTGCTGCTGCTGGTTCTGATTGTGTGTTTAGTGGTGAATACCACCTTATTTATTCGGCGCGTCCTGAAAAACCGCAGCCGTATGGATAATATTCAACGCTACTATGATAATTGCTTCAACCACCCCCTCACACCAGCGCCTTTCCTACGTTAGCCCTTTTTCGTTTATCATTAGTCTTATTTACGCCCTAAATAATTCGAGTTGCAGGAAGGCGGCAAACGAGTGACTAATCGGTTGAAAACCGATTTGAACAGCATTTATGCTAGCCCGCAGGGTGAGCCTCTTTGAGGCTCATTAATCCCCAAGAGTCTACTTACTTTAAGGTCAACGATCAGTAAGTGACTGGGGTGACAAATCGGTCTGGAACCGATTTGAACGCTGTTTGCAGCGGCCTCGAAGAGGCGAGGCCCATGGACGGGCCGAGTAATGAATGCAGCCAACGCACATGTAGCTTGAAGTATGACGGGTGAATACAGCTAATGCGGAGTCGCGATGCCCCCTGAATTGAATTGGCAAGAAATTGATACCGTGCTGTTGGATATGGATGGCACTCTGCTCGATTTAGAGTTCGACAGCCATTTCTGGCTCAAGCAGGTACCGGAAACACTCAGCCAACGCCGGGAGATATCTCTGGAGCAGGCGCATAAAATTATCCATGATGAATATCTGGCAGTGCAGCACACACTAAATTGGTATTGCTTCGATTATTGGAGCGAGCGGCTAGATTTGGATATCTACGCGATGACTACTCAAGCGGGCAATCGCGTGCGATTGCGCCAGGATACACAGCCCTTTTTAGCCAGTTTACGTGAACGCGGCTTACGAACCATTTTACTTACCAATGCCCATCCGCACAGCCTGGCGGTAAAAATTGAGCACACCGCTCTCGACCAGCACCTTGATTTATTACTTTCTACCCATACATTTGGTTATCCAAAGGAAGATCAACGACTGTGGCAAGCTGTCACGCAGCATACCGGGCTGAATCCTGCCAGAACCTTATTTGTCGATGACAGTGAGAAGATTCTGGATGCTGCGCGCACCTTTGGTATCCGCTACTGTCTGGGAATAGAAAACCCTGACTCCAGCTGCGCTGATAAAGCATTTCACAGCCACCCTGCAATCAATGACTACCGTAAACTATTGCCTGCATTAGCGTTGCGCAAGTAATGTCGGAATAAATGAGTATGACGGCTGGGAGTATTCATGAAAGAGAAAGCAGTCTCGGACGAATCGGTTCGGCTAGATAAATGGCTTTGGGCGGCTCGGTTTTACAAAACCAGAGCAATAGCGCGGGAAATGGTGGATGGCGGCAAAGTCCATTACAACGGCCAGCGTGGTAAACCGA
This sequence comes from Yersinia fenwicki, assembly GCF_043099325.1. Lineage (NCBI taxonomy): Bacteria > Pseudomonadati > Pseudomonadota > Gammaproteobacteria > Enterobacterales > Yersiniaceae > Yersinia > Yersinia fenwicki. The sequence goes on along the minus strand of NZ_CP170755.1, from coordinate 235,484 downwards.
GTAAGCTGGTTGAAATCAATGCTGAAATTCGTCTGCGCCAAGGTAACGATGAGCGCACGGTGCGGGTCTTGGCGCTACACCACCAGCGCAGAGGCGCAAGTGAAGCGCAGGCATTGTATGAAGAAACTGAGGTCAGCATTGCTAACCGAGAGAAAGTGGCACAAGCACGTAAGCTCAATGCTCTGACCATGCCACATCCGGATCGGCGACCGGATAAAAAAGAGCGTCGCAATCTAATCAAATTTAAACAAGGCGAGCCTGAGTAAACTGCTTGCAGCCAGAAAGAGAGAAAATTATGTCTAATCACGATCAATCGAATCACGATCAACTGCAGCGCTACCTATTCGCTAACCATGCTGTGCGCGGTGAACTGGTTTCAGTCAATGAAACCTACCAGCAGATGCTCGCTAATCATGACTACCCTCCTGCGGTACAAAAACTGTTAGGTGAAATGTTGGTCGCGACCAGCCTACTAACCGCGACCCTCAAATTTGACGGTGATATCACGGTGCAATTGCAAGGTGGAGAAGGACCACTCTCACTGGCAGTGATTAACGGCAATAATAAGCAAGAAATGCGCGGTGTCGCCCGCTTTAAAGGCGAAATCAGTGATGAAAGTACGCTGAAAGAGATGATGGGCAACAGTGGCTATCTGGTCATAACCATCACGCCTGCACAGGGTGAGCGCTATCAAGGCGTAGTGGCATTGGAAGGTGAGACTATCGCCGCCTGCCTGGAAAATTACTTTATGCAGTCAGAACAGCTACCTACCCGTCTGTTTATCCGCACCGGTAATGTGGAAGGTAAACCTGCAGCAGGCGGTATGCTGTTACAAGTTCTACCCGCGCAGGAGCGTAATGAAGATGAGTTTGATCATCTCGCACAGCTCACTACCACCATCAAAGCTGAGGAATTATTCACCCTGCCGGCCAATGAGGTGCTGTATCGTTTATATCATCAGGAAGAAGTGACGCTTTACGAGCCACAAAATGTCAGTTTCCGCTGTACCTGTTCTCGCGAACGTTGTGCCGATGCATTAATAACGCTATCCGAAGATGACGTCAAAGAAATGCTTGAGCAAGATGGCAATATTGATATGAATTGTGAATATTGCGGCACTCACTACCTGTTTGATGCGGTCGATATTGCTACATTAAAAAGCGGTAATAGCCCTTCATCAGAACAAATTCATTAATTCTCGTAATACTTGGTTGGGTGCTGACTCGTGCCCAGCCATTTCTTCTGCCGTTTCATACTTGCGACAATCCGTGTCCTATCTCTCATAACCTAGCGAAAAGTAGCCCATATATTGAAATATTTGAACGCTATCGCTGTTAATCGGAGATGAGTAATTACAATCGCTGGTAGAAAATTGACGATCCAGGAGTTATGACATGAGTGTTAAAGGAATTACCCCGCAGGAGCTCGCCGCCTATGGCATCCATAACGTCAGCGAGATTGTTTACAACCCAAGCTATGATTTACTGTTCCAGGAAGAGACTAAACCCACACTCGAAGGATACGAGCGCGGAACCCTCACCAAAACAGGAGCAATTGCGGTAGATACCGGTATCTTTACCGGCCGCTCACCAAAAGATAAATATATAGTCCGTGATGCTATCACCCAGGATACCGTGTGGTGGGCCGATCAGGGCAAAGGTAAGAATGATAATAAGCCGCTAAGCCAAGAGACCTGGACTCACCTGAAAGGGTTGGTCACTAATCAACTGTCTGGTAAGCGCCTGTTTGTTGTTGACACATTCTGCGGTGCTAATGCCGATACTCGTCTGCAAGTGCGATTTGTCACTGAAGTAGCCTGGCAAGCGCATTTCGTTAAAAACATGTTTATCCGCCCAACTGATGAAGAATTGGCCCATTTCGAGCCTGATTTTATCGTCATGAATGGCGCTAAATGCACTAACCCGAACTGGAAAGAGCAAGGTCTGAATTCAGAGAACTTTGTGGCCTTTAACCTGACGGAACGTATGCAGCTGATTGGCGGCACATGGTATGGCGGTGAAATGAAGAAAGGTATGTTCTCAATGATGAACTACCTGTTGCCACTGAAAGGGATTGCTTCCATGCACTGCTCGGCTAACGTCGGTGAAAAAGGCGATGTGGCTATCTTCTTCGGCTTATCCGGTACCGGTAAAACTACCCTGTCCACTGATCCGAAACGCAAGTTGATCGGCGATGATGAACATGGCTGGGATGATGACGGCGTATTTAACTTTGAAGGTGGCTGCTACGCCAAAACCATCAAGTTATCCGAAGAAGCAGAACCCGATATTTATCATGCGATTAAACGTGATGCATTGCTGGAGAATGTGGTGGTGCTGCCAGATGGTACTGTTGATTTCAATGACGGCTCCAAAACTGAAAACACCCGTGTTTCTTATCCTATCTACCACATTGAAAATATCGTTAAGCCAGTCTCTAAAGCAGGTCATGCCACCAAGGTTATTTTCCTGACTGCCGATGCCTTTGGCGTATTGCCGCCGGTATCTCGCCTGACGGCAAATCAAACCCAGTATCACTTCCTATCTGGCTTTACCGCCAAACTGGCGGGTACTGAACGCGGTGTCACTGAGCCAACACCAACCTTCTCTGCTTGTTTTGGTGCCGCATTCTTATCACTGCATCCAACACAATATGCAGAAGTATTGGTTAAACGTATGCAAGCAGTGGGCGCTCAAGCTTATCTGGTCAACACCGGTTGGAATGGCACCGGCAAACGTATTTCCATCAAAGATACCAGAGCTATCATTGACGCCATTCTGAATGGTGAAATTGATAAAGCTGAAACCTTTACTCTGCCAATCTTTGATCTGGCCGTGCCGATGGCATTACCAGGCGTAGACCCCGCAATCCTCGACCCGCGCGATACATACGCGGATGTTGCGCAGTGGCAGGAGAAAGCCGAAGATTTAGCGAAGCGTTTTACCACTAACTTCGATAAGTATACCGATACCCCAGCAGGGGCTGCGTTGGTTAGCGCAGGGCCAAAGATCTGATTTAGATTTGGTTTTGTAAGATGACAAAAGGGGCACATTTGTGTCCCTTTTTGTTTTTCGCAAATCAAGAATGGATTAAATCTGGTTTGGTGGTTTAGTGATCAGGTTGGGTTGTGGTTGTGGTTGTTCGGTGATCGGGTTCGGTTGTCATGAGTTTAGTGATTAGCTTATCTCCGTAGCCTCAACCGCCAAAGGGTGCTGGCGCGCACCCTTATGGAATCCCGCGCTTGCGCGAAATATTGCCCTGCGGGTAAACCCTCCTGCGTCTTTCGGGCTGACGAGCCAGCGCGATTCGCAATCCATGCTCAAGCGCGCTTTTCGCGGGCGTCCATGCCCGCTCACTCTACCCTCACTCCTTGTCGGCAATATTCCTGATTGCGCTCAACGTCAAAAACCAATTCAAAACCCTGTTTTTAGGTTTTGATGTTAAAAGCACATTTGAGCCGCCGAGTGAAGAATGAAGATAGGACGCGAGGAAGGGATGCCGAGCGAGGGCCGCTTGAGCATGGATGCGAATCGGCCCGGGCCGTCAGCGAAATGATGAGTCGAGGGCACCCACGCAGTGGGCAAGCGATAGGTGCGTAAGCGCAGGGGTTCCAAGGGGGCTACGCGCTTGTAACCCCCTTGGCGGTTGGTTCATCGGAGGCTAAGTAAACTCCGTTGCTCTAACAACCGAACCGAATCACTAGTCACTGAACAATTAATATCCAATAACCAAATCTGATCACACCACCACTGGTGGCTTAGCCTTAACATCCAACGGCAACGGGATATAGGCCCGAATCCGTAATCCACCCCGCTCGCTGGTACCGATATCCAACGAACCGGCGTGTGCATCAATAATTCGCTGCACAATGGCCAGCCCTAACCCAGTGCCACTGGTACTGCGGGCGCTATCGCCACGGACAAAGGGCTGGAACAAATGCTTCAAATCTTCCGGCTTAATACCAGGTCCATCATCTTCCACCTGGAACCAAGCCCGCTGTAGCTCTGTGCCACTGCTCACTTTTATCCAACCATTTCCGTAACGAGCGGCATTCACCACCATATTTGCCAAGGCGCGCTTGATCGATAATGGATGAATATCTACCATCACCTCGCCTTCACACAAATCCGTTTCAATCACTCGTTCATAGCCACTTTCAGCAGCGATCACTTCACCCAATACCGCATTAAGATCGCTCGATTCGGTCGGCATCTCCTGCCCAGTGCGCAGATAATCAATGAACTGCTCGATAATGGCATTACACTCTTCAATGTCCTTATTGATTGACTCAGACAAATAACCGTCGGCTTCACTCATCATTTCTGTCGCCAAACGGATACGGGTCAATGGCGTACGCAAGTCATGACTGACTCCCGCCATTAACAAGGTGCGGTCATCAGCCAGCAACTTCACGCCAGCCGCCATTTGATTAAATGCCCGGGTGACCGAACGGACCTCAGAAGCACCATATTCGCGCAGCGGTGGCGGAATGATGCCCTTACCGACCTGCAAAGCCGCATGTTCCAGTTCAACCAAGGGTCGATTCTGAATACGGATAAACAGCCAGGCACCGCCAACTGCCAGTAACATGATGGCCAAGGTATAACGGAACAGCGGCGAGAAATCGCCCTGATGGATCTCGGTTAATGGCACCCTCACCCAAATATCTGGCGATAACCACGTTTTCAGCCAGACAACGGGCGAGTTTTTATTCACTTCGACCCGAACATCGGTTGGCCCACCTAATTGCTGGGCCATTTGATCACTAAGAAACTTGTAATGCTGTGCCCAACGCAGGCCACTTTCCTCTGCCGCCGCATTGGTATAAAGCGAAATCCCCAATTCACGGTAAATCTCACGCCGAAACGCTGGCGGGACTTCAAGTAGCGTGCCATCTTCCAGTTGCAGCCGATCAGTCATCAGCATACGGACTTCATATGCCAATACTTTATTAAACTGCTGCAAACTGGGCAAAATGGCGAAATTCAGTACCACCAGATACGTCGTGACCAAGCTGACAAACAGCAAGGTCACAATCAGTAATAAGGTTCGGGCAAATGAGCTACGTGGAGAAAAGCGCCATCGCCTCATGCTTTACTGCCGTCCGGCACAAATACGTAGCCCAAGCCCCATACAGTTTGGATATAGCGTGGATGAGCTGGATCTTCTTCTACCATGCGGCGCAAACGTGAAATCTGTACGTCGATAGAGCGTTCCATTGCACTGTATTCACGGCCACGAGCCAAATTCATCAGTTTATCGCGAGATAATGGCTCCCGTGGATGACTGACTAAAGCTTTCAGCACCGCAAACTCGCCGCTGGTCAGTGGCATAGGTTCATCTTCACGGAACATCTCGCGGGTACCCAAGTTCAGTTTGAACTTACCAAAGGCAATCACCGCTTCTTCTTGTGAAGGGGCACCTGGAAGTTCGTTGGCCTGACGGCGTAGCACCGCGCGGATACGAGCCAGCAGTTCGCGTGGGTTAAATGGCTTTGGAATATAGTCATCGGCACCAATTTCCAGCCCGACGATACGGTCAACTTCTTCACCCTTGGCCGTCACCATAATGATCGGCATTGGGTTGCTTTGACTGCGCAGGCGGCGGCAGATAGACAGGCCATCTTCCCCCGGTAACATCAGGTCGAGCACCATCAGGTGGAAAGACTCACGAGTCAGCAAGCGATCCATCTGCTCCGCATTGGCAACACTGCGCACCTGGAAACCTTGTTCTGTCAGGTAACGTTCCAATAGCGCGCGCAGGCGCATATCGTCATCAACGACCAGAATCTTGTGATTCTCTTGCATTTTATTACTCCCAAAGGCCGTATTGCCTGAATCTGCACATTGTTAGAAAAACTCACTCTATACCCTAAATCATTCGAGTTGCGGGAAGGCAACAACTGAGCGAGTCCCCAGGAGCTTACATGAGTAAGTGACTGGGGTGAACGAAGGAAGTCAACACACATGCAGCTTGAAGTATGACGGGTATAACAGACAACTATTTATGGTATACATTCTAGTCGAAATTGTTACAAAGCTTATTGTCAGGCTTAATTATCAACACTTTCATCAAATGGGCGGTAGCGAATCTCTAAAATCCAGTAGTTCGCCTCACCATTTGGTGTTTGAACCGTCACCTCATCATCGACCTGTTTACCTATCAAGGCACGGGCCACCGGCGAATCGATTGAAATCCATTTTTTTGCCGGTTCGAACTCATCCGGCCCCACCAAACGAAAGATGCGCTGTTCTCCTGATTCATTTTCGACCCGCACCCAAGCACCAAAATAGACTTTCCCTTCCTGGCGAGGATCGGGATCAACAATTTTCAACACTTCAAGACGTTTGGTCAGAAAGCGTACCCGACGATCAATTTCCCGCAGGCGCTTCTTACCATAGATATATTCGGCATTTTCCGAACGATCACCCATAGCCGCTGCTTCAGACACCGCCTGAGTGACTACTGGCCGCTCTTCTCGCCATAGATAGTGCAGCTCACGATCCAGTGCCTGCCAGCCTTCGCGGGTAATATAGTTACTTTTCGCCATACCGTTATCCACTTATTCCTTTGGCAGAAATGCCACTACTATACCTTAACCTTTTACCGATAAGTTCACGTTAGCTCAAGCTCGGCGACCACTCTACTGGCAATTTATCCGGGCAATCCGTATAACTATCTTCTGCCGTTTTTCCGACTCACTATCAAAATTGATATCAGACTTATGAATGAACAACTGAGCAGCATTATTGCAAGCGAAATACAGGCGCGACCAGAGCAAGTTATTGCCGCGATAAGCCTGCTGGATGAAGGTAATACCGTGCCCTTTATTTCACGGTATCGTAAGGAAGTTACCGGCGGGTTGGATGATACCCAGCTGCGCCAGTTGGAAAGCCGTTTGGGTTATCTGCGCGAACTTGAAGACAGACGCCAAACCATTCTTAAATCAATCGAAGATCAGGGCAAGCTCACCGACCAGCTAGCCAGTGCCATTAACGGCACGATGAGTAAGACTGAGCTGGAAGATTTATATCTTCCTTATAAGCAAAAGCGCCGCACCCGCGGCCAGATTGCGATTGAAGCTGGTCTGGAACCCTTAGCAGACAGCCTATGGAATGACCCACAGCAAGATCCGGAACAGGTCGCCCGCGCTTATGTCGACGCCGATAAAGGCGTGGCAGACACCAAAGCGGCGCTGGATGGGGCGCGCTATATCCTGATGGAGCGTTTTGCGGAAGATGCCACGTTGCTGGCAAAAGTGCGCCAATACTTGTGGAAAAACGCCCATTTGGTATCAAAAGTGGTGGAAGGCAAAGAGCTGGAAGGTGCCAAATTCCGCGATTACTTCGATCACCACGAACCTATCGCCCAAGTCCCTTCTCACCGCGCGCTGGCAATGTTCCGTGGTCGTAATGAAGGGGTGTTGCAACTGGCGCTGAACCCCGATCCACAATTTGATGAACCTCCTCGTGAAAGTCAGGGCGAGCAGATCATTATCAACCATTTGGATTTGCGCCTGAATAATGCACCGGCTGACAGCTGGCGCAAAGCCGTGGTCAACTGGACATGGCGTATTAAGGTGCTGATGCATCTTGAAACCGAGCTGATGAGCACCCTACGTGAACGGGCAGAAGACGAAGCTATCAATGTATTCGCTCGTAACATGCAAGATTTGCTGATGGCCGCTCCGGCGGGGATGCGAGCGACTATGGGCCTCGATCCAGGTCTGCGTACTGGGGTGAAAGTAGCGGTGGTTGATGCTACTGGCAAGCTGGTTGCCTTCGATACCATCTATCCTCATACCGGGCAGGCTGCTAAAGCCGCTGCCGTGGTGGCCGCCCTGTGCATCAAGCATCAGGTTGAATTGGTGGCTATTGGTAACGGCACCGCATCACGTGAAACAGAGCGCTTCTTTACCGAGCTGCAACAGCAATATCCGGCGGTGACGGCGCAAAAAGTCATTGTCAGTGAGGCTGGTGCTTCGGTGTATTCGGCCTCAGAGCTGGCCGCGCTGGAATTCCCTGATCTGGATGTTTCCATCCGTGGCGCAGTTTCTATTGCTCGCCGGTTGCAAGATCCGTTGGCTGAACTGGTTAAAATCGATCCGAAATCTATCGGGGTTGGTCAGTATCAGCATGACGTCAGCCAAAGCCAATTGGCGAAAAAGCTGGATGCGGTAGTAGAAGACTGCGTAAACGTCGTGGGTGTGGACTTGAACACCGCGTCAGTACCATTACTGACCCGCGTGGCTGGCCTGACCCGCATGATGGCGCAGAATATTGTAAACTGGCGTGATGAAAATGGGCGCTTCCATAACCGCGAGCAATTGTTGAAGGTCAGCCGCTTAGGGCCAAAAGCTTTCGAACAGTGCGCCGGTTTCTTGCGAATTAACCACGGGGATAACCCGCTGGATGCTTCAACGGTGCATCCAGAAACCTATCCGGTGGTCGAGCGTATTTTGGCAGCTACCGAGCAAGCATTGCAGGACTTAATGGGCAATGCCACAGCATTGCGTAGCCTCAACGCCCGCGATTTCACCACCGAAAAATTTGGCGTACCGACCGTTACAGATATCCTGCGCGAGTTAGAAAAACCGGGCCGAGATCCGCGTCCTGAATTTAAAACTGCGATATTTGCCGAAGGCGTGGAAACACTGAATGACCTGACACCGGGGATGATCCTCGAAGGCTCAGTGACTAACGTGACTAACTTTGGTGCGTTTGTCGATATCGGCGTTCATCAGGATGGTTTGGTGCATATCTCCTCACTGGCAGATAAGTTTGTCGATGACCCGCATAAGGTGGTGAAAGCCGGCGATATCGTCAAAGTTAAAGTCATGGAGGTGGATTTACAGCGCAAACGTATTGCTCTGACAATGCGCCTTGATGAGCAACCAGGTGAAAGCGGTTCACGTCGTGGTAATGGTGCTGAGAACCGTGCTAATACCAATAATGACAATCGTGGTGCCAGTCGACCGCGTAATAGCAATGAATCCAATAGCCGCCCACCCGCTAAAGGGCGAGCAGACAGTCATTCCGGTGGTAACCATTCCAGCAGCAACAACAGCGCCATGAGTGACGCATTGGCGGCGGCTTTTAAAAAACGCTGATATCTCAAGTAAGGGCCAGATTCTGTGGCCCTTTTTCATTGATCTTATTTCATCGAATTCTTCGGTTCAAACTCGTCCCTAACGCCATATTGAGCACCATTGCTCATATTTTTTTCTTCTATAAGATCGCAGCGTTATCTTTTAAATTAATTAGCACGCAATTCTTTTTTCGGTGTTCTATCACACTAAATCAGACGTAGACTGAACTGATTTAACATCATATTTAACATGAAGTTTAATTTAGTCCGTTATTACACTTAATTTATAAATAATTACGATAACACTCCATGTGTTAATTAAAATATGAATGTTACTTGATTCAAATCATAGTGAAGTGATTATGTTAATTATCGGTATTTCTAATTGTGACAGTAGCTTATACAAACATTCCATTAACTGATTTAACTCATCGTTCGCATTTGCGATCGCGCTAGTTTGGTGGTAAAACAAGCGCAAATAGAAATCAGACTCATTAATTAAAAAAATGAAATCGTAATGAATATTTACTTTTGAGTCTTTAACCTGAGTTGAATATGAAAACGATTCTTACTATTATTATTTTAATCATTATTTATTAGTGGTGGAACTTCTCTGAACTCTGGTGTGCTAATACGTTATAACGAGAGGCTTACATGCATCTGATCCCACAGCGCTCCTACAAAATTGTTGGTTTCTCACCTGAAATTAGCCCAGCTTACCGACAAAAATTATTATCACTGGGTATGCTTCCCGGCTCTTCATTTAATGTTGTCCGCCTGGCGCCATTAGGTGATCCCATTCAGATAGAAACCCGCAGAGTCAGTCTGGTGGTACGTAAAAAAGATTTAGACCTACTGACGCTAGACCTGCAGCCCTAATATTTCAAATTAACGTCTTATTCTGGCTGTGAGGTGATGTAGTAAAACCACCTTGCATAGGCCGATTTTAATCTACTGATATCACGTTGGATCATGAAAGCACTCACAATTGGCCTAATTGGCAACCCCAATGCGGGTAAAACTACCCTTTTCAACCAGTTAACTGGGGCTCGCCAACGGGTAGGTAACTGGGCTGGGGTCACTGTTGAGCGCAAAGAGGGCCACTTCAGCACCGCAAAGCATCAGGTGACGTTGGTTGACCTGCCGGGAACATACTCACTCACCACCATTTCTGAACAAACCTCACTGGATGAGCAAATTGCTTGCCACTATATCTTGAGCGGCGAAGCGGACTTATTGATTAACGTGGTAGATGCCGCCAATCTAGAGCGCAATCTCTATCTGACACTACAACTGATAGAGTTAGGTATCCCCTGTGTCGTGGCCCTCAATATGCTGGATATCGCCAAGAGTCAGCACATTGATATTGATATCGAAGCACTTTCTCAGCAATTGGGCTGCCCGGTTATTCCGCTGGTTTCTACGCGGGGGCAGGGTATCAATGAATTAAAAAACAGCATTGATGAGCTTCAACCCATACCTTTCAAGGCATTGGTTAACTACCCGCCGGTGCTACTCAGTGAAGTGGATAAGTTGGTGCAAGCGATGCCTGAGTCTTGGCCAGTGCAGCAGCGCCGCTGGCTGGCACTGCAAATATTAGAGGGTGATATCTATAGCCTGGCTCGTGCTGGCATCTCCCCTTCTATCGTGGAGCTGGCTCGTGAAAATCTGCGGCAAAACCAGCACGAAGACCCGGAACTGGTCATCGCCGATGCCCGCTATCAAAGTATTGCTCGTATCTGCGATATCGTCGGTAACTCACAGCAAGCTGAACCAAATCGCCTGACCCAAGTGCTTGATAAAGTGATTCTGAACCGCTGGTTAGGTGTACCTATCTTCTTGTTTGTCATGTATTTAATGTTCGTCTTAGCCATTAATATCGGCGGGGCGTTACAACCGATATTTGATATCGGCTCTGCGGCACTCTTTATTCAAGGAATACAGTGGGTTGGCTATACGCTTCATTTCCCACAGTGGCTAACCATCTTCCTAGCCCAAGGTGTCGGCGGTGGTATCAATACCGTGCTACCACTGGTGCCACAAATTGGCATGATGTATCTGTTCCTCTCCTTCTTGGAAGACTCGGGTTATATGGCCCGCGCAGCCTTTGTTATGGACCGGCTAATGCAGGCGCTGGGATTACCGGGTAAATCTTTTGTGCCACTGATCGTCGGCTTTGGCTGCAATGTGCCCTCGATTATGGGCGCACGCACTTTGGATGCTCAACGTGAACGTTTGATAACGATCATGATGGCGCCGTTTATGTCCTGTGGCGCGCGGCTGGCTATATTTGCTGTATTTGCCGCCGCCTTCTTCGGCCAGGATGGAGCCAGTGTCGTCTTTTCTCTCTATTTGTTAGGTATTGCCGTCGCCATCCTCACTGGATTGGTACTGAAATACACCATCATGCGCGGTGAAGCATCACCCTTTGTGATGGAGTTACCGGTTTACCACGTACCACACCTCAAAAGCCTGTTATTGCAAACCTGGCAGCGGCTGAAAGGCTTTGTATTGCGCGCCGGGAAAGTGATTGTTATCGCCAGTATTTTTATCGGTGGCCTGAATAGTTTTTCTTTTAGTGGTCAAGCGGTGGATAGCATCAATGATTCAGCACTGGCCTCTGTCAGTAAAGTATTGACTCCGTTACTGGCTCCGATGGGGATCCATCAAGATAACTGGCAGGCAACCGTTGGGTTGGTGACTGGGGCGATGGCGAAAGAAGTGGTGGTGGGGACACTGAATACCCTTTACACCGCTGAGCAAATTAACAACCAGCCTTTTGATGCTGAAAACTTTAATCTATTGAGTGAATTGTCCGGTGCAGTTGATACCACCTGGCAGGGATTAAAAGAGACCTTCAGCCTCAGTGTGTTAGCTAACCCCATTGAGGCCAGCAAAGGCGATGGCGAGATGGCAGCCGGTTCGATGGGGATGATGAGCAGCAAGTTCGGCTCCAGTATCTCTGCCTACAGCTACCTGATTTTTGTCTTGTTATATGTGCCTTGTGTCTCGGTGATGGGGGCAATTGCGCGGGAAACCAGCCGGGGCTGGATGACCTTCTCAATACTGTGGGGGCTAAATGTTGCGTACTCACTGGCAACCTTGTTCTATCAAGCCGCCACCTTGCGTGACCACCCACAGCAGAGCCTCAGTATTATCGCCTTAGTTATTATTATTAATGCGCTGATTCTGTTTGGTTTACGTCGTGCTCGTAGCCGGGTCACGGTAAGGCTACAAAACAGCGCGCCAGCCAGTTGTTGCCAAAGTTCGGGTAATGACTGTCATTAACAAGGAGGAGAAAGTGGCAAGCCTGGTGCAATTACGCGATGCCATCGCCCTTAGCGGCAGTGCTGATGCGAACCAGTTAAGTCATCAATTGGCGATGCCTTTACCTCTGGTTGAAGCAATGCTGGAAAAGTTAACGGCGATGGGCAAGATTGAACGCATTGAGCAAGATAATAGCGGCTGCCTGAGCGGCAGTTGCAAGAGTTGTCCTGAGGGGAAAAATCAATGTAGCACGGTGAGTTATCAGTTAAGAAGTCATCGTTAAGTTAAATGAGATGCCCACTTGGGCATCCCTGATAATGTTATTTATAGACTTCTGCATCCGCATCAAACTTCTTCTTCTCGCGCTCGGCAATAATCACATAATACTTGCCGCCTTTCTCATCGGCTAATTTTGACAACTCTTGCTTCACATCCATGGGTGAGGTTGCCTGGCCCGAGGTAGTGATTGTGCCAATCTTCTCGTAATTCTTCGCTTCTTCTTTGGTAATTTCTTTAGCCGCCATCGCACCAAAAGAAACCCCAGTCACCACCAGAGCTACAGCCAGATTTTTCAATAAATTCATGCCAAATACCTCGCAAATGAAGGATTACTGCTTACACATGTCATACCAAGACAGTAACAATTATTAATTAAATTTAATATTTAGCCATTAAATCACTGATTAAATTTTACTTAGCTATGTATTGCTCTGTTGGGCGAAATCCACGACGAGTTGAGAAAACGCCTCGGGATGAGAGACAAAAGGTGCATGCGCAGAGCCTGGCATCACCACCGATTGAGTATGCGGCCACTGGCTGTCTAGCAATGCCGCTACTTTGCGTGGTACCAAGCCATCCAGATAACCATAAATACGCAAGAAAGGGAACGAACAGTCGGCCAATTCTTCTCGTAAATCTGCTGTGCGCAGGATATCCAGCCCGCCGGTTAACACCTCCACCTTCGGCATTTGGTGTTGCAATACGACCGCTTTCAGCAAACGCGCGTCCTGGCGTGCGCTTTCCGTTCCCAGCGTTTGTAATGCCAGAAAACGCTCCACAGTACGCTGGAAATCCTCACTAAGTTGTTGCTGGAAACCGGCCAATACTTCCGGGCGAATCCCTGGCCACTCTTCATGGGCCGTAAAACAAGGAGAAGACGAAACCGTGATCAAGCCACGAACACGCTCAGGGTGGCTCAAGGCTATCTGGCTGGCAACCAATCCGCCCATTGACCAGCCAAGCCAGATTGCTTGCTGCGGCGCTTGCTGTAAGACTATTTCAGCCATTTCTGACAGTGACATTGCGCCAAATTCAGTGCTACGCCCATATCCAGGGAGGTCGACCAAGTGCAGACGAAAATGCGGCGCGAGTCGATCAATTATGCAATGCCATACCCCTGCATTCAGCCCCCACCCGTGCAGCAACACAAGATCGCGATCGCCTTCACCACAGATGTTCCAATAAAGTTGTTTCATACGTTAGTATCCTGTTGCCTTAACCCTGTATAGCATCATTTATTAAGGAAGATAACTATGCTAACAATCGTCAGCCCGTGTTGGCTATGCCAGCAACCGCTATATCATCCAAAGCACGGTATTTGTGGCTACTGCCGCCACCACTTCCCGCCATTACCGCCCTGCTGTCCTTACTGCGGCTTACCTTGTAGCAATACTGCTTTGTCTTGTGGCCGCTGCCTGAAACAGCCGCCGTGCTGGATGAGTATGACGGCGGTCAGTGATTATGCTCCGCCATTGGATGGGTTGATAAAAAAGCTCAAATTTAACGGGACAACCTCACTGGCTCCGGTATTGGCCCGATTATTATTACTACGTTGGCTCGATGCCAAACGGCACGGAAAAGTCATCAAACCAGACAGAATTATCAGTGTGCCGCTGCACCGCTGGCGCTGTTGGCGGCGTGGATATAATCAAACAGATTTATTAGCGCGACCATTGGCACACTGGATTGGTTGCCACTACAGCAATAACACCTTACGGCGAATTCGTGCGACTCCCCCTCAACAGCAATTAAAAGCCACAGCACGCCGTAAAAATATGCAGGGAATATTTCGCTGTATGGAGTCAGTTCGCGGCCAACATATTGCTTTGCTAGATGATGTTGTAACAACTGGCAGTACCGTGAATGAGATTGCCAGGCTACTATGGGCTGAGGGGATCGCCTCATTGCAAGTCTGGTGTATCTGTCGAACCTTGTAGTCACCCTAGCAATGGGCGTATTATAACCGACAAGAGTAGTCAACTATTGAGCAGATGCCATGATCACAATAACAGACGCAGCACAATCTCATTTTGCCAAACTGCTGGCAAATCAAGAAGAAGGCACCCAAATCCGCGTATTTGTTATCAACCCCGGTACACCAACCGCTGAATGCGGTGTGTCTTACTGCCCACCGGATGCCGTTGAAGCAACAGATACCGAACTGAAATTCGAGCAGCTATCAGCCTATATTGATGAGCTGAGTAAACCTTATCTGGAAGATGCTGAAATCGATTTCGTCACTGACCAGTTAGGCTCACAGCTGACACTGAAAGCACCTAACGCCAAAATGCGCAAAGTAGATGACAACGCTCCGCTGATGGAGCGAGTTGAGTATGTTCTGCAATCGCAAATTAATCCGCAATTAGCTGGTCACGGTGGTCGTGTCACCTTAATGGAAATCACACCAGATGCGTTAGCTATCCTGCAATTCGGTGGCGGTTGTAACGGTTGTTCTATGGTCGATGTGACCTTGAAAGAAGGCATCGAGAAAGAGCTGTTGCAGAAATTCCCAGAATTGAAAGGTGTGAGAGATTTGACCGAGCATCAGCGCGGCGAGCACTCTTATTACTAATTTGCCTGCGTCCTTGGCGCTACAGCTGTGTTAGCTGTGCTCGCGCACCCGAATCACTGACCTGAGTCAGCTCATCGGGGCTTGCTCGTTTGCTGCTTTGCTGTAACACCAATGACTTTGGCTAATATATTTATCAATGCTGACAAAGTTAGATGCCAAACTAAAGGGAAACGTGCCGTTGGGGTCGTAGCGGTTTAGGCCCCCGGAGTGCCCCTAGGTACGGTAATCCCTTGGATCACCGGCTTTATTGTTGATTTTGTCATCATATTCAGGGGGATTTCTCCCCCTTTTACTTCTTATACTTTTCCTGAATCACCTAGGAATCACCCCGCTGAAACATTCTTGCGGCGCTTATCCAAATCTTTCAATAAACGACTAACCTGGTCATCGGCAAACATCTCTTCCAATGTTGCCGTCAACTTTCGCCGCCAGTTTGGATATTCATCACTGGTGCCTGGAATGTTCACTGGGGTGGCCATATCCAACCAATCTTCCGGCTGCAAACCCAATAATGCACTGGCGCTGTCGGCAACATAGCGCTGCAATCCACGATTAAGAACCGGGCTCATCGACAGCAACGACGCTTTATGACCCACTTTCTTGGGTACGCAATCATAATGATGCAACCCTTCCAGTAAGCCTTGTTTCGCACGTTCCCTATCAAGATAAAGCTGTTTCAATATCTGTTGATCCGGATATAGCCCTAGCTTATTCCCCAACGTCAAATCATCACTTTGCCAATAACCGCGCAACGTCGGCAGATCATGAGTGGTGATGGTTGCCATCGCTTGTACTGGATAAGACTGTGGTGCACGGAAGATGTTTTCGCTGTCATGCTCAAAATAGAGCACTTTATAGGAATACACTCCGCTGTCGCGCAGCTTACCGACAATCTCAACCGGCACCGTACCTAAATCTTCACCGATCACCATGCAGCGGTGACGCTGACTTTCTAACGCTAATATCGCCAGCAGATCATCGACCGGGTATTTGACATAAGCCCCTTGATCCGCCGTTTGACCGTAAGGAATCCACCACAGACGCAATAACGCCATCACGTGATCAATACGCAACGCGCCACAACTGGTCATATTAGCCCGCAACAAATCAATAAAAGGCTGATAAGCGCGCGCCGCCATGACGTGCGGATCCATGGGTGGCAACCCCCAATTCTGGCCCAGCGGCCCTAAAATATCGGGCGGCGCTCCCACTGAGGCTTTAAGACAATATAACTCGCGATCACACCAGGTTTCAGCGCCGCCTTCTGCAACACCGACGGCTAAATCGCGATACAATCCCAGCGGCATTTTCCGTGTTTGACTGGCACGGAAGCAGTCATCAAACTGGCTGGCCGCCAACCACTGTAGCCACAGGTAGAAGTTCACTTCGTCGGCATGCTCACGGCTGAAATCAGCCACGGCACTATTGTGCCCATCACGATATTTTTCCGGCCACACCGGCCAGCCCCACATCATAGGGTCGTTTTTGCTCAAATGAGCATGCAAAGCATCAAAAACGGCCTGTTGATGTAGGCTGCTTCCACCCTGTTCAACAAAATGATGGAATGCATGTACCCGAGCATCTTTGGTTTTGCGCGCCGTAAAAAGCGGGAAAGCTAAACGCAAAGCAGTCAATTTGAGTTGCATGACCTGCGGATAATCAACCCATTCATTGGCTCGCGCTTTCGCCAGTGCGCTTTGTGTCTCGGGCTGGTGCCACCAGGTCTGCGCCGCCTCGCTATGCTGGAATTCATCCACGCGATTGACATCGATATAAATCACATTCAGCCAGCGCCGGGAAGAAGGGCTGTAAGGGCTTGCACTGTGTGGGTTGGCTGGATACAGCGCATGAATCGGGTTAAGACCAATAAAGGCCCCGCCACGCCCACCAACCTGCTCCAACATCTGGTTGAGGTCGCCAAAATCACCGATACCCCAGTTATGATCGGAGCGCAGGGTATACAACTGAACACAAGCTCCCCAGAGTTTTTTCCCTGCCAGCAGGGCATCTGGCTCATAGCAACGTTTCGGCGCGACAATAACCGAGCACTGCCACTGCTGTAAGCCTTGTTCCAATACCAAGCGGTGATAGCCTTGCGGCAGTGAAGCCGGCAATGTCAGTGTTTTTTTTGCACTGATACGGCCCTGATGTAAATCACCTTTTTCGGTCTGTAACTGCCAGTGATAATCGCCTGATCCCGCCATTGGCAGCTGCATTGCGCTGCCAAAAGTAAATATCTTTACCGGTGGTAATGGTGCTTTTTCTGTCTGAGAATCTGAGAGCACACTGGTGCGCCCCATGGCCGCCAACAACTGCTGCTTGGTTTGTGCTGAAATAGCCTGCGACTTACCATGCGCATTAATATAATTGGCGGCAATCCCTGCCAGTGTCGCTGCTTGATCGAGCGATTTACGATCCATGCAGTCTTCTCCTTAACGTTTGGCTTGCCAGATTCGCGTTTGATAATCGCGAATTGAACGGTCAGAACTGAACATCCCTACCCGGGCGGTGTTAAGAATGGTACGGCGGGTCCATTCATCCTGATCGCGGTACAGGGCATCAATTTGATGCTGTGCCTGACAATATAAAGCAAAATCAGCCAATACCAGATAAGGGTCGCCCCCTTCCAACAAGCTATGCAACATCATGTCAAATGCGTGTTTATCACCTTGGCTAAATGCGCCGCTGGCCAGCTCATCCAGGATGCTTTTCAGATGTGCATCAGCTTTCAAATAAGTCTGTGGCTTATAACCTTTCGCCAGAATGGCTTTTACCTGTTCAACAGTGTTGCCGAAAATAAAGATATTCTCATCACCCACCTGTTCAGCAATCTCGACGTTAGCGCCGTCCAGCGTACCTACCGTCAACGCACCATTCAGTGCCAGTTTCATATTGCCGGTACCGGAAGCTTCTTTGCCCGCGGTTGAAATCTGCTCGGATACATCCGCCGCGGGGATCATCAACTCAGCGACCGAAACTTTGTAATCCGGGATAAAGACAACTTTCAGGCGGTCTTTAACGATCGGATCATTATTGATCTTCTCAGCTGCCTGATTAATTGCATAAATAATATTCTTGGCTAAATAATAGCCCGGCGCTGCTTTAGCGCCAAACAGGAACACACGCGGGACAATATCCAGATTTGGGTTATCGCGGATCTGGCGATACAGCGACAGAATATGCAGCAGATTCAAATGCTGACGTTTATATTCATGCAAGCGCTTAATCTGCACATCAAAGATGGCATCCGGGTTAATGGTTATCCCCATAACGCGCTTAACATATTCAGCTAACTTAACTTTATTGTCGTACTTGATCTGCTGATAGCGATGGCGGAAAGCGTTATCTTCGGCATAAGGCTCAAGCCCGGCTAATGCATCCAGATCATTCGCCCACTCCACTTTTAATGTGTCATCAATCAAACCAGACAGTGCTGGGTTACATTGCTTCAACCAGCGGCGTGGCGTAATACCATTGGTAACGTTGTGGAATTTATTTGGCCACAACTGATAGTATTCAGGGAATAAATCTTTGATAACCAAATCTGAGTGCAACTGCGCGACACCGTTCACTGCAAAGCCGCTGACTACGCATAAATTGGCCATCCGCACCTGCTTATTATGGTGAACTGCCAGCTTGGCCCAAACCTCTTCATCGCCCGGCCACTGCTTATCAACCAACTTCTTAAATTGCGCATTGATCTGCTTGATAATGACAAAATGACGTGGCAGTAAGCTGCGCACCAGTTTTTCATCCCAGCACTCAAGGGCTTCTGGCATCAAGGTGTGATTGGTATAGGCGAAGGTTCTACTGGTGATCGCCCAAGCCGCATCCCAGCTCAGCTGATGTTCATCCAACAATACACGCAGCATTTCAGGAATGGCGATAGTCGGGTGGGTATCATTCAACTGAATAACTTCATAATCCGGCAATTCCGCCAGCTTGCGGCCTGCCAAATGGTGCTTGCGTAAGATATCCGCCACCGAACAAGCGCACTGGAAATATTGCTGCATCAGCCGCAGGCGTTTACCGGGCAGATGATTATCATTCGGATACAGCACTTTAGTCAGCTTTTCTGCTTCAACACCGTTTTTTTCGGCCAGCAGGAATTTACCGTCATTAAAGTTTGTTAAATCAAATGGATGCTCGTGAGTTGCCTGCCATAAGCGCAATGGCTGAGTGACGCCGTTTCGAAAGCCCAGCACCGGTAAATCCCAAGCTTCGCCACGTAAGGTAAAGGCCGGACGCCATAACTGACGGCCATCCGCTTGTTTCTCCAGCTTGCCACCAAAACCGACATCCACCGCCAGCGCGGCATTATGGCGGAACCACGGATAGCTCTCGCGCTGCCAATTATCAGGCGCTTCCTGCTGCTTACATTCACTGAAAGATTGCCGGAACAAGCCGTATTGATAATTCAGACCATAACCAGTGGCGGGTTGCTCAACTGTCGCCATCGAATCAAGGAAACAAGCTGCCAGACGCCCCAAGCCTCCATTGCCCAATGCAGGGTCGGTTTCCTGCTCTAACAGGTCACTCAGATTAACCTGCTGCTGAGCTAACAGCGCCTCAACTTGGTCATACCAACCCAAGTTAATCAGGTTATTAGCAGTTAAACGGCCAATTAAAAACTCCATTGAAATGTAGTTAACATGGCGCTGTACTTTTTTGGCTTTACCGGGGGCGGGCTGAGCAGTCAACTGTTCGGCTAATGCCGCACTGACCGCTTCCCACCATTGGTGCTGGGTCATTTGCTGGGCGGAGGTTAAGCCAAAGCGCTGCCACTGGCGGGCAAGTGCGGCCAGAAAATCGTCCTTTTTAAGCATAGGCTGTGACATAGGGAGGTCTCTATCCTGTGAGTGGGGTAATTTTACCCTTATCCTGCCAATGAGAACTGACAAGAGCATCATCCTGCCGAACGATTAGCTGGGGATGAGTCGCAGGGCGTAGCTAAAATTGTGATCCGGTGCAACTTACAGCCAAATGAAACATTAACTCTATTGCAATAAGATGGCCGTTATCAGACCTTAGCAGTGCTGATTAATTACGAGGCTAAAAATAATTACTCTTATGAATGCCTGTAACAACTTCCTACAAATGGATATATCAATCGCCAGGACGTCTTCTCACCGGATCTCTTTGAAACCGGACATAGCATGCTGATCCCATCAAAACTGAGCCGCCCGGTACGGCTGCAAAATACCGTGATACGTGATCGCTTGTTAGTCAAGTTATCAGGTGTTGTAAATTACCGTCTGACCTTAATCAATTGCCCTGCGGGGTATGGTAAAACGACGTTGATCGCTCAGTGGGCAGCCGATCAAGCTAATCTCGGCTGGTATTCTCTTGATGAAAGTGACAATCAACCAGAGAGATTTGCGACCTATTTGGTGGCAGCGATCCAATTGGCGACCAGAGGCCATTGCAGCAAAAGTGAGGCTATAAGCCAAAAGCATCAATATGCCAGCCTCTCGGCGTTGTTCGCACAATTATTTATCGAGCTGTCCGAGTGGGATGGCCCGCTGTTCCTGGTTATTGATGATTATCATCTGATTACCAATGATGCTATTCATGAAGCTATGCGCTTTTTCCTGCGCCATCAGCCAGAAAATCTGACATTGATTATGCTCTCGCGTACTTTGCCGCCACTGGGGATTGCCAACTTGCGGGTTAGCGACCAGTTGTTGGAATTAGGGATGCAACAGCTGGCATTTAACCATCAGGAAGCACAGCAATTCTTCGATTGCCGCCTCTCCGTGCCGCTGGAACAAGGTGACAGCAGCCGCCTGTGTGATGAAGTTGAAGGCTGGGCGACGGCGCTGCAATTGATCGCGTTATCATCTCGCCAGCCCAATTCCTCCGCACAAAAATCAGCAAAACGACTGGCAGGTCTAAATGCCAGTCATTTGTCAGATTATCTGGTCGATGAAGTGCTGGATCAGGTCGATAGCAATGCACGCGCTTTCCTGTTGCGTTGTTCGGTTTTGCGCTCGATGAATGATGCCCTGATTGTGCGCCTGACCGGTGAAGATAACGGCCAGCAACGGCTGGAAGAGTTGGAGCGCCAGGGCCTATTTATTCATCGCATGGATGATAGCGGCGAATGGTTCTGTTTCCATCCTTTGTTCGCCACTTTCCTGCGCCAGCGCTGCCAGTGGGAACTGGCGTTAGAGTTACCAGAGTTACATCATGCAGCGGCTGAAGGTTGGATGGCGCTGGGCTATCCGGCGGAGGCTATTCACCATGCATTGGCGGCAGGTGATGTCGGTATGCTGCGCGATATCTTGTTACAACACGCTTGGACGCTGTTTAACCACAGTGAGTTAGCCCTGCTGGAACAATGTCTGGTCGCGCTACCCTATTCTTTGTTGGTACAAAATCCTGAACTGGCACTGTTACAGGCCTGGCTGGCGCAAAGCCAGCATCGCTACGGTGAAGTTAACACCTTGCTTGAGCGCGCCGAATCGGCAATGCAGGAACGTAAAATTCCTATTGATGAGATTTTGCGAGCTGAATTCGATGCTTTACGTGCTCAGGTGGCCATCAATGCCGGCAAACCGGAAGAAGCCGAAAAGCTGGCAACAGAGGCACTGAAATATCTGCCAATGGCGAACTTTTACAGCCGTATTGTCGCTACCTCGGTCACCGGGGAAGTGCATCACTGCAAAGGGGAGCTGAGCCGCGCGCTGCCGATGATGCAGCAAACCGAGCAAATGGCACGCCGCCACGAAGCCTATCACTATGCTTTATGGGCATTATTGCAGCAAAGTGAAATTCTGATCGCGCAAGGGTTCCTGCAAGCAGCTTATGAAACACAAGATAAAGCTTTTGATTTAATTCATGAGCAGCATCTTGAACAACTGCCGATGCATGAATTCCTGTTGCGCATTCGCTCTCAGATATTGTGGTCGTGGTCACGGCTAGACGAAGCCGAAGAAGCGGCACGTAAAGGTATTGAAATTCTGGTGAATTACCAACCACAGCAGCAATTACAGTGTCTGGCGATGTTGGCAAAATGCTCATTAGCGCGTGGTGATTTGGATAACGCCAACATGTATATTCAGCGCTGCGAGGTACTGCAACATGGTAGCCAGTATCATCTTGATTGGATTACCAATGCTGATAAGCCACGGGTTATTCACTGGCAAATGACTGGCGACAAAGCCGCAGCGGCAAATTGGCTGCGTCAGGCCGAAAAACCGGGCATGGCGGATAACCACTTTTTGCAGGGTCAGTGGCGCAATATTGCACGGATACAGATTATGTTGGGCCGTTTTAATGAAGCGGAAGTGGTGCTGGATGAACTCAATGAGAATGCCCGCCGCTTGCGTCTTACCAGTGATCTTAACCGTAACCTATTGTTAAGTAATATTCTTTACTGGCAAACCGAACGGAGAAGCGAGGCACAAAAAGCGCTGATTGAATCACTGTCACTCGCCAACCGCACCGGTTTTATCAGCCATTTTGTGATTGAAGGTGAAGCGATGGCGCAACAGCTACGCCAACTGATCCAACTCAATGCGTTACCCGAGTTAGAGCAGCATCGTGCCCAGCGCATTCTGAAAGACATTAATCAGCATCATCGGCATAAGTTTGCTCATTTCGATGAGATCTTCGTCGATAAGCTGCTAACTCACCCACAAGTGCCAGAACTGATCCGCACCAGTCCGCTAACCCAGAGGGAATGGCAGGTATTGGGGCTGATTTACTCCGGTTACAGCAACGACCAGATAGCCAGCGAGTTAGATGTCGCAGCCACCACCATTAAAACCCATATTCGTAATTTGTATCAAAAATTAGGGGTTGCTCACCGGCAAGATGCGGTGCAGCAAGCGCAGCGGCTATTACAGATGATGGGGTATGTTTAATAAACCGTATTATTTAAATTAAATATCAGTGGGTTAAATTAATATTTATCTCTCTGACGAGGTAAGGCAGCCAATAACCATTCTATTTGACTGGTCTTTATTGATGAAAAATTGATTACAATCTCGCACTTAAATTGTCAATCGCGATAAAGGTCATCAGCAATATGGAACAGTTTGAAACAATCAGTATTGAGCAGGCCTATAACCGCCTAAAAGAACACCAAGCAGTTTTAGTTGATATCCGCGATCCACAAAGTTTTGAAGCAGGCCATGCACCTGAGGCGTTTCATCTGACCAACAGCAGCTTGCATACTTTTATGCAACAGACTGATTTTGAACAACCGGTGATGGTGATGTGCTATCACGGCAATAGCAGTAAAGGTGCCGCGCAGTATCTGCTCCAGCAAGGTTTTGAGGCGGTTTACAGCATTGATGGTGGTTTTGAAGCATGGGCAAGAAGCTATCCGCAAGACGTCGTACAGGTCAGTTAGCTAATACTCACCCGATTGTGATATTTTTAAGCACTTTGATTAAAATCTCGTGATACCCAATAGATTTCAAGAGGCAGGAAAGCGGCAAGGGAGAAAATCCCGATGAGCTGACTCAAGTCAGTGATTCGGGTGAGCGAGAGCAGCCAACACAGCTGCAACTTGAAATATGAAGGGTATAAATATGGTTCGTGTGATAGCAATATCTAATCTCCGTTTGGCACAGGCCTTCGTTGATTATATGGCCACTCGTAATGTGGTACTGGAAGTAAAGCCGGATGCTCAGGGTGCGGAGATTTGGCTTGCCGATGATGAGCAATTACCCTTGGTACAGCATGAGTTGGAACAGTTTTTACTCGATCCTCTCAATCCGCGCTATCAAGCCGCCAGTTGGCAATCGGGCAATCTGCATTCTAACCTGCCTTATCAACGTTTTTCTTATCTCCAAACTCTGCGCAGCCAGGCCGGGCCACTGACACTGAGTGTCATGGTGCTGTGTATCGCCATTTATATTTTGATGCAAATCGTCGGTGATGCCGCAGTGATGTCCTGGCTGGCATGGCCGCGCGATAACAGCCAATATCTGCAAATCTGGCGTTGGGTGAGCCATGCTTTTTTACATTTTTCGCTGCTGCATATCCTGTTTAACCTTATGTGGTGGTGGTATCTGGCCGGACAGATGGAAAAACGGCTTGGCACCGGCAAATTGCTGGTATTAACTATTGTTTCAGCCTTATTCAGTGGCTGGGGACAATCGCTGTTTAGCGGTGTGAATTTTGGCGGCCTTTCTGGTGTGGTTTATGCCCTGATGGGCTATGTCTGGCTGACCGGTGAACGCGCACCGGAGCGGGGTATCTCGCTGCCGCGTGGTTTGATGGTTTTCTCGGTTCTCTGGTTGGTTGCTGGATATTTCGATATTTTAGGGTTGTCGATTGCCAATGCAGCGCATGTTTCAGGCTTGATTATTGGGTTACTGATGGCATTTTGGGATACGCGCAACAGCGCAAAAACCACACAATAACTGTCTGGAGCAACCAGGCACATTAGGGGATTATCGTGAAGCAAACGCAGCGGCATGATGCGATTATTGAATTGGTTCGCCAACAGGGCTACGTCAGTACTGAAGAGCTAGTGGAACATTTTGCTGTTAGCCCGCAAACTATCCGACGCGATTTGAATGATTTGGCGGATCAAAACAAGATTCACCGGCATCATGGCGGTGCGGCGTTACCCTCCAGCTCAGTCAATGCGGCTTATAACGACCGTAAAGTGATGTGGTCGGAAGAGAAGGCGCGTATTGCCCAGCGTGTTGCCAGCCAGATCCCCGATGGCGCGACCCTGTTTATTGATATCGGCACCACACCGGAGGCGGTCGCTCACGCTTTGATGAATCATAAAGGTCTGCGCGTGGTCACCAACAATCTCAACGTAGCTACATTGCTGACCGCTAAAGAGGATTTCCGTCTGATTCTGGCGGGCGGCGAAGTGCGTACCCGTGATGGTGGAATTATTGGTGAAGCCACATTGGACTTCATTTCTCAGTTCCGCCTTGATTACGGTATCCTCGGTATTAGCGGCATTGATATGGATGGTTCCTTGTTGGAATTTGATTACCATGAAGTGCGTACCAAGCGGGCGATTATCGAAAACTCCCGTTGCGTGATGCTGGTGACTGACCATTCCAAGTTTGGCCGTAATGCGATGGTGAATCTGGGAAATATGAATCTGATTGATTATTTGTTTACCGATCAGATGCCCCCGGCCAGTGTGATGAAGATTATTGAACAGCATGAAGTCCAACTGGAGTTGTGTTAACCGTTTGTTTTGGTGATGCAGTTCAGTGATTTGATTCGGTTGTCAGAACTTCAGAAATCAAGAGTAGATCGGACCAGGTTTCGGTTGATGCTCCAGTTCGGTTGTCAGAACTTCACGGCTCACTTAACCTCCGATGAACCAACCGCCAAAGGGGGCGGCGGCCCCCTTGTGGAATCCCGCGCTTTCGCACGTATCGCTAGCCCACTGCGTGGGTGCCCTCACTCATCATTTCGCTGGCGGGACGGCTTTATTCGCGTCCCTGCTCATGACGCCTAAATCCGCCGTCCATGGCGGATTTCCCTTGCTACACTCTTCACTCGGCTGCTCAAATGTGCTTTTAACATCAAAATCTAAAGGCAGGGTTTTGACTTTCTCTTTTGACCTTGAGCGCAATTAGGGATATTACCGACAAAGACGATGGCCCGAGTGAGCTGCCATGGACGGCGGCGAAAAGCGCGCTTGAGCAGGAGCGAATCGCGCTGGCTCGATAAGGCCAACGGCTGCCGGAGGGGACTGCGAATAGCAGTAATATTTCGCGCAAGCCGCAGGTGCAGGAGGGCCGGCCTGCCCTCCTGCTCGATTGAGGCCACAGAGGTGAGATGGTAACCGAACAAATATCAACCGAAACCTAATCCAATCTGTTCTAACAACCGAACCAAACCTATTCACCAAATCCAAATCCAAACCGCCCTCCCCACTACATATCAATAACAAAACCGTTACCTCCATCACGCATAAATGTTTTTTTTTTGGTTAAGTCTTGGCTTGTTTGTTGGTTTTTGATTACAATCATGAGCGAAAACGAACATTAAAGAGCTATTTCGAACATCCGGAGGAAGTAAGCATGGAAACCAAAGACTTGATCGTGATCGGTGGCGGCATTAATGGTGCCGGTATCGCTGCGGACGCTGCAGGGCGTGGCCTGTCCGTTCTGCTGCTGGAAGCACAAGATTTGGCCTGTGCTACATCTTCTGCCAGCTCCAAACTTATCCACGGCGGCTTACGTTACCTGGAACACTATGAATTCCGGTTGGTCAGTGAAGCATTGGCCGAACGTGAGGTTTTGCTGAAACTGGCTCCTCATATCGCTTTCCCAATGCGCTTTCGCCTGCCACATCAGCCCCATCTACGTCCGGCGTGGATGATTCGTACCGGCTTATTCTTGTACGATCATTTGGGCAAACGTACCAGCCTGCCTGCCAGTAAAGGGCTACGTTTTGGCCCCGAATCAGTGTTGAAGCCCGAGTTAGTGCGCGGTTTCGAATATTCTGACTGCTGGGTAGATGATGCCCGCCTGGTAGTGCTGAATGCTCAGGAGGTGGTCGAACGTGGCGGCGAAGTGCGTACTCGCACCAAAGTGACTCGCGCCTGGCGTGAACAAGGCCTATGGATGGTGGAAGCTGTCGATGCCAACACCGGCAAAACCTTTACCTGGCGCGCCAAAGGGTTAGTCAATGCTACCGGCCCGTGGGTTAAACAGTTCTTCGATGAGGGTCTGAAACTGAAATCACCTTATGGTATCCGCCTGATCAAAGGTAGCCATATTGTGGTGCCACGAGTTCATAACCAACCACAAGCTTATATTCTGCAAAACGAAGACCACCGTATTGTCTTCGTTATTCCTTGGTTGGATGAATATTCCATCATCGGTACCACAGACGTCGAATACCACGGCGATCCGAAAGATGTGAAGATCGACGACCAGGAAATTGATTACCTGCTGAAGGTGTATAACGACCACTTTAAAAAGCAACTGGGCCGAGATGATATCGTCTGGACATACTCTGGCGTTCGTCCGCTGTGTGATGATGAATCAGATTCACCGCAAGCGGTTACCCGTGATTACACACTGGATGTCGCCGATGAAGACGGCAAAGCACCGCTACTGTCAGTATTTGGTGGCAAACTGACCACCTATCGGAAACTGGCAGAACATGCGCTGGAAAAACTGTCCGGCTATTATACCAATGTCGGCCCTGCATGGACGAAAACCGGCTCGTTACCGGGCGGGGATATTGGCGGCAATCGTGATAACTACACGGTACAACTGCGCCATCGCTATAACTGGTTACCTGAAGGGCTGGCGCGCCGCTATACCCGTACTTATGGCAGTCATAGCGAGCTAATTTTGGCTGATGCCACCAGCATCGAAAGCTTGGGCGAACACTTCGGCTACGGTCTGTATGAAGCAGAATTACGCTATTTGGTTGAAAAAGAGTGGGTTGTTGAACTCGATGATGCCATCTGGCGTCGAACCAAGTTAGGCATGATGCTAGACGAAGCGCAAAAACAACGGATTTCTCAGTGGCTGGCAGAAGCGCAAGCTGAGAAACAACAGACTCTTTCCTTGGTCTCCTGATAACAAATACCCGTCATCTATCTGTTAAAAAAACCCTCTTCACAGTTTACTGTTGAAGAGGGTTTTTGTTATTAACTCGCCGAATGTTTAAAGCCTTATCGGCTTAATATGCCAAATATCATCGGCATACTCTTGAATAGTCCGATCCGAAGAGAAATAGCCCATATTAGCAATATTGAGTATGGTTTTACGTGTCCATTCATCAGGATGGCGATAGAGCGTATCGACTTGCTCTTGGGTATCCACATAACTGCGATAATCTGCCAGCAATTGATAGTGGTCACCCAGATTAACCAGCGAATCAAACAGGCTGGTGTATCGATGAGGCTCTTCCGGGCTGAAAGCTCCGGTAGCAATTTGCGTCAATACTAAATGCAGCTCCGGATCTTCGTCATAATATTTCCGTGGGTTATAACCGCTCTTACGTAGAGCCTCAACCTGCTCGGTAGTATTACCAAAGATAAAGATATTATCCTCACCGACATGTTCGCGAATCTCGACATTTGCCCCATCCAACGTGCCAATCGTTAGCGCCCCATTCAGCGCAAATTTCATGTTACTGGTTCCTGACGCCTCGGTACCCGCCAGCGAGATCTGTTCGGAAAGATCAGCTGCTGGGATAATCAACTGTGCCAGACTGACACTGTAGTTCGGAATGAATACCACTTTTAGCAGGTTATTAATGCGCGGATCGTTATTGATCACCTTGGCTACATCATTGATCAAACGAATAATTTGTTTCGCATTGTAATAAGCCGACGCAGCTTTACCGGCAAACATCACCACTCGCGGTACCCACTTCTCATCTGGTGCTTCAAGAATGCGGTTATAGCGGGTTATCACATGCAGAACATTCAACAGTTGTCGTTTGTACTCATGAATACGCTTGATTTGTACATCAAACAGCGCCGCCGGATTCACCACAATATTCAGCTTTTGCGCAATATAGATAGCCAGCTGCTTTTTGTTCTCCAGCTTGGCTTTTTGCACCGCCTTCAAGAAGCTCACGTAATCAATATTGTTTTTCAGCTCACTGAGTTGACTCAAATCTGTACGCCAGTTATGACCGATACTGTCATCCAATACTGCGGCCAATGGCCGGTTAGCTAACCCCAGCCAGCGCCGTGGCGTAACCCCATTGGTTTTATTACAGAAGCGGTTTGGGAAGATACGGGCAAAATCAGCAAACAGCGATTGCACCATCAATTCTGAATGTAGCGCCGAAACGCCATTCACTTTATGGCTGGCGATCACCGCAAGCCAAGCCATACGTACTCGTCGACCATCATTTTCATCAATAATCGATACTCGTGGCAACAAATCGGGTTCGTCCGGATACTGTTCCTGCACCAGTTTGAGGAAATGATCATTGATATCAAAAATGATTTGCAGATGGCGCGGCAGAATTTTGCCAATCATGTCGATAGGCCAGGTTTCCAGTGCTTCGCTCATCAGGGTGTGGTTAGTGTAAGAGAATACTTGCTGCACCACATCCCAGGCATCCATCCAGCTAAATTTATGCTCATCAATCAGCAGGCGCATCATTTCAGGGATAGAAAGCACCGGATGGGTATCATTCAAGTGAATAGCAATCTTATCAGCCAAATTATCGAATGTTTGGTGCATCGCCCAATGACGATTAAGAATATCCTGCACCGTGGCGGAAACTAAAAAGTACTCTTGCCGCAAGCGCAATTCGCGCCCGGAGTAGGTCGAGTCATCGGGATAAAGCACCCGGGATACGTTTTCTGAATGGTTTTTATCTTCTACCGCTGCGAAGTAATCACCCTGATTGAATTTACCCAGATTGATCTCATTACTGGCCTGTGCGGACCATAAGCGCAGAGTATTAGTCGCATCTGTATCAAAACCAGGAATGATTTGATCATAGGCACAGGCAAGAATTTCTTCCGTTTCCAGCCAGCGAGTTTTGCTGCCTTCCTGCTGAATACGGCCACCAAACCGCACTTTATAGCGGGTATTGTGCCGTGGAAACTCCCAGGCATTACCATATTCCAGCCAGTTATCCGGCGACTCCATCTGCTGGCCATTGACGATTTTCTGGCTAAACATGCCATATTCGTAGCGAATGCCGTAACCGCGACCGGGAAGTGCTAATGTCGCCAGTGAATCCAGAAAACAGGCCGCCAGACGCCCTAAGCCACCATTACCTAAACCAGGGTCATTCTCTTCTTGCAGCAGCTCAGACAGATTGAGGCCCATTTCATCCAAAGCCTGTTCGATATCTTCATATATCCCCATCGATAACAGTGCATTAGAAAGCGTTCTCCCCAAGAGAAACTCCATCGACAAGTAATAAACCTGTCGAACGTCTTGTGATAATTGTGCACGATTAGAACGCAGCCAGCGTTCAACCATACGGTCACGCACAGCAAATAAAGTCGCATTCAGCCAATCGTGCTGAGTCGCAATAGAGGGATCTTTGCCCACAATAAACATCAGTTTGTAGGCAATGGAGTGTTTCAGCGCATCCACACTGACAACAGGTGAGGTATAACTGAACGGTGATGTCATAGCGGTTTTCCCAATTTTTGATTACAACAAATCGGCAACGAGAAATCACAGACGCCGATAAAGTGACAGATAGTCTGCCGCGGCGACTTGCCAACCAAAGTCCAATCCCATTGCGTGGCGCTGGACGTGACGCCAATGTTTTGGTCGGCTCCACAGAACAAAAGCACGGCGAATCGCCCGCACTAATGCTTGTGCATCGCATTCATCAAACACAAACCCCGAGGCACTGCCGTCTGCCAGATTTTCTAGCGCGCAATCCACCACGGTATCTGCCAACCCGCCCGTATGCCGGACCAGTGGCAAGGTGCCATACTTCAAGCCATACAACTGTGTTAGCCCACAAGGTTCAAAACGGCTAGGCACCAGAATCACATCCGCACCGGCAATAATTCGGTGTGAAAATGCCTCGTGATAGCCTATTTGCACCCCAACCTGACCGGAATAGTCTGCCGCAGCCGCCAGGAATGCCTCTTGTAAAATGGCATCACCCGCCCCCAGAACAGCCAATTGCCCTCCTAACTTCAGTAAATCGAGCAACGCTTCCAGCACCAAATCTAACCCTTTTTGCTCCGTCAGCCTGCTGACCACGGCAAAAATAGGTTTCTTCTCCGTCACCTCCAACCCCATGGTGGTTTGCAGGTGTGTTTTATTTATCGCTTTCTTTTGCAGGTTTTCTGCATCATAGCGGGCATGGAGTAAAACATCCGTTTGTGGGTCCCAGATATCACTGTCCACACCATTGAGGATTCCGGTTAATCGTCCCTGACTGGCCCGTTCTTGTAGCAAACCCTCCATGCCGTAGCCGAACGCAGGTTGGGTAATTTCCCTGGCATAGGTCGGGCTAACAGTGGTGACATGGTCAGCAAAGAACAACCCGGCTTTCAGATAGGAAATTTGGCCATAGAATTCCAGCCCATACATTTGGAAAAATGCAGCTGGCAACTGTATTTCAGCCAAATGGTGCCCCGAAAATAGCCCTTGATATGCCAAATTATGGACGGTAAATACTGAACGTGCCGGGCGGCCCCGTGCCGCGAGATAAGCACAAGCTAGCCCGGCATGCCAATCATGGGCATGCACCACCTCTGGACGCCAATAACCATCCAGGCCACAAGCCAGTTCACAAGCCATCCATCCCAGTAATGCAAAACGGCGATAGTTATCTGCATAAGCATGTAAAGATGGGTCGTGGTACGGGCTTCCTGCCCGATCATAGAGGCCCGGTGCATCAATCAGGTAAATACCAATCCCCTGATAATGGCCATAACGTAATGAAACACGGCCAGCAAAGGTATCAATCTCTCTGACCAAAACCGTGTCTGGTATGCCACGACGTAAGTCAGGGAACCCCGGCAGCATAACCCTAACATCGGCCCCCTCAGCAATTTGAGCGGCAGGTAAGGCACCAACAACGTCAGCCAATCCCCCGGTTTTTAACAACGGGAATAGCTCAGAACATACGTGTAGAACCCGCATCATTTTTCCTATTCACTTTTAAGCTTTGCCAGCATAGAACGGGTCACTAACACCACCCCGCCCTCAGAGCGATAAAAACGTTTGCTGTCTTCTTCGGCGTTTTCCCCAATAACCGTCCCCTCAGGTATCTGGCAGGCTCGGTCAATAATGCAGCGACGCAGGCGGCACGAACGGCCCACATTGACATCCGGTAGCAACAATGTGGAATCAATAGTACAAAATGAATTTACTCGCACTCGAGGGAATAGCACCGAATGCACGACTACCGAACCGGAAACAATACAGCCACCGGAGACTAACGAGTTCATGGTCATACCGTGGCTACCAGAGCGGTCCTGCACAAACTTGGCAGGTGGCAGCGGCTCCATATGTGTCCGAATTGGCCAATCGCGGTCATACATATCCAGCTCTGGCGTTACCGATGCTAAATCGAGGTTCGCGCGCCAGTAGGCGTCCAGCGTTCCTACGTCACGCCAGTAAGGCGGTAACTCAGCATTAGAGGTCACACAGGAAAGGTCGAATGGATGTGCCCAGGCCACTCTTTGCTCAGTCAATTTAGGAATGATATCTTTACCAAAATCATGGCTGGAGCCGGGAAGCTTTTGATCTTCTTCCAATAATTTAAATAGATAATCAGCATTGAAAATGTAGATACCCATGCTGGCGAGAGCCATATCAGGGCGGCCCGGCATCGCAGGAGGTTTAGCCGGTTTTTCATAGAAAGCGGTTATTTGGTAATCGTCATCCACCTCCATGATACCAAACTCAGTGCCTTCCTTAATCGGCACCGGAATACATGCCACAGTACACTCAGCGCCTTTCTCTGCGTGGTCGAGCAGCATGCGGGAGTAATCCATTTTGTAAATATGGTCACCCGCCAGAATGACGATATGTTCTGCTTTGTAGCGGCGGATAATATCCAGATTCTGATAAACCGCATCTGCGGTACCTTTGTACCACTGCTCAGTGCTTAGACGCTGTTGGGCGGGCAATAAATCGACAAATTCGTTCATTTCCTCATTGAGGAATGACCAGCCACGTTGAATATGCTGAACCAAGCTATGCGACTGATATTGCGTTATCACGCCAATACGCCGGATACCCGAATTCAGACAGTTGGAAAGGGCAAAATCAATAATGCGAAACTTGCCGCCAAAATGAACTGCGGGTTTAGCACGGGTCGCCGTTAAATCTTTCAGCCGCGAACCCCGGCCACCCGCCAGAATCAACGCGACAGATTTATTCGGTAATAATCGAGCTAACATCAGTGGGTCTTTATTCTCGAACTTAACCATGAAGACTCCTTAAAATTTCTGTGTGAGCACGCAAACGGTATGTGCAGACCCATTCCATACGGTTAATGATTCCGTATGCTCTGACGGCTCAAAAGGAGGAATCACCACCCATTCCCCCGCAGGTAAATGCATTTCACATGCTTGATCAGTGGCATTAATCACCACTAGCCAGCGCTGAGATAACCGAATTTGAAGTTGTTTCTGATCGCCCTGCTCCCAAGCCCAATCACTCAGCGCTTCCCCCTGACTATCCAGCCATTGCACATTGCCATCTCCGTCTTCCCACCATGAGTCTTGAATCAGAGCCGGAATCTGCTGGCGTAATCGAATAAGTTCGGCAGTAAATGCCGTTAATTCTTGATCTGCGCTCCCCCAGTCGAGCCAGGTGAGAATGTTGTTCTGACAATACGCATTATTGTTGCCTTGCTGACTATGACCGTGCTCATCGCCAGCCAGCAGCATCGGTGTACCCTGTGAAAGTAACAACGTGGTCAGTAATGCGCGCTGGCACGCTTTGCGCCGTTGCCAGATAGCGTCATCCGCCACCAAACCTTCACTACCAAAATTATTGCTCAGATTGTTATCACTGCCATCACGGTTCTCTTCTCCGTTGATTTGGTTATGTTTTTGGTTAAAGCACAGCAAATCTTGCAGGGTAAAACCATCATGGGCGGTAATTTGATTGATACTGGCGGAAGGCAAACGCTCCCGATGTTTGAATAAATTGCTGGATGCTGCGAAATGCTGGGCGAATTGCCCCAAAGGTAAATCGTTGCGTAACCAGAAGCGGCGCATGGCATCGCGATACTGGTCATTCCATTCGCTAAAACCGGCAGGAAAGTTACCCAATTGATAGCCCCCCAAGCCGATATCCCAAGGCTCTGCAATCATCTTGCAATTACAAAGCTGTTTATCAGCCGCCAGTGCGGCAAACAAAGGGGCATGTTGGTCGAAAGCCGGTGAGCGCCCCAAAACCGTTCCTAAATCAAAGCGGAAACCATCAATGTGGCAGCTATCAACCCAATAACGCAGGCAATCAACCACCCACTGCATCACACAAGGTTGGCTAAGGCGCAATGTATTGCCACAACCAGTCATGTTGTCATATTCACCCTCGGGGGTGAGCCAGTAGTAGCTGGCATTATCGATCCCACGCTGACACAGAGTGGGACCAAACACATCCAGCTCTGCACTGTGATTGAATACCACATCCAAAATCACTTCAATACCGGCTTTATGCAGCGCTTTAACCGCATCACGGAGCTCTTGCAGTGGGGAAATCCCTTCACGACCAGAAGCATAATCCGAGTCAACTGCATAGGGAGCGAGTACGTTGTAACCCCAATAATTACTCAGCCCCATCTTCTGCAAGCGTGGCTCATCAACATGGAATTGCACCGGCAGCAACTCCAACGTCGTTATACCCAGCTTTTGCAGGTATTGAATCATGACTGGATGAGCCAAACCGGCGTACGTGCCACGTAGATCTGCCGGAATATCCGGATGCAATTGAGTTAAGCCGCGCACATGGGCTTCATAAATGACAGTATTACCCCAAGGAATCGCCGGTCGGCGATCCTCCTGCCAATCATATTCTTCATAGACCACAATACACTTAGGCACGGCGGCTGAACTGTCGCGAGAGTCGGGCTGACTCACCCCCCCCTGTAAGTTAGGGTCATCACCTACTTTGCTATCTAGCGCGAGAGTACAAGGATCTATCAATAGCTTGTTGGGATTAAAACGATGGCCTTGTTGCGGATTAAATGGCCCACTAACACGGTAACCATAGCGCTGCCCAGGTTTTCCTTCAGGAAGATAACCATGCCAGATATCCCCACTGCGGGCCGGTAACGGAATACGCAATTCCTGGTTATTATCATCAAACAGGCACAGTTCAACCTGCTCTGCATGGGCCGAAAACAGCGTGAAATTGATTCCGACACCATCAAAATGAGCACCCATTGGCGTCGGGGAGCCACTCGTCAGAGTCGTCATCCTACCCCTCCCGCACCAGATAAATGGTCGACAGCGGTGGCAGAGTTAGCAGTAATGAATGATTGTGATGATGGCTGCCTACTTCATGGCTATGAATACCGCCCTGATTACCCATATTGCTGCCACGATAAAATGCTGAATCGGAGTTCAACACTTCACGATAATGCCCGCTATGTGGGACGCCTACGCGGTAGTTATAACGTGGGACTGGCGTAAAATTACTAATAACAATCAGTTCGTTACCATCAGCGTCACGGCGCAGGAAAGCAAATACCGAGTTTTCATGATCATCCACCACCAACCACTCAAAACCAGCCGGTTGGTAATCCAACTCATAGAGTGGCGCATGCTGCTGATAACAATGGTTAAGGTCACGAACCCAGCGCTGCACTCCCTTATGCCAACCATTTTCGTCATCCAGCAAATGCCAGTCCAAACTGGTATCGAAATTCCACTCACGCCCTTGGGCGAATTCACATCCCATAAACAGCAATTTTTTGCCTGGATGCGCCCACATAAACCCATAGTAGGCCCGCAAGTTAGCGAATTTCTGCCATGCATCACCGGGCATTCGATCAAGGACTGAACGTTTGCCATGCACCACTTCATCGTGAGAGATCGGTAAAATAAAGTTCTCGGTATAGGCGTATAACATACCGAAAGTCATTAGATTATGGTGATATTTGCGGTGAACAGGGTCACATTGCAGATAATTGAGCGTGTCATGCATCCAGCCCATATTCCACTTGTAGTTAAAGCCCAATCCACCCGCATCAGGAGGTAATGTCACCCCTGGGAAGTCAGTAGACTCCTCAGCCATAGTGACACCGCCGGAGCGCTCAACACCGATGGTATGGTTGGTGTAACGCAAGAAGGCAATCGCCTCGAGATTTTCGCGCCCACCGTAATAATTGGGCACCCATTGTCCTTCGGCACGGCTGTAATCGCGGTAAATCATTGAAGCAACAGCATCAATACGTAATGCATCAATGCCAAAACGCTCCATCCAGTAAAATGCATTCCCCGCTAAATAGTTGCGAACTTCATTGCGACCATAGTTATAAATCAGGGTATTCCAGTCCTGATGGTAGCCTTCACGCGGATCGGCATATTCATATAATGCTGTTCCATCGAACGTCGATAAACCATGCTCATCACTAGGGAAATGACCCGGAACCCAGTCAAGAATGACGTTAATTCCTGCCTCATGGAATTTGGCGACAAAATCTTTGAAATCTTGTGGTGTGCCGAACCGGCGAGTCGGTGCGTACAATCCCAGCGGTTGATAGCCCCAACTACCATCAAACGGATGCTCATTAATCGGCAGCAATTCCACATGGGTAAAGCCCATATATTTGACGTATTCGACCAATTGATCGGCTAATTCGCCATAACTGAGCCAAAAGTTATTGTCGGTATGGCGTCGCCACGAACCAAGATGGACTTCATAAATAGAAATAGGTGAACGCAAGTCATTGGCTTTTTGTCGGGTGGGAGTATTTTCGACCACGTCGGGCAACGGACTGATCAATGAGGCTGTTTCTGGTCGCATCTGGGCTTTAAAGGCGTAAGGATCCGCTTTTAACCGCACCTGACCGTGGCAATCTATTATCTCAAACTTATACAACTGCCCCGCTTGCACGCCGGGCAGAAATAGCTCCCAAATACCATTTTCTCGCCGTAACCGCATTGGGTGGCGACGACCATCCCAAAAATTAAATTCCCCCACCACAGAAACACGTTGAGCATTCGGTGCCCAAACCGCAAAACTGACCCCCGGCACCCTATCCAGACTCATCAAATGCGTCCCTAAGCGTTCATAAGGGCGTAGATGGGTACCTTCTGCTAATAACCAGGTATCGATATCCTGCAATAGTGTGCCGAATCGGTAGGGATCTTCGATGACTTGTGTGCTTTCTTGCCACGTAACGGCTAACTGATAACGGAAAGGTTTTTTACGCTGGGGGATGTTGGCAATGAAGAAACCACGCGGATCTTCACTCTGAAGTTGAACGACATTGCGCTGAGTTTCTGCTTCAACCAACCATACCTCTTTGGCATCCGGCAACAACGCACATACCTGTAATCCCCGCTCAGTTTGGTGCATACCCAAAACGGAAAAAGGGTCGGCATAATGGCCGGAAATAATCTGATTAATCACCTGACGGTCGGGAAGTACTGGCATATCTTCTTCCTTTGATTAACATCATGATTTTATGCAAAATTTTAGGCCCACAACTAAAATTCAGCATATTAATCATGCAATCCATTTAATGTATTAGGCATGATCAAGGTCAATAAATAGACTTAACGCCTCAACCTGTCTTTATGATTGCACACTTAGCAATAGGATTTTTCTCACCCAAACTATAAGCATAGTCAATAAGAGCTAAAAAAATTGGCTTATGATTAATGAAATTTTTTCTCACGCAAATAAGTGAAAAAAAAGAAGATTAAGCTGTGCAAGAAACACATATGTGATGGAAATGCCGTTATGAGTCGCACAAAGAAACTGTGATACTCGCCAGACGAAATGAGCAAAACAACAAGCTGACACGGTTTTTAGCCCCATAGGGCTTTTTTGTTGAAACAAGGTGCGGGTTAACTTCTCTGTCGAGAAATCTGGCTACAATAGCAGCAGCTATAAATAATCTTAGTAATAACAGTGGTCATCCAACATGGGCGTTAGCCAGATCGAACTGATTTTTTCCCTTTTACAACAGATGTGTGTCTATCTGGTCATCGCTTATCTGTTGAGTAAAACACCGCTATTTATCCCCTTAATGCATGTTACCATTAGGTTGCCCCATAAACTGGTGTGCTACCTCACGTTTTCCATGTTTTGCATCATGGGAACCTATTTTGGTTTGCATATTGATGACTCCATCGCCAATACCCGCGCTATCGGTGCCGTATTGGGTGGCGTGCTAGGGGGGCCATCAGTCGGTTTTCTGGTGGGTCTGACCGGGGGGTTACATCGCTACTCTATGGGAGGAATGACCGCCACCGCCTGTATGTTATCTACCATCACCGAAGGGTTATTAGGCGGGCTACTCCATAGCTATCTGATCCGCAAAAATCGCCTTGACCTGTTATTCCAGCCTTTGGTTGTCGCCGCTATTACCTTGGTAGCCGAAGTCCTGCAAATGTTGATTATTCTGGCAGTGGCGCGCCCCTTCCATGAAGCGGTCGAATTGGTTGAGAACATTGCCTTGCCCATGATGATAACTAACACCATCGGTGCCGCGATGTTTATGCGTATCTTATTGGATCGGCGTGCTATTTTCGAAAAATACACCACCGCATTCTCAGCTAAAGCGTTACAAATTGCCGCGCGGACAGAAGGGTTATTACGCCACGGTTTTGATCAGCAAAACAGCATGCGAGTAGCGCGTATTTTGTATGAAGAACTGGGTGTGGGCGCGGTAGCAATCACTGACCGTGAGAAACTGCTGGCGTTTATTGGCACTGGTTCAGACCATCATAAAGTGGGAGGAGCCATTACTTCCGACCATACCCACCGGGCGATTGAGCTGAATCAGGTGGTCTACGCCGACGGCAACGCCGTGCCCTATACCTGTTCAATTTCACCGACCTGTAAGCTAGGTTCCACCTTGGTTATCCCGTTGCGCGGAGAAGAGCATCGGGTGATTGGTAGCATCAAACTGTATGAGCCAAAAAGTAAGCTATTCTCCAGTATTAACCGCACATTGGGTGAAGGCATTGCTCACCTGCTATCGGCACAAATTCTGGCCGGTGAGTTTGAGCAGCAAAAGCAGATGTTGGCACAATCCGAAATCAAACTGCTTCACGCGCAGGTCAATCCGCATTTCCTGTTTAATGCGCTCAATACTCTGTCGGTGGTGATCCGGCGCAATCCAGACCATGCCCGTAAACTGGTACTGTCTCTGTCGACATTTTTCCGTAAAAACCTTAAACGCAGTCATGATGTGGTTACACTGAGTGATGAGATTGAACATGTGAATGCTTATCTGGAAATAGAAAAAGCGCGGTTTGCCGATCGCCTGAGTGTTGAAATTTCATTACCAGATGAGTTGATGGAGGCGCGTTTACCGGCATTTTCGCTACAACCGGTGGTGGAAAATGCCATCAAACACGGTATTTCGCAGATGTTCAGCAATGGTCGTATCACCTTGCACGGCAAGTTGGATGACCATGTTCTGGTGCTGGAAGTTGAAGATAATGCCGGATTATATCAACCGCGGCCAAATGGTGATGGGCTGGGTATGAACCTTGTGGATCGGCGGATTAAAGTGCGTTATGGCAGTGAATACGGTTTAACCGTAATAAATAAAGCTGAGAAATTCACCCGTATCATCATTAAACTGCCGTTTATCACCGCAAGTGAGAGCTAACCTGCGGATAGCTTTTTACGCGTAATGATATTCACCATATTAAGCACTGCGGCGGAGTGTTCATGCCGCCGCCATGCCAAAGTAATCTTGGTTTTTAATAGGCTGTCATCAATCTCATGATAAGTGACATTATTTGCCTGAATAGTTGTGAGCGAACGGGGTACCAGAGTAAAACCAAAACCGGCAGAAACCATACCAATCGCCGAGACCATCTGTGGCGATTGCTGCCCTAACTCGGGTTGAAACCCTGCGCGATAGCAAGCTGTCATAATAGCATCATATAATCCGGGGCCGACTTCCCGTGGGAAAATAATCAGTTTTTCATGCTGTAGTGCTTGCAGATTGATTTGTGGTAAACGGTGCAGCGGATGATTATGTGGCAGTACCAACAGCATATCTTCCTCTACCAGCACCTTACAGGTGAATTCATTACTGGCATCACAGGGTTGGCGAATAAAAGCCACATCAATATGTCTGTTACGTAAATCATTCATTAACACCGGCATGGTCTCTTCGCTGGGCGACAATATCACCTCCGGATATTTATCCCGATAAGCATGGAGCAATTGTAAGACGATGGGCTGAAATGCTGTCGAGCTGGCAAAACCTACCCGCAGTTTACCCGTTTCCCCCCGTGCAATACTTTTAACCCGTTTTATCGCTTCATCCGTCAACGTCAATATATGACAAGCATCCTCATAGAACACTTTCCCCGCATTGGTCAATTCGACCCCTCGCGTCAACCGGCGCAGTAGTGGTGTGCCTATTTCTTGCTCCAATTTTTGAATCTGTTGGCTCAGTGGGGGCTGTGAAATACCCAGCATTTCGGCTGCTCGGGTGAAGTGCCGAGCTGAAGCCACTGCAACAAAATAGCGTAGATAACGTAATTCCATATATTTTTGATATCGAAAAAGTGGGATTCCTATATTGGTACTTATGCTCTTTCGGCGTCAACCTTATATATAAATATAATTTATGTTACAAAAAAGTGAAGAAGAATATGACTGAATCAATGACATCGCATTGCTCGTGTGCTCAAGAGGTGACTGAAAGCTTTATCACCTATCAGGGACAGCATCCCGATTGCGCCATTTACCAGACATCGCTGATGAGCGCATTGATTGGCGGAGTTTATGAAGGCCAGGTTACGATGGCTGAGTTATTGAAATACGGCGATTTTGGATTAGGAACATTTAACAATCTTGATGGCGAACTCGTTGCATTAAACAGTAAAATTTATCAATTGCGATCCGACGGCAGCGCCCGCTCAGCCCAACCACAGCAGAAAACCCCCTTTGCAGTAATGACCTTTTTTCAACCGACTGAAAAACGCCAATTCGAGCATAAAATGAGCCGGGAGCAGCTCCACAAAGTGATTAACGATGTTGCCGCAACAGACAATCTGTTTTGCGCACTCCGTATTGATGGCAAGTTCAGCCATGTCGAAACCCGTACAGTGCCACGCCAACAACGTCCCTATAAACCCATGCTTGAAGCTATCGCCGAACAACCCACCTTCGAGTTTGAACATCAAAGTGGCGTGATCATTGGTTTTCGCAGCCCCAAATATACCCAAGGTATTAATGTTGCTGGCTATCACGAACATTTTATTACCGATGATCGCAACGGGGGTGGCCACGTACTGGATTACCAACTGGAAAACGGCATTCTGACCTTTGGTACTGTCGCCAAATTGGTTATCGACCTGCCGCAGGAACCTGATTTCCTTACAGCAAATCTTTCCCCACAGAATCTCAACAGCATGATATGCGCCGTAGAGAGTTAATCCACCGTATAAAGCGAAGACATACATCCTAAATAATTCGAGTTGCAGGAAGGCGGCAAACGAGAGAGTCCCGATGAGCTTACATAAGTAAGTGATTCGGGTGACAAATCGGTCTGGAACCGATTTGAACGCTGTTTGCAGCGGCTTCGCAAAGGCGTGGCCCATGGACGGGCCGAGTAACGAGCGTAGCCAACGCACATGCAGCTTGAAGTATGACGGATATAAAAGGACAACATATCATGATAAATGAACCTAATATTCTGACCTGGAAAAGCGGTGCCGATCTGGTGGTTAATCATTTAGAGCAGCAAGGTGTGAAACAGGTATTTGGCATTCCGGGGGCTAAAATTGATCGGGTATTTGATTCACTGGAAGATTCCAGCATCAACACCATCGTGGTACGTCATGAAGCGAATGCCGCCTTTATGGCGGCTGCTGTTGGCCGATTGACCGGTAAAGCCGGTGTCGCGCTGGTGACCTCCGGGCCGGGTTGTGCCAATCTGGTTACCGGCCTCTCTACGGCGACCTCCGAAGGGGATCCGGTCGTGGCCTTGGGTGGTGCAGTTAAACGCTCCGATAGCCTGAAAATAACGCATCAAAGTTTGGATACCGTGAGCATCTTCCGCCCAGTAACCAAATTTAGCGCCGAAGTGACAGCTTCTGCGGCACTTTGCGAAGTGCTGGGTAATGCCTTCAGAAGCGCTGAGTTTGGCAGACAGGGCGCCGCCTTTGTCAGTCTGCCACAAGATATTCTCAATAAACCCATCACCGGACAGGCGCTAATTCATCGAGTTTGCCCACAAAGCGGTAGCGCACCACTCAATGAAATTATTGCTGTCGCTAAATTACTTAATCAGGCTAAAAATCCCGTCTTGTTACTGGGATTGATGGCGAGCCAACCAGCCAATGCGCAAGCGATCCGGCGCTTGCTTCATCACAGCAAAATACCGGTTACTAGCACCTATCAAGCCGCTGGTGTCGTTGACCAAGCGCATTTCGACCATTTTGCTGGCCGGGTAGGGTTATTTAATAATCAGGCGGGCGATAAGCTACTGCAACAAGCTGATTTGATTATCACTATCGGTTATAGCCCGGTGGAATATGATCCCGCGTTATGGAACAACGGCCGGGCAACATTGATACATCTGGATATTTTACCCGCTGAGATAGATGTAGCTTATCAGCCCGAAAAAGAGCTATTGGGTGATATCGCCGCCACATTGGAAGTACTCAATCAGCAGATACATGGCCCGATAATTTTAACCTCTCAAACACAGGCAATACTGGAAGATCGCTGTCGTCAACGGCGCGACCTGGCCAATCGTGCGGATAAAATGAGTGGTTTCGCTATCCATCCACTGCGACTGGTGCGGGCAATGCAGGATATTGTCAACAATGACGTAACACTCTGTGTCGATATGGGGAGTTTCCATATTTGGATTGCCCGCTATCTCTACAGCTTCCGTGCCCGGCAAATTTTAATGTCAAATGGCCAGCAGACTATGGGCGTCGCCCTGCCGTGGGCCATTGCGGCTGCACTGATAAATCCGCAGCAAAAAGTAGTTTCTGTCTCTGGGGATGGGGGTTTTATGCAATCCAGCATGGAGTTAGAAACTGCGGTACGGCTTAAAAGTAACCTACTACATATCATCTGGGTGGATAACGGTTACAACATGGTGGAAATTCAGGAGCAGAAGAAATACCACCGCTCATCTGGTGTCAGTTTTGGTCCGATAGATTTTAAAATGTATGCAGAATCCTTTGGTGCAAAAGGCTTTGCTGTTGAATCTGCTGATGAGTTAACGGTTAAATTACACCAGGCAATGGATACTCAAGGCCCGGCCGTCATCGCCATTCCGGTTGATTATTCAGATAACTACCGCTTGATGGAAGAACTGAACATCAGCCAGCTGTTGTAATTGTGGCCGTCTTTATTAATACGTTATCCCAGCAACAATGCCGCAATAAAAAAGCCCTGACTATAAGGTCGGGGCTTGTCATCATGATTAGAAAGTAAATTACAGCAAAATTCGCAGCATACGGCGCAGTGGTTCAGCAGCGCCCCATAATAATTGGTCACCGACGGTGAAGGCGGAAAGATATTCCGGCCCCATATTCAGTTTACGCAGACGACCCACCGGAGTATTCAAGGTACCGGTCACCGCAGCAGGGGTCAGTTCGCGCATACTCAACTCGCGATCATTCGGGATAACGCGGACCCAGTCATTGTGAGTTGCCAGCAGTTGTTCGATTTCTGGCAGCGGCACATCTTTTTTCAGCTTCAGTGTAAAAGCCTGGCTATGGCAACGCAGTGCGCCGATACGAACACACAGACCATCAACCGGGATAACACTGCCGGTATTCAAAATCTTGTTGGTTTCAGCCTGGCCTTTCCACTCTTCACGACTCTGGCCGTTATCCAGCGCTTTGTCGATCCACGGAATTAAACTACCCGCCAATGGCACGCCAAAGTTGTCGGTCGGCAATTTGCCACTGCGAGTGGCCGCAGTCACTTTACGTTCGATATCCAAAATAGCCGAGGCGGGATCTTGCAGCTCTTTTGCCACATCAGCGTGCAACATACCCATTTGGGTCAGCAATTCGCGCATGTGACGAGCACCACCACCAGAGGCTGCCTGATAAGTCGCAACAGATGCCCACTCAACCAAATCATTAGCAAACAAACCGCCTAATGACATCAGCATCAGGCTGACGGTACAGTTGCCACCAGCAAAGGTCTTGATACCTTTATCTAGCCCCTGTTGAATGACACCGTGGTTCACCGGGTCCAGAATGATAATTGCGTCATCTTGCATACGAAGAGAGGACGCGGCGTCAATCCAATAACCTTGCCAGCCAGTTTCTCGCAGCTTTGGATAAATTTCGTTGGTATAGTCTCCCCCCTGGCAAGTGATGATAATATCCAATGCACTCAACGCATCAATATCATAAGCGTCTTGCAACGTACCTTGCTGACCCGTGAAAGAGGGCGCTGCTTGGCCGTGTTGAGAGGTAGAGAAAAAGACCGGGCGGATCCCGTCAAAGTCGCGTTCTTCAATCATGCGTTGCATGAGTACTGAGCCGACCATACCGCGCCAGCCGATAAAACCAACGTTTTTCATGTTTACTGCCCTGCCTTGGAAGGTGACACCGATTAATGGATGTCTGTCTCGCATCGCTGCTGATGCATACGGCAAACTGACGAGGACAGACCTGATACCACCTTACAAAATATGGACAAAGTGGCAAGTTAAATTATTCGATA
Organism: Yersinia fenwicki; assembly: GCF_043099325.1. Lineage (NCBI taxonomy): Bacteria > Pseudomonadati > Pseudomonadota > Gammaproteobacteria > Enterobacterales > Yersiniaceae > Yersinia > Yersinia fenwicki. Next base: position 191,018 of record NZ_CP170755.1, on the reverse strand, counting down.
CCAGAATGATTCAAAGCAATCTTCCTAATATGTGACTTTGACTGGCGGGAAACGCCAGTTATTTTGATTTTTTTGAGGTAATAATGACAGAGATGATTGCGGCAACGGTGTTGCTGTTTTTGATTATGGATCCGCTGGGTAATTTACCGATTTTTATGTCGGTGCTTAAACATCTGGAACCTAAACGGCGGCGAGTGGTGTTGATTCGCGAATTGCTGATCGCACTCATATTGATGCTGATTTTCCTGTTCGCTGGCGAGAAGATTCTGGCGTTCTTAAATTTGCGTACGGAAACAGTATCAATATCTGGCGGTATTATTTTGTTTTTAATCGCGATTAAGATGATTTTCCCCTCTCCCGAGAGCAGTGTTACCGGGCTATCGGCCGGGGAAGAGCCTTTTCTGGTTCCGCTCGCCATCCCATTAGTGGCAGGCCCGTCTATTCTGGCGACCCTGATGCTGCTATCCCATCAATATCCTAACCAGCTTAGCCATTTGGTGCTGGCATTGATGATTGCCTGGGGTTTATCTGCGGCGATTCTACTGATGTCGAATCTGTTTCTGCGCTTATTGGGTAGTAAAGGTGTTAGCGCATTGGAGCGCCTGATGGGATTAATTTTGGTGATGTTATCAACGCAGATGTTTTTGGATGGCGTGCGCGCGTATCTGACAAAATGAATTTACGCGCCCGTTGACGGCAAAGTTATTGATAGCTCGGTGAGTGAAGGGTTTAACGCACCCAAGGGGCGATTCCCTTCATTCAACTTTGCCAACAGTTTGCATCACGCGATGATTAGTTCTGTTTTTCCAGTGCCAACACACAGCGCTGCACAACTTCATCAATATCTGCATCAATATCCACACAGATAACATCCGGCTCTTCTGACCCCGGCTCTTCCAATGCTTCAAACTGACTTTTTAATAAATCAGTAGGCATAAAATGGCCGGAGCGGGCTTTTAGCCGTTCCATAATCACATCAAAACTGCCCTTTAGGTATAAAAACACCATTTCCGGGTTACCTTCTCGCAGCCGATCGCGATAACGCCGTTTCAGTGCTGAGCAGACAATAATGCCGCTTTCATTCTTGTGGTGCAGGCTATAAGCCGCGTCGCTTAGGCGCTCTAACCACGGCATGCGATCTTCATCATTGAGAGGATGCCCACTGCCCATTTTCTGAATATTGGCGCGGGGATGCAGGTCATCACCGTCAATAAATTTGGCGTGAATCCGGCGGGCTACAGCTTCACCCACAGTCGTTTTTCCGCTACCCGATACACCCATCACGATAATGCTACGTCCTGCCATAATGTTGATCTCTATCTCAGAATAGGAATTTTACCACTCGCTATGGTTCCGTATTTTACCATGTTACCGGTATCATGATACCGGTAACAAATGGAGATGTGACTTTTATCACACCGGATAGACATCGTCATTGGACTCAATCGCGCAATCACGCTGGCTCCAGCTGACTGTAACCATAATAAAAAGCGATACATATACTCTAAATAAATGGAGAAATACTATGCCATTAGTCATTGTCGCGGTTGGCGTTGCCATGCTGCTGTTACTGATGATCCGTTTCAAGCTCAACGGATTTATCTCACTGATACTGGTCGCTCTGGCGGTGGGTGTTATGCAAGGGATGCCGGTCGACAAGGTTGTCGGCTCGATCAAAGCAGGGGTCGGTGGAACGCTGGGCAGCCTGGCGCTCATTATGGGCTTCGGTGCCATGCTGGGTAAGTTGCTGGCGGACTGTGGTGGCGCTCAACGAATTGCCACTACTCTGATTGATAAATTTGGTAAAAAACATATTCAGTGGGCGGTCGTTCTCACCGGTTTTACTGTCGGTTTTGCCCTATTCTATGAAGTTGGTTTTGTGTTGTTGTTGCCGCTGGTATTCAGTATCGCCGCTTCAGCTCGTATTCCATTGTTATATGTGGGTGTCCCGATGGCCGCAGCGTTATCAGTGACTCACGGCTTCTTACCCCCTCACCCCGGCCCAACCGCTATTGCCACCATTTTCCACGCCGACATGGGTAAAACTCTGTTATATGGAACGTTATTGGCTATTCCAACGGTAATTTTGGCCGGCCCGGTATTCGCTCGTTTCCTGAAAGGCATTGATAAACCGGTACCTGAAGGGCTGTATAACCCGAAAACATTTACCGATGAAGAAATGCCAAGTTTTGGCGTCAGTGTCAGCACCGCGCTGGTGCCGGTTATTTTGATGGCAATGCGGGCGGTGGCAGAGATGATTTTGCCCAAAGGCCACCCGGTTCTCTCCTATGCCGAGTTCTTGGGCGACCCGGTTATCGCCACATTGATCGCCGTGTTAATCGCGATTTTCACCTTTGGCTTAAACCGTGGCCGTTCAATGGAATCGGTGATGGACACGGTGACCGACTCCATCAAAATCATTGCGATGATGCTATTGGTTATCGGTGGCGGTGGAGCTTTCAAACAGGTTTTAGTCGACAGCGGTGTTGACCATTACATCGCCAGCATGATGAACAGCAGCGGGCTATCACCAATTCTGATGGCATGGTCGATTGCAGCCGCGCTACGTATTGCACTGGGTTCTGCCACTGTGGCCGCCATTACGGCAGGCGGGATTGTGGCCCCTCTTATTGCTACCACCGGGGCTAGCCCTGAATTGATGGTGATTGCAGTGGGTTCAGGTAGTGTGATTTTCTCTCACGTCAACGATCCGGGTTTCTGGCTATTTAAAGAATACTTTAACCTGACTATCGTCGAGACTTTCAAATCATGGTCAGTGCTGGAAACCATTATATCGGTCTGCGGATTGGTTGGCTGTCTGTTATTAGCAATGGTGATATAGCATTAGTGATATAACATTAGTGATATAACATTAGTGATATACAACAGTGACTTAGATACTGCCACCGGGGAGAATGGTGAAACCAACATCAACCATCTTGGGTGTAACCACCTCTCCGCGTAGCCGGGCCAGTAAGCGCTCGGCACCAATTTGCCCCATTCTCTCGCGCGGGGTCAGTACACTAGCGAGTTTCGGAACCATCGACTGGCCAATATCATGCCCGTGGAAACCGGCTATCGCCATATCATGCGGAATAGAAAGTCCTTGACGCTGGCATTCAAATACCGCGCCAATGGCCAGGTCGTCATTGGTGCAAAAAATACTGTCAATCTGCGGATAATTCACCTGAGCCTCGCGCAATAACTCAGCCCCAGCTGAATATGATGAGGAACGGCTAGTCATCACACTCATCGGCTCCAAGCCGGACTCTCGCATCGCCTGCTCATAACCTTGTTGCTTAATCACCGTTCGCTCATCCTGACGCGCACCAAAATACACTACGAAGCGGTGACCTTTGGCGATAATCTGCTGAGTCATCTGTCTTGCGGCTTCAAAGTTATTAAAACCCACGGCTAAATCAATGCAAGGCGAAGAACAATCCATCAGTTCAATAACAGGGATGCCCGCAACCTCAATCATTTTCAAGGTACGCGCCGTATGATGGCGCTCGGAAAGGATTAACCCATCAATATTGTAAGAAAGTAGCGAGGTCAACCGCTGCTCTTCCCGTTCTTTCTGATAGCCATAATGTGCCAACATGGTTTGATAGCCATGCGCATCTGTCACGCTTTCAATACCTCTGAGTACCTCGGCAAAAACCTGGTTAGTTAATGATGGCAGTAATACGCCAATAGCATGGCTGGTTGCGTTGGAAAGGATATCGGGAGCACGATTAGGGATGTAGCCAAGTTCGTCTAGCGCCAGTGCAATTTTTTCCCGCAACACAGCAGAAACTTGCTCTGGATTGCGCAAATAACGGCTGACGGTCATTTTAGTGACCCCAACCATATCGGCAACGTCTTGTAGCACTGGCCTTTTTTTCTTCATTATCAATGAACTGAGGCAGAGTAAACGGGGTGCCATTCTAGCAAAGAAAAGGGTATGGCGCGATGCACATACCCTTTTTTACTTAGGAAGATCAAACTTAAACTGGCGGCAAATCAAACAGCAAGATTTCACTGTCTTCATCGGCATGAATAGAAAGAGCAGCTTCATCCCAGATAGCGAATGCATCGCTGGTGCCAGCACGGTGTCCATTGATAGACACATTGCCTCGTACGACCTGTATCCAGATACGGCGCTCTGCCTGAATCTGATAAATTGACTGCTCTTCACGTTTCAATGCCCAGCGCCACAGCGTCATATCCTGGAACACTTTTAGCGAGCCATCGCGGGCATCCGGAGATAGCACCAACTGCCGCCCTTGCGGAATATCGAACATTTGCTGTTCGTAACGAGGTTCCAAACCGGTCTTATTCGGGATAATCCAAATCTGGTACAAATGTAGCGGCTGGTCATCGCGGCCATTATATTCTGAATGGCGAATCCCCGTACCAGCACTCATTATCTGAAATTCACCCGCATGGATTTGTTCTTTGTTGCCCATACTATCCTGGTGTTCGACAGTACCGGACAACACATAAGTCAGGATTTCCATATCTTTATGCGGATGGGTACCAAATCCCTGACCTGCGTCGATAACATCTTCGTTAATGACACGTAGCGCTGAAAAACCCATAAATTCTGGATCGTAATAATCAGCGAATGAGAAGGTATGCCAGCTGTCCAGCCAACCGTGATTAGCATGGCCACGTTCTTCTGCTTTGCGTAAATAAATCATGTTCAGTTCTCCTCAACGTTTTCTTTAGTCTAGATGTCGTAGGAGAATATGAAAGCGCAAAAAACTCACTCCTCTGTTCAAAAAATTCGACTGATTAATAAGTTAAAGGACAAATGATTTGAGTTTGAAGTGATTAGCGGGAAAACAGGCAAAAAAAAAGCCAGCACCCGGCTGGCTAAGTAAACACTGGAAGCAATGTGAGCAATGTCGTGCCTTCGTAATGCGAACACCTAAACTTTGATGGTCTCATCTGAAAGCACGACAATGATAATCATTATCACTCTCACTTGTAAAGTGTTTTTTTTCGCCACTTGCAATATTATTGACTCCACTAAATAAAACGATATTTTATTAGGTAATTCAAACAGTAAGAGTAAGGGTATATTTATGGGAAATGTACAGATACGACATGTGGAATTCAGCGATTATCCCGCCTTGCAACAGCTATTTTCTCATCCACAGGTTTATCGAGACACATTACAACTTCCTCTACCTTCGCTTGAAATGTGGGCTAAAAAGATCAAAGAAATACCAGCCGGGATGCATAATTTAGTAGCATGCATTGATGAAGAGATCGTGGGTCAACTGACTGTTGAAGCAAATCAGCGTGCACGCCGACGTCATGTGGCAACTTTTGGTATTGCTGTTGATGTTAACTCTTGCAGGAAAGGTGTAGGCAGTGCATTGATGGCAGCCATGATTGACTTATGTGATAACTGGTTGAATATACAATGTATTGAACTAACTGTTTTTGTTGATAATCTGGCAGCAATCGCCCTCTATCGTAACTTTGGTTTTGAAATTGAAGGAACCAGCCCATGCTATGCCTTCCGTGACGGCCAATTTGTTGATGCTCACCATATGGGGCGGATAAAAATACCAGTCTAGCCAACAGGGGATAAGCGATATAGCTAATCCCCTGTAGTGACGGTCTAAACCTCGACGGTATACAAAGCAATAAATACACCGGTAATTTGAAAGATGATAAATATTACTAAATACCCGCTGTTTCTTTGATATAGCGGCGGGCTTTCACTGCATATTCAAATGGATTAGCAATCGCAGGATCTTGTTCTGCCTCGACCACCATCCATCCTTGATAACCTTTTTCATCCAACAATTTAAACACTGGACGGAAATCAATAACACCATCACCGGGAACTGTGAATGTGCCTTTTTTCACGCCATCAAGGAAACTGAGTTTTTTCGCTTTAACTTCCGCGACCACCTCATCACGAACATCTTTTAGATGAACATGATTAATACGCGGTAAGTATTTTTCTAAAATAGCTAACATCGCTTCCTGACTCCCTTCGGAATAATAGGCATGCCCAGTATCAAATAGCAGATAAACATCGTCGTTAACCATACTCATATAACGATCAATTTCTTCCGTGGTTTGAATACCTGTCCCCATATGATGGTGTAAGCACACCTGCATCCCTTTTGTCGCCGCTATTTTAGCAAGTTCGTTATAGCCCTCTGCAACACGTTGCCATTCAGTATCAGTAAAGTAAGGCTTCTCTTCAAAGATAGCTTTTGTGGTTCCCTGAATACTTTTACTTTGTTCTGAACAGCCTATAACTTTGGCCCCCATTGCATGGAGGAAATTCATGTGATTAGTAAATTCATCAATAGTTTTAGCGCGTTGACCATCAGCAAAGAAAGTACTAAACCAGGCATTGCAAATCTGCATACCGCGTAGTTCAAGCATAGGTTTCAATACGTTAGGATCTCGTGGATATTTACTGCCAACTTCACTGCCGATAAATCCGGCCAGTGCCATTTCACTAATACATTGTTGGAAGGTATTTTCTTTGCCTAAATCTGGCATATCGTCGTTCGTCCAACCAATAGGAGCGATTGCCAACTTCACACGATCTTTATTCATGATAAACCTCTGCAATACATCTAATTTGTACAGATGAATACAATTAAAAGGTGATTAATTGCCCGTCCTTTAATGCAAAAAATAGTCTTTATTCAAGCTTTAAATAGTGCTTAATGCTCAGATGTTTATAGGGTTTTATTTACCCAATAATTCGCGTTCAATTCGTTCGCGGGTAGCAACCGCCTGATGCACCATTTTTTCCGGATAACCAAAAAGAGAAGTCGCAATAATGGATTCACCACCAACTTTAAACGTCCGGTTGGCAAAATCCATATCACGTAAAGTCTGAAATAGCGCGGAGAAATCAACCTCTCCCTCGCCAATACCCACATGTTGATGAATAACAGCATCAACCCCGGGTGGATTCATAATATAACGGCAGTGTTTGGTGTGATTCATGGTATCGGCAATCAATACATGAGAAAGGTCATCGCCAGCATATTGCAACATACTGGCGACATCACCTTTGCCTTTATCGTAGAAAAATGTATGGGGAACGCTATAAAGGTATTTCACATTATCGCTGCGTAGTGATTTCACTAAATCTGCGGTTTCATTATTTTCTTCGCAGAAATCCCACGGATGAGATTGAATCTCGACCCGGATACCTTCGCGCTCAATAATCGGTAATAACTCTTCCATTGAGCGATACCACATCTCTTCACAAATTTCAGGCTCATTTGGGTCGCCAGAAAGTTCGGTGTTAATAACAGAAACGCCCATCTCAACAGCAATTTCAATCATTCTCTTCCAGTTGGTAACTGCCGCCTGTCGCCGAGCTTCAAGTGGCCCAGCCCAGCGATATACCACAATAAAAGATGATATTTCGACCCCAGTTTCCTTTAATGCTTTCTTATACTCAGCGACAACTTCACGGCCAGCTTTAGGGTGCTTATAAAACGGATTTAGTTGTGGGTGTGGTGACTGCTCAATATAGTCATATCCCCACTCCGCCACTTGGCGAACCATTTTAGTGATACCCAGTTCTTTAATGACATCAGCATCAAATGCAATCTTCATAGTGCTCCCGGTTTCACATGAAATAAGTGCAAGCTGGATATAGACCCGTTAGCCAATAAAAAATCTGACTATGCATCAGTTTTTCAACTGACGCACAGGCAGCTGATATTGATATTATTTGTCATAAAAACCGGGCCGTTGCGGCAAACTTATCGGGACAATCTGGCCACTTTCCTGCGCAGCAATACAGGCATCAGCAGTAACCGCCGCAGCGAAGCCATCCCAGGCGGAAGGCCCAGAGAGTTTTTCAGCTAACACATCGTTGATAAAGGCCTGCAACTCAACATCGTAGGCATCAATAAAACGATCTTTCCAATCAGTGAGAATTTCATTTGAAAGCCGCGCTTCACTACGCAGCAATACTGAAGAAGGTTCCGGTAATTTTGCAATGCCACTATCACCCACCACTTCGCATTGAATATCATAGCCATATTGGCAGTTCACAAAGATTTCAACATCAATACGCGTCCCTTTTGCCGTTTCGAATAGCACGACTTGCGGGTCTCTTAGGTGAGTTTTAGCATGTTTAGCTTTACGCGGGAAAACAACCTGAACCGAGACATAATCATCATCTAATAACCAGCGCAGCACATCAATTTCATGAATTAAAGTGTCAGTGATAGCCATACTTGTAGTGTAGTTATCACCCACTCTCGGGTTACGATGGGCGCAATGCAGCATTAATGGCTCGCCAATTTTTCCACTGGTAATCACATCTTTTAGTGCGCGATAACCTTGGTCGTAAGGTCGCATAAACCCGACTTGAACCAAGCGCTTACCTTGTGCCGCCTCAGCCTCTACAATACGTTTACATCCTTCAGCGGTTACAGCTAATGGTTTTTCGCAGAATACGTATTTACCCGCAGCAACAGCCGCCAATACGAACTCTTCATGACTTGGGCCCCAAGAGGTGACCAGCACCGCCTCCACTTCTTTGGCATTAATGACTTCATACCCATCGGCATAAACATTCGCTTCGATACCCAAGTCACGAATAACTTTAGTGGCACTTTCGTGATTAATATCGGTCACAGCGACAATACGGCTACCCTGCAACACCTTGCTACAGCGGCGAATATGATCCTGACCAATAGCACCTGTCCCAATCACACCAATATTTAATGACATATTATTTCCCTCATGAAGTTTGGCTTGCAGGTGATCCCTGCTCATTTTATGACTTCACATCCAGATCATTTAATTAGCATTAATAATCACGGGCTTTGGCGATATTCTTTTCCAGTTCCCGTACGACTGCGTCCGTTTTTTCACTGTCAGATACTTGAGCAACCCCGACTCGCCACCAACTCAGATAGCCATGAACCATAGTTTTTGGCAGAACTTTTATGTCTATTAAGGTTGAAACTGTCTGCAAGCGGGCATCGGCCAATGCATCAAGCAGTTGCTGTTCCGTAACAACTCGATATGTCTTACAGCCATAAGCAGCAGCCAACATGGCGAAATCTACCGGAACAAAATCGCCGTCTAGTTGGCCAGTTTCTTGATTACGGAAACGGAATTCAGTGGCATAGCTGTCCATACCATGTTCCATCTGGAGATTATTGATACAGCCATTTGTCATATTATCGAACAATATGACATTGATTTTGCAGCGTTCTTGAATAGAGGTGACCAGTTCGGAGTGCAGCATCATGAAGGCACCATCGCCGACCAATGAGTAAACTTCACGGTTCGGTTCCGCCAGCTTCACGCCCAACGCAGCACTGACTTCATAGCCCATGCACGAGTAACCATATTCGACGTGATAGCCATTACTGCCTTTTGTGCGCCATACCCGCTGTAAATCACCGGGTAAGCTGCCGGCAGCCGCAACAATGACCGCATCTTGAGGTAATTGACGATTCAGAACCCCCAGCACCTGGCTTTGTGTCAGGAAAGAATCGGTTTTATCAATAAACTCGCCAAAGACCTGCTCACGATCCAAATGGTCATTAATTTCAGGGGTAAAATGCTCGGTTTGGTATTCCACCTGATAGACCCGCGTTGTCTCAGCTAATTGCTCAGCACGCATCCGAGCAATCTCCCCGCCCCAATTAGCCTGATAACCAGTACTACCAAGTTGCTGATGTAATGCAGATAATGCTTCACGCGCATCCGCCAGCAACTGTAAACCATCCAGCTTGCCAGCATCAAAAGCACTAACATTAATATTGAGGAATGAAACATCCGGATTCTGGAATAACCATTTCGATGATGTCGTAAAGTCGGTATAGCGAGTGCCGACACCAATAACTAAATCAGCCTGTTTCGCCAAGGTATTCGCCGCCAGGCAACCTGTTTCACCAATACCGCCAAGATTCAATTCATGTTCTGAGCTGATAGTGCCTTTACCCGCTTGTGTTTCAACCCACGGTATCCCGAAACATTCAGCAAATCGTTGTAATGCCTGACCCGCTTGTGAATATTTTACGCCACCACCACAGACCAAAATCGGTTTGCGTTTCGAAGTCAATAAAGCAATAGCATCAGCCAACATGGCGGCACTGGCAGGTCGCCGGTCAAGGCGATGAACGCGTTTCTGGAAGAAATAATCTGGATAATCATAAGCTTCAGCCTGTACATCTTGCGGCAAACACAGCGTTACGGCACCAGTCTCTGCCGGGTCAGTCAGTACCCGCATGGCATTAATACACGCACTCATCAGTTGCTCTGGCCGCGTAATGCGATCCCAGTATTTACTGACGGGCTTGAATGCATCATTAGTACTGATACTTAGATCATGAGATTGTTCAATTTGCTGGAGCACGGGATCGGGTTGGCGTGAGGCAAATACGTCACCAGGAAGCAGCAGTAAGGGAATACGGTTGGCTGTTGCAGTTGCGGCGGCGGTCACCATATTGGCACTGCCTGGCCCAACAGATGAGGTACAAGCATAGATTTGCTGACGCAGTTTTTGTTTGGCGAAACCAGTCGCTGCATGGGCCATTCCTTGCTCATTTCGCCCTTGATGAACCACCAGCTCGCCGCAATCCTGCTCCAGCGCCTGCCCAACACCCAGTACGTTGCCGTGACCAAAAATAGCAAAAATGCCTTTGATAAATTTTATTTCCTGACCATCAACTTGCAGGTATTGATTGTCCAAAAATCGGACTAATGCCTGTGCCATGGTTAGCCGAATTTTATTCATTTATTCATCCTTTGCTCTGTTTGCGCGATACAACAGTGAGGTGAAACATAGCAGGGATTATAAACAAATATTTTTTTCATAAAATCACATTACAGAAGAAACATTTCATTCTGCGATGAAGATCAAATAATCAGGTAAACACTGAAACCGGCACACTCGCATTAACTCACGTGAAATAGCGTTATTTAAAACCAACAGTAAATGAGCCTAATTAATTGATATTATCAATTTATATTATTCACAAATGCTTTCCATTTCCTGCTTATAAAACCATCAATAACGAGCACTATCCTTGGGTTTAAGCCCTATTTTCGTGCGTAATATCGGGCTTTTAGCCAGGTCACATAATCGGGGAATAAATTTCATTTAATCTTGAAGTTGAAATATTTATTCCTCATACTGATTTCAGAAACGTTACTACGGGTTTATTTCATCGGTCATTGTCGAGGTTTTAAAAGAAGGAAATGGGGATGGGTACACAACACAAAGTGCTAGATGTCATATGTATCGGGCGAATTGCCGTCGATTTTTATGGGCAACAGATTGGTTCCCGGCTGGAAGATACCAGTACATTTGCCAAATATTTGGGCGGATCATCAGGTAATGTCGCCTACGGCACAGCAATTCAAGGCTTGAAGTCAGGTATGTTGGCACGTGTTGGTGATGAACATATGGGCCGCTTCCTGCGCGAGGAATTACAACGTGTTGGAGCTGATACCCGTTTTCTTATTACTGACAAGCAGCGCCTAACTGCATTAGTTATTCTCGGTATTAAAGATCAAGAAACCTTCCCTCTGATTTTTTACCGTGAAAACTGTGCTGATATGGCCCTGACGCCAGATGATATCGATGAGTCTTATATTGCATCATCACGAGCACTGGCTATCACTGGCACACATCTTTCACACCCAAATACACGTGCCGCTGTATTGAAAGCGCTGGAATACGCGCACAAGCATGGGCTACGAACTGCTCTGGATATTGATTACCGTCCGGTATTATGGGGCTTGACCTCACTTGGCGACGGTGAAACACGTTTTATTGAGTCAGAAAAAGTGACTCAGCAACTGCAAGAAGTCCTGCATCATTTCAATTTAATTGTCGGTACTGAAGAAGAGTTCCATATCGCGGGGGGCAGTACAGATACGCTGGTAGCGCTGCAAAATGTGCGTAAAGCAACTCAGGCGACACTGGTCTGCAAGCGCGGAGCACAAGGTTGTTCAGTATTCGAAGGTGCAATCCCCTCCAGTTGGGAGCAGGTCAAACTCCATTCTGGTGTTCGCGTTGAAGTTCTCAATGTCTTGGGGGCTGGTGATGCCTTTATGTCTGGTTTACTGCGCGGCTATCTTAATGATGAAAGTTGGGAGCAAGCTTGTCGTTATGCCAACGCCTGCGGCGCACTGGTTGTTTCACGTCATGGTTGCGCACCTGCCATGCCAACCAAAATTGAATTAGACGATTACCTCAGTCGCGAGCACTCTGTTCCGCGCCCTGATCACGACGCTCGTCTTAATCATTTGCATCGGGTCACCACCCGTAAACAGCAGTGGCCGGAGCTTTGCGTGTTTGCTTTTGATCACCGCAAACAATTGGCTGATATGGCGCGTGAAGCTGGTGTGAGTGAAGAGCGTATCCCCAAACTCAAGACATTATTACTACAGGCTGCGCAGCAAGCGGCTCAAGAATCAGGTCTGGAACATAAAAGTGGCATTCTGGCAGATACCACATACGGCCAGGAAGCGCTCAACACCATTACTGGTCAAGGGTGGTGGATAGGTCGCCCCGTTGAGCTACCCAGCTCAAGGCCATTACGCCTTGAACATGGCAACATTGGTTCCCAACTCATTGATTGGCCACTGGAACATGTCGTGAAGTGCCTGGTATTTTATCATCCGAAAGACAGTGCGGAGCTGCGCCAACAGCAGGATGAGCTGATTCAGGATGTTTACCGTGGATGCTGTAAGTCAGGACATGAGTTACTCTTGGAAGTGATTTTACCCGAAGATCATAAAGACAAAGATGAGCGTTATTACATTGAAACTATGGCACATTTTTATGCGCTAGGTATTCAACCAGATTGGTGGAAACTGCCGCCGCTAAGCGCTGAAAACTGGCAAAAAGTAGGTAAACTGATTGAAACTCAAGACCCCTATTGCCGGGGTGTATTGATTCTTGGGTTAGATTCGCCGGAAGCTATATTAAAAGCAGGCTTTGCTGCAGCGGCAAAAGCACCTTGGGTTAAAGGTTTTGCTGTCGGGCGCACCATCTTCGGCCAGGCATCACGTCATTGGCTGCAAGGTGAGCTAAATGATGCCGAGTTGATCGCACAAGTGAAACAAAATTATCAAACGCTGATAGGCTATTGGCGAGATTATCGTCCAGTCATCTAAATTTAAAACAGCTTTAGTAGCGCTGGCGTGGAAAACGTTGGCGCTATTGTGCTGCTATCTGCATGGTTTATTCCTTATTAGCCTGAAAAAATCCTGATTTCTGTCAAACTTAATAAAGTAATATCTTTTGCTTATAGCCGTTTCCTTTATCATAGTTTAGTAAACGGTTTTAGTTCGCAATGAAATAAAAGCAAATGCGAATATCAACAAATGAAATTTTCCAACCATCTGTTAGAATAGCTGACAGATAACCCTTGAATTTTCCTCTGCCGTGGGCCGAATGGATGAATAACCCAACTCAACTATCATTGCTACAAGACCAAATTCGTCATCGTTACGAGACATTAAGCAAACGCTTAAAACAAGTTGCCCGTTATATCCTGGATAACAGTAACAGCATTGCATTTGATACAGTTGCTTCCATTGCGGCCCAAGCCAGTGTGCCACCCTCAACCTTAATCCGGTTTGCAAATGCCTTTGGTTTCAGCGGATTTAACGAAATGAAACAGGTATTCCGTCAACATCTGATGGAAGAAACCGTTAACTATACCGAACGCGCACGTTTATTCCGTCAAACCTCAACTGATGGCAATACCGCACCAGAAAAACCAGCTGAAATACTGAATGTATTTACGATGGTCAATGCACAAGCTCTACAGCAACTGGCGGTGCAAACCAGCGCCGAACAATTAGATAGAGCCGTCGAATTGTTAAACAATGCTGAAAATATCTATGTAATTGGTTTGCGTCGTTCTTTTAGCGTAGCTTCTTATCTGACCTATGCATTACGCCATTTGGAACGCCGGGCTTTTCTGATAGATGGGCTTGGTGGAATGTTTGCTGAACAACTGAGCATGGTAAAACCCAAAGACGTGGTGATTGCTATCAGTTACTCACCCTATGCACAAGAAGCCTTAGAACTGGTGGAATTGGGTGCAAAAAGTGGTGCGCAGCAAATTGCGATTACTGATAGCCAGGTTAGCCCATTAGCGGCTTTCAGCGATGTTTGTTTTGTGGTGCGGGAAGCTCAAGTCGACGGGTTCCGTTCACAGGTTGCCTCTATGTGTCTGGCACAAACCTTAGCCGTTTCATTGGCACTGAATAACGCCAAAGCATAACTCTCAGGTATTTCCAAGTCAGATGTAGCTGTGGCGAGTCATAAAATGGGTAGGATCCGCCTACCCATTCAATTTAAGCTTTAAAACTCGGCTTAGTTTTTTTCTACCGGGTATTGCCCACTGTTGATCCATGCATGATCTTTTTCCCAGGTAAATTTCCATAACCGTACTGGCCCTGCCATAACATTCAAATAATAGTTATCATAGCCAGCCAATGTCGCCACTGGGTGGTAACCTTTTGGCACTTTTACGACATCTCGGTTATAAACTGGCATACATTCATCCAGTGAACGGTCGTCGGTATATACCCGCTGCATGCAAAAACCTTGCTCTGGATTTAGCCGGTGATAGTAAGTTTCTTCCAGATAAGTTTCATCCGTCGCATTTTCCTGATCATGTTTATGACTTGGGTATGAACTGGTATTCCCCTCATCAGTATAAACCTCAACCACCAGTAAACTGTCTGCAGGTTTATCGTCAGGCAAGATGTTATGTACTAATCGCTGGTTACGCCCCTTACCTCGCCGCTCTACTCCTACATCTGCTGGCGTAATCAGACGAGAGGGTAAATGGCCATTACTGGGCGCACGGCAGACCGCCAATTCCAAATCGGTCTCTGCCACGACTTTCACACTCTCATGGTGTGGAACATAAACAGAATAAGGCGGTGTTCGTTCGAACGGGCTCATGCGTTTGCCAATATGCGGATATTCAGCGTGCCGTGTTGATACCGAGGCAATTCCAGCAACTAATACCAGACAGAGTTCATTTTCAGCACTCTCCAGCACCAATGCCTTTCCAGCGGTAAGCCGATAGACATCAAACCCAACAAAACGCCAACCGGCGTCCTTCGGTGAAATATGCTGAATACGCCCATTCGCATCCGGCGGCTGACATTTCGCAAGCAGTGACGACATGATGACTCTCCTGTTAACAACATGACATTATTCTAACGAACACCCTCAGGTAGCATTAACCCAGCGTTGGCATACTGTATTCTGAAACAGTTTGCTGACCTGTTGGCCAACGGGCTGTGGTTGTTTTCATGCGGGTGTAGAAACGCACCCCATCAGTACCATGAACATTTAATGCACCGAACACGGAACGTTTCCAACCACCAAAACTGTGAAACGCCATTGGTACTGGAACAGGTACATTGACGCCAACCATCCCCGCCTGAACCTCATGTACGAACTGCCGTGCATAGTGGCCGCTACTGGTAAAAATCGCACTCCCATTACCAAACTCATGACTATTCACCGTACTAATTGCCGTTTGATAATCAGGCACTCTGACAATCCCTAACACTGGGCCAAAGATTTCTTCCTGGTAAATCTTCATTTTCGGAGTGACATGATCAAACAGGGTGCCGCCTACATAGTATCCTTGCTCATAACCCGCAACTTTATAATGACGGCCATCTGTGACTAATGTCGCACCTTCTTTAACACCTTGATCAATATAGCCAAGTACCTTTTTCTGATGGGCAGCTGAAATTAGCGGTCCCATTTCATTTTCTTCCCCACCTTGCTGTATCCCTGGGCCGACACGCAGGCGAGCAATGAGTGGTTTTAACTTTTCAATTAATTTATCAGCGGTACTATCGCCGACGACGACCGCAATAGGTAGTGCCATACAGCGCTCGCCTGCTGATCCAAATGCCCCCCCCATCAATGCATGTACGGTCGCATCCAAATCAGCATCTGGCATGATGATCGCCTGATTTTTCGCTGCGCCAAAAGCTTGTACACGTTTACCGTGCGCACTGGCAGTGGTGTAAATATGTTCGGCAACAGTAGAAGAACCGACAAAACTTACGGCTTGAATTCGTGGATCTGTACAAAGTTGGGCAGCACTTTCATTTGAACAGTGAATAACATTGAATACGCCGTCAGGCAAACCGGCTTCCGTCAGCAACTCAGCTAGACGAACTGACGCTGAAGGGTCCAATGCCGGCGGCTTCAGAATAAAGGTATTGCCACACGTCAACGCAATGGGGAACATCCACATGGGTACCATCGCAGGGAAGTTAAAAGGGGTTATCCCAGCGACAACGCCCAAAGGCTGCATCATTGAAAAGCTATCAACCCCGGTACCAACATCTGCGGAATATTCGCCTTTCAATAAGTGCGGGATACCACAGGCGAACTCGACGACTTCCAGACCGCGAGTGATTTCGCCCAAAGCATCTGAATAGACCTTGCCATGTTCACGAACAATCAACTCCGCCAATTCATCGCGGTGTTGTTCAATCAGGGTTTTAAAGTTGAACATAATGCGAGCGCGGCGCAGAGGGGTGGTTCGTGACCAATCGGCAAAGGCCCGATGAGCTACGCCAATCGCATGATGAACTTCTTCAGCTGTACTTTGCGTGACCTGGCTTTCAACCTTACCGGTGGCTGGATTATGAATATCGGCAGTTTGATTGCTGGAACTCAGGGAATTTTTCCCACCGATAAAGTTACTCACGATTTTCATGTCTCACCCTCTTCTCAATAGCTGCTATCGCAGGGTTCGATCAAAGTGACTTAAATCAGACAACTCATAACGAACCATACGCTCAATCAATAAGGGCTATCTTGTTGTGGGACCAAAATAGCCAACAAGGCGACCAGCCGCCAGACAGGCGAAAAACCAGCCGATATGCAGACTCTATGCTATTGGAAAAAAAGTTTCAAATAACTTTGTTTGGAAATTTTGTTTTGTGCGACGTATCGCAAGTTCCTGCAAGAACAAAAGGTAAAAACCAAAAAATCCAGATAGCCCACGCAATGCCATCATCAGCCTAAAACGTCCTACTACTCGGCTACAAATAAGCTGTTAATGTAAAAAAAGACCAGGCTAATGAGAACTTGATGAATTTAGCCAGTCCGATATTTGAGCTGAATCGAAAAATTCATATTCCGTTATTTAAATAAAATGAAATAAATGTTCTAATTTTAGTGCTGTTCAGAAGAGATTTCTCATACATATCTATCACAGCAGGAGCTAACACCATGTCTATCGCACAAGATCGTTTCTGTATTAATCGCAAAATTGCCCCCAACTTAAATATTGAAAGCTTTTTCCGTCTGGTTAAAAAATGCGGGTTAAATAAAGTTGAATTACGTAATGACATGCCGAGCGGCAAAGTAACGGATGAGTTAAGTTCGGCGCAGCTCAATGCACTGGCCGAGGAATATGACATAGAAATTGTGACTATCAATGCACTGCAACGCTTTAATCTGTCAGAACACCGCCCAGCATTGCTGAAAGAAGCAGAAAGCATGCTACAACAAGCAAAAGATATTCGCTGCCAAGGGATTATTTTATGCCCAAACTGTAGCGCCAGTGACCGACGATCAGCCGAGCAAAAAGAACAAGAGACGCTGGATGCCTTGGTACTATTGGCTCCGTTATTCAAAAAGTACCAAGTGACCGGCCTCGTGGAACCTTTAGGCTTTGGGGTCAGTTCATTACGTTCTCACTTGCTAACGCAAGCTATCATCCGCAAGTCAGCCGCTCCCTACAAAATGGTGCTGGATACCTTCCACTACTATCTAAGTGATGTTGCACAGGCTGAGTTCGATGCCCATATCGACGTCAATTCTATTGGACTGGTACATCTTTCTGGTGTCGAAGAGACACGGCTGAAGTCCACACTCAATGATGAAGATCGTATCATGTTGAGTGAGCAGGACAAACTGAACAGTAAACAACAAGTGGCAAATCTTGAACGACTGGGCTATCAGGGAATATATGCTTTTGAGCCGTTTTCATCACAATTGAATATCTGGTCAGAAGCCGACATTGAAAGGGAAATTCGCCAAAGCATTGCGTACTTACAAAACTAGCATTCAAACTGAGGCTGAGAACGGCTAAGTTCATAAAACTTAGCCGCTTTTTATTGATATGCTGTAGGGTAACTGACTCCCTCTCCCCCAAAACATCGAATAAGATTTATATCTGTTTACGCTTTACTGTCAGCGCCCCACTATTTGGGACTATGACCGCTCCATCTCACAACTAGGCTAGCAGCGCCAGCGAGGGTGATTAAGGCGACTACGCCAGTCCATCCCATTCTTTCAAACATCAAGCTACCTAAGGCGGAACCGACAGCCATCCCGATAAATACGCCCGTAAATAACAATGCATTAAGTCGACTGCGAGCTGAGGATTCCAGACTATAAATAATGGTTTGATGGGCTACCAGTGTGGCCTGCACACCAAAATCAAATCCAATGGCGCTGAGCACAATAAGTGCTATCTGGAGATGAAATGGCAGCAGTGGCAAAAGGAACAAAGCAGTAAAGGACAGGGTCGCCAGACTTGCACCAATCAACGTAACCACTTGCGGTCCCCGGCGGTCAGCCAATGAACCGGCTAATGGTGCGGCTAATGCACCTGCGGCACCGGCAAGGCCAAACGCGCCCGCTACAGCACTGCCGAGGTGATAAGTATCCTGCAACATTACCGCCAGTGTAGACCAGAAAGCACTAAACCCTACAGAAAGTAGCCCTTGTGCTAACGCCGCCCGACGGAAATCTTTAAACTGTAGCCATAAATGGCCCATTGAGGCGAGTAACGCCGGATAACTCAGTGCTGAGGTTGCCGGTACGCGCGGTAAACTCCGCCATATCACCAGCGTTATTATAATGACTGATAGTGCAGCCCCCATATAAAGCGACCGCCAACCAATTTAGCTAGCATCGACCGTATAGAGTTGATGCAAACATTTATTCGTATCGTCGAGGCCGGTAGTTTGTCTGCGGCCGCAGTACGCCTGGGTACTAGCCAGCCGACTATCAGCCGTCGTTTGCAGACATTAGAGCGGTTACTTGGTCTGAAATTATTGCAGCGAACCACGCATATCATGAAGTTGACAGATGATGGCGAACGTTGCTATTCCCATGCCAAACAGCTTGTTGAGAGCTGGAATACGATGGAAGATGACTTACGTGGTGCGACTGACGAACCCAGAGGGCTATTGCGTGTTCTGGTTCCACATACTTTCGGACAAGACCAATTAATCAAGCCACTTAAAGACTTTCTGCACCAATACCCGAAAATGTCCGTTGAAGGGATACTACAGGATTTAAATCTTATTTAAGTTAAATTAGCAATAATAGAAACCGATTTTGATACTCTAATAAAATAAAATTATTCTATAAATGTTATTATTAACACGCTATAAAACATTGCTACTACTGTGTTTCTCGTTTCTTATCACCATCACTCCATCTCTCAACAAATAATTAACATTTCACTACCTTATAATCTATTGCTTAAAATAGTTTGACTAAAAAACATACTGTTTTACTTATGGTACATATTCCAAAAAAGAAACATATTTTTGCGTGACAATAATATAATGTTTTGTAATCTTTGCTAGTACTTTAAATTTATGAGTATCCTACAATGATAAAACTAATAATTACCGATCTGGATGGCACTTTTCTTGATGAGAATGGGGATTACAATCGAGAAATGTTTCAGGACGTCAAAAAAATCATGTCACAGAAAGGTGTTCATTTTGCGATATGTACCGGTAAACAATGTGAGCGTGTAGAGGAACTGTTCAAGGGTGATGCGGAAAAATTCTGGATTATGGGTGATAGTGCCACCAGAATAAAATATAAAGATGAATATATTTATCAGTCTCTGATTAAAAATCAACTTGGATTGAATATCATTACCAAACTAGAAGCCATCAATAAAGAGCTCGTCATCATTGCTTGTACAACTGAGGGCGCTTTTATTAAGAGTTCTATTTCTAAAGAAATGGAAAGTAAAATTATAACGTCATATGCCAAAGTGACAAGAGTCGATGATTTTTATCATGTGAATCATGATTTTGTTAAAATTTCTATTTATGACGAAAAGGGTCGCTGCCCTAGTTTTAAACCTCATCTTCACGAATTCTTTGATAAAGCCTATATCGTTGTTTCTGAAGATGCCTGGATTGATATTGCCGATATCGGCGTGCATAAAGGGCATACAGTCGAAATCCTACAGAATTTATTAAATGTTAATAAAGACGAGACAATGGTGTTTGGTGATGGGCTGAATGATATTGAATTAATGGAAAGAGCGACCTTCAGTTTTGCTATGCGTAATGCTTTTGAAGAAACCAAGTCTGCTGCGAATTTTATCACGGGCAGAAATACAGAGAGCGCCGTTATGTTAACCATTCAAAGAATTCTGACACTGCAATAATATTATAGCTCCATCGAGTTGGCCGAATTTATCTGGAAGGTCAGGGAAAAACAGACGCACTGAGACATATCTGTACTTACCGTCTTGGTATTTACAAACCTATCTCGCTGCGAATAGCCCCCCTGGCCTTCCCACTTTACTATCCCAGCTTATCGTTATTACACACATACCGATAGAAGCAACCAGCT
Source organism: Yersinia fenwicki (assembly GCF_043099325.1). Classification (NCBI taxonomy): domain Bacteria; kingdom Pseudomonadati; phylum Pseudomonadota; class Gammaproteobacteria; order Enterobacterales; family Yersiniaceae; genus Yersinia; species Yersinia fenwicki. Next base: position 170,386 of record NZ_CP170755.1, on the reverse strand, counting down.
GGTGCTCACACGCCAATAAATAATCTTTTAAAATGAAATGACTAATCAATTAACTTACCAATCGATACCTTTTTGTGCCTTAACTCCACTATCAAATGCATGTTTGATTGGCCGTAACTCACTAACCGTATCCGCGAGTTCAATAATATTACGGTGACAAGCACGCCCAGTGATAACAACACTTTGATTCTTCGGCCGGTTTTTTAGCGCGATAATCACCTCATCCAGCGCCAAATAGCCGTAGGTAATCATATAAGTCAACTCATCCAAAATCACCAGTTCATAAGAGGGGTCAGATAACATCCGATATCCCTGTTCCCATACCACTTTTGCCGCAAGAGTATCAGCCGCTTTATCTTGTGTATCCCAGGTAAAACCCGTCGCCATAATATGAAACTCGACACCATTGCGTTCCAGCAGGTTGCGTTCACCATTTTCCCATGCCCCCTTGATAAACTGAAGCGCACCAACCCGCATACCATGCCCTACCGCGCGGGTTGCTGTCCCAAAAGCAGCGGTCGTTTTCCCTTTGCCATTGCCGGTAAATACAATAATGATGCCGCCCGTCTTAGTCGCATCAGCAACACGTATCTCAACATGGTCTTTAAGACGTTGCTGCCGTTGTTGATACCGTTCTTCATGCACAATGAAACCCTCGAATAGGAACTATTGTTGGCAACCAGAGCATGCCTTCATCTGAATCTGGTCAAAGAAAGAGTTGCCTTTATCATCCAGTAAAATAAAGGCTGGAAAGTTTCTAACTTCCATTTTCCACACTGCTTCCATTCCCAGCTCAGGATACTCGATACATTCCAGACTTTTGATATACTCCTGCGCCAAAATAGCCGCGGAACCACCGATACTACCCAGATAGAATCCACGGTGTTTCTGGCAAGCTTCAGTCACTTGCCGGCTACGGTTGCCTTTTGCCAACATGACCAGACTGCCACCATGGGATTGGAAGAGATCCACATAAGGATCCATACGCCCACCCGTTGTTGGCCCCATTGAACCTGAAACAAACTCGTCAGGCTTTTTCGCTGGCCCGGCATAATAGACTAGGTGATCTTTCATGTACTGCGGTAATTCTTCTCCCCGTTCTAAACGCTCTTTCAACTTGGCATGAACGATGTCGCGTGCCACGATCAGTGGGCCATTAAGTGATACACGGGTAGATACTGGATAACGGGAAAGTTGTTCACGAATTTTATCCATCGGCTGGTTAAGATCGATATTTATCACCGTCCCTTCGTTATTCACGCGCAAATGTTCAGGAATATATTGTTCAGGATGGCGCTCCAATTTTTCGAGCCAGATACCTTCTTGATTAATTTTGGCTTTAATATTGCGGTCAGAAGAACATGAAATAGCCATACCTATCGGGCAGGAACCTCCGTGGCGCGGTAAGCGAATAACGCGTACATCGTGAGCAAAATACTTGCCACCGAACTGAGCACCTAAGCCAAACTCACGAGATGCCTGTAGTAACGCCTGTTCGAGTGCCGTATCACGAAATGCCTGACCATATTCATTACCTTCGGTTGGCAAATTGTCATAATATTTGGTTGAGGCCAACTTGGCTGTCTTCAGTGTTAATTCAGCAGAGGTTCCGCCAATAACAAAAGCAATGTGATAAGGAGGACAAGCCGCGGTTCCCAGCCCTCTCATTTTCTCGATTAAAAAGGTCTTGAGCTTTTTGGGTTCCAGAACAGCTTTTGTTTCCTGGTATAAGGCTGCTTTGTTTGCAGAACCGCCTCCTTTATTCACAAACAGAAAAGTATATTGCGCGCCAGGGGTAGCAAAAATATCGATTTGACCGGGAAGATTGGTTCCGGTATTCACTTCGGTATACATATCTAACGCCGCATTTTGTGAATGGCGCAAGTTATCGTGATGGAAGGTGTTATAGATGCCGCGGGATAAGGCTTGTGCATCATCACTATCAGTCCAAACTCGTTGGCCTTTTTTGGCCACAATAGTCGAAGTACCCGTATCCTGACAATTAGGCAAGATACCTCTTGCTGAGATCTCAGCATTCCGTAATAGCTGAAGCGCGACATATTTATCGTTTTCGCTTGCTTGAGGATCATGCAAAATAGCAGCAACTTGCTGTTGATGGGCTGGGCGTAGAAAAAAAGAAGCATCATGAAAAGCTTGCTGAGATAGCAGTGTCAGGGCTTCAGGCTCAATTTTTAATATGTCTTTATCTTCGACTTTAATAGTAGAAACATACTTATCTGTTAATAAGTAATACTCTGTTTTATCCTCAGAAAGAGGGAATAGCTCTTGATGAAAAAAGTCATTTTTATACATTATATTCACTCAATTAACTAAATGATAAATAGCGAGCAGAACTGGCTATTAATTACATAAAATCATTTAATTAATAACCAATGAACATACCTCATGCGTTACCTAACCATTATTGATGGAATCAAATAAAAAGCAATTGTTCTATCTGCAACACATAATGCTTATTAGTTAATAAGACTCTAATGACTTTTTAATTTCAAAAAAAACGCTACTCTCTTAACGACAATTTTATATTTAATCACTTTACGAACAAGTACTTTATAAAAATCAGTCAACCCACGTTCTTTTCAACTCTTCTTCTTTCGATTTATCGTGGATCCAGCGACTGAATTTTTGCAAACTCCGTAGCCCTCTTTTGCCGTCCTTATAAGTTAAAACAAAATGGTTTCCGGTACTCATCGGCAAATCACAAGGAATGACCATATCCCCATTTTCTAAATCTTTATGAATCGCAAAACGCGGTAATAACGCTACCCCAAGGTTGGAGCGAACAGCAGAAATCAGCATTGATAGAAGATCTAACCGTGGCCCCATCCTGACTTTCGGACTATTCACACCTGACAATGCAAACCAGTCATACCAGCATCCAAACGTGTTGTTTGATGAAGTAATGTAAATTCCTCCATCAATTGCTCTGCGCGCATCACTTTTTTATCATCACGCCACAACATGCGGCTACAAACAGGAACCAACTCTTCTTCAAACAGATGCTCATTTTGTGCCCAAGGGCTACTGAAGTCTTCGCGCATAATTGCTGCGTCATATTTCAGATTCAAAAAGTCAGCACCTGTGGTAAGCGCAGTTAAATTAAGTACAATTTCCGGATGATTTTCATGAAAACTACTGAGATTAGGAATAAGCCAATGGGTACTAAACGTAGGAGTTACAGCTAATTCCAGCACTTGTTGTGTCGACTGGTAAGACATAATGCTTTGCGTATCTTTTTCCAGTTGTTCTAGCGTATCCCTGACCAAATCAAGGTAATAACGCCCGGCATCATTGAGGAAAATCCGTTTACGAACATGGTGGAATAATGACACGTTAAGGAATTCTTCCAAGGCGGTGATCTGGCGGAAAACGGCACTTTGCGTTAGCGCTAACTTCTCCGCAGCTCTTGTGTAGCTTTCATATTGAGCTACGGCTTCAAATGTCACTAATAAGTCAGTTTTTGGAATTTTGTAACGCATTGTAACTCACCCATTATTTCATAAAATAATTCGCTAAACGGCCTGATTTTTCGAGATGGTTATATTAGGAATTAACATCGTATTTTATTGGTTTTTTAACATACACAGTTTTATTTATATGGACATAGCACTCAGTCGTTTTTGTGATAGTCTTCATAATTATAAATAATAAATCTAATATTGCGGTAGAAAACAAAATTAATTAATAAAAACACAACTGACAACAATGCAATTTTAAATTTCAAAAAAAATTGAACATCATATATTTTGAAGAGTTCATTCCGTAAAGTGATTAAATAATGGGAGCGGGGTCAAGTATCGAATGTATCTATTGATGGATAATGGCGCGGTATTTTTAAGTTGTTTGTGGCTTATATAATATGTTTTTAATAATTAGCATTAAGAAATCATATACGCTAAATAATTCGAGTTGCAGAAAGGCGGCAAGCGAGAAAATCCCGATGAGCTTACACGAGCAAGTGATTCGGATGATAAATCGGACGGGAATCGATTTAAACGCTGTGTTGCAGCGGCCTCAAAGAGGCGAGGTCCATGAATGGGCCGAGTAGTGAGCGCAGCCAACGCATATGCAGCTTGAAGTATGACGGGGATAAACCGCATCTGCTATAAAGGTTATTATAATGAGAATAGGGAAAGTATTGTTAGTTGGCGCGGGTCCAGGAGATGCATCATTAATCACTGTAAAAGGATTGCTTGCCATTCGTGAAGCTCAAGTTCTTGTTCATGACCGCTTAGTGAATTTGGAGTTAATTTCTCAAGCTCCACCCAATTGCCAGATTATTAATGTCGGAAAAACCTCAAACCACCATCCAGTTCCTCAGGAACAGATCAATCAAATCCTCATTGATCATGCTTTAGCGAGCAAGAATGTGGTGCGCCTCAAAGGTGGTGATCCTTACGTGTTTGGCCGTGGTGGTGAGGAAGTTGAAAGTCTTTCGCGCTATCAAATCCCCTTTGAAGTTGTTCCCGGTATCAGTTCTTCTATTGGTGGATTGGCTTATGCCGGTATTCCTGTCACCCATCGCCATTATGCTTCCAGTTTTCATGTGGTCACCGGACATATGTGTCAGGGAAATGAGCCACAAAATTGGAATGCTTTGGCACAATTAGACGGCACACTGATCGTACTAATGGGCATGACCCGACAAGAAGAAATTTGTCAGTTGTTAATCCAGGGAGGGAAATCACCAGATACCCCCGCCGCCGCCGTAATGTATGCCAGCCATCAACAGCAGAAAATGGCCAAAGGGACACTCTGCACACTGAAAGATGAAATCGCACGTCAAAAGCTGCACGCACCCGCACTGTTGGTGATTGGCAACGTCGTGAATCTGAGTGATGTTTTGGCCTTTACTGCCCAGCAAACCGATATCAATAATAAGTCACTGTCACTGGCAATATAATGTGCTACCAGCAAAGATATTTTGGCGGTGAGGCTCCCTCGCATGGCTGAAGCGTGCTGCCCCGCCTCTTGCGGTGAATTGCTCCAAGGATGGATCCTCGGTGGGGAAAAACTGATCTCTTGTCCAATAAATTGGTATAGCAGAGTCTCGGTTACACCAGGAAAACCAGGGCAAAATGAGCGGCCACGGATGCGCCAAATGCTTAGGCAAGTCTTGATGCACTTTGGTGAACCCCCATTGCTGGCAGAGAGAATCTGTATCGAGTTTGAATCAACAATTCCCGTGGCTAAAGGTTTAGCCAGTAGCACCGCTGATATTGCAGCAACAGCTATTGCCACGGCTCGGTTACTTGGGCAATCACTAAGTGATATGGCGTTGGCCCGACTCTGCGTCGCGCTCGAGCCAACTGACAGCACCATATTTAAAGACCTCACCCTGTTTGATCATCAGACGGCACAAACTCAACTGCCATTTTCTTGGTTACCTGATATCGACATTGTATTGCTGGAAAGTTCGCAGACACTGGTGACAGCCGAATTTCACCAACGAAATCGCCATTCCCTTTTGTTGAAACAAGCGCCCAATTTGGCAAAGGCGATGCAGCAATTTCGCCTGGCGAATGAGAAGCGCTGCTGTCATAGGCTTGGAGAGGCAACCACATTGAGTGCTATCGCCAGTGAATTCGCACTGCCTAAACCCCAATTTCATCAATTGCTAGATATTGTTGAGCACAGCGGTATTTATGGTTTGAATGTGGCCCATAGTGGTAGCGTTATTGGGTTGCTGTTTAATCCCCATCAACATGATCGAGATCGTCTTATTCACACTTTGCATCACAAATCGTTAATACAATATTATCCAAAGATACATTTAGTAAAAATAGTGGCTGGTGGAGTGAGTTAATAACTATGCCTCTATCACTAACATTACTAATAACAGTTATTAATAATGATAGTTAAATATATGACCAGTATCACAATACCAACATAAATAATAATCATACCTGGATCACATTTTTGCTTTGAATATGACTTTCAATTCAAATTGCATTTATAGATGGTTATTAAAAATCAACATAAAACCAAAATTAACATGATGATTTTATTTGAAATAAATTAAAAATATTTTTTATACCTTGTTTTTTCAAGATGTCCTGACAATAAATCAATTGTATTTGACTTATAGGAGAAGCACATTAAAAACCAATGAAACCAAAATCTACCACTATCAGTTTTATATAGAGCACGTAAATAAAGTCAGTTATGAAAAATAGAATAGTTTCCTGTGGAAACCTTGTTAATTTTTAACTTTCCACCAAAAAAATATATGGAACGTAATCTACATAGAGGGCAAAACATGCAAAACCCAACAATTGTTATTGGCGTCATTGGTGCTGATTGCCATGCTGTTGGTAATAAAGTGCTCGACCGGGTATTTACCATGCACAATTTCAGCGTAATTAACCTCGGCGTTATGGTGAGCCAAGATGAATATATTGATGCCGCCATTGAAACCGGCGCTCAAGCCATTGTCGTTTCCTCTATTTATGGACATGGCGAAGTAGATTGCATCGGCATGCGCGAGAACTGTATTGAACGCGGAATTGGTGAAATATTGCTCTATGTCGGCGGAAACCTGGTTATCGGTAAACATGATTTTTCTGAAATAGAAGCCAAATTCAAAGGGATGGGCTTTAACCGTGTTTTCGCACCCGACACTGATCTGGAATTAGTCTGTTCTCTGATGAAACGCGATATTGAGCATGTTATGCAGGCAGAGGAAGCCGCTGAGGGTATGCAATGATCAGCGTTTCTATCGATATCGGCTCCACCTGGACCAAAGGGGCAGTATTCGAGGCAACAGATGACTCTCATATTGAAGTGAGGAACTACGCATTATCCCCAACAACGCCACACCATTTAGCTGAAGGGTTCTTTTCAGTATTAAATAAGGTTCTGGATGTTCGTGATGCACGGCCAATGTTAGCTTCAGGAGAGATCAATATTGATTACTCTTCTTCTGCTAAAGGGGGGCTTGCCGTTGCCGCCATTGGGTTGGTGCCAAGTATTACACTTGAGTCAGCTAAGGTCACCGCGCATTCTGCCGGAGCTAAAGTGTCACAGCACTTTGCCTATAACCTGAATAAGTCAGATGTGCGGGCTTTAGAAGCATCGCCACCTGATATTCTGCTATTTACGGGGGGGACTGATGGCGGTGATTACGGCCACGGCTTGTTAAATGCCAAATTGTTAGCTCAATCTAACCTTGAATGCGCCATTATTTATGCTGGAAATCGCGACTTGCAAGATGATGTGCAAGAGATCCTCGGCGGTAAAGATTTAACCATCGTCGACAATGTGCTACCCAACCTCGATAGCCCGAACCCTCATAGTGCGCGTAAAGCCATTTGCGACATTTTCCTGCATAAAATTGTTAAGGGGAAAGGTTTAGATGTCATCGTCGATCTGACCGGTGAAGAACCCCTGCCAACCCCTTATTCAGTCTTTGAATTGGTACAGCAAATTCGCTAACACGTCCCCGATTGGGAAACCTTCATGCTGATCGATATGGGAGGTGCGACTACCGATGTTTACTCCTCTTATAACAACCATTTGCTACCTGACACCATTATGCATGGTATCCCTGAACCACTGATTAAACGCACTGTTGAAGGTGATCTGGGGATGCGCGTTTCAGCACTCAACGCGGGCGAGACCGGCACGATGATGATTGATCATTATTTTGCTCATCAACAAACCAAAATTGATGCTTTTCATCACTATCTAAAATATATCTCTGCTCATCCCGATTATTTGCCCCAGAGCGATGAGGAAATAGTGTTCGACCAATTACTCGCCGGAATGTGTATCGGGTACGCATCTGAACATCATGCGGGAACTAAAACGCAGGTTTGTACCTGTGCTGGCAATATTGACCTACAAATTGGGCGCGATTTAACCCAGGTGAAAAAAGTCATCGGTACCGGGGGGTGGCTCTCCCGAGCAGACTCATTCGATATCCATAACTGGCTGAAATATCGAAGTTTAGATGAGAAAAGCAGAAAAGTTCTGCTTCCTGACCAGTTTGAATATTACAGAGATACCCAAGGTTTATTCCCCCTGCTCGCTAATGTCTCCCGTCGCTTTCCTAAAGCTGCCGCCCAGACTGGTGTTCGAATTTTGCACAAATAAAAATTGGAGTCATGATGGAACTTCGAAACAAAAAGATTTCTTTAGATGATTTTATGTCCGAGCGCTTTCACGTATTAAAAACCTGGCATACCGGCAAAGATGTTGAGAATTTTGAAGATGGGGTGAAGTATCAGCAAGCCATTCCGGAGTCGAAAAATTTTGCCAGAGCCTTGTTTGAAGCTGACTGTAACGGCATTACGCTGAGTCAACCTCGTGCAGGGGTAGCGCTAATTGAAGAACACATTGAGCTACTGAAAACACTACAAAAAGATTGCGACCTGTTACCAACCACCATTGACGCGTATACCCGCCTCAATCGCTATGAAGAAGCGGCGGTTGGTATTCAAAAATCGATTGAAGCGGGCACTTCCAAACTCAACGGGTTACCGGTGGTCAATCATGGCGTAAAAGCTTGTCGCCGCATTACCGAGTCCTTATCTAAGCCTCTGCAAATTCGTCATGGCACTCCCGATGCGCGCCTGTTAGCAGAAATCGCGATGGCCAGCGGATTTACCAGCTACGAAGGTGGTGGCATCTCTTACAACATCCCTTATGCAAAACGTGTGACGTTGGAGAAATCCATTCGTGACTGGCAGTACTGCGATCGTTTGATTGGGGTCTATGAAGAACACGGTATTCGTATCAATCGCGAACCATTTGGCCCGCTAACCGGCACCTTGATCCCGCCATTTGTTTCCCATGCAGTTGCCATCATAGAGGGTCTACTGGCACTGGAACAAGGGGTGAAATCCGTCACCGTCGGTTACGGTCAGGTGGGTAATATTGTGCAAGATATTGCTGCAATTCAGTCATTACGCGAACTGGCACATGAGTATTTCCGTGGCAATGGTTACGAAAATTACGAGCTCAGCACAGTATTCCACCAATGGATGGGTGGGTTCCCGGAAGATGAATCTCGTGCCTTCGCGGTGATCTCTTGGGGAGCGGCGGTCGCCGGGATGGCAGGGGCCACTAAAGTCATTACCAAAAGCCCTCATGAAGCCTACGGTATCCCTACCGCTGAGGCTAATGGTCAGGGATTGCGGGCATCAAATCAAATGCTGAACATGGTTCGTGACCAAAAATTCCCACCTTGCGTGGAAGTTGATCGCGAAGTTGCACTGATTAAACGCGAAGTACGCGCCGTCATGGATAAAGTCCTGGAACTGGGCCACGGCGATATTGCGATAGGGACTGTACGGGCCTTTGAAGCTGGCGTGCTGGATGTCCCTTTTGCTCCAGCCACCTGCAACTCCGGCAAGATGATGCCAATCCGTGATAACCATGGCGCAATCCGTGTGTTCGATCCCGGTTCAGTTCCCCTGCCTAAAGATGTGCTGGCGCTCCACCATGATTTTATCGCTGAACGCGCTAAAGAAGAGGGCCGCATCCCTTCATTCCAAATGATCATTGACGATATTAACGCCGTATCCCACAGCAAATTAATAGGAAGACCATAATGAAAATCAAGCACGCACTGTTCACCGCAGGTAACTCATCGTTCTACTTCGATGACCAGCAGGCCATCAAAAATGGTGCAAAACTGGATGGATTTATCTATCAAGGTAAACCTGTAACTGAGGGATTCAGCGCAATTCGTCAGGCGGGTGAATGCGTTAACGTCCAATTAATCTTAGAAAATGGTGCTGTCGCTGTGGGCGATTGTGCCGCCGTACAATACTCCGGTGCCGGTGGCCGTGATCCTTTGTTTATCGCCGCCAATTTTGTTCCTTTCCTGGAAAAATACATCAAACCACTGCTGGAAGGGCGTGATATCAGTGAATTTCGTCTGAACGCAACCTTCTTCGATGAAGTGACAATTGATGGCAAACCACTACATACGGCCATCCGTTATGGTCTTTCTCAGGCATTACTGGATGCAACCGCATTAGCGACTGGCCGTTTAAAAGCAGAAGTGGTGTGTGATGAATGGCATCTGCCGTTGATTGCCAAACCGATCCCTCTGTTTGGTCAGAGCGGTGACGACCGTTATATCGCCGTCGATAAAATGATTCTTAAAGGTGTGGATGTTCTGCCACATGGCCTTATCAATAATGTTGATGAAAAACTGGGCCGCAATGGCGAAAAACTGCGTGAATATGTGAGCTGGTTGGCTAAACGCGTCAGTGATTTACGCGTCGATCCGAGCTACAAACCGGATTTACATATCGACGTTTACGGCACCATTGGCCTGATTTTCGACATGGACCCGATGCTGTGCGCAGAGTACATCGCCAGCTTGCAGGAGCAGGCCGGTGAACTGAATTTATATATCGAAGGGCCGGTTGATGCGGGTAATAAACCAGACCAAATCCGCCTATTAACCGAAATCACCCACAACCTGAAAAAACTGGGTTCGAACGTCAAAATCGTGGCCGACGAATGGTGTAACACCTACCAAGATATCATCGATTTTACTGATGCAGGTAGCTGTCACATGGTGCAAATCAAAACCCCGGATCTGGGCAGTATTCACAACATTGTTGATGCTGTTCTGTATTGCAATAAAAAAGGTATGGAAGCGTATCAAGGCGGTACTTGTAACGAAACCGATATCAGCGCGCGTACCTGCGTACATGTTGCTATCGCCTCCCGGCCAATGCGTATGCTCATCAAACCGGGTATGGGTTTTGATGAAGGAATGAACATTGTGTTCAACGAGATGACTCGCACCATCGCGCAACTGAAGACAAAGGCTAACTGATATGTCTAAAACTTTTAAAATCCTATCGCCAACAGCCATTCTGGGATATGGATTTCCAGAAGAAAGCTTTATAAGGGCGATGGAGGAATCACCTGATTTAATCGCCGTGGACGCGGGTTCCTCTGATCCCGGCCCGCACTATCTGGGTTCAGGCAAACCATTTACCGATCGGGCGGGAGTCAAACGGGATCTGCGCTATATGATAACCGCAGGTGTGAAACAGGGCATTCCGGTGGTTATCGGCACTGCCGGTGGATCAGGAGCCGCACCGCATTTGGAATGGTGTCGCCAGATCATTTTAGAAATTGCCCAAGAAGAGTCGCTAAACTTTACTCTGGCGGTTATTCCTGCTGATGTGAGTAAAGAAGCGGTTCATGCAGCCCTTGATGCAAGCAAAATTCAGGCGCTGGATTTTGTCCCTGAATTGACTCATGAAGCCATTGATGCAACAACTTATATCGTTGCACAGATGGGAATTGAGCCTTTCCAGGAAGCATTACAGGCTGGCGCACAAGTGGTGTTAGGTGGCCGTGCTTATGACCCCGCATGCTTCGCCGCGCTCCCTATCATGATGGGGTTCGATGAAGGCCTGGCGTTACATTGTGGGAAAATTCTGGAGTGCGCTGCCATTGCAGCAACACCGGGATCAGGTTCTGACTGTGCGATGGGTATTCTGGATGAAACCGGTTTTACGTTGAAGACCTTCAACGAGAAGCGCCAGTTCACTGAAACCTCTGCTGCTGCACATACATTATATGAAAAATCAGATCCTTACTTCTTACCTGGCCCCGGTGGGGCATTGAATCTGAAAGCATGTAACTTTAAAGATGTGGGTAATGGTCAGGTGCGCGTCACTGGATCGGTACATGAACATACGCCCTACACCGTGAAGCTGGAAGGTGCTCGCCCGGTCGGTTATCGTACACTGAGTATTGCTGGCACACGCGACTCGATTATGATTGCCGATATCGATAACATCTTGCTTGAAGTGCGCAAAAGTGTGGAAAAAAACCTGAGTATTGAGCCAGACTCAGTGCAGCTTAACTTTCATCTGTACGGCAAAAATGGCGTGATGGGGAAAATGGAGCCGGAGCCGGATACCACGTCTTATGAATTAGGTATTTTGCTCGATGTTGTGGCCCCATCTCAAGCGACTGCCGACAGCATTTGCTCACTGGCCCGCTCTACCTTGCTTCATTATGGTTATGCTGGCCGAATTGCAACCGCAGGTAATTTAGCTTTCCCATTTTCCCCATCAGATATTAGGGCCGGTCTGGTTTATGAATTCTCCATTTATCACTTAATGGAATATACACCAGAGATTGCCTTTAAGTTTCGTCTGGAAAATGTCACAACAGAAGGAGCGATGGCATGAAAATATCAATTTTAGATTTAGCTCATGTCGTCAGATCAAAAAATGCCGGGCCATATGAATTAGTGTTAGATATTTTATTTAAGGATAAAGAGATATATTCATCCATTAAAACATCCGGCCAATTTAAAAAAGAACTGATAGCAAAACTTTATAAAATTGAACCTGGCCTTGTCCATCGCATTGTTTGGTTTGATCCGGCGAACGCCGTCAAAGTGGTCATGCCACGTAGCCTTGTATCTGGCGCCGTAGGCGACACTGACGTCTATGGCGCCCAACAACATGCACCATTATTGAAACTTGAGTTCAATATTTAGTTTTTCATTAGTTGTAACCGTAGAATATATTTCCTAAATCATCCGGTGCATTGTGCTGCGCTATGTGCTTCGCCCTGCACCGTTTTCAATATACCGATAAACACAACATCAGTAACATTATTAAATGACTTAAAAAAAACAATACCACCCTACTTATAAATGGAATCATTATGAAATCAAAAAGTTTGACCACAATGATCATATTGGGTCTGATAATAGGTATTATCGTCGGGTTTTTAATAAATTCCTTTAGCAGCCCTGATTTTGCAAAGTCGTACGCATCTGAAATATCTATTTTTACCGATATATTCCTACGATTGATCAAAATGATCATTGCCCCGTTAATCATCTCAACATTAGTGGTTGGGATTGCCAAAATGGGTGATGCCAAAACATTAGGACGCGTTTTTTCAAAAACGCTGTTCCTGTTTATTTGCGCAGCATTCATTTCCATTCTGCTCGGTTTAGTGGTGGTTAACCTCCTAAAACCAGGGGATGGCATTAACTTCGTAGCCGCAACCGCCAGTGCTGTAGACGGTATTGCACCAGTTCCATTCTCCGCGAAGGTCTTTATCTCGCATGCCATTCCAACCAGTATTGTTGATGCGATGGCACGCAACGAAATCCTGCAAATTGTTGTATTCTCCGTCTTCATGGGGGTTAGCCTTTCAGCTATTGGTGAGAAGGCAAAACCTATTGTTTCGGTATTGGAATCACTGGCTCACCTGATGATGAAACTCACAGGTTATGTCATGCTATTTGCTCCGTTGACCGTCTTTGCCGCTATTTCAGCGATGATTTCTGAACGTGGTTTAAGCGTATTGGTTAGTGCCGGTATCTTTATGGGCGAGTTCTATCTTACTCTTGCCCTATTGTGGGTTATTTTGATTGGTTGCTCTGCTCTGCTAATTGGCCGTTGTATTTTCCGGTTAGTCAGAAGTATCAGCGAGCCTGCGCTACTTGCCTTTACTACTTCAAGCTCTGAAGCCGCCTTCCCCGGCACGTTAGAAAAACTGGAAGAGTTCGGCGTTTCTAACAAAATTGCCAGTTTTGTTCTCCCTATCGGTTACTCATTCAACCTGGTAGGCTCGATGGCATATTGCTCATTTGCAGTCATATTTATTGCTCAGGCATGTAATATTCATCTGAGCATGGGCGAGCAAATCACCATGTTGTTAATTCTGATGCTGACCTCTAAAGGCATGGCGGGCGTGCCGCGCGCGTCATTAGTGGTTATCGCAGCCACTCTCAGCCAATTTAATATCCCGGAAGCTGGCTTGATTCTATTAATGGGTGTTGATCCCTTCCTCGATATGGGTCGTTCAGCCACTAACGTGATGAGTAATGCGGTTGGTGCAGCACTGGTTGGGCGTTGGGAAGGTGAACATTATGGTGACGGTTGCCGTGGTGTGGCGAAAATAGGTACCGAAACGGTAGTCATCCAAGAAGCCGTCGCCGTTCAAGAGAGTTTCACTCTTGAGGCGCAAGCTAAATAACGCCACCTAAGCCTTTACGCCACATCAGGGAAACAAAACCCCAGGCTTATATAAGCCTGGGGTCGATAACTGAGTAATAAATACCATTATCTCTGTTTGGCCGCCAGTGCCTGCGCACAGGCCCAGGCAGAGCTCCAGGCCCATTGGAAGTTATAGCCCCCTAACCAACCAGTGACATCAACCACTTCACCAATAAAGTACAACCCAGGCACTTTATGAGCTTCCATGGTTTTGGAGGAGAGCTCTTGGGTATCGACGCCACCAATCGTGACCTCAGCAGTACGATAGCCTTCTGTTCCATTAGGTTGTACCCGCCACTGTTGCAGGTTTGCCACCAACGCAGCCTGTTGCGGCACATTTAGCTGCTTCAAAGTGACATCCGGCAGTTGCTCCAGCGTCTGTAGACATTCCACCAACCGCTTAGGTAACAGTTGAGCCAGCGTGTTCTTCAACGTTTGATTAGGATGAGCTTGCCGCTCATTGTCCAGAAATACATCTAAATCAGTGTCGGGAAGTAAGTTAATGCTCACATACTCGCCAGCCTGCCAATAGCTTGATAGTTGTAAAATTGCAGGGCCAGAAAGACCACGATGGGTAAATAAAATACTCTCACGGAAACTGACACCATTCTCTGCCGTCACCACCGCTGGGACTGAAACACCAGAGAGTGTTTGCAGATGATCTAACAAAGGCTTGTGCAGAGTAAAGGGAACCAAAGCGGCGCGAGTCGGTAATACTTTCAAACCAAACTGTTCTGCCAACTTATAACCGAAGGGAGAGGCTCCCAATCCCGGCATAGATAATCCACCTGAAGCCACCACAAGTGAGTGAGCGCTCACTTTAATATCATTAACCTGCAACACGAAACCCGTCTCGGTTTTTACCACTGACAGCACATCGCTGCGTAATCGAATCGTGACTTGCCCCAATTCGCACTCTTTCAGTAAAAGCTCAACCACTTGTTGGGCTGAATCATCACAAAACAGTTGCCCTAGCGTTTTTTCATGCCAGGCGATGTTATAGCGATTCATCAGATCAATGAAATCCCATTGGGTGTAACGTGCTAAAGCAGATTTACAGAAATGAGAATTTTGTGAGAGGTAAGCTGCGGGTTCGACAAACATATTAGTGAAGTTACAGCGACCACCACCGGACATCAATATCTTGCGTCCAGCCTTTTTGCCATTATCCACCAAGAGTACCCGGCACCCCGCTTGCCCAGCTTGAGCTGCACAAAACAGGCCCGCAGCACCTGCGCCTATCACTACCACATCAAACTGTTCCACACTGGGCCTCACTGAGTAAAATCATCATCACTGCAAAAGTGTCCGTTTTTTCGCCAAACTGCATACTATTCGTTCATTCAACCGACAAATTAGCGGCGGGAGATTGTAAGTCGCCCACTCTCAGGAAGCTAGAGTAAGAAAATGTCTCATAGAGTAAAACTAAGTAACCTGCTGATATACCATATATATATTGTTAAAAATGGCGAATTCATCCGCGGTCATGTCAAAAAAAGGTCATATTTTCCTTTTCCCCACACCCCATTGTCACTGATAATGCGCCGCGTTCATGTCCACAAACTGGCGTAACGCTTATGCTACATCTTTTCGCTGGCCTGGATTTCCATACCGGCCTAATGTTAGTTCTTGCTTTGTTGTTTGTGCTGTTTTACGAAGCCATCAATGGTTTTCATGACACAGCCAATGCGGTTGCAACCGTAATATATACCCGCGCCATGCGTTCACAGGTGGCTGTCGTGATGGCAGGGGTGTTTAATTTCCTCGGCGTGATGCTGGGTGGTTTGAGCGTGGCTTATGCCATTGTTCACTTACTGCCTACTGATCTGCTGTTAAATGTCAGTTCGGCACATGGGTTGGCGATGGTCTTCTCTATGCTGCTGGCGGCGATCATCTGGAATTTGGGCACGTGGTATTTCGGTATCCCAGCCTCCAGTTCGCATACGCTGATTGGTGCAATCATCGGTATTGGTTTAACCAATGCATTAATGACCAGTACATCTGTGGTAGATGCACTGAACGTTCCTAAGATGATTCAAATCTTCCTGTCTTTAATCTTATCCCCGATTGTGGGTCTGGTTATTGCTGGTTTGATGGTGTTCCTGTTACGTCGTTACTGGAACGGGACTAAGAAGCAGCAACGTATTCACCTGACCCCCGCGGAACGTGAAAAGAAAGACGGTAAACGTAAACCGCCATTCTGGACCCGCACTGCCCTGATCCTCTCGGCTATTGGCGTGAGTTTCTCTCATGGCGCTAACGATGGTCAGAAAGGGATTGGCTTGATCATGCTGGTATTAATCGGCGTAGCTCCGGCTGGGTTTGTCGTGAATATGAATGCAACAGGCTATGATATTGCCCGCACCCGCGATGCAGTGACTCATCTGCAACAATATTATCAACAGCATGTTGAAGCATTGCCTCATGCTATCGCACTGAAGCCACTGGTACCGACACCAGATACATTGCCAAACACCCCAGAACAGTTCCACTGTGATAGTTCACGCGCCATGATAGCGATTGATCATGCACAGACGCTGTTAGCAAATCTGCAAAGCTATGACGACCTGACGGTCGATCAACGTAGCCATATGCGCCGCTTGCTGATGTGTGTTGCTGAGACCGCTGGGGCCGTTGCCAAACTGCCAGAAACCAGTGCTCAAGACCGCCGTTTCCTCAATAATCTGCGCACAGATTTGTTAGAAACCGTGGAATACGCACCAACCTGGATTATCGTTGCCGTCGCTCTGGCCCTGTCTTTGGGTACCATGGTTGGCTGGAAACGTGTTGCAGTCACTATCGGTGAGAAAATCGGTAAGAAAGGCATGACCTACGCACAAGGGGTTTCTGCTCAGATGACTGCGGCGGTCTCCATTGGTATTGCCAGTTACACCGGTATGCCAGTATCGACAACTCAAGTGCTCTCATCAGCGGTTGCCGGCACCATGTTGGTGGATGGCGGTGGTGTGCAGAGTAAGACGGTGAAGAATATTATGTTGGCGTGGGTCTTAACCTTGCCAATCTCAATTCTTCTTTCCGGCGGGTTATACTGGATAGCGTTGAAATTTATTTAAATCCAGCGAAACAGTTATACTCGCATTGAGAAAACTCGAATTTGAGATAAATAAAAGGCGGCCTTATCGGTCGCCTTTTTACGTATTGTTATGCCAAAAATTCATACTAATACCACAATATTAAGCCCAGCAGACTAACCATAACCAAACCACATAATGCGCTAGTCAGGATAAACTGCCCACGTAGCCTCTCACAACGGCGAATAAATTCCGGGTCATGATGATCAAGATAACGTTGAGCAAAGATATAACCGACTAATCTAATCTGTTTGCTCGGCTGACCGTGAGAGGTGAAAAATCCACCACCATCAACGTATTGATACAGCAACGGGTCGCAACCACGTAATACCACTAACAAAGCACGCAATGATGAATAATAACGCGCCATATTAATTACACATACCACACACAAAGCCCAAAAAAGCGCGACGGTACTGATCATAATCATCCTCCCAGCGATATCACACGCACCAAGTCCATTCCCCTGAACCCTTGCGCTATCGCTCACTCTAGCCGATACAAACACCCCCAGGGCCTCAAAAGTCACCCCCTATTGTTCGCTCACTGATTGTGACTCGATATGATATCCACTCGACACACTATCTGAACGTGTTGGACTCCCTTTATGAGTGTAGGAAATGAAATGAGAAATAGCCTGATAATCTCTAAATTAAGCTAAATTGGGTGGTTACTAAGTATCGATTAGTATTAACTTATAACGAACTTTGCTCATTATAAAATACTGGTTCCACCCGAAAATACTGTCTAAATATTAATCTTTCTTAACTGATTTATGTAAATCAAGCGGCTATTATTTTTAGGTTATATTTACATCACAAATATAAAATTACGCACATCATGCTATCTGAACAGCGCTATACTTAGGGTAATGATCTGCTTTAAATTCAATCAGTGCGACGATATGTTATGGCCAAGCGCGGTAGAGTTTGGTCAGTTTTTGGTGTAAAAAGACAGACGCTGACTTTAGTGATCATCATCAAAACAGTGTGTTGTGATCCATGAAACACTTCGGTTAAGGGTCATAATGGTACTATGTAGATATCGTGTTAGCACCCGTTCAAAAGGTTGAATGTTTGCTTACCCATTAATTAACATTATGGAAGGAGTTTACTTATGGCTTACAAACACATTCTGATTGCGGTTGACCTATCTCCGGAAAGTAAGGTGTTGGTGGAAAAAGCGGTCTCAATGGCTAGACCGTACAATGCCAAAGTTTCCCTGATCCATGTCGATGTAAACTACTCAGATCTCTATACCGGCCTGATCGACGTTAATCTTGGCGATATGCAGAAACGCATTTCTGAAGAAACACACAATGCGTTGACCGAGCTTTCTCAAAACGCAGGCTATCCAATTGAACAAACACTGAGCGGTAGTGGCGATTTGGGTCAGGTACTGGTTGATGCCATTAAGAAATACGATATGGACTTGGTATTATGTGGCCATCACCAGGATTTCTGGAGCAAGTTGATGTCTTCAGCACGCCAACTGATCAACACCGTACATGTCGATATGCTCATCGTACCACTGCGCGATGATGAAAATGGTGAAGATGATTAAGCTACATAAGCTACATTAACTTAGCATCATCACCTCTCACGCCCGCCTTTAGCGGGCGTTTTTTTATGCTGAACCCCGCCCCAACCCTATATTTCCTCACATTAATAACCCTGCTAAGTTTTTATCAAAATCCCTTGCGGCATGAATATAAACCAGTGATATAGTCGAAGATGCACAACATCGTCTCCTCACTATTTTGGATAATAATAATAGGCCGCAAAAATCTGTCAGGAGAGTCTTAATTGGTACAAGGAATTATTAGTGATGAATGCTTTAACCTCTCTGGAGTCATTTTTAGAATCTTTACAACAACGTGATGCCAATCAACCGGAATACCTCCAAGCCGTACGTGAAGTTTTCACGTCACTGTGGCCTTTTCTGGAGCAAAACCCTCATTACCGAGAACAAAGCCTACTGGAACGTTTAGTCGAACCGGAACGCGTCATCCAATTCCGCGTTGCATGGACTGACGATCAAGGAAAAGTACAGGTCAACCGTGCATGGCGTGTTCAGTTTAACTCTGCGATTGGCCCCTATAAGGGCGGGATGCGCTTCCATCCATCAGTAAACTTATCCATCCTTAAGTTCTTGGGTTTTGAACAGACCTTTAAAAATGCCCTGACAACACTGCCAATGGGCGGGGGCAAAGGCGGTTCTGATTTTAATCCGAAAGGGAAAAGTCAGGCAGAAGTCATGCGTTTTTGCCAGGCACTGATGACCGAGCTTTATCGTCATCTGGGCCCGGATACTGATGTTCCTGCGGGTGACATTGGTGTAGGTGGCCGCGAAGTCGCCTTTATGTCCGGCATGATGAAGAAACTATCCAATAACACCGCCTGTGTTTTCACCGGCAAAGGGCTTTCTTTCGGCGGCAGTCTTATTCGCCCAGAAGCTACCGGTTACGGCTTAGTTTATTTCACCGATGCTATGCTCAAGCGCCACGGTTTAGGTTTTGAAGGGAGAAGAGTCTCTGTTTCTGGCGCAGGTAACGTGGCTCAATATACTATCGAAAAAGCTATGGAGCTGGGCGCTCGAGTCATTACCGCCTCTGACTCCTGTGGTACTGTGGTTGATGAGGAAGGCTTTACGCCGGAAAAATTGGCCCATTTGGCCGAGATTAAAAACAAACGTTACGGCAGCATCGAAGATTATGCCCGTGAACGTAATCTGGTTTATTTAGCAGGCCAGCAGCCGTGGAATGTCCCGGTTGATATCGCCTTGCCTTGCGCAACACAAAACGAGCTGGATTTACCTGCCGCCCGTCAGCTCATTGCTAATGGGGTTAAAGCCGTTGCCGAAGGCGCTAATATGCCAACGACCATTCAGGCAACCGATGCTTTCCTCGATGCTGGTGTTTTGTTTGCGCCGGGTAAAGCTGCCAATGCCGGTGGCGTTGCAACCTCTGGCCTGGAAATGGCACAGAATGCGGCTCGCCTGAGCTGGAAATCAGAGAAAGTTGATGTCCGCTTACACCACATCATGCTGGATATTCACCAATCTTGTGTCGAATATGGCGGTGAAGGTAAGCAAACCCACTATGTTCATGGCGCTAATATTGCCGCCTTTGTCAAAGTAGCCGATGCTATGCTGGCCCAAGGTGTGCTGTAAATAATAAAACCCCATATTCTTTGAGATAAATATCGATAAGAATATGGGATTATATCCAATTATATTCACCACTCATATTCATATTGGTTAACTCATTCATCTTAAAATTTCGCTTTAAGATTTCGCTTATTTATAACAATAATCTAATCAGTAATATATCTGCTCATTAATACATTTCAAATAATATGATTTTAAATAATTGCAGGGTTATATATTCATGGAAGAAATAAAAAACACCATTAAGAACTTGGAAAAAATAGATTATACGGCAATAACTCATCGTGAAAAATGGGAAATAAAAAATAGTAACAACATTACTACGGTGAACTTTTCATTTACTCAGGAAATACCAAAAGAATATCATTATTATAAACTTAATCATAATACGCCAATATCGTCTCTTAATCCGTCACAGATTGACCAAGCAAAATCCACATTTATAAATATATCAGATGTGGCAAATATAATTTTTACTGAGGTTAAAGATAGTCAAGCTAATATCCCCATCGTCAATGTCCACCCGGATAAACCTATCAGAGCGGCAGGTTATGCACACATTCCTAGTAGACGAAACCTGAGCCCGATATTCATCAATGCAGACATCTCAGAGAACCTTACTCCTACTAACTTAAATTATGGCGGTCACGTTATCGCTCATGAAGTCTTACATGCCGTTAGTTTGAAACATACTCATGACACAGTTGGCTTGACGCAACGAGAAAGTGTTATGAGCTATTTCTCTGAGCAGCTTTCAGGTGCTAACTATCGTGAGTATTCTGCTTCCACACCACAACTGTATGATATCGCTGCACTTCAATACCTTTATGGTGCCAATATGCGTACCCGCACCGGTAATACCATCTATGGTTTTAATTCTAATAGTGATAGAAAGCATTTCAGTGCACACCACAGTAACGATCCATTAATATTCTGTGTATGGGATGCCGCTGGCATCGATAGTTCTGACTTTTCCGGTTATACACAGAATCAAATCATTAATCTTAATCAGGGCAGTTTTTCAAATGTCGGTATGTTATCCAGTAATGTCTCAATTGCTTTTAATGTGATCATTGAAAACGCCATCGCAGGCAGTGGTGATGATGTATTAATCGGCAATCAGGTCAATAATACTTTAAAAGGGGGGGATGGCGATGATCAATTATATGGAGGGATAGGCGCTGATCATCTTTGGGGTGAGAAAGGGCGAGACATATTTTGTTATCGTGACATAAATGATTCAACACTAAATGCTGCTGATACAATATATGACTTTGAATCTGGTCACGATAAAATAGATATATCATATCTAGCGAGCAGTAAGATTATACTAACGGATGGATTTAGATCTACAGACCATCATCATGACCGTACTGAAGTAGCGCAATTTTATGGTGAGACGAGTGATCTCACCTACTTAATGATTAATTTTGATCATACCGATCAGACAGATATGGTGATTAAACTCGCAGGTAAACACCAACTAACCACTCATGATTTTATTTGTGCACCGCGACTAACAACCTAACCCTTTATGACAGGCTGCTAACACTCAAGTGCCGCAGCCTATATCCAAAGGCATGCCGCTAAGGAAAATAAAGATCAAAACGATGACTTTTGGTGGTCACTGCGGCCTGTGCTGCAATACCTGCCAGTGGTTCGGCATAATCCGGGCGCTTAACCACCACCCGTTTAGTGGCCAATGCGCGTGCCGGTGCCAGTAAACCATCGGCGTCTTCGTCAGCCCCGACCAATGATTGGAATACCCGCATTTCCTTTTTAACCAACGCACTTTTTTGCCGGTGCGGGTACATCGGATCGAGATACACAACTTCGGGCCGAGGCTCAATTTTCGCCAGCGCGGTTAAGCTGGAAGCATGTAATAACGTTAACCGCTCGCGTAACCACGGGCCAATTTCCGCATCCTCATAGCCACGGCGCAAACCATCATCCAGCAATGCGGCAACCACTGGATTGCGCTCCAGCATTTGCACATAGCAACCCAGTGCCGCCAGTACAAAAGCATCTCGCCCAAGGCCTGCCGTAGCATCGACTACACGTGGCAGATACCCTTTTTTGATACCGACAGCTTTAGCGACCGCCTCACCGCGCCCACCACCAAATTTACGACGATGGGCTAGCGTGCCAGCAACAAAATCAACATAAATGCCGCCGAGTTTTGGCTCATCCCGCTTACGCAATTCAAGGCGCTCAGGTGTTAAAACCAGCGCCATAATAGACTGCTCGTCAGACACCAACCCCCAGCGTTCAGCCAGAATAGACAAGGCGCCGGGATCGGCGCCTGCTTCAGACAATAAACAAATACTTACCTGTGACACATTCTAGCCCTTAATACCGTAATGGCGCAGCATAGCATCCAACTGCGGCTCACGGCCACGGAAGCGCTTGAACAGAGTCATTGGCTCCTCAGAACCGCCACGGGACAGAACATTATCGAGGAACGACTGCCCTGTTGCGGCATTGAAAATACCTTCCTCTTCAAAGCGCGAGAAAGCATCAGCCGAGAGCACTTCCGCCCACAAATAACTGTAATAACCCGCGGCATAACCACCAGCAAAGATATGACTAAAGGCATGTGGGAAACGCCCCCAAGTTGGCGATGGCACTACCGCAACCTGTTTTTTCACTTCATATAAGATCGGCAGGATCTGCGCGCCAGTCAGTGGATCGAACTCATAATGCATACGGAAATCGAATAGTCCGAATTCCAGTTGACGCAGGATAAACAGTGCCGCCTGATAGTTTTTCGCCGCCAGTAGTTTATCCAGCATCTCTTGTGGCAGTGGCTCATGGGTTTCGTAATGACCAGAAATAAATGCCAGTGCTTCCGGTTCCCAGCACCAATTTTCCATAAACTGGCTTGGCAATTCGACCGCATCCCACGGTACGCCGTTGATACCAGAGACACCGGCAGTATCAATTTGGGTCAACATATGATGTAAACCGTGGCCGAACTCATGGAACAATGTTGTCACTTCGTTATGAGTAAACAGCGCCGGTTTGCCGCCCACTGGCCCGTTAAAGTTACAGGTTAGATAAGCAACAGGTTTTTGTAATTGGCCATTCGCTAAACGCAAGCTGCCGACACAATCGTCCATCCAGGCTCCACCGCGCTTATGTTCGCGGGCATATAAGTCCAGATAGAAGCTACCGCGCAGTTCACCGCTGGCATCATATAGCTCGAAGAAACGCACATCTGGATGCCAGGTATCAACATCATGGTGTTCTTTGGCCGTAATGCCATAAATGCGTTTAACCACTTCAAACAGCCCTTCTACCACCCGCTGTTCCGGGAAGTAAGGGCGCAACTGCTCGTCGCTGATGGAGAACAAATGCTGCTTCTGTTTTTCGGAGTAATAAGTGATATCCCACGCGGCTAACTCGCTGACACCATAATGCTTTTCAGCAAAAGCACGTAACTGTGCCAGCTCTTCTTCTGCTTGTGGCCGCGCGCGTTTTGCCAAATCATTCAAGAAGCCCAGCACCTGTTGTGGGCTTTCTGCCATCTTGGTCGCCAGTGATTTATCGGCATAACTGTTAAAGCCCAGTAATTGAGCCAATTCATGGCGCAATGTCAGGATTTCGGCCATGATTTCGCTGTTATCCCATTTGCCCGCATTCGGCCCTTGATCAGAAGCGCGAGTGGCAAAGGCGCGATACATCTCTTCGCGCAGTTCAGCGTTATCGGCATAAGTCAGCACCGGCAAGTAACTCGGCATATCCAGAGTCAGCAACCAGCCCTCTTGCTCTTTGGCTTCGGCCATCGCTTTAGCGGCAGCTAATGCACTTTCTGGCAAACCTTTCAGTTGCTCAACATCGCTAATCAACTTGCTCCAACCCATAGTGGCATCGAGCACGTTATTGCTGTAAGTCGACCCCAACTCAGATAAGCGGGCCACAATTTCGCCATAACGTTTTTGTTGCTCCGGCTCCAGACCAATACCAGATAACTGGAAATCACGCAGCGCATTTTCTACCGCTTTACGCTGTGGCGCCGTCAAGGCATCAAACCCCGGCCCTTCTTTCAAGCTGACATAAGCCTGATACAAACCTTTATGCTGACCGACCCAAGTGCCATATTCAGACAGCAGTGGCAAACTTTGTTCATAAGCCTCACGCAATTCCGGGCTGTTTTTGACTGAATTCAAATGCCCAACGGGCGACCAAATGCGTGATAAGCGATCATCGGATTCAGCCAATGGCTGGCACAAATTATCCCAGGTGAAAGGGCCTGGTTGGGCGACCACTCGCTCCACCGCTTGACGGCATTCATCCAATGCAGATTTCACCGCAGGCACGATATCTTCAGGGTGAATAGCAGAAAATGGCGGCAGGGAGAACGGGGTCAACAGCGGATTTATCATAAGGAAGTCCTGATTATTTTTTGAATTTCAGCGCCAGACAGTGCCCAGCAACAGAGAATAAATTACGTATTAATAATTAAGATGAGGTCTGTCAGTATGAAAATCAATGGCTGACGGCTTAAATTGGCCAATCAACAGCCTCAACCTTTCCATTGTGGAACGATGGGATTTTTATCACCAATTAATGCTTTTCACTTTTTATCCACCAGACAGTTTATACTGGTTGCCATAATGTGTTGGCTGCGGTGACTGACGACGATGTTTAGTCGCATCCACAAAGAAAGGCCGCAAGAAACACTGCCACAATGTACAGATATATCAATTGGTTAAAATAAAATGTTAAGTTACCGCCATAGTTTTCACGCCGGCAACCATGCCGACGTTCTGAAACATACCGTTCAAAGCCTGATTATTGAGTCTTTGAAAGAAAAAGAAAAACCGTTCCTGTATCTGGATACTCACGCCGGTGCTGGCCGCTATCAGTTAAGCGGCGAACATGCTGAACGCACGGGTGAATACCTTGAAGGTATCGGCCAACTGTGGCAACGCGATGACTTACCCGCTGATTTAGCCCCGTATATGAGTGCAATCAATTATTTTAATCGTAGTGAGAAGTTGCGTTACTATCCTGGCTCACCGTTGATTGCCCGCCATTTACTGCGTGAATACGACAAAATCCATCTGACCGAACTGCACCCTAGCGATTACCCGCTACTGCGCAATGAATTTGCCAAAGATGAGCGCGCCAAAGTCCAGCGAGCCGATGGTTATCAGCAGCTTAAATCACAGTTACCGCCACCATCACGCCGTGGGCTGATTCTTATCGACCCACCGTATGAAATGAAAACTGATTATCAGGATGTGGTGAAAGGTATTCAGGAAGGTTATAAACGCTTTGCAACGGGCACCTATGCATTATGGTATCCAGTAGTTTTACGCCAGCAAGTCAAACGCCTATTGCGGGATTTGGAAGCCACTGGCATCCGCCGTATCTTGCAAATTGAATTGGCCGTTCGCCCTGATAGTGACCAACACGGTATGACCGCGTCTGGCATGATTGTGATTAACCCGCCGTGGAAGCTGGAGCAGCAAATGAACACGCTGCTGCCGTGGCTACACAAAGCACTGGTGCCTTCTGGCCATGGCCATACGCTGGTGAAATGGGTAGTGCCAGAATAATTCTTTTCTAAATGAATCGCCTATCAGAGCCATTGATGCATAAAGCTTTATCAAGCGCTAAACTGATAGGCAATTTTTTAAACGACTTGGAAACGACACTGATGACCAAACATTACGACTATCTGGCAATTGGCGGTGGCAGTGGTGGGATCGCATCGATCAACCGGGCAGCCATGTATGGCAAGAAATGTGCGCTGATCGAAGCTAAAGAGCTCGGTGGCACCTGTGTCAACGTCGGTTGTGTACCGAAAAAAGTGATGTGGCATGCCGCGCAAATTGCAGAAGCCATTAAACTGTATGGCCCAGATTACGGTTTCGACACCACAGTGAATCATTTCGATTGGAAAACGCTGATTGCCAATCGTACTGCTTACATCGATCGTATCCATCAGTCTTATGACCGTGGTTTAAGCAATAACAAAGTGGATGTTATTAAAGGTTTCGCGCGTTTTGTTGATGCGCATACCGTGGAAGTAAACGGTGAGAAGATAACCGCCGATCACATCCTGATCGCCACCGGCGGTCGCCCAAGTCATCCAGATATTCCTGGGGCAGAATACGGCATTGATTCCGATGGTTTCTTCGAATTGAACGAAATGCCAAAACGGGTTGCCGTAGTAGGCGCCGGTTATATCGCGGTAGAAATCGCAGGTGTACTCAATGGGTTAGGCACAGAAACGCATCTGTTTGTGCGCAAACATGCGCCGCTACGTACCTTTGATCCGCTGATTGTTGAAACCCTGTTGGAAGTGATGAACACCGAAGGGCCGAAACTGCATACCGAGGCAGTACCGAAAGCGGTTATCAAAAATGCAGATGGCAGCCTGACACTGCAATTGGAAAACGGCACAGAAGTGACTGTCGACCATCTGATTTGGGCCATTGGCCGTCAACCAGCAACCGATAACCTGAATCTGGCCGCCAGCGGTGTCAAAACCAATGAAAAAGGCTATATCGAGGTCGATAAATTCCAGAATACTAACGTCAAAGGTATCTACGCTGTTGGCGATAATACCGGTGCCGTTGAATTGACACCAGTGGCTGTTGCGGCAGGTCGTCGTCTATCTGAACGCCTGTTTAATAACAAGCCAGACGAGCATCTGGATTACAGCAATATCCCAACCGTGGTATTCAGCCATCCACCCATCGGGACTATTGGCCTGACTGAACCGCAAGCGCGCGAGAAGTTTGGCGACGAGCAAGTGAAAGTGTACAAATCGTCCTTCACCGCGATGTACAGTGCCGTTACGCAGCACCGCCAACCATGCCGGATGAAACTGGTGTGTGCAGGGCCGGAAGAGAAGATTGTCGGTATCCACGGCATCGGTTTTGGTATGGATGAAATCCTGCAAGGGTTTGCTGTCGCCGTGAAGATGGGCGCAACCAAGAAAGATTTCGACAACACGGTTGCTATTCACCCGACTGCCGCCGAAGAGTTTGTTACCATGCGCTAAGGTCTTTTGCTCGAACTTAAAGGCTATAAATCGACCAGTTTATAGCCTTTTTTATTGCTTTGAATTCGACCTTCAAGAATATTTTTCACTTTCGCGCTGGCGATTTCCTACCAGTTTCCAGCCAAAATTCATACCCGCCGCAGACAGCAGGATTGCACTCGCACCCGCCATTTGCATGACACTTAGCCGATGACCAAATACCAGCCAGTCGACAAAAATCGCCACCACCGGATAGATGAAAGAAAGCGCACCAACCAGGCTGGTCGGGATCTTCTGAATCGCGCCATATAATAGTGAAGACATTAACCCGGTATGAATAACGCCAATAATGAGCAGTAATCCCCATGTGCTTTCTGGCAGCGGAAAATCAGACCACCTCACGAAGGGGGCCAGCAAAATTGCACCAACCAACAACTGAATCAGCACAATCAGATGCGGCGGCAGGCCCTTTAGGCGTTTGATAATCGCTGCCGTGACCGCGTACATAAATGCCGCCCCTAGTGCCATCACTACACCAATGAAGTAGTCGGAACCCAAGGTGATAGCGCCCTGCTGTCCAATAATAATAAACAACATTCCGCCAAAAGCGACCAGCAACCAACCCAATGCATTCGCCGTTAATTTCTCACCAAAAAACAGTACGCCTAGCCCGACCAACATAAAGGGCTGAGTATGATAGGTCACCGTCGCAACCGAAATAGAGGCGTGAGAGTACGCGCCAAACAGTAACACCCAGTTCAATACCAGCGTAATGCCGCCGAGAATAGCAATGATAATGTGCTGTCGAGTGAGCACACCACGTTTAAGCAAACCCAGCATGACGCAAGCAATAAACATCGCGAATGCACCAAACACACAACGCCAGAACACAACGGTCACAGCGGGTTGTCCTGATACAATCACCGGCCAGCCCACCGTACCGGAGATAAGCATGGCGACAATCATCTCCACTGTGCCACGCGTTTTTATTTTCATCATTTTCACTCCACAATAGCTGCCGAATGCTTTGGTATTGAGTACTTGGCACTCAACCCTCAATACATTAAAATGAACAAGTGACTATTATGGTGAACGACATTCAGTTGTTCGTCAAGATGAACAAACGGATGATATGGTGAACAATGACTGATTCTGTGCTCGATAATTCAGACCATGCCGCAACCCCTATTGGCTTACTTTCTGCCTCTATCCGACGGGAACGTGAGAAGTTGGGGCTGACGGTAACGGAATTAGCCAAACGTGCCGGTATCGCGAAATCAACATTATCGCAATTGGAAGGCGGAGCCGGTAATCCCAGTTTGGAAACGCTCTGGTCGCTGGCAATGGCGCTGGGTGTCCCCGTCAGTCGACTCATCGCCCAGCCCCGCCTGCATGTTCAGGTGATCAGAGCGCATGACGGGATACCCGCGGTTTCTGAACAAGCAAATTACACCGCTACGTTACTGGCTGCCTGCCCCGCCGGGGTACAGCGTGATATCTATCGAATTAACGTTCAGCCTGGTGAACCAAGGCGTTCCCGAGCGCATATGCCCGGCACAATTGAACATGTCATTATCGGTTCAGGTAAAGCCAGAGTTGGGCCTGTTGACCAAGCGGTTGAATTAAACAGCGGTGATTACATGAGCTATTCCGCAGACGTAGAGCATATTTTTGAAGCATTGACCGTGGATACCACTGCCGTGATGATGATTGAGCACGCATAAGATATTGAGGTATCTATGGAATTGACGGTAGGAAAAAGCCATTTGCGGGCGGTTGTGCGCCACTTTGGCCCGGCCATCGAGTGTGTTCAACTTGAATCTTATGCCCCCGCCCTGCTTAAGGTTGGTGAGTTACGAGTGAAAATGCAGTTCAGCACAATCAATCCCTCCGATCTGATTACTATTTCTGGTGCATATTCCTCACGAACCCCATTACCCTTCGTGCCCGGCTTTGAAGGAGTTGGCATAGTAGAAGATGGCAGCGAATTAGTGGGTCAACGCGTCCTCCCACTGGGGAGTGCCGGTGCATGGCAGCAATATAAGCATTGTGATGCGCAGTGGTGTTTTGCCGTTCCAGACTGGCTCACTGATGAGCAAGCCGCAACCGGCTATGTTAACCCGATGACGGCCTGGTTGATGCTAACAGAAGTCCTCGCCGCAGCCCCCGGAATGAAGATAGTGGTCAGCGCAGCGAACTCGACGATTGGTGTGATGCTGATTCGAATGGCAAAACAATTGGGCCTAACAGTCACCGCGATTGTTCGCCACGCCGGGGCTGAAAATGCTGTTGATTATGCTGAACCTGATGAGTTACTGATATTGCCGGATACGGGCAATGTGACTTATAGCAATCCATTACCGCCAATCGGAGATGCTGATGCCGTGCTCGATTGTGTTGGTGGCAAGACTGCAATGAAGCTGGCAGGAATGGTACGGCAAGGTGGGAAATTTATCTCTTACGGGCTGCTTTCCGGTGACCCAATTCCTGCCTCATTTTGGCAATATCGGCCTGATATTCGCTTTAGTTACTTCCACTTACGTCAATGGGTTCATACTGCAGGCCGTGATGCGCTGGCAGCAAAGCTAAATGAAATATTCCCGCTCATCCGTGATGGTATTGCCAGTTCAAGAATCGCAGGGATATTCCCTCTCAATGAGCTACCCGCTGCATTGAGTGTTATGAGTCAGAATGCTTCTCAGGGGAAAATTCTTATTCGTTGTAATAGCTAAAAAAATCAGGCCAGAGCTAAGCCCTGGCCTGAAAGTCATAAGGTAACATAATGAATTAGAAGCTAATCTTCACACCGATATTACCCGCATAACCGTCCATTTTACCGTTAAAAGCGCGCTGATATTTAGCATCTGCGTAAATATCAACATTACTATTCACTTTAGCAGTCACGCCAGCACCACCCTGCCAATAGGTTTTACTGAATTCAGGGCGCAGACTCGCCGTATCAATAGTCACCTGTGGGTTTTTACCTAACTGATACACCACATCAGCAGATAAATAAGGTTTGATAGTTTGCTGCTTGGTTGCCTCACTAAAGACACGCATCCCAGTACGGACCTGCCCGACAGAGTAAGAAGTACCGCTCACGCCTGAAATCTCGTCACTAAAACTGTTCAGATTCAGATATTGGTATTTCAGTTGCCCCTGAGGCTCCACTTTCCAACTTCCTGCAATAGGGTATGCCTGACCCACTTCGGCAGATAGCGCCACACCATAACCATTCTGTTTGGCATCATGTTGGCTCTGATAATTATTGCGGTATAACGTCCCTTGACCAACGAGGTCGAGATAGCCACCTTGTGGCGTCATTAAGGTGTAATAACCGCCCAAACCGTAAGCATCAGTCTTAATCTTACCGGTATTTATTGATAGCTCCGGACGCATAGCCCGCGCCTTATCTTGCGTATCAGTTTCCTGCTTACCCAGCGTTATCATCACGCCCGCTGTTGCTTGTGTTCCGGCCGAATTTTCAGCTTGATAGAAATCATGGCCCAATTGAGCGAACCAGATATCTGAGTCATAGCTAAAACGACCCGCATCAAACTTATTATGCTGCCCACTAATTCGGCCCCAGGAATCCTGATTAAAACCATTGGCCGCACCTTCCGCTGATCCACGGCGTTCGTGCAAACTGCCTAAAGTGGTAAAGCCATAGAATGCATTTAACCACGGCGCGGCAATATATCCCGGCACTTCACTGCGATAAGCCGTTTCAGGAGGTTGTGGTACCACAGGCGCAGGGTCAACATCAATACCTGTCCCCGGATCTGTCGGGTCAACAGGCGTCAGATTGGACTGCAAATTCCAGCTATGTTCGTCGATTTGATATAAAAAGTACTGATATGCCCCAGCAACAACCGGGCTGCTCATGGTGAATTGTCCGGCGTGGGTATCACCATCAACGTTAATCAGATTGATGCCGGCACCGGTAGTCAATGCCCCCAGCCCACCTTGATTCATCACCTGAACAGAATGCTCACCACTAACATTCCCTATTACATGCAATTTATCTGTCGGTGAACTGTTATCGCCTAATTGCGCATTGAAAACAAAACTACCATTGCCCGTCAGATTGCTATTAATGGTTAAGGTACTAAAACTGTTACCTAACGCGCGTGCATTTGGGTTACTGCCGCTTGGCGTAAAGTTCATCTGACCCAAAATGTGCATCGATTCAACATCGGCATCACCGGTCAAATTCCACACGCTGCTGCTATCAACATCAACACTTTTGGCGTTATGTGCTGCACCAGTCCAGACCGAATTGTTCTTCAGTGTTAAGTTAACATTATTATGCTCTTCCGCCTGAAGGTCACCCACCAGCACAGAATAGTTGTCACCGTTAAGATTGACGTTACTTATAATATTGAGCGGTGAAGCCACCGTTCCGACGTTAGTACTGGCGTTGACCAGCAACCCATTGCCACCGATTAACTGTGAACCATTGTTCACATCAATATTGATATTGGCACCATATGCGCGAACACCCACACCGTTCTCACTGAGAACCTGAGAGTTATCCAAGATAACCTTGCTATAAACTGCATTCGAGCCTGCGGCATAAATTCCACCCGCATTCATACCACTGGTGGTAATTTGGCTGTCTTTTAGCGCAATAGAGCTGCTGGTTTGAGTCCACAAAGCATAAGCATTGGCACCGGTCGAGGTCGCGGTGACATTTTTAGCATTGATAGACGAACTGTTAAAGGTGCCGAGCACCATACCTGAAGCACCGGTTGTGTTAATCGTCGCCCCGGTCAGATTCAGATTTCCACCACGCGCAGCACTAGCACCAATACTGCCAACACCGGCTGTAGAGATGCTCATATTGGTGGCATCAAAAATTGATTCTGAGTAAATGCCGTGAGAACTATTGCCGGTTGTTCTCACGACTGTACTATCGACAGTTGCTGTGCCCCGGTTCTCTATAGCGGTGGCACCATCCCCTTCGGTAATGAACTCGGCATTATTTACCTTCACCGATGACGTCGTATCCGGTACCCAAATTCCCATGGCATAAGTGCCTTTGGAATGGTAGGAACCGCCATTGATCGTGACGTCAGCGTTCATATTAACGTTAACCATCGTCGCGTTGCCGCTACGAGAGATCGCATTGATATTATTTAATATAATGACTGCTTTATTGGTCGAACTGTTACCCATAGCGCGTAACACTGCGCCAGAAGCCAAATCAATATTGGCATTGCTGACTGTAGCCGAACCGGCAATATCAAAAACCTGACTCATATTACCCGTGGCCGTCAAACCATCCATGGTAATAGTCGAATCCCGGCCAACACTCACCCCGGCGTAGGCATTACTCATATTAATCGTGGTGTTATCTAAGGTGGCATTTATACCGCCATTCCCAATATAAACTCCGGTACCATTGTTACTGCTGGTGTTATTTATAGTGTTATTCGCTCCACTTAGCGCACTGCCAATATCACTCAGATAAATACCGTAACTACCGCCACCACTGGCATTAATCGTCGTATTATTGACTGTCAATTTGGCACCACCGGCCCCCGAAATACCGTAAGTCGATGAGCCACTGGTGGAGATCACGGTACCATTAATATCAGCACTGCTCCCCAGCCCCGTCGAAGAAACACCATAAGCGGTGGAGCCAGTCGTCGTCACCGTCCCCCCCCGTAAATTCACGGTGCCTTTATTATTGCTGATACCAAATGCCACGACACCATCAGTCTTGATAGCCGATCCATTCAGTGTCAGAGTGCCACCATTAGTCACACTGGCACCATTTGCACCGCGCCCCGTGGTAGTGATAGCGAGGTCTGATTCGCCAGTTACCTCACTGGTAGAACCTTGCACGATGATCGGAGATAGGTTGTCACTATCGGTGCCATATTCACCTAAGATTGCAACAGAATTACCATCAGTGACACTGACTGTCTGTGCCGCCCAACTATAAAGTGGGGTTAGCAGCGGCACCAGTAAACTGGCCAGCAACGTTTTACGAAAACAGGGTAAGCGCACTATATTATTTATATTCATGTTAACAACCTGGTTTTATAACAAATTCAAATAGAAAAAGTGTTTAACTTTATTTATTAGGCATTGTTTTATTTGTAAAATTTATATTTACTCGTCAGGTTTAACTTAAAGAAAATAAATAACCTAACCTATTAGGAATATATGTGATAAGGAATGATTTTAATATGGGACTGCATACCTAAATACGTAGTCCATTTCCTACAAATATAAATCAAGATCTGAATCAGCCGCTTAAGACGGTTGAATTGAGAATATAACTAGCGTTAATTTCAGTATGCCAAAATGATGGAATTTACCCACTACGGTTGTGATAGACGTCGACTCTGCTATTATCAACAGATTAGCTACTGTTTTATGTCACATTTTGTAGAAGAATCATCTACATAAGGCATAGATAACTGTATTCGAGGAGAATTATGCCGAACACACCGCGAGACAATCCAGCCCCGCTGGCTGTTGGGATTGAAACTGGCAAAAAAGCGATTTCCTTTATGACACGGATAAGTGATCGTGTGAAAGCTTACCCGGCAGTCGCCCATATTATCCGTGCAACAGACCGTTTCAATGATCGATTGGGCAGCCAGTTTGGGGCCGCTATTACTTATTTTTCATTTTTGTCACTTATTCCTATCTTGATGGTTTCTTTTGCCGCAGTGGGTTTTGTGCTGGCATCCAATCCGGACTTATTAGCTGAGCTAATTAACAAAATTGTTAATACCATCAGTGACCCAAGTTTGGCAGCCACACTTAAAAACACCGTAAATACCGCTATCCAACAACGTACGACCGTGGGATTAACCGGTTTGGCGATTGCACTTTATTCCGGAATAAGTTGGATGGGAAATCTACGCGAAGCCATTCGCGCCCAGTCACGAGATGTTTGGGAGCGGAACCCGCAGGATCAGGAAAAGTTCTATTACCGCTATGCGCGTGATTTTGTTTCGCTCACCGGGTTAGTTATCGCGCTGATCATTACCCTGTCGCTGACGTCTATCGCCGGTGCGGCACAATCTGCAATTGTTGATGCATTAGGGTTAGGGGGGATCGAATGGTTGCGACCGGTCATGACACTCATTGCCTTATCAATCTCTATTGCCGCTAATTATCTATTATTTTTATGGATTTTCTGGATTCTGCCGCGACATAAGCCGAAGAAAAAAGCACTGTTGCGCGGTACCCTGATTGCCGCAATCGGTTTTGAAATCATCAAATTCATCATGACCATGATGCTGCCCCGCCTTGCCAGCTCTCCATCGGGAGCAGCTTTTGGTTCAGTAATCGGCTTAATGGCCTTTTTCTACTTTTTCGCTCGCTTGACCTTATTTTGTGCCGCCTGGATAGCCACCGCTCGCTACGCCGAGGACGGCACCCTGCCCCAGACAAGCAGCAATAACACCGCAGAGTAACCGCTGATCATGGAGGATCACCAATGTCTCGCAATATAAAATTACTGTTACTACTCGCCGTTGTCATGCTAACGGCTTTGCTGGTCTATCAATTTCGTTTTAGCCACGCCGATGCACTGTGGAAAATTGTTAGCCAGCAATGTGTTCCGCATATGGAAAAGGAAGATAACCCGCAACCCTGTGCTGAGGTCGATACACAAGCCGGTTTCGTGGTGTATAAGGATAAAAATGGGCCATTACAGTATTTATTAATGCCGACCGCCAAAATCAGCGGCATAGAAAGCCCACAGTTATTAGCCGACAGCAGTCCAAACTATTTCTTTGATGCCTGGCAAGCTCGCCACTTTATGGCGGATAAATATGGTGCGCCCATTGATGACGCGGATATCTCACTAGCTATCAATTCAAAATTTGGCCGCAGTCAGGACCAACTGCATATTCATATTTCATGTCTAAAGCCCGCAGTCAAAACGGCCCTGGCAGCACAGAAAGCTGATTTCCGTCAGCAATGGCAGCCCTTACCCAGCGGGTTATTGGGGCATGATTATTTAGTTCGACGCACTACGGCAGCAGAATTGCAACAATCAGGTGCGTTTCGTTTGTTAGCAAGTGAAGTGCCGGGCGCGAAAGGTGAAATGGGGCGTTATGGTTTAGCCCTGACAGCATTACCGGATGGGCAATTCTTACTACTCGCCAGCAAAGCGAGCCTGATAAAGTTGCATCGTGGATCGGTGGAGGAGTTGCAAGACCACAGCTGCCAACTGCTCCCCCAACCACCGATACATTAACCCGTTATTTTTTCTGCTTCATTTTCTGCAACAGCGGCGTGCACTGATTTTCTTCCGCTTCACTTGGGGAAATCAGTGCCAGCAATGCAGCGGCTGGTGTGAGCGCCACACCTAACACCGCAGCAACTGCGCCACGGGCCAGTAAAGGCCCGGCTTTAACCCCGGCATCAGGCTGTTTAAACGTGCCTTTCACATACAACGGGGAACGTAAGGTCAGAATTCTCAGCCCTTTGCTTTCCGGATCAATCGATAAATCCATCCGTTCGGTAGCAAAATTGATATTACCGGTAATGTTGATAATGGCATTTTCGGTATCAATAACAAATAAGCGCGGTGTCGCCAGGCCATTGCGCAACTGAATATCCGCCACTGCGCAGTTAATTTTGACCTCATCATCACCAAACAGCTTCGCCACCAGATAGTTACCTACATTCAGGCCGAGTAATTCCATTAAGCTCCGGCTAATAAGTCCCTGATTGAGTAACAAGCGCAGGTTACCATTACTGGTTGCCAGCAGCGCAGCAACTGAGTTACCGGTAGCAGTAAATGACGCATCGCCATTTAACTGCCCCAAGCTGTTACGCATTGCCTGCACCTGTGGCAACAGCTCTTTCAGTTGTAGCCGGCGGGCATGCAAATCAACTTTGCCCTGCATCGGGTCTTTGTTGCCATTCAGGCGCAGAGTTGCATTGAGGTTCCCCCTGGCCATGCCAAATCGCAGTGGATCGAGCAGTAACTCACCATTATTCAGCACTACGTGAGTGGAAAGGTCGGTCAGTGGTAATGATTTATCCCGATCGATACGCTTAGCCGAAAAGGTAACATCGGCATCCATCACTCCCCAGCTTTTGGTATCAAATTTTTCAGTCGGCAGCACTTTATTGCTCGGTTGTCGGCTGCGTTCGCCACGATTGGCTTTCTCCTGATTAGAATCCGCCCCAATTAAAGGGGCCAAATCAGCAAAACGTAATTTATCTGACGACATGTTGCCGACTAATTTCGGGCGCGGCTGGCTGGCGGTGTAAGTCAGGTCGCCATGAATATCGCTATCGCCGATTTTGCCATTAAAGTTTTCATAACGATAAACCGCCCCACCGGCCTGTTTGAGGCTCGCGATTAAGCGGCCATCGGTATTAAATGGAGGAGTGGCCGGCAATAACACACCAATCAGTGGATAGAGGTTATCCAAACTGGCACCGGAGAATTTCAATTGCAGATTCAACCCCGCCAAATTGGCAGGATCGGTTAATGTACCCGCCACCACCACCCGGGTAGAACCCGAGCGGACATCTGCCTGTAATGGGAAAGGAATGCTGGCATCACTCATCGACAACATCCCACCGATTTTGCCGCTACCGGTTAAAGGCTGCCCCTGATACTTGCCGTCAATCTTCCAACCAAACACAAAGTCCGAGGCATTGTTCTGCGCTTTTTCAGTGGTTTTTTTCTCGTTACGGGCACCGGTCACCTCAGCAAATGGCAGCGGCTTACCCAACGGGTCAATCACCGCCTGCAAGTCTGCTTTCAGAACCGCGTCTTTCAGATTTATCTGACCACGATCAAACACAATATCATCAATATTTACCGACCAATCAGACGCGCCACTCTTATCCTCGGCCGAGCTATTCGCCAGGTTAAATGTCCAGTTATTCTTACCATCAGCAAGGCGTAGCAGAGTGGCATCCGGTTGTGTCAGCCAGATACGCGGTATCCAGACCTCTTTCGCCAGCAACGCCAGCGGAGCAATACTGGCATCAACCCGTTTTAGGGTGACCATCTCACCAGTAGGGAATGCGGTAGATTCTGTTTTGTCTTCGGCGGTATTGTGCTTACTAGTGGCTTTATTGTTCTTACCAGCGGCGTTATCGCCGGCTAAATCGGGCGGATTGCCCAGCACCAAATCCTCAGCGTGGATATGCGGCCAGAGCACCCAGCCGCGCCAGCCAGGCTCATCGCCGTTACGTGACCAGTCCACACTCAGATTACCGCGAATAGCGAAAGGACGGTGCAACTCGATAGAAACTTTCTCATTGATGGTTGGCTTTAGACGATTCCAGTCGAAAGTCTTAATAAACACGATAGCTGCTATCAGTAGCAGCAGAATAATCCCGACTATGCCTGTCAGCACTTTTCCAGTTTTGGTCATAACAGCTCCATGCCAGTACTCATGATATTAAAAACGTAAAAAGTACTTTAACCATAGTCGAGAATGAAGCAACAGGGTGAGATGGAGGAAAGAGGAGCTGATTTATTGACCCAAAAGCATTAGCCGCAAAACAGCATAGGGAGGGTTTGTAAACGATCAAATGACGCGGGTCGAGAGAGATAATATCCTTGTGCGGCGACGGCATCAGACTGCTGCACCATTGCCCATTCTTGTGAGGTTTCCACCCCTTCAACAATCACGCCTTTGCTATAGCCAGCCATGAGAGTCACCAATTTGAAAAACAGTTGGTTTCCGACATCACTTTCTTGCAGCACGATAAACAGGTCTCTGGCGACTTTGATGTACTCATAGCGCCAGCTAATAAATGAAGTGAAATTTGCCAGCCCGCTACCGAAATCATCCAGCCATAGGCGATCTGCTTCAGCAATACGTGCAAAGGGGGTATCAAGAGAGGTATCGACATGCTCAAGTAATTCAAAGCGAATATAAGGCATGGCATCGATTAACACCTTAGCCTGTAAGTCATCCTGCATCGCCATCAAAGCCTGACCATCAATGTTAATTGAGACCAACACCGAGTGATGCACAAATATCGCATGCCATTGTTTAACCATATTCAACTGCTCAAGCACCACATTCAAACGGGCGCTGATACTGATTGAACTGAAGTAATCTTCCGGATTCAGACGAGTATCCGGTGATGATGGGTGAAAAACAGCCGTAAGCAGCTCGATAGCCAGCAGCGCACCTGAGGTACGATAGATAGGTTGAAAAGTGTACCGACGCTGACATTGCCGCCAGAAGCTCTGTCCTTTATTACGATCAATGGCGGCAAAGGATGGCGCAAGTAAACCTGATATTTTATTGGTCATCATCAGTTTAGTCGCCATGTTTTAGGGCACCAGACAGTCAAGGCAATAGATATTACCGTCAGTTTGAGCAACCCTGTATTAAACAGTTTTCCTTCTGGAGATGTTATCGACTCGGACGAACAGAACTTTATATCGCAGCATGACAGATTATTATTTCCAGCCAGATTACAGGCCTCGGCAGGCTGGCGCGGCACATTTAAGCCATCTATATTACTTAACTCAATAATGCCATTACTGTTAATGGAGATGAACATGCCTTATGTCAATATTAAAATTACTCGCGAAGGCGCGACGGCGGAGCAGAAAAAACAGCTGATCGCCGGAGTGACCCAACTGTTAGTCGACACTCTGGGTAAAAACCCGGCGACAACCGTGGTCGTGATTGATGAAGTGGATACCGATAACTGGGGAATTGGCGGCCACAGCGTGACCGACCTGCGAAAGTCATCATAATTGTCTTCAGAATCGCGGGAAACTTGTCAGTTTCCCGACCTATATCATAAAAAATTTAAAACGTCGTTTTAATACTATTGACTCTAACCAAGCCAGCAGTGAGACTAACCTTATTCCCCTTATTGACTCACAGGCCAGCTTTCCATGACCAGCAAAAATATTGCCGTTATCGGCGAATGCATGATTGAACTGTCACAAAAAGGTACCGACCTTAGCCGGGGCTTTGGCGGTGATACGCTGAATACAGCGGTATATGTTGCCCGTCAGGTGTCAAAGCAAGACTTGAATGTCCATTACGTCACAGCGTTGGGTACTGATAGTTTCAGTAACGAGATGTTGGCAGCTTGGCAGAAGGAAAACATTCACACCGATCTAATTCAGCGTATGGATGATAAATTGCCAGGGCTGTATTTTATCGAAACAGACAGCACCGGTGAGCGCACCTTCTATTATTGGCGCAATGATGCTGCCGCACGTTTCTGGCTCACCAGCCCTGCTGCAGACGAAATCTGCCAACGCCTGGAAAAGTTTGATTATCTGTATCTTAGCGGCATCAGCCTGGCGATCCTTGACAATGCTTCCCGCCAGCGCTTACTGAAATTACTGCGTGCCTGCCGTGCTAACGGTGGCAAAGTTATCTTTGATAATAACTACCGCCCTCGCCTATGGCAGAGCAAGGAAGAGACGCAACAAGCCTACCACGACATGTTGGCTTGTACGGATATCGCCTTCCTGACGCTGGATGATGAAGACATGCTGTGGGGCGAGAAGTCACTAGAGCAGGTCATTGAACGCACACAGAATTTAGGTGTAAACGAAATTATTATTAAGCGCGGCGCAGATTCCTGCATCGTCTGGGTGAAAGAGGGATTTGAAGCTCACCAGTATGATGTGCCAGCGGTTAAACTACCGAAAGAAAAAGTGGTCGACACCACTGCGGCTGGGGATTCCTTCAGTGCCGGTTATCTAGCTGTTCGCCTGACGGGTGGTAGCGCACATGACGCCGCTGTGCGTGGACATTTAACCGCCAGCACCGTGATTCAGTACCGTGGCGCCATCATCCCACTGGCAGCCATGCCTGCAGTGTGATTGATCATATTTCTCACCAGAAATCAGAATGAAGAGGAAGCGCCCCTAAGTGCGGTAAACCCTTCGATCACTGAAGCCCGAACAATAGTGTCCGGGCTTATTCATAACGATTGACTCAATATTTTACTTACTGAGCTGTTGTTGGTGTCGCGGGTGCTACCTCCGCAGAAGCCACTGTGGGGGCCGCATCTTCTGGCACCACCGTGTGTGGCGTCATAATCGCGTTATAGGCATCTTGCAGCGCTTTCACATTCACTTCTGGCTCACCTTTTGGCTGGGTCAGAATTAGCGTGGTATCTTGCGATAATTGCTGCTTCAATTCCTGATTTAGCTCCGCCAACGTCAGCCCAGACAAAAATGCCTGCCGTAGCTTCTGATACTGTTCTGGGGCAATATCCACCACACCACTCTGCTGTGAACGCAAACGCTGACTCATCAAAATATCAGTATCTGTGCGAGCATAAGTGGCAAACAACTTACTGAGTTGATCGTTTTTCTGCACCATCAAGGCATCGAACTCAGCTTGACTCAGGCCCTTCTCACGTAAGCTAGCCAGTTCGCGCGCCACAAAATTCATGCCCGGCGTCAGACTTTCAGTTGGCGTATTCAGGTGAATCGCACATTGAGCACGTTGATATTGCACCCGACAATCAAAGCCCAGCTTCAGATTCTTCTGATCACTTTTTTCCAGCACTTGTTGAATATGCCAGAATAGTGCCTCACGGGCTAAATCACTGCGCCAGTAGCGGCTTAACGCAACGGAGTCCTGAATCGGATGCCAAGGGGTATCCCACATTAATGATAATGTGTCTTGCGTCGCCTGCTCACTCATCAAGCTCACCGGCTCTGGTGGCAGCGGCGCAAGCATCGCGATAGGTGCTGGCGTTGTGCGTTTCCCTTTCAACTCAGAGAATGTTTTGCCAATTTGGGCTGCAATACTGCGACTATCTACATTACCCACCACATACAATGTCATGGCATCCGGCGTATACCATTGCTGATAAAACTGTTTTAGCTTCTCGACATCGACCGATTTTGCCACTGGCTGGCCGGGATCATGCCCCATTAGAGAAGAGCCTTTAAGACGATAACGCCACCAAGGTTCCTGAATATTTTGCGGGAATGTGGCAATAGGATCGGTTGCACTATTCAGTGCTGCATTGACAGTCTGTTCACTGATAGCCAGCTTGCCACTGGTATCGGATAACCACGCCAAGGCTTCTTTCATCAAATCGGGGCGGTTATTGGGCAAACTCAAACTGTATAAGGTGAAATCATAAGATGTAATAGCCGGTGGCAACGGGCGATCGTTATCGACCCCTTGCTGCCATAGAGACTGAAGCTGGGCAGGAGTAAAACTCGCGCTGCTCATTAATGCCAGGCGCGGCAACAGATGGGCAAAACCAACGTGTTGTGCACTCTCAGATAATGAGCCAGTATTAACGACCAGACGTAACTCGATCCGATCGCTAGGGCGCTGCGGTGTTGCTAGC
This sequence comes from Yersinia fenwicki, assembly GCF_043099325.1. Taxonomy (NCBI): domain Bacteria; kingdom Pseudomonadati; phylum Pseudomonadota; class Gammaproteobacteria; order Enterobacterales; family Yersiniaceae; genus Yersinia; species Yersinia fenwicki. Next base: position 128,804 of record NZ_CP170755.1, on the reverse strand, counting down.
AACTGCCATGAAAACCCGTTTTCTAATTTTCCCTGCTGCCAGGCAGGATCGGGTTGTAGTGCTTCAGCCTGCACATTACTACTGGCGGCAGCCAACAATAATCCACCAACTATGAGACGAATTCTGGTGCCCTGCATGTGAACCCCTACTTAATAAACTATCCAATTTTAAAACAATGCAATCCTTACGTGAACCATGCGTGTTTTCATGCAAATTGTCACAGTGAGAGCGGAACGTGGGAGTGTACCATTCTGTTAGACCGCATGCTTTTGCGGATGTCACTCATCAGAGTAAAAAATAGTATCTAAATGGTAATTAACACAAGAAATGGTCTCGCGGGGGGATCTAGAGCGGCTACCGGTGACAATGTTAGCCACCGGTAGTGAATTGAACAAAAGACTTAATATTTTATTTTGAGCGGATCAAGAAGAAATACTGCTCTTTATCTCGTTATTCGGTAAGGTTTTATTTGATAACACCGCTTGCAGCTGATCGTTATCCAACTGATTACACCATTTCGCGACAACAATGGTTGCAACCCCATTCCCCACCAGATTAGTCAGCGCACGGGCTTCAGACATAAAGCGGTCGATACCCAGAATCAGCGCCAATCCTGCCAATGGTAAATGCCCCACCGCAGAAATAGTGGCAGCCAAAACGATAAAGCCGCTGCCTGTTACCCCGGCCGCACCTTTTGAGGAGAGCAACAGCACCACCAGTAAGGTCACCTGATGAATAATATCCATATGGGTATTGGTAGCCTGAGCAATAAATACCGCCGCCATCGTCAGGTAAATAGAGGTTCCATCCAGGTTAAACGAGTAACCAGTCGGAATAACTAAGCCCACCACAGATTTCTTACACCCCGCTTTCTCCATTTTATCCAGCATGCGCGGCAGCACAGACTCTGAAGATGATGTCCCTAACACGATCAACAACTCTTCTTTTATATAACGGATAAACTTGAAGATATTAAAACCATTGAATTTCGCGATAGAACCCAGCACTACCACCACAAACAACACGCAAGTTATGTAGAAGCAGATAATCAACTGACCCAGCTGCACCAAGCTGCCCACACCGTACTTACCAATAGTAAAGGCCATTGCACCGAAAGCCCCGATAGGTGCCAGGCGCATAATCATATTGATAATACCGAAGATAACGCGGGAGAAGCTCTCAATGACATTAAAGATAAGCTGACCTTTTTCACCCAGACGATGCAGGGCAAAACCGAACAGAACAGCAAACAGTAAGACTTGCAGAATGTTGCCACTGGCAAAGGCACCCACGACGCTGCCAGGAATGATATCCAGCAAGAAAGGTATAATCCCTTGCTGCGAGGCTTGTTCGGCATAAAGTGCAACCGCCTTGGCATCCAGTGTCGCTGGGTCGATATTCATGCCAGCACCGGGTTGCACCACGTTAACAATCACCAAGCCAATCAGCAGTGCAATGGTACTGACAATCTCAAAATAGAGCAGCGCAATGGCACCGGTGCGGCCCACCGCTTTCATACTTTCCATACCCGCAATACCGGTCACCACAGTACAGAAAATCACGGGTGCGATAATCATTTTAATTAGTTTAACAAATCCATCACCCAAAGGTTTCATTTGAGCGCCGAGTTCTGGGTAAAAGTGCCCCAATAATACGCCCAAGGTAATCGCCGTTAACACCTGAAAATAAAGACTTTTAAATACTGAAGCTTTCATAACTATGTCCTTTTGGAGAAATACACGGCAGCCTGTCGCTTTGCTCTCTGTGATGATTGAGTGACACTTCTTTTTATCCGTGCTTGCGCGGAAAATAACACCCTCATAACAATATGGAAATTATTAGTTGCACTGGATTGCACCCTAAATGCGAAATTAAGAACTGAAACGCTTCAAGCGGCAGCAACAATGGGAATTCAGTCAAATCAACCAGACAATTAACTCAAAATGATTAGCTACAAGAATGAATAGAAAAGAAACAACCAACAGAAATAAGGGATTATCGGAATGAGTGATTATTGAGAGGGACGTTTGGCGGGTAATTGCCCCCTTTTAAGGGTAGGGAAAGGGGGCTATTTAGCAAAAACAGTCCGGGTTATTTGATGGCCCGGCTGGGTAGCGCAGCAGCACTATTAATCGCAATTTCGTTAATGGCACTCCAGTTATTAACATCCGTACCGAAGGTATCCAACTTGATATATTTAGCCGTGACGGGTGCAAAAGTCAGTTTTTCACCATTTTTATCTGCGGAAGATGTTTCCAGACCTTCAGCCAACGGCTGCCAGCTTTTGCCATCATTGGAGTAAAAAATGGAAAATTTCAGTTTCCGCTCCGTGGGTTTAAACGGGACAATAAGAATATTTTCAATGGATTGCTCTTTATCCAGTTCAAGCTGCACCCAACTTTCACCAGATGCCGCCCAACGCGTTTTAACATCACCATCAGCGACATTCGCCGGGACATGGCCTTTTTCACTGTCATAACCGGATGCCGTTACAGCAACAATTTGCGCCGCATAACCAGATGCGCAGAACAACGAACCGAGCAAAACTGTGGCTAAAATTTGTTTTTTCATCAACCTATCCTTTTTATCACGACGATGAGAACCCGTGGGTAAAAGCGCCGGGCAAGCAGACCCTGGGAAGCCACTGCTCGGCACTTTTTACCAACAGCGGCCCCAGCACGGGCCGCTGTCGGGACTATTTACGGCCGTTCGGTTGCAGCTTCTCACCCACATTGAGCAAGAACAGTTCATTATCACGGGTTGAAACTCGCGCTGAACCGTCATCCATTCGATACGCCCCTTCCGTGAAGCCCGCACCATTGAGGAAAGGTGCCACTGCCTGTGGTTTATTACGCAATGACGCTTCCAGAGCCAGCAGAGCGTAAGGTTCTATAGCATCAACATCGGCGTATTGGCGATCAGGCGAAGCCATGAAGAAACCGTCGATATAACGCGTTTTAATCATATTATCGCCGATTTTCTCTGCCAGTTTTCGATAATCCGCTACCTGGCTGGCATTATAGAGATCCAACAAAGCAAACAAGGCGTAAGGATCACTGTTGGTAGTGCCCATATTGACTTTGACTTCTTTACCCGGCGCAGTACCGATATCACCCAGCCTCTGGTCGTTGGCAATACCGCGGGCTACTTTCCACAGTAATGGGTCATTGTCGATAGCATAGGCACGCGCATAAGAAATCAGGAATTCATTACCGGCTTTGTATGGCTTAATCACTGTGCCTTTCTTGCCGTAATACCCATCACGCGGCAGGGTGTAATTCGACAAATCCTGCCCGTTGGCTATCATTGGCCGGAAGGTATTGTCTTGATCGTTATAGGCATATTTGGCGAATGCTTTCAGACCATCCACTGTCCATTTCAGCAAGTCCTGCCCCTGTGGGCCTAAGTCTTTACCTAATTGCAACTGCATTAAGGCATTCTCAGAATAAAGGGTGCTGGTGCGCCCTTTAAGCATCATATTGCCTTCCAGTGCTGTCGGGCCGAACTCTGGACCAAACTGACGCTGAGCACGGTCACCGAATTTGGAATGGGTATCGGCATCATCAGTGGGTTCTTCACGTTTCAGGGCTTGTGTGAATTGATAAACGCCGAGGCCCGTTTTGGCATCTCGCGGCAAAACATACTGATCGGCCAGGCGTTTAGCCCAAGTTAATGCGCCCTGATCTTGTTGGTGTTTGTAAAGCAGGGACGCGGAATAAATCAGATCATTCCCCGCATTAAGAAAACTCAATCCCTTGGTAGAAAAGAAAGGAGGCTGCTGCTCAAATTTGCTTTCCCACAGTGCGCCCATCGGTTTGCCATATTCACCGTGTCGGCTGGTTTCGAGAATACGCCAATCATAAACATGGGCATTCCAAAAACCACGAATAAAGCGAGCAGTCGCATCACTGTCGACACTGAACATCAGGTCATAGTAGGGATAGGCATTTTTCAGCTCATGCACCCTCTCTTTTTCACTTGGCCCTTCTGGTTGGAGGGTTTTCAGATCAACAAACCGGTGTCCGCCCCAATACAGTAAGCCACTCGGGTCTTGATAGTGCTGGAAGTGATAGCGAACAATATCTTCAGCACGCTTCTGATAGCGCGGATCACCACTGAGTTGGCTCAAGCCACTCATGATACGCATCAGGTTTTGTTGTGCTGAGAAGTTTGATAATACTGCCCGACGGCCATCGGGGAATATCCATTCCAATTGCTGTCCGGTTCGGGGGTCAACACCATCCGCCAGCAGCGGGCTGGGCTTATCCCCGTGGTAAGTATCGGATGCCTTGTTTAATACATTATCGACATACTGTTTTACCACGGTCAGGCGGTCGGTATCCGCTGCCTGAGCGACGGGTATATACAGCGTTGCCAGCGCAGCCATACTCAAAAATAACGCTCTTTTTTTCATTACTTCGTTACCTGTCAAAAATCGTTATAGCGAGGTGTGACCCCTAAGGTCAGAATTTAATTATTTCAACGCGGGATCAGAAGCTGTATTTGATACCTACACGGTAACGAGTTTGGCGCTCATCGGTATTTTTGCTGCCGGAAACATTACCGATAGCCATATAAGGCGACCAGTTCTTATCCCACTTATACGTCAATTTAAAATCATGGGTCCAATCGTAATTTTCGTTATCCGACAGAATCACACCGGCTTTATTCGCTTGCTTGTAATCCAACTCATAGTCTAATTGGAAGTCTTTATTGATTTTATAACTCAAAACACTCGTCAGGTTATAACCATTTTCAGACGTGTCTTTTTTTGTATTAATATTAGCGCTGATGCGTTTGTAATAAGGACGATAACGCAATGAAACAGAGAGATCATCAGTGATATTTGCCTTACCACGTAGATAAGGACGATAGCTGTTAGCCGTCGAGCTTGAATCTAATGAGAAACCTGGTTCGATAGAGAATGTTTTATCAATTTTATAGACATAGCTAGCAACCACTTCAGTGCCGTTACTCACACCTTCATGGAATGGCTTATCTTTGTCACTGGCACTTTTCCACTTACCTTCCAGCGATAAGCCAAAGCCATTAGCAAAGCGGTGGGACATTAATAAGCGGTCTTTGTGATTATTACCACTTTGGTCTTGTGTTTCATGACGATAATCAATGGTTACTGCCATTGCGCTGGTGCTGATAAGTGATGCCACTGCCAGAGATAATAATTTAAATTTCATTACAGTTACCTTATTTTAATAAATAACGTTAATTATTATGATAAATATACATTCCACTTATGAAACGTCATTCTATTTATTTTGATATAAAGTTCCGAGATCCATGACTAACAGTTCGAAATTAATAGAACTTATATCCATTTATGTGACAAGGTTCAAAGTAAATAGTTTTGACTAATGCACTTGGACTGTGATTTTTTTGTTATAGCCTAGGGATAGCAAGGGGTAGGGGCAATTCCGAAGGGAATCGCCTTCGAATTAAATAGTCTTGACTAGGCAGGTGCTAGTATTGTATATGTGGCTGAATAAACAAAATAGATGTCAGTCGAATATTTTCTTATAGGTATTATTATTGGTTTTAATCACTTTTATATAATAACGTTATTTCCGCAGGGATAATTTGGCAATCAATACACTTAAAAGTATGGAGAAGTAGGTATTTTAGATAAAAATCTATTTTTATTTAATATAGGGAAGGATAATATTTTGGCTGCTACTATTTAGACGAAAATACTGATATTCGACTAAAGCACAGTGATTAAGCGCAAATCAAGTCAGTGATTCGGGTAAGTGAGGGAAGCTAACGTAGCTGTGGCATCAAGGGCGCAGGGTAAAGCGAGTATCGAATTCCTCACGTGATAACGGCTCCGAAAATAAAAAGCCCTGACCACATCGAATACCGTGTTTGAGTAGCCATTGCCGTTGTTCTTCAGTCTCTACGCCTTCAGCCATCACTCGGAGTTTCAACACATCAGAAATGGTGCTGATAATTCGCGCCATCGCATCGTCTTCTGGCAAATGTTTCACAAAGCTTTTATCCAATTTAATGATATTCACCGGCAAGCTTTTCAGATGATTGAGATATTGCAGACTTGAATAGCCGGTACCGAAATCATCCAGAGCAATCGATAACCCCAGTCCCTGTAACTCACGCAGCAATACGTACGCGGCGTCGAGATTTTGAATCTGCGCGGTTTCTGTGATTTCCAACACCAATTGGCTCGGGTCAATGTTATAGCGACCAATCACGGTTTTTAGATGTGTAATGATACTATCGCATTGTATTTGCAAACCGGAAATATTCACCGCCAATGACAAGTTCATTCCTTGTGCTTTCCAGTCAGCCAGAATGCGGCATGCTTCCTCCAGCACCCAACTGCCGAGCGGCATCATGGCCCCACTCTCTTCCGCATCAGGAACAAACTCAGAAGGTAAAAGATAACTGCCATCCGCTTGGCGCCAGCGTAGTAATGCTTCGGCACCTATAATCCGCCGCTCTCTCATATCCCACTGTGGCTGTAAAAACAGGACGAAATCACGCCGTTCAATCGCCTGCAAAATATCATTTTCCTGCGTCAACTGCTTTTGCGTTTTATGCAACGAAGACCGGCCAGTACTTTGGGTACGGCTCATATCCGTATAAGCCTCAGTTAACAGTTGCTGGTTACGATTATAATTGCGAACCAATATACCCAGTTCATCATCCTGATGATGGGCAGGCATAGTCAATTGGTGATTCAGTACACCTTGCTGCCCAATATGTTCCAGCTCTTTAGCCATCGCCCGTAATGGATGAATAATCAGGCGGTTAATACACCAGGCAATAGATACCGAGAGTACCAGTGCCAATAGCAAATAAGTCGACAGCATTGCCGACAAGGTGCTCAGAATAAATTGATACATACGATACGAGTCCACACGTAACACCAAATGTGCCAGTGGTTGCGGATTAGCAGAGACTCGCTCCAGTGAATACAGTGGTACCGTTATCTGAACGGGCAGAGCAAAAATGCGCTTGGCCCAGCGGGGGACTGGCCGCTCGGTGGGGAAACTTGCGTGTAACACTTGAATTTGATTAGGCAGAATCACATCGGCACGGCTAAGAATGCCAATGGGCAGTAAGTTATTGAGGATTTTTTTGGCTTGTGGGATATCGACGCTCAAGATGGCCTCAGACAGCGGCTGACGCACGGAATAAGCGATACTCTCCAACTGCTTGGCGTAGTCATCTTTGCGCTGCTGCACAAAGTGGAACAACTGAAGAACGATAAAAATACAGATGGTGACCAGTGCAACAACGGCCACTGCTGCCATTTGCTTAATCGTTAATGAACGCCTTACCCGCAAACTCACTCCCACCCATTCCGACTGAATAAAATAAGATGGTTGCCACTGTTATGCGGCGACTCATCGATGCTGTCCGAGTATACTCGATCGCCCTGAGATTTTATCTTGCGAAACTAAACCGGTTGGGAAGAATACCGTGGGTTTCGGTCTTTTCCTATCAAGATCGCAACTTCAAAGTGCTATTAAACACGATGAAGTTGCTTTTTTATGCAAATAAGCGCAGCTGGCGATCACTTAAAGTCCGCGTAAGGCACTAACGGTTGCGGTGGCATATCCAGATCACCTTGCCATCCCGCCATCGAGTAGCGCAGGTAAATCAGCGCATGGCTTGGGGTATAATCTTTTGCTTGCTGGATATCCACTCCGGCACCCAGTGTCCAATGTGAGCTCAGACGGCGCTCAATCAATGCTCGTAAGGTGTAGCCCACACCATTGCTGCTTTCACCACCATCAGTGTCATAACGGTCTGAAATATTTTTTGGCCGATTTGTATCAGGATCAATAACAGGAGCCGGGAGCAAACTCTGAATCGGATAACGCGCCCTATCACTGGTGGCTGAATGTGATAGCGAAACCGACCCACCCAACTCCCAAGACCAGTTATCTGTCCGCTGCCGATAGTTCACCGGAATAGCCAGTGACAAATATTTCTGCGGGCTGTAATACCCGCCCTGACCTAGCGTATAACCACTGAGATCTTTTTGGTAATGCCACCACATACCATTCAAGCCAATGGTGAAACGGCGATTGTCTTCATTGATAAGTTTGTAGTAATAGCCAGTCATAAAACGTAGCCGCTGGTTATCGGCCACATTTTTCCCGGTTAGATAATGATAACTTAAATCACTCCAGACCCCATTTGCTTCACCCCGATCATAGCTAGTACCTAAGCTTACGCCACTGGCACGCACGCCACCCCAGGTGATATTGGTATTAGGATCTTTTGCACCGGCAAAAGCCAACAATGAGCTGGATATCGGCCGCCGTGAGGCAGTTGCTGTCCACCCCATGTGATTCCAGCTGTTGCTGTATGCCACACCACCGACCACATCAACCACATCAAATCCCATCGGAGTTGTACCGATATCCGTGGCCCAACGGTCATTCTGCCAACCAACAGCCACACTGGTACCTGTTGCCCGTTGATGTAAATCCGTGTGACAAACCGTTTCGGAGCGATAGCAAGTCCCCGCTTTATACCGAGTATTGGCATCCAGCGTGCCTGCATCCATCTGCACAGTATCGGTGCGGAAGAACGCCCGACCATCGGCTAGCGCAGTGTCTACCTGCAACATAGTGTTGTAGGCGCTGAGGTCAGAAATCCCTTCAGTACCGCTGGAGCGCAGATAATCCTGATCCAGTGTGACGCGGGTATCCTGCTGGCGATAGAGGTCCGCAGCATCAGCACGAATGCCTCGTTTGAGCCAATCATCCGTGGCCTGATTACGTGTTAGTAAGGTATAGCTGTCATTATCTGTCGGCAGTGTCGGTGCAATACCGCTAGCGACCATCGCCTGTTTGAAATCATCTTGCGCAGCAGTTGGCTGCCCTTGTGATTGCGCTAAACGGGCCGAGTCGCGAAACACCAACGCATCATCCTGTGATGGTGCGCCTTTGGCGGCAGCGGGTTTCAACCGTTGGAAGATATCGTCTGCTTTTTGTGGTTCACCCACACCATTCCAGGCATTAGCGACCCGCCGTTGGGTATTTAAGCTGGCACCTTCGCCCGTCAGTGGTTCAGTTTGCAAATGCTGACGTGCATCGCTAAGGCGGCCCTCGGCAATATAAGCCTCGATTTCGCCCAAACGCGCATCAGGGTTTTGCGGCTCGCGCGCCCGAATACGCTGATAGCCCGCCAGCGCCTCACTGTAATCACCACGTTCCAGCGCCCAATCGGCCAGTGTCAGGTCAATTTGTGTATTCGCCGGTTGCTGACGTAACGCGGTTATCGCTCCGGTTTCATCGCCATTTTCCCGCAGTTGGCGCGCCAATGTCAGCACTTGGTCTAATTTCAAGCGCTGATCTAATTCACGAATATTATCGTTCCATTGCGCCGCTGGCAGTGTGGCCAGATGCGCCAATGCCTGGCTATCTCGCTCGGTGCTAGAAAGGTAGAGCGCGTAAGCATAGACCTGCTCTGGGTCACCCGGTTTACGACTGACCAATTGGTGGAACTCTGCATCCGCTTGCGACAAATGGCCATCTTGCGCCAATGCTTGTGCTAACCGATAAGTTATCCAGACATCATTCGGCGCCATCTTTTGCGCTTGCCGGTATTTCTCTGCCGCCTGATGCCACTGTTGCTGTGCCGCCAACGTTTCCGCCTGCTGTTTCAGCATATCTAATTGCAGGCTGTTGAGTGTGTCGCGCATTTCTACCTGTTGGCTGCGCGGCAAGTTATTCAGGTAATTGAGTGCTTTTTGTGGGGATTCACGTTGATAGATATTAGCTAGCCCACGCACCGCACTGCTGTTAGCTGGATCAAGACGCAATGCTTGCTGGTAATGCTGCTCGGCAGTTTTATCATCATGACGGGCCACGGCCACATCACCCAAGCCAATCAGTGCATAACTGTCGCTGCCATCTATTTGACGCGCCTGCTGATATTTTTGCTGGGCCAGTGCAGTATTGCCGGTTTTCAGCGCTTTATCCCCTTCATCATTCAGCAACCAGTAACGGTTGGTCTTGATCAAACTGGCCCATTTATCACTCTTCAGGCCGTCTTTGTCTGATTTTTGTGCCTGTTCAAACAACCGCAAAGCCTGTGCACGATCTCCCGCACGGGCATAAGCCAGGCCCAGTGCGCCTAGAATTTCAGGATCATTAGGAGAGGCTGCCAATGCTTGTTTCAATGCCGGTATTGCGGCCGCGCCACTACCACTGTCGACTTTCGCCAACCCACTTAACCGCGCCTGATAGGTCGGATCGGCCAGCATGGCTTGCTGATTAGCCAGCTCTTTGCGAGCGATATCTGCTTGTTGGCCAGTTGAAAACACATTGAGAAAATGGGTCAATGCAGCAACACTTTGCGGGCTTACCGTCATCGTTTTGATGGTATCCATCCACAAATCAGCGGCATCTGACGTTCCGGTAGGGTCTGTGGCCACTTTCTCCAACATCGCGTAGCCCTGTGCGGCCTTTTGTTGGCTGAAATACATGCGCGCCAATGCCATGCGTAGAGCGATATTGCCGGGATATTGTTGGTCTAGCGAAGCAAGTTTCTGGGTAGCCAGCGCTTCCTGACCCGGTAACCGCGCCACCAGCCGCCAATATTCAACTGCCAGGTCCAGTGTGGGTGGATTCCCTTGTAGCAACTGATCATATTTAACTTTTGCTTCTGCGACTCGCCCAGCGGTTGCCAACAGGCGCGCCTCCTGCAATTGTTGACGCACCTCAGGTTTTGTCATGGCCAACATCAGCTTAGCGCGCCGATACACATCAGAGTCAGGTACCAATTGTTGCAATTTATCTAACTGCTTCTGTGCTTCTGCCAGATTCCCTTGCCGCAATGCCTGACGTATTTCCGCCGCAATAACATCTGGATTATTCGGGTCCATCATATTCAGGCGATACAGTGACTGCTTAACCAACTCGTCTTTATTGGTCGCCTCGCCCAATCGTACCTGTTCGAGTAAAAACTGGGTTGGCGAGACCGATTCGGCCCCCCGCGCTATACCAATAAAGGCTTGAGGCAATAACGCCAGGCTTAACAGCCAGTTTATTTTAATGTTGCGCATTGACTGTTCCATGAGGGCTGAAGCTCACCCTGACGATTAAAGCTATAACGATGTTGTGCCCATCCCTGACCAAACAGTGTCAGCACTGCACTGTAGTAAGCATCGGCTCCCGGAGGTGAATCTTGTACCCGTTTTTGTTGTTGGCTAAGCGCCTGCTGATTAAACGGTGCGGGACTGCTGGCTAGAAACGGCAATAATGCCGTCGAAAAGCCAACCGGCCCATCACCGGTTATTTTGCCAGTCAAAGTATCGATCTTTTCCGGTGGCAAACCTTGCTGTTGGGTGACTTCAGCCATCGGTTGGAAGCGCTGGATAAGTGCCGCCTTTTGCGGACTATTATTCGATAACATCCCGGCCCATAAGTAAGTACGAATCGCATCGTAGCTACCGAGATTTGGGTGAGTTTCATCCGGCTGCCAGCCTTTATCTTTTTGCCACACCACCCAGTCAGGGCTGAAACCATGGGGTGCTGTTTCCAGCCATAGCCGCTGATTGGTTTTCTCCATGGCTTTCCACGGCCCAGCAAAAGAGGCAAAACGCGCCAGCAATTGTGGTGGCAGATAGCTTGGATTGAGCCGCCAACGGTCTTCATTATTAAAGCCAATTTTGCCCGGTAATAACATTTCACCCAAGCCGGGAATATTCACCACTTCTTCTTTGGCAATGCGTTGCAGCAGCAACGTTCCCATGCTCTGGTAGCGGCGGGCATCCCACAATCGGCCGGCCTCTAATAAGCTGTAAGCAATCCACAAATCAGCATCAGAGGCCGAGTTTGGGTCGAGAATATCCCAGCTATGTCCGTTACGTTGCCCCCACAACCATGCGGGCAGCCGGGCGGTTAAATCTCCCGCTGACAAGTTGTTTTCCGTCCAAGTGAGTAATCGATCGAATGTCTCGCGATCATCAGCCACCAATGCAAAAAACAAGCCGTAACTCTGCCCCTCCGACGTGGTGACTTTCCTCGGGTTGCTGGGGTCGATAACCCGTCCCGCCTCACTGATATAGTGTTGTTTGAACTGCTGCCATGCTGGCCAATCACAAGCTGCTGCGGTACCAAAACTGGCAAGCAGCAGCAGGATGCATACCAGTCGTTTAAACATCACGACCATCAGAATTAATCTCTCTCATCAGGTGATAACCGGCGGCGACTGATCAGGCGTAACAAGCGCCAGGCCATCATTGCAGCAATCACCACGACTAACACTGCGACACCCGCCAACAGAACCGGATGAGAAGATAAGCTGTGCCAGATGCGCTCCTACCAAGGTAAATGACCGACATCATAGGTGTCACCAACACGTAGGCTGTTAACGCCTGACTCACGGATAACCGCGACCGAGCCAAACACCGCCTCACGTTTGCCGCTGTCGAGCAACGCGTTATTCAGTAAGCTGTAGCCATGCGGGCTGTCAGCCAATAACGCCACGATACTGCGTTGCGGGAAGTTAGGTGACTGCACACCGATAATAGCCGACATCGCGCCTTCAGAACTGACGGTCGTTTTACTATCTGCCACCCTATCGGAAGCAGGAGCCAACATGTCCGGCAAGCCCGTTTGGCGATTTGGCATTTTGACCCAGCTCTGGGTTTGATCCACCAGCAAGTTAATCTTCTGGTCATCACGTAATTCTGGCGGAATGGTACCGATAATCAGCACATCGACATCTTGGTCTTTTGCCTCTGACCAGTCGTCGGTGATGTTAATACCCAACGCCGGGTAACCGACTTGCGCCCCGATATTCCCCACGGTATTCAACAGCGTAGTCAGTTGTGACGGCGCAGGTTTTGGTGGCACCAAGACCAGAGTTTCGGAGAGATCTGCCAGGCGACTGAATGGGAAACCAGCATTAGCAAATGCCCGCAAATCGGGCATTTCCATAAAGTGGCGGTAACCGGAGAAATCAATAGTGGAATTACCATCAATCACCGCGTGGTTTGGCGCGGTAGAGTAGGTTTCACAGCGCCCTTCCGCGCCGCTCGCCAACAAGGTGCTGTAGTCAAAATCAAAGCGTAGCTGGTTGGTTGCTCCCAGTTTCAATGCCGGAATGGTCAACCGCTTGGCAGAGTCTTGTAAGCCTTGCAGCAATGGCAGCCGCAGGATTTTACTGTCTTCCGGCGTATTCGGCGACAGCGGGTAGTCCTGCACAAATTGATTATTCAGGCTAATACTTAAGCGGGAACCATCCATCAGGCGCGTTGAGGTATAACGATATTTCAAACGCATATCAATGCCCGCACTGCGGATCAGGAATAAATCCGGTGGCAGGTTCAGCGATAATGAAATCGGCGGCGGCAATAAACCGGTAGTTTGCAACTGATCTGGATATTGCTGTAACTCAGCAAAAGTCATGGGCCGGTCGGTACGCACCCAGTTTGGCGCATCATAAGGCTGGCGTGGTGCCAGTTGTTCGACTTTATCTACCGTCACATTTTGACCACGGAACAGGATATTGCCTTGCGCTATCCCCTGTGCCGCTATGATTAGGTCATTATCATCACGGCCCAGAATCAGTAACAGCTTCACATACGGGTTATCTGGGTGACTGATAATTTCCACCGTCGGTGCTTTGACCTGCGGGTAATCTTTCAAGAAATCAGGGCGCTGGGCGTTGGTCGCAAAGACCACGGCATGCTGAGTCGGTAGCTGATTATACAAAACCGGGAAATTCTGCCCGCGCCATTGCGCTTTATCACCAAACCACGATGCCAAAATAGAGGCTGCGCGTTGCTGCGCCACATCCGGTACCGCGGCAAAAACTACCGGTAAGCTGAGCGGACGATTATCCCGCGCATCAAAGAAAGGCTCAGGGAAATGGGATAAATCATTTTTGACTGACAGTGATTGATAGCGTAAATCCAACGTGCTGGATTTGCTGATATCCAGCCACAGCGTATTGCTGGCCGGATTCTCACAGATGTTCTGATAGTGGCCGACAAACACTAACCGCAGCCGATTGAAATCACTGATATAAAGCGGATCAATCGGCAACTGGAACCGCGTTGGTTTACCCAGTTGGTCCTTAGTGATTGCCGTGACACCCATCAGTTCATCATTCAGAAAGACTTTAACCTGTGATTCCACCGGGATAAGTGAAGGTGATGGCGTAAATTCGAGGTTTAACATCGCATTAGTGATCACTTCATCACTGCGCACGCCAAATTCAATCACCCCTTCTGGATTGGTACCACGCAAGGCGAATGTCCCCGGTGGTGGGGCAATCTTAGCAAAGGTGTAAGCGACGTCGCGAACGGGGACGTTCGGCAATGCCGCCGGAGCGACAGGTGCTAAATCCACTGTTGCTGCGACAGCAGTCGTCGAGGCCGCCGATTGAAGCGACGGAACTGCTGGTGTTTCGGCATGGGTGAATGGCGTCAATCCCAAAGCCAGTGCGGTAAACCAGGTTATTTTTCTCGTCATCATATCATCATCAATGTTGAGCCACTGTCTGGCCCTGGCTACTCGGAGCCTGATTTTTATCCACGCCATGGGGTACAAACGATGCAATCCAGGCAATCAGGGAGGTAAATCCTATCAATACATTTCGAATCACCGGTGGAGCATAGCTGGCCATACGGACATAGCCTCTAAAGCCTAGCGCCAAAACATCACGCAAGCTTTCAATCGGTTTATCTTCTGGGAAGCCATCCTGCCACAGCGCCCACGTGTCAGCGCGAGCAAAAGTACACTGTATAAAATCAATATGTTGGGACACACTCAGTTGATGCATCCGCATCCCGACTTTGGTGCCAAAAGCGCGAGTGACTTCACACGGGAAGGTATATTCCTGCGCGCCGCGTTTAAGCAGTAGATGTACCGCTTCACCGTCTTTCAGTAACCCGGCTTCGCGCATTTCGATCCCCACCCCACCATCGGAATAGTCACGCAGGGTGCAGGAGAACAAGTGGCCATCAGCACGCGCCACCGCTGCTGGCATGGCAATCTCGACACGGTGAGATTGGCGAACTTGTTTGGCTTCAACCGCCACCGCTACTGCCCCGCCTAAAATCGTCATATTATAAATGACCCACACCAGGCTAATGACCACGGTCATGATTTCAGTCGCCGGGCCATAACCCAAGCGCCACAAGCCCGCAATCAAACCGGCCAGATTCAGCAATACCAGCGTCATATAAGGACGGGTTATCACCCAATCCACATGTTGTGCTTCGACCAACCCACCTTTTGCCGTGACATTAAACGTCCCTTTATGGGGATTGAGCAGCGCCACAGTAGTCGGGCGGGCAATATACCAGGCCAGCACCGTTTCATAGATTTCACTCCAGAATGAGTGGCGATATTTACCTTGTAGGCGGGAGTTGGTAAGGCTGGCGTGAATCATATGCGGCAACACATAAAGTGCAATGGCCAGTGCTGGTGCGAAAATAATGTAAGCATGCAGCAACAGGAATGCCAGCGGCGCGGTCAGGAAAATCAAGCGCGGAATGCCGGATAAAAAGTGCAACATAGCGTTGGCGTAACACAAGCGCTGGACAAATTTCAGCCCTTTGCCCAGCAGCGGGTTATCCAACCGGAAGATTTGCACCATGCCGCGCGCCCAGCGGATACGCTGTCCGATATGTGCTGACAAGCTTTCGGTTGCTAATCCGGCCGCCTGTGGAATACGAATATAAGCTGATGTGTAACCTTTGCGGTGTAGACGCAATGATGTATGGGCATCTTCGGTAACGGTTTCCACCGCTATCCCTCCCACCTCATCTAGCGCACTGCGGCGTAGCACGGCGCAGGAACCACAGAAGAAAGTTGCATCCCACATATCGTTACCGTCTTGCACCAGGCCGTAGAATAACGTGCCTTCATTCGGAGTTTGACGAAAACGCCCCAGATTGCGCTCAAAGGGGTCGGGTGAAAAGAAGTGATGCGGCGTCTGAATCATGCCGAGCTTTTTATCTTTAAAGAACCAGCCGACGGTCAGTTGCAGGAAAGACCGGGTGGGCACATGGTCGCAGTCAAAGATAGCGACAAACTCACCGGTGGCCTGTTTCAGCGCATTATTGATATTACCGGCTTTGGCGTGCTCATGGGTCGGACGGGCAATGTAGTGCACCCCCACTTCTGCGGCGAATGCTTTAAACGCGGGCCGGTTACCATCATCGAGAATATAGATATTGATTTTGTCTTTCGGCCAATCAATACCCAGCGCGGCATAAATGGTTGGTTTCACCACACCCAGGTCTTCGTTATAAGTCGGCACCATCAAATCAATGGTTGGCCAACTATTGATATCTTCCGGCATAGGCACTGGCTGGCGGTTGAGCGGCCAAATAGTCTGGAAATAGCCCAACACCAATACTACCCAAGCATAAGTTTCGGCTAACAGTAATAATAAACCGCACACTAGACTGACAGGGTCATCCCAGTTAAGGGTTTCGGTATAACGCCACCACAAGTAGCGGCAGGATACGGTTAACGAAAGCACAATCAGCATCAGGGTAGGCAAGCGCCCTGGCACTCGCCGCACCACCATAGCAATGGCCCACAGCAGTAATACAAACACGAATTGTGCCATCATGCCAAATGGCTGTGAGATACACAGCAGGGCCAGGATGCCGGTAAAAATACCCAAAATAATAAACAGGATACGGCGGGTGCGCCTTGAAAGTTGGCTTAATTGGATGGCAACTGAGTTCTCTATTTTCTGAAGTTCAAAGCGCTCAGGAATACTCCCCAACCAACTGATATATCCCTGTCTTTTGTTTTTTACCCAACCTTTACCCGCGGCCGCTGGTTGGCGTTTCTTATTATGATCAGATTGCGGCCGGATTAATAACAGCCACAACCCTTGCAGCAGATAACGCAAACCATCCCCCAAACGTGGGCGATGGGGGGAAATTTGCGGGAACCAGTAAGTGCGGTGTTGTATCACACTCTGCCAGCTCGGGGACTCGAGGCGCAGGAAGACCCAGCACAGTGGCAGCGCCAGCGTAGTGAGAAACGCCGTGAGCACAGTGCAGCCTTGCTGCATATAGAGATGATAGCGGCGGCGCATCCCCTGATAGGCCGGGGTGAGGAATAACATCCGCATCAGGTGATTCATAGGCCGCTTTCCGCAGCATTAATCAGGCACCAATTTGCCAAAGTCACCACTTCTTCTGCCGCCAGACTTTGCGCGCTGTATTCACCCAATGGCTGTTTAGCTGCCAATGCTTCAGCCATTGCTTCATCGCGATGAATAAATATAGGTAATAAGCTCTCCAGACTTTGTAGCCAGAGCTGGTGTAAATCCTGTTGTAAACGGCTGCTGGCAGAGAACTGATTAAGCAAAAAATGGCAGCCGGCAGGCAAATTTTGCTGATGCAGGCGGATATGGCAGCTGGCATCTGCATGAATAAGAATCAGGGTTTGATCAGCCAGCGCCAGTGCTTGACGGGTCAATGCGCTATCACCCGCAGGGATATCCAACAGAATCCAGCGATAGCGCACATTGGCCAGCAATCGAGACAGATTCTCTTGCCATTGACGAGGATGTTGCTGCAAAGAGGCGCTGAGTTGTTCATTTTCAACTTGAGTTAATTGGCCGAAGGGCAAGAAATCCAGCTTCTCGGTATAGCGCATCGCACCTTGCTGCCAACCTTCGCCATCCACTTCAGCTTTAGCCCAACCACGGGATTGCTCAAAACTCATGTTGAAGTGCAACCGCAGTAAATTATCCGGTGAAAAATCGATCACCAAAACCGATTCATCCAGTTGCTGTAATGCCCATGCCAGAGCTGTGGTGACCGATGTCGTGCCAATGCCCCCTCTTACACCTTGCAAAGCCAATACCGGCATAGACTATTTACTCCCTGTGGATTGCGCCAATTCGGCCAGCAATGGCCAGCGAGCCATCATTTGGGTTAATCGCTCCTGACGGACAATATCGACATAACTTAACGTGGGTAACGAGAAAGCCTGACTTAATGCTAGTAGATCATCCTGAGCTTCAAGTGAAGTTTTCTCATGGAATCGATTTATTATCGTCTTCATTTATCCGCCTTTAGAAAATAGGCTATGGTAATTAAGTATAACAATAACCAGAGTATACTTTCTCCCAATAATATGAGTCTTAGATTAATATCAAGGCAGGAACATTGGTTAATACTTCTTGCAATGTTACAATTGTTCCTTGAATTTATCCAGTAATTGGCCCAATAGCACTTTAACGAAAGCAGATAAAGAATCTATGTCACGATCTTTCTCATTAGGTGTTCGAAAAATCTGGGATGAATTAGCCGTAATGCAGGCTCCTGGATTCTATTGGGTCAATATTGAACGTCAAGTTGATGCCAATTTATTTTGCCAGCAACTTATTCGTAGCCAACCTGAAAGTACCCGGGCAGCATTGATTTGTTCAGGGCAAAAACCTGAAACTCTCCTGAGTAATGTTGTCCATTCTGGCCCCAGTAAATTACCACTATTTAACTTACCTGCTCAAAAAAACGCCTTAAAATATTTAACTCATGATTTAATGCGTTCGCTGCGCCCACAACAGCGACTCTTCATTTTGTTTGCGCCCGCTAATCTGTGGCAAACTTTTACCAGCGAAGAGATGCAGCAGTGGCTACAGCATATTCAGCAATGGCTAGGAGCCCAGAACTGTACATTACTGGTGATTTGTCATAGCACTGGCATTAATAAAATCAAAAATCAGTTGGTCAGTCAGCACCGTTATTTACAAGGTTTGGCTAATCTGCAATGGCAGCAGGATAACGCGCAATATGTAGTTTCCTGGTGGAGCACCGCAAAAGGGGTGACCGCCAATCAGTTGGTTTTGCTCGAAGCCGATGAACAAGGCTGGAGCATGGCGGATGAAGTCCAGCAAGCCCTGCCGCAGTCACGCAATGATGAACATCTGTATTTAGCAGAAAGCAGCATTCTGGAAGGTGCTCCGCCCCTTTCTACCCACTGGCAATTACTGGAATCTAATACCTCTCTGGCTCAGCGCGCAATGACGGCGCATGCCGCAACACTTATTTTTGCGCTGAATCAAAGCGAGCAAATTGATGAAATGGCGCATCAAATCCACAACATCCGCCGTCAACGCGGCAATACAGTCAAAATCGTGGTACGCGAAATGCATGCCAGCTTGCGCTACAGCGACGAGCGCCTGTTACTGGCCTGCGGGGCCAATTTGATTGTGCCCCATGTTGCGCCATTGTCGCGTTTTCTGACAATGCTGGAAGGCATTCAGGGGCAGCGCTTCTCGCGTTATGTTCCCGAAGATATCAATGCACTACTGGAAGCATTGCGCCCCCTTCAGCTCAAAGGCTATCTGCCCCCCACCGAGTTCTACCAATCGGTTTTGCAGTTAATGAATAACACCTTGTTACCGGAAAACGGTAAAGGTGTACTGGTGGCGCTACGAGCAGTACCGGGGCTACAAGCACGTCAGGCACTGACACTGTGCCATTTGCGCCGCTATGGCGACGTAGTGACGGTGTCTGATAATCGGTTATTACTATTCCTTTCTACCTGTCGTATCAATGACTTAGATACTGCTTTAAGTCATATTTTCCGCTTACCGGTAGCCGAGGCATTCAGTAACCGGCTGGTGTGGTATCAGGATCAGGAGATCATCTCAGAGATGAACCGAATGATGAATACTCCCGAGGCATGGCAAGCCACTGGGGATAAAAAGACTTATAAACAAGAAGTTGATGTGCCAGAGCAAGCTGCACGCGTCCGGCGCACCCCCGTACCACTGACACTGAATATCGGTTCTCAGGAGAACGCCTAATGAATCTCAATGATATTGGGCAAATTCTGTTACTGGGGGCCATTATTTTTTTCCCACTGGGCTATATGGCCCGCCGCTGGTTTCCGCGGTGGTGGGAGAAAAGGCAGCATTTATTCTTATCCGCGCGCTATTTAAAATCAGAAGGGATCTGGTTGCGTGATGGCTCATCTCCACAGACTAAGAAATAACCATGAACGCAAAAAATAAACAGCAAGAATGGCAGAGCCCGTGGCGCTATTGGCGCGGTCTGGGCGCATGGAACTACTACTTTCTGCTCAAATTTGCCCTACTGTGGTTTGGTTACCTGAACTTCCATCCGCTGGCAAACCTGGTATTTCTTGCCTTTCTGCTGTTCCCAATCCCAGCATATCGTGTCCACCGCTGGCGTCATTGGATAGCCATACCCATCGGTATCGGCCTGCTTTATCACGATACTTGGCTGCCCGGTATCAACAGCATCATGAGCCAAGGCTCGCAGGTCACGGGCTTTAGCTTTAGCTATCTAATTGAACTGCTTAGCCGTTTCATTAACTGGACGATGATAGGAACAGCCTTCGTCATTCTGGTAGGCTACCTGTTTATTTCACAGTGGATTCGAGTGACTGTTTTTGTCGTAGCCGCCATGATTTGGCTAAATGTCGCCGGTATCGCCGGGCCAGCATTTTCTCTGGCTTCCACTGCGGAGACGGCAGCGACAACAGCGCCAGCAAGCACAGATCAACCCTCAACTGCAGGGAGTAGCCCTGTTGAAGCCGGTGGGCCGCCAACCGACGCAAATCTGACCGCTCATTTGAATGCTTTTTATGAGCAAGAGAAAACTCGTCACACAACATTCCCGGCTTCACTGCCAGGAGACGCACAACCCTTTGATTTATTAGTTATTAATATCTGCTCGCTGTCATGGTCAGATATTGAGGCCATTCAACTGGATAAACACCCGCTGTGGAGCAAGTTTGATATTTTGTTCAAGAACTTCAACTCAGCCACCGCCTACAGTGGCCCGGCGTCTATCCGCCTGTTACGCGCCAGCTGCGGCCAGTCATCACACAAAGATCTGTATCAGCCACAAGACCAACAGTGCTATCTGTTTGATAATTTAGCTAAACTTGGGTTTACCTCACAGTTGATGATGGATCACTCTGGTGTCTTTGGTAATTATCTGCAAAACATCCAGGATGACGGCAATATGCGCGCACCGATGATGTCGCAGAAAGGTATCAGTAACCAATTGGCCTCTTTTGACGGCGAGCCGATTTATAACGATCTGGAACTACTGAATCGTTGGCTGGAACAGCAGAAGAATGGCGGTGATTCGCGCAGCGCAACTTTCATGAATATCATACCCTTACATGATGGTAATCGTTTCGTGGGCACCAATAAATCGGCAGATTATCGTACTCGCGCCCAAACCCTGTTTGACCAGTTGAATACCTTCCTCGAAGAGTTGGAAAAGTCTGGTCGGAAAGTCATGGTGGTCGTGGTGCCAGAGCACGGAGCTGCCTTGGTGGGTGATAAAATGCAGATGTCTGGTCTGCGCGATATCCCGAGCCCTAGCATCACCCATATCCCAGTGGGGATTAAGCTGATTGGCATGAAAGCGCCACAGCCAGCCAGCCCGGTAGTAGTCAGTGCGCCAAGCAGCTATCTGGCGATTTCTGAATTGGTGTCACGCATGGTGGATGGCAAAGTGTTTACCACTCCAAGTGTTGATTGGCAGACGCTGACGCAGGGTTTACCGGAGACCGCCGTAATATCAGAAAATGATAATGCTATTGTGATGCAATATCAGGGCAAACCCTATATTCGGCTAAATGGCGGTGATTGGGTACCTTATCCCCAATAAGGCCCCAGTATTACTGATATTCGCTATAAAAAAAGAGTGCATTTATTGCACTCTTTTTTTATTAATACCAACGTTTTAATATCCGTCAAAAATATTCTTACATAAATAAAGAGAAGCTAATTAATCGCTAGAACAGTCACGAAATAATATCAATAATATTTTCTCTTCATAGATAAAAAATGTGATCCGCATCATTTTAAATTCACACTTTTGCTCGGATGAGAAATATTAACTATGGCGTTATTCTATTTTTTTTGTATCACTCATACATAAATAATTCATTATTCTTTACATGCTAATTAATTTATTAATCGCCTGTATAAATATTTCGGTGTTGGTCAAGACTCGCTTTATGAAAGATATGAATGAACGGGTGGGCTTAAGCTGCTGCAAGGATAATAATGTGAAAGAAAAAAATGAAAACTATTCAGAAAAGTAGTATAGCTCAAATAGCTGCGTCAAATCATTCTGGCGTTCAGAAACGGGGTACCAGTACATTCAGCAAAGTTCTGTCAAGAATCTCCAATACCGTTCAAGAATGCATTAGAACTTTCGGGCAAAAAGGTCATTCCCTACAACCTGCCGATAAGATAGAAATCAAAGCGGTGCAATCCCAGAATATACAAGTTAAGACCGAGATAAAGCGCCCCAAGGAAGCGCCACCAGCACCGCCACATTCTCCAACGGTAGCTAACAAACCAGCGAGACCGGAACCGCCAGCCCCCCTTGCACCTCGGAATTCAAGCAACACGGCATCAGCATTTCCTCCTACGGTAGCTAAGAAAACGCAGGTAACGCGCCCCACAAGTCCGCCGCCGCCACCTCCGATTACGACACCTAATCAGCCACTGATGCCAGTTCGCACGGCACCGCCAGTTCCTGTTGCGGCAAATATAAGTCAGCAAGGGCCAGAAATCTCAGCACAGAATGGGAGCGAGCCCGTTAAGCCTGATGTTTCCATTAATGATATTAAAATGACGCCAGATGAGCTGACGAAGGCATGGGCTGCTATAGCACTTGCCAATGCAAGTTTTGAGAAACAGTACAGGCAGCAAAAATAATAAATAGCGACCTCAAGCTAGCCAAATAGCGCCCTGGATTTGCATCTGAGATGAGCGGAGAATATCTTGCGACACTCTCCGCTCATCATTACTGCATCCGGCTAAGCGCCGCTGACCTTTTCTGCTTCATCCTGATCAATAGCAAAACAAGCTACCATTTGGTCGCCATACTTCTTCAGTTGCGGCTGTAACTGAGTGCAAGTGCCAAATGCCCGGCGGCAACGCGCATTGAACGCACAACCTGGCGGTGGGTTCATTGGGCTTGGTAACTCACCGGTCAACTTAATACGCTCGCGGCGCATATCCGGATTCAATCGTGGTGTAGCAGATAACAATGCTTGCGTATAAGGGTGACGCGGATTATTGAAAATGGCCTCTTTGCTGCCTTTTTCAACACAACGCCCCAGATACATCACCATCACTTCATCGGCAATATGTTCAACCACTGACAAGTCATGGGAGATAAAAACATACGACAGCCCCAGCTCTTGTTGTAAATCCATCATCAAGTTCAATACCTGTGCCCGCACCGACACATCCAGCGCAGAAACCGGTTCATCGGCAATCACCACATCCGGATTCAACATCAACCCGCGCGCAATGGCGATACGCTGGCGCTGACCACCGGAGAACATATGCGGATAACGGTCATAATGCTCGGTTTTCAGGCCGACTTTCGCCATCATCGCCAATGTTTTTTCGCGGCGCTCTTTGCTGCTAAGTTTGGTATTGATTTGCAGCGGTTCTTCCAGGATCTGCCCCACTTTCTTACGGGGATTCAACGAACCATAAGGGTTCTGGAACACAATCTGGATTTTCTGTCGCCGCAGCTTCTCAGCACTTTCATCTGGTTTGAGCAAATCCTGACCTTGATAGTAAAGTTCACCGCCGGTTGGGATTTCTATCATAGTCAGTAAGCGGCCGAGAGTGGATTTCCCACAACCCGATTCGCCAACCACCGCCAATGTTTTGCCGCGCTCTAGAGTGAATGAAACACCATCCAGAGCTTTAACCAGACGTTCCGGCGCAAATAACCCTTTTTTGACCGGATAGTATTTTTTTAAATCAATGGCTTGTAACAGTGGCTTGGTTGCCTGTGATTCATTTTTCATATCAGTAGGTTGACTCATAGGGTCGGCCTCCCCGCATCATCAAGCGGTGTATGGCATTTAACCTGACGCCCCGCTGGCCCCAACAGTTCAGGTTCTTCACGGCGGCAGCGATCATTGGCATACGGGCAACGCGGGTTAAGCAGACAGCCCTCAGGACGATCATATTTACCCGGAACCACACCCGGTAATGATGCCAACCGCGCTTTATCCTGCGCAAACTCCGGTAACGCCCGCAACAAGGCCTGGGTGTATGGATGGCGCGGCGCACGGAAGATTTCCGACGATTTACCGGTTTCTACCACCTGACCGGCATACATCACAATAATATGATGAGCCGCTTCAGCCACCAGTGCCAGGTCATGCGTAATCAGCAACAGCGCCATATTTTCGCGCTGCTGTAATTCCAGCAGTAACTCAATAATTTGCGCCTGAATGGTCACATCCAACGCGGTTGTCGGCTCATCGGCGATCAGCAGCTTTGGCTTACACGCAATAGCCATAGCAATCATCACGCGCTGGCTCATCCCGCCGGAAAGCTGGTGCGGATACACATCCAAACGCGACGCCGGGTCAGGAATACCCACCAATGTCAGCAAATCTACTGCCCGCTGATGACGCGTTTTACGATTGCCGCCCTGATGTACCTTCAGCGCTTCCATTATCTGGAAACCGACGGTATAGCACGGGTTAAGGCTGGTCATCGGGTCTTGGAAGATCATCGCCACTTCCGCGCCCACTAATTGACGTCGCTCTTTTTCAGAAATCTTGGTCAGGTCGCGGCCATTAAACTCCAGCTTATCGGCCATCACTTTTCCGGGATAATCAATCAGCCCCATGATTGCCAATGAACTAACTGATTTACCAGAGCCAGATTCACCGACAATTCCGACCACCTGACCTTGCTCAATGCTGTAACTGATACGATCTACGGCTTTGAACGGCGCATCTTCGTCACCGAAATGCACCGATAATTTATCTACATTTAAAAGTGCCATCTCTCTCTACCTCTGTTACTGCTTGAGTTTGGGGTCGAGAGCATCACGCAGGCCGTCCCCCATCAGGTTAAACGCCAGAACCGTCAGCAGAATCGCCACACCGGGGAAGGTCACAACCCACCAGGCACTTTGGGCAAACTGCAACACATCAGAGAGCATGGTGCCCCACTCTGGTGTTGGCGGTTGTGCACCCATGCCGAGGAAGCCGAGAGCCGCCATATCCAGAATGGCGTTAGAGAAGCCGAGAGAAGCCTGCACGATCAACGGTGCAAGGCAGTTTGGCAAAATATTGATAAACATTTGGCGCATCGCGCCCGCACCGGCCACTCTTGAGGCCGTGACGTAGTCGCGATTCACCTCAACCAGCACGGCGGCTCGCGTCAATCGCACGTAGTGCGGCAAGGCGACAAAGGTTAGCGCCAACGAGGCATTCACAATGGAAGGTCCGAATACCGCCACTAACACTAATGCCAGCAACAGGCTTGGCAGTGCCAGCATGATATCGACCACACGCATGATGATGGCATCGACAATCCCACCGAAATAACCGGCCAGTAAACCGAAAACCACGCCCATCACCAGCGACAGAACCACCACCAGACAACCCACCAACAGCGAGAGGCGAGCACCGTACATCAGGCGGGACAAAACATCGCGGCCTACATCATCGGTACCGAGAATGAATTTCCAGCTACCGCCCGCTTCCCAGACGGGTGGCTTTAGCAATGCATCACGAAATTGCTCGGCTGGCCCATGTGGGGCAAGCCAGGTAGCACCTGCGGCAATTACCAACATAATAATGATATAAAACAGGCCGATTACAGCCCCTTTATTGCGCTTGAAATAGTGCCAAAACTCCTGCATTGGAGTCATCGGCTTCGGCGCACTTTTTACTGTAGACTCAGTAATTTGAGACATTCTGCGCCCCTTATTTCTTGTGACGAATACGCGGGTTAACTACGCCATAGAGCACATCTACCAGCAAGTTAACTAAAATAATCATGATCGCAACCAGCAACACCCCACCCTGTACCACCGGGTAATCTCGGCGTTGCAAAGCATCCATCAACCAACGCCCTAATCCCGGCCAGGAGAAAATGGTTTCCGTCAAAATCGCGCCCGCTAGCATGGTGCCGACCTGCAAACCAATCACGGTAACCACCGGCAATAAGGCATTGCGCAAGGCATGGACTACAATCACTCGCATCCGACTCAAACCTTTGGCGCGCGCGGTACGGATATAATCTTCGCCCAACACTTCCAACATGGAAGAACGGGTCATACGCACGATAACGGCGAGAGGAATGGTGCCCAATACAATCGCTGGCAAAATCATATGCATCACCGCATCTTTGAAGTCACCCGGTTCACCCCAAACTAAGGTATCTATCAGCATAAAACCGGTCAGCGGCAGGCTGTCGTCGAGGAATACGGTATCGCTGACACGCCCCGAGACTGGGGTTAGGTTCCATTGCACCGAAACCAGCATAATCAGCATGATGCCCCACCAAAAGATAGGCATCGAGTAGCCAGTCAGGGAGATCCCAACGGCGGTGTGATCGAATATTGAACCGCGTTTGACTGCTGCCAACACACCAACCGGGATACCCACCGCGATAGCAAATAGCATCGCGCAGATACCAAGTTCCAGTGTCGCTTTGAAGCGGGGAACGAACTCTTCCCAGACAGCAATACGGCTTTTCAGCGAAATGCCGAGATCGCCGTGTAATACGCCATTCACATAATGGAAGTATTGTTGATAAAGCGGCTTATCCAGCCCCATTTCCGCCATGATTTGAGCATGACGCTCGGTAGAGATACCGCGTTCCCCAGCCATGATGGTCACCGGGTCGCCCGGGATCATATGAACAAAAGCAAAGGTCAGCAAAGTAATGCCGATAAACGTTGGGATAACTAACCCCAAACGTCGGAGTATGAACTGCAACATATCCCGAACTCTCTGTGTAGAATGCCAGGCCGCTCGTGGGCAACCCAGCTTATTAAACCTCCCCAATAAGCTATTTTACTTGCCATTTTGACCTAGGGCAGTGCTCACCACCGTCACGTACTGCGTGTACGCTCCGGTGCTTGCGCGCTGTCCATGCCCAAAATTTCTGCGACAATAACACTTATTGGGAGAGCTTATATGGCTCACATCTGTATCTGTCTTAACCTAAATAAGAAACCGGCGAATATGCGTACTCCACACATTCACCGGTTGTCTACAAGGTTAAAATTAATCCAGGGACACGTTGTCGAAATGGTGTTTACCTAACGGATCAACCACATAACCTTTCACTTCTTTACGCACTGGCTCATACACGGTTGAGTGAGCCACAATCAGCGCTGGCGCTTGATCATGCATCACAACCTGAGCTTGTTTGTAAAGTGCGACACGTTTGTCATGGTCAGACTCAGCACGCGCTGGCTGGATCACGTCTTCAAACGGCTTATAGCACCACTTGGAGTAGTTAGAACCTTGTTTGGCCGCATCACAGCTGAACAGGGTGGCGAAGAAGTTATCCGGGTCCCCATTGTCCCCAGTCCAGCCCATCATCACAGTTTCATGCTCGCCGTCTTTGGCACGCTTGAGGTATTCGCCCCACTCGTAAGTCACAATCTTGGCTTTCACGCCCACTTTCGCCCAGTCAGACTGGATCATTTCAGCCATACGACGGGCATTTGGGTTGTACGGACGCTGAACTGGCATTGCCCATAGGTCGATGGCGAAACCATCTGGCAGACCGGCTTCTTTCAACAGCTCTTTCGCTTTAGCAGGATCGTAAGCGTAATCTTTCACGTCATCGTTATAACCCCACATGGTTGGTGGGATCAGGTTCTTGGCCGCCTGGCCAGCCCCTTGATAAACCGCATCGATAATCGCTTGCTTGTTAACGGCCATGGTCAGCGCTTGGCGAACCTTGACGTTATCCAGTGGTTTTTTCTCAACGTTGAAAGAGAGGTAACCGACGTTCAAGCCCGGTTGCTCCATCAAATTGATGGTTTTGTCTTCTTTCATGCGGGCAATGTCAGCCGGGTTAGGGTACGGCATAATCTGACATTCATTTTTCTGCAACTTAGCGTAACGGACTGACGCATCAGGAGTAATAGAGAAGACCAAACGATCAATTTTCGGTTTGGTACCCCAGTAGCCATCAAATGCTTTGTACAGGATGCGGGAATCTTTTTGATACTGTTGCAATTGGAACGGGCCAGTGCCGATAGGGTTTAAATCGACTTTTTCCGGTGTGCCCGCTTTCAACATGTTGTCAGCATATTCGGCGGACAGAATTGACGCAAAATCCATTGCCAGATCGGCCAGGAATGGAGACTCTGGACGAGCCAGTTCGAAACGCACCGTGTTGTCGTCAACTTTAACAATATTGGTGATTAAATCACCCATACCCATACCCTGGAAGTATTCATAGCTGCCGCCAGATACTTTATGGTACGGATGTTTATCATCTTTCTGACGCATAAAGGAATAAATCACATCGTCAGCATTGAAATCACGAGTCGGTTTGAAGTCTTTGTTATCTTGCCACTTCACCCCTTTACGCAGGTGGAAAGTGTAAGTTTTGCCATCTTCACTCACTTCCCACTTCTCAGCCAGACTGGGTTCAATTTCGGTGGTCCCGAGTTTGAATTCAACCAGACGGTTATAGATAGGAACTGAACTTGCGTCATAAGTCGTGCCAGAGGTGAAAAGTTGCGGGTTGAAACCTTCCGGAGAACCCTCAGAACAATATACCAATGTTTTCGCTTGTACACTGGCCGCTACGGTCAGTGCAATCAGCCCAATACCGAATTTCAGTATCCCTGTTTTTCCCAAGGAAATCGTCATCGCTTGTGCTCCATTATGGTGATGTGTGTTGTGTGTACGGCCAAGTCCTATAATTTTTTCGTCCGTGGACTGTACCGTTTTGGCCTATTAACCGCAGGGATGCGGAATTGAGATGTCGGATAATTGTTATCGCGACAGCAACATTGAATGTATGAAATCACCCAAAATCACTCTCGATGACTACCCCTGAGAGTACCAATTTGGCAACAGTTGGTAACAACGTCAATACGGTCTGAGTGGATTTATCAAGACAATGAGAAACAGTATGCAAACATAAAAAAAACTTCCCATTAACATTATCAGCATTAAAATTTATGCTATTAGCCATGAACTAGTTGCATTAACTGGCTAATGATAATAAAGCAGCTGTAACATCCAGTGACAAACAAAAAAACTTTGTTGCTAAATGCTGCATATCTGTTCAGATTTTTTTGTAATATCGATAGAAAATAGAGGGAAATGCTGTTGTGACAGCCGATAAGTGACGTGAACCTTGTCACATACAGCCGGAATTTCAAACATTTTGCGTGCTGTTAAAAAAGCGAAATGCAGGCCTGGTTATCTATGTTAACCAAGAGCAGATATGGCTCTCAGATAGGCTGCACTATAATGACGCCCTAAATCAGTGCATCATGCTGTCAGAGTAAAAGAAGTGAGTACAGATTCGGGTGATAGAGTTCATTTAAGGCTTAAGGGTTTGAATAACATCGAGGCCACCATGTATCACGCCTGCATCACCGGGGAATCTTTTATAACGTAACTCTATATCACTAAATGCACTGACGATCCTGCCTTTATCATTGCTTAACTCATTAGTATCAATCAGGATATTTTGAGAGGTAATGATATTCCCATGGTTATTATCGACTGTTTTTGTTTTTAGCTGTATATCAGCAGATCCAACACTTGCATTCGATTTGATAACACCCCGCGTATTATTAATTGTGTAATCAGCGGTAATGGACGTTAGCCGACTGTTAGCATAAATACTGCCTGTTTTATTATTAACGTTATGCCCAGAAATTCTAATACCAAACTTCTCGCCAACCTTATAACTCAAGCCTTGCCTGTCACTTTTTATCCTCCCTCCGACATTATCTATGTTACCACTGCTTCTTAATTTTATTTTCGGTGCAGATACTCTGCCATTACTATTATTAATAAATGAGGTTGATATAAGATGGGCTATCGTTCCAGCATCAATTGTCCCTTTATTTTTTATGCCTCCATTTTTTGCAAAAATTAATATTTTATTAGCATACATCCCACCAAGTTGAGTAACATCAACGGCAATGTGGGTTCTGCTATCATCGATATAGTCATATATTGGCTTGATATTTAATAACTTTCCAATTGGGGCAAAATTGACATTCAGCTTCCCTGTGGTAACAGCGATATCGCCACTTCTTATTTCACCATCTATGATGAGCAAAGTTGAAAACAGATCCAGATAAGTACCAAAATCATCGTTATGACTTAAGCCATTCTTATCAATACTGATATTACCTTGCGCAACGTGATAACCCATTAAATTACCCACTCGGCTAAATACGGGTGTTCCGGTAGTCAGCGTGACATGGTTGGTATTATAAAATTGGCAACCATTGCAGCGGATTCCTGATGGATTAGCAATAATCACATGAGCTGCTGGACCAATCACAGTTAAACTTCCATACAGTTCGGTTTGTTTATCTGATGTCACTTCATTTAAAATAACCTTTGCCGATTGATTAACCAGATTGGGGTTGCCAACAAAGCCTGGCCCATCAACTTTTAGATTGTTAAAAAAAATCTTATTATGCCCACGACCGAATAATAAATTAAATTCTTCATATTTATTATGTGATACTCCTTGCGCTGTTGGTGTGGTGATATTAATAGTGGTAAAAACTGCTCCCTGGCAATAAACATCTTGCGTCTTACAGTTTTTCCTTTCTTCAATATATTTATTTACACTTGGCTGTTGGTTATGGGGTGCATGAGCATCAACAATCACCCTAGCTAATAAAGAAGGACTTATGTAAATAAAAATACTGGCTAGAAAATAAATATATATTCTTTCCATATTTACCTTAAAATTTCCGTTCAATTAGCTAATATTGCCAATTGAGCATAAAACCCAAGACGATAGGATCAGTATTAAAATGAGCTGGCTTATCAAGCGGGGTGCTAATATTGATGTTATAACCCAACCGCCGATAATATCCTCGAACGCCTATTACAGCACCAATCAGACGATCACCCAGTAAAAATTGCCCTCCTTTGTTACTCACTTCGCCATAATCTAGCCCTAAATAGAGTTGATTCGCGAGTCGCTGATTCATCCAGGCGATATCATTTTTTAAAAACCAGCCTTGTTGCCCCATAAGTGCACTGTCGGTAGTAAACCCACGCACTGAATTTCGCCCGCCAATAGAAAATTTATCCTGCATAGTGACAGCCGATCGCGTGTATTGCTGGCCAAATGTCGGCTCATATTGGAAATGATGTTCACCCAACATAAAAGGAATATTCAGTGAAGCGCTAATATTAATCAGCCGGGCCGTTGAGAATGAATCCCTGCCCGGTGATGGGCGTGCGCCAAACCATTGGGTTCCTTGCTGATAGTTAATCCCGCTACTGATGGTTGCCCAGCGAGTATAGTGAAGATGTTGTAACCCGAGTTGCCAGTCAACAGTATCCGACCGCTGGATTTCCAATTCTATATCAGCAAAAAAGCGGTTGGACTTACGGATTAACGCCCCAGTATAGCCCACCGTTTTATAGTTATTACCTCGCATGAGTAACCATTGAATTTGCATATCCAGGGATCGCCAATACGTATGATATTTATACGCGGTATTGGCTACCAACAAAGATTGATAATAGGCTCCTTGGCTGGCCGTCATACTCAATAGCCAATATCCAAAAGGGATTGAATAATGCAGGACAAAATTGTGGTTCCCTTTATCGTGATGGTTATCCAGCTCACGACTGGCAGAGAAATGAGCCAAATCACTTAGCGATAGTGGGTTATCAAGAAATAAAGTAGCACCAGCACGATAGCGACCAACACCGTAGTGTCCCGCATCATCGAGAAAAGCATTCATGCGCCAGAAACGTAACTGCTGGCGAGTCACCATAATCTGACTACTCAAATCCTCAGGATTGAGTACCACATCCATAGTGGCATTCACTGAAGGTAAACGCTGTAAATTATCCAACCCTTGTTCAAGGTTACGTAAATTAACCAAATCCCCCTGCCGGCCAGGAAACACTGTATTTAACTGAGCATAATCTTGGCTATTTTCATGGTGTTCAATACTAGCTAAACGTCCAGGAATTAAAGTCAGAAATAAAGTACCATCCACATAACTATCTTCAGTAAAAGCCACATGCGAAGTGATATAACCATCAGCAACCAGCTGCCATTGGAGTGTGTCGCGTAGGGATGATAACCCTTTCTCATCCATACAATTGCCTTGAGCCTGCGTTGCCCATTGTATTAAGCGCCCTGCATTCGGAAAGGCATCAATATTCATCAATTCGATACGCTTAATAACCAGACAAGACCCAATGCCTGTCGGTGCAGAAAGTTGGTTAACTTTCGCATAAGCAGTAAAGGGCATAATCGATATAAAAAAAGATAGTAAGACGGCCATTGCATCTATTTTTTCATAAAATATCGAAATCCCCTGATTGATTATTCTCAACATCATACAACAAGCTCCACTTCAATTAGGCCATGAGTGAATTCTGTCAACAGAACAATTGACCACAGCATGTGGCTAATAACTTAACCAATACAGATGTAGTTATTTAAGATTTTTAATTCGAAGTGGCTTGATTCATATTTCTGATTGTTTTATTTTCCCAAAAAAGGAAAAAGTACCATCCTTATTTT
Source organism: Yersinia fenwicki (assembly GCF_043099325.1). Taxonomy (NCBI): domain Bacteria; kingdom Pseudomonadati; phylum Pseudomonadota; class Gammaproteobacteria; order Enterobacterales; family Yersiniaceae; genus Yersinia; species Yersinia fenwicki. The sequence continues at coordinate 96,272 of NZ_CP170755.1, read as the reverse complement.
TAGTATAACTATCAGGTTTTTTTGCAATACTTTCACTATGTGACAATACTTCCATCTTGCTATTAATCGAATATAGTTCCACAGATTCACCTGTCATATGCCCACCCGACTTATTTTTAATATTTCCTCTTGATATCATCTGGATCACTCCCTTGGACTTAATTTCATTTAAATTTCTTATATTACCTTCTGCGACAATACGTATTTTATTCGCATAAATCCCTCCTATATCACTGACATCAACACTTTTAGAGTAACCAGAAGAACTCAAATAGGAAATCAACGGCGTTATACCCATTTTATTATCAGCAGATGCTAACTTTATTTTATTTTTTCCGGCAATGATAAAAATATCAGCAGCAGTCACATTACCATCTACATTTAAGGTATTAGAGAATAAATCGAGATAGGCAGATTTTTCACCTCTCCCCTGGTGGTTCAACCCTGATGGATAAGATATGCCATTGTTGATATTGATATATCCATCGAATATCTTAAAACCTTGCAGCTTAGTATGACGGTTAAAGTAGGGCATACCCGTGGTCAGTGTCAGGTGAGACATATTAGTAAATGAACAACCATGACAATCAATACCCGATGGGTTGGCGATAATAACATGCGCATCTTGGCCAAAAAGCTGAATTTTCCCGGCTAAGCGGGTCGCTTGTGAAGATCTCACTTCATTTAAAATAACAGTTGCAGATGACGTAACCAGATTTGGATTACCATTTCTCCTCTTGGATAACTCATTATTCAGGGTAACAACATCCTTATGATGAGGTACATCAAATTTTGTATATTTATTATGTGATAATCCATTTTTATCTGGTGATTGAATATTTATTGTGGTTTTTTCGCCACAACCTATGACAGAACGGCATGGAGCAAGAGATAATACATTAGGTTTTATCTTGATATTGGCCTGTTGATTGTTGGCTGCAGTTTTATCCGCAATGATATTGGTGGCATGAGATAAGGGAATATCACATAGCGATAATAATATGCTGAGAGGTAACAAAGATAAACGTCTGTTGATATCACTATTAATGTAGTTCATATGATTCCTCTTATAACATTGTTAATGTAGTTATTATATCGTGTACGCTAGTGGTTAAAACCGATATCAATTAGCAGCTTTAAATAAGAGGAAGTAAATGTTATAAAATATCACCTACATATTATAAAATATATATCGCAATAAATTAGTAATAAATGAAATTTTTTAATACGAGTATAAAGACGAAAAAAAACCCTGACACTGCTGTCAGGGTTCTTAAATTTGGTCGGCGAGAGAGGATTCGAACCTCCGACCCACTGGTCCCAAACCAGTTGCGCTACCAAGCTGCGCTACTCGCCGAATTGGGGCGCATCTTACTGCTACGACTTTGGGCCGTCAATCACTTTTTAACAAGCCGCTGGTGACTGTTGTTAAAAGCATCACCAGCGGTTAAAACTGAGTCAGTTGAATAAGAATCAAGCTTCAGCTTGTTTCAACTGTGGCGATTGTGCTCGTAAAAATGGCAATAAGAAGAAAGCAGATAAACAGGCCGCTATGGAAATAACGACAAAGAAGCCATTCCAGTGCCAAATCTCCATAATGCGAGCAATAGGGTAGCCTGATAAAGCCGCACCTAAGTAGGCGAATAACCCGACAAAGCCAGTGGCAGCACCCGCGGCATCTTTATGTGAGCATTCAGCGGCTGCCATACCAATCAGCATCTGAGGACCAAAAATAAAGAAGCCGATAGCGAAGAAACACCCTGCCTGCAAGACATAACTGACTCCCGGCATAATCCACAATGACGCAACAGAAAGGAAGATACCAATAGCGAATATCAGATTCATCGGTCCACGATTACCGCGAAACCACTTATCTGATCCCCAACCAGCAACCAGCGAACCAATAAATCCGCCCACTTCAAATAATGAAATTGCCGAGTTGGCCGTCATTAATGAATAACCTTTTTCTTGCGTCAAATAGAGGTTACCCCAGTCATTGATCGCGGTGCGGACGATATAAACCAGCACATAGGAAACCGCCAATAACCAAATATATTTATTAGTTAATACATAGCGCTTCACAATCTCTTTATTCGATAACCCCTGGCCCTCAGATTCTTGTACCAGCTCCATGGCATCATTGCGCCACTTACCCACACTTGGCAACCCCATAGTGCTTGGTTTATCACGTAACCGCCAGCACATCAGTAAGCCGATCACGACACCGATAATGCCAGGTATAATCATGCCGTAGCGCCAGCTAAAATGCAGAGAAATAAAGCCCACCAATAAGGGAATTAATGCACCCCCAAAGTTATGCGACGTATTCCAAATTGCCCACCAACCACCACGCTCTGAACGGGAATACCAACTGGTTAAAATCTTAGAGCATGGCGGCCAACCCCAGCCCTGGAAGAAAGCATTCAGAATCCATAAAGCACCGAAGACTAACAGTGACGAGCTCATACCAAACAGAATATTAATAATCCCGGTCATAACCAGGCCAATACCCATAAAATAACGCGGGTTTGACCGGTCACTGATCATGCCCGAAATAAATTTAGAACAGCCATAGGTGATATAAAATAGCGTACCCAAAATACCAACATCTGACATCGTCAGCCCTAAGTCGCTGAGCATGGCGGGCATAATGAAATTGAAGCTTTTACGGGTGAAATAGAAAGCTGCGTAGCCGATATACATCGTCCACATTAATTGAATACGCCAGTATTTATAAGACGAATCGATTTGCGCTTGTTCCGTCACTGGCGGCACGTTATCGCGACTTTTGAGGAAAAACCACATGTGAACCTCAGAAAATTTTTTAAGTAGAGTCATCATGTTCCTCACGCGCACCAAACTAATGAGAAAAACACCTGTAAAAAACGAGAATATTTCTTAGTTTTCATTAGCTGGCAAAGAAATTGTGGGCAAGATCACATTTAAACAGGTGCCATTATCAACACTCAGTGTAAAACTGCCACCTAGCGCACTGACTCGCGACTGCATACCTCTTAAGCCATAGCCCGGTGTTAGTGTCGCCAAGTCAACGCCTTTCCCATTATCACGAATCGTCAACGTTATCTGCTGTTTATCCTGCTGCGCGTTGATCTCGATACGGCTGGCAGCCCCGTGTCGATACGCATTGGTGATGCCTTCCTGGCAGATACGATACAGTGTGATCTTCAAGGTCTCATCTATAGGGCTATCATCGACTTGCCAATGCAATACACCAACAACGGATTGATCCTGTGGAATAAGTTCACGCATTAATGCCGCAATGGCCGCCGATAGCGGTAAGTTATTTAATGCCGCAGGCCATAATTTGGCTAAAACATCATGGACGCCATCATAAACCCGCAATGCCAGTGTTTCTATCATCCCGGCACTGGTTAGGACTGTCTCCTGTGTAGACAGTCGCTTGATAATACTGGCCTGAGTACGGATAACCGTCACCGTCTGCCCGACCTCATCATGCAGCTCACGCGCCACATTACGACGGGCTTGTTCTTCTGCCACCACCAACGCTTTGGCTAATTCGCGGTTTTCATTCAGCCGTACTTGTAATTGCAGATTTAGCTCGCGTTGGCGCTGAATTCCGGCTCCCAGCAATAAACCGGTCAAACTTTGCGCCAAGAGTGATAACAGCAAATCACGGTGTGAATCTAACTCTGCCGGAGTGATAATCAATAGCACCATGCCATTGAGTAAAGTGGCCACCACTGCCCCTTGCCAGCCATAACGGTAAGACATAAATACAATGGGAATTGCCAGGCAGAAAGGCGCGAATAAATATAAATCCGACTCGGTGATATGGTGTTGTAACCAGATACTTAACGCAAACAGTAGCAGATACCACATGATGTGGTTCAAACGCAGGTTAATCGGTTTATGAATCAGCCCCGGTTCAAGTGGAGCCCAGATTTGGCGCACCAAGTAATGCCACAATAGCAGGCAAATTGGCGCAATGGTTAAACCGCCAACTAACCCCAACAATAGCGCCATCGCACCTTGTTCACTGGCAATTTGCCATCCTAATGCCTGTATCAATGCAGCACCGATAATGACTGCGCCCTGCATCAAGGGCCATTTCCATTCACTGTCATTTTTCTGGTGACGTAATAGCCAAGGGGAAGCAACAACGGCTAATAAGGTCGTCGCCAACAGCAGAGGAATTACAGTCCATAACAAGCGATAAGAGTAGCCAAACTGATCAGTGAGCAGCCACCAAAGTAATGCGTCACCCAGTAGAATTCCCGGCCAATATTGCCGTGGGCTTTGCAATAAAATGCCCATGCGCAGACCAAAAGGGAATAACAACATGGCCTGTAAAGGCCGGTCAACCAACAAGGTGCCAACAGACCATAAACAGAAAGCGGCGGTGATATAAATAAACAATAATGCCAGCAACATCATCAAGCGTTGCATCATAGATTCAACACCTGCTTGGCTAATTCAACATTATTACTGACACCCAGTTTGGCAAATAAGTTAGCGCGGTGAACATGAACTGTTTTCGGTGACAAGCCAAGTGATTCCGCGATGTCACGCACTTCCATCCCTTGCGCCAGCAGCACAGCAACTTCTCGCTCACGGCGGGTTAAAGGATCAATAGCAACGCGAGCCAATTTCTGGGCAATTTCAGCCATTAAATAAACCCCGCCACTGCCGACTGTGCGTACCGCATTAACCAAATCTTCAGGTTTACAACGTTTGGAGAGAAACCCACGCGCACCGCGTTCCAGCGCCATCTCGACTAACGCCGGGCTGTCATGCATCGAAAGCATAATAACGCCCATACCTGATGGAAGATCTTTCAAGAGATCCAAACCACTTTCATCAGGCATAGAGATATCACAAATACAGATATTGGCCTGCAAGGCGGGCAGCCCAGCTCGAGCCTGTTTCGCCGAACTAAACTCTCCTACCACCTGAATATCGTCTTCCAGAGCAAGTAGCTGGGCAAAACCTGAGCGCACAATGTCATGATCATCAATAAAGACAACACGGTAAGCCATAGAAGGCTCCAGCCGGTAGGGATTCGGGACTGGAGTATACCGCACCCTCAAAGCGACAATGAGATTGATATCAAAAATCATGCCGTATCAGATTTTACTTGCGCTCATTAATTATATTGCAGGCTGAGGAGGCCGTCCTGGTGCCTGACACCAGTTATTAGCTGCATTAATTCCGCCATCCGGTGAGGTATAACCTAAACACCCCAAAATAGAGTCAAACAGCTCAACCTGACGATGACTTTTACCGACGCGCTGCTCTGCCTGTAGTTGCTCAAAAGCCGTGAGGCTTCCCGGTTGGGCCAGAAACTTATCTGATGCCCAGACCATTAATGGCACACGGAATTGCTCTGGCGGTGCCATTTCACGTGGTGTGCCATGGAAGTGAGAATTATCGTCAATAGATTCACCATGATCAGCAGCATAGAACACTAGCGCTTTCTTATCACGCATTTGATCAATGACATTGGCAATAAACGAATCGGTGTATAGCACGCTGTTATCAAAAGCATTTATCAGTTGCTGCTTACTACAAAAGTCATCCACACCCATACATTCAGGCTGATAGCGAGCATAGCTACGAGGGTAACGTTGCGAATAGAGATAATGTGACCCTTTGGTATGCAGTATGACTAAATGCTTACCAACCGGATAACGCCCGAGTGACTCTTTCAATTCATCGACCAACAGCATGTCATCTACTGGCTTATCATCGTTACGTTTCTCAGAAGCGATTAATTCCCGAAACGAATAATTATCAACACTCGCATTATTGTAGAACCACATCTCGCTCTGCATGGCGAACAATTCAGAAGTGAAGCCCAGGGATTTCATCACCGCGAACACATTTTGTTCTCTCAGCGAGCGCTGTGGGTTATCTTCCGTTCCTCCTTCACGCACGAACATGCAGCGCAATGAAAGTTTGGTGGAGGTATCGCAAGATGTGCCACGAAAAGCAACTAAGTTCTTTTCTTTACTGAGACGTGGAGTGGTATCGCGCGAATATCCTAGCAACCCCATATGGTCCCAACGGGTGGTTTCACCAATAATAAACACAACATAGGTATCATCAATACCGGCTGGTGCGACATAAGTATGGTGCTCCGCTGGGTCATACAACGTTGCCGCGTCATACTTCTCATCGTATTGCGTGTACGCGTATAAACCCAATGCAGCCAACCAGTTAGAAGGTAAATATGAGTGGGCAACCACCCCGCCATAACTGGGTAAATCCACGGTTTTCAATTGTTCATCCGCGTGCTGTACTTTATCCAGATAACGAATGGGCAACCAAACCAATGCGACCACCACCGCCATCAGTAAGATTGGCTTGATACGCTGACCCGGAGTCAAAAATTGCTCTAATAGAGTGAGTCGTAAACTATTTTTCCAGATAAGCAGTAGAGGCAGTGCGCTGACGACGACCATCCAAATGATAAAATGGAGTCCAATAACCTCTTTAGACAGGTCAGTATCAGTGGTCAAAACGGATATGACGATGCCGTAACCAATCACCACATTGAAAAACGTCATGTAATAACTGGCTGCGACAGAAATTAATACCAGAAGGGTTGCGACTACGCGATAAAACCATCGGCCACCGAGGGAAATAATGCGCATAACAAAAAAGGTAAACAGAATAATTGCCATCACTTCGATGATAGCTGACACCACTTTTATGCCTTGAATACCTTGGCTAAAGGTGTCAAAACGACGATAAAAGACAGAGATATTCAGGAAAATACCAATATAAACAGCCAACAACAAAGAAATACTTTGCTGCGATAAAGATTTAACTCTGTCCATATAACGCAGGGTCTCCAGAGACACTATTTGCGGCTTGAATCCATCAGACAGTGAACCCCTCCTCAGGTTCAGTGTAAAGCCAATAAGCACGCTATTGATTTCAGTTACAAGAATTATCCTAATCAATCTTGGCTATTCAGTCTGAGAACTGGCATATAGTCCGGTATCGATATACCAGCGTATTTATTAGGCAATATGATGGCGGGGATTATATGCCCACAAAATAATTTTTATGGGCTTTTGCGTGCGAAGAGAGAATTATTTGATATTCAAAGTGACATCAATATTGCCACGGGTGGCATTGGAGTATGGGCATACAACATGGGCTTTTTTCACTAAATCTTCAGCCACACTTCGCTCGATGCCTGGTAAGCTAATATCCAGTTGAACTTCAATGCCAAATCCCGTCGGTATAGCGCCAATGCCTACTGTTCCTTCAATACTGGCGTCATCGGGAATTTTCACTTTTTCTTTTGATGCCACAAATTTCAGCGCCCCGAGGAAGCAGGCAGAGTAACCCGCCGCAAACAGTTGCTCTGGATTTGTCACGGCCCCACCAGCGCCGCCCATCTCTTTAGGGACACCCAATTTTACATCCAATACGCCATCCGAGGAGGTTGCCCGACCATCACGGCCACCCGTCGCTTTAGCTTTGGCACGATATACCACTTTTTCGATAGACATAGTGCTTTCCTTTGAGGGTCAATAATTATGGAGAACATGTACGATTTGAAAGTATGGCACTCATTATGAAAAAGCCCCCAATAGGGGGCTTAAATAGCACAATCATTTAGAAAAATAAGATCATTTAGCCGGAGCGTCGATTTTGTCGTCAATGCGCTGCAACATATACGGGTAGAACGGATTTGATGAGATGCGCATCAGTGAATCCAGCCCAACCACCAAAACAGCCCGCTCACCGCGTGCGGCGAATGTCCCTAGGCTGATACCGTATTGGTCACGCGGTTCTGGGTAGCGACCATAGAGTGAATCACTCATTGGGAATGGTAATGCCACATGAGATAACGAGAAGATATCTGGCGGATAAATCAGCCCGGTCGGGGCTGAAGTCTCGTCGGTTTGACCAGCCAATGTTGTCAACGCCACGGTTTCATTACTTTGTGGTGAGACATTGCTGATAATCGTCACGCTGTAATTACGCGGTGGTGGCGGTAATAAACGAGCCAAGGCCGTATAAGAAGATGTTCTTAGTAATGGGCCGAAGCTTGCAGCGCGGTTCAAGTCGAACAACACCACTTCACTGCCATTCTTAGGCAAGTGATTATAAAGAGCCGTCACAACAGCACGGGTGCTAACTGTTGAATCCATTAATGACTGGAAGGTCAAAATTGGAGGTAACTCCGCCATCTTATTATTTCGGGCATCACGCGCAATTTGCTGCTGCAACACAGATGTCAGCAAATAAGACTGACGGGCAGCATTCACCGGGAATGAGTTGTATTTGAATGGATTAAACTCGGGCACAATCCCTAACCAAGCCGCTTTGGCAAAGGCCGGGAAGATAGCAGGCCAACCGGCTATGCCAGCAAAACGCGCGAAGCTTGTGACCCCAATCATTGGCGATATCAAAATAACGCGCTCAGGTTTTGCCAGTTTCGGGTCATCCAGGGAGTCGAGTGTATATTTCATTGCCAATGCTCCGCCGTTGGAGAATCCAACAACATGCAATGGTAAATCAGGGCCGCTCAGTGCTTTGGCTTCACGGACAGCAAGGCGAGTAGCCGCTAACCAGTCCTGCCATTCAACATCAGTCAACGCACCGGGTACCGTGCCATGAGCAGGTAAACGAATGCCAATGGCAACATATCCACGTTGACGGTAATTCTCTGCAATATGACGCAAACTATAAGGAGTATCAGTCAGGCCATGCAGTAATACTACGGCACCTTTAGGCTTACCTTCGGGTTGCAAAATATAAGAACGGTTCCAGTCATTTTTAAAATGAGGTGGATAAATTGAGCTACCAGAATAATAACGGTTTAATGGAACCTGAGTTCTGGGTTCCAGTTTTTCGGTAACATTGGTACGAACTTCATCGAAAATATTGTTTTCAGCTTTTATGTAATCCGCCCAACTGGCTTTATCAATCTCAGCGGCGCGCATATCATGAGGAACAAACGTATGCCAAAGCTCCAGTTTCGGGCCGCGTTGTGTATCATAAATTCTTATCGCCAGTATGGTGAGTGATATAACCACCAAGACCAGTACAATCCGTTTAATCCACCGCTTAATAGCTAGAGCTGGCATGGGCAGTTACTCCGTAGATATATAAATTTCATCGTTAAGGTCACTTTATCACCATCTGGTTATGCCGCTACTTTAAACGCAAAGCATTATCTTGGTATATAGTGCGATATTAATAAAATTAGCATCCAGCTATTACGCTCCAAGAAACAATCCTCAACCGCTTAATTCCCCCGTCATCCACCTCATTTCACTGGCCGCTCCGCCCTCCCTCAAAATAAATCGGGCCGCAGATGTGATTAATCGCGGCCCAATTCAGAATGACGATTGCTATGCTTCGCTGTTTTCCACCCGCTCGGCAATAACATGAACAGGTGTTTTCCGTACCCAAACCCACCAGGCCAGTGTCATTAATATCACCCAAGCCAAGCCAACATACATGGCAATACGGGTATCAGGAAAATACCCCAAAACCGCAATAATGAAGGCCATAAAGATAATAGTGAGCATCGGAGCCACCGGCCAGAAAGGCACTGGAAAGGCGAGGCGGGCAACATTTTCTTTGCTCATTGAGCGGCGCATCGCGACTTGCGAGATAAGGATCATCAGCCACACCCAGACTGTGGCAAAGGTCGCAATCGAGGCAATAATCAGGAATACATTCTTCGGGATCAGATAATTCAACACCACACCCAATAACAGTGCTATTGCCATCACTAAAATGGTCATCCAAGGCACGCCATTACGGGTCAAACGACTGAAGCATTTAGGTGCTAGCCCCTCCTGTGCCAGGCCATACATCATGCGGCCAGCACCGTAAATATCGCTATTGATCGCCGAAATAGCCGCAGTAATAACCACTAGATTCAAAATATTGGCAGCAGAACTGATCCCTAAACTACTGAAAATTTCTACAAAAGGACTGCCATTTTGCCCAATGCTATTCCACGGATAAATAGCCATCAAAACAAATAAGGTCAGAACATAGAACAGTAGAATACGTACAGGAACAGTATTGATAGCTCGTGGTAATACTTTTTCCGGATCTTTTGCCTCACTGGCCGTCACTCCGATGATTTCAATACCACCAAAAGCAAACATCACCACAGCAAATGAAGCAATCACACCTGTAATACCGTTTGGCATAAATCCTTGATGAGACCATAAATTACTGACCCCAGTACTCTCATGACCGGCACCGAAACCAAACATCATAATGCCTAGCCCTGCCGCAATCATGGCAATAATCGCGGTTACTTTTAGCAGTGATAGCCAAAACTCCATTTCACCAAATACTTTGACTGAACACAGATTTAGCGCACCAATAAAGAAAATAATACTCAGCACCCATACCCACTGCGGTGCATCCGGGAACCATAGTCCCATATAAATACCGAACGCCGTGACATCAGCCAGCGCCACAATGATCATCTCAAAGGTATAGGTCCAACCGGTAAGAAAGCCCGCCAGTGGGCCAAGGTAACGGCTGGCGTAGTGGCCGAATGAACCCGCAACTGGATCATGCACCGCCATTTCGCCAAGTGCGCGCATCACCATGAATACGGCGGCACCACCAACCAGATAAGCGAGTAATACCGCGGGCCCGGCCAGACGGATTGCCTCGGCAGAGCCATAAAACAAGCCGGTACCAATGGCAGAACCTAACGCCATGAACCGGATATGCCGGGCGCTAAGGCCGCGTTTGAGCGTGGATGAATCATTCTTCATGGTACATTCTCGCAAGATTTGTGCCCTTACAGGCAGGGGTTCAGAGAGGGTGATCCCGATTACCGGGATCACCTATAGGTCAATGTTTTTAAATGCTTATTATTCGTTATTAAAGACTTGGTAGTAGATGCGAAGGCATCAGCTCATTCATATGACGCAGAGCAATGAGCTGGCTAGCAGCTTCAATATCGGGGGCAAAAAAACGGTCTTTTTCGTAGTAGGCCACATGCTTACGCAGTAGCAGGCGAGCTGGTTCCAGAGCATCTGATGTTTTCAGGCCCTTGCGCAAATCTAGCCCCTGACATGCTGCCAACCACTCAACAGCCAGAATGCCGCGCACGTTTTCAGCCATCTCCCATAAGCGCTTACCTGCACGGGGAGCCATAGAAACATGATCTTCCTGATTCGCTGAAGTTGGGATACTGTCGACACTGGAGGGGAATGCCAGCCCTTTATTCTCACTGGTTAGTGCCGCCGCCGTAACCTGCGCAATCATAAAACCTGAGTTTACGCCGCCGTTCTCCACCAGAAATGGTGGTAGCTGCGACATATGTTTATCCATTAACAGCGAAATACGGCGTTCTGCTAACGAGCCGATTTCTGCCAGCGCCAGCGCCAGATTATCTGCCGCCATTGCGACCGGTTCGGCATGGAAGTTACCGCCAGACAACACATCGCCCTGGTCAGCAAATACCAATGGGTTATCTGATACTGCATTAGATTCAATCGCCAGAACTTCCGCAGCCTGCCGCATTTGGGTCAGACAAGCCCCCATGACCTGTGGCTGACAACGCAGAGAGTATGGATCTTGAACTTTGTCACAATTACGATGAGATTCAGAGACTTCACTACGTTCGCCAAGCAAATGACGATAAGTACTGGCAGCATCAATTTGCCCACGCTGGCCCCTAACTGCATGAATACGGGCATCAAACGGGCTACGAGAACCTAATGCTGCTTCAACCGTCAGGCTACCAAAAACAGAGGCTGCGGCATAAAGGTCTTCAGATTCAAACAAGCCACGCAACGCATAAGCGGTGGAAACCTGAGTACCATTAAGGAGTGCCAGCCCTTCTTTTGCCACTAGTGTCAGTGGCTGCAAACCGGCTTTGGCTAATGCTGTATGAGCATCTAGCCATTCCCCTTGATAGCGGGCTTTACCTTCACCGAGCAGCAGCAAACTCATGTGTGCCAACGGAGCCAGATCACCGGAAGCCCCAACAGAGCCTTTTAGGGGAATATGCGGATAAACTTGTGCGTTAACTAATGTTATCAACGCCTGAATAACCTCAAGCCTGATACCGGAAAAACCACGCGCCAGGCTATTGATTTTCAATACCATAATCAAGCGTACAATCGCGTCATCATTGGGTTCCCCAACACCTGCTGCATGGGAAAGAACAATCGAGCGTTGTAGGTTTTCCAAATCTTCTGTCGCAATACGCGTGGAGGCCAATAGACCAAATCCAGTGTTGATACCATACGCAGTGCGCTTCTCTGCCAATATTTTCTGTACGCAATCCACACTTTGCTGAATAGGTGCATAAGCACTTTCATCCAAAGTTATTTGTACGGGGTGCTGATAAATATGTCGCAAATCAGCCAGCGTCATCTGGCCAGGACGCAGTGTCATTGTTGTTTTCATGCTTTTTTCCCCTGAGTTGCGGCAATCATTGGCAGGTTAAGCCCCTGCTCTTGTGCACAATTAATCGCTATGTCATAACCTGCATCTGCATGGCGCATTACGCCAGTAGCTGGATCATTATGTAATACTCGGGCGATACGTTCGGCTGCTTCGTCGCTACCATCACATACCACCACCATGCCAGAATGTTGTGAGAAGCCCATTCCAACACCACCACCATGATGCAGTGATACCCAAGTCGCGCCACTGGCAGTATTCAGCAATGCATTAAGCAGCGGCCAGTCAGAAACGGCATCAGAACCATCCTGCATGGCTTCAGTTTCGCGATTAGGACTGGCGACCGAGCCGGAATCAAGATGATCACGTCCAATCGCAATCGGCGCTGACAGCTCACCTGTTCGTACCATCTCATTAAAGGCTAAGCCTAATTTAGCGCGCTGCCCTAAGCCAACCCAGCAGATACGCGCCGGTAGCCCTTGGAAGCTGATACGTTCACGGGCCATATCCAACCAGTGATGTAAATGCTCATCATCTGGGATAAGTTCTTTAACCTTAGCATCCGTCTTATAAATATCTTCGGCGTCACCGGAAAGCGCGGCCCAGCGGAATGGGCCAACACCACGGCAGAATAACGGGCGAATATAAGCAGGAACAAACCCCGGGAAATCAAAAGCATGGGTAACACCCATATCTTGTGCCATCTGACGGATATTGTTGCCGTAGTCAAAAGTCGGGATGCCCATATTGTGGAAAGCCAGCATTGCTTCAACATGTTCTGCCATTGACGTTTTGGCTGCATTCACCACCAGTACCGGCTCACTTTGGGCACGGCGGCGATATTCTTCCCAGCTCCAGCCTTTTGGCAGATAGCCATTCAGCGGATCATGGGCACTGGTTTGGTCCGTCACCATATCCGGGCGAACCCCACGGCGTACCAACTCAGGTAAGATTTCAGCTGCATTGCCGCATAATGCGATAGAAACAGCTTTTCCAGCAGAAGTGTATTTTTTGATGCGCGCCAACGCATCATCAAGATCTGTCGCTTGTTCATCGACATAGCGTGTTTTGAGGCGGAAATCGATACGGCTTTGCTGGCATTCAATGTTCAAAGAACAAGCTCCGGCCAAAGTGGCCGCCAGTGGTTGCGCCCCCCCCATACCTCCCAACCCTGCCGTTAATACCCAGCGCCCTTTCAAGCTACCGCCAAAATGTTGCCGTCCCGCTTCGACAAAGGTTTCATAGGTGCCCTGCACAATGCCTTGGCTACCAATATAGATCCAACTGCCCGCCGTCATCTGGCCGTACATGGCCAGCCCTTTGGCGTCTAACTCATTAAAATGTTCCCAATTAGCCCAATGCGGAACTAAATTAGAATTAGCAATCAGCACCCTCGGCGCATTACTGTGGGTTTTGAAGACACCCACTGGCTTGCCTGACTGAATCAATAAGGTCTCGTCATCGTTCAGATGAGTAAGGCTTTCCACAATCTTGTCGTAGCATTCCCAGTTACGAGCCGCACGGCCAATACCACCGTAAACGACTAATTCTTTAGGATTTTCAGCTACTTCGGGGTCGAGATTATTCATTAACATACGCAACGGGGCTTCGGTCATCCAACTTTTAGCAGTCAGTTTTGTGCCACGCGAAGCTCGAATCTCAGTATCACGGAATCTATTTTGGGCAGTCACGGCAATTTCCTTCAACCAGTTTTTCAGGTATCAACGACATTACTTAGCTTGAATATTTATTAACATATACTCGTATAGACAAGTACAATCAAGCATCAAAAAAACAGCAATAAAACACCAAGCATTTAAAAATGAATGATGTTAATAATGTTTAAAATTAATTAGTTATAGGAATCCCCAAGGGGGTTAAGTCAAAGTGGAAGGATTTTCGACGTGATTTCGCCAGGGAAATTAGCATAAAATTGGTCTGTTTTTGCGCACGGAGTCACATATATTTCACATCGATTTTACATTGCGACATTCAAAATGCGGGATCTTTCACTTCATCATTATGGGGTAATATTGTTAGATCTATAAATAATGGATCATATCCATGCATCTCAGATTAGCTTGCGCCAGTTGTGAAGGATAAAGACTCTCGCCCAGTAGAATAAAACCCTGCTTTTCATAAAATGCCAATGCATTAGGTGTCGAGGCAAGGGTCAACTTTGTGAAATCTCGTAGTTTCGCTTCATGCTTGATCGCATCTAAAATACGAGATGCCATACCATGACCTTCAAATTCAGGTAATGTAAAAATAGCTTCGACGCTACCGGATGAGAGATCTAAAAAACCAGTGGCAACAGCAAGCTGGCTAATTGGGTCATCGATGACAAAAAATGGATTATGCGCTACAGCCTTAGGATATCCCGCAGGCATCTGATCTGGTGTCCAAGCTATCAATGTTTTTTCATCATACACATTTCGACACCCATGCCTTATGGCTTTATTCCTTACCAACCATAACTGATCTGCTTCATCAGGTGACGCTAACCTGACCTCCATATATCCTCCTGTTTTTATTCGACATACCAGCGGTAGGCCCCAAAATAATAAAAGCCCCGACTACACTAGTCAGGGCTTTTAAGGTACTACACATTTAAAATTAAACATTAATTAACTTAATAACGTGATACTTATCTTGGTACTATTTATAAAGATGTACATGTTTACAGGAATATTTTTGTTTAGAACTAACTCTGCCCTCCAATATATTAACTGAATGGTAACATTCCCAACTTATTACATTTAGTCATGCTTTTGATAAAACTGACTAAATTAGTACATCACCCTCGCGATATATACTCTTTGTTACGTGGCTTTACTTTCGTCGCGATATCCTCGATCTCATACTGAAGTACACAAATCGCGAACATTACTATAAACAACAAAGCCTTAACTCATCGCGTATCGTCCACAGAATGCGATTATGAAGATTTACTGCATGACCTTAAAGCATCATCGCATGAGTAAATTATAGATAAACTCATAACGAATCTCACATAAAAAAATATTTCGTGACCTTTATCGCATTATTTTAAATCTGCTACATGGACACCGGCTAAATAAAAAGTTCGCTACTAATTGCACCGGTGTTAAATTCCAATCTACGTGTTCTATATCAGATGTCAATACTGTTTTTAAGCACATGTATTTATTATCAGTACTATTGAAGATTTTATGGTGATTTATTGATTTAGATTAGTCTCAATCGTCCATAATCAGGGGCTCAGGTATCAAGACTATTCACATATAGCCATACAAAGGCGTTTATTGAGCACTATCCAGATACTAAATTCCTGAAAGTTCGCTAATTAGCGACGGCTATTTGTCGCATCATTACAGCAAAGGATATCTCTAGAATGGGGGTTATGCCCCCAGCACAGGGTAGAAACCAGTAGACCACGGTAGATTCAGACAGACTACTTTCGTTGCAACCATCGGATTATAAAAGGATTTATTGACGAAGAGAGAA
This sequence comes from Yersinia fenwicki, assembly GCF_043099325.1. Lineage (NCBI taxonomy): Bacteria > Pseudomonadati > Pseudomonadota > Gammaproteobacteria > Enterobacterales > Yersiniaceae > Yersinia > Yersinia fenwicki. The sequence goes on along the minus strand of NZ_CP170755.1, from coordinate 80,390 downwards.
TGCGGGAGATAGGCCTTGGCAGATCACAGGAATACTTAAAACATTATTACACATTGATATATAAGTAAAATTTTAAATTGGAAGTATGACTCTATACACTTTCCTATACACAATAATTAATGCGGTGATATTTTGAACAACTATTAGGGTGAGAACTCAATAGGCATATATTCAAATCAGCCAAGAAAAAAAGATTTATAGAAAAACTGTTCACACTGTTCACTTTTGAATTTAATCATTTAAATACAATGTATTAGATAGTGATCAGTTAGTGACGAGTTTATCCTAACTAGTCACTTGCAGTGAACAGTCGGCCATTGAATACAAAAACACCGGCCTAGGCCGGTGTGATTATTTTTGAGGTGCCAAGATAAGTGGGACGAATTGGGGATAAAAGAAAGGCCTGCAAGCAGGCCCGAGTACACACTGATACATTGCTCCCCGGTGTTGGATGTATGAGGTTTGTACAACGCAACTATAAGTGTCGTAACTGATAGCGTCCAATGGGTTAGGCAGATCAATAACGCCATATTGATCGGTAGAAACGATCGTGATGTTGTTTATTCAATGTGCTTCACATTTAGGCAACCAGTCGGCCTCGCAATCTTCACTTAATATCAGATTGGTTTGCATCCCCTGATTGGTCTTACGTTTCAACAAGGCCATTTCATATTCACTCAGAGTCTGTGGTACAGCGCGCCCGAATGCGGTCAGGCTCATTGGCCGTTGATGGCCGCGCGCCTCCATAAATGACAGGTAAGCGTGATACAGGTATTTACGCGGATTAGCCGGGATGATGTTGGCATTCCCCATATACAGGCCATTGGGGGTATTAACCGCCAGCAGATAACCACAAAAATCAACCAACGGGTCAGCACCGCGTTTAATCTCCAGCGCTTCATCCGAGTTCTGCTGCGCTTCAAGTAGCGCACGGGCATCATTGGGAACAATAAAACGCTGCATCAGGTGACGCACAATAACCGCCAGTTCACCGGTAATTTTCGCCAGTAATAGCGGGTCGCGCTCATTGGCCGGGATAACCTCCGGGAACGGCAGAATAACCCGGCGACGGGATACGCCGCCACTGCGGTCACTGAACTGCATCGGGTTGTTATTGACGGCCAGAATCACCGCCGGGATATGGGTGGAATAGGCATCACGGTATTTTGGGTCAATGGCAACGGCATCGCCGCCAGTGATGGCTTTAATGCCCGCCCCGTCACCGCTCCATCGCTCTTGGTCTGGCAGGATAATCAGAGAGAACCCTACTACAGAGGCACGTTCCCGCGACGATTCCAGCGTATCGATGGTAGCCGAGGTGGTATTGTCTTTACCGGCCAGTAAGCTGGCGATGGAGGCCATCACGCTTTTGCCACTGCCGCCCGGCCCGGTCACTTCAAGGAACAGTTGCCAGTCATAGCGGTTCGCCAACACCATATATAGCGCCGCGAGAATACGCTCCTGTTTCTCATGCTGTTGCCCGGCGGCCCGCGTTAACCAGCGCCAAAAGTGCGGGGCATGGTCGGACAGATTTTCCCCGGCTTTGGGCGGGGTGTAATTCACACTGTTCACGGTACGCAACCAGTGCGTTTTTTGGTGTGCGCTGAACTGGCCGGTAGTGGTATCAAATACCCCGTTACGAAAACCTATCAAGTGCCGGGCGGGTGTTCCCATTTGTGGCACCATCAGCTTGAGCGTATCGAGTACGCTGTTTATCCCGGATGCTGAGAACGGGGCGCGGATTTTATGGAACAGAGCGGCAATTTCCCGGCTGAGTATCCGATACGGCAGCACCTGCCACGCCCCGTTCTCATAACGACACAGGTCTTCACCGACCTGTGGCACCGCCAGCAAGTGCTGATAGTGCTCTACCAACAATTCGGCCTTTTCACTGGCGCTCATGGCTTTCAGGTCGGCGTCACTGAGCGTATCGAACGGGCTGGGCTGTTGCGGCTGATTAAATGCCTGTAACTGGGTCAGGGCGGCCAGTTTACCTTGCTGCTGATAAACGTCGTTCCAGTCACCAATAACCGGCGGCAACGCCAGCTTACCGCCGCTCAATTGGGCGGCCTCGGTTGCGCGGGTCTGGCCGGTGCCGTTCTCGTCATTATCGGCGGCCAGCAATAGCAGTGCATCCGGGTAGTGGCTACGCAACTGTTGCGCCAGCGCAGGCAGATTGTTCGCACTGAGCGCAACACAAACACTTTCCCCGGTCAGGTGATGCACCGTTAGCCCGGTTGCATAGCCCTCGGTCAGCCAGATAACGGCGTTATCCTGTCCGGGCAAGAAATGACAGGCGGCTTTCACCTGTCCCCCGGCCAGTGTGCGCTTGTCACCGCTGGCGTTAATCAACTGGACGTTAACCACCTCGCCGGTGCTGTCGGTCAGGGGAAATAACAGGTCGCCGGGCTGATAGGCAATCCCCCCAACACGCAACGGTTTATCGTGTAATGTCAGCGCCTCCAGTTCTGGCCAGCCTTTGGCGGCCAGATAGGCATTCCCGGTCTGTGGTTGGGCGACAGTCAGCAGTTGTTTAGCCTGTTCTGCGGCCCGCTGTCGTACTTGCGCTTTCACCTGTGCTTCCTGTCCGGCATTGTGTATCGGTAATGGCGGGTGTGATGGTTCGCCTAATACCTCAGCCACTTTGCAGGCGGCTTCCTTGGGCGTGACCGCCAGCGCCTTTTCAACCAGATTCAGGCCATCGCCACCGCCGCACTGGTTACAAAACCATGTGCCACGCCCTTGCAGGTTATCAAAGCGAAAACGGTCTTTACCACCGCACATTGGGCAGGGCTGCGCCCGGCCTCCGGCAGTGATATGAATACCGAGCGCGGGGAGCAATACCGGCCACTGACCGGTAGCTACACGTGAGGTATGTGAAACGCTTAATGTTGTCATTCTCTGTTTCTCCTCAGTGCAGGGGGGTATTGCGGGTTGTGGTTATCTGCGCTTGGCACAGCTCATCCATCATTTTTTGCCCTAATACCGTCAGGCGCGGCGGAGCCAGCAGAATATCCGGCTGCACCATGTCACTGAGCATGGTGCAGGCCATATCCATACCGGCCTCTGGCCCGTGCTGGCGCACATAATAGCCCTCAATATCCATTGCTATCGTCATTTGCAATTCATCCAGCGAGTAACCAAGGCGTACCCCGTGAGACACGCAGTTATCAAGATAGGCATGGGCTAACGCACGGCGGTAAACAGCGGTACGGACTTCAACGGGCAGACAGGATTGATTCAGGGTATTCATACGATGGGGGCCTCCATGCGGGATAAGATTTGTGATTCGCAGGTGTTCATCACCTGTCCGAGCTGGTCAGTCAGTAACGCCACCATTGAGGCGAACGATTCAGGCGACGGTGGGGTAATACCGTGTAGCAGGCTGCTTTGTGTTTCCAGCATATCGAGGAACGTCACACCGACATTGTGCGCATGCTGGAGGCGTAAGAAATCAGCGTGAGGGATGCTGTACTGCGTATCACGGTCATAACGGGCGGCAAGGGTATTCATGCGACTTCCCCCAGTGGCAGACGGCCAGCAAACGACAGGATGTAGTCACGGGTTAAACGCAGGCGGGCATTCTTCTCACTGCTGGCGGTGGTACGCAACATGCAGGGACGCGCCGTTAATTCAGTACGGCGAACAGCAGCAAACAGATAGATAAATTGCGGGTGTAACGGGGTGAGGGATGTAGCCATAGTGGCAGCCTCCAATAAGTATTGGTTATTGCTACCACGGAAGTTCTCACACTTGGGTGGTAGCCCAGACGGGGGTGAGAAACCGGCCTTATTGGAAACCGGCCAGCCCGAAGGCTGCCCCGCCTGAGCCACCATTGCTTGATAGCGACAGTGATGTCGAAACCACTGTGCAAAAAACTGGTAGGCCGAGGCCACGACATAAAAAAACACGCCTGGCGCGTGTTGTGTCGCCAATAAGTAACACGGGTTCTCACGCCCGGCTGCCGATGTTGCGACAGCACGGCGACTATAACGCAAGGCCTGCAAAAAATGCAAGCCAGAGAAAAGCCCTTTTTGTGGGATGAGGGTCATCGGTTTAACAGTCAGTCTGAATATCAGGCTTGGGCTGTGCGGGGGCACGGGAGTAAAAATTGGCCTGTGCTGGCGTACTCGGCGTATTGCCCGACATCACTTGCACCACGCCGTTTAGCTGGCTGCGGTACTTGGGTAAAGCAAGGCCGGGTTGTTGCTGCGCAATCTGGAACGCCTCAGCGATGTATTGCACGTCGCCCTCATTCAGGGTGAAGAATTGCTCACCGATTTTTAGGGTGATCATGCTGATACCCCCTGACGGTTAGCAATACGCTCTGCCATCCAGCCCTCAATCTCAGAGGCCAGCCATGCGACGTTCTTACCGCCGAGGGAAATCTGTGCGGGGAAGTGGTCACGGCTAATCAGTTCATAAATGGTTGAGCGGGATAAGGCGGTGGTGTTAATCACTTCCGGCAGGCGCATAAAACGGTCACGCGGGTAGTGTATTGCCATCGGTGGAGGAGTATTGGATAAAGCCTGTTGTGTCATTGCAAGCATGTAAAGCTACCTTGTAGTTGTCCGGCCATATACCGCCGGGTTTGCTGGGATTCAGTTGGGTAGCCCCCTATTGTGAGAATATTTTTACCTGATGCAACAAGCTATTGTTGTGTGATTCAGCAAACTCACCAACCCATGCTCATCCCTGAAATTTGTCACATTTGCCTCTTTTAGCCTTTCTTTGCCTTTCTTTGCCTCTCTTAGTATTTCGTTTGTTTTTTACCCACATTTAATAGGGTTAATTGAAATATATAATATTTTTTAATTCCAAAACGGTATAAGAAATTGGCTGATTATCATTCTGTCTGAATGGTTTTTTAGCTAGCCAGAGAAAAAGCTCTTTTTTGACCGAGTGAACAGTAGTGAACACTTGGTGAATAGTTTCAAGTGAACTGTTCACCCTTTTATTTATTGATTATTAATACTTTTTTCCTAAAGTGAAGAGTAGTGAACAGTTTTGATAAAACTATTATCTTTATGGCCTTTTAGCTTGGCCGTGGGGAGAGTGTTGTATGGGAAATGGTACAACGAGCATTGATTGAGACGTTGTGTGAGAGCTTGCAAAATGACTCCACCTTGACTGACACGGAGTTATAACTAGATGAGCCAAACAACCCCACACCCAATTACACCCGCCCTTGAAAGCTTCAAAGCGGCGAAAGCGCAACACCTAAAGAATGAAGAAACCTATGAAGAAATTATGTCCTCCATTGCCCGCAGTCAGCAAAAGCAGCGCGACGCCGAAACCCAAAGCCAGCAGGCCGACGGCACTTGGCGTAAACTGTTTCGCAGCCTGCGCGGTGAAATGACGGATGAGCTACAAACCGAACATATCCGCCGGATTTCACAGCGGGAGTTGGCACAGGAATTCGGCCATCTGATTGAAGAACTCGAGCTGGATAAAAATAGCACTCTGCTAAAACTGTGCGCGTCAGCAAAACCCTATAAAGATACACATCGCGAAGCCCTAATGGCTTACGCAGACATAGAAATAGCCGCTGCATTGCACACCTTGTCACCAGAACTCATGCGGGCAGTAAAAATTAAAATGGCCGTTAACGATGTCTACGGTAATGAATCACCGGCGCGCGCGCTGAGTATGCTTATTGATGCAGCTATTGTAGCCGCCGCCCTGTATCCCTTAAATATGGCAAAAGAGACCATACTGGCAGAACTGACCTTAGAGCGGCCACAACCGGGTTATGTAGATTCTGATTTGAACAATAGCCCGATAACACGAACACGGCTAGCTGAAGCAATTATGGCAAAAAGGAAAAAACTCAATCCAGCCGGGGAGCAATAATTATGATGCGTTGTCCGGTATGTAAACATGCATCTCATACGCGCTCTAGTCGATATTTATCAGAGCAGACAAAAGAGGCCTATTATCAGTGCCAAAATATAGAATGCTCTTGCACCTTTAAATCAGTTGAGAGTGTTGACAGGATTATTACTCGACCTCCGATTAAAGAGCCTGAAATAATACCAGAGGTTATTCTACCAGAACGAAAAATATTAAATCGCTACGGTTCTAACGCACGAATTCATTAATAACCCCACTCCGCCTGTAACCTCTCAAGGCGGGGACTTTTCTCTGACTCTCACCACTTCGACCTTGCCGTTTAAGGGCTTTTTCTCTGGCTAGCCTGCCAAAATGAGCACTGCATGCATATAGTGCATGATTTTGCATGCAACGCCCCGGCATCAAAACACCTGAAACACCGCACCACAAGGGCTTGTAGGCTCTCTATGTCATGCATGAAAAGTGCATGATAAAGTCAGAGCGCGTAGGCGGGGGACCATTGCGCGCGAGACGCTAAACACGTATTAAATACCAACAATGTCACCAATCTCTCTTCTACAAAAAGAAGGTATATTTATTTTGTCCAAATCTATATTTTTAAGAAAATCCATGTATTCTTCTGGAGTTTTCAACCCACCAGGCTTCTTTTTTTTATAAATCATAAGTGCCGTCGATCTAGATAGGCCAAGAGACATTAAATTCAATACATCTACATTACAGGAACCAAATTCTAAATATGCACTTATGCTTTCTACTTTTAAAGCTTCACTTTCCATCCCTCGTTCTCTCATAACAAGTTTTAATATATCTTGATACACTTCCATATATTTAACTAGATTATATCTAACTTGTTTTTCTAAAGAGTTAAGTAACTTCCTTATAATTTTAGTTACTTTTCTTTTTTTAGCTATCTCTTCGATGAAACCATCATCTGAGTAGTTTATGATTATCTCTCTATCAACTTCATATTTTATGATACTTGACATGGATTTTCCGGTCATCCACTTATAAGATAACATACTGATCCATCTTGAGTATCTGTCACTTATATCCCAAGAGAATACATCTCTAATTATAGCGATAGCTTGATCTATCCTAGACTTACCACCTTTATAATATGGTGAATACAAAGAGTAGCTAATCAAATCATTTTCATTTAAAAAGAAATCATATAATGACTGTAAATATTCAGGTCTTATTGTTCTATGCAACAACAAGATATCATTTGGTACTGTTATTTTTAACCTCCTGATATAATCATAATTATACTCAAATATTTCATGACTATCAGAATTCTCATACTCAGATGTAAGGTAGGTATTAAATTTTTCATCATCTTTAATTTCATGATATAACTTAGCAAAGGCAACTTCAGCAAGATCTTTTTCTTTATCGTTTAATTCAATATCTTCAATTAAATTGAGAATAATACCGCCACCATCATGCATTACATTTGACATTGAAGATGATATCTCTTGCAGTTTTTCTCCTTGGTAAGAATCATCTTCCCAACTATCTGGTTTTATGCACCAGATATTCCCATGAAACTCTTTTAATAGTCGTCCTGCTCGCCCAGATAAGTTAAGAAAGTCAGCCCTCATCATTGGCTCATCACCACTATGTGGGTCTTCGACCACAATGTGTTTAGCTGGAAGATTTACTCCTTGTAACAAGGTACTGGTACATACGATAAACTTTATATCTCCCGATTTAAAAAGCCTCTCAATTCCTGACCTAATTATAGATGGCATATCTCCATAATGATAAGCAACACCAGATTGTAGGCAATGAATCAGTGAATAATAACTATGTATCTCATCATGAATAAAATCAATAAACTCACAAAGTTCATCTGATATTTCATGTTTATTTATATTCGCTAATTCAATTGCTACATTTTCAGCATCAGATGGTTTATTAGAAAAAATTATTAATGATTCATCTTGCTTACATATATATTTAGAAAATGCTGCTCGCTGCTCTCCCTTACTTCCTCTAAGCTTAAACCCTAAATCAACATTGCCAATATCAATCACTTTACCGTCATGTAAGATGGATATCTTAGCTGTGCTTATTTTCCTATTAACCGTTGAAACCAATATTATATTTTGAGAAACTGGTGATATATTTTCAACAAATGAATGCCCTGTCATATCTCTTTTAAATAAAGATAAAAAATACTCAGGATTCTTAATTAAAGGACTTGAAAATAGCATTGACACATTAGGGAACAATCTTAAAACCATTTCAATAGAATTCTGTAATACAATTCCTCTTTTCCCTTTCTGAATTTCGTGAGCTTCATCAACGATCAGTAGATCAATATAAAACCCAGAGTTATTATAGGAATTTGATAATAAACTAATTAAACGCTCTTGAGTAAGTACGTATATCGCCCCTGAAGATATAGTTGCTTTTTCTACTAAAACCGGAGTCGTTCTGATAATCACATCTTTCATTCCCGACTTGTAGAATGTATGCCTTATTGTGGTAGATACCTCTGAGATAAGCGCTCTCGTAGGAACAATATATACAATACATTCACTAGGAAAATCCTTAACTCTATCAACTAGACTTAACGCAAGAATGAATGATTTCCCTGCTGATGTAGGAGCAGAAAAACTTAATATATTATGTTTCTTCAAGCTACTAAAAAGATTATATTGAAAATCAGTTAATGAAATATCGTTTTGCAATGTGTTTTCAGCTTCCCGTGCTATCCGCTCTAAAGATAGATTAATATTCAACTCAGGTTCAGAACCAGAATATAATCTATCTCTCATTAAACTTCTACCGGGAAAGTTACCTATTCTTGATAAAACAACATCAGCAAATGGTATAATTCTTTCATATGAATTCCCGTAAAGTTCAATTAACCTACTTATAATCTCATATGCTTTTGATATTTCACCATCTACATCAGACACCGACAAAATTGATGCATAACCAAGTAGTTTATCAATGTCATTAGTAGTAATACTTTTACATGAAGATTCTTTTGTGAAATTATCATTAAACAAATTAATCGTACTTTCGATAATAAGTCTATTGTAAATTTCATTAGCCCAATCCATAGCCCACCCCTAATCCAAGGCTTTATTAAAAGCATCTCGAAAATCAGATACTGATGGGAAAGGAATAAAAAACACATCAAATTTTAAATGCTTGTGTTTAAATCCAGAAAACTTAGTTCTTAATATTTCAGTTATTCTGGGGAAATCTCTTTCAAATTTCCCCCTAAAATCTTCTAATAAGTGGTCCACATTACATAAATCAATGTATCCGTTCCAATCATAGCCTATCAAGCATGCATGATTTATTCTCACACCCTCACCCGGTTCACCTAGAGCTATAAGATCAGAAACTGCACTTTTTATTTCATTATTTGAGTACTTAAAATGCTTTGTCACCATAGAAAACTCATGCTTATACATCTCATTTTCATGGAAACCATCAATGCTATCTAGGGCCGACTTAATGGCAGCTGAGATATTTTTGTATAACTTAGCTTCGCCAAAATAAAAGTCTACAATCCTATCTATAGGATCCCACCTTGCATGAATCCCATCAGACCCTTTTACTTCATCATTAGAATTGGTTTTTAATTCCATTTTGGCAACTATTTGTGGGGCTCCTAAGACAGCCTCCATAAGGAAAAAAAGTAATGCCTCACCCGCTTCTCCAGTTTTATCGGCTTTTTTTTCAGATATGTTGGGATGCCTGAAAAGTGCTCGAGCCTGTTTTACTAATCTAGCCGATTGTGTTGGCGTCAGTTGCTCATCCCGATTTTTAGACGAAATACAAAAATCAATTATATATTCATAGAGTGTTTCGGCTAATTTTTTTATCATTGGTAATCCATTACCATCAAACTTAAGATGATGAAATCTCAAGTTTGCTTTCATACCCTGTATTGTGAGGTCATGTTCAATCACTGCAATGCAGCTATTAAAATCTTTGGACTGTACTGTAACAAACTCATTAATACCTTTTAATGTGCTCACATTTGTCCCGTCATATCCAAACCTATTTGAATAAAATCAGCATACCACTGCAACATCTCTCTTCGCTTTTCAAGATACTGCGCATGATTGTAAGTGCCGCGAATACTGTTCTTATCAACGTGAGCCAATTGTAGCTCAATCCATGCACTATCATAGCCTTGCTCATGCAATATCGTTGACATGGTATGTCTAAATCCGTGACCCGTCGCACGGCCTTTATAACCCAGTAATTCAATGACCTGATTGACTGTTTCTTTACTTATAGGCTTTTTATGGTCATTTCGTCCAATAAAAATATAGGGGTAATGCCCGGTGATAGGTAAGAGCTGTTTAAATAGCGCTATAACTTGTGTAGACAGCGGCACGATATGAGGGCGACGCATCTTCATTCGTTCTGCTGGAATCTCCCACAAGCCGCTCTCAAGATCGATTTCCTGCCAAGTAGCAAAACGCATTTCCTTAGTTCGTACACCAGTCAACATCAGTATCTTTGCGGCGTTCTTGGTTATAATGCTGCCGGTGTAACCCTCTAGGTCACGAATAAAATATGGCATCTCCTCGGCGGACAGGAACGGGTAGTGCTGTTTCTTGGGTGTACTTAATGCGCTGGCAAGGTCAGGGGCGGGATTATATGCAGCCCGGCCGGTAATAATGGCATAACGAAATACTTCCCCGCAGCGCTGACGTACTTTGCGCGTTTTTTCTAACGCCCCGCGCTTTTCGATACGTTGAAGCACATCAAGTAACTCCAGCGGTGTGATTTCTGCAATTGGCCGTTTACCAATATACGGGAATATATCCGCCTCAAAGGTACTCATGATTTCTTCCCTATATCCCAAAGACCAACGATCCGCTTTAGCTTTATGCCACTCGCGGCTAATGGCCTCAAAAGAGTTTTCCGATGAAAGCCGCTGCGCCAATTTCTCAGCCTTTTTCACCTCTGCGGGATCTGTTCCATCTGCAACCTGTTTACGTGCCACATCTCGCTTAGAGCGAGCTTCAGCAAGGGATATCAAGTCATAAGTCCCTAATGACATTAATCGGGCTTTACCAGCAAAACGATAGCGAAAACGCCACCCTTTACTGCCGTTAGTTTCAATTAAGAGTGATAGCCCTTGCCCATCACTCAGGGTATAGGCTTTTTCTTGTGGTTTAGCACGGCGAATCTGGATATCTGAAAGTGGCATGTGTATAGCTCAAAAAGGTATAGGGTAATTCTATACCCTTTACTATACACAATTGTTACGGATTTAGAGAGATCAACTCGGACGCCCACGGACAACAAGACACTCTATCTATTGGTTTTATTGGGGTTTTTAGGACTTTTATGGAGTGATACGGAAGAGCTTTGGCGGAAGATCACAGGAGTCGAACCTGCCAGGGACCGCTGGCGGCCCCATCTGGATTTGAAGTCCAGCCGCCCCACCGGGGACGATGATCTTCCAGAGAAGATATGAGTGTAAGGCGGTGATTATAGCGTTTTTATTACATGGCGCTATTCATTCAATAGACATGATGAATAAATTCCCTCACCAGACGGAATCTAACGTCATCATCTGCGGCTTAAAAACGACTAATAGCTGACCTCACCATACTTATCACGATGCTCTTTTGGCGTGATTGAATAGCCTTTTTTGAAGACCGAATAGAAATATTGCAGCGATGGATAACCACACATTTGAGAGATTTCATTGATGGGTAATGAAGTTGCAGACAACAAATTGCGGGCCCTATCGAGCTTCTCTTCATGAATAACACCATGAATAGTCTGTCCAATATCATCTTTGAAGCGCTTTTCCAGATTTGAGCGCGACATCCCTACGGCATCTAGTACCTGTTCAACCTTAATCCCCTTGCATGCATGATGACGTATATAGTGCATCGCTTGAATCACGGCCGGATCGCGTAATGAGCGAAAATCTGTCGAACGCCGCGCCATCACTTTCACCGGAGGCACCAGAATACGCTGCAACGGCGCAGCTTCTTGTTGTTTCTGACGCTGATTAAGACGCTGATGCAATAACTTAGCCGCGCGATAACCCATCTGCCGCGTCCCCTGCACCACCGATGAAAGTGCTACTCGCGATAAATAGCGGGTTAGTTCTTCATTATCAATACCAATCACACTCAGTTTCTCTGGTACCGCAATATCCAGATGCTCGCACACTTGCAATAAATGCCGCGCCCGCGCGTCAGTGACAGCAATAATTCCGGTCTGATGTGGCAGCGTTTGTACCCAGTCCGCCAGCCGATTTTGCGTGTATTGCCAGTTAGCGGGCGCAGTGGCCATCCCCTGATAGACGACTCCTTGATATTGCTCTGCCGCGACTAATTGCCGGAAGGCATACTCTCGCTCCTGCGCCCAGCGTTTATCACTACTGGCCGGCAAACCATAAAAAGCAAAACGGTTTAAACCCTTCTCTTTCAAATGCATAAATGCTGCCTCAACCAGAGCTGAGTTATCCGTTGCAATATAATCTACTGCCGGATAATCCTCTGACTGATGATAAGATCCCCCCACACCGATAATCGGAACATCAACATTAGCCAGCAGTTGCTCTATCTGCCGATCATCAAAATCAGCAATAACACCATCGCCTAACCAATCCCTGATATTCTCAATGCGGCAGCGAAAATCCTCCTCGATAAAAATATCCCAGTCGCACTGTGAGGCCTGCAAATACTCACCAACACCTTCCACCACTTGCCGGTCGTATACTTTGTTAGCATTAAATAACAAGGTTATCCGGTAGCGTTTCTCAAACATGGGAATGGCTCCTGAAATAGGTGGGAGGGGTGATAGACAAAGAGATCAATGCAGTATGGCATTGATCTCTTTTTGATGATGGGATCAGACCCAGCGTTTGGTTGCAGAATCCATCCACACTGCCAACAGCAAAATTGCACCTTTGACAATGTACTGCCAGAATGTCGGCACATCTAGCATGCTCATCCCATTGTCGAGAGAAGCCATGATAAATGCCCCCATAACTGCCCCCGCCACACTCCCGATCCCACCCGCCAAGCTGGTGCCACCAATGACACAAGCGGCAATCGCATCCAGTTCGGCAATATTACCAGCTGAAGGTGAGCCTGCACCCAGACGTGAACTGAGAATCAGACCCGCCATTGCGACCATCAACCCGTTGATAGCAAATACCGCCAGTTTGGTGCGCTCCACATTCACCCCAGACAAGCGCGCGGCATCGATATTGCCGCCAATAGCATAGATCCGGCGGCCAAATGCGGTGCGGGTGGCCATAAAAATACCCGCCAACATCAATGCCGTGAGAATCAATACTGGAGTAGGGACGCCCCGATAATCATTCAGTAAATAGATGGCACCAAGAACGATAACTGCTGTAATAGTTTGACGAGTAACATCACCTTGGGGCGCGGCAACAGGTAAGCCCAGTCGGATACGATGGCTACGTCGACGCCACTGCCAGGCAACAAATAGCATCAGGCCAATTGCGCCAATGCCAAAACCAAGGCCGTTTGGCAGATAACTCTGACCAATCTGCGACATGGCATTACTGGTGGGTGAAACGGTCGTGCCGTTGGTAATACCAATTAAAATGCCACGGAAAGCCAACATCCCTGCCAATGTGACAATAAAAGAAGGTACTTTGCGATAAGCAACCCACCAACCATTCCATGCGCCAAGCACCAACCCCAATCCCAGAGTAACTACAATGGTCAGAGGGAGCGGCCAACCGAGCCACACATCAAAAATAGCTGCCGCACCGCCCAATAACCCCATCATCGAGCCAACAGATAAATCAATTTCGGCCGAAATAATGACAAACACCATCCCCACCGCCAAAATGCCGGTGATCGCCGTTTGCCGCAGCAGATTTGAGATATTCCTGGCGCTGAGATACGCCCCTTCGGTGGTAAAAGTGAAAAACAGCATAATCACGGCTATCGCCGCCAACATGACAAAAACTTGTAAATTAATCGATTTTAGTCGTAATAATGGCTTTTTATCGCCATTTTCGGGTGTGTTCACTTCGGTTTGATTAGCTTGCGACATGGGTTTCACTCCTGAGTGCGGCTTCCATGACCTTCTCTTGTGTCAGATTATGGTTAATGAGATCGGCTTTGATGCGCCCTTGATGCATGACCAGCACCCGATCACTTAATCCCAAGACCTCCGGTAGTTCAGAGGAAATCACAATGACCGCAATCCCTTGCTGGACTAATTGATTGATAAGTTTATAAATTTCGTACTTTGCGCCAATATCGATACCGCGTGTCGGTTCATCGAGAATCAAAATTCGTGGGTTCAATAGCAAGCATTTGGCAAGAATGGCTTTTTGCTGATTACCCCCACTAAGTCGCGCAATGGGCAGCTCAGAAGAAGAGGTTTTCACCTTTAATCGGGCAAGTGATTGCACAATAATTGATTGTTCTTTGGCGTCATCCAGCATGCTGAAAGAGCCGGTGAAGTCATCTAGTGCAGCCAGTGTGATATTAGCTCCCACCCCCATAACCGGTACGATACCGTCTTTCTTACGATCTTCTGGCACCATGGCAATCCCAAGTTTCATGGCTTGTTGGCAATGACTGATGGTCACAGCTTTACCATCAATAAATATCTCGCCTTGCCAGCGACCAGGATAAACACCGAATAAACATTGCACCGTTTCTGTTCGTCCAGACCCCACTAGCCCGGCAACACCTAATATCTCTCCGCGTTTTAAAGAGAAAGAGACATCATCAACTCGCCGAATATGGCGGTTTACCGGGTGCCAGGCACAAATATTTTTCACCCGCAGAATTTCCTCACCAATGTGGTGAGCTTCGTATGGATAGAGTTCTTTCAGTTCACGGCCCACCATCATGGCGATAATGTCATCTTCACTCATGGTCGCCGCAGAGCGAGTACCGATATGGCGGCCATCGCGGATCACACAAATATGATCTGATATCGCTTTCACTTCATTCAATTTGTGCGAGATATAGATGCAGGCAATGCCGTGATTGCGGAGATCACGGATGATATCCAGCAAAATAGCCGTTTCACTTTCGGTTAAAGAAGCGGTCGGTTCATCCAGTACCAGCAACCGAACTTGTTTGTTCAGTGCTTTTGCAATTTCAACCAATTGCTGCTGCCCAAGCCCCAATTCACCCACCGGGGTATGAGGGTCTACCACCAGTTTGACCTGTGCAAGCATTCGTTGGCAGCGCAGGTACATGGCGTCGTAATCCATAATGCCAAAACGTCCCCATTCGGAGCCGAGAAACATATTTTCCAACACAGACATTTGCTTCACCAAAGCTAACTCTTGATGAATTATCGCGATGCCTTTTTGTTCGGTTTCGCGGATATTTTTTGCCTGAAGTATTTCACCTGAGAAGATTATTTCCCCCTGATAGGAGCCTGCGGGGTAAATAGCACATAACACTTTCATTAATGTGGACTTTCCAGAGCCATTTTCGCCACATAAAGATAATACTTGCCCGGCCTCCAATGTCAGGCTGATATTATCTACCGCCTTGACGACACCGAACTGCTTGGTAATTTCTTTCATTTCTAGCAGGTAGGGCATAATTCCCTCCATATATCTTTTATGCCTGAGGTTGCAGCATAATTAGCTACAACCCCAATGACTTCTGATATATTCAGCAACGAAAAAATAATTAGTAAATGTCCGATTTCTTGTGGAATCCATCTGCTATAATTGTGCTATCGATATTATTTTTATCTACCTGAATCGGCGTCAACAAATAAGCAGGAACATCTTTTATACCGTTATTTAATTTACTATTTGCTTTTGGTTCCTCGCCTTTACCCAAACTTACCGCAATTTCTGCAGCATCGTTGGCTAATTTACTGATTGGCTTATAGACCGTCATAGTTTGGGTGCCAGCAACAATACGTTTTATTGCCGCTAAATCAGCATCCTGCCCAGAAATAGCCACTTTACCCGCCAAACCTTGTGCAGCTAACGCCTGAATAGCCCCACCGGCGGTGGCATCATTAGACGCCACGACAGCATCAATTTTGTTATTGTTAGCTGTTAGCGCATTTTCCATGATTTTTAAGGCATTTTCTGGTAACCAAGCATCAACCCACTGATCACCGACGACTTTTATTTTCCCCTCTTTTATCAATGGATTAAGAACTGTCATCTGCCCCTGACGGAACAGCTTGGCATTATTATCTACCGGCGAACCGCCCATCAGGAAATAATTACCTTGTGGCACTCGTTCAACCAGACTTTTAGCCTGTAACTCACCTACTTTTTCATTATCAAAAGAGATATAAAAGTCAATATCAGCATTATTTATCATACGGTCATAAGCTAATACTTTTATTCCTTCCCGTTTTGCTTCGGCGATGACATTACTTAATACTTGCCCGTTATAAGGAATAATAACCAAAACATCGACACCACGGTTAATCATATTCTCAATCTGCGACATTTGAGTTTCTTCATTGCCATTCGCTGATTGAACAAATACTTTAGCGCCAAGAGACTCCGCCTTGTTAACAAAAATATCGCGGTCTTTCTGCCAACGTTCAAGACGAAGATCGTCTATTGCCATACCAATTTTAATTTCTTTACTGAATCCGGGCTGGCTAAACATGACCAGAGCGGCACATGCGGAGAGTAAAATGTTCTTAAATTTCATCTTTCGGTACCTTTCTTATTGTGCAAGCAGGGTAAGAGAAACGGTAAACATCAACTGCAATAGGGATTGTTGTCGCTTATTTTCACATCGGCAATTACAGATTTTCGTCCGCCAATTATGTTTTTTGGTTTAATGTTAATTTTATGATAACGATCATGTTTTCTTTCCTGGAAAATGCATAATTCCAGTAAGAGATGTTATCCAGACAATGAATACCAGTGATTATTTATAATTAATTGGGTATTTATGAGATCTACACCACAATTAATAATTCTCTGAATTTAAGTGTGAAATAACGTAATTGAGAGAATAACAAACAACTCCGAAGATAAAAGCTCACCAGCCCGATAATGCGGGTCAGCTTCCAAGGAGTATTGCATGTCATCTTATTTTGATAAATTAGAACAAGTGCGTTACGAAGGCAGCCAGAGCACTAATCCACTGGCATTTCATCACTACAATCCGGATGAAATTATCCTTGGTAAGCGAATGGCCGATCACCTAAGGTTCGCTGCCTGCTACTGGCATACTTTCTGCTGGGGCGGGGCGGATATGTTTGGTAGCAATGCCTTTGAGCGCCCCTGGCAACAATCGGGAGATGCATTGGCTTTGGCAAAACGTAAAGCTGATGTGGCTTTTGAATTCTTCCATAAACTGAATGTGCCTTATTACTGCTTCCACGATGTGGATGTTTCTCCAGAAGGCGCATCATTAAAAGAATATTTAAACAATTTTGCTGCCATGACTGATGTATTAGCTGAGAAGCAAGAAAGTAGCGGCGTAAAATTATTATGGGGCACCGCCAACTGCTTCACCCACCCGCGCTACGGTGCTGGTGCGGCGACCAATCCAAATCCAGAAGTTTTTAGCTGGGCGGCGACCCAAGTCTTTACCGCCATGAATGCCACCCAAAAACTCGGTGGAGAAAACTATGTGTTGTGGGGCGGACGCGAAGGCTATGAAACACTGTTAAATACAGACTTACGGCAAGAACGTGAGCAAATTGGTCGTTTTATGCAAATGGTGGTCGAACATAAACACAAGATTGGCTTCCAGGGCACATTGTTGATCGAACCAAAACCCCAAGAACCGACTAAGCATCAGTATGATTATGATGTTGCTACAGTTTATGGCTTCCTCAAGCAGTTTGGACTAGAAAAAGAGATTAAAGTTAACATTGAAGCTAACCATGCCACTTTGGCTGGACACTCTTTCCATCATGAGATTGCCAGTGCGATTGCATTAGGTATTTTCGGTTCGGTGGATGCTAACCGTGGTGATCCGCAATTAGGTTGGGATACTGATCAGTTCCCGAACAGTGTGGAAGAAAATGCGCTGGTGATGTTTGAAATCCTTAAAGCCGGAGGCTTTACTACCGGTGGGCTGAATTTTGATGCCAAAGTACGCCGCCAAAGCACAGATAAATATGACCTGTTCTATGGCCATATTGGGGCGATGGACACCATGGCTTTAGCACTGAAGATTGCAGCAAAAATGATTGAAGATGGTCAATTAGATAAGCAAGTTGCTGAACGTTATGCCGGTTGGAATACCGATTTGGGGCAACAAATCCTAAAAGGCAAAATGTCGCTGGAAGATTTAGCCTCCTATGCCGAGCAACATAATCTAAACCCACATCACCAAAGCGGGCATCAAGAATTGCTGGAAAATAGGGTTAACCGCTATATCTTCGGCTGATAAACCTCGACGCCGCAGACAAAGCCAAATGAAGGGGAAACGTGCCGTTGGGGTCGCTCTTAGTTTCAAATACAAGTGCGTAAGCCACTGAAGCGCCTCTAGGCACGGTCAACCCTTCACTCTCTGAACGATAAATATGAGGAATACATATGTACCTTGGCATCGATCTGGGCACCTCCGGCGTTAAAGCCATTCTCCTGGCCGAAAACGGGCAAGTTATTGCCAGCCAAGGTGCAGCATTATCTGTTTCCCGCCCACACCCTTTATGGTCTGAGCAAAGCCCCGCCGACTGGTGGCAAGCCACTGATCAAGCTATGCGGGCTTTAGCCGCAGACCATGATTTAACACAGGTAAAAGCACTGGGATTGACGGGCCAAATGCACGGCGCTACTTTGCTGGATAAACAGCACAAGGTGCTGCGCCCAGCCATTTTATGGAATGATGGCCGCAGCTTTGCCCAGTGCCAAGCGCTGGAAAAAGCGGTACCCGAATCCCGCCAGATTACCGGCAATCTGATGATGCCGGGTTTTACTGCACCAAAGCTGAAATGGCTGGCAGAACATGAACCAGAGATTTTCAATCGCATCGATAAAGTATTGTTACCCAAAGATTATCTCCGTTTTCTGATCAGCGATGACTTTGCCAGTGATATGTCAGATGCTGCCGGAACAATGTGGCTCGATGTGGCAAAGCGCGACTGGAGCGATGAGATGTTGGCGGCCTGCGGCCTAAATCGCCAGCATATGCCCGCCCTCTTCGAAGGCAGCCAGATTACCGGCCATGTCAGTACCGAGATTGCGCGACGCTGGGGCATCAACCCTGTTCCGGTAGTGGCTGGCGGGGGGGATAATGCCGCCGGTGCCATCGGGGTGGGCTTGTATCAAACCGGGCAAGCAATGTTATCGCTGGGGACATCCGGGGTCTATTTTGCCGTCAGTGATGGTTTTCTGAGTAACCCGGCCAGCGC
This sequence comes from Yersinia fenwicki, assembly GCF_043099325.1. Lineage (NCBI taxonomy): Bacteria > Pseudomonadati > Pseudomonadota > Gammaproteobacteria > Enterobacterales > Yersiniaceae > Yersinia > Yersinia fenwicki. Next base: position 61,226 of record NZ_CP170755.1, on the reverse strand, counting down.
CGTACACAGTTTTTGCCATGCTTTACCCAATACTTGGCACCTCATGTCAGTGATGCTGAGCGCCGCATCCTGCCTTGATTGGGCATGCCAACTCACCGGTAACGAGAGTGTTCCTGCGCTGATTAATGAAGTGGAAAATACACCACCAGCCGCCACTCCTGTGTGGTTCCTACCCTATCTTTCTGGCGAACGAACCCCCCACAATAACCCCAATGCTAAAGGAGCTTTTTGGGGATTTACCCACCAACACGGCCGGGCAGATTTAGCTCGTGCGGTATTGGAAGGAGTAGGATTTGCTTTAGCTGACGGAATGGATGCCCTGCATGCTAGTGGTTTACAGCCCACATCAGTCACGTTAATTGGTGGCGGCGCTCGCAGCCCTTATTGGCGGCAAATGCTAGCAGATATCAGCGGCCAGACTTTGGAATATCGAACAGGCGGTGATGTCGGCCCCGCACTCGGCGCGGCCCGACTGGCCCAAATTGCGCTCAATCCGGATGTCCCGTTAGCCGAATTACTGCCTGCATTACCACTGGAACAAACTCATTTACCTAATACACAACGCCATCAATATTACGCGGCTCGACGCGTTATCTTTAAAAAGCTCTATCAGCAATTACTGCCATTATGTGAATGTGAGTAAGATAAAGTGCAAGCTATAAGCACATAGCTAGCAGAACAGGCTGTGGAAATTATATTTTCTTTTCCACAGCCTGAATGCGGCAATGACCTATCGAGCAGTTAACGCTGCGAATGATCATCTGACCAAAATCATCCATATAGCCGAGACTATAGTCGCTACCTTTATATCCGGGAGTCTTGACAGACTCAGTACCGAATGGCGCAATCATGACACTGTCAAAACCGGGAAAATTACCGCGACTATCCTGATTTAAATGCCCTAATGTAACGTAATACGGCGTAGGATTATGAATTTTAAGCTCTTCTCCTTGCTGCCTAATCTGTAACTTCTCCTGCCAGACAGTCTTATAATCCGCTTTAATCGCCGCTGGCCGATAAAATAACTTTATTTTATTTTGGATGGCGATTTGCACTGCTGCGGTTATTTCACTTTTCGGAGGAATTTCCCGCACATTAAAATAGAATAAAGTTTCACGATCAGCGGCTAATTGCTTGATACCTGGCAGTGAAATAATTCTCACCTGGCTTTTCTGACCCACATCAATTCGCTGTATCGCAGGCAAAACAGACAAGGGGCTATCAACTTTCTGCCCAGCGGCATTTTCTAACCAAGATTCTGCTAAGTAAGGCAATACCTCGCTTTTATTTTGCAAAATCACATTGGCTGACGTATCGGCACTATTGAAAATAATCCGCGTTCTATCCAGAGATATTGACGCCTCACTTATCATCGTGACAAACAATAAAGCAGTTCCTACCAGAGCATTATTTCGCTGTTGGTTTGCTCGTATCAGAATAACGTTATTAAGGTTTACCATGACTTATTCCATTCCCATTGATTGTCATACCGTGAATAACGGTTTTCCTTACTCACTGTTTTCGGCCAATAAACTGTTTTAATGAGCCTATCTGGCCATTAATTTTTTAACTTACTGAACGGGCGGTCGTAAAAAATCTGGTCCCTTTTGCTCCCTATGATGGCTGGATTTGGCATTCCACTTAGCTCAAAACCCGCAGATGATGGAACTCTACCCAAACGGCAGAGGGCCGGATATGACTAACAGCGCATTACTGATAATTGATGTCCAACAATCATTCGAACATAAATCTTTTTGGCAACAACAGGATCTCCCTGCCTTCTCTACGGCACTGAACCAACTCATTGCGGGTTGTAAACAGCGCGGAGTAGCACTGGTAGATGTATTCCACGTCGCGCCGGAAGGCCCGTTTTCGCTGGCTTCTGGCTATGTGAAGCCCATGTCATTGGTTTCGCATCACGCAGATGTGACAGTGCAAAAGCGAGTGCATAATGCACTAACTGATTCAGGGCTAGATCAATGGCTGATGGAGCGTCAAATAAACCACCTGATTATTGCCGGTATGCGTACCGAGCAATGCTGTGAAACCACCGCACGCGTGGCGTCGGACCTAGGCTATCAAGTCACTTTCGTCACGGAAGCTACGCTGACCTTTCCAATGACCCAGCCTAATGGCATCGTCCTGAGCAGTGAGGAATTGAAATTACGTACGGAGACGGTGCTCGTCGATCGGTTTGCGACTATCCATACCGTCGCGCAAGTACTGACAGCACTGGATTCACCATCATCAGTAGCGGCTACTCAAAAAGCCGTCAATTGGCAGCCACAGCCTTATCTTCCTCGGACTATCACACCTGCGGGTATCAAAAATCTTAACCGCTGGCAGTTGAAACACTATGTGATTCGTTATTCACAGGCGCAGAGTGCCGTCCCTGCTTATCAACTCGCCAGCCAGTGGTTACCCTATGATGCTGAAACAGTGGATCGCCCCGGAGTTGGTTTTATGATTGAACATCAGGGAAAAACATTGAATTACCTGATTGTTGGTTGGTGGGATAACGAAAACGAATTGCGGGTGAAAGTCTGGGTGCAGGAACAGGGAATTTGGCGCGCAGCGCGTGATGAATCCTTCTGCGTTTGGGATTTACAGGTAATGGGCTTTGAGCGCGATGCTTTTGTTGATACTTTGCTACAGCATACTCCGGATATTCCGGCTTATATGAATCGTTATCTGACGATAACTGTGGATTAACCATGCAACGAAATGTCTATTTTCTCTTGCTGCCCGGCGTGCTGTCGCTGGATTTAACTGGCCCAGCCGAAACGTTACGGCTAGCGGGGTCATTTAACCTTTGTTATATCAGTCCATTACCCGAGGTAATGTCCTCCACCGATATGATGTTAGGCCAATTGCAGGCGCTACCTGATAGCTTACCGGAAGGTAGCTTGCTGGTAGTTCCGGGGGTGAGCGATTCACGTCACTATTTTGCGACAGAAGCAGCCGCAATAGCCCGCCGATGGCTGCAGCAAGAGAAAGTCGCCATTACGCAGCAAAAAACGATATTGGTTTGTGTCTGTTCTGGAGCATTATTGGCGGCTCAAGCTGGGCTGTTGGATGGCTATCAATGCACAACTCATCACCATGTGCTTGAACGGTTACGCCAGCAAGCGCCGGCGGCCCAAACTAAAGAAAACCGTATTTTCGTTGAAGATCGTGGAGTGTATACCAGCGCCGGGATTACCGCCGGTATTGATCTCTCTTTGCATCTGATCAGCCGTTATTGCAGCCCGCAAACTGCACTGGAGGTGGCGCGCGAAATGGTGGTGTATTTTCGCCGCTCAGGTGATGACCCGCAACTTTCACCCTGGCTACGTTATCGTAACCACCTCCACCCGGCGGTACATCGGGCGCAGGACGTGATGTCAGCAGAACCACAAGCGGAGTGGTCACTGCTTCAGGTGGCGCATAAAGCGCATGTCAGCAGTCGTCATTTAACCCGATTATTCCGTGAACATGTGGGGATCAGCGTGCGTGAATATCATGAACAATTGCGGGTCGCGGTTGCCGAAGTCCGCCTGCAGGAAGGATTTAATCTGGAGAAAGCCGCACTGGCAGCCGGATTTTCCTCCGGCCGTCAGCTTCGGCGCGCACAACAGCGCAGGCACGCAATCATTAACTGACTAATCGCCGCCGATCAAGGCGTTGCAACCCCATCGACAATAAAGTGCTTAACGCCAGTGCTAAGGCAAAGACATAGAAAACATCCAGCACCGGATAGTCAGTAAAATCATAATGATGGGTGCGGATGAAATGAATAATCAGTGCATGGAAACCATAAATAGCCAGCGAATGTCCGGCCAGCCAACTCAACCAGGCAATGGGCTGATTCAAGCAGTTTTTAAACCATACCAGCAGTGATACCGCCGCAACAAAAACCAAGGGGCCGCAGTACATATAGAAGGTATCGGCAAAGCTGCCATTAATTCGCGTCTGTTTCTCCGTTGAGATGGCAATAAATATCACGCTTATTATAAACAATAATGCCGCGCCCCAACTGATAGCTCGCCCTCGCGTCTCAAGCATGCCAATCGCTCGCCCCAGTAGCGCATACAGCAAGTAATAGAAAGTATCGCCGTAGATATAGAGATTTATCGGCAGTAATTGAAAACCACCGATTGAATATTTACTGGTCTGCGGGTTGGCCACCACCGCCAACAGCAAAATAACGACCGCCAGATAGCGGCCTGATACCGGTTTGACGTTAATCAGCGGTGAGACCAGGTAAATCACAATAATGGCGTAGAAAAACCACAAATGATAAAACACGGGTTTTTGTAGGATGTTTTTTAGCGACGCCAAACCATTGATCGGGGTCAGGGTAGAAATATAGATAAGTGCTATCACGCTGTAAAACAACAGGCATAGCCCGATGCGGGTAAAATGCTTTTGCTGTGCGCTTTTTTCTCCAAAAAACAGATAACCGGAGATCATAAAGAACAAGGGTACACAGGCCCGAGAAGCCGAATTCAGCAAATTGGCGATGTCCCAGTTCGCTTCCCCTACTTGCGCCCCGCTGGTGACGTAATAGGTGGTAGCATGGATCATGACCACCATAATGCAGGCAACAGCCCGCAGATTATCAATCCAGCCTATCTTATTGGTCATGCATACTCTCTATCGCCGTCATTTATAAAAACGCTTATCTATTTATGTCACCAATAATCAGGCTGCAAACAATAACGTAAATTTGACTGATACCCAAAGTAAATGAACCCCATCAGGACGAAGGGTAATTGTTGCCATAAAGTTATATTGACGGCAAAATAACCCTCCTAATGCACTCTGACTATAGATCCTATCTGAGTGCTTCCAGTTTTTTATTTTTACTATTAATAACTTAACCTATGCAAACTTCATTCTCACCCGCGACGCGTTTAGGTCGACGGGCGCTTTTATTTCCCTTGTGCCTGGTATTATTCGAATTTGCCGCATATATCGCCAACGATATGATTCAGCCCGGCATGCTGGCGGTAGTCGCCGATTTTAATGCCAGTATTGAGTGGGTTCCGACATCAATGACAGCCTATCTGGCGGGTGGGATGTTCCTGCAATGGCTGCTTGGGCCGTTATCAGATCGTCGTGGCCGTCGCCCAGTGATGCTGGTGGGTGTCGCATTCTTCGTGGTCACCTGCCTTGCCATATTATTGGTCACGTCGATTGAACAGTTCATCGCCATGCGTTTCCTACAAGGCATCGGTTTGTGCTTTATCGGCGCAGTCGGTTACGCCACCATTCAGGAATCCTTTGAAGAAGCGGTTTGTATCAAAATCACCGCCCTGATGGCAAATGTGGCATTAATTGCCCCGTTACTCGGCCCATTGGCGGGTGCCGCCTTGATTCATGTTGCACCGTGGCAATTCATGTTTGTGATATTTGCGGCGCTCGGCGCAATTTCATTTGTGGGATTGTGGCGCGCGATGCCAGAAACCGCCTCGCGCCAAGGGGAAAAACTGTCGGTAGGAGCGATGTGGCACGATTATAAACAAGTGCTGGCCAATCGCCGTTTCCTGTGCGGATCCCTCGCATTGGGCTTTGCCAGTTTGCCTCTACTGACTTGGATTGCCCAGTCTCCGGTGATTCTGATCAGCGGTGAGCAGCTCTCAACCGTGGAATATGGCATTTTGCAGGTACCCATTTTCGGCGCACTGATTATCGGCAACCTGACATTGGCGAGATTGAGCGGTAAAACCAGTATTCCGCAACTTATCCGCTATGGTGCCGGCCCGATGATTATTGGCCTAATGATTGCCGCTGGCTCGACCCTCTATTCATCCCATGCTTATTTGTGGATGACTGCTGGGCTGAGTCTCTATGCCTTTGGTATTGGCCTGGCAAATGCCGGTTTAGTGCGACTGACGCTGTTCTCTAGCGATATCAGTAAGGGAACTGTGTCTGCTGCCATGGGGATGATCAGTATGATGGTCTTCACCTTGGGGATTGAATTTGCGAAAGTGGCTTATTTGTGGGGCAATAGCGGTATTTTCAATCTGTTCAATCTCATCAGTGGCTTGCTGTGGCTGGGCTTGGTGATGATTTTTATTCGCCGTCAGCAAGATTCATAGGCTGCAGAGTAATATGTACTGGAGAAGTCACGATATGCTTCTCCAATTTAATATCACTCATGTACTCAAGCTCCCCTGAAATATTTTTGATATAAAGCATCACAAATAGTCTGGTCAAGTTGGTTTGACCAACTTACTGTGATGCTTTATATTTGATGCAGGCCAACAACAAAGGGGGGTCTATGGAAAAGATCAATATTTATGATGCCAAGACCAACTTATCTAAGTTGATTAACGCAGTGACAACTACTGGCGAACCTTTCTTGATTGCCAAAAATGGCAAAGCATTGGTAAAAGTCATTCCTTATATTGAGGAACAGCCAAAACGTAAATTAGGTTTTTTGGCTGGCAAGGTCTCTTGCCCTGATAATTTTGATGATGAAGACAAGGCTGTCATTAATCTGTTTGATGCTAAGGATGAAGATGATTTATTTACTTGATACTCATATTCTAATCTGGCTTGCTGCCAAACCAGAGAAACTTAACAAGGAAGTTGAAAACATCATCACCAATTATAATAATGAAATTTATTTCAGTGTTGCTAATATCTGGGAAATTGCGATAAAAAAAGCACTTAAGAAAATAGAAATTGATCCCGAAATGTTACGCAAGGGATTGTTTGAAAACGGATTCAAAGAATTAGCGGTAAAAAGTGAGCACGTTCTTAACACCCTCAAACTCCCAGACATGCATCAAGATCCTTTTGATCGAATTTTAGTTTCACAAGCCAGAGTAGAAAATCACATTCTCATTACTGCCGATAGCAAAATCATCGATAGCACCGCAGGTTATATAACAATTCTCAAAAATTAGAGATACAGCCAAAACATCATTACAAATGAATTAAAGCGAATAGGCATCTGTAATGATGTTAAATCAGCAATATATTAACTTCCCGCAGAAAACAGCCCGCTGTCGCGCAACAAATGGTCATTACCCCGACGGCGAGTGAAGCCGCTGCGGTCAAAGAATTCAAGGATTTGAATCGCCAGCTTACGGCCAATACCTAACCGGTCACGAAAATCAGCTGCGCTAGCACTGCCTTGACTGGCATCTAATTCACGAATCAACTCAGCAAACTGCTCAATACGTTGGCTCAGATAGTAGCGGTCGGGAACAATTGCCGTGATGTAGCCCAGTTGTGCCGCTTTACGTAGCAAGCTACGCATTTCACTTTCATCCATTGCCAATTCCGCCGCTAAATCACGAACCCACCACGGATCGTCAGAGAAATAGAGGGCAACCTGTTGCCATCGTGCTTGTTCTTGCTCGGTAAATCCCAATCCATGATCAGGGAGATGCAGCCAGCCACGGGTATTTTTTAGCGCGCCTTGTGTCAGCAGATTATCAATCAAACGAAACACCAATGCTTCATCCAATGTCGGCAATGCCATGCGGCGCAAGCGCGCCCGCCCTAATCCTAACTGATCAGTATGCTGTTGATGATAGAGGCATAAAACATGTAATAAGGTTTGTTGAGCTTGCTGAGCATGAGGGCTAGACAGGGCAATATCACCGGCCACCACACAATCAGTACCTGCCAGCAATGTTGCCATATCATGGCTGTTAAGCTGACGTGCCCAACTGAATTTATGCAGAGAAATCGGCCCTTGTGCCAAATGCAACTCTAGCACTTCAGGATCACTCTTCGCTTGCGCTAACGCGCTTAACCACGCCAAAAATGCCGGTTGCCGTTTCCCCCGTTTTGGCACCGCCAGATGAATAACACGCGCTCCACCTAATGTCTTTTTCGCGGCAATATCTCGCAGAATAAGACGATCATTCTCAGCCAACCACAGGGGGTTATCCAGCAGTAGCTCGGCCAGTATCAATTGAGATTTATCGCCCTCTGGTGGAGAGGTGTTAAGCAATGAGAAGCGCCCGGTAATATGGCTGGCGGCATGATGCAAATGCAGCGGTTGCCAGTGCTGTATGGGTTCATCTGCATCGACGACGACCAGCACTCTATCTAGAGGTTCCGCTGGTTGTTGGGCTAATAGCCAGTCGCCACGATTGATCTGTTGTTTGCTAATATCACCGGAGATATTCAGGGCGATGCGCTGGCCAGCCTGCGCGTGCTGGGTATTCTGGTTTTGAGCGTGTATACCCCGCACCCGTACTGGGCAATCGCTGCCCGTGAGCCATAAGGTATCATCCACCGCCACTTTGCCCGCTAAAGCCGTTCCCGTCACCACTAAACCTGCGCCTTTCACACTGAATGCGCGGTCAATAGCCAGACGAAACCGCCGTGATAGCCGGTGACTTTTTTCATCTTGCTGATGGCATTGCGCCAGATGCTCGCGCAATTCACTGATACCCAGATCGGCCGTAACCGCAGTGATAAACAGAGTGACTTGCTCGATTTCCCAGCCTTGTGCTAACAGCTCCTCCATCACTTGCTGGCGTACTTGCGCAATACGCTCGTCATCCACTCTATCGGATTTAGTCAGCGCCACCGTCAATGTCGGGCGCCCCGTCAGCCGCAGGATGGCCAGATGCTCCCGAGTTTGTGCCATCACGCCATCATCACAGGCCACTACCAGCAAAGCATGGTCGATACCGCCGACGCCAGCCAACATATTGGCAAGAAACTTCTCATGTCCGGGGACATCAATAAACCCAATAATGCTGCCATCTGATTGCGGCCAGTAGGCATAACCCAAGTCAATGGTCATTCCGCGCTGCTTTTCTTCCGGCAAGCGGTCAGCATTAACCCCGGTAATCGCCTGTAACAACGTGGTTTTACCGTGATCAACATGACCCGCGGTTGCAATAATCATGGTGCCAACTCCCTGAGCAACGCTGCCTCATCCTCCAAACAGCGCAAGTCCAACCATAAACGCCCATCAGCCACGCGGCCAATGATAGGTTTAGCCAATCCACGCCAGCGCGCCGTCAGTGCCTCCAGAGCGCTTCCACGTCCCTCTTTAGGGGTAAATGTTACTGCCCAACTGGGTAACCGGTCTACAGGTAATGAACCACTGCCAATCTGCGACCAGCATGGCTCTACCGCCAGCGTAAACTCAGCGCCATGACTGCTATTTAGGGCGGTCAACACCCGCTGCGCACTCTCGGCAATATCTTGCGCCGGACGCGCCAGCAGCCGCATTGTCGGTAACAATTCTGTCAAACGATCGGGCTGCTGATAGAGGCGCAAGGTCGCATCTAATGCAGCCAGTGTCATCTTATCGGCCCGAAGCACCCGTTTGAGCGGATGTTGCTGCAATTGATCAATCCACTGCTTTTTACCGAGAATGATCCCTGCCTGAGGGCCACCGAGCAGTTTATCCCCTGAAAAAGTCACCAAATCGACGCCCGCTGCAATTAACTGCTGCGGCATAGGCTCCGCCGGTAAGCCGTAGCGGGTCATATCCACCAGCGAACCACTGCCCAGATCTGTTGCGGTCGGAATCGCAAATTCATGTCCCAAGGCAGCCAGTTGCTGCTCCGCCACCGAGGCCGTAAAGCCCTCAATACTGTAATTACTGGTATGCACTTTCATCAGCAAACCAGTATGTTCGCTAATGGCCTGACGGTAATCTTTTAGATGAGTGCGGTTGGTGGTACCGACTTCAACCAGCTCACAACCGGCCTGACGCATCACATCCGGGATACGAAAAGCGCCGCCAATTTCCACCAATTCACCCCGAGAAACCACGACCTGCTTCCCGGCGGCCATGACAGTCAGCATCAAAAATACCGCAGCGGCATTATTATTAACGATGCAGGCATCTTCCGCTCCAGTCAGTTCGCAGAGTAAATCGGCTACCGCGCGATCACGATGCCCACGACCAGCACCACTCAGCGAATACTCGAGGGTAACCGCGCCGCGCATGGCATCAGTTACCGCAGCAATAGCGGATTCCGCTAAAGGTGCTCGCCCTAGATTGGTGTGTAAAACGGTACCGGAGAGGTTAAAGACGGGTTTTAATGCGGGTTGACGTTGGTTCAGTCGATAACGTAAAGCCGCAGGCCAGTCCGCACACCAATCAGCCAATGTATGGAATTGACGGATGTATTCACGGGCTTCAGCCTGCATCAAACGCAGGTTCTCAGTTAACAATGCTGCGCCATATTCATCCAGCAAAGGGGCCATTTCTGGCGCTCGCAGCAAGCTGTCTATGGCAGGTAACTGACTGTAAAGATGATGGGGTTCTGCGCTCATAGCCACTCAAATCAGGGGTAATAAGGAAAAATTATTCCCCGGGAAACAAAAAGGGATTAATACTGCTACGGGCAAACCCTTCGCCTTCCATCTTGGCATCAAGAATCAGCGAAGCCAAATCATCTGCCACTGCTTCTACCATCGGGTCTTTTTCCTGATATAAGATTTTCAGGTAAGTGCCACAATCACCACAACTTTCCGCTTTCACAGCGGCTAACTCGGTGTCTAGCGACCAGTAGTTCAAATCACGGGTCTGCTCACAATTACTGCATTTGATCCGCACTACATGCCACTCGCTTTCACACAAGTTGCAGTGCAAATAACGTAAACCGTTTTGTGTACCAATATGTACCACACTGGAGACCGGAATACTGCCACACACCGGGCAGAATTGGCGATGTTCCCCATATTCGGCCCGCGCTTTGCCAGGAATTTGGCTCGCCATCTGTGCCCAATACAAGGATAGCGCAGCCCAGATAAAGGGCGCTTTTTCGCTGCCAATCTGTGCAAACTCGCGGTTTAACAGTGCATCTGCGTACAATTCCAGCTCATGTACTGATGCCTTATCCAGATTATCCAATACCGCCACGATATGGTCGGGGGCATCATGGCGTAACTCGGCAATCAATGCTGATAACAGCTTGCGCCAGTGATCCGTGCGCGGAAAAACACTCAAATCTAGCGGCGGTTTACCACTGGCCGCAGATTGTGCCAACTCAGCCTGCATATCCAACACCAGCGGGTGGTCATGCAGCGCTTTTTGCTGCGCTTGGGTGATTTTGGCGGCAAAATCCAGATAGTCAGCCAGTGGATTATCCAGCGCTAACTGCTGCAAACGCTCAGTACGCCGGGTATACAGGCTTTTTAAATTCGCGAAAAGTAACGGCGGGATATTCCCCGCCGTTGTACCTTTTTCGCTCTGTTTACCTAATTGATCTTTAGGGACAATGCGAATACTCATCAGGGTTTCTCTTCCTGTTTGTTCTGAAGCTGCCTTTTGGCATCGACCTCGCGATACCAACGCGGATGGTGCTTTTTAGCCCATGCTGCGGGTACCCAACCTTCTACCATCGCGGTAATGGTGCCTTTCACCCACAGAGCGGCATAAATATGCACCATAATCACGATAATCAATCCTACCGCGGCCAACGAATGCACCAACAGCGCCAGACGAATCAGTGGGATCGGGAAAGAGGGCGCAAAGTAAGGCCGCCAAATTACCACGCCACTGGCCAGCAATAACACCAGGCTGATAATAGCCGCCCAGAATACGCATTTCTGACCAAAATTATAGCGCCCCGTGTCTCCCACTTCCTCATTCATGGCAATTTTATGGATATTTTTAGCCCACTCCAGGTCTTCCTTGTTGATCAAGTTATGTTTCCAGTAACGGAAAAACATGATGAGGAAGGCAGTGAACATAATCACCCCGGCGAAGGGGTGAAGGATACGCGCCAGCTGCGGCGTACCAAAAATATTCATCAACCAGTTAAATGACGGAAAGAAGAACCCCAAACCACTGATCGCAGCTAATATAAAACAAAAAGCCACTATCCAGTGGTTGATTCTCTCCGGCGCACTGTAGCGCTGGATACGCTTTTCTTTTCTCATTTCCGCGTCTCCCCGTCGTCTGAGTGTTCAGCGGTGGTAGGCTCAGGAGCCTTGGATGCGGTATCGGAAGGCGTGGAATCCGATTTATCGTCTTCGTCCTCTTCTTCCTCAACCCGGTTCGGGCCGACACCCACGTAGTGGAAGATACTGGCGGCAAAGGTCGCGGCAAAGCCAATTGCGGCCAGTGGTTTCCAGATGCCTTTCCAGAAGGTGACCGTCGGACTGATGGTCGGGTTCTCCGGCAAACCATGATAAAGCTGAGGTTTATCAGCATGATGCAGCACATACATCACGTGGGTGCCCCCAACACCCGCAGGGTCATATAACCCGGCGTTATCAAAGCCGCGCGTTTTCAGCTCGCTAACCCGGCCTGCGGCCACTTCTTTCATCGCTTCTTTGGTACCAAAGTGAATCGCCCCGGTCGGGCAGGTTTTCACACAGGCAGGTTCCTGACCCACACCGACGCGATCGACGCACAAAGTACATTTGTACACTCGATTGTCGTCTTTGTTCATGCGCGGGACATCAAACGGGCAACCGGCGATGCAGTAACCACAACCGATACAGTGCTCTGACTGGAAGTCGACAATACCATTAGCATACTGAATGATAGCGCCTTCTGACGGACAGGCTTTCAAACAGCCCGGATCAGCACAATGCATGCAGCCATCCTTACGGATCAGCCACTCCAGCTTGCCGCTCTCTTCGTCTTCAACTTCAGAAAAACGCATTACCGTCCATGACTTGGCGGTCAAATCGGCGGGGTTATCGTACACCCCGACGTTATGGCCCACTTCATCACGAATGTCGTTCCACTCCGAACAGGCCACCTGACAGGCTTTGCAGCCGATACAGGTGGTGACGTCGATAAGCTTGGCCACCTCTTGCTGGTGGTTACGATCCTGTGGCGGCGGCGTAAGGGAATTGGTGCCAGAGCGCCGGATAATGTCTTGAGTTTGCAGTGACATAGGTTCTCTCCGTTACACCTTTTCCACGTTGACCAAGAACGCCTTAAACTCTGGCGTTTGCGTATTAGCATCACCGACAAACGGTGTCAGGGTATTGGCAATAAAGCCTTTTTTCGCCACCCCTTCGTAACCCCAGTGGATCGGGATACCAATAGTGTCAACTTCCTGCCCATGAACATTCAGCGTACGAATACGTTTAGTCACTACTGCCTTGGCTTTGATGTAGCCGCGGTTGGAGCTGACTTTCACGGTATCACCCTGCTTAATGCCCTTTTTCGCGGCCAGTTTTTCGCCAATTTCCACAAACTGTTCCGGCTGAGCGATAGCATTGAGTAGTGCATGCTTAGTCCAGTAGTGGAAATGTTCTGTCAGACGATAAGTGGTGCCGACATAAGGGAACTGCTCATGAGAACCCATTGCAGCCAGGTCATCTTTAAAGACGCGCGCTGCTGGGTTGGATATCACATTTGGATGCAGTGGGTTGGTGCCCAGCGGCGTTTCGAATGGCTCATAGTGTTCCGGGAATGGCCCTTCTGCCATTTTGTCGATGGCAAACAGACGCCCCATACCTTCAGGCTGCATAATGAATGGCCCGACATCACTACCCGGCGCGGCAGCACTGTAATCTGGAATATCGACGCCACCCCATTTGGCACCATCCCACTCCAGCAGCTGCCGTTTCGGATCCCAAGGCTTACCCTGTGGGTCAGCGGACGCGCGGTTGTACAGAATGCGGCGGTTAAGCGGCCATGCCCATGCCCAGCCCAGCGTATTACCAAGGCCTGATGGATCAGCATTATCGCGTCGTGCCATCTGGTTACCGGCGGGTGTCCAGCTACCGGCAAAGATCCAACAGCCACTGGCGGTGGTGCCGTCATCGCGCAGGTGAGCAAAGGTGCTGAGCAGCTCGCCTTTTTTGACCAGAACTTTGCCATCGGCATCGGTAATATCGGCCAGCGCTTTACCATTGCTTTCTTGTGCCACTTCTTCTGGCTCTGGATTATCTGGCGTCAGGTAATCCCAGGTCATATTGAGCACCTGTTCTGGCACTGCACCCCCTTCGCGGCGGTACATATCGCGCAGACGACTAAAAATACCCGCCAAAATAGCGCCATCGTTCAATGCTTCGCCCGGCGCATCAGCACCTTTCCAGTGCCATTGCAGCCAGCGGCTGGAGTTAACGATGGAACCGTTTTCTTCAGCGAAACAAGTGGATGGCAAGCGGAATACCTCGGTTTGAATTTTCGATGGATCGACATCGTTAAATTCACCGTGGTTTTGCCAGAAATTCGCAGTTTCCGTATTGAGCGGGTCAATAGTCACCAGGAACTTCAGTTTCGACAGTGATGCCACTACTTTGTTTTTGTTCGGGAACGACGCGACCGGATTAAAGCCCTGGCAAATATAGCCATTCACTTTACCCTGCGACATCATCTCGAAATACTGCAAGACGTCGTAGCCTTTATCCCACTTAGGTAACCAGTCGTAGCCCCAGCCGTTCTCTTTCTGGGCTTTATCACCGTAGAAACTTTTCATCAGACTGACGAAGAATTTCGGGTAATTACTCCAGTAGTTAACCTGGCCCGGTAACAAGGTTTTCGGGGTATTGGCCTTCAGGTACGTATCAATATCCGGCTGCTTTTCTGACGGCAAATTCATATAGCCCGTCAAGCTTTGTGACAGTAAGCCCAGGTCAGTTAAGCCCTGAATATTAGAGTGACCGCGCAAGGCGTTAATACCGCCCCCTGCCATCCCCATATTACCCAGCAGCAATTGGATCATCGCCATAGTACGGATGTTCTGCGCACCAACCGAGTGCTGTGTCCAGCCCAGCGCATACAGGAACGTGGCAGTTTTATTGGACACGCTGGTTTCGGCGAGATATTCGCAAACCTGTAAGAAATCTTCTTTTGGCGTACCGCAGATGTTGGAAACCACCTCTGGCGTGTAACGGCTGACGTGTTCTTTCAGCAAGTTCCACACACAGCGCGGGTCTTGTAATGTGACATCGCGTTTGGCAAAGCCGTTTTCATCCAGCTGGTAATTCCAGGTGGTTTTGTCGTATTTGCGGCTTTCGGCGTCATAACCACTGAATAAACCCTCATCAAAGGTATAGTCTTCCCGCACCAGCAAGCTGGCGTTGGTATAAGCTTCGACGTATTCACGGTTAATTTTGTTATTGGTCATCAGATACAACAACACGCCGGATAGGAACGCAATATCGCTACCGGAACGGATTGGCGTGTAGAAATCAGCCACCGAAGCAGTACGGGTAAAGCGTGGGTCTATCACCAGCAACTTGGCATTGTTGTGGATTTTGGCTTCCATCGCCCAGCGGAACCCCACCGGATGCGCTTCTGCCGCATTACCGCCCATGACGATAACTAAGTCTGCGTTCTTGATGTCAACCCAGTGGTTAGTCATCGCACCGCGACCAAATGTTGGAGCAAGACTTGCTACCGTTGGTCCGTGTCAGACACGTGCTTGGTTGTCTACGGCAAGCATGCCGAGAGCGCGACTAAATTTCTGGGTCAGATAACCCGTCTCATTACTGGATGCAGAAGCACACAGCATACCGGTACTCAGCCAACGGTTGACGGTCACGCCCGCATCGTTAGTCTTAATGAAATTAGCGTCCCGGTCTTCTTTCATCAGCTTGGCAATGCGGTCAAATGCATCATTCCAAGTGATTCGCTGCCATTTGTCTGAACCTGGTGCGCGATATTCTGGGTATTTCAAGCGGCTTTCGCTGTGAATAAAATCCACCAGCCCAGCACCTTTAGGACACAGCGCCCCGCGGTTTACCGGATGATCCGGATCCCCTTCAATGTGGAAAATACTCTCTTTGGCGTTTTTAGCACCATCGCCGAGGCTATACATCAAAAGCCCGCAACCGACGGAGCAATATGTGCAGGTATTCCGCGTTTCACGGGCGCGCAGCAACTTATAATTGCGCGTTTCCGCTAGCGCCACTGACGGCGCAAAGCCGAGTGCCGCGACCGTAGTTCCTGCCATACCGCCAGCGCAGATCTTAAAGAACTGCCTTCTGCTGACCTGCATGGATCTCTCCTTCATTCATTGTCACATTGTATAAATTTAAAATTCAGTTCTCGCTTCCCTCAACAAAACCAGAAGCGCTAAAATCGCTAAAGCGATATCACCTTTATCGGTGTGGGATACATTTCTATATAAATATAATTATACCCATACCATTCTTAATGTGAATGTTACCACATTGTGATTATGGGTTATAACTTTCAGGGCCGCATAGTGAGCCAGATAAAACCATCAGATATTGACCTTGCCACCGGAATTTGCGGTGCCAAACAACTTAACGTGCTAGAACGCCATCAAATGACCAAGCCGCAATTGGATTGGCTAGCAGAAGAAGTGCCGGTAGCTCTGGTGTATAACGGCATTTCCCATGTGGTTATGATGGCCACCCCTAAGGATTTAGAGGCTTTCGCACTGGGGTTTTCGTTGTCAGAAGGTATTATTAGCGCGCCACAAGAAATCTATGCCATTGATGTTTCGCCCAGTTGTAATGGTATAGAAGTGAATATTGAACTCTCCAGCCGCCGTTTTTCCGGTTTAAAAGAACGCCGCCGAGCTATGGCAGGCCGCACTGGATGCGGGGTTTGTGGTATCGAACAACTGGACGATATTTTTCGCCCAATAACCCCCTTACCCTTCACACAAACCTTCGACCTCAACTATTTAGACCGCGCACTTGCACAGCTCAAGCAGGTGCAAACCGTGGGTCAACTGACCGGTTGTACCCATGCTGCCGCCTGGATTAATCC
Source organism: Yersinia fenwicki (assembly GCF_043099325.1). NCBI lineage: Bacteria > Pseudomonadati > Pseudomonadota > Gammaproteobacteria > Enterobacterales > Yersiniaceae > Yersinia > Yersinia fenwicki. The sequence continues at coordinate 44,596 of NZ_CP170755.1, read as the reverse complement.
TCAAGGCGAATTATTAGGTGGCTGTGAAGATGTAGGTCGTCATGTGGCACTGGATAAACTGCTCGGGGTTCGAGCCAAACAGCCGTGGCAGCAGGGTGCGGTGCTGGTTTCCAGCCGCGCCAGCTATGAGATGGTGCAGAAAACCGCCATGTGTGGCGCCGAGATTTTATTTGCTGTTTCAGCTGCAACAACCTTAGCAGTTGAAGTCGCCGAACGTTGTAATCTCACCTTGATTGGCTTCAGTAAACCCGGCCGGGCAACGGTGTATACACATCCCCAGCGGATTCAGGAATAGAAAGACCATACAATAAGTACGGCATTGATAATCATTTTCAATATCATTTAATTAACTATAATGATCCGAATGCTTACGCGGTGCTTACTTTTTTTGTGCCGCCTTACACCTACGGAGACGATGATTATGAGTTACTCACTGCCATCCCTACCTTATGCTTATGACGCCCTGGAACCACACTTCGATAAGCAGACGATGGAGATCCATCACACCAAACACCACCAAACCTATGTTAACAATGCAAATACGGTGTTGGAGAGCTTCCCTGAGCTGGCTAAATTCAGTGTTGAAGATCTGATCAAAGATCTGGACAAAGTTCCAGCTGAAAAACGCACCTTTATGCGTAATAACGCTGGTGGTCACGCTAACCACAGCCTGTTCTGGAAGGGCTTGAAACTGGGCACCACTCTGACCGGTGACCTGAAAGCCGCTATCGAACGTGACTTCGGCAGCGTTGATAGCTTCAAAGAAAAATTTGAACAAGCTGCGGCAACGCGTTTCGGTTCAGGCTGGGCCTGGCTGGTACTGAAAGACGACGGCAAACTGGCTGTTGTGTCGACTGCTAACCAAGACAGCCCGCTGATGGGTGAAGCTGTTTCTGGTGCATCAGGTTTCCCGATTGTGGGCCTGGATGTGTGGGAACACGCTTACTACCTGAAATTCCAAAACCGCCGCCCAGACTACATAAAAGCATTCTGGAACGTAGTTAACTGGGACGAAGCAGCCGCGCGTTTCGCTCAAGCTAAGTAACGAAAGTAGCTATACCCTATAGCTTCAAGTTCGAAAGATACATGCCAGCAAGGTCCTCTTGCTGGCATTTTTTATTGCTACTTACTGGCTTTTTTATTGTTAAAGTTTAATCAATTCCTGCCGATAGAATGTACAAGAAGGTCACTGGTATTCATGGATATTAGATCCATGAACTATAACCCTAAATAATTCGAGTTACAGGAAGGCGGCCAACGCACATGCAACTTGAAGTATAACGGGTATTACGTTTGGGAAAAGCACTCTTGCCAAGGCTGCCCCGCATACCGCCAGTTCCCCGAAATCCTCTAATAATTAGACCTCCCCAAACTCACCTACGCTGATTGATTTGCAGCAAAAACACCGCATAACGGAGAAGAACATGGCAGCATTTAGCAAAGTTTTTGGTAACTTTGAAAACGTGAAAGTCGGTAAAAAGCTGGGATTAAGCTTTTTCCTGATGTTGTTGTTGGTTGGGATCATCGCTGGTACCACCGCATATCATTTCTCCGCCATTGAAAAACATGCTTATAAAGTCGATTTGAGCTACAAAATTAATGATGAGGCTAATCAGGCGAAATATAACCGTGCGCTATATGAACGTACCTATGACCTGAAATACATCAAAGAAAACTCTCAACATATCAATAATATAAAAAATTTATTAACCCAAAGCGAAAGTCTTAGTTGGTCGGAAAACAACCGCAAGACAATCAGTAGCATTGCCGATGTGGTAGACGAATATCTGCAACAACAAAGCAATTTTGTTAATGCAGTGGCTCATAAGGACGATGTACGCAAAAGTTGGAATATCTCTGAAACGCAAAAGAACCTCAATGAGTTACAACAAAGTTTGCTTAATGAGGGGGCCGATACCCACACCCAGATTCTGCTGGCGGAAATGAACCAAAAGTTAATGACCGTGCGCTATAACGCGCGAGGTTTATTACTGGATCGCAACCAGGATGCAGAGTCTTCATTGATAACCTCAATCAATATCGCCAGCAGCGCAGCGGATGCTTTTATGCCAGTGCTATCAGCCGATCAGCAAAAACTATTAGCTCCGGTCATTTCCAGTCTCAGTGCCTATAAAGACAACGTATTAGCCTATTTACCGGCATATCAGCAAGAGCTGGAAGTGGGTAAAGTGATGGAAGAGAATGCCAATGAATTAAACAAGTTGGCGACGCATTTGTTCACTCAGGAACTACAAGGTACTCATGATGAAATCAATAATGCGCAATTGCAGCTAGCTATAGCAGCTATTACGGCACTGATATTGGGTTTACTGATTTCATGGCGCATGACTCGCCAGATTACTGTGCCACTGCGCACCACGTTGGCGATGGCCGAGCGCATTGCCACCGGTGATTTAACCGCAGCGACCACCTCCAATCGTACTGATGAACTGGGCCTGCTGATGAATGCCGTCGCCCGAATGAATGAAAACCTGCGAGCCATGATTGACGAAATTCGCATTGGCGTCAGCCAGGTATCTCATGCCTCTGGCGAGATTGCTGCCGGCAATACTGATTTATCATCCCGAACAGAGCAACAAGCAGCTGCGGTAGAAGAAACTGCCGCCAGTATGGAGCAGCTGAATGCCACGGTTAAACAGAATGCTGATAATGCCCACCATGCTAATCAGCTAGCGACGGAAGCATCACAAACCGCGCAACAAGGCGGCAAGCTGGTTAACGATGTGGTGCGCACTATGAACGATATTTCTGGCAGTTCTAAACGCATTTCTGAAATCACCTCGGTGATTAACAGTATTGCTTTCCAAACTAATATTCTGGCGCTGAATGCCGCAGTTGAAGCGGCGCGTGCCGGTGAGCAAGGGCGTGGTTTTGCTGTGGTCGCGAGTGAGGTGCGTAATTTGGCACAACGCAGTGCACAGGCAGCAAAAGAAATTGAAGGGTTGATTGGAGAGTCGGTATCTCAAGTCAATGCCGGTACATCGTTGGTACAAAATGCGGGTCAAACTATGGAAGATATTGTCCGCTCAGTAACCCATGTGCGCGATATCATGGCGGAAATTGCCTCAGCCTCAGATGAACAAAGCCGGGGCATCACCCAGGTCAGTCAGGCTATCTCGGAAATGGACAGCACGACTCAACAGAACGCCGCATTAGTGGAAGAGTCTGCCGCTGCCGCTGATTCACTGGCAGAACAAGCTATCTTACTGGCACACGCTGTTGCCGTGTTCCGCCTGTCCGAAGCAGAGACTGAATCTGTTCAAAGCGAAACAACCACTCCACGGGCAACCCCACCACGCCCAGCCCCTGAGACGAACCGCAGCCAACAGCAGGACAACTGGGAAACCTTCTGATTCTGCGTTAAACCATGGAGCCCTGTCGTCAGGCAGGGTATTCTGAATCTCCCTTCTGAACGCAGACAAGGAGAGCAGATGAAATATCCACAGGTTTATATCGGTAAAATCGAGCCTTACAGCGGCAGTTCCCCAAGTGCCATTGGCAAACGTCAGGTGCAGGGCAGCATTATGCTCACATCTCTGGGGCTGGAAGGGGATGAACAAGCCGAAACTCGCTTTCACGGCGGCCCGGATCGGGCGTTATGCCACTACCCACGCGAGCATTACGCTCACTGGGAACAGCAATTCCCTGAACAGGCTGAGTTTTTTTCCGCTCCGGCTTACGGCGAGAACATATCGACCCTCGGCATGACTGAACAAAATGTCTATATGGGGGATATTTACCGCTGGGGTGAAACACTCATTCAGGTGACACAACCGCGCTCACCTTGCTACAAACTCAACTTCCATTTTGCTATCGAAGATATGTCGGTGCTGATGCAGCAAACCGGCTACTGCGGTTGGTTGTATCGTGTGATTTCACCCGGCAAAGTCAGCGACGGCCATCCACTTGAGCTATTAGCGCGCACCAGTGATATCAGTGTATCAGAGGCCATTGCTATTGCCTGGCATATGCCGTTTGACGAAGAACAGTATCACCGCTTGTTGTCAGTATCTGGATTATCCGCCAGTTGGAGCAAAACCATGCTGACCCGTATTTCGCAGGGAAAGATAGAAGACTTTAATCGGCGGTTGCTAGGGAAGAATTAACGACAGGGTTATGGCATAACAAACATACCGATTTTATCAACAAACTTGGCTGTATCCAATTGAGATACAAACTCTGTTTATTGATGAGGAGGCTAAAATGGCTACACACACCACAATGTTGCATGTCCGGATTGATGATGACGTCAAAAAACAGACAACGGCAGCACTCAATGCAATGGGTCTTTCGGTTTCCGATGCTGTACGTTTGTTTTTAAATCGCGTCGTCGCAGATCAAGCAATTCCATTTGAATTAAAAATACCTAATCCCCAAACACGTGCGGCGATGCAGGAAGAAGAAGAGATCGTTCAAACTCATAGCGCACGTTTTACGACTTCTGATGAGTTATTTATTGAACTTGAAAAAGACAACAGTCAGTAAACGAACGACATTGCCAAGGACGGCAGATTATATCAAAGGCTTTCTTAAAGACTGGGAAAACTTCCGTGAATATCATATTGGTGGAGATTTTTTACTCATCTATAAATTAAGTGACAGCAGTAAAATAAGTGAGATTGTTTTTGTCCGCGCAGGGACACACTCAGAACTGTTTGATTGATAATATTTATATATAAAACCGGGCGGCGGCCATGCCACACACCCGATTATGTCGAAAGTCGAAATCAGAACGCTTTTTTGGCGTAACCAGTCACTTCTTTCAGGCCCATCTCGCGGCCTAATGCTGTCATTGGGTGAACCACCACAATACCGCGCACGGCTTTCTTCAAGGTGCCCATATCAGCCTGTTCTTTTTTGGTGATGGCACGGCTGAAGGGCAGTTTAGCCAATTTCTGGGCTTCAGCACTCAGGTTTTTAACTCTGACTTCTTTCAAGCGCTGGATTTCAGCCGCCAGTTTCTCTTTTTCTTTCATATGCTGTGCGATTAAATCCACATTACCCTGCTGAATAACAGTTGGATCTTTGTGATTCAGCGCATCCAGCATATCGCTTAGACGTTTGATTTCTGCATGTTCTTTCATAGTATTGGCCCGTACATGCCGCTAATGGGCACGATATTTCGCTAAAGTTGGAGATAGGATAGCACTGATTGTGCATCAAGATGGATAGTGTATCAGGATGCATCTCTTTCGGCAGCAGCCTCCTGAACCGGCCGCCACTGCATTCCAGCTGGTAAACCACTCATTTCACATGCAACCGCCCCCAATCGCTCCAATGCCCCGGTATAGCGGCTATTAAATGGATAACAGCAGGATAGGCGAAATGCATGACGATAGCGGCCACTGGGTGAATAAAGCGTCCCTGGCGTCAGGCAAATCTGCTCTTGCAGCAATTGATGGAACAGCGCGACGGTATCGACGCTATCAGGAAATTCGACCCAAAAAACAAATCCGCCAGCCGGCTGTGTCACTGTAGTTCCGCGCGGGAAGTTGCGGGTTATCAGTTGCTGGGCTTGCTGTACTTGCTGCGCATAGCGGCGGCGCAAGCTACGTAGATGGTGATCATAGCCGCCAGACTCAAGAAACAGTGCCAGAGTCTCCGACAGCAACATCGGCTCCGCCATCGACGACACCGCTTTTAGTTTGTGCAGTGCCTCGGCAAAGCGCCCGCCATCAATCCAGCCGATACGGAAGTCCGGTGCCAACGTTTTGGTAAAACTGGAGCAAAACAACACCCAGCCATCACGATCAAAGGCTTTAACTGCCGGAGATAACGTCGAACCAAATTGAATTTCAGCATACAAACCATCTTCAATTAATGGCACTTGGTGATCGTTCATCAGCTGTGCCAATCGTTTTTTAGCGGCGAGCGGCATGGTATAACCCAATGGATTCTGCACCGTCGGCATAGCAATCAGTGCATTCAGTCGCCCTTCTTCAAGTAACAACTCCAGTACATCCAATGAGAGCCCTTGCTGTGGATCAGTTGGAATCTCCACAGCTTTCAACCCGAGGCTTGCCAGCAATGGCATCAGATAGAAATAGGTCGGTGATTCCAGCCCGACACAATCCCCCGGTTTGGTGGTCACCCGTAGCGCCAATTGCAGCGCCTCCATGCATCCATGCGTAATGGTGATATCAGCCGGATCAGCCAACATCCCCAGTGTCATGGCACGGCGAGCAATTTGCTGTCGCAGGCGCTGGCTGCCGGGGGGCAAAGAATATTGACTGATTAATTGCGGCTCGCGGCGTAATAAGGAAGCCATGATACGACCCAACTTGGCGCTGGGATAGAAATCACCTGTCTGCGGGCAGGCCAGGGAGATATTGGTAAAGCGCGGATTTTGCTGTGCAGCAAAGACGGTATCAATCAAATCCAGCACTTCGTCCACCGGTTTCCCGACCGTGGCCGTTGGTACCACCGCGGTTGACGGGCTACAGACATAAAACCCCGACTGCGGGCGCGCTTCAATCAGACCGCGGTCTTCCAAGGTGCGATATGCAGCCACAACCGTATTGATACTGACCTGATGGCTCTGCGCGTACCCCCGCACCGAAGGCAGGCGGCTACCGGCCAGGAGACTGCCATTTTTAATGGCTTGCGCCAAATTGTCAGCCACTTGTAAGTAGCGAATTTCGTTGATAACAAGGGACATGGTGACAGTTCTCCACAGGATCAATGGGTACAGTTTAGTATCATACAAACTGTACCCATAACAATAGATAACTTCTGCTTCTGACGCCATCACGGATTGACCTTTATGCTGAATCTCTTGATAAAATTAAGAGGATCGCCCCCATGTTAGACAGTGCTTTCATCAGTTACGTCACCGTAATGTCGATAACCCCAGGCCCGAATAATCTGTTGTTGGCCGCTTCTGGTGTCAATTTTGGCTTACGCCGAACTTTCCCGATGATGTTGGGGATTACCTTTGGTTGCGCACTGCAATGCGCACTAATGACCACGCTATTGGCATTTATCCTCAGTTGGGTGGGAGTTGTCCGTCTGCCTTTGGTGACTTTAGGCGGGGGCTATTTACTGTGGCTCTCGTGGAAGATTTTTAATTCCGGCACTCCTAATGCCAGGGATAGTGAGCAACCTATGGGCTTCATTCAGGGGGCATTATTTCAAGCGATTAATCCAAAAGCCTGGTTGATGGCAATGAATGTCGCCATCTTATTCACCCCAAGGGAAGGCACAACACTGAATCATACTTTGCTGATTGTCGGTGGCTTTGCTTTATTGAATCTACCCTGTGTGGCAGTTTGGGCAGTGATGGGAGATCAATTGCGTCATGCGCTGCGCGTCAATTGGAAGCTGCGGTTATTTAACGGCGTGATGGGTGGCTTGATGGCAATAACAGCATTATGGCTGTTGGTCGAAGAATGGCTCAGTGTCTTTAATCATTAAACATGGCCAAGCGGCGAGAGTTTCGAAACTTGTTTTTGACTGATGCGGGAGAGCAATTCAGTAATCGATAGCACCATAGTGGAACGCACCATCTGCTGATAACGCTGTCGTTGCATGGCAATCAGCGAAGCATCGGCTTCATCTGGGCGTAAGAATGTTGGTACCGGTGGTAGCTCAGCAACACAATGCAATTCGCCAAATGGCCCGAGGATTTCGTCATCGGTAAAGCGATACTCGGTGCCATCATGGTTTAACTCTTCACGCAGCGCCATTAATAACTCAGCATCTTCATACTCATGTCGAGTGATGACGCCCAAAGCATAGACCAACTTCAATCGTACGGATAACTCACCCAACGGCCCATCCCCGACCAGCAATGGCTCCACGGCATATTTCACCGCATAGTCATCTTTACGAAAAACCTGCACCACGAGAATGTTTAGCGCTTCTGCCAATAATTCGACAGCAGCCATCAAGAAACTCCGAACGGTTTTCCCCGCGTTCAGATGTTCCAGTACCCGATTCTCAAATGCCTGTGTTTTCTCAATCATCGCTTGTCACTGGGGTGGTTTCAGATTATCGGGCTAACAAAGGATAAATACCGCGTAATCCAACACGGTATTTATCCCCATCATACTTCAAGCTGTATGCGCGTTGGTTACGCTCAATAACCCGAATTATTTAGGGTATATCACCTAACACAACGGGCTGGGGTGTTAACAGAATCAGTGCGCCAGCTTGTCCTGCATGGCGTTATACACACTCACCGCCTGTTCCACAACCTCGCTATCAGCTGGCAGTCCGGAAATTTGAGCAAGCGTGGCTTTCGGCCCTAACTTAGCCAGTAATTCAACCAGTTCCTGTGCTTGCGGGTCTTGCTCACTGCGATAGCTCATCGCAGCCGCAATACCGGTCACCAAGTTATTATGTGGCAACTGATATTCCAATGTCCCTAACAGCGGTTTGATCAAACGGTCGCCGGCACTCAGTTTTCGCAGTGGCTGACGGCCAACACGCTCAACATCATCGTGCAGATAGGGGTTTTCAAAACGGGAGAGAATTTTTTCGATATAAGCGGCGTGTTTCTGTGGATCAAACGCATAACGCTTAATCAGTACCGCGCCACTCTCTTCCATCGCACCTTTCACTGTCTGGCGTACCGCGGGATCAAGGATCGCATCACGAATGGTTTGGTGACCGGCAAGCTGACCCAAATAAGCGGTAATGGCATGCCCGGTGTTCAAAGTGAAGAGTTTACGCTCCACAAAGGCCATCAGATTGTCAGTCAGTTCCATACCGGCGATTTGCGGCGGCGGCCCTTTAAACTGGGTGCCATCAACAATCCACTCGCTGAATGTTTCTACTGTCACGGCCAGAATATCGGTACTACCTGCTTCTGATGGCGGCACAATGCGGTCTACTGCTGAGTCAACAAACCCAACATGTTGCTCAACCCATGCTTGCTCACTTTCTGGCAAGGCCGCAAAAACATGCTGTTTCAACTGACTGGTACCACGTACCATATTCTCACAGGCAATAATATTCAGTGGGCGGGTATTACCTTGTTGATGACGGGTGACCAAACCTTGTGCCACGGTGCCTGCGATGCGGGCCAGAATTTGTGGGCCAACCGCGGTGGTGACAATATCCGCTTGTGCAATCAGTTCCACCACATCCGGGCTACTACTGTTGACGGCGCTGACATTCTTCACTTCTTCGATTCGCGCTTGCTCACCCACCACATTAACCTGATAACTCTTACGCTTATTCAGCTCATCCAATAGCGGCTGATTAACATCTGCGAAAGTAAGTTGTGCACCGGCATCAGCAATCAGTTTACCAATGAAGCCCCGGCCAATATTACCTGCGCCAAAATGTAATGCTTTCATATTTTTTACCTTTTGCTGTATAAGGGCCGTTTTCTCCCAACGGCCCTTACTCGTCATACTTCATTGACTCGCGGTTACTTTTTACCGCCGAGCAAATCCAACACTTCTTGTACGCTGGTCGTTTTGCTTAAGCGCTCAATGACAGAGTCATCGTCCAGCGCGTTGGTCAGGCTGGTAATGACATGAATGTGCTCATTGTTACGAGCCGCAATACCAATCACCAAGCGAGCCACTTCGTCTTCTTCATCGCCAAAGCGCACACCTTCAGGGTATTGGCAGAACACCACACCCGTCTTCAGCACACGATCTTTAGCTTCAATGGTGCCATGTGGCACGGCGATAGATTCGCCCAGATAAGTGGAAGTCAGTTTCTCACGTTCCAGCATCGCTTCAACATATTCAAGCTCAACATAACCACCTTTCACTAACTGCTCACCGGCAAAGCGGATAGCCTGTTCTTTGGTTGTCGCATGTTGGTTCAGGAAAACATTCTCCGCGCCCAGTTTGAAGAGATTAGCCTCTGATGGCTCAAAACTATCATCCAGTTTTTCAATCACTTTCTGGACAGTGTCAGCACTAGTGCTGGCTTCGACCAGGCGAGCCGTCAGATTGGTATACAACTGACTGTCGAGGAAATTGGTCAACGAAATATGCTGTGCCTGTGGCGCATGGCGCATGGCGCGTTCAGTCAAATCACGGTGAGTGATAACCAAATCGACATCTTCCGGCAAGTTGTTAATGGCACAGTTGGTCACAGAGATGTGCTTCAAACCGGCATCCAATACTTTCTTACGCAATACACCGGCACCCATCGCACTAGACCCCATACCGGCATCACAAGCGACGATGATTTTACGAACTGTGCTCAAGTCGCCCGCAGCGGCTGCTGCATTGGCTGCTTGCGCGCCTTTAGATTGCGCTTTCATGTCTTGCATACGACGAGTGGCGTCTTCCAAGCTGTCTTCTTCGTCGTCTTTGACTTTAGAGGTTTTCAGCAGGATGGCTGAGACCACGAAGGACACGGCAAATGCAGCTGCGACCGCAGCAATGTTGGCAAAATAAGCACCTTTAGGTGTCATTGCCAATACCGCGAGGATAGAACCAGGAGAAGCAGGGGATACCAGACCGCCATTCAACACAGTCAGAGTGAACACACCTGTCATACCGCCCAGAATTACCGCCAGCAATAGGCGTGGGTTCATCAGAACGTATGGGAAATATATTTCGTGAATACCACCGAAGAAGTGGATGATAGCCGCGCCGCCAGCAGATTGCTTCGCGTTACCTCTGCCGAAGAACATGTACGCCATCAACACACCCATACCTGGGCCTGGGTTAGCTTCGATCAGGAAGAAGATAGACTTACCGGTTTCAGTCGCCTGTTGGATACCCAAAGGAGAGAAGATACCGTGGTTAATGGCGTTATTCAGGAACAGGATTTTGGCCGGTTCGACGAAGATAGACGTTAGTGGCAGCAGGTTAAGCTGCACCATGATGTGCACGCCTTTCGCCAGCACATGAGATAATACTTCAACCAATGGGCCAATCGCCATGAAGGCCAGAATCGCCAACAGCATACCGATGATACCGGCTGAGAAGTTGTTAACCAACATCTCAAAGCCACTTTTGATTTTACCTTCAACCCAGCGGTCAAAGTGTTTGATTGCCCAGCCACCCAGAGGGCCGACAATCATTGCACCGAGGAACATTGGCATATCCGCACCAACGATAACCCCCATAGTCGTGATAGCGCCGACCACGCCACCGCGATCTCCCCCGACCAAGCGGCCGCCGGTATAGCCGATCAGCAATGGCAGCAGGTAGGTGATCATCGGGCCAACCAGTTTGGCTAGCGTCTCATTCGGCAACCAACCCGTTGGAATAAACAGTGCGGTGATAATACCCCAGGCGATAAACGCACCGATATTGGGCATAACCATATTACTGAGGAATCGGCCAAAATTTTGAATTCTGACCTTTGCGTCTGGTGAAAACATAAAACACCCCTATTGGTACGCGCTAACAATAAGAGCGCGATATAATTGTTTTGTTGAGGCAGTTCTGCAAAACCCGCCGGTGCTATCGAATACAAACACGCTGTATGCAAAACAAACTCTAGCATGCTCTTTTACTCACGCGTAGCTCACCTATATTTTGTGATACAGATCACACAAAACCACCTACTACAGGGGCTAATTTAGTGATTGGGATCACACTATCAAGCTATAAGAAAGCCACGGGGGATAATTTTTAAGCTAAAAATGACCATTATAGTGATTTATGTCACATTTTTATGATGTGCGTTTGTTTTGAAAATGTGATGTTAATCACAAGTTATTTTTGTTCGCAGAAGCAAGATGAGACATTCACTCGACTAATAATCACCCAGACGCCACTCTTGATAGAAATGTGTAATAAAACAACAGGAGGAAGGAGGCTCGCGATTGGATCAGGTTTTAGTTGAAATTATTTCGGTAATTGGGTTCGGTTATTAGGGCTTTGCGAATCAAGAGCAGATTGGATTATTGTTTCGGTTGGTATCAGCTCAGTATTTACCTTATCTCCGCTGCCTCAACCGAGCAGGAGGGCAAGCCGGCCCTCCTGCATCTGCGGCTTGCGCGAAATATTACTGCTATTCGCAGCCCCCTCCGGCAGCCGTTGGCCTTATCGAGTCAGCGCGAGTCGCTTCCTGCTCCAGCGCGCTTTGTCGGTAATATTCCTGATTGCGCTCAAGGTCAAAAGAGAAAATCAAAACCATGGTTTTTAGGTTTTGATGTTTAAAAGCACATTTGAGCAGCCGAGTGAAGAATGAAGCAAGGGAAATCCGCCAAGGACGGCGGATTTAGGCGTCATGAGCAGGGACGCGAATAAAGCCGTCCCGTCAGCATAATGATGAATCGAGGGTACCTGCGAAGCAGGCTAGCGATACGTGCGCTAGCGCAGGGGATCCAAGGGGGTTACGCGCTTGTAACCCCTTTGGCGGTTGGTTCATCGAAGGTTAAGTGAACCATGAAGCCATAACAACCGAACTGATCATCGAGTCACCATCAACCGAACCGGATCACCCAATCACCGAACCAATTAACCCATCAGCCAATTAAAAAATTACTGCATGACACTCATTACACTCTTCTGTGCTGCCATCATCGCCGGGTACTTGGCGACCAGGTTAGCCATCATCGCGTTATATTGTGCCGCTTGTTGTGCAGTTTGGAATTGAACGCCACCATTATTGAAAGTGACTTGAGTCCCCTGCTGTTGCAGGAAATCCCCAACCTGTGCCAGATCCTGCACAAAGGCAGAAACCACTGGAACCGCCGGAATCAACACATTGGTTGGCTGAGTGACCACGTTATCAAAGACTTTATTAAACACTACTTTCAGGTCATCTGGCTGCTTCAATGCTGCCACAGCGCTATCTGCCTGTGTTTTGGCTGTGCGAATTTGCTGTACTAACAGATTTAAAGCACCCGCTGACTGCTGTAACGCATCACGTTTATTGAGATAATCTTGCGCGACACGAATCTCATTGATTTGTGCGATAGCAGGCGTCAGGCTGGCATCCACAGACTTACTGAGTTGCTGGGTAAAAGTGACTAAAATCGCATAATCGCTGACATAAGGGCCAAACTTCTGCTTTTGATCTTCACTCAGCGTTGGCAGTTTCATCCCACTGCGCATCACCGTATTTTGCAGATAATCAATAAAAGCCTTACGTTGTTCTGGTTCTTTATCCCCGCAGGCAGTTAATTGGAACACTACCAATAACGCCAGCAATGGCGCTAACCAACGTGAATATCGGACTGTATTCAGTGCAAAAGTCATGTGAAACTACTCCTATGATAAGTACTTATTTTCACAACATCCTATTCTTATCACCCAACTCCAGTATTAAGAATAGATAAGGGGAGCGATATGCGCTCCCCTATTGCCAGGCAAGAATAGGATTACTGCAACAGAGAAATATCAGCAACCTGTAAGAACAAATCTCGCAGTTTACTCAACAATGTCAGTCGGTTAACCCGCACGGCATCATCTTCATCCATCACCATTACGCTTTCGAAGAACTCATCAATGGTTTCGCGCAGCGCCGCCAGTTCAACCAGTGCTTCCTGGTATTGACCTGCCGCAAACACCGGTTCAAGCTTATCGCGCAACACCACCAGATGTGTAGCCAGCTTCAATTCTGCTGGCTCTTTCAACACAGAAGCACGAACGTGGTCATTCAGCTTATCAGTGGATTTCGCCAGAATGTTCGACACACGTTTGTTCGCCGCAGCCAGAGCCGCAGCCGCGTCCAATGTGCGGAAATAGGTTACCGCTTTCACCCTGGCATCAAAATCAGCTGGACGGGTTGGGCGGCGAGCCAATACTGCCTGAATGGTATCAACGCTATGACCTTCATCCTGATACCAGGCCCGGAAGCGGCCCAGCATGAACTCAATCACTTCATCGACCACGTTGGTGTTGGTCAGCTTGCTGCCATACAGGCGCACAGCCTCTTCGGTCAGCGTTTGCAGATCCAGCGGCAAATTCTTCTCAACGATAATACGCAATACACCTAGTGCGGCACGGCGCAGAGCAAATGGGTCTTTATCGCCTTTCGGATGTTGACCGATACCGAAAATACCCGCCAACGTGTCCATTTTATCGGCAATAGCCAATGCACAAGCAACCGGATTTGACGGCAAATCATCGCCAGCAAAACGTGGCTGATACTGCTCATTCAGTGCGACCGCAACGTCTTCAGCTTCACCGTCGTGGCGAGCATAATGCATCCCCATCACACCTTGGGTATCAGTGAATTCGAATACCATATTGGTCATCAGATCGCATTTGGACAGCAAACCAGCGCGAGTAGCGTGGTTAACATCGGCACCAATCTGCGCTGCAACCCAACCGGCCAGCGCTTGAATACGGTCAGTCTTATCGCGCAGGGTGCCCAATTGCTGTTGGAACAGCACGGTTTCCAGACGCGGTAGATTATCTTCCAGGCGTTTTTTACGGTCAGTTTTAAAGAAGAACTCAGCATCCGCGAGACGTGGACGCACCACTTTCTCGTTACCCGAAATAATCTGCTGAGGATCTTTCGATTCAATGTTGGCAACAAAAATGAAGTTTGGCAGCAAATTACCCGCCGTGTCGTAAACAGGGAAATACTTCTGGTCACCCTTCATGGTGTATACCAGTGCTTCCGCTGGAACGGCCAGAAATTTCTCTTCAAATTTGGCGGTCAACACCACCGGCCATTCAACCAGCGACGCCACTTCTTCCAACAAGCTTTCACTCAGATCAGCAACACCGCCAATCTCCTGTGCGGCTAATTCTGCATCACGCTTAATGATAGCTTTGCGTAATTCATAATCAGCGATAACTTTACCGCGTTCCTGCAAGACTTGCGGGTATTGATCGGCATTATCGAGCGTAAACTCAGGTTCACCCATAAAGCGGTGTCCACGAATAATACGATCTGAATCGATACCTAATACCGTGCCAGGAATGACTTCGGAACCTAACAGCATAGTCACGGTATGAACCGGGCGAACGAATTGGGTATCTTTATCACCCCAACGCATCAATTTAGGAATAGGCAGTTTGCTCAGTGCGGTATTGACCATCCCCGCCAGCAACAACTGCGCTGATTGACCTTTGACATGCGCGCGATACAGCAGCCATTCGCCTTTATCGGTAACCAAACGCTCTGCTTGATCGACAGTAATACCACAGCCGCGCGCCCAACCCTCAGCCGCTTTGCTTGGCTTACCTTCAGCATCAAATGCTTGCGCGATTGCCGGGCCACGTTTTTCGACTTCACGATCAGCCTGAGTCGCACTTAAGTTAATGACTTTTAACGCCAAACGGCGCGGTGCGGCATACCAAATAACCTCGCCGTAAGGCAAGTTAGCGTTATCGAGTTCAGCCGTAAAATTGGCGGCAAAAGATTCGGCCAGAGAACGAAGAGCCTTCGGCGGCAACTCTTCCGTGCCGATTTCCACCAGGAAAGTCTGTTGAGTCATGACAGCCTCTTAGTTCTGATTCTTTTTGCACATAGGGAAGCCCAATGCCTCGCGGGAAGCATAATAAGCCTCGGCGACAGCTTTGGTCAGCGTACGAATGCGCAGAATATAACGCTGACGCTCAGTTACCGAGATGGCTTTACGGGCGTCGAGCAGGTTAAACGTGTGACCAGCTTTGAGAATACGTTCATAAGCCGGCAGTGGCAGCGGAACTTCCAGCGCCAGCAGTGACTGGGCTTCTTTCTCATATTGCTCAAAGCAGGAGAACAAGAAGTCCACATCGGCGTATTCAAAGTTATAGGTGGATTGCTCCACTTCATTTTGATGATAAATATCGCCGTAGGTGGTTGTACCCAGTGGGCCGTCACACCAAATCAGGTCATAAACGCTATCTACGCCCTGGATATACATTGCCAAACGTTCCAGACCATAAGTTATTTCGCCGGTGACCGGTTTGCATTCCAAACCGCCCACTTGCTGGAAGTAAGTGAACTGCGTTACTTCCATGCCGTTTAGCCACACTTCCCAACCCAGACCCCAGGCACCCAGCGTTGGGTTCTCCCAGTTATCTTCGACAAAGCGAATGTCGTGAATCAACGGGTCCAGACCCAGCTCTTTCAAAGAACCTAAATAGAGTTCCTGAATGTTATCTGGTGAAGGTTTGATAATGACCTGGAACTGATAATAGTGTTGCAGGCGATTTGGATTCTCACCGTAGCGACCATCGGTCGGGCGGCGTGAAGGTTGTACATAAGCAGCAGCGATTGGCTCTGGGCCAAGTGCGCGCAAACAGGTCATTGGGTGGGAGGTACCCGCGCCGACTTCCATGTCCAGTGGTTGAACAATGGTGCAGCCTTGGCGCGCCCAATAGTCCTGTAACGTCAGGATCAGGCCCTGAAAGGTCTTGGTATCAAACTTTTGCATGTTGGATTCGCACGCGATACAAGTGGATTAAAATGGAATGGGTCAGTATACCCGTTGACCGTAAGATATACAGCCAGAATCCGGTAAGATGCAACAATCAAAGCAGATTTGTCGATAAAATGAGCCTTTAATTGGATTCCAACGGATAATTTTGTGCAATATCCATCAAGATAAAGAATCTGTCGATAGGTTGCTAATCAGTCAATGAACAGCGATCATCCCCAACTAAAATCGGCAACAAAGGAAAACGAGTAATGAGCCTACAACGCTGCGGTTGGGTGACCACTGATCCTCTGTATCTCACTTATCACGATACTGAATGGGGAATTCCACGTACCGACAGCCAGGCATTATTCGAAATGCTGTGCCTAGAAGGTCAACAAGCCGGGCTTTCATGGATAACCGTGCTGAAAAAACGCGAACACTATCGCAAATGCTTTCATAACTTTGATCCGATTCGTGTAGCGAAAATGGGGCCAGAAGAGGTTGAGAAGCTGGTGCTGGATAGCGGAATCATCCGCCATCGGGGTAAAATTCAGGCGATTATTACCAATGCACAGGCCTATCTGGCCATGGAAGCCAATGGCGAAGACTTTTCGCGTTTTATCTGGGGTTTCGTCGATGGCGAGCCAAAAATTAACCATTGGTGGTGTTTGGCGGAATGCCCGGCAACGACGCCAATCTCAGATGCGATGTCTAAGGCACTCAAAAAACGTGGTTTTAAGTTTATCGGCTCCACTATTTGCTATGCCTTTATGCAGGCCAGTGGCTTGGTGAACGATCATCTGGCGAGTTGTTTCTGCCATCCCGATAATGCAGTGAAATGATTAGAACTTACCAACCCGACGATATCGATGCTGTAATGCAATTGTGGCTCACCAGCACGACTGCGGCGCATCCTTTTATTGCCGAACAATATTGGCATGAGAGCGCCCCGTTGGTACGAAACACTTACTTGCCAGCAGCGCAAACCTGGGTGTATTGGCACCCAAACGCTACCGGCGGTGAGGATTTGATTGCAGGGTTTATCAGTATTCTGGAAGAAAAACTGGTGGGGGCATTGTTTGTTGCCCAACCTTTTCACCGGCAGGGTATCGGTAAGGCATTAATGGAACACGTTCAACTGCATTACCGCGCCCTGACGCTGGAGGTCTATCAACAAAATCAGCGTGCCTGCCACTTCTACCGTAAACAGGGCTTTACCCAGATAGGGAAAGCATATAACCCTGAGACCAAAAGCACTATTTTAACTCTACACTGGCAATACCTATTTAGTTAACTCCTTATTTTATCACCTAACATCTGATAAATTTTAATGAACGTAGCGAGCAAAAAATAGTATTACCCTATCCCAATGCCAATTTATCACTGGTATCAACTAGGGGGTATTATGATAAGGATTATTATCAATAAAACATCACTATTTCTCTTAATAATGACTTTATCATCTATTTTTGCTAATGAAATTAAAAGTAGAAATATTTGCTTGTATCCTAAAGATAAATATCAAATTGAAATAGAGACAACCCACGATACGGAATATATTGATGATGACAGATTTGAGCGCGACACTATAGGAACATTAGGTTGTGCTTTCATACCTGCATTGGCAATTTATAATTATATTACTCATAGCCGGTGTGATCAGGCGGATAAGTTATGGCATCAGATATCACATTGGTTTTCGGAAGATAATAAAAATAAGGCGATATTAATAGTTGGCAATGCCCCCTTACTTAAACCGCAGCCCCCCTTCTCCGAATATAAAAATAAACAGGCCGCCCCAGTCACGTTGACATTAAACAAGATCAATACACAATTACATCATCAGGCACTGACCTTACCTGCCACTGCACGATTTTGTAGAACTTCAATAGATAATATTCTGTCCACTCGCTATCCACGCAGCCCCGATGATCATTGCCCACAATGGATATCCCGAGTGCTAGCTGACTTTACGACGTTATTAGGTCATTCCTTACGTGACTGGACACCCGAGCAACTACAGGATGTAGTCACGCGGATTGATGCACAACAGACAACGGGCTATGCAGTTAATGATCAGGATACAGAGGATCATCTGGTGAGTGAAGTCAGGGGAGCCGTAGAAAGGTTGGGTTTAGTTGAAACAATCCGGCAAATCAGCCGCGCATTCGATTATTCCCGCTTGAATTATGCTAATTATCTTGAACATAACCCTGGCGCCAGTGCATCCCCTATTGCCGCACAAAGCCTGCCATTAGGGGAGTATTCGCTCTCTTTGGAGTCTTATCACTATCCCACCGAACCACATGTGGTTCGTATTCGTGAGAATAATGAGTGGGTGGTAAGACCCGACTTATATTTTGAGGTAGAAATTATTGAGAGCAACGTAACAGACCGGTCTGCCATCACTCTAGCTCATACCGTAATGAGCCATTGGTTTAATACTTATCTATTCGCGCCATTAAAAACAGACCAGCAAGGCAACCCGATGACTGAGCTTGATCGCACTACCAGTGCTGCACGAACAACTAGCACATCTTTATTACTCGAATTAGAAGGTAACAGCAGCGGCTATCTATTTGTGGTGGTGCGATTGAATGGGGAAACAGTTAGCATTCTGGGTGCAAGCGAGGGTCGGGCTGCGGGTGAAGAGTATTATATTGATGTTTCTGTAAGTAAACCACGTAATGTCCTCACGCCGAATGTGGAAGGAAACGTACGTGGAGCAGGCACCGCTGCCGTACATGAATTGGCTCGTTACTTGAAACAAAAATGCGTGAAAGTATTACGTTCTAATGTTATTTCCCAGCCCTCTGCCAGAGTAAAAAGTAAACTCGGTTTCATACATGACGAAATTTAACATTTAGTCTTTCACATTTTCCAAATAAATAGAGGTCATATGATGAAATTAAACTTAATAATTAATATTACTATATTAATTTCATTAACAACATCAGCCCCGAGAGCTATCGCTAATGAAATTGAAAGAAACCATACTGAAAATAAAATCACTCCACAAATTAACAAAGAGTATTTAAGCCCAGTAAATAACCAAGCAGTATGTTTATTTAATGATGATAAATTATCAGGGAAATCGATGTGTTTCACCTCGGGAGAAAACATTGACTTTCTCGATAGAGATGATGAAGTGATAGAAAATGACAGTATCTCTTCTATATCTATTCCTGATGGGATGTTAGCCACCATATATAAAAATGACAATTATAATTTACCTTATTTAAATTTAATGGAATCTATCGGACAATACGATCTCGCTGATTTAGGTATGGATAATCAAATTAGCAGCGTTAGGGTTGCTAATTCTCCTATCGAAGGTTGTAGTGAACGTTGTGTCATTCTGAAAAGAATGCAACTACCGTTATCGGATATATTTGCTCATCATTGGAGTGATCCTAACTATCCCAACAAGCAGGTTTTACTGAGTTTTGATATTAATGACCAGAGTATTTTTATGACAGAATTACTTTTAGGGCCAATAATATGGTTTTCTAATAGAGATTTATTTATCTTTAATAGTCAACATGATAGCGAACCACTGGTCTTTCGTATTCACCCAGATGCTAATCGATTCTCCCTGCTATTTCATCTCAACAGTAATCGTATTGCCGTTGATTATATGGAAAGCCGTGGCACTGAACAAATCGCCCTATCCCCCACAATCATGGTTGCGGTCGCTCCCTTTGATCGCCCAATCGAAACCTCAGCCATCATCATTAATAATACCGGCAAGTATCCACTGGTTATCGACCAAGTAGTGATGGCTGCCAGCGCTGAAAGTGTTCAGTCGGTACAACACAGAAGCGAACGGGATACCGCCGGAACATTAGGTTGCGCGTTTATCCCCGCACTGGCGATTTACAATTACATCACTCACAGTCGGTGTAATCAGGGCGATATGCTGTGGAGTAAAGTCACCCATTGGTTTTCTGATGAAAACAAAGATAAGCCAGTATTAGTGACCGCTAACTCTCCGTTACTTAAGCCACAACGACCAAAAAATAGCGGCGGCGCTTCACTGACCTTAACGAAAATTGAAACTCAGCTCCATCATCAGGCCCTCACCTTACCGGCTACTGCACAGTTTTGTAAAACGTCAATGGAGAATATCCTCGCCGAACGTTATCCCCGTGATATAGATGTACACTGTCAGCAATGGGTCTCCAGAGTATTAGCTGATTTCACCCTGTTATTCGGTGATTCATTACGCGACTGGACGCTGGATGTTCTACGCCGGGTATTAACGCAAATCTATGCGAATGATACGACAGGCTTTGCAACTAGCGATCCGGCGGCAGAAAGCCGGCTGGTAAATGAGGTCAGAGAGGCTATACGTTATCTGGGGTCAGAAGAAGAAGCCATCCGCCAAATCTCTCAGGCATTTGAATATACGCGCCTAAATTACGCGCGCTATCTGGCGCACAATCCTACTGCCACGGCTTATCCCGCCGGTGCCCAGCGTTTGCCATTAGGGACCTATTCACTCTCATTGGCTTCCTATCATCATCCCACTGACCGTCCTGCTGCACGGGTACGTGAAAACGACGAGTGGGTGACCCACCCCGATTTATATTTTGATGTCGATATCCTTGATACAACTATCCCAGGCCAACCAGAGATTGATGATCCTTTGATGGACGATGCCCGAGCAGCACTCGCCGCCTGGACCGACATTTACAATGTTGTTCCTGTCCACTATCACATCACTAACGAATATTGGTCGGAACATGACCGCACTATCGAAGCAGGGCGAGCGCACAGTTACTCACTGTATAGTGAAATGCTCGCGCCTGAGAATGACTATATCTACGTTGCGGTACGACTAAGGGGAGATATTGTCAGTCTGCTTGCCGCCAGAAGAGATGAGTCCTTCGAGAACAGCGATGAAAACTACTATGTTGAATTTTTTGTCACTGATCCGAACTATGTACTGATACCAGATGATGAAGAGAGCGTTCGCGGAGCTGGCAGCGCAGCAGTGCAGGCGCTGGCCAACCACCTAAAACAACGCGGGGTGAAAGTTATACGTTCTCGAGTCATTTCTCAGCCAGCGGCACGGGTAAGTGCAAAGCTTGGCTTTCATCATGATGAATTCTAAATACCCACAGGTAACGGATGGTAGGAGTGGGCCCGTTGAAAAATGCTGACACTTTCCGCTTGTACCACCAATCCCTATACCGGCGAATCACAAGTGGGCAAATCAGGTTATGGGGCAGGTATCGCCGCCGGTAAGGCGCAGAATCGTCGGGTTGAAATTACCTTAAGCCCACTGTAATTGTTATGATTTTACTGCGGATAACGTCTTACGCTTTATCCACATTCTCTCTGTTGAAGCCATCCGGTCATCATAATTACTCCAGCTTGATACGATAAGTACAGCGCCGGGATCCGGATAAAATATGTTCAATCCGTTCAACCGGCACTCCCAGAGCTTGCTGAAATACCGACAATTCTGCCCGACAAAATCCCTGGCAACTGGCAGCAGCGGCACAGATAGGGCAATGATTTTCAATCAGTAATATTGAGCCATCGGCCTGAGTCTGGCATTCCGCCATGTATCCTTCCTGAGAGCGAATAGCCACCAACCGTTCTACCCGTTCATCAATATTATGAGCGCCTTCCATCGCCTGACAATACATATCACGCGTTTCTTGCTCACGAGTATCTATCAGTAAATTAAGCGCTGCTTCTCCTAATTGTGTGCGCACCATACGCAATAGTTGAACGGTTAGCTCGCTGTGAGCATCAGGAAAACGGGCATTTCCTGCCTCGGTAAGTTGCCAAAGCTGGATAGGCCGCCCAACACCTTTTGTCTGCGCCACCGCCACAACCAAACCATCTTTGGCTAACTTTACGAATTGTTGGCGGGCGGCTTCCCCTGTCGTGCCGAGTATTTTTCCCGCATCTGCCGCTTGCAAGGGGCCACGGGTTTTCAGCAACAGCAGTAGGCGCTCAGCAACAGACTGCGGCTGACTGGTCGAATGATCGATATTCATATCTATCCCAGTATCGTTGATGCATTTTTAATTCTGATGATTATCAGCATAACATTTTACAAGCATATACTTGACTTATTGTTGACCACTGGCCTACCTTATTCCAAGTATTTACTTGTTTAAATTTAACGTAACAACTCGCTTAACTCAATAGATAACCAGATTTCTGGCAGGATAAATAACGTGATAATGAATGATGCAAGCCGATGGAGTGATTTGTTCTCTGGCAAAAATGCGGCTTTTGCCATAGCGCTGTCGGGTGGGGTGGTATTACATGCCATCAATATCTATATCGCCACCACTATCTTACCTTCAGTAGTGCTGGAGATTAATGGCCTGAATTTATACGCCTGGAATACCACCCTGTTTGTCACCGCGTCGATCCTAGGTTCTGCATTATCTGCACGTTTGCTCAGTGGTTATGGTGCGCGCAGCGCCTATTTGTTTGCCTCACTGACCTTTATGCTGGGCAGTGCTTTATGCGCAATGGCACCGAATATGCCGCTGATGCTGGTTGGCCGAACCGTGCAAGGTTTGGGGGGCGGTTTTCTATTCGCCCTCTCTTACGCCATGATTAATCTGGTCTTTCCACAATCATTATGGCCAAGGGCGATGGCGCTCATTTCAGGAATGTGGGGTGTAGCAACACTGATTGGCCCTGCGATTGGTGGGATATTTGCAGAAATGAACGCCTGGCGCTTTGCTTTCTGGACGTTACTGCCGGTGACGCTGATTTATGCCATTTTTACCTGGCGCATCCTGCCGAAAGGAAAATCCAGCACCGCAATCACCTCGGCATTACCTGTAACCCAGCTCGTGCTATTAACCGCAATTGTCCTGACCATTTCCGCCAGCAGTATTGCCAGCAGTGGCCTGACGAATCTGGTGGGTATCGTGTTGGCATTGTTGCTGTTGGCGCTGCTATTGCGCATAGAATCCCGAGCCACCTCGCGTTTACTGCCAAAAGGAGCGCTGCGCCTTAACTCACCTTTGGCCGCACTCTATATCACCATCTCTTTACTGGCGATCGGCATTACTTGTGAGATTTTTGTCCCTTACTTCCTACAAACCTTACACGGGCAGTCACCACTGATTTCTGGTTATATCGCTGCCACGATGGCTGCGGGCTGGACAATTTCTGAGGTCATGAGCGCTGGCTGGAAAAAGTCAGGTATTCGCTGGGCGATTATTAGCGGCCCAATTATTGTGCTGGTAGGGATCATTGCACTCGCCATCCTGATGCCGGTAAGTTCATTGGGCAGTTGGCAGCAAATGGGCCCCATCGCCATTGCGCTAACATTAGTCGGTTTCGGTATCGGCTTTGGCTGGCCACATTTACTGACCCGCATACTGCAAGTGGCAGCGGAAGAAGATAAAGATATCGCCGGAGCCTCGATTACTACGGTACAGATGTTTGCTACCGCCGTCGGGGCTGCGATAGCCGGTATGGTGGCGAACCTTTCCGGCCTTAATGCACCCGGCGGTGTCGCGGGTGCCGAAAATACCGCTCACTGGCTATTTACTCTGTATGCGATTGCCCCAGCACTGGCGATTATTACTGCGCTACGTTGCGCGGCTATTCGCTCCCAGCCCCAGTCGGTTAATAGCGTTACTAGCCATTAAGTTTTTAACATCAGAGGTGCCAACCTACTCAGATGGGTTGGCCTTTTCATTAGTCGTAACATTATGAGTCTGATTAGCGCTTGATCCCGCACCGGTAATTGCTGTTATTCTGGCTTTAATTCTTAATTCTTAATTCTATTTACCCAAAGTCATTGAGATTGCAGGTAGGCGGCAAGTGAGTAAATCCCGATGAGCTTATACAAGTAAGTGATTCGGGTGAGTGAGTGAAGCCAACACCCCTGCGGTGTCAAGTACGAAGGGTAAATGATTGGAGGTTGTGATGAAGCCATCTATCGTGCTTTACAAAAGTATTCCTGCTGACCTACATCAGCGTTTAGAGCAATATTTTACTGTGAACAGTTTTGATGGTTTATCTTCGGATAATCAGCCCGAGCTATTATCTGCTCTGCAACAAGCTGAAGGCCTTATCGGTTCTGGCGGTAAAATTGATCAGGCATTCTTGGAATGCGCACCGAAGCTGCGAGCCGCTTCAAGCATTTCTGTTGGTTATGATAACTTTGATATCGATGCGCTGACGCAGCGCAGAATAGCCTTAATGCACACCCCTACCGTTCTAACCGAAACCGTCGCCGACACTATGATGGCACTGGTGCTATCCACTGCTCGGCGGGTGGTAGAACTGGCTGAACGCGTGAAAGCCGGAGAGTGGCAAGACAGCATCGGTGATGATTGGTTTGGTGTCGATGTTCACCACAAAACCATCGGTATTCTCGGCATGGGCCGAATTGGTATGGCGCTGGCTCAGCGAGCACACTTTGGTTTCAGCATGCCGGTGCTGTACACCAGCCGCCGCCCACATGAAGAAGCTGAAAAGCGCTTTGGTGCTCGCCGCTGCTCACTCGATACCTTGCTGGCCGAGGCCGATTTCCTCTGCATTACCTTGCCGATGACCGAGCAGACTTACCATATGATTGGCCGTGAGCAACTGGCTAAAATGAAATCTAGCGCCATCTTGATCAATGCGGGTCGTGGGCCGGTGGTGGATGAGCAAGCACTGATAGCTGCGCTGCAAGATGGCACTATTCATGCTGCCGGGCTGGATGTATTTGAACAAGAGCCACTGCCAGTGGATTCGACATTACTCAAATTACCGAATGTGGTTGCTGTGCCACATATTGGTTCCGCCACCCATGAAACCCGCTACAACATGGCGGCCTGCGCGGTAGATAACCTGATTGCGGCACTGACCGGTACCGTCACAGAAAACTGCGTCAATCCGCAGGTATTACAGCAAGCATAATTTATTCCACTGGCCTGTTAGCTGGCCAGTGACAACTACCTTCTAACCTTGGGAGGTTCTCGATAGTATTAAATATACGGAGTATTTGAATCTCCCCGCTTTTGACTTGATAAGGCAATAAATAAGGGAAGTTTTGCAGTACTAACTCCCGTGTGCCCATCACTCTTCCGGCCCGTCCCATTGAGGGATTGGTCGCTAATAATGAAGTTAATTGATGGACTTCATTGGCAAAATTTTTCGCCACAGTAGGGTTTCTCTCATATAACCACTGATACTCGCTTTGTAAGTTTACAGCCGCTGTCCTTAGCCATTTCACATTCATTATTTATCCTTATCCTGAACGGCCACACCCATTTTTTCAAAAAGTGTATTCATCTCATGTTCAGAGATGAAATCTTGCTGATCAGATTCGATAACACCTTGTTTTATCTCTGTAATTTGCCATGCCTCACGATCCAGAAAATCCTGAATTGCCTGTCCGGCCAAATAAGACTTAGTACGCCCGGTAGCCTCTGCCAGTAACGACAGTTGGTTCGCAAGCTCGTCCGATATTCTTACTGACATAACACTCATTTTTTCTCTCCACCTAGAGAATTACAATGTATACATTGTAGTTTAGACTAAAAAGAAGACAATAAAAAACGACAAATCCCTCTCATCCGCAGCCCTCCTCCTTATAAAAACGGCTCAGGGATGAGGCTATTTCTTCGCCGTCTTGGCACTCTGATATTCATAAAACTTTATACGTTTCTCAGACCCAAGGAAGACGCGTTATGAAATATCTCACGCTCCCTTTGCTACTGGTTTTATCGCCAGCAGCCATGGCGAACTGGTCACTTCAGCATTTCCCGGCGTTTACTGAACAAGATAGCGGTGTTTTCCTGAGTAGTAGCGCGCTCATCAAAGGTGAATATCTCCTTAAATTTTATCAAGATAAGCGATGCTGGCAGCCAACCGGGCCGGTAAAACTGAATCAGACTTTTTCGCTGCAACCCTGCCAGAATCAAGCTGATATCCAGTGGAAGCTGTTCCGTGATGGTCAGTATCAGGTACGTATTGATACCCGCAGCGGCACACCAACACTCACCTTGAGCATCAAAGAACCAGTGGCGGAAACGGTCAAAGTCGTGGCTCACCGCTGTCAGCGCTGGGATGGAAAACCGGTGACGATTGATGTCAGCAAGACCTTCGCTGAAGGCGAAAGGGTGCGAGATTTCTACTCTGGCCAAACAACAAAAGTTTCTCTCGGTAAAATCACACTGCAACCCAGCCCTGAAAGTGGCGGATTACTGCTGCTAGAGTCAGCACAAACTCAGCATGCGGCTGCTTTTAGTTGGCAAAATGCCACGGTTTATTTTGCTCTGACGGATCGTTTTAAAAACGGCAACCCAGACAATGACCACAGCTACGGCCGCCACAGCGATGGCATGCAGGAAATCGGTACTTTCCACGGTGGTGACTTGGCTGGCCTAACCGAAAAACTTGATTATTTGCAACAACTTGGGGTCAATGCGTTGTGGATAACTTCTCCACTGGAGCAAATTCACGGCTGGGTCGGCGGCGGCACCAAAGGTGACTTCCCGCATTACGCCTATCATGGTTATTACGGTCTGGATTGGTCTCGTCTGGATGCCAACATGGGCACCGAACAGGATTTGCATAAACTGGTTGAGCAAGCCCATAAGCACGGTATCCGCATTCTATTTGATGTAGTGATGAATCATGTGGGATATGCCACTCTGGCAGATATGCAGAGCTACCTGTTCGGATCGCTGTATTTGCAAGGCGATCAACTGGAAAAAACACTGGGTAAAAACTGGACAGACTGGACGCCGGGCAAGGGACAAACCTGGCATAGTTTTAATGATTACATCAACTTTAGTGATAAAGCCGCATGGGATAATTGGTGGGGTAAGAAATGGATCCGCACCGATATTGGTGATTATGACTCCCCCGGCTATGACGATCTGACCATGTCGCTGGCTTTCCTGCCGGACATCAAAACCGAATCTACCCAAGCCAGTGGTTTACCGGTGTTTTATCGCCATAAACCCGATACCGCCGCGCGAGAAATTGCCGGTGCCACACCGCGTGATTACCTCACGCATTGGTTGAGTCAATGGGTTCGCGATTATGGTATCGACGGCTTTCGTGTTGATACCGCCAAGCATGTCGAGAAGCCCGCCTGGCAACAACTTAAGCAGCAAAGCTCTGCGGCTTTAGCTGAGTGGAAAGCAGCTCACCCGGATCAGGCGCTGGATAACTTGCCATTCTGGATGACCGGTGAAGCCTGGGGTCACGGCGTGATGAAGAGCGATTATTACCAAAACGGCTTTGATGCCATGATTAATTTTGATTTTCAGGATCAAGCTAAACAAGCACTGGCCTGTTTCTCGTCCATTGATGGCACATACCAACAAATGGCGGAGAAACTGCAAAATTTCAATGTGTTGAGCTACATTTCATCCCATGATACACGGCTCTTTTTTAAAGATGACGCACAACAATCCTTGATGAAACAGCAACGCGCGGGTGACCTGCTACTGCTGGCCCCGGGGGCAGTGCAAATCTTCTATGGCGATGAAAGTGGACGAGAGTTCGGCCCTACCGGATCAGATCCATTGCAAGGAACCCGCTCGGATATGAACTGGAATGAACTGACCGGAGAAAAAGGCGCGCTGTTGGCGCACTGGCAAAAAGTCAGTCAGTTCCGCGCTCGTCACCCAGCGATTGGTGCAGGCGTGCAGCAGTCACAACAAACCGCTGATTACTATGCTTTTAGTCGCCAACATCAGAGCGATAAAGTCTTGGTAGTTTGGGTCGGCGACAAAAAAGAGTAAACCAGTTTATTATTTTGCAATAACACATCCTGCCGATATTTTAGCGCGGCAGGAAGAATTCTTTCCGCATTGCGTCCGCTTTTATCTGCGAGTATGGTAGCTGTTCACTTACGGATAACAATAAATTTTCATTTATGAAGTTTTCACTTTTCGGCGATAAATTCACCCGCTACGCGGGTATTACCAGACTGATGGACGACCTCAATGACGGCCTGAGAACCCCAGGTTCTATCATGCTTGGCGGGGGTAATCCGGCGCATATTCCAGAGATGGATGCTTATTTCCAACAACTTTGTCAGGAAATGCTGGAACGCGGGCAATTGACCGAGGCGTTGTGCAATTATGACGGGCCACAAGGGAAAGACCTGCTGCTAAAAGCACTAGCAAAAATGCTGCGCGATGAGTTGGGTTGGCAAATTGAGCCACAGAACATTGCACTAACAAATGGTAGCCAAAGCGCGTTTTTCTACTTATTTAATTTATTCGCTGGCCGCTATGCCGATGGCAACCGTCGGCGAGTATTATTCCCATTGGCACCGGAGTATCTCGGTTATGCTGATGCGGGCCTCGACGAAGATTTGTTTGTCTCTGCCAAACCCAATATTGAGCTATTGCCAGAAGGGCAATTCAAGTATCACGTCGATTTTGAACACCTCAATATTACCGATGACATAGGCCTAATTTGCGTCTCACGGCCCACCAATCCGACTGGCAATGTAATTACTGACGAAGAGTTGATTCGTCTGGATGCTATTGCCCAGCAACGTGGTATTCCATTATTGATTGATAATGCTTATGGCGTGCCCTTCCCTGGCATTATCTTTACTGATGCCACACCGCTGTGGAACCCGAATATCATTCTGTGCATGAGCTTGTCGAAACTGGGCCTACCCGGTTCACGCTGCGGGATAGTGATTGCTGATGAGAAAGTCATTTCAGCTATCACTAACATGAATGGCATTATCAGTTTGTCTCCGGGGAGTTTGGGGCCAGCGATTGCCGCTGAAATGATTGAGCGTGGTGATCTGTTGCGTTTATCCAAAGAGGTCATCCGGCCATTCTATTTTGAACGGGTACAGCAAACTATTGCTATCCTGCGCAAATACTTGCCGCCCGAACGCTGCCTGATCCACAAACCGGAAGGGGCGATATTCCTCTGGCTGTGGTTTAAAGATTTGCCGATCAGCACCGAACTGTTGTATCAACGCCTGAAAAAACGCGGTGTGTTGATGGTGCCTGGCCACTACTTCTTCCCCGGTCTGGAATATGACTGGCCGCATACTCATCAGTGCATGCGGATGAATTATGTCCCGGCACCGGAAGATATCGAAAAGGGTGTGGCGATTCTGGCCGAAGAAATTGAGTTGGCGTATCAGGAAGCACAGTAAAACAGCCATTCTTAGCTTCAATAACAGAGTAAAGAGTGGAGAGAACAGGCCGATCGTAAAGACGCCGTAAACCCGTCCCTGGGGGCTCGAGCCGCGCCTTCCCTGGCGCGGACGCTTTACTCTTCGGCCTATCCTTTCCACTTAGTCATTGCCATAGCTGCCGACCAAACTACCCGCTATAGTGTCCAGAACAGCACGGCAAGTATCTGCGGCGACATGATTCGTAAGAACATCGCCAACGGATAAACAGTTGCATAAGAGAGTGCCGCTGCGCCGCTGGTAGGGTGCAAACCATTGGCAAAGGCCAGTGCCGGTGGATCAGTCATTGAACCTGCTAACATGCCGCACAGTGTCAGATAGTTCATCTTAGCCAGCATGCGCGCCAGAATGCCCACGGTCAGTAGCGGTATCCCGGTGATCATCGCCCCGTAGCCAATCCACGCCAGCCCATCACCATTGACCAGCGTATTGATAAAATCACCGCCAGACTTCAGCCCAACGACCGACAAGAACAGCACGATCCCCAGTTCACGCAGCGCCAGGTTGGCACTCGGCGGCATAAACCAATATAGCTTGCCGATACTGCCAATACGCCCAAGGATAAGTGCGACCACTAGCGGGCCCCCCGCCAGCCCCAAACGCAGCGCCGCCGGAAATCCCGGAATAAACAGTGGGATTGACCCTAACAACACCCCCAAACCGACGCCAATAAAGACCGGAAGCATTTGAACTTGCTGTAGTTTTTGTTGCGCGTTACCCACAACAGCAGAAACGGCCTCAATAGATTCCGGACGCCCTACTAAATTAAGAATGTCACCAAACTGTAAGCTGGCATTGTTACTGGCGACTAACTCAATCCCGGCACGGTTTAATCGAGTGATTGCCACGTCATATTTCTGTTTCAGGTTTAAGTCGCGAATTTTCTTACCCAAAACAGCCTCATTGGTCACTACCACACGAGCGGTTTGCAGCACCGTACTGGCCGTTGATAAGGTGACATCTACCTCTTCCCCGACCACCAGCCGCACTTTCTCCAAAGCCTCGCGCTGTCCAACCAAATGCAAATAGTCACCTAGCTCAATGACAGTACCTGACAACGGAACCATCAACAAATCACCGCGCTTCAAGCGGGAGCAGACCACCTCATCGCTGTTCAGTAATGGAACATCCTGCATTGATAGACCATGCAGATTGGGGTTTCGTACTGCCACGTTCATGGTTTGCAGCAATTCACGGCTCTGCCCGTGGCTGCTATCAAACTCTTTTGCTTCACGATCAAAGTTAATTTTAAAGAATAAACGGATCATCCACATGACCAACAAAATACCGCAAATACCGAATGGATAGGCCATCGCATAACCCATCCCCATTTGGCTGACCAATTGGGGTGGTGAACCTAAATCAGTGAGGATTTGTTGTGCTGCCCCAAGAGCCGGGGTGTTAGTCACCGCACCTGAAAATACGCCCAGAATAATGGGCAGTGGCACCGCAAACAATTTATGGATAATTGCGGTCACTAACCCACCGACAACAACCATCAGGATAGCAAAGCAATTCAGCCGCAACCCCGAGACTCGCAGTGAGGAGAAGAAACCCGGCCCCACCTGAATACCGATGGTATAAACAAACAGAATCAGGCCAAATTCCTGAATGAAATGCAGCATGTCTCCATTTAGAACCAGTTCGTAAGTTTGTGCAAAATGGCCCACAATAATGCCGCCAAATAGCACCCCGCCGATACCTAACCCCACACCATAGACTTTCCAATTACCGATCCATAACCCCAATACGGCGACCAGCGCCAGCATACTGACGGTAAGGGCGATAGCACTCATAAATCACTTCCTTGCCTAAGTTTAAAAACCGGTCGGCC
This sequence comes from Yersinia fenwicki, assembly GCF_043099325.1. Taxonomy (NCBI): domain Bacteria; kingdom Pseudomonadati; phylum Pseudomonadota; class Gammaproteobacteria; order Enterobacterales; family Yersiniaceae; genus Yersinia; species Yersinia fenwicki. The sequence goes on along the minus strand of NZ_CP170755.1, from coordinate 13,348 downwards.
ACGTGGCATGTTATTGGGTCATACATGGCCTTAAATTCCTCTACCCTAAATAATTCGAGTTGCAGGAAGGCGGCAAGTAAGAGAACCCCGATGAGCTTACATAAGTAAGTGATTCGGGTGATTGAGCGCAGCCAACCTACATGCAGCTTGAAGTATGACGGGTATACTGTTAGTAGGGATTTTGTCAGAAGGGGCGGAAAGTGAATGTGGGATGCACCACAAAATGCACCGGAGAGAGGGGAATCTCTCCGGTGAAAAAACAAACACGGAAATTTATACCCAAATTAATTGGCGTTGCAGCAAGGCTGCAAGTGAACGAATCCCGATGAGCTTACTTCGATTAAGTGATTCGGGTGAGAAAACGCCGCTAACAAAGCTGCGGCGTCAAGTAAGAAGGGTATTCGTTACCGGCACCTCAGGCAGAGGTACCGGTCATCATAATTACTGCTGTTCTGATTGCTCGGTTGCAACCGGATTATCTAATACCTGATGCTCTTGAGGAGCGGCACTGCCAATGCTAATACGCTGTGGTTGCAGTGCTTCTGGTACCTGGCGCAACAGATCAATATGCAGCAGACCATTTTCAAATTGAGCATTATCAACATTCAGATGCTCTGCCAAAGTAAAGGTCAATGAGAACTCTTTACGCACCAAGCCTTGATGCAGATATTCAACCTGTTTTTCAGCCGGTGTTGGCTTACCGCGCACAGTCAAACGCGGGCCTTCTACTTCAATATCCAGTTCGCTCTGTTTAAAACCGGCCAATGCCAGTGAGATGCGATAGTGGTTATCATCAGTTTTCTCAATATTATATGGAGGGAAGCCCTGAGAATCCTGGCCGCCCTGCATTGAACTGGCTAATTTATCAAAACCAATCCACTGACGAAGTAAAGGTGACAAATCATAATTACGCATATATATAACTCCTTCTTTGAAGCGAGATAATAGAAAGCCGATCAGTCCCCGATTACGGCAGACTTGGCTCAGTTATGAATAATGTGAATTAGTCACATTATTGAAAAACTATTTAATAAACCTATTATTTAATTTCAATACGACGTGGTTTTAAACTTTCTGGTACTAAACGCTCCAGATCGATATACAACAAACCATTGACTAAATTGGCACCTTTAATTTTAATGTGCTCAGCCAATTGGAATTTACGTTCGAAGTTTCGCTCAGCGATACCTTGATATAAATAAGTTCGTTGTGCTGGCTCACTGGCATGAGAACCACGAATAATCAATAGGTTATCCTGAGTAACGATGTCCAACTCCTGTTCTGCAAAGCCTGCTACCGCGATCGCAATGCGATAGTTATTTTCATCGACCAATTCGACGTTATAAGGAGGATAACCGCCATTACTTTGATTCTGGCCGGATTCTAATAGATTAAATAACCGGTCGAAACCGATAGCTGAACGATACAGTGGTGCAAGCTCGGAATTACGCATAAAAACTGCCTCCTAAATATATTAGCAAGGATATTGTCATATTTTGTATTAAGCCTTCCACTCTGGACAGGCTCTTGGTCTGAATACCCTGTCGGCGTATTCCCTCTGACCTAATAATAAAATGAGGTCGACAATCTTCTTTTCAAGAGCAAAATTAAAAAAAATTTTCACAAGAAAATTCTTAGTACGAAGTTTATTAATTTCATTATTCGATAAATGCGCTGTTATAACTTACACTTAGGTAAATTTACATCACAATACTGAATCTTTCACCATAGGAACTGTCTGTAAGGTGGTGTAAAAATCATGCCAAAACTTGGCATTAATAGTGGGTTGAACCTTGTAACCTGTAACTCCCCGGTATGATGAGAGCTGAAAAAACAATGAAAAATACAGTTATCCCTTTTGTTACCGGCTGTTCGCTGCTTTTGTCCGGCGGCTGTTCCAGTATTATGACGCACACCAGTAGCAGTCAAGGTTATTACTCCGGTACTGAAGCCAATGTGGCGATGCTCAAAGATGATAATACCGGTTGGGCGCTGCGGCCCTTGCTCGCGGTGGATTTGCCGTTCTCAGCGGTGATGGACACTTTATTATTGCCGTATGATTACTTGCGTTCCGACAGTGAAGATAAAATGGCCAACTCCCCACGTGAGCGCATCCGTCAGTTCGAAGCGCAGAATCAGTCAGTAGCCCACCCCGCAGATACGCCAGTCCAATGAGTTAGTCTATATTGACGGTAAAGATTTGTGCTAAGCCGTCGATTTCCCGCATAAAGGCAACTTTAGTGCCATCGGGCGAAAACACCACCGCATCCGCCATGGGTGCAACAGCACTCCGCGCAGTCAAGCGCCGTAATTGACCGGTTGTACTATCACATTGCATCACACTGTTATCACACACAAATGCCAGGCTGCGTCCTTGCGGTTGCCAACTGAATGCCGACTGAATCCCCCCCTCCGTGAATGTCAGTTGCCGTGGTTCACCACCATTGGGTGATACCAACCACAGCTGCACCACACCCTCATCATCTTTCATTAAACAAGCAATGGTACTGCCGTCTGGTGAGGTTCGCAGCCAATGCCGAGGGCTAGTCGCCAGTCCTGGGAAACGCCGCTCAGCCGTAAAAGTTAACCGCCGTTGTCTGGCGCCTACGGGCGGGGCTGGCATGGTGGTTTGAGTTCCCTCAAGTGGCGCTTCACCCGCACGAGCATAATCCCGGTCATGCTCGGGTAAATCAGCAATAAAGATTTCCGGAATTTTTTCGCCCTGCGCCGAAAGCGTGTCGCCAATAAATGCCAATGCCCAACGCTGGCGAGTACCGTCCGCTTTCAGATAACCCTGCGAACCTATCCAACCCTCTTCATAAGCGCGGTTTATTTGGTCACTACCCGCCAAGGGCGTAGGGGTAGTTCGAGTCACTAACACACAGAAATGGCTGCCATCATATTCACGCGGATGTTGTTTAGGCGGATTGACACCGTGCAAAGGCAAGGCTACGCCTACGTTGCGGCAATCCAGAGCGGGGTCTTGTTCGTGAAGCACATGGTCGTTGTAGGTAAAACTCAGGCGACTGCCGTCAGGGCTGAAAACATGCACATGGCTGCCTCCGCGCAACGCGCCGGGGGTAAAGGGTGGTGTGATATCCATGGCATCCAATGTGACCGCTAATTCTCTGTCCGGCTCAGTGACAATCACCCCTCGCCGGTGATGAAAATCATAATGCCAGTGACTATCGGGGTGTTCCGGGCCATGAATAAACACATAGCGTGCTGGATTATCAGGGCTCACGGTCACCACGCCAACATGGGCACCATGTTGAGCACGATAAATAACTTCAATCTCACCAGTGATGCAATTAACCCGCTCAATCGTTAAACCACTAAACGTACTGCCATTAGGCCGCACATCATATGCCAGCCATTGGCTATCCGGCGTCCAAACATTGATGTTGGTGAGCTGATGACCTCTGGGATCAAAGGTGAGTTGCTGTTCCTGCAAGGCCATACGCGCTCCTTCCGTGATTATGCTAACGATAATTTATTTTACTGAATTATATCACTCCCACTTCCTATTACTGTAAACCCAGTCAGCAAAAAACCATGGTGTTTTAGAAAAAAAGTCTAATATGGATTTTTTATTCCAAGTGAAATTTCCCTATGCTCAGCCAATACCAGCCTATTGCCGACGCGATAGCCACACTTTTTTCTCCTTATGCGGAAATCGCTCTCCACGACTTAGCCAGCCAAAAACTGGTTTATATCGCGAATAACTATTCACAACGCGAATTAGGGGAAGACTCCAATCTCAGCGATCTGCAATTTGATCAGCATTCGCAAGTGATTGGCCCTTACCAAAAGCGCAACTGGGATGGCCGTCAACTGCGGTCTATCAGCACTGTGCTGCGGGATGGCAATGGGCAAGCTGTCGGGCTGCTGTGTATCAATCTGGACATTACTGTCTTTGAAAGCGCGAAAGCAGCACTGGATATGTTCCTGTCAGGCCATCAATTGCAGCCGCAACCTGATGTGTTGTTCCAAGATGACTGGCAGGAGCGAATCAATACCTACACGCACCACTGGCTGCAACAGCAGCAACTCACTCTGGGAGCATTGAACAATATTAACCGTCACCAGTTAATTGAGGCGCTTTATCAGCAGGGGGCATTTAACGGCAAAAATGCAGCCGGTTATGTTGCAAAAATCCTGAACATTGGTCGTGCGACTGTTTACAACCATTTGAAAAATATAAAAACTACTAAAATTTAAAGGAACCGATATGAACACCTTATTCGATGCTATCAAAGAGGCCCACCAAGCATTACGCCCACAAGTGAGAGTAACACCGCTGGAATATAGCCCATTACTGTCCCAACACAGTGGTTGCGAAATCTATCTCAAATGTGAGCATTTACAACACACCGGTTCTTTTAAATTTCGCGGAGCCAGTAACAAACTGCGTTTATTAGCTGAGGAGCAACGCCAACGCGGCGTTATCACAGCATCTACCGGCAATCACGGGCAAGCCATGGCGCTGGCAGGGAAGTTCGCGGGAGTGGAAGCCACCATTTATGCACCAGAACAAGCAGCGTCCATCAAATTAGAAGCCATTCGTGCGCTGGGTGGAGAAGTTGAGCTGGTTCAAGGGGATGCATTAAGTGCAGAACTGGCAGCGGGTAGTGCCGCGCAGCAACAGGGTAAAATCTATATCTCCCCTTATAACGATAGGCAGATTATTGCCGGACAAGGGACTTGTGGTATGGAGATGGTTGAACAACAGCCGGATCTGGATGCTGTATTTGTGGCAGTTGGTGGCGGTGGATTGATTTCCGGTATTGCTACTGTGCTGAAAAAACTCTCGGATAAAACTCAGATTATTGGGTGTTGGCCTGCCAACGCCACCAGTATGTATACCAGCCTGGAAAACGGCAAAATTCAAGAGGTAGCGGAGCAAGAGACTTTGTCTGATGGCACCGCTGGGGGCGTAGAACCAGGAGCAATAACCTTTGCGCTTTGCCAGCAATTAATCGACCAGAAAGTGCTGGTGAGTGAACAGGAAATCAAAGATGCCATGCGTTTGATTGCCCATACTGACCGCTGGATGATTGAAGGTGCCGCCGGTGTAGCCTTAGCGGCAGCACTAAAGCAGGCATCACTTTGGCAAGGTAAAAAAGTGGCCGTAGTGCTGTGCGGAAAGAATATTGTACTGAAAAAATATCTGGGAGCAGTCAGCGAATGATTATCCTGAATAAGCAGCAGATTCTCGACAAGTTCGATGCTGATGCCATCACATTACTACTTAAAGCAGGGTTTATCGCGTTTAGCCAAAAACAAGTACAAATGCCACCAGTACAGCATTTGCTGTTTGAACAAGCTGAGGGCGATTGTTGTATTAAAAGTGGCTATTTGCAGGGCGATAGTCAATTTGTAGTGAAAGTCTCAAGCGGTTTTTATCATAACCCGACTCAAGGGCTGGCCAGTAATCAGGGGCTAATGATGGCATTTTCTGCCCAGACCGGTGAGCCTCAGGCCCTATTGCTCGATGAGGGCTGGTTAACTGCGCTACGTACAGCATTGGCTGGTCGCATTGTGGCCGAGCTGTGTGCGCCACAGCATATCCACGCGATCGGTATGGTCGGCACCGGAATGCAAGCACGGTTGCACCTGATGTACCTGAAAAGTGTGATTTCGTGTCGTCAGCTATGGGTTTGGGGCCGCAGTGAAACCGCATTAGAAGAATACCGCCAATACGCCCAGACGGAAGGTTTTGAAGTCAATACCACCTTGGATGCTGCGGAGTTAGGCCGTCACTGCCAGTTTATTGTCACCACCACCCCTAGCAGCGAGGCTATTTTGCACTCTGCTGATATCCAGCCCGGTACACACATTACCGCCGTCGGCGCGGATGGTGCAGGTAAGCGCGAACTGGCCCCTGAGTTAGTAGCAAAAGCCGATAAAATCCTGGTTGATTCATTGGCACAATGTACTGAATTTGGTGAGATTTCATCTGCATTTCAACAACAACTATTGACGCATCATACCTTAATCGAGATTGGCACGGCTTTAACGGGAAATAGCGTTTTCCGAGATAATGAGCAGCAAATTACCTTAGCAGACTTAACCGGGTTAGGGATTCAAGACGTGCAAATAGTGAAAGGAATTCTGGGGCGATAAGAGAGAGTAGGCTTTTAGATTCTCTCTGTTGACTCTAAAAGCACATTTGAGCTGCCGAGGGCACCCACGAAGTGGGCAAGCGATACGTGCGAAAGCGCAGGGGTTCCAAGGGATTACGCACTTGTAACCCCTTTGGCGGTTGAGGCATCGGAAATAAGCTGAGCGCCGATCTCATATCAACCGAGCCAAGCACCTAATTTGTAATAGAGCAGACCCAATCAAAACTCAAAGTACATATTTCTCAATAGCCATCGCTACACCGTCTTCACTATTGGTACCCGTCACAAACTGCGCTATCTCTTTCAGTTCGGGGATGGCATTGCCCATCGCAACACCGACACCGGCGTAATTAACCATCGCGATATCATTACCCTGATCGCCCAGCGCCATAATGTTTTCCTGTGCGATACCTAAATGGTCAGCCAGCATTTTCACTCCAGTCCCCTTATCAACCCGTTTACTCAAAATTTCCAGGTAAAAAGGAGCGCTTTTCATGATATTAAAGCGCTCAAAGGCTTCCGCTGGCATCATCGCTAAGGCGTGATCCAGTTTTTCTGGCTCATCAATCATCATCACTTTAGGGAAGCGCAAGGTGTGATCCATCTCTTCTACCGCACGGTATTTCAATGGAATACCGGTCAGCAGCACTTCATGCAGGGTATATTTGCTGATGTCTTTGTTAGCGGTATATAAAGTATCAAAATCAAAAGCCTGGAAACTGACCCCCATTTCTCGCGACAAAGCTTCGAAATAAAGATAATCCTCGAAACTGAGGGTTTCTTGCAAAATACACTCACCCGTAGCCGCTTTTTGTACTAATGCGCCGTTATTACTGATGCAATAGTCACCACTGTTTTCCATATTCAGTTCGCGTAAATAACGCTGGACCCCGATATAAGGCCGTCCAGTGGCTAATACCACACTGACCCCTTTCGCCCGGGCAGCATCAATAGCCTGTTTTACACGTGGGGTGATTTCATGCTGTGTATTCAGCAATGTGCCATCCATATCAATAGCAATTAATTCAATAGCCATAGGTCCTCACATTTATATAGCGAATGGCTCATGCTAGCGCGATTCAGCGCTCAAATGCTAGTAAGTCCGTGTACTGCACAAATGCCATCAGCCGTCATCAGCCAAAAAAAAGCCCAGTAGCAGTCTCCCGCTCTGGGCTTTCCTATCTGATCAATAAGTCATCTGATCAATTAGATATCGATATTTGCTGCTCGCAACGCATTCTCTTCGATAAAGGCACGACGAGGTTCAACCGCATCGCCCATCAGAGTGGTAAACAACTGGTCTGCCGCAATGGCATCTTTCACCATCACCCGCAACATACGGCGGCTGGTTGGATCCATAGTGGTTTCCCACAGTTGCTCTGGGTTCATTTCACCCAGACCTTTATAGCGCTGGATTGCCAGGCCACGACGCGACTCTTTAACCAACCAGTCAAGTGCATCTTCGAAACTTGAAACCGGCACACGGCGCTCGCCACGTTCAACAAAAGCACCTTCTTCGATTAAGCCGCGTAACTTGTCGCCCAACAGACAGATCTTGCGATATTCACCACCGTGGATGAAATCGAAGTCCAGATCATAATCGGTATCAACCCCGTGGGTACGAATACGTAATACCGGCTCAAACAGTTGACGCTCACGGTTTTCATGCACCACGGAACTGTAGCTGCTGCCATGCTGTTCTTTCTCATTTAGCATGACTACCAACGAATCAATCCATTGCGTTACCGCCTCTTTATCGCTCAAATCCTCTTCGTTCAAGGTTGGTTGATAAATCAGGTTATTCAGTAAAGCACGCGGATAACGACGTTCCATACGAGCAATAGTTTTCTGGACGCTATAGTGCTCGGCAACCAGTTTCTCCAGATGTTCACCCACCAGAGGTGGTGCATCGGCATTGATATGCAGAGCCGCGCCATCCAGTGCCAGAGTCATCTGATACTGCTCCATCGCGTCATCATCTTTGATGTATTGCTCTTGTTTACCTTTTTTCACTTTATACAGTGGCGGCTGAGCGATAAACACATGACCACGCTCAATAATTTCCGGCATCTGGCGGTAGAAGAAAGTCAACAATAACGTACGGATGTGAGAACCATCCACGTCGGCATCGGTCATGATAATGATATTGTGATAACGCAATTTGTCCGGGTTATATTCATCCCGTCCAATACCACAACCCAACGCAGTGATCAGTGTTGCCACTTCCTGCGAAGAAAGCATTTTGTCAAAACGCGCTTTCTCGACGTTCAGAATTTTACCTTTCAGCGGTAAAATGGCCTGGTTTTTACGGTTACGGCCTTGTTTCGCAGAGCCGCCCGCTGAGTCCCCTTCCACTAAGTAGAGTTCGGACAGTGCTGGGTCACGTTCCTGGCAGTCAGCCAGTTTGCCTGGTAAGCCAGCCAAATCCAGCGCACCTTTACGACGCGTCATTTCACGAGCTTTACGCGCAGCTTCACGAGCACGGGCCGCGTCAATAATTTTGCCAACCACGATTTTGGCGTCGGTTGGGTTTTCCAGCAAATACTCAACCAGCTTCTCGTTCATCAGCGTTTCGACCGCAGTTTTTACCTCAGAAGAAACCAGTTTATCTTTGGTTTGCGAGGAGAATTTAGGGTCTGGCACTTTCACGGAAACCACAGCAATCAAGCCTTCACGGGCATCATCACCGGTCGCACTGATTTTCGCTTTTTTACTGTAACCTTCTTTATCCATGTAGCTGTTCAGGGTACGAGTCATCGCCGTACGGAACCCGACTAAGTGAGTCCCCCCATCGCGCTGTGGAATGTTGTTGGTGAAACAGTAAATATTTTCCTGGAAACCATCGTTCCACTGCAATGCCACTTCTACACCGATATCATCTTTCATGGTGGAGAAATAGAACACTTTCGGGTGGATCGGATTTTTGTTTTTGTTCAGATACTCAACAAACGCTTTGATACCGCCTTCGTAATGGAAGTGGTCTTCTTTGTCATTACGTTTGTCTTTCAGCTTGATTGAAACCCCAGAGTTCAGGAACGACAGCTCACGCAGACGTTTGGCCAGGATTTCATATTGGAATTCGGTATTATTGGTGAACGTCTGGAAACTCGGCCAGAAACGCACGGTTGTCCCAGTTTGATCGGTTTCGCCCACCACTTTCAATGGTGCTTGCGGCACACCCATCTTGTAAGTCTGCTCGTGAACTTTACCTTCACGGCGAATCACCAGCTCCAGTTTTTCAGACAGGGCGTTAACAACGGATACACCTACGCCGTGCAAACCACCGGAAACTTTGTACGAGTTATCGTCAAACTTACCGCCAGCATGCAACACGGTCATGATGACCTCAGCTGCCGATACCCCTTCCTCGTCATGCATACCGGTTGGGATACCACGACCATCATCCTGTACAGAAACAGAGTTATCCGAATGGATGGTGACGATAATCTCTTTACAGTGGCCAGCGAGGGCTTCGTCGATAGCGTTGTCCACAACCTCGAATACCATGTGGTGCAGACCGGTACCGTCATCAGTATCACCGATATACATGCCCGGACGCTTACGAACCGCATCCAGCCCTTTTAATACCTTGATACTTGAGGAGTCATAAGTATTCGACATCAACGTTTCTCGCTCATTTTTAATCCTGTGGTTGAACCTCTATTTTGCCATGTTCCACGCGGAACATCTTGCCCTTTTCACCTACCATGTCAGCCACTTGTTCAGCACTTACTGCGCTGACAAAGACCTGTGCCTGGGTAGCTTTTAAACGCTCGGCCAATAAACGACGACGGCCGGTGTCTAATTCGGAAGCAAAATCGTCAAGCAGATACAGGCAACGCCGCCCGCTCTGTCGGGTGAGAAACTCACCCTGCGCTAACCGCAGTGCGCACATCAGCAATTTTAGCTGACCACGCGATAGCAAATCTTCTACCGGCGTACCATCGGCCCGAATGCGGAAATCCGCTTTATGTGGCCCGACGGCGGTATAAGTTAGCGCTCTGTCACGCTCAAACTGGCGTTCCAGCAACTCACCATAGTCACTCTCTTTATCCCAACCGCGCTGGAAAGAGAAACTCAGGGCGAACTCTGGCAGGAACAGGGCGCATGTGGCTGAAATATCTGCCGCAATTGCGTCACTGTATGCCGCCCGCCACTCACTAATGCGCTCAGCCAGCGGGATAATTTCCTGATCCCAGGCCCGGATTTGCGTATAGCGACTCACCTGGCGCAGCGCGGCGTTGCGCTGCTTAAGTAATCTTTTCAGATTGCTCCAGGCCATAAAAAAACCGGGTTCATTATGAAAGCAACCCCAGTCTAAAAAGGCACGCCGAAATTTTGGCCCGCCATTCAATAAGGTAAACCCTTCAGGGGTGATCAACTGCATCGGCAACAGTTGTGCCAATTCAGCCACTTTATGACCATCAGTGCCATCAATGCGCACTTTGGTATCACCTTGTCGGCTTTTACTCAGCCCTACGGATGATTCACGCTCATTCGCATCAACCCGACCATGCAACACAAACTCGGCACATTCGTGACGAATCACGCGGCCTGCCTGCAAACTACGAAAAGCGCGGCCATGACCCAAGGTATAAATCGCCTCCAACACACTGGTTTTACCGCTGCCGTTGGGGCCAACTAAAAAATTAAACCCCGACGCCAGTGCCAAGTCTGCCGATTCGATATTGCGAAAATCTTTAATTAATAAACGCGTCAGAGCCATGCTTTACAAACGCATTGGCATGACAACATAAGCCGCAGCCTGGCTGGCACCATCTTCAATCTGCACACTGGAGACCGAGTCGGTAAGTAATAGGCTTACATCTTCGCACTTGAGCGCATTCAGCACATCAAGCACATAGCTGACGTTGAAACCGATCTCCATTTCCGCCCCATCGTAGCTGACATCGAGGATCTCTTCCGCTTCTTCCTGTTCAGGGTTGTTAGCGGTGATCTTTAGCTGATTTTGGCTCACATAGAGCCGAACGCCGCGAAACTTCTCGTTGGACAAAATAGCAGCACGAGCAAAAGCTTGTTTCAGTAAATCACAGCTTGCTTTCAGTGTCTTATCCGGATTTTTTGGCAATACGCGACGATAGTCTGGGAAGCGCCCATCAACCAGCTTAGAGGTAAAAATAAAATCCCCCACATGCGCACGGATATTATTGCTACCAATTTGCAGGCGCAACGGCGTATCACCACCATCCAGTAATCTGACCAACTCCATCACGCCTTTACGCGGCACGATCACCGAATGTGACGGTAATGTCTGGCCAATTGGCATAGCGCAAACAGCCAAACGGTGACCATCAGTTGCGACAGTGCGCAGCTCTTCGCCTTCAGTCTCAAACAGCATACCGTTCAAGTAATAGCGCACATCCTGATGAGCCATCGAGAACTGAGTAGACTCAATCAGACGCTTCAATGTGGCTTGCGGTAAGGTGAATTCGACTTCACTTTGCCAATCATCCAAATTTGGGAAGTCTGCCGCTGGCAAGGTAGATAGCGAGAAACGACTGCGGCCAGAACGCACCAACAGGCGGTCACCATCTAGTGCGACGGTAATTTCTGCGCCTTCCGGCAAACCACGCCAGATATCAAAAAACTTCCTGGCAGGTACAGTGGTCGCGCCCTGCTCATGGGGGTGAGACAGCGCTACGCGCGCAACCATCTCCATTTCCAGATCGGTACCGGTCAGCAACAACGAGCCTTCCGTGACTTGTAGCAACAAGTTACCCAATATTGGCAACGTAGGACGTCCACCCAGCGGGCTACTGACCTGTTGCAGCGGTTTTAGCAGATGCTCACGTTCAATGATAAATTTCATAGCGCTAGGAGGATAATGTTCTGATTAAGTTAGAGAAATCTTCTTTGATGTCGTGACTCTCTTCACGCAATTGTTCAATTTTGCGGCAAGCATGCAACACCGTGGTATGGTCGCGTCCACCAAACGCATCGCCGATTTCAGGCAGGCTGTGGTTGGTTAGCTCTTTCGCCAATGCCATCGCCATTTGGCGTGGCCGGGCTACCGAACGGGAACGCCGTTTGGAGAGCAGGTCTGCGACCTTAATTTTATAATATTCTGCGACAGTCTTTTGAATATTATCGATAGTAACCAGCTTTTCCTGCAATGCCAGTAAGTCACGTAGAGCTTCGCGAACAAAATCAATGGTGATGGCCCGCCCGGTAAAATTGGCATTGGCGATCACACGATTCAATGCCCCTTCCAGCTCACGAACATTGGAGCGCAGACGCTTGGCAATAAAGAACGCGACCTCACCCGGCAAGCGGATATCATTTTCATCCGCTTTCTTCATCAAAATCGCAACGCGGGTTTCCAGTTCAGGCGGCTCAATCGCCACCGTCAGGCCCCAGCCAAACCGCGATTTCAAACGATCTTCAACCCCATTGATCTCTTTTGGATAGCGATCTGAGGTCAGAATGATTTGCTGATTACCTTCCAGCAAAGCATTAAAGGTGTGGAAAAACTCTTCCTGGGAACGCTCTTTATTGGCAAAGAACTGAATATCATCGATTAATAATGCATCAACTGAGCGATAATAGCGTTTAAACTCTTCTATCGCGTTGTTCTGCAAGGCTTTAACCATATCTTGCACAAAACGCTCAGAATGCATGTAAACCACTTTGGCATTGGCTTTACGGGCCATGATGCCATTTCCCACAGCATGTAACAGGTGAGTTTTACCTAAACCTGTACCGCCATAAAGGAATAACGGGTTATACGCACCACCCGGATTATCTGCAACCTGACGTGCAGCAGCACGAGCCAATTGGTTCGATTTACCTTCAACGAAGTTATCAAATGTGTGCTTAGGGTTCACATTCGAACGGTAAGACAGTTCAGGTTGAGCAGGCGAGCTATCCCAGCTCGGGCGCACAGGTGCACTGCGGGTAACCGGAGCAACAGGCGCACTAACGCTGGCTGTAACTGGATGACTGTGAGCTCTTACCGCAGGTTTACTCCCCACTTCAAAACGCAGTAAGGGAACCTCGCTGCCACAGAAATCATTAAGTAACCCATTGATATTGTTTAAGTACTTATCACGGACCCAGTCCAGTACAAAACGATTAGGTGCGTAAAGCGCCAGAGTATTGTCACTCAGTTCCGCCTGTAAGGGGCGTATCCACATACTAAATTCTGTGGCAGGTAACTCATCCTGCAATCGGGCAAGACACTGCTGCCAAAGCGAAAGTGACAC